>NZ_JAGYPM010000001.1:0-6761 GCF_018343665.1 Cytobacillus citreus
GGTGGGATACTACCCTGGCTGTATTGAAATTCTAACCCGCACCCCTGATCGGGGTGGGAGACAGTGTCAGGTGGGCAGTTTGACTGGGGCGGTCGCCTCCTAAAAAGTAACGGAGGCGCCCAAAGGTTCCCTCAGAATGGTTGGAAATCATTCGAAGAGTGTAAAGGCATAAGGGAGCTTGACTGCGAGACCTACAAGTCGAGCAGGGACGAAAGTCGGGCTTAGTGATCCGGTGGTTCCGCATGGAAGGGCCATCGCTCAACGGATAAAAGCTACCCCGGGGATAACAGGCTTATCTCCCCCAAGAGTCCACATCGACGGGGAGGTTTGGCACCTCGATGTCGGCTCATCGCATCCTGGGGCTGTAGTCGGTCCCAAGGGTTGGGCTGTTCGCCCATTAAAGCGGTACGCGAGCTGGGTTCAGAACGTCGTGAGACAGTTCGGTCCCTATCCGTCGTGGGCGCAGGAAATTTGAGAGGAGCTGTCCTTAGTACGAGAGGACCGGGATGGACGCACCGCTGGTGTACCAGTTGTTCTGCCAAGAGCATCGCTGGGTAGCTATGTGCGGAAGGGATAAGTGCTGAAAGCATCTAAGCATGAAGCCCCCCTCGAGATGAGATTTCCCATAGCGTCAAGCTAGTAAGACCCCTGAAAGATGATCAGGTTGATAGGTTTGAGGTGGAAGCGTGGTGACACGTGGAGCTGACAAATACTAATCGGTCGAGGACTTAACCAAATTAGGTTACTCGAATTCTTCTTCTACATTATCTAGTTTTGAGAGAATAAAAAAATTCTCTTGAAAAAATTCAAAAAGACGATATAATAAATATTGTCTTTAAAAAATAGTCTGGTGGCGATAGCGAGAAGGTCACACCCGTTCCCATCCCGAACACGGAAGTTAAGCTTCTCAGCGCCAATGGTAGTTTGGGGATGTCCCCATGTGAGAGTAGGACGTCGCCAGGCCTATGGATTATTCCGCAGTAGCTCAGTGGTAGAGCATTCGGCTGTTAACCGAACGGTCGTAGGTTCGAATCCTACCTGCGGAGCCATAAGGAGAGCTGTCCGAGTGGCCGAAGGAGCACGATTGGAAATCGTGTAGGCGGTTTATAGCTGTCTCAAGGGTTCAAATCCCTTGCTCTCCGCCATTTACATATTGGCCCGTTGGTCAAGCGGTTAAGACACCGCCCTTTCACGGCGGTAACACGGGTTCGAATCCCGTACGGGTCACCATATTTGGAGGATTAGCTCAGCTGGGAGAGCATCTGCCTTACAAGCAGAGGGTCGGCGGTTCGATCCCGTCATCCTCCACCATACTCACATTCATGAGCATGAAAAATAATATTATCGCGGGGTGGAGCAGTTCGGTAGCTCGTCGGGCTCATAACCCGAAGGTCGCAGGTTCAAATCCTGTCCCCGCAATATGGTCCGGTAGTTCAGTTGGTTAGAATGCCTGCCTGTCACGCAGGAGGTCGCGGGTTCGAGTCCCGTCCGGACCGCCATTACTTTAATATACATAGTGGCTCAGTAGCTCAGTCGGTAGAGCAAAGGACTGAAAATCCTTGTGTCGGCGGTTCGATTCCGTCCTGAGCCACCATTTTAAAACAATGCCGGCCTAGCTCAATTGGTAGAGCAACTGACTTGTAATCAGTAGGTTGGGGGTTCAAGTCCTCTGGCCGGCACCAGATTTCTTGCTTCTTTGATTAATCATCAATGGAAATCTGCAGAGGAATTCCGAAGGAATTTCGAGCATAACTTACAAACGGTGGGGTAGCGAAGTGGCTAAACGCGGCGGACTGTAAATCCGCTCCCTGTGGGTTCGGCGGTTCGAATCCGTCCCCCACCACCATTTTATAGGGGTATAGTTTAAAGGTAGAACAGAGGTCTCCAAAACCTCCAGTGTGGGTTCGATTCCTACTACCCCTGCCATTAATTATGGCGGTTGTGGCGAAGTGGTTAACGCATCGGATTGTGGTTCCGACATTCGTGGGTTCGATTCCCATCAGCCGCCCCATAATATTACATGGGATAATAAAATTATGGCGATTGTGGCGAAGTGGTTAACGCATCGGATTGTGGTTCCGACATTCGTGGGTTCGATTCCCATCAGTCGCCCCATAATTTTTTATAGTGGAACAAATATCCAATAATTTGATATAATGTATAATACAATTAAATTGATTATTATCAATGGGCTATAGCCAAGCGGTAAGGCATCGCACTTTGACTGCGACATGCGTTGGTTCGAATCCAGCTAGCCCAGCCATTTGCGGAAGTAGTTCAGTGGTAGAACACCACCTTGCCAAGGTGGGGGTCGCGGGTTCGAATCCCGTCTTCCGCTCCATTTTATTTTAAGGCGGCATAGCCAAGTGGTAAGGCATAGGTCTGCAAAACCTTGATCACCGGTTCAAATCCGGTTGCCGCCTCCAATTTAAAACTAATTTTTTGATTTAATATACGCCGGGGTGGCGGAACTGGCAGACGCACAGGACTTAAAATCCTGCGGTAGGTGACTACCGTACCGGTTCGATTCCGGTCCTCGGCACTTTCAAAATATTAATATGCCGGTGTGGCGGAATTGGCAGACGCGCACGACTCAAAATCGTGTTCCGTGAGGAGTATCGGTTCGACCCCGATCACCGGTATTAATTTCAAGGCGAGAATCCTTGATACTAAAGACTTTCAACGTTCATGTTGAAGGTCTTTTTTATTTGTCCTCGTACGATTAAATTCGCAAGAATCTTATGTGATAAATCTTATGAGGTGATGAAATGGGAAGACGAAGAGGAGAACTTTCATTAGAAGAAAAAATTTTAACAAGAATTCAAATTACTGATGAAGAAGCTTTTGAAAAATTCGAGAGAGAATGTCATTTAAAGAATTTAAGACCAGCCACTATTCAATACTACAGAAGTGAATTATCATCCATCCAAAAAACAATGATTGAACTGAATTTAAACAAACAAATGGTTGAACTAACAAATAATGATGTAGAACAGATTATTTTACACCTAAAAGAGCAAATAAAAACAGTTAGTATCAATACTCGTTTAAGAGCACTGAAATCATTCTTCAATTTTTTAGACAAAAAAAATTTTATTCCTAAAAATCCAATTTTCGATATTAAGCAGCTTAGGGATCGCCAGCGAGCAATTGAAACATTAGATGATAAAGAAATTGAAAAAATTGCTGCAACTATTAGAAGCCAAAATACTTTTGTTGGAGTAAGAGACATTACTATCTTTATATTAATGCTGGATACAGGTATCCGTCTTTCTGAATTAGTTGGAATTAAAGTAAATGATATAAGAGGAAGCGAACTAATTGTAAGAGAGACAAAGAATTTGACCGAGCGAACAGTTTACTTGAGTAAAAAGACATTGCAACAATTAAATGTTTATTTGAGACTCCGAGGGATATTAGACACTGAGTATCTATTTGTAAATGTCGATGATGAGCAATTTAAAGGGAGAGGAATACAGAACAGATTTGAGAAGTATAGAAAATTGGCAAATATAAAGAAGCAATTCAGTCCTCACATCTTGAGACACACATATGCTAAACGTTCTATATTAAAAGGCATTGACGCCTTCTCTTTGGCTGCTCTTTTAGGTCACAGCGATTTAACTGTAACTAAAAGATATGTAAGACTTTGGGGAAGTGATTTAGAAGCAAAAGCTAAGCAATTTAGCACAATAAACAAATTGAACCTTTAATTTTACGAACGTGTGTTTGCTATTTGTAATAAATAAAAGAGGGGTGGATTCGCGGTCCAAAACCCCTCAATACCAACACAGAAGATTGACCTGTGCTTAAAAAATATTAGCATGTCTTCTTTTGTTATGTCAAAAGGAGAAGAAAAATGAATTTGAATTTAATGTTAATTTTAAGTGGCAAAGGTTTTGTAATGTACAACAAGGAACTTGCTCACAAAGTGTCAGCCAATGGAGCAATCATTTTTGGACAATTATGTTCAAGCTATGAAAGTTTTGGAAGCAAAGGAATGTTAACTGTTCGTGATGGAAAAGAATATTTCTTCCTAACAATTGAGACTTTAGAAGAAGAAACAGCCCTTTCTTACAAACAGCAGATGAAAGCCGTCAAAGATTTAGAAGAAGCTGGTTACATTGAAACCAGAAACATGGGAGTACCGCAAAAAAGACATTTCCATATTACAGATAAAATTATTAAAGAGCTACTTTCCAGTTCTGACAAAAGGGAAGAACTGAATATACCATCAAATATTGTCCCATCTCCCTCAAGCGGTGCTCCCAATCTTGACCAAAGGGAAAGATTAGTCTTGCTAAAAGGTAACGACAATAATTGCCAAAAGGTGTCGAATATTAAAAAGAAAAATAAAAAAGAACAAGATAAAGATAATAATAATAATTTGGTTAACAAGGAAATGGTTAACAATGATAAAATAATTCATAAATTAACCAATGAATATCGATTAAAAGGATTACCTAAAGAATTATGTATACGAGTTGTTAATGAAGTCTTAGCAACAAAATCAGTTGAGAACTTTGGAGCATATCTGCGTACTTGTCTAGAAAACACGTTATACAAAAGAAATTTGAAACGAGGAGAAATAGACTTTTCAGAAAGATTTCAATCTGGAACAGTTCCATTTTATGAATGGCTAACTGTTGATGACAAAGATGAGGACGAGTTACCGTTTTAGTCATTAATCAGGATAGCTCTCAAAAGCTCCAGTTTGTCCTATATTGCACAGAAAAAGAGAGATAATATATTTTATTTGTCTCTCTTAAAATGCCCTTATGGGCTTATATAAATAATATTTTTGAGAGGGGAATTGTATATGAGCAACGATAAATTTATTGTAAATGAAATAGTTAAAATTAACCGACAAATGGTAATAGGAATTCATGAACAGTACGCTAAAATTGATTCAGTTTTTGGCCGAAGGATTGCTGCTATAGAAGGAAAGGTAGATGCTATTGAGAAAAATCTCGAAGTATTAGGGAAAGAACTTAGGGAGCAATATTATTCTTTTGGCCGAAAGCTAGATCTTATAGAGCTACAATTAGTAAAACAAAATAAACAAGAGTGATTATATTGTAGCCCTCAGAAGCTCCAGATGAACCCAAATTGAATTATAAATATCTTTTAATATAAAATTAAATATAACGATATAAAAATTCAAGCTAGGATAATCTAAGGAGTAGGGATAAATATGGCTAATCAATGGGATAGAAGATCAGTTGTACTTTACAAAAAAACTGATAAGAGTGAGGAACAAATTGGATTGTTTAGAAGTATGAAGGAAGCTATAGAATGGGCTAATTCAAATAAAATTATGAGTATAGGATGGGCTAGAAAAAGCTTAGCAACTAATGCTTATCCTACACCGAAACTCACTTCTAAGAAATTTCCTTATATAACCCAGTATCGATTTGAGTATGCACCGAAGAAAGGGTATCCAGAGGAATTGTATACTATCCCATTAAGAGATACTAATTATGGTCATTCTGAAAGCTACGATTCGAGTAACCACGCCGGAATCCCTTGCGAGCTTTATAAAAATAATCTGAAGTTAGGAACTTTTAGTTCAGTTGGAGAGGCCACAGTATTTTTAGAAGAAAGAATTGGCGGAGCTTTGGGGTCAGGGCTTTATTCACTTCTTAAGGGATGGGTTCCTTCAGAATCAAGCCAGTTATATGGATATTCAATGAAGCGTTTAGACAACCTGAAGTTTTAGAATCAAATTGAATGATCGGGCATCTTAATGCTCGATTTTTTATTTATAAAATCAATATTTTATTCCAGAACAAAAAGGGACCCATCAAGGTCTCAAACATTCTTGTTCAACAAAAGCACCTGTTAGCTTAAGTACATTTCTTTACAAACTTGTTAATCTAAGTGAGATGTACTATTACCAAATCTTATAACTTGTAAATCCTTTAAATAATCTAAGCAATGAATACCTGTATTATTGGTATTAAACCATATATTATTTTCGTACGGTAACTGAACAAAACTCTCTAAAATTTTTGTTATCATTCCACCGTGTGTTATTACCGCAATTCTATTATATGCCTTACTATTTTCCTTAATAAATGAAAGAACTGTTTCCCCACGCAACCTAAATTCAAGATTACTTTCTGATTCCTGTTGTTCTCTTAAATTATCTATATATTTAACTGGACAACCAATTATATTCGATAAAACCTCGGTAGTCTCAATAGCCCTTTTTAATGTACTACTCCATATAAAATTTGGCGGAAACTCTTTTAAAACTCGTTCTGACATTTTCTCTACTTGAATACGCCCAGTTGGTGTTAATGGTAAATCCTTATTCCCATCATAATTTTCGTCTAATAAATCATCTTCCGACTCTCCGTGACGAATCAACAAAATCTGCATCTTTTCACACTCCTTGTTATATTCTTCTAAATAACAATTCTATAAAGGAATATGGTTTTCCTATTAATGCTCTAATAATATTTTTGAATTAACCTGCACCGTTAGTGACATAAGGATTTTTAAACAACATTATTATTTTTTAATGACTTTATTGTAAATTAAACAACTTTATTATCTCTGTACAGTAGCGTCAGGAAAATGCGGATTTACAACCTTAAGGAAGTTTCAATATTAAAAAACCTAATTTCTCAGCATTAAATGAGAAATTAGGTTTTTTAATTAATAGAAAAAGACTTATAAGTATTTATCACTAATCACTTTCATATGGTGTAACTCGTGCCCGACAATGCCATATGCAAGGGTACCTACCGAAACTG
>NZ_JAGYPM010000001.1:6771-35228 GCF_018343665.1 Cytobacillus citreus
CTAATTTCTCAGCATTAAATGAGAAATTAGGTTTTTTAATTAATAGAAAAAGACTTATAAGTATTTATCACTAATCACTTTCATATGGTGTAACTCGTGCCCGACAATGCCATATGCAAGGGTACCTACCGAAACTGGGCTGTTCATTACAGTTCCATTACGATCCCATGCTACATCATCAATGGTTGAAATAAGACTTATCGTGTTGGAGCGTACCGTGTCTAAACCAGCTAGTAGCTGCTCCCAGGATAATTTGTTGAAGTTTGCTGCAGAAACGTATTGATCCTGATCCATTGCTGGGAGTGGCGCACTTTCATTTCGTGCAATGGCAAGCATTCGATACGACATCACACGTTCAGAGTCGGTCATATGCCCAATCACTTCTTTTAAAGTCCATTTCCCTGGTGCGTACGCCTTCCTTGCTGACTCCTCTGATATGCTGCTCAAGAGGGTAATGGTCTTGGTTCGTTGCTTACTAAGTATTTCTTCAATATCTCCATCTGGCACAAGACTAACATACCTAGCATGCTCTGGATTTTCAATAGATAATGGTCTTGGACGCACAAGAATCCTCCTCATCGGAATAGTTAATTATGGTTCTATACTAAAATTCGACTGTCAAGAAGATATTTCCTTTATTTGATATTTAATTTTATTACCGCAAAATAATTGCAAATTAAACAACTTTATTACCTCTGTACAACTGATTTATGCAGTTAACATAATACACATAATAATGGATTAATTCACTTTTTATTCCACTAACCTGCTCCGTTAGTTTAACAAGAAAAAGCTGCCTAGTTTGGCAGCTGGATTTCAACTCAAGCACCCGTTAGTGAAAAGTTGCAATTAATAAATTTCTTTTCATTTTACTTTAGTAAAAAAGAAACCTGTCCCATTTTCTTGTGGAACAAACCCTTGTTGAGCTGAACTATTTTCCACCATATTTTGCTCTTCTACTGATATAGTTGTGGTAACATCTTTTCCTTTAGCTACATTACCTTCTCTACGATTTTGCTCTTCTACTGATATAACTCTGTATTGATCTCCATTATTAGTGGCTGTTTGTTCATCTTTTACTTTTGATTGTTCAGTTTGTGCAAATACCTTTGTACTTTGCAAGTCTTTCGCAAAACCGATTGATAATGCTAAAGCTCCTGCAAAACCAATGGTTAAAACTAATTTCCCTTTCATATAAAAACCTCCTAATAGTTTCGTGCTTGTACTAATAACATATTTTACCACAACTCAAACTATGTTACTTTAAAATTTATCTCTTCAACTAAACTGCACGTTACTTTAAGTGTATTTCTTCACAATCTTTTACGCTAAACATTGAAAAAGATAATAAAATTCTCATTTTATAACAACTTTTTTCACCGTTTGATTTACGTTTTTCGTGGAGCGTATATAAATCATTGTGAGAGAAATTAAACAAATGGGGGAATCTAAATGAAAGATAAGAAGTTTACAAATTTAGAAATCAAGAGAATCGTTAAAGAAATGACTCAAATCAGCAGATACGAAAAAGCTCTTGGTTGACCACCGGTATCATATCATCGCTTGCTAATGCGATAAAATCAACGTTTCTTACTCTTTGTAGGAAACGTTTTTTATTTATCACCAATACGATTCTTTGGATAATATCGTGTACATAAAATCGTGTGCGTACTTGTCATTAAACAAGGAGGAATTAAAAATGGCAAGGCGTACAAACAAATTAACTATTGAGGAATTATCCATCATTAACACACCAAAAGTATTAAAAGAAATTGATATTAGAATGGCTCTTTCTTTATTTGTTGACGATTGTGAAATAAGAAATCTTAGACCACAAACAATCCAATATTACAGAAATGAATTATCGGTTTTTTACAAGATACTTAGAGAAAAAGAGTTTAATCCTTCTCCTGCCAACATAACGAAGACCAAATGAAAAGTATAATCCTGCACATGAGAGAAAAAGGATTACAAACAGTTAGCATTAACACACGTTTAAGAGCCATTAGAGCATTTTTGAATTTTTTGCATCGTGAACGGCATATTAAAGATAACCCATTAAGTGACATTAAACTGCTAAAAGACCGTAGAAAAGTAGTTGAAACCTTTACAAATGAACAGCTTCAAACGCTCTTTAACCAACCAAATTTACGCTCTTTTGTGGGCGTAAGGGGATTATTCTTTTATGCTATTACTGCTTGAAACAGGCATGCGTGTGAGCGAATTAGAAGGAATTTGTGTTCAAGATATTTTATGGAACGAATCTAAACTTCACATCAGGAATACAAAGTCGTATAAAGAGCGTTTAGTGCCTATTCAGGCAAAGATGAAAAATCAATTACAAAAGTATATTCAAATTCGTGGAGTAATGGAAACTGATGCTTTATTTGTCACACTTGACGGTGAGAAAATGTCAAAAAGGCAATTCCAAAACAGAGTAACATTTTACGGTAAACAAGCAGGGATAAAAGGGGTTAGATGCTCCTGCCACACATTTAGACATACCTTTGCAAAATTAAGCGTAAAGAACGGTGCAGGGATATTCGAATTACAACAGATTCTAGGACATACATCAATGGAAATGGTCAAAGTGTATGTTAATCTTTTTAGCGATGATGTAATGGACAAACATAGAACATTTTCGCCGTTAGTAAATCTAAAAGTAAGAATGTAGAAATTTTAGTTAAAAGGGTAGATGCTATACTTCCAAAATGGAGTATAGCTTTTTGCCCTAAAGGGGCAGTATTGAGAAGAAATGGTTAATTAAAACGGCTTGGAAATTTATTTGCAAAATTTCTAGAGGATTGTTACTATAGTTAGTGGGTTTAGACCCTATCTACGTAAACAAGGAGTTATTACATTGATTATTCAATTCATTCGTTATAGATAAAAATTGGTATAGACTACTTTCAAATCCGACTCATATTTTTTTTGAAAATATGGTAAGGGTTTATTTGTCTATGCCTTTTTCATTTATCTAAAAACGAATGAATGAGGTGACTTCTTTGTTACAAGATAATAAAAGAATAAAGAGTGCAAAATATGTGAGTAATTTTGAAACCATTTTTGCTTGTCCAATTTGTAAGTCGTCTATGAAGGTTTTGGAGTATAAAAGTTTAATTTGCTCAAATCATCATACGTTTGATTTTGCTAAGCAAGGATATATCAACTTTACGACTCACTCGGTAAAAACTAAGTACAGTAAGGAACTTTTTGAATCACGGAGAAAACTTATTACCAAAGGTGCCTTTTTTGAACCATTGAGCAACGCAATTGCAAAAGTTATATATAA
The DNA here is from genome assembly GCF_018343665.1 of Cytobacillus citreus. Lineage (GTDB taxonomy): Bacteria > Bacillota > Bacilli > Bacillales > Cytobacillaceae > Cytobacillus > Cytobacillus citreus. The sequence goes on from NZ_JAGYPM010000001.1 coordinate 10,064, forward strand.
TTATGTTTTTAAGACAAAAGAAACAATATCTATACTTGATATGGGGTGTGGCGAGGGTTCGCAACTTTCTAATATTTGCGATATTGTTAGTTTTATCATTTATGAAAGTGTAGTAGGGGTAGGAATAGATATTTCTAAAGAAGGAATCATGGTAGCTTCAAAGAACTATACTGATAAAATTTGGACTGTGGCTGACCTTGCAAACACACCATTTAAGAATAAACAGTTCGATGTTATTCTTAATATCTTATCTCCTTCGAATTATGCAGAATTTAATAGGTTGTTGAAAGATGATGGTTTAGTAATTAAAATCGTGCCTCAAAGTGATTACTTAAAAGAGTTGAGGGAACATCTTTTTCGTAAATCTGAAAAGCAAAATTACTCTAATGCAGAGACTGTGGAGAGATTTAATGAGAGTTTTCAAATTGTAGAAAGTTCAAGGTTAAGTTACACCATGAACCTTAATAAATCTTCAATTGAATGGTTGGTTCAAATGACTCCTCTAACTTGGACAACAACAGAGGAACGATTAAAATCCTTTTTAAATAAGGATTTGGCTCAAATAACTGTTGATTTGGATATATTAATCGGTAAAAAAACTATTTAAAAGGATAGAAAAAACCTAAAGGTAGTTTCTTATGGGGACTACCTTTAGGTTATGCTTCAATTAACAGGAGTTTAATTATCAACCATCAAAGACCCGATCGTGGTCTTTTTCTTTTGGTTAACAGGACAAATGAAATACAAATTGTCCATATAGACCATGACCTAAATGAACAATTTTACAGAATTATTAGTAAAAGTAGACTTGGAAAAATTAATAAGGAAGGAACAAACCGGTCGATTCCTTCCTCTATCAATTATTTTTTCTCGTCAATTATCCGATTTTTATTGGGGTTGTGAAGTGAAGCAATATTAATTTTGTATTGCAAAAATAGCACCACTCCTATTAAGGAGCGGTGCTATTTCAGCTTGTTTCCTTCTTAAATTTTTGCATTTTACCGTAGGTCATTATTCGCCATAACCATTCAAAAGGTCCAAATTGGAAATTTTTCAACCAAATATAGCTGAAAATAATTTGTACACAATAAAAGGCGATTGAATATAAGAATCCTTCAGCTAATGATACTTGACCATACAAGCCAAATCCATAAAATACAATGACACCAAAGAATGTTTGAGCCAAATAATTAGTAAGTGCCATTTGTCCGACATAGCGGAATGGATTTAGTACTCGCTGCCAAGTTTGTTTTTCCAGCATGAGAGCAACCGTTACAATATAGAAGATTGATAGAGTAAATCCGCTAAAATGAAGGAAAAAATAGTTTCCTATATTATACATAAATGTAACATCCTCATGCTGTGAATAACCCCAAACAATCGCGATTAGCGGAGGGATGCTAATGAATAATGTAATAATCTGTGTAATACGAAGTTTCCGTTTTAACTCATTTACCCGGCGGAATAGATTGATTTTACCTGCATATAAGCCAAGCAAGAACATCCCGAGAATGTCGGGTATTGAAAAAGGGATATTCCATAATATCTCTTTTAATTCGTTGGGAATACGCCATTCTAACAGTTCAGAATAGGATAAAGTTGTATAGGCCTCCGTTTTCTTTTCTCCCTCTGCTAATGTTTCGGCACGTATTGACTCAGAAACATTCAAGGATGGATCCAATTGTTCACCTATGTACGTTAATAATGCTGAAGCCCCTGTTAGAAATTGAAACGATAGGATGAGTACTAAACCCCAAATGAGAACCGTTTTTGCTTTACGGCGATAAAAAAATAATAAAAAGAATCCAATAATCGCATATGAATGGAGAATATCACCACGCCAAAGAAATACGAGATGTAGAATTCCGAATAGCAGTAAAACAAGCAATCTTCTAGAAAATAAAAAGAAAACTTTTTCTCCTCTAGCCTCCGCTCGTGTCATGAAAATATAAAAACCAAGGCCAAATAGAAAAGAAAAAATGGTATAGAATTTTGTTTGGATAAACATATCAAATAGCATTCGAATTGTTTTATCAATTCCCTCATAAACCATATATTCGCTTCCAGTAAACGATGGCATATTTACTAAGAAAATACCGAGTATGGCCAATCCTCTAATAACATCTAAAGTAATAATTCGATTATTTCCTAAAACAGATTCACTAGACATGATTTATCACCTCAACTTCATTATGTTTTGTATTAAAAAATGTTAAATTAATCATTTATTCATATCATACCTATTTTATCCTAATAATACTATGTGGAATGAACTGGCTCTTAATAAACACGCTACATAATGTGTGAAAATATCTAAGGAGAAAATTCGACAAAATTCTCAAAATTCCCTTGACGAATGAAGGGAAGGGGAGTATTATATAGAGGTTGGTTCTTTGAGAAATTAGGTATTATGACCTAATTTAATAAATGTCAAATTTCAAGCAAATTCATTATGCGGGTGTAGTTTAGTGGTAAAACTACAGCCTTCCAAGCTGTTGTCGTGAGTTCGATTCTCATCACCCGCTCCATACATAGTAACAACGCAGTGTTTCGTTTCAAAGAAGAACGAGGTATTGCGTTTTTTTATTTTTACACTGAAAAAGGTGCTATTTTAGCACCCAATTATCTTATATTCAGCTTCTCCCCCGTGAATTTGAATAAACATATTCTTTAAGGAACCTACCATTTCATTTGCCTCATCTTTATTCATAGATGGCCGTAAATAAACGATTTGTATAGCATTTTTTGTTGTTTCTGTAACGCATGTTCTTTCTGAATCGACAAAAGGACTGCCGAAAGGACCGATTTCATCACAAGAAACGATTAAACGATGAAGTGAATTTGGTCTGCCATATAGTCCGATATATTCTTCGCCTTCCTTACCAAGACTAACTGATAGACTCCCCTCAAGCTTGTCCCTATCATAAACACCAATCGGAATTTGATATTGCAATGAGAAGAAGTTATTGATATCAATTGAACTGTTTACAGGCTGTAAATAATTTTGCTTTTTTACCCTTCTGTATAAGGCTTCTGCAGAATGGCGATAACGGTTTGGATCTTTTCCGACAGTTTTAAAAATTTGTCTCCATTCTTTAATTCCATCTAAATCTGTTACATTCTTTTCTTCTAAGTCAAAATAGATGGATTCTTGAAACAGCTGCAGTCGCCCTTTTACCATCTGAGGAGATGCCCCAACTTCGATATTCTGATATTGAATGACACCTATTTTAAAATCAGGAACGAGTGCGCAAATCTCTGATGAAATACCAATTTCCAACCTTTCCACCTCCAAAATCAATTAAAAATAGTTTATCATAATAAGCGGTGATTAATTAATAGTATAGACCTTCATTATAGATATGAGCCAAGAGAGGAGGTACAAGATGAACGCTATCCAATTAAAACAAGAAATTATTGAATATAGTAAAAAAATCGGGATTGATAAGATCGGCTTCACGACAGCAAATCCTTTTGACGAAATGAAAAATCGCCTTATTCGTCAGCAGGAGCTTCAATACCAATCTGGATTTGAAGAAAAGGATATTGAGAAAAGGGTAAACCCTGCTTTGCTTCTGGACGAAGCCCGCTCAATCATCTCGATTGCTCTTGCTTACCCATCAAAAATGAGCCAAAGAGTTGAAAGTAAAAAAGGCGAAAGGCGAGGAATTTTCTGCCGAGCTTCTTGGGGAGTTGATTATCATATCATCTTACGAGAGCGGCTGCAAAAGCTTGAAGATTTTATAAAAGAAAAAATTCCCGAAGCAAAATGTAAGTCAATGGTTGACACGGGTGAATTAGTGGACAGGGCTGTTGCAGAGCGTGCTGGAATTGGATGGAGCGGGAAAAATTGCTCCATCATTACACCAGAGTATGGATCCTATGTTTATTTAGGAGAAATGATTACGACCATTCCCTTTGAACCAGATCAACCGATGGAAGATCGATGTGGAACATGCAATAAATGTGTGGAAGCTTGTCCAACAGGTGCATTAGTTCAAGGAGGACAATTGAATTCTCAAGCCTGCATTGCCTATCTCACACAAACGAAAGGAGTTCTTCCAGTAGAATTCCGTGAGAAATTAGGAAATCGAATTTATGGCTGTGATTCCTGCCAAACGGCTTGTCCGGAAAATAAAAGAAAAGATTTTCATTTTCATGCTGAAATGGAGCCAGACCCAGAAATTGCAAAGCCTCTTCTTAAACCTCTTCTTCAAATTAGTAATCGGGACTTTAAAGAACATTTCGGGCCTATATCAGGATCATGGAGAGGAAAAAAACCAATCCAGCGAAATGCTATTATTGCTTTAGCTCATTTTAAAGATGAAACAGCTATTGATGATCTTATTGAAGTGATGATGGTGGATTCACGTCCAGTCATTAGAGGAACTGCCGCTTGGGCATTAAGCAAAATTGGAGGCAATTCCGCACAGATTGCATTGGAAAAAGCACTTCTAAAGGAAAAAGATGATGAAGTGTTGAAAGAACTTAATCAAGGATTAAGTTCTATTATGTAATGAGGCGTGTCCACAAGGGCTGCCTCATTTTTTTTTCAATTAGTAAAGCTAACGTGTATAAGCGTAACGAAGCATTTACCAAAAAAGACTTGGCGAAAACCAAGTTTTTGTAATGTGAATTTCAAATTCCTTTCATATATATGATATGGAAAGGAGTGATTGCCCATGAGAGAGCAGCTTCAAGAACTTTTGGAAAAAAGGGTACAGCAATGTGTTTCTCATACTAGAGGCTCGTCTCATACATGTCCAAAAATAGAGAAGAAAAAAGAGTGCTTAACGAAGCGTTCAGGGGAAATAGTTAAAGCAAAAGCTACAGGAGAAATTATTTCTATAGGACAAACAAAGGAAGAATTACATTCCGTTCAATACAATGTCCACCTAAAATATTTAGTTAAACACAAAAGTATGCTCTTTATGGAGGAAGAGATAGAACATCGTAAAGCGGAATTTTATAAAGGGATAGTAGTGGAAGATCAAGAAGTAAATCCATATGAAGAATTATCTCGAGAATATGAACAGCAAGTCGAAGAAGAAGAGTTTGAAGAAAGAGTTACTTATGAGTACAATCGATTAAAAGCAATACAATATGCGGAAAGATGGTGGAATAGTAATAATCCAGCCTATGAAAACTTTGAAGTAGATTGTACAAATTATATTTCCCAATGTCTCCATGCAGGAGGTGGTCCAATGAGAGGTTATCCTAATCGGGGCCAGGGATGGTGGATGATGAAAAAAGATTGGAGCTATAGCTGGTCAGTAGCTAATTCAATGAGGTTGCACTTGCCTAGAGCGAAAATTGGTCTTCGAGCAAAAGAGGTTTCAAGTCCAGATGAATTACTGTTAGGAGATGTTATTTGCTACGATTTTCAAGGTGATGGGCGATTCGATCATACGACAATTGTTACAGCGAAAGATGCAGACGGAATGCCTTTAGTAAATGCGCATACTTGGAATTGTAGGCTAAGATATTGGGCTTATGAAGATTCAACTGCTTATACTCCGAATATAAAATATAAATTCTATACGATTTTAGATGATCAATGAAGTCGTCAATTGCTTTTCCTGTAGACGTGACAAAATCAGTGGTATAATAGCATATATAGCTTAATTTTGAGGTGGAAAACGTGGCATTGCATATAGTTTTATATCAACCAGAGATTCCAGCAAATACTGGAAATATTGCTCGTACATGTGCGGCAACAGATACGATTTTGCACTTAATTCGCCCACTCGGCTTCTCTACAGATGATAAGATGCTAAAGCGAGCTGGGCTAGACTATTGGCAATTCGTATCTATTATTTATTACGATTCCCTTGGGGAGTTTTTTGAAAAAAATGAAGGAGGGGAATTTTTCTATTTAACAAAGTTTGGAACAAAACCCCATTCTTCTTTTGATTATAGTAATAAAGAGAAGGATTATTACTTCATTTTTGGAAAAGAAACGACTGGTCTTCCTAAAGATATTATTGAAAAAAATAAGGAACGTGCACTAAGAATTCCTATGAATCAAAACGTACGTTCATTAAATCTTTCGAATACAGCTGCCATCCTTATTTATGAAGCATTGCGTCAGCAGGATTATTTGGATTTATTATAGGAAATGGCCTAATTTGATTCAGGCTTCAGAGTGTAGACAAAGTATAATTCATTACCTTTTCAGGCTGATTGAAAACGCTTGTCTTTCGAGGCACGAAGCCTTACGAGGAGCGGAGTTACCATGGATGGGTAATGAGCACCGCAGGAAGGTGAGTAACGAAGAAAGCGAGCGTTTGTCAACAGCCTGGAGCCTGAATTCGATTCAGGCCTTTCTTTTGACTACATATTGTAGATTTATGTGATTTTAACATTTCAAGTTTGCCTAAGGATGGGGTGTAACTTGGTATAATGAACCTGATAGGTGAAAGGATGGGACACCATGAATGAAAATATAAATCTTCTTATGAATCATCGGTCGGTTAGAAAATTTGAGGACAAGCCATTAACAAGAGAACAAATTGAAGTCATTGTTAAGTGTGCACAATCTGCCTCGACATCCAGTTTTATTCAAGCTTATTCAATCATTGGAGTAACAGATCAGGAAAAGAAAATGAAATTATCCGAGCTCGCTGGAAACCAGAGCTATGTAGCAAATAATGGCCATTTCTTTGTATTTTGTGCTGATTTATCTCGCCATGAACAAATTGGGGAAATGGAAAACAAAGATGTGATTTCTTCAATAGAAAGTACGGAAAAGTTTATGGTTGCTCTGATTGACACGGCATTAGCCGCTCAAAATGCAGCGATTGCTGCCGAATCCTTAGGTCTTGGCATCTGCTATATTGGAGGAATCCGTAATAAACTTGAAGAAGTAAGTAAGCTTCTTAAAACCCCAAAACGGGTGCTTCCATTATTCGGTCTTGCTGTAGGCTATCCTGCACAAATGACGGATAAGAAGCCGAGACTTCCCCTTGAACATGTATATCATGAAAATGAGTATAGACAAAATAATGAAGAGAGCCGAAATCAGCTTCAACTATACAATAACATCATATCTGAGTATTACGTAGCAAGGACGAATGGGGAAAGAAATGATACTTGGACAAGCCAAATGGTAAACATGCTAGAAAAGCAATCAAGAATGTATATGAAAGAATTTGTCCAAAAAACGGGGATGAATCTTAAATAAAAAAACTGCTGTGATCAGCAGTTTTTTTTATTTATTAACTCCTGGCTTATCATCGTAACCAGCTGCGAAAATTGCAGCAAGGAATGCAACCATAACACCGATAATGATAACAGTACTCATGTATATGTAATCCTCCTTTATATTCTTTTTCAAATAATTAAGTATACAGGCTTATTATAGCCCAATAAAATGAAAGTGTGAATAAAATCTGTGGATATTTTTTTACACATATAAATAAATTTGGATAGCTCCTAAGAAAAAGCTGATTTTCATTTGAACTTTTGAATCTTTAAAAGAAATACCACTAATAAAAAGGACAACCGAAACTATTCTCTGATTTGCATCATCATTTGGAGGAGCGCATACAGTATATTAATCGTCTCTGAAAATGCACATGGGGAGGTCCTTATGGATATTCTAAAAAAAATTGAGATGTACCGACATGAAGAAGAAAAGCTCAAATGGGAAGGGACTTTTGGAGAATATTTAGAAATTATTAAAGAAAAGCCATGGGTTGCCCAGTCAGCACATTCCCGGGTATATAATATGATCAAAGATGCAGGTGTGGAAGAGGTAAAGGAACAGAAACGATATCAGTTTTTCTGCAATCAATTGTTTGGGCTCGAGGAGGCGCTTGAAAGGCTTGTAGAAGAATATTTCCATCCAGCAGCAAAAAGGCTGGATGTACGAAAAAGAATTTTATTGCTGATGGGACCTGTTAGTGGAGGGAAGTCAACATTAGTTACCATGCTGAAAAGAGGCTTGGAAGCCTATTCACATCATGATAGGGGAGCGGTCTATGCAATAAAAGGCTGCCCAATGCATGAGGATCCTTTACATTTAATTCCACATCATTTTCGTAAGGATTTCAATGATGAGTATGGGATTAGAATTGAAGGAAATCTATCCCCATTAAATATGATGCGGCTTGAACAAGAGTATGGCGGAAGGATTGAAGATGTTCTTGTGGAACGGATTATTTTTTCAGAAGATCGCAGGGTTGGAATAGGTACATTCAGTCCTTCTGATCCTAAATCACAGGATATCGCTGATTTAACAGGGAGTATCGACTTTTCAACGATTGCTGAATTTGGGTCTGAGTCCGATCCACGGGCTTACCGTTTTGACGGGGAATTGAATAAAGCAAATAGGGGCATGATGGAGTTTCAAGAGATGCTTAAATGTGATGAAAAGTTCTTGTGGCATCTTTTATCCTTAACACAGGAAGGGAATTTTAAAGCAGGCAGGTTTGCATTAATATCTGCGGATGAGCTTATTGTGGCTCACACGAACGAAACGGAATACCGTTCATTTATTTCAAATAAGAAAAACGAAGCTTTACATTCAAGGATCATTGTCATGCCAATTCCATATAACTTAAAGGTTACGGAAGAAGAAAAGATTTATGACAAAATGATCCGTGAAAGTGATGTATATGATGTTCATATCGCTCCACATACATTAAAGGTTGCGGCAATGTTTACGATCCTAACTCGTCTAAAGGATCCGAAAAAAGGTGATATCGATTTAGTAAAGAAAATGCGTCTTTATGATGGAGAAAATGTAGAGGGCTTTAATAAGGCTGACGTGGAGGAATTAAAGAAGGAATATCAGGATGAAGGAATGAGCGGTATTGACCCACGATATGTGATCAATCGAATATCCTCAACCATCATTCGCAAAGAGGTTTCTTCCATTAACGCACTTGATGTATTAAGATCATTAAAGGAAGGCTTAGATCAGCATCCATCCATTACGCCAGAGCTTAGGGAGCGCTATTTGAATTATATTTCACTAGCACGTAAGGAATATGATGATATTGCGAAGAAAGAAGTTCAGAAGGCATTCGTTTATTCCTATGAAGAATCTGCGAAAACATTGATGGATAATTATCTGGATAATGTGGAAGCGTATTGTAATAAATCTAAGCTCCGCGATCCGTTAACAGGTGAGGAAATTAATCCAGATGAAAAGCTGATGCGTTCAATTGAAGAGCAAATTGGCATTTCTGAAAACGCCAAAAAAGCATTTAGAGAGGAAATCTTAATTCGCATTTCTGCCTTTGCTCGCAAAGGAAAACGGTTTGACTATAACTCTCATGATCGTCTACGTGAAGCGATACAAAAGAAATTATTTGCTGATCTCAAGGATGTTGTAAAAATCACCACTTCAACGAAAACGCCTGATGAGCAGCAGCTTAAGAAAGTGAATGAAGTCGTGGCACGCTTGATAGATGAGCATGGTTACAACTCGACATCAGCGAATGAATTGCTTCGCTATGTTGGAAGTTTATTAAATCGATAACTTAAAAGGCATATTTAAAAGGACTGACAGGTTGCTATCAGTCCTTTTAATTTTGTGTTTATTGGATTTTTTACGAAAAATTAGCTTGTCCATTTTAGCTAGGCTAACTCCCTATTATCAAAATAATTTGTAAATTATTTTCGGTTCTTGCATAGGATAAAGTAATAAACACTCTTAGTATTAAGTTGTCCAAAGGGGATCAAAAAGGTTTAAAATAGCTGTTCATTTGATTTTAATCTAGACACTCTCGATATAGTATGTTGGCTAGTTAGAATTGTGATTAAAAATTTTATAAAGGAGGGCTTAATGTGTCAGATGCCAATAGCCATCAGTTCGTGATTTCGCAAGAAGATTGGTCCCTCCATCGCAAAGGCCATGATGACCAGCAACGCCATCAGGAAAAAGTTCAGGATGCCATCCGAAATAATTTACCTGATCTAATAACAGAAGAGAGTATAGTTATGTCGAATGGTCGAGAAGTAGTAAAAATCCCGATTCGTTCATTGGACGAATATAAAATTCGTTATAATTATGATAAAAACAAACATGTTGGCCAAGGAGATGGAGATAGCCGAATTGGTGATGTAGTGGCCCGTGATGGATCGAGCGGCCAAAAAGGGCCAGGGAAAGGGCAAGGTGCAGGCGATCAGCCAGGCGAAGATTATTTCGAAGCAGAAGTTTCATTAATGGAAATTGAAGAGGAACTATTTAAACAGCTGGAGCTGCCAAATTTAAAACGAAAAGAACAACAAGAGCTTCTTGTTGAAAACATTGAATTTAATGATATTAGAAAAACAGGTTTGATGGGTAATATTGATAAGAAACGGACAATGATGGCTGCATTTAAAAGAAACGCAATGACAGGAAAGCCAAGTTTTCACCCCATCTATAAAGAAGATTTAAAATTTAAGACCTGGAATGAAATCATTAAACCTGAATCCAAAGCAGTCGTATTGGCGATGATGGATACGAGTGGTTCTAAAGTAGTTTTGTTTTAACTATTATAATAAAAATAAGTAAGGAGAGTGCTGTAGACTATGAAACAATATAAATTCGTTGAACCAAATGTTAAAGAGAGACAACTAACCGAAGCATTAGAACAAGGATTAGGACGGTCATTAGATGAAAGGGAAAAGCGTTATATCAAATGGCATTCAGAAAGTGATTATGAAACGTCGGGATTATTGTTGGATTGGTTTAAAGAGTTATCTCAAAAATAGTGTTTTCTAATTAATTTAAATAAATATTAAATATTTTTTAAATGTCGTTTATTTTATTTGGTTTAAGATGTGCTAAATTTATATCATCGGGAATTGATCAAGGACATCCCTTTTAAGGATGCAACCTATTCAATTCCTTTTTATTTTGCTAATCTCTTAATTTTGATACTCCATTCCTGGTTACGGTAGCAGCTGAATCATTTACGCATTCAGGCCGTAGCTCATACCCGTAGCTGACAAGCACCTCCCGGGCAACGGTGATCCCAGCCGCCAAAGGAATGGATCGGGACGGTTTGCCATCTACCGAAGTAAAGATGGTTATTACATAAAAGCAGCTGATGCCGCTGCAGAGGGATTCTTGGTAAGGGGCAGAGCTGATAACTCTGACAGGCCTAATCATCATCAGCTATTTTTATGTGTTAAAACATACGAATTCTTGTTCGTACTACAACTGTAGGACGATGTTTGTAGTACTACAATAGGTGGACGATGACGTACTACAACTGTAGGACGATATAGTACTACAATTGGTGTACGATAAAAATTTTTCCTTCATTAGAGCGCGATCTCTAAAGAAAAGATTAAAGAAAAATATAAAGAAATATACTAGCAAATTGTATTTTGCTAGGGAGGATAATAAATATATTTAAGGAGAGGTAATTGTAATGAAAGTAAATTGCAATGAATGTCAAAAGGATTTTCTTATTGATCTAAAAGAAAAGAAGCATCCAAAAGGTATCATTGAAACTTATTTTGTTTGCACACATTGTAAAAATAGATTCATTGCCTTTGTGACAAATCAAAATGTTAGAAAGAAGCAACATCAAATGAGAAAACTTCAAAGCAGCATTCCACAAATAAAGCATCCAAGTGAATATACTGAAGCTTTTCTCAAAAAATTAGAAGATCATTACAGTAAAATTAATAACCTTAAAGCAGAACTTGAATCTGAGATGAAAATATTGAAAGAACAAATTGCATCCAAATAGTTGGGTGCTTTTTATTTTCAAAAGAAGGTGAGAATATGGCTGAACTTCCTAAAGGAAAACAGAGGATTACTATCGGCTGCTATTACACTTTACAGCCTGCAAAGGGCATGTGTATTAATACATCATTGGTCATTAGGTGGTATGGACTTCCTTTCTTAATGTGGAAACGTGCGCACGAAATAAAAAGTTTTAAATGGTATGAGTATCCTTTGCTAGTTTGGTTGATCGCTAAGCATACTCTAAAGAAGTGGGTAACATGAACAACCAGCAATATTATGACAAGTACCAACGTGATCAGGAATCAAAAGCATTCTATATTAGCAAAGCATGGTTACAATGTCGTGAGCTAGCTTTAATTCGTGACAATTATCTTTGTCAGAAATGCTTGAAGCAAAATAAGATCACATCTGCTGATATGGTGCACCATATAAAGGAGCTTAAAGATCATCCTGAATTATCCCTGGACTTAGATAACCTTGAATCCCTTTGTCACCCTTGCCACAACCGCGAACATCCAGAGAAAGGCAGCAAGCCACAAAAGAAAATTAGTAAAAAAATAAAAGTGATAAAAGCAAAAAGTAATCCAGAGATATTCTGACTAGGCCCCCCCTACCCAGAAAGTAAAAACAATTTATTTTCCTGACCGGAGGGAGCCCATCACGTACACCGCGATTAAATTTTTCATGAAAGGGGGGTAACCCTGAAAATGGCAGTTCCATCAGCTAAAATTTTAAGAGATTACTTAGGTGAGAATTATCAAGAATCTGATGAGGAATTAATTAAACTTTATGTGGAAACTCATCAATTTTACCGAAGGTTGCAGAAAGAAATTAAAAAGGGTGAACTCATGTATGAGTACACAAATAAAGCTGGAGCTACCAACTTGGTTAAGAACCCTCTTTCTATCGAATTAACTAAAACGGTGCAGACTTTAAACAATTTACTTAAATCACTAGGACTTACGCCAGCTCAAAGAAAGAAACTAAAAGATGGAAACGGGCTAGGTGACGATGACGACGATTTCGACGAATTCTAAGCCCTCACAAATAGCAAAATGGTATCAAAATTGGCGTACAGACCAGGTAAGAAAAAGCTTTATTCTTGAAAAACCTTCAACAATATTACGAACAACTTGGTATGCAGAACAAGTTGTTAATGGAAACATTAAGGCAAGTCGGAAAAACATTTTGGCTTGTCAAAGGCATTTAAATGACTTAAAAAGACAGGGAACCGAGGATTTCCCTTGGGTATTTGATGAAGAAAAGGCACATCGTCCAATTCGATATATCGAAAAATTTTGTCGTCCTTCTAAAGGAGATTACAAAAGTTTAGTTCTTCAACCATGGCAGCACTTTGTCATTGGTTCATTGTATGGTTGGGTTCATAAAGATACTGGATATAGGCGCTTTCGTGAGGGCCTTATTTTTATTGGTCGTAAAAATGGAAAAACCACAATGATTTCTGGTTTATCTAACTATGCTGTTTCTAAAGATAATGAACCCGGGGCACGTGTTTATGTTTTGGCGAATACTAAGCAGCAGGCTAGTGAACTATTTGATGAAAGCCGTGCTATGGTCCAGAAGTCACCACAACTTAGAAAACACCTTAGAGAAAACCAAAAAGGTATCTTTTATGATAAAACTCAATCTAAAATAGAACCACGTGCATCTGACAGTAAAAAACTAGATGGATTAAATACACACCTAGGGATATTTGATGAAATTCACGAGTTTAAGAATTTCAAATTAATCAATGTTATCAAGAAATCTCGTGGTGCAAGAAAACAGCCAATGATCGTATATATCACGACAGCCGGCTATCAGCTTGAAGGCCCTCTTGTTGAATACTTTGAAATTGGATCAGATGTTTTAGAAGGAATTGTGGACCAGGATAGAAAATTCTACTTTATGGCCGAAATGGACAGCGTGGCAGAAATTGAAAATCCTGAATTGTGGATTAAAGCTAATCCAAACATGGGTGTATCATTGGATCTTCCGTCACTTATTGATGATTGGAATACCGATAAACATACAGAAGCTGAAAAGAATGACTGGATTACAAAACAGTTTAATATTTTCGTAGATAACGACGAAATGTCTTTCGTTGGAATTGAAATTCTAAAACGAAATGAAAAGGTTATAGATCTGGACGTCTTGAAAGGACAAGAATGTATTGGTGGCTATGATTTATCGTCAACAGAGGACTTTACTAGTGCTTGTTTAGAATTTCCTCTTGATGATGGAAGTGTTTTTTCACTTTCTCATAGTTGGGTACCTCAAGCAAAAGTTGATAAAGAAAATGAGAATATCAACTTCAAAGAATTTGAAAAAGAAGGATGGCTTACTATAATACCTGGAGAATATGTCAAACATGAATATGTATTCGAGTGGTTTGCTAAGCAATCTGAGATATATTCAATTAAAAAGATTGGTTATGATCCTGCAAATGCATATCGATTAAATGAAGATTTAAAATCATATGGATTTGAAACTGAGGTTGTAAGACAAGGGCATTTCACTCTTAGTCCAGCACTCAAGGATTTAAAACAGCTTTTATTAGATGGTAAGGTTATAAGCAACAAGAACCGCCTATTCCGTTGGTATATGAACAACGTAAAGCTAATAGAAGATAGAAATGGCAATTATTTGCCTTCAAAACAGAGTCGCTACCGTAAAATTGACGGTTTTGCGGCTTTTTTAAATGCTCACACAGAAGTAATGACAATGCTAGTCCAGCCACAAGGCGATGGCAATATAGAATTTGTTTCCGTCAGTGACTTACTAAAATAACTGAAAGGTGGTGAGAATTTGAAATGGTTAAGTCGAGCAAAATTTGCTGTAAAATCAGCTGTTGCTGGATGGCAAGGAAAGCTATTTGACTTTTCAAGCTGGTCCGGTCGTACATTTTGGGGCATTGATAACGGAAAACTAGCAACAAATGAGACTATTTTTAGCGTTATAAGTCGTCTCGCTAATACTTTATCTTCTTTGCCTATCAAACTTTATAAAAATTATGATCTGGAAATGAATAAAGCCGCAGATGTAATCATTAACAATCCCAATCCTAATATGACTAGCTTTGAAGCTTTTAACAAAGTAGAAGTTGCCAGAAATGAGACAGGAAACGGGTATGCGGTCATTACTAGGGATATCAGAATGCAGCCAGATAAGTTTTTGCCGATTGATTCAAGCTACGTCACTCCTTTTATTAACAAAGATGATGGAGAATTGTGGTATCAAGTACTTGGGGATGATGGGACATACTACATTCACAATATGAATATGTTCCATGTTAAACATATAACCGGCACAAACAGGTGGGCTGGGATCAATCCACTCAATGTCCTGAAAAACACTCTTGAATATGACAAGGCTGTTCAGGAATTCAGCTTGTCAGAAATGCAGAAAAAGGACAGTTTTATTCTTACCTATGCTGCAAACGTTGATAAGGATAAAAGAAAGGAAATTGTGGATGATTTCAGACGTTTTTACTCTGAAAATGGCGGGATTCTTTTTCGTGAACCAGGTGTAACAATTGATGAGATCGATAGAAAATATTTTTCTTCTGATACGTTAGCATCTGAACGAATTACACGTTCAAGGGTGGCCAACGTTTTTAATGTGCCAGTATCTTTTCTTAATGATTCCGAGGGGCAGGGATTCTCAAGCAATGAACAGATGATGATTCAATTTGTTCAAATGACGTTGACTCCCATTGTTCGTCAATATGAGCAGGAAATGAACAGGAAGCTACTCACAGAAGCTGATAGAAAAGATGGACACTACTTCAAGATGAACCTAGGTGGCCTTTTAAGGGGAGATACAAATGCAAGGACACAGTTCTATCAGATGATGATCAGAAGTTCAGGAATGACTCCAGACGAAGTCAGAGGGCTAGAAGATCTTCCTCCTAAAGGCGGGAAAGCATCTGAATTATGGATTTCTGGAGATATGTACCCATTAGAGATGGATCCAACACAACGTAAAGGAGGTGATAAGAGTGGGAAAGAGCCAACAAAAGAATAATTTTTGGGAAATGAAAGCGTCAGCAGATGAAAAGTCGGCTGATCTTTTTATTTATGGGGCAATTGTTAGTGGTTATAAATGGCGCGATGAAGATATTACCCTTTCGGATTTTAAAGACGCATTAGATGCTTTACCTAACACGGTAAAGACTTTAAATATGTATGTTAATTCTCCTGGTGGGTCAGTTTTCGTCACAAACGCAATGATTAATCAACTTGAGCGTAAAAAAAGTTCTATCACAATTAACGCTTATGTGGATGGTATTGCGGCAAGTGCAGCATCATATCTGATTATGAACGCTGACAATATTTATATGTATAAAAATACCTTCTTGATGATTCATAAACCAATGATAACTCTGTGGAGTGCAAATGCTACAGATTGTAGAGAACAGGCAGAATGGTTAGACAAAATTGAATCAAGAACCTGTATCCCTGCTTATAAAAGTAAAGGAACAGATCAATTGACAGATGAGAAAATTAGCGAATTGCTAGATGGAAAAGATAATTGGTTAGATGCTGATGAAGCTGCTGAGTTATTTAATATAACGATATTAGAAGATGAAAAAGATGCAGTGGCATGTGCTGATATTGAGCTTTTACAGATATATAAAAATGTTCCCAATCAATTATTCAAACAAACAGACCCTGAACAGTCTATTTCGGCAAAAGAAATGGCCGAGAGGAAACGTATTGCAGAAGGGGCCAAGGCTAATGCAGCCTTTATTGAAACTATTCTAGGAGGAATGTATTAATGAAAACTTTATTTGAACTTAAACAAAACATGGCTACTATCGGCCAACAATTACAAAAGGTTGAAACTGATCTTGCAGCAAAAGCGATTGATACGACTGCAACTATGGAAGATATTCAAGCATTACAACAGTCTAAAAAGGATTTGCAAATGCGTTTTGATGTTATTAAAGAGCAGCACGACAGCCTTGAAGCTGAGCAAAAGGCTAAATTTGAGTCTCAGCAAGGTATTAGTGGAATCGAAGATCCAAAACAAAAAGTAACTTCTGCCAAAGCATCGTTAATCCGTGCAACAATGAGAAAGCAATCTGTGTCTGCAGATGTCTTCCAAGCACTAGGGGACAATGATACAACCGGAGGTAACAAATTCTTACCAAAAACTGTTTCAAATGATATTTTAGTAGAACCGTTAGTTAAAAACCCGTTAAGAAAACGATCTACTGTAACTCAAATAACAAATTTAGAGATTCCAAAATTAAGTTTTACTTTGGACGACGATGATTTTATTGCTGATACTGAAACAGCAAAAGAATTGAAAGCTTCAGGGGATACGGTGACATTTGGCCGTCATAAATTTAAAGTCTTTGCCGGAATTTCTGAAACAGTTTTGAATGGTTCAGATGCAAATCTAGTACCTTATGTAGAAGGTGCTCTTCAATCAGGTGTGGCAGCTAAAGAAAAGAAAGTTTCTTTTACTACTACTCCAAAAGCAGGCGAGGAGCATATGTCTTTCTATAAGTCAGGGGTTAAAGAAGTTACAGGAGAAAGTAAGTATAAGGCAATTAAGGCTGCTATCGCTGACCTTCACGAGGATTATAGGGAAAATGCAGTTATTTACATGCGTTACCAAGATTACTCCGACATTATTGAAGTTCTTGCAAATGGAAATGCAACATTGTATGCTGCCCAGCCTGAGCAAGTACTTGGAAAACCAGTTGAATTCTGTGATGCAGCTGTTGATCCGGTTATTGGTGATTTCAATTACTCTCATTTTAACTATGACTTAAATGCTCTATATGACCGTGATAAGGATGTAAAAACAGGTATTGAGCATTTTGTAGTCACAGCTTGGATGGACCACCAAATCAAGCTTAAATCTGCTTTCCGTATCGCCAAGGTAGTTGCCACTCCCTAATGCACCCCTGGGATTAACGGTACAATCCAAGACTGATACGTCTGTGTCTATCAAATGGGATGCTGTCACTTATCCAGGGGGGATAAAAGAATACGAAGTATACAAGGATGGAAAAAGCATAGGTAAGAGAGTAGGGACATCTTATACGGACAGTGGTTTAACAGCTGAAACTACTTATAAATATAAGGTGCGTGCAGTTACTAATACTGGCTTGACATCCGATTTTAGCAATGAATTAACCGTAATAACTGAATCTACAACTCCACCTGAAGAAGGTAGTTAAAGATGTTGGAGCAAACAAAATCATATTTACGAATTGATGGGAGTGAGGATGATAGTATCCTCACTCTTTTAATTGGAGCGGCAAAAAAAGATCTAAAGGATTCAGGGGTTCCAGAGCCAACAGAAACAGACGAGAGATACGATTTAGCAGTTATGCTTTATTGCACTCTCTATTATGAAAACCGTGATCCAAGCCTTAAAATTGAAAAGCTAAATGCTGCTTACCAAAGTTTAATATTAAAGCTGAAAAGCTATGTGTGAGGTGTTTAAGTGTGAATCCAGCATTATTTAAACACCGAATTACTTTTCAAAGAGACAAAGGAACAAAGGATGCTGATGGTTTTCCAATTCCCGAAAAAGACCGATACGAAGATGTGAAAACAGTGTGGGCTATGATTAAGACTTTAAAAGGTAGGGAGTTTCATCAAGCCGCATCTATTCAATCTGTACAGGATGAACGCTTTATAATTAGATACACAACGGGAATTGATTCGTCAATGAGGATTAAATTCGGATCTCGATTTTTCGAAATTATCGCTCCGCCAATAAATGATGATGAATTAAACAAGACTCTCACAATTGTTGGGAGGGAAATAAAATGACAGGAATACAGTTACAAGGGATGGACCAACTTTTAAGACGACTTGAAACTATGAGCAACCAAGCGGAAGTCGTGAAGGAAAAGGCGTTGATGAAAGGTGCCGAGCATCTAAAACAAGAAATATCAAATAACGCTCCAACTGGTCCGGGAAGTAAACACATAAAAGATAACATTGTGATTGAAAAGAAGATGGACAAGGTGCTTGTAGGACCAGAAAGAAGCTATTTCTATGGGCATTTTATAGAGTTTGGATTTTACAATGTTCGTGTTAAAAGGCATATTTCAGCACGACCTTTTATGGCTCCATCTTTTGAAAATAATGTTGGTCAAATTCAAAGGATTATGGCAGACGAGATAAGCAGGGAGTTGAGATTATGAGTCTCAACTCTCTTATTATATCTACTTTGACTCCTTTAGGCTTTCCTGTTGCTTTTCAAGCTCTTAGTCCAGAAGAAAAGGCGCTCAATCCACATACCTATATTACTTTTTTTGAATATAATCAGCGCGGAGCCTTATTTGCTGATGATGAAGAGATAAAGTCAGCACATTCTATCCAAGTTGATATTTGGTCAAAATATAATTATTCAAATCTAGTAAAGCAAGTAAAAGGAAGCCTTAAAAAAGTCGGTTTTACAAGAATCATGGAAACAGAATTTTATGAGGATGAAATTGAATTCTACCATAAGGTTATACGATTTAGTTTTACACAAGAAGGAGGAATTTAAATGCCTGTTATTGGTTTAAGAGACTTTTATGCAGCAAAAGTTGAAGATGATGAAACACTTGGAGTTCCAAGAAAATTATCTCCCGCCATTTCTGCAAATATCACACCAAACTACAACATTACAACTTTGTACGGTGATGATCGAGCTGTTGAAGTAGCAGAAGCATTGGGAGATATTGATTTCGAAATTGGAATGACAGACCTAACGCAAGATGATTATGCTTTTTTACTTGGTAAGGAGAAAAATTCAGACGGAGTGATTGAGGATAGCGCGGATGACATTGCGCCTTACGTTTCAATAGGATTCCGAATTCCTTTATCTGGCGGAGGGTTCCGTTACTACTGGTATTACAAAGGAAAATTCAATCCTCCTACACAACAAGCCCAAACCAAAGGAGAGAATGTAGAATTCCAAACACCAACAATCTCTGGAAAATTTGTCTCTCGTGAAGACGGAAAATGGCGTGCGAGTATTGATTCAACTGATACAGGTGTTAATCAATCAGTTATCGATAACTGGTTTAAAGAAGTTTATAAACCAAAACAAGAAGTACCGGGATCATAAAACTAAGTAAGAGGCGGAGCGATCCGTCTCTTTTTCTATTAAATCGAAAGAGGCGATATTGTGAGAATCACATTATTGATGGGTGAAGAAGAAAAAACATTTAGTGTTCCCCGCGTTAAGGGCCGTATTTTAAGAACTGCTGTAGCACTCAATAAAAAGTTATCTAAAAAAGATACGCTCGATGAAGAGACGGTTGACGATCTGGTTCAATTTGTGTGTGAGGTTTTTAATAATCAATTTTCAATTGATGATGTTTTAGACGGTTTACCCCTCGAAGGCTTCACTTTTAGATTACAAGAAATATTAATTGAAGTTATCAGTAAAGCAACTAGCGGTATCAAAATTGATGAAAATGGTGCACCATACCCAAAAAACTAAAAATAGACCCTTATACCTCCATTAAAAATTTATATCGATTTTTAATGGATAAAAAGGGTTACAAACTGACAGAAATCGATGAAATGGACATCGGTTTTTATTTTGAACTTTATTCAAAAGAAAAAGAGGAAAAGGTTGTCTATGCAGATCAAGTTCCGTGGTTATAGGGAGGTGGAATCATGACTGCTACAGTAGGCTCTTTACAGGTTGATCTAACCTTAACTCATGCACAATTTCAAAGAGGTATCCAGGATGTAAATAGACAACTTAAGTTAGTACAATCTGAATTTAAGCTAGCCGGTGCAGGCGTACAAGGTTTTGGTAACTCTCTTGACGGTATGAGGGCTAAATCTCGAATGCTTGAGCAATCATTGCAACAACAGCAGTCTAAAGTAGAGCAATTAAGGCAGCGGTACGAGCAATTAAAAGTGACAAAGGGCGAGGATGATGCAGCTACTCAACGTATGTTGATTTCCTATAATAACGCACAGGCTCAAATGCAGCGCACAGAAGCTGAACTGGAAAGATTAAATCAGCAAATCAGACTGCAATCTAGTGCATGGCATCAATGGGGCCAAAGAATGCAGGCAGTAGGGCAAACACTGAAAAATGTAGGTCAATCAATGAAAAATGTTGGCCGACAACTTTCAATGAAATTGACAGCCCCTATAGTAGGACTTGGGACTGCAGCTGTTAAGGCAGGAGCAGACTTTGAAGAAGGAATGTCTAGAGTATCCGCCATATCCGGGGCAACAGGTAAAGATTTTACCGATTTAAGGGATCTAGCTAAACAGCTTGGAGCTGATACAAAATATAGTGCAACCGAAGCAGCAAGTGGAATGGAATTCTTAGCAATGGCTGGTTTTAAAACCAAAGACATTCTGTCCGCAATGCCAGGTATGCTAGACCTAGCTGCTGCAGGTGCGCTTGATTTAGGACGTGCGGCTGATATTGCATCTAACATCCTTAGTGCATTTAACATTGATGCAGGTAAGGCTGGGCATGTTGCAGATGTTTTAGCGAAAGCAGCAGCTAGCGCGAATACAAATGTTGAACAGCTGGGAGAAGGAATGAAATACTTAGCACCTGCGGCCAACTCACTTGGTTGGACATTAGAAGATTCGACAGCAGCAATGATGGCATTAGGTGATGCGGGTATACAAGGATCCTTAGCAGGTCAAGCTTTTGCATCTTCTTTAGTTAGACTTGCTAACCCAACAAAAAGAATGGGTAAAGTGATTAAGAATACAGGTATGGAGTTCTTTGACGCTGCTGGTAATATGAAATCTATGCCAGAGGTAATTAAGGAGCTTGAGATTGGGTTAAAAGGCATGACTCAAGAACAAAAGGCTGCATATTTGTCGATGTTATTTGGTGCAGAAGCTTATAAACATTGGGCTGTACTGTTAGAAAAAGGATCAGGCGCATTGCAGGAAAATGTTGATATGCTTGAAAAGGCTGACGGAGCGGCAAAGGAAATGGCCAAAACGATGAGCGATAACCTGAAAGGAGAATTAAAGACTCTTCTTTCTGCCTTAGAAGGTTTGGCTATTAAGCTTTCAGAAATCCTTATACCTATTCTTAGAGACGTTGTAGAAAAATTAACAGAGTGGACAAGGGCGTTTGCCAAATTAGATGAAGGTACACAGAAAACAATTCTTGCTGTTGCAGGTATTGCAGCAGCAATTGGTCCGGCATTAGTTGTTCTTGGAGCACTAGTATCAAGTGTAGGAGCCATTGTTTCAGCACTTGGAACAGTTTCAGCTGCTATTGCAGTTGTGACAACGGGAGCTGCAGCAGCTACGCCAGCTGTTGGAGCATTAGCGGCTGTATTTACTGCCTTAACAGGTCCAGTAGGTCTAGCCATAGCAGCAATTGCAGGATTGACTGCAGGAGGAATTGCTCTTTATAAAAACTGGGAAAAGATCATGGAACTCCCGGGACCATTAAAGACAGCAATATTTGCCCTTGTACCAGGACTCACTGCGGTAGTTGGAGGGATTAAACTTGTACAAGATGCTGCTAGTGATGCAATTCCGGAAATAGATCGATTCGGAGAAGGTATTTCAAAAGGTACGAAGAAGGCATTAGAAGGTTTCTTCGAGTTATCGGATGGAGCAGCTGTAAAAGTCAAAGAAATGACTTTAGGGCAAAAAAGAATGACCGAAGAAATGGCTGCATCTTTAGTCGAGTCGTATAGCAAGATGAATGAGCAAATTCTTGCCAAAATGGACGAAAGACATACAAAACAACTTGAAAGCACAAGAGCATATTTCATAAATTCTAACGTCCTCACAGATACAGAGGAAGAAAAGATCCTTGCTAAAATCGATGAAAGAAACAAAGCCGAACAAGAAAGACAGCAATATCATGGGCAAAGGATTAAAGAAATTATTGAAACGGCTGCTGCTGAAAAAAGAGAGCTAACCGAAAGAGAGCAACAAACAATAAATAATATCCAACAGATCATGAATGAAAATGCCGTTAAATACCTTTCTAAAAATGAAGTTGAATCTAAAGTTATTCTCGAAAAAATGAAACAACAAGCTGGAGATATAACAGCTCGCCAAGCTGCAGAGGTTGTGAAAAATTCTAATAAGCAAAGGACAGATGCTGTCAAAGAAGCTGAAAAAGAATATAAGGAAAAAATAGCAGCTATTATTCGTATGCGTGACGAATCAGGAGTTATAACAGCAGAACAAGCTGAAAAAATGATAGCAGAAGCTAAAAAGCAAAGAGACGAAACTGTTAAACATGCTGAGGATATGCATAAAAATGTTGTGGGTGAGGCTAAAAAACAAGCAGGAGAGCATCTTGAACATGTTAATTGGGAAACTGGAGAAGTCTTATCAAAATGGGAAGTATTCAAAAATAAGGTAGGTACTACTTTTGATTTAACAGTAGGGTTAACCAAGAAGTATTGGAAAATGATGACGGATGAAGTTACGGAGAAAGCTGAAAATATAAAAACAAATGCTCTTACAGCTTTCGAAACATTAAAGAATAAAGCAGAGGAAAAATTCATCCAAACTAAGGATAAAATTCTCACTCCCATCAAAGAGGCAAAAGAAAAAATATCTGGTTTGGTTGATGATATTAAGGGTTTCTTCGAGAACATGAAATTGAAAATCCCTAAAATCGAAATGCCTAAGCTTCCTAAATTTAAACTTACCGGTGAGTTTAGTTTAAATCCTCCAAGTGTACCAAAAATCGGTGTAGATTGGTATGCAAAAGGTGCCGTCTTTACAAAGCCGACAGTTTTTAATACGCCTTACGGTTTAAAAGGTTTTGGTGAAGCAGGAGCAGAAGCGGCTTTACCTTTGACAGATGCAGTTCTAGGGGCTATAGGTGAAGGGATCGCTCGGACAATGCAAAATAATGATATTCAATCCCAAAAAGTATTTTCACCAACTACCAACAACCATTTCTATTCTAATCGACTCACACCTAGTGAAGTAGCGAGAAAAGAACAACAGGCAAGCAGACAACAGGCAATGGAATGGGGGTTTCAATAAATGCAGAAATTATTATTTACCTCATCCCAAGGACATATTGCGGAGTTCTCAAATAGGGCTCCTTTTATCTTGTCTAAAATAGATGGTCTAGGTGATGTGCAAGCTGATATCAAAGATCAGAAAGCACCTTTTCAGGATGGTTCAACATATATCGATTCGACTTTAACTGAACGATACCAAAGTTTAGAAATATCAATTTTAGCAAACAACAAAGAGGATCTGTTAAAAAAGAGAGCTTACATTGCTTCTGTTTTCAACCCAAAATTAGGTCAAGGCACACTCAGATATGAAAATAGAGGTATTGCGCGCGAGATAAAAGCAACCTCTGAACATGTTCCGATATTCCCAAGCGGTTGGGATAATAGAGGTCAAATGTTCCAAAAGGCTCTTATTGATCTTAAATGTCACGATCCTTTCTGGCTTGATCCACATATTGAAAGTGAACCAATGAGTGCATGGATTGGCGGTATGGAATTTCCGTTTACTTTACCAGTTGAATTCGCAATGAAAAGTTCTTCTACCACTCTATTAAACGATGGGGATGTAGAGGTACCGGTGGAAATAGTTTTTCATGGTCCTGCAGTAAATCCCATTGTTACAAATAAAACAACAGGAGAATTTATCCGTGTAAAACGGACGCTCGGAGCTAACGACAAGTTAATTGTTAGGACAGCATTTGGTAATAAAACAGTGCTAATTATAGATGGTACAGGTAAGCAAACAAGAGCTTTTAACTGGTTGGATGAAAACAGCATATTTTGGCAACTCGACGTTGGCTATAACGAAATTGAATACAATATGGATTCCAATTCGGAGGATGCAAATGTAGTAATCAATTGGCGCAAGCGATATGTCGGAGTTTAGAAAGGAGTGAGAACATGGCAGAAAAATCATCTTTTTTTGACAGTACACCTACTGATATACGGAGGTATTCCGCGGATGCTTTTGCTGAGTATTTCCGTACTTTATTTCAAGGTGGAGTTTTTCTCGATAAAGATGTGAATGGATTAAAAGTGACAGCTGCAGGCACATCAATGGAAACGACACTTAGTCCTGGTCTTGCCTATCTAGAGGGTTATCGATACGAAAACGATGCACATCTCAAACTTGTACATGTGACAGCTGACCAAGCACAAGAAAGAAAAGACCGCATTGTCATTAGGTTGGATAAGGACTTGCGGTCAATCAATGCTTATGTAAAACAAGGAGTGGTTGGTGGATCTGCACCAACTCTTGAACGCACGGCAAAGATTTATGAAATATGTGTTGCAACCATCACAATTGTAGCTGGTAAATCTTATATAGAAAACTCTCAAATTACTGATGAAAGACGCAATCTGGAACTTTGTGGTCTTGCATCACCCACACATATGAAACAGCATGCACATGATCATAGAAAGGGTGGTCCTGATGAAATTACACCTGAAATGATCGGTGCGATGGCAGGTGATGAGATAGATGACAATCCTGCTGATTTAACTTACTATGTGCG
>NZ_JAGYPM010000001.1:35238-883363 GCF_018343665.1 Cytobacillus citreus
GCATCACCCACACATATGAAACAGCATGCACATGATCATAGAAAGGGTGGTCCTGATGAAATTACACCTGAAATGATCGGTGCGATGGCAGGTGATGAGATAGATGACAATCCTGCTGATTTAACTTACTATGTGCGTGCTAATGGTAACGACGATAACGATGGATTATCAGAGGCAACAGCTTTTAGAACTTTTGGTAAAGCTATGTCTATGTGGAAAAGATTCACTTTTGGTGGAAAGCGTACTTTCAATATAGGCTCTGGGGTAGATTTAACACCCGATTTAACACCTAACCATAGAGAGTGGAAAGTGGAATATAAATGGGGCGGTGAGTTTGTTTTCGACTTTAACAACGCTCATGAATTAGTTCCTCAATTTGAACATATTAGGTGTAAGGTTCGTATCCAAAACTTCACAAGGTTTCATTCTGGAATATTTGATGGTCTTACTGTAGGCGAATGGTGTAGTTTTGAAAATTGCTTGTTTGTAGACGTGAACAATGTAAAAGTGGATTTTACTAAGGTGAGTCCCGAAGGTTACAGTGCTAATACACCAGCATTTAATTTTACACAAACAAGAGGTCGTGTAGGAGAGGCTACAATTACAAAAGTAAGAACAATGCTACATGCTGGAGAATTTTCTTTTGTTTTTGTTTACAATCCTAAAGGGACAGTCAGAGAGTCTTCCGATATTCCATTCAATGCTTACAACGGTGCTATTATTGACTGTCTTTTGTACGGAATAACA
Organism: Cytobacillus citreus; assembly: GCF_018343665.1. Taxonomy (GTDB): domain Bacteria; phylum Bacillota; class Bacilli; order Bacillales; family Cytobacillaceae; genus Cytobacillus; species Cytobacillus citreus. The sequence continues at coordinate 35,986 of NZ_JAGYPM010000001.1, forward strand.
GGAGCAACTACCAAATTCCAAGTAGATAGAGGTGGGCAAGTATTCGGAATAACATAAGGAGGGAGGTAACTAAATGCTAAAAGGTTTAATTTTAAAAGATGACAATACTATATTAAGAGTACTTGTTGACATTATAGAAATCGATGAATCTAAGAAACACATATTATTCGGGAGTAGCGGTAAATTGGGCGGTATTGACTTTACTCTTTTAAACTTAGTAGTCACTGACGATCAAAGAGAATTTAAAGAAGGCGATACCCTTCCGCCTGATATTGTGGATAATAAATCAAGCCTGAAAAAAAACACGGATGAAAGAATCAAAATGCTTGAAAAGGACAATCATTTCCTTCGCATGGAATTAGATAGTTTCAAAAACAGAGATCATACAGAAAAAGAGCAAATACAAACAGATTTGGCTATGATGGCTGTTGAATCATCAATGGAACAAGAGAAAATTAATAAAGCCACGGAAGATCATGCCGCACTAGTCATGGAATTAACATTGAAAGGAGTTTTATAAACATGGATTGGTTTGATTTCATTAAGAGATATTATAACGGTGGATTTTACAACAATGATCCAGAAAGCAGAATGTATGTTGGGAATTTTGTTAAAACAGGAAAAATTACACCAGAACAATTCGAAGAAATCACCGGAAATCCTTATCCAGTAGAACAGGAGGTCTAGGAGATGGCTGAAATAACTAGTACTGCTTATCAGGATTTACGTGATTATATACAAACAAATTGGAATTACATTTCTTTAAAAAGTGATACTAATGCGGAAATCATGAGAGTTAAAACTGATGACTCGAGAGTACAGTGGCTGCATGAACAAGGAGCACAGACTCTTACTCTTGAATTAAGATTAACAGGTCTTGATTTCGAGACAAAACCTCAAAAAATAGCAAAGGCTGAGCTGTATAAAGCTGCAATTGGTGGTACTCCTCTTGTGTCTGAAACTTTTGCCACTGTGACAATTGAGGTTGATGCAGACAAACTTGCAGTCACACTTAACATTCAAGTACCACAGGTGATTTAATATGGCTATTAAAAGCCCATTAGAAATAACAGGATTATTAGCTTGGTTTGATGCCAGTACATTAGAACTGCAAAACGATGCCGATGTAGAACATTGGGATGATGCCAGAGGAGAGGGATTATTCCTCTCTGCCCCTGCTGGCAAGGCTCCCACATTTAAGAAGCATGGTTTAAATAATAAACCGTCAGTTGTATTCAATGGTACCTCACAAGAGTTACTGGGATCACTTCCAGATACTAGTCGGGACTCCACAATATTCATTGTATATGAGTCCTTAACGGTAACAGCAAACCAGTGTTTATACGGTACTGTGGGACATCGACTGTACCATGTCACTAGTAGTACTTCATGGACTGGTCTATGGAACGCTAACACCTATTCAAATTTAGGTAGGGTATTAACTGGAGTACAAATAGGAACATGGGCATGGAAATTTAATTCAAAGATAGATTATTATCGAAATCAAGGACATGTTGGTACTCAAGCATTAGCCCTAACGGGATCCGGAATTTATAGAGATTTTGCAATTGGCTCGAATAAAGAAAATGCTCACTATTTTAACGGTAAAATATCTGAGATATTAATCTTCCCTAGTCGAATATCTGAAGCTGATAAGATGCAGATTGAAGAGTATCTTCATCAAAAATGGTTAGTAGAAGACAGATTACCTGCCGCATTAGTAAATGTTAAAGGATTAACAGTCGGAAATGGAACCGGAGAAAATGGAGGCGTTGTACATCCTCTAGGAAGGTTAACTAGAGGGGGAACAGCTGGAAATGGTGACTGGAATGCCTACGGTACTCTAAGAGAAAAATTTCACTCTAATGAAAATAGGTATGTCGAGTTTACAGTCCCCACTTCTTATTTACAGAAAACGTTTGTGATAGGTCTTCAACCAACCTCAAAAGAAGTGGGTTTTTATCCAGATATGGATTACCAGTGGTATGTTTACTGGGGATTAATGAGAGCCATAAATCAGGTAACAAAAGAGCAAAGAGACTACACTGATAAACCGCAAACAGCCGAAATAAGGTATGGGGTTGGTATACTAAATAAGAAGGCTGTATGGTATATAAACGGCCAATTATTTATGACATCAAGTAACGAATTACCGGACCATACAGAATATACCTGCTATGTATTTTTATTCGATCAAGCAACCTATATAGAGAATCTTAAAACCGGAACTCCCCCAAGCAAGGAAATGCAAACAGAGCTTATTAAATGGTCTGGAGGAGCAAACTGGGTAGAAACTGAAAACAACGGTATGTATAAAGCCTCAGGAGCACCAGCTGGATGGACCTCAGGAGGGAACAGTCATCCAAGCCAGTTCTTAGAAGGGCCAGCGGTTATAGAATTCATTTATCCTGGTACAGGGCAGTACTGCGTTGGAGTATCTAATCTAACTAAAGATTTTTATAATAAGAATTATGCAGATGTCCACTTTAATCTTCGAGTAAGTGGATCTTACTGGTATATAAACGAGGGGACATCTACATCTCTGGCTTCCTCAACCAATGCAGTTCAGGGAGATATATTTAAGATAGCTATTACCAAGGATCGAGTATATTACTACCGAAACGATGTGTTATTAAGGATAAGTGATAAAGCTGTAAACTTCCCTTTGTACGTAGAGTCCACGATCACGGCTAACTCAACAGTTTCTGGAACTATACCACCAAACCTTACTTTTGAAGGTGTTAAGATATCTTATGAAGAACCATTTAAAGAATATAACATTGACTTAACTACACACGTAAAAAACATCAACGCTCTTGCGACAGCAGGAAAAGAGTATAATCGGCAGATAGATGCATTTAGTAAGGCTGTCACCACATCTATATCCAAAGAGATTAACAAATCTCTCTCAACTCATATCAAACCTATTACTAGTAGAGTAGGAATCTACACAAATAATAATAGAGTAGAAGTCTCTTCACACCTTAGAAAAATAGGTTCTTCTGCAAAGGCAGTTTTAGACAAGTTTCAGACCACTACACCAATTGGCCGTAAATATCGAAAATCAATTCGAATCTTATCTCCATCCATGGAAATGCTTGGTGAAATTGACAACTATGAATCTTTAATGTTTACCCGTAGCTGGCACGGCATCGGGGATTTTGACATGCGGATAAACAGATATAAAAACCATACTGAGCATTTGCAGGAAGGAAATCTTATCCTTGTAGGAGCCCAGATGAATAAGGTTTTCATGATTCTCCATCAAGAAATAGAGCTAGACGATAATGGGAAAGAAACAGAGAATTGGTTGATTAAAGGCTTCCATTTAAAAGCTGTCATATCTGAAAAAATAACTGTGCCGCCAAGCCATACATCACATGACAATAAGTCAGGAAGTTCAGAAGAAGTCATGAAGCATTATGTCAATAACAATGCGGTTAATCCAGTTGATGTAAATAGGAAGCGTCTGGAGGTTACATTAGCACCTAACCAACATCGAGGGGCAAATATTTCTTGGCAATCACGGTTTAAGAATTTGGCAGAAGAAATAGCAGAGATTTCCCTTATCACTGGATTGGGTTGGACTGTTAATCTTGATTTGGAAAATAAAAAATGGGTGTTTGATGTTTTAGAAGGTAGAGATTTAACAGCCGATCAAGACATTCTTCCGCCTGTTATTTTCTCTCCACAGTTTGAATCGATCCAGTCTATGCAGTATGTGAAAAGCAAACTTAACTATCGAAATGTGGCTTATGTCGCTGGTCAGGGTGAAGGTGTGAAAAGGAGAGTTATCATTGTTGGAGATGCAACAGGCGCACTTAGGAGAGAAGTCTTTATTGACGCTCGAGACGTTGCCGAAGAAACAGAAGATGATCCACCTAAACAGCGTCCTGAGAAAGACATCATTAGAGACTTAACCAATCGTGGAAATCAGAAGCTACAGGAATTTTTGCAGGAAGAATACCTGGAAGGACAGATTCTAACTCATAGCACTTTTGTGTATGAAGAGGACTATGATCTTGGTGATATTGTCACTGTCCAGAACGTTGATTGGGGAGTGACACTCAATGCAAGAATAACAGAAATAAAAGAAATCTATGAAGCTAATGGATTTAGGATTGAGGCTGTTTTTGGCAATAATAGACCAACACTGATCAAGAAAATAAAGCAGGAGCTTTCCCAGATCAGCGGGGAAGTTAGGAGATAGAGGGCTGAATATCAGTCCTTTTTAATTTTTTTAAAAGAAGGTGTATTCATGACAATTAATTTAGGAGTATTAGTAACAGCGATTGGTCTTTTTTGTACCTTACTCGGTGCGGTAATTACGTTTTTAACATTTAATCGTAATAGAGACAAAGATGTTAAAAGTGATGCATCAAGAAACGCTGTAATAGAGACAAAACTAGATAACATTAATCATTCTGTAAATACAATTGCAGTAGATTTAAAAACAAGTGAACGTCGGTGGACTGAAACAGATAAAGAAGTTGTTCGAATAGATGAAAGTGTAAAATCTGCACATAAAAGAATTGATGCTTTAGAAAAGGAGATTGATAAATAATGTTTGAAATCTATGATGTTGCGATTATTCCACTTATTTTAGGTATAGTAGAGTTGTTTAAAAGGGGCGGCTTATCTGATAAGTACAGCCCTTTTATTGCGGTTATTTTTGGTTTGTTATTTGGCATCTTTTATGTTTCAGCCGATGTAAAAGAGGGGATTGTAGTTGGTCTTATGCTTGGTCTATCTGCAAGTGGACTATACAGCAGTACTAAGAACCTTTTTGAAAAAGGTGATAAGAAATGACAAAGATTTTTATCGATCCAGGGCATGGCGGTACAGATCCGGGAGCAGTTGGGAATGGACTGCTAGAGAAAGATCTAACATTGCAAATTTCTAAACGTATTCGAGATTTACTCCTAGAATATGAAAACACTCAAGTAAAATTAAGTCGAGAGACAGACCAAACATTATCTTTAAACCAACGAACCAATATGGCAAATGCATGGTGTGCAGACTTCCTACTATCCGTCCACATTAACGCTGGTGGTGGAACAGGATATGAGGACTTTATTTATCCTGGTACAGGCGGTGCGACAGCTGCTTATCAAAATGCAATCCACGAAGAGGTTATGAAACTGGTTGATTTCCATGATCGTGGGAAAAAACAAGCTAACTTCCATATGCTTCGCGAATCAAACATGCCAGCATTACTGACAGAATGTGGATTTATTGATAACGCTAATGATGCAGCTAAGCTTAAACAAACAACCTATATTGAAAAAATTGCTCTTGGTCATGCAAACGGTATTGTGAAGGCATTCGGTTTGAAGAAAAAAGAAGGAGTGAGTGAACTAACTCCAGAACAAGAAAAAATTAGACAAGAAGCTATTCGTTTGAGAATAACAGATGGTAATGATCCGTTTGGAGAGGTTAACCGAATGTATTTATGGTCTGCAATTATTCCTCTTGCTAGAAGAGTAGAGGAACTTGAAAAGAAGCAGAAATAAGATAAAAAGCCCTTCTCATAGAGAGGGGCTTAGTATTATTGTTTTTCTATTACAGTTGAATTAATCTGTGGAAAGCCTAAATCATCTTTACCATCATATGAGCCATACACTTTTACAGTATCACCTTCAGCATATTCTGTTTCTTTCAGTACATCCAAAATTGAATACATTCCAAACCCTTCTCCTTCTTCGGTTGTAAGAGTAAATGTTCTAAATATGCCATCTTCAGCAATCACACTGACTTTACCAACTGCATGCACTTTTAATCCTTTTTCTGCTTCATCACCATTTAACTTCACAAAGTCAGCTTTAACAGCCTCGCTTTTAAGTTTTTCATTTAACTCCTCTTGAGTGGGTTCCTTGCTTGCTGCTTCTTCTGTTAGTTTTTCAGATTCTGGTTTTGTCGTTTCTTCTGAACTACAGCTAAATAAAAATAGACTTAACATTAAAAATGCAAAAAGTAATTTTTTCACTTCTCTTCCTCCCATTTATAGATATCATCCATAGATACGTTTAATAATGCTGCAAGTTTCAATAATTGTGGAATAGATGGATAAGATACACTTCTGCACCAATTAGATAAGGTATTTCTGCTTATCCCCATGTATTTTTCAATATAAGGCCTTTTATATGGAGACTCCTTAATTATCTTTGCTAAGTTGTTTGTTACCATGTCCTATCACCCTTATATTCAATTCTACAAACTTTTAGAATTTCCTTTCACAAATAAATATTGGATTTTTGCACAATAATTTTGTGCGGTACAGGCAAGTTTTAGGTCAATCGCCCATAGGCTATTAACACGAAAGCAAAACAGTAAAATCATCTGTTTTAATTTTCTATTTCGCAACATTATCATCTGTTTAGCATTAGTGCACTTGTACAAGTAAAAAGCTCGTATCACTGGAGGCGCTACTATTCTATTAGCCTGTCTAGATAAGACTCTAGAAAGTTATGGATTTCATTTTATGGGGAACGTTTTGATGATTGCCATACCTTTAGCAGCAATGGCAGCTGGTGTTTATTTTATCGAGACAAACGCGATTATCGGGTGGTTAAAATGACTTGGCTAGAAAGCCTTAAAATACGCAGGAAATTGATTAAGACTTTTAAATCAGGTGGTATTTATCTTGGAAGTGATGAGCGACCAATTTTTCCAAAGATTAATCATGTAAGAACAACCGAATATAGTGCGCAAATCGTTTTCAATTTACCGAATGGTCTTGATCCGAAGATGGTTACAAAAAAAGATTATATATTTCTTCAGCACTTTGGTAAAAATGTAGACCTTGATGGAGATCATAAGAAATTTACTTTGACTGTTTATCACCGATCGATGCCTTCCACACTAAAATATAAGTTTGCTGATATCAGTAAGGTATGCAACGGTTTATCACTTCCTATCATCTGTGGGATGGACCGCACAGGCGAGTACGTCACTCTTGATATGTTAAAGCAACCTCATATATTAATAGCTGGGGAAACTGGTAGCGGTAAGTCCACACAGTTGCGTTCCATTTTAACAACTTTGATAAAAACGAAAAAACCAAATGAATTAGAATTGTACCTGGGTGATTGTAAAAAATCAGAGTTTCATTTATTTAGAAAAGTCGAGCATGTGCAATGTGTCCACAGTAGCGCGAGAGATATTCAAAAGATGTTGCTCCATATCAAAAAGGAATTAGACGAAAGAAGCAACTTAACGGAAATGTTCGAGGTTAGTCATGTGGATGATCTACCAGCTGAGCATAGAAAGCCATATTTGGTTGTCTGCATTGATGAGTTTGTTATGTTAAGAAAAGATGAATTGATAATGGATATTCTTACTGAAACAGCAGCCATCGGAAGAACGCTTGGAGTGTTCTTAATTCTATCAATGCAACGTCCGAGTGCAAAAGTATTAGACACTACAATAAGAGCGAATTTAACTGTAAGTATGGGCTTTAAATTGAGGGATGCAATGGAATCAAAAATAGTAAATACTCCTAATGCCCACAATCTTGAGCATAGCGGCAGATTCATCATGAACGCTGATAAACTTTACGAGCTACAGGCTCCCTACCTAACGATGGAACAAGCAAAAAAACTACTCAATCCCTTTGTCGTTGCAAAAGGTCCAGTGAAAGAAGTCAATGAGGAAATTCCACAACTCACAGAAAAGGACGTGTTTAATGATGTTAACTAAACGTGATAAAGCAATCATTAAAGACTTAAATAAATTCAGAGTGATGGACCGAGATTCAATTGCCGAGCTTCATTTCTCTAATTTAAAAAATCCTCAGTATGCTGCTAATAATGTTTTGCTCAGATTATTAAGAGACGGGCAAATTCAGCGATCTACTTCTTACACACCGTATCTTTATTTCGGGCCCGATACTCAGATTAAGAAAAACTCACAAAAGATAGGACACTTCCTAGCGATCTTAAATGCCTATAAAGAGATTCGAAAGCACGGCCACATTGAAACATTCCTGGTTGAGCCGAAATATGGTAGCAAGGGGATTGTCGAACCAGATGCATATCTTAACTTTAGGAACACTGGATTCTTTATTGAAGTGCAAAAAAGCATCTACTCAGATAAGCAGATGCAAGATAAGATAGATCGATATGTCGATTTGTTCAATGCTGGAATCATGGCTAAACCGTTTCCACACGTCTTAATATTGTCTGATCAAAGGTATGCTCTTGATAGTGGCAACATGTTTCAGGTATTCCAATCCCCATCTTTTAGTCATTTTGTAAGGGGTCTAAAAAAGGAGAGTGCTTCCACTAATATTGAAAAAATGGAAGGTATTAAAATTAAAATAGGTTAATCTAATTATTTTATATGATTTTCTATCCATTCATTGGATAAGGTTTATAATTAAAGTGGATTTTAGGAAATTTGTATATGATTGGGATTGTATGGGAGAAGGAATAGACATAAAAAAGACACTAATTTTTATCAAATTTTCCTATAATCTAAAATTCCAGTATTGAAACGGAACGAGTGTTCTTATATAATGAATTGGAACCTATTAGGGAAATAAAAGAAAAAAGCATATTCCTCCATAGGAATATGCTGCTATTTCATTTTAGTTTTCATTTCTTTGTAAAGACCAAGTGACCGCACCATAAATTCAATTTCGTCTTCGCTGTAACTACCAGGATGAATTGGTACCGCGGATCTGCCGAATAGGTAATCGAGAGACACTTTGTAGTAATCAGCTAGCTTTATTAATAGTTGATAATCCATTTCTCGATTACCTTGTTCGTACATTGCGTATGTTGTTCTAGCTACGCCTAGTAAGTTTGCAATATCCTCTTGTTTAAGGTCATGTTTTAGTCTTAACTCAACTAATCTTTGCGTCAACATCAATTACCATTCCCCTTAAGCTACTTATGAACAATATATATAACGAATGGGGTATGGAGATATAGTTGTCACGAATCGTGTAAAAACACTTGCAATACGACACGTTTTACGATCATGGAGGGGAATATCGATGAAAAAACCTGTAGACATAATTAAGCTTGCAAAGTTGTTAGGTGTCGATGCTATTCAATTAATCCTGATGATAAACGATACAAAAGCTACATCTGCCTCAAAGAACGAACATAAGCGATAATCCCTTTCGCTTCTCCCTTGGTTAAACTTCTCCCATCAATCCTTAAGTCAAATTGCTTTAGGAGATCTTCGTCAGTTAAATCTATTTTTTCAACAAATTCTTCTTCACTACTATCTTTGGCACTTACATATGTTTCAATAGATTCTTGAACTGTTAAATTATCCTCTAACAACTCTTCTTTATCCCAATAACCACAAACAACCATAAGCTCTACAAATGATGTAGAAGTTAAATGTGAAGCAAGTGATTTTAACGTATCCACTTCTGGTTTTTGTATTTCACTTTCTATCCTAGAAATTGTAGCTGAGGAAACACCTGATTTTTCTGCTAATTGCCTTTGAGATTTGAAACCACTTAACTTCCTATGTTGTGCAATAAACTCACCGAAACTAATACTCATATCATACTCCTCCACCCTATTTACATTTCCTTACTACTGTTTGTTAGTATCCTCATTATAACAAAAAACATTACGCACGCGCAATTTTATTTTTTACCAGTATTGCGTTTTCGTATCATAATGTTATATAGTTGTGTTACGAGGTCGAATAGCTAGAAAGAAAGGAGAGTTTACTAGAATGAAAAGATATGTGATAAGACTTAATACAAAGGAATTTATGAAAGCCGCTATTGACCATGAGATAGCAAATGATACCGAACTAGCGGCTACCATTGGTGTTTCGGTTACTCAAATTTGGAGAGCGAAACTACCAGTTGATGATCATCGCCACAACACACCAGGACCTGCATTTATAGCAGGAGTACTAGCGGCATTTAAAGGACCATTTGAAAAGTTCTTTTTTTTGGATGAAGTGATACGAGAACGTATCAATAAATAGTAGGGGAAGGATAAATTTGTTAGAAGCGTACTTATTCTCACTGTTTACATTTGTTGTTGGTGTAGTAGTCGGTGATTACCACGCAGACAAAAAACTTGAAAGGGGTGATGTGATGGTAAATAAGAGGAAGTAATTGTTTTACAAAAAAATATTGTGAGGTGCAAAAAAATGTTAGTTAAATTCATTTCTCTTAATCTAATAAACTTTAAAAGCCACCGTGACCTAACTGTAAACTTTGGCGAGCGCACAGAGATCACGGGAGACAACACAAAAGGTAAAAGCACAATATTAGATGCTATTCCATGGACAGTATACGGTACAGATGCATTAAATAGCAAGCTTGATCCTACACCCGTGACTTACGAGGCAGAAGAAACAATGGTTTCACTTTTGTTAGATGTGGATGGGAAACAAGTCCTTTTAGGTCGAGAGCTTAAAAAGGGAAAGACAAAATATATCATCAATGAAGTTCCGAGCAAAGCAGGAGAATTCAACGAAATTGTAGATCAACTTTTCGATAAAGAATTGTTCTTCTCACTATTTAATCCGAATTATTTCTTTACACTCCATTGGGAAAAACAGCGTGCAATGCTATTGAATTACGTTACTGCTCCAGTAAATAAGGAAGTACTAAAGCATATGCCGGATGGACAAGCTTTAGAACTTCAAAACCTATTAAAAAAACATTGTCTATCTGATATTGAAAAGATTCATAAGGAAAGTAAAACAAAACTTGATAAACAGCATATAGCCGCACAAAGTCGGACAAAGACCTTGAAAGAACAATTGGAAGATCTAAAACCTTCTGTTGCTCTTGATTCCTTGAAAGTTGAACTTGCTCAACTAGTAAAAGAAAGAAACGAGATTGAAAATGTTACCGATTCAGCAGGAGATAACAACGGCCGCATTAATAGATTACAATCAAAAATTAATTCTCTTTTGTCTGAACGTGAACAGATGAAAGTTGATTTTCAAAAGTTAAAAGCAGAGGAAATTCAAGATACTTGCCGAGTATGTAAACAACCTTTGAAAGATGAATCCTTGGAAGCTGCAGAAGCAGACAAACAAAAGAGGATCCAAGAGTTTAAAGCACGATATGACCAAATTGTTATACAGCGAAAAGATTTAGAAACAGAACTAGCAGGACTTGACTACATAGATGTTTCTGAGCAGCTAGAAAAAGTTCGAGAAATACAAGAAAAAATAAATCCGATTGAGCGTGAAATTAGCAATCACAAGCAATTTGAAAGATTGCAGGAGCAAGTCAACCAGGCTATAGCAGATGAAAAGGAAACGCTCGATTCTCTAAATTTCTCTATCTTCATCCTTGATTCGATCAAAGCTTTTAAAGCAAAAGAAGCCGAATTGCAAGGAGAAAAAGTACAAGCCTTATTCGACTCTCTATCTATCAAACTATTTGAAACGCTAAAGAATGGCGAGATTAAGCCTACTTTCGAAATTATGATGGATGGCAAGGAATACAAAAAGCTTTCTCTTTCTGAGGGAATTAGGGCTGGTCTTGAATTGCGTGAGGTCTTGTCAAAGCAAAGCGAAATTATTGCACCTGTTTTTGTAGATAACGCTGAATCGATCACTAAGTTTAAGGAGCCATCTGGCCAGTTGATTTTATCCCGTGTTGTTGCAGGGCAAGAATTAAAAATCGAAGGGGTTGAAAGGTAATGGCAGTAATAAAAGTCGAGTTAGAACTTGATTGGATAGATGAAGAAAGTAACCTTGATGAAACTATTAAGAGCCAAGTAATAAGCAGTTTACAAGATAAATTGATTTCTAACGTAGAGAGAAAAGTGACTGCTGAATTAAGTAAAAAACTTGAAGAGATCGCAGATCGGGTGGCATCTAGCTTCATTGAAAAAACGCTTGAATCAAAAATTGAGGAACTTCAAATCCCTCATAAAAAAGGAGGATATTGGTCTTCTGATATTGAGTATATCCCAATTAGTCAATATGTCGGAATGAAGTACGAAGAACATCTAACCAAAAAGTCCCTTGATGAAAACGGAAGGGAAGCTAAGTACGACAGGGATGCAAAGCTTTCCATTAGTGAGTATTTTATTCGAAATTATTTGGCCAAAGAGTTAACTGGAAAGGTGAGCTCTATGATTCAAACAGCTCGAAAAGATGCAGAGGAGACCGTTGTTAAGGCACTTGAGAATAATCTCAAAGAGCAGTTATCCGTGGACATCATCCAAAGACTCAACATTCCTAAGATGTTGGAGAGTTTGCAAAACAAAGCTGCTGAATTAGGCGAAGGTGAATCGTCATGAAAGCTGGTAAACGTCCCACTCGCAATCAAAAGAAAGCAGTCTTTGCAGCTGGTTTAAATCCTGCTAATTGGCTTGTATTTAAAAACATTAATGGTCAATTGCATTTAGTTCATAGAGAAGAAGGAACGGTAAAAATAATTCCATCAAATATGTAAAGGGGAAATGTTTAAATGATTACTTTCAAAAATCCTATTCAGTTTGTCAAAGAAAAAATGAATGCAATGCGTGCAGCTCGTCATGCTGGCACAGCTCGTGAATTCGCAGAAATGAAGGGCAATGGCGCACCTAACACCTATGTTCCAGCTAAAGAAAGAGCCCGTCGTAAAAAGCGTAAGAAAATTGCCGATCAGTCTCGTCGTAGAAATAGGAAATAGGAGGTTAGCAAATTGCCTGATGTCGAACATCCATCTATCACTCAAGCAAATAGGACAGGCTATCCAATTTGAAAGATTACTTGATAGAAGTTAAAGGTTTTCAATTCAAAATAGCAGATTAACAGGAGGAATAATTTATGTCCAAAAATCAATTAAGCACTATTTCATTAACACCTGAAATTACAGAAGCATTTGCACCAGCAGTTTTAGAAGTTATTCGCACTTCAATTGCTCCAACTGCTAATGATCAAGAATTTCTTTTATTCGCTCATAAGGCAGCATCTTATGGTTTAGACCCATTCAAAAATGAAATCTTTTTCATTAAGTACGGACAAACAGCTCGCATTCAATTTGCTGCAGAAGCTTATCTTTCAAAGGCTCGAGAAAAAGAAGGCTTCCAACCACCTGATACTCAAATGGTTCATGAAAATGATGAATTCAGAATTGCAATGAACAAGGAAACAAAAGAAATGGAAGTTGTTCTTCATGAAATCGGATTTCCAAGGGGCAAAATAATCGGTGCCTATTCAATCGCTTATCGTGACGGTCATCGACCTGTAACAGTAATTATGGATATTGAAGAAGTGGCCCATATGTTTACTGGTCAGAACAAAGACAACTGGAACAAGTGGACAAGCGATATGTTTGGAAAGCATGTTCAGCAGCGCGCGCTTAAAAAACAATATGGACTTGAATTTGAGGATGAAACGATTAATCAAGGTGATGTAGCTAATTCTATTCCAGAGTATCAACCACAGCAAAGAAAAGATATTACACCAAATCAACAGGTAATTGACCAACCTAATTCACAGCCAATTGATCCAGAAGAAGAAAAGCTAAAAGCTGCCAAAGATCAAATGAAAGCTAAATTTAAAAAGCTCGGAATTACTACTAAAAAAGGTATGCAGGATTATATTTCTCAAAATGCACCTCACATTGGTGATAATCCGTCATTAGCAGACATTATTGGGCTTAATGAACTATTGGATATGCATTATGACATGCAGAATACAAATGCTGCTGATGCTGATATTTTGGATTGATTTCTATGAAAGTTGACATTCTAGCATCGGGGTCAAGCGGGAATTGTATCGCTTTGACCTCGGGCAAAAATACTATTCTCATAGACGTTGGCATTGCCAAGACGAAAATCGATAAAAGATTGGTAGAGGTCGGCATCCAGCCCATGAATGTTAGAGCTATATTTATCACTCATGCCCATGGTGATCACATAAAGGGATTACCCCTTGCTAACAAATATCGAATCCCTGTCTATGCAGGGGAAGAGGAATGGAAGTCTATCCAAGGTGTGGATGATGAAATAGTAAACAAAATCAAATGCGGTTCCAGCGTCGATTTAGAGCCGATAGGATTTTATATTGAATCGTTTAGAACACACCATGATGCCCATGATCCTCTCGGTTATGTAGTTCAAGACTTTGACGGTAATAAATGCTCTATATGCTTAGATACAGGCCATGTAGATAACGAAATGCTATCAGCCATGGAATACTCTACGATCTACATTATCGAAGCAAATCACGAGCCGAAAATGGTTGAAAACTCTAGTTATCCCGACAGTGTTAAAGCACGGGTTCTATCTGATATCGGACACTTATCGAATGAACAGACCGCAGAGGCACTTTCTAAGCTTGTTAATGGACAAGGAGAACAAATATATCTAACACACTTATCAAGCTCTAATAACATGCCTATGCTGGCTCAAATGACTGTAATGAGGGCACTAGCTAAAAAGGGATATAAAGCAGAAAAAGATTATGAAATAAAGGTGGTGTAGTCCATGAAAATAAAAATTATTAAAGATATTAGGTTAGGTCATGGTTGGTTACGCGTAGGTGATGAATTTTCAGTGAGAAATTTCCCATCGAGCAATCTATTCACAATTAACAATCCATATCAGATTATAGAAGGTTCATTCTCAGGCGTTGTTGTTCCAAGGGAATTTTGTATTCTACATTCCGAAGAAAAAGCTTACACCGAGAAAGAATGGAACGATTTAAAAGAGCATCACCTAGCTCAGTTGAAAAAAGAAAGAGAACAAACTGCTATTTTTCAAGGGTTGGCAAGGAAATTAACCGAAGAATTACAGAAGAAAAACAAAGAAAATGAGCGCCTTGATTTCTTTGTAACCGTCTTATCAACGGCATTAAAAGCATCCTGTGAAGCAATCAAAACACTCAAGGAGAAAAAAGCAAATTAGAAGGATGATCGAGTATGGCAAGTCCACAAACTAAAAATGGATATACCAGGATTGCCAACGAGATTTTAGAGAGTATTTCAAAGGCTGATCTCAACGGCACCCAGCTTAAAATAGTCATGGTGATTTGGCGATATACATACGGATTCCGCAGAAAAGAACATGAGATTTCTCTAGCTTTTCTAGCAGAAGCAATCGGCAGCACGAAAAGCCACGTTGATAAGGAACTGACTACTTTAATAGAGCGCAAGATTGTAAATGTCGTTGGGGTTGGCGAAAGGAGGGGAAGGTTATTGGCTTACAACAAGAATTACGACGATTGGATTGATCGTCCTACAGATGCAGTACCTCAATCGTCGTCCTGTAATTGTAGTACGTCATCGTCCTGCAACTGTAGTACGTCATCGTCCACCAATTGTAGTACCAAGAAAGAAAAGGTTAAAGAAAAACCTAAAAAAACTCGTCAAACAAAAAAATATGACGAGGAAAGTTCATATTACAAAATGGCTCTTTACTTTCATGAAAAGGTTTCTGCCGTTGCAAAAGATGCAGGGGTGGAGCATTTAGTCAGAAATGCCAATCTCCAAAGCTGGGCTGATGACTTTAGAAAGCTTATTGAAAAAGATGGAGTGGACAAGCGTCTTGCAAAAGAGGTTATGGATTGGGTTACACAAGATTCATTCTGGAGGACGAATGTCTTATCTGCCAAAACGCTAAGAGGAAAGTTTGCTGAACTTGCTATCAAAAAGAAAGCTTCTCAAACTCCTAAACAGCCGATTCAACAACAGACTAAAAATGATATTCGAGATAAAGAAATAGAGTTCCAACGTTGGATAAGTGAAGGGAATGATCCAGATGCATTCGATTGGGGAAAATGAAGTAGCAGCTGAGCAATCAGTTTTAGGAGCCGTGTTCTTAGATGCAAGTGTTCTAGATGAAATAGTTTTTCTTGAAGAAAGAGATTTCTCTATTAATCGCCACCAACAGATTTATAAAGTTATGCGCTATTTACAAAAACGAGGCAATCCGGTTGATATTATTACTGTTTCTGATGCGATTGTAAGATTTGGTGGGATTGAAAATATAGGCGGCGTTTCTTATCTATCGCAGATTGCCAGTTCTTGTCCAACAGTCGCAAACGTAGATTATTATGCAAAAATAGTTCGCTCTAAAGCGATTGAAAGACGAACACAAAACATGGGCGAAATTATCAAGGGATTATCCCGAGATGATTATGATTCGGACGAAGAATATTTTTCAAACATCGATGCCTTGGTGCAAGAGATGCGACCGCAGGCTGCAGCAAAGATGAAAAGTTTCTCGGAATCAAAAGAAAGCTATTTTGAACACCTTGCAACAAAAGCAGAATATATCAAGACAGGATTTGCACAGTTTGATAATTGGGCCCGTGGATTATGGAGAGGTTGGCTTTTTGTATCAGCTGGTCGGCCATCGGTAGGTAAAACAGCTAAGATGTTGCAACGCCTTTATGGAGTAGCTAAACAGCACCAAGGAGTTGTTCTTATTTTCTCTCAAGAAATGGGAGAGAACGAATTGAAAGACAGAATGATGTCTTCTGTAACTGGAATCAGCTATGGGAGGATTAAAAATAAGGAATTAGATGAGAAGGAAAAAACTCTTCTGGATAGAGCTTATGAAGGCTTCGAATACCTGCCAATTTTTATTCAAGATAGTCCAAATGTATCGATTGATGATGTAAGAGCAACAGCAAGGCAATTCAAGCGAAAGCACGGAAAGATAGCTGTCATTGCTGTTGATTACTTACAAATCATGAATATCCCTCAAAAAAAGGGTGAAACAAGATCACAAGCAATTGGGAATGTTACTGGTGCAGCCAAACAAATTGCTCGTGAAATGAATTGCTGCTTTATGATGTTATCCCAAATGTCAAGAGCGTTTGAGGGAGCATTAAAGCCCCAACTATCACACTTAAAAGAATCCGGATCCATTGAACAAGATGCTGATGTAGTTGAATTCCTTTGGCATGATCCAAATGACATTGTAAGTGGCGGTAAAGTTATTCAGCAGACGATTGCTAAGGGTAGAGATACAGGACTTAATGAATTCCGGCTGCTCTTCCAAGGTTGGAAACAGCACTTTCAAGAGCTGTCAAGAGAGAAAGGGTGAACAAATTGGAAAGACCAATAACAACTCAAAATGTATTAGATGCTTTTGCTAGAGTGTTAGATTCGCAATATGAAAAAGGCATTAAAAAATATGGCACCACAATTGACCAGGCGAAGGACTCAGATTATGACTGGAACCTTATGGCTTTAGAAGAGTCTGCCGATCTCATGAAATATCTAATCAAAGAGAATGCGAGATTGAGAAAAGAGAAAACAACAATAAACACTCTTTGTTCAGAAGCCTATGAAATAGCTAAATCAAAAGGCTGGCATGATGAGGAAAGAGAAACAGGAACACTTCTGGCTTTAATCCATAGTGAAGTAAGTGAAGCTTTGGAAGCCGACAGAAAAGGCGATAAAGAACATTTCGCAGAAGAAATTGCTGATATTTTTATTCGGGGTTTTGATCTGTGTGGGTTAAAAGGAATTAATCTTGAATATCACATCTTAAAGAAAATGGAGTACAACAAAAGCAGAACGTATAAGCATGGCGGTAAGGCTTATTAATCATATTTTGTATTATGTTTCTTTTAAAAATGAACGGAGGGAATTTATTATGCCGAATTGGTGTGAAGGAACATTGAAAGTAAGGGGTACTAAAGAAAACTTAATTAAGTTCTTAAAAAACAACTTTACTCCAGTAACTTGGTTAGGTTCAGATGTGAAAGCAGAGTTTGTTGAGGAAAAATATTCGGTAGCGTTGAAGTGTGATGAAAAATTCCACGGTTTCCATGTAAAGGGTACACGTCGAAACTTTATTGAAACAAACTGCATAGAGTTTGAGTTTTGGGATGACGACAAAGAAACTCATGTAATGGTAATTGAGAATTATAAAGCAGCTTGGGGAATTGATGCTGCTCCACTAGCTGAGATATCAAAAGAATTTTATGTTGACCTAAAAATATATGCATATGAACGTGGGATGGAATTTAACCAAGATATAGAAATCATCGATGGTGAAATTGTAAAGAATGAAGAGATAAACTTTGATGATTATATGTGGGAATGTGCGCACCCATCGATAGGTGGATAATACACAAGAATTATTAAGTTTACTAGAAAGGGGTGGCACCATGATTAAGATACTAGAATTGTTCGGAGGCATTGGAGCGCCCCGAAAAGCACTAATCAATCTTGGTATTGATCATAAATGCATTGATTATGTGGAATGGCAGCCAAATAGGGTTAAAGCATATAACGCACTTTATGATCATCTGCATAAGCCACAGGATGTTAGGGGATGGAATTTAAAGCCGGACATATTAGTTCATGGATCTCCATGTCAGGATAATTCAGCAGCTAACCTTAATGATGATAAAGGACGATCAAAATTAATCCTTGAGACAATACGTATCATTCGTGAAATGTGTGAGTGGCGGCCAAAGGTTGTAATTTGGGAAAACGTAAAAGGTGCATTGTTCAAATCGAAAAGACCTATATTTGACGAGTATCTTCAAGAAATGGAAAAGCTGGGATACACCAATTCATTCAGTGTACTTAATGCCATGGATTTTGGCATTCCACAAGCTAGAGAGAGAGTCTTTTGCGTTTCATTGCTTGGCAGCTCTATTTTCGATTTCAATAAGTTGATAAGGCGGCCACTTCGTTCAATAGCAGAATTTTTACAAGATGAAAGTGAATTTGATTTAGAAAAATATATAGTCAATATTCCATCAATGCTTAATCGTATTGCTGATTTAGCAAGTCCGGAAGAAATTGAACGGAACAAAAGTAAATTTCGGTATATCGAAACAATTCAAACTCATTGCTGGACATTAACCGAGCGTCCAGATCGATGCCCAGGACCAGGAGTAATTAAAACATCAGATGGTCGTTATCGATATCCAACTGAAAGAGAATATTTGCGGTTAATGGGCTTTGATGATGCGGATTTCGATCTTATGTCTCAAGTGTTTCCGATTAAGCCGCATCTAAGAAGTGCAACGCTTTATGCACTGGCAGGGAATAGTATTGTGGTTCAAGTGCTGGAAGCTATTTTCAAAGTAATCATGGATGAAGATTATGGAACAGATTTTATTGCAGATGCAACAGGCCAGCTGCAGTTAATCTACTAAACAAAAGAGTAAAGGAATTTCCTAAGGAGGGATGATCGCCATGAAATTAGTCAGCTGCAGTATTTGTTTTAAGGCATATCTACCAAAATTTACATCTGTAGTTGATGGTAAAAGAATTTGTGATGGGTGCAAAGGTGATAAAAAGCCTGTATCTAATTTTTTTACTAAAAATGTTGCGAGGTCGCAACGTTAAGGTGGTGGTCAAGTGGATTTTTCGATAGCTTCTGTTCAAGAACTCTACGATATTGCAACAGACGTAACCGCAAGAATGAGAGATCGGTATTCTGCAACTAAAGAATTACAGGAAAGGAGAAAATCCGTGGTAGGAACTAAATGTAAATATCCTGGTTGTATGAGTAATACTGAGACTACATGGGCTCTTGTTGGCCTGTGCAGAACACATCATAAACTGATCAAAGAGGAAACAACTAAGTATTATAAACAAACAGGGATTCTGTACGAATATAGGATTCATTATTTAAAAATAGTTGAACATATTCCATTTGCTAGAAAGGAGTGAATAGATTATGAGATTTGTAGGAATAGATCCGGGTACAAAAACAGGGTTTGTTGCACTTGATGAAAATGAAGAGGTTTTAAGAGCGAAAGAATTGACAGGTATTAGTGATGCAGATCCGAAAAGAATGGTGACGCTAATTGATGAGGTTGTCTCGCATGTTAAACCAGGTGATGTAATTTGCATCGAGGGTTTTCCTTTTGATACTCAGCGAGCCATGTTTGCTGGTGGTCTACATCATGGAATCCGCAACGAACTCTTTAAAAGAGGATTCAGCTACTACGAAGTTGCTCCAAATGCCGTAAAGAAGTTTGTGAATGTAACTGGATGGGTTGGAGAAAAAGGTAGTAAAAAGCGACTCACGGGGCCAGCGAAGAAAAAAGCCGTCATGAAGGCTGTTGAAGAACATTTTAGCTTTACACATAAAAGTGACAACGTGGTAGATGCTTATATCATTGCTCAAATTGCAAAAGATTTATGGACTATGGAGAGTGGAGTAGAATGCTTACTGAATAATGGGTATCTTCCAATCTATCAAGCTGAAGTCTTGCAATCTATATTAGAAACAAAGAAGAAGGCTAAAGCAAAATGACCAAAGTAAAAGGTTGGAAAGCGCAGCATCCTCGCCAGCTTAAGAAAATAGTTACTGGCCTAAATGAAACGACTTTAAATAGAGTCGTAAAATCTCATGAAAACCGTGGTTGGGTAAGGGCGAGCGAAGTAAAAGAACATGGTTATGGATTAGGAATATTAATGATTTTTAAGGGGTAGCGTTTAAACCCCTTATAAGCCCGATATAGGCGTTTTGTTTAACACTAATACATTTGGTCTTAATGTAGTTGTAAAACACGCAAAAAGCGATACGAGGTCGTAACAAACACTATATAAAAAAGGAGTAAATAAAAATGAGTAAATTCGAATTGAATGTTTTATTTAAGAAAATCCAAAAGGATGATAAAAAAGAAGTTTTAGAGTTTCATGTCCAAGGGGATGAGCTGCCTCATTCTAAGGAGTTAATAGAATTAGCAGGAAACATTGTCGTACTAGAAATTGAAGCAAGTGGAGCTGGTAAGTTTAACGCAGAATTTAAAGCAGTACAGCGTGATTCCAAGAAAACAACACTCAAGTTTAACGCTAAAGGTGACTCTGATGAAAAGATGATAAAACTGTATCCTCATGCAGGGCGAACCGTGAAACTGTCCTTGGAACCATCTCAAATGAGTATTGAGGATTTTAACAATGAAGAGCCGCGTGAGGGTGTTAAGTATAATGTGGGGAAAGATGGTACGGCAAATGTAGTTTCTCCGGACCAGATGAGCATTGAAGATGTAAAAGAAGAAGAACAAGATGAGGATTTATTGAATTAGTGTCCAAGAGCCCCGGGCTTTGGCTTGGGGTACTCCTTAGATAAACAGGGGGTCTTTATATGAGTTTTGAATTACCGGAATTAGATAGAAAGGCAACACAAGCAAAAGTTGAGGAACATCTTGAGAGATACAGGCTTTTTAAATACCTTACTTTTGAGGAAAGAGAAGCTTCGATTACAGCTAGTGCGGATATAAGGTATCACGGCCCAACAAATCAGACTGGCGATCAAACAGGATCCATTGCAATATACAATGCTGATGAATATGAACAAAGAAAACGATTCTGCGAACGCACAGAAAAGGCAGTGAAGCGTCTTCCGCCTATGGAGAGATTTCTTATTGAAGCTAGATACATGTCAGATGATAGTGAGTATTTGACTGACTATAATGTGTATTGTTTTAAGTTTCAACCACCGATCAGCCATGTAACATATGGAAAGATTCGCTGGAAAGCTTTTTACCGATTAGCGCTAAATCTCAATATTGCTGTCACTAAACAACCAGAATAGGACAAGACCTATTTATCATATTCATAACACTAGAGGTGATTCAACATGGCGGAGAGGAGAAAATTAATTACAGAAGATACAAAGATAAACATTGATGAATCTGTTTTTAAAGCAAAAGCAGAGGAATTGATTTGTGAATTGTTTGTGGACTATGTTAATAAATTACATCAGTCTTCTGTTCTGGAATTAAAAAAATAGTTAATTCAATTGAATGAATTATAGTTAAATCAAGAATGTTGTGTTATAGTATTAACTATAAATAACATTCTTTTTTTATTGGAGGGATATCATTCGTGAAAATTGGTGCAATATACGCAAGGGCCAGTACTAACAAACAAGGTGACACAATCGAGCACCAAGTTGATATGATAAAAGAATTTGCCAAACGCACGAATATTGAAGTTGTTTTTGACGAACGGTTCATCTATGAAGAGGAAGGAGAATCAGGTTTTAAAACAACACTCCTTCAGCGGCCGGCCATGAGAAGGTTGCTCCATGATATTGACAGTGGATTAATCAGCATCGTCTTTTTTAAAGGAATCTCTCGTTTTGCTCGTGATTCGGGGGAAACTATTACTACAGCTAAACGCTTAATCAATAAAGGAATACGAATGATAAGCCTTGAAGAAAATTATGATTCTTTGCGTGATGATCCAACCATGTTTCAGATTTTTGCGGTTATGGCTGAAAACGAATCAAGAAAGACTTCCATTCGTGTATCTTTGGGTAATAAGCAGAGAGCACGTAACGGGGATTGGGCTGGAACTGTTACTCCAATGGGGTACAAAAAAGTTAAAGACTTGCCAGAAGAAGACTTGAAAAATAAGTTAATTTCTCAAGGGAGACGGATGCATTCGTTACATCCAGATGAATATGCACTTGTTATCCAAAAAGTATTTCACTTGTTTGTTAAAGAAAATTTGGGTAGAAAAAGAATTGTTTCTAGAATTAACGAGCAAGGTTATCGAACTAGAGAGGGGAAATTGTTTCAAGAAAAGCATATTATAGACATGCTCACAAATGAAGCTTACATAGGTAACATTGTCTATGGAAAAACTCGTTATAACTATGTTGAAGATGAAGAGAAGGATAAAAAAATCCAACAAGTTGTACACATCAAAGAAGAAGATTGGGTAAGAACAGAAAATGCACATCCTGCAATTATTGAAAAGGAAGTATTCGAAATGGCCCAGAAGAAAATAAATGAAAATAAACAAACCTTTGCACATCCACAGAAATTTAATGCTGCTAAACATCCACTAACCGGACTTTTAAAATGTGGTCTTTGTGGTGGCAACATGATCTGCCAGAAGCGTACTAATAAAAAGAAAGATGGCACCAAATTAGAATATAGATATTATGTTTGCTCTACTTATCATAAGCAAGGCAGAAATGTTTGTCCTCAAGCAAATGTAAATGCAGATCATTTAGAAGAAGACATTCTAGAAATTATTGAAAATAAACTTGCCAACTTCGCAAACTTGAATGTAACTGAGAAGGTAAAGGAAAAAGATAATAAGAAACAAGAGATTCTGCAGGATATTCAGCAAGTCGATTCGATGCTTAAGAAAAAGATAAGTGCTTCTAAGTCATTGTTAGAATCAAAGGAGTTTTATGATATTGAAACATTCATTGAACTGAATACGGATCTACAAGATGAAATTAAAAATCTACGTGAACAGAAAAATAAATTAGAAGAAGCAAGTCAGTCTTTAAATAATAATGATGCACGCTTGGAAATAGTTGAATTGTATCAAGAGTTCCAAAAACATAATCCAACTGATATTGATCATAAAAGAAAAGTATTTCATAAGTTATTGGAAAGCGTTGTTTTTGAAGGTGAGACAGTAAAGGAAATCAATTTTGATAAGGCTTTGATATTATAGTTAATTCTATACTTCTTGTTCGATGGGGATTTGGGAAAAGTATATGGCTAGAAGCTTTTTCTTCTGGATGACGAGATTTTTACGAACAAAATATGAAACGGTTGAAATCGAATTTATTGCTCATCACACCGAGGCTAAAGTTGTATCGGAGGAAGATTTCTTTTCAAAAGGTGAAAGCGGAGGTACCATTTGTTCATCTGCCTACCGAAAAGCACTTGAGATCATTGAGGCAAAATACAATCCTCGCAAATTTAATATTTACCCATTCCATTTTTCAGACGGTGACAACTTGACTTCAGACAACTCTCGATGTGTGAAGCTTGTTGAGGAATTATTGGAAGTGTCAAATATGTTTGGGTATGGTGAGGTAAACCAGTATAACCGCCACAGCACCCTCATGTCAGCCTACAAAAACATTAAACATGATGATTTCCGATATTATATCTTGAAGCAAAAAGTTGACGTATTTCATGCGATGAAGAGCTTTTTTAAACAAAAAGATACAAAGATGCACGCTTAATTAGACAAACGCAGACAATAATGGTCTGCGTTTTTTGTTGCTTTGTTGAAGTAAAAACGAATTCAGTTTGCATTAACCTTTAGAGAAATATTTCTAGAAAGATTGAAATCCCGTTGCTCCTTGGTCTTCTTGGAGTGTTTATTGGATACTTATCTATCAGAAATATTGAAAAAGTAGATATTAATTAATTGTAAATGAGTAAATAGATTCTGAGGTAAGGGAGCGTATTTTTTGATTATATGAACCCAAACTAAAGTACTTACTGAAAATATGACTTCGTAACGTTCATACTATGACTTTATTTAATATAGTTTTTGTAGGAGGGCCACTTTTTGGGTAGCATTTATTGGATTGATAGTTCGGGTATTATATTTTAAAACAAAAAGTGGATGTATTTAACGTGAAGAAGAGCTTATTAAAAAAGTTGAGGAAAAAATTTATTCTTGACCAAAGAAAGGTTATGACAAGTTGTCATTGCCTTTTTTTGTTTGGTAAAACTATGAAAATCGTGATGTTAGAAAATACTATTTTTACTAATTTAAGAGTTAATAATAATATTTTCCTTCATAAAAGTAAAAATTTTTACTTAATTGACACATTTCGACAAAAAAATAACGTGGTATATGCAATAATATTCTCAAAATTTACTATATTATAATATTTATGACTTTAAGGTTGGTGTAAATGTGAGCAATAAACCTATTCTTCAAATAAAGGATTTAAAGGTGTCGTTCCAATCTGGAAAAAAGTTTGTTCCAGCGGTTGATGGAATCAGCTTTGAATTAAATGAAGGTGAGATTTTAGGGATTGTAGGAGAATCCGGAAGTGGAAAGAGTGTAACTTCGTTAACGACAATGAGATTGATTCCTTCACCGCCAGGGAAAATCGAAAATGGTGAGATTATTTTTGAAGGAAAAGATTTAAAAAATATCTCTGAAAAAGAGTGGAGAAAAATCCGTGGGAATCAAATTTCGATGATCTTCCAGGAGCCGATGACTTCACTAAATCCGCTCTTTACTATAGGAAACCAGCTCATGGAAGCGATTCGATTACATACCGACTTTTCGAAAGCACAAGCGAGAGTCAGAAGCATAGAGTTACTTAAACTGGTTGGAATTCCAAGAGCGGAAGGGATTCTTTCAGAGTATCCACATCAGTTATCAGGCGGGATGAGGCAAAGGATCATGATTGCTATGGCGATGGCTTGTAATCCGAGGGTATTAATAGCGGACGAGCCAACAACAGCTCTTGATGTAACCATTCAAGCTCAAATTCTTGCTCTTATGAAGGATTTAAACAAAAAAACCAATACATCCATCATCCTCATCACCCACGATTTAGGTGTTGTAGCAGAAATCTGTGAACGAGTGATTGTTATGTACTCTGGGAAAATTGTCGAGCAGGGTGACGTTCGGACGATCCTGAAGAATCCTCAGCATCCTTATACAATAGGATTGTTGAAATCAGTACCTGATTTGAGAGGGAAGAAAGACCGCCTATACAGCATTCCTGGAAATATTCCAGCACCAGGAACCTTGCATAAAGGCTGCAGGTTTGCGGCAAGATGTTCTGAGGTGTTTGGCCGATGCAAGGATGAATCACCTGAATTATACAAAATGAAAAATGACGGACATGAAGTACGATGCTTCTTACATACATTGAAGGAAGGGAGTGACGAACATGTCGGAGTTACTTCTTGAGGTAAACGGCCTGAAAAAGTATTTCCCAATAACTGGGGGGATATTAGGCAGGAAAAAAGGAGAAGTTAAAGCAGTAGATGATGTTTCTTTTTATGTGAAAAAGGGAGAAACTCTTGGAATCGTTGGAGAAAGCGGCTGTGGCAAGTCGACTACCGGTCGTCTGCTCATGCGATTAATTGAAGCTAGTGATGGAAGAATTGTTTTTGAAGATAAAGAGATTACGAGCATGAGCAAGTCAGAATTAAGAAAAACGCGCAGAGATATCCAAATGGTCTTTCAGGACCCGTATGCATCATTAAATCCAAGGCATTCAGTTGAGCAAATTTTAGAGGAACCATTGATTGTTCATGGAATTGGCACAAAAGAGGAACGTAGGCAGCGAGTAAAGGAGATGCTCGAGGTTGTCGGTTTAAGCAGCTATCATGCTAAAAGATATCCTCATCAGTTCAGCGGAGGTCAGCGTCAGCGGATTGGGATTGCCAAAGCATTGATGACCAAGCCGAAACTTATCATTGCCGACGAACCTGTTTCAGCACTCGATGTATCTATCCAGGCCCAGGTCCTCAACCTGATGAAGGACATACAAAATGAATTTCAGCTTACATACATATTTATCGCCCACGATTTGGGGGTTGTCCGGCATATTAGCGACCGAGTCGGTGTTATGTATTTAGGGAGATTAATAGAGTTGGCTGATAGTGAGGAACTATATGAAAACCCTAAGCACCCATATACTCAGGCACTTCTTTCGGCTGTTCCGATACCGGATCCTGATATTAACAGAGAGACGATTTTAATTCAGGGCGAGCTTCCAAGTCCAGCAAATCCGCCATCTGGATGTGCATTCCATACTAGATGTGCACAGTTTATGGATATTTGTAATATGACTAGACCAGAAGAACACAATCTAAACGGTCATTATGTTGCGTGTCACTTGTATAACAAGTAGCAAGCAGCACTTATGATAAAAAAACAAAAAATAGGGGGAAAATGCTCATGAGAAAAAAGACTTTCAAGTTGCTGCTGATTTCATTGTTAGCAATCAGTATGTTTCTTGTTGGCTGTAACAGTAAAACAAACGAAAAAGCAGGCAGTAATGATAATAACAATGAATCTAGTCCGATAAAGGACACGCTTGTCTATGGACGCGGTGGGGATTCCACTTCACTTGATCCAATTTCAACAACAGAAGGTGAAACATTCAAGGTTACCGAAAACATCTTTGAAACATTGTTAGAGTATGGAGACCAAGATACAACGGTTAATCCAGGACTTGCAGAAAAATGGACTGTTTCTGATGATGGTTTAAATTACACATTCAACCTTCGTCAAGGGGTAAAATTCCATGACGGCACTGATTTTAATGCTGATGCGGTAGTATTTAACTTCGACCGCTGGATGAACGGTAATGCGGATAGCTTTCCTTACTATTCCATGTTTGGCGGCTATAAAGGTGAAGAAGGACACGTTATTAAAGAAGTAAAAGCTGCTGATGAGTATACCGTTCAATTTGTGCTATCTAGACCTCAGGCTCCGTTCCTTAAGAACCTAGCGATGTCACCGTTTGGGATCGCCAGCCCTACAGCAGTAGAAAAGTATGGCGACAAATTCAGAGAGAATCCAGTTGGAACAGGTCCGTTTAAATTCGTTTCGTGGAAACAAAACGATACCATTACACTTGAGAAAAATCCAGATTATTGGCAAAAAGGTTTACCTAAGTTAAACAAAGTTATTTACCGTGTAATTCCTGAAAACACTGCACGCCTGAATTCCCTTACAATTGGCGAGATTGACATAATGGATGGCCTTAATAATTCAGATGAAGCAACCGTACTAGGTAACGACAATTTACAAATTATCGAACGCCCATCTATGAACGTTGGTTATATCGGTTTAACAACAACTCGTAAACCATTTGATAACAAGCTTGTTCGTCAAGCTATTAACCATGCAATCGATAAGAAATCAATCATTGATGCATTCTATGGCGGCAAAGCAGATCCTGCAGTCAATCCTATGCCTTCTTCCATTGAAGGCTACAATGATGCAATCGAACCATACCCATATGATTTAGAAAAAGCGAAAGCATTATTGAAAGAAGCTGGATTTGAAAAAGGATTTGAAATTGACTTATGGGCAATGCCTGTTGCACGCCCATATATGCCTGAAGCACAAAAGGTTGCAGAGGTCATTCAAGAAAGCTTAAGCAAAATTGGTGTTAAAGCCAATATCCAAACTGTTGAATGGGCAACGTATTTAGACAAAGCGGCAAAAGGTGAGTTTGATATGTTCATGCTTGGCTGGACAGGTGACAATGGAGATCCTGATAACTTCCTATACACATTACTTGATAAAGACAGCATCGGCAGCAATAACTACTCTCATTACAGCAATGACGAGCTTCATGATGTGTTAATTCAGGCACAAACAGAAACTGAACAAGCGAAACGTAACGATCTTTACAAAAAAGCTCAAGAAATCATTCATGACGATGCTCCTTGGGTTCCACTAGTTCACTCTACACCATTGTTAGCAGCAGCGAAAGACGTGGTCAATTATTTACCACATCCAACAGGCTCTGAAGCATTAACGAAAGTGGAATTTAAATAATAAACATTAATAGGGGAGGGGGATTTACCCTCCTCTTTTTTAAAAGGGAAGTATAAGTTTTTTCGAATTTGAGAATTGTCTAGCTCCAAAGCCTACCCCGACGTACAGGACGTACTAGTGTCGACAATGCGACAGGACAAGGAAAGCTTCGTCAGCGACACATCGCACGACCAAAAGAGAAGCTTTTGGGAGGACGTCGCACTTTTGTCGACCTCGAGGTCATAAGTCAGTCCGCCAAGAAAGTTAAAGAACAACTTTCCCGTCGGCCTGTCTTATGTTTGTCGGGGGTGACCAAGGCGCTTGCGCTTTTCTTAGCAAATGGAAAAAAAGGGGTGACAAGCATGCTCACTTATACGGTTCGCCGTGTATTTTCATTAATACCCGTTTTATTTGGAATGACTTTAATTGTTTTTGCAATCATTCATGCAATCCCTGGTAACCCTGCTCAGGTCATTCTTGGTCAAAGGGCAACACAAGAGTCGATCGCACTGGTAACGAAGGAATTGGGTTTGGACAGGCCTTGGTACATACAATATTTTGACTATATTAATAAACTTTTACATGGGGATTTAGGAACTTCATTAAGGACAAGAGGGCCAATAAACGAAGAAATATGGCCATTTTTAGCAGCGACTTTTGAATTAACACTTGTTGCCATGTTTATAGCCATCATTATTGGCGTAAATGCTGGGATCATCAGTGCATGGTTTTCAAAATCATGGTTTGATTATTTTGCCATGCTCCTTGCACTTATTGGAGTATCAATGCCAATTTTCTGGCTTGGTTTAATGATGCAATGGGGATTTGCTAATGAATTGGGATTATTTCCAACAACAGGCAGGGAAAATGTCAGAGACCCAGTAAATTCCATTACAAATCTCTATTTAATCGATACCTTATTACAAGGAAGGTTTGACCAGTTTGCTACAGTTGTAAAGCATTTAGTCTTACCGAGCTTTGCTCTTGCCACGATACCGATGGCCATTATTGCAAGAATGACACGTGCCACGATGCTAGAGGTTATGAAATCAGACTACATTCGTACTGCTAGAGCAAAAGGATTAAGAATGTTCTGGGTCGTTTATAAGCATTCTTTAAAAAATGCAGTCATTCCAGTTCTTACAGTAATCGGTTTGCAAACTGGATTATTGTTAGGCGGAGCGATATTAACTGAAACGATCTTTGGCTGGCCGGGAATTGGCCGATATCTATACGATGCAATTTTGTACCGTGATTATCCAGTGATTCAGTCTGGAATATTAATCATTGCAGCAATCTTTGTTTTGATAAACTTGATCGTTGATCTGCTATACGTCTTTGTCGATCCGAGAATTAAGTATACAAAATAGGAGGGATTATTAGTGGCTGAACTTGCGAAAAACACGGAAAATATTCCGTTGATATCCACAGAAGAGAAGCTAATTCCTCCTTGGAAGGAAGCTTGGTTCTCGTTTTCTAAAAATCGATTGGCTATAGTTGGTTTGGGCATTGTCATCTTTTTTATCATATTAGCGATTATCGCTCCTTATATAGCTCCATATAGCTTTAAAGATCAGGTTTTAGCAGAGAGAATGCAGGCTCCATCGAGCAAGCATTGGTTCGGTACGGATGACTTTGGCCGAGATATCTTTTCTCGTGTTATATATGGAGCAAGAATTTCATTATGGGTAGGATTTTTCTCTGTGTTAGGATCGGTCGTTTTTGGGACGATTCTAGGAATTGTTGCTGGATACTATGGTAGTTGGGTCGATGCAATTATCTCACGAATCTTTGATATCCTGCTAGCATTTCCAAGTATTCTTTTGGCTATTTCCATTGTTGCCATTTTAGGTCCATCTTTACAAAATGCATTGATTGCCATTGCTATCATAAATGTCCCGAATTTTGGGCGACTTGTACGGTCAAAGGTACTTAGTATTAAACAGGAAGAATACATCATGGCAGCACGTGCAGTCGGGATGAAAGATGCTCGAATACTTTTCCGTCATATTTTGCCTAATAGTATTTCACCTGTAATCGTTCAAGCCACACTTGCAATTGCCACTGCTATTATTGAGGCTGCTGCATTAGGATTCCTAGGAATGGGAGCTCAGGCTCCAACACCAGAGTGGGGGAAAATGCTTGCAGATTCTAGAAACTATATCACTCAGGCTCCATGGACTCTCATTTTTCCTGGGTTAGCAATCATGCTAACAGTTTTAGGATTTAACCTAATGGGGGATGGGCTTAGAGATGCCCTCGATCCGAAAATGAAGCAATAAGATAGAGACTCCAATGGGGAGTCTTTATCATTTTAAAAATAGGTTATGTTAAAGCTAAGTGTTGATAATGCTATGTTGTTGTTGTTGATTGGAGCGGAAGGCGAGTGACTGCAGCGGAATTTAACATGAAAGTTTAACATATCCTAAAAATAACGAACGCAAAGGAGGAAAGATAGATTAATATGGAAAACGAAAATAATAACGAACAGACAACAGGCTTTGAAAAAGAAATTCAAACTGATTTTCGTAAAGACATGTCCTATGGAGATTATCTTCATCTTGATAAAATCTTATCTAGCCAGCATAGATTATCCGAACATCATGATGAAATGCTCTTTATCATCATCCATCAAGCTAGCGAGCTTTGGATGAAATTAATCATTCATGAGCTTTCGGCTGCAACTAAATGTATTCTAAAAAATAATCTAGATTCTTCTTTTAAAATGCTTTCACGTGTTTCACGTATTCAGCAGCAATTAATTCAATCATGGAGTGTATTGTCTACATTAACTCCAGCTGATTATTTACAATTTCGGGGGAAACTAGGTCATTCTTCAGGCTTTCAGTCCTATCAAAATCGATTAATAGAATTTGCACTTGGACATAAAAATCCCAATACTCTATTAGTTTATCAACATGATGAAGTGCTATATGATACATTGGATAATGCCCTTAATGAACCAAGTATTTATGATGCTGCCATTCAAGCTTTAGCAACTAGAGGCTTGCCAGTTGATCAAAAGGTATTAACTAGAAATTGGTCATTGCCATATGAGCCAAATATGAGTGTAGAGGAAGGCTGGCTGACTGTTTATCGAAATGTAAATAATTATTGGGATCTTTACGAATTAGCAGAGAAGCTAGTCGATATAGGAAGCCAGCAGCAATTGTGGCGATACAATCATATGAGCACGGTTGAAAGAATCATTGGTAATAAGAAGGGGACTGGCGGATCATCAGGTGTTACTTATTTAAAAAAAGTGCTTGATCATGAGTTCTTTCCTGAATTATGGAGCCTAAGAACAAAGCTTTAAATGTGGAGGAGATTTGCATGAATAGGTGGATTGATATATCTCAAAGATTAGATAATAAAATCCCTGTTTGGCCAGGTGATAGCCCTTTTTCATATAAGATTAGCTGGAGCATGGAGGACAGTGGGTCAGTTAATGTGGGTCAAATAACGATGAGCACCCATACTGGAACACATATTGATGCACCATTCCATTTCGATAGCGATGGGAAACGTGTCATTGATCTTGATGTAAATTTATACATCGGTCCTGCCCGTGTTATTCATCTCCACGATACAAAAAGTATTTGTGTAAATGAATTAAAAGAACATAATCTTTCAGGAGTTATTCGACTATTAATCTATACGGGGGCATGGAAAAATCGTTCAGAGTTTCCGAAAAGCATTCCTCACTTTGAGCCTGAAGCCGCTAGTTATTTAGCTGAAATAGGTGTAAGACTCATCGGTCTTGACCTGCCATCTGTTGATCCTTTAGACAGTAAGGAATTACCTGCTCATCATGAGCTTACAAGACATGGACTGCATATTTTGGAAGGACTTGTATTGGATGATATTGACGAAGGAGATTATGAGCTTGCTGCTTTGCCATTGCCTCTTGTAGAAGGAGATGGAAGTCCGGTCCGAGCAGTATTGAAAAAAATAGACTAATATAAAGGATATTCACCTAATGGAATCGAAGAACTTATTAAAATGATTTTTTGAAAGGTGGAATTAGGGGTAATGAATGTAACGGATTTAGGTTTTTCTGTGTCATTAATTGACGCATATGATTTAGGAAAAGAGAAGAGAACAGGGGCATATGTTCTTCATGAAGAGGAACTAACCATTATTGAAACGAGTGCAAGTCCCTCCATTCCATTTATTTTGAAAGGATTAGAGGAACTGGGCGTTGACCCTTTACAAATTAAGAATATTATCGTCACTCATATTCATTTAGACCATTCAGGTGGGGTAGGATTATTTCTTAGAAGCTGTCCTAATGCAAAAGTTATTGTTCATCCACGAGGCGAGCGGCATCTAGCAGATCCTTCAAAGCTAATCCAAGGGGCAAAAGCAGTATATGGAGATAAATTTGATTCGCTTTTTGATCCAATTTTACCAGTACCAGAGGATCGACTTATCATTATGCAGGATGGAGATACACTGCAAATTGGGGAAAATCGCATGCTAACATTTATCGATACCCCAGGCCATGCAAAGCACCACTTTTCCATCTATGATTCATTTAGTAAAGGAGTTTTTACAGGAGATACTATTGGCGTCCTCTATCCACAGCTTTTTGAAAAAGGTATAGAATTAATTCTTCCTTCTACTTCTCCAAATCAGTTTGATCCTGAGGCCATGCTTGAATCAATGGAAAAAATCGCATCATTTGATGTTGAACGAATTTATTTTGGTCATTATGGGATGACATCAAACCCTAACCATGTTTATGAACAAATAAAGTACTGGCTCCCTATATTTATGGCTGTGGGGGAAAAAGTTTGTAATGAAAATCCAAGTGCATCATTTGAAGAAAAAAATGACTCTTTATTAACCCTTTTATTTGAAGAAGTAATGGGTTACCTAACAGAAAAGAATATTTCTTTAGATGGAGATATATCTGACATTATTCAACTGGATTTAACGGTTGGCTCAATGGGGATCATCGATTATTTGCAAAAGAAAAATCAATAGTATAGTACGAGGTCTTCCTTTTTTTTGAGGGAAGTCCTTTTTTAAAACTTTTTAAGAAAATAATATTATAATAATATTAAAGTAAATCATGAATGGAGGTATGATGTGGATATTCAAAAATTAGTTAAACATATAAGTAATCGTACACCAACCATTCTTGGAAGTAAGAACTTCTCTAAATATGCGGTTTTGCTGCCCCTGGTTCAAATTAAAGGTGAATATCATATTCTATTTGAAGTGAGATCTCTGCAATTAAGAAGGCAGCCTGGTGAGGTGTGTTTCCCAGGTGGAAGGGTGGATCATTCTGATGAGGATGAGCGGTATACTGCCGTGAGGGAAACATCTGAAGAGCTAGGGATAACAAAGAATAGCATTCATCATATTTCACAATTAGACTATATGATATCTCCCTTTGGTACCATCATCTATCCATTCGTTGGCTTTATCAAAAATTATGAAGACATTCAAGTAAATCCAAGTGAAGTCGAGGAGATCTTCACAGTACCGCTATCTTTTCTTTTACAAACAAAGCCTGAAATTTTTCAAGTTTCCTACAAGATCGAGCCAGAAAGGGACTTTCCATTTCATCATATTGCTGGCGGGGAAAAATATAACTGGCAATTGAGGAATATGGAAGAGTGTTTTTATTATTATGAAGATAAGGTAATCTGGGGACTTACGGCAAAAATACTTAAGCACTTTATGGAAATGATAGAGGAAAGCCGAGAAGATTTACCTTAAATCTTCTCGGCTTTTTGCTTGTATTTATGATCAAGATTACTGGCGTAAAGTTACGATAAATTTTTGTTATTGAGATTGTATAAGGAAAACGAAGGAATTTTCCAAATGGATTTAATTAGCACCAAGTTTCTCTAAGATTGCATTCTTTAGGGCTGTTCTAAATTTAAGCTACTAAGTTTTTTTAAGATTTTCTCATAATTACTAATATCTCCGCTTTTTTCAAATACCCAAAGTGCTTGTTTGTAAAGATCTAGAATTTCAAATGAATATGTTTGTTCAATTGCATAAAGAATTTCTGCTTTTTGGTATAATAAATAGCCTAAAAGATAATAGGTTTCTACCTCCATACACATTTTTATACCTCTTTTACAAAGGCTAAGTGCATGACTATGATTTTTTAAAATAAAGGATGTTCTTGAGGAATTATAGAATAGTTTAATAAAAATGGTTTTATCCTTTATGTAAGGTATCTTATCCGCATAATTTAAAATTTTTGCATAAAGGATTTCTGCTAACTCCCATTTTTCAAGCTCACCAAAAATAATAGCTTTACTAATTAATATATCCAACTCTCGCAATGAATAATTTTTTTCACTCGTTTCTGAGAGCAGCAAGGCCTCGTTGATCAACTCTAATGCTCTTTCCTTGTTATTTTCGATGTAATTGATACAAATGGATTCTCTCCATAAAAGGAATTGTTTTAGATGAAGACGTTTTTCGAAAATGGGATTATTCTTTTCCATTTTAACTAATTGATAGGCTTCTTCATATTGCTTCGAGCGGATTAATGCTGTTATTTGGCCACAAGCGTCATTAATATAGCTCATTCTTGGCAGCTCAGCATCAGAAAAGAAATATTCAATTGATACCCCGAGACGTTGGCTTAATTGATAGAGTAATTGAGCAGAGAGATGAATCTCTTCATTTTTTTCTATTTTACTGATCAAGCCTTGAGTACAAATGCCATTTGCGAGTTCCTCCTGCGTCATATGCCAATACTTTCGCAATTCTCGTATTTTCTTACCGATCTCATAATCCATAATATTCCTCCATAAACGAAACTAATAATAATACTCTTTTCATTTCTGATATCATCTAAGGTAGGTATTAAGGGAAATAGAAACTCTATGTCGTTATATATTAGCTATTATTCTATCATTTGGGTTTGGTTTAATGGGATATTTATTTTAAGGAGATGTTAGGAACGCATGACTTAAGAACTGTTCTAGATTCAAAGAATATCCTGATTAAATTATCTCATGATAATTATTGTAAAGTAAATGGACTTTATTTTGAACTTTTCCAATTGACGATTCCCTTAGTCTATTAGGGGGCGGCTTTCTATTGTTTCTGCAATTGCTAAAGTATAATAAACAAAAAAATAACAGGATGTGTTGATAGTGAGTAAAAGTATTGGTTTTATTGGAGCAGGAAAGATGGCGCAGGCCATCATTGGCGGCGTTCTTAAATCAAATAATGTTGCTCCTGAGCAGTTGATTGCAAGCGCTGTTTCAAAAGAAACTGTAGAACATGTGAAAAAGAGGTTTACCATTCAAGTAACAACAGAAAATAAACAAGTGGCAGAGCAAGCTGATTTACTATTTTTAGCTATTAAGCCAGATCTCCACTTTCAAATTATTGAAGAAATAAAGGATGTGGTTAAACCTAATGCGATCATTATTACAATCGCTGCGGGAATTAGTTTGCAATTTCTTGAAGAGTCATTTGCTCGAAAAATAAAGGTCATACGCTCTATGCCTAATACTCCCTCGCTAATTGGAGAGGGGATGAGTGCTATTAGTGCAAATGATGCTGTAACAGAGGATGAACTGGACGAAGTTGTGCAGATTTTCTCGTGCTTTGGGAAGGTGGAAGTATTGAATGAAAAATTAATGGATGCAATTCCTGCCATTAGTGGCTCATCTCCTGCTTATGTTTATATGTTTATCGAGGCTTTAGCTGATGGGGGAGTTAAGAATGGACTATCAAGAGAACAGGCCTATACATTAGCTGCTCAAGCTGTTTTAGGAGCAGCGAAGATGATTCTTGAGACAGGAAAACATCCAGGAGAATTGAAGGACGAAGTATGTACACCAGGAGGGGCAACCATTGAAGCAGTAGCAGAGCTTGAGAAAAAAGGGTTTCGCGCAGCTGTGCTATCAGCAATGGAAAGCTGTTATCAGAAGACGAAATCACTTTCTTAAAGGACAAGAATTAGCTATAAAATTAGAAAAAACTTGGCATTCGCCAAGTTTTTTCTAATTTTGGGGATTGGATCTCCATCGATTGAAAGCTTTACGCTATCTGAAAATGAGACGGTGCAGCTCATTTTAGTTCTTAAGTAAAGTTTGATTAAGACCTGAGTATAGGTCTTTCGTTTGGACAGTAACAATTTTAGCGCCAATCTGGACATGTACCATATTGTCAAAAACAGCTGTTACAAGGCCATTTAAGGATACGTTTGAACCAATATTTAAATCACTTTTTTCATTTTTGTCCTTATTGCTATCTGCCATCATCACACCATCCCATTCATGTAAATTTTTTTATTATTATAAAAAGAATATACCTTTTAATTGTAAAATAAACCCTCAAAATAAAAAAGTATTTTGCATGATAATAAATCGACAAAAATCTGCTTTTATCTGTCCGTGGGATTAGTTAAGAAAATGAAGGATTATCGAAAGTAGAAGTACATTTTGAAGCATTAGGAACTAGTTTCTAGTCTAATTCTTATGATCGGTATTGCAGCAATTGTCGCATTTACAGGAATGGTAATAGGATTAGATGGAAAAGGGGTTATTTTTTTATTGAACAAATTTAAAAAATCAGCATAAAACATATAAACAGAATGAAAGGAGGAAATTCCTTATAATTCCTACTTGACTAATAGGAATACAAGATATATATTTTTAACAATGTTATATTTCCTGTATAGGAGGGACTTATTTATGACAACGTGGCTGGTTATACTTAATGTTGCTATTTTGTTAGTATTTATTATCGGTCTTATTTACATGCAAAAAAAACATATTTCATTTTCAAAGCGTGTATTTACCGCGTTAGGGCTTGGAATTGTATTTGGCTTTGCTTTACAGTTTATTTATGGACCAACCGATGAAGTCGTTATAAAATCAACGGATTGGATTAATTTGGTTGGTGGAGGCTATGTTAAGTTCTTACAAATGATCGTCATGCCTCTAGTATTTATATCTATTTTATCTGCATTTACAAAATTAAAATTAAGCAATAATATTGGGAAAATTAGTACGCTTATTCTTGGATTGCTTGTAGGTACAACTGCTATTGCAGCTGCTGTAGGTATAGCAACGA
Organism: Cytobacillus citreus; assembly: GCF_018343665.1. Classification (GTDB taxonomy): domain Bacteria; phylum Bacillota; class Bacilli; order Bacillales; family Cytobacillaceae; genus Cytobacillus; species Cytobacillus citreus. The sequence continues at coordinate 73,196 of NZ_JAGYPM010000001.1, forward strand.
CTGTTGGATTTAATTTAGAATCCATTCAAATTACACAAGGTGATGCTGAACTTGCGCGAGGAGAAATGCTTGAGCAAAAAAATCTTGAGGTGGAGGGAAAAACCTTACCACAACAAATGCTTGAATTGCTGCCATCCAATCCATTTCAAGATTTAACAGGTGCACGACCTACATCAACCATTTCAGTCGTCATCTTTTCTGCATTTTTAGGAATGGCTTTCCTTGGGGTTAGAAGGAAATCTCCAGAACAAGCTGATCTATTTGCAAAAATAGTAGATGCTTTCTACACCATCATCATGAGAGTTGTTACATTAATTCTACGTTTGACGCCATACGGTGTTCTGGCTATTATGACAAAGACAGTTGCTTTGAGTGATATCGACGCAATTTTGAAGCTCGGAAAATTTGTTCTAGCTTCGTATGTTGCATTAATCGTCATGTTCTTAATCCATTTACTATTATTAACCATAGCTGGTCTGAATCCGGTGACATATGTGAAAAAAGTATTTCCAGTATTGACATTTGCTTTTACATCCCGTACTAGTGCAGGTGCTCTGCCATTAAATATTAAGACACAGAAGTCACTTGGTGTACCAGAAGGGATTGCAAACTTTGCGGGTTCATTCGGCCTTTCTATCGGGCAAAATGGCTGTGCGGGTATTTATCCTGCGATGCTTGCGGTTATGATTGCACCGACCGTTGGAATTGACCCATTATCTCCGTCATTTATTGCAACTGTCATTGCCGTTGTAGCGATTAGTTCCTTCGGTGTTGCGGGTGTAGGCGGTGGTGCGACATTTGCTGCCCTATTAGTATTATCTGCTTTGAACTTGCCAGTCGCATTAGCAGGCTTGCTAATCTCTATTGAGCCTTTAATTGATATGGGACGTACTGCACTTAACGTGAGTGGTTCCATGACTTCAGGAATATTAACAAGTAGAATAACTGGTGAAATCGATTCAAATATCTATAACGATATGAAAGAAAAAATTGAAGCAGAAGCATAATAAAAAAGACAAAAACCGACGGGTGCCAGGCACCTGTCGGTTTTTGTCTTTTTTCATTAATGAGGCAAAAAAGCTAATTGATAAAAGAATAGAACAGCAAATAAATAAACTAAAGGATGGACTTCCCGCCATTTTCCTTTTGCTACTTTCATAATTGGGTAAGTGATGAAACCAAGTGCAATTCCTGTTGCAATACTTGATGTTAACGGCATACTTAAAATAATTAAGAACGCTGGGAATGCTTCATCAATTTCTCCCCATTTAATATTTGAAATACTGCCCATCATTAAGCTTCCGACTATTATAAGTGCAGGTGCTGTAATAGCAGAAATTCCAGAAACCGCACTAACCAATGGTCCAAAGAATGCAGATACAATAAATAGTCCAGCAACAGTTAAGGATGTTAATCCTGTTCTGCCACCTGCTGCGACACCAGAAGATGATTCAATGAAAGCAGATGTAGGACTTGTTCCAAACATTGCACCAACAGTAGTAGCAATTGAATCAGAAAGCAATGCTTCTTTTGCTCTAGGCATTGTATTGCCCTTCATTAAGCCAGCCTGCTGAGCTACCCCAATCATTGTTCCGGTAGTATCAAAAATCGTCACAAGCAAGAATGAAAAGACAACGGCATACAAACTATGTTGAATGACATCTCCAATTGCATCTATTGGATTAAGGACGATTAATCCATCTGGAAGAGATGGTAAAGACATAAAGCCTTGTTCAAAAGAAAGCTGTCCGGTAAAAAACGCTATTAATCCTGTAATGATCATTCCAAAAAATAAGGCGCCATTAATATTTAATGTCATTAGTATTAACGTAACTGCAAGACCTACTAATGCGAGAATGGCTGAAGGTGAATGAAGATCACCTAATGCAACGAGGTTTGTAGGATGACTTGTAATAATGCCTGTAAGGCGAAGTCCGATAAAAGCTATAAACATGCCAATCCCTGCCGTAATCCCATGTTTTAAATTTTCGGGAATTGCTTCAATTAATTTTTTTCGAAAGGGAGTTAAGGATAAAATAATAAAAATTAATCCTGCTATAAAAACGGCGGCAAAAGCAGTTTGATAGCTAATATTGCCATTGCTTCCTACTACAGAGTAGGCGAAATATGCATTTAGGCCCATACCAGGCGCAATGGCAATCGGGTAGTTCGCGAAGAGTGCCATCCAGAGTGTTCCAATAACAGAAGCGATAATAGTCGCTGTAAAGACCTGCTCAAACGGTACACCCGCATCAGATAAAATAACAGGGTTTACTACAACAATATAAACCATGGTTAAAAAGGTTGTAATCCCAGCAAGAACCTCAGTCTTTGCATTTGTATTGTTTTCCTTCAATTTAAACATTAAAAAGTCCTCCGAATACGAACATTAAATTCCACATCCTTTATAATATTCGTTTATAGGGTAAAAAACAAGAGTTTATTCCATATTATTTATTTTGCATTGGGAAATCATACTCTTAAGAAATAAAGAAAAAGCTAAGAGCGGTATAAATGCAGCACTTAGCCTATCAATTTATGTTATAGCTTAATCCTTTGAATGACTGTACAGAAATGGTTTCGAAAAAGGTTGATATCGTTCTTCGCAAAACGGAAAAAGGGTGGAGAATTGATTCCATATCTGGAACCTTTTAATTTAATAAAGGCATATGTATTGCCTGTCTTCAAATTAATTAAAAAAGGGCTTTAAGAAATTGGCAGCAGTCCAGCTTCTTAAAACCCTTTAAAATTTCATTAAAAAATTGCATCTAACAGTAGGTAAATTAGTCCTGCAATTGTTGCAGATATTGGCAATGTAATGACCCATGTTATAAGCATTCTTTGAGCGGTACCCCATTTTACACCCTTCAGACGATGAGCTGAACCGACACCTAAAATAGAAGAAGAAATGACATGAGTCGTACTAACAGGTAAATGAATAAATGTAGCACCGAAAATAATCAGCGCTCCACTTAAATCGGCAGCCACTCCATTTACAGGTCGAATTTTCATGATTTTTCCGCCAACAGTTTTAATAATTTTCCAGCCACCGACTGATGTACCAAGTCCCATTGCGAGTGCGCAGGAGAATTGTACCCAGAAAGGGATATCGTTACTTGTTGCATAACCGTTTGCTATTAAGGCCATTGTGATGATTCCCATTGCTTTTTGAGCATCGTTCGTTCCATGTGTAAAGGCTTGTAAAGCAGCAGTGAAAATTTGTAATATACGGAAATTTCGATTTGTTTTTGTTAAGTTATTATTTTTAAATACTACTTTAAAAATGCTATAAATAATATACCCAACAACAAAAGCAAGTATTGGGGATAAAATAAGTGCCTCAAGGATTTTAAGGAATCCCTTATAATGTAGGGCTGAAAAACCAGCAGCAGCAATAGCTGCACCGGCAATTGCACCGATTATCGCATGGGAGGAACTGCTCGGAATCCCATAATACCATGTGAGTAAATTCCAAAAGATAGCAGCGATAAGAGCAGACAGAATCACTAATGATCCGTTTTGTAATGTAAACGGATCGACAATATCCTTTGTAATGGTTTTAGCAACCCCTGTAAAAGTCATTGCTCCAGCAAAGTTCATGACTGCAGCCAAAATAATAGCATGTCTAGGCTTTAGTGCTTTCGTTGAAACAGCTGTAGCGATTGCATTAGCTGTATCATGAAAACCGTTTATAAAATCAAATGCTAAGGCTCCGATGACGATTAAGATTGTAATGATTAATACTCCATCCATTTGCTTTCGGCTCCTTATGCGTTTTTCATAATGATTGTTTCCAGTGTATTTGCGACACTTTGGCAGCTATCCGCTATATCCTCTAGATTTTCGTATATTTCCTTATACTGAATAATTCGAATTGGATCCTTCTCAATGGAGAATAGGTGTTTAATGGACTGGCGAAGGACATTATCACATTTTGATTCATAATCCTTAATTTTTATGGCATGATTACGGATATCTAATAATTTTTTACTTGAAAGAAGCTCAATTGACTTAACAATTTCATCAGAGCAATTTTTAATGGCATCTACAAATTTAAGCATAAAATCATCTGCTTGTGTAATCGAATACATTTCGAAAAGTGCTGCACAGTGCTCGATACCGTCTAAAACATCGTCTAAGCTCATCGCTAGGTGCAGAATATCTTCACGCTCAATTGGAGTGATAAATGCGTTATTTAACTCTTTAATCACTTCGTGGACAAATGTGTCACCCTTCGTTTCATAATTCTTCATTGTCTCAGCAAATACTTTTAAATCACTAACATTTTTTAGCTTATAATCTGCGAAATAGTGTGCTCCTTCTTTCATGTTTAGTGCAATATTGCTTAATAATGTATTAAACTTGTCTTTCTTTTTGAAAACCATTGTATACCCTCCATCAAAAAAATATCATCCAAACGAAATAATTTTATACGAAAATCGTCGAATAAGATAGTTTTATCTATAAAAATGGAAAAAAAACTTTCAATTTAGTATGCGTAATTTTTAGAAGGATATGTTTTCAATATAGGGAATAGGAAAATGTCATAAATTATTCGGAACTTCCTCTAATTTAATAATAACTTTAATAATATAATCATTGTTGATGGGAACATAGTAAAATTTCGCCATTAATTCCATTGATTACAGTTAAGTTAGGGGGAAGTACGGATGAAAAAAGCATTCGCAGTTTTATTAATTGTAGTACTTTCTATTCTAGGAGCTTGCAGCAATAATGAGGATACAGCTGCACCAGAGGAAAAGAAAAATGGTAAAAAAGATGTTAAAGAAGAAGTGATTGATAAGGAGCTTGAGGAAGTAAAAGCAAAATTTGAAGTCCTTGGCGAAATTCCCGTTCCAGAAGATAATCCAATGACAGATGAAAAAATAGAATTAGGAAAGATGCTATACTTTGATCCACGTTTATCAGGAAATAATGTCCAAAGCTGTATGTCATGTCATGCTCCAGGAGCGGGTTATGGAGATGGGATGGCGAAGTTTATTGGCTTTGAAGGGTTCAATGGCCCTAGAAATAGCCCGACGATTATCAATTCAGGTTATTATGATGAATATTTCTGGGATGGTAGGGCAGGAAGCCTAGAGGAGCAAGCTCTAGGACCGATTCAGTCTGAAGTTGAAATGAATCAAAATCTAGATGAATTGGTGATCGAGCTAAATGGTGTTCCTACCTATGTTGAAGAATTTAACAAGGTTTTTAACGACAAAATATCGGCAGACAATATTGCCAAAGCAATAGCTGCATTTGAAAGGACAATTGTTATTGCTGATACAGCATTTGATCGTTATCTTCAAGGGAAAGAGGATGCCATTACTGCAGACGCTAAGGACGGAATGAAGCTTTTCGCTGGAGAGGCAGGCTGTATTTCCTGTCATGCAGGTCCACTTTTATCTGACCAAAATTATCATAACTTAGGCATGAGCGGTGATGAAGGACGCTTTGCAGTGACAGGCAATGAAGAGGATAAAGGAAAATTCAGAACATCTGCTTTAAGAGGTGTTGCTTATACTGCACCATATATGCATGATGGCAGCCTTGAAACATTAAAGGATGTCGTTCAGTATTATAATGAAGGTGGAGGGGATCATCCAAATAAAAGTGAATTAATGAAACCACTTAACTTAACGGATCACGAAGTTGATTCTCTTGTTGCCTTTTTAGAAAGCTTAAGTGGAGAACTGCCAGAGGTAGAAACCCCAAAGATACCATAAAAAATCGAAATCGAAGTTAAACGGTTACCTTTAAGTGGTAGCCGTTTTTTTAATTCGATCTGTTTAGGACAATTGTTGAATGGGTAAATTATTTATTATTTTGGCATTTGCCGTTTATAAAATATGAAGCTGATTTCTTTAAAGGGCTTATTCCCCAGTCAGCCTATTCATTAGATAATCGAAAGAACATTAGCATGATATGTAATAAGCTCGAAGAATTGTGTTATTAATTTTCCTGTAATGGGTAAATTATTTTTAGGGTGAGTCTGAATCAGGAATTCCCAAAAATAGATAAAATATTTTTTGCATGAAAGGAAAAAAACGAGAAAAACTACTATTAAAACAGCAAGGAGTGATTCAATGTTTACCTTTTTATGGTCATTAATTATAGGTGGAATTATAGGATGGATTGCAGGCATGATTGTAGGGCGTGATATACCGGGTGGTGTCTTTGGTAATATTATTGCAGGATTTGTTGGAGCATGGTTAGGTGCTTTAATCTTTGGAAACTGGGGTCCAGATATCGCTGGTTTTGCAATTATTCCTGCCTTAATCGGTGCAATACTGCTTGTTTTCTTATGCAGCCTCATCATGAAAGCTTTCAGAAAAACGACTGATTAACAGAAAAGCGAAAGCGCTAATGAAGCCTTCCAAATCGGAAGGCTTTCATTTGTTTATAGCTCTTCGGGCAAAACATGCAGATAATTAGCTAGTTTAAGGGGTGAATGATTCTCCTCATTCGGAAGATTTGCAAAACAGCTTATTTTTTCCATAGTGAAAGGATGAGGAATTTCAAGCTTTACCGCATGTAAGGCTTGGCGATTAAAAATTGGTTGTCCTCCATATAAAAGGTCACCTGCTAAGGGATGGCCTATATGGCTTAAATGGACACGAATTTGATGTGTACGGCCAGTATCTAGCTGGCATTTTAGCAGAGATAAATTTTGTTTTGGATACGATTTAATTAATTCGTAATGGGTAATAGCTGGCTGACCACTTGGAGAAACTCTGCGTCTCGTCGGATGATGACGGTCACGGCCGATAGGTTCACGAATAGAACCCTTTTTAGTTTTAACCCTACCATGAACAAGAGCAAGATAGGTCCTTTTTATGGTTCGCTCCTCAAGCATCTTATCCAATATACCCCCTGCAAGCGCATGCTTCGCAAATAGAACTGCTCCAGTTGTATCACGGTCTAAGCGATGAATATGCTTAATTCTTCGAAAATCGCCCTGTGCCTGTAAATGAAAGGCAGCTGCATTTGATAATGTATTCGTTTGCTCAGGTTCATTAGGATGAGTATCCATGTTTGCAGGCTTATTAAAAACAATCATATGGTCATCTTCATATAGAATTTCCACTTCTGCATATTCAGGAATTACACCAAAATCTTCATCAAGGAATAACCTTAATTGCAGCCTGTCTCCCAGTTGGAGGGGATTATTCCAATTCATGAACTCTCCATTTATCTTTATTTGTTTTTCCATTCTCATCGTATGAATTTGCTTTTTAGATGCTTTCCATACATTTCTCAGAATAAAATCTATTGTAAAACCATCCCAATCAAATGGAATTGTTAATTCATACCAGTCTCCAAACCTTTTTGTGTGCATCGTACTATTCTCCTTAATAAATGTAAAAAGCCTGCCATCTGGATTTTATTACCACCCTTAATTACCTAGTTAGTATGATATTCTTATCATATATTTATTACAAACTGATTACAGAGACGATAAAGTTTAACTAACAATCAGTGGGGGATTTACAGCCCGTAATTCTGCGATAAAAGGTGGTTTTTAAGGTGAAAGTCGTATTTGCTTCAACTCTTGAACAAGAACAGGAAATCAAAGAACTTGTTCAATACGTATATTCGGATATATTTCCTCTTTATTTTTTAGATGAGGAAATAAAGGAATATGAACACCTTGAGATTTTACATACTACGACAAGACATTTTGAATACTTTGGAACTCTAAAAGAAGCATATCAGGTTATCGTTAGCTTGCAAACAATAATAGCGATTCTGGAATCCCAAAACCTAGATGCAAGATATGAGAGCCTGTTTGAAAAAAATGTTCAAACCCTAAAAGAATTCGGGCTAATTTTTCCATTTTCATTTAGTCATTTTTTGGGAGGGAAAATGGTTAAGGATGAATTTTTGAGTCGTACACAAAAGCAGCAAATCAATTACTAATATAGTAAATAAAAAGCCTGCATGGTTGAGTGCAGGCTTTTTTCATGTTTAACACTTATTTACTGTTTTCATTAAACCATTCTTTAAATACTGCTTCATCTTTATAACCAGTTATTCTATTTACCTCTTCACCATCTTTATATTGGACAATTGTTGGTGTTTCAGTAATTCCGTATTTGTCCCAGCCTTTTTCAAATTCCAGCAAGTTATATTGGACAAGATCTATTTCCATCTCTTTTGCTAGAGGTGCTACAATCGGAGTTGTGCTTAGGCAATGAGGGCAAATAGGACTGTAAAAATAGACAGTAACATCCTCTTTATTATCTAATTTTTCTTCTAATTTATCTGGAAGAATTATGTTTTGATAATTTGGGTCATCAAGCTGTTTAATCGTTTCAGCATGGAGCGTCGCATTCTTGCCATATGGATTTTCCTCTGAGACTTTTTCTTCATTTTGCATCTTTGTTATTATTCCAACAGCTGCGAAGAGAATAATAATAATTCCAAGAAATATGATTACTTTTTTCATCTTATTTAACCTCTCTTGTTTTTTTCCAAATTAAATAACTGCAAATAAATATTATAACAAAGGCAGTCAATGCCAGAAAGGGAATTGTAATAAACCCTAACCAATTAATATATTGCCCAGTACACGGAACCCTTCCGCAGGAAGCTGCGTGATCCGCTAAAAATGGAATCTTTTGGATCGAATAATGGTAAAGTGAAATACAAGCACCAATGGCAGATAGAATCATTGTATAGAGGCTGATTCGATAATCCTTTCGAATAACCGCGATGCCCAATATAATAACAAAGGGGTACATGACTATTCGCTGGTACCAGCAAAGTGTGCAAGGCTCGTATTGACGAATCTCTGAAAAATAAAGGCTTCCGAACATAGCAATGACAGATGCAGCCCATGAAATAAAAAGTAAAGATTCACGATTATCTTTATTTGCTTTTTCCATAATGTACTCCTTATCATATTTTTTCTTCGTAAATCTTAGGTCTCCTCGCCTCACTTGGTAACAAATTGTACATAGTTAAGAAAATTATAGAGCTACTTGTTCTACTTTGTAAATTATTTATGACAGATTTTCATTGTTTGTTCTAAATTTCGTCATGTTTTTGTCATTAGTAATCCCGCAAATAAATATTTTAAGGAATGAGTAAATGTTTCTCAATTTCTCGTTTGATAGGACCATATGCGATGTTGTGCAGTTAATAAGCTGGTTACGATTATGGCGAAAAGGTATAATATCATTGAAGTCAATACTAAACCATTATATAGGTTTTGTCATAAAAGCACGTACAATTTATGAAGGAAATACATTTTTTCTATCGAAATAATTTTAGTAGTATTGACTGTTTTGGGAGGGAATAGAATGAATTGGAAATTTAAAGCTGAACAATGGCTTCAAAATGAACATTTAGATCAACATTTACAAAAGGAATTGCAATCCTTAAAAAAGGATGAAAAGAGCCTTGAAGATGCATTTTATAAAGATTTAGAGTTTGGAACTGGCGGAATGCGCGGGGAAATCGGAGCAGGAACAAATCGGATGAATATTTACACTGTGAGAAAAGCCTCCGCAGGATTAGCAGCATACATAGAAGAGAATGGACTAGAAGCAAAGAAGCAGGGGGTAGTTATTGCATATGATTCCCGGCATATGTCACCTGAATTTGCGATGGAAGCAGCGAAGACACTTGCGACTAGAGGTATTCAAACATATGTTTTTAAAGAATTACGTCCTACCCCTGAATTATCTTTTGCTGTACGTGAATTACAGGCATATTCCGGTATTGTTATAACAGCAAGTCATAATCCACCAGAATATAATGGATTTAAGGTGTATGGTCCTGATGGGGCTCAGCTTCCTCCAAGTGCAGCCGATATTGTTATTTCAAAAGTGAATGAAATTGAAAATGAACTGTTGATTGATGTGATGGAGGAAGAAGCATTAAAGAAACAAGGATTAATCAAAATGATTGGGGAAGAGGTTGACAGTAAGTATTTGGATCAGCTCGTTACGATTTCGGAGAATCCTTCTCTTGGAAATGAAGTAGATCTTTCAATCGTTTTCACACCATTGCATGGAACAGCCAATAAACCAGTAAGGAATGCGTTAGTGGCATTAAACTACAAAAATGTTTATGTCGTTAAGGAACAAGAACTTCCTGATCCTGAATTTTCCACTGTAAAGAGTCCCAATCCAGAGGAAAAATCAGCTTTTGAGCTGGCGATTAAGGTAGGAGAAGAGAAGAATGCAGATCTGTTAATTGCTACAGATCCAGATGCGGACAGACTAGGAATTGCAGTTCGGAATCCAGCTGGAGAATTCGTACTATTAACAGGAAATCAGACAGGTGCAATACTTCTTCATTATATTTTGTCTCAGAAAAAAGAAAAGAATTTACTGCCAGAAAACGGAATTATCTTAAAAACGATTGTCACATCTGAATTAGGAAGAAAAATCGCCACCTCATTCGGTGTTGAAACAGTCGATGTCTTGACAGGCTTTAAATTTATTGCTGAAAAAATGAAGGAATACGATGCGACAGGGGAATATCAATTTTTATTTGGATACGAAGAAAGCTATGGCTATTTAATTGGAGATTTTGCACGGGACAAGGATGCTGTTCAAGCTGCCGTATTAGCAGCGGAGGCATCTGCTTATTATAAGAAAAAAGGCATGTCCTTATATGAAGGTTTAATTGCCCTTTTTGAACAGTATGGCTATTTCCTTGAAGACCTCCAATCATTAACACTTAAAGGAAAGACTGGTGCTGAAATAATCCAAAAAACATTAGCCTCCTTCCGTTCGAATCCATTACAACAGCTAAGTGGCATTAAGGTTGTTGCCGTAGAGGATTATTTAACGAGTGTACGAAGTGAAAGCAACGGACTCGAAAAATCAATTGACCTACCAAAATCAAATGTAATAAAATACTTTTTTGAAGATGGAACTTGGGTTTGCTTAAGGCCATCAGGTACTGAGCCGAAAATCAAATTTTACTTTGGAATCAATGGAACCTCTTTAGATGATAGTAAACAGAAATTAACAGCGATTAAAGATGATTTCATGTCCATAATAGAACAAAAAATGAACTCTTCTTCTGAAAAATAAGAAGAAAGGATCCTTTAAAAACAAAAATGCAGAACAGGATTTGTGATGGAAGGAAATAATTGATTTCGCAAAACCAAATGACAACATGAGAATCGAAAGGATGAAATAAATTGTTAAAAGGACAAGTTGCAATTGTCACAGGAGCATCAAGAGGGATTGGAAAAGAAATCGCTTTGAAGCTTGCTGAACAGGGGATGAAGCTTGCTATTGTCGGCAGCTCTAAAAGTATTTATCAAACAGCTGAGGAATTAAAACAAAAGAGATATAAAGATGTAATTGCCATTCAAGCTGATGTTACGCTTGAGGATCAAGTAAATACAGTCATTGAAAAAGCTTTAAAGGAATATAAGCAAATTGATCTCCTTGTGAATAATGCGGGTGTAGGCTTCTTTAAAAAGGTTGAAGAAACGACTCTGGATGAATGGAGGAAGATCTTCGAGGTAAATGTTCAAGGAGTCTTCCTTGGAGCTAAGGCTGTTCTTCCGCATATGAAAGAACGCAAATCTGGAACGATTATTACGATTTCATCAGATGTAGCAAGATACACGATCCCAAATGGCTCTGCTTATACAGCAACAAAATATGCGGTTCAGGGCTTCTCGGGCTCATTAGCACAGGAAGTTAGAGAATTCGGGATTAGAGTTGGAACGATAAATCCTGGAATGGTTGATACATACTTTGCAGAATCACAGCAAGGACTTGAGGAGAAAAAAGACTGGCTTAAAGTGGAAGATATTGCAAATGCGGTTGTATATATGGCGTCCGCTCCAACCCATATGATAATTGACGAAATTGTCCTCCATCCTTTTGTACAAAATTATCCGATTGCATAAGAAATGTGAAGTCGTAGTTTATAAAAAAGCATTGAAGAGAAATTTCTCTTCAATGCTTTTTTATTGTATAGAAAATTATAATTTTCGCTATATTTTGATAACTCGAGATATAGTTTATCTACGTTCAGCTCCAGCGCCTACCTCCGACGTACAGGACGTACTAGTGTCGACAATGCGACAGGATAAGGAAAGCTTCCTTGAATAAACTTCGCATAAACAATTTGATCTGTAATTGTTTCGAAGGCGCTTGCGCATTTGTTCTTGTCCAGCTCTGGCGCCCAGGGGCTCTCGTGTCTAGCCAATCCATCAAGAAGTTTAAATAACATCCTTTTCGCAGCAATAAATAAACCATAAGAAAAGAATAAGGCATTCGCCGGAAGGACCTGGCGAATACCATGTTTTCTAAGACTTTAGTTGTACAGTTTCTCATCCTATTTGCTAAGGCTTATATCAAGGTAAAGTATTATAATAATAGTATTATCATCAATCGGGAGGAATAAAGGTGACGTTGGATAAACGGCATTCAAATATTCGGATATTAAAGGAAATTGCTGAATTATTAAATGAGGGAACAGAAGTTAGAACATTATTATCAGAGGTGCTTGCTAAATTACTGCATGTAACCGGATTAGAAACCGGGTGGATTTTTTTAATCCAACCGAATGGGAGTTATGAGCTAGCAGCAATGGAAAAGCTTCCTCCTGCTTTAACACATAGTGAATATGAACCGATGTGTAAAGGAGATTGCTGGTGTATTGACCGTTATAAAAATGGAAGGCTTCATAAAGCAATCAATATTATTGAGTGTAAGAGAATAGAGGATGCACTCATGGCGAAAAGGAATGATACGAATCATCTAACTCATCATGCAACTGTTCCGCTTCGGGCAGGTGATGAACGATTTGGCCTTCTTAATGTTGGGTCACCTAATAAAAGTCATTTTTCAGATGAAGAGTTGGCATTATTAGAAGCGATTGCATTTCAAATAGGAACAGCATTAAAAAGAATAAAATTGACGGAGCTTGAGCAGGAAAATGCTCTTACTGCGGAAAGAAATCGATTAGCAAGGGATCTTCATGATTCAGTCAATCAACTTCTTTTTTCTTTAAGTTTAACTGCAAGGGGCGGAGCTGAAATGGCAAAGGATTCTGAAACAAAGGAAACCTTTTCCTATATTCAAGATTTAGCACAGGAAGCATTAAGTGAAATGAGAGCATTAATTTGGCAGCTACGTCCAAGGGGCCTTGAGAATGGAATTACAAGTGCTCTTATTGGCTATGGTCAAATGCTAGGGCTGCAAGTTCGACCGATTGTAAAAGGTGTAGTTTCTTTGCCAAGTAAGGTAGAAGAGGGATTATGGAGGATTGGTCAAGAGGCTCTAGCTAATTGCAAAAAGCATTCAGGGCAAACAGAAGTTGATTTAAATCTATCTATTGAAAATCAAAAATTAGTCATGATTATTTCCGATTGTGGTTCTGGATTTTATTATGATCATATACAAACGACAATTCCTTCGCTCGGTTTAAAAAGTATGAGAGATCGTACTGAGGCGTTAAATGGGCAATTTATTCTTCAAAGTTCCCCGAATAAAGGGACGAGAATTGAAATAAGGATACCAATATAAAAGGAGAGGATTATCATGACAATTCGAGTCCTCATCGCAGATGATCATCATGTTGTAAGGCGTGGACTGGTTTTTTTTCTAAAAACTCAACCGGATATTGAAATTGTAGGAGAAGCTCAGCATGGAAAAGAGGCTGTAGAATTGGCAGTCAGCCTAAAGCCGGATATTTTACTAATGGATTTAGAGATGCCTGTTATGAACGGAATTGAAGCAACACGCAAAATAAAAATATTATGTCCAGACATTAAAATTATGATGTTAACAAGCTTTTCTGATCAAGATCATGTTATCCCTGCCATTGAAGCGGGTGCTTCCGGCTATCAATTAAAGGATGTCGAACCGGATGAGCTTGTAAAGGCAATTATCCAATTAATGAAAGGGGAATCTCAATTACACCCCAAAGCAACCTCGCATCTTTTATCCCATCTATCAGCTCAAAATAAAGAAGAGAAAAAGCCTTTGGATGCACTGACAAAGAGAGAAATTGAGGTTTTGAAGGAAATTGCTAATGGTAAGAGCAATAAAGAAATTGCAGCAGATTTATTTATTACAGAAAAAACGGTTAAAACACATGTCTCCAATCTTCTATCAAAGCTGGAGCTTGCTGATCGGACCCAAGCGGCACTATATGCCGTACGTAATGGTTTGATTAGCTAGAAATTTTGTAAAATTAAGACTAAAGTCGTAAATAGGGCTAAATGAATCAAACTAATGATGTAGAATAAGCTCATTCTATCTGGCGATGTTAACGGTACAATCTCTCCCTATACTGAGTATATGAAGTGCTATTTTTACTTTAAATTGTAACCGGATAATGACTAAGGAGAGATTGAAGATGAAACTGACAGTAATAAATGGTAGTCCAAGGAAAAAGGGTCGAACAGGTATTGCTTCCCGCTTTATTGCAAAAAAATATGGTGCGGAGTTAATCGACCTAAGTAAACAGGAACTTCCTCTATATAATGGTGATGAAGATCAGGCACAATTGCCTGCTGTAAAAAGTCTTCGCAAGAAGATTGCAGATTCTGATGGCATTATCCTAGCTTCCCCTGAGTACCATAGCGGCATGAGTGGAGCTTTAAAAAATGCTCTTGATTATCTTGGCAGTGAACAATTCGCACATAAGCCAGTTGCCTTACTTGCTGTAGCTGGTGGAGGAAAAGGAGGGATCAATGCTTTAGGTAATATGAGGCTCGTCGGAAGAGGGTTGAATGCAAATGTGATTCCGAGACAGCTAGTTCTTGATCCTCATTGCTTTGATTACGAAAACGAATGGCTTCATGAAGAATCCGCAGCACTTGTCGATCAATTGATGAATGAACTTCATATTTATATGAACGGCTATGTTCATATGAAAGGCATGTAGAGGTTCCAACTATGAATAGATTGTACCGTGATCGCCGATTTTATTTTATACTTTTTGCCAACGTTCTTTCATCAATTGGGTCAGGGATAACAATGATAGCCATTCCTTGGCTGCTAGTTACTGAAATTGATAGGGGAAAAACTTTTGGTTATATTACCATTTTAATGACAATTATCAATTTTATTTTCACTCCATGGATTGGTCATCTTGTTGATCGATTTTCTAGGAAAAAAATATTATTATTTGGTGAGGCCATTGGTTTTTTGATTGTCATTCCTTTTTTTGCGATAGGATTATTAGGACTAGACTATCGAATTTGGCATTATGTTATTTTATACGGAACAGGAAGCCTTTACTACACATTGTTTTATCCAGCTATTTTTGCATTTAACCAGGAGATTTTTGACAAATCCGTTTATAAAACATTAAATGGAATGATGGAAATCCAAAGTCAATTATCAAGTGTTATTGCGGGGGCAGTTGCAGCGATGCTTGTTTCTTTTGTGCAATTGCATTGGTTGTTATTATTCGATGCCATTACTTTTTTATGTTCTTTCATATTGTTTAATGCTGTACCATATTCCCCTAAGCTTAAACAATCTGCTAATGGGCCCTATTGGATTAAGCTAACAGAAGGATACAACTATATGAAAAATAATCGCATCTTGTTTTGGTTTTTATTAGCTTCTTTTATGCCATTTATTGGAGTAATGGTTACTAATTACGTTTTCCCGGTCTATGTAGCAGATGTACTAAAGGAAGATGCCTCCATATATGGAATGCAAAGCATGGTTTATGGAATCGGAGCTGCAGTTGCTGGCATCATAATTCCCTTTTTAGCAGGTAAATTAGGAAATACACGATCCATTGTAGTGACTGTGTTGATTTACTTGATTGGAATTGCGATGATATTGTTTGTTAAAAGTATCCCTTCCTTTTTTATATTGACAGTTTTATTGGCATTCGGAAATGCGGGAACAAGGGTGGCAAGGAATTCCTTTTTAATGGAGGTTGTTCCAAATAACATAATTGGAAGAGTCGATAGTTTATTTAGAGCAGTTGGCCTAGGTATTCGAGTTGTGCTATTAATAGCATTTACCCAGTTTGCCTCTTCGAATAATATTTCAATGAGTTTTTATTTATTGACTATTTTAATAACAGCTTCTTTTCTGATTGTCTTCATAACTGAGCGTAAGATGAAGCGGAAAAAAATGCTCAGTGTCTCGAATACAATGGATGGGTAAGGACTGGTTTAAATAATTTACTTTATTTTATTTAAGGCAGTGTTAAAGCTCAATGTTGATAATGCTATTTGTTGTTGATTGGAACGGAAGGCGAGTGACTGCAGCGGAAATCAACAGGGATATTTAAAATAACATTATTTAAAAAACACGGTCCTCTTTTGGAACCGTGTTTTAATTATTGGTGGAATTCCTGCAAAATCTTTTTTAAGGCAACTGGTTATAACGTAACAGACAATTCGTTAAATGAAGCATCATTTGCATGTTCGATGTATCTGAGTAAAGAATATAAATGTTTTTCGATGATGGAGTAATCTTTTTCGAAATTATAGGCATGCAGAAAGTATTCGATTTTTTTCGAAAGAAATTGATCTTCGGTTCGCACCATCAAAATTAACAAATTATCCCATTCGGACCGATGTGTATAATATAGCGCTCGGTCATAATCTAATTTATTCATTTGTCCCTTCCTCCTCTTTAAGGAGTTGAATATAGCTTATGACTTTTCGAAGAAAATCGGCTCTGTAAATGTTGGACATATTGATTTTAAAGGGTTTTCATCTTTTACCTGTATAAAAACTAAAAAAATATCGCTAGCCTAAATAGATAATTATCTTACATAAAAAATGAAGGGATACAGATAATAAAGGAAAAGTTATTCTTATTGGAGGAATTTGATGAAAAGGATCTTCTTAATAATTATGATGGTTGGCTTATTCATGAGCTCAGGAATTATGGCTAAAGCTAATGCAGAACAGCCAGATTACGAAAAATACGGCCGGATCGCAATCGAAGTCGTAAAAGAGGACTACCCAGGTGTGGATGTTGTAGAATATCAGTATAAAGGAAGGCAAAAGGTTTCTGATACAGATGTTATGGATTCCTTTGCTTTTCAAGTGAAAAAGGATACTAAACCTGTCACAGTAATAGTGAAAATATGGCATAGTCTACATAATAAAAAGTTTTTAAAAATGACTGTAGAAGAACAAAAGGGGTAAGAGAATATTTATTCTCTTGCCTCTTTTGTTTGAATTAGGAAAAATAATGAATTACCGAAATTAAATGTAGAATACGATGATTAAGAGGAAAAGCGGGAGGGAAAATACTCCTGCTTTTTTCTTTGTTCTTCAACTCCAATTCATCAATCTAACCATTTTTACATAGATTGTGATAAGAACAAAAAGGGGGAGTAGGGAATGATCGAAGAGGGAAGTAAGAAGCTGAACTATGCCATTGAGGAAATTACTGAAATCGCTAAAGGCTTTGGATTAGATTTTTATCCGATGCGCTATGAAATTTGTCCAGCAGACATTATTTATACATTCGGTGCCTATGGAATGCCGACACGATTTTCCCATTGGAGTTTTGGTAAACAGTTTTTCAAAATGAAGCTTCATTATGATCTTGGGCTTTCAAAGATTTATGAGCTCGTTATCAACTCTAATCCATGCTACGCCTTTTTGCTCGACTCCAATTCACTTATCCAAAATAAACTAATTGTCGCACATGTCTTAGCACATTGTGATTTTTTCAAAAATAATGTTCGTTTTCAGAACACTAAACGCGACATGGTGGAAAGTATGGCGGCTACAGCAGAGAGAATTAGACAATATGAAATTTTGCATGGAAAAAAAGAAGTGGAAACCTTTCTTGATGCTGTTCTAGCTATTGAGGAGCATATTGATCCCTCATTAATGCGGCCAAATCTTGCTTGGAATATGGATGATAACGATGATGAAGAGGAGGATACCGTTATATCCTCTCCATATGATGATTTATGGAAACTTGATGATCGAAGTAATAAGAAGAATGAGCAAATAAAGAAGAAAAAGAAATTTCCCCCGCACCCTGAGAAGGATTTACTATTATTTATCGAAAGCTACAGTAGAGAATTATCAGATTGGCAGCGAGATATCTTAACAATGATGCGTGAAGAAATGCTTTATTTCTGGCCTCAGCTCGAAACAAAAATCATGAATGAAGGTTGGGCATCGTACTGGCATCAGCGGATCTTACGAGAAATTGATTTAACGAGTGGAGAGTCATTAGAATTTGCAAAGCTTAATGCTGGTGTTGTCCAGCCGTCAAGAACAAGCATAAATCCATATTATATAGGCTTAAAGATCTTTGAGGATATAGAAGAACGATATAATAATCCGACAGACAAGATGAAAAAGCGTGGAGTGGAACCTGGAACAGGCAGGGAAAAAATGTTCGAAGTGCGTGAAATCGAGTCAGATATATCTTTCTTACGCAATTATTTAACAAAGGACCTTGTCATGAAGGAAGATATGTATTTTTTCCAGAAACAGGGGAAGGATTACAAGGTTGTTGACAAGCAATGGGAGAATGTCCGTGATCAGCTTGTCAATATGCGCGTAAACGGGGGTTTTCCATATTTAACAGTCAATGACGGGGATTATCTAAAAAATGGTGAGCTATACTTAAAGCACTGGTTCGAAGGCGTTGAGCTTGACCTCAAATATTTAGAAAAAGTTCTCCCATATGTCCATCAGCTATGGGGCAGAAGTGTCCATATTGAAACGATTGTAGAAGCTAAAAATATGCTGTTTACCTACGATGGGAAAGGGATTCATAGGAAGTATTTGTAACAAAACGAGTATGAAAATGAATTTGCCCTTTATGATATGATTTATATGAGGTAGACCAAGCAATTACGCTTGGTCTATTTTAGTGTCTTGTTGCAAAAGAAACCAGTTCCTCCCCATCCAAACCAATCAAGAAATAGTGTTATTTTAAATTTGTTAATAATTCTTTATTATTTATTCAAGAATCTAAATTGAAATATGCCCACATTAGAAAAAAGAATATAACAGGTACGATAATAAACATTATTATGCTTTTACTTTCTGAAATTCTTTTATATAGCCATTTATCTACAATTGCATATAACAATGCAGCCATGATACCGTATAGGGCAAATGTATTTACTTGGAAAAATAACCCAGGGATTAATCCGAAAATACCTAGAATTATTACATATAACCAATTGTATTTTTTAAAGTATTTATTTTGCAAAAACTCAGTGCAAATAGAAACTATATTTCCGTAAATAAAGACAATAATACCGATATAAAAAATTAGAAGAATAAACCAAGTAACAAATTCATTACTTGAATTAGTTACTCCTTCTAAAGTACCTTTTAATACTCCATAAGAAGCTAATATGATTGAAGATAGCATGATTGTGACAAAAGTTGTTATCAATTTTCTTTTAATATAATTTCCAATTCCAATCTCTATAGTTTCCTCCATTCTTAATTTCTTTTATTTATCTTATCATTATTTATTCGCTTCAAATATGAAATAGCCTTAATTCTGAACTGTTTATGGTTGAGGTAAGTAATGTGAGCCACTAAAATATGAGGGAATCCAGCGAAAGATATATTCCTGTCAATTTACCTTTATTACCGTTTAAAAATGAAGAATTTGATATTCTTCACTTGCACATTTTCTATTTGTGTATGCAGATAGATTAAATTAACAATTTCATATCGAAAAAGTAATTGAATTATTGAGGGTTACGAAAGAGGAAGTTCGTATTTTTCCTTTAGTTGATTTAGAAGGAAAAAGATATGTGCATTTAGATCAATTAGTAAGTAATCTGATTGATAATGGCTGTACAGTTAAAGAATTGAAAGTGCCATATGAATTTCAGAATGCTAACTCGATGTTAAAAATAAAAAACAATAGTCAGAAAAGGGGGAATGTTAGGGTATAATCCTTTTTTAACCTCTTTAATTTATCTAATGGGTGCGTAAATCCAAGAAGGATTATCACTCTTTTTCAAGAAACTTATTATAATACTGAAGCAGGTTAACGTAACAATATAAATTGTATTCCTGAAGGGAAGAGATAAAATGGTGAATTTTTACTTATATGTATTTACCCCGTTATTGTCTTTTATTGGAGGCTTTTTCGCTTATACCCTCACATTAAAAATTGTTTGGGAGCAATCATTAGGCGGTGATATGGTATCTGTTTTATTTTGGGGTGGTATTATGTTCTTCTTAGTTTCGGTTCCTATTTACTTAGGAGTTATTTATTTTATTGATAAGAGGACAAAAAAATTTAAAGGACTACTCTATCCTATTGGTTGCATGTTGGTATTTTTTATACCAACATTATTTATCACATTATCTTTTGGTGGTATAAATCCTTTTTCTTCAGAAGCAATGTTATTTCACTCGTTTTTCTTTACATCGGGTTTAATTTTTGGGTTGTGTAGTTGGGGATTTAAAAAATTTAAAACCACTTCTGCAATTTAGCTAAAAGAGCGATTCTTCAACAAAAGCGGATTACAATTTCCTTTTGTGCTTAATGAAAAAAGCTTTAAATTAAAAAAATAAGACATCGAATTATCCGATGCCTAAATAATATATTATTTAGTGTAACCAATAACTTTACCAATAACTGTCTCTCTGTTTAACACCTTCATATTACCTCTTAACCAATCATCGCTGATCACATAATATTCGTTTTCAGCAAGTTTTTTTTCTTTTAAATTATAATCAAATACCTTTTTCATAACTTCTTTATCGTAGTCATTTCCTTCTTTATCCATCATTTTAAAATAGCTATCCTTATCTAAACCAACTCTGTGTGCTTTTCCATAAAAGGTATCTAATTTCTTGTCATTAATAAAGATCTGACTATTACTTATTTTAATTGTCTCGTTAGGAAGTGCAACCACTCTTGATAAGTCTTTTTCTCCATCCTCATTAATGAAGAAAACAACATCTCCTCTAAAAATTTCTGACTCATTTGGGTCAATCACCAATGTTTTATCTACATAATCATGATTTCCTCTATCCATATTATCGTACATATGGTGATGTGTTATCATTTCGGAACCAACATCTTCAATTTTTTCAATATCTGGGGTTATGATCTCATCTGTAAGTGATTCTGTCGATGTACTAAAGGAACAGCCAACCATTACAAGTGGAAAAATAATGAGTAACATATTGTATTTCATTTAAATACCCCCTTTTGTATCTATTTTACAGTAATAATAGTAAAAACCTCTATTGTAAGTTTGGATTTTTTGTGAATTCAGAAAATAACCTTGTATTCAAATCATATGAAGGATTGTACTTAAACTTCCGAAGCTTTAATACCCATTAGTTGTAATACTTCAAAATGCGATGAACATTTGTTCTTTTAAATAAAACATCTTTACGAAAGGATGGCTGGGCATTGTACTGGCATCAGCGGATCTTACGAGAAATGGATTTAACGAGTGGAGAGTCATTAGAATTTGCAAAGCTTAATGCTGGTGTTGTCCAGCCGTCAAGAACAAGCATAAATCCATATTATATAGGCTTAAAGATCTTTGAGGATATAGAAGAACGATATAATAATCCGACAGACAAGATGAAAAAGCGTGGAGTGGAACCTGGAACAGGCAGGGAAAAAATGTTCGAAGTGCGTGAAATCGAGTCAGATATATCTTTCTTACGCAATTATTTAACAAAGGACCTTGTCATGAAGGAAGATATGTATTTTTTCCAGAAACAGGGGAAGGATTACAAGGTTGTTGACAAGCAATGGGAGAATGTCCGTGATCAGCTTGTCAATATGCGCGTAAACGGGGGTTTTCCATATTTAACAGTCAATGACGGGGATTATCTAAAAAATGGAGAGCTATATTTAAAGCACTGGTTCGAAGGCGTTGAGCTTGACCTCAAATATTTAGAAAAAGTTCTCCCATATGTCCATCAGCTATGGGGCAGAAGTGTCCATATTGAAACGATTGTAGAAGGAAAGAATATGTTGTTTTCGTATGATGGGAAAGGGATTCATCGGAAGTATCTATAAAATACAAAAAACAACGACATTTTATTGAGTGTCGTTGTTTTTTGTCATCTACTAATGGATCGCAGATTTAAATTTACTTCCATGGGCTTCCTGCGTATCCATAATTGTTGTAAAAGCATTTGGATCGATTTCGCCGACGATGCTTTTAAGCTTGGATATTTCTAAGCGGGTAACCACAACGTAGATTACATCTTTATCATTGTCTTTAAAGCCGCCCTTGCCCTTTAATTTCGTTACACCGCGGCCCAAGCGTCCGATGATAGCGTCAGAGATTTCTTCATAATGGTCAGAAACAACGATGACGGCTTTTGTATCGCCTTCAAATCCTTGAACAACCGTATCAATCATTTTCGAAGCTATATAGTAGGTTATGATTGAATACATCGCTTGCTCCCATCCTAATACAAAGCCTGCCCAGCTAAATACGAAGATATTAAAAAACATGACAAACTCCCCGATAGAAAAAGGAAGCTTTTTCGTCAATAAGATTCCGAGAATTTCCGTTCCGTCTAAAGCTCCGCCATGACGGATCACAGTGCCAACCCCTATACCGAGTAATAATCCTCCAAACACGGTAGCTAATAATGGTTCTTGAGTAAATGCAGAGAGATGATGCAATTGAGGTTCAATGATAGCTAATGCAACAATGCCAAAAAGAGAAGAAAAAGTGAAGTTTTTCCCAATTTGTTTATATCCAAAATATAGAAAAGGAACATTAAAAAGGAATACAAGAATTCCAAAACTAATATTTGTTAGATGGTTCACAAGCAAGGAGATCCCGATTATTCCTCCATCAATGATGGAATTAGGAATTAAAAACAATTCAATTGATAAGGCAGCTAATGA
Organism: Cytobacillus citreus; assembly: GCF_018343665.1. Taxonomy (GTDB): domain Bacteria; phylum Bacillota; class Bacilli; order Bacillales; family Cytobacillaceae; genus Cytobacillus; species Cytobacillus citreus. The sequence continues at coordinate 96,001 of NZ_JAGYPM010000001.1, forward strand.
AGCGCCAACCAATAACATGATGTAACGGTAAATAATATGTTTTTTACTTTCTTTCTTATGCGTTTTTCCCATTTTCACCTTTCCTTTCTTCCAAATAAAAAAATATACAGTTTTTATGATGAAATATCAAATGATAAGGCTTTATAAATTGCTTTTCGACAAGTAATAAATAATCTTTATCAAAAATAAAGCAAAGGTGCACAAATCATATGGAGGTACCCTTGCTGATATCAATGTATCGATTTCTTCTTAAATCGTCCACCTCTAACCTCGGTTATATTAGCTACTGCAAGGAATGCATTAGAATCAAGTTCCTCCACTATTGACTTTAGTTTGGCCTCCTCTAAACGAGTAATCACACAGAAAATGACTTTTTTATTATCTCCAGTGTATGCCCCTTCTCCATTTAAATATGTAACTCCACGGCCCAGTCTAGCTAATATTGCCTCTCCGATTAATTGGTGATTTTCACTTATTATCCAAGCCGATTTTGATTCATCAAGTCCTTGCATCACAAGATCGATGGTTTTATAGGCAATGAAGTAAGCTAAAACAGAATACATGGCACGGTTCCAGCCAAAAACAAACCCTGCAGATATAAAAATAAAAACATTGAAAAACATGACAATTTCACCGACGGAAAATGGCAGTCTTTTATTCGCAATAATCGCTAATATTTCAGTACCATCTAAGGAACCACCATATCGAATGACAATTCCTACCCCTGCACCTAAAGTTACACCTCCGAAAACGGTTGCAAGAAGGGGATCTTTTGTAAAAACGGGAACATCATGAAGAAGGGTAGTTGAAACGGAAAGGACAGTAATCCCTAATAAAGTGGAAAGAGCAAAGGTTTTACCAATCTGTTTATAGCCTATATAGAAAAAGGGGATATTCAAAATGAAGATAAATAAGCCCAGATTAACGCCAGTTAAATGCGAAAGTATGATGGAAATACCAGTAATGCCTCCATCCAGAATTTTATTTGGTACTAAAAATTCTTCGATGCTCACACCCATTAAAACAGAGCCAACACATATAAAAAATATGATTTTAGCGATTTTGGCTTTTGTTAAGCCTTTATGAATAGTCTGAGCGGGCACAGTTTCATTTGATTCAGTCATAGAGTTCCTCCAAAATATTATGATTGCGATTCGTAATACTTTATTTGAAAAAATTCTCGAAAAATCACCTTTACTTAATCGAGTTATGTCATTTAATTTCTTATATTACCATTTTATTATAACACTATTTGTTTTTATTCAGTTGTTGGAGTGTTTACTCATGTCGAAAATGTTACAAAAAAATTAGTAATAAATGAATATATTTTTCATTTCAGAAAGGGATTTGTTATAAAATGTAGAACTTTTATCCTATATCAACAAAGTTAGGAGTGACTCATCATGCAAAATCAATTGAAAGTATTAATTTGTGATGATTCTGCATTAATAAAGAAAAAACTAAAAAATATATTAGAAGTATGTAAGTGTAAGGAAATCGAAGAAGCTGAAAATGGAGTAGAGGCTGTTCAAAAGGCTAGTTCTTTTCTGCCTGATTTGATTTTTATGGACATTGTCATGCCAGGAAAAGATGGTATTGAGGCTTTAGAGGAAATAATGAGAGAACAACCAAATATTAAAGTAGTCATGGCTTCCTCTGCTGGGACACAGTCGCATTTGAAAAAAGCACTTGATAGAGGTGCATACGATTTTATCCAAAAGCCAATCACGCTTGAAGCTGTTACTTCAATTATTGAAAAAGTTATTAAAGGCGAAAAGGAGGATCCTACCCATGTTTAGTCAATACTTCGGACATTATTTATTAAATAAGGAGATGATTACCTCCGAACAGCTTAAAGCAGCTCTAGAGCTTCAAAAAACAACCCATGTGAAATTCGGTGTTATTGCAGTTGATGAAGGCCTGCTGACTACTGCTCAAGTTGAAGCAGTTCATGAAAGGCAAAAGCAACAGGATAAACGGTTTGGAGAAATTGCAGTTGAACTAGGGTTTTTATCCAATGAACAAGTGGAATATATGCTTAATGTGCAAAAAAACAATCATTTATTACTTGCTCAAGCCATTGTTGATCAAAATTATATGACGATGGATGCGTTCTCAAAGGCATTAAATGATTATAAAAGAATGTATAGTTTATCTGATGAAAGCTTTGAAGCTATTAAGAATGGTGATATTGATGCTATCGTTAAAAATATTATCCATTTAGCCGAAACAGAAAAACAAGAGTATGCTCAATATTTGTCATTATTCGTGAAAAATATGATTCGTTTTATTGATGAGCAAGCTTACATAGAATTGAACCCAGTCACTTCTGAATTGAAGGTGGATTGGCTAGTAACTCAAGAAATAAAGGGAGAAGAACTCCTGCTTACAGCAATTGCTGCGGATGAAAAGATCTTCTTGGAGATTGCGTCTATCTATGCTGAAGAGGAATTAACAGAGATAGATGAATTAGCAAAAGCTTCTGTCAGTGAATTTTTAAATTTACATAATGGAATATACTTAGTAAATATGTCTAACTATGGAATTGAATTAGATATGGAACCGCAAATAGTCCAACAAAATGCAATCCTCTCTTTGGATAAAGACGAAAGCATGAACATTACCGTTCATACTTCAAAAGGCCATTTTCAATTAGTTCTTTCCAAGCTTCCAAAGCATGTCGTATTTTCAAGCGCTAATCAAGAAAATCAAGCAGTATAGCAAGATTTATGAAGGACTGTTCATTAATTGAGCAGTCCTTTCGCCTTTCATATATCAGAAAAAATAGTTAAATTGACGGGGTTTATTCATGGTGTTAGAATGAATAAAATATTATTTTAGAATTATTTTGACCTGTATATGTCTAGTAATAAGGACTGGACGTTTCTACCGAGCTGCCGTAAATAGCTTGACTACAGAGGAATGAATTTAGCTAACTAAAATATTTAGAAGGCTATTTTTCTCCCATGTATTTTTGCAGCTTCGCTCAATGCGAGGCTTTTTTCATTTTTATAAGAAGGAGAAGGGGCAATGGAAAAGTTTTTTCAGTTCCAAGAAAGAGGTACGTCTTATAAACAGGAAACAATAGCAGGCTTAACGACCTTTTTATCAATGTCTTATATATTAATTGTGAATCCTATCATTTTAAGCCAAGCGGGGATGGATAAGGGTGCTGTGTTTACGGCAACAGCCCTATCAGCCATTATTGGCTCTTTATTAATTGGCCTGCTGGCAAATTACCCCATAGGAATAGCGCCAAGCATGGGGCTGAATTCCTTTTTTACTTTTTCAGTTTGTATAGGTATGGGCATTCCGTGGCAAACCGCACTAACTGGAGTTTTTATATCAGGTATTTTATTTGTTATTTTAAGTCTCCTAAAAATCCGTGAAAAAATAATCAATGTAATTCCGAAAGATTTAAAGCATGCAATAGGAGCAGGGATTGGTTTTTTTATCGCCTTCATTGGTTTAAAGAATGCTGGTCTTATTGTTGGGAATGAAGGCACATTTGTTTCAATCGGAAATTTAAAATCGGCAGGCACGATGTTAGCGATCTTTTGTTTTATTCTAACTGTTATCCTGATTGTAAGGGGAGTTAAAGGAGCTATTTTCTTAGGTATGGCGATTTCTGCAATCATCGGTATGTTTGCTGGGATCATTGATAAACCAGAAAAAATAATTGGTGCCATTCCAAGTCTTGAGCCAACATTTGGAGAAGTTTTTTTACATCTTGATCAAATCTTTACTCCGAGTATGATAGCCGTTATTTTTACTTTTTTATTTGTCGCCTTCTTTGATACAGCTGGTGCACTGATTGCTATTGCGAGCCAGGCTGGACTAATGAAAAATAATGAAATACCGAATGCTGGAAAAGCACTTATTGCTGATTCAAGCGCAACGGTTATCGGCGCTATTTTAGGAACATCCACTACTGCCTCAATGATAGAATCCACAGCAGGAATAGCTGCGGGAGGCAGAACTGGTTTCACATCTGTGATAATTTCGGGCTGTTTTATTATTGCGTTATTCTTCTCTCCGTTATTAAGTGTCGTTACAGCAGAGGTTACCGCGCCAGCACTAATCATTGTAGGTGCATTGATGGCAATGGAGGTTAAGAATATCGAGTGGGGTAAAGTTGAAATTGCCATTCCAGTTTTTGCAACGATTCTAATGATGCCATTGACATTTAGTGTAGCAACTGGAATCGCATTTGGGTTCGTACTATATCCTATTACCATGCTTGCATTAGGTAAAGCAAAAGCAATTCACCCTATTATGTACGGATTATGTATTGCATTTATTGGATATTTTATTTATCTTTCATAGGGTGAAAAGACTGCCTTTGATTAGGCAGTCTTTTCCGTAATAGAATGCCCGTGGGCCAAGTGTTCGTAAAGTATTCCGAACTTTTGCCAGCAAATCCAAAAAGCAATTTTTATGAAAAAAATATCATAATGTCAATCTTTAATATCATCTTTAATATTTTTCATTAATGCCTTCATTTCATCACGCATTTTTTCGCTATCAATATTGAGCTTTTGCTTAATATCCTTAAACGATAGTCCTTCTTTTTTTAACTTGATTACTTCTGCTAAATCCTTATTACTTGCTTTCGCCATTGCCGCACCAACCAAAATAAATCTGAAGGGAATGCCTTCATCTAACCAAGCCTGAATTTCTCCCTTTGTTTTCCCAGAGAATTCGGCTACGTTTTCGATAACGATTTCTTTATGCTCTTCTAAAAATTTTTCCTTATGCTCATGGCACTCTTCCTTTAGCTTTTTCATATCAAGTCCATAGTGCTCTGCGGTTTTTTTCCAGGAGGAATCGTTTTCTTTATAGATTTTTAAGACATCGTCCGTTTTTTTATTTGCGTATTTGGCAATATGCGCGGCTTTAAGAATATCCTTTTTCGAATAGCCTTTGTCCAAAAGACGTTGAAAATCCTCTTTTGTAATAAAGTCATGATGATGTTGTTCCAGTTCTGTGTTTTGTTCTGCGTAGGTTGTACGTGGAGCTTGCCATAGGATTGATCCAAATAGCATGAAGATTATTGTACATGGAATCATGATATTCTTTTTCATTATTTTGCTCTCCTTTTTGACAATAATAGTCTACGGGTATATCATGTCCAAAAATCATAAACAAATGTGGGAAAAATTGGGCTGCTTTTAAAGGTAAAAACGAGAAAGTAATATTTATTGTAAAATAGAGGAGAGTTCGTTTAAATATAAGATAATGGGATTCAATATAGGAAGGTGCATTCATTTATGAAAATACTTGTTGTGGAAGATAATGAAAGTGTATGTTCCATGCTAGAAATGTTTTTTATGAAAGAAGGCTATAAAGGATTATTTGTTCATAATGGTCAAGAGGGCTTCGAGCGATTTAATAAGGAGAAATGGGATTTAATTATTGTTGACTGGATGCTTCCAATTATGGATGGAGTAACACTTTGCAGAAAAATAAGAGAGCTCAGTCAAGTGCCGATTATTATGCTAACAGCAAAGGACAGTGATTCTGATCAAGTACTAGGTCTTGAAATGGGAGCAGATGATTATGTAACTAAACCATTTAGCCCCCTCGCTCTTATGGCAAGAATAAAAGCAGTTACTAGACGTTATCAAACGGAAGCCTCAGAGAAGGATGAGGGAAATGTTATTACAAGCCAATATTTTAGAATTAGTAAGGATTCACGAGAGGTTTATTATAACGGCCAGCTTCTTTCAAATCTAACCCCTAAGGAATTTGATATGCTCTATTACTTTGTGAAAAATCCAAAGCAGGTTTTTTCACGGGAGCAGCTATTAGATCGTGTTTGGGGATATCAGTTTTATGGGGATGAGCGCACTGTGGATGTCCATATCAAACGCTTAAGAAAAAAGATTGGAACGCCTCAGCAGCCATTTATCCAAACGGTATGGGGAATCGGCTATAAATTTGATGAAACGGTGGCTGGTAATGAAGATTAAATTTTTCTACCAGCTCCTAATTAGTCATATTAGTATTCTCATTCTAGCCTTTATCATTTTAACTCTGTCATTTTCACAATTTGTAGAAAGTTATATTTTTCAAAACAAGGTTGAGGAGCTAGAAGCGTACGGGGATCAAATATTGAAGGAATTGACTGTTCGCATGGAAGGGGAAGATCAATTCCTGGCTGAGTATAGTCAGCTGCTAGATACAAGACATATAAAATATCTCCTTTTTAATAATGAGGGAAAAGTAGTTTATCCCAAATTACAAAGTTCGCCATTAATACAGTTAACTGAGAGTGAGTGGAAAGAGATATCAAAAGGAAATAAAGTGTCAGTAAAGCATGATATTAAAAGATTTGGTCAGGAAGTGTCGCTTGTAGCTATACCGCTTATGGATGGCGATAGGTTGACAGGGGGAATCCTATTGCTGTCACCTATTACAGGGACAATGAAAATGATCAGCCAATTAAATAAATTCTTATTGTACACGATTGTTATTTCATTATCGGCATCGATTTTAATAAGTCTTGTATTTTCCAAAAGTTTAATCAAACGAATTAAGGATATTCGTAATGCCACTTCGATGATATCAGCTGGAAATTATGATGTTCATGTTCCGGATACTTCCATGGATGAAATTGGACATCTCGCTAAAGATTTTAATGAAATGGCGGAAAAATTAAAGGGATCCAATGAGGAAATTGAGCGGCTGGAAAATAGACGGAGGAAATTTATTGCGGATGTGTCCCACGAAATGCGTACGCCTCTAACAACAATTAGCGGTCTTGCTGAAGGGATAAAAAATCAATTAATTACAGAAGAGGATATTGGAAGAGGGATGGATTTAATTGATCGTGAAGCAAAAAGATTAATACGCCTTGTGAATGAAAATCTAGATTATGAAAAGATTCGTTCCAATCAACTAAAGCTTAATAAAGTAGAAATAAACTTAGCTGAAGTGCTTGAGATTGTAAAAGATCAATTAATCATGCAGACGCTGGAAAAAAATAATCAAATAACTGTCTCATGTGATGATCACATAATGGTATTTGCTGATTACGATCGACTTATCCAAATTTTAATTAATATCGTTAAGAACAGTAATCAGTTCACAGAAAATGGTCGAATTTTCCTAAAAGGGAAAGAGGATGAGGAGAAAATAATCATAGAAATTGAGGATACGGGCATAGGGATTGATCCAGAAGAAATTGAGTCTATCTGGCATCGTTTTTATAAAGCCGATGTCTCAAGAACTGGACAATCTTTTGGTGAATTTGGGATTGGATTATCCATTGTAAAGCAGCTTGTCCATCTGCATAATGGAAATATTGAAGTTAGCAGTATAAAAGGGGAAGGCACGAAATTTACAATTCGCATTCCTATGAAGTAAGAAAGAAAGGGTGTCTCTAGGCCGAAAAATCGACATAGGAGACACCCTTTCTTAATTTAGTGACATCTTAAACAACTTGTGATTCTGTTAACGGAAGTGGTTGTGACTTCTCATCTTTATTTTGCTTTGTTACCTCTATATATTTAATATGATGGTCTTCCATATCCACAATCTTGAAAGCATAAGAGTCTAAAGGAATTACATCTCCTTGCTTAGCTTCATAATTCTCCGTTAAAATCCATCCACCGATTGTATCTACATCTTCATCATTGATATCAATACCAAGTAAGTCACTTACTTCACTTACAAGCACTTTGGAATCGATTATATAATGGTCTTCACTTATTTTACGAACCTCAGGAACCTCATCCATGTCGAACTCATCACGAATTTCCCCTACAATTTCTTCAAGAATATCTTCAACTGTCACAAGTCCAGAAGTACCTCCATACTCATCCATTAGGATCGCCATATGAATTCTTTCTTTTTGCATTTTAAGAAGAAGATCATGAATTGGTATCGTATCAATTACGCGTATTATTGGGCGTGTATAATCTTCGAGCCTATTCGAAGTGACTTGCCTATTTTTAATTAAGTCAGTCATCACTTCCTTAATATTAACCATTCCGATAATATGGTCCTTATCGCCGTCAATAATAGGATAGCGAGTGAACTTTTCTTCATAAACAGTTTCTAAAAATTCTTCTAATGTATCATCCTTTGAGAAAGAAACGATTTCTGTTCGAGGAACCATTATTTCTTTCGCAATTCGGTCATCAAAATCAAAGATTTTATTTACATACTTAAACTCTGATTGGTTGATTTCACCACTTTGATAGCTTTCAGATAAAATAATGCGAAGTTCTTCCTCTGAGTGAGCTAGTTCGTGTTCGTTTGCAGGCTTTAAGCCAAATAATCCAGTAATAAAACGTGCTGAGCCATTCAACATCTTAATGAATGGATACATTAGTTTATAAAACAAAATTAATGGCCTTGCTGTCATTAAGGCAACGAATTCAGCTTTCTGAATGGCAAGCGTCTTAGGTGCTAGCTCTCCTACAACGACATGTAAGAAGGTAATCAATACAAAGGCAAGGCCGATAGAAAGGATATGTGAAGCGGAACTTGGAATATTTAGTTCGCCAAATAATGAATGGAGAATATGAGTAATCGTTTCTTCTCCAAGCCACCCAATCCCTAACGCAGTAATCGTAATTCCCAGCTGACAGGCTGATAAATATTCGTCGAGATTGCTAATCACTCTCTTTACTTGTATTGCACTTTTATTTCCTTCTTCAACTAACTGATCAATCCTTGAACTTCTAATTTTAACAATGGCAAATTCTGAAGTAACAAAAAATGCCGTCAAAGCAATTAAAATGGCAATAATAACCAAGTTTAATATGTCCAAATAAGTTCCCTTAGCCCGAATATTCGGGTAAGGAGTCACCTCCTGATAATATGGAAAATAAATTAACTAGTTAAGCTTACAAGGGACTTGATTAATGTTGTTCCTTCTGTATTAAGCTTTTTAGAGAGGTCACCTTTTTGCTCTTCATCCAAGCGACTAATTAATGGAAGCAATACAGTTATCTCGTTATGAAGCTGCTTAATTTGCTGGGTTACTGCATCAATTTGCCTCTCTACATCCCTTGTATGCATAATGGTATTAGACTTTAATTCTAGCTTTCTCTTAATCTCATCGAGCGGAATATGCATATTCTTGCATTCCTCTATAAATCTAAGATCTATAAGGACTTCCTCGGAATACATTCGATAATTTGATTTTGTCCGCTTGGCTTGAATTAGCCCCATATTTGTATAATAATCAATAGTTCGTTTCGAAAGGTTTGCAATATTCGCTAATTCGCCAATACGATAAACTGCCCCATCAAATCACCCCAATATAAGAATTTTATTCACTTTTCTTGAGTATAGCTTCCTAAAATTATTATATGTTACATAAAACCATACAGTCAAACGTAACAGTTTTGATAAGATTAATTACTTTAATTTATTTTTAAAAAACGGCAATTATGATTTCAATTTTCAGATAATAACCAAAGGCAAATCAAAATGGATCTCAAAAAAATGAAGTAGCTAGTAAAAATAACTATACATTTAGTATTTAAGATCCATTGGTGAATCTGCATCTGCTTTTTTAACTTCAATATATAGAATATGATGGCCTTCTATTTCCTTAATGATGAATTGAAACCCTTCATGTTCAATGGCATCCCCCTTTTCCAGATCAAATTTTTGGGTAAGAATCCAACCGCCAATTGTATCTACCTCAACTTCATCCAGATTCGTTCCAAGTAAATCATTGGTTTCTGAAATAAGGAGCTTCGCGTCTAGTATATAATGGTCTTTGTCAATCTTTTGCACGAATGGAAGTTCATCAGTATCGAACTCATCACGAATTTCACCGACTATTTCCTCAAGGATATCCTCAGCAGTTACTAGTCCAGCAGTCCCTCCGTACTCATCAAATAATATCGCCATGTGAGAGCGATTTTTTTGCATCATTAGAAGCAGGTCGTGAATAGGGATTGTTTCAATCACCATTATTACAGGTTTTATATATTGAATGACTGGCTTTTCATCTTGGCATTTTTTTCGAATACAGTCTGTAAGGATTTCTTTAACATTGATAAGGCCAAGTATTGTATCTTTATCTCCACCAGTTACTGGATATCTTGTATATCTTTCGTTCATGATCACCTCTAGAACTTCAGACAGAGTGGCATTCTCATCTAAACTGATGATTTCGGTTCGTGGTACCATGACCTCCTTAGCGATGCGATTATCAAATTCAAAGATATTGTTTACGTATTTATACTCAGATTGATTTATTTCGCCACTTTTCAAGCTTTCTGAAAGGATAATTCTTAATTCTTCTTCAGAGTGAGCTATTTCATGTTCAGAAACTGGCTTTAATCCAAATAATCCGGCTACAAATCTAGCTGAATTGTTTAATGCCCATATAAATGGAAACATAATTTTATAAAACCAAATTAATGGCTTTGCGAAGCTTAGAGTAATAGCTTCTGCTTTCTGAATGGCAAATGTTTTTGGAGCTAACTCGCCAATGACAACATGTAAAAATGTTACAACAGAAAAGGCGATAATAAATGAGAGAATTTGGGTAATCGAAGGCTGTAATTTGAACTTTTCAAATACAGGCCATAATAGCCTTTCGATCGTTGGTTCACCAAGCCAGCCTAGACCTAAAGCAGTGATCGTGATTCCTAACTGACAAGCGGATAAATATTCATCAAGGTTGGAAGTCACTTTTTTAGCTGCATGTGCTTTCGTATTACCCTCAGCAATTAATTGATCAATACGAGATGACCGTATTTTCACCATTGCAAATTCAGATGCAACAAAAAAGGCAGTTAAGGCAATTAAAATGAAAAGAAGAAAAATATTGAGTAACATCATAAAATCCTCACAAAGTATGTAAGGCATTTTCACCTCCCTAAAAGTACTTTTCCCGAAACTATATTTTTTTATTTGAAAAACATTTCCTGCACTTATCCCTTTAAGCTAATAGTTGCGCAATGATCCACAATATACAAAAAAAGAAGGATCCTCTCTCAAGGGCCCTTCTTTTTGCAAAGTTTATTTTTTACACGTTAAAAAAGTATAAATTGTCAACGCAGAAGATGATTCGATGTAGTTGCCAATTTTAGGAATTAAGTACGACGGACAGGACAAGGAAGGCTTCGATAGCGATTAACATCGCACGAAGGAAAAGCGATAGCTTTTACGAGGATGTCCTAGTCGGGCAAATGCCACAGGATAAGGAAAGCTTCGTCAGAGATACATCGCACGACCAAAAGAGAAGCTTTTGGGAGGACGTGGCATATATGAGCGCGATAAGTGCAACTACGCCTCTGTCTTCGCCTTTCCAAGGCTCGCCAATCGGCGAGTTTTCATTAGCTTTTCCAATCACGGGCAAGCATTCCGTATACGACAAGATCGTGAAAATGATTATAAAGGTTTTCACCGTCACGAATAATTCCTTCCTGTACAAACCCTAATCTTTCCGGGATTGCTCGACTCTTTTTATTTCCAACACCACAGCGGATTTCAATCCTGTTCAGATTTAAATCTAAAAAGGCATAATTGACAAGAGCTTGTACGGTTTTCGTCATAATGCCTTTGCCTTCAAATCCTTTAGCAAGATAGTAGCCAATACTTGTTTGTCTATTATTCCAATCAATTTGATGAAAACCAGCACAGCCAACAAGCTCGCCATTATAACGAATTCCGGCATTAAAACCGTTATTTTCAGCGAGTGATTTTAGCCACATAGGGATAATCGAATGATATTGTATGGGAGATGTCATGTTATCAACCCATGGAAGCCACTGTCTTAAATGGTTTCGATTGGAATTGACTAAATGATAAAGCTCTTCAGAATGATGGAGTTGAAATAGCTGCAGCTCAATATCTTGATCTACTTTTAATACAAACACAGTAAACTCTCCTTTTTTGCAATAATTAGAAGTATATCCAATCATAAAACGAAAACCTGTGAATGTACACAAAATTATTCAAAAAAAGGAAAATTCAGATTCAATATCATATTCTCTCATTAGGTGTAAATGTCGGTTGATCTAGAAAAAACAAGTTGACTTAAACATTAATAGTGTCGGGCTTAATAGTATTCGATTCGGCAATAGGAAGAGTGATACTGAAAACGGTTAACTCTTCCTGTGTTTCACATTCAAGAGTGCCTTTATGCTTCTCAATTATTTCTTTGCAAACAAATAGCCCAAGCCCGGTCCCAAGTGATTTTGTCGTAACAAATGGTTCGAAGATTGACTGGACAAGATGCGGTGGTATTTTAGGTCCATTATTAGCGATCTCAAGCTTTATATAGGAATTATCTAAGGAATGGCTGATAATTTTGATCAGAGGGTCTGTTGTATCCGTGTGTAATACGTCAATTGCATTAAAAATAATATTAATTAGAACCTGTCTGATTTCGTCTTCATAACCCCATAGATGTATTTCCTCGTCGAGATGTTTAACTATTTTAACTTTGCCATCTAATATACTTGGATATAGGAAAACTAATACTTCCTCAATGATTTCATTGAATGAAAAACAAACTTTCTCTTTGCCAATCAATTCTTTCTTAGATAGTAAGAGGAACTGTGAAATACGAAAATTCAATTGCTCTAATTCAATCGAAATGATATCTAAATACTTCATGTTTTGATTTTCAGCCTTTAGCAATTGAATGAAGCCTTGTACAGAGGTAAGTGGGTTACGAAACTCGTGGATGAAACTAGAGGTCATCTGCCCTAACAACGTAAGTCGATCTTTATGGCTCGTATCGATAAACTTAGTTTTTTCCTCAATAATCTGGTTTTTTACATCACTGTAATAGGATACAGAAAAATATAAAAACTGATCAAAGCAAAATTGGATATTTTGCGTATATTCCAGAATTTCCTGCCATTCAAGATTCATTTGATTTAGACTTTCTTGGAAGATGGAGCGGGCAAGATTTACATTGTAAACAAAATCTCCAATATTCATTCCTGCTTTTACACGTTGATCCGCAATTGAAATTGAAAATGAGCGAATTATCTTATTTAAATCATCCCTTTTATTCGTAAAGCATTGTGTAAGAAGGTAAAATAATACTTCACCATTTTCCTTCATTCTATCTTTAAAAGGATCATTAGACGAAACTAATATTTTCTGTTCCCAGTCAGTCAGCATTTTTTCCTTTTCACTTTGTAAAAGCTCAACTACAATTCTATTTGTCCGTGTTAACATTTTTCTCTCCATTCCTCATTAAAAAATATCTTTCATATTTATATAAACTTCTAGCTTTTTTGGAAATTTCCTTTGTCGAAATAAAACGAATTAAAAAACAGTTCTTCGAGCCTACTCTTTCTTTGTCAAAAAATATCACAAAGTGAAGAATTGAAAAATATGGAATAGTACGTATTTTAAATAGCTGATATAAATGTGTAAGTCAAAATTGATTGTCACATTTTCATTAAGAATCTGTGATTTTTGTCACAGTATTTATTCTTTAGTCTTGTTATATATAAAGATAATCATTCTCAATTAATACACAAATAAATAAAATGGGTGATTGTCTTGATTGGAAAATTAAAAAAAGGTGAAAAAGGTAGAATTCTTCATATATCTAATACTGATCTATTAGTACGCCGCCGTTTGTTAGACCTTGGAATTACAGAGGGATCTGAAGTATGTTTGAAATGTGTCATGCCTTTTGGCGGCCCAGTGATGGTCGAATCTTGTGGACAATGTATTGGCATTCGCAGAAAAGAAGCAATCCAAATTGAAGTGGAGAAATTATAATGGATATTGCTCTTATTGGGAATCCGAATACAGGGAAAACCTCCCTTTTTAATAATTTAACTGGTTCCTATGAATATGTGGGGAACTGGAGCGGAGTTACGGTAGAAAAAAAGATAGGAATTTTTAAGAACAATAAGGATAGATTAATTGATTTGCCTGGAATATATACACTTAATCCACTGTCAAAGGATGAAGGGGTTGTAACACAATTTTTATTAACAGAAAAAGTTGATAAAATGCTGAATATTCTAGATGCTTCTCAAATAGAGAGGAATTTGTATTTAACGATCCAGCTTTTAGAATATGGAAAGCCTACTATTATTGGGTTAAACATGATGGATGTTGCTTCAAAAAGAGGGATTCATGTAGATCCAGTGAAATTATCGCAAACACTTGGTATACCTGTTGCTCCTGTTGTTGCTAGAACAGGGAAGGGCTGTACAGATCTTGCGGCGACTATTACAGAAGGGGGTATCCCAACCCCAAACGCCTCTCTCGTTCATTATGGGACAGAAATTGAGGAAGCTATAGGAAAGCTAGCAGAATTATTGGAAGGAAAACAGAACTATTCTGTTCGCTGGTTAGCTCTTCAACTTTTTGAAGGGAATCAATATGTGAAACAATATTTGTATAGTGTAATAGGTGAAGAGAGGCTCAATTTATTTTTGCAGCAAATTAAAAACACGATAAACACAAACTATCAGACTTCCTTGGAGCTATTCATTTTTCAAAAAAGAAAAGCGAAAATTGATTGGATTATTGCTGATTCAGCTATTAAAAGGAATTTAACAAAGACGCCATTGTCTGAAAAAATTGATGCGATCGTCACAAATAAAATATTAGGTTTGCCGATTTTCTTTTTACTTATGTATTTAATGTTTATGCTAACTTTTGATTGGCTTGGATTTCCTTTATCTGATTACCTAGATAGATTAATAACTGGTCCTATTGCTTCGGGAATTGAAAGCTTGTTAAGTTATGTTGGAGCCTCTGATTTCATTCATGCATTAATTCTTGATGGCATTGTAGCAGGTGTAGGGGGAGTACTTGTCTTTGTACCACAAATATTTATTCTTTTCTTTTTCATCTCTTTACTTGAGGATTCAGGATATATGGCACGGGTTGCCCTTGTAATGGATCGTTTGATGGAAGCAGTAGGCTTAAATGGGAAAGCATTTATCCCAATGATGATTGGATTCGGATGTAATGTACCTGGCATTATGGCTGCTAGGACGATTGAAACACCGAAGGAAAGGCTCTTAACGATATTGTTAACACCGTTAATGTCCTGTTCTGCACGATTGCCTATTTACGCTCTTTTTGTCGGTGCATTTTTTGTTCAACAAAAAGCCTTAATTGTTCTATCGATTTATGTATTAGGGATTGCTGTAGCCCTTATTCTAGCTAAAGTTTTTTCTACCACTATCTTAAAAGGTGAGACATCATTATTTGTTATCGAACTGCCTCCATATCGTTTGCCGCAGTTCAGAGCTTTATGGAGAAGCACATGGGATAAGGGAAAAGGCTTTATTAAGAAAGCCGGAACATTTATATTTGCTGGCTCTGTTTTTATTTGGCTCTTATCCTATGCAGGCCCTAGCGGAATGAATGTAGCTTTAGATGATAGCTACTTAGCAGTGATTGGTGGATTCATAGCTCCATTATTTGAACCTATCGGATTTAATTCTTGGCAAGCGGGGGCATCTCTTATTACTGGATTTTTGGCAAAAGAAGCAATTATTTCTACGATGAATATTATTTATTTTGTTCCAGATGAAGCAAGTTTACAGGGGCTGCTTTCTAATTATTTCACCCCTCTATCAGCGTACAGCTTCATGATCTTTATTTTATTGTACATTCCATGTCTTGCTACTACTGCAACGATTTATAAAGAAACAGGTTCGAAAAGGTGGACCGTCTTTTCGATTGGATATGCATTAATAATTGCCTATATTCTTTCTTTCGTGATTTATCAGGGAGGAAAGCTGCTTGGTCTTGTATAAAGTAAGCTAAATTCAGGGGGGATGACAATGGCAGCAAATATTATAATCGGAGTATTGATTTTCGGATATGCGAGCTGGGCCTTATTCAATTTTATCCCGCATTAACGGGCAGTAAGACCCCCACCTCAAGATTGAGAGAGAAGCGAGGAAGATAGGTGGGGGACAACTGCCCGTAAAAGCCCGTAAAATGAACACAGACTAAAAGCGCCACATCGTGTGGCAACGTCTGCGTGACCCACTTCCTGTGGGCCGCAATTAACCATCAGTGGGGGATGAAAAAAACCCCCACTGATGGATGTTTCACTTTATTAAAAAGTCCAAGCATGGAAAATGTTCAAGCTGTTCACTGAAAAAATCCTGTTCAAGTTCATGCAGCACAATCTCAGATGGTCAAAAAGTAAATAATAGGTAACCATAGACATTTGCTAAATAAACTGTTGTTATCTACACAGCAGTTTATTTAACTTGTAGGAGCATTCAAGTTATTAATGTATTAAAGTAAAATAAAATTTAGTTTATGTCACCGCAAAGGAGATTAGCAAAGGAAAAATAAGCATTTTCCAAAAGGACTTGGCAAATGTAAAGTTTTTCTAATTGTCAATTCTCAATTACATCTTTATAATTGAAGGACGTGCGATTGTACACAATATTTTAAAGGGATGAGGCAGACATTGACTCGAGATGAAATTATTTTTAGAGTATCTGAAAAAGTACGTCTTATTCGTACAGAGGCAGGGTATACACAGGACAAAATGGCAGAAATTATAGGTGTATCCAAGAAGACTCTCGTACAAATTGAAAAAGGCCGAGTAGAGGCAGGATGGTCTACAGTCGTAACGATTTGTGCTTTATTTCGGGAAACAGAAACAGTACGTTTCTTATTTGGAAATGAGCCCCTCGAGGTTCTAGAAATAATTGCTCGTGAAGGGATTGACTACCGTAAAGAAAAAACAATGGGCGGTAAAATATGGTGGAGAGAAGTAGATAAACAAAATGGCTTGGTGCTTCAGCAAAATATGATTAGTCAGCATTTTCGGATTATTGATGAAGATCATTTCCGTATTTTTAGCAGTTTTGATGAGGCTTCTTCGAAAGAAAGATTTTCAGAATTAGTGAGTGAAAAAAACAGGGGATTGTAAAAATTGGGTTAAGTGAAGTAGAGTAGCTGCCTCTTTTTACTTTGCCTCTTTTTTGCTATGTTAAACGTCTTTGTTGATTTCCACTGCAGGCACTAAAGCGTCGCGGGCGGTCCGGAAGCCTCCTCGTCGCTATCGCTCCTGCGGGGTCTCCCTTTGACTCATACTCCCGCAGGACATTGAATAAGCTTCCTAGAATAATCACTGCACAAAGGAAATGTGTTAGCATTTTCGAGGATCTCGCGCCTGCCGCGAAAATCAACAATTAGAAAAACTAGGCGTTCGCCAAGTCCTTTTTGGCGAATGTCTTAGTTTTTCTTATGCGATCTTATTAGCAGATATTTAATTGAACACACACTTTACTTTAGTACTTTAATAAACTTAAACTTTCCTATTAGCCAAAATAGCATTATCATCACCGAGTTTTAATACAATCTTTTTTTTGCAGAAATAACCAATTATAAATATTTACCCTCATAAATCTCCTTATATCTTCGAATTCTTTATTGAACAACTATTGAATCATACAGCTATGAATTGTTTTGGAGGTAATATGAGTAATTATATTAAAAAGTTCCAGAAGTTTTGGAAGAAGAAGCATATGACTCAGATTGCTATATTATCTGCATCTACGGCAGTGTTAGCATTTTTGAGCTTTTTTTATTATTTCTCAAAAAATGCAGACATTAGTGCATTAAATGATGGCCTTGATCAATCGACGATCATTTATGATGTGAATGGTGAAGTTGCAAGCAAAATTACATCTAATAAAGTAGAAGGGGTATCCATTCAAGAAATACCTGACCATATGAAAAATGCAGTAATTGCAATTGAAGATCACCGTTTTTATGAGCATAATGGCATAGATTTTATTGGTATAGGAAGGGCGTTTTTTAAAAATTTAAAAGCTGGTGAAATTGTGGAAGGCGGGAGCACAATCACACAGCAATTAACGAAAAATGCTATTCTCTCTTCTGAAAAAACATATAAACGTAAAATAGAGGAGATTTTTCTTGCAAGAGAAATTGATAAAGTATATTCAAAAGATGAAATTCTTCAAATGTATTTAAATCAAATCTATTTTGGAGAAGGATCATGGGGGATAAAACGGGCTGCAGCGAAGTATTTTGGAAAGGAAGTCAAGGATCTGACCATAAGTGAATCTGCTCTATTAGCAGGTTTGATTAAAGCTCCATCTTCAATAAATCCATATAAGAATGAGAAAAAAGCGATAGAACGCAGGGATATTGTTTTACAGCAAATGAAAACGAACGGTTTTATAACGAAGGAGCAATATGAAGAAGCTAAAAATGAACAGCTAGTTTTTGATGATAAAGGTGATGATCCTTTTAAAGGAAAATATCCCTACTATGTTGACTATGTACTAGAGGAAGGGATGAAAAAGTACGGACTTACGCTCGATGATTTATTAACAGGCGGTTATCGTATTTACACAGAGCTAGACCCATCTATGCAAACAGCAGTTGAGGACACTTATTTGAATGACTCGATGTTTCCTGAAGGGAAAGAGGATCAAATCGTTCAGAGTGGAGCCATTCTCATAGATCCAAAAAGCGGGGGAGTTCGTGCACTTGTTGGAGGCAGAGGTGAGCATACATTGCTTGGCCATAATCGGGCAATCCATCCTGTTGGACAGCCAGGCTCAACAATGAAGCCGATAGTCCCATATACACCTGCACTTGAAAATGGCTGGGATATTACGGATGAATTAAAAGATGAAAAAATGAAGTTCGGTGATTATGAGCCTAATAATTATAATTTTCAATTCCGTGGCCAAGTTCCAATGTACGAAGCAGTAATGGACTCTCTAAATATTCCTGCTGTATGGCTTCTCAATGAGATTGGACTTGAAAAAGGAATTGATGCTGCCAAGAGATTCGGGATACCGGAAGAGGCAATTAATAATAATCTGGCACTTGCTCTTGGTGGAACAAACAAAGGTGTGTCCCCATTAAACATGGCGGAAGCTTACACTGTTTTTGCTAATGGAGGAGAAAAATATGAAGCCCACTCTATTACAAAAATTTTGGATTCAAATGGTAAAGAAATCGCAAAATGGGATGGTAAAAAAACACGGGTTACAACGAAAGAAGTAGCAGATAAAATCACGACCATGCTTCTTGGAGTCGTTGAACATGGATCAGGGAAAGCTGCACAAATTCCTGGAAGAGAAGTAGCGGGAAAAACAGGCTCCACCCAAGTACCGATTGATGGTGTAAACGGGATAAAAGATCAATGGTTTGTTGGATACACCCCCCAGCTTGTAGGAGCGGTCTGGGTAGGATATGACAGAACGGATAGTAACCATTATTTAACAACAACAAGTGGAGAGGGAACTGCTCCAATTTTTAGAGAAATAATGTCTAAAGCATTAAATAACGAAGAGTCAGTTTCCTTTCAAGTTCCCCATATTGCGCCATTGATTGAAAAGAGAAAGCAAGAAGAACAAATTAAGGAATATAAAAATAGCATTAAGAAAAATACTGACAAACTGAAAAAGCAGATAGAAAAAGAAAAGAAAAAATTGAAAAAGAAAGAGAAGAAAAATAAAGGTGAAAAAAATGATTAGAAAGTGCGGTCCTATTATGGGGCCGTGCTTTTTTTGGTAAAATGTTGTTTATAAAGGATGTGGTTGTGTTATTGCTTAGTGTTGAAAATGCTATTTTGTTGTTGATTGGAGCGGAAGGCGCGAAATCCTTGAAAATGCATTCGCATTTCCTTCGTGCGGTGTTTATTCGGGGAAGATTATTCAACGTCCTGCGGGAGAAGCGAGTCAAAGGGAGACCCCGCAGGAGCGATAGCGACGAGGAGGCTTCCGGACCCGCCCGCGATCGCTAAGTGCCTGCAGCGGAAATCAACAGGGAAGTTTAACATAGTCAAGGATTTTAAAAAAATTTTATCATAAGTGAACGAATTTAAGGTGTTAACCGTCTAACAATTAAAGTATTGAATGGAAGAAGCGGGATGTAAGGAAAGAGAGGAACTAAATCAGATGGAGGAGATAGTGCTCATTCAAAGCGCAAAGTCAGGAGATAAGCGCGCCTTTGCTACGCTTTTTCAACATAATTATCCATTCTTGGTCAAGTATTTAATTAAGGTGACGTTGAATCCAGATTTATCTGAAGAGCTAGCACAGGAAACGATGGCAAGATGTATAGAGAAAATTCATTTATATCAATATAAATCGAAGTTTTCCTCATGGCTCATTTCCATCGCGACTAATTTATATATTGATCAGCAACGGAGAAAGAAAAGAGAAAAAAGCTGGCAGCAGGAAGAGGAAAATTTTCGCAAGCTTAAATGGCAAATGGAAAGCCGAAATGAAGAGTGGAATGATGCATTGTCCGCATTAGGGAAGATTGCTAATGACGTGCGCATTCCGATTATTTTAAGACATTATTATGGCTATTCATATGATGAAATTGGGGAAATGATGAAGCTGTCACCTGGGACAATCAAATCAAGAGTTCATAATGGGCTTTTGGCTGTAAGAAAGGAGCTGAGGCTAAATGACGAAACAGAGAGACTTGAGAGATAACGAGCAAATAGATGAGGGATTATTTGAAGTAATAAAGGAAATTGAGCTGGGCCTAGAATCCGTTGAAAAAAGTGATCTAGTTTATACACCTAATATTGAATGGTTTGAAAATTTAGTAGTAGAAGAAAAAAAGAATATAAGAAAAAAGCTTATATTCGATGTAACACTGTTTACCCTTGTTGCCATGCTTGTATTGAGTACCATACTGTTTGCTTTATATAGTATTCCGGTTGTCTTTTTTACTATACAAGGACTAGTAACAATTTTTATTGCCGTATACTTTACGATTCAGCATGTTAAACAGGTGAAGGAAACATGAATGAAGAAATTTCTGTCCCATTACTCATTGTTGTTGCAGTCATTCTCATAAGTCAAAGTATCTTTTTATTTTCAAATGCTAGAAAGCATGGGCATAATTATTGGTTATGGGGTATTCTTGGATTGATACAGGCACCAATGCCAACCCTTGTCTATCTTTACTTTGTGAGGAAGCTTTGGCATAAAAGTAGCAAAAAACAGAATTAAAGGATGAAGGCTAGTGAGAAAATTTAAGCAGTTTTTTCTATTACTAAGCACTATTTGTCAGCTACTTGGGTTTGTAATGTTGTTTATAAATATAAAAGCAGCAATATTCATTTTTGCGATCTATGCATTTCTAATAATCATCATTTTTATCATTTTAATCATGGAGAGAAAGAAAGAAAAATTGGAGGAGAGTCGTAATGATTATCGTAACTATTGATTCTATACCAGGGAAAGAGGTAAAGGAGATAATAGGCTTTGTAAGAGGAGGCTGTATTCAATCCAAGCATATTGGTAAAGACATTATGGCCGGCTTAAGGACAATTGTAGGTGGAGAAATTAGTGAATATACAGAAATGATGGAAGAGGCAAGACAAAAAGCAATTGGGCGTATGGTA
Organism: Cytobacillus citreus; assembly: GCF_018343665.1. Taxonomy (GTDB): domain Bacteria; phylum Bacillota; class Bacilli; order Bacillales; family Cytobacillaceae; genus Cytobacillus; species Cytobacillus citreus. Next base: position 117,341 of record NZ_JAGYPM010000001.1, read on the forward strand.
GAGGATGCTAAAGCAAAAGGCGCAAATGCAATCATTGGCATGCGTCTGCAATCGGCTGCAGTCATGCAAAATGCCTCAGAAATTATTGCTTATGGAACAGCAGTAATTGTAGACTAAATGTTCATAAAATATTCACTTTCTTGTCACGGAATGTTGCTATTTGTTCGAAAATTCCCCTAATTAATATGTTATTTTTATGGTATAAATTAAATTTATATTTTTATGGGGGATTCAAGATGGAACAATTCTCAATTACATTAGCGATAGCTAGTATTATGGTACTTGGTTATTTTATAGGTTATACAGTTATAAAACACTAAAACTGCTTGCTTAATTGCAAAGCAGTTTTTTTTATCGCAGATTAACGGGCAGTAAGACCCCCACTGATGGAAGTTTCACTTTATGCCCATAAAAATTGAAAAATAGGGAATAGAATATATAGTGAAACTTCAATTTCTAAGGAGGTATTAAATGACTGGTTTTCGGATTGAACAAGACACACTTGGGAAAGTGAGAGTTCCAGCTGATAAATATTGGGGAGCACAAACACAAAGAAGTAAAGATAATTTTAAAATTGGGATTGAAAAAATGCCTAAGGAGGTTATTTATGCTTTTGCGAAAATAAAGAATGCAGCAGCCATTGTAAATCATAGGCTTGGAAAACTGCAAGAGGAAAAAAAGATTGCGATTACTCAAGCAACTCTAGAGATTTTACAAGGAAGGTTTGATGAACATTTCCCACTAGCCGTTTGGCAAACAGGGAGCGGAACGCAAACAAATATGAATATTAATGAAGTGGTTGCTAGAAGGGCGAATGAACTGCTACAAGAAAAAGGAGATAGTGTCCATCCAAATGACGATGTTAATATGTCTCAAAGCTCGAATGATACATTCCCAACAGCCATGCATGTTGCTGCTTTTATCGAGATAGCAGAAAAGCTTATTCCATCACTTCAAAAATTGAAAGGGACGATCAATCAAAAGGAAAAAGCGTTTGCACATATTGTCAAAATCGGGAGAACTCATCTCCAAGATGCTACACCATTAACATTAGGGCAGGAAATAAGCGGCTGGAGGGCCATGTTAGATAAAAACGAACGAATGATTTCAGAGGCGATGATCCATCTCCTCGATTTAGCGATTGGTGGAACGGCTGTTGGGACAGGAATTAATGCCCATAAATCATTTGGTAATGAAGTGGCTTTAGAAATTGCCAATCTAACTGGTCACCCATTTCGTTCTTCAGCTAATAAATTCCAAGGACTGACAAGTCATAATGAAATTGTTCATGTCCATGGAGCATTAAAAGCTCTAGCAGCTGACCTGATGAAGATAGCCAATGATGTAAGATGGCTAGCGAGTGGACCAAGAAGTGGGATAGGGGAATTATCGATACCGGCAAATGAACCAGGTAGTTCAATTATGCCTGGGAAAGTAAACCCAACACAAAGTGAAGCATTGACGATGGTTGCCTGTCAAATCCTTGGAAATGATGCAGCGATCGTATTTGCGGCAAGCCAAGGAAACTTCGAACTAAATGTCTTTAAACCAGTCATTATCTATAACCTCCTCCAGAGTATTCGTCTATTAGCTGATGGAATGAGATCATTCAATGAGAAATGTATGGTAGGCTTAGAGGCAAATGAAGAGGTAATAGACGAACATGTGAAAAGGTCACTTATGCTTGTTACCGCGCTAAATCCACATATTGGATATGAAAAAGCTGCTGAAATTGCCAAGCTAGCTTTTAAAGAAAATAGTACATTAAAATCAGCTGCTTTAAAGTCCGGGTATGTTACGAATGGGCAGTATGATGAATGGGTTGATCCTAAAAAGATGGTGTAATTTAATAATCGTAAAGATTATTGCAGGAAGCATTCTTTACATCAATGAAAAGGCCCCCATTTACTGGGGGCCAAGCCATATCATATTAAATTATATTAAACAAATTATTGTTGTTGAAAACCGCCAAGTTGTTGCTCAGCCATTTGCACTAGGCGTTTTGTAATTTCTCCTCCAACTGATCCGTTGGCACGAGATGTAGTATCAGCACCTAAGTTTACACCAAATTCATTTGCAATTTCAAACTTCATTTGGTCAAGTGCTTGTGCTACTCCAGGTACAACTAATTGGTTTGAGGAATTGCTTCTGTTAGATGTTTGGTTATTCATAATGTTTCATCTCCTCATATTATTTTTAATATTGGTTGGGCTAGCCGGAATTGCACCGACACAAGTTGAACTTGTTACCTCTAAGTGGTTTAACCCAGCGGTTAGTAGAAAGCTGCAAGTCGCTGTGTTTACTCTCTATTATGTTTGTTTTCGAGAAGTTTATTCTTAAAAAAAGTGTGGGAATTGTTTCCTAATGAAATTTACATAACTTTAAAAAGAGAAACGAACGCTATAAGTTAACGGAAGCTTAGTTTAAGCTTAAGTCTTGAAAGGCATCCAGCTATTTTCTAATTATTTTGAATGGAGAGGAAAGAGATATGGCTTTTTGTCCAATTTGCAATGGGTTTGAAGAAATTAAAATAGCTTGCTCTTCATGTGGAAATGCATTAATGGATAATGGCAGGATCATGGATTATTATGATGATTACAGTCCATACATGCCTATTGATCAAATGAAAATGGAGGATGGCTACCCAGCAGATTATGAAAATAGAGAATGCCCACATTTATTAAAATGCACTGTTTGTGGAATAAATGAAGTGAGACTAATTAAAGAATAAACGAAAAAGGAACACCTTACTTGAGAAGGGTTCCTTTCTTTTGTTATTATATATTTGTTTTTACTCGGCTTTAAATGGTGGTTCTTCATCATAAAGTTCTCTAGCTTCCTCAATGTTCGCCGTTTCTTCCCTCATATGGACAGACCCTCCAGACATTCCTTCGTTTATCATTCGATCGATATCCATAAAGGACTTGTCTCTGCCCTCATGATGTGAATCGGCTTGTACTTTTTTATTTTTAGACAATGTTGATTCCTCCTTTGGCCGTTTAATCTATTTTTTCAAAGAAGGTTCCGAAATATACTAAATTATTGATCATAAACATGGAAAAGCATTAATTCATGAATTTGTTCCATCAGCTTAATTTCATCTTCTCCATTTGGAGTAGCGGATGTCCATTCAATTTTTCCATTTTGATGATAAATCCCATTAAACATTTGCTTATTATAGTAAAATGAAAACTTCCAGCCTGGTAATTGTTTATTTTCGTATAATGGCTTGTATTGAAAATGTGTTAACATATCGCTGCCCCCTTTAATACCATTTTACCCAATCTTGTCAAACAACCCAAGAAAAAAAATTGTAACAATTTTAATCCAGTTTAATTCCTTAAAAACAGGCTTACTTGAAGAGATTATCTTAAACCAGCGAATTCAAAGAAAAGCTCAGTAAGTAAATGAATTCGTTTCTTCTCGATTTCTTCTTCATCAAATCGCATTGGCTTTGAATTAATTTCATAAATGACATACTTCCCGTTAGAAGATATACCAACATCAATTGAAAATTCTCCAAAAAAACCCATTTCTTCAGACAAAAGAAGACCGATCCGATGTGCTGTATCTGCAAAAAACTGATCATGTTCCTTCGTTTGAATATGATGATAGGGAATTAAAAGACCACCATTAGGTATATGTGTAGTAATTTCCTGTTTCTGAGATTGTCTAATGCCAATTCCAGTCGGCTGATATCTATTTTTTGAAAAATGAACGAGCACACGGAAATCAAAGCGCTTACCTTTATATAATAATGGAGTAATTGCTTCTTGAGCGATATACGTCTTTTCCATAAGCTTCGGACCCCACTCTCCCCAAAATGAAAGGAAATCTTTAAATGTAAAACAATTTTTTAAGCCATTCATTTTGATAGATCCATCCTGATTCAAATAAATCTGATAGATACCGCTTCCCTTTGATCCAAGCGCTGGTTTTAAATATAGGCTTTTATGCTTGTTAAGAAGCAGTAGAAGTGAGGATTCTTCAGCAGCAATAATGGTTTCAGGAATGAATGGTTGAAGATAAGGGTCTCGAGATAACAATTGATTAACTTCAAACTTATTAAGAAAAAAGGCATTAAAAAAGGGAATTTGCTTACTTTGAAAATATTGATAGGTTTTATAAAATGAAATAGATTTTTCTTGTTTTCGAAAGGGAACACGGTTATAGACAACATGGGGAAGAGGAGATTTTACAGGAAACCATTTATCCTCATTAGGGACGAAAATAAACCCATTTAGACTATCAGAAATATTCTGAGGAGTGAAAACGACGGAAATTCCGCCGTTTTTTAGGATTTCTTTCTGCAGCTCTTTAAATAATTGTCCATTCCCTATGACGTTATTATCCTTATTTCTTCCTGTTAGTATGCCGATTAGTGGAATGGAATTATTTATGTCGATGTTAAAGGCAAGAAGATTTTCGGCTGGAATTGTTTGATATTTTTTTACTGGATGCAGATGGCTGCCAATCGTCACGAGCCTTTCGCTAGAATGAGTAAACCATTCTTTATTCTCTAAGGAATAATATAAATTCATTTAAAAACTTCCTCTGGACTAGTAATAGCTCTTTCAGCAAGAAAAACTGCAAAAGAAAGTGAAAGTTTCCTAGTGAGAAAATCGAAATCCTTCAGCTGAGGATGTTTGAAAATGGATCTTCCAGGTTTTGAATTTGCTTCAAATAGCCAAACGTCCCCTTTTCGATCAAGTCCGAGGTCAAAACCAATTTCACCAATGATTCCCTCAATATTCTCTTCTAGAGCTTTACTCAATAAAAGGGCAGCTTCTTCTAATTTTGATTCCGCCAGAATTTGTTCTTCCGTGGAAGTAAATACTTCGGAAATTGTTTTTATTACTCCACCACTGTTGACATGTGTTGTAACACTTCCTGCCCCCGCAACCTTAGCAGCCATTGCTGTAACAACCCAATTGCCATGGTCATCTTTATTTGTATGAATTCGAAAATCAAATGTGCGTCCTTCTGTTCGAAGCAAATGAATCCCCTGCTGGATAAGCATTCGATTCAGTTTTTTTCCTACAAAGACTTGGTTCATTAACGACTCCAAGCTGCTAAACTTTTGAAGTTTATTTTCTCCAAGATGATCACGGAAGCGGCAATAATAGAAACCATCTGCTTTATTGTATAAAATTTGATGAATTCCTAGCCCGAGACTTCCATTTACTGGCTTTATATAAACATGACCGTATTCTCCAAGCATTCTTTCTATTCCTGAAAAAGACGAAAAGGCATGTGTTTCTGGTAAATACATTGAAATTTTTTCATTTTGAAGAAGCCTTTCATATACATCAAGTTTATTGAAAAAGCCAGGGTTATACCATGGAATTAAATATTCTATTTGCAACCGTTCTTTAACTTTTTTCTGTTCGGTCTGTCGTTCACTTTTACGATTTGGCAGACGATCATAAATCACATTAGGAAAGGGAACTTCATAAATCTCCCAGCCATCTTGTTGATAAAATAACCCCTTTATTGTTCCATCTTCCCAATTAATATGCTGCTCACCGAAAACAAAGGGCAAGGCACCTACTGACTTTTTGACAGAAAGCAATTTAGCAAAAAACAAACTGCGTTCTCCTATCGGTCTCATTGGAAAGAATGTAAAGCCTGATGTGAATATACCTACAAGCGGGCCAAGGAATAAGGTTTCATTATCAGTGAATAGATGAAGTGGAACGTTCATATTGGGGAATTTAAGTTGATCTGCTACATCTTTACTTAAACTAATTACATTTCTGCCGCTTGGTTGATATTCAATTAATATATCAATTGAGTGAGATCCAAACGCTAATTTCGATAATTTTTTTTTATGGTAAAAATCTTTTGGAATACGGACCTTTCGGGAGATGTCATGAAGAATTTCTACCTGATATTGTTTTCTCATTTTAACGTCTCCTTTTATTTTACTAATGTTTTCCCATAAAGAAGGGGTGCAGTAAATAATTTTTCCTCTAGAAAAGGATTGATTGTTAAAGCAACTTTTCGACCAGGCTTCGAATTAATATCAAGAATCCAAATGGAATGATCTTTACTTACACCCAAATCTACACCTAATTCAAAAAGTGGGGGGAAATTCTGTTCCAGAATAATGGGCAAGCTATTAAGAATGTCGCTCAGCTCTTGACCTAGATAATCTTTTCCTGTAACAGATAATGAATCAAGCCAAGTTTCGATTGGGGAAATGGTTCCACCAGCACTTACATTAGAAACTATGCCATTCAGCTTTCCAGTTCGTATTCCTTTTGCAATTTCATGCCAATTTCCAAATTCATCCTTTTGTAGCAGAATCCTAATATCGAAGGGCTGATTGCTTTCATTTGTGAGCTCCTTGTATTCCTGAACAAGATAACTGCGATCTTTGATAAGGTAATTAATCCATGCAATTGCTTTATCTTCATATGGAAATGTTCGAGTTATTGAATTTTTTTGTTTATCTGTTTTCACAATTATTTCATTATTCTTTTTCTCTAAATAATAAATTCCTCGACCTTGTGAGCCGCTAATCGGTTTGATCATGACTGGCTTATGAGGAATAAGCTGCTGAACGATACTTTCACCTGAAGTTACATGCTTTGAGGGTAATAAATATGGTGACAGTTTCGAGTTTACAAGAGAATTGTATAAATCTAATTTATTTGGAAGTCCATAGCCTAAAAAAAGGAGATCATTTCTAGTTTTTAACCATTTTACAATCGCTTTACATTGTTTCGAATGAGTATCATCCCCGTAAAAACAGCGGTCATAGAGGATTTTGGGTATAGAAAATTCACTTTGCATCCATTCATTTGTATGTGGGTTAAATTTGTCACCGTGCACCTTTTCTGAATTTGGATTTATATTAGAGGGGATAAAACGGAAGCATTCAATATCGAGTAGGTGTGCACGTTTGGCAATTTCCCTGAAATATGTCTTTTCATTATTTGTGTGTAATGTTAACAGTCCGAATGAAAGCATCATTCATACCTCCTTGAGAATGATAAGAAAGTCATGTATTCAATTAGTGCCTTGGCTGATGGTCGAACCTTCTTGTCATAAACGTCCAAGTTCTTTGACGGTTTTACATTTGCTTCGATAATCCATAGCATTCCATTTTCATCAACTCCGATATCAATGCCAAGTTCACCAATGAAACCATCTGCATTTTGGCTTATAATGGAAGAAACTTCTACAGCAAGCTCCTTTATTAGTGTAAGCTGCTGGATAGCTGTTTTTCTATTTGATAATTGAGATAGGATTTGTAATGGACTCATAACTTCTCCGCCCCTTGCAATATTTGATACAAATTGCTCATCGGCGGAAATTCTCGCTACAGCAGAAGTTGCTTCCCATGCATTTTGATAATTCCGATGGCAAAGGATGCGAAAATCAAGCAGTTTATTTTTATATTTCATTAGATTTATACCTTGCTGTGCAAGATATGATCTTTTTTTAAGAAATGGCTTTATCCACATAAATAGTTGATCGAAGTCTTGAAACAAGGATTTTTTATCAAGCCCCATGCCTGTGGATATTTCTGAAATGATATGGTTATTTTCTTTTGAAATTTTTATGATATTTCTACCTTGGCTCCCATGGATTGGTTTAATAAATAAAGAATCATATTTTCTAATCATTTCTTCTAACATGTCTTTTGTGACAGAAACAGTTTCTGGAAGATAAGGCTGCATATATTCCTCAGAAAATAAATATTCGTAAACTTTATCTTTAGATAAAAATTGATCATTAAATAATGGAATATTATTAACAATCGTACTAGCCTTGAATTTTTGAAAAATAGGACTCGCTTCTAGCCTGCGTGAGTGTATTCGATTATAGATGACATCTGGAAGGGGGACAGTAGATTTCTGCCACATTTCATTTTGAATATAATAACCGCTGATTTTCCCTTCAAAATAATCATGTAATTGAAATACAAAGAAAATACCGCCTATTTCTGATACTTGATTGTGCATTTCTCTGCAAAAGTTCTGAATGGAAGGAAAATAGGGTTCCTCTTTAATTGAATCGTTTATTTCAGTTAATAATCCAATAACTGGTCCAAGGAAAAGAGAGTTTACTTTATGTGAATAGCTTGAGATTAGCTGTGTTTCTTGAAGAGGTATCAAAAGCTCATAAAATAAATTTTCATCCAGGTGAATTTCGTCTTTCGTAATTGCTGCTCCCTCAACTGCTACTTCGACTTGATTGCCTCCTACAGCAATAACTAATGATTTTGTCGTATTTATTTTCCAAAAATTTATTAAAGAGTGGCTAATTTTTAAAGAATTTTGAAACGATTTAATCGGAACAATCGTAATAGGTAATAATGATAAAGTCATGATCATTCCTCTTTTACATAAGAATGGGTTAGCAAATTAGAAAAGTAAGTCATTAATAATGAAAAATAGGCAAAAGCTGATAAAGTATCGTATGTAAATAAAGTTAAATTGGTGCGCAAGTCCAGATGGAAGGCAGATGTTTAATCGAATGCAAATCATGCTTACAATAATATTAATGGTCATTATTGGAGCCATTATCGGTGGCGTTACAAATGCACTTGCGATAAAAATGCTTTTTAGGCCATATAAAACTTTGTATGTAGGGAAATGGAGAGTCCCATTTACCCCGGGCTTAATTCCAAAGCGAAGAGATGAATTGGCAGAACAAATGGGAAAAATGGTTGTAAATCATCTCCTTACTCCAGAAAGTATTCAAAGGAAATTTTTAAATGAAGGTTTTGAAAAGGAGTTTACAGGTGTTGTTCAGAAGGAAATGGCTAATTTCTTAAAAACAACTAAATCTCCTGCTGAATTGCTAGAGAAATTTGGTGTTATGGATGTACAAGGTAAAACAGAAAAACGGTTGAATGAGGCAATTGCGCAAAAATATGAAAATTTAATGGAGAATTACCGAGAGCAGCCATTGAAACATATTGTTCCTGGAGATTTAATCGGAAAAGTAAATGAGAAAATTCCTAGTATTAGCACTTTTATTCTTCAAAAGGGAATTGATTATTTTTCAAGCTATGAAGGGTACTTGAGGATTCAAAGGATGGCGGATGATTTCCTTAAGGAAAGAAGCGGAGTTCTCGGAAGCATGATGCAAATGTTAATGGGCAACATAAATATTGCTGACAAAATTCAACCAGAAATTATTAAATTCCTAAAAAATGAAGGAACTGCTGACATTATCACCACTTTATTGAAAAACGAGTGGGAGAAGGTACTAGAATGGAAAGCTGTAAAGATAGAAGAACAATTTAAAAAAGAGAATGTCCTCTCATTTATTAAAAACAGCGTAAATAAAGTAATTAAGTTAGATCATTATTTCCAAGCGCCTATTTCTAATCTTGCCGATCCTTACCGAACAGAAATCATTGAGACGCTAGCCTCAAATACTGTTAAGCTTCTTTCTGATTGGCTTTCAAATCGGGTAGATGAGCTAATGAAACGACTTCGTTTACAGGAAATTGTCCGAGATCAGGTAGAAACCTTTTCAGTTGAGCGGCTTGAGGAAATGGTTCTCTCCATTACCAAAAGCGAATTAAAGATGATTACGTATTTAGGAGCTTTACTCGGGGGAATAATCGGACTTTTTCAAGGAATCATAGCCCTATTCATATAAAGGCGCTTGCGCTTTTCTTATTCACGTCTCGCTTTTAATAGCATAATTTGTTAAAGTGAAGTGAATTGCCCAAATAGAAAAAGGAGTGGAAATCATGGCAGTAAACTTATATGATTCAGCATACGAATTGGAAAAAACCGTTAGACAAAGTAATGAATATAAATTTTTAAAGCAAACATATAATGAATTAAATGCAGATCCAGCTGCTAAAGCAATGTTTGATAATTTTCGAAATATACAAATGCACCTTCAGCAGAAGCAAATGATGGGTCAGGACATTACTCAGGAAGAAGTGGATCAGGCTCAAAGAACTGTAGCGCTTGCTCAGCAAAATGCAAAAATTGCTAAGCTTATGGAAGCTGAACAGCGTATGAGCATGATGATAGCTGAAATGAATAAAATTATTATGAAGCCTCTTGAAGAGCTATATGGTCCATTAGGTTAATGCTGATAAGTTAATTAATGATAAAAACCGCTCTATATTATATATAGGAGCGGTTTTTTAAATTATTATAGCATTAAAAATTGGTTTTAAAATCTGCCGCCGCCGAGCTGTTGCTCAGCCATTTGCACAAGACGCTTCGTAATTTCCCCACCAACAGAACCATTTGCTCTTGAAGATGTTTCTGGGCCAAGGTTTACACCGAATTCTGCTGCAATTTCGTACTTCATTTGCTCAATTGCCTGAGAAACTCCTGGTACTACTAGCTGATTTGAATTGTTGCTTCTTGCCATGTAAATCATCTCCTTTGGTGTAATAAAATGTTACAATAATAGTTTTTAATGGAATATTGATATTTATACAATGATTATGTTGGTAATTATTTCACGTCTAGGAAAATTTAACTAAATAGACTCGGCGTACCTAGGGAGCTTGTTCTTAAGTAATCTTTCTGAGCTCGGGACGAGGATAGATCAGAAAACGGATCAATATTTCGCCGACATATATTATGCTATTGCTTGCTTAAATAAAAATCGTACATTGTCCTACGATTGTTCTATTCCTTTTTATATTTTCATAAATGTGTAATAGAACATTTTTACACCACGAATAGGGGGCTTTACGATGATATACAGACTTTTAGCCATAAATATTGATGGTACTCTTCTTCAATCGAATGGAAGACTTCATAAATCTACAAAAGATGCAATCGAATATGTACAGCAAAAGGGAATTTATGTAACGTTGGTTACCTCAAGAAGCTTTCCATCAGCGAAAAAGGTAGCAAAGGCGCTTAAATTAAACTCATTGATTATTGCTCATAGTGGAGCATATATTGCCAGTTCGCGAGATAAACCAATCTTTGTTAAGCGGATTACAGAAGATGTTACTTATGATATTGTCCGCCTGCTTGAAGGCTTTTCCTGCCAAATCAGATTAGTGCATGAGAAGTATTCACTTGCAAATAAATCAAAGCTAAATCACAATTTATTAGCTAAAACTGTTTTTTCATCAGGTGATCCTATTTTTTATTCCCAGCAATTTGTTGATTCTTTAAGCGATACGATTCTCGATGAGCCAGTCACCCCACCGAAGATTGAAGTATATTTTGAGGAAGAAAATGATTTACAGGATGCAAAGACAGCTATAAAAGGAATGTTTAGTGAGATCGATATTTTTCAATTGAATAATCTTCATGTTGATATTATGCCTGCAGGAGTTTCTAAACTAAATGGATTGTTATATTTAGGAGATTATTTAGAGATTTCACGTAGCGAAATGGTCGTAATTGGAGATGGCATCGATGATCTCGACATGATTAAAGCCGCAGGGCTTGGAGTAGCGATGGGGAATGCGCCAGTTGAATTGAAGAAAGCGGCTGATTGGATAACTCGCCCGAATAACCAGCACGGTGTTACTTATATGGTTAAGGAGCATTTCCGAAAACAACAGCCAATCGAATTTTTACGTAAAATGAATATATTGAAAAAGTAGAATGAAAAAGAAGTATATTTTAGGATGTTAAATAAGTTAAACTTCCCCATTAGCCAAATAAGCTTGAGGATTAATTTATCCTCAAGTTTTATTTGCTAATAGGAAAGTTTAAGTTTATTAACGTACTAAAGTAAAGTGTGTGTACAATTAAATATCTGCTAATAAGATCGCATAAGAAAAACTAAGGCATTCGCCAAAAAAGACTTGGCGAACGCCAAGTTTTTCTAATGTTACTTTCCTATTAAATCCTACATCTAAGTCTAACCTCTAGAAATATCATTGACCTTAATTAGCCATTTTTGTACACTGATATAAGTTCGAAACAGCTTATTTATTGTCTTCAAGAAATGAAAACGAAAATATTCCATCTTTTTTGATGAATTTTAGTTACAAGATAATGAACAAAAGGTGATTATTATGGAAATCTCGATTTATGGCATACAAGATGAACGATTTCATCGCCCGCTTCAATTAATTGCAAATTTATTTTTTGAGGAATGTTATGTATTTCTAGATCCTATGAATGATGCAGACTTAAAGATTCAATTTAAGATAGAAATTGGAGATTCTATTCAAGTTCATGCAACCCTTATAGATCGTGAGGATAATGAGAAAGCAGCATTCTATGAAACTTTAGTTCCTTCTTTTGAGTCAGAGAAAGAGCATTTTAAGCTAATAAAAACCATAGTTTCTCATGTATATTTGAGAGTACTTCAAGATTGGACAGGTATCATACAAAAATGGGGAATTCTTACTGGTGTGCGGCCAACTAAACTTCTCCATCGCCATATGCAATTGAAAACTCCTCAATCTGCTGCTCATCAACAATTAAGACAGGATTATTTAATCACTGATGAAAAAATCCAGCTTATGCAGCAGATTGTTGATCGACAGTTAGCTGTCGTTCCTGATCTTTACGAGCTTCAAAATGAGGTAAGCATTTATATTGGGATCCCTTTTTGCCCGACAAAGTGTGCTTATTGCACATTCCCAGCTTATGCTATTAATGGCAGACAAGGCTCCGTAAGCTCATTCCTTGGCGGTCTCCATTATGAAATGCGAAAAGTTGGAGAATGGTTGAAAGAGAACAAGGTTAAAATTACAACTGTATATTATGGTGGCGGTACACCAACAAGTATTACGGCAGAAGAAATGGATATGCTTTACGAGGAAATGTATGCTTCTTTCCCTGATGTTGAAAACATCCGTGAAATAACTGTAGAAGCGGGAAGACCGGACACGATTTCACCTCAAAAACTAGAAGTATTGAAAAAATGGCATATAGACCGCATCAGCATCAATCCGCAGTCATATATCCAGGAAACCTTAAAAGCGATTGGAAGGCATCATACTGTTGAAGAAACGATTGAAAAGTTTTATTTAGCACGAGATATGGGAATGAACAATATCAATATGGATTTAATTATTGGACTGCCTGGAGAAGGTACAGAAGAATTTGCTTATTCCCTTAGTGAAACCGAAAAGCTGATGCCTGAATCACTCACTGTTCATACACTTTCTTTCAAACGTGCATCTGAGATGACGAAAAATAAGGAAAAATATAAGGTAGCAGATCGAAGAGAAGTTGAAAAAATGATGGAAATGGCAGAGAGCTGGACGAAAGAGCATCAATATGCACCTTATTATCTATACAGACAAAAGAATATTCTTGGCAATCTTGAGAATGTTGGATACTCGCTTCCTAATCAAGAGAGCATTTATAATATTATGATTATGGAAGAACAACAAACGATCATCGGCCTAGGCTGTGGGGCAGCCAGTAAATTTGTCGATCCACTAACAAGAAAAATTACTCATTTTGCCAATCCAAAAGATCCGAAATCTTATAATGATAGCTATGAAAAATATACAGAAGAAAAGATAGAAATACTAAATGAATTATTTAATAAGTAGCTTCAAGTTGATGGCTTAAAGCCTATGGTGTGTACGTGAAAAAGTGATTAATAAAACATCTTAAAATTGATGCTTACTCCACAACCCCCCAGGGAATTTCAGTACAAGTCATGAACATATCTTGAAAAATAAGACTTCCCTGCCACATAGGTAGGGAAGTCTTATTTTTTTGGCTAATAGGAAAGTTTAAGTTTATTAGCGTACTAAAGTAAGGTGTGTGTTCAATTAAATATCTGCTAATAAGATCGTATAAGAAAAACTAAGCCATTTGCCATAAAGAATTTGGTGAACGCCAAGTTTTTCTAAAAAATTGAAACAAAAATAAAGGTTTTTTTCAAAATAAATAGAATGATTTAGGTACAAAAGATCATAAACTTCATTGAATGAAATGTAATTGCTTTTAATAAGGGGAGGAATCAGTATGATGATGCAAACACCTTTGACAATGACGCAAATGATCAAGAGGGCAGAAAGATTTTTTCCAAAGAAAGAGGTTGTATCCAGAACAGCAAGCGGGATACAGAGATTTACATATAAGCAGATAGCGGAACGAACGAGAAAGCTTGCCGAAAGTCTTCAAAAGCTTGGAGTAGAAAGAGGAGATAAGGTCGGGACCATGGCGTGGAATCATCATCGCCACTTAGAAGCTTACTTTGCTATTCCATGCAGTGGTGCTATTCTTCACACGATTAACATTCGGCTTTCACCACAGCATATTGTATTCATTATTAATCATGCCGAGAATAAAGTACTTTTAATAGATCCAGATCTTGTTCCTTTAATTGAGGCTTGTAAGGATAAGTTGCCGACTGTTAAGGCATTCATTATTATGACGGATGAGCCAGAACTTCCTGAAACGACGCTATCACCAGTTTATCACTATGAAAAATTACTAGAGGAAGCTAGTGGAGAATACGAGTATCCAGATGATCTTGATGAAAATGAGCCTGCTGGAATGTGTTATACTTCTGCAACAACAGGGAATCCGAAAGGTGTTATTTATTCACATCGCGGCATTGTTCTTCACAGCATGGCGTTAGGTATGGCAGATAGTGCAGGTGTCAGTGAAAAGGATATTGCTATGCCGGTTGTTCCGATGTTTCATGTGAATGCATGGGGATTGCCGTTTGCGTCTGTTTGGTTTGGTACGAACTTGGTCATGCCTGGGCCATATTTCACACCAAAGCTTTTAGCCGAGCTAATACAGGAAGAAAAGGTTACGATTACAGCAGGAGTTCCAACCATTTGGTTAGGGCTTTTAAAGGAGCTGGATGAACATAACTATGATATGAGTTCTTTACGAGGTGTTCTTTGCGGTGGTTCAGCTGCTCCGAAAGGGATGATTAAAGCATTTGAACAAAAACATAATATTCCTTTCATGCATGCGTATGGAATGACCGAAACAAGCCCACTTGTAGTCATTTCAACTTTGAAAAGCTATCAGGAGGAGCTTTCCTATGAAGAACGCCTTGAGATAAGAGCGAAGCAAGGTATACTCGTACCTGGTTTAGAAATGAAAATTGTCGGCAAGGACGGAGAAGTAGAGTGGAATGGAAAAGAGATGGGAGAATTTGCGATCCGTGGTCCATGGATTGCTTCTGAATACTATAAAGACGATAGGACCAAAGAAGCATTCCGGGATGGTTGGCTATTTACAGGGGATGTTGTCACGATTGATGAAGAAGGTTTTATGAAAATTGTAGATCGAACAAAGGATCTGATTAAGAGCGGAGGAGAATGGATTTCCTCTGTTGACATAGAAAATGCTTTAATGGCGCATGAAGCAGTATTTGAAGCAGCGGTTGTTGCAGTACCGCACGAGGAATGGCAAGAGCGTCCTGTTGCGTGTATTGTATTAAAGGATGCCTATAAAGGAAAAATCGAAAAACAGGAGCTTTACGAATTCCTGAAACCTCAGTTTGCTAAATGGTGGCTTCCTGATGAAATATTATTTCTCGAAGAAATTCCGAAAACCTCAGTTGGAAAGTTTCTAAAAATGGCTTTAAGAGATCAAGTTCAGAAGGATCTTACAGAAGAAAAAAAGTAATAGATGAAGGCAGCCGTAAGAAAAGTTCCGGCTGCTTTCCATTTTTGTCATTCAAACCGAGAAAAACATAATGAATTTTTTGAATTTTTGATATAAAAGGTTTTTAAAAATAATATTATTCATTATAATGAGGTTAGAACATAAAGGGAGGGAATATTTTGACAATGAAATTTGTAACAGATACAGTCCGTTTACATGTCAATGGACGAGTTGCTACTGTAGAATTAAATAGGCCAGATTCATTAAATGCACTTAATATCGAAATGCTTAAGGGATTAGCCTCGATCTTGAAGGAGATTAGCAGCTTGGATGAAGTAGATATCGTTGTTTTATCTGGGAAAGGGAGGGCATTCTGTTCTGGCGGTGATATAAAGACAATGCTTGCTGAAGCAGATGAAAGTGTGTTCCCAGCAGTGATGGATAGTATTAGTGAAGTCGTAACAGCCCTTTACCATATGCCGAAATTAACGATAAGTGCTATTTCAGGTGCAGCAGCAGGTCTCGGACTTAGTATTGCTTTAGCAACTGATTACATAGTAGCAGATAAAGCTAGCAAACTAGCCATGAATTTTATTGGGATAGGATTAATTCCGGATGGCGGCGGTCATTTCTTTTTGGAAAAGCGACTTGGTGAAGATAAGGCAAAGCATTTGATTTGGGAAGGAAAGCCCTTAACAGCAGATGATGCCTATCATTTAGGGCTAGTCCAAATGATTGTAGACGGGCAATTAACAGAAGCCATAGAGGGATTACTGCAAAAACTGCTGAATAGCCCGATAAAGGCTATGATAGAAACGAAAAAAATATATGCTGAAAAAAACTTGCCTCAATTGCTTAAAGTATTAGAGCTTGAAAAGGAAGGCCAATCTAAAATGAGACAAACAAAAGACCACCAGGAGGGCATACAAGCATTTTTAGAGAAAAGAAGACCTGTTTATAAAGGTCATTAATCTTTCAGGTAAAGTTGAAAAAACAGGGAAGTTCCAAAAGCGGAATTCCCTGTTTTAGCTTTAAAAAAAGCATGATCCATATTAGAGAATTGTCTTGCTCTACAAGGAAAGTTCTAAAGAGCAGGAACAATTGTCCTTAGATTGTTCTGAAGGCACTAAACATTTTTCTAGGAGTGAAATAATATTAGTTTTCCAGCAGGTGATGTGCACCGAAATGTCTTTTCATCAAAACCTTTTTCTTGTAACATTTTTTCTCCCATTCCTTTTGCCTCATGATCATCTCCAGCTTGAAATGATTCATCAAGAAGCTTCTCACCATTTTTTTCAAAAACCGTTAATTTGTATGTTTTCATTTCGTTATCCCTCCATATAAAAAATTCAGATTGTTACTATTATTCTTACATAATTTCTATCAATGTGCAAAGCATTATTATTTTGGATAAAAATGAGAAAAATAGATTAATTTTGAACCTTTTTAAATACTTATTCGTAAAAACATATGGAAAGTAAAGGAGGAGTTAAACAATGGGATTACAGCTTGAGCATGTTACGAAGCGATTTGGAAAGTTTACAGCTGTTGATGATCTTTCTATTTCCATCCCAGAAAAGGAAATGTTCGGTTTCCTTGGTGCAAATGGTGCCGGAAAGACAACAACCTTTCGAATGATTCTTGGGTTGATTGATGCCAGTGAAGGAAAAATCACCTGGAATGGAAATTCGATTGATTATTCAACGAGTCCACTGATCGGATATTTACCTGAAGAGCGAGGCTTATATCCAAAGCTGAAGGTAAAGGATCAAATTGTCTATTTGGCAAGATTAAGAGGAATGCAAAAACAAGATGTAATAAAAGAACTGAATTATTGGCTAAACCGCTTTAAAGTACCTGAATATGCAGATAAAAAGGTGGAAGAGCTGTCGAAAGGGAATCAGCAAAAAATTCAATTCATTACAGCGGTCATTCATAAACCGAAATTATTAATACTTGATGAACCTTTCAGCGGTTTAGATCCTGTCAATGTCGAGCAGTTGAAGGATGCTGTTTTGGAATTGAAGGATAAAGGGACGACGATTGTATTTTCATCGCATAGGATGGAGCATGTGGAAGAAATGTGTGAGCATTTATGCATTATGCATAAAGGAAAGCCAGTTGTAAAAGGGACTTTAAAAGAAATTAAGCGTGCATTTGGGAAAAAGAATTTAGTTATCCATGCCGATTTTGATCTGGAATTTCTTAAAAGCCACCCTGGTGTGACAAATGCACGTCAAACAACTGAAGGGATTCATTTACAAATTTCGGGTGAAGAAATAGCAGAGGATGTATTAAAAGAGATTGTTGGAAAAGGGTTTATCCGAAAATTTGTCCTCGAAGAGCCTTCATTAAATGATATCTTTATTGAAAAGGTAGGTGCTTCTTATGAGTAATTTTTGGATTATTCTATGGCATACTTATCTCTCAAAGCTTAAATCGAAATCATTCATTATTACAACATTAATTACCTTACTGCTTGTTGCTGGATTGACAAATATGTCAAGAATAATGGACCTTTTTAATAAAGGTGATGAAAATGAAGAAAAGATAGCTGTTATTGATGAAACCGGTGAGCTGATAAATCCATTAATGGAGCAGCTAAAGTTGAATAACAGCAGCATCCTTATTGAGTCGTTTAAGGGGACAGTAGAAGAAGCAGAGAAGTCTGTAATAGAAAATGCATATGAAGGACTGCTAATTCTATCATTCAATGAAGAGAAGCTGCCTGAAGCAGCTTATAAGGCAAGAAGTATTGCAGATACTTCGCTTCCATCTGAGCTTCAGCAATACCTGCAGCAAATGAAGACCCAACTGGCAGCTTCACATATTAATTTAACACAGGATCAATTAAACAAACTCTATGAGCCAATTTCTTTTAGTAAAACGGCACTTGAGGAAAATGCAAAAACCGAAGAGGAATTGAATCAAGCGAGAGGGCTTGTCTATGTTCTATTATTCATCATCTATTTTGCCGTTCTCATGTATGCAAATATGATTGCAATGGAAGTAGCAACTGAAAAATCTTCAAGAGTCATGGAAATTCTTATTTCAAGTGTTTCACCTGTTAAGCAAATGTTTGCCAAAATTATCGGAATAGCATTGCTAAGTCTAACGCAAATGGTCATTCTTTTTGTCGTCGGCTTCTATTTCGTCAAAAAGAATTTAGAATCGATGCAAGGTGGCTTTTTCGAATTTTTCGGATTCAACGATATACCAATTTCGACGATCATATATGCTCTTGTCTTCCTTTTGCTCGGCTATTTCCTATATGCAACATTAGCAGCGTTTCTTGGTTCACTCGTTAGCCGTATTGAAGATGTTCAGCAAATGATTATGCCAATGACAATGCTTGTAGTAGCTGGCTTTATGATTGCTATGTTTGGCCTTGGTCAGCCAGATACATCCTTTATTACGATTGCTTCTTATATTCCTTTCTTTACGCCAATGCTGATGTTTATGCGTGTAGGGATGCTAACGCTGCCAGTATGGGAGCCAATGATCGGGATTGCCATTCTGATTATTACCATTATCATTCTTGCCGTTTTTGGTGCGAAGGTATATAAAGGCGGAGTACTTATGTACGGAAAATCGAATTCCTTTAAAGATATTAAAAAGGCTATTCAGCTGACGAAAAATGAATAAAGACATAAAAGCTCTGCAATTCGCAGAGCTTTTTAGTGAAAGAAATTTTAATTATATAAGAACGTGCATTCGCATGAAAAATCGGCTAAAATGGAAAAAAAGAGATCGAGAGGATTCATATATGAAAAAGGTGACATTTATCCATGCAGCCGATTTGCACTTGGACAGCCCAATGGTAGGATTGAACCATTTACCCCCTAGCCTTTTTAAAAAGCTTCAAGAAAGTACATTCGAAGCACTGACTAAAATTGTTGATTCAGCCCTTATTCATCAGGTGGATTTTGTAATTTTTGCAGGAGATTTATTTGATGGAGAGGATCGAAGTATACGTGCCCAAATACGATTCCGTAAAGAGATGGAGAGACTAGCAGAGAAGAATATATCTGTATTTGTGGTCCATGGAAACCATGATCATATGGAAGGAAATTGGACACATATATCAATGCCTGATAATGTTTATATTTTCGCACACGAGGTAGAGGTTATGAGATTTTCAAAAAATGAGGAAGCCTCTGTTCATTTATATGGATTTAGCTATCCAAAAAGGCATGTGTATAATCAGATGATTAACGATTATTCAAAAAAACAAGGAGCAGATTTCCATATTGGCATCCTTCATGGAAATTTAGAAGGAAGCAGTGACCATGATAAATATGCCCCTTTCACACTAAATGATTTGTATGAAAAAGATTTTGATTACTGGGCGCTTGGTCATATACATAAACGTAATATTTTAAATCTGAAGCCTCCGGTTGTTTATTCTGGCAATATTCAAGGACGGAATAGGAAGGAAACTGGTTCAAAAGGCTGTTATTTAGTTCATTTATCGGATTTAGGAGCAGATTTTGAATTTATTGAGACATCCGCTGTTATTTGGGAGGAAAAGACAATCGAAGCTTCTAAGGCTTCATCATTCCAGGAAATATTCCATCTTTGCAAAAATTTAATCGAAGAAAACCGTAAAGACAATAAGGGAATCATTCTGTCTTTATTTATTGATAATATTTATCTCCCTGCTCAAGAAATGAAGAGCATTTTGAATGGAGAGTTATTAGAAACCTTGCAGGAGGAAGAAAAGGATGAAGAAGAGTTTGTATGGATTTCAAAAATATCCATTACCGAAAAAATAAATTGGAATCGTGATCAGTTAGCAAGAGAATCTGATTTCTTTAATGAGCTTTTTAGCAACTCAGATCAGTATGATATGCTCGATAGCCATATTTCAGCCTTGTATAATCATCCCGCAGCCAAAAAGTATTTGAATCCATTTTCAGAAGAAGAAACAATAGAGCTTGCTAAAGAGGCTGAGACCCTATTAGTAAATCTTTTGTTTAAACAGTAAAAGCTGCAACTAGATAATAGTGGAGGTGAAAACGTGAGAATAACAGATATTCATATATATGGGTATGGTAAGCTCTCTAATTTAAAGATTTCTAATTTGCATGAACTCCAAGTTATATTTGGAGAAAATGAAGCAGGAAAGTCAACGATTATGTCGTTTATCCATAGTATTTTATTTGGCTTTCCAACTAAGCAGCAATCAGAGCTTAGATATGAACCGAAAGAAGGAACAAAGTACGGTGGGCAGATAACTGCTTACTTCCCAGAAGAAGGGAGAGCTGTGATTGAACGTATAAAGGGAAAGGCAGCTGGTGATGTAAGTGTTATTCTAGAAGATGGGACAAGGGGAGAAGAGGAGCTTCTAAAGAATCTATTATTCCATGTGGATAAATCACTTTTTCAATCGATATTTTCTTTTAATATTCATGGGCTGCAAAATGTTCATCAGATGAGAAGCGAGGATTTAGGAAGATTTTTGTTTTCTACTGGTGCTTTAGGAACAGATCAGCTGCTCCGTGCGGAAAATACTTTGCAAAAAGAACTGGAGATCCGCTTCAAACCCAATGGCAAAAAGCCAAATATTAATGTAAAGCTTAAAGAACTTAAACAGCTGCACAATGAATTAAAAAAAGCTGAACTGCAAAATGAGCAATACTGGGTTCTTCTTAATGAAAAAGAAAGTTTAGAAAAAGAGATTAATGAAAAACAAAGAGAGCAATTACTGCTTCAGAATCAGCTTTCGAAATTAGAAACTTGGAGAAAAATTCATCCATTAATTATAGAGGAACATGCAATAAAAGAAGAATTGATCCAGTATAAAGATATATATTTCCCGATTGATGGTATTTCAAGATTAGATCGTCTTGAAGAGTTAATGAAGCCGCTTGAAGGACAGATCAACAGTATAACAAAAGGGATTAATATGATTGAGGAAGAAATTCAAATTAACCTTCCTGATGTCCGTCTACTAAATAAGGAGCATGAGATTCAAGCTGCCGTCGAAAGTCTATCTTTATTAGAAAAACTCAAGCAAGAGGAGAAAGAGCTTCAAGATAAGCTTTATGAGATTCAACAAGATGAGGTTGTTCTTCGAGAAAAGCTCCATTTAAACCTTAATGAGGAGCAGCTCTTATCTATAAATACGAGTGTTTTTATGAAGGAAAAGGTTATTGCTGCTCATGAAAAATCTAAACGACTAAAGTCAAGGAAGCTTGACCTTGATGAAAGATTTCATGAAGAGAAACAAAGGCTTGAGGAAACTGAAGAACAACTGAAATTATTAGAAAGTCAGCAACTTCCTGAACCAGAAAGGAAGGAGCTTGAAGAAGAATTACGATCTACTGAAAAAATGCAAGATTTAGAACAAGAGCTTAAACAGATTGATACAAGGCTTGATTTTCTTTATAAAACACAAAATAGTGAAAAAGAAAGATTACGAAGAAAAAGAATCCAAGAGAAATTTCAATCATCTATATTTTGTATCCTTTTTTTCGCACTAATTGCCTGGGGAGTAATGGAAGCAAGCTGGCCTATAATTGCCATTGGCATACTAGGGATTATCTACGCAGTAAGTATGTTTTTTAAGAAATCGACTGAAGCAAAAAATAGTTTCGTTTATGAAGAAATAACTTCATTAAAAAATAGAAAAAAGCATATTTTACAAAAGTTAAATGAGCCAAGTATGTTTAATGCGGCAAAAGTTGAAGATAGACTCGAAAAAGATAATACGGTATTAGAGCGGACACATCAATTAAAAATCCTGTGGGAACAAAGAAATGAACAATATGAAAAGGTCATTATCGATTTTGAATCTTGGGAAAAAGAAATACTTAAACATGAAAATGTATTAGTTGAACTCGGCGATAATCTCTTTTTGCCACGTGATTTAGCCCTTTCCCATATTGAGGATGCCTTTTTGTATATTGAACAGCTAAAAAAACTTTATCGTGAGCGGAAAGTAACATTTGAACGTCTCAATTCGATTTCAATAAGAATTACAGAAATACAAAATAGCATAGTGGATTTATCTCATTCCGTATTAGATACAATCCCTGCAAATATTCAAGAAATGGCATACTTGTTAAGAAATCGTTTTAAGGAGGAATCAGAGAAAAAAATTAAGCTAGAAGGAAGAAAAGCAAAGCTTTCTGAGCTTGAAGAGGAGCTTCAAAGAAATAAGCTGGAATACGAGCATTTTCAAATAGAGCGAGAAAAGCTTTTTCAGTCTGCAAATTCAGAATCTGAAGAGCAATATAGGGAACAAGGTAAGCTGGCAGATAAAAAGGCCAAGCTGGATGAACATATCGAAGGCATACGCAGACAACTAAAGCTATCGCCTTTTACTGATGCAGAGCTTAAAGAATATATGAATATAGCAGATTTGGGCCTATTAATAAGCAAACAATCACAGGTGTGCGCTGACCTCAAAGAAACGATTCCGTTATTACAAAATCGACTTGCCGAGAAAAAATATGAAGTTCAACTGCTAGAAGAAGGTGGAACCTTTGCAGAGCTTTTACACTTATATAAGCAAAGGAAATCAGAGCTTGAAGGGGAGGCAAGGGAATGGGCTAAATTTGCCCTAGCGAAGGATATCCTTGATCGAACAATTGAAAGCTTTAAAAACGAGAGATTACCCCAAATGCTGAAAAAAGCCGAGGAGTACCTTCAGTTTTTAACAGACAATAAATATGTTCGAATATATCCAAAAAAGGAAGGCATTGGTTTTCTGCTTGAAAATGATCATGGATTGGTATTTGAAGCAAATGAACTAAGTCAAGCAACTACTGAACAATTGTTTTTAGCACTTAGACTAGCACTTGCTGTTACTGTTTATGGAAGGTTTCCTTTCCCAATCATTATTGATGATAGTTTTGTCAATTTTGACCATGTAAGAACAGAGAAAGTAGTCAATCTATTAAAAAGCTTATCTGGCCGCCAAATCATATTCTTTACGTGCCATAAGCATATGCTTCCATATTTTAAAGAAAATCAAGTTGCTTTCGTTAACAACAAGGAAGGTTTGCCTATTTAAAAGGGAGATAAAGAGCTAATTAACGTGAAAAAAGAGGAGGGAATACCACCCTTTTACCTTCGGAATTACTCGCCCAGTGTGATATACTATTTTAATAGAAGGGAGCGTCGGCACATATATGTCAAAAGGTATAGTCTATTATGAAGTGGGAGAACATATTGAACAGTTTCTCCTAATAAAAAATGCTGTTAAAGGAATAGCAAGCAATGGAAAGCCCTTTTTAACACTTATTTTTCAAGATCAGAGTGGAGAAATTGAAGCAAAGCTCTGGGATGTCTCTGATGGTGATGAAAAGAATTTTATTCCAGAAACGATTGTTAAAGTTTCTGGTGATATATTGAATTATCGCGGACGTAACCAGCTCAGAATTAGACAAATACGACCGGCGTCCTCAAGTGACTCTGTTAAGCTTTCAGATTTTCTTGAAACAGCACCTCTCAGTACGGAAGAAATGATGAGTAAAATTACTCAATATATTTTTGAAATGAAGAATCCAAATATACAAAGAATTACACGTCATTTATTAAAAAAGCATCAGGAATCATTCATTGAATATCCAGCTGCAACGAAAAATCATCATGAATTCGTTTCAGGACTTGCCTTCCATGTCGTTTCAATGCTTGATCTCGCAAAGGCAATCGCAGGCCTTTATCCAAGTCTTGATACTGATCTTTTATATGCAGGCGTCATTTTACATGATTTGGGAAAAGTAATCGAACTTTCAGGGCCAATCTCGACTACTTATACAGTAGAGGGAAATTTACTTGGACATATAACAATCATGGTTAATGAAATTGGTAAAGCTGCTGAAGAGCTTTCGATTATGGGAGAGGAAGTGATTATCCTCGAGCATTTAGTCCTTTCCCACCACGGGAAAGCTGAATGGGGAAGCCCTAAACCTCCTCTAATTAAAGAGGCTGAAATTCTTCATTATATTGATAATCTGGATGCGAAGATGAATATGCTTGACCGTGCTCTTGAACGTGTGAAACCAGGTGAATTCACAGAAAGAGTCTTTGCATTGGAGAATAGATCATTTTATAAACCTATATTTCATAAATAACCTTATGAAAAAATCGCCATTCCATTTAGGATGGTGATTTTTTTGTTGTTTTCTAAAGCAGATTCATAATTCTATTGCGGAGGCATAAAATATTTTAGTAAAGAATGGACAAACATTCTGAAGGAGGAGGATAAAAAATGTTGATCCCTATTTGGGTATACTTTGTGGCTGCAGGAATTCTTCTTAGTGCTTATATGGCGATACGGGCGGGGAGAGAGGAACGTCAAGTTGAAAATGAGAGTATCGAGCTTGAAGGCAGGGTTTACATGGAAAGGATTGAAAAGGAAAGGGAAGTAAGAAAATCTGGTGAGCATTCAATAGGTTAATGATTAATTGAAAAACAGGTTCCGATTAATGGAACCTGTTTTCAATGTTTATTGAGTGTTAAGAATAACCACTGAAAGGACTTGGTGCCCCTAAGATTTTCTAACTACTTAGACTCAGTGTCATTAGAAGTTTCAATAATGCCTTTTAAATCTTTGTCATTAATTTTTACATTGGCATCTTTTAATTCACGTTCCATCGCTTTTTGAATTTTTTCTGGGTCAAGCTTTGAAACCTTAACTTCATATTCCATTTGTTTTTTCATGTCTTCAAATGATTTTTTCTCTTTTTTCTCTGTTACCTGAATAATATGATAGCCATGCTCAGATTTGACTGGAGCGCTGATTTCATTAACATCTAAAGCGTATGCAGCTTTTTCAAATTCAGGAACCATTTTTCCAGGTCCAAACCAGCCAAGGTCACCGCCATTTGTTGCAGAACCAGGATCTTTAGAATATTCCTTTGCTAAATCCTCAAACTTAGCACCTTCGTCAAGTTTTTTCTTAACTTCATTTGCTGTTTTTTCATCCTCAACTAGAATATGTCTAGCCTTGATTTGAGGCTTATAGTTATCGTAGTATTCTTTAACTTCTTTATCGGTCACCTTAATATCTTTAATGGCCGCTTTTTCTTGCATTAAGCCGGTTCTCATCACTTCTTTAAATTCCTCTTCAGTATACCCGTACTGCATTAGAGCCATTTCGAAATTGTCACCAAGCTGTTCCTTAAGCTGATCTACTTTTTCATTTACCTCTTTATCAGACACCTTATATTTTTCAGATAGAACTTTTTCATAGACAAGTTCACGAAGTGTGGCTTCGCCATATTTTTCTTTCATTGCATCGTAAAGCTCGTCCTTTGTAATATTACCAGCTTTTGACTCAGCAACTACGTCTGATCCGTTTCCGTTGTTCCCACTACATGCACTTAAACCTAGAACCCCAGCAGTTAGAGTTAGGGTAATAATCCATTTCTTCATATTGAACACTCCTAAAAATATTTTTCAATATTAGATTCACAAAACTTACTATACCACAAATGGATTAGAGAACAAAAATGATATCTATTTTATCAAATGAAAAAGTGTGTAAATACCTATTTCCATTTTTTTTAAAAAACATATTATACATTGAAGCATTTTCATTGCAATGAAAGTCATTTGTCTAGATTTGGGAATAGTCGTGGTATTTGCCCATTCGAATAAAGTATTTGATGAATAGTATGCGTTAGCTACATGAAAGGAGGGGGCCTCATGGGTGCTGGCTTTGGTTTCGGTGGAGGATTTGCCTTAGTTGTAGTATTGTTTATCCTATTAATCATTATCGGTGCTTCTTGGTGTTAAAAAACTGCGACATAAAGGTTTATCCATCCTTAAAATGAAAATGTAAAAAAGCGACGGGAAATAGCTTCTCGTCGCTTTTGTTCAAGTATAAGTAAGTATATCTTTTTCGAGTTAAAGAAATGTCTAGCTTCACAAGGAATTCTTCGTCAGCGTATACGTCGCTCAACTAAAAGTGGAGTTCTTTTAGGAGGAACGCCTGCCCCCGATGTACAGGACGTACTGACAATGCGACAGGACAAGGAAAGCTTCGTCAGCGACACCTCTCACGACCAAAAGGGGAGCTTTTGGGAAGACGTCGCGCTTTCGCTTATCTATTTAACGATAAAGATTTTCAACAAATGAGGATATTAAAAGGATAGTCACTAAAATATTAATGGTTCTGTAAACCTTAGGCTGCCGCTCCTCAGGGATATCCTTTTGAAGACATAGAGAATATGTCATCTTGTTAATATTAAATAAAATAAAAATGGCAAAAATAATAAAGAAAATGGAGATCACCGAAGATTCCCTCCTTTAACAGTTGTGAAGAAAAAGGATAGGGTCTGAGCATATTTTGGAAATAGCATTTCAGACAGCCTAATACGATTGTATGTTATTTACAATAACAAAATTCTATTAAAAAAGATAGTCTTTCAGATTCATTTAAAATTTATTATATTCTAGATTATCTTTATTTGGGGTGAAAAAGGTATCCACTTAGGATACCTTTTCATAAAAATTAATGGTTTTTGTGAAGTAATATTTCGAATCCATCATCATTTTCTTCGATATATGAGCTTTTTGGTGCGAAAAGTACATTTTTAACACATATAATATCAGATAAACAAATACCCACATGAAAGGCAAGCAAAATGGTAAAATAATGTACGTAATGGGGAAATATAAAACATGCCCAAGCTATTAGAGAATTGATAACGACAAATGGCATAAATAAAGCAATGATGAATTGCCATTTTGAAATTGGCTCAAAAACCTTTATCTGTATGATTGGAAAAATTCCATATCGAATGGTTAACATTTTTTTAATTTTTTTTGAATGATGCGCAATTGGCAAATAATGAAACAGTTTATGAAGCGGATAGATTAACCATAGACCGAATAGCAATAAAATAAAATAATTGTCTTGTAATGTTTTAGCTTTAAATAAAAATTGTGCTGGTACATAAGCAAGAATAAATGTGAGCAGCATTGTTAAGGAAGACAAAATAAAAAGTCTTTGAGACCCATATTGTTTTGAAAAGTTAATCGTCTTCCAAGAATTCATCATATCCCTACCTCCAAAAGGAGAAATTTTTATTCTTTCTTCAAACTTACTAAGTTACTTTACGACGAAAGAATAAAAAAATCAATAGGAAAAAAACATAGATTTTGTCGAAAGATCATTAAGAATAAAAGTGGTTGCATTAGTAATCCAATTTACCAATAATAAATTGGATTTTAATTAAATTTGATGCATTTGTGGGGGATTAAATCGTGGACATACATTATTTATTAGAAAAAATAGATAGATTAGAATATCAGAACAAGCTGCTTTTGAAGATAATAGAAAATAACAATCAAGAATTTTATAAACTGGTTATAAAAAATTCGTTAGCTGAAAAAGAAGTTAGCGCATTCATTTACCTTTGTGAAGATTTGAGCAAAAAATTAGAAGAACAGAAAGCGGAAGGGTTTGTATATTTTCATCCGCTTTTTAATAAATTTACACAACATTTGCATCCAAGACTTGAACCTAAGGAGGTTGTAAAAGCTTGTATAAAGCAAAGCTTATATTTGCCTCTTATGAAGGAATTCCAAAATTATCTATAAGGGCTAGACAGATTCTTGAAGGGAAATATCTTTTTT
Organism: Cytobacillus citreus; assembly: GCF_018343665.1. GTDB lineage: Bacteria > Bacillota > Bacilli > Bacillales > Cytobacillaceae > Cytobacillus > Cytobacillus citreus. The sequence goes on from NZ_JAGYPM010000001.1 coordinate 145,435, forward strand.
ATAAAGTTTTCCTTCGTCTTCAATAAAATCATTTTCAATGTTCGCAAAGGATTTTTCAAATATTTCCATGAAGTCATCCCCGTAAATATTTCTTACGATGGCCATGATTTCAATAATATCTGGGAATTTTCCATACAGCTCTCTTAGAGGTTTTGCTCCTGAAAAGGCAGCGTGTTTGTCAGGATCATAGATCTCCATTAATTTTAATAATACTTCTTCACCTTCAGCAGTAAGTTGAATGTAAGTATTTCTCTTGTCATTTTCCTTTTTAGAAAATTGCAAAAATCCCCGCTCTTCTAGCTTTTTGGAAAAATTAAAAGCGGTTGAGACATGCATCACTCCAAATTTTGCAACATCAGATATCGAAGCCCCCTTTAAATGATAGGCAATCCATAATATATGATGTTCATTAATATTTAAATCATAAGGTTTTATCCACTGCTGCCAATCCTTTTCAATAGACTTCCAAAGTGCTTTACTTAATTGTGCGATTCTTTGGCTAAAAAGCATCGCTTCCTTCATTGTGTACAATTTATCTGACATTCTATTCACCTACTTTTCTAATTCTCTAATTTCATTATGCCAATAAAATAAAAATTAATAAAGAAAAAATTTACTAAATTTTTAGAAATTATTTGGCGAGTTCATTATTTTATGCTCATCTTGGAATGCTGAGTATCTTTTTTATGTTTAAAGAAGTCTTTTAGACAAAAAGCAACGATTATTATCATTACAATAAAAAATTAATGTCGCTTTATTAATATATTTATTTTCTGCTAAAAAAGAAAAATTCCTTCTTTTTTATCATAAAAGAAGGAGTTTTTTAGTCTAATTGGAAATTTTGAGTTTATTAGCATATTAAAGTTTCGATAAAGTCTCTGCTAAAAAAGATCTCATAAGTGAAACTAAGGCATACGCCAAGTTATTTTTTGATAATCTTGGCTTCTATATTTTTTTCAAGATCTAATATTGCAAGTTCAATGGAATGTAATTCCTTTTGAAGATCCTGTTGGTGAGGTAAAATATCATCTTTCCATTTTTGAATGGAGGTTTTTACTTCTGAAGAAAAGGCTGAAATGGTATTTTTCCCTTCCTTAGAAGCTTTAATTGTTGAGTTTTTCAATTCAATTAATTGTTTATTTAAATCAAGTATTTGTTTTTGAATACTTTCTTTTTGCTCTCTAACATATTGCCTTGTTTCTTTACCAGAATTAGGTGCTGTTAATAAGGCGCTAATTCCTGCTGCTGCTCCCCCAATAAAAAATCCTAATATCCATGATTTTCCCTTCATTAAACTCACCTCAATTATGCATATATATTTATTTTACAATATGTACAAAATAATTTCTTCTTATGATTGTGAAGATATTAATAATATTCACTCATATTACCAAAAATTTAGAGTACCTTCTATTTACATATGTATAGAAACGAAAGCATAAAGTTAAATAATAGGGATATATCGCGGCTATTTCATTTTTGAAAGAGAGGGGAGGGGGTCCCATATGGCAGGTCTAACAGCAGGAGTTTTTACGATTGGGGCCGTACTGATTGCCGGAGGCATTTACTTCATACTAGCGATAACGAAACCAGGAGTATACCCGCCTAAATATATTTTAAAAAAGAGAGCTGTTTCCCTTGCTGCAGGAGGTATAGCTTTTTTGTTAATTGGTATCATCATGTCTAGTTTCCAATAAACAAAAAAACCCGCAAAATGCGGGTTTTTATTTACTATTAATCCATATGCTTATGGTCTGAACTGTTATTTTGAGAAATGGTGCCTGTTGGCTTATTAAGTTTAGTTCTCTTTACAATTGTTAAAGCAACTGGGTAAAGAACTACCATTGCGATTGTATTGACTGCTGCTGCAGGTAACACAACTGCTGCAAATAGAGCAGTGAATGGGCCAGGAAGACCAACAATCAAAAAGGCTGAAGTCAAAAATACGATTCCAGAAATAATCGTTCCCACTGCTGTTAACGCTGCTACACTCACGATTGATTTTTGGAACTTCTTTAAGGCTAAGAATAAACCTAAGAATGCAAATGCAGTAATCGGTTTATCAATGATATTTGGAATTAGACCACCTGGAAATGTCGTAGTTAATCCTGAAATTAGCCCCGTTACCAAGCTAAGTAGCATGACGCTCTTTTTATCTGGAAAAAGCACAATTCCCAAAAACATCATCGTTAACATCATGTCAGGTTTCATTCCAAGGAAAAAGCCTGGAACAACTGCGTGTAAAACTGCACCCATTCCCACCAATAGGGATAGGGCTACAAGGTTTTTTGTATTCATTTTTCTCATCTCTCCTCTGCTTTTCTCATCTCTTACTTTCATTTCCCCTGTAGTGCTCTTTAGTGCCTACAGCGAGAAACTTTTAATTATTATAGCATACATAAAAAAAAATGAAGAATTTATTTTCTGCTAATTATTGTTCTTGAAAGCTTTCATGAATTCGGCTAGCTGGCAAACTTGATCAACAGGAATGGCATTATAAATGGAGGCTCTGCACCCTCCGACAGATCGATGGCCGTTAAGTCCGATGAATCCTGCTTCTTTTGCTTGTTGAAGAAACTTCTGTGAAACGTCGTCATTATTAAGATTGAAGGTAACATTCATTTTAGATCTGCTTTCTTTTTCAGCATGACCAATATAGAAGCCTTCACTTTCATCAATACAATCATATAGTATCTTTGCCTTTTCTTCGTTTCTTTTCTCAATGATATTTAATCCGCCTTCTTGCTCCACCCATTCAAGAACAAGCTTTAACAAGTAAATCGCAAGTGTTGGAGGAGTGTTATAAAGTGAATTATGTTTTGCGTATGTATTGTAATTCAGCATGGTCGGTAAACGATCGATCGAATTTGATAATAGCTTCTTATTTATAATGACAACTGTTACCCCTGAAGGACCGAGATTTTTTTGTGCACCTGCATAGATTAGGTCAAAGTTTTCAATATCCAATGGTTTACTTAAAATATCACTAGACATATCGGCTATTAAAGGGATGAATTCATTGGAAGGGAATTGATTCCACTGAGTGCCATATATCGTGTTATTACTAGTGATATGAAGATAGGCTGCATTTTTAGATATTGAAATTTCATCAGGAATTGAACGATATTTTTGTTCCTTACTTGTAGCAGCAATATAGGTAGATCCGATTTTTTCAGCTTCTTGTAATGCTTTTTCAGACCAAACTCCAGTCAATACATAGTTGCCTGTTTTTCCTTCAGTTAAGAGATTCATTGGAACCATGGAAAACTGCAAGCTTGCTCCACCCTGAAGAAAGAGAATTTCATAGTTGTTAGGAATTGAAAGGATGTTTCTTAATAAATCTTGAGCCTTTTGATGAATAGCCTCATAATCTTTGCTTCTGTGACTTAATTCCATAACCGCCATTCCACTGTTGTTATAATTCAGCCAATTTTTTTCAGCTTCTTTTAACACTGATACTGGCAGAGCAGCAGGTCCTGCATTAAAATTAAGAGCTCTTTGCATCATAATTCCTCCTAATAGTTTCTAGCTAATTTCACCTTAACGCTGTAATGAGATAAAAGATATTATAATGGTATCAAAAAATATAGATTTGTACAGAAGCATTTATGAACTTTCTGAAAATATATTAATGATCGTTTAATATTGCCTGCTGAAAAATGGGGTAGAAGGGCCTGTAATGAAAAAAAGACCTTTCCAATAAAGATTAGAAAAGTCATTTTTGAAATTAAGTAAAAATTTTTAACCAATCGCTTCAAAAAACATCTTTCTCGTGGGCCTGTCTTGCTCTAGAATCATCATCATAGGAACAATCCGTTCTTTTGATTGTTTGAAGTCACTTCAGCTTTTTCAATTTACTTGTTTGCTTATTTCTTTTGCCATGTTTTGTAAATCTTGCTGGGTATAATCAGAATTGTGTGTTTTCCATACGGCACCAAAGCCATCACCACTTTCGTAGCGCGGGATTAAATGCATATGAAAATGAAAAACCTCTTGTCCAGCGTGTTTGCCGCTGTTTTGTAGGATGTTCATTCCAAGTGGCTTTAATTCTTTTTTTATTGCATTGGCAATTTGAGGAACTACTTTAAAGATGTTTTGTGCTGTTTCAGCATGCAAATCAAAAATGTTTTCGTTATGTAATTTAGGGATGACTAAGGTATGTCCTTTTGTCACTTGACTTATGTCAAGAAAAGCCAATACATGCTCATTTTCAAATACCTTTGCTGATGGTATTTCCCCATTAACAATTTTGCAAAAAATACAATCGCTCACCATAAACACTCCTTCTCCAAAGAAATAATTCATATTTTTCCCTATACTAACATAATTGATAAAAGGATAAAAGGCAGGATTCGCGTGGAATCCCGCCTTCGTGAAGGGGAATGCTTCTATATATACGTTTCTATTTCAGGTCTTTCCCTTTGATAAACACCTCATTTATTTATGATTGTGTTTACTTCTAGAGAGTTGTGATCTTTGTTCAAGCTGACCATCCCCTTGTTTCTTTATATGTTTTTCAACGTATAAAGCAGGCAATTGTCTTTAACAAACACCTCATTTCAAAGTGTATGTTTAGAGCGCCTTTTAGGCGATCAGATGCTTTAGATCTTTTTGGTTAATTAGTACTTTGCCCAATGTAACCATCCCCTTATCATTAGGAACGTTGGAAGCTATCAGCTTATATTGAAATGTTATTGTCTGCGATAGACACCTCATTTCAATTTTGATAATTCTTTAAGTTATCAAATGGCTTGTTTCCCCTTCATAGAATAGAATACCCGTTGCAGAATTTCATATGCATTTTTTTAAAAGAAATTTCACCCTTTTCATTCGCCTATATATGGCAAGAAGAATATTAAGTTTTTCAAAAATTGGACAAGTTGCTAGCTCGTTTTTTACAATAGAATTAGTAAATAAGGAAGGACGTTGATTATGACGCTTTTGCAATTAAATAATGTTACGGGCGGATATACGAGGAATCCAGTGCTAAAGGATATCTCTTTCGAGGTTAATTCTAAGGAAATCGTGGGATTAATCGGTCTAAATGGTGCAGGGAAAAGTACAACGATAAAGCATGTAATTGGATTAATGGAACCTCATAGTGGGGAAATAACAATAAATAAGAAAATATTTCATAAAGATAAAGAAGAATATCGAAGACAATTTACATTTGTTCCCGAAACGCCAATTTTATATGATGAACTTACACTTGAAGAGCATTTAAAAATAACGGCAATGGCATATGGTTTAAAAGAGGATGAATATAAAGAAAGGATTGAAAAGCTACTAAAAGAGTTTCGGATGGAAAAAAGGCTGAAATGGTTTCCAGCACACTTTTCAAAAGGAATGAAACAAAAAGTAATGATTATGTGTGCTTTTTTAGTTCAACCTTCCCTTTATATTGTTGACGAGCCATTTGTAGGACTTGATCCTCTTGGAATCCAGTCTTTACTTGATATGATGAAAAAAATGAAGGAGAGCGGGGCAGGGATTTTGATGTCCACTCATATTTTAGCAACCGCTGAAAGGTATTGTGATCGATTTGTCATTTTGCATGAAGGAAAGGTGAGGGCAAAGGGGACTTTATCTGATCTAAGGGAACAATTTACAATGCCGGATGCAACACTTGATGATATTTATATCCAGCTGACAAAGGAAGAAGATTATGTTTGATGAGAAGAAGCTTTGGAAAGAGCGTTTTAACTCGTGGCTGAAAGAGATCGCGCGTTACTCACGCTATATTTTTAATGGGCATATTGTTATTGCAATGATTTTTTTACTTGGAACAGCTGCTTTTTATTATCAGGAGTGGTTAAAAACCATTCCAGAACAATTTCCAGCTGCTATTATTATGGCGACGGCTATTGCATTAATATTAACCTATAGTCCGATCAATACCTTCCTCACTGAAGCAGATAAGATTTACCTTCTCCCGCTTGAGAGCAGGCTTAAAGGCTATTTTACGCGCTCTATAATTGTAAGCTTTATCATACATGCATATTTGCTTTTTATTGGGCTTGGTGTTTTTATGCCTTTGTATGCAAGAGTAAATGATGGCGATTTTAAAAAATATGTCCCGTTTCTGATTGCCATTCTACTAATGAAGGTATTAAATCTCCTCATTCGCTGGAAGGTTCAATATTATGTCGAAACAAAAGTGCATGTATTCGATTCATTTATAAGATATGCAGTCAATGCTGTTTTTCTATACTTTCTTTTCTCAGGTGTGGGATTAATATACCTTCTTCCTGAAGCAGCGTTATTACTAATTATGCTGATCTATTATGATAAGAATACAAAAGAAAAAGGGATGAAATGGGAGTTTTTAATTGAAGTGGAAGAAAGAAGAATGACTTCTTTTTACAGGCTAGCCAATTTATTTACTGATGTCCCGAAGTTAAGACAACGTGTGAAAAGACGGAAATGGCTCGATTGGGTATTTAGTAAGCTGCCGTTTGCACAGAATGTAACATTCAGCCATCTGTATACTAGAACATTCTTGCGGGCTGGTGATTATTTTGGTTTATTTATTCGTTTAACACTTATTGGTGCAGGAATTGTATATTTCTTTTCCTTTGGTTTGGGTCAAGTCTTAGTTGTACTGCTGATTGTCTACCTAACTGGCTTTCAGCTAGTGCCTTTGTGGAATCACCATTCAAACAAGCTATGGATTGAGCTATACCCTGTAAATAAGCAACTAAAATTACAGTCATTTAAGCGACTTCTTACAACTGTATTATACTGTCAGACTGTATTATTAACGATCACCATTTTTATTAAAGGTGATTGGAAGATGGCGATCATCTCCCTTACAGCTGGATTTGGACTTTCGTACTTCTTTTCAAATGTATATATTCAAAAAAAGCTTTTGAAATAAAATACGTATGAAATGAATCTAATCATCTGAAAAAACGTAATAAAGTGAAACTTCCATCAGTGGGGGCGGTTCTTTCAGCCCCCACTGATGGTTAGTTGAACCAATCGGGCCTTTACGGGCAGTTGATCCCCCACTTAGGTTTCTTTGATTCTCTCGCAACCTTGTAGTGGGGGTCTTACTGCCCGTTAATCTGCGATAAATATTATGAATAAAAAAGGGTGGTTAGCTTATGAATGAATATGAATTAAGAGCCTTACGTGAATTAGAAGAGTGGAAGTTTTCATTGATAAAGAAATCTGGTTTTCTAAATCGTCTTTCAAAAAAAGCACAGACAAAAGTAAATAGTCTTATACCGGAAAAGGCTCATCAAATTATCACTGATAGCATTAAAAACATGGTAAAAGCAACACTTGTTGGTTCAAATATCATAACAAAGAAGAAACAAGAGGTTGGAAGAACATTAGAAGAAAAAGACACTAAGTTTTATGAAAAATTGTCTTCCCACAAGAAAACAGCTGTAATTGAAGGGGCTGGAACAGGCTCAGGAGGATTATTCCTTGGATTAGCTGATTTTCCTTTACTCTTATCGATCAAAATGAAATTTCTTTTCGAGGCCGCGACAATATATGGCTTTGATACAAATGAATACGAAGAACGATTATTTATTCTCCATGTATTTAAGCTTGCCTTTTCAAGTGATGATAAAAGAAGAGAAACACTCCTAATAGTAGAGAATTGGGAGGAAAGAAAATCCAGAATTTTAGACATGGACTGGAGAGAATTTCAACAAGAATATCGTGACTATATCGATTTCGTAAAGATGCTCCAGCTTTTACCGGGAATTGGAGCGGCGGTTGGCGCATATGCAAATAATAATCTAATGGAGCATCTTGGAAAAACTGCAAAAAATGCCTATCGGATGAGAGTATTAAAAACAGCCCCTAAGCCAGATTGAGCTTGGGGGCTGTTACGCTTTTCTTAATTTATTTTAAGCGCTTCGTTTTCTTTATTATTTATTGCATAAGTATGATATTGAAGAGCCGCTGAGCCTAGCGTTTTTGCAGCAATCAACATCGCTTTTTCATCGATATCAAATTTAGGATGATGATGCGGATAATTTTCTGTTGTATTTTCCGGCTTGGCTCCTGTAAAGAAGAATGTGCCCTTAACATGCTGAAGATAGTAGGCAAAATCCTCTCCTCCCATGTGAGGCTCTGTCTCCTCGACAGTGGTAACATCATCAATATTTTTTGCACACTCTATTAAGTACTCAGTTTCATTTCGATGGTTAACAACAGCGGGGTAACCTCTTTCGTATAAGTATTGATAGGTGCTGTCTGCTGTGTAGCATGTTCCTTTTACAATCCGTTCAATCTCTTTTTCGATATTAGCACGAATGTCTTCGCTGAAAGTACGTACAGTTCCACCTATTTTTGCTTTATCGGCAATGACATTAAAGGCATTATCCGCTACAAATGAACCAACTGAGACGACGGCAGAATCGATAGGGTTGACTTTTCTGCTGACAATTTGCTGTAAATTAACTACTGCTTGAGAAGCTGTAACAATAGCATCCTTTGTTTTGTGCGGCTGTGCTCCATGGCCGCCTCTTCCTTGAATAGTAATTTCGAAGCGATCAGCTGCTGCCATTATCGGGCCAACGCGATATTGAATAGTACCAGTTGGCACTGATGCCCATAAATGAGTGCCAAAAATAACATCTACACCGTTAAGGCATCCATCCTCAATCATTGAAATAGCTCCGCCTGGTGCGTACTCCTCAGCATGCTGGTGGATCATGACATATGTTCCTTCAAGCTCATCTCTCATTTCATGCAGTGATTTTGCGAGAACAAGTAAAGTAGCGGTATGTCCATCGTGGCCGCAAGCATGCATGACACCAGGCACCAATGATTTATAGGGAACGTCTTTTTCATCTTGGATCGGTAATGCATCAAAATCGGCTCTTAGTGCAACTGTTTTTCCTGGTTTGCTGCCATAAATCTTAGCAACTACCCCATTGCCTCCAACATTGCCTCTAACTTCAATTCCCAATTTTTCATAATATGTTTGTATGTAATTGGCTGTTTTAACTTCCTTAAATGAGAGCTCTGGATGCTGATGAAGGAATCGTCTTATAGAAACCATTTCATCATAATATTTTTCCAATTTTGCAAACAAATTACTCATCATATTTTCTCACTCCGATTATTTTGTATTTTTAGACTATTATAACATTTTATTTTGAGTAAATGTTAATCTAAAATAAGAACACGAATAGGGCAAATTCCTGTAATAGAAATGAGGAATTTACAGAAATGGAAATGAGAAAATCTAAAATAGCATATTTATTATTTGTGATCGCAATAGTCGTTTTTTTGTATTTTTTTCTTGCTGTAAGAGAAGGAGAGCCTCTGCTATTTGATAGCATTATTAGTTCCTATCTAACTAATTTTTTTACTGAATCATCTTACCCGTTCTTTAAGATATTAAATGTTATGGGATCAACGATTGGAACCGGAATTATTTCTCTTATCGTTATTGGATTACTTTGGGCAATAAAGAGGGACTATGCTGGTATGGCTGTGCTTGCTATAACAATCTCGCTTGGGAATTTGTTAAATATGTGGCTAAAGGATTACGTTGGGCGCCCTCGTCCTGAAACGGAACACTTAGTAAATGTAAAAAGCCTAAGCTTTCCGAGTGGACATGCCATGATGGGGATGATCCTCTATATGCTGATTGCTTATTTTATTATGAACTCTGTAAAATCAAACGGAACAAAGTGGATTGTGGTAATTTTGGCGGGAATTATCATTCTTGCCATGGGAATAAGCCGGATTGTTCTACAAGTCCATTATCCATCAGATGTAGCAGCAGGCTTATCTTTAGGCTTTGTATGGGCATATATCTGGATAACTATATATGAAATTGTAAAAGGGAAATTAATTAGCAGGTAAATGGAAATTATTGTAAATATTTGTTTTTTACCCATAATTGAATATTACATAGTAGACGGAGAAGTTGCTAAGAAAGTGTAATAACACTGTCAAGCAGCTTCCTTTTAATCTAAATCAAAAACATCGCCACAATGGTTGTTACAACTAATCCGATCGTAACTGGCAGAATATTTCTGCGGGCAAGTTCGAAAGGGTCTACGTTACAAATGGCTGCTGCTGGAATGAGCGCCCATGGGACAAGCGTACCACCGCCTACCCAGATGCCTGCAATTTGCCCTAATGCGGTTAGAGTAGCAGCACCTGATCCAATTGCAGCGGCAAATAGCTTTGCAATAGACCCTGCAAGCGAAATTCCTGAGAAGCCTGAGCCATCCAAACCAGTAATAGATCCAACAACAGTCAGTGTGATGGCGCTGATTTCTTTACTCAAAGGAACTAGTGCAGCTAATCCAACCCCAAGGTCATTTACGATTCCGTGAGAGCTTTCAGGTAAAAAGTCGCCAATGATTGTTGAGAAACCTGAATCACCTAAATAGAAGAAGGCAGCGATTGGGAAGACCGGGCCAAAAACCTTAAATCCGAATTGGAAGCCATCAATGAGATAGCTCGTTGTTTTTTCCAGCCCTTTGTTTTTGTGAGCCAGAAGTGCAATGATTAATAGGATAAAAATGGATGTCCCGCCAACTAAAGCAGTAGCATCTCCACCTTGTAAATCTAATATAAACATTGCGGCGACATTGACAGCAAACAATAAAGGAATTAAGAGGGCGAAGAAACGCTTTTGACCGCGGGAGAGAAATTGCTGATTTTCTTTTTTCTCTGAAGTGTTATCGTTAGCATATGGCGCTAGCCCTGTACTAGCATTTAATTTTCCAAGTTTCATATCTCGTTTTAATAGATAAAATGCAGTGATTGTTGTGACAGCTCCCATGACGATTACAAGTGGGATACTGGCAGTTAATACATCTCCAACCGACAATCCAGCTGCATCCGCAGTTAATTTTGGGGCGGCTTGAATAACAAAGTCACCTGATAGGGCAATGCCATGACCAAATAGATTCATTGCGATAGCTACCCCAAGAGCAGGGAGTCCAACGCGAATAGCTACAGGAAGTAAGACAGCTCCCATTAAAGCGACTGCGGGAGATGGCCAGAAGAACCAGGAAATCATCATCATTACTATTCCGATCGTCCAGTAGGCAAGCGCAGGGGTTTTTATTAACTTCGCAAAGGGCGAAATCATAATATCATTTATTTCAGTTACTGTTAGTATTCTGCTCATGGCAACAATGATTGAAATAATGAGAATTGTAGGAAGCAGTTCTGAAATGGCGAAAATAAAGCTATTGAAAATGCTGCTAACAGACGAGCTTAAAGATCCTGTTGCAGTTATGGCGATTAAGAAAATACCGAGTATACATACAAGAGTAGTATCTCTTCTCATAACCATGAATCCAATAATAAATACAATGAAAAGTACATATATCCAGTGAAGTGCCGTTAATTCTACTCCCATTAATTCTCCTCCTTGTCACCAATTTCTATATTAAATTCTAGGCATATAACTAGACCCAAAATGTATTACAGAATATGAAAAAGATTAGAAATTGTGATCATACATTTCCATAAATAATTAGTTTTGTTTTTGGAGAAATCAATTCATTAACCAGACATAATAGGTCGATTCGATTTTTATTAAAAAAGATGCTATATTTTCTTTCTAAACATTTTCTTTTAAGGAAAAGGAAGTTTGCAATGACAACAACATACGAATATATAAAAAATTGGCAAAAGGCATTAAAAGCTGAAATCATGCATTTAAAAAAGGATGGAAGTACGAAATACCGTTTATTCAATGGAAGACTTCTTTCAAACAAAAATACTTTTACTTATTTTTTCGAAAGTGTTTCTTCAATAATGATCCCGGTTGGTTCTTCGGTAAAAATTGAATGGGGGAGCAAGAAGTCGGAAGGACGCATTCTTTCATCAGAAGGAAAAAGTGTCATCATCGAGATTGAAGAGAATTTAGGCGTTTCTTTATCAGAAGCCTTTTTAGTTTATGATCCATGGGAACTCCTTCATGAGCTTTTTCAGCGATTGGAAGAAATGAAAGAAAGCAAACGGAAAAGAAGCAGGATTAAAATGCTATTAGCATCGTCAATAAAGGCTAAGCACCCTGAGGATAAAATTAAATCTAATGTCCATGAGCTCATCCTGCGTTCTAAGTATAATCCTGTTACATATGTATGGGGTCCGCCAGGTACAGGGAAGACTTATACACTTGCCAGAGTTGCCGCAAATAAATATATGAAAGGCTTAAGGGTGCTTGTTCTATCTCACAGTAATCAGGCAGTTGATGTATTACTGTCTGAAGTATCGTTATTTTTAGAGAAAAAGGGATACAAGAATAGAGGGGAGCTTCTTAGGTATGGTTCTCAATTAGGAGATGCTATTAAAAATCGCCCCTTTATGACTGCAACACAATTAATTGAAAAACATCATGCGGGATTAGCAGAAGATAAGTTAAGTTTTACAGAGGAACGTCGATTATTGAAAATAGATTTATCAAGTTCATTCAGTAAAAAAGATACAGAAAGATTACTGCATGTAGAAAAAAAGCTTGCAAGTATTTTAGAAAAAATTCATCAAAAAGAACTTGAATTTTTAAAAGAAGCTAAGGTTATTGGAACGACATTAGCGAAAGCAGCGAGTGACTCAGCTATATATGATAAAGAATTTGATCTTGTTATCGTGGATGAAGCGAGTATGGCTTATATTCCACAAGCAGCCTTTGCTGTTACGCTTGCAAAACGAGCTATCATATGCGGAGATTTTAAGCAACTTCCCCCGATTGCTTCTGCAAGACACCCTCTTGTTAATGAATGGCTTCGAGAGGATATATTCCATAAATCTGGTGTGTCAAAATGGGTTGAAGAAGGGAAGCTACACCCTCATTTATTTCTTCTTAAAGAACAGCGCAGAATGCACCCTGATATTTCTTCCTTCACGAATAAATATATTTACCACTCGCTAGTAGGAGATCATAAAAGTGTATTGCAATTAAAAAGGGACATTGCGAAAAGAGCGCCTTTCGAGAACGAAGCTTCTGTAATGTTAGATTCATCAGGTGCAGGTGAGTATTGTATGACAGATCGATTTTCAAAATCTCGCATGAATTTATGGCACCTACTTCTATCCTTTCAGCTCATACATGAAGCTTATATTGGTGGTACGAGGTCAATTGGGTATGTAACCCCATATCGTACACAGGCTATTCTTATGGAACAATTACTTGAGGAAATATATGGGGAAGATCTTAAGGAAGCAGGTATCATTGCTGCGACAGTTCACCGATTCCAGGGGAGTGAACGTGATGTCATGATTTTTGATACGGTCGATAGTGATCCACAGGAAAGGGCAGGGATGCTATTAACTGGTAAGGAAAGTACAAGGTTGTTGAATGTAGCGGTTACAAGAACGAAGGGCAAGTTTATACATGTATGCGATTATACATTTGTACAAAACAAAGTCTACAATAATAAAACATGGAGCATGCTTGCTAAGCACCAGAGTTTGAATAATAAGATGGTTCTTCCAAATGAGGTTGGTGACTGGATTAAGAATCAGCATCCCAGATTACAGTGGATGTATGCTAGAAAACTTGAAATGGTAATAGGAGATATTCTTGCAGCAAAAAGTTCCATCATTTTATCGCTTCCAATAGGGGGAACTTTGACAAAAGAATGGATTTCAGCCTTTAATCGACGAGGAAATGGAGTAGGCTTAACATTAGTCGCATCAGAACGACCTCCAAGTTTAAAGCCAGATAAAGTCATAATAGAGACGTTTCCTTTTCCTTTTATTATTGTTGACAAACAATATTTGTGGCTTGGCGTTCCGATTGAAGCAAACAGAAAAGCTTTACCGCCTTTTGTTGCAGCAAGACTGCAATCCAAAATTTTGACAGAGTATATGATGTCTCAAATAAATGAAGGACAATAGAAAAGGATGGGCTCTTTACCTCATCCTTTTCTATCTATAACGTTTTTGTTTCGGGAATAAAATATTTTTTGATGTAGGGTGCGCCAATAAATAAAGCCGCTTGTTTTGATGATGAATTTTTTTCATTGAAGTATTCTTTGAAAGATTGAGAGCTCTCCCAATCTTTATATGATTGTTCATTTTTCCATAAGGTTAAAATGACATATGTATCCGATTTTAGAGGGCGTAAAACTCTATTAGCAATTAAGCCTGGAAGTCTTTCGAATCGTTTTTCTTTATTTTTAAAATGATGTTCAAATAAAGGTCTATCTTCTTCTACTATTGGGAAATGATTCATAACAACAAACTTAGCTTCTCCGAGGTTACCTAAAGATTCAAGCACTTGAAATGAACGAGGCATGCTGAAAATCGTTTTCCTTGGTGTTTCATGTAATAATAAAGCATTTTCGTTATTTTGCATTAAAAGAATTGTTTCGCCCGGGTGTTTGTCCTTTATTTTTTCTAAAAAGTCAAAGGTTCCACTTGTCATATAAATATTCATACTAATCACCCTTTCGTATATTTAACCTTTACTTTATTCTCTCTTAAATCAATTATCCTTGCCAGAAAAACAAATTTTCGTCAAATTTCCGACATTTGCACTCATTGTCTATACAATCATTTTTGAAAAAGCTAAAGTTAGTAAGAATGGATAATTGTCTAAATTTCAATTTACACTATAAATATATTACAATGTTAAGCAGACAGTCTTGAAAGGTGGATAATATTAATGGAAAGAAAAATAAATGATACATTTTTGAGAGCAGCTAAGGGAGAGAAAACGGACTATGTACCAGTATGGTATATGCGTCAGGCAGGGCGTTCCCAGCCAGAATATAGAGCAATAAAAGAAAAGTATTCATTATTTGAAATTACCCATCAGCCTGAACTATGTGCTTATGTGACAAAATTGCCGGTGGATCAGTATAACAATGATGCTGCAATTTTATATAAGGACATTATGTCACCGCTTCCAGCGCTTGGAGTTGATGTAGAAATTAAATCTGGAATTGGTCCAGTCATTTCTAATCCGATTCGTTCATCAGCTGATGTTGAAAAATTAGGTGAAATTAATCCTGAGGAAGATGTTCCTTACGTTTTAGAAACAATAAAAATTTTGACACAAGAGCAGTTAAATGTACCACTCATTGGATTTGCTGGTGCACCATTTACATTGGCCAGTTATATGATCGAAGGCGGCCCTTCAAAAAATTACAATAAAACAAAAGCATTTATGTATGCTGAACCGAAAGCTTGGTTTGCTTTAATGGACAAACTTAGCGAAATGACCATTACATATGTGAAGGCTCAAATTAAAGCTGGAGCAAAAGCAGTTCAAATTTTTGATTCATGGGTTGGAGCCTTAAATATTGAAGATTATCGTGTATTCATTAAACCGACTATGAACAAAATATTTACTGCATTAAGAGAAGAAAATGTACCACTCATTATGTTTGGAGTAGGTGCCAGCCATCTTGCAATGGAATGGCATGATCTGCCATTGGACGTTGTTGGATTAGACTGGAGGCTTCCAATTAAAGAGGCGAGAGAAAGAGGAATTACGAAAGCAGTTCAAGGAAATCTTGACCCTGCTATTCTATTAGCCCCATGGGAAATAATAGAGCAAAAGGCTAAGGCTATTTTAGATCAAGGAATGGAATCGTCTGGATACATTTTTAACCTTGGGCACGGTGTATTCCCAGATGTTAATCCAGATACTTTAAGAAGATTAACGGGATTTGTTCATGAATATTCCGCTTCTAAATTAAGCAAGTAATCCCTATTTACTAATTAAGGAAGCAAATAAATTGGAAACAGGCGAATTTTTGGCGCAATAATAAACTAGAAACTGTTTTATATGAGGTGAACAACATGACAAGAAAGAAAATGGGATTACTAGTAATGGCTTATGGAACACCATACAAGGAAGAAGATATCGAGCGATATTATACTCATATTCGCAGAGGGAGAAAGCCTTCTCCAGAAATGCTTGAAGATTTAAGAGGAAGATATGAAGCAATAGGAGGAATATCTCCTCTGGCAGAAATTACGATGAATCAGGCTAGAAGTCTTGAAGCTTATTTAAATGACATACAAGATGAGTATGTTTTCCAAATGTATCTTGGATTAAAGCATATTGAACCGTTTGTTGAAGATGCAGTAAAGCAAATGAATGAAGATGGAATAAAAGAGGCGGTTAGTATCGTTCTTGCTCCTCATTTTTCCACTTTCAGTGTAAAGTCATATAACGGCAGAGCAAAGGAAGAGGCTGAAAAGCTTGGAGGGCCTGTCATCCATTCAGTGGAAAGCTGGTACGATGAGCCAAAATTTATTAAGTATTGGGCTGATCGAGTAAAAGCAACCTTTGAAAGCATGCCAGCTGATGAAAAGGAAAAGGCAGTTTTAATTGTGTCTGCTCATAGTCTTCCAGAAAAAATATTGCAATTGGGAGATCCATACCCGCATCAGCTTGAAGAAACAGCTCAAATGATCGCAAATCAAGCAGGAGTTAAAAACTATGCTGTTGGCTGGCAAAGTGCTGGAAATACACCTGAGCCATGGCTTGGACCTGATGTTCAAGATTTAACAAGAGAGCTGCATGAAAAAGGCGGCTATAAAGCATTTGTTTATACGCCTGTTGGATTCGTATCTGACCATCTTGAAGTACTATATGACAATGATTATGAGTGTAAAATCGTAACGGAAGAGATAGGCGCTAGCTACTATCGTCCTCCTATGCCTAATGATCAGTCGGAATTTATTGATGCAATGGCAACTGTCGTTCTAGATAAATTATCCAAATTAAGAAACTAAAGTAAAGAAGGCGAATAACCGTGTCGGAGCTAAAGCAAAAGGTAGTCATCATTGGGGGAGGAATTACAGGCTTAACAACTGCTTTCTACTTGCAAAAGGAAGCAAGAGAAAAGGGGCTGCCTCTTGAGGTCAAGCTAATTGAGGCTACTCACCGTCTTGGGGGTAAAATGCAAACCGTTGTAAAGGATGGTTTTGTAATTGAAAGAGGTCCAGACTCTTTTCTAGCCCGTAAACTTAGTGCGTCCCGTCTGGCTAAGGAAGTCGGAATGGAAGATAAACTTATTAGCAATACGGCTGGTAAATCATACGTATTAGTACAAGAAAGTCTCCATCCGATGCCTGGTGGATCCATTATGGGCATCCCAACTCAGATGGCTCCTTTTGTTACTACCGGATTGTTTTCTTTAAAAGGGAAAATGAGGGCAGCTGCAGACTTTGTATTGCCCCGTTCAAATCCCGCAAAAGACCAGTCTCTTGGAAAGTTCTTTAGGAGAAGACTCGGAGACGAAGTGGTTGAAAACTTAATTGAACCGCTTCTTTCAGGAATATATGCTGGAGATATTGATCAGCTAAGCCTAATGTCAACTTTTCCTCAGTTTTATCAGGTAGAGCAAAAATATCGAAGCTTAATACTCGGTATGAAAAAATCTACTCCTAGTCAGCCAAAAAGTGCTAGAGAGAAAAAAGATAAAGGCATTTTTCTGACATTTAAGTCTGGTCTTCAATCATTTGTGGATGCAATTGAAATGAACTTGGACCCAAAATCAGTTTTAAAAGGCTGTAAGGCTGAAAAAATTCATAAAAAGGATAATGGATATGAGATTGAATTAAATGGTGGAGAAATACTTCAAGCTGATAGTATCGTGATATCTGTTCCTCATCATATAACGCAATCGCTTTTTTTCCAATTTAGTTTTTTCGAACCATTTAAAGAGATGTCATCCACTTCTGTGGCAACAGTTGCTCTTGCCTTTCCAATAGAAGCAATTGAAAAGGATATTGAAGGTACGGGATTTGTTGTATCAAGAAATAGTGATTATACCATTACCGCCTGCACATGGACACATAAAAAATGGCCTCATTCCACTCCAAAAGGAAAAGTCCTTATTCGTTGTTATGTTGGAAGGCCTGGAGATGAAGCGGTTGTCGATTTATCAGACGATGAGATGATAAAAATTGTTCTTGAAGATCTTAATAAAACAATGAATATTACAATAGCTCCTGAATTTGCAATCATTTCTAGATGGAAGGATTCAATGCCACAATATACCGTCAGCCACAAAGAGCGGATTGAAAAGGTCAAAAAACATATAGATTCCGA
Source organism: Cytobacillus citreus (assembly GCF_018343665.1). Lineage (GTDB taxonomy): Bacteria > Bacillota > Bacilli > Bacillales > Cytobacillaceae > Cytobacillus > Cytobacillus citreus. The sequence continues at coordinate 163,448 of NZ_JAGYPM010000001.1, forward strand.
ACTTCCTGGTGTATTTATTGCTGGAAGCTCTTTCGAGGGTTTAGGTTTACCAGATTGCATTGATCAAGGTGAAGCAGCAGTTGAAAAGGTTTTATCATTTTTAAATATCTAAAAAAGCTGTCGAATGACAGCTTTTTTTTCTAATAGGAAAGTTTAAGTTTATTAACGTACTAAAGTAAAGAGTGTTTTCAATTAATTTTCTGCTAATAAGATCGCATAAAAAAAAACTAAGGCATTCGCCAAAAAGGGCTTGGCGAACTCCGAGTTTTTCTAACACGAAAAATCAGCTAGCGGCTTAATCTGCTACTTCAAGCCTTTATTACAGATTTCCCGAACGAGAAAGCCCACACCGGGCATAGCCCGTCTTTAGACGTGGGATGAAAGTGAGGTCAGATACAGAGTACCGCTAAAAGGTCAAAATCGTTAGCGGTACTTAAAATATCTGAAGATTTATATAGAAACATATGTTCTTTAATCTGTAAATCTGATATACTATGTTAGAAATGGTCTTTAGGTTCCAACTGCGGTGAATAATCAATAAAATCCATTAAACGATTTTCATATAATAATAGGCAAGAGAAGGAAAGGAGGCTGCTTCATGGCTTCTTCTACGTCCAGTTATGTATTAACACTTCCTCTTCAAACTCGACATCATGAGGCCAATATTCTTGAAAAAAGGTTTGAGATTGCTCGAAAAATCTATAACGCATGTTTAGCAGAAGCGGATAAACGATTGCGAGTCATGCAAGAATCTAAGGATTATCAGAAAGCCCGTAAACTTCCTTCATCGACCCCATCAGAACGCAAACTACGATCCACTACATTCCGTCAATTGAACAAACGATTTAAATTAGAGGAATACGCACTCCATACATATGTAAAGTCTATGCAAACTAGATTTAAACATTTAATTGATTCTCATACAGCTCAAAAACTCGCATCTCGTGCACACCATGCAGTTAAAAAGAAACAAATAGGGATGGCGACAAAAGTGTCTTTTAAAGGATTCGGAAAGTTGAATTCTGTAGAGGGAAAAACGAACGCCGCTGGGATTCGTTATAAAGACAGAAAGATTTATTGGCTGGGATTAGAGCTGCCTGTTCGAATAAAACCAAAGGATGACTATGTGTTTCTTGCTCTAGAAAGTAGAGTAAAATATTCACGGATTCTGCGAACCTTTATGAAAGGAACCATTCGATATCAAATTCAACTGATCTTGGAAGGTACACCTCCTCAAAAATATAATCAAGTTGGAATAAAGGGCAAACTTGGAAAAGGCAGAGTTGGCATTGACATTGGTACACAAACAGCCGCGATTGTGTCAGATTCTAAAGCATCTTTAGTTGAACTAGCCCCCAGTGTCATACATATTCAAAAAGAAATCCGACTAATTCAACGGGCCATGGACCGAAGCCGAAGGGCCATGAATCCAGAGAAGTTTAATAAAGACGGAACCATTAATCGCTCCTCAAAGAGATGGGTGCAATCCAAACGATACGGAAAGCTAAAGGCAGCATTTCAAGAAATAAATCGACTTCATTCCGTCTATCGAAAACAGGACCATTGTTGTTTAGCGAATCAAATAATAGAACAAGGTGATGAATTCTTCATTGAAACCATGAATTTTCAAGCCCTTCAAAAACGGGCAAAAGAAACTACTAGAAACAAGAACGGACGTTTCAACCGAAAGAAACGGTTTGGGAAATCTATAGCTAGGAAAGCTCCCTCTATGCTTATAACCATCTTAGAACAAAAGCGATCTATCTTTGGCATAGAACTGAAAAAGATCAACACCTCGAAGGCAAAAGCTAGTCAGTATCATCACGAGACGAACACCTTTCAAAAGAAATCATTGTCTGAAAGATGGAATCTTATAAGAAATGAACGTGTCCAACGTGATTTGTACTCTGCTTATCTCATTAAAAATGTAACGGAATCTCTTGATAGCATTAATAGGTATTTATGTGTAGATGCATATGATCATTTTAAGAAACTACATGACATAGAAATCATACGAATAAAATCAAGTAATCAAAACAAAATAAGTAGTTTTGGAATTTAAAGGAATGTTGGGTTAGAAACGAGCCCATGCAGTCGATAAGCACCGCTGAGGTGTTTGGCTGTAGAAGTCTTGAGCAAACGCTTTGTAGTGTCTGTATGTTGTACTCTATTTGTGTATTAAAATAGAGGAGAGTATAGAAGAAACAAGCTAGTCGCTCAAGAACCCCATTGCTTTAGCTATGGGAGTTTCAGTAAGTAAAGTTGAAGTATACTACATAGAGGTGAAAAAATATCATAATTAAGTATTGATTTTTCTTTTTTTCTATGTTAAAGTATTTTACATACAAATTGACCAAAATGTTCATTTAGTCAAATATGCTTTTTAGAGGTGAGGGAATGGCAATCGATCGTAGGCAATTGATCATTGAAGCAGCAACTAAATCTTTTTCATTATTTGGTTACAAGGCGACTACCATGGATCAAGTTGCTAAGATTGCAAATGTTGGAAAAGGAACCATTTATACCTTTTTTAAAAATAAAGAAGAGCTTTTCGATGAAATAATTAGCTCACTTATCAATGAAATGAAGCTTGCTGCAGATGAAGCAACTAACTCTACTCCTTCATTTCATGAAAAAGTTCATCGTGGTCTCTATAAGATTTTAGAATTTCGTAAAAAGCATCAGCTAACCATTAAGCTTTTTCAAGAGGAAAAAGAAATGGGGACACCTGCAGTTATAGAGGTTATGACAAAATTAGAGGATGCTATCATTAAGTACTTAAAGGATCAGATCTTATATGCGATTGAAAAAGGTGAGATTCAAGACTGTGATCCAGAGCTGACTGCTTTTATTATGCTAAAGCTTTATATTTCTCTTATTTTTGACTGGGAGAAACAGCATAGGCCGTTAGAGAAGGAAGAAATTGCGAGTCTTTTTGAACAGTATATTTTTAAAGGATTATCAAAGGGATAGTCCTCATTTTTTGCAAAAGATTGACTAAATGAACAAAATGGTCATTTTATATAAGGAGGCAACCAGATTGAAAAACAATCTATTTAAAAAAGAATTGCTCGCTGTTTTTCGGAATAAAAAGCTTCTTATTCCAATTATTGCAATTCTTTTTATTCCAGTATTATACAGCGGGATGTTTCTTTGGGCATTTTTGGACCCTTACGACAAGTTAGAAGATCTTCCAGTTGCGATTGTGAATGAGGATGAAGGCGCATCCGTTGGTGGAAAAGAGCTGCATCTCGGGGACGAGCTTGTTGATAATTTAAAGGAAAGCAAAGATTTTGATTATAAGTTTGTAGATAAAGAGGAAGCTTATAAGGACCTCGAAAAACAAAAATATTATATGCTTATAGAAATACCAAAGGATTTTTCCGAAAATGCAACAACTCTTCTTGATGAAAATCCTGAAAAGTTAAAGCTTAAATATGTACCGAATGAAAGCTATAATTTCCTATTCTCTCAAATAGGCAGTTCAGCTGTAGAACAAATAAAAGCATCACTTTCTGAAAATATTATGGAAACATTTGCCGAAACAATGTTCGATCAAGTTAGTGAACTTGCTGATGGAATGGAGCAAGCCAGTGATGGAGCTTCACAGATTAATGAGGGAGCAGCTGAATTAAAGGATGGCTCTTCAGCATTGTATGAAAATCTTTCTATCTTAGCTAAGAATTCAATCGAATTTAGTGATGGTATAGGACAAATCAATAATGGCTCTAAAGAATTAGTAACTGGTTCCAAAGCGCTTGCTGATGGACTTGGTCAGTTGCAAGAAGGCCAAGAAAATCTAGAAACAGCCTCTAAGCAATTAAAAGATGGCAATGAGCAAGTGGCTGCGGGAATCTCTCAATCTAAAGAGGGATTAAATAAAGTGAATGAACAGATTCCAGCCATCGTTTCTGGAACAGAACAGATTGGTGCTGGGGCAAAAACACTATCAACATCTTTACAACAATGGCAATCAGAAGCAGAAAAAGTGAGCGGTGGCTTTTCTAAATTACAAGAAAATCTTCAGGTTTTAATCGGTCAGCTTCCTGAAAATTCCCCACAGCGCTTGGAATTAGAAGCTACATTAAACCAGTTAAAAACTGGAACAAGCAAGCTTGCGGGTGCTGCTGGACAGATAGCAAATAGTAGTTCAGAGCTTGCTAATAATGTTGGTACGTTAAATGAAGGACAGAAACAGCTGCAGCAAGGTGTTAGTCAACTTGCTCAAGGGAGCCAGAAGCTTGAGAGTGGAGCCCAGGAAGTTACAAAGGGACAAAATGAGTTCCAAGCAGGAATGGATACCTTTGGACAAAAATTCGCAGAAGCGAAGGCTGGTGCAGATAAATTAGCAAGTGGAACTACTGTACTGGCAGGAGGACTAGATCAATTACAAGACGGTTCGCTTGCAATTAAAGATGGAACAGGGCAGTTGAAGGACGGTGCCGGAAAACTTGCAGGTGGAAACACAGCTTTATATGATGGCTCAGAAGAATTATCAAGTAAACTTGCTGAAGGTGCTGATAAAGCATCATCCGTACACGCAAATGATAAGACATATGATATGATGGCTGGCCCAGTCGAAGTTGATAATGAAAAAATTAATGAGGTACCAAACTATGGAACCGGATTTGCACCATATTTCTTATCACTTGGACTATTTGTTGGAGCATTATTATTATCCATCGTATTCCCATTACGTGAACCAGCAGGAGTACCGCGTAGTGGCATAAATTGGTTTACAAGTAAATTCCTTATCTTAATGGGAGTTGGAGTCATTCAGGCTTTAATTTCGGTATTTATTCTTCTTGTAGGCCTAAATATAGAGGTTCAAAGTATACCTTTATTTATCCTATTTGCGATTATTACGAGTCTGACCTTTATTACCTTAATTCAATTCTTTGTTACAATATTTGGTGATCCAGGACGTTTTATCGCGATCATTATCTTAATCCTACAATTAACAACAAGTGCGGGAACATTCCCACTTGAGTTAATTCCGGATTTCTTACAGCCATTTAATGCAATCCTGCCAATGACTTATTCTGTTTCTGGATTTAAAGCAGTGATTTCGAGCGGGGACTATAGCTTTATGTGGCAAAATGCAGCGATATTAGGTATCTTTATGCTGATATTTATCACTGGAACAATTGTATATTTCTCAGCAATGCATAAAAAACGCTTTGCTGCTGTCACTGAATAATATTAAAACCAGCCGAAAAAAATTGCGGCTGGTTTTTCTAATTATATGAATCTAGTATTAAAGATCTTTTACACCTAAACAATGATCACATTTATTTCCATAGCATTCATGCTGCTCTTCAATTGGCTTCCCACACTCAACACATTGTTTTGCTGGTAAATTTCTAAAGAAATCTAAAATGTTTTTAATCATTTTGAAGCCTCCTGTAAATTGTTTAATTAGTAAGATTATTTGATTTTATTGTATTATAACAGATTGTGTATGTCAATATCTGTTTCAATACAAAAATAAAAAAATGAAAAGATAGGCTCCTTTGGGTATATTAGAATTAGTGTAAAGATCTATGCTTCATAGGGGGAATGCTAATGAAATTAACAGTAATTGGATGCTGGGGAGGGTTTCCAAAGCCAGATGAGGCAAGCTCTGGATATTTACTTGAGCATAATGGATATCGTTTATTAATTGATTTTGGAAGCGGAGTGCTTTCCAAAATGCAAAAAATTTTACAGCCCGAGGAAATAGACGCTGTAATCGTTTCTCATTATCATCCAGACCATATTGCTGATATCGGGGTATTACAGCATGCTCGGCTAATTCAAGGAATTCTAGGAAAGGAAATAGAGTCCCTGCCAATTTATGGACATTCTCAGGATGAAATTGAATTTTCAAAGCTATCTTATAAAAATATTACAAAAGGTATGGCATATCAGCCTGATCAAACTTTAACAATCGGTCCTTTTGAGGTACAATTTTTACAGACAGACCATCCTGTTCCATGCTATGCAATGAGAATTGAAGCTGAAGGCAAATCAATCGTTTATACATCTGATACATCTTATAAGGAGGAATTTATCCCATTTAGTGAAGGTACAGATTTATTAGTGTGTGAATGTAACTTTTATGGGAATCAGAATGGGAAAAGCGTGGGACATATGACAAGCTTTGATGCTGGAAAATTGGCAAACAAGGCGAAGGTGAAGCACATGCTCCTCACGCATTTACCTCATTTTGGCAGTATAGAACAGCTTAAGGAAGAGGCTTCACAAGTATACAATGGGCCTATCTCTATTGCTTCCTTTCAATGGTCTATAACATTAGCAGAAAAGAATAACTAGATTAATGTGTTAAATCTTGATAATAAAGTTGCATATGAATCACAACGAAAATGCAATTATGAAGTGTTTCTAATAAGGAGTGAAAGAAATGTTATTTATCGATAACAAAGGGATAACAGATCCAAGAATCAACCTAGCTATTGAAGAATATGCATTAAAAAATTTAGATATTAATGAAACCTATTTGCTTTTTTACATAAATGAGCCATCCATAATTATTGGAAAAAACCAAAATACAATAGAAGAAATTAATACGGAATATGTTGAAGGTAATGGCATTCACGTTGTACGACGATTGTCTGGCGGGGGCGCTGTGTATCATGATCTAGGCAATTTGAATTTCAGCTTTATTACAAAGGATGACGGGGAAAGCTTTCATAATTTCCGTAAATTCACCGAACCTGTTGTTCACGCTTTGCAAAAGCTAGGAGTCAATGCAGAATTAAGCGGACGAAATGATCTAACAGCAGAAGGAAGAAAAATTTCAGGAAATGCGCAATTTTCTACAAAGGGAAGAATGTTTAGCCATGGAACTCTTCTTTTTGATTCCGAAATCGATAGTGTAGTTTCGGCTTTAAGAGTGAAAAAAGATAAAATTGAGTCAAAAGGCATTAAGTCCATTCGCAGCCGTGTAGCGAATATTTCTGAGTTCTTAAAGGATAAAATCACAATCGAAGAGTTTCGTTCTTTAATTCTAAAAAATATATTTGGTGGAGAAGATATTCAAGAGTATAAGCTAACGGAGGAAGATTGGGAAAATATCCATCAGCTATCTAAAGAGAGGTACCAAAATTGGGAATGGAATTATGGGAAATCACCAAAGTTTAATTTGCAGCATTCCCACCGCTTCCCTGTTGGACAAATTGATGTTCGGCTTGATGTAGAAAAAGGAAATATTGAAAATTGTAAAATTTTCGGTGACTTTTTTGGAGTTCTCGATGTAGGTGATATTGAAAATAGACTCACAGGCTTGCGTTATGATAAATCTGAAATAGAAAAGTCTCTAGCAGACATTGATATTAAGCGCTATTTCGGAAATATTACAAAAGAGGATTTTTTTAATTTAATCTACTAACCATTCATGGGAGCGTTTCTTACGGGGAACGCTCTTTATAATGGGAAAAATCTTAATCACAGGCTTTGTTAAAGCTCAGTGTTGAAAATGCTATTTTGTTGTTGATTCTCGCTGCAGGCGCGAGTCAAAGGGAGACCCCGCAGGAGCTCAACAGGGAAGTTTAACGTAGCTTAATTAAAAAGAAAAAACTTTTTACTATAGATTATGCGTCTTATAGGTGTATACAAATTACTAGCAATAAAGGAGCCTTTTTGCGATATGGGAAAGAGACGAAGATTTAATGATGATGATTTATTTACTGAATTTATAAGAGATAACAAAGAGAATTGTTATCGGCTGGCCTACAGCTATGTGAGAAATTCTGAGGATGCATTAGATATTGTACAAGATGCGATTCATAAAGCGATTCTATCATATGATTCTCTTCAAGATTTAAACATGCTGAAAAGCTGGTTTTTCAGAATAGTGGTTAATACTTCCTTAGATTTTCTAAGGAAGCACAAAAGAGTCAGTATTATGGATGCTGAAACGATGGAGTTTATTAGTTCAGGAAAAGAGGACCATTATGAAAATATTGATTTAGAGAGGGCATTGGATCAATTAGCTCCAGAATATAAAAGCATTATTGTTTTACGATTTTTTGAAGATTTGAAAATTGAAGAAGTTGCAGATGTCCTGAATGAAAATGTCAACACGATTAAAACACGACTGTATAGAGCATTGAAATTATTACGCATTGAAATGAAGGACGAAATGATCAAGGGGGCTAATTAGTATGGACAAGAAATTAGAGGAACTTAAAACTGAGTATAAAAATATCCCAATTCCAGATGAACTAGATTTCGTTGTCGAAAGGGCATTAAAGAAAGGGAAGACAAATAAAAGAGGTTATAAATGGATGGCTGGAACGGCTGCAGCTGCTATTCTTTTTATCGGGGGCATTAACATAAGTCCAGCTATGGCTAACACTTTATCAGAAGTACCGATTGTTGGAAGTATCGTAAAAGTACTGACATTTACAGAATTTAAGGTTGACGAAGATAAATACAAGGCAGATATAAAAGTACCAGCAATATCGGATTCAGAAAATGGAGATTTAGCTCAAAGCCTGAACGAAAAATATTTAAAAGAAGGACAGGAACTATATGAGCAATTCAAGGATGAGATAGAGGAGATAGAAAAAGAAGGTGGCGGGCATGTAGGCGTTGACAGCGGTTATGAGGTTAAAACGGATAACGATCGGATTTTATCAATCGGACGATATGTTGTGAATACAGTTGGTTCGTCTTCTACAGTCATGAAGTATGATACAATTGATAAGAAAAACGATATCTTATTAAGCTTGCCAATGTTGTTTAAGGATGATAGCTATGTGAAGATCATTAGCGAGAATATTCAAGAACAAATGCGAGAGCAAATGAAAGAATCTAATTTTGAAAAAATATACTGGGTTGCTGATTCTGGTATCGAGGATAATTTTGAGGACTTTGAATTGATTAAAAAAGATCAGAATTTCTATATTAATAAGGACGGAAAATTAGTTATTTCTTTTGATAAATATGAGGTTTCTCCGGGATTTATGGGGATTGTAGAGTTTGTCATTCCTACAGAGATTATTTCTGATGTGTTAGTCAGCAATGAATATATTAAATAGTCGTAAAAGAGAAGAGCGGTCCTCTTCTCATTTTTTTTGGCTAAAGTGGAAGAAAAATTAAGGCATTTATCGAAAGTACTTGGTGAATGCCTATTTTTTTCAAGGACTTTATACTGCAATAAAATAAACTTTAATAAAAAAGAGAATTCACTTTATTTTGTCCATTATGCTTGAATTCATAAATTTCTTTCAATATAATATATTTAGAAAATTTTTTATTAGCTAATAGTCATGTTTAAGTTTGTTAGCCTACTAAAGTAAAATTGAAATTCATTAAGAATCTGCTAAGAATATTGCATTAGAAAAACTAAGCTTTCGCGGAAAAACATAGCGAATGCTATATTTTTCCAATAAAGTGAATGATCATTCATTCGTATTAAGGGGGAAGGGTCAATGAATTTAACTCAACAACTCCACGAAACGGCAAAAAATAAGGCAAATAAACCAGCTTATTATTTTATGGACCAAATGAGTACATATGCAGAGCTTGATGGGGCTGTAACTAAATTTGCTGCTGGTTTAGAACAATTAGGGGTAAAAAAAGGAGACCATATTGCATTATTGTTAGGAAACTCTCCGCATTTTGTAATTTGCTTTTATGGGGCACTTCGTCTTGGCGCAACTGTTATACCAATCAACCCCATTTATACATCTGATGAAATCGGATATATCATTAAAAATGGGGATGTGAAAGCTGTTGTAATGCTTGATTTACTTCTGCCTTTAGCAGAGAAAATACACCTTGCATTACCAAAAGTAGAGAATTATATTATTTGCGAGACACCCCAAGGAAAGAGCTCAGATGTTGATATAACAAGCCTTTCCGTTTATCCAAAGTTGAAATCGTTTTCACATGTTGTAGCTTCGGGAAGCTTAAGCTATAAAGGTCCTGAGCTAGATCATGATGATGTTGCTGTTATTCTTTACACTTCTGGTACAACTGGAAAACCAAAAGGAGCAATGCTTACACATAAAAATCTTTATAGTAATGCGAAGGATATTGGTGATTACTTGAATATGAGCGAGAATGATCGCGTCATTACTACTCTTCCTATGTTCCACGTATTTTGTTTAACGGTGGCTTTAAATGCACCACTAATGAATGGCGCAACAATCATCATTGATCCTAAATTCAGCCCGAAGGAAATTTTCCGAATGGTTGATAAATATGATGCAACAGTCTTTGCTGGTGTTCCAACGATGTATAATTTTCTTCTTCAGTATGCAGAAGCATACGGTGGAAACTTAAGCACCCTTCGACTTTGTATTTCAGGCGGAGCTTCATTGCCTGTAGCGTTACTAAATGGCTTTGAAAAAAAATTCAATGTCATGATCTCTGAAGGATACGGCCTTTCTGAGGCTTCACCAGTCACATGCTTTAATCCGCTTGATAGACCGAGAAAGCCTGGATCTATTGGAACTTCAATCCTAAATGTAGAAAATAAAGTAGTTGACGAACTTGGGGAGGAGGTTCCAGTTGGAGAGGTAGGAGAATTGATTGTCCGAGGTCCTAATGTGATGAAGGGATATTATAAGATGCCTGAAGAAACGGCTGCGACAATCAGAGATGGCTGGCTATACACAGGTGATATGGCGAGAATGGATGATGAAGGCTATTTTTATATAGTTGATCGCAAAAAGGAATTAATTATCGTTGGAGGCTATAATGTATATCCTAGAGAAATAGAAGAGGTATTATATGATCATCCAGATGTAGTTGAGGCAGCTGCTATCGGTGTACCAGATCCGAATCAAGGAGAAGCGGTTAAATGCTATGTAGTCAAGAAAAATCCTGACTTAACTGAAGCTCAGCTTCTCGAATATTGCAGTGAGCATTTAGCGAAATATAAAAATCCATCTTCCATTGAGTTTATAGAAGAACTTCCAAAGAATACAACAGGGAAAATATTAAGGAGAGCTTTGAAAGCTCAAGTTTTGCAAAATAATTAATTGGTAGGGCCAGGCAGAAAAATGTCTGGCTTTTTTAAAATTCTTGAAAGGGTTTTCATGAAATATATAGAATTGGAACAGGGAGTAAACGAAAAGGAGTGAGCATATGAGTTCTATCATGGTTGAATTGAAGGAGCATATTGCAGTTGTTACAATTAATCGCCCTGAAGCAATGAATGCTTTTAATTATAATACTCTACTAGAGCTTCAAGCAGTAACGGAGGAATTGCGGACCGATCCTGCTGTTCGGGTTGTTATATTTACTGGTTCTGGTGAGAAAGCGTTCAGTGTAGGGGCTGATTTGAAAGAACGGAAAACATTATCTGAAGTTGAAGTACGAAGAAATATTTATAAAATCGGTGAGGTTTTTACATTAATTGATCAGCTTCCACAGCCGACGATTGCAGCATTAAATGGATTTGCCTTTGGCGGGGGCATGGAATTAGCGTTATCATGCGATTTTCGGATTGCTGTTTCAGGAACATTGATGGGGCTAACTGAAACAAGTCTTGCTATTATCCCTGGGGCTGGAGGGACACAAAGATTGCCAAGATTAATTGGTCAAGCAAAGGCGTTGGAGTTAATTTTAACTGCGAAACGTCTAAGCTCTGAGGAAGCTTTAAGCATTGGCCTATTAAATCGAGTTACAGATAGAGAAAATCTCTTAAATGCTTGCTTTGAACTAGCAGGACAAATGCTTGCAAATGGTCCGCTAGCCCTTCAACAGGCAAAGTTTGCTATTAAACAAGGAATGAGTGTAGATTTACAGACTGGTTTGCATATTGAAAGAAAAGCATACGAAGTTATTATTCCTACAGAAGATCGAATAGAAGCACTTTCAGCTTTTGTAGAAAAGCGAAAACCAAATTTTAAAGGGAAATAGAGAATACAGCTTTTGCTGTATTCTTTTTTATTTGGCTGAATTAAAGCTCAATGTTGATAATGCTATTTTGCTGTTGATTGGAGCGGAAGGCGCGAGATCCTCGAAAATGCATTCGCATTTCCTTCGTGCGGTGATTATTCTAGGAAGCTTATTCAATGTCCTGCGGGAGAAGCGAGTCAAAGGGAGACCCCGCAGGAGCGATAGCGACGAGGAGGCTCCCGGACCGCCCGCGGAAAGCGACCGCCCGCGGAAAGCGAGCGCCTGCAGCGTAAATCAACAGGGAAGTTTAACATAGCCTTTTATTTAATAAAATTTTTTGAAAATAGTAAAAAGTACTTGAATTTTGGCTATTAATAGATTTATAATTTAGTGAATAAAAGCACCAAAGCGTAAAAGCGTTCATGTAAAAAAGGGGGATAAAAAATGATAAAGAAAATTAAGTGGTTAACTGCTGCTAGTTTAGTAGGAATTGCTTTATTGAGCGGCTGTGGAAGCGAAAATACAAACGGGACAGATAATTCTTCAGATAAAGAAGCGAAGAAGACTTATAAAATAGGCGTAACGCAATTTGCTGAACACCCATCTCTTGACGCAGCTACAGAAGGATTCATTAAAGCTTTAGAGGATGAAGGATTTAAGGACGGAGAAAACACTGAATATATGATTCAAAATGCGCAAGCAGATATGAATAATACACTAACCATTGCTAATAACTTTGTTGGTGATAAAGTTGATCTCATTTTCGCTAATGCTACACCAAGTGCTGTTAGTGCTCTAAATGCTACAAAGGAGATCCCTATTCTTTTCACTTCTGTAACCGACCCAGTCGGAGCAGGATTAGTGGAAGCATTTGATAAACCAGGTGACAATATCACTGGAACTACAGATAATCACCCAGAAGGAACAGCAAAAACAATCAATTTTATTGCTGAAGAGGTAGGAGCAAAAAATATCGGTGTCATTTTCAATGCAGGGGAACAAAATTCGGAGGTACAAGTAGATAAAGTTAGAGAACTTGCCAAGAAGCAGGGGGCAAATGTTGTCGAAGCTACAATCTCTACTTCAGCTGAGGTAAAACAAGCTGCTGAATCTTTAGTCGGACGTGTGGATGCGATATATATTCCAACAGATAATACAGTTGTTTCTGCGTTAGAATCGGTCATTTCCGTTGCAAATAGCAAGAAAATTCCTCTTTTTGTTGGTGAACTAGATTCAATGAAACGCGGAGCAATTGCAGCGAGCGGTTTCAATTACTTTGACCTTGGTTACCAAACTGGCAAAATGGCTGCAGAGATTTTAAAAGGCAATAAAAAACCATCTGAAATTCCAGTTGAGCTTCCAAGCAGCTTGAAGCTAGTCATTAATAAGAAAGCTGCTGAAGAACAAGGTCTTGAAGTGAAGCAGGAGTGGGAGAAAATCGCTGAATTTTATGAAGGAGAATAAGTAAACTGCTGCAATCTTTGTTCTGCAAAGATTGCAAAAACAGTCTACATGTTACTGCCACATCAGACAGAAAGGAAGAGTTATATGCCCACAGCTATCTTTGGTTCAATTGAGGCAGGTGCGATCTATGCTTTAATGGCATTAGGAGTTTACTTATCATTTAGAATACTAGATTTCCCTGATCTTACTGTGGATGGGAGCTTTGTGACAGGTGCTGCAGTAGCTGCAGTCCTTATTGTTGGAGGAACGAATCCATTTCTAGCAACGCTTATTGCTTTATTTTGCGGATTTGCGGCAGGCTGTATGACGGGGCTGCTTCATACAAAGGGGAAAATTAACCCATTATTATCTGGAATTCTAATGATGATAGCCTTGTATTCAATAAATTTAAGGATTATGGGGAAGTCAAATGTTCCCCTTTTATCAGAAGAAACAGTGATAACAAAATTAAGTGGATTTTGGCAAAGTTTAGGACTTGATAATGGGCTTGATGCCTTGTTAGCGGGTACCGGATTTGCGCCCAAAACATGGGGAATCCTTATTCTCATGCTATTATTAGCTCTTGTCGTAAAAGTCATGATTGACAGTTTTTTGAAAACGGATTTTGGATTAGCTATTCGTGCGACAGGTAATAATGAAACGATGATTCGCAGCTTTTCGGCAGATACTGATTTATTAAAAATTATTGGTCTGGGTATTTCAAATGCTCTTGTCGCACTATCTGGTGCACTTATTGCTCAATATAACGGTTTTAGTGATGTTGGTATGGGAATCGGCATGATTGTCATTGGTCTAGCCTCTGTCATAATCGGAGAGGCCATTTTTGGGGCAAAAACAATCGTAAGAGCCACTTTAGCTGTTATAGGTGGAGCGATTTTATATCGACTTATTGTTACACTTGCACTAAGGGTTGATTTTCTTGAAACAGGAGACATGAAGCTCATAACAGCATTTATCGTTGTTTGCGCTTTAGTTGTGCCAAAAATTGTTGAAAGGCAGCGAGAAAATCAGCGTAAAAAGCGGCGATTAGTTCAATCTAAACAAAAAGCAAATGAGAGTGGTGAGCAGTTTGCTGCAATTAAAACAAATTCATAAAGTCTTTAATGAAGGGACACCTGATGAAAAAATAGCTCTCGAGCGTATGAATCTGCATTTAAAGCCAGGAGATTTTATGACCGTAATTGGCAGTAATGGTGCGGGAAAATCGACACTTATGAACCTTATTTCAGGAAAATTAATCCCTGATTTAGGTGAAGTCATTATTGATGAAAAAGACGTTACGACAGTGAAGGAGTTTAAAAGGTCAAGATTGATTGGACGTGTTTTTCAGGATCCAATGGCAGGAACTGCACCAGCAATGACAATTGAAGAGAACCTAGCTATTGCTTATTCACGAACAACTTCCCGTGGTTTAAAAAGAGGAGTAACGAAAGCAAGAAGGGATTTTTTCAAAGAGAAGCTTGAAACACTTCATCTCGGTTTAGAAAATCGTCTGCAAGCAAAGGTTGGTTTATTATCTGGCGGAGAAAGGCAGGCATTATCGCTGTTAATGGTAACATTTACGGAACCGAAAATTCTCCTGCTTGATGAGCATACTGCTGCGCTTGATCCTTCTCGGGCCGAGCTTATTACGGCTCTTACTAAAGAAATCGTAGAAGCATATAATCTTACTACCTTAATGGTTACGCATAATATGCAGCAAGCCCTAGATCTTGGAAACAGGCTAATTATGATGGACAAAGGTCAGATTATTTTCGAAGCAAATGAGGAGCAAAAGCAAAAATTATCGGTGGATAAGCTGCTAGAAGAATTCCAGCGAATTCGCGGGGAAAAAATGAGCAGTGATAAGGCAGTACTAATCTAACTATCGAAGACTGTTAACGTTGATATTTTGCCGATTAATAAGGCATATCACTCAAAGTGATATGCCTTTCCAAATTTTCTTATGGATAGTACATAACAACTTGGCATCTAACCATATCTGATCCGATATTTTTATAGGTATGCATTTTATTTGCTAAAAAACGAATGGAATTTCCTGTTTGAATTTGGATTTGCTGATTTCCTATGTGAACCTCTAGGAATCCTGTCATTACAGTTATGAATTCTTCGACTCCTTCAGTATGCTTATCAGAAGAATGCTTGCAGCCTGGTTCAATTTCTACTATATATATTTCGAACTTTTTTCGAGGATCGAAGGGGAAAATAGGGTAGACCCGGTAGTCTCTGTTACTTTCCATAACCGGTGAGATCGACTTTAAGTCTACTAAGAGAACATCAGATGGTTCCTCCTTTATTAAAGAAGAAAATGAAACTTGAAGTCCGCTTGCAATTTTCCATAAAGTCGTGACGGTAGGGTTCGATTCTCCTCGTTCAATTTGCCCGAGCATCGCTTTGCTTACACCCGTAATTTCAGATGCAGCATCAAGACTGTATCCTCTTGTTTTACGTATGTTTCTTAAATTTTCTCCAATATTTTTTTGAATATTATCCATTTTTTCCTCCAAAATAGTTGTGCGCTATAGCATGCATATGTATAATATGTTTTATTAATAATTTATTATAGCATACCTTATATCTATTATAGTAAACTTCCGAATGAAATTTCTAATTTATAAAATAGGGTGGTGCAATCATTGGCGGAGCTGGCAATGAATAAAACACAATCAGAATTTAGGAAGGGGTTTCAATCAGGTGTAAGCATTGCAATCGGATATGCACCTGTTGCCTTAACCTTCGGACTCCTTGCCAAAACAACGGGGCTGTCATTTGGTGAAACGGTATTAATGAGTTTAATCGTTTATGCTGGTGCTTCACAGTATATCTCACTCAGCTTGCTGACGCTTGGGACTGGAATATTTGAAATCATTTTAACTACTTTTATTGTGAATATTAGGCATTTTTTAATGTCCGCAGCATTAAATGAAAAATGCGAAGAGGATCAACTTGTAAATAAAGCTGTCTATTCCTTTGGGATTACGGATGAAACCTTTTCTGTTGCAGCAATGCGGGATGACACTGTTACGACTGGATATATGTTTGGGCTTAACCTAATATCCTATATGAGCTGGGTAATTTGTTCCGGAATTGGTTTTTTACTTGGTGCTAGCCTTCCGCAAACGTTACAGGAAAGCATGTCAATCGCACTTTACGCTATGTTTATAGGGTTATTAGTACCATCTATGAAAAAAAGTGTTAAAGTTGTATGTTTGGCCGCTTTAGCCGCATGTTTTAATACAATTTTCTCCTTAACGAATGCCCTTTCCACAGGATGGGCAATTGTTATTGCTACACTTCTATCTGCAGTCATTATTGAGCTAATGGAAGGAGTAAAGAATAAACAAAGGGGGAGTAAAGGTGAGAAGTGAGATCGTTTGGATGATAGTCGGGATGGGACTTGTCACTTATGTACCTAGAGTGCTCCCTTTTTTCCTTTTTAAAGGAAAAGAATTACCATCATTTGTACAAGGAGTTTTGAAGAATGTCCCATCTGCTACTTTAGGGGCACTCATTTTCCCTGGGATTTTTTATATTAATGAAGATATATGGTTTGGTATATTGGGAGCAGCAATTGCTTTCATTGCAGCCTACTTTGGAGCGAATGTCATTATTGTTGTCCTAGGTTCTATTGCCTTTTTATCTCTTTATTCATTTATTATGTAGCTGATATTTAAAGAAAACTCGCCGATTGGCGAGCCTTGGAAAGGCGAAGACAGAGGCGTAGTTGCACTTACACTTAATTCCTAAAATTGGCAACTACGTCGAATCATCTTCTGCGCTGGCAATTTATAATTTCTTAATGTGTGAAAAAAGCCGGTTCATAAAAGAATCGGTTTTTCTATTGCTCTTTTTGTCTAAGCTATACAATATGGGATTTGGATAGGACTTAAGAAAATGTTCTAAATATTGATTTTTATACTAAACTAACTATATGAAGGGTTGTACAAAGAGGGGGGAGTGAAATGGCAAGAAAAATAGGCTTTTATGGTGTGATTGCCTATTGTTTATATGGATTATTCTTTTATTGGTATTTATTTTATTTTGCGGATACAAGCTTGGCATTTGAATATGAGGGATCAAGGGCAGATCCTGCAACATTCTTAAATAGCAGAGAGCTTATGCTAAGTGAAGGATATTCTAAAATTAGAAATTTATTATTTTTCCTATCTACACCATTTGAATGGCTTTTTTATTTATTCATTATGCTGCTTGGTTTTTCGAATGCTTTCAAAAAATGGGCAAAGCAGTCTTCAAAATTCAAGTTTATTCAAATATCCATATACCTAATTTGGCTTTCGTTCTTTTCTTTTATCGCAACATTTCCATTGAGTTATATTAGCTATTCCTTATCTAAAAGCTATAATATTTCTACTCAAAGCTTTGGCGGGTGGATGAAAGATGAACTCATTGATTTTTGGATTAATTATGGGACGATGTTAATCATTGTACCTATTCTTTATTGGCTCATTAATAAGAGTCGAAAAAGATGGTGGCTTTATGCGTGGCTAATATCTATTCCCTTCACACTATTTATGATGTTTTTACAGCCAGTTGTCATTGATCCTTTATACAATGATTTTTATCCGTTAAAAAATAAAGAACTGGAAGCCAAAATTTTGGATCTGGCAGACAAAGCCAATATCCCTGCTGAACATGTTTTTGAAGTAAATATGTCAGAAAAAACAAATGCTCTTAATGCTTACGTTAACGGAATTGGGTCGAATTCGAGAATTGTACTCTGGGACACAACCTTAAATCAGTTAAATGAAAATGAAATTTTATTTATTATGGCGCATGAAATGGGCCATTATGTAGAGAAGCATATTTATTTCGGAATAGCAGGCTATTTGCTTTTATCCTTAGTAGGTCTTTACTTAGCTGCAAGGATAATGGAGCAAGTTATTAGCAGATGGGGAAATGTGTTTAAAATTCCTGCAGTTAATGATATTCGCTCATTGCCGTTATTTTTAATGATTATCTCCATGCTTTTATTTATCTCAAGTCCATTTTCAAATTTTGTTTCCCGCTATCAGGAATCCCGAGCAGATAAATATGCCATTGAGCTTACAAAGGATACTGAAGCAGCTATACAAACATTTCAGGAATTAACCCGTGCAGGACGAAGTCAGGTAAACCCGCCGTTACTTGTAAAAATATTCCGATATGGTCATCCGACCATGCTTGAAAGAATTTCCTACCTTGAAGAATATGAGATTGAGAATCGATCCAAATGAGCAGGGAAGTCTGAACCTGCTTGTTTTTCTTTATTCAGATAAAAAACCCTCGTTTTAAGATAACGAGGGCTTAGGCTCTCTGGTAGCTATGTTCCGAATCGTTTGGTTAGTTCAATATATTGTTTGGATAAATGATTAAACTTATTTTTGTTTCCTTCATCGATAGCATGATCGATTTCCTTTTGTAGCTTCTTTTTCTCGCTAGTTAACAGCACTTCAGAAAGCAGCATGTCAATGTAAAGGTCTAATACATAGGATTCTTTTAACTTCTTCTTTTTCATTGCGTTTTTTTTCATCAGCTCTGTGTATGATTTTTCATTCATGAAAATCACCTCAACGCTTTTTACTATTATATGTTTTTTTCTTCTTTATTCAACTGATTTTTTTAAATTTTAAGAAAATATTTTTTAGTGGTAAAATTATGAACAATTTAGTAACATTTTGAAAATATTGAATTTTGATGGTAAATATCTGGTATGATTAGGTAGAAAATACTATTTTGAGGAGATGTAGAAAAAATGAATATGCCAATTGTCCCGCCATTAATAGAAGAATATGAAATTAATCCGAATACAATGATTATTATGCCTGTCACATATGGCAGCAAGATTTATTCGAGAATTATGGAGTTTGAGGATGAACTTGTGTCTCCATTTAAACCTTTTGACATTATTAAGAAAAGCTGTCTTTTCTTCGGAAGCAGCTATGAAGGAAGAAAAGAAGCCACAAAACAATTAACTGGAATTACCCACAAAGCACCTATTACGATAGACTCCACTAACTTCATTTATTTTTTTCCAACTACTTCAGCGAGCAACCCACAATGTATTTGGATTTCACAAGAGCATATTCATTTTCATCGTCCTACAGATACAGCTAATACAAATGTTATATTTAAAAATAAACAATCTTTGACTATTCCGATCTCCTATAATTCATTTAATAATCAGCTTTTACGGACTGCATTGTTAAAAACAACACTCTCCAGCAGAATTGGTGAATCGGAAAGAAAGGGCTGGTATTTCATTAATGGCAGCAGGAATATTAATGCTTCGGAAAGATTAGGAAAGTATACTTCGAGAGGAATTGAGTAAGCTAGTCTCAGAAGCATGATAGTCATGCTTCTGTTTTTTTAGCTAATAAGATTGTTTAAGTTTATTAATGTACTAAAGTAAAATGCGTTTTCAATTAATTATCTGCTAATAAGATCGCATAAGTAAAACTAAGGCATTCGCTAAAAAGGACGTGGCGAACGCCAAGTTTTACTAAAGTTCAGCTTTTGAGTGCCGCTTATATAAATAAAATTCCAATAACTCTTGCACCTTGTTGCGGATGCGGGGATTGAAGTAGTTATGATGCTCTTCGTAGCCTTTATATAAGAACATAAACATTGTAAAAGCTTCATCCCGTTTTAGCTCCTCAACTTTAAATTTATTTCTGTTCATATATCGCTTTACATCGGCCAGTTCTTTTTGAACAATTTTCAGTGTTTCCTCAATCAAATTTAAATAAGGCTGTTTGAGCTTAAAAGGGCTCTTGTTAATAACGATAAGATCACGATTTAAAATAGTTAGCACCATTGGCAAATAGATAGCCTGTTCTATAATATTTCGATCCTTCTCAGGGATTCTCGTCATAATTGCCATTCCCCCTATAAAGTGAAATGAATTAAGCAAATCGTAAGCGCCCCGCTCACCCTTAGGTATAGCATAAATCAGGCTGCCAAGAAGGATTTTCTGTAACCTTCTTGGCGGACTGACCGAAATGTGGAGGAGACTGCTTAGGAGCCGCAACTAGACAAGCTTACGACCTGAGATGTCGACAAAAACGCGACGTTCTCCCAAAGGCTTCCCTTTTGGTCGTGTGCTGTATCGCTGACGCAGCTTACCTCGTCCTCTCTTGTACGGTGGAGCTACATATTTCTCTAACTCGAAAAAAATTATTTATATCCCAAAACAGAACATTTGTTCTGTTTTTATTTTATAGCTAAAGTGTTTTTAATGCAAGAGACATTCTTTGTCGAATTTATTATGAACTCAGCTTTTCCTATTATTGCAAAAACATGCTTGAACCGTATTATCAAAAGATTAGGCTGTGTTAAAGCTGAGTGTTGATCATGCGAATTTGTTTTTGATTGGAGAGGAAAGCGAGTGCCTGCAGCGGAAATCAACAGGGAAGTTTAACATAGTTAAAGATAAAAAAAGAGCAGGAAAATTGTTTCTAGTGTCGAAATAATTAAGAACTAAAATTAGGAAGGAGAAAAAAGATGAAAGAAAAAAGAAAGATAAGAGCAGAGGATCTTTATCAGCTGAAATCAGTTGCTGACCCGCAGCTAGCTGCAAATGGCAAGGATTGTGTCTATGTTGTAACAACAATGCTAGAGAAGGAAAATAAATATTGCTCTAATTTGTATTACATAAATGTAGACGAAAAGAATAGTCCAGTTCAATGGACTTTTGGGGAAAACAGGAATTCTTCTCCTTGTTGGTCTGCTGATGGAAAAAGGTTGGCATTTGTCTCAGACAGAAGTGGCAAAGGTCAAATCTATGTGATGGATGTAACAGGAGGAGAGGCACGTCAATTAACGACTTGCCCAAACGGTGCATCGAATCCAGTGTGGTCACCAGATGGCACAAAAATAGCGTTTAATATGGCAATTAAAAACGGTGAATCATTATCTTCAACTGATGATAAGGACAAGAAAGAGGATAAAAAGCCAGTCCCACTAGAAGTAGATAAAATGAAATATAAATCTGATGCTCACGGTTTTTGGGCTGGGAAATACAATCAAGTTGCAATCGTAGATGTTCAAAAAGGAGAGGTAGAGCTACTGACATCAGGGGATCATGATTATCAGCTGCAAAGCTGGTCACCGGATGGAAAATATATCGCTATTACAGCTGATTTAAGTAAGGATAAAGATGCGAGCTTTATCAGTAATGTTTACGTGATTCATACAGATACGAAAGAATTAAAAAAGCTTACTGAGGGAACGGGCTACTTTGGAAATGTAACTTGGTCACCAAATGGAAAATATATGGGAATGGTTGGCCATGAAAGAGAATTCGAAAATGCAACTCTTTCAAAGATTTGGATATATAATATGGAAACAGAAAAAATCCAATGTTTAACTCGTGATTCAGATTTATTAATTGGAGATTATGCAATCGGAGATTTTCAGCAAGGTGCAGTGACACCTGGTATACTATGGGGAGAAGATAGTCATAGTTTTTATTTCATAGCAACCGATCACGGCAATACCGTTGTATACTATGGTTCTTTAGCTGGTGAAATGTATCCAGCATTATTGGATCGTCAGCATGTATATGGACTTTCAACTGGTGGAAAAGTAGATCGTGCTGTAGTCGCTATCAGCAAGCCATCATACCCAGGGGATTTATTCCTGTTAAATGTCTCTACAGGCGAATTAGAGCAACTGACAAATGTGAATGAAGAAATCTTAGCTGAGATTGTTCTTGCTGATTCAGAGCCTACCCGTTTTAAAACTTCTGATGAATGGGATATGCACGGCTGGATCATGAAGCCGGTACATTTCGAAGAAGGGAACAAATACCCGCTAGTTCTCGAAATTCACGGTGGACCACATGCTATGTATGCCAATTCATATTTTCATGAATTTCAATGTCTGGCGGCTCTCGGGTATGCAGTTCTATTTATAAACCCACGTGGAAGCCATGGATACGGTCAGGCATTTGTCGATGCAGTTCGAGGTGACTATGGCGGCAAAGATTACGAGGATATTATGGATGCCGTTGATTATGCATTAGCTAACTATGATTTTATTGATAAGGATCGTTTAGGTGTAACTGGGGGAAGCTACGGCGGATTCATGACAAACTGGATAGTCGGACATACAGATCGCTTCAAAGCAGCTGTAACACAGCGGTCCATTTCAAACTGGATCAGTTTTTACGGAGTAAGTGATATCGGCTATTATTTTACAGATTGGCAAATAAAGAGCGGTCTGCATGATATCGAAACACTTTGGAAGCATTCCCCGCTTGCTTATGTAGATCAGATGGAAACACCGCTCCTCATTCTTCACAGTGAAAAGGATTATCGCTGTCCAATTGAGCAAGCAGAACAATTATTTATTGCATTAAAGCATCGTAAGAAAGAAACAAAATTTATCCGTTTTCCAGAAGAAAATCATGAATTATCAAGAAGCGGGAAACCAAATTTAAGAATTTGCCGTCTAAATTATATTACCGGCTGGTTTAATAATTATTTAAAGTAAAGCTCTGTTAATATCATGCCTGTGGGGTATGCGGTCAGATTTTTGATCTATCTATTAGATCATATTCTGAACGCACACCATACAGGTTTTTTTGGCTAAAAGGAAAGTTTAAGTTTATTAACGTACTAAAGTAAAGTGTGTGTACAATTAAATATCTGCTAATAAGATCGCATAAGAAAAACTAAGGCATTCACCAAAAAGGACTTGGCGAACGCCAAGTTTTTCTAACACGTTAAGAAAGTATAAATTGCCAGTGCAGAAGATGATTCGATGTAGTTTCCAATTTTAGGAATTAAGTACGACGGACAGGATGTCCTAGTCGGGCGAATGCCACAGGACGTGGCATGTATGAGCGCGATAAGTGCAACTACGCCTCTGTCTTCGCCTTTTCAAGGCTCGCCAATCGGCGAGTTTTCTTTAGCAAATAAGAATTGTAACCTCTAACGGAAATGATTATTTTTAAAGGACAAATTATTATAGAAAATGATAAAGTATTGAAAAAACTTGGTATCTTCAAAGCAGAAACTTTATTGATATTATTAGATTACTTTAATAGTTAATAAACTTAATTTTCCTTTTAGCCAAGAAATACCATTAGAAGGAAGGAAACTTTTTTAGAAGATAAGTAGTCATATATATTTGAAGGTTAATTTTCTATTAATGATAGAAGAAAGGATAATTAAAATGAGATCAGAAAGATATAAAGAAAAAAAGCCTAAAAAGAAGAAGTGGAAAATATTCGTTCTTATTCTTTTTCTGCTATTTTTCGGTACAATAGGCTATTCTTATTTTCAATATAAGCAGGGAGTATTACAATCGAAAGAAAAGACAGGAGTTGCTGAGCAAGAATTTGAGTTTCATGGCAATAAAGGCAAGAACGGAGAAACAAACATTCTTCTTCTGGGAATCGATAAACGTGGAGAGAGAACTTCACGTTCAGATACTATAATGATAGCGCAATATCATCCAGATAAAGACTCATACAAATTAATTTCTATCATGAGGGACACGTATGTGAATATACCTGGACATGGAAAAAATAAAATTAATGCAGCTTTTGCTTTTGGAGGTCCAGAATTAGTAAGACAAACGATCAAAGAAAACTTTGATATTGATCTCCAATATTATTCAATCGTCGACTTTGAAGGCTTTGTTAATCTAATCGATGAAGCTTTTCCACAGGGAGTTGAAATTGAAGTTGAAAAGGCAATGTCTGAAAACATCGGAGTTACATTACAACCAGGACTGCAAAGGCTTGATGGTGAGCATCTCCTCGCTTATGCTCGTTTCCGCCATGATGCAGAAGGAGATTTTGGCAGGGTTGAACGCCAGCAAAAGGTTATAAAAGAGGTGGCTAACCAGTTTGCCAGCTTCCAAACGATCACAAAGCTGCCTAAATTAGTAGGGGTTATGACACCGTTTGTAAATACAAACATGGATCCAACGGATATACTCTATATTGGAAAAGACCTTATTTCAAAAAATAATCGTGATATTGAAACTTTACGCATTCCATTGGATTCTACTTACCAAAATAAGAGAATAGGTGGAGGCATTGGATCAGTCTTAGATATCGACTTTGAAAAAAATAAGCAAGCAATTCATGAATTTTTAGCCAATTAGCATTCTTTTTACCAAAATGGGTGTACAATTAAATAGAAAGAGGTAAAAATATGTAATGAGGCACAATCTTTAATTAGAAGAATAAAAAGCAGTTAGTGATAAACAAGGAGATCATGAATGGAATTCGAGGTACTTAAGGACTGGTTAACACTAGATCATATAATGGAACTAATAGAAAAGTATCGATCATTCGGCCCGCTGCCGGGAATTTTGCTTCCTATGCTTGAAGCTTTCTTGCCATTTCTACCTCTATTTTTATTTGTAATCGCAAATGCTAATGCATTTGGATTATGGTTGGGCTTTTTATTATCATGGATAGGGGCCGTCCTTGGTGCAATGTTAGTTTTTTTAATTGTACGGAAATTTGGTCAAAAGCGGATGCTGCAAGTACTTAAAAAGCATCCAAAGGTTCAGAAGCTAATGGCCTGGGTGGAAAGACATGGGTTTGGCCCCTTATTTATTCTAATATGTTTTCCATTTACACCATCCGCAGTTGTAAATATTGTAGCGGGTCTATCCAAAATTAGCATAGCCCAATATTTGCTCGCTGTATTAACAGGTAAAATGGTCATGATTTTTACAGTCAGCTTCGTTGGATATGACATAAAATCACTCATTACACAGCCAATCCGATCCGCAATGGTTGGTGTTATTATTTTTATTCTTTGGTATGTTGGAAAGAGAATAGAAATAAAAATGAATATTAAAATGGAAAGAGAAAGGAAGTTTCAAAAGTAAGAACATTCTAGCTCAACAAGGAGGGAGAGCAGAGTTGAAAGAGAGCATTAAAAAAGAGGGTATCGAGTGGATAAAGGCCTTTGCGATAGGGATGATCATCTTTATTTTTATTCGTACATTTTTCTTTTCCAATTATGTTGTTGAAGGTGTATCAATGGAGCCAACCCTCGAAAGCGGGAATAAGTTAATTGTCAATAAGATTGGAAATCAAATTGGAGATCTGCAGCGATTTGATGTCATTGTTTTTCATCATAATAAGGAAGAAGATTTTGTGAAAAGAATCATTGGACTTCCTGGAGATAAAATTGAATATCGCAATGATGAACTTTATATTAATGGTGAAAAAGTAAATGAACCATATCTTGAAAAGTATCGTGAAAACTATCAAGAAGAAGCATTTGGAAGCATGCTCACAGCTGACTTCACTTTAATGGAGGCTACTGGAGAGGAAACTGTTCCAGAAGGAAAGCTGTTTGTCCTTGGGGATAACCGCCCTAAAAGCTGGGATAGCCGTCACTATGGCTTCATCTCTATGGATCAAGTAGTCGGAAAGGTTAATTTAAGATATTGGCCGATAAATGAGATGGATATTTCATTCTAATTTAGACCATAAATATAATTGACTTCCATTTTCGCAAGGACTCGTATAATCGGGTCCTTTTTTATTGGCTGTGTTAAAGCTTAGTGTTGAAAATGCTATTTGGTTGTTGATTGGAGCGGAAGGCGCGAGATCCTCGAAAATGCATTCGCATTTCCTTCGTGCGGTGATAATTCGGGGAAGATTATTCAATGTCCTGCGGGAGAAGCGAGTCAAAGGGAGGCCCCGCAGGAGCGATAGCGACGAGGAGACTTCCGGACCGCCCGCGATCGCTAAGTGCCTGCAGCGGAAATCAACAGGGAAGTTTAACACCGCCTTTTTATTAGAAGGAAAAAGGAAACTAATTGGAGAATTAATGTAAATATTGATATTGGAAAATATGACCAGAGGGGAGGGAATACTTTGTATAAATCTATGCCTATAATTAAAACAAAGCTTATCGTTCCAAATGTGAAGGAAGAATCTATTAGAAGAGCGGCCCTATCGAAAAAAATGAAAACGATTTCCAAATATCCGTTAACAATTATTCATTCTAGTGCTGGCTATGGAAAAAGTACAGCGCTTGCTCTCTTTGTAAAGGACGAAAAAAAGACCTGCTGCTGGTATTCGATAACGGCAGCAGATGATGATATTCTTCCTTTCCTATCTTATTTAATTTACACGGTTCAAGCTTCTTTCACTGAGTTTGGAAGAGATCTGGCTTTGATAATGAAGGATATGGACAGATACATAAGGGAAGAAGAAATAAGTATGCTTTCTTCACTATTTATCAATGAACTGCTTACGATAGAAGATGAATTATATCTCATTCTTGATGATTTCCATCAGATTGAACAATCTTATACAGTTAATAGATGGATGGAACTTCTCCTTGAGCATATTCCAGCAAATATACATATGATCATATCAAGCCGTAGCCGCCCTGCATGGAAGAGGCTTACAAAAATGAAGGTATGTAATCAGCTGCTTGAAATGACGAAAGATGATCTAATTATGACAATGGAAGAAGCGGAACTCCTGCTTAGTGATTATTATGATGTAAAGGTTGGAGAAAAAGAATTAGAACAAATTTATTTGTTAACAGAGGGATGGGTTATTGCCATTGGAATGATTGCACAACAATTTCCCGAGCATGAAAATCTATCAGGTCTTTGTGCACAGCCGTCCCAGTCCCTTCAGGATTTATTTCAATATTTAGCGCTAGAGGTCTTTGCGAAGCAGCCACCAATTCTGCAGCAGTTTTTAGAACAAACAAGTATTTTCGATGAATTAAACGAAGAGATTTGTGATTCAGTATTAGGCTTGAATGGCTCTTTAGCCATACTTGAGCAAATTGTAGAAAAAAATCTGTTCATCTATCGAATTGGAGATAAACAATTTAAGTATCATGCCCTATTCAAAGAGTTTTTGGAGAGCCAATTAAAAGAAAAGAATCCCGAAGCCTTTCGGGCATTGCATGAACTTACTGCGAGATATTTTGAACGGAGGAAGCGGTGGGAAGAAGCTTTGCTCCATTATGAAAAAATCAATTTAAAAGATGCTGTCGCTTCTGTCCTAAATGAAGTGGGACCAATGATGTTAGAAAATGGAAAGTTAGAAAATCTTTATGACCGCTTAATATCCATTTCTGATAATGATAAGAATAGGTTCTATTCCCTCTGGTTTTTGCAGGGAGAGGTTCTTCGTTACCGCTCTATGTACAATGAAGCGGAGGAATGTTACGGCAAAGCTGCCAAAATAGCTGCTGATAAAAATAATTTATTAGAAATAAGTAGAGCACTAGAAGGGCAGGCAAGAATTTATCTTGATACGACTCAGCCGAATAAAGCGGAAAGAATTCTTTATCAGGCAATTAAAATAAGAGAAAATAATAAAATTGAATCAGAGGGAGAAACGGGTAAGCTTTATCAGCTTCTTGCAGAGAATCTATTAAACTCGGGACAGTATTTAAAGGCAGAAAAATGGATTAAAAGAGCACAGCTTTTGAACATTCCACAATTTAATGGCAATTTAGAGGCTAGATTATATTTAAGAACCGGAAGATTTGAGAAAGCTAAAAAAATATTGGTTCATGATAAAAAGGAAACAGTAACTGCAGAGAAATCATTATTGCCTCAATCTCATAGGGAAACTGAGCTTCTGCTATCACTAATAGAGGCTTTTTGTGGTAATGGTATTCAAGCTAAATCCTATGCACAGGAAGGAATACAGAATGGGATTAGCACAAAGTCACTGTATGTAGAGGCTTGTGGCTGGATTAGAATGGGACACGCCATTCAAATTGTGAATGACTATGATAAAAATTTAGCCAAACAGTGTTATGAAACAGCTCTTGAAATCATGAATAGGCTAAGAATAGAAAGAGGAAAAGCAGAGCCATTGATGGGACTATGTATTCTATATGGAAATAAAGGAGAATATGAAAGAGCGATCGCTGCTGGGGAAGAAGCTCTAGTTGAAACGGAAAAGGTAAAAGACATTTGGTTATCGGCTCTCATTCAGCTATCAATGGGAATAGCATCTGTTTATAGCGGACACTTCACAAATGGTTTGGCATATATCGATCAATCAACAAAAATTTTCAATCAGTGCGGGGATCAATATGGATACATGCTCTGTCTATTTTGGAAAACATACACTTATTATTGTCAAAATGATTCTTCATCATTTCTTGAATATCTCCCTCTTCTATTAAAAGAAGTTCAAACTGGGGAATATGAATATATATTTAATAAAAGGACGTTTTTAGGACCAAGGGATTTACAAATATTTGCCCCTATTCTCATTGAGGCAGAGAAGAAGAACATCATGACGCGATATGTAGCAAAACTGCTTCAGGAAATGAATTTATCAAAGCTTGATTCTCATCCCGGATACACATTAAGAATCCATACCCTGGGAAAATTTCAAGTATGGCTGGGAGAGAAGGAAGTAGAAGAAAAGGACTGGCAGCGAGGGAAAGCAAAAGAATTGCTGCAATTATTTATTACCAATCACGATAAATTAATTCCAAAAGATGAAATTTTTCAGCTTCTATGGATTGATCAGGATGAAAAAAGTGCTGCTCGTGACTTTAAAGTTGCTTTGAATGCTTTAAATAATGTACTTGAACCAAATAGGAAGGCAAGAGGTACTCCGTTTTTTATTATTAGAGATGGGACTGCTTATGGATTAAATCCACATGCAGTTCTAGAGTTAGATAGTCATAGCTTTGAACAATGGATTGCCTCAGGATTACAAGAAAATGAGCAGGAAAAGGCAAAGGATTACTTGGAAAAGGGGCTTAAATTATACAAGGGGGATTATCTGCCAGAACGAAGATTCGAAGATTGGTGTATTAATGAAAAAGAAAGGTTAGCCGTCTATTTTATAAGAGCAGCAGAAAAGCTTGCACAGCTTTATGTAAGAAATGAAGAATATGATAAAGCCGTACACTGGTGCGGAAAAATACTTGAAAAGGATCGAACATGGGAGGAAGCATACAGACTCATGATGTATTGCTATTATAGGAAAAATAATCGCCCATTTGCTCTAAAGTGGTATCAGAAATGCTGTGAAACTCTAAAAGAGGAACTTGGAGTTTCTCCACTTGATCCGACACGCCACATGTATGAAATGATAATAGAAGCCGGAAATACTTTGAACTCATTCTGAGCAGCCCTTAAAGGCTGCTTTTTCTTTTTGCTTATGCTTGTCGGGGCTGAAAAGTCGCTTGCGCTTTTCTTTGTCTAGCTCCAGCGACTAGCCCCTGTGAGGCTTGTCTTATGCTTGTCGGGGCTGACCAAGTCGCTTCCGCTTTTCTTTATTTGTAACTCATTTGTAACCCTCATTCAATATGATTGCTTTAGAGTTGAGAGGCTTTTATTTAACTAAACATTAGGGGGAAAGAGGATGAGAGCACTGTCTCGTAAAATGGGTTTTATTTGCTTTCTGATTCTAGTGATGGTATTCACTAGTGCATGCAACTCAGAAAAAGCTGGAAATGAGGAGAATAATTCAAAAGAACCGGGTGAAGCAAAAAACAGTGAGCCGATCAAAATCGGTGTTCTTGCATCACAGACTGGAGGGTTGGAATCCTATGGAAAGCAAACTTTACAAGGATTCGAACTAGGACTTGATTACGCAACAAACGGTACAAGAGAAGTAGCAGGCCGAAAGATTGAAGTATTTGTAGAGGATACAGAAACTAAGCCTGAAGTCGCTGTTCAGAAAGCAACAAAGCTTCTTGAGGAAAATGGGGTAGATTTCTTAGTAGGCTCCTCCAGCTCAGGAGACACACTTGCCGTACTGCCGCTTGCTGAAGAGTATGAAAAGATAATGGTGGTAGAACCAGCCGTAGCGGATTCGATTACAGGATCAGAATTTAATAAATATATTTTCCGGACAGCTCGAAACTCCTCACAGGATGCTGTTGCGGGTGCTGCGGCAATTGCCGATAAAGGAGTTAAGATTGCTACGCTAGCACCAGATTATTCCTTTGGACGGGATGGAGTACAAGCATTTAAGGAAGCTGCATTAAAGCTTGGCGCAGAAATTGTTCATGAAGAATACGCAGATCCGGCTGCAACGGATTTTACATCAAATATTCAAAAAATTATCGATTCTAAGCCTGACTATTTATTTGTCATCTGGGCTGGTGCAAACTCTCCATGGAATCAAATTGCAGATATGAAGGTTCAGGAAAAAGGAATAAAAATTTCCACTGGTGCACCAGATATTGCTGCTTTAGCAACAATGGAGCCGCTTATTGGAATGGAAGGATTCACTGTTTATTATCATGATTTACCAAGTAATGATATCAACAAATGGCTAGTTGAAGAGCATAAAAAACGCTTTAATGGGGAGGTCCCAGATCTATTCACCCCAGGAGGGATGAGTGCAGCAATCGCTATTGTTGAGGCATTAAAGAAAACAGAAGGAGACGCAAAAACAGATACATTAATTAAAGCAATGGAAGGGATGAGCTTTGAAACACCTAAAGGCAAGATGACTTTCCGTCCTGAAGATCATCAGGCGCTTCAAACCCTATATGCAATTAAGCTCGAGAAGAAGGATGGCGTACCCTATCCTGTTCCAATATTAATGCGTGAACTGAGCCCAGAAGAGACAGAACCGCCGATTAGAAACTAATGGTCTTCGGAATTATTCCTTAGAATGAACTTCGGTTATGTTACCGAAGTTCATTCTTTCTATTAATAAATTTTTGAAAAGTAGGCGGTGAAGAAAGTGGAACCTATCATAGAAACAAAAGGACTATCCATTTCTTTCGGTGGTCATACTGCCGTAGATGGTGTAAATATATCAGTGCCAAAAAATCACTTTAAATCAATCATTGGTCCTAATGGTGCTGGAAAAACGACCTTTTTTAATTTATTAAGTGGTCAATTATTACCGACCAAAGGGCAAATTTTCTTCAGAAATAAAGAAATTACAAAAATGTCACCAACAGAAAGAACATGTCTTGGGCTAGGGCGCTCCTTTCAGATTACAAATGTTTTCCCGAACTTAACTGTATTAGAAAATGTAAGACTAGCAGTCCAATCACAAGCTGGTACCCGTTTTCAAATGCTTGCGCATTATAAGAAATATCGAATATTTGAAGAAAAGGCTGCAGAATGGTTAGAACTCGTGCTTCTTGACAATAAGAAGGAGATTGTTGCAAGAAACTTAGCACATGGTGAGAAACGAAAGCTTGAAATTGCCATGCTCTTAGCACTAAATACGGAGGTTCTTCTTCTTGATGAACCGACAGCAGGAATGTCAGTTGAAGAAGTGCCGGCAATTTTGGATGTTATTAGAAAAATCAAGCGTGGAAATGATCGAACGATTTTATTAATTGAACACAAAATGGATATGATTATGGATTTATCAGACTCCGTCATGGTTTTATTCAATGGCAAATTGCTTGCTGATGGAACACCAAATGAAATCATGAAAAATGAGATTGTTCAGTCCGCGTATTTAGGAGGGTTGTACGATGTCAACTCAGTTAAAGCTTAGTGAAGTTGAAACGTATATAGGACAGTATCATATTTTGCAAGGGGTTTCTTTTGAAGTGCGAGAAGGTGAGGTAACTGTCCTGCTTGGCAGAAATGGAGCTGGAAAGACAACAACACTTCGCACGATTATGGGGCTGAATCCTCCATCAAAGGGAGAGGTCATTTATAAGGGGGAAGTGATACAAGGCTTACCGACGTACACGGTCGCACAGAAAGGCATCGGCTATGTTCCAGAAGATCAGGGGATTTTTTCAGGTTTAACAGTTGAAGAAAATATGAAAGTAGCTATGAAAAATAATGATGATGCAACAAAGGAAAGATTAGATTGGATACTAGAGCTATTTCCAGATTTAAAAAAATTCTGGAAAAAACAAGGAGGGCTCTTAAGTGGAGGGCAAAAACAAATGCTGTCCATTGCAAGGGCATATATCAATGAAAATGATCTTTTATTAATTGATGAACCAAGTAAGGGGCTGGCTCCAATTGTCGTTGAAAAGGTAATGGAAACGATATTGCAAATGAAGGAAAAGACAACAATCGTTCTCGTGGAACAGAATTTCATGATGGCAAGCACGATTGGAGACAAGTTTTATATTATTGATGACGGAAAAACAGTAAGCGAAGGATCAATGAATCTTTTAAAAGAAGATGAAGAAATGAGGAGAAAATATTTAGGGATTGCGTAAGGGAAGGAGGAGAAGTCATGGATGTATTAATCAATTTGTCATTGAACGGCCTTGCGACTGGAATGTTAATCTTTCTTCTTGCTGCAGGGTTAACACTAATCTTTGGTTTAATGGATGTTCTAAATTTTGCTCATGGAGGGCTTTTTGCATGGGGAGCATATAGCGGGACATGGATATACGCAACAACAGGAAGCTTTTTGATTGCAATTGCTGGAGCTATTTTGACAGGGCTTATCCTTGGATTGCTTACAGAACGATGGATAATAAAACCAGTCTATGGAAATCATGTTCAGCAAATTTTAATCACTCTAGGATTAATGCTTGTTTTGTCAGAACTACTTAAAGTGGTCTGGGGTCCTAATCAAATATCCGCCTCACCTCCAAGTTATTTAGCAGGCAGCTGGGAGCTTGGCAATGTCATTATTATCAAGTATAGAGTATTTATTATTGCAGTTGGTATTCTCGTGTTTGGTCTAGTTCAATACATTTTGAAAAACACAAAAATAGGGTTGATTGTAAGAGCGGGGGTTATGGACAAAGAAATGGTTCAGGCTCTCGGTATTAATATTCAGAAGGTATTTATGCTTGTCTTTATGATTGGAGCAGGGATGGCGGCACTTGGCGGCGCTATGCTTGGGCCTTATTCAGGAGTTATCTATGCAGAAATGGGCCTAGAATTTGCAATCCTGGCCTTCATCGTTGTTGTAATTGGAGGAATGGGCAGTTTTCCAGGCTCTATTTTAGCAGCCATTTTAGTAGGTGTATCAGGCTCCTTTATGGCATATTATGTTCCGTCACTTTCTTTAGCAGTGAATATGCTTTTAATGGCAGTCGTACTGATTTTTAGACCACAAGGCTTGTTTGGATTGAAGGGGTGAGGAGATGAGAAAATCAATGAACAATAGAATGAACATTTTGTACGTGATAACAGCGGTCTTTCTCCTCGTCTTGCCATTTGTATATGAATCTAGAACACTTCTAATTTTATTAACACAGGTATTTATATTTGCCATTTTTGCCATGAGCTATGACATTCTGCTTGGCTATACCGGAATTGTTTCATTTGGGCATGCAATGTTTTTTGGTATAGGTGCATACACAATCGGTGTGTTTATGAAGCAATTCGAGCCAACTATTCCGTACTTTCTTCTAGCAGTTTTGGTAACAATTGTTTTAACTGCGATCGTAAGCTTTGTTCTCGGATTATTAACATTACGGCTTAAGAGTCATTTTTATGCGATGCTAACACTTGCTTTCTCAGGTCTATTTCTTGTTTTAGCTGAGAAGTGGCGAACTGTCACGTATGGGAATGATGGTTTTACATTTCGAATTCCTGATCTTTTTAAGGATCGTACTGATTTTTATCTTATTTGTCTTGTAACGATGATAGTCGTGTTTGCAATTTTAAGAAGGTTTACAAGTTCTCCTTTAGGAAGAGTTCTGCAAGCGATTCGTGAAAATGAACAGAGAACAGAATCTCTTGGGTATAGCATTCTTCATTATAAGGTGATTGCGAGTGTCATTTCTGGTGTTATGGCCGGGCTTGCTGGGCTTCTATATTCAATGTCACTGCGTTTTGTTAATACAAGTGTTTTCACAATGGATATAACATTAGATGCCTTGCTAATGACAATCATCGGTGGAGTCGGTACTTTAGTTGGGGCGATTATTGGAGCTGGTCTCATCGAATTTGCCCATCATTGGCTAACTGAATTGGCAAAGGTCCATTGGATCTTTGAGCGCTGGATAATCTTTTTCGGCATCATTTATATTTTAGCCGTTATGTTCTTTCCAATGGGAATTGTCGGTACATTAAAAAAGATAAAACTGAATCGTACGAAAAAAGAGGAGAAAAAAGCTGAAGAGAAAATCGCCAGTTAGGGGGAGAAGGATGGAGCAAAAACAGATTGCCTCATTTGTTGTCCGATTTCATTTAGCAGACATCGATGAAACAGGAAAGAAAAAATGGCGAATAAAGGTAACCCATGTTCAGGAAGATATAGAAATATTATTTGAAACCATAGATGAAGCCATGTCCTACATGAAAAATATTATTGGAGATTCATAGAAAAGCGGAGGCGCCTTGCCATGATGGACGAAATTAGATAAGAAAGGAGCTGAAGTATTGGAGATTGGTATTCTAAGTACTGGAATCTATTTGCCTGATCAATATATAACTGGCGAAGAAATTGCTATAGAGGCAGGAATTCCGAAAGAAATTGTGGAAGGTAAAATGGGGATAAAAAAGAAGACTATTCCAGGTGTAGAGGATCACACATGTGAAATGGGTATAAGAGCTGCAAAGCAGGCAATCAAGAAGGCTAATATAGATCCACTAAATATTGACGTGGTCATTTATATTGGGGAAGAACATAAAGAATATCCACTTTGGACAGCTGGAATTAAGCTTCAGGAGGAAATAGGAGCTCTTAATGCATGGGCTTTTGATACAGCCCTTCGCTGTGGAACGACTGTCATGGCTTTAAAGGTAGCGAAAAGCCTTATGATTGCAGACCAGGAGATTAACACAGTGCTTCTTGCTGGCGGATACAGGAATGGTGATTTTATAGATTACAAAAATCCAAGGACAAGATTTATGTATAATCTTGGTGCTGGCGGTGGCGCGATTATTTTACAAAAAGGACTTAAAAAAAATCGTCTCTTAGAAACTGAGATCATGACAGATGGTTCTTTTTCCGAGGATGTTGTCGTTGTAGCAGGTGGAACGAAATATCCTTTAACTAGTACTGCGTTGGAGGAAGGTCGCTATCAATTAGATGTTCTTGATCCTGCAGGTATGAAGGCGCGTTTAGAGCAAAAATCTATGGGCAACTTTTTGAATGTTATTCGTAAATCTGTCCACAAAAGCGGATATTCCGAAAAAGGTATTTCCTATGTTGGGATGCTCCATATGAAAAAGTCAGCACATGATTATGTATTAAAGGAGTTAGGTCTTTCTGAAGATGCTTCAATCTATTTAGAAGATTATGGCCATATCGGTCAAATTGATCAAATATTGTCGCTGGAGCTTGCTGAAAAATCGGGAAAATTAAATAACGGTGATGTCGCAGTTCTAGTAAGTGCAGGCATAGGTTATGCCTGGGGTGCTACCACAATAAAATGGGGAGAGGAGATAGTAGAATGAATGAAATCATGATAAAAGAAGTTGAACTGCCTAATGGGGAAATGATTAGCTATCGGGAAAGATTAGGGGGGAGTCAAAAAATTCTTCTTGTTCATGGAAATATGAATTCCTCTAAGCATTGGGATGTTGTTCTAGAAAAAATGGACCCAAAATATAAACTTTATGCTTTGGATCAGAGAGGTTTTGGCCTTTCAAGTTATCATAAACCATTCTACTCAATTAAAGAGCTTGCTGAAGATCTTAAGTATTTTATAGAAGCAATTGGACTTAAAAACTTTACAATTGTTGGGTGGTCTTTAGGCGGAGCTGTTTGTATGCAGTATGTAGCTGATAATCCCGATGTTTGCGATAAAATGATTTTGCTTGCATCTGGATCTACACGGGGATATCCTCTCTATGAATCAAATGAAAATGGACTTCCGGATTTAACGAAGCGTGTCCAATCGTATGATCAAACAAAACGCGAGAAAACCAAGGTAGTAACAACTGAGCAAGTATATGCAACGAAAAATCGTGAATTTTTAAGAATGGTTTACGATGCCGTCATTTATACAAAAAACAAACCAGATCCTGAGAGATATGAAAAATATATCGATGATATGCTCACACAAAGGAATTATGCTGAAATCCTGCATGCATTGAATACATTTAACATTAGTAAGGAATTCAATGGCCTAACAGAAGGAACAGGGGAAGCAGAAAAAATTAAAATTCCGACACTCGTCCTTTATGGAGATCGTGATTTGGTGATTACGAAGGAAATGAATGAAGAAATTGTGGATGACATAGGAGAGAATGCTTTCTTCGTCGAATTAAAAGATTGCGGACATTCACCACTCATCGATGATTTGGAGCAGCTGCTTCAAGTAATGTCGGAATTTTTGGATAGTTAGATATGCGGAAGCGCCTTGACCTCGAGCCCCTAGGCGCTGAAGCTAGACATTGAGGAGGGAAATACATGAGACTTAAAGAAAAAGTAGCCATTATTACAGGTGCTGCGAATGGGATTGGTTTTGCAGCAGCAGAGACGTTTGCACGCGAAGGAGCGTCTGTAGCACTGGCTGATTATGATGCAGAATTAGGTAAGGCAAGAGCTGGGGAGCTGCAAGACAAGGGATATAATGTGGAGTTCTTCGAGGTAAATGTTGCTGAAAGAGAAAGTATTGATCAAATGGTTACGGCTGTAAAAGATTCATTTGGAAAAATTGATATTTTAGTTAATAATGCAGGGATTACAAGAGATGGAATGCTCTCGAAATTATCAAGTGAAGATTTTCAGTCCGTGCTTGATGTAAATCTAACTGGAGTTTTCCATTGCACCCAAGCGGTACTCCCTGCCATGATCGAACAGGGAAAAGGAAAAATTATAAACACCTCATCTGTTTCAGGAGTGTATGGCAATATTGGGCAAACGAATTATGCTGCAACGAAAGCAGGGGTAGTTGGGATGACCAAGACGTGGGCAAAGGAGTTGGGTCGTAAAGGAATTAATGTAAATGCAGTTGCTCCAGGGTTTATTCATACGGGAATGACAGCTAAAGTTCCCGAAAAGGTAATTGGACAAATGCAAATGATGATCCCTTTAGGACGACTAGGTAACCCGGAGGATATTGCTAATGCCTACCTTTTCCTCGCATCAAACGAATCAGATTATGTCAACGGCACCGTCTTGCATGTCGATGGCGGGATCATGATGTAAGTAAAAAATAAGGCTCCTATTGAACGGGTTCCATTAGGGCAATTGTGTTTTAGTAATAATTATTATCGTGAAATATGCATTTGAATGTTTGGGGGAATTTCGGAAAAGAGCATCGAGGGGTGCTCTTTTTGTATGCGATATTTTTATTGATTTAATTTGGTTGGGTAGATTGGTGCCCGCCAACGAAGAAAACCCGAGCAAGCGGTAATCAAAGCGATAGATTGGTGCCCGCCAACGAAGAAAACCCGAGCAAGCGGTAATCAAAGCGATAGATTGGTGCCCGCCAACGAAGAAAACCCGAGCAAGCGGTAATCAAAGCGATAGATTGATGCCCGCCAACGAAGAAAAACCGAGCTAACGGTAATCAAAGCGATAGATTGGTGCCCGCCAACGAAGAAAACCCGAGCAAGCGGTAATCAAAGCGATAGATTGATGCCCGCCAACGAAGAAAAACCGAGCTAACGGTAATCAAAAAGAGAAAACTATTATAAAAAGAAGATATATGCTTGGCGGACTTGCACAGGATATACTGACGTCGATTTTTGCCACAGCACAAGGAAAGCTTCGTCAGCGACACATCGCACGACCAAAAGGGGAGCTTTTGGGACGCCGTGGCGGTCTTTAGTCGACGTTCCTTTGCAAGGCACTTCCGCTTTTCCGTGTAACTAAGATGTAACTCTTCTATCCTACAATAAAATTATCTTGGAAGAAGGAGCGATTGTTGTGGGGTGGGAACTTGATTGGCTGGAGAATAGAGCGAGATTAACACCGAATTCTATTGCCATTATTGAAGCCGAAAAAAATCAAATGCTTACATATAAAGAAATTAATAACCGGGCAAATGGATTAGCAGGTTGGTTAGCCGATCAAGGGATAGGAAAAGAAGACCGTGTGGCCTTACTATCACCAAATCATATTAGTCATTTTGATTTGTTATTTGCTTGCGGAAAGCTAGGTGCGATTTTTGTACCAGTAAATTGGCGCTTATCTAGTGAGGAAATTAAATATATTCTTCAAGATTGCACACCTAAAATAATTGGATGCCATTCAGATTTTTCTAATATTGTTATGAAAGTCACCAATAAGCATTCTAAAATGATTCAAACAAATAGTGAACGATATGAGCAAATAGTAAAAAACAAAATAGAAGGAATGGAAAAAACAGCATTCCTAGAAACAGATCCTCTTCTTATCATTTACACTGGAGGTACAACTGGAAAACCAAAAGGAGTCGTTCTTTCACACCAATCCATTATATGGAATGCGATAAATACAATTATTAGCTGGAACTTAAATGATAAGGATGTTACATTAACTTATTTGCCATTATTTCATACAGGTGGATTAAATGCGCTTTCTATTCCACTACTCATGAGTGGGGGAAAAGTAGTTATTGCAGATCAATTTGATCCCGTCCAAGCAATGGATTATTTAAATTCTTATAAATGTACAATTGTCTTATTCGTGCCTACTATGTACCATATGATCAGCGAAACTCCAGAATTTAGCCATGCTTATTTCCCTTTTACTAAAACTTTTTTATCTGGGGGAGCGCCATGTCCTCTAGAAATCTATGCAAAATTTAAAAACAAGGGGCTCCAGTTTAAAGAAGGATATGGACTAACAGAGGCAGGACCGAATAACTTTTTTATTGCTTTAGAGGATGCGGATATGAAAAGAGGTTCTGTTGGCAAGCCGATGATTATTAATGAAGTAAAGATTGTAAAAGAAGATGGAACAGAGGCAAGAGAAAATGAAACAGGTGAGCTGCTGATTAAAGGAAAGCATACATTCAGCCATTACTGGAATAATGAAGAAGCTACGAAGGATACGAAAAAAAATGATTGGCTTCATACTGGAGATTTAGCTAAAAAGGATTCAGAGGGCTATTATTACATCGTAGGAAGAAAAAAAGAGATCATCATTACCGGTGGGGAAAATGTGTACCCATTAGAAATAGAGCAATGGTTATCAGCACACCCAGACGTAAATGAAGCTGCAGTTATTGGCCTTCCAGACGAAAAATGGGGTGAGCGGGTTTCAGCATTTATTAGTTTAAAAGGTGATGGTGCTTTAACAGAAAAGGAAATTCAAGAGTATTGCCGTTCTAAACTAGGAGGATTTAAGATTCCAAGAACAATAATCATTCTAAGGGAATTGCCCAAGACTCATGTAGGCAAGGTGGATAAAAAAGAATTAAAAAGGATTGGTATTCAAATTGAATTAGAAAAATAGATAAGAAAAGCATGAAGTAATTAATTTTTTTCTTCGTGCTTTTCTTTTTTACGTGTAGTCGAGAGTTTCCATTAATCTTACAGAACTCAATTTAATAAACTCTACGGCTTCTGTGATAATATATTCATAGAATAAGTTCGTTTTTTTTAGCTAATAGGAAAGTTTAAGTTTATTAACGTACTAAAGTAAAGTGTGTGTACAATTAAATATCTGCTAATAAGATCCCATAAGAAAAACTAAGGCATTCGCCAAAAAGGACTTGGCGAACGCCAAGTTTTTCTAAGAAAGGATGAGAGACTGAGTATGTCGGTGCGATTATTGATCGGCCGTTCTGGCAGCGGCAAAACGGAGTACTGTCTGAATGAAATTCGTGATGAGCTAAAAAGAAAACCAGATGGAAGCACGCCCATCATTTATTTAGTGCCAGAACAAATGACTTTTTTATCAGAATACAAGCTGATTACAACACCTGACCTTGGCGGGATGATCCGTTGCCAGGTCTATTCATTAACCCGTCTAGCATGGAGAATTTTACAGGAAACCGGCGGCATGAACCGTTATCATATTAATAGCGTTGGCATTAGTATGCTAATTCGAAAAATTATCGATGAAAAAAAGGAAGAGCTAAAGCTATTTCAACGTGCTGCAGATAAAAATGGCTTCATCCAGCAGATTGAACAAATTATTACAGAATTCAAAAGGTATTGTGTTAAACCGGAAGAGCTGGCAGAAAGACACGACCAATTATCAACAGAGGAGCAATCAAATAATGCCCTTCAGGATAAGCTTCACGACCTTGAACTCATCTATAAAACATTTGAAGAATCGATTATTAATAAATATTTAGATTCTGAGGATTATTTTCGTCTTCTGTCTGAAAAAGCTTCAGAATCAGCTTATTTAAAAGACGCAGAAGTATATATTGATGGATTTTATAGCTTTACCCCTCAGGAATATATGATTGTTGAGCAGTTAATGAAGCTATGCAAAAAAGTAACCATTACCCTGACGCTTGATCGGCCATTTAAGCAAAATTCACCTGATGAACTTCATTTATTTAGAATGTCTGGTGAGAATTGTCAGACAATCTATGAAATTGCTACAGCAAATGGACTGCAAATAAAGGAAATATTGCTTTCCGATCAGAAACGATGGAAAAAGCCGTCCCTACAGCATCTTGAAGCAAATTTTGATACAAGGCCTGCTGCCCGCTACAAAGGAGAAACAGCTGTTCACATTGGCCAAGCTGTTAATCGCCGAGCTGAAATCGAAGGAATCGCTAGGAAAATTAATCAGCTTGTCCGTAAAGAAGGGATGAGATATCGAAATATAGCTATCCTTTTACGAAATGGACAAGACTATCATGACCTAATCGAAACGGTTTTCCAAGACTATCAAATCCCTGTCTTTATTGACCAAAAAAGGACGATGCTGAATCATCCTCTAGTTGAATTAATCCGTTCCACGCTTGAGGTCATTAACGGAAACTGGCGCTACGAGCCGATTTTTAGAGCAGTAAAAACAGAATTAATTTATCCAGTAAAATTAAATGCCACTTTATTGCGAGAACAAATGGATAGGCTCGAAAATTATGTTTTGGCCAAGGGGATTCAAGGAGATAAATGGACGAATAAGAAAAGATGGATTTACCGGAGAATCATGGGATTAGAATTTGATTCCTTCGTTCAAACGGATGCCGAAAAAGAAATTGAGCAGGAGCTTAATGATTTAAGGGATATGATTACTGGTCCAATTCTAAGATTGTCACGGCGCTTAAACAAAGC
This sequence comes from Cytobacillus citreus, assembly GCF_018343665.1. Lineage (GTDB taxonomy): Bacteria > Bacillota > Bacilli > Bacillales > Cytobacillaceae > Cytobacillus > Cytobacillus citreus. Next base: position 204,767 of record NZ_JAGYPM010000001.1, read on the forward strand.
AAAATACGGCCGTCAATTTTGTGAAGCTGTTTATTTATATCTTGAGGAATTGGATGTTCCGGCTAAAATAGAACAATGGAAGAATTCGGAAGAGGAAAAAGGGAATCTAGTAAAATCAAGAGAACATGGACAAGTATGGAATGCCATCATGGAGCTTCTAGATCAATATGTAGAAATGCTTGGAGAAGATAAGGTGGCACTTAAGCAGTTTGCTTCAATCCTTGATGCTGGAATGGAGACTCTTCGCTTTTCACTTGTCCCTCCTTCTCTAGATCAAGTTGTAGCAGCTGATTTGGTAAATTCTCGGCTTTCAGATATTAGGGCTGCCTTTATTATTGGGATGAATGAAGGAATTCTTCCATCTAAGTTTTCAGAGGACGGAGTATTTGCAGATGATGATAGAGAGAAGCTCCTTTCAAATGGAATGAGAATTGCTCCATCAGGCAGAACTCGTCTTCTCGATGAGGATTTTATCGCTTATAAAGCATTTGTAACTCCATCGGAATGGCTTTTTATAAGCTATCCGCTTGCGAATGAGGAAGGGAAGGCATTAATGCCTTCATCCTATATTAAAAGAATACAAGATTTGCTGCCGGAATGTAATCGGCATCATTATTTAGCAGACCTCGCTGAGTTGCCTGAAATCGAACAGCTGGAGTATGTTTCCAACTTAAATACGACACTCGCCTATTTAACATCACAACTGCAGCTTAAAAAGAGAAATTATCCAATTTTTGATTTCTGGTGGGATATTTATAATTTCTACCTTAATAATGAGAGCTGGAAAAGAAATGTCCAAAAGGTTCTTTCTAGCCTTAACTATGAGAATCAAACACGAAAATTAAATGAAGAAATTAGTCAAGATCTTTATGGAGATACCATTCAGGCTAGTGTTTCCCGAATGGAATTATTCCATGGCTGTCCGTTTTCACATTTTGTCCAGCATGGACTGAAACTTAGGGAGCGGCAGATTTTCCGTCTGGAAGCTCCTGATATCGGTGAATTATTCCATGCTGCACTTAAATACATTGCAGAAACTGTTATGAATAAAAGGCTGTCATGGACAGATTTAACAAGGCAGCAATGTGAAATTCTCGCACAAGAAGCAGTTGAAATGCTCGCACCAAAACTACAAAATGAAATTTTGTTAAGCTCCAATCGCCATTACTATATTAAAAGGAAGCTTGAGCAAATTATTAGCAGAGCATCATTTATTTTAAGCGAGCATGCAAAGGCAAGCGGCTTTTCACCGGTTGGGCTAGAGCTTGGATTCGGGCCCGGGCCAAAAGCTGATCTTCCTCCACTTTCCTTCCCGCTTAAAAATGGGACTAAAATGGAGCTTGTCGGCAGAATTGACCGTATCGACAAGGCACAGGATGGAAATGATGTGTTCCTTCGGGTGATAGACTATAAATCCAGTTCAAAAGATTTAAATATCAACGAGGTATATTACGGTCTTGCCCTGCAAATGCTCACTTATTTAGACATCATTATCTCCCATTCAAAAGCACTTATTGGAACAGAGGCTAATCCGGCTGGTGTCCTATATTTCCATGTTCATAACCCAATCATTAACACTTCAAAAATGCTGACACTTGAAGAAATCGAACAGGAAATCTTTAAAAAGTATAAAATGAATGGCCTTTTGCTCGGAGAAGAAAATGTCGTTAAGCTCATGGATCAGACACTGGTGACAGGAGATTCATCCATCATCTCTGCAGGAATAAAGAAGGATGGCAGTCTTTCAAAACGCTCAAAAATTGCTAGTAAAGAGGAATTCGATCATTTACGCAAATATGTGCGGGGAATGTATACAAAAACAGGTAACCAAATTATTGGAGGCAACGTGGATATTTCCCCTTATAAACTTAAGGAGAAAACGCCTTGTACATTTTGTTCCTTTAAGTCTGTCTGCCAATTTGATGAATCCCTTGATGGCAACGACTATCGTTTACTTGTTCCACAGCCTAAGGATGAGGTACTTGAAAGTATGAGAAGGGAGGTAGAGGAAAATGAAAACACGAATACCATCTAAGCCGGCTGATGCTACTTGGACAGATGATCAGTGGAAAGCCATTATGGCCAAAGGACAGGATATTTTAGTTGCTGCTGCGGCTGGCTCCGGGAAAACGGCTGTTCTTGTTGAACGTATCATTAATAAAATTATTTCTGAAGAAGATCCAATCAATGTGGATGAATTGCTCGTTGTAACCTTCACAAATGCTTCGGCTGCAGAAATGAGACATAGAATTGGAGAGGCTTTGGAAAAAGCCATTAACGAAAATCCGAAATCTATTCATTTACGAAAACAGTTAAGTTTATTAAATAAAGCTTCGATCTCTACCCTTCATTCTTTCTGTCTGGAAATGATTAGGAAGTATTATTATATGATCGATATTGATCCAGGTTTTCGGATTGCTGATGAAACAGAAGCCCAGCTTTTAAGGGATGAAGTGCTTGAAGAGCTTTTTGAAGAGGAGTATGGGAAGGAAGGAAATGAGGCCTTCTTTGCCTTAGTTGATACTTTCACAAATGATCGCAGTGACATTGCTCTACAGGAAATAATTAGGGATTTGTATGATTTTGCACGGGCAAATCCTTCGCCTGATCAATATTTAGACTCAATCATAGAGATGTATAATATAGATAAACAAACAGAAATTGAGGAGCTCCCATTTGTTCAATCTCTGTTGCACGATATCGATTTGCAGCTAAATGGAGCAAAACAATTGCTCGAATATGGACTTGAGCTGACAAGGCTTCCTGGTGGTCCTGCACCAAGAGCCGAAAATTTCATCGATGACCTGCATGTTGTTAATACGCTTATCCAAGCTAAGACCGATTCGTGGTCAACACTTTATCAAGCAATGCAATCATGGTCCTTAGGAAGAGCAAAGAATTGCAAAGGCGAGGAATATGACAGCGAATTAATTGAAAAGGCGAAAAAGCTTAGAGATAAAGCTAAAAAAATCATTCAGGATATCCAAGACGAGCTGTTCTCACGTAAGCCTGAGAGCTTTATTCGAGATATGAGTGAGATGAAGCAGCATATCGAGTCACTTGTTTCAATTGTAAAGTCATTTTCACTCCGATTTGAGCAAGTTAAATCTGAAAAGGGAATTGTCGATTTTGCCGATCTCGAACATTATTGCCTAAATATACTATCAACGATTCAAGAGGATGGTGCATTATTACCATCAGCAGCTGCCTTCGCTTGCAAAAGACAGTTTAAAGAAGTACTTGTTGATGAGTATCAAGATACCAATATGGTTCAAGAAACCATATTAAAGCTTGTTATAAATGATTCAGAGCAAGTGGGCAATCTTTTCATGGTTGGTGATGTGAAGCAGTCCATTTACCGCTTTAGGCTTGCAGAACCGAATTTATTTTTAGGGAAGTATAACCGGTTTACAAAAGATGGCGAAGAAGCTGGCTTGCGAATAGACCTCGCTAAAAATTTCAGAAGCCGTAAAGAAGTGCTTCATGGAACAAACTATCTTTTTAAGCAGCTGATGGATGTTTCTGTAGGGGAAATTGAATATGATGAAGCAGCAGAATTGATAAATGGAGCCCCATACCCAGCGGATGAATCCTATCCAATAGAATTGACGGTAATCGATTTAGAAGGAAAAGAAGAAGATGAGCCTCAAGAAATAGAAGAGGATGCCTTTGATAGTGCTGATTTAGCTCAGTCTCAGCTTGAAGCAAGATATATGGCTTCAAGAATAAAAGAAATAATAACTGAACGGAAAGAAGTTTATAATCCCAAAACAAAAACTGGAAGACCTGCGATGTACCGTGACATCGTTATTTTACTTCGTTCCATGACTTGGGCACCGCAAATCATGGAAGAATTTAAGCAACAGGGTATTCCAGTATATGCGAATTTGTCCTCTGGTTATTTTGAAGCAACTGAGGTAGCTATCATGATGTCACTTTTGAAAATTATTGATAATCCGTATCAAGATATTCCGCTTGCATCTGTCCTTAGATCGCCGATAGTTGGGTTAACAGAGGAAGAACTGGCGCAGATTAGGATTCATCATAAAAAAGGTGTTTTTTATGAAGCTTTATCAGCCTTTTGTTTGGAAAAGCCTTCAATTCAAACAGAGAATTTGTACGAAAAACTATTGCCATTCTTTGAAGATTTAAAGGAATGGCGTGTGAAAGCAAGACAGGGTTCATTATCTGAGCTAATTTGGCACTTATACCGAGAAACAAAGTTTTATGACTTTGTAGGCGGAATGCCTGGAGGGAAACAAAGACAAGCCAATCTCCGTGCACTTTATGATCGTGCGCGGCAATATGAATCTACATCTTTTCGAGGATTATTCCGCTTCTTAAGATTTATCGAAAGGATGCGTGACCGCGGAGATGATCTTGGTGCAGCTCGTGCATTAGGGGAACAGGAGGATGTTGTACGCCTGATGACGATTCATAGCAGTAAAGGGCTTGAATTTCCAATTGTATTTATAGCAGGGCTTGGCCGTAATTTTAATACGATGGATTTGAAAAAAGCCTATATGCTTGATAAGGAATACGGTTTTGCAGCAAAATACGTTAACGCTGAAAAAAGAATCTCGTATCCGTCCCTTCCTCAGCTTGCTTTTAAACGGAAAAAGAAAATGGAAATGCTGGCAGAGGAGCTTCGTGTTCTTTATGTGGCTTTAACAAGAGCGAAAGAGAAGCTATATTTAGTTGCCTCTGTAAAAAGTGCTGAGAAGAAGCTGAGCGGGTGGGGGCAAAGTGCTGAAGCGCAAGATTGGCTCCTTAATGAATTTGATCGGGCATCGGCAAACACATACTTAGACTGGATAGGGCCTTCGCTAGTGAGACATAAAGACTGTGAACAATTGAGAGTTAATGGGTCAGGAATAAATCCGCTAATTTCAGAAGAAATTATTGCACACCCATCATGCTGGAATGTCCAAATATTAAACGGCAATGAAGCTGCGAGTATTGCAGAAGAAATGAATATTCAAAGTGAAGATTTATTGGATAAAGTATTTAGTGGAGAAGCTATCCCAGTGGAATCACCATTTAAAGATATGATTGAAGCTCAGTTATCATGGGAATACACGCATTTGCAAGCGTCTAATCATCGTTCGAAACAGTCTGTATCTGAAGTAAAGAGGCAGAAGGAAATATTCGCTTCTGAAGATGGTGGAATTGAAATCATTCATAAATTTAAGAAGCCATTATTAAACCGTCCTCAATTCATGCAGGAGAAGTCATTAACTCCCGCGGAAAAAGGGACTGCTATGCACATGGTGATGCAGCATGTTGATTTCAGTAAGGAGCCAACTGATTTATCAATTGTATTAAAAATGGAAGAAATGGTTCAGAAAGAGCTGTTGACTGCTGAGCAGTGTGAGGCGATTGATCCGGATTTAATTATACAGTTTTTCAAAACAGACATTGGAAAAAGGATGATGCAAGCCAAGGATATTAAGCGTGAAATTCCCTTTAGTGTTTCATTTCCTACTAGTGATATCTACCATGAATGGGAAGGCGAAAATGAGCATGTTTTGATCCAAGGAATTATAGATTGTCTGTTTGAAGATGAACATGGTCTAGTGCTCCTAGATTATAAAACAGATGGAATTACCAATCGTTTTAAGGGAGGATTTGCTGAAGCAAAGCCAGTGCTAGAGGAACGATACCGAGTGCAAATAGACATGTACTCGAAGGCGTTGGAGAAAATTTTAAAAAGGGAAATTAGTGAGAGGTATTTATTCTTTTTTGATGGAGCACATATTATCAAGCTTTAATAAAACAGGCATGGGAGTACATTTCCCTAGCCTGTTTTAATTATTTCCAACAATTGGCTGATCAATTAGGTTTGTATCCAGAACATTGCTTGCATTCAATCCATTATTTGTAATAATGAAACCTCCATTATTTGATGCTCCTTGCCCTGAAGTTGTTTTTGAGCTGCTTTTTGGAGAGATAATTACCGCATCACCGAATTGAACAACTCCGCCAGAAACATTAATAATTTGAACGGGGCCAATAATTGCTGGCATACAAAACATCCTTTTCTATTTTGACGATTTTTCAAAAGAGATGATTTATCAAAGATTAACCTGCTGTTTAAGTTTTATCTGTCTACAGATTGAGTTTTATTTTTCGGAAACAGCTGGCGAATATGCTTAATTCTTGTCTCCATTGAGACATGATTGCTGCTTCCAATATGGACGACGGAAGCTACGGATACACCATTAATATTTATATGATTAACTTTAATAATCGGATTCAGATTTTCTGTATACATAGGAATACTTATTTCAACGGGCTGCAATGGAATGGGTTGAGTAAAAACTGGATAGATATTAAAGTTTCCTTCGTTTCCATAAAAAGTTTCCTGTTCCCTTTGAACTGCCAGTGCCCGTGAAAAGCCTTGTATGATGGAGGAGTCTCCAATTTCAAAAATAGAAGAATAGAACATGGTACCTATTTTAACCTCATCGACAATCGATGTTCTTCGAAACATAGTTACTCCCGTGCCAGTGGAACAAAAGGTCCGATTATTAAAGACTCTGGAGGTGTATCAAAAACGGATGCCAACTGAATTGTTTGTGTATCTCCAATCATTAATATGGAGGAGCTGGATACCCCGATGATTCGTATACTTCCTACTGAAAGATCCCGATTATAAACATGGAAGTTCACTAATTCTTCAATCCTTTCACATTATCAGGCAAATGGTTTAAAAAGGTTTGAACTCCTTTTTGAATTTCCATTTTCAGCTGATTTATGATTTCATCATTCAAATTATTAGTTCGATCAGCATTGTTTTCATATTCAGGAGATTGATATTTTTTAAGATAAAAGTCAATTCTGCTTGGTAATTGTTTTTTAATATCCTCTTTAATAAAGGATATTTGTGGTTCACCAATATCTATATTCTGATTCTTGCCAATTTCGGTGATGAATTCGGTCAGTTCATTATCTAAATAATGATTAATGGCATTTTCAATATCAATTGTCCTATACATTTGATCATTTGGTGAGAATGGAGTTTTTATACCTTTATTTTCAATGGAAAAATCATCAATATTATTTAAATCGGATGGATTTAGTCCGATGTTTAATGTTCCCTCTAAGGTTTCTACCTTAAGCTGATCAAATTTATACTCAATTTTGTCAACATTAACCGCTGGACGATCTTTTAGTGTTTTTGTTTCCTCTGTTAGTTTAGAAACCTTTCTCTCTAAGCTAAGGATTCTCTTCTCCTGATGCTCGATAAATACATGTAATTTTTGCAGATAAGAATATAAGTCTGAAGTCATTTTCCCACCTCATTTTTGACTTTCAAGAATCAAGAATAAGAGTGCATATCCATAACAGTTTAATTATTGTCTTGATAATGGTACTAAAGGTGTTGCAACAGCAGCTGCTGTTGGTGCAGGTTGAGTAAAACCTCCAGTATTGTATAAATAAGAAGATGGAATAATCATACCTGCACTGCCGATCTGAAATACGGATGAGTTAGATACTCCTCCAATCTTAATGAAATTTATTTGAATGGATTGTTGGATATAAAAATTCATAATTATCACCTTTAACTATGCATTTAAAATAATCCCTTGATCTGTTCCGTCTGAATCATATGTGTTCGTACTGCTTTGGTGGTTGTAAACATTTAATCCATCACCAGTATTAAAAGAACCTGCCCCAGAATAGGTTTTTGCATTTGCTATAGGCATTATTTTATATACATCCCCAATGTTGAAAACTGAACCGGATCCAATAGACATAACTTGGGCAACACCTACAATTGCTGGCATATACGTCATCCTTTATTATTTTCTCTAATATCGTATGTGCCTAGAAAAAGATTGTGATTAAAAAGCCTAATAATTCTTTAAAACAACGATTCCCACTCATATTAGCGAAATATTGTACTATAACAGATAAAAAAGTTCTTAACTGTTTGAATAAATATGGTAAAATATTATTAGAATTTAATAAATATTCGGTGAGGTGTCTGATTATGAATGTCCCTTTAATTTTAAATCAGTTTTTAGATCGTGCTGTTTCTTTATATGGATCTAAAGAAGCAATTTATTGTGATACAAGAGTTTTTACATATAATGAGCTAAACCACAGGGTTAATCGTCTATCCCATGGATTAAAAGGTCTGGGCGTAAAAAAAGGAGAACGTGTAGCTTATTTGGCACCCAATACTGTAGAGATGCTGGAAGGGTTTTATGGAGTTTTCCAGCTGGGGGCTGTAATGGTTCCGTTAAATATTCGCCTTAAGCCAGATGATTATGTTTTCATTTTGAACCACAGTGAAACAAAGGTGCTGTTTGTTGATCAAGATTTATACAATCTCATTGAACCTGTCAAAAGTCAGTTAAAAACAGTTGAAAAAATTATTATCCATTATAAAGAAGATTATTCTGAAGAAACGGATTACGATCAATGGCTTTCAAGCCAATCAGATCTTCCATTCCAAAGAGAATTTATCGACGAGAACGATGTATGTAGCCTCTTGTATACGAGTGGAACAACTGGGAATCCAAAGGGAGTTATGCTGACTCATCGAAATAATTATTTGCATGCACTAACTACGATGCATCATCTTCGAGTTCAAGATCAAGATGTACTGCTGCATGTATTGCCAATGTTTCATGTGAATGGGTGGGGGTCTCCATTTTATTACACTGCTAATGGTGCTGCACAGGTTTGCTTAAGAAAGGCTTCGCCTGAGTTAATCTTTCAAGCCATCCAAAACCATAAAGTATCAATCATGCATATGGCTCCAACCGTTCTTAACTCTCTAATCCAATATTTTGAAAAGAACGATCCGGATATTACACAGAAATTAAGAGTAGTTATTGCCGGTTCAGCTCCGCCACCTGCGTTTGTTTCAAGGTTAGAAAGGGAAATTGGATGGGAATTTATTCAAGTATATGGCATGACAGAGTCATCTCCATTAAGTACGTTCTCAGTTATTCGCTCCCATTTGAAATCCTTGCCGATTGAGGAACAATATCGGATGAAAGCAAAAGCTGGTTACCAAATGATCGGCTGTGAAGTAAAGGTAGTAAATGGGTTTGGGGAGGAAGTTGCTCATAACGGAAAGGAAATAGGAGAAGTCATTACGAGAAGTAATGGCGTTATGAAGGGCTACTGGAAAAATAAAGAGGCGACAATGGAGGCAATCCGTGACGGCTGGCTGCACACCGGGGATATGGCAACTGTCGATATGTATGGAAATATTGATATTGTTGATCGTAAGAAGGATATTATTATTAGTGGAGGAGAAAATATTTCGTCAATTGAAATTGAAGGTGCTCTATATGAACATCCTGCAGTTATAGAGGCAGCTGTCATTGCTGTTCCTCATGAAAAATGGGGAGAGACACCTCATGCTTTTATTGTTCTTAAAGAAAATCATGAAGTAACTGAGCAGGATATTATTACATTTACAAGGGAAAAGCTAGCACATTTTAAGGCAGTAACCGCTGTCACATTTGTCGAAGCATTGCCAAAAACTGCATCTGGAAAAATTCAAAAAATCCACCTAAGAAATGACTATTGGGAAGTAAAGGGGAATACCCCTGGGAGGTTTGTAAATTAGTCTTCGATCTTATAATCTCAAAAGAAAAGCTGCAGCATAGTGTTGCAGCTTTTCGAATTCAGTCGACTTTGAATTAGCCAACATTATTATGGTCCTGTTAGAATAGTAAAAGAGAAGTTTTAGTTATTTCAGTATTCCATTATAGAAACGTGAAAATAAAAATGAGGTGTTCATATGAAGTTTGTAACAGCAGAAATGAGCAGTGAAATCTTTGTAGGACTAGTAAATGAAGCTGAAACACAATTCCTGCCGCTAAATAAAGCCTCTGAAAGAAAATCAGGCAGCAAAGACTTTCCAGAGACGATGCTAGAATGCATTGCATTGGGGGATACATTTATTCAAAAGGTAAATAATTTATTAGATTGGGCAGATAGCAATGGAGATGTATTTCTTCCAATTAAATCTGTAAAACTATTGGCACCCATTCCACGCCCAAGCAAAAATATTTTCTGTGTTGGCAAAAACTATGCAGATCATGCAATTGAGATGGGGAGCAAAGATGACATTCCAGAGCATATAATGGTTTTTACTAAAGCGCCAACAACTGTTATCGGTCATAAGGAAACGGTTCTAAGTCATCATGATTTAACTGAGGAGCTAGATTATGAGGGAGAACTCGCAGTCATTATCGGAAAAGAAGGAAAAGGGATTAAGAGAGAAGAAGCCCTTGATTATATATTTGGGTATACGATCATTAACGATATAACAGCAAGAGATATTCAGGCTCGTCATAAGCAGTTTTTTATTGGAAAAAGCCTTGATACCACTTGTCCAATGGGCCCATGGATTTTGCACTCATCAGCTGTTGAAAACCCAAATAGGCTGAATATCCAAACAACCATTAACGGAGAAATTAGACAAAGTTCCAATACTGAAAACTTTATTTTTCCTATTGAAGAAATAATCTCCGTTCTTTCTGAAGGAATGACTCTTGAACCGGGAGATATCATTGCAACAGGAACACCTGCAGGAGTAGGAAAAGGTTTCAAGCCACCTCGATTCCTGAAAAAAGGGGATGTCATCGACATTACAGTAGAAAAAATCGGGATCTTATCTAATAAAATACAAGATTAATTATTTGGTTTCTATGTGAAAAGGTATTACTCATATAATCATATAGTTAATAATAAAAACATTAAACCTTAACCTTAGGTTTTATGTTTAAAATATGATATGATGTAATCGATTTTAGTTAAGGAGGCAAATCTATGATACATGCACACATAACAACATGGGTTTTAGCACTTGTATTATTTTTCGTTGCACTGGGATTACATAGAAGTGGGAAAGCAAGAGGATTAAAGGTTGTTCATATGATTTTAAGATTATTTTATCTTCTGATCATTGGAACGGGAATATGGATTTTGAGTTCTCTTCACAGTATTAGTATGCTTTATATTATAAAGTCATTAATCGGTATTGTCGTCATTGCAAGTATTGAAATGATCCTTGTCCGTTTAGCTAAGGGAAAGAGCACAACAATGTTCTGGCTTCTATTCGTCATTTCTCTTATTCTTGTACTATATTTAGGATTTATGAAACTGCCTTTAACCTTTCTTTCTTAAACAAAAATCGATAAAAAACTTCAATTTCTTGAAAAAAGCTGCCGAAAAAGGCAGTTTTTTGTTTTTTTGACATATCATGAAATCATTTTTTATGGTATTTTTATCTTATAATTATGTCTCAGAATTTATGGTGATTCTCATGGCTAAAACAATCACATGTATTTTTGAAAATAATAGTCAATTAAATCGTTTTATTGAAAATCATGAGCTGAATGAATATCCTAATCTGCTTATTCAAGTTTTCTCTGGAAAATCAGATAGATCTTTTATTCTGCAGCTCCAAAGCACAATAAAAGAATATCTTCCTTACGCAACTGTCATAGGCTGTACGTCCTCTGGTGAAATTATTGAGGGTAGAATGATCGATAATGAGGCTATTCTTTCCTTCACTATCTTTGAAAAGACAGAATTAAAATCGATTTTGCTGCATCAAGATTTTTATGAAAATAGTTTTGATATGGGGATAAGTTTGGCTGAGCAGCTTTCAGATTTTGACACAAAGGCACTAATATTATTTCCAGTCGGAAATAAAATAGATGCTCAATCGCTGATAAATGGGGTTTATCATGTCAACCCACAATTAATTGTTGCAGGTGGAGCAGCGAGTAATAATAAATTTACGAATGAATCTTATGCAATTACGAAAGACGAATTAACAAATCAAGGTGTAGTGGCGGTTTCCCTTCAAAGCAAACAGCTTATAGTTCAGTCTAACAGTCATTTCGAGTGGCAGGAAATAGGGAAGGCTTTTACCATTACGAAGGCAACTGGAGACATTATTTATTCCATAGACAAGAAAAAGCCTCTTCAACTTTTAATACATTACTTAGGTGAAGGCTTTCCTAAAGGCATTCCAAATTCAGGGGCAGAATTTCCATTCATTAAGGAGCATAAAGGTGAAAAAGTCACTTTATTTATTTTAGAGATATTGAAAAATGGAGCTATTAAAGTAAATAGGAAAGTAGCAGAAGGGGAGCAGCTAACCTTTGCTTATCCAAATATTGAAGGGACTATTAATAGTTCATTGCAAGGCTTTAAACAGCTAGCGAAAAAACAGGTTGAAACCATTTTTGTCTATAATTGTTTGTCAAGAAAACAATTTTCTCGAGATTTTTCTGAAAAAGAATTGGCTATGCTGCAGAGCATTGCTCCTGCAAATGGATTTTTCTCTCAAGGGGAAATAGCCTCCAGAAAATCAGGGGAGCCGCAGCTAGTCGGGTTAACTCTTACATATTTATCCTTATCCGAACAACAGTCCCTGCGAGGAGAGGATCAACGGCTTGTATTTAAATATACAATGCCTGACCAATTGAAAACATTATCATCGCTTACTCACTTAATGGAAGCATCACAGAATGATTTTTACCAATTAAATGAGAGCTTAAAAATATCTGAGCAATATTATAAATCTCTTTTTAATAATAATACAGATATTGTTTATTCTGCTGATTTACAGGGACATTTTACTAGTGTCAATCCTGCTTTTGAGAAAATGTTTGGTGAAAGCAATAATGAATTACTTGGAACATCAGCAATGAAGTATGTTTTAAGTGAAGACGTTGCCCGTGTTAAGATGCATTTATACAAAGCACTTAAAGGAAAAGAACAGTATTATAATGTAAAACTGATGAATAAATCAGGGGAAATGAATCTCTTCCAGATAAAAAATATTCCGATTACAGTTGATGGAGAATGTGTTGGAATATATGGGATTGGAAGAAATATTACAGAACAGAAGAAAATTGAAGAAAAAATTACTGAGCTTTCTAATTATGATCATGATACCGGTCTTCCAAATCGTATGAAATTTACTGAGCAGCTCGAAATCATGCTACAGCGAGCAAAGAAGAAAAAGAGAATGCTTGCCGTCCTTTCTGTTGATATTGATCGTTTTAAACTTATTAATGATAGCCTTGGTCATTTTGCTGGAGATATGATTTTAAAGGAGCTCGCCTATCGAATGGAAAAAGTTCTTCCAAGTGGATCGTATATTGGAAGATTTAGCGGAGATAAGTTTACAGTCATTCTTTCAAAGGATGTTCAAATTGAAGAGGCCATGAAGACAGCGAAATCTATTCTCACAGAAATTGCTGATCCTGTTCATCACAAGGATCAAGAATTCTTTGTTACAGCAAGCATTGGAGTTAGCTTTTTTCCAGGAGATGGCCTGAATGAGCATGATCTATTGAAAAATGCTGATATTGCCACAAATCGTTCAAAAGAACAGGGAGGAAATCGAATTACTTTTTTCTCTACTGAAATGAATGATCAGGCTATGACAAGATTAGAATTAGAAAGCTACTTACGAAAGGCCCTTCAGAAAAACGAATTCTATTTAATGTTTCAGCCGTTGATCGATTTAGAGACAGGAAAAATATTTGGAAGTGAAGCATTGATTCGGTGGAATCATCCGAAATTGGGGCTCGTATCGCCGGCAGATTTTATTCCATTAGCTGAAGAAACTGGAATCATCCAGGAAATTGGCCGTTGGGTCCTAAGAACTGCTTGTATTCAAAATAATAAATGGCAATCACTTGGAAATGATCGTCTGTCAGTGTCTGTCAATGTATCGGCGTATCAGTTTCAGCAGCCAGGCTTCTTAAATGAAGTTAAACAAGCATTAGCTGAATCAAAACTAGATCCACAATATTTAACATTAGAGCTTACAGAGAGTACAATGCTCACAAATATCGATTATAGCATTCCGGTTATGAGATCTCTTCAAAAGCTAGGTGTTAAAGTGTCAATCGATGATTTTGGTACTGGGTATTCATCATTGAGTTATTTAAAGGACTTACCAATTAATACATTGAAAATTGATCGATCGTTTATTAATAATCTACGAGTCGATACATATGATATTGCAATTGTAAAAGCGATCATAACAATGGGACATGGGTTAGAAGTTAAGGTTGTAGCAGAAGGGGTAGAAACAAAGGAACAAATTGAACTTTTGAAAGAATTAAATTGCCACTATGCTCAAGGCTACTATATCCATAGACCACTCCCAGCAATTGATTTTGAAAAAGGATTAGGACAGACTGTGAATAATCATTAGTGAATATAATGGAAAGGGGCTCAGTAAATCTTAAGTAAGTATAAATTGCCATCGCAGAAGATGATTCGACGTAGTTGCCAATTTTAGGAATTAAGTACGACGGACAGGACAAGGAGGGCTTCGATAGCGATTAACATCGCACGAAGGAAAAGCGATAGCTTTTACGAGGATGTCCTAGTCGGGCGAATGCCACAGGATAAGGAAAGCTTCGTCAGAGATACATCGCACGACCAAAAGAGAAGCTTTTGGGAGGACGTGGCATGTATGAGCGCGATAAGTGCAACTACGCCTCTGTCTTCGCCTTTCCAAGGCTCGCCAATCGGCAAGTTTTCTTTATAAAATAAGAAAGTATAACTTTTCTCGAGTTTGAGAATTGTCTAGCTCCAGCGCCTACCCCCGACGTACAGGACGTCGCGTTTTTGTCGACCTCGAGGTCATAAGTCAGTCCGCCAAGAAAGTTAAAGAACAACTTTCCCGTCTGCCTGTCTTATGCTTGTCGGGGGTGAGCACTAAGGAAAGCTGCTTTGAATAATCATCGCAGGAACAATCTGACTTTTGATTGTTTCGAAGGCGCTTGCGCTTTTCTTATAAAGAAATTTTTTCAATTACCATTCTTTTCCCGCTATTTAATGTGAATTCAAAGCGATCGTTTGTTTTCTCAAAGTAACTGAAATGATGCTGTACATTGCAAATATGCTCTTGATTATCGAAAACAATAATATTAACTCCACTTTTCCTATCGCTATTTTCAAGATAGGATAATTGATTATAGCAATATATACAATCATGAATTGAGAACTGCAAAGAGTTTAATGTGGTGATAAATTGGAAAAAAGCATCATCATTCATTTCATCTAACAATTTTTCTAAAGAAAAAACAAGAAGCTTACGTATTCTCAAAGAATCTTGATCCTTTAGAGAAAATACTTCATTTTCCAATGAAATCTTTCCTTCTTCAAGTAATAACCCCTTTTTCCAGCGCTTAAAACGATATAATTCAATTTCCTGGTGGAGGAATTCATCCAATAATGAAGCATCTTCAGTATCTTTATCAAAAAATACCCATTGATCATTAATGTATTCAATGGTCCCTTCAGTGAATGCGCGGGTTTGGTATTCTAAAAGTTTAGTGCGCTGCTGTCTATTCATAAAAAACCTCCATTTGATTTCCTCAACAATCTTTTTAGACAGATTCTTCAATTTTTATAACTTTATAAGTGATATTTACCTATTTTTATACCATTCCAATATAATTCCCTATAGTAGGTTATTCGCATAAATGTCTTTCGGATACAAAACGGATATGGCTAAATACCCAAATTAGATTTGCTTTATAACAAAATATTAAAGTTCAATTCCAATGTATGTAATTTGACGTAACAGGGGGTTACAGGCTAATCTTAAAGAGTTGTGTATTTAATACTAGCAAATAGAAATTATTTTTTGTTTTGATTTTGAAGGAGGGGGAGCGACGATGAAAAAAAGAGTATGGACTCTTATCTTAATCCCGTTGCTTCTTTTTTACGCCCTACCTGTAGGAGCGGTCGAAAAAGAAGATCGAAAATGGCAAGATGAATCCATCTATTTTTTAATGGTGGATCGCTTTAATAATGGGGATTTCAAAAATGATTATCATGTTAATGTAAAAGATCCGAAAAGCTTTCACGGAGGTGATTTTCAGGGAATTATCGAAAAACTAGATTATATTAAGGATATGGGCTTTACAACCATTTTGCTGACACCTGTATTTGATAATGAAGATAATGGCTACCATGGCTACTGGGTTAAAGACTTCTATAATACGGAAGAACATTTTGGAACAATAGATGAATTTAAAAAGCTCGTTCAGGAAGCTCATAAAAGAGATATGAAAGTAATGATGAGTTTTGCTGTTAGTCATGTTGGCCCAAATCATTCATGGATGCAGGAAGCTGACAAGAAGGATTGGTTCAATAATCAAGAAGGAAATCAACTAACAGATAGCGGGCAGCCCATTGTAAAGGATTGGTTAGAAGGTCTCCCTAAATTGAATCAAGAAAATCAGGAGCTTAAGAATTATTTAATTGATGCTGCAAAGTGGTGGATTACCGAAACAAATATTGATGGTTATTATATAGATTCAGTTGATCAAGTATCCAAAAATTTTATGACTGATTTTGCCAAAGAGGTAAAAGCTGCTAAGGATAACTTCTATCTCCTTGGAGAGGTAAGCTCTAACGATCCTCATAGGATTGCCGAATATCAAGAAACCGGAATGGATGGATTTATTGATTATCCTCTTACAGCATCCTTAAGACCAGCTTTTGATCAAGTAGACAAATCTTTAATTGAGATGAATAAGCAGAAAGAAGAATTGCTTTCCATTTATAAAAATCCTTATTTAATGGGATCATCCATGGATAATCTCAATACAGTCCGCTTTACACATGATACAGTTGAGAAGAATCAACATCCAGGGCCTAGGTGGAAGCTAGCCTTAACTTATTTGTATACGACACCGGGAATTCCAGTTGTATACTATGGCAGTGAAATTGCATTAGAAGGCGGTGTGGGAGCAGACAATCATCGACAAATGGATTTCAGAACGGATAAGGATCTCATTGACTATATTACCAAACTTGGTGAACTGCGGATTAATTTCCCAAGCTTAACTAGAGGAGAAATGAAGTGGCTTGCTAATGAAGACGGTGTAACTGTTTATAAAAGGACATTTGAAAATGAAACCACTGTGATTGCTATTAATAATACATCTGAGTCGCAAAATATTTCAATCAATGCTGATCAATTAGAAGATGATAAAGAGCTTCGGGGATTATTAACAAATGACCTTGTCAAAAGTAAAGATGGTCATTATGAGCTTATTATTGACAGGGAAGAAGCTGAGGTTTATGTTTTATCACAAAAATCAGGTATCAATATCCCATATGTTACCGCTACAATTTTAGTTTATGGAGCCTTTATTGTGTTTATTTTCATGGTTTGGAGAAGATCAAAAAGGAAGAGAGCGCAGGAAGAATAAGAAGATAAAGCCAAAGGATTAAGCTTCCTTTGGCTTGTTTTTATTGTTCCACTTTAGCAGGTGCTCTTTGAATTTCTATCGATAATTTACAAATTGAACTTCAACGTTGAGGTCTGCTTCTTTTACGGCTGCAATGATTTTTTGAAGATCATCACGGTTTTTGCCAGTGACACGAATTTGGTCATCTTGTACTTGGCTTTTAACCTTTAAACCGCTGTTTTTAATGAGGGTATTGATTTTTTTTGCATCTTCTTTGTCGATTCCTTGTGCAATTTTAGCTCTTTGGCGAACTGTTCCACCAGAAGCGCCTTCAATTTTACCATAATCCAGATTCTTTATTGGAATGCCCCTTCTAATCATTTTGCTAATTAGGACATCTTTAAGCTGGCCAAGCTTGTACTCATCATCAGAAATAAGTACGAGTTCCTCTTTATCAAGTGAAGCATTGCTTTTACTTCCTTTGAAATCATAGCGAGTTTGAATCTCCTTCATTGCAATGTTAATTGCATTTGTAACCTCAGAAAAATCAACTTTGGATACAATATCAAATGAGCTTTCTTTTGACATGACTGCCTCCTTAAACATCCTCTAATCAAAAAGTTCAAATTGATACGGACTTTTGAAAGAAGTTTTACTTTTACATTAATTATAGTAAAATATAGCAGTCTAAACAACATTAAGGATAATAGTAAAATTTAATATAATTGGATGTATATGAAGGAGGAGCTAATATGGCTTTAAATGAATTAATTGGCCGTTCAGTTCAATTAAAGACTGAAAGACTTGCAGATTTTGGCTATTTTTTGACTGACGGCAATGAGGACGTTTTATTGCACAAAAACGATACAGATATGCAGTTAGAGGAAGGTCAGGAAGTTGAGGTATTTCTTTACACAGATTCGAAGGGGCGAGTAGCCGCCACAACGCAAATTCCCGAAATAACAACGGACTCCTATGGATGGGCAAAGGTTAGTGATATAAAGCCTGGAATAGGTGTATTTTTGAATATTGGTATTAATAAGGACATGCTGTTAGGAGAAGAAGATCTCCCTGTACATAGCTCTGTATGGCCAATTGAAGGGGATATGCTTTACATTACTCTAAGAGTAAATAAAAACAATCGAATATATGTTAAATTAGCTACTGATCCTATTATTGAAGAAATATCTGAAAAAGCAACAAGAAAAGATTTTAATAAAAATATTCATGGTTACATATACCGAACTGCGAAGGTAGGAAGCTGGTTATATACAGCAGAAGGTTATAAGGGATTTATTCATGAATCTCAGAGGAAAACAGAACCACGACTTGGTGAAAAGGTAGAAGGCAGAATCATTGATATTAAAGAAGATGGAACCATTAATGTTTCTTTGTCTCCGAGAAAACATGAGGCACTTGATCAGGATTCGGAAATTATTTTATCCTATTTGGCATCACGCAATGGGGCAATGCCTTATGGAGATAAAAGTACACCCGAAGATATACTGGATCGTTTTCAACTAAGTAAAGCCTCATTCAAACGTGCACTAGGACGATTAATGAAGGAAGGGAGAATTTATCAAGAAGCTGGATGGACTTATATAAAAGACGAAAAATAAACGAGCAAGCGGGTGGTGAACTGCACCTGCTTGCTCGTTTTTCTATTTAAAAACAAGTAAATTTTTCTCGAATTAGAGAAATGTCTAGCTCCACAATGAAGGTTACGGCAGCGTAATCATCGCAGGAACAATTGTCCTTTAATTGTCCTTTAATTGTCCGAAGGCGCTTGCGCTTTTATATATGATCTGTCGTTTTTGAATACTGGTTTTTTCCTGCCTTCCTGTTTTTTTCGCGCATCATGTTCTTTTCATGACGAAAGGCATTATTATCCTTGGCTTTTTTATCATTATCAGTAGTTTGGGACATAATATAAAGACTCCTTTCCATTTCTATAGTCGTTCAATCTCAACTTAATGAGTTTGGCCTATGTTATTGTCTGTCAAAATGAAAAGGAGTATGCGGTCTAGGATCTATTATTTTACTTTATTTAAAAAGAAAATAGCTATCGTTCCAGAGCCTGTGTGTGAACCAATGGTAGCACCAATGGAAGAAATAAAGAAATTTTTGGCGTTTAATTCCTGAATGATTAGTTCTTTCATTTCTAGTGCTGTTTCTTCATCGTCAGCGTGGCTGATTCCAATGATTTGACTTTCAAAGGAATCTCCTCTTTCTTTCATTATTTCAATAATTCGTCGAAGGAGTTTCTTTTTGCCTCGATGTTTTTCAATTGGAACAAGCTTTCCATCCTCAACATTTAATAGAGGCTTAATGTTTAGCAGTCCGCCCAAAAATGCAGACGCCTTGGAAACACGTCCGCCTTTAGCAAGGTAATCAAGATCATGGACAGTGAATAAATGCTCCATGTGCTCACAGCGGAATTTAATTTCAGCTAATATGTCCTCTTTGGAAGCATCTTCTTTTGCTAATTTAGCCGCTTCTTGGACAATTAAACCAAAACCAAGTGAAGCACATTTTGTATCAATAATGGTTAGATTGAAGTTTGGATATTTTTCTTTTACTTGGTCAAGCATCATAACAGCTGTTTGATAGGTTCCTGACAATTCAGAGGAAAACGCAATATAAATTCCATCTTCATTATTTTTTGCCATATTCGTAAAAGCTTCTTCAAAGGCGAGGGGAGAGGCTTGAGAAGTTTTCGGAACTTTTCCCTCTCGAATAGCCTGATACACTTTTTTTGGATCTATCGTTACTAAGTCTTCATATTCTGTATCATCTAAGTGGACCTTTAATGGAAATAATGTGACATCATTTTCTTTAAAAAAATGTAGTGGTAAATCACATGCACTGTCTGCCAATATTTTAACTGACATACATATTCACCTGCTTTCAAAACTATATATTCTTTAAGTTTATAGAAAATAGGTAGAAAAGACAATGAAAATTCCAAATTTGGGTAAATACTATTAAGTTAGATAGGAGATAAAAATGTATTGGTTATGTGCAAAAAAAATAGGGATCGTATTAATTGGTGCACTATTAGGTGCAATTTCAATGAATTATTTCTTAATCCCAGCAAATGTTTATGCAAGTGGATTCACTGGAGTTGCCCAATTGCTTTCAAATATATTTGGGGGGCATGTCTCTACAGGTGTTTTGCTTTTAATATTGAATATACCTGTTACAATTTTAGGCTGGAAAAAAGTCGGAAAATCTTTTACTCTTTATAGCTTTATTAGTGTATTATCAACATCATTCTTTTTGGAAGTAATCCCAATTAGGCAATTCTCACATGATATTTTGCTAAATGCAGTTTTTGGGGGAGTGATTGCTGCAGTTGGTGTTGGGTTAACTTTAAAATGGGGAGCTTCAACCGGTGGAATGGACATAATTGCCATGGTTTTATCTCGAATGACTGATAAGTCCATTGGAACATATTTTTTCACACTCAATTCCATCATTATTATTACTGCTGGAGCACTATATGGATGGGAAAAGGCATTGTATACAATTGTTACGTTATACGCCTCTACAAGGGTCATTGATACGATTCATACAAGGCATGTGAAACTGACAGCTATGATCGTTACGAAAAAAACAGAGGAAATGAAAAAGGCAATTCATGAAAAGCTAATAAGAGGAATTACTATTATGCCTGCAAAAGGCTCTTTTACAAATGAGAATAAGGAGATGATGATGGTAGTTATCACGCGATATGAATTATTTGATCTAGAAAGAATAATTAAAGAAATAGATCCAAATGCTTTTACTAATATTGTGCAAACAGTCGGGGTTTTCGGTTTATTCCGTAAGGATTAATGATCTTGGAGGGATGTCTATGCTTCAAGTTTTAATGGCGTTCATATTAGTAATTAGCGCGTCCCATTATTACACTGGGATCTTGATGAACCCAATTGAATCGAACGAGAGGCTTCAGGACAATGAAGTGTTTCGAATGGTAAAGGTAAGGAAAGAAAATATGAAGTATAAAATAACAGGTGAATTCCGTCTTAAAAAAGGAGAATTTTTTTATGTCGTTGAGGATGGCCATGATGAGTTAATTCCAGCAACTAAGAAAAAGGTTGAGCCGAGTTTCCCTAATTGGTCAAAATTTGAGATGGAAATCCATATCCCTAAAGAAAAACTTCCCAATAATGGTACATTGATCCTATACTTTTTTGAAGAGAATAATGAAAATCAGAGGATACATACCTTACCCATAATATTAGAGAGAAGCTAAACAGCTGAGATATTTATATGTCAGCTGTTTAGTTACATTATTATTGAAGATTTTTGATTGAGATTTGGTCAAGCTCTCGTTGCATTTCAGCCAGCTGTTCCTGTTCAGCTCTAGTTGAATTGGCGTACGCTGAACTTAATGCATTTTTTGCTTGCAGCATCATCGTTTCATGCTGAGTAGCTTCAGCCGTCTTGGTCAGGTCAACAGATCGTCTCGCTTCTTGAAATAGTCTGTTTCCCATTTTAGGCTCCTCCGATAGAAGAATTTTTCACATTAGCCAGCTTTTGTGCTTCGGCATCAGCGTATGTCATATGATAAGGGATACGTTCCGCATGCTTGGTAACAGAATCTACACCTTGTTGCACAAAACGTTTCGATTTATTAGTTTTACCCAATCGAATCCCCTCCAAAGAAGAAAGTTGAAACAGCATTCTTGCTGCCTCATTTGTTAGTATGCTCCAATCAACTTTTTTAAAAAGGGAATTTTCTGGGTATGATATAAACATAAAGCACTTCACACCTTTAAATTTAATAATTCGTTTAAATAAACGGCAACCCCATCTTCTTCATTTGTTAGTGTTATTTCATTAGCAACTGTTTTTACTTGATCAATTCCATTTTCCATAGCTATTCCTAATCCGGCATATTCAAGCATTTCCAGATCATTATCCTCATCACCAAAAGCAATGATTCTTTCAGGTGGAATATTAAAATAATCGGAAGCCTTTTTAAGACCTACAGCTTTATTTAAACCAGCCTTTACAATTTCAATAACATGCCAAGGGGCAGCCCAGCTTCGATGGTCAATTACTTCTGCGTGAATGCTTGAGAGATGATCACGAATGGAATTAATATTCTCTTCATCCGTATGAATTAACATACTTGTTGGAGAGGAATTTAAGAAATTACGTAAATCACCAGTCGTTACATTGGGATCACCAAATTTAAATATTTCTAACAGCTTTTTATCTTGAAAATGGAAGTACACATCATCCATTACTTCCGCAATAATATTATGAAACTGGAATGAGCTGCAAGCTTCCACGATTTCCTTAGCTACATTAACCTCAAGGGGAGTATGATAGACGCCCCAATTTTTATCTTTAGGGTTATGAATGAACGCTCCGTTGAAATTTACAATGGGAGTATCAAGGTTCATTTCCTTATAATACATTTCACTTGAGCGAAAAGGCCTTCCGGTTGCGATCATGACGATATGGCCTTCATCTCTTGCTTTCTGTATGACTTTTTTGGTTTTGATTGATATAGTTTTATCGTCTCTTAATAATGTTCCGTCAAGGTCTAGCGCAATTAAATGTTTTTCTGCCATAATGCCAACACCTACTTTATGCATATTTTTCTATATTGGAGTGTAAAGTTTTAGGAAAATAAATGTTCACATGATACACTAAAAATGAATTAGTCATGATTTCATATCAAAAGGAAATTGGTGAAACAAGAGATTGTATCATTACCACTATGTTAACAAATATACATATGTTTTGTAAAAAAAACTTACTATGTTAATCAATCTTAACATAATTTATAGATTTGCTTAATATTAGGAGGCTTTAAAGTGATTACTGTTGAACATGCAAAAATAAAAGAAATACCTGTTTTGCAAATAGCGGATAATAATAAATGGGAAGAAAAGCTGCCATTCATTATTTTTATACATGGCTATACAAGCAGAAAGGAATTTAATCTACACTATGCTTATTTACTAGCAGAAAAAGGATTCAGGGTGATACTTCCAGAAGCCATTTATCATGGGGAAAGAAGCTCTGGCCTTTCTGGTAACGAATTGAATTTTTATTTTTGGGATATTGTGCTTCGAACCATTGATGAACTTGAAATTTTAAAGCAAACATTTGAAGAGCAAAAATTAATAGATCCTTCTAGGATAGGGATTGTAGGAACTTCAATGGGAGGAATTATTACTTTAGGTGCTTTGACAAAATACCCTTGGATAAAAGCAGCTACAAGCTTAATGGGGATGCCCTACTATGAAAAATTTGCTAACCTGCAAATAAATGAAATGAAAAAGAAAGGGATTAAAATTCCAGTCTCGGAAGAGGAAATGTCACAATTAATGAGTAAGCTTCGGGAGCTGGATTTAAGCTTGCAGCCTCAAAAGCTTGGAAATAGACCTTTGCTTTTTTGGCATGGTAAGCAGGATTCAGTCGTACCTTATTCGCCTACTTATCATTTTTATGAATCCATTAGACCTTTATATCAAGATAAGCCTGAACGTCTAAAATTTATTTCTGAAGAAAACGCTGGTCATAAAGTCAGTACAGCGGGGGTAATGAGGACAATTGAATGGTTTGAAACATACGTATAAGCTTTATGATATTGTCATATGTTTATCGCAGATTAACGGGTAGTAAGACCCCCACTGATGGAAGTTTCACTTTATTCGGTTTCTATCATTCATAATTCGATACAAATTTGATATGATAACAATATGTAGACAAACATAGGGAGTGTTGAAGCGTGGATCAAGAAGTAAAAGATAATATAATGGGTGCTCTTGAGCTTGTTGTTGACCCTGAATTAGGTATAGATATTGTGAATCTTGGTTTAGTATACGATGTTAAAATGGATGATGATGGAAAGACAACAATTGATATGACCTTAACTTCAATGGGCTGCCCGTTAGCAGGGACGATTGTGGATAATGTAAAAACCGCTCTTGCAGATATACCGGAAGTAAAGCAAACAGAAGTAAATATTGTATGGAATCCGCCATGGTCGAAAGAAAGAATGTCTCGTTATGCAAAAATTGCTTTAGGAATTCGTTAAGAGGTGAAAATTAATGAAAAATAAAGTGATTTTAGTCAGCTCTGATCAACTCGGCAAAGGAGAAAAGGAGCTTGGAGAAGGAGTCCTTGAAACCTTTTTTACATTGCTAAAACAAAGGGAAGAGCTTCCTGTCGCTATTTTTTGCATGAATAGAGGAGTAATTACCTTAACTGAGGATTCTTTTGTTTCGGTTCACCTTAAAGAGCTTGAAGAAAAAGGTGTCGAAGTGTTTGCCTGCAAAACTTGTGTTGATTATTATGAGATTGAGAACAAATTAGTCGCAGGAAAAATTAGTGGAATGCCGCATTTTATTGATTTAGCATCTAAATATGAGGTAATAACGATATCATAAATAGCAGGAGCAATATGCTCCTGTTATTTTTTTAGCTAATAGGAAAGTTTAAGTTTATTAACGTACTAAAGTAAAGTGTGTGTTCAATTAAATATCTGCTAATAAGATCGCATAAGTAAAACTAAGGCATTCGCCAAAAAAGACTTGGCGAACGCCAAGTTTTTCTAATAATCCCCCTAGCATTATCATCTGTCATATATGTGAGATTCTTCACTTTTTTTATTTGTAATTTCCCATATAATACAATAGCAGCCAAGATGATTAATATATTAGTTTTGGGTTTTTGAATGGTAACTGAGGAACTAAAAGGAGGATATATTATGCCCTTTAATGCGTGAGGATGTTTTCGATATCGCAAAATATGCGGTTGAAAAGGGCGTTCGCGTGTCAATGACCCCTAGTGCAACACCTAATGTAACGAAAGAAGCAATTGAAAAAGCGAAGGAAGTGGGGCTTTCCCGCTGGGCTTTTAGTCTTGATGGACCCACTGCTGAAATTCACGACCATTTTCGAGGCAGAGGACAAGAAAGTGATATGGTTTCACCAGTTGAACATGAAAGAGTTTTCACATGGCTGTATGATTTAAGCAAAAGAGTTTCCTTTGATATTAAAACCACAGCTGCACAGCATTATCGCCGTGTTGTTATTCAGCAAAAAATAAGAGAAGCAAAGGGCAATAATGAGGATATTCAATATTTGGATGCATTAACAGAACAAGGCTTGACAGGATCGATTGATGGGCTTGGAAGAGCACCAAAAGGGGTTAATGAAGGCAATGGCTTTGTCTTTATCTTTATCTTTATCTTTATCTCTCATATTGGTGACGTGTATCCGAGCGGCTTGCTTCCGGTAAAAGCAGGCAATATAAGAGAACAATCATTAGCTGAAATCTATCGAGATTCCTCGATCTTTAGAGATTTAAGAAATCCGGATAAATATAAAGGAAAATGTGGAGTTTGTGAATTTAGGCATGTTTGTGGAGGTTCACGCTCTCGTGCCAATGCTATGACGGGGGATTACATGGAAGGCGAGCCATTCTGTGTCTATATTCCTAAAGCTTTAAGAAAGAAAGCAACATCGTAAACATAACAACAAAATCTATAGATTAACTTTATTGGGATAGGACATTATCACGGCAAATAGAATAAGAATAATATGTGAATAATACCATTTTTAATAACAACATATGCTACAATATTGAAAAAGAGATCACTCTTTATTGGAGTTGATATAATGAAAAAATTAATCATAAAAGATCAATTAAATAGACCTCTAAGAGATTTACGAATTTCTGTTATTGATCGCTGTAATTTTCGCTGTACTTATTGCATGCCTGCAGACAAATTTGGACCAGATTTTGCTTTCCTACCGAAAAGTGAATTATTAACTTATGAGGAAATTGAACGGCTTGCCAAAATATTTGTAGATCTTGGTGTAGAAAAGATAAGGCTTACAGGCGGAGAACCCTTGCTCAGAAAAGATTTGCCAATTTTAGTAAAAAAACTTTCTAACATTCAAGGTTTAAAAGATATCGGCTTAACAACCAATGGAGTATTACTGCCAAGGCATGCTAAGGAATTGAAGGAAGCTGGTTTATTACGAGTAAATGTCAGTTTGGATTCCTTAAATAGTGAATTGTTTGGTAAAATTAACGGTAGAAATGTTGGAGTTCAAGCTGTTCTAGATGGCATCAAAGCGGCTCAAGAAGCAGGCCTTGGTGTAAAGATCAATATGGTTGTGAAAAAAGGCTTAAACGATTCTGAAATTGTTCCTATGGCTAATTTTTGTAAGGAAAATGGAATTCAGCTTCGATTTATAGAGTTCATGGATGTCGGCAGCACTAATGGCTGGAAGATGGATGATGTTATTACAAAAAAAGAAATATTTGAGCTACTTAAAGAACATTATTTATTGGATCCAGTTGAACCAGACTATTTTGGGGAGGTTGCCAAGCGTTATCGATATGAAGGAACGAATATTGATGTTGGATTTATCCCTTCTGTATCGGAATCATTCTGCTCAAGCTGCACCCGCTCCAGATTATCTGCAAATGGACAAATTTTTACATGTCTCTTTAATGGAGAAGGACATGATATGAAAGAATTGATGAGACAAGGTGCAACAGACGAAGAAATAAGTAAGCGCATAAAAGACATATGGAGTGGCAGGAGAGACCGCTACTCTGATGAAAGAACAAAAGAAACAGCAAGAAATCGGAAAAAGATAGAAATGTCATATATAGGTGGTTAGTTTAACCCTGTCTAGCGGAATGACTAGGCAGGGGATTTTTTTAATACAATAAGAAAATATAATTGTCAGCGTAGAAGATGTTTCGATGCGGTTGCCAATTTTAGGAATTAAGTACGACGGACAGGACATGGAAGGCTTCGATAGCGATTAACATCGCACGACCAAAAAGAGAAGCTATTGGGAGGACGTGGCATGTATGAGCGCGATAAGTACAAATACGCCTCTGTCATCGCCTTTCCAAGTCTCGCCAATTGGCGAGTTTTCTTTAGCTAATAGGAAAGTTTAAGTTTATTAACGTACTAAAGTAAAGTGTGTTTTCAATTAAATATCTGCTAATAAGATCGCATAAGAAAAACTAAGGCATTCGCCAAAAAAAGACTTGGCGAACGCCAAGTTTTTCTAAAAATGAAATGAACAGAAATCTTTTTTTATAAACATTTCGCAAAAAAGAAATCGGCAAACTCGCCGATTTCTCCCATTCTGTTTTTATAAGTTAATTCGCTGATTTTGGAAATGAAAAAATTTTAGTATTTACATATATCTCGGAAATAAAATATTGTTCTCCAAATGTACATGCATAAATGTTTGTTCTTCTAGCATTTCAAGGCGCTTATATACAAGTGTATATGTGCCATAAGCAGCTTATAATCAGATGTTGCCTCTCTAAGCTCTCTTAAAATTTCGCCAACTTGGTCATGCTCTTTTTCGAGTTCTCTTATATAATTTACTATTTCTTCGCGATTTTCTAATTCTGGATTGTCTAATTTCTTCAACAAAGGGAAAACAGTTTCCTCTTCTTTAGATGTATGCTCAATCATTTCTTTTTTAAACACACTAAATAATTCATAGACTTTTATTAACTCTGGATGATTAGCACCGTGAACTTTAGATACCTTTGTCACATAAGGGCTTAATTGGGCAAGCTCATCTAGAAGAAGTGTATGATAATGGACACTGATATGATTGATAATGTCTTCGGAACTGCTGTCTATCCATACTTCCATATCATCGCTATTATTTTTTTCCTTTGTGTAAATATCATTTAAATCGTTCATTAATTGCTTCATATTTATGGATAGCTTAGTTGCTGCTGAAATTAATGGAGTATTTCCGCCGCAGCAAAAATCTATTCGATAGCGTTTAAACACATCACTTGTTTTCGGTAGTTCATTGATAATATCTTTAACTAAAGATGTTTCTGTAAATGGCATGTTCATTTTTTGAATATCCTCCTTATAAAAATTCTATTGTATTCATGCTTAGCATAAAGAATTAATAATATGAAGCTGGTGACCCCCATCACACTTTCTTATTTTTTTTAAAAAAACTTTGAAGAGAGAAAGGATGTGAGGTTTGTCATGTTGAATCAAATGTATTACAGATATAATAAAGTAGAAGATAAAGGCTTAGGAGCTGATACTATTGGTTGAAAGAAGAACACCAATACCTGTAGGAGAAGCAGTCAAACGAGTGATGGACTTTTCAATACAGGGACAAACAGAATTTATTTCAATAACTAAGAGTTTTGGTAGATATTTGTCTGAAGATATTACTGCGACAAATGACGTTCCACACTTTGATCGTGCCCCCTATGATGGTTTTGCTGTTAGAGCGATAGATACTAAAGCAGCGTCACAAACAAATCCAGTGGAATTCGAGGTTGTCGACCATATTGGAGCAGGATTGATCACAACAAAGAGTGTAGAAGCTTTTCAAGCTGTTCGTATTATGACTGGCGCTCAAATGCCTTCTGAATGTGATGCAGTTGTCATGCTTGAGTTAGCAAAGGTATATGAAAAGGACGGAAAAAGCTTTATGTCAATTAAACGTCCATTTAATCCAGGTGATAATGTTTCATTTCGAGGGGAAGATGCTAAGGACGGCGATGTTCTCATTAGAAAAGGGACAAAAATTAATCCTGGAATACAAGCGATTCTTGCTACATTCGGCTATGCAAAAGTTCCAGTGGCAAGGAAACCAATAGTAGGTTTTTTTGCTACGGGTACAGAGCTATTGGATGTTGAAGATCCACTAGAGCCAGGAAAAATCAGGAATAGCAATTCACATATGATTGCTGCTCAAATTGAAAGAGCAGGTGCAGAAGTCCATTATTTCGGCAAGCTTCCTGATGAATTTGAAACCTGCTATGAAGCAGTTAAACAAGCACTTGATAAAGTAGACATGTTAATTACAACAGGTGGAGTTTCTGTAGGCGACTTTGATTACTTACCTGCCATTTATGAAAAAATAAAGGCAGAAGTTTTGTTCAATAAGGTGGCTATGCGACCGGGCAGTGTAACGACTGTAGCTCAATTTAATGGAAAGCTTTTATTTGGATTATCTGGAAACCCATCCGCATGTTATGTTGGATTTGAACTTTATACCAGGCCAATTATAAGGAAAATGCTATTTACAGAGAAGCCTCATCTTCGTAAAGAAAAAGCAATTCTTGAAGAAGACTTTTTAAAGGCAAATCCTTTTACTCGCTTTGTAAGGAGTGACTTAACCTATAAAGAAGGTAAATTGGCAGTTTCTCCAAGCGGATTAGATAAATCTAATATTGTGATGAGTCTTGCTGGGGCTAACTCCTTTATTATTTTACCTGGAGGTACAAGAGGCTTCGAGGCAGGAACAGAAGTTGATGTTTTATTGCTGGAAGACTTTACTGGAAATGAGTGGCCATGGTAAAGGTACCAATAATTCTTCAAATAGTTGGATACCAGAACAGCGGAAAAACCACGCTAGTGAAAAAAGTGATTGAATGTTTATCTAGAAATGGATTTGCAGTTGCCACTATCAAGCATCATGGGCATGGAGGCAAACCGGACATTATTGATAGTAAAGACTCAGGGCAGCATATAGCTTCAGGTGCACAATATTCTATCGTTGAAGGAAATGGCAGGCTTCTGTTGCAAGCCGAAAAATTGGCCTGGACTTTACAAGAACAAATTAGAATTCTGGAGTCTATTAAGCCTGATTTTATCATCATTGAAGGACATAAATTTGAAGAGTATCCTAAAGTTGTGATCATAAAGGAAAAAGAAGATCGTGCTCTTTTATCAAGTTTGGAAAATATTAAAGCTGTTATTTCTTGGAACAATATAGCTGAAGAAATCCAAAATACATATTCTCCAATCTCCTTTTTCAATTTTCATGACAATAAAGGGTTAGAATGGATTTGCCAATACTTGATGAAACAATTAAATAAATAGAGCTTCTTCAAAGAACCGTCAAATTTTGACGGTTTTTTCAATATCTGTGATGCTTTTCACTTTAAAAATATGAATTTATGTTTATAGTAAAGACAGCTTCAGTAAGGAGGTAATGAAAATGAAGCTTTTTTTACCAAAACAGCATGGTGCATGGGCAATGTTAATTATCCCTTTTTGGCTTGGGGTTGCAGCATCTGAATTTAACTGGGCTCATATTCCTTTTTTCATTGGATGGCTATTATTATATTTAGCTACTTATCCTATGCTTTTATTATTTAAAAAGAAAAAAACATCCTTTTATGTAAAATGGACGCTAATTTATTTTATTCCTGCATTAGCCGTGCTACTTATTCCATTATTGGTAAGGCCCTCCATTATAATATTTGGCCTGTTGATGACACCTTTTTTCATTCTTAATGCTTATTATTCATCGAAAAATAGAGATCGGGCACTTGGTAATGATTTAAGTGCTATTTTTGCTTTCTCACTTCCTGGACTAGCAAGCAGTTTTCTGCCAAGCGGTGAAATCAACTCATCGGCAATTATCGTCTTTTTTAGTTCAATCTTATTTTTTACTGGCTGTACATTTTATGTAAAAACAATGATTAGAGAAAAAAAGAATCAAACATATAAATGGCTATCATGGGTTTACCATATTGGTTTGATTATTGCATGGCTCATACTCGGTGAGTGGCAAATTGCTATTGCATTCCTTCCGAGCATGATAAGGGCATTTGTATTCTATGGGAAGCCAATGACAATGAACAAACTGGGAGTACTCGAAATTGTTAATACAGCTTTCTTCTTTATCGTTATTCTTATCGTTATTATCTAGAAAAACCGCTTAGAAGTTTCTAAGCGGTCTTTAAAATAAGTTATGCAGTTTATGAGTTCGAGAAATGGCCAGCTCCATAAGGAAAGCTTCTAAGAATAATCATCTCAGGAACAATCGGAACTATGATTTTTCTGAAGGCGCTTAAGTCTTTCTATTCAATATTACAAATATCAAGAGGACAGTTCTCACAATCAATTTCAGTTTTTAAGTAGGAAAGCTTATGGATGGTAATAATTCCTTTATCAATAGAAAGGACCCCAATTTTCCTCAATTCACCTAGCATTCGATTTACTACTTCTCTTGATGTTCCGCAAAAATTGGCTAGTTCTTGATTGGTTAAAGGTACTTTAATTATTATTCCTTCCTTTGATAATTCTCCATAGCTATTAGCAAGACGTATTAAGGTTGAGTATAGCGCCCCTTTTTTTCCATGAAGAACAAGATCTCTAAATTTTGTTTGTGTTTTACGGTATTGAAGACTGATCCATTTCATTAATTCAAGTGCAAGTTGATGATTTTGCTCAAGCTTTTCCTCAAGTTCGTCTTGAAAAATAACCGAAACTTCTCCACTTTCCATTACTTTAGCATTCATCATATACTTAGGTGAAAGACAAAAAAGCGATAATTCCCCAATTAAATCACCTTTTGAGCACATTCTTAACGTGAGCTCGCGGCCATCAGGGACAATTTTACTAACTTGGATTAATCCACTTTCCACAATGAAAAGCTCATTTGCATTCATACCCTCTTGAAAGAGAAATGTTCCTTTTATTATTTTTCTTTTATGATGAGCCATCATTAATATTTCTTTCAGTTCTTCTGAAAGCTCAGCAAAAGACTGCATAGAAAATAACCACCTTTTCCCGTAGTTTCTGTCCGTGGGAAAACGAACTTCTATAATTCAATTATATAAGTGTAAATAAATAAATACTAAGATAATACTACTATTATATTGTAAAGATGTAAAACTTCAAGAAAAAACAGTTGATTTTATCTTTCTAACTTTCTATAATAAGGGAAATACAAATTTATAAATATAAATTTAAATGATTAAATATGCAAAAGGGGGATGAAGGGAATAGCTATGAAGGTTTCAATAATTGGAACAACTGGATATGGAGGAGCGGAATTACTGCGTATTTTATATAGACATCCTGAATTTGAAATTCAATCAATTCATTCAACGAAAGAAGACCTTCCCATTTGGAAGGAATATCCACACCTCTATGATGTATTGGACGAAAAATTGCAAAGCATCAACTCAGAAAAAATTGCGGAACAATCGGACATCGTTTTTCTTGCAACACCATCGGGAATTTCCGGGAAGCTAGCAGCAGATTTCGCTAATAAAGATATAAAAGTAATTGATTTATCAGGAGATTTAAGATTACCTCCTGATACGTATTTGCAATGGTACAAACATGAACCTGTCAATGAAGACTTGACTGTCAAGGCAGTTTATGGGCTGTCAGAATGGTATAAGGAAGAAATTAAAAGGTCATCGTTGATTGCTAATCCAGGATGTTATCCAACATCAGCATTATTAAGTCTTGCACCCGTAGTGAAAGAAAATTTGATTGACCCAGCAAGCATCATAATTGATGCGAAATCAGGTGTTTCTGGTGCTGGAAGATCTTTATCAAGAAATACTAGTTTTTCAGAGGCGAATGAGAACTTCAGAGCCTATAAAGTAAATGAACATCAGCATACACCAGAAATTGAGAAGCAGCTTCTGTTATGGAATAAAGAAATAAAACCAATAACATTTACAACACATCTATTGCCTATTACGAGAGGAATTATGACTACTAGCTATTCTCAATTATTAACAGCTTATACTACTCATCAGTTACTCGAGCTATATAAAGAAATCTATAACGGACATCCATTTGTTAGGATTCGTCCTGAAAACAGCTTTCCATCTGTAAAAGAGGTTGCTGGTTCGAATTATTGTGATATTGGTCTTCATGCTGATCCGAGAACAGGCAGGCTAACAATTATATCAGTCATTGATAATTTGATGAAGGGTGCAGCAGGCCAGGCTGTACAAAATGCAAACATTATGTGTGGCTTTAATGATGAAACAGGACTAGATTTTGTCCCAATGTATCCATAAGGAGGAACGAATAATGCAAGCACTATCCCAAACTGGGTTAATTAATGAAATTGCAGGAGGAAGTATCATTACACCCAAAGGTTATAAAACTGACGGCGTTCATGCAGGTTTAAGATATTCGAAAAAAGATTTAGGAATTATTATTAGTGATGTTCCAGCAAATTGCGGTGCTGTTTATACTACGAGTCAGTTTCAAGCAGCACCATTAATAGTGACACAAGAAAGCATTGCAATAGAGGAAATGATCCAAGCACTAGTAGTGAATAGTGCTTGTGCCAATGCATGTACGGGAGAGCGTGGTATTAGAGATGCATTCCAGATGAGAAATTGGACGGCGGAAAAGTTTGATTTGCCTGAACATTTTGTTGCTGTAGCATCTACAGGTGTCATAGGAGAATATTTAGCAATGGAAAAGATCGACTCAGGAATTCGGAATTTTCAGCCTGTTAATGACTCTACTCACGCGGATGCCTTTCAAACAGCTATTTTAACAACTGATTTAGTGATGAAAAATTGCTGTTATTCAGCAATAATAGACGGCAAATCAGTTGTTATGGGTGGGGCGGCAAAAGGGTCCGGTATGATCCACCCGAACATGGCAACTATGCTTGGATTTATCACTACTGACGCAAATATTGAAAGTAATCACCTTTTAGCTGCACTTAGGGAAGTGACAGATACAACATTTAATCAAATTACAGTTGACGGCGATACATCAACAAATGATATGGTTCTAGTTATGGCTAATGGTTTAAGCGGAAATACATCTCTTACACCTGATCATCCAGATTGGGGTGTATTCTTGCAATTGCTGACACAAAGCTGTGAAAGTCTAGCACAGCAAATTGCGAAAGATGGCGAGGGTGCAACGAAGTTAATTGAGGTTGAGGTTATAGGTGCTGAAACGGATTTAGATGCAAGAAAGGTAGCTAAGCAAATTGTGGGTTCAAATCTTGTCAAAACAGCGATTTACGGTGAGGATGCCAACTGGGGGAGAATCATAGGAGCAATAGGCCAATCGAGTGTCAATATTAATCCTAGTTCTGTAGATATTGCTATCGGTCCTATTGTAATGCTAAAAAATAGTGAACCTCAAACCTTTTCAGAGGAACTGGCTAGTGAGTATTTAAAAAATAAAACAATTCATATTTTTGTAGACTTAAAAAATGGCAAAGGGAATGGGAAAGCATGGGGATGTGACCTATCGTATGATTATGTGAAAATTAACGCAAGTTATCGAACTTAAGGAGGAAATCGCATGAAAACCATTCTAATAAAATGCGGTGGAAGTGTGATGGATAAGCTAGCACCAACATTTTTTGAAAGTCTTAAAGAATTAGAGAGCAACGGGTATCAGCTTATATTTGTGCACGGTGGAGGACCAGATATTAATAGGATGCTTGATTTATTCCAGATTCCACATGAATTTGCAGATGGTTTACGTAAGACAACTGCAAAAGCAATGGAGATTGTGGAAATGGTTTTGTCAGGTCATACAAATAGGAAGCTTGTATCAAACCTTGAATCTACTGGATTAAATGCTTTCGGATTGAATGGCAGTGACAGCAAATTTTTACAGGGGAGATTTATTGATCAAGAGAGGCTTGGTTTTGTTGGTGAAGTAGTGAAAATCAACCTTCGTATAGTGTCTTTGCTTTTACGTGAAAAATATATACCAGTTATTACTCCTATTGCTGTGACTGAAAATGGAATTAAGCTTAATATAAATGCCGATTTTGCTGCTGCAGCAATTGCTAACGCCCTACAAGCCGAAAAATGCATTTTTGTCACAGATGTAGATGGAATTATGATTGATGGCAAGCTAATTCAACAAACCGATACAGCTGAAGTCCAAAGATATATTACTGAAGAAAAAATAACGGGCGGCATGATTCCTAAGGTTAAATCCGCGATATCCGCAATTGAAAAAGGTCTTCATAGTGTGATGATTGTTTCTGGAGAAAAGAAGTTTTTTGAAGGATCAGAATGGATCGGAACAGAAATACTTGCAAAAGAGAGGGTTTTACAATGAGCCATTTATTTCCTACTTATTCACGTTGGGAGATTGAGCCAGATTTCGCCGAAGGCAGCATCATTATTGATAAAGATGGAAAAAGATATATTGACTTTACATCTGGTATTGGTGTTTGCAATCTTGGGCATCGTCCAGAGGCTGTTCATCATGCCGTTAGCAAGCAGCTTATTCGTTTCTGGCATGTCTCAAACTTATTTATTCAAGAAGAGCAGGAAGTGGCTGCAAAGCTATTAGCAGATGCCGCGGAAATGGAATTGGTGTTCTTTGCTAATAGCGGAGCAGAAGCGAATGAAGCAGCAATAAAACTAGCTAGAAAAGCGACTGGTCGAACGAAAATTATTACGTTTCATAACTCCTTTCACGGCCGTACTTTTGCTGCAATGTCTGCAACTGGTCAAGATAAGATCAAAACAGGATACGGACCAATGTTAGAAACATTTATTTATGTTCCTTATAATGATATTGATGCGCTAAAACAAGAAGTGAATTCAGAAACAGCTGCTATTATGGTCGAGATAGTTCAAGGCGAAGGCGGTATTCATATTGGAGAAAGAGAGTTTTTAAGTGAAGTTGAGCATCTATGTAAAGAGTACGGAGCTCTCTTTATCATTGATGAAATCCAAACGGGGATCGGCAGGACCGCCAAACCGTTTGCATTCCAACATTTTCAATTAGCACCGGATATCATTACCTCTGCAAAAGGATTAGGAAATGGATTGCCAATTGGAGCAGTGATTGGGAGGAAGGAACTTGAATCTGTATTCGGTCCCGGAAGCCATGGATCAACATTTGGCGGAAATCCATTATCCATTTCTGCTTCGATTGCAACCATGGAGACCATTTTTTGTGAAGAGTTTTTGAAGCAAGTGGAGCATAAAAGCCAATACCTGCTTGAGAAACTGTCAATTAGTCTTCAATTAATTCCTGAAATATTGGAAATAAGGCAGCTTGGTATGATGATTGGAATTGAAACTATTATTGATTTACCGACACTATTAAAAAAGCTAAGGGAAATGGGATTGCTAGCACTGCCTGCAGGGAATAATGTTGTTCGATTATTGCCCCCATTGACAGTAGTTACTGAGGAAATAGATGAAGCAGTAAACATCATTCAAGAAGCCGTAATTCATTTTTCAAAGACAGCCGTGTAGGCTGATTCTTTTTCATATTTATGCATAAACATGTAGGTAAACAAATAAATATACAAATCATATGAGGTGAAACATGGAAGGATATTTGCATTTGAATAGCGGACAGTGCTTCAAGGGTCGTTGGGCTACAGAACCGCCTAATAAAGACATAATGGGGGAAATCGTATTATTTACAGGTATGACTGGCTATGAAGAGTTACTTACAGATCCTTCTTATGAAGATAAAATTGTTGTCTTTACTTGCCCCATTTTAGGAAATTGTGGCATCACGAAAAATGATTTTTCTTATAAAAGACCTTATTTGGCCGGCATGATTGTTTATGAAGAGTGTTTGTCCCCTTCGCATTACGAGTCTGAATATACGCTTAATGAATATTTGCAGAAGTGGAATATTCCTATGCTTGTTCATATGGATACGAGAGCAATTGCAAAAAAAATTCGGAATCAAGTATCGGCTATTGCGATTATTTCCAGTACAGAACATCAAAAAACAGAGAAAAGGAGTGTGGTTGGGTATGCCTAAAGACCCCAGTATTCACTCGATTCTAGTAATTGGATCAGGTCCGATTGTAATTGGCCAGGCAGCGGAATTTGATTATGCTGGGACACAGGCATGTGCAGCTCTTAAGGAAGAGGGCTATAAAGTCATTCTTGTTAATAATAACCCTGCAACCATTATGACTGATCAAACATTTGCAGATCAAATATATTTTGAGCCCTTAACGGTTGATAGCTTGGAAAAAATTATTGAAAAAGAAAGACCAGATGGACTTCTAGCTACATTAGGTGGTCAAACAGGTTTAAATTTGGCTTTTCAGCTAAATAAAGAAGGAATTTTAGATCGCTATAAAATAATGCTTCTTGGAAGTTCAATAGAATCAATAAAGAATGGAGAGGATCGCGAGGCCTTTCGAAAGCTAATGAAGGTACTTGGAGAACCAGTGCCTGAAAGCGAAATCGTTCACGATATAGAAAATGCTCTAACTTTTGCAAATGAAATAGGCTTTCCTATTATCGTGCGTCCTGCCTATACACTTGGGGGAACAGGAGGAGGCATTGCCAATAACGAACATGAGCTAATCTCACTCGTTCAAGGAGGCTTAAGTGAAAGTGCAATTCATCAATGCTTGATCGAGAAAAGCATCGCTGGATTTAAAGAAATAGAGTTTGAAGCGATGAGGGACTCACAAAATAATTGTATTACCATCTGTAATATGGAGAATATTGATCCAGTAGGAATTCATACTGGTGATTCCATTGTAGTAGCCCCCACGCAAACACTAACACATGAAGAAGTTCACATGCTAAGATCTGCATCCATTAAAATTATCTCGGCTCTAGGGATTATTGGCGGATGTAATATTCAATTCGCCTTGGATCCATTTAGTAAAAAATATTATTTAATTGAGGTTAATCCAAGAGTTAGTCGCTCTTCAGCTCTTGCTTCAAAGGCAACTGGATATCCAATTGCACGTATAGCCACGAAGCTAGCAGTCGGATACACATTATCAGAAATAATCAATCCATTTACAGGCCAGACATTTGAGAATTTTGAACCTGAGCTTGATTATGTCGTCGTGAAATTTCCAAAGTGGACATTTGATAAATTTCCTTCTGCTGATCGCAAGCTTGGAACACAGATGAAGGCAACTGGAGAAGTGATGGGAATTGACAGAAATTTTGAGAGGGCTCTATTAAAAGCTGTCCATTCTCTTGAACTTCACTCCAGTGACTTAAAAATGCCTGATATAACCAATAAAACAAATGATCAATTAGAGTTTCTTCTTGCACAGCAAACAGATGAAAGATTTTTTATTATATTTGAGCTAATCAGACGTGGATATACATTACAGGATTTACATGAAAAAACGAAAATCGATTATTTATTCCTGCGATCCTTTAGGCAATTAGTAAAATTAGAAAATCAAATCTCCTCACTTTCTCTGTTAAAGGTTACGAATGAGGAACTGCAGCTTTTCAAGGAAAAAGGTTTTAGTGATAACTATTTAGCGTATGAATGGAAAGTGACGGAAAAGGAAATAAGGAATTTGCGAAAAATTCATGGAGTTCTTCCGGTATATAAATCAGTCGATTCATGCGCTGGAGCTTATGAGACTGAATCTAATTATTTTTATTCGAGCTATTTTGGGGAAAATGAACAAGTAAAAAGTGAGAATAGGAAAGTGCTTATTATTGGCAGCGGGCCAATACGAATTGGCCAAGGAATTGAATTTGACTACTGTTCCGTTCAAGGTGTATTTGCTTTGAAAGAAGAAGGTATAGAAACAATCATGATCAATAATAATCCAGAAACGGTCAGTACGGATTATACAACAGCAGATCGCCTCTATTTTGAACCACTTACAATTGAAGCGATATTAAATGTGATCGAAGCGGAAGGTATTACAGAAGTTATTGTACAGCTTGGTGGTCAAACAGCATTGAATCTTGCTGCAGAGATTGAGGAATATGGAATTTCATTATTAGGAACGAACTCAAAAACGATTGATATCCTCGAAGATAGAAAAAGTTTTTACCAATTGCTTGATGAACTTAAGATTCCACATATTGAGGGAGAAATTGCTTTTTCTAAAGATGAGCTGACAAAGGCTGTTCAAAAAATTGGGTTTCCTATATTAGTTCGCCCGTCCTATGTTATTGGCGGTAGAGGGATGGAGTTAATGAACAGCCAATACGAGTTCGAACAATATCTTCAAAAAGGAAATATTTCATATCCAATTCTTGTAGATAAATTCCTTCATGCTTTAGAAGCTGAACTCGACCTAGCAGCAGATGGGAAAAATATCTGTGTTCCAGCTATCATGGAGCATATTGAAAAAACAGGCGTCCATTCTGGTGATAGTATGTCCGTTTTGCCACCGATTAATCTATCAAAAAAAGCTCAAGATAAAATGGTTAATTATGGTAAAATTATTGTTCAAAAGCTACAATACAAAGGTCTTATGAATATCCAATTTATCATACAGGGTGATAAAGTTTATTTATTGGAAATAAATCCTCGTGCAAGTAGAACTGCACCCATTATTAGTAAGGTAAGCAATGTTCCACTTGTTCAAATTGCGACAAAGATATTGCTCGGGAAATATCATTTGTCGAAAGATATATTGCCTTTTGATAAGAAGTGGGAATTTATATGTGTTAAATACCCTGTTTTTTCCAATTACGCATTAAAGGGGCTTGATTCGAAAGTAGGACCAGAAATGAAATCAACAGGGGAAGGAATATCAATAGCATCTAGCTTTAACGAAGCAATGAGAAAATCCTTTCATACTACCATAAACCAAAAAGAAATCACGAAAGTTATCATTGCTGATGTAGAAGAAAAGAATGAGTTATCATCGCTTGCTATTCAATCTGGAATCATCCCAGTGCATACAAAAACGATGGATCAAACTATAACTGAAAATGAAACGATTGTCCTCTATAATCCAAATCAAAGTGATGAAGACATTAAAATGAGAGAGATTGCTGTTAGGAATCGGCTTCTTACGTTTACTGAAAAGGAAACATTTATTGCATTATTGCAATCAATGAAAATAAAGGATTGGGACGTTCGTTCCATTCATGATTGGCAAGAAAAAATAAGTAAAAGTTTAATTTAAAGGGAGTGAAGACATTTTGATTTCAATTCAAGCTGATGAAAACAAAATAAATATAAAAGGTAAGAATTTTTTAACATTAGCTGATTTTTCCCCTGAGGTTATTAATGGCTTACTATTAAAAGCAAAAAAGCTAAAAAGTGCGTCTTTACTTGGATATCATTCTACACCTCTGAAAGGAAAAATATTGGGAATGATTTTTGAGAAATCTTCGACACGAACAAGAGTATCATTTGAGGCAGGTATGCTTCAATTAGGCGGTAATGC
This sequence comes from Cytobacillus citreus, assembly GCF_018343665.1. Lineage (GTDB taxonomy): Bacteria > Bacillota > Bacilli > Bacillales > Cytobacillaceae > Cytobacillus > Cytobacillus citreus. The sequence goes on from NZ_JAGYPM010000001.1 coordinate 244,881, forward strand.
CTTATATTTAAACAGTCAAGACTTGCAATTAGGAAGAGGAGAGTCTATTGCTGATACAGCTAAGGTGCTCTCACATTATGTTGATGCGATTATGATTCGCACCTTTTCCCATCATACAATTGAAGAACTTGCCTACCATGCAACAGTTCCAGTCATTAATGGTTTAACAGATCTATTTCACCCATGCCAGGCACTTGCAGATTTATTAACTCTTCAGGAGAAAAAAGGCGATCTTCCTGGATTAAAGCTTGTATATGTAGGTGATGGAAATAATGTGGCTCATTCCTTAATGATTGCTGCTTCAAAAATAGGCATGGACATTACGATTGCCTGTCCTGTTGGTTATGAGCCTAAAAAAGAAATTGTGAAGACGGCGAAGGAATTTGCTACTGGAAGCGGTTCTAACGTGACGATTACAAACAATGCTGCAGAAGCTGTGAATGGCGCAGACGCTATTTATACGGATGTCTGGACAAGTATGGGGCAGGAATCAGAAAACAAACAGAGACTAAAGGTTTTTTCAAGCTTTCAAGTAAATGAAAGTCTTGTACAAAATGCGAAAGATGACTTCATTTTTCTTCATTGTTTGCCTGCTCACAGAGGGGAAGAAGTATCAGCAGATGTCATTGATGGACCAAATTCAGCTGTTTTTCAACAGGCTGGAAATAGACTTCATGTGCAAAAAGCACTTCTATCAGAAATAATGTAGAATGTTTGAAAAGTCAATAAAGAATGGAAAAAGATGTTTTCATGATGATTTTTGAACTTGGAAATAATATTAGTAATAAAGGAGGGGCATAAACTATGGGACAAAATCGACAATTTAGACCTGGACAGAAAGCGCCTAATAATGGAGTTTATATTGAAGTTGGGGAAACAGGAAGCAATGTAAACAATCCACAAATGATTAGGCTAAAAGCAGGGGACCGGTTTCCAGAAAACGCAAATCACAATCGTGTTTGGACGTATCAAAGAAAGCCGTAAAGTGAAACTTTAATCAGTGGGGGTTTTCTTCATCCCCTACTGATTATTAGTTGAACCAATCGGGCATTTACGGGCAGTTTATCTCCCACCTAACTTCTTTGCTTTCGCTGAATTTTGAGGTGGGAGTATTACTGCCCGTTAATGCGGGATAAAAAAGAAAAGTGAAAGTATTTACAAAAATGAATGAACTTACATTGGCCATCCTTTTATGGGTGGCCTTACATATGCTATAATATACACAAAGGTCAAAAAAGGTCAGAATCATTATCTAGCTTTGAGCGCCAGCTTTTTAAAAAGGAGGAAAAGCATGGATATTAACAAAATGACAGAACGGATGCAGGATGGCTTCATGACTGCGCAAAATATTGCTATCCGAGAGCATCATCAAGAGGTAGACGACGTCCACTTATTTTTAGCACTTTTAGAACAAGACAATAGTTTGATGACATCAATTCTGCAAAAAATACATGTTTCGACTGACAAATTAGTTAGTGATCTGCAGCAGCTTTTAAGAAAAAAACCGCAAGTATCTGGTACTGGGATTGAGCAAGGAAAGCTGTATATTACAGGGAATCTACAACGGATATTAGCTGAAGCAGATTCAATCATGAAGGATCTTGGTGACGATTACCTCTCAGTTGAACATATTTTACTTGCCGCTATTTTATCAAAATCAGACGTTGCGGATATTTTAAAGCAAATAGGTGTGAATAGGGAAACGCTGGAGCTAGCAATTAAAGATATAAGGGGGAATCAAAGAGTGGCATCTCAAAATCCAGAAGCTACATATGATTCATTAAAAAAATATGGCAGGGATTTAGTCGCAGAAGTAAAGGCTGGAAAGGTTGATCCTGTAATAGGAAGGGATAGTGAAATCAGGAATGTAATCAGAATTCTTTCAAGAAAAACAAAGAATAATCCAGTATTAATAGGAGAGCCTGGTGTTGGTAAAACTGCGATAGTGGAAGGATTGGCTCAAAGAATTGTACGTAGAGATGTGCCTGAAGGATTAAAGGATAAAACAATTTTTTCTCTTGATATGAGCGCCCTAATAGCTGGAGCGAAATTTAGAGGGGAATTTGAAGAGCGCCTCAAAGCTGTTTTAAATGAAATTAGAAAAAGTGAAGGACGAATTCTTCTATTTATTGATGAGATTCATACCATTGTAGGAGCAGGGAAAACAGAAGGAGCCATGGATGCGGGAAATATGCTGAAGCCTATGCTCGCTCGAGGTGAACTACATTGTATCGGTGCGACTACATTAGATGAGCATAGAAAATACATTGAAAAGGATCCTGCGTTAGAAAGGCGATTTCAGCAAGTACTCGTTCAGGAGCCAAATGTGGAGGATTCCATTTCCATTTTGAGAGGATTAAAAGAAAGATATGAAATCCATCATGGAGTAAATATTCATGATCGGGCCTTAGTTGCTGCAGTTACATTATCTGACAGATACATTTCTGATCGATTTCTTCCAGATAAGGCCATTGATTTAGTTGACGAAGCATGTGCAATGATCAGAACAGAAATTGATTCAATGCCTTCAGAGTTAGATGAAGTGACGAGAAGAGTTATGCAGCTTGAAATTGAAGAAGCGGCATTGAGGAAAGAAAGTGACGAGGCAAGTAAATCAAGGCTGTTGTCCTTACAAAAGGAATTGGCAGAACAAAAGGAAAAAGCTTATACAATGAAGGCCAAATGGCAGCTTGAAAAAGAAGGTATTCAAAAGGTGCAAGAAAAAAGAGAGATACTTGAAAAAATGCGCCGTGAGCTTGAAGAAGCAGAAAATGAATATAATTTAAATAAAGCTGCAGAGCTCCGTCATGGAAAAATTCCTGCACTAGAAAAAGAATTAAAACAGCTTGAGCAGGAAGTGAATGAGAATGAAGGGGAAAGACTATTAAGAGAAGTAGTAACGGAAGAAGAAATTGCTAATATCGTCGCAAGATGGACAGGTATTCCCGTTGTTAAGCTTGTGGAAGGTGAACGAGATAAGCTTTTACGATTAGAAAGCATCTTGCATGAACGTGTTATTGGGCAAGATGAAGCGGTTCAGCTTGTTTCTGATGCAGTCCTTCGTGCAAGAGCGGGAATCAAAGATCCAAACCGTCCAATCGGTTCATTCATTTTTCTTGGCCCAACAGGTGTAGGGAAGACGGAGCTAGCGAAGGCGTTAGCACAAAGCCTGTTTGATAGTGATGAACAAATGATTCGCATCGATATGTCTGAATATATGGAGAAGCATGCTGTTTCAAGATTGATTGGTGCCCCTCCAGGATATGTTGGATACGAAGAGGGCGGCCAGTTGACTGAAGCGGTCCGCAGGAAGCCATATTCGGTTATATTGCTAGATGAAATTGAAAAGGCTCATCCTGAGGTTTTTAATATTCTCCTACAAATGCTTGATGATGGAAGAATTACGGACTCACAAGGAAGAACGGTAGACTTTAAAAATACAGTCATCATCATGACCTCTAATATTGGGTCACAATTCCTGCTTGAACGCGTTAGTGTAGAAGAACATATAAATGAAGAAACTCGGAATAAAGTGATGGGGCATTTACGAGGTCACTTCCGTCCAGAGTTTTTAAATAGAGTAGATGAGATCATTTTATTCAAGCCTCTTTCTATAAATAATATTAAAGAGATTGTTGCAAAGCTAATCGATCAGCTCCAAGCTCGATTATCTGATCAACATATTCAATTAAATATTACAGATGATGCAAAAGTTTTTATTGCTGAAAATGGATTTGATCCAATCTATGGTGCAAGACCGTTAAAACGCTATATTCAAAGAAATGTCGAAACGATATTGGCTAAAAAAATCATTGCTGGGCAAATTAAAGATAATTCTGAAGTTAATATTTCAATCGATAACGGTGAAGTCGACTTGAGCATTCATGAAAAAAAGTCATCCTGAGAATCAGGATGACTTTTTACTAGCTTCAAAAGGAACTAGTACTTTTCATTGTCTAAATCCAGCGCCTTCGGAACAATCTGAACTTTGATTGTTGCAAAGGGGATTACGAATTTCTTAATGTAAACCCTCTTTTTCAGTTGGTCCAGCAGGAATTATGGAAGTTACAACAAAAATTAAAAGTGTTAATGCTACTCCAAGTATAGAAGCAGTTTTAAAATCATAAGAAACAGCAATCATTGAACTAACAACGTAAGTTACCATTTGAACAAGTAGAAAAGTCCAGAAAAATGTCCAAAAGAATCTCATCTTTCTCACCTCAACATTTTAAAATCCCTTATCATATTACCATATGGTGCATAATTAATAAACGTCTATACTGAAATTGATATTAACTTTATGCAATTTTTTGGATAAAGTCCAATTTCATGCTGAATTAAACTAAAGCCTCCTACGGATGCCACAGATGACACAGATATTATAAGGAGAGTAATCAAGCAAGCTCGAATCAAAATCGGGATAAAATTACCCATAGGGGTAAATAATCAGATAGTTTCTATGAAAATTTAGGCAAATCCCCGTTCATTTTATGTGAACCTTCATACATTATTATGAACTATGGCGTAAAGGAGTAAATAAAAATGGAAAGCCGGAACTTTAAATTGGATACCGAGTGGAATATGATCCATTATCCTAATAAGCCAAATGGTTTCGGTATCCTAATCATCGGTGATGAAAAGCACTTTGTAACTGATAAAGGAAGTTTTTGGACACAGAACGAGGGGAAAATAGAGTTATTGAAAAAATTTAAAGAATCGGGCTATACGATTTTTTATTCCAATTTATATGGAAAGAATTGGGGGAACGATAAGGCAGTAAGATTAGCAAGAAGATTGTATGAGCATGTGATTCGTTCGGAAATTTTAAATGGAAAAATTCATTTGCTTGCAGAAGGAATGGGGGCATTAATTGCTTTAAAATTAATGGATGAAATGGGTCCCGGTTTTATTCGCACATGTGTATTAATAAACCCAATTATATCCCTTAAAGACCATTTGGAAATGGAAAAAGAGCATAAATTTTTTTATAAAAACTTATTAAAAGAAATTGCCACTGCATTTCAAATAGATTTACCGAAAGTTGAAAATGAAATAAAGAACAAAAAGGAATGTTTTGAGGATACAGGGAATATACCAGTAAGAATCATTCATATTTTGTCAAATGCAAGGACATATAACCAATCTAAACATATAAAGAGTCTATTAGAAAAATGGAAGGAAAAAGAGCCTCCTGTATCCATTTGCTTCTTATTGCCTGAAAAAAAGCAATCCATTGGTTTCCAAATCGTTCATTTTATGAAAAAAAATGAAATGACATTATAATCATTCTCATATGCTGAAATCAAATAAGAAATAATTAAATGTGATGAAACATAGGATACTCTTTAGAATGGTATGGGGGGATTTTTTTGGACAGTGCAGTTATCATTGGAGCATTCGAATTTTTAGGATTTCATTTTTGTCAGACTTTATTAGAGAGGGGATACGAAGTAACAGGAGTTCATTTAGATAATGGTGAGGATGATGCAATTCTAATAGAAAAACGCTTGGAAATAGGAAGGAATGCAAACTTTAAAGAAGAAGCATTTTCAGACTGGCTAAACTGTGACAGCATTAGTGAACAAACACTAATCCTTATAGATTTTTATGACTATTTCATCAATCGCCATACTGATTTTTTCGAAAAACTCCATTTGCTTGAAACCTATTTAATAAATAACGAAAAAAATATAATAGAAACAGATTCACGAGTTGTTTCCCTTCTACCTGTTCAATGGCTTCAACAAATGAGTGACAAAATCGATCATATCCTTCAAAAAGAAGCTATCAGTCATCGTATCTATCTCCCTTCCATATATGGTCCATGGCAATCAAGCGCATTTATATTTCAGCAATACTTATTAAAAAGCATGATTCCTGATACAAGGATTTCAATAAATGATCGTGAATGGTTCCACGATACACTATACATTGAAGATATTGTAGATCCTATTTTAATGTTGGCGGAAAAAACGTCAGCTTCTAGTATTCTTAAAAGTGAGGATCCAAATCATTGGAGGAAATGTGCAGATTACCTTTCTATTCCCAATGAGGAAGATAAATTTAAACATCACAATGGGACACTTAATACCACGCATATAAATATAATAATAGTTAAAAGTCATTTCCTTTTTTCAGAAGGAATAGAAAAACAAAAACGGCATTTAAAGTTATTGCAAGCAGGACGAATATGAAGGATAGGAAAAAAGTCTTTTCAAATTTTGCTTATTAAGGGTAGAATAAAAAGTGTTGGATGAATATGGTGAAATGAAAATATTATGCGGCTATTACGGAGAGGCGGATCAAAGGGAGATGCAAAAATTATTTGCACAATTTGGGATTCTTCTTTTATGCCTTCTTTTATTGGCCTCCTGTGGACAAGCAATGTCTTCAGGTAATCTTAAGAAAGCAGGCTTACTAATCCCTGATACTATTAATGATCAGGTGTGGGGAACAACGGGCTATAAAGGAATGTTAAAGATTCAATCCCACCATAATATAGATGTTTACTATAAAGAGGGCATGAATTCACAATTGGTTGTGGAACGTGCTGTTAAAGAATTTGACCAGAAAGGTGTTAACATCATTTTCGGTCATGGAAATGAATATGCGGAATATTTTAATGAAATTTCTCCAAAGTATCCAAATATTCATTTTGTTAGCTTCAACGGAAATGCTGAAAACTCGAATACAACAAGTTTAAATTTTGAAGCATATGCAATGGGTTTTTTTGGCGGAATGATCGCTGGACATATGACAAAAACAGACACCGTTGGAATCATCGCTGCTTATGAGTGGCAGCCTGAAATCGAAGGCTTTTACGAAGGAGCAAATTTTGAGAATAAAAACGTTAATGTCATAATTGAATATGTTGGTAATTGGGATAATGTTAAAAAGGCGATTGAACTTTTGGATAAAGTACTTGCAAAAGGTGTAGATGTTGTTTATCCAGCAGGGGATGGCTATAATGTTCCCGTTATTGAAGAGGTCAAAGAAAAAGGACACTATGCTATTGGGTATATATCGGACCAATCAGATCTTGGAAAATCTGCAGTATTAACAAGTACGGTGCAGCATGTAGATGTTCTATATGAATTAGTGGCAGATATGTTTGATAAAGGGGAACTAAAATCTGGAAATCTTTCATTCGATTTTCAAGATGATGTCATCACTTTAGGAAAATTTAGTTCTGACGTGGATCAAGAGTTTATTGAAAAAATAAATAAAGCAATTGAAGATTATAAAAAAACGGGAAAACTACCAAACGAATAATGCAACTTTTGAGGAGGTAAAATTACTATGCAATCAACAGATAAAACAATGGAATTTATGCAAATTGCGATGAAACATTTACCTGAAGCAAAACAACAATTAGAAAATGCGGGTATTGAATTATCATTAGATATGATTCAGCCCTTCATGAACCTTTTTACTAAGGTTATGAACGAGGCCTATGAAATGGGCAAGGCAGATGCTCTTGCTGATAAGGAATAGAATGAACCGGTCTTTTCGAGGAAGGCCGGTTTTTTATCGCAGATTAACGGGCAGTAAGACCCCCACTTCAAGGTTACGAGAGAATCAAAGAAACCTAAGTGGGGATCAACTGCCCGTAAAGGCCCGACGACGGACACGATGTCCTAGTCAGGCGAAAGCCACAGGACGTGGCGTTTTGAGCGTGATTGGTTCAACTAACCATCAGCGGGGGATGGAAGCCGACTAAGAACGCCACGTCCTGTGGCAACGTCGGCACTAGCACGTCCTGTGCGTCGAAAAACCCACACTGATGGAAGTTTCACTTTATGAATTTTTTCTTAAAATTTGGTCTATAGGGACTAACTTTATGATACAAGGATTACAGAATTGACGAGAATAGCAATTTTGTTCATCAGTTCAGCAATATTAATGTTGGTGGTGACCAATTAATTATTTAAATTTCGATCAATCTATGTTGTTTGTTTTGGTAAATGTATGCAGCAAAATGATTGAAAGTAAAGAGAGTAATGGTTGCGAACTAACCTATTAATTTGATAAAATTAGTACCAAGTCATAATAATTGATAATAAAATAGAAAAAATGCTTAATTAAAATAGCTTGTCTCGAACAGGAATCAGAATAAGGAAAAGGGAGTGGCTCAATGAATGCAGGAATTTTAGGAATGGGCAGATGTCTGCCTGAGAAAATTCTCACTAATCAAGATTTAGAAAAAATGGTTGAAACTTCAGATGAATGGATTAGGACGAGAACAGGTATCGAAGAAAGAAGAATTGCAGATGATGACACAAATACATCGGATCTTGCATATGAAGCTGCTAAAAACGCTTTAGCTAACGCGAACATTTCTCCTGAAGATATTGATTTAATCTTGGTTGCAACTGTAACATCAGATCATCCGTTTCCATCCGTTGCGTGCTTCCTTCAGGAGAGGTTAGGTGCATTTAATGCTGCAGCGATGGACATTAGTGCTGCATGCGCAGGCTTCATGTATGGTATGATTACAGCAAAACAATTTATTGAAACGGGAGCTTATAAACATATCTTAGTTGTGGGTGTCGAAAAGCTTTCAAGAATTACGGATTGGGAAGACCGAAATACAGCTGTTTTATTTGGGGATGGTGCAGGGGCAGCGATTATTGGTCCGGTTTCGGAAGGAAGAGGAATTCTTTCTTTTGAACTTGGTGCAGATGGAACAGGAGCAAAGCATTTATATCAGGACGAATACATCATTATGAACGGTCGTGAAGTTTTTAAATTCGCAGTCCGTCAAATGGGAGAAAGCTGTATCCATGTTTTAGAAAAAGCTGGCCTTTCAAAAGAAGATGTTGATTTACTCATCCCTCATCAGGCGAATATTCGCATTATGGAAGCTGCTAGACAACGGCTTGAACTGCCAGAGGAGAAAATGTCAAAGACAGTTCATAAATATGGAAATACTTCCTCGTCTTCAATTCCAATTGCACTTGTTGAGGAGTTGGAAGCTGGTAAAGTAAAGGATGATGATTTAATCGTTATGGTTGGCTTCGGCGGCGGCTTGACATGGGGAGCCATTGCCTTACGATGGGGAAGATAATAACATTATTCATAAAAAATTAATGATTACTAACTAGATGGCAAAGGAGATATTATGAGCATGAATAAAAGAAGAGTCGTCATTACAGGTATTGGAGCTGTAACACCGCTTGGAAATGACGCTGAAACAACTTGGAAAAATGCTTTAGCTGGAGTAAGTGGAGTCGGTCCATTGACACGGTTGAATGCAGATGAATATCCTGCTAAGGTTGCTGCAGAGGTAAAGGATTTTAATGCAGAATTATTTATCGATAAAAAAGATGCTAGAAAGATGGATCGCTTTACTCATTATGCAGTTGCTGCCTCATTAATGGCGGTGAAAGATGCAAATTTAACGATTAATGAAGAAAACGCACATCGCATCGGTGTATGGATTGGCTCTGGGATCGGTGGTATGGAGACGTTTGAAAATCAATATGAGACATTTCTAAATCGAGGATACAGAAGAGTAAGCCCATTCTTTGTTCCCATGATGATTCCTGATATGGCAACAGGGCAAGTATCTATTACGTTAGGGGCTAAAGGATTTAACTCTTGTACAGTTACTGCATGTGCAACAGGAACAAATTCTATTGGTGATGCATTTAAAGTAATCCAGCGTGGGGATGCAGATGCGATGGTATCAGGTGGAGCTGAAGCACCAATTACGAAAATGTCGGTTGCAGGATTCTGTGCAAATACAGCCCTTTCTACAAATCCTGATCCGAAAACGGCAAGCCGTCCATTTGATAAAAATAGGGATGGATTTGTCATTGGAGAAGGTGCAGGAATCGTTGTTTTAGAAGAACTAGAGCATGCCCTTGCACGAGGTGCAAAAATTTATGCCGAGATTGTCGGTTACGGTGCAACAGGTGATGCTTACCATATTACTGCTCCGGCACCTGCAGGAGAAGGCGGGGCAAGAGCTATGAATATGGCCATTCAAGATGGTAACTTAAAGCCGGAGGAAATTGATTATGTGAATGCCCATGGCACGAGCACCGGCTATAATGACAAATATGAAACATTAGCGATTAAGGAAGTATTCGGTGAGCATGCTTATAAACTTGCGGTAAGTTCAACAAAATCAATGACTGGCCACCTTCTAGGTGCAGCTGGCGGCGTCGAAGCTATTTTTACAGTTTTAGCTTTGAAGGAAGGTGAATTGCCGCCAACCATTAACCATGAGACACCAGATCCTGAATGTGATTTGGATTATGTTCCAAACGAATCGAGAAAGAAAGAAATAAAAGCGGCTTTAAGTAATTCATTAGGATTTGGCGGACATAACGCAACAATTGTATTTAAAAAATACGAATAATAACCTGATAAGATGGGGTTGTCTCTAAGTCGATTTATCGACTTAGAGACAACCCTTTTGTGTTTCGTTTGCCTTTAGATGTTATGCTCCATTTCGGTAGTACTATTTTTGGCCTTATTTTCAAGAACGGAAGAAATAAAACCACATAAACTAGAATGAAAGAATTTGTTTGCATGCATGGCAAATCGAATAGGTGGTGGTTTCTTTGGGGTAGTTCGAACAGATAAATGGCTTGAAGAGGATTTCAATAATCCCATTAAAATCTGTGAAAGACTATTGAAAGTATTTTCAGAGGAAGAAGGTAAATCAGGTGCTATATACCAATATTTAAAGAAATTTGGAATGTACAAACCTAATAGGAGAAGCTTTGAATGCTTCGAGCAGCTTAAAAGAAGGGATTATTGGGGAAAGGCAGAAAGGATTTTGCGGAAATACGAGAAAAAATGGCGAGGTCCTAATATTCCAGTATACATTTTTCCGATTGAAGGGAAAAATTCTATTTTTTCTAAGACTCATAATTATAAGTCAGGCGTAGCTTTTAAAGATAAACTATTCCTATTTATATCACCATTTGATGATGATAGGGAACTAGAAGCTCTTTTTGTACACGAATACCACCATGTTTGCAGGCTTCATCATCTTAAAAAAAATAATGAGGCATTTACATTGCTCGACTCGATCATATTAGAAGGACTTGCTGAACATGCTGTAGAGGAGTGCTGTGGGGAAAAGTATAAGGCAAAATGGTGTAATTATTATTCTAGAAAAGATATTTTATATTTTTGGGAAAGGTATTTGAAGCCGAAAATTAAGATAAAACAGAATTCCCAACTCCATGATGAAATTCTATTCGGAAAAAAATATTACCCAAAAATGCTTGGATACTCTTCGGGTTATGAAATCGTTTCCATGTACAAGGAGGAGACTGATTTTACATTAAAAGATTCTTTTCTTTTTCCGTCTGAACGCTTTATAACGGGCTTAAAAAATAATAATCATCCAAATAATGTTTGAATTAGGCTGGGTAGTCCATCTATCCAGCCTATTCTTGTACACGGATGGTGTACAAATAAATATAATAATTAGTAAATTCTAATAAGATTGATTTTTAACAAAAACTAGAATATTTTAAAAAATTCTTGAATTCGTAATCTTTCTGTAATAATATACAATTAAATAATCAATAAATTCCAATTAAGATAATATTTTATAATTTTGTTAAAAGATATTTTCGAATATTATTAAGGCTCTTTTCAGATTTAATAAGTAATAGATTCTGATATAAAAGCAGCAAATTGCGAAAATAGCCTTTATTTTTGAAATGAACGGAGGGCATTATGACAGCATTATTAGAAGTAAAAAACTTAAAAACATATTTTAAGAAGAAGAAAGTAAATATTCCTGCCGTTGATGGTGTTGATTTGAAAATAAATAAGGGTGAAACAGTAGCACTTGTAGGGGAATCAGGTTCTGGAAAAAGTATAACCTCCCTCTCAATAATGCGTCTAATTCCCAGTCCGCCAGGGGAAATTGTAGACGGGGAAATTCTTTTCGACGGAAAAGACATTGTAAAGCTTACGGAAAATGATATGTGTAAAATCCGTGGAAATGATATATCGATGATTTTTCAAGAACCAATGACATCACTAAATCCTGTTTTGACGATAGGTGAGCAGATTATTGAAGTTCTTATGTATCACCAAAAAATGTCAAAAAGCACAGCCAGAAATCGAGCAATCGAAATGCTTGAATTAGTAGGATTTTCTCGGGCGAAAGCGCTCATCGATGATTATCCTCACCGTCTTTCAGGAGGTATGAGACAGCGCGTTATGATTGCGATTGCAATGAGCTGTAATCCAAAGCTGTTAATTGCTGATGAGCCAACTACTGCTCTGGATGTAACCATTCAAGCTCAAATACTAGATTTAATGAAAGATTTAAGTAAGAAATCTGATACATCCATCCTAATCATTACACATGACCTCGGTGTTGTTTCAGAAGTGGCTGATCGGGTTGTCGTCATGTATTGTGGCCAAGTAGTGGAGGAGGCATCAGTTGATGATTTATTTGATGAACCTCTGCATCCATATACCACAGGATTAATGGGATCCATTCCATCACTCGATGGCGATGTGGAACGCCTCTATTCTATTGAAGGAACAGTCCCGCCACCTGAGCACTTCCCGGTAGGCTGCCGTTTCGCACCGCGCTGCCCGCATGCGTTTGATCGTTGTCGAAATGAAGACCCTTCATTAATTACAATAAAAGGATCACGATCAGTCCGCTGCTTTTTACACGGTGATAAGGAGGCAACATTATGAGCGTAACAACAGCTGAAGGTATGAACGAGCAAGCATACAAAAAAGAATCAGACTATATATTAGAAGTGAAAGACTTAAAAAAACATTTCCCTATAAAAGCAGGCTTTTTACAGAAGACTGTTGGATCTATTAAAGCTGTTGATGGTTTAAGCTTTAACGTTAAAAGAGGAGAAACAATCGGGATCGTTGGTGAATCTGGTTGTGGAAAATCGACAGCTGGACGAACACTCATCCGGCTTTACGAACCAACTAGTGGAGAGATTATTTTTAAGGGTCGGAATATTGCGAAGATGAGTGAAGGTGAACTTCGCCGTTCAGTACGTAAAGACATTCAAATGATTTTCCAGGATCCATATGCCTCTCTTAATCCGAGGAAGACATTGAAAGCGATTTTAACCGAACCAATGATCACACATAGTTTATATAGGCCAAGAGAAAGGATGGAAAAGCTTAACGAACTACTTGAAAAAGTAGGGTTTAATCCATTATTCATTAATCGCTATCCTCACGAGTTTTCTGGTGGACAAAGACAAAGGATTGGAATAGCGCGTGCTCTGGCACTGAATCCAGATTTAATTATCGCGGATGAGCCTGTTTCCGCACTTGATGTATCTATCCAGGCCCAAATTATTAACTTAATGGAAGATTTACAGGAGGATTTTAGATTAACCTATGTGTTTATCTCGCATGACTTAAGTGTTGTCCGTCATATTAGCGACAGGGTAGGGGTTATGTATTTAGGGAAAATGATGGAATTTGCCAGTAAAAAAGATTTGTATGAAGATCCACTGCATCCGTATACGCAGGCTCTTATGTCCGCTGTACCTGTTCCAAAGAAAAAAGGGGTACAGGCTAGAGAAAGAATTATCTTAAAAGGGGACTTACCAAGCCCGGCAAATCCGCCTCAAGGGTGTGTCTTCCATACTCGTTGTCCTGCAGCAACGGAAATATGCAGTCAAATGGTTCCGGAATATAAGGAATTAAAAAAGGATCATTTTGTTGCGTGTCATTTATATTAACATTCTTTTATTAAATGCTCTTCATTTTTATGGAGAAAGGCATTTAGTATATAAAAATCTTTGAAGGGGGGCGGTGAATTCAGTAGTACGTTCTCTGAAAAAAGGATTTTGATTTAACAAATAAACATAAGGGGGAAAATCAATGAAAAAACCAGCATGGTTACTATTGAGCTTAATGCTAGTATTATCAATGTTTTTAGCCGCATGTTCCGGCGGAGGAAAAACAAATACGACTGAATCACCAAAAGGAGAAACAAAAGGTACTGAAAAAGAAGAAACAAAAAATGAAGGTCCTGTACAAGGTGGAGATCTTGTAATCGGTTCAACTGGAGCACCAACTATGTTTAATCCTTTATATTCAAATGATGCTTCAAGCTCTGATATTGAAGATATGATTTTTAGTCAATTAATGGGTTCAGATATTGGACTTAATACTGTAAAAGAAGGCAATTTAGCAGAAACATATGAAGCTTCAGAAGATGGATTAGAATTTACAATTAAAATTGTTGAAAACGCAAAATTCCATGATGGCGAGCCATTAGATGCGGATGACGTTGTATTTACTTACAACATTCCATTAAGCCCAGACTATGATGGTGTTCGTAAATCCTATTTCGAAAACATCGAAAAAGTAGAAAAAATTGATCAATATACAGTTAAATTTACGTTAAAGCAAGTAGATGCACAGTTCCCAGTTGTGAGCCTTGGATTTGGAATTCTTCCTGAACACATTTTAAAAGATGTACCGATTGCTGATTTGGGAGAACATGAATTTAATACAAAAAATCCTATTGGTTCTGGTCCATTTAAATTTTCTGAGTGGAAAGATGGCGAGTATGTAAAGGTCGTTGCTAATGATGATTATTTTGATGGTCGTCCATACTTAGATTCTGTTACTTACAAGCTAGTTCCAGATGCAAACGCAATCCTTGCTCAGCTGCAAGCAGGAGACATCGACTATTATGCTGGTATTCCACAGCCTGATGTTCCAACAGTAGAAAGCTATGCAGATGCTGCAGGCCTTCGCTTAGAATCAGGATTAGCACTTTCTTACACTTATCTTGCATTTAACCAACGAGACGATAAGTTCAAGGATAAAAAAGTCCGCCAAGCGATAACACATGCAATTGACCGTAAAGCAATTGTTGAGCATGTAATGGCTGGACTTGGCGAGGTTGCACATGTTCCAGAAAGTCCATTAAGCTGGGCTTACAATCCAGATGTGCCTAAATTTGAATACGATGTAGAAAAAGCGAAGAAAATGTTAGAAGAAGAAGGCTGGAAGCCTGGTGCTGACGGCATCCTTGAAAAAGATGGAAAGAAATTCTCTGTTGAAGTTAAAACAAACCAAGGAAACAAAGTGCGTGAAGATATCGTAGTTATTCTTCAAAAACAATTAAAAGAAGTTGGCATTGAAATTAAGCCGCAAATCGTTGAATTTAGTTCTTTAATCGCTGATATCGATCCTGGTGTATGGAATTTCGAAGCTATCGTTTTAGGCTGGAGCTTAGGTATTGATCCAGATCCAAGTGGCATTTTCCATACGAAAGAAATTGAAAAAGGTCTAAACTTTACTGGCTACTCAAATCCAGAAATTGATGTTCTAATGGATGAGCAGCTTAAAGAGCTTGACAAAAATAAGCGTAAAGAAATGATTGGAAAAATCCAAGCGCTTCTTGCTGAAGATCAACCATATACATTCTTATACTATCCGAAAGAATTCCGTGCAATGCCTAAGAATCTAGAAGGCTACGAATTCCATCCGAAAGCTCAAATGTACAATATCCACAAATGGTGGTTAAAGCCTGAATAATGGATAATTAATCATGAAAAAGTAAGGGATTGTTTACCCTTCCCTTACTTTTTTATTCTTAATATTCTTACATTAATTTCTGAAAATTCTACAGGTTACTTTCTTATAGCCATGTATTTTAATATACGCAAAATTTATTGAGAGGGAGAATAGACGATGGTCTCATACATTTTCAGACGAACACTAATGGCTATTCCCTTGTTGCTTGGAATTACCATATTATCCTTTGCCATTATTAAGGCAGCACCTGGGGGACCGGTTGCCATGCTAATGGACCCGAAAATGAAAGCATCGGATAGGGAGAAATTTGAAGAAAAATATGGGTTGAACGATCCCGTATATGTTCAATACTTCAAATGGCTTGGAAATATGGCAAAAGGCGATTTTGGGGAGTCTTTAATTAAACGAGGAACCCCTGTAAGTGAGCTAATTCTAAATAGACTTCCCAATACTTTACTATTGATGACTGTTTCGTTTTTGCTGGCTGTTTTAATTGCAATTCCAATTGGAATTTATTCAGCGATGCGACCCTACTCGCCGCTTGATTATACGTTTACAGTTGGGTCATTTCTAGGGGTTGCAACACCAAACTTTTGGTTTGGCTTAATATTAATTATGTTTTTCTCAGTAACGCTAGGCTGGTTCCCAACAGGTGGAGTAGCGACATTGAATGCACCGTTTAGTCTATGGGATCGTATTCATCATTTAATTCTCCCGGCATTAGTTCTGGCGACAGCCGATTTGGCAGCTTTAACACGCTATACGAGATCCTCGATGCTGGATGTTTTGAAGCAGGATTATATTCGTACAGCCAAGTCAAAAGGTTTTAAAGAGAAGAAAGTAGTAATAAAGCATGGAATTCGCAATGGAATGATTCCAATTATCACACTTTTTGGTTTAATGCTTCCATCCTTCATAGGAGGAGCAGCCATTACAGAAAAGGTTTTTGCATGGCCTGGTCTTGGTCAATTGTTTATTGATTCTGCGTTTCAGCGCGACTATCCAGTTATAATGGCGCTTACTGTGATTTCAGCTGTATTTGTCGTCATTGGAAATTTACTTGCAGATATTTTATACGCGATTTTCGATCCGCGTATTGAATATTAAGGAGGGGTTATTAGTGTCACAGATCAATATGGAAGTATCGCAAAAAGATTTACAACTTAACCCCAATTTAAAAAGCAAACCGGATACATTAACGAGAATATTTTTTCAGAAATTTACGAAAAACAAGCTAGCTGTAATAGGATCCATTGTATTATTTATTATCATCATGTCAGCAGTCCTTGCTCCTTGGATTGCGCCATATAAATTTGAGGATATTAATTTATTGGACAAGCTTAAACCGCCAAGCAAGGAGTATTGGCTTGGCACTGACCGTTACGGCAGGGATATTTTTACCCGACTTCTTTACGGCGGACGAATATCCTTACTTGTAGGTTTCTGTTCAGTTGCAGGTGCACTTATTATTGGGGTGAGTGTCGGGGCAGTAGCCGGATACTTCGGCGGAATCGTTGATGCGATTTTAATGAGATTAGTAGATATTGTTATTTCTATTCCAAGTATCTTTTTATTAATCACTGTCGTTACTATTTTTAAACCAAGTGTTGCTAATTTAATTCTTATATTTGCTTTAATAAGCTGGACATCTACCGCTCGTCTGGTGAGGGGGGAGTTTCTATCATTAAGAACGAGAGAGTTTGTGCTCGCATCGAAAACGATAGGGACGAAATCTTATAAAATTATCTTTAGTCATATTTTACCTAATGCAATGGGGCCAATCATTGTTTCAGCTACCTTGCTAGTTGGTTCAGTTATTCTATCAGAGGCGGCACTAAGTTATTTGGGACTAGGAATTCAACCTCCGACTCCAAGCTGGGGAAATATGCTTGAAGATGCTCAAAACTACACGGTTATGTTAAAAGCGCCTTGGTATCCATTCTTCCCGGGATTACTTATTCTCCTAACAGTTTTATGCTTTAATTTTATCGGAGATGGACTTCGGGATGCGCTCGATCCAAAAACAATTGAATAAAAATATTTTAACAATTATCAAACGTGAAAAATAATTTTTATTAAAACTACCTGTGGGGTATGAGTTCAAAATTTTGATTCGTATTTAGGGATCATTTTCTGAATCATGCAGCCGCAGTTTTTTTTTATTCTATAAAGCATCTAGATAGAGAAATGTCTAGCTCCAGCACTTACCTACCCTCTACAATCATAAACCAATATTCCCCAAAAGTTAAAGTACACCTTTCCGTGAGACAAATATTGTGTTATCACAATGGTGAACAAAGGTGCTTGCGCTTTTCTTAGCTACTAGGAAAGTTTAAGTTTATTAAGGTACTAAAGTAAAGAGTGTTTTCAATTAAATTTCTGCTAATAAGATCGCATAAGAAAAACTAAGGCATTCGCCAAAAAGGGCTTGGCGAACGCCGAGTTTTCTAATTTCATCTCCTATTTAAGGAATAATTTTACTTCCCACTGCCCATACTGAGTGACAAATAGTTTGTTGAAGTGGGGGTTAAAAAATGTTATATCTTCATGATGTTTGGGTGAACTGGTTTGAAGGTGAAGAAAATGGATACAATGTTTGCCACTTTCATGAGTGGCGAAAGGATGATGGCGTAGAGCTGCTTGACCAGGTGCCGTTATTAAAAATTGATCCCATTTTATTTAATTACATTGAAAATGATTTATCGGAGCTGCCTCAACAACTTTTAGATGATATTTTTCAAAAGGCTTATTTAAGGAAAAATCATGAACGTGTTCAAATGGAGTATTGTTTCGTTGTTTCAGATGGGAAAGGAATACTTGCTGTTGATACTATTGGCTATAATATTCCGATTCGAAAAAGCAGACTTATCCCACGCCAAGAGCAATTAGCCTATGAAATGCTAGAGAATCATGAAGCAGTTTACTATACATATAATGACCAAAAGGGATTAAAGGATTTTCATATCTTAGCACCTGCACCAGAACTTATGCATGGTCTAACAAGAAAGGAAAGGCAGCTAAAACAATTAATGTTTATGGCGCTAGATCAATTGTATTCTTCGAAAAATGTCGCTGAAGTTCGATATTGGTACACAGAATGGAGTCCCGAATTTTATACGGAAATCCAACAGATGGATATCGAGGAGGCTTGGCTCCAGCTTTTTGAAAAAAGCAAATATGGGTGGACAAGCAAACACGAACAATTTTGCGAAAATTTAATTAAGGGACAGCCATTCTTTGAGAAGCTATGGGAAATGGAACATGGCCCAAAAGTAAATTAAAAAGGAGCGATTCCGCTCTTTTTTTTGCTTGTGTTTTTATAAAATCTCGGCAGACGACGTATAAATACTCCCAACATTCATTAATTCCTGTTAACTGAAGAGTGCATAACTATGGAATTTATGATGGTGCTGAATACTATCTATATCAAATTGCTGTAACTTTACAAAAAAATCATAAATCAAATAAGATAAAACCTACAAATGGTTGTATTTTCCTTAATTAACCAAAAAATCTATCACAAATGTGATAGATTTTTTCACTTTACAGTTATCTTCTTTTTCTTCCAAGACCCATGGCGTTTTCCATTTTCTTTAACATTTTATTTGCAACTTTTTGTGCTTTTTCTGCCCCTTGATCAAGGATGTCATCAAGCTCGCTTGATTCCATGAGCTCATAATATTTTTCTTGAATTGGTTTGATTTCATTTACAACAATTTCTGCTAAATCTGCTTTAAAATCTCCATATCCTTTTCCTTCATACATTTTTTCAATATCGCTAATTTCTTTTCCAGAAAAAATTGAATAGATGGATAGAAGATTAGAAACACCTGGTTTATTTTCTATATCATACTTGACGATACCCTCTGAATCTGTAACGGCACTTTTTATTTTCTTTTCGATTTGCTTAATATCATCTAATAGAGTAATCGATGCTTTTTTATTTGGATCTGATTTACTCATTTTTTTTGTTGGTTCTTGCAGAGACATGATACGTGCACCAACTTTAGGGATTCGAATTTCAGGGATGGTGAAGATTTCACTATATTTTTTATTGAATCGTTCAGCTAAATCCCGTGTTAATTCAAGATGCTGTTTTTGATCTTCACCAACCGGGACAAGGTCAGTACTATATAGAAGAATATCGGCAACCATTAGTGGCGGATAAGTTAATAATGCAGCTGAAACAGCTTCTCTACCAGCAGATTTATCTTTAAATTGTGTCATTCTTTCGAGCTCGCCGATGTAGGAAATGCATTGCATCATCCAACCTGCTTGTGCATGTGCAGGGACCTCAGATTGAATAAATAGTGTAACTTTTTCAGGGTCAATTCCCACTGCTAAATATAGTGCAGCTAGACTGCGAATATTCTTTCTTAGCTCAAGTCGATCTTGAGGCACTGTGATGGCATGCTGATCAACGATGCAAAAATAACAATTATATTCATTTTGCAGTTCTACAAACTGTTTTAGAGCACCAATATAGTTCCCAAGAGTTATGGTGCCACTAGGCTGAATGCCAGAAAAAATAGTTTTCATAATTTTCCTCCTTTAATTAAGAAAAGCGGACAGTCCCGATTATTGGCTTAGTCCAGAGAGTCCATTGTGCTCGGTGATAGACAAATTAAACGCAAAAAAGACCATTCGTCCTAATAAATAGGGACGAATGGTCCGCGTTGCCACCCTAATTACTCAAAAAATGAGTCACTTTAGTTCCATGCAAAAGCCATGGACCCTCTATAACGTAAGGGTACGTCTATAAACTAGATAGCTCAAAAGTCCATTCTATTTACCGGGTTATCTGTTCACACCACCCACAGACTCTCTTCAAACCTTAAGTAAATATACTACTCTTTATCTTAGCCATTTGTATTAATTTTATTAAATGTAATAATATAGTAACTTGGAGAAGAAATCAAGTGGGCTTACAGTTTAACACCAAAAAAATTATTTTCGGAAAATTTAAATAAAGATTATTATTCTAATTTTGTAAAAAAAGTCGAAAAAAGGCGAATAAAAATATTTTTTTATTTGTCTAAAAACTCTTATTTCATAGGGGTTATTAGAAAAAGTGATTGCTAGATTGCGATAAAGCTTTTAAAACCTACTTGCATAAAAATTTTTTAGAAATTATAATAAATCTAACAAACGAATTCTTTACGAAGTTGTGACAAATATTACAAAAAATTTACAGTATTACTTTGAGGTGTATTATTATACTAGAAAAGCAGGTTGTAAACTTTCATATAAAGATAGATTCATTTATATAATCTGATAAATTATCAGAATAGAACGGATAATCTTTCTTTTAAGAGAATATCAACTTTCTTTTTTTTAATCTTATGCTTGTATGTCATTTTTTTACTCTTAATTGACAGACTATTTGAGCAATATACCCGAGGCGTACACTTGTGTTTGTATGGTGACAATTGTAAAGAAACTGTTTGGGGCAAAAAATATACACAGGGGGTTGAAATCGTGAAGAAAAGATTGTCGATCTTTTTTAGCATGTTGTTAGTACTTAGCATGTTCCTTGCAGCTTGTGGCGGCAAAGACAATGCTAACAGCGGTGACAAAGGCGGAGATAAAGACAAAGGAAAGTCTGATGTACCGCAAGAATTACGAGTAAATATTAATACTGAACCACCATCTTTACATCCAGGATTAGCGAAGGATGCTACTTCTGGAACAGTTCTTCGTCAAACCTTCGAAGGTTTAACACGTATTGAAGCTGATGGAAAGCCACATAAGGCTGCAGCAGAAGAAATCAAGGTTTCAGATGATCAAACAGTTTATACATTTACACTTCGTGATGCACAGTGGTCAAATGGTGATCCAGTTACTGCAAAAGACTTTGAATATGCTTGGAAATGGGCTTTAGATCCAAATAACCAATCTGAGTATGCATACCAACTTTATTATATTAAAGGTGGAGAAGCTGCAAACACTGGCAAAGGTTCATTGGATGATGTTGGAATTAAAGTTTTAGACGACAAAACACTTGAAGTTACACTTGAAAACCCAACTCCATTCTTCCTAGAGTTAACTGCTTTCTATACTTATCTTCCAATCAATAGCAAAGTTGCTGAAGCAAATAAAGAGTGGGCAAATGATGCTGGTGAAAACTACACTTCTAACGGACCTTTCGTAATGAAGGAATGGTCTCATAGTGATAAAATCGTCCTAGAAAAGAATGAAAAATACTGGGATGCTGATACAGTAAAATTAACTTCAATTGAAATGTTTATGATTAACGATCCAAACACAGAGTTATCAATGCTTGATAATGGCGAACTTGATTGGGCAGGTGCTCCATCAGGTGAATTACCACAAGACGCAATGCAAGCTCTTAAAGATGAAGGTCGTTTAACAACTCAATCAATTGCTGGTATTTATAACTACAAATTCAACACAACTGTTGAGCCATTCAATAACGTAAATATCCGTAAAGCATTTGCTCATGCAATTAACCGTCAAGAAATTATTGACAACGTGACTCAAGGTGAACAGCTTCCAGCCATGGCGATCGTACCTCCATCCATGTTCCCTGAGAGCGAAAAAGGCTATTTCCCTGATAACGATGTTGAAAAAGCACAAGAATATTTACAAAAAGGTTTAGAAGAAATGGGTCTTAAAGATGTTTCTGAGCTTCCTCCTATTTCTCTTTCTTACAATACGTCTGAAGGACATCAAAAGATTGCACAAGCAATCCAAGATATGTGGAAAACAAATCTTGGTGTTGAAGTAACACTTGAAAACTCAGAATGGGCAGTATTTATCGACAAAATGCATTCACTTGATTATCAAGTTGGACGTATGGGTTGGTTAGGTGACTTTAACGATCCTATTAACTTCCTTGAAATGTACCGTGATGCTGATGGCGGAAATAACGATACTGGATGGGAAAGCAAAGAGTTCCAAGACTTACTAGCTAAATCTTCTACTGAAGCTGATCCCGAAGCACGTCAACAAATCCTTAAAGATGCAGAGAAGGTATTAATGGAAGATATGCCAGTAATGCCAATCTACTTCTATACTCAAAACTGGGTAAAAGATGATAGCTTAAAAGATGTAGTTGTAACTGGTCTTGGTGATGTTCAATACAAATGGGCACATTTTGAATAAGAAATCTTGAAGACGAAAGGTATATAGGGGGCAGGCCCTCCTGTATACCTTCGTTTCTGCTTTAGAGATGTATTAATTGGAGGTGTTTGACAATGGTGAAATATATTGGCAAGCGCTTGCTGTATATGCTAATTTCCTTATGGTTAATTGTAACAGCAACGTTTTTTTTCATGCGCATTGCACCAGGAAACCCGTTTACTTCTGAGAAAAAGCTGCCTCCCGAAATTGAAGCGAATTTAAATGCTCACTTTGGTTTAGATCAGCCGTGGTATGCTCAATATTGGGATTATCTTGTAAGAATATTAAACTGGGATTTTGGCCCGTCATTTAAATATAAATCACAAACAGTTAATGACATAATCAATGAAGGCTTCCCAGTATCAGCCATGCTTGGAGCAGAGGCTTTATTATTAGCTGTTGCTTTCGGAGTACTTCTAGGAATTATCGCCGCATTAAAGCATAATAGATGGCCTGATTACACGGCAATGATTATAGCAGTATTAGGAATTTCGGTACCATCCTTTATCATGGCTACCTTCTTGCAATATTTCCTTGCCATTAAAATGGGACTATTCCCGGTAGCACGGTGGGAGACTTTCATGCATACTATTCTTCCAGCTCTAGCTCTGGCTGCAACTCCAATGGCATTTATCGCTCGTTTAACTCGTTCAAGTATGCTGGAAGTTTTAAGTAATGATTATATTAAAACAGCAAAAGCAAAAGGATTAAGTCAAGGCGTAATTACGGTTAAGCACGCAATCCGTAATGCACTTTTACCAGTTGTCACTTATATGGGTCCATTAACGGCTGGAATATTAACAGGAAGCTTTGTAATTGAAAATATTTTTGGGATTCCTGGTCTAGGTGCTCATTTTGTTACAAGTATTAATAATCGTGACTATACGGTAATAATGGGAGTAACCGTTTTCTATAGTATTCTATTGCTCGTATCTATTCTCCTTGTTGATATAGCATACGGATTCATCGACCCACGTATTAAACTTGCCGGTGGGAAGAAAGGAGAGTAATGAATCATGCAGATTTCGAAAGATAAATTTCAACTCGTCGGATCAAAATATGAAGACGCTGAAAAAATTTCAAAGCCTAGTCTTTCGTTCTGGAAAGACGTTTTTATCCGCTTCCGAAAGAATAAGCTCGCCCTATTTGGATTAGTTCTGCTCATTTTATTAATCATTATGGCGATCATTGGACCACATCTGACAGGATATGATTATCGTACAAATGATTTAACAAATAAAAATCAACCTCCTTCATCCGAACATTGGTTTGGTACTGACGATCTGGGTCGTGATGTCTTCACACGTACTTGGGAAGGTGCTCGAATTTCAATTTTTATCGGTGTTGCTGCTGCGTTAATTGATTTATTCATTGGCGTACTATGGGGTGGTATTGCTGGCTACAAAGGCGGTCGTACTGATGAAATGATGATGCGTTTTGCGGACGTTCTCTACGGTGTACCTTATTTATTACTTGTTATCTTATTAATGGTTGTATTAGGTCAAGGGCTTGGAACTATGATTCTTGCCATGACCATTACAGGATGGATCAATATGTCACGGATTGTACGTGGTCAAGTATTATCATTAAAAAACCAAGAATATGTTCTTGCTTCCAAAACTTTAGGTGCAAATACTAGCAGAATTATGGCAAAGCACTTAATTCCAAATGCAATGGCTCCAATTCTTGTTACCATGACTTTAACAATCCCAAGTGCAATTTTCACAGAAGCTTTTTTAAGTTATTTAGGGTTAGGATTAAATCCGCCTCTTGCCAGCTGGGGTTCAATGGCTAGTGACGGACTTCCAGCACTACGCTATTATCCTTGGCGTCTATTCTTCCCAGCAACATTTATCTGTTTAACTATTTTTGCATTTAATGTCGTTGGAGACGGATTACGTGATGCTTTAGACCCAAGACTTCGTAAATAAGTAGAAAAGCGGAGGCGGCTTGTTCAGGGCGAGGAACGCAGATTAAAAACACCACGTCCTGTGGCAATAATCTGCATGACCCACATCCTGTGGGCCTCAAGCTTAAGGCGAACTTGCGTGAAGACTGTCTTCTAGTCCTCTTACAGATTGACTTAAGACCTCGAGACCCTAGCCGCCGTAGCTAGACAAAGGAGTGAGAATATGGAAAAAATACTCGAAGTAAAGGATTTAGAAGTCTCATTCCAAACATATGGAGGATCTGTTAAAGCAGTTCGTGGTGTAAGCTTTGACCTTCATAAGGGTGAGACACTTGCCATTGTTGGTGAATCAGGATCAGGTAAGAGTGTTACTTCTCAGACGATCATGAAATTAATTCCAATGCCACCTGGTAAAATCACTGGCGGTCAAATTCTTTTTAACGGAGAAGATATTGTTCCAAAGACGGATAAACAAATGCAGAAAATCCGAGGAAAAGAAATTAGTATGATTTTCCAAGATCCAATGACATCTTTGAATCCAACTATGAAAGTGGGTTATCAGATTATGGAAGTTCTGATAAAACACCAAAATATGTCAAAGCAGGCTGCGAAAGCTCGTGCGATAGAACTGCTTAGTCTTGTTGGTATTCCAATGCCTGAAAGGCGCGTAAATCAATATCCACATGAATTTTCAGGTGGAATGAGACAGCGTGTAATGATTGCCATAGCGTTAGCAGCAAATCCAAAGCTATTAATTGCTGATGAGCCAACAACAGCTCTTGATGTAACGATTCAAGCACAAATTCTTGATTTAATGAAAGATTTACAGAGCAAAATGGATACTTCTATTATCTTTATTACTCATGATCTAGGTGTTGTAGCAAATGTTGCAGATCGTGTAGCTGTTATGTACGCTGGACAAATTGTTGAAATGGGTACAGTTGATGAAATCTTCTATGATCCGCGTCATCCTTACACATGGGGGCTTCTTGCATCCATGCCAAGCTTAGACAACGATGACAAAGCAGAGCTTGCTGCGATCCCTGGAACACCGCCAGACTTAACGAATCCTCCGAAGGGAGATGCATTTGCAGCGAGAAATAATTATGCTTTGGCAATTGACTTTGAAGAAGAGCCGCCAATGTACCAAATTTCTGAAACACATTTTGCAAAAACATGGCTTCTTCATCCGGATGCACCAAAGGTAGAGCCTCCAGATGCGGTTAAAAAACGGATGCGTCAATTATCCTCTGCGTTCAAGCAACCAGTACTTGTAAAGGAGGGTAACTAAACATGGCTAAAAAATTATTAGAAATAAAAAATTTAAAACAGCATTTCAATATTGGAAAGCCGAATTTGGTAAAAGCTGTTGATGGAATTACTTTTGATATTTATAAAGGTGAGACACTGGGCCTTGTTGGTGAATCGGGATGTGGAAAATCGACAACTGGACGGACAATCATTAGACTATATGATGCGACTGACGGCCAAGTCCTTTTCAGCGGGGAAGACGTACATGGCAAGAAATCATCTAAAGAATTAAAGAATTTCAATCGTAAAATGCAAATGATTTTCCAAGATCCTTATGCATCACTTAACCCCCGTATGACAGTAGCGGATATTATTGCTGAAGGCATTGATATTCACGGTTTAGCGAATAGCAAAAAAGATCGAATGGAAAGAGTTTATCAGCTCTTGGAAACAGTCGGATTAAATAAAGAGCATGCTAACCGTTACCCGCATGAGTTTTCAGGTGGTCAAAGACAGCGTATCGGCATAGCACGTGCACTTGCTGTTGAACCTGATTTCATCATTGCAGATGAGCCGATTTCTGCACTAGACGTTTCTATTCAGGCTCAGGTAGTTAACTTGTTGAAAAAGCTGCAGCGTGAAAAAGGGTTAACCTATCTCTTTATTGCCCATGACTTATCAATGGTTAAGTATATTAGTGATCGAATTGGGGTAATGTACTTTGGTAAACTAGTTGAGCTTGCAACAGCAGAAGATCTATATAATAATCCAATGCACCCATATACCCAATCGCTGTTATCAGCTATTCCTCTTCCAGATCCTGATACAGAACGAACACGTAAGCGTAAATCTTATGATCCAAAGGTTCACAATTACAGTGAAAAGGACAAGGTTGAAATGCGTGAAATTGCACCAGGGCATTTTGTTTATTGTTCAGAAAAGGAAGCAAATCAATACAAAGCGCAATACGTTAAATAATAAAAACGATCTCTTGAATGAGATCGTTTTTTCAATTTTGGATCAAATGATGAATAAAAAGCTTCTTTTTCTTTAGTATTAGAAGAGGAAGATCCATGTTGAAAAAACTAATCTATACTTTTGCGCGATAACGTATTACTCTTTTAATATAATACACTATCTAAAATGAAATTTCTATAAAAATTTCTACTAATATTATTTTTCTGAGTATTGAAAAATAATATAAATTCATATAAAAAAGAGACTGACATATTCCAGCCTCTTTGGTTTCATTCAATATTATTTCTTTTTTCCGCCAACAGATTTCCATCCGGTTTGAAATCTTGCAGATTGATCAACAAATTCAGTCTTCTTTTTACCACCAAAAAGCCTTTCACCAAGACCATTTGTAAAAACTCCCAATGTAGCTGTAAAACCAATAACAAGCAATGCAACAACCGTAAGATCAAATATGTATTCTTTCATCATAACCCCCACTTTCTTTTTTACAAAAAATTATGATTCAGAAGCAATCCCCATATCCTATTGTATTAGAAGTTATCATGTATTAAAAGGGGAAATCAGCGAAATACTTAATTAAACAGAACTTTTTTAATATTGGATGAAGAAGGAGAAGTCACCTATGCACTGGTATGAAAAATTAAATCAATATTTTCCAATTGAGGAAATGAAATCAAAAGAACATATGGAGACATTATTAAAGGAACGGCCAGGTATTTATCAAAAAGATGAAGGTCCTTATCATGTTCTCATGTATGCCGAGTTTGATTATTTTATTTTTATAGATTATTTATTCGTCTCAAAAGAATCGAGAGGTCAAGGATTAGGGCATAAATTGATTGATAAGCTGAAGAAAAAGGAAAAACCAATCATATTGGAAGTTGAGCCTATTAATTATGAAGACACAGATACAGAAAAAAGACTCCACTTTTATAAACGAGAAGGATTTGAGCATGCTCAGTCAATTGGGTACAGAAGGCGTTCTCTTGCTACAAAAGAAATATCTGAAATGGAAATACTTTATTGGGCACCAAATAATGAAAGTGAAGAATTAATATTTACAGCAATGAAAAAAACTTATGAATCTATTCACACATACCGTGATGTCCATTTTTATGGGGAAGCTTATCAGCCTGTAGAGGAAGTACTTACTTATGATGAGGACAATAATAATCAAAATATACTAGATCAACTGTAATAGGGTTTTTATCGCAGATTAACGGGCAGTAAGACCCCCGCTTCAAGGTTGCGTGAGAATCGAAGAAATCTAAGTGGTGGATCAACTGCCCGTAAAGGCCCGACGACGGAAACGATGTCCTAGTCAGGCGAAAGCCACAGGACGTGGCGTTTTGAGCGTGATTGGTTCAACTAACCATCAGTCGGGGATGAAAGCCGACTAAGAACGCCACGTCCTGTGGCAACGTCGGCACTAGCACGTCCTGTGCGTCGAAAAACCCCCACTGATGGAAGTTTCACTTTATAGATTTTTTCAATAACATAATAATAATTGAGAATAAAAATAGGAATAGGAATAACCAAAAGGGCGATATTGTTATAATAAATGGATTATGGACTCTTTATATAATAGGTACTCTGAAATTAAAAAGGGAGTATAATGTGAACAATTTGTGAATCAAAAAAATATTAATGATTTTATGAAACTTTTCATGGTTTCATTCGTCTTATATACTAGAGTTGCCAAAAGTATCATTTGTTTAATGAATATTTAAGGCTTTAATCTATTATAAAAAAATATACCAAAACAGCTTTTCTTGGTGTATAATCATGAATATAAATTACTTATTTATAGTAATTTTAATTTAAGATTAGCTCATATGTTCATATTTAAACAAATAAAAATCAAAAGATTTGATTATATGTCTAAATTTAAAGGGAGTGAATTTGTAAGATGGTTACATTATACACTTCACCAAGTTGTACTTCATGCAGAAAAGCAAGATTATGGTTGGAAGAACATGAAATTGCCTATAAAGAAAGAAATATATTTTCTGAACCTTTGACAATCGATGAAATAAAAGCAATTCTACGTATGACGGAAGATGGTACAGATGAGATTATTTCTACTCGCTCAAAAATTTTTCAAAAACTTGATGTAAATCTGGAATCTATGCCACTTCAAGATTTATTTGAGTTAATCAAAAAAAATCCTGGCTTACTTCGTCGCCCAATCATTATTGATGAGAAGAGGTTACAAGTTGGCTATAACGAAGATGAAATTCGAAGATTTCTTCCAAGGAAAGTTCGTACATTTCAACTTCTTGAAGCTCAGCGCTTAGTTAATTAAAATAGAAAGACCTTCTTTCTTTTTGGAAGAGGGTCTTTTTAAATTTGAATCTGTTTACCAATTACGTGAAACTTCAAACACTTGGAATTTAATATTCCATTAATTTGTTAATAATGATAAAAAAGTCTAATATTCGTATTGAATATTGTTTGTATAAAAGAAGGAACTTTGATAAGATATTAGAAAAACTTGGCATGTGGCAATACGGCATATGCCTTATTTTTTCTTTAGCGAACTATATATAGATACCAATATTTACACGGTATTAAACTCAAACTTTCCGTTTGTTAAAGGAAATCTGCATAGGCAAATAATGGTTTTTTTAAAGTTATGACATTTTAATTCCCTTTATTGTCATTTTGTCATAAAATAAAAGTACAAGGTACAATATCAATTACCTTTTCAATTTAAGGAATATACTGTTATTTATTTGGAATCATAGACAGATATAAAAAATAAGGGTAAATTTGTCCCTTCAACCAACTCCAGAAAGGAGAGGTGTAAAATGGAAATAGAAAGAATCAATGATAACACAGTTAAGTTTTATATTTCTTACGTTGATATAGAAGAACGAGGCTTTGAGCGCGATGAAATCTGGTATAACCGCGAACGAAGCGAAGAGCTTTTCTGGGAAATGATGGAGGAGGTCCACGATGAAGAGGAATTCACTGTGGAAGGACCTCTTTGGATACAGGTTCAGGCACTAGATAAAGGGTTAGAAATCTTGGTTACGAAGGCTCAGCTTTCCAAGGATGGAAATAAATTCGAGCTGCCTGTTCCTAATGAAAAACTAAAAGATATTCCTGTCGATGAGCGTATTGAGGAGCTGCTAGATCAGCATTTCAATCCTGAATCAGAGGATAATGAATTAGATTATGAGGAAGATCTTGACTTCCTTTTAACCTTTAAGGATTTTGAAGACCTCATCTTATTATCAAAACAACATGGATTAGACAATATTCCAACCAAATTATTTTCTTTTGAGGGAAAATATTATCTATTTGTTGAATTTCCAGAAGAGCTATTTGCTGAAGAGGATATTGATAATTTATTATCGATATTATTGGAATATGGAATTGAAACACAAGTTACGATCCATCGTGTTGAGGAATATGGAAACTTAATCATCGCTGAGGACGTATTTGAAAAATTAAGAACTTATTTTAATTAAAAAATCCGATTTCAGTGTTGAAATCGGATTTTCTATGGAAAAATGAAACGATTCAAATCGTCTTAAAGAAAATCATAAGGGTAGCCAAAGTGGCAGGTGAAAGTGTGAAAAATACAGTCAGAATTATTATTTTTATCTTCTTAATGGCCGGAGTTATTTATCTTTACGACCATTTTACGATGTTAACAAGTGATTATTTAGGATTTTTAAGTATATTAATGACATTGTCGGTGATTTTTATTGGTTTTGTCATTTTTCTTGAAAATCGCCATCCAGCTCAGACATTAACATGGATCGTCGTTTTAGGGAGTTTGCCTATAGTAGGGTTTATTTTCTATCTTTTATTTGGCCGAAATTATAGGAAAGAAAAAATGTTTAGGCGTAAATTTTTTCTTGATAAACAGACTTTTCTGAGAATAGAGGGTGAGATTGATCCTGCAAACGAGGAAAAAATTTCTCAAATGGGCGACCATCATTGGAAACTGTATAATTTGGCAGAGAATTTAGGAAATAGCCCAATATCCTTTGCAACTCAAACAAAGGTTTTAACAGATGGGGAAGAGACCTTTCAACATATTTTAGAAGCATTAAAAAAAGCAAGCCATCATATACACTTAGAATACTATATTGTTCGACATGATGATATCGGTCATGAAATAAAGGATATTTTAATTCAAAAGGCAAAAGATGGAGTAAAGGTGAGATTCCTATATGATGCGGTAGGATCTTGGCAGCTGTCGAAGAAATATATTACTGAGCTAAGGCAAGCTGGGGTAGATATTATTCCATTTGGCCCTGTTCGGCTTCCTTTTCTTAGCAGTAAGATCAATTTTCGAAATCATCGCAAAATCATTGTCATTGATGGAAGCGTAGGATTTGTCGGCGGTTTAAATATTGGTGATGAATACTTAGGCAGGGATGAAAGCTTCGGCTTCTGGAGAGATACACATATGGAAGTGAAAGGGGAAGCAGTAAGGACCCTTCAGCTCATTTTTCTTCAAGACTGGTTCTATATGACTGACGAACATATATTAACAGCAGAATATTTATCTCCAGATTTGGAGGAAAACAATCATGGCGGAGTTCAATTAATTGCTGGAGGTCCAGATACTGAATGGAGCGTCATTAAGAATATTTTCTTTTCAATGATAAATTCAGCCGAAAAATCTGTTTGGATTGCATCCCCATATTTTATTCCAGATGAAGACATTTTCTCTGCCTTAAAAATTGCCGCTCTTAGTGGAATCGATGTTAAGCTGTTAATGCCGCAAAGACCAGATAAGAAAATTGTCTTTTATGCATCACGTTCCTATTTTCCCGAGATGCTAGAAGCAGGTGTGAAAATTTATGAGTATGAAAAAGGATTTATGCATAGCAAAATTATCATTGTGGATGAAGAATTTGCATCAATCGGAACGTCAAATATGGATATGAGAAGCTTTCATTTGAATTTTGAGGTAAATGCGTTCTTATATCGGACAAGAAGTACTCAGAAGCTCGTAAAAGAATATATGAATGATCTTCAAAATTCCAAGCAAATTGAATTAGAGAAATTTAAGGAAAGACATATTGGTTATCGGCTTATCGAATCTACTTCAAGACTTTTTTCGCCATTCTTATAGAACCTAGTCTCATGCAGGCTAGGTTTTTTAGTATAATAATTAGTACTGGTACTTATTGAAATTAATTGTACTGAAAAATAAAGGATTATTATTGTTTATGGCGAAATACACATTGTATGAAAGGAGATGATTTTTTGCTTGTATCAAAAACGAAGCAAGGAGATTGGTTTAGTTTAACAAGTATTCGAAACCAAGAAAGATTAAAAGAAATAAGGAACAAGGAAAGCTTTTATTGTCCAGAATGCGAAGAGGAAGTCATTCTTAAAATCGGCTCCAAAAGAATACCGCATTTTGCTCATAAGAAAGATGCCAGTTGCTCTGAAAGTTATGAGAGAGAATCAGAATATCATTTAAAAGGGAAACTCAAATTGTTTGAATGGCTGATTTCACTTGGGCTTATACCTCAACTTGAGCCATTTTTTAAAGAGATATCCCAGCGGCCGGATATTGGATTCGTGCACAATGGAGTCCTTTATGCCATAGAATTTCAATGCTCGGTTATTCCAGAAGAATTATTTGTCAAAAGAACTGAAAATTATTATAAAGTAGATATTTCACCTATATGGATCATGGCAGGAAAAAATATAAAACGAAAAGGGAATTATCGTGCAGAGCTAACAGGTTTTGATTATTTATTTTTATCAAAGAGCGATTCAGAAAAATGGATGCTACCCGCATTTTGCCCCGTTACGAATACCCTTATAATCGTAAATCATATCCTACCCATTTCAGTAAAAAACTCTATTGCCCAATTTTCTGTTACCGATATGAAAACCGCCTCTTTAGCTAATTTAATTCAACCTAAATGTAGCCAATTATTTTATCTTGAGGATTGGCAAAAAGAAATTAGAAAAGCGAAGAATATTACTTTATCCCTCTATGGATCTCAACAGAATAAATTCCTCCAAGAGCTTTATACTCATTCTTTAATCCCTTCTCTTCTCCCACCAGAAATTGGCTTACCTGTTAAACATGCACCCTTAATAGAAACACCCGCAATTGTGTGGCAAAGTTACTTGTATATGGATTTGCTAAGGCATAAACAGTGCTTTTCTCTACATGAAATCCGTCATTCATTTTTAAAAAGAGTGAATAGAAGGGATGTAAAAATAAGAAATCTCCCTCTATATCGAAATTGTGATGCACTTGCAGCTGTCAAGGAGTATATCGAATTGCTCGTAAAAACAGATAGGCTGATTGCTGTAAATCACGATTTTTTCAAAATGGATATTCCTATAACGATACAAGAAAATCAAGTGAAGCAATTTGAAATGGAAAGAGATTTTTATCAGAGATATGGAAAAATAATAATGGAAAACTTAAAATAACGAACTTTACAGGGCAATAGTATTACATTAGAAGCTTGGGTATGATAAAGAGGAAGTAAAAAATTGTCTTAATTTAGAAGGAAAAAAACATAAAATATCGAATAAGTATGTATGATTTGTTCGAATTTCGAAATTGTTTATTGGAGGATGAAGGAATGGGAAATGAAACAGCAGTTAAAAAACTTCCAAGCAGAAGTGAAATCGCCGTTGAGGATACATGGAGGCTTGAGGATATATTTTCGAACGATGAAGCTTGGGAAAAAGAATATAATGATGTGAATGGGTTAATTCCAGGCGCAAAAGAATTTCAGGGCAAGCTTGGGGAAAGTGGTGATTTATTATTTGAAGCACTACAATATCAAGATCATCTATTAGAACGTCTTGGTAAGCTCTATACATATGCTCATATGAGATATGATCAAGACACGACGAATTCTTTTTACCAAGGGATGGATAGCCGGATAAAAAATTTATACTCACAGGCAGCAAGTAGTTTAGCCTATATTGTGCCAGAAATTCTTGCTGTAGATGAAGAGAGGATTAAGAGCTTTCTAGAAGAAAAGAATGAGTTAAAGCTATACAAGCAGTCATTAGAGGAAATTAATCTGCAGCGTCCGCATGTGCTATCTGCTGAACTGGAGGCTTTGCTTGCTCAAGCTTCTGAAGTATTTGATGCTTCAAGCAATACATTTGGAATGCTCAATAATGCTGATCTTGAATTCCCATCTATTAAGGATGAGAATGGAGAGGAAGTAGAAGTTACTCATGGCCGTTACAGTAGATTCCTTGAAAGTGATGACCAAAGAGTACGACATGATGCTTTCAAAGCTGTATATGACACATACGGGAATTTTCGCAATACATTTGCTAGTACATTAGGCGGAAACGTAAAAAAGAATAATTTTAATGCAAAAATTAGGAACTACCAATCTGCTCGCCATTCAGCATTATCGGCAAACAATATTCCTGAATCAGTGTATGATAACCTTGTGAAAACAGTAAATGATCATTTGCATTTATTGCACCGATATATAAAACTTCGCAAAAAAGTACTCGGTTTACAAGAACTTCACATGTATGATCTTTATACGCCTCTTGTAAAAGATGTCAAAATGGAAATTAAATATGAAGTAGCGAAGGATATTATACTAAAAGGTTTGGCACCGCTTGGCGAGGATTATTTAAATGTTTTAAAAGAAGGCTTTGAGAACCGTTGGGTAGATGTTCATGAAAACAAAGGGAAGCGAAGCGGAGCATATTCATCAGGTGCTTATGGAACAAATCCATTTATATTAATGAACTGGCAGGATAATGTTAATAATCTTTTCACCCTTGCTCATGAATTTGGTCATTCCGTGCATAGCTATTACACACGTAAGTTTCAACCTTACCCGTATGGGAATTATTCAATTTTCGTTGCAGAGGTTGCCTCAACATGCAATGAATCACTTTTAAATGATTATTTATTGAAAACCATTGATGACAGTAAAAAGAGATTATTTTTATTAAACCATTACCTAGAAGGCTTTAGAGGTACAGTTTTCCGTCAAACTATGTTTGCGGAATTTGAGCATATGATCCATCAAAAGGCACAGAATAATGAAGCTATAACCGCTGAAGCATTAACAAATGACTATTATGAGCTTAATAAGAAGTATTTTGGTGAAGAGAATCTCGTTATTGATAAAGAAATTGGCTTAGAATGGTCTAGAATTCCTCATTTCTATTACAACTATTATGTTTATCAATATGCAACAGGCTTTAGTGCCGCAACTGCGTTAAGTCAACAAATTTTAGAAGAAGGGCAGCCTGCAGTTGACCGTTATATTGAATTCCTGAAATCCGGCAGCTCTGATTATCCAATTGAAGTGTTAAAGAAAGCAGGAGTCGATATGACAAGCTCTAAGCCAATTGAGGATGCATGTAAAGTATTTGAAGAAAAGCTTGATGAAATGGAAAAACTGTTAGGATAAGAAAGAGTGGAGAATGGAACTTATTCCGTTCTCCTTTTAAAATCCCTTAAATTTTTTCCTGTCATTTACTGAAATAATAAAAATTAATAGTGAAAGAAACAATAGTGGAGAACTAATTATGATTGGAAAAATGTCCATTAGTGCAAAGAAATTTAGAATAAAGGAGAAAACGATAAAGATTAGCATAAGAATAAAAGGAAGCCTATGCACTTGAATATCCTCCGAAATGATTACTTTACATCATTATATTCATTTTTTTCGTTGATATGTTTCGTATTTGACAATATTGTGAAATAACACACAAACTTATTGTCCGTAATATTTATTCATGTTATATTACAAACATGAAGTTGATCACAAACAAACACTTACCCCTTGTTTGACCGTGAAAAATTTCTCCCATCCCCTTTTTTTTCGTGTATAGAAGAAAGACCATGCTATTTAATCGTAGCATGGTCTTTTCTATTTATGAATAAAAAATAAGTTCAAGTCAATACGGAAGGATTATATCTCCAAAAAACGCCATACTTTACTGGGATCTGTTCTACTACTTGTTTTAATTGCAGCTTCTTCATTTCCAGGTCAACTTCATTTAAGGTCATATTATAAACGACAGCAATTTCTTTTGATGCAACAAATTTAAAATGTTGAAGAAATATTTCTAAAGGTGGTGGAGAGGATCGTTCTGGCTTTTCCGTAAGCATTTCTTCTAAAATTTGTACATAAACTTCATATGGATAATACCCTGTAATTTTTATTCCTTCTTCTTCTATATTTTCGTTAAAAAAGACGAGTGTAGGAATTTCGTGAACATCCATTTCAGAAGTGATTTTCAAGTCACATTGTAAGGCTTTTGCGGCACTATCAGAATGGATATCAGTGATAAATTCTGCTACATCTAAACCAATACTTATTGCACATTCCTTTAAAACTTCAAAGGTAGATACATTTTGCTTTTCTAGAAATAATACTTCTTGTAATTTTCTTAAAAAGCGGATTCCAGCTCTTCTACCTTGTAATTCAGCTGCCTTTATGGCAACAGAAGCAAGATGAGGAGAAGAAATTGGATTTTCAAACCAAAGACTGCCATCACAAGACATTCCAGAGCGGCTCGCGGTTTTTTCCCAAAGCTCAGCAATGCTATCATAGCTTTGCTTTCTGCCGATATTTAATGTTGCCAGTCTTCCACTTAAGACATGTTTAAGGGTAAAATACCGCCCATACTCAATCATAAGCTTTTTGATAATGGGTTCTAGAGCCCAGCAATCTGGACAAAGAGGGTCAATGAACATGTACAATTCAAGCGGCTTTTTTTCACTGCCATGACAATGAGGTGATGTCGGCTTTAATTCGAATGATTCCTGATTGTTCACAAATTCTCACCTTTCATCAATTCATTTTCAGATGTGTTAATCATATGCTGTGCTGTTAAAAAGAGTCTGGAATAAAAGTCTTCTCTAACTTGCCCTACAAGTCCAACTTCATCCATTGCTTCTTTCATACATAGAAGCCATGCTCTTGCTCTCGTCTCTGTTATTTCAAAAGGCATATGTCGGGCACGTAGCATGGGATGGCCATGCTCAGATGTATATAAAGGCGGTCCTCCCAGATACTGAGTCAAAAATTGTTTTTGCTTTCTGGCAGTTTCCGTTAAGTCACTTGGAAAAATTGGAGCGAGATCAGGATGTTGTCCCACGCGATGATAAAATTTTTCTACAATAAGATGAAGTGTTTCCACTCCGATCGCGTCGAAAGGTGTAGGCATTTTCTCGACCATTAATAAATTCTCCCTTATATGCGTTATAATAATCAATTTCTCCAGCTTCAAATAATCTGGAATCTCTTACATTCTATCAATGTGCGATTTATATCTCAAACAAATAGCTCTCAAAAAATCGAGATGGCTTAAATAAGCTATTTTGAGTAGCAAAAAAAAAGTCCATTTTATATAATGGACTATTGGAATAATATAACTTTTTGAGTTAATGAAATATCTAGCTCTACAAAATAAAGTTCGGCAGCAAATGCATCACACGACTAAAAGCTGCAGCTTTTAGGAGGAGCGCCTACCCCGATGTACAGGATTCTCCTACTGTTGGCATGTTCACTTAGGAACGCTTCAGTGAATACACATCGAAGGAACAAGCTGTTTTTTAATTTTCGAAGGCAATTCCGTTTTTCTATGCTAAAAAGGAATTTTTTATTTTTTGAACATAGTTCTTTGTTTCTTTAAAAGGGGGAATGCCGCCATGCTTATCAACATTTCCAGGTCCAGCATTATAGGCAGCTAATGCTAAATCAATATTTTCATCATATTTATTAAGCATTTGGCGTAAATATTTCGCACCGCCAAAAATGTTTTCTTTTGGATCAAAAATGTTTTTAACCCCAAGGGATTTTGCCGTCTCTGGCATTAATTGCATAAGACCTGATGCCCCAGTATGACTAATAGCATTTGGATTAAAGTTCGATTCTTGCTTAATAACGGATTTTAACAGCTTGGTTGGTATCTGATAAAGCGCTGAAGCTTGCTCTATTATTTCATCAAAATTTTGATTAGATCCTGAAATTTTTGTCATACTTGCAGGAGGTAAAGCCTGTCCATTCAGTGAATAAAGTGGCTTATTTAAATTAAAGTCAAAATCTTCGTCTACTAATGCTGTTTCATCTTGTATGGATTCTGTAGGAAGAGTTTGATTTCCTAATAAACTCGTCAGCAGCTCCTGAAATAATAGACTTTGATTTCCTGATGCTGGTGAACTGCCAAAGTTTTTTAATGCCTGCAGTTCAAACATTACTTTTAATTGCTCAACATTCATGATCGTGCTTCTCCTTTAAAATTGAGTTTGTTGATTATATTTTTCATTGTAAAAACGCTTAATTTTATTTTCAGTTTCACGAATAGGTATATTTAACTGTTTTAGTAGGGTAAAAAAGGTGTTTTGTCCTTTTTTTCTATTACTTACTTCATATTCTATCTCAAAATCTTCTTTATTTAAATAGTAACTATGATCTAATACAATTAATCCGTGCTCATATACTCGTTCAGCTCGATTTGTTGTTAATGAACCAAAATATTGAATTTGACTTAGATCAATATTCATTTTTTTTATTAGGCTTCGAATTGGCATATTTATTACTTCTCCCGTTTGAAACATTTTTTCTACAGATAAAGGATCAATCCATTCATTTGTTTCTAAAAGCCCATCCTGATAAGGCTGCTTTAATGTTAGTTCATATTTATTATCTTTTTGCCTAATTCTTAGAGCACAGCCGCGTTGCTTTAAAGCAAATTCTTTAGTATCAAAATAATGATTTTCTTGGGTAAAAAAGTGATCATTCTTTAATTGAAAATAGTTTTTTAACTTTTCGAATTCCTGTTTAGTAATGATATTTTTAAACTCTATTTCTAAGTTTTGAGACAAAATTCTTCATCCTTTCGCTATGGCCATTACTCTTATTATCTCTTTCTTACTTAATTGTCGCAATGCAATAATCAGGGCAGTTCATCCAGTTCATCACAGCTTTTTCGAGAATACAGCAATTTTAGTTGGCTTGAAAATTAAATCTGCGATAAAATAAATTAAGAGTTTGGAGGTTGAAAAGATGAAAAAGAAAATGTTAATTATTGATATTGTATATAATGAGAATCAAAATGAGGTTGAACTTATGGCGGAAGATGGCTGCTCCATTAAAGATTTAAAGCCTATGGAGCAAATGTTAGTTGATTCAGATAACCTTTCGTTTATTTACATAACAGATCAGAATGATGATTATACATATGTATCAATTCCTGATATTATTTGGGTTCAGCTAAAGAGGGCCATCGACTTAAATATGTCTGTATTTTTGAGTAATCGACATGAACGTATCCATCTTCCGGGGTTTATTGAGGAATTAAGCTATTTGATTGAGAATATAAAAGGAAATAGTAATTACGGAGAGACAATGGTCGAAAAAGTAGAAAGCATTTTCTAAGTAAATAGGAAAGCTTATTATCATCCTATAGTGGATGTGAAGTTTCGATGAAGCCTCTTCTAAGAAGGTCGCATAAGTAAAACTAGGCATTCATCAAATGGATTTGGCGAAAGCCAAGTTATTTGAGAATAGGAAAGATAAAACTTTTTCGAGTTAGAGAAATGTTTAGCGCAAGCAGCCGCTCCGACGTATAGGACGTACTAATGTAGACAATGCGACAGGACAAGGAAAGCTTTTTAAGAGGAGGTCGCGTTTTTGTAGACCTCAAGGTCACAAGCTTGTCTAATTGCGACTCCTAGGGACAAAAGTCTAGCCAACACCTTTTTGAAGGTAAAGAGAGCCTTCCATAAGGGCTAGCCTTATGCGGTCGTCCCTGAACAGTCACCTACACATTTCGGTCAATCCTCCAAGAAAGGTAAAGAACTCCTTTCCGAGAGGCTCGTCTTGTGCTATACCTAAGGCTGAGCACAAAGGCTATGAATAATTAACACACGAACAATTGTCATTTGATTGTTCGGAAGCGCTTGCGCTTTTCTAAGATGAGGTGTTGTATGACGTGAAGAATTGGGATGAATTTTTAGCTCCATATAAACAGGCGGTCGAGGAACTAAAGGTTAAGTTAAAGGGAATGAGAAAACAATTTGAGCAAGATGCATGTCATTCTCCAATAGAATTTGTTACTGGAAGGGTCAAGCCGTGTGCAAGTATTTTGGATAAGGCAAATCAAAAAGGTATTTCATTAGATAAGCTAGATACTGAGATGCAGGATATTGCAGGTTTACGGATGATGTGCCAGTTTGTGGATGATATTAAAATGGTAGTAGAGTTACTAAGGAATCGTAATGACTTTGAGATTGTGGAGGAAAGGGATTACATTTCTCATAAAAAGGTTAGCGGCTACCGCTCCTATCATGTTGTCATTCGCTATCCAGTCCAAACGATAAAAGGGGAAAAGAAGATTTTAGTAGAAATCCAAATCCGCACTTTAGCGATGAATTTTTGGGCAACAATCGAGCATTCTTTAAATTATAAATATAAAGGACAGTTCCCTGAAGATATTCAGATGAGACTTCAACGGGCAGCAGAAGCGGCTTTTAGGCTTGATGAAGAGATGTCACTTATTCGGGGAGAAATCCAGGAAGCACAGGCCTTCTTTACGAGAAATAAAGAAAGCCAGCATGAATAATACATTAATCACAGTAATAATTCAAAAGGAGCTCAAGTACGATGAAATTTGCCATTACCTCAAAAGGCGATAATAAATCAAATGCACTCATGCATAAAATGAAAACTTATTTATTGGATTTTGATCTTATTTATGATGAAGAGCAGCCTGATATTGTCGTCTCTATTGGCGGGGATGGTACTTTATTGTACGCCTTTCACCGCTATACTGGCCGGCTGGACAAAACGGCGTTTGTCGGGATACATACAGGACATCTTGGGTTTTATGCGGATTGGGTACCAGAAGAAATTGAAAAGCTTGTCATTGCTATCGCGAAAACCCCCTTTCAGGTAAGTGAATACCCGCTGCTTGAGGTTATTATTAGATACGAGCATGGGGGTAGAGAAACTAGATATCTAGCTTTGAATGAATCAACTGTAAAAGCAGTAGACGCCACCCTTGTAATGGATGTAGAAATTCGCAGTCAACATTTTGAACGGTTTAGAGGAGATGGACTTTGCGTTTCAACTCCTTCTGGAAGTACTGCTTATAATAAAGCATTAGGAGGAGCGATTTTGCATCCATCCCTATCTGCCATTCAAATTGCTGAAATGGCTTCTATCAATAATAAAGTCTTCCGGACAGTCGGATCTCCTCTAGTTCTTCCAGCGCACCATACTTGTATGCTAAAGCCGGTGAACCAGCCAGACTTTCAAATAACGATCGATCATCTAACTCTGCTCCATAAAGATGTGAAATCTATCCAATTCCGAGTGGCCGATGAAAAAATCCGATTCGCGCGCTTCCGTCCATTTCCATTCTGGAAAAGAGTCCATGACTCATTCGTTGCAGATTAATGAAAAGGTGAATAGATCGGATGTCAAGATTTCAATTGAAGTGGAAAATTACCTCCAATGATGAAAATAAGCTCATTAAAGACTTTTTGAAAGAAAAAGAGATTTCAAAAACAGCTTTGACGGATATTAAATTTAAAGGTGGTAGTATTTCCGTAAATGAAAAAGAAGAAACGGTAAGATACACTCTAAAACGAGGTGACGTTTTAGTTATTAAGTTCCCTGAGGAAATGCCGAGTGAGGGAGTAAAAGGCGAGAAAATTCCATTAGATATTTTGTATGAAGATGATTACGTTATCGTTGTAAATAAACAAGCATGTATGAGTACGATTCCTTCAAGGGAGCATCCAACAGGCAGCCTAGCAAATGCTTTAATCGGATATTACGAACAAATTGGGTTAAAGGCAACAACTCATATTGTGACAAGACTTGATCGTGATACATCTGGAATTGTCCTTGTAGCCAAACATCGTCATGTTCATCACCTTTTAAGTGAGCAGCAAAGACGCGGTAGAATAAATAGGGAGTACGAAGCATTA
The DNA here is from genome assembly GCF_018343665.1 of Cytobacillus citreus. Taxonomy (GTDB): domain Bacteria; phylum Bacillota; class Bacilli; order Bacillales; family Cytobacillaceae; genus Cytobacillus; species Cytobacillus citreus. The sequence continues at coordinate 286,616 of NZ_JAGYPM010000001.1, forward strand.
GCTGAGGGCTTAATATTAGCCGATCATGGTGTAATCGAGCAGCCAATTGCTCGAAAAAGTGATAGTATTATTCAACGAGAAGTCAGTCAAACTGGTCAGTATGCTTGTACACGCTTTAAGGTAATTCGCCGTTTGGATTCGTATACCCATGTAAGATTGAAGCTTGAAACAGGACGTACTCATCAAATTCGTGTTCATTTGTCTCATATAGGACATCCTTTAATTGGTGACGACCTATATGGGGGAGATGTAGACTTGCTTACTCGACAGGCTTTGCACTGCTGTATGCTTTCGTTTTATCACCCATTTTTAGAGAAAAATATATTTTTCAAGCAAGAACTGCCAATCGATATGATGCAATTGCTTTGAAACAAACAAAAGCCGGTGATCCCGGCTTTTCTTTCATTTGTACGCTAATTATCAATTAACATCGTTAATCGAAGTCTTTAATTTTCCTCGGAAAGATATTAAAATATACGAAATTTCTCCTCCACAAATGGCATACTTGATGAAACTGATACAAATTCCATTTCAGGATACTTTAGAGCGGTTAATTTATTGCCGAAAACGGCTCCTGTATCGATATTATACGTATTATTAACAATACGAACTTCCTCTACAGGAGTATGACCATACACAATAACAGCATCCCCATTGTATTGCTTAGCCCAGTCACGACGAACTGGGGAGCCGTCTGGATTTTTTTCTCCAGTTATATCTCCATAAAGAACAAAGGTTTTTACTTTAGCAGAGTGCTGACCAATATAATCTTGCCTTATGCCTGCATGGGCAATTACCAGCTTGCCATCATCTAGAACCTCATAAAGAGACGCATTTTCATATAGATTCATAAAATTTTTACGGATTGTCTGTTTGCTTTTTTCATCCAATGAATCATACTCAGCAGCTGTCGTTTCTAATCCATGGGTCAGCTTTACTTTATTCCCTAAAAAGAAACGGTAAAGCTTATTGCAATGGTTACCTGGTACGTAATAGGCTAATGATTCTTTGACAAGCTTCCAAACGATTTCAGTTACCTTTAGTGATTGGGGACCACGATCTGTTAAATCACCTACAAAGGCTAATTTTCTAGTATCTTGATGTATGGGATATCCCTTTTTCCAATCATAGCCAAGTAGAATGGTGAGTTCCTGAAATTCATCAAAGCAGCCATGGATATCACCGATAATATCAAGCTTCATTAAAATACTCCTTTTTTCGTTAGTAGAAAATGGAACAAAATTCATGTGCTAATTGAAAATATTCTTCAAGATTTTAGTTGAGAATTTATGCATTTTTTATTATCATAACAATTTATAAATGTTTTATCCTGTATAAAGGAGAAGTTATTAATTGATGTTAAAGGGGATTTGGGAAAATAAAGATAATATTTTTTTGCTAACAGGAGAGTTTAAATTTATTTACGTACAAAAGTGGATGAGAAGATTTGATAAAGCATGTACAAATATGTTCGCATAAATATAACTATTACATTTACTGAATTGACTTGGAAAACTCAATGTTTTTCTATATAAAAGGAACATTTGATTAGAAAAGAATATTAAAATGGAGCGACAATTAATTTAAGATTTGCTAGTATTATGAAGTATTGTATTTGTAGGAGAGGAGGTAATAATGATGGAAGAGGCAGTGAATGAAAAGGATGTCCATCATATGGATAAGGATTTATTAATCGATTCTTTACAAAATGAAGATATGGAAAAATTTCGAGATGAATTTTTAGATTTACACCCTTATGATCAAGCTTCATTTTTTAAGGAATTGGATGAGGAAACAAGGGAAAGGATTTATCATTATCTTTCTCCTGAAGAGATGGCAACACTGTTTGAGAATCTAGAAATGGGCGATGACAACTATCAAGATGTCCTGGCAGAAATGACTCCAAATTATGCAGCAGAAATGATTTCTAAAATGTACGTTGATGATGCAGTTGACGTTTTAAATGAACTTGAAAAAGATCAGGTTGTCAGCTATTTAACGATTATGGATGAAGAGGCGGCACAGGAAATAAAGGAGCTTCTTCACTATGAGGAATATACAGCTGGAAGTATAATGACAACAGATTTCATATCGATTTCTGCCAATCAAACGGTCCGATCTGCGATGTATATTCTAAAAAAAGAAGCGCCAAAAGCAGAAACTATTTATTATATTTATGTTTTAGATGATGAAAAAAGATTGGCTGGTGTTATTTCGCTAAGAGATTTAATTGTTAATGATGATGATACGATGATTTCAGAAATTACGAATGATCGTATTGTTTCTGTATCTGTAGGAGATGACCAAGAGGAAGTTGCCAGGAAAATTAAGGATTATAATTTTCTCGCGCTTCCTGTTGTTGATTTTCAAAACCATCTTTTGGGAATTATTACCGTTGATGATGTAATGGATGTTATGGAAGAAGAAGCATCAGATGACTACTCGAAGCTTGCTGCGGTTTCAGACATGGATACGATTGACCGCAGTCCTCTATCGGCTGCAAAAAAGCGTCTGCCATGGTTGATAATATTACTATATCTTGGGATGGGAACAGCAAGCCTTGCTGCCCGATTTGAAGCGACATTAGAAAAAGCGGCTATTTTAGGTGCGTTTATTACGCTAATTGCTGGCATGGCTGGTAATACTGGTACACAAGCGTTAGCTGTTGTTGTCCGTGGAATCGCTACTGGTGATTTAGAAAAAGAAAGTAGGCTCAAATTAATTCTTAGAGAAGCTGGTACAGGGCTAATTACTGGTACGATATGTGGAATTCTTGTTACGATCACCATTTTTATTTGGAAAGGTAATATATTTCTGGGAATTCTAGTAGGAATTTCGATTTTTTGTACTTTAATTATTGCAACTTTAGCTGGAGCCATTATTCCATTAGCTATGCATAAATTCAAAATTGATCCAGCGGTTGCATCAGGTCCATTTATCACAACAATTAATGATATTATAAGTATTTTAATTTACTTTAGCATCGCAAATTTATTTTTGAACTTTTTACCAAAGTAGGGTGTAATGACCCACTTGCGAACGTAAAGCCGTATTGTCTTTTTGAAAATGCTGAAAGGGAGGAATTTGATGGAAGAACAAGGAGTTTCTGTTGCTTCTCTTGTCATTGTTATTAGCATTGCTTTTCTAACACCAATTATATTGCATCGTTTTAAGCTGAATTTTATCCCTGTTGTTGTTGCTGAAATAATAATGGGTCTTGTGATAGGTAAGAGCGGATTCGATATTGTACATCCAGATATGTGGCTTGAAACCCTAAGTACATTAGGTTTTATTTTTCTAATGTTTCTTAGCGGCTTAGAAATTGACTTTTCTGCATTCACTGGCAATAAAAAGCGCGAGATGTTGCCAAGTGGAAAATTAGAACCGAATTCCTTTTTGGTTTCGTCAATTATTTTTGGAGGCATTTTTCTTATTTCATTAGGCTTATCTTATTTGTTTGTATTGGCTGGATTTATTGACAATGCCTTTTTAATGACGTTAATTATTTCTACAATATCATTAGGGGTTGTTGTCCCTACCTTAAAAGAAGCTCATCTAATGAAAACTGGCATTGGACAAATCATTTTGTTAATTGCGGTTATCGCGGATCTTGTTACGATGATTTTATTAGCTGTATTTGCTTCATTATATGATGGCGGTGAAGGAAACGTATGGCTGCTGCTTATCCTTTTTGCAGCAGGAGTGCTGCTCTATTTTGTCGGCAGAAGGTTTAAAAATCGCAAATTTGTTGAATCTATGCGGGCTGGTACTGTTCAAATCGGAACAAGAGCTGTATTTACACTTATCATCTTACTCGTGGCTCTATCTGAATCAGTAGGAGCAGAAAATATTTTAGGTGCTTTTCTAGCAGGTGTTCTTGTTTCGCTACTAGCACCGAATCAAGAAATGGTCCATAAGCTAGATTCGTTTGGCTACGGTTTTTTAATCCCAATATTCTTTGTCATGGTTGGGGTAGATTTAAACATTTGGTCCTTATTTAGTGATAAAAAATTATTGATGCTTATACCGCTTTTGCTTATCGGGTTACTTTTGTCCAAGATAATTCCTGTTTATTTCCTAAAGAGATGGTATGACATGAAAACCGTTATTGCTTCCGGGTTTTTATTAACCTCTACATTGTCGCTCGTAATTGCCTCTGCAACAATAGGAGAAAGATTAGGGGTTATTACAGCTGAAATGAGTGGAACATTAATTCTTGTTGCGGTTATTACTAGTGTTTTTACACCTGTGGTTTTTAAAAAGTTATTTCCAAGAGAGGCTAATGCCGAGAAGACAATAAAGGTAGCTTTTATCGGTGCGAATCAGTTGACGCTGCCTGTTTATCGGGAGCTCAACTCAAACCATTATGAAGCGACTCTATATCATAAAAAACAGGAGAAGGCTGATAAAAATATTGCCGATTCTTTATTCGAAATTATCGAATTAGATAATTATTCTTTCGAAAATCTTGAAGAAAAAGATTTAATTAAAACAGATATCGTGGTCATCTCTACTGGTGATGAAGAAATGAACGCAACGCTAGCAATTGCTTTTAAAGAAAAAGGTGTCGAGCGTGTCATTTGCCGGCTTGAAAGCCCTGATTTACAGGAAAGTATGAAAGAATTTGATATAGAAGTGTTCTCAGTATTATTGTCACAGAAAACATTGCTTAGAGCATTAATTGAATCTCCAAGCATCATGAATATATTAACCAATCAAGAACATGCTTTGTATGAAATTGAATTATTAAATGATCAATTTAAAGGGATGACTTTAAGGGAGTTCCCTTTTACTGGGGATGTTATTTTTGTAAGAATTTTTAGAGGTCATGACTCAATTGTTCCTCATGGGGATACAGAGCTGCAGATGAATGATAGGCTGATCGTTACTGGTACTAAAGAATATGCTGATGAATTGAAACGGGAACTTGAGTTTTGTGAAAACTGTTAAAAAAGAAGGTCAAATCAGCTAATTATCATGAGAGCTGGGTTTGACCTTTTTAAATATCCTTTTCTTTTTAAATTATTTATAGTAAAATTAGTACTAGGTACTAATAACATGTGATAATTTAGGAGGCTATTTGATATGACTCTTTCATTAAAAGGAAAAACTTATGTTGTAATGGGTGTTGCGAATAAAAGAAGTATTGCATGGGGAATTGCGAGATCGCTTCATCATGCAGGTGCACGATTAATTTTTACATATGCAGGCGAGCGTCTGGAGAGTAGTGTACGTGAATTAGCTGAATCTCTAGAAGATGCCAATTCACTTATTTTGCCATGCGATGTAACAAGTGACGAAGATATTAAAAAATGCTTTGCAGAGATTAAAGAGCAGGCTGGTACGATACAAGGTGTTGCACATTGTATTGCTTTTGCTAATAAGGAAGAATTGCAGGGCGATTATATGAATACAACGAGAGATGGCTTTTTACTAGCTCACAATATTAGTTCTTATTCATTAACTGCTGTAGCGAAGGAAGCAAAGGATTTAATGACAGAGGGTGGAAGCATTGTTACCTTAACATATCTTGGTGGTGAACGTGCGATCAAAAACTATAATGTTATGGGTGTTGCAAAAGCTTCACTTGATGCAAGTGTTAAATACTTAGCGAGCGACCTAGGAAAAGAGGGTATCCGTGTCAATTCCATCTCTGCAGGTCCAATTCGCACGCTTTCTGCAAAAGGAGTTAGTGATTTCAACTCTATCTTAAAGGAAATCGAAGAACACTCTCCACTTCGTAGAACAACAACTCCAGAAGAGGTTGGAGATACAGCTGTTTTCCTATTCAGTGATATGTCACGTGGTATTACAGGTGAAAATATTCACGTTGATTCAGGATATCATATTCTTTAATACTGAAGAAATTATTAAGCCGCTTCCGAATCGTGAGGCGGTTTTTTGTTTTTAATTTTCTATAGTTGCTGGAAACGAAATCCTATGTTTTGCATACATATAGTGTGAACCCATTTGTATGTGGAGGTTGAGGAAGATGCTAAAAAAGAAACAAAAAGCTCCCTTATTTTATATTCAGCAGCCTGTAACACAATTACCAGTAAGAAATATGCAGGAAATTTATTCAAGTAAAAGAGCTGAAAATCAATTGGAGATGTCCGCCGCTCATCCAATAGGAGTAAATACAAGTCTCCCTTCGTCAAAGGAAGAGATTTTAAGTAACGAAATAGAAGTAAGTGAATTGAAAAAAGCTGAAATGGAGATCAAGGATAGTGATATGGTTCATGAAGTAATTGAATCAATTGAATCAATTGAAGAAAAAAACAGCAAAAATATCAGCTCTTCTTCATTTGAATCGAAGCCTAAAATGAAGCTTACTCCTTCTTTTAAACGACTAAAAAGCTTCAAAGAAATGAATAATTTAGAGCGAATTGATTATTTAAATGAGTTTCCAAAGCAATTGCCGCCTGTCCCTTGTATTTTTGAAACAGAACAGAATTCTTGGAGAGGAACTTTCGTTGGAAAAAACGATGAAACAATAGAAATAAAACTGTTTGATGGGAAAAGCCAATCTATTGAAATTCAAGCCTTAAAAGAAATAAGAATGGTAGGGTTAAGAAGATAATACCCAAAAAATTCCAGGGAATTGGCGGCTATGTAGAGTGAACTTCTTTGTTGACAAAAAATTGCCAGCCGTATAGGGACGACTGGCTTCTTTTTTGTTTCAACATTACTCACATACATCTAAATCTACGTCGGCAATACATTGAACAGCGCAGAAGCACTTCAAATCAACTGTTACACAGTCATTTGTACTACGGAAATTGTCAACTTCACAGACTTTTTTCAAATCAATGCAGCAATCATCCGCTAAATTAACCGTTTTATCTGGCCCAGGCTTCCGATTTATTGGTTCTAGAACTCGCAGCACTGCACAGCAGTTGTCAAATACATCTTCTACACGGAAAAAGATTGAGACACATGCACAGTCATTTCCTTTGAAGAACGCATGGAATGGCGAACCATCTGCTGTCTTTAGAACAAAAACACGTGTATCTGGGTGAGAATTTTTTCTATTAGCAGAAGGTGAGATAGCTCCAAGTGGTTCTAGAAAACAGTTAGAAGGACATTCACATACTTCTTCTGCATTATCTTGAATATCTTTTATCGCACGAACTACTTCACATACACAGCTATTGCCTTTGAAGTCGTCTTTTTTTCCACAACCCATTTTATTTCCTCCTTGTTTGATTCTTGTGATACTACACTAATAACATATTGCTAAAGTGCCCTATGGGTAACGGACAAACGCCTTGTTTTATAAAAAAATAGGTGTTTTTTTAAGGAAGGTGGAATAAATTTGGATTTATCATTTATGGAACTTATGATTTTAGCCTTAGCAAGCTTTCGCCTGACAAGGTTAATGGTATATGACAAAATTACTGAATTTATTAGAAGGCCATTTTTTGATGAAAGAGAGGAGAAGAATGAAGTAGGTGACATGGAAGTATATATCATTCCAAAAGATAGGGGCATTCGCAGATTTTTCGGAGAATTGCTCAGCTGTTATTGGTGTACTGGTGTATGGACTTCTGTTATTTTGTATTTTTTATATTTTTTCTTTTATACAATTGCTGTCCCAATAATGATCGTTTTGGCCGTTGCAGGCCTTGCAGCGATAATCGAAACAATTGTCCAAAAATTGTTAAATGAATAAATTAGTCCGTATGAATATAATGTAAAAAAAAACTTTATTAGGCTGCTTCTTTACACAAGCTCATCGGTTTTTCATAAAGTATATGAGAGGATGGTTTTACAGAAATAATAAAAAGGAGGATAACTTTATGTTAAAGGAAAATTCACAGCCGCTGAAAACTCCAATACAACAATCACCAAAGAAGAAAAAAGGGTGTGGATGTGGAAAGAAAACAAAAAAGAATACTTAATTTATTGCCGGAGACCTCGGTTTTTTTACACGTTAAGAATAGATTGTTAGCTCAGAAGAGGATTCGACGAAGTTTCTAATTTTAGGAATTAATTACAACGGGCAGGACATGGAAGGCTTCGATAGCGATTAACATCGCACGAAGGAAAAGCGATAGCTTTTACGAGGATGTCCTAGTCGGGCGAATACCACATGACGTGGCATGTATGAGCGCGATAAGTGCAACTACGCCTTTGTCTTCGCCTTTCCAAGGCTCGCCAATCGGCGAGTTTTCTTTATGTCTAGCTCGACAAAAAAAAGCTTACGATTTAACATTTCAGGAATAATTGTCCTTTAATTGACCTGAATGCGATTGTTTTTTATTTACATTATTTGGCTTTATATGTACTTATCCGTTTATTCATAATTTCACAGGATTTCGAGGACAATATACTTACAGAAATACTTTTACGTGAGAGCACGAATATTTTTATTCGGAAACAATGATTTTATTTAGAGAAGGGACCGTTTATGAGGACAAAACATTTCATAATGACTCCAATTATATTATTAGGATTAACTGGTTGTGGGATGGGTGAAGATTCAAAGGATAGTGAGCTTGCTCTGATCAAAACAACGAATCCGAGTCCTGCATTGATTGAAAAAAACACGAAAGAAGACCTTGATTTAGTTGAGAGCATCAAACATGATATTGCGTCCATGAAGGAGTTATATGATGTAGCAATTGTAAAAGGAAAGAAAGACACTCTAGTCGCTTACAAAGTAAAACATTTTTATCGTTTTCAAATGAAAAAGATTGAGAAAAAAATGAATGAAATGCTAGAGAAAAAATACCCAGATGAGAACTTTACCGTTTCAAGTGATTATAAAATTTTTCTCGAGGCAGTTAAGTTAAATGAAAAAATGAAGGATCCTAATTTTTCTCAAGAAAAAGCAAATAAAGAGTTAAAAAAAATTATAAAGCTAAAGCAAGAGTTGACATAAGAAAGGAGAACCATAATGGGGAAGGATAAAAAGAATTTGACACCTGAGCAACAAAAATATCAAGTACTTCAACAGAAACATGAGATTAAAAGGCCAATTATTAAAAATTGTATTAGAGCCTTTTGGGTGGGTGGCCTCATTTGTACGGTTGGACAGGCTATTACTTATTTTTATATATACTTCTTTAATTTCACAGAGCAAACTGCAGGAAACCCTACTGTAGCGACGATGGTGTTTCTTTCTATGCTGTTAACAGGATTTGGAATATATGATCATTTAGCTCAATTTGGCGGAGCAGGTACAGCTGTACCTGTAACGGGCTTTGGAAATGCGGTTATTTCTGCAGCAATTGAGCATCGTACCGAAGGATTTGTCCTAGGTGTAGGTGGGAATATGTTTAAACTCGCAGGTTCCGTCATCCTATTTGGTGTGTTTTCAGCATTTGTAGTTGCTTTAATTAAAACAATCTTAATTCAATGGGGGGTTTTGTAATGCTGAAAGGAAAGCAATCCTGGGTATTTCAAAATCGGCCTGTTATCGCTGCAACTGGAGTTTCTGGAGGTCCTTTTGAGGCAAATGGTAGGCTTGCGGAGGATTTTGATATTCTTCACGATGATCTATGGATGGGACAGGATTCCTATGAAAAGGCACATCGAGTATTAATAGAAGAAGCTTGTCAATCTGCATTAAAAAAAGAAAATATATTGAAAGAGGATATTCATTTTTTTATAGCAGGGGATTTAATTAATCAAATTACCCCAACAAGCCTTAGTGCAAGAACAAATCAGATTCCATACTTTGGAATATTTGGGGCATGTTCTACTTCAATGGAGGGACTTGCTCTTTCATCTTTCATTATTAATAACAAAGGGGCAAAATATATTCTTACAGGTGCATCAAGCCACTATGCATCAGTTGAAAAGCAGTTTAGATATCCAACTGAGTACGGGGGCCAGAAGCCGCCGACCGCCCAATGGACGATTACCGGTGCAGGTGTAGCTATCATTAAAGAAAATTCAGGAAGCCAAAATTTACCTGTTACAACTTCAGCGACAATTGGTAAGGTCGTTGATATGGGGTTAACTGATCCGTTTAATATGGGAGGGGCAATGGCTCCAGCGGCGGCTGATACAATTACCGCTCATTTTAAAGATATGCAAGTAGATCCTTCCTACTATGATCTTATTGTCACAGGAGATTTAGGGAAGATTGGTCATAGTACAACATATGAATTATTAACAAACGCTGGACTTAGGATTGATAAGGGGAAATTTCAAGATTGTGGATTAATGATCTTTAAAGAGGATCAGCCCGTAAATGCGGGTGGGAGCGGAGCAGGGTGCTCTTCAACCGTATTATATGGGCATTTACTGAATCAAATGAAGCAAGGAGCTTACAAAAGAATTCTTGTCGTAGCGACTGGCGCTCTTTTGTCACCGCTTACCTTTCAGCAAAACGAAACGATTCCATGTATTGCTCATGCTGTTTCTATTGAGATGAATAACTAAATGAATGGGGGATATGTACATGCTGCCAATGTTTATATGGGCATTTATTGTTGGGGGTCTCATTTGTGTAATTGGCCAATTACTGTTTGATGTTGCGAAATTAACACCAGGACATACATTAAGCCTGCTAGTTGTAATTGGTTCAGTATTAGATGGCTTTGGACTTTATGAGCCATTAATTGATTTTGCTGGGGCAGGGGCTACAATTCCTATTACAAGTTTTGGTAACTCTCTTGTTCATGGGGCATTGCAAGAAGCGGAACAGCATGGGATTGTAGGTGTACTAACTGGAATGTTTGAAGTAACAAGCTCTGGAATATCAGCAGCGATCATTTTTGCTTTTATTGGTGCATTGCTTTTTAAACCAAAGGGATAAACATCTGTATTTGTTTTCCTATAATCGATTGATTTCTTTGAAATTTATCTAGAAATGACAGTTTTAGGTGCTTGTCCATAATCTTAAGCTGTTTTACATAGCTAATAGATAAAGTTTCTGCTTAGAATATCACAAAAGAAAATCTAATCATTCGCACAAAAAACTTGGCAAAGCGCTAAGTTTTTTAAGTCAAAGGGAGACCGCCCAGGATCAGGTGGCTTCCAGCACCGCTATCGCTGAGTGCCTGCAGTAGAACTCAAGAGGGAAATTTAAACATAGCCTTTTCCTAAGTGTTCATTGAAGTCAAATTTCGGTCCCTTTATACTTCGAAAAAGTAATATAAAATTATTTTTTGAGTATTTCTTATTATAAAATGGAAAAAGTGTCTAACTCATTCACCTTTTTTGCCCATGTTCATACTATATACAGTAGTTTAGGAAGGGGCGTGACTAAAAGGATGGATAATAATTTCTTCAAAAATATTGAAAAGAAAACAGGCGTTAATATGAAGGATGTTTTTGATTTAGCAAGCTCTTTACAGAATGCAAACTTTAAAGATGAAAAAACAGTAAGAAGTGTTATTCGGAGAGTATCTCAAATTGCCAATCGGGAAGTATCAAAAGAAACAGAGGATAAAATTGTCGAGTCAATTGTCACTGAAGGCAAACAGCTTGATTTTGGAACGCTATCACAAATGATAAATAAAAAATAATGAAATTCATTAAGAGGGACCTGGTGAGATTGATATCCAGGCCCTTGTTGTTTATCGCAGATTAACGGGCAGTAAGACCCTCCACTACAAGGTTGCGAGAGAATCAAAGAAACCTAAGTGGGGGATCAACTGCCCGTAAAGGCCCATAAAATGAACACAGACTAAAAGCGCCACATCGTGTGGCAACGTCTGCGTGACCCACTTCCTGTGGGCCGCAACTAACCATCAGTGGGGGATGAAAGCAGACTAAGAACGCCACGTCCTGTGGCAACGTCGGCACTAGCACGTCCTGTGCGTCGAAAAACCCCCACTGATGGAAGTTTCACTTTATTTAATCCTATGAATATTTGTAATGGGTGATAGAAATCTTGAAGGATAGGATTTTTTGCCGCGATTTTTTTCAGGGATTGAAATGTATAAATACTCCATCGCCCTTGTCATCGCGACATACATAAGCCGACGTTCCTCTTCAATTGGAGAATAATCTCCGTTACGATACGATTCTAAAGCATATTCATGGGGGAGTATTCCTTCATTAGCCCCAATAATATATACAACCTTATATTCAAGTCCTTTAGCTCGATGTATTGTACTTAAGGTAATCGCATTATGATTTTTTTTACTCATTTGCTTTATTTCATTATTCATTGCTCTCATATGTTCCACATGGTCTAAAAACTCTTGGATTGTTGTGAAATTTTTTGCTGCTACCTTAAGGTCCTTTAGATCATCAGAACCCCTTTCCATTTTATTGCCTTCATTTCCCCGCTTTTTAATAAAGTCCTGATAGCCAAGTTCTTTTTCAATCGTTGTAATGGCTAATAAAGGTGACAACTTTGATATGGATCGGATGACTGGTATGACCTTTCTCAATTTTTTCTCTTGGAAAGAAAAGCCTGTTTTAATGTATTTCAAACATTCAAGCAAAGAGCAATCCTTTAAAATACTTTCAGCAATTAAATCCTTAGAGGCTGTATGCTTTACAAATAAGGCAGGGAGAATATTTGTAATCGCATTTTGATCCTCTTCATTGATGGATAATTGTAAAAATGAAAGCATGCTCTTTACAATAAAGCGGTCATAAAAGGACACAGCATCCTGTTCAATTTTAAAAGGGAGGCTTGAATTAGCTAAGCGTTCGAATATTGCTCGACTTCCTGAATTTGTCCTGAAAAGAATAGCAAAATTTTGTGGTTCAAAGCCAAGTGCTATTTTATCTTGAATGTCAGTTACAATTGAGGTTGCTTCTTCTTCCTCATCATATGGAAAAAAGAGGATTGGCAGGTTTTTACCTAAAAACTGAGCACTCATTTTCTTGCTATGCCGTAGTTTATTTTGAACAATTACTTGATTTGCTGAAGCAACAATTTCATGGGCCGAACGGTAGTTTTGATTTAACTTCATAATATTAGCACCAGGGAAATCTTTTTCAAAATCTAGAAGGTATTTCGGGTCGCTGCCGCGAAATGCATAGATAGATTGATCATCATCACCTACAGCGCATATATTTTTCGTTTTATCCGATATCATTTTCATAAGTTCGTACTGCACTTTATTAATATCTTGAAACTCATCAATTAATAAATATTGAAAGCGATCTTGGTATTTTTTCAAAACTGATGGCTCGTTTTGAAATAGTACATAACAGCCTACAAGCATATCATCGAAATCAAAGTATCCTTCGTTTTCTTTAAGTTGTTCGTATTGTTCATATAAAAGGGCAGCACGCTCTTCCCAAGCTGATTCAGTTTTAACCTTTAATGGAGGGATAAGCGAATTTTTCCAATAGCTAATCTGTTGGAGTGCAAGATCAAAAGCAAATTCCTTTTCATCTAAATTTAATGATCTGCCAACTTGCTTGATTAGCTGCTCACGCTGCCAGCCTTTGCTTAATAGTTTGTGAGAAGCCCATTTTTCTGGATTGTGAAAGACTAAAATTCGATAAAAAATGCTATGGAAAGTACCAGATACAATTTGCTGAATACTTATTTCTCCCATTTGAGGATACATTTTTAGTCTTTTCTTCATTTCAGCAGCTGCTTTTGCTGTAAAAGTTACTAGCATAATCGATTTAGGGTCAATTTTTCTTTCACAGATCATAAATGCCGTTCTCGTTGTTAATACTCTTGTTTTCCCGCTGCCTGCACCAGCAAGTACAAGGAGGGGGCCATCGATACAGGAAACAGCACCAGATTGAGCAGGATCAAGCATGATACCAGATTCCCCTAGAGCCTGTATGTACTTATTAGAAAAGTTGGCATCCATTTGTTTAATCGGTGTGAAGGGAGGGATATTTTTAACAGCTTGAGCGTTTTTATAAGTTATTTCTGATTCCTTCACTGATGTAATGGTGCGTGATACAGGTATTCTAAATCCGTTGATTTCCGAGTATTCACTGTCTTCATGGGTAGGGGAAGTTTCGAACAGAGTTGAATCTTTGCACTCCTTGTCTGTATCAATAATATGATAAAAGTGAGGCTCTTTTTCAATTCCAATGTAGAACCTAACCTTTTCTCCACATGCAGGACAAACAAGTAGTCCCTTTTTTCCATTTTCATAAATGGATTGAAACGTTTCTCTTTCAATTCTATCAAGGTGAATCATTTTATTATGCAGTATCGTAGTTTTCATCATTTTTTCCTCTTCTTTGCCTTTCATTAGACAAACTCTATCATAACAAATCAACTGTACTTACAAAAGATTTTCTCTAAAAATGGTACAAAAACCTTATGCCATTCTCGTATATCTATCATATATAAGTTTTTTAAAAGGGGGTGAAGTGACCATGGGCATAATCGCACCAGTTACACTTTATGAATATAACCAGTATGCGGAGAGAGATATCTCCAAAAGGTATGATCCATATCGATTTGTACCAATCCGACCAATAAAATCAACTACAAATCCTCCTGAATATGAGCAAAAAAATCGACCGCATTTTTCCACAGTACCGAAAAAACTTCTAAGAGGTAATCAGCACAGCCATTTGGAAAATAGTGAAATAGAAAGAGTATTTGGAGAAATAACCGGGAAGGGCAGATATTTTAATACTTTTGCATAGCAAATCATGAAAAAAAACTTCTGTCTAAAGTGACAGAAGTTTGTTTACACGTTAAGAAAGTATAAATTGCCAGCGCAGAAGATGATCCGACGTAGTTGCCAATTTTAGGAATTAAGTACGACGGACAGGATGTCCTAGTCGGGCGAATGCCACAGGACGTGGCATGTATGAGCGCGATAAGTGCAACTACGCCTCAGTCTTCGCCTTTCCAAGGCTCGCCAATCGGCGAGTTTTCTTTATAACCTTTTTTGCATTGTTCTGTGAGGAATTCCAGCATCTAAAAACTCTTTAGAAGCAATTTCGTAACCTAATCCACTATAAAATGGAATTGCGTGTGTCTGAGCGTTTAGTTTTAATTTATTGAATCCTTTTCTTTTAGCACAGTTTTCAATTTCTTCCATAATAGCTTTTCCAGCACCGGATTTTCGGTGTTCCTTCAAGACACAAATTCTTTCTACTTTTCCAATGCCTTCAATCGAGCGGAATCTGCCAGCTCCAATCGGCGTGTCACCTTCATAGGCAATAAAGTGAACAGATGAATCTTCATACTGGTCAATTTCTTCTTCCTCTGGAACTTGTTGTTCGTCTATAAATACGATTTTACGGATAGAAAAAGCATCTTGCAGTTCATGTTCATTTGATACGATTTTTACAATCATTCCTCACTAATCCCTTCCAAGACGAAATGTTTCATAAACGGTCCATGAGCCATTTTCAAGCTGATAGAGTAGATGGAACCGATCTACTGTGCCTTCGTAGTTAAATTGATTTAAGCTTAAGGAGCCATAAACATCTGAGTGCTCATCATTTGAAAGTTTTTGTCCAACTGTAATATGAGGGACAAATGCATATTCTAATACTTCTTCTGAAATTTTCTCATTTATTACTTTATGAAGTTCGTTCAATTCTTCAGATGTTTCAATTTTTAAATAAATAACATTGTTAACAGGCTTGAATGAACTGATTTTTGTTGATTTTATTTGAAAGGGCTTGTAGTGGTTTGATATTTTGTCTAATGTTGCAGTTAAGTGTTTAATTTCTTCTTCAGATGCTTCGAATGCAGGTTTTAATGTTAGATGTGGAGGAATTAACGAATAATTTGGATCATACCGTTTTCGATACGAATTTGCAAAATCCTGTATTTTTTTCGATGGAAAAATAACGATACCTAATTTCATATTTTGACCTCCATATTCATTATTTGAGATAATAGTATTAGAAAGAACGGACTGCAAATATTTTTATTATTATAACAAATTTTCTAAATATAAAGTATAGTAAACTCATTTTATTGGGAAAAACAATAAAAAATGAGTATAAAGGCTGAAAACATAATATGATTATCGTCTAAATTTGATCGATTTGTTATTTCAAAAAACTTCTATTCGCCTGAGGGAATGGTTTCTATGCGTATTGAACTAAAAACCAAATTGACCCTCAGGCTAAATCAAACATTAAGAAAACATTTTTTTCAATGCGCGTTTAAGATCTGGCTGCCAATGAGTCCAAGTGTGATCACCATCGAATTCGTCGTAGAAATATGGAAATTTTTTATCAGCAAACAGCTTCGAGAGCTCGCGATTTGGCGATAAAAAATCCTTTTCAACTTTGAGCGTTGTTTTAACATTTGTTTCTTCTTTGCCAATAACATGATAAATAGTTAATAAATGCGGCTGACTAAATCCTTCAACTGCATTCATTACTTTTTCATCCACCATTGGTGATTGCAGCAAAACTTTTCCAAAAGTGTGTGGATACTGAATCGCAGTCATTAATGATACAGTAGCAGCTAGAGAATCTCCTAATAGTGCTCGTCCCATACCCATTTGATAAGTAGGATATTCTTGGTCTATATAGGGTACAAGTTCATGAGCAAGGAAGCGAATGAACGCTTGATGCTGCTCACCATCAGGATGGTACTTTCTTCTGCGATCCTCAATGTTTTTATAAGGAATTCCAACCACGATAATATTTTCAATTTCTTGTTTTTCCAATAATTCATCTGCAGTACGGCCCAGTCTCCCTAACTGAAAGTAATCCTTTCCGTCCATGGCAATAATGATGGAATATTTATATAAAGGTGTATATGTAGCTGGTAAGTAGACCAGAAGCTCAATATCCTCCCCTAATTCTTTGCTTGAAAATGTGAAATCTTTTATTGTTCCTCTAGTGTTTTCCATAGCTGTCTCCTCCATATAAAAATGTAAAGCTCTTCTTGATATTTTAACATATGAATAGTAGAAAAGCTTTTTTTCAAATTTAAAAAATGCTATTTAACTGATAGCGACCGTAATGATCGAAGTTGAATAGATCAAAAATTAGGATGTCTGTTATAATATGGTTATTTTTTTGAAAATCATGCTGAAAAGTGAAATCAATCTACTTTTTTTTCAGATATTAAAAAGGAACTAATAAAGTTAAATATCAATGAATTCACTTATATTTACTATCGATATTATGCGTTGAAAATTTTGGGAAATATAAGAGTAGTTATTGACAATTATGTTTAGTATTGTGATAGAATATATTCTGAAAACTTGGAATCTATAAAAAGGGGGAAATGTTGTGAAAAAGAAAAGTTTTTTACTGGCGACAGTATTACTGTTAGCGCTTTCTATGATTCTAGCTGCTTGTGGCGGTGGTTCAAAGGAAGTAGACGGAGAAAAAACTGAAGGCGGTAAGGGTGGGGATTCCACTGCTGAAAAACCAGAATATATTAGCATCTTAACAGGTGGAACTGGCGGAACATACTTCCCACTTGGCGGATCGTTTGCTGGTATCATTACTGATGAAACTGGTATAAAGGCTAATGCTGAGACTTCAGGTGCATCGGCAGAGAATATGACCACTTTAAAAGCTGGAGATGCTGAAATTGCATTTACTCAAACGGATATTGCTTCATATGCAAAAGACGGAAAACTAATGTTTGACGGTGAATCAATTGATAATGTAAGCGCAATTGGTACACTTTATCCTGAAACAATCCAAATTGTAACGACTGCTAAATCAGGTATTAAATCTGTAGAGGATTTAAAAGGCAAAAAGGTATCTGTTGGTGCACCAGGATCTGGTACAGCTGCAAATGCTGAGCAAATTCTTGAAGTACACGGAATCACTTTCGATGATATTAAGAAGCAGGACCTTTCATTTGATGAATCCACTGCAGGTATTCAAGATGGAACAATCGATGCTGCCTTCGTAACAGCTGGAACTCCTACTGGTGCTGTTGAAGGACTTTCTGCAACTGAAGATGTAATCATCGTTCCAATCGCTCAAGATAAAATCGATGCATTAGTTGAAAAATATCCATACTATGCTAAAGAAGAAATTCCAGCGGGAACATACAAGCTAGCTGATCCTGTCCTAACAGTAGCTGTTCAAGCAATGCTTGTAGCTAGCAATGATCTATCTGACGAGGTAGTTTATGATATTACAAAAGCTATTTTCGAAAATTTAGATAAAGTACAACATGCTAAAGGAAAATTAATTAAGGTCGAAAACGCTTTAACTGGAGTTGGAATTGATGTACACCCTGGTGCACAAAAATATTTCGATGAAAAAGGCGTAAAAGCAAAATAATTAGATGGAAGAAGGTTGGCCGGTAGTATTAACCTCTCATGAAGGTAAAACTGCCGGTCAAATTCTCTTTTTGTAGAGTGTATGGTACATATTATCAGCTAAGGTAAAGTATTCCTTCCCTTCGGTATCTAGGTTTCTATTAAAATAATGATTGCTTTACAAGGTTTATTCCTCTTTTGGTAGAGGTCAGATGTGGTACGATATCAATCGTCGTTTCACCGAATCCCTTTACATATACATTTTTAGGCGGGATCAATGTGGAAAAAAGAAAGTCAGTCAGAAAACCTATCTTTCTGCTGTTCCTCATCATTTCATCCATTGTAATTATGTTTTTCATTCCATTTAGGCAAGCACTTGTATTTGAATTTCAGGATACTGGAAGACCACTTGCCTATATCCCTTTCTCAAAGGAAGAGACATTTAAAATTAAATATACTCATTCTATTCATTTATCTGATGTGGTAGAAAGCTATAAGATAACAGAAAAAGGTTATATTCAGCAATATGAGCTGATGTATGAAGATTTTTCGATCGGTATGCCAGAAAATGCTTCAGAAGGCGAGATTTTTGAACAAAAAGATGGAAAGTATTTTTTGAAAAATATGAACCGTATTTTTCCTTCATTTGACCTGCGTATCGGAAAAGTTAGAGCTAACCACAGAGTAATATTTATGAATGAAGAGTATCAGCTGTCTAAATATATTGAACCAGGAACATGGATCAGAATTAAATTCAAAAAAATCAATATTTTCCAGCAATTGAAAGGAGTGAACATCCTTGAGTCAACATGAAACTTTATCTCAAGAACAACAACAGGAATTACTTGAAAAATATGACCCAGAAGCTGGAACGAGAAAACTCAAAGGAATAATGGGAAAGGTTGTTTTTATTGGTTTATTATCATTCTCTTTATTCCAGCTTTACACGGCTATTTTTGGAATGCTTACTGCTCAGCTGCAAAGATCCATTCATTTAGGATTTGCACTGGCACTCATTTTCTTATTATTCCCTGCTAGAAAAAAAGATCGCGGTATCAAGAATAAGCCAGCTTGGTATGATTATATACTTTCTCTTGCATCTGTAGCAGTCGGGGCATACTGGCCGCTTATGATTGACGAGCTTGTCATGAGGGTCGGCAGACTAACGACTCTTGACTTTATTATTGGTTTAATGGCGATCATCCTCGTATTGGAAGCTACTCGAAGAGCAGTTGGCCTTCCGATAACAATTATAGCGGGTCTCTTTTTGGCGTACGCAGTCTATGGACCTTATATGCCAGGCTTCTTGGCCCATCGTGGATTAGATTTGGAAAGACTTGTGCAAACGATGTTTTATACGACAGAAGGGATTCTCGGTACGCCTTTAGGGGTATCGTCGACTTTTATTTTCTTATTCCTACTGTTTGGATCATTTCTTGTAAAAACTGGGGTTGGACAGTATTTCAATGACTTAGCCTTGTCAATAGCAGGAAAGAGAATTGGAGGACCTGCAAAAGTAGCTATTTTCTCCAGTGCTTTACAAGGAACAATAAGTGGAAGCTCTGTTGCAAACGTAGTTACATCAGGATCATTTACGATCCCAATGATGAAAAAGCTAGGCTATAAGAAAGAATTTGCTGGGGGAGTAGAGGCAGCTGCTTCTACAGGTGGACAGCTTATGCCTCCAATAATGGGCGCTGCTGCTTTCTTAATGGTAGAATTTATTGGTGGTATTACTTACTGGGAAGTTGCAAAAGCTGCAGCAATTCCTGCGTTGCTATATTTTACTGGCATTTGGATTATGACCCACTTTGAAGCAAAGCGTGTAGGTTTAAGTGGATTGAAAGACGAAGAAATGCCAGATCGTAAAGAAGTTTTAAAGAATATATACCTGCTCTTACCGATTCTTGGTGTTATTATTCTTTTAATGAGCGGAATGAGTGTAATACGTGCTGCATTATGGTCAATTGTGATAACAATTGCAGTGAGTGCGATTCGTAAAGAAACACGAATCAGCTTTAAGGATGCAATTGACGCACTTGTAGAAGGTGCACGTACAGCTCTAGGTGTAGCTTCAGCTACAGCGGCAGCTGGAATAATCGTTGGGGTAGTAACTAAAACTGGCTTAGGGTTAAAGCTTGCTAACGGCTTGCTTGATCTTGCTGGCGGCGCCTTAATTCCAACCTTAATGTTAACAATGCTAGCAGCTCTTGTTCTAGGAATGGGTTCACCTACTACAGCAAATTATGTTATTACATCAACGATTGCAGCACCAGCTATCATTCTATTAGGTGTTCCAGATTTGCCTGCACATTTATTCGTATTCTACTTCGGTATCATTGCAGATATTACACCACCAGTTGCTTTAGCAGCATTTGCTGCCGCTGGGGTATCTGGGGGCGATCCAATTAAGACCGGGGTCAGCTCAGCTAAGCTAGCCATTGCAGCTTTCATCATTCCGTATATGTTCGTCCTTTCACCGGAATTATTAATGATTGATACAAATTGGTATACCTTAATTTGGGTGGTTTGTACAGCATTAGCCGGTATGACTGCAATTGGAGCAGGGGTAATCGGATATTGGTTTAGAAAACTTGTATGGTATGAGAGAATTCTAGCGTTAGCTGGTGGACTTCTGTTAATTGATCCAAATGGAATTACAGATATGATCGGAATAGGTTTATTTGTCGCTGTGATCGCGTTGCAGTTTATTTTCAAGCGTGATAATATGACAAAACATCAACAAACTGCTTGATAATGGAAGGGAGCACCTGAAAAAGGACGCTCCCTTTTCTTATTAGTCATCCATGAATCAAAATTCACCACAGAGAATGAAAGATGATTACGTTCTTTCATGGTAGGACATTAGATGAATTACAGAAGAGTAAATGGTAAAATAAAGAAAAAACTAGAGGGTTATTTATGAAAATAATCGAAGCTAATGTTGCTGGAAAACAAATGAATGGAAACTTTTTGTTACATGATATCTCAATAAGTATTAATCAAGGGGAAAAGGTTGCCATAATCGGTCATAACGGGTCAGGAAAAAGCAGCCTTTTAAAGCTCATTGGAGGAATTTTTGAGTATTCTAGTGGCGATATAAAACGAGCGAAGATTAAAACTGCCTATGTGCCAGAACACTTCCCGGAAAATATCCGTTTTAAAATGCAGGAGTATTTATTATTAATGGGTAAAATGTCTGGAGGGCAAGGTGACGAGTT
This sequence comes from Cytobacillus citreus, assembly GCF_018343665.1. GTDB lineage: Bacteria > Bacillota > Bacilli > Bacillales > Cytobacillaceae > Cytobacillus > Cytobacillus citreus. Next base: position 307,935 of record NZ_JAGYPM010000001.1, read on the forward strand.
GTCGAAACAAATCTCAGCTTATGCGAAAAGTTTTGATATTGAAGAATTCTTACATACACCTTTAAAAAATTGCTCAAAAGGAACAAAGCAGAAAGCTGGTATTATTCAAGCTTTGCTTATGGATCCAGAATTATTATTATTGGACGAGCCATTGACAGGATTAGATGAGATGGCTCAGCTGGAATTAGTAAATCAGCTAGAGTCAAAGATGGGAAACAATACGATTATTTTTACAGTTCACGAATCCATGCTAATTGATCGGTTAGCGGATCGAGTGCTAACGATTAAGAATGGTAGAATTGTTGATGATAGTATAATGACTAAAAAAGAAAAACAAATGGTTATAAAAGCGGTGATCCCTAAACACTTACAAGTCCAAGGGCTTCCGTGTATTAGTTATGAATTTATGGATGAAAACATTGTTGAAATGACGGTTTTGTCCGCGGATTCAAATAAATTACTAAAAGAGCTCCTTGAGCAAGATTATTTCATTTTAGAGTTAAGAGAAAAGAGGTAGAAAGTTGTTAACCTTTGTTCGTTACCAATTAATCAGCTTTATTCGTTCATTGAAATTTATTCCTCCAGTTATCATTTATTTAACGTGGGTATTTATATTATATGCCTATAAGAACGTTCCGATTTTAAGCAGCTATGGTGCATCATCAATTGCCCTTTACATGACAATGACTTGGATTTCTATGGCAATATTTACGATGGAAGAAGATAGTGAAAAGCATATTCTTTTTACACATGTTGGCGGTAAGCAAAAATACCTTATAGGTAAATGGTTTGCAGTGCTAGCTTTCATGATTCCTCTCGCATTTTTTGCGATTTTTTATCCTCTTTTAGCCAGTAGTTTCAAAGGAAGTATGACGGTTAGCCTTTATGCCATGGCTTTCTATAGTCATATTATATTCGGGATGTTTGGTATTTTAATAGGTACACTTTTTTCAGCCACAACCTTTGCGATGAAGAAATATTCGTGGCTCTCTGCTGTCTTTGTCTTAGTCGTATCCCTTGCTTCAAAATCATTGATTGAGACGGTTTCATTATTGAAATGGGGCTTATGGGTTTTTCCCCCGGTTTTTGAAGTTATTGACTATATGAGCGCAGGAGATCAATTGATTGTTAATCAAGTGTTTTGGTTTGATACATTACATGTGCTCCTTTACTTAATTATAGGAATAATGATGGCTATTTTGCTTTTTTTGAAAAAGGAACAGTAAAATATTTATTGACTTTTTCCGTTATTTACATATAATTAAATATGTACTTAATATTGGATCTGATAGTTCAGCGGGAGAACACTACCTTGACAGGGTAGGGGTCGGGGGTTCAAATCCCTCTCAGATCATTGGGTGCCAAACCCGTAGAAACCCTTCGGAACAAAGGGTTTCCGTACAAAAGACCGCTTTTTTGAAGGCGGTCTTTTTCTATGTTTGATTTATTCTTTTTTGTAAAATCCACATTTATTGCACATTTATTATTGTAGGTTATCTAAATAAGGCTTTTTCAAACTTTTCAGCAATTTTCCTTTGTAAGTCGGGACTAACGTGTGAATAGAAATCCAGTGTAACTTGAACACGACTATGTCCTAATCTATCAGCAACAATTTTTGGATTTTCACCTAGAGCCATAAAAGTAGTGGCGTGTAAATGACGTAAATCGTGAAAAGTTATTTTAGATATTTTAGCTTCCTCAATTTGATGTTGAAATTGGCGTAACAGATTTCGCGGCTCAATTGACTTTCCATCTAGTGTGCAAAATACAAAATCATTTACAGAATATAGCTTTCCAAACTTTTTTCTGTTAATTGCTTGATTATTTTGATGTTCTCTTAAGATATTTACTAGAAAATCTGAAATTGCAATTATTCGATTAGATGATTCTGTTTTAACCTCTTTTAAAATAATTCCATTTTTTCTCGTACGAGTTAAGCTTCTCTGAACATGAATTGTACCACCATTAAAATCTATATCCGACCATTTCAGTCCGAGTACTTCTCCACGGCGCATTCCAGTGAAAATGGTAGTAATGTATGGTGCTTCTATCCCCTTTTTTTTAACTAGATCGATAAAATTTTTCTTTTCTTGGAGAGTCCATAAGCTTTTTTTCTTATTGTTTTTAACTACAGGAGGAGAAGAATCAAGTACAGGATTATGCTTAATTAACTTCCATTTAAGTGCTTTATCAAAAGCTTGATTTAACAGAGAATACATAATGCGAATATATGCTGGTGACAAATCATCTTCTAATTTACTTTCGAAAAATTCATCAATCGTTAAGCTATCAATCTCACTTATCCTCCTTACACCAAATCCAGAAACTAAATGTTTATTAACAAGGTATTCACGAGATTCAGCAGTAGTTACTTCTACATTAGCGCCTGACGGACTAGAGCAGCAACCCTGTGACTAGGCCTACCAGGGGGATAGGGCAATGCTGGGGAGCAACCCGAGCCTCCATTTACATTATTATATAACTGTGGTGGGATTTTCTAATATAAATTTGTTCTATAATTCTGATAATTCAACATATAATTAGAATGACTGCTAAATATTAGGAGGGATATTTAGGGGAACTATAGGAAACTCTGAATTTTAACATTGTCTACTGGTCTATCAATTGAATTCTGGCTCAAATGTACTTAATGCATCATTGGGAAATGAGAAGCCTAATAACGTGGTAGAGGCTTTGTTTCCAGAAAAAGTAACGAAAGAAAAAGCAAAAGAAGTAACACTTGCGTTTCTAAAAAAGTTACCTGAAAGCAGCGAATATCAGCTAGATTCCGCCCCCTACTGTAACTAAGTATTAATAATTCATTTCTAAAATCATTTATTAACATTTATCTTTTTGGAAATCTAGATGATGAAGTATGAAGAGAAGGGGGATTATTTTGATTAAGAGATTATTAATTGGTGTAGGGTCTATAGTGATTATTATAACTATTCTAGGATTTTCCATTTCTCATGTTGCGAAATCCGAAGCCATTAAAACTGCCCAAAAAGCAGCCGCGTTGCCGCCCGGAATTATAAAAGATCATCCATATTTGCCTCCAAGTATGGATGAGGTACCTGCAGGCGAGGAAGGCGATCTTATTAGACTGGGTTACAAACAACATGAAGAGACAAGTACGGTTTTAGATGGATATGATAAAAGTACATTAAGCTGCGGAAGTTGTCATGCAAACGGGGGAGTAAGATCTTCTTTAGATATAGTAGGTGTAACGAAAACCTATCCACAGTATAATTCAAGAGCTGGAAAAGTAATGACTATCGAAGATCGTATTAACGGTTGTTTTAAACGAAGCTTGAATGGAACACCCCTTCCATTAGACAGTAAAGAAATGAAAGCATTTGTTGCGTATTATACCTATATTTCGCAGAATGTTCCAGACGGGACAAAAGATCGACCATGGGCAAAGCTAGATAAACCTAAAGGTGATATTACAAAAGTTAATGTTGATAAAGGAAGAGAAATTTTTAATGAGTCATGTATTGTCTGCCATGGTGAAGATGGAAATGGCAATGGGTGGAACGATTTAGCTGTTTGGGGTGAAAATTCTTTTAATGATGGGGCCGGCATGAACAGGATTAGAACAACAGCCGGTTTCATTAAAGGATATATGCCAAAAGTGCCTGTTGGTGGACGTGAACCAGGTTCATTGTCGGAACAGGAAGCCATGGATATTGCTGCCTATATTCTATCAATGGGGCGGCCGAACTTACCTGAAAAAATTTATGATTGGCCAAATGGTGATGCACCAGATGATGCTGCATATGAAACATTAGCTGGGCATAAGGGAGATAAAAAATAAAATAATATTATGATAAAAAATTTTGGAGCGTGGTTTTAATCCCACGCTCTCAGATTTTCGCCGTTAGACCCGTTACGATGAGCCGTATCACAAATGGTAAAGCGAAGATTTTCGATTACAAACTAGTATTTTGAGGGTGGAAATTCGTCATGATTTGGTTCATGCTTTGCGCTATCTATAACTTGGTGTTTGGCGTCTTTCATTTAATTTTCTGGAAATTACTCGTATGGAAAGTTGAATTAAAGCGGGTGTCACCAAATAATAGAGCGGTTATGCAGACGTTGAATTTGTGTTTGACATTTACGTTTTTTTTAATTGCCTATTTGTATATTTTTCATACGGACGAAATGGGTACTACATCAATAGGTAAAGCGATTAGATATGGGGTATTGCTATTTTGGATTATGAGAACTATTTTGCAAATCATGCTTTTTAATCTGAAGAAAAGGGTGCATCAAATACTGCTGGTTATATTCTTGGCAGGTGTGGTAATTCATTTAGCAGCTATAGTTAACTTGTAACATTATCTTATTAGAAAAGTAATTGTCTGCTTTACCATAAACAAATAGTGACCCACGGAAGTTCTATATTGTATGGGGGAACCGCCTTACAATCAAAATAGTTTATATCGCAATATTAAGCACTTCAGCCACGTGGAGTGTGGAGTGTCAACACATCGTAGTGACAAATTATGGGCGCCTAAACCGGTTGTCAATAACAAAATGCAGCCTAACCTCTAAAAAAAGCTGTATATTTAAGCTTTATGAATTGAATTCCGAATTTCTTTATAATACGGGTTGTGTATCAGACCAATGATGTTTCCATACGGATCCACCACCGATGCAGTAATCCAATCAGTTCCACCACCGATGCAGTAATCCAATCAGTTCCACGCTCGGTGAGGGGGTCATATTCAATGGCTCCCAGCCCCTTTAGTTTTTCTAGCATTCCGACAACGTTATCCACATGCCAATACAGAATTGCTCCTCCTACACCTGTTAAGCTGGCTGCCTTGGAGGCATATTTCTTATCTATAATGCCGAGCTCGTCTTGGAAGTCACCAATCCGAAATTCAAGGTAAGCAGGGTTCTCGGCATTCGGGCGCTGGAAGTAAGGCTCTACTCCTAAAAGTTTTGTATACCATTCTCTTGCTACCTTCAGATCCTCTGCCCAGAAACTAACATATGCCATACCGCGTAAAATTGGTGCAATTGTCATCGATATCAACCTCCACTTTGGTTAATGTATGAACATCTACAAAAGGATTTATGTTACTTTTATTGTAGGTGATGACATGAAAACTGTGTTACAAAAATCCGCAGAAAATTTTTAAGTTGACGGGCGCTTGGATCCTACCGGATTCATGCAACATATCAGCTTTCAAACCTATATACCACCTGCCAGTCTTACGCCATTCATTGGCCATTTTTGGAACCTGAGTTGGAATCGCGCCAGTCAACAACCTTATATTTTGGAACAAGTTATGCATCGCCCTTACGTGGACATCTATGTTTCCAAGCATGATTCGGGCATTCAATTTACATTCCGGGACAAACGAGATTATTTAGCGGCCGAGAACGGCAGAATTATTGGAGCCCGACTTCTGCCAGGCGCGTTCCGTACTTTTTGGCGCGGGTCGCTGGCTGGATTGCATAATGAAACGATTTCAGTGTTCTTAAAGGGGGCACGTCCCGAAAGTGCGGATTTACAACGCTAAGCAACTTGTAATGTTAAAAATGGAAGATTTCACAACGATAAGACTTTTGAGACAAGTCATATGAGATATTCAAAAGAAATCGATTAAGTCTTAATAGATTAAACTCCATTGGGATGTTTTGAGAAAAAAAATAGGGTGCTAGACTTTTTAATCTAACACCCTGCTTGAATACTCCACAACGTTAGCGCTTTGAGGATAAGGCACTTTTAATTAATTGACTTCTATATCCCCTTTTAGGGTACCTCTGTAGTGATATTCATTGCCAATTTTGATGCTGATCGTTGCTTTTCCAGTGAATGGATCTTTCTTATCCATAGTAACAAGGATTGGTATGGATTTTTGTGAGTTCTTCAATTTGGTTGTACCTGTAAAACTTGCCCACCCTTTATAGGTTTGAATCACACCAATTTCTTCGAGTTTTATATGAATATCGTTTTCTTTATCAATAAATTGAACTTTTGCTTTTGATCGTGCATGACCTGCTTTCTGCTCTATATAAATGTCGATCTGTGCTTTTCCTTGATTTTCATTCACTAGCTGTCCCTTAGCAGAAATTTTATTTTCTTTCTTATTTAATGGCCGGCTAGGCATATCATACTTGCGTTTTAAAGCTTGTCCAGCTTGTATATTGGTTAACTTACTGTCCTTTACTGCAAATTGCCCATTAACGATGACATGATAAATGCCCTCCGCATACTGCTTTGGATTATCAAAAGTAGCTTTATCAATTACCGTATTAGCATCAAATATAGTAATATCTGCTGCCATTCCTTCAGCAATAAATCCTCGATCCACCATTCCAATAATGCTGGCAGGGAGTCCAGTCATTTTCTTCACAGCTTCTTCCAGGGACAATAATCTGTCTTTTCTAACAAGCTTTCCTAAAACTCGAGGCTGCGTTCCATATCTTCTAGGGTGTGTACTGCTTGACTCTGTAGCTCCTCCATCAGAAGCGATTGCGGTAGTGGAATTCATTAAAATTCGTTCAAAATCTTCTTGAGAACCAAAGAAATAAATTGTTCTTAGACTACCTTCTTTTTCGAGAATTTGCATGGTAGCTTCTCCAGGTGAAACACCACTCTCTGTAGCAATATCCTGTAAGGTAGTTTGCTTTGTTGGGAAATAGACATCATTGGCATCCTTTACTCGGCTTTGAATGGTTTGATGAATTTCTTCTTCAATCTGTCCGCGCATACTAGGATCAGCAAAACGTTTAAGCATTTCTTCCCGTCCACCATCTTGAACCCACTGTGGGACAATGGCAGTCAATCCCGTTTGGCTTGCCAAATAAGGATACTGATCAGCTGCTGCAAATATACCCCGATTATTTGCCTCTTGAATCAACTTAACAGTCTCTACAGATTTCCCCCAGTTATCGGGTCCCATGACCTTCATATGGGTAATAACGGGCACAATGCCTGCACTTTCGCCTATTTCGATGGTTTCAGCTGTTGCTTCCAGTACATGATTATTTTCATTCCTGATATGATTAGGGAAGTTTGTCCTCCATTTTTCTGCAACGCTGACAACATTTATGACTTCTTGCATTTGTGCATAATTACCTGGGGCGTAGAATAGGCCCGCAGAAATTCCCCAGGCTCCGTCTTGTAGGGCTTTTTCTACAAGGGATCTCATCTCAAAGATTTCATCAGAAGTGGCACGGCGATCGTCATACCCTACAACCTCTTCCCAGACCGAATTAAATCCAATATAACTTCCGATGTTGATAGCAAGTCCTTTGTCTTCAAGCTCCGACATATACGAAAGGTCAACTGGCCCTCCTCCATCCGGACTTATCAATTCGGTCGTAACCCCTTGAGTTAATGAACTTTTTGCCGTCGAAAGGACTTCGGTATCCGCATGACTATGAATATCAATAAATCCTGGAGAAACTATTTTCCCATCTACATTGATTTCTGTTTTTCCAGAAGCTTTGTCCAGGTTACCAATGGATAGGATATACCCGTCGGAAATACCAATATCTGCTGTGTAGCGTTTTGATCCAGTACCATCAATAATCATTCCATCATGTAGGATAAGATCAAATTCCTGCTTTGTTTTCGCCTTTGATTGTTCAGTTTTAGGGTATCCTGCAAGTGAAATTCCCAAAAGTAATGCAACAACTACTAATACCGAAAAAAAACTTTTGCTTAACCTTTTCATCTTAGTGCCTCCTTTATTATCATTTAAATTACTGAATAATGCTTTCCACCTTCTTAAGCAACAGATAAATAGACAAAATCATATTATCATAATTTACTGATTTCTCTAATGTTTCTGTCTATTTTGATTAAATATTACTATTATGCAAATGCCTTTTCTCCTAAAGTTTTCATTAAACTTAATTGGCCTAGTATTAGGGATATTATATGTAAACTTTAATGACTTAGTTGGATGAAATTTATTATCACAACAATTGATAACTCAATTGAATGAAACAGCAAGCAATAAGGGGATAGATGTATCTATTACAAGTGCTTATATGATGGGGCAGTTATTGGTGTTACCTTTTACGTAGAAGGAAACGTTTAGACTGAACAAGATGGTCAGCTTATGGGTTTTTATGAAATATTTGATGGAAATGAAGATATTGAAGATAGTAAAGAAATCGTATATGGGTATTTTTGCACATCCCCCGAAAAAGGGGAATAACATTTTAGTATTTAATTAATAAATGATTACGACCGCTAAAATAGTCTTTTCTAATGAACCCATGCGTTTTCAAACTATACGATATAGCATTAATTTTATTCCAGCTCTCTTTTTTTCATTTATGAATTGTGTCCTTTTTTATGCTTGGATAATTCAAAAAAATGAGGGTAAGTTAAGATGATTACTTCCATTTTCAATGCTGGAAGTGAAGGGCATAAAAAGATTGGAATATTTTCTAAATGTCAATATCTAGAAGAAAAAATAACAAAATAATTTGACAATTTAGTGAACTTAGTTAAATAATATATGTAAAGGAGGTTAAGTGTTATGAAATCGAATGCGAAAATATTAAATGCAATAAAATATGTGGGTGGAATCGTACTGACAATGGGAATCATTACATTTTTACTTGGTTTTTTTGAAAAAGGTTCCAGTGTGCTAACTCCAATTGGCATCGGAACAGTTATGGGAGCTATTTTCATCTTTTTAATGGGTGTGTTTTTTGTGGCGACGGAAGAGATGCTTGAGAAAATTGATAAAGGAATTGCCATTGCTCCAATCAAAATAAAATAGGAGCGCCATGATGGACACTCCTATTAAGACATCTTTTTAAATATAACCCCAGATCATAGTAAGCAGTGTACCAAAAACGGTAACTAGTGCTATGAAAATTGCGTAATATAGGTTCGTGTAGATCGAGCCTCTATCTCCAGTTTCCCCAGCGTGCATAAATACAACTAATTGTAGAGCCGCTTGTATGAATGCTGTAATTAGAAGAACTGTCATGCCTGTTGTGAATGGCATGTCTAAGAAGTAAACCAAAAGAGCTACTGCTGTAAGGATTAGTGAAAATACAAAACCCATTACTTGTTTACGCGGGAATAATTCACTCATGTTTACATCAGTCCTTTCAAGTAGATGAAGCTGAAAATGAAGATCCAAACAACGTCTAGGAAATGCCAATAAAGTGAGAAAATAAAAGATTTATTGGCAGTTTCAGGAGTCAATCCACGCTTCCTAACTTGAAGGACGATGGATAATCCCCAAAATAAACCAAATGTAACATGCGCTCCATGAGTCCCTAATGTTGTTAATAGGATCGCTGTAAATGCACTAGTTTGTAGTCCGGCACCGACGTGATAAAAGTGATTAAACTCAAAAATCTCGACGCTTAAGAATACTAGACCAAGAAGTAGGGTAATCCCAAAAAATGTCATCATGGCCTTCTGTTTGCCGAGACGCATGGCATGAATTGCTAATCCAATCGTAAAGCTACTAGTTAAAAGTACAAATGTTTCAATCAGTAATGGTGCTATTTCAAAAATATCAGCTCCAGTAGGACCGTTACCTGTACGATCCACTAATGTGAAATATGCGGCGAAAAGGGTACCAAACAGCATAATTTCGGCGCCAATAAAAATCCAGAATCCTAAAATATTTATTTGATTTTGCCCTGTACTATATTCAAGAGGCAGCGAGTTATCTATTTTCATTAATTAAGCACCTCGCGATGTTTCAGTTTTTTTAATTTCATTAACAGAGATGTAACGTCCGTGATCTTTCTCAAAGGAACGAAGAGCCATACAAGCAAAAATCCCAATTGTTGATATGATGACAGGAATCCACATTCCGAATATAAATGAGAATCCCCATGCAAAGAAGATACAGCCCATAATGAAAGGAACGCCGCTGTTATTTGGCATATGAATTTTTTCATATTCACCAGTGAATAGTTCATGACCATGTTTCTTAGCATCCCAGAATGCTTCAGCTGAATTAACTTGAGGCGTAATAGCAAAGTTATATTCTGGCACTGGACTATGTGTAGCCCACTCAAGAGAACGTGCATCCCATGGATCTGAACTAATATCTCTTGAAGCGTAACGAGTGCTGTAGTAAATATTGTACACGATTAAACAGAAACCGATAGCAAATCCAATTGCTCCAATGAACGAAAGCATATTCAAAAATCCAAATCCAGTTGATTCAGAGTAAGTGTACATACGACGTGCTTGACCGTCTAATCCAGAGAAAAACATTGGCATGAATGCTAAGAGAGTGCTCATGGAGATAACCCATGCTCCTACTTTTCCTATTTTTTCATTCAACTTGAAACCAAACATTTTTGGCCAGTAGTAATGGAGAGCAGCAAGCATGGCGAACACGACACCAGGAATAATAACCATGTGGAAGTGAGCGACTAAAAACATCGTATTATGGTATTGGTAGTCGGCAGCTGACATTCCAAGCATTACCCCAGTAACCCCACCGATTGTGAAAATCGGAATGAACAATAATGAATAAAGCATTGGAGTGGTAATGACAATTTTACCTTTCCAAAGAGTAAATAACCAGTTGAATATCTTAACTCCTGTTGGAACAGCAATCGCCATTGTTGTAATCGAGAAGATACTGTTCGTTAAAGCCCCTTGGCCCATTGTAAAGAAATGATGTGTCCAAACTAAGAATGATAATAGAGAGATTATGACCATTGAGCCAACCATTGATTTATAGCCATATAGATTGCGGCGTGAAAAGGTTGAGATAATCTCACTATAAATACCAAATGCCGGTAGAATTAAAATGTACACTTCAGGATGTCCCCAAACCCAGAAGAAGTTCGCCCAAAGCATATCCATACCACCATTTGCTGTAGTAAAGAAGTTTGTTGCAAACAAACGGTCCATCGTGCCCATGAGAAGTGCTACGGTTAATACCGGGAAAGCAAAAACGATAATAGCGTTCGTAACTAAAGCAGACCATGTGAACATTGGCATTTTCATTAGTGTCATGCCAGGTGCTCTCATTTTTAAAATAGTAGTGATAAAGTTAATCCCTGTCATTAATGTACCAAGACCAGCAATCTGAAGAGCAAGCATATAATAGTTTGTTCCTACAGATTCACTAAATTCATTACCTGCAAGTGGAAAATAAGAAGTCCAACCTGCATCAGGAGAACCACCAACGACGAAAGAGATGTTTAATAACATCGCTCCCATAAAAAATAACCAAAAGCTCAGCGCGTTTAGTCTTGGGAAAGCTACGTCACGAGCACCAATTTGTAATGGAACGACGAAGTTCATGAAGGCCATAATGAAGGGCATGGCCATAAAGATGATCATAACGATCCCATGTGTAGTGAATATTTCATTATAGTGCTGAGCATCTAGCAGCGTGTTTTCAGGTACTGCTAGTTGAGCACGCATCATAATTGCATCTGCGCCACCGCGGAATAGCATTAATAAAGCAGATATTAAATACATAATACCAATACGTTTATGGTCAACTGTTGTTAACCATTCACGCCATAAATAGCCCCATTTTTTAAAATAGGTCAAGCCAGCGATAATTGCGATAACTGTAAGTCCAATGGCAACCATCGATACATAAATAGCAGGACTTGGATGTGGTACGGCAAATCGATCAAAGTAATCCATACATTTGTGACTCCTTTCAGGAATTCTTGATATATAAAACTAGCTTTTTGTTTTAGCGTTCGTTAAACCTAGTGGTGGTTTTGATTAGAATGTTCTTCATGTGAATCATCGACTGATTTTTCTGATTTAGATGATCCGTGATGATGTCCACCATTTTCACCTTCTGGAGGAGGCATGAATTCCAAGTGAGTTCCAGTGTAAGTGGACTGCCCAACATGACCTGGTTTTAATAATTCATCGAATTTCTCTTCAGTAAGAGGTTCCGCTGCTTTTTTCACTTCCTTAACCCAATCATCAAATTCTTCTTCAGGCATCGCTTTGACATTGAAGGTATTTTCAGCAAATCCTTCCCCACTAAAGTTGGCATTTCGTCCCATGTATTCTCCTGGAACGTCAGCTGCTAAATGCAATGTATTTACCATGTCAGACATTGCGTATTTTTGTCCACCGAGCTGTGGAATCCAGAAGCTCGTGATTGGTCCGAATGAATAGAGTTTAAATTCAAGTGCCCGATCTGTTGGAATATACAAGTAATTAACTGTTTCGATATTCTCTTCTGGGTAACTAAAATGCCACTTCCAGTTAGATGTTGAAGCATATACAATTAAAGGCTCTTTATCTTCATACCCTTTCGGTGCTGACTCTACGATATTGTTACTTTGAACGGATACAAAGGAAAGGTAAGCGACGATTAAAACTGGAATCCCCACACAAATTATTTCAACCCATATATTTGCTTTAATGTGAGGTGGTTCGTAATCTTCACTTTGTTTTGAAGCACGATATTTTACTAGCATAATAAATAAAATTACGAAAACAGCAAGGACAATTATCGACATAATTCCAATCGATAACATGATGTCACTTGCTTGCCTTTCAGCTTGTGGCCCTTTAGGATCCAAAACCAATAGCGGTTCGCATCCTGTTAGCACAGTGACAATAGTGAAAACTATTGATAAAATAGACCATTTTTTTATCATGGAATAACCCCTTCCATTTTTTCTTGTAGTTTCATAGCGCAAAAAATGATTTAACATGTTTCATGATTTACAATTTGATTTTTATATTAGTCGCTCTAATTATGAAAGGCAAGAAAATGTGAACAGTGTCACAAAATGTTCGAAATTACACTAGTAAATATTGGTATATCAACCTTTTCTTATATGATAATGAATCCTTTAATCAAGTCGCTTTTACAAAAGTGGTTGGTTAAATTTCTGCCAAAATGGATGGTATATAATTGTGTGACATATCGTATACTATTATTATTTGGAAAAATAGTATCCTAAAAGATTAATAGTTTATTCAATAAAAGTGTTTAAAAAGTATCTTAAACGATTTTACTTTTATAGTTATTTTTTTATCCTAGTTTAATTTTAGTTTGAATCTAAAATGTCTTAAGAGGTGTAACATGAAGATTATGTATGCTTTAGTTTTCTGTATCTTATTAATCTCAATTGCCTTAACGCTATTAGTAACTCGTAAAGGCGACGAAAATTATAGTAGCTCAACAAGAAGAAATAATAAAAATTTATCTTTAATTTATGGGGTAATTATCATCCTTTCAATAATTGCTCTTGGAGTATATATTTCTTTTTTTGCTTAACACCGATACTGTCATTTAACCTATCGAAGTAAAGGTGCAATAGGTAATATGGAAAAATGATCTTTATTAAGTTTGAATAAATAAAGAAATATGAATACAATAATTAGTATAAAGGGCTAAACAAAGTAATGAGGAATGTAATATATGGATTGGAAACCAGATCGAAAAGCGAAAAAAGCTATATATAAACAGCTTGCAGAATATATCGAAAATGGCATAGCAGATGGTACTTTTCCACCTGATAAACCACTACCTTCCGAAAGATACTTAGCTAAGGAGCTTAACATCAATAGAAGCACAGTTGTTGCCGCATATGACGAATTGGAATCCAATGGGCTCGTTCAAAGAACTAGAGGAAGCGGTACGACCATAAGCAAAGATATTTGGGGGATTACCAAGAAACGTATACCGAGCTGGAATAGGTATATTGAGGCAGGATCCTTTTTGCCTAATTTACCTGTGACTCAAAAAATTCGCAAAGAAATGGCAGAACATAAATTGATCGATTTAGCAAGCGGGGAATTGTCGGAGGATCTTTTTCCTATGGATTCCTTAAGAAAGATTACTTCTACTAGAACTTTTATTGGAAGCTTAGGATATGACCATCCACAAGGCAATGTAATATTAAGAGAAACCATTACAAAACACGTTAAACAATTTCGAAGAATTGAAACAAATCCAGCATCTATACTTATTACATCCGGAGCCCAACAAGCCTTACATTTAGTCGTTCAATGCCTGTTAAAGCCGGGAGATGCAATTGCCATTGAAGAGCCATCTTACCATTACAATCTCCCTGTTTTTAAATCGGCAGGGCTCAAAATATATTATTTACCAGTGGATAAAGATGGAATAAACCCTGATGATTTGGTGTCATTACATAAAAAACATCGAATTCGGATGATATTTTTAAATCCGATTTTTCAAAATCCTACAGGGGCATTACTTCACAATAATCGGCGGAAAACCGTTTTAGAAATATCTTCTGAATATGGGATTCCTGTTGTTGAAGATGATCCATATAGTTTAACGTCCTTTTCAGGAGAAGAGATCTCAACTCTAAAATCGATGGATGTCAATGGAAATGTTTTATATATAAGCTCTTTATCGAAAATCGTTGCCTCAGGACTGCGAATTGGTTGGATAATTGGACCAAGACCCGTTATTGAAAGATTATCAGATGCAAAACAGCAAATAGATTTTGGGCATGCTAGCTTTACTCAATGGATTTCTAATGATTTTTTGGAATCGGAAGAATTTCATTCTCATATCAAAAAATTAGTCAAACAGTTAGAGAAGCGAAGAGATCAAATTGTCAAGAGTCTTAGATTTTATTTACAGGATCAAGTTGACTTTAATATACCGCAGGGTGGAATCCATATTTGGTGCAAGTTAAATAAAGATTTTAATGAAGTACAATTGCTGGAAGAGTCAATCAAAAGAGGGGTTATCTATCTACCTGGAACCACAATGGGATCCAAAAAGGGATTCGTCCGCTTTACTTTTGCAAGGGAAAATGAAGAATCTATAAATGAAGGAATAAAGAGATTTGCCGAAGCACTTAATGCAGTGAATAATAATTATTTAAACCGAGGATCATGAAATTTTCATGATCTTTTTTTTATTTATTTAAAAGTAAATGGATGGTTAAAAAAGAGTATAAGTGGATGGTTATAAAAAAAGTAAATCAATTTATTATTAAATAGTGAGATTTATTCACCATTTACTAAAATAGCAAAAATAATGAGGATGTATTGGTTAAAAAGTGGTGAATGATTCACAATTAACTCTTTACTATGAGAATTATCATACGGATAAATTTCGAAAATTTTTATAGTTCATTTTTAGTGAAAAAGTAATAATGCTAAATCGAAAAGAGAGGATGGACTATGAATAAAATGAATTAAGCTAAAAGGAAAATTTAAGTTTATTAACGTACTAAAGTAAAGTGTGTGTTCAATTAAATATCTGCTAATAAGATCGCATAAGGAAAACTAAGGCATTCGCCAAAAAGGACTTGGCGAAGGCCAAGTTTTTCTAATAAAAGGAGAATGATGTTATGTCTAATGCAGCTGAAACACTTGAAGGTTGGTACTGTTTAAATGATTTTCGCAAAATAGACTGGACAAGATGGAAAACCTTATCAATCAAACAGCGTCAAGAAGCAATTGAAGAGATTTTTGAAGTATGGAATCAATGGACAATTAGCGAAGAGAAAGTGGAAGGAAGCCATGCACTGTTTCAAATTATTGGTCATAAAGCAGATATTATGCTAATGTTCCTGCGACCAACCTTAAAAGAGTTAACTCTCATTGAAACAGCATTTAATAAAACAAAATTCGCTGAATATACAATGCAAACCACTTCTTATGTGTCTGTTGTGGAGCTAAGTAATTATCTTCCGAAAGGGGAAGATCCTTATCGTAAACCAGAAATAAGAGCAAGATTATATCCAAAGATTCCTGAAACAGACTATTTTTGTTTTTATCCGATGAATAAACTGCGTCAAGGTCAAGATAACTGGTATATGTTACCTCACGAAGATCGTAATCAAATGATGAGGAGCCATAGTTTAATTGGCCGAAAATATGCTGGGAAAGTGAAACAAATTATCCTAGGATCAGTTGGGTTCGACGATTATGAATGGGGTGTGGCATTATTTGCGAATGATCCTGTTCAATTTAAAAAACTAATTTACGAGATGCGTTTTGATGAAGTCAGTGCACGTTTTGGAGAATTTGGTTCTTTTTATATCGGCAGTCATTTAACGAAAGAACACTTTAATCGTCTTTTACAGCTATGATTACCTACATTTTGCAGAGGAGAAAGGGTGTTTGAAAAAATTGGTATCTCAATTTGATACTCCATTATTTACAGCTTTAAAAAAACATGCTGAAAAAGAACCGATCCAATTTCATATTCCCGGCCACAAAAAAGGGAATGGTATGGATCCTGAGTTTAGAGAATTTATTGGTGAAAAAGCTCTATCTATAGATTTAATAAATATAGGACCTTTAGATGATTTACATCTTCCGAAAGGAATTATAAAAGAGTCGCAGGAATTAGCGGCTAAAGCTTTTGGAGCGGATTATACTTTCTTCTCCGTACAGGGAACAAGCGGGGCGATTATGGCTATGATTATGTCTGTTTGCGGATCAGGAGATAAAATTTTAGTTCCGCGCAATGTGCACAAATCGATCATGAGTGCGATTGTATTTTCAGGTGCTATCCCTATATTTATTCATCCAGAAGTTGATTCGACTCTCGGTATTTCGCATGGGATTACACCTGATTCTATTGAAAGGGCACTAGCACAACATCCTGATACAAGAGCTGTGCTTGTTATTAATCCAACCTATTATGGTATCTCAGGAGACTTAAAGAAAATTGTAAAAATTGCTCATTCCAGCGAAATTCCTGTACTTGTTGATGAGGCACATGGAGCTCATATCCATTTTCACAAAGAGCTGCCGCTTTCTGCGATGGAGGCAGGGGCTGATTTAGCTGCAACAAGTGTGCATAAATTAGGAGGTTCCTTGACACAAAGTTCTATTTTGAATTTGCGTGGGAATCTTGTTTCTCCTAAGCGTGTCCAATCTGTGTTAAGTATGCTGACGACAACTTCTACCTCATATTTATTACTGTCTTCTTTAGATGTTGCTAGAAAATCATTAGCAACTGTAGGTCAAGCATTACTAGAAGACACAATTCGAAAAGCAGAAGAAACACGTTCAAAAATTAACGAAATTGACTATTTTTATTGTATAGGCAGTGAAATTTTGGAATCTAGTGCTGCAATATCTATGGATCCAACAAAGCTACTAATAAGTGTAAAAGAGCTTGGTATTACAGGATATGAGGTTGAAAAGTGGCTACGAACGCGATTTAATATTGAGGTTGAATTAACTGACCTTTATAACATTCTTTGTATTGTCACACCTGGCGATTCTAAGAAGGATTTGTTGATACTTGTACAAGCTTTAACCGAGCTTTCACATGAGTTTAAAAATCATGCGGATCAAAATATAGACACTTCTGTTTTATTGCCTGAAATTCCTCCTTTGGCTCTAACACCACGCGATGCTTTTTATGCAGAAACGGAAGTGATTCCTTTTGATCAGTCTGCAGGAAGGATAATAGCAGAGTTTGTTATGGTATATCCTCCTGGGATTCCGATCTTTATTCCTGGTGAAATAATTACGGAAGATAATTTAATGTATACAAGAAAAAATATTGAAGCCGGTCTTCCAGTGCAAGGTGCAGAAGATGCTGAATTAAAAACAATTCGTGTGATAAAAGAACATTTTGCTATTAAATGAGAATAAATCATCTTGTACTAGGGAGATAAGACTTAACTTATATAAATACTTTTAAGGTGGCGATGCAGTTGGACTATGCAAAATTGATTGATCATACTTTGCTTAATCCCGAAACAGAGAAAGCAGACATTATACAGCTATGTAAAGAGGCAAGGCAATTTGGATTTGCATCAGTAGTTGTCAATCCTGTATGGGTAAGCCTAGTAGCAGAGCACTTACAAAAAACAAATGTAAATATTTGTACAGTTATAGGGTTTCCATTAGGTGCCAATACTCCTGAAACGAAAGCCTTTGAAACAAAAAACGCCATTGGAAATGGAGCAACAGAAGTAGATATGGTTATTAATATTGGTGCTTTGAAAGATAAAAATAATGCACTTGTTGAACATGGTATCCGTACTGTTGTGGATGCTGCAAAAGGAAAGGCATTAGTGAAGGTTATCATAGAGGCATGTCTATTAACGGATGAAGAGATCATAAGGGCATGTGCGATATCAGTGAAATCCGGTGCAGATTATGTCAAAACCTCAACAGGATTTTCTTTGCATGGAGCAACTGTTGAGGATGTATCATTAATGAGAAAAGCTGTAGGACAAGCAATTGGGGTTAAAGCCTCTGGGGGCGTCCGGAACATTGATGATATTAAAGCAATTGTCGAAGCTGGAGCAACAAGAATAGGTACTAGTTCAGCTGTAAAAATTTTTTCGGATAGCAAGTGAAGCCAAGTTGAGAAACTAGAATAAAAAACATATTACTAAAATTAATTATTATGTAAGAAAAATGTTAAATTATCAGAAGTGTTTATCCTAGCTTATCCTATAGGTCTATCATTGGTAGAATAATAGGGTAAGGTTCGGAAGATAGAAGGAAAGACTGGCATTGATACTTGGGAACTCAATACCTGAACTAGGATAAGCTCGGATCAAATTAGAAAAGCTACTGTATACTTAGTAAAAGTAGCTGAACTCTTGACTGTTAGCAGTATTTATTAAACCTGTTGGATCTCCCAATAGGAATACATCGATAATTACCTATTACAGTAGAATGGATCGTTTTGGGAAAAGGGGATTGAGCTCAAATTTTCCTTAGTCAATGACAAAGATTCTTTAATAAATTGAAGCTGATTTCCTTTTGATTTGGAAATTGGCTTTTTTTGATTCCATTAAGCCGTTTTCTTTCCCTTTTTCTCCATATTTTTCATCGCGTCAGTTTCAATATATCGAGCAATAAAAGCACCCACCAATAATGACCAAACTGGAGCACTTACATTTAGGATAGTAATATTGGACAAGGCAATAATAAAGGCAAATGCTGCACTTATTTTAATAGAGTGTCTTGAGAAACTTTGATGCAAACTATTGCTGAAAACACTAAGAAGGGAAAACCCAACAATGATCGAAATGAACTCTTTCGGTAAGGCCTGAATAAGGGGAACGAGTTTCCACGAAAAAATTCCGAATACGAGAAGGAGAATACCAGTGACAACTGCCCCCATATACCTTTTTTCCTTCGGCCCTGCTTCCTCATCTGAACAAATTACAGTTGCCATTCCAGCAATATTTGCCGATTGACCACCAAAAAAGCTTGTTATTATTGAAAACAATCCACTTAAAGTAATAATTTTATTTACAGGAGTTCGAAAATTATTTTGTTCCAATGCACCAACCGCAACAGCTGCATCATTACTTAAAATGATTAGGGCAAGAGGGATAGAAATAGAAAGGAAACTCACCTTATTGAATTCAGGTACCTGAATTTGCGGTATAATCCCACCTGATGACCATTCACCGCTATTCAATGGATAGAACAGCATTAATACAATAAATCCAATTACAATCGCTGCAATCACAGGTGGAATCTTTGTCCTCCATCTACTAAAAATAAAAAAAGTGACTAGAGAAAGGAATCCAACGATCAATAATTGGTTTATGGAAATAATAAAATTCACCATATACTTCGTAATCATCCCAGCCAGCATGGCCGATATAATTTCCTTCGGTACGAAATTCATTAATTTAGAGAAAAAACCTTGAAGTCCAATGAGTAACATTAAAATCCCTGAAACGATATATGCACCAATTAATTCATTAAAGGTAAACTGGGATGTCATAGTTGCTAGAAATGCAACTCCGGTGAGCGAATGCCCGCCAACGATCGGTATCCGATAATATAAAGGCAGGATTATCCCGAATAACCCTCCAAACACGTAGACTGCAAATATCCATAGCACTGTTTGTGCCATGGTAAAGTTTCCATTTGATGATGATTCCAAAATAAGAGCACTTGGTCCAGTAATAATGAATATTCCCGCAACAATTCCTGCTGCTATATTTTTATGATTTAAATCTTTGTAAGGATTCCTCCTCCATTTATGATTTTCTTGACTACTATTCATGCTTGACTCCCCTTTTTTCGATATGAAATTGTAATTCTATCGTATAATTCGTATTTATCCCTCGGATGAGATAGACGGAATGGAATTTATCGCAGATTAACGGTCAGTAAGACCCCCACCTCAAGATTGAGAGAGAAGCGAGGAAGATAGGTGGGAGACAACTGCCCGTAAAAGCCCGACGACGGACACGATGTCCTAGTCAGGCGAAAGCCACAGGACGTGGCGTTTTGAGCGTGATTGGTTCAACTAACCATCAGTGGGGGATGGAAAAAACCCCCACTGACGGAAGTTTCACTTTATTCTTTTATATTAGAATATTTAGAAATTTATTGACCCTCCAATTCAAAACTTTTTCAACCATCCATTAATTAATATAATACTGGAATAATAATTTGCTGTGACTTTTTCCTCATAGAAGGTTGACAGAATATATCGATTATTGTAGACTACATGTAACAATTTAATAAGACCTCACTTTTTACTAGTGAGGTAGAGGCGCGATATTTAACAGTCTTTAGCGGAGCTTGAGAAGCTATGATGCTATTGAGAAGGAAATGTCGCCGAAGCTTGTAATATTCTCAGTATTACTTGCTGGGTCTGCAGTTAAGAACTGCAGGACTGTCTCAATAAACATCCCGGTTTATTGAGTTGTGCTATCTCATTTAGGGAAAGAAGAGGACTTTAGGGCAAATGTACAATGCGAGACCTGAGTTTACCTCAGGTCTCTTTTTATTGTGTGAATTGACCGAATAAATGGAATAATGCGACTTTTGTAATTGAGTGGCATGCATACCTTTCCGATTATGGAAATATATTAAACTATCATAACAAAAGGGGAGAAGCCTCATGAGGAGAAAATTATCATTTTTAATAGCAATGTCTTTATCTATGATTTTGCTTTTGGCAGGGTGTGGTACAAGCAGTGATTCTGAAAAAACCGGTGGTGAAGGAGAGTCTGAGAATGGAACATTTAAAGTGGGGCTTGAAGCTGGATATGCTCCATTCAACTGGACGCAAATGGATGATGCTAATGGTGGTGTAAAAATTGACGGAAGTGCAGAATATGCAGGTGGATACGATGTAGAAATCGCAAAAAAAATTGCTGACGGTTTAGGAAAAAAATTAGTGATCGTTAAAACAGAATGGGATGGTCTTGTCCCAGCGTTAAATTCTGGAAAAATTGACGCTATTATCGCAGGGATGTCACCAACAGCTAAACGTAAAAAGACGATTGACTTTTCAGACGTCTACTATAAATCGAATTTAGTTATGGTTGTTAAAAAAGGCGGAAAATATGATGGAGCTACTTCTATCCAAGATTTTAATGGTGCAAAAGTGTCTGCTCAATTAAATACGTTTCATTATTCTGTTATCGACCAAATTAACGGTGTGAGCAAACAGCCTGCTATGGATAACTTCCCAGCAATGAGGGTTGCACTTGAATCAGGAGTAATTGATGGATATGTTTCAGAACGCCCAGAAGGAGTAAGTGCTGAATCTGCGAACGAAAACTTTAAGGTGATTGAATTTTCAGACGGATTCGAAACTTCAGATGATGATACAGCAATCGCAGTAGGTGTTGCAAAGGGCAGTGACTTAACTAAAGAAATCAATAAAATCTTGGCAGGCATCTCTGAGGAGGAACGTACAAGCATTATGGATGCTGCTATTAAGAATCAACCAGCAGCCAATTAATGATTATATGAAACCGGGTGCATTATCATGCAGTCGGTTTCGCTTTTCTACTTGTCTAGCGGAAGCAGCCACCCCCGACGTACAGGACGTACTAGTGTCGACAATGCGACAGGACGTCGCGTTTTTGTCGACCTCGAGGTCATAAGCCAGTCCGCCAAGAAGGTTAAAGAACAACCTTCTCGTCGGCCTGTCTTATGCTTGTCGGGGGTGATCAAGGCGCTTGCGCTTTTCTTAAAGGGGGAGAACTATGAGTTTTGAGTGGGTAGTTGAAATCATTTCAAATAATTGGCCAATGTTTATTCGTGGCGCTGGTGTTACGCTTTTAATTTCAATGGTTGGTACGATATTAGGCTTTATCATTGGTTTATTAATTGGCGTAATCCGAACCATTCCTACACCAGATCGTAAGGCAAAGAGAATCTTTCTTAAAGTGATTAATGCTATACTTTCTATTTATATCGAAATATTCCGTGGAACTCCTATGATTGTCCAAGCAATGGTTATTTATTACGGGTCTGCTTTAGCGTTCGGTGTTGATATGGACCGATTAAACGCAGCATTCCTAATTGTATCAATTAATACAGGGGCATATATGTCAGAAATCATTCGAGGTGGTATTCTTTCTATTGATAAAGGACAATATGAAGCAGCACAAGCAATAGGGATGAACCATTTTCAAACGATGAAGAATGTTGTCTTGCCACAAGCCATCCGCAATATTTTACCAGCAACAGGCAATGAATTCGTTATCAATATAAAGGATACTTCAGTGCTTAACGTTATTTCGGTCTCTGAATTATTTTTCCAAACAAAATCAATCGCTGGTAATAACTTCAGATATTTCGAATCATTTTTCGTAGCATGTATTCTTTACTTTATAATGACCTTTACTGTTACAAGAATTCTGCGCTACATCGAAAAGAGATTAGATGGTCCTGAGAATTACACGATGTATGCTAATCAAATGCAAGTAGAGACACCGGAGGATTTGCTGCGAAAAAAGGATAATCATTAGGCGAAGGAGGGCATAAGAATGGAAGCAGTTATTGAGATTCAACATTTAAATAAAGCTTTTGGAACACATGAAGTGTTGAAGGACATTAATTTTTCGGTCAATAAGGGCGAGGTTGTCTGTATCATCGGCTCTTCAGGGTCAGGGAAATCAACTCTTCTGCGCTGTGTAAATTTATTAGAAAAGCCGAGTGGAGGCAAAATCATTTATAACGGGGAAAATATTTTGGATAACAAGCATGATATTTCCGCGTACCGTACCAAGTTAGGAATGGTTTTCCAGCAATTTAATTTATTTAATAACCACAATGTGTTAAAGAATTGTACCGTCGGCCAAATGAAAGTATTAAAGCGCTCCCGCCAAGAAGCCGAAGAAGTCGCGATGAAATATTTGAAAGTTGTTGGAATGGATCAATATGTGAACGCAAAGCCAAAGCAATTATCAGGTGGACAGAAGCAGCGTGTCGCTATTGCACGTGCACTTTCCATGGAACCAGATGTTATGCTGTTCGACGAACCAACATCAGCTCTAGATCCTGAAATGGTAGGAGAAGTTCTGAAGGTCATGAAAGAACTCGCAGATAGTGGTCTTACGATGTTAATTGTCACCCACGAAATGGGGTTTGCTAAGGAAGTATCGGATCGTGTCGTCTTTATGGACAAGGGCGTTATCGCCGAGGAAGGTAGCCCAGAGCAAATTTTTAATCAACCTGCACAGGAACGGACTAGGGAGTTTTTGAAGAGGACATTGAATTAGGCGTAAGTGGATCAAGTGGGAAAAAATATATTTTGCTTATATGAATTGGGAAAGGCCTATTACCTATTTAGAGGGAATAGGTCTTTATTGTTTTATTGAGATGTTCGCCACTGTAGGGAACATAAACTTGATCCAAACAAAAGTCATATTTCCGTTGTTTCACAACGGAAAATGCTTTTTGTATCAAAAGGGGAAAATTGGCAATCTAAGAAGGAATTCTTAGCTCCTGACTAATTGATAGTCAGCATTATGTGCGCTTTGGTAGTAAGGCTTTAACCGTTTTTTATCGTGCTGCAAGCAATCAGAGGAAATACTTTCCAAAAGTCAATACATCTCAAGTCTTAGAAAAATATAATCCTGTGGCTCAATGCATTTAAAGTCCTCATTTTCTAAAATGAAGATGCAAAATAAATGGTAGAAAAGAGGTATATTAATGAAATAAATGTAAAAATGTAATTTTTTTATAAAACAAATAATATTTAACAGAAATTAAGGGAATTTATGGTACGATTTTTCGGTATTTATTTTATTTTTGAGAGGAGAAACAAAGAATGTCGTTCATAACAAAGTGAGCATTTGGCAATAAGGCTGCTGTTACATTAATGACCATATTAATTTTAATTATTGGAGTTGTTAGTTATTTTAGGCTGCCTATGGAGTTTTTGCCATCTGCTGATAATCCGCAAGTAACCATTATTGCTATGGGTCAAGGGGCAGATTCGAAAACGATGGAATCAGAGGTAACCATTCCGGTAGAAAGAGCAGTTACTGGCGTAAATGGAAAAACTTCTGTCTACTCTACAACAGGGGACGGATTTTCAAAAATTGATCTATTTTTTGAAGCTGGATCCGATATGAAGCAAGCAAAACAAGAAGTTCAAGATGCATTAAATAACGTAATATTACCTCCGTACATATCAAAGCCAATCGTTTCACAGCTTAATACTTCTATGATTCCCATTGCAAATATAGCTGTAACCTTCAAAGATGGAATGACTGCAGAAAATATGGCATTAGTACGGGAAAAACTCCAGCCATTGTATCAAGATATTAAAGGGGTATCCAGTGTCGATGTTTATGGGATAACAGATTCCGTCATTTCCGTCAAAATTGATAATGAAAAATTAGCGGAAAAACAAGTTTCACTTCAAGCTGTTATGGGTGTTCTTCAAGGGCAAAACACAGCCTTAGCCATCGGGGAAAAAATTATTGATGGAAAAACAAGTAATATTAAGGTATTTGGTGATGTAACTAGTTTAGATAAACTCGAAGGTTTTATCGTATCTCCAGATGTTACGCTTGGAGATATTGCAACGATTGATGAAACTAAAAATTCGAATTTCATTAGCCGTTTTAATGGGAGAGATAGTCTAGATATTAGCATCACAAAGGACAGCCAATCGAATGCTGTGGCAATAAGTAAAGAGGTAGAAAGAGTCACAAAGGAAATAAATAAATTGTATGATCAGCAGGAATCAGTCGTTTACATTGCTTCTGCTGATATGGTGCAGACTTCAGTCCAAACAATGATAAAAGAAGTTCTTCTTGGCGCATTATTCGCAACCATCGTCATAATGATATTTTTGCGAAATATCCGGTCGACTTTTATTACCATCGTTTCAATTCCATTATCACTTTGCTTTACATTATTCTTGTTGTCATGGTCTGGCATCACATTGAATATTTTAACACTCGGCGGAGTAGCGGTTGCTGTTGGACGTCTAGTTGATGATAGTATTGTTGTTATTGAAAATATTTTCCGAAAAATGCAGACAGAAAAATTCTCTGTTCAAATGATTATCGATGCAACAAAACAAGTAGGAGTAGCGATTACTTCCTCTACATTAACGACAGTAGCTGTATTCTTACCTATGAGTTTGTTGAATGGTGGCCTTCAAGAATTTCTACTGCCGTTCGCATTAACAGTCACTTATTCCTTGCTCGCATCTTTAATTGTTGCTTTAACTGTTGTTCCGTTAATGAGTGCTGGATTATTGAAGAATACAAAATCACCTGAACATAAACCAGCTGTTAGATTTCCCAAAATGGTCACTTGGTCTTTAAATCATAAATGGATTGTATTCTCTATTGCACTCTTGCTTTTTGCAGGTTCTATAGGGACATATTTTGTCATTCCTAAGGGTGCAGTTGACAACTCTTCGGCTGACTATGTTGTTGCCACACTAAGTTACCCGAATGATACGCCAATCGAAGATGTAAAGAAAAAAACAATCGAACTTGAAACTTCGATAAGAGAAATAGCTGACGTAAAATATGTTATATCACAAGTGGGATCTCCCACTGAAGCAGCTCGATTTGGATATGTAGGGTCACCTACAGAAGCGACCTTCAGTATTTTGTTAAAGGATAAAGCGAATCCGGATAAAATAATAGAAGAGGTAGAAAAGAAAAAGGATCAATATCATGACGCTCAGTTAGAGGTAAGTGCTGCGTCTTTCATGATGGGAGGAGCTAGAACTAATATTACCATAGATGTCACTGGGGAAAATATATTAGATCTTGAAAAAACAGCGAATAATATTAAAGAAAAAGTGGAAAAAATTGACGGAGTTGAAGAAGTAACAACCAATCAAGATGAAAAGAAAACCGTTTATTCCTTTACAGTTGACCCTAAGAAAGGAAATGCTGAACAAATAGCTGGGCAACTTGGAGTGATGATAAATCAAACACCAATCGGGACAGTCAGCTTAGATGATAAACAAACAACCGTCGTTTTAGAACCCGTTTTTGACATCAAAACATATGAAGACCTTGACAAAATTCCAGTTATGACGGATGCCGGTCTCGTACCAGTATCGTCAATTGCTTCATTACATGCTTATAGGAATTGTAGTGACAAATGCCATTGTTCTTTTAGATCGCGTTAAACAAAATGAACAAAAAATGACGATTCGAGAAGCGCTTATTGAAGCAACAGCCACTAGAATGAGGCCGATCTTCATGACTGCGACCGCCACAATCTGTGCAATGCTTCCACTACTATTGAAAGAAACAGAAACCGGAAGCTTAGTCTCACAAAGCTTAGCAATAGTTGTCATTGGTGGTCTAGCCATGGCAACACTTTTAACACTAATCGTCATCCCGTGTATTTATGAGCTGCTTTATTTTAGAAAATCTAAGAAACAGCGGGCAAGCCAATCTACAGATCAAAATATATCTTTATAAAAATAATTCTTTTCATGAGTTAATAAAAATCCAAATAAATTAGAGTAAAAAAGGCCAGACCCAATTCGAATTTCATCGAATATGGGTCTGGCCTTCATTTTTGGAAGAAAATCTACTTATCTCAAATTGAATTCACTAGGATTTGGACCTTTTCGTTCATTACGGTCAAGTTTATTGATCTCAGTCATTTCTTCTGCTGAAAGTTCAAAATCAAATACATTAAAATTCTCTTCAATACGTGCTGGAGTTACTGATTTAGGAATAACGATTGTATTATTTTGCAGGTGCCAGCGTAAGACAACCTGAGCGGTTGTCTTACTATGTTGTTTAGCGATTTTTTGGATGACCTCATGGTTCAATACTTCGCCGCCTTGTTGTAAAGGACTCCAAGCTTCTATAAAGATATCATGTTTGGCACAAAACTCTTTTAATTCAGTTTGAACCAGATATGGATGGCATTCAATTTGATTTAATACTGGCTTCACATCACATTCCTGTATAAGACGCTCAAGATGATCAATATCAAAATTGCAGACGCCAATCGCTTTTACGCGTCCATCATGATAAAGCTTCTCCAGTGCTTTGTAAGTTTCAACATATTGATCATATTGAGGAGTTGGCCAGTGAACCAAATATAAATCAACATATTCTAGACCTAGTTTTTCCAAGCTTTCCTCATACGCTTTCAATGTATTTTCATAGCCTTGATCACTGTTCCACACCTTTGTTGTTATGAAAATTTCCTCACGTGGAATAGATGATTTTTTTAGTGCATTCCCGACACCATTTTCGTTATTGTATATCATTGCCGTATCAATGGATCTATAGCCAACTTCAAGTGCCTTTGCGACAGCAATTTCTGCTTTTTCATCTTCCACACGCCAAACACCGAAACCGAGCTGAGGCATTTTTAAACCATTATTTAAAACAACAAAATTCATATGGCATTACTCCTATCATTAATTTTTCTATGTAAATCTTAAATAAGGATAACAATACACAAATTAATTATCAAATGATTAGATTTTTTTAATTTTTTGAAAATAATTATAGTTTTTAATAGAATTATTGATGAACAGGGAAAACCAATGAAAACAAGTAGAAATTAATTCAGACCCTCTCAGCTATATCGTTTTAATAATTTTGAAATTGTGGAGTCTATCTATCATTAGGAAAGTGCATCTTTCATGATTATTTTTCAAGAATGTAATTTAATAATTACAAAATAAAATTTTAAGGAGTTTGAAGTCATGGAAAAGAAAGCGTTAATCAATGTTGATTACACAGTGGATTTTGTTGCAAATGACGGTGCACTAACTTGCGGGGAACCTGGGCAGGCATTAGAACAAAAAATAGCAGAGATTACAAAGAAATTTATAGCTGATGGTGATTTTATCGTATTTGCTATTGATGTCCATGATAAAGGGGACCAGTATCATCCAGAAGCGAAGTTATTTCCTCCTCATAATATTCGAGGCACTAAAGGAAGAGATTTATATGGGGCATTAAAGGATGTGTATGAGGATAATAAAGAAGCGGAAAATGTATTCTACATGGATAAAACGAGATATTCTGCATTTGCAGGAACGGATTTGGAAATTAAATTACGGGAACGTGGAATTACTGAGGTTCATTTAGTCGGGGTCTGTACAGATATATGCGTTCTTCACACTGCTGTCGATGCATACAATAAAGGATTCAAAATTGTCATTTATAAAGATGCAGTTGCTTCGTTTAATAAGGCAGGACATGAATGGGCATTAAGTCATTTTGAACATACTCTAGGCGCTACTATAATTTAAGATATTTAGATGATTCAACACTTTGTTTTTGATACTAGAGTGGGGGAATAATAATGTTGTATTCAGATGATAGCCTCATGCTGATGGGGATTATATCGCATTAGAACATGAAAATCCTCAGGAAGAAGAGAGATTAAAGATGTTTCATCCAGTTCATACCTATATTAGTAAGTTTGTTACTAATTTTACAGCGCGAGAACTACATGAAGATATTTTCGTAGATTGTAAGCTAGTATATGTGCTGCCAACACTTCAAGACATTCGAAGATTTGTAGAAGGAAATCTCAATCTTTTATGGGATAAATATAAGCGGCTGCTTAATCCAGAGGAATTTCCGGTTGATTTAAGCCAATCTTGTTGGGATAACAAAATGAATTGTATTAATGAGATACAGGAAAATCTACAGAATATGGTGCCTTAGGAAATTAAGCAATTTTTATTCCTTCTGTGGAAAAATTAGAATTGAGATGAGGTATTTCTTATGGGGAAAATCGGTATTTATGGTTCTTCATTTGATCCAATTACTAATGTTCATTTATGGACGGCAAGCACGGTTGCCCATCGTTGCAATTTAGATAAAGTTATTTTCCTGCCATGTTCAAACAAAAGAAAAGATAAGCGAATGAAAACAGAGGATGAACACCGGTGGAAAATGATTTTAATGGCAATTGAAGACGATGAACGCTTCATTGCAGATGACCATGAGATGGAGCAGGATGCGTGGAAGATTTTTACCTATGATACGATGGAGCACTTTAAAAAGAAATTTCCAAATGATGAAGTGTATTTTATAATGGGGGCTGATTTGCTTGTAGATATTGGTGCAGGTAAATGGTCTAAAGGAGACAAACTAGTTGCGGAGAATAAATTTATTGTTATGGCACGTGATGGAATTGACATGCTGACGACGATTTCCCGTTCTCCTATATTAAGAAATAATGATGATGGAAACACGTTTCATTTAATTGATAAAGGCTTAGCAATGGAGATTAGCTCTACCTATATTCGTGAAGAATTTGCGATGGGCGGTGAACCGAAATATTTATTGCCGATTTCATGCTATAACTATATAAAGGAACATAATTTATATTGCAAATACGAGAGATGATTTTTAAGAATGAATAATGCATTTAGGTTAAAGACTGTATTCCTTTTGATAGGTTACAGTCTTTTTCTGACTAAAAGAAATTGAAAAATTAAATATTTACGAAAAAATAATACTACTACTCTACCCATAAAGTGTACAATATAAATAAGGATTTATTTTCAATGGAGGATTTTGATGAATAAAGCACTAACTAAAAACATGGTCATTATCTCTTTTGATTGTCTGTCTGCATTAGATTTTGCACTTCTTCGTACGCTTCCAAATTTCCAGAGAGTTTTGCAGAAAGGTTCATATGCTCGCCATGTAGATACGATTTATCCGTCCTTAACATACCCTTGTCATACAACCATTGTTACCGGGAAATATCCGAAAAACCATGGGATAATAAATAATACTCTTTTGCAGCCTGGGGTGGCTTCACCTGATTGGAATTGGTATCGAAGCTCCATAAAAGGTACAACCTTATATGATGAGGCTAGTAAAGCAAATCTTACAACGGCCGCACTTCTTTGGCCAGTTACTGGGAAAGCAAAAAGTATACAATATAATCTTCCAGAAATTTTTCCAAATAGGAAATGGCAAAATCAAATCCTCGTATCGCTTTTGAGTGGAACACCTTACTATCAATGGGAGCTTAATAATCGCTTTGGTCATATTCGAAGTGGTTTAAGCCAGCCTGAATTAGATGACTTTGTGTTAGAGTCAGCTGTTCACACGATTTTAACGAGAAGCCCAAATTTGTTACTAGTTCATTTTACTGATTTGGATACTCAGCGCCATTACCATGGTGTATTTTCTAATGAGGCAATTGAAGCCATTCATCGTCATGATACAAGGCTTGGGCGTATATTAGATGCTCTTGAGGAATGTGGAAGACTTTCTGACACTACCATTATAGTGCTTGGTGATCATAGTGCTCTTGATGAGAATAAAGCTGTGCAGCTAAACGTTATATTTAAGGAAAAGAACCTAATTTCAGTAAATGCAAATGGAAAAATTATTGATTGGAAGGCATATTGCAAAAGCTGTGATGGCTCTGCATATATTTATTTAAAAAACAAAGATGATGTTGAAACAAATCAATTTGTGAGGAGCATATTAGAAGAATTAATAGTGGATCCTACCAATGGAATTGAAAGCTTGATAACAGGAGAGGAGGCTGGTAAAAAAGGAGCAGATCCGGCTTGTGCTTTTATGATTGAGGCAAGGAACGGATTTTATTTTCATGAGGAGCATCTTGGTGAATTTATTCATCAAATTACAAATGAAGATGTTCTGCCTAGCAAAAAATACACATTTGCTTCACACGGCTATTCGCCTGAAAAACAGGAATACAAGACAATTTTTCTAGCCTCTGGTAGAGGGATTCGGCAAAATGAAGTTATTCCATCTATGCGTCTTATTGATATTGGTCCAACATTAGCAAGATTACTAGGGTTGGATTTAGGGCAAACGGATGGAGAAGTTATCGAGGATTTTTTAACTATTGATACAAAAAATAATTTAACAAAGGGGGTAGTATAATGGGGAAAATGACTAAACCGGAACGAAGCTGGGCCTTTTATGATTGGGCAAATTCCGCGTATTCTATTGTTGTCGTTACTGCTATTTTTCCTTTATATTTTAAATCTGCAGCAACAGAAGCCGGAATTTCTGCAACTACATCAACAGCCTACTGGGGTTATGCAAACTCATTTGCTACACTGATCGTTTCCATATTGGCCCCATTGCTTGGTACAATTGCTGATTTTAGAGGCTTTAAAAAGAGATTTTTTACTTTTTTTGCGTCATTAGGAGTTATTTTTACACTTCTATTAGCGGTTGTACCAAATGATCAATGGTTGATATTGTTAGGATTTTTTGTTTTAACTTCCGTTGGGTTTGCAGGAGCAAATATTTTTTATGATGCTTTTTTAGTAGACGTAACGAGTGAAGATCGAATGAACCGCATCTCTTCAAATGGATTTGCGCTTGGTTATATTGGGAGTACAATCCCATTTATCATTTCAATTGCAATAATTATTTTGGCTCAGCAGGAAATCATCCCATTATCTGTAGGGGTAGCAAGTCAAATTGCGTTTGTGATTACTGCTCTATGGTGGGGACTTTTCACAATCCCGATGTTAAAAAATGTGGAGCAGAATTACTATGTAGAGCGAGTTCCTAATCCTGTTGCAACAAGCTTTAAAAAACTGTTTGCCACTTTGAAAAATATTAAAGCATATCGTGCTCTATTTCTATTCTTACTTGCTTATTTCTTTTACATTGATGGTGTTCATACGATTTTAACTATGTCTACTGCTTATGGATCAGACTTAGGCATTAGTGCTTCAACATTGTTAATCGTATTGTTTTTAGTCCAGGTTGTGGCTGCGCCATTCACGATTATGTTTAGTAAGCTAGGGCAGAAATTTAGTGAAAAGAAAATGATCTTTGTGGCCATCATTGTTTATATTATTATTTGTATTTATGCCTATTTCTTAAAAACAGCCATTGACTTTTGGATTTTAGCTATGCTTGTGGCAACTGTCCAAGGTGGAATTCAGGCTTTAAGTCGTTCCTATTTTGCTAAGCTCATTCCAAAAGAATCTTCCAATGAATTCTTTGGCTTTTACAATATTTTCGGAAAGATTGCAGCAATAGCTGGCCCAACGCTAATGGGTATAACAGCTCAACTAACAGGAAATACGAGCAGTGGAGTCTTTAGCTTGATCGTATTATTTCTCTTTGGCGCTTTCCTTCTCTTGCGGGTTCCAAATCAAGTCGTGTACTCTGCGGAGCAATCTGCTGCTAATCAAATTAGCAGGTAAGTTAAGTCTGCATTCTCTACATTGGGATTGCAGACTTTTTCATTTCAAGGAAAAAGTTAAAGTCATCCAAAAAAAGATAATTTCTATCAATCACCCCATTAATACCTTATAGGTGATGATAATATAAAAATATCATTGAAATTACAATTAAATAGGCGTATAGTTATTGAGGGGTAACTGAAGGGATAAAATTTAGTTTAATAGAACATTAAATTATTATATTTGTATATATAATAATTTTTATATTTAGATTGATATATTTACTTTTGTGAAATATCACACAAATTAGAATCACCCTTCAGTTAATAGTTTTTTAATAAATTATTATTTACTTGTAAAGGGGAAGAGGATATGACTGCAACGCTTACTCAACCAAGGCCAGACCAAGAAAATCTTGATGTGTCATTTAATCAGGAAAGACAAGATATACTTGACCAGCTATTAAAACCTGAGGTACAGGAATCCTTAACAACATTAGTAGAACAACTCCCTAAATTAACTGAGCTTGTTTCGATCTTAAATAAGTCATATGACTTTGCTCAATCAGTTGCTACTGATGAAGTATTAAAGAATGATACAATTGGCGCTATTAAAGAAATGGTAGATCCAGTTAAAGATACTGTGAAAAATATTGCAGCTACAACGATTGAAGCTAAAGACCGTGCGGATTCAAGCCATGAAGTGATTGGTCTTTTCGGTATTTTAAAAATGCTAAAAGATCCGCAAGCACAGAAGCTTTTCCGTTTCGTAAATGCTTATCTGCAAATCACAGAAGAAAAAAATAGTCAAAAATAGTATTGTTCATTTAATACAACTAGTAAGGACGGGATAAATCATGTCAAAACATATTGTTATCTTAGGTGCAGGTTATGGCGGACTTCTTTCAGCTTTAACTGTTCGTCAATATTTAAATAGAGATGAAGCTTATGTAACTGTAGTAAACCAATATCCAACACACCAAATCATCACTGAACTTCACCGTCTAGCAGGTGGAACAATCTCTGAAAAAGCAATATCTATGCCTTTAGAAAAATTATTCAAAGGTAAGGATATCGACCTGAAAATTGCTAAGGTTGACTCTTTTTCTGTAGATAAAAAAGAAGTAAAGCTTAATGATGGTTCTACTTTAACTTATGATGCTCTTGTTGTTAGTTTAGGAAGTAAAACTGGTTACTTTGGTATTCCAGGGCTTGAAGAAAACAGCATGGTGTTAAAATCTGTTGATGATGCAAATAATATTTACAATCATATCGTTGGCAGAATTCGTGAATACGCAAAAACGAAAAATGAAGCAGATGCAACCATTGTTATTGGCGGCGGCGGCTTAACTGGCGTTGAGTTAGTTGGAGAAATTGTTGATAACATGCCTCAAGTTGCTAAGAGCTATGGCGTTGATCCTAAAGAATTGAAAATAAAGCTAGTTGAAGCAGGTCCGAAAATTCTTCCTGTTTTACCAGACCATTTAATTGAACGTGCAACAACTAGCTTAGAAGCTCGTGGAGTAGAATTCTTAACTGGTCTTCCTGTCACAAATGTAAGCGGCAATGAAATCGATCTTAAAGACGGTACGAAAATTATTGCGAATACTTTTGTCTGGACAGGCGGTATCCAAGCTCTTCCTATTGTTGAACAGTCAGGACTTGCTTGCGACCGTGGCCGTGCAACAGTTAATGAATTCCTTCAATCAGCAACACATCCTGATGTGTTTGTTGTCGGTGACAGTGCTGTTGCATTCCCAGAAGAAGGCGGTCGTCCTTATGCACCAACAGCACAAAACGCTTGGCAAATGGGCGAGCTAGTT
This sequence comes from Cytobacillus citreus, assembly GCF_018343665.1. Classification (GTDB taxonomy): domain Bacteria; phylum Bacillota; class Bacilli; order Bacillales; family Cytobacillaceae; genus Cytobacillus; species Cytobacillus citreus. The sequence goes on from NZ_JAGYPM010000001.1 coordinate 342,048, forward strand.
GGCTACAACCTATTTGCATATCTTCAAGACAAAGCATTTGAAAAGTTTGCTCCTGTAAATTCAGGTACACTTGCAAGTCTTGGCCGTAAAGATAGCGTTGCTTCTATCGGGGCTAATGGTACATCACTTAAAGGACTACCAGCTTCCTTAATGAAAGAAGCAAGTAATGTGCGCTATTTGACACATATTAAAGGATTGTTTAGTTTGGCTTACTAATCGGAGTTTTTTTGAAAGACCTTTGCTTATTATTTGCAAAGGTCTTTTTATTCATTTCATTTCAAAATGGCTTCTAAATTGCTGCCTCCTGGTGGAATAATGGGGAAGACATTTTCTTCTTCGGTAATATCGACTTCCAATATGGCTGGATTTGAATGACTGAAAGCTTCTTTTATTATTAATTCAGCATCGTTAAGGTTATTGGCTCTTTCTGCTTGTATTCCATAAGACTCTGCTACTTGGCTACTGTTATTAATTCTTGATAATTCATTTGAAAGCTGCCATCTCCACTTATACATAACACAGCTTTTTCCTTGTTTGCTATTGATGCTCCAATGGCTGCAGGAAGTCCATATCCCATTGTTCCCAGCACTCCAGATGTAAGAAATAATCGCGGATTTTTAAATTTGTAATAGTGATTTTACAAAGGAATCGGTTATATTAAACCTTTATTTTTTAAAACATTATTGTTTAATTTCAAAGAAGTATTAAATCATGATTTTGAACTAAATAAAATATTCCTAGTTCACAAGTGGAAAAATAATTTTGCAATGTAATGAATAGATAATTATTACTAAATCTTGACATTGTGAAAAAGAAATCACTTAAATTCTAAAAAAGAATACATGTAAAAATGAAGCGAAGATACTAAACAAATTTGGTCCTAATAGTAATTAAGGATGGCTTTTATCATTATATTCGTTATTAAAACTAATCTGTTCGTGACTAAAATACGTTTTTAGTAAATTTATAACAAAATAGTAATTTAATTGGTATAATGAAAGTGTTCTATAAAATTTCCTATAGGAGTGAATAATTTGAGAAAAGTATTAGTGTTTTTATTTTCCATTCTGTTGTACTCTACATTTAGCGTTGGACAAGTATCAGCTAATGAAGTAGTGAGTAAACTCGAAAATGAGTATACTATTGGTGAAATTCAGGAGATTTTATTTGATTATTTTCAAGAAAACGATATCAATTATGAATTGGGTTCTTCAGAATTTTTGGAGTATTTGATTTCTGTATTAATTGAGGATAAGGATGAAGAGTTAGCAAAACATCCAAAATATGATTTAATACTTTTTTATGCATCAGAATATGTTCATGAAGTTGAAAAGCAACAATCTGAACTTATTGCAAGTGAAGAAGAAATCAAGGAAATAGATTTAAGCCAGTTGCAAAATAAATCTGTTGGTGATATAAAAAAAGAAATAGCTTCTGAAGAAATGCTAGTAGAAAAGGAAATACAAGATTACAAAGCAGCCCATCCTCATGTGTATCAATTGGAGTCAACATATAATCGAACAGCAGCAGTCAATTATGCAGTTGAATGGTATAACAAAAGAAACTCCCAATACAATAGGCATACTCTAGATTGTACAAATTTCGTTTCCCAAGCAGTATTTGCTGGTGGAAAATCAATGACGAAACCAACTGTAAGACCTGGAGGTATTTTGGAAACAACTTCTTATTGGTATAGTGAAAGATATTCTTTGCCTGCCTATAATTACGGTTATAGAGAATCTACATCTTGGATTAGAGTTGTTGACTTTTATTCATATTGGAGCAGAACTCAAGCTACCGTAGTGTCTTCCTCGAAAACCAGTATTATAAATAATGCAAATCTTGGAGATGTAGTCCAGTTAAAGAGGTCAAGTGATGGAAGATGGTTTCATTCAATGATTGTCACTAAAAAAGCAAATGGGACTATTTATTTATCTGGTCATACAAATGATACTTTAAACAAATCTATTAATAATATTACTGCTGATAGTTTCAGAGTAATAAAATTCTAATAATATTCTGTATTATTCGACTGCAACAAATAATTCTTATAGAAGTGATAATAAACAAGGTCAGGTAGTGGTTATGTGAGAAAAATAATAGTAGGACTAAGCATTTTTATCTCTATGTTATTAATTTGGTTCATTTACTCTTATTTTCAACCGCCTATCCTTAAAGGTACAAGCAGTGATGGGAAATGGAATGTTGAATATACACCTGAAAAATCCCCTAAAGATACTTGGATGGGAAGATTGATATGGAGAGGTGAATATGAAGTTAATGTTACTTCAGTGGAGTATAAAATAGGTACACAAGTAGCTGCTGACTTTGAAGAAAACAAAGTTGAGATACTTAGTGAAAATGAATCTTTTGAATTTGTAACGTATGGTTCCCCACCTTCAGAAAAGGAAACATATAGTTTATCTATCTCTTGGAAAGAAGGTCAAAATGAACTTCAGGATACAATACAATTAAAAAAGAAAAAGCGACTGTTGGTGATTCCTAATTTTTACAAGCGTTAAAAAGACCTATTAGCACATGTACTGCGTTTTCTCCACTATCATCCGTTGTGTAGCTTTACTCAAAAACTATTAGGTTATTTCACTACAAACATTAATATAGTCTTCTGGCTTATAAAGAGAAAAAAGCTGCAAACAATTTATGGCTTGCAGCTTTTTCTACTTTTTCATTAAATTCTGCCCTTCTCTTCGAAAAGTCGAATGATATTCACAATCACTACTGTAGCTTTCACCATATTATTCCATAATTTATGCCAAATACTAAACCGTTGAAAAATTGACATTCCAAATCGAAGTTGTTATATAATTATTGAATATTTAAATCGAAATGATCAAAATTTTTTCTGCAAAGGGGATATACATAGTGAAAAAAGATCTTATTCAATTTATTGAACATAACCGAGAACAAATTCTACAAACGTATCAAGAGCTTCATCAGCTTGCAGAGCCAAGCTGGCAAGAGGAAAAAACATCTGCCTATATTCGTGAGAAACTAATACGAGCAGGGTTAAGTGTAAAAACGTATGAAGAACATTTTGGTTTGGTTGTAGAGATGAAAGGAGAATTAAATGATGTCATCGCCCTACGTGCAGATATGGATGCCTTAGTTCAGGAAGTCGATGGCGAGGTTCGTGCAAATCATTCATGTGGTCATGATGGACATAGTACTATGGCCCTTTTTACAGCGCTCGCAATTGCGAATTCGGAGCACTCGTTTAAACATACTTTTCGTGTTATTTTCCAGCCTGCTGAAGAGAAAGCGGAAGGTGCACTGAAAATGATTGAAGCAGGTGCATTAGAAAATGTAAAATTTCTTGGAGGGATTCATGTACGACCAGCTTTAGAAATTCCTTTTCAAAAGGCAGCACCTGTTATCCTTCATGGATCTACGGCAATTATTCAAGGGGTAATAAAGGGTGTTCCAGCACATGCGGCAAGACCAGAGGAAGGAAATAACCCGCTTGAAGCAGCTGCCTTTTTAATTCAGGCTATTCGCCAGATCCAATTGAAGGATGCTCATAAATACTCTATTAAAATAACAGAGCTGCACGGTGGAGAGGCATCGAATTTAATTCCGGAAACAGTTCATTTTACATTCGATTTAAGAGCTGAAACGAATGAAACGATGAACAAGCTTATATTGAAAGCAGAACAAACGATACAAAAAATTTCTGAACTGACAGAAACAGTAATTGAGTCTAGTCTTGGGGAATATTCACCCGCAGCTGTACGCAATCCTAAAGCAATGGAGCTTGGGAAAAAAGCCATTATTTCTATCCTTGGGGAAGAAAATTATGTTCAAGAATGTCCTTCACCAGGGGCGGAAGATTTCCATTTTTATTCGTTAAAAAAACCGGAAATTTCAGCTACAATGATCGGTTTAGGATGTGATTTAAAGCCTGGCCTTCATCATCCAAAAATGAATTTTAATCAAGAAGCGTTAGTGTACGGAACGAAAATATTAACAAGCCTTTTGTTAGAAGCAGATCAGGAGCAATGGTAAAATTAGAATTCAAGATATACATAATTAGTATTTTCATTCAGTTATTAATTGTTAATAAACCGCTTTTAAAGACCTCCATTATTTACACAAGGAGGTCTTCACCCTACTAGTAGGTATTGCATTCTTATTAGGCTGACTGCAAAAATTCATTAGATAAGAAAAACCAAATTATTTATAGACTGAATTTGTTTCCTTCTTTTTATTTCTATTTCTATTTTTATTTCTGAAAAACGCAATTCCTAATAAAAACAGGGGAATAATCGTTTGAATAGTAACCGAATAAAAAGGGAATGCTGTGATTTCATAATGAATAAAGGCCATTGAACTAGGGACTGCCCAAAAACTAAATTCTACGATCAAAATTCCAATAGGCCAGACAAGTGGCCGATAATCCTCAATATTTAGCCACTGAGCTGTACCTAAAACAACCACATAGAAAAACACTGAAATCTTTACAAATGTTCCTAAAATCCAAATAGCCATTGTGACTGATTCAAGATTTTCAAAAAAATCAGCAATACTAATATACCGGCTAATATTCATCAGTGGGTAAGTCTTTGAAGAAGTAGTATTTCCTAATATAAACAAAACAATTAAGTTCACAACAACTAATGTAATCATTACAGCAAAAACTGTTAATATCCCGTATTTACTGCCTTTTTTCTTATCAGCTAAAAAAGGCAGTAAAAAAATAGTGATAAAAAATTCTGAGAACCATCCGCCTGGCACTACGGCACCCTTGATAGGAGGAAGGAGCCCTCTTTCTAAAATTGGAAAAATATTACTAAACTCATATTCTGGGCTCAATAATATAATCAATAAAAAGAGTGGTACGAAAAAAAGCGGGAAAAGCACCTGCGTTATTCGCCCTAGTACCTCTAAACCTCCATAAACGGCAAAAGCACAAAGGAGCACCATTGAAACAATTACAACAATTATCGGTGTTTGAAAAAGAAAAGAGCTAACGATAAATTCGGCGTAAGATCTAGTAATCCCTCCAGTAGATTGGATATAGAAAAATAAGAAGGCAAGTCCGAGGATCTTTCCTGGAATTCGACCAATAATCTGTTCACTAAATTGAATAACTGTTTTCTCCGGGTAAAGCTTGTGTAACCGGACAGAAATAAAGACTGTTAAAAATCCTATAATGGACGCAAAAATAGGAGAAATCCAAAGGTCCTGATTGGCATAAGTTGCTGTTAAATTTGGTACTGAAAGAATAGCGGTAGCCACAATCGTTGGGTACATTAACATGGCCATCTGAAGGGAAGAAATTTTGACAGTCTTCATAAGCTATCTCCTTTTTGAGCCATAGATCTTGTTTGGCAAAATTTGCAGTGATACTAGGTACTGAAAGGATTGCGGAAGCGATAATTGCTAGGCATATTAACATCGCCATCTGCAGGGATGAAAACTTGACGCTTTCCATCATAATGAAAATCATTCTCCTTCTTATCGCAATAAAATCATTTTTCTAAAATTTCCCCGAATGGATTGAAGACATATTCAATCCACTTAGCTGGCCCACCTATATAAGGAAGATCGAACATAGACAGGAATAACCCGATGAGAAGGAGCACGATGAATGCACTTTTCTCCTTTTTTGGCTTTTGTTTCATTTTTGGCCATTGCAACAAAATGATGATCAAAATGATAAAAGCTGTAGCAAGAAAGTTCCCCCATTTCATTATTCTTTCTCCTCTTCAATTCTAAATTTCATTGGCTTATTAATATATCCTTCTTTGCGAATATGAGCTTTAATATCGTATTTTATTTTTACCTTTGGAAACACTTCATCCCACCGGTTTTCTACTTTCCTCCACTGTTTCGGATATTCTCGATGAAATTCCTTAGCAAAACCGAGAATATCAGCTCTCAGTTCATTCTGTACTTTCTCAATTACAAATTCGACTCGTTTTCTTATACCATCTTGAAATGCTTTTTCAACTACTTTTAAATTACTTAAATTTGAAGTGTCTAAGCTCGAATTGTTTTGTATGACAGTGCCTTCAGTTTGGATTTTTACAAGCATGCTCCAGTTTACACCATTAATTTGTGGAATCAAATCCACCTTGGCGGTTACTGGATTTAAAGAGATATTCCCCTTTTTTTCTTCAGGTTCAAAGGTGACGGTGTAACTCTTTATTTCATCCCTTATCCATAGGATTCCTCTCGTTTCCCTTTGAGAAATATATCCAACCATTTGATCTTTTTTAATTACGGCTGATCCAAAAATCTTAGGGAATTGAAAGGACTTCTTTTTCCCTTTTTCTGTCATGGTCTTAAGGTATGGAAGGGCAGCAGCTTGGGCTTCGCTAGTTAGCATTTCGTTCAAATCTTTTAAAGTGACTTTCAATCCAATCTCTAAATCAACTAGCTCTCTCATTGTTTCCGCTGAACTTCTTTCAAGTCTTGATTGAAGTTCAAGAATATGTTTTGCTTTTCCTTTACTAACAAACATATATGCTCTTTCTCTTGGCTGTGGATGACGGAGAAGGAAATCTAAATGATCTTGTATTCCTTCTTTTGCAATCTTTTCGCCAAAAATAAACACCTTACATTGACCCCAAAAGATTTTACGAGGCAGTTCGGCTTGGAGCTTCGAGAGTGCATCTGCCATGTTGACTCCTTTTTGAGAAATGACAAAAGTAAGCTCCTTGACAGCTCCTCCACCAGCTCCTCCGCTTGGACTACTGCTCATACCAAATGCTTTAGGTATAAAGATCTGGAGGCTTAGTTCAATTTGATTATCTCCCTTTTTATCAATTGCAGTTGCCGTTACAATAGCGATGTCATTAGTTTCCCACCGGTCCCAACAACCACTTAATAAGAATATTGATCCAATAAAGGAGATGAAAATAAGAAATTTTTTAATGAAATGACTTCTCCTTTTAGGCATTATTGATTCCCTACTTTCGCTAATTTTCCTAATCTCCTCCTTTATTTGGACCAGGTTTCTGATCAGAGGTTTGTTTATATAGGTTGGCCTCACCAGTTAAGTGAGGCCGAGTATCCATCATCCATAATGGGGATCTCCAAAGCATATCTTTCAATTCCTTTGTTTTTAAAGGCGCAAGTGGTGCTAAATATGGCTCACCGAAGGAACGTAAACTGCATAGGTGAATAACAATTGCAAGAATTCCCAGCATAATTCCAAGTAATCCTAAAGTCCCGGCAAGAAAAATAATTGGAAAACGGATTAATCTAATAGCTATTCCAGCTACATAGCGAGGAATCATAAAAGAAGCAATTCCGGTTATCGCTACAACAATGACCATCGGTGCGGAAACCAATCCAGCTTGTACGGCAGCTTGACCAATTACTAATGCCCCTACTATGCTGACAGCGGCTCCGACCTGTCTTGGTAATCGAACTCCTGCCTCACGCAACGCTTCAAAAGTAATTTCCATGAGCAGAACCTCTATTATAGCTGGAAAAGGGACGAATTCCCTGGCGGCTGCTATACTCAGAAGCAGTGCGCTTGGCACCATTTCTTGATGAAATGTTGTAACAGCTACGTAAAAAGAAGGAAGCAAAAGAGAAACTCCAAGGAATACATAGCGCAGCCAACGAATAAAAGTGCTTATCATAAAGCGTTGATAATAATCTTCCTGTGCTTGGAGTAATGAAAAAAACGAGATTGGAGCAATTAAAGTAAAAGGGGAACCCTCCACTAAAATGACTAGCCGTCCCTCTAGTAAATTTGCACAAGCAATATCAGGTCTCTCAGTTGACAAGATTTGAGGAAAAGGTGAGTAGGGGTTGTCCTCAATCATTTCTTCAATATACTCACTATCTAAGATTCCATCGATGTTAATCCGATTAAGCCTATTCGTAACTTCTTCAATAAGAGTCTTATCGGCTATACCTTCAACATACGCAAGTGCTATGGTCGTTTGTGTATAAGTTCCTATTTTCATGGTTTTGATTTTAAGTGCAGGACTTTTAATAATTCTTCTTAATAATGAGATATTAACCCTAATTGATTCAATAAATCCTTCACGTGGTCCTCTTATCGATACTTCAGCCTCTGGTTCTTCTATACTGCGTTTTTCCCATTTGGATAATCCTAAAGAAAAACCGACATTTTCTCCTTCACAAAGAAGAATTGGATTCCCAGAGGATATTGATTCAATGCACTCAGGCAAGGAATATACTGAATTCCAATTTGAGATTATTAGTTTGTGTTCAATCATTTCATTAACTGTTAGTGATTCATTTTTAGTTTCTTGCATTAGAGGGGAAAGTACATGTTTCTCGATTCCCATAGTGTCAGAAAGACCTTCCATATAAATAATCATTGCTTTCTTTTTTCCTAGAAGTAAAAATTCTCGAAAAATGACATCTGAACAATTATTGTAGACGGAACGAAGTGCTTCGATATTTTGGTGATAACTTAAATGAAGGGAACTCTCTGACTTAGGTTCTTGGAGATTCTTTTGAATTTGTTTATGCTTTTCATTCATATTCCATAATAATTTTTTTATATTACGAATCACACTTGTGTTCCCCCAATTTTTTATGGATGAATCGAACTCCTATTTCTATGATTCTTCATTTAGGATATTTTATACAGGATGACCTAAATATGGTTTGGTGGAAGTAATATCGAGTAATTTCATCTACATGGATGATTTTTTTAGGTAATAGGTAAGTTTAAGTTTATTAACGCACTAAAGTAACGTGTGTTTTCAATTAAATATCTGCTAATAAGCTTTTCTAATATTCCAAATAAGGGAATCAACACCTTTTGAGAAGTGAGAGATTGGTTGTACTCCAGAAAGGTCAATTTTAAATGGAGAAAACAGGTTATTCTTATAAATTTCTGAATTAGCTTTTTGTAAGGGCCAGGGACGATGATGTATTTCACCGCAAAAGATTCTTCCTTTATTATTTGTACTAAATAGACAATATCTTTCCGTAAGCCAATGATCCAGCGTTCCTTCTTTCGGAAAATAAACCTCTGGAAGAGGAGAAAATGTTCCTTTACAAAGAATAGGATATATTTTGCTTTTTTTTCGTATACTTTCGAAATGAAAACTAAGGTCTTTTTGTTTAATAGAAATATTCGCAGAGTGATAAGGCAAGTGAAACCATCTTTTTGCTAATGTGTAGGACGCCCAGTCGCTAACATCAAGGGACAAGAAATAAACTCCAGGTTTTCCATTGTATTGAACATATGTGCGTACATTGATTTCTGGAAATGGTGGAAGTATGGATATAGGCGGAAAACCACGTGGATAGATACCTTCCAATTCAAATACTACGATACCCAGCCAAGCTACTCCGTTAAAGGTGTCAATTTGCAAAGAAGGATGAATATGCTCACGAATTGTTTCTGGAGAAATTGGCCAATGAACAAACAGTAAATTTCGCCAAGTCTGACGCATTATCCAGTTTTCTGAAGTTAATAGAAAAGGGCGGTGAGCGGTATCATTTATTAATTTCATTAAAATGATCTCCTTTTCATTTTCCACATTTTCTATAGTCTTTTCTTCAAATGAAAAATTAATACTGTGGGGAAATCTATTGGATAGTATAACTTTACTTTTTAGGAAATAATAAGGAGTGTTAAAATCATTAATTCAAAAGCTATTGGAGAAGAAATATGACAAACATTTTAGCATATATTACTTTTGCGATGATTGTAATAATATTTGTCGTTCTTTTATTTACACTTGTTGGCTGGCGTTGGATAATGAAAAAAATCGTAAAAAAGATGGGGAAAATTATTTTAACCGACAGTTATCAAGAAAATATTATGGAGTTAATGCCGGGTCTCCGACATATAGGTATTCAAAATATATTAGAAAATAGCTTGCGGGCAGAAAGTGGAGATGTCCTTCATCGTCCACTTGGTTCATCTAAAAAATGGCCCCATTTAGACCCGATTACATTTATTCCTGCACAAACAACACCATTTGCTATTAGTGGTGATGAAGATGTAGATGTGAAGGTAACAATTGGACCAAAAGCAAAAAAGCCAATGAATATAAAAATCCCACTTATGATAAGTGGAATGGCCTATGGGATTGCACTTAGCGAGGAAGTAAGGCTTTCTTTGGCAGAGGCAGCGAATAACACAGGTACAGCCATTAATTCAGGAGAAGGAGGAATCATGCCAGAAGAATTAAATGCAGCAGGGAATTATATTGTTCAGTTTTCCAAAACAGAATGGTCAAAAGAAGAAAATTTATTTAAGCGGGCAAATGCAATTGAAATTAAGCTTGGGCAAGGTGCATTATTTGCTGTAGGCGGAAGAATTTCTCCAGATAATTTAACAGGTCGTGCTCGTGAAATCATGGGTCTCAAAGAAAATGAAACTGCTGTAATTTATGATAATTTTTTTGAAAATCAAACATTAAAGGATTTAAAAGGACTTGTGGATGAGCTTCGAAAAATATCTGGAGGAGTACCCATTGGAGTAAAAATGGGGGCAGGGGGAAAAATTGAAGAAGACATTGACCATGTAATTGAGACAGGTGTTGATTATATAGCAATTGATGGAGGACAAGCGGCGACACATGGAGCTGCGCCTATTCTTTCTGATGACTTTGGAATTCCTACTTTGCATGCTATTTTCCGAGCTAATAAACATTTAGAAAAGAGGAAAATGAAAGGGCAAATTAGTTTAATCGCTTCAGGCGGTTTATTTACACCTGGACATTTTTTAAAGGTTCTTGCCCTTGGTGCTGATGCAGTTTATGTTGGTTCTGCTATGTTATTTGTTGTTTCACATCATCAAGTATTAAATGCCCTCCCTTTTGAACCGCCAACACAAGTTGTTTGGAATCAAGGGAAATTCAAGGATCAATTTGATAAAGAAACTGGAGTAAAAACGGCTGAAAAATTCTTAACCTCTAGTACTGAAGAAATGAAAATGGCTTTAAGAGCAATGGGGAAACTCTCATTAAAGGAGTTGTCTAAAAAGGATTTAGTTTCTAATGATGAATTGACTGCAAGAATGATTGGAATTCCATTCTCATTTGAGCCTCGGGAAATTTAGAAAAGCACAAGCCCCTTTGGTCGTGCGGTATATATACGGACAAGCCTCCCCTTGTGGAGTTAGGCATTACTCAATTTAATGAAAAAAACTTTATTCTTAAATGTGGAAAGGGGACCCTCGAATAAGGTCCCCTTCACAAAAATCAGCTTACTTTCCCTGCTGATTTTTTAGCTGTTCCTGTCCCATGGCAACTAGACGTTTCGTCATTTCGCCTCCGACAGAACCATTTGCTCGTGCGGTTGTATCAGCACCAAGTTGAACTCCAAACTCACCCGCAATTTCATTCTTCATTTGATCTAGAACATTTTCAGCACCGGGTACTAAAAGTTTGTTTCTTGCCATGATACATCACTCCCACCACGATTATTTTGAGCAATTTATTATTCAATTGCTCGGATTTAACATAACCGATTATGAGAAGATTGATTCAAATAGTTAATATATAATGATTTCCTGGAGAAAGATTATCTTTCAATATGATAGAATGGCTCTATATTGGTCAGATCAAAAGCCATCTTCTGTAGCATGAAATGGGATTGTTAATCGGTTTTCAACTGTTCTTAGTCTTTGATTTAGTCGATTTAATCTTCTAAAAGTGCGTTCATCATTTTGATTTAATCTGTTTATTTCCTGATTTATTCGGATAATTTCACGATTTAGCCTTCGAATTTCATTATTTAATCTCGTTAGTCCTGTAATCTGCTCTTCATTTTGCCTCTCAAGGGTGTTAACCCTTCTTTCCAATTCCCGAACCTGTTGCGGTTGTTGCCTGTAAAGATCATTTTGCTCATGTGGGTCAGTGACCTGTGATGGCATGTAAGATCCGAAATGTTGTGGAGCTAATCCATAATAAAAATCATTAGGATACATAGGGACAAATCTCTTTTATTCAATGGTAATGTTTCCCTATAATCTATGTAGGCTGCTGCGGAGTGACACGGCCATAGCCTAACTAAGCCATGGTTATGCGATAGAAGGTGAAATGGTGAATATGTATAAACGTAAAAGAGAGACGAAAACGCCTTTTTACATAAAGGGTGGTACTCCTTTACTGATTTCTGATACGAGAGAAGCGATTGATTGTAGCTGTTGATCATCTAAATCAAAAGCTGTTTTTATTTTATTTTCTAGATTGGCTGTTACCCTTCTTTTCCCGACTTCTACTAAGGCGATAAGTGAGAAACTACAACTGACAATCTTTGCGAAATCACGTTGATTCATCTCATAACTTTTTCGTATGAATTTAATTATTTCTTTATTCATTCGCATACTCATACCCCCTTGGAAAATCACATTTTTTTTAAACTTAGCACTGAAGGGCTCCTTTTGTAAAGTAAATTGTTAGTACTAAATATTGGATAACGAAAAGTTAAGTATAGGAAAATGGAACACACCTACAAGAAAACCCATAAGGTAAACTAAGAACGTATTGGAAGTAGGGAGAAGAATGATTTATATAGAAGATTTTGGGGCGAAGCCAACTGTAAATCGGTTTCATGGGGTTCAAAGAGAGATTTTTATCGCCTTAGAGGATAGCCCGGAAGTTCACCGATATCATTCTCTTCATGAATTTCTATTTGATTTACAATTAAGGGAAAACATTATCTTAGCTGCAAGAAAACTTAATGAAAGCCAAGTAGCATTTGCCCCATTTGTGACATCTAAATTTAACCCTCGTATATGGAAGAAAATTAGATATGGTTATTTACTTGACCCTTCTGTATTACCTTCAGATGCAATAAAGGATATTTTTGAAAATGGTAAGGAATATGCATTTGAATGTACGACTGCTATTGTAATTATTTATTATAAAGCTGTGCTCAATTCGATTTCAACAAGCTATTTCAATATGCTATTTCAACGTCTTCTTGTTTGGGATTGGAACTATGATAAAGATTTAGGCATCATCACTAAGGAAGGTAGAGATTTTATTCCAGGAGATGTCGTATATTTTTATAACCCTGATTATGATCATCCTGTGTGGAGCGGAGAGAATACGGTTTATTTGGGAAATGGGTTATATTTTGGTCATGGGATAGGGATTAGGACCGAAGAAGGGATGATTCAAGAATTAAACAAATTAAGAAAAAAAAACGCAACAAGATCAGCTTATTTAATTTCACAGTATAGCAGGTTAAATACTCGCTACTTATCACAGTTTGCAAGACAGACATTGTTTTAATGGATCGAACCGATAATAATTTTTATTTAACATCTATACTGAAGTCATAAAATTTTGATGAATTGACAAAGTTACCTCTTTCTAGGTTAATACTCATCCATATAGACTAATGCTTACCTACTATTTAATGGGTGTTAATAATATCATGAAAAATAAGGAGGAGGTTAGAAATTGGATATAAATTTTATGCCTTATGCAATTCATGAAAATGATGAAAGGATTCGTCCATTTGGGTCTGGATTTAGGTGCAGCTCTTGGCGGTGGTTTCGGGTACCCCTATTATCCACTTTATCAGCCTTATCCTTATTTTCCACCATATCCTTATGGATGTTGTTAATAATCATAGTACGGAAAAGCTCTGCATTATTGTGCAGAGCTTTCAGAGTGTAGACAAAGTATAAATTAATCCTTTTTTAATCATCCCATTCTTCATAAAGTATAATCCCACCTGTTAAGTCAAGTGTGCTCCTATCTCCTTTGTAATAAAGCCGTCCATTTTCTTTTACAATTAAATTTTCGTAAGTATATATATGATCTCCAGATGGAAGTTGAATGATAATTTTTTGTCCAAGGTCTTTTGGGGGAGCCTCTATTTTAATGGTGCTTTTTAAATAAAAAGATAATACGGCAAAAGTAGAAATACAAATGAAAAAGAAAATGAATAACCTTTTTTTGAAAGAAGGCCTTTGTCTTTCGATATGCTTTTCTGACCTTGTCATAGCAACTCCTTACTACCTCCCAAAATATTAATGCCTTTCTTATTTAATCTTTGAGTATCGTATGCACAAATATTGAAATAAATGACAGAAAGAGGCTGTTTATTAACAATATTTAGGTGAAAAATAATTTGATATAAAATATTTAAAATTTGAAACATTTTATCATTTCGATCGTAAATATATTGTGGCAGAAATAAAAGAATTCTAATAAGGGGGGAAGATAGGTGAGTGCCATTGAAAAAAGATGGATATCAAGTAATGGGATTCAGTATGTTAAAAAGCTATTTTATATTGATGAATGTAATCAAAAAGTGAATTCAAACTTTATTATTTACAATTTGAGGAAAAGGATTGGTTAGCGATGGAATTATTCGGAATTCCAATTCAGACCATTTATCTATATACGCTAATCATCTCAGGAAGTTTAATAATCATTTACCTATTTTTAGGAGATGTTGTTGAGGGAATATCAGAAGCGACGGGATTTCTTAATCCTGTACTAGTTCTTGCTTTTTTAACCTTTATGTCTGCCATAGGCTATTTACTCGAAGCTTTCACTGGTCTCAGCAGTGTACTTATTATTGTCATCTCTAGCATTGCCTCATTGATATTAGACACCTTACTTAATGTTTTTGTTCTTATACCATTAGCAAATGCAGAAGAATCACTTGTATATACGGAGGATTCTTTAAAAGGAAGAATAGCTGTGGTCATCATCCCGATACCTGAGAATGGATTTGGTGAGGTTTTGATTGAGAGTATTAGCGGAAGGATTTCTAAGCCAGCTGCTAGTTTTGAAAATAAAGAGATTGAGGAAGGTAAAAAAGTTCTTGTGATCGATGTTAGGGATGGAGTTCTATATGTGGTGCCACATAGCCAATTTTAGATTGGAGGAGAGTATATGCTCACAATATGGATAGTGATAGGAATTGTTGCATTTTTATTAATTGCTTTATTGGGTGTCTTTATTACAAAGTATAAAACGGCAGGACCCGACGAGGCTTTAATCGTAACAGGCAGCTATTTAGGAAGTAAAAATGTACATGTAGATGAATCTGGCAACAAAATAAAAATTATTCGCGGTGGAGGTACGTTTGTCCTGCCTGTATTCCAGCAAGCGGAACCTTTAAGCTTATTATCTAGTAAACTAGAAGTTTCTACACCAGAAGTTTATACAGAGCAAGGTGTTCCAGTTATGGCGGATGGAACAGCCATTATTAAAATTGGCGGCTCAATCGGGGAAATTGCAACTGCGGCTGAACAATTTCTTGGAAAATCGAAGGAAGACCGAGAAAATGAAGCGAAAGAGGTACTCGAGGGTCATTTGAGATCGATATTAGGTTCAATGACAGTTGAAGAAATCTACAAGAATAGGGATAAATTTTCTCAAGAGGTTCAAAGGGTTGCATCTCAAGATCTGGCAAAAATGGGACTTATCATCGTTTCATTTACCATTAAAGATGTTCGTGATAAAAACGGTTATTTAGATTCATTAGGTAAACCAAGAATTGCCCAAGTGAAACGGGATGCAGATATTGCTACTGCTGAAGCAGAGAAAGAAACGCGCATTAAACGTGCTGAAGCTGATAAGGATGCGCAAAAGGCTGAGCTTGAAAGAGCAACAGAAATTGCAGAAGCAGAGAAAGAAAACCAAATGAAAATAGCGGATTATCGCAGAGAGCAAGATGTCGCAAAGGCTCGTGCTGACCAAGCCTATGATCTCGAAACGGCGCGTTCCAAACAGGAAGTAACTGAGCAGGAAATGCAAATTAAAATTATTGAGCGTCAAAAGCAAATTGAATTAGAGGAAAAAGAGATATTAAGAAGAGAACGTCAATATGATTCTGAAGTAAAGAAGAAGGCGGATGCTGATCGTTATGCTGTTGAGCAGGCAGCTGAAGCGGAAAAGAAGAAGCAATTTGCAGAAGCGGATGCTAACAAATATCGTATCGAGTCTCAAGCTCGTGCAGAGGCAGAGAGAGTTAGAGTGGATGGTTTAGCGAATGCAGAATCTCAGCGTGCACAAGGGGAATCAGAAGCTGATATCATTCGTCTAAAAGGTCTTGCGGAAGCTGAGGCGAAGAGGAAAATTGCAGAAGCATTTGAACAATATGGCCAAGCAGCCATCATGGATATGGTCTTGAAAATGCTTCCAGAATATGCGAAGCAAGTGGCAAGCCCGCTTTCTAATATTGATAAGATTACAGTGGTCGATACTGGCAGTGATGGAGCAAATGGCGGAGCAAATAAAATAACTGGCTATGCAACGAATCTTATGTCAACGATGCAGGAAAGCTTAAAAGCATCTTCTGGCATTGACTTGAAGGAGTTATTAGAAAATTTCTCTGGAAAAGGTAATATTCGTCAAAGTATAAACGAGCTAACAAATGAATTAAAGGATAAGAAAGAAATAGAAGGAAAAGACGAATAAACCTTTGAAAGGCGCCAAATCTATGATTGGCGCCTTTTTTTATTGTATAGCGTACAATGTCAAATACTTTTTTCAAGTTTTAGAGTAACTCAAACACGCTTACTGTAATTTCTTTTTTTTACAAGTAACAATTAACCAAGTTTTATGAAACAGGTGCCATCTTCTTGATTCAGAATGGGCATACACTCGCTTTTCTTGGCCTGCATTGATGCAATCTGGCATTGAGTACAAGATTGATAATTCAAGGAATCTAATTCAATATCCTGCGGGAGAAGCGAGTCAAAAGGAGCCCCGCAGAAGCGATAGCGACGAGGAGGCTTCCATATCGCCTGCCACGCTTTAGTGCCTGCAGTGGAAATCAACAGGGAAGTTTAACATGGCCATTAAAATAAAACATTAAAACTTTTTTGAGTTAGAGAAACGGATTGTTCCGAAGACACTTGCGCTTTTCTTAAGAAGCTTGTACTAATGAAAGAACCCAAAAATTGTGTGTTCGTCTATCGCACAATCTACCTTTATTGAATAGGATATATAGAACCAAACAAAGGAGGTATTTGGATATGTCAGATGGATGCTGCGGAATAGGTGGAGGTTTCGCTCTACTAGTTGTATTATTTATCTTGTTAATCATCATTGGCGCATCTTGGGGTTACGGTGGATACGGTTTTTAGTAGTACAAAATTTTAAAATGTTAGGAGGAATAGGATTATGGGGTTCGGCGGCTATGGTTATGGCGGCTACGGTTTCGGAGCATGCGGCTTTGGCGGAGGTTTTGCGTTAATTGTTGTATTGTTTATTCTTCTTATTATCGTAGGCGCAGCTTGTTTTAGTTTTTAGATAATTAATCATTGAAGCAGGAGGGAAAGCTTTCCTGCTTTTTTCTTTTAAGTTAAAAAAACAGACCCATTATGGGAAAAATGGGCCTATCGCAGATTACTTAATAAGACTATCTCGGTTTTCAGCTTCGTTTTTATTGTCGTCTTAGTTAGTTTTTTCCTTCTTTTTCTTTTCGTTAAGATACAGTTTTCCTTCAGCGACTTTACGTGTTTCATTGCCGAAATCATCAGTTACTTTTACTTCAATCTCAGCTCCAGCAGATTTTACATTTGAAGTGACTGTATAGTAGCCTACATAATGTCCCGGAGCAGTTTCCGTCATAGGGAGCTCTGTTGCATTAGCAAGATCTCCAGCATTTGTTAATGGCATTCTAATTGCAAAGGTTGCTTTGAGACCAGGCGCGCTGTCAAATTCAATTTTTACAGACTCACCCTTCTTAAGTTCTTTATCTTCTGTTGGAACAAGATTTTCAATTGCTGGGGCTGTGTAGGTAGCATGAATTGTTACTGCTTTCTCCACTTTATTTCCAGCTTTATCTTGAGCTACAACTGAGATAATGTTTTCACCTTCATTTAGAATGATACGAAGAGAGAATTTGCCATCTTTAATATTTGCATTTTGTCCATTTACTTTAACAGAGTCTAAATGCTCGTCAGAAACAGTTCCTTCAACTGTTACTGTTTCCTTGTTCGTTTTAGACTTATCTTCTGGTGAGGTAATTTCTAGCTCAGGATTCGTTTGGTCGAAAATGACTTTTACAGGATTAGAAGCATCAGTTGATCCTAAATCTGTAGTCACTTTTGCAGTTAAGATATTCTCCTCTTCTGTTAATGTAACCTCAGCAGAGAAGGTTCCCGCTTCAGTTGTTTCTGTAGTGGCAATTTCTTCACCATTATTGAAGAGCTTAATCGTTGTCTTAGGTGTCGAGGTACCTTCAACCGTTACTTTTCCTTCATTAGTATAAGATCCGTCTTTAGGTGAAGTAATAACTGGTGCTGTAACTTCATAATTAACTGTGGAACGGATCATATAGTTTCCTTCTGCCACAGGTGATGGGGACCAAGCTCCTCCGACAAGCTGCCAGCTTCGCTTCGCGTTTGTTCCATCTTCATCTGTTCCAAGTCCTGGTGCATTTGGATTTGGTGCACTTTGGATGTAAACCATGTAAAAATCACCGTTTACCATGATACCGTGTTCGCTTAGATCAACATGTGTCCATTCACCGTTTCTTAGAGCGGTTGCATCAAATGGTCCGGCAAGTTTCTTACCAGGTGCTCCATCTGGACCGCTTGCATCATATACTTCAACCTTGAATGCAGTACCGCCTGGAACTGGCCATTCAGTATCCCAGAAACGGAATAATCCACCTGTAACCATGGCGTTTTTATGTCCTGCTGCCAGCGACATTTTAACAGCCCAGCCATTGCCGGCATCGTAGAATGCACGTGCATTTTCGGCTGTTCCGTCATCATAGCCAATTTCACCAGGGTATCCAATAAATGGCTTTAACTGTACATTTTGTTCTATTGAGCCTTCACTAATTGTAATTTCGATTTCTTGATTATAGTAAGACGGTGCCATTACTTTTAATGTATAGGTGCCTTCATAAGCTGTTAATGAATATTCGCCGTTTGCATTTGTTTCTACCGGTTGAACAGCTGCATCCTCAACTAAAAGAAGTGTAGCGTTTGTAATTGGTTGACCAGTAGCCTTGTTTGTAACGGTACCAGTAACTGCTCCTTGAGGAATTTCTTCGAGTACAAAGTTAGCAGTAACTTCACCATCTTGCGGAATATTTACTGTCTGAGATTGTGAACGATAGCCGTATGCTTCCGCCTGAACAGTGAAGTTTCCAGCCGCATGTGTAAATTCATATGTTCCATCTTGAGGCTTTGTGAATACAGATCTGCCAGATTCTAAAATACTTACTTCAGCTGTTAATGGTAGTAGAGCAGGTGCAGGCTGCTTTTGGCTGCCTTCATCCTTCACGATTGCATCCTTCGCAGGTACAATTTTGTTTGGATCTACTTTTTCATCCTTTAAAGTGTCTTTAGAGTCATTTGTAGCAGTATCTGGTTTTGTGATGCCAAGCTGTGCTTTATTAGAAGCCTGAAGAGGAGTGCTGGCCAACTTAACATCATCAATATACCAGCCTGGTCTAACTACAGAACCATCAGTTGTTACGTTAAAACTAACATAGATTCTTTGGCCCGCATATTCGCTTAAATCTACTTGGCCATCTATCCAGCCAGAAGAAATATCATGAACTCGAAGCTTTTGCGTCCAATTTACCATATCAGTTGAAACGAAGACATGACCAAAATCATAATTTCTTTCAAGGTTATGCCATTGTTTAAATTGTAAGTATGCATTACCCTCTGGCAGGTCAATCGGAGGCATTAGTAAAGTCATGTTTGCTCTGCTGTCATAATTTCCTGAAAGATTCGTAGCAAATACTTTTTCTCCAGAAAAGGCATTTTCAGGTCCCGAAGTTGGAACTCCCCATTGCCAGCTGTTATTTTCCCCATATGATGTCCAACCAGTTGGATTAGATTCAAAATCTTGAGTATATCCGATTGTGATTCCAGGCTTTACGGAAATTCTGTACGTATCTGTTACAACTTCGTTTCCTCCGAAATCATTGACTTTCCATTTGTATGATAAAGATGGAACAGCAATATCATCTCCAGGGATTACAGCCTCATAGGTTCCATCTCGGTAATCTCCAGACATTCTATTTGCTTGAACAGCAGTCCAGCTGCCGTCTGCTTTTAAGTATTCGAGGACAACATTCAATACACTAACATTGTCAGTTGCCTTCAATTCTAGAGGCAGGTCCATTCCTGCGTATGTTTCCTGAGGTGCATTGTGTTCCACTAGTGGAGCTTCACTATCATTTCCTTCTTTTGCCACTTGGCCTTTGATTTTTCCAAGACCGGAAATAACAGATGAAACAGCATCGAAAGCATTAACAAGACCAGATCCGAAGCCATTATTTGGTGATTCAGGATATGTTCCATTAGTTAACGGTGTAGCTGTTGCCATTAAAATCTCTTCGATTTCATCCACGGTTAGGCTGGAGTCAACTTGGCGAAGCATAGCTGCAACTGCAGAAACATGTGGTCCGGCCATTGAAGTACCATTCCAGCCGCCTTCATAGTTGCTTCCAGGGACAGATGAACGAATATTTACACCTGGTGCAGCGATATCAGGTTTGATTTCTCCATATGGTGATGGGCCTTGAAGTGAGAAGTTTCCTAATCCATTATTTATATCAGTTGCACCTGTAGCAAAGGACTCTGGGTAGTTAGCAGGGTTGGCAATGGAGCCTGGTCCACCAGGATTTCCTGCTCTAGTGTTTCCAGCAGAGAATTCTGGAAAGATTTCGGCAGCCTTCCAAGCTTGAACCATTGGACGATACCATTCATCAAGACCTGGACCTCCACCCCAAGAGTTATTAACAACATCTGGTGCTTTTTCAGGATGAGGATTTCCAGCAGCATCCTTTGGTGCTAAAATCCATTCGCCTGCAGCAAGTAGGTCTCTATCAGTTCCGCCATTAGCTGTAAACGCTTTCACAGCAATCCATTTTGCACCAGGAGCTACCCCGATTTGGTTAGCACCATCTGGCTCAGAACCGACCATTGTTCCTGTTACATGTGTTCCATGACCAAGATCGTCATATGCTGCTGCTCTTCCTGCAGTAGCATCGAACCAGTTGAATTCATGTGAAGGAGAATTTGGATTGGCTGGATTATAGCCGCGATATTTTTCTTTCAATGCTGGATGATCCCACTGTACACCTGTATCAATAGAAGCTACAACTGTACCTGATCCATCAATACCCATTGCCCAAACAGCTGGAGCACCAACTCGTTCGATATTCCATTCAATCGAGTTTGTATTAGCTTTAGGTTCTTTTCCAAGCTGCATAGATGATTTTTCATCAACTTTCACTGGGGTATGAAGTTGTCTAATTTCGTTTGGAAGTACTTTTTCAACCTCAGGGTAGGCAGCTACTTGTTCCATAACATCTTTCGTTGCAGTAACTGCAATAGCATTGACAATATAGAAGGATTGAATATCTTTTGCCTTACCTTCTTTTTCCTGCTTTTGGAGGAAATCTGCTACAGAGCCTTGTGTTTCAATAGCAGCTGATCTAAGTGAAGAAAGGACTGCTGATCGCTTCATGTATTTTGTTTTTGCGGGAGTAAGGTTTTGATTTAATGCATTTTTTTCAGCATTTTTTGCTGCAGCTGCAGGATCAGCTTGTTCCTTAAATTTAATTAAGAAAGTAACTTGATCTTGCTTATCGAATTCATCTTGTAATTTGCTGCTAATTTTGTTTTTGGTTGATTCAGGTGATGATTTTTTTAAAGAGGTGTGCGGTGAACCATTTGTTTCTGCATGCCCCATATTTGGAAACATGAGTGGGAGAATCAAAAATGCGATCAACATGATAGGCAGCCAACGGAATCTTGCTTTTCTTTTTTTCTTCAAAAAAATTCCTCCTCATCAGTTTAATAAATACAGACAATTAATGGTATCCATTGTTAGAAAATAACCACCTCCAGTTAGGGTAAAAAGTAACCCCTTTGTTAATAGAAACTTTAACTAATGAAAAAAGAGAAGGTTGTCGAATATTCACGAAGAAAAAGTGTATTAGATTAAAATGATAGGAATGAATTAGAAGTGAAAAAGTCATATAGTCTAAAAGATTCAGGAATATATCAATCTCTTAGCTAAAAATACTCTATTTACGAAAGAAAATTATTAATTGAATAACAATTCTGGAAAAAATAAGAAGAAGGAATGGAGAGGCATTTTTTCATTAAAGTCTCATGGTGAAAATGGAAGAGATCTTTAGACCCTAAGTCTTTTGATCTAATAAAAAATTCATTAAAAATTATTAAATAGAAATAGTAAAAAAGTTATGTAACTTTTTTAAAAATATAGAATAATAAGTAAAATGATAAAAGTAACAGACTTAAAGGATTATTTACCAAAATTTACAGAAAAAGATTCCATTTTCCTACATTCCAAGCATGTATAGGAAGATAGAAATAGACACCTTATACCAGCACGAATAAAAGGAAAAATGGTACTGGTAACTATTTCTAATGATTGCTATTGTAGACAATATTACATAAGAATTGAGCAAATGCCATCGGTATTATTAATGCACTAATTGCCTTCCTGCGATGTGTTGCTGCCGAAGCTTTCCTTGTGGAGCTAGACATTTCTCAAAAAAACTGTTCATAATGTGTTTCCTTTTTCAATCTTATTCGTCTAACAATATGCTTGAGGGGAGCGGAGGAAATGGAAAAAGTTTCTTCAGATGCTTTTGAACAACTATACAATGAATATAGCGATAAAATATTCGGTTATATCTTCCTCCTAGTTAACGACAGAGAGGTGGCTGAAGATTTAACTCAGGATACCTTTATTAAGGCTTATAAAAATTTAAATCAATTTAATTGCGAATCTCATTTATTTACATGGCTCTTCCGTATTTCCAGAAATGTGACGATCGATTATTTACGGAAAAAGCGTTTGTTAAAGTTTTTTTCGATAGAAAAGTACCAATTTGAGTCTGATCAACAGACGCCTTTAGAGATTGTTATGAAAGGTGAAGCAACGACCATCTTATACGAGGCAATATGTAAACTAAAACTAAGCTATCAGGAAGTACTTATATTAAGGAAAATCAAAGAGCTATCCATAAAGGAAACGGCTGAAATATTAAATTGGAATGAAAACAAAGTAAAAATTACAACGACAAGAGCAGTAGCAGCATTAAAAAAAGAATTAATGAAAAGGAGGGAAAGTAATGAAGAGTTTATCTGAATGTGAGCTGTCATTTCAGGATTTGAATGAAAGTCCTCGTTCAAGCCGGCAAAAACAGCAAACCTTTCAAAAAATTATGCATGAGTTAAGTAGAGAGCCTGAAACTAAGAGGCTATTACTGCCGAAAATTTTAACAGGTATTGTCTCGCTCTCAGCGTGCTTTCTATTTGGATTTATCATTTTTACCGAAACGAACCTCAATAGTGGTGCAAGTTTGATAACGAGTATTGAAGGGAAAGAAATTGTCCAAATGGGTTTAGCTTTTTCGAAGTCGGAAACTTCCTTTATACCAATTGAAGAGGATAGACAGAAAAATTTTTTAAAAATAAAAAATGATAATTCGAGAAAATTGGTGTTTGATATGATAAAAAATGCAGAAATAAGTACTATCAAACCAGTATTTGATCCATCTTATGACTTGATGATCAAACTAGAAGGCCCTGATATATTGAAAATAAAGGTTTGGGAAGAAGAAGGAGATCTTTATATAAAAGAACTGAGTGAAGATGAATATTATTATGTTTCAAAGGAAAAAAGCGAAGATTTTTTTAAGTATGTAAATTCATTATATCATTATATTGAAAAGCCAAAATAACACGCTAATTAAAATCCTTAAAAAAATCGGCAAAGCGCTAGGCTAAGCCGATTTTTCCTTTTATTTAATTATGCAATATTTACTCCAATATCCATCAATACATATAGAGAAATCTTCATTAACTATCATTTTTGTACATACCCAGCAGAGTTTATCGGCATTTGACGAATTATCCTCATCAAGACTATTTGATAATTCTCCCGACCATTCAAGCTCTAGTTTAAGGATTTGTTCTAACTCCGTTTCCTCCGTAACTTCATTTACATCAGTTACTTCGGTTATTTCGGCAACCTCAACTTTCTCTTCATTCGTTTGAATGTTATTTTTCGGTGATGCAAAGGCTTGACTAGAAATTACTAATAGGAAAACAAGCAACATAAAAACGGTCCTTTTCATTTTAATCCCCCTAAATTTATTACTAATTCCATTAATAGAATAACTTATTTTTCCAATTATTAAATGATTCATAACGCTTATATTATCATAGTACTTACTATCTATTCTGAATATTAAGAATAAAGGATAGTGAGGAATCCTTCCTATTAATTCCTCGAAATCCATGGTAAAGATTGAGGTGTGGAGTGTCTAGATGATCTATGTTACGGTTAAATATGTTGTCGAGGCAGAGGAAAATGAATTCAGGCGATCTGAAATGACCAATTTAATCCTTGCTTGCTCTGACAAACCGCTAATACAGGAGGAGATATAATGAAAATGCTTGCAGCTTTTATAGCAGGTATCATGATGCTCTCATTCCAATTTGTTCAATTAAATCATCATCGCACCTATGCGGAAACATTAGATAATGTTGATATATATACTGTTAAGAAAGATGATTCTCTTTTAGAAATTGGAATGAAGTACGGAGTATCTGTGCTTGAATTAAAAAAGATTAACCATAAAAAAACGGATAAAATTCATCCAGGTGAGAAGCTCATTCTACCTAAGTCTATTACAAAAGAAGAAAAGGATCTTCTTGCAAGACTAGTTCATGCAGAAGCCAAGGGAGAACCATATGAGGGGAAGGTAGCTGTTGCATTAGTAGTATTAAACCGAGTAGAAGATGATCGATTCCCGGATACAATCAAAAATGTTATATATGAAAAAAGACAATTTCAACCGGTAGAAAATGGATCGATCAATCAGCCTGCAGATCAACAATCACAAAAAGCAGTTATGGAAGCACTTGCTATACAAGGTCAGGGAAATGATTCAGTCTATTTCTTTAATCCAGATAAAACAAGCAGTACTTGGCTAAGATCTAAAACGGTCACAACTGTCATTGGCAACCACCGATTTGCAAAGTAAAGCCCATACACCTCCATAATATTGGAGGTGTATTTTATATTTACAGGAAAAAAATTAAGTTATCTTTGCGTATTAAAGAGTATGTGGTTTGGATAATGTCTCTGCAAAAATATCGCAACAGTATAACAATGGCATTAGCCGAAGAGGCTATCAAACGCCCAGTTTTTCTTAGCGTAGGTTAAAGGCAATTTACCCACACTGATTTAAGATTCCTCCTAATTATTTTAACTCTATTGGCTCGCTCTTCTTCCATTCATTAAATTTTTTCAATTCACTCGAAAGTTGTTTTATTGCAAATGATAAGACTGCGGCATCATCTAAAATTCCAAAGCCAACAATAAAGTCAGGAACAATATCTATTGGAGAAACAAAATATAATATCGAAGCAATGATGAAAACAATCGACTTCTTAGAAATATTTTTATAATCACCTCTAGACCATGCTTTTATTAAATCAATGAGAAGATGGAGCTTTTCCCATATATTTTTTAGTGACGTTTTATTTCTGTTTGCTTTTCTGATTGTTTTCTCTATAAGGCCCGCAGTTTTTTCTGGATGATCAGCATAATCCTTTGCAGCTGACTCAAAAATCTTATAGCCTGATTTCCCATATTTTTTTTTCGCCATTTTTCTCACCCCTTTAATAAATTCCCTAACAATATTATTTATTATTTACAAATTATAATCAAAACACGTATTATTTTTTTATTAAACACTAAAAGTGTTACCGTGTTTTATAGAATGGTGTTAGGAAAACCGAGTGCAATCCCTCTATGCCACATTTGGTAAAGGGCTTCTGTATCCCACAGGCGGGAAATAACATCAATGTCAGAAAATAAGACTGGCACCTACTGAAGTTAGAAGATATGCTCTTTTATGATTTTTGTCTAAATCTTTCTTATTTATCGTGCCGTACAAAGCAAGTCCAAAAAAAGTATGTGTAATTGAATCCATTTAGAACACCTCCATGAAGCATAGTAATAGGTGTTAATTTTAAGTTAATTATAGTCATTATTTCGTTTTAATGTAATAAATAGAAGAAAAATCATATTGAAGGAGCCTTGCAATCTGTTTTTCAGCGATATAAAATTAAAATTATGATTAAATTTGATAGTCAGTGAGGAAACAAGATGGGAACGAATTTTAGAGATGAAGTATTATCACGTAGAACATTTGCAATCATATCCCACCCGGATGCAGGTAAAACAACCTTAACAGAGAAGCTGCTTTTATTCGGAGGAGCTATTCGGGATGCAGGTACTGTTAAAGGCAAGAAGACAGGGAAATATGCGACAAGTGACTGGATGGAAATTGAGAAACAACGCGGAATCTCAGTTACTTCCAGTGTGATGCAATTCGATTACAATGGTTCAAGAGTAAATATACTTGATACACCGGGCCACCAAGATTTTAGTGAGGATACTTATCGTACTTTAACAGCTGTTGATAGTGCTGTTATGATTATTGATTCAGCGAAGGGGATCGAAGAACAAACATTAAAGCTCTTTAAAGTTTGCCGTATGAGAGGAATTCCGATCTTTACCTTTATTAACAAACTTGATCGGCAAGGAAAAACTCCTTTAGAACTTCTTGCTGAGCTAGAGGAAGTAATGGAAATTGAATCATATCCAATGAACTGGCCAATAGGGATGGGGAAGGAGTTTCTTGGAATATATGATCGATTCAATAAGCGAATTGAGCAATTTCGTGTCGATGAAGAAAGTCGCTTTATTCCCTTAAATGAAGATGGGGAAATTGAAGGTGATCATAAACTAAAGGATTCTGGTCTTTATGATCAAACAATAGAAGAGATTATGCTTTTAAATGAGGCGGGAAATGAGTTTTCAGTTGATAAGGTAAAAAAAGGTGAGTTAACGCCCGTCTTCTTCGGAAGTGCCTTAACTAATTTTGGAGTTCAGACTTTTTTAGAATCATATTTACAGTTTGCCCCTCCGCCACAATCTCGAAATTCTACTATAGGTAAAATTGATCCTCTCTCTGAGGGATTTTCAGGATTTATTTTCAAAATTCAAGCAAATATGAATCCAGCCCATAGGGATAGAATCGCTTTCTTAAGAATTTGTTCAGGTCGGTTTGAAAGAGGCATGTCTGTGAACATTCCGAGAATTGGCAAGCAAATTAAGCTAGCACAATCTACTCAGTTTTTGGCAGATGATCGCAGTACAGTTGATGAAGCAGTTAGTGGAGATATTATAGGAATATACGATACAGGAACATATCAAATTGGGGATACTCTTACATCTGGAAAAGATAATTTTCAATTTGATGGTCTACCACAGTTTACACCTGAGCTCTTTGTAAAAGTTTATGCAAAAAATGTTATGAAGCAAAAGCATTTTCATAAAGGAATTCAACAGCTTGTTCAAGAAGGGGCTATTCAGCTTTATAAGACTGTTAAAACAGAGGACTTATTGCTTGGAGCTGTTGGACAGCTGCAATTCGAGGTATTTGAGCATCGCATGAAAAATGAATACAATACTGAAGTGATAATGGAACGAATCGGTTCCAAAATAGTCCGTTGGATTGAAGGCGATGAAGTAAATGAAAACCTTTCAAGTGCAAGAAGTATTCTCGTTCATGATCGTTTTGAAAAGAAAGTATTTTTATTCGAAAATGATTTCGCCCTGCGTTGGTTCCAAGAAAAAAATCCAGATGTAAAATTATATAATCCAATGGATTCAGAGCATTAAGCCAATCAATTTTTTATCTCATATATAAAAACGGTTTCCTTCTGGGGAACCGTTTTTAAGTATTCTTTTAGTGTCAAACATACAAGTAGATTTCAATATTTTCCTATTAAAATCCAAATGGTTCTTGACATAGTTTTCAAAGAATAATATATTAATATTATATATTTTTACTTTAACGCGAAAAAGCGTCTAAGTAAGATAGAGGGATTGGATAAATTTTATTTTTCAAAGAATTATCCCTGCAAAGCAAATGAAAGGGTGGCTTCATGAAGCAGGAACAATTAAATTTTACTTTTAAGCCGATGGAGGCTTTTCTAATTACAATAGTTCTTTTGGGGGGCATCGGCACGGCAATGATTTTTGGCGGTGTTGTACCTCATATTCCCATTGTCATTTCAATAATGTTTTTATTAGGACTTGGCTTAGTGAAGAAAGTGAGTATAAAAGAATTGGAGCAAGGTCTTACGGATGGTGCGAAATCTGGCCTTGGGTCAGTGTTTATCTTTTTCTTTATCGGAATGTTAATTAGCAGCTGGATGGCAAGCGGAACAATACCTACTTTTATTTATCTTGCATTAGACGTAGTGAACGGGAAATACTTTTATGCTATTGCCTTTGTCGTATCATCTATCATTGGGGTGAGTGTTGGTAGTTCTCTTACAACAGCAGCGACAATTGGAGTTGCATTTATGAGCGTCTCGACAGCTCTCGGCTTATCAGAAGCATTGACTGCAGGAGCTGTTATTTCAGGTGCTTTTTTTGGAGATAAAATGTCTCCACTCTCAGATACAACGAACCTTGCATCAATGATTGTAAAGGTGGATTTATTTGAACATATTAAAAATATGGCTTGGACAACAGGACCTGCTTTCATTATTTCTTTTATCCTATTTGCCATTTTATCACCTGAAGAAGCTGCATCTGATTTTTCTAAAATAGAAATTCTAAAAAATACTCTTATCGAACAGGGTTATGTTCATTGGTACTCACTAATCCCTTTTCTACTACTAACATATTTGGCAATAAAAAAAGTTTCTGCCCTGATCACCCTATCAGCCAGTGTTTTATCCGCTTTACTGATTGGTTTCATTGTTCAAAAGGATTTTGGTATTATCAAAATGTTGAATCTATTATTTTATGGCTTTAAATCAAATAGTGGTGTAAAAGAGGTGGATTCTCTTTTATCAAGAGGTGGAATGGAAAGTATGTTTTTTTCCATTTCATTAGTCCTGTTAGCTCTTTCTATGGGGGGACTTCTTTTTAAATTGGGAATTATCCCTTCATTACTAGAAGGAATGAAGAAGTTTTTGCAAAAGGTTCCAGCCTTGATTGCCTCCACTGCAGGAACGGCAATAGGAATCAACTTCCTTCTCGGAGAACAATATCTTTCAATCTTATTGACAGGGAATACATTTCAAGAATCATATGAAAAAGCAGGATTGCATCCAAAAAATCTTTCACGAGTATTAGAGGATGCGGGAACGGTTATTAACCCTCTAGTGCCTTGGGGAGTATGTGGTGTATTTTTGACAGAGGTTTTAGGTGTTGAAACAATTGATTATTTACCATTCACCTTTTTCTGTCTTCTATCGCCTATACTAACAATAGTTTATGGGATTACAGGATTTACCATTACGAAAAAAGGAGAAAAAACAGCTGTTTGATGGCTGCTTTTTCTCCTTTTTTTCGGCTAAATAGAAAATTTTAAGTTATTAACCTACTAAAGTAGTATTGGAATTTCGATAAGGTCTATGCATGGGATATCATATAATAAAAATTAAGCATTGGCCGGAAGGACTTGGCGAACGCAAAGAATTATTAATCATGCAATTGCCACATTTTCTTATATGTGAAGACTTGCATCAGCAAATGGCCTCTAATATAGTAAGAGTGTATTGAAATAATTGGGATTATAAGAAAATATCACCTATTAGTGGACGGAAGTCGAAAAAATGATTGAAGATTACTTTATACATATTTCACAGTTACATAAGCCGATTATATTTTTGAAAGGAGAATCTTGAATGAAAATAAGCAATTTTTCTATAAAAAGACCGATTTTCACTTTGGTTACTATGTTTTTAGTACTAATATTAGGGATTGTTTCTCTCCTAAATATCCCAATGAAGCTTATTCCAGATATTAATCCTCCAGTGGGGGTTATTGTCACTTCTTACCCGGGTGCAAGTCCTGAGGAAGTAGTTGAGAAAGTGACGAAGCCTTTGGAGGCAAATCTTGCCACTCTACCAGGAATAAAAACAATGACAAGCTCCTCCCAAGAAAGTGCTAATCTCATTCTTTTGGAGTTTTCTTGGACGACGGACATTGACGAAATTCAAAACGAAGTAATCCAGCGGTTGGATCAAACACCAATGCCTGATGGAGTGGAAAGACCGCGTTTCTTAAAATTTGATCCATCACAATTTCCAATCATTCAATTATCACTAAGTGGAGATGAAGACAAACAAACTTTAAGACAAATTGCAGATCAGCTGAAACTGGAGCTTACAAAGGTTAACGGCGTAGCAAGTGTAAACCTTTCGGGGACAGCTATTAAAGAAGTTCGTGTTGAGCTTGATCAAGACAAACTAAAGGAATTCCAACTTAGTCAAGAGGATATCGTTAATATCATTCAAGCTCACAATGTTTCGCTGCCCGGTGATGCAATTTTAACGAATGGAAAAGAGTTGACAACAAGAATTATAAGTACCATTGATTCGGTTGATACTTTAAAAAATTTAACTGTAACAGTCAACCCAGTTAATGGGGAGAAAATTTCTCTACAGGATGTTAGTAGAGTTGAAATGGTGAATCAGGATGACCGAACCATTACAAGAACAAATCAATCACCATCTGTTTTACTAAGTGTACTTCAACAATCTGATGCAAATACAGCAGAGGTCTCAAAGGAGTTTAAGCATCAACTGGATAAACTTCTGGAAAAAGAGAAATTCAAAGATATTGAGTATGATATATTGTTTGATCAGGGTGATTATATACAGCTTGCAATCGGGAATATTTCTAATTCCTTAATCCTTGGCGGTCTTTTTGCCATGGTTATTCTGTTTTTCTTCCTAAGAAATGTGAAAAGTCCGCTAATTATTGGAATTTCAATTCCGTATTCTGTCATTTTTACGTTTGTACTAATGTACTTTTCTGATTTTACTCTTAATATCATGACTTTGGGCGGCCTTGCTCTCGGGATTGGAATGCTTGTTGATAATGCAATTGTTGTGATTGAAAATATAAATCGTCATTTAAATATGGGGAAGGATTCAAAAACGGCGGCTATAGACGGTACCAAGGAGGTAGGAACTGCCATAACAGCCTCAACATTAACAACAGTTGCCGTTTTCTTACCTGTTGTATTTATCACAGGTATTATTGGGGAGTTATTCACTGAATTCGCATTAACAATATCTTTTAGTTTATTTGCTTCATTAATAGTTGCTTTAACAGTTGTTCCGATGCTCGCTAGCCGCTTATTAAAGGCGCCGAAGAAAAACTTAGAAACAAAAAGACAACAATCAAGTTGGATGCTTTTACTTGAAAAATCAATAAAATGGTCATTACGTCACCGGGCTGCTGTTATTATCATCGCATTACTGCTTCTTGGGGGTGGTGCATATGGATTAACAACAGTAGGTACACAATTTCTCCCTAATACTGACGAAGGATTCTTCACACTTCGAGTTGAGCTAGAAAACGGATCTGCCTTAACTGAAACGGAAAAGGTTATTACTGCACTGGAGCAAAATCTACAAGCAGAAGAGGATATCGAGACCTATGTTAGTCTTATTGGCACAACCCAGGAAGGTTCTTTTCGAGGATCAAAAAATGCAAATATTGCAGAGATATATGTGAAAATGAAAGAGTTAGATAAAAGGGAAAGATCTACATTTGAATTTGTAGATGATGTTAAGAAGAAGCTGGAAAGAACGGCTAAAAAAACAAATCAAAGTGCAGAAATTTCCTTTAATATGCATTCTTCTTCAGGGACTTCTCCCAATACCCTTACTTTTAGTGTTAGAGATACGGATAAAGGCAGGTTGAATCAGCAAGTAGAAAAAATTTATCAGGCACTACAAAATATTGATGATGTAACGGAGTTGTCTACTGATCTAATGGATACAGTGGAAGAGATTCAAATTACTGTTGATCGGGATAAAGCATTCGATCAGGGCCTTACTCCTGCACAGATTGCTATGATCGTGAATGATGTAACACGTGGAAATCAGGCTACACAATTGGCTGATGATCAATCAAATATATATGGAGTTATTGTAGAATATGATCAAACTGTTACGCAGAACCTTGAAAAACTGAAAACATTACTAATTAAAAAACCTGATGGAAGTTATATATATCTTGATCAAGTTACAAATATTGAACAAGGTGAGGGTCCAGTAAGAATTCAACGAATTAATCAACAAAATGCTGTGCAATTTACACTGAAATATAAATCAACCACAAATTTAGGCGCTATTTCTAAAGAAGTGGACAAAAAAATTGCAGATCTAGATTTACCCGATGATACAGAAATTGTTTTTAGTGGTGACCGTGAGCTATTAGAGTCATCTATTGATGATATGATTATGGCGTTTGTATTAGCGATTATTTTCATTTATCTCGTAATGGCGGCTCAATTCGAATCTTTAAAATATCCATTAGTTATCATGATTACTGTTCCTCTAATGGTAATTGGCGTTTCAATTGCACTTACAGCAACAAGAACTCCGATAGGGATTACGGCGATTATTGGTATTATTGTCCTAGCAGGAATCGTGGTAAACAATGCAATCGTTATTGTAGACTATATCAATCAAAGGAAAGAAAATGGTCTTAAATCGTATGATGCAATTATCACATCAGTTAAAGACCGTGCTAGGCCTATTCTGATGACTGCTTTAACAACTATTCTAGGGCTTATTCCCCTTGCGCTAGGAATCGGGGAAGGATCAGAGATCAATCAGCCAATGGGAATTACAGTAATTGGAGGTTTAATCAGCAGCACATTCTTAACTTTATTTGTTATTCCGGTTGTATATAGTTTTTTCGATAAAGATACGAGAAGAATGAATAAAATGTATGCAACACCAGAGGGGCATTTGATCCCAGCCTATTTATTAGACGAACGTGTAGAAACAGTTAAAGAGGAGGATATTGAGAATCCAATGCCTCCAGCAAAAAATTCTCAAAATTTCAGCAGGAATGAAATGGCTCAAATGCTCGAAGAACTGTTGAAAATTGTTAAAGAAGACGATCAGAATAAGAATAATCACCATAATTCAGAAGAGTAGTTCATGGATATATTGAACCTAACCCCCTCTACATCTAGTGGGGGTTTTCAGATATTCTCCTTTAAATAGGTACAAAGTTTGTGTTGAATGCTGCAGGAAAATAATTGGAATATATTTGGGAATAAAAAATATTTGTACCATTCATTGTGCAAAATAGTTATATAGAAGTTTGGTTGGTGAAGAAAAAAAGCTTGTCTAACTCTATCCTTTTTTAACACAAAATCCTGTTAAGGCTTTTTGATTTAAAAAATTTGGTATTTTAATTTTAGTAATTTTTTAATGTACACCCCCAAAACCTCTGAGTTTTATCCGTACAGATGTAATGAACAAAGCGGCCGCTTGTGAAAAATAAAGAGGTGAAGAAATTGAAGTTTTTATCTAACAAAGAAATGATCAAAATCGCAAAAAGCACTTTAGCATTAGTTATTGCAGGAGGATTCACTTTTTCAACGACTATTGCATCAGCAGAAGAAAATAATCAAGAAAAATATGAATCTGTCGATTTACAAAAATTAACTCCTCCTAGTGCATCAACAGATGTATCTGCTAAAGTTGATTCTTCAAATGTGAAAGAATCATTGATACAGCAAGAAGAAAGCGATAAAGAAACACCATCTCTTGTGCCTGGAAACTTTTTATATTTTGCTAAAATTACTTTAGAAAAAATACAATTGGCTCTAACATTTGATCAAGAAAAGGAAGCGGAGCTATTAGCAAAATTTGCATCAGAGCGTTTAGCGGAAGCGGATGCCCTTTTTGCTAAAGGCAAAGAGGATGAAGCGATAAAAGTCATAGAAAAAGCCCTTGAAAATATAGAAAATGCGGATAATATCGCTGATGAAAATAAAAATCCTAAGCAAGAAAATGAAGATGGAAAGACTGAGGGGGCATCTTCAAAAGATCAGAATATTGCCAATAATGATCAATCAATAGATGAAGTCACTGTAGAAGATAAAGGGACTGAAGAAGATGCAATTGATGAGATAAACGAACTCATTTCACAAAATATTATTGCTCTTAAGGCTGCAATGGAAAAAGTGAAAAATCCAGTCGCTAAAGCCGCATTACAAAAGAATATTGATAAAAGCTATGCTAAATTAGCAAAAAAGATAGAGAAATTGGATAAAAAGTATGGAAGCAATCAAGAGCCTGAAAAGAATGAAGACAAAGAAGATATTCCATCTTTGGAGAATGAGAACTTAGATTCAACATCAACTGATATGGTCGTAGTTAATAAGGAAAAGAAGGAAACAAAAAGCGAAGTAAAAGAGGAAAATAAAGAAAAGGCTGCTCAAGTAAGAGAAGAAAATAAGAAAGCAAAAGAAGCTGTAAAGGAAGAAGCTAAACAGGCAAAAGAGTTAGAAAAAATCGAAACAAAGCAAGCAAAAGAAGCAGCGAAATTGCAGGAAAAGCAGGAACGAATTGTAGAAAAAAATAAAGAAAAACAAGTACGTGAAGAAGCGAAAAGTGAGTGGAAAGAATCAAAGAACACTGTAAAGCAGCAGAAAGAGATCCAAAAAGAGAAAAAAGCTTCTATTCAGGATGAGCAACAAGAGAATCACCAAGAAAATCATGACGAAAAAGGGAATAAAGGTAACAAATAATTTACAACTTGAAAAGTAGGAAAGAAAGACTGTCATAGTTTTCAGAGTGTAGACAAAGTATAATACCTTTTCAGGTTGATTGAAAACACTTGTCTTTCGAGGCACGAATCCTTACGAGGAGCGCGGAATTACCATGAATAGGTAATGAGCACCGCAGGAAGGTGATTAACGAAGAAAGCGAGCGTTTGTCAACAGTCTGAAAGCCTGTCATAGGCTTTCTTTGCTTAAAAAATAGCATACCCTTATAAAATCTAACTAATTATCGTATGGTATAATGTGTTGGATGAAGAGGTGAGCTAATGCTAAGTTTTTTGTTTGTTGCAAAAAAGAGAAAAAAAACACTAGAAGAAACAGTTATTTTAATACAGCAGGGTGATACAGCACTTCAAAATGACCTAATCCAATCATATAAGCCATTTATTGCTAAAACAGTCTCTTCAGTATGCAAAAGATACATACATGAATCTGACGATGAATTTAGCATTGGACTTATTGCATTTAATGAAGCTATTCAAAAATACAGTCATGATAAAGGGAGTTCATTAATTAGCTTTGCTGAAGTCATTATCAAAAGAAGGGTTATTGATTATATTCGTAAGCAGGTAAAATACCAGAACCTAAAATTAGATATTGATGTAGGTCAAGGTGAAGAAGATCAAATTGCAGCCACTATTGAAAACGAACTCTCCATTGAACAATATAATAGAAAGACAGAAGAAGAATCGCGAAGAGAAGAAATTCTTCAGTTTACTGAAATCCTCCGCCAATATGATTTATCCTTTTCAGATTTGATTGAACAATCACCTAAGCATGCAGATGCAAGAAAAAATGCGATGAACATAGCTAGAATTATTTGTGAAAATGAAGGACTTAGACAGGTTTTACTTGAAAAGAAAAGACTACCTATAAAACAGCTTGAAGAACATGTTTCGGTTAGCAGAAAGACGATAGAAAGAAATAGAAAGTACATAATTGCAATTTCCATCATATTAATTAGCGATTATGTTTATTTACAGGATTATATCAAAGGGGTGTTGGAAACGTGAAAACAGGAATTATTATGGAAGTAAATGAACGTTTTTTAACGCTATTAACCCCAGATGGTGAATTTCTACGTGCGCGAAAGCTTGATAGAGATTATCAAATTGGGCAGGAAATTGATTTTTTTCCTATCAATCAAGAGGAAGCAAAAAAGAAATCATTTTTTTCTATTTTCAATAGCTTTAAAGCAAAAACTGCTTTTGCAGCTACTTTAATATTCATGATAATGAGTGTAACATTACTCCCTTTCTTCGGTAATAATAATGTATACGCCTATATGTCAATCGATATTAACCCAAGTATTGAACTTGGTGTCAATAAAAATTTCCAAGTCATAAAAATCCATCCATATAATGAAGAAGGAAAAGAAATAGTTAATCAATTACATGATTGGAAAAAGAAAAACATCCAAGAATTAACAAATGAAATTATTCAGGAAATTAAAGCGCAAGGATATACAAAAAATAATCATGAAATCGTGATTGGGACTGCGTATGAAAAAAAGGGTCAACAAAAAGTAGAAAATCAGCAGTGGGAGAAAGAAATTGCTGAAATTAGAAATGAATTAAAAACTGAAAACCTTGAATTGAAAATTGTTAAAGGCTCAATTGAAGATAGGAATAAAGCGAAAGAAATGGGGCTTACAATGGGCCTTTATAAAGAAAAAGAAAATCAAGAAAAAGAAATGCGATTAGAACAAGATAATAAAGTCAATGAAGAAAAAGTAAAACAAAAAGTGTTAAATAATGAAGATAGTGATCAGCAGAGAGAGAACGAAATTAGTAAAAAAGAAGAACGAGTAGAGAAAGATAATAGAGAAATGCATAAGCAAGCAGAGAAGGAAATTAGAGAAAAGGAAAAGCAATTAGAAAAAGAAAATAAAGCAAGAGATAAACAAATCGAAAAAGTAATTAGGGAAAGTGAAAAGCAAACAGAGAAGGAAAATAGAGAAAGTAAAAAGCAAATAGAGAAAGAAAATAAAGAACGAGAAAAGGAAATAAAAAAAGAAAATAAAGAAAAACAAATGGAAAAAGAAAATGATGAACAGGAACAGCGTTTAGATAGAGAAGGAATAAAAAAACAAAAAGAACTTGAAAAAGAAAATAAAGAAAATGAAAAGCAAAAAATAAAGGAAGAAAAACAAAAACATCAAGATAGTGATGATTAACATAAATTGTGATTAATTCTTGATAAGAGTAAATATTCTAAAACAGTTAAGAATGAAAAAAGTGCCGCATGAGGCACTTTTTTTCATTCATTTATTATTAATACCATTCATTTGTGCTTGAGCTTGCTGAACTAATCTCTTAGTAATTTCTCCGCCTACGGAACCATTGGCACGAGAGACAGTATCAGAACCTAAATGGACACCAAACTCTTGGGCAATTTCATATTTAACTTGATCTAAATATTGCTCTATTCCAGGAACTAATAGCTTATTTCTGCTATTTGCCATTTTTTTCAACTCCAATCAAATTTATTAACAGAGGATATTTTTCTCTGTAAATGTAGTATGATTAAAAATGGCATTTTAATAAGTGAAATATTTTTCCTTAAGCAGTATAGTTTATAGATGTTTAATATTTTTTACAAATGCTTTAATGAAAAAAAGCATATATGTCTTTCATAATGTAGAGTTTTTCATTATGATAGAGGATATGAAAAAATGAAAGGAATTGTAATTCATGTGGAGAAGGGTAAGAGTCCGATTAGGTAAATTATCTCCGGCTCAAGTAATTACAAGTTATTATTTACTTGCGGTAACGGTTTCAGTTTTGCTTTTAAGTATTCCATATGTACATAAGCCAGGTGTGGAAGTTGATTTTATTGATACGGTATTTACTGCTGTAAGCGCTGTGAGTGTTACAGGTTTGACAGTAGTTGATATATCACAAACGTATAGTGTCTTTGGTTATTTTGTTATTATGGCCATATTGCAATTTGGTGGTCTTGGAATTATGGCGCTTGGCACCTTTTTTTGGATGTTATTTGGCAGGAAAATTGGTCTGAGAAGCCGCCGTCTAATTATGGCTGATCATAATCAAATCACTTTATCAGGGCTAGTTCATTTGATTAGAGAAATTATTAAAATTATGCTGCTTATTGAAATGATAGGTGCGCTCATCTTAGGTTTTCATTTTTTGAAATATTATCCAACCTGGGAAGAAGCATTTCTTCATGGATTATTTGCTTCTGTTAGTGCGACAACAAATGCGGGAATGGATATTAGAGGAGCATCCCTTGTTCCATTTGCTGGTGATTATTTTGTACAATTAATTAATATTCTATTAATAATACTTGGAGCTATTGGTTTCCCTGTCTTAATTGAAGTTAAAGAATATTTATTTAGAAAGAAAACTGAAATAGAGGGTGTCCAATTTCGCTTTTCTTTGTTTACAAAAATAACAACCATCACATATGCTGGTCTCCTTATCCTAGGGACAGTGTTAATTTTGCTTTTAGAATTTCAGCATTATTTTAAAGGAATGACATGGCATAAAAGCTTTTTCTACGCATTTTTTCAATCAGCCTCAACAAGAAGTGCTGGACTTTCAACAATGGATATTAGTGAATTTTCCATGCCAACATTATTGGTTTTGAGTATACTCATGTTTATCGGTGCCTCTCCAAGTTCTGTAGGAGGTGGTATACGTACAACAACTTTTGCTTTAAACATATTATTTATATATCACTTTGCTAAAGGAAATCGTGATATCAAAATTTTTAATAGAGAGCTTCATCAGGATGATATTTTAAAATCACTAGCCATTACACTATTGGCGATCGTGATGTGCTTTACCTCTGTAGTTCTATTATCCATTTCTGACGGTCAGCATGAGCTTATTGCCATAGTCCTCGAAGTTTGCTCTGCTTTTGGTACTACAGGCTTATCAATGGGGATCACTCCAGATCTTAGTGTTTTTGGAAAATGTATATTAATGATTTTGATGTTTATCGGCAGAATCGGGTTAACTTCCTTCTTGTTTATTATCGGAGGAAAAGAGAAGAAAGCAAATTATCATTATCCGAAAGAACGAGTGACTACAGGATAAACTTTACATTTTTATATGAATATAAAAACATGTATCAAAAAATCCGGGATCGAAGTGGCGATTCCGGATTTTTTGATTAGAATTTCTATTTAATCCAATCTCTAACTTCTGATTATTAAAAGTACGAAGTCTTAATCAGTTCCTTTACTAACATCATGTGTAGGGTGCATAAAAGGGCTTGCTTGTGGACGTATATTTTGTTCCAATAATTCTTTGTTCTCAGCTGTATTCCAGCCAATATCATTTGTTGGATGCACCCACTCATCACCTGCCATAATGGATGGATCAGTTTCATCATTCCAATTTTCCAAGGGAGAATTTTCAGAAGCATAGAAGCTGTCCCCAATTATGACACCTTGAGAGTTTTCGAAAGGTGGCTTCATTTGAATGCCTGTTCCCTTGAAGCTTGGAGCTTCAATCTGATGTGGAATGGTTTCATCTATTCCTAATTTTGTTAACTTAACTTCCTTTTTCCCTTTCAAATATATTCCTTCCTTTCTATGGGGCTTGTCAAAATATACTATTAGGTTTTACTTTAAGGATCATTTTATGAGTATTTTCAATTTGAGTTTTTAGGACGAGTATTTAATGAATAAAAAATGCTAGTGGGTAGAAAATATAAAGGAATAATTTTTTTAGGAGGATGCAAAAAATGGCTAAGAGAAAAGCCCAATTTGATGCAGCTGAAAAACATACGAAAACTCCGAAGAGGAATTTACAGGAAACAGAATTCTCGGCAGAATTTAGTCAAGGAGAAAATCCGATGAAAGGGGCTAACCGTAACTCTAAGCAGGGAAGAAAGGGGAGATCTAAATGAAAAAAAATAAAAACATGAAGGCAAATGAAACGACTAATCTCGAAATAGGTATGGAATTTGGAGACATAAATGCAAGTAAACAATACGAGGTTCCATTTATGAATGAGGAAAAAGGAAAGAAAAAGAATAAAAATAAATAAAACCGGCCTCCTCGCCGGTTTTATTTATTCATTCCATTTGTCATCTGCAGAGAATATAACTGTTTTTTCATTTGAGGGATCAAAATAGATTAGGAGGGTTGTATCCTTTTTTTCGATCTCTCCGGTGGTCAAGTATTTATCTAAATTAAATGAAAGCTTTTCAATTAATGTGTGTTTGTATAATTCCTTTTCATTAAGGTCTAGCTTCAGAAACTCAGGACCCAATCGTGCAGGATTTGTTAAGATATTCTGATATATAGAAGACCTTTGCGATTTTTCATAGCTGTAGGAGGTTTCCCACCATGGCTTTCTTGGCTTATATTTTTGCCTAGAAAGATAATCATATTTCATTAGTCCTTCAGCAATATCTATGCTGGCAATATTTTTATCTTGAAGAAATTCATAAAGGCGTTTGAATAGATCCTCTAATTGGTGGCCAATTCTTGACCAGCCTTTTTCCTCCCAAAAGCTGCCGAAATCCTGAAAGAAATCAAATGAAGATGGGAATGTTTTTGTAACAAGATATTCGATGGTAAAATCCATGCGATGATCATTCCAATATTTCTCTAGAACATCCTCAACTTGTTTAATACGGATAATATCATCAAATGAGAGTACATTATTCCCAAGCATTTCGTATGGTGAGTGGTCCATATAAATGTATTGGTGTTGTTCAGCCCGTAAGCGCAGTCCTGTTCCTCTCAAAAGCTTTAGGAAGCCAAGCTGTAGCTCTTCTGGTCTCATGGCAAATACATCATTGAATGTCTTCCTAAAGGAATGATAATCTTCTTCAGGAAGTCCAGCGATTAGATCGAGATGCTGATCGATTTTTCCTCCATTTTTCACCATTGTGACTGTTCGAGTAAGCTTTTCAAAGTTCTGTTTTCTCATTACAAGCTCATTCGTGTAATCATTTGTAGATTGAACTCCAATTTCGAATCGGAATAAACCAGCAGGGGCTTCATTATTTAGAAACTCAATAACCTCTGGCCTCATAATATCAGCTGTAATCTCAAACTGGAATACAGTACCTGGCAAATGTTCATCAATAAGAAATTGAAACATTTCCATTGCATAGCTTCTGCTAATATTAAATGTCCGGTCGACAAACTTAATCGTCTTCGCTCCATTTTGCATTAAATAGCGAATATCCTCTTTAATTTTTTCCCGATCAAAGTATCGAACGCCTACTTCAATAGATGAGAGGCAGAATTGGCAGCTAAAAGGGCAGCCGCGGCTGGTCTCGATATAAGTAACCCGCTTTGAAAGGTGAGGAATATCCTCTTCAAATCTGAAAGGAGAAGGCAGCTCACGAAGATCCAGCTTGTTGCGCTGAGGATTTATTTTTATTTGGCTATCTTCGCGAAAAGCAATGCCATGAACATTTTCAAGCTTTAATTCTCCGCTAAGCTCAGTAAGCAGTTGCTTGAATGTTTCTTCCCCTTCGCCAATAACAATAAAGTCAAAATCTTTGACCTTTTCCATCCATTCTAAAACATCGTAAGATACCTCAGGTCCTCCTACTATGATTTGGATAGCAGGGTTTATCTTTTTGATCATATTGATCACTTTAATCGTTTCTTCCATATTCCAGATATAACAGCTAAAGCCAATCACATCAGGCTTTTTTTGAATTAAATCTGTCACAATATTCATAACAGGATCTTTAATCGTATATTCGGTAAGTTCAATATCAAAATCGGGCTGAGCATAAGCTTTCAAATAACGAATCGCAATATTAGTATGAATGTATTTAGCATTCAAGGTCGAGCAAATAATCTTCATTTTTGAAACTCCTTTAAGAGTAATGAAACAACAACATATTATTATAACTTATTGTTGACCAAATAGATAGAAGAGAAACCATGCAACTCGATCCAAAATAAAGTGAAATCTTCCTTTAATTAATGATTAAGAAGAATTAGAATAAAATAAAGAATATTCAAAAAAAGCAACAAGAAGAAATTTATATAAGGAGAAGATAGCCATATGAAAGTAAGTCTATTTGCTACATGTTTAGTTGATATGTTCCAAAGTAAAGTTGGAAAAGCAACTGTGGAAGTATTAGAGCGGCTTGGATGCGAGATTGATTTTCCAGAATCTCAGGTTTGCTGTGGCCAGCCTAGCTTTAATAGCGGCTATGTAAAGGAATCAACGGAAGCGATGAAGAGAATGATTGAGGCTTTCAAAGATTCAAAGTATGTCGTTGCACCTTCAGGATCGTGCGCTTATATGTTACATGAATATCCCAAAATTTTCAAAGGAGACCCGATTTGGGAACAAAAGGCGAAGGCACTTGCAGAAAAAACATATGAATTAACACAATTTATCGTTGATGTCATGAAAGTCGAAGATGTTGGAGCACGATTAGAAGGGAGAGCTACCTTCCATACCTCCTGTCATATGACGAGATTATTAGGAGTGAAAGAGGCACCAATGAAACTATTAAGTCATGTAGAAGGACTTGAATTCACTGAACTGCCTGGTAAGCATTATTGTTGTGGGTTTGGAGGAACATTCTCTGTGAAAATGGCACAAATATCTGAGCAAATGGTAGATGAAAAGGTTCATTATGTAGAAGAAACGATGGCCGATTTCTTAATAGGTGCTGATGGAGGTTGCCTAATGAACATTGGGGGACGTATCGCTAGGAAAGAAAAAACAATTAAAGTAATGCATATTGCTGAAGTGCTAAATAGCCGTTAAGAAGGATGAAAACTAAATTTTTTCATAAAGGGGGTCAAAATGATGGCTATGAAAATAGGTAATGATCATTTTAATGAGAGAGTCGATGCTGGAATTAACAATGCCTTTATGAGAGGAGCTGTTTCTTTAGGTCAAGAAAGGCTTCAGACTAGGCGGCTTTTGGCTGCTGAGGAGCTAGGGAATTGGGAGGAATGGCGCTCACTTGGAGAAGAAATCAGGCAGCATGTTCTTGAAAACTTAGATTTCTATTTATTTCAGTTAAGTGAGAATGTGGCGAATAGAGGTGGACATGTATTTTTTGCGGAAACAGCAGAAGAAGCAAGACAATATATTCGAGATGTTATTGAAATGAAAAACGCGCACAAGATCGTGAAATCAAAGTCAATGGTTACCGAAGAAATTCATTTAAATGCCTGTCTAGAGGAAATAGGTTGTGAAGTGATAGAAACCGATTTAGGCGAATACATATTACAGCTTGATGATCATGATCCGCCTTCACATATAGTTGCCCCTGCCATTCATAAGAATAAAGAGCAAATTAGGGATATTTTCTCAAAAAAATTAAGCTATGAAAAGACAGAGAAACCAGAAGAATTAGCAGCACATGCCCGGAAGATGCTTCGGAAGGAGTTTTTGACTGCTGATGTAGGGATTACAGGCTGCAATTTTGCTGTAGCAGAGACAGGTTCAATTACACTAGTAACAAATGAAGGCAATGCAGATCTTGTAACAGCTCTCCCGAAAACGCAAATTACTGTAATGGGAATGGAAAGACTTGTTCCAACATTTGAAGAAATGGAAGTTCTTGTAAGTTTATTAACAAGGAGTGCAGTTGGTCAAAAGCTGACAAGTTATATCACGGTTTTGACTGGACCTAAGGGTGAAGAAGAAGTAGATGGTCCAGAAGATTTTCATTTAGTAATCGTAGATAATGGAAGGTCTCAAATACTTGGTGGAGAATTCCATTCTATTCTGCAATGCATTCGTTGTGCAGCTTGTGTGAATGTTTGTCCTGTATATCGTCATGTAGGCGGGCATTCTTATGGATCTATTTACTCTGGTCCGATCGGCGCCGTGTTATCTCCATTATTAGGAGGGTATGAAGATTATAAGGAGCTTCCTTATGCCTCGACATTATGTGGCGCCTGTACAGACGCATGCCCTGTGAAAATTCCATTACACGAGCTTCTTCATAAGCACCGCCAAGTAATAGTCGAGCGAGAGGGAAAAGCGCCAATCTCAGAAAAAATGGCTATGAAAGCATTTGGTCTAGGGGCAGCGTCATCATCAATATATAAAATTGGATCAAAGCTTGCACCAACTGCAATGAATCCCTTTACTGTTGGAGATAAGATATCTAAAGGGCCAGGTCCGCTAAAGGCTTGGACAGAAATTCGTGATTTTCCAGCGCCAAATAAAGAAAGATTTCGAGACTGGTTTAAAAATCGGGATAAAGGGGGAAATAAACAGTGAATGGCAAAGTTCAAAACAGAGATGTATTCCTTGATAAAATTGCTCAACGTTTAGGTAGAAATCAAGTGGCTAAAGATGTAGAAAGACCAACATGGAACTATCATCCACAGGATACAGTCTTAAAGGGTGCAAGCACAGATGAATTACTTGAGGTACTGATAAAGCAATGTAAAAGTATTCACACAAACATTTTTGTTACCAATAAAGCAGGGTTATCTGAAGTATTAAAAAATATTGTAAATGAGTTTGGCGGAGGATCGATTGTAAGAGGGAAGGACCCTCGGTTTGAAGAATACGGACTATCATCCCTTTTTAATCAAGTATGGCCGAATGAAAATATCGACATTCATGAGTGGGACTCCACTAAAGATGATGTGAATATCAAAAATGCAGAGAAGGCAAGCATAGGGATAACCATCAGTGACATTACTTTAGCCGAATCAGGAACAACAGTTCTTTTCAGCAGCAAGGATAGAGGAAGAAGCATTAATTTCTTACCTTCAGCGTCAGTCATAATTATTCCGAAAAGCTCGATTGTCCCTCGTATGACTCAGGCAGCTAGACTCCTAAGGGACAAAATAAAAAAAGGTGAGCATCTTTCCTCCTGCATAAATTTAATTACAGGTCCAAGCAACTCGGCAGATATTGAAATGAATTTAGTTGTCGGTGTACATGGGCCAGTGAAAGCTGCTTATATTGTTGTTGAGGATGTATAAAGTAATTCAAATAAAAAAGTAGATTAAGAATCTACTTGGAAAATATAGTTATGGCTAAACTATATATTGGTAATAAGGCACTTCTTGCTCAGTATCGTCAAACCATTTTGTTCCTTTATATGTAAAACCGATTTTTTCTAGTATTTTTAATGACAAAAAAAGTCATCTATGAATATAAACACTAGTACCAACCGGAACTTTAGATGATAAATCTAGAACATCTTGATTAAACATTCTAATACATCCATGTGAGACATCCTTTCCGATTGATGCTGGGTTATTTGTTCCGTGTATACCGTAATGAGGTTGTGACAATCCCATCCAAAGCACACCAAA
The DNA here is from genome assembly GCF_018343665.1 of Cytobacillus citreus. Classification (GTDB taxonomy): domain Bacteria; phylum Bacillota; class Bacilli; order Bacillales; family Cytobacillaceae; genus Cytobacillus; species Cytobacillus citreus. Next base: position 386,893 of record NZ_JAGYPM010000001.1, read on the forward strand.
TGGTCCGCCGGGATTAGGTTGTTTATTGATGATTTTGTATGTCCCGGAAGGTGTTGGTGATAGTATTTTACCTACTGCAATGGGGTAAGTTTTTATTAGCCTATTTCCATCAAAAAGCTTTAATTGATGTTTTGAAGTAGATACGTCAATCCATCTCGCCACGAAGATCAACTCCATATTTTTGATCATTGTATGATGAATACTGGCAATTGTTAATAGAAAAAGACCCTTACTCGATGAGTAAGGGCTTTTAAGCTTCAAATGCAAATAGCTTAAGTTCTTCAGAATCATTAGGGAGTTGAATCAGTCGTTCAAACTGTAATCCCACTTTTTCAAGTAGTTTGGCTGAAGTGTGATTGTCTTGAGCGGTGATCGCCACAATGCGATTCAACCCCAACGTATCTTTTCCATATGCCATTACAGCAGAGGCTGCTTCATAGGCGTATCCTTTTCCCCAATACTTTGGTAGAAAGGCATATCCAAGATCGACATCTTCCAATGTATCCCTTTTTACTAGACCACAGATTCCAATCGGAACATGATCTTCTTTGCGCTCCACCAAATAGAAACAGAAACCGAATTGCTCATACGAGCGAACTGCTCCATTCAGTATATAAGCTTGTGCGTCTTCTAGTGTTCTCACACCGCGATCGCCTATGAATTGCAACCAAGAGGGGTCATTCAAAAGCTCTAAGATAAATGCTGCATCGTCAGTTGTTTGTAAGCGGAGGATAAGCCGCTCTGTTTCAAGAATTTTCAAAGGAAATACACCAGCCTCTCAGAATTTTATCCTAGCGAGAATTTGTGATTCTATTTTATCATATGCCTCATTTTATCTTAAACTTTAAGGATAGTGAAGTACTTTCAGGAAGGTTATCAAAGCGTCAACCTAGTCCGATGTTTATAATTGGGGAATTGAAAGTACTGTTGATAAAAAGAGCTCTTCTCGCTTGAAGAGGGGCTGTGAAAATTTAGGGTTAAATTACTACCTTATTTGTAGAAATTGATTCATAAAATACCCAATTGGGAAACTGTGTATTTTCATTTCCATACAAAACCTCTAACCCCTTTTTTAATACTATCGGGTCAGGATAATTAGAAATATGTTCTTTAATTACTTTGTATTGTGGCAAGAAAAAACCTCTTCTTTCGTTTGTTAATTATAAACAAAAAGGACAATTTTTACATTTTGTTGTGATTTTGAAACAAAATAAGAGTTATGTAAAAAAGCTTGGCGATTATCCGAGCTTGGAAGTCAATACTTTCGTATGAATAGTTTTGGGTAATTAATTACTAAACCATCACTAGCGACTTTGATCATAGACTCAAATGAACCACTCTTATAATGGAACATTCGATAATCATTTCCCACATTAATAAGTGTGTAGATTTGCTCTACTTTCTTAATGCTCAGTTCAGGGATTGTAATAAAAACCATTTTGAAAATCTGAGGTTCACTTATTATCCATTTTGTCCGATTAATGGGCAATGAGTTTGTAAAAGGAGTACAGGATATGTCGATATCTATTGCTCCGTAAAGTTCTTTGATTTCGTTCCCTTTTTGGTCAAACCATTGTCGATCTGAGTTAGTTTCAATGTAAAGGGATTTTCCGGTGTTAGGTATTTCTATACTTAGATTTTTAATGAACCAATCATTTAATTCTATTGTGTAGTCTATTTTGTTAGGAAAACCATTTTCCATAGAAATAACTGTACTGTTTACTTTCGACAAAGTATCAGAAGTAATAATTTCTAAAAATTCCGTACCGTAGGACTTAAGGTTTTCCCAAATTGCAACCTTGTTCATAATCTATCATCGCCTTTACTAATATAATAATATATTTTATCAAACAAACATAGAATTGGATATTTAGTAAACAATAGGTAAGAAGAGTTAATTATGTTGGCAAAGTTATCTGAAGATAAGAAGCAAATTGTTGTTAGTTATGACATTGATGTCCTCGTATAATCATTTGCAAGTTCTTTGATGGATGAATTATTTGGACATTTCAATGTGAAAGGTGATGATCCCTTTTTACTCAATCTCAGAACTTACTCGGTTTTTCTACCTTAATAGAAGATACTTCACCACAATCTTTGCAAAAAGTAAGAATTAAATTAGATCCTAAAGAAAATGTTTTGTTAATTGGTCTCACCTTTGCATAACCATCTAATCTACCTTGAGTAAATTTTTTACTCCCACAAACAATGCAGGTTTGATTCTGTTTATTCATACCAGCACCTCAAATATTTGTATTAATTCTTATTACGTTTTTTATACAAATAGGTTTCAATAGTCTTCATTTAGTAAAAAGCCCAGGAAAAAGCCCTGCAAATACAAACGGATTAATTATGAAGAATATGCCAATAAGTGTAAATGTGAATATAAAGGAAAAAAATAACAACAGTGCAGGTTTTTTCATTCGAAAATCCTCCAACTGATTTTTGTACAGTGTATTATAAAAAAAGTTATTATAGAAATAATTATAAGTGGAGATTGTTAGAATCAAATAAAGAAGCGAGTATCGTTATAGTCAAAACTGCATATCACAAAAAAATAGCATCTTTTTTATAAGATGCTGTATACTGTATTGTTAAAAACTAGTCCTCCATCTCTACAAGTTCTTGTAAATTTTTTTTGTGTAGTCATATATTTTTTAATAGTTAATGGGGAAATATTTTCAAATATGACATGTAGAGATCTGATTGTTGCTTGAAGTTCTTGCCTAAATAATACAACAATTGGAACTGACCTATGTTTATTTTTTTATCTCTTATGACAGTACAAATTATTTATTAAACTCGTTGGAAGGAAAGTTTACTTCTTATTATTCCTGTATTTAATATCCATATGAGTTTTAATAGCAGCAGCCGCGAGGATTAAAATGAATATACCTGCTCCTGCAGCAACTTGAATAAGAAAATCCATAAATAGCACATCCTGTCTGGTTATCACCAATATATTACCAAATACATATGTGGAGAATCAAATTTGATAAGGAGAGAATGAGGAATGATTAAAGCAATTGCATTTGAATCGAATGAAAATAAAGGTTGTTATGCTCCTGATGGTGTAGAAAAGGTTTTCGAAGGTGGCGAGGATGGGAACGTAACGAAGCTGGCAAAAGCTTTCCTTGTAATCAGGGATGATTTTGATAAACCTACAAATTCTCCGACAAATCTATTTTCAAAGATCATATAAGAACATCTATTTTAAAACAAAAAAGTCATCAATCCTTTTTTTACAAAAGGATTTGATGACTTTTAATTTATACGTCCCAGATAGGAATCGAACCTACGACCTACAGCTTAGGAGGCTGTCGCTCTATCCTACTGAGCTACTGGGACATTACATTAGATTTATATTATAAACCCAATTTTCCAGTGCAGTCAATTGTTTCGAATGAAAAAGGGCGAATGGACATGCCAATCGCCCTTTGCTTTAGTTTAATAGTTTTTTTCTATAATACTTAAGAATAGTAGCTGCTCTTGTTTGCAAAATTTTGAGCCTTGATGTACTTAATTCGATTAGAGGCTGTGCAAATGAAATTGTCATTTTACTCGATAATAGCAGGGTAAGAACTAAAGATATTCCTGCTAGCAAAAGAAAGTTTTCTGGATCAGTAAAATAGTATTGAATATTGCTTTCCCTAAACAGACGTACAAAGAAACCATGAAGTAAATAAACATAAAGAGTATTTTTACCTACAGTTGTAAAGAAATATTGTTTCCTTGGAACAAGAGAGAAAAAACTGAAAACCATAATTAGGCTTAATATATAGAAGGCAAGCCGAGCAAAAACAGCTGTAATGGAAGCTACGCGCATCTCCGTATAGGGTTTCGATCCAAGGAGCCATTCATGGTTCAAATCCGGAAATAAATAAAAACCAGTAAAAACGATAATAAAAATGGATATTGAAGCAATCTTTGCTTTAGGTGACACGATTAAAGAAAAATGCTCTTTCTTTAAATAGTATCCAATTAAAAAAAGCGGGAAAAACACAAAAGTTCTTGATAAGCTTAAAAAATCAGTAATCCAATCAGCATATCCCACCATTAATCCAATAGCAAAAGCGACAATGATTGAGATTATGGGCTTTATTTTTGTGAATAGAATAAGCATTATGTTCCAGGAAAATAAACTGATCAAAAACCATAAGGACCAATGCGGTGTAAGTGGATCAACCTGAATTGACTGCTCATTGTATAGAAAATAATAAAATAAAGAATAAATAAGCTGAAATATTATATAAGGAAGTATTAATTTTTTTGAAATTTTAGCTATATAACCTTGCTTATTAAAGCCTTTAGCAAAAAAACCAGATATTAATATAAAAGCAGGCATATGAAAGGTGTAAATCAGCTTATATAATGTATAAACAGTCTCATTTTCTGAAATATAAGACCGTAGAAAATGTCCAAATACAACTAAAAAAATTAAAATGAATTTTGCGTTATCAAAATAATATTCACGCTTTTGCATTTTTTCCTCCTCTTTTTAGACCCCCTAAAAAGATTCTTTTATTATACACCCACCCTATCATGAATAAAACCAATATATACATTTGAATGAATGGATGGATTCCCAATAAAAGTAATATACAGCTATCATTCTTCTGTTATAATACATAAAAACATCTGTTATATAATTGTGCATGCGGTTTCAAAGTTTATTTAATAGGGTTTTAGACAGAAATATAATTCTGTTCCAATCATAAAAGATGGAATGTTTGACTTTTGTCACAGCAGTTCACAAACCTTTCAAATACAATAACTTTAGGGGGATTGTTAATGTTTGCTAATTAGCAAACGACATGAAGAATATTGGGAGGGTGAATATGTCAATTTTACCAAAGAAAAATGAACTTGGATTTTTTGAAATTAGACTGGAGTCAATTGGCGGACTAGGTGCCAATTTGGCTGGGAAAATGCTGGCGGAAGCTGGTGTATTAGGGCTTGGCCTGAACGGATCAAACTTTTCTTCCTATGGATCTGAAAAAAAAGGTTCTCCTGTGAAAAGCTTTATCCGCTTTTGTGATAATGATGTAGAAATACGCGCACATAGCCCAATCGAGCAGCCTCATGTGATCGGTGTTTTTCACGAAGCATTATATAAAACTGTCGATGTAGTTAGCGGCCTTATGCCGGATGGAATTCTATTAGTCAATTCAATTAGGAGTTTTGATGATATTAAAAAAGATTTGAAATTAGAATATGGCACGTTAGCAATCGTTGATGCATTGCAAATTGCTGTCAAAAGTAAATACAGCTATGCTCGGGGCGTTATTCCGTATTTGTGACTTCCTTGACCCAGAATCAATGAAGAATGTAATCCGCAGCACTTTTGAAAAGAAATATCCACATCTAGTAGAACCAAATATTAGAACCTTTGAACGTGGATATAACGAAGTTCGATTTAAAACGTATGAAACACCTGAAGATGCCATTGGAAAAGAATTCTCACGTCCATTGCCTCAACTCGGATTTGAAACTCAGGAAATTGGCGGGGTCATTACTGCTCAGGCAAACAGCATTTTGAAGGATCTTAGCGGTTCGAGACAAGGGTTTCTTCCTAAGTTCGAACAAGAACAATGTATTAACTGTGCAGCATGTGATACCGTTTGTCCAGATTATTGTTTTGTATGGGAAGAAGGAGAAGACAAACGGGGAAGGAAGCAAATGTTCCTTAAAGGAATCGATTATCAATACTGCAAAGGCTGTTTGAAATGTGTTGAAGCTTGTCCAACGACTGCATTAAGCGAATTACGAGAATCGATCGGCTATGCTGAATCACGCTGGGTCAAACAAAGCTTTCCTTATTTAGTAGGAGGTATTTCATAATGGCAATGGTGGAAGAAGAACTAAAAGTATTAAAAAGCGCAGAGCAACTGACAACCTTTGAAAGCGGCAACGAAATGGCGGCAATGGCTGCCGCACAAATAAATTATCATATCATGGGCTATTTCCCTATTACGCCTTCAACAGAAGTTGCTCAATATTTAGATCAAATGAAAGCGAGAGGGGAACATAATATTAAGTTAATCCCAGCAGATGGGGAACACGGATCTGCGGGGATATGTTATGGTGCTGCTGCAACTGGTGCAAGGGTCTTTAATGCAACGAGTGCAAATGGACTCATGTACATGATTGAGCAGCTTCCCGTTCAATCTGGAACCCGTTTCCCAATGGTCATGAACCTAGTTACTCGTTCTATCAGTGGCCCATTAGATATTCGTGGAGATCATTCTGATTTGTATTTTGCATTAAATACCGGTTGGGTTATATTGACTGCAAGAACACCTCAAGCCGTGTATGACATGAATATTATGGCGTTGAAAATTGCTGAGCATGCAAAAGTTCGCTTGCCTGTAATGGTAGCTTATGATGGCTTCTTTACGTCTCATCAAAAAAGAAAGGTTAAATATTTCAAGGATCGCGAAATTGTTCAGCACTTTGTTGGTGAATGTCCGACTGATTATCATTTTGCAAGGGACCCGAAAAGGCCTGTAACAATAGGCGCACATATGAATGGCGAAGATATAATAAATAATCATTACCAGCAATCAGAAGCGATGTATGCTGCAGGTGAAGTCTTTAAAGAAGTAGCAGCGGAATACTCAAAAATTTCTGGCCGCGAATATCCTGTACTTGATCTCTATAAAATGGAAGATGCTGAGGTTGCTTTATTCTTATTAAATTCTGCTGCAGAAACAGCTAAGGATGTCTTGGACCATCTTAGAGAAAAAGGAATAAAGGCTGGTGTTATTAGTCCAAATATAATCCGTCCATTCCCTGCAAAAGAAATCCGCGTAGTATTGAAGAATGTAAATGCATTGCTAATTGGTGAAAGAGCAGATTCTTATGGTGGAAACGGTCCGAATTTAACTCATGAAGTGAAGTCAGCATTACAGGATGATAAAGATAATAAAACAATCGTTTTGAGCAGGGTGTTTGGTCTTGGCGGTAAGGACTTTTATGCAGATGATGCAGAACATTTCTTTGACGAAGCAATAGATGCAATGGAAAAAGGATATGCAAATATTCCATTTGAGTATTATGGTCATATTCCGGGGAATAAAGATCAGGCATTGAAACCAGTCATTTCTCCCCAGTTTGGAGACGTGTATAATTCTGGATTAATCCATGTAGAGAAGGATCCTGAAACCAAAAAATTAAAGGTGAAGATTCCGCCTTTGCGTTCCCTTACTACAAAACCAAAGCGTTTAGCCTCTGGACATGGAGCATGCCCTGGTTGTGGTATTTTTACTGGGCTTGAGTTATTTTTTAAGGGAATTGAAGGAGATGTCGTGATATTATTCCAAACTGGATGTGCATATGTAACAACTACTTCATATCCTTATTCCTCACATAAACAAACAATGATTCATAATTTGTTCCAAAATGGAGCTGCAACACTATCTGGAACCGTTGAAGCCTTTTTAGAATTAAAGGATCGTGGTGAAATCGAAGTCTCTGATGATGCAACATTTGTTATGATCACAGGTGACGGTGGCATGGATATCGGTATGGGCTCAAGTATAGGAACGGCTTTAAGGAATCACAAACTAATTATGCTAGAGTATGATAATGAAGGATACATGAATACAGGGTCACAATTGTCCTATTCTACTCCAAAAGGTCATATGACTAGTACTAGTAATGTTGGACGTGCGCAAAAGGGTAAAACTTTTCATCATAAGGATACAGCACAAATAATGGCTTCAACGAATATTCCATACGTTTTTACTGGAGCAGAGGCTTTCCCACAGGATTTAATAAAAAAAGCTGCTAAAGCACAGTGGTACGCACAAAATGTAGGAACAGTATATGGGAAGATCCTTATTACCTGTCCATTAAACTGGAAATCAGAGGATCGATATGGTGAGAAAATTATTGAGGCAGCTGTAAATACATGCTTCTTCCCACTTTACGAGGTTGAGGAAGGCTTAACAACGATCACTTATAATCCAGTTGAGAAAAAGAAGAGGGTCGAATTGTCTGAATGGCTAAAATATATGGGGAAGACAAAACATTTGTTAAAAGAAGAAAATCGTGAAATGCTAACAGAATTGGAAGAGGAAATCGAAAATCGCTGGCAACGTCTGCTTGCCAAGCATGAAAATCCATATTTGTAAGTAAATCTCTTTCATTTTTCTTAGAATATTATTAAATAAAGTTTCACTTTTTTAAAGAGCAAAGTGCAATATTTGTACTTTGCTCTTTTTTTCTTATTAGTCTGTGTTAAAGCATAGGTGTTGAAAATGAAATCAACAGGGGAGTTTATCATAGCCTTTTATTAAAAAATGGAAATAATTATATAATTTATTTTAATTTTCCCACAAATGAAAACTATTCCTTCAAAATTTAAATAATTTGCATTATAATAAAATAATGCAATAGTAAAAATGTTTCATATTTTACATAACTTTTAGATTATTCCAAAGCAACTATGGTTAGACAAAGGAGGAGGACCTAGGATGAAAGGGGTAAAAAAAACACGAATTAAGAAGGTAGGTAAAAAGAAAAAGATCAAACAAAAAAAGGAAAATAGATTAGTAAATTTATTCGCTAATATTCCTTTATGGAAGAAATTAAAGCTTGGTCAAAAATACGGAGTCGCATTATTTGTAACGATTGGACTCTTTACTATTTCTACCTTAATTACATTTGTCCTATTAACGATAGCTAATTCCAAAATGGAAACAGTTAAAGATACCGGTGAAAGGGCCATTATGATCTCTGCAGCAACTGCTATTTTTCATCAGAAAGGAAGTACTATTGGGAACTATATTATAGATTCAAATCCAAAGCATTTAAGGACATTTGATGAATTATCTAAGGAATTTAATCAATTAAAGAAAGATATTCAACCTACATTATCAACTTCAGAAACGAAAAAATTATTTTCAGAGATCATTAAAAGTGATAAAGAAATTTCAAACTTGTTTCATTTTACGATCAAACCTAAAGTTAAGCTTCAGCATGAAAGAGAATACCGGCTTGCGAAATTGAAAGCAGATAATATTATTTCGGAAACAGTCGTTAAGCTAGAAAGCTTAAGTGATATGTTGATAGAAGAGCAAAGAAGCGCAGTAAATACAGCTAAGTCTGAAATAACTCTTACGTTAGTTGTACTTGTCATTTCTATAGTTATTTCTGCTGCGTTAGGTATTGCTAGTATCCTAGTCATTGGGAAAATCATTTCAAACAAACTCGGTCAAATTGTACATCTTTCTAATGAGGTTGCTACAGGAAATTTAAGTGTCGAATTAGTCCAATATGAAGGTACAGACGAAATTGCTGAATTAAGCAAGGCAACGAATGCAATGAAAGAAAGACTTCAGGCCATGATTCAGGAAATTTCTGCTGTTTCTAGTTTTGTTACAGAGAAGAGTGGAGAACTTAATATTGCTGCAAATGAAGTGAGTGCTGCAAGTCAGCAAGGAGCTTCAACAATGCAAGAGCTTTCAGTAGGAGCAACTGAACAGGCCGATTCGACCACTGGATTAGCTAGTATGATGGACGATTACTTAGTAAAGGTTCAGAAAGCCACCGAAAGTGGTTTTGTGATTAAAAACACCTCAAATGAAGTATTAACAATGACAAAAAATGGTGTATCATTGATGAGAGAATCTCAAGAGCAAATGGCTATAATAAATGAAATTATGCAAACATCCGTTGATCGAGTGAATGGCCTAGATGAACAGACGAAGCTAATTTCTAAACTGGTTCAAGTCATTCACGATATCGCAAATCAAACGAATTTGCTTGCATTGAATGCAGCCATTGAGGCAGCAAGAGCAGGTGAACATGGAAGGGGATTTGCAGTAGTAGCGGATGAAGTAAGAAAGCTTGCTGAGCAAGTATCTCATTCTGTTGCTGATATCACGACTATAGTGAAAGGCATCCAAAATGAATCGAATAATGTGGTTGCCTCCTTACAAGAAGGATATACTCAAGTGGAAAAAGGAACTGACCAAATTCAATTAACCAGTGAAACATTTAATAAAATTTATCAAGCTATTAATTTGATGACGGATAATGTGAATGAAATATCATTAAATCTAGAAAAGGTTTCTGAAGGTTCCTCACAAATGAATCAGTCGATTGAAATTATCGCCTCTATTTCAGAGGAGTCAGCTGCTGGAATTGAGCAAACGAGCGCAAGTATGTCGCAAACCAACATTTCAATAGAAGAAATCTCTGAAAATGCCCAATCCTTATCAGTACAAGCTGACAAATTAAATGAAATGATTTCTAAATTTAAACTGTAATTATCTTTTAAGCTTAGGTGTCCTTTAATAATATGAAGGACACCTTTTCGTTATCTTTTTGTTTTACATTAACTAATCAATATGAAAGAACGACGATTTAATATTTTTCCTTTCAATATCTTTATTTAAAATTAACAACTCCATTTTCCTTTTCTAGAAAGGAAATCCAGTTAATTTGTAGAATAATGTATAATGTAAATCCCAATAGGGAGGGTATAGAGAAGTGACTTTGAATAAGAAAATCAACAGGTATGATGCAGATAATCTCGAGAAAAAATCTTTATACAAGAGCAATTCAAACTTTCTAAATGGACAATTTATTGAGGGGATTTTTTTAAACGCAGCAGATGGGATGGTCATATTTGATGAATCGGGAATAATTCTTGAAGTAAATCCCTCTTTTTGTACAAGTGTGCATAGGAATCGAAACGATTTGATTGGATTAACAATGGAAAAGTTAGTGCCATTTGAAATGCATTTTAAGTTAGAAAAGCAAGCAAAAATATTAAAAGAAAAAAACAGTGTAAGGGGAGTTCTTCCAATATTAGTTAAGGAAAGTCTCTCTTACTTTGAGTTCACAACAAGTACTTTACAAAAAGATACCCTTTTTATGTCTATTTATCGAGATATAACAGAAAAGAGGAAGCTAGAGCAAAAAGTAAGAAAAAATGAGGAGTTGTATAAGGATTTATTTGCTGAGGCTCTCGATGGAATTATTTTTTGGACAGAGAAGGGGAAAATTGTTAATGCAAATGAGTCTGCCTGCAGGATTTTTGAAAGCAGTTACGACGATCTTGTATCCAAAAACATCGTGGATTTTATATATGCTAAAGATGAAAAATTTAAGAAAATGTATAAAAATCTTTTTGAACATGGAGAAATTAGGGACGAACTCGTGTTTCTTATGCCAAATGGTCAAAAAAAGTCATTAGAATTTACGACAAAGTTACATGCAGTAGAAGGATATCATTTGACTATTTTACGGAATGTAAGTGACACTCGCAGAATGGAAAAAGAGCTAAGGGAAAGTGAATTAAAATTTCGTAAAGTGTTTGAAGGAGCCATAGAGGGTATCATTATTTTGAATAATGATTTTAAAATAATAGATATCAACCAAGCAGGAGAAAAATTGTTAAAGAATCTGAAAAAAACCTTGGTTGGTCATTCATTTACTAAAATTTTAAGAGAGTTTCAATTAAGTGATGATGAAATTGAAGGTTATTCGTCTGATTTGATAAGAAAAGGTAAAGCAACGGGGACTGTTGAAGTCATTTTAGGATCAGATGAAATAAAATTTATTGAATTTGCAGCTAAGTATAATGTTTTCTCTCAATTTAGTTTAATAACCTTTAAAGATATAACTGAAAAACTTGAGATGGATGTCAAACTGCGAAAATCAGATACATTGCATGTTATTGGTGAGCTTGCGGCTGGAATAGCCCACGAAATCCGAAATCCGATGACGGCTCTTAAAGGGTTTATTCAATTATTAGAAGATAACATAGTAGAAGACTATTCCATGTACTTTAATATTATTACATCTGAATTGCAAAGAATCGATTCAATCATTAACGAATTTTTGATTTTAGCAAAGCCACAAGCAGTTAAGTTTATTGAAAGAGATATTACCCAGATAATGAAAGAAACAGTTGAATTTTTAAGTGCACAAGCAGTATTACATAATGTTCAGTTTCTAACATATTATGAGAAAGATTTACCGCCTATCTATTGTGAACAAAATCAAATGAAAAAGGTTTTTATCAATCTTATAAAAAATGCGATTGAGGTTATGCCAAAAGGAGGATTTGTTACAATTACAATGAATTCTGCCACTGATGAAAGAATTCATATCTCCATTCAAGATGAAGGCTGCGGAATTCCTAAGGATAAAATAAATAAGCTAGGACAACCCTTTTATACAACTAAAGAAAGAGGGACTGGTTTAGGTTTAATGGTAACCTATAAAATTGTCGAAGAGCATGAGGGGACGATTGAGGTTGAAAGTGAATTAGGGGTTGGGACAGTTTTTCATATTTATTTACCTTTAATGAAAAAAGAGATTAGCAGGAAGAATTAGACTATCTATTTCATTAGGTAAATAGACGGATTAAAAAAGGTGGGTTTTTTCTGAAAAATGAGTGATGAAGGTTAATGAAGGTGCAAGAATCATGTCGAAATTCCTATAAAAACATATTAGAATAATGGCAAAAAAATAATTTATAGGGAAATTTGTCTAATTTTGCGAATCTATTTACTTTTTAATAGATTATTGCAATAATGCTAGAAGTAGTATTATTAGATAGAGATAGACATTTGTACTATGAATAATAGGATGGGTGACTGGTTTGGAACTGAAAGGCAAAAAAATATTGCTTCAAATTCAAGAAAAAAGAGATAAAATGATAGATACAGCAAAGAATAAAGGATTTACAAGCGAGGACACAATTCGCTGCAGTCAAGAATTGGATGAATTAATTTACGAGTATCAACGGTCTCTTCATTTAAATAAAAAACAAAAAGTTAATGTTCATTTTCCTATAAGAAAAATGGTTTTTGCAGTACATAATCAATTAGATATAACAAAACAAGAAATGTATACATAGAAAAGCGGAGGCGTATACGGAACAATAAAAGTTCAGATTGTTTCCAATGTGATTATCTGAAGTAACTTTCCTTAGTGGACAGCTCAAGGGTTTTCACAAGACGAGCTCAGCTAGAAGACGTTCTTTGTCTTCTGGCTGGGATTGGCTTATGACACGAGTCCCTAGGAGCCGCAACTAGCCAAGCTTGTGACCTCGAGGTCGACAAAAACGCGGCGTCCTCCCAAAAGCTTCTCTTTTGGTCGTGCAATGTGTCGCTGACGTAGCTTTCCTTGTCCTGTCGCATTGTCGACACTAGTACGTCCTGTACGTCGGAGGTAGGCGCTGGAGCTGAACGTAGATGAACTATATCTCAAGTAATCAACAGATAGCGAAAATTATAATTTCCTATACAATAAAAAAACCCCAATGGCGCCCGTCTTCGTCATTGGGGTTTTGGGTTAAATCAAGGAAACGATCGATATTGCATATATATTAAGCAAAAACATCTATGAGCAATACCATGAATAACAGCCCGATGATAAAGGAATAGGTTGAAGTCCGTTCATTTCCATCCCCATGGCTTTCAGGGATAAGTTCTTTATAAATAATAAATAACATTGCACCTGCCGCGAATGCCAAACCATAAGGGACAAGAAAATCTACATATGAGGTTAAATAAAAGCCTAATAATCCCATGACAATCTCAATTGCTCCAGTCATTGTGGCTATTATAAATGCTTTAAATTTATTAATCTTTTGATTTACTAAAAAAAGAGCAACTAGAAAGCCTTCTGGAGCATTTTGCAACCCAATTGCAAAGGCAATTAAGTTTCCAGTATCTTGTATATGTGATGCGTAGCTAACCCCTACTGAAAGCCCTTCAGGGATATTATGGAGAGTAATTGCTGCAATAATTAACATTGCTTTTTCGTCAAACTCAATACCCATTTTAGAATGCTTAAGATCAATGTGAGGAATATTTTTCTCCATAAGAGTAAGGACTAATACTCCAAGAAATATCCCGATTGAAAGTTGTATAAAACCTCCAGTTTTTAGTGCTTCCGGTATAAGGCCTAGTGTAGAAGCGGCCATCATTATTCCAGCAGTGAAAGCGAGTAAATTATCGCGCCACCTATGGGTAACAGTTTCGGACATAAAAAGAATAATAAAAGCACCGAGACCTGTTGATAACGCTGAGAGAACGCTTCCGAAAATTACTTCACTCATTATTCTTTCCTCATTTCTATGTATAACTTTATTATAAAAGTGAAACCCAAATGGTGACAAATATTAAATTCAATTAAGATCAAAAAAGAACTTGTGAGTTTTATCACAGATATTTCCAATTATTTTGAATAAAATGTTTATTAGAATATTATACCTTGTATTTACTTCTATTTTTTGCCTCTATGCCCCTGACCGAAATAATATTTTCTAAATAAAAGCCCATGATGTGTTCGAAAAATATTCTAGAATAAACATTACTATTTCTACATGAACAATTCTTAAATCAATAGTTTCTTTTAAAGAAATAACAATCTTTATATGGAAGTTTATTTTGTTAGTACTATGCATGTGTTGCGATTCATATATCGTTAATACATATCTTTTTTAATATGCAAAAAAGGAAAGCGTTTTCGAGGATAAGGAGGGAAAATCATTTATGCATATTGTCGTTTGTGTGAAGCAAGTACCAGATACAAAAATAATAAAAATTAATCCCAAAACAAACACACTTGATCGAAGAAGCGCACCAGCAATCTTAAATCCATATGATGCACATGCAGTGCAAGAAGCCGTCAAGATTAAGAAAATGATTGGAGAGGGCACGATATCAGTTTTATCAATGGGCCCCCCGCAAGCGACTGCAGTTATAAAGAAGAGCATTGAAATTGGAGCCGATAGAGGGTATTTAATATCGGACAGGGCATTTGCTGGTGCAGATACACTAGCAACAAGCTATGCATTATCAAAAGCATTGGAACGAATCTCGAAAGAACAGAAAATAGATCTCGTTATTTGCGGGCTTCATGCAATCGATGGGGATACTGGACAAGTAGGTCCAGGAATTGCAAGGAGATTGGATATTCCGCCAATAACGAATGTAATTGAAGTAACAGAATTTAATAAAAAAGAGAAAACAGTGCTCCTGAAAAGAAAAATTGCGAATGGATATCAGCTGATTGAAGCTCAATATCCTTGTTTACTGACAGTTGGCAAAGAAATTAATGAAATCGAATATTCTCCAATGCCAAACATGATTAAAGCAGCTAGGTACGAACCAATCATATGGACTGTAAATGATCTTGAAAATGTCGATCGTCCACAATTAGGGCTTAAAGGCTCGCCAACAATTGTAGGAAAAATGTTCACTCCTCCGAAGCCAGAAGGCGGTAAGAAGCTGGATGGAAATGCAGACGAACAAGTCGCTCAATTAATCGCTTTATTAGAAGACAAAAAAGAATTATTATTCGCTAATCATTAACCTTTTTTTTAATGGGAAAGGAGTGGGCTAAATGTTTGAGGATTATCGGGGAGTTTGGGTTTTTATTGAACAGAATGAAGGAGAAATTGAAGGAGTGTCTTTAGAACTCCTGGGAGCTGGAAGGAAGCTTGCTGATAAGCTTTCAGTGCCATTATCCGGAGTATTATTAGGGCTTGAAATCAAGGAATTATGTCCTGAAATTATTTCTTATGGTGCAGATCAAGTATTTGTAGTTGACCACGCTGTACTAAAGGATTATCGAACAGAGTCATATATGAAGGGTGTTATTCTACTTGCTGAAAAATATAAGCCAGAAATTTTTCTCTACGGGGCAACTCCGAATGGGAAGGACCTTGCAAGTGCGGTAGCCACAGATTTGAGCACAGGCTTAACAGCAGATACAACGATGCTGGACGTAGATTTAGATAATAGATTACTTGAAGCAAGCAGACCTGCATTCGGCGGAAATATTATGGCAACAATTTTATGTAAAAAACATCGCCCACAAATGGGTACTGTTCGCCCAAAGGTGATGAAAGCACTAGAAAAGGATAATAGTAGAATTGGAAAAATAATAGAAGAGGAAATTTTCTTACAAGAAGAAGATATGCGAACAAAAGTGCTTAAAATTGTGAAGGATGTCACAAAAAAAGCACGTTTAACGGATGCACATGTAGTGGTTGCAGGGGGAAAAGGAATGGGAGACTTACAAGGATTTCAGCTTATTCATGAATTAGCTGAAACGATTGGAGCAACAGTTGGAGGGACCAGGGATGTCGTTGAGGCGGGGTGGCTTCCACATGAGCAACAAGTAGGGCAAACCGGGGAAACGATTACCCCAAAAATATATTTTGCGATAGGTATCTCGGGTGCAATTCAACATATTGTAGGGATGAAAAATTCTGAATTTATCATTGCGATTAACAAAGATCCAAATGCACCGATTTTCGATGTAGCCACCTATGGAATTGTAGGGGATGCAATGGAAATAGTCCCAAGATTAATTGAGCAGTTCAAGGTGCTGCAGAAAGAAAAGGGTGGTGAAGTTAGTTATGTCTGAGAAATTTGATGTCATTGTAGTTGGAGCAGGCCCTGCAGGTACATCATGTGCTTATACATGTGCAAAAAATGGATTGAAAGTATTACAAATTGAGAGGGGAGAATATCCCGGCAGCAAAAATGTAATGGGCGGTGTACTCTACAGGCAGCAAATGGAGGAAATTATACCTGAGTTTTGGAAAGAAGCTCCATTAGAAAGACCCGTAATTGAGCAGCGATTTTGGATGATGGACAAAGAATCTGCTGTTACCTTTGGCTATAAAGGGCTTGAATGGGGGATGGAGCCTTATAATAACTTTACTGTTCTCCGTGCTCCTTTCGACCAATGGTTTGCGAAGAAAGGTGTCGAACAAGGTGTATTGCTTGTAAATGAAACAGTTGTCCTCGAATGTATTGTGGAAAATGGGAAGGTAGTCGGAGTTAGAACGGATCGCCCAGATGGTGAAGTTTATGCTGATGTTGTCGTATTGGCAGATGGGGTAAACTCCCTTCTTGGAAAACAGCTTGGTTTTCATAAGGAGTTCAGACCGGACGAAGTAGCCCTAACAGTAATGGAAGTAATCAATCTCTCAAAAGACAAAATTAATGATCGCTTTAATTTGGAGGAGAATCAGGGCTGTACAATTGAAATATTTGGAGACTCAACAAAAGGAAATTTAGGAACAGCTTTTATTTATACAAATAAAGAAAGCATAAATATCGGAGTAGGAACGACACTTTCAAGTATGATAAAGGCAAAACTTAAGCCATATGATCTCTTAGATTATTTGAAGACTCATCCAATGGTTAGACCGCTTATGGAAGGCGGAGAATCCCTTGAATATTTAGCCCATCTTATCCCAGAAGGAGGATATCATTCAGTTCCAAAGGTTGCAGGTAATGGGGTTTTATTAGTTGGAGATGCCGCACAGCTAGTAAATGCCATCCATAGAGAAGGTTCGAATATGGCTATGAAATCTGGAAAAATGGCAGCTGAAGCCATTATTGAAGCAAAAAATCGAAATGACTTTAGCGAGTCTAGTTTGAATAAATACAGGGAAGCCTTATATGATAGTTTTATTATGAAGGATTTAGAAAAATATAAAGATGCAGCACATGTATTTGAGCATTATCCACAATATTTTAATGAGTATGTTCCGATGATCAATCGTGCCGCTAGTAAGTTCTTTACGGTAGACGGAACTTCTAAAAAGGATAAGCAAAAACAAATTATGCGCAGCATTACTGGAGAACGTGGCAAACTCAAGGTTATTCAAGACATGTTTCGTGCATGGAAGGCGGTGAAATAATGTCAACGAAAAATATTGAAGAAAAACAATATTTAATTCGTTTTAAAGCAGATACGAAGTCGCATTTAACCGTTCTAGACCACGATATTTGCATGACAAAATGTCCTGATAAAATATGTACGATTTTTTGCCCAGCTGAGGTATACAAATGGGAAGGGTTAAGAATGCAGGTTGGATACGAAGGATGTCATGAATGCGGAAGCTGCAGGATTGGCTGTCCTTATCAAAATATTAAATGGGAGTATCCGAAGGGCGGACACGGGATTGTTTTTAGGCTGGCATAATAAAGGGTCGCATTGATTTTTTCTTATGTAAATGGATTGAAAAATGTGTCCAGTGTGACCAAAAATGTGACCAGTAAAAATATTGCTCTCGGCTGTTTGTATATAGAATTTAAAAGGGTGATGCTTATATAAAGGCATCGTCCTTTTTTGTGTTCAATAGAAGAAGGTAATAGAGGGAATCAATATAGAAAGGAGGTTAATCCGAATAATTCATGTCTAGAAAAACTCAAAAAGACATAGCACGCAAGACCTAAGTTTGTCCTCTTCATTAACATATTCAATTGAATCACCCACACTACAGTTGAGGGCTTTGCAAAGTTTATTTAAAGTATCAAATTTGATACCGTCAGTTGAGAGGTGCAAAATAGATTAAAAATGTAGAAAAACACTCAAAAGGGGTTCGGAATGAGACCATTCCGAACCCCTTTTGTCGACAATCTGAAAGCACTTGTAACAGTGCTTATACTTACAAACGCTCTTCTAGGGATAAGATTCTAATCTTTAATTCGAAATTGGAATCTAAAAATCCTATAACTATCTGATTCTCTTCAGTTAGAGTTACAAATCTGAAGGTTTTAGTATTTTCGATTATAAAGTTTGTATCCAATGGTGACTCCATCTTCGCAAAAACAGTTTCCGTATACTCAAGTGGAAGAACATCATTTAGCCCATTATCTGGTCTACCAATCCAGTTAAATATGATATTTTTTAATGTCATTTGTTCAATTATCGATAAATTTTTCTTGAATGCTAGTTGGCTTGCAGTTACTTCTTTCAACTTTATCACTCCTTAACAGTAGATAAAGTTTAAACGTATAGAGTACTAACATCAAGGGCAATACAATTACAAGCCTTTTACATTTTGATTACTTGAAAGGGGGTGAGAAGGAATGAACAAGTCAAATGTATTCTTCTGCTACAACAAACGATTATTTACCTTTATTAAAGATGTAAAGGGAATAGATTATCTTATAGTTGCAAAGCATCCTGAAACGGATAGAACTTTCGCTATGTTCTTTAAAACAGATGGATTGCAGCAAGCAATAAATGAATATAAGAGTGTTACAAACTTTGATAAAAGCATCTAAACCATATTACTCTCTGTTTGAAATTAAAAAATCCACATTCTATAAACAAGTAAAAGAATACGAGGGAAGGCTTTAGACGGTCACTTAATCTGACTGTCTTTTTTTATTGTCTTATAAAGGTAGGTGATACTCATAGACCAAGGATTAAAATGTTTAAAAGAATCAATGAATGATTCTAGAAAATATATTAATCCAAGAACGGTTAGGACATGCAAGGATAGGAATTACATTAGACATTTATAGTCATGTTCTCCCAAGTATGCAACAGCAAGTAGCGGAACAGTTGGATCAAATGGTTATTATAAATTAAAAATTGTGACCGCAATCCGTGACCAATTACAATATTGGTGTTGAAAAATCAATGTTTTTCAGGCATTTTGATGTATCGTGCATAGAAGGCGGTGAAATAATGTCAACGAAAAATATTGAAGAAAAACAATATTTAATTCGTTTTAAAGCAGATACGAAGTCGCATTTAACCGTTCTAGACCACGATATTTGCATGACAAAATGTCCTAGTAAAATATGTACGATTTTTTGCCCAGCAGAGGTGTACAAATGGGAAGGGTTAAGAATGCAGGTTGGATACGAAGGATGTCATGAATGCGGAAGCTGCAGGATTGGCTGTCTGTATCAAAATATTAAATGGGAGTATCCGAAGGGTGGACACGGGATTGTTTTTAGGCTGGCATAATAAGGGGTCACATTGATTTTTTTGTATGTAAATGGATTGAAAAATAGTTAGTAATTAATCGATTAAGACGGTGCATGAATAAGCATCGTCTTTTCTTTATCGTAAAGAAATGGGTTAATCCACTATGTTGAATTTGTATGTATTTTCACATATGCGGGTAAAAAGGAAAAGCAAAAGTTGTAGATGGGAGGGCTTAACTAGCGCTTTCTCGTATTTTTGCAGAAAATAACTTGTCGTTAACACTGTATTTTTCTAAGTTTTTTGCATGTTCATATGCAAGATGGAAGGAATCAAAGATCGGAGATGAATAGTAGAGGGTATTCCAAGAAAAGTTTCCATTGGAATCTGATGGATAAATCGTAATCTTCCATGTGTAATATTCTTTATCTAGGTTCCTGATTTCTCCTTCAAGAGCAATAAGCCAATGAGAATGTTTAAGTTTATCAACCTCATCTAAATCATTAAGACACTTGAAATCATTTGTGCCGATTGGAACTAATGCCTTTTGATAAAAATCTTTATAATTTGGCGGACACATATTTTCACCCTCCAATCTAATTGATATGAATTTATTAAGTTCATGTATTTATTATATGGTATTCAATGATTAATTTTCACAATATTTAATAAATTTTTTATTAAATTCAAACTTAGAAAGAAAAGGGAGCCTCATTTAATGGGGCTCCACAGTTTCTTATGAATTCCATTCATTTAGTTTTTGATCAGAAGGGAGAAGGAGAGTTAGTAACCCAATTAGCGGTAAAAAAGCAGTTAGAATCATCGTGTTTGTAATACCGATAATATCTGCTAAATAGCCGATTACCATTGACCCAATTGCACCCATTCCAAATGCAAGACCGACTGTTAATCCAGCCATTGTACCAATTTTACCTGGAACTAGCTCTTGTGCGTATACCACTGTTACTGAGAAGCTTGACATAAGTATAAAACCTGTAATTGTGAGCAAACAAAATGCAGCAACTGGTGGTACAATTGGAATCAAAATTGTTAATGGTGCAGATACAATCATTGAAAGGAAGATGACTAGCTTTTTACCAAATCGATCTGCAAGTGGCCCGCCAAATAAAGTTCCAAGAGCACCTGCCACTAAAAAGGCGAATAAAAAGATTTGAGCTTGTCTTATAGAGAAAGAGTAATTCTCAATAGTGTAAAAAGCATAATAATTTGTCATACCAGAAATGTACCAAGATCGAGCAAAAATTAGAACCAATATAAGAACGAGAGCAAATTTAACACCTTTTGATATTCCTTTTTGGTTTTCAATGGTTGATTTACTTTTTTTATTAAGCATGCTCTGCTCAATTCGAAGATTTCTAGCGTACCAAATGGCAATATAAGTTAAAAGCACAACAGCAATAGCGGCAACACCTGTGAACCATGCTGCTCCTATTTGGCCAAGAGGTACAAGGATTAATGCGGTAATAAGTGGTGCCATTGCCTGTCCACTATTTCCCCCTACTTGGTAAATAGATTGGGCAAGTCCGCGCTTAGAACCAGCTGCCATATATGCTACCCTGGAGCCTTCAGGATGAAATACAGCTGATCCTAGTCCAATGAATACGACTGATATCACGATATATTCGAAGCTTGGAGCTAATGCTAATCCAAGTACACCAATCATGCTGGAAGTTAATCCAATTGGTAAAGCATAGGGCATTGGTTTTTTATCAGTTGCCATACCGACTATTGGCTGTAAGACTGAAGCAACAATATTTAGTGCAAATCCAATAATTCCAAGCTGGGTGAAGGAAAGACCCATTGAGTTTTCCAAGATTGGAAACATTGCAGGGATAATCGCTTGGATTGAATCATTCAATAAATGACAGAGGCCTATGATGATCAATATTTTAAAAGACGTTTCATTGCTTCTTGAAATTGTCTGGGCCGCTGCTGCTGTGTTACTCATTATCAGGACTCCTTTGGAAATAATGTTTTAATAAATTTAGTATTACTAAATAAATATAATACTAGATGATGAAGGATATCAAATGGTTTTTTCTATTCATCATTAATTGTACAATAAAACGAAAAAATTTTGATTGTTCAATTAAGTTGGTCAATTAACCATATTAATCTAGTCAGCGCTGAATAAAAAATAGCACCTGAGGTTCGAAATGAGCGCGTGAATCAAATGTTTGAAGAGATTAAGCCAGAATAGAACAAAAAACCGATATGCCACTTATCATAAATAAAAGAGCCAAAAACGGCTCTTTTATTTATTTTTCTTTTATCGGTAGAAAGATATCAACAATTGTTCCTTTATTTACTTTACTTGAAATTTGAATTTCCCCACCAAATGATTGGAGGATTCTTTTACAAACAACGAGACCGAGTCCTGTACCTAAATCTTTAGAAGTATAGAAAGGCTGGAATATTTTTTCGATTTCTCCTTCAGGAATTCCGGAACCTGTGTCTGATACTTGAATTTGGCACCTAAAGGGCAGTTCAATGAGTGTAATTGTTAGTTTACCACCCTTTGGCATAGATTCCAATGCATTTTTCGTAATATTAAGAATTACTTGTTTTAGCTGATCTTTCGTACAATCTACATAAACTGGTGAAAAAGGAAGGGATGACTCGTATTGAACAGTATTTAAATTAGCTTCTGATATTATGAGTGGCTCCAAATCTATAATTATTTTTCTAGTATCAATGATTTCAGTTTTCTGCGCTGTCGGTTTTCCAAGTATAAGAAACTCACTAACGATTTCATTTATTCTGCTTATTTCATCATTTATGACAGAAAAATAATATTGATCATCTGTATTAGTATATTTTTCACTTAAAAGCTGAACTAGCCCTTTTATTCCTGTTAAAGGATTCCTTATTTCGTGTGCGGTACTTGCTGCCAAAGTTCCAACAAGTTCTAGCTTTTGAAGTTCATTTTCTTTTTTCTCTCTTGCTGTTTGTTTTTTAAGCATAAAATACTTAATCAATAAAAACAAAATGTGGCAAATAAATATAAAAGGAACCATAACGAGGGAAACCTTTTTTGAAATTTTACCCAAATCTCTTTTCGGGATTTCTACCTTAATACTCCATGGTAGTCGATCAATTGGTAAGGAGATAGAGTTTTTGTGAGAAAATTCAGTAGAGCCATTCATATTAATGTCGACGATGACCGATCCATTTGAATTTGTTACCGAAAGCTTTGTATCTGGAGTTAATAATCTCATTATGTTTTGTACATAATCAATTCTTAAATGGGCGATTATGATTGATACTATTTGTCCCTCATCATTTAAAACAGGTTCTCCTATCCCAATAACTTTTTGACCATTTTTTAGTGTTTCAAGATTATTGGAAATAACGATATCTTTTGTACGAGTAATTTCCTTAATATATTCTTGATTTGATAAATTTGTATTGGTTAATAGTGAGTTTGAACCCGTAATGACTTTTCCATTTGGATCAAGTAAATAGATTCCCCCGTATCTTGGATCTTTGCTGTGGGTTTTTTTCAAGAGAGGATGAAGCTTATCGATTGAATCTAATTCTGTTTCAGCAGTTAGTGCGAGAATGTCAAGTGTTGTTATGGTTTCGGCAATAAACTGATCCAAGCTTTTTTGGTGTATGGTGGCTATCCAAATGGCTTTTTCTTTTCGCTGAATGAAATCGCGATTAATTTCATCATACATATGGTAAATAAATGCAATAAATATCGGGATGATGACAAGGATCATATATAAAAGATAATTACTTTTTCTACTTTTCATCAATTTTGACTCCGTTTAAGATAATTATTTCAGTATATAGTATACCATTTTAAACCAGATGAAGCTCACAACTAAATGCAAAATACAAAAAAAGGTTTTCTAATAATATGGAAAGTAGGTGTAAATTGACATTAAACGATTGATTTTTTATAATTTACTTAGATTTCAAGATAATTTATATTAAAAAAGGATTGGATAAAAGTGAGTTCTGAACAAATAAAACAATCATTAAAATTATTTATTGTACTTTCAAGAGCGTATCGATCTATTAATGAGAATGTTAATAAACTTATTCAAACATATGGGCTTAACCCAACTGAATTTGCAGTTCTGGAGCTTCTTTATCATAAAGGAGACCAGCCCTTACAGCAAATCGGTGGAAAAATATTGTTAGCGAGTGGCAGTATTACTTATGTTGTAGACAAATTGGAGCAAAAAGGGTTTATAAGAAGAGCAGCATGTCCGAAAGATAGAAGGGTTACTTACGGGCAAATTACAGAAGCTGGTAAAGCCTTTATCGAGGATATCTTTCCTGACCATGAAAAGCAAATTCATACGTTAATGTCGGAGCTTTCTGAGGAAGAAAAGGATACAGCGATAAATCTGTTAAAGAAACTTGGATTATCACAGATTAACAGACATACCAACTAATTCAATTTAATATACCTAATAATATGACGATCCAAATGGATCGTCATATTATTTAGAGGATTTATATATATAATTGTCGAAATAATAAAGTGCCTTAAAGGAAGTTAATTAAAAGGGGGAATTGGCATGAGTTTTGAAAAATATACATATTCTCGTCCAAATTTAGAAGAATTAAGTAAGAAGTTTGAAATTGCTTTGCAAAAGTTTAAAAATGCAAAAACTTCTGAAGAGCAAAATATAGCTATGAATGAAATCAATGATTTGCGAAATGATGTCGGAACAATGTTCAATCTATGTTATATCCGCCACTCTGTGGATACAAATGATGAATTTTATAAAGCTGAACAGGATTATATAGATGAAATTCAACCAGAGGTGGAAGGGCTTGTAACGAAATATTATGAAGCCCTTGTGAATTCTGATTTTCGCTCTGAGCTTGAAGAGAAGTGGGGAAAACAGCTATTTGCATTAGCGGAAGCACAATTGAAAGTCTTTTCTCCCGAGATTGTACCGTTATTGCAAAATGAAAATAAGCTTTCATCTGAATATACAAAGTTAATAGCATCAGCCAAAATTGATTTTGAAGGGGAAGAGCTCACTCTTGCACAAATAGAACCCTTTACAGAGTCAACTGATAGAGAAATTCGTAAAAAAGCTAGTGAAGCACGGTTCGGATTTTTTGCTGAAAATGAGAATGAGCTTGACAGAATCTATGATGAATTGGTCAAAGTTAGAGCTGAAATTGCTCATAAATTAGGTTACAAAAATTTTGTTGAGCTGGCTTATTTACGAATGCAGCGAACAGATTATAATGCTGAAATGGTTTCCAAGTTCCGAGATCAAGTAAAAGAATTTATCGTTCCAATTGCAACAAAGCTAAAAGAACGTCAAAGAGAGCGCATTGGCGTCGATCAGCTTAAATATTTTGATGAAGGCTTTAATTTTAAATCTGGTAATGCTGTGCCTAAAGGAAGCCCAGATTGGATTATCGAAAACGGTCAGACGATGTATGATGAGCTTTCAAAAGAAACTGGGGAATTTTTCTCTTATATGAGAGATGAGCAGCTCATGGATCTTGTTGCTAAGAAAGGGAAAGCAGGGGGCGGTTATTGCTCATACATAGAGAATTACAAGTCTCCATTTATTTTTTCAAACTTTAATGGGACTTCAGGTGATATAGATGTTCTTACCCATGAGGCAGGACATGCATTCCAGATTTATTCTAGCCGTAATTTTGAAATTCCTGAGTATTATTGGCCAACGTATGAAGCATGTGAAATTCATTCAATGAGTATGGAATTCTTTACATGGCCTTGGATGGAAAAATTCTTTAAAGAAGATACAGAGAAATATAAATTTACTCATTTAAGCGGTGCATTATTGTTCTTGCCTTACGGTGTATCAGTTGACGAATTCCAGCATTGGGTTTATGAAAATCCTACTGCAACTCCTAAGGAACGAAAACAAGCTTGGAGAGAAATAGAAAAGAAATATTTACCGCATAAAGACTATGATGGTAATGAGTATTTAGAAAATGGCGGCTTCTGGCAGCGTCAAGCTCATATTTATAATTCGCCTTTTTATTATATTGATTACACGCTGGCGCAGATTTGCGCTTTTCAATTTTGGAAGCGTTCAAGAGAAAATCAAGAGGTTGCATGGAAAGATTATGTGCATCTTTGCAGTTTAGGAGGCAGCAAGGCATTTACTGGATTAGTTGCTGAAGCAAATTTAATTTCTCCATTTGAGGATGGCTGTGTTGAATCAGTTGTTGGAGAAATTGAAAGCTGGCTAAACACCGTTAATGATAAGAGCTTGTAAAAAATAAATAAGAAAGGACCGGGTCATTTTAAACTGCGACCCAATTTGTTAGACTTAACTAACAGCGAAGTGCAGTTCTTCCGGTCCTTTTTTGTTTCACTATTTATTGTTCATACTAATTACAATTTCCTCGTTTTCTAATTGTGCATGTAGGTCGCGATAACCTGAATGATCGATAATGAAATCTGCTAGCTTATCTTCAAGCTGATCTTGGATGACTCTTCTTAATGGTCGAGCTCCAAACGCTGGATGATATCCGGTTTCTGCAAGTTTTTCTTTTACTTGATCAGAAATGGTAAGATCGATGTTTTGCTCTTTTAGATTTTCTTGCAGGTCTTTTAGCATAATCTCGACAATCTCAAGTAAATGTCCTTTTTCAAGAGATTTAAACTCAATTATACTATCAAAACGGTTTAAAAACTCTGGTTTAAAGAAAGAACCAAGTGAATCTAAAACGCTTGCTTCCTTCAACACTACATTTGTTTCAAAACCAACGTGAATTTCTTTGTTCTGAACACCTGCATTACTTGTCATAATAATCACTGTATCATTAAAGCTAACTGTTCGGCCTTGGCTATCAGTCAAGCGTCCGTCCTCTAAGATTTGTAGAAATATATGCTGAACATCAGGGTGTGCCTTTTCAATTTCATCAAGCAAAATAATGCTATATGGGTTACGGCGTACCTTTTCAGTTAATTGACCTGCTTCCTCGTGGCCAACATATCCAGGAGGAGAGCCGATAATTTTTGAGACACTATGCTTTTCCATATATTCACTCATATCAAGACGAATCATTGCTTCTTTTGAGCCAAATAATTCTTGGGCAAGAGTTTTTGATAGTTCGGTTTTACCAACACCAGTTGCTCCAACGAATAGAAATGAACCAATTGGACGATTTTTCGCTTTAAGTCCAGCTCTGCTTCTGCGAATTGCCTTAGCGACCTTTTGTACAGCCTCATCTTGTCCAATAACCTTTTGAGATAGGTTTGCTTCAAGATTCTTCATTTTTACCTGCTCATTTTCAATGAGCTTGCCGACTGGGATTCCAGTTTTCTTCTCAATTATTTCATGAATATGATAGACTTCGACGATAGGACGTGAAGAGAGATTATTATTGTTAAGTGCTTTTTCTAGCTTAATTTCCTCTTCACGAAGCTTTGCTGCTGCTTCATAATTTTCCTCTTTTAATACTTTTTCTTTTTGTTTGCTAATTTCCTCTATGCGGTTATTAATCTGCTCGGAAGGTGTATAGTCTGATTTTAAATTAATTTTAGATCCCGCTTCATCCATTAAATCAATCGCTTTATCTGGGAGATAGCGATCATGGATATAACGGCTTGATAATTGAACACATGCTTTAATTGCTTCTTCGGAAATAGTAACCTCATGATAGTCTTCATATTTAGACTTTAGGCCTCTAAGAATTTCAAGAGCTTCATCTTCTGTTGGCTCTAGTACATAAACAGGCTGAAAGCGGCGTTCAAGTGCTGGATCTTTTTCAATCTGACGGTATTCCTTTAATGTTGTTGCACCAACTAATTGCAGTTCACCCCTAGCTAATGCTGGTTTTAGAATATTTCCTGCATCCATTGATCCTTCTGCTGAACCAGCACCAACAAGTAGGTGTATTTCATCAATAAATAGAATAATGTTTTTTCGTTCCTGTAATTCACTTATTAATTGTTTCATTCTTTCTTCAAATTGGCCTCTAATTCCAGTATTTGCTACTAGTGAAGCGACATCTAACAAGAAAACATCTTTATTTAGAAGCTTTTTCGGTACTTTACCCTCTAAAATCATCGTAGCAAGTCCTTCAGCTATTGCTGTTTTACCTACGCCAGGTTCACCAATTAATACAGGGTTGTTTTTATTTCTTCGATTTAAAATTTCAATGACACGGTTTACCTCCTCATCTCTTCCTATAACAGGATCAATGAGTCCAGCATTTGCTAATTGAGTTAGATTTCTGCCGAATTGATCAATAAATCCGCCAGCGGATTTTTTATGTTCCGTATTTTGTGTAAATGATTGTTTTTGAAATGGTTGCTTACTTGAATCAATATGTTTGAATAATTCATCAAATGGAAGTTGATTAAAACCTGGAAATCCGTTTGAACCAAAGGAGGAACCAATTTTTGCTTTTTCATGTTGATAACAGCTTTGACAAAGGATAAGGTTTTTTTCATTTCCGTTTATATTTACTTTAAATTGCACATTTGCTTCTTTTTGTTGACATTTTTCACAAAGCATATGACTACCTCCTGAATTTGACTTTGACTATATTTGACCTTTGAATTCATTATACTTTGACCTTTTTTGACTTTCAAGTGTTTTGCCAAAAAAAATATAGGGAAATTTTAGCTTACCTCTATCCTTATAAAATTAGCCATGTTACATGATTTCATATAATAGCTCGTCTTAGATTGGACATTGATTCATATATTGAAAGGGAAGGAGGAGATCAAGTGAAAACAAACTGGGGGGCAGCCTTTCAAATTGCTGCAGTATATGTGGGAACCGTAGTTGGGGCTGGATTTGCAACCGGTCGTGAAATAGTTGAGTTTTTCTCTCGCTTTGGATTTATTGGATTCATTTCAATATTAATGAGCGGTTACATATTTATTTTTCTTGGTTCTAAATTAATGGTGATTGCTGCTCGAATTGAAGCAGCATCTTATCAAGAATTGAATGAATATTTGTTTGGAAAGCTATTTGGCTCAGTTATCAATCTATTAATGCTTTTGATGTTGCTTGGAGTATGTGCAGTGATGCTTTCCGGGGCAGGAGCTGTATTTGAAGAACAAATTGGATTATCAAAATATACGGGAATATTAATCACAATCGGCCTTTCCATTTTAGTTATGATACTAGGAACAAAAGGTATTTTTGCAGTCAATACATTCGTTGTCCCGATGATGATTGCATTTAGTTTTCTCTTAATGATTATTTCTATATCACTTCCTAACTTTGCTAATCAAGTTTTGTTTATTCCATTTGCTGAAGACGGTTGGAAGGCTGTTGTTGCACCATTTTCTTATGCTGCTATGAATTTAAGCTTAGCTCAAGCTGTTTTAGTGCCAATTGCAGCTGAAATCAAGGATGAACAAACGATTAGATGGGGAGGAGTATTAGGAGGAACAGCCTTAACTATTATTCTTATTTCAAGCCATTTTACGCTAGTAATGCTTCCTAATCTTGAATCTTATCAAATACCGATGGCGGTGATAATGAGAACGATTGCTTCTTCATTCTTTTGGATTTATGTGTTCGTAATATATGGTGAAATTTTTACATCAGTTATTGGAAATGTTTTCGGAATTGAACGACAGGTGAGTAAATATATAGCCCTTCCAAGTATTATTACAGTTAGTATCATTTTTATTATTTGTTTCTTCATTAGTTTAATAAATTACGGTAAACTATTAGCTTATTTATACCCGATCTTTGGATATTTAAGTATTATTTTTATCATATTACTATGGATGAAGCCTTTAGCGGAGAGAAACTAAAAAAGACCTGGCATCGACCAGATCTTTTTATTTTTTCTCGATTTAGAGAAATGTCTAGCTCCACAAGGTAGGCTTCGACAGCATATGCATCGCACATTCAAAAGAGAAGCTTTTGGTCGTGCGATGCGCTTTTCTATGTTTTTGTATATTTACTTTTCAATCAAAATCGTTTTTCCCATTTGGACAAAAGCATCTTTATTATTTAATTCCTTTTTCGTAAAAATGGTAAATTTTATAGGTTGTTCCTGGCTTTTAATTAGATACGCAGTTATGACATCTTCATCATTACTAGCTTCCAAGGCAATCGAGTCTTTAAAGAAGTCTTCGCTTGGTGCTTCAATTGTTTGAACATCATCATTTACTGATTGTAGCTGTGCCTTTGTACCATCCTCTAATGTTTTCCAATCAGTATCAACTGGGAGGAGTTCAATGCGCATAAAGATATGATCATTTTCGGATAGATATAGGACATCTTTATTAGGCTCCTCCGCTGTTAATTCAAATCCTGGTAACACATACATGGAGTAAGGCTGATTGTCGCTAGATTTTAGAAAAGCAGTTTCTTCTTTAATTTCATCATTAATTTTATACTGAAGTTTTTGTTCAAGGATCCGATCGGATCCTTTTTCCTCATTATTTTTTTCCTTGTTATTTGCTTCTTCTTCACCTTGTCCATTGTCAGTTCCATGTTCATCGTGCTTTTGCGAGTCTTGATTTTCATTCTGGGCAGTTGTGGATCCGTTTGTTTTGTCATTAGCATTTTCACTAGTTCCACATCCTGCAAGGATTAAACTAAGTAATCCGAAGGTGAGTATCCATTTTGTCAAAAATTTCATTTAGTTATTCCTCCTGTAGTTGCAATAAACTATTGTAATTAATTAGACGAAATAAAAAAAATGGAGTTACATAATTATTCATACATTACCATTTCTAATTCTAACCTTCAACATATTATAAGAAATGATTAATAAATACTATTTTTTTAATAAATGGTACCTATTAACTAAAGGGCAGGAAAACAAATAAGAGTAAATCAAAAATCAAATGAGACACGATTATTAGTGGCATGCTTTGTTTCCATGCATATAGCCATCCCCAGAAAAGGCCAGCAACTAATGCCGCAAAAGCAAGAATCCATTGAGACGAGTAAAAATGTACGGATGCATATAAAATCGACGAAAGAATGATACCTGCAGGGATATTTATGTATTTTAATATTCTTTTTTGAACAAACCCACGCCAAAAAATTTCTTCTCCGGGGATAATAATTAACATAAGGACAATGTAGTGCCAAAGTAAAGACGGTGAAAGGTGCCCATATAATTTTGAAATGTTTTTTGTCAATGGGAGATTTAATAGTTCAATTAGATTGTAACCAATCCAAAATACCCCGAATAGTATAAAACCTGAGAGAGTCCCATACAATATATAGGACATAAAAGAGGATTTATCCTCCAATTCCTCATTGCGAATGGAATAACTAATCAAAATTAACATGGTAGCTGAAAAGATGTACCAAAAAACAGCTTTATCTTGAAAAGTGAAATACATTAGTAAATGTGCGAGTAAAAGTCCGATTATCAGTCGTAAATCGGTTATTAAATTTTTCAAGCGTACAAACTCCTTTCTAACAAACAATTCTATTTTAACAAAAGAGTTCTAGAATTGTAATGAAAAGATATCCTTACCAATTACTTTCCTGTTATTTTGAAATAAAATGGACAAAATTGATTATCCTAAGATGTGAAAGAAAGGAGGGATATTGTGACAAAATCAAAACGAGAAAAAGAGCGTGCGTGGACGGTAAGAAAGCAGGATCAGAACCCACATGGAAAAGTAAAATCTTTAAAGGAGCTTTCCCAAGAAAAAGAATAATTTATCGCAGATTAACGGGCAGTAAGACCCCCACTTCAAGGTTGCTAGAGAATTAAAGAAACCTAAGTGGGGGATGAAGGCCGACTAAGAACGCCACGTCCTGTGGCAACGTCGACACTAGCACGTCCTGTGCGTCGAAAAACCCCCACTGATGGAAGTTTCACTTTATTGGAATTACATGTAATGCATAATGAAAATGAATAATAACATATAAAAAGCAGCAATATGCTGCTTTTTATATGTTATTATTTCTGTTTAAGATAGTTTTTATAATACTGATTCTTTAATAACTTTATAGTTTTTATGATTAACAACGGTCCTTTGTTCTAAATCTAGATCACGATAATTACCCATATAGGATAAATCGACTATAACAGAGTTTTCGTTTACTTTTTCGACAATACCTTTTAATCCATCGCGAAATTCAATTACATTACCCACTTCTGCCCTTTTCAAATATCTCGCTCCTTTTCTATAAAGATTAAATTAAAAGATTAATAACAGTTTGCACTAAATTTTGTATTTCGTAAAGAAATATGTTATTATTTCACGAATTTGCCTATATTTATCAACTTTATCCTTTTACAGGATTTTTAAATCTTTGTTATTAATAGGAGAATTTAAGTTTATTAACGTACTAAAGTAAAGTGTGTGTTCAATTAAATATCTGCTAATTAGATCGCATTTGAAAAACTGAGGCATTCGTCATAAAGGACTTGGCAAACGCAAAGTTTTTCTAATGAATGGCAACTTGAGCAATATTCATTTAAACTAATCATTATGAAAAAATATTTAAGTGTAGGTGTATGAAGATGGAAGAAGAGCATATTCAAGAGATTCTTGAAAAGTTAAAAAGTGGTGAATTGACGGAATACTATGTGACAAAGTTAGATTTTTTTCAAATTCGCAGTGTAATCGTTAAGAGGAGTGATTTTAGGTATTTTCGTGGTATTGCACAGCGTGGAGGGGATATTATTTACCAATATTTAGAGAATCCTAGAAGTTAATATCGACCTTATAGAAAGACACTTGAGAATGCCTCAAGTGTCTTTTCTTTATAATAAAAAATTATGAAATTGCAAAAGCCCAATATTCTAAATGAGGATTGATGCACATATTCTTTAACATCATTATGACATTTAGAGAGGAGGGATTAAAGGTGGGAATTAGACTAATAAAAATTTCATCCATTTATTTTGCAATAGGGATATTACTGGGGTATTATATGTCAAGTACTCATTCTTATATTTTAACACCAGTGCATGTTCACATTAATCTTCTTGGATGGACTTCATTAACACTAGCAGGGATACTTTATCATTTATTTCCGAATCTTGCAGCTTCAAAGCTAGGGAAATGGCATTTTTGGCTTCATAATATTGGCTTGCCGATCATGATGCTTTCTTTAGCGTTATTAATTACGACAGAGAATGGTGCACTGCAAAAGGGAACAGCCATTGGCGCTACTATAACAAGTATCGGTATATTAATTTTTGTTTATAATATATTGAAAAACCTTAAACCACATAAATAATCTATTAAGAAGATACGCCCGTTACAAAATTGTAGCGGGCGTATGACTATCCTATCTCCGATTCTTTTGCTCATTGTATACCTTTTTTGAGTACTCCTTTAAAGCTTGAATAATTTCCTGATTCGTTTTCTCATCCTTAATCCCATTAAAGCCATAGGCAAAAATAGAGCCCTCCGTTTTTTTCCATGCTGGAACTCCTAATACTCGAATGGTCCTGCCTTCAATGATAAATGTAACCTCCAGAAAATATTTATTATCATTTATTGATAGATTTAATGGAGTATTGAATTTTAGACCATTGGGACTAACATCCATAATTTCAATCGAATCGCTATAAAAATCTTCTCTTTTTCCATTTATACTAATTATTTTTAGAGAACCAGTAAGCGGTTCCCGAAATTGGAAGCGAAATGCCTCTTCTCGTTTGTATCTCATGTCTATACTCTCCAATTAAATAGAATAAGATTTATTTTGCTGATTTTTCTGTATATTATAAATCGAAAATTTTCAATATAGAAGATTTTACTATATATTTATTATAATGGAAAAACTATTAAATTCAATCCATACAGGAGGCAATATGAAAGAATTAAAGATGCTTCAAGCTGAAATAGGAAAGGTGATAATTGGAAAGGAAAGCCTCCCAGCAATTCGATTCGAAAGGAAATATATGCTTTCGAAAGGTTTGCACAAAAGCTTCGATTAGGAAGACATCCTTTTGAGTCTTTTTCTGATTGGATGAATCGAATTGAAATGATAGGTATGGATGACATTAATTTTATTTACGAGAGAGTAAGGTATGGGACTGGCTCTTGGACAGCCGATGAAGAAGAATTGATAAAACAGAAGATTCAGCATAAAAAAATGGAATTAAAGGAAATAAATAAAGAGCTAAAAAAGCTGAAATAATGTAATTTTCCATAAAAATTCGAAGCATTTTCTTAACTGCAAGAAAATGCTTTTTTCAGTTCCATACATGAATAATTTTTCTAAGGCAAAAATAGGAGAGGAAAAATGAAAGGAGGAGCATGGTCTAAAATAGTAGAAAAACAAATCCATTACTTCTTGGTCTTGGTCTTGATGAATTTTCTATGAGTTCTACTTCAATTCTAAAAGCACGTAGCCAAATTGCCAAGCTTAATAAAACAGATATTGTAAAGCTCGCAAATGCTGCATTGCAATTGAAATCCACTGAGGATGTTGTTCAGTCTATCAAAAACGCAAAAAATTTTAAAGTAATAGTAATATTATTTTAGTTTCAAATATAGAATAAGGGGAAAGGTGAAAATGCACGAGCTTGTTTAGTTGCTCATTCTATTTCTCTCTTTATGGACCGGCCTATCATCAGGTCGGTTTTTTCGTTATTAGGATGATTTATTAAAGTATTTAAGTAACGTGAGATATCAATTAAGTTTCTGTTTAGTTTTTCTAGTGTTTATAAATATTTGAAATAGGCAATGGTAGGGAAAAGGAGGAAACTGCAATGCATCGTAAAAGATCGAAAATAATATACTGTATCCTTTTTTCACTATCATTAACCGGTTGTATACAAGTTGGCGCAAACCATTCAATTGTAAATAGACATGCCGATGCACTTCTGACGAAAAACAATGAGCTTCAATTTAGGTTTAAAATAAATGACAAAATATTAAGTGGAAAAGATATGTACAAAGTTAAAGTGTCAATACATAATGTGAAGCTTGCTTCAGCTTTAGGGACAAATGAAATTATTTACGGAGCAAATGTTAATATTGAAGGAGAATATATTGAAGTAATTAGTAATAAAGAAAATTTCATTTATATGGAGCCAATTCCATTGTTGAAGGATTTGCATGTGTTTGAAATTAAAGACATGATTATTAATGAGGAAGCTGTATCTGTTGTAGTTTTTAATGATAAAGAAGTAATTGCTAAGGCGTTTTTAACAAATTTTTCTACACAGTTTTAACAAACCAATCAATATGAGACTTCTAATGTTTTGGGGTATAATGAAAGAGTGCATAAAATTGGGGAAGACTAGGTGACTTGCCTAGTCTTATCTTTTGCTATTAGGAAAGTTTATGGGGATTAACGCACGAAATTAGATGTGATGTTTCAGAAGGTCTTTGCTAAAAATGATCGTATCAGTAAAACTAATGCATTCGCCGAAAAGCTTGGAGTAAGCAACGTTTTTCTAATTGTTTTTTATGGCAAGACGAACATCGCCAGTAAAGAAAAAATGAGTTTACAATTTAATAATTAAAATATTTAAATAAGAGTGCTAGAATAAAAGATAGTATTCAGATTTCTTTGGATAATGAGAAATATTTAGTTTGTTATAGTGCTAATGATAAATCGAAATATCTATTAAGTCACTTCTAAGATAATGCATAAAAAAAACTAAGCATTCGTCAAAAGGATTTGCTGAATGGTAAGGTTAACTAATTAAATAAGGACGATGCCATTTAAGTAATTTTTTTATAAACTATATTATTTTTGAGAGGGGAGTATGGATTTGCATTTACGTGAAGATACGGTCATTGGATTTATTGGTACAGGAGTGATGGGGAATAGTATGGCTGGACATCTCCTTCATGCTGGCTATCCAGTTGTTATCTATTCTAGAACAAGAACAAAAGCGGAAGATCTAATTGCCAAAGGAGCAGTGTGGACGAATTCTCCAAAAGAGATTGCTGAAAAGGCAAATGTTATTATTACAATGGTAGGTTATCCTGCTGATGTGGAAGAGGTTTATTTAGGCGAGAATGGGGTCATTACAAATGGTAGAAAAAATACTTATGTCATTGATATGACTACATCAACTCCAACTCTTGCAAAAAAAATCCACGAGGAAGCAAGAAAAAAAGAAATGTTTGCTCTAGATGCACCAGTATCAGGTGGGGATATTGGAGCAAGAGAGGCGAAGCTCTCTATCATGGTTGGCGGAGATGAAGCAAGCTTTAAAGAAATGGCGCCAATATTAGGTCTCCTTGGAACGAATATTGTTTATCAGGGGAAAGCAGGGTCTGGACAGCACACAAAAATGTGTAATCAAATTGCTATCGCTAGTAATATGATTGGTGTTTGCGAGGCAATTATATATGCTGAAAAAGCTGGACTAAACGCAGAAACTGTACTTAAGAGTATTTCATTAGGTGCTGCTGGCAGTTGGTCTTTATCCAATTTGGCTCCAAGGATGATAAACGATAATTTTGAGCCTGGATTTTACATAAAGCATTTTATTAAAGATATGAATATTGCACTGCAAGAGGCTAAAGATATGGGAATGGAAACTCCGGGGTTAGCACTTGCCCAAAAAATGTATGCAGACCTTGCTGATACAGGCGAAGAAAATAGTGGTACACAAGCGCTATATAAATATTGGAAAAAATAACGAATAAAGCAGCCTCCATAAATCAATAATAAAGATGATTGAAAGAAGGGGGCAAATACATGGCAAAGAGAACGAAAA
Source organism: Cytobacillus citreus (assembly GCF_018343665.1). GTDB lineage: Bacteria > Bacillota > Bacilli > Bacillales > Cytobacillaceae > Cytobacillus > Cytobacillus citreus. The sequence continues at coordinate 423,226 of NZ_JAGYPM010000001.1, forward strand.
AAAATGATGCAGAACAAAAGAATAAAAAAGGGTTTGATTCGGCCGTACTGGATTCAGAATTTGCTCATGAGTTCGGAAGTACCGACACGAATAAGATTCATAAAGATAAAGCAAAAAAAGAAAAATCCGGAAAAAATATTGGAGAATATAAAGGATAGAAAAAAGGTGAGCCAAAAGCGCTCACCTTTTTATAATATGGTCAATTTATCTATAATCATTTAATATCCATAATCCCAGTCGACTTCTTCTTCATGCCAGAAAACAGGAGAAACGGATCCAAAGTTAATGACTTTATTTTCAATCTTACAGTTACAATGGTTACAACCACATTGCGCTTTAATCTCTTCGAAAACAGAATATTCCACATTTTCAATTACGGTTACTTTTTGATTTTCCTGGTAAAGGATTGCTGTGCCCTTCATCGGTTAATCGCACCTCTTTATTTTATTATGAAAACATCGTAAATTGTTTTCCGTTTATAGCTTAATTGTATCCAGTATTTATAAGACTGTCTACATTTTGTGAAAATGTTCACAAAAAGATCATTTTTTTAATTGAATTATTTATTTTTGGACTTGCTGGGATTTTAAGTATAAAAATAATTGTCATTCCTGGAAATTTACCTTATTATTTCATAAAATCCAATAAAATAGTATTTTAGTCGTGTTAAAAGTTCGAAATTATTAAGTATAATAGTAGAAGTATTTATAGTAAAAAGATCGTATATTTATTACTCTTTTTACCGCTTTTATTATCATTTTTATTACTTTTTTACACTTTGGAGGTATTACAGTGGAAACAGTTTTAGATAAAAAGTCCTATGGTGAAGGGGACTATGAAGAAAAAAAGGAATACGGTGGATTTTGGCTTCGCTTTGCAGCATATTTAATTGATTCTATCATACTTGGAATACCATTAGGGATCATTACGTTGCTCATTTTTACTCTCTTTTTTGGGGCATTCGGTACTTTTGAGTTAATCCTAGCAGATCCTTATGCAGATATAACTGATGAGCAAGCATTAGCATTACTTGGATCATATTTTGGGGCATTTGCAATAGCATTTTTAATTAATATGGCAGGAGTTATTGCTTATTATGCAGGATTGCATTCATCAAAATGGCAGGCGACGGTTGGAAAAAAACTTTTGGGATTAAAAGTTACGGATTTAAACGGCAATCGTATTTCTTTTTGGAGAGCATTAGGAAGGTATTTATCATTAGCTTTCTTATCAGGAATCTTACTGATCGGTTTTATTATTGCAGCATTTACAGAAAAAAAGCAAGCACTCCATGATCTCATTGCAGGGACAGTTGTTGTAAAAAAATAATAATTTTACCTATTTTCCTGAAAAGCTGCACATAAATTAGTTGTGCGGCTTTTTACGTATTAGCTTAGTCTGATACGTATATTATCTAATTTCTAAAAAAGGATTAAAGATTACAATTGTTGAATATAAAAAAGTAGAATGGGAGGTTTGAAGAATATGAAAATTCAAGAAATCAGAAACCATTATGAATTATTTTCTGAATGGTTACAGTCCTTAAAGCAGTTAGAAATTGGGTATTGGTCACAGCCTCTAGATGAAGGGAATTGGTCAATTGGAGCAGTCATATCGCATTTTCTCTTTTGGGATAAATACTCTATAGAAAAACGCTTTCCTTATTTCGATGAAGGTGCAAGGCTTGATCGGTTTCCAGACTTTCAATCTGTTAATGATAAAGCAGAGGAATATGCTAAAAAAGTTTCAAAGAATGAACTGATTGATGAACTTCTAAAAATCAGAAATCAATATTTGTCAATGCTAAGTGAAATAACTGAAGAAAAACTAGAAACATCCTTTTTCATAGGGGATCATGAGCTATCAATTAAAGATTATTTTGTAGATTTTGTAGAACATGATATTCACCATCAAAAACAAGTGATTCAAGCTATTGAAACAATGGCAGCGAAGAATTAAACCACAAGAAGGTATAGATTTCACCAAATCTTTCAAAATGATTTTAGGTAAAAATATTCATTCGTGATATAGTAATAGGTATATATGATCATTTCTTAAATAGGAAGGGCGAAATTTGAGTGGAACACAAAAAAGGGATACTATTAGAAAGTGGTACAAATGAATTAGAAATTGTTGAATTTGGGATTGGGAATAATAAGTTTGGGATTAATGTTATTAAGGTAAAGGAAATTATCAATCCTGTTCAAATTATTCAAGTACCGCATGCACATAAAAATGTCGAAGGAATTATTGAACTGAGAGGAGAAGTATTGCCAGTTGTTAATGTTGCAGCTGCACTTGGTTTCCCTCCATCTGAAAATCCTCAGCTAGACAAATTTATTGTAGCTGAGTTTAATAAGCAGAAAATTGTTTTTCATGTACATAGCGTAACTCAAATTCATCGAATTTCATGGGATCAGATTGAAAAGCCTTCAGAGATGTACCAAGGACCTGAAAGTCAAATCATCGGCGTGATAAAGCTTCATGGAGAAATGATTTTATTATTGGATTTTGAAAAGATTGTAGTAGAAATAAATCCGGAAACTGGTATTAATGTTCAACAGGTTCAGAAGCTGGGAAAACGTGAGCGCTCTAATAAACGACTTGTTGTGGCAGAAGACTCACCATTATTAAGAAAATTATTACATGATACATTGAAGGAAGCTGGCTTTCAAAGTGTTGAGTTTTTCGAAAATGGCCGCGATGCATTACATTATTTAGAGAACATCGTTCAGTCAGGTAAGAAAGTTGAGCAGGAAGTACAGATTATTATAACGGATATCGAGATGCCACAAATGGATGGTCATCACTTAACGAAAAGGATTAAGAATAATAGTGAATTATCAAAAGTTCCTGTAATCATTTTCTCTTCCTTAATCACAGATGATCTTCGACATAAAGGACAAATGGTTGGAGCTGATGCACAAGTAAGTAAACCTGAAATAGCAGAGCTCGTATTATTGATCGACAAAATTGCACTTTAATATTTGAAAAAAAGCTAGTTTACCCGAGGGTATCTAGCTTTTTTAATAAAGCCGTTTTAAAAATAGCTTTCTCCCAGCTTTTTAAAAACGGGTTTTTCATATTGGCGTTTCTTTTGTTCAGGGTGTTCTTGACTTTCTTTTAACCCAGTATAATACATTAAAAGTTTTTTTGCTTGGTTTAGGGAGAGTGAGGCTTTTGGATTCCGAACATGCTCATTTAATCTTCCTAAATGTGGCAGTTTCTCAAAATCAGCTTTAGAAGGTGGCAAATGAAATAAATAGTCTCCACACTCAACAAGAACATCAGATTGCTGCTGACTAAATTTCGGATTACTTGAGAAGTGAAGGCCCACTTTTTTTGCTTTTCCTTCTTTAATCAGTTTTTGTAAAGCATCTTGCTTTAGTTTATATAAAAACTTTGGGTTTGGTGCCGTTTTTGCATGGCGATTAACGGTGAAGATTGCTTGTGAGAGGTTTTCAACCGTTGGGCGTAGATAATGAGGATGAACGTTCCTTTCCAATTTCAATAGTAAGACTCCTTTCAAAAATATAGGGGTATACCAATATTATAACCCTATTATTACAAAATTGAAAACAGTTTAGAAGAGGCAGTTCATTTTAGTCCTTTAATTGTTAAATAAATCAAACGGTTCCTTTTTATTCATTTTATATTATAATGAAAAAAATAGGGGGATTTTGTAAATAACACGTATTGTTTGTAAATAGTACTCTTAATTAAGAAATCATTCAAGGCACCCTTTGACATTAAATCATGGGATCGTTCTTATGGTGCTGATTTCGAATAAGGATGATTAGATGGAAAAGTTACCGGAACTATTAACTACTGAATTAAATAGTGTTCATACATCAAAGAAGATTGAAGGAATTATCTTTGATATTATTCTTAATCATATAAAAGATATGGTCTTTATTATGAAGGTTGAATCAGGAAAAAAATTTAGTTATCTTTTTGCAAATGAGCCAGGATTAAAGCATGCAAATTTAACATTTGACTTCATCGGAAAAACGCTTGAAGAAGTCCTGCCATTCGAGATTGCTTATCCTTTACAGAAGGAATATGAAAAAATTATTGAATCTAAAGAAACAGTGAAATTTTTTGATGAAATTTCTTTACCTGATGGAAGTAAGATTGCAGGTGAATCATTTTTAACTCCTGTGTTCGATGAAAATAATGAGGTTCGCTACGTCGTTTCGGTCACAAGGGATATTACAAGCACTTTAATTGAAAGAAACGCCTAATGGAGAGTGAGCAAAAATATCGTTCAATTGTGGACCATAATTTAGACGGCATTTTAACAGTTAGTTTAAAAGGAGTCATCCTTGAGGTTAACCCTGCTGCAAGCATGTTTACCGGTTTTACTCGTAAGCAGCTGACCAACCGTTCAATCTTTGATTTAATTCCCGATCAAGAAGTGGAAGATTTTAAAGCACTTTTTCAAAAGACAAGGGATGGCTTTCCAACCGAATCTCTTGACTGCCGTTTTACTCATAGGAAAGGTAATAATATAACTATTCATTTAAAGACAGCACCCATTGTCATTAATTCTGAAATAGTTGGCATTTATGTGATCATTCGAGATATTTCGGAGCAATCAAAAAATGCGGAGACTATAAAGTTTATGGCATTTCATGACCAGCTTACAGGGTTATTAAATAGAAGAGCTCTATTGAGAGATTTGGAAGACTATATTATTGAAGCAAAAAATGCTAAAAGAGAATTCGCACTCCTTTCGATTGATATAGATCGATTTAAGTACTTAAATGATACTCTAGGTCATATTTTGGGTGATAAAATATTAATTAAAGTGGCCGAAAGACTTTCTGAAATTAGTCCTAACAATTGCACAGTATACCGTCAGGGAGGAGACGAATTCATAATCCTTCTGCGTGAAACAGACCGGCAAAAAGCAAGTAAATTTGCTCAAAATATATTATCGAAATTTTCGAGTTCCTTTTATTTGAGCTCTCAAGAATATTATATTTCACCGAGTATTGGTATTAGCATGTTTCCAAATGATGGCAAGGATGCCGAGACTCTAATAAAAAATGCAGATGAGGCATTATTCCGAGTAAAAGAAAAAGGAAAAGCCCATTTCCAGTTTTACCGTTCTGATATGAATTCCGTATTCAAGAATGTGGTAGAACTGGAAACTCTTTTAAGAAAAGCTGTTGAGCGTGAAGAATTGTCGCTTCACTATCAGCCTCAGATCGATTTAACGACGATGAAAATAAATAGTTTTGAAGCGTTACTACGTTGGAACAATACTACGATTGGCAATATCCCTCCATCAGATTTTATTCCGCTAGCTGAGGATACCGGTTTAATCATTCCAATTGGTAACTGGGTAATTGACACTGCATGTAAACAGATTCGTGATTGGTCAGAAAAAGGAACTGAGGAGTATAGGATAGCAATTAATATCTCACCAAAACAATTTCAACAGCATAGTTTACTTAGTATTATTCAAAGGGCCATTGAAAAACATTGTATTAATCCAAAATTATTAGAGATTGAAATTACTGAGGGTGCTATGCAGGATACAAAGGACACGGCTCCTATCCTATCTGGATTAAAAGAACTTGGAGTATCCATATCTGTTGATGATTTTGGTACGGGCTATTCATCATTGAATTATTTAAAGAAATTCCCAATTGATGTTTTGAAGATTGATCAATCCTTTGTTAGAGATATACTATCTAACGATAAGGACGCAGCAATCACCACCACGATCATACATCTTGGGAAAAGCTTAGGAATGGAAGTCATTGCTGAAGGTGTTGAAACGGAAGAGCAGGCAAAATTTTTAATGACTGCTAACTGCTTTAAAGCACAAGGTTTCTTGTACTCGAAACCTCTACCAGCAGAGGAAATTGAAAAAAAATTTATTTCGTCCAGACTACAGGATATTGAATATTAAAATTTTAAAAAAGGAAAAGCAGCTAAGAAGTTGTTTTTCCTTTTTCGTTCTAAAACGAAAATGATTGAGATTGCTTGCGGTATACCAATTCGAACCGTCTATTATTTTCCAATGGTCATAGTGATAATTTTTTAAAAAATAATAAAAAGTAGTTAAACCACATCTATTTTTAATGGATGTGGCTTTTAACTTTGATTTTTCCCTCTATTCAGCCGATAGCGTAAAAACAGTTAGCTCAGGCTTAGATAAAAATCTAAAAGGCAAGCGGGTGGTGCCAATACCTCTGTTGACATAAAGAGTCAGTGGTGTATCTCCAATTTCGTAAAAGCCTTCATGATAAATTTCTGCAAATGGAGGTTTTACGAGGGCACCAATAAATGGCATTTTTATTTGTCCTCCATGGCTATGGCCGCTCAACTGAAACTGGATATTAAAAGCGGAAGCCGCGTCTGCTAAATCAGGGGCATGTGATAAGAGAATTTTGAAAGAATCTTCTGGAACTCCATTTAATGCTGCCTCAAGATCAGGTCTTCCAAGCATTGCGTCATCAATTCCAATTATATAAATAGCACTTCCATCAAGTAGTGAAATTTGCTGATTGCTATTTTGGAGCAGCTTAAACTCTGCTTGTTCCATAATCGATTTATATATATCTGATCCGTATCCTCCATGATCGTGATTTCCATAAATAGCGAATTTACCGAAAGGTGCATGCAGTTTTTTGAGTAAAGGAATTAATTGATTTCCTTCTGGGTACTTATTCGGTGCATCCATTAAATCACCAGTAAAGAAAATAATATCAGGCTTTAATTTATTTATTTTTTCGATAAGCTCAATTAATTGATGTTTATCATATTGGAACCCTAAATGTGTATCACTGAACTGAACGATTTTGAAGTCATTAAAGCTTTTGGGGATTGTTTTCTTGTCTATTGTATGATGGTTTATATCTAAAAGCTTCGGCTCAATGTGACCAGCATAATAATAGCCTCCAGTTCCCACTCCAGTCACTGTAAAAAGCGAGCCGAATACTCTTTTTAAAAAGGATCTTCTAGTCACTTTTTTTGCCATAGTTATTACCAACCTATCTATTAATAAATACCTTATAATACTATCAAACTCTGAACCTAAAAAGAAGGGAAAGTATTATAGAATTTTTAGCTAATAGGAAAGGTTAAGTTTATTAACGTACTAAAGTAAAATGTGTTTTCAATTAAATATCTGCAAATAAGATCGCATAAGAAAAACTAACTTGGCGAACGCCAAGTTTTTCTAATGAAAGTGAAATTCTTTTTATGGTAATAAAAATAATTATTCGAATATTCATGAAAAGATGATAAAATAAGAAATGAATAGTCATTCATATTAGGAGGCGATATTCATGGAAGGTAAAGTTGTCATTGTTACTGGTGGTTCAAGCGGCATGGGAAAATACATGGCAAAGCGTTTTGCCGAAGCAAATGCATCAGTAGTCATAACTGGAAGAACAATTGAACGCTTAGAAGAAGCCAAAAAAGAAATTGAAGCATACCCAGGTCAAGTGTTGACAGTTCAAATGGATGTAAGAGAAATAGAACACGTAAAGCATATGGTTGCAGAAACCATGCGCACATTTGGGCGTATAGATTATCTTATTAATAATGCTGCAGGGAATTTTATTTGTCCAGCTGAAAAACTAAGTGCAAATGGTTGGAATTCTGTGATAAATATTGTCTTGAATGGATCATTTTATTGCTCAAGTGAAGTGGGAAAATATTGGATTGAAAATGGAATTAAGGGAAGTATCATCAATATGGTTGCTACATATGCATGGGATGCGGGCGCTGGTGTCATTCATTCAGCTGCAGCAAAAGCTGGTGTATTGTCAATGACAAGAACTTTAGCGGTAGAATGGGGAAGAAAATACGGTATAAGAGTAAATGCTATTGCACCTGGTCCAATAGAGCGTACTGGTGGTGCTGATAGACTTTGGGAATCTGAAGAGGCGGCAGTTAGGACAATCAATAGTATTCCATTAGGAAGACTTGGAAAGCCAGAGGAAATAGCTGAATTAGCTTATTTCTTATTATCCAACCATGCAGCTTATATCAATGGAGAATGTATTACAATGGATGGAGGACAATGGTTGAATCAATTTCCATTCTAGTATTGAAAACCTGCGGACTTGCTTCGTAGGTTTTTTAATGTCCATTACTTTGAGGAATATTTAGTATTCTTTTACTATTCAAAAATTATAAGGATGTGAAAAACTAACGGAAAAAGTTCAGAATTAGTAGTATACTATAGCCGTGGGGAGCAGTTAACTTCTCATTCATTTCATTAATTAATGTAATTAGGAGTGTTTATGGTGAGTTCATTTCGAGTTGAAAAGGATTTTTTAGGAGAAAAGCATGTTCCTATTGAGGCATATTATGGGATACAGACCTTAAGAGCTGTAGAGAATTTCCCCATAACAGGCTATAAATTAAACAAAGATTTTATCATCGCGATGGCTATAGTGAAAAAAGCGGCTGCCCTTGCCAATTCTGATATTGGTCGTTTATACACAGGCAAAGCAAATGTGATTTGTGAGGCAGCCGATGAGATTATTTCTGGAAAATGGCATGATCATTTTATTGTTGATCCTATCCAAGGTGGAGCAGGAACATCAATTAACATGAATACGAATGAAGTAATTGCGAATAGAGGCTTAGAGCTTTTAGGGAAAGAAAAAGGCGAATACTTTCATTTAAATCCTAATATTGATGTGAATATGGCACAATCGACAAATGATGCATTTCCTACAGCAATCCATCTTGCTGTATTTAAAGCACTTGAGTCATTAATCAATACAATGAATAAAATGAAGGATGCATTCAATGAAAAGGCAATCGAGTTTGATTCCGTTATTAAAATGGGCAGAACTCATTTGCAAGATGCTGTACCTATTCGATTAGGTCAAGAATTTCGAGCATACACAAATGTAATTGAACGCGATATAAAAAGGATTGAAAATTCGAAGGAAAATTTATTAGAAGTTAATATGGGAGCAACTGCTGTGGGAACAGGGTTAAATGCTGATCCTCGTTATATAGAAAAAGTTGTTCAATATTTAGCTGAGATTTCTGGAATTCCAGTTGTACCAGCAAAGAATTTAGTTGATGCAACGCAAAACACTGATACATATACTGAAGTATCTGCTGCTTTGAAAATATGCATGGTGAATATGTCCAAAATCGCTAATGACCTTCGATTAATGGCATCTGGCCCTAGAGCAGGATTGTATGAGATCAATTTACCAGCAAGACAGCCAGGTTCATCAATTATGCCTGGAAAAGTAAACCCTGTCATGCCTGAAGTCATTAATCAAATTGCTTTTCAGGTTATTGGAAATGATCATACAATTTCTCTCGCTTCAGAAGCAGGCCAATTCGAGTTAAATGTAATGGAACCTGTATTATTATTTAATTTATTGCAATCGACTTCTATTATGAACAATGGTTTCCGTGTGTTCACTGACTTCTGTGTTTCCGGCATTACAGCCAATGTGGATCGTTTAAAAGACTATGTCGAAAAAAGTGTAGGTTTATTAACCGCAGTAAATCCTCATATTGGTTATAATGTTGCTTCCGACATAGCAAGAGAATCGATCGTAAATGGAAAGTCAATTCGTGAATTATGTTTGCAATACGATGTTCTTAGTGAAGAAGAACTTGATCTTATTTTAGATCCGTACGAGATGACAAAGCCAGGAATCGCAGGAGCATCTTTACTTGAAAAGTAAAAGTCGAAAAGACACGTAAATGAAAGTTTATAATAAGATACCGGTAGGAATATCGGTATCTTGTTTATAAAGGAATGAAAAACTTTACTTTTTATTATGGTCGAACCTTCCAGAAAAAGAATAAACACGTTTGTGGGAGGCTCGTTTTATACAATGCCTAAGGCTGAGCACTAAGGAAAGAATTACTCCGAAAATCGTTGCAGAAACAATCTCCATTTAGGTTGACCTAAAGGCTCTTGTGCTTTTCTAAAAAAATCAGGAGGGAAATGAGTATGGATGCACTGGAAATCCTAACAGATCTGGATAATGTAATTCCGTTCTTTCAACCGATATTCAGTGCTGATGAACATCGAGTCATAGGCTACGAGATTTTAGGAAGATATAGAAGTGAGCATGGGATCGTTAGCCTAGGACCTTTTTTTCTTGACGAAAGTATTCCGGAAGAATACAGACTTGAAGTTGATCACACTGTGTTAAAAAAGGCATTGGAAAAATCCTTATCTCTTGAGGAAGATATTCTTTTATTTATTAATAAAGATGCAGATTTATTAATGTTTGATAATGCTGAATCATTTTTAGCCTTATTGCTTGAATTTAAAGAGAAAGGTATTAGGCTAGATCGAATTGTTTTAGAATCAACAGAACGGGTTTATAATGGCGATTTAGAGCAATTAGATCACTTATTAAACTATATACGAACGTATGGTATTAAAATAGCGATTGATAATAACGGTAATGAAAGAAGCCAATTAGATAGAATAGGTCAAATTTCACCCAATATTTTAAAGGTTGATTTGAATGAGCTCCGTTCTACAGCCTCAGCACATGTTCTTCATGATATTTTATTCTCGATATCCTTATTAGCAAGAAAAATTGGGGCTACCTTGCTTTTTAAAAATATCGAAATGGTGTACCAGCTTCAATTTGCTTGGAGAAATGGGGGAAGATATTATCAAGGCTATTATTTACATAGACCTGCAGAGGACTTCGGAGATCGGGATGTTCAGAAAGAAAAGTTAAAGGATAAATGCTATCAATTTATTTCTTATGAGAAGAAGAAACTTGAAGCATTGTACCTTGTAACAGAGGAATTTAATGAAAAGCTTCATCAATATCTTCAAGTCAAAAATCGTAAATCGCTAGAATATGAAGAGCTAATTAAAGTACTTTCCCTCTATCTAGACGATGTTGCTTTCCGTTTATATATTTGTGATGAAAATGGCTTTCAAAAGTCTGCTAATATCTTTAAACAAGAAAGTGGTTGGCGTATTCAGCATGAGTATTTACATAAAAACTGGAGCTGGCGCCCATATTTTCTAGAAAATATTATGAAAATGAGAAGGGAAAAGAAAGGGATACTATCTGATTTATACTGTGATATGGAAACAGGAGAAACGATACGAACCTTTTCTTATCCATTAAACTCAAATGATTATTTGTTTGTTGATATTTCTTATAGCTATTTATATGAACGTGATGGTTTATTATAGTGATTGGAAGGTCTCAATTGAGGCCTTTTTTTATAAGAATAAGATTAGTTTTTCGAAATTGATAAATGTCTAGATCTACAAGGAAGGTTTTAGTATCTCAGGAATATTCTAAACTTGGATGTTCCAAAGGCCCTTGTGCTTTTCTTATCTAAAGGCAATTATAATCTTCCCCGAATATACCCAGCACGAAGGAAATGCGAATGCATTTTCGAGGATCTCGCGCCTGCAGCGAAAATCAACAACACAGCATTATCAACGCTGAGATTCAACACAGTATATCTAAAAAGTGATAAAATTTGTTAAATTATCTTATATAGTTTTCTTCTGCAACATTTAATGACAGTTTTATTGTCAAAATCTGCAGTTATTTTACGAACGATATATCTATATGTCAAAATTGTTTGTTGGTAAAATGAGAATTATTAGCTAGAGAAGGAAAGGGAGGGTGAAATGAAGAAAATTGTCTTTCGTTTTTTGTCATATATGGTTTTAATATCACTGATATTTCCGTCAAAAATAATGGCAGAATCAGATTTTTCTAATGAAAAAGAAGTTATAAACTTTGTACAAGCGGCATTTCAGGCGCAGGTGGAATTGAGTGAACAACCAAGAACGATTAAAGAGATTAATGAATTATTATCTCCATATTTAACTAAAGAATATCAAAAGCTCTTTTTAAATGAAAATCTTCATTCAGTAGATGATCGATATATTACTTATGGGACAGATTTTCCTCTTTTTTATATTCCTTTTTTCTCCTATTCTGATAAAACGAAGATTGTTTGGGATCATGAAAAAATATATGTGATTGAGTTTTTTAGCGAAAATGATGAAGGTCCAGTTTCATATGACAATCATTATGAAGGGGTATCGCTTGAAAAAATCGATAATAGCTGGAAGGTATCCGGAATCTATAATGATGACATGCCTGACCAAATTATTCAGCAATTCAATGGAATAGATCAACAAAAACATGCAGCAAATATATCAACCAAAGAGTATTTTCTTCAAAAAAATTTTTTAAGTCTTCCGTATATTTGGGGTTATTCTTATCTCCGTTTGAATCCAATATTCTTTATCTATTTCCTTTATTAACCAGAAAAGTTTTTATCTTTCAAGGGTTAGAATAATGAGAAAAACTTGGTGATTGCCAAGTTTTTTCATTATTCAATATTCAATACTTCTTTTAATTTTTCGAGATCAAAGCCTGTAATGACCGTTTCATCAATTACTATTGTTGGGGTAGAATAGGATTGATATTTATAGACTAAATCCCTTTTAGCTTTATCATTAGTTTTAATATTTTTAACTTCAAAATGAAATCCAAATTCGGTTAAGAATTTTTTTGTGATTTCACAAGGCGGACAATCTGGTTGTGTATAAACGGTAATTTTTGACATGTAATCTCCTCGCTTTCACCTCTTTTTATGATAGGGAAAAGAAAATAATATTTCAATCTCAAAAAAAAATTGCATATTTCATTATTTTTTTCTTGTACAAAAGTGTACCATTATTTTATGCTGTTAATATTGGTATGAAAGGGATTTATCGTTGAATTTTCTGAATTCAATCCTTAAGGATAGAAACATGCCAATAGAGAAACCTAAAAGTAAGAATATAGGTTTTTGTGAAAGGAGAGGGAACATGTCACAGCTTCAAGGAATATTAACACGTTTAAAAAATTTACAGGAGCAATCAAACGGCGGAGAGCCGATGCAAAGATTTTTCGAGGTAAATGGAGAAAGGAAATGTCAGGTAACTTATCAGCCAAAAAGTGAAATGTTTGAGTTGGAAGTTTATTATGATAAGGAAAAACCAAAAAGGTATCAATTTGATAATATCGATATGATCACGATTGAGATATTTGACTTAATTCAATAAAACCTAGATAGGAACCGTAATGGTTCCTTTTTTTAGCTAAAGCTAATGGGAAGTTTACATTTATTAACGTATTCAAGTAAAATGTGTTTTCAATAAACTATCTGCTAATAAGATCGCATAAGAAACACTAAGGCATTCGCCAAAAAGGACTTGGCGAACGCCAAGTTTTTCTAAGCTAATAGGAAATTTTAAGTTTATTAACATACTAAAGTAAAGTGTGTTTTCAATTAAATATCTGTTAATAAGATCGCATAAGAAACACTAAGGCATTCGCCAAAAAGGACTTGGCGAATGCCAAGTTTTTCTAATGAATTCTGCTTCAAAAATGGTAAATTATAAGTATTGAGGTGAGAATTTATGCAACCAACAGTAAAATGTCCAAAATGTTTAATCGAGACAGAAATTACTTTAGTTTTAACTGCCCAATCGAATCAAAATGTAATTTTTACATGTCCTCGTTGTAATTTTGAAATGAAGGACATTCACACGAGCAAGGGTTAAAAGTTAATACGGGCACCGAACCGAAAACTGTGATAAACTAAAATAGATAAAACTACTATTGAGGAGTTACGGCGATGATAAGTCTTCACAGCGGGGAATATTTAGATAATAATATTCGTAATTTTATGATACCATCGGAACGGGTAGCACATGTTCAAATAGGCAATAATCTAGAGCATGCTTTATTAGTGTTAACCAAAAGCGGCTACACGGCCATTCCTGTACTAGATCCGTATTATAAACTTCATGGCTTAATAAGCACCCCGATTATTATGGACTCTATTCTAGGCCTTGAAAGAATTGAATTTGAGCAGCTTGAAAAAAAACGTGTAGAAGAAGTTATGAACAGAAAAATTCCAAGATTAAATATCAATTCATCCATTCAGGATTCGATCCCTTTTCTCATTGATAATCCTTTCTTGTGTATTGAAAATGAGGATGGTTATTTCGAAGGGATATTTACACGCAGGACTGTATTGATTGAGTTAAATAAGCATAAACATAAGTTAAATAAAAATTAATTTTCTTTTGCTCCCTGCTTAGGAGTATGATTAAAAGCAAAGGCTCTGTCGATTAAGGCAGAGTCTTTTTTCTCAAGGTAATGAGGACAGAGCAAATGTTTATTTTTAGTTGATAAAAAATGAAATTTATTAATTTGTACGTTATAGTAAAAGAAAAGACTAAAATGGAGGGATTGAATGTCTTCTCTCTCAGAGTTTCACTTTCTTTCAGTTCTAGCTCAGGAAATGAATATGAGAAAAGCTGCTGAAAGGCTGTTTGTCTCCCAGCCTGCTTTATCACAACGCCTACAAACGATTGAAAAGGAGTGGGGTGAAAAGCTGTTTGTCCGCTCTCAAAAGGGACTATCATTAACTCCTGCTGGAGAGTTAGTAATTAAATTTATTAACGATGTTATTACGAAAGAAGAAAAGGTTAAAGAATCAATTCATGCTTTGAATGCTGAAGTTTATGGAACATTAAAGATTGCGGTTGCTTCTATTGTGGGCCAAAATTGGCTTCCGCAAGTACTTAAGAAATATGTAACCCGTTATCCACAAGCAAAAATTTCCCTTTTGACAGGCTGGAGCAGCGAAATTTTAAAATCATTATACGAAGATCATGTTCATATTGGGATAATTCGAGGAACACCGGATTGGAAAGGTGTAAAAATTCATCTGTTCGAGGATCCGCTCTGCCTAGTAGATACTGAAATCACAAGTCCTGAGCAAGTTCTTAATACGGACAGGCCGTTTATTCAGTTTAAAAGCGATTCAAATTATTATCAGGAAATTCAAGACTGGTGGCTAAGAAAATTCAAAACGCCACCTAAGAGAACAATTGTCGTTGATCAGATCGAAACATGTAAGCAAATGACTTTCAATGGAATTGGATATGCGATATTACCTGAAATAACACTTAATGGAGTAGAAAAGAATATTTTTAAAGTCCCATTGTTAGATGAAAATAATCTCCCGTTAAAGCGTGATACTTGGCTCCTTGGGTATGAATCTGCATTTCAGCTAAAGCAAGTTCAGGCCTTTGTTGAATTAATAAAGGAATATATTCGAGACGAGGAAAATAGAGGGATGGACTCTTTGCTTTAATTTAGTATTGAAAGCAAATTGTTTTATTCTGTATAACTACTTTGATAAACTGGGAATGAAAAAAACTGTTAGAAGACCCTAGATTTATTTTGATTAAATCTTACAGATAAAGGGCAAAACATGTAATGGATTTCTTTTTATTTGGCTGTGTTATAGCTCAGTGTTGCTCATGCTATTTTGTTGTTGATTGGAGCGGAAAGCGCGAGCTCCTCGAAAATGCGAACGCATTTCCTTCGTGCGATGATTATTCTAGGAAGCTTATTCAATGTCCTGCGGGAGAAGCGAGTAAACAGCAGACCCGCAGGATCGATAGCGACGAGGAGGCTTCCGGACCGCCCTCTACGCTTTAGTGCCTGAAGCGGAAATCAACAGGGAAGTTTAACATTGCCTTTTAAAAATGAATGAATTAATTGTAATTGATGTTTAATTAAATTAATTACAATTTAATATTGACTTAAAATCTTTATGAGTCTATAATTGTATTTGTGAACAAAAACTCAAATGAGAAATACTATAATGAATTCTCATTTGAAAAAGTTAATGGAGGGATTACATATGCCAGAACGTATGGTAGGTAAACAAGCACCACGATTTGAAATGGATGCAGTATTACCAAACAAGGAGTTTGGAAAGGTTAGTCTTGAAGAAAATATGAAAAATGATAAGTGGACTGTTCTTTTCTTCTATCCAATGGACTTCACATTTGTATGTCCAACAGAAATCACTGCTCTTTCAGATCGATACGATGAGTTTGAAGACCTTGATGCAGAAGTGATTGGAGTATCTACTGATACTATTCATACACACTTAGCTTGGATTAATACTGATCGCAAGAACAATGGTCTTGGTGATTTGAAATATCCACTTGCTGCAGATACTAACCATATTGTATCTCGCGATTATGGTGTCCTTATCGAAGAAGAAGGTATTGCACTTCGTGGACTATACATCATTAACCCTGAAGGCGAATTAATGTATTCTGTTGTTAATCATAACAACATTGGCCGTGATGTTGATGAAACATTACGTGTTCTACAAGCTCTTCAAACTGGCGGACTTTGCCCTGCAAACTGGAAACCTGGACAAAATACATTAAATGTATAATTGAAATTTTGAAAAGGCCTAACGTTAGTTAGGTCTTTTCTTGAAGTAATGATTCTTTCTACAATAACCTTACTTAAAGGGGGATAAAAATGAAATTACGTGAACCAATGCCTGAACTTAAAGGTGCTACTGAATGGTTAAATGGAGAAGTTACAAGAGAGCAGCTTGTAGGAGAAAAGCCAACTTTAATTCATTTTTGGTCTGTTAGCTGTCATTTGTGCAAAGAAGCAATGCCTCAGGTTAATAAATTCAGAGATGATTATAAGGATAAATTAAATGTAATTGCCGTTCATATGCCTCGTTCTGAGGACGATCTTAATTTAGAATTGATTAAACAGGTCGCAGCAGAGCATGGAATCTCTCAGCCAATATACGTTGACAGTGAGCATAAGCTAAATGAAGCGTTTGAGAATCAATATGTTCCAGCTTATTATGTATTTGATAAAGATGGCAACCTTCGTCACTTTCAAGCAGGTGGAAGCGGTATGAAAATGTTAGAAAAGCGTGTAAATCGTGTATTAGATGAAATGAATAAAGCTGAATAAAAAAAGATCAAGCCTAGCTTGATCTTTTTTTATTAGAAAAGAATTTCATAAAAAACAAAAAATTCTAATAAAAGGGTGGAATTATATTTCGAAAACCGTTATATTTAATATTACGCTTTAAAAATTCTATGAATTTTTTGTAATAGGGTGAAAGGGGGAAATGGTTTGGAAGTATTCAGGAAATTGAAAATGTATTATTGGCCTTATAAAGGCTATTTCTTTTGGTCAATCGGCTTTTTACTAATTGTAACAGCGGTAACGGTAGTCTATCCAATGATTCTCCAAATTACGATTGATGAGGTAGTAATAGGAGGAAAATATGAGTGGATTCCTTATCTAGCTTTAGGATTTATCGGAATAATGATCGTTAAAGGGGTAGCGACATTTATTCATCAATATACCGGAGATCTCTTTGGGATTACATCTGTTTATAAACTAAGAAATGCTTTATATCATAAACTTCAATTTTTACCTTTCCGATATTATGACAATGCAAAGACAGGTGACTTAATGTCACGATTAACTGCTGATGTCGAAGGGTTTCGCTTTTTTTTGTCGATAGGCTTTTCCGAGTTGATTCGCTTTATCCTCTTAATTGGCATTAGCTTTTCTGTCATGTTTTACTACTCCATATCATTAACTATTGTTACTTTAATTACTTTACCTTTCCTTGCAGTCGTTACATTTAAATTTGATAAAGCGGTTCATCCAGCGTTTAGAAGTATTCGAAAATCCTTTGGAAAATTAAATACTAAGGTACAGGAAAATATTAGTGGCATCAATACTGTTAAATCCTTATCGAGAGAAGATTTCGAGATTCATAAATTCAATGATTCAAATGGTGATTATAAAGATAAATATATATTTACAGCCGATATATGGGCTAGATTTTTTCCTTTAATGGAATTATTAGGAAACATTAGTGTTGTCTTATTATTAGCCTATGGTGGATACCTAGTGATGAACGGTGACCTATTGTTAGGAGAGCTAGTAGCCTTTTATAGCTTAGTCTGGTATATCATGTGGCCAATTATGAACCTCGGTTTTATTGTCAATCTATTTTCACAATCGAAAGCATCTGGAGAAAGATTATTAGAAATCCTCGACGCGGAAAATGAGATTGAAGATAAACCATCGGCCATGAGTGCAGAACGCTTACAAGGCGAGGTGGAATTTCGTAATGTGACTTTCCGTTATTCGGACGAAGATAAGGATGCCCTTTATAATATTAATTTCTATGCTCATCCTGGAAAGGTAATCGGACTAATTGGATCCACAGGTTCAGGAAAAACTTCCTTAACTCAACTAATGACAAGATTTTACGAGCCTGTTGATGGGGAAGTGAAAATGGATGGTATAAATGTGGAAGAGTATTCATTGCATTCCTTAAGGAGGAATATCGGCTTCGTTCTTCAAGAATCATTTTTATTCTCATCCTCCATTAAAGCAAATATTTCTTATGGGAAACCGAATGCAACAATGGAAGAAATTATTGACGCTGCCAAGAGAGCTCAAGCCCATGACTTCATAATGGAGCTTCCAGATGGTTACGACACCATGCTTGGTGAAAGAGGTATGGGACTTTCAGGCGGACAAAAACAGCGAATTGCAATTGCCAGAGCATTTTGTATTAACCCAAGTATTTTAATATTAGATGATGCGACAAGTGCTGTTGATATGGAGACAGAATTCCAAATCCAAAAGTCTTTAAAGGAAGTTATGGAGGGGAGAACGACATTTATAATTGCTCACAGGATTTCTTCATTAAAGCATGCTGATGAAATTCTTGTTCTTGAAAATGGGCATATCGTCGAAAGAGGGATTCACGAAAATTTATTAAAACAAAACGGTCCCTATCAGCGCATTTATGATATTCAATACCGAGATATTGGCAGAGTGATTGGATCTCATGCAGGGTAAGAGGTGGAAGGATGAAAAAGAAAATAGAAAATAAAAAAGTATTATCAAGATTTCAATACTCATCAGATGATGTCATTGAAAAGCCTTTTAACTGGAAGCAAATGTTAAGACTTTTTAGCTATATGAAACCATATCGAAAAGATCTTCTCCCTTTCTCAATAATGATGGTATTACTTAATACAGGTGTTAAATTACTAATACCGATTTTAATAGGTGTCTACACCCTTGATAAGGCATTAATTGAAAAGGATGGAAAGCTGCTAACGATATTAGTTGTACTAATTACAATTCTATATTTAATAAATTTTGTAGCTAATTTTTTTCGGATCAAATGGATGAATATGCTTGGTCAAAGTGTTATTTATGATTTAAGAAAGCACTTATTTACCCATGTGCAAACACTATCTCATCGATTTTTTGATCAGCGCTCGGCTGGCTCCATTTTAGTACGAATTATGAATGATATTAATTCTCTTCAAGAGTTATTTACGAATGGGGTCATCAATTTATTAATGGATATGATTCTTCTTGTTGGCATTTTTATCATATTATTCTCATTAAGTCCCCAACTGACATTAGCAATTATGATAATATTGCCGATTATGTTTTTTATTTCTACCTCTTTAAGGAGAAATATCCGACGATCATGGCAGGTTGTTCGTTTAAAACAGTCTAAATTAAATTCTCATTTGAATGAAAGTATTCAAGGCATAAGAATTACACAATCATTTACACAAGAAAAAGAAAACATGACATTTTTCGATGGTGTGAATACAGAAAATTTCGAAAGCTGGCGTGTGGCTTCACAGAAAAACGCGATGTTCAGACCTTTAGTCGAAATAACAAATGCATTGGGGACAGCAGTATTAATTTGGTATGGAGCGAGTTTAATCCAAAATGAAACAATTACAATAGGTTACTTTGTTTCTTTCGCCTTTTATCTTGGGATGTTCTGGGAGCCGATATCTCGCTTAGGTATGGTTTATAATCAATTGTTAATAGGGATGGCCTCATCTGAAAGAATATTTGAATTTTTGGATGAAAAGCCAAATGTTGATGAGAAAAAGGATGCTATCCAATTGGATAATATTATTGGAAAAATTAATTTTGAAGATGTTGAATTTTCATATGATGAAAGACGTCCAGCATTACGCAAGATTAATTTGGAAATGCAAGCAGGGCAGACGGTTGCCTTAGTTGGTCATACAGGTTCAGGGAAGACGACCATTGCAAACTTAATCAGCAGGTTTTATGATCCAACAGCAGGTAAAGTTAAAATAGATGACAAAGATTTACGAGAGGTGACCTTAGCAAGCCTTAGAAATCAAATTAGTGTTGTCTTACAGGATACATTTATTTTTTCTGGAACCATTAGCGACAATATTCGCTTTGGCCGACCAGATGGTAGTATTGAAGAGGTAATGGAGGCTGCAAAAGCAGTTGGGGCACACGCATTTATAGAAAATCTGCCAAACGGGTATGAAACGGAGGTAGAGGAACGAGGAAATATTCTTTCTGTCGGAGAGAGACAGCTTCTTTCCTTTGCTAGAGCATTGCTTGCCGATCCGCGAATCTTAATTCTTGATGAAGCGACAGCAAGCATTGATACTGAAACAGAGGTCAAAATCCAAAAAGCCTTAAAGGCGCTTTTAAAAGGACGTACAGCTATAATCATTGCGCATCGTCTATCTACCATACGTGATGCAGATCATATTTTTGTACTTGACCATGGTAATATTATCGAGCAAGGAAATCATGATGAATTAATGGACCTTCAAGGAGAATATTATCAACTCGTAAAGGCTCAATTCAATATGTTGAGTGCTGGATAAATAAGCATAGGGAGTCTCAGATGCCATGTTTATTATTTTTCTCAAAAGTTTAAACAAATTATTGGTCAGACTGTTCGCTCTTTTATTATTCGTACACGAATTGAACGAGCAGAGCATTTGCTTCATTACACAGGAATGAGGGTGACAGAGGCTGCTGAAGCCCTTGGCTATAATAGTCTCCATTTCTTTAGCAGGCAATTTAAAAAATATACAGGAAAAATACCCTCCAAAATTCGATAATCAATATAAAATTTGTAAAAACAAAACTATTCGTCAGGTACTATCTTACCTGGCGATTTTGTTTTAATTTTTTTTGAGAGTATAAGAAAAGTGAAAATATTTAAAGGAAAAGTCTAAATAAAATAAAAAAATATAGTGCTATGATTAAAAACAATTATTTTATCGAATAAATAAGCGGCGTTAAAGTCGATAAATATAAAAATATTATTGGGTAGAATTAATTAAGATAGTTAAAGGTTGAAAGGGAGCTATATGCCCATAGCTATTTTGAAGGAGGAATTATTATGTCAAATGATTTTATTCAACAGTTATTTGCCGATCGAATAGGCGGTTCCAAATTCGGTTTATCTCAAGAAATCTTTAAATTTGAGAAAATAAAAAGAGCAAAAAGAGCAGCAATTCTCGCTAACCCACACATTCAATTGATAGATTTAGGAGTCGGTGAACCTGATTCTATGGCAGACGAAGAAGTTGTAAAAATATTAGCGATACAAGCAAATAAGCCAGAAAATCGCTTTTATGCTGATAATGGGCTAATTGAATTTAATCAAGCAGCTTCCGAGTATATGGAAAGGGTCTTCCATGTAAAAGGACTTGATCCCGATAAAGAAATAAACCATGTGATTGGCTCGAAATCTGCTTTAGCCATGCTGCCAGCAGTCTTCATAAATCCTGGTGATATTACGCTGATGCCCTCGCCGAGCTATCCAGTATTAGCGACTCTTACAAAATACTATGGAGGAGAAATTGTTCATTTACCAATCTCTGAAGAAAATTTATTTTTGCCAGAGCTAGATAAAATAAATAATAGTGTTTTACAAAAAGCAAAGCTCCTATATTTGAACTATCCGAATAATCCAACAGGTGCAATTGCTAATGCAGAATTTTTTGAAGAAGTCGTTCAATTCGCTAAGAAAAATAATATAATTGTTGTCCATGATGCTGCCTATGCAGCCCTCGTTTTTGACAATGAAAAACCGCTTAGCTTTCTCTCAGTTCCAGGAGCAAAGGACGTTGGAGTAGAGCTTCATTCATTATCAAAATCTTTCAATATGACCGGATGGAGAATAGGATTTATCGCTGGAAATTCGAAGCTCATCAACGCATTTGCTACCGTAAAAGACAATAATGATTCGGGTCAATTCATGGCAATTCAAAAAGCAGCAGCTTATGCTCTCTCTCATCCTGAAATTACGGAACGAACATCTGCTAAATATTCAAGGCGACAGGAATTATTGTCAAAGGCATTAAGAGAATGCGGCATTTATGCTAAAAAGTCTAAAGGATCTTTTTTCTTATATACAAAAGCACCAAAAGCTGTAGAAGGTGGCCGAGAGTTCCATACTGCAGAGGAATTTAGCAATTATTTAATTAAGGAACATTTAATTTCTACTGTCCCATGGGATGATGCAGGATCATATGTTAGATTTTCTGTTACATTTCAGGCGGATGGATTACAAGCGGAAAAGAATGTTATAGAAGAAATCAAATCGAGATTAAGCAAGAAGAAATTTATATATTGAGAGGAGTGTTATCATGGAGTTTACGAAAATGCATGGATTAAGGAATAATTATATTTTTTTCAATTTATTAGAGTATTCATTGAAGAGTCAAGATTTGGCAGAGCTATCTAAAAAAGTTCCAATTTTAACTTTGAATTGGATCAGATGGGTCGGAAGCAAAAAACTGTGGCAATGGATTGCGTTGTACAGCCAAATATCTATTTGATCACATGTATATCACAAATCCGAGTTTTACTATTGAAACATTGGGTAGGGTTTGGTCAGTTAATGACAGGCCCTCAACTTATTGCTCATCTAATACAAATCAACACTTGGCTAAAAAAATACAACATTAATATTATAGACAACTGAAATTAGGCATGCTAATCTGGGAACTAGATTATTTCAATCAATGTGTTAGAATATAATCTAAATTATTTAGTTTGTAATAATCTGGAGGAATGATTGGTGAAAAAGGAATTTGCTGTGATTGGGCTTGGACGTTTTGGTGGAAGTATCTGCCGTGCACTTGCTGAAGAGGGAATGGAAGTCATGGCAATAGATGTTGATGAGGATCGTGTGAACGAATTTTCTATGATTGCCTCCCATGCTGTTGTTGGGGATACGACGGATGAATCAGTTATTAAAAGCCTAGGAATTAGAAACTTTGACCATGTTATTGTAGCAATTGGTGATAATATTCAGGCAAGTATTTTAACGACATTAATATTAAAAGAATTAGGAGTAAATAAAATTACTGTTAAAGCCCAAAATGATTATCATGAGAAGGTTTTAAGAAAGATTGGGGCAGACCATGTAGTTCATCCAGAGCGCGATATGGGCCGAAGAATTGCTCATAATATTTCCTCAAATAATGTATTAGATTATCTTGAGCTTTCAGATGAGCATAGTATTGTTGAAATCGTAGCTAATGAGAAGCTTAGTGGACATACACTTATCGATTTAGACATTCGTGCAAAATATGGCATTAATATTGTTGCTATTAAGAGAAAAAATGATATCATTGTTTCCCCATTGGCACATGAAGAAATCCAAACAAATGATATTTTAATTGTTATCGGAGCAGATGTAGATATTGTTCGATTTGAGAAAAAAGTAATGGGATAACTAAAAAGGCTGTAAATCACATTTGTGATTTACAGCCTTTTCTATGTCTAGCTCCAGCGCCTACCCCCTCGAGGTCATAAGTCAGTCCGCCAAGAAGGTTAAAAGAACAACCCTCTCGTCGGCCTGTCTTATGCTTGTCGGGGGTGAGCAAGGCGCTTCCGCTTTTCTAAACTTCCATAATGATTGGTAAAATCATTGGACGGCGTTTTGTTTTTTCATATAAGAATGGCGCAAGAGTGTCAGTGATTTCATTTTTTATTTCTGACCATTGTGTTGTTCTTCTTTCCATTACTTTGTTCAAATGCTTTGTAATTAGTGATTGAGCATCATTAATTAAATCTCCTGATTCTCTCATATAGACGAACCCGCGTGAAATAAGATCAGGCCCTGCAGCGATTTTGAAATCCTTCATATTAATGCTGACTACAACAACCACTAGCCCTTCTTCAGAAAGAATACGGCGATCTCTTAATACAATGTTACCGATATCACCAATCCCGCTTCCGTCAATATAAACAGAGCCAGAAGGGATTTTACCTGCAATTTGTGCTGAATCTTCGCTTAATGCGAGCACTTCACCGTTATCCATAATAAAGCAGTTTTCTTCCATCACACCACAGTCTACAGCTAATTTTGAGTGCATTTTTTGCATTCTATATTCTCCATGGATAGGCATAAAGAATTTTGGCTTTATAAGTCTAAGCATTAATTTTTGTTCTTCCTGACCTCCATGGCCGGAGGTATGAATATCGCTTAACTTGCCATAAATAACTTCTGCGCCTGCACGGGAAAGCATATCAATCGTTCTGCTAACGCTAATTGTATTTCCTGGAATAGGAGAAGACGAAAAAACAACCGTATCGCCAGGATTGATTTGTATTTGGCGGTGTGTTCCATTAGCAATTCTAGATAATGCTGCCATCGGCTCTCCTTGACTTCCAGTACAAAGGATTGTGACCTGGTTTGCAGGCAAGCGATTGATCTGTTGGGCGTCGATAAATGTATCTTTTGGCGCATGGATATAGCCAAGATCTTGTCCGATATTAATGGCTGCTTCCATACTGCGGCCGAAAACGGCAATCTTTCTGCCATTTAATACAGCTGCCTCAGTTACTTGCTGAAGCCTATGTATATTTGAGGCAAATGTAGCAAAAATAACCCGACCTTCGACTTTGCGAAATATGTCATTAATACTTTCCCCGACTCTCCGTTCTGACATTGTAAATTCAGGGATTTCACTGTTTGTACTGTCTGACAATAAGCAAAGAACGCCTTCTTTACCGATCTCAGCCATTTTAGTTAAGTTTGCTGGTTCACCGACAGGGGTGAAATCAAACTTAAAATCACCTGTATGCACAATTTGTCCCGGAGGAGTTTTAACAACAATCCCGTATGAATCAGGAATACTATGCGTTGTTCGAAAAAAGGAAACGGAAGTCTTTCTAAATTTAATTACATCATCTTCTATAATTTCATGCATTTTCGTTTGTCGTAGTAAACCATGTTCTTCTAATTTATTTCGAAGTAAGCCGAGAGCAAGTTTTCCGCCGTAAATAGGGATATTTACTTCCCGTAAAAGATAAGGAATTCCCCCTATATGATCTTCATGTCCGTGCGTGATAAATAGGCCTTTAATCTTTTCTTCATTTTTTACTAAATAAGTGTAGTCGGGAATTACATAATCAATACCCAGTAGTTCATCCTCGGGGAATTTGATCCCAGCATCAATTAAGATGATCTCATCTTGGAATTGAACAGCATACGTGTTTTTTCCGATTTCTCCTAGTCCACCAAGGGCGAAAACGGCTGTTTGATCGTTCTTAACAAATTTCATAATTTATCTAATCTCCAATACATTAAAGTCTTCTCGTTGTTTTTCAAATTCTAAAAAATCCCCTTTAAGCTCTGTAATAAACTCAATATTATATGGTCTATCTGCTAATTTTAGCCGTACATCTCTTTCGGATTCTGCTTCCATATAAATTGTTTGTGTTTTTTCCCGAACTGGTACTTCCTTGTTTGACTCTTGATAAAAAACTTTAAATATCATCTAATATCTCTCCTTATTCCGAATAACTTTTTCTATTATATATAAAAATAACATGATTTTCATGTTTTTTCTTATTTAAGTTGAATTATACATTTTATGTATATAGGGCATATTAAGGTATTTCAAATGATAATAAGGAAGGAGCCCTTCTCAAGCATGAAGGGCCCAAAAGAGTTTTAAGCAATTGATTTTTTTCGAAGCATATCTCTCCACTGTTTTAAAAGCTTCTTTCTTAGCTTCTTTAACATCGTGGATCAACTCCTTACTTTCTATTTTAAACGATACTTGTCCAAAGTAAAAGCGAACAAGGATGTTTAAAGAATAAATACTGTTTTTATTTTTATTATATGACGAAATGAGATTATCTTCCGTGGATAATTATGGTTTTTTTAATATTTATTATTAAAATTACTAAATTGACAATTTTATCATATAAGCTTAGTGTTTTATTACAAAAGTCGAAAATAGATAGGATGAGGATTAAATGAGGAAGCTATATAGTGCATTGCTTTTGTTAAGCATTATTTGGGGCACTTCTTTTTTATTTATTAAAATATTGCTGGTAGATTTAGAGCCTTCAGCAATTGTTTTTGGAAGATGTCTTTTTGGATTCATCACACTTGCTTTTTTCAGCTTAGTGAAACAAAATAATATTCCATATAAAGAACTTCCCTATTTAAAACTTGTTATTGTCGGCTTTTTAAATAATGCTTTACCTTGGCTTCTAATATCTACTGGACAAACAAAAATTACTTCAAGTTTAGCCTCCATTATCAATGCTACAACTCCGATTTGGACACTAATAATCGGCTCGATTTTCTTTGGCTCCGTTCTAAGAAGAAATCAATGGATAGGGATTGCAATTGGTTTTATCGGTATATTTATTATCTCAAACTTAAAATCAGGTGATATTTTGTCTGGTCATTTCACTGGGGTACTTTTCATGTTAGGAGCTGCCATTTGTTATGGGACTGGTACTCATTTAACAAAGAAATATTTAGGAAATGTATCGACCTTACATATATCATTATTTACTCTTCTCGCAGCTACTGTTTTAAGTTTTATCATGATGATGGTGTCAGCACCAGAATCAGTTTATGCCTTTACAGAATCGAATATCATTTTTTCATTGATTGGCCTAGGATCTTTAGGATCGGGAATAGCGTATTTACTCTATTATTATTTAGTTAAAGAGGGGAGCCCAGAGTTTGCTTCTTTAGTAACCTATTTAGTACCAGCATCTGCTATAATGTGGGGAGCATTTCTATTAGGTGAAGAAATCCATTTTACAATGATCATTGGACTTCTAATTATTTTTATAGGAGTATATGTTACTTCGATTAAAGAGAAGAAAAAAGAGAAAAAAGCTGCAGCTTAGTTTTTTTGAATAAAGAAAGGTTGGGAATTTATCAATGAAAAAAATCGTATTTTTTGATATAGATGGGACTTTATTAGATAGTGAAAAAAAGCTGCCTGATAATACAAGAAAAGCAGTAGAAAAATTAAAGCAAAATGGTGTATACGTTGCCATAGCTACAGGCAGAGCTCCATTTATGTTTGAAAAATTACGCGCAGAGCTTGAAATTGAATCCTATGTTAGCTTTAACGGTCAATATGTTGTTTTTGAAAATGAAGTTATTTACAAAAACTCATTGCCAACAGGGGAAGTTGAGAGATTAATGAATTATTCAAATAAGAAAAACCACCCTTTAGTATTTTTAAATGAAAAATCAATGAAAGCATCTGTTTTGGAAAATGATTTTATAGAAGAAAGTATCGGGAGTTTAAAATTTCCTTATCCAGCTTTAGATTCTGATTTCTATAAAGCCAATGAAATCTTTCAAGCACTTTTATTTTTTGAAGAAAAAGAGGATATCGTTTACCAACAGGATTTTTCAAACTTCCGTTTTATTCGCTGGCATAGGTATTCAACAGATGTTTTACCTGCAGGAGGATCGAAGGCAGAAGGAATTAAAAAGATGATCAACCGACTTGGCTTTAATATGGAGGACGTTTATGCATTTGGTGATGGCTTAAATGATATTGAAATGCTTCAAGCGGTCGGAACTGGAGTTGCTATGGGTAATGCTCTAGATGAAGTGAAAAAATCAGCTAACCGAACAACAACTTCTGTTGATAATGATGGAATTTGGAATGGATTAAAAGATTTAGCATTAATTTAAGTTTTTCGATATAAAGTCATATAAAAGACTGAACCTTCAAGGTTCAGTCTTTTATATGTTAATCTCCTATCTTTCAAGAGGTACTGCATTTTCAATAGGCTTAAATGGGTCGTTTTGATTAATATGGTCATAGAACATAATGCCATTAAGATGATCAATTTCGTGCTGAAATACAATTGCAATCATGCCTTTTAATCTCAGCTTAACTTCAACGCCATCTATAGTTGTACCTTGAACGGTTATTCGTGAATATCTTGGAACATATCCAGGAATTGCTTCATCAACTGATAAACAACCTTCTCCGGCCAATAAATAGGTTTTTTCGACTGAATGGCTTTTGATTTTTGGATTAAATAAAGCGTAACTGTGAAGCACCCCTTTTTCATCTTTTAAATGAACGGCAATCATTCTTTTTGCAACATTTATTTGCGGAGCTGCTAAACCAATACCAGGTCGAAGTCCATATTTTTCAGCAACTTCAGGATTTTGACTGTTAATAACAAATTCCAATAAGTTTTCTAAAATTTGTATATTTTCATTTGTTGGTGGAAGTGGAACTTCTTTAGCAATGTTTCTTAGTGTAGGGTGACCATCACGGATAATATCATTCATTGTTAACATTGGATCATTCACTCCTGTGATTAAATATATATAATAAAAGAATAGAATCGAAACTTTGATGTAAATACCAATTATTTTACGCTAGCATTTAAACAGATGTGTCTAATTTTACCTATTGCGCTTTTTCTTGAAGATTAAAGAAAGTGTAACTTTATTCAAGTTAGAGAAATGTCTAGCTGCACAAGGAAAACCACGGCTGTATTTACATCTCGCGACTAAAACAGAAGCTGATGTCGTTCTCTTGGGTCTTAACTATTCCGCCAAGAAGGTTAAAGTACTGCCTTCTAGTCGGGCTATCTTATACGTTAAAGTATAGATTGCCAGCGCAGAAGATGATCCGACGTAGTTGCCAATTTTAGGAATTAAGTACGACGGACAGGATGTCCTAGTCGGGCGAATGCCACAGGACGTGGCATGTATGAGCGCGATAAGTGCAACTACGCCTCTGTCTTCGCCTTTCCAAGGCTCGCCAATCGGCGAGTTTTCTTTATCTTAATAGTCTATCAGAGTATATGTAAAAAGTTAATAAAAGAGAAGGCACATTTTGTACCTTCTCAAAAGGTAACCTATCCCAAGCAAGAGCAGCCAACGATGATAAGAAGAATGAATAATACTACAATTAATGCAAAGCCTCTGCCACAGCAAGCTCCGCCTACAAATCCTGGATAACCACAGCCATATCCGTAACCGAATCCACCATATCCACCATATCCGTACACGAAGGATAACCTCCCTAAAAGTTAGATTATCGTCCACATTACATATAGTCCCATATCGGACGATTAATATAGCCTATGTAAAAATCGAGTAATTTGTGTAGGCCTATGCCTAAGTCATAAATGAAAAGTGTTTTGAATAGATTTTATAAATGGACAAACCTCACATGTATTGTCAAATGATCAAGCAACAGATATAGTAAAATTGTTATATTTAAGGAGGTTTCAATGAGTTGGTAATCCGAAAAAGCTATATAATATTAGTTTATCTTGCTGGAGTTCTATTGTTAACAGGTTGCCTAAAACAACAGACACCAGTCGAAAAAATGTATAAAGTACTGGAAAATGTCGTTGCTTCTGAAGAAGCATTTGAAGCACAGCAAGATCCTCTTGTCGAATTAGAGAAAAAAGAAAAGGAAATTTATGATAAAATTATTTCTCTTGGCATGAAGGAATTTGAAGAAGTTACCAAACTATCAAATGAAGCATCCGAGATTGTTGATCAACGAAAAACCCATATAGAGAAGGAAGAGGAAAGTATTAAAGCCTCTGAAAAAGAATTTAAAGCATTAAAACCCATCATTGAAGATTTGAAAAATCCAGCTCTCAAGGAAAAATCACTTCAATTATACGAAATTATGATTGAAAGATATAAAATTCACAGTGAATTATATTTATACTATTCGAAAGCAATTGAATTGGATAGAGAGTTATATGCAATGTTTAAAAATGAAAATATCCAATTGGACCAGCTGGAGGATCAAATTACGAAAATAAATGAAATTTATGGTAAAGTATTAGAAGCGAATGAAAAATTTAACGAAAAGACAAAGCGATATAACGATATGAAATTATCCCTCTATAAAGAATCGGGGCTTGAGGTAAAAGTAAAGGAATAATTTGAAAGAGTGACATTCTCTGTGAATGTTGCTTTTTTTTATTGTATACCAGGAAATTATAATTTTCGCTATCTGTTGATAACTTAAGATATAGTTTATCTACGTTCAGCTCCAGCGCCTACCTCCGACTTACAGGACGTACTAGTGTCGACAATGCGACAGGACAAAGAAAGCTACGTCAGCGACACATCGCACGACCAAAAGAGAAGCTTTTGGGAGGACGTCGCGTTTTTGTCGACCTCGAGGTCATAAGCCAATCCTCCCAGAAAGGTAAAGAACACCTTTCCGAGAGGATTGGCTTATGCCTGTCGGGGGTGATCAAGGCGCTTGCGCTTTTCTTATTTAATAATTAGCTGTGTTAAAGCTCAGTGTTGAAAATGCTATTTTGTTGTTGATTTTCGCTGCAGGCGCGAGATCCTCGAAAATGCATTCGCATTTTCTTCATGCGGTGTTTATCCAGCATTAACGAGCTGTAAGTCTCCCACCTCAAAACTTGAGAAATACAAAGAAGTATAGGTGGGAGATAATAAGACCGATTAGTTCAACTAACAATCAGTGGGGGATGAAGAAAACCCCAACTGATTGAAGTTTCACTTTATTCAGGGATGATTATTCAACGTCCTGCGGGAGAAGTGAGTCAAAGGGAGACCCGGCAGGAGAGATAGCGACAAGGAGGCTTCCGGACCGCCCGCTACGCTTTAGTGCCTGCAGCGGAAATCAACAGGGAAGTTTTAACATATCCTCATATTTATTAAAATAATTGATTTTACTAATATAATGATGATTAAGAATATTCAATATGTGTTATAACACATCTAAATAATATTCATTTTCTTATAGAACAGTTTTGAGTATTTTATAATACAGTTATAAAAAAGAGAAAAGATATAAATATTGTGAAAATGATGTAAAAACGCAATATAAAGAGGTTTACGGTAGTGGATTGGTGAATTAAACTTAAAAAAATTAGTATCATTGTGTATCAACTTGGTTGCAAAATTAATTGATACAGAATAAGATAGAAATGGATAATCAAAAACAGACGTTTGATAATGAGATATTCATAAAATTAAGATTTTCTATTTTAACTTAGGATTGGGCAACATAGATTTGTACTTAACTCATATTAATAAACGTCTTTTACAAGAAATGAAAGGGTGACTCATATGGCTTCTAAAACAAAAACGGCACAATTTGATGCCAAAATGCAGCTTGAAAAAGTTGAAGAACAGTTTCAGACATTCCAAATTCTGAATGAGGAAGGTAAGGTTGTAAACGAATCTGCAATGCCGGATTTAAGCGATGAGCAGCTTCAAGAATTAATGCGACGTATGGTTTATACACGTATCCTTGATCAGCGTTCAATCTCATTAAATAGACAAGGGAGACTAGGCTTCTATGCACCTACTGCAGGGCAAGAAGCATCCCAATTGGCTTCTCAATTTGCTTTAGAGAAGGAAGACTTCATTCTTCCAGGATACCGTGATGTTCCACAAGTGATTTGGCATGGACTTCCATTATCACAAGCTTTTTTATGGTCTAGAGGTCATTTTGAAGGCGGAAATATTCCTGAAGGAGTCAATGTAATTGCACCACAAATCATAATTGGAGCACAATTTATCCAAGCTGCTGGTGTTGCATTAGGAATGAAAAAACGTGGAACTAAGACTGTTGCTATTACTTACACAGGTGATGGAGGAACATCTCAAGGTGATTTCTACGAAGGAATCAACTTTGCAGGTGCTTTTAAAGCTCCGGCTATTTTCATTGTTCAAAATAATAGATTTGCTATTTCAACTCCTGTTGCATTGCAGTCAGCAGCGAAGACACTTGCTCAAAAAGCTGTATCAGCAGGGATTCCGGGTATCCAAGTTGATGGAATGGATCCGCTTGCGGTTTATGTTGCAGTTCGTGAAGCTCGTGAGCGCGCAATAAATGGAGAAGGTCCTACCTTAATTGAGACATTAACATACCGATATGGTCCACACACAATGGCAGGTGACGATCCAACTCGTTATCGTACATCCGATCTTGATAATGAATGGGAAAAGAAAGACCCACTTGTCCGCTTCCGTAAGTTCTTGGAGGATAAAGGAATATGGAATGAAGAAATGGAAAATGAAACAATTGAAAAGGCTAAAGAAGATATTAAAGTAGCAATTAAACAGGCTGATGATACACCAAAGCAAAAGGTAACAGATTTAATATCCATTATGCAGGAAGAATTGCCTTATAACTTAAAAGAACAATATGAAATTTATAAAGAAAAGGAGTCGAAGTAAGCCATGGCGCAAATGACAATGATTCAAGCAATTACTGATGCATTACGTACAGAATTGCGAAACGATCCGAATGTATTAGTATTCGGAGAAGATGTAGGCGTAAACGGTGGTGTATTCCGTGCCACTGAGGGCCTTCACTCTGAATTCGGCGAAGATCGTGTATTTGATACTCCTTTAGCTGAATCTGGAATCGGTGGACTTGCGGTTGGTCTAAGCTTACAAGGATTCCGTCCTGTTCCTGAAATACAATTCTTTGGATTTGTATATGAAGTTATGGACTCCATTTCCGGACAGCTCGCACGTATGCGCTACCGTTCAGGAGGCAGATACAATGCGCCTGTTACAATTCGCTCACCTTTTGGTGGAGGAGTACATACTCCTGAGATGCATGCAGACAGCTTAGAGGGGTTAATGGCACAACAACCAGGATTAAAGGTTGTCATTCCATCTACTCCTTACGATGCTAAAGGATTGCTTATCTCGAGCATTCGTGATAATGATCCAGTTATTTTCTTAGAGCATATGAAATTATACCGCTCCTTCCGTCAAGAGGTACCTGAGGGAGAATATACAATTCCGCTTGGAAAAGCAGAAGTAAAACGAGAAGGTTCTGATCTTTCAATTATTACTTATGGAGCTATGGTTCATGAAGCATTAAAAGCTGCTGAGGAGCTAGAAAAAGAAGGCTTTTCTGCAGAAGTCATTGATTTACGTACAGTATCTCCAATTGATATTGAAACAATCATTGCATCAGTTGAAAAAACTGGTCGCGCTATTGTTGTCCAAGAAGCACAAAAGCAAGCTGGTATCGCAGCTAATGTAGTTGCTGAAATCAATGACCGTGCAATCTTAAGCTTAGAAGCACCTGTTCTCCGTGTGGCAGCACCTGACACAGTTTTTGCGTTCCCGCAAGCTGAAACAGTATGGCTTCCAAATTACAAGGATATTATTGAAACAGGCAAAAAAGTATTAACTTTCTAAATCGATTAAAAGTAACTTTATTAAATGTTGAAAGGCGGAAATAGAAGGAAATCAGTTTATTTTTTAAGATTTCTTTAAGCCAAATTCCGACCTTTCTCATCTAGTCTAGCTTAGGAGGATGATTCCAAGTGTCATTTCAATTTAAATTGCCTGACATAGGTGAGGGGATTCATGAAGGAGAAATTGTCAAATGGTTCGTAAAACCAGGAGATAAGGTCCAAGAAGATGACGTTTTATGTGAAGTACAAAATGATAAAGCTGTTGTTGAAATCCCTTCTCCAGTTGCAGGAACAGTTAAAGAAGTTTTAGTCGGAGAGGGAACTGTTGCTACTGTCGGACAAGTTCTAATTACATTTGATGCACCTGGTTATGAAAATCTAAAGTTTAAGGGCGACGAGCATGAGGAGCAACAAGAATCTCAAACACAAGCGCCAGCGAGTAAAGAAGAGCCTTCTAATGATAGTGCTGCTAAAACTCAAACAAATGTAAATCATGACCGTCGAATCATTGCAATGCCTTCTGTTCGAAAATATGCACGTGATAAAGGGATTGATATTAGGCAGATTTTAGGCAGCGGGAATAATGGCCGTATATTGAAAACTGATATAGATGCCTTTATTAATGGTGGAACACAAATTCAAACAGAAACAGCAATTGAGAAAGAAGTTGCTGCGCCACAAGAAACAACAGCCGCTACAGCAGCTGTAAAAGCTGTTCCACAAGGACAGTATCCGGAAACGCGTGAAAAAATGAGCGGCATCCGTAAAGCAATCGCAAAAGCGATGGTAAATTCAAAGCATACAGCTCCACATGTTACATTAATGGATGAAATTGATGTGACTAAACTTGTTGCCCATCGTAAAAAGTTTAAAGAAATCGCCGCAAGCAAGGGAATTAAGCTAACATTCCTTCCGTATGTGGTAAAAGCTTTAACAAGTGCTTTACGTGAATTCCCAGTATTGAATACATCCATTGATGATGCTACATCTGAAATCATCCAAAAACATTATTACAATATTGGAATTGCAGCAGATACAGATAAAGGTCTACTAGTTCCTGTTATTAAAGACGCTGATCGAAAATCAACTTTTGCCATTTCAAATGAAATCAACGAATTGGCTACGAAAGCGCGTGAGGGTAAGCTTGCTCCAGATGAAATGAAAGGAGCTTCATGCACAATCACGAATATTGGCTCAGCAGGCGGACAATGGTTTACTCCAGTAATTAATCACCCAGAAGTAGCGATACTCGGGATTGGTCGTATTGCTGAAAAGCCAATTGTAAGAGATGGCGAAATTATAGCAGCACCAGTACTTGCATTGTCATTAAGCTTTGACCATCGTATAATTGATGGTGCTACAGCGCAGAATGCGCTGAATCATATTAAGCGTTTACTGAACGATCCAGAACTTTTGCTAATGGAGGCGTAGAAAATGGTAGTTGGAGATTTCCCGATCGAAACTGATACACTTGTCATAGGCTCAGGCCCTGGGGGCTATGTAGCTGCTATTCGTGCAGCACAGCTTGGCCAAAAAGTAACCATCGTAGAAAAAGCAAATTTAGGCGGTGTTTGTTTAAATGTTGGATGTATTCCATCAAAGGCATTAATTGCTGCTGGGCACCGTTATGAAACCGCTAAGCATTCTGATTCAATCGGGATTACAGCTGAGAATGTAACTGTCGATTTTTCAAAGGTTCAGGAATGGAAAAGTGGAGTTGTAAAGAAATTAACAGGCGGTGTTGAAGGATTATTAAAAGGCAATAAGGTTGAAATTGTCCGCGGTGAAGCTTATTTTGTTGATGCAAATACACTTCGCGTTATGGATGAAAATTCAGCACAAACTTATACCTTTAAAAATGCTATCATCGCTACAGGCTCTAGACCAATTGAAATTCCTGCATTTAAATATTCAAAAAGAGTCCTAGATTCAACAGGTGCTCTTTCTCTACAGGAAATCCCTGAAAGAATTGTCGTCATAGGCGGAGGATATATTGGTACAGAATTAGGTGGAGCTTACGCTAATTTCGGAACTCAAGTCACTATTCTTGAAGGATCTGATGAGATTCTTGGCGGATTTGAAAAACAAATGTCCGCTTTAGTAAAACGCAATTTAAAGAAAAAAGGCGCTGAAATCATTACAAAAGCACTTGCAAAAGGTGTAGAGGAAAATGAGAATGGCGTGATTGTAAAATATGAGGTAAAAGGCGAAGGAAAGTCCATTGAAGCTGATTATGTATTCGTCATGGTTGGCCGTCGTCCAAATACCGACGAGCTTGGATTAGAGCAAGTGGGAATAGAAATGACTGATCGTGGAATTATTAAAACAGATAAGCAGTGTCGTACAAATATAAGTAATATTTTTGCGATTGGAGATGTTATTGAAGGGCCTCCACTTGCACATAAAGCATCCTATGAGGGTAAAATTGCGGCTGAGGTTATTTCTGGACATCAGTCAGAAATCGACTATCTAGGTATCCCGGCAGTTGTTTTCTCTGATCCTGAACTTGCTTCTGTAGGATATACAGAACAACAAGCCAAGGAAGAGGGAATCGAAGTGACTGCAGCAAAATTCCCGTTTGCGGCTAACGGTCGTGCTCTTGCCTTAGATGCAACAGACGGCTTCGTAAAGCTCATAACTCGAAAAGAAGATGGCTTAGTCATTGGTGCACAAATTGCGGGTGCGAGTGCATCAGATATGATCTCTGAGCTGGGCCTTGCAATTGAAGCAGGAATGACGGCAGAAGACTTAGCAATGACGATTCATGCACATCCAACATTAGGAGAAATTACAATGGAAGCGGCTGAAGTTGCTCTAGGCACTCCTATTCATATTGTTAAGTAGAATGAAAAGTCCTTTTCCAATTGGAAAGGGGCTTTTTTTTGCCTAAGAAGTACATATAAGATTATTATCGTTCTAAGGTAAAAGCGAATATTGAAACCTATCATTTTCTATTTATTCCTCACTCAATTTTTGCTTATATTATTCAATGGGGAAATTTGTTTTTTCTCATATTAATGAGTGTTTTCTCATAATAAATTAGAAAACATGGCTTGTCACCTAATTGTTATAGAATTGAAAAATAAGAATGGTATATTCTACATATATTACATAAAACAGGTCTATTTTATGGATATTGACAATCTGGTGGTGAGATCATGAAGGTATATACTGTACTTCTTCTACAGCTTATTATTTGGAGTGGATACACCTTTATTGAATGGTTATCTAAATATGATCAGCTAATGTTTAAAGTACTGATGTTTTTCGTATTTTTATATTTAGCGATCATCATTGGAAACTACATCATGAAATCAGTGAAAAAAACATTTTTTGTTACAGCTCTTAGTCTATCCTTGTATGGTTCATTCCACTTTACAATGTCTTTAATTGGTGGCTAATTCGGGGATGTTGGGGATGAAAAAGACAAAAAGAGCCATTACTCAGGCTCTTTTATTTCTCTGCTACTGAAAAATCTCGTAACAATACTAAATAGTGCAAACGAAAATAAATAAAAACAAATAAAAGAAAATAGAAAAGGGGTAATTTTATATTTTGTTTGCTTTTCAAATGGAGACTCAAATTTTACTTCTAATGGATATGATTTTTTATCAGCAGGTAGAGTAACCGTTTGTTCAGCGAAAGGAAATGGTCCACCGAATGTAATATTTTGTTGCAGTGAATCAGGTTTTTTCTCAAAATAGGAATAAAACATAAAGGGAGTCATAATAGTAATTGCTAGGCTTAAAATCCCAAAAATAAGCAGTTTTTTTCTTAACAAAAATATCCACCTCATAGAATTTTTCGTTGAAAAGTGTGTAGCAGTATGAAATGAAGCAAAAGAACAGCACTTTGCTGTTCTTCTGCTTCATTTATTTTCTTGGATAAAAGTACATGATTCTTCCGTTAAATAAGTGCAGTTCTCCTTTTAGCTTTTTGGCTAAATATCGACAGAATTCATTAGCTTTACCTTTATCCCCAAATGTAGCTGTTTCAGGTAAAGTTAATTGAATATATGATTGTTGACGTTCAGATCCATCTTCATCATGGATTATTTCTTGATCTATTCCAAGTAGAATTGCATTGTAACGATCATTGTCTGAATGAAGGTAGAACCACTTACCTTTGCCCTCATGTGTTTCTTTTATTTCATATGGAAAGGCAGCTTCATTGTATTTCCAATCCACTTGGTCACCTGTTTTTGAGGTTATTTCTTTAAAGTATTGAAATAGTTCTTTAACTTCATCAGTCGTTATGCTTTCTTTATTTGATGAAGGCACAAGTTTTATGTATGCATTGTTAGCCAACATCCATCCCCCCATATTCCTTATATACTATCCATTCCATTCTAGCATTGATCAAAATCGTATGACAACTTAAACAAAGAATTTTCATAAAATCCTTGTAAAATTCTAAATAGTGAATTATAATAATATTCTAAATATTAGAATAAGGAGGGGTAAAATGGATCTTTTTGAGAAGCTCTATGATGAGCACGAAAATGTAAAGGTTCGATTCGTTGGCTTTACAACTGAACAAACAAGATATGATTTTGGGATTGTTTATACCAATTTATTTTTCGGAAAACCTCTAGTCGTCTGTATGCAAACTAGCCGCTCAACACTCCTCGATCCTAAGGACCTCGAAGACATTGAATTTTTACAAAAAGCCTTTAAGATGGATAATCGAAAGCAAGTAGAAGACTTATGCGAATTCTTCAAAAATGCCATCCCTGGATCCAGTTTTCAAACTCAGTATGAATAATTAAAGCAGGCAGTTTTTTTGCCTGCTGTACATAACTGTATAATAAAAACTTTGTAGCAATATAGCTATTGTGTCATACTAATTGGAAGAAGAATCCTGTCAAATATCTATATATTTTGAATGTAGAGTTTCTAATAGGTTATACAATTTACCCTTGAAAAAATAATTGTGTTATATTATTATGTAATTAAGGTTATTAAAGCGTTTTCAAGCTATTTTATATATAAAGGAGAATGAAAGATGGGTACAATTGTATGCCAAGCGTGTAATTCTACGATAGATTATTTCGAGGATGAAAAAGTAACAGT
This sequence comes from Cytobacillus citreus, assembly GCF_018343665.1. Taxonomy (GTDB): domain Bacteria; phylum Bacillota; class Bacilli; order Bacillales; family Cytobacillaceae; genus Cytobacillus; species Cytobacillus citreus. The sequence continues at coordinate 461,462 of NZ_JAGYPM010000001.1, forward strand.
TTTATATTCCAAGTGTGAATGTACTTCATGTGATGGAGAGCATAAAAAACATATGAAAGCAGCAAATAATTAATATTTCTATTCTATTATATATAAGGCCTTCCTAAAGGGGAAGGTTCTTTCTTTTGATAATTAGGAAGCAAAAAGTTTATTTAGATCCAAAGTATATATGTAAATAAATAATTTCCCTGCTAATAAGATCGAATAAGTAAAACCTGGGTATTCGCCAAAAAGGACTTGGCAAGCGCCCAGGTTTTCTAATGATATTTTTTATCTTATTGCTTTGAATTCTTTTATTACACGAAGATATTTAAAATCATAATCCTCGGGACCTTGTACAGGTAGACCAGCATCCATATTTGTTTTTATATATCGAAGATTTTCTTGTGTAATGATTTCTCCAGGTATGAAAATAGGGATACCTGGAGGATATACCATGATAAATTCAGCAATGATTCTCCCTTCAGATCCATCAAAGGGCACTAGTTCTGTCTCTGCATAAAAGGCATCTCGTGGTGAAAGTGATAATACTGGAATGTCCGGCAATAACACTTGTGTTTCTAGCTTTTCGGTGAGTCCATGTCTTTCTGCAGATAACTCTGTTAATGCCTTAATTAACGTATCTGCTTCATAATCTGTATCTCCTGGCGTAATGATGCAAAGGATATTATATAGATCGGACATTTCAACTTCGATATTATAGTTTTCGCGGAGCCATTTTTCTACATCAAATCCATTTAACCCCAAATCCTTTACTGAGATTATTAATTTGGTAGGATCAAAACCATGTGCAGCATCCGTTTCTAATATTTCATCTCCGACACAATAAATATTCTCAATTTCATTAATTCGTCTGCGAATTGACTGAGCAAGGGTTATCGATTTGTCGATTAACTCTTTACCTTCTGTAGCGAGACGTTTTCTTGCCACATCTAGAGAGGCCAGAAGTAAATATGATGTTGAAGTAGTGGTCAACATGCTAAGAATGGATTGCACTCTTTTAGCTGAAACAAGATTTCCCTTCATATTTAAGATTGAGCTTTGTGTCATTGAACCACCAAGCTTATGAACACTTGTAGCGGCTAAATCTGCACCTGCTTGCATGGCGGACATAGGTAAATCATCGTGAAAATGAATATGAGCCCCATGAGCCTCGTCAACTAAAACAGGGACATTATAGGAATGGGCAACTTCAACGATTTTTTTTAAATCAGCAGAGATCCCGAAATATGTTGGGTTAATGACAAGAATTCCTTTTGCATCAGGATGTTGTTCGAGGGCCCTTGCTACAGAGTCAGTCGTTATCCCATGAGAAATTCCAAGATTTTTATCTATTTCTGGATGGATAAAGATCGGGGTTGCTCCAGAAAAAACAATAGCAGACATAACAGATTTATGAACATTTCTGGGAACAATAATTTTTTCACCAGGACCACAAACTGCCATTACCATAGTCATTATTGCTCCACTTGTTCCTTGAACAGAGAAGAATGTTCTGTCTGCTCCAAATGCTTCTGCAGCCAAATCCTGAGCTTCTTTAATAATTCCCTTTGGCTGATGAAGATCATCAAGTGGTCCTATATTGATCAGGTCAATTGCAAGAGCATTATTTCCAATAAATTCTCTAAATTCAGGATCGATTCCGTTGCCTTTTTTATGCCCAGGTATATGAAATTGGATAGGATTTTTTTTCGCATGTGCCAGTAATCCGCTAAATAACGGTGTTTCGAATTGTGACAATTTACTTCCACACCTCTTTAAATTATTTTGTCAAAAAAGGTCATAAAACATTTGAATTATAGCACTTTTCTTTATCCTTGCATAGAAAATTCGATACATACGAAAGTACATTTTTTCAGTCTAATGAAGTGACTTTTTATCGCAGATTAACGGGCAGTAAAACCCCCACTTCAAGTTTGCGAGAGAATCAAAGAAACATAAGTGGGGATCAACTGCCCGTAAAGGCCCATAAAATGAACACAGACTAAAAGCGCCACATAGTGTGGCAACGTCTGCACTAGCACATCCTGTGCTTCGGAAAACCCCCACTGATGGAAGTTTCACTTTATTAGTTTTAGATGTAGACAGGAAAATATAACATTAAAATAGAAGTATGTAGAAGATGAATGGTTTAGGAGGACTTTAAAATGAAATGGAATACAAGAATAACAGAATTATTAAATATCGAATACCCAATTATTCAAGGAGGACTTGCTCATCTCGCCTACTCAGATTTAGCAGCTGCTGTATCAAATGCTGGAGGGTTAGGACAAGTCACGGCAATGTCACTTGAAAGCCCTGAAGAATTGAGAGAAGAAATTAAAAGAGTAAAAACATTGACTACTAAACCATATGGTGTAAATTTTGCAATAGGACAGCATGGGAGAGCTTTTTCTCATTATTTAGATGTTGCAATTGACGAAGGGGTCCCTGTTATCACGATGACTGGGGGAAATCCTGCACCGATATTTGATCAATTAAAGGGAGTAAAGGTTAAGAAGCTTGTATTAGTAGCTGCTAAAAGGCAGGCAATAAAAGCTGAAGAGCTTGGTGCAGATGCAGTTATGGTTGTAGGTCAAGAAGGGGGAGGCCATTTAGGAAGAGATGATATTGGTACTTTTGTTTTAACACCTCAAGTCGTAGATGCTGTTTCGATCCCTGTAATTGCTTCGGGTGGAATCGGGGATGGAAGAGGACTTATGGCTGCTTTAAGTCTAGGGGCTGAAGGGATTGAAATGGGTACAAGATTCATAGCTACGAAGGAATGCATCCATGCCTCAGATATTTATAAAAAACAACTTGTGGGAGGGAATGAAAATGATACAGTTGTTATTAAAAGATCGATAGGTACTCCTGCGAGAGTTATATCTAATTCATGGACAGATCAAATATTAGAAATTGAGAAAGCAAATGGGGGCTACGAACAATTAAAAGACTTTATTAGCGGGAAGGCTAATAAAAATTATATTCATAATGGGAAGGCAGAGGAGGGGTTCGCTTGGGCAGGACAAGTTATGGGGTTAATTAAAGATGTCCCAACGGTTCAGGAACTTTTTGACCGAATGATAGCTGAAAGTGAAAGCATTCGTAAAAGGTGGGCAAATTAAAGCAATTACATGAGTGAAGAATAAAGAGGTGATTTATTATGGAATACCAATACCCGATTGAGCATGATTGGACGACAGAAGAAATTATTGATGTCATTCATTACTTTCAACAAATTGAAGAAGCATATGGAAAAGGTGTTGATCGAGAAAAATTTCTCGAAGCTTATAGAAGATTTAAAGAAATTGTCCCAGGTAAAGCTCAAGAACGAAAGATTTGTGATGAGTTTGAAGAAGTAAGTGGATTCTCATCCTATAGGATTTTAAAGACTGTAAAGGAAACAGAAACTGGTAAAACAATAAAGATATAATGATTGAAATTGTACTCTTTACATTAGTTAAATCAGGTGGGGATTATACCCTACCTGATTAGAATATCCCACTATTGCTAACGCATAGAGGAGGGAGGGGCTCATTTTCAAAAGAACAAAATAGAGTAAATAAAACCCCAAGCAAATAGAAGATTTTATTTACAAGTTTAGGCCAGCTTGTATAGCGGTAATAAAGTTTTAAAAACAGATTCAGCTTGTTGTAGAAAATTCTCAGGTGACATTCGAATGGCTTCTTCCTTTGAAATATGCAAGCCACATAAAATTTCTGCTTTTTTTACCTTTTGTAAGCGAACAAACATTGAATGAAGCTCTTCCTTTGATAAATTTCCGTGTACCTTTGCCTCTGGTTTTGTGTGATCAACTGACCAAACAAAATTCTTCGGTGTTTGTTTATATATTTTATTAATATTTGCTTCTAATTTCTTACCAAATATCTCTTTATTAGGTGCCTCATAAATGAGTGCAAACCAGATAAATACATGTGTTTCCCATAAACCTATTTGAAAATGGGGAAGCATTTTATAGCCTCTTGGATTACTTGCAAAGGCAACCCAAGTATCTTGAGGAGGGTTTTTTGTCCGCCGGGCATGCTTTGCTACATGAGGAAATATTTCATCCCCAGTCTCAAGGGAAAGAATTGGCGCAAAGTAATGTCCTAAACCCTCAAGCTTTGGCCTAATATGAGTGATTAATGCCTTCATTCGTTCATCAAGTCCGTTAATTTTAAAAACATCAAAATCTGTATCAGTAAAACCTGAAAATGTCATATCATAAACCTCCTAAATCCTATGTCAAATATTGTAGCATAAGGTAGAAAAAACAAAAACAATCTTGCATTTTTGCGGAATATAAGATGTAAAATTAGGTAATCACACAAATTTGTTGCATAAGTACTAAATTCCTCATATTATATTAGTAAAAATAATCAGAATTTTTTTATTTTTTGGAAGGGGTGTATTTTCTATGAAACAACTTATGAATTCAGTGAAAAATAAAGAAGGAGAAAGAGAAAGGACAGCCGTTCTCCGGTTAGAACTTGATTATGAACTTGCTACATTATTTGATGCTATGAATGAACAAAATGAAGATTTAAAAATGAAAAGTAAACAAAAGCTTGAAGGAATTAGGCAAGAGCTGCTAAAGCTGCATGCACTTTAATCGAATGTTCTAAAATGAAAAGAAAAAGGAGAAAGCTTTCACAAAATGTATATTGAAAAAAGACTTAGCCAATAACAAACGAACTCCTTGTTGGATATAGGGGTTCGTTTTATTATTTTATCTAAAAGGAACTTTTCGAAGTATTAATATTCTAATGTAAATGTGAAATTTCGAGTAGGTCACTGCTAAAAGATCGCACAATAAAACTTAGCATTCGACGAAAGCCAAGTTTATCTAATTGTAAATTTGAATTTTACTGTGAATAATAGGAAAATAAGAATGTTAAGTGTATCTTCGGAGGGCAGAAAGATGACAAATTGGTCAGAAATAAATCACAATGCGAGGGAATGGATAAAAGAAGCAGGAGAAAAAATTAAACATTCTTTCAATAAAACTTTAGTTATTCAAACAAAAACAAATGCGAACGATTTAGTAACCAACATTGATAAAAAGACGGAACAATATTTTATTGGGAAAATAAGAGCGCTTTATCCAGATCATAAAATTCTTGGTGAAGAAGGTTTCGGTGATGACTTAAGAAATCTCGAGGGAATTGTTTGGATAATTGACCCTATTGATGGAACGATGAACTTTGTTCATCAGCAAAGGAATTTTGCGATCTCTATTGGTATTTATGAGGATGGCATAGGAAAAATTGGCCTGATCTATGATGTTGTTCATGATGAGCTATACCATACCCAAAAAGGGCAAGGTGTATATCTGAATGAATTATTACTTCCTCCTCTTAAAGAAGTAAATGTTTCAGAAGCAATAATTGGGATGAACGCTACATGGGTTACTGAAAATACGCGAATTGATCCTTCCATGTTATCTCCGCTGGTAAAGCATGCACGGGGAACACGTTCATACGGATCTGCTGCATTGGAAATGGCTTATATTGCTTCGAGCAGACTGGATGCTTACATTACTTTACGTCTTGCACCATGGGATATTGCAGCAGGAATTATTATGATAGAAGAATTAGGCGGAGTGGCGACAACCTTGAAGGGTGAACCATTAAATCTTTTAAATAATAATTCGGTTTTCATATCGAGGCCAGGACTTCATCAAGAAATATTGGAAAAGTATTTAAAAAATGGAAAATGGTAAAGTGTAAAAAGAAAACCGTCGCTTAAAAACGGTTTTCTTTTTCTTTATTATAGTAATCCATTTTCCCTCATTTTCTTTTTTGTCTTAAAGCCAAATCCCATCACTAGAACTAATGCGATAATTGATCCTAATATCCCAATAATACTTTCTTCTGCAATAGCAATGCCGATTCCCATGATGCATAGTGCAGCAGCAATCGCAAAAGCTAATAATGGCCACTTTATTTGTTTCATAATATGTAACCTCCCATTCTGGGTGTGTAATAAGTTAATTTAAAAAAATTTTACAATGCTTTTATTATTTTACACAAAAAGCTATTAGGTTTCCACTTTATTTGTGTTATAATATCTCAGTTGTAGATAAGCAATTTTTAAATTTGATTATAATCCCTAAATATAGGTAGGAGGAACTTCCTTGAAATTAAGAGAAGATATACGTAATATTGCCATTATCGCTCACGTCGATCATGGTAAAACAACAATGGTTGATCAGCTTCTGAAACAGGCTGGGACATTTAGATCAAACGAGCATGTAGAAGAGCGTGCGATGGATTCTAATGACATTGAAAGAGAACGCGGAATTACGATTTTAGCAAAAAACACTGCGATTCAATACAAGGATACAAGAATTAATATTCTTGATACACCAGGACATGCTGATTTCGGTGGCGAAGTTGAGCGAATTATGAAAATGGTTGACGGAGTATTGCTGATTGTGGATGCATATGAAGGCTGTATGCCGCAAACCCGCTTCGTTCTAAAAAAAGCATTAGAGCAAAATTTAACCCCAATTGTCGTTGTAAACAAAATTGATCGTGATTTTGCTCGACCTGAGGAAGTAATTGATGAGGTACTTGATTTATTTATCGAGCTAGAAGCGAATGAGGAGCAGCTTGAATTCCCAGTTATTTATGCATCAGGAATTAACGGTACTGCAAGTACTGATCCTACTAAACAAGATAAGAACATGCAGGCGCTTTATGATGCAATCGTGAACCGTATACCGGCCCCAATAGATAATCGTGAAGAACCTTTACAATTCCAAGTAGCTTTACTTGATTATAATGATTATGTTGGTAGAATTGGGATTGGAAGAGTTTTCCGCGGTACTATTCAGGTTGGACAACAAGTCGCATTAATGAAACTAGATGGTACAGTTAAGCAATTTCGTGTAACGAAAATTTTTGGGTTCTTTGGACTAAAGCGCCAAGAAATTGAAGAAGCATGTGCTGGGGATTTAATCGCTTTATCAGGCATGGAAGATATTAATGTCGGTGAGACTGTATGTCCAGTTGAACACCAAGAAGCATTGCCGATTCTTCGAATTGACGAACCAACATTACAAATGACCTTCCTTGTAAATAACAGTCCATTTGCTGGTAGAGAAGGAAAATATTTAACTGCCAGAAAGGTTGAGGAGAGATTACGAGCTCAACTGCAAACAGACGTTAGTTTACGAGTTGATAATACAGATTCCCCGGATGCATGGATTGTTTCTGGACGTGGAGAATTGCATTTATCAATATTAATTGAGAATATGCGCCGCGAAGGCTTTGAACTGCAAGTTTCTAAGCCAGAAGTAATTGTAAGGGAAATTGACGGAGTACGCTGTGAACCTGTTGAGAGAGTACAAATTGATGTACCTGAAGAACATACAGGAGCTATTATGGAATCAATCGGTGCTCGAAAAGGTGAAATGCTTGATATGATCAATAATGGAACGGGTCAAGTTCGCTTGATTTTTAATGTACCTGCACGTGGATTAATCGGCTACACGACTGAATTTCTAACTTTAACTCGTGGATACGGAATCATTAACCACACGTTTGATAGCTACCAGCCAATGACACAGGGACAGGTTGGAGGAAGACGCGAAGGTGTACTTGTTTCAATGGAGAGTGGAAAAGCTTCAACATATGGTATTATGCAAGTAGAGGATCGCGGAACAATTTTCGTTGAACCAGGTACAGAGATCTATGAGGGTATGATTGTTGGTGAGCATAATCGTGAAAATGATCTTACTGTAAATATTACAAAAGTAAAACAAGCAACCAATGTCCGGTCTGCTACGAAAGATCAAACAGCAACTATGAAAAAACCTCGCATTATGACTCTTGAAGAAGCATTAGAATATTTAAATGAAGATGAGTATTGCGAAGTCACACCTGAATCTATCCGTTTACGTAAAAAAATCCTTGATAAAAATGAACGTGAGAGATCGTCTAAGAAGAAAAAATATGCTGAAATGAGCTAAGAAATGATACTCAAAAAGGAGGGAGAAAATGGGTGTTGATATAAATGAACATCTGTCTTTTTTCGCCGCTTTATTTAAAGTGCAAGAAAACCCAACATTAGGTATGTGGCTTCTTTATTTAACGATTGTCGTTTTATGTATTATTGTTTTTAAGCTAGGGTTTGCACAAAAATTGCCAATTGGAAAATCAATAATTATTTATCTTTTTCTATTATTAGGATGTACATTATTAACCTTTTTCGCAGTGTTCCTCCCAATTGCAGAAGGATTAGTTGTAGCTGCATTAATTTTAATTGTCTACAAAATCCGTCTTTATCAATCAAAAAAGCAAGAGGGGAAAGAGATTTAACTTGGAGATGGTTTCATGAAATCTTTGCAGGATGCTTTATATAATTGGCTTACCATTAAAATTGTTATCAATGACCGGCCTAGTGACACTGCGGCTGCTGAAACTGAAAAAATGTTTATAGGTATGCTTATTGATGAACATGGATTATCTAATATTGAAATAGAAAAAGATGAGATCATGTATTATGTACATTATGATCAGAACGGGGAAAGAAAAAAATCACGATTCCCTAGAGAGTTAATAGAAGTTATGTTAAATCAAATCAATTTAGAGCCTGAAAAGTACGTGAATTACCCAGAAGACTAAGGTTCTACTGTTTATATTAGAAAAGCCGCTCGTATTTTTAAATGAGCGGCTCTTTTATTTAGATAAAAATAAAAGTTTTCTCGAGCTAGAGCAAAGTCTAGCTATAAAAGGAAGGCTTTAATATCGCATTCATCGTAAAACCTTAGAGAAGCTTTGGAAGGAAGTGGCGTTTTTGTAGCGCAATTTATATCACCATTCCTCTTCTTTCACTTTACTTTGGTATAGTTTAAAGCTTCCTGTTTCAATTCTTTTTTGAGTTTTAGTCGTTATTCTTGCTTCGCAATCTTTACACATATAAGTATGGATTGGGCGGTTTCGTAGCCTTTTTGCTTGAAGGGACTCATCTTCAATCGATTCGATTTTATCACATAGAACACATTTTACTCTCATATGGACACCTCTATTAAATTTTATATTAGTCTTTTCAAATATTTTGAACATAAATTCATTCTTTTCCTGTTATTGTTTAATTATATAATATGTAACGATTCATATCGACTTACTTTCATTAAAAATGAATAAGTTGAAAATTAATCTTTGTCATAATATGATAATTTTATAAAGGAGGTATCATTATGGCTAATCAAGTAGAACCAAAATTGATCAAAGCTTTATTGGATAAACTACAGCAGGAACAATTTTGTACTCTAGCAACGATTGACTTTGAATATGGCGGTCCAAATGTAAGTGCAATATCATGGGTATTTGCTAAAAATGAGGAGACTATTTATTTTGCTGTTGATAATCGGTCTCGAATTGTTCAAAACATAAAGGCGAATAATAAAGTAGTCATTAATTTGATTGCGAATGAATCTACATATTCTATTAGCGGAAATGCTTCTGTTAAAGCAGAGAAACTAGAGGGTGTGCCTTTGAAGTTGGCTCTAATTGAAGTAGCTATTAAAGAGGTTCGTGATGTTATGTTTTACGGCTCAAAAATCGTATCCGAACCGCAATATGATAAAACATATGATAAGATCGCTGCTACTCGTTTAGATAAACAAGTAATGGCTGCAATGAAAAACGCTTAGTCCTGATGGGCTAAGCGTCTACTTAATATCTTAAACGAAATTATTCTGAGCTGCAAAAATTAGTCATGTTTATCCTTGTAATAATTAGATTGTGTATCTTGTTGTTTTTCCAACTTTTGTTCATCCTTATTATTTAATTTCTTTTTCGGTTCTTCTGTTGCATTTTTAGGAGTTGGTTCAATTATATCAGCTGGTACTTCAGGCATTAGCCTCCCTGAAATATCAGCCAATTCATTCATTATACCTTGAATAGGTTTTCCGTTTTGAATATCATCTGATATTTCCTTTAGTCGCGCATTTAAATCAGGATCCGCTATGATGATGGCTCTTGCGCCATATGGATCATTTTTTAAACTTTCAGCAACTGAATATTTAATTGACCCGACTTCAGATCTTTCGAGATTCTTATTAACATCAATTCCTACTATGGCATACTTTCCTAAGACAACTGCAGTTGCATCATTTACATTTGGAATGCTTGATGCAAGATGTACCAATCGCTTTGATATTTGCTGTCCTGAAGTTCTGTCTACTTCCTGTATAGCACTGTTTTTTACATGAACTACGTTTTCATTTGTATTTTCCTGTGCTTGATTATTATTAAGCCCACAACTTGTTAAAAAGGCAACAGCCATTACTAAAGATAGCCATTTAGTCAACTTTTACCATCTCCTAAACTTGAACTGATATTTGCAGTTCATATAATTGAATGTGTAAATATCAGTATTTTTAAAGGGTTCTTTACCGTTTATTGTGCAAAACTTCGTCTATCTTTATACCGAAAATCATATATTTAAGCAAAGTTCCATTCGTTCCACTGTTTTTTATACCTATGAAGAGCAGGAGGCAGAAGATTGAGTAAAATATATGTGTTAGATACCAACGTCTTGTTACAGGACCCTTATTCGATTTTCTCATTTGAAGAAAATGAAGTGGTTATTCCAGCCGTAGTACTAGAGGAAGTGGATTCAAAGAAACGGTATATGGACGAGATTGGCAGGAATGCAAGACAAGTATCACGTCTGATTGACAGCTTTAGAGGAACAGGCAAGCTTCATGAAAAAGTCCCTCTTGAAAATGGCGGAAGCTTGCGAATTGAATTAAACCATCGTTCATTTCAGCAGCTCCAAGATATCTTTATTGAAAAAACAAATGACAACAGAATATTAGCAGTGGCAAAAAATCTTTCATTGGAAGAAGAAACAAAGGAAAATGGCAGAACTGTAATATTAGTCAGTAAAGATGTTCTAGTTCGCGTTAAAGCAGATGCCATTGGTCTAATAAGCGAGGATTTTTTGAGTGATAGAGTCGTTGAGAATGACCATTTGTATACGGGGTTTATAGAAGTCTATATATCACAAGATACTTTAAACCGTTTTTACGAAAGAGGAGAGCTTCCAGTGTCTGATGTTTCATCCTCCATCGTTTATCCAAATCAATTTCTGATTATGAAGGATGAGCTAGGATCGTCTGCATCTGCTCTTGGTTTTGTTGATAAATCTAGAAAAAAAATAAAAAAACTGATTTTTGATCATGATCATATTTGGGGTATAAAGCCACGTAATGTTCAGCAGACCATTGCAATGGAGCTTTTATTAAGGAAAGACCTGCCGTTAATAACATTAACCGGTAAGGCCGGTACAGGAAAAACACTAATCGCATTGGCTTCAGGACTATTGCAAACAGAGGACTATGGGCATTATAAAAAACTTTTAGTTGCCAGACCGATAGTCCCTGTTGGAAAAGATATTGGTTTTCTTCCCGGGGAAAAGGAAGAAAAGCTTAGGCCATGGATGCAGCCCATTTTTGATAATCTAGAATATTTATTTAATACAAAAAAGCCTGGGGAATTAGAAGCGATTTTAGCAGGTATGGGGTCCATTGAAGTAGAAGCATTGACCTATATTAGAGGTAGAAGTATTCCTGATCAATATATTATTATTGATGAAGCCCAAAATTTAACGAAACACGAGGTAAAAACAATTCTTACTCGAGTCGGAGAAGGGAGTAAAATAGTCTTAATGGGTGATCCAGAGCAAATTGATCATCCTTATTTAGATGCTTATAATAATGGCTTAACATACGTAGTGGAGAGATTTAAGGATCAAACGATTTCTGGACATATTAAATTGATAAAAGGGGAAAGGTCTGGACTTGCACAATTAGCTGCCGATCTTTTGTAGAAGGAATAAAAAAATATTTTCTAAAATTCAAAAGATGTTTAAGTGATAAAAGAAAGGGCGATAAAAAAATATCGCCCTTCATCGGAATTACTTTACTATAAATGCTTTTACCCTTTTTATTGGATTATCTTTATTATGTCCATCTCCAAAATAAACATGGACAGGCCCATCTTCTCTTAAAGGCTTTCCTTTCAAAGAAAAACCTAATATAAAATTCCTAGCTTCACTAAGAGGTACATGTTCTTCTCCATCATCTGAAACAATCGTTAGTGTTTCAGCGCTTATGTCTGGTTCAGCATTTTGTATAAAAGGTTTAAATGGAATTCCGAATGTTCCTATTAAAACCTTTTCCTTTTCGAATTTTTTTTCAGTTTTTAATGTGGGAGGAAATACTGCCCCCTCCATAATTTCTCTATCCCAATGCTTGGAAATGGACTTAGTATACTCATCTAGCTCATCACTTTGTTCTGTTTTCGTATTAAAGAATGAATCTAAATCAACTCTCCGGTCATCGAAAATCCACACTCCCGGATCTAAAGTTATTGAATATTTAACATTACCACTTATTGAAATAATATTTTCCATTAAAACTCCTCCTAAAAAAGGCGCAAAAATCGTTCATTACAATGCTTAGTATACAGATTATTAATGGAATTGTCATATATTGCCCTACATGCTAGAATTCCTGTAAACAATTATATTGGAGGGCATCCTATGACTTGCAAATCAAATAAAGAATTACAAAATATAGTTAATGAGGTACGACCTTTAACTAAGGAAGGAATGGTTGCGGATTATATCCCTGCATTAGCAAAAGCAACGAAAAATGATTTATCAGTAGCGATTTACGAAACCAATAATAATTGCTTATACGCAGGCAGCTATCTAAAAAATTTCACATTACAAAGTATTTCAAAGGTGTTAGTTCTTGCCTTGGCCCTTCAAGATAGAGGGGTAGAGTATGTATTTGACAGGGTCGGGATGGAGCCGACTGGAGATCCCTTTAATTCGATTTCCAAGCTTGAAACCTCAATACCATCAAAACCGCTTAATCCGATGATAAATGCTGGGGCACTTGCAGTTACAAATATGATTAGAGGGGAAAGCGAAGCAGAAAAATGGAATCGAATTATAAGTTTTGTCAAATGTTTATCTAATAAAAAGAACCTTTCTTATGACACTGAGGTTGCTGCTTCAGAGCTGGAGACAGCCTGGCTAAATAGATCACTTTGCTATTTTATGAAACAGCATAATGTGATTGATGGAGATATTGAAGAGTTAATGATGGTTTATACTAAGCAATGTGCCATTGAAATGAATTGTTTTGAGCTTGCGAGAATTGGTGCTGTTTTTGCATTAAATGGACTAGACCCAGAAACTGGGGAAAGGTTGATTCCGATACACATCGCAAGAATCTGTAAAACCTTCATGGTCACTTGTGGAATGTATAATGCATCTGGTGAATTTGCAATTAAGGTTGGGATTCCTGCTAAAAGTGGTGTAGCAGGAGGTATACTTGCTGTGGTACCTGAAAAATACGGGATTGGTATTTTTGGTCCCTCACTTGATAAAAAAGGAAATAGTATAGCAGGTATAAAACTACTTGAAATTCTTGCTCAACAGTATGATTTTAGTATTTTTTAATTCCTGTGAAATCCTTATTATTCTTGCTTTTTTCTCATTATAAGTATAAAATTTATAGATAGGATGATCGCTCGGAAACGGGGGGATTGAAAGTTGGCTGCTGAAATGATAATAGATCATAAAGAAAAAGCAAATGCCCTATTAAAGGCAGATGCTGATAAAATATTAAAATTAATTAAAGTGCAGATGGACAATCTTACAATGCCACAGTGTCCTTTATATGAAGAGGTACTCGACACACAAATGTTTGGATTGTCTCGAGAAATAGATTTTGCCGTCCGGCTCGGCTTAATTGAGGAGAAGGATGGGAAGGCTATTTTAGATAAATTAGAAAAAGAGCTTTCTATTCTGCATGAAGCGTCAGTAAGAAAATAAAATTAGAAAAGCGCACGCGCCTTCAGAGCGATCAAAGGTCAGTTTGTTCCTGCGATGAGTCGCTGTTGGAGCTTTCCTTGTCATATCGTATTGTCAACACTAGGACGTCCTAAATGACAGGAGGAGGCGCTTTAGCTAAACAGTTAAATAAAACTCAAACATTCATTAATGATTGTTTGGGTTTTTTTAGCTATTAGAGGAATTTACATATATTTTCAGTGCGAAGAGATAAGTTAAGTTATTAATGTGTCACAATAAAAAATTAGTATGACATAATTGTGGATGTTTAATAAATAGTGTGTTACATTTGATTTAACTTTTCTATTCTTCAGTGCAGGATATTTTAATGCTTTAGTCGAATAAATAAATCTACGTAGAAGATAAGGGAAGAGGCTAGATGTTAAAAAAAATCTTAAAATCATATGATTATTCATTAATTATTGCAGTAGCGCTATTGTCAGTTTTTGGCCTAATTATGATCTTTAGTGCAAGTATGGTTACATCTGTTCAGTACTATGGATTGGAAAGTGATTATTTTTATAATAAGCAAAAGGTTCATCTTATTATCGGGGCAATTGCTTTTGTTTTCATGGCACTTTTTCCTTATAAAGCCATGTTAAGTAACAAGATTCTTGTTCCCATGGTTTTTCTTTCTTTATTTGGCTTATTTGCTATCTTTCTTTTTGGATATGCTTCAAATAATGCATTAAGCTGGTTTAAAGTGGGGAGTAGAATGATTCAACCTGCTGAATTCGTTAAGCTCACAGTCATTATCTATTTGTCAGCGGTTTATGCAAAGAAACAATCATATATCAATGAGTTTAATAAAGGAGTTGTACCTCCACTAGCTTATTTATTTCTAGCGTGTTTAATGGTCGCGATACAGCCAGATTTTGGAACTGCTGCAATTATCTTTTTAATTGGAGCTATGATCATTTTTGCTTCAGGAATGAATTATAAAAATATCTTAAAGCTTTGTTTCATAGGAATATTGATAGTAGCACCTCTTGTATTGATCATGAAAGACGAAATTTTTACTGACGTAAGAATGGGACGATTTGAAGCATTTGCCAACCCGTTCAATACTGAATATGGGTATCATCTCGTCAATTCTTATCTTGCATTAGGTTCTGGAGGGCTTAAAGGATTAGGGCTAGGCAATAGTGTTCAGAAGCTTGGTTACTTGCCCGAAGCTCATACTGATTTTATTATGGCAGTTATTGCTGAGGAGCTTGGAGCATTTGGGGTTTGTTTCGTTTTACTGCTCCTTGGATATATTGTCCTTCGTGGCCTATACATTGGTTTAAAATGTAAAGATCCTTTTGGCAGTCTATTAGCAATTGGGATATCTAGTATGATTGGAATTCAATCCTTTATCAATCTTGCTGGGATATCAGGATTAATCCCGCTTACTGGGGTACCGCTTCCATTCGTAAGCTATGGGGGCTCATCATTTATACAGCTATCACTTGCAATGGGGATACTTGTAAATGTATCTATGTTTGTAAAATATGAACAAAAATATAAAAGAAATATCGAAAATGATCCACCTGAACAAATTCAAAAGTTTTCGCGAAAAGTTTATAATTACCATAAATAAGTGTCCAGTCTCCACTGCACTTTTTATAAAGAATCATCCAGAGGAATAATCAAATGATATTATTCATTTGAAATAGGACATGACAATTGTAAAAAGAGAGATTAATAGTATTCTGCGAACGGATCATTTATGGCCGTCGCATAACTTTATTTTCCAGAAAAATCAAAATAATAAGAAGACGGGGTGTTTTTCTTGAGCAGACGCATCAACAAAGTGTTAGTAGCTAACAGAGGCGAAATAGCCATCCGGATATTTCGAGCATGTACAGAATTAAATATCCGCACAGTAGCAATATATTCTAAGGAAGATACCGGCGCTTATCATCGATATAAGGCTGATGAAGCATATTTGATTGGTGAAGGAAAAAAGCCTATCGATGCTTACTTAGATATTGAGGGAATAATTCAAATTGCCAAAAACAGTGAAGTTGATGCGATCCATCCGGGCTATGGATTTTTGTCTGAAAATATTCATTTTGCAAAACGATGCGAAGAAGAAGGCATTATTTTTATTGGACCGGAATCGCGACATTTAGAAATGTTTGGTGACAAGGTGAAAGCCAGAACACAAGCTCAGCTTGCTGAGATCCCAGTTATTCCAGGAAGTAATGGCCCTGTTAAAGGATTAGAGGATATCATTAATTTCGCTAAAAATCATGATTTTCCTATAATTATTAAAGCTTCTCTTGGCGGCGGCGGTAGGGGGATGCGAATCGTCAAAAATCATGATGAAATAAAAGAAGCTTATGATCGTGCAAAATCGGAAGCGAAAGCAGCTTTCGGAAGTGACGAGGTTTATGTTGAAAAGTTTATTGAGAGACCTAAGCATATAGAGATTCAAATTATTGGGGATAAACAAGGAAATATTATACATCTTTATGAAAGAGATTGTTCTGTTCAACGCCGTCACCAAAAGGTAGTGGAAGTTGCTCCATGTGTTTCTATTTCGAAAAATTTACGAGATACAATTTGTGAAGCAGCAGTTAGATTGATGAAAAATGTGGATTATATCAATGCGGGAACAGTTGAATTTTTAGTTTCGGGTGAGAAGTTCTATTTCATTGAAGTAAACCCTCGTGTGCAAGTAGAACATACAATAACTGAGATGGTAACAGGTGTAGATATTGTTCAAACACAAATCCTTATTGCGGAGGGACATGCCCTCCATAGTGATGTGATTGGAATTCCTACACAAGACAAAATCCATGTGAATGGCTACGCAATTCAGTCTCGTGTTACAACGGAGGATCCGCTAAATAACTTTATGCCTGATACAGGAAAGATCATGGCGTACCGTTCAGGTGGAGGATTCGGTGTTCGTCTTGATGCTGGAAATGGCTTTCAGGGTGCGGTTATCACGCCTTTCTATGATTCATTACTTGTCAAACTATCTACACATGCTATGACATTTGATCAAGCTGCTGCGAAGATGGTTCGAAATCTTCAGGAGTTTAGAATTCGTGGAATAAAAACAAATATTCCATTTCTTGAAAATGTAGTTAAACATCACAAGTTCTTAAAGGGTGAATATGATACATCTTTTATTGATCAGACACCTGAATTATTCTTATTCCCAAAACGAAAAGACCGTGGAACAAAAATGCTCAACTACATTGGAAATGTTACTGTTAACGGATTTCCAGGAATTGAAAAGAAAAAAAGACCTGTATTTGACCTTCCTAGATTACCGAAAACAAATAGTCAAATCGACTTTCAAAATGGTACGAAACAAATCCTTGATCAGCATGGAGCAGAAGGTCTTGTAAAATGGGTAAAAGAACAAAAAGAAGTATTGCTGACAGATACTACCTTTCGAGATGCGCACCAGTCATTACTTGCGACACGAGTAAGAACAAATGACATTAAAAAAATTGCAGAGCCTGCAGCTAAGCTTTTGCCTGAAATGTTTTCCTTTGAAATGTGGGGAGGAGCTACATTTGATGTCTCTTATCGTTTCTTAAAAGAGGATCCGTGGGAAAGACTGCTTGTCTTAAGAGAAAAAATGCCAAATGTTCTTTTCCAAATGCTTTTAAGAGGCTCTAACGCAGTTGGATATAAGAATTATCCTGATAATGTTATTCGTGAATTTGTAGAAAAGTCAGCGTATGCAGGAATTGATGTTTTTAGAATTTTTGATAGCTTGAACTGGGTTAAGGGAATGGAAGTAGCAATTGATGCAGTTAGGCAGACAGGCAAGATAGCAGAAGCTGCGATTTGTTATACAGGTGATATTTCTGATCCAACAAAAACAAAATATGATATAGATTATTATAAAAAGTTAGCTAAAGAACTCGAAAATCAAGGTGCGCATATTTTGGGGATTAAGGATATGGCTGGTTTATTAAAGCCACAAGCAGCATATCGATTAGTTTCAGAGCTTAAAGACACGATCAACATTCCAATTCATCTTCACACACATGATACAAGCGGAAATGGAATATATACGTATGCTAAAGCAATTGAAGCTGGAGTAGATATCGTTGATGTTGCATTAAGCTCAATGGCGGGGTTAACGTCACAACCAAGTGCCAACTCCTTATACTATGCATTAGAGGGTACTGATCGAAAACCAAATATTAATATTAATGCCTTAGAACAATTATCTTATTATTGGGAAGATGTAAGGAAATATTATCCAGATTTTGAAAGCGGTATGATGTCACCGCATTCTGAGGTATACCAGCATGAAATGCCTGGGGGCCAATATAGCAATCTCCAGCAGCAAGCAAAGGGCGTAGGTCTTGGTGAAAAATGGGATGATGTTAAGGAAATGTATTCTCGTGTAAACCAGATGTTTGGAGATATTGTTAAAGTAACTCCATCTTCAAAAGTCGTAGGAGATATGGCACTTTATATGGTTCAAAATCAATTAACGGAAGAAGATGTTATCAGCAAAGGAAATTCACTTGATTTTCCAGATTCTGTTGTTGAGCTATTTGAAGGATATTTAGGACAACCATATGGCGGTTTTCCAAAAGAGCTTCAAAAAGTTATTTTGAAAAACAAAGAACCTATCACTGTCCGTCCAGGAGAACTATTAGAAAATGTTGATTTTGAGAAAATGGGAGAAAAGCTTTTTAAAGAGTTAGGAAGACAAGTAACAAGTTTTGATAAGCTGGCATATGCTCTATATCCGAAGGTTTTTATGGAATATGTAAAAACGGTACAGCAATTTGGTGATGTTTCAGTTTTAGATACTCCGACCTTCTTATTTGGTATGAGACTAGGAGAGGAAATAGAAATCGAAATTGAAACAGGAAAAACTTTAATAGTCAAGCTTGTTTCCATCGGACAACCACAAGCGGATGGCAATCGAGTAATTTATTTTGAATTAAATGGTCAACCGAGAGAAGTAGTCATCAAAGATGAAAGCATTAAATCTACTGTTGCAACAAAAATAAAGGCTGATCCCCATAATGAAAATCATATTGGAGCTTCCATGCCAGGAACGGTTATTAAGATATTAGTAGAAAAAGGCGAGAAAGTGGAGAAAGGTGATCATTTAATGATTACAGAAGCAATGAAAATGGAAACGACTGTTCAAGCACCTTTCTCTGGTATCATTAAAGATTTATTTGTTTCAAATGGCGAAGCAATTCAAACAGGAGATTTATTAATTGAATTAACAAAGTAAATGGTTTACAAAAAAAGTTGCAGTAATAGACTGCAACTTTTTTTGCTATATAGGAAATTATAATTTTCGCTATCTGTTGATAACTTGAGATATAGTTTATCTACGTTCAGCTCCAGCGCCTACCTCCTCGAGGTCACAAGCCAATCCTCCCAGAAAGGTAAAGAACACCTTTCCGTGAGGCTCGTCTTGTGCTTGTCGGAGGTGAGCAAGGCGCTTGCGCATTTGTTCCTAGTAAAATGATCAACTTTTTAGCTATTTAAAGTGAAATTGAAATATCGTGAAAGTTTCTGTTTAAGAGATCGCATAGAAAAACTAAGCGTTCGCCAAAGGTGCTTGGTGAACGCTTAGTTTTTACTGTGCTGTAACTGGAGGAGGAGATTGTATTTTGTTTTCTTCTTTTATCTCAATTTCCTCACTTAATAATTGTTCGTTTTTCCTACTTCTAGATGTAAGTAAAATTAGATAACTTAATACACCGAATAAACACGAAATAAAAAATGCATGAGCAAGAGCTATATACAAATTCAATCTTGAAATGACTATGAAGGCTCCTGCAATCACTTGAAGAGATACTAATATAAAGGATATGATCCATCCCCAATAAATGACTTTTTGATTTTTGTAGTACTTTATCGTAAGAAGGGTGATATATCCAATCCAAATAAAAATTAAGCCTGCTGCTGCACGATGTCCCATTTGTACCCACTCATGCATATTACTTGGAAGAGAAAAAGTGCCATTTATACATAGAGGCCAATCTCTACAGACTAAACTTGCATCAACATGACGGACAAGAGCTCCTGAATAAACCACCATATAGCTATAAATGGAAACTCCAATTATATGCCTTTTCATTCTCCGATCCAAAATTATTTTTTCAGCATCGAATTTTTTATCAACTTCGAAAATTAGAAGTGTAAGCAGCAGTACAGTGGCAAATGAAATTAATGAAATGCCAAAATGAAGTGCAAGAACAAAATCAGATTGCCCCCAAATTACGGCTGCGGCTCCTATTAATCCTTGAAGAACAAGGAATAAAAATGAGGTAATGGATAAAAACTTAGTTTCTCTAATATGTCCAATTGAGCGCCATGTCCATATTGAAAGTATTAGCACCATAATGCCGACAGCACCAGAGACAACCCGATGAGCAAGTTCAATAATTAATTCTGGTGTAATGTCTTTAGGAAGTAACTCTCCATTGCAAAGAGGCCAAGATCTTCCACAGCCCATTCCTGAGTCAGTTTTTGTAACAAGTGCTCCGCCCAACAAAATGAATAACATTCCAATTGTCGTAAAAACAGCGAACCATTTTAATGTTCGTTGCAAAATCTTTCACCTTCTCCTAAATAATTCATTAAATTGTATTATCAAGTTATTGACTAGTATAATAAAAATGCCTTTCTAAATATTCCGATTCCATCATATCGAAAAATAGAAGAAAAGAACAGTGTAACATGAGATTCTATTCAGATTCTTATGTAAGAAAATATTTTACCATAATTATTATGATATTTACTGTATCAATATTATTAAATAAATTGTTTGCAAAAATATTAAATTTTTATTCTTAATATTAAAAAAAGAAATATTTATTTAATGTAGATAGTTTGGATGAACGGATTGTACATTCATAGCTTATATTATGGCAGAAAAACAACAATTCTTTAAGAAAAATAATGCTGTGACACAAATTATTCATAATTTATTCGAAAAAAATTCACAAAAAGGGTTAAAAGTGTGATTTAATATACAGAGGAAGATTGTTTTATATATCGTTTATTAATAGTATTATTACACTTGAAATAGTAGAAAACAATCGATGTAATATTCTAGGGAAAGCTCTTCGTTTTTTATTGCAAATATAGCATTATTAGCTAGGATGCTTTATATTGGTTTTAGTGTTATTGTCGTATTTGTGATAAGGGATAAAGGAGGAAATAGTATGTCTAACTCAAGGGCCTTCATGGATGCTGGAATAAAAAAAAGCGATGAAAGCCTACAAAATGATGTGTCGAGGACAACAGTGTGGAAGGATTTTTTATCCTTAATTAAGATTGGGATTGTAAATTCCAATCTAATTACTACGTTCACAGGACTGTGGCTTGCGCTTCATTTTACAGGTCAGAGCTTTTTAAATAATCTAGATATCGTATTTTATACTGTGATTGGGTCGTCTTTAGTAATTGCGGGATCTTGTTCACTGAACAATTATATTGATCGTGATATTGATCCTTTTATGGAAAGAACCAAGAATAGACCAACTGTTACTGGAAGGGTTACTCCAATTAGAGTAGCAATGTTAAGCGCCTTACTAATAGGAGCAGGTACAATATTTCTTCTGTTAACAACTGTAACTGCTGCATTAATAGGGTTAATTGGAGTATTTAGTTATATCGTTCTTTACACAATTTGGTCGAAACGCAGATATGTTTCTAATACTATTATTGGTAGTATTTCTGGAGCAGTTCCACCACTTATCGGATGGGCAGCTGTAGATGCAAACCTTGATGTAATGGCTTGGGCATTATTTTTAATTATGTTTGCATGGCAACCTCCACACTTTTATGCACTAGCCATGAGAAGGGCTGAGGAGTACCGATCTGCAAATATACCAATGCTTCCAGTTGTAAAAGGATTTAAAAGAACGAAAATTTCAATTTATTTGTGGATAGCAGCATTATTCCCTCTCCCATTTTTACTTCCTGAATTAGGAATGCCATTTTTAATTCTTGCATCTTTATTAAATATTGGGTGGGTAGTAACAGGGATTTATGCTAGAAAATTTAATGATGATATTAAGTGGGCAACTTTAATGTTTGTATACTCTCTACAATATCTGACGATTATGTTTGTAGCTATGGTAATTATCACTCTTATTTAAAATTATTTAGGATGGGCATCGAATGTGAAGGAAAGAATAATCAATATTTCAACCTTTGTCCATCCTTAGATAAAGAGATAGATACATAAATTATTTATTTATCTACATATTTAACTGAATGTTTGCACTACATAACAAACTTTGTTAGGAATTTCTTTCTTTTCCTAAATTTTAGAAAGAATTTATAAATAATTTTTTCGATCAAACATTGCAAAAAGAAATTATACGAAAGAGGGGTTTGATTAAGCTATGAAAAGGCTTGCAAAATGGCGTCATTTACTGTTGTTTTCACTTTTGACGCTCATTCTTTCTGCTTGTGGAAAACCGTATTTATCTGCGTTACAGCCTTCAGGTGAAGTAGCACAAGATCAATATGATTTAATGGTTCTAAGTACTTCTATCATGGTAGGGGTAATTGCAGTAGTGGCAGTGATTTTTATTATTGTTCTGGTGAGATTCCGTCGTAAGGATGAAAAAATACCAAAACAAGTAGAAGGAAGTCATGCATTAGAAATTATTTGGACCGTAATTCCAATATTATTAGTACTTGTTCTTGCTGTTCCAACAGTTATGGCAACTTTCAAATTTGCTGATGTTTCTGCTATGGATAAGAAGAATGCTGATGGAAAAACAGATGCACTCGTAGTTAACGTACGTGCAAATCTATACTGGTGGGAATTTGAATACCCTAATGAAGAAATCATTACAAGCCAGGATCTTGTAGTCCCGACAGGTGAAAAAGTATATTTCAACCTTATTGCTTCTGATGTTAAACACTCGTTCTGGATTCCAGCAGTAGGTGGGAAAATGGATACGAATACAGAAAACGTTAATAAATTCTGGCTAGAATTTGATGAGGAAAAATCAGATTCAGATGAAGTTAATAATGTGTTTTATGGGAAATGTGCTGAGCTTTGCGGTCCTTCACATGCTCTAATGGATTTTAAGGTGAAAGCAATTTCTCGAGCTGATTTTGATCAGTGGGTAAGTGATATGCAAAGTGTTAAAGAACCAAAGAAGGCAACTTCTGATTTAGCTAGCCAAGGTCAAGAAATCTTTAATCAAAGCTGTATCGGATGTCATGCTGTTACTCCTGATAACACAACTCCAGAAGCAGCTAGACAAGCACCAAACTTAACTAATTTTGGTGAACGTGAAAAGATTGCTGGAGTTTTAGATCATACTGAACAAGATTTAAAGAATTGGTTGTCTGATCCTGAGAAATATAAGCCAGGAAACAAAATGTCTGGAACTTATGGTGAACTTACTCCAGATCAGCTTGATGCCTTAACAGAATACTTAATGGGCTTAAAAGTACAAGGTAAATAGTGTAATTGCAAAAGGGAGGTAAAATTGTGAGTACCATTGCTCAAAAAAGAGGGTTCGGTGCAGTTCTTTGGGAATATCTTACAACAGTAGATCATAAGAAAATTGCACACCTTTATCTTTTTGCTGGTGGATTCTTCTTTATCCTCGGTGGGATAGAGGCTATGATTATCCGTATTCAGCTTATAAAACCAAATAATGATTTTGTTAGTGCTGGTTTATTCAATGAAATGTTAACAATGCACGGAACAACAATGATTTTCTTGGCTGCGATGCCACTTTTGCTAGGCTTTATGAATGCTATTATGCCACTCCAAATTGGTGCACGTGACGTAGCATTCCCTTTCCTAAATTCCTTAGGATTTTGGTTATTCTTCTTTGGGGGAGTATTCTTAAACCTTTCATGGTTTTTAGGCGGTGCTCCAGATGCTGGTTGGACTTCATATGCTTCATTATCACTTGCATCAGAAGGACACGGAATAGATTTTTATGTACTAGGGTTGCAGATTTCAGGTTTTGGTACGCTGATGGGAGGAATTAACTTCCTCGTAACGATCATTAATATGCGTGCTCCAGGAATGACTTATATGCGGATGCCGTTATTTACATGGACAACATTCGTTGCATCATCTTTAATTCTTTTTGCTTTCCCGCCATTAACTGTAAGTATTTTCATGATGATGTTTGACCGTTTGTTCGGTTCTAACTTCTTTGATGCTTCTATGGGTGGAAACACAATAATTTGGGAACACTTTTTCTGGATATTTGGACATCCAGAAGTATATATCTTAATTTTACCTGCTTTTGGTATTTTCTCTGAGATATTTGCTGTATTCTCAAGAAAGAGACTTTTTGGATATTCTTCAATGGTGTTTGCGACTGTATTAATTGGTTTCTTAGGATTCATGGTGTGGGCGCACCATATGTTTACAACAGGATTAGGACCAATTGCTAACGCTATTTTTGCTGTAGCAACGATGGCAATTGCCGTCCCAACAGGTATAAAAATATTCAACTGGCTATTTACGTTATGGGGCGGAAGTATCAAATTTACAACACCAATGCTTTGGGGAATTGGCTTCATTCCATCATTCCTAATGGGTGGAGTAACAGGAGTTATGCTTGGAGCTGCAGCAGCAGATTATCAATATCATGATACTTATTTCGTTGTTGCTCACTTCCACTATGTTATTGTAGGTGGAGTTGTATTCTCTTTATTTGCTGCAACACATTACTATTGGCCGAAAATGTTTGGTACTATGTTAAATGAATTTTTAGGAAAAATTACATTCGTATTATTTTTCATTGGATTCCATTTGACATTCTTTATTCAGCATTTCCTTGGATTATGGGGAATGCCACGACGTATTTTCACATACCTTCCTGGCCAAGGTCTTGATACAGGGAACTTTGTGAGTACGATTGGTGCATTTTTAATGGCTGCTGGGGTAATTGTTATATTAATTAACATTATTATGACAAGCGTGAAAAATGAAAAGGTAGGTAATGATCCTTGGGGTGACGGCCGTACTCTTGAGTGGGCAATCTCATCACCACCACCATTCTATAACTTTAAACAGTTACCACTTGTTCGTGGACTTGATGCATACTGGATTGAGAAAATGGAAGGTAAAAAAGGCATGATTCCTGCTGAACCATTAGGTGATGTTCATATGCCTAATAATTCATTTGTTCCTTTTGTGATCTCATTAGGACTCTTTATCGCTGCATTTGGTGTAATGTATCAAGCTGATGAAGGAAATACTTGGGGTATTCCAGTAATAATACTAGGATTGGCTATTACCTTTGGTTCAATGCTTGCTCGTTCTTTAAGAGATGATCATGGCTATCATATTCATAAAGAAGATTTAATGGATGATAATGATAAGGGGGTTAAGGCATAATGCACGCAGAAGAAAAAATGACTTTAGAAAAATGGCCTGCTTCGCCTGAAAAACAAACCCTCGAGGGAAAAAATAAATTTGTAGGTTTTTGGTTATTCTTAGGAGGAGAGACGGTTCTTTTCGCCTCTCTCTTTGCAACCTATCTTGCTTTAAAGGATTCAGTTCCTAATAGTGATATGCCACTTGCTAAAGATCTATTTGAGATTCCACTTGTTTTTACGATGACAATGATACTTTTAACAAGTTCTTTAACAAGTGTATATGCTATGTATCATATGAAAAACTTTAATTTCAAGAAAATGCAATTATGGCTTGTGATTACAGTTTTGCTTGGATTATCTTTCTTAGGTCTAGAAATTTACGAGTTCAATCATTATGTGCATGAATTTGGTCATACATTTACAAGTAGTGCATTTAGTTCTGCGTTCTATACATTAGTTGGGTTCCACGGAGCTCACGTTGCTTTCGGTTTAGCTTGGATACTTGCTTTAGTGATTAGAAACAATAAACGTGGATTAAACCTTTACAATGCTCCGAAATTTTATATTGCCAGTCTTTATTGGCACTTTATCGATGTTGTATGGGTATTTATCTTTACAGTAGTATATTTAATGGGAATGGTGGGATAAACTGATGACAAATGAACAATTAAATTCAGGTAACCCTCGGGTAGACATTGAATATCGCCGTAAAAAGAATGCTGAGGAGATGAAACATCAAGTCATTTCATTTGCCTTGATGATTTTCTTAACATTAGTTGCATTCGTTGCAGTAGCATATGAAGGTTTTTCAGGATGGTTTATTGTTCCTTTTATTTTAATTCTTGCTGTTGTTCAAGTTATTTTTCAGCTTTATTATTTCATGCATATGAGTAATGAAGGACACGAAGCACCAAAATTGTTCATGTACTCTGGCATGGTTGTTGGATTCGTGACAATTATTTGCTATATGACAATTATTTGGTGGTAAAAAACAGGAAAATCGGCTGTCTAGCCGGTTTTCTTTTTATGTAGACGGAATATTAATAATATTTGAATACCTTTATTGTGCATGGAAGAGTGTATAATAGGATTAATTTCAAGTTATTTTACTGTGATTATTAATGTAAATTCAATTGGTAATAATTTAGGGGTGATTATGCAATGGCTATACAAATTTTTGGTTTTCGAGCATTATGGAGCCCATTATTTTTTATTGTCTTATCATTAATTCTAATATGTTTTTTTCTGGTAACTGTTAAATATAGAAAGAGATTTTCAAATAGTGAACCATTAACGATTAGGCAAGGGATCTATTTTTCCTTAGGGATTATTGTATTATATATTGTGAAGGGTTCTCCTATTGACTTAATGGGTCATCTGATGTTTTATGCACATATGATTCAAATGGCGATTCTTTGCTTAGTGATTCCACAATTTTTTATTTTAGGGATTCCCCCATGGATTTGGCGTTCTCTTCTAAAAAACAATATCATTAAAAAGATTTTTTCTTTTCTAACTAAGCCAGTCATAGCGTTGGTTCTATTTAATGGGATTTTCTCCATTTATCATATTCCATTAGTTTTTGACTTTGTAAAAACGGACATGTTTCTACATGCAGCATATACGGGTTTATTGTTTTTAATGTCAATTATTTTTTGGTGGCCTCTAATTAATGAGGTAGAGGAAAATAAATCTTTTAACGGCTTAAAAAAGGTTGGATATATTTTTGCTGGTGGCGCATTGTTATTGCCAGCCTGCGGATTAATCATTTTTGCAGATGTTCCTCTTTATGCTACGTACTCAGATCCTGAAGCTTGGTCAAAATCATTAGAACTTTGTGTTCCAGCTGCTACGCTTTCTGGATTAACCTTGAGTGGTCCTGAAATGTTCAGCTCTCTTTCAGTGGTATACGATCAACAGCTTGGCGGAATTATCATGAAAATCATTCAAGAAGTAGTGTATGGTATTGCATTAGCCAAAGTATTCTTTAGTTGGTATCGTAAGGAACAAGAAGAACAGAAGGAAATTGATAAGCAGTATCAAATAAATCCTCAGCCAATTGATTAATAGGAACCTCATCCAAAAAGGATGAGGTTTTCATTTTATGGCACAAAGAAATAAGATTTGCTATATAAAATATCACATTTTATATATATTATTTGAACAATTTAGGAACTTTTGCAAAAAGAGAGCTTTGTTTATTGCTAAAATTATTGTTCTCTAATAGAATAAAGTTTGTGCATCATTCTTGTTTATAGCACCTTAATATTGATTAATAAAATGATGTGTATGAGAATAGATGAAAGAGGGAGTTATAATGAATTTTACGTTGCCAATTTTACCAACGATAAGTACATTTTTTATTGTTTTAAGTGCCATTACCGTTGCAATCGGATGGGGACAGATTCGTCAAAGAAAAATAGAAGCTCATAAGAAAACAATGATGCTGGCTGCAGTATTTGCACTCATATTCTTTATCATTTATGTTAGCAGAACTGTATTTATTGGAAACACAGCGTTTGGTGGACCCGATAATATTAAAATATATTATACAATTTTTCTAATCTTTCATATAACTTTAGCAACTACGGGAGCAGTGTTCGGGATTGTAACTTTAATTACTGGCTACAAAAACAATCTCACAAAGCATAGAAAATTAGGACCAATAACAAGTATCATTTGGTTTTTTACAGCAATAACAGGTGTTTTAGTCTATCTATTGTTATATGTATTTTATCAAGGTGGAGAAACAACTTCAGCAATTAAAGCAATCTTAGGTTTTTAATGAAAGGTTGAGTTTAAGCTCAGTATTGAAAGTGCTATTTTGTTGCTGATTGGAGCTGAAGGCGCGAAATCCTCAAAAATGCATTGTCATTTTTTCGTGCGGTGTTTGATCAAGGAAGTTTATTCAATGTCCTACCGGAGAAGCGAGTCAACGGGAGACCACGCAGGAGCGATAGCGACGAGGAGGCTTCCGTACCGTCCACTACGCTTTGCCTGTAGAGGCTGTAGCGGAAATCAACAGGGAAGTTTAAACATATCCTAATAAAAAAGGATGCCGTTTAAAAAAGCGGCATTCTTTTTTATACGTAAAAAATACAAGCCAAGCCTTTAAAGAACTTCAATTAGGCTTGGCTTGTATTTTTAAAATAAGAAAGTATAACTTTTTCGAGTTTGAGAATTGTCTAGCTCCAGCGCCTACCCCCTCGAGGTCATAAGCCAGTCCGCCAAGAAAGTTAAAGAACAACTTTCCCGTCGACCTGTCTTATGCTTGTCGGGGCTGAGCAAGGCGCTTACGCTTTTCTAATTTATTTTGCAAACTTTTCGATTTCTGAGTTAAGTTCTCCTAGAATTTTTTCGCATTGGCTTACAAGTGTTTTCGGGAAAACTTCATCCTCTCCATATTCAACACCATGAGGGTAATAATGTTTTCCTAATACAGGAGTCATTAATTGAATCACTGCTTTATGAGTATCTACCTCTCCTTCAATAGCATAGCCAAATACTCTTAAATAGTAAATGCCTTCCTTAAATTGAAATTTGCGATCATATGTAACTCTTTCATAATCCCATTGGCCTTCACGAACAAGCCCCTTGGAAAGCATTACTTCATCTAACCGAACTAAATCAGCTTTTTTCTTCTCAATCCCCGTATTTTCAAACTTCATTTTTGTCCCTCCTAAAAACAGTCCATTATTAACTGTACACAGTTAAATAATGTGAATTCTTAACAATAGCTATCCAAATCTTATAATAGTTGAAATAAGCAGAAGATGCAACGGATTCATGAAAGAAAGGCGGTTTGTTCAGTGAAATTATTTAAACATTTTGTTTTTGAAAAATAATGATTTGAATTTCCTTCAAGTTTTCACCGATTTTGGAAACCATAATATAGAGAGTGGAAGGAGGGAATGATGAATAGGAGAGTACCATATATTATTAGTTTCTTACTGTTTATATCTATTGCAAATAGTGTATCAGCAAAGTCTACATATTTCGTAATTAAAGGAGATACACTTTGGAGTATAGCATTAAATCACGATTTAAAACTTGAAAGTATAATAAAAAGTAATCCACATGTTAAAAACCCAGATCTAATATTTCCAGGACAAACCATAATTATTCCTAGAAGTTATGTTTCAAGAGAAGAAATAACTCTTAGTCAGAAGGAAAAAAAACTATTTTTGCTAACTAATAGTGAGAGACAGAGATATGGATTAAAGCCATTAATTATTGACTCTACTTTATCCTATCTTGCTAGACAGAAATCCATTGATATGCTGAAAAAAGAATATGTTTCGCATAATTCACCAACATTTGGGGATTCTACATTAATGTTAAAGGCTTTTAAGATCCCTTTTAAGCAGGTAAAAGAAAATATTGGGGCCGGATATTCATCTGCTGAAGAAATACATCTTTCTTGGATGGATTCTACTGTGAACAAAGCAAATGTGTTAGATAATAGGGCTACACATATAGGTATTGGCTATGCAGAAGGTGGTATTCATGGCCATTATTGGACCATTTTTATTATTCAAAGAATTGAAGGAGGAAATTAAGTAAATGGATAAAATACAGGATATTATGACTAATGATGTTGATTGTTGCTCTTTATTAGATAATATATATGAAGTTGCTGTGAAAATGAAGGAATTAAATGTTGGAGCAATTCCAATCGTGGATAATGAAAAGCTTGTTGGAATGATAACAGATCGTGATATCGTTATACGATGTGTTGCAGATAAGAATCCCCCTTCTTCCAAAGTTGAAGATATTATGAGTAAGGAACTCGTTACTGTCACTAAAGATACTGATGCACATGAAGCTGCTAGTCTAATGGCAAAGCATCAAATTCGACGCTTACCAGTAGTTGATGGTGAAAAATTAATAGGAATCGTATCACTTGGTGATTTTGCACTTCACAAATTAACTGATGAAAAAGCAGGAGAGGCTCTTTCAGATATTTCAGAGGCAAACAATCAAATTCAACATTGATGTGAAAAGTATAGCGTTCGTAAAGTTTAGAAACTTTTGTAAACGTTTTATGTTTTATTTTAGAAAGATAGGAACATTAAAATACAATTATACACAAAAAGGACACCTTACTGGTGTTCTTTTTGTGTATAATTGTATTAGTTGAATGTAGGTCTTTCGACTTTATATTTAAAAGAGTCAAGGTAAAATCTTATTAGAATTTTCTGGTCTTTCTATTAAAAAGAATTTTGATAATGATATACTAATATCAAGAAGTGAACATATATATATAATAAAATGATAGAAAGGAGGCAGAATTCTGAGGATTCTTATTCGAATATTAATAATCATCTCAAGTTTACTGATAATTGGTCTATATTTTAATATTGGATCGCACAAAAAAGAAGATGTATTAATAAATGGGGTTGTTTCAAATCCAAAAGTGGACGATGACCTTGAGGAAAATGATTCCTTGCTTAATGCAGCAACAATTAAAATGCCAGAAGAAGGTTTAATTAGTATTATTGGGAAATCTACCAATCATTTAATTAATATTATGGGAAATCCAACAAGAAAAGATCCATCTCTTTACGGGTATGAGTGGTGGATTTATCCAATAAATCAGAATAATTATGTTCAGGTTGGAGTAAATGATGATAAAATAGTAACTATTTACGCGACTGGTTCAGATAGTCACATTCCTCCTTTTAAGATTGGCCAGCCAATCGCAGATATTTATTCTGCCACTATACTTGAAACAACTATTAGTATTGATTATGACAATAGTTCTTATAAATTTGAATTATCCGAGGATGATTTGAATACTCGTCCTCTTATTAAGATCGGTGATATTTTCGCTCAGCTCTATTTAGATAAATTTAGTGGAACTTTATCAAGTATAAGAGTCTTGGATACCGCGACTTTAATAAAGCAACACCCTTATGAAATGGTATATAGAGGCGAATTGCTTGATGCAAATGATGAAATGCCAGTTAATGAGGAAGAAGTAGTAAGAGGGAAGGAAAGGCAGATATTTGATATTACAAATGTTATCCGTGTCCGAAACGATTTAAATCCTTTAGAATGGGATGAACAAACAGCAGCTGTAGCGTTAGCTCATAGTAAAGATATGTTTGAAAGTAAGAATTTCTCTCACATATCAGAAGAATTCGGCGATCTGTCAGATCGTTTAGAAGCTGGAAGTGTATTTTATCAAATTGCAGGTGAGAACATTGCAGCAAACTATATGGATGCAGCTGCTGTGGTTGAAGGTTGGCTGAATAGTAAGGGTCATAGGGAAAGCTTGTTAAATGAACAATTTACTCACCTTGGGGTTGGTGTATATAAAAAGCATTACACGCAAAATTTTATTGAAAAATGGCAGGAATAATTTATTATTTTTATATCATATCTTATCTTTACTTTAAAGAGCTTGCACATATGTTGTACAAGCTCTTTTTTATTTCATATTTTGAATTCTGCTAACAACGAAATAATCTTTTTTCCAATTACCATAAATTCGGACGATTGTTCCTATTTTTAAATGAGAAATTTGAAAACCCTTTTCAATGGGGATTATTTTTTTCACTTTCCATTTTTTAAGTTCAGATTGGATGGTTAGTTCATGTACATAAACAAAACGATGATAGGAAAATCTCTGTTTTTGTCCGCTAATATGCACGATTTCACCTGAAATCATTGCCTCTTCAGCAACATTCTTTAATAGTAACCACTTTTGATGACTATCACGCATTTCCTTTTTGGTAAGCCAGTAAAAATAAATACAAATTAAAGGTATTACTATAGCAGTTACCATATCCACATCACCAAATTATTGTTTTTTATTCTTAATAATAAAAAAGCTGCCAGTTGCTTGGGCTACTTTCTTTTTATCAGATCGATATACATCTGCAGAAATGACCATTGTCTTTGTTCCTTTATGATCAATATGTGCTTTACATTGTAGATAATCCCCATTTCCAATAGATAAATAATGAATATTAAGTTGAGTTGTAACAGCACTAAAGCCGTCTGGTAGCAAGCTGTTAGCTAATGTTCCCATGGCAGAATCAATAATAGTAGCTGTCATTCCTCCGTGGACGATACCTAAAGAATTATGAAGAAAAGGGCTAAGAGGCACTGTTAATTCACAAATTTCATCCTGAATCGTTCTTTCCATATGAAGTAAACCGCCTACGTAAGAACTGTTTATTTGTTTTTGTTTTTTTTGAAATCCAGAAAGAATGGTAGTGAGTACTTCTAATTCTTCTTCTGTTGCATTTTCTATACACGCCTTGATAAGCTCATTAAGCTGATTATTCATTTTTGATTTCACCTTTCAGAAATAGTCTGCATTTATAGTACCATTAAAATCACTATTTTTTAAATTTGGTTTTTTTTTTAGTTTAATCAAGAAAATTTCACCTTTTTCATAATCCTTCATAAAATATTATAGGCATTTGTAACAAACCGAGGTGAAGAAAGCAAATGACTAAGAAGAAGCTTCATCCATCTATTGAGCAATTTAAGGGATTTGTAAAGAATAATCCGAAAATTATTCAAGAGGTAAGATCAGGCAAACATACTTTGCAGGAATTATTTGAAGATTGGTACCTGCTTGGAGAGGATGACTCTAGATGGGATACTTTCAGAAATGAGAATCATAAAGAAACGCTTTCTGAAGAAAAAAAATCGGACTGGATGACAAATATTATGGATTCATTAAAGAAAATGGATCCAAACCAAATGGAGGGATATATTCAAAATGTAAGTAAGGCTTTATCAACAGTTCAAGGCGTTATTTCACAATTTCAAGGAGGAGGTCAAATCAATCAGCCAAAAAGTATAGATCAGAAGCCGAAAAATCCTTTTGTGTTTAATAAAGATTAGTAAAGGGGAAGACATGTAACTATGAGAAGAGAAATTATTGATTATCTTGAAAGAAATCAAGAATTACAGAGTTTTATTAGGGAGCAGCCTCAGTGGTATCGAAGGTTGTCACGTAATCCATATGATCTTCAAGCACTCGAAGTTACTTCGTTAAATTACTATAGGAAAACAATACCTCATAAGGTTGAGAAGTTCACAAATGGTGTGCAAATGGCCACTATGATGATGAGTATGTTTCAAGCGATGAATACAAAATCTTAACGAAAGCTTTCTCTACATATGAGAGAGCTTTTTATTTATTGGATATGTTAAAGCCCAGTGTAGATAATGCTATTTTGTTATTGATTTTCGCTGCAGGCGCGAGATCCTCGAAAATGCATTCGCATTTTTATTCGGGGAAGATTATTCAACGTCCTGCGGGAGAAGCGAGTCAAAGGGAGACCCCGCAGGAGCGATAGCGACGAGGAGGCTTCCGCCCGCCCGCTACGCTTTAGTGCCTGCAAAATCAACAGGGAAGTTAAACACATTAATTATTAATAGTGTACAAACTTTCATTCAAACGTATCTATTCATATTGAGTAAAATTTGCAAACAAGGTAAACAATATTTACATACATTAGTGTACTTTACAGATAAGGAGAGTTTGCAAATGAAAAATTTCGCTTATTTATATATAATTTCATCCTTGTTACTGATAGTTTCAGGCTGTCATAGGGACAAGCCTAAGCCAGAGACGAAAATTGTCTCTCAACATGTTCAATTTATCAAACTTAATAATGAGATTCCAGTTATTGGTGCTGTAGCTCCTATTAATACACCTTTTTTTGTAAAGCATCAAGTCAAAGGGAAGGATGTTCTGATTGAATGTATTGTAAATGGGGTAACCTTCAGAGAATCAAGTTCAACAGATAAGGGAAAAATAATTTTATATATTGATGGTAAAAAAAGAGAGGAATTTTCAACAGCAGCATTCATTGTTAAAGATTTATCAGCAGGGACACATCGTCTAAAACTAGAGGTTGTAAAAGGGGAAAATTCATCTCCATTTATGAATAAAGAATTTTTTGTAACGATACCATAGCTTTTGAATTCCAGTGTTTCATGGTAAAATATGAGTCGGAGGTGAGCGTAACTTTGCTTGCGACAACTGAAAGAGTTGAAATATTGGATACAGCTAATAAAATTGCGAATATGATAATTAACTCAGTAGAGGCGGATTTTTACCGCCATTGCTTAGATAGATTAATGAATAGCAAAGAAACACAACGTAAAATAAGTGCCTTTGTGAAAATAAAGGAGCTATATGAAGAAGTTCAGCGATTCGGGAAATACCATCCAGAATATAAAACTGTTATGAAATCGATCCGAGAATTAAAAAGAGAAATGGATATGGATGAGTATGTTGCTGAATTTAGAAAGGCTGAAAATGAACTGCAAAGTATTTTAGATGAAGTGAGCATTTTAATCGGTCGCTCAGTTTCAGAGCAAATAAAGGTTCCAACTGGAAATCCCTTTTTCGATAGTTTATCTAGCTGTGGAGGAGGCTGTGGAACGGGAGGAAGCTGTGGTTGTTCTTAATGATCTGGCATGGGAGTGTTTTCCATGCCGTTTTTTACATGTTAAGAAATCATAAATTGTTAGCACAGATGGATAGGATGTCCTAATCGGGCGAATGCCACAGGATAAGGAAAGCTTCGTCAGAGATACATCGCAGTCCAAAAGAGAAGCTTTTGGGAGGACGTGGCATGTATGAGCGCGAAAGTGCAAATACGCCTCTGTTTTCACCGCGCTATGGCTCATCAATCAGTGAGTATTCATTACCTAATAGGTAAAGTAAAGTGTGTGCCCAAATTAAATATCTGCTAAAAAAGATCGCATAAGAAGATCTAAGGCATTCGCCAAGTTTTTCTAATCACAAATAAATATAACTCATTATTCTGATATTGATCTTTTTAAAGCCCATTGAAAATTATTGTTTTTGTATGCTAGACTAATAATAATAATTGTATTGAAGGGGAAGTAAATATGCTGGGTCAACGGCAAGGAATCATTGTCTGGCTTTATTCATTGAAACAGGCAAAAATGTTAAGAAGATTTGGTAATGTTCATTATGTTTCTAAACGTCTGAAATATGTGGTTTTATATTGTGATCTTGTTGATACTGATGACATAATGTCTAAAATTAGTTCTTATTCTTTTGTTAAATTGGTTGAGCCTTCTTACAAGCCATTTTTAAAAATGGAATTCGAGAATTCAAAACCTGATAAGGCAAAAGAATACGATTATAAAATGGGAATATAAAAAGATGAGAGGAAAAACCTCTCATCTTTTTATTGTAGGCTTTGTTAAACGTTGTTGTTGATTTCTACTGCAGGCGCTCAGCGATCGCGATCGGTCGGGGAGTCTCCTCGTCGAAGAGCGCTCTTGCGGAGTCTCCCCTGGACACGCATTTCCCGCAGGACGTTGAATAATCTCCCCCGAATAAACATCGCACGAAGGAAATGCGAATGCGTTTTCGAGGATCTCGCGCCTTCCGCTACAATCAACAAGTGTAAATATTACCATTAAGCTTCAACAGAGTCTTATTGTAATGGAGGAATATAATGGTTCAGTCTTAATATTCCGATTAAATATTGATAAAATAACTCTTTATCTGCAAAATGTGTTGATGGTTTAATATCAATTTGCATTACTTTCTTATTGAGATCTAATGCTGCAGATGCAAATAAATCATACCTCTTGTTAGGTAAAAAATTAGGATTTGGGATTCCTTCTCTGCATACATATAGTGGTTGAAAGCTGCCAGGTAAATTAGGGGTTAAAATGACTGCAAGGGAAGTCATATTTTTGTTTTCAATGACTGTGTGAAAGGCCATCATGTGAGAAAGTCGATGTTTGTTTGTCTTTGCAATTTCAATCAATTCATAAATATCTGAATAGCCTTCCCCAAGCTCGATAAATCTTTGAATCAAGTCAAAACTCCTCCTTTAGAAAAGGGAAATACATACATAGTCACTATCCATCCATACTTTATCATTTCCAAAGAAGAAATTGAAGCATAATTACTAAATATATAATCACCATATTGTAAATAAATAGCGATTTTTTGTCTATTTTTGCAAAATTTATGTGACTGTTGTCGAGGGATTTGTTATGGTTATGTTAGATTGATAATGAAGGTGAATGCCAATGTGGAAATCAATTTTACTTGTATTGATTGCTATGACTACATTCATTGGAGGAATGTTGTTATGGCAATGGAAAGCATATTCTAAGCAAAATGATTTAAATAGTGAATCTTCTGAAAGAGCGATTCAAGAAATTACTGTTTATTCTAATGAAAAGGAACTGCAAATTTCGCAAAAAATAAGTGGGCTTATGTCAGGAAAGGAATACAAGGTTTCAAAGCCTGATTCGCTTTTCCGTTGGTCCTGTAAGGATAAGAAAGGGAAACCATGCGATTCGGGGGATGAAAATCCTTATACCTTTAAAGCGAATCAAAATGAGTTAGTATTTGAATACACGATACCCGTACAAACGAATGGGTCGGCCTTTTTACTAAATGAATGGGTAACAAGTATACCTGATCTGGTTATTACTAGCTCTTCAATAGAAATTATCGATAATGCGAGAAGAGGAGGGACTTGGATAGCAGGTGCTCCGATAAAAGGTTTCAAAGAAATGGATTTAATCGATTATTATTACTTTGAAGGAATTGGTAACGCATCTTCCTTGTATTGGCAGCCTAAACCAATTCAAATGAAGCAGAGTAATATGGAGAAGGTTTTTTACTATGGCGGCCAAGGATTAGAAAATATGAATCATATTCAAGAAATGAAAAGATTAAAAGGAATTCCTTTTGTTTCTGTTGTTTTTACTGACCAATATCGTGAAGAGAACGGAAAAGGAATCATGATAGTAAGCCCTAAAACAAATGAAGATGAACTTAATCAAAAATTAATCAATTATTATTTCGAAAAAAAATTTAAGGATATTTCTAGTGATCAAAACTGGATAATAGATGTTTTTACCTCATATACGACAAATCAAGCAGCAAAGACTGCAAAAGGCAAAGCAATAATTGAGGAATTGGGTAACAAGCTTTCCGAAGAGGAATTAAATTCTTTTTTCAAAAAAGCTAGTGAAAGTTCAGAAATATTAACTCTGAAGCAATTGGATCATTACTTAAGCGAGCTTAAAGGGTGGAAATCAAAGTTTTTCGTTTCAAATGGAGAAAGTACAGAATCTATTATTCCTCTTTACTTTTATGATTTTAGAAAAGTTATCGTATCTGGTAAAGAGGAAAAGGATATTGAGGTTGTTATTGAACAAGATAAGAGATTATTTCCATTTGTTCAAACAATGAAAGCTCTTGGATACGATGTGCAAATTCTGTCTGATAAGGAAACGATTCTCTTAGCAAAAGGGAGTAACAGCTATAGATTCTTTTTGAATCGAAACATATTTATTTATAATGAAGAGGATTATGGTTTATTAGAGAGTCCATTATTAAATGTAAATGGTAATATCTATATGAATAAAGAGTGGATTGAAACACTATTTAAGGTAAATATAGAAGTAGGTAATGAGGAAATTAATATTTCTTTGTAAAACACAAATAGGCTGGAAAGAAAAAACCCTGCAGAATTCTGCAGGGTCCTTCTATATCCTTTTATAGGATAGAAGGCAAAGGGAGAGGAGAAACCGGAGGAAGAACTTATGGGGAAACGTAAGTCTTCTCCGCGGTTGGCAACAACATCCTCGAATAGATGCTGTTACTAACATTATCTCCACAATAGCTTTTGATATACACGATAAAGGATAATTTTTTCCATCAACAAAATCAATATGAATCTGAATTATAAACATCGAGCATTTTGTTTTAGATTAGGAAAATACGAGGTAAAACAAGTTGGCGATTGGGAAAAAATTATGATAGGATAGGAAGGAAAAAATGAATTTGTTCAATTGATAGTGGTGATGAAAATGAGAGTAGTTTCAGGGACACGTAAAGGGAAAACATTGAAGGTAGTACCAGGTAATTCAACTAGGCCAACCACAGATAAAGTGAAAGAAGCAATTTTTAATATTATCGGACCCTATTTTGACGGTGGAATGGGACTGGATTTATTTGCCGGAAGTGGAGGTCTCGGGATTGAGGCATTAAGTAGAGGGGCAGAAAAGGTTATTTTTGTGGATATGGATGGAAAAGCAATTCAGACTATTCGCGAAAATGTAAAAACTTGTGAATTTGAAGATAAAGTTGAAATTTATCGAAATGAAGCAGAAAGAGCGATTAAGGCGTTAATAAAAAGGGAACTAGCTTTTGATATTATTTTTTTGGATCCTCCTTATAAAAAGCAGCAGCTCTTAAAGCTTCTTGAATTAATTAACGAAAATAACCTACTTAGTGAATCTGGTACCATCGTTTGTGAGCATGGCTCTGAAATACTGTTACCTGATAATGTAGGAAAATTATTCAAACAAAAACACGAGACTTATGGAATTATTGCTATAACCATATATAAATTTTAAGGGGGATTTTTATGGGCGGTATCGCGGTTTGCCCTGGGAGTTTTGACCCGATTACATACGGACATGTAGATATCATTCGAAGAGGGGCAAAGGTATTTGAGCAAATTCATGTTGTTGTACTAAACAATTCTTCAAAAAATCCGCTATTCACTGTTGACGAAAGATTAGAGTTGATAAAGGATGTAACAAAGGATATTCCAAATGTTACGGTTGCCTCTTTTCAAGGATTGCTTGTCGATTATGCCAGCAATGTGAAAGCAAGTGCCATTATTCGTGGGCTTAGAGCAGTTTCTGATTTTGAATATGAAATGCAAATTACTTCAATGAATCGAGTATTAAATGATACAATAGAAACCTTTTTTATTATGACTAATAACCAATACTCTTTCTTAAGCTCTAGTATTGTAAAAGAAGTTGCTAAATATAATGGTAAAATTTCTGAGCTAGTGCCTCCGACTGTTGAAAAGGCATTGAAAAATAAATTTCAGGATTAAAATGAACGAGCACATTTTGTGCTCGTTTGTTTTTAGCTAACAGGAAAGTTTAAGTTTATTAATGTACTAAAGTAAGGTGTGTTTTCAATTTAAAATCTGCTAATAAGATCGCATAAGAAAACTAAGGCATTTTCCAAAAAGGTCTTGGCGAACGTCAAGTTTTTCTAAAACAATCAAATACAGTTGTTTTAGTACTTGTTGACTTTTCCTATTCGGCTGGAAAGTAAAATGGTATAGGCTAATAGTGCAAAAATTGTAAAAAGAGGACCAATCTCGGTCAAGAAAGCAAACCATCTTTGCAGCCAAGAATTTTCACCTATTAAGAAAACAGGGATAGCCTTAGAAGGTTGTTCAGAATTATAAAAACGCTCGAAAACTTGGTTCCAGAGGATAGCTGTATATATTGCTGCAAATAAACCATGAAAGATTCTCGCAATAAAGAATGGTTTAAAATCAATATCTGTTTGGGCAAGTATACTTGCTACTTGCGCTTGAACACTAAACCCACTGAAAGCTAATATGAAACTAGTAATGACTGCTTGCTGCATTAATGTGGCTTCTTGAACTTGGCTAGTCATTTGACTGCCAAGTGTTATTTCGAAAATCCCCGAAATAAAAGGGGTGCTTAATTCAACAGGTAAGCGAAAAGCTAATAAAATGACTTCTAATCCACTCGCTAAAAAAGCAGTAATTCCGAGGTGGAATAATAATTTATTTATTACAGAAAATAGAATAATAAATCCTCCAATCATAAGCAATGTTCGAATGGAGGACATAACCGCATCCCCAAGCAGCTTTCCAATTGGCCGATTATCATTAATTCTTGTGCGGTGAAGTACTGACAATGCATGTTTTAAAGATGGTTTTCTTTTTTGTTCTTGATTACTTTCTTCTTTTTTTCGTCCATAAAATCTCATGGTTAGTCCTACCGTAAAATTGCCAAGATAATGAGCTAATGCAAGAATAATTCCTAGTTTAGCATTATTAAAAAAGCCAACAGAAACAGCTCCAAAAATGAATAATGGATTAGAGCAATTGGTAAAGGAAACCAGTCGTTCAGCTTCCGTTTTTGTTATTTGGTTTTCTTGTCTTAGTCTTGCTGTTAATTTTGCACCTGCTGGGTAACCAGAAGCCATACCCATGGCCCAGACAAATCCGCCTACTCCAGGAACTCTGAATAATGGGCGCATAAGTGGCTCGAGTAGGACACCTATAAACCTTACTACTCCGAATCCAATTAGCATTTCTGAAACGATGAAAAAAGGTAATAGGGAAGGAAATACAATTTCCCACCACATATTTAGACCTCTAATTGAAGCATCAACTGACTCTTGAGGAAAAGATATGAGTGCAATAGCCATCATCGTAACGGAAAGTGCAAGAATGATTGTTTTTAATTTGGAACGAAACACAGGCAAAGCCTCCCTCAAAAGATGAACTAACTTTTTTGACAGCTCTTCGAAAAACACATTAATATGAAGTGCCCCATTTATGTAATTTTCGAACTGCATATGTTAAAAAATATTTGTAAAAAAGGTGATTAGTAATAATGCCAAAATTATCTGCACTACTTGTCAGCTTTGTCCTCTATAAATCAATATACTCATAGAATATTAAAATAGACCATAAGATTGAAACATGATAAGTATCAGCAATTGGATGAACATCTAGCTACTCACTAGCAGGGTATTATTCTAAAATTGAATAAGCAGATAAAAAATATGTTCTATGATTTGGGAGGAGGAATTCTTTTTGCAGCGGCCGAGAATAGGATTGGCACTCGGATCAGGTGGAGCTCGCGGCTTCGCTCATTTAGGAGTTATTAAGATATTGAAGGAAGAAGGAATTCCAATTGATTTAATTGCTGGCAGCAGTATGGGGGCAATGGTCGGCTGTTTTTACGGAGCTGGTCTTAATATTGATCGTCTTTATAAATTGTCAAAGGCATTTAAACGAAAGTATTATCTGGATTTCACCATTCCAAAAATGGGATTTATTGCAGGGAAAAGGGTTAAGGAGCTTATTCGAGTATTTACACATGGAAAGACACTGGAACAATTGGAACTACCCGTAAGTGTGGTTGCGACAGATTTAATGACAGGAGAAAAGGTAGTATTTACGAAGGGATTGATTGCAGATGCGGTTAGAGCAAGCATTTCCATTCCTGGCATTTTTGTTCCTGAAAAGCTAAATGGCCGTCTTTTAGTTGATGGGGGAGTTGTTGATCGAGTTCCTGTATCTGTTGTAAAGGAAATGGGAGCAGATATTATCATTGCAATAGATGTTTCCCATGTAAAAATAAATACAGAAATCACCACTATTTATGATGTAATCATGCAAAGTCTGGACATCATGCAAATGGAATTAGTTTCACATAGGGAAATAGAGTCTGATATAATGATTAGACCAAGAGTTGAAATGTATAGTTCAAGAGCATTTACCAATATTGAAGATATTATTCGAATTGGAGAAGAGGAAACTCGCAAGCATATTGAAAAAATAAAAGAACTAATGAATGAATGGAAGGAGTTTCCTAATAAATGAAAAATAAATATTTTTTGCGTTCCTTCGTATTTGCAGCAATTATCCTAATGTTAAGCTCATTCTACTATTTACCATACTATGTTTCAAAACCAGGTTT
Source organism: Cytobacillus citreus (assembly GCF_018343665.1). Taxonomy (GTDB): domain Bacteria; phylum Bacillota; class Bacilli; order Bacillales; family Cytobacillaceae; genus Cytobacillus; species Cytobacillus citreus. The sequence goes on from NZ_JAGYPM010000001.1 coordinate 503,168, forward strand.
GGCTAAAGAGCTCGAACCGATAATACAGGTTGAGAATGGGTATGAGGAACAAGGAAGTTTCATGCTTACAACAGTGAGAATGGGAAAGGCGAATATTTATTCATATGCAATAGCGAAGCTAAGCAAATATCAGGAAATTTTTCCTATAAAAGCAATAAGAAGAGAGGATGAAACGGAAGAGGAATATAATGTCCGCCAGCTGCATTTAATGGCCACTTCTAAACAAGCTGCTATCGAAACCGCTTATAAAAAAGCAGGAATTCCAATTAAATATCATTATAATGGTATTTTTGTATTAAATGTATATCCGGATATGCCTGCTGATGGGAAGCTAAAAGCAGGAGATCGTATTTTTAAAGTTGATGGTCAGGAATTCGAATCTTCGGAGCAATTTATTAAATATGTTTCTGGAAAAAATGAAGGCGATGAAGTTATATTTACAATAGAACGGCTTAAAGAAATTAAAGAAGTTAAAATTCCTGTAGCAAAAATTCCAGAAACCGAAAAAATAGGTGTTGGAATTGCGTTAGTTGACGATAAAGAAATTGAGGTTACGCCAGATGTAACCATTAATACTGAAGAAATTGGCGGTCCATCTGCTGGTTTTATGTTCTCATTAGAAATATATAATCAACTAGTTGAAGAAGATTTAACTAGAGGCTATCAAATTGCCGGAACTGGAACAATTGATTCGAATGGGAATGTGGGGGAAATTGGAGGGATTGAACAAAAAATTGTTGCTGCAGATAAAACGGGTGCTGAAATCTTTTTTGCTCCAAATGAAAATGGGGCTAATGACTCAAACTACCAAGCTGCAGTAAAAACGGCAAAAGACATAAAGTCAGATATGAAAATTGTGCCAGTAGATACATTTGATGAAGCAATTGAATATTTGCAAGAGTTAAAATCAAAATAGCGGCGAAACGCCGCTTTTTTTGCACATTAAAGTATAAATTGCCAGCGTAGAAGATGATTCGACGTAGTTGCCGATTTTAGGAATTAAGTGCGACGGACAGGACAAGGAAGGCTTCGATAGTGATTAACATCGCACGACCAAAAGAGAACCTTTTGGGAGGACGTGGCATGTATGAGCAAGATAAGTGCAACTACGCCTTTGTCTTCGCCTTTCCAAGGCTCACCAATCAACGAGTTTTCTTTATTTGGAGAAAATTAATTTAAAATGAGAGGCGGCTGTTTGAATTCCATTTCAAGCAAGCGTTGTTGATTTTTTCCTGTTGTACCTAATGCATATATTCTAGATGCTCTGATATCAAGCATAAGCTGTTCATTTTGCTCCAGGGTAAGCTTTGAAATTAAAGGTAAGCCTAGCTGCGCTTTATGTTTGTTTAGATACTCTCTGCCTTTACTTGTCATTCCTAACAATCTTAAATAGGATGCTTTTTCAACCTTCCTATCCATTTCATTTTTAGTAGTATTCGTTAATATGTGAACACATGTCCTTTGTAATCTCGTCCATGTATAGCGTTTTGTTTTAAGTTTTTCCATAAATTGTTTGAATGTATAAGACTCTAGAGCAGTTGAGATCAATCGATTCTCCAGTCCTTCTTCAACTTCGTAAATGTTTTTTAGCTGAGCTGGTGTTGTCTGAATTAACCGGAATTTTAATAATGGAAAATACTGTTCCCAGTCATGGAAGTGACCGTATTCTGCTTTATACTCAAGTAGGCTATTATATGATGTATCAGGCAAATATTGCCTAACGGAAGAAATATCCCCATTTTCAGAGAATAACGCCTTTCTAATGCTCGTTGCACTCGCAATCGTCTCTGATGAAAAATATGCATCATGGTAATCAGCACTTTTTCTTGAGACAGTAAAAACATTAATAGAAGCCTGTTGTTTTTGTACAGAAAGTATGTACTGGTAACCTAAAATATTATTTGGCTTAGACAAATCAAGCATGTCTTCATTTGGCATAAGATCAAGAAAGGCTAGAGATGTTGCTTTTGGATAACTATTGCCTTGTGCAATATGGTATTTTACTTTTTGTTGAAAAAGTTCGTTATTATTTTTGAGAAAATCAATGGTTCGATAGAAGCTGTCAATATTTCCTGATTCACTGCCAAAGCATAAGGAATTGCATCCAGATGCTGCTAGAATTGATACAGCACCGCTTGCAAATGAATCAGCCTGTTGTGTAGCAAAAGTATATGGCAGTTCAAAAACGATATCTGCTCCAGCTTTTAAAGCCATTTCAGTCCGTTTCCATTTTGATACTAAAGCAGGTTCACCGCGCTGAAGGAAATTGCCGCTCATTGCCGCAATAACAATATCTGCATTTGCCTGTTCTTTTGCTCCATACAGATGAAAGGCATGCCCATTATGGAAAGGATTATATTCTACAATTACGCCAACTGCATTCATTAATTTATCTCCTTATTTTAGTTTAAAAAGAAGAGAGGAGGTGAAGGATAAAAAAGGATGGTTGAAAAAGGATAAAAGGGTTAAAATAATCTGATAATGATCACATTATACTGTAAAGAAATTTTATTGACAAATAATTATTTGAAAGCTATAATTACCTTTGTTGCCTTGGGGTGATTCATATGAAATGGACTTTAAGTCAGTTACAAAAAAATCGAAACAAGGAATTTCTCATCGATGAAATTGTTGAGGTTGCGGATATTAAAGCAATTGATTCGACAATCAGAGATGCTTCACCGATGAAAATTACTGGAAGAGCGGATATTGATTCTGCTAAAGTGACCTTTCATTTAAAAATAATTGGTCATTTAACCCTACCTTGCTCTCGTACTTTAGTTGACGTAAATTTTCCAATTAATGTAGAAACTACTGAAACATTTCTCTTAAAGAGTTTCGATTTCGAAACAGAAGAGGAAATTCACCAAGTAAAAGGTGATCTAATTGACCTAATGCCGGTCATTCAGGAAATCCTGCTACTCGAGGTTCCAATGCAAGTGTTCTGCGAAGGTAGCAGCGAAGAAGGAGCTCCTCAATCTGGACATGATTGGGAGGTCATTCAAGAGCAAGATAAAAAGGATACCATCGATCCTCGTCTTGCCGGACTTGCTCGTTATTTTGATCAAAGTGATCCTTCTTCCGATTCATAATTGGAGGAAAAACAAAGAAGCAATTGAAGAACTAGAGCATGCTCTGGCCTTCATAACTTTCTTAGTAGTGAGTGTTTAAAAAGGAAGTAAAGACTTTTTGAATAATATCACTTATTTTCATTAAGGAGGTGGGAAGAATGGCTGTACCTTTTAGAAGAACTTCTAAAACTGCGAAGAGAAAGCGTCGTACCCATTTTAAATTACAGGTTCCGGGTATGGTAGAATGCCCTAACTGTGGTGAAATGAAACTTGCTCACCGCGTATGTAAGGCTTGCGGAACATACAAAGGAAAAGAAGTTGTTAACAACTAAATTCCATATTGATAAAAGCACAAGAACAATAGGTTCTTGTGCTTTTATCGTTTTTTACACTAATTTAGAATTGACTCGACGTTTATCGCAGATTAACTGGCAATAAGACCCTGCTTCAATACTCAGAATAATAAAGGATGTTTAAGTTGGGGATAAAGAAAAACCACGCTAATGGAAGAATAACTTTATTGGGTTATGTTAATTTTTGTTACTATGAAGATGATAGAATAAAGCGGAGGAAAAAAATGATTAAATGGAGGAAGTTATGAAACCGTATATAGTGGAAGAATTTTCTAATGGAATATTATTGTTTACTATTAACAGACCGGAAAAAAGGAATGCGGTAAATTATGAAATTATGGATGGTTTGGAGCATGCACTTAATTTGGCAAATAACAAAAAGGTTAAAGTGTTTGCTATCACAGGTGCAGGAGATCTGGCATTTTGTTCAGGTGGTGATTTATCGGCTTTTCATTGCTTAAGAACTGAAGATGAAGCCTTTGAGATGTTAAATAGAATGTCCGATTTACTAGTCAAGCTATTCTATTTGCAAAAGCCAACGGTTGCCCTACTAAACGGGACAGCTGTTGGTGGTGGTTGTGAGCTAGCTTCTGCTTGTGATTTTCGGATTGCAAGAAAGAATGTGAAGGCAGGGTTTATCCAAGGAACTTTAGCTATTACTACAGGATGGGGAGGAGGAACTTTTGTATCTGAGAAGCTATTGCCAGCAAATGCTATGAAGATGTTAATGGAAGCATCACTATATGATACTAAACAATTAGAGGATCTTGGATTTGTGCAAATGATTGCCGATGGTGATTTACTGGAAAGCAGTAAGCATTTTTTAGAAAAAATGCTTCGTTTAGATGTAAATGTTTTAAAGGCATATAAAATGATGTTTATAAATAAATGGGAAAAAGCTGGTCTTAAAGAGAGAGTTAAGGAAGAAGTTCGCAGATGCTCTGAATTATGGGAAGATGAAGCACATCATAAGCAGGTTGCTAAATTTTTAGGTATAAAGTAAAGGAAATTTGCAATTCTTTGTAAAGATTCAAGCAGGATATCAGTCTATCTTTTCTAGCATAAGCATATGTATAAATAAAAAACAATAGGAGGGATATTCCGATGTCTTCAACTCGTCAGGATGCTTGGTCTAATGATGAAGATTTGCTGCTTGCTGAATTGGTGCTTCGTCATATTAGAGAAGGGGGAACACAACTGCAAGCATTTGAAATGGTAGGGAAAAAGCTTTCGAGAACTGCCGCAGCTTGTGGTTTTCGCTGGAATTCTTATGTAAGAAAACAATATAAATCAGGCATTGAACTCGCAAAAAAACAGCGAAAAGAAAGAAAATATAATCATCAAATGGATAATTCGGAGGAGCATGTAGAATCTGATCACGCATCATTAACTCTTGAAGTTCCTCCGGCTTATAATGATGAAAATAAAAAAATATTGGGATTTGAAGATTTGGTCAGCTATTTAAAGGTGCTTTACGAAAGAGCTGAAAAATATGGTTTGCAAAGCGAAGATATTACATCATATGAAAAGCGAATTCAACAACTCGAAAAGCAATTGTACTATCTTGCATCAGAAAATGAAAAGTTGATAAAAGAATTAAACGCTATTGAGAAGGATTATAAAGCATTAATAGAAATAATGGAAAGAGCAAGGAAAATGGTTGGATTAAGAAATGACGATACTCAAGCTAAGGTTTAATTCTATGGGGAGTAATGAAAGAAAGCGGACAAAAATTTTTGTCCGCTTTTCTAAGCTTTTAGGGATGTCAAATTTATTAATGAACTAATGTGACTGTTCCGTAACACCTTCAGGAATCCAAACAAGAGGATTTTCCCCCCGGTCACGTTCCATATCATAATGAACGGAGGAAAAGCCCATTTTGATCCAAAAATCAGCTGATTTTACTCTTGGATTTGTCTTTATTGGCAGACCGAAACTTTTTGCAAATTCTACGAGCGCACTTCCATAGCCTTTATACTGATAATCAGGAATAACCTCAAGCTTCCATAACTCTAAATAATCCTGTGAAGGATCGAAATATCTGTCAAAATTTTTTTCCACTTGATAAAGACTCATTCTTGCAACTAATTTATCTCCAAAGTAAATTCCGTAAAAGGGAGATTTACTATCGTTTTCAATTATATTGGCTTCGAGGTCTTCGAGCATTGATAGCTCTTGTAAACCGTATTCTTTGAACTTTTTAAACTCTTCCAGTGTTTTGTAATTTACAATTAGCTTTTCAACTTTATAGTCCATTTGTATTCCTCCTCCGCTGAGATCTTTAATAATGTTACTATCCTAATATATATTTGTTCTAACAAAAAAATGTAGGTGAGTTATTTCTATAAACTTATTATATAACAAAAAAACTAATAATTCTGCATGTAATTAAAAATCAGTCCTTTACCGATATTTTTTTTGAATGATGTGTTGTGCGTTATAAAAAATTCGGAAGCGTTTACAAATTAAGAAGGAAAAAGACAGAAGATTGTAGAAATATATTAAAATGTAAGTGCAATTAAGAAGTTTAAGATTTTTTGAACAACTTTTACATCAAGAGTATAGAAAGGGGAGAGAGCGTGCGGAAAATATTAATTGCAAATAGGGGAGAAATTGCTTTAAGGATCATAAATACATGCCATGAAATGGGAATTGAAACAGTTGCTGTATATTCTGAAGCAGATAAGGATTCACTTTTTGTTAAAAAGGCAACTTACGCGTTTTGTATCGGAGAAGCGCCTGTAAGTAAATCTTATTTAAAAACAGATGTGATTCTGGAAATCGCTAAAAAAGAAGAGGTTGATGGCATCCATCCTGGCTATGGTTTTAATTCTGAAAATGCAGATTTTGCAAGGGCTGTGAAGGAAGCAGGAATCACCTTTATTGGTCCAGATCCTGAAACAATTGAATTAATGGGTGATAAAATTGTTTCAAGGAGAACAATGATGGCTGCTGGTGTACCTGTAGTACCTGGAAGTGAGGAAGGTGCATCTACATTTGAAGAGGCAAGCAGACTTGCGGAGTTGATGGGATACCCAGTAATGCTGAAAGCGAGTGGTGGAGGTGGAGGAATTGGTATGGTGCGCTGTGAAAATGAGCAAGCGCTCGCCAAGTCCTATGAATCTACAAAAGCCCGTGCTAAAGCCTATTTTGGTTCAGAAGAAGTTTTTATTGAGAAATATATCGAAAACGCTAGACATGTTGAGGTTCAAATCTTTGGAGATCATCATGGCCAGATCGTTCATTTGTTTGAAAGAGACTGCTCAATACAAAGACGACATCAAAAGGTGGTTGAAGAATCTCCTTCCCCATTCCTGTCAGAGGATGGGAAGAGAAAAATGTTTGAGACAGCTTTTCAAGCAGCTTCAGCTGTTAACTATAAAAATGCAGGAACGATTGAATTCATTGTTGATGAAAAGGAAAACTTCTACTTTTTAGAAATGAATACTAGGCTTCAAGTAGAGCATCCAGTTACAGAACAGATTACTGGTCTTGACCTTGTGAAATGGCAAATTCTTGTGGCCCGAGGTGAAAAGTTGCCACTGCTTCAAACAGATATTAGAAGCTCAGGTCATTCAATCGAATTTAGATTGTATGCAGAAGATCCAAAAAGCTTTCTACCTTCACCAGGAAAAATTGAATTGTTTGAATGGAATAGCTTTCATGGGGTACGTGTTGATCCTGGTTATGAGTCAGGCTCCATTGTGACTCCTTATTATGACCCAATGATTGCCAAATGTATTATACACGGTGAAACAAGGGAGGATGCAATCACGAAGGCTAGTAAATTTTTTAACGAGCTAAAAATAGAAGGAATAAAAACAAATGCCCTACTTTTTAATGAAGTTTTGAAGGACCCTGAATTTCAAAAAGGCAATTATTCTACAAGCTTCTTAACACAAAAATCTTTTACGAAAAACTAGGAGGAAAAGATAATGAAAGAAATTATATCATCAATGGCAGGAACAGTTTTAAATGTAATGGTTGAAGCGGGAGATGTAGTTACTGTTGGACAAGAGGTTTGTATGTTGGAGTCAATGAAAATGGAAATACCAGTGGAAAGTCAAGGTGCTGGTAAAGTTATGGGGATTAAAGTAAATATTGGGGATTTTGTAAATGAAGGCGACGTACTAGTAGTACTTGAATAGGGGGGAGAAGGAATGACAGCTACACATACTTTAGTTGAAAAGTTGAAAGAAAAAAGCAGGGAAATTGAAGCTGGCGGACATCAGAAGTATCATGAAAAGCTCCAAAGTCAAAATAAACTTTTTGTAAGAAAAAGATTAGAAATCCTTTTTGATAACGGTAATTATGAAGAGGATGGTAAATTTGCAAACTGTATGGAGAAAGATTTGCCTGCTGATGGAGTTGTCACAGCCATTGGAAAAATAAATGGAGAAACTGTTTGTGTCATGGCGAATGATTCTACTGTTAAAGCTGGATCTTGGGGAGCAAGAACAGTAGAAAAAATTATTCGTATTCAAGAGACAGCTGAAAAACTAAAAGTGCCATTATTGTATTTAGTTGATTCTGCTGGTGCGAGAATTACTGATCAGCTTGAAATGTTTCCGAATAGAAGAGGGGCTGGAAGGATTTTCTATAATCAAGTCAAGCTTTCTGGTATGATACCACAAATTTGTTTGTTATTTGGTCCTTCTGCTGCTGGTGGAGCATATATTCCGGCTTTTTGCGATATTGTCATTATGGTTGATAAAAATGCATCCATGTATTTAGGATCACCACGAATGGCGGAAAAGGTAATAGGTGAAAAAGTAACATTGGAGGAAATGGGCGGAGCCCATATGCATTGTACGGTTAGTGGGTGTGGGGATATACTTGCATTAAGTGAAGAGGAAGCAATCGAAACAGCGAGAAAATACCTTACGTATTTCCCTGCTAGCTTTAAGGAGAAACCAAAGAAACTTGCAGTAACACAGCCGAGAGAAGGTCGTGATTTAGAGGAAATCATTCCTAAAAATCAAAATGCCCCATTTGATATGTATGAATGTATTGATACATTAATAGATGAAGGCAGCTTCTTTGAAATAAAAAAACTATTTGCTGCAGAATTAATAACTGGACTTGCAAGAATTGGAGGAAGAGCAGTAGGTATTATTGCAAATCAGCCGAGAGTAAAAGGCGGGGTATTATTTGTGGATTCTGCCGACAAAGCAGCAAAGTTTATTCAGCTATGTGATGCTTTCCATATTCCTTTATTGTTCCTTGCTGATGTTCCTGGCTTTATGATTGGTACAAAGGTAGAGAGAGCTGGTATTATTCGACATGGAGCAAAAATGATAGCTGCTATGAGCTCGGCAACAGTTCCAAAAATTTCGGTAGTCGTTAGAAAAGCTTATGGTGCTGGACTTTATGCAATGGCAGGTCCGGCATTTGAACCTGATTGCTGTATTGCTCTTCCATCGGCTCAAATCGCTGTTATGGGACCGGAAGCGGCAGTAAATGCAGTTTATTCGAATAAAATAAATGAAATCGAGGATCCGAAAGAGAAAATCGCATTCGTACAAGAAAAACAGAGAGAATACAGTGAGCATATTGATATATACAAACTGGCATCTGAGCTAATTGTTGATGATATCGTGTCACCTCAAGAATTAAGAGATGTTCTTATTCAGAGATATGAATTATATGAGACGAAGGACCTGATCTTTAGTGTTCGTAAACATCCAGTATACCCAGTTTAAATTCATCACTCCCTTTTTCGATTTCGAGGAAGGGAGTCTTATTTCCTTCATTTTTTTTACTTATTGTTTCCTTTCTTACCAACTTTAATTATTTTTCTGTTAAAATATGACTAAATACATTAATTCAAAGAGGCTATTATGAAAATTGCAATTATTGGCGGGGGTTCAATTGGCCTACTGTACGCTCATTATCTTAGTAAATTTCATCGGGTTTTTTTATATGTACGAACAAAAGAGCAGAAGATTAAAATATCATCAGAAGGCTTAATTTTTGAGAAGAATGATAGCAAGTGGTTTGATTCTTTTCAGACAACTGAATTTTCTAATTGGAAGGGCGATGAAGATATAACGATTATTGCTGTAAAGCAATACCATTTGCAATCGGTTTTAACAGCCATGATGAAAGTTGTTCCTTTCTATACGGGGACTTTATTGTTTCTACAAAATGGTATGGGTCACTTAAAATGGCTTGAGATAATAAAAGCAAGAAATATTTATATCGGATCTGTTGAACATGGTGCGAATAAGGTGAATTTAAATCACGTTATACATACTGGTAACGGTATAACGAAGTTGGCCTATTTTAAAGGACAAGAACAATCTGTAATAAAAGAAATGATACAACCTCTCCTAGATGAGTTTCCGTTTACTTTTGAAGCTGATTATATAGAAATGCTGCAGAGGAAACTGATTGTCAATGCGGTTATTAATCCTTTAACAGCAGTATTAAATGTAAGAAATGGTGATCTTTTGAGTAATCCGCATTACTATCATACTTTTAAAGAGTTATTTGAAGAAATTTGTTGTGTTCTAAATATTGAAGATAAAAAGGGTGCATTATCCTATATTGAAAATATATGTAGAAAAACATCTGCAAATCGATCATCCATGCTTAAAGATATAGATGAAGAACGTCCAACTGAAGTAGATGCTATTCTTGGTTATGTTCTTGAAAAATCGAGAGAAAATGAAAAAAATGCTCCTCTTACAGAAGTTTTTTTTCATCTGATAAAAGGAAGGGAGTATAAAAGAGAAGAGGGGTAAGGTTGAGTTCTATTTTTTCTTCCATAATCGCGACTTTTGTAACAATTCCATTATTAGGATATTTATTAGTTTTCATTATTAGTAAGCAAGTGACAAAAAAACACAAAAAGTCAGTTCATTTGGCTTTAGATGTCAGCACTTTATTGTTTGTTATTTCGGTACATTATTTAATTGTTACGATTTGGAATCAATCGTTTTTATGGGTAATAATTCTTTCTATGCTTGTCATTGCCATTATCTTTGTTCTGATACATTGGAAAATAAAGCAAGAAATAAATGTCTCACGCGTCTTTAAAGGATATTGGCGTTTTAATTTTCTTCTTTTTTTTACAGCTTATATTGTGCTAACAGTAATCGGATTAATACAAAGTGTTAGTTCGTTTATTGCAAGGACTTAAAAAGTAAACAAAAACAATGAAAGCAAAGTTTTTTCATTTCATTACAGACGATGATATACTATTGTGTAGTGAGCGATGGAATTCAAAGAAAAAAATCCTTAGCATTTACTGTATTGAAACGAATGAAAATTGTTGATAAGAAAGGAAGTCTTACATGGAGATTGTAAATCTCTCCTTACCTGCTACTAACCGATTTGCTACAGAATATTTAACGTGTACAGCGGATGTTCAGCGGAATTTTCATTACCGCTATGATGATCAATTAGAATACGAGAAGCGACTTAATGAACTAATGGGTCGGTCATTTATGAGATCGGAACTTGCTAACCATATTGAACAATATATGGAGAATTTCCCAACCTCTAATCAAGTTCGAGCTTCACTAAAAAAGTTAAGACAATCAAATAGTACGGTCGTAATCGGTGGTCAGCAGGCTGGTATCCTAACAGGACCACTTTATTCTATACATAAAATTATTTCAATCATTGCTCTAGCAAAACAGAAGGAACAGGAATTAAACACACCAGTAGTTCCTGTATTTTGGATTGCAGGTGAGGACCATGATTACCAAGAAGTTAATCATGTGTATGTTGATAAAGATCATAAGCTAGAAAAAAAGATTTATCCAGAAAAGGTACGTGACAAACGGATGGTCTCATACATTTCGTTAGATCATGATCAGTGCTTAACTTGGGTGGAAGAAATTATCCAATCATTTGGAGAAACCGAGCATACTAAGAAATTATTAGATTGTTTGGAATCGGCCATCAGAAAATCTAATTCATTTGTTGACTTCTTTGCCCATATTATTATGCAGCTGTTTAAAGAATCAGGACTTTTAATCATTGATTCAGGGGATAACAAGCTTCGCACACTAGAAAGAGAATTTTTTATTAAACAAATTAATAATTTTAAAGAAATAACAAAATCTGTGAAGGATCAACAAGTTGAACTAAATAAAAGTGATTTCCCTTCTGCGATTGAAATGAGCAATAACGCGGTCAATCTTTTTTATTACGATAATGAACATAATGAAAGAATACTTCTTGAATATGATGAAACAAAGGAAGTATTCTATGGAAAAGACGGCCTCATTCAATTCTCAATGGAGAAGATGTTAGAGTTAGCTGGAGAATTCCCAGATAAGCTTAGCAACAATGTTGTTACAAGACCAATCATGCAGGAATGGCTATTTCCAACGCTTGCATTTATTGCTGGTCCTGGAGAAATTGCTTATTGGGCAGAACTTAAAAAGGCATTTGAACTATTTAGCCTAAAGATGCCTCCTATCGTTCCTCGCTTAAATATTACTATTCTTGATCGTTCGATTGAAAGAGATTTGAAGGAGCTTGATCTAGATTTACAAGAAACGCTAACCTTTGGTATTGAAAAGAAAAAGGAAGAATTCCTTCAATCATTAAAAGTTCTGCATTTGGAGAAAATTTTTAATAACACAAAGCTAGAGTTACAGAAAAATTATGAGCAGCTGGAAGTGTATTTACAGATTGAGGACAGAGGCCTTATTCCTTTATTAAAAAAGAATGAAAAATTATTATTAAAGCAATTAGACTTCATGGAATCAAAGCTTGAGGATTCTGTACATTTAAAAAATGAAGTTGTGATAAATAAATATAATAAAGTGGGAAATGCACTTAGACCGTTAGGATCTCCTCAAGAAAGAATCATAAATGGTTTATATTTTATTAATCTATACGGTTTTAATTTTATAGACGATCTTTTAGAAAATACATTCACTTTTGATGGTACGCACAAGTTAATAAGAATATAATCTTTGTTAAAACTAAGCGTTCGTAAAGATATCTGACGAATGCTTAGTTTTATATGCAAACTTTAAAGTTGATATATAATAGATATTTCGATTTTCCTTTAGGTGTCATTAATCTTAAACATTTCTAATAGCCAAAAAGAGACTTTATCTTCAAGGATGAAGTCTTTTTTTGTTGAAAAAGAGAGATGCTTTTAATCTGGTGCTAATTATTGTAGGGAAAAGACGAACGAATAATGAGAAAAATTTTATTTTTTCTAAAGGATTTATGAATAATTTCTAGAAATTAAAAAATATGTGGAGGAAAGTGGGGGAATGTGGTACATTGGAGTAAGAAAGTGGGGTTAGTGGGCATGTTCATGGGTGAATACCATCATAACGTTGATAATAAGGGCCGATTAATTGTACCTGCCAAATTCCGTGATGACTTAGGTGAAAATTTTGTATTGACACGCGGACTGGATCAATGTTTGTTTGGTTACCCACTTAATGAATGGAAGTTGCTTGAAGAAAAGCTTAAAGGCTTACCATTGACGAAAAAAGATGCCCGTGCATTTACCCGTTTTTTCTTTTCAGGTGCCACAGAATGCGAAATCGATAAGCAAGGAAGAATAAATATAACTTCTCCGCTGATGGCATATGCAAAATTAGAAAAAGAGTGTGTCGTATTAGGTGTTTCCAATCGGATTGAAATATGGAGCAAAAATCTTTGGGAAGATTATTTTTCAGATTCAGAAGAATCTTTTGCCGAAATTGCAGAGAATATGATTGGGTTTGATATTTAATAAAAACTCTTTAAAAAAGAGGTGGACAACATGTTTGAACATAAAACAGTATTATTAAAAGAAACAGTTGAAGGATTAAATATTCATCCTGACGGAGTTTACGTTGACTGCACGTTAGGAGGTGCAGGGCATAGTGAATTTATCCTGTCACAGCTCTCTGAAAAAGGTAAGTTATATGCCTTTGATCAAGATGAAACTGCGATTTTGCATGCAAAAGAAAAACTTTCTGAATACGGAGAAAGAATTTCTATTATAAAAAGCAATTTTCAATTTCTTGAAGAGGAATTGGAGAAATTGGGAGTAAGTGAAGTAGATGGAGTTCTATATGATCTTGGTGTTTCATCTCCACAATTAGATACAGCAGAACGAGGTTTCAGTTACCATCATGATGCTCCTCTCGATATGAGAATGGATATGGAGGCTAGTTTTTCTGCTTATGATGTTGTGAATAATTGGGACTACGCTGATTTAGTTAAAATATTCTTTAAATACGGTGAAGAGAAATTTTCAAAGCAAATAGCAAGGAAAATTGAAGCTGCGAGAATGATTACACCGATTGAAACGACTGGTCAGCTTGTTGAATTAATAAAAGAGGCTATTCCTGCCCCAGCAAGAAGAAAAGGTGGGCATCCCGCAAAAAGAGTCTTTCAGGCAATTCGTATTGCTGTAAATGATGAGCTGGGGGTTTTTGAAAGGTCTTTGCATCAAGCAATCAATTTATTAAAGCCGGGTGGTAGAATTAGTGTCATAACCTTCCACTCTTTAGAGGATAGAATATGTAAGGTAGCCTTTAAAAAAGCAAGTGAGACTCCAAACCTCCCCCCTGGATTACCAATAATTCCAGACGAGTATAAACCGGTTATTAAACTAATCACTAGGAAGCCAATCGTCCCATCAGAAAACGAATTGGAAATAAATAACAGAGCGAGATCAGCAAAGCTGCGAATCGCTGAAAAGCTATAAGTTTCCGTCACTAATAAAGATCAAATTATAGGAGGGATACAATGGGGAATTTAGCACGAAAGCTTCAGCAAGAGCACAGAAATCAACCGCAAAAACAAATTGTACAAACGCCAAAAAAAGCTAAGGCTAGAAATCCATGGCTTTCACCCGGAGAGAAATTATTAGGATTAGCTTTTGCTGGAATCGTATGTTTCGGAGCAGTTAACATTGTTTCAAACCAAGCGGAAATATATGGATTGAATAAGGCTATACAAGATACAAAAGTATCAATTCAAGAACAAGAGAGAGTTAATGGGGACCTTGAAATGCAAGTAAGTGAACTCAGCACATATGAGCGGATTTGGGAAAAAGCAAAGGAACTTGGGTTAAAGTTGAACGAAAATAATGTTAAGGTTGTGCAGGATTAATGAAAAAAAAACAGCCGAATATAAATTTAGGAGCAGCGATATTTTTTGTAATATTTAGCCTGCTCTTTTTTGCCTTAGTTTACCGATTTTTATCGATTCAAGTATCTGGAGAAATTAAAGGACATGTTCTGGCAGCAGAGGCACAGCAAAAATATGAAAAAGAAAAGACCATTGAAGCTAAACGAGGAACTATTTACGATCGAAATGGTGAAGTCATTGCCACTGATACGAATTCATACAAGCTTGTAGCCATTTTGGATGAAAAAATGACTACAAATAAAGACAAGCCCCGCCATGTAGTCGATCCTGATAAAACCGCAAGAGAGCTTGCAAAAGTTATCGATATGGAAGAATCAGAGATTTATAAAACCTTAACGAAAGTAGATGAAGATGGTAAAAAGCCGTTTCAAGTAGAGTTTGGTAAAGCAGGCCGCGATTTACCGAATCAAAAGAAAAGAGAAATAGAGGAATTAAAATTACCCGGCATCACGTTTATAAAAGACACAAAAAGATTTTATCCAAATGGAGTTTTTGCTTCCCATGTAATCGGTTATGTAGAAAAGAAGGAAACTGGAAATAACAAAACAGAAACAGTTGGTATGCTAGGTTTGGAAAAAAGCCTGAACGATATTCTTACAGGAAAGAATGGCAAGGTTAAGTATGAAAGCGATATTTGGGGATATCTATTATCTGACAGTAAGGAGCACGTCACTCCCGCTGTTGACGGACAAGATGTTTATTTAACTCTTGATAAAAAAATCCAAACTTTTCTAGAAGATTCCATGAATAAGGTGCAAGAAAAATACAAGCCAAAGAAGATTGTTGCTGTCGTTGCAGATCCAAAAACGGGAGATATTCTCGGAATGGGGCAAAGACCTTCTTTCCATCCGGCAACAAAAGAAGGAATTGAGAAAGGCTGGCATAATGAAGTAATAGAAAATTCTTTTGAGCCTGGATCTACAATGAAGATTTTTACATTAGCTGCTGCTATCGAAGAAGGAGTCTTTAATCCGGATGAAACGTTTAAATCGGGTCAATATGCAGTAGATAAGAAGTCTAGGCCGATTCGAGATTGGAATGAAGGCCGGGGCTGGGGAACGATTACGTACCTAGAAGGAGTTCAGCGATCTTCAAATGTTGCTTTCGCAAAGCTTGTAAAAGAAAAGTTGGGCTATGAAACATACCGAACTTATTTAACTAAATTTGGTTTTGATCAGAAAACAGGAATTGAACTACCGAATGAAACAAGCGGTAAAATCGTATATGACTGGCCATTAGAAAAAATAACGACTGGTTTTGGACAAGGAACGGCAATCACGCCAATACAGCAAGTCCAGGCATCTACAGCAATAGCCAATGATGGGGAAATGATGAAACCCCATATCATTAGTGAAATTGTTGATCCAAATAAGGACGATAAGGTAGTAAAGAAAACAAAACCAGAGGTAGTAGGTAATCCAATCTCTGCGAATACAGCAAAACAAACTAGAGATATATTAGAGACAGTTGTTTCATCACCTAAAGGAACCGGCTTTAATTATCATAGAATCGAAGGGTATGAAGTTGCAGGGAAAACGGGGACAGCTCAAATTCCTAAACCAAGCGGAGGTTACTTAACTGGCCGTCAAAACTATGTGTTTTCGTTTCTAGGTATGGCACCAGCGGATGATCCTGAGTTAATTGTTTATGTAGCTGTTCAACAGCCTGAAATAGATAATAACACTAGTGGCTCCACTCCGGTTGCGGAGATTTTTAACCCAGTTATGAAAAGTAGTCTCCAATATTTGAATATCGAGCCTGTAGAGCAAACCACATCTCTGTCAACAAAAATCCCGGATGTTACAGGGAAATCAACTGATGAAGCGATTAAACAAATTAGCAGCAAAAACCTAGTTCCTATCGTTTTAGGTAAAGGAAAATCGATTGTAAGCCAAATGCCTATTAAAGATTCCGACCTGATTAATGGAGAAAAAGTAATACTAAGAACAGAGGGAGATTTAACAATTCCTGATATGACTGGATGGTCTAGACGTGATGTTATGAAAATTGCAGAGCTAGGAAACTTACAGTTGAACACAGTTGGAAATGGTTATGTAGTGAAACAAAACTTAAAGCCAGGCACTCAATTTAAAGAGGGAGAATATTTAATTGTTGAACTAGAGCATCCTAAAAAGAATGATAAGAATGATGAAGAAGAGGAAAAAGGGGAAGGAGAAGAAGAGACGATCGAAGTAAAGGATTAATTAGCACAAATAATATTAATGTCACAATAAATCGCATATCAATAATTAAAAGTGAGTAATCTTTAAAGAGGCATAATTATTAGAAATATCGGTGAAAAGCTCTGATATTCATATAACCTTTTTCATTCTAATTAAAAAAGTACAAGCATATATTGGAACGAGCCATAATCTAAGGAGGTTCGTTCTTATATGCGTGTTTCAAATGTAACAGTGAGAAAAAGGTTAACGGTAGCTTTAGTCGTAGGTATATTAATTTTTTTTGTAATTGATATTCGACTTGGATATGTTCAATTCTTTTTAGGTAACACTTTAACTGATGGAGCAAAGGAGTTATGGAGCAGGGATATTCCATTTGAGCCAGAAAGAGGAGAAATTGTAGACAGAAATGGAGTTCCACTAGCTACTAACATAAGTGCCCCAACGGTTTATGTTGTTCCAAGACAAGTAAAAGATCCAGATGGTACTGCAGAAAAGTTAGCTGCATTATTAAATACCTCAAAGGAACAAGTAAAAAAAGAAATCACTCAAATCAAGAGTATTGTAACATTGAAAAAAGGCAGAAAAATTTCCCATGAAAAAGCAAAAGAATTAAGAGCGATGAACTTAAAAGGCGTTTATATCGCAGAAGATTCAAAGCGGCATTATCCTTTTGGCAATTATTTATCTCATGTTCTTGGATTTGCTGGGATCGATAATCAAGGATTAATGGGGCTTGAATTGTATTACGATAAGGAGTTAAAAGGCAAGAAAGGCTCTGTAAAGTTTTATGCCAATGCTAAAGGTGAACGTATGAATGATATGGCTGATGATTACGAGCCCCCAGTTGATGGAATGGATTTAAAGCTGACGATTGATTCAAAAGTTCAGACCATTATGGAGAGAGAATTAGATATTGCTCAAGCTGAATATAATCCTGATGGAATTATTGCTATTGCAATGAATCCAAATAATGGTGAAATATTGGCCATGTCAAGCAGACCGACTTTTGACCCTGCAGACTTTGGAAAGGTTGCTCCAGAAATTTACAATCGTAATCTTCCAATTTGGAGTACTTTCGAGCCAGGTTCAACCTTTAAGATTATTACATTAGCCGCTGCACTTGAAGAAGGTAAGGTAGATCTAAAAAAGGATCATTTTCATGATCCTGGTTATGTCAAGGTAGGCGGAGCGCGGTTAAGGTGCTGGAAAAAGGGCGGACATGGGAGCCAGTCATTTCTTGAGGTCGTTCAAAACTCCTGTAACCCTGGCTTTGTTGAACTTGGAGAGAGATTAGGAAAAGAAACACTTTTCAAATACATCAGAGATTTCGGTTTTGGTGAAAAAACTGGAATTGACCTTCAAGGAGAAGGAACTGGAATACTTTTTAATCTTGATCGAGTAGGACCTGTTGAACAGGCAACAACCGCTTTTGGGCAGGGGGTTTCGGTTACCCCGATTCAACAGGTTGCTGCTATATCCGCTGCGATTAATGGTGGGACATTATATACACCTTATGTAGCTAAGGAGCTGATCGATCCAAGGACTGGTGAAGTGGTTATGAGAAAAACACCTTCCGCGAAAAGGAAAGTAATTTCAATAGAAACGTCAGACCAAATAAGGAATGCTCTTGAAAGTGTTGTTGCCCAGGGTACTGGGGGAAAAGCGTTTATCGATGGATACAGAATGGGAGGAAAAACAGGGACCGCTCAAAAAGCTCAAGGTGGAAGATATCTTGAAAACAACCATATTGTTTCATTTATTGGTTTTGCACCAGCAGATGATCCTGAGCTCGTTGTTTATGTTGCCGTAGATAACCCGAAAGGCACTTTACAATTTGGAGGAACAGTTGCTGCTCCAATTGTAGGGAAAATTATGGAAGATAGTCTGCGGTCAATGGGTATTCAACCACGAAAGGGTCAAATTGATAAAAAGCTAAAATGGCCGGATGTTCCGTTGATTGAAGTTCCGGACCTAGTCGGAATTACGAAAAAAGAACTCGGCGAATTATATATTAATTTAAAAATTGATGCGAGTGGGGAAGGAAATACAGTTGTTAAACAAACTCCAGAACCTGGAATAAAATTAAAAGAGGGGTCAACCATTAGACTTTATTTTGATAATGAATAATGAAAATTGGGCAAAGTAAAGCAAAAGACGGTACAAAGAAATGCTGCCTTTAATTTCTCCAAAATTTTCGGATATATAAAACAAATAGCTAAAACTCACGTTTTCATGTAAAATGAAAACCGCGATGAGTTTTGGCTGTTTTTCAAAATTGCTATAGGTTGTATGTATGTAAAGTTTGTTTATGAGGGGATGGACGAAATGGAATTACATACGCTTATTTCTTATTTGCAGCCATATAGGGTGTTTAGCGGTGAAAATCCTATGATCACTTCAATAGAAAACGATAGTCGCAATGTTCAACCGGGAAGTCTATTTATTTGTATAAAAGGTTTTACTGTTGATGGTCATGATTTTGTGTCCAATGCTGTACAGCAAGGGGCAGCTGCTGTTCTATCAGAAATTGATATAGACCTGCCTGTTCCCGTCGTTGTCGTACAAAATACTCGACGATCAATGGCTGTACTAGCTGATGCCTTTTTCGAGCAGCCAAGTAAGAATCTCTATTTAATTGGTATTACAGGAACGAATGGAAAAACAACAACAAGTCATTTGATTGAAAAAATTTTCTCGGATGTTGGAAAAAAAACAGGCTTAATAGGTACAATGTATACAAAAATTGGTGAAGAAAAATCTGAAGTAAAAAATACAACTCCAGATTCCCTTACATTACAGCGTATTTTTAAAGAAATGGTTGATAAAGGTGTAAAAACTACAGTAATGGAGGTTTCATCACATGCCCTTGATGAAGGAAGAATTCATGGCTGTGATTTTGACATTGCTGTATTCACTAATCTTACACAAGATCACTTAGATTATCATAAAACGATGGATGAGTATAGAAATGCTAAATGCCTCTTGTTTGCTCAGCTCGGAAGTGCATTTCAGCATGAGCGTAAGAAATACGCCATTATCAATATGGATGATCAAGCATCAAATGTATTTATTAAAGCGACAGCAGCACATGTACTAACATATGGGATAGATCAATCAGCAGATTTACAAGCTATAAATATTCAAATGACTGCGTATGGAACTACATTTGAATTACACAGTCCATTTGGTAAACATCAAATATCTATGCAACTGATTGGTAAATTTAGCGTTTATAATGTACTTGCTAGTATTGGAGTTGGAATCGTTTCAGATATTCCCATTGAAAAAATAATAAAATCAATTGAAGAAGTTAAAGGAGTTTCGGGACGATTCGAGACAGTAGATGCCGGGCAAAATTTTTCAGTGATTGTTGATTATGCGCATACTCCTGATAGTTTAGAGAATGTACTATTGACCGTTAAGCAGTTTGCAAAAAAACGTGTTTTCGTTATTGTAGGCTGTGGTGGGGATAGAGATCGTTCAAAGCGGCCACTAATGGCTGAAATAGCTTGCAGATATAGTTCAAATCCAATATTTACTTCAGATAACCCTCGAAGTGAAAACCCTATCCAAATATTAAATGATATGGAAGCAGGGGTAATAGGAAAGGATTTTAAGATAATAGTTGACCGTAGAGAAGCAATTCGATCTGCAATCCACGAGGCTCAGGAAGAAGATGTTATATTAATTGCTGGAAAAGGCCATGAAACCTATCAACTGATTGGAGATCAGGTTATTAATTTTGATGACCGTCAAGTTGCAAAAGAGGCAATAGAGGAGCGATAAAATGTTTTTGACGTATGGTGATTTAGCGAATCTGTTTCCAAAAAACAAAGGAATACAGGATGATGAGCTCTTTTTTCATACGGTCACAACGATTTCAAATGTACCACAGTATAAAGGAATCTTTATCCCTTTCGAAGAGAATTCAGGGGAATTGAAAACCGCCATTGAAAATGGAGCAATTGCTGCCCTATGGAAAGAAGGGGATGAGATTCCGCAATATACACCAAATCATTTTCCAATATTTTTTACAAATGACATATTGAAAGGCTTAAAGGACATGATGGAACTATATATAGAAAAAATAAATCAAACCGAAATAAAACGAAAAGAAGTGACTAATTTCCTTTTTTCAAGAGAATTGCTTCTTAATAAAAATAAAACTACATATGATAATGCAGAAATAGCAGACAAAATAAGTAAATTATTAGAACAGCTCCGACAAGGAAAGGAGGGAGCAAAATGATGGAGAAAGTTATCTTTTTCACAATTCTTATGGGTTTCTTAGTTACGGTATTACTTTCTCCCATTTTTATTCCCTTCTTGAGAAGATTGAAGTTTGGGCAAAGTATTCGGGAAGAAGGTCCAAAGTCACATTTAAAGAAATCTGGAACACCAACTATGGGCGGGATAATGATCCTCTTGTCCATAACCATTACCACATTAATCATGACAAGTAAGTTTTCTGAGCCTACTGTTAAGACGTATCTGCTTTTATTAGTGACGTTAGGATTTGGACTACTTGGATTTCTTGATGATTTTATTAAGGTAGCCATGAAGAGGAATCTCGGACTTACTTCTATACAAAAGCTGGTTGGACAAATAATCATTTCAATTATTTTTTATTTTGTATTTCAACAAAATGATTTTTCAACCGTTATTCATATCCCTTTTACTGATTTTTCCTATGATTTAGGCTGGATGTATGTGTTCTTCATCATTTTTTGGCTTGTAGGATTTTCAAATGCTGTCAATCTAACTGATGGATTGGATGGCTTATTATCTGGGACTGCTGCGATCGCTTTTGGGGCTTTTGCAGTTTTAGCTTGGAATTTATCACAATTTGAAATCTCGATTTTCTCTGTGGCAGTGACGGGCGCTTTACTTGGATTTTTAGTCTTTAATGCACATCCTGCAAAAGTTTTTATGGGAGACACTGGTTCCCTTGCTTTAGGCGGAGCCATTGCTACTATTGCTATATTAACGAAACTTGAAATTATCTTAATTATTATCGGCGGCGTGTTTGTAATAGAAACTTTGTCGGTAATATTACAAGTAATATCCTTTAAAACGACGGGAAAAAGAATATTCAAAATGAGTCCATTACATCATCATTACGAATTAGTAGGATGGTCAGAATGGAGAGTAGTTGTTACTTTTTGGGCAGTTGGCTTACTTTGTGCAATACTTGGAATTTATATCGAGGTGTGGATGTAATTGAAACAGATCAATCACTATCATCATAAGAAAATATTAGTAATAGGACTAGCAAAAAGTGGAGTTGCCGCAGCCTCTCTCCTACATAAGCTTGGAGCATTTGTTACAGTCAATGATTACAAGCCATTATCTGAGAATCTTGAAGCGCAAGGGCTTCTTGAACAGGGAATAACAGTCATTTGCGGGGAACACCCATTAGGGCTTCTTGAGGAAGGGTTTGAATTAATTGTTAAAAATCCAGGAATCCCATATCATAATCCAATGATTACAGGGGCTATCGAAAAGGGAATACCTGTTATTACCGAGGTTGAGCTTGCTTACCGGATTTCGGAAGCCCCACTAATTGCTATTACAGGGACGAACGGAAAAACAACGACAACAACACTTGTTTTTGAAATGTTAAAAATAGGGGAAAAGCAACCGTTACTAGCTGGAAATATTGGTATTGTTGCTTCGGAAGTAGCACAGGAGGCAACGACAGAGAATACGATCGTTATTGAGCTCTCTTCCTTTCAATTAATGGGCATAGAATCATTTAATCCTAGAATTGCAATATTAACAAATCTTTATGATGCTCATCTAGATTATCATGGAACAAGATATGAATACGTGAAAGCGAAAGCGAATATTACAAAAAATCAAACAGAAAATGATTTTTTAATAGTAAATGCAGAGCAGTCTGAAGTGATGGAAATTGCAAACAATTCAAAGGCGAACATTATTCCTTTTTCAGCTAAAAATAAACTTTCATCAGGTGCCTATTCACATGAAGGATGGATCTATTTCAATAATGAAAAAATAATTGCCTTAAAAAATATTGCATTGCCAGGAACTCATAACCTTGAAAATATTTTAGCAGCCATCGCTGCTGCCAAACTATCAAATGTTGATAACGATGCTATTTTTAAAGTGCTTAATTCATTCCAAGGAGTGAAGCATCGTCTGCAAGTTGTAACGGAACATAATGGTAGAAAATTTTATAATGATTCTAAGGCAACAAATATGCTGGCAACACAAAATGCTCTTGCAGCCTTTACTGAGCCTGTTGTTCTTTTAGCAGGAGGCTTAGATAGAGGGAATGAATTTGATGAGTTAATCCCATATTTGAAAAATGTAAAGGCAGTTGTTACCTTTGGTCAAACTGCTGAAAAAATAGAACGTGCGGCCAAAGCAGCAGGAATAAAAACAATTATACATGTCGATAATGTGGAAAAAGCTGTTCCCGTAGCCTATGAGTTATCTGAACAAGGTGACGTTATTTTATTATCTCCAGCTTGTGCAAGCTGGGATCAATATAAAACTTTTGAGGTAAGGGGAGACATTTTTATTCAAGCGGTGCATATGCTTAAGTGAGGGCTTGTACGCGAAAAACAGTAAAAACAACAATGGGAGTCATCTTTTTCGCTGAAGAAGCGTAATTTACAAAGCCCTAAAACTTGCATTCGAGGTGTTTTGTATTGCCAACAAAAAGAACGACTCCCGATCTTATTCTATTCATTGTTACCTTAACTTTGCTTGCAGTAGGATTAACAATGGTTTACAGTGCAAGTGCTGTATGGGCAGAGTATAAATTTAATGATTCATTCTTTTTTGCAAAAAGACAGATGCTCTTTGCTGTTATTGGGATAGTAGCGATGTTTTTTATTATGAATGTCGATTATTGGGCTTGGAGAACTTGGGCAAAAGTGATAATCATCATTTGTTTTGTGTTATTGCTCGTAGTTCTAATTCCTGGTATTGGGATTGAAAGAAATGGTTCGAGAAGCTGGATAGGTGTTGGTGCTTTCTCCATTCAGCCTTCAGAATTTATGAAGATTGCGATGATTATTTTTCTTGCAAAGTTTTTATCTGAACGACAAAAACTTATAACCTCTTTTACGAAAGGGTTAGCACCTTCATTAGGGCTCGTGTTTTTAGCATTTGGATTAATTATGCTTCAACCTGATCTTGGTACAGGAACTGTAATGGTTGGAACTTGTATAGTTATGATTTTTATTGCTGGGGCTAGGATTAGTCATTTTATCGTTTTAGGTCTTATCGGTCTATTAGGATTTGTAGGATTGATTTTATCTGCTCCATATCGGATTAAACGAATTACATCTTTTTTAGATCCTTGGGAAGACCCTTTAGGTAGTGGATTTCAGATTATACAATCGTTATTTGCGATTGGACCTGGAGGATTATTCGGATTAGGACTCGGTCAAAGCAGACAAAAATTCTTCTATTTACCTGAACCGCAAACGGACTTTATTTTTGCTATTCTTTCAGAAGAGCTTGGATTTATCGGTGGTTCCTTCGTCATTTTATTATTTTCTCTTTTGTTATGGAGAGGAATAAGAATAGCTTTAGGAGCACCTGATCTTTTCGGCAGTTTTTTAGCTGTAGGGATTATTGCCATGATTGCCATCCAAGTCATGATTAATATAGGTGTAGTTATTGGGCTAATGCCTGTAACAGGGATAACACTTCCCTTTTTAAGCTATGGGGGATCTTCTTTAACCCTCATGTTAATGGCTGTGGGTGTCCTTTTGAATATAAGCAGATATTCAAGGTACTAGACATTCTCTAACTGGAGAAAAGTTAAATTTAATCATAAATGTTTGACCCTGGGATACAGGGTTTCTTTTTGTTATAACAGCATTACTTAGATATAAAAATGAAGATATTTTTACTAATAAATATTACATTTACGTGTCAATATGTTTTCCATTTCTAATCAGTGGTTT
Source organism: Cytobacillus citreus (assembly GCF_018343665.1). Lineage (GTDB taxonomy): Bacteria > Bacillota > Bacilli > Bacillales > Cytobacillaceae > Cytobacillus > Cytobacillus citreus. Next base: position 527,845 of record NZ_JAGYPM010000001.1, read on the forward strand.
TTATATAGTAGAATAGGGGAAAGTGCAGGTGTGCTAATACCACATTTATTATGCACAAATGTTTATACCCTGCTTTGAGGTGAAAAAATGAAAGTAGTAGTAAGTGGTGGAGGGACTGGTGGACATATTTATCCGGCACTGGCCCTTATAAGAGAAATACAAAAAGAGAAAAAGGATGCAGAATTTTTATATATAGGAACTGAAAAAGGGCTGGAAAGCAATCTTGTCCCTAGAGAAAATATACCATTTAAATCAATACATATAACGGGCTTTAAAAGAAAGCTGTCATTAGAAAACATTAAAACAGTTTTCCGTTTTTTGAAAGGTGTAAGAGAAAGCAAAAAAATAATAAAGGAATTTAACGCTGATGTTGTTATTGGGACAGGCGGTTATGTTTGCGGTCCAGTTGTTTACGCCGCAAGTAAATTGGGTATTCCAACGATAATTCATGAGCAAAATAGTGTTCCAGGTTTGACAAATAAATTTCTTAGTAAATATGTTGACCGGATAGCAGTTTGTTTTGAAGAAGCTAGCTCGTTCTTTCCGCAAGAAAAAGTTGTATTAACTGGTAATCCTCGTGCGTCTGAGGTGCTTGGTAAGGATGGAATAAAAGGAAGACTTTCTATTGGTTTAAAGACGGATATCCCTGTTGTTCTTATTTTTGGGGGGAGCAGGGGAGCGAGGCCAATTAATGAAGCTGTTCTTAAATCCTTGGCAGAACTTGGTGAAAAACCGTATCAAATATTATATGTGACAGGTGATGTGCATTATGAAGAAGTTCTAAAAGAGGTGCAATTAGTTGGCAGCTCAGAAAATGTTATCATTAAACCTTTTATTCATAATATGCCTGAAGTTCTTGCAGGAACGGATTTAACGGTAGCTAGAGCAGGCGCTACCACTTTAGCAGAGTTAACCTCACTAGGAATTCCAAGCATTCTCATTCCGAGCCCATATGTGACAAATAACCATCAGGAAAAGAACGCAAGGTCCTTGAGCGAGCACGGTGCTGCAGAAATACTATTAGAAAAAGATTTAACAGGAAAAAAACTTGTTGAGCTTATGGACTTAATTTTATTAGATGATAAGAGATTATCAGAAATGAAAAAGGATGCAAAAAAATTAGGTATTCCAGATGCCGCTAAGAGACTTTTCCGTCTAATGGAGGAACTCGTAGAAAAAAGAGGGCAGTAGCCCTCGTGAGTGAAAGTGCATAAACTAATATCAATTCTTACTTTTCGAATAGAAAGGGAGGTTTTTATGAACGAAATAATTACGAAGCTAAATGAGCTAGATATTGGGAAAATAAAGGAAAATGAACCATTATCCAATCATTCAACAATGAAAATAGGTGGACCTGCGGATTTGTTTATAGAGCCCACGTCCATTGAAAACTTAATAAAGACAATGGAGATTTTACGTGAATATAAAGTGGAATGGACAGCCATTGGGAGAGGTTCAAACCTGCTTATTTCTGATGCTGGTATTGCAGGGGCTGTGATCAAGCTCGGTGTAGGAGTATCAAACATGGAGTTGATTGGAAACAAGGTAAAGGTTGGCGGAGGTTACTCTCTTGTAAGTCTTTCGACTCAACTAAGCAGAAAAGGGCTTTCAGGTCTAGAGTTTGCTAGTGGGATACCAGGATCCATTGGAGGGGCAGTTTATATGAATGCAGGTGCACATGGATCTGATATCTCCAAGATTATTACAAAATCACATGTTCTATTCGAGGATGGAGAAGTAGCTTGGTTGACAAATGAAGAAATGGAATTTTCTTATAGAACTTCTATTCTACAGAAAAAACGTCCTGGTATTGTATTAGAAGCTGTTTTTGATTTAAAAGAAGGCGATAAGGATTCTATTTCTGCAGAAATGCAAAGAAATAAAGACTATAGAAAAGAAACACAGCCATGGAATTTCCCTTGTGCAGGCAGTATTTTTAGAAATCCATTACCAAATTATGCTGGGAAATTGATTGAGGCTGCTGGATTAAAGGGTTACTCAATTGGCGGGGCAAAAATATCTGACATGCACGGAAATTTTATTGTTAATACAGGAAATGCAAAAGCTGAAGATGTATTAGCGCTGATTAAATATATTAAAAAAACAATTTATGAATTGTACACTATAAATATTGAAACTGAGGTTGAAATAATCGGTCGAAAGTAACGGGAATTAATCCTTACTTATTCCATTTGCTGTGATATAATATTTCATTGAGACAGTGGTTTTTAGTCTTTTTCTCTTAAAAGACGGCATGTAAATTCGTGCCGTTGTTTCTCTTTTTTCAGAAAAATGATATAAAAGACCTATTCGGGTGATTGCTTAACTTAAACTTATCTTCGCAGCCAGAACTTAGCGAACACAATTTTTCTTAAGTAATCGAAAGGTTTAAGTTTATTAGCATACTAAAGTGATATTGAAATATAGATGACGGCTCTGCTAACGGATTTGGAAAACTAAGGAACTCGCTTGGCGAACGTCAAATTTTTCCAAAGATTGCCATTAGAAAGTTATGAGTGTTTTTTAAAGAGGTGTATGGGAATGGAAAAAGGAAAGGTTGTTTCTCTAGAGGACCGTATTCCTAAGCTAAAACAGCAGAGGCGAAAAAAAGCGAATAGACGGCTAATTGTTTTACTGCTAATATTTTTTACGCTTATCTCATTAATCATTTATTTCCAGTCACCATTAAGTCATGTTAATAAAATTCATATTTCAGGAAACTCTATTTACAGTAATGATGAATTAATTGCCTTATCAGGGATTAGCGAGAAAACAAATATTTGGCAGGTAGAAGAAAAGGTCATTAAGAGTAATTTAGAGAAGTTAACTGAAGTAAAATCTGCAAAAGTTCAAATCCATTTACCGAATACTGTTGAAATATCTATTCAGGAATACAAACGAATTGCATACATAATGAAAGATAAAAATTATCTTCCTGTTTTGGAAAATGGACAAGTACTAAAAAATAGTAAAACAGCAGAAATTCCTGCATCTGCCCCTATTCTTATTGGTTTTTCAGAAGGTAAAGAATTAGATGGAATGATTAAAGAACTTGAAGAATTGCCTGAAGTAGTCTTAAATTCAATTTCTGAAATATATCATACTCCCAAAAAAACTGATTCTTTCCATATAACACTTTATATGAATGATGGTTTTGAAGTCAGTGCTACAGTTAGAAGCTTTGCTGAGAAAATGACTCATTATCCTTCAATTGTTAGCCAACTGGACCCAGACAAAAAGGGTATTATCGATTTGGAAGTCGGCTCTTATTTTAAAGCTTATGAACAAGAGGGAGCTGATCAAGTTGAAGAAGAAGATGAAAGTGAAGGGTAATCATGTTATTTTTTCTTTAGTGTTTCTTGTACTTGGTTATATGATTGCTTTTTCTTATCACCTGACCCAACAAAGTGATAATAATAATTCAACGATAACAAGTAAACAATGGGAAAGAGACATAGAGCTTCGTAATCAATTAGTTGAACTTGAGGAAAAAAATCGTTCATTACAGAAGGAATTAAATGAAAAACAAGAAAGAGTTCGGGAAATTGAAAAGGAATTGTCACAAGAAGCTCAAATTTATTTTAATCTTGCTGAAGACACTGAGAAGTATAGAATGTATTTAGGAAAAGTTAAAGTTAAGGGCCAAGGTGTTGAAGTAACTCTTGCGGATGGAGCTTATAATCCGGATGAAGAAAATGTAAATAATTATATTGTTCATGAGCACCATGTGTTTAAAGTTATTAATGAGTTATATATATCAGGTGCATCTGCTATTGCAATTAATGGACAGAGGCTTTCTCATAATTCTTATATCCTTTGCAATGGACCTGTAATTGAGATTGATGGCTATCAACATCCTGCACCTTTTGTCATTACTGCTATTGGAGATTCGGAAGTGTTATCATCTGCACTGAACTTGACAGGAGGTGTAAAGGACTCATTAGTAAATGATAATATTCAGTTTACTCTTGAGGAAAAACCTGAAATTATTATGGAGCCTTTATTAGGGAGCTAGCTGCAATAATCCTCCTAAATCGTCCACAGTTTAGATTAGTTGGAAAGTAAGGTGGGAAAACGTGGACAAATATAAAAAAAATATTAGTTTCACCCTCATAACCGTCATTATTGGCTTTATGCTTGCTATACAATTTCGAACGGTTAAAGAGCCAGTTGTACGTGATACACGAGATACATGGCAATTGAGGGAAGATTTGATTAAAGAAAATGAACTCCAACTAAAACTAATTCGTGAAGTACGTTCGAATGAGGAGAAAATTTCCAAATACGAAACTGAACTAAAACAAAGTAAAGAACAGGTTCTTCGTGATACACTCGGTGAATTAAAAGCTGAAGCAGGATTAACAGATGTGAATGGAAATGGCATCATACTAATAATTGAGCCAATCTATGAAGAATTATTACTTGGTACAGCCGTTTCAACTGTTTCGCCAGATTTATTAAAAAGGCTTGTAAACGAATTAAATATGTATGGTGCGATGCAAATATCAATTGATAACCAGCGTATTATTAATACAACCGTAATCAGGGATATTAATGGAGAAACAAAAATTGATGGTCATTCCTTAAATGGATTTCCCATCGAAATTAAAGTAATTGCTGAAAATGCAAAATCAGCGGACAAGCTATTTAAACGAATGCAAGTTTCAAAATCAGCTGATGAATTTTTTGTTGATAACCTAAGAGTAAAAGTAGTTAAACCAGATGAAATGATAGAAATACCAGCTTATCAAAATACAATTAGAATAAGGGATATGAAGCCTATGGATTCTGAAAAAGGAGGCAATTCATAATGTGGCTTCCTGTACTAGGATTGATCATAGGTGTCATTCTCGGTCTGCTAACAGAAATAAAAATTCCTGATGAATATTCGAATTATTTATCAATTGCTGTTTTAGCAGCACTTGATACTTTATTCGGTGGAATCCGCGCCCAGCTTCAAAATATTTATGATGAAAGAGTCTTTGTTTCAGGTTTCTTTTTCAATATTTTGCTCGCTGCAAGTTTAGCTTTTCTAGGTGTCCATCTTGGTGTAGACTTATACTTAGCTGCTGTATTTGCATTTGGAGTGAGATTATTCCAAAATATTGCAGTGATTAGAAGGATTTTATTGACAAAATGGTCAGTGATTCGTGAAAAAACTGAAAAAAATTAATTTTTTCTAAAGGGAAATTGTTAATTTTGACGAATAATTTTAGTAGTAACTTTGTAAGTGAAAATTGACATTATAGTGTTTGAATGAAGCAATGACAAGTTTTAATCTTTTTTATAAGAAATAGCTCGATCAATTTTTTAAGGATGAGCAAAGGGAGGTGCCAAAGAATGAACAACAATGAAATCTATGTAAGTCTTGACATCGGTACATCCAATGTAAAAGTTATCATAGGTGAAATGGTCAATGACTCTTTAAATATTATTGGTGTCGGCAGTGTACGATCCGATGGCTTAAAAAAAGGAGCTATAGTCGATATTGATGAAACCGTTCATTCAATTAGAAAGGCAATTGAACAGGCTGAAAGAATGATAGGAATGGAAATTACTAGTGTGATAGTAGGCATTACTGGCAACCATGTAATGCTTCAGCCTTGTCATGGAGTTGTGGCTGTTTCAAGCGAAAATAGAGAGATAACGAATGATGATGTTGCTCGAGTCATTGATGCCGCCCAAGTGGTTTCGATTCCTCCCGAAAGAGATATTATCGATGTCATTCCAAAGCAATTCATTGTTGATGGATTAGATGAAATAAGTGATCCTCGAGGTATGATAGGTGTTCGCCTTGAAATGGAAGGCACCATTATTACAGGATCGAAAACAATTTTACATAATACATTACGATGTGTTGAGCGAGCAGGACTTGAGATTATTGATATAACTCTGCAGCCACTGGCTGCCGGTGCATACGCCCTTTCAAAGGATGAAAAGAATCTTGGAGTGGCCCTCGTTGATATTGGAGGAGGCTCCACCACTATTGCATTATTTGATCACGGAAACCTGATAGCAACGAGTGTCCTGCCTGTTGGAGGAGATCATATTACGAAAGATCTCTCTATAGGCCTTCGAACATCAACAGAAGATGCAGAAAAAATAAAAATGAAATATGGGTACGCTTTTTATGATCATGCATCTGAAGAAGAAGTTTTCAGTGTACCGATTATTGGAAGCGACCAGCATCAGCAATTCAACCAGTTGGAAATATCAGATATTATCGAAGCTCGTATGGAAGAAATATTTGATCTTATTCAAAATGAAGTGAGAAGATTAGGTTCCCAAGACTTGCCAGGTGGATTTGTATTAACAGGTGGGGTTGCTAATACACAAGGAATACTTGAATTAGCTCAAGTAATATTTCAAAATCGAGTCCGGATTGCTATTCCAGATTATATTGGTGTTCGGGAGCCTCAGTTTACAACAGCAGTAGGTTTAATAAAATTTGCGTATAAAAATGCGAAAGTGCAAGGTAGGAAAGTTGCGGGGGAAGGGGCCCCTGTTCATACTCCAGAAATAAAAGAAAAACGAGTACCAAAACAACCGCAACCAAAAAAGCCGGAAAAACAACCGGAAGAAAAAATAACATCAAGAGTGAAGAAGTTCCTCGGATACTTTTTTGAATAGCTATTTCAGAGGAAGGATATTGCCTGAAAGAAAAAGCAATCAAATAAAGGTATTCTTTGGGATATCGACGAATTAGGAGGATTTGTCATGTTGGAATTTGATACTAATTTAGATTCATTAGCAACAATTAAAGTCATCGGCGTTGGCGGCGGCGGTAACAACGCTGTTAACCGTATGATTGAGCATGGTGTACAAGGAGTAGAATTTATTGCAGTCAATACAGATGCCCAAGCACTGAATCTATCAAAGGCTGAAGTAAGAATGCAAATTGGAGGCAAACTTACGCGCGGCCTTGGTGCAGGAGCTAATCCAGAAGTAGGGAAAAAGGCTGCTGAAGAAAGCAAAGAACAAATTGAAGAAGCACTCAGAGGTGCTGATATGGTATTCGTTACAGCCGGTATGGGTGGAGGAACAGGTACTGGTGCGGCTCCGGTAATTGCTCAAATTGCCAGAGACTTAGGAGCATTAACAGTTGGAGTAGTTACTCGTCCTTTTACCTTTGAAGGACGTAAGCGCCAAACCCAAGCTGCTGGAGGTATTGCTTCTATGAAGGAGGCAGTAGATACCTTAATCGTTATTCCTAATGATCGTTTATTAGAAATTGTTGATAAAAGCACGCCAATGCTTGAAGCATTCCGTGAAGCTGATAATGTTCTTCGTCAAGGTGTCCAAGGTATATCAGATTTAATCGCAAAACCTGGTTTAATTAATCTTGACTTTGCCGATGTTAAAACGATTATGTCAAGCAAAGGTTCTGCATTAATGGGTATTGGTGTAGCTTCTGGAGAAAATCGTGCCACAGAAGCAGCGAAAAAAGCGATTTCATCACCATTATTAGAAACATCGATTGATGGAGCTCAGGGAGTTCTAATGAATATCACTGGCGGAACAAATATCAGCCTTTATGAGGTTCAAGAGGCTGCTGATATTGTAGCTTCTGCATCTGATCAAGATGTAAATATGATCTTTGGTTCAGTTATTAACGAGAATTTAAATGATGAAATAGTTGTTACTGTCATTGCAACTGGATTTAATGAAGAAAGTACTCATGCAAAAGTGACAAGACCAAGTTTTGGTCAGCAGCAAAAACCGTCAATGAATACTGTTAATCGTGAACCAAAAAGAGAAGAGGTTACACAAGAACCAGTTAGAACTAATTTTTCTCAACAAGGCGAAGATACACTTGATATACCAACATTCCTTCGCAACAGAAATCGGAGAAAATAATTAGAAGAGAAACTGAAACAGAGGCATGACTATTTTATAGTCATGCCTCTGTTTATGCATATTAAACTGTTTGAGGTTCTTTAAGTTCCATGGCAGGTCCAAAGAACTCATAACGAATATTTTCCTTTTTAAAGCCTGATTCTACTAATACTTCATACATAGCTTGCATAAAGCTGACTGGTCCACACATATAGACAATGGATTCTTTATTTTTTACGATCTTATTTAACCATTCTGAAGTAATAAAGCCTTCTTTATCGAATATAGCTGCTTCTATATCAGTTTCCGTTGATTTTTCATAGCAATAATAGCTTTTTACTAAATCGTTCTTCTCTACAATTTGCTTTACTTCATCAACAAAAGCATGGACATTACCATTGATTGCTGCATGGATAAAAGTTGTTTCTTGTTGTTTATTAGCTAATTGGTGAAGCATACAAAGCATAGGTGTGATTCCGACTCCTCCACTAAGAAGAATGGTTGGCTTGTCTGCTTGTTCCTCTAAAACAAATTCTCCAGCAGGTGCACTGATTTCGATGATATCCCCAGCTTTGACATAATTATGCAAATAGTTTGAAACGATCCCCGCAGGCTTTTCATCCATAAGATCTTCCCTTTTTACAGAAATTCGATAGTAAGATTTATCTTGTGATTGGGATAAGCTATATTGACGAATATGTGTATATTGTTCGTTAGGTATAGTGGACAATTTAATGCTTATATATTGACCTGGAATAAATTCTGCGATCGGTTTATCATCTATAGGCTTAAAGTAAAACGATGTAATAACATCACTTTCTTTAACGACTTTTTCCACTTTGAATTCTCTGAAATCCTTCCATCCTCCATGCTGATTTTCTGCAGAGTCATATAAATTTTTTTCTACATGAATAAACGCATTTGCAATTACTTCATATGCTTTAGCCCATGCATTGATAATTTCATCTGTTGCTGCATTCCCTAAAACATCTTTAATTACTAAGAGCAAATGCTCACCGACAATTGGGTAGTGTTCCGGCTTGATCCCTAATGATCGATGCTTATGTCCAATTTGTGTAACGACTGGAATAATCGTTTCAAGCTGGTCAATATATTTTGCCGCTGCATATACAGCGTTTGCTAATGCTTTTTGCTGACGGCTTAGTTTTTGGTTTGCATGATTAAAAATATTTAATAACTCAGGATGGTTGTTGAACATTATTTCATAAAATCTCTTTGTAATTTTTTCTCCATGTTGTTCTAGGACTGGTACTGTGCTTTTAATAATATCAATTGTTTTTTGATCTAACATGATGTCCAAACTCCTTTGCTTTATTGTCACTATAATTATAGGTGATTTAAAAAAGTTGGATTGTGATTTAAATCACACATTTACTAGCAAAGGAGAATTTAAACAACAAAAGATAAATAATGACAAAATACGAAAAGAATAGTGGAAATTTCTAAAGTTTTCGTTCCAGAAAGTGACACACTTTATACAATGGTATACGCTATACTTTTTTTAACAGATTGATAGGCTTAAAAAGCTAGTAATAATTCTTATTATTCTATCGGTTCCCTATGCTCTAATTATGTTCCTACCAATCGATAAGGAGGATGAAGATTGGAGGTCTATTTGGATATTATTTGGGTATTAAATTTATTATTTGATAGCCTACTTCTTTATTTAACGGCGTTAATATTAAAAAGGAATTTAAAAATCTGGAGACTATTTGCAGGAGGCTTAGTTGGTTCAGTAATTATATTATTATCTGTAACCCCTTTAAATACCTATTCGGGCCATCCATTAACAAAATTATTATTTTCTATTTTCATGATATTAATAGCATTTGGATATAAAAGATTTCGATATTTTATTAAAGTGCTTACGACTTTTTATTTAATGACTTTTTTAGTAGGTGGATCTCTGATAGGTGTTCATTATTTTATTAAATTTGATTCCCAGCTAACATCCTCTGTTTTTCTTGCAAGTGTAAAAGGGTTTGGTGACCCAATTAGCTGGTTGTTTGTTCTTCTCGGATTTCCAATTGTATGGCATTTTTCAAAGCGAAAAATGGAAGAAATTGAAATGACAAAAATACAGTATGATTCCTTAATCAAAGTGATTGTTACAATCAATGGAGAATCATACTCATTTAAAGGGTTAGTAGATAGTGGGAATCAGCTTTATGACCCTATTACAAAAATGCCTGTGATGTTTATTTCAATAAAAGGTCTGAAAGAAAATTTTCCGGAAGAATTAGTAAAAGTAGCTCAAAGTCCCGAAAATTTTATAAATGGAGAAGAGCAGATAGCTTCAGAATGGGTTCATAAAATGAGGGTTATTCCATACAAAGTCGTTGGACAAGAACACCAGCTTATTATAGCAGTAAAACCAGATGAAATTATTATAGAAAAAGAGAATGAACTTTATAAAGTGGAGAGAGGTCTTGTATCATTTTCGTTGCAGCAGCTATCTGCAGAAAACGCCTTCCAATGTATTGTCCATCCTAAAATGCTAACTACAATAAAGAAGGTGAAAAGTGATATTCTTGTAAAACATGCATGACTGAATTATAAAGGGGCTTATTACTCGTAGTTTTAATCTTTTTGAAATAGAAATTTAGAGGGAGGACAAATCTTGAAACGCATAAAACTTCGCTTATCATACTATTGGTATAAATTATTAATGAAACTTGGCCTTAAATCAGATGAAGTATACTATATTGGTGGAAGCGAAGCACTGCCTCCTCCTTTAAGTAAAGAGGAGGAAGAGCTTTTATTAGAAAAGCTTCCAAACGGGGATAAAGCAGCAAGATCTATTTTAATTGAAAGAAATTTAAGGCTAGTAGTTTATATTGCAAGAAAGTTTGAAAATACGGGAATTAATATTGAAGATTTAATTAGCATTGGCACAATCGGGCTTATCAAGGCAGTTAATACCTTTAATCCAGAGAAGAAAATAAAACTTGCCACTTATGCATCAAGGTGCATAGAGAACGAAATATTAATGTATTTAAGAAGAAATAACAAAATTCGTTCAGAAGTTTCATTTGACGAGCCTTTAAATATTGATTGGGATGGAAATGAGCTTTTGCTTTCTGATGTTCTAGGAACGGAAGAAGACATTATTACAAAGGATCTAGAAGCGAATGTAGACAAGAAGTTATTATCAAAAGCTTTGCATCAATTATCTGATCGTGAGAAGCAAATTATGGAACTTAGGTTTGGTCTTGGAACAGGAGAGGAAAAAACGCAAAAGGATGTAGCTGATATGCTTGGTATTTCACAATCGTATATCTCTAGGTTAGAAAAGAGAATTATTAAAAGGTTAAAGAAAGAATTTAATAAAATGGTATAGGGTTGTACAATCTTTGTAAAAGGTTGTTATTTAGAAGGCTGTGTTAAAGTTCAGTGTTGATAATGCTATTTTGTTGTTGATTGGAGCGGAAGGCTCGAGATCCTTGAAAATGCATTCGCATTTCCTTCGTGCGGTGTTTATTCGGGGAAGATTATTCAACGTCCTGCGGGAGAAGCTAGTCAAAGGGAGACCCCGCAGGAGCGATAGCGACGAGGAGGCTTCCGGACCGCCCGCTACGCTTTAGTGCCTGTAGCGGAAATCAACAGAGAAATTTAACATAACTATATAGAAAATAAAACAAATGACTGTGGAGTTATGCGTACAAATTGTTTTCTCTATCTTTAAGAAAACAAATTGTACGCTTTTCCACAGTTTTTTTATTTGCATTATTTTTTTATTTAAAAATTTTTTACATATAAAATAGCTAAATAAGGCTAGCTTTTATGGAGTTTGGCTTTTTTTCTCGTATTAGTTGCTTGAATGAAGGTGCATAATTTTCCTCCCCAAGGAAATACTGTTTTTTGTACAGCAGCTCCTGTGAGGAGGGAAAAGATTGACTCGAAATAAAGTAGAAATTTGCGGTGTTGATACTTCAAAGCTTCCAGTTTTGAAAAACGAAGAAATGAGAGAGCTCTTCAAGCAAATGCATAAGGGTGATATAACCGCACGGGAAAAACTCGTCAATGGTAATTTACGCCTTGTTCTCAGTGTTATTCAGCGTTTTAATAATAGGGGTGAATTTGTCGATGACCTATTCCAGGTCGGCTGTATCGGTCTTATGAAATCTATTGATAATTTTGATCTAAGTCAAAACGTAAAGTTTTCCACCTATGCTGTTCCCATGATTATCGGAGAGATTAGAAGGTATTTGCGGGATAATAATCCAATTCGAGTCTCTCGTTCATTAAGGGATATTGCGTACAAAGCATTGCAAGTGAGAGAACGCTTGATGAGTAAAACATCAAAAGAACCAACAGCAGCGGAGATCGCGAAGGAACTAGATGTACCGCATGAGGAAATTGTTTTTGCTTTAGATGCTATTCAGGATCCAGTTTCTTTGTTTGAACCTATCTACAATGATGGCGGAGATCCGATTTATGTGATGGACCAACTAAGCGATGAAAAAAACAAGGATATTCAATGGATTGAGGAAATAGCGTTAAAAGAAGGGATGAGAAGGTTAAACGAGCGGGAAAAGCTCATTTTAAGAAAGCGTTTTTTTCAAGGGAAAACCCAAATGGAAGTTGCGGAGGAAATTGGCATTTCTCAAGCCCAAGTATCAAGACTTGAAAAAGCCGCAATAAAACAAATGAATAAAAATATACAAAGCTAAAGCTGCCATTTGGCAGCTTTAGCTTTGTATATTTTTATCCCTAATTAACGGGCTGTAAAATCTCAACTGATTGAGGTTTAACAATACGTAATGAGTATCCAGCTTTTTCTTTCTGCATATAACAATAATTTATTAAATAAATTCATATATATAAATCAGGGACAAAAAGGTGGAGGTGGGAGGCAATGATCAAAATTTCAGAATTCCAACAAAAAGATGTCATTAACGTGGCAAATGGAAAGAAGCTTGGAAATATAGGAGATATTGATATTAATGTTCAGACGGGAGAAATAAATGCAGTTATTATTGGCGGAACTGGCAAAGTGTTAGGTTTTTTTGGTCGTGAAGAAGATATCATTATCCCGTGGAAAAATATATTAAAAATTGGGGAAGATGTCATATTAGTAAGATTCAAGGATGAAAGTGTGATGAAGGACGTCGAATAAGGGTGTAAAAAAATTTCATTTAACTGTGAAGACATCTTCGTGTGTGGTAAACTATAGAAAAATGAGAAGTGCGCAAGCTAATTGAAAGAGGAACGTAAACTAATACCTGCAACGTCTTGTACTTAGAGGATGGCTGCTTGCGCTAGACAAGTTGAGGATTGTTAAATGGACCCATTTATTTTGAATAGAAGCGAATATTTTGTCATAAAAGAATGGACTGAAATATTTCCCGGTTTATTGGCAGGCTTTACAAGTAAAAATGGTGGATTTAGCAAAAATCATTTTTCTTCCATGAACCTTGGTCTCCATGTAAAGGATTCATCAGAATCCGTTAGGAAAAATCGTGAATCAATAGCAAAAATATTAAAATTTCCGCTTGATACATGGGTTGGGGCTGAACAAACACATGAGATTCACATTCAAAAGGTATCAAAAGTCTATGGTGGTAAAGGCTCGGTTGATTATGAGGAGTCTTTCAATGGAACGGATGGTTTTTTTACTTTCGAAAAAGGCCTATTATTAACTTTATGCTATGCTGATTGTGTTCCTCTCTACTTTTGTCATGAAAGTACAGGAGCAATTGGTGCTGCTCATGCAGGCTGGAAAGGGACTGTAAATGGCATTGCAAGAGAAATGGTAAATTTATTTAAAAATGAAGGAATGGATTTAGAAGACCTTCATGTGGTGATCGGTCCTTCAATTTGCAGAAACTGTTATATAGTTGATGATCATGTTATATCAATAATCGAAAATAGACTAGAAGATATTGATAATAAACCATATAATCAAATTGAAGAGAATCAATATTATCTTGACCTAAAACAATTAAATAAAGAAATCCTTATTCAATCTGGAGTCTTTGAAAAAAACATAAAAGTATCAAATTTATGCACCAGCTGTCAAAATGACCATTTTTTCTCACACCGAAGAGATAAAGGGAAAACTGGAAGAATGATGAGTTTTATTGGCTGGAAGGAGGATTTACAGTCTTAAATGAAAGTAGTAGAGAATCTGAAAGAAATCCAATTAAAAATAAAAGAAGCATGTGAAAAGTCTGAACGTAATATAGAAGATATAAAAATAATTGCAGTAACTAAATATGTCTCAACTAGCAGAGCATTAGAAGCTCTTAATGCAGGTGTTGTTCATTTAGGAGAAAATAGAGATGATGGGCTATTGGAAAAATGGGAAGAGTTAAAGGACAAGCCTGTATGGCATTATATTGGATCACTACAAACACGGAAAGTGAAAAATATAATAGATAAAGTTGAATATATTCACTCTTTGGATAGAATATCACTTGCAAATGAAATTAATAAGCGAACTGAGAAACAAATAAAATGTTTAGTTCAAGTGAATGTTTCCGGTGAAGAATCGAAGCATGGATTACAGCCTCATGAAGTGAATGAATTTATATCCAAGCTTATTGAATACCCGAATATACATGTTTGCGGGTTGATGACAATGGCTCCGTTAACTTCTGATGAAAAAGTTATACGCTCATGTTTTCGAAAGCTTAAAGAATTGCAAATTGAGATCCAAAACCTAAAACTTGATTATGCGCCGTGTAACGAGCTTTCGATGGGGATGTCAAATGATTATAGTATAGCGATTGAAGAAGGAGCTACTATGGTCCGTATTGGAACAGCATTAGTAGGTGAGGAAATCTAGGAATTGGAGGTAAATAGATATGAGTATTAAATCAAAATTCAAAACATTTTTCTTCCTAGATGATGATGATTATGAAGATAGGGAAGAAGAAATGATCGAAGAAGAAACAGAGCAAAATAAACAGCAAACTCAAATTCATCAAAAACAACAGGCACAGAAGAATAATATTGTCAGTCTGCAAAGTGTTCAAAAGTCTTCGAAAGTAGTATTAGTAGAGCCGCGGGTATATGCAGAGGCTCAAGATATTGCAGATCAATTAAAAAATAGACGTGCAGTAGTTGTAAATTTACAAAGAATTGATAAGGATCAAGCAAAAAGAATTGTTGACTTTTTAAGCGGTACTGTTTATGCAATTGGTGGAGATATCCAAAAAGTTGGAATAGATATATTTCTCTGTACACCTGATAATATTGAAGTTTCAGGTAATATCTCTCAAATTATGCAAGAACAAGATTTTGAAAATACAAGGTGGTAATATTTAATGGTACTTTTATATCAAGTGTTGTCTTCACTCATTTCTATATATTCCTGGGCTTTAATCATTTATATTCTTTTGTCCTGGTTCCCAAATTCAAGAGAATCCGGATTTGGTCAGTTTTTAGCACGAATATGTGAGCCATATTTAGAACCGTTTAGAAAAATTATTCCTCCAATTGGTATGATCGATTTTTCTCCTATCGTTGCGATCTTAGTTCTTAGATTAGCGACAGGTGGATTAAGACAATTATTTCTTTGGATTGCATAATTTGCGAACATAAGAGGGCTTTTTATTAGGCCCCTTTTTGTTTTTTTTAATGTATTGAGCTAATTTCATGGAAATATTCGCTAAGCTTTTTTGAAGGGGAATATTAGAATGTCTATTTATCAGCATTATCGTCCTGAAGAAAAGGAATTTATTGATCAGGTTCTTAATTGGAAGAATACAGTGGAAGCTGATTACGCTCCAAAGCTCACGGATTTTCTAGACCCGAGGGAACAGGAAATTGTAAATAACATCATTGGAATTAATCATGATGTGAAAGTGAACCTGTTCGGCGGAACTAGCTTAGCCGAAAGGAAGAGAGCCCTTATTTTCCCTGAATATTTTCAATGTGAAGAACAAGATTTTAATATATCTCTATATGAAGTGATCTACCCAAAGAAATTTATTACGATAGAGCATCCACAAGTGCTTGGAAGTTTAATGTCGACTGGATTAATACGGGGAAAGTTTGGTGACATTCTTTTTCAGGAAGATCGAATCCAATTTTTTGTCACTCAGGAAATTGAAGAGTACTTATGTATTCAATTAGAATCAATAGGCAGAGCAAATGTGAATTTGAAAAAATCGCCATTAATTAATGCAATTCAACAAACTGATCATTGGCTGGAATTATCTATAGTAATATCATCTCTCCGGTTAGATACAGTAATATCAGCTGTTTTCAATATTTCAAGGCAGAAATCTCAAAGCCTGATTCAACATGGTCTCGTTAAGGTCAATTGGACAAGTATTGAAAATTCAGCATTTGAATGCAGAAAAAGTGATATTATTTCTGTTAGAGGATTTGGCCGAACAAAGATTATTGGAATTGAAGGAAAAACGAAAAAAGATAAATGGAAAATAGCTGCTGGAAAACAAAAATAATAATTAATATTGCAGGAATTTGGTGCAAGTTGTCGAATTGTTGAATGTAAGTTTAAATTTTTTATTTTATAATATACATAAATAATTGAACATTGATTTTGGGAGGTGGCCATGATGCCATTAACACCGTTAGATATTCATAACAAAGAATTCAGCAAAGGATTTCGCGGATATGATGAAGACGAAGTAAATGAATTTCTTGACCAAGTGATAAAAGATTATGAAATTTTAATTCGTGAAAAAAAGGAATTAGAAGAAAAATTAAATGATCAAAATGAACGAATTGGCCATTTTAATAATATTGAAGAAACGCTAAATAAATCAATTGTTGTGGCACAAGAAGCAGCTGAAGAAGTAAAAAGAAATGCGCAAAAAGAAGCGAAGCTAATTATAAAAGAAGCTGAAAAGAATGCAGATCGCATTGTAAATGAGTCTTTATCAAAAGCTCGAAAAATCGCTCTTGAAATTGAAGAGCTGAAAAAGCAATCGAAGGTGTTCAGAACACGATTTAAAATGCTGATTGAGGCTCAGTTAGATTTATTGAATAATGATGATTGGGATCATTTACTTGCATATAAGCTTGATGCAACTGAGTTAAAATCTGCACAGGAAGAAGATTCATTAGCTTGACGAAAGCTGAATACATCGAATATAATTTTAAAAACAAAGTTAATTAAGAATTGTAACTGTGAGAGGGACAGTACATTTTTCTATAAGCTTATTAACCAATGCGGTATTCAAGAAATATGCATTGTTAGCGAAACGGGGATAGTGAAAGCCCGAAATAAGCTGAAAACTTGGAAGATCACCCTCGAGTTCCTTATTGAACATCCTTATTTGGATTATTAGATAAAGGCGAATCATTCACGTTATGAATGTTTAAAGCGGATAGAAATATGTTTTAAGTCTTTCTATCTACAAGGGTGGTACCGCGGGAAATATAAACCTTCTCGTCCCTTTTTGGGATGAGAAGGTTTTTTTATTTTTTTAGCTGTGTTAAAGCACAATGTTGATAATTCTATTTTGTTGTTAATTGGAGCGGAAGGCGCGAGACTCCTGCGGGAGAAGCGAGTCAAAGGAAGACCCCGCAGGAGCGATAGCGACGAGGAGGCTTCCGGATCGCCCGCGGAAAGCGAGTGCCTGCAGCGGAAATTAACATAGCCATTTTAAAAAAAACCATTTAAGTTTTATGTACTAGAAAAATGGCTATCATGAAGCTAGTGAAACAATCGGGAGGAATTTGGAATGGATTACAAAGATACCTTATTAATGCCACAAACAGAGTTTCCGATGCGAGGAAATTTACCGAAGCGCGAGCCTGAAATTCAGTCGAAATGGGAAGAAATGAATATTTACGAAAAAGTACAGGCACGGACAGAAGGCCGTCCGATGTTTGTATTACATGATGGACCACCGTATGCAAATGGTGATATTCATATTGGCCATGCTTTAAATAAAATTTTAAAGGATATTATTGTCCGTCATAAATCGATGACTGGCTTCAATGCTCCGTATGTTCCTGGTTGGGATACACATGGTCTCCCAATTGAACAGGCACTTACAAATAAGGGAGTAAATCGTAAAGAAATGACTGTTGCTGAGTTCCGTAAGCTTTGTGAAGAGTATGCTTACGAGCAAATTGATAGTCAGCGTTCACAATTTAAACGCCTGGGTGTAAGAGGAAATTGGGAAAATCCATATATTACATTAAAGCCAGAATATGAAGCACAACAAATTAAAGTTTTTGGAGAAATGGCTACAAAAGGATATATTTATAAAGGGTTAAAGCCAGTATACTGGTCTCCTTCATCTGAATCTGCTTTAGCGGAAGCAGAGATCGAATATAAAGATAAGAAATCACCTTCCATTTATGTAGGTTTTAAAGTAAAGGATGGTAAAGGTGTACTTGAAAATGATACACAAATTATTATCTGGACAACTACTCCTTGGACAATTCCAGCTAACCTAGGTATTGCTGTTCACCCTGACCTAACTTATGTGGTAGTTGAAGAGAACGGTCAAAAATATGTAGTAGTTGAGGAGTTATTAGGGACTGTATCTAAAGAAATCGGCTGGGAACATCCACAAGTTTTGAAAACAGTAAAGGGTACTGAGCTTGAATTTATTCAAGCAAGACATCCTCTTTATGATCGTGATTCGCTTGTTGTTCTTGGAGAACATGTTACAACTGATGCTGGTACTGGCTGTGTTCATACTGCGCCTGGTCATGGGGAAGACGACTTCTATGTAGGGCAAAAATATGGTTTAGAAGTATTATGTCCAGTTGATGATCGTGGACATATGACGAAAGAGGCTGTAGGATTTGAAGGTCTATTCTATGATGCAGCCAATAAACCAATTACTCAAAAACTAGAAGAAGCCGGTGCGTTATTAAAGCTTTCATTTATTACCCACTCCTACCCGCATGATTGGAGAACGAAGAAGCCAGTTATTTACCGTGCAACCGCACAATGGTTTGCATCTATTAAGGATTTCCGTAAAGAACTTCTTGAAGCAGTTAATGAGACAAAATTTGTCCCTGCATGGGGAGAAACAAGACTCTTTAATATGATTCGTGACCGCGGTGATTGGTGTATTTCCCGCCAGCGTGCATGGGGTGTACCAATTCCAGTCTTTTATGCAGAAAATGGAGAGCCAATTATTACAGAAGAAACTATTGATCATATTTCTAGCCTATTCCGTGAACATGGATCTAATATTTGGTTTGAAAAGGATGCAAAAGATCTACTTCCAGAAGGTTTTACACATCCAGGCAGTCCAAACGGCAAGTTTACAAAGGAAACGGATATTATGGACGTTTGGTTTGATTCTGGGTCTTCCCATCAAGCTGTATTATTAGAGCGTGATGATCTGCAGAGACCTGCTGATATTTATTTAGAGGGGTCTGATCAATATCGAGGATGGTTTAACTCCTCTATTTCTACAGCAGTTGCAGTCACAGGAAAAGCACCATATAAAGGTATCTTAAGTCATGGCTTTGTTTTAGATGGGGAAGGCAGAAAGATGAGTAAATCAATTGGGAATGTCGTTGTGCCTGCTAAAGTGATGGGGCAGCTCGGTGCAGACATCTTAAGATTATGGGTTTCATCTGTAGATTACCAAGCGGATGTTCGCGTTTCTGATGCCATTTTAAAGCAAGTAGCTGAGGTCTATCGTAAAATCCGAAATACTTTCCGTTTCTTGCTTGGAAATCTTGCAGATTTTGATCCTGCAAAAGATATAGTCGCTTACGAGAGTTTACGTCAAGTTGACCAATTTATGCTTGTCAAATTAAATAAATTAATAAAACAAGTTCGCAATGCATATGAAAATTATGCATTCTCTGATATTTACCATGCCGTAAACAACTTCTGTACACTTGATTTAAGTGCGTTTTACCTGGATTTTGCAAAGGATATTCTATATATCGAAGGCAAAGATCATGCTGATCGCCGTGCAATTCAAACGGTTCTGTATGAATGTTTAATTTCATTAACTAAACTAGTTGCGCCGATTCTATCTCATACAGCTGATGAGGTTTGGAGCTCAATCCCATCTGTGACAGATGAAAGTGTTCAGCTTACAGATATGCCTGAATTTAAAGAACTTCCAAAAGCAAAAGAGATCGAAGAGAAATGGACTTCCTTCATGAGGCTTCGTGATGATGTATTAAAAGCTTTGGAAGAAGCACGTAATGAAAAGGTTATTGGTAAATCGTTAACTGCAAAAGTAACGATGTATGTGAATGAAAAAGCTAAAAACTTACTTGATTCTATTGATGAAAATGTTCAGCAGTTGTTTATTATTTCTGGCTTTGAAGTTGCGGGCAAATATGAAGATGCACCTGAGGATGCACTGAAGTTCGAAAATACTGCTATCGTTATTTCAAAAGCTGAAGGAGAAACATGTGAGCGATGCTGGATTGTTACACCTGAAGTGGGTCAAGTTGATGAATTTGAAACTTTATGTCCACGTTGTGCAGACGTTGTAAAAAATCATTACAGTCACTTGGTTTAATAAGCGTAGCCCCTGTACTTTTTGCAGGGGTTTATTTTTTTTTGAGACTTCTAAACCTTGTCGGGATGGTCAAGGAGTTTGATTTTTTGTTCTTTCCATGTCCGTAAATAGTTGTTCCCGTTGTCAAAACTTACTCAGATTTTAATTAAAGTATAGGGAGACAATAGTTAGAAACAAATAAGAACGGAGGATCTTAGATGGATGCAAAAGCAGAAGCCCTATATTCAGAACTCCGTAATATTAGACAGGAACTTATTGAAAGACTAGAAAATAAAAATGCATCATCACTTATCAGACCAATTATTAAAGAAGAGCTTTCAGATATTGAAGACACATTAAATAAAATTGAGATGGGTCTTTATGGTAAATGTGAAATATCAGGAGAACTAATACCTGAAGAATTATTAGAAATGGTGCCAACAATAAAAACTATAGATGATTGCTTCAAAATGGACGGTTATTTTCGAAAGGCATTATTTGATTAAGTTAGGGCTTATCATTAGATTTTACTTTTTTCATAATTATAATCGCAACTGTTTTTCGTAAAACTGTGTTTTTTAAATAGAATGTGCTAAAATGCAAAGGTATATAATGAAGAGTTTGGAGGTTACCTTTGTGTTTTTTTACATAATTGCCTTATTTATTATTGCTCTAGACCAATTTACTAAATGGCTAATCGTAAAGAATTTAGAATTAGGCGAAAGCATTGAAGTGATTAATAACTTCCTTTATATTACATCCCATCGTAATAAGGGTGCAGCCTGGGGAATATTAGAAGGACGAATGTGGTTCTTTTATATCATTACTATTATTGTTGTTATTGGGATTATTTATTATATTCAGAAGGCAGCGAAGGGCAAGTGGCTTTTAGGTGTCTCTTTAGGCTTCATGCTTGGAGGAGCCATTGGTAATTTTATTGATCGGGTTTATCGTCAAGAAGTAGTAGATTTTATTGACACCTATCCATTTGGCTATAATTTCCCTATCTTTAATATTGCTGACTCTGCTTTAGTCATCGGTGTGGCAATGCTGATGATACAAATGCTGCTGGAAGAGAGAGCGTTGAAAAAGGAGAAATCACATGGAGAAAATGGAACACATCATTCCTGAGGAACAAGCGGGTGAAAGAATAGATAAAGTCCTCTCAGCATTGAATGAGGAATGGTCTAGAACTCAAGTTCAGCAGTGGATTAAAGACGAGTATGTTCTCGTTAATGGACAAAAAATTAAAACCAATTATAAATGCAGCATCAATGATCATATAGTTATCGATATTCCTGAACCGGAAGAATTAGATGTAGTTCCGGAAGAAATGAATTTAGATATATATTATGAGGATCATGATGTTTTAGTTGTAAACAAACCAAAAGGGATGGTTGTTCATCCCGCTCCAGGTCATTTAACTGGGACACTTGTTAATGGATTGATGACACATTGTAAAGATTTATCTGGTATTAATGGAGTCATGAGACCTGGCATCGTTCATCGGATTGACAAGGATACTTCAGGACTATTAATGGTTGCAAAAAATGATCTTGCTCATGAGAGTCTTGTCAATCAATTAGTCGAAAAATCAGTAACAAGAAAATACAAAGCAATTGTACATGGTGTGATTCCACATGACTATGGAACAATAGATGCACCAATCGCACGTGATCAAAAGGATAGACAGAGCATGGCAGTATCTGACAATGGAAAAAAAGCCGTAACTCATTTTCAAGTTCTCGAGCGTTTTAATGATTTTACTTTTGTTGAATGCCAACTAGAAACGGGTCGAACACATCAAATTCGTGTACATATGAAATATATCGGTTACCCCCTAGTGGGAGATCCAAAATACGGTCCAAGAAAAACCCTAGAATTAGGTGGACAAGCCTTACATGCAGGCGTATTAGGCTTCGTACATCCGCGATCAGGAGACTATTTGGAATTTGAGGCACCTTTGCCGGCTTATTTTGATCAACTACTCGAGCAGTTAAAAAAATAACCATTGACAAGCGGCTAAATATGCAATAAGATTGCTATAGTTAAATAAGTCCTTTAATAGCAGTCCCGTGAGGCTGGGAAGGAAGCGGATTATGGTCAAGTGTATTGAACTATACCTTGATTTATAGAACAGTCGTTTACCCTCTCGCCAAATCGGCGAGAGTTTTTTATATTAGAATAATTTTTCTCAAGTAAATGAATTTAGTTTGTTTCAGCATTCAAAATGAGGTGATCATCATTTCACAAAAAGCTGTCGTTTTGGACGAACAAGCAATAAGAAGAGCACTGACTAGAATCGCTCATGAAATAATTGAAAAGAATAAAGGAATTGAAGGCTGTATTCTTGTAGGCATTCGAACAAGAGGCATCTACCTCGCAAACCGTCTAGCGGAACGAATTGAGCAAATTGAAGGAACTAAGGTTTCAGTCGGGGAGATAGACATTACTCTTTATCGAGATGATCTGACAAAAAAAACAGAGAATCAAGAACCGCTTGTAAAAGGCTCAGATTTACCGACAGATGTTAATGATCAAAAGGTTATCCTTATTGATGATGTTTTATACACAGGAAGAACTGTTAGAGCTGCTTTAGATGCAATTATTGATATTGGCAGACCTTCGTCAATTCAGCTTGCAGTATTAGTCGATCGCGGACATCGAGAACTGCCGATTCGTGCTGACTTTGTTGGGAAAAATATTCCGACATCAAGTTCAGAAAAAATTGTAGTGGAACTAAAAGAAGTTGACAATGTCGACCAAGTAAGTATTCATAATAACTAAATAGCCCTTTTTTAAAAGCAGTCCCGTGAGGCTGACAAAGGGGGAAGCAAGCAAAAGCAATTTTTCTTTTGCCTTACTTTTATACCCTCTTTGTGCCGATCGGCAGAAGAGGGTATTTTTGTGAAAATACGATAAAACGCAGAAGAATATATAGCAGCAGGTGCTTATGAAGAATTTTTTCTAGAACCGGCACCTGCAAAATCTAATAGGGAGAAAATAAATAATGAGCAAACCCATTTTAGATATTAAAGACGTACCAACACCTATTCATTGGTTAACATTAAGCTTACAGCATTTATTCGCTATGTTTGGTGCAACTGTATTAGTTCCTTTCTTAGTAGATTTGGATCCTGCGATTGCTTTAATTTCGAGCGGCTTAGGGACACTTGCCTTTCTAATCATTACCCAATGGAAAGTCCCAGCCTATTTAGGCTCATCATTTGCCTATATCATTCCCCTGCAAGTGGCTAATGCCGAAGGTGGAATTGGGGCAATGATGATAGGAAGCTTTATGGTTGGACTTCTTTATGGATTCGTAGCCCTTATTATTAAAAAAGGTGGATATCGCTGGCTCATGAACCTCTTGCCACCGATCGTTGTCGGACCTGTTATTATGGTTATCGGATTAGCATTATCAGGGACAGCAGTTGGTATGGCGATGAACGACCCAGTAACAGAAAAATACAGTATGGTGCACTTCTCGGTTGCACTCGTAACATTAGCAGTAACGATCATTTTCTCTATATACTTCAAGGGAATGCTCAGCATGATCCCAATACTTGCTGGAATAATCATTGGTTATATATATGCCGTAATCGTAGGAGTTGTAGATTTTACTGGAGTAATTGAGGCTGATTGGGTAGCAGTTCCGAATTTTGTCTTCCCATTTGTCGATTATGATTTAAAAATAACAGTAGATATTATCCTCTTGATGGTTCCAGTTGCAATCGTGACGATATCTGAGCATATCGGCCACCAGCTTGTACTTGGAAAAGTGGTAAGTAAAGATTATATTAAGGATCCAGGACTGCATCGCTCGATCCTAGGAGATGGAATGGCTACGATGATTTCAGCTATCATGGGTGGTCCTCCAAAGACCACATATGGAGAAAACATCGGTGTACTCGCCATTACAAAGATTTATAGTGTTTATGTATTAGCTGGAGCAGCAATTATCGCGATTATCTTTGGATTTATAGGGAAAATATCAGCACTAATCAGCTCAATCCCAACACCGGTAATGGGCGGCGTATCAATCCTTTTGTTCGGAATTATCGCATCATCAGGTTTGAGAATGCTTGTAGATAGCAAGGTTGATTTCGGCGACAAACGTAATCTAGTTATCGCATCTGTTATTCTAGTCATTGGAATTGGCGGTGCACATATTGATATAGGTAAAGTACAGATCCAAGGAATGGCATTAGCAGCAATTGCAGGGGTATTATTAAACCTATTATTACCTGGAAGAGTAAAAGCACAGGAAAACATGTTCGAAAATGAATTAGAAACAGAATAAGATAACGCCTTTTAAGTAAGTCCAGAGAGATTTAAAAGGGTGTTGAAAGCTAAAGCTTAGCATATAAGAGTTGCTATATTTATTTGCTGAGCCTTGCTATGAAGTTTTTCAACACCCTAACAAAAAAGTTAGGGTGTTTTTCTATATTAAGGGGAGGGATTTAATTGAAACATTTACTTACCACAACGGACTTAAAAATCGAGGAATTGAAAGAGATTCTAGTAGATGCACAGTATTTTTTAGATGGTGGTACATGGACACCGAAAGAGAATATATTTGTGGCCAATCTTTTCTTTGAATACAGCACAAGAACGAAATGCAGTTTTGAAGTAGCAGAAAGAAGACTAGGTATTGATATCATTCCATTTGAGGTTAGTACATCGAGTGTTTCTAAAGGAGAATCTCTTTATGATACGGTTAAAACGCTTGAAGCGATTGGCGCAAATGCAGTTGTCATTCGCCATAGCAAAGATCGGTATTTTGACGAACTAAAAGGAATATCAAACGTTTCCATTATTAATGCAGGTGATGGCTGTGGGCATCATCCAACACAGTCATTACTTGATTTATTAACAATCAAGCAGGAGTTTGGCAGCTTTGAAGGTCTAAAGGTCGCGATTATTGGTGATATAAGACATAGCCGTGTAGCAAGATCCAATGCCGATGTTCTAGTGAGACTTGGTGCAAAGGTTGTTTTTTCCGGACCTGAGGAGTGGTTTGATTATGAACTTCTTGAAAATGGTGACTATGAAAACATCGATACAGCAATACAAACATCTGACGTGGTCATGCTCTTGAGGATACAGCATGAGCGCCATGAAGTTAAGGGTAAAAGGACAGTTGAAGAATATCACAAAGCATACGGTTTGACAGAAGAAAGAGAACGACAAATGAAGCCTGGCAGCATCATCATGCATCCAGCGCCTGTCAACCGTAATGTGGAAATTGCAGATAGTTTAGTAGAATGCGAACGTTCGAGAATATTTAAGCAAATGCAAAATGGTGTGTATGTCCGAATGGCAGCACTAAAAAGAGCAATTGAACAATCTGAAGGGAGCGATAACAATGTCAACACTAATAAAAAATGGCCAGTTGCTAACTAATGAGGGTGAGTTGAAAAGAACCAATATTTTTATCGACTCAGGAAAAATTGTGGAAATTGGCGAAGGAATGGTTAGAGAAGCGGATGAAACAATTGATGCAAGCAATTTGTTGATTGCTCCTGGATTTATTGATCTCCATGTTCATTTACGCGAGCCAGGCGGTGAAAAGAAGGAAACGATTGAATCAGGTACAAGAGCTGCAGCAAAAGGTGGATTCACAACTGTTGCAGCCATGCCGAACACAAGACCAGTTCCAGACTCAAAGGAGCAATTGGAGAAGCTTAATAAACGAATTGAAGAAACCGCATCTGTCCGTGTACTTCCGTATGCATCCATTACGATACGTGAATTAGGTGAAGAACTGACTGATTTTCAAAGTTTGAAGGAAGCAGGAGCATTTGCCTTCACAGATGACGGAGTTGGAGTTCAATCCGCTGCGATGATGCTAGCTGCTATGAAAAAAGCTGCGGAAATCAATATGCCAATTGTAGCTCATTGTGAAGAAAATACTCTTATCAACAAAGGTTCGGTACATGAGGGAGTATTTTCAAAGAAGCATGGATTAAATGGAATTCCATCAGTTTGTGAATCCGTTCATATTGCAAGAGATGTTCTGCTCGCAGAAGCTGCAGATTGCCACTATCATGTATGTCATATAAGCACAAAGGAATCTATAAGAGTTGTTCGTGATGCGAAGAAAGCAGGAATTAAGGTTACTGCAGAGGTGACACCTCATCACCTCCTGCTCTGTGACGAGGATATTCCGGGTCATGATGCAAATTATAAAATGAATCCTCCACTTAGAGGCGCAGCAGATAAAGAAGCACTCATTGAAGGAATACTAGATGGGACAATCGACTTTATTGCTACAGATCATGCACCACATACAGCAGAGGAGAAATCAGAAGGTATGCAGCTTGCTCCATTCGGAATAGTAGGATTGGAAACAGCTTTCCCGCTTCTCTACACTCATTTTGTTGAAAAAGGAATATTTACTTTAAAACAATTAATTGACTTTTTAACAGAAAAACCTGCTAAAGCATTTGGACTTTCTTCAGGAAGAATTGAGGTGGGAGCAAATGCGGATATCGTATTACTTGACTTAAATCATTCTGAAAAGATTAATCCGGAACAATTTGCTTCAAAAGGACGAAATACACCTTTTGCTGGCTGGGAATGCAAAGGCTGGCCAGTATTAACAATCGTAAATGGAAAAATCGTTTGGAATAAGGAGAGTGTGACAGCATGAAAAAACAGCTCATTTTAGAAGATGGCACTGTGTTTATTGGAGAAGGCTTTGGGAGTGATACGCACACAATTGGTGAGGTTGTCTTTAATACAGGTATGACTGGCTACCAGGAGGTACTATCAGATCCTTCGTATTGCGGACAAATTGTCACGCTAACTTATCCACTCGTAGGGAATTACGGAATAAATCGAGACGATTTTGAAGCGATTACACCTGCTATACAAGGCTTTATCGTAAAGGAAGCTGCCAGCTATCCATCTAATTGGAGAAGTGAAAAGACGCTTCATGAATATTTCAAAATCAAAAATATTTCTGGAATTGTAGGAATTGACACGCGAAAACTTACTAGAATCATACGCCAATATGGAACATTAAAAGGTGCAATTTGTAGTATAGACGATAATGTAGAGTCAGTTTTAGAAAAATTGCGGGCTACAAAGCTTCGTCAGGATCAAGTAAAGCAAGTTTCTACAAAAACGGCTTATCCTAGTCCGGGTCGTGGAAAAAGAGTGGTCTTAGTAGACTTTGGAATGAAGCATGGAATTTTAAGAGAGTTAAATAAACGGGATTGTGATGTCATTGTTGTTCCTTATAACACATCAGCAATTGAAATATTAAACTTAAGCCCAGATGGGGTCATGTTATCAAATGGACCAGGGGACCCCAAAGATGTGCCAGAAGCAATTGACATAATTAAAGAGCTATTAGGTAAGATTCCGCTCTTTGGAATATGTTTAGGTCACCAGCTATTCGCTCTAGCATGCGGTGCTAATACAGAAAAAATGAAATTTGGTCACAGAGGCTCTAATCACCCTGTAAAAGATTTAAAAACTGGGAAAGTTGCACTGACTTCACAAAATCATGGATATACGGTAGAGGATAGCTCTATCGAAAATACTAGACTTGAAGTAACTCATATAGCATTAAATGATGGAACAATCGAAGGATTACTGCATAAAGATTTTCCGGCATTTACTGTCCAATATCATCCAGAAGCTTCCCCTGGACCAGAGGACGCCAATGGTCTATTCGAACAATTCTTGCAAATGATTGAATCTGAAGAACAGGAAGGTGCTTACAAATGCCAAAACGTACAGATATAAAAAGTATTTTAGTCATCGGATCAGGTCCTATCGTTATTGGTCAGGCAGCAGAGTTTGATTATGCAGGAACTCAAGCGTGTATTGCCTTAAAGGAAGAAGGTTATCGCGTCATTTTAATCAACTCAAACCCTGCAACAATTATGACGGATACAGAGATTGCTGATGCGGTGTATATCGAACCGCTAACCTTGGAATTTGTAAGCCGGATTATTAGAAAGGAGCGTCCAGATGCCCTTGTACCGACCCTTGGAGGTCAGACCGGATTAAACCTTGCTGTCGAGTTGGCTAAATCAGGCGTCCTTGATGAATGCGGGGTAGAAATTTTAGGTACAAAACTTTCTGCAATTGAGAAAGCAGAGGACCGCGATCTTTTCAGAAGCTTAATGAATGAATTAGGTGAGCCTGTTCCAGAAAGTGAAATTATTCATTCATTAGAGGAAGCATATGAATTTGTAAATAAAATTGGCTATCCCGTTATCGTTCGCCCAGCATTCACCCTTGGTGGAACAGGCGGAGGAATATGTCATAATGAGGAAGAGTTAATCGAAATTGTAACAAGTGGATTAAAGCACAGTCCTGTTACACAATGTTTATTAGAAAAAAGCATTGCCGGATATAAAGAAATTGAATACGAAGTGATGAGAGATTCGAACGATAACGCCATCGTTGTCTGTAACATGGAAAATATTGATCCAGTCGGTATCCATACTGGCGACTCAATTGTAGTTGCACCGAGTCAAACACTCAGTGACCGTGAGTACCAGCTTTTAAGAAATACATCTTTAAAAATCATTCGTGCATTAGAAATCGAAGGCGGATGTAATGTTCAGCTAGCTCTCGACCCATACAGCTTTAACTACTATATTATTGAAGTAAATCCAAGGGTAAGCCGTTCTTCAGCTCTGGCTTCGAAAGCGACAGGGTATCCTATCGCAAAATTAGCAGCAAAAATTGCTGTTGGATTAACTTTGGATGAAATGATGAACCCCGTTACTGGGAAAACATATGCTTGTTTCGAGCCTGCATTAGATTATATCGTGACAAAAATCCCGCGTTGGCCCTTTGATAAATTTGAATCAGCAAACCGTTCCTTGGGCACGCAAATGAAAGCGACTGGAGAAGTCATGGCTATCGGCCGGACACTTGAAGAATCTTTATTAAAAGCAGTCCGTTCTCTTGAAGCAAATGTATATCATCTTGGTCTAAATAATGGACATGAAGCAGACGATGATCTGATCGAGAAGAGAATCCGAAAAGCTGGAGATGAACGCTTATTTTATATCGGTGAAGCTCTTAGAAGAGGGGTAAGTATTGATACCCTTCATGAGTGGAGTCAAATCGACTTATTTTTCCTTCATAAAATGGAAAAAATCGTAGCTTTTGAAAAAGAAATATCAAAGTATCCCTACAACAGAGAAATTGCTAAGAAAGCAAAGGAAATGGGCTTTGCGGATATTGTGATTGCTCAGCTTTGGGGAGCTTCGGAACAAGAAGTATACAACTGGAGAACTGAGTTTAGTATCATTCCAGTTTATAAAATGGTTGATACTTGTGCAGCCGAATTTGAATCAGAAACACCATATTACTATGGCACATATGAAGAGGAAAATGAATCGGTTGTGACAGATCGTAAAAGTGTTGTTGTACTTGGCTCAGGCCCAATTCGAATTGGCCAAGGTGTGGAATTTGACTATGCAACAGTACACTCTGTATGGGCAATCAAGGAAGCTGGCTATGAAGCAATAATCATTAATAATAACCCTGAGACTGTTTCTACAGATTTTAGCATCTCAGACAAGCTATATTTTGAGCCGCTGACAATTGAGGATGTTATGCATATTATTGACCTCGAAAAACCTGAAGGTGTAGTTGTCCAATTTGGAGGGCAAACTGCGATTAATCTAGCAGCAAGTCTAGTTGAAAGAGGAGTAAAAATACTTGGCACTCCACTTGAAAACCTTGATCGTGCAGAGGATAGAGACAAATTTGAACATGCGTTGGCAAAATTAAATATTCCTCAGCCAAAAGGTAAGACGGCGCTATCTGTAGAAGAGGCTGTTTCCATTGCTAACGAAATTGGCTATCCAGTACTTGTTCGCCCATCATATGTTCTTGGCGGCCGTGCTATGGAAATTGTTTATATAGAGGAAGAACTGCTGCATTATATGAAAAATGCCGTAAAAATTAACCCTGAGCATCCAGTATTGATTGATCGTTATTTGACAGGAAAAGAAATTGAAGTAGATGCAATCTCTGATGGCGAAGGAATATTAATTCCAGGAATAATGGAGCATATTGAACGAGCAGGTGTCCATTCTGGTGACTCTATTGCCGTATATCCTCCTCAAAGCATTTCAGACGAAGTAAAATCAAAAATAATTGATTATACGGAGAAGCTTGCAAAGGGATTAGGAATCATCGGATTATTAAATATCCAATATGTAGTCGCTAATGAAGAGGTATATGTGATTGAGGTTAACCCAAGATCCAGCCGAACAGTACCTTTTTTAAGCAAAATTACAAATGTCCCAATGGCTAAAATTGCAACAAAGGTTATACTTGGACAAACACTTGCGCAGCAAGGCTACAAAACTGGGCTTGTACCTGAAAAATGTGGGGTTTTTGTTAAAGTTCCAGTTTTCTCTTTTGCCAAATTAAGAAGAGTGGATATTACCTTAGGACCTGAAATGAAATCCACTGGAGAAGTAATGGGGAAAGATAGCACATTAGAAAAAGCATTATATAAGGGTTTGGTCGCATCTGGTATGAAAATTCATAAATTTGGTTCAGTCCTTATGACTGTATCTGATAAGGATAAAGAAGAAGCTTTATCACTTGCGAAACGCTTCGTATCAAGTGGCTATCGGTTAATGGCCACAAACGGAACTGCGAAATATCTACAATCAGCAGGAATACCTGTAAAAACTGTCGATAAAATTGGTTCTGAAGGTCCAACTCTCCTTGATGTAATCAAAAACGGAGAAGCACAAATTATCATTAACACTTTAACAAAAGGAAAACAGCCTGAAAGAGATGGATTCCGCATTCGTCGGGAAGCTGTAGAAAATGGTGTTCCATGCTTAACTTCTCTCGATACAGCTGATGCTATTCTACAGGTAATTGAGTCCATGAATTTCTCTGCAGATGCAATGGAGAAATCTGCGGATATCAAGGAGGAAGTCTTGGCATGATCAAAAAGGAATTATGTAAAGTCGTTTCACAAAAAGAAATAGCGGAACGCATTTTCGAGCTCACCTTACAAGGTGAGCTTGTCTACGAAATGGATGAGCCGGGGCAATTTGTTCATTTAAAAGTATCTGATCATCTTGACCCACTATTAAGGAGACCAATAAGTATATCTAACATTAATAAAAATCAACAACAATTTACAATGATTTACCGTGCCGAAGGAAAAGGAACCGTTTTGTTATCTAAGAAAAAATCCGGGGAATTTATTGATGTTTTAGGACCATTAGGGCATGGATTTCCAATAAACGAGATACAGCCAGGTGAAACAGCTCTTTTAGTTGGCGGAGGTATCGGTGTTCCACCTTTATATGAATTATCTAAGCAGCTCGTAAATAGAGGTGTAAAGGTTATCCATGTACTTGGCTTTCAATCCTCTAACGTAGTTTTCTATCATGAAAAATTCACACAACTTGGTGAAACCTATATTGCAACAGTTGATGGCAGTTATGGAGTAAATGGATTTGTTACAGATGTAATTGAAAGTGAAAAAATTGATTTTAACATCCTCTATTCCTGTGGTCCAACCCCAATGCTTAAAGCACTTGAACAAGCTTATAAACAAAAGAAGGTGTATCTCTCTTTGGAAGAACGAATGGGCTGCGGCATTGGTGCTTGCTTCGCATGTGTTTGCCATACTGGGGATGATCCAACTGGTTATACGTATAAAAAGGTATGCAGTGACGGTCCTGTTTTTAAAGCGGGGGAGGTTGTACTATGAAATCATTACAAGTTAGCTTACCAGGATTGGAATTAAAAAATCCGATTATGCCAGCATCAGGTTGTTTCGGATTTGGCCGTGAATTTAGCGAGCTCTTTGATCTTAGCTTATTAGGTGCCATTATGATTAAAGCAACGACTTTTGAACCTCGATTTGGAAATCAAACGCCACGAGTAGCAGAAACATCTGCAGGAATGCTGAATGCAATTGGGCTTCAAAATCCTGGTTTAGAAAAAGTAATAAACGAAGAGCTTCGTTGGCTGGAACAATTTGATGTGCCAATTATTGCAAATGTTGCAGGATCACTGGAAGAAGACTATATTGCAGTAGCAAAAGAAATTTCTAAAGCCCCTAATGTACATGCACTTGAATTAAATATTTCCTGTCCAAATGTAAAAACAGGGGGAATTGCTTTCGGCACAATTCCTGAAGTAGCAAAAAACTTAACGAAAAAAGTAAAGGAAGTATCTGAAGTTCCTGTTTATGTAAAGCTTTCACCTAATGTTACGAATATAGTTGAAATGGCAAAAGCTGTTGAAGACGGCGGTGCTGATGGGTTAACAATGATCAATACTCTTATTGGCATGAAAATTGATATCAAAACTGGCAACCCTATTTTGGCTAACAAGACTGGCGGACTATCAGGACCAGCCATTAAACCTGTTGCGATTCGAATGATTCATGAAGTAAGCCAGCACGTTCATTTGCCGATTATTGGTATGAGTGGTGTTCAATCTGCAGAGGATGTCATGGAATATTATTATGCTGGCGCCAGTGCGGTCGCTGTAGGGACTGCTAACTTTGTAGATCCATTTGTATGCCCAACGATCATTGAAGAATTGCCAGAGCTAATAAGAAGCCTTGGCTTTGAACATATCTCTGAATGTACGGGAAGGAGCTGGAAATAACGTTGAAAAATTCACTCATAATCGCGCTTGATTTTGCAAATAAGAATGAAGTTTCGAATTTCCTAAAAGCTTTTGAAAACGAAAAGCTTTTTCTAAAAGTAGGTATGGAGCTTTTTTACCAGGAAGGACCTAGTATTATCCATGATTTAAAAGAACAAGGACATAAGATTTTTCTTGATCTAAAGCTTCATGATATTCCAAACACTGTAAAAAGTGCAATGAAAGGCCTTGCCCGACTTAATTGTGATCTTGTAAATGTTCATGCTGCTGGCGGATTTGAAATGATGGAATCAGCATTAGAAGGGTTAGAAGCGGGTACCATAGCTGGCAATAAGAGACCAGCTTGTATAGCTGTTACACAATTAACAAGTACTTCAGAAGAGCAAATGAAAAAAGAACAGCTCATTCAAGTTCCATTAGAAGAATCAGTTCTTCACTATGCAGCATTGGCTAGTAAAGCAAAATTGGACGGTGTTGTATGTTCTACCTTTGAAGCTAGATCTATTCATCAATCACTTGGGTCTTCCTTTCTTACCGTTGCTCCTGGCATTCGTTTGAAAACGGACAACGTACAGGATCAAAAGCGTGTAGCAACTCCTGAATATGCCAAGTCTGAAGGTGTTTCAACCATTGTTGTAGGACGTTCAATCACACAATCTGATCAACCGCTGGAAAAATATTTAACATTTAAACGAAGTTGGGAAGGTGTTTTTTCATGAATCGCAAAATAGCAGAAAGTTTATTAGATATTAAAGCAGTCGCATTAAAGCCAAACAATCCTTTTACTTGGTCATCAGGTCTGCTTGCACCAATTTATTGTGATAATCGTCTTACATTATCATACCCTTCCGTTCGTAAAGAAATCGCAATCGGGCTAAAGGAAACGATCTTAGCGAAATTCCCAGGCGCAGAACTTATTGCTGGTACAGCTACAGCAGGCATCCCTCATGCTGCATGGGTGAGTGACTTAATCGATCTTCCTATGTGCTATGTTCGTTCAAAGCCGAAAGGCCATGGACAAGGAAATCAAATTGAAGGCAAAGCAGAGCAAGGACAAAAGGTTGTTGTCGTAGAGGATTTAATTTCAACAGGCGGGAGCGTTATTACTGCTGTTGAAGCATTGAGGCAAGCAGGATGTGAGGTATTAGGAGTAGTAGCTATTTTTTCCTATCAGCTTGAAAAAGGGAAGGAATTACTGGAGAACGCTAATATTACAGCCTATACATTGACTGATTTTGAAACTTTATCAGAAATTGCGAGAGAAAAAGGATATATTCAAGAAGAAGACATGAAAAAGCTTGCTGAATGGAGAAAGAATCCGATAGAGTGGGGAAAAGTGGCTGATAAATTGTAATTCTGCCCGATTTTAGGAGGGAAAATGCCCAAATATTATCATTAGCAGCAAGGAATTACACTAAATGGAGAATAACTGTATAAAAGAAAGGCAAGCAGGTTAATAATGCTTGCCTTTGCTTTTTTAAACGTTAAAGTATAAATTGCCAGCGCAGAAGACGATCCGACGCATTTGCCAATTTTAGGAATTAAGTACGACTGACAGGACAAGGAAGGCTTCATTAGCATTCACATCGCACGAAGGAAAAGCGATAGCTTTTACGAGGATGTCCTAGTCGGGCGAATGCCACAGGATAAGGAAAGTTTCGTCAGAGATACATCGCCATGCCAAAAGAGAAGCTTTTGGGAGGACGTGGCATGTATGAGCGCGATAAGTGCAACTACGCCTCTGTCTTCTCCTTTCTATGGCTCGCCAATCGGCGAGTTTTCTTTATTTGTTTTTCAATGCCAGAACGGTTTCTTCATCAGGTGTCACATATACTGTTTGCTGATTATCATAAATAACGAAGCCTGGCTTTGCACCGCTAGGTTTTTTCACATGCCTGATTTGCGTGAAGTCGACAGGTACGGAGCTAGAATTACGAGCCTTACTGAAATATGCAGCAAGAGACGCCGCTTCTAATATCGTATCTTCAGATGGATTCTTGCTGCGAATGACGACATGGGATCCTGGAATATCCTTTGTATGAAGCCAAATTTCATCTCTGCCTGCAAGCTTATTTGTTAAGTAATCATTTTGTTTATTATTTTTGCCGACAATAATTTCGACTCCATCTGAAGAAGTATAATGATCAAGAGATGGCTTCGTGTTTTGAGTCTTTTTATTTTTGCGCTTTTGTTTTTCTCTTATATATCCGCCTTCGATTAGTTCCTCTCGAATTTCTTCAATATCCTTAGGTGAAGCCGTTTCAACCTGTTGAAGCAAGGTTTCGAAATAGGAAAGCTCTTCCTTAGCTAATTCTATTTGTTCTTTTACTATATCAATTGCGTTTTTAGCTTTTTGATATTTAATAAAATATCTTTGAGCATTCTCAGATGGTGTTTTTTGCGGCTCCAATGAGATGGAAATTGTTGCTCCATTTTCATCATAATAATTGACAACTTCTATTTCCTTCATTCCTTTTTGAATGGCATAGATGTTTGCAGTAATAAGCTCTCCGTAAAGCTGATGGATGTCTGCGTTCTCAGCTTCCTTTAAAGTGGTGTAGAGTTTGTTAATTTTCTTTTCATTTTTCTCTTTTTCATTAATAATAAATCGTTCGAGATCATTCGCTTGCTGCTTGACACGATCCCGTTCAGCTTTACCAAAATAAAAACGGTCCAGCATTTCACTTAGGGATTGGAATTCTCTAGACTCTCCTTGTAAATGCTCTAATGGGAAAAGATAAAAACTTTCTTTCATCCCATTCATAGTAATAGCCGGCTTTTTTTGATGATGATGAACTTCTTGGATTAAAGATAAGAAGGTTTTAGGAATAGTAGACCGATTAGCCAAGCCTGCATGAAAAAGCACTTCTTTTGCAAAAAGTGGAGATATTCCCGCAAATGCAGTGACTAGCTGTTTATCAATCTTACCGCTATTAAAATCAATTCGTCTTAATACTTCGGATTCATTTGCTTCAAACGGATTAAATTTGTCCTGCTTAGGTGGCAGAATATACTCCTGACCTGGCAATAGGGCTCGGTGGCTATTTACTGCGAATGAAACATGTTTAATACTATCAAGAATCATATTTCTCGATTTATCCACTAAAGTAATATTGCTGTGACGGCCCATTATTTCCACAATTAATTGTTTGTAGGAAGTATCGCCAATTTCATTCCTTCCTTTTACCTCGAAAATAATAATTCTGTCTAAATCAACTTGATGAATGTCTTCAAGGAAAAATCCTTCCAAATGTTTTCTTAATAACATGCAAAACATTGGCGGTTCTGAAGGGTTATCGTGAGATTCATTGGTTAGCTGTACTCTTGCATAGCTAGGGTGTGCCGAAAGCAGAAGCTTATGATTCTTTCCGTTTGCTCTTACAATTATAATTATTTCGTTTTTAAAAGGCTGATGGATTTTATTAATTCTCCCACCTTTTAACTCTCGGGCAAGCTCTTTTGTCATAGCCCTTGAAAATAAACCATCAAATGACATATGGAACATCCTTTTCTGTTTGCTTTTCTATTATCCAGCACAGAGTGCCATCGGCTCTCTGGTCTAAAACAATCCGTCAAGAAGGTAAGTAGCAATTTTCCTGCCGGCTTTTCTTATGCTTGTCGCCGAAAGCTAAGCACTCTTTCCTTTTCTAATAATAATAGCATTTTTTTGGACAAGGATGAATAAGCTTTCTTTAGATGAATAGTGATGCTAGTTAGGAGCCGCAGCTGGACAATAAGGAGGAAGTGTGATGTTTGGATGAAATTTCATGAAATGAATGAAGCAGAGGTTGAGCAGGTTCTTAATACAGATTCAAAGGCCGGTTTAACGACAGATGAAGTAAACAAACGGAGAAAAAAATATGGCTATAATGAACTTGAAGAGGGTGAGAAGCAATCCGCCTTACTTTTGTTTTTTAGTCAATTTAAGGATTTCATGGTCCTTGTATTACTAGCTGCAACTCTCATTTCAGGTTTACTTGGAGAATACATCGATGCTATTGCCATAATAGCTATCGTCATTATTAATGGATTACTAGGATTTTTTCAAGAGAGGAAAGCGGAGAAATCCTTAGCGGCATTAAATGAATTATCTTCACCTCAAGTCAATGTATTAAGGGATGGGGAATGGATGAAAACCCCATCTAAAGAAGTAGTTGTTGGAGATATTATAAAGTTTACTAGTGGGGACAGGATAGGTGCAGATGTAAGAATAATAGAATCAAATAGTCTAGAAGTTGAAGAATCTGCTCTTACAGGTGAATCATTGCCTGTTTCAAAGACAACTTCTTTGATAAGATCAGCTAATATCGGGATTGGCGATTTGGAAAACATGGCCTTTATGGGTACATTGGTCACAAGAGGAAGTGGGGTAGGTGTTGTTGTCGCAATAGGTATGAAGACAGCGATGGGACAAATTGCTGATTTACTGCAAAAAGCGGAAACAATGACAACTCCGTTACAGCGAAGGCTGGAACAGCTTGGAAAAATACTTATAACAGTTGCATTACTTTTAACTATATTAGTAGTAGTCGTTGGAGTATTGCAAGGGCATGATCTATATACAATGTTTCTTGCCGGAGTTTCTTTAGCTGTTGCGGCTATACCTGAAGGATTGCCTGCGATCGTTACAGTGGCTTTATCACTTGGCGTACAAAGAATGATCAAGCAGAAAGCAATTGTAAGGAAGCTGCCAGCTGTTGAAACTCTTGGGTGTGCTTCTGTCATTTGCTCTGATAAAACTGGAACAATGACGCAAAACAAAATGACTGTTACACATCTCTGGAGTGGTGGTAAAGAGTGGCTTGTTGACGGGGTGGGTTATGAACCCCGTGGGAATTTTTTTCGAAATGAGTATCAAGTTGAGTTGAAAAATGAAAAGCCGCTTCAGCAATTATTGATGTTTGGTATGCTCTGTAATCATGCAGAGATTAAACAAAAAGATAATGAATATTTCATAGATGGTGATCCAACTGAAGGAGCATTACTAGTTGCTGCTATGAAAGCAGGATATAATCGAAGTGCTCTATTAAGCCAATACCAAATTATTAAGGAATTCCCATTCGATTCTATTAGAAAAATGATGAGCATTGTAGTAAAAGACAAGCATGGGAAACAATTTGTTGTTACAAAAGGGGCACCCGATGTACTGGCCGGAGTTTGTGGAAACATACTTTGGGATGAAAAGCGTCAGTATATGTCTAGTGAAATAGCCAGTAAAATACTATCAGCAATTGAAGGGTTAGCCTCTCAGGCTTTAAGGACAATTGCCATTGGATTTAAAGAAATACCAGCAAACACAATTATCCTACATGAAAAAGAAGCAGAGAAGGATCTTACCTTTATTGGTCTACAAGGGATGATTGACCCTCCGCGTCCTGAAGTGAAGGTTGCCGTGCAGGAGTGTAAGGAAGCAGGAATAAAAACAATTATGATTACTGGAGATCATGTTATTACTGCAAAAGCGATTGCAAAGCAGTTGGGGATATTAACGAATACTTCTAAAGTTTTGGATGGCAAGGCACTTTCTGAAATGACAATAGATGAGCTTGAAAAAGTGGTGGATGGTGTGTCTGTATTTGCTCGTGTATC
Source organism: Cytobacillus citreus (assembly GCF_018343665.1). Classification (GTDB taxonomy): domain Bacteria; phylum Bacillota; class Bacilli; order Bacillales; family Cytobacillaceae; genus Cytobacillus; species Cytobacillus citreus. Next base: position 566,337 of record NZ_JAGYPM010000001.1, read on the forward strand.
TCCAGAACACAAATTAAAAATTGTCAAAGCTTTGCAGAACAAAGGTCATATTGTAGCGATGACTGGGGATGGAGTAAATGATGCACCAGCCATTAAAGCAGCAGATATTGGTGTAGCGATGGGGATTACGGGAACAGATGTAGCGAAAGAAGCTTCAGCACTTGTTCTTCTTGACGATAATTTTGCAACCATTAAAGCAGCGATAAAAGAAGGAAGAAATATTTACGAGAATATTAGGAAATTTATAAGATATTTGCTCGCTTCCAATGTTGGCGAAATACTTGTTATGTTATTTGCCATGCTGCTTGGTTATCCACTTCCATTAATCCCAATTCAAATACTATGGGTGAATTTGGTGACCGATGGATTGCCTGCGATGGCATTAGGGCTAGATCAGCCTGAAGATGATGTAATGAAACGAAAACCAAGAAATCCAAGAGAAGGCGTCTTTGCAAGGGGGCTTGGATGGAAGGTAGTCTCACGTGGTTTTTTAATCGGTATTGTTACTTTAATTGCATTCATTATTGTCTATAAAGCAAATCCAGATAATCTTAAGTATGCACAAACTATTGCTTTTTCAACTTTAGTGCTAGCACAGCTTATTCATGTATTTGATTGCCGAAGTGAGAAATCCGTATTTGCCAGAAATCCATTTGGGAATAAGTATTTAGTTTGGGCGGTCATTTCATCATTGCTGTTATTATTCATTGTTATTTATTATCCGCCTCTTCAACCGATCTTCCATACAGTACCAGTAGAATTAAAAGACTGGTTTATGATTTCTGGACTAGCAGCAGTGCCAACTTTTTTACTAGCTGGATCATTTTTGGCAAGAAAAAGAAAGTAAAGTATGTTATAATCCAAAAGGTAATAGAGAGGATCTCTATTACCTTTTCTAATGCTTTTCAATATTAAAGCTTAGTGATAAATTTTTTTAATACATTTCCCACCAATTATGATAAAATACGAACTAATTGCTTTAGTTAATATTAATTAGTTTAGTCAACCTTATAGGCAGGACGTGTTTAAAATGGTTGTTAGTATGACTGGCTTTGGTAGAAGCAATAAGAATGAAGGTTCTTTTTCTGCATTAGTTGAAGTAAAAACGGTAAACCATCGTTTTGCTGAATACCAAATTAGAATGCCTAGACAGCTTCTTTATTTAGAGGATAAGATAAAGAAGCAGTTAAATGCATTTATTCATAGAGGCAGAACGGAAGTCTTTATTACGATTGAAGGACAGGGTGTATTAAGCCGAAATGTGCATATAGATTGGGCGCTACTAGATGAGTATTATCAATACATAAGGAAAATAAAGGACAGGTATGCAATTGATAAGGAAATATCCATTCGGGATTTAACGAGGGAAGAGCTCATTTATATAGAAGAAAAGGAAGCAGGCAGTGAAAATCTGGAAAAAATTGTGCTCTCAGCAGTTGATGAGGCTTGTATCCAATTGCGCCAAATGCGAAAAATGGAGGGTGCAGTACTTGAAAAAGATTTAAGCCATCAATTAAATCAGTTAAAAGAACATGTAATCCTATTAAAGGATTATGCCCCTAATGTCGTACAGCAATATCAGGAAAAATTAGCTAAACGGATGACCGATTTAGTAAGTAGCCAATTTGATGAAGGAAGAATTCTTACCGAAGTTGCTATCTTCGCGGATAAGGTAGATATTAACGAAGAACTGACACGCCTTAATAGTCATATAAAACAATTTACACAAACCTTATTAGTGAACGAGGCGATAGGAAGGAAACTTGACTTTATTCTTCAGGAAATGAACAGGGAGACCAATACAATAGGATCAAAAGCAAATGATTATAAGATTGCTTCTGAAGTAGTAGAAATGAAGAGCCTATTGGAAAAAATGAAAGAACAAGTTCAGAATGTTGAATAGAATTTGTTTAGAATGAGGCTCGCGGGGTCAAAATATATAACTGATGCTTGGAGGAAGCAAATGGCGATCAAATTAATAAATATAGGCTTTGGTAATATTGTATCGGCAAATCGAATTATTTCTATTGTTAGCCCCGAATCAGCACCAATTAAAAGAATTATTCAAGATGCTCGTGATCGCGGATCTTTAATTGACGCAACATTTGGAAGGAGAACGAGAGCTGTTATTGTTATGGATAGTGATCATGTTATCCTTTCTGCCGTACAGCCAGAAACAGTTGCCCACCGCTTAAACGACCGGGATGAGACTATTGATGAAGGGTAGGATTGTTTGATGAAGGAAAAAGGTTTATTAATTGTTTTATCCGGACCTTCTGGTGTTGGGAAGGGAACAGTAAGAAAGGAAATTTTTTCACAGCCGGATACTTCTTTTGAGTATTCGATCTCTATGACAACAAGAGCACCAAGAGATGGCGAGGTAAATGGCGTTGACTATTTTTTCAAATCTCGTGAAGAATTTGAAGCATTAATCGAGCAAGAAAAGCTGCTTGAGTATGCAGAATTTGTTGGGAATTATTATGGTACACCAGTAGACTATGTAAAAGAAACACTCGAAAAAGGAAAAGATGTTTTCCTTGAAATTGAAGTTCAGGGTGCTAGGCAAGTCAGGAAGAAGTTCCCTGACGGCTTATTTATTTTTCTTGTTCCGCCGAGCTTGTCTGAATTGAAAAACAGAATTGTAACAAGAGGCACTGAAACAGAAGATGTAATTAATAATCGTATGTCAGTGGCAAAAGAAGAAATTGAAATGATGAACTTATACGATTATGTTGTTGAAAATGATCAAATTGATTTGGCGTGTGAAAGAATTAAAGCCATAGTTGTTGCTGAACATTGCCGCAGAGAACGAGTTGAACCAAGATATATTAAAATGCTGGAGGTAGAATAAAAGATGCTTTATCCTTCTATTGATTCATTGATGACAAAAATTGATTCCAAATACTCTCTTGTATCCGTTGCTGCAAAGCGTGCACGAAAGCTACAAGTTAATGCAAAGCCACAGCTTGAAAAGTATGTTTCCCATAAAAATGTGGGTAAAGCTTTAGAGGAGATTCATGCTGATCAGCTTCATTACCGTCTTGCAACTAAGCAAAAGGATGAAGCTTACGAATAACCTGCAAAAATAACAACCTTCATATCAGGTTGTTATTTTTCTTTTATTGTATAGGAAATTATAATTTTCGCTATCTGTTGATAACTTGAGATATAGTTTATCTACGTTCAGCTCCAGCGCCTACCTCCTCGAGGTCACAAGCCAATCCTCCCAGAAAGGTAAAGAACACCTTTCCGTGAGGCTCGTCTTGTGCTTGTCGGAGGTGAGCAAGGCGCTTGCGCATTTGTTCTTTAAAACTATTAGGTCCAAAGTATTCAAATTTTTTCTTTTAGGATGAAAAAAAATGGTTCTTCTTGCATAATAAAGATAGAATTTGTAGGTGGATGGAGGTCCAAAAATGCTGCACGGAAAAAAAATTCTATTATGTGTGACTGGAGGCATTGCTGTTTATAAAGCAGCTGCTTTAACTAGTAAGCTTACTCAGGCAGGTGCAGATGTGAAAGTTATATTAAGTGAATCCGCTGAGAAGTTTGTTGCACCGTTAACATTTCAGTCATTATCAAGAAATGATGTCTATACAGATACATTTGATGAAAAAGATTCAAAGGTGATTGCTCATATTGATCTCGCAGATTGGGCTGATTTAATTTTAGTGGCTCCGGCAACTGCCAATGTGATCGGAAAGCTGGCAAACGGCATTGCCGATAATATGATCTCAACTACACTCTTAGCTGCCACTGCACCAGTGTGGATAGCACCAGCAATGAATGTTCATATGTACAGTCATCCTGCTGTTCAGAAAAATATTTCGACTTTACATAGCTTCGGTTACCAGTTTATTGAACCTGGTGAGGGCTATCTTGCTTGCGGCTATGTTGGAAAAGGCAGATTAGAAGAGCCGGAGAAAATCACGGAGAATATAATGAGTTTTTTCCAAACTAGCGAGACAAATTTTTCTGGAAAAAAAATAGTCATAACAGCTGGGCCCACAAGAGAAAAAATAGATCCAGTAAGATATATTACAAATCATTCCTCAGGAAAAATGGGCTATGCCATTGCAGAGGAAGCAGTCCGAACAGGAGCTGAGGTTGTGCTAATTTCAGGTCCTGTATCATTACAGGCACCAAAAGGTGTAAGACTAATTAATGTGGAAAGCGCAGAAGAAATGTATCATGCGGTAATGAAGGAATATACGAATGCTCATGTCGTGATAAAAACGGCTGCTGTCGCTGATTATCGTCCAAAAATAATCCATGAACATAAAGTGAAGAAACAGCCTGGAGAACAAGCGTTAGAACTTGAAAGGACTAAGGATATTCTTTATGAGCTTGGAAAAGAGAAGAAAGATCAAATCCTAATTGGCTTTGCAGCGGAGACAGAACATGTTGCCGAATATGCTCAAATAAAATTAATGAAAAAAAATGCCGATATGATCGTGGCGAATAATGTGAAATCTGATGGAGCAGGTTTTGGAACAGATACAAATATTGTTACGTTAATTAAACGTAATGGTGTATCTATTGAGCTTCCATTAATGTCAAAGAAGGAAGTAGCAGTAAAAATTCTTGAAGAGGCAGCTAATTTATTAAGGGATGAGCTCCAATGAACATTGCAAGTATTGTTGTCGATGTTCCAGCAAGACAAATTGATAAACCTTTTGATTACCTAATACCAGATCATTTAATTGGGGTAATCCAACCTGGTATGAGAGTGATCGTCCCTTTTGGTCCAAGAAAAATACAAGGATTTGTAACTGGATTAAAGGAAACATCTGATTACAAACAATTAAAAGCACTAATTGAACCAATGGATTTAACACCTGTGCTAAATAATGAACTATTAGCATTAGGAGACTGGCTTACTGAAACTACTCTCTGCTATAAGATTTCTGCCTACCAAGTCATGATTCCACCCGCTCTAAAAGCAAAATATGAAAAAAAGCTTAAATTATCAAGCACGGCAAATCTTGAAGAATTGCCATTTGATATACAATCGATTTTCAATAATCAAGATACTGTTTCTTGGGAGGAAGCTGTAAAACTAAGCAGCTTGTCATTTCTCCAAAAGGAAGCAGCAGAAGGAAATATTGAAATCCAATATATAGTGAAAGATAGAGTGAAGAAGAAGAAGCTAAAAGCTATTTATTCCTTGCTAAGTAAAGAGCAATTATCTTTTGAAAAAGAAAATTTGCCAGCACATGTCGTAAAACAAAAAAAAGTCATAGACTTCTTTTTACATTCGGATTCACCCGTAGAAATGCGTGAACTTCTATCTGCTTTAGGAGTCACCACTTCTGTTATTAAAGGATTAATTCAGAAAAAAATATTAGCTGAAATGGAAATAGAAGTGTACCGAGATCCTTATGAAGACAGAAATTTCACAAGAACAGAGCCTTTGCCGCTTACAGAGGATCAAGAAAATTCGATAAGGCCTATTCTAGCTTCTATTGAGGAAAATAAGAATGAAACCTTTTTACTTTACGGTGTGACTGGGAGCGGCAAGACTGAGGTTTATTTGCAATCCATACAAAAGGTTCTTCAGGATGGGAAGGAAGCGATAGTCCTTGTTCCTGAAATTTCCTTGACTCCGCAAATGGTTAGAAGATTTAAAGGGAGATTTGGTGATCAAGTTGCGGTACTTCATAGCGGACTTTCAGTTGGAGAAAAATATGATGAATGGAGAAAAATTCAAAGACAGGAAGTTAAAGTAGTGGTTGGAGCAAGATCGGCCATTTTTGCTCCATTTCAAAACCTCGGCATCATTATTATCGATGAAGAGCATGAAACCAGCTATAAACAAGAAGAAAATCCAAAATATCATGCACGCGATGTCGCGATACAAAGGTCCATAAAGCATAATTGTCCAGTCGTTCTCGGGAGTGCAACTCCATCACTTGATTCCTATGCAAGAGCACAAAAAGGCGTGTACAAGCTTTTAGCAATGCCAAAAAGGATGAATAACCAATCTCTCCCTGCTGTGGAAATCATTGATATGCGAGAAGAGTTGAGAGATGGAAACCGCTCCATGTTTTCTCGGACACTTCTTGAAAAAATAAAGGATAGATTAGAAAAAAAGGAACAAATCGTCCTATTTTTAAACAAAAGAGGTCATTCGTCATTCGTCATGTGTAGAGACTGCGGCTATGTTGTAAATTGTCATAATTGCGATATATCTCTAACCTATCATCGTTTTAATCAGCTTATGAAATGTCATTATTGCGGCTATGAGGCAGCCGCACCGAAACATTGCCCTGAATGTAATAGTGAGCATATTCGATATTTTGGAACAGGAACACAAAAGGTAGAAGAAGAGCTTTCGAAAATTTTGCCCGAAGCAAAAGTAATTCGGATGGATGTAGATACGACAAGTCGAAAAGGTTCTCATGAAAAACTTTTAGATCAATTTCAGGAAGGACAAGCGGATATCCTTCTAGGAACACAAATGATTGCGAAAGGTCTTGATTTTCCAAATATTACATTAGTAGGAGTACTGTCTGCGGACACTATGCTTCATCTGCCTGACTTTCGTTCTTCAGAGAAAACCTTCCAATTACTAACACAAGTCAGTGGACGTGCTGGGAGACACGAACTTGAAGGGGAGGTAGTTATCCAAACCTATACTCCCGAACATTATAGTGTTGAGTTAGCTGGAGAGCAAGATTACCGCAAGTTTTATGCACAAGAAATGATCGTAAGAAAAATTCATAAGTACCCGCCCTTTTATTATATTTCTTTAATCACAGTCAGCCACGAAGAATTGTTAAAGGCTGTTTCCGTCACAGAAAAGATTACTGCTTATATACAATCCAAGCTTTCAAAGGATTCGATTTGTTTAGGGCCTGTTGCTTCGCCTATTCCTAGGATAAATAATAGATACAGATATCAGTGCTTGATAAAATACAAACGGGAACCTGAGCTTAACAAGTCTTTAAAGAAGATGCTTGATAACTATCAGCAAGAAATAATTTCCGGCGGACTTCAAATTTCTGTAGATGTGAATCCCTTTATTCTTATGTAGGGAAAACTCGATGTATTGTTATGAAGAAATAGAAATTGGTTGAAAATAGAAAAAGTGAATCTTCAATCAGTTGGGGTCCTAGAGCCAGTTATTTTACGATAAATAAAGAAGTCATTGGAGGAAATAGATTGTCAGTTAGAAAAATCGTCACCTATCCTGCAGAGATATTAGAGATAGAGTGTAAACCTGTTAAAATATTTGATAAAAAGCTTACAAAAATTTTAAACGATATGTATGATACAATGATTGAATTTGATGGAGTTGGCCTTGCTGCCCCACAGATTGGCCTCGATCAGCAAATAGCAATCGTTGATATTGATGATGAACATGGAACGATCGAAATGATTAATCCTGAAATACTAGAAACAAGCGGAGAGCAAATAGGACCTGAAGGCTGCTTAAGTTTCCCAGGATTGTATGGGGAAGTAAATAGACCTTTTTATGTGAAAATAAAAGCGCAAGATCGAAAAGGAAAACTCTATATCTTTGAAGCGGAAGATTTTTTAGCAAGGGCTATATTACATGAGATTGATCATCTTCATGGAGTTCTATTTACATCGAAAGTAAGCAGATATTTAGAAGAATCCGAAGTGGAAGGAGAGGAGATCGAATGACAAAAATTATTTTTATGGGAACGCCTGATTTTTCTGTCCCTGTCCTTCAGCAAATTCTGAAAGATGGTTATGAAGTAATTGCCGTTGTAACTCAACCAGATCGACCAGTGGGAAGGAAAAGGATATTAACACCACCTCCTGTTAAAGTAGAGGCAAAAAAGCATGGAATTCCTGTTTATCAGCCGGAAAAAATCCGGGTAAAAGAAGATCTTTACGAGATTCTAGCTTTAAACGCGGATTTAATTGTAACAGCGGCATTCGGTCAAATTTTACCGAAAGAGCTGCTAGAGTCTCCGAAATATGGATGCATTAATGTTCACGCCTCCTTGCTTCCAGAACTTAGAGGCGGAGCACCGATTCATTATTCGATCATTCAGGGAAAAGAAAAGACGGGTATTACAATCATGTATATGGCAGAGAAGCTAGATGCAGGAGATATATTAACTCAAGTAGAAGTGCCTATAGTTGAGACCGATACAGTTGGTACCCTTCACGATAAGTTAAGTGAAGCAGGTTCCAAACTCTTATCAGAAACTTTGCCTAAGTTGCTGAATGGTCAATTGAAATCAATACCACAAAATGATGCAGATGCAACTTTTGCTTCAAATATTAAAAGAGAGCAAGAAAAAATTGACTGGATTAAATCAGGTGAGGAAATCTATAACCATGTACGTGGCTTAAACCCTTGGCCGGTTGCTTATACAATATTAAACGATACAGTAATAAAGGTATGGTGGACTGAAAAAGTAAATAGTGACTCACAAGAGCCTCCAGGAACAATTATTAAAATTGAAGATCAAGCTCTTATTGTTTCAACCGGCAATAGCACGGCGATAAAAATATTAGAGCTTCAACCATCTGGAAAGAAGAAAATGACAGCTGAGCAATTTTTACGAGGTGCTGGCTCTCAAGTATCCGTTGGGGAACGATTTGGTGAAGGCCAATGAAAATGGAAAAGAAGAAGAACGTCCGTGAAACAGCAATGGACTTATTAGAATCAATTGAAAAAAATCAGTCATACAGTAATCTTCTACTTAATACTGCCATTAATAAAAACAAAATTAATCAGAAGGATATCGGATTACTGACTGAGCTAACGTATGGAACATTACAGAGAAGAATGAGCCTTGACTACTTCCTAAAGCCCTTTTTACGAGATAATAAAAAAATTGAAAGCTGGGTTATTCAATTATTACGTCTTACTTTATATCAAATGATTTATTTAGATAAAATCCCTGATCGGGCGGCAATTTATGAGGCTGTTGAAATTGCAAAAAGCCGTGGCCATAGAGGGATTTCTGGAATGGTCAATGGCATTCTCCGAAATATCCAAAGACAGGGTCTACCTTCAATAGAAGATGTAAAAGACCCGAATGAAAAGCTTGCTATAGCAACGAGCCATCAATTATGGCTCGTTAATAGATGGGTAAATCAGCTTGGATTTGAAAAAACGAAGCAAATGTGTGAGCTCAATTTAACGGCGCCTTTGCAGACAGCAAGAGTAAATGAAGCTAAGACAACTGTAGCAAATTGCTTAAAATTTTTAGAAGAAGAAGGTTTTCAGGTTGAGCAAAGCCAAGTGATTCCTGAAGCAATTAAATGCTATCGAGGAAATCTTGCCAATTCAAATGTATTTAAAGAAGGACTAATTACCATTCAGGATGAAAGTTCAATGCTTTCTGCATATGCATTGGGTGTTACTGAAAATGACAGGGTTTTAGATGCGTGTGCGGCGCCAGGTGGTAAATCAACACATATTGCAGAGAAACTTCATAATACTGGTCAAGTCATATCCCTTGATTTGCATGAACACAAAGTTAAGCTCATTAATGAAAATGCAGCAAGATTGGGCTTAACCAATATAAAAGCCTCAGCACTAGACAGTCGAAAGGTACAAGAACGCTTTGAAAAGGAATCTTTTGACCGTATTTTATTAGATGCTCCTTGCTCTGGGCTTGGCGTTATGCGAAGAAAACCAGATATGAAATATACAAAAAAAGAAGAAGATGTAACTCAGCTTGCAAAGGTTCAAAGGAACTTATTAATGGCAGTTTCCCCTTTATTAAAAAAAGGTGGTATTCTAGTTTATAGTACTTGTACTATAGATAGAGAAGAAAACCATGATATTGTGAAAGAGTTCCTTAGTGAGAATGGTGAGTTTGAAGGGGATTCTTCCTTAAAAGAAAGAATGCCGAATGCGATTCGGCCGCTAATAAATGATTATGATCTTCAAATATTGCCACAGGATTTTGGATCGGATGGGTTTTATATAGCCTGTCTAAGAAAGAAGGGGTAATGAATGGAACAAGCATCGACTACGAAAAAAAAAAACACAGATCAAAAACCGTCCATTTATTCTTTACAGCTGAATGAGTTAAAAGACTGGCTAGTAGAAATGAATGAAAAGGCGTTCCGAGCAGAGCAAATTTTTGACTGGTTGTATACGAAAAGGATTTCATCCTTTGACGAAATGACAAATCTTTCAAAAGGGTTAAGAGAGCTGCTAGAAAAGTCTTTTTCATTAACAACATTGAAAACACTTATTCAGCAGCAGTCTTCAGATGGAACAATAAAATTTTTATTTGAACTCCACGATGGCTTTTCGATTGAAACCGTTTTAATGAGACATGAATATGGAAACTCTGTATGTGTTACGACACAGGTAGGCTGCAGAATTGGCTGTACGTTTTGTGCATCTACTTTAGGCGGCTTGAAGAGAAACTTAGAGGCAGGAGAAATTGTTGCACAGGTCGTAAAAGTACAACAAGCACTTGACGAAACAAATGAGCGCGTAAGTTCAATCGTGATTATGGGTATTGGCGAGCCGTTTGATAATTATGATCAAATGCTTTCATTTTTGAAAATTGTTAATCATGACAAAGGCTTAAATATTGGTGCAAGACATATCACTGTTTCCACAAGCGGCATTATTCCAAAAATTTATCAATTTGCAGATGAAAATTTACAAATAAATTTTGCTCTATCTCTTCATGCACCAAATTCAGAGCTAAGAAGTCGGCTCATGCCTATTAACAGAGCATATAAGCTGCCAGATTTAATGGAGGCTATTCGCTACTATGTGAATAAAACAGGCAGACGCGTCAGCTTTGAATACGGTCTTTTCGGAGGTGTAAATGATCAAGTTGAGCATGCCGAAGAGTTAGCAAAGTTAGTTAAAGGGATAAAATGCCATATTAACTTAATTCCCGTTAATTATGTACCAGAAAGAGATTATGTAAGAACACCGAAGGAACAGATTTTCAAATTTGAAAAAACCTTAAAAAAATACGGCGTTAATGTAACGATTCGCAGAGAGCAAGGTCATGATATTGATGCAGCATGTGGACAACTTCGTGCGAAGGAGCGAAAAGAGGAGACGAGGTAACGATATGAAAGCTGTTTTTAAAACAGACCGGGGCAGAATTCGTCAACATAATGAAGATAGTGGTGGAATTTTTCTAAATCGCAGCGGTCAGCGCCTTGCCATTGTTGCAGATGGCATGGGCGGTCACCGTGCAGGTGATGTTGCTAGTGAAATGGCATTATCCAATTTGCAAAAGATATGGGCAGAAACAGAAGAGATTAAAACAGCAGATGAAGCAGAAGAATGGCTAAAAATTAATATAGAAAAAGGGAATACAGCTCTCTATGAACATGCAAAAACGACAACTGAATGTGAAGGGATGGGCACAACACTTGTTGCTGCCATTTGTACGAATCTTTTTGTAAGCATTGCAAATATTGGGGATAGTCGCTGTTATATCCTTAATGAAAATGGCTTTCAGCAATTGACGGAGGATCATTCTCTTGTTAATGAACTAGTTCGTTCAGGGCAGATATCAAAGGAAGATGCTGAACATCATCCAATGAAAAATGTTGTTTTACGAGCATTAGGGACAGAAATGACAGTAAATATGGATCTTAAAACAATTATTTTTGAAGACGAAGATTTATTATTACTATGCTCTGATGGTCTTTCCAATAAAGTTCAGGAAATAGAAATGATAGAAATTCTTAAAAGTAATCAAAGCTTGGAAGAAAAAGCATCTACACTCATAGAACTCGCGAATAATAATGGTGGCGAGGATAACATAACAATTGTCATCGTCGAATACTTAAATAGTGATTCAGGTGATCGCGTATGATGATAGGAAAAAGAATTAGCGGCAGATATAAAATTCTTGAAACTATCGGCGGCGGGGGCATGGCTAATGTATATTTAGCCCATGATATGATTCTTGATCGTGATGTAGCTCTTAAGATGCTTCGGCTTGATTTTGCAAATGATGAAGAATTTATTCGTCGCTTTCATCGTGAAGCCCAATCGGCGACTAGTCTTGCGCACCCGAATATTGTAAGTATTTACGATGTTGGCGAGGAAGATTCTATTTATTATATTGTCATGGAATATGTTGAAGGTCAGACATTAAAACAATACATACAACAAGAAAGCCCTATTAGAGTAGAAAATGTTATCGAAATTATGAAGCAGTTGACATCAGCAATCGCACATGCACACCAAAATCATATTATTCATCGGGATATTAAACCACATAATATATTAATAGATCGACATGGTAATGTAAAAATCACTGATTTTGGAATTGCGATGGCTATGAGTGCAACGAGTATTACACAAACAAATTCAGTATTAGGTTCTGTTCATTATTTGTCACCAGAGCAAGCAAGAGGCGGAATGGCTAATCGAAAGTCTGATATTTATTCATTAGGGATTGTTATGTTTGAACTTCTTACTGGCAGACTGCCCTTTTCTGGAGAATCAGCTGTTTCGATAGCTTTGAAGCATTTACAGTCGGAAACACCTTCTTTAAGAAGATGGAATCCATCCATTCCGCAAAGTGTAGAAAATATTGTGTTCAAAGCAACGGCCAAGGATCCATTTCATCGATATAATAATGCCGAAGAAATGGAAGAAGATTTAAGTACTGCATTGGAGCCTGAACGCATAAATGAAGAAAGATTTTTGATTCCTGTCGACAATGATGCGACGAAAGCCATTCCGATTATTACAAATGAGCATCAGTTTCAAAATTTGGATGAAACAGTCGTCCACGGCAAAGAAGGAAAACAAGAAAATAATAAAATAAAACCAAACCAACCAAAGGAAAAGAAAAAAAGAAAAAAATGGCCGATCATATTAGTATCTACTTTTTTTGGTTTAATTCTTTTTGGCATACTTGCGATTACTGTCCTGCCAGATATATTTGGGCCAAAAGATGTTTTAGTACCGGAAGTAACAGGTAAAGAAATCGATAAAGCGATTGCGGAATTAGAAGCTAAAGGTTTTAAGGTCAATGAAACAATACGATTGACTGATGAGGAAGTGGAAAAAGGATTCGTCATTAAGACTAATCCTAAAGCAGGTAAAACCGTGAAAGAAGGCTCCAATATCGATATATATGAAAGCTTAGGTAAGGAAGAGTTTGAGCTTTCAAATTATGTAGGACAACAATACGATGTAGTCTTCCGATTGTTAGATAAGGAAAAATTCAAGGTTACTAAGAAGGAATTAAATAACGAAACGGTAGGACCTGGAACGATAATCGAGCAAAGCATCTTAGCAGGAGAATCTGTTATTCCTGAGGAAACGGAAATTGTGTTAACGGTTAGTAAAGGCCCAGCACCGATTACATTGAAAGATTTAAAGGGAAATAATAAGAAAGGCTTGGAAGTATATGAGGAATCAACTGGTTTATTCATTGAAATAGCAGAGGATTATTCTAATGAAGTTCCAGAAGGTCTTGTGATTAGCCAAACTCCTTCTCCAGGAGCCCAATTAGTTAGAGGAGATAAAGTAAGGGTTGTTCTTTCTAAAGGTAAAAAGGAAATACCGCCTAAAACTGTTCCTAAGGAAATATTTGTGCCGTATGAACCTACTGAAGATGGACAACCACAGGAAGTACAAATTTATATTGGTGATATGGAAAGAGATATGGATGATCCTTTTCTAACTGAGTATATTACCGAAAATAAGACGTTTAGAATTGAATTGCGGATTGCACACGGACAAAAAGCTGTTTATCAAGTAAGAAGAGACAATACAATTATTGATCAACAAGTAGTGGAATAAATGTTCACTATGACTAAGATCAAAAAAACGATAGTAAGGAGTGTTGCTATGCCTGAGGGCAAAATCATAAAGGCATTAAGCGGTTTTTATTATGTATTAAGTGGGAAGGAAACTGTCCAGTGCCGTGGACGAGGGGTTTTTCGGAAAAATAAAGTGACCCCTCTAGTCGGTGACGAGGTTGTTTTTCAAGCGGAAAATGATAAAGAAGGCTATATTTTAGAAGTGAAAGACCGAAAAAATGAACTTGTTCGTCCGCCTATCGCAAATGTAGATCAGGCTATACTTGTTTTTTCAGCAGTAGAACCAGATTTCAGTACAGCACTACTTGATCGGTTTCTTGTATTGGTAGAATTTAATCATATTAAGCCTATTATCTGCATCACGAAAATAGATTTAACAAATTGTGATCAATATAAGGAAATTCAATCTTATGCTGATGATTACCGAAAGGCAGGCTATGAAGTATTATTAACTTCTTCTGAAACAGAAGAGGGCATTAAAGATTTATACCCCTTTTTGGAAGGGGAAATTTCTGTTTTTGCAGGACAATCGGGGGTTGGGAAATCTTCTTTACTTAATGTTTTAAGACCTGATTTGTGCTTGCGAACAAACGATATTTCTTCTCATTTAGGCCGAGGAAAACATACGACAAGACATGTTGAACTAATTAAAGTTGGAAACGGTTATGTTGCGGATACTCCCGGTTTTAGCTCTCTTGAATTTATTGATATTGAAATGGAAGATTTAAATTTTTGCTTTCCGGATATTCAAAGAAAAAGCGAGGAATGCAAATTTAGGGGCTGTCTTCATATGGCAGAACCCAAATGTGCGGTGAAGGATGCTATACAGAATCAAGAAATACCTAGCTATAGATATGAGCACTATAAATCATTTTTACAAGAAATTAAAGATAGAAAGCCGAGGTATTAAATATGGTGAAGATTGCACCATCGATTTTATCTGCTGATTTTTCCAAGCTTGGTGAGGAAATTAAAGATGTGGAAAAAGGAGGAGCGGATTATATTCATGTGGATGTAATGGACGGCCATTTTGTTCCGAATATTACGATTGGGCCACTTATTGTTGAAGCCATTCGACCGGTAACGAAGCTTCCGTTAGATGTCCATCTAATGATCGAAAATCCTGATCAATATATTGAAGCATTTGCAAAAGCTGGAGCAGATTATATTACTGTTCATGTTGAAGCCTGCCGTCATTTACACCGGACAATTCATCTTATAAAATCCTTTGGTGTGAAGGCTGGTGTGGTCTTAAATCCAGCAACTTCTGTAAGTACAATTGAGCATGTCATAGATGATATTGATATGGTGTTACTCATGACTGTCAATCCAGGCTTTGGCGGCCAAAAATTTATCTCATCTGTTCTGCCAAAAATAACAGCAGTGAAAGAAATGGCAGATGCAAAAGGCTTAGATATAGAAATTGAAGTAGATGGCGGTGTTAATGAAAAAACGGCTAAGCTATGCATTGAAGCTGGTGCAAATGTGCTTGTTGCTGGCTCTGCTGTATATAATCAACAAGATCGAGCAAAAGCCATCGCTGCCATAAGAGGCAATACTATAGTTAAATAACAAGAAGTCAGCGGGGGTTCCCTGCTGACTTTCTTTAGCTAATTGGAAGTTAAGATTATTAACGCACTAAAGCAATGTGTGTTTTCAATAAAATATCCAAGTTTTTCTAATAAATTGGAGGTTGTTATGAATATTAATATACTAGCTGGCGGCCCAACAGATTTGCTGCCTAATCTTTCAAATTACCGATCAATTGATGACATTTGGGTAGGAGTTGATAAGGGTGTTCTTACACTTCTCTCCCATAAGATACAGCCTGCCGTCGCATTTGGAGATTTTGATTCAGTCACTGAAGATGAATTGGAAATAATCAAAGAAAATATAAAGGAATTAAAGAAATTTATTCCAGAAAAAGATGAAACAGACATGGAATTAGCTTTAAACTGGTCATTAAAACAGGAAGTTGATTTAATTCGTATTTTTGGCGCAACTGGAGGAAGACTCGACCATTTTTTTGCCAATATACACTTGCTAATAAAACCAATACTGGCGAGAAAAATGATCCAAATTGAAGTAATTGATCAAAAAAATATAGTGTATTTAAAAGGACCAGGAAAGTTTTCAATCATGAAAAACCCTCAACTTAAATATATTTCTTTCATCCCAATAACAATGGAAGTAGAAAACCTTACATTATTAGGTTTTAAATATCCTCTAAATGATAGGAATATTCCATTAGGGTCAACATTATGTATTAGTAATGAACTTATTAATGATTATGGGAATTTTTCATTTTCCAAAGGCATAATAATGGTTGTAAGAAGTAATGATTAAGTTTCAAAATTATAAGTACTTATCTCATTTTTTTGAATAAGATGATAATGGCGAAGGATAAGTTGGATGGGTTAGATCGTGAGGAGGGACACGAGATATGAGATTTTATACAATTAAACTACCTAGGTTTTTAGGTGGAATCGTACGTGCGATGCTAGGAGCTTTCAAAAAAAGCTGATAGAATACAATCTAGGTAGAGAGCACCTTTAAATAGGTGCTTTATTTATTTTTCATAAGGATATATTAAATTTCTTTGTTGACTTCCTCTCCAGGCACTAAGCGATCGCCTGCCGTCCGGAAGCCTCCTCGTCGCTATCGCTCCTGCGTGGTTTCCTTCGACTCGCCACAACAAAATAGCATTATCAGTTCTGAGCTTTAATACAGCTATTCATAGAAAAAGACATCCGAATTTGGATGTCCTTACACATTATTATACGCGTTCAACTTTACCAGAACGAAGTGCTCTTGTTGATACCCAAACACGTTTTGGTTTACCGTCTACAAGAATACGTACTTTTTGAAGGTTAGCACCCCATGTACGCTTGTTTGCATTCATTGCATGGGAACGTGCATTACCTGTAGTTGTTTTTCTACCAGTTACAACACATTTACGTGGCATATTGATTTCCCTCCTTAACACATAAGCTGAAGCTATTTTTCATGCTTTCATTTGCCATGTTAGATGACCATTTTGAATTAATGTCAAAAACAGATTGTCATTGTTTAGACATTAAAAGATACTTTAATAATTTATCATACAACCCTCTATATTGCAATAGCCGTGTTTCAAGAAAAAATCCTTGACATACACTATAGCTTGATAAGCTATAATAAAGAGGGGAAGTACGACTTTCAAAATGTTTGAGCTTATAGTAAAATATTTTTTATCCAATAAGCATTTTCAGGAGGGGGAATAATAATGTCCATCGAACTTAGAACAAAATTCGGACAAATTGATATCTCGAATGATGTTATTGCAACAATTGCTGGCGGTGCAGCTGTTGACTGTTATGGAATTGTAGGTATGGCCTCTAAAAATCAACTAAAGGATGGTCTAACTGATATTCTGCGTAAAGAAAACTTTACGAAAGGTGTCATTGTTAGACAAGAGAACGACGAAGTACATATCGATATGTATATAATTGTTGGTTATGGAACGAAAATTTCCGAGATTGCTCATAACGTGCAATCGAAAGTAAAATACACCTTAGATAAAACTGTTGGACTTGCCGTTGACTCGGTAAATATTTACGTTCAAGGGGTTCGTGTTACGAATCCGTAGGATGAGGAGGAAAGACTTGTGTCAATAAATGTATTAGATGGGAAACTATTTGCAGAAATGGTTATAAAGGGGGCTAACCATTTATCCTCCAATGCCAAATTTGTTGATTCATTGAATGTTTTCCCTGTTCCTGATGGTGATACAGGAACGAATATGAATTTATCCATGACTTCTGGTGCAAAGGAAGTTAAGAATAATGTGCAGGGACATATCGGGAAGGTTGGTTTAGCACTTTCGAAAGGTTTGCTTATGGGTGCGCGTGGGAACTCTGGAGTTATTTTATCACAGCTATTTCGCGGATTTTCAAAAGCGATTGAGCAGAAGGCTGAAATAAATAGCAAAGAATTCGCCGCAGCACTACAAAGTGGAGTTGAAACGGCCTATAAAGCGGTAATGAAACCTGTTGAAGGAACGATTTTAACAGTTGCTAAAGATTCGGCTAGAAGAGCTGTTCAAGTTGCTAAAAACGAAGACAATTTGATTGCTTTAATGGAAGAAGTACTGAAGGAAGCGAAAGCATCTCTTAACCGTACCCCTGATTTACTTCCAGTCCTCAAGGAAGTAGGAGTAGTGGATAGCGGTGGACAAGGGCTTGTTTTCGTATATGAAGGTTTCCTTTCAGAATTAAAAGGTGAAGCGCTTCCAGATTCTCCAACAGCATTTCCGAAAATGGAGGACCTAGTAAGTGCTGAGCATCATAAAAATGTACATAGCTTTATGAATACCGAGGATATTGAATTTGGTTATTGTACAGAGTTTATGGTGAAATTCGAAAGTACAAAGCTATTAAAAAATCCATTTTCTGAAGAAAGCTTCCGACAAGATTTAAGTAAATACGGCGATTCATTATTAGTCATTGCTGATGAGGAGCTTGTTAAGGTACATATTCATTCCGAGCAGCCTGGAGAATGCTTAACATATGGACAACGGTATGGAAGCTTAATCAATATGAAGATTGAAAATATGCGTCAGCAGCATTCAAACTTAGTTGATGGAACCGAAACGAAACTCGTTTCCGAAAATGAATCTAAACCCAAACAATTAAAGGAATATGGTATTGTTACTGTCTCAATGGGAAGCGGCATTGCTGATTTATTCCGCAGTATTGGCGCTCATGCAGTGATTGAAGGCGGCCAAACGATGAACCCAAGTACAGAAGACATTGTTAAGGCCATTCAGGAAGTTAACGCTAAAAAAGTGTTTATACTTCCTAATAATAAGAACATTATCATGGCTGCCCAGCAAGCGGCAGAAGTTTCCAATCAGGAAGTCATTGTAATTCCTTCCAAAACTGTTCCACAAGGGATGTCTGCATTGCTTGCTTTCAACCCGAGTGCAAATTTAGAACAGAATAAAGAAAATATGTCTACAGCACTTCAGCAGGTTAAAACAGGACAAGTTACCTTTGCTGTAAGAGATACGAGCATAGATGGCCTTGAAATTGAAAAAGACGACTTCATGGGAATTGCTGAAGGGAAAATAATTGTTAAAAACAAGGATAAAGTTCAATTAGCTAAAGATTTATTAGCAAAAATGATTGATGCTGATACTGAAATTTTAACAATTCTAAAAGGTGAAGATGCTTCTGAGGAAGATGTAGAAAACATTGTTCGCTTTATTGAAGAAGAATATGATGAGGTAGAAATTGAATTGCATAATGGAGAGCAGCCATTGTACGCATTCATTTTTGCAATTGAATAATAAGATAAACTTAAGTGCCAATACACTCGAGCTATACAATGTGAAAAATTAGAAGGGGAAACCCTTCTTTTTTGACTTATAGGATGTGAAGAACTTTGTCAATCCAAAAAAATCAATTTTGCATTGAGCCTATTACTTCTATCAAAGGAATAGGTGCTGAAACTGCAGAGGCTCTAGCAGAAATGAATATTTTAACAGTTAACGATTTACTTGAATATTTCCCATATCGCTATGAAGACTATCGCTTGAAGGATTTAGCAGAGGTAAAGAATGAGGAGAGGGTAACTGTTGAAGGAAAGGTGCACAGTGAGCCGTCTCTAGTCTATTATGGGAAGAAGCGTTCGAGATTAACATTAAGAGTGCTTGTCGGAAGATATCTAATTCAAGTCGTTTTGTTTAATCAGCCCTATATGAAAAGTAAAATCTCTATTAATGATACTGTATCTGTTACAGGGAAATGGGATCAGCATCGCCAGACGATTACAGCAAATGAAGTACATTTGGGCGCTCAATCTATTAGTAAAGATTTTGAACCAGTATATGCTGTGAAAGGGAAAATAACTGTAAAAGGTTTAAGACGATTTATTAATCTTGCATTTTCACAATTCGGATCGAATATTGAAGAAATCTTGCCAGAATATTTTTTAGTGAAATATAAACTAATGAATAGATTGTCAGCACTTCGTATTATGCATTTTCCTACTGATCAGAACGAACTTAAGCAGGCAAGAAGAAGATTTGTATATGAAGAGTTCTTTTATTTTCAATTAAAAATGCAAGCATTAAGAAAGATTGAGAGAGAGCAATCAAAAGGTATCATTCAAGCTTATCAGCTTGAGAAAATAAAGGCATTCCTTCACTCTTTGCCTTTTTCATTAACAAATGCACAAAAACGAGTTGTAAATGAAATTCTCACCGATATGAAATCACCATTTAGGATGAACCGTCTTTTACAGGGGGATGTCGGCTCAGGAAAAACAGCAGTTGCAGCGATTGCCCTTTATGCAAGCTGTACAGCAGGCTATCAAGGAGCTTTAATGGTGCCGACAGAAATATTGGCGGAACAGCATGCTGAATCATTGAAATTATTGCTAGAACCCTTTCAAATAAAATGTGAACTTTTAACAAGCTCGGTAAAGGGGAAAAGCAGAAGAGAAATTTTACAGCTGCTAAAGGCTGGGGAAATTGATATATTAATTGGGACTCACGCATTAATACAGGATGAGGTAGAGTTTCATCACTTGGGACTGGTTATTACTGATGAACAGCATCGTTTCGGTGTTGAACAACGCAGGGTCCTTAGAGAAAAAGGAGAAAGCCCTGATGTATTATTTATGACTGCAACGCCAATTCCTCGAACATTAGCTATTACTGTTTTTGGTGAGATGGATGTCTCGATCATTGATGAAATGCCCGCAGGAAGAAAATTAATAGAAACATATTGGGCGAAACCGAATATGCTAGATCGGGTCCTTGGCTTTATTGAAAAGGAACTAAGAGCCGGTCATCAAGCCTATGTCATTTGTCCGCTTATAGAGGAATCTGATAAATTGGATGTTCAGAATGCCATTGATGTACATAGTCAATTAACTCACTATTTTTTTGATCGCTATCAAATTGGTTTAATGCATGGCAGATTGCATCCGGATGAAAAAGAATCAGTTATGAAGGCGTTTAGTAGAAATGAAATTCAAGTCCTTGTTTCTACAACAGTTGTAGAGGTTGGGGTAAATGTTCCGAATGCTACAATGATGGTCATTTATGATGCTGAACGATTTGGACTTGCCCAACTTCACCAGCTAAGGGGGAGAGTTGGACGTGGAAGCGATCAATCGTATTGTATTCTTCTCGCTGATCCGAAGTCTGAAGTTGGAAAAGAAAGAATGAAAATTATGACTGAGACAAACGACGGATTTCTACTAAGTGAAAAGGATCTTGAGCTAAGGGGACCTGGTGATTTCTTTGGAAAAAAACAAAGCGGCTTGCCAGAATTCAAGGTAGCGGACATGGTTCATGATTATCGTGCATTAGAGACCGCAAGAAATGATGCAGCTCAACTTATTCAAACAAATGAATTTTGGAGCGCGCCTGAATACATGACATTAAGAAATTATTTAAAGGAATCAGGTGTATTAGAAGGAGAAAAACTTGATTAGAACTTTAAAGGGAAAATGGTTTAGCTCTAACGCATTATCAGTGCGATAGAGCTTTTCTTTTTCAAGCTCATGAACAAGGCGTCTCCACTTTTCATTGTCTAGTTCCGGCGCCTAGGGGCTCGCCGACTAAGATCGCAACGTCCTGTTGCAACGTCGGCACTAGAACGTCCTGTACGTCGGAGGTCATAAGCCAATCCGTCATGAAGGTAAAATACAACCTTCATGCCGTCTCGTCTTATGCTTGTCGCCCCTGAACAAGGCGCCTGCGCTTTTCATTGTCTAGCTCCGACGACTAACCCCCTCGAGGTCATAAGCCAGTCCGCCAAGAAGGTTAAAGTACAACCTTCTCGTCGGCCTGTCTTATGCTTGTCGGGGGTGGACAAGTCGTCTGCGCTTTTCTACTTGCAATCTGTTTTTTTTGATTATATACTACTATTAGTACCTAGTCTTAATATCTCGGACGGTGTGATCAATGAGAATAAATAAAAAGGAAAGGCAAGCATTATTAACATCAACAATAAAGGAAAATCCTTTTATTACAGATGAAGAGCTTGCAGAGAAGTTTTCAGTTAGTGTGCAAACGATTCGGTTGGACAGACTTGAATTATCCATTCCTGAATTACGTGAACGGATCAAGCATGTAGCTGAAAAACGGTTTGAGGATGAAGTGCGTTCCTTGCCAATTGATGAAGTAATTGGTGAGATCATTGATATTGAACTTGATAGAACAGCGATTTCAATTTTAGATATTATAGAAGAGCATGTATTTAAGCGAAACAATATTGCCAGAGGACATCACTTATTTGCACAAGCGAATTCGCTTGCGGTAGCATTAATAAATGATGAACTCGCATTAACGGCGAAAGCAAATATTCAATTTACTCGATCGGTAAAGAGAAATGAACGTGTAATCGCAAAAGCAAAAGTTGTAAGTATCGACTCCGATAATGGTAGAACCATCGTTGAAGTTTCTAGCTTTGTAAACAATGAATTAGTTTTTAAAGGTGAATTCGATATGTATCGATCTCACAATAATTCAATAAAGGATGAAAATCAACATGAAGATAGCAATTGATGCAATGGGAGGCGACCATGCTCCTAAAGAAATCGTTTTAGGAGCGATGAAAGCTGTTGCAGAATTTAAGGATATTCAAATTACCCTTGTTGGTGATGAAGGCAAAATTAAAGAGTATTTAACTAATGATGATCGAATTAATATTGTACATACAGAAGAAGTTATTTTGCCAACGGATGAGCCAGTTAGGGCTGTTCGTAGGAAAAAGAATTCTTCTATGGTTCTTGCCGCACAACTTGTTACGGATGGTCAAGCGGATGCCTGTATTTCAGCTGGAAATACAGGAGCCTTAATGGCAACAGGTCTTTTTGTAGTTGGACGAATTGAAGGAATAGAGCGTCCTGCCTTATCCCCAACATTGCCAACAATTGGCGGGGAAGGCTTTTTACTCCTTGATGTAGGTGCAAACGTAGATGCTAAGCCTGATCATTTATTGCAATATGCTATTATGGGCTCGATTTATTCTGAAAAAGTACGAGGTATTAAAAACCCAAGAGTAGGTCTTCTTAATATTGGTACTGAAGAGAAAAAGGGAAATGAGCTTGCTAAAAATACTTTCGAATTACTGCAAAAGGCAAATTTGAACTTTATAGGTAATGTAGAGGCACGTGATTTGCTTGAGGGGGCTGCTGATGTAGTCGTGACTGATGGATTTACTGGAAATATGGTATTAAAAACAATTGAAGGAACGGCCATGTCTGTTTTTAAAATGTTGAAATCCGCCTTAACAGGCAGCTTTAAAAGTAAAGTAGCTGCAGCGGTACTTAAGCCCGATTTAGTACAGTTAAAATCGAAAATGGATTACTCAGAATATGGTGGAGCAGGATTATTTGGTTTAAAAGCTCCAGTTATTAAAGCGCATGGTTCTTCTGATGCAAACGCATTATTTAGTGCAGTAAGGCAGACGCGCAATATGATTGAACATAATGTTTCACATACGATAAAAGAGGCCGTAGAAAATGCTAGTGTAAACTAGATGATTGGTTTTTTTGAACGAAGAAGGAGGAGTGCAAATGGGTAAAATTGCTTTTTTATTCCCTGGTCAGGGCTCTCAAATTGTTGGGATGGGGAAAACGCTGGCAGAAGCAGATAAAAATGTAAAATCCTTTTTTGAAAAGGCAGATGAGAGACTAAATTTCTCACTTTCAAAGTTAATTTTTGAAGGGCCACAGGAAGAATTGACATTAACGACGAATGCACAGCCGGCATTACTTACGACTAGCATTGCTATTTTGGAGTTTTTTAAGCAATCCAATATTAAGCCAGATTATGTAGCAGGACATAGTCTTGGAGAATATACAGCTCTCGTGGCCGCAGGTGCCTTTTCTTTTGAAGATGGTGTTTACGCTGTTAGAAAAAGAGGCGAATTTATGGAAGAAGCTGTTCCGAATGGGGTAGGGACTATGGCAGCGGTACTAGGATTGGGACGCGACGAGCTTCAGTCTGTTACAGATGAGGTCACAAAAGAAGGAAATCCAGTCCAATTAGCAAACTTAAATTGCCCTGGCCAAATTGTCATATCTGGATCAAAATTAGGAGTAGAAAACGCTTCTGTTAAAGCAAAGGAAGCTGGTGCTAAGAGAGTTATGCCCCTTGTTGTAAGTGGTCCTTTCCATTCTCAGCTAATGCAACCAGCTGCAGAAAAATTTAAAAACGTACTTAATGAAATGGAAATAAATAATGCAGAAATACCAGTTATTGCTAACGTTTCAGCGGATGAAATGACCTCTGCAAATGATATTAAGGAAAAATTAATCGCCCAGCTTTACTCACCAGTCTTATGGGAAGATTCTGTACAAAAGATGATTTCCTTAGGGGTAGATACGTTCATAGAAATAGGACCAGGTAAGGTTTTAACAGGTCTAGTTAAGAAGATTGATAAAACTGTACGAACATATTCTGTTTCAGATTATGAGACATGTATGGCCGTAATTGAGTCCTTAAAGGAGGAAATACAATGAAGCTTGAGGGGAAAATAGCTCTTATTACAGGTGCTTCTCGAGGCATTGGCAGGGAAATCGCCCTTGAATTAGCAAGACAAGGTGCTGACGTTGTAGTCAATTATTCCGGAAGTGAAGAAAGAGCCAATCATGTAGTTGCTGAAATTAAGGAAATGGGACGAAACGCTATCGCTGTGCAATGTGATGTATCGAATAGTGATTCTGTAGCCACTATGGTTAAGGAAACGATCGATACATTTGGTAAGCTTGATATTCTTGTAAATAATGCAGGGATAACGAAAGATAATCTTCTTATGAGAATGAAGGAAGATGAATGGGATGATGTCATAAATATTAATCTTAAAGGTGTCTTCCTATGTACAAAAGCAGTAACTAGACAAATGATGAAGCAAAGAAGCGGACGTATTATTAATATTTCATCGATTGTAGGTGTAAGCGGAAATCCAGGGCAAGCTAATTATGTTGCAGCTAAGTCTGGAGTCATTGGGTTGACGAAAACATCTGCTAAGGAACTCTCATCACGTGGAATAACTGTTAATGCTGTTGCACCGGGATTTATTACAACAGATATGACAGATAAGCTTAATGAGGAAGTAAAGGAGCAGATGTTGAAGCAAATTCCATTGTCACGATTTGGTGAGCCTGCTGATATCGCGAATGTCGTTGTGTTTCTTGCATCTGATGATAGCCGATATATGACAGGGCAAACACTTCATGTAGATGGCGGCATGGTCATGTAAGCTAAAGAGGTGTGTGCGGATAGAGAAATCGACGAGTTACCAGTTCTATCATATTCATTTTTCACCTAATAAAGATGAGGTTTTAAAATAGTTTAATAAAAATTATTAATAAGAACATTTATTAATGATCAAAAATAATTTATAATATCTTGAGGGGAGGTGAACAAGAATGGCAGAAGTATTAGAACGCGTAACAAAGATTATCGTTGACCGTCTTGGTGTTGAAGAGTCTGAAGTTACTTTAGAAGCATCATTCAAAGATGATCTTGGCGCTGATTCCCTTGATGTAGTAGAACTAGTTATGGAATTAGAAGATGAGTTTGATATGGAGATTTCTGATGATGACGCTGAAAAGATTGCTACAGTTGGTGACGCTGTTAATTACATACAAGCGAAGCAATAATCCATCAGATACTATTAAACCAAACTTTTTCAGTGAGGGTTATACCCTCACTGTATATGATTGTTAACGTATTTCTTGTCCGTTATTACTTGATAGGAATTAGGTGGTGACGGACAGTAAATACGTATTAAATTTAAGCTCCGTTCAAAAACGGGGCTTTCTTCTGCTTTATCGCAGATTAACGGGAGTAAGACCCCCACTTCAAGTTTGCGAGAGAATCAAAGAAGCCTAAGTGGGGGATCGACTGCCCGTAAAGGCCCATAAAATGAACACAGACTAAAAGCGCCACATCGTGTGGCAACGTCTGCCTGACCCACTTCCTGTGGGCCGCAACTAACCATCAGTGGGGATGAACGCAGACTAAAGACACGACGTCCTGTCGTAACGTCTGCACTAGCACATCCTGTGCTTCGGAAAACTCCCACTGATGGAAGTTTCACTATATTGCATATTTAATTTTTTTTAAGTAAACTCGAATTCGAGTAACACACATATTTTTTGGGTTTAGCACAATTACTTTTAAAAGGTGAGGAAAATGCACAGTATAAGTAAAGACAAGGATAAGAAGATAATGCGTTCAATAGATAAGCAATTTAAGGACTTTCAGAAAAAGCTCGGCATTGAATTTAAAAATGAAAAGCTATTAAAGCAAGCATTTACTCACTCATCTTATGTGAATGAGCATCGTAGAAAACCAAATGAAGATAATGAAAGACTTGAATTCTTAGGAGATGCCGTACTCGAATTAACTGTTTCAAAATTTCTTTTCATAAAATACCCAATGATGAGTGAAGGAGAATTAACAAAATTAAGAGCTGCAGTTGTCTGTGAGCCTTCTTTAGTTTCTTTTGCCCATGAATTATCGTTCGGAAATCTAGTTTTGCTTGGAAAGGGAGAAGAGATGACAGGTGGAAGGGAAAGGCCTGCCTTGCTTGCAGATGTTTTTGAATCGTTTATTGGTGCTCTTTACTTAGATAAAGGGCTCGATACAGTTATTGAATTTCTTGAAAAGATCGTTTTTCCTAAAATTGATTCAGGAGCTTTTTCACATGTCATGGATTTTAAAAGCCAACTTCAGGAATTAGTCCAACGTGATGGAGCTGGGGTAATTGAATATAAAATTTTACAGGAAAAGGGTCCTGCCCATAATCGGGAATTTGTTTCAAGAGTGTCAATGAATGGAAAAGAGCTGGGGATAGGTACAGGACGCTCAAAAAAGGAAGCAGAGCAGCATGCGGCTCAATTGGCTCTCGAGATTTTAAAAAGCCATTTGTAAGTAAAATGTTGTCGAATAGATATAAAACACTCTTAGATTAGGGGGAGCAGCGGTTGTTTTTAAAACGGTTGGATGTTGTTGGATTTAAATCGTTTGCCGAAAGAATATTGGTTGATTTTGTGCCTGGTGTTACTGCTGTTGTAGGTCCAAATGGTAGTGGAAAAAGCAATATTACAGATGCCATCCGCTGGGTATTAGGAGAGCAGTCAGCTAAATCATTACGAGGCGCAAAAATGGAGGATATTATTTTTTCTGGAAGTGACTCGCGGAAGTCGTTGAACTATGCAGAGGTAACGCTCACTTTAGATAATGAGGATCAAGGTCTGCCCATTGATTATAACGAGGTTAGTGTAACGCGCCGCGTATATCGATCAGGCGAAAGTGAATTTTTAATAAATAAACAGTCCTGCAGACTTAAAGATATTGTAGATTTATTTATGGATTCTGGTTTAGGCAGGGAAGCCTTTTCAATCATAAGCCAAGGAAGAGTTGAAGAGATTCTTAATAGTAAAGCAGAAGAGCGGAGAACGATCTTTGAAGAAGCAGCAGGTGTTCTTAAATATAAGACAAGGAAGAAAAAGGCAGAAAGTAAGCTGACGGAAACGCAAGAAAATTTAAATCGAGTGAATGATATTGTATATGAACTTGAAAGTCAGGTCGAGCCTTTAAAAATTCAAGCTTCAATTGCAAAGGATTATTTAGAACAAAAGGAAGAACTTGAAAAAATCGAAGTAGCTGTAACTGTATATGAAATTGAGGATTTGCATTTAAAATGGGAGCAGTTATCACAAGACCTTGAGAATAATAAAGAAAAAGAAATAAAGCTTTCTGCAAGTCTTCATAATAAGGAAGCAAAAATTGAAGAATTAAGAGACCAAGCATCAGCTTTAGATGAATCAATAAATGATTTGCAAAATGTATTGCTGCATGCAAGTGAAGAGCTTGAAAAGCTAGAAGGCAGAAAAGAAGTCTTAAAGGAAAGAAAGAAAAACGCTGCACAAAATAAGGGGCAGCTTCAAAAAAATTTAGAAGAATACAAAGAAAAAAAGATTGAATTAAATGCTCAAAAGGATCATCAGTATTTGATTCAAAAGCAGTTAGAGGAAGAGGCTAATCAGCTTAAAAACGAGCTAAAGGAAAAACAAGATCAACTTAATCTTTTTAATATAAATACAGAAGAAAAGATTGAATCGCTTAAAAGTGATTATATTGAAGTATTAAATAAACAAGCTGCCTCTAAAAATGAACTTCAAAATATTGATCAACAGCTTAATCAGTTAGAAATGAGAAGCGGGAAGCTCGAGCAAGAAAATGATAATTTTATTCGTAATCGGAAAAGTATTATTGAACGGAAGCAAAAGATAGAATCACTTCTTTTAACCGCTCAAAAAGAGTTAGATGATCAAGTAACATTATTTCGCGATGATCAGAGAAGGCTAGAATCAGCAAAGGAAAACTATCAAAAGCAAGAAAAGACATTATACCAAGCTTATCAATACTTGCAAAAGGCAAAATCTAGACAAGAAATGCTTGAGGAAATGGAAGATGACTTTTCAGGATTTTTTCAAGGAGTTAAAGAGGTATTAAAGGCTCGCGGAGATAATCTTCAAGGAATTGAAGGTGCAGTTGCTGAATTAATTCAAGTTCCAAAGGAATTTGAAACAGCAATTGAAACGGCGTTAGGCGGTGCTATGCAGCATATTATTGTTGGAACTGAGCATGACGCGCGAAATGCCATTCAATATTTAAAAAAGAACTCATACGGACGGGCTACATTCCTTCCGTTAAATGTAATAAAAGGCAAGAGTCTAAGCACTAGTCAGCTCCAATCAATTCAACAGCATCCTTCTTTTGTCGGTGAAGCAGCAAAATTAATTCAATATGGCTACAAGTATAAGGGATCAATGGAAAACTTACTAGGTAATGTTGTCATTGCTAAGGATTTAAAGGGTGCAAATGAATTAGCAAAGCTACTGCAATATCGTGTACGACTTGTTACTATTGATGGAGATGTTGTGAATCCAGGAGGTTCAATGACAGGAGGAGCTCTAAAACAAAAGAATTCTTCCATTTTAAGCAGAAAAGGTGAGCTTGAAGAATTAAAAGTAAGAATAGTGGATATGGAATCAAAAACCTCTAGCTTGGAAACCCAAGTTAAATTGCTCAAGGAAGATATTAAGACGTTAGAAGCTGCGATTGATGAGCATAGAAAAAAGGGAGAAGAGCTAAGGTTAAAGGAACAGGCGGTAAAAGGCGATCTTCGCGAAGTAGAATTTGAAGAAAAAAGTATGAATGAGCGGTTATCTCTGTATGATATAGATAAAGCTCAATTTTCGGAAGATAGAGAAAAACTATTATTAAGAAAATCAGAGCTATCAGCTTTACTTTCGGATTATCAGCTGCAAATCAATGAATTTGATAAAAATATTACGATGCTAACTGATCAAAAAAACATTCAACAAACTTCAAAAGAAAGTCTTTTATCAGCTATAAATGAGCTTAAAGTTATTTTTGCTTCGAAAAGTGAGCAGTTTAATCATGCGAAAGACAAATACGAAGCAATTGTTGTAGAATTGACAAGTATAAATGAAAAGTTAACAGTAATAGAAGAGGATTTAGAGCTCTTATCATCTGAAATGACAAATAATTTTTCTGGCGAGCAGATGCTAGAGGATGCGGCGAATAAAAAGCTTCAAGATAAAACAGTAACATTAAGCTTAATCTCTTCAAGAAGAGAAGAGCGCATGAAGCTTCAAACATCATTAGAAGATTTAGAGGTTGAAGCAAAGGAACTAAAGCGTCAGCACAAAGGAATGATTGAAGCATTAAAGGATGAAGAAGTTAAACTAAATCGACTTGATGTTGAGCTAGAAAATCGGTTAAACCATTTGAGAGAAGTGTATTTGCTTTCCTATGAAGCTGCAAAAGAAGAATATCCATTAATGATCCATGTAGATGAAGCAAGGAAAAAGGTAAAACTCATTAAGCTTGCCATTGAAGAGCTCGGAACAGTAAACCTTGGTGCTATTGAGGAATATGAACGTGTATCAGAAAGATATGAATTCCTGCTTGAGCAAAAAAATGATTTACAAGAAGCAAAGGATACGCTATTTCAGGTTATTGATGAAATGGATACCGAAATGAAGAAAAGATTTCAGCACACTTTTGAGGGAGTTCGCTTTCACTTTGAGTCTGTTTTTCAATCATTATTTGGTGGAGGGAGAGCGGATTTAAAGCTAACCGATCCCGAAGATTTATTGAACACAGGTGTAGACATTGTTGCGCAGCCTCCAGGGAAGAAACTTCAAAATTTAGGACTTTTATCAGGTGGTGAGAGGGCTTTGACAGCTATTGCTCTCCTATTTTCCATTTTGAAAGTACGACCTGTGCCTTTCTGTATTCTAGATGAGGTTGAAGCGGCTCTTGATGAAGCAAATGTTTCTCGTTTTAGCCAATACTTGAAGAGATATAGTTCTGAAACTCAATTTATCGTTATTACCCATCGAAAAGGAACGATGGAGGAAGCCGATGTATTGTATGGGGTGACAATGCAAGAATCTGGTGTTTCTAAAATGGTCTCAGTTCGTTTAGAAGAAACAAAAGAGCTTGTGACTCAATAATCCTAATAGGTATAAACGAAATCAACATTTCAAAAATAAAGGGAGCTGGCAGTTTTACTGTTAGCTTCTGATACATAAAGATTGAATATGTAGGAAGTGAAGAGATGAGCTTTTTTAAAAAATTAAAAGAAAAAATTACGAAACAGTCTGATAGTGTAACTGAAAAATTTAAAGAAGGTCTAGCAAAGACGAGAGACAATTTCTCTAATAAAGTAAATGATTTAGTTGCTAGATACCGTAAAGTGGATGAGGATTTCTTCGAAGAGTTGGAGGAAATCTTAATTCAAGCGGATGTTGGTTTTGATACAGTAATGAAGCTAGTGGAAGAGTTAAAGCTTGAGGTAAAAAAGAAAAATATCCAAGATCCACATGAAGTGCAAAGTGTGATTTCAGAAAAGCTTGTAGAAATCTATCAAGCTGGAGGAAAGTCATCTTCTGAACTGAATATTCAATCAGATTCTTTGACAGTTATTCTGTTTGTGGGGGTTAATGGAGTAGGAAAAACGACAACGATCGGAAAGCTTGCCCATAAATTCAAAAGTGAAGGCAAGAATGTGCTAATGGCAGCGGGAGATACATTTCGAGCGGGAGCGATTGAACAGCTTGAGGTTTGGGGAGAAAGAGTCGGAGTGGATGTTATCAAACAAGGTGCTGGGTCAGATCCTGCAGCTGTCATGTTCGACGCGATTCAAGCAGCAAAATCCAGAAAAGCTGATATATTAATATGTGATACAGCCGGACGCTTGCAAAATAAAGTCAATCTAATGAAGGAGCTTGAAAAGGTAAAGAGGGTTATTGAACGAGAAGTGCCAGGAGCCCCACATGAAGTCCTGCTTGTACTTGATGCCACAACTGGGCAAAATGCGATGATTCAAGCAAAAACCTTTAAGGAAGCTACAGATGTTAGTGGCATTGTGTTAACAAAGCTTGATGGAACAGCAAAAGGAGGTATTGTGCTGGCCATTAGGAATGAATTGGATATTCCTGTTAAATTTATTGGACTTGGAGAAAAAATGGATGATCTGCAGGAGTTTGATGCAGAGCAATACGTCTATGGACTCTTTGCAGATCTAGTTGAAAAAGAAGAAGATTAAGCAAAAATATAAAAACAGCTGAAAAATTAATTTTTTCGGCTGTTTTTTATATTTAATGAAGGGTTTTTTATTTCTAGAACGTCTAAATATATGATAACTTATATCTATTTCTATAAAAGCTTAATAAATTCCAAAACTTTTTCCAATTCATTTCGTCTATTAACATGGAAATTATTTGCCGGGAGGAGATTTAGATGCACAAAATTAGTAGGTTTGTCATCATCCTAATTTTAAGTTTAATCTTATCGATTAACTTGTTCCTCCCCATTGCTAAAGCAGATGGGGAGAACATTAACATCACACTTGAGGAAGGTTTTAATGGAAAGATTAAGATGGGAAAAGGATTCCCTCTGACGATTAAGCTTGATAACAGCGGAGAGGCATTTAGCGGGAATCTATTAATCAATTTTAATCCGTCATGGAACACTGGTGGTGCTATTTCAATAAAAGTTGATCTGCCTGCCAATAATTCAAAAACTTATCAAATCTCAATGCCGGGATTAACGGAGGATCATCCCTATTCATATCAGAATATTCCAACTGTTCAGCTTTATAAAGGGGACTGGAGAAAAGGGAAAACGGTTAAATTTAAAGGCGAAGATAAGATAAAGCCGAAATATATAGATATGAATGAGAATGTTATTGGTGTGTTAAGCGAAAACTTTGACCGTTTAAAAGAGCTAAGAATTCTACCTAATACACAGGTGCAATTGATTGAGCTGAAAAAAGAAGAGCTACCGAAGCAAACTTTAGGTCTCGAAATGCTAGATTATTTGCTTATTGATGAATATGCAATATCTCAATTAGACGAAGAACAGCAATTGGCAATAAAGGAATGGATTGAAGCAGGGGGAGTTCTAGTTGCGGGTGCATCGCCTAATGGCAGTCAATCATATGGGCAATTATACTCTTTGCTGCCAATGAAAATGGAGGAAGAGGTTTCAGTTTCTGCGGACTTTCTGCTAACTAAAGATAATGGGAAGAAACCTGAGTTCAGTGAATTAAAAATATTTACTGGTCCATTGAATGAAGATGCTATTATAGTTGATAAAAACGGCAATATTCCAACAACAGTAAAGAAAAACTTCGGAGAAGGCATGATTTTACAAACCGGCTTTTCCATTGGAGATGAGCCTCTCTCATCATGGAAGGGCTATAGCACATGGTTTGCAAATTTTATTAACGAGGCAGAAGTATCGAAGCTTAACAGTATGAAGTATGGTCCTGATTTTTATGGTTCACTTTATTGGGAGTTTGTCGAGACAAATGAATTTTTTCCTGCGAGTAACTTTTCAATCGGACAGCTCATTGGTTTATTAGGCGGATACATTATCATAATTGTTCCTGTGCTATATTTTGTCCTAAAGAAACTGGATAAGCGGGAGCATTCATGGTGGATTATCCCTTCATTATCGATTATTATGGCTGCAATTGTGTTTGGTATCGGAGCAAAAGACCGGATTTCGAAGCCGCAGCTCAATCAATTAGGTGTCTATATGGCTGAAGATCAGCACTTAACTGGGCTGCAAGCATCAACACTATTATCGAATAAAAGTGGTCAATATACACTTTCAATTCCAAAAGGTCAATTCAATGCCGTGACTAGTACACAGAATATGAGAAGCCTTGACCAAATGAGCGGAGCAATTTATGAGGAAAAGCGTAAAAACACTGACATCGTGTTCCCAGAAGTCGGATACTGGTCGTCTAAAACTATTTACGGGAAGGCTCATCAGAAAGTGGATGGTGGGTTTGTTTCAGATCTTAAACTAAAGAATAGCCAATTGACTGGAACGATCCAAAATGGTTTTGACTATGATTTTGAGGAAGTCTTTATTTGGTCAGGCAAAGAAAAAATAAAGCTCG
Organism: Cytobacillus citreus; assembly: GCF_018343665.1. Taxonomy (GTDB): domain Bacteria; phylum Bacillota; class Bacilli; order Bacillales; family Cytobacillaceae; genus Cytobacillus; species Cytobacillus citreus. The sequence continues at coordinate 599,615 of NZ_JAGYPM010000001.1, forward strand.
GGAAATTAAAGAAAGGTGAGAAAATTCAGGTTAATAAAAAAATTAATCTCTCACTGCTTACAAAGCCTTATGCATCTGGAGGACCAAACTTTTCCTATCAAAATACAGATATTGACAAAATGAAGCGTGAACGTTTAGAGTATGTTGCTTCAAATTTTATTTTTAATAGCAATAAAGAAAATGAGCCAATAATTGGCGGCTTTACTAAAGATGCAATTGTAGACGTAAAAATGTTAGGTAAAAAGGAAAAACAGGATAATACAAATCTAATTCTCGAATCATTTAATGCAGAGCAAGAATTTTCTGGTGAATTTACTCTTAAAAATGAAATGCTTAGTACAAATATTAATGTGATAAGTGGACGTATTGCTGAAAATATGATCAATGGATCCAATCGGGAAATCATGATTGAAGATGGAGAATATGAATATATTGTCCTGTTGCCAAAGCAATTAGTAGAAAATCCGACGAAGTTAAATGAACTGACGATCAAGACGAATAATCAATTCATTCAATACTCAGTTTTTAACAGTGTGACTGGAGAATGGCTTTCTATTGATACGGATAAACCTAGTTTCACAATGAATGAAACAAATCATATTCAACAATTTGTAACAAAAGAAGGAGAAATTAAGATTAAGCTAATAAAAAATGCTAAGGGTGATCCTTATGTTCAATTACCGAATATCACAATAAAGGGGGAAGTGACACCGTGATTGAAATTATTGATTTATCAAAACGATACGGAAATTTTACAGCACTTAATTCTTTAAATCTGCAAATTGAAAAGGGAAGTGTATTTGGGTTTGTTGGTCAGAACGGTGCAGGAAAATCCACCACCTTTTCAATTTTGGCTACCTTGCTGGCACCAACTTCTGGGACAGCCTATATTAATGGTTATAATATCCAAAAGGAGCCAAAAATGGTTAGACGTCAGCTTGGCTATATGCCTGATTTCTTTGGCGTTTATGATCAGTTAAAGGCAATTGAATATTTACATTTTTATGGTGCGAGTTACGGAATCCCTTTAGCAGAAAGGGAAAAACTTATTCCACAATTACTGGATCTCGTCAATTTGGCGCATAAAAAGGATTCTTATGTGGATTTACTTTCGAGAGGTATGAAGCAGCGCTTATGCCTTGCAAGAAGCTTAATACATGATCCAGAAGTTCTAATCCTTGATGAACCTGCTTCAGGCTTGGATCCGAGAGCTCGTGTAGAAATGAGGGAAATATTAAAGGAATTAAAGAATATGGGGAAAACAATTTTGATTTCGTCGCATATTTTGCCAGAACTTGCGGAAATGTGCGACACAATTGGCATTATTGATCAAGGTAAGCTCGTTGCTGAAGGATCAGTAACAGAAATCCAAGCACAGTTAAAAGGTGAAAGGCTAATAATTGTTAAAACATATAGAGATATCGAAAAGGGCGTTTCCTTCTTTGAAGATGATCCGAATGTATCAAAATTAAAAATAGGAGATGAAGAACAAACACTAAGGTTTGTTTATAAGGGCTCAGATCAAGAACAATCAGTATTACTTAAAAAAGCTATAATAAATGACATTGCTATTACAAGCTTTTCTGAAATTGAAACCGATCTGGAAGATGTCTTTATGGAAATTACAAAGGGGGTAGAGCTATCGTGAAAAATTTTGTCATCAATCCTGTTTTGAATAAGGAGTTTAAGCTTCGCTTCCGTTCTTTTAAAAGCTTCCTCGGCATTCTCTTTTATTTGCTTGCTCTGGGGCTCATAATTGTCGGTTTCGTTTTTATTGAGTCATTATCAAACACAACAGGATTTTTTAAGCCAGACCAAAGTCGAACGATATTTATTATGCTTTCCTTTCTCCAGCTGGCATTAATCTTATTTATTACACCGGGATTAACAGCTGGTGTCATTAGCAGTGAGCGTGAAAGGCAGACATTGAATATTCTGCTGACAACAACACAAAGCTCAGCAAGCATTGTTCTAAGCAAGCTAATTTCATCTTTATCCTACTTACTATTATTGATTGTTGCGAGTTTACCGCTTTATAGCTTTGTCTTTTTATTTGGCGGGATTTCTCCTGGCCAAGTATTGATAACGATTTCTTTTTATATGTTTACAATGCTTGTTTTTGGAAGCTTAGGCGTGCTTTTCTCAACACTCATTAGGAAAACGATTGTATCGATGGTAACGACATATGGGGTGACATTGTTTTTAGCGGGGGGGACAGCTTTTTTAACCATTATTTTTATGCAGTTTGCTAATCGATATGGATATTCAGCCACTCCTTCAACAAACCCGCTTCCGTATTTTACAGCTATGCTTAACCCGGCTATTATCCTTTTCAGTACTTTTGAGCCGGATTTTATTAGGGAATTAACAACGAATACGGGAATAAAATTTCCGTTATGGATTTCATATTTAATATCCTACACAGTCATTTTTATAGCAGCAATTCTACTAAGCATAAAAAAGTTGCGACCGAACATGAAAAAAGGGTAAGGGAATGAAACAAATGGAGGATCGCCACCAATTTGAAAAGCTGATAAAACCCATTCAGAGACAGCTCCTTTTCCAGCTGATTTTTAAGGAGATGCAGCTCTTGCTAATATTTGCAGGAGTAACTTCCTTTTTATTACTTTTAATCGCTCGGATTCTGGTCATTCCTTTTCTAAAATATTATTTCATATTGCTGATTATTGTTTTGTTGGCTATTTTTATCATACGTATTTGGAAAAACCTTCCGAATATGCAGAATGCAGTTTCTATTTACAATCAGTTTGTACCAGATGACAGAGTTGTTACAGCTTTTAATTTCCTTAAAACAGATAGTATTGTGGCTGAATTGCAGCTCGCAGATGCAGTAAAAAATATGAAAAAATCACAAGATATCGTTCGAAAAAGAAAGAAAAAATATTTATATCCTAAATGGCTGCTTATTTTTCTTGTCCTCACATCAGGAGCTGTGCTTCTATTTTTTTCACCAAATGAAAAAATAAATTTAGCAAAAAAGCAAGAAAAGGAAATAAAGCTTGTTGCGGAAACTGAAAAAAAACTTAAGGAAGAAATAAAAAAAGAAAAAGATCCAAATGTAAAAAAAGCATTAAAGGATGCACTGGAAAAAGTTGCAGAACAGAAGTCGGCTGAAGAAGCTCTAAAAGAGCTAGCGAAACAGAAAAAAGAGCTGGAATTAAAGGCTTTAAAGGAAAAAGAAAAACAATTGGCTTTAGAAAATTGGAAGCAAGAATTGAAAAATAATGGATTAACCGATCTGGAAAAAATGCTGAATCAGAAAAACTTGGCTGCTATTGAAAAAGAGCTAGCTAAATTAAATGAAAAATGGAATGAGTTAAATGAAGAACAAAAGAATGCCTTCAAACAATTGGCGGAAAATGAAGGACAATTAACGGAGGAAGAACTTGAAAAATTAATGGATCAGATTGAAAATGCCCTTGAATCTGAAGAATTCCTAGCGCAGCTTGCAGCAGCTCAGCAAGCTCTGCGAAATGTAGGATTAGCCATGCAAAATCAGATGGCTGCAAACGGATTACCGCCCGGCCAGCTTGCCTTTACTCCCCCTGGTCAATCTAGTCAACAAGGATCAGGTGCAAGCGGGCAGCAAGGTGCAAGTAATAGCAATGGACAGCAGCAAGGACAAAATAATCAAAATCCAAATAAAGGAAACGGGAACAACTCAGGTAATGGAAACGGAAATGGAAATGGAACAGGAGCTGGAAGCGGTAGCGGATCAGGTTCAGGTTCAGGAAATGGCCAAGGATTAGGAGGTTCCGCAGCTGGTAAGGGTCAAGGTTCACGGGAACTATTAACCATTCCTAATCATTTAGAAGGCCAAACAAATATAGAAACAGATCAAGGCCATCTAGGGGAAGGAAATTCTGCTGAGCAATCAGAAGGAACAGGACCAGTTCTTAAAGGAACGATTAGGCCATATAGTGAGGTTTTTGGAACATACGAAAAAGCATATAGACAAAGTACGGATCGCTATAAGCTGCCGTCAGATTTAGAAGAGATCGTAAAAAATTATTTTACCAATATAGATCCTAACAAGGAGTGACATATATGTCAGCAACAACAGAAAAGGAACAGCAATTTATAACTGCTTCAGACACGATATCAAAAGTTAAAAAAGAAATTCAGTCTTTTATCGTCGGCCAACACGAAGTCATTGATCAAGTATTATGGAGCATTTTAGCTGGAGGGCATGTGCTATTGGAAGGTTTGCCGGGACTAGGAAAAACAATGTTAATAAAAACGATTTCTGAATGTCTCGATTTGAAATTTTCACGAATCCAGTTTACACCAGATATTATGCCTTCAGATATTACTGGAACAATGCTATTACAACCAGATGAGGCTGGAAGACAGAATTTTGTTTTTCACAAAGGTCCATTGTTTGCCAATATTATATTAGCGGATGAAATAAACAGGGCTACTCCAAAAACACAAAGTGCTCTTCTGGAGGCAATGGGTGAAAAAACGGTTACAATCATGGGCGAAACAAAATCGATGGAAAACCCATTTTTTGTATTAGCTACCCAAAACCCAATTGATATGGAAGGAACCTATCCGCTTCCAGAGGCGCAAACAGATCGTTTTATCTGTAAAGTTCATGTACATTACCCAACAAAAGAGGAATTAAGAGAAATTGTGTTTAGAACTACAGGTCCACAATCTATACAATTAGAAAAAATGGCATCCCTTCAGGATGTTATAGCACTGCAAAGGCTTGCAAAAGAAATCTTGGTTTCAGATGATATCATTGATTTTGCAGTGAGTCTTATTTCAGCTACACATCCGGATTCTGAGGAAGCTCCAGATATCGTAAAGCAGTATGTTCAATATGGAAGCGGACCTCGTGGTCTTCAAAGCCTAATTGGAATGGCTAAGGCGAGAGCTCTTACAGTAGGAAGATATCATATTTCTATTGGTGATATAAAACATGTGGCTAAACCAGTATTAAGGCATCGTCTCATCTTAAACTTCGAAGGAGAGGCTAATGGAATAACTGCAGATAAAATTATTGATCAACTTCTTAGTGAACCTGAACGAGGAGCAAAAGGGTAATGAACAACCAGCAGGCTTTAATAGGTAAACTACAGAAAAAGAGACTGATGGTCAAAACAAAAAAGAGAGGATTTCATAAAGGGTCTAGGCAGTCGAGCAGGTTTGGCTCCTCACTAGAATTCTCGGATTTTAGGACGTATCAACCTGGAGACGATGTACGGCAAATTGATTGGAACGTATATGGAAGAACACAAAAGCATTATATTAAAAGGTTTTTAGATGAGCAGGAATTATCTATCGCCATATACCTTGATGCTACATCTTCTATGAGAAAAATTGAATCAAAATGGAATCTAGCAAAACTACTAGCTGCTGCTTTTAGCTACATCATATTAAATAGTGAAGATCGATTGTTTTTTTCAGCCGTTTCTTCAGCAGGTGTACAGCCTGTAAAAAGGAAAGGCTCAATCTATAGCAGGAAAACCTTTTTGGAAATTCTCCAATTGGATGAAGCAGAGCGGGCTGGAGAATTTATAAAACATTTAAAGAGAACAATTGTAAAGAAACAGCAGCTTTCCATTATTATAACGGATGGATTGGAGCATCTAGACGAAATTGAAAATCTTCTCAAAAAATTGGCTGCTTTAAAACAAGAGATTTGGTTTATTCAAGTGTTAAGTACAGAAGAATTATCTCCCCGTTTTTCAGGGGATATGAAATTAGTTGATAGTGAGACAGAAGCTATTGTGAATGTTAGTATGAGCCCGACAATAATAGCAGAATATGAGAAACGTATCCAGGAGCATAATCGAAAATTAGAAATGATCTGCAGGCGATTTGGTGGACACTACTTGTTTGCATGTGATAATCGAGATGTTCAATCAATATTATTTCATGATTTTTCCGGAAAAGGGTTAATCAATTGAGGTGAGCCTATGTATTTTTTGAATCCGTGGTTTTTTCTATTAAGTATTTTTATAGCTGCCGTTATTTTGTTTTACTTTTTCCGGAAGCAGTATGTGGAGAAAACGATTTCCTCTAACTTTTTTTGGGAACAAGTATTAAATGAGTGGCAAGCATCTCCGTGGTTAAAGAAGTTGCAGCAAAACCTGTTATTTTGGCTGCAGCTTTTGGCGTTGCTGCTTTTAATGTTTTCACTTGTACGTCCGTTTTGGTATGAGAATGCGGTAAAGGGAGAGCATATCATCTTGGTTATTGACCCTTCAGCCACTATGTCTGCAAAATTTGAAAATAGCAGCCGCTTTGAAACAGCAAAAAAGGAAATGCTTACACTGGTTGATCGACTAGGTGAGCAAGAAGTAACTTTGATTAAAGCGGGTGAAAAGCCTGAGATCCTTTTAAATCAGGAAAGTGACTTAACCGCTATACGGAAGCAAATAAACAACTTACAGCTAACTTATGAACATGAACAGATGGAAAAAGCAATGAATTTAGCTGTTTCACTTGCTTCTAATAAGGATACTGCCATCCATATTTATTCAGACGGAGTTACAAAAGAAATGGTTAGTAAAAATATGAAAGAGCATTATGTTGAGGTACATAATATCGGTGAAGACTCTGGTAATCTATCATTGATTTCCTTTGGTGTAGCCTCTTTTGAAAATCAGATTACAGGTATTGCTGTCATAGAGAATCAAGCTTCTGAAGAAAAGGAAATAAATATTGTAGTGAAAGCTGAAGAAGAAAAGTTCTTTGAACAAAAAGTTTCCATTGCTGGAGGGCAGCAGCTAGTTATACAGATCCCTTCACTTCCTGAAAAGCCTTATTATGAGGCTCTCATTTCAAATGAGGATGGTTATGCAGCTGATAACCAGGCAACCTCTATTTTTACTGAATCAAATCCAAAGGTTTACACAATCGGTGAAGTAAACTCCTTTGCAGTAAAAGGATTTCAAACGATTGGGGCAGAATTACTTCAAACCAATAACGGAAAAAAATTAAATGAAAACGGAATTCTTGTTGTTGAAGGCAGCGACATAAATGATTTACCTAGGCAGCCGATCATTTTTTTTAATAACAATAAGGAAAAGGTTAAACTGAAAGAGAAGTTAACTGCTAAGGAAGATCAACTGCTTCAATATGTTGATTATGAAAAGATATATATTGATTCCGCTGTGAAGGCGATAGAAGGTGATTGGGAAACGATATTAAGAAGCGGCGACAATCCATTAGTCCAAAAAGGACAAGTAAATGGAGAACCTATTATAATAGTAAACTTTTCACTATCAGATTCTGACTGGCCACTTCAGCCAGGATTTCCTATTTTTCTATATAACTCTTATCAATGGCTTTCACAGCAAACCGGTTTTCTCGGCTATTTTAGTCCGGGTGAGGAGAAGTGGATCAATATTAATGAGGGCAAACAAAAATGGGAGGTTTTCAATCAACAAGATGAGAACTTATATTCCTTCGATTTGACAAAAGAAAGCTTTAGAGCACCTATAATTCCTGGGACCTATCAGGCGGTTTCAGGAGATAAAATTTATTATTTTTCTGTGCTGCTTGATGATCGGGAAAAGCAAGCGAAAGTTGAGACAGCATTTACATGGAATGAGCTTCAAGTGTATGAAAAAGGGAATAAGAAAAGTTCCAATGACAAGCTGTGGATATGGTTCGCTGTCTTCGCTTTAGTATTTATCGCTTTGGAATGGGAGGTATATAGGCGTGGGCATAGAGTTTAAGTTTCCCATTCTATTTTTGTTAATTATACCAGCAGCATTTATGATTTATCTTTTTATTAGACAAAAAAAACAAATGAAATCCATTGAAGTTTATTGTATTGCTGGAATAAGATTTACCGTGTTTGTACTATTAATTACTGCATTGACGATTCCACAAATATTGCTCCCTATGAAAGGTGAAACGGTGATTTTTCTTGCCGACCGTTCAGCAAGTGTGAATACTGCGGAAAATCAAATTCTGGACTGGATAGAAAAAAGTGTGGAGCATAAACAGAAAGAGGATTCATTCGCAGTTGTCACTTTTGGAGAAAATGTTTCAATGGAACAGAACTTAGGGCTTCAAAAGAATGCAATAAATCAATTTAGCAGTAAGATTAACGATGCTGAAACAAATTTAGAAGCAGGATTGCAATTTGCTTCCACATTAATACCAAGAAAATCAAGTGGTCGAATCGTATTGCTCTCTGATGGAAATGAAACGGTAGGAAATAGTCTTGATGTAGCGAATCTTCTAAAAAACCGAAATATTGAGCTTGATTATGTTCTTTTAAAAAATAAAGTCGGGGAAGATATGTCTTTGTCCGAACTAAAAGTTCCTCCTTCCCTTTATAAAGGGGAGAAGGCTTCTGTCTCATTTACTATTAATAGCAATGTAAATAAAGAGGCGATCATTCGCCTTTCAGTGAATAATCAAGAAGTATTAAAGGAGATTGTACAAGTAAAGGAAGGAAAGAATATCTACACTTTTACACATACAGCAGATGTTTCAGGTCTTGCTGTTTTTAAAGGTGAAATTGCCGCAGAAAATGATACATTTATAGAAAATAATACATTGCATTCAGTTGCCAATGTAAAAGGAACTCCGAAGATCCTAATTGTTCAAGGGAAAGATGGGGGAAATCTTGAACCCATAATTGAAGACTCTGGTGTTGATGCAGAAACGATCCCACCCGAAAAGCTTCCGACAGAGCTATCTAGCTTTATTCAATATCAATCGATTATTTTTAATAATGTACCTGCAACTGTCATCAGCGAAAATCAAATGAATATGATTGAAAAGGCAGTAAAAGAATTTGGAACAGGCTTTATTATGGCAGGTGGAGAAGAAAGCTTTGGGCTTGGAGGGTATTTTAAAACCCCGATCGAAAAGCTTTTGCCAGTAGATATGGACATAAAAGGGGAAAAAGAGATGCCTTCTCTTGGCCTTGTTATTGTTATGGATAGGTCTGGAAGTATGGCTGGTTCTAAGCTTGAACTTGCCAAAGAAGCTGCTGCCAGATCAGTCGAGCTATTACGTGAAGAGGACACGCTTGGATTCATTGCATTTGATGATCGTCCATGGACCATTGTGGAAACAGCACCATTAAAGGATAAAAAGGAAGCGGCCGATAAAATTCGATCGGTAACTCCTGGTGGTGGAACTGAAATATATTCATCGTTAGAACTAGCATTTCAGGAGTTAGAGGACCTAAAGCTGCAGAGAAAACATATTATTCTACTCACAGATGGTCAGGCCCCTGGAGGTGACTATGAAGGATTAATTGAAGAGGGAAAAGAAAAAAATATTACTTTGTCTACGGTGGCATTGGGGAGTGATGCAGATCGCGTTCTACTAGAAGACTTAGCGAATATGGGTTCAGGAAGGTTTTATGATGTTACGGATTCATCTGTAATCCCGAGTATACTTTCTCGTGAGACAGTAATGGCCACCAGAACATATATAGAAGATAATCCTTTCTATCCGGTGATTCAGCCTTATCCCGATTGGGCAAACTTGTTCCAGGCTGGAGTGCCAAAGATGAATGCCTATATAGCCACAACACCAAAGCCACGGGCACAGTCAGCCATTCTAAGTGAAAAGGAAGATCCGATCCTTGCAGAATGGCAGTATGGCTTAGGTCATACGATTGCCTTTACTTCAGACTTTTCAGGAAAATGGTCAGGGGACTGGGCACGATGGGATATGTGGCCAACTTTCATTAATCATCTTATTACGAAAACCCTTCCGCAATATGAGAGTGAGCCTTACAACATGACATTAACAAAGGAAAGCGGTACTCCTCTTTTAATATTAGAATCGACAAGAAATAAGTCACTTCCTATCGAAGCTACTCTTGTCTCTGAGAGTGGAGAGGAAATAAAAGTAACTCCAAAACTTGTGGCACCAGGAAAATATGAGCTTAAATTGCCGAATCATTCGGGAATGTATTTTCTTAGTGTGAAGCAAAATGACCAAAATGGAGCTATCCATACTTATCAAACAGGGTTTACAATTCCTTATTCTGATGAGTACTTATTAAATGGCCCCAATGAAGTTCTGCTTAAGGAACTAGCGAAAAAAACAGAAGGAAAAGCACTTGTTTCCGAAAAGGAATCATTTCGATCTTTAAAAAATAAAACGTATAATGAACAGCCGATAAGCCAATGGTTAATTTTAGCTGCATTTTTGCTTTTCTTTATAGAAATTGCTATCCGTCGTTTTGGATTAATTGCTTTAATTGGGCATTCATTAAAGAAAAAAAGTACAAAAAATGCTGATGTGGTGAATAAGGCACAAAGTATCGAACAGTTGCAGCAGAGAAGTGTTAAAAGATCGACCACTAAAGAAATACAATCCATTGAAACGAAAAATGAAAAGCCTGCAGCAAAAGAAGAAGAAAAGCAGATTAAGAAGAAAAAAGCAGCTAAGAGACAGGAAATCCAAGTGACACCAGAGGAACGTGCGGAGAGAATGAAAAGGCTTCTTGATGCAAAAAAACGGAAGAATTAAGGAAATCGGCTAAATGGCTGTTTCCTCTAATTCAAATCTTACATTTTCCTTCAATTCCAGAATGTAAAGATAATTTCTTGACATATTTTTGAGACCTATGTAAACTAGGTTTTGTAAAGGCTTTTCACTTAACAAGGGGGGGTAGGGATGTTAGAAAAGACAACGAGAATGAATTATCTATATGATTTTTATCAATCGTTGTTGACTCCAAAGCAGCGAAGCTATATGTCCCTTTATTACCTGGATGATTTTTCGCTTGGAGAGATTGCAGAAGAATACGATGTTAGTCGCCAAGCAGTTTACGACAATATTAAACGAACAGAAGCAATGCTTGAAGAGTACGAAGAAAAGCTGTTATTATTTTATAAATTTCAAAAGCGAAGCAAGCTCATTTCAAGTTTGAAGGAAATTCTTAACGAAAACCCTGAAAAAAACATGGAAATATTTTCTGCTTTAGCTGAGCTTGAGAAATTAGATTAGGAGGCGGCAACATGGCATTTGAAGGATTAGCCGACCGACTGCAGAATACAATCCAGAAGATCCGCGGCAAGGGGAAGGTAAATGAAGCGGATGTAAAAGAAATGATGCGAGATGTAAAACTTGCATTACTTGAAGCAGACGTTAACTTTAAGGTCGTTAGAGAATTTGTCAAGAAGGTTAGTGAACGAGCTGTTGGACAGGAAGTGTTAAAGAGCTTAACACCTGGACAGCAGGTTGTTAAGGTTGTTAAAGAAGAATTAACCGACTTAATGGGTGGAGAGCAAAGCAAGATTGCTGTTTCAAACCGCCCACCAACAGTCATTATGATGGTTGGTTTACAAGGTGCCGGTAAAACAACGACAACTGGAAAGCTTGCCAACTTGCTGAGAAAGAATTACAACCGAAGCCCATTGCTTGTCGCAGCTGATATTTATCGTCCAGCGGCGATAAAACAGCTTGAAACCCTTGGAAAACAACTAAGTATGCCAGTATTTTCACTAGGTGATCAAGTCAGCCCTGTTGAAATAGCCAAACAGGCAATCGCAAAGGCTAAAGAAGATCATAATGATTACGTTTTAATTGATACAGCTGGTCGATTACATGTTGATGAAGCGTTGATGGATGAGCTGAAGCAGATTAAAGAGCTATCTAATCCGGATGAAATCTTCCTTGTAGTTGATGCAATGACAGGTCAAGACGCAGTTAATGTTGCCGAGAGCTTTAATGAGCAATTAGGATTAACGGGTGTCGTGCTGACAAAGCTTGATGGTGATACCCGTGGAGGAGCAGCCCTCTCCATTCGCTCTGTTACAAATACACCAATTAAGTTTGTTGGTCTTGGAGAAAAAATGGATGCCTTAGAGCCTTTTCACCCTGAAAGAATGGCCTCAAGAATTTTAGGGATGGGGGATGTTTTAACCCTCATTGAAAAAGCACAAGCAAATGTGGATGAAGAGAAGGCTAAGGAACTTCAGCAGAAGATTCGGACGGCAAATTTTACATTTGACGACTTTTTGGACCAACTCGGTCAAGTTCGTAAAATGGGACCACTTGAAGACATTTTAAAAATGATGCCTGGTGCGAACAAAATTAAAGGGCTGAACAATCTTCAAATTGATGAGAAGCAAATCACTCATGTTGAAGCTATCATCCAATCTATGACAAAGGAAGAGAAAATACATCCTGAATTGATTAATGCAAGCCGACGCAAGAGGATTGCGAAAGGGAGCGGTACATCGGTCCCGGAAGTAAATCGCTTATTAAAGCAATTTGAAGATATGAAGAAAATGATGAAACAAATGACAGGAATGTCACCAAAAGGGGCAAAAGGAAAGAAAAAAGGCGGATTTAAGTTTCCGTTTAACCCTTTTTAACCCAATTAGAAAGTTTTTTCTAGACTGTAAAGAAAAAACCCTTTACAAACTTATTAGGAATCTGATATTATACTATCTTGTGTGAAACTATTCGGAGGTGCTTTAAATTATGGCAGTAAAAATTCGTTTAAAACGTATGGGAGCAAAAAAATCTCCTTTTTATCGTATCGTTGTAGCTGATTCTCGTTCTCCTCGTGATGGACGTTTCATTGAAACAGTTGGAACTTACAATCCGGTTGCAGAACCAGCTATCGTGGATATTAATGAAGAATTAGCTCTTAAATGGCTTCAAACTGGTGCAAAGCCATCTGATACAGTTCGTAATCTATTCTCAAAACAAGGTATTATGGAAAAATTCCATAACGCTAAAAACGGTAAGTAATTTTTATAAATATGAAAGAGCTTATCGAAACGATTGTAAAGCCCCTTGTTGATTTTCCGGAAGAAGTACTAGTGAAAGTACTTGAAGAAGAAAACCGCGTAACCTATCAGCTTTCTGTCAACAAGAATGACATGGGGAAAGTAATTGGGAAGCAAGGGCGCGTTGCGAAAGCAATTCGAACTGTTGTTTATGCAGCAGGATCATCACAGCAGAAAAAAATCTTTTTAGAAATCAGTGAATGAGCATTTAACAAAGTGCTGAGCTGAAACATATGAAAGCAATGACTCATTTGAGCCAAGCTTGTCATCGGAAAGGAGGGGCATTGTCCCCTCCTTTTTTCAAATTATTATATTTTAAGAACTGGCACGATTATAGCCTTAGGAGGCATAAATAGATGAAAATACTTCAATCTGTCGTGGTAAAACAAGTTCTAACGGAAAATAGTAAAAGTGAACTATTAGATAAATATAGGTCGAATAAGCAGCAACTCCAAAAGGAATGTGATCAGCTGAGATTTGAAATGAAAAAGCTTGAAAAAACAAAAAAGTTTCAGCAGATTAGTTTAAATAAGCATTATGAAAAAGAAATTCAAATGAGGCAAGAAAAAATCAAGCTTCTCGATTTTCAAATTGAACAATTACATATGCTACCATTAGGCAGCGAACTAAAAGAAAAAGAAGTAAAGGCGATTATTGAGATTGAAGAAGGAGATCGCTGGGAAGATGTTCAAAGCGGCAGAACGATCATCATTCAGGACGGGATTGTTAAGGAAATTCGCTAGAGGTGAGAGCTATTGGAAAAATGGTTTAATGTTGGAAAAATCGTAAATACTCATGGCATTAGAGGAGAGGCAAGAATAATCTCAAAGACTGATTTTGCAGCTGATAGATATAAGTCTGGGAATAAACTGTTTTTATTTATGCCTGATTCAAATTTGCCACTTGAATTAATTGTGAAATCACATCGTACTCATAAGAATTTTGATTTAGTCACTTTTGAAGGCTACGATAATATAAATCAAATCGAAAAATTTAAAGGGGGAATCCTTAAGGTACCTGAGAGTCAGCTTGGTGAATTGAATCAAGATGAGTATTACTACCATGAAATTATTGGCTGTACAGTCACGACTTTGGATGGTGATGAGTTAGGGAAAATCCGTGAAATTCTTTCACCGGGAGCTAATGATGTTTGGGTAATAAAAGGGAAGGGTGGCAAGGAGATCTTAATCCCTTATATTGAAGATGTAGTAAAAGAAGTAAACATTAAAGAAAAATCTGTTATCATTGATCCGATTGAAGGTCTTCTTTCATGATGAAAATTGATGTCCTTACACTTTTTCCTGAAATGTTTGCTGGGGTATTTGGCCATTCAATTTTAAAAAAAGCTGCAGACAATAGAGCTGTTGAATACAATGTCGTGAATTTTAGAGATTATGCTGACAATAAGCATCATACCGTTGATGACTATCCATATGGTGGTGGAGCGGGAATGGTGCTAAAGCCACAGCCGATTTTTGATGCAGTAGCTGATTTGCGCGAAAAAGGAATATCTTCACCAAGAGTCATACTTTTATGCCCTCAAGGTGAAAGGTATAACCAGAGGAAAGCAGAGGAGCTAGCAAAATCAGATCATCTTATTTTTGTTTGTGGACATTATGAAGGTTACGATGAAAGAATTCGTAAGCATATCGTGACTGACGAAATTTCGATTGGTGATTTTGTTTTAACAGGGGGAGAGCTTGGGGCAATGGTTGTGATAGATAGTGTTGTTCGTCTTCTGCCAGGTGTTCTTGGCAATGAGGAATCACATCGTAAAGACTCTTTTAGCACAGGCCTCCTTGAACACCCGCATTATACTCGTCCAGCCGATTTCAGGGGAATGAAAGTCCCTGATGTTCTTTTGTCGGGTAATCATCGCTTAATTGAAGAGTGGCGAACAAAAGAATCATTGAGAAGGACTTTTTTTCGCAGGCCAGATTTATTCGAACATGTTGAATTATCCGATGTTCAAAAAAAATGGTTGGAAGAGATTAAAAATGAACAGAAATAGCATTGAAGTTATATCCTCAATATGATAAAATACTTTTTGTGACAAAGGCTGGATTTTTGCAGTTTTTGTCTTATTAAGATGTTCCGCTGCAATTAGAGGAAAGTATGTGCATGAGCATCTGTTGGAAGGAGTTGAAAACGATGCATAAATTAATCGAAGAGATCACAAAAGAACAACTTCGTACTGATATGCCTGCGTTCCGTCCTGGTGATACTGTACGTGTACACGTGAGTATTGTTGAGGGAACTCGTGAGCGAATCCAGGTATACGAAGGAGTTGTGATCAAGCGTCGTGGTGGTGGTATCAGCGAAACTTTTACAGTTCGTAAGATTTCTTATGGTGTAGGCGTTGAGCGTACATTCCCTGTTAACACACCAAAGATTGCGAAGCTTGAAGTACTTCGCCGCGGTAAAGTACGCCGTGCGAAACTTTACTACTTACGTAACCTACGTGGTAAAAAAGCTCGTATTAAAGAAATTCGATAAATCGAAAAGCGAAAACGCCTTGTTCAGCCCCGACAAGCATAATACAGGCCGGCGGGAAGGTTGTTCTTTAACCTTCTTGTTGGACTGGCTTATGACCTCGAGGGGCTAGGTGTTGTAGCTGGACAATATGAAAAAAGAAAGGAGCTTGTTCTACAAGCTCCTTTTTCTTAGCTAATAATATTACATAATTGTTAAATAATAAATACATAAGGCTCCAACCATGACTGTTTTGATTGATTTTTGTACAATTAATATTGCAAGAGTATACATATGTATTTGAAAGACTGTATTAACAAGCTTGATAATACTAATCCTTTAGCTGAAAGCAATTATTTTACGGAAGATTGGTGGAGGAATAAATGACAAAAAAGAAAAATGAATTATGGGAATGGTCAAAAGCCCTTATTATTGCAGTATTATTAGCAGCTATTATTCGTTACTTTTTATTCGCGCCGATTGTGGTTGATGGGCTTTCTATGATGCCAACTTTGCATGATCAGGATCGCATGATCGTAAATAAGTTTAGTTATAAAATAGGAAAGCCTGAAAGGTTCGATATTATCGTTTTTCATGCACCTGAAAATAAGGATTACATAAAAAGGATAATTGGTTTGCCAGGAGATCGAATTGAATATAAAGATGACATCCTATATGTTAATGGCAAGGCGTACGATGAGCCATATTTAGATGAATATAAGAAAGAAGTCATAGACGGTCCATTAACTGAACCATTTACTCTTGAGGAAAAAATCGGTCAGGAAACCGTACCTGAGGGCCATCTTTTCGTTATGGGAGATAATAGGAGATTCAGTAAGGATAGCCGTCATATTGGCACTGTTCCTATGGATAAAGTACTAGGAAACACTAGCATTATTTATTGGCCAATTGAAGATATTCAAATTGTAAAATAAAGATTTTTTTACTTAATAATAATTACGTCGCATTGGGAGGTGACAGCTATGACTATTCAATGGTTTCCCGGGCACATGGCAAAGGCCAGAAGGCAAGTTACAGAAAAACTAAAGCTAGTAGATATTATCTATGAATTGGTGGATGCAAGAATTCCCTATTCTTCTCGCAATCCGATGATTGATGAAATCATTCAGCATAAACCACGAATCATTCTTTTAAATAAGGCTGATATGGCCGATAAGGAAAAGACAAAGCAATGGGTAAAATATTTTAATGAACAAGGATTAAAGGCTATAGCTATTAATTCGCAGGCAGGACAAGGAATGAAAGAAATTGTAGCTGCATCTCAAGAAATTCTAAAGGAAAAATTTGATCGAATGAAGTCAAAAGGGGTAAAACCTAGAGCTATTCGTGCGATGATAGTAGGTATTCCGAATGCAGGAAAGTCAACACTCATTAATAGGCTAGCGAAAAGGAATTTGGCAAAAACCGGAAATACACCTGGAGTCACAAAGGCACAGCAATGGATTAAGGTAGGAAAAGAATTGGAACTTCTCGATACGCCAGGAATTCTTTGGCCAAAGTTTGAAGATCAAGAGGTTGGCTTAAAGCTTGCACTTACGGGTGCGATTAAAGATACAATATTAAATTTACAAGATATAGCTATATATGCTCTTCGATTCCTTGAAAAAAGCTATCCTGAACGTATGAAGGATCGTTATAGTCTAGAAGTTATTCCAGAAGATATTGTAGAATTATTTGATGAGATTGGAAAACTTCGTGGCTGTTTAATGGGTAGAGGAGAAATAGATTACGATAAAGTAACTGAACTCATTATTAGGGATTTTCGAACGGAAAAATTAGGACCAATTACATTGGAAAAACCTGAAGATTTGATCACAATTACTGAATAAGAAAAGTAAATAAATCAAACTCCATAGAGGATGACTCAAATGGAAGCATTAACCCAAAGCAATATATTGTAAATTGGATTTAATCAATATCCAAAATACACAGTATATGTAGAGAAGGGCTAGAGCTAACCAGAGTCATCCTCTAAATATTTTTTTAAACAAGCCGATACATAGACTATGGAATTGAGGGAGAAACAACATGGAAAAACAAACAATTCGAGAGATTGAACAAAATCTTTCTTTAGTAAAAGATCGAAATAGCGATTTTATTAGATTTATAGAAAAAGATGAGAGAAAAGGCGTTCAGCAGCTTTTAAAAAAGTGGTATTCTCAACAAGAATTAGAGAAGAAGGCATATGAAAAACATTTGGAAATGATACAGTATGAGCATGATTACAGAAGTCAGGGCTACGAAAACATTGCTGGAATAGATGAGGTTGGAAGAGGACCGCTTGCAGGACCTGTCGTTGCTGCAGCTGTTATCTTACCACCCACTTTTTATTTGCCTGGTTTAGATGATTCTAAAAAGCTATCGGAACAAAAAAGAAATGCATTTTTTGAGATCATTAAACGAGAGGCATTATCTGTAAGCATAGGTATCATTAGTGTAAAGGAGATCGATCGAATAAATATTTTGGAAGCATCGAAAAAAGCCATGCTTACCGCAATAGCGGGGCTTAAAACCAAGCCGGATTTCCTCCTTATTGATGCAGTCAAGCTCATGACTCCTTATCCACAGGAAGCAATTATAAAAGGTGACGGAAAAAGCATTTCGATTGCCGCTGCTTCAATAGTGGCAAAAGTTACACGTGACCGGATGTTGATTCAACTAGCAAAGGAATTTCCCCAATACGGATTCTCTCAAAACATGGGGTATGGTACGAAGGAACATCTGAACGCAATTAAAGAGTTTGGTATAACCCCCCACCATCGAAAAAGCTTTGCTCCCATAAAGGAATTCATAATAGAAGTTAAGTAAGAAGGTGATATTGTGCAGCTATCGAACATTATACAATCTCTGCTAAAGCATAATTATATAAGTGATAATAAAGCTTTGACTTTTAGAGCCGGACAGATTTTTAGCGGAAAGGTATTAAAGCTTTTTCCAAATCAAATTGCTGAAGTGCTAGTTGGTTCTCATAAGGTGCTTGCGCAATTAGAAATCCCCTTATCAGTAAATGAAAACCATTGGTTTCAAGTTGAATCAGTTGAAGGAAAGGTTCACTTAAAGGTTTTAGATACACAGGGTACTAACGAAAAGCAGCTTTTGGTTGGGGATCTGTTAAAACTGTTTTCTCTTCCTGAAACAAAGGAGAATATAACTCTTTTGCAACATTTTGTAAAGGAACGGCTTCCAATCACGAAAGAAACAATCAAAACTGCTGCTGAGTGGGTAAAAGGCAGTCAATCCATTCAAGATAGCCTCCAAGCAATAAGTGCACTTTATTCCAAACAATTGCCTTTTACTAAAGATGTTTTCCAATCTATTACATCAATAATCAAAAATGATTCATTTTTATCATTGTTAGAAAACCTTCAAACGTTATTAAAAGATAACACTACTAATGATACTAGTACAAGACTTTTATCGATTATTAATGAAATGAGTATGACTGAAAAAGAACGAACAATCAATTTGGCTCTCACAACTCTTATTAAAGAGGCACAAGGAATACAAGATCCAGTAAAATCCGAAACAGCATTGAAGCTTTTACAGGACCTTGGATTTTTTTTAAAGGAAACGACCTCAAAAGAGGTTCGGATATTTAGTGCAGGGCAGCTTGAAAATAACAACAATATTCTAATTGCTAGCGAAGAACTACAAACTGAAGTCCCATTCTTATTGTCTACCCTAAGTAAAAATCGTGAAGCTATAGTGAAGTTTGCTCAGCTTCTATCGTTGGAAGAATCTGAAGCTGCAATAAAGCTTTCTGCTAAGGAGCAGGATTTGCTAACAAGCATTAAGAGAGAAGTTCTCGAGAGTATAAAACCTGTTGATGCACATGTGGTAAAAGATCAATTAAAAAATTTAATTCAAAAAATTGGCTTTTCTTATGAACGTGAAGCTGCAAAGTTAATAAATAATCAAAATCAAGAAGAGATAAATAAAATAGAGATGCTTAAGCCAATTCTTATGCAGCTTTTAAAAGATGAACCAACTGCTCCAATCAAAGACGCAGCCGAAAAGCTTTTGTTAAATATAACAGGATATCAGGTTCTCTCACAGGAAGTGGGGCCTGTTCAACAATATGTTTTCCAGCTCCCAATTACATTTTGGGATAAAAAATTGGATATGACGATGCAGTGGAGTGGCAGGAAATCGAAAGAGGGAAAGATAGACCCTAATTATTGCCGAGTGCTGTTTTATTTAAATCTTGATCATTTGAAAGAAACGATTGTTGATTTACAAGTCCAAAACAGAGTCATAAATATATTTATTACTAATGATCGAAATGATTTAAAGGCTATTGCTTCACCGTTTGTCGCTCAATTAAAAGAGAGCTTGGCAGTACTAAATTATCATTTGTCTTCCGTTACGTATAACAGAACCACTGAGAGCAAAAAGGCGATAAATGGAAAGGTTAGTGAGCAATTCACCAATACGTCTACTATTATTGTACCTAATACATACAATGGGGTGGATTTTCGAATATGAATACGCGGGAATATAAATTGAGTAAAGAGGCGATAGCCTTAACCTATGATAGAAACGGAAAAGATGCCCCTTACATTTCTGCTAAAGGGAAAGGTTTTATTGCTGAAAACATACTTGAACGAGCAAAAGAGCATAATATTCCTATACAAGAAGATCCATCATTAATAGAGCTGTTAGGAAAACTGAATATTAATGAGCAGATTCCTGAAGAGCTTTATCAAGCAGTAGCAGAGGTTTTCGCATTTGTATACAAAACTGATCAATTGGCAGGAGGGAAAAAATAACAAGACGGTAATATTTAATTAGCAGTGATGCTATTTTGTTGTTGATTGGAGCGGAAATTAGCAGGGGAATTTAATATAGCCATTAAATTAAAATGAAAATGATGAGCTATTCATTGGCTGATCTTACATAATGAATTTAGAAATATTAAAAGAAAAATAATATTTCCCTAATAAAGGTGGACAAGGTTAGTGTCATCTAATAAAATGAAATCGCAGTCTACTTTTTGAAGAGTTTGATAGGAGGATGGAAATGAATATACATGAGTACCAAGGAAAAGAGGTCCTCAGAAAATATGGGGTAGCAGTTCCAAATGGAAAAGTGGCTTTTACAGTTGAGGAAGCAGTTGAAGCTGCAAAAGAACTAGGCACTGGGGTTTGTGTTGTTAAGGCACAAATTCATGCTGGCGGCCGGGGAAAAGCTGGCGGTGTAAAGGTAGCCAAGAATTTAGATGAAGTACGTACATATGCGAATGAAATTTTAGGAAAAACGCTTGTTACACATCAAACAGGACCTGAAGGAAAAGAGGTTAAGCGCCTTTTAATCGAAGAAGGCTGTGATATAAAAAAGGAATACTATATTGGTTTAGTATTAGATCGCGCTACTTCACAAGTTGTACTAATGGGATCTGAAGAAGGCGGTACTGAAATTGAAGAGGTAGCTGAGAAGACCCCAGAGAAGATTTTTAAAGAACAAATTGACCCAGTTCTTGGTCTAATGCAATACCAAGCACGACGTCTTGCATTCAATATCAATATTCCAAAAGAATTAGTGAATCAAGCTGTGAAGTTCATGACTGGTTTATACAACGCTTATATTGACAAGGATTGCTCTATTGCTGAAATTAATCCGTTAGTTGTTACTGGTGATGGAAAAGTCATGGCATTGGATGCAAAATTAAATTTTGACTCTAATGCACTTTATCGTCAAAAAGATATTTTAGAATATCGTGATCTAGAAGAAGAAGATCCAAAAGAAATTGAGGCTTCAATATATGATTTAAGCTATATAGCATTAGATGGAAACATCGGTTGTATGGTTAATGGTGCAGGTCTTGCAATGGCAACAATGGATATCGTTAAACATTATGGCGGTGAACCTGCCAACTTCCTTGATGTTGGGGGCGGCGCGACTGCAGAAAAAGTTACAGAAGCATTTAAAATTATCCTTTCAGATCCAAATGTAAAAGGTATTTTTGTTAATATCTTTGGTGGAATCATGAAGTGTGATGTTATTGCAGAGGGTGTAGTTGAAGCAGCGAAACAGGTTGGACTTAGTATTCCTCTTGTCGTTCGTTTGGAAGGAACAAACGTGGATTTAGGTAAGAAAATCCTATCCGAGTCTGGCCTTAATATTACTGCTGCTGAATCCATGGCTGACGGCGCACAAAAAATTGTTTCATTAGTGAAATAGGATCTAGAGAAAGGGGAATTAACGTGAGCGTTTTTATTAATAAAGATACGAAAGTTATTGTGCAAGGAATAACAGGTGGAACAGCCCGTTTCCATACAAAACAAATGCTTGAATACGGTACTAATATTGTAGGCGGTACCTCACCAGGCAAGGGCGGTCAAGAAGTTGAAGGTGTACCAGTATTCAATACTGTAAAAGAAGCTGTAGAAGCAACTGGTGCCAATGCATCTGTTATTTATGTTCCAGCACCATTTGCTGCAGATTCAATTATTGAGGCAGTGGATGCTGAATTGGATTTAGCTATTTGTATTACTGAGCATATCCCGGTATTGGATATGGTTAAAGTAAAACGCTATATGGAAGGCAAGAAGACTCGTCTAGTAGGTCCTAACTGTCCTGGAGTCATTACTGCCGATGAGTGTAAGATAGGTATTATGCCTGGATACATCCACAAGAAGGGTCATGTTGGAGTTGTATCTCGCTCTGGAACATTAACTTACGAGGCAGTTCATCAATTAACTCAAGCTGGAATTGGTCAAACAACTGCAGTAGGAATTGGTGGCGACCCTGTTAATGGGACAAACTTCATTGATGTATTAAAGGCCTTTAATGAAGACCCAGAAACATATGCAGTTATTATGATTGGTGAAATTGGAGGAACAGCTGAAGAAGAAGCAGCTGAATGGGTGAAAGCTAATATGACGAAGCCTGTAGTCGGCTTTATTGGTGGACGTACTGCACCTCCAGGAAAACGCATGGGACATGCTGGAGCGATCATTTCAGGCGGAAAAGGCACAGCTGATGAAAAGATCCGCGTTATGAATGCTTGTGGAATTGAAGTAGCAGATACACCTTCTGTAATGGGTGAAACTTTAATAAAGGTTCTTAAAGAAAAAGGCCTTTACGAACAATGTAAAACGCATTAATTGCTATAGTTGAATAGTTAGTCCCCCTTTTACAGGGGGGACTATTCTGCATTCTCTTATTTAAACAAACCCAAAAAAAGGAGGATATAAATGGACGAATTTAAACTAAGACTTACACATCTTCATCACTGTAGGGGAGTTGGGTGGAAAACAATTTTTCAAATATTAAAAGGTGACCCCGAGCTTAAAAATCTTTATCAACTTTCCCATAGTAACTTTTTCACTCAAAACCCTATTCCCTCATCTTCTTCTATTCTCCATGATCTTCAATCAGGATTAATTCATGATCAAATCCGTCAATATAAAATAAATGGAATAAATGCTATTACAATTTTTGATGATGAATATCCTACATTATTAAAAGAAACATACCAACCGCCTTGGATATTATATGCTAAAGGTGATATAACCTTACTAAAAAAAAATATTCATCTAGCAGTTGTAGGTGCAAGGCAGCATACAGAGTATGGAGAAAATGCCATAAATTATTTATTCCCAAAATTGATTGAAAAAGGAATTGTTATAGTAAGTGGACTTGCTTCAGGAATTGATACAATCGCTCACCATTCTGCAATTATGAATGGAGGAAATACAATTGCTGTAATAGCAGGTGGCCTCTTTCATATTTACCCTCAAACTAATCAGAAACTTGCCTCAGAAATGATGGAAAATCAGTTAATTATTTCAGAATATCCTCCAAATATACGTCCTTCAAGATGGCAATTTCCAATGAGAAATCGTATAATAAGCGGCATTTGTAAAGGGGTATTAATAGTCCAGGCAAAAAGTAAAAGCGGCTCTCTAATTACTGCCAATTATGCTGTTCAAGAAGGAAGGGAAGTATTTGCTCTCCCTGGCAATATTTTTAGTTCTTACTCAATTGGCACTAATGAACTTATCCAACAGGGAGCAAAGCTCATCAATTCTCCTGAAGATATACTGCAAGAATTAATATTTTGATCATTTATGTATTTTTCTTAATGATTTGATGTATAATTCTTAAAAAACACAAAAATTCGGAATAAGGCGAAAAATCCTAGAGTATGAAATGAGGTAATGATTAGCTATTATGTTTTTAAGTTATTGATCGCTAAAGTAAATTATCTTTTAGAAATAGGTTCTTGTTCAGAATATAGATAAGACAACCTAGCAATTGCCCAAAAATAGACATTGAGAACGAATGTTTTTTAATAAAATTGTTCAAAGGGTTGAAATTATTGCAAAACTGTTATATATTGGGCAACGTGTGTTCGAAATATGAATGAGTCATAACATTTTATTGGATAAATTAGAAATGCACTCTTTAAAAATAACAAGATAATGTTTGACAAAGGTGAAAGACTTGTACAATAATATGGATATTTCATGAAAATGAAAAAATCATTAAAGTTTTCAATTATCATTTAATCCGTGGCAATTTTTATTTACGGGGTTATTTTTATATAATAAATAATTTCATGTAAAATATTTATCAAAAACGGACGTTTTCTTCACTAAGCGATTTAATATAGAAGAAGTCTATTTAAAAAAAAGGCTGTGTTAAAGCTCAGTGTGGATAATGCTAATTTGTTGTTGATTGAAGCGGAAGGCGAGTGCCTGCAGCGGAAATCAACAGGAAATTATAACATAGCCTTAATGAAAAAAATATCTTTTCTCGAGTTTGAGAATTGTCTAGCTCCGAAGTACGTACTAGTGTCGACAAAGTGACAGGACAAGGATAGCAACGTTGATTGATCATCTCAAGAACAATCTGACCTTTGATTGTACCGAAGGAGCTTACGCTTTTATAATAAAATCCCCTCTCAAGGAGGACTATTGATGTCAGAGTTTTTAGTAATCGTTGAGTCTCCTGCAAAGGCAAAAACGATTGAGCGTTATCTTGGAAAAAAATATAAAGTTAAAGCATCTATGGGCCATGTCAGGGATTTGCCGAAAAGCCAAATGGGTGTTGATGTTGAAAATCATTTTGAGCCTAAGTATATTACGATCCGTGGTAAAGGGCCTGTTTTAAAGGAATTAAAGACTGCGGCTAAAAAGGCAAAAAAGATTTATCTCGCAGCTGACCCGGATCGTGAAGGTGAAGCTATTGCTTGGCACTTGGCTCATAGTCTAAATATGGATATAACCTCAGATTGCCGGGTTGTTTTTAATGAAATTACGAAGGAAGCAATCAAGGAATCATTTAAACATCCAAGGCCAATTAATATGGATCTCGTTGATGCTCAACAAGCAAGGAGACTTCTCGATCGATTGGTAGGGTATAATATCAGTCCTTTATTATGGAAAAAAGTAAAAAAGGGCTTGAGTGCAGGCAGGGTACAGTCTGTAGCTGTACGCCTAATAATAGATAGAGAAAAAGAAATCAAAGCCTTCGTTCCTGAAGAGTACTGGTCCATTGAAGGTGACTTTTTAAAAGGCAAAGACAGCTTCGAGGCATCCTTTTATGGGATAGGGAATGAAAAGGTAGAATTAAATTCTAATCAAGAAGTTCAAGAAATATTAAGCAAGATGAAGGGGAACAAATTTAAGGTTTCTACGGTCACAAAAAAAGAACGGAAAAGAAATCCTGCTGCTCCTTTTATAACTTCATCACTTCAACAAGAAGCTGCAAGAAAGTTAAATTTCCGAGCCAAAAAAACGATGATGCTTGCACAGCAGCTTTATGAAGGAATTGATCTTGGAAAAGAAGGAACTGTCGGATTAATAACTTATATGAGAACGGATTCTACCAGGATTTCGGAAATAGCCCAAGGAGAAGCAACACAATTTATTAATAAAACTTACGGGCAAGAATTTTTGCAAGTTGAAAAGAAAAAAGAAAAGAAAAAATCAAACACACAGGACGCTCATGAAGCTATTCGTCCTACAAGTGTTATGAGAGAGCCGTCAAGCCTTAAAGAATTTCTATCTAGAGATCAACTGCGTTTATATAGGCTCATTTGGGAACGCTTCGTAGCAAGTCAAATGGCTTCTGCAATCATGGATACAATGAGTGTTGATTTAAAAAATGGGGATGTTATTTTTAGAGCAGCTGGTTCAAAAGTAAAATTCCCTGGTTTTATGAAGGTCTATGTAGAGGGATCAGACGATCAAGCTGAGGAAAAGGATAGAATGCTACCGGATCTTAAAGAAGGTGACGAAGTTCTAAAAAAAGATATTGATCCAAAACAGCATTTTACACAGCCTCCTCCAAGATATACTGAAGCTCGACTTGTTAAAACATTAGAAGAGCTAGGTATTGGACGTCCATCAACATTTGCACCAACTTTAGACACCATTCAAAAACGTGGTTATGTAGCTTTGGATAATAAAAGGTTTATACCAACTGAATTGGGAGAAATCGTCTTAGAGTTGATTCTTGAATTTTTCCCAGATATTCTTGACGTTGAATTTACCGCAAAGATGGAAAAAGATTTGGACTATGTTGAAGAAGGAAAAGTAAATTGGGTTCAAATCATTGATGATTTTTATGGTGATTTTGAGAAGCATCTAGAAAAGGCAGAAAAGGAAATGCAAGAAGTGGAAATCAAGGATGAACCAGCTGGTGAGGATTGTGAGCAATGTGGGAATCCTATGGTCTTTAAAATGGGACGTTATGGCAAGTTTATGGCCTGCAGCAACTTCCCAGATTGCCGAAACACGAAACCGATTGTTAAAGATATTGGAGTAAAATGTTCGAAGTGTCATGAAGGTAATATAATTGAAAGAAAAAGTAAGAAACGAAGGATTTTTTACGGATGTGATCGGTTCCCTGAATGTGACTTTATTTCTTGGGATAAGCCTTTACCGCGCAGTTGTCCAAAATGTGATAACCTTTTGATTGAAAAGAAGTTGAAAAAAGGCGTCCAGGTTCAATGTATTGAATGTGATTACAAGGAAGAGAAGCAAAGTTAAAAAAGGGTGGGCTTATTTGGCTCACTCTTTTCTAGTGGTAAAGTAAAAATTATATTAATTAAATTTGTATTGATTGCAAATTGAGCATGATAAAGGTAAAGTAATAGAGCATTATTTTATTATGAGCGAAAGTTTTGATCATAATAAGATGCATATTTGGAGGTTTAATAAATGAAAGATATCGTTGTAAATGTCATTGGAGCCGGCCTAGCTGGAAGTGAAGCAGCGTGGCAAATCGCTAATCGGGGCATTTCTGTACGGCTTTATGAGATGAGACCAGTTAAACAAACGCCTGCTCATCATACCGATAAATTCGCTGAGCTGGTATGTAGCAACTCCTTACGTGCCAATACGCTTACGAATGCTGTAGGTGTTCTTAAAGAAGAAATGAGAATGTTAAATTCAGTTATTATTAATTCGGCAGATGCATGCTCAGTTCCAGCAGGAGGAGCTTTAGCTGTAGATCGTCATGAGTTTGCAGCACTTGTTACTGAAAAGGTAAAAAACCATCCGAATGTAACGGTTATTCATGAAGAGGTAACTGAGATTCCAGAGGGAACGACAATCGTTGCTACTGGGCCTTTAACGAGTGAGGCACTTTCTTCAAAATTAAAAGAATTATCAGGTGAAGAATATTTATATTTTTATGATGCAGCAGCACCCATAATTGAAAAAGAATCCATCAATATGGATAAGGTTTATTTAAAATCACGATATGATAAAGGTGAAGCTGCATATTTAAATTGTCCAATGACAGAGGAAGAATTCAATATATTTTATGATGCATTAGTAGATGCTGAAACAGTACCATTAAAAGAATTTGAAAAAGAAATCTTTTTTGAAGGTTGTATGCCGATTGAGGTCATGGCCAACAGAGGTAAGAAAACGATGCTGTTCGGCCCTATGAAGCCTGTCGGTTTAGAGGATCCTAAGACTGGAAAAAGACCATATGCAGTTGTTCAGCTGCGGCAAGATGATGCAGCAGGAACCTTATATAATATCGTTGGATTCCAGACTCATTTAAAATGGGGCCCGCAAAAAGAAGTTATTCAATTGATTCCGGGTTTAGAAAATACAGAAATTGTTCGATATGGTGTTATGCACCGCAATACATTCATTAACTCTCCAAAGGTGTTGAAATCAACCTATCAATTCCACAACCGTGAAAATTTATTTTTTGCAGGGCAAATGACTGGTGTTGAAGGATATGTAGAATCAGCAGCAAGTGGATTGGTGGCTGGAATAAACGCAGCTAGACTTGCTACAGGAGAAGAATTACTCGAATTTCCTCATGAATCAACCATTGGAAGTATGGCGCGTTATATAACTTCAGCAAATCAAAAAAGCTTTCAGCCAATGAATGCTAATTTCGGCTTACTGCCAGATCTTCCTGAAAAAATTAAAGGGAAGAAAGAACGAAATGAACAACATGCTAACAGAGCGCTGGAAACAATTCAGAACTTTGCGA
This sequence comes from Cytobacillus citreus, assembly GCF_018343665.1. Lineage (GTDB taxonomy): Bacteria > Bacillota > Bacilli > Bacillales > Cytobacillaceae > Cytobacillus > Cytobacillus citreus. The sequence goes on from NZ_JAGYPM010000001.1 coordinate 627,334, forward strand.
AAAATAAGGGTATTTAATTGCAAGGGCTTCTAAAATGTGTTACTATTTAGTAGCCCTTGTGAGGTGATAATGATGGACCAAAATGTGAACAATTCGTTAAAATTGTTTATTGAATATTTACAAATTGAAAAAAATTATTCACAATATACCATTGAGCATTATCAACATGATATTCAAGAATTCTTTATGTTCACATTTGAACAAGCAATAAAAAATTTAGAAGATGTCAAGTATATTGATGTCCGTCTTTATTTAACAAGGCTTTATGAAGAGAAATTTGCTAGAAAAACTGTTGCCCGAAAAATCTCATGCTTAAGAAGTTTCTTTAAATTCCTCGTTAGAGAGAAAATTGTAAGTGAAAATCCCTTTGCTCTCGCTTCAATTCCTAAGGCTGAAAAAAAGCTTCCGGAATTTTTTTATGAAGAGGAAATGAAAGAGTTATTTAATGCATGTGAATCGGAAACTCTATTAGGGCAAAGAGATAAAGCATTATTAGAGCTTTTATATGCTACTGGAATTCGTGTGAGCGAATGCAGTCAAATTCGAATGAGGGACATTGATATGCAACTATCAACTGTTTTGGTTCATGGGAAGGGTAACAAGCAAAGGTATATACCGTTTGGAAGCTTTGCACACGACGCATTATTCGTATACATACAAAATGGTCGAAAAAGCTTGCTTGCAAAGAATACACCAAATGATTACTTGTTTTTAAATTATCGTGGAGGTCCATTAACACCTCGAGGTATTAGGCATATTCTCAATAAGTTAATTGAGCAATCTGCATTGAATGGTCGTATTCATCCTCATATGCTTAGGCATTCGTTTGCTACGCATTTATTAGCAAATGGAGCGGATATGAGAACGGTTCAGGAGTTGTTAGGTCATGCTTTTTTGTCATCGACACAAGTATATACACATGTTACAAGTGAATATTTAAGAAAATCATATATGGCACACCATCCAAGAGCATAGGCTAGACATTTCTCGAGTTTGAGAAATGTCTAGCTTCACAAGGAAAGCTGCGTCAGAAAATACATCGTACGACTAAAAGCGAAGCTTTTAGGAGGAGGCGCCATGAACTTTTCTTATTCTATTGATCTAACAAGGTTGGTGTTTTATATTAACTGCAAAAGGAGGAATAATTTATGTCTCAATTCCATGCAACTACTATTTTTGCGGTCCACCATAAAGGAAATTGTGCAATGGCTGGAGACGGTCAAGTTACATTTGGAAATGCAGTGGTAATGAAGCATACAGCACGTAAAGTCCGAAAGCTTTTTAAAGGAAAAGTGCTTGCTGGTTTTGCGGGTTCAGTGGCAGATGCCTTCACTTTATTTGAAATGTTTGAGGGAAAACTTGAAGAATATAATGGTAATTTGCAAAGAGCAGCAGTTGAGCTAGCTAAGCAATGGAGAAGCGATAAGGTTTTGCGTAAGTTAGAAGCTATGTTAATTGTAATGAATTCGGAAAACTTGCTTCTTATTTCCGGAACAGGTGAGGTTATTGAACCAGATGATGGAGTTTTAGCAATTGGTTCTGGAGGTAATTATGCGTTGGCTGCAGGCAGGTCGTTAAAACGATATGCTGGAGATCATTTAACTGCCAAAGAGATTGCCAAGGCTTCATTAGAAATGGCAGCCGAAATATGTGTTTATACAAATCACAATATTATTGTTGAAGAACTTTAAGGGAAGGTGTGCTGATCGATGGTTAAAGGTACGAATTTAACACCCCGTCAAATCGTTGAAAAGCTTAATCAATTCATTATTGGTCAAAAAGATGCCAAAAAAGCAGTTGCGGTTGCACTAAGAAATAGATATCGACGCGGCCTACTTGATGAAAAGCTTCGTGATGAAATCAGTCCCAAAAATATATTGATGATAGGTCCTACTGGTGTCGGGAAAACTGAGATTGCGCGTCGAATGGCAAAGTTGGTAGGGGCTCCCTTTGTTAAGGTTGAAGCTACAAAGTTTACAGAGGTAGGGTATGTTGGAAGAGATGTTGAATCAATGGTCAGAGACCTTGTTGAAACATCAGTACGCTTGGTAAAAGAAGAGAAAATGACTAGCGTAAAAGAACGTGCTGAAGAAAGTGCAAATCGCATAATAGTGGAATTATTAGTACCGTCTAATAAGAAGACAGGAAACTATAAAAATCCGCTTGAAATGCTTTTTGGCGGTGGCAATAATGATCACTCAGAACAAGAATCGTCTGCATCAGATGACATGGGAATTCAAGCTAAACGTAAAGTTGTGAAAGAGAAACTAGCACTTGGTGAGCTTGAAAATGAATTTATTACAGTAGAGCTTGAAGAACAGCAGCCTTCAATGTTTGATATGCTTCAAGGTTCTGGGATGGAACAAATGGGAATGAATATGCAAGATGCCCTTGGTGGATTAATTCCTAAACGCAGGAAGAAAAGAAAACTAACTGTAAGTGAAGCAAGAATAGTTCTAACCAATGAAGAGGCACAAAAACTTATCGATATGGATGAAGTGACACAAGAAGCTGTTTTTCGAGCAGAACAGTCCGGAATCATCTTTATTGATGAGATCGATAAAATAGCAAGCAAAAATAGTGGCGGATCATCTGCTGATGTATCTCGCGAAGGTGTACAGAGAGACATACTTCCAGTCGTGGAGGGCTCTACTGTAGTAACTAAATACGGTACAGTAAAAACAGATCATGTTCTGTTTATGGCTGCAGGTGCATTTCATATGGCAAAGCCATCAGATTTAATTCCTGAATTACAAGGGCGTTTTCCAATCCGTGTAGAATTGACAAAGCTAACTGTAGAAGACTTTTTTAATATTTTAGTTGAGCCGGATAATGCTTTAATTAAACAATATCAAGCATTATTGGAAACTGAAGGTATACAAATTGAATTTTCTGACGATGCTATTCGTAGGATTGCTGAATTTGCGTTTGATGTAAATCAAAATACAGATAATATTGGAGCACGTCGTCTGCACACAATTATGGAAAAATTACTGGAAGACTTATCTTTTGAAGCTCCAGAGATTACAATGGAGAAAATTATGATTACCCCTCAGTATGTTGAGGAAAAATTAGGAGCTATATCTCGTAACAAAGATTTGAGCCAATTTATTTTGTAAAATTTGTGTTAAATTATTTGTGAATGGATAGACAAACTAGACTCCGGGTATCAAGATAAAATAAACAGCTATTATGTTAAGCAAATTGGAGGAAAAATCAATGGACTTATTAACAAGAACAAGAAAAATTAATGCAATGCTTCAAAGAGCAGCTGGGAAACCAGTAAACTTTAAAGAAATGGCAGAAACATTAAGTGATGTAATTACAGCCAATACTTTTGTTGTTAGCCGTCGTGGGAAGTTATTAGGATTTGCAGTTAATCAACAAATTGAAAATGACCGTATGAAACAAATGCTTGCAGATCGTCAATTCCCAGAAGAATATACAAATAATCTCTTTAATATAAAAGAAACTTCACCTAACTTAGGGGTGGAAAGTGATTATTCTGCATTCCCTGTTGAAAATAAAGAGCTTTTCAGCACAGGATTAACAACCATCGTTCCAATTATTGGTGGTGGGGAGCGTCTAGGTACGCTTATCCTTGCGAGATTAAATGAACAGTTCCATGATGATGACTTAATTCTTGCTGAATATGGAGCAACAGTAGTAGGGATGGAAATTCTACGTGAAAAATCCGAAGAAATTGAAGAGGAAGCTAGAAGTAAAGCTGTCGTTCAAATGGCAATCAGTTCCCTTTCTTATAGTGAACTTGAGGCGATTGAACATATTTTCGAAGAATTAAATGGAAATGAAGGCTTGCTAGTAGCATCAAAAATTGCAGATCGCGTAGGAATAACAAGATCCGTTATTGTAAATGCTTTAAGGAAATTAGAAAGTGCTGGTGTAATTGAGTCTAGATCATTAGGCATGAAGGGAACGTATATTAAAGTATTGAACGATAAGTTTTTATTTGAATTGGATAAACTTAAATCAAATTAAGTGTATGCTTTTTTCAAAGAAACACACTTCTTTCGACAAGAAGTGTGTTTTTTTTTGTTATTTGTTTGTTACAAAAATAATATTAAAATAACGTTTGCGATGAATGTTTTTCAATAATCGATAATGATTAATAGGTTTTTTATACTAGCGGAAAAATAACGCGAATCGAATAATGTTCGTAAATTTGTAATTATTTACAGCTGTTTACTGTTTCTTCACAAAGTTTTACATTTTATAATAAAAAATGGGTATAAGGTCATGTTAAAAGTAACTCTACTTACATAGACATATTATTTCATATTCATTACAATATATTTTAGACGACATTATATTTCCTTTATCAACAAATTTCTACATAACTAGTAGAATTTATCAGGAAAGAAAAAAACGAGGTGCGTTTAATGAAGTTGTTTTCAAATACGATCGACACCATTGAAAAGGGTTTAAACTATTCATCTCTAAAACAAAAAGTGATCTCACAAAATATTGCAAATGAAGCAACACCAGGCTATAAAGCTAAGGATGTAAGCTTTAAAGACACATTGCAATCTGCAGTAAATCAATCGGTAGGTGCAAAACGAACAGATGAAAGGCATTTTGATTTCAAAGGAATCTCACCTTCAACATCGGGGATTATTAATCGTAAAAATGTGTCTTACAATCATAATGGTAATAGTGTTGATATCGATAATGAGATGACAGATTTAGCTGGTAACCAAATTTATTACAATGCTTTGGTTGAAAGGCTGAATGGGAAATTTTCTAGCTTACAAAATGTGATAAGAGGGGGTAAATAATCATGTCCATATTTCATAGTATGAATAACACTGCCTCCGCCTTGTCCGCACAGAGGCTTAGAATGGACGTCATTTCTTCAAATATGGCAAATATTGATTCAACGCGATCAAAAATAGAAAATGGCGAATGGCAGCCGTACAGACGTAAAGCGGTAGTACTTGAGCCGAAAGAAGGTCAGTTCTCAAACTTCTTAAACAAGGCAATGAATCGGTCAGATTCGCAAACGGTTGGAAATGGTGTAAAGGTGACAAGTATTGTTGAAGATCAGACTCCTTTTAAGCTTGTATATAATCCTGAGCATCCTGATGCAAATGATGAAGGGTATGTTGAACTACCGAATGTTGATCCGTTGAAAGAGATGGTCGATTTAATAAGTGCAACTAGATCATATGAAGCCAATGTTACTGTTTTCAACGCTTCTAAAAGCATGATGATGAAAGCATTAGAAATTGGGAAATAAAGGAGAATAAGAAATGAATAATGTTGGACTCCCATCCGTTAGCCATGTACTTAAGCCTCAAGAAAATAAAAAGACTCATACATATACACCATACGAAGCACATAAGAGTTTTGCGTCCGTTTTGAAGGAGTCAATTAATAATGTAAATGAACTGCAAATAAACTCCGATAAAATGACTGAAAAACTTGTAAGAGGGGAAAATGTAGATTTGCATCAAGTTATGATCGCCTCACAAAAAGCTAGCATTTCTTTACAAGCAACTATAGAAATTCGTAATAAAGTAATTGAGGCTTATCAAGAAGTAATGAGAATGCAAGTTTAATAGAAATACGGAAGTCACTTATTCTGGGGCGAGAAGCATAAGTTGAGCGTTCAAGAAGGTTGTTCTTTATCCTTCTTGGACGGATTGGATTATGATCTCAAACCTAACAGGACGCACTAGTGCCGAATTTGCAACAGGGAAAGGAAGGCTTCGTTGCAATACATGCAAGGCCAAAAGCGCAGTTTGGGGAGCACGTTTCGTTCTTAGCAGGTGAGCTTATACACTCTGAAGCTAGAGAGCTCTTAAATCTCAAAATATTACTTCTTTATATTAATTAAAGGCTAAAAACTAGTAATTTGCGGTTATTAGCTGCCAAAGAATGAGACAGAATAACCGGGGGATTAAAAATGAAGGAATCGTTTCGAAAATATATCGATAATATTAAAGAATTTTGGATAAGCCGAACCAAAAAACAAAAGGTTTTGCTCGTTGGTTCCGCGCTTTTATTTATTATTATAATAACTTCTGTATCTTTATTAACTACTAGAACAACTCTAGTTCCTTTATATAGCAATTTAACACCATCAGAAACTGGAACGATTAAAGAAAGCTTAGATGGTAGAGGAATTAAATCTGAGATAACAGATGGTGGAGCAACGATAAAAGTGCCAGAAGAAGTAGTAGACACGCTTAAAGTGGAACTTGCTGCTGAAGGTATTCCTAAATCCGGAAATATCGACTATTCATTTTTTAGCCAAAACGCTGGAATAGGTACAACTGAGAATGAATTCAAAATGATAAAAATTGATGCAATGCAAACGGAATTAGCCAATTTAATTAAAGGTATTGAGGGCGTAAAAGATGCAAAGGTAATGATTAATCTTCCGGAAAAAGGGATTTTTGTTAATGATCCATCGGAAGAAGCATCGGCATCCATCGTTCTTAATACAAAGCCAGGCTATCAGTTTGAGGAATCTCAAATTCAAGCATTATATCATTTGGTATCTAAAAGTGTTCCAAACCTACCTACAGATAATATCGTCATAATGAACCAAAATTTTGAGTACTTTGATTTGAAAAAGAATCAAAATTCTACGCCGGGATCATCTTTTGCTGAACAGCATGAGATCAAAAAGCAAATTGAAAGAGATGTTCAGCGACAAGTACAAGGCATGCTCGGTACTTTGATGGGACAGGATAAGGTTGTTGTATCTGTAACGGCTGATGTTGATTTTACCCAAGAAAATCGGGAAGAAAACCTTGTAACCCCTGTTGATGAAGAAAATATGGAAGGAATCGCTATTAGTGCCCAAAAAATCACGGAAACCTTCACTGGTAATGCGGATCAAGCAGGCGGATTAACTGCTCCTGGCGACCCTGCGGATGTACCTGGTTCATCCTACTTAGAAGGTAACGGGTCAAATGGTGATTACGAGAAAATTGAAGAAACAATCAATAATGAAGTAAATAAAATACGAAAAGAAATTGTTGAAAGTCCTTACAAGGTTAGGGATCTTGGAATTCAAGTGATGGTTGAGCCACCTGAACCAGATAATCCAAACTCTCTCCCGCAAGAAAGAGTCGATGACATTACGAAAATTTTATCTACTATTGTTCGTACGACCATAGATAAGAATGCAGGTGCAGAGGAATTAACTGATGAGGCTATTAATGATAAAATCGTTGTTTCGGTTCAACCATTTAATGGAAAGGTTAAGTTCCCTGATGATGTAAAATCAGTCATACCTCTTTGGGTTTATATTGTAGGTGGAATCCTTCTTGCGATTATCGCAGTCTTAATTTTCCTATTTATTAGAGCAAAAAGAAAACATAGTGAAGAAGAAGAAATCATGGATATGCAAGAACCACTTATTGTCCCTGATGTTAATGAGACACTAGAAACAGAAAATACATTGCGTAAGAAGCAGCTTGAGAAAATGGCAAAAGAAAAACCAGAAGACTTCGCAAAATTATTACGCACATGGATTGCTGAAGATTAGGGGGTATGGATAATGTCAAAAAGAGAACAAAAGGGATTATCAGGTAAACAAAAGGCAGCCATACTTCTAATATCTCTTGGTCCAGATGTCGCATCTACGGTATATAAACATTTGAGTGAGGAAGAAATTGAGAAATTAACATTAGAAATTTCAGGTGTGAAGAAAGTAGATTCACATGCAAAAGAAGAAATCCTTGAAGAATTTCACCATATTGCTTTAGCACAGGATTATATATCACAGGGTGGGATCGGCTATGCGAAAACAGTCTTGGAAAAGGCTCTTGGAAATGAACAAGCTGCAATTATCATTAACAGGCTTACATCTTCCTTACAAGTTAGACCATTTGATTTCGCAAGAAAAGCTGAGCCAGCACAGATTTTAAACTTTATTCAAAATGAGCATCCACAAACAATTGCATTAATTTTATCGTATCTTGATGCTGCGCAAGCGGGGCAAATTCTATCTGAGCTTCCTCAAGAAATGCAAGCAGATATTGCAAGGAGAATTGCTGTAATGGATAGCACTGCTCCTGAAATCATTAATGAAGTGGAACAAATTCTTGAAAGAAAGCTTTCAGCAACAGTTACTCAGGATTATACTCAAACAGGTGGAATTGAAGCAGTTGTTGATGTTTTAAATGGGGTTGATCGATCTACTGAGCGAACTATTTTGGATGCATTAGAAATTCAAGATCCTGAGCTTGCAGAAGAAATCAAGAAAAGAATGTTCGTATTCGAAGATATTGTTACACTTGATAGCCGTGCAATACAACGTGTTATTCGTGATTGTGAAAGTGAGGATTTAATGCTCTCACTTAAAGTTTCAAGTGAAGAAGTAAAAGAAATTATTTTCAAAAATATGTCTAATCGTATGGTTGAAACCTTTAAAGACGAGATGGAATACATGGGTCCAGTCAGACTTCGTGATGTGGAAGAGGCTCAATCGAGAATTGTTGCTATCATTCGTCGTTTAGAGGAAGCTGGAGAAATCGTCGTCGCCCGTGGCGGGGGAGATGATATTATTGTCTAGATTAATAAAATGGACTCCAAATATATCTGATCCAGTTCAGGTCGAAAAAAGAGTAATCTCGATAAAAATATTAGAGCAATTTAAGCAAGAACCTGATGATGAAGCTACTGTTCCATTAATTCTAGAAGAGCATACAAAAAATATTTTAGAACAAGCTCAACATGAAGCTGAGGCTATTTTAAATAAGGCTAGGCTTGGGGCTGATGAGGTTCGACAGCAACTAGATGAGAAACGCCAGTCGTTTGAAATAGAAATGGCTGCATTAACAGAACAAGCTAAGGCATCTGGATTTGCTTCTGGATTAGAAGAAGGACGTAAAGAAGGATATTCAGAATGCAGTCAACTAATTCAGTCTGCAAAAGCGGTCATAGATTCAGCAAAAAAGGATTACCTTTCGCATGTAGAATCATCTGAAAAAGCGATCTTAGAAATCGGATTAAAGGTCGCGCAGAAAATCTTAGGGAAAACAATAGATGATAATGAAGAAGAATTTCTATTTATTGTGAAACGAGCATTAAAAGAAGCGAGAGAAAATCAAGAAATTCAGCTTCATGTACATCCTAACCATTATGAGTTCCTTCTCTTGAATAAAGAGGAATTAATAATGCTTTTCCCTAGGGAAGTTGATATGTTCATCTATCCAGACGATGATTTGACAGAGTCAAGCTGTATAATCGAATCCGCTAATGGAAGGATAGACGCCAGTATTGATAGTCAACTCGAAGAAGTAAAACGTAAGCTAATTGAAATGCTAGAGGGTGAATAGGAATGAACCTTTCCGAAATAATTGATCAGATTGATCAATTAGATTCTTTTAAACGATATGGTCGAGTTAAAAGAGTAGTAGGACTAATGATTGAATCGCAAGGCCCTCCTGAAAGCTCAATTGGAGACGTTTGCTATATCCATGTTGGAACTAAACGGAAAAGAACAATACATGCCGAGGTTGTTGGGTTCAAAAATGAAGAAGTCATTTTAATGCCTTATACATCTACCAATGATATTTCTCCTGGAAGTTTTGTAGAGGCGACCTCGAAGCCTCTAGAGATTAGAGTCGGTTCCAATTTAGTTGGATCAGTTATCGACTCTCTTGGTCAGCCGCTTGATGGAACTCCTTTGCCTAAAGGCTTGACTTCGGTGCCAACCGATCAAGAACCGCCTAATCCCTTGAGAAGACCGCCAATTTCTTCAGCTATTGAAGTTGGTGTTCGTATGATTGATAGCCTATTAACAGTAGGAAATGGTCAGCGCGTCGGGATTTTTGCAGGTAGTGGTGTCGGGAAAAGTACATTACTAGGAATGATTGCCAGAAATACAACAGCAGATTTGAATGTAATTGCACTTATTGGTGAGCGCGGAAGAGAGGTACGGGAATTTATCGAGAGAGATTTAGGGCCTGAGGGCTTAAGTCGGTCTATCGTCATTGTAGCAACATCTGACCAGCCAGCCTTGATGAGAATAAAAGGTGCCTTTACAGCAACAGCAATAGCTGAATATTTTCGTGATAAAGGGTTAAATGTCATGCTGATGATGGACTCAGTTACGAGGGTAGCGATGGCGCAAAGGGAGGTTGGGTTGGCTATTGGAGAACCTCCTACAACAAAAGGATATACACCTTCTGTATTTGCGCTCCTGCCTAAGCTCCTTGAACGAACAGGGACAAATGAACAAGGATCAATTACTGCATTTTATACTGTGTTAGTTGATGGCGATGATATGAACGAACCAATTGCTGATACAGTCAGAGGAATTTTAGACGGACACTTTGTCCTTGATCGTGCTTTAGCAAATAAGGGCCAATATCCAGCTGTGAATGTCTTAAAAAGCATTAGCCGGGTGATGAATAATATCGTTCCACCCGATCATGTAAATGCTTCAGAGAAATTAAGAGAAACCTTAAGTACGTATATAAATTCTGAAGATTTAATAAACATTGGTGCCTATAAAAGAGGCTCTTCAATTGATATCGATGAAGCAATCAGGCTTTATCCTAATATCATATCTTTCTTAAAGCAAGGAACACAGGAAAAAGTAACTTTTGAAGAAGCTGTTCAGCAATTATTTGACCTCGTAGGGAAGGGAGAATAGTTTCCATGCAATACCAATTCAAGTTCGAAAAAATCCTTACGATAAAAGAGAGAGAAAAGGATGAAGCAATTAATGTTTATAATCAGGCAGTGAAAAGATTTGAGAAGGCTGCAGAAAAATTATATGAACTACTTAAGAAAAAAGAGGATTTAGAAGACTATCAATCCTCTAGGCTTGTAAATGGTATACCTGTACAAGAAATTAGACATCATCAGCATTTTATACATAATTTAGAGAAAACGATTGAACATTATCAGCAAATAGTAATGAATGCAAGAAACTATATGAATTTCCAGCAAGAAAAACTTCAAGAGAGAAATATCGAAGTAAAAAAATTTGAAATCATGAAAGAAAAAGATTTAACTAATTATGCTGAAAGTGTAAAGCAGCTTGAGGGCAAGCAAATGGATGATATCTCGATCCAGCATTTTATGAATCGGGGAAATTAGGTGGTAAAGTGGACAAGTTATCAGAAGAAAAAGAATCGAAGAAATCTTCAAGGTTCCAAGGCTTTATTTATTTAGTCTTAATTCCGCTGTTATTTGCAATAACAATTGCCCTAATTGTTATGACAATTCTTGGACATAACGTCTTTGAACTAGCAAAGGAATATGGACAGAAAATTCCTTTTGTTTCTTCTGTTTTTGAAGAGGATAATTCACAGTCTCTTGAAAAACTTGAAACAAAGAGTATAGAGCTGGAAGCTGAAATTAAGGATCGTGAAGCAAAGATTTCACAGCTAGAATCACAATTAGAAAGTAAAGATGAAGAGATTTCTAAAGTACAATTGGAAAAAGAACGTCTTGAAGAAGAAATATTAGAATTGACAGCTATAAAGGAAGAAAATAAACGTGCGTTCAAGGATATCGTTAAAACGTATGAAACGATATCAGCAAAAAAAGCAGCTCCAATCATATCTAATATGAGCGAGGAAGAAGCATTAAAAATCCTTTCTAATGTTAAAGCCGATACACTTGCCGGCATTATGGAAAAAATGGAGCCTGAATTAGCTGCAAAGTATACGGAGTTATTAACTGCTGAGGTAGATAGCAATTCAGAAATCCAATGATTTTGTAATAACGAAAGGGGGTGAAAAAGTGGAAATAGGTATTTTAGGAGCAATCAATACATTAATCTCTCAGGATATTAAAACGGGATCTTCAGGAAAAGGCGAATCCGGATTTTCTTCACTTTTTGCAAATCTGTTGCCGAAACCGGTTAATACACTAAACTTGCAAGCTGCAAGTGAGAATACTGGTGATTTTTCAAGTGAGGTACTGTCAGGGCTGCTTCAATTATTACAAACAAATGATATTCTCGAGCTCGAAAATGGGATGGAGCTTCTTGGTAAGGTCGCATTTCAAAGTAATTCAGATATCATTAATATAATTGAAGAAGAGTTGAATTTGTCTTCAGAAGAGCTTGTTCAGTTATTAAGTAGTTTCTATACTAAATTACTTTCTAACAAGACTGAAGAGAAGGGGCCTACCCTTATTGATCCAAATCACACTCAACAAGATAAAACGGATGAAAACCAAGCAGATATCATTTTGTCACTTATTCAGTCAATTGCATCTATTCAATTGAAAGATATGCAATTGACACCTGATAAAGAGTTTGGACAAGCAATGAAGGTTTTAAAGCTATTTGAACTCTTATCTGCACATCAAGATTCTCACAGTAACCAAATAAAAATGAGAGAATTTATGAAAAGCATTAACGAAAAGCTAGATATCCTTTTAAATGACTCGGTTCGTTCAAATAGAGATGAGCTTTTACAGAAAACCTTTACAAACCTAGTCGATGAATTGAATGGTAAAAGCAATGTGAAAAGTGAGACTAATGGTGATAACGTTACAAAAGTTCTAAATAAATCAGAACAGGTTCATCAGCATGGGTTTATCCATTTTCAACAATTATCAAAACCTGAGCAGCTTACTTTATTCTCTCAGCCAGCAAATAGACCTGTATCTGCTGAACAATTGATAGAACAATTTCAATCAATACTTTCAAGAAGTCATTTCCTGAAGAATGGCGGGACGCAAAGACTTTTTATTAAGTTAAACCCTGAACATTTAGGGGCGCTTAGAGTTGAACTGATTCAAAAGGATTCAGCGATTATTGCTCGAATTCTTACGTCTACTTCAACAGCGAAGGAAATGATGGAATCCCAATTAAATGGATTAAAACAAGCTTTTCATTCTCAAAATATTCAGGTGGAAAGAGTAGAAATCTCTCAGCAGTTTACACAGCAGGATCGGAGCTTTAATCGTGAGCAGCAGAATGGACAGGAAAGACAAGAGCAGCATCGGCAAGAGCAGCATGAGCAGCAAACAAACGGAGAATTTACTAGCTCATTTGAAGAGGCACTCCTCAATACTGAAGCTTAGGTGTGAAAATGAATGACAAATACAATTGATTCATCATTAATGCTATCAAAATATCAACAAGAGCAGCGAAAAACTGGATCAGATATATTAGGTAAAGATGATTTTCTAAAAATATTAATGGTTCAGCTGCAAAACCAGGATCCCTTGAGTCCGTTGGAGGATAAAGACTTTATTGCTCAAATGGCGACCTTTTCTATTCTAGAGCAAATAACCAATATGGGAAGTACGATGGAAAAGTTTGTCAAAGTACAGGAGCAAAGTCAATTAATTGCCTACAGTCAGTTCGTTGGCAAGGATATTACATGGCATAAAATAACTGAAGCTAAAAATCCTGGAGATGTGCCTGTTATAGAAGAAGGAACAGGTAGAGTAGCGTCTGTTCAATTTAAGGATAATTCAGTTTTGTTTGTGTTGGAAGATGGTACGAAATTAGAACCTGGGAATATTTCGCAAATCAATGAAATTTCGAAAGATAATGCTATGGTTCAAGCTAGTATGATGATAGGAAGGAAAATTACCTATTTAGAAGACGAGGCAGAGAAGGAAGCAAAAATAATATCCGTTTCATTTAAAGACGGGAAAATTTTATTCCAGCTAGATGATGAAAATATGACATCGATCACATCATCACAAATTATAAAAATTGAATAATTAGAGGGTGATTGGATGGATAAAATGATGTTTCATCCGATTCATTCAAAGGCCGTCATCGGCACAAAAACAAAATCGGCCAATCGAGAACTTAAACCCAACAATAGCTTCTCTGTTCATTTCCAGAATGCACTACAATCTGACAGTAAATTAACGGTTAGCAAGCATGCCAAAGAGCGCCTACTACAAAGAGGAATACATATTAATGAAGCGCAATGGAATCAGATAGAGGAAAAAGTTCAAGAAGCAAAAAACAAGGGTGTAAAGGAATCGCTCGTATTACTTAAAGATGCAGCATTAATTGTCAGTGCAAAGAACAATACAGTAATTACGGCAATGGATCGGGAAGAAGCCCGTACACAAATATTTACAAATATCAATGGCACCATCATTTTGGACCAATAAAACGGCTGGACCTAAAAAGGAAGCCGAGGCTTGCGGATTGATTGAAGCAGCCATAAAGAAAGGAGCAAATATTAATGCTACGTTCAATGTACTCTGGAATTAGCGGAATGAAAAACTTCCAAACAAAATTAGACGTAATTGGTAACAACATCGCTAACGTCAATACTTTCGGCTATAAAAAAGGTCGTGTTACTTTTAAAGATACAATGAACCAAATGGTTTCCGGTGCAAGTGCCGCTGGTGAAAATCGTGGGGGGAAAAATCCGATGCAAGTTGGACTTGGATCTACACTTGCAACAATTGATACGATTCATACCGGATCAAGCTTACAGTCTACAGGACGTGCACTTGATCTCGGAATTGACGGGGATGGATATTTTGTCGTCAAACAGGGAAATGCCGAATATTATTCTCGTGCAGGAAACTTCTATTTAGACGATCAAGGAAATTTAGTTAATGCTGATGGCTTGAAAGTACAAGCTTATAAAATTGACCCGACAACTGGGAAACCAACGAATATCTATGGAGATGTTGCTGTCAATGTTAATGCTGTCTTGCCTGCTATGAAAACTGGGATTATAAATGTAACGGAAAATTTATCAGCTGATGCAACGGAAGACTCAATTTATACACAGCAAATAAAAATGGTTGATGAAAAAGGTGTAGAACATAAAATCGACGTCCATTTCAAAAAAACTACTGCAGGATGGGATGTATTTGTAAACAAAGACCCGAATGCTACTCCTGCACCTTCACCTGATTCGAGTCTCTCTTTTGATGTAGATGGGAAATTAACCGCAGGTGATTTTGATTGGACTCCAGATGTTGGAGATTGGGGATCTTCGACAGTTAAATTTGACTTTTCGAAGTTAACGCAAAACAAAGGTGCAACAACAGCGCTAGTAAATCCAGATGGAAATGTTGAAGGTATGTTGGAAAGCTTTAACATCGGGGCTATGGGTGAAATAAACGGTGTCTACTCAAATGGCCAAGTAAAAACTTTAGGTGTCCTAGCGTTAGCAAAATTTAGTAATACTTCCGGTCTAACAAAAGCGGGTAATAATTTATTCCAAGCTTCAATTAACTCCGGAACACCGAATATTGGTTTGCCAGGAGATGGTCGTGGTGTCGTTGCTGCAGGAACTCTTGAAATGTCCAATGTCGACTTATCTGAAGAATTTACAGAAATGATCACAGCCCAACGTGGTTTCCAAGCAAACACTCGTATTATCACAACTTCTGATGAAATTTTACAAGAATTAGTTAACTTAAAACGATAAGTTAAGGGAGGGACAGGGTTGAAAGCTTAATGCTTTTAGCCCTGAAAATAACATTGATTAAGGTTACGAGACTTAATGGGAAAGCATTTATGATAAATGCTGTGTATATCGAAACAATAGAATCTTTTCCTGATACTACAATTACGTTAACGAATGGACGTAAATATGTTGTAAGGGAGTCGGAAGATACTGTTTATATGCTTGTAAAGGAATTCTATCAATCTGTCAGCCTTCTAGGGCAACAATTGGGGGAAAATGAAAGTGAAGAAAAATAAGCTGCTAATGATCATGATAATATTGCTTGTTGCCATTACCCTAGTAGGAGCAGTTGCGGTAATTGTGGTAAAGGAACTAAATAGCTCCGGAACGAAAGAGCCAACGATCGATGAAGTACTAGAGTCATCCGTTGATATACCTCAAATAACAACAAATTTAGCTAGCAATGATTTTGTTCGTATTTCTTTTAAAATTCAAACAGATAGCAAGAATGCAAAAAAGGAATTAGAGAAAAGAGATTTTCAAGTAAAGGACATTATTATTCAAGAATTATCCGAAATGGAAGCTAAAGATATTCAGGGTAAAGAGGGGCAAAACAAGCTAAAAGAAGACTTAAAGACAAAAATAAATGAGATTATGCAAAAAGGTCAAGTTGAACAGGTTTATATTACCGAAAATCTCCTCCAATGATATTATTATACATATTATTTTGCTAAATAAATGGAGGTGAGATTTCATGTCGGGAGAAGTATTATCACAAAATGAAATAGATGCGTTATTGTCTGCATTGTCAACAGGTGAAATGGATGCAGATGAACTAAAAAAAGAGCAATTAGAGAAAAAAGTTAAGGTCTATGATTTTAAAAGAGCTCTGCGATTTTCTAAAGATCAAATTAGAAGCTTAACGCGAATACATGAAAATTTTGCTCGGTTACTTACAACATTTTTCTCAGCCCAACTAAGAACATATGTGCAAATTACTGTTGCTTCAGCGGATCAAATTCCATATGAGGAGTTTATTCGGTCGATACCGAAAATGACGATTTTAAATGTGTTTGAGGTACCGCCATTAGATGGAAGAATTCTGATGGAGGTCAATCCTAATATTGCTTATGCATTGATGGACAGAATGATGGGCGGAAGAGGATCGAGTATTAATAAAATAGATAATCTTACAGAGATTGAAACAAAAATAATGTCAAACACGTTTGAGCATGCATTTGAAAATTATATGGAAGCATGGAATAACATTGTCGAAATTGATCCACAGCTTATGGATTTTGAAGTGAACCCGCAATTTTTACAAATGGTTTCACCTAATGAAACTGTTGTTGTTATTTCATTAAATACAACCATTGGAGAAACAAGTGGAATGATGAATATTTGTATTCCTCATGTTGTTCTCGAGCCAATTATTCCTAAATTATCAGTTCATTATTGGATGCAGTCAGAAAAGAAGGAAAGAAAACCAGAAGAAATCGGCCGACTAGAAATGCATATTCAGCGAGCTGATATTTCTATAGTGGGTGAACTTGGTTCATCAGAAATTAGTATTCAAGATTTTCTAATGCTAGGTATCGGGGATGTTATTGAGTTAAATAAACCAATTGACGAACCTCTCGTTTTAAAAGTAGGTGGTATCCCTAAATTTATTGGACAGCCAGGGAAAGTGAACAAAAAAATTGCTATACAAGTATTAGACAATGTGAAAGGGGGAGATGACGATGATGAGCGATGATATGCTTTCACAAGATGAAATCGATGCGCTTTTACGTGGAGGGGATGATGAGGAGCTTGATCTTTCGGACGAAACCTTTAACGTAGAAGATTATTTTTCGCCAATGGAGAAAGATGCACTGGGGGAAATTGGGAATATTTCGTTTGGAAGCTCCGCAACGGCATTGTCCACATTACTGAGTCAAAAAGTAGAAATTACAACACCAACTGTTTTAATCATACAAAAAAGTAAATTACCTGAGGAGTTTCCACATCCATATGTAGCGATTCATGTTAGCTATACAGAAGGGTTTTCAGGAAGTAATTTATTAGTGATAAAGCAAACTGATGCTGCAATTATTGCAGATTTAATGCTTGGTGGGGATGGAAAGAATCCTTCTGACATGATGGGAGAAATTCAGTTAAGTGCTGTTCAAGAAGCGATGAATCAAATGATGGGTTCTGCCGCAACATCCATGTCAACGATTTTTAGCAAGAAAGTTGATATCTCTCCACCATCTATCGATTTATTAGATGTTTCGCTAGGTGAAGGTACTGACAGAATTCCAAGTGATGATATTCTAGCTAAAATATCCTTTCGATTAAAAATAGGAGATTTAATAGATTCAAATATCATGCAGCTATTACCATTGAAGTTTGCGAAAAGTTTAGTCAAGGAATTATTAAATCCAAGTGAAATGACTGGATCAAATTCAGGTAATAGTGAAAAAGATCAAAGTTCATTACCGTCATTTGCAGGACATTCAGAAAATACGAATGAAATGCAAATACCAGAATCAAATGTACAGGAATTTGCTTACACACAATCACCACTTCCAGAAAGAGAAGCTGTTGCCACGCAAGGAGAATGGCAGCAAGCATCACAAGCTTTTAACCAGCCTGTACAGCATAATGCGCCTCAGCATTTTGGTTCTGCATTTCCTGGAGGAGCTGGGCCTAATGTTCAGCCTGCAGTATTTTCAAATTTTGAACCATATCCGCTTCAGGAGAATGAATCAAAAAATTTAAATATGCTGCTGGATATTCCTCTTCAAGTAACGGTGGAACTCGGAAGGACAAAACGTTCTGTCAAAGAAATTCTTGAATTGTCTGCCGGTTCAATAATAGAACTTGATAAGCTAGCTGGGGAACCAGTTGATATTCTTGTCAATAATCGTCTAATTGCTCAAGGAGAGGTAGTAGTAATTGATGAGAACTTTGGAGTACGTGTAACAGATATTATCAGTCAAAGTGACCGAATTAAGAAACTTAAATAACGCACGGGGGTTAACAGAATAATGGCACAAAAAATTTTGATTGTTGATGATGCAGCATTTATGAGAATGATGATTAAAGATATACTCACAAAAAATGGGTTTGAGGTTGTTGGAGAAGCTGCTGATGGAGCGCAGGCAGTAGAAAAGTATAAAGAATCTCAGCCTGATTTAGTAACAATGGATATTACAATGCCTGAGATGGATGGGATTACTGCCTTAAAGGAAATCAAAAAAATCAATCCTAATGCGAAAGTGATCATGTGTTCAGCAATGGGACAGCAAGCGATGGTAATTGATGCTATCCAAGCAGGTGCCAAGGATTTTATTGTTAAACCATTCCAAGCTGACCGTGTTATTGAAGCGATTTCCAAAACTTTAGGATAATAAATATTAATTTAGAGGGTGCAGGATATTGCAATTTGTAAAACGAACAATTCTTTCGCTTCTATTAATAGGTATTGCTCTGCTGGGCTTGAATGCACCAGCCTATGCAGAGCAAATGAATAGTGTGAAAGATTGTATTGAACATCGTGATACATGTAAACAAGATCAGCCTTCAAAGGAAAAGGAAATACATAAGAATGAACCTGCTAAGGTAGGGCTGAATACATGGGATATTATAAAAATGGTCTTTGCGACAATCTTTGTAGTAGCTCTCCTTTACTTCTTGCTTAAATTAATTAATAAAAAAAGCAAAACTTATAAAAGCTCTCAGCTTGTTGAAAATTTAGGCGGTACTTCACTCGGTACCAATAGATCTGTTCAATTGATCAAGGTCGGAAATCGTATCTTGGTCGTAGGTGTGGGTGAAAATATACAGTTGTTGAAAGAAATTGAAGATAAAGAAGAGTATGGCCAATTAATCAAAGAGTATAATGAAAAAACGGAACAACTTATACAACCAAGCGATATTGTGACAAAGGTACTTCAAAGACGAAAAAATGTTCAGCAGGATGATAGAAAAGGGAACCATTTTCAATCATTACTTAAACAACAGCTAGATGATATTTCAAAAGACAGAAAAAAATTGTACGAAGAGATTGAGAAGAAAGGAACGGACGAACGATGAATGAATTTATGGAGTTTTTTAACAACAGTTCGCCCGAAAATGTTTCAATGTCAGTCAAGCTATTATTATTGCTGACAGTTTTGTCACTTGCTCCTAGTATTCTTATCTTGATGACATGTTTTACAAGAATAGTAATTGTTCTCTCCTTTGTCAGAACGGCGCTTGCTACGCAGCAAATGCCACCTAATCAAGTAATTATTGGCTTGGCATTATTTCTTACTTTTTTTATCATGGCGCCTACATTTCAACAGGTAAATGAGGAAGCATTAACACCGTTATTTAATGAAGAGATTAATTTAGAACAGGCTTATGAAAAGGCATCGGTTCCCTTTAAAGAGTTTATGAGTGCCCACACAAGGCAGCAGGATTTAGCCCTATTCCTTGAATATTCTAAAGCAGAAACTCCTGAATCGATTGAAGATATACCTTTAACAGCACTTGTGCCTGCATTTGCAATTAGTGAAATAAAGACCGCGTTCCAAATTGGATTTATGATCTTTATCCCTTTTCTTGTCATTGATATGGTTGTTGCGAGTGTTCTCATGTCAATGGGGATGATGATGTTACCGCCTGTCATGATTTCACTTCCATTTAAAATATTATTATTTGTATTAGTAGATGGTTGGTATCTCGTTGTTAAATCTCTTTTACAAAGTTTCTAAGCAGGTGAATGTATAGTATGACTCCCGAAGCAGTAATAACAATCGCTGAACAAGGCATAATAACTGTTTTAATGATATGCGGGCCTTTATTGCTCCTTGCTCTTGTTGTAGGTTTGATTGTAAGTATTTTTCAAGCAACGACACAAATCCAAGAACAGACACTAGCATTCATTCCAAAAATCGTCGCTGTATTAGCTGGGATTGTATTCTTCGGTCCTTGGATGCTTAGTCATATGCTCTCATATGCAGGTGAAATTTTTTCAAATTTAACGAGGTTTGTAGGATGATTATATGATAGATTTAAGCATCCAGTTTCCAGTTTTTTTACTTATTTTTGTGAGGGTAACATCTTTTTTCCTGATGATGCCCCTTTTTTCATATCGGTCTATCCCAACAGCTGCAAAAATTGGCTTAGGCTTTTTTATGGCTTTGATTATGATGTTTACAATTGATATTCCAGAGATTTCAATTGATAGTCATTATTTTTTATTAGTAATGAAAGAAGCACTGATAGGGCTGCTTATTGGATTTATTGCCTATTTAATTTTATCAGCTATTCAGATAGCAGGTGGCTTTATTGACTTTCAAATGGGATTTGCTATTGCAAACGTAATTGATCCGCAAACGGGTGCGCAAAGTCCACTTATGGGTCAATATTTATATACAATTGCTCTATTCTTTTTACTAACTGTTAACGGTCATCATCTTATGTTAGACGGGATATTTTATAGCTATCAGTTTATCCCATTGGATAAACCTTGGATTCCTTTTGGTAATGAGGATATGGCCGATTATATTATTAAAGCATTTAATTCAATGTTTGTGATAGCGTTCCAAATGTCCATTCCAATTGTCGGCTGTTTATTTTTAGTCGATATTGCATTAGGAATTGTTGCACGGACGGTTCCCCAGCTTAATGTTTTTGTAGTAGGACTTCCAGTGAAAATTGGAGTAAGTTTCATCGTCCTAATAGCTGTTATGAGTATTATGCTAGTTGTTGTATCACAGTTATTTGAAACGATGCTATATACGATGCGCGGCCTTATGGATATTATTGGGGGAACGTAGAGGATGAAACGATTAATCACTTTAGATTTACAATATTTTGCTGGAGAAAAGACTGAAAAGGCAACTCCAAAGAAAAGGCAGGATGCGAGAAAAAAAGGTCAAGTAGCGAAAAGTCAAGATGTGAACACAGCTATTGTTCTTTTAGGAGTCTTTTTGTTCCTATTAATCGGTGGCTCATATTTAAAAGATATTGTTATATATATCATGAGTCATACTTTACAAGAGTATATGCTGATGGAATTGACTGAAGCAAATATTCAAATGTTATTTTTGGCAATCTTAAAAGAGCTCGTTTTATTACTTGGACCAATCATGCTTGTAGCGATGGTCGGAGGAATTATTGCAAATTATATGCAGGTCGGCTTTTTATTTTCGACTGAAGCGATTCAACCAAAATTAGAAAAACTCGACCCTATAAAGGGATTTAAACGAATTTTTTCTGTTAGAGCTATTGTCGAGCTATTAAAATCAATTTTAAAAATCAGTTTTGTTGGACTTGTTACTTTTATGGTTCTATGGAACAGAATCGATGAAATCCTTATCCTATCACAAAAATCAGTAGGTGCCGCAATGGTCACGATCGGAAGCTTAACTGTGCAAATGGGATTGTTTGCTTCTGGTGCTCTGCTGTTCTTATCATTATTGGATTATTTGTATCAAAAATATGATTTTGAAAAAAACATCCGAATGTCTAAACAGGATATTAAAGATGAGTATAAAAATATTGAAGGGGACCCCCTAATTAAATCAAAAATTAAACAGAGACAACGGGAAATGGCGATGCGAAGGATGATGCAAGAAGTTCCTAATGCAGATGTAGTCATTACAAATCCCACTCACTATGCAGTAGCATTGAAATATGATGAGACGAAATTAGATGCACCTTATGTTGTTGCAAAAGGTGTTGACTTTGTCGCTCAAAAGATAAAAATGATTGCGAAAGAACAAGAAATAATAACTGTTGAAAATAGGCCTCTTGCGAGAGCTTTATATAGCCAGTCAGAAATTGGCGACGCGATCCCAGAAGAGTTTTTTAAGGCGGTCGCAGAAATTCTTGCCTATGTATACCGGACAAAAAAGAAAATATAATTTTTTGTTCGAGTAAGATAACTGTCTAGCTCCAAAGTACAGGACGTACTAGAGTCGGCAATTCTACATGATGTAGTCGACAAGCACAAACCCCTTCAGGGTCACAAGTCCAACCTCCAGAAAGGTAAAGAACACCTTTTAGTGTGGCTCGCCTTGTGCAATCCCTGAGGGTGATCACAAAGGAAAGCTTCTGTGAAAAGTCATCGCAGGAACAATTTATCCTTTGATTGTTCCGAAGGCTCTTGCGCTTTCTAATTAGGAGAGGAAGTTTATGTCAGGAAAAGACTTATCTGTATTACTAGCTGTAATCTTAATTGTGGCTATGCTTATTATCCCTTTTCCACCATGGCTACTAAGTATACTCATTCTAATTAATATTACATTGGCACTTATTGTACTATTGACGACAATGAATATGAGTGAGCCACTTCAATTTTCAATTTTTCCTTCATTATTGCTATTATTGACACTTTTCCGATTAGGTTTAAATGTTTCGACAACACGCTCGATTTTATCTACTGGTGATGCGGGTGGGGTTGTACATACATTTGGTACCTTCGTTGTCGGTGGAAATATTGTAGTTGGTCTTGTAGTGTTTTTAATTTTGATCATTATTCAATTTATCGTAATTACAAAAGGAGCAGAGCGTGTCTCTGAAGTAGCTGCAAGATTTACACTCGATGCAATGCCTGGGAAGCAAATGAGTATTGATGCAGATTTAAATGCTGGTATTATTTCAGAACAAGAAGCCCGTGAGCGCCGTGAAAAGGTAAGTAGAGAAGCAGATTTTTATGGTTCAATGGACGGTGCGAGTAAATTTGTTAAAGGAGATGCTATTGCGGGGATTATCATTGTTTTGATCAACTTAATCTTTGGAATAGTTATAGGCGTCATGCAGCTTGACTTATCGGTAGCTGATTCTGCGGCAAAATTTTCTCTTTTAACTGTAGGGGATGGACTCGTAAGCCAAATTCCTGCTCTACTTATTTCAACTGCAACAGGTATTGTTGTAACACGTGCTGCTTCAGATGGAAATCTTGGAAAAGATATTACAACACAATTATTTGCGTTTCCGAAAATGCTCTATGTTACTGGAGGCACGATATTCTTATTAGGTTTATTTACACCAATTAGCAATTTACTTACGATTCCTATTGCATTACTTCTTGGTTTTGGAGGATATATGATTTCCAAAAACCAAGAAACAGGAAAAGAATTGTTGCCGGAAGCAGAGGAAGAGCTTGAAACAGGTGAAATGAAAAGTCCTGAAAGTGTCGTTAGTTTATTGAATGTGGATCCAATTGAATTTGAATTTGGATACGGACTCATTCCTTTAGCTGATGCTAACCAAGGCGGTGATCTGCTTGATCGTATTGTCATGATACGTAGACAGCTCGCAATTGAGCTCGGTTTAGTTATTCCAGTCGTTAGGATACGAGATAATATTCAATTGCAGCCAAATGAATATCGTCTCAAGATTAAAGGTAATGAGATGGCTCGAGGAGAGCTGCTGCTAGATCATTATCTTGCGATGAGTCCTGGAATTGATGATGATTCAATCGAAGGAATTGATACAATTGAACCTTCCTTTGGTCTTCCAGCTAAATGGATAACGGAAGAAATGAAAGAGCAAGCAGAAATATTTGGATATACAGTCGTAGATCCACCATCTGTTGTTTCAACACATATTACAGAGGTAATAAAAGGAAATGCTCATGAATTAATAGGACGTCAAGAAACGAAACAATTAATTGATCACCTAAATGAAAGCTATCCAATTCTTGTTGAAGAGGTTACTCCAAATCCTCTTTCAGTTGGAGAAGTGCAAAAAGTATTGGCTAAGCTATTAAAGGAAAATGTCTCAATTCGTAATTTGCCAATCATTTTTGAAACACTTGCTGATTTTGGTAAGGTCACAAGTGATACAGACTTATTAACGGAATATGTACGTCAAGCCTTAGCTCGTCAAATTACAAATCAATTTTCGCAAGCTAATGATTCATTAAAAGTCGTAACGCTTTCTGGAAAAGTAGAGAAACTAATTGCAGATGGAATACAACAAACGGAACACGGAAATTATTTATCCATTGATCCGAGCATGTCACAAGGTATTTTAGAATCAATAGCTTCACAAGTTGAGCAATTATCTTTAATTGAACAAACACCAATTGTTTTATGCTCACCTGCGGTAAGAATGTATGTTAGGCAATTAACAGAAAGGTATTTTCCGCAAATACCAATTTTATCTTATAACGAACTTGAAGCAAATGTTGGAGTACAGAGCGTTGGGGTGGTGAATATTGATTGAAGGTAAAAAAATATATTGCATCCTCTATGGCAGAAGCAATGAAGAATATTCGTGCTGAACTTGGAAGTGACGCTGTAATATTGAATTCAAGGGAAGTGCAAACTGGCGGTTTTCTAGGGCTTTTTAAAAAAAGTAATATCGAAGTGATTGCAGCTATTGATGAACAGATGAAACAACAGAATGTACCTACAACAAAACAAAAGTTTAGTAGTATGTCAGTTTTAAATCCTGCGCTGGAAAAGTTCGGTAAACAAAATGATTATAATTCTAATGAAGATTTAATAAATGAAATGACTGAACTTAAAAAGGTCATTTCACAATTATCTGTACCAACTGGAGCTTTTGGACCATCCTATCCTGATCCAATAAAATTATTGCACACTTTATTAATGAATCAAGAAATTGATTCTTCAAGCCAAGAATCGATCTTAAATTCTCTTACAGAAAAATGGTATGTTGAGGGAGCAAATGCTTCAATTGATGTCGTATATTCATGGCTGGAAAAAGAATTAGTTGATAGAATTTCTGACATTCCATTTGGAGGGATCTCCTTCAAGAAAAAGTATATAAATGTTGTAGGACCAACAGGTGTTGGGAAGACGACAACACTTGCAAAAATTGCTGCCGAGGGTGTTATTAATCATAAGAAAAAAGTTGCTTTTATTACGACAGATACATATAGAATTGCAGCTATTGATCAATTAAAAACATATGCAAAAATATTAAATATTCCAATGGAAGTTTGTTATACGATTGAAGATTTTAATAAAGCTGCAGAGTCTTTTAATGAATTCGACCTTGTACTTATTGATACAGCTGGAAGGAATTTTAGAAATAAGCAGTATGTTGAAGATTTAAAACAGGTAATCGATTTTGATAATGAATGTGAAACATTCCTTGTTCTCTCTCTTACGGCAAAACAGAGGGATATGGAAGACATTTTTGACCAGTTTTCAATTATTGAAATTGATAAATTTATTTTTACTAAAGCTGATGAAACATCGAGTTACGGTGCTATGTATAATTTGATCAATAAATACAACAAGGGTGTTGCTTACATAACAAATGGTCAAAATGTTCCGGACGATATGATCGCAGCGCAACCAAGTATCATAGCAAAAACAATTATTGGGGTCGAATAATATGAAAGACCAAGCAGAAGATTTACGAATAAAACTGAAAAGGCTAGCAAGTAAGAAAAATCCGAAGACGTTGGCAGTTGTAAGTGGGAAGGGAGGAGTAGGAAAGTCTAATATTTCTTTAAATTTTTCTATTTCACTCTCCCAAAAAGGGTTTTCCGTATTGCTTTTTGACATGGATGTAGGAATGGGTAACCTCGATATATTAATGGGGAAAACATCTGTATATTCGATTGTTGACTTTTTTAATGGCACTGTAACATTAAAAGATACGATTATGAATGGCCCTGCAGGCATTAAATATATTGCAGGCGGTTCCGGGCTTTCTCAATTAGTAAAGCTAGAAGAAGAAATAATTGAGAAATATACAATCGAGTTATCACAATTAATTCAGGATTACGATTATGTAATTTTTGATATGGGTGCAGGTGTTACAAATGAATCAATTAAATTTATTCTTTCAGTTCAAGAAATTATTGCGATTACAACCCCAGAACCTACAGCAATTACGGATGCATATTCGATCTTGAAACATATCCATTTGATGGATTCATCCATTCCATTTTATGTTGTCATCAATCGAGTGCAAAGTGAAAAGGAAGGAATTCAGACATTTAGTCGTATTTCTAAGGTATTAAATAGCTTTCTTGGTAGGGATTCTTATTTTCTTGGTGTTGTTCCTGATGATCGATCTATTCAACAAGCAGTTAGGCGGCAAATTCCTTTTATTCTTAATAATAATAAATCTCCAGCATCAAAATCTTTATCAGAAATGACAGAACGCTATATGAAAAAGCATTTTAGTGGAACGACAGAATCAAATGCCTTTCCGTTTATATCAAAATTAAAGAAGCTCCTCTTTGAAAGGTAGGAATCTGCATGGAGAAAATAAGAGTGCTTATAGTTGATGATTCAGCCTTTATGAGAAAGCTTATTTCAGAATTCCTTGCTGAAGATTCTAAAATTGAAGTAGTTGGAACTGCAAGAAATGGTAAAGAAGGACTGAAAAAAGTAAAAGAATTAAAACCAGATGTTGTAACGATGGATGTAGAAATGCCATTATTGAACGGATTAGATGCGGTAAAGCAGATTATGCTCGAACACCCTACTCCAGTCGTAATGCTGTCAAGTACAACAAAGGAAGGGGCAGAGAATACGTTAACCGCAATCCATAATGGTGCAATCGATTTTATTGCAAAACCGTCTGGAGCAATTTCTCTCGATCTTCATAAAATCAAGGAAGAACTAATACTTAAGGTTATTTCAGCAAGTAAAGTTAACCGTAAAAATTTGATAAATATGTCACCAAAGACTACTACACAAGAAGATAGTTATAGTAAAATAGAACTAAGACAACCAAATAAAATAGTAAATAAGGCATTTAATAGAAGCAATTCATATACAAAAAAGATAGTTTGTATTGGAACTTCTACTGGAGGGCCTAGGGCGCTTCAAAATGTTCTTACGAATCTGCCTGCGGATATTGGTGCTGGAATTCTTATTGTTCAACATATGCCTGCTGGATTTACAAAATCTTTAGCAATTAGATTAAATTCAATTAGCAGTATTTCTGTGAAAGAAGCTGCTGATGGTGAAATTGTACAAAAGGGGACTGCTTATATTGCTCCTGGAGGTCAACATTTAAAAGTTGTGGAATCTGGCTTGAACCTTTTAATAAAGCTAGATAAATCTGAGCCGCGTAACGGTCACAGACCATCAGTAGATGTATTGTTCGAATCTGTAAGTGAAATTAAAGAGTATTTGAAAGTAGCAGTGATTATGACTGGAATGGGATCAGATGGAACACAGGGGCTCATTGCTTTAAAAAATAATGGGACAGTAAAAGCAATTGCTGAATCAGAAGAAACATCGATCATTTTCGGGATGCCTAAAGCTGCTATCGCAACAAGATTAATTGATGAAGTTCAAGATGTTGATAAAATCGCTGAATCTATTTTGAAATATGTATAATGCCGAGGGGTGCAGGGCTAATGGATATGAACCAATATTTAGAAGTATTTATTGAAGAAAGCAAAGAACATTTACAAGCATGTAATGAGCAGCTTTTAGAGTTGGAGAAGAATCCAGAGGATTTTACCATTGTAAATGAAATTTTTCGTTCAGCCCATACGTTAAAAGGAATGTCTGCAACAATGGGTTATGAAGACCTCGCTAAGCTTACACATCAAATGGAAAATGTTCTTGATGCAATTCGTAATCACAAAATTAAATTTAATCCTGAAATTCTGGATGTTGTTTTCCTAGCTGTTGATGATTTAGAAGCAATGGTTCAGTCTATTGCAGAAGGTGGCGATGGGAAAAGAGATGTATCAGATGTCGTCGAAAAACTATTATTAATTGAAAAAGGGGAGAACCCTAGCCAAACATCAGCCAAATCAGAGGTAGCAGCTACCATCGCTGATCCAGTTCAGAAGAATATCAAAAGTGTTTATGACGAATTTGAACTAACAGTCCTCCAACAGTCAAAAGAACAAGGTTTCGAAACATACGAAATAACCGTTTCATTAAGGGAAGATTGCTTATTAAAAGCAGCAAGAGTATTTATGGTTTTCGAAATTCTAGAAAAAGTTGGAGAAGTCATTAAATCTACCCCTTCCGTGGAGCAATTGGAGGAGGAACAATTTGATCGTGAATTTACAGTTACCGTTATCTCAAAGGAAATTAAGGATGATATTCAAAAGAAGGTAATGAAGGTTTCTGAGGTTGATAGCGTAGAGGTAAATCTGCTAACGATGGAAGATCTTCGGCAATCTGAAAATGAACCTATCGAAGATAAGCTACCTAATAATGTACATATTCCTGAAAAGGAAATTCAAGAAAATAGTGAGTCTAAGAAGCTGGAGGAGAAAAAGGCTGCAACCTCCTCATCTTCTTCGAAACAAAGCAGCAAGACTATTAGGGTAAATATTGATAGACTTGATATTTTAATGAATTTATTCGAAGAATTAGTTATAGACCGAGGCCGTCTTGAACAAATTTCCCGTGATTTAAATAATCAAGAGCTTCATGAAACTGTGGAACGCATGACAAGAGTATCTGGTGATTTACAAAATATTATTTTAAATATGAGAATGGTACCTGTTGAAACAGTATTTAATCGATTCCCACGCATGGTACGCCAGTTAGCGCGTGATTTAAATAAGCAGATAAACCTTGAAATAATAGGAGCGGAAACAGAACTTGACAGGACGGTAATAGATGAAATCGGAGATCCATTAGTACATTTAATCAGAAATGCATTGGATCATGGAATTGAAACTCCTGAAATTAGAAAAGCAAACGGAAAAAGCGAAGAAGGTACTGTTATATTAAAGGCTTATCATAGCGGAAACCATGTATTTATTGAAATAGAAGATGATGGTGCTGGAATAAGTAGAGAAAAAGTGTTAGCAAAAGCAATTAAAAATGGAATTGTTACGGAGCAGTCTGCTGCATCTATGAGTGATAAGCAAGTGTTTGAATTAATTCTTGCTTCTGGTTTCTCCACTGCGGAGAAGATTTCGGATGTATCTGGACGTGGTGTTGGGCTTGATGTTGTTAAGAGTACAATTGAATCATTGGGTGGATCCATAACTATTGATTCTACTCATGGAAATGGCTCGATTTTTTCTATTCAATTACCGCTGACATTATCGATTATTTCCGTAATGCTTACAGAAATACAAAAAGAAAAATACGCTATTCCACTTTCTTCGATTATCGAGACAGCAATTGTTAAAAAATCAGATATTTTAAATGCCCATAATCAAAGAGTCATTGATTTTAGAGGGAAAGTTGTTCCATTATTATTCCTAAAAGAAATTTTCGATGTTCCAGTTTTTGAAGAAGAGGATGAATTCTATTCTGTTGTGATCGTTAGAAAAGGTGACAAAATGGCAGGGCTTGTGGTTGACTCTTTTATCGGACAACAGGAAGTTGTTTTAAAATCATTAGGAAATTATTTAACGAATGTATTTGCTATTTCAGGTGCAACTATACTTGGTGATGGCCAAGTAGCATTAATCGTTGATTGTAATGCCTTAATTAAATAAACAAACCTTAATCATTGTAATGATAATGTATGTAGGAGTGAATCAGAAATGACTGAAGCCATTGCCTCTGAAATTAAATTAATAGTTTTTCAGCTTAATACGAAAGAATATGCTATTCCTGTAAACCAAGTTCGATCTATTGAAAAGGTCGAACATATTACGAGGGTACCTCATACTGATAAATTTGTTAAAGGGGTTTTAAATCTTCGAGGAGTTATTACACCTATAATTGATCTTCGCAGTAGATTTGGACTGGAGGAATCTAGTTATTCTGACAGCACCCGGGTTATTATTGTTGGTTTAAATGAATTAGAAGTTGGCTTTATAGTAGATTTGGCAAATGATGTGATTGATATTCCTGTTAATTCCATCGAGCCTCCTCCAGAGGTTGTTGGAGTAAAAGAAGCAGAATATATTAATGGCGTTGCAAAGGTCGGAAAAAGATTATTAATCCTAATTGATCTTGAGAAGATATTAAAGATTGAAGAACGATCAAGTTTACAAGGGATTGAAGGATAATCAAATGAGTTTTATTAAGCATATTTCATCCATGCATTTAGATATTTTGAAAGAGATAGGTAATATCGGAGCCGGACATGCGGCTACTGCTCTTTCAAAATTGCTGAATAAAAAAATTGATATGAAAGTTCCTGACGTCCGTGTCGTTTCGTTTGATGAAATGATGAATATGATGGGTGGAGCAGATAATGTTGTTGCAGGTGTATTTCTAAGAATTGAAGGAGATGCACCTGGAAATATGTTCTTTGTTTTACCTGTTGAACAAGCAACTCATTTCATTCAAGAAATGATTGGTGATGAAAGTTTCAGTCTTGAATTGCCACCATATAATGAAATAGGCATATCAGCATTTCAGGAACTTGGCAATATTTTATCTGGTTCATATTTGTCTTCATTATCTGATTTTACTAATTTATCATTATATCCTTCTGTACCAGCTCTAAGTATTGACATGGCAGGTGCTATTATTAGCTTTGGATTGATAGAATTATCACAAGTTAGTGATTATGCAATCGTCATTGATACAGCTTTAACTGATGATGAAGGAATAGATTTAGAATCCGTAAAAGGGCATTTTTTCTTACTGCCTGATCCAGAATCGTTTGAAACGATTTTTACATCATTGGGAGTTCCACAAAATGATTGAATGCAAAAATATTATTAAAGTTGGAATAGCAGATATGAATATCGTAAAAACACCAGATATTATTCGGACTTCTGGACTAGGATCATGTGTTGGAGTGGTTATTTTTGATCAATCGAAGGAAATAGCAGGACTTGCTCATATCATGCTACCTGATTCTACACTTGCTAAAGCTGGATCGTTGAATATTGCAAAGTATGCAGATACAGCTTTAAAGGATCTTGTATCAAAGTTAATACATAAAGGTGCAAGAGCCTATTCCTTAAAAGCCAAAATTGCAGGCGGGGCACAAATGTTCCATTTTTCTTCAGGCAGTGATATTATGCGCATTGGTCCAAGGAATGTAGAAGCTGTAAAAACTGAGTTAACAGCATTAAAAATTAGCATTGTCGCGGAGGATGTCGGTGGGAATAGCGGCCGAACGATAGAATTTGATCCACAAACTTGTCTTTTGCACATTCGTACAGTTAATAAGGGAGTGCGGGAAATTTAATTAGCTTCTTTCAAGATGAGAGGGCTGTTTTTCCATTTTAATCTATGTTTTGGAAAATAATGTATTTTAGATCGTGAAGTTCATTTATTGATTAGGTAATGATTGAGGAGGGTGGATATGTCGCTTCAAATGACAGAGGAACAAACATATTGGCAAAATTGGGTTAACTTGCGTGATGCTCAAGCAGGAGATTTTCTAGTAAGAAAATATATGCCTCTTGTAAGTTATCATGTTCAACGGATTTCTGTAGGCCTTCCAAAAAATGTGTCACGTGATGATTTACGAAGCCTTGGAATGATGGGTTTATATGATGCCCTGGAAAAATTTGATCCAAACCGTGATCTGAAATTTGATACATATGCTTCCTTCCGAATTCGTGGTGCTATACTAGATGGTTTAAGAAAAGAGGATTGGCTGCCCCGTAATACGAGAGAGAAGGCAAAAAGAATAGATGCAGCCATTGAAAAGCTTGAGCAGCGTCTGATGCGAAATGCCAGTATCCAGGAGATTTCGATTGAGCTTAATATGAGCGAAGAAGAGGTCCAGACTGTCATAAATGAACATTTCTTCGCTAATATTTTATCAATAGATGAAAAACTTAATGACCAGGATGAAAAAGAGGGTCAATCTCATATTATTAAAGATGATCGGGCAGACATTCCTGATGAAAAAATTGTAAAGGATGAAATGATCCGAGAATTGGTGGAAACGATTACATATTTAAATGAAAAAGAGAAGCTTGTAATCAGTTTATTTTATAGTGAAGAATTAACCTTAACGGAGATTGGACAAGTAATGAATCTTTCGACATCTAGAATTTCTCAAATTCATTCAAAGGCCATTTTAAAATTGAGGAATGCTTTGAAAAAGGTTTTTTAATAAAGTGATTATTACTTGAAAAGGGGAATATAAATGGAGGAGCATTATCGAATAATTATTTCCAAGGATCGATTAATAGCAAAATTAGACTTGATTCTCAAACTAGAAAATGACTTTACCATAGAAAAAAATGATATCATTACTTTTCTTTCTCAAGAAAAAATAATTTATGGTATAAACGAAGTCATGATAAGTAAAATCTGCGAGGATCCACAATCCATAAATTACCCAGTAATTATCGCCGAAGGTATTCCTCATAAAGATGGAGCAGATGCATATCTTCTTAATGAAGTCCATCATGATAAGAGTGAAAGTAGAGAGAAATTTAATTTTCGAAAAGTATTAGAAATTCCATCTGTCTCTAGCGGTCAAATTCTTGCTACGATTGTCCCACCGACTCCGGGAAGCGATGGGACCGATGTATTTGAAAATAGGATTGCTTCCAAAAACGGAAAACCAATAAAAATCCGTCCCGGGAAAAATGTTATTTTAAATGGCACAAGCTTTTATTCTACCTCAGAGGGGCAGTTAAGCTTAACAAACAAAATGATATCAGTAAATCCAATTTTTGAAGTTAATGGTGATTTAGATTTAAAGACTGGGAATATTGAATTTATAGGGAATGTTATCATTCGGGGTAATGTTCCAAGCGGTTACGAAATTAAAGCTGGTGGCGATGTTTCAATTTATGGTTTAGTCGAAGGAGTAACGATTAAAGCTGAAGGAAACATTATTGTTTCAGGAGGAGTGACTGGCGGCAATAAAGCCTTTTTAACTGCCGGAGGTAATATTCAGGCAGCATATATTAATCAATCGTTTCTGCAAGCTGGACAAGATATCATTATCAGTAACTATATATTGCATAGCAATGTACAAGCAGGTAATTCTATTCAATGCAAAAATGCACTTGTCATTGGTGGGATTTTAATAGCTACAAATGATATTCATGTAAAGGAAGTTGGAAACCATTTATATACTAAAACAGACTTGCAGGCTACTATTGATTCTTCATTAGATGAAAGAGAGCGTGAGCTTCAGGCGGAAAAGTCTAAATTAAATGAGAGCTTCAAAAAATTATCAAGTATAGAGCAAAAGCTACAAGAAATCGAAAAAAAGACTGGAAAACTTTCCACTGAGCAAAGAACGATCATCTCAAAACAAAGATCTACTAAATATCATATCAATGAGCAGCTTACTAAAATAAATGATGAACTTGAGCATATAGAAGAAAGAAACGAAAAAATTAAATCCACCATTTATATTTATGAAATAATCCATCCTAATACGACGTTGCACTTTGGAAAATATGCAATGCAAATACAGCAAAAGCATTCAGCTGCAAAATTTTTTTTCTTAAATGGAGAAATAGTATCAGAACCAATATGGTAGATTTGTCCATGAGTTTATAAGAAATAGGTGAGTGTTATGAGTCTGAAGTCTATTGAAATGCAGGTCGCTTTACCACGAACAGTGGAAGTAGGCAAAATCCAGGAGCAACTGCAGCAACGGGGACAAAACATGAATGATTTTGCAGCTGAGCGCATACAAAAGGAAGAAATACAGAATAGAAATACTGTCACGAAACAAGAACAAAAAGAAAAAGTAAATCTTTCTAATGATAATAGAAAAAATGATGAAAATTCTAGAGAGAACGACAATCATCAAGAAAATAAAAATAAGACAATATTAAAGAAAAAAGAGACACACCCTTATAAAGGTAATCTTATTGACTACAGCGGATAGAGGGATTTTATGACCACATTTTTAATTTTGTTAAGTATTTTTCTAAATATATTAGCATTATTTGCTATTATCATATTATTTCTTCGACAAAATCGGATTTTAGAAGTAGAAAAAAAACAAGAAAAAATGTTTTTAGAAATGGAAGAGGTCATCTCGGCCTATTTAGTACAAATGAAGGAAGACAATGAGGACTTTATTAAAAGGTTAAATAAGATTGATTTACAATCCACGCATTCATCGTTGACCGAAATAAACAAAAGTAATAAAAACGAAGAAATAAATAGCGATCAAAATAGTTTACAAACCAGGATTGGAAAAGCTTCTGTATATAGCGCTGCTAACGCATATAAGCAAAATGCTAAAACCTCTATTTTAAGACATGAACATGAAAATTCCCCTTTGTTAGATCAAACTGTTGAGCTGCCTTCATATGAAATGAACACAAATAAAGAAGTAGGAAAATTGATCAACAATAATAGCAGCAATGATTTCCAAGAGCAATCATTGCTAAGTCAGATTTTTCACTTAAAAGAACAAGGGCATTCTGAAGAATCTATTGCAAAAAAATTAAATAAAGGTAAAACAGAAATAGCATTATTACTTAAATTTAATCAAAAAAATGAGGAATAACTTGATTGCTCAATAGAATTATGCTATATTAACAAATGGTGTTAATACACACGCTTATTGATTTAGTCGGATGGTGCTGAAAATGATCAGTTCCCGATTAGAAATGATTTAAGCGGAGGAAATCAAACCATTAGGAGGAATAAACAATGTCAGTAATCTCAATGAAGCAATTACTTGAAGCTGGTGTACACTTTGGTCACCAAACTCGCCGTTGGAACCCTAAAATGAAAAAATATATTTTCACAGAGCGTAACGGCATCTATATTATCGATCTTCAAAAAACAGTTAAAAAGGTTGAAGAAGCTTATAACTTCGTGAAGGAGCTTGCTGGTAACGGCGGTACAATCCTTTTCGTTGGTACTAAAAAACAAGCTCAAGATTCTGTTAAGGAAGAAGCGATTCGTTCAGGTATGTACTATGTGAACCAACGCTGGTTAGGTGGTACTTTAACAAACTTTGAAACAATCCAAAAGCGTATCGCACGTCTTAAAGACATTGAAAGAATGGAAGAAGATGGTACTTTCGAAGTGCTTCCTAAAAAAGAAGTTGTTCAATTGAAAAAAGAGCAAGAGCGCTTAGAAAAATTCTTAGGCGGAATCAAAGATATGAAGACTCTTCCAGACGCTTTGTTTATCATTGACCCACGCAAAGAGCGTATTGCTGTTGCAGAAGCACATAAATTAAACATTCCAATTGTAGGTATTGTAGATACAAACTGTGATCCGGATGAAATTGATGTTGTAATTCCAGCAAACGATGATGCTATTCGTGCTGTTAAACTATTAACAGGTAAAATGGCTGATGCTATCCTTGAAGCAAAACAAGGTGAAGAAGTAACAACTGCTTAATATTAATAGAAAAGCGGAAGCGCTAAGCTGACCGTTTCTAAAATAATTTTTCTCAATAAAGAAGGTGATAAGAGGAGCATCCTTTATCACCTTTTTTTAAGAATTGGTTTTAAGAAAAAAATAGTATCTTGTTTGTAAGTATATTTAATAGGCAAAAATATAAATACATAATGGATAATAAGGAGGATTTCATAATGGCAATTACTGCTCAAATGGTTAAAGAACTTCGTGAAAAAACTGGCGCTGGTATGATGGATTGTAAAAAGGCACTACAAGAAACAGATGGTGATATGGAAAAAGCTATCGACTTCCTTCGTGAAAAAGGTATCGCTAAGGCTGCTAAAAAGGGAGACCGTATTGCAGCTGAAGGACTAACAACTATTAAGGTTGAAGGAAATGAAGCTGTTATTCTTGAAGTGAACTCTGAAACAGATTTCGTTGCAAAAAACGAAGGTTTCCAAGTTCTTGTTAAAGAATTAGCTGATCATCTACTTGCAAACAAGCCTGCATCTGTAGAAGAAGCTAATGGACAAACAATGGCAAATGGTGCAACTGTCGAAACTCACATCAATTCAGCGATTGCAAAAATCGGAGAAAAGCTTACTCTTCGTCGTTTTGAAATCAAAACAAAAAATGATAGCGATGCTTTTGGTGCATACTTGCATATGGGCGGACGTATTAGCGTGTTAACAGTTCTTGAAGGTACAACTGATGGAGATGCAGCTAAAGATGTATCAATGCATATTGCTGCTCTTAACCCTAAATATGTATCTCGTGACCAAGTTTCACAAGAAGAAGTAGAGCGTGAGCGCCAAGTATTAACACAACAGGCTCTAAATGAAGGCAAGCCTGAAAATATCGTTGCGAAAATGGTTGAAGGCCGTATAAGCAAATATTTTGAAGATGTTTGTGTAAATGATCAAGCATTTGTTAAAAATCCAGATCAAAAAGTTGGCAAATTTGTTGAATCAAAAGGTGGAAAAATTCGCGAGTTTGTTCGCTTTGAAGTTGGAGAAGGTATAGAAAAGCGTGAAGACAATTTCGCTGAAGAAGTTATGAGCCAAGTTAAAAAATAATAACGTATTTGTAATAAAGTGAGAAAAGCTATAACTCCAGGGAACACTTAGTGTTCCCTGTTTTTCAAGGATTAAATTAGATTCAATAGAAGTGTAGCACGAGCATCTAACCCTATCCAAGTTATAACTTAGGGTTTAGCGAGGTGCTTGGGCTTTCTAGATTACATATGGAGGT
Source organism: Cytobacillus citreus (assembly GCF_018343665.1). Taxonomy (GTDB): domain Bacteria; phylum Bacillota; class Bacilli; order Bacillales; family Cytobacillaceae; genus Cytobacillus; species Cytobacillus citreus. The sequence continues at coordinate 664,079 of NZ_JAGYPM010000001.1, forward strand.
CTTTATGAGCAACCCAAAATACAAACGCGTAGTCTTAAAATTGAGTGGAGAAGCTTTAGCAGGAGAACAAGGCTTTGGAATAAACCCTGCCGTTATTAAATCAGTAGCATCACAAGTTAAAGATTTAGCTCAATTAGGGGTAGAGGTTGCTGTAGTTGTTGGTGGTGGAAATATTTGGCGCGGAAAAATCGGTGAAGAAATGGGCATGGACAGAGCAAATGCAGATTATATGGGGATGCTCGCCACTGTGATGAACTCTTTAGCTCTTCAAGATAGTCTTGAACAGCTAGGTGTAGAGACTAGAGTGCAAACATCAATAGAAATGAGACAAGTTGCAGAACCATATATTCGAAGAAAGGCGATTCGCCATTTAGAGAAAAAAAGAGTAGTCATTTTTGCTGCTGGTACTGGCAACCCATATTTTTCAACTGATACTACCGCTGCTCTGCGTGCAGCTGAAATTGAAGCTGAAGTTATTTTGATGGCGAAAAACAATGTAGATGGAGTATATTCCGCAGACCCGCGCTTAGATAAAAATGCCAAAAAATATGAAGAACTGTCTTATCTCGATGTATTAAAAGAAGGTTTAGCAGTTATGGATTCAACAGCATCATCTTTATGCATGGATAATAATATTCCGTTAATTGTTTTCTCGATAATGGAACAAGGAAACATTAATCGAGCAGTTATGGGTGAAAAAATTGGAACAATTGTGAGGGGGAAAAAATAATGCCAAAGCAAGTTATTGCTAATACTAAGGAAAGAATGACAAAAGCAATTTCAGCTTATACACGTGAACTAGCTTCAATTCGTGCGGGTAGAGCTAATGCATCTTTACTTGATAGAATTACGGTAGACTATTATGGTGCACCAACACCTGTTAACCAGGTAGCAGGAATTTCTGTTCCAGAAGCACGTCTTCTTGTCATTCAGCCATATGATAAATCAATTCTTGGTGATATTGAAAAAGCAATTCTTAAATCAGATATTGGCTTAACTCCTTCTAATGATGGAAGTATTATCAGACTTTCAATTCCACAGCTGACAGAAGAGCGACGTAAAGAGCTTGTAAAACAAGTAAAAAAAGAATCAGAAGAAGCAAAAATTGCAGTTCGTAACATCCGTCGTGATGCTAATGATGATTTAAAAAAACTTGAGAAAAATGGCGACATCACAGAAGATGATTTGCGTGGATACTCTGAGGATATTCAAAAACTTACTGATGAGCAAATTGCAAAAATCGATTCAATTACAAAAGATAAAGAAAAAGAAGTCCTTGAAGTGTAATTGAGATTATTTGTTATAACTATGTTAACTCGCGCACTACTTTTGATATGAACGATTTATAAATGTGACCCTCTATCATTAGGGGGTTTTTTCAATCTTTAATAGAAATTAAATAAATTTTACTTTAGAATTAATAATTGACTTTAAAGCATATTCTTAATTTCATCTGCCATACATACTCTTTTTATAGAGATAACTTTTATTTTTTTTGGTATGATAATACCATGCGAAAATGAAAAAATTATTTTCTATCAGTAGTTGAAATTTATCATACATGTTAACTATCAGAAGCTTTATTGCTTTTCTTGTCGGAGGTAAGTTAACCTATCTTAAAGGAGCTGTCTTATGTTAAATAAAATGAAACAATGGAGGAATCAAAATAGCTTATCTGATCTTCAAGATAGAATTTTGAAAATTAAAGAGCTCCAAGTTCCTTCCCATATAGCGATTATTATGGATGGCAATGGTAGATGGGCAAGAAAAAGAGCCCTCCCAAGAGTAGCTGGGCATCATGAAGGAATGAAGGTAGTTCGAAAAATTACGAAATTGGCTAATGAACTTGGTATCAAAACTTTAACTCTTTATGCTTTTTCAACAGAGAATTGGAAAAGGCCCAAGATGGAAGTGGATTTTCTAATGAAACTTCCTGAGGAATTTCTTGGAACATTCCTCCCTGAACTGGTAGAGGAAAATGTCCAGGTTCAAATGATTGGGTATAAAGAAATGCTTCCTACTCACACTAGGAATGCAATTGAAAAAGCAATGGAGGATACGAAGGATAATAATGGATTAATTTTGAACTTTGCACTAAATTATGGTAGTAGGGCAGAAATTATCGATGGGGTTAAGCGTTTCTTGAAAGATTGTAATAATGGTATAATGAACGAAAATGAGCTGAATGAAGAAAATTTTTCAAAGTATTTAATGACAAAGGATCTAACTGATCCTGATTTATTAATCCGTACAAGCGGTGAAATTCGATTAAGCAACTTTATGCTTTGGCAGCTAGCATATACTGAATTTTGGTTTACAGATGTACTATGGCCTGATTTTAGTGAAGATCACTTTATTGAAGCAATAGAGGTATTCCAAAATCGCCAAAGACGTTTTGGAGGAGTGTAAAAAAGGTGTTGAAATCCTAGATGAAGCAAAGAATTATTACAGCTATAATATTCGGTGCAATTTTCTTACCCGTAGTTATATATGGGGGAATGTCAGTTATTATTCTCGCTTATTTATTGGGTTCTATTGCACTATATGAAGTATTAAAAATGCGAAAGCTCAGTCTCTTTTCTATACCTGGGCTCATATCATTATTGTTATTATGGGTTATTCTATTGCCTGTACAATTTCAAGATGTACTCGAGACTTTAAGGTTTACGAAAATTGAATTTGTTCTTATTGCGGTACTGCTTTTTTTGACTTATACAGTGGTAACAAAAAATCGATTCAATTTTGATGATGTGGCATTTTCCATACTTGCAACTTTATATGTCGGAATAGGCTTCTATTATTTTATTGAGACACGTGAATCAGGACTAGTTTATATTTTCTATTCACTTTTTATTATTTGGGCAACTGATTCTGGAGCTTATTTTATTGGCCGAGCTATCGGGAAAAAGAAGCTTTGGCCAGAAATAAGTCCAAATAAAACAATTGAAGGTTCAATAGGCGGAGTCGTTTGCGCCATAATTGTGGCCATATTATTTGTTGTATTTTCGGATATTGATGCAACCTTCTTAAAATTATCCATTGCAACAATTGTTCTGTCCGTTTTTGGACAAATTGGGGATTTGGTTGAATCGGCTTTAAAGCGCCATTATGAAGTAAAAGATTCAGGAAATATTTTACCTGGCCATGGCGGGATATTAGATCGTTTTGATAGTTTATTATTCGTATGGCCATTATTACATTTTATTAATTTATTATAAGTCAATAGACAATCAAAAAGCTTATTGTTTTCGTGCATTGCTTTTTTCAGGCAGGAGTTGAGTTTAATGAAGTATATTAGTTTAATGGGCGCAACTGGTTCAATTGGAACCCAGACTCTAGATATAATAAGGGAACATCCTGGCGAATTTCGTCTTATCGCCTTATCGGTTGGCAGAAATATTGATCTAACAAGGAAAATTATCAAGGAATTCAATCCAGATCTGGTATCGACTTTAGAAAGATCAGCGGCAAAAGCTCTTGAAGCAGAATTTCCGGATATCACTTTTACATATGGACAAGAAGGGTTAATAGAAGTAGCAGCTTACCATAAAGCGCAAATTCTCGTTAATGCAGTAAGTGGAAGTGTGGGGCTTACTCCAACTTTGCAAGCAATTAAAGAAAGAAAAACGATAGCCATTGCGAATAAAGAAACGCTTGTGACAGCAGGTCATCTTGTAATGGAAGAAGCGAAGAGGAATGAAGTATCATTACTCCCAGTGGATAGCGAGCATTCCGCTATTTTTCAGGCATTGCAAGGAGAGCAGCATAAGAATATTGAAAAGTTAATTTTGACTGCCTCAGGCGGGAGTTTTCGAGATCGGACTCGTCAAGAGTTAGAAAATGTAACGGTTAAAGAAGCACTTAACCACCCTAATTGGTCTATGGGAGCAAAAATTACAATCGATTCAGCAACAATGATGAATAAAGGTTTAGAAGTTATTGAAGCTCATTGGCTTTTTTCTATGGATTATGACAAAATTGATGTATTATTGCATAAGGAAAGTATTATTCACTCAATGATTGAATTCCATGACAGTAGCATCATTGCTCAGCTAGGTACGCCAGATATGAGAGTACCTATCCAATATGCATTAACCTATCCAGACAGATTGCCACTGCCAACGGCAAATCGTCTGAGCTTATCAGAGATAGGGAATCTTCATTTTCAAAAAATGGACATGAACCGCTTCCGTTGCTTGTGGTTTGCATATGAAGCAGGTAAGGAAGGTGGAACAATGCCTACTGTACTAAACGCTGCCAATGAAGCAGCTGTTGCTGCCTTCTTAGAAGGTAAAACTACTTTCCTGCAAATAGAAGATCTTATAGAGAGAGCATTAAGTATTCACAAAAATATCAAAAATCCTGGATTCACTGAAATACAGGAAGTAGATAAGGAAACGAGAAAATATATTAACTCACTTCTATAAGAAAAGAGGGAGCGCCTTCGGAACAATCAAAGTACTGATCGTTACCTACGATGATTATTCTAAGGAGTTTTCCTTAGTACTTAGGGACGAAACATAAGTCAAACTGGCAAAAAGGTTGTCCTTTAATCTTCTTGTCGGTTTGGCTTATGAGCTCTGACGTTTTGGACGTACTAGAGCCGATGTACGGTAGGACGGTTACGTTCTTAGTAAGCGAGCTCTCTAGACGCATTTCTAGCGGAATCTTCTAACTCAAAAAGATAAAACTTTATCTTTTAAAAAAGGTGGTTAAATATTGAGTACAGTCATAGCCTTCATAATCATATTTGGGGCACTTGTATTTTTTCATGAATTAGGCCATTTTGTATTTGCAAAAAGAGCCGGTATTCTTTGCCGTGAATTTGCGATTGGATTTGGTCCGAAGGTTTTTTCGCATAAAAAAGGAGAAACAGTCTATACGATTAGACTTTTACCAATTGGCGGATTTGTCCGAATGGCTGGAGAAGATCCAGAGGTTGTAGAAATAAAACCAGGATTTAGAGTTGGTTTATTATTTAATGAGAATGAACAAGTAAATAAAATCATCTTGAATCAAAAAGATAAGTATCCAGATGCGCGTGTAATTGAGGTAGAACATGCAGACATTGAGCATGATTTGATTCTAAAAGGATATGTTGAAGGTGAAAATGATGAAAAGCTTCAGTCCTTCTCAATTAGTCCAAGTGCTGTTCTTATTGAGGATGGAACTGAAACATTAATTGCACCATATGATCGACAATTTGCTTCAAAAACACTTGGTCAAAGAGCAATGGCTATTTTTGCTGGACCAATGATGAATTTTATACTTGCGTTTGTTATATTTGTCATAATTGGATTATTACAAGGAATTCCGTCAAATGCTCCTGAGCTTGGGAAATTAACTCCTGATGGTGCTGCTATTGAAGCGGGCTTAAAGCAAGGGGATATCATCCATAGCGTCAATGGGGCAGAAACTTCAAGCTGGTCTGATGTCGTAGAGATCATTCGCAAAAACCCTAATAAAGAGCTCAACTTCATCCTTGAAAGAAATGGAAAAGAAATGTCAATACCAGTTACACCAAAAGTTCAGGAGGTTGAAGGTGAAAAAGGAAAAGTTGAAAAAATAGGAATTATTGGTGTTTATAGTCCTTATGAGAAATCACCCCTTAAAGCAATAACTAATGGGGCAATTGAAACTTATAATTGGACAAAGGAAATTTTTATTATGGTTGGAAAATTGGTGACTGGTCAATTTTCAATCGATGCCTTATCAGGACCAGTTGGTATATATGTGTCAACTGATACCGTTGCAAAATCAGGTATTTTCTATTTAATGAAATGGGCTGGAATATTGAGTCTAAATCTAGGAATAATGAACTTGCTTCCGATACCGGCATTAGATGGCGGGAGACTCATGTTTTTTGCAGTTGAAGCAGTTAGAGGAAAACCAATAGACCGTCATAAAGAGGGTATGGTTCATTTTATCGGCTTTGCATTATTAATGCTATTAATGCTTGTTGTAACTTGGAATGATATTCAAAGATTTTTCCTTTAAAAAAGAAAAATATCAATTAATAATATAAAGGGTCACATTCTCTTTTTAAGATATGAAGCGCCGTTTTTCTCGCTTAATTTATTAATAAGAGAATGACCCTTTATTTTTGGTTTTCGATACATGAATTATATACATAGAGGTGTAAAGATGAAACAAAGTAAGATTTTAATTCCAACAATAAAGGAAAATCCTGCAGACGCAGACATTAAGAGCCATCAATTACTATTAAGAGCAGGATTTATCCGGCAAAATGCAAGCGGGATCTATAGCTATCTGCCACTTGCACATAAAGTTCTGCGTAAAATTGAAGCAATTGTACGTGAAGAAATGGACCTTGCGGGGGGTGTGGAATTGCTAATGCCAGCTATGCAGGCTGCAGAGCTATGGCAAGAGTCAGGACGCTGGTATTCGTATGGTCCTGAGTTGATGAGATTGAAAGATCGCCACTCAAGAGATTTTGCCTTAGGAGCTACCCATGAAGAAGTGATTACAAGCTTAGTGCGTGATGAAATAAAAACATACAAGAAATTACCAATCACACTCTATCAAATCCAAACAAAGTTTCGAGATGAAAAGCGCCCGCGCTTTGGTATATTACGCGGACGCGAATTTATAATGAAAGATGCTTATTCCTTTCATTCTACTCAAAAAAGCCTTGATGATATATATGAAAAAATGTACCAAGCATACATAAATATTTTTTCTCGTTGTGGTTTAAACTTTAGGGCAGTCATAGCTGATTCAGGCGCAATGGGTGGGAAAGATACTCATGAATTTATGGTTTTATCAGAAGTAGGTGAAGATACAATTGCCTATTCCGATTCTTCCAACTATGCTGCAAATATCGAAATGGCTCCAGTCATTACGAAGTATGAAAAAACCAGCGAAAAAATAGAGGAATTAGAAAAGGTTAAAACAGAAAATAAAAAAACGATTGAAGAAGTTTCATCCTTCCTTCATGTTTCTGCAGAGCAATGTATTAAATCTTTACTATTTAAAGTGGATGATAAATATGTATTAGTTTTAGTTCGCGGTGATCATGAAGTTAATGACATAAAATTAAAGAATTTATTTGGAGCAGCAAATGCAGAGCTAGCTAGTGCAGATGAAACGAAGGAAATCCTTGGCTGTACTATAGGATCACTTGGACCAGTAGGAATTTCAAATGTTGATATAGTAGCAGACAATGCAATTGAAAACATAACGAGTGCTGTGTGTGGTGCAAATGAAGAGGATTATCATTATAAGAATGTAAATCCAATTCGAGATTTTCAAGTCAGTCAATATACAGACCTGCGTTTCATTCAAGAAGGAGATCTATCACCTGATGGAAATGGAACAATCCTATTTGCAAAAGGGATTGAAGTGGGGCATGTATTTAAATTAGGAACAAGGTATAGTGAAGCTATGGGAGCAACTTATTTAGATGAAAATGGAAGAAACCAGCCTATGATTATGGGGTGCTACGGAATCGGGGTTTCTCGTACGATGGCCTCAATCGTTGAGCAATATCATGATGAAAACGGAATTGTTTGGCCTGTGAATATTGCTCCGTTTGATCTACATTTAATTGCAGTGAATATGAAGGATGATGATCAGTCAGCGCTTGCAGAGGAGCTTTATTCACGATTAAAAGAAGCAGGCTACGATTTATTAATGGATGATCGTCAGGAAAGACCTGGAGTAAAATTTGCAGATGCTGATCTCATTGGATTGCCAGTTCGCATAACTGTTGGAAAGAAAGCTTCAGAAGGTATAGTTGAAGTAAAGGTACGTAAAACTGGTGAAGTGCAGGAAGTTTATAAAGAACAATTAGCTGATACGATTTCAAATATTTTAACATCCCTTTAAATAATTCGGATTCCTTTTAAGGGATCCTTTTATTTTGGTAAAAAAGGTAAGTTTATAAGTATGTTAAGTAAAATATAAATATTTTACTTAATTATCTGAAAAGGAAAAAGTATACTAGAGAAAGACTTGATAAACCAAAGTTTCCTTATTAAAATTATTTTCCAAAGCAATTATAAAAAAACCATAATTAAGAGTTCATGTTATAATAGTTTTCGTCTGTATATGTGTTTAGATGAATCAAAATATAATATTTATGGATGGGAGAGAGATTGATGGAGGAAGCCCATGCAAAAAAAGAGCGATTCCAACTCTTGCTCCAACAGCTGCAGCTTACGGAGGATACAATCGTGCAGCATTTACAGCAAGCTGAAATCAATAAAGTAGTGATTGAAAAGCGCGCTAAAAAGTGGCATTTCTTTTTCAGTTTTGATCATATTTTGCCATTTGATATTTTTATCTTGTTTACAAAGAAATTAGAGCAATCCTTTTCTCATATAGCAAAGATTGCTTTTTCGATTGAAGTAAGGAATCAATTTTTCAATGATCATTTGATATTAGGATATTGGCAATATTGCATTCAGGAAATGGAAGGAATGGCTCCTCCGCTTATTAAGTTGTTAAATGAGCAAATTCCTGCTGTACAAGGAAACAAGCTTATTATTAATGTGAGAAATGACACTGAAGGCCTCTCTATTAAAAGAAAATATGCTGGAATTATTTCAAGTATTTTTGAGACATTTGGTTTTCCTGCATTAGTAATTGATACGGAAATTTCTACTGAAGCATCAAGTGAAGAGTATCAAAGATTTTTAGAAGCGAAACAAAGGGAGGATCAAGAACGCGGTCTCCAAGCATTGATAGACATGCAAAAGAAAGAAGCGGAATCTGCTTCTGGCGATGCTGCACCTGCTCATGGCCCTCTTCTGATTGGATTAACAATTAAAGATGATGCTGATTACAGAAAGCTGATTGATATAGTTGATGAAGAACGAAGAGTAGCCATTGAAGGATATGTATTTGCAGCCGAAACAAAAGAGCTTCGTAGTGGAAGAACACTTTTAACCTTTAAGATAACGGATTACACAAGTTCAATTCTTGTCAAAATGTTTTCTCGTGATAAGGAAGATGCCGCATTGTTTCAACAAGTTCAAAAAGGAATGTGGCTAAAAGTGCGCGGCAGCATTCAAAACGACACATTTGTCCGTGATCTTGTTATGATTGGAAATGATATTAACGAGATTAAACCAAACACAAGAAAAGATACTGCACCAGAGGATGAAAAAAGAGTAGAACTTCATCTTCACACTCCGATGAGTCAAATGGATGCAGTCACATCTGTAAGCACTCTTATAGGACAGGCGAAGAAATGGGGCCATAAGGCGATAGCTGTTACTGACCATGCAAATGTACAGTCCTTTCCTGAAGCATTTGGTGCAGGAAAGAAGAATGATATAAAAATATTATACGGTGTTGAAGTAAATTTAGTAGATGATGGTGTCCCAATCGCATATAACAGTTCTCATCGAAAGTTAACGGATGATACTTATGTCGTTTTTGACGTCGAGACAACCGGTTTATCTGCTGTCTATGATACGATCATTGAGCTTGCTGCGGTAAAAATTCAAAACGGAGAGATAATTGATCGTTTTGAATCATTTGCTAATCCGCACCATCCCCTCTCAGCAACAACCATAAACTTAACCGGAATTACGGATGATCTTGTGGAAAATGCACCAGAGGTAGATGAAGTATTAAAAAAGTTTTATAACTGGACGAATGATGCAATCCTAGTTGCTCATAACGCTTCTTTCGATATGGGTTTTTTAAATGTTGGTTACAAAAAAATCGGCCTTGGAAAGGCAGAAAATCCAGTCATCGATACATTAGAGCTAGCTAGATTCCTATATCCAAACATGAAAAATCATCGATTAAATACATTGGCGAAGAAATTTGATGTTGAACTAACACAGCATCATAGAGCCATATATGACGCCGAAGCAACAGGCTATCTCTTACTAAAAATGCTTAAGGATTCAGCCGAGAAAGAAATTGAATATCACGATCAATTCAATGATCATATGGGGGAAGGAAATGCTTATCAAAGAGCAAGGCCATCACATTGCACATTGCTTGCTCAAACTGAAGTTGGCTTAAAAAATCTTTTTAAACTTGTGTCCATTTCCCATATGAATTATTTTTATCGTGTCCCGCGTATACCTAGATCTCAGCTTCAAAAACATCGTGAAGGAATCCTAGTAGGCTCAGGTTGTGATAAAGGTGAAGTATTTGAGGGAATGATGCAAAAGTCGCCAGAAGAAGTTGAAGAAATTGCCGCATTTTATGACTATTTGGAGGTTCATCCCAAAGAGGTTTATGCACATTTAATTGAACTTGAGCTAGTAAAAAATGAGAAGGCGCTTGAGGAAATCATTAGTAATATTGTAAAACTTGGTGAAAAGCTGGAGCTGCCGGTTGCTGCGACTGGAAATGTTCATTATTTAGAGCCTAATGATAAAGTTTATCGGCAAATTCTTATAAGCTCTCAAGGTGGAGCGAACCCGTTAAATCGACATCGGCTTCCAGATGTTCATTTCCGTACAACTAATGAAATGCTTGAATTATTTTCATTCCTAGGAAAAGATAAGGCAAAACAAATTGTTGTAGAGAATACGAATAAAATTGCTGAAATGATAGATGTAATTAAGCCAATTAAAGACGATCTCTATACGCCGAAAATTGAAGGCGCAGATGATGAAATGCGCAATATGAGCTATTCAATGGCAAGACGAATTTATGGAGATAACCTGCCAGAAATTGTTGAAGCTCGTCTGGAAAAAGAATTAAAAAGTATCATCGGGCATGGATTTGCCGTTATCTATCTTATATCTCATAAACTTGTAAAAAAATCATTAGATGATGGCTATCTTGTAGGTTCTCGGGGCTCAGTTGGTTCGTCCTTAGTTGCAACCATGACGGAAATCACAGAAGTAAACCCTCTTCCTCCGCATTATGTTTGCCCAGACTGCAAGCATTCTGAATTCTTTAATGATGGCTCAGTTGGCTCGGGTTTTGACCTCCCTGACAAAGATTGTCCTAGGTGCGGAGCTAAATATAAAAAAGATGGACAAGATATTCCCTTTGAGACCTTTTTGGGGTTCAAGGGAGATAAAGTGCCTGATATTGATTTGAACTTCTCTGGTGAATATCAGCCTCGTGCCCATAATTATACGAAAGTGTTATTCGGAGAAGATTATGTATACCGTGCAGGTACAATTGGTACTGTTGCGGATAAAACAGCATTCGGTTATGTGAAAGCCTATCAACAAGATAATAATCTTCAATTAAGAGGTGCCGAAGTTGAGCGGCTTGCCTCAGGCTGTACCGGAGTTAAAAGGACCACAGGACAGCATCCTGGAGGAATAATCGTTGTGCCTGATTATATGGATATTTATGATTTCTCACCAATTCAATTTCCAGCAGACGATAAAAATTCAGAATGGAAGACGACCCATTTTGATTTCCATTCCATCCATGATAACCTATTAAAGCTCGATATTCTTGGCCATGATGATCCGACTGTTATACGTATGCTTCAAGATTTAAGCGGGATTGATCCAAAAACAATACCTACAGATGATCCGGAAGTAATGAAAATATTTAGCGGTACAGAATCTCTTGGTGTATCGGAAGAGCAAATTATGTGTAAAACAGGAACACTTGGTATTCCAGAGTTTGGAACAAGATTTGTAAGGCAAATGTTAGAAGATACGAAGCCGACAACTTTTTCAGAACTCGTTCAAATATCAGGATTGTCCCATGGAACAGATGTATGGCTTGGAAATGCTCAAGAGCTCATTCACAATAAAATATGTACATTAAGTGAAGTAATCGGGTGTCGTGATGATATAATGGTCTATTTAATCTACCAAGGGCTGGAACCTGCATTCGCTTTTAAAATTATGGAATCAGTCCGTAAGGGTAAAGGATTAACAGACGAGATGGAAGAAGAAATGAGAAAAAATAGTGTTCCAGAATGGTATATTGATTCTTGTAAAAAAATCAAATATATGTTCCCTAAAGCGCACGCTTCTGCCTATGTGTTGATGGCGGTAAGGATTGCATATTTTAAAGTTCATCATCCTCTCTTGTATTACGCAGCATATTTCTCTGTTCGCGCTGAGGATTTCGATATTGGTGCAATGGTAAGAGGGTCTCAATCCATTCGTTCAGTTATAGAAGAAATAAATGCAAAGGGTTTAGATGCTTCTACAAAGGAAAAAAATCTTTTAACCGTGATGGAGCTTGCACTTGAAATGATAGAACGTGGCTTTAGCTTTAAGAAGGTAGATTTATATCGCTCTAGCGCCAACGAGTTTATCATTGATGGAAAATCACTTATTCCTCCTTTTAATTCAATTCCTGGTCTTGGAACGAACGCTGCTTTAAATATAGTTAAAGCTAGGGAAGAAGGAGAGTTTTTGTCCAAAGAAGATCTTCAGCAAAGAGGAAAATTATCTAAGACAATCATTGAGTATTTGGATAATCATGGATGCTTAGAATCACTTCCTGAACAAAACCAGCTTTCTCTTTTTTAGGAATGACGTGCTAAAGAGAAATTGAAATATTGGTTAACTATCTGCTAAGAAACTCGCATAAGAGAATCTAACATTCGTTTGAAGGACTTGCTGTACGCCAAGACTTTTCAATTTGGGTTCTTATAAATAAACTATCTAAGCATTCCGAAATCCATGTATTGGAAGCTTTTCCATTTGCATTAAAAATATGGTTATGGTATAGTTTTAGTGGAAATACTAACGATAACTCTCGAAAAGAAGAGTGGGGCAACCCACTCTTTCGTGTTGTGTACGCTAAATTTTCAATCATACAATTAATTTACAATTTTACCCGTCTAATCGAACTTAAGTAGGAAGCTAAAGGAGGGATATTATGAGCAAAGTGACTGAAACAGTAGAAAAATTAGTCACTCCAATTTTAGATGAGCTTAAATTAGAATTAGTTGACATTGAATATGTAAAGGAAGGAAAAGATTGGTTTCTTCGCGTATTCATCGATAAGGAAACAGGTGTTGATATTGAGGAGTGTGGGCAAGTCAGTGAGAAATTAAGTGACAAGCTTGATGAGGCTGATCCGATTCCTTACAATTATTTCTTAGAAGTTTCATCGCCTGGAGCTGAACGCCCTCTTAAAAATGGTAAGGATTTTGAAAAGGCATTAGGTAAAAATGTTTTTATTAAAACATATGAGCCAATTGACGGTGTAAAAACCTTCGAAGGGATATTAACAAAGTTTGATGGCCAAACTGCCACAGTTGAAATCAAAATAAAAACGAGAAAGAAAAGTATTGATATTCCTTATGAAAAAGTGGCTAATGCACGTTTAGCAGTGGTTTTTTCATAAATATGATAATTAGTATTTTATAAAGATATTGGCGCTTTGCGCTTTTCTATTAAAGGGGGATTAGTATCTCATGAGCAGCGAATTGTTGGATGCTCTAGTTTTGTTGGAAAAAGAAAAAGGTATTTCAAGAGATGTCATAATTGATGCGATAGAGGCAGCGTTGGTTTCCGCATACCGCAGGAATTTTAATCAAGCTCAAAATGTTCGCATTGATTTGAATCTTGGAAGCGGTACAATGAGAGTTTTTGCACGAAAAGAAGTGGTGGATGAAGTATTTGATACTAGACTGGAAATTTCAGTTGAAGATGCACAAAGAATGAATCCGAACTATCAAATTGAAGACATTGTGGAATTAGAAGTTACACCTAAGGATTTTGGACGTATTGCAGCACAAACTGCAAAACAGGTCGTAACACAACGCGTCCGAGAAGCAGAAAGAGGAATTATTTATTCTGAATTTATCGACCGTGAAGAAGACATTATGACAGGGATAGTACAGCGTCAGGATTCCAAGTTCATCTATGTCAGTCTTGGAAAGATTGAAGCCATTCTACCTGCTAATGAACAAATGCCGAACGAGCAGTATAAACCTCATGACAGGATTAAAGTTTTTATTACAAAGGTTGAGAAAACAACAAAAGGACCACAAATTTTTGTTTCAAGAACTCACCCTGGCCTACTAAAAAGATTATTTGAAATCGAAGTTCCAGAAATATACGATGGTACAGTAGAAATTAAATCGGTTGCTCGTGAAGCGGGAGATCGTTCGAAAATTTCCGTTCATTCTGATAATGAAGAAGTCGATCCGGTAGGTTCATGTGTTGGACCTAAAGGAACTCGTGTTCAAGCAGTCGTGAATGAATTGAAAGGTGAAAAGATCGATATTGTAAAATGGTCTCCAGACCCAATTATTTTCGTTGCCAATGCTTTAAGTCCCTCTAAGGTTCTTGATGTCATTGTGAATGAAAATGATAAAGCTACTACAGTTGTTGTTCCTGATTATCAGCTTTCCTTGGCAATCGGAAAGCGTGGGCAAAACGCAAGATTAGCAGCTAAATTAACCGGTTGGAAAATTGACATAAAATCGGAGTCAGAAGCTCGTGAAATCGGAATGTATCCACGTGAGGAAACATTGTTGAATTTTGAAAATAATGAGCTTGAAGATGAAGATCAACTTGATTTGCAAGATGATATGGATTAATAGAGGTGAATGATCGTGAACAATCGTAAAAAAGTTCCAATGCGTAAATGTGTTGCAACCGGTGAAATGAGACCGAAAAAAGAACTCGTTCGCATCGTTCGCTCTAAGGAAGGGGAAGTGTCGGTTGACCTAACAGGAAAAAAATCTGGTCGAGGCGCATACCTTTCTAAAGAAAAGGAAGCAGTAATGCTAGCAAAAAAGAAAAATATTTTAGCCAACCATTTAGATGTTTCAATAGATGATTCTATTTATGAAGAGCTAATTGAGCTCATAGAGAAGGAGAAACGACAATCCAAATGAACGATAATCAATGGATGTCATTGCTTGGCTTAGCGAATCGGGCACGAAAAATTACTTCGGGTGAAGAGCTAACTATCAAAGAAATAAGAAACGGTAAAGCGAAGCTCATATTGTTATCAGCGGACGCTTCTGTTAACACGACAAAAAAAGTGACAAATAAATGTAAATCCTATGAAGTTCCTTATAAGCTTGTTGAAAATCGAGAATTGCTTGGTCATGCTATAGGAAAAGATGCTCGGGTTGTTGTGGCTGTTTTAGATGATGGATTTGCAAAAAAACTGAAGTCGTTGCTCGATTAATTCCAGCGGGGGTGAAAGTGTGAGTAAAATACGCGTTTACGAATATGCAAAGAAACATAATGTATCTAGTAAAGACGTTATTATAAAATTAAAAGACATGAATATAGAGGTTTCCAATCATATGACAACAATAGAAGCATCGGCCATACAAAAATTAGACAGTCTTTACGGGAAGAAAGATGAAAAGCAACCTCAAAAACAAAATAAGCAGCCTGTTCAGAACCAACAAAGTTCTAAACAAGCTCAAATAAAACCAAAAGCCCATTCATCTTCTGATAATGTGGATTCTGCTATAGTTAATAATAAAATGAATAAACCTTCTAACAAACAAGGTGAAGGTAAAAAACAAAATCAAGAAAACAAGACTTTTAATAAAAATAAGAACAATAAGAACAATAAGAACAAAAATAATAATAAAGGGAGAATCCAGCAAACTCAGGCTGCACAAGCTCCTAAAAAAGTGAAAGAACTACCAGCAAAAATTACTTTCAGCGAATCCTTAACTGTTGCGGAGCTTGCTAAAAAGATACAACGTGAACCTTCAGAGATTATTAAAAAGTTATTTATGCTTGGAGTTATGGCAACGATCAATCAAGAACTTGACAAAGATGCGATTGAATTAATTGCAAGTGACTATGGTGTAGAAGTTGAAGAAGAAGTTCATATTGACGTAACCGATTTAGAAGTATATTTCACTGAAGACAGTGATGCGGAATTAGTAGAACGTCCTGCTGTAGTTACGATAATGGGTCACGTTGACCATGGAAAAACAACAACATTGGACTCTATTCGAAACACAAAGGTAACTGCTGGTGAAGCAGGCGGAATTACACAGCATATCGGGGCATATCAAGTAGAAGAAAATGGTAAAAAAATTACATTTTTAGACACTCCAGGACATGCTGCGTTTACGACAATGCGTGCCCGCGGTGCACAAGTAACCGACATTACAATCTTGGTAGTTGCAGCAGATGACGGTGTAATGCCGCAAACAGTAGAAGCAATTAATCATGCAAAAGCAGCTGAAGTACCAATTATCGTCGCAGTTAATAAAATGGATAAAGAAGCTGCAAATCCTGACCGAGTTATGCAAGAATTAACAGAATACGGTTTAGTTCCTGAGGCTTGGGGCGGGGATACTATTTTTGTACCAATTTCTGCGCTAAAAGGGGAGGGTATTGACAATCTACTTGAAATGATCCTTCTGGTTAGTGAAGTAGAGGAATATAAAGCAAACCCTAACCGCAATGCTGTAGGAACGGTAATCGAAGCACAGTTAGATAAGGGCCGTGGTTCGGTGGCAACTTTATTAGTTCAGAATGGAACTTTAAAAGTAGGTGACCCAATCGTTGTTGGGAACACTTATGGACGTGTACGAGCAATGGTTAATGATCTTGGTCGCCGAGTTAAACATGCTGGACCATCAACACCAGTCGAAATTACAGGATTAAATGATGTCCCTCAGGCAGGAGATCGTTTCGCTGTATTGCCTGATGAGAAAACAGCTCGTCAAATTGGAGAGGCTCGTGCTCAGCAAGCATTACAAGCACAGCGCAATGAAAAAAAACGTGTTAGCTTGGATAACTTGTTTGAACATATGAAACAAGGTGAAATGAAAGATCTTAATATTGTTGTAAAGGCAGATGTTCAAGGATCTGCAGAAGCACTTACAACAGCATTGCAAAAAATTGATGTTGAAGGTGTAAATGTAAGAATTCTTCATACAGGTGCTGGGGCTATCAATGAATCTGATATAACACTTGCGTCAGCGTTTAATGCAATTGTTATTGGATTTAATGTCCGCCCTGATAATAATGCTAAGCGTGCGGCTGACGCGGAAGGCGTTGAAATTCGTCTTCATAGAATCATTTATAAAGTTATTGAAGAGATAGAATTAGCGATGAAAGGAATGCTTGATCCAGAATTTGAAGAAAAGATTATTGGTCAGGCAGAGGTTCGTCAAACTTTTAAAGTATCTAAAGTAGGAACAATTGCTGGTTCATATGTGACGGATGGAAAAATTACACGTGACAGCGGAGTCCGTCTAATCCGTGATGGTATTGTAATCTTTGAAGGAGAAATTGATGCATTGAAACGCTTCAAAGATGATGCTAAGGAAGTGAGTCAAGGATATGAATGTGGTGTCACGATTAAAAACTTCAATGACGTTAAAGAAGGAGACGTTATTGAGGCATATATTATGCAAGAAATTGAGCGCAAATGATTATTGGCTTAGCAGCTTGTGAATGCATTATTTATGACACAAATTCTTTAAAAGAAAAACGGGCTGTATTGCAAAGAATATTGTCTCGTCTGAAGCAAAGATATAATGTATCTGTCGCAGAGGTAGATTTTCAAGATTTATGGCAGCGTACGAAAATAGCCATCATTGCAGTATCTGCCTCCAAAGTTTCAACAGAGCATGAATTACAAAATGCCCTAAAATTAATTGATTCGTTTCCAGAAATTGAACGAACTATTACCGATATTGAGTGGCTTTAAGAAAAGGGTGAATGTATATGAGCCTACGAGCAAATAAAGTTGGAGAACAAATGAAGAAGGAACTTGGAGAAATTATCGGACGAAAAATTAAGGATCCACGTGTTGGATTTGTAACGGTAACGGATGTTCAAGTAACAGGTGATCTCCAGCAGGCAACAGTTTATATATCAGTTCTTGGCAATGAGGAACAAAGAGAAAATACGCTTAAAGGCCTTGCAAAAGCAAAGGGATTTATTCGTTCGGAGATTGGTCAGCGTATACGTTTACGGAAAACGCCAGAAATCTTCTTTGAATTTGATGAATCTATTGATTATGGCAATCGTATAGAATCTTTACTACATCAAATCCAAGATGAAGAACGAACGAAAGATAAAGAAGATTAAGTTGGATAAAAATGGATAGACAATCGTCTATCCATTTTTTTCGAACATTTCTTCAGGCAGGAGGGAAATTTTTTGGAAGGAATATTGCCCCTATATAAACCAAAGGGAATGACTTCACATGATTGTGTTTTTAAACTTCGGAAAATCCTAAAGATGAAGAGAATTGGTCACACTGGAACCTTAGATCCGGATGTCACAGGAGTATTGCCAATTTGTTTGGGAAGAGCGACAAAAATAGCAGAATATATAACAGATGCAGGAAAAGCTTATGAAGGAGAAGTAACTATTGGCTATTCTACGTCTACAGAAGATTCTTCTGGTGAAATCATTGATAAAAAGAAAGTAAACCAGCCTATCTCAAGGGAAAAAATCTTAGCTGTGTTGGCTAAGTTAACAGGTGAAATCTCACAAACTCCACCAATGTATTCAGCTGTAAAAGTGAATGGGAAAAGACTGTATGAATATGCAAGACAAGGAATAACGGTTGAAAGGCCAACAAGAAAGGTAACGATTTATTCAATTGAGCTTTTAGATAATCGGGACATTTTTGTTGGAGAAACCATTCAATTTCGCTTTAGAGTTGCTTGCAGTAAAGGGACATATATTAGAACATTAGCAGTCATGATCGGAGAAGAACTTGGTTACCCAGCCCATATGTCGAACCTTGAAAGAATTCAATCTGCTGCATTTGCAGTACAAGATTGTTTGACATTTGAAGAAATTGAAAATAGGACAGGGCAAGGAACACTTTCTGAATCTATTCACCCTCTTGAAACCGCGCTTTCTCATTTGCCGAAATATACAATAAATGATACATTAGCAAAGAAAGTGAAAAACGGAGCCGTTTTACAAATCCCAGATTTTTTAATAAAAGTTAAAGGTCCCATCGTTCTCGAAACAGATTCTGGCTTGGCACTTGCCATATATGAACATCACCAGCAAAAGCCTGGTTTAATGAAGCCAGTTAAGGTTTTACGAAATGACTTGTAGTATTTAGGTTCTGATAGAAAAAAGGTGAATTAGCATGGAAATTATTTCAATAAACCATCCGCATCAAATGAAGAAAAATGAAAATCCAGAACTAGCAATGGCATTAGGTTATTTTGATGGTGTACATTTAGGACATCAAAAGGTAATCTTACAGGCAAAAGCAATTGCAGAAGAAAAAGGGTATAAAAGTGCTGTCATGACTTTTGATCCTCATCCATCCGTGGTTTTAGGAAAAAGTGAAAGGCATGTTGAGTACATAACTCCTTTAAAAGATAAAATCAATATTATGTCGAGTTTAGGCATTGATTATTTATATATAATAAATTTCTCCCGGGAGTTTGCGAATTTATTGCCGCAAGAATTTGTAGATCAATATTTAATTGCATTGAATGTTCAGCATGTAATTGCAGGATTTGACTATTCGTATGGCAAAATGGGAAAAGGGACAATGGAAACATTGCTATTTCATTCTCGGAATAAATTCGCTTATACAGTTGTCCCTAAATTATCTTCTAATGATGATGAAAAGATAAGCTCGACATTGATTCGATCTTTAATCCATGAGGGAAAAATGGAAAAGATACCGTCAATACTTGGGAGATCCTATACGACTACTGGCACTGTTATTCATGGGGATAAACGGGGAAGGACAATCGGGTTTCCAACAGCTAATATTGACTTATTAGGTGATTATCTAATTCCTCCAGTTGGCGTTTATTGTGTTCGCTTATTCGTTCATGGTATTTGGAATGAAGGGGTATGTAATATTGGTTATAAACCTACCTTTAATAATGAATTAGCTCAAAAACCATCAATTGAAGTGCATATTTTTAATTTTGATCAAGATATATACGGGCAGGAAGTTACAGTAGAGTGGCATTTACATTTAAGAAATGAACAGAAATTTTCTGGAATAAAAGAACTTATCGCTCAAATAGAAAAAGATAAAAAGAAAGCTCTTGTCTACTTTGAAAAAAATAATGTTTAGCCTTGCATTTTGTCATAAAAAGTTGTATTCTTATTAACGTATCAAAAGAACCATTGCTTGGCAAGTCGAGTCACCGACGCTTGCTCAGTAATCGGGGATAGAAATCAGGAGGTGAAACGGATGGCAATCACTAAAGAACGTAAGAATGAGCTAATCAATGAGTATAAAACTCATGAGAATGATACTGGTTCTCCAGAGGTTCAAATCGCTGTCCTTACAGAAGAAATTAATAAATTGAACGATCATTTACGTACTCATAAGAAAGATCACCACTCACGTCGCGGTCTTTTGAAAATGGTAGGTAAACGTCGTAACCTGTTAACTTACTTACGTAACAAAGATGTTCAACGTTACCGTGTGTTAATTAATAAGTTAGGTTTACGTCGATAATTAGAGAAGCGGGATTTTTCCCGCTTTTTTATTAGCTTAAAAAGAACACTTGTTTACATACATAAAGAATGATTTTAACTTATAATAAAAATGTACATACTAGTTATACACATACATTTATATATTTAGAGCATTTATGCTTTTTGATAAGTTTAAGGTTTAAGGTTTAAGGTTTAGGGTTCCAAGACTATTCGCTAAACCTCCATTGTGAAAAGGTAGAGAGGGGTTACAAATATGGGACAAGATAAGCATATTTATTCTATAGATTGGGCTGGACGTAAGTTATCCGTTGAAATTGGGCAATTGGCGAAACAAGCAAACGGAGCTGTTTTAGTTCGTTATAATGATACTGCGGTATTAAGTACAGCAACAGCATCTAAAGAACCAAAAAATTTAGATTTCTTTCCATTAACAGTAAATTATGAAGAGAGATTGTATGCAGTTGGTAAAATTCCAGGCGGTTTTATTAAGAGAGAAGGGCGTCCTAGTGAAAAAGCAATTTTAGCGAGCCGTTTAATTGACAGACCTATTCGTCCATTATTTGCTGATGGTTTTCGTAACGAAGTACAAGTAGTAAGCATGGTCATGAGTGTTGATCAAGATTGTTCATCTGAAATGGCTGCAATGTTTGGATCATCTTTAGCACTATGTGTATCAGATATTCCTTTTGACGGGCCGATTGCTGGTGTAAGTGTTGGTCGAGTAGACGGAGAATTTATTATCAATCCAACTGTTGATCAAGCAGAAAATAGTGATATCCATTTAGTTGTTGCAGGAACGAAAGATGCCATTAACATGGTTGAAGCGGGTGCCCATGAAGTTCCTGAAGAAGTAATGCTTGAAGCAATTATGTTTGGTCATGAGGAAATAAAGCGTTTAATCGCTTTCCAAGAAGAAATTGTAGCTGAAATTGGTAAAGAAAAACTTGAAATTGAACTATATGAGCTTGATAAAGATTTGGAAGCTGAGGTTCGTACTCTTTGCGAACAAGAAATGATTACAGCTATTCAAGTTCAGGAAAAACATGCTCGTGAAGCTGCAATTAAGTCAGTTAAGAATGATGTAATAGCTAAATTTGAAGAGCAGGAAGCAAATGATGATGACCTGAAACAAGTGAAACAGATTCTTGATAAGATTGTGAAGGGTGAAGTGCGAAGATTAATCACTGAAGAAAAGGTTCGCCCAGATGGACGTGGACTTGATGTAATTCGCCCACTTTCCTCAGAAGTTGGTCTTTTGGCACGTACTCATGGTTCAGGATTATTTACTCGTGGACAAACACAAGCTCTAAGCGTGTGTACTTTAGGAGCGCTGGGTGATGTTCAGATTCTGGATGGATTAGGAATTGAAGAGGAAAAGCGGTTCATGCATCATTATAATTTTCCTAATTTTAGCGTTGGTGAAACTGGACCTATGAGAGGACCTGGCCGCCGCGAAATTGGCCATGGTGCTTTGGGGGAACGTGCATTAGAGCCGGTAATTCCATCTGAAAAGGATTTTCCTTATACAGTACGTCTAGTTTCCGAAGTTTTAGAGTCTAATGGGTCTACATCACAGGCAAGTATTTGTGCAAGTACTCTTGCAATGATGGATGCTGGTGTTCCAATTAAAGCTCCAGTAGCGGGTATTGCTATGGGTCTTATCAAATCTGGTGAGCACTATTCTATCTTAACTGACATTCAAGGTATGGAAGACCATTTGGGAGATATGGACTTTAAGGTTGCTGGTACGTCAAATGGAGTTACGGCACTTCAGATGGATATAAAAATCGAAGGTCTTTCTCGTGAAATATTAGAAGAAGCACTTCAGCAGGCTAAAAAAGGCCGCATGCAAATTCTAGATTCTATGCTAAGTACACTTGCCAAGCCGAGAGTGGAGCTTTCTAAATATGCTCCGAAAATTTTAACAATGAAAATTAATCCAGATAAGATTCGCGATGTCATTGGGCCAAGTGGAAAGCAAATTAACAAGATAATCGAAGAAACTGGTGTAAAAATTGATATTGAGCAAGATGGTACAGTTTTCATTTCTTCAACAAATGAGGAAATGAACCAAAAGGCTAAGAAGATTATTGAAGACATTATTCGTGAGGTTGAAGTTGGACAAATGTATCTTGGAAAAGTAAAACGAATTGAAAAATTCGGTGCATTTGTAGAAATATTCAATGGCAAGGATGGACTTGTGCATATATCTGAGCTTGCCGAAGAACGTGTTGGAAAAGTTGAGGATGTAGTATCAATTGGTGATGAATTGCTTGTGAAAGTAACTGAAATTGATAAGCAAGGCCGTGTAAATTTATCTCGTAAAGTCGTTCTTCGTGAACAGCGTGAGCAAAAGGAAAAAGCCGGGCAGTAAGATAAAAAGCCCAATTAATTTAATATGATATGAAATGCAGAGTCAGGGGGGTCCCTCCTGACTCTTTCCATATACATACTAAAAAACAAGGATTTTGCTAAAAGTGGCTCGTTCTACCTTGTCCTCACTAAACATATTGTTTAGTGAAGGAGGCATGTTAGATGAAGAAAATAACGAGTTTCAGCATTATTTTTATATTTGCAATTTTTCTTGTCAATAATCCGTTTACGAACCAATATGTACTAGGATTAAAGTCAGATTCTGTTTTTGTAATGAAGGAAAAAGATGTATTATACAAAGAAATTGAAAATAAATCTGAAGATTATTATATTCCACCCCAAGATGCAAAAATTGATCGAGTCTGGAAAGCGATTCCCGGACTTAATGGATTACAAGTAGATATAGATGCTTCTTATAAAAAAATGAAGCAAAATGGGATATTTAATGAGGAAAAATTGGTTTTTCAGCAAGTAAAACCAAAAATTAATTTAAGCGATTTGCCGCCTAATCCGATATATAAAGGTCATCCAGAAAAACAAATGGTTAGTTTTTTAATAAATGTTGCATGGGGAAATGAATATTTAACGGATATGTTAGCAACGCTGAAAAAACATAATGTTTCTGCTAGCTTCTTCTTAGAAGGAAGATGGGCTCAAAATAACCCCGAATTAGCAAGAATGATTGAGGCTGCTGGACATGAAATTGGCAACCATTCCTTTACACACCCAAATATGGAGATAATATCGTCTAGCAAAACAAGGGAAGAAATACAGAAAACAAATGAAGTGATTAAGGCAATAACTGAAAAACCAATAAAGTGGTTTGCTCCCCCAAGTGGAAGTTATAGAAATGAAACCGTCCAAATTGCAGCTGAGGAAAACCTAGGAACAGTGATGTGGACAGTAGATACAGTAGATTGGAGAAAGCCAACTCCTGAACAATTATTGAATCGTGTCATGAGTAAGGTTGACAATGGGTCCATGATCTTAATGCACCCAACAGATCCTACAGCAAAATCATTAGATCAATTAATTTTGCTGCTAAAGCAAAGAAATTTACAAATCGGAACCGTATCGGAACTTTTAAGCTCCGAAAGAACGATAGATTATTATAATTTGGGAAAAGGTAATAATGAAAGAAACTAACTAGATTCTCGCTTTGTGATAGGAACAGGAGGAAATTATTTGATTAAGAAATATACATGCCCAAATGGAGTAAGAGTCGTATTAGAAAATATACCAACCGTTCGTTCTGTCGCGATTGGTGTGTGGATTGGGACGGGGTCTCGCGATGAGAATCTTAAGAATAACGGGATTTCTCATTTTCTTGAACATATGTTTTTTAAAGGTACTAAAACAAGGACTGCTAGAGAGATTGCCGAATCATTTGACAGCATTGGCGGTCAAGTGAATGCTTTTACATCAAAGGAATATACTTGTTATTATGCAAAAGTTCTTGATACTCATGCAGATTTTGCACTTGAAGTATTAGCCGATATGTTTTTTAATTCTACCTTTGTAAAAGAAGAATTAAATAAAGAGAAAAATGTCGTCTTTGAAGAAATAAAAATGTATGAGGACACTCCTGATGATATAGTACATGATCTACTTAGTAAGGCGGTCTATGAAAATCATCCTCTCGGTTACCCTATTTTAGGTACTGAAGAAACATTAGATACATTTAATGGAGATAAACTTAAGGAATATGTTCATAATATGTACACGCCTGATAAAGTGGTCGTTTCAATTGCTGGGAATATTTCCGATTCCTTCATTCGTGAAGTTGATAAATATTTTGGTTCTTATGAGGGTGGAAAACACGAAAACGTAGCACAAAACCCTACATTCCACGCTAATCGCATTGTTCGAAAAAAAGAAACAGAGCAAGCTCATTTATGTATTGGTTTCGAGGGTCTTCAAGTTGGACATGATAATATGTATAACTTAATTATTTTGAATAATATCCTTGGCGGCAGTATGAGTAGTCGTTTATTCCAAGATGTCAGGGAGCAAAGAGGTCTCGCGTATTCTGTTTTTTCTTACCACTCAGCTTACAAAGATACTGGGATGGTGACTCTTTACGGTGGAACAGGAGCTAAGCAATTAGATGTTTTATTCGACACAATGCAGGAAACACTAAGAATTTTGAAAAAAGAAGGCATTACAGAAAAAGAATTAAAAAATAGTAAAGAGCAGCTAAAAGGAAGTCTTATGCTAAGTTTGGAAAGTACAAATAGCAGAATGAGCAGAAACGGGAAAAATGAGCTTCTACTTGGAAGACATCGATCTTTAGATGAAATTCTTGAACAAATCGATACAGTTACGAAACAAGGTGTGGATAAAGTGGCAAATTCAATATTTACAGAAAACTATTCAATTGCCCTTATTAGTCCTAATGGAGAATTACCGAAAAATATATAAATATAAATTGAAACAGTCTATATGATTTTATAGGCTGTTTTTATTTTTAAATTTAGGATGTGTTAAAGCGTAGTGTTGATAATGCTATTTTGTTGTTGATTCTCGCTGCAGGCGCGAGATCCTCGAAAATGCATTCGCATTTCCTTCGTGCGGTGTTTATTCGGGGTCGATTATTCAACGTCCTGCGGGAGAAGCGAGTCAAAGGGAGACCCCGCAGGAGCGATAGCGACGAGGAGGCTTCCGGACCGCACGCTACGCTTTAGTGCCTGAAACGGAAATCAACAGAGAAGTTTAACATTGCCTAAATTTAAAGTATATCTTTTCCCTAGTATGGGAAATATCTAGCTACGACGTACAGGACGAATGTGTGACCGCTAAGGAAAGTGCTGTGAATAATCTTCGCAGTAACAATCTGAACTTAGATTGTTCCGAAGGAGATTATGTTTTTCTTAGTATAAAAGCTTTTTTTCAATGATATGAATATATAGAGGAGGAGGAATGGAGGGGATAAGGATGAGACTTAGCGAACTAAGCGGAAAAGAAATCGTCGATGTAAAGAGAGCAGAAAGATTAGGGGTTTTGGGTCAGACTGACCTTGAAATTAATGAAAAAAGTGGACAAATACAATCATTAGTCATCCCATCTTTAAAATGGTTTGGACTCAAGAGACAGGGTGAAGAAATAAGAGTACCTTGGAGTCATATAAAAAAAATTGGATCAGATATGATTATTTTAGATATGCCGGAGGAGGAGTAATCAATTATATTAATCCTTAATTGAATAGATAATCCGTTTTGGGCTGTCTCGCAAGTCTATTTAATGACTTTGAGGCATCCCTTTTCTTTTTGTGGAAAGCTCACCGAATTACGCTAACATACATAAGATGTTGAAGTAGTTAATAAAAACAATACCTGTTCATTCTTTAGAAGAAGGTGAGGGTTTCATGCTAACAGACGTACAAATCGCTGTCATCGGCGGTGATGCGAGGCAGTTAGAAATCATTCGGAATTTAACCGAATTGGATGCCAAGCTTTCATTAATTGGCTTTGAACAATTAGACCATGCCTTTACAGGGGCTGTCAAAGAAAAAATAGATGAAGTGGAGTTTTCAAATAAAGATGTTGTTATATTACCAGTGCCGGGTACAAGTCTAGATGGTCAAATAGAAACGATATTTTCAAATGAAAAGGTGATATTGAGAAAAGAGATGCTATTGGAAACACCTCCACATTGTACAATTTACTCTGGTATTAGCAATTCATATTTAGATAGTATTACAAAACAAGCAAATAGGCGACTCGTTAATCTATTTGAACGTGATGATGTTGCTATCTATAATTCAATTCCAACAGTAGAAGGAACTATTATGATGGCTATTCAGCATACTGATATAACCATCCATGGATCAAACATTACAGTTCTTGGCTTAGGAAGAGTAGGAATGAGTGTGGCTAGAATCTTTGATGCACTCGGAGCAAAAGTAAAAGTAGGTGCAAGGAAAACGGAACATATTGCAAGGATAACTGAAATGGGGCTGAACCCTTTTCATTTGAATGATTTAGAAAATGAAATTAAAGACGCAGATATTTGCATTAATACCATTCCTCATTTGGTTTTTACGTCCTCTGTTATTGCAAAGATGCCTGTTCATACATTAATTATCGATCTAGCCTCAAAGCCTGGGGGAACAGATTTCAGATATGCAGAAAAAAGGGGAATCAAGGCTCTGCTTGCCCCTGGATTACCTGGAATTGTTGCTCCGAAAACAGCAGGGAAAATATTAGCGAAAGTTCTTTCTCAGCTAATACAAGATGATATGAAGATCCGAAAGGGGAATAAAAAATGAGTTTAAAAGGAAAACGTATCGGCTTTGGTCTAACAGGGTCACATTGTACGTATGATGAGGTGTTCCCAGAAATTGAGAAGCTTGTTCAGTCAGGAGCTGAGGTACTTCCGGTTGTAACGTTTACAGTGAAAAGTACAGAAACAAGATTTGGAAAAGGTGAGGATTGGGTTCAAAGAATTGAAGATTTGACAGGGAATAAAGTGATTGACTCGATTGTCAAAGCAGAGCCTCTAGGTCCAAAAATACCATTGGATTGTATGGTCATTGCACCATTAACAGGTAATTCCATGAGTAAATTTGCTAATGCCATGACAGATTCCCCGGTTTTAATGGCAGCTAAAGCAACATTAAGAAATCAGAGGCCTGTTGTTTTAGGAATGTCAACAAATGATGCGCTTGGATTAAATGGAGTAAATTTAATGAGACTAATGGCAACAAAAAACATTTACTTTATTCCGTTTGGCCAAGATGACCCTGTAAAGAAGCCGAATTCTATGGTTGCAAGGATGACTGCACTCACTGAAACAATTGAATCAGCCATTAATGGCAGGCAGTTACAGCCAGTTATTGTTGAAAAATATAAAGACGAAATGTAACCCCTGTTTTCTAGCAAAAGTTTATTACTTTAAAGAACGAATATGTTAAAATGGATTCTATTATAAGAAAATTCATTAAGTTTTTTATTGTGCTTTTTGCTAGAAAAATATATTTAATTGAGAGGGGAATGTATTAATGGAACAGAAAAAAGGATATCATATTGCAGTATTAGGCGCTACAGGTGCAGTTGGTCAACAAATGATACAATCATTAGAGAAAAAGGATTTCCCTATTTCGAGGTTAACATTACTTTCCTCTGCCCGTTCAGCAGGAAATACAGTTCGATATAAAGGTGAAAAGCTAACCGTACAGGAAGCAACGTCTGAAAGTTTTGCAGACGTGGATATTGCTCTATTCAGTGCTGGAGGAAGTGTATCTAAAGAATTTGCACGGCATGCGGTTGCACATGGAGCCATTGTTGTCGATAATACGAGTGCTTTCAGAATGGATGAAAATGTTCCTCTTGTAGTTTCTGAAGTGAATGAAGGAGATATCCATAATCATAAAGGAATCATCGCGAATCCTAACTGTTCGACCATACAAATGGTCGTTGCACTAGAGCCTATCCGTCAAAAATTCGGTCTTGAAAAAGTGATTGTTTCTACTTATCAAGCTGTGTCAGGATCAGGTGCTGCTGCAGTTGAAGAACTCAAAGAGCAATCAAAAGCGATATTAAATGAAGAGCCATATGAACCAGCCATTCTTCCTGTAAAAGGAGATAAAAAACATTATCAAATAGCATTTAATGCTATTCCACAAATTGATAAATTCGACGAGAACGGATTTACTTTTGAAGAGATGAAAATGATTAATGAAACGAAGAAAATCATGCATCTTCCTGAACTTCAGGTAGCCGCTACTTGTGTTCGATTACCTGTTGCAACTGGTCACTCCGAATCAATCTATTTTGAAGTGAATGAAGAAGGAGTGAGCTCTCAAGAAATTAAAGAATTGTTAAAAAATGCACCAGGAATTGTTTTACAGGATGATCCAGAAAATCAAATATATCCAATGCCCGCAGATTGTGTAGGAAAATGTGATGTTTTTGTTGGTCGGATTCGTAAGGATTTAGATAATTCAAAAGGATTTCACATGTGGGTCGTATCTGACAATCTACTGAAAGGAGCAGCATGGAACTCTGTTCAAATTGCAGAGAGTTTAATTAATCTTGGTTTAGTAAAGTAAGATGATAGGTTCCATTTAAGCATACAATTTCTTTGGTGGTGTGAGCGTAGCCAAGCAGTAATTAACAATATCTAAGCTACCTTTTAATCAGAATTATTCGATGCGTTTATTATATATAGCAAAGCTCCGCCCCTTCATTTATTACAAAGAAGAGATTTTTATAGAGGTGTAGCAATGAAAATAATTGTACAAAAATATGGGGGCACGTCTGTTCGTGATGCGGCAAGTCGAGCATATGCATTAAAGCATATTAAAAAAGCATTGTCTGATGGGGGTAAGGTAGTAGTTGTTGTATCAGCCATGGGTAGAAAAGGTGATCCTTATGCAACTGATACTTTTCTATCCTTGATTGAAACAAAAAAAACGATGATCAATAAAAGAGAAAGTGATCTTTTACTATCTTGTGGAGAAGTCATTTCTAGTATTGTTTTTACGAATATGCTTTTAGAAAATGGGATTCATGCTACAGCTTTAACTGGCGCACAGGCAGGCTTTCGGACTAATAATGAGCATACAAATGCAAAAATTATTGATATGAAATGTGATCGGTTATTTAAAGAGCTTGAAGTATATGATGTCATTGTTGTTGCGGGATTTCAGGGGATTGCCAAAAATGGGGATGTGACGACGATAGGGAGAGGTGGAAGTGATACTTCTGCCGCAGCTCTAGGTGCTGCATTAAATGCAGAATGGATTGATATATTTACGGATGTTGATGGTATCATGACAGCTGATCCTCGTATTGCAGAAAATGCCCGTCCTTTATCTGTTGTTACTTACACAGAAGTGTGCAATATGGCCTATCAGGGGGCAAAGGTTATTCATCCACGTGCAGTGGAGATGGCTATGCAGGCGAAGATCCCAATTCGAATTCGTTCAACTTATAGTGATCACTTAGGTACTCTCGTTACAACATTAAATAAAGAACGAAGAGGGATAGATTTTAGAGAACGAATTGTAACAGGAATTGCCCATCTTTCCAACATCACACAAATTAAGGTTCAGGCCAAAAAGGATCAATATAATTTGCAGGCAGAAGTATTTAAAGCAATGGCAAATGAAGGAATTAGCGTGGACTTTATCAATATTTATCCGAATGGTGTTAATTATACAGTAACTGAAGAAATGACGGATAGAGCAATTGAAATTTTGAAAGACTTAGGCCATAATCCATTAGTAGAGAAGGAGTGTGCAAAGGTTTCAGTAGTTGGCGCTGGCATGCAAGGTGTACCAGGAGTGGCATCCAAAATTGTAACAGCATTATCTGAACAAGAAATAAGAATTTTACAATCTGCAGATAGTCATACTACCATTTGGGTGCTAGTAAAGCAAAATGATCTAATTAAAGCGGTAAATGCTTTACATGATACATTTCAATTAGAAAAAGATCATTCCTTGTACGAGAAAACTGATATATAAAGTTAAGTAAAGGGAGTGTAGTAATGATTCAATTTGGCCGGATTTCAACTGCGATGGTTACCCCATTTGATAAAAAGGGACATATTGATTTTCCAAAAACGACACAGCTAATAAATTATTTAATTGAAAATGGAACTGAGTCCCTTGTTGTTGCAGGAACAACTGGTGAATCTCCTACTTTATCGAAAGAGGAAAAATTGGCATTATTTAAGCATGTTGTGAAAATAGTTGATAATAGAATTCCAGTTATAGCAGGAACAGGCAGCAATGACACATACGCTTCAATTGAATTAACGAAAAAGGCAGAACAAATTGGTGTTGACGCGATTATGGTTGTTGCACCTTACTACAATAAGCCAAATCAAGAAGGGCTATATCAGCACTTTAAGGAAATTGCTGTAAATACCAAACTGCCAATAATGGTTTATAATATTCCTGGGAGGACTGCAGTTAATATTTCCCCAGAGACGATTATTCGACTTTCTAAAATTCCCAATATTATTGCTGTCAAGGAAGCAAGCGGCGACTTGAATACAATGGCAAAAATTATCGCAGAAACGGAAGACCATTTCCTTTTATACAGCGGTGATGATGGATTAACGATTCCGGTTATGGCAATAGGTGGAAAAGGTGTAGTTTCTGTTGCTTCTCATGTAATAGGAAATGAGCTTCTAGAAATGGTTCAGGCATTTTTGGAAGGTCAAACTGATAAAGCTGCAAAACTGCATCAGAAGCTTTTACCAATCATGGAAGGCCTTTTCACAGCACCTAACCCAGCACCAATTAAAACAGCTCTTCAACTTAAAGGATTTGATGTTGGTTCAGTCCGTTTACCATTAGTTCCGTTAACAGAGGATGAAAGAAAAACTTTATCAGCACTTATTATTTAGAAAAAGAATTCAATGGAGCCAATCAGTTTTAGTTCTGATTGGCTTTTCCATGTAGCTGATTGCTGGGCCCATCCGCTTTTCTTCTTGACCAGCTTCTGGTGCCATCGGCTCGAGGTCATAAGCCAATCCTCCCAGAAAGGAAAAGAACACCTTTCTGAGAGGCTCGTCTTATGCTTGTCGCCGATAAGCAGGCCCCATCCGCTTTTCTTCTTGAACAGCTTCAGCGCCTACCCCCTCGAGGTCATAAGCCAATTCGTCCAGAAGGTTAAAAAGCAACCTTCTAGCCGACTCGTCTTATGCTTGTCGAGGGTGAGCGAGGCGCTTCCGCTTTTCTTCTTGTCATGGTTTTCTTCCTTCAAGTATAATATTGGTAACTGATCTATGGTCGGCCCAACTGAATGTAGGAGGAAATTAAAATTGAACAATAGAAAGAACGAAAGCATCAAGTTAATGGCACTGGGGGGAGTAGGAGAGTTCGGCAAAAATATGTACCTTGTGGAAGTAGATGGGGACATATTTGTTTTAGATGCAGGACTTATGATCCCAGAAAACGAAATGTTCGGAATTGATATCGTGATACCTGATTTCACGTATCTTACTCAAAATAAAGATAAGGTAAAAGGTATCTTTTTGACACATGGTCATGAAGATCATATTGGAGCATTATCATATATTTTAAGAGAACTTCATGTTCCTGTCTATGGCACGAAATTAACACTTGCTTTAGCAAAAGCAAAAATGAAGGAGCAAGAATTTAAAGGACAAGCAAATTTAATCGAAGTTAATTCTGATTCGAATATTTCATTTCAATCTACACAAGTGTCTTTTTTTCACACAACGCATAGTATTCCTGATAGTGTTGGTATTTGTATACATACTTCTGAAGGAATTATCGTATACACAGGTGATTTTAAATTTGATCAAGCAGCTACCTCTAATTATAAACCTGAAATAGGCAAGATGGCTCGAATTGGGGAAGAAGGTGTTCTCTGTTTACTATCTGATAGTACTGAAGCGGAAAAGCCAGGATATACTCAATCTGAAGCCAAAGTAGTGAGTCAAGTCACAGATGCATTTTGTCATGCAGCTGGAAGAATAATTGCTGCATCCTTTGCATCTGATTTAATAAGAATTCAGCATATATTTGATTCTGCCTATAAAAGTCGCAGGAAGGTAGCAGTGGTCGGGAAATTTTCACAAACGGCATATGACATAGCTCTTCAACTGGGTTACTTGCATGTACCTGAAGATCTAGTTATCCCAATCTCAGAAATTAATCAATATCCCGACGATGAAATCGTTATATTGACAACTGGATCGCAAGGGGAACCAATTGAAGTTTTACAAAAAATGGCTAAGCAGACACATAAACAAGTTAATATTAAGAACGGGGATACGGTCATATTAGCAGGAACACCTCTTAGAGGCAGTGAGGTTCTTATTTTTAAGACAGTTGATAAGCTGTATCGTGCAGGGGCATCAGTTATTTCTGGAAAAGGTACATTTAATACATCAAGCCATGGCAGTCAGGAAGAACTGAAATTTATGATTAATTTAATGAATCCAAAATTCTTCATACCGGTTCATGGAGAATTTCGGATGTTAAAAGCCCATGCAAAGATAGCAAAAGAATGTGGTTTATCTGCGGATCAAATATTCATTCTAGAAAAAGGTGAAGCTGCAGAAATTAAGGATGGAAGGATCCGTCCATCTGGCAGAATTCCTTCTGGAAATATCCTTATCGATGGCAGTGGTGTAGGGGATGTAGGAAATATTGTTTTAAGGGATAGGAAGCTTCTTTCGCAAGATGGTATCCTGCTAGTTGTAGTAACTTTGAGTAAAAAAGAAAAGAAAATATCAGCAGGGCCTGAAATAATTTCAAGGGGCTTTGTATATGTTAGAGAATCAGAAGAACTTCTTGTGGAGGCAACGAAAAGAGTTCGTGAAATTGTAGAAAGAAGTATTACTAAAGAGTCATTTGATTGGTCTTGTATTAAGCAGGATATGAGAGATGATTTAAATCAATATTTATTTGATAAAACAAAGCGTAGACCAATGATACTTCCAATCATTATGGAAGTATAAAATTGCTCAAAAATAGAACAGCTACTAGCTGTTCTGTTTTTTTTTTGATTTTTACAGGGATAAAGGATATTTTTTATTAAGTGAGAAGAGATGTAATCTCCACAATTAAAACTTCTGGGACAATTTGTTCTTTGATTGTACCCAAAGGCGCGTGCCTTTTTCTTAATAAAATGACTTTCCGAATGAAAATGCTCAAGAAGACTCATACTAATTTTATATGGCTTTTTATGGTTTAGATTTTATAAATGAAGTGAGAAAAGCGTGATCCAAATGGGATATATCTTCCCGGTAATTATTATTATTGCCTATGAGGTAAATATGGCTTGAAGGGAGCATCCAGCAATGAATGATGATTTAAGACAAAACGGCTCTGAGAATGAAGAGCAGGAAAAGCCAAAGGAAGGGCAATCATCAAGTTTAATTGATAAGATTCAGCAGCTAGGTCAAACGAATGTCCCCCAGCTTTCTCAGGATTCGAAAATACACTGTTTAACAATTGTTGGCCAAATAGAAGGACATCTTCAGCTGCCTCCTCAAAATAAAACGACGAAATATGAGCATTTAATTCCACAAATTGTTGCAATCGAACAAAACCCAAACATAGAAGGGTTATTAGTCATATTAAATACAGTTGGTGGTGATGTAGAGGCAGGATTAGCGATTTCGGAAATGCTTTCATCTTTATCAAAACCAGCCGTTTCGATTGTATTAGGGGGAGGGCACTCGATCGGTGTTCCAATCGCTGTTTCCTGTAACTATTCCTTTATCGCAGAAACCGCAACAATGACTATTCATCCTATAAGGCTTACTGGCCTAGTCATTGGTGTTCCACAAACATTTGAATACTTAGATAAAATGCAAGAAAGGGTCATTAATTTCGTCACAAAGAACTCTAATATTTCTGAAGAAGTTTTTAAAGAATTAATGTTTGCTAAAGGAAATTTAACAAGAGATATTGGAACGAACGTTGTTGGCAAAGATGCTGTAGAGTTTGGCTTAATTGATAGTGTTGGGGGAATCGGTCCAGCAATGAAAAAGTTAAATGAACTGATAGAAATTAATAAGAAGAATAATGAAGGGATCGTCCAATGATTCTTTATACAATGATGCCACAAGAGCTGATTTACCAAACTGAACCAAGTGAATTTAATAGACAGAAGCTGATAACTTATGAAGGGATTCCACTATTAGTACAAATGGATGAGGGGCAAACCTGTACAGTCATTCGTGTAATGAGCAGCAATCCAGTTCACTTTATGAGTGCAACATGTTTTCCAGGTGCAAAAATTACATTAGCATAACAGTGCTACATGCAATGTGTTATAATAGACATA
This sequence comes from Cytobacillus citreus, assembly GCF_018343665.1. Taxonomy (GTDB): domain Bacteria; phylum Bacillota; class Bacilli; order Bacillales; family Cytobacillaceae; genus Cytobacillus; species Cytobacillus citreus. Next base: position 698,529 of record NZ_JAGYPM010000001.1, read on the forward strand.
ACTTCCAGGCAGCCAAAATATGGCTGCTTTATTCTTTCGATAATCATTATTCAAATTCAAATGCATGTTTCGTTCATCTTTTGTTTAAGATGGGAATAAGCAGATAATTAAAGGTGATTAAATGGCCAAAAAAAAGAGAAGACAATCTAGGAAAAAAGAAAATATTAAGACAACAATAAAGTATGAGTTACTTGGACTCGCGCTCATTGCTTTTGCTGCTATTGCAATGGCAGAGCTAGGTGCTGTTGGGAAAGCCGCGGTGTTTTTCTTCCGTTTTTTCTTGGGAGAATGGTACATGTTGGGCTTAGTGGGTGTAGTTGTTTTTGCAGTCTATTTAATGTGGAAAAGAACGGTTCCCTTTTTTCTTAGCACTAAATTAATTGGGATCTATCTTATTGTAAGTTCATTACTATTACTAAGCCATGTAACACTCTTTCAATTGCTGTCTAACGGAGGGAAATTTCAAGATCCCAGTGTGGTTGCAAACACATGGGAGCTGTTCTGGATGGAGGTAAATGGGGAAACAAGTACAAAGGATTTAGGCGGCGGGATGATCGGGGCCATTTTGTTTGCATTATTTTATTATTTATTTGATGCCGCGGGAACAAAAATTATTTCAATGGTTCTCATTATTATAGGGTTTATCCTGTTAACTGGAAAAACATTTGGTGAGGCATTAGGTAAAATACTAAGTTCAACTTGGAATTTTTGTAAAAGGCAATGGACTGGATTTAAAAATGATTTAACAGAGTGGAAAGGAAATAGAAAGGAAAAAAAATCTAATAGACAAGCCCGGCTTGAAGAACCACGAATTAAAGCAGTGGAAGAGAATCAAACGGAACCTGTTATTAAAATAAATAGAGCTAGTGAAGAAATCGAAGAACAAAAGCATGAGCCAATCATATCTAGTTTTGCTGAGAAAGCTTACCATGAATCAAGTCAGGGTGAGTCTGTAAATCGAACGAAAGTAGCAAAGAAAACTGATGTGGAATCTGATTCAGAACCACCAATAACATTTACTGAAATTGAAAACATAGATTATGAATTGCCACCTATTAGTTTATTAAAGCTTCCGCGGAAAACAGACCAAAGTGGAGAATATGAGTTGATTCATGCTAATGCAGCAAAGTTAGAAAGAACTTTTCATAGTTTTGGCGTGAAAGCTAGAGTAACTCAGGTCCACCTTGGACCTGCCGTTACTAAATATGAGGTTCATCCTGATGTTGGGGTTAAGGTTAGTAGAATTGTCAGTTTACATGATGACTTAGCATTAGCACTAGCGGCAAAGGACATTCGTATAGAAGCACCGATTCCTGGAAAATCAGCAATTGGAATTGAAGTTCCAAATTCAGAGGTAGCAATGGTTTCTTTAAGGGAAGTTATTGAGGCGACTCAATATGAAAAACCTGACTCGAAATTATTGATTGGACTCGGACGTGATATTACGGGTGAATCTGTACTTGCAGAATTAAATAAAATGCCGCATCTCCTAGTTGCCGGTGCGACAGGAAGTGGAAAAAGTGTATGTATTAACGGCATTATCACAAGTATTTTAATGAGGGCTAAGCCACATGAGGTCAAATTAATGATGATTGATCCCAAAATGGTAGAATTAAATGTTTATAATGGTGTCCCTCACTTATTAGCACCTGTTGTAACCGATCCTAAAAAAGCCTCACAAGCATTAAAAAAAGTTGTAAATGAAATGGAAAGACGATATGAATTATTCTCTCATACTGGGACTAGAAATATTGAAGGCTATAATGAATATGTGAAAAGGCATAATGAAACAGAGGATGGCCAGCAGCCGCTATTGCCTTTTATTGTCGTAATCGTAGATGAGCTAGCTGACTTAATGATGGTAGCATCCTCAGATGTTGAAGACGCTATTACTAGATTAGCACAAATGGCTCGTGCAGCTGGAATTCATTTAATCATCGCCACACAACGTCCATCTGTGGACGTAATTACTGGAGTCATTAAAGCTAATATTCCATCCCGAATTGCCTTTGCTGTATCCTCTGCAACTGATTCTAGAACCATTCTAGACATGGGAGGAGCTGAAAAATTACTCGGAAGAGGGGATATGTTATTTCTCCCAGTGGGTGCGTCCAAACCTGTTCGGATTCAAGGGGCATTTTTGTCAGATGAGGAAGTTGAAGAGATCGTAAATTTTGTTATTGATCAGCAAAAAGCACAATATCAAGAAGAAATGATCCCTGATGATATTCCGGAAACGATGACTGAAGTGGATGACGATCTTTACGATGGAGCGGTGGAACTCATTTTGGAAATGCAAACTGCCTCTGTTTCCATGCTTCAGCGTAGATTTAGAATTGGTTATACAAGAGCAGCAAGGCTTATTGACGAGATGGAGGCTAGGGGAATTGTTGGCCCTTATGAAGGCAGCAAGCCAAGAGCTGTTTTATTAGGAAAACCTTCTGAAGAAGCAAGTTCTTAATTTGGATGAATATTTATTCATTAGACCCGTCTTAGGATGGGTCTTTCATTTCACGTTAAGAAAGTATAAATTGCCAGCACAGAAGATGATCCGATTAGTTGTCAATTTTAGGAATTAAGTACGACGGACAGGACAAGGAAGGCTTCGATAGCGATTAACATCGCACGAAGGAAAAGCGATAGCTTTTACGAGGATGTCCTAGTCGGGAGAATGCCACAGGATAAGGAAAGCTTCGTCAGAGATACATCGCACGACCAAAAGTTTGATGAAAATAATAAAGAATCCTAGTTCTAGATGAATGAAGGAATAATAATTAATAGGTATAATGATTCAAATTTTTATCGAATTCTTCTTACGTTTTTGGTACTTTTCGATAAATACTATTTCATTATTGAGTGAAAAATGGTATAGTATTTTCGATTAGTAGGAATGATTGAACATCAGAGGTCTGATGTCTCTGAGAAAATTAGTTGGAGGAACCTGCATGTCAATAAAGTCAGATAACAGACATTTATATTTACAAGTGATCGATCGTTTAAAGCAAGATATAGAGAAAGGTGTTTATAAAGAAAAAGAGAAACTCCCTTCAGAATTTGATCTTGCTAAACAGCTAGGAGTAAGCAGAGCAACTCTTAGGGAGGCCCTTCGTATTCTTGAAGAAGAAAACGTTATCATTCGCCGCCATGGTGTTGGAACATTTGTGAATGCTAGGCCTTTATTTTCATCAGGTATCGAGCAATTAAATAGTGTCACTGACATGATATTGCAAGCAGGTATGAAACCTGGGACCATTTTCTTGAGCTCAGCAACAATGGCTCCGACCGAAGAGGATATCCGCCGTTTTTCATGCTCCACGGATGAGGAAATCGTAGTAATCGAAAGGGTAAGAACTGCAAATGGTGAGCCTGTTGTTTATTGTATCGATAAAATCCCAAATCGAATTCTTGCTGATACATTTTCTAGAGAACAGGAATCAATATTCGATATTCTTAAAGTCAAAGCAAATCGAAAAATCACCTATGCTATTGCCCAAATTGTGCCAATTGGCTACCATGAAAAAGTTTCCCCAATTCTGGAATGTGATCCTGAAACGGCATTGCTTGTATTAAAGCAAATGCATTTCGACGAAACGGATGAGGCCATTCTTTATTCGGTCAACTACTTTAGAGCCGATAAGTTCAGCTTCCATGTCTTAAGAAAAAGAATATAAAAAGTTCATGGAACTAGACAAAAAGACTCTTAAAGGATTTCTACTAAAATGATAAAAAACTTAGGGGGTACATATTTTGAAAAAGCGTAAATTTGGTTTAGCGCTGTCACTTGTGCTAGCTGCTGGAACGATTTTAGGAGCTTGTGGAAAGGGCGAAGAGAAAGAAGGAGGTACGGCTGACGGAGGAGACAAAGAAAGTAAATTCTCTGTTGCCATGGTTACAGATGTAGGTGGGGTTGATGATAAATCATTTAACCAATCTGCATGGGAAGGTATTCAAGAGTTTGGTAAGAACAATGGAATGGAAAAAGGAAAAGGCGGCTTTGATTATCTTCAATCTAAATCTGATGCTGACTATTCTACTAACTTAAACAAACTTTCACGCGAAGACTTTAATCTAGTATTTGGTGTTGGCTTCCTAATGGAAGAAGATATTAATAAAATTGCTGGTCAGCAAAAAGATACTCAATTCGGTATCATCGATGGTGTTGTAGATCAGCCAAACGTTGTTAGTATTATGTTTAAAGAGCAGGAAGCTTCATTCCTAGCAGGTGTTGCCGCTGCTAAAGCAACCAAAACAAATAAAATTGGTTTCATTGGCGGAATGGAAATTCCAGTTATTGAGCGTTTTGAAAGTGGTTTCCTTGCTGGAGTTCAAGCAGTAAATCCTGATATTAAAGTAAATGTTAAATATACAGGTGCATTTGATAAAGCTGAGCTTGGTAAAACAACTGCTGCACAAATGTATTCTTCTGGTGTAGACGTAATCTTCCATGCTGCTGGCGGAACTGGAAATGGATTATTTACAGAAGCAAAAGATCTTAAGAAAAAAGATCCTTCTAGAGAAATTTGGGCAATTGGTGTTGATTCAGACCAATCTACTGAAGGTGTAGTTGAAGTCGATGGCAAAAAACATAATGTAATCTTAACTTCTGCAATGAAGGGTGTAAAAACAGCAGTAGTCGATGTTTCAGAAAAATCTAAGGCTGGTAACTTCCCTGGCGGAGAAACATTGACTTATGGTTTGGCTGAAGATGGTGTTAGCTTAGCCCCTCTAAATGAAGAGGTTGGTAATAAGTCTGACATTGAAAAAGCTGTAAATGAGTGGACAGAGAAGATCAAGAACGGAGATATCACTGTTCCTGGAACAAAAGAAGAACTAAAAAGCTTCAAAGCTGAATAATAAGAAATGAATAAAGGAATAAGCGGGTTTGATAAACCGGCCCCTTATTCCTTTTTTTACATTAGAAATTTAGCTGATTATAATTTGGTAAATAAAAACTTAATTGAAATGTAGAATACGTTCTGCATTTCACTTAGGATTTTATTTAAATAATGAAATAAGGGTCACGCAATTAAGACCGTTTTATTTAAAGCTTAACTACTTTGTTTATTACTAAGTTTTAATTATCATAAAGGTCTGACATCTTACTGCTAAATGTTTCCTTTTATTTTGAGCTAGGAGTGAAAAAAGATGGAATATGTAATTGAGATGCTCAATATCCGTAAGGAGTTTCCGGGGATTGTTGCAAACGATAACATTACCCTGCAACTGAAAAAAGGTGAAATTCATGCATTATTAGGTGAAAATGGTGCGGGTAAATCAACATTGATGAATGTTCTTTTCGGTTTATACCAGCCGGAAAACGGGGAAATTCGTGTAAAGGGCGAATCAGTTAAAATTACGAATCCTAATATTGCTAACGATTTAGGAATTGGAATGGTGCATCAGCATTTTATGCTAGTTGAGCCATTTACAGTTACTGAGAACATTATTTTAGGAAAAGAGACAACGAGTGGCGGAAAAATTGATATTAAAAAAGCAGAGAAAAAGGTTCATGAAATTTCTGAGAAATATGGACTTGCTGTTGATCCTCATGCAAAAATTTCAGACATATCTGTTGGAATGCAGCAAAGAGTAGAAATACTAAAAACTCTTTACCGCGGTGCTGAAATATTAATATTCGATGAACCAACTGCTGTATTAACACCTCAGGAAATACATGAACTCATTCAAATCATGAAGACATTAATTAATGAAGGTAAATCCATCATTCTGATTACACATAAGTTAAAAGAAATTATGGAAGTGTGTGATCGAGTGACGGTTATTCGTAAAGGTGTTGGGATTGGTACAGTAAATGTTAGTGAAACAAATCCAAATGAGTTAGCAAGCTTGATGGTTGGTCGAGAAGTTACATTCAAAACTGAAAAAATACCAGCAGATCCGAAACAAAATGTTCTAAATATTCAAGATCTTCATGTTAAAGACTCCAGAGGCTTGCCTGCAATAAAAGGACTTAATCTCCAAATTAGGGCTGGAGAAATCGTTGGTATTGCAGGGATAGATGGAAATGGTCAGACTGAATTATTAGAAGCGATTACAGGGTTGCGTAAATCTGAAAGCGGTTCAATTACGATCAATGGAAAGGATATACGAAATATCTCACCTAGAAAAGTAACTGAATCTGGAGTGGGGCATATTCCACAAGACCGTCATAAGCATGGACTAGTGCTTGATTTTCCAATTGGAGAAAATATGGTTTTGCAAACTTATTATCAAAAGCCATTTTCAAATAAAGGTGTCTTGAATTTCAAGGAAATTTATAAGAAAGCGAATAGCCTAATTAAAGAATTTGATGTTCGAACTCCGAGTGAATTCACTTTAGCAAGAGCGTTATCGGGTGGGAATCAGCAAAAGGCGATAATAGGTCGTGAGGTTGATCGAGATCCTGACTTGTTAATTGCTGCACAGCCAACTCGTGGACTTGACGTTGGAGCCATTGAATTTATTCATAAACGTCTAATTGAGCAGCGTGATCATGGAAAAGCTGTATTGCTTTTATCCTTTGAGCTTGATGAGATCATGAATGTAAGCGATCGTATTGCTGTTATTTACGAAGGTGAAATAGTAGCTATTTTAGATCCAAAACAAACGACCGAGCAAGAATTAGGGTTATTAATGGCCGGTTCTCAACGGAAGGAAGCAGGTGAAGAAGCAAATGTCTAATCGTTTTAAAAATCTCATTGTTCCTGTTCTTGCAGTTGTGCTCGGTATGCTTGTCGGTACAATTATCATGCTTGTAACGGGTTATGATGCTGGTGCAGCATTTGTCGCCCTTATTGAAGGAGCATTTGGTGATATTTACTATATTGGCGAAACCATTCGACAGGTAACACCGTATATTCTTGCTGGACTTGCTGTAGGGTTTGCATTTAAAACTGGACTATTTAATATAGGAGTAGAAGGTCAACTTATTGTTGGCTGGCTTGCGTCGGTATGGGTCGGAGTTGCCTTCGATCTTCCGAAAATCATTCACTTGCCATTAGCTGTATTAGCTGGTGCTGCGGCTGGAGCACTTTGGGCATTTATTCCTGGCTTTTTGAAAGCTAGGTTCAGAGTTCATGAAGTTATCGTAACGATTATGCTTAACTATGTCGCTTTACATTTATCAAATTATCTCATAAGAACCGTATTATCAGATAAGAGTGACAGAACACCAAACATTCATGATACAGCTTCATTAAGATCACCTTTTCTTGAAGGATTGACAGATTATTCTCGTTTACACTGGGGAATCGTTATCGCGCTCATCTGTGTATTTATCATGTGGTTTATTCTGCAAAAAACAACACTGGGCTATGAATTAAAGGCAGTTGGTTTTAATCAGCATGCTTCTGAATATGCTGGTATGAATGTTCGAAAAAATATTATTCTATCAATGGTCATTTCTGGTGCATTCGCTGGACTTGCCGGTGCTATGGAAGGCTTGGGGACATTTGGATATTCACCGGTTAGGGGCGGATTTACTGGGGTTGGATTCGATGGAATAGCAGTCGCCCTATTGGGTGGTAGTGCTCCTATCGGAATTGTATTGGCTGCACTCCTTTTTGGTTCTTTAAAAGTGGGAGCTTTAAACATGCCACTTGAAGCAGGTGTTCCAAATGAGCTTGTCGATATTATCATTGCTTTAATCGTATTCTTCGTTGGAGCAAGCTATATGATCCGTATTTTTATAGAACGACTTAGCAAGAAGAAGGGGGTGAAATAAGTGGACATCATGAACCTTCTGATTATCATCGTATCTTCAACAATGCTTTGGGCTGCACCACTTATTTTCACTGCATTAGGAGGAACCTTTTCAGAGCGTTCCGGAGTTGTTAACATTGGTTTGGAAGGGTTAATGGTTATTGGCGCTTTTACTGCAATTGTTTTTAATTTAACCTTTGCAGATACTTTCGGAGACTTAACCCCATGGATTTCATTATTAGCAGCCATGGTTGTAGGAGCTCTCTTGTCTGCTCTTCACGCTGTGGCATCTATAACATTTAGAGCTGATCAGGTTGTTTCTGGGGTAGCTATTAACTTATTAGCGCTTGGATTGTCCTTATTCCTTGTCAAATTTATTTATGGAAAAGGTCAAACAGATGCAATTCAAAAATCTTTTCACAAGGTTGATATTCCTTTTTTAAGTGATATCCCAGTAATTGGGGAAATATTCTTTTCAAACACGTATTATACGTCCTTTGTGGCAATTATTGTAGCTTTTATTGTTTGGTATGTTATTTTTAAAACACCATTCGGATTAAGGTTACGTGCAGTTGGGGAACACCCAATGGCAGCTGACACAATGGGAATTAATGTAACAAAGATTCGTTATATTGCAGTTATTCTATCTGGTGCACTTGGCGGTATTGGTGGCGGAGTTTATGCTCAATCCATTACTTCTGATTTCAGCCACGCGACGATTAGCGGACAAGGATTTATGGCACTTGCAGCTATGATTTTCGGTAAATGGCATCCTCTAGGTGCGATGGGGGCTGCATTGTTCTTCGGATTCGCACAAAGCTTAAGTATTATTGGTTCAAGCTTACCATTCTTAGAAAATATACCGAATTTTTATTTATTGATTGCACCATATGTCCTGACTATTCTTGCATTAACAGGATTTATCGGACGTGCGGATGCACCTAAAGCATTAGGCGCTCCGTATATAAAAGGGAATAGGTAATTGTCAAAAAAGACCTCTAAAATACAATAGAGGTCTTTTTTGTTATTGTATAGGAAATTATAATTTTCGCTATCTGTTGAAAACTTGAGATATAGTTTATCTACGTTCAGCTCCAGCGCCTACCTCCTCGAGGTCACAAGCCAATCCTCCCAGAAAGGTAAAGAACACCTTTCCGTGAGGCTCGTCTTGTGCTTGTCGGAGGTGAGCAAGGCGCTTGCGCATTTGTTCTTTCATTCCAGTTCTTAACTTGAAAATAAGAAATAGGGCAGGTTATAGTTAGAATATGATTAATTCAAAGGAGATTGTAGACAATAACCTTTGAAGACGTTACATAAAATACGTATATTGCAGGGAGGATAGAAAATGGATTTATTATCAGAATCTGTTAAATCAATGAATGGTTATAAGCTCCATGTTGTTAATACGGATAAATATAAAACGAATACACTTGTTTGGAAAATGAAAGCGCCATTAAATAAAGAAACGGTAACCTTAAGAGCCTTATTACCCTATGTTTTACAAAGCAATAGTGAAAGCTATCCAACTACTGGAAAGCTTAGATCGTATTTAGATGAGCTTTATGGAGCAACTCTTTTTGTGGATTTAGCAAAAAAAGGCGAGTATCATATTATCAGTTTTTCAATGGAAGTAGCAAACGAAAAGTTTTTAGCTGACACTACAGCTCTGTTGAAAAAAGCATTTCAGTTTTTAGCGGAAATTTTAACAAAGCCTAATGTTCAAGGGGATTCATTTGATTTAGAGACGGTGGAGAAGGAAAAAAGAACATTAAAGCAAAGAATTCAGTCCGTTTTTGACGATAAAATGCGTTACTCAAACTTTCGTCTAATTCAAGAAATGTGTGAAGAGGAACCCTATTCTCTACATGTACATGGTGACAAGGATTCAGTTGATCATATCACCGCTGAAAATCTGTATCAATATTTTAAAAATGCTTTAAATCAAGATGAATTGGATCTTTATGTCATCGGGGATGTAGATGAAAAGGAAGTTGAGTCTTTTGCTCAGGAGCTTTTGCAGTTTAATAATCGTAGTCCTCAAAGTATCAGCTCCTCAAACTACAGTAGGAAAAATAATGTTCATGAAGTGAAAGAAGAGCAGGATGTTAAGCAAGGAAAACTTAATATTGGGTATCGTACAAATGTGGTATATGGAGACGAAGATTACTTTGCATTACAAGTATTCAATGGAATATTTGGAGGGTTCTCTCATTCAAAGCTTTTTATTAATGTAAGGGAAAAAGCAAGTCTCGCCTATTATGCTTCAAGTAGACTAGAGAGCCATAAAGGATTAATGATGGTTATGTCTGGCATTGAGAATAAAAATTATGATCAGGCTATAAGTATTATCAATGCGCAAATGGAAGCAATGAAGAATGGGGACTTTACAGAGAATGAAATTGTGCAGACAAAAGCAGTTATTAAAAATCAGCTGCTTGAGACGATTGATACGGCTAGAGGGATAGTAGAAATTCTATATCATAATGTAGTTTCCAAGAAAGATGTAACCATCAATGATTGGATGGAGAAAATGGATAGCGCTACCAAGGACGAAATTGTTGCAGTTGCAAGTAAAGTAACTTTAGATACCATTTACTTTTTAACTGGAAAGGAGGATAAATAAATGGAAAAAATCACTTTCGATCAGCTGCAGGAAGAATTGTATTATGAAAACCTTGAAAATGGTCTAGATGTGTATATTCTTCCGAAAGCTGGCTTTAACAAAACATATGCGACCTTTACAACAAAATATGGTTCGATCGATAATCATTTCCTCCCACCGGGTAAGGAAGAAAATGTAAAGGTTCCTGATGGAATCGCTCACTTTCTAGAGCATAAGCTTTTTGAAAAGGCAGATGGTGATGTTTTCCAGCAGTTTAGTAAGCAAGGTGCATCTGCGAATGCATTTACTTCCTTTACGAGAACGGCGTATTTATTTTCAAGTACATCGAATGTAGAAAAAAATCTTGAAACTTTAATTGATTTTGTTCAAGAGCCATATTTTACAGAAAAAACGGTTGAGAAGGAAAAAGGAATCATTGGGCAAGAAATCACAATGTATGACGACAATCCGGACTGGAGACTGTATTTTGGATTGATTCAAAACATGTATAAAAATCATCCTGTGAAAATTGATATTGCTGGGACGATTGATTCGATTTCTCATATTACGAAAGATATGCTCTATGAGTGCTACCATACGTTTTATCATCCGAGCAATATGCTATTATTTATCGTCGGGCCAATCGAACCAGTTCAAATAATGAATCTTGTTAAGGGTAACCAAGCGAAAAAGGAATATAAGGAATTGCCTGAAATCAAACGCCTTTTTGAAGAAGAGCCAGTAGTCGTTGCAGAGGAAAAACAAGTCCTGCAAATGAATGTCCAAACATCAAAATGTTTAGTAGGTGTAAAGGCGCAGAATGTTAATCAAACTGGAGACGAAATGCTGAAGACGGAACTTTGTTTAAATGTTATGCTTGATATATTGTTTGGAAAAAGCTCTGATCATTATAGCTTCTTATATAATGAAGGATTAATTGACGACTCGTTTTCGTACGATTATACCCAGGAAGCTGGCTTTGGTTTTGCAATGGTCGGTGGAGACACTGGTGATCCTGACCGATTAGCAGATTCTCTAAAGTGTATCCTATTAAAAGGGAAAGAGAATGGTGTTATTACGAATGAAAGTTTAGAGAGAACAAAAAAGAAAAAAATTGGTGCTTTCCTTCGCGCCATTAATTCTCCTGAATACATTGCTAACCAGTTTACAAGATATGCTTTTAATGAAATGAATTTATTTGATGTTGTTCCAACTCTAGAAGGAATAACGTTAGAAGATATTGAAGTCGCTGCAAATGAGCTTTTATCTGAAAACAGATTTACGGTTTGTCAAGTTGTGCCTAAAAGATAAAATGTAAATAAAAAAACTTTGCGTTTGGCTAAGTTATTCTTATACAAATTGCTAAAAATGAACAGCGCCTTTTATGGCGCTTTATTTCTTTAAAACTAAGAATAGCTTTTCTTGAGTTGGATATTGAATAGCACCATAAGGAAAGCTTATGCGAGTTCTCAACGAAGGGGTAATTTTCCTTGAATGTTCGCGCATTTCTTAGTCAATTGAAAAATGGAGTGGGAGATATGAAGAAACATGTATTAATAACTGGAGCGAGCGGTGGAATAGGGGGAGCAATTGCAGTTAAATTAGCGGAGGAAGGTTATCATTTGTATCTACATTATCACGAGAATAACAAGGCTATAGAGGATCTCTTGGTACGCCTTGAACCTTTTGGAGGAGAATATATACCAATTCAAGCAGATTTGTCTTCCAAAAAAGGATATAAAAAGGTAGTAAAAAATATTTTTTCTCTTGATGCAATTATTCATAATAGCGGAGTAAGTCACTATGGTCTTTTATATGAACTTGAGGATGATGTAGCTGAATCTTTAATTAATCTACATGTTTCGACCCCGCTGCTACTTACGAAGCAGCTCATCCCAAAATTGTTGTCAAAAGGGAGTGGCAATGTTATCGTTATTTCCTCCATATGGGGGCAAACAGGAGCTGCTTGTGAAGTGGCATACTCAACTGTTAAAGGGGCTCAAATTGCGTTTGTTAAGGCGCTAAGCAAGGAGCTGGCCTTTAATGGTATTAGAGTGAATGCTGTTGCTCCTGGTGCGGTACAAACAGCAATGATGAAGGGCTTTTCATTTGAGGAGTTAGACATGATTAAGAACGAAATACCAATGGGCAGACTTGCCTCTCCTGAGAATATAGCTGATTCCGTATCATTTCTTTTATCGGAAAAATCATCGTATATAACTGGTCAAGTACTTGCTGTTAACGGTGGATGGTATACATAAAATAGACATATAGCAAATATAAAGCATGAATATTTTTCTCTCTAATAAACAAAATAACTATGTACAGTGGTGTACAACACAGTTTTTTAAAGGAGGATAATTCATGTCTGTAGTTGATAATTGGCAGCAGTGGAAAGACTTCCTTGGTGATCGTTTAGATCAGGGACAGCAGCAAGGAATGAATAAAGAAATAGTTAATCAACTTGCTTATCAAATCGGTGATTACTTAGCCAAGCAAGTGGATCCGAAAAATGAACAACAAAGAGTTCTTTCTGATCTATGGTCCGTTGCGGATAAAGATGAACAAATGGCAATTGCAAGTGTAATGGTAAAACTTGTCGAGAACAACGGTATACAACAATAATATAGGAAAGAAAAAGAGAGGAAGCCCCTCTCTTTTTTCAGTTGAATATGAATAATTTACTTTTTTACGTTATCGAGACTGTTTTTCCTTTCATCTTTTTATGAAATCATATATTATAAAAGTGGTATTTATATTGAGGTCAATTCGTTGGTTCTATTGAAGTAAAAAAGCTAAAGAAGAACGGAACTAAAGGGGTGGGGTTTATTGGGTAAAACAGAGTGGTATTTAGAGTACGAAATTCAAAAGAACCGACCTGGTTTGCTTGGTGATATTTCTTCCCTTTTAGGAATGCTTTCAATTAACATAGTAACAATTAATGGTGTCGATGAAGGCCGAAGGGGATTGCTTATACTAGCAAAAAACAATGAACAAATCGTTCGTTTAGAGTCTATTTTACAGACAATGGATACAATAAAATTAATTAAATTGCGTGAACCAAAATTGAGGGATCGCCTTGCTGTTCGTCATGGAAGATACATACAAAGAGATGCAGATGATAAGAAAACATTCAGATTTGTAAGGGACGAGCTTGGACTATTAGTTGACTTTATGGCAGAATTATTTAAGCAAGAAGGACACAAACTAATAGGAATAAGAGGAATGCCTCGTGTCGGAAAAACAGAATCGATTGTCGCTTCAAGTGTATGTGCAAATAAGAGATGGTTGTTTGTTTCTTCCACTCTTTTAAAACAGACGATTCGCAGCCAATTGATTCATGATGAGTATAATGAGAACAATTTGTTCATAATTGATGGAATAGTATCTTCAAGACGAGCAAATGAACGTCATTGGCAGCTTATTCGTGAAATTATGCATATGAATGCTGTGAAAGTAGTAGAACACCCTGATATTTTTGTTGAAAATACGGAGTATTCTATTGAAGATTTTGATTATATTATTGAACTACGCAATGACCCTGAAGAAGAAATAAAATATGATATTGTTGATAAAACAAGAATGCTCTCCGAGTCTGATTTTGGAGGCTTTGATTTTTCGTGAGTTGGAAGGTGTTATAAATTGACAGAACTCGGTAATCGGCTAAAAGAAGCCCGATTGGCTAAAAATATGAGTCTTGATGACTTGCAAGTTGCTACAAAGATACAAAAACGTTATTTAATTGGCATTGAAGAAGGAAACTATAGTATGATGCCTGGGCAATTCTACGTACGGGCATTTATTAAACAATACGCAGAAGCGGTAGGATTGCAGCCAGAAGAGATTTTTGAACAATATAAATCTGATATTCCGTCAACGATTAATGAGGATATTCCAGAAAAGATTTCAAGAGTTCAATCTCGGAAAAATATTTCTTCAGGTAATTCGAAAGTATTTGATATTCTTCCGAAATTATTAATTGCACTCTTTGTCATTGGTGCTGCCGCTGCATTATGGTATTTTTACATCCAGAAAGATAGCAATGATTCTGGAATAGACACTTCTGATAATAAAGGGAACGAAGAAGTAAAAATAGAAGTATCGAAAGACTTCGCTAAAGATTCCGATAAAAAGACTAAAGAAAATGAAACAATCGAAGAAGATAATAGTTCAAAAGATGAAGTTACAGAGGAAACTGAAGTAGAACCTCCTAAACAGGAAATATCGGTTGCAGAATCAAGCGGAAGAAAAACCGTCTATGAATTAGGAAATGCTGATAAGTTCGAATTAAAAGTAGCGTCGACAGGTGAAACATGGGTTAGCATTGCTAACGAAAAGGGTGCATCATTCTTTCAAGGAACGCTAACTAAAGGTGGCAATGAGAGTCAAACCTTTGATTTTTCGAATGAAACTGAAGCCGTTATTAAAGTTGGTAAATCGACTGAGACCGAAATTTATATTAATGAAGAAAAAATTAAGTTTGCCATCGATCCGGCTCAATCTGTCACACAGGAAATTACCATTCGCTACTTACCGAGCAATGAATAGTCATCATTTTGATGACTATTTTCGCTTTATCGCAGATTAACCGGCTGTAAGATTTACATCAAGAAATTGAGAGAACAAAAATTCCCAGTAGAGGTCAACAACACATAATGGCCTAAATAGTTCAACTAGCATCCAGTGAGAATGAAGACATAAAATTACACGAAGTCGCCAATATCATGTCCTTTGTGAGGAAAACCTGCACTGGCTGAAGTTTCACTTTAAACGAATACGGAGGAAAATCATGAATTTGCCAAATAAAATAACTATCTCAAGAATTTGCTTAATCCCGCTTTTTTTGATTGTGATGCTCGTTCCTTTTAATTGGGGAGAGATTTCATTATTAGGTACTACTCTTCCTGTTACACATCTGGTTGGAGCTATAATTTTCATTTTTGCTGCTGCAACAGATTGGGTCGATGGCCATTACGCAAGGAAGCTTAACCTTGTTACAAACTTCGGAAAGTTTCTTGATCCACTTGCTGATAAACTGCTTGTTTCAGCAGCATTGATTGTCCTTGTTGAGTTAGGGTCTGCACCATCTTGGATCGTTATCATTATCATTAGCCGAGAATTTGCTGTAACTGGACTGCGTCTTCTCCTTGCAGAAGGTGGCGAGGTAGTTGCCGCTAATATGTTAGGGAAAATTAAAACATGGGCACAAATTGTTGCCATTTCTGCACTGCTATTACATAATATTATTTTCGAAATGTTTTCAATCCCATTTGCAGATATTGCCCTTTGGATTGCGATGTTCTTTACCATATGGTCTGGCTGGGATTATTTTGTGAAAAATAAGCAAGTTTTCGTTAATTCAAAATAAATATAGTTTAAGTCATTTCTGTCTCGATCAAGTTTTGATCATGAGTAATAATCAATTTTTAGTAAGGTGGCGTATCGATGAATGCAGAAATCATTGCTGTTGGTTCTGAATTATTACTAGGCCAGATCGTCAATACAAATGCGCGTTTTCTATCACAACAGCTTGCTGAACTAGGGATAAATGTTTACTATCATACAGTTGTTGGAGATAATCCCCAACGTCTTAAGGACACCATAGAAATTGCTGAAAGTCGTTCTAATCTTATTATTTTCACTGGAGGATTAGGTCCAACAAAGGATGATTTGACAAAAGAAACAATTGCTCGCCATTTAAACAAGCAACTTATAATGGATGAACAAGCATTACAGCAAATTGAACTTTATTTTGAACGTTCCAATAGAATAATGACAGAGAATAATAAGAAGCAAGCAATTATTTTAGAAGATTCGCAAGTGTTGCCAAATGAGCATGGTATGGCCCCAGGGATGCTGCTAGATGCTGATAATCTTTTGTATATGCTTCTTCCAGGGCCGCCTAAAGAAATGGAACCGATGTTTTTAAAATATGGCTATTCCATCCTTCGTACAAAGCTTCATGATGAGGATGTAATTGTTTCTAGGGTATTAAGATTTTTCGGTATAGGTGAAGCGATGTTGGAAACGGAAATTGAGGATTTGATAGATTCTCAAAGCAATCCAACCATTGCACCTCTTGCTTCGGATGGAGAGGTTACCCTAAGATTGACTGCTAAACATAATCAAATGGAAACTGCACTGCAGTTATTAGATGAAACAGAGGAAGCAATTCTATCCCGTGTCGGTAATTATTTTTATGGTTATGATGATACATCCCTCATGAATGAGACCATAAAATTATTAAATGACCAAGGACTAACGATTAGTTGTGCGGAAAGTTTAACGGGAGGAATGTTTCAGCAGGAATTTACATCTATACCAGGTGCAAGTGCTATTCTCAAGGGCGGAGTTGTTTGCTATACGAATGAAGTAAAGGCAAATGTTCTAAATGTCTCTGAAAAGACAATTAAGGAAGAAGGCGTCGTAAGCGCACAGTGTGCTTTAGAATTAGCAGAAAAAGTTTCCAAATTAATGAATTCTGATATCGGCATTAGCTTTACTGGGGTTGCAGGACCAGATCAAATCGAAGGAAAGACTATAGGAACTGTTTATATCGGAATTTTCATGAAAGGGCAAACGGTTCAGGTAGAAGAACTTCATTTTGGTGGGACGAGAGAATCCATTCGTACAAGAAGTGTAAAATATGGATGCTACCTTTTAATTAAGAGTTTGAAAAGAAATCAGAGTGCGAAATAAGGCATTCTGATTTTTTAGCTAATGGGAAAGTTTAAGTTTATTAACGTACTAAAGTAAAGTGTGTGTTCAATTAAATATATGCTAATAAGATCGCATAAGTAAAACTAAGGCATTCGCCAAAAAGGACTTGGCGAACACCAAGTTTTTCTAAGCTAATAGGAAGGTTAAAGTGTATTAACGTACTAAAGTGAAGTGTGTTTTTAATTAAATATCTGCTAATAAGATCGCATAAGTAAAACTAAGGCATTTGCCAAAAAGGACTTGGCGAATGCCAAGTTTTTCTAATAATATATTCCTTTGATCATTTCCCGTTTTCAGATTTTAAATGGATTTGTTATTATTTAAAAACATTCTTCTTTAAAAATACCATTTTTCATAGAGATTTTTATATTTTTGGTTCTTTATTAGATAAAAAAAGACGAATGAATGTTCGAATTTATTCTCGACAAACAAGATAAAAACAGTTATAGTTAAGTTAGGAATTGAGACCAAAAGTTATCAAAGAGGTTTTGGTTATTATAAAGGAGGAAGAATTAATGAGTGATCGTCAAGCCGCACTTGAAATGGCGTTAAAACAAATAGAGAAACAATTCGGTAAAGGCTCAATTATGAAGCTTGGAGAACAAACGGATCGGAAAATCTCCACCATTCCAAGTGGCTCTCTTGCACTAGATGCTGCACTAGGAGTTGGGGGTTATCCAAGAGGCCGTATAATTGAAATTTATGGCCCAGAGAGCTCAGGTAAGACAACCGTTGCCTTACATGCCATTGCAGAAGTTCAAGTATCAGGTGGACAAGCTGCATTTATCGATGCTGAACATGCACTTGATCCGGTATACGCCCAAAAGCTTGGCGTAAATATTGATGAATTATTGCTTTCTCAACCTGATACAGGTGAACAAGCTTTAGAGATAGCGGAAGCACTAGTAAGAAGCGGTGCAGTAGATATTCTTGTCATTGACTCTGTTGCGGCTCTCGTGCCTAAGGCAGAGATTGAAGGGGAAATGGGTGACTCTCATGTCGGTTTACAGGCACGTCTTATGTCACAAGCCCTTCGAAAACTATCAGGAGCTATTAATAAATCAAAAACGATTGCTATTTTTATTAACCAGATTCGTGAAAAAGTAGGAGTTATGTTTGGCAATCCAGAAACAACGCCAGGGGGACGTGCGCTTAAATTCTATTCTACAATCCGTCTTGAAGTGCGCCGTGCAGAAGCATTAAAGCAAGGTACTGAAATGGTAGGTAATAAAACGAAGATTAAAGTTGTCAAGAACAAGGTTGCTCCTCCATTCCGTGTAGCTGAAGTGGATATTATGTACGGTGAGGGAGTTTCTAAGGAAGGCGAAATTATTGATTTAGGATCTGAATTAGACATCGTTCAAAAGAGCGGTTCGTGGTATTCCTACAATGAAGAGCGCCTAGGTCAAGGGCGTGAAAATGCAAAGCAGTTTCTTAAGGAAAACCCTGAGATTCGCTTACAAATTCAAAAGCAAATTCGTGATCACTATGGCCTTGATGGTGAAATGGTTATTAGCGGTGATGAAGAGCAAGAGGAATTTAAACTTATTGATTAATTGAGATTAAAGCAAAGCCGCAATTGAGAAGCAGCTTTGCTTTTTTATTTGACTTTTGCGTAACTGGGATTAGACCTTTATCGATTAGAGTTGCTTAACTTAAACTATTTAAAGGAAACATGTCATATAGCAATGCTTAAATCGACAAAGCCTTGACAATGAAATTCCACACCTTTACAATTAAAAATGTATATTTTACATTTTATAATGAATGAAAAAACGTTGAAAAGCCTTTGCGCTGTATGTTGAAAGGACAATATACATGCCGACACTTTAGAAACGTAATACAAACAAGTTCATAGCAAGAGGAGGTGAAATGATGGATGAGTTAATATTAGCAATCATCATCTCCAGTTTGCTTGGCCTATTCGTCGGTGCAGTTGTTAGTTATTTTGTTAGTAAGTCCATTGCTCAAGCAAAGATTGCAGGAGCCAAAGATTCTGCAGATTATATTTTGGACGATGCAAACCGTGAAGCAGAAGCTTTAAAGAAAGAAGCTTTGCTAGAGGCAAAGGATGAGATTCACAAGCTTCGTTCTGAAGCGGAGCGTGAAATTCGTGATCGAAGAAATGAACTTCAAAAACAAGAAAATCGTTTACTACAAAAAGAAGAAAATCTTGATCGTAAAGATGAAACGTTAGATAAACGTGAAACACTTTTAGAGAAGAGGGACGATTCTCTTAACAAAAGACAACAGCATATTGAAGAGATGGAAAGCAAAGTGGACGAGATGGTACGAGCACAACAAGCTGAGCTGGAACGCATCTCGGGCTTAACTCGTGAAGAGGCAAAGTCCATCATTTTGGAGCGAGTCGAGCAGGAAGTGGCTCATGATGTCGCGTTAATGATCAAAGAGAGTGAAATTAGAGCGAAAGAGGAAGCCGATAAGAAGGCGAAAGATATTTTGTCACTGGCAATCCAACGATGCGCAGCGGATCATGTTGCGGAGACAACCGTTTCAGTTGTCAATCTTCCTAATGATGAGATGAAAGGTCGGATCATCGGGAGAGAAGGCCGAAATATCCGAACGCTAGAAACACTAACAGGAATTGATCTCATTATTGACGATACTCCAGAAGCAGTCATCTTATCTGGATTTGATCCAATTCGCAGAGAAACTGCCCGCTTAGCTTTAGACAAGCTTGTTCAGGACGGACGTATTCATCCTGCGCGGATTGAAGAAATGGTTGATAAAGCCCGTCGAGAAGTAGATGAGCATATCCGTGAAATTGGGGAACAGACAACATTTGAAGTTGGTGTTCATGGACTTCATCCAGATCTCATTAAAATTCTAGGTCGACTTAAATTTAGAACAAGTTATGGCCAGAATGTATTAAAGCATTCAATGGAAGTAGCTCAATTATCGGGACTTCTTGCTGCTGAATTGGGACAAGATGAAACGTTAGCACGTCGTGCAGGCTTACTCCATGATATTGGAAAAGCGATCGACCATGAAGTCGAAGGAAGCCATGTTGAGATCGGGGTTGAGCTTGCGACGAAGTATAAAGAGCACCCAGTTGTCATTAACAGTATTGCTTCACATCATGGGGACACTGAGCCGACTTCAATTATTGCAGTTTTAGTAGCTGCAGCTGATGCACTGTCTGCAGCGAGACCTGGAGCAAGAAGAGAGACTCTTGAAAACTATATTCGACGCCTTGAAAAGCTTGAGGAAATTTCTGAATCTTATGAGGGTGTAGAAAAATCATTTGCTATTCAAGCTGGCCGAGAAATTCGTATCTTAGTAAAACCAGAGCAAATCGATGATCTTGAAGCACATCGTCTAGCAAGAGATATAAGGAAAAAGATAGAAGAAGAGCTTGATTATCCAGGACATATTAAAGTAACGGTTATTCGTGAGACACGAGCAGTGGAATATGCAAAATAAAGCGGTGCACTGAGCATCGCTTTATTTTTTTGAGTAAAGGAAATAAAATAATTAATGGGTGTATGAAACAATCAAGAAATAAACGATGAAGGGAAAAACACATGAATATATTATTTGTAGGAGATGTAGTAGGCTCCATGGGTCGTGATATGGTCAAGGAATATGTTCCAAAGCTAAAGGAAAAGTATCGTCCTCAAATTACGATCATTAATGGGGAAAATGCTGCAGGTGGAAAGGGAATAACGGAAAAGATTTATCGAGGCTTTTTAGAAACTGGTGCTCAAGCTGTAACATTAGGTAATCACACTTGGGATAATAAGGAAATATTTGAATTTATAGATGAAGCTAAATATTTAGTTCGCCCCGCTAACTTCCCGGAAGGAAATCCTGGGAAGGGAATTGTATATTTAAAATACAATGCAGAAGAAATTGCCGTTATTAGTCTTCAAGGACGAACTTTTTTACCTGCTATCGATTGTCCTTTCAGAAAAGCAGAGGAATTGGTACAAGAAGCGAGAAAAAGAACGCCTTTTATTTTTGTAGACTTCCATGCTGAAGCTACAAGCGAGAAGCAGGCAATGGGATGGTATCTGGATGGTAAAGTATCTGCAGTAGTTGGAACGCACACGCATGTTCAAACAGCCGACAATCGTATTTTGCCAGAGGGTACAGCTTTTATGTCTGATGTAGGCATGACAGGTCCGTATGATGGGATTCTGGGTGTTGAAAGAGATGCTGTGATAAAAAGATTCTTAACGAGTATGCCTGTGAGGTTTGAAGTCCCTAAAGAGGGCCGTGCACAATTGAGTGCTGCATTAATAGATATAGACAATAAAACAGGTAAAGCAAAAAGAATAGAACGAATATTAATTAATGAAGACCATCCATTTTATTCATAAAAGAACAGAAAAGTCCATTTGTCGAAAATGATAAAGTGAAACTTTAATCAGTGGGGGCCGATGTACAGGTCTTCCTATAGACGTTGCCATAGGACGCCCTTATCCCCCACTAGCGACGAAAGTCTAGCCATCTCTTCCAGAAGACAAAGAACGTCTTCTTACAGGGCACGTCTTTTGCTGTCACGCTAATCATTCTTCTACACATTTCGATCAAGCCTCCTTGCAAGGTAAAGAACACCTTTTAGACTTTTTTTGTTGCCAGAGGCTGAGCACAAAGGAAAGCTTCTGGGAATAATTATCGCAAAAGCAATTGTCCTTATATTATCCGAAAGCTTTTAGGCTTTTTTTATGTTTCCTCCTTTATTTTGTCCAAGCCGGAATATGTGAATAAAAAACTGAATATAGTAGCAATGGAATGATATATACCTAATATGTTCATTTCCAAAAAAGCTATACAAAGTTGCTTGTTACCTTTGCCTGTGGTTTTCAGTTTATTTCTTTGTTGCATTGTAGTCTGCAAATCAAAGGAAAGGGAGCGGCTAGGTTATGAACATGCGGGAGGGATAAAACAAGGAGGAGCTAGGAATGGAAATATTAAAAGTTTCAGCAAAATCTAATCCTAATTCTGTAGCAGGTGCGCTTGCAGGTGTTTTGCGCGAAAGAGGCGGAGCTGAGATCCAGGCGATTGGTGCAGGTGCATTAAACCAGGCGGTAAAGGCAGTAGCTATCGCAAGAGGATTTGTAGCGCCTAGCGGAGTGGATTTGATTTGTATCCCAGCATTTACAGATATTAAAATTGATGGGGAAGAACGAACAGCAATAAAGCTGATTGTGGAACCTAGATGATGTAATGAGATGATTAATAGGGGCCTGTTTGCAAATATAGCAAACAGGTTTTTTTTAGATAGGAACAATTATAGTCAACTTAATTATTATATTTTTATTAAACATAAAATATTCACATTTTCGCCAATAATTAGTCGGAAAGGGTTGCTTTTTTTAAGACTTAGGTCTAGAATTGAAAGCGTTTAGTACCCAATCAAAATTTTTACATATTGCCTTTTTTATTATTTTGAATGAGTGCTACACTTATTTAAATTAAACGTTTTTACATATCTTTTTAACGTATCCAAAGGGGTGTAAGTCATGATCAATCAACTTTCGTGGAAAGTTGGCGGGCAGCAAGGTGAAGGTATAGAAAGCACTGGAGAAATATTCTCTATCGCGTTAAACCGGTTAGGCTACTACTTGTATGGATACCGCCATTTCTCATCTCGTATTAAAGGCGGTCATACAAACAATAAGATCCGTGTAAGCACTACTCAAGTTAGGTCCATCTCAGACGACCTTGATATTTTGGTAGCATTTGATCAAGAAACAATCGATTTAAATTATAAGGAACTTCATGATAAAGGTGTTATCATTGCTGATGCAAAATTCAGTCCTATTAAGTCTGAAGATACAGAGGCTAAAATGTATGCAGTTCCATTTACAGATTTAGCAACTGAACTCGGGACATCCCTTATGAAAAACATGGTTGCTGTTGGTGCAACTTGCGCAGTGCTGAACTTAGATATTAGCGTATTTGAAGAAGTAGTTCAAGAGATATTTGGCAAAAAAGGACAACAAGTTGTTGATAAAAATATGGAAGCCGTAAAAGCGGGCTTTGATTTTATGAAAGAAAATCTTGGAGATACTGCAGAATTAATGGAGCTTGAAAAAGCGGATGGCAAGCAACGCTTGTTCATGATTGGTAACGATGCAATTGCTTTAGGTGCTCTTGCTGGAGGTTGCCGTTTCATGGCTGCATATCCTATTACACCAGCTTCAGAAATCATGGAATATTTAATTGCAAAGCTGCCTCCACTGGGCGGAGCAGTCATTCAGACTGAAGATGAAATTGCTGCAGTTACAATGGCAATTGGAGCAAACTATGGTGGAGTACGTGCTCTAACTGCATCGGCAGGACCTGGTTTATCATTGAAAATGGAGGCAATAGGCTTATCTGGTATCACAGAAACTCCATTAGTAATAGTTGATACACAGCGTGGCGGTCCTTCAACAGGAATGCCGACAAAGCAGGAGCAATCTGACTTAATGGCAATGATTTACGGTACTCATGGTGAAATTCCAAAGATTGTTTTAGCACCAAGTACTGTTCAAGAAGCATTCTATGATACAGCAGAAGCATTTAACCTTGCAGAAGAGTATCAATGTCCTGTCATTGTCCTATCTGACCTTCAGCTTTCTTTAGGTAAGCAAACTGTTGAGCCGCTAGAATTTGATCAAATTGAAATTCGCCGTGGTAAGCTTTTAACAGGTGAATTACCAGAAGTTGAAAATAAGGGCTACTTTAAGCGTTATGAAGTAACAGAAGATGGCATATCTCCACGAGTAATTCCTGGTATGAAAAATGGAATTCACCATGTAACAGGTGTTGAGCATGATGAAACAGGAAAGCCATCAGAATCTGCTGCAAACCGTAAAGCACAAATGGATAAGCGATTCCGTAAGATTGAAAATATTAAATTCAATACACCGGTTTATAAAAATGCTCCACATGAAGAGTCAGATATATTAATTGTTGGCTTCAACTCAACACGTGGTGCAATAGAGGAAGCTGTAGGTCGACTTGAAAAAGATGGATTAAAAGTTAACCATGCACAAGTACGTTTAATTCATCCGTTCCCAACGGAAGAATTACTGCCGCTCGTAAAATCTGCTAAAAAGATTGTTGTTGTTGAAAACAACGCAACTGGGCAATTGGCAAATATTATGAAGATGAATGTCGGACATGCTGAGAAGATTCAAAAATTATTAAAGTACGACGGAAATCCATTCTTGCCACAAGAAATTTACACAAATTGCAAGGAGTTGTTCTAAATGGCAACATTTAAAGATTTTCGAAATAATGTAAAACCAAACTGGTGCCCTGGCTGTGGAGACTTCTCTGTGCAAGCGGCAATCCAGCGTGCGGCTGCAAATGTTGGTCTAGAGCCTGACAATCTAGCTGTGATTTCAGGTATCGGATGTTCAGGACGTATTTCCGGTTATATTAATTCATATGGCTTACATGGTATTCATGGCCGTTCTCTTCCAATTGCTCAAGGAGTGAAAATGGCAAATCGTGATTTAACTGTTATCGCTTCTGGTGGTGATGGTGATGGATTTGCAATTGGTATGGGTCATACAATTCATGCGATTCGTCGTAATGTGAATATTACTTATATCGTAATGGATAACCAAATTTATGGATTAACAAAAGGTCAAACTTCACCTCGGTCAGCAGCTGGTTTCAAAACAAAATCAACTCCTGAAGGTTCAGTTGAGCAAGCAATTGCCCCAATGGAAATGGCATTAACAGCAGGTGCGACCTTTGTAGCTCAAAGTTTCTCTACTGATCTTAAGGATTTAACAGCATTAATTGAAGAAGGGATAAAACATGACGGATTCTCTTTAATTAATGTTTTCAGTCCATGTGTAACTTACAATAAAGTTAATACATATGATTGGTTTAAAGAGAATTTAACTAAGCTTAGCGATATTGAAGGGTATGATTCTTCTAACCGTGCAATGGCAATGCAAACATTAATGAAGCATAACGGCTTAGTAACAGGATTAATTTATCAAGATACTGAGCGTAAATCATATCAAGAACTGTTAAAAGGTTATTCAGAAACGCCATTAACTCAAGCTGATCTTAAATTAGATCAAACATACTTTGATAAATTAGTGGAAGAATTTATGTAAGAAATTGTGCTCCGTCCTAACGGTGCATGAAATACTATGAGAAGAAGCCTCAATTTTAGGCTTCTTCTTTTTAGCTAATAGGAATGTTTAAGTTTATTAACGTACTAAAGTGAAGTGTGTGTTCAATTAAATATCCGCTAATAAGATCGCATAAGGAAAACTAAGGCATTCGCCAAGTTTTTCTAATGTATAATTTTCTTTTGTGATCTTTTTAGTAGAGTGATTGTTATCACGTACAAAACGATAAAGTTCTTATAAGCTTATGAATTGTGGGTTGTTTAGAAAAAGAAGTAAAAGGGACTGTTTAGAGGCTTTGTAACAGGTTTTCTATTGTTTTAAAAGCGTAAAGGCTATATACTATTATAATGTGTATAACTTTCTTCTCCCAATAACGAACTTTAATAAAAAAAGTGAATATATATGTTTATTCTCTTAGGCCATTAATAAAGAAAGGGGATCAAAATATGAATGAAAAACAAAGAGTTGAAGGACAACAAGTGACTACTGCAAATCCATCGGACAAAAAATCCGAAAAGGATTACAGTAAATATTTTGAATCGGTTTATACACCACCTTCATTAAAAGACGCGAAAAAACGCGGAAAAGAAGAAGTGAAGTATCAGAAAGATTTTAATATCCCAGAAGAATTCCGAGGTATGGGAAATAAACGCAAATTTTATATCCGCACATATGGCTGTCAAATGAATGAACATGATACTGAAGTAATGGCTGGTATCTTTTTAGCACTTGGCTATGAGCTTACAGATACGGTAGACGATGCAAATGTCATTTTATTAAATACATGTGCGATTCGTGAAAATGCCGAGAATAAGGTATTTGGAGAGCTCGGCCATTTAAAGCATTTGAAGAGAGAAAGACCAGACCTATTAATAGGTGTTTGTGGTTGTATGTCACAAGAAGAATCGGTTGTTAATAAAATATTAAAAACTTACACTCAAGTAGATATGATTTTTGGAACTCATAATATTCACCGTTTGCCAAATATTTTACATGAAGCCTATTTGTCGAAAGAAATGGTCGTTGAAGTATGGTCAAAAGAGGGAGATGTTATAGAAAATCTTCCAAAGGTACGTCGAGGTAATATTAAGGCATGGGTTAATATTATGTATGGCTGCGATAAGTTCTGTACGTACTGTATTGTTCCATATACACGCGGTAAAGAGCGGAGCCGCAGGCCAGAAGATATTATTCAAGAGGTAAGACAATTAGCAGCTCAAGGCTATCAAGAAATAACTCTTCTAGGTCAAAATGTGAATGCATATGGAAAAGACATTGAAGATATGAAGTATGGTCTTGGTGATTTAATGGATGAGATTCGTAAGATTGATATCCCTCGAATTCGTTTTACTACGAGCCATCCACGTGATTTTGATGATCACCTTATTGAAGTATTAGCTAAAGGCGGCAATCTATTGGAGCATATTCACCTGCCAGTTCAATCAGGCTCTACTGATATTCTAAAAATCATGGCACGTAAATACACAAGAGAGCAATATTTAGAACTTGTTAGAAAAATCAAGGCTGCGATTCCAAATGCGTCATTTACAACAGATATTATTGTCGGCTATCCAAATGAAACAGAGGAACAATTCGAAGAAACGCTGTCACTATATCGTGAGGTAGGCTATGAATCTGCCTATACATTCATTTATTCTCCACGTGAGGGTACACCAGCAGCTAAAATGCAGGACAATGTTCCAATGGAAGTGAAGAAGGAACGTTTACAGCGACTGAATGCTATTGTTAATGAGCTTTCTGCTGAGGCAATGAAGAAATATCAAGATAAAACCGTAGAAGTATTAGTAGAAGGTGAAAGTAAAAATAATCCTGAAGTGTTAGCAGGCTATACTAGAAAAAATAAGCTTGTAAACTTCATTGGACCGAAATCTGCAATTGGAAAGATTGTAAAAGTAAAAATTACTGATGCTAAAACATGGTCATTAAACGGAGAAATGATTGAAGAATTAGATGCTGTAGAGGTGGAGTAGATGGCTAAGTATACAAAGGACGATATCGTTGCCGGTGCAAAGGAGCTTGCACAAATGATTGCTGAAACGGAAGAAGTAGATTTTTTTAAACGTGCTGAAGCTCAAATTCAAGAAAACGAGAAGGTTCGTTCAACTATTTCTAATATTAAGGGATTACAAAAGCAAGCTGTAAACCTGCAGCATTTTGGAAAACAAGAAGCATTAAAAAAGACAGAAGATAAAATTGAAGCACTCCAAAATGAATTAGATGAAATTCCAGTTGTTCAGGAATTTAAACAATCTCAATTAGAAGTAAATGAATTGCTGCAATTAGTAGCATCTGCAATTTCAAACGCGGTAACAGATGAAATCATTACTTCTACAGCTGGAAACTTATTGAGCGGAGAAACGGGATCACAAATAAAAAATAGCAGCTGTTCACATCATTAAAAGAATAATTAATAAAAGAACCCTGGGACTGATGATCAGTCCCAGGGTTCTTTTAATATATAAAAAAGGAGGTAATGTGGCCTTGGTTTGGGTTGTGGAGGCCATATTTTATTTCTAATTTTATTATATTTATAAGTGGCCGAGCTGTATCGGCATTTGATTTAGGACAAACACATATTTTTACGAACTCTTTAATACTTTGAATACCATTTTAAAATGTAATAAAGGACAGTAACCTACAGACCGGAACAATTGCCCTGAAAATGCATATTATGAATTATGCTAATACATTTACCTAACATTCATCAAGAATTATCGCACACTAGTCTAATATCCCGCATAGGATGAAATGAAAATGAATGAGGAGGTTCGCTCGCAATGGGAGAATACAGAGAGATTATAACCAAAGCGGTCGTAGCGAAAGGACGGAAGTTTACGCAGTCCAATCATACGATTTGCCCTAAACACAATCCTTCAAGCATTCTTGGCTGCTGGATAATAAACCATAAGTACGAGGCGAAAAAGGTCGGGAAAACAGTCGAAGTTTGCGGCACTTATGACATTAACGTTTGGTATTCCTTAGACAATAACACAAAAACAGAAGTTGTTACTGAACGTGTTGAATATAAAGATGTCATTAAACTAAAATACCGTGACCCGGATTGTTTAGATGATCATGAGGTAATCGCACGCGTATTACAACAGCCAAACTGCAGTGAATGTGTCATTTCCCCTAACGGAAATAAAATCATCGTTCATGTAGAGAGAGAATTCCTCGTTGAAGTCATCGGAGAAACAAAGGTATGCGTGTCTGTTCATCATGGAAAATGCGATTGTGATGATGATGATGATGATGAGTGGGGATTAGATGTCGATGATGAGGAATTTGAAGATTTGAATCCTGATTTCTTAGTTGGAGACGAAGAGGAATAGAAAAACTAGGAGGTTTGCTTCCTAGTTTTTTCTTTGTTGTATAGGAAATTATAATTTTCGCTATCTGTTGATAACTTGAGATATAGTTTATCTACGTTCAGCTCCAGGGCCTACCTCCGACGTACAAGACGTACTAGTGTCGACAATGCGAAAGGACAAGGAAAGCTTCGTAAGCGACACATCGCACGACCAAAAGAGAAGCTTTTGGGAGGACGTCGCGCTTTTGTCGACCTCGAGGTCACAAGCTTGGCTAGTTGCGGCTCCTAGGGACGAATGTCTAGCCAATCCCAGCCAGAAGACAAAGAACGTCTTCTAGCTGAGCTCGTCTTATGCTGTCGTCCCTAAACAGTCGCCTCCACTTTTCGATCAATCCTCCTAGAAAGGTAAAGAACACCTTTCCGTGAGGCTCGTCTTGTGCTTGTCGGAGGTGAGCACAAAGGAAAGCTTCTTTGAATATTCATCTCAGGAACAATTTGTCCTTTAATTGTTCCGAAGGCGCTTGCGCATTTGATTTCACAACCGGACTTTTAATTTTAAAATTTCTGAATCTATTATATAATAATGAGAAATTTATTAGGAGGTTTTTAAATGGATAATTATTTGTTTTTTGTCTTTATGTCTATTCTACTTATTATTCTACCAGGACCTGATACTGCGATTATTACAAAGAACACGATATCGAATCGAAAAGCAGCAGGTATGAAAACAACTTTTGGTACACTTACAGCACTCCTAATTCATTCTCTCGCTGCCGTGTTTGGTCTATCTGCACTTATTGTAAAATCAGCTTTTCTTTTTTCTATCCTAAAATATGTTGGAGCTATTTATTTAATTTTTCTTGGATGTAAATCGATTATGATTTTGATGAAAAAACAAAATAATGCTCCTGATGTTAATGATCAACAAACAAAATATGAGAATAGATCTTTTTACCGTCAAGGATTTTTAACAAATCTTCTCAATCCAAAGGTGGCCGTGTTTTTTCTGACCTTTTTGCCACAATTTGCTGGGACAGGCGATAATGCTCTTTTAGAATTTTTAGCTTTAGGCTTAACTTATACGGTATTAACATTATTTTGGTTCCTTATTTATATTTACTTAATTAACTTAATAAGTGAATTTATGAAGAAGCCTTCAACAATAAGAGTTGTCGAAGGGTTAACAGGAGGGGTACTAATCCTATTTGGAATTAAATTAGCTTTTGAACAAAATTAAAATTGTCTATTTCTTTTTATGCTAAAATGAAAAAGGAAAAAAAGATACTTAAAAGGGTGAGAAAAATGTTTAAACGAGTAGCGGCAGATGTATTAGGTCTTAGTGATATCGGAAGTGTAATCAATCCAACTGATTATGATAAAGTGGATGCCGATGATTATGTACTTCACGAGGATAATGAAAAAATTTACTTTCTGATCAAATCGAAAACAGACGAATATTGCTTTACAAATAAAGCCTTAATTCATTTAGATGGTACAAGTGCAATAAGTAAAAAGCGAACTTTAAAAAGGCTTAGCTATAAGGAACACTCTATTTCAAATGTTACCCTTGAAACAGCTGGTACAGTTGATCTGGATGTTGAGATTAAGTTTGTGTTGGGCTCTGAGCATTATTCAATTGATGTACACAAGAAGCATATAGAGGAGTTAAAAGATTTATACAAAGCACTAATTAGAATATCTGAAATTTGTCATGAAAACGAAGTATCAATGGGATATGCTGAGAAGAGCTTAAGTCTTACATCTAATACTTTCAGCCGCTCTGCGATACCTCAAGATCATAATCTAGTTGATAATTTTAGAATAATAAATGAAACGGCATTCAATTGGCTTATGAATAGCAGGAAAAAATATTGCGTCAAAGACTTTGGATTTGTTTTTGAGAAATATATTAATAATTAATGAGAGAAAGCAGTTATCTATCATAATGGATACTGCTTTTTTATATTTAGTTTGATAATTAGAACAAAAGGGGTGTTTCAGATTCATGTCCAGTAAAACCTCACAACATGTCCTGCACTTTGGGAACCTCCACTGATGGAAGATTCACTTTATGATATAATAGGTCTATGCATTTTCAATTACGCAATTGAAAAAAGCGCAATATGATATTAACAGATATTTGGAGGGTACTATGGCAGCTTATACGCCAATGATACAGCAATATTTAAGAGTAAAGGCAGAGTATGAGGATGCCTTTTTATTTTTTCGTCTCGGTGATTTTTATGAGATGTTTTTTGACGATGCTATCAAAGCATCACAGGAATTAGAGATTACATTAACAAGCAGGGAGGGAGGCACGGAGGAACGCATTCCAATGTGTGGTGTGCCTTATCATTCTGCCCCAAATTATATCGAACAATTAATAGAGCGCGGGTATAAAGTAGCGATTTGTGAGCAAACAGAAGATCCGAAGCAAGCGAAAGGTGTAGTAAGGAGAGAAGTCGTTCAGCTGATTACACCAGGAACGATGATGGAAGGCAAAGTCCTGCATGATAAAGAAAACAACTATATAGCTTCCATTACACATTTTGAAGATGACACATTTGGCTTTGCCTATAATGATCTTTCTACAGGTGAAACAAAGGTTTCGCTTCTTAGCACAGGTTTTGATGAAGTATTAAATGAGCTTTCTGTTTCTGGGGCAAAGGAATTAGTAGTTGAATCCAACTTTAAAGAGGAATGGAAGCGAAAAATTAAAGAGCGTTCTGTTATGACTTTTTCATTTGAAGATGATTGCAGCCCTATGGCCCAATATCATCATTTAATTGAAGAAGTGAATCAAGACAAGCTACGTCTAACCATTGTAAGACTATTTAACTATTTATATCGTACGCAAAAGAGAAGCTTAGACCATTTGCAAAAGGTAACAATCTATCAACCTCATCATTACCTTAAAATTGACTATTTTTCAAAACGGAATTTAGAACTGACTGAAACGATTCGTTCCAAGGGGAAAAAAGGGTCATTGCTATGGCTGCTAGATGAAACGCAAACCGCAATGGGAGGAAGATTATTAAAGCAATGGGTTGATAGGCCGCTTGTTAATGAAGACGAAATTATTCGCCGACAGAAACTTGTTGAAACCTTCATTAACGCTTATTTTGAACGGGAAGAACTTAGAGAAAAATTAAAAGAAGTGTACGACCTTGAGCGATTAGCAGGGAGAGTTGCGTTCGGAAATGTTAATGCTCGCGATTTAGTTCAGCTGAGACGTTCATTACTTCAGATTCCTGAATTAAAGGAACTGCTTAAAAATCTTTCAAGTGTCGAGGCTGAAACTCTTTCCGATCGTCTTGATTCATGTGAAGAAATTGTCGATCTTTTAGAAAGCGCGATAATGGATACCCCCCCATTATCTATTAAAGATGGCAATATGATAAAAGATGGGTATCATGAGGAGCTAGACAAATATCGTGATGCAACTCGCAATGGGAAGACATGGATTGCATTACTAGAGAAGCAGGAACGTGAAAAAACAGGAATAAAATCGCTAAAAGTAGGCTATAATCGAGTTTTTGGCTATTATATTGAGGTAACGAAAGCGAACCTTCACCTATTACAGGAAGGCCAGTATGAAAGAAAGCAGACATTAACGAATGCAGAAAGATTCGTCACACCAGAATTAAAGGAAAAAGAGGCACTCATTCTTCAGGCTGAGGAAAAAAGCATCGAGCTTGAATATGAGCTTTTTACGGCTGTTCGTGAACACGTAAAAGAATTTATTCCACGTCTTCAATTATTAGCAAAATCAGTAAGTGAATTAGATGTTCTACAATGCTTTGCAACAATAAGTGAAAAGAGACATTACGTAAAGCCTGCATTTTCAAAAGAGCGCCTGATTATGATAAGGGATGGCCGACATCCCGTTGTGGAAAAAGTAATGAACGCTCAAGAATATGTTCCAAATGATTGTTATATGGATGCCGAGAGAGAAGTGCTCTTAATTACAGGGCCGAATATGTCAGGTAAAAGTACGTATATGAGGCAAATTGCCTTAACTGCTATCCTTGCACAAATTGGTTGCTATGTGCCGGCATCAGAAGCTGTACTGCCAATTTTTGATCAGGTTTTTACAAGAATCGGGGCAGCAGATGATTTAATTTCTGGACAAAGTACGTTCATGGTAGAAATGCTAGAAGCAAAAAACGCCATTGTAAATGCGACCCAGAATAGTCTCATTCTATTTGATGAAATCGGGCGTGGAACATCTACATATGATGGGATGTCTCTAGCTCAGGCGATTATTGAATACATCCATCATCGAATTGGTGCGAAAACATTATTTTCAACCCATTATCATGAATTAACAGTTTTAGAAGAAGAACTTACAAGAGTGAAAAATGTGCATGTAAGTGCAATTGAACAAAACGGAAAAGTGGTATTCCTTCATAAAATTAAAGAAGGAGCAGCTGATAAAAGTTATGGGATTCATGTCGCACAGCTCGCTGAATTACCAGAGGAACTAATAAATAGGGCGAATGAAATTTTAACAAGGTTTGAACAACAGGATGAACAGATTAATGCAGCGAAAGAAATGGAATTACCAAACGCAGTAAAGGGAGATACTCAACTATCACTCTTTGAAGATCCGAGTGTGGTGAAGGAATCTACCTTATCCTCAAAAGAAAAAAGTATTTTAAGTAAAGTGAAAACACTTGATATTTTAGAAATGACACCTATGCAGGCATTAAATACTTTATATGAGCTTCACAAAAAATTAAAAGGTTAGTTTTGATGAGAATATTTCACAATGAGTAAGGGGGTGTTGCCAAATGGGTAAAATAATTCAGCTTGATGATGCACTTTCCAATAAAATTGCAGCTGGGGAAGTGGTGGAAAGACCGGCATCAGTTGTAAAAGAACTCATGGAGAATTCGATTGATGCAGGCAGTACAATCATTGAAGTCGAAATGGAAGAAGCAGGTCTTGCGAAAATACGCATCATAGATAATGGAGATGGAATTGAAGAGGAAGATGTGTTAACAGCCTTACAGCGCCATGCCACAAGTAAAATCAAAGATGAAAATGATCTTTTTCGGATTAGGAGTCTCGGATTTCGTGGAGAAGCTTTGCCAAGTATTGCATCTGTTTCAAGAATCGAAATGAGAACCTCAACAGGAGACATTGGAACTTGTGTAATTGTTGAAGGCGGCAAGGTAAATACGATTGAAAAGGCACCAGGCAGAAAAGGGACAGACATAATAGTTACTGATCTTTTCTTCAATACACCTGCCAGATTGAAATATATGAAAACAATCCATACAGAGCTTGGCAATATTACAGATGTCGTTAATCGGCTTGCCCTTGCTCACCCTAAGGTTTCGATTCGTCTCTCTCATAATGGAAGAAATCTGCTTCATACGAACGGCAACGGAGATGTCAGGCAAGTATTAGCGGCGATATATGGAATGAATGTTGTAAAAAAAATGGTCCACATTGAAGGGAATTCTCTTGATTTTCGTATTAATGGATATGCAGTTTTACCAGAAGTAACGAGAGCATCTAGGAATTATATATCCACAATGATTAACGGTCGATTTATCAAGAATTATGCTCTTGCTAAAGCAATCCAGGAAGGTTATCATACACTTTTGCCAATAGGCAGATATCCAATTGTACTCTTAAATATTGATATGGACCCGATGCTTGTTGATGTAAATGTCCATCCTTCTAAAATGGAGGTTCGTTTAAGTAAGGAGCAGGAATTGAATGAGCTTGTTACTGATACAATTAAAGCAGAATTTAAATCACAAGAGTTAATTCCAACTAGCTTTACCCAACCAAAAGCCATTCAGCCAAAACAAGAACAAACCTTTTTAAAGCTAGATCATATCCCTGAGAAAATAAATACCATGGAAAGCTCAGAGCAAGATCAGATTCCTTCTTTTGTTCGTGAAAATAGAATTCCAACGGAGCCTATTAAGACCGATTATTCTGCTCAAATGATAGAAAAGCAACAAGAGCAAATTGAAAGAGATTTACCCAATACCCAATTCGTTGAAACTAGCGACTCAAGTTTCAACGATTCATATATGGAACAAGAGGATCAGATACAGTTATTGCGTGTACCTCCATTGTATCCAATCGGCCAAATGCATGGAACGTATATAATTGCGCAAAATGAAAAAGGTCTATATATCATTGATCAGCATGCAGCACAGGAACGAATAAAATATGAATATTTTAAAGAAAAGGTTGGCAAAGTGGCAAGCGAGCTGCAGGAAATCCTAATCCCACTTACCTTCGAATATTCAACAGATGATTATATTAAGATTAACGAATATAAAGATGAATTAGAGAAGGTTGGTGTTTTCCTAGAGCCATTCGGCCATAACAGCTTTATTATCCGTTCACATCCACAATGGCTTCCGAAAGGTGAGGAACAGGTCATTATCGAGGATATGATTGAACAACTGCTTTTAATGAAAAGGGTAGATATTAAGAAACTTAGGGAAGAAGCGGCTATTATGATGAGCTGCAAGGCATCGATTAAAGCTAATCGTCACTTAAGAAATGATGAAATTCAGAGTTTAATAGATGAACTAAGGCAGACTTCTGATCCATTTACATGTCCACATGGTCGCCCGATTATTATTCAATTTACAACATACGAAATGGAAAAGATGTTTAAAAGAGTCATGTAATATCTAAAGGAGAATCCTTGTATTTAGAGGATTCTCCTTTGATATTTTACTGATATGGCCACAATTTGACCACTTTTATTGCTCAGAGCTCATTTTTTGAATAGCTTTTGAAAAAATTTCTGCTGATGAATCCTGTAAATTTCGAGTTCGCTGCATGTGTATGGCGAAGATCATGAACCCGAATCCTCCTCACTCCAGCACATAACTTTTCAAATGAAAACGGTTGTTGGGGGTAAAAGTGTTTTTCACGAATTCAAGAGTAAGAAAAAGAATAAAAATGATTAATTTCTTTTTTCCTTTTCAAGTAATTCGATAATTCTATCAAGTTTTTGTTCAATACTATCTTTATTGCTGGGTTGTTTTGTAAGGAGTGAACGAACAACAAAAAAAACAGCAAAAAATATCCCGATAATAAAAATAAACATTAAAAGTTGAAATATTACGATGTGGGAACTCAGTACTGCTATCTTATACAGAAGCTTTGGGTAGATTTACTTGCATGTATTCTGTTTTGATGAGTGGGAATGAGAATGACATGGTATTGAGGATAGATTTAGGGGAAATTGATTCAAATTTTATTTTGAAAAATCAGAAGTTGAAGAAATCATTTAGTGCACAGTATCAGATAAAAATGTACAAGTAGAATGCGAAAAGGTTAGTGTTTAACTTATTTTCTTATTAAGGAAAAAGTATGCAAAAAGTAGTTAAAATAACAAGTTTAGAAAGAAACTGAAGCATGATTCCAACTCCTTATGATATTGAGTATTTTAATAATCTAATAATATCGTTTGATTATTTAGGCTGTATATTTTAGTTGTAAATTTATTGTTAATTAGTATGTGAGATGTTTAACAAAATGATAGATTAGATGAATTAGAAGGAAAGAGGATACCATTTTTTGTCTGCAATGATTGCGAAGATATTTTACAGCCTTCGGTCAATATTGGGGAGTGAAAATCCAGAATTGTTTGCTTTGAAGATAAAAGTAAAAGGGGGTAAGGCTTCATGTTCTGAATGTGTGATCCACCGAAATTATCCGTTACTGAATGGGGAAATTGGAATAATGAAATCTCAAATAGCAAATGGAAGCGGAAAAGACAAGTTATGAATCGTAGAGTACCTATTTTTGTGTATATTAGGATGATAATATGCAACAACTTATGCAATGATATTAGACCGAAATGAGAGTTTTTTTATTCAGCAAGCCTTCTAAAAAAAGAAAAGCATATTCCTTAATTTGGATTAAGTTTAATAGAAATGAAACTAAGGAATGGAATTAAAAAGGGGAGAACTATTGATCTTCCTTTTTTCCAAAGTCAGTACCATCTAATTTAGTTGAAATTTCTCTTAGTACTTGATTTCTATCTCTTTGTGCTTGGATTAGATTCCTACAAAACCAAATGATGAAACCAATAATAGCTAAATAAATAACAAGTATAAATAAAAACGGAAAACTTGCCATATTCATTTCAGCTCCAATGTACATGATTATAGTAATTATAACACATAATGGAAAAGGTAAATTTGAATATTCTATGAATTATTATGTTTCATTAAAAAGGATATCACTAAATTCCTCTAGTAACTTGAGGGATAGAGGAAATGGATAAATATCTTAAACCAAATAATAATTGTTTGTTTTAAAGCGAATTGAGATTGATATAAATATACAATTACAAGGACCTTTCCCCCGTCAGATGTATCTATTAGAATTCCTGATTTCCCTTGTCCATTCGATAATGATATTTCTACTGACTAACCGATTATGTATATGATTTTATTTGGTAAAGGGAAAGTTAGTCACTCATTCAAAAGCATTTAATTTACTTGAAAGGAATTGAATCCCTGTATTGGATTTAAAGATGTATTAATAATATTATTATGTTAACTAGAAAGACGGCAGGCTAATGAAAAGGCACAAAATGACCTTATCTATGGCCAGAATGTATAAGATTATTAGAAAAAATGTTTAATTTATTAAACTGTCATTTAAAAAATAAAAAAGCCGTTTAGTTATTTATTTATCAAAAGTGTGCGTTTTTTTAGGAACGCGTCTTTATTCATATAATGGGGCAGACTATGGGAATTGCTAATAGTAAGAAAAATTAAAATATATAAATCTTAGATATAAATGAGGAAAGCCCCCCAATTATAGGTAAATTGGGGGGTAAGTCTGTTATTAACTGAAATGTTATTTTTTTACAGAATGGATATAATGAATCGTTTCGAATGCAGACAAATAGTCTGTACGATTGCGAAAGAATTGATTATTAATAGTAACAGGTGATAAATGTTCATAAATGAGTAAACCTGAGTTTTCTAACATTTTCTCCACTTCATCATAAGTAAAACATGATTTCATTTGCTCACCACTTGCTGAAGCCATTTGAACCATATTTTGAACTCGATTAGATACTCCTTTTTCTTCAAAAAGTTTGTCGTCAGCATAATCAAAAACGATAGAACTTCCTGATGGAACTTTGGTAAATAATTTATTAATCAAGTTGGCATTTTCCTCTTTTGTTAAATAATAAGAAACACCTAAAAGACTAAAGAAAGTTTTTTTGTTTGGCATAAAACCTTCCTCAACAAGATTTTGAACAGTAAATTCTTTGGTAAAATCCATAGAAACAAAATGAAGATTATCCGGAATTTGATAATTAGCATTTGCTAACCTTATCTTTTTAAAATCTTGTGAGGCTGGATAATCAACTTCAAATATTTCTAAGCTGTCATTTAATTCTGGGTGTCGAAAACAAAAGCTATCTAATCCAGCACCTAAAATGACATACTGTTTAACACCTAGCAAAATCTCATGAAATAAAACATTTTCGCAATAGGCAGCACGTGCTAAAGGAGTTGGAGATAGTTGAACTTGTGTAATCCATTTTAAAATTTCATCTGGATAATCTTGAAACTTCTTTGCAATTTCATGATTAAAGAATTGAATTCCTTTCATCATGTTCTCGCTTATATCTGCAAATTCTTTTTGGGTAATAAAATCTTTTGCAATAAAATCATCAAAAATTTTGGGTGTGTCATATTTACTGTGGTATGCTCGAGCAAAGGTTGATATTAAGGAAGTTAAACTTGATTCATTTTTCTTCATACATTAATCCTCCCATATAACAAAAATAAGATTCCCCTGGCCAGGAGAATCTTATTATACACAGGAATATTTTAATTGTAAATTATAGCATAAATATATAATTTTGTCAATAAAAAACACTTTTTATAGTGACTAATAATTTCCCTTGTAGTAAATAAAGATATTTTTCTATATATTATAGAAGAAAAAGGATATTGCTCAAAAAAGGGAGCGATTATCGAAGAATCCTTAGAAATAAACGATTTTATTGTTATATTTTTATGTGATTTGAAGGATTTGTTATAAAAAATTAAACAACATTATTTTCTCCACGTCCTAAAATCAGAACGGGTTTATTCATGTTTAAGGTTTTAAAATTAAAAGAATTTGTCGCAATATGTGAGCTATCAAAGAGGAAAAGGCTAATGCACGCTTAACCTATACAGTGACAAAAATAGAGACAAGGAAAATAGTCAATAACATTACTTGAATTCTTAGTTATATATCTGTCTCTTAGTAATAAAAATATTGGTGGTTTTGCTGATTATATTCTGAATTAGGATACTTTTGAATACCGTAGTGATTAATATAATGTGAATGATTGTGAGACATGTTTCCGCCGACTCTATTACAGCTTTTAGGTGGCCCAATAAATGTAGACGGTTTAACTGGTGCAATTGCTTGTTTCCACTGATTTTCATCCAAGCAATAGGTGTGTGCCATAATTTCCGATGGGGTCAATTTCAAAATATCTGAACCTAGAATGACCTCTGGTATCGGAGCATTAAATATTGCCAGAAGATGTGTGTTATCAACAGTCGCTACTTCATAATGCCACCAACCTTGGGGAACATTTGCTACTTGGCCCGGTGTAATAGGGTAATTTTGAATTTGCTTTGTAAATGGATTCAATAATGAAACAATAGCAGCACCCGAAATACAATAAACTAATTCTGCTGCATTTTGGTGATAATGTGGTTCAACAACATTGTTGGCACTAAGAAAAATATCGAGTAATGATACATTTTCAAGGGTGTTTAATTGATTAACACTTAATACATTTATATAGTTTTGATTATCTTTTTTCATTATTGGACTTTTATTTACATCAAAAGAGAAACGTACTAATGGAGAGGTGTAATCCAAATATGAAACCATTTGTATTCATTCCTTTATAATAGGTTATTCTCACAAGTAAACTATTCAATAACTTAGTAATAGTGCATGTACCCATCTTTATAAAGGATTTGAAAAAGGTTAATATGTTGTAAAATTAATATTATGCAAAATTGTATGAAACTTCATTGATAGTTCATAAAGAAACTCATGCTTTTTTTGCACCAACTGTTCAATTGTTAATTGATATGTATAAAAATAATGAGCGTTATTAGAAACTCTTTTATTTAACTTATTTTGCTGCCCATGCCTCAATTTCAATCTTAATATCAGGGTTTGCTAATCCGGCCACATATGCAAATGTCGTTGCAGGTGGATTCTCGTTATGAAACTCTTTCCATTTCTCTAAAAATACATTTCTATCAATATCTTCTGTTAACCAAAAATTAATTTTAAAAATGTTATTTATATTTACACTTTCACTTTCAAGAATTGCTTTAATATTTTCAAGTGCATTGACAAATTGGCTTTCAATATCTTTAGGTAGATTGCCATTTTTATCATTACCAATTTGTCCAGAAAGTACAACTAATTCAGCGTCCCTAGGAATGACTGTAACATGATGGTATTGAGCTATTGGGGGTGATAAGTTTTCAGGATTTGTTTTTTTAATCTCCATATTTTATCTCCTAAGATTGATTTTAATTTCATGATACACATTAAGATTTTTAATATCAATAAAATTCAGTCTATATAGGGAGGAATTGAATATGATTTACGCAGTCTATACAAGTGATGATGAGGTACAAATGTTTACGGGAAGTAGGGAGTTTATTTATTGAAATAAAATGTAAAAAAAGTGGAGAACTAGAAAATCTCTCCACTTTTTCATGAGGATACTATTCAGTAAACGAAATGGGGGATCCAGTTGAAGTATGCTGATTAATCCAGTCAAGAGAAACTTTTGAAACAACTTGCCAGTCGGGTATTTGTGATTTATGCTGCTCTACCCAACTCATACAATATTGGGAGTCTATATTATGTTCTTGGCACTGTTCTAAGAATGATTGGATGTTCGACTCCGTACAGTTTTGCCATGTTCCACAAGTGTTATGAAAAATATTTTCCATTTTCTTTTGTAAAGAAAGATCATTTGCACTTGACATCACTGATTCCTCCTTTTGTTTTTCCATAAATCACAATTTTAGCACTGCCAACATTCATTTTGTCCAAAAGATAATTATTTATGACTTCAGTAATTAAAAATGAACAGTCCGAAGAAATGGTTAAGGGGTTTTTGAGGAATGTAATGACGAAAATACGGATATGATATGACTTTGAAACGTTTATGATAAATATATCTTATCAATTTGAAGAAAGAAATTTATTGACAGTACATGAAGGGAATAAAAATAGGGAAAACAGATTACCTGCAATATTTTCTTTTTGGATTTAATGAACTAAATGATTGATCAAATGTTTATTAATTGGACTTTGGATTTTACAGAAAAAAAAGAGTCGCATCAATTAGGGTGGCAATCCTCTCTAAGGTCATTCTGCTTCTGTGCGGATAACATTTATTGAAGCATTAAAAAGGAGTGGATCATTATATGACAACAAATAAAAAGCAATCAGAAGAAATTGGCAAGAAACCTCTAAAATTGTCAGGTTATCAAAAAGTAGTTGAATTTATGGACAATCTCAAACATCCTCTAAAAAAGGAGATAGAGGAAGTTCGAAAAATCATCTTAAGTGCTAATAACCAATTAACTGAACATATAAAATGGAATGCCCCGAGTTTCTGTTTTAATAATGAAGATAGGATTACTTTAAATTTGCAAGGACAAGGATATTTTCGACTTGTTTTTCATTGTGGTGCCAAGGTAAGAGATAGAAAAAAGAAGGGACATTTGTTTGAAGACACTACTGGTTTATTGGATTGGGTTTCTGATGATAGGGCTATTGTTAAAATTATTGATAT
This sequence comes from Cytobacillus citreus, assembly GCF_018343665.1. Taxonomy (GTDB): domain Bacteria; phylum Bacillota; class Bacilli; order Bacillales; family Cytobacillaceae; genus Cytobacillus; species Cytobacillus citreus. Next base: position 739,844 of record NZ_JAGYPM010000001.1, read on the forward strand.
GGATGAAGTGATAGGTAAGAAAGATTTGATTGTAGAAGTAATAACTAAGTGGATAGAAGTGACGAGTAATATTGAAAATTAATAAAGCCAAAAAAATTATCTAGTTATTGGCTCATTTCGATTTGATTTTAGATAAATTATCAGTGTAATAGCTTAAACTAAGTTACAATAATATTTTTATGTAAACTAAAAAACAATAAAAATAGAGTCCAATAATTATTTTTTGGACTCTAAATGTTTAAGTATACATTATTTGACAGCGCTTTGTAATTTTCCAATAAATTTTAACGCTTTTCCTGTTCCAACCGCTACAGATTCAAGTGGATTTGGAGCTAGATGGACTGGAACAGAGATTTCTTTAGTTATCCAATCCTGCATTCCGTTTATTAGGGCACCACCGCCTGATATTATTACTCCTCTATCTACAATATCGCCGCTTAATTCTGCAGGGCTGTCTTCTAAAGTAGCACGGATAGCTTCTAGAATATGGAGTAATGACTCTTTTATGGCATCACGAATCATATAAGAAGTCAAAGTTATCGTTTTAGGAAGTCCTGTGACTAGATCTCTTCCTCGAATTTCCATTGTCATTTCATCATGATCAATAAGTGCGTAGCCAATCTCAATTTTTACTTGTTCAGCTGTTCTTTCACCAATTAGAACATTAAACTCCTTACGAACATACTGAATAATATCATCATCTAATCTGTCTCCACCTACACGGATAGAATGACAGGCAACGACACCGCCATATGAAATAATTGCTACCTCTGTAGACCCTCCGCCAATATCAACAACTACATTGGCAACAGGTTCGTCTACTGGCAAGCCTGCACCAATAGCTGCTGCAACTGGTTCTTCAATTAAATGAACTTGCTTAGCACCAGCATGACGGACAGCATCATGTATTGCTCTTCTTTCTACACTTGTTGATCCAGAAGGGGTGCATATCACCACATTAGGTTTTCTGATTGAGAAGCCAGCTTTTTTCGTTGCCTTAGCTATTACATAGCTAAGCATTTCAGTTGTTGTATCAAAATCAGCAATGACGCCATCCTTCAACGGCCTAATCGCAATAATCCTTCCAGGTGTTTTACCGATCATTTCTTTTGCTTCTTTTCCTACAGCTAGAACCTTTTTTGTATTCGTGTCAATTGCTACAACTGAAGGTTCATTAAAAGTTATTCCTTTATTTTTACAATATACGAGGATATTAGCTGTTCCAAGGTCAATTCCTAATTCAGAGTTCGAAATCATATTTTTCCCACCTAATCTATTTCTCTTAATCTTCTACTCTACATAATCTTCTAATAAAGTACCATGAATTAGGGGGTATTCATTTGATTGTTATTGAATCGTTAATAAATTGTAATTTAAGATGAAAAAATATCCAAGTATTCCAATCCCAAAATAACGTGTAACTTCGAGACGGAGGGCCCTTACAATTCGCAAATCTAAAATAAACTAAAATCATAGAAAGTATAGGAATTAGAATTTCTGTAAATAATGGTTAAATGTTGGATAAGGAATGAAAACTTCACATAATTTAAATCGCTGAAAGTAATTTAAGTTTGTGATACGATAGGGATAATTAATTGGAAGTTGAATAAAAGGCTGTGTGAATATATTGGGGGAAAAAGGAAAAGAGAAGCTTGTCGTGCTAATTGGTCCAACTGCAGTTGGAAAAACCAAATTAAGCATCGAATTAGCAAAGAGACTGAATGGAGAAATTATAAGCGGAGACTCGATGCAAATTTATAGGGGAATGGATATTGGTACTGCTAAAATTAAAAAAAGTGAAATGGAAGGAATTATTCACCATTTAATTGATATAAAAGATCCAGAGGAGCCATTTTCTGTTGCTGAGTTTCAAGAATTAGTCAGAAAAAAAATTAAAGAAATAACACTCAGAGGGAAGCTTCCGATGATCGTTGGAGGAACGGGGTTGTATATCCAATCCGTTATTTACGATTATCAATTTTCTGATGCCCCATCTGATGAAGCCTTTCGAGTACTACTTGAAAAAAGAGCTGAAATAGAAGGATATGAAGCGTTGCATAATGAATTGATGCAAGTTGACCCTGAAAGTGCACAGAAAATTCACCCTAATAATATTCGCCGAGTTATTAGAGCGTTAGAAGTTTTTCATTGTACTGGAAGGACGATAAGCGATTACCAGAGTGGACAGAATCCAGAGTTAATGTATAACACTGCTTTAATTGGGTTAACAATGGATAGGGAAAAATTATATAACCGTATCAATCAAAGAGTAGAAATGATGATCAATGAAGGGCTACTCCATGAGGTCGAAGGATTTTTCAAACAAGGATTAAAGAATTGTCAATCTATACAGGCTATTGGCTATAAAGAACTGTATGAATATTTTAATTGTCATGTTACTCTAGAAGAGGCAGTTTCCCAGTTAAAGCAAAATTCCAGGCGTTATGCGAAAAGGCAGCTAACTTGGTTTCGAAATAAGATGGAAGTAGACTGGTTCGATATGTCAAATCTGTCAGATTCGAAAGAGTTTGAAAAAAAACTTCATGAAATTTCCACTCATATTGAAGGAAAGCTGCAAATAAAATCGAATACATAATAATAGAGATAAAAGAGGAGGATGTAAGATGAAAACATCTATTAATATTCAAGACCAGTATTTAAACCAGCTTCGTAAGGATTGTACAAATGTTACTGTTTTTTTATTAAATGGATTTCAAATTAGAGGCCAAATCAAAGGATTTGATAATTTTACAGTTCTTTTTGAATCAGAAGGCAAGCAACAGCTTGTTTTTAAACACGCTATTTCTACATTTGCACCTCAGCGCAATGTACAACTAGATATTGAAAACCAATAATAAAAAAATTAAATTATAGAAGGTTCAGCTTCTTCGGAAGAGGAACCTTCTTTTTTTCGTTTTTTAAGCATAAAAAAACCTTTAATGAAGTTAGAAGCAATTGAATACATATAGGTAAGGAAATGTATAATAGGTTGCTTTAAAACAATATTGTACAATTATTTGAAGATAATAGGAAAAATTTGATATAGGCTTTTGTCACAAACAAAGTATTTAAGCGTATACTGTTCCTGAGAACGAGAGGTGAAAGCTTTTGGACCAGCCGATTCGAATGAAAAATAATGGCCAGATCAGCATCGTCCTTAATTCACAAAAACGAAAATCATTAGCAAAAGAACCGATTGAATCGCAACTTGTACAAAAGGATTTTCCACCTGAGCATTCAGCTTTAAAAGAGATTGAAGAAGAATTAAATGCTCTAGTTGGAATGGAAGAAATGAAACGGATGATTAAAGAAATATATGCGTGGATTTACGTAAATAAAAAGCGGGAGAATGCCGGACTAAAGGCTGGGAAACAGGCACTCCATATGATGTTCAAAGGGAATCCTGGAACTGGAAAAACAACAGTTGCCCGATTGATTGGTAAACTTTTCCTAAAGATGAATGTTTTATCGAAAGGCCACTTAATAGAAGCTGAACGAGCGGATCTCGTCGGGGAATATATAGGCCATACAGCGCAAAAAACTCGAGATTTAATAAAGAAAGCGATTGGTGGAATCCTCTTTATTGATGAAGCCTATTCACTAGGCAGAGGGGGAGAAAAGGATTTTGGTAAGGAGGCTATTGATACCCTTGTCAAGCATATGGAAGATAGGCACCACGAATTTATTCTCATCCTTGCAGGCTATTCAAGAGAAATGGATTATTTCCTAACATTAAATCCTGGACTGCACTCGCGATTCCCATTAGTAATCGACTTTCCAGATTATTCAGTTGTACAGCTCATGGAAATCGGTGACAGAATGTTAAAAGAACGGGAATACACATTAAGTCACGAAGCAGAAAAAAAATTGCGTGATCATTTACTATGGATTAAAACTCAATTAAATCCAATTAGCTTTTCTAATGGACGATATATAAGAAATGTATTAGAAAAATCAATAAGGACTCAGGCTATGAGACTATTAATGCAAAATAGCTATGATCGGCATGAATTAGTAACAATAAGAAGTAATGACTTAGTATTTGAAGAGGATTAGTTATTAAAAGGATTCCCTAACTAAGGAATCCTTTAATAATTTATTATTATGTTCGTAATCGTTTTGATGGGAGCTTCCAGTCAAATGTATATGAAAGAACTCTTAATCCAGTTATGACAATAAATAATGTAAAGATCTCTGCTGGTGAAGTTGCGAACTTAAGTCCAATTACAAGTCCACAAATAATGGCCCAAACCGCATATATTTCGGAATTTAGAACAAGTGGTTTTCTTCGCGCGAGTAGATCGCGAATAATTCCACCGCCACTACCTGTTAGGACAGCAGCAACTATTATGGCGCTAATAGGATGATTCATTTCTGAAGCATATATAGCCCCTTGGATAGCAAACGCAGAAAGACCGATCGCATCGAAAAAATTCCCCCATCTTTGCCAATGCTTAAGCAAATTATGCGGAAATAGAAAGACGGCGGTAATCGATAATAAAGCAATTTGAAAATACATCCCTTGTTCCCATAAGGCAGATACGGGGACACCAATTAGTAAATTCCGAATCGCTCCACCGCCGAATGCAGTAACAATTCCTAAAATATATACACCCAAAATATCATATTCCTCTTCCATAGCTACAATTGCTCCACTAATAGCAAAGGCAATTGTTCCAATCATACTTAAAACTTCCCAAGTCATATTTTTATCCTCTCAATGATGCTTTTTATAATTAAGCATTGTATGATGTAATCCTTCAGACTGAAAGCTTAGTTAATATAGTAGTAGTTTTATTGATTTCTGCTGAAGGCAAACAAGATGATTTTAATCAAATGAGATATTAATTTCAACTATTTTGCAAAATTAGTGTTAAATAGCTGTTTTTGTTATGATATGTTAAAGTACTTTAGGAAAGAAGGATCTTGATTGAAGCAAAATACTGAATTTGAAAATGTTATTCTTGTTGGATGTCAAACCAATGAAGATGATCAACGGTTTATATATTCAATGGAAGAGCTTGGTTCGCTAACTGAAACGGCTAAAGGAAAAGTATTAACAACATTAACGCAAAAACGAGATCGCATCCACTCGGCTACATATATAGGAAAAGGGAAGGTTTTCGAATTAACTGCTATACAAGAGGAACTAGATGCGGATTTAGTCATTTTTAATGATGAATTATCACCTAGCCAAGTTAGAAATCTTTCAGCTGAACTAAATGCAAAAATTATTGATCGAACTCAATTAATTTTAGATATATTTGCACAAAGAGCTCGTTCTAAAGAGGGGAAGCTCCAAGTAGAATTGGCACAATTACAATACTTACTCCCGCGCTTAGCTGGTCAAGGGATACAGTTATCCCGACTAGGAGGTGGAATTGGAACAAGGGGTCCTGGTGAAACAAAGCTAGAATCTGATAGGCGTCATATACGAAATCGAATCAATGAAATCAAAAATCAGCTTTCAGTCATCGTACAGCATCGTGAACGATACCGGGAGAGAAGAAAAAAGAATAAAGCCTTTCAGATTGCAATCGTTGGCTATACAAATGCTGGCAAATCAACTCTATTCAATCGTCTTACAGAAGCAGAATCTTATGAAGAAAACCAATTATTCGCCACTCTTGATCCTATGACAAGAAAAGTAATACTGCCAAGTGGATTTATTACTCTGCTTACGGATACAGTTGGTTTTATACAAGATTTACCAACAACCTTAATTGCGGCATTTCGCTCAACACTTGAAGAGGTGAAGGAAGCAGATTTGCTGCTTCATCTAGTCGATAGTTCTAGCCCGGATTACTTTCAGCATGAACAGACAGTGAACAAGCTGTTAGAGGAAATGGATAATGAGAAAATTCCTCAAATCACAGTATATAATAAGAGGGACATAAAGCACCCGGATTTTGTTCCATCGGCGAATACGAAGGTAATAGAAATTAGTGCATTCAACGAATCTGACCGAAATAAATTAAAAGCTGAAATAGAAGATATGGTTCTAGATATGATGAACTACTACCATGTTGAGGTGCCTTCCACCGAAGGAAAGCTACTTTCACAGCTGAAAAATGAAACAATTCTTCGTAAACTATCCTTTCACGAAGAGAAGCAAATATATGTTTGTAAAGGATATTATTTAGAGGATCATTTCATTTCTGGACTATTAAATAAATTTACAATATAGATAGGAGAACAACATGTTTCAACAATTATCTAATGGGGAAAAACTGCAGCCAATAGTTACTGAGATTGAGCAGCAAATTGCAACTGTACTAAAAAAAATAGATCAAGGGATTGATGAAAATCAATTCCGTGTCCTGTCAAGCTTTCAAAACCACAAAGTAAGTGATTCTCACTTCATCCCAACAACAGGGTATGGGTACGATGATTTTGGCAGAGATACACTCGAGAAAATATATGCTGAAGTGTTTGGGGGTGAATCTGCTCTTGTACGTCCTCAAATCATTTCTGGAACACATGCTATATCCATCGCTTTATTTGGAGTACTTCGTCCTGGTGATGAATTGCTTTATATTACCGGAAAGCCTTACGATACATTAGAAGAAATTGTCGGCATAAGAGGCAATGGTGTAGGATCCTTGAAGGAATTTGGGATTACATATAATTCAGTTAACTTAAGGGATGATGGAAATGTTGATTATCAACAGGTAGCAAATGCCATGAATCCACATACAAAAATGATTGGGATTCAACGCTCAAAAGGTTATGCAACAAGACCATCTTTTACGATTTCACAAATTGAAGAAATGATAAAATTTGTAAAAGAGATCAATCCAAATGTTGTTGTCTTTGTGGATAATTGCTATGGTGAGTTTGTTGAAGATAAGGAACCATGTCATGTGGGTGCAGATCTAATGGCTGGTTCACTAATTAAGAATCCAGGAGGAGGCCTCGCTAAAACAGGAGGTTATATAGTCGGCAAAGAGAAATGGGTTGAAGCATGTTCATATAGAATGACTTCACCGGGAATTGGTGCAGAAGCAGGTGCCACATTATATAGCTTACAGGAAATGTATCAAGGCTTTTTTCTTGCACCTCATATCGTTGGCCAAGCATTAAAAGGTGCTGTTTTTACTGCTGCAATATTAGAAAGGCTTGGAATGAACTCTTCTCCAAAATGGGATGCAACTAGAACGGACCTGATTCAATCGGTTCAATTTGATGACCGTGAAAAAATGATTGCATTTTGCCAGGCGATTCAATATGCAGCCCCGATCAATTCTCATGTAACTCCTTATCCAAGTGCCATGCCAGGCTATGAAGATGATGTCATAATGGCAGCTGGTGCTTTTATCCAAGGTGCAAGTATTGAGCTGTCAGCTGATGGCCCAATAAGACCACCATATGTAGCATATGTTCAAGGTGGACTAACGTATTCACATGTAAAAATTGCTATTTGCATTGCATTGAATGGATTAATTGAAAAGGGGTTAATTCATATTAAATAAGTAAAATACTAAGGGCAGCAATTTTGCTGTCCTTTTCCTTTTTTAAAATCATGTGAGGAAATCTGACATGTTATTGACAATAAACCTTACATTGAGTTATATTTATTATTGAAAATAAGAAAAGGAGGAGAAATAAGTGACTGGCAGCAATATTCGCCGTTCCATGCCGCTTTTTCCAATTGGACCTGTCATGCAGTTAACCGAATTGACTGCACGCCAAATTCGGTACTATGAAGAGCACCAATTGATTTCTCCAGCAAGAACTGATGGAAATAGAAGGATGTTTTCTCTGAATGATATTGATAAGCTTCTTGAAGTGAAAGATTTAATTGACCAAGGCGTGAATATGGCTGGAATCAAACATCTCTTTGCTTTGAAAAATCAGGAAGCAAATCCAATATTAAAGGCAGAGAAAACAGAACGAGAGCTTTCAAATGATGATGTTAGAAGATTATTACGCAAGGAAATCGTGCAGGCTGGAAGATTTAATCTACCAACATCCAACCCAGGGAATATGAACCGCTTTTTTCACTGATGGTATTCTTTAACAACTAAGGAGGAACTTTTCTAATGGCAAAATTCACTAAAGAAGATATTAAACGAATCTCTCAAGAAGAAAATGTAAAATTCATTCGTCTACAGTTTACAGATATTTTAGGAACAATTAAAAATGTTGAAATTCCGATTAGTCAACTAGAGAAGGCCTTAGATAATAAGATGATGTTTGACGGTTCCTCTATTGAAGGTTTTGTACGAATTGAAGAATCTGATATGTACTTATATCCTGACTTAGATACTTGGGTTGTATTTCCATGGACAGCTGAGAAGGGTAAGGTTGCACGTTTAATTTGTGATATCCATAATGCAGATGGAACACCATTCCAAGGAGATCCACGGAATAATTTAAAAAGGGTTTTAAGGGAGATGGAAGAATTAGGATTTACAGATTTTAACCTTGGTCCTGAGCCAGAGTTCTTCTTGTTTAAGCTTGATCAAAATGGTGAACCTTCACTTGAACTTAATGATAATGGGGGCTACTTTGACTTAGCGCCAACTGACCTAGGTGAAAATTGCCGACGTGATATCGTTCTTGAATTGGAAGAGATGGGATTTGAAATTGAAGCTTCTCACCATGAAGTGGCACCTGGTCAGCATGAAATTGATTTTAAATATGCTGATGTTTTAACTGCATGTGATCAAATTCAAACATTTAAATTAGTTGTAAAGACAATTGCGCGCAAGCATGGCCTACATGCAACATTTATGCCGAAACCTTTATTTGGAGTTGCGGGTTCAGGTATGCACTGCAATGTATCCCTTTTTAAAGAAGGAATAAATGCCTTTTTTGATGAAAAAGGCGAATTGCAATTAAGTGAATATGCTAGTCAATTTATCGCTGGTATCCTGAAGCATTCGACAGGATTCACTGCAGTCACGAATCCGACAGTCAACTCATACAAACGATTAGTTCCAGGATATGAGGCACCATGCTATGTTGCATGGTCTGCTCAGAACCGTTCTCCACTAATTCGAATTCCTTCTTCAAGAGGAATTAGCACTCGTGTAGAGGTTCGCAGTGTCGATCCAGCAGCCAATCCTTACCTTGCGATGGCGGTGTTATTAAAAGCAGGCCTCGATGGAATTAAGAACAAACTTGTTCCATCTGCATCTGTTGATCGTAATATTTACGTAATGTCTAAAGAAGAGCGTATTGCAGAAGGAATCGAAGATCTTCCTTCAACACTAGCAGAAGCCTTAGATAAATTAAAAGCAAATGAAGTAATTGTTTCAGCATTAGGCGGCCATATTTTCGAGCATTTTGTTGAGGCAAAAGAAATTGAATGGGATATGTTCCGTTCACAAGTTCACCCTTGGGAGCGCGAGCAGTATATGACGATGTATTAATAAATTTAACCCTTGATACCATTGGTATTGAGGGTTTTTCTATTGTTTAACGGTTTTATGAATATGATAAAAATATTTCTATTGCCTCGAAAATGCCCCCAAAAGATAATGTTTTTCATATGCTCCTCGAATTTATTCATTCAATCTTTTTCAATCCTTTTGCTAATATGAGAGTAAACATCAGCTGCAAATTGTATGCTACCATGTCATAAGCGTTCTTGGAGATATTTCATATCAGCACCAGCTTCTAGTTGAAGAACAGTATGAGTGTATCTTGTTGAGTGAATTGGAAGGGAGTCCACTCTTCTTTAAAATTCTTGCAAAGTTTTATATTTCATAAAAAAAAAGACTTATTTTTTAGGTCCAACGCTTGAAGAATTTTGTTTTTTAGGGTTTTTTAAGGCTATGAATAATTAATTCCAATTGGCAAGCAATGATAGCAAGAATTCCGAAAATCGCTCCTAGAAATTTACTAATCTTTAAGGGTTTTTGATCGAAAAAGTGGATATTGTTTTGAGGAATACTCGGGATAGAAAGACATTAAAAAAAGCCGTCATAATTGCCGGTTATTACAAAAATATTATTTAATTGTTTAAAGCCAAAAAAGCTTGTGAAACCTTTTGAGCAAAGGCTAATGGAGGCTCAACAGACTGAAAATGAACATATAAAATATTTGGTTTAGTAAATACCCAGTGGTTATGAATTGCACTAACGATTAAACGATTTCTAACAAGAACATTAACAAAAGGGGATAGCTCTTCTTCAAGAAGGACAACTTCTCCTAGATTAAGTGCATTGCCTTCATAATCCATTGATTCAAAGGTTATACCAGCATGAAGTTCACCTCGACTAGGGCGACCTTGAATAGTAACTTGAAGATTACGAGTGATTTCAATTGAACATATGCCATTCTTCACACTTGCTTTTCCATTAAGTATCTGAGCGCACTGTTGACAAAGGTTTTGAAAGTTCATTATCAAATGCCACCTCATAATTTTTTTATAGTTTATGAGGTATGTCAGGTGTTTAGAACGGCTGAGAAAATCAAGTGAAGGTTCATGAATATTTCAAAGAAATAGTCCAAGCTCAGTTTTATTCTATAGGAAAGGTATTAAAATAATCTTGATCTATTATTTCAGAACGAAATAACAATTCAGACACCGTCACACATTCGTATCCATTTTGGTATAAAAATCTCAAAGTAGTTTCTAATCCTTTTACAGTTTGAGATGTTCGAGAATATTCTGTTCCAATCCAATCATGAAGTAGAACGATATTACCAGGCCTGATTCCTTTAGTGATATGTCTGGATATTTGGCTGGCTGCAGGGTTTTTCCAGTCCTCTGCATCTAGATGCCACGACCAAAGTATAACAAGTTTGCCGTTTTTTACAGCTGTGTTAATAATTAGATCATTGTGCATACCTCCTACTGGTCGATAAAGAGTTGGTTTATATCCAATGATACTCTGAATAATTTCATCAGTTTGCTCTAATTCAGAATGTAATGTAGAAGATGTAATATTTCTGTTAATAATATGATTATAAGTGTGATTAGCAATTTCGTGTCCTTCTTTTGCAATCCTTTCTAAAACAGATGGAAATCTTTTTACTTTATTACCTGCTACAAAAAATGTAGCTTTTGCATTGTATTTAGCTAATATGTAAAGAATTTGAGGAGTGAAGACAGGATGAGGTCCATCATCGAACGTTATAGCCACGATCTTTTCTTTTGTATCTACTTCCCATACAACATGTCCTAATTTTTCGTAATCTTCACGACTACGAGTTTGGGCTACTGTAGTTAAACAAAATGAAAAATAAAAAATGAAAAGGGCAAAGACAAATAAAGTATTTTTTTTCAAGTAAAGTCACCTCTCATTCAAGAAATTATCCTCAATAGTTTATGTGAATTTGAAAATATTATTTATCAAAGCTATGGAGAGATATAAATACTTATGTAAGCAAAAAGTTGATTTGGGGTATTGGCTTGATAATAGCAAGCTGCAGTATTGGATGAACGGAGTAATTAGAAAGGGTTCACTAATAAAAATTAGGTGATAGTCCTATCATGGGAAACGGTCCTCCCAACTGTCTTATTATAAGGAAGTATAAAGTATAGGGTTTATATTATCGGTTCTTCGCTAAACAAAAAAGGACCGGGCAGTTTTGCCCGGTTTAATTCATTTAATGGATATTGCGATAAACGCCAATTACTTTACCTAATATGGATACATTACGCAAAATGATAGGTTCCATAGTAGAATTTTCAGGTTGTAGTCTTATATAATCTTTCTCTTTAAAGAATCTTTTTACAGTTGCCTCATCATCTTCTGTCATCGCAACGATAATATCACCATTGTTTGCTGTGCTTTGCTGCTTGACTATTACATAATCACCATCTAGTATACCTGCTTCGATCATACTTTCCCCCATAATTTCTAGCATAAATACCTGTTCATCTGCGGGAGCAAATCTTTCAGGAAGAGGGAAGTATTCATCGACATTTTCAATCGCTGTTATTGGTTGTCCAGCAGTTACCTTTCCTACGATTGGGACATTTACAATCTTATAATCTGGTGTTTGTGAAGCCTCATCTAAATCTAATATTTCAATTGCACGTGGTTTAGTAGGGTCTCTTCGAATTAATCCTTTGCTTTCAAGCCTAGCAAGATGACCGTGCACTGTCGAGCTTGAAGCAAGTCCAACCGCTTCACCGATTTCGCGGACTGAGGGTGGATATCCTTTTTGTCTAACTTCATCTTTTATAAAACTTAAAATATCCTGTTGTCGTTTTGATAATTTCGCCATCATAAATACACCTCTTATGATTTTCTTTACCTAATTATAGCATCTCTTACAACTGAGTACAAACATAAGTTCGAATTTATGTTGACAAAAACATATGTTCTGTTTTATGATTAAACAAAAATCGAACATATATTCTCGTAGAGGTGAATCTCAATGAAAAAATTGTGGAACTTATATTCATATGCTATTATTCTATTCGTTTTAAGTTTTATTACTGCACTTATCATGATTATCCAACTTGGTGGATCGGGAAAAAGTGATTATATTAAAATTACCGTCAATGAAGGTGACACACTTTGGCAAATTGCTGAGGAATTTTCTAATGAACACACGCTTTCTGTAAAAGAGTTTGTCGTTTGGGTCGAACAGAATAACGGGATTTTAAGTGGTAGGATATTTCCAGGTGATGAGCTTGTTATTCCTGTTGTTCAGGAGAATAGTGCGAAAAAACCAACAGAATTAGCGAGTTCTCAAAATTAATAAAACTTTAAAGTGAGGAATTACTTATGAAAGCAATCATCTACTGCAGGGTTAGTACAACAAAAGAATCACAGGAAACATCACTTTCTAGACAGGAGGAAGAGTTAACTGAGCTTGCAAAGATAAATAATTTTGAAATTACTAAAGTGATTCGTGAACAAGCAAGTGGTTATGATCTAGAACGAGATGGAATACTAGAATTGCTTTCTCTTATTAAAAAAAAGGAAGTTCAAGTAGTTTTAATACAGGATGAAACTAGGATAGGAAGAGGTAATGCAAAAATCGCTATTCTTCATTGTATTCTTAAAGAAGAGGTTTTACTTTATAGTATTTCTCACAATGGAGAGCTTCAGCTATCTGAATCTGACTCAATGGTATTAAATATAGTTGGTATAGTGGAAGAATACCAAAGAAAGCTACATAATATTAAAATTAAACGTGGAATGAAACGTGCTATTGAAAATGGTTATAGACCTGAAAATAACTTATCAAATACGGGAGTCAATTCGGGAAGGGAACGAATTGAAGTTCCAATTGAAGAAATCGTACGCCTACGGAAAAATGAATTAACATTTTCAGAAATATCAGCAACATTAAGAGGTTTTGGTTACAAAATTTCAAAGGCAACCGTACATAGACGATATCAAGAATATATTGATTCCATTTCAACAAGCAAAGAATAATTTTATAAGATTTTATGAGGGTGCATTTCTTGTCAAATGCGCTCTTTTTTAGTAAGATGGCAATTGGATTCGATGAAATTTTAAAGGAGCTTAAATAATGCTGCCAAAAGATAAACTAAATCGTATTAATGCACTCGCAAAGAAGGCGAAAGAAACCGGTTTGACTAAGGATGAAGCGAAGGAACAATCCACTCTTAGAAGGGAATACTTAGAAACTTTTCGTTCTTCTATGTTAACCACCCTTAAAGGGGTTACAATCATCGACCCTCAAGGAAATGATGTAACTCCAAACAAATTAAAAAAGATACAAGATAAAGATCAATTGCATTAATAGAAGGAATACATCGATTTTGTATTCCTTCTTTACATATCCCTTTAATATTGTGACAAAATAAAGACTAACTGTTTTATAATTATTTGACCCAATATGTTGTATTAAAATGATCCTGACTATAATATTAGAAGTGTAATAATACATGCAGAGAGGATGTAAAATATGTTTGATAAAATTGATGCTTTATCGATAAACTCCATTCGTACTTTATCTATCGATGCTATAGAAAAGGCTAATTCAGGTCACCCAGGAATGCCGATGGGGGCTGCTCCAATGGCTTACACCCTTTGGACTCGTTTTATGAACCAAAATCCAAATAATCCAAACTGGTTTAATCGTGACCGTTTTGTCCTATCTGCAGGACACGGTTCAATGCTATTATATAGCCTACTTCATCTGTCTGGTTATGATGTAACTATGGATGATATTAAAAATTTTAGACAATGGGGAAGTAAAACCCCTGGACATCCAGAGTTTGCTCATACACCAGGAGTTGATGCAACAACAGGTCCTCTTGGACAGGGAATTGCCATGTCTGTTGGAATGGCAATGGCAGAGCGTCATTTAGCAGCTGTTTATAACAAAGACCAATTTAAAATGATTGATCATTATACATACAGTATTTGCGGTGATGGTGATTTAATGGAAGGTGTGTCAGCTGAAGCTGCTTCACTTGCTGGCCATTTAAAGCTTGGAAGATTAATAGTACTTTATGATTCCAATGATATTTCACTTGACGGTGATTTAAATAAGTCCTTCTCAGAAAGTGTAGAACAGAGATTTAAATCATATGGCTGGCAATATTTAAGGGTAGAAGATGGGAATAATTTAGACGAGATTTCTAAAGCAATTGAAGAGGCAAAACAAGATGAGAACCATCCAACACTAATTGAAGTAAAAACAGTGATTGGATTTGGGTCACCGAATAAGTCTGGAAAATCAGATGTTCATGGTGCTCCACTAGGTGCAAACGAATTAAAATTAACAAAGGCTGCATATGAATGGACATTTGAAGAAGATTTCCATGTTCCTACAGAAGTATATGATCATTTCAATAAGCATGTAGCTGAGCAAGGTGGAAAGAAAGAACAAGAATGGGTGGATTCCTTCTCTCAATATAAAAATAAGTATCCAGAACTTGCTAAACAGCTCGAACAAGTCATGAATGGTGATCTTAAAGAGGGTTGGGATCATGAAGTACCTGTTTATGCGGAAGGGAAAAGTCTTGCAAGCCGTGCATCTTCTGGGGAAGCATTGAATGCAATCGCTAAGAACTTACCTTCATTTATGGGTGGATCTGCAGACCTTGCTGGCTCGAATAAGACTATGATTAAAGGAACATCGGACTTCACACCTGAAACTTTTGATGGAAGGAATATTTGGTTCGGTGTTCGTGAATTTGCAATGGGAGCCGCTCTAAATGGTATGGCCCTTCATGGAGGTTTGAAAGTATTCGGAGGAACTTTCTTTGTATTCTCTGACTATTTACGCCCTGCTATCCGTCTTGCTGCATTGATGAAGCTTCCAGTAACTTACGTTTTTACTCATGACAGTATTGCAGTTGGAGAAGATGGCCCAACACATGAGCCAATCGAGCAATTAGCGGCATTACGTGCAATGCCTAACTTATCTGTCATTCGTCCTGCAGACGGAAATGAAACAGCTGCAGCTTGGAAACTAGCTGTTGAATCAACAGATCAACCAACAGCACTCGTTTTAACTCGTCAAGACCTTCCAACATTAAAAGACACAGATGTAGCAGCATACGAGGGAGTTTCAAAAGGCGCATATATTGTATCCCCTGCAAGTAAAGAAAAGGCAGATGTATTATTACTTGCCTCAGGTTCAGAAGTAAACTTGGCTGTGGATGCTCAAAAAGCATTAGAGGCTGAAGGGATATCCGCTACAGTTATCAGCATGCCATCTTGGGACCGATTTGAAGCGCAAACGAAGGAATACAAGGAAAGTATTATTTCTAAAGATGTAAAGAAAAGATTAGCAATTGAAATGGGCTCTTCATTAGGCTGGCACCGATATGCTGGAGATGAAGGTGAAGTGCTTTCAATTGATCAATTTGGTGCATCTGCTCCTGGTGAGAAAATCATGGAGGAATACGGATTTTCGGTTGATAATGTAGTTGGACGCGTAAAGCAATTATTACAAGATTAATGATAATCGAAGAAGAGCGAATTTTGCTCTTCTTTTTTATACTACTATGAAAGTTTCAATTTATATCAGAAAAACAAAGTAATTTGATGGAAAAATTGGCTAACATCATGTTTTACTAGTAAAAAGGATTCTATTCGACAAAATACACTGAATTTTTTGACGTCTTCAGACACATTGTTCAATTTCACTTCTTTATAATGAATGAAAGGGGGTTATCCCGGAAGGAGTGGTTTAAATGAGAGCCTATCAGTTATATTTAATAGAGGAAGAGTTTGCCTCTCACTATTTTGGGAGAGAGAGGATGTTTTTTCAGCTATTTCAGGAGTATGAGAATTCGACTGGATCATTGAAATCCATCCTTGCAAAACAAATTCAATATATAACAAAGCCGATACCGGGATTGAAATTACACCAATATATTAATCAACAACTGTATCGAAAGAAAGATTTTCAAACAAAAAAAGGTGCATACTATATTGAAAAAGGAAAACGAAGCAAGGCCAGCCTTGAAATAAAAGATAAGTACTTGATATTAAAGGCGAGCGGGAATTATGATGCAGAAACATGTTTTTTTGAAGTGCTTCGAAAAAGTGAAACCTCGTTCTTAGCAATTGATATGAAACATCATCGATATGGCTGGCTTAAACCAATTAAGGAAAGAAAATTAGTTTAAAAATGATAAAATAATCAAGCAAATATTGTATAATAGCCTTTTGTCTAGTACACTGTATGATAGACAACATGAAGGAGGAAGTCTGTATGGTTTGGCAATTTATTCTAGTTGGTCTACTGGCACTTATTGCTGGTGTAGCCCTAGGGTTTTTCATCGCTCGAAAATACATGATGAGCTATTTAAAGAAAAATCCGCCAATTAATGAGCAAATGTTAAAAATGATGATGATGCAAATGGGTCAAAAACCTTCGCAAAAGAAAATCAATCAGATGATGAACGCCATGAACAAACAAACAAAATAATGGTGTACGATCTAGCTCTTTATATTTAAGTGATTATTGCATGATAAATTACCATTATGATGATTAATTTTTCTTAAAAAGAAGGTCCAAAGGTGTATCCTTCCTCAGAAATTTTGATACAAATTGGTGAAACTGTCTTATTTGCAACTTAAAACCACTTTTTCTGTTAAAAGATTCAGCAGAATGGGTGGTTTTTTTGTTGTTATTAGAAGAATATTTTAATCATTGCCGAGCAAAAGGATTTACTAAAAAGACAATAAAGAATTAAGGCAACTAAAAAGAGTTTCTAATAGTGAAATGGGGATATCAGAATTAGAAACTATAACTGTTCATGATTTATTAGCTTATAGGAGATTAAAACAAATATCTGGATTACAGATTTCCCGAACGAGAAAGCCCACACCGGGCATAGCCCGTCTTTAGACGCGGGATGAAAGTGAGGTCAGATACGGAGTACCGCTAAAAGGTCAAAATCGTTAGCGGAACTTCAAGTATCTGAAAATTCGTACAGAAACATATGTTCTTTATTCTTTGAATCTGATATACTATGTTAGAAATGGTCTTTAGGTTCCAACTGTGGTGAATAATCAATAAAATGCATGAGAAGGAAAGGAGGCTGCTGCATGGCTTCTTCTACGTCCAGTTATGTATTAACACTTCCTCTTCAAACTCGACATCATGAGGCCCATATTCTTGAAAAAAGGTTTGAGATTGCTCGAAAAATCTATAATGCATGTTTAGCAGTAGCGGATAAACGATTGCGAGTCATGCAAGAATCTAAGGATTATCAGAAAGCCCGTAAACTTCCTTCATCGACCCCATCAGAACGCAAACTACGATCCACTACATTCCGTCATTTGCACAAACGATTTAAATTGGAGGAATATGCACTCCATACATATGTAAAGTCCATGCAAACTCGATTTAAACATTTAATCGATTCCCATACAGCTCAAAAACTCGCATCTCGTGCATTTCATACAGTTAAAAAGAAACAAATAGGGATGGCGACAAAAGTTTCTTTTAAAGGATTTGGAAAATTGAATTCTGTAGAGGGAAAAACGAACGCCGCTGGGATTCGTTATAAGGACAGAAAGATTTATTGGCTGGGATTAGAGTTGCCTGTTCGAATAAAACCAAAGGATGACTATGCGTTTCTTGCTCTAGAAAGCAGAGTAAAATATTCCCGGATTTTGCGAACCTTTATGAAAGGAACCATTCGATATCAAATTCAACTGATCTTGGAAGGTACACCTCCTCAAAAATATAATCAAGTTGGAATAAAAGGCAAACTTGGAAAAGGCAGAGTTGGCATTGACATTGGTACACAAACAGCCGCGATTGTGTCAGATTCTAAAGCATCTTTAGTTGAACTAGCTCCCAGTGTCATACATATTCAAAAAGAAATCCGTCTAATTCAACGGTCCATGGACCGAAGCCGAAGGGCCATGAATCCAGAGAAGTTTAATAAAGACGGAACCATCAATCGTTCCTCAAAGAAATGGGTGCATTCCAAAAGATACGGCAAGCTAAAGGCAACATTTCAAGAGATAAATCGACTTCTTTCCGTCTATCGAAAACAAGACCATTGCCTTTTAGCTAATCAAATATTAGAGCAAGGTGATGAATTCTTTATTGAAACCATGAATTTTCAAGCCCTTCAAAAACGGGCAAAAGAAACAACTAGAAACAAGAACGGACGTTTCAGCCGAAAGAAACGGTTTGGAAAATCTATAGCTAGGAAAGCGCCCTCTATGCTTATAACCATTTTAGAACAAAAGCTATCTATCTTCGGCATAGAACTGAAAAAGATCAACACCTCGAAGGTAAAAGCTAGTCAGTATCATCACGAGACGGACACCTTTCAAAAGAAATCCTTGTCTGAAAGATGGAATCTTATAAGAAATGAACGTGTCCAACGTGATTTGTACTCTGCTTATCTCATAAAAAATGTAACGGAATCTCTTGATAGCATTAATAGGTATTTATGTATGGATGAATATGATCATTTTAAGAAACTACATGACATAGAAATTATACGAATAAAATCAAGTAATCAAAACAAAATAAGTAGTTTTGGAATTTAAAGGAGTGTTGGGTTAGAAACGAGCCCATGCAGTCGATAAGCACCGCTGAGGTGTTTGGCTGTAGAAGTCTTGAGCAAACGCTTTGTAGTGTCTGTATGTTGTACCCTATTGTATATTAAAGCAGGGGAGAGTATAGAAGAAACAAGCTAGTCGCTCAAGAACCCCGTTGCTTTAGCTATGGGAGTTTCAGAACCACAATGTTATAGTATCCATGTTCAAGTTGATTCGTTCTTTCTTTTCTTGGTGTGTAAAGGAAGAGTATTTAAAAGAGAATATTGCAAAAAAGTAGAACATCCAAAATCCACTAACAAGGTATTAACGCAATTTACTGAATATAAGGTACAAAGTATGTTAGAGGCTTTTTCCTAGTAGTAAAGAACAAATCAATAATTGCATTGATGGCTGACTTTGGGCTTCGAGCGATGGAAATTAGAGGGCTTCAATCTAAAAATGTAAAGGAAACGACTTTCTTAGTTAATGGAAAAGCTAATAAGGAATGAATTGTCATTATCTGTCCAGCTATAAAAAGAATATTAATTTAATACGAAAGGATCAAAAAGCATTATTTTAAGGAAAAAGAAACATCAGGACATTAATTTTTATCCTATATAGGTACTGGATTATCTCACATTGGATTAGATAATGTCATTATTAAATAAAACAGGAAGTAGGTGACTACAATTCAAAAACGAGGAGAAAGTAGTATGAAGGAAGAAATAGTATATTCGGAACTAACAGATAAAAGAAGACCTCCATCTACAACTTCCTCTGCATGCGTCTCTACCTGATTATATTCCTTGTCATACTGATCAAATTTAACTACAAGTTTATTCATTATCTAGCACCTTATAAATGAATCAATTTATTTTTTTATCATCTGTATCTATCAAACTACTTTTAATATTCATCTCATTCACAACTGAAGAAGTGGTAATAAATCACCTCTTCAATAATTTAAAATGCAACATACTATTATTTTGGGGATATATGTAATCCATCAATTTCTTTCCATTCAGCATAATAGATATTATTAGTATTATTAAATCCTTTAGCACATAATTCATCTAGTAACCATTTTTCATCCATTCCACATTCTTTTAAATTATCCCGTAATATGTTTCCATCCATAATTAGTGTTAATGGCAAATTCACTTTTCTTTCGGGAAGATTAAAATCTCCAATACTTGGGGGTTTGTATTTAGATTTCAGCGAGATACTAATTTGTCCATTAGGCTCTAATAATGCAAATTCAACTTCTCTTACTGAAAATACACTTTTTTGTCGTAACAAACTTAATATTTGATTCAAGTCCAGCTTTGTTTTTTTAACAGCGTTTCGATCGATTATTCCATTTCTGATAATAATAACTGGATTCCCGTGTAATAAATTTCTAATTTTTGTATATTTTAACGTTATAAAATCCAGAGTCAATATTAACAAAGTCCAAAATCCGATTGCAAATAAAAATTTAAAAATACTTACGTCATTTTCATATATAACATGTCCTAAAAAGTCATCAAGAAGTAGTATAAAAATAAAATGAAGTGGTGTTAATTGAGAAAATGATTTTCTTCCAGTCACAATAAGAATAAAATACAAACAAATAAGTCCAATAATCAATTTCATAATTATAAAACCAAAACTCATTCCATCCAAATTTGATTCCTCCAGAATCTTTTACTGCATCACTATTATGCTAAATATGAGCAATAAATATACAAGTTTTATGTCCCTTATTCGTTCTTTATTCAATCATGATATACGCCATGAACAAACAAAAAAATGGTGTAAAAGCTCTCAGCCTTGAGTGCTTTTTCTTTTTTTGCATGCCTTTTTTCGAAATAAAAGTCTTCGCGATTTAAGTGAAATAAAAATCTTCCTTATTTTTGTAATATTTGATAAACTATTTAAGCTATCACAATAGAGATAATTGTATTAGGTATGAAGTGATTGAATTTCAAAGCTGGTTATTTATGTGTCGGAGGACAGTAAAATGAGAGTGTTTTTAGATTTAATGTGGTTTTTTAAACAAGAGAAAAAAGCTTATATGATCGGAACTTTGATGCTGCTATTTGTAGCCATGCTTCAGCTAGTGCCTCCTAAGGTGATTGGACTATTTGTAGACCATATAAAGGAGAATACGTTGACAACTGATACCCTTTCGTTATTAATAGGTGTGTTAATTGCAACGGCAGCCTTAATGTATATATTGCGTTATTATTGGCGGATCATGATATTCGGTTCGGCTGTAAAGCTATCAAAAATATTAAGGAATAAGCTTTATCATCATTTTACATCAATGTCCCAATCCTTTTATCAGAAAAAACGGGTGGGAGATTTGATGGCACATGCAACCAATGATTTACAGGCTATTCAGCAAACAGCTGGCTCTGGTGTTTTGACCCTAGTTGACTCAATGGCTACTGGCGGCGACGATCAGTTGGAAGCTGACATTAATTAGTTTGATTCCGATGCCTTTAATGGCTCTTTTAACAAGCTGGTATGGAACAATGCTTCATAAGCGATTTCATAAAGCTCAGGAAGCCTTTTCATCTCTTAACGATAAAACACAGGAAAGTGTAACGGGGATAAAGGTGATTAAAACTTTCGGCCAAGAAGCTGAAGATATTGAGGATTTTAGAAAACAATCTGAGGATGTTGTTCAAAAGAATGTTTCTGTTGCCAAAATTGATTCATTATTTGATCCGACGATTTCGATTATTGTTGGGATATCCTTTTTCTTATCCATTGCCTTTGGAGCAAAATACGTTCTGATTGAAGAAATAACCATTGGAGAGCTTGTGTCGTTTACTACTTACTTAACCCTGCTTATTTGGCCAATGCTTGCTTTTGGCTGGTTATTTAACATTGTAGAGAGAGGCAGAGCTTCTAATGATCGTATATCGGCTTTGCTGGCAGAAAAGATAGACATTAATGATGATCCGAATGCTCTTGAGCTTGTGCCTAGTGGAGATATTACTTTTAATATTTCAGAGTTTGCTTATCCAGAGGAAAGAGAGCCATTACTAAAGGACATACACTTTGAGTTAAAAAGAGGGGAAACCTTAGGAATAGTAGGCAGAACTGGCGCTGGAAAAACAACACTTTTAAAGCTGCTTATTCGTGAGTTTGAAGGTTTTGATGGCATAATTGAATTCGCTGGAAACCCGTTAAGCCATTACCAATTAGAAAAGCTAAGGGAATCAATTGGTTATGTTCCTCAGGATCATTTTTTATTCTCTGCAACAGTGGCTGAGAATATTGCATTTACAAACCCTTTCGCAGATGAATTAGAGATTCATGAGGCAGCTACACTTGCGAATATTCATGAAGATATTTTGCAATTTACAGATGGATACGAAACGATCGTTGGTGAAAGAGGCGTTTCGCTTTCTGGAGGACAAAAGCAGCGAATTTCCATTGCAAGAGCATTATTAATGGATCCAGAAGTATTAATTCTAGATGATTCATTGTCTGCTGTTGATGCAAAAACGGAGGAAGCAATTTTAACAGCATTGAGGCAAAACAGAGAAGGAAAAACAACGATCATTACAGCTCATCGTTTGAGTACTATTCAACATGCTAATTTGATTATCGTTCTTGAAGAAGGAAGAATTGTACAAAGGGGTTCTCACGAACAGTTAATGAGTGAGTATGGCTGGTATAAAGACATGTACTTACATCAACAGCTAGAAGAGCTAGTGGAGCATGGAGGATAGATAATGGAAAAGATAACCGCAATAAATGGGAAAGAACAGCGTAAAATTCTTTTTCGACTTCTTTCCTACGCAAAACCGCACATGAAAACGATGGCCCTAGCATTTGGGTTATTGCTAGTAGCTACCATAGGAGACATACTCGGACCAATATTAATAAAAATATTTATCGATGATCATTTAGGGCCACGAAATCTAGCTTTTGAACCGCTTTTTACACTTGGAGCAGCATTTATCGGCATTCAAATAATGAATGTACTTGTTTCTTACTTTCAATTATTGAAGTTTCAGGAGATTGCCTTGAAGATTATTCAGCAGCTCCGTGTTGATGTGTTTACAAAGGTTCAGTCGCTTGGGTTAAAATACTTTGATAAAACACCAGCTGGCAGCATCGTTTCAAGGGTAACAAATGATACAGAAGCAATAAAAGATATGTTTGTTAGTGTCATCGTTACCTTTATTCAAGGAGCGTTTTTACTCATTGGTATTTTAATTGCTATGTTTATATTAAATGCAAAATTGGCTTTATTTTGTACATTGATATTGCCAATTCTTTTCTTTATTATGCAAGCATATAGAAAGTATAGTTCACTAATTTACCAGGGTATGAGGGAGCGACTAAGCCAGCTGAATGCGAAATTAAGCGAATCTCTCCAAGGAATGGCGATTATCCAAGTTTTTCGTCAAGAAAAGCGCTTGAGAAAAGAATTTGGAGATATTAATGATCAGCATTATAAGGCTGGTATGAAAAATATTAAGATTGATAGTTTATTATTAAGACCAGCAATCGATCTCGTATATTTCTTCGCCTTAATTCTAATATTAAGTTTTTTCGGAATAACTTCTTTTAATAGCACGATTGAAATCGGGGTTATTTATGTATTTATAAGTTATTTAGACCGATTTTTTGAGCCTGTAAACCAAATGATGATGAGGCTTTCGATGTATCAGCAGGCAATTGTGGCTGCATCAAGAGCTTTCAAATTATTAGATGAGTCTGAACTTGCACCAGCACAGCAAGATGGTGAAAATAGACATATTCAAGAAGGTGAAATTGAATTTCGAAATGTAAGTTTTTCCTACGATGGCCAAAGAGATATATTAAAAAATATTTCATTTACCGCAAAACCAGGGGAAACCGTCGCGCTTGTCGGCCACACTGGAAGCGGAAAAAGCTCAATCATTAATTTAATGATGCGATTCTATGAATTTGAAAGAGGCGATATTTTGATTGATGGGCAGTCAATCAAGTCCTACGGAAAAGCTGAATTGCGGGATAAAATGGGGCTAGTGTTACAGGATCCTTTTCTCTTCTATGGAACGATCAAGGACAATATTTGTCTTCATAATAAAAGTATAAGCGATTCTGAAATCGAAGCTGCAGCACAATTCGTGCAGGCGCATGGTTTTATAGAAAAATTAGAGAATGGTTATAATCAGCAAGTAGTGGAACGAGGCTCTACGTTTTCAAGCGGTCAAAGGCAGCTAATTGCTTTTGCAAGAACGATAGCGGCAAATCCAAAAATTCTTGTTCTCGATGAAGCGACAGCCAATATTGATACAGAAACAGAAGAGGCTATTCAAATTGCGTTAGAGAAAATGAGAAAGGGAAGAACGACAATTGCGATTGCGCATCGCTTGTCCACTATTCAAGATGCTGATCAGATTCTAGTCCTGCACCAAGGAGAAATTGTAGAAAGAGGAAACCATCAAGAGCTTCTTGCAGAACAAGGTTTATATCATAAAATGTATTTGCTGCAAAATAGTTCGATGGAAAAAGTGGAAGATGCTGTTTAATTTATTATGAGTAATGATGTAATAATCATAATAAAAAGAAAAACCAGCTTGGAGAATGATCACCTGAGCTGGTTTATTTAATGGGTTGGGATTTATTTGTTATAATGTCGATTATATTCATTGAGTAAACGATCAAGTTCTTGGCTGTAACTAATAGCTGTAGAGGAAGCTAACCCATTTTTCATGGCAACTTGTATTAATTCAAGCCTCTTTTGTTCAATTAGTGAAAGTAAATCTTTATTCGACACGTCGAGTTATCCTTTCAGTCGTTATTAAAGAAATTTACAGTGTAGTGTCTAAAATGATTGAATCCAAGTAAAAGAATGAAAGATTATATCAAATATTGTTTAACACATTCTATAGTATAACTAATTATGGGAAATAATTCAAAAGAAAGATATGCTTTAAATGAATATTTTTTACAGAAGTTACAATAGTTTAGAATAAACTTTTTGAAACGGTTCTATCTTTGACGACACAAAATATTCAAAACTAAACATTATCATTTCATAGGAAGATTTGTTAAAATGAAAGATGAATTGTTTTGAACGGGAGATGTTTACATGACAGATTTGAATGTGTTCATTGCATTAGCGGCGGGATTTTTAAGCTTTATTTCTCCTTGTTGCTTACCTTTGTATCCAGCATTTTTATCCTATATTACCGGTATGTCTGTTGGTGAGCTAAAAGAGGAAAATGCAATGCTCCAAAGAAGAAGTATGCTACATACATTGTTTTTTCTTATTGGGTTCTCTCTAATTTTTATAGCGATTGGTTTTAGTTCTTCCTTCCTGGGAACCTTCTTTATTGATTATCAAAATTTGATTAGACAGATCGGTGCTATTTTTATCTTTTTCTTTGGTTTAATGGTTGTAGGGTTTATTAAACCAGAATTTTTAATGAAGGAAAAAAGATTTGAGTTTAAAAACCGTCCTTCGGGGTTGTTGGGTTCTATTTTAATAGGAATGGCTTTTGGAGCTGGGTGGACACCATGTACAGGTCCTATTTTAGGTGCGGTATTTTCTCTTGCCGTTTCGAACCCAAATTCGGCAATGGTTTATATGATTGCTTATATTCTAGGTTTTGCTATACCGTTTTTTATCCTATCCTTCTTTATTGGCAAAATGAATTGGATTCGAAGAAACAGTCTTCTAATAATGAAGATAGGTGGTTATATCATGATGGTTATGGGAGTTGTCTTGTTCTTTGACTGGATGACCAAAATCATTGCCATTCTTTCTCCTTTATTTGGTGGATTCACAGGCTTTTAAATAAACGTAATTATTACTCATTTCATAGAATGGTGAAAAACGTTTAAAAAAGTAGGCGAAATTTGTCGTGCGCTTTAAATTGAGTTTTCACATAATTTTCGCTATATTTTAATAAGTGTTCTTAGTGTTATCAGGTATGAATGTTATTAACTATCCATTTTCTTAAATTTAAGGAAATATTATTTTTGATTTTGAGATTGAACTTCCGATGCAGTTGTCGAGGGGGAAACAGCGATGGCAAGAATTTTAATAGTGGATGATGCAAAATTTATGAGAATCACATTATCCAATATACTAAAAAAAGCTAATCATGAAATTGTTGGTGAAGGAGAAACTGGGAAGGACGCAGTTCAACTGTATGAAGAATTAATGCCAGACTTAGTTACAATGGATATTACAATGCCGGAAATGAGTGGGCTTGAGGCAGTAAAAGAAATTAAAAAAAAATATCCTAGTGCAAAAGTAATAATGTGTTCAGCAATGGGACAACAAAAAATGGTTGTTGAAGCGATTGAATCAGGTGCTAAGGACTTTATTGTAAAGCCGTTTGATGATGGGCGCGTAATGGAAGCGGTAAATAGAGTATTAAGTTAATTTACATAAGCTGACTCGGCGATTCCAAAGCAGGTGTATACCTACTTTAGGGAATCTCTTGAGCCAGCTTTTATTTTTCACTTTCCTCCTATCACTATCATAAGATATAATGAGAAATGAAAATAAAAGGGTAAGGGATGTAAGATTATGGACATGGTTATAATAACATCAGTTGGGGCCGTATGCATGGCTGTATTTGTCATGTTCCTCCGTATGAAGGCTTCCAAAAAGCCGGCTTCTGCAAAAAAAATCATTTTACCGCCGATTTTCATGAGTACTGGCGCTCTAATGTTTATATTTCCTTATTTCAGAGTTACTCCACTTGAAATATTAGAGGCTGCAACAGTAGGAATGCTTTTCTCCATTTTGTTGATTAAAACATCTAAATTTGAAATAAGGGATAATCAAATCTTTTTAAAGCGTTCGAGGGCATTTATTTTTATATTAATTGGATTGCTTATTCTTAGAATTGCTGGAAAGCTTATGTTAAGCTCGTCCATTGATGTAGGTCAATTAAGTGGTATGTTTTGGATTCTCGCCTTTGGGATGATTGTTCCATGGCGTTTAGCGATGTATTATGATTTTCGTAAGTTACAGCAGCAGCTAATTGGATTAAAACTATGAGGAAATTTATTGCCACTGAAATCCTTCAGTGGCTTATTCATTTCTAAAAATCTTTGAAATAAAAAACCATTCCTTAAAATTGGAATGGTTAAAAAAGATGTTCATAAGGAGCCATATTAATTTGTTTCTCAGTTAATCTCTTTCTTAAAAACTTATGATCTCGCTTTGGAGTTGCTAAAATATATCCGCGAATGACTAAATCTTTATTTATTGATGGAGCATTTTCTTTTAATGCTAGTTCTCCAATTTTACCTGCAATTTTATGACGTGCGACATCTCGAAATAATTCCGGAACAGGACTCACTAATTCTTCTAACATAACTTTTTCCTCTTGTTTCCAAAGGTTTCTCGTTTCATTTACATAGTGTTCTTCCCAATCCATATCGGATTTTCCATCTTCCTTGGGCATCTTTTTCAAAAATTTTCGGAACATAAAGAATCCGCCAATTGCAAAAGAGGAAATTAATATGACTACCCAAAATAGAATAAACCACAAAAACCAGCCTTCAAGCATCATTTTTTATTCACCTACACATAAATTTTCCTATTTTGATTATAAACGGTTAGTTATACGAAGACAAGGTAGTCGATTTCACATAAAGTTCAGAACTTCCTCTTGTTCAAGTTACATGAAAATAATATAATTAACATGTTCGTTAATGGGGCTGATTGGGGTACTGGTGTCCTCCGTAGTCTTCAAAACTATCTGTGACCTGCGTGCCAGGTTAGCTGGGTTCGATTCCCAGGCAGTCCCGCCATAATTATTGCTATTATGGCTTCCTTCTGATGGTTGAGTCTAAGCTATCTCTTCTCTACTACTTTCTTAACCTCTATAATCTTCACAAATCTCTTGATAGAAATTATACTCCATACAATTACTGCCTGAAATAATCTACAGAAATAAAATTGTTCATCAGCTCTCCCTCTGTAACCGTTATCCTATGTAAAAAATCTTGAGTGCGTAATACAAATTCTTTTACACCTATAAACTCTGATTCAGCAATAACGTAAAATCTCGTTCCCTTTTTCATACCTTTAAAATCATTTTTCAGCTCATATTTCTTCATTGACTAACCTCTATTGAATTATTCTGCTTTATATCATTTGATATTAATTTTTTTCACCATATAATTTATAGAAATTCATTAAGAAATCGAAAAATATTAGGGAGCATTACCTGTCTCTATCATAACATCAATAGTTATTAAATATATAAATAGTAAATGTTTGTATGCAAAAAATTTTTTCTTAATATATCCTAAAAAATAGCATGGAAAGTTAATTGAAGGAAGTAATTATTAGAGAGGGATTAAGCTCCCTCTGCAGAATTTAATAATATTAAGATTCTAAATGAGGTGGAATTACATGGGCATAAGAAACTCAGCAAAAGCAGTTATCCTTCAAGATGAAAAGTTATTAGCAATAAAGAAGCAGGATCGTGATGGATATTACTATATTTTACCTGGTGGTGGTCAAGAGCACGGTGAAAATTTACATGAAGCATTAAAGAGAGAATGTATAGAAGAAATTAATGCCGATGTAGAGGTTGGTGACTTAATATTCATTCGGGAATATATCGGTAAAAATCATGAACATTTTGAATTTGATTCACATTTACATCAAACAGAGTATATGTTTTTATGTAAGATAAAAGCGGGTAATAAAAAAATAGGTAACGGAACAAACCCTGATGATGGACAACTTGGAGTTGAGTGGTTACCTCTATCTGAGTTGTTTGAATATAGAATTTACCCACAAACAATGAGAGGATATTTACAGGATTATTTTGCAGGAAAAGAGACACCTACATATTTAGGAGATATTAATTGAAAATATTGATAAATTATTGAATTATGATTATATGATTTGGTTTTTAAAGGAATGAAGGAGAGCTACAACTTATCCTCATTCTATTTTTATATTTAGACCTAATAGGATGTTATCTGTTGTTCTAATTTCTATAAAATGTAATAATTTATGAAAATACTAAAAATAAAGGAGGAGAGACGTTTGAACGAAAAAGACTTCGATGCTTCTTATGAATATGCATGTTTATTAGATGAACAAGATGAATTACGTTCCTTTCGAAGTGAATTTTATATGAAAGAGGGCACGATTTATCTAGATGGTAATTCACTAGGCCTACTTTCCAAAAGGGCAGAAAAGGCGTTATTAGAAATGCTAGATTCATGGAAGCAATATGGAATTGATGGGTGGACGGAAGGTAAGTATCCATGGTTTACTTTATCCGAACATTTGGGACGTTTAGTTGCACCATTAATTCATGCATCAGCTGATGAAGTAATCATAACAGGATCTACGACAACAAATCTTCATCAAATGGTATCAACATTTTATGAGCCAGTCGGAAAAAAGTCGAAAATTCTTGCTGACGAGTTAACCTTTCCATCAGATATCTATTCATTACAAAGCCAGCTACTACTTAGAGGCTTTAATCCTGATACACACTTAATAAGAGTAAAAAGTCGAGATGGTCGGTTATTAGAAGAAGAGGATATCATTGCGGCAATGTCAGATGAGATAGCGTTAATTGTTCTGCCAAGTGTATTATATCGCAGCGGACAGGTTCTTGATATGAAACGATTAACAGAGGAAGCTCATAAACGAGACATTATTATAGGGTTTGATCTTTGTCATTCAATTGGAGCGATACCTCACTATTTTAATGAATGGGATGTTGATTTTGCAGTGTGGTGTCATTATAAATATTTAAACAGCGGTCCAGGAGGTGTTGGAGGCCTATATGTGAATGAGAGGCATTTTGGAAAGAAACCTGGGCTAGCTGGTTGGTTTGGTTCTAAAAAGGAGAAACAATTTGATATGGAGCATATATTTTTACATGCAGCCAATGCTGGGGCATACCAAATTGGTACACCTCATGTATTAAGTATAGCTCCGTTAATCGGTTCGATTGGAATGTTTGAAGAAGCAGGTATAGAGAAAATACGAGATAAATCATTACACATGACCGGATACATGATGAATCTTATTTCATTTAAGTTAAAAGATTATGGCTTTTCTTTTGGAAATCCAGCTGAAGAGAGAAGGCGAGGGGGACATATATACCTTGAACATTCGGAAGCAGCTCGGATTTGTAAAGCATTAAAAATGAATGGTGTGATTCCAGATTTCCGTGCCCCAAATGGAATTCGTTTAGCTCCAGTTGCTCTATATAATTCATTTGATGATGTGTGGAAATCCGTGGATATTTTGAAAGACATAATGGCTAATGAACAATATAAGCAATTTGAAAACAAGCGTGGAGTAATTGCATAATCTGAAATAGAATTCCATTTATTAGCCGCAGGGTGGAAATGCTCCTGTTAATACGATTTAAGGGTGCATCCAATCGGAGCAACTGGTCTTGCTTAGATTTACAAATATAAGTTCTATCATTTGTGAAGGATAAAAGGCACTGTCAATTCAGCAATGCCTTAAAATGTTTTTTACAATATTAAGAACAGTTAAACCTTAGGCTCTTCACCTAAGTTTTAACTGTTTTCTCCAACAGCTTCCAACAGTAAATCTACAATATGAACAGCTCTCATGTTTCCTGTAAGTCCCTCACGCTCGATCCCAAGCTTCATTTGCAAAAGGCAGCCGGGATTGGCTGTAACGATCGTTTTTGCGTTTGCTTCCTTCACATTCACCATTTTAGTATCTAATATTTTCATAGACATTTCTGATTCGACTATATTATAGATGCCAGCAGAGCCACAGCAGCTATCGGCGTTTTTCATTTCAATATAAGCTGAACCTTGTATAGCTTTTAGAAGCATTCGAGGCTCGGTTGCTGTCTTCATGACGTTTCGCAAATGACATGAATCCTGATACGTAATGATTTGTGAAGGGAGGGTAAGCTCCTTTTGGTGAAAATCTAATTCTACTAATATAGAAGAAATGTCTTTCAGTTTCTTTGAAAATGCTTTAGCTCGATCTGACCAATTTGAATCATCTTTTAGCAAGTGGTCATAATCGATAAGAAAGGCGCCGCAGCCACCAGCGTTTGTAATAATATAATCTATATCTGCTTCTTCAAATGCAGTTATATTCTTTTTAGCAAGCTCTCTAGCGTCATTTTTCTCACCGCTATGAGCATGTAGTGCTCCGCAGCAGGTTTGTGTTTTTGGAATGACAATTTCACAGCCTGCAATCTGCAGGAGCTTCATTGTTGCGTCATTTGTTTTCATGAACATTGAATCCATTAAACATCCAGAAAAAAAAGCGACTTTTTTCTTTTTTACACCAAGTGGTTCGAGATGGTCTGGACGCTGTTTCATTTCTTTTCTATTTGGGACCTTAGGAAGGATTTTCTCCATTGTTGCAAGGCTCTCTGGAAATAGCTTTAGCATGCCGCTTTTCTGTACCATTTTCTGTATGCCTGATTGCTGGTAAATGCTTAATAGACTTGTCAATGTACGTATTCGGCTCTGAAATGGAAATAAACCTTTAAAAACCGTATTTCGAACCAGATTTGCCGAAAAAGAATGCTTTTTGTTTTGGTTAATAATATCTCGGGCTTCTTCGAGCATATGGCCATAATTGACACCAGAAGGACATACCGGTTCGCATGCCCGGCATCCGAGACACATATTTAGCGAGCGTTCAAAGTCCTCATCCGGTTCGATTAATCCATCAACGACAGCCTTCATTAAAGCAATACGTCCACGAGGAGAATGAGATTCCTGAAACCCTGATTCAATATAAGTGGGACAGGTTGGCAAACAAAATCCGCACCGCATACAGTTTAGGAGTTTATTTTCATCCATGCGCTTTTTAAATTCCGCTTGAATTAACTGCTTTTCCTCTAATGTACTCATTTTGAGACCACCACACGCTTTCGAGTCTCTTTCGCGAATATTTTACCAGGATTCATAATATTGTTTGGATCAAGGCTTGATTTAATAGCTTGCATGGCAGCAATCCCCGCTTGGCCAAGCTTCATTTCTAGATAGGGAGCTTTCATAACTCCAACTCCATGCTCGCCTGTAATCGTACCACCTAACTCAATCGATTTTGCAAAAATTTCTTCAAATGCTTTCTCAACTCGTTCAATTTCATCTTTATTTCTCGTATCGGTTAAACAAGTTGGATGCAGATTTCCATCACCTGCATGACCAAAAGTACAGATCCATAGCTTATATTTTTCTGCAATTTCATTGATTGCTTTGACCATACTGGCAATTTCAGAACGAGGGACAGTTGCGTCTTCTAGAATAGTCGTAGGACGTAAGCGAGCTAGTGCAGAGAGTGCAGCTCGACGTGCGGTTCGAAGTGCTTCTGCTTCTTCTTCCGTTTTCGCAGCTTCTACAGATACAGCATTTTCAGATTTGCATATTTCGATAATTCTTTCGATATCCTTTGCAACTATTTCAGCTGGTCCGTCTTGTTCGATAAGAAGAATAGCTTTTGCATCGGTTGGCAGACCTATTTGTGCAAAAGCTTCAACAGCTTCTAGAGTTGGTTGGTCAAGAAATTCAAGTGTTGTTGGGATAATTTTACTAGCAATAATTTTTGAAACGGATTTTGCTGCAGCTTCAAGATCAGTATAATGTGCTAAAATCGTTTTCTTTGTTTCAGGCTTAGGGATCAGCTTAAGTGTTGCTTCTGTAATGATTCCCAATGTTCCCTCTGAGCCGACAAATAAACGTGTTAAATCATACCCAGCAACATCTTTTGCGAGTTTACCTCCAGTGCGTATTATCTCGCCGTTTGCTAAAACTATCTCTAAAGCCAAAACATAATCTCTAGTCACGCCGTATTTTAAGCCACGAAGTCCCCCTGAATTTTCATTAATATTGCCGCCAATCGTCGAGATTTTCATTGAGCTGGGATCTGGTGGATAAAATAAACCTTTCTCTTCCACAGCTCTCGTTATATCAAGAGTGATTACACCTGGCTGTACAGTAACAGTAAGGTTTTCTTCATCAATTTCAAGAATCTTATTTAGATGCTTAAAAAGAAGTACAATTCCACCTTCAGTAGGGCATGTTCCTGCGCATAGGTTTGTACCTGAACCCCTTGGAACGATAGGGATTTTATATTCATTACAAAGTGTAAGTACATTTGAAATCTCCTCCGTATTTCGGGGCAATGACTGCATCTGGCATTGCTTGAAATTGGGGAGTTGCATCATAAGAGTATACGAGTAGACCCACCTTTGTATCATCGAAATTTACAGGACCGACAATTTCAATTAATTTTTGACGAGCATCAATTGAGATCATGTTTAAGGCCTCCTTTTAAACTATTATTTATAAGAATATGAAAATAAAGGAGCCTTGACTATGGTGAAACATACAAAGATGCATCATATTAAATGGTATTTTTTGTTTATTCCTCTAATAGAAGCAAGGAGAGATGGAGTGTTACTAAGCTTTGGAAATCCTTTGGATTAAGATTCGTCAGCTCTTCAATTCTTTTTATCCGGTAATGTAGGGTATTTATATGTATGTGAAGCAAGTCAGCTGTATTTTTTATCGATTGATTTTCTTGTATATATGCATATAAAGTTTCAATTAAATCTTTTTCTGAAGTAAGTTTTCCGAGGGTTCGTTGTACAAACTCTCTTTTTGTTTTTTCACTTACTTCTTGTAATAACATTTCTATTTTTAAATCTTCTTCAAATATGATCGATTTCGTTTTTTGGGCTACAGATAACGCTCTATCAGCTTAATTAAATGATTCACTTACATTGTTTGGCTTTACTGCTTTCCCGACACCGAAATAGAGATTGACTGAGAAATTTGTTTCCATTTGAGTTTTTAAATGCTTTAGATAATCTAATAAGGCATGTTTCTTCTGAGCAGTAAGTAAAAATAAAAACCGATTATTTCCCCATCTTATAAAAATATTATTTTTATCTGCGTAATGTCTTTGTTTCAGCTGGTTCCATAGTTCTCTTTCGGTCATTGTAGGGAGGTTATCAAAGCTTCCTAATATTAATTGGCGATCAACATTTAGGTTTATTCCAAGTATAGATGCTCGATCATAAAACTCAGAAGTCCAATTCTTGTCCTGTAACCAATCAAAGACAAATGCTTCAAGTGCTCTTGATGTCCATTCCATTTGTTCGGCATAATAGCTTTCTTGGACGAAAAGCTCTGTCATTTTTTTTAATAGTTCCCCATATTGTGAGACTTTCTCTGGATCCCCAGTTATTCCGATAACACATACAACCTTTTGTTGAAAAAAGACGGGTAAATTTATGCCAGCTTTTACCCCTTTTAATGTAATCTCCATTTCTTTTGTAATAATTACATTTTTTCTTTCCTTTATGGATAAAAGTGCACCTTCATGAAAGTTTCCAAGCCTTGAGTTGTCAGTGCTTGAGATGATAATGCCAGATGTATCAACAATGATGATATCCTCATCTAAAAGTTTTCGTACTTCGATGACAATTTTTTTTGCTAATGAAGGTAAAAGCATTTCTGCACCTCTAAATAAATGAATTATATCTATTTTAGCATTAACAATTACCGAAATAATGACATTGTAAGAATTAATTAAATATTTTTATAAAATAATGAATAAGCGGATGAGGCTGTCCAAGCTAAATGGAAACATTTTAATAATATAGTATAGAAGATCTCCTCCCTTAGGTTAGTGTGAACTACATTTGCCGTTCATCATTTGGTGAACGGTCTTTTTAATAAGAAGAAAAATAGGTAATTATCCCCAACTGCATTGGAATTATGGTAATATATAAAAATGACCGTATTACTGCATGAAAAGGGGAAGTAAAATGAGATTTACCGTAAGAAAAAAGCTTTTATTTGGATTTGTATCCGTTCTTTTATTATTTGCCTTGTATAGTGTGATATCTAATTATGAACTAAATAAGATCAATAATGAGTACTCCGACCTAATAGAAGATAAGGTAAAGAATCTTCTTCTTTTGAAAAATTTAAAAGAAGACATAATGGCCGAGTCAAATGGGATCAGAGGATATTTACTCTTTGGGGAATCCATATATTTGTCTGATTATGATATGGCGAGTAAAAGATTGAATCAGCAATTGGATGAAATGGTTAAAACTTCAAAAAATAATCAGAATCATGATTTAATAAATAGGCTTCATGACTTACATAAGGAATTCGAGAATAATGCTAATAATGCCATCAAGTTCAAAATAGAAGAAAATGAAGCTGAATATATGAAAATTGTGCATACCTCAGCTAAGGAAATAGGGCAAGAATTCGATCGAGTAGCTAATGAACTTATTACTTACAATGAGGAACAATTAATTGCAAACAGTAAAAATACATCTAAAAATGTAGAAGAAGCAAAATTATTCGTACTCATATTTAATATAATTGCTTTTATAGCGGCATTTACAATTGCATATTTCATTAGCCAAATGATAACAAACCCCATCATAGCAGCCGCTAATGCGATTGATCGGGTGGCTAAGGGTGAACTAAATATAGGGAAAATAAAATTAAAAAATAAGGATGAAATTGGATCTTTAATTCAATCCCTTAATAAAATGCTCTATGATTTGCGAAAAGTAGTTGGGCAAGTAAGAGAGACTTCTGTACTTGTCTCTTCTAGCAGTGAGGAATTAGCTGCAAGTGCTGGTCAGAGCTCACTTGCTTCAGAGCAAGTTGCCCAAATTTCTCAACAAAATGCTACAGATATTGAACAACAGCTTTTAAGCTTTCGTTCAGTATCAACATCAATAGGTGAAATGGCTGCAAGTATAAAAGAAATTACATCAAACAGTGATGAAATGAGAGAAGTAACAGAGCACGCGAATGGTCTTACAAATAATGGGCTCCAATCGGTTGAAAATGTAGTTAAGCAAATTAACGAAGTAAACCGAACTGTTGGTAATGCTACTGCTTCCATTCAAGGATTAGAGATTAGATCCAATGAAATTAGTAATATTATTGGCATTATTACAAGTATCGCTGAACAAACCAATCTTTTGGCTTTAAATTCAGCAATTGAAGCTGCAAGAGCAGGTGAGCATGGGAAAGGCTTTGCAGTCGTTGCAGATGAAGTCCGGAAACTTGCTGAGGAATCAAAAAATTCCGCGGATCAAATTAAGCAAATGCTTGAAATGATTCAATTAGAGACTTCTCAGGCAGTGAACGTAATGGAAGAAGGAAATAAACAAGTTAATGAAGGACTTAAAGAAACAGAGGTAGCGAATTTTGCCTTTTCGCAAATTGCTCAAGAAATGGAGAATGTAACGAATAAAGTTGAGATTGTATCTTCAGCATTAGGTAAGCTATTAACTATCAGTGATCAAATAATTTCTGAAATTACAAATGTTAGAGTGATAGCTAAAAAAAGTGTGGCTGCTACACAGAAAGCTTCTGCAGCAACTGAAGAACAACTAGCTACCATGGAGGAGGTTTCAACTTCTGCGACCTCTCTAGCAAACCTTGCGGAAGAATTGCAATCTGTTGTGTCCCATTTTAAAATTTAGATTTTTCATTAGAAGCACTAGCCGAATCGGTTAGTGCTTTATATTTTTCATTTTTATTTTTTTCTAGACGAGCCAAGCAATGCTTGTTTCACCATTTGGTGTCCTAAAACTGCAACCCCAGCAGCAGTAATCCCATTTATGAGTCCCTCATAGGAAAAACCAAATGTTAAACTTCCAACTGTAATAGAGACAAAGAGAAGTACCCAAATAATCATCCAATTTGGAAATGCTGGAGTTTGTTTCATGGCAAAACCTAAAACCCATAGAGCTGGAACAAGCATTAGATAATTTTGATTTAAATACTCTAATAAATTCATATATTTCACCCCCAATTCTTTTTAGTACTAATATTTAATGTATGTAAGCTTCATTTTGCTTGTTTTGTTCCCTAGTACAAAGAGAAAAAATTTATGAATAGGTATTTCCTTTTTTTCTAGTACAGATAAATTTTGAAATACCAAAATCCCTATGTCCTTTTTTCATTCTTATCAATATATAAGAATTGAAGGGAGGTGGGTAATATGGGTAGCTGTAACTAGATTAATAATTCGAGTTCGGAAGTTTAGTAGGCGAATTTTTGATGGTGATAAAGCTTTTGGAGTGTTACGGCAATAATAAAATAATATAGAGAGGAGTGCAGATGATGGAAGAACTTCTACCATTCATAAGCGAGGTCGGCTTTCCTATCGTTGTTACGCTATTTCTGCTTCATCGAATAGAAGCTAAACTAGATTTAGTGGTGAATTCAATACAGGTCCTGCCTGATCGACTAAAGGAATGATGCCAAATTCAACAAAATCGCATTATATTGACTTTCAATTCCAATAATGCTAAATTTAAATCAGCCGTTCTGCATCGTATTATATTTTTGCAAGCTGTTTTTTTCCAAAGCATCATATAGTTTGGATGTGTAATGATGAGTGAAAGCTATAATCGTTGTAAATGGTGAATTAACACATGGCTTCCTTAAGGCCAATAGGAGGATTTTTTTCATGAAAAATGGTAAAGTTAAATGGTTTAACGCTGAAAAAGGTTTCGGATTCATCGAAGGTGAAGACGGAAACGATGTATTCGTACATTACTCTGCTATCCAAACTGAAGGCTTCAAATCATTAGAAGAAGGTCAAGAAGTATCTTTCGAAGTTGTTGAAGGAGCTCGTGGACCTCAAGCTGCTAACGTAAATAAACTATAATAGAATGATAACAATAATCGACAGTCTGGTCTCTTGACCAGGCTGTTTTTTATTGGTTACTAGACTCCTATTTAGATTTTTTGTCAAAATTCCAATATAATAAGCGATTCGAGAACGAACGTTCCGCTATTTAGTATCTTTGTTTGATATAATAATAGTATTGTATTAAATGAGTAGAAACGAGGGTGAATATTATGAAATTTATCCATACAGCAGATTGGCATTTGGGTAAGCTTGTGCATGGAATATATATGACAGAGGATCAGCGTTATTTTCTAGATCAATTTGTTCAATTAGTAGAGGAAGAAAAGCCCGATGCTGTGGTGATTGCTGGGGATTTATATGATCGTTCTGTTCCCCCGACAGATGCTGTTGAATTATTGAATGAAATATTGTTCAAGATCAATGTTGAACTAAAGACGCCAATTGTTGCGATTGGCGGCAATCATGATAGTGCTGAAAGGCTCTCTTTTGGGAGCTCTTGGTATAGGAAAAGTCAGTTTTATCTTTCCGGAAAGCTTGAAATAGATATTCATCCTGTACAAATAAATGGTGTAAATTTTTACCTAGTACCTTATGCGGAACCAAGCATGGTTCGTCAACTGTTTGGCGACGATACAATCCATACACATCAGGATGCCATGAAAAGTGTAATAGGAAAAATTGAAGATTCATTGAATCCAAATGAGCCTAACGTATTTGTTGGTCATGCTTTTGTTCTTGGTGGAAAAACGAGTGAATCTGAACGAACTTTATCAGTTGGTGGCTCTGGTTGTGTAGGTACAGAGTTGTTTGAACCATTTTCCTATACAGCCCTAGGACATTTACATAGCCCAGATGCGATTAAACATGAAAAAGTGCGGTATTCTGGATCGTTACTTAAATATTCCTTTTCAGAAGCAAAGCAAGAAAAATCAGTTTCAATAATTGAAATTGATGAAAAAGGTCAACTTGATATTCGTTCTCGCTCACTCACTCCCAAAAAAAATATGCGTGAAATTGAGGGATATCTTGATGAAGTTTTGGATCCAGGTTTTTATGAAAAACAAAACTTGGATGATTATTTAAAAATTATCTTGCATGATGAAGGAGCTTTAATTGATCCAATCAATAAGCTGAGACAAATTTACCCAAATATTCTTCATCTTGAACGAAAAATAGAAAATATCGACAAAAAGAAGAAGCAATTTTTTACTTCTGTTAAAGAAGAGAAAAAATCTGAGATCGAATTGTTTAAACAATTTTATCAAGAAATGACAACTTCTGAATTCACAGATGAAAAAATAGCGGTTATGACAGATGTAATTAAGAATGTTCTGAAGGAGGAAGCGATGAAATGAGACCGTTAAAGTTAACGATGCAGGCATTCGGTCCATATGCAAGTACAGAGCTGATTGATTTTACAAAACTTAGTAATAGGACGATGTTCGTTATATCAGGAAAAACGGGCTCAGGAAAAACGACTATTTTTGATGGAATTAGTTATGCTATTTATGGAAAAGCAAGCGGAGAAGATCGAAATGGACCTGATTTAAGAAGTCAATTTGCTAAGAATGATTTATTGACAGAGGTTTCTCTTGAATTTGCTTTAAGAAATAAAACATATTTTATTACTAGATCCCCACAGCAAGAAAAGAAAAAAGACCGTGGCGATGGGTATACAACGATAAGTGCAAAAGCGGAATTATATATTTATGATAAGAACGGTGACAAACAGCTCCTTGCTGCAAATATTCGTGATGTTGATGAAAAAATTAAAGAAATTATGATTATAGATAGCAATCAATTTAGGCAAATCCTAATGATTCCTCAAGGGGAATTTAGAAAGCTATTAACTTCGGAAAGTAAAGAAAAGGAAGTAATATTACAGCGATTATTCCATACGCAAATATATAAGAGGATTGAAGAAAAGCTAAAGGAAAATGCTGTGGAATTAAAAAGAACGGTTGATACCCAAATAGAAAACCGAAATCAGTCTATGCAGCAAATTCAAGCTCATTATAATGAAGAATTACAAGCATATTTAGGTGCAGGCAGTATTAATGACCAAATTATTATGCCACTCTTAAAATCTGAAATTAATTTGATGGAAGGAGAACTTGCACAGCTTTCAAATAGATTAAAAGAGAAACAAGAAAATAGAGACAGTCTCCAGCAGAAATTATACGAAGCCGAAGCAATTGTAAAACAGCTAATGGCAAAGGAAGATTTGGTTTTGAAAAAGGCTAAGCTTGAAGAAGAGAAGGAGAACTTTTCTCAAGTTGAAAGACTTATTATTCTTGCTCAAAAAGCGGCAGTTCTAGCTCAACAGGAAGAACTCTGTCATCACTTGAAAAAGGAATTAGACATATCGAATCACGAGCTATCTGCATTACAAACACGGAAATCTATCCTTAGTGTCCAATTACATGAGCAGGAAGTTAGGCTGGAGGAAGAAAAAGTTCGGGAAAATGAAAGAGAGCTTCTTGCTGATGAAATTCGTATGCTTGAAAATATGAGAGAGGACATTCAATCCTTTTCAATAATTAACAACGAAGCACATATAATAGAGAAAAGACTTGAAACACTAAAAAATGAGAAAGAGAAGATAGCTGATTTCTTGACCAAATCGGGACAAGCATTGATTATACTCTTGGAAGAAAAACAACAATTAGAGAAAGATAAGCTGTTGTTTCTAGAAAATGCCAGTAAATTAGAAAAAATAGAAGATGAAATAGTAAGATTTGATA
This sequence comes from Cytobacillus citreus, assembly GCF_018343665.1. Classification (GTDB taxonomy): domain Bacteria; phylum Bacillota; class Bacilli; order Bacillales; family Cytobacillaceae; genus Cytobacillus; species Cytobacillus citreus. The sequence continues at coordinate 780,139 of NZ_JAGYPM010000001.1, forward strand.
AATTTGAAGAGTTAAAGACAAGATACGAAAAGGAATTAAATCATTTTGAGCAAAGAAAAGGATATCTTGAGAACATTCTTTTACGTTTAGAAGATGGAAAGAAGATGATCGATCATTTAGAACAAAAATGGCTGCATGGGCAAGCCGGAATACTTGCAAGCAAGCTACTAGAAGGGGATTCTTGTCCGGTTTGCGGCTCTTTGCACCATCCGAATCCAGCTGTTTTAACAGAAACTATTCCAAATGATAAAGACTTAAAGTCCGCAAAAAGGCAGGTAGAAGAGGTAGAAAAGGAAAAAGCAAAGGCTGAATCAGATTTCTACGAGTCTCAATCGAATGTTCGCTCAGTAAAGGATGCATTAAATTCACTTTTGGCGGATATTCAGAAACATCGAGTTGACCTTATTCAAGAAAATTTTTTAGTCAATAAAAGTTTAATTGTAACTGAACGGAATGATCTTGCTAAGGTTCAAAGTTCACTTTCAAAAAGAATTGAAAGAATGCCTTCATGTTTAAAGGAATTGGAATATATGGAGAAAAATAAAGAGAATTATTCTATAAATCTTCAAAAACTGATTGATCAAATGAATGAAGCTACTATTTTATACACCGAAAAGAAAACAAATTTAACAAGAATGACTGAAAAAATTCCTGTTGAGCTTCGTTCGATGGATGTTTTTGAAGATCGCTTGTTTAATGCGATGAATAAGCATGACAATCTTATTAAAAGATTTGAATCAGCAAATCAAAGCTTTCAAGATACAAAGGGTAAATTTCTTGCTGAAACAGCTAAATACGAAATAATAGAAAAGCAGGCTGCAAAAAAGAAAGAAGATCTAGCTAATGAAAGAGAAGCCTTCGTTCAAAGGATGAAGAATCAAGGATTTGAATCATATAGTGAGTTTAATGGAGCCAAAAAATCAGAAAATGAAATAAAAATGCTTGAGAATTCATTAAGAAATTATCGTGAAGAGGTCCGATCTGTAAATGATAGATATGAAGAGCTTTCTAAGCTGTTGAAAGATGTGGAGAAGCCAGATTTAGAAAAACTAAATGATGCATATAGAGAGATTGAAAAGCATATCAGTCAGTTACAGGAAGAATATACAAATCTATTTATTAAGAAAAGACAAAATGAAGATATAGTTGAAAAAATTACTATTATTAATGGACAAATTAAAGACTTAGAAGAGAAATACAAAATTATTGGACATCTTTACGAAATAACTAAAGGTCAAAATACGTATCGTATTACTTTTGAGCGATTTGTCTTAGCAGCATTTTTAGATGATATTTTACGCGAAGCGAATGGTAGATTGAGTAAAATGACTAGTGGGAGATATGAATTATTACGGAAAACAAATCGATCAAAAGGAAATGTTCAAAGCGGGTTAGAATTACTTGTGTTTGATCAGTATACAGGTCAGGAAAGGCATGTAAAAACACTTTCAGGAGGGGAAAGCTTTAAAGCAGCACTTGCTCTTGCATTAGGTTTAGCGGATGTTGTTCAACAATTTGCAGGAGGTGTTTCTTTGGAAACGATGTTTATTGATGAAGGGTTTGGAACTTTGGATCCGGAATCATTAGATCAAGCAATTGAAGCGTTAATGGAAATACAAAACAGCGGAAGGCTTGTTGGAATTATTTCGCATGTACCTGAGCTAAAGGAAAGAATTGATGCACGTCTTGAAGTGTATGCTAGTCAAACAGGAAGCCAGACAGAGTTTCAATTTAGCTAATAGGTATGTTCAACTAAATTAACGAAGAAATTATTATGAAGTTTTCGATTAATTCTCAGTCAAGAATGTGAAACGAGCGCAACAAAGGCATTTGTCGATAGAAATTGACGACAAATGCCAAGTATTTTTTATAATTTTTAAAGATTAAGGATGATAAGTATGAATAAGAGAGTTGCACTATCTTGGAGTGGCGGTAAAGATAGCTGCTTGGCACTTGATGTTTTAAAGGGAAAAGGCGTTGATGTGGTTTGTTTAATTACAACTGTACCAAGAGAACTTGGAAGAACCTTCGGGCATGGAGAAAAGATGTCCTTAGTGAAGCTTCAGGGTAAAGCATTAAATGTTCCAGTTGAATTTATTCCATGCACATTTGAAAATTATACCTCAAGTTTTGAGGCCGTACTAAAAAAGGTTAAAGAAGATTACTGTCTTGATGGCATTGCATTTGGTGATTTGTATTTAGATGGCCATAGAGAATGGGGAGAAAAGGTGGCTGAAGCTGCTAATCTTGAAGCAGTTTATCCATTATGGGGAAAAAAAGAAGAAGCTCTTCACGCACTTCAAACCTTTATTGACTCAGGCTATCAAGCTACAGTTATACGTATACGAGAAGATGTCTTGGATGAAACTTGGCTCGGTAAAAATCTTGATTTGTCATTTTTAGAAGATATCCAAAAGACAGAAATATGTCCAATGGGTGAATCTGGTGAATACCATACATTTGTATTTGATGGCCCATTGTTTAACAAAAAAATAGTTCTAACACAACCAGAAATCATTTCATTTGAGACGACAAAAAAATTAGAGTTTCATCAATATGAGCTTCAGGAAAAAGAAATGATAGACGGATAAAAATCATTCTTAAAGAGAGGTTTTATTCAATGCACAATCTTTTTGGCCATGAATACGATCCTTTCCCATTTTCACCATATTCTTTTTCCCATTTTTTTATGATTACTATGTTAATCATAGGTTCAGTCTTAATCTATTATTTTAGAGAATTCTTGAGAAAACACGACAAAACTGCAAGAATAATTATGTTTGTAAGTTTATTTCTTTTTGAGACGTTGTATCATATTTGGCTGTATAAAGATGGCTATTGGGATATTTCCTTTACATTACCTCTTCAGCTTTGTTCATTAAGCCTTATTTTATGTCTAATATTGTTATATACACAATGTAAAATAATATTTCAGATTGTGTTTTTCATAGGAATATCAGGAGCATTTATGGCGATTCTGACCCCTGAACTTTTTCTAGGGTTTCCGCATTTTCGATATTTTCAATTTTTTATTACGCATATACTGATTATTTGGACCTGTTTATATTTTTTGTTTATCCATCAATTAGCACCAACAAGAAGAGGTATGTTGTCTTCGTTCTTATTTCTAAATTTGAGTGCGGTGTGTGCCTATATTGCAAATAAGATAACAAATGGAAATTATATGTTTCTTGCCTCTAAACCGACGAATGGTTCTTTACTGGATTATTTTGGTCCATTTCCTTTATATATATTAGCATTGGAAGTATCGGCTTTGATTTTGTTCTTTCTTCTGTTTTTGATTTGCGATAAAGTAATAATGAAAGTGATACAGAAGTAGGTGGGCGTTTTGAGAAAAAGATATTTTACGATTGGAATGGCAGGTCATATTGATCATGGAAAGACAACGCTTACGAAAGCGCTAACAAATATTGATACAGATAGGCTAAAAGAAGAAAAAGAAAGGCAAATCTCCATTGAGCTTGGTTTTGCACCATTATATGAAGATAATGAAGTTCAGATCTCTGTTGTAGATGTCCCAGGTCATGAACGATTTATTCGACAAATGATTGCAGGAGTAGCTGGGATTGATTTAGTCGTTCTTGTTGTTGCTGCGGATGAAGGAGTCATGCCACAGACAAGAGAGCATTTACATATTCTTGAGCTTTTAGGAATTGAAAGTGGCATCGTTGCCATTACAAAAATCGATCGAGTTGAAGATGAGTTTATTGACCTAGTAAAGGAAGACATTAAAGAAGAACTAAAGGGGACTGTTTTTGAAAAAGCCCCATTCATACTAGTTGACAGCATTAAGAATAAAGGTGTAGATGAACTGAAAAACCGAATTATTCAATTTCTTAAGGAGCAGGACACTAAAGATGTAAGAGGAGCTTTTCGTCTGCCAATCGATCAAGTCTTTACTGTAAAGGGACAGGGGACTGTTATTCGAGGGACAGTTTATGAAGGTTCAGTTGAAGAAGGACAATCTTTAATGGTTCTACCCAAACGCTTAGAGACTCGTGCACGTCAGCTGCAAGTACATCATCAGCCAGCAAAGAGCGCTTTTGCTGGTCAAAGAACAGCTATTAATTTGTCTAGTATTGCAAAGGAAGATTTAGAAAGAGGGGATGTTCTAGTTTCTTCAGAGCATTTTATCGTTACGCGTACAATCGATGTAGTACTTAAAATTTCTGGTGATTTGGATTACATGGTTAAACAGAGGATGCCGATCAAATGTCATATCGGTACCTCAGAAGTAATGGGAAGGATTGTATTTTTTGATCGCAATGAATTGAAGGAAGACAACGAAGAAGTTCTTTGTCAAATTCGCTTGGAAGAAGAGATCGTTACAAAACGAGGAGACCGTTTTATATTAAGACGTCCTAGCCCACAGGAAACGATAGGCGGAGGTTGGGTAATAGATCCTAGAGGCGAGAAATATAAGTTTGGTAATAAAACGGTAGAAGATTTAGAAAAGAAAAAAGAAGGTACTCCGAAAGAAAGAGTAATTGCTGCATTGGTGGAGGCGAAAAGTCTTTCTTTATCAGCGTTAATGACTAGAACTTCTATTGATGAACAAGAACTGCTAAATTGTTTATCCGATAAAGTCTTTCTGAAGTATGGTGCAGATGAATATTCATTGCTATCTATCAAAGAAGTAATAATAGAAGAAATATTTGATCGTTTGAAGGATTTTCATAATGCTAATCCAATGAAACAAGGTTTAAATAAAGCAGAATTATTACAGTCAATGCAGAGCATATATCCTAAGAGACTACTTGACTTTGTATTAGACCAAGGAATTAATGAGGTTATTTTTGATAAGAAGGACCAATTTGTGTTTCTTGGAGATTTTTCACCACATGTTCCGAAAAATTGGAAGACCAGAACAGAGAACATGCTATCAGAACTTAAAATGGATGAGTTAAAAGTAAACTTTTTAGATGACTATATAAAGAGTGCAGGAATCCCAAACGATTTAGTACCTGATTTAAAACGATTTTTAGTCGAACAAGGAGAAATCGTACCACTTGATGAACAATATTTCTATCATGGTGATCACTTTCGAAGTGCAGTTGAAAGATTAAAGAGTGGAACAGATTCAGAGTTCGAGGTTGGGGAAGCAAAAGAGATACTCGGACTTTCACGTAAATATATGATTCCATTCTTAGAGAGACTAGATGCGTTAGGTTTAACAAAAAGAGTAGAAAATAAAAGAGTTTGGCAGAAATGAAATATGCAATGCTGAAGCTGATCTTGTAAGTAAGCTGAAATAAGAGGAAACAGATAGGGGTTCTACCCCAACAAATTCGAATATTTCATCTACACAAACACAAAGCTATAAACCAAACCTCGGAAAATGGGGTTTGGTTTTTTTATTGTATAGGAAATTTTAATTTTCGCTGTCTGTTGATAACTTGAGATATAGTTTATCTACGTTCAGCTCCAGCGCCTACCTCCTCGAGGTCACAAGCCAATCCTCCCAGAAAGGTAAAGAACGCCTTTCCGTGAGGCTCGTCTTGTGCTTGTCGGAGGTGAGCAAGGCGCTTGCGCATTTGTTCTACATTAAAAGTATAAATTGTCAGCGTAGAAGATATTTCGGCGTAGTTGCCAATTTTAGGAATTAAGCATAAGTGCAACTACGCCTCTGTCATCGCCTTTCCAAGGCTCGCCAATCGGCGAGTTTTCTTTATACTAGATTAAAGTGCCCACTGATTATTTGTAGAACTTTATATTTTTTTGGTTATCATATTGAAAAAAAATCTTGTTTTTTCTGCAGGATCAGTTTATAGTAAACTGGTAATTACACCTGTCAAGACACTGAGGGGAGGAAAAAATGTGACAGAGAAAACAATTTCTCAAAGGAAACTGCTTGGCATCGCTGGACTTGGATGGATGTTTGATGCAATGGATGTCGGTATGCTTTCGTTTATTATCGCAGCTCTTAAAACAGATTGGGGGTTGACACCTGAACAAATGGGCTGGATTGGTAGTATTAACTCAATCGGGATGGCTGTGGGTGCTCTCCTTTTTGGATTGTGGGCGGACCGTATTGGCAGAAAAAATATTTTTATTATAACCTTGCTCATGTTTTCACTTGCAAGTGGTTTTTCTGCGCTCACTACAACATATACAGCTTTTCTTATTCTTCGCTTTTTTGTCGGTATGGGACTTGGGGGAGAATTGCCAGTTGCTTCTACACTCGTTTCCGAAAGTGTACCAGCTAAAGATAGAGGTCGTGTTGTAGTTTTGCTGGAAAGCTTTTGGGCGTTCGGCTGGTTAATTGCTGCAATTATTTCATACTTTGTAATTCCGTCATTTGGCTGGCAAATCGCACTCCTATTGGGCGCACTCCCTGCCTTTTATGCAATTTATTTACGTCTCAACTTACCAGACTCTCCTGCGTTTTCGCCAAAGAAAGTTGAAAAACGAACAATTGGACAAAACGTACGTGATGTGTGGTCTAAAAAATATGCCCGTTCCACATTCGTACTTTGGGTAGTTTGGTTCACTGTCGTTTTTTCATACTATGGCATGTTCCTGTGGCTCCCGAGTGTTATGGTCATGAAAGGATTTAGTATGATTCAAAGTTTTGAATATGTACTGATGATGACACTCGCTCAGCTGCCAGGTTATTTTACAGCTGCATGGCTAATTGAACGAATGGGACGAAAATTCGTGCTTGTTACTTATTTACTTGGTACAGCTGGTTCGGCACTTGTTTTTGGCAATGCAGAAACGACAGTTATCTTAATCACAGCAGGGATCTTATTGTCATTTTTTAATCTAGGAGCATGGGGAGCATTATATGCATATACACCGGAGCAATATCCATCCGAAATTCGCGGGACTGGCGCCGGCATGGCCGCAGCCATCGGACGTGTGGGTGGAATTCTTGGACCACTTCTAGTCGGCTCGCTTGTTGCGGCAGGATTTTCAATAGGCTTGATTTTCAGTATATTTTGCGCAAGCATCGTCATTGGGGTTGTGATTCTTGCCCTCCTTGGCGGGGAAACGCGTCAAATCGAACTAACATGATGAGAAACGAATTTTATATTATAATGAAGAAAGCCTCCAATTAGGAGGCTTTCTTCATTATATGCTAACCATTTCAGTTTGCACGTAATGATAAAGTAGTTTAGCAGTATTTTCAATAGAAGATTTATGAGTCCTTTCAAAAGCGTGTGAAGAATCAATGCCAGGACCTACTAATCCATGTACAATATCATGGCCAGAGCGGATTGCTGCAGATGCATCTGATCCATAATAAGGATAAATATCGAGTTTATAACCTATTTCATTATCAATTGCAAGTTGGACAAGTCTTTTTCTTAAATCAAAATGGTATGGTCCGCTCGCATCTTTCACACAAATGGATACTGTAAATTCATCTGTTGACTGTCCATCTCCTATTGCACCCATATCTACAGCCAAATATTCGACCGTTTCAGGTGTAATATTAGAGTTTCCGCCATAGCCGATTTCTTCATTATTAGAGATTAGAAAATGGGTAGTATAAGGGAGCTCTAATTTATCTACTAATATCTGTTTAATTAATAACAGGAGAATCGCTACACTTGCCTTATCATCAAGATGACGTGATTTAATAAAGCCAGAAGGTGTTATTTGCACTCGTGGATCAAAAGAAACAAAATCACCGACTTCAATGCCTAAAGCTCTAACATCCTCTGAATTATGTACTACCTCATCTAATCGGACTTCCATATTCTCCTGGTTTCTTTCTGCTTTACCAGCATCCTTGTAAACATGGACGGACGTTTGATGCATTAATATCGTTCCTGTATATTTCTTTCCTCCAGAAGTTTCAATTTCACAATACTCACCTTCTATAGAGTTATATTTAAATCCTCCAATAAGGTCTAACTTAAGCCTTCCAGATGGTTTAATTTCTTTCACAATTGCACCTAATGTATCAACATGTGCAGTTAGCATGCGATGATTGTGATCGTCTTTGCCTTTTATCGTAGCAATTAAACCTCCCTTTCGATTTCTTTTCGTTTCGACATTATGTTCCTGCAGATATTTCTCAACAAAAGAAATCACTTCATTTGTATTGCCTGAAGGACTTGGGATAGAAACAAGCTCAGTTAATAATTGGAGTGTCTCTTCTGTACTTGGATATGCCATAATTAAAACTCCTCTCTTGGGAAATTTTTCATTCTCCTAAAGTATACTTCTTTACCTGCTGGCTATAAATAAATATTTGTAGAAAAACTTTGAGTTCTCATAGTCTTAAGTAAATGCTATTTTAAAATTCCCTGTTGATTTCCGCTGCAGGCACTTAGCGATCGCGAGCGGCCAGGATGCCTCCTCGTCAAAGAGCGCTCCTGTGGGGTCTCCCTTCGACTCGCTTCTCCCGCTGGACGTTGAATAATCATCCCCGATTAAACACCGCACGAAGGAAATGCGAATGCATTTTCGAGGATCTTGTGCCTGCAGCGAAAATCAACAACAAAATAGCATGATCAACACTGAGCTTTACCACAGCCTAACTAAAAAGGAGATCGAAAAATGATCTCCTTTTTTAGCTAATAGGAAGGTTTAAGTTTATTAACGTACTAAAGTGATGTGAATTTTCAATAAAATATATGCTAATAAGATCGCATAAGAAAAACTAAGGCATTCGCCAAAAAGGACTTGGCGAATGCCAAGTTTTTCTAAGATTATTTCTTAATAAAGGACTTGACTCCGAGGTAGAGTAGAGCAATAACAAATATGATGATTACGATTCCGCCAATAATGGTAAGAATATTGGCAATTCCCGCAGTTATGACAGCTGATGTTGGTATATTTGCTAAAGCAAAGCCAGCCAGTATACAAGCTAAATAGAGCAATGCTAAGGCTTGCATTTATCATCCCTCCTTTTATACAATTTATGTTATAAAAAGGGAAGTGCTTACCTATTTGTCCAAAAAAATTGGAGAAATTTATGGAAATATACTAAATTTATGTGATGCATATTTGTTTTATTTTTTTTTTATTTGTGATATAGTATGTTAAGTCCATCACCTTAATAAAATCTTAATATAAATACTAAATTTACTTAAACTTAGCAATCGCTAAGTTTTTCTGATTTTTATCAACCAAGAGGTGTGAATTATGAAAAAACTTTTTAATTTAAATATGTTTAAAGAAAAAAATTTAAAGATTTTCTTATTGTTTGTTGTTCTTCTATGGATAAAAACGTATGCAGCTTATCGAATTGAATTTAGTCTAGGGATAGATAATAAACTTCAAGAATTTCTATTGTTTATTAATCCACTTAGTTCCGCTTTGGTATTTTTGGGCGTGGCTTTATTTTTTAAAGGCCGGCTTCAATCGGTACTATTATTGGTAATAAACTTTATAATGTCGTTTGTATTATATGCAAATATCGTATATTACCGGTTTTTTAGCGACTTTATTACGGTTCCAGTAGTTATGTCGACTAAATCGAATGCGGGACAATTAGGGGAAAGCACCCTTGCATTAATGTCTCCATTTGATATTTTTTACTTTATTGATACCATTCTGTTATTAATTTTTGTTATTAAGAAATGGTACAACCCTAGTAAAACGGTTAGCAGAAAACCTGCGACATTTATTATTGCTGCGGGAGTATTGACTTTTATGATCAATCTTGGCCTTGCTGAAATAGACCGTCCACAATTATTATCACGTTCTTTTGACAGAAACTATCTTGTGAAGTACTTAGGTACATATAATTTCACAATTTATGATACGATTCAAAATGCGAAATCAGCTAGTCAAAGAGCATTAGCAGACTCAAATGATATTACTGAGGTAGAGAACTATATTAAGGCAAATTATGCTGCACCTGATCCAAAATACTTTGGGAAAGCAGAAGGAAAAAATGTGATTTTTATTTCAATGGAATCATTCCAAACCTTTCTCATAGATTACCAGCTTAATGGTCAAGAGGTTACACCATTCCTAAATTCTTTAGCACATGATGGTAAAACCTTCTATTTTGATAATATTATTAACCAAACAGGACAGGGTAAAACATCTGATGCAGAATTTATGATGGATAATTCCTTGTATCCGATGTCACAAGGTGCTGTTTTTGTGAATAAGGCTCAGAATACTTATCAGGCTACACCAGCAATATTGAAAACGCATGGTTATACTTCAGCGGCATTCCATGGAAATTATAAAACATTCTGGAACCGCAATGAAATGTATCGCTCAATCGGTTATGATAAGTTTTTCGATGCTGAATACTATAATATGAGTGAAGAAAATACGAAAAATTATGGCATGAAGGATAAACCATTTTTTGAAGAATCCATGCCATTATTAGAAAGCCTTCCTCAGCCTTTCTATACAAAATTTATTTCACTATCAAATCACCACCCATTTGGAATGGATGAAGGGGATAGCGATTTTCCAATCGCAGAAACAGATGATAAGGTTGTGAATCAATACTTCCAATCTGCTAATTATATGGATCAGGCACTAGAACAATTTTTTAATGATCTTAAGGAATCTGGTTTATATGATAATACTGTTGTTGTCATGTATGGGGATCATTATGGAATTTCTGAAAATCATAATGAAGCAATGGCTGAAATTATTGGGAAAGAAATAACTCCATTTGAGTATGCAAGAAACTTACAGAGAGTACCTGTATTTATTCATGTCCCAGGTGTAGAAGGTGGAGTACAGCATCAAATTGGCGGGCAAGTCGATGTGAGACCAACCTTATTACATTTGTTGGGGATTGATACAAAAGATTATTTAGAAATTGGTTCTGATTTATTATCTAAAAACCATCGTGAAGTCGTTCCTTTCCGTAATGGTGATTTCGTTTCACCAAAATTTACACAAGTAGATGATAAATGTTATTTAAATGAAACTGGAGAGGAAGTTGATGGTGCAAGCTGTGCGCCTTTATCTGAAAAAGCTAAGCTTGAATTACAAATGTCGGATAACATTGTCTACAAGGACCTGCTTCGCTTCTATAAGCCAGAAGGGTTTGTTCCAATAAATCGGGATGATTATCAGTATGTAAAAAATGAAGTTGATGTTCCAATTAAAGAAATAGGAATTGAACAGGACACGCATGAATAAACTCGAGAGCGAAGAACTTTTCTTCGCTCTTTTTGTACGTTAAGAATAAATTGCCAGCGCAGAAGATGATCCGACTCAGTTGCCAATTTTAGGAATTAAGTACGACAAACAGGACAAGGAAGGCTTCGTCAGAGATACATCACACGACCAAAAAAGAAGCTTTTGGGAGGACGTGGCTTATGACCTCGAGGGGGTAGGCGCTGAAGCTAGACATTTCTCAAACTCATGAAAACTTTCTTATCTTTCCAAAAAGGACTTGTCGAATGCCAAGTTTTTCTAATGCTTTAACTATTAATAATGAATTGTTTGATAACTATTGCCTTCATCAATAGTTAATTATCGTTTTTCATTGTAGAATAGATATAGTCATACTAAAATAGGGGGAGATAAAATGAGTGAGTGTAAATTGGATCATACTCATGATGACGTTATCCGAAAATTTGAGCAACAACAGGAATATTTACCAGAAGATTTAAAGCCATTACTTGCTGTTTTCTTTGAAAAAGAGCATACACAAGTTTTATTAAATGAAGTATTTCATCTTTTGAAAAAGTTTGATTTATCTTCAGATGAAGAAAAATTGGAACGTATTAATCGATTATCTTTTATATTGAAAAACGTGTAATTTGAAATACCAGAGCTAAATGAAGTGAACACAAAAGTTAGACTTATATATTTTAAGCATCTACCAAGGATTGGAATCTGTTCTCAACAGAGCTCAATCCTTTTGGTTTTGCCCTCAATTTGCTTTTTGAAAAAACTTACAATATTTTTGTAACTATTAAAATATAATTTTAATTATCTAATATTTGTGATAAAATATTTAAAAAGCTATGTAGTTTAAATGAATAGATCGTAAAGGATGTGTATGAATTGAAGGAATTGCATCGACCGATTTTTGATTTAGCAATTCGCACAGCCGATATGCTTGTTAAATTGTTTGGCACCCGCTGTGAGGTTGCCGTTCACGATTTTGCAGACCTGAAAAAATCACTTATTCATCTTGCAGGGTGTGTTACTGATAGAAAAATCGGATCTCCAATTACTGATCTAGTGCTTAATGAGCTTGTAAAGAATAAAAAGGAAATAGAGGATATTCCCAGTTATAAAACTCAGACTAGTAAAGGGAATATTATGAAATCTGCCACCATTTTTCTTCGGGATTATGAAGGCAAGGTGATCGGTGCTCTATGCATTAATTATGATATTAGTCTTTTAATGCAATTCGGTGGAGAAATTGAAGAATTTATAAAATTCGATGACCAGCACACAAAATCTGAAAACTTTTTTACATCTGTACAAGAAGTGATTCACGGAATGGTAGACCAGGTAATAGATGGATTTAGAAAAGCACCTTCCTTAATGAGTTTAGAGGAGAAGGTAGAATGTGTTCGTCAGCTAGAGGAAAAGGGAACGTTTCTAATAAAAGGTGCTACTGATTATGTAGCTTCAGTCCTAGGAGTATCCAAATTTACCGTATACAATTATTTGCAAAAAATAAGAACGATAAATGAGTTTCAAACAGAAGAGCTAGTAGACAATTAGAAGCACTTGACGTTCGCCAAGTGCTTCCGGCGAATGCCTTCGTTTTTCTTATGTGATCTTATTTGAAAATATTTTATCAAAACTTCAAATTTGATTAGCTAAATAAGGAATGTCCCATAAAATAATAAAAAAGGAGCAAAAGACATGAAATATAGATCTGCATTTGATATCATTGGTCCAGTTATGATTGGCCCATCCAGTTCGCATACTGCTGGTGCAGCAAGAATTGGCCGAGTTGCCAGAACTTTATTTAACCGGCTGCCAAAAAAAGCAGTGATCTCTTTATATGGATCCTTTGCCAAAACATATAAAGGCCACGGTACAGACGTTGCTATTATAGGTGGTATTTTGGATTTTGATACGTTTGATGAACGAATTCCAAAGTCATTAGAACTTGCAGAGGAAGCTGGAATGGAAGTTGTGTTCTCAGTTGAGGAGATGGTCCCAGATCATCCGAATACTGTTCGAATTAATTTATATGATGATAAAGGTGATTTGGAAGTGGTCGGAATATCAATTGGCGGAGGTACGATTGAAATTACCGAACTTAATTCGTTTAAGCTGAAATTATCAGGTGAGCATCCAGCCGTACTTGTCGTGCATAATGATCAATTTGGCGTCATCTCTTCAGTAACAAAAATATTAGCACAACATGAAATAAATATTGGACATATGGAAGTATCCCGAAAAGAAAAGGGAAAGATGGCTCTTATGGTTATTGAAGTAGATCAAAAGATTCATCAAGATGTGGTTCAAGAAATAGAAAAGGTTCCAAATGTTACTCAAATAATTAGAATGGTTGAGTAGAAATGGGATTGCTCAAAAATGATTCTATTTAAACAGCCTAGATTAGGGGTGTAAATATATGATGTTTAGAAATGTAGCAGAACTTGTTGAATTAGCTGAAAGCAAACAGGTAAAAATCGCAGAAATCATGATTCAGCAGGAAATTGAAGTATCAGGGCTCACTCGAGAAGAAATTATTGCTAAAATGGACCGAAATTTAACAGTAATGGAACAAGCAGTTGAGCGCGGGTTAAATGGTGTAACATCTGTATCTGGTTTAACTGGAGGAGATGCAGTACTTCTTCAAAAATATATAAAAAGTGGAAAAGCATTATCAGGGAGTATCCTGCTTGATGCAGTAAGTAAAGCTGTTGCAACGAATGAGGTTAACGCAGCGATGGGAACCATCTGTGCTACACCTACAGCGGGCTCTGCAGGTGTAGTTCCAGGTACATTATTTGCTGTGAAGGAAGTTTTAAATCCAACTCGAATGGAAATGATTGAATTCTTATTTACATCTGCAGCATTTGGGTTTGTTGTTGCAAACAATGCTTCTATCTCAGGAGCAGCTGGAGGATGTCAAGCAGAGGTCGGTTCTGCTAGTGGAATGGCAGCAGCTTCAATTGTTGAACTTGCTGGCGGAACGCCAAGACAAGCAGCCGAAGCTATGGCGATTACATTGAAAAATATGCTTGGTCTCGTTTGCGATCCAGTGGCTGGTCTAGTGGAAGTTCCTTGTGTGAAGAGAAATGCAATGGGTGCTTCAAATGCAATGACGGCAGCGGATATGGCTCTTGCAGGAATCACTAGCCGAATTCCATGTGATGAAGTCATTCATGCTATGTATTTAATAGGCCAGTCTATGCCGTCAGCATTAAGAGAAACAGCTGAAGGCGGTCTTGCTGCAACTCCAACAGGAAGACGTTTAGAAGCAGAAATATTTGGTGAAAAAAATAACTTGTAATAAAATCTTGGCATTCGCCAAGTCATTTTGTCGAAAGCCAATAAAAAACCTGGAATATTCAATCCAGGTTTTTTATTTTTTTGAAACAACGATATTCACATTTGTGACAAACTTATAGAAAAAGAAAAATTGTAAATAATTATCCACAGATTCAAAATGGTTTCCGGTGATAATATTAAGTTAATAAAAATAAGGAGCGATAAATATGGAGGAGATATTAACGAAAATACTAGATGCCATAAATGATATTAAAATTCAAGTAGCAGAGATTAATCAAAATATTAAAATATTAGAGCGAAGACTGGACCGTTTAGAGAAAGTTGACAGCATTGAACATAGAGTAGAGGTTAGCCAAATTGACTTAACTGACATAAAGGAAATTGTTGAAAAAGTGGATTCCTATCAAAGAAACGAACTAAAAGACTTTTTTGAGTTCTTAAAAGGTACATCAATCAAAATATTTAATGAAGAGCTGCATGTAATTAATCAGCGCCTTGATGCACAATTAACGAAGATTGCAAAGAATGAAGAGGCTATTTTAATGTTGAATGGAAAAAATAATAAAGTAAGTTGATATTCATCGTATAGCTAAGAAAATTATTAAGAAGCCTTTAATATATGAGGCTTCTTTTGTTTTTGTTTTTTGGCTTTAACACAGTCTTTTATAATATTGTTTTATTACCATTCAATAAGCATAGCTGAAAAATAAAAAAATTCAGAAAACTAATTGACTTTTTACTTTTTACACGGTATCTTTGTGTTAAATATATGACAAATAATATATATAACGACAAAATTACGTTATATAGTTTCTATATTATCCTGCAATGATAAATTCTTGTAAGCAGGTCGCATTTTTTGATGCCAAAATCATTTGGAGGTGTATGCATTGTCGAAAGCAATTTTTAATGAGAAGTTAACAAATGAGGAAAAATATGATCATTTTATTAAAAGAATTACTGAGGGTGAAAAAATTGAGGCAGACGACTGGATGCCGGATGACTATCGTGAAACATTAATAAAGCTCATTTCAATGCATGGTATAAGTGAAATAATGGGGGCACTGCCCGAAAAAGAGTGGGTGCCAAAAGCACCTAGTTTAAGAAGAAAGCTTGGAATTATGGCTAAGGTTCAGGATGAAATGGGCCACGGACAATTATTGCTTAGAGTTGCAGAGGATTTAATGAAACCACTTGGTAGAACACGAGAGAATATAATGCAGGATTTATTTAGTGGACGTCTTAAGTTCCATAATGTCTTTCATATGGAAGCTCCTACATGGGGAGATGCGGGTTTAATTGGCTGGCTTGTCGACGGTGCTGCCATTATTTCACAGACAAATATGCTTGATGCTTCATACGGGCCATATGCACGTGCATTAAAAAGAATTTGTGCAGAAGAGGTTTTTCATGCCCAGCATGGAGAGTCAATAATTATAGCACTGGCAGAAGGAACCTCAGAACAAAGAAAAATGGTCCAGGATGCCATCAATAGGTGGTGGGAGGCCCTGTTAATGTTTTTCGGACCTGCTGATGCAACCACAACAGGGACTTCAAAACAGGATACAACGATTAAGTATCGTATTCGGACAAAAACAAATGAAGAGCTTAGACAGGATTTTTTTACAAAATATATCCCGAGAGTTCTATCACTTGGGCTAACAATTCCAGATGAGACAATGCATTTTAATCAAGAAAAGCAGCAATGGATATACGAACAGCCCGACTGGAGCCGATTTAAAGAAATCATAAGGAATAATGGGCCAAAATCAAGAGAGAGACTAGAACTGCGTGAAACAACTTATCATGAAAATCAGTGGGTGCGAAATGCACTAAATATGGCTAAATAGCAGATTGGAGGAAGCTTTTTGAGCAGTGAAGGTTTTTACCAGGAATTCGAGGTTTTCAGTAAAAGGACTGTCACGTCGCCCATCCAATATCAATTTTCCTTGCTCGCTCCGAATCGTGACCTTGCGCTTATTATGGCACAGGAAAACTTTATGAGACGCGAGCCAGTTGCAGATATATGGGTTGTTAAGCGTTCAGAAATTCGCAAATTATCTCCAGAAGAAAAACAATCTCTAAAACGTTTAGATAATAAAGATTATCGCAATACGAAAGGTTATGGCTATTTAAGAAAAAAATGGCGCCAGTATGAACAAGGAATACTGGATGAGAAGGAAATACTTTCATGGGGAGGTGTCAAAAAAAATGAGCAAGATTGATATACATCAAATGGATGCCGCATTTAAATCAGCATTAACGGATCTTCTTTATCAGCTTGCAGATGATGACTTCATATTAGCTTACCGAGGATCGGAATGGCTTGGCCTTGCACCGCATATTGAAGAAGATGTCGCCTTCTCATCCATTAGTCAAGATACAATGGGGCATGCTTCTATGTTCTATCAGCTTCTTGAAGATCTTGGGGAAGGAAAAGTAGATGATTTAGCCCATTCTCGCAAAGCAAAGGATCGGAGAAATGCTATTTTACTTGAAATGGTCAATGGTCCAGGCCACTATTTAAAAAAGCCTCAATATGATTGGGCATTTGCAGTTGTTAGGAATTATTTTTATGTCCAAATGAAGAAAATAAGGATGGATTCTTTAAAAAATTCATCATATGAACCACTTGCTCAAATTGCAATTAATGTCAATTTGGAACTATATTATCATCTTCTTCATTGGAGAACGTGGTTTGTTCAGTTAATGCAGGCGGGTGATGAAGCAAGGAAGAGAATGGATGCTGCCATAAATCGAGTATTTGATGATTTTGGAGGAGTCCTATCACTTGGACCTTTAGAAGATGAGATGTCTAAATCAGGATTGATTGAGCCTGAGGAAATTTTAAAGAAGAAATGGATACTAGTAATGGAGCCTGTCTTTGATTCCATCAACGTATCGATGCCTACCAATTTTGGTATGAAAAATGGGAATGGCCGTAAAGGGGAGCATACAGAAGATTTAGATACAGCATTAAGTATTCTTTCTGAGGTATATCATGTAAACCCTGCTGCAGCATGGTAGGAAAAAGGAATGAAGTAAATATGGAGCAATTTGATTTAACGGTGTCCAACATAATGGATGCCCTTCAACGGGTCAAAGATCCAGAAATTGATTCAATATCAATTGTTGACTTAGGAATGGTTGAAAAAGTTACAGTGAATGATCATTCGATTTGCATTGACTTGTTGCCAACTTTCATGGGCTGCCCAGCTCTAGAAATTATTCGCAATAATGTCGTTAACGAGCTTAAAAGATTAAATGATATAAATACTATTAAGGTTCAATACATTTATCATCCACCTTGGACTACTGATAGAGTGACAGAAAAGGGAAGAGAAAAATTAAAAGAGTTCGGAATTGCACCACCTCCGAAACAGATCCCTAAGACTGGAGAATGGCATGTTGATTGTCCTTATTGTGATTCTACCTATACTTCACTAGAAAACCTCTTTGGTCCTACTGCTTGCCGCAGTATTTTATACTGTAAATCCTGCAAAAATCCATTTGAAGCAATGAAGCCAGTTTCCACAATGTGAGACCATAAAACCTCATGATTAACATTCACTAGGCTACTAGAAAAATTTAAGTTAATTAAAGTAATAAAGTAATGCCAAGGTTCAAATAGATTCCTTGTAAACAAAATCGTATAAGTAAAACTAAGGCATTCGCTGAAAGGACTTTGCGAGCGCCTAGTTTTTCTAATATAAATATATCAATCTATATGGAAGGGAAGTAATAAAATGGTTAAATTAATCGCATTATACAAGCACCCTGAAAATAAAGAGGAATTTGATAAACATTATTTTGAAACACATGCTCCACTAACAGCTAAAATACCTGGTCTTCGCAAAATGGAAGTAACAAAGATTGTAGGAAGTCCTATGGGAGGAGATGGAAAATATTATTTGATGTGTGAAATGTATTATGACAGTCATGATGCTTTACAGACAGCGATGAGAACGGATGAGGGAAAAGCTTCTGGAAAGGACGCAATGAAGTTTGCCGGTGACCTAATCACACTTATGATCGGTGAAGAAGTTGATGAGTAACTTTGAATATATTGATGCCTACACCGAAGGGCAACTCGGAATCATTGTTCTAAACCGACCTAAGGTGCTTAATGCCATTAATCGCAAGATGGTATCTGAAATATTATCTGCAATGGAAGAGTTTGAAGTAGATGATCGTATTCGAGTAATCCATATATCCGGAAATGGAAGAGCGTTTGCTGCAGGAGCAGATATTGATGAAATGGCAAATGATCATGCGATCGATTTTGAGCTTCGCAATCAATTTAAGGATTGGGATCAGCTGGCTATGATAAAGAAGCCGATCATTGGTTCAGTTCAAGGATTTGCACTTGGAGGTGGTTTTGAACTTGCCCTATGCTGCGATTTGCTTTATGCGTCTGATGATGCAGAATTCGGCTTTCCCGAGGTGAATCTTGGTGTGATGCCTGGAGCGGGCGGAACCCAGCGATTAACAAAGCTTGTTGGAAAAATGAAGGCGATGGAATGGCTTTTTACTGGCAAAATAATTTCTGCAAAAGAATCTCTCCAATTTGGGATCGTAAATCAATTGTTTGCGAAGGAAATTCTTCAAGAAGAAACAATGAAAATAGCAACCTATATTGCAGGGCAAGCACCTTTATCTATTCGTTTAATAAAGGAATCAGTAAATAAAGCAGTGGATACTTCGATAGAAGAAGGAATGCAATTTGAACGGAAAAATTTCTATCTATTATTTTCTTCCGAAGATCAAAAAGAAGGTATGAAAGCTTTTCAAGAAAAACGTAAGCCCATATTTAAAGGAAAATAAGGGGGTGTACATATCCAGTGTTTGAAACAATAAAATACGAAATCCGAAAATCTGTTGCCTGGATTACTTTAAACAGGCCTGAAAAATTAAACGCCTTTACAGAACAAATAAACAGAGAGGTTCAGCAATCTATAAAGAAAGCAAGTAAAGATCCTGAAGTGCGTTGTCTTGTTATCACGGGTGAGGGGCGTGCATTTTGCTCAGGACAGGATTTAGATGGTGTCCTCGAAGATATGGATCATGGAGAGGTGCTGCGAAATCATTATAATCCTATGGTAATGGAGCTTCACAAATGTGAAAAGCCAGTCATTGCGGCAGTTAATGGAGTGGCAGCTGGAGCGGGAATGAGCCTCGCTCTTGCTTGTGATTTTCGCCTATTATCTGAGAAAGCAAGTTTTATTGAAGCATTTATACATGTTGGATTAGTGCCAGATGCGGGAAATTTATATTATTTGCCTAAGCTCATTGGCTATGCGAAAGCACTTGAGCTTGCTGTCCTCGGAGATAAGATTTCTGCATATGATGCGGAAAATTTAGGTCTTGCTACAAAGGTAATTCCACTTGAAAGATGGACAGAAGAAGTTACTGTATTTGCGGAGCGGCTGGCATCGATGCCAACTGTAGCGATTGGATTAATTAAGAAAAATTTAAAATCTAGTTGGAATTTAACGCTTGAAGAAAGTCTCGAAAAAGATGCACAAGCCCAAAGGATAGCTGGTCTCACATCTGATCATATTGAAGGCGTAAAGTCCTTCATGGAAAAGAGAAAACCCGTTTTTTTAGGAAAATAATTTGCCATTTAAAAAGTAATGAACGATTTTGATTTACGAGCACATTGATTTCAAGTGCTCGTCTATTTGTTTTTAAATTTTTTGTGAGGTGGTAATAGGTGAATAATATTGTCGTGATTGGTTCAGGTGTAATGGGGAAAGGAATTGCCTATGTGAGTGCATTGGGCGGCTTTATGACAACCTTAATTGATATAAATGAAAGCCAATTGAATAAGGCAGAACAAGAAATTCAATCCATTTTTGAAAAAGGAGTTACTATTGGGAAATTAAGTCCTGAGTTAGCGGCAGAAGCAAGGGAAAGGATCGAATTCTCAGTTAGCTTATCAAAGCATGTATTGGAAGCTGATCTTGTGATTGAAGCTGTACCTGAGGTGATGGACATAAAGAAAAATATTTTTGAAGTGATGGATCAGCATGCGAAAGAAAGCTGCCTTTTTGCAACCAATACTTCAACGATCAGTCCGACAGAAATCGGCTCATATACGAAGAGACCAGATAGAGTATTAGCCATGCATTTTTTAATCCTGTTCATAAAATGCCGCTTGTAGAAATAATAAGAGGGTTTGAAACGAGTAATGAAACAGTACAATCTATAAAATTAGTTGCACAGAAAATGGGGAAAGAGACAGTAGTCATCAATGAATTTCCTGGATTTGTAACGAGTAGAATAAGTGCTCTTGTAGGAAATGAAGCATTTTATATGTTGCAAGAAGGTGTTGGAACACCGGAAGAAATAGACAAGGCCATTAAACTGGGACTCAATTATCCTATGGGGCCATTTGAATTAGGGGACTTAGTCGGGCTTGATACAAGGTTAAATAATCTGAATTATCTCCATTCAAAATTGGGAGAAAAATACCGTCCAGCTCCGCTTTTAGAGCAGTACGTAAAAGCCGGTAGACTCGGCAGAAAAACTGGACGGGGTGTTTATGATTATTCCAACGGAGGTGACTGGAGCGGTGAAAGAGGCGGTAATAGTAGACGCAGTTAGAACGCCAATTGGGCGCTATAAAGGAGTATTAAAAAACGTTCGGCCAGATGATTTAGGAGCTATCGTCATTAAAGTATTACTTGAAAGAAATCCATCTATTAATCCAATTGAAATAGAGGAGGTCATCCTAGGTAATGCCAACCAAGCAGGAGAGGATAATCGTAATGTAGCACGTATGTCCGCACTTCTTTCAGGGGTACCCGTAGAGGTTGCTGGCTCCACGATTAATCGATTATGCGGTTCAGGACTGGATGCAGTTAATTATGCAGCAAGAGCAATTATTGCAGGAGAAGGAGAAATTTTTATTGCCGGCGGAACCGAAAGTATGACTCGTTCTCCTTTTGTAATGGCAAAACCAGACGCGGATTATCCGCGGGGGAATATGGAATTATATGACACTACGATCGGATGGCGTTTTACTAACGAAAGGCTGAAACAAATGTATGGTGCGGAAAGTATGCCTGAAACAGCTGAAAATGTTGCTATTAATTATGGGATTTCTCGAGAGGAACAAGATCGATTTGCATTTGAGAGTCAAATAAAAGCAAAAAGGGCGATTGAAGGTGGAATATTTAAGGATGAGATAATTCCTGTCACCTATACTGACCGAAAAGGAAAGATCTCACTCATCGATGAAGACGAGCATCCTCGTCTAGAAACAACATTAGAAAAACTTGCACAATTAAAGCCAATTTTCAGTGGAGGATCTGTCACTGCAGGCAATGCTTCAGGTGTAAATGATGGGGCTTCAGCATTGCTATTAATGTCTGGGGATAAAGCTAAAGCTTTGGACTTGAGACCGATTGCTAAATATATCGTTTCTTCAACCGCAGGCTTAACACCTTCGATTATGGGAATAGGGCCAGTTTTTTCAACTCAGAAGGCTCTTAAGAGAGCGGGTCTGACAATAGAGGATATAGACTTAATAGAACTTAATGAAGCTTTTGCCTCACAATCTATTGCATGTATGAAAATGCTTGAAATGGATCCGAAAAAAGTGAATGTCAATGGAGGAGCCATTGCTTTTGGTCACCCGCTTGGAGCGAGCGGTGCTCGTATTGTGACAACATTACTTCATGAAATGAAGAGAAGAAACTCGAAATATGGATTAGCCACAATGTGTGTTGGTGTAGGACAAGGGATTTCTACGATTATTGAAAAAGTATAAATGGTTGCCGTTATTTATTAATTAATAAATATGAATATTTCGTTTTATATAGTAGAATAATTGTATAACGTGAGATTTTCGACTGACTATATAAATGAAATGAGGACTGAAGTAGTTGAATACGAGATCAATGATATTTACATTATATGGAGATTACATTTCCCATTATGGAAGTAAAATTTGGATTGGAAGCTTGATCCGGTTACTTAGTGAATTTGGCCATAATGACCAATCAGTTAGAGCGGCAATTTCGCGAATGAATAAACAAGGCTGGGTACAGTCTGAGAAAATAGGCAATAAAAGCTACTATTCATTAACCACTAGAGGTCAAAAGAGGATTGATGAGGCTGCGAAACGAATTTTTAAATTGATGCCGGAGAAATGGGATGGACAGTGGAGAATATTAATGTATACGATCCCAGAGGAAATTCGCAATGTGAGGGATGAGCTCAGGAAAGAGCTTGTATGGAGCGGATTTGGTTCCCTCTCTAATAGCTGTTGGATATCAGCCAATAATCTTGAAAAACAAGTATTTGATCTAATTGAAAAATACGATATTCACAATTATGTAGACTTTTTTATTTCGAAGTATGCGGGTCCGCATGAAAATATTCGTTTAGTCGAAAAAAGCTGGAACCTTGAGGAGATAAACGGAAAGTATCAAGAGTTTATATCTGAGTATAGTCAAAAGTACATTATTGATAAAAATAAAATACAAAAAGGTCAAATGAGTGATGCTGAGTGTTTTGTAGAAAGAACGAAGCTCGTTCATGAATATAGGAAGTTTCTTTTTGTTGACCCAGGATTACCAGAGGAATTGCTTCCAGAAAAGTGGTTGGGAAGCCATGCGTCAGCCCTTTTTAGCGATTATTACAAAGAGCTGGCTGAACCTGCTTCACGATTTTTTGAAAGTATTTTTAAAGAGGGTAATGAGATGATGTATAAGGCTAAAGATTATGATGTATTAGATCATCCGTATATTGTTGAATAAGGGAATCTTCAAATATAAAACATTATTTTCACGAAGAGGGGATTTGGTTGAATAACCTTACAAGTTTATTGGGGATAAAATATCCTGTTATCCAAGGTGGAATGGGAAATATAAGCAATGCGATATTAACTGCGGCTGTTTCAGAAGCTGGAGGCTTAGGTACAATCGGTACAGGAACAATGAGACCGAATGAAGTAGAGGAAATCATTCAGGAGACAAAAAAGAGAACAAAAAAGCCATTTGCGATAAATATTGCACTTAGTGTTTCCCCTTATGTAAAGGAAATTCTTTCGCTTGTAATAAAGTATAGCATCCCTATTGTATCACTATCAGCAGGCAATCCTGTGCCATATGTGCCTAAGCTCCATGAGCATGGAGTAAAGATCATATCGGTTTCTGCATCTGTACGACAAGCAAAAAAAGCGGAGTCTGCAGGTGTTGATGTCATAGTTGCAGAGGGATACGAAGCTGCAGGTATCAACTCTTCGCTTGAGATTACTACTCTTTCATTAATACCACAAATCATTAGAGAGGTTCATATACCTGTTGTTGCAGCTGGTGGCATTGGTGATGGAAAAGGCCTTGCTGCCATGCTTGCACTTGGGGCAAGTGGTGTTCAAATGGGAACAAGATTTATTGCGACAAAAGAAGCTCCTTTTCATCAAAATTATAAGAAAAAAATAGTGGATGCGACTGATCATGATACTGTAATCATAGGGCGCTCAGTTGGAAAAATTCGAAGAGTGATTGATACAGAATATGCAAAGAAGCTTTTACAAATCGAAAAAAAGGGAACGAATCAAGAGCATTTTAATGCCTTAACTTCTGAAGAATTTCATATTATTGGTGCAATTAATGGCAATAGCAAGGATGGATTTATGAATGGAGGACAAATAAGCGGTCTATTACAAGATATTCCTACTGTGCATGAATTGATGGAACGGATGATGGAAGAGGCGAAGCACCAGCTTTCAACTGCGATAAAAATTTTATAAAGGCAATTTTTAAAAGCATGCAGTATGAATTTGTATGCTTTTCTTCTTGAAATCATATAAATAATATACTAATCTAAATATATTAAATTTTTTGAATATTATTGACTGTTATTGTGATCTGATGGTAATATAACGATATAATTACGGTGATGACAGTATTTATCATATAAATTTACTGTGAATAAATGTTCTTGAATAATATTCAAGAAGTTCATTACATAGGCAGTCCACACTCCTATTTTTGGTAGTGTTTAATATTTTTTATTAAAAGGGGGTTTCAAAATGAAAATGAATTTAAAGTCAATATCTTTTGCGTTTGTGGCTGGTTTGCTCTTGTTAAGTGGCTGTGGGAAAGAGACGGTCAAAAATTCTGGATCGGGTGAAGGAGCAAAGGATAAATACACAATTGGAATTACCCAGTTTGTCGCTCATCCATCTTTAGATGCAGCAACGGAAGGATTTAAAAAGGCTTTGGAGGATGAAGGGTTTAAAGATGGAGAGAATGTCGAGTTTGATTTCCAAAATGCACAAGCAGATATGAATAATACTCAAACGATCGCTAATAACTTTGTTGGGGATAAGGTTGATTTAATTTTCGCTAATGCTACACCAAGTGCAGTAAGTGCTTTAAATGCAACAAAGGATATTCCAATCTTGTTTACTTCAGTCACAGACCCTGTCGGTGCAGGACTTGTTGATGCATTTGATAAACCGGGTGACAATATTACCGGAACAACTGATAACCATCCTGAAGGTACTGCCAAAACGATAAACTTTATTATTGAAGAGGCTGGAGCAAAAACGATAGGGATCATTTATAATGCTGGTGAGCAAAACTCCGAAGTTCAGGTTGAAGAAGTGAAGAAACTTGCTGAAGCAAAAGGTGCTAAAATTGTTGAAGCCTCTGTATCAACATCTGCAGAAGTAAAACAAGCAACAGAATCCCTAGTTGGACGTGTGGATGCTATTTATGTTCCAACAGATAATACTGTTGTTTCGGCATTAGAATCCGTTATTTCTGTTACAAATAGTAAAAAGCTACCTCTTTTCGTTGGTGAGCTTGATTCAATGAAACGAGGAGCGGTTGCAGCAAGTGGTTTTAGTTATTATGATCTCGGTTTTCAAACTGGAAAAATGGCTGTAGAAATCTTAAAAGGAAATAAAAAACCTTCTGAGATTCCGGTAGAGCTACCAAGCAGCTTAACATTAATGATTAATAAAAAAGCAGCAGAGGAACAAGGCCTTGAAGTGAAACAGGAGTGGGAAAAAATTGCAGAATTTTTTGATGGCGAATAATAGAGGGTGTGATTCTTAATGTTCACTGCAATATTTGGAGCGTTTGAAGCGGGGATAATCTATGCCATAATGGCACTCGGAGTTTACCTATCTTTTCGAGTATTAGATTTTCCTGATTTAACGGTTGATGGGAGCTTTGTAACTGGTGCTGCAGTTGCAGCAACGATGATCGTTAACGGTATGAACCCATTTATCGCAACAATTCTTGCGCTTATTGCGGGATTTGTGGCAGGCTGTCTTACCGGCGTTCTTCATACGTTCGGAAAGATTAACGCTCTCCTCTCGGGAATATTAATGATGATCGCTTTATATTCAATCAATCTGAGAATAATGGGTAAATCTAATGTTCCTTTATTAAATAGTGAAACGGCTATGACTAATATTAGAGATGCATGGGACAAAACCGGTTTTGATTCAATATTTAATTCAATACTTTCAACAGTGGGTCTAGGTGATAGCTTGCCGAGGACTTGGGGAATCCTTATTGTCATGCTGATTGTTACCTTTACAATAAAATTCTTAACAGATCAATTTCTGAAAACCGAAATTGGATTGGCCATTAGAGCAACTGGTGATAATAAACGTATGATTCGCAGCTTATCGGCTAATACGAATGTTACCGTCATTCTTGGCTTGGGGATTTCAAACGCAATGGTCGCATTTTCAGGTGCCTTGATTGCTCAACAGGGTGGATTTGCGGATGTAGGTATGGGGATTGGCATGATTATTATCGGTCTTGCCTCCGTCATAATTGGTGAAGCATTATTTGGAACGAAAACCATTGCCAGAACAACATTAGCCGTTATTGGAGGAGCAATCATTTATAGAATTGTCGTTACACTTGCATTGCGTGTAGACTTCCTTGAACCAGGAGATATGAAGCTTATTACCGCGACTATTGTTATTTTAGCCCTGGTCACTCCAAAAATCATTGATTCGACGAAAGAAAAGAAACGTAAGGCGAGGAAGCAAGCTGAATTTATAGCATTCAATAGTTTGCCTGACGAGAGAAAGGGTGAGGCTGATGCTGAAATTAAGCCAAGTCCATAAAGTGTTTAATGAAGGTACGCCTGATGAAAAAATTGCTCTTGATCGTATTAGCTTAACTATGAATGAAGGTGATTTTGTAACAGTTATTGGCAGTAATGGTGCTGGGAAATCTACACTAATGAATATTATTTCAGGTGTGATGTTTCCTGACGTTGGCACGGTTACAATTGATAATCAAAATGTTACACTATTATCCGAATTTAAACGGGCCAGGCTAATTGGGCGAGTATTCCAAGATCCGATGGCAGGTACAGCTCCGAGCATGACCATTGAAGAGAATTTAGCGATGGCCTATTCGAGAAATAAAAAGCGAACATTAAGAAAAGCTGTTACAAAAAATCGAAAGGAATTTTTCCAAAGCGTCCTTGAAACACTTCATCTTGGATTAGAAAACCGGCTAACAGCTAAGGTGGGTTTATTATCTGGTGGCGAAAGGCAAGCTCTCTCCCTGTTAATGGCCACATTTACTGAGCCTTCCATTCTTTTATTGGATGAGCATACAGCTGCACTTGATCCTGCCCGAGCAGAGCTCATTACGAATTTGACAAAGGAAATAGTAGCAAAGTACAAATTAACAACATTAATGGTCACTCATAATATGCAGCAAGCCCTTGATCTTGGAAATAGGCTAATCATGATGGATAAAGGACAAATTATTTTACAAGTAGATGAGGACCAAAAGGGTAACTTAACGATTGAACAATTATTAAGTGAGTTTCAAAGGATTAGAGGATCACAAATGGCAAGTGATCGTGCTTTGCTATCGTAATACAGAATCTGAACAATCTTTCATAGTGTAATCCTCTAGAGAAATTATCCAATTTAAAGCATTGCATATTAGTATTAAAGGATTAATTAGTCTTTTTCAGCTAGTTAATCCTTTTTTTATGATTATAACAAAGGAAGGTTTGATAAAAACAAAAAAACACCATTAAATTCATATATTTTAAAATTTTTAAAGTTTTTACAATTTATTGACTATTTATTATACGAAATGGTATTATATCGTTAAATTAACGTCATACATATTTAGGGATAACTTCTTTTTATTTTGTAAAAAACCGTCATGTTGAATCAATTTATCCCGCATTAACGGGCGGTAAGACCCCCACCTCAAGATTGAGAGAGAAGCGAGGAAGATAGGTGGAGACAACTGCCCGTAAAAGCCCGTAAAATGAACACAGACTAAAAGCGCCACATCGTGTGGCAACGTCTGCGTGACCCACTTCCTGTGGGCCGCAATTAACCATCAGTGGGGGATGAAAAAAACCCCCACTGATGGAAGTTTCACTTTATCTACAAGCTTATTAAATTTAATCTAATGATCCGGTTGATGAATTGGAGGGATTTAATGATATCAGGATTAAAGGAAGGTTATTCGGTTGAAATTATGGTAGAGGTCATTCCTGAAATGTTTGCAAAATTTGAAGGGGATATCGTTCATCGTACGTATTCAACAGTTTCAATGATTTACCATATGGAATGGGCTTCAAGGCAGATTATCATACCCTTTTTAGAAGAACATGAAGAAGGGATGGGAATGGCTGTTTCTGCAAAACATTTGGCACCAGCACCAGAAGGATCGAAGCTAAAGATTTCAGCAGTCCTATCTGAAATGAAAGATAATCATGTAATGACTAAAGTAACAGTAAAAAAATGTGAGAAGATCATTGGTGTCGGGGAAGTAGAGCAAGTAATTCTTCCTAAAAGTAAAATTGCGAAAATGCTGGAATAATAGCTTTTTGTCTTTGAGATTGAATTATTAAGAAAAGGTTTACCCCGACTTAAGAGTTTTTTTGAAAGCGTTATCAATTGAATTAGGAGGAGTTAAGTGATGAGTGTGTTTTCAAAAATAAGAGAACATGAGCAAGTTGTTTTTTGCAATGATGAATCTACAGGATTAAAAGCAATCATTGCCATTCATAGTACAAGACTCGGGCCAGCACTAGGAGGCTGCAGAATGCTCCCGTATGCAAGTGAGGAGGAAGCACTTGAGGACGTTCTTCGATTATCTAAAGGGATGACGTATAAGTGTGCTGCAGCGGATGTTGACTTTGGCGGGGGAAAAGCGGTTATCATTGGGGATCCAGCAAGAGACAAAACCCCGGAGCTATTCCGAGCTTTTGGGCAGTTCGTCGAGTCATTGAACGGCAGGTTTTATACTGGAACAGATATGGGAACAACACCAGAGGATTTCGTTCATGGGTTAAGGGAGACGAATTGCATCGTCGGTGTTGATGAGGTTTATGGAGGGAGTGGAGATTCCTCTGTACCTACAGCCCAAGGTGTCATATACGGACTTCAGGCTACAAATCAAGCTTTAATAGGATCTGATGAATTAGGAAGTAAATGCTATTCCATTCAAGGCTTGGGGAAAGTTGGATTTAAAGTAGCTGAAAGGCTGTTAGAAGAAGGTGCAGATCTTTATGTAACAGATATTAATCAGCAAGCAATCGAAAGGCTTCTATCAAAGGCTAAAATACTTGGGGCAGGTGTAAAAGTATTAAGCAGTGAAGAAATCTATCAGGCTAATGCAGATGTTTTCATCCCTTGTGCAATGGGTGGAATTATTAATGATCAAACTATTGAACAATTAAAGGTTAAGGCTGTAGTAGGCTCAGCGAATAACCAGCTTTTAGAGCTCCGTCATGGCCAACTTCTTAAGGAAAAAGGTATATTATTTGCTCCTGATTATATTGTTAACTCAGGAGGACTAATTCAAGTTGCTGATGAGCTTTATACGCCGAATAAGGAGAGAGTTCTGCAAAAAACGAAAGCAATATACAACTCTTTGCTTCATATTTATGAGTATGCAAATACATTAGGCATTACAACGATTGAAGCTGCAAATGAATTTTGTGAAAAAAGGATTGAGGCGAGATCACGCAGAAATAGCTTTTTTTCACATATGAAGCGACCTAAATGGGCAGTAAGAACTTAAATTTTCACTAAAAAACAACATTGATAATATGTTTAAGTTAATTGTTAGTTAAAGAATTTTCAATTTAAGATGATCAAATAAATTATGTAGCAAAGGGTGAGAAAATGGAAAGTCAATTTCCTATCCTGCAAATCATGGATTGTAATGGACAAATTGTATCACCTATGTATAAAGAGAAAATTACAGAAGATATTGTGAAAAATTTTTATAAGCAGCTTTTAAGGATTCGTCTATTTGATCGAAAAGCTGTTAGTTTGCAGCGTCAAGGCAGAATTGGCACATACGCTCCTTTTGAAGGACAAGAGGCTGCCCAAGTGGGGAGTGCACTTGCTTTAGAACCCGCGGATTGGATGTTTCCGACTTATCGTGATCATGGAGCAGCATTTGTCTTTGGGCACTCGTTAAGAAACATCTTGCTTTTTTGGAATGGTCGTAATGAAGGATGTGTACCTCCAAGTGGGAAAAGGATTTTTCCGCCAGGGATTCCGATAGCAACCCAAATTCCTCATGCAGTTGGTGCTGCTTTGGGTGAGAAGATAAAAGGCTCTAACCATGCAGCCATTGCTTATTTTGGTGATGGTGCAACATCAGAAGGTGATTTTCATGAGGGTCTTAATTTTGCTAGCGTGATTAAGGCACCTGTCGTGTTTTTTAATCAAAATAATCAATATGCAATTTCAGTCCCAATTGAAAAACAAATGAATACGAAAACAATTGCCCAAAAAGCTTTAGCCTATGATATACCAAGTGTTCGTCTGGATGGAAATGATGTTTTCATTGTTTATTTTGAGACTTTAAAGGCTTTAGAAAGAGCAAGAAAAGGTGAAGGGCCAACATTGATTGAAGCCG
This sequence comes from Cytobacillus citreus, assembly GCF_018343665.1. Taxonomy (GTDB): domain Bacteria; phylum Bacillota; class Bacilli; order Bacillales; family Cytobacillaceae; genus Cytobacillus; species Cytobacillus citreus. The sequence goes on from NZ_JAGYPM010000001.1 coordinate 810,423, forward strand.
TAACATGGCGATATGGAGCACATACGACCGCAGATGACCCTTCTAAATACCGTGACCAAATTGAAAGCAATAATCGAAGAGTAGAAACAGATCCTCTGCTCCGTCTTGAAAGATGGTTAAAAAATGAAGGCTTGTATGAAGAAAATTGGATACGTCAAATCGAATCAGATGCCAACCAAGAGATAGAATTGGCAATTGCTGAAATGGAAGCATTTCCGAAAGCGAATCCTGCAGATATTTTTGATTATGTTTTTGCTGAGCCGACATGGCAAATTAACCAGCAAAAAGAAGAATATCTTAGATTAATAGGAGGTGAAGATAAGTGTATACGGCGATAAAGACGAGAACCATTACGCTTATTCAAGCGATTACCGATGCTCTTGATACGATGATGGAAGAGAAATCAGAAGTGTTGCTTTTAGGAGAGGATATCGGGAGGAATGGCGGTGTTTTTCGGGCAACGGATGGACTTCTGGAAAAATATGGAGAGGATCGTGTCATAGATACACCTCTAAGTGAAGCTGGTTTTGTTGGAGCTGGGATAGGACTTTCGGTAAATGGATTTATTCCTATAATAGAAATTCAGTTCTTAGGTTTTATTTATCCTGCTTATGAGCAAATTATGACACACGCTACGCGTCTTCGAATGCGCACAATGGGGCATTATACTGTACCAATGGTCATTCGCGCTCCATATGGTGCAGGGGTTAGAGCTCCCGAAATTCATTGTGACAGCACAGAAGCGATTTTTACCCATATGCCAGGAATAAAAGTGGTTTGTCCATCAAGTCCCTATGATGCAAAAGGTTTGCTTATTGCTGCAATTGAAGACTCTGATCCAGTTTTATTTATGGAACCTATGAGATGCTATCGTTCTATAAGAGAGGAAGTACCAGAAGGAAAATATACAGTTGAAATTGGAAGAGGAAAAAAACTGCTAGAAGGTGACGATGTATCCATCATAACTTGGGGAGCTATGGTTCCAATTGTCCTAAAGGCTGCTAAAGAAATGAAGGAAAAGGGCGTACAATGTGATGTAATTGACTTAAGAACACTATATCCAATTGACTACGAGATTATAGCGGACTCCGTCCAGAAAACTGGAAGAACGGTAATAGTTCATGAAGCACATGCAACAGGTGGTGTTGGGAATGATGTTCTCGCCATTATTAATGAAACATCGTTTTTATTTCAAAAAGCCCCAGTAGAAAGAGTTACAGGTTTTGATGTGCCAGTACCTTATTTCGGATTTGAAGATCATTATTTACCATCAGAAGCAAGGATCATACATGCGATTAAGAAAGTCATGTCTTTTTAGGAGGGAAGAAATGGATGTTAAACTTCACGATATCGGGGAAGGAATGGCCGAGGCTGATATTAACTGCTTTTTCGTTAATCTTGGCGATAAAGTTCGAGCAGATGAACCGCTGTTAGAGGTCCAAACAGATAAAATGACCGCAGAAATTCCAGCTCCTCGATCAGGGATTATTAAAGAGTTTAAAGTTGCAGAAGGACAGACGGTTGCTGTTGGAACAACTTTATTAATCATGGACGAATTAGTAGTAGAAGGCAAAAGTGATGACCAAGTTCAAAAGAAGCGAATACTTGCGTCTCCCTTCACTAGAAAAATTGCAAGAGAAAACGGTATTGATCTCGATAAGGTTCAAGGATCCGGACATGCAGGGAGGATTACGGATGATGATATTTATCAGTTTATTGCTGCAAAGCAACTACCAAAGAAAGATATTATTTCAGAAAATATAGTTGAAAACAAAACACCTTCAGAAATATCCCCATCAAGAAATGACATCATTCCTTTCAGAGGCAGAAGAAAGCAAATAGCCAAAAAAATGGTTCAGTCCTCGTTTACGATTCCTCATTGCACTCATTTTGAAGAAGTGGATGTTACCGAGCTCATTCAATTTCGAGCAGAGTTAAAAAATTTGAATCAAAATATATCAGCAACTGCATTTTTCCTAAAGTCATTATCAATTTGTTTAAAAGAATTTCCGATATTCAATGCAAGACTTGATGAAGAAAAAGAAGAAATTTATCTCATTAAAGAACATCATTTCGGAATTGCAGTTGATACAGAGGAAGGTCTAATTGTACCAATTATTCGCCATGTAGAGAAAAAATCAATTCAAAACATTCATCATGAAATGAAGGAGCTTACTGAAAAAGCTTTAGATAATAAATTAAGTATAAAAGAAATATCAGGCGGGACTTTTACAATCAGCAATGTAGGTCCACTTGGCGGAAGCTTCGGTGCAACCCCAATCATACAGCATCCTGAAGTAGCACTTGTTTCCTTCCATAAAACAAAAAGAATGCCAGTCGTCATAGATGAGGATGAGATTGTGATCCGCTCAATCATGAATATTTCAATGTCCTTTGACCACAGGGTTGCAGACGGAGCAACAGCAGTCAAATTTACAAATCGATTCGCACAGTTCATACAAAACCCAAAATTGCTTTTGCTGGAGTTGGTGTAAATGGTTGTCGGGGAACTTGCACATGAACGTGATCTCATTATTATTGGCGGGGGTCCTGGTGGTTACAATGCAGCTATTCGTGCCTCACAGCTTGGATTGGCAGTTACACTCATTGAAAAGGATCAGCTTGGAGGTGTATGTCTTAATTATGGCTGCATACCTTCGAAGGTATTGACCTATGGAGCAGAAAAATATGTTTCTTCTCATGACGATGCTGAGTTAGGAATTGAAAGTAAAGGTACTCATTTTAATATCGAGACACTTCAAACGTATAAAATAAAAACGATTGCTAACCTTCGTGAGGGTGTCACTTCATTAATTAAGGCAAATAAGATTGAATTACTTCATGGTTCTGCTTTCTTCCTTTCGGAGGATCGGATTGGTGTAGAAAATGGGGATCAGTTTGAAGTATTTCGATTTAAACATGCCATCATTGCAGCCGGTTGCTCAACGAAACAACCTGAAGGAATCATAATCGACAACAAACGGATATTGGATTCTCGGTCCATAACTAACATAAATATTGTGCCTGAAAAGCTTGTCATATATGGACATGATTATATTGCTCTAGAAATGGCAATGGCTTACAATGCTTTCGGCTCCGAAGTAATGCTCATTTTAAAGCATGATGAGTTTGATTTTGACTCATCAATAAACCGTGAGTTAAAGAGACTATTAAAAAAGTATCGTATCCAGATCATGAGGAGCACGAAAATTAATGAAGCATATGCTGAAGAGGAAGAGGTTTCTATTATCCTACAAAATAAAACGGGCACAGAAAAAATTTCAGCTTCACATATATTTGTTTCAAACCTAGAAACTCCAAATACTGATAATTTGGGTATTGCTCGAATCGGGGTAAAAACAACAAAGGAAGGGTTTATAAGAGTTGATGATCAATGCCGTACGTCAATCGCAAAAATTTTTGCGGTAGGAGATATTACAGAGGGTCCAAGTTTAGCAGTGAAGGCAATAAAGCAGGGGAAAACGGCAGCAGAAATCATTGCAGGAATCCCAGCTGAAGCTGATTTTCGTTTTTTACCAAAAGTAGTACACACAAGACCCCCAATCGCTTCTGTTGGTCTAACGGAAGAAGGAGCTATAAGTCAAGGATATTCCATCGAAATAGGTCAATTTCCCTTATCTAGCAATGGTTACGCAGCCATCATCGGAAAAAAAGAAGGATTTATAAAACTGATTTTCGATAAAGAAAATCACATGCTAATTGGAATGCACATTATAGGTGATGGTGCGATTGAACTTATCTCTAGTGGAATCTTATCCTTGGAAATGGCTTCGCGTGACGAAGATTTACTATTTCCAACGTATCCCCATCCAAGTATGAACGAAGGAATATTAGAAGCGGTTGAAGCGATAAAAAATCAGGCAATACATCTTTCGCCTAAATTTAAAAAAGGAATTCAAGTTTAAAATAAAGAGAAAGCTTTCCAACACTTTACTGCAGAAGTGCATTGTAGCTTTAACTTGTATTCTTGAGAACATTTCAACTATTAATATAATATTAATTCTGAATATTAATATTTTTTCAATTTAGGAGGAAAAAAGATGCAAGAAAATACTCATGCTATGCACCAAAAGGCCGAGGATTTTTTTCCGGTAAAAGAAGTTGATTATTTAGAGATTTATTCAGGAAATGCTAAACAATCATGCCATTATTTTTGCTCTGCATTTGGATTTAAACCTGTTGCCTATTCAGGTTTAGAAACTGGTAATCGGGAGACGGTTTCATATGTACTTCAGCAAAGAAAAATTCGCCTTGTCATAACGGGATCTTTAACGGAAAGTAGCAGAGTTGCTTCATTTGTGAAAAAGCATGGAGATGGCGTAAAGGATGTAGCTTTAACAGTTGATGATGTAGAGAAAGCATATAATGAAGCAGTATCTAGGGGAGCAATTGAAATTGTACCTCCAATTGAAATCAAGGATGAGCATGGAACTGTAAAGAAGGCGGTTATTGGAACATATGGCGATACGATTCACACATTAGTTGAAAGAAATAACTATAAAGGTATTTTTATGCCCGGGTATGAACCGTTAGAAATGAATATTCCATTTGAGGACGCTGGCTTTATCGGGATTGATCATGTCGTTGGCAATGTTGAAAGTATGGAAGAATGGGTTAGTTATTATGCAAATGTAATGGGCTTTAAAGAAATGACGCATTTTACAGATAAGGATATAAGCACGGAATATTCAGCATTAATGTCTAAAGTTATGCATAATGGCGGAAGAATAAAATTCCCTATTAATGAGCCAGCAGAAGGAAAACGGAAATCACAAATTGAAGAGTATCTAGACTTCTATAACGGTCCAGGTGTTCAGCATCTTGCACTATTAACAGAAGATATCGTAAGTACAGTAAGTATTCTGCGTAAAAATGGTGTTGAATTTCTGAATACTCCTGCCGCATATTATGGTGAAGCGTTAACAGACCGTGTCGGAAAAATTGATGAAGAAATCGAAAAGCTAAAAGAATTAAGTATATTAGTAGATCGAGATGATGAAGGCTATTTGCTGCAAATCTTCACAAAGCCAGTTGTGGATCGTCCAACATTATTTATTGAGGTCATTCAGCGTAAAGGTGCGAGAGGATTTGGAGAAGGAAATTTCAAGGCCTTATTTGAATCGATTGAACGAGAACAAGAAAGGCGAGGAAATCTCTAAGATTGTTAGAAGAAAAGGATGGGGCAAATGTCCTCACTCTTTAAAAATAGCTTGTTAACGTAATCGCAGTAAAACCAGAGGTGTTTATATGGTTAAAATCCAAACAAAACGTGCAATCGAAGAGATGACATCCTACCCGCTTGGGTTCACACCAGAGGAACTAATGAATCAATACCATCTCAAGACGATTCGAAAAATGTCTGATAATGAAAATATTTATGGGTGCTCTCCAAATGTTAAGGAGTCCATCATTCAAAATATGCAAAAATTATATTTGTATCCTGATGGCAAGACATCCTTATTAATCCAAAAACTATCTGCCTACTATAACCTTAATGATGGCCAATTTATTATAGGGAATGGTTCTGAAGAGCTTATACGACTACTAACAAGAGCATTTATAAATCCAGGGGATGAAGCAGTTCTAGCTGATATGACCTTCCGGAGATATGAAGCAAATATCGTCATTGAAGGCGGAAAAGCGGTCAAGGTTCCTCTAGCTAATGGGGTTCATGATCTTCCATCCATGTATGAAAAAATAACGCCACGTACAAAAATGATATTTATCTGTAATCCTAATAATCCAACAGGAACAATCGTGGAAAAGCAAGAGCTGTATCATTTCATAGAAAATGTTCCAGCAAATATATTAATTGTTTTAGATGAGGCTTACTACGAGTATGTAACGAGCAATGATTATCTCCAATCGGTTCCACTCATTGATAAATATTCCAATCTAGTCATATTACGGACTTTTTCAAAAATTTATGGGCTCGCTGGACTGCGAGTAGGTTATGGAATCATGAATTCTGATATTGTGCAAGAGCTTCATAAAGTAAAGGACGTTTTTAACGTAAATCAATTAGCACAGACAGCAGCAGCTTACGCGCTTGAAAACCAAGATTTTATTCTTGATTGTGCAGAGAAAAATGATAAAGAAAGAATTTTTGTCTGTGAGTTCTTAGAAAAAAATGGTTTAAATTATTTTCCCTCACAAACAAATTTTGTGTTTATTTATAGTCAATTCCCAGTTGTTGAGAAATTAATCTCGAGTGGTTTCCTTGTTCGAGAATTGAAATATCATGGATATTCAGATGCCTTTAGAATCACACTTGGCACACGCGAAGATAATAAAGCCTTTCTTGAAGTAATCAGTCAAATTATTAGTGAAAGAGCGGTGGAAAATGGAAATAACGCCAGGGAATCTTGAATGGAGTGACGCATATAAGCTTTTGGCTGGTTCAATTTTACCTCGTCCAATTGCATTTGTTACGACAATAGACGCAGCAGGTGTATCGAATGCAGCGCCGTTTAGCTTCTTTACAGCAATATGTGCGGATCCAATGCTGATTTGTTTTTCACCGATGAGAAGAGGGACAGATGGTCAAAAAAAGGATACTCTTCTTAATATTGAAGCAACAAAAGAATTTGTCATTAATATAGTCAGTGAGGATATAACTGAAAATATGAATATTTGTGCAGCTGAGTATCCAGCTGAAATTGATGAGCTAGAGATTTCAGGGCTAACAAAGGAAGAAAGTTCTTTTGTAAAACCTCCGAGAATTAAGGAATCGAAAGTCCACCTTGAATGTAGATTGCACGAGCTCCTTCATTTTGGAGATTATGTTGGTGCAGGAAGCCTTGTCATCGGCAAGGTTGAACATGTTCATGTCGCTGATGTGCTTTATGAGAATGGGAGAATACTTACTGAAAAGCTAAAACCAGTAGGACGAATGGCAGGACATATGTATACAAAGGCAATGGCAGAAGTTTTTGAATTAGTGCGAAAAACGTGACCAAGGTGATGCTATGAAATTCGTAACTTTTCAAAAGAATGACGGGTCGATTCGAGCAGGCTGGATCGTGAATGAACAATATGTTATTGATATGCATGAAGCATCAAATGGAATACTGCCAAAAGATTTACTTTCATTTATTGAAAACAATTCATTTTTCATGAATTTTATATCATCATCTCAATTAAATGGAAAGAATGTCTATCCTCTCAAGGATGTTTTACTTAAAGCGCCGCTGCCGAACCCGAAAAGCTTTAGAGATTTTTATGCTTTTGAAGAGCATGTGAAAACAGCTAGAGAAAATCGTGGTTTAGAAATGATCCCTGAATGGTATGAAATCCCGGTATTTTACTTTTCAAACCACTTAGCCATAAAAGGACCGTATGAAGCGATAGATAGGCCAGAAAATTGTGAATGGCTTGATTATGAATTGGAGATTGCCTGCATCATAGGAAAGGAAGGTAAGAATATTAAGGCAGAAAACGCTGAAGATTATATTTTCGGTTACTGTATTTTAAATGACTGGAGTGCAAGAGATATACAAAGAAAAGAAATGAAAGTAGGACTCGGTCCTGCAAAAGGCAAGGATTTTTCCACATCCATAGGACCTTATATCATAACTAAAGATGAATTAGAAGATTACCGGATTGAGAATGGCTATGATTTAATGATGACAGCGAAGGTCAATGGCGTCCTTTTATCAGAAGGGAATATGAAGGATCTATACTATTCATTCGGAGAAATGATAGAACGTGCTTCTGATGGGGTTACATTATATCCAGGTGAAATAATTGGTTCAGGAACGGTAGGAAGTGGATGTATTTTAGAGCTTGGCACAGATGTTCATCCCTGGCTTGAATCAGGTGATGAGATAGAATTGGAAATAACAGCGCTCGGAAAATTAGTAAATATGATTAACAGCAAGTGAGGTGGAAAAATGTTTTACCGGAAAATGGGGGAAATTCCTCATAAGCGTCATACGATGTTTAATAAAGAGGATGGTTCACTTTATCGTGAGCAAGTGATGGGAACGAAGGGGTTTTCTGGGACACAGTCGATTTTATATCATCATTATATGCCAACCGAAGTGTCTCAAAGTCAATTAATTGGTAAATACTTGCCAGAATACGAAGATCAAGATAGCCTAAATCATCGTCATCTTATGACAGATAAAATTGAGAAAAAAGGCAATGCGCTTTACGCTAGAGAATATTTATTAGGAAATGATGATTTACTAATTGGAACAATGAAAATAAATGAAGAAATGGAAAGCTATTACCGTAATGGTGATGGCGATGAAATGCTTTACATTCATTACGGTACTGGGAAAATCGAAACAATGTTCGGTACGATTACGTATCATCCTGGGGATTATGTGATTATCCCGATCGGTACAATATACAGGGTGATTCCGGATGATAGTGAAATTTCAAAAGTATTATTTATTGAATCATTTAGCCAAATAACTACTCCTAAAAGATATAGGAATGAGTATGGACAATTATTAGAGCATAGTCCATTTTGTGAAAGGGATATTCGCGGACCTGAGAAATTAGAAACATTTGATGAAAAGGGAGAATTTAAGGTTATTACAAAGACGAGGGGATATCTGCATTCTCATGTGCTGAATCATCACCCTTTAGATGTGATAGGCTGGGATGGCTATTTATATCCATGGGTTTTCAATATTAAAGATTTTGAGCCGATCACAGGGAGAGTTCATCAGCCACCTCCAGTTCATCAAACATTTGAAGGTCATAATTTCGTAGTTTGCTCCTTCGTTCCAAGACTATTCGATTATCATCCAGAAGCGATACCTGCTCCATATTATCATAGCAATGTGAATAGTGATGAACTTCTTTATTATGTTGAAGGGAATTTTATGAGTAGGAAGGGTATTAATAAAGAATCCATTACTCTTCATCCGAGCGGTATTCCACATGGTCCTCATCCGGGAACGACAGAAGCTAGCATAGGGAGAAAGGAAACACTTGAGCTCGCGGTCATGATTGATACGTTTAGACCGTTGAAAATCGTTAAGCAGGCAAAAGCAATTGAGGACGGTAATTATATGTTTACGTGGGTGTAAGCATTTTTAAGTAAAGTTTTGGTTAAGAATAATGCCTGTAGGGTAAGCAATCAGAAAATGATCCAGACAACAGATCAAAATTCTGATACATATCCCACAGGCAATTTCAATTAAATATTGGAATTGATTCTTTAAGAGAAAAGTATTACTACTCATTATGCCACAGCGTAGCAAGCGTACCTTCTCCAGAATGAACAGCGATAGTAGAGCTAATTTCACCGATAAAAATATCAAGTTTAGGAAAAAGTGCTTTAATCTCGGATCCCAGTTCCTTTGCTTTATCTTGAACATTTCCATGCAAAATTTGCACTTGAGAAATGGAATGTTTTTTATATGCTTCCCCTAGTAACTCTAACATACGCTTAACTGCTTTTTTCTCAGAACGTACTTTATCAAAAAGTTCAAACTCACCATTATTGTTAACTCTGATAATCGGTTTTATTTTTAAAAGACTACCAAGTAAGTAAGCGGTTCCTGACATTCTTCCGCCTTTGTAAAATTGATCCAGGCTTCCTAATAATATATAATTCTCTGATTTGGCTGCATCTTCCTGAAGGAATTGAGCAATTTCATTACTAGGCAATCCTTTTTTAGCTAAATCCATACCTTTTTTTATTAGAGTTGTAATCGCATAGGACATTGATTTAGAATCGACTGCTTCAACTGGAAAATCTGCGAGTTTAGCACCAGATAGACAGCTATTAATCGTCCCGCTTAATTTACCAGAAATATGTACAGCGATAGCAGAATCATATTTTCCTTTTAATTGTTCAAAAAGTTCAGCAAATCGACCCGCAGATGGCTGTGAGGTTTTCGGAATTTCCTTTGATTTAACGATTCGGTTATATAATTGATCTGTATTTAAATCTATTCCATCTTCAAATGTTTCGTCATCAAATGTAATGGACAATGGAATAACATACACATCAGGATGTTTTATAAATTCATCTGTAATATAGGCAGTACTGTCAGTAATCCAGGCAATCTTCTTTTCAGTCATCAAGTTAGTTAGTCCTTTATAAATATTTACCCGCTAAAAAGGTTTGCCAATAAAAGAAAACAATGCTTTCTCTTATCAATATTTATTAATTTTTAATCTTCCGGGCTTTTTCATTATACACTATTGGAACCGTTTGCACGAGTTTTATTCAATGTTCATATATTGGTCACATTTAAAAAGTATTGTAAAAAATCCAATTAAAAACCCTCTACGCAGTAGAGGGTTAGTGTATGAAAAACAAATTAAGTTACAGTTGCTGCGACCATTCTTCGACATTCCAAATCTTTGTTACCCAGTCTTCATAAAAGTCTGGTTCGTGACAAACTAAAACTATTGTACCTTTATACGCTTTTAACGCACGCTTTAGTTCTTCCTTTGCCACAACATCAAGGTGATTGGTCGGTTCATCAAATAATATCCAGTTACTTTCATACATCATTAATTTACATAAGCGAACTTTAGCTTGTTCTCCACCACTCAATTGATTCAATGGGCGTGAAATATGCTCATTCTTCAGCCCGCATCTTGCTAGTGCTGCTCGTACCTGGTGCTGATCCATGGAAGGGAACTCATTCCAAACATCATCGATCGGTGTAATATTTCCTGCTTTTACTTCTTGTTCAAAATAAGAAGGGAAGAGGAAATCGCCGCGTTCAACTTTACCGTTGATTGGTTTGATTTTTCCAAGCATTGTCTTTAGAAGAGTAGATTTACCGACACCGTTACATCCGACAATCGCAATTTTTTCTCCACGTTCTATTGATATCGACATTTTAGGTAATAGAGCATGGGTATAACCAATTTCGAAATCATTTCCTTCAAAAACATAGCGGCTGCTGCCACGGGATTCTTTGAATTCAAACGTTGGTTTCACAGCTGTTTCTGGACGGTCAATTCTTTCCATGCGATCGAGCTGCTTCTGGCGGCTTTTTGCCCGGCCTGTTGTCGAATAGCGAGCTTTATTCTTCGCTATGAAATCTTCCTGCTTTTTTATGAATTCTTTTTGCTTTTCATAGGCGTTTATATGCTGGTTTTTATTGATTTCAGCTAATTCAAGAAATTTATCATAGCTTGCCGTATAACGTGTCAGTTTTGAAAATTCTAAATGGAAGATCGTGTTAGAAACCTGATTCATAAATTCTGTATCATGAGAGATAAGAATGAATGCATACGGATATTCTTTCAAATAGTTTGTCAGCCAGCGAATATGCTCGACATCTAAATAGTTTGTTGGCTCATCCAATAGTAAAACTTGAGGCTGTTCGAGAAGCAGCTTTGCTAATAATACTTTCGTACGCTGGCCGCCGCTTAGTGCAGAAACATCACGGTCTAAGCCGATGGCATCTAATCCAAGTCCTCGTGCAGCTTCTTCAATTTTGATATCTAGAGAATAGAAGCCTCCTGAATCAAGGCGATCCTGGATTTTTCCCATTTCATCAAGTAAATCTTCTAATTCTTCTGGTGTTGCGTCTGCCATTTTTGCCGTTACTTCGTTTAATGCCTTTTCCTGTTCAAAAAGAGGAAGAAACGCATCTTTGAGGACATCTCTCATCGTTTTTCCTGGTGTTAAAACGGTATGCTGATCAAGATACCCATAATAAACACTAGGGGTCCATTCGACACGGCCAGTATCATGAATCAGCTGTCCTGTGATAATATTCATTAAGGTCGATTTCCCAACACCGTTTGCACCGACAAGTCCTACATGATCCTCTGCTAGCAGCCGGAAAGATACATCTTTAAACAATGTGCGGTCACCAAATGTATGGCTTAAATTTTCTACATTTAATAAACTCATAATATAAAATCCTCACTTTTTCAAAAGTAATCCATTTTTACATCATACAAGATTTTTTCCCATAAAACTAGATTTTCCTAAGGTATATTGATGGAAATTGTATGGATAAATAATTAGTGCAACAATGGCATACTTTCTATGATTAAATCTAGTAAGAAAAAAAACGAAAGGGTACCCGTTTAATACGGATACCCTTAATGATGAAATGAGAATTTTATTAAATTAAGAGAATTAAAATATGATTCTATTATTTTACTTCCTGTGGTACTGCCAAACCAAGCCCCTCTGCCACTTTTGTCCCATATTCTGGGTCAGCTTTAAAGAAGTGTTGTATTTGGCGAAGCTTTATATCATCTCTTTCTACTGGTTTCATGGCACCGACGATATTATCGACAAGGCGAGCACGTTCTTCTTGAGACATTAAGCGGTATAGGTCACCTGCTTGAGTATAGTGATCATTGTGATCATAAGCTACGCTTTCTGCTATACCAGATACTTGATATGCAGCTTGTTTTTGTTCAGGCACTTCAGTTGGACCTCCAAAGCTGTTTGGCTCGTAGTAAACGGTACCCCCGCCATTGCTATCAAAGCGCATTTGGCCATCGCGTTGATAATTATTAACTTCATTTTTCGGACGGTTGATTGGAAGTGCTTGATGATTGGCGCCGACACGGTAACGGTGTGCATCATGGTATGCAAATAGGCGGCCTTGAAGCATTTTATCTGGTGAAACATCGATTCCAGAGACAAGTGTTCCAGGTGAGAATGTTGCCTGCTCGACTTCAGCAAAATAGTTTTCTGGATTTCTATTTAATACCATTTTACCGACTTCAATTAATGGATAGTCTTTATGTGACCATACTTTTGTAACATCAAATGGATCAAATCGATAAGTATTCGCATCCTCTAATGGCATGATTTGAACCTTTAATGTCCATGATGGATATTCCCCATTTTCAATAGCATTAAATAAATCTTCAGTATGATAATCTGGGTTTTCTCCAGCAAGCTTCGCTGCAAGATTTACATCCATATTTTTAACACCTTGATCTGTAATAAAGTGATATTTCACCCAAACCCCTTCGCCGTCTTTGTTTGTCCATTTGAACGTATGGCTTCCGTAGCCATTCATATGTCTTAATGTAGCTGGAATTCCGCGATCGCCCATTAAGTATGTTACTTGGTGTAATGATTCAGGAGATAAAGACCAGAAATCCCAAACAGCTGTAGGATTCTTTAGATGAGTCTTAGGATCTCTCTTTTGGGTATGAATGAAATCAGGGAATTTAATTGCATCACGAATGAAGAAAATAGGTGTGTTGTTGCCTACTAAATCATAATTTCCTTCCTCTGTATAAAACTTCACTGCGAACCCACGAGGGTCACGGACTGTATCTGCTGAACCAAGCTCACCAGCAACTGTAGAGAGACGGATAAACATAGGAGTGCGTTTACCCACTTCAGATAAAAAATCAGCTTTCGTATATTTTGTAAGATCATTTGTTACTTCGAAATAACCGTGTGCTCCTGCGCCTTTCGCATGAACAACACGCTCAGGTACGCGTTCGCGATTAAAATGAGCTAATTTCTCAAGCATGTGCACATCTTGAATTAAAGTTGGACCACGTGAACCAGCTGTCATTGAGTTTTGGTTGTCTCCTACAGGAGCACCCCAGTTTGTAGTTAGTTTATTGTTTGTTGTCATCAATCATTCACCTCATTAAATTAATTGAAATAATTCTTAATTACAATGATAACATTTCTCAATAAAAAATCAATACTTATTAAAAATAATTCTAAATAAAAAATAAGTATTAATTATGTAATAAAAAAATAACACTAATATATCTATATTTTTAAATGTGGACAAAAGAACTAAAAGAAAAAAATAGTGATTTAAGTCTGAACTTCATGAAATTCATTCATATTTTTTATGAACGAAAATGGGTAAACTACGATAAAATATTTTTTGAAAAATTTTCTGAAAACTGTCCGCTATATATGTACAATAATAAAAAATATGTTAAAGTAATACGTAAGAATTACTTATATATCAATGTTATTAATGTCCTTCTTGTAAATACAATTGTATTTTAGGAGGTGACAATTTGGAAGATTTTTATCGAAATGGAGGATTAATTATGACAAGTAAAACATTGGATGCATTTTTAAATGAAAATCTCGAAGATTTAAAAGGGAAGGGTTTATATAATGTCATTGACCCATTAGAAAGCCCAAACGGCCCAATAATTAAAATTAATGGCAGGGAATTAATTAATCTTTCTTCTAATAATTATTTGGGATTGGCTACAGATACTAGGCTAAAAGAGGCAGCAACTGAAGCTATTCATAAATATGGCGTTGGTGCAGGGGCTGTTCGTACAATTAACGGGACATTAGATATTCACGTAAAACTAGAAGAAAAATTAGCTGAGTTTAAACATACTGAAGCAGCGATTGCTTATCAGTCTGGTTTCAACTGTAATATGGCTGCTATATCTGCTGTTATGGACAAAAATGATGCAATTCTTTCAGATGAATTAAATCATGCTTCAATTATTGACGGATGCCGCCTATCTAAAGCAAAGATTATTCGTGTTTACCATTCTGATATGGACGATTTAAGAGCAAAGGCTAAAGAAGCGAAAGAGTCTGGGCAATATAATAAAATCATGGTTATTACGGATGGGGTTTTCTCAATGGATGGAGATATTGCGAAGCTTCCTGAGATTGTGGAAATTGCTGAAGAATTTGATCTTATTACATATGTAGATGATGCCCATGGTTCTGGCGTATTGGGCGATGGAGCAGGTACAGTTAAGCACTTCGGTCTTTCTGATAAAATCGATTTTCAAATTGGAACTCTTTCTAAAGCAATTGGGGTTGTCGGAGGATATGTAGCTGGTAAACAACAGTTAATTGATTGGCTTAAAGTACGAAGCAGACCGTTTCTTTTCTCTACATCCTTAACCCCAGCAGATGTCGTTGCTAGTATGAAAGCAATTGAGATATTAATGGAAAGCACTGAGTTGAACGAAAAATTATGGGGAAATGCCAATTATTTAAAAGCTGGTTTGAAAAAACTAGGGTTTGATATTGGTGAAAGTGAAACTCCAATTACACCTTGTATTATCGGAGATGAAGTTAAGTCACAGGAATTCAGTAAAAAATTAAACGAAGAGGGCGTATATGCAAAATCAATTGTATTCCCAACTGTTCCAAAAGGGACTGGTAGAGTAAGAAATATGCCTTCAGCAGCACATACAAAGGAAATGCTTGACCAAGCAATTGCGATCTACGAAAAAGTTGGAAGAGAGATGGGTATTATTTAATAAAGGGGAAGGATTGGAAAATTAGATGAAAAAGATTTTTATTACTGGTGCATTAGGGCAAATTGGCTCTGAATTGACGATAAAACTTAGAAATATTTATGGTACTGATAATGTCATTGCAACAGATATTCGCAAAAATGACTCGGAAGCTGCTCAATCTGGACCTTTTGAAGTGGTGGATGTAACAGATACGAAGACAATGATTGAAACAGCAAGGAAGTATGAGGCAGATACAATTATCCATATGGCTGCATTGCTTTCTGCCACGGCAGAAAAAAATCCAGTATTCGCATGGAATCTAAATATGGGTGGATTAATGAATGCTCTTGAATCGGCAAGGGAACTAAAAGCACAATTTTTCACTCCTAGCTCAATTGGAGCATTCGGCCCTTCAACACCAAAGGATCAAACACCACAGGATACCATTCAGAGACCTACAACGATGTATGGAGTAAATAAAGTAGCTGGTGAATTACTAGCAGATTATTACTATCATAAATTTGGTGTTGATACAAGAGGACTGAGATTCCCAGGTCTTATCTCATATGTAACACCTCCTGGTGGCGGAACGACTGATTATGCAGTTGAAATTTACTATGAAGCCATTAAAAATGGACGATATACTTCATACATTGATAAAGGAACTTATATGGATATGATGTATATGCCTGATGCACTTAATGCCATTATTGACTTAATGGAAGCAGATAGTTCGAAATTAATCCATCGAAATTCATTTAATGTGACAGCAATGAGCTTTGAACCAGAAGAAATTGCTGCAGAAATTCGTAACTCTATTCCTGGCTTTGAAATAAGCTATGACGTTGATCCTGCAAGACAACAAATTGCCGATAGCTGGCCAAATTCTATCGACGCGACTGCTGCTAAAGAAGAATGGGGCTTTAAAGCAGAATATGATTTAGAGAAAATGACTATCGATATGTTAGAGAAGCTTAAAAAATAAAATGATAAAAGGACAGCTAAAATTAGCTGTCCTTTATTCTAATGCTAAAAAAATCTTTAAGAAATTTTTTCTTTTCCATCTCGGTTAATTCCAATTTTGTTTTTACGCCATTTTCCGTTTTGGTAACCGTTTGACCCGAAAGTGTAATTCTTCCATTTTCTGTTGCAATTGTTGCAATATCACCATGCGTAAATGAAGATTCAGGTGAAGTTTGATTAAAATAGCAGCCTTCAGAAAAATCCTCTAACTTTTTTGGAACATTTGCAAATCGATATAGTATTTTCCATTCTTGATTTTCGAATCGCTGCAAGTCAAAAAAATGATTCTCATTCAAAATGATCCGGTAAATTCCACTTACATCTTCCTGCTCTTTTCCTGTCAATGGCAAAGGCTTGCGGACGGAATCTCCAAAGCCAACATCCACAAGATAGGGCTGATCTAAATGAACGATCATTGCTGCATGAGTATTTTCTTTGGCCCAGCCATTTTGTTTTTTTACAGTACAGGATATTAAATATGATTTGAAGCCAAGCTCGGTCAATAGCCGCTGAAATAGTCCATTGAGCTCATAGCAAAAGCCACCCCTATGGTCTTCCATTATTTTATCGTAAAAACGATTCAAATTTAGAGTGATTTCTACGTTTCGAGTTACATCCAAATTTTCAAAGGGAATATTCTCCATATGATGCTTTTGCAGCTTCTGTAAAAATTCCAAAGTGGGTTCGTTTTCTTCCTCTATAGAAATACGCTGTAAATACTCCTTTACGTTCATTGAATCACCTTCAAAATAAGTTCTTTCTATTTCACATAAATTAACTTCTCAGATTTTGTAAGAACTCTTCCTATCAATGCTGCATGAGGTAGACCAGATTCGTGTAATATTTCTATATATTTTTTTGCTTCATCTTCTGGTAAAGCAACTAATAAGCCTCCTGAAGTGATGGCATCACATAAAATATATTGATTTTCAATAGAAATATTTTCATAAGAAACATCTTCATGAAGCCACTTATGGTTAGATTTAGAACCACCAGGGATTATACCTTTTTCTGCAAGTTCATATGTACCTTCCATTACTGGAACTTGATCAAAAATAATTTCAAAGCTAACATCGCTGCCACGAGCCATTTCGCTCCCATGACCAAGTAGTCCAAATCCAGTTACATCCGTAACAGCATGAGGTGAAAAGGGATTTAACATTTCAGCAGCATTTTTATTCAACATTGCCATAGTTTCAGTTACGGCTATCTCCTGTTCTGGAGTGACAGCGCCTCTTTTAATACCAGTTGTTAAAATTCCTACACCAATTGGCTTAGTTATAACAAGAGCATCACCAGGCTTTGCCCCAACATTTTTCCAGACACGTTGTGGATGAACAATACCTGTAACAGAGAGTCCAAATTTTGGTTCTTGATCATCAATAGAATGTCCTCCAACAGTAATAGCCTCAGCTTCCTTTACCTTATCACCGGCACCTCGTAGTATTTCTGCAAGTATTTCAGCACCAAGCTTTTTAATTGGGTAGCCTACGATGTTTAGCACTGTTTTTGGCTGTCCACCCATTGCGTATACATCACTAAGCGCATTGGCAGCAGCAATTTGGCCAAACATATATGGGTCATCAACAATCGGTGTAAAATAATCTACAGTTTGGATTAAAGCGATCGAATCGGTTAATTGATAAACGCCTGCATCATCAGATGTTTCGTGGCCAACAAGCAATTCTGGCACAGGTTCTTGTTTTGGTAATAAACGCAAAACTTGCGTCAAGTCCTCAGGACCAATTTTGCATCCTCAGCCAGCTTTAGTTGACAATGAAGTCAAACGGATTTTTTCATGCTCACTCATCATACCACCTCCTCAAATAAGTATACCTTTATTCATTGAAAATATCATAAAAATGAAACGGATTTTTATTGCAGAAAATGATAGAATATACTACAATTACATTGTGAAATATGTGAATATTTAGTGAATTTTTTCGATTGAGGAGGTCTATTGATGGAAAAATATGAAGTGAGAATTGAATTTTGTATGATGTGAAACTTTGCACCAAAAGCCGCGAGTTTCGCGGAAGAGCTCTTCACACATTTTCGACATAAAATTGAAAAAATGGAACTAATCCCAAGTTCGGGTGGGGTATTTGAAGTAACTGTCAATGGTGACAAGATTTACTCAAAGAATGAAACTGGATTATTTCCAAAAGCCCATGAAATTATTGAAAAAATGCAGGCGTAGCCTATATATTAAGCCTTCTCCATTGTTTGAATGGAGGAGGCTTTTTTTGTGCAATACGATTTTGCCTAAACTATTAAATATATCTACTTCTCGATTTATTTAACTGTAATATTATTATGTAAACTATTGTTCGGTTTTTTTACCGAATTTGGAGTGGGGAATAATGGTATAATGAATGAGCAATGATTGGAGGAATGATTAGTGAAACATATACTTAGAAATATACCTCCCGTACATGAATTACAAAGGGATGAACGATTTCTCCTTTTAATGAAAAATTACGGGATTGATTCGAAATATATGACGAACCAAATTAAATTAGTGCTTGATCATATTCGTAATGAAATGTTGATTGGCCAATGGATGGGACCAGAACCTGGAAGTCAAGCATTTATTGATTCATTATTTCAAAAATTTGAAGCCTTAGTCAATCATCAATATAGCTATACGATTAAAAGAGTAATCAATGCAACTGGGACAATACTACATACGAATCTCGGCCGTGCGCGATTAAGTGAAAACGCAGCACAGCATATGCTAGATACGGCACTTCATTATTCGAATTTGGAGTATATGCTAGAAGCAGGCGTGAGAGGTTCAAGACATAGTCATGTTGAAGCACTTGTTAAAGAATTAACGGGTGCAGAAGCAGCCATGGTCGTGAACAATAATGCTGCGGCTGTATATTTAATTCTCAAGGCCTTAGCTGAAAATCAGGAAGTAATCGTATCAAGAGGACAACTTGTTGAAATTGGAGGGTCTTTCAGGATCTCTTCTATTATGGAAGAAAGCGGTGCTCATCTCGTTGAGGTTGGAACAACGAATAAAACACATTTAGCTGATTATGAAAAAGCGATTAACGAACACACTTCAATGATATTAAAAGTCCATACAAGTAATTTTAAAGTTGTAGGTTTTACAAAGTCGGTGGAGACAGAAGAATTAGCCGTATTGGCAAAAGAGAAAAATGTTATTTTTTATGAGGATCTAGGCAGCGGTGCATTATTTGATTTCCGCCGTATAGGTATAGGTGATGAACCAATTGTAAAGGAAGTATTAAGGATGGGGGCAGACATTGTTTCTTTTAGCGGAGACAAACTTTTAGGCGGACCGCAAGCAGGTATAATTGCTGGTAAGAAAGAATTGATTGACTCGTTGAAGAAACATCAACTTTCACGTGTGTTAAGAGTGGATAAAATGACTCTTGCCGCTCTTGAAGGAACATTAATTGATTACGCAAAGGGTGAAGAGGGGATAAAGAATATTCCAGTTATAAGGGATCTGATGGTAACAAGAGAAGAATTGAAACAAAGGACTGAAGTCTTTATTCAAAACTTGCAAACAAATTCTTGCCAATATGATGTTGAGATTCGAGAAAGTTTTGGGCAGGTGGGTGGAGGAACAATGCCAGATGTGAATCTTCCATCCATTGTAGCAGTTATTAGGCATAAAAAGTGGACGTCTGAGGAATTAGCAAAGAAATTAAGAACAGAATCTTCTCCTTCCATCATTGTCCGTATCCAGAAAGATGAGGTACTTATTGATTTAAGAACTGTTACAATTGAAGAAGAAACGTATATAATCGATGCACTTTGTAATAATTAATTCATGTTTTCTTAATAAAGAAATCGGCTAATGGCTTTCTAATTTTTGTAATTAGGAGCCATTAGTTTTTTTGCTAATGAGCAGAAAGTTTTAGTTTATTTAACGTACTAAAGTTAAGTGTGTTTTAAGTATCTGCTAAAAAGTCGCTTAAGTAAAACTAAGGCATTCGCCAAAAAGGACTTGGCGAATGCCAAGTTTTTCTAACCTACATATCATGACTTGAGTTATTTTTCTGCCTTGTATGGTTTCTATTTTTCACTTTTTTTGAACCGCTCAATGGTTCTGGTTGACCTGGATTATCTCCTTTTGGTGCATTTTTGTGCATATCTTTACTATCATTTTTATTCATATTGTTCATCCCTCCTAACAATAGCTTGGTGAGATGCTGTAAATTTATACAGAATATTTTTTTAGCTGTATGCACAATTTAAATGTACAAAATTATAAAGGAGTGAAATAGGGGATGCCATACAATAAGAATAAACAGCAAGCATTCCAAGCTGCTCAACAAGGGATGGAGGATGCTCAGGAATTATATTATGAAATTGTGAGGGACTCCGCTACTTATGGTCATCAGTTAAAACATTTAAAACAAGAAGTTAATGAAGCATACGAGCAAATTGAAAATGCCCTTGAAGTGGCTTCAGAATCTCAAAAAGCCCAATTGAAAAAATTTCAACAGGATTTAAGCAAAATGGTGACCGAAGTAAACGAAAATTAATAATATTCCATATGAATTAATCATAACCCTTCGAGCACAATAATCAGGTTTTTGTAAAAAAAGAGGAAGCGAAATGACTCGCTTCCTTTTACCTTATACACCAGAAAGTATAAATTGTCAGCGTTGAAGATGTTTCGATGTAGTTGCTAATTTTAGGAATTAATTACGACGGACAGGACAAGGAAAGCTTCGTCAGATACATCGCACGACCAAAAGAGAAGCTTTTGGGAGGACGTGGCATGTATGAGCGCGATAAGTGCGACTACGCTTCTGTCATCGCCTTTTCAAGGCTCGCCAATGGCGAGTTTTCTTTATTGATTTTTCTTTCGTTTCTTATTATTTTGCTTCTGGGCTTCAGATAATGGTTCGTTTGAAAATTCTTCGTTAAATCCAGCTCCCATACCTTGTCCTTTGGCTGCATTCATGCCTGGAATGACATGATTTGCTTTTCTTTTACCCAACTTCAATCACCTCCATCAACTATTTTTTCGCAAAAATTGCAGGAATATGTAAACCATCATTCCTATCTTTCTACACTTATGAAAGAAGAAAAAAATTTTGTAACATAGTATCGTCATTTGCAAAAGCTTTATGAAAATCGAAATTCCTTTTCGTTACACATCTTTTTAATGTAAAATCTAATAAAATCGATTTTTGTATAAGAAAAACTTATCAAAAACAATAACTTTCTTGTTATTTACTTATATAGAAGGTTGTATTAAGATTAGAATTGTTAGAAAGTAAAGATGGACGAAAAATGCATCTTTTCGACAATTGTTAAACTCTTACACGGAATAATCTTTAAAAAGGGGGAAGTTACCCATGGTGAAAAATGATGTATTTAATTCCCGTAAGTCTTTTGATTTAAATGGGAAGCGTTACAATTACTATCACTTAGGCGCTTTAGAAAACGCTGGCGTCGGCAAAGTATCCAAATTACCTTATTCTATTAAAGTATTATTAGAATCTGTCCTTCGCCAATATGACGGACGTGTTATTACGAAAGAACATGTTGAAAACCTAGCTAAATGGGGTACTGATGAAGTAAAAGAGGTTGATGTACCTTTCAAGCCTTCACGTGTTATCCTTCAAGACTTCACTGGTGTTCCTGCGGTGGTTGACTTAGCATCACTTCGTAAAGCGATGGCTGATATGGGTGGAGATCCAGACAAAATCAATCCGCTTAAGCCGGTTGACCTTGTTATTGACCACTCTGTTCAAGTTGATAAATTCGGTACTGCTGAAGCTCTTGGTTTAAATATGGAGCTTGAATTCGAACGTAATGCAGAGCGCTATCAATTCTTAAGCTGGGCACAAAAAGCATTCAATAATTATCGCGCTGTGCCGCCTGCAACAGGTATCGTTCACCAAGTAAACTTGGAATTCCTTGCAAATGTTGTTCATGCTCTTGAAAATGAAGATGGAGAGTTTGAAGCATTCCCAGACTCTTTAGTAGGAACTGATTCCCATACTACTATGATCAATGGTATTGGTGTACTAGGGTGGGGTGTTGGAGGTATTGAAGCAGAAGCAGGAATGCTTGGTCAGCCTTCATACTTCCCAGTTCCTGAAGTTGTAGGGGTTAAACTAACAGGTGAACTTCCAAATGGTACTACTGCTACTGACCTTGCATTAAAAGTTACTCAAGTGCTTCGTGCTCACGGTGTTGTTGGTAAATTTGTAGAATTCTTCGGTCCAGGAGTAACAGCATTACCACTAGCGGATCGTGCAACAATTGCAAATATGGCTCCTGAGTATGGTGCAACTTGCGGTTTCTTCCCAATTGATGCGGAATCATTAGAGTATATGCGTTTAACAGGCCGTTCGGAAGACCAAATCCAAATTGTTGAAACATATTGTAAAGAAAATGGATTATTCTTCGATCCTTTATTAGAACCAGTATATACAAATATTATTGAAATTAATCTTGCTGAAATCGAAGCAAATCTTTCTGGTCCTAAGCGTCCTCAAGACTTAATTCCTTTATCTGAAATGAAGAAGGAATTTAATAAAGCAATTACGGCTCCACAAGGAAATCAAGGCTTTGGTCTAGATGAGAAGGAAATCAACAAAGAAGTTACAGTTAACTTTAATAATGGCGATTCAACTGAAATGAAAACAGGTGCTGTGGCAATTGCAGCAATTACGAGCTGTACAAATACATCCAATCCATATGTATTAGTAGGTGCAGGTCTAGTTGCAAAAAAAGCAGTTGAACTTGGTATGCAAATTCCTAAGTTTGTAAAAACTTCATTAGCACCAGGATCTAAGGTTGTAACTGGCTATTTACGTGATTCAGGTCTTCAACCATATCTTGATCAACTTGGATTTAATATCGTTGGATATGGATGTACGACTTGTATCGGAAACTCAGGTCCACTAAAAGATGAAATTGAAAAAGCAATTGCAGAGAGCGATCTTCTTGTTACATCAGTTCTTTCTGGTAACCGTAACTTCGAAGGCCGTATTCATCCACTTGTGAAAGCAAACTACTTAGCTTCTCCACCGCTTGTAGTAGCGTATGCACTTGCAGGAACTGTTGATATCGATCTTAAAAATGATCCAATTGGTAAAGACAAAGATGGAAACGATGTCTTCTTTAATGATATCTGGCCTACAACTGCTGAAATTAATGATGTTGTTAAGCAAACTGTTACACCTGAATTATTCCGTAAAGAATATGAAAATGTATTTGGTGATAATGCTCTTTGGAATAAAATTCAAACAAGCAATGAACCACTTTATACATTTGACGATACATCAACATATATTCAAAACCCGCCATTCTTTGAAGGATTAAAAGCAGATCCAGATGAAGTAAAACCATTAGATGGTTTACGAGTTGTGGGTAAATTTGGAGACTCTGTAACAACAGACCATATCTCTCCAGCAGGTGCAATTGGAAAAAATACACCAGCAGGTAAATATTTACTTGAAAATGGTGTTGAAGTTCGCGATTTCAACTCTTATGGATCTCGTCGTGGTAACCATGAGGTTATGATGCGTGGTACATTTGCAAATATTCGTATTCGAAACCAAATCGCACCTGGTACAGAAGGTGGATTCACAACTTACTGGCCAACTGGCGAAGTAATGTCGATTTACGATGCTTGTATGAAGTACAAAGCGGATGAAACAGGACTTGCCGTACTTGCAGGTAAGGATTATGGTATGGGTTCTTCTCGTGACTGGGCTGCAAAAGGTACAAACCTTTTAGGAATTAAAACAGTTATCGCAGAAAGCTATGAGCGTATTCACCGTTCTAACCTAGTATTAATGGGAGTTCTTCCTCTTCAATTTAAGGAAGGCGAAAGTGCTGAAACTCTTGGTCTAACAGGTAAAGAAACAATCGATGTTCAAGTCGATGAAAATGTAAAACCTCGAGATCTTGTTAAAGTAACAGCTACTGATGAAGACGGAAACAAGAAGGAATTTGAAGTTCTTGCACGTTTTGATTCAGAAGTAGAAATTGATTACTACCGTCACGGTGGAATTCTACAAATGGTTCTTCGCGAGAAATTAGCGAATTAATAAATGATTAATCTAGACGTGTGGTTTCATTATGAAATCACACGTCTTTTTTTATGAGTGGATACAAACATTAATTTTTACAAATCATGTAAGCTTATGTATTGTATAGAAAGAACCGATAATCGGAGGCTGGAAAATGGAAGCGATATTTATAGGACCTTTTATCATCAAGTATGAATGGATATGGGTATTTATTTCTTTTATTAGTGCATATTTCATGATGAAATATAAAACGAAAACAGACCGAGAATTTCAACAATTTTTCATGGATTCTGTCATAAATGCTGTCATAATTGGTTTTATTACCTTTAAACTTAGTATAGTATTGTTTCAACCTTCAATCTTAAAAAATCCACTATTAATTCTTTATTCATCTGGAGGAAAAAAGGGGATCATAATTGGATTAGTATTAGGACTCATTTATATTGTATGGAAACATAGAAAAGGAAAATGGTCTTTAGACGTTTGGATAAGATCAATTGTTTACGGTATTGTCACATTTTTCATTACTTTTTGGCTTTCGAGAACCTTATTTTTTCTTATCGTCTAGGTTACAATACGGTTAAATAGGATAAACCCACTAAGGGAATGTTTTGTTGATTCAACTAAGGGGTTACAGCCCTAATCTGCGAAAAAAGGTGTTGAACAGATGATAAAGAAGATATTCGCCGCAATTGTATTATTTGGGTTAATGACAGTTGCGATCGTTCAAGCAATGGAGAAGGAAGAACCTAAGCCTAAAAATGATGATCGACTTTCAGGTTTGAGTGTTGGTTTAAAGGCTCCAGATTTTGAATTGAAAAATTTAAAAGGTGAAACAGTCAAACTGTCAGATTATAAAGGTCAAAAGGTCATGTTAAATTTCTGGGCTACATGGTGCCCTCCATGCAAAGCAGAAATGCCGGATATGCAGAAATTTTATACAGAATCTGGCGATAATATTGCAATTTTAGCCATTAATATAGATCCTGAATATGATGTTGCGGGATTTGCAAAAGAATTAGGTCTTGATTTTACAATTCTTCTCGATGATCAAGATAAAGTGAACACAGTCTATAAAATATTAACCATCCCAACAACATTTTTTATTGATGAGAATGGAATCATCACACACAAACATTTAAGTTCAATGTCGATTGAAACGATGAGAAAATATGCAGGTTTATAAGTAATGGGCATCAGCATAAAAGCTGATGTTTTTTTTTGGCTGTGTAAATGCTCATTGTTGATTGGAACGAAAGGCGCGAGACTCCTCAAAAATGCATTGGCATTTTCTCGTGGTGTTTATATCCTGTGGGGCGACGAGGAGGCTTCCGGCTTGTTTACCATTGCTGAGTACCTGCAGCGAAATCAACAGGGAATTTTAACATAACTTTTTTTAGAAAGGGTTTACAGTTTTTAAAATTCATTTTAAGAAAAATATAATTTTCGAAAATTTGTAATAATTTCAAAGTTTTTCGTCCATAATAACTGTTACTATAGTATTAAAGGATGGTGAAATAATAATGAGAAAACCAAGAAAACGCTCATTCGCCGAACTTGTTTTAGAAAATAAGCGACAGATATTAAAAGATCAGGCTGCTATGGAAAAAATCGAAGAAAGATTAGAAGAAAAGCGGCTACATAAAGCAGAATAACATTCATTTCCATAAATAAAACCCTCATCGAAGTCACATACTTTAATTGAGGAGGGATTTTTTATGAGTAATCCGAAAAGGGATGCTAGGAAATTTAATCCTAATCACATTGGTACGCAACCTCGTGGTTATGGAGGAAATAATGGAAAGAAAATGCAAAGTAATACAGGTGGAACCCCTCAAGTAATACAAACAAAAGGTGAATAACCCTATCATATGCCCGCTTCATCATTCTGATGCAGCGGGTTTTACTATTGTCTACGTTTTAGTATAGCCACACTTTTCCGTTGATAATTTTTCTTTGAATTCACAAACTATATTTGTATCACCACATTCTCAATAGGAGGAATAATAAAATGACATTTAACAACAAGCCGAAGCCTGATGATAGAAGTGATAATGTTGAAAAACTACAAACAATGGTACAAAATACGATGGGAAATATAAATGATGCCAATGAGACATTGCAGTTTGCTGATGGAGAGGAACGTGCAAAGATTGCAGCGAAAAACGAACGTCGTAAGGAAAGCATTCAGGCAATGAAGGAAGAAATTCAAGATGAAAGTCAAGCACGTCAAAATGGCTTTAATGAAACTAACAATCGATAGAAAAAGCTTGGAGTTTAGAAGGCCTGATTTTGTTATCAGGCCTTTTATAAAGGAATTGTGATATGATTAGTATTGGAAATTGAATAGAAGAAGTGATATTTCGATGGAAAAACAAAGACAAAGAAAAGTAATTACGGAAAGAATAGCTCTGTGGAAAAATGAGCTTCGTCAATTTGGATACATAGAAAAGGAAAATGAAGTTTTATCCTTATTAGGCTCTCTAGATGAAGAAGAAGACCATGAGATCGTCTCTGAAATTTTAACACTTGCTGCTCTGTCGAGAATTGGTAAATCGAAGCAAGACTCACTTGGATTGGTATGGCTAAATAAGGCAATTAAATTAAATTCTGACAATCAAAAAGCTGCTGAGTATTTAGCTCAATTCGAATGGAGTAATAAGGAAAGTATCTTTAATATTCTCTCCTTTCCTACTTTAAGAGAAACTGACAACAAACAAGCAAAAATGAAAACAGCAGAGGATATTCTTGAAGTTTGCAGGAATTTTATTGAGCTAGCAGAAGAAGAAATGGATGAGCTTCACAAAAAAAAATTAAAAACGAAGGATGCTCAATGGCTTCGTTCATATGAGAAAATGACAGAGATATTAAAGCTGTCTTTGGAAGATACAGTCTTGCTTACAAAAGCGACAGAGGAATATTTTCAATCAATTGCTGGCGTATTCTATAATTCTTCTTATTATAGTGAAATGAAATTAATAATTGATCGGATAGAAGGATGGAAGGAGGAATGGCAGCAATTATTCCCTACAGATATAGATAATGAAGAGGATAGTGTTAGCCCCCTTGAAGAGGTTCAAGAGATGATTGGCCTAGAGGAAGTAAAAGAGCGTGTAAATCTTTTGTACCGTTTTTTAAAATATCAAAAGGAACGTAAAGCACTTGGTTATCAATTGAAAGATGAATTGAGCTTACATATGATTTTAACGGGAAATCCCGGTACTGGAAAAACGAGCTTAGCGCGGTTGCTTGCAAAAATATATCATGAACTTGGAGTTCTTCCCCGTAAAGAAGTTGTGGAAGCTGATCGATCACAGCTTGTTGGTGCATATGTTGGACAAACTGAAGAAAATGTAAAGGCAATAGTTGAAAAAGCTCTTGGCGGAGTATTATTTATTGATGAGGCTTATAGCTTAAAAAGAGAGGGGCAGACTGGAAACGATTATGGTCAAGTAGCCATCGATACTTTAGTGTCATTCATGACTAGCTCTGAGTACGGTGGGAAATTTGCGCTTATATTAGCTGGGTATCCTGAAGAAATGCGTCAATTTTTAGATATAAACCCTGGGCTTCGAAGTCGTTTCCCAAATTCAAATCATATCCATTTGCCGGATTATTCGAATACAGAATTAATTCTAATTGGAGAAAAGCTCGCCATAGACAATGACTACATAATGACTGAGGATGCAAAAAAGGAGCTTGAAAAACGGATAGAGAAAGAACGGGTAGATGACACTTTTGGAAATGCGCGGTCAGTTAGAAATATTGTACTTGATGCGATATTTATAAAAGGGACAAGCTCTAAAAAGGAAAACCATATTTTAGACTTTACATTACTAGAGAAAAAGGACTTTGAAAATATTATTCAAGACAAAGGGAATAATCCAAAGAAGCAACTTGCAAATTTAATCGGACTTGAATCTGTAAAAAATGAAGTAAATATGTTATTGGCATTTGTGAAGATGCAGCAAATAAGGAGAGAAAAGGGGCTTCCAGATGTACCTATCCAGCTCCATTCTGTATTTACTGGTAATCCAGGGACTGGCAAAACAACCGTTGCCAAAATATATGCTGAGCTCTTAAAGGAATATGGATTTCTGAAGAGGGGCCATTTAATTATTGCAAGCAGAGCTGATTTTGTCGCTGGTTATGTTGGTCAAACTGCGATCAAGACAAAAAAGAAAATAAAAGAGGCGCTTGGTGGTGTGCTCTTTATTGATGAAGCCTATTCCTTACTATCATCATCTCAAGGGGATTTTGGCAAGGAAGTCGTTGATACGCTTGTTGATGAAATGACGAAGCATAATGAAAATTTAGTCATCATATTAGCTGGTTATCCGGATGAAATGAGAGTGTTGTTACAAAGTAACCCAGGTTTGAAATCGAGATTTAAGAAGTTTTTTCATTTTAGTGATTATTCTATTGATGAACTTCTGGAAATCATTATCAAATATGCTTCTAACTATCAATATGAATTAACACAAGAGGCGCTTGAATATTTAAAGGAAGCTTTGAGTGAAATTCAAATTAATGGAAATGGCCGCTTTGCAACAAATTTAACGGATGAAGCAATCCAATCACAAGCATTGCGGCTTATTTCAGAGGATAAGGATTGTAAGCATTTAAAGCATGTTTCATATTTAGAGAAATTAGATTTTGAAACGGCATTAACAAGAATTAGAGAGGGGAATCATAATGCTAGTATCAACGAAGGAAATTGAAGTGAGATATGCGGAAACGGACCAAATGGGTGTTGTTTATCATGCAAACTATTTAGTATGGATGGAATTAGGAAGAACTCAAATCATTAAGGACTTAGGTTTTAATTATGCTGAAATGGAAAAAGACGGAATTATTTCGCCTGTACTTGATATTCAAGCCTCGTATAAAAAACCTCTTCATTATGGTGAAAAAGCAATTGTAAAAACGTGGATTGAGGAATACGATGGTTTACGAACTAGTTATGGTTATGAAATATATACAGAGAAAGATGAATTAGCTGTCACAGGATTTTCAAAGCATGTTTGTGTAAAAAAGGAAACCTTTAGACCGATTTCTATAAAAAAATATTACCCAGTATGGCATGAAGCATATGAAAAAGCAAAAAAGCAACCAGCAGAAACTTATTAGAAATGAGAAGAGGAGATAGCATTCAACTTATGCTATCTCCATTATTTTGTTAATTTATCGCAGATTAACTCGCTGATAGACCCCCATTTATTGAAGTTTCACTTTATAAGAAGGTTCATTTTCAATCTCATTAAACTCCACAGACAAATCATGATTATCAAAATACCATAGATCTTTTTCTTCGATAAAATAAGTGATTCCGTTTTTAATTGTCTCAGCACCAGCATCAATTGGTGCATCGTTTGATATCCCTAATGAAAAGCCTTGCTGAACAGTGCTACAGCCGCCATATCGTGCAAAAAAACGTACGAAATCTCCCTTTTTTAAGAGCATTTCTTCTACAAACCAAGCTGCTGCATCCTCACTAATATGTATTTTCAATTAATACTCCTCCTTTTGTGAATGAACGATCGTTTAGTCGATATACGGAATTATACCGCTTAATATCATCAAAAAATTAAACATAATATGCCAAATAATTGCAGGGAGAATGCTTCCTGAGCGAACTGTTATCCCAGCATAGAATATCCCTCCTAGTGCAAATAGAAGGCAAACATCCCATGAAAACCCGAGTGAAATATGTGAGATTCCAAAAGTGATCCCTGAAAATATAACAGCTGCTTTTTCCCCAGCTAAAGTACTCATTCTTGTTAACAAAATCCCTCTCCATAATATTTCTTCCAGTATTGCATTTACAAACGAAAAAATAAATAAAAAAAATAGAAAGGAGGGAGAGGCTAATTGAATGTTTGAAAAATGAATAAAAGGAATAAAAACTGCGAAATTAATACATATTGCAATCATTAAAAATACTTTTA
This sequence comes from Cytobacillus citreus, assembly GCF_018343665.1. Classification (GTDB taxonomy): domain Bacteria; phylum Bacillota; class Bacilli; order Bacillales; family Cytobacillaceae; genus Cytobacillus; species Cytobacillus citreus. The sequence continues at coordinate 840,607 of NZ_JAGYPM010000001.1, forward strand.
CTGAAACAGAATGAAAACCACTCCATATAAACGGAAAAGAAATTGTCGCCTTCCAATTAGGTTTATCCCAATAATGATTTAATACTACATCAAATTTTTTAATAACGTAGACCATGAAAATGATTGGAAAAAAAAGCAGGCAGCGATTTATGATCATTATAATACTAATGGGGAAGGGAAGTTCTTCTATAAATCTATCTCCATATAAATAAAATAAGTAACCAAGTATGTAAGCGGTAATCACCCAAATAAAAACTCGATTTTGCTTAGATGTTACTGTCATAAATATAACAAATCCAATAATTATTGTGAAAGCAAGTGTAAATTGCTTATATTGCGTTAAGATAATAATAATTAAAAATATGAAGAGCTGTAAAAATTGCAGAGCCTTAGCTCGCCAATCAGGAGTAGTCAATTGGGTCATGCTCTCCATTTTCCTCACTCTATTTTATCACTTTCCATTTGAAAATTCTTTTCAAATGAATAATAGGTGGAACTAAAAAAAGAATGAGCTTTCGATAAAACTAGCTCATTCCATTCATGAATTATTAAGTGGTAAATTTTTTTTATTATTTTTCAAACTTAAAGTGTTCAATAGAGTCTCGTAACTCATAGGATAATTTTCGCAGATTTTCAGAGATTTTTTCCACCTCGAGAACGGAACGCTTCTGTTCTTCGGTAATACTTGTTACTTCTTCAACCCCAGCTGATGTTTGCTGAGAAATGGATACGACACTATCAACTGAAGATGAGATGGATTGGCTGCTTTCTGCAGTATTTCACTGGCATTTGCAATTTCATCAATATCTGTTGCAAGGCTATCCATTAAACCAAACATATTTCTAAAGCCATTTGCAGTGTTTATAACCATTTCTGCTCCTTCAACGGCAAATTCTTTTCCATGTTCAATATTTTCTAATGCTTTCGAAGAATCTAATTGAATTTCACTGATTAGGACCGAGATTTTTTCAACAGATTCCCGGCTTTGTTCAGCAAGTTTCTTTACCTCATTTGCTACAACTGCAAAGCCCTTTCCTTGCTCGCCAGCCCTGGCTGCTTCAATTGACGCGTTGAGAGAAAGGAGGTTTGTTTGTTCAGCTAAATCATGGATCAAGGCTGTAATATCATTGATTGCTTGGAGTTTTAAGTCGAGCTCCTTCATGATAGCAGCAGATTCGACTGATTGATTTAATGACATAGAATCCCTCCAAACCCCTTGCTACTAGTATTATAATATATAGTTAAAAAGTGCTAGTCGTTAAATATGACATTTGTATTACATTTTCAGAGAAATCGACATATTCAAAACCTTTTTAAATATTTCCTAGCATGTGCTCCTGAATTTCCTTATATTTATTCATGGCATCCTGCAAGCCAAACTTAGAAGCTTCTTTAAGCGGGACAACACGATAGTTCTTTAGCTTTTGATTTGATACGTAGGTTGGGAAAAAATTTGGATTGTTTAATTTAATTTTTACCCCTTCCTCATCAATGATTTTTGTCACTTCAATCGTTGCCATCCCGCCAATGTCCTTATAATCTTGATATTGGCCTGATAGAAAATTCCCTAAAGAATAAACGATGAGTGCTTCATGACCATTTGATGATTTCATCCATTCCATAGGCTGTAAAACATGTGGGTGGTGCCCGAACAAAATGTCTATTCCTTCATTGGTTAAAAACTGAGCCAATTCCTTTTGCTCTGCTGTTGGAAATCGCTGATATTCATTTCCCCAATGAAGACTCATCACAACGACATCTGCTTCGTTTTTAGCACGATGTATTTCCTCTTTCATTGCCTGTTTATCAATTAAGTTAACAAGATAATCTTTACCCTTTGGGATCGGAATCCCGTTTGTTCCGTATGAATAGGACAAATAAGCAATTTTTATCCCATTTTTGTTTAGAATAACTAATGATTGCTGATTTTCTTTCGTTTTATAAGTGCCTACATGAGGGAGGCCAATCTTATTCATATAATTTATTGAACTAATCAGGCCTATTTCTCCTTTATCAAGGGAATGATTGTTTGCAGTGGATACAATATCAATACCTGCTTCAAGTAAAGCATCCCCAACCTCTTGGGGGCTATTAAATAGCGGGTAGCTTGAAATGCCAATTTCTGTACCCCCAAGAATCGTTTCTTGATTCGCTAACAGTAAATCGGGTTTTTGTAATACATTTCTAACGTATTGAAACATTGGATTGAAATCATAACCTGTTCTAGTTTTTGCATCGTTATACACCCAATCATGAATAAGAATATCTCCAATGGCTCCTAGCGTAATTGTTTCGTTAAAATATTTTGGACTAACAAAAACTTGTCTTACCTCGTGAGCTTGAACTTGAATATGGATCATTTCTTTGTGATTGGTTTTTTGGTACATATTAAGAATTAGATATGAGGAGAAAATCAATAATGCCATACAAAAAAGAATAGAAAAATAAATTGATCGATTCTTCATATTAATCTCCTTAACATAAAGTTTATATATACTATAATACAAGATTGTAAATTATTCGATAAAACCCAAAATATTGTAAATGCATTTCGTTCGAAAGATTTTTAGAGGTAGGGTATAATATTGTAAAATAATAATGATGAGGTGATTAGATGATAAAGTTGACTGGAAGCGCAGCAGCTATACTTGCAGAAACGATTAGTAAGGAACAGAAAGATCTATCGGATAAGCTTTATATTCGCTTATCTATGGGAATTGGCTGAGGGGGACCACAATTAAAGCTGTCTCTGGAAGAGCAGCCACTAAGTGAAGATAAAGAATTAGAAATAGAAGGAATAAATCTTTTAATTCATGAGAAGGATTACGTCTACTTTGATCATACTAAGCTAGATTATGTCAAGGATGTCTTTGGTATTGGAAGGTTTAAATTATTAAAAATATAAAAAGCGGCATCCTTTTGGAGCCGCTTTTCCTACAAAAATAATGGTAATTCTAATTTAAATATTGTTCCTTTTCCTAGCGTGCTGCTAATATACAAATTGCCTTCGTGATCCTCGATGATTTTTTTGCAAATGGGAAGGCCGATTCCTGTGCCTGTTTCTTTTGTGGAATAAAATGGTAAAAACAAATGTCTCATTGTTTCTTCCGTCATTCCACAGCCATTATCTTCGATGATAATATAGGCAGAAGCTTCGATGACTTCAACAGAAAGTTGTACTAGACCGTACTCATTATTTTTCTTAATAGTGATTGCTTCTATCGCATTTTTTATAATATTGACTAAAACCTGTTTCAATTGCTTCCCGTTAGCCATAACAACGGGGGATTGGTCTGATAATTGGACATTTATTTGAATATTTTTGAGTAATCCTTCGCTCTCGTAAAGAATTGCAATATCTTTCACAATTTTATTTAATGAGATTTCGGACTTTTTATTTTCCTGAGGCTTTGTGGAATTCAAAAATTCATAGATAAGATCATTTGCCCGATTAATTTCTTCGAGGGCAATCTCTGCATATTGCTCTTTGCCAATTTCGATTAAGTATGGTTTTAAAAGCTGAATAAACCCCTTTACAGTAGTTAATGGATTTCTAATTTCATGGGCTATCCCAGCAGCAAGCTTGCTAATGTTTGTTATATATTCTGAATGAATGGATGCTTCATGAATTTCTTGCTTCGAATGGTCTATGATTTTTTCATTATCAATCATTTGCTCAATGAAATGAAGGGGATTTAATTTAGACTTATTATTAGCTGGGTCGATTTCTTTTTCAACTGGATAGCAAAATAGATGAAAATTGTTATCCTCGCCCTCCATTTTATATATTCGATATAAGTTTCTATGGTTGTTAATGTTCAAATTTACTTCCATAGTATTTTTCAAAAAGAGATCTGATTCAAATCTTCTAACCTCATTTTTGTCCATTAACAAAGTGAAAATCTGGTCATGACAATTCGTTCCGAAAGGTGTGGATGCGGCTAAGATCCGGAATTGATGGTCAATAAAAAAATAGGGGAAAGGCAGATTTTCTAATAATGTTCCTGATAAGATCAAAACTAACCACCTCATATTAGATTCGTATAAAAGAAATAAAGTCCGGGATATTGTTTTCAATCTAATCTATGACGAAAAAGCTCATTTTATGTTTTGTTATGTATAAAATTGAATCAAGATTAAAAAAAATAAGACTTTCCTACTATTATCATACCAGAAAAAGAATGGTTATCAATAACGAACAATAATATCTTTTACTTCGAATATGGGATTAATTGGAGGTTTTTGGATAGATTGGATGATTTGACCAAAATAAAAGAAGGGTGGTGAACGAAAAAAGCAGCGTATAATTTTATACTGCTGCTTTTGTTAAATGATTATTTACATTTAATTAAAGCCATTTAATTTTCGGCTCGGTTTTGTTCAAAATCCGTTTAACATTTGCTCGATGCCTATAAATTACAAAAAAGGCAAGAATCGAAACGACAATAATAAGGGGAATATCCCCAATGACTAGGGAATAAATAACTGCTACGATTCCGGCAAGCATAGACGAAAGGGATACGTATTTTGTTATGAATAAACAAATAAAAAATGCTAAAACAATAACTAGAAACATTGGGTATGCATATCCTAGAAGAACACCGCCAGAAGTAGCAACCGCTTTTCCGCCTTTGAACCCTGCGAATATTGGATACATATGACCGACAACAGCGAAAATTCCAGCTATTAATGGATGCAATTCAGCGCTGAAGAATAACGGAAGCGATACCGCTAGCGTACCTTTTAATATATCGGCAATTGTAACCGTTAATCCTGCTTTAACTCCTAACGTCCGAAAAGTGTTTGTTCCTCCTAAGTTTCCACTGCCATGTTGGCGTATGTCTATCCCGTGAAAGACTTTCCCTATAATTAAGCCAGATGGGATGGAGCCAAGTAAATAAGCTAAGACGATAATTATTCCGTTCACTACCATGAAAATTTCTCCTTCAACATTATCTGCGCTTTTCTTATTGTATCATGTCCATTATTATACACGCCATGTCCAATCCTGAAAAATACATCTTAAATATGAAATAAATATTTATATTTTAAAGTTAAAATCATTTGAATTGAAACTTTTTAACCTTTATTTTCGTTTTTTAAAGGGGATGGTGAATTTAGGAAGATCAAATCCGTGAAAACTCCTTCCCATTAACTGATATTTTCGTTACGATAGTCTCAAGGAGGAAAGAGAATGGCACGTGTTGAATATCACAAACAAAAGCCGCTAGCAAAGAAATGGATAATAGCGGGTCTATTGTTTGCTTTTTTCTTAATAATTTCTAGTATTTTACTATTATTATATCCATTTGCATCATCTGTAAAAGAATCGTACTTCAAAGGTGAAAATCCAATTTTATTCGAAGGGAGGCAAGTAGGAAATGCTATTATTGAAGGAAATAGTGTATATATGCCAATTTCCTTTATAAAGGAATTTCTTGATGATTCAATTATGTTTGATGAGAAATCGGAATCCATTATTATTACTACAAAAAATAAAGTAGTTCAAATGCCATCAGAATCACTTACATATTATGTAAATGAAGAGCCAGTCCAATTGCATTTTTCTGCTTTTAAAATGAAGAATAATGAAATGTATTTAGCTATTGAGCCATTACTTGCTTATTACCCAATAGAATATTCGATTTTACCTGAAACAAATGCCATTTGGATTAAAAAAGATGGTCAGGAAATGCACCATGCAAAAATTACAGATAAGGATGTTCATGAAGAGAAACTCCGATTAAGAATGGATCCGAGCTTACAAACCCCATATACCGCTCAAGTTAAAAATGATGAAAAACTTTATATCGAAGCCGAGAAGGAAGATTACTATTTTATTAGAAAAGAAAATGGTGTGGCGGGTTATTTGAAAAAAGACCTCGTCACAGAAGGAGACATTGAAAAAATAGCTGTCCATCAGGAAAAGGAAGAGGTTACCTTGCCAAAAATTGAAGGTCCTATCCATCTTACTTGGGAAGCTGTGTACACCAAAAACCCTGACACTGCTAAAATACCACTGATGCCAGGTGTGAATGTTGTTTCCCCGACATGGTTTGAACTAGGTGATGCAAATGGAGCCATAAAAAATTTAGGCTCTCTCGATTATGTAAACTGGGCACAAAAGCAGGGCTACCAAGTGTGGGGGCTATTTTCCAATGCTTTTGACCCTGATTTAACTCATGAAGCATTTAAAAATTTTGAGACTAGACAAAATATGATTCGCCAGCTCCTTCATTTTAGTCAAATGTACCATTTAAATGGAATTAATCTAGATATTGAAAATGTAAATGCGGAAGATGGTCCACTTATTACACAATTTGTACGAGAAGCAGTCCCATATTTTCATGAAGCAGGTCTCATTGTTTCAATGGATATTACTTTTATTTCTAGCGGAAATTGGTCTGCTTTTTATGAACGGGATAAGCTTGCAAGCCTTGTTGACTATATGGTTGTTATGGCATATGACGAGCATTGGGGCACGTCTCCGAAAGCAGGAAGTGTAGCTAGCTTACCTTGGGTAGAAGACAACTTGAAAAGACTGCTTGAAGTTGTTCCTAATGACCGATTAATTTTAGGTGTTCCATTATATGCTAGGTTGTGGGAGGAAAAGAATACTGGTGAAGTTTCCTCTAAGGCGCTTTCGATGGGAAAGGTAAAGCAATGGCTGAAGGATAATGAGTTAACTCCTGTTTATGATGAGGCAAGCGGACAAAATTATGCTGAGCTTTATTCAGAAGAGAAGCAAGCGACTTATAAAATCTGGCTAGAGGATGAGCTCTCTTTGAGAAAACGTGCAGAATTAGCACAGAAATATGAATTAGCTGGCGTAGCTAGCTGGTCCAGGTATTTTGCGGATGAATCTGCATGGTCTGCATTATCGCTCCAGAATGAACAAATAACAAAAAAATAAGTGAGTATAGACATAAATGGCTAGGAATACCTTTCTTAGCCATTTTTATTTTTTAAAAAAGGCGGTTACCTATTCGTGGAAGTAACCGACCTTTCAAATTTCAAAATATAAAAATTCATTAAACTTCAACTTCAAGATGTTTAAACATCTTTACATCGAATAACCCAATATCTGTAAGTTTTATCTCTGGGATTACCGGCAGGGCTAAGAATGAAAGTGTCACAAAAGGATTGAATTCCATTGTACAGCCAATTTTTATTAAGGCTTGGTTTAATTCCTCTATTCTTTCATAAATGTATTGTGAATCCATATCTGACATTAAGCCAGCAATCGGAAGAGGGAGGGAGGCAAGCAATTGTCCGTTTTCAACGATCACTAGTCCACCTTTCATCTCAGCTGTCAAAGAGATTGCTTTAATAAGATCATCATCATTTGTACCTGCAGCAACAATATTATGTGAATCATGTGAAACGGTCGATGCAATGGCACCACTTTTCATTTCCAGACCTTTTATTATCCCCAGCCCTATATTGCCTGTATTATGATGGCGTTCAAGAACAGCTATTTTTAGATGATCGTCTTTTGTATTGGGTTGAAAAAAACCGTTTACATTTTTTATTTCTTCAATTAGATGCTTCGTGATAATCATATTAGGTATGATTTTAATAATATTTGCTTTTTTTCCTTCACTAACTTTAATATTTAAATCATTTTTAGATATAGGGCTAATATTCACGCTATCAATAATAGATGGAAAGGGCGTGATTTTTGGTTGGGATGTATTGATCACAGTTCCAATTTTAGCGGCAAGCTTTCCACTTTTAAAAACCTGTTCAATATCGATTGAATCAAGCTCGTTTAAGATTAGGAAATCTGCTTCGTATCCAGGGGCAATAGCACCCTTTGTTTTTAAGCCGAAGCATTCTGCTGCATTTAGGGTAGCCATTTGAATAGCTAGCAACGGGTCCAGACCTTCTTGAATAGCTACCTTTACATTATAATTAATGCTTCCTTCATTAATGAGTTCATCTAAATGCTTATCATCTGTAACAAATAAGCAGCGGCGTGCATTGTTTTCATTGACAGCTTTCAATAAAGATACTAAATCCTTTGCTGCGGATCCTTCCCTTAGCATTACGTACATCCCTTTACGAAGTCGATCTAATGCTTCTTGGGAAGATACACACTCATGGTCAGTTCGAATTCCGGCTGCCATGTAAACATTAATGCCGTCTGAGTCTATTCCAGAAGCATGCCCGTCAATACATTTTCCTTTTAAATCAGCATCTAATAACTTATTCAGCATTTTTTCATCTTTGTATAAAATAGAAGGGTAATCCATGACTTCTCCAAGGCCAATCACTCTTGGATGGGAATAAAAAGGTTCCAAATCTGTGTGACCAAGTGTTGCGCCCGAGTTTTCAAAATGTGTCGCAGGGACACAGGATGGCAGCATAAATAGCACATCTAGAGGAATCCCTTCAGAAGCATTAAGCATATATTCGATTCCGTCTGTACCAGAAACATTAGCGATTTCATGTGGATCAGCAATAATAGTTGTTACACCGTGAGGAAGAACGACATTTGAGAATTCAGAAGGTGTGACCATTGCAGATTCAATGTGAACATGCCCATCGATAAAACCTGGCACAATATATTTACCTGCTGCATCGATCGTTTCATATCCTTCAAAATCTCCTATCCCGGCAAAATAGCCATCTACAATGGCAATATTGTCAGTTAATATTTCTCTTGTAAAAACATTAATAATCCTTCCGTTTTTTACTACAAGATCCGCAGGTATTCTTTTTGCTGCTACATCTATTCTTTTTTTTAGCATTTCTTTAGAAAGCATCAATCATGATCCCTCTTTCAAATCGGTTTAATGACCGCCCATAATAAAGTTAATGATGAACGCGATACTTACAATATACATAATCCAATGTATTTCTTTCGTTTTTCCAGTGAGAAGCTTGAGAAGTGTATATGAAATAAATCCGAAAGCCAAGCCTGTTGCAATACTATACGTAAGTGGCATTAAGATAATTGTTAAGAAAACCGGAATGACATCTGTAAAATCATCAAAACTTATATTTTTCACCTCGCTAATCATCAATGCTCCTACAAGAATTAATATTGGTGCGGTCGCGACTGAAGGGACGAAGACAATTAACGGCGCGAAAACGAGTGCCAAAAGGAACAACACTCCCACTGTAAGTGCTGTTAAGCCGGTTCTGCCGCCTTCTTGAATACCTGTTGCATTTTCTACATAGGCATTCAAGGCTGTACTTCCGAGAGTTGCACTGGCCATGGTTCCGATTGCATCTGCTTGAAGGGCACGGTCCAAATTTTGAATTTTACCTTTTTCATCTACTAACCCTGCCTTCTTTGTTAACCCAATGAGTGTGGCCAAATTATCGAACAATTCAACGATCGTGAATGAAAATATTACTGAGATGATTCCATAGGCAATTGCACCTTTAATATCCATCGCTAAAAAGGTATCCGCTAAACTAGGCAGGTTAAAGGAAACAATATCACTAATCGATTTCGGGAAAGCAATGAAACCAGTAATCATTGCAATGATGCTTGTGGCAAGAATACTGATTAGAAGAGCACCCTTAATCTTTTTAGCCATTAAAAATGCTGCCACGATTAACCCCAGTAATGCAAGAAGAGGCCCAAGGCTTGTTACATCTCCTAATGCTACAAAAGTAGCTTCATTTGCTACAATCAACTTTGCATTTGAAAAGCCTATAAAGGCAATAAATAATCCGATCCCAACTCCGATAGCCGATTTCAAAACATTTGGAACGCCATCAACAATTTTTTGGCGTATTCCAGTGATCGTTAGTATTAAAAATACAATCCCTGAAATAAAAACGGCTCCTAGAGCTGTTTGCCATGTAAGCCCGTGACCGAGTACAACTGTGTAGGCAAAAAATGCATTTAATCCCATGCCTGGAGCTACTGCTACCGGATAATTAGCCCAAAGTGCCATGAGGATAGTACAGAATACACTCGCATAAATCGTAGCAGCTAATGCAGCTTCTTTTGGAATGCCAGCATCAGCCAATATTGCAGGATTGACAAAAATAATATAGCTCATAGTTAAGAAAGAAGTGACACCTGCAAGTATTTCTGTACGAACATTTGTGTTGCGCTCAGTTAGTTTAAACATTCTTTCTAAAAGAGTATTTTTGGAAGAAGGCGGGAGGCTGGATCCTAAACCCTTTTCAATCATGGACATGAAAGACCACTCCTTACACTAATTATTGGCCAAACTGATCAGCACGATCAATAATTTTCTCTTTCTTCATGATGAACATCTAAAGCGGCTCAATAAAAATATCCATTATACCTCCGCAAATCCCACCATCCTCATAAAAGAGACCATTCGTAAGATCCACAATGTGTTTCGCAGGTCTCTTCGTTTGAATGACTTCAAGAGCTTTACGAATGACTTCGGCTTCTCCACAGCCACCTCCAATCGTTCCTTCTATTGTTCCATTTGAAAAGATGATCATTTTGCTGCCTGTTTTTCTTGGTGTAGAGCCTTTGGTACGAATAATCGTTGCTAATGCTGCAACCTCACCTCCTTTCTGGATTTCCATCATTCTATACAAAAACTGAAGCTCCTTCAATTTGTAGCCCCCTCATGAAATCCCATTTTCGCATAATCTCTAATTCGAGTGCTTAAAGATAGGCCTGATTTCTGATTTTTTATTTTTAGAATTTCTGCCATAATACTTACCGCGATTTCTGAGGGAGTTTCCGCTCCAATGTCAAGACCAACTGGTGTATAGAGGTGATCAAAGCTTTCCATTGAAAAATCTTTTTTTAGCTCTTCGAACACCCCGGAAATACGCCTTCTACTTCCAATCATTCCAATGTATACAGCTTTTTCCTTGCGTTTAAGCAGCTCTTGTAAGCTTAAAACATCATATTTATGTCCGCGTGTAAGAAGGAGAATATAGGTTTGATCGCTCAAATAGATGTCTTTGAAATATTGCATGTAAGATTGACAGATAACCTCGTCAACATCCGGAAAACGGTCTCTATTGGCAAATTCGGCACGATCATCAATTACGGTTACGAAGAATCCAAGCATTTTTCCCATCTGTGCAACTGGTTCACATACATGACCAGCTCCGGCAACAATTAAATGTAGTGGGACGGGGAAATATTCTGCGAAACATTCGATATTGGTTTCATTCCAATGAAATGAAAAAGTGCCGGATCGTTTTCTTTTTATGAGTCTTTCGCAGCTTTGTAAGATTTTGCTCTGAATGGTAGGGGAGAGAGGAGCTTCGGTATAGAAATCCCCATTAGGCCATATGAGAGCCTTTTCGCCAATCAAACCTTGTTCTGAATGCTCTGAAAAAGTAATTAAAAAAATTTCCTCTCTCTTTTCAAGTGATTGAGATAATTTATTAAACAAGCTTTGCTTCATCATTTCATTCACCTAGAAGAGTAGACATTTTGTTTTTTTAGTTCTTTTAATGCGTTAAAGATGCGTTCAGGTGTTGCTGGAAGATGATAGATTCTTGCGCCTGTTGCATCGTATATAGCTGACATGATAGCTGCAATAATTGGAATCATGACCACTTCACCAATTCCTTTTGCTCCAAAAGGACCAGATTCCTCGGGTGTATCCTCAACTGGGAAGGTTTCAATTAATGGCGTTTCCCGTATGGTTGGAATAATGTAATCGGTAAAATTTCGTGTTTTATGGAAACCGTTTTCGATGACAACATCCTCATAAAGGGTGTACCCAATTCCCATTACTGCTCCACCCTCAGCTTGGCCTTCAAGTCCTTGAGGATTAATGACCTTACCTGCATCAGGAATGGAAACGACTCGAAGTACATCTGTTTCTCCAGTAAGTGTATCTACCTCAACCATGACAACATGGGTTAAATAGCCATAAAGGTGGTGGGGGGCTCCTCCAGATCCTTCGATTTCTACTTTTTCTTTTGGAAGGATAAAGTGGCCCTCGACTCTCGTGCTACGATGATGCTCAAAGAGGTATTGATATATGGTTTGGTAGTTTACGACTTTTCCATTTGCATTTAAGCAATTTGGCAGAACTTCTATTTTAGATGGAGGGACGTTTAATAATTCAGCAGCAGTATTTGTAAGAAGCTTTACCATATTGGGGGCTGCAGTTGCTACAGCTCTTCCTCCTGTATAGGTTGAACGTGATGCTGTAACAGTACCGCCGTCTAAAGTACGGGATGTATCACCCTGTACAACTTTTATGTTGTTTATATCGCAATTTAAGATTTCAGCAGCTACCTGTGCATAGGCAGTGCTATTTCCTCCACCGATTTCTTCACAACCAACAGCAACAAGAAATTTTCCATCTGAAAGAATTTCAATTGAAGCAGCTCCATAGTCTGGTAATCCGATGCCCATTCCAATTCCGTGGAAGGATGTTGCTAAAGCTACTCCTCTTTTTTTCCATGGCTCACTTACTGCTGATTTATATTGTCTTCGATTTTTCCAAAGATCGCAATTTTCGGCAAGCTCTAGTGTTTTAAATGTACCAACGCTTGACTTGACAATATGTCCTAAGCTAGAAATCTCGCCTTGGTGGTATACATTTTTCTTTCGGATTTCAACTTTATCCATATTTAGCCGTTCGGCAATCATGTCCAAATGAGTTTCGATTCCCATACAAACTTGGTTTACGCCAAAACCTCTAAATGCACCTGAGATTCCATTATTTGTATAAACACAGAAGCCTTCAAGGTTTACGTTCGGAATTTTATAAGGCCCGCAGCTATGCTCAATTGCAAGTGCAATAACTGCACCTCCAAGGGATGCATATGCACCAGTATCTGCAACTGCTCGTACTTCATTTGCAATTAATGTTCCGTCTTTTTTTGCTGCAGTTTTCATATGAACCTTGAAAGGATGTCTCTTTATTCCTGCAATCACGGATTCTTCACGGCTTAAATGGATTTTAACCGGCCGTCCATTTGTATGCATGGCGAGAAGGGCAAGATATATTTGCACTGTAATTTCATCCTTGCCGCCAAATGCACCACCAATCGGACTGGATATCACTCTAATTCGTTCAGGATTATAGGCAAGAGCACGAGCGATTTGCATACGATCACGATGTGCATATTGCCCTGGACAGTGGATGGTGATGAATCCGTCAGCATCCATGACGCTCCAGCCGCCTTCCGTTTCAATAAAAGCGTGCATTTGACGTGGTGAATAGAATGTATTTTCAACAATAATATTCGCTTCTATAAAAGCTTCTTCTGTATTGCCATTCTTTATTTTGACATGGCTATGAATATTTCCATCTGGATGGAGTTGGGGAGCAGAAGCTGTCATCGCTTTTTCGGCATCTGTCACAACTTCTAGCAACTCATATTCAACATCAATTAATTCAAGAGCCCGTTCTGCTATTTCTTCTGATTCAGCAGCAACTAAGCATATAGCATCACCAGTGCAACGAACAATATTCGAACATAATACAGGCTGGTCAGGGATCACGATTCCAAATCCATTAAAACCTGGTATATCCTTATGTGTAAGAATACAGACTACCCCAGGAAGTTTTTCTGCATTTAATGTATGAATGGATTTGATTTTTGCATGAGGATATTTTGCACGCAATACCTTTCCCCAGACCATATTGTCAAAATGGAGATCAGTCATATATTTTAATTCACCAGTCACTTTTTCTGGACCGTCAATTCTTTTAACTCGCTTTCCAACCCAATTTAAGGATTGTTCATTTTTCGTTGTATTTAACTGTTTCATTTGTTTTCCCATCTCCTCATTAGTCGATAGAGGCCTCGCTCTAAGAGTGAACTCGCCATATCACGTCTGTACTCTGCTGTAGCTCTAACGTCAGTAATTGGCATCACCTCTTTCCAAGCCACCTTCGCGACGTTTTGAATCATTTCATCTGTAAGGGGATGAAGAGTGAGGATGGATTCACATTTTTTTGCCCGGATGATCGTTGGTGCAACGGAGCCGAATGCAATTTTACCACTTAATACTTGACGGTCCTTCTCCATCAATAATGAAATGGCTACATTCACAATTGAAATGGATTGTGCCTTACGTGGACCAAGCTTTTGAAATATCCCAATTTCATTTTCGCCATGAGGCTGAACAATAATATTAGTAATCATTTCATTTTTCTTTAAAATAGTTCTTCCTGGTCCTGTGAAAAATTCCTCAATAGGAACAATGCGTTTTGAATTACGGGTACTAAGTTCTAAAACTGTATTAAGTACATAGAGTGCTGGGAGGGTATCTCCTGCAGGGGAAGCAGTTCCGATATTGCCTCCAATCGTACCAACATTTTGCATCTGAATGGCTCCAACTTCTCGTGATGCTTCAACGAGAACATTTGCTTTTTTTTGAAGCAGAGAAGATTTGATTATATCTGTATGTGTTGTTAAGGGACCAATATGGATTGCACCGTCTTTTTCGATAATGTAACGTAATTCTCTTAATCCTTTAATATTTACCCATGTACTCGGTCTCCATTTTCCTTCCTTCATTCGAACAACTGCATCAGTACCGCCTGCTATTAATCTTGTATTCATATCTTCATTTGCAATCATTGTAAGGCATTCTTTTAATGTGGCAGGGGTAACAACTTCAATTTCAGAGACAAGCATGAACAAACCTCCTATCTAAAAATCAAGTCCATCTAGTGTCGCTAATGATTATTTAGTTTTTCTTCGGTTGCGTTCCTTTTAACAGCATTTTGATAGTCTTCAGGCGTGTTTATGTTTAGTTCAATTAAGGTACTATCAATTGGTACTTCAATAATTTGATTTTTATATTTTCGAATAATATTTCTTAAACCTTGGGTTTTTTCATTTATTAAGAGAAGATCACTAAAAATTTTTCTTGAAAAAAGAATCGGATGCCCTCTCTTTCCTTTATTAATAGGAATAGCAATGAGCTGGTCTGTATCTTTCATTGATAGAACAAGTTGATTAATGATACTAGAATCGACTGGTTGATCTACTGAGGTAACTAGAATCATTTCAGAATCTTTGTCGGCTGCTTGGAGTCCACATATTATAGAAGAACATTTTCCTTTTTTGAAATTCTCATTATAAATGGTTTTCACTGGATATTTATTTGCCATATTTACTAAGAGCTCCGCCTCATGCCCTAGAATAACAATAATGTCCGAAAGTACAGAATGCAGCAGCATTTGCAGTTGATGCTCAAATAAGGTCTTTCCCTCCCAATACAGAAGTCCTTTATGAGTTAGCAGCTGCATACGTTTAGACTGTCCAGCTGCAAGAAGAATGGCAGTTCCAATCATTAATTGGTTACTGTTCCTTTTATGACTAATTCTTTTTCAGCGGCAGTTCTAATAGCTTTTATTATTTTTGTATAACCTGTACAGCGGCAAAGATTTCCACCAAGAGCTGTTTTTATTTCATCTTCAGTAGGAACATAATCGATCCCATTTAGGAATGCTTTCGCGGATACAATAATTCCAGGTGTACAATAACCGCATTGAGTAGCCCCTTCAGCGCCAAAGGATTCTTGAATAATATCCATGTTCGTCGTCAATCCAACCCCTTCACATGTAATAATTTCCTGATTAATAACCTGACTAATAAGTATAAGACAAGAACATACTACCTCACCGTTAAGCAGAACAGAGCATGATCCACATTCACCTTTTCCACAGCACTCTTTGCTGGCAGTTAACTGAAAGTCTTCCCTTAATACATCCAGTAAAGTTTTAGTAGGATGGCATAGGACTGTACGAGTTGAGCCATTCACTTTTAAATAAAATGTCAGCATTGTTTACCTCCTTGAAATGAAATGTTGTTAATAAATCATTCATTCAAAATCTACTAATTTTTTATTAGTTTGAAATAGTAATGGTATGGTAAAGGGTCGATGTTTTTCATTTGTAATCATTATTGTGAAGTATTATGAGGGTTGATTCGTTTAACAATTTTTTACTGATTCGTTGAGGAAAAAATAAAAATTCCCATACAAAAAGGCTCTAGTGATTTTTATCGCAGATTAACGGGCAGTAAGCCCCCTACTACAAGGTTGCGAGAGAATCAAAGAATCCTAAGTGGGGGATCAACTGCCCGTAAAGGCCCGATTGGTTCAACTAACCATCAGTGGGGGATGAAAGCCGACTAAGAACGCCACGTCCTGTGGCAACGTCGGCACTAGCACGTCCTGTGCGTCGAAAATCCCCCACTGATGGAAGTTTCACTTTATCACAAGAAAACCTTTTCGTAGTCAGGAATTTACGGTCCCTAGTAGATACCCTCAAACCAATTATTGAGGTTATACGAAAAGAAAAATTTTTATATAAAAGCATCTTGCTTAATAGCTGAGTTGATTTGTAGTGTAAAGCTCACTCTAATATTTTGTCAAGTTCAAATTTTCAGAAAATATAATTGACATTAAAAATGGTTTTGTTTAATATAGTGACTAACAGGAGGCAAATATGTCTACTATTTCAATAAAATTCCATCATACTTTTAAAAAAGATCTTGCTCATCTGTATAATCGTGTCAATCAGGAGATTTACGGGGTCGGTGTTAAAAAACAGAGAATTGAAACTTTTGATGATAGAGTCATTATTTTTGCACAGCATAAGCGTGTACAGGCATTAAAAATGCTGAGCAAGAATTTTCAGCTCCTTACCATTTCGGTTGATTCAGCATTAATTGCTGAATTTAAATCGTTATTCAAAGTGCAGATTGAAGAAACTCTTCATCTGAAAGTAAAAACGATTTTAAAGGATTATGATCCACTAAGTGAAGAAGCTTGTACAATCATTTACTTTGAAGAATAATATGCAATCAATTTTGTTTGGGAAAGCTGCGCAGAGCGTATCTATCTTAAACCAATCTTGAAAGCGGTTCCTTTAGCTTTTGTTTATCGAAAGTTTTATGAAACCGCAGTAATAGGTCATCTTATTTTTGGATGTCTTCTATTACTGCGGTTTTTTATATGTTTTTTCCCTTTTGAAAATCGGAGGTGATAAAAAATTTATCCGTATCTATTTAGGAGATAACTTTTTTAAAATGGGGGGCTGAACTTGGAAAAGCTAAATCCTGTAAAAGTGGGAACTTTAGGATTTCAGCATGTTTTGGCAATGTATGCAGGTGCCGTAATCGTTCCATTAATCGTCGGGCCTGCAATTGGTTTAAATGCTCAGCAACTAGCCTATTTAATTTCAATTGATTTATTCACTTGTGGGATAGCCACATTATTACAGGTAATTGGCGGAAAGCATTTTGGAATAAAATTGCCTGTTATATTAGGGTGTACCTTTACGGCAGTAGGACCAATGATTGCCATTGGGAAATTAGAAGGAATCACATCTATATACGGGGCCATTATCGTTTCAGGAATAGTTGTTATGATATTATCCCAGTTTATGAGTAAAATCATGCGATTCTTTCCACCTGTGGTAACTGGTTCAGTTGTAGCAATCATCGGAGTTTCCTTAATTCCGGTTGCGATGAATAATGCAGCAGGAGGTCAAGGATCTCCAGACTTTGGAAGTACGCAAAATCTATTTTTAGCCATATTAACTCTTGCCCTTATTATTTTAATAAACCGTTTCTTTAAGGGGTATATGAAAGCCATATCTGTCTTACTTTCATTAATCGCAGGCACGGTTGTTGCCTATTTTATGGGGATAGTTAGTTTTACCGAGGTATCCAATGCCTCATGGTTTCATATCGTTCAGCCTTTTTATTTTGGATTTCCAACCTTTAGTTTCTCTGCCATCCTTACAATGACCCTTGTAGCCCTTGTGAGTATGATAGAGTCGACTGGTGTTTTTTTAGCATTAGGTGATGTTTGTGATCGAAAGCTAGAATCGAAGGATATTAAAAAAGGATTACGTGCTGAAGGACTTGCAGTTATCATCGGTGGGATTTTTAATGCATTCCCTTATACCTCTTTCTCGCAAAATGTGGGTTTAGTAGTTTTGACAAAAGTAAGAACAAGAAATGTTGTGATTTCTGCAGGGGTCATATTAATGATTTTAGGTCTTTTGCCTAAGATCGCTGCTCTAACAACGATTATTCCTATGGCCGTTTTAGGCGGAGCAATGATTCCAATGTTTGGAATGGTTATTTCCTCAGGAGTAAGAATGCTTTCAGCAGTGGATTTTAGTAAAAATGAAAACCTATTAATCATAGCCTGCGCAATCGGAATTGGACTTGGATCAGCAGTTGTTCCAGCTATATTTGGAACTCTCCCGACTAGTGTCCGATTATTAGTTGAAAACGGAATTGTATTAGGTAGTTTGACAGCAATTTTATTAAATTTGGTCTTTAACTATAAAGATTTAAATAAACTTGAGAGTGAACAAGTAAATCAGCTGAAAAGTGATCATTCGGTAGATGTTATTTAAAAATCCGCTTTGTTAAAAGAAAAGAAGCAGAAATAAATAATAGAGGGAGAAGAACTATGGGTTTAATTCTGAAAAATGCAAATGTTCCTCAAGGAGATCGTCAAGTATTAACGAATATATTGGTAAAAGACGGTAAAATCGCAGGTTACTGCAACGATATTAGCTTTTTAAACGCTGCAAAGGTGATCGATGTAGGAGGGAAGCTTGTTGTTCCTGGGTGTATTGATCCCCATACTCATTTCATGGATCCAGGTTTTACACATCGGGAAACCTTTGCAACAGGAAGTCGTTCAGCAGCCGCTGGCGGATTGACGACAATTATTGATATGCCATGCTGCAGTAAGCCTTCAGTTCGGGATGGTGATAGTTTTCACAAGAAAATTGGTCCAATTCGTGATCAAGCCTATGTTGATTATTGTTTCTGGGGAGGAATGACGGGGGAAGATGCACGAGAAGGATGGATTGATAATATTTACCCTCAAATTGAAGAAGGGGTAGTTGCTTTTAAAGTTTATATGACTCCTTCTGTACCTACTTTCCCAAGAGTTTCGGATGCCGAAATGCTAGAAATCTTTAAAAATGTTGCTAAAACAGGGCTGCCTATAGGTGTACACGCTGAAAACTATGATATTTGTACGTTTAATTCCAAAAAACTAGAAAAAGAAGGACGTCTAGATGGGCCAGCATGGGCAGAAGCACGCTCAAGTCTAGCTGAGAAAGTGGCAATTGAATTAATTCTTAGCTTCGCCGAGGCAACAGATGCACGTGTACATGTTGTCCATATGAGTACAAAAGAAGGGGTAGAGCTCGTTAAGGTTGCTAAAAAACGAGGTGTGAAAGTTACAGCTGAAACATGTCCTCACTACCTTGTTTTAAACGCACAAGACTCCATGTCAAAACGGGGATCATTTGCAAAAATTGCTCCGCCATTACGCGGCAAAGAAGATAACGAGTCTCATTGGCAAGCGCTTGCTGATGGAACAATTGATTTTGTCGGTACAGACCATGCTCCATATGAAATTGCAACTGAAAAAGAATACCCTGACTCTACAATTTGGAATACTTTCCCTGGTATTCCGGGTGTTGAAACAATGGTTCCGATTCTTGTAAGTGAAGGTCTTAATAAAGGACGATTAACACTCTCTCGTTTCGTCGAGGTAACGAGCCGAAATGCAGCTATTCATTATGGCATTTATCCGAAAAAAGGCTCAATGGAAATTGGTGCCGATGCTGATTTCACAGTCATTGATCTAGAAAAGGAATATGTAATAGATGAGCAAAAAACAGAATCATTGGCAAAATATAATCCTTTAAATGGATTGAAATTAAAAGGAAAACCTGTTCAAACCATTATCCGTGGAAACATGATCTATGATGAGGATGGCGGCGGTATTGTAGGGGAAGCAGGTTACGGTGAATATGTACGTCGTCAAAGTATTCAACGCCTAGAGCGCACACTAAAATATGAAAAATATGAAGCTATCAAAATTGAAACGAAAGAAGCGGTAACACAAAATTTATAGATTTATCGCAGATTAACGGGCAGTAAGACCCCCACTTCAAGGATTCACGTATACAAAGAAGAGTAAGTGGGGGATCAACTGCCCGTAAAGGCCCGATTAGTTCAACTAACCATCAGTGGGGGATGAAAGGCCGACTAAGAACGCCACGTCCTGTGGCAACGTCGGCACTAGCATGTCCTGTGCGTCGAAAAACCCCCACTGATGGAAGTTTCACTTTATGAATAGATAGAGAGGGTGATTGAATAATGGAACTAAAAGGAAAAAAGCATTGTGTCGTCATTATCGACATGCTGAATGATTTTATTGGAGAGAATGCTGCATTACGCTGTGAAAATGGCGAAAAGATTGTCCCAAAAATTAGGGAGTTAATAGATTTCGCACATGATCAAAATATTCAGGTTGTTCATGTCCAAGAAGCACATCGTAAAAATGATCGGGATTTCCGTGTAAGGCCAGTTCATGCAGTAAAAGGAACGTGGGGATCACAATTTATTCCTGAGTTACAGCCTGAAGAAGACAAGGGAGACTATGTTGTTCAAAAGAGAAGACATAGTGCTTTTAGCTACACAGACTTTGACCTCTTCTTAAGAGAGGAAGAGATTGATACTGTCGTTTTGACTGGTGTCTGGACGAATGTGTGTGTACGAAGCACAGCTTCAGATGCTCTGTACCATGGCTACCATATTATCTGTATTTCTGATGGAACAGCCTCTCAAGATGACGACATGCATCGATCAGGATTAAGAGATATTGATATTTTTGGAGACATTATGACGACTGAGGAATATAAAGAAGCAGCAAAATTAAAATTCTCCCAAGATCAACAGGTTGTCTAGCTTTAGACAAGAAGAAAGAAAGAAGCGTATATTAGTGGGGATAACTGGGGCAAGCGGATCATTGTATGGCTATGCATTGGTCCGTGCTCTCCATCAATTAGGAATTGAAACACACTTAATTGTAACGGAGATGGGAGAAAAAGTAATGCAATTTGAGTGTGACAAGACGATGGATGAACTCAAGGAATATGCCGCTATTCATAGCAATAAAAACCTGTTTGCTTCCATTGCAAGCGGATCATACTTAACAGATGGGATGGTGATAGTCCCATGTTCAATGAATACACTTGGTGCGATAGCGAATGGTGTCGGCGATACTTTACTAAGCAGAGCTGCAAGTGTTGTTATGAAAGAAAAACGAACCTTTATTATCGTTCCGAGAGAAGCACCTTTTAACTTAATTCATTTACGAAATATGACTGTGCTTGCTGAGACAGGTGCGTGCATCATGCCTGCATCTCCTGGATTTTATCATAAACCAACAGAAATTTGGGAGCTAGCTAATTTCATGGTAGCACGTATTTTAGACACGCTGAATATTGATCATCGGCTGCTTGAAAGGTGGGGAGAAAAGGCATGATTCCAGTAACTATGAGAGCATTATTAGATGACTGGGAAAATAGAGGTCTATTATACCGTATAAAAAAAGAAGTAGATCCCCGCTATGAATTAGGTGCTGTTATTAATTCTAAACAAGGAAGACAGCCATTCCTCTTTGAAAAAATTAAAGGATATCAATCATCAATGGTAGCAGGACTTGGCGGAGACCGTGATCTGGTTGCTGACAGTATTGGGGTACATACCTCTGAACTTATTCCAAAAATAATTGAATCTATTGTAAATCCTATTCAAACAACTTTAAAAGAAACAGGTCCTGTCCAGGAGAATTTAGTAACTGGAGATTTTGATTTGGCTGATCTATTCCCAATACCAACTTATCATGAAAAGGACTCCGGGGCTTATTATGTTTCTGGCATTCTAGTTGTGAAGGATTTATCTGGGAATAAAAGGTACACCTCCATAAGGAGAATGCAATACCTGGGAGGAAATCGAACGAATATCTTAATTACTTCACCAGAATTATTGGAACAATATTCTCATTTTGAGAAACTTGGAGAACCAATGGAAGTGGCAGTAATGTTCGGTGTTGTCCCCGCAATCGTATTAAGTTCACAGATCAGCACTCACCTCTACCACACTGATAAGCTAAATGTCGCAGGTGCATTACTTGGACAATCCCTAGATGTTGTTCGCTGTAAAACAGTTGATTTAGATGTTCTGGCTGAAGCAGAAATTGTATTTGAAGGACATATGCTTCCTCATGAGCGTGAAATGGAAGGACCGTTTGGGGAATTAGCGGGCTATTATGGCTTCCGTTCACCACAGCCAGTAGTTGAAATTTCTGCAGTTACTTACCGTAATAATGCAATTAATCAAACGATTTTCCCTTCTAGCTTCGAAGAGAGACTTCCAATGGCCCTTATTCGTGAAGCGACACTATTAAGTACTGTTAGACAGGTTGTTCCAAGTATAAAGAGTGTACATATTCCTATGGGAGGTGTCGGACGCTATCATGCAGTGATTCAAATCGAGAAGAAATCTGAAGGGGATGGAAAGCAAGCTGCACTTGCCGCCTTTGCAAGTGATAAAGATCTAAAGCATGTAGTAGTTGTTAATGATGACGTGAATATCTTTGATTCAGATGACGTAGAATGGGCGATCGCAACAAGGGTGCAGGCAGCAAGTGATGTCTTCATTGTTCCTGGCGCAAAAGGCTCCCCTCTTGAATCCTCTCATAATCTAAGGGGAGTGTCCGATAAAATGGGTATTGATGCTACTTACCCTTTAGGAATGGAAGAAATGTTTAAAAGGACATCTATACCAATAGAAATCAACCTCGAAGACTATCTATAAAGTGGAGGGCTCCATTCGGGGACAAATAGATTAAATCTTATTCGTTGACAGAATGAAACTGTACCAAAATATTTTTTTAGACATCTAACTGACCTTATTAAGGGTGGGATGATTAATGAAAGCAATCGGTATGATTGAAACGAGAGGACTAACAGCAGCCATTGAGGCACTTGATTCGATGGCAAAGGCAGCGAATGTAAGTCTTGTTGATTTAAAAAGAGTTGGATCTGGTCTTGTTACCGTCATTGTAGAGGGTGATGTTGCAGCGGTAACTGCTGCAGTTGAAGTTGGAAAGACAGCACATAGCAGGACAGGTGGAGAACTTGTCTCTTTTAATGTCATTCCTCGTCCACATTCAGAACTTGCTAAGATTCTTTAATAGGAGGTGATTATTTTTGTCTGAATTTATGAAAAATGTTGTGAAAGAAGTATTAAAGCCAACGCAAAAACCTAAGGAAAATCCTCTGTTTGGAAGTGAAACTAAGTTTTTATATACGAATTCAATCATAAATAAAACAGCAGAAAGTAAACAAAATCAGACAATACAAGGAATAAGTCGTCCAAATTATCAACTAAAGAATCTCCAAAAAAGACTATCAGGTATTTCAGTGGATTCTCCTAATCAAACAGAAAATCACTCTCCTAAAGCTGGATTCATTAGTCAATCAAACTCTCAATCACCTAGAAACATTGTCGAGGGCTCACTTTCGAAATTACAAGCCCTATCGCTTGTTCAAGGAAATAACTCGATAAACACACATCACCAAGCCAATATCACAGTAAATCGAAATTTATTTAATGAAGAAAGTCAGTTTATTGGCCAATCAAGGGAAGGTGTGAAAGCGTGGGTATTTTCAGGCCTTCATCCAAATCTTCTTACATCCTTTCAGCGCTCATTAAAGTCTAATTCAATCGGTGTTATTGTTGCGGAAAAATGTTCGGTCGGTCAGCTATTTTTATTAAATGATATTTTAAGAGAATTTTCTTCGATTAAATATTGCTTGACATGGGATAAGGAAAGCAAGCAAGACTTTGTTCTTGAGTTATATGAAGATCAGACAGAAATACTTACGAAAGCAGTGAAAATGCTGTTTCAAAGGCTTTCGCAAAATTCATTCAAACCAATTCAAGTCTTCAAGGCTAACTCTCCAGGCCCATGGCTGACAAAGCAGCTCGGTTTAAAAACACATGTTGATGGAGCTGCAGTTATTGAAGGTATTGATTATTATTCAGCAATCCTCCTTTTAGACAGACTTATAAAAAAATCACCGAGTAAAAATTTTGATTATGTTATTGAAAAAAAATACTTACTTCTATATGGAAATTACGAAATTGTTTCACAGTTATCAGAAGAATTGAAGAACCAGGCTGAAAGATTCATGTAGTTTCTTTAAGTCAATTTGATAGGAGGCAATTCATTTGCATGCATTAGGGTTAATTGAAACGGTTGGCTATTTAACAGCTGTTTCGGCTGCAGATGCTGCCGTTAAAGCAGCTAATGTTGAGATTGTAGGTATTGAAAAGGTAATTGGTGTGAACGGCTACCTCGGAGTGACCATCCATATAAGTGGGGATGTGGCAGCTGTTAAATCCGCAGTTGATGCTGGAAAGAGCGCTGCAGATCGAGTAGGAAAGGTTATTTCTTCACATGTCATTCCAAGAGCTCATAACGAAGTGGCCAATAAGCTACTTCCGAATTTTAAGCTTGAGAAGAAATCTATAATTAAGGATGAAAATGACTTAACAACAGAAGGTAACTTAGAAGATACGGATCATTCAAATGAATAGTAAATGGGGAGGAAAAATCATGGGTGAAGCTTTAGGTTTAGTAGAAACAAAGGGTTTAGTAGGGGCAGTTGAAGCGGCAGATGCAATGGTTAAGGCAGCAAATGTAGAAATTTGCGGATATGAGAAGGTAGGCTTCGGATTAGTAACTGTCATGGTAAGAGGTGATGTAGGTGCTGTGAAAGCAGCGACTGATGCAGGTGCAGAGGCTGCTAGCCGCGTTGGGGAGCTAGTATCCGTTCATGTTATTCCTAGACCACATAGTGAAGTTGAGAGAGTGTTATTATCCAAAAACAGTGGTGAATAGTGATGGGCATTGAAAAGCAGAGTGCGCTGATGGAAAACACTCTGTATGAACTGTGTAATCGAAATGGCAGTGGAAGGCGGATCAATAAGAGAAAACCATATGTCCTGGCTCTTATCACCTCTCATTTGATTGGAATGGAACCAGGACTATCTTATTTAAGAGATCTATCGAATGCCCATTTGATGTTACGAATTTCTGCAGAAGATGAACTGTTTTCACATTTTTCACTAGGGGAGCTTGTGAGTGTAATTGGAAACGATGATTGGATTCTGCAACGAGAATTATCTGAAATGATCATAAAAAAAGTGGATATTATTTTTTTGCCCATTCTTTCTTTCTCACTCGTTTCAGATATTCTTTCATATAATGATCGAAGACTATTTGTTCGGATCATTTTAAAGGCAATATTATCCGGAAAAAAAGTAATCGGATTGAAATTAGGAGCAGACCCCTATCATCCGATTTGGCGAATGGAAGGCATGGATAAAGGACCACAGATTATAAAAAGAAAACTACAAGAGCAATTGCAAGGGTTAAAGTCATTGGGGATTAAATTAATAGATACGGATGAAAAAATGGACTTTACTTATGAAAAAGCATACAAAAAATCAATTATTACGGAGAAAACGATTCGATATGTCCATCAAAATAATCAATCATCATTATTTATTTCGAATGAGACGATCATAACTCCACTTGCCAAGGATATGGCAAGAGAGTTGAAAATTTCATTAATTACAGAATAAGGGGACGGTCTTTTATGCAAATGGGAATAGTGGTTGGTCGGATTACTGCAACAAGAAAGGATGAAAATCTAGTAGGTACGAAGCTATTAATTACACAGCCGATTGGATTAGACGGACAAGTTCTGCCAAACCCCATTATTGCCGTTGATACTGTTGGAGCTGGAATTGGTGAAAGGGTTATTTATGTAACCGGAAGTATGGCTTCAAGAGCTATCAGGAACAAAGATGCGCCCATTGATGCTGCAATTATTGGAATTATTGATAGTTTAGAGGGAACGACGTTGGGAGGGTAAACAATGGACGCTCTAAAAATTAAAGAAGCAATACAATATAGGAAATTAATTGATGTTTTGTTGAATCCGAACCTCTATGCGGACATTGTTCTAAGAGGAGGATATTTTATCAATGTGGTTACCCGTGAAATATATGAAGCGGATGTAGCGATAAAAGGCCAATATATTTTAATGGTCGGTGATGCAAAAGATTTAATTGGTCCTAAAACGATTATAGAAGAGGTACGTGGAAAATTTATTTGTCCTGGTTTTATTGATTCACATATGCATTTTGAAAGTGCGATGCTTACTTGTACAGAATTTTCAAAGCTATCTATTCCAACTGGAACGACAACCTTAATCGGTGATCCACATGAGATAGGGAATGTTCTCGGTGTTCAAGGTATGAAAGCGATGATTGAGGAAGCCAAGACTCTTCCAAATCGAATCTTATTCACTGTTCCTTGTGCAGTGCCTGATGCACCTGGTCTTGAAACATCTGGGTATGATGTTTCAGCTAAGGACATGAAGGATTTATTAAATGACCCATATGTTCAAGGAATCGGTGAGATTCAAAGCATTAGCAATATCCAGCCAGTTTATCAGCATGCACCAGAAGTGATTGATGATCTTGTCGCAGCTGTTTCTTATGCGAACAGTATTGGGAAAACAGTTGAAGGAAACGCACCTGGTTTATTTGGAAAAGAGCTTGCTGCACATATTATAAGCGGCGGCACACATGTATCCTGCCATGAAACGACAACAAAGGAAGAGACGGTAGAAAAGCTCCGTTACGGCGTTAGTGTATTCATGAGGGAAGGCTCATCACAAAGGAATATGGCTGAATGCATTAGAGCTATTACGGAAGATGGATTGGATTCAAGAAGGGCGATTCTTGTTTCAGATGATATGGTTCCAGCTGATCTTCTGAAGTTTGGCCATATGAATGATATTGTTCGACGTACTATTCTTGAGGGGATTGACCCAGTCGAAGCCATTCAAATGGCAACGATTAATCCTGCGACTCATTTTGGTTTTAAGGATGTTGGTGTTATTGCTCCCGGAAAGCGTGCGGATGTTGTTGTAATAAGCGATTTAATGAATATGACAATTGATCAAGTCTATCTTGGAGGAAAAAAAGCGGCCGAAAAAGGAGAGCTTACGATTGAGATTTCCTCATATATTTATCCAGATACAGTGAAAAAATCGATAAAACGTAAAGCTGTTAATAAAGAAGAAATCGTTATTAAAGCAAATGGAACAAAGGCAAGAGTACGAGCAATCGAAGCAATTCCTTTTCAGAACCTAACAGGTGGAAGTGAATATACGCTTAATGTGAAAGATGGAATTATCCAGCCTTGCTTGCAGCAGGACGTATTGCCGCTTCTTGTAGTCGAACGTCACGGAAGAACAGGGAAAATTGGAAAAACCTTTTTACACGGCTTTGATTTGAAATACGGCGCTATTGCTGAAAGTGTTGCCCACGATACACATAATATTATCGCAACAGGTACGAATTATGAGGATATTGTGACGGCAATCAATCGAGTAATCGCAATGGGTGGCGGAATTGCCATGATTAAAGATAGCAAAGTAGTTGGCGACTTGTCGCTCCGAATTGGAGGATTAATGACAGATGAATTATCAGGTAAGGAATTAAGTGAAAAGGTTGAAGAGTTATCTAGGCTTGCAAAAAATGAGCTTGGATGCGGAATAGAAGTTCCGTTCATGCATTTGTCCTTTTGGTCACTTGTTACAAGTCCCAAGTGGAAAATTACGGATATGGGCTTGATTGATGTTGATAAATTTGAAATCATACCGACGATTGTTTAAGGGTCATGCCCTTTAAAAAACATAATTTTGGAGGGAAATCATGGGAGTCAAATTAGTAGATTTAACTCAGGAAATCTATCATGGGATGCCAGTCTTCCCTCTTCATCCATCAACAATGATTTTTACCAATATTACACATGAAGAATCAGAAAAAAAGATTGGCTTTCCTTTTGCTACGAATAATTTAATTATAAATGAGCATGGTCCTACCCATAGTGATGCTACATATGAATATGATCCTAATGGGAAATACATTGATGAGATGCCGCTAGAATATTTTTATGGCCCTGCGGTATGTCTGGATCTTTCACATGTTTCTCCAGATCGCTCTATAACAAGTCGCGACCTTGAAGATGCATTAGCGGGGTCAGGGCAATTTATTGAAAAAGGAGACATTGTTCTTCTCTACACTGGGCATTACAACCGCTCATATGGAACGGATAAATGGCTTACAACCTATACAGGTCTTGATTATCATGCAGCAAAGTGGCTGGCCGAAATGGGTGTTGTCAATATTGGAATAGACGCACCTGCAATTGATCATCCAGAGGACCCTAATTACTCAGGGCATTTAATATGCAGAGAATATGGCATGACAAATACTGAAAATCTTTGTAATCTTGACCAAATCGCCGGCATGCGCTTTTTATACTTTGGTCTTCCGCTTCGGATTCGAAAAGGAACGGGCTCCCCTATCCGTGCAGTCGCTGTTTTCATTGAATAAAGTGAAACTTCCATCAGTGGGGGATTTCTTTCATCCCCCACTGATGGTTAGTTGAACCAATCACGCTCAAAACGCCACGTCCTGTGGCTTTCGCCTGACTAGGACATCGTGTCCGTCGTCGGGCCTTTACGGGCAGTTGATCCCCCACTTAGGTTTCTTTGATTCTCTCGTTACCTTGAAGTGGGGGTCTTACTGCCCGTTAATCTGCGATAAAATTGGAGGGTGATTACATGAGAAATGTTTTTAATAGAGAAAAAATCCGTGAAGAAATCATTATTCCTCCATATGAGGGAAGAAGTGCTTTTTTAAGAAAAGGAGAAGAGCTCATCATCATTGATTTGGAAGGTAAGCAGGTTGGTGATTTTGTCTGCTTTAATCATTCCGATCCAACAGAACATGTTTCCCCTGTCCATATGAGAGCTTCTTTAAGCAGCATCCGTTTAAAAAAAGGAGATATCCTCTATAGTAATCGGCGCCGCCCACTCATGCAACTTGTAGAAGATACGGTGGGAGTTCATGATATCTTCTTCCCAGCATGTGATTATTACCGTTATAAAATTGATTTCGATAAAGAGGATCATCCAAATTGCCACGATAATCTTGAAACAGCTCTAAAAAAGTATAACATTCAACCTGTTGTCATTCCGGATCCAATCAATCTTTTTATGAATAATGTTCTAGATGATTCGGGTGATTATGTAATCGAAGAACCACTTTCAAAACCAGGTGATTATGTAAGATTAAAGGCATTGGATGATGTTGTTATTGCTTGCACAACTTGTTCACAGGATATGGCTCCTGTGAATGGATGGAAGGTAACTTCATTAAAAATGCAAATTGTGGAGGCGGAATAAATGGATGAGATTCAATTTCTTCAAAGTTTGCTCCGCACAAATAGTTCAAATCCGCCTGGAAACGAGCATAAAGTAACGGAAGTTTTTATTGAAAGGTGCAAGAAAATAGGCCTGCCATACAAAGTAACATATCTTGAAGAAAATCGAAGCAATTTTGAGGTAACCATTAAAGGACGTGGAGAAAAGCACTTATTCCTATGTGGCCATATGGATACGGTTTCACCGGGTAAGGCTGAATGGGATTGTCATCCTTATTCAGGTGAAATCGTTGAGGATAAGATATATGGAAGAGGGGCCTCTGACATGAAAAGCGGCTTAGCAGCCATGTATCTCGCTCTTGAATCCTTGTTTTTAGAAAAGAAAACACCTCCTGCAACGATTACATTTTTGGCAACTGCCGGTGAAGAAGTGGATAGCTGTGGTGCTAGGGTCTTTCTAGAAGGAAACGAAGCAAGAGTGATTGATGCACTTGTCATAGGCGAGCCTACAAATGAAAAGGTAGTAGTCGGACATAAAGGAGCTCTATGGCTCGAAATTACTGCTTACGGAAAAACTGCTCACGGTTCAATGCCTGAACAAGGAATAAATGCTGTAGACCATATGGTGGACATTATTTGTTTATTGGATTCTTTGAAAGTAGTTTGGCGAATGGAGAAGCAGCCTCTTGGTAAGAGCAGTTTAGCTGTAACGATGATTGAGGGCGGTATTCAAACAAATGTCATTCCTGATAGATGTACAATTCGAGTGGATATTCGGACGGTACCTCCACAATCTCATCAGACGTTAGTTGATGAATTAAATAGAAAATTAGATAGCCTCATTGAAAAAAATAAAATCTATAAATATAGTATTACAAAGATCTTGGATCGGCCGCCTATTTTAACCTCGACCTCATCAGACATCATTCAATTTGCCTTGGCCATCAAAAATGAATCAGACTCTAACTGCTCAGGTGTTTCTTACTACACAGATGCAGCAGTTCTCAACCCTAGAAGTGAAATACCGACGTTAATATATGGACCTGGAGATGAGAAATTAGCTCATCAGCCAAATGAATGGGTTAGTATTTCCTCTTATAGACGCTCCATCGATTTTTATAAAGCTTTAATTTTATCTTTTGATGAAAAAACGATAGCAGAGCCTAATCCATTTCGCGGAGGAGTCAAATGAGCAGTATTTTAATAAAAAATGCCGAAATCATAACGATGAATGAAAAGGAAGAGATACTAAAAGGGGATATCTATATAGAAGAAGATCGTATTGTTGAAATCGGAAAAAACCTTTCTCATTTTGCAAGCAAAGTAATCGATGCAACTGGCCGAACAGTAATTCCAGGATTTATCCAGACACATATTCACCTTTGCCAAACATTGTTCAGAGGACAGGCTGATGATTTGGAATTAATGGATTGGCTGAAGCAAAAAATTTGGCCGCTTGAAGCATCTCATGACGAGGAATCTATTTATTATTCTGCCATGCTAGGCATTGGAGAGTTATTACAAAGCGGGACTACCACCGTTGTTGATATGGAAACCGTTCATCATACTGACTCTGCTTTTAAAGCAATTGCCGAAAGCGGAATCCGTGCTTTAGCCGGAAAAGTCATGATGGATAAAGGGGAAGAAGTCCCGGTACTTTTAAGAGAAAATACAAAGGAATCCATTCAGAAAAGCGTTGACTTACTTGAAAAATGGCATAATCATGACGGCGGTAGAGTCCAATATGCATTTTGTCCAAGGTTTGTTGTCTCATGCACGGAGGAATTATTAACAAATGTAAGAGACCTTTCAGCCAAATATCATGTAAGAGTCCATACGCACGCCTCTGAAAATGCAAATGAAATATTAATAGTAGAGCGTGAACATGGTATGAGGAATGTTGTTTATTTAGATAGCATTGGTCTAGCAAATGATAGGCTGATTCTTGCCCATTGTGTATGGCTGGACGAAGAAGAAAAGAGAATCATTAAGGAACGGGGAGTTAAGGTCAGCCACTGCCCTGGTTCGAATTTAAAGCTCGCATCTGGTATCGCTGAAGTCCCATTCCTTCTCGAATCGCATGCCAATGTTAGTCTTGGAGCGGATGGAGCTCCTTGTAATAATAACCTTGATATGTTCAATGAAATGAGACTTGCAGCCATCATTCAGAAGCCTGCTCATGGACCAACAGCCATGAATGCTAGAACGGTTTTTCGAATGGCAACCATTGGTGGTGCAAAAGCAGTGGGAATGGAACATGAGATAGGCAGTATTGAGCAAGGCAAAAAAGCGGATCTTGCCATTTTAAATTTAAATGATTTTCATGTATATCCTTCCTTTGATATTGATCCCATCTCAAGAATTGTCTATTCTGCAACAAGAGCAGATGTGGAATCAACCATCGTAAATGGGAAAATTTTAATGGAAAATAGAAGGATGAACACGATTGACAAGGAGATTATATTAAAGGAATCAAATAAATCAATCAAACGTTTGACAAAAAGACTAGAATCAATTATTTATTGAATATAGAAATAGCCCCTTCCAAAATCATTTTTTTCTCATTCATTGGTAAAACTTATTAATTTTCGGTAATATGGGAATATGTATTGTAATCATAATTTTTTGGAGGGTCCATATATGACAATTGAAATTCCTAGTCGGGATGAGCTCGGCGTCATTTTAAAAAAAGCAAAACGGGTTGCGGTTGTTGGGTTAAGCGGAAACCCTGAAAGAACTTCTTATATGGTATCTAAAGCGATGCAGGACGCAGGTTACGAAATCATACCAGTAAATCCCACTGTAGGCGAAGTGTTGGGTGTAAAAGCTGTCAAGAGCTTGAAAGAAATTGAAGGTCATGTCGATATTGTGAACGTTTTCCGACGTTCAGAGCATCTGTTAGAAGTGGCAATGGTGTTTGCTGAAATCGATGCTGATGTCTTTTGGTCGCAGCTTGGCTGTATTAGCGAAGATGCTTATAACTTCTTGAAGGACAAGGGTTTTACGGTAGTAATGGACCGTTGTATTAAGGTAGAACATGCATTAACAAAATAATAAAATGACATGAGATCTTTATTGGTCTCATGTTTTTTCTTTTTTTTAAAAAACCGCTAAATCAGCCGATATAGAAAAAAAGCCATTTGCCAAATGAAAATAAATAGATACAATAAAGCATAGACGCTTTTTAAAAATATGGTAAAATACATACAACGAACATTCGTTCTGTAATTAAGTGACCTACAATAATAAAAGGATAAAAACCTTTTTAGACGAATACGTAAATGATTGTATTAACATATTTAGCAATATTTTTGTTGCAGTAAATGAAAGGGGTATGTTAGTGGCAAGAAATCAGGAAGCTTTTGACTATAATGATGATGCCATACAAGTATTAGAAGGGCTCGAGGCAGTTAGAAAACGCCCGGGAATGTACATTGGAAGTACAGATGCAAGGGGTCTTCACCATCTTGTATATGAAATTGTCGATAACGCTGTTGACGAAGCATTAGCAGGTTACGGGGATCATATTATTGTCAAAATACATAAAGATAATTCAATTAGTGTTGTAGATAAAGGACGGGGTATGCCAACTGGCATGCATCGTATGGGGAAACCTACTCCAGAAGTCATTTTAACCGTTTTACATGCAGGTGGAAAATTTGGACAAGGCGGCTATAAAACGAGCGGGGGACTTCATGGCGTAGGGGCATCTGTTGTTAATGCTCTTTCCGAATGGCTAATCGTTAAGATCAAACGGGATGGTTTTGTGTATGAACAGCGTTTCGAAGATGGCGGAAAACCCGTTACGACTCTTGAGAAAAAAGGTAAAACGAATCAAACAGGTACAATCATTCATTTTAAGCCAGATACGTCGATTTTTTCGACAACCACATATAACTATGAAACATTATGTGAGCGTCTTCGAGAATCAGCTTTCCTTTTAAAAGGAATGAAAATAGAAATCGTTGATGAACGAAATGGTGTTCAGGAAATATTTCATTATGAAAATGGCATAGAAGCATTTGTTGAATATTTAAATGAGGAAAAGGATATTCTTCACCCGGTAGTTAGCTTTGAAGGAGAGCAAAATGGCATAGAAGTGGATTTCGCCTTCCAATTTAATGATGGTTATTCTGAGAATGTTCTTTCTTTTGTCAATAATGTTCGAACAAAAGATGGCGGTACACATGAAGCAGGATCGAAAACGGCTATGACTCGTATTTTTAATGAGTATGCAAGAAAGGTCAATCTTCTGAAAGAAAAGGATAAAAATCTTGATGGTTCTGATATTCGAGAAGGATTCACAGCGATTGTTTCTGTTCGTGTTCCAGAAGACTTGCTTCAGTTTGAAGGGCAGACGAAAGGAAAGCTTGGAACGAGTGAAGCCCGTTCAGCAGTTGATGCGGTAGTTTCTGAGCATTTATCCTATTTCCTTGAAGAGAACCCGAACGTTAGTTCCTTGTTAATTAAAAAGGCAATAAAAGCATATCAGGCAAGGGAAGCAGCCCGTAAAGCCCGCGAAGATGCTAGGAGCGGAAAGAAAAGAAAACGTGCTGATGCTGTTCTTTCAGGAAAATTAACACCAGCCCAATCACGAAATCCACAGAAGAATGAATTATATTTAGTGGAAGGAGACTCTGCAGGAGGTTCTGCCAAACAAGGTCGAGATCGACGCTTTCAAGCTGTTCTCCCACTTCGTGGTAAAGTAATTAATACAGAGAAGGCTAAGCTTCAGGATATCTTTAAAAATGAAGAAATCAATACGATTATCCATGCTGTTGGTGCTGGAGTCGGTGCTGATTTTAACCTAGATGATGTCAATTATGACAAGGTTATTATTATGACAGATGCTGATACGGACGGAGCACATATTCAAGTCCTCCTTCTTACCTTTTTCTATCGTTATATGAAGCCGCTATTGGATGCAGGAAAAATCTTTATTGCTCTTCCTCCATTATATAAAGTAAGCAGAGGAGCAGGTAAAAAAGAAACGATTGAGTACGCATGGAGCGAAGATGACCTACAAGACGCGATCAAAAAGGTTGGAAAAGGGTATATGCTGCAGCGTTACAAAGGACTTGGTGAAATGAATGCTGATCAGCTGTGGGAAACAACAATGGATCCAGAAACACGGACATTGATTCGAGTTAGAATTGATGATGCTGCAAGAGCAGAACGCCGAGTTACTACCCTTATGGGCGATAAAGTAGAGCCGCGCAGGAAGTGGATTGAAACGAATGTGGCATTTGGACTAGAAGAGGATGCCAGCATTCTCGAAAATGAAAATATTTCCGTATTAGAGGAGGAGATTGACTAATGTCATCAGTTGAGAAATTTCGCGACCTCCCTCTTGAAGATGTTCTAGGCGATCGTTTTGGCCGCTATAGTAAATATATTATTCAGGAACGTGCATTACCTGACGCTAGAGATGGGTTGAAGCCTGTTCAGCGCAGGATTTTATATGCGATGCATGTTGAAGGCAATACACATGATAAAGGCTTTAGGAAATCAGCGAAAACAGTCGGTAATGTAATCGGTAACTATCACCCGCATGGGGATACTTCAGTTTACGATGCAATGGTTCGGATGAGCCAGGAATGGAAGGTTCGTAATCTTCTCGTTGAAATGCATGGGAATAACGGGAGCATAGATGGGGATCCTCCAGCTGCAATGCGTTACACAGAAGCGCGGCTTTCTCCAATTTCATCTGAATTACTAAAGGATATTGAAAAAAGAACGGTTGATCTTGTTCCGAACTTTGATGATACATCGAATGAACCGACCGTTTTACCCGCTATGTACCCAAATCTTTTAGTAAATGGGTCAACAGGAATTTCAGCAGGCTATGCGACAGAAATTCCACCCCATCACCTGAATGAGGTGATTGATGGTGTTATTCATCGTATGGATCATCCAGAATGTTCTGTAGATGACCTGATGAAATATATAAAAGGACCTGATTTTCCGACCGGTGGTATTATTCAAGGTGTTGAGGGTATTAAGAAGGCCTATGAAACTGGCAAAGGAAAAATAATTGTCCGTGGAAAAGCGGAGATTGAAGATTTACGAGGCGGAAAAAAGCAAATTGTCGTTACCGAAATACCGTATGAAGTGAATAAGGCAAATCTTGTAAAGAAGATCGATGAATTTAGACTTGACCGCAAAGTTGAAGGGATTTCAGAAGTTCGTGATGAGACGGATCGGACAGGATTACGGATTGTTGTAGAACTAAAAAAAGATGCAGATCCAGAGGGTGTCCTCCATTATTTATACAAAAATAGTGATTTACAGGTCACTTATAACTTTAATATGGTGGCTATTTATAATAGACATCCTAAACTAATGGGGTTAAGAGAACTGCTTGATGCATATATCCAGCATCGAAAAGAAGTTGTTATAAGAAGAACATCATTCGACTTAGAAAAAGCACAAGCACGCCAGCATATTGTCGAAGGTCTAATGAAGGCACTTTCCATCCTCGATGAAGTCATTGCTGCTATCCGTGCTTCAAAAGATAAACGTGATGCGAAAGATAATTTAATTGCTAAGTTTGCCTTTACTGAACCACAGGCAGAAGCGATTGTTTCTTTACAGCTATACCGTTTGACGAATACGGATATTACGGCACTTCAAGCAGAAGCTGAAGAGTTGGCTAAGAAAATTGCTGAGTTTACCGCCATTTTAGAGAGTGAGAAAAAGCTTTACGCTGTTATTCAAAAAGAGCTAAAAGATGTGAAAAAGCGTTTTGCCGATGATCGTCGCACAGTGATTGAAGCCGAGATTGAAGAAATTAAAATTAATCTTGAAGTCCTTATCGCAAGTGAAGATGTAATCGTAACAGTAACAAAGGAAGGTTATGTTAAGAGAACAAGTCAGCGTTCTTTTGCTGCTTCAAATGGGCAGGATTTTGGCATGAAGGATTCCGACCGTTTGCTGGCACAATTAGAAATGAACACAACCGATGTATTACTGTTGTTTACAAATAAAGGGAATTACTTGTATTGCCCTGTTCATTTGCTTCCAGATATACGATGGAAAGATCTAGGTCAGCATATTGCCAATATCATTCCGATTGATGGTGAAGAGTCAATTATTAAAGCTATTCCAGTTAAAGATTTTGATTCCGACTCATTTTTAGTATTTGTAACAAAAAGTGGGATGGTTAAGAAAACTGAGCTTTCTCTCTATCAAGTACAGCGCCATTCAAAGCCACTTGTTGCAATAAATGTTAAAGATAGTGATGAAGTCATCGCTGTTCATAAAACAGATGGGACGAAAGAATTGTTTTTATCCACGTATAATGGATATGGACTTTGGTTTCATGAGGAAGAAGTGAATATTGTTGGTACGAGAGCAGCTGGAGTTAAAGGAATTAATTTAAAAAATGGCGACTTCGTTACTGGAGGCCAGTTAATTGATAATCAACATGAACAATCAGTTGTAATTGTCACCCAAAGAGGCGCAATTAAAAAGATGAAGTTATCGGAATTTGAACGCTCTTCCCGAGCAAAACGGGGTGTTGTCATGCTAAGAGAATTAAAATCAAATCCTCACAGAATTATCGCTTCTCTTATTGCAAGAGAAAATGACGACATTTTTATCGAAACTGAAAAAGGTTCGATTGAATCAATCAAAGTCTCAAATATTCGATTTAATGATCGATATTCTAATGGATCTTTCATTTTTGATGAATCAGAAAGTGGAAAAGCATTATTTGCTTGGAAAAGCGAAGTATTTGAAGAAAGAAATAATACTGAAGTGTGACAAGTAAAGGGGCAGTCTTATAAGTCGAGTATTCGACTTTGAGATGCCTCTTTATCGTGAATTTAACAGTTTTTCTGTTTTAATAAAGGAATTTACTTTATTGATACATCTCCATTATTTCAATATATTGTAAAGCGAAAAATCTTTAAAGTTAACTTGTCTATTAATTATTAATTTGATAGATTATTAAAAGTAATGTTTTTTCAGAATGATCAAATGCATGTCACCAAAGAAATAATACAACCAGGGGGTAATTATGGAACTTTTTTTAAAAAGCTTAGAATCTGGGGTAGGATTTCTTAATGAAATTGTTTGGACTTATATATTAATTGCAGTATTAATTTTATTAGGTTTATATTTTAGTTTGAAAAGTAACTTTGTTCAATTTCGTTACTTCGGAGAAATGTTTCGGATACTGGGGGATAAATCTCTTATTTCCGCTGACGGTAAAAGAGGAATATCATCATTTCAAGCATTTTGCATAAGTGCTGCATCACGTGTTGGAACAGGAAATATAGCCGGAGTAGCTACAGCAATTGCAACAGGTGGCCCTGGAGCTGTTTTTTGGATGTGGTTAATCGCTTTTTTAGGTGCAGCTTCTAGTTTCATAGAGAGTACACTTGCCCAAATATATAAGGTGAAGGATAAGGATGGTTTCCGCGGAGGACCAGCATATTACATGGAAAAAGGCTTGAAAAAACGCTGGATGGGGATTATATTCGCCATTATCATTACATTCTGCTTTGGTCTTGTATTTAATTCTGTTCAATCTAATACCATTTCTTTAGCCTTTAATGAAGCCTTTGGAATAAGCCGTCTTTCAATTGGACTTGTGCTTGCTGCGATGACAGCGATTATCATTTTTGGAGGAGTAAAGCGGATTGCAAATGTGTCACAAGTGGTTGTGCCGATCATGGCTGTAATTTACCTTATTGTTGCAATTATTATTGTTATCATAAATATTACAGAGATCCCGCATATAATTTCCATGATAATAAAAAGTGCGTTTGGTATGGAACAAGCTATTGGCGGTACATTTGGTGCAGCTATTATGATGGGGATTAAGAGGGGGCTATTCTCGAATGAAGCAGGTATGGGTAGTGCTCCTAACGCAGCCGCAACAGCTGCAGTCACACATCCCGTTAAACAAGGGTTGATTCAAACTTTAGGTGTGTTCGTTGACACGATTCTAATTTGTTCAGCTACTGCATTCATCATCCTCTTATATAGTGATTTTTCAACATCAGATCTAACAGGAATTCAATTAACACAAGCTGCAATGACAGAACATGTCGGGTCTTGGGCACCCATTTTCATTGCAGTCGCAATATTTCTGTTTGCTTTCACTTCTGTCATTGGAAACTACTATTATGGTGAAACGAATATTGAATTTATCAAAAATAGTCCAACAGCATTATTTATTTATCGTCTAGCAGTTGTTGGTATGGTTATTTTTGGAGCTGTAGTTGATTTAGCAACTGTATGGAGCCTTGCTGATTTATTCATGGGAATAATGGCTCTAATAAACCTTGTGGCAATCGTTATGCTAGGAAAAGTTGCAATTGCTGCGTTAAAAGATTATAAAGCTCAGCGTAAAGAAGGAAAAGATCCAGTATTCTATGCGGATTCAATTCCGGGCTTAGATGGAATTGAGTGCTGGGAAACAAAAGAAGAAGCTATAAAGAAAATAATTTAATGTTATTACCTCTTGTCTATTTTTAGGCAAGGGGTTTTTTAGTATAACGAATCAGATCCAATAGAAGAAAATTTAAAAAATATTGGAAACGATACATTTATTTCCCAAAAATGGACAAAATAAATAACAGATGTGTCTAGGGAGGGTATCATAAGTGAAAAAAGAGATAGTCTTTGCTTTGGCAGCATTCTTTCTTATTTCTATGTCAGCTATTACAGGAGCTTACGCTGGTGATAAAGCTTCAAATAAAAAGGTAACGATTTTGAAAGATAGGGTTGATTTAACTGGGGATGGTAAAAAAGATACGATTGTTATTAAAGGAATTCCTTATGAGGGGGAATCCGATTTTTTTAGAGAGTTCCAAATGGAGGTTGTAACATCAAATAATCAATCATTTACAGTGAATATTGATGGCGGTTTAAAACCGAAAGCTAAGTTTGTAGATTTAAATCATGATCGAACTAAAGATGTATATATAAGTGTAGAAACTGGCAGCAGGGGTCGTATTACCAATCACTATTTATACACTTTAAAGAATAATAAATTATTGGATATAACTGTCCCAGATCCCCTCGTTATTATGAGTCAATTTTTAGATAGTTATAAGGCAAGTATCACCATTCAAGATATAGGTGAATCATATACACTTGATTTAAAGAGTCGAACTAAAAACTACGAAATGTTAGGACTTTATCAAAATGGAAAATTAAGTGAGCCTACAGAATTAATGGTAGATGCTTATTCTACATTGAAGCCCGTTCATGTTGAAGGTAAAACTTATGGATTAAAGGGAATCCAAGCAATAAGTGGAGTATATCATTCGGATAGAATTGCCCGAGTTGAAACGATCTGGCTATTCGAAAACGGAAAGTGGGCATTGAAGAATTCGAAAATAATGGAATCTAATAAGATAAAAAGAGGGAAATAGGCGATTGTCACATTTTTCTTGCCTAATACATAAAATATGGTAAGTGGTGTTCCTAACTTAATGCGGAGGGAGTCGCTTATCATGAATAATTTAGATCCATCAAAAGTAAGTGTAATGTATTTACCGCCAACAACTGAATTTAGGCCTGTAGATGGCAGAAAATATACATTAACACAATCTAAATCTACAGGTGAGTGGTTTTTAAGTATTGGATATCATTATAATCCTAATCCACAAAATTTTTCATTCAGAGATGAAGTCATGGCAGAATGGATTCCGCAGCTGGGAGAGTATGTTTTAAGTGGTAAAATTTTTATAAGTGATCAAGATTTTGATAAGCAATATGCGAAAATTCGTTTCATGATTTTCGAGCGAGAAGTAAAACATGCATTATCAGGGATCATATTTGGTGACCGCATATTTTTCTCAAATTACCCATGGCTTTTGAATTCCCCCATATACATTCAATTTGAATCAAATTTCGAAGAGTATAATAAAATGATTTACTTCGGAACCCCTCGCCAGTATTTAAGTTCCGCGCCCCAACTAATTGAGACGTAATAAAAACTTTTACTTATTTAGTTTGAAAACATGACGACACAGGAACTATATCCTGTGTTTTTTTCATTGGTGATTTAACATTTACCGAGTTATTTCCAATAATTCAAGAGAAATAATACATATTCGCTTGATAAAACCACATTATAAATGATAAAGGAGGTAGGAAGTAGTGAAAAAAGAAAGTAATCCTTCATTTAAAAAGAGCTACGAATCAGATAATAAAATGGGAGATAGCAAGAAAATACAAGATAAGAAGAAAGACGATACAGAAATATTCTTTAATTCCACGCAAAATAGTGAATAAAAATAGCAAATTAGCAGTGAGGTAGTATATAAAATTATTATGTTAACTAAATGTGATCAAGTAAGGTTAATAGGTGAGTAAAAATTATTGAACGACTACAATTATAATTTGCGTTAACATTACTAGCCGAGAAAATATGATGATTTATCAATAATCATGTATTAAACCATTTATCCGAGTACGACTAAGACAAATGGTTTAATACATAAGGTTTAATAAATAAACTGAATGATAAATAAAATTAAGAAATAAAAACATAAATTTTTATATCTCGTCTCACTATTTTAAGTATACTTTTGAATTGAGATAGGTTTTGCTTTGTAATTTATTACTTCCTATAATATATATTATGTAAACTAGAATAAATCCTTAACAGAACTATAACTAACCTCTCAACTTCACATAATAAACATTCGCAACTTGACGATAATGTTTGGGTACGTCCAAATAAGATAAAATTTGGAGGTCGTTCACATGCAATACCAGCAAGCAATGGATGAATTTTTACTTTATCTAGAGATCGAACAAAATTATTCATCCAACACCATTCGAAGCTTCCGGTTTATATGAATATGGAAGAACTCAAAAAGCTGTTTTCGTTCCTGGAGCAGGATCCCCATCCACTTGCCTTTCGAAATGAAACCATGATTAAAATGCTTGCGACAACCGGAATGAGACGACAGGAACTTGTGGATCTCACTTGGGAACAAATCGATTTTTATAATGGAACTGTTCTCGTTTTCGGGAAAGGAAAAAAAGAGTGCTTGCCCCCGCTTCATTCCATGATGTTGCCCTTATTAAAAAAATATAAAGAGTCTTTAAAGGAATATCAGACACATCCAGAGGAGCCTGTATTTCGAAACAAGAATGGGAAAGTTCTAAACCCATGGGGGCTACATGTCATCTTTAAAGAAGTGTTGAAAAAGGCTTGCCTCCCTCCCCACCGCTTTTCGTTGCATCATTTACGGCATACGTTTTCAACGTTGTTATTGCAGCAAGTAAAAGCAGAGAATGAAGACGAATTTGGAGATGTCTCACATATGCCTCAAGAAAAGGTCGACATAAGAACCTTACAAGAACTTCTGGGACATGAATCATTGGCCAATACACAGGTTTACACGCATATTGATTTTGAATCAAAAAAGAAAACCATTGCTTCTTTTCGGTTTTAATTTAATTAATAAGGAAAAAAGCTACCTAAGCAACAAGGTTTTCTCAACTAATGCCATTGCAGCTGTTTTATTGACCTTCATAATTTGGAGAAATTCTTCCTGTGAAATCATATTTGAATGATTTGATGGAGCTTCTTTTACCGGGTTATGTAGGACAACAACTTCAGCACCTTCCTTATTTTCTATGTTTTTCCCTTTCCTTTTTTTAAGCAGTTCTACCTCCTCTTCTTTTTCTTGTTCAATTAAAGTCAATTCATGACGTAAACGATTTAGTTTTTTTCGATGACGACACAAATAAGAATGCAGGGTATAGATCTTATCACTACAACCAAGTAAAAATTTAATGGTGTCACGACTTACATCTCGTTCATGTAAAATGGTTGCAATGGATGCTCTAAACCCATGCGGAGTGACATGCAAATCCCCCGGCCATTCTAATTAATCACATATTTTGTCGGTAATCCGATTAAACTGTTTGGCACGTAATGGATACCCTTTTAAACCGACGAGTAACGTGTCTTCTGGTTGTTGTAATTGATTAGATTTTAAATGTTCCTTTAATAGTGAAAGAAGTTTAGATGGAGTAGGAAATATCTGTATTTTATTTTTAGAATTAAATATCCCTGCATCATAGTGAATCACTTGCTCTTCAAAGCTTACATCTTTTACTTTTAGTTTTGTGAGTGCCACATTACGTAAACCTGTTATTAACATTACGCGAACGGTGTATAGAATTTGTAAATAGTAAATAGACTGGATCGCCTCCTTTCTATCGTAGCAACCGCCACTCCATCTTCTTTCTGTTTTTAGATCCATTGATTTACGATATGTAACCTTGCTGTAGAAAGAATCGGCTCTTTTTTGATGTTGTAGCAAAATGAGCTATAGTGCTGCACATCTTGTACATAAATGACCTCCTCTTGATATCCAATATCCATATTTTTAATAAAAACGATATTATTTATAAGAATCTAAATTTTAGGGACACAAAAGACATGAGGAATCAGAGATGAGGATAAAGGATCCGTAACATTGTTAAATGTTCCTTTATACGAAGTAATGAAACACTCATGATTATTGCGAATGAATTGAGCCACATATGCGGAGTTTTGAGCCATTCATTGCGGAGAAAAGAGCCATCATTTGCGGAATAGAGAGCCACTAATAGAATTACTCATTCATGGAGTAGAGCCAGAGCCACAGCGAAGCTGCTTGCCATTGACTGTAACGCCCGATTCTTTGCAGA
>NZ_JAGYPM010000001.1:883373-901608 GCF_018343665.1 Cytobacillus citreus
TTGAGCCATTCATTGCGGAGAAAAGAGCCATCATTTGCGGAATAGAGAGCCACTAATAGAATTACTCATTCATGGAGTAGAGCCAGAGCCACAGCGAAGCTGCTTGCCATTGACTGTAACGCCCGATTCTTTGCAGACGCTGGAAGGGGTCGGGGCCCCGCCGGCGAATGCTTAGAATCGACTTGTCCGTGTTATCATGTCTGAGCAGGTGTGCCTTTTAGGTATTATTTATGCCACACCTGCAATAGTTCCACAACACGGACAAAAGTTAAGTCAATGGTGGCGGACTACCGAATTTGCCCTATCTTAGGTAAAGTAGAGCGGCCCTTATACTGTGTGTTAAATTGTTTGTCAAAGTTTCTTATTATATAATTTTATGATAGTGGATCTCTTTCCCGCACTTACTGGCTCAGATGTCCGCAAACAGTGGCTCAAAACACCGCACAGCTGGCTCATTCCGTCCGCAATACTCAACTCAAAACAGATATTTTTTTGCCCATATCCTTTTCATTTATGCTCCATCGTACTCCAGTGTAATTTCTGGCAGTTCCCCCTTCTCAACTATTAATTGTAATCCTATTCTACCTAAAA
Source organism: Cytobacillus citreus (assembly GCF_018343665.1). Taxonomy (GTDB): domain Bacteria; phylum Bacillota; class Bacilli; order Bacillales; family Cytobacillaceae; genus Cytobacillus; species Cytobacillus citreus. The sequence continues at coordinate 883,965 of NZ_JAGYPM010000001.1, forward strand.
CTCTTGTATAATAATCAGGGTCTGGGTTGTGGAGATATACAATGAGCTTCTCCTTGTTATAACTATGAACTAAGGTCTTAAGGGATCCAGTATCTCAGATGTTATTTCCTTCCCTACTGATTCTTTTTCGATTCGCCAAGATGTTGGCAAAAAAATCTCTTGTTAATGCCTGCTAATAAAAGTGTACTATAATCCAAAATAACTCCTATTAAACATCTACACAAAACCCTACAACTAATCACTATTTGTGGTGGCAATATGATTAGTTGTGCCACCAGCTAAACCTCTTGGCACATAAGGGTTTAATAACATTTATTCACCCAGTCCATCATTTGTACTACATTTGCTTCAAATAGTGAATTTTAAGAAAACGAAGAAACGCTTCAGCATCATAACGTTCTTCTTCTACACAAAACAAATCACCTTTTTCATAGTTAAGTGTACCAATGAGCTTGACACCTTGGTGTTTTCCGTAAGTGGGAATAATTCGCTGCTTCCCTTTTAAAATCCATGTATGCTGAAGAGCTTGGTAATAACGAATCATGGACTCATCCTGAAACAGAAGATATTCAATTTCCTCATTTATGAGTTATTTTATAAGAAGGAAAGGAATCTTCGATAAATTCTTTTTGTTTCACTAGGTCAGCTTTTGCCAACGTATAAGTCGGTTTCGTATAACTAAGACCTAAATCGTGTAAAAGTCGGGACACCCCACAAAGAGTTAGGTTTGGTTCCACTCTCTTTTGATGAAAGCTGCAATGCTCGCCAAGGTCCAATTATATTTAGTTGGGAAACCAACATTGACTGGCAGTTTCTTTGCATTACTTGAACTAATTCCAGTTTTTGTTCAGGGGATAATTTCCGAGGTTCCCCTGGTGATTGGCCCATAAATTTCTTTATAAGTTGAATGAAATTATGGAAACTAATTCCATAAATATATATATATTTATTTGCTATGTCTTGATTTGACATTTTTTCTTTTTTGGTTGTTTATTACTTCCTATTAAAACTTTTTAATGTAAATGCAATCTTAAAAAAGTTTTAACATCCTTTCCAAAGACAAGCCGATAGAACTCCTGACCATAAATGATTTCATCATCCATAGAGTATAGGGTTGCTTTGTTACTCTGATATTTACAAGGAAAATAATTGAAATATTAATCAAAATTGAATATTTATCCAAAAATAATAATTATTACGATTACTTCAGAGCAAGAACGTTCAAATAAATCCCTACATAACCTAAAAAGAAATAAAGTGAAAAAAGGGGAGATTTATTTTGTATCTACATTCAAATGGAAAATACCAATATAGTCCTTATCATTATCAATATTATTACCCATATATGTTAAATTGGGATAATCAACCTTTTTCTGGGGATAGTCGTCAGGGTTCTGCACTTATGGCTAACTCTAGTATAACGGATATGGGTCAACACACTCTTGCAGACCTAAAAAGGGCTATAGAGCAAAAATTTAGGCGAAACGGTTTCTCCGATGTAGTGGTTACAAGATCAGAAGTTGCAGGAAACAAAGGCGGATGTAGAGTATCAATCATCCATCTCCACAAAACAGGAACACAATATTGGCAAGTGGTCATGTGCTCTTGTCCAACAATTAATCAAGCTCGCAGTATGCTTAATGAAACTTTAGCTATACTTCGTTCTATTGTGTTTTTTGATTAACACATTTTCAGTTTTATTAGGGAACAAGCGGTTATACAAATGGTCTTTACGGAAACTAAAACAATACATTTACTGTTCTGGAACAATCGTCAAGTCTTTACATGTGGAACATAAACGGAAAAATCCCAGAGGACAAGGTAGGCATAACCTTGACCTTTTACCACAGCGCTACTCCTTAGCAAGGAAACTTGTTCTAATGTAGATAGCACACCGAGCAACTTTTTTGGCCTACAGATTGGAATAGAGTAAGGCGTTAAGTTCGCTTCATTCGATGAAATGGAGTCCACCACTTACACACGTAAATCATTGCGTGTTTTTGACTAAGTTGCATTGGTATAGTGCTCGTCACCATTTGGGTTGCTATGTGCGTGATACTCTACTTTGCCTTGTCATCGGTTTCAGAACAAATCATAAGCCGGCCAATCTTTGATGCGCTCAATAATCGTCCATACCAGGTTGTCGAGGTCGGTGCGTATTCTTTTCAATTGTGTGTCGTTACGAGAGTTGACTAACACGGCCCAGCAATATCCGTGATGCGTCCGCACGACGATTGAAGCCGAACCTGGTATGTCTCCGATGTGAGAATAATTACCAGAAGGATGAATGTCCCATCCCTTTGCGTAACTTGAAGGGCTTCCATCTATTCTTGGTGCAGTCGTGGTTGTGTACATCGTCGCTAGGGATCCTATGTTCAGGATGTCCGGCTTAGAGGCGAAACGATCGACGTGAACGAGGAAACGAACGAGATCTGTTGCAGACGCGATCCAACCTCCATGTGCGTCCATGCGAGAAACCCGGATCGTGTAAGGATTCCAGCTGCTTTGTGGGTAATATACAACTTCGTTCTTTCGACGATCCTCGAGAGTGTCACCGGCAATATGCATATCAGTAATACCGCAGGGCGCGAGGACGTGCTGTCGAACATAGTCAGCATAGGACATACCTGAAACTCGTTCAATCACTCGGCCGAGCAGCAAGTAACCAAAGTTGAGATAATCGAAAGTCCGTCCCGGCACATAAGTCAATGGTGCGTTATCTTCATCAAGCATCCATGAGATAAGCTCGGCTTGATTTAAGTTGAAATGGCTAAACATCGGATCCTGTGTTTGCGCCCAGCCGCTAGTATGTTCTAGAAGATGTTGTACCGATATTTGGTCGATATTTTTGCCATATGGCTGTTTACCGTAAGTGGTGCCGAGGATAGCGTTTGGACCAAACACTCTATCGCCAAGATTTAGCCGTCCAGCTTCGATCAATTTAAACACCGCTGCCGAAGTAATCGGTTTCGAGACGCTGGCTATTCTAAATAGGTGATTGATCCTGACTGGTTCATTTGTTGCCTGATTGGCAAGGCCATATCCTTGAGCGAAGACTAATCGCTCTTGGTAGGTGAGAGCTAGGGATACTCCTGGGATCCTGTGATTGTTCATGAAGGTCGTCACAGTCTGCTGGATGAACGCTAGATCACTATCGGACAGGTAAGGCTTGTGCCAAATTGTTGCAAATCGCACTTCTCCGCGTAATGGATTTCCATTAACCTGAACTAGACGGAATCCTCTGGACAGCATGGAATTAAACTCAGCTTGGTACTCAGCAGGACTCAGGCCGTGGCGGGCTAACCATGTGAGAGCTGGTCCTTTTATCCAAATCACCGCATAATAGTTTTGGCCGGCAACCTCGTACCCACTTACGCGCCACAGTATAAATCCTTGGTTGCTCCAATGGTTGAACTCAGCCTGGTACTGAGCAGAGCTTAGGCCGTGGCGAGCGACCCAATTGGCGATTGGCGATTTATCCCAAATCGCCGCGAATCGAGGCTGACCAGCTACGGTATATCCGCACAGGTCTATCAGTCGAAATCCTTGCGAAATGAGGTTGTTAAATTCGGCTAGATATTGAGCCGCGGTCAAGCCATGGTGAGCGCGCCACTCCGGACCGGCAATTTTTTCCCAGAGGGATGCGTAGCAATCTCTGCCGCCTACTTCATAACCGCTGACGCGCACTGGACGGTATCCTTGAGAAGTCATGGTCCTGAATAAGGCTTGATGATCCGCGGAGGATAGTCCGTGCCGAGCCTGCCACTCCGGACCTGGCGACTGTTCCCAGACAGCAGCATAACGATCGACTTCACCTACTCCGTAACCGCTAATATCGATGAGTCGATATCTTTGGGATACTAGTGAGTTGAATTCAGCTTGAAATTGGGCTGATGTAAGTCCGTGCCGAACCTGCCATGCATATGTCATCTAACACACTCCTCGTAACATTGTCTGATAGAAATAAAGTATTAAAGTGAGTTGATGCGGGTTTCTGAGTTGGAAATAAATTAGCTTAATTACTTTATTTTCAATAGTTATAATTATGCTTTATTACTCACTTCGATTCCAAATTTTAAAACGGACTTTCTCTATCAACCCTACTAAGTATGTCGAGTATATCCTATGCCAATCAAGCAAACGATTAAGGTAAATTCACATGTAGGATGATAAGAAAAGATCAGCTTGCCTACCATTAATGTAATGTTAATTTCAAACATTACCACCTTCGAACAATTTGCACTGATGTTTCGAGAAGGAAGAATTTTACGTTCAGATGGTGCAGATGTTTATCTACCTCATCTGGACAGGCTTTCAATTCCAATCACCTTACTATATGGTTCCGAAAATGACGTGTATCTACCTGAAAGTACCGCGATCACCTTCGACGCCTTATGCGAAAAAAATGGCAAGGAAATGTACCGCCGTCACGTTATCCCAAACTATGACCACATCGATTGCCTGATAGGAAAAAATGCAGCCAAAGACGTGTATCCACTCGTCCTTCTCCATTTGGAACAGTTCGGCTAGAAACTAGATGTTCATTAAAGAATAAGCAATCTAAGAGAATTATTTTAAGTCTAGACCAATAGAGAAAGAAAATCGATGAGACTAGTGGGCAGCAATAGTCGTTAATTAATGGGTGAGAAGCCATCGTATTAACGGACAATTCTTAGCGGACCTCATTGTAACGTGTGAAATGGTTGATTCCGAAACAGTTATTGAAACAGATGAATAAATCGAGGAGTCTTGTACCGCCGGCTTGTTCTTGGCTTTAAATAAAGTTTGATCAAAATGGTTATTGAAATTAATGAGGGTTAATTGAATAAATTCGTTAGAAGTGTTGAACTCTAATTTGTGTGAATATCACAATTTAATCAAATATGGAGGTAAATTATGACTCAAAATCAACATCATCCTCATTTTGGACACACGTTAGCGGATCACTTTATGGATCATCATCGACATCCTCTTTCATTGCATGGACCAGTTGTACATGTTAAAGCAATAATAAAAAAGGTTGAAGAAGATGTTCAAAATAATCATGGAGATTGGCATCAACATTTTATAGTTCAAGGTATTCAGGTCATCGATATAGATGGTGCTGACAAATCAGTGGTTACAGATGAAGCATTTTGTGCAATTCGTTATGGTGACAATTTAGGATTAAAAGAACGGATTTCTGGACTTAAAGAAGGAGAAGAAATCGAATTAAAAGGCGAATATATTGATAAAAACCATGCTCTTAAGGGTATAGGTAACCCAGGAGATCCTGTAATTCATTTTACACATCATCCTGTAGGATTTGTTAATTATCTTGGAAAACATTACGAATAATTATTTAGTTAAAGCCCTAATCTATATGGAGCTATATGGTGCTTTTTTGGTGGTTTGCCTCGCATGAATACAGATTCTTGGGTGCAAATCCTAAACAATGTAAAACCGGATACCGTAGATTTAAATTAATTCTAGTTATAGGATACATATTTTCTAATATGTACGTTAAGTCTATATATTGAATAATTTATCCATATAAAGAAAGGACAGATACTAAACATGCATCAAAAAAACTCAATTCTTAGCCTTACTAATAATGATGATATTGTTAAATACCTTAATGTGAGAAAAGATCCCATTGACCTACGAGACAAATTGTTTCAAAGTTACCTTTTTAGAAATGAGGAAGACCTTCCAACACAAGTCGATCTTCGAGATCGGATGTCAGAAGTTGCTGATCAAGGTCATCTTGGTTCTTGTACAGCAAACGCTATTGTATCAGGATTACGTGAATATCTATTAAAACAATCAGGGCGTCCATTTGTTCCATTATCTCGTTTATTTTTGTATTATCATGAACGAGAAATAGAAGGAGACATTCAAGATGATAAAGGGGCTATTCTTCGAGATGGAATGAGTGTTCTCGAAAAAATTGGAGTCTGTCCAGAAGTAGATTATCCTTACAGTGAAGACTTTCGAGATACACCGTCTTCAAAAGCAGAGAATGATGCTGGACTTTATCGGATTGGGCAATATAATCGTGTACAAGACTTACCACGATTAAAATCTGTACTTGCTCATGGATTGCCTGTAGTTCTTGGTTTTCTAGTCACAAAGTCTTTTTACTATTCTGAGGAAGTAAGAAAAACAGGAATCGTACCTATATCAGGAACAGATGATGTAATTACAGAAAATGGACAACAGGCGGGGCACGCTGTTTGTGCTGTTGGATATAACGATGATAAACAAATTGTGATTATTCGAAACAGCTGGGGAGAAAATTGGGGAGATAACGGCTATTGTTATTTTCCATATGAATTATTCCAAAACGGAATTGTACAAGATATGTGGACAGGACGATAATTTAGAATAAAGAAGATGAATACGCCTACTTTACATGCTATTATCATGTTAAAGCTGTTATCAAAACGGTAGAAGTAGATGTAAAAATAAATGGTGTGATGAATGTAAACCTTTATGTATCAACGATGTATAAAATCATACATAAAGGGTCGCACCATCAAAACGCGGATAAAATATGTATGTGTTTTGTCGGCAAGACCCATCGCCATCAAGTTAAGATTTCATGATGTTCCCCAGAACGAAAATTTTGTATCTTTTAATGTAATGAAGTTCATTTTTTATTGTTTTGGGGGTAGTCTGTTCCGTTAACTTGATAGGCATGTGGTGCTACACCTATTAGGCAAGTTGAGTCTTCTTATTATTGTGATTTACATAGTACGGTTCAAGGTATTGTTCGAATGTTATATAAGGAAGAGCTACTTCATTGATTTTTTTCTATTAACTTGTTTCTATCCTACAAAGTGACACCCAGTTCTTTTCCGGTCTTCCATGCGGGTTCTGTAAAATAACTCGTCGTGATAACCATTCCATGACTACATTTATACAGCTGTTTTCCGATAAATAGCTGAGTTCCAATAACAATAAGGATATGGAATGACCCTAAGTTTGGTAATGTTGTTTTCTAATGCTATAAATCTAATATAGCTATTGTAACCTGAAATCTTTCCGAATAATTCTTGCAATTCGACCCCATTTTGATCTTCAATCCTAAAGTAAAGGTCATTATAAATATTCTCCGTATTGTAAGTTATCATTGTTGAAACAGGAGTTAATATCAACTCTTCTACGGTCACTTTCTGATCATCCTTGAGTGTAAAATACTTATTGATTGGTATTGATTACTTATCTGGCATGAGTTTTTCACCGGATGCAGTAAATTCAAAACTCCTCTTTCCTTTTATTAATTTCTTTGAATCACTTCGTTCCAAATTATTAAAGACTATTTTAATCTGTTGATTATCTTGAAGATTAATATTTTTTAAATCCGAAGCCCAAAAATAATTCACTGCTGAATTGGTTATTTCTTTTGGGCCTCCACTTCCCCCGAGATCTGATTTCTTACCATTTATATAAACTTTTATGTTTGAATACCAATTATAAGATAAGTCACTATCCGATAAATCTGTATTGAAATTAGGATTTTAAGAGCAAGCATTATATATATATATCGTTTTTATCAGAAGTTTTACTGCTTCCTAAGAAATTGGAGTATAGCATTCTTCAAGGAATTGGGACACCTTCTGCAGAGAGGGAAATACTTGATCTGAAAAAGACACTTTGACCTCCTTGCTCGTTTGTTACTGATAAATACATTCTTCCAGCTGCACCATCTGTAAAAGCATTATAGTATTTTCCTACAGTAAGTGTAGCTGCTAAAGCCGCATTATCAACAAGCGGTCCGCCATTCATGATTCCATGTCCATGCCACCATATCCCGTCAAACACAAATTTGTCATCCACCATTCTGTTAAATCTAACCTTAGCTTGTTGTTCTGGAGATTCAACTGCTTTAGAAATTTCTTGATATGCCATGCGCCATGCTTTTAAGGCAATAAGCTTGTCTTCTAGCATTTCCTCAGACCGAACATTGCTTATTTGGAATGGCTTATCCCAATCTACGGTCGCTCCAACTTTAGAGAACTGATCATCTGGAACATTTCCCGCTTGTTGAGCGTCATTAGTTTGGTAATTCAATGCTCTATACGTCCGTTTATTTATGTTTTCTCCATTAACATTAACAGGAAGGTCTAGTGGATAAGCATTAACGTGATAAGGCTGCCTTAAGTAATCATAGCTCATCGGTTGCCTGTAGGAATAATTATAGGGTGAAAAAAATACATGTCACAAAATCCTCCTATATAGAAAACTCCATATAATATACTCACCCAATTAAATATAGTTACATTGTAAAAATACAAAATAAAAATATAGGTAACCAGATGGCCGTCATGATTAAACACATTTTACACACACCAATTCAACATAAAGAATGTAAAGTCATTAGATGGGTAGTTACCTTTCTATTTAAATAGTCCATTTATGATATGTTAATATCAACCAATATTGGGCAAACTAAAAAAAGTTATGTTCATCTTATTTCTGAACATAACTACCTAGGACGTATTCCAATAATCTCCTATACCGATCCTATAATTATCGGAATCAAACGTAATAAACAACCCTAAAACCCATGCCATTTCGTTAGACCATACCTTAAATCTTGATTTACTTTATGTTTACAAGGCTGTCCAGGCGTTTGTTCACGATTCATTTCCACTTCATGTTTGTACATTAGATTTCGAATAGCGCGATCAGAAAGTCCAATAGTCGGGATCATTTCTTTAAATGACATCCCACTCTTGTACATTTTAATGATTATTTCATCTGTTATACCTTGGTTTCTAGGCAACAATACAACCTCCTCTTTATTTTTCTTAATTTGCTCATATTTTTATTATAAGAACAAATGTTCCGTTTATCAAGTAGTCGTAGAAAATCGTAATTTTTTAAGTTATTCAAAAGTTAGAAGCTCAGGATTGTTTTACTCAAACTCTAAATTGGCATCCCCCGCTCTAGACAGATTAGTTATTTCAACCCTTTAAACTGTAACTTGACATCCTACATTGCTGTTCTGACACTAAATTCAATCAGAGTAATTGCGTTTAATATAATGGTAACGATGAGAAGAACTGATGCAACGAACACTACAGCACCCTTAAATAAACGGAAAAATATAAAGGTGGTTAAAAAAAACCAAGAAAAATCTCTTGGTTTTCAGTTTCAATATCCAGTTTCAGCAAAGCGTTTGATTCTGTCGCCTACTTCATCACGAACACGCCTAAAGAAAGCCCATTTTTCTTCTTCTGTTCCTTCAGCTTTTGCTGGGTCATCAAAGCCCCAGTGTTCTCGTTTAACATGAGGCGTGATTGGGCATTTATCAGCTGCATCTCCGCATAATGTAACCACCAAATCAGCTTGATTTAGTATTTTAGGGTCAATAATATCAGATGTTTGATTTGAAATGTCAATTTCAACTTCCTTCATTACTTTTACAGCATTCGGGTTTAATCCATGGGCTTCTATTCCAGCACTATACACCTTCCACTCATCACCTAGACAGTGCTTCGCCCATCCCTCTGCCATTTGGCTTCTGCAAGAATTACCTGTACATAAAAAATAAATTGTTTTCTTTGTCATATAAAATTTCTCCTTAACTAATTAGTGAATGATTAACAACCATATATATAGACCAACTAATGTAATAAACAGTGTTGGAATAGTTAGTACAATACCTGTTTTGAAGTAAGTTCCCCATGAAATCTTAACCCCTTTTTGGGATAAGACATGCAACCATAATAAAGTGGCAAGAGAACCGATCGGCGTGATCTTAGGACCTAAATCAGACCCAATAACATTGGCATAAATAAGTGCTTCTCTAATGACACCACTTGTATTTGTATCTGCAATTGCTAATGCATCAATCATGACAGTGGGCATGTTATTCATAATGGAAGAAAGAATAGCAGCTATAAATCCCATTCCAACAGTAGCTGCAAATAAACCTTGATCAGCAATAACTTGAATAAGATCGGATAAAATATTAGTCATCCCAACATTTCTTAAGCCATAAACAACAACATACATACCAATTGAGAAAAAGACGATTGCCCAAGGTGCACCTTTTATAACAGTGCGAGTATTTACTGCATGACTTCTTCTTGCCATGATAAGGAAAAAGATTGCGACGATGCTGGCGATAATCGATACTGGGATACCTGTAAACTCACTAGCGAAATAGCCAATAAGTAGAATCCCTAAAACAATCCAAGATAATTGAAACATTTTTTTATCCCGAATGGCTTCCACAGGTTTTTTCAAATGTGACAGATCATATTGTTTTGGAATGCTCTTACGGAAATATAAATATAAAACCAATATGCTAGCAGCTAACGAAAAGAAGTTTGGTATAATCATTCTTGAAGCAAACTCTGCAAATCCAATTCCAAATAAGTCTGATGATACAATATTAACTAAGTTACTTACCACTAGTGGAAGAGACGTAGTATCCGCAATAAATCCACTCGCGATAATAAATGGAAAAACCATTTTTTCATTAAACTTTAGATTTCGTACCATCGCTAATACAATAGGTGTCAAAATCAGTGCGGCTCCATCATTCGCAAAGAATGCTGCCACCAATGCTCCAAGTACGGAAACATAAACAAACATTCGTACTCCATTTCCTCTAGCTGCCCTTGCCATATGAAGAGCTGCCCACTCAAAGAACCCAATTTCATCAAGAATTAATGAAATAATGATGATAGCAATAAATGTTAACGTTGCATTCCACACAATAGATGTCACATCTAATACATCTTTAAAATCAACAACTCCAATAATTAAAGCAAGGATCGCTCCCCCACAAGCAGACCAACCAATGGATAAACCTTTAGGTTGCCATATCACTAAAATAAGTGTTATTAAAAAAATCACTGATGCTAATATGACTGATGTCAAAACTTTAACCTCCTATTACTCACACGAGATACGTAACCCCTGTTCTTCTAGTTCTTGTAATTTATAATCTTGACTTGGAAGATGCTGAAGTATATTTTCAACCAATAGATAATACTCGCTATCTTTATTCAATGAATAAATAATCCATTGTCCTCTTCTTGTTTCTTTCACGATTCCTAAGTCTTTTAATTTTCGTAAATGTTGACTAATTGCAGGCTGGCTAGTTTTAAATATTTCAACAAATTCACAAACACAACAATCATGAGAATCTAAAATTTTTACCATGGTTAGGCGTGTTTTATCGCCCAACAACTTTATTACTGTTGCGGCTTTTTCTATTTCAACAGTTGATACTTGCATAAAAGGACCTCCTATATTCATCTGAGTATAAACATATAATAATTCACTTATATATCGATTGCAAACATTTTGTGTAAATTTTTTTTTAACCAAAAAACGATAATAAACTAATAGTTCATTACCGCAATAACCCTGATAAATGGTCAAAAAGAAGAAGCCTATTTTGAATAAAAGATTGATCATTTCTGTGATCCGTATTCAATTAAAGTTAGCAATAGGTAAGCGTTTGAAGTGATCTCCGGCTTTTCCCCTGCTCCGCACGAAACGTGATAGTTTTCCCATCATTTCGCGGTCCATCTAACAATATGTACTAGATTATAAGTTCCATGTTACTCACGTATTTAGGATTGTTCGATCATTTTTAGTCCGCACTTTTTGCGGTATTTGTTGACCTTATCAATCATAGATTTCGTCATATTAAATCTACTTATGAGTACGTTAATCATCTCTTTGTCTGTATGATGGATTAATTTATGTACCTCCCTGTGGAGGATTCGTATATTATTGAATTTGTCGGTTCCTTCCAGATGTAATGGGATATAATGGTGACAGTGTACTTCGTAGGCGGGTAATTCTATGCCTGTAATTTCACATTTTCCCATTTTCATACTGTACCGGCTAATTCGATTATCCAAATATTCGACGCTGCGGTTTGGGATTGTTGAATTCATCAGATAGCCAATCTCTTGTTGGATATCCGGACGAAGTTTTTTGTGTATTTGTTCCCTTCCATTCTTTGTATAAGGTATAAGTTTTGGGCTGAAGTTCATCGTGTTTACCGTTTTTACATCGGCAATAGGAAACAGATAAACATTGGCAATCTTGAACGTTTTGAACCCTAAACTGTATAGCTTTTTATACGTTGGTGGTGGATTGGAAGGGTGCTCGTATTTCCCAACCTGTTTGAGACGATTATATATGAAGGCTTGCAGATCAAAGGCAAGACGTGAGAACTCTGGATTTACATGTGTTGCCCTTTTGAAATAGTGATGGATACCCGAGACAAAACTGTTGAAGAGTAATGCATTTAAAGCAGAGGGTGAAGCTTTTATTCTTCGAATGTGTTCTTTTGCTTCTTTCTTGATTTTCTGCTTTTTATCGGCTTTAATGCCTGTATGTGCCACTCTTTTATTACCCTTTTTATTTGCACGAATGGTAAATCCTAAAAATTCGGATTCCCGTTTCCTTTGGTTTACAATTTGTGATTTTTCCGGTGAGATATCCAGTTTCAAACGGTCTTTGAGATACAAGCGTATCGCATGATACCATTTCTGTGCCGTTTTCCCATCTTTACAGAGGATTTTAAAGTCATCCGCATAGCGGACTAGGTACCCCTCTTTGAGATTGGTTCGCTTTTTGGCATATCTTTCCCCTACTTTTGATTGATAGGATTTTGATAACGGAAAGAATTCCCATTGGCCGGCTACCCATTGATCTAAGTCATTGAGAACGATATTAGATAATAGCGTCGATAACATGCCACCTTGCGGCGCACCCTCTGTGGGTATACCCTCTCCGTCAATTTCGGATTTCAGCATTTTAGAAATGCACCTTAAAACTTTTCTGTCGTGAATCCCCATATTCCATAGTTGCTTTATAAGCAATGTATGGTTAATATGATCGAAGAATCCTTTAATATCAATGTCCACCACAAAATGAAAGTGTGCTTGATTGATAAGATATTGGACTCTTGCCATTGCATGATGGGCAGACCGAAGAGGTCTGAATCCATAGCTATGTTTGTAGAATTGTACTTCAGCTATTGGTTCAAGTACTTGTTTAAAGGACTGTTGGATAATTCGGTCTAACATACACGGAATTCCGAGTGGTCTTAGTTTGCCGTTCGCTTTTTCAATCCATTTTCTTCTGACTTTCTTTGGTCGATAATTTTCTAGTTTGGTTCGGACGTCAGTCACTAATTCGTTATCGGACAGATTAGCAATGTCTTTGATGGTTTTTCCATCGGTTCCTGGTGTCTTTGATCCTTTATTGGATTTTATTGTACGATAAGCTAACAAGATATTTTCACGAGATGTGATCACATCAAATAGATGGGAAAATGTTTTCTTGTGACTCGCTTTATCGTATAAATCCGTAAACGTGTCCGTCATATTGTAGTAATCCCAGTATCGTAAAGCTTGCACTGTGGCATCCCCCCTAATGGAAGTGATGTTCCCACATTCTTACCCGATTGGTGCAATGCACATTTGGAAAACAATCATTCTCTATCATTAGACTTGGGGCTGTTCCTCCACTTCCATTACAGAAGCTTCTTCAGTCGCACCCCTACCCTCACAAGGATAAATGCATTTCGACGTAGTCTTATAGCAACCGTTTCAGGTGACAGCCTTTGTTTCAACGTCCCTTGCTTTCCAAGTACCATACAACGTAGCTATCCGTTCTAGACTTAGGTGCCTCCTTTAAGCCTGTGAGCTGGATGTCGCCATTGTTCGACATAACGTATTTCAGAGGGCGCATTTTTACTCTACACCACTCACGTCATCATTGGATGACCCATAGGTTTCCCTATGTTCAATCTTTAGACCCTTACCTTCGGTGGTTCGTCAGTTCCTATTGTAAGGAACATTCTCACCATATCAAGTTTTTCAGCCGTGCGGCATATCCGTTGGCATACCTTTTCTGAAATAGAATGGCTGCAGCCTTCGTTCTGCCGAATCTACCTGTGCTTCATACCCTATGAACTGTCATTCATAACGCATGCAGGAGTATTGACGGGATGGTTTCAGGAAACGTGGTTCCGTCATTCCCATCCTCCGTTGTAAAGTTGAAGTTAATCCAGTAAACTCCCTGCCTTTCACGCTAACAAACGCTTATAACAGAACTTGTCGCGCGCGCCCGATTGCTGAATCTTGAAAATGCGAAAGAAATGTAAAATGACTTAGCAGTAATTTTACTAAAGTACCCATTTAATTGAATAAGGTCTTTCTCATTAATCAATGTGACTGTTGTTGCAAATATTTATACATACTTAGGTTCCTCTAGAATAAATCATCCCAAGAAATTAGCTTTATGTTATCGTTTCCATCCCTTACAGCAGTAACGATGGGAGCATAATCAATAAAGGCCTCCTGACAAATAGTTATAAGTGAAGCTGTCCCTGCCTGCTCAGCGCTACTTCCTGCCCGAGTAATTCCATTAGATTCCAACTTCCAGGCAATTAACTTTAATATACCATCTTCAGTTTTAACTGCCGATATCACTATTCCATTCGGTCGACTCATTAAAGCATTATCATTGATTTCACTAGCTTGGTATCCACTGTCATTAAGTCGAGTCAATTTCTTTCCATCAGGTGAGATGGTCCAGGCAATTAGCTTCAAATTCCCGTTTCCGTCACGTAATGATGTAACAATGTTCCCAGAACTACTCCTTACGGCCCGAATCATTTTAGCTTCACCAGCTTCTGCATGACCTAATTGTGAAATTTCACCTGTTGAGCCGTCGACATTCCAGACGATAATTTTTAGATTTCCATTACCATCTCGAACAGAGGTAATCACATGGTTACTCTGAAAACCTTTTATCAGTGATATTTCACTAACGGTGCCTGCCCTGCTTTCTTTTTTACGAGTTAAAGAACCATCACTATTTATTTTCCAGCTAATAAGTAATAAATCACCATTTCCAGCTCGACAACCGGTTACAAACAAAGTGTCAGACAAAGCAACAATCTTTATCTTACTAGCGCTACCTGCTTGGCTTCCGCTATCTCCAGCTCTAGTAATGTTGCCAGCATCGTCCACATCCCAACTAATCAGGAATAGATTCCCACTTCCATTTCGACAGGAAGTTACAATTCTTTCTCCCTTCGCCATATCAATGTAGGAAGCAACCCCTGCTAGGCTGCCACTATCATGAATTTTCGATACAAAACCGTCACTACCAAAATTCCAACTGATTAGTTTCAGTGTTCCTCCTTCAGTCTTTACGGCAGTTATGACATGTAGCCGGGTCGGAGTTGGCCGTCTAATCATAGCTATTTCCCCAACAAATTCTCCGTCATTTTCATGATTCATATCCCCTCTACGTAAAATTCTCGGGTAAAGGGTTTCGATACCGTATATATCATCCAGTGTTAGAGTTCTTCGGATTCCCCCGTAAGATTGGGCCATAACAGTATCGTCATCAGAATGCTTTAGACCTAATGTATGTCCAATTTCATGTAGAGCTACCGTTTCTACATCTATATTTCCATTAGGACTCCAGTCAACTTCTTCTTTAAAATGGATCGGTAGCGGCAATTCGTTAACTAATATCGAGCAACCTGGAGGAAAATCTGAATGGGCTATAGATTCGCCTAATAATGCATGCTCGGGATCATCGGCTTCTCTTACCCACGAAATCACCACATCGGGATTCTCACTAACTTCCCTAAATGTAAGTGGTATCAACTTTCCCCAAGTTCGAAATGCATTACGAACTGCTTGCGAACGTAAAGCATCATCAGAAAATATTGCAAATCTAATCACATCTCTTTTCCATCTACAAGTTGTGCTGAAATAAACCTCGTTTCTAGTAGGAAGTTGAGTGGGTAATATATCAGGAACACCACACCTTGGTTGTCTCATATGATTACGTGTTTCTTCATTAAACACTCCAGTGTCCCTCAATCCGTTGAACTCCTGGTATTTAGTTAGGGCTATAGATGTTTCATCGTCTAAAATACCTGGTTTAAAGGACTCTTCTTTTAAGTACCCATAACGGCAAAGATACTCTTGAACATACTTTAAATCTTGCTTTTTTTCACTTTTGTCCGTCTTGACTTCCATAGACATTTTTTCTTTCAATTATTGTCAGCTCCCATATTATCAGTTACCTTTTTATACTGTTCAAAGAATTAAGAGTACAACCAATATTATTTCTTTTAATGTATTAAAACATGTAAGTTATTTTTTTTACTCAATCATTAATTAATGTTTTGGTGAAATGAGACTAAAGATGATATGGATAGAATAAATCTCTAATTGAATTGTAGAGTAAAAGAGAGAGCCCTTTACGAATTTTCTTATAGCTACAAGTTTATCAGTTCTTAATCTTTATAAGCTGTAAAACCGATCAATCAGCAGTAGGTTATTTTAAAAATTCATATAAAGGTAATAATCGTGACTAAATAGTGTAATTAGTAATAAAATATATGTTTATGGTTTTTAAAAAATAAAAAAGCCACCTTCTAGGATTTATAAAAAGTATTTTTTGAATTAAAGAAGCAAAGAGCTGTAGTATCATCTTTTTATGAACATAGAAGTTAGTTTCCTTGTAGCATAAAAGAATTATAAAGTGTTATTATAGTTGATGCTAGACTAAAAAGTAGACACAGATTGTTATAATAAAATAAACAACAATAATGGGGTGTCTACATGACCAAAGGTACTGGTAAACGTTATGATGAAACATTCAAAAAAGAAACAGTGAAGTATATTCTTGAGAACAATAAACCAGTCGCACAAGTGGCGAGAGAAACTGGAATCAATACAAATACTTTACATGGATGGGTCAAGAAATATGGTGAACAGCCCGAGGTAAAGGCTGTACAAACATTTTCATCTCCAGAAGCCGAACTAAAAGCATTACAAAAACAATTGCGTGATCTGGAGGAGGAAAACGAAATTTTAAAAAAGGCGATGCACTACTTCGCGAAAAGCCCTCGGTAAAGTATGATTTTATTCATCATCATCACTCCCAATACCGAGTGGAGAAGATGTGCAAAGTCCTGGGAGTTTCTAAAAGCGGCTATTTCAAATGGATAAAACGACCAAAGAGTAGCCGACAGAAAAAGCATGAGGAACTGTCTCAACAGGTCTTGAAAACTCACATTGAATTCAAGCAACGCTATGGAAGCATAAAAATTACAAAAATGCTAAACAAGCGAGGAATAAAAGTAAGCCAGCGTACAGTTTCACGCATCATGACAAAGAATAATTGGAAATCTTGCACAACCAAAAAATATAAAGCTACGACCAATTCCAAGCACCATCATCCAATAAGTGAAAATGTGTTAAATAGACAATTTAAGGCGGACAAGCCCAACCAGTCGTGGGTTACAGATATTACGTACATCCCGACAAATGAGGGGTGGCTTTATTTGGCAAGTGTCATGGATTTGTATTCCCGCAAAATTGTCGGATGGTCTATGGATAAAACGATGACAAAGGAGCTAGTGATGAATGCTTTAAAAATGGCGTACCATCGCCAGAAGCCTGGTAATGGGCTTATTCATCACTCCGATCGTGGCGTCCAGTATGCATCAACTGAATATCAGAAACTATTAAAACAATATCAGATGATTGGCAGCATGAGCCGCAAAGGAAACTGTTACGACAACGCTTGTATCGAGTCCTTTCACGGTATTCTTAAACGTGAACTCGTTTATCAAACTAGATACAGA
>NZ_JAGYPM010000001.1:901618-1296606 GCF_018343665.1 Cytobacillus citreus
CTGAATATCAGAAACTATTAAAACAATATCAGATGATTGGCAGCATGAGCCGCAAAGGAAACTGTTACGACAACGCTTGTATCGAGTCCTTTCACGGTATTCTTAAACGTGAACTCGTTTATCAAACTAGATACAGAACAAGAAATGAAGCCAGAAAATCGATCTTTGAATATATCGAATTCTTCTATAATTCAAAGCGAATTCATTCAACTCTTGACTATCACACACCTAATGAATTTGAGAAAATGTATGTTCAAACAGTGGCATAAAATTTTCCTGCACAAAAAAGTTTAAAAATGGTTTTCTTTTAAACTTTTTTGTGCAGGCCACCAAGCGATAGCGCGGTAGAAAATCTGTGTCTATTTTCTTGACATAGTATCACGATTTCATTAGGACGGAAATTTCACGTTGAATATCCATTCGAAGCTGTTTGTGTATATGTTCTCTTCCTGCCACTGTATAAGGAGTCAAACTTTGAGTGAAGTTCATGGTGTTCCTCGTTTTTACATTGGCAAGAGGGAATAGGTAAACACGGGCTACTTTAAATGTTTTGAAACCCAAACCGTAGAACTTTCTATAAGTTGGTGATGGGTTTGTAGGATGTTCATATTTCCCGACAGATTTAAGACGATTGTACATGAAGGTTCGCAAATCTATAGGATAAACGTGAGAACTCAATATTGACATGCGTTGCTCGATTGAAGTAGTTATGGATTCCTAATACAAAACTATTAAAGAGTAGTGCATTTTGTGCGGTTGGTGAGGCTTTCAGTTTTTAGAATACGCTTTTTGGCCTCTACCTTGATATTTCGCTTTTTATTTGCTTTTATGCCTGTATGTGCTACTCTCTTTTTCCCTTTTCTATTCGCCTGGATGGTAAATCCGAGGAATTCAGATTCACGTTTTCGTAGATTAATAATCTGTGATTTTTCAGGCGAAATGTCTAGTTTCAAACGTCCTTTTAAATATTGCCTTACGGCATGAAACCACTTTTGAGCAGTTTTCCAATCTCGACAGAGAATTTTAAAATCGTCTGCATAACGCACCAAGTATCCTTCTTTAAGAGTGGTACGTTTTTTAGCGTACAATTGACCTTCCCTTGTTTTATAAGGTTTAGTCAAAGGGAAGAATTCCCATTGGCTAGATACCCACTGGTCTAAATCGTTAAGCACAACGTTTGAAAGCAACGGTGATAATAACCCTCCTTGCGGTGCCTTTTATGGGTATGCCTTCGCCATCAATTTCAGCTTTTAGCATTTTGGCAATACACGCTAGGACCTTTTTATCTTGGATACCTATGTTCCACAGCTGTTTTATGAGCAAAGTATGGTTAATGTTATCAAAGAAACCTTTGATATCAATATCCACAACATAATGAAGTGTAGCTTGATTGATAAGAAATTGTACTCTTGCCATTGCATGATGGGTAGACCGAAGAGGTCTAAATCCATAACTGTGTTTATAGAATTGAGCTTCTACTATGGGTTCCAGTACTTGTCTAAAACTTTGTTGTATAATTCGGTCAAGAATACAAGGAATTCCAAGAGGTCTTAATTTGCCATTATCTTTTTCGATAAGTTTCCGTCTGACTTTCTTTGGGCGATAGTTTTTTAGTATGTTTTGAATCTCTGTTACTAGTTCATTATCTGATAGTTTCTCAATATCATTGATGGTTTTCCCATCAGTTCCCGGCGTCTTTGACCCCTTATTGGACTTTATGGTTCGATAAGACAATAAAATATTTTCTCTGGATGTAATAATGTCATATAGATACTTGAACGATTCACGTTTTGTGGCTTTATCGTATAAGTCCGTAAAGGTTTCCGTCATGCCGTAGTAGTCCCAATATCGTAGAGTCTGCACTGTGGCACCCCTCCTTTTCGAGGTGATGTTCCCACGTTCTTACCCGATCGGTGCAATACACGTTTGGAAAATAATCGTTCAATTTCGTTAGACTTGGGGCTGTTCCTCCACTTCCATTACAGAAGATTCATCAGTCGTGCCCCTACCCTCACAAGGATGAATGCATTTCGGCTTGTGCCTTATAGCAACCGTTTCGGATGACAGTCCTTGTTTCAACGTTCCTTGTTTTCCAAGTCCCTTACAACGTAGCTTTCAGTTCTAGACGTAGGTGCTCCCTGTAAGCCTGTGAGCTGGATACCGCCATTGTTCGGTATAGCGTATTTCAGAGGGCGCATTTTTACTCAACACCACTCACCCCATCGTTAGATGGGACATAAGTTTCCCTATGTTCAATCTTTAGACCCTTACCTTCGGAAGTTCGTCAGTTCCTTTAGGTTGGAACAATTCTCACCATATCTAGTTTTTAAGCCGTGCGGCATATCCGTTAGCATACCTTTTCTTAAAGAATGGCTTCAGCCTTCGTTCTGCCGAATCCACCTGTACTTCAGACCTCATGACCTGTCAGTAATGACGCATGCAGGAGTATTGACGGGATGGTTTCGGGATACATGGTTCCGTCATTCCCATCCTCCATTGTAAAGTTAGGATTAATATTAGATAATCCCCTGTACTTCATGTAAGAAAACACTTATAACAGAACTTGTCGAACGGCGCCCGAATGCGGAAGAACGCCAAAATAATAATAGGATTGCTATAAAAAATAAACCTATTATCCCCAATCCAAGTTTGGATCTGGATTTGGTGATTGTGGTAAAATATCACAAATAAATCCTATAATTTGAGTTCCATCTACTTTGATCCCTGTGCTAGTATGCTCATATTGTAGACTAGAAGTACTGTTTTCAGAGTGATAATTTCCTTTAATACTAAAAGGTCCAAATCCACCTGATGCACTCACATCAATTCTTTCAAATGCTCTTTGGTTTACTGAAGAAGACTTGTCTATTGTTAAATTAAGGTTTTTCGCTACAACAAGTGAAACAGGTACTAAAGGCATTGAAACACGAGTTTGTGGAGGAATTTGGCCATCGGATATAGGAGGTTCTCCTATACCTGGAGCCCATCTCCATGAACGGTTATCAAAAATAAAAGGTTTGTACCAAGCTCTTGAAAGAGGAATTTGTAATAAATCCACACTCATTGAAAAATTGTTTGTATCACATTCCATTCTTTCTTGTTCTTCAGTATGTTGTACCGATGTTGAAGCGCTAAATAACCCAAAATCTAAACCTGCTCCCCCTCCCCATGAAGATGATGAGTTATTTGTATATATTTGAAGATCACTGTGATCAAAAGTAAGTGTTGACCATGAGTTTGGATATGAAGTTAATGCTCCATCAGGATCATAATAAGTACGATAAAATTCATTTTGACGACTATCTGTAGCTCTACTGTCAGTAAAATCTTGTCTCAAATTGTTATATATAATCCCGGGACCTCTTCCTGTTAATAATTTTAAAATACCAATTTTCTCTTCATACTCATTTTTAAACCCAAGAGTTATCCAGTCATTTTTAGCTTCGTCTCTTTCTTGTTTTAATGATTCGCCATTAGTGTTCCAATCTGAAATTGTCTGAGGATCTGCATTTGGAGCATTCGCCGCATTATATAATGTTGTATATTTCTTATTAGCAAGAGTATATATTGCTTGATATTGATCATAAGTTGATTTATTGCTTCTAATAAAATTTCGACAGTCCTCAACTTGCTGTCTTTCGTTTGCTGATAATTCACTTCTAGTTAGTTGTACATTCGTAATAGCTTTTTCGTATATATCCCAAACTTTTGAACTTGATGTACTCCAAAATCCTATTGGATTTGGAATATTGTTTACTAATTGGGAAAATCCATAATGACGATTTTTATGTGTAGGATTATTGGGATCGTTAAAAGTCAAATCTTCAGCACTAATAGCTAATCCAGGAGATGGAAAAGTAAAAAATGGTATATCTGAAGGTGTAGTATCCTCATTAGTAAAAGTAAAAAAAATTTTTGACATTAAACTGTTCATAGTTTCGTTATTAGCCATTTTAATTCTTCCCTTCTTAAAAAATTATAATTCTAATCTAGTTTATGTAATTAAATCAATTCTATAAAGGTAATATATGTGAATTGTTAATTGAGATGCATGATAATAAAGAAGGTATGTACTTGTTGATCAATATGGAGAATTTGTAAAACCTGTGGTGAAATTTCTCAAGTATAAAGACAACGCAGGTTCCGCTAGAAATACATTACGTTCCTATTGTTATGCATTGAAAATTGTTCTTTGAATTTTTAGAGGAAAAGAAGGCGGATTATATAGATATTGGCATTGATGATATGGCGGAGTTTGTAAGATAGCTTGAAAATCCCTATCGGGATATAAAGGTGACTAGTATGATCCCAACTGATAAAAAAAGAGAAGGTCCATACTATTAACATCTATTTGACAAAGTCTATGGCTTTTAACTGGCTAGGTCAATCATGTGCTCTGTCTTTATGTCTACATAAAGGGTCAATATCAAATCATCCTTCTCTTAAAAAAGTAGTTCATTTTGTTATCGAATGCTTTTGCATCTGCAAACGTAGCTTTTCTTATATACATTGAATTTACCTCTTATGAAAATATAAAGATCAAAGTATATATTCCATTTAATTACAAATAATCCTCCTCTTATTAAACTAAATTGCCCTTATAGTTTAAGTACATTTCTTCACAATCTTATAACGGCATTAACATAAATATCCATTTGTTGTTTGGGAGTCTTATTATACAGATAGGTAAGGGTTTGAAGTTATCGCTCCCTTTTCCCCCTGTTCACACCGTACGTGAGACTTTCACCTCATACGGCGTTCCAACTAATCCAATTCGATTCAATCATCAACACTTCTGAAATTATGACATCCTCCGTGTCCCAATTCTTCCGTTTTAATAAGTCGGTGCCTCCCGTGGGAGGTAAACCTCTATTAGTCTTACAAGAACCTTATTAATCGTTTAAGAATTGTCTTGCATGGTTGAATGAATCTTTTATTAGTCTAGTGGCTATCCCTCCGCGTTCATTACACGCTTCGACGGTACTGTGCCACCACTTTCACTGATATGAAGAAAAGTTATACAGTCGCTAGTCTCACGACTATTTTCCTTTTCAACGCTTCACCGAGAGTAAGCTCTCCACGTTATCAGCTTACAACGTTGAGTTATGTCTATTATAGAACAAACTTAGGTGCTTCCTATGAGCCTGTTAGCATTGCATGTGCCTGTAACACAAGATGGATTTTTATATAATGGATTCTTACTCATCCACAGCTAACCCTACATTTAGTAGTAAATACATTTCTATATAACGCCATTATAGACCCGTACATTCAGAAGTTTGTCAGCAATACAGTATCTTATTGTATGTACATTGCATTCTCACCTTATCTGTTCAACCCAAGCACCATGATTTACACCACCCCATCGGGTAGGCTTTCGTCAGCCGAACTGTTACGGTAAATTCTCATGCCTATTAGCCGAGCTTATAACACACTCTTTCTTACTAAACAGCGTGCTATTCGACGCAGGGGGAGCCTTTCAGAGCGTTACCTCCTCATTCGACTCCTCGACATAACCCTTCAGTTTTAGAATTCTAAACTGCCTGACCTTTACCGAAATTGTGTGACCACCTTTCATTTAAGTCAGGAACGTTTCGCACCCATTAAATGGCCCGATTGTGGCATAATTAGAAAGAACATTTTTAAATAAATTTATTGTAAATGTAACAACTTTATTTGTATTTAAACCTCTCTATTGTCATAACACTAACTCTTTTAGTTCTTTATATGCTAGGAGGAATTGCTGATATGTCTCCTGCCCCATGCTATCTTCTTTCAATGTAAACAACCGTTGAAAAGTCAGATCCTTCGCTTGATCAACTGAACATTCAAAAGCACTTATTATAAGTTTCATATACGCTATCAAATACTCTCTTCCTAATACCCCCGCATGGTTTATAACCATAATTTTATCACCTTTATTCTCAAATGGGTTTTCTTTAAAGTAGTAAGGGAAGCACTAAGCCCCCCTTTTTACACTAACTATCTAATTACATGAAGTTGAATCATCACAACAAGATGTTTTTGTATTTAAATTCACACTACACACACCAGTTTCGGGTAAGTCCAGTTCCACTTTTTTTGCAGATTCAATATCTCCACTTAGATAGGCCACAACTGATCTAACCTGTTCGTAACCTGTCGCCATTAAGAATGTTGGAGCACGGCCATAGCTTTTTGCACCAACAATATAAAAACCTTTATCTGGTTGGCGCAATTCTTTTTCTCCATGTGGACGGACGGTGCCACAACTATGAATATTTGGATCAATAAGTGGAGCTAAAGCATCAACACTTTCTGTTGAAGAATCGATAGATAATCTTATTTCATTTATAATTGATAAATCTGGTCGACTTCCTGTATTTACTATCATCTCGTTGATTCCAATTAGGCTTCTTTCCTCAGCGTTCTGAATGCCTTTAATCTTAATTCCTTCTTGAGATCTTTTTACCACTTGGATTAGGAATGGAGTAATTACTTTTATTTTCTGATCATCTACAAGGTTGTGGATCCGGCTTCCTAACTCACCACGAGCTGCCAATGCATCCTTTTCTTCTCCACCATATGCATCTTCGACATGTCGTCTTCTCATTATCCATATTATTTCCGTTTTAGGAAAGGACTCTTTAAGTTTAGCTAAATCTAATAAAGTATTAATAGCTGAATGCCCACCGCCTATAACTGCTATTCGCTTATTGGCATACCGTTCCTTTTCTTTCCCTAAAACATTTGGGATTCCATAAAATATTTGATCATGAAGCGATTTCTCCTCATTAAGCCATATTCCACTTGATACGGCTGGATTCGGATTTCCCCAGGTTCCAGTTGCATCAATTACAGCTCTTGCCTCAAAAGTTCTATATGATCCATTAGATTCTGTATGAATAATAAAAGGGATATTTTCTCGGTTTAGTGTTTTCATTTTATCCGTATCCTTTTTACCAATTGATACTACCTTTGTATTTAATTGAATATATGGTTGATTTTCGCTAAGATTTGAAAGTGGTTCTAAGTATTGTTCTACGAGTTCTTTCCCTGTTGGCAATTTTTCTAATTCAGGATGTGTCCAATTATTCTGTTCCAGTAGACTCTTTGCAGCTTTATCAACGATATAACGCCATGGTGAAAATAATCGGATATGGCCCCAAGTTAATATGTTTGCACCTACTTGACTACCACTTTCTAATAAGATAATTTTAAAAAAGAGTTCAAGATGTTTCTCCTTTACGTCTTTTTCAACAAATAGCTCCTTTATAAAAGCGAATAAGATTGATTCAATACTTTCTACTTCCGATTCATAAGTGTAATCATAGAGCCTTATGTATTTTTCTGATATATAATGATGACTAAAATAAATCGCCAAATCATCACGGTTAATTTTTAATAATAGTGTTGTAACTTTGAGTAAATCGTGAAATTCAAGTATAGGGTAGTTTAATTCCATAAATATTTCATAAGGTAAATCCGAGTCTTCTTCTATGTTTGGTATTAATACGTTTAGTAAAAACTCCATTTCTGTTTTCACGACAGAAACTTGTGCCCTTCGCTTATACTTCTTCAACTGCTGCTCTAACTTTGTATTCTCGGCAACCATATTTTCATATTTTTCTTGTGTGATGGACATAAGCTACACCCTTCCCTATTAAGTTAAAGTTAATAATTTATCATATTTATTATAATGCAAAAGTATTAAACTGTTTTTTGGTTAAAGTGGTCTGTTCAACCTGTTGTATATAATGAAATGAAACGAATGCTAGCTTTTATAAAGTTCTGCTTCAACAAAAACAGTAAAATAGACTATAAAAAGCCTAGCTCCCGATATTAACTGGAATTTGGATTTTTTCCTCTGCAGTTTCAGTATTCCTAGATGAGCTTTGGCATTAATCTCAAAAGGTAATAATACCAAAGTTTTAGTACTCGAAATAGTTAACTCATCTAATAAATCTGTATTTAAAACTGCTGCTGCACCATTTACTTCTTTGTAAGGACGATCTTCTATATTTTGAAATCTCTCAATACGTTCAGCATCTTTAAGCATATTCCTAAAATAAAGGCGCTGCTTAATTGCATTTAGAGACTCTCCTTTTGGAGAATCATTCTTATCATCTATAATTTTAAAGCCAATGATATCCGATCCCTTAGTAGATTCATTTCGTATAGTTTTATCACCATATCGAGTTCGAGGAACCCAGAATTCTAAAACATATTCAAGAAAATCGCCTATTTTAAAAATTTTATATTCATCCATACCTCCCCTTTTTCTGTTTAAAAATTACGATATATTGTCAATCTTTTTCCTATTAATAAAAGTAACCGTACATCGTATAGGCACCCAGTCACACGTCCTCGCCCCCCTCCCCCAAAAAAACTGTAATTTTTAATTTTTCACCGTCATACATATTAATCAAGAGTTTAATTGAATTATTTAATAAGAGATTGAAATTAAAATAACAGTAAGGTCTACATAAAAAACATCCACTAACATACACATTTTTATTTATTAATCTTTTATTAAAGATGAAAAGGGGGAATAATTCTTGGTTAAAATGGAAAAACCTGGTTTTTTGTGGGAACCTGATGAAGCCTTTATTTCCAATTCCAACTTGAAAGCGTTCGCCGATCATATTGGTAAATCACTTCTACCTTATGAACATTTTCATCGTTGGTCTTTTGCTAAACCTAAAGAGTTTTGGTCAGCGGTATGGGACTTTGCGAATATTATTGGGGAAAAAGGCGATGGAGTATTAAGTAGACCAGAAGATGGCTGTATGCAAGGAACAAGTTGGTTTCCTTATGCGAAATTGAATTTTGCTGAGAATCTCCTCCGTGGAGATGAAAAGCGAATAGCGATAGTCGAAGGCGATGAAAATGGAGAATACCGTTGTATGTCAATGGGAGAACTTCGTAGATTAGTCGCTCAAGTACAGACAGGTCTGCGCTCACTTGGAATCAATAGAGGTGACCGTGTTGCGGGGATTGTTACGAATAGAATTGAAGGATTAGCTGCCTTGTTAGCAACAGCCTCTTTAGGAGCAGTGTGGACTTCTTGTTCACCAGACTTTGGACCTCAAGGAATTGTAGATCGAATTGGCCAAGTGAAACCAAAAGTAATCATCGCTACATTAGATTACCAATACAATGAGAAAACATTTGATATGGGAGCACCGATTAGCACAGTTTGTGATTCAATTGATGGCCTTTCTACATTGGTCACAATAGGTAATAGTTCCGGTCTATCGAATGTGAACGATTTTAAAATAATCACATGGGAAGAATTATGTGATAACGATTCTTCATCACCTGAATTTATACGTGTTTCTTTTAAATCACCCTTATACATTTTATATTCGTCTGGTACAACAGGACTTCCAAAGGCGATTGTTCACTCCGTGGGTGGCACCCTAATTCAACATTTAAAGGAGCACAAATTTCATTGTGATATAAAGCCAGGAGATGTCATGTTTTGGTATACCAATACGGCATGGATGATGTACCATTGGCTCGTTTCTGGTTTAGCAAGTGAAGCTACAATCTTTCTTTATGATGGGGCACCTGTATTAAAAAATGAACCTGGAATGCTTTGGAGATATGCGGAAGGCTTAAGGATCACCCATTTTGGATTAAGTCCAAAGTATCTGGAGGTCTTGATGAAACAGACCTATCCAGTCAATCTAAAACATGATCTCCCTCAACTGCGTAGTGTTCTATCTGCAGGAGCTCCTGTTTCACCTGAACAGTTTCATTGGGTCTATGAAAATATTAAACAAGACATGATGTTCTCTTCTATTTCTGGAGGTACTGAAATAATAGGATGTTTCGTGATGGGCTCACCTGTTCATCCTGTGAGAGCGGGTGAAATATCTTGTAAAGCCCTAGGGATGGCGGTAGATGTCCTTGATGACCGCGGAGCATCGGTGATCCATCAGAAAGGTGATCTCGTTTGCACACAGCCGTTCCCTAGTATGCCTATAACGTTCTGGGGTGAGGATGGAGAGAAACGTTATAAAAACACCTATTTTGTTGATCGCCCTGGGATTTGGACTCATGGAGATCTAGCCGAACAAACTAACCACGGATCAATAATCATTTATGGTCGAGTAGATGGAACACTTAAGCCTGGCGGAGTTCGAATTGGCACTGCTGAAATCTATCGTGTAATTGATCAAATTCCTGAAATACAAGATTCTATTGTGTTCGGGTTACCTAATAATGGGGATGAAGAAATTGTCTTATGTGTAGTTACAAAAGATAGAAATCTAGATATTGATACGGCAAAAAGTATGCGCTATAAAATACGATCCAATGCTTCCCCTCGCCATGTACCCCATCGGATTTATTGTGTGAATGAAATACCTTATACCCTTAATGGGAAAAAGGTAGAAGGTGCCGTAAAGTCAACTGTATTAGGCAAATCTATTAAAAATCATGCATCAATTATCAACCCAGAATGTCTCGCAGAATATTCGATTCTATTAGGGAGAGAGTTTAAATGAGTAACAAAAGACGGGTACCACTTTGTGCAATTGTAGGTATAGGTGAAATGGCTCCTAAAAGGTTCACGGAGGGAGCAACGACCTTAGGAATGATTGCGGAGGTAGCTAAATTAGCCATACAGGATGCTGGCCTTGAAAAAGAGGCAATTGATGGTCTCCTTGTTGGCCCTCAAGTAGGAGAAACTCCTCAACATGTACCAGCCACAGTTGCAGAATATCTTGGAATACAGCCCAAAATGGGCAATGTGGTTGATCTTGGTGGTTCAACAGGTGCAGGAATGTTATGGCGCGCGGCGGCTGCAATTAATTTTGGTATGTGTGAAACAGTCTTATGTGTCTTAGCTAATACCCGAGAACGAGATAAACTGCCCCCACGGTCACCAAACCGTAATCCGATACGTGAGTTCGATGTACCCTTTGGTGCTTCTGGGGCAAATACTTCTTATGCTCTTCTTAAACAACGGCACATGGCAGAATTTAGCTCTACACAGGAGGAATTTGCTCTCATTGCACACTGGGCACGCAAAAATGCTCAACTCAATGAAAAAGCGATATTTTATGGAAAACCTGCATCGGTCTTGGATGTGCTTAATTCTCCTATGATAGTTGACCCGCTTCACTTATACGAAATTGTGATGCCAGTAGCTGGTGGTGCAGCATTTATTGTGACATCTGCTAAAGCAGCTCGTTCGAAAGGAACCCCACCTGTTTATCTATTAGGTGCTGGAGAAAAAATTACACATAGAGCTGTTAGTCAATCACCATCTTTAACAACCACACCATTTAAGTATGCAATTTCGGCAGCTCTTGATCAGGCTAATGTGGATATACAAGAAATGGATTTACTTTCTTTGTATGATTGTTACACAAGTGTAGTGGCAGTCACTCTTGAAGATGCAGGACTATGCCTGCCAGGAAAATTTGGAACTTGGATGAAAGAACACTCCTTTGGATATGATGGGGATTGGCCACTTAATACTCATGGGGGCCAGCTTGGTTATGGCCAGCCTGATCTAGCCGGAGGAATGTCCCACATTATTGAAGCAGTTCGCCAATTACGGCACGAAGCTAACGGTCGTCAAATTCCCAACGCACGACTTGGACTCGTTACAGGTAACGGTGCTACGTTAAGTGAAGTGACAGCTCTAGTATTGGGGGCAGAATCATGTTAGATAAATTTAATAATCTAAAAGTTCCGGGACCAACTATGACTCTTATTTCAAAACCGTTTTGGGATGCTGTGGCAAAACATGAATTTCAGTTACAAAAATGTTCAGATTGTCATAAATGGGTATTTTATCCACGTGGACACTGTCCAGAGTGTTGGAGTGATAACTTAATTTGGGAAATAGCTTCAGGCAAGGGCAGATTAAAAACATGGAGTGTGGTTCATAAACCTGGCCACTCAGGATGGGATGAAGTGACTCCCTATGCAATAGGTTTAATAGAGTTGGAAGAGGGGCCTACTATGATGAGTCACCTTTTAATAGAATCCGATGAAGATCTAATCATTGACTTGCCATTTGAGGTCTCCTATATGAAGTGTAATGATGTATGGTTACCTTTCTTCAAAAAACAAATCTCTTAAATTGACAAAATATAGTTGAATATAGAGTTGTCGTCCCACTTTTGTGCTAACGAGTTCTGATATACCAATATGGAAGGACAAGGGGGTAAAAGAATGGCAAAGGAAAAAAACAACGGTCTTTCTAAGGAACAAAAGAAAGTAGCTTGGGCTAGTTTCATGGGCACAAC
Organism: Cytobacillus citreus; assembly: GCF_018343665.1. Classification (GTDB taxonomy): domain Bacteria; phylum Bacillota; class Bacilli; order Bacillales; family Cytobacillaceae; genus Cytobacillus; species Cytobacillus citreus. The sequence continues at coordinate 913,867 of NZ_JAGYPM010000001.1, forward strand.
GATTGAATGGTACGATTTTTATCTTTATGGTACGGCAGCTGCACTAGTCTTCCCGATACTATTTTTTCCAAATCTTGACCCACTAGTTGGTACAATGGCTGCCTTTGGCTCTTACGCTGCCGGGTTTATCGCTCGTCCACTCGGAAGTATGATTTTTGGGCATTTTGGAGACAGAGTCGGACGGAAAAAAATTCTAACCATTTCCCTCTTACTGATGGGAATAGCCACATTTTTAATGGGGGTACTTCCAACATATAGTTCAGTTGGCTTATTAGCCCCAATATTAATTAGTCTATTGCGTATCGTCCAGGGATTTGCAGTTGGAGGAGAATGGGGATCAGCGGTTGTCATGTCAGTGGAACACGCTCCACCGAATAAAAGAGGACTTTTTGGAAGCTTCCCTCAAATGGGGGTACCTGCCGGATTACTATTATCTACCATAGCGTTTTCAACCGTGTCCAACAACATGTCAAATGAGGCATTTTTGGTTTGGGGCTGGCGAATTCCATTTTTATTGAGTGCTTTTCTAGTTATAGTAGGTCTCTATGTTCGATTAAAGGTGAGCGAATCACCTGTATTCCTAGATGTAGTTAATAAAAAACAACAGGAGAAAAGTCCTGTTCGAACTGTATTGCGAGAACAGAAAAAGCCTTTGTTCCTGACTATTGGCATGAAGTTATTACAAAACGCCGTGTTTTATATCTATACCGTATTTGTCCTAAGCTATATTGCTACCTCACTGAAATTGGATAGCTCTGTTGGATTAAATGCAGTCATGACTTCATCCGTTATAGGATTGGCTACCCTTCCTCTTTGGTCGCATTTATCTGATAAGATCGGACGAAAACCTGTTTACTTGTTTGGTACGATCGCTTCAACCGTATTTGTGTTTCCTTTTTTCTGGATGATGAATACAGGCTCTATATTCTTAATTACGATTGGGATTATTATCGGATTGAATATTCTACATGATGCTGTTTATGGTCCACAAGCAGTGTATTTCTCTGAACTATTTGGCACAAAGGTACGCCTTAGCGGTGCATCCATCGGTTACCAAATAGGAGCGATCCTTGCAGGTGGATTCTCCCCTCTTATTGCAACCTATTTATTGGCAAAATTCGATGGTCAAAGCTGGCCAATCGCTGTTTATTTAAGTGTTCTAGGAATATTAAGTATTATCTCTACTATTTATGCACGCGAAACTTACAAGGATTCTCTAGCTTAGATGAACCTGAAATATATTAAATATGGGGGTAAATTAATTTGAAAAAGGCAGTATTAATTGATGGGGTCCGAACACCAATTGGTCGATTTAGGGGAAGTCTTCAATCTAAGTCAGCTATAGAACTCGGAGTACATGTGGTGTCTGAACTAATCCGCCGTGTTCCTGCAACCAAAAAGGCCAATGGCGCTATTTTTGGTCAAGTGATACAGGCAGGTCAAGGGCAAAATCCAGCACGCCAGGTCATATATAGAGCTGGAATGGATCTTACTACACCAGCAATCACATTAAATAATGTGTGTCTTGGAAGTCTAGCTTCTGTTTCTGATGCTGTTCGCCGAATTGAAAGAGATGAAGGAGATTTATTTATCGTTGGTGGCTTTGATTCAATGACAAACGCCCCTCATACTTCCGTTTTGCGCAGCGAGGTAAAAATGGGATCTGTTCAATTCTATGATACTCTTAATGACGGTTTATGGTGTTCTCTTTCAGATGCATCGATGGGAGAAATCTCAGAAAAAGTGAATCAAGATCTTAATATTAATCGTGATGATCAAGATAAATATGCCGAAACATCTCAGTTAAGAGCTACGAAGGCTCAGCTAAAGGGAATATTTAATCAAGAGATTGTTGGGATTAAAGTTTCAAATGAGCTTATAACAGAAGATGAAGGGATAAGGCCCGAAGCTACTTTTCGAAAATTACAAAAACTAAAGCCGGTATTTAATGAAAACGGTACAATTACGGCTGGAAACGCAAGTCAAATGTCGGATGGTGCTAGTGCTGGTCTGATATCAAATATTGAAACATGTGAAAGATTAGGAGTTACTCCACTAGCTTCCATTATTGATTGGGCAGATGTCGCAGGACCAGACCCTACGTTACATCTCCAACCCGCCAATGCAATCAAAAAGTTGTTAGAACGTACAAAACTCACTCTCTCTGATATTGATTTATTTGAAATTAATGAGGCTTTTGCTGGTGTTGTTATCGCAAGTCAACGTGAACTAGGGATTCCATCCGATGTATTAAACGTCAATGGTGGAGCCATTGCCCTAGGCCATCCTTTAGGAGCCAGTGGATTCCGACTTTTATTAACACTGGCACATGAACTTAAACGTCGTGGGGGCGGCCGCGGGATAGCAACATTATGTGGGGGCGGCGGTCAAGGAATAGCCGTATTAATAGAAGTTTAGATTAATACTTTTAAAGGGAGTGTTTTCATTGACTAACTTAAATAAGCAAAAAAATGGATGGGCAGACTGCAGAGCAGAAAAACCAAAACAAGGAGCGTTTTCAGAATTTGTTAAAGACATTGGCTTAGCTGATATTGAATTATTTAGTGCCCTAACAGGTGATCGAAATCCACTTCATACAGATAAAAAGGCAGCAGAAGCCTCACGTTTTGGAGGATTGATCGTTCAAGGAGGGGTAACAACAGGAATTCTAAATACAATAGTAGCGGAAAAGCTGCCTGGACCTGGCTCAGTATTCTTATCCGTCAATTGGGATTTTAAAAACCCTGTATATGTTGGTGATACCATTACTGGACGTGTAGAAATTCTCGAAGTTAGAGATGATAAACCGATATGTAAAATCAAAACAACGGTTCGTAATCAAAATGATGTCATTTGCCTAGAAGGAGTAGCAGTTACCTATACTGCAAGTCTGGATGGACAAAAATAATTCAGAATACAGTAAAGTTCACCTCTTCAAGTTAGTCATCTTATCAATAGCAATGGTAGGCACGATGACCACATGGTTTTCAATGACAGCTGTTTTGCCAGAATTAGTAACCATATGGCATCTAAACAGTCTACAAGGAAGTTTTGTGACCATCATGGTACAGATAGGATTTGTTATTGGTTCGTTAATTTCCGCATTTATCAACCTGCCTGATCGTGTGCAACCAAATATTTTGATCCTTTGGTCTGCGGTTTTGGCAGGTGTCTCTACAATCTTAACAGCTATTTTAGCAGATCATCTAACACATGCATTATTTTTTCGTTTCATTACAGGTATTGCTTTATCAGGAGTATACGGACCTAGCCTTAAATTGTTATCAACCTGGTTTCGTTTACGCCGTGGAATGGCTTTAGGTTTTTTGGTTGGTGCTCTTACACTAGGTTCTGCAACCCCTCACCTATTTAGAGGGGTTGCAACTTCTTCTTGGGAAACCGTGTTAATAACTACAGGAATATGTTCCATAATAGGAGGCATTATTATCCGCTTTACAGTTCAAGTTGGCCCTTACCCACTACCTAACGGCATGTTTGATCCACATGCCATTCCTCGTATCCTGCGTCATACACCAATAAAGCTCGCTAACTACGGATACTTTGGTCATATGTGGGAGTTATATGCAATGTGGTCTTGGTTTGGGCTGTTTTTAACACAAAGTTTAAAATCAAGTGGCTTTCAAAATTACTCCTCACTCTCTTCTATTCTTACATTCATTGTCATTGCCTCTGGGTTTTTTGGTGCTTGGTTTGGAGGGGTATATGCAGATAAAATGGGGCGCGAGAAATTAACTTTGTTTTCTCTAGGAGTCTCAGGAACCATTACATTATGTATCGGCTATTTCTTTGGAAGTTCTCTATGGTTAATCGTCATTTTGGGTGTCGTTTGGGGAATAAGTATTATCGCTGATTCCGCTCAGTTTTCCGCACTCATTACTGAACATGCTGAACCACAATATGTGGGAACAGCATTAACGTTACAGTTAGCTATCGGCTTCTTTCTAACGATTATTGCTATATTATCTGTACCTTTATTTGAAACATTAGTTGGATGGAGATACGCCTTTTTAATCCTTATCCCTGGACCCATCTTAGGTTTTCTATCAATGTTACGCTTGCTTAAACTGAAACAGACAAAAATAGATTTTGGAGGCTAAAATGCAGAAGCGAGAGTTCTATGATACGATTTATTACCATTTTTCAAGAGTTGGAAAAGCACTAACGAGTCCAAAGCGAATGGAATTATTAGATTTATTAACACAGGGCCCAAAAACGGTAGAAATGTTAGCAAAAGAAACAGAAATGAGCATAGCCAACACCTCTCAACATTTACAAATTTTACTAGATTCTAAACTCGTTAAATTTAGAAAACGAGGAACATTTATGGTTTATAAATTGGCCAATACAAAAGTTTGTGATTTAATAAATTCTTTACAAAAAGTAACAGAAGACCAGTTGGAAGAGATCAACCAGCTGCGTAATGAGTATATTGAACGACCCGATCAGATTAATAGTATCGATCTAGATGCTTTTTTAGTGCGTATAGAGGAGGACGGTAACTTTATATTGCTCGATGTTCGTCCAACATCTGAATATGATGTTGCGCATATTCCTGGAGCTCTATCTGTCCCTTATGAACAATTAAATGATGAATTATCGAAGTTTCCAAAGGATAAAGAAATTATTGTCTATTGTCGAGGTCAATATTGTGTTTATGCAACCGATACAGTTGAAATCCTAACAGCACATGGTTTCAAAGCCATTCGATTAAGTGCTGGAATACAGCATTGGAAGAGAAAACTAAATGAAATAGCGAAAAGTACGTGAAATCACGCCTGTCTCTCCCCGATGAATTACACATTGATGAATGTGACTGATTCAAATAGTAATACGGGAAAGGCTCTGTGGAGAGGAAAAAATCTCTGCGGGGCTTATCTTTATGTGAACTTCGCTGTTACCATTTGGAAATTCCCCCCCTACCAAATTGTGAGCACAAAGAAACACATGCGTATTATCTAAGGCTTTACCTAACTTCTTGTTCCCCATTTCCAATTCGACCGTATACCCTTGTTCTCTTAAATAACTTGCTGCTAATAATGATTCTTTTTGAGTATTCATTGGTATAATGTAAAAATCGACATTCGATTCTTCTATAGAAAATTTCTCATTTGTACCAATGAGTCCACCAATCGCATTGTCGTATCTACCACCACTGCAATGCTAGACTTGATGGTTTTGTCTGTTAAAAAAACTTCATAAATAGTGCCAGTATATATCTCTAATCCTCTTGCTAAGAACGGATTAAATACACATTTACCATTAACACCTAGGAAAGCTAAATAGGTATCCAGTTCTTTTAATTCTTCTAATCCTTGTTCAACTTGTTTATTTTGTTTTGCAAAAGGCTCAAAGTAGCTATAACTTTTATTATTTTTATTGTTCAAAAACTTTTTTATTGATTGGACAGTGAAAGCTGGAAGACCTTGTTCAGTCAGCTCCGATGTTACCGCTTCTAATCCTACTTTTTCAAGTTTATCAAGGATTAAAACAACTTTATTTATTTTGTCCTCCTCTGTATTAAACACTTCTAACATACCCGTTAATAATTTCCGATTGTTATATTGAATCATTACCTTTAAACCAAGTTTACGGAATACATCTAATGCCATCATCATTAATTCTGCTTCAGCAATTTGTAATTTAACTCCCACAATATCAACATCGCATTGAGTAAATTCACGAAAACGTCCTGCTTTGATTGGACCATCTCTGAATACTTTACCAACTTCATATCTCATAAACAGCATTCTCAATGTTGGGTTCATAGCAACAACTTTGGCAAAGGGAATAGTAAGGTCGTATCGTAAAGCTAATCCCTTTCTCCTCTATCCGTTAATGTGTACATTTCTTCTAATATTTCAGCACCTCCACCATATTTTGAAGCAAGCAATTCAGTGTAATTTAATATAGGAGTTTCCAGGGGTTTACATCCGTATTGGGTAAATACATCTTCTAAAGTTCTTCTAATATTTCTTCGTACTACTTCATCATTAGGTAAATAATCTTGTGTACCCTTCACATTTTGATAATCCATTTTCTTCATATTTCTTTACCTCCAAATTTTTTTAATAAATAAAAAAACCGCACCTGATTTTACATTAATTTGTTTTATAAATCAAATTTTATTATAAGCTTACATCTCATATTGTATTATAAAGACCATAACAAAAGACGCCCTTAAACGGGTGCCTAATGAAGGAATCTATGCCATATTATTGTCTCTGGAATTGCTGATATCAAATCAGCTTCTTTGATGCAGAGGTATTCAGATTTAGTTTTGCGATTTTCCTTCTTTTCATACGGCACTTGCCCTGCTAGTATCATATCGTTAAGCCCTGCTGCATAGGGAACCAAAGTGTATTTCATCAGAACACCCTCTTCGACAACCATCTGCAAAAAGTGCGTCGCGTTTAGTTTGTACAGCTCGGATGGGTTGCCCCAATCATTCAAGTCACGAATTTGGATGTCGGAGTCATCTCTCCGTACGGTACGCTCTTGAAGATTTGCAAAAACAATACTTTGAAATAATATAATAATAAATATTTAAATATGTTGGAGAGATTGAATAATGAAAACGGAAAACTATTTTAGGTTAATTGAGTGAAACTTCCATCAGTGGGGGTTTTCTTCAAACGTACATGCTAATAGAGATTAAAGAACGATGGAGGATTCTTGATGAAATCTGAGAGAAAATGAGATCGCATGTGGAAGGTATTATCGTGCATTGTCCATTGTCCTTATTTAAAAAAACACCTCCTTGATTCGAGAAATGCTTGAAACATAGGAAGGTGTTCTGAAGAATTAATGATTAAATTAAGCCTGTGCAGCCTGATATAACTTGTTTACTTCATCCCAGTTAATTAGATTAAAGAAAGCAGAAATATAATCAGGACGCTTGTTTTGATAATTAAGGTAATAGGCATGTTCCCAAACATCAAGACCAAGAATTGGCTGTTTACCTTCCATTAGTGGGCTATCTTGATTAGGTGTGCTAGTAACAGTAAGTTGTCCATTATCAACAACTAACCAAGCCCAACTTGAACCGAAACGACCTGTAGCCGCTTTTGTAAACTCATCTTTAAACTGATCAAAGCTTCCAAAAGCTTGATTAATTACTTCCGAAACTACACCTGTAGGAGCTCCACCTCCGTTAGGAGAAGCTACTCCGTAGGTTTTATGGTCATGTAAAAAAAGAAGTCAATTGTTAAAAAGCTTTGCTACTTTTCAATATCGATCTAGTGCCTTAGCAAATTCAAATATTTAACTTTAATTAATCATTGTTCATATGTAAATAATAACCTTCTTCAAGTAACCTACCTTGTAATTTTAAAAAATTATATATATTGGTAAGTTGGGATTCCTTACCCTTGTCCCCTTTCTCCTTAATTTTCCTAAGTCGCTTTTTTTACCCTTTCTTGCATAAAAAAGGACCGTCTATGACGATCCACACTGATTTAACAAATATTTTTGTCGATAAATAGGATTTGTCTTAGTGGTAGATAAAGCTTTAAATTGTTATTAATGTTCCATCAAACTTACTAAAAGTAAATCCTTTGAAGTTTTCATTATAAGTTGATCTGTAGTCCCGGAGAATGCTTGTGGCAACTGCCTCCCCTAACTTAAGACCCTCTATTGCATCTGATCGCCAATGAACACCTGCAGTGTCTCGACCTATTGCAATATTAGATGCAAGTTTATTTAACTCTCCACCTATCTTCAGAGGCTCACTTAAGTAAGGCTTTAATGATGTGCCATCAACATTTGGAACTACTGCATCCTGAATAACATATGACTCATTAAAGAATGCCTTAAGGATTGTAATTCCTGCACCAGCAATACATGCATGACCAGAAGGAAAAGCAGGATGTGTTGGACAGCCCTCAGGATAGGCCATAGGCAAAAGATAAGTTCCGTATTTTCGAAAGACTTCAGATAGAACTTGAGATTGAAGCAGATCTTCGTGGATAGGGTAACATGCTTTCCTTATCATGTGATTATGCACATGACCTCCAAATTCCTCAGGACGGACTCTCCGATGGACGAGGAACTTTTGAAACCAAGCTGCCTCAAGTGCTTGTCTTGCAGCCCTAACGACTAAATCCAATATATGAGGACCCCCAAAGGTTATAAATCCGGCCTGAGTAGCTGAGCTTAAATACGGATTAGCAGGATCTAATGCTTCTTTTCCATAGCTTAATAAAATCAAACAAGCTGAAAGTGGGCATTGAAAGGAGAAATCATGATGGACAAATTCCCCTAAGTCGCGACCGTTGCGAATATAACGTGGAGTGTTATCTGTTTTAGGAGATACCGCTGGTGAACCGTTTTGGATTTTTAACCATTCATCGTAAGAATGCATATAATCAGAACCTGCAATAGTTGTACGATAACGCTGGACCATTGTAGTAGCTCCATATGGAATGTCCTTCCAAAGAAATTGCGAAATATATGGTCCTACAAAATCACCTTTTGTTTCTCCACGAAACAATGTTGATGGGGTAACTTTCCCGTTGATCTTTGGACCACGATAATCTGTAAATCTCGTAAGATCTGAAGCTGCCGCTAGAGTTAAAGGATTCGTATCAAACTGTTCAAAAGGTACATCACGGGTTAGTGCCTGCCAATATACTTCAGCCATTTCACTTGCCTCCCAAGCACTGCTAAAAGATGGAGGAACTGCAATTCTAAATTGGTGACTATCAGTTCCTACTAAATCAAAAGCATAGGCTGCTTGTGGATTAGCTAATTTTACCATACCCCCAAGTGGAATTAATTCAAAATCTTCGGTTTTACCAGACTTGAGTGCCTTTAAGAAATTGTGATAGGCACTGTTCTCAACTATCCCTAGAGAATTATGTGGTAATCCTTTAGTGTAGCTACCTATCTTCTTCTTATATCTAAATTCGTCCCTATTACAAAAGTGTTTTGAAATTGGTATTTTCATTTGGGATTTTGCAGCTTGGACCCTAATTCGCTTGGCTTTATTGTTTCGATCTTTTTGATTTAAAGGGCCAATTAGACAGCTTTTTTTTTTCTTATTCTTCCTTTTGCTCATAACATCACCTTTTGTTTTTTATTCTGGTTTTATATAACCTTTTCCATTGCTAGAGAAATTTAAATAGACATGTACCATTATTCATTGTATTCAATATAATTAATAAGATATGGTTAACTAACTATTGAGAAAACACATTTTTCCAAATTATTTTAATTTATTCACCATCTGGTTTTAGCAATTTTTGTTCATTGGTCTTATGCCACTATCCTACGTCTTTAGTACATGAAAAAGGCTTTACTCCTACTTGAAGTAAAGCTCTTCAACTGCATCGTAAAATGGATTTATATGATCTGATTGTAAGTTTACACCGGTTAAATCTTCTATTGAATATTTATCCTCATCTTCGTAGGCATAATGCCATTTATCCCAATTATTATCTTCGAATTTTCTCAAAAATGTCTAGTTGGATATATCCATATATCCTAAAAATATCAATATCCCACTAACTCTCAACGAATCTTTATCAGAAGTCATGTATAGCCTCCCCCTTTAATTACCTATAATGGTGCAAGACTCGATAGTGAAAAGGAGGAAGTAATTAATGATCAAAAAAAATAAAATCATAATTGGATTAGTATTGATCTTGCAGATATTAGCTACTGGAGCATGTTCTTTTACATCTAATACGAATAAAACACAGATAAAAAACCAAAGTATCAATCCGGATACCCCTGCCATGGCTGCAAAAATGACGAATTGGGAATCCGTTGAACAGGTGATTGGTAAAAGTGGAGAAATAAAAAAAGGGGACTTGCTTTACTTCAGTCTACCTCGATCAGATTTAGAGGTATCGATTAACAGTATTCAGCTAAATCCTGCCTTCGCATTAAGTTCATGGTTAGCATTTAAAGAAATGAATGATAAGGTAATGGTTATGGGAGACTTAGTTCTAACACAGGAAGAAGTCAATCTAGTAATGACTGAACTTATCCGTGGTGGCATAAAAATAACAGCTTTACATAATCATTTGATGAGAGAATCTCCTAAAATTATGTATATGCATATTGAAGGATATGGAAGTGCAGTAGCTCTAGCTAAAGCACTTCGATCAGGAATCGATCAATCGAGTACCCCTATTAAGGCAGTCCAACCATCGGTCAAAGGAGAATTTCCGTTAGATAAAGAGAAACTTGATGGTATTATCGGTAAAGAAGGATCGATAAGTAATGGAGTTTACAAGGTTGGGTTTCCTCGTGCTGAACAAATCAAGGAAAACGGAATGACTATCCCTCCTTCAATGGGAACGTCAACAGCTATAAACTTTCAACCCACAGGCGAAGGAAAAGCGGCAATTACAGGAGATTTTGTCTTAACTGCTAATGAAGTAAATCCAGTGATACAAACTTTACGCAAATATGGTATTGAAGTTGACGCATTGCATAATCACATGTTGTTTGAAAAACCACGTCTCTTTTTCATCCACTTTTGGGCAAACGATGATGCGGTCAAATTAGCAAAAGGGATTCGTGAAGCTATTGACCAAACTAATAGTAAATAACAAAACCATGCTAAAAATAAGCTGACTTCCTTTATTTTAAGTAAGTCAGCTTATTTTTATTAGCCTATTTAATGAATGTAGCTTCGTTCTCCTCTATTTCTCAAAATGAATAATTATTTATTTTGATTCTTGTTCTATTATTGGTAAAAAGCCACCATATGTACTTGAGTAACTGGACAAGATGATGGCAATTCTATATTTAACAACATTTTTAAAAAGAGGAATAGATGGAAATAATAGAGATTCGATTCAGAAATCAGACCTAACATAGGAGGAATAAAATGCAATCTTTAACAAACTTGATTGAACATCATGGATATATCATTTTATTTTTATCTCTTATGTTAGAACTTATTGCTCTTCCGATACCAGGGGAATTCCTGATGGGTTATGCAGGTGTTCTTGTGTATCAAGGGAAGTTAAGTTGGTTACTCAGTAGCGTAGTAGCAGGTTTAGGAAGTTGTACAGGTATGACTATCTCTTATTTGGTAGGCTATAAATTGGGAGCTCCTTTTTTTCATAAACATGGTCATCGAATTCATATGGGGCCGGATCGACTAGAAAAAATGTCTAATTGGTTTGAAAAATATGGAAACAAACTAATAGTGGTTGCATTTTACATACCAGGAGTTAGACATTTTACAGGTTATTTTTCGGGTATTACTCATATATCGTTTCGTGCATATGCTATTTATGCCTATTTAGGTGCCTTTATTTGGACAGGGACATTTATTTTTCTTGGAAAATTATTAGGCCCTCAGTGGGAGCTGTTCCATGATTCGCTTAAGAAATACTTTTTTGTCGGAAGTGTAATTTTCATTTTTCTTTTTGTTTTTATCTATATTCTGAGAAAATATAAAGTAAAAATAAAAGAAACGATTATGGCTGGACTAGGTAAAGGAGTACAACGAATTCACTCTCTCAGAAGGCTTAGGCTTTTAATTGCAGTGATAGCAGTCTTATTCTTAATTTTTGTCATTTTCGTTATCAGTTTAACTGAAAATTACTTAAACAATGAATTTAAACAATTTGATACGATTGTAATCACATTAGTTACGCTAATATTTGATGAAAGTTGGGAACCGTGGATGAGTTCTTTTGGTTTATTTGCATCCATTAAGGTAACAATCCCCTTAATTGTCTTAACCTCCTTATGGATTTTGTTAAAGTCGAAAGATCGAATTCTGGAAATTTCCTTTCTGCTCTTTGTAGTAATTGGAGGGGAATTTTTTGAGGAAGGAATTAGGCGTATTTATTATCATTTGCAACCTGTCCATCCTCGGTTAACAAAACAAATTTTGTACTCATTTCCTAGTGAACAATCAATAACTGCTTTTTTTCTATTTGGTTTTTTCGCCTATCTTTTCGTTCGATACTCAAAAAATGCATGGATGCAAACGTTTGCTTCTATATTAATTTTTATTATTATCATCCTTATTGGATTAAGCCGCATTTACTTGATGCAACAATTACCAAGTGATGTTGTAGCTGGCTACGCTTTTGGCGGAGTTTGGTTAAGTCTAAACATTCTAGTAATGGAAATTTTCCGATTCACAAACAGGCTCAACAGATTGAAGTATATAAAGTAACAATTGATGAGAAAAATGATTGTTAAGAATGAATATTTTCTCCTAGCTTGTTGATTTTGCAGCTCAAACATAACGAAAAGGGCTTTCCTAATATTTTAGAAAGCCCTTTTTGCATATGTCGTAAACCATATAACGCTATTAGAAGTGTTGCCCCCGAATCTGAAAATTGTTAACTAACCCAGAATAACTCTAGAATTTCCAAGAAACCACACTACTCTAACATTTTCAACAGAATACTAATAAAAGAAATGTTCCAGATAAAACAATTCGTTTTGAGTAAGTGTAATTATTTTCTTTTTTTCCCTATTAAAAGTGTCACTTGTGCCATGGTAAAAGGAAGTGAAGATTTTCTACGATAAGCCAAATACTTTGATTCCCATGAATCTGCATATTTTTCTTTGAATTTTCTCAAGCCTTGAAAATGATAGAAAACATGGCCGTGCAGATAGATTTGTGCGGCAAATTTTTCGCTCAAAAACGCAAATTTGGAATGCCCTACGTTAGAAAGTGGTGCCATTCCTATATTAAAGTTTTTATATCTTTCTTCTTTTGCCCATTCAAATAAAGATAGAAAGATAAAATCCATCGTTCCTGAAGGAGAATCTTGTATAAAGCGCATTAAATCCACAGAAATCGTTTCGTTATTATCATAAACTGGCATCAGGCTTGTAAAGGCGATGATCTTTGTCCCTTTTTCTTTCAAAATAGCAATTTCAGCCTTGTTCAGATAATTTTCATCAAAAAAACCTAATGAATATCCTTTTTCCCTTCTACCTTGAAGCCAATCATCCGATACTTCTTTTAGTTCATTCAGTAACTCATTACTAAAAGGCGGTATAATAATTTCAAAAATATAATTCTCTCGTTCAAACTTATTTTTAACAGTTCTTGCCCCTTTCATTTTTTTACCTGAAAGGGAGAATTTCTCTAAATCAACAAATGCCTCTTCGCCAAGTTTAAAAAGGGCAAAACCACTTTCATGAAGATTAGGAAGCATTTTATTGCTAACTTCATAAAATACGGGCGTATACCCATGAAGATCTGAAATTTGTTGAAACTCTTCAATTGCATAAGGAAAATCGGCTTTCTCTCCAATAGGATCTCCAAGAATTACGAGCTTGTCCGCGTATTTTTGAAAGGAAAACAGGACGTTGTTCTTGCTATTCCAGAAAATAAATTTATCATGCAGGAAAATTAAATGGGTTAGAACATTTCCATTATATTTTTTAATGTGTTCGCGTATTTTTTCTTCCTGGCTATTAGATCTTTCCATAAACCTATTCCGTGGCTTTTTAATGACATTTCCAATGACAAGCACGAATAAGGCAATGTTAAGTCCAATAAAAGCACTGTAAAATAAATCACGATAATCAGTAATAACATAAGGGATTAACTTTGTCGGGATATTGACTTTTGCTGTAGGTAAATTTATGTATCCGATGATCACATACATAGAAGTAATGAGTATGATCATTATTACGTCAAAAATGGTTTTGCTCCATGTCAAAACATAACTTTCCCTATAAAATCGTGATTTGGACATTCGAAGGAGTAAGGCTACAACCAGCATTACGAGTGCTTCCTCATAGTCAAATCCTTTAAAAAGTGAAAATATAGCAGCAAAGAATAAAACCGCGATGGTCAGATGATAAGCCCGTTTTACTTTATATTCAATTCCTCTTGATAGACCAAGCAGGAGAAATCCAGCCGCAACAGTAAGCTGGTGGGATAAGCTAATAATGGGGAATGATAAAAGATCTTCGACAAATTTCAACCTTTTCACGATTCCTGGCACAGATGCCGAAAGAAGTAAGATTAGCCCTGAAAAAAATACTAATATTGTTAATAGCACATGACTTGCATTCTGTAGAAGCACATTCGGCAGATTATCCCATGATTTATTCCATTTTTCCCAGAATTCCTTTACAAATAATACAAATCCAAATAAAAATGGAATGAATAAATAGCCAATCCGATATAAAATCAGCAAGAAAAGGATCTTTTCATCCTGTATCCCAAAGTGTTGTGATCCCCAAATAAAAACGAGGTCAAATGATCCAAGGCCTCCAGGGATCATACTTACAATTCCGGCACATGACGCAACAATAAAAATAGGAAAGATTTCGTTAAAGTGAAGAGGAATTTTTATCACCATGGCCAATATCCAGATAGCTAGGAGGATAGCTGCCCATTCCATGAAAGAAATCAAAATAAGTTGGAACTTAGTTCGTAAATTTATGGATGTGTCTGAACCTTTATTGTTTTTAATGAAAGAAATGATTAATAGGACCGGAAGATACAGCCCCACTCCTATCACGGCTAAATAAATCCATTTTTTGCTTAATAAAAGAGGGAAATCTCTGTAGCCTGCAAGTATAACTAATGAAAGCAAAGGAAATGCCTGTTAGATAGAATAATGAAACGTGAGCAATTGTCTTAAGCAGTCTGCGCTTGTCCATTTCATGTGTTTGATAGAAGTAAGTTCTAAGCATCACTCCGATTAAACCGGCAAACCCAATTAGATTTGAAAAGGAGTTTATAATTAAAGACTGCTTGATCAGTTTTTTTGTCGGTACAGTTATCCCCAATTTTTTAACAATTACCAAATCATAAAAAAACATTGGCAATATTGCTGCCATCGTAATCAATAGAACGATGGCCAGCTTTACAAAATGAATTTGGCTTACTTCACGCCGGAGCAACTCTACATTTATGTCCCCCTGTGAATTTTTTTATTTCAATGACTGCCAGAATTAATAAAATGAGTGGAAAAATTATTTTTAGGAATTGAAATATCTTTTTTATGTTTATTATTCTTTGCATACTCATCCCCTATTTTTTCTTTCCTTTTTCACTGGTAAAAAAACCCGCGTATGATTTACCAAAAGCAAATATATGTTACTTCACAGTGGAATTCGATCCATTAATTCCTATAATTAGAATAAATTATCATACGAAACATTATTTGTATCTACCAAGAGTAATATACATACCTATTAAAAAGTGTTTCATTTGTACAAAATCGTTAGTGATTTACTTAAAACTAAGAGTTCTTCCGCCAAAACGTGGAATCATGTTTTTAACTTTTTACATCAAATATAAAAACAGCATGATCTAATGCCCTATATCACGCTGTTAATCAATTAATTTTAAAAAACATTCATCAACATTAAAGAAACTGATTTTTTCCAATGTATTTTTCAAGAAAGTCGGCAATCTTAGAATATGCATATTTTTTACTTTTTTGTTTTACTAACGAATGACCTTCCTCTTCGAAACGAATAAATGTAACAGGATGATTTCGTTCCTTAAGTTTATTCACGATCTGCTCTGATTCTTCAATTGGGACACGCGGGTCATTAACTCCATGGATTACCATAAGAGGAGAGGTGATTTTATCTGCATGGTTCAATGGATCGATTTGGTCAAAAAAATCACCATCCTTTTCAATCGTTCCATACTCATACTCTCTAAACTTCTTCCGCCAAGGACTTGTTGTTTTTAAGAATGTTCGCAGGCTTGAAATTCCTACGATATCGACGGCAGCCGCCCATAAGTTTGGATAGTGACTGATGGCGGAAAGAACCATGAATCCCCCATAGCTTCCTCCCATAACTGCTATCTTTCCAACATCAACATTCTTATCTCCTTTTAGCCATTCCACTAATGAAATAAGATCTTTCACAGCATCCGTCCGTTTACGAACATCATCTAAATGAGTATACGTTTTTCCGTAACCTGTACTGCCGCGAATATTTGGAGTTACTACTGCATAGCCACGGTATAGAAAATATTGTAAAAGAGAGTTGTAAACGGGGCGACTTTGAGTTTCAGGACCACCATGAATAAATATGACAACAGGCATTTTCTCAGCTGTATGTTTTGGCTTATAGTAAAAGGCTGGGATGAGAAGGTTGTCAAAAGAACGATAGAATATTAAAGAAGGCTCAATTAATTTTCCTTCAAGAATGGGGTTGTGTGAAAAATATGTAAGACGTTTTGTCTTAAGGGATTCAAGGTCAAGCTCCCATATATCAGATGGGTGTGCCGGCCCGTTCAATATATAGAGGAGTTTTTGATTTGTAGGTGAAAATTTGAGATTAGTAATCACTCCCATGGGTGTTTCCCATGTATAAAGAGTACCTGTATCTAAGTTTAGTATAATCCCTTTTGATATTCCTCCCTCATTGATGGTGAATGCTAACTTATTTTTTTCATTATTCATGGCTAGGCCTTCAAAATCCCACTTTCCCCTCGCTATCCAAGTGAATTCTTTAGTGGGTAAATGAATACATGCTAGCCCAAAAAATTCACGGTCTTTATTTGTTAATAGATAAATATGATTTCCTTCTTTATTAAAATGGATATTTATAAAACTTGCTTCTCCTGTATGCTCTGTTATCCAGTTTATGCAGCCAGTTAAAAGTGATAACACACCTAAATCATGATCAAGGGGAGAGTTTGTTTTTCTAACCAATAATGAATTCCCATTTGGAAACCATTTCACAACAGAAAACCTCCCATTTTGGGCATAAACAAGGCGAACTTCAAGGGTCTCAAGATTCTGAATATAAATATCAAAGAATGCTTGATTTCTCCGATTACTGGACCAAGCAATCCATTTTCCATCTGGAGAGCTTCCTCCATATAAATGAACATGTTCTGGGGAGTTTGTCAGGGCGATCAGCTCTCCCTCATTCTTTAATAAGAATAATTGTTCCCTTTCGTTTCCAGAAACATCCATTCCGATAATCCGATCCGATGTACCAGTTACAAATTTTATGAAGGTGATTCCTTCCTTTGAAAAAGAAGATTGGGCAACCATCCTATTTTCACGATAATAATCCCATACCTGTGGTAATCCCGTATAATCAGAAATAAAGCTTATTTTTTTTCCATTTGGTTCGTATTCAAGATTTTTCACTGTACGAACATGTACATAAGGATCTAGACTAATTTCATCCATTTCATTACCACCCATCATCTAGATTCAAAAATGTCTGCCATAATAGAATTATTTCTGAGTTTTGTTTGGAGAAATATTCGTTAAACAAAACCTATATACCAATTCATTATATTTAGACTTAATGAGTATCATGCTTTATTGTGTAAGACGGTTGGTATTAATTCCTTTTATTAAAAGTGTATTTGAATATGTGCGTAAATTAGCTACAATCATTTTTTATTTGACCTGCCAAAGTAAAAAAGAAGCACCTGGGTAGCAAGTGCTATCCCTTAGCAATACAGCTTTAATAATTCCCCATAATGTTTTGCTAATCTAAAATTAAAGACCAGGTCCCCTGTAATGAACTGGTCTTTGACTTGATTATTTAGCTATGTTTTTCTTTTTGAACATAGAAATCATTGACATAAACAAAAATGAAATAATACCAATAAAGAACAATATATAACTTACAGGTATTAAAAAGAAGTAAGGTTCATTCAACATACCGTCTGGTGCAACAGTTGATTCTGTCATGCTAGTAATAATAAGACAAATAACCCCTAAAAATATTGGTGTTGATGCTAATAGATATTTATTCTTCATAAAAATACTCCCCTTTACCCGAGAATAATGTAAATTTATTATTTATGTTTCATAAAACACATCTTAAACTTACTATCAATATAATAATCCGAAATACATCTCTAGTCAACAATTATTTATCGTAAAACAATAAATAATTGTTGTATTTTAAATAACTACTAGGTGTTTTATACGTATTTTCAATCTAAGTTAAAGTTGTGCCTAATTCATAATAAAAAGGACCGCTACTTAACGATCCTTTCATCCTTATTCATTGCTTTCTTCACTTTTTTTAAAGGTAAATTAAAACCAATTATCTAGCAGTAACATCTTTAATGGTGTCCGAGATCCTGTCAACAGCTGCTTTTCCAGCATCTTCAATCGTATCAATTGCATTTTTTGCTGCATCCCCTACTGCTTCAACCCCGCGTTTCATACTATTTCGTCCTTGATCAATGGATTTATTTTGTTCAGTCATTCATTATTCCTCCTAATAATTAGTATCGATCATAGTATAAGAAGATATCATTTTTTTTATTCAATTTTGGAGCTATAGGCATGTGTGTCCTGCCTTAGTTCCTTCACATGGAAGTAATGTAAGGTGTGTGAAAAAATAGTAAATGGGGTCGATTAATCTCCAAATCGAAAGAACATATCCTCTCATATTCCCTACCTCTCCTTTTTCTGGATTCCTTTTTCTTTTTATTTTTTAACGTAGAATAAAATATTATTTATGGAATTTTTTACGCTGAAATGTAAAATAAAAAAGCCCCTTGTGAAGTTCACTTTTTTAAGTGTCCAATCTCAAGGGACTTAAATAAGGTTGTCGTCTACGATATATTGAATAATAAAGGTAAGCAGTTGATTCAAAAGGTTAACTATATTTTCAAACTAGATTCAAGCACCGTTTTATAGGTATTT
Source organism: Cytobacillus citreus (assembly GCF_018343665.1). Lineage (GTDB taxonomy): Bacteria > Bacillota > Bacilli > Bacillales > Cytobacillaceae > Cytobacillus > Cytobacillus citreus. Next base: position 932,481 of record NZ_JAGYPM010000001.1, read on the forward strand.
TCAATAATTGTAAAATGGTGCTTCTCGTGTATAGCCAGTAGCTGAATTGCCTGAATTAGGTTAGGATACTTAGCTATTGGATCAAAAAACACAATGTGTCCCGCAATATCTTCTTCAATATTTTTAACTAATGCTTTTAATTCATTTGTCTCGTTCAGCAACAATTGTTCTAATTCTTTCATGTCCATAGAATAGCGTATTTTTTTAGGTGGTATTAAAATCGATGGGGCTTTCATCCCTCTTCCTTTTCTTTCTTTAAATTCAGCATAAATGTCATGTATTTCAGTTGAAAATGGTTTTTTTCTTTTCATTTTGGCATATGGAATAAGTACAAAAGAAAATTTAGTCGCGACTTTAAGCATTCTTGTTATTAAATATAAGTGATATAAATGCTCTCCAATAGACCATTTTCCAGCATCTTTCCGATACCATAGTTTTTCTTGTGTTAGAAATTGAATTTCATGCGTGAATTGAGATCTTTGCTGAGATAATGTTTGAAAATGTTTTGATATACTTTCAGATTTCATCTATTAGAATCCTCCGTTTGACTTCAAATTGAGAATAACGAGCTCGGTTTATTACATCCAAGCTCACTATAATCCTCCTATTCATTCTAATAGATCAATTATATATTTTTTCCAGGAACTTGTTTCATTTTATAAAATTTTTTTGAACTAAAAAGCAGTTGCTTAGGAAATGATCATTAACTGGAATTGTAATGAGATTATTTCTTCTTTTTCATTTTGCTTTCTGCTTTCTTTATATTCTCAGCAACCCTATATTTTACGATCTCGCTTATTAATTCATAAGGTAGCTTTTTTTCTAAAGGAAACTGAACAGAACCTTTTGCTCCTTTATATTCCGATAATTCATATTTAAAAGCATTGTCCCATTCCTCTTTTGTACAAAACAAATTCTTTCATAAAAGCCCCACACCTCTTCATTGAGCATAAAGCTTTTATCAAAAAAAAAGGATACAAAAGCTGTAACACTATTTTTTCCTTTTCTATCGAGTTCAGAATCGTCAGAATAAGGGTTATACCGAGCAGAAAATCATGCAATTTTTCATGAAGTTTGTCGCGATTGGAAAGCAATTGGGTTACATTCATAGAGATCAAACAGAAGAAATAATTATGCTGTACTTCACGATGTACAAAAATGAGCTGAATCGGTATTGGAAATCGTCGAATCAAAAAAGCATAACGAGGAGTATGGATCAATTGATGGAATTGTTTTTCTATGGGTTGGTCGGGGAGAAGCAGTAGTAGGACGAAATCGGAAAAGTGACTGTCTCCCCCATTACAAATTTCCCGAACGAGAAAGCCCACACCGGGCATAGCCTGTCTTTAGACGTGGGATGAAAGTGTGGTCAGATACGGAGTGCCGCTAAAAAGTCTAATTGTTAGCGGTACTTCAAGTATCTGAAGATTAATATAGAAACATATGTTCTTTTTTCTGTAAATCTGATATAATAGGAATAACATTAAACAAACAAAATAATCAGTTTTGTAATTTAAAGAAATATTGGGTTAGAAACGAGCCCAGCAGTCGATAAGCACCGCTGAGGTGTTTGGCTGCGGAAGTCTTGAGCAAACGCTTTGTAGTGTCTATATGTTGTACCCTATTTGATGGATTAAAATGGGGGAGAGTATAGAAGAAACAAGCTAGTCGTTCAAGAACCCCATTGCTTTAGCTATGGGAGTTTCAGGCAGAACTGTATCTGTCGGATTAAAACAAAGTTGAACTGTTTTGAAAAAAGTTGCACCGTTTTGAAGAAAGTTTAACCGTTTTAAGCATATCAAAATCAATAAAATACTGTTATATCAACATTTATATTTAATTTTGATCGAACTTTTTTATAAAAAGCAGTCCCTAAAAGTAGAAGAAAACCATCGTTTTGATCAATCTTTGTTCAAAACGATGGCTCTTTATATGCAGTGAAATCAAGAGTTTAGAGTGATTTTTAATCAAACTTTATTCCAAACCAACAGTATCATAAGTAACGGAATATTATTCAACTAACGAGTTCGATAGTTAAACATAAAGGGTTCCACATATTAGTCATGACTAATATGTGGAACCCTTTAGTTTATTTGATTTTCTTAAATTTTGGTCTTGATAATTTTAAAACGGTTAAACTATATTTCAAACCAACAGCAATTATAAAGTAAACTTCCCACCATGATAACAAAAGTAAATTTCTGCTTTAAGTTTTTTAACCTTTCTTAAAGACTGTTGCGCTTTCTCAACATTTAAACAAAAGTGTGGATTAGCAATGATCAATTCATGACCCTCATTAACAGCTGCATCACCTGTAATTACGCTTTTTAAACTTGGAAAATATAATGAAATATGCCCAGAAGTGTGACCTGGTGTTGCTATTACTCTACATTTGTTATCTAAAATCATATCGCCATCATGTACCTTTTCATCAATTGAAACATGCTTCAAATTCTTTAATTGCTGTATAAACCATTTACCAAATTGGATTTCTTTATTTGGCATATTCTCTAGCATTTCTTCGGCTTGAACCAATCTCTGTGACTTCATTTCGCCACTAATGTATTTTGATTCACTTTCACTAGCTATAATGTTAATCCAAGGATACTTTTCTTTGAAATCATATAGGGAACCTATATGATCATCATCATAGTGAGTAATAATAATATTTTTTAAACTCTTCACTTCATATCCATTTTTTAAAATTTCATTTTCAATTAAAGGTAAGAAACTTGTATACCCTGTATCGACCAAAGTTAGTTCATTATTCAATATAACTAAGCTAGGATAAATGTAATTTTTTTGTCCATTAAATTCAAATTCAATTGGTAGCTCTATTATCTTCATTTTCTTCCTCCATTATTTTATCTTTTCAACGACTTTATTGTTTTTTATACAACTTTATTATTCGTAAACCGATGGTGAATTTAGAGACAAACATATGAATGATAATCGTTGGTGTCATTCATTTATTAAAAATAATTTAAGATGTAATCATATGTGTGAGTGAGAGTTCTCACACATATGAATTAACTATATAGTATCAATTTCTTTAACACCTTTTGTTTTATCGTAAGTTTTTTTATAGAATTTAGATCACGCCATTTTCTATGTTAAAAATGTTATCTCCCCAATCACGGTAAAAATTCTCTTCGTGAGAAACGAGTAACACACTTCCTTTAAACTGGATTAAAGCATTCCGTAAAGCTTCTTTCGCTTCCGCATCCAGATGATTTGTAGGCTCATCTAAAATGAGAAAATTACAAGGAGACAGTATCAAACCACATAATTTCACTTTTGATTGTTCTCCACCACTTAATGTGCTAATTTCTTGTGAAACGTTCTTATCTTTTACGCCACATCGAGCTAGATGCTGCCGTATCTCCTTCACATTCAGTTTAGGGAACTGTTCCGAGATAATCTGGAGGGGTGTCATTGCTCCGTTGTCCCAGTTTAAATCTTGCTCATAATATCGCATTTTTATCTGGTCTGAAAATCGAAAATAACCTGAAATGGCCGAAATACGCCCAACTAAAGTTTTTAATAAAGTCGATTTTCCAATCCCGTTAAACCCTGTAATAATCAGTTTTTGTCCACCCATAACTGAAAAATTTAATTTTGGTAAAAGTGCTGATTCATAGCCAACTTCAAGGTCTTTGACTGTGAGTATTGTATGTGATGAAATTGGCACTTCATCAAACTGAATGGATGGCTTATGAGTGAATGTAGGTGGAGCGATTCTTTCTATCCTTTCCAGTTGTTTTCTACGTCCTTTTGCTATTTTAGAGTTATTCCCCGCAATATTTTTTCGGATGTATTCTTCCGTTTTTTCAATCTTTCTTTGCTGAGCATTATATCGGCGAATATAGTCCTGTCGTAAATGCTCTTTTTGGCGAAGAAAATCTGAATACTTGCCATAGTACTTCTTGATAGTTCCAAACTCTATGTCACATATACAAGAAGATACCTTTTCTAAAAAATCAAAGTCATGGGAAACGACAATAAAAGCACCATCAAACGCTTCTAAATAATTTGCAAGCCATTCCACATGTTCTTTATCAAGGAAGTTTGTAGGCTCATCTAACAACAGTACATTGGGTTTTTCCAGTAAAAGCTTCGCTAAAATGACCTTGGCACGTTGTCCACCACTTAGCTCTTGAATCTTACGATCTATTCCAATTGCATCGATACCCAAACCGGCAGCAATTTTATTAATGTTACTATCTACGGAATAGAAATCATTAGCTTCCAGTTGTTCTTGATATGTTGCAGCTTGTAGTAATTGATTAGTATCACCAGTAATAAAGCTATCTTGGTATAGTTTGTTCATTTTCTTCTCAATTTCAAACAAATCTACAAACGCAGTTTTGAGATATTCCCAAATCGAATTATTTCCATCGATTTCAGCATCTTGATCTAAATGTCCGATTTGAATATTGGATTGCCATTTGATTTTCCCTTCATCTGGAATAATCTCTCCCATAAATATTTTTATTAAGGTACTTTTTCCAGCACCGTTTTGCCCAACTATCCCCAAATGTTCGCCCTTATGCAAATCAATAAAAGCATTTTCATATAAGGTTTTATCTATAAAAGAATGTGATAAATTTTCAACTTTAAGTAAGCTCATAATGATTCCTCTTTTCTAAAAAAATAAAAAAGCAGAGAGTAGTGTCTTTTGACACTAGCCCTCTGCTTTGTGATGTATCGTACTTTTCAGCACGGTATATACAACACCAATTTGTTGTAAAACTCATTGGTGTTGCAACAAACACAAAAGGCCATAGACAAAGCATCGTCTATGGCCCCTTAATCTATCCTTCCATCAGCAAATAGTCATAACTAAATAAGTATAGTAAAAACTACACTTTTTTTGACTATTCAGCCGATGAATATAAGAAGCATTATGCTTCTTGATTAAGCTCCGTACAACGCTTCATCGTATACATTTGTGCGGAGCAAAGTTTTCTAATGAGTTTTACAAATTTTATATAAAGCATTTTAAAGCACCTTCCTTATTAAAAATTTTAAATCAAATATTAATAAATGACAAGTTGAGATTTATATTTACGTCTGTAAGTATTAATAATCCCCAAAATTAGTTTCCTAGTATGCAAGAAATCATTTAAATCACGTCTAAATATAATTAACCTAAAAATCCAAACAAGTCCCGTCTATATCCGTTTTCAGTAACATCTTAACGTACAGGTAATCAGCTAAATTGTGTCTAAACGTACAATTTTCTTTTTTTGATATGGTGACCCCCATTTGGAATTGTTGTAACCTCTATATTTGGTGTAAGCAATGATATCCAAAAAATCAACTGTCCTTAATTTCTGCGTTTTTTCATTCCTTCTAAAGGTGTTCCAATATATTTTGTAATTTAATTAAATCCAGATGGTATAGCTGCGAATCTTTATAATAGCGATAGTATGTATCTGGATCGACATATGCAGGTTAATAAGTTGATTTTATCGAGACATTCGCTAGTTTTGATACCTCATCAATTGAATAAAGTGTTTCCTTCATTTCTTGCACTTCCTTACACTAAAGTATAATAGATAAGCGTATTCTTTGCAGGGAACAAAGAATACGCATGAGATTATTTAGTGTGTGCTGACTTTAATATGAGCTGGTTTTTTCCAAGCAAGTGTTAACCCAATACCGATCGCTAAGACGACTGTTGCAAAATAGAATGGGTAATTTAGGTCGATATCGAATAATATCCCGCCAATAATTGGACCAAATACGTTACCGATACTTGTGAACATCGAGTTCATTCCTCCAACGAATCCTTGTTCATCGCTTGCAATTTTAGATAAATACGTGGTCACTGCTGGTCTCATTAAGTCGAATCCAACGAATACTAAAACTGTGATAAGTAAAATCAAAAAGTATGATTTTGCCATTGTTAGTAGAAACACAAGAATCGTCGAGAAAATCAAGCTATAACGAATTAAGCGGATTTCGCCGACACTTTTCGTTAAGCGATCGAATAATGCAACTTGTACCATCGCTCCCACAATGGCACCACCTGTAATTATGATGGCAATGTCTTTTGGAGTGAACCCGAACTTATGATCGACAAATAAAGCGAATAACGATTCAAATGAAGCTAAGCCAAACGATGAAATTAAAATAATCATAAAGGCTATGAAATACATCGGTGCAAAAATTCGTTTAAACCCTGTTTTCTGCCCTTCCACTTCTTTATTTTCAGGATTTCGCTCTGGCTCACGAAGCGTGATGATAGATAAAACGGCTGCAAGTAACCCACAAGCTGCCGCAAAGAAAAATGGTAAGCGAGTACTAATATCTGCTAAAAAACCTCCAATACCAGGTCCGATAATGAAACCTGTTGAAATAGATGCTGACATATAGCCTAGAGCTTTTGATCGAGTTTTGATTGTAGTAATATCCGCAATAAATGCTGTTACAGCTGGCATAATAAATGCTGCACTCACACCACCAAGAACTCGTGAAATAAAGAGTACCTCAACATTTTTTCCGATACCAAATAAAAACTCTGAAATACTAAAAATGAATAAACCAATAACGATCATTCTTTTCCGTCCGAATTGGTCAACCCAACGACCTGCAATTGGTGATACCATTAACTGTGTAATAGCGAAAGATGCAACCATATAGCCGACAACCGATCCAGATATATTCAATTCATTCATGATTGTAGGTGTTACCGGAATAACAAGTCCAATCCCTAAAAAGGCAATGAATAAATTCATTAATAATATAGCTAACGTTATATTCTGTTTTTGCATAATGACTCCCCTTTTTATTGAAAAACACATATAATCAACAATATAATGTCTCCCCTTAGTGGAGAGTCAATAAATATTCTTAATGTTTTAACTCATGATTTTATTTGACCTTATTATGATAAATAATTTAAATATTATTTTCGATGATTTCTACAAATTTTGTTGATGTGTGCGATAGAGGTACACTTTTCATATAGCAAATCCCTATACTCCTCTTTGGAATTTTTTCTATGAGTTGTACTTCACGGAGTACTCCTTCATTTAAGTACTCAAGCGAAAATTCTTTTGTCACACATGCAACTCCTAAGTTTATTTTTGCAAACTCCAGTAATAAGTTATGCGAGCCTAATTCAAATTCTGGAGAAATTTTTATTCCTAGCAAGGATAATTGCTCATCTACATATTTCCGTGAATTTGATTTTTGCTCAAGAAAAATTAATGGAAATTTTACTAATTCATGTAGGCTAACTGGTTTAGAAAACGGCTTCTTATACTTCTCCCCATAAACAAACGTATCTTCGATGTCTAAGCAGGGTCTTTGGACTATTGAAGAATCGTCAATCGGTAAATTACAAATGGCAAGGTCAACTTCTCCTGATTTTAAGAAGGAACAAAGCTCTAATGTTGTGCCGTTTAAAACCTTAATCTTAATATTGGGATATTTATTCCGGAAATCTTCTAAATAAGGAAGTAAAAAATACTTAGAAATCGTATCGCCTACACCAATGTTTAATTCTCCAGTTGTTAAATTCTTAAATTCTAAAATCTTTTCTTCCCCTGCATCAATTAGACTAATGGCCGAATGAACGTATTCAAAGAGGAGACTGCCTTCATCTGTAAAAGATACTCCTCTTGGCGTTCGCTTAAATAGATGTGTATCTAATTCTCTTTCTAATTGCATTATAGCTTGACTAACAGCAGGCTGTGTCATGTGAAGCTTCTTTGCTGCCTTTGAAAAACTATTAGCTTTACCGACGATGCAAAATACTTTATATAAGTCTAATTTACTTACCATATATAACCACTCCTTATACCTATCATTAGATATATTAATTTTACTTATACCAATAAACTGGTGTATATTTCAAGTAGGTAGTATTTAAAAATGAATTTTAGGAGCGGTTATATTGGATAGAGTAGTTGGAACTGTTGTTAGAGGTCTTCGTTGTCCCATTATCAATCAAGGCGATAGCATCGAACAGATTGTTGTAGATAGTGTTTTAAAAGCGTCGGAAGCTGAAGGATTTACTATAAATGATCGAGACATTGTTACTATAACAGAATCGATCGTCGCTCGCGCTCAAGGAAATTATGCAACGATTGATCATATTGCTGAAGATGTGCGTTCTAAATTTGGAGACGATACGATCGGTGTCATTTTCCCAATCTTAAGCCGTAATCGTTTTTCAATTTGTCTTCGTGGTATTGCAAAAGGTGCGAAAAAAATTGTTTTAATGCTTAGCTATCCTTCTGACGAAGTTGGGAACCACTTAGTTGACATTGACAGACTTGATGAAAAGGGCATTAATCCTTGGACAGACGTATTAACTGAAAAAGAATTCCGTGAGCATTTCGGATATAATAAGCATACCTTTACGGGTGTCGATTACATTGATTACTATAAATCGCTAGTGGAAGAATTCGGTGTTGAATGTGAAGTCATCTTCTCTAACAATGCAAAAACTATTTTAAATTATACAAAAAGTGTTCTTACATGCGACATCCATACACGATTTAGAACGAAGCGAATCTTAAAAGCAAATGGTGGAGAAAAAATTTATAGCCTTGATAATATTTTAGTAGATCCAATTTCTGGAAGTGGGTATAATGAGGAATATGGTCTTCTCGGTTCAAATAAAGCGACAGATGAGAGCATTAAACTTTTCCCGCGTAATTGTCAACCAATTGTAGACCAAATTCAACAAATGCTTAATGAAAAAACTGGAAAAAATGTTGAAGTTATGGTCTATGGAGATGGAGCATTCAAAGATCCAGTCGGAAAAATATGGGAGCTTGCTGATCCTGTTGTATCACCAGCATACACGGCAGGTCTTGACGGAACACCGAATGAAATAAAACTAAAATATCTAGCCGATAATAACTTTGCAGATTTAAGAGGGGAAGAATTGAAACAAGCTATTTCACAATATATTGCTAATAAAGATTCAGATCTTGTAGGTTCGATGGAATCCCAAGGGACTACCCCTAGACGACTTACAGACCTAATTGGATCCCTATCTGATCTAACATCAGGAAGTGGCGATAAAGGAACCCCGATCGTTTTTATACAAGGCTATTTTGATAACTATACAAAATAATAATCATATTGTGTTTAAAAGATAGTAAAGGAAAAAGCGGAAAATTCTTTAATAAATAAGGATTTTCCGCTTTTTTTTATGAAAATTTATTTTCTTTACCCTTTCCTATCACTTCTGGATTATCCGAATTTGCTCTCGATGACTTAAGAATGCCATTGTCTTTTCGAATAGTTGGGGTTGAACTTCAGAATATGTAAGATTTTTAGGGAGTTTATCAAATAGTTTTATTTCATCAATTTCTGAATTTGGTAAATGACCAATTTCAAATATATTCGCAAAAATAATCTTCATTGTAGTTTTCATAAAATGAAATGACTGCTTCCTTTTTTCTGCCTCCACTATCTAATTTGCATTTGCCACATTATTTTCTATAAAATTTTTTTAAGAAAGATGTCCTTGCTTGGTGCCCAAGAAGTTTCAGAATTTGGCACTACGACTACACCTTTTTTTGATTGAGTGCTAGCATCTTGAAGACATTTATTTATAAGTTTAGTCCCGTATCCTTTTCCGATATCACTGACCCATAAACAATGGATTACTAAATAATCGTCAGCGTGAACTGCTCTAAAAGAACATTCAGCTGAGGTGTACTCAATAAACCCCACTTGTCTTTTATTTTCAATCAATTTTACATATTTTAATCCTTCTTCAAATCTATCGTTTAATCATTTATTTTTGTTTATGTACCCATTCGACTTTTTTCTACTCCGAAGACAATAGCTTCCCATTCCTTCTAGCATTTCATTCTCAAGCTCTACTATTTGAATATTAGCCAAATAAGAACCCCCTCTTTTGATCTTTATTTGACTATTTGTACAAGTGCTAGTATTTTACCTTTAATTAGCAACTTGTTCGTCAACAGAAAAAGACCGTTGAGAAGAAATTTCTCAACGGTCTGAAAATGCAACCTGCAGCACAACAGAACATATTTTATAAGTTGTTTAAGAATTCACTTACTGCATCTGCCGTTTTGGCGTTCGCACTATGCAAATGAGCAATCTTTTCCCCTTTTTTAAATACTAATAAAGATGGAATTCCCATTACATTATGTTTCTCAGAAATTTCCGGGAATTCATCACGGTCAATCATAAACCATTGTTTGTCTTTATGCTCTGCGATAATTTCATCAATGAACATATCTAAACGTTTGCAATCTGGGCACCAAGTTGTCGTAAAAACACCAACTGTTACTTCATCTTGACTGATTAATTCACTATATTCTTTTTCTGTTTTGACTTGTATCATGATTTATCCTCCTGTTGTTCACTAATCTTCCAACTCATTTGCTAACATGTTTTTATTAATGATCATTTATGTTGAGTCCTTTATGTAATAAACCCTTTGTACCAATTGTATGGTACAAAGAGTTTAACATACCAGCTTTAATGCTAGCAACTAAGGTAAAAACAAAAAGAGAGGTAATAGTTAAAGATTGAAATCCAATTTATGATTTCACAGAATCCATTATCCACACAAAATCATTACAACGCTGAAAAGTGACTAAAAAACCATTCTCTTCAGTTATCTTTTGTAAAAAAGGAATTGTGGGGTAATATTCCGATTGCAAATCCTTAGCCAATGCAAGGAAATTTGCTGACTTTGCATCCTCTATCGCCTTTTCATACTCAGCAATTGAAGGATACATCGTATCTGCAAAGATAATTTTTCCACCCGTCTTTAATAATTTTGCATATTTAGCAATCGCTTTTGCTTTCTCCACATCTGTTAAATGGTGAAACGCATAAGTACTTACTATTGTATCTATCGGGCTTATAACTGGAAAAGATAAAAAGTCCCCATCTAGAATGTTAGCTTTCCCTTTTAATTTTTCAAGTGAAATCTCTCTCATGGCATGTGAAGGTTCAATAGCTGTAACCTTAAGCCCCTTTCTAACAAGTTTTTCTGTTAAGTTTCCAGTTCCTGATCCAAATTCTAAAACATGACCGTATGAATGTTCTGCAACATGATCAAGTATTAATTGATACCCTTTAAAAACTTCACGATATTCAATATCAGTTCCTGCTACTGTTTCATCATAGGAATCTGCCCATTTCTCAAATAACTCAAGGAATTCTCTGCCCATCATTATCACCTTTTGTTTTAAAGTTTATAATTCTTATGTGTATAATATGAATTAAATGAGAAATAGTTCTTAATGGGGTCCCACCAACAAAAGGTGGCTTGATGAAAATAAACCAGGCAGCGGAAAACTAACGGGTTTGGTTTTTTGCATCGGGACAAGTTTTTACGTTTCACCGTATTTCTGTCCAAAAAGCAGGTTTCCCAGATCGGATTATATGGTTGATTTGAACCTTCACTTTTGATATATATGGATAGCGAAACGAGAGAGTTGCGAAGACTTTGAAATATTGGCGAAAGTTGAAAAGTTAAAAGCATGACTGGGAAAGAGACCCCCGCTGAATTGTTGTTTAATAATCGTTTCTTCTTTTCTAATCGCATAAATAGAAAACTAATCAAGTAAGAAATAATAGTGAGACCAAACAAAGTAAAAATGCCAGGTGTAAGGACTAAATATAAACTTAATGGCATACGGCACACCCTCAACCAATATCGTGTTATCTTCGCATGACAAAAGGATAATTGAACCTTTTATTAGTGAAGAGGGGTAACGAAAAGTTTTCCCACGCGACTAAAATCACGCAAAAAAAACCGACAACGCGGCTTTTTTTGCTTCCAGCATAGAATCACTTGGTTTGAAGCTCCTCCAACAGGCTGGCCAGTTTGTCCCAGGTTTGGGCCACGCCCTGAAGCATTCCCATGTCCATTACTTGTTTGAGTGCTTCAGCTGACACATATTCGGCACTGCTGATCAACTTCGTTTTCCCTTCCTGCTCAATAAACGTCATCGTAACTTTCGTCGTGGGAAGTCCTTCCACGATATTGCCCTCCGGGTCGGAGAACGAGTCAACGTAAACAATGCGTTCCGGCTCCACAATCTCCTCATAGGTGGTGATTCCCCATGATTCATTCCCGTAATATTCCTGGCTTTCATCGGTACACTTCATGCAGTAATGCCATTTTCCACCTGGACGAAAGTCGAAGTTGGACACGGGGAGCGACCAACCCTTTGGCGAAAACCAGCGCTTCAGATGCTCTTCCTGAGAGAAAGCTTGAAATACAAGGGAGTGAGGAGCGTTAAAGACGCGCTCTAGAACAAGAGTTCTTCCTTCTCCTTCAATACGATGCGTCATTGGGGATGAAATATTTTTTGTCATGGTTATTTTTCCTCCTGAGCCATTTTTGGCTTTTTTATTTTGTGGCATGATTGCCATAAAACAAGGTAAGATCATCAAAATGACATTAGAACTTTCGCCACCCCTTCAGAAGGGGAAAAAAAATTACTGCTGATCTTCGCGGCACCCCTCCTTGCTTTGTAGTTCCTGCAAATAATCGTCCAAGCGGTCGAGTTTCTCCTCCCAGATGCGGCGGAAAGAGTCCAGCCAAGCGTCCAGTTCTTGGAACGCCTGCCGCCGCAGCTGGTAGATCCTCCGATTGGCGAACGCATGCACTTCGACAATGCCGGCATCACTAAGTATACGAAGATGTTTCGAAACTTGCGGTTGGCGTAGCCTCAGTCGTTCGGTGATTTCCCCCACCGTAAGGGGCCCGTTCCGCAAGAGTTCGACAATCTGTAATCGGTTAGATTCGGCAAGCGCACTCAAAGTGGTCGTCTTCATTTCCTCCGCCCCCTCCCGATCCGGTTCTCCTTAACAAAACACGGCTTTCACAGTGGTTGGCTCATTGCGCATCCTCCCAGATGGTTATGATTGACTTTCCAGTTGTTGAACATTCCTTAAAAGGAATATAAAATTAAGGAATGTTGTTGTCAACAAATTAACGAAAAAAATATTTTCTGAAAACAACAATTGAACCTTTAACACCTGCTTGGTTTTGTCAGCCCTGTTTTGTCCTAATCAGGAAGCTCAGAGGTCACTAAAAATCCCTGACTTCGATCAATCAGTTACGCTGTTGCTACCCCTATAGGTACACAACACAAAAGCCCTTCTTTAGAGACAGGCTTTACCTATTAGTATTTAGTCAACAATTCATAAAATGCGTCTTGCACTATGGTAAATGGGTCCCCAATAAGAACTCACTTTATAATTAACAATTCGAACCCCTTCGCTTCTTGAAACCACTGCAATTTGTTCATTTCCAATATAGATGGCGGGGATGATGCTGTTGGACTCAAAGAACACTAGGTCTCCCGGCTGTAAATCCCCCTCTTTCACTTCTGTTCCTTTTTGAAGCATGTCTTTTCCGTAACGAGGTAGCTCTATACCAATTTGTCGGTAGACATACTGGATAAAACCTCCAGTATCAAATCCTTCCGGTGTTGTACCACCTGATAGGTAAGGAACGTCTAGAAGGTCTGTAGCCTTTTTAATAACCGGAATATTCTCAGGAATTTTAAGGTTTTTCACACGTCTGATACCAGCGAATTTTTCCGTATAATAATTATTAGACAAATAAATGGTTTCAACTTTCGCTGTTTGTGTTCTTGAAGCATGTATCATTTGATTGTTTCCAGCATATATTCCAACATGGGAAATGCCTGGTCGGTGGGTATCCTTAAAGAAAACTAGATCCCCTATTTCTATATCCTTTTTTTCAACAGGGGTTCCTAGCAGCCATTGCTGTTCTGGTGCTTCAGACAAGTGAATCCCCATCGCTTTTTCATATACATATTTTGTGAATCCAGAACAATCAAATCCTTTGGGTGTTTTACCACCTTCAAGATAAGGTACTCCTATATATTTCAAAGCCTCATTGATTAGAGGGTCCTTTCGATCAATATCGGGAACCTCTGTTATTCGCTTTGCTCCATAATAACGATCATTCCAATAAGAAGATTGTTCAAAATTGATCGTTGTGACACCCTCTGAAACAGAACTGTAAATCATATTTCCATTTCCTACATAAAAAGCCGTTGTGGTGATTTCTCCTGTATCCTTATTTTTAAAGAATAGAACGTCACCAGGCTGAAGATCTTCTTTAGATATGTTCGTTCCTATGCTCCATTGTCCACTGGAATTTTCAGGAAGATTGAGATTCAAGGATTTTTCAAAAATGAATTGAACGAATCCTGCCGGATTAAAGCCTTCATCAGGCGTTTTTCCATTACTTGAGTAGTTGGTTCCAACATACTTCATGGCTTCTACTAACAAAGGATGTTCGACTTGATAAAGGTTATCAGTTTCAATTCGTTTGGCGCTAATATACCTATCAGCGTAATAAGACCCTTCAGTTAGTTTAGTTATTATGACTCCTTTTGACACAGTACTGATGATGACTTCATCATTTCCATTGTATATTCCCACACTTGTGACCTCACTCGTATTCATTCCTGAAAAAAAAATAAGGTCACCAGGCAGGAGATCTTTCCTGTCGATAGCTTTCCCAAGATTAAATTGTTCTCTAGGAGACATTGGTAAATCTACATTCTTCACTTCTTTAAAGACATATTTAGTTAATCCCCCTGTGCTAAATCCTTGATTGGGCTCTTGACCATTTATAATGTAAGGAAACCCAAGGTATTTTTGAGCTGTTTTTGTAATACTTAATTCTTCAGCAGCAAAGACTGTAGGACTAAAGAAAACGGATAAAAAGTAGATTCCTAGAATTAAACATGTATTCCGCCATTTTTGCATTTCTCTCACTCCTTTCTTAACTTTTTTCTATTATTTCAAATAACTTAGTCTGGCTACAATAGTTAACAATATCTATTTTTGTTAATGCAGGAATAAGAGGGCGGCTCTTATAGGACTAACGGAAGTTTTGCACGTAAAAAGCACAGCTAGAAAAATCATGCCTGAGAAATGACCTGTGACGAAATTAAAATCTTTTTTTGTGAATTTCCACACTATTTCCCGATTATCCTAAAAATTAAGCTCCCCTTTTTCGGGAGATGTGCAAAAACACCCCATACAATCATAACTGCCGCTCGTTGAGAAACATTAAATTTTTCTCAACGAGCTATTTCTTTAAAGAATGAAAAACAGAGATCCCGAGATTAAGCTTACATATTTTTTTAGAAGGTGGGAAATTTATCAGTATCAATTATTTAAGGAGATACTTTTTATGGACTACAAGATATTTAAGGAAATCAATCAGCTATCTGGGCGTTGTTCACCAATTGATATACTAATGATTTTGATATCTAACAGAATTCGCTATGTGTTCATTTTTGTTCTGATTTTTATGTGGTTCAGAAATGACGCTAATAAAATAATGTCTCGAAATGCGGTAATTTCCGCGGGGATAACTATGTTAATAAACATATTGATTAAACTGTTCTATTTTAAATCAAGACCATTTGTAAAGCGAAGGGTTGGCATTCTTATTCCCTCAAAAATGGATTCATCATTTCCAAGCAAACATACCCTGCTTGTTTTTGCTGTCTCTACTTCTATTTTTCTTTATCAACGTTTCATCGGATCAATTATGTGGATTTTATCTATTGTGACTGGCTTCTCACGTGTATGGGTAGGGCATCATTATCCTTCTGATATTATTGGAAGTGCCTTTATTGGCACATTAACGAGCATTATTTTTGAAAAAACGAACCGTTTTGTAAATTACTTTGCACGTTAATATTTTTATGTATTAAAATGCCCACATTAAGTGGGCATTTTAATATTATTAGAAATTTATTTGTTGGTTAAGGTGTCTTTATTAGGTGTTATTTCTTTTGCAAACTCTGTTAATGCAGCGTTTGGGACTTGGCGATTAAATGGAGTTTGCAAATTATTCATTATATTTTGCAGTGGATTCATCATATTTTTATTACGATTCCTGCTTAATCCAAATGCTGCTGCACCAACTCCTAACCCTAACAAAGATGCCAAAATCATTCCTCGATTATTTCGTCTTCTGCCAAATATGTTTTGTAATATCCGTGTACTTAATAGCATTGTTATCCATTTATTCATTTTAATACACTTCCTCTTAAGAGTTTTGAAAAGCAAAATTGGCCGCTCTCCATTTCTAATATGTTCTTAAAGATGAATGATAATGCTGGTAATGCTTTGATTTGGTGTAAACTTTTGATAACGATACTTTTTTGAAGCTGAATCATCATAAAACAAGTTCATTCATTTTTCCGGTACAATCGTCTAAATAAAATACACCTATTGGAATATTAATCATAACAATGATAAGAGTTCAATTTTCTTATAAGGGTGATGGTTTAATGTTTCAACATTATGATGGCAGAGTAAAAAACTGGGAACATATTATGAACTTATTACATCAAAGTTTAAGTGCAGAAGAAATAGTATGTTCTATGAGCAGTGAACTTTATCATATTCCCCAAACAAAGAATTTAAAGGGTCTCGATGAAATGCATAGCCATTTAGTTCCTGCTTCCTACCACCGTGTATCTGCAGCTGGGTCGTCTCGTAGACTAATTAACAGTGAACAACAGCAAACAATTATAGCAACATTGATTGCCTGTATTTTAAATGCTGAAGCTCGCGATAAGAAAGTTCGAGCAGGCTTAAATATAATGGAAGAGAATGCAAGTCCTGACTATAAACCATTTATTAAAGTAATTATCCAATGGCAAGGACAATCAGAAGCGTACCTAAAGCAAGCAAAGGAAGCTTTGCGTTCAATGGGGGTGTCTTTTCCTGCTTGAAGTGAACAGCAGAGTGGGGCATATTAATTAGGAGCTACGCCAAATTTAAGCGAAAAATATCCAACACGAAAGGCAACGTCCATTGGGGCAGTTGCCTTATTTTACATATCTTTTTTAAGCTTACATCACACTCGGACAAAGAATATTTAAGGAATTTGAAGTAAACATTATAACTGTAATTAAATCTAGGAGGTCATTTAAATGAATACACAACGTGCACAAGCGATTGCTGCTTCACCAGTAATGGCTAATGTAACATATAATGGAGTTCCAATTTATATTCAAAAAGTAGATGCAAATAATGAAACAGCAAGAATTTTCCCTCTTGATGAACCTAAGAATGAACAAGAGGTTTCTCTATCTCTTTTAACAGAACATTAAGTTTTGTTAAATATTTCTCTTAGGAAATCACGCAAAAGTAATGCTTAAAAAAGAAAGGATCAGTTACTTCACTCGGTATTTTAGAATCCACTTTAGCTTCCGTTCTCACATTTTTAAGTATTGAACCAGCTAGGGGATTGTATCAATACTTGCATCTCCGACCTTAGCTGTTGCTCAGCTTGCTGAACTAACTAGCACAATCGACCCGCGTTTAATTGTTGGATCTTTGTTTTAGCCAATTCTGATCTTCTAATATCTGTCATTTTTGGTCAAATACCAGTTACATGGGCTGAAACATCAGAGCTTAATGAAAAAGAAGTATTAGAAGCTGCGATTGTAGGAATGATTCTTCGATTTATTACCGCTTGTGTTTTAGGTTACTTTTTAACTCCATTTTTGGTGGGATAAATAATGAGTAGTATTTATATGATTCTAGGAAAGAAAATCGTTACTGTAAGTAGGATGGGTTCAATAGAAAATGGCGCAATGATAATTGAAAAAGGAAAAATCACAGAAATTGGGGATTGGGCGATACTGAGTAAACGATATCCTAATATACCATTAATTGATTGTTCTGATTCCGTCATTACACCTTCTCTTATCGATTGTCATACGCATTTACTTGAATTCGCACCATCTTCACTTTATCCCGTTACTCCAGAAACTCACCTATTAGGCGGTAAAGCAATCCTTTTTCAGGCTTTATCAGCTGGAATCACAGCCCTTGGAGAACAAATATGCGGGCATCCTCTCTGCAATTTTTCCATAACGGATTATCGTCATGCAGTTACTGATTTGCCTTTAGATATTTCATTTGCAGCTATAAGCATATCCATCGGTTTTGAACATTTAGCCCATTTCACTTCAATTACAAAGTCAAGGAAGGTCAATAAAAACGATTTAATTGATCCTGTTTTAGTGCATAAGATCGCTCAATCAAGTGATTATCCAGGCGAAAATATATTTATCAATGCTACACCAGCAAACTTTACAAAAAAAGAAGTGCCTAGAGCAGGTGAAATCATCTATACGTTAGAAGAATTAAAACAAATAGTAGAAATTTATCATCAATTAGGAAAACAAATAGGTGCTCACGTTGCTGGTGAAAATGGAATTAAAATGGCTCTAGAAGCAAAAGTAGACATCTTACACCATGCACATGGTATTTCTTATGAATTAATTAAAAAGGCAGCTAAACAACATACAAAAATTGTTGTCACGCCATTAGGAGGAACTCATTTAGAGCCAAATTCTCCTGAAGAAATATTAAAGTTAGTTGAAAATGATATTTCTGTATCTATTTCGACAGACTCCTATCTGCCTCCGTACAAAGGAGCTTCATGGCTTCCGTTTCAAGACGATAAATTAAAGGGTCCCGATGTGTTAATGTTAATTGCTCAACCAGCCATGAAGCTCTTAAAAAAGAATCAATATGATGAAAATGATATTTTAGCTTTAATCACAGCAAACCCAGCAAAAGTATTAGGAAAAGAAGATTGCATTGGAAGATTAGATAAAGGTATGGATGCTAACTTTCTAATCTCTGACGGTATTCCAGGTTTAGAAATTACTGAAATTGAAAAGCTAAAACAAGTATATTTTAGAGGCGTAAAAGTGATAGATAGAACAAATAATAAATAGGATTTATTTACTTCTACCGTAATAGGTTTCTATTACTTAATATTGTTTATGTGCTTCCATACCCGAAACAAGCCATCTGCAATTGGCTTGAGCACATCTTTTTCTGTTAAATATGCGGAGTGTGAGAATGGATTCCAGTTTACAAGTATGCCCCCCGCATTAATTTTTCTATCCTCGGTCACTGCTCTTTCATACTCAGGACTTACACCCTTTAATGGATAACCCAAAAGATCATCCCGGTCATAAAAATTAATCCATTCTCCTTTTAGTCCTGGGTAGTATTCTTCTATTTTGCGGGATGGAATATGAATAGGTCTATCAAATTTATCATAGCGGAGGCTCCATAGCGGTATTGTCGTACCCATTGAATAAAATAGTGCCAAAGAGTCTCCTTTCTCTAGAGGTGATAAATCATCAAGGGAAAACTCAACATTCTTTTGATTCATCTGCAAATCGTAGAAAAAATTGCTGGCAATCACTGTACCAAGACTATGGGAAATCACGCATAATGGTGCATCAGGACCGGCTTTTTTGGCAAGTCTTTCTAGAGAATCTGCCACTTTCCTATGGACAAGATGATAATTATGATTAGTTGTTTCTACTGGTTGATAACCAATCACGTCTGCCAAATAATGAATGATAAATCTTCGAAGCCATTTGTATCGAAGGTTATTATCTACTACTAAACGCTTGTATAAGTCATTTTCTCGGTCCTCAAAGACTTTTGCCCAATAGACGGGTTCAATAACTATTGGATTACAAGAATCCTTCAACAAAAAATGTGCTTTGTCATTAATCATTTGCTGAAGGATAGCTGCCATCTTTTCAGCATAATTTTCCTTTTGATTTCCCATACCGTGGATTATAGCAACGGCTACTTGTTTCAAGTTGATATTCCCTCCTCATTGCTATATATAATACTACTCCAATTTAGAGAGTGTTCATACATAGGTGTTAAGGTTAATTTTTCCTAGATATTGCTACTCTTTTTAATTAACTTATTCGAAATGAAATTTCACCTATTTTCAAAATTTGAAGTAACGATATCGCATTTGTTTAACAAAATAGCCTATGTTATTCCGCCAGTTAAGATCAGTTTCCCAAAACCACTCTAGATGCGGAGGTGCTATCTGCAATGACGTCAGGGATCTTGAATTTAAAATTCTGATACCGACTATCGATAATTTCTAATGCAGGTAAAATCCATTCTGTTTTTTCCATCACTTGTTCTCCAGTTATATCTGGACCTTCAAGTTCCTCACTAAGAATAAAGGAAATTTCTGCCTCCACTTTCGGATGGATGAGTTCGTCTATTGATATTTTACCTTTAACTGGAATATTCATATAAAAATATATCCGTAGATAGGTTCAGTTATATTTATTTAGGTCATTTTTGCTTTACTAGTGAGGCCCATTTTGAAGGCAATTATTTCATGACCTTGATTCTTTTTTATTTTAACATTCATTCTGCACTTGATAACCCAATGAAATATCAAATTCAGGATTTTTTTCTGTAATACAAGAAACCGCCCTGGTTTTAATCCACTACTATTTAAGTTTATCAAATATTTTTAAGATCTATATGGAGGAGGAATATGATGTTAGCAGAAATAAAAAAACGGATCGTATTTATCTCGCCCATTTTGAACGCCAGCTTCATCATTCTGTTGAAAAAGTATGGTCTATGCTGACAGATAATAAGATGCTATCAAAATGGTTTTCAGAACTTAGTGTTGAAGAACTCCGTGAGGGTGGAATCATTAAGTTTGACATGCAGGATGGTACATTTGAGGAGTTGGAAATTACTGAACTCAAAATGTTTTCCGTAATACAGATTACGTGGGGAGAAGACAGTGTCCGCTTCGAATTGTATCCAGAGTCAGAGGGCTGTCGGCTAATCTTAACAGAAAAAATATATAAAATGACTAATTATACTTCTAAAGATCTTGCAGGATGGCATGTATGCTTAGAAGTTATTAAAGCGCTTCTCGATGGAATTGCCTTTCATTCTAGAGAGTCCGAATGGAAAAATGGCATAAAAAGTATATTCAGGCAATTGAGAAAGTAAATGAGAATTAGTAATAAATAATTGTTGGACAAGCCATATTAATAATATTTGTCTTAGAAAGGAGTTGGAGCAGAACCAATCTCCTTTCTTTTAAACCAACAGGATTACTTCAGTAATTCTATCGCTCCACCAACATCGTAGAGAGAAAGATCAATATCAACAGACTTTCCAAGAGCGAGCTTTGCTAATTCTAATCCTAAATAAGGTCCAATGGTTAACCCAGATGCACCTAGGCCATTCGCAATTAATACTCCTTCAAAGCCAGGCAATGGACCAATCACAGGTAGGAATCCGGGTGTGAATGGTCGAAATCCTACTCTTGTCTCAACTACTTCACAATCATATAGATCAGGTGCAATAGATAAAGCTTTATCGAATATTTCATGTAACCCACCAACTGTTACAATACGGTCAAATCCTTTATCATCTTCATGTGTGGTCCCTATCACAATACTGCCATCTTCTAATGCCAGAATGTATTGATTATTAGGTGGTATAATGACTGGCCAATTGCTCGTATCATAATCATTCAAACGAAGATGTACAATTTGACCTCTTTGGGATGATACGAGGAAGTTTACCCCAAGCGGTTTTAATAATTCATGTGCCCAAGCGCCTGCGGTGACAATTACTTGATCTGCAAAGAAAGACTCCTCCTCTACTTTTGCTCCAATCACTTTCCCAGCATTATAAATTAATTGTGCATTTCCCTGTATAATGACAGCCCCATTCTTCCGAGCAGCATTAACAAGAGATTGTCGCAAAGCTCTACCATTAACACGAGCTGCCCCACTAATATGAACGGCAGAATAATTATCTGCCAATGGAGGAAAAAGTTCTTTTGCTGAAGATGATGATATACGAGAAATTTCACCCAATTCAGGTGCATCTTCCTTACGTTTGTATGCACGTTCCTCCATTTTATCTAATTTCATTTCATCTGTATGAATACTTATGGCCCCAACTTTTTTGTAACCCGAATTCATTTCTCCATCTTCTTCTAATAACTGAATCAAAGTCGAATAATATTTTGCCCCTTCTTTAGCAAGTTTGTACCATGCTTGATTCCGACGTTGTGTAAGCCATGGACAAATAATGCCAGCAGCTGCATCAGTAGCTTGGCCGGGTTCATTTCGATCGATCAAATACACCTTCGCTCCTGTTTTAGCAAGATGGAAAGCAGATGATGCACCTAATATACCAGCGCCAATGACAATAAAGGTTTTCATCGTTAACACCTTATTCATTAATTATTTTAAAATCATACTTAAATTAATTTAGTTAATGCTTTTCTATATAGTTATTTTAATATTTGATAAAGCTCCTCTAAATGCTGAATCTCATATGTGGGAATGACATCGTTTCTTTCATTATTTTGACGATTAATCCACACTGATTTAATTCCAGCTTTATTAGCACCAAGAATATCTGTCATCAAGTTATCTCCTACCATAATCACTTCCTCTTTCTTCATGGACATAAGAGATAAAGCATGTTCAAAAATAGATGGGTCAGGCTTCCCTCTTCCAAAATCGCCGGAAATGACAATATGGTCAAAATATGGGGCAATTTCTGGTGTGATCGTTAATTTTGTATTTTGTAAATCAGGTGAACCATTTGTTAATAATAGGAGTTTATAGTTCTTTTTTAAAGTATCTAAAACTTGAAATGTTTCTTCATACACAAATTGGTTTTTTCGGCGCTCTTGAGGGAACTGCTCTGCTAATTCATGC
The DNA here is from genome assembly GCF_018343665.1 of Cytobacillus citreus. Lineage (GTDB taxonomy): Bacteria > Bacillota > Bacilli > Bacillales > Cytobacillaceae > Cytobacillus > Cytobacillus citreus. Next base: position 955,061 of record NZ_JAGYPM010000001.1, read on the forward strand.
CCAAAGTCTGGGTCCTCCACACCTAATTTTTTTAGGGCTAAAGCCCATGCGTCTCTTCTATATGCAGGAACGATTTCTTTCATTTTTCTAAATTCATCTTGATCATCTAAAAAATTCCCCCATAACCCTTCAAAAGGATTGATCCCTATCATCTGTGTAAATGGATAAGTTTCATAGGAAGAGTATAGATTTCTTGCTTCTTCCCGAACGGCTTCTTCAAACTGGTAAGGGTCTAATCTATAGCGATCTTCTGCTAATTTACAAGTAGCTATGAAGGCTTCCTTTACGCTTTTTTGATCCCAAAGAAGTGTATCATCTAAATCGAAAAAAATAGCTTTTATCATTGTGAGCCTCTCTTTTATTTAGTAGTTTTAAATACAAGTTTATCACGAGTAATCATAGAAAAAAATTGATCTTGTGAATTTATAACGAAAAAGCAAACTTTCAAAATAGTATTTTGAAAGTTTGCCAGCTGATGTATCACTTCTTTCTATTCACTTGAGCCGATCAAGCGTTCATGAAAACTGAATTTCTCTCCTATTTGTGTTTAATGAGGTGTACCGTTAGGAAAATGCGTATTACAACGTTAAGAGCTTTCCTACATAAAAACCCGACTTATCTCTTTATTGGGGTATTATTTTGGTGAGCGATTAATTAATAAACTTCATACCATGAATAGGTTGTAGAATTACCCCAACCATAATTATTTGTAAAATGAAATCTGTAATACCCTGTCGGCAATATATTTCCGTTAGAATCATGAAGCCAACGGATCACATCAGTTTTCCAAAGAATACATGAAAATTTACTAGTTCTCATCGGTCTCCAAGTGCCGTTATCATTGTATTCCAAGGTAACGACTTGAGTAGAGTCGGTTTTATTATCGCAAGACGTACGCAAGGTGGAATAACCAAAAGAACTATCGTGAAGGAATTGTTTTGACCATGTTTGATACTTGTATTCGACGTATCCATTAACAGGGTATTCAGCGTATGCATTCGGTGTTATAGCAAATAACAATGCAACGGCAATCATCGATAATACAGGAAATTTTCTCACGAATATTCCTCCTTTTTAGAGAAACTTTAGTAGATTGTATAATTCATATAGGTCGTAGAATTTGTTCCGGATTGATTTTGAAATACAAATCTGTATGTTCCCTTAGGCAGATAATTCCCAGTATTGTCAGTTAACCATTTTATTTCATCATGTTGATATGACCACCAGCCACAATTGATCGACGATGATTTTTCTACTTTCCAGCCCCCAGCAACAGACCTTTCTAAATAAACATTTTGAAGCCAACCACTAGTATTTCGACAATTGGTTACTAATTTAGTAGGGCCCAGGCTACTGTCATGCAAAAAGGCTTTTGAATACATTAGATTTTTGTACTCAATACTGTCAGAAACAGCAGCAGAAGCATTTGTAGTTGTTGTCATAAACAAAGTCACGACTAAGGCAGTCAGAACCCAGTAATATTTTCTCAATGTGACAAGCCCCTCTCATTATATTTTCAGGTATCGCCGATAAAACGCGGATTTTGCTCGCTAAGACTAAAATCAAGTGTTTGATTGCATTTTAGAAGCATAATAAATAGACACATTGTCTAAGGGAATATGAACCGAATAAGAAGAAATTAACTGGTGATTTTCTTGAGGCAAAGCTGACGTATATTAATGATTATGTTCAAGTAGAAATGCGGTTATCAGAATAAAAGTTTATTACTTTAATTGGGTCCCCTACCGATACTAAAAAATAGTACGGTTAGAGAACTTTCATATCGATGCAGAGACATCGTCTTAGGACAAGTTAATAACTGCACTCAAAATACCAGAAATCTTTATTTTGAATAAACCCACCCCCATTCCACCTATATGTCCATCCATCATCTAACATCTTCCCATGTACGAACGTGTCTTCTCCAGGCAGATACACATCAATGAACTGTCCCCCAGGCCAATCATAAGCTGAAGTGTTCTCATTAACAAAACCGTGTCCATCACACACGGCAAAAGCCTGGTTAGGTGATACTCCTACCGTAAGCATTAAAACAAGTACAAAACCAACTATTCCGCTTGCCCTTCTCATTTTTTAACCTCCTTTCAAAATATTTAAAATAAAGTATAAGTCTTTACTGGGCACATAAAAAGGACCTATTGGTCGATGAGGAATTTCGTACGGACCTTCGAATTAGGTACAAGGTGTTGGTTCCTATCATCTTAAACATCGATGGGGTAAATCTGTCTTATTTTGCAGGCATGCGGTGACCCCGGAAAGGAATAGGTACTAGTTTAGTAGAAAATAGAGTACGATGAGGGAGGATATGAACATAAAGAAATGGTTTTTCGTCTGTATTTTTCTTTCATTAGGGTTAGTCGTTTGTAGCGCAAAAACGGATAATCAAGTCGAGAAGGTAATAGATAAGGAAAATTTGACGAATGAAGAGAAAAAGTTAGTAATAGATTCAAAGCTAATCGAGTATGTGAATGATACGTATGGTGACATTGTTCAGATTACTGGCTTTGAGGTAATTCCAGAAGAACCGGAAGAAGTACCCCCTTTTATTACGTAATATTCATTTGCTTCTTTCTGATTTTAGATTCTAAATTTATTAACTATCGAAAATAATTAAGTAAAAACTGCGTAAAATATAGTCATTGAGAAAATTACAATCTTGTTTTGACTTGCATCTAATTGTAATAATAAAGAAATCAGTTTGTTTTTTAGACTTTATAATTAAAGGTGGTTAAAACATGCCCTTATTAAACGTAAATGGTAGCAGCTTATACTATAATGTGCAAGGAAAAGGAACACCAATCGTTTTCATTCATCCTCCTTTACTTACTTCTATAAATTTTCTTTATCAAATGGAGGATTTATCACAGCATTTTCAAGTCATTACTTTTGATATTCGCGGTCATGGAAAAAGTCAATATTCAAAGAGACCGATAACGTATAAGTTAGTTGTTGAAGATATTAAACAGTTATTGGATCATTTGGAAATTAAGAAAGCATACATATGCGGATACTCCACTGGAGGATCAATTGTACTGGAATTCTTACTTACTTTTCCAGATAGTGCTTTAGGCGGTATTATTATCAGTGGCATGTCTTATGTAAATGATGATAGTTTGAGGAAAAAGATTTCTTTAGGAGTTAAACTGGCAAATGCAGGAGCTAAGAAGGTTTTGACTTGGGCTATATCTTTTGGAAATGCAAATAAAATAGAACTTTTTAAAAAGATGGTTGCCGATGCCCGACTAAGTGATTTGCGGAATATCGAACAGTATTATCGATACAGTTTGCTGTATGATTGTAACGATCAGCTTAATAACATTGATCATCCAATTTTATTAGTTTATGGTATGAAGGATAAATCATTTCATCAGTACGCAAAACTGCTCAATGAGAAATTACCAAATAATGAATTAAAATTCACAAATACTAAACATCAAATCCCGACAAAAGCTGCTTATGAGTTAAATAAAATGATCAAGCAGTTTTGTCTTTCACATGATTAAGAAGTTGAGTATCATCTCCAATTTAGAAAGTCAATTAATCGAATAAGGCAGTACTCTCTGATGTATAGAGGGTGCTGCCTCTCATTTTTCAGGATTCAAGTGCTTTTTTAAAGATTCGAAAATTCTTCAACTAGCTCAGCAAAGCGTTTAATAGAATTTTCAATCGGAAGAGAAGTTGTTAAATCTACACCTGTTTTTTTCAATAATTCAAGTGGATAATCTGAACTTCCGCTTTTTAAAAACTCTAAATAAGAATTTAGAGTATCTTGATCCCCTTCAAGGATTTTCGTTGCAAGATGAATGGCTGAAGCAAATCCTGTTGCATATTTGTAGACATAAAAAGGACGATAAAAGTGAGGAATCCTCGACCAGCCATATTTCAATTCGTCATCGAAAATAATTTCTTCACCGTTGTATTCCCTAAAAAGTGCTTCGTATGTTTGATTAAACACATCGACATTTAATGGCTGTCCTTTTTCCGCCATTTCATGTGTTAATTTCTCAAACTCGGCAAACATTACTTGTGTATAGAAGGTTCCCTTAAATTGATCAATGAAATGATTCAGTAGATACTTACGTATTTCAGGATCTGTTTCATTATTTAATAAATAGTTAATTAAAAGGACTTCATTAACGGTTGATGCAACCTCCGCAACAAAAATGCTATATCTGGCAGTAATTTGCGGCTGATGCTGAGCACTCAATTTGCTATGAACACCATGACCGCATTCATGAACAAGAGTGAATAAACTATCTAAATCGTCTTGATGGTTTAAGAGGATGAACGGATGAACACCGTACACCCCTAGATTGTAGGCCCCTGATCGCTTTCCAGGTGTTTCCCTGACATCAATAAATCGTGCATCTTTAAATTCTTTTAGAATCTTTATATACTCTTCACCAAGCGGTGCTAATGCCTCGACCATTGTTCCGTAGGCTTCTTCATACGTTATCACGGGCTTTATACCTTTTACAAGTGGTACACTTAAATCATATTGCCTTAATTCATCTAAACGGAGCATTTTCTTACGAATTTGCGTGTATTGATGCATTGAAGCTATATTCTTTTTTGTCGTAAGTATAAGATTTTCATAGACTTCTTTAGGAACCTGGTCTCCAAATAATGCTTTTTCTAATGCAGATGGATAATGACGAAGCTTTGCCATCGTTACGTTATTTTTAATTGTGGCTGAAAGTGTTGAAGCAATGGAGTTTTTTAATTGTATATATGGTTTATAATATGCTTTATAAGCCTCCCTCCGCTTTTCACGATCTTCATCCTCAATTAATTTAGAATACATTCCTCTTGAAAGTTCTATTTTTTCACCATTTTCACCAGTTACTTCACCGAATTTGATATCAGCATTATTGATCATTCCAAATGTATGACTTGGAGCAGATAGCGCCTCACCTAAATTTGATAAAACTTCTTCTTGCTCCTTGCTTAATACATGCTTTTTGTACCTGAATGACTTCCATAAATCCTCTGCAAAATATTCTAGTCCTTCTATTGCTCCTATGTATTCCTTCAATGTTTCCTCATCTAAACTTAGTAAATATGGCATGAAAAAGGCAGTAGAAGCACTAACCTTCACACTTAGCTGCTTTGCTCGATCCATTAATGCTTGTGATTTTGTTACCCTTGTATCCTCATCAACCATCAGCATTGCAAAAGCATAAACTTTATTGTACATATAAGATAAATTTTCTTTTTGTTTTAGAAATTTATATAATGCATGACCGTCATGAATTTTCCCGTCAAATCCTTTTAAATCCTTAGCCAGTCCTTCAATCAGCTGATAATCCTCTTCCCAATTACTAATATCAGGGTATATATCTGCTAAATTCCATTTCTCAAATTCCGGTATTTCCTTTCTGCTCGTATATGTCTTCATTCACAGGACTCCCTTTAAAGGTTTTAGTAAGTTATACTAATTATATTATAGTATATCGTTTAACTTGCACTTAAAAAACTGAGATAATAAATGATTAATCGCAGGTTATTGCTATTCTAAATCTGAATGGCATGAATAACTAAGAAAGGATGAAGTAAAATGGCTTCCGTTTCTCCAAAATTATGTAGTATTTCTTATCTTCCACCTAAGGGGGATTATGAAATTTTTGTTGATGAATCCCATTATGCAGAAAAACTAAAAGAATGGGGATTATCTTCTAAAAAACAATTTCTCTATAAGGAAAAAAATCTCCAATACTTAGTAACAATTAGAGGTTATGAGGTTTACGGTAAAAATGAGGTATTTAATACAATTATTATTGAATTTCAAGATGGGAACTTAAGCTGCATTCATCCAGCTTACCTAAAAGAAATGCAGGCATCTAGCTTCGGAAAGGGCATATTTACTGATGCTGCTGATACCTCGATCCCATCTGATCAAAATAGCGATCAGCCAATGAAATCTTCTAAAGAAGAAAAGTCAAATGAACCAGTAAAGAAGAAGGAAAAGAAAGAAAAGCCGGGACAATTAACACTTCCAGAAGAAAAAGTACATTTTTCTGCAATAGTAAAGCAATTTGCTTTAAGTTGGAATAATTTTAATGAAGAAAATGATGAAGTAATAGTTTTGGAAAAAGTGATAATACAGCAGGATGAACCAATTGAAGTGGGTCTCGCATGGTGCTCTCACTCCAAAACATTGAAGAAATTCGAGCTTACACCAGGTGATGGACTAGAATTCGACGGAAAGATTGTAAAAAAGAAATTACCTAAAGGTAAAGATGTAGAGGAAGAATTTATCGTAGATGTTCCCGTTTTATATAAAATTAATAATCCATCAAAAATTAAAAAAGGCTAAAGAACGAGATTTTCGTTCTTTAGCCTTTTTTCTTTACAATTCATATTCCCATTCATCCTTTAATTTTAAATAAAGAATTAGAAGAATATCTTCTAAATTTTGATAATTTTTACCTGACATTTCTATTCCTGTTTTCGGCAGCACAATTTTAGCAACATTTATTGTTAATTGATTTCTTTCATCATAAGGTAATTGCATAAATCGGTTGGAATAGGTTTTTACAAGGTTCCATTCCTTTGTATCAAAAGATTTCAGAGCCCACTCATCAAAATCAATGTCATCTTTCGTAAGTCCGCGTTTTTCGATTTCCTTTTCTATGGCTGTTTGCTTATTCTTTTTCGTCTTTCTTTCATGAACAACGATCGTCCCTGCGACAAGATCTCCAATTCTCTTATGCTTTGAATGGAAAAAGATCATGATTAGGCCAAGGAAATAATAAACGGGCAAAGAATCAATGATACGCAGGAAATTTCGGATAAAGCTTGATAACAGTGTAATGCTGTGTCCGTTATCCTGAATTACTCTTATTCCGATTACTTTCTTTCCAATTGTTCTTCCTCCTGAAAAATATTCAAAAGCAAAGAAGTAACCCCAATTAAGAATAAATAATAAAATAATGGCAATTGCAAGCGAGACAGAATTCATATTAGCCCAAAGCATATAGTCTGGCTGATCAACTATAATGAAAATAAGAAGGACGATGATTAAAATGTTTACAATCATTAATATTAGCTGGTCAATAATAAAAGCAGCCGATCGGCTCCCTAGTCCAGCAAGCTGAAATTGAAGTGATACATATTCAGGAGTTTTTATGCCAACTTCTTCATGATTTTGATTCAATGTTTTCCCTCATTTCCTAGGTGAATTTCCCCTGGTTGTTTCTATTTTTCTACAAAGTTACTATAATAAGGAGAATAGCAATAATTACAAGAGGTGTTTATATGAATGTTAAGCAATTTGTAAAGCAGCACCGAGATGAATGGAAACAGCTTGAGTTATTGGCAGTAGTTCTTCAAAAAAAAAGAAATAACTTTTCTGGAACTGATATCAATCAATTCAATCGATTATACCAAAAAGCTGCCCAGAACCTTTCATACAGTCAAACATATTTTCCAAATGAAGAAGTAACTCAATATTTAAATTCTCTTGTATCGAAATCACATAATCTTTTGTATAAGGATCAAATGACAAGTGTTAAGCAGATTCGTTATTTTTTTAGCACTAAATTCATTGGTCTATTATTAGAACAATGGAAATTTATTATTGTTGCCATGCTCCTCTTTACACTTGGAGCAGCGGGAAGCTTTTTTTCAGTTGTCAATGATCCATTGCATATCTACTCCATTCTCCCAGCGGAAATGGCTCAAGGGGTTGATCCTGAACAGCTTGGCAGCAGCGATGGAAATGTGGATTCCTCCCTTATGTCTGCAAGCATTATGACAAACAACATCCAAGTAGCCATATTAGCTTTTGCTGGGGGTGTTACATTTGGACTTTTAACTGTTTATTTATTAATTTATAATGGCATTTTGGTTGGCGCACTTGCAGCTCTATTTTGGCATTACGGAAAATCCTATGATTTTTGGGCCTATATTGTCCCCCACGGAATGATAGAGCTTACAGCAATTTTTATAGCAGGCGGTGCAGGACTGTTAATGGGTTATAAGCTTTTTGTACCAGGTAATTTCACAAGAGGTTTTCAATTAAAGCAGCAAGCAAAGCGCTCAGTTCAATTATTGCTTGGTACGCTTCCATTATTTGTTTTAGCTGGAATCATTGAAGGCTTTATCACGCCTGCTGCTATTTCATTAGAAGCAAAGTATGCAGTTGCTTTTTTAACGGTCATCGGACTTATACTATATATCGCTATTGGAAGAATAAAATTGATGAAAAATCAGACTATAAGAGATTTCGATTCATAATGTCGATATAGTGTGACACAGCTGCGACAGCAAGTTTTTCTTCACGGGCCTCGATCATCTGGAGGCCTAGCTTTTCCCATTTTGCTTTTTCCTTCTTCTTATTAAGCATTTGTTGCTGGGCCATACTCTTTACCATTGTATCCTGGACATTAGTTGGTATATCCTTAACCCTCTTTAGAAGTGTTTCATCCTCAATTCCAATCATTAAAAATAAATGCTTTTGCCTTATGCGCTTTAAATAAATGAGTGCACTTTCCTCATGCAAAAAGGTACGGACATCGCTAAATAATAACAAAAGACTTCTTTTCTTTTGTATCATTCCTAAATACTGGAATACAGCTGCATAATTCGATTCTACCGCATCCACGTTGATATTATAAATAGCTTGCAAAATGGTCTGCATATGAGCCATCCCTTTTGCTGGAGGAACAAAAACTTTTACTTCTTTGGAAAACGCCAAAACAGATACATAATCACCTTTTTTTAATGCGGCAGCAGCTACCGTTAATGCGGACTCAATCGATTTCTCAAGCCGATTTCCCTTCTTCAGTTCGGCCCCCATCATTCTCCCGCAATCAATTAAAATCGTAATATACTTCCCATGCTCTGGCTCATATTCATTCGTCATGACTTCATGCAGCTTAGCTGTTTGCCGCCAGTTAATTTTACGAGGATCATCCCCTACAACATAGTTTCGAATTTTTGCGAAATCCCCAATCCCACTTTGCTGCTTCCGGATTTTTATTCCCTCATATAATAAAAATGCTTGGGCATTTTCTAAATAATTCTTTGTTTCGGATAGATCGGGAATGACTTTAACGGACATCTGTGATTCAAAAGTAATTTGCTTTTCCCATAGTCCGAGGAAGCTCGAATAACGTAAATAGAGCTTATTAATCTCGTATTTTCCTCTCGTTGTTGCTCTTGTTTCATACATAGCGTGTGTAATCGAATCATTTATTGCTTTCCCATGAAGTGGAAATGATCTGGAAAATGTTTGAGGAACCCCATCAGTTAATCGAAAGTGAATAGGATATGGAGACATATTATTCACTTCAATGCTCACATAATAGGGAATTCCTCTTTCCATTTCATCCGGAAAAATCCGTTTAAGTGAAATCTGCTTTTTTTTCGGTGAAAAAAAAAGATCTAATAAACTAGCTGAAAGCACAAAGCCATTAACAAACAATATCAATTTCCATGAGATTTCTGAAGCAGTCCCAACTATTAATATAATGGTTACTATTAAGAAAATGAATAATAACCGTTTCGTTGGCACTATCCCCCTATCTTGGAACAGGAACCGACCCCACAAGTTCTTCAATGATTTGGTCAACGGTTGCTCCCTCCAATTCTATATGTGGAGATAGTTGAATACGATGTCTCAATGCTGGTTTTGCTGTCACTTTTACATCATCTGGCGTTACATAATCTCTTCCGGATAAATACGCCCATGCTTGTGCAGCTTTTCCTATTGAAATCGCAGCTCTTGTGCTTGCTCCAAATCGAATGGAATCTGAATCACGTGTTTTTCGAACGATTTGCATAATATAGTCTAAAACGCCTTCCCCGATCGTGACACTCTTAATTTCATTTCTGATCGCTAAAAAAGTATTTAAATCAAGGATAGATGATACCTGATTGGAATCAAAACTATTTTCTAATACTTGCTTTAATACATTTTTCTCTTCATCAAAGCTTGGAAAATCAATTTGCAGTTTAAATAAGAAACGGTCCTGTTGAGCTTCTGGTAATGGATATGTACCTTCAAATTCAATCGGATTTTGCGTAGCAACTACAAAAAAGATATCAGATAACGGAAAAGTTTCACCTTGAATGGTTACTTGTTTTTCCTCCATCGCCTCGAGAAGAGCAGCTTGCGTTTTTGCAGGTGTACGATTAATTTCATCCGCTAATAAAATATTTGTAAAAACAGGCCCTTTCAATGTTTGAAATGTACTGTCTTTCATATTGTAGATGACACTGCCAGTAATATCACTTGGAAGTAAATCTGGCGTAAATTGAATTCGGTTAAAGCTTCCACCTAGAAGACTAGCAAGTGTTCTAACCATTTGTGTTTTTCCAGTGCCAGGGACCCCCTCTAGGAGTACATGTCCCCCAGATAAAATAGCAGATAGCAATAGTCTAAGGTTCATATGTTGGCCTAATATTCGTTTTTCATACTGCTCTAGTAAGGATGTTAATTCAGTCCTCATCCTTCTTCCACCTCTTTTCTTAACTGATCAAGCTTTTTAGACCACATTAAGTATTCTTGTTTATTAATTTTTTCTTTCCCAAGGACGTTTTCAATTCCTTTTATAAAGGCTTGAACTTCTGATGATGGCATCCTTTCCCATTTTTTCTCAAGATAACTAGACAAGTCATTCCATTGCATGTTATATGGGATTCTCCAGCGCTCTTGTAATACAATCTTTACATAATCAGCTTGGATATATAATGAGTCGCGATAATGGCGTCCTTTTATATACCAAGAAGCTAACGCTCTAAGCCCTTCATCACTGAACCTGACAGACTCTATTCTAGGAAGGTAAATAGGGCCGAAACGCTTTCCGGAATACCAGAGCCAAAGGAATAATATAATCGCTCCTTGAAGCAGTAGCAACAGGAACCACTTTGGATACAGTGTTGAAATTGTTGAAGCATTTTGTCCGCCATGAGTAAATTCATCAAATAATATACTTTTGGCATTTCCTTCATTTAAAAGAGAGATAACGAGAGTAAGATGATCATTGTTTAACAGATTTCCATTTATCATCCACTCAGGTGTTACGGCTACTATCAAATCTCCATTACCAATATTTCTTTTTACTGCAACAGGGCCAGCTTGATCATTTAATAATATGATATCCTCAGGTTCTGTTTGCAGGCGAAAGAAAGAACTTATTTCAGCTTTATAAGAAGCGTCAATATTATTATGTATTTCAATAACCTGATCTGAAGAAGGTTCCTTTTCAATTGGAAATGTATTAATATCAAACATACCTTTAGGATTTTTTTTCAATAAAAGAACTGTATTTCCTGCTTCGATAAATTTTTTATAGGCTTCCATTTCTTCATGCTTAGGAACAAAAAATGGTTCTGTCATGATGAGTAATTGTTTTTTGCCCATTTTTGGCAATAGCTTAGGGTCATGTGACCATCTCTTCGCTTCCATTTTATTATCTAAATATGTATATAGTCCTTTTACTCCCGTTGGTGAAGGAGAGTCAGATACATAATTTGGATATTGCTTTGGTTCGGGAGAATAAGCAAAGAAACCAATGACCATAAAAAGGATTAGAAGGATAATTAGCCATAGCCAAGTTCTTTTATTTGATTTTGCATTTTGCATGGCCATTTCCCCTACCCTTCCGTTCTTTCAACTGCTTCATTAAGCCATTTCATTGCTTCGGTTCGAAATGCTAAATATTCTTCTTTTTTAATCTCCCGTTCACCGTATGCGGCCTCATCAAATAAAAGGGCTAAATTGAAAAATTGATCAGCCCATTTTTGATTTTCCTTTCGCAATTCATCATAATACTCCCAATTTGTTTTCCATATTCTTGCTTCCAGCCAGCCCTTATCGTGAAAATAGAGGAGTAACGCTAAAAACAAATGGCGAGTTGATAGCGTATACTCTTCCAAGGCTCCTAGTTTATTCGCTTCCATAAGATGCTTTTGATACGACCAATCCATTTCTTTCATCGATTGCAAAGGATTTTTTTCCCGGAGCAAGCGGTTTCTGTATTGATTCCGTACGAGAAAGAACACGATTATTCCTAATAAAGCAATGACAGCAACAATGATGATAATGAGAATGAATCCTGCCGTACCATTTGACGGTGTAATAGACGGAAATAATTTTGCTAGCTGATCTGCTATCCATTCTTTCGCGTTTTCCCACCAAAGCTCAAGTGCATTTTTTGATTCGTTGTAATAAACTTTATATTCTTTGTCATTTAAGATTTTCTGAATCTCATCTCTTGCATTGCTTGAATTTATCATGAATTTTCACCTAGCTTAAATAGGTTCTTTGAACTCCGCGATCATATCTTTTATATCATCCGCATCATTTCTAATTTTCAAATCAAAATACATAACACCATATCCAACTGATAAAATCATTGTTGTAAATAGAGTAGCTAAGTTCACAATCATTGACAGAAGCACACTATTCCCTAATAAAACACTAAAGGTCATCTCTACCGTAAAACTAATGCTAGAAATAATAAAAAAGAAAAGAATATAAAGCCCCATTAAGATCCATGTTCGTTTATTTGTAAGTCTCCAGCTTCTCGTAAACCCTGGTGCGTCTCTATCAATGACTACAGAACCAAAATAAAAACTCCAGCGTGTTAATAAATATCCAATACCAACTGAAAATCCTAGAAATAATAGAATAGCTATGATGATACCAATAGCTGGATGCAAGAAACCAAATATGACACCTACAAAACTAATAATCATAATGGGTACAAATATAAACCCAAATACTATTATTCCATATAATATACTGCTTCCAAGGATTGGCCAAAATCTCGAAAATGCTTCTTTTATAACAGAGCCAACAGTGTATTCTTCATTTTTTCTTATGTGATTCAATGCGAATATGATTGCAGCCTCAGCAACAGGAAATAATATTAAACCTAATAGTCCAACAAATATTGTTCCTAAATTAGCACCAATGCTTGTCGCCATTTCTGATTCAGCAAAGCCTGATAGAATTTGTTCATACCAAACATTTCCGCTTCCAAGTTCCCTAAAAAAGCTAACACCAGATAGCAGTTGAATGATGGCTTGAATTAAATAAACCGGTCCCATTAAAATAAGTAAAATCATAAAGAAATCTTTAAAACGATTTTTACTTAAACTAAAGGTATGATCCAATATTTCACTAAAACTCTTTGGCTTATTAAACTTTGTGTCCAATATTATAAAACCTCCTTTTATTGAATAGTAATACCATCTATTTTATCATTCTTCCGATCAACTTTGAGTAAAAAGTTGTAAAAAAACGTAAAAATAGGGCCCAACCCCCAAGAATGAACAATTTCTTTTTGTGAGGGTCAGGACCTAGATAAAAAAAGAGTGTATGTTTATTTTTTATGTAACTAACCAATTCATGCAATGGTAAGTTTTCGCAATGAATTTTTTTTATACTATCATTTCATTAGATGAAACATCTTTCGCTTCTTTTTTTCTGTAATACTTACCCTTGGTTGTTATAGCTAAAACGATGGTAAGAATGAAAGCTAAGATTGCTGCGAAAAAAGCTGGTACATTTTGTAGAAAGACACCAAAAAATCCGAAAGCAGCAAACGCAAACGAACCAACAACGCTTGAAATAATTAATGATACTACGCCTACTGGATTCCAAGCATATAAATATTCTTGACGATGTTCAAAGTAATTGGGACCAATTCTCAAAACTTTCTTTACTACGAATGGCCATCCATTCCACCCATTACTTAAATTTTTTTATAAGAACAAGGGCCAGAAGCCCTTGCACTTTAAAGTTAATTCCAATAAGCTAGTGAACGTTTTTTCATAGATTTCCTAAATTGTTCAGTTGATTTCAACAATGCTTTATTTGTGGAATACTCCATAATCACTCCATATTGACGAATGACATCTAACTTATCAATCTCTTTATTTTGAAACATCTCTTCAACTTTCAAAGGATCTATCTCTAACCATTGTTTCCGATGTTTTCTTATTTTTTCCCTTTCATTCTTTGTTTCTTCGTAATCAATTTCAAATAGATCAATATCTCGATCAATTTCTTTTATTACTACACCGTAGTCCTTTCTTGCTCTTTCGATTGAGACATATTCATCGATCACATCCTCTAACAGAGCTTTTGGATCTCTTTCAAGAGGATCACCTAACCCTCCCCCACCAGCTGAGGGTCTGACAAACGAGTCTCCGCTTTTCACTTTAACATTAGAAAAAATAGCTCCTAAATATTGTGCATCCTCCTTACCTGGATTTAGCCAGGCCCCATGCGGATAGGATGGCAATCCTCCAAAAATCCCCCATGTTACCGAACGGGAACGGTCACAGCAATAAGACATGACTGAGTTATTAATTTTTGAGAGCACTCCACCTTTTTCAACACCACAGCCGCCTCTGTATTTTCCAGGTCCTGCAGAATCTGTAATGATTTGATGTTTCGTTGTAATAACAGGCGAGAGTCTTTCTTGTCCTTCACATGGCTGTACGCTCAATCCAACTCCAAAAACGGGAGAAGTGGCATTTACTCCATCGCGGTCATTACGGCCCCCGTGGCCTCCAGCCATCCAGTCATACCACATAAAGTAGCTATTATTAGTAGTTCTTTGATCGTTTCCGCCAATTAATAAGTACTCTAAGTTGAAGGAACAGGCAATCGCTCTTTCAGGCATGATGTTTGACCATAATTCAAAACAAGCATTCATTATCTTTTCATAAGCACCTGAACAGAACCCGGTCACAGCGATTGGAGCAGGAGCATTTACTACAGAGTTTTCAGGTAATTTAACTTTTACCACTCGATAAAAACCTGAGTTTAATGGAATTTCCGGGAAAAAGGTTTTTGTTCCTGCATACGTTGCAGATAATGAACCGCCAAAACCTGAATTTAAAAAACAGCTGATATATTGATGTGATCCACTTAGATCATACAAAATTTCATCTTTGGAAATGGTCATCTTCACATGAATGGGAATTAACCCATCTCCTAACTCTGGGTCCATGTCGATATAGTCGACTGTCTGCCAAGTACCTTTTGGTAAAGAGGAAATTTTGACTTTGGCTAATCGTTCAACATAATCTTGCACTTCTACGAATGCGATTAGCGTAGTTTCAATGCCGTATTTGTTTACGATCTCAAGCAATTGAGTTTGCCCTACTTTTGCAGCCTCTACTTGTGCTCGTAAGTCACCGCTTCTCTCTTCAGGAATACGCATATTGGATGTTAGGACGTTGACGACATCTTTTAAGTAAATCCCTTTACTATAAATTCGTACAGGTGGGATTCGAACCCCTTCACCATAGTGTTCTTTTGCATTTATATCAAAAGAGCCCGGAGTGGATCCGCCCATATCAGCCCAGTGTCCATTCGTCTGCATTAACGCAATTAATTTTCCGTCATAAAACACTGGCAATACAACACGTGTATCATTAAAATGAGTTCCGCCACGATATGGATCGTTCACTAAGAACACATCACCGGGATGAATGTCATCCTTAAAATATTCTAAAACAGCCTTCGCTGTTAAATGCAATGTTCCAACATGAACCGAAATGTCTTGTGTGCCTTGCATGACAGTATTTCCATCTGCATCACAAAGTGCGCAGCTAAAATCACGATTATAAATCACAAATGAATAACAAGTTCTTAAAATTTGTTCAGCCATTTGGTCAACGAGGTTGACAAAGCCATTTTTTAATACTTCAAAAGTAACGGGATCTAATCGATTTCCATGAGTCTGTTCTGAAACTTGATTAAAACTCATTGCCTTTCACCTCTTCATTATTTATTTAACGTGAGAATCAAATTTCTATATTCATCAACAAATGCAGTGAAGTCAGGTGGTATAACTGTTGTTGCATCAAGCTGATCAACGATAGCTGGCCCTTGGATTTCTGAGAATACTGGGATTTTTTCTCTATCAAAAACTTTTGTTGCAACAAATTTATTTTCAAAATAGACATCTCTCACTTCCTTGAGAGCATCTTCAAGACTGCCGGATGGACCGTACTTTGGAAATTCCGGCTTTGGGACGGTTCCCAATGCAGTTAATCGTAATCCGTATATCTCGACTGATTGTTTCCGATCCGAATAGGCAAATTCGCGTTCATGTTCCAGATGGAAAGCTTCCAATGCATCTTCTAATGAATACGCTTTCAAATTGATCTGTATAGCTAATGATCTCCACTGTCCGCTATATCTCATATCTAAAAAGCTCATTAATGTCGAGTTTTCTTTTGCCACTCCTTCTTCTTCTAACAATTCTTTTGCCTCTTTTTCCATTTTAGAAAACTCTAATTCTAGTTCATCTATTGTGACATGACTAAAATTCTTAACATATGTTTTTGAAATATCGTGACGTACATCAACAAGTAAGCAACCCATTGCTGCAGCTACTCCAGGATGAGGAGGAACAATAACTGTAGGAATTTCCATTTCCTTTGCTAAATAAGCTCCGTGTAACGGGCCTGCTCCCCCAAAAGCAACAAGAGCAAATTCTCTTGGATCATAGCCCCGTCTCACGGAAATCAACCTCAGTGCATCACACATATTTGCATTAGCAACTTCAATAATGGCATTAGCCGCTTCGACTGTTGAAAAATCAAACACTTTAGCAATTTTTCCAACAGCTTCTATTGCTTTCTCCTTATCTAGCTGCATTTTACCGTCTAAAAGATTGTTACCAAGGCGTCCAAGGACTAAATTTGCATCCGAGTTCGTAGGCTCCTCACCTCCTCTTGGATAACAGGCTGGACCAGGGGTAGCTCCTGCACTTTGCGGCCCATTACGTAGTGAGCCACCATCATCTTTCCAGGCTAAGCTCCCTCCACCTGCTCCGATGGTCAGTATTTCTATACTTGGAAAACCAATTGGGTACCCATATTCGATATACCAATCTTTCGTGATTCTAATATCGCCATCATACATGAGGGATATATCTGTACTGGTCCCGCCCATATCTAGTCCAATAGCGTTGTTAAAACCGCATAGCTTAGCGATATGTTTACTAGCTATTGCCCCTGCAGCAATACCAGAACTGGCAACTCTTGCAGCAAAACGCGGGACAGTACTAGAGGTCATGACCCCGCCGCCAGAGTGAAGAACGAGTATATCATCGTTATATCCTTTTTGTTCCATTTCTCCTTCTAATGTGTAAATGTATTTACTAATAATAGGGCCTAATACAGCATTTATAATGGTAGTACTCATACGTTCATGCTCAAATATTTCTGGCAAAACTTCATTTGAAATACAGATATATACATCTGGGAGCTCCTCCTGAAGAATCTCCTTTACCTTTTTTTCATTCTCGCCATTTACATAGGCATTCATAAAACAAACGGCAATTGATTCTGTTCCCCGTTTGTTTAATTTTCTTGCTAGATGACGGACTTCTTCTTCATCAATTTTTATTAGTACATTTCCGTTATAATCAATTCTTTCGTTTACTTCAAACCGATCTCGTCTTTGAATATATGGTTTTGCCGTATCTTTATAAGCATCCCATAAATCTAATTTAGTTCCTCTGCGTATCTCAGGAACATCTCGAAACCCTTTCGTTGTAATCAATGCTGTCTTCGGCAGCTTCCTCTCTATTAGAGCATTGGTACCAACAGTGGTTCCATGTGAAAACATCTTTATGTTTTCTCCTTTTAATTGGGCTTTTTCAATCCCATCAAGTATTCCACGTTCAGGATTTGAAGGAGTAGAAGCTGTTTTCGTAACAAAAATTTCCCCCGTGCTTTCATCGAAGACGAATACATCTGTAAATGTTCCACCTACATCGATTGCAAGTCTTGACTGTTTCATTTTGATTTACCTCCTATTACCATTTGTATATTTAATGTTTGTTTCAATATTATTAATATTCAGAATATAATTTAGGCAATTTTCTATATTTTTGGAGCCGTAATAGTTAAAATGAATATAGATTTGTATTATTCTAAAGATATAAAAAATATTAGGAGAGATATGATGAATACAATCTTTATAGCCGGTCATGCTAAATTACCTTCTGGAATGGCGGCCACGAATGTTTTTGAAACATTGACGATCACGGCAGAAATTGATAAGAAATATGGGGTTATAGTAGATGCTTCCTGCACATTAGCTACTGAACACGGCAGAGATTATATTACGATGCTATTAAAAGGCCATAGTTTAAGAGATGGTATTGATAAGCCTCAAGAATTACTAAGAAAAGGCTACTTAGGAAAGGCGAATAACGCATTAATTGCTGCCTTAAAGGATCTCCATAAACAATATGAAGTTCATTTTCAATAAAATATTTACGATAAAATTCGGGGGCACTCTAATTGATTGCCCCCCATACCCTGTTTAAAAACTATTTAGTCATAGGGAAAGAGTTTTAATAGAGCAGGATGATCCCCGCGTTTCTTGTTATGAAATTCCAATAGATACATATTTCATTTCTACGAATTCCTTAATTCCCTCTCTTCCTCCCTCTTTTCCGAAACCGGATTCCTTCATTCCTCCAAAAGGAGCTTCTGCTGTTCCAGGAAAGACATCATTTATTCCAATAATTCCATATTCTAGCGCTTCCATCATTTTAAATGCGCGGCTCGTACTTTCGGTCATGACATAGGCTGCAAGACCATATTCTATATGATTGGCTTGTTCAATTACTTCATCATCATTCTCAAAGTATTTAATGGGTAGGACTGGGCCAAATGTTTCCTCATTCATGACCTTCATTTGATTTGTCACATCTGTTAAGATTGTTGGCTGATAGAAATAACCTTGTATTGTGCCGTTCCAATCCTTGCCACCTGCAACTATAGTTGCTCCTTTCGTAAGTGCATCTTCTACATGGTCTTTTACTTTCTCGAGAGCGTCTTGATCAATTAAAGGGCCCATATTCGTATCATTGTCTATTCCATTGCCTATTTTCATTTCTTTTACTTTTGAAGTTAGCCTTTTTACAAAGTCATTTGCAATCTTATTTTGTACATAAACTCTATTTGAACAAATACAAGTCTGGCCGGAATTTCTAAATTTACTAGATAGAGTTAAATTAACCGCTAAATCTAAATCTGCGTCATCCATTACAACGATAGGGGCATGCCCTCCTAATTCCAATGACAGTTTTTTTATGTGCTGAGAGCTCTTTTTCATTAAATCTCTTCCAACTTCTGTTGAACCTGTAAATGTAATTAATCGCACATTTGGATCCTCAGTCAATGTATCTGCAATTTCTTTTGCATTACCGGTAACTAAATTTAATACGCCTTCTGGGAGTCCAATCTCTTCGAAAATTTTTACAATTGCAATTGCCGTTAGAGGGGTCTGAGATGCTGGTTTTAGGATAACCGTACATCCTGCGGCGAGTGCAGGAGCAAGTTTCCTTGTTACCATTGAGGCAGGGAAGTTCCAAGGAGTAATAGCAGCGATAACACCAATTGGCTGTGGTACAACAAGTAATCGCTTATTTGCTTTTGAGGAGGGAATGATCTCTCCATAGATTCGGTTCCCTTCCTCAGCGTACCACAACAAGTAACTAGCAGCTGACTCAATTTCTGCCCTGGCTTCAGATAATGGCTTACCTTGTTCAGATGTTAGAATTTTAGCTAATTCCTCTTTTTTCTCAATCATTTTTTCAAAGCCTTTGTATAGAAATGCAGATCGTTCTCTTGCTGTTTTTTTTGCCCATGAAGGAAACGCAGCTTGTGCAGCGGCAATGGAATCCATTGCTTCATGCTTGCCTCCGTAAGTAACCTCTGTCAAAATATCCAGAGTAGCAGGATTTAAGACTGTCCTTGTTTTCCCGTCGATTGCATCCCGCCATTTTCCATTAATATAGATTCCTTTTTCTTTTTGTTCAGTTATCAGCACGTTGGATCCTCCTTATAAACTGTTTTGTACGGCTATTAGTGCTTCACGCAATATAGATAGGAGCTCCTCAATCTCCTTTTTATTAATAACAAGCGGTGGAGAAAAGACGATTGTATCCATACCTTCAAAAACAACAGTTCTAATAATTAACCCTCTTTTTGCTGCTTCAGCACTTACTTTGGGAGCAATATGGGTAGGGAATCGAGTATTTGTCACTGGGTTTATGATTTCAACTGCCCCAATTAAGCCCAGAGTCCGAACCTCACCCACAATATCAATTTCTTTTTGTAGTTTATAGAATCCATCTAATAATTCTTGACCCATTAAACGTGAATTCTCTATTAAGTTCTCTTTCTCGATAATTTCAATATTTTTTAAAGCCACAGCACAGGCAGTTGCATGACCGCTATATGTATATCCATGAAGGAGAACGCCTTCTGAATATTCAATTAATTCTTTGTGGATTCGGTCAGTAACAACTACAGCGCCTAGTGGAATGTACCCGCTTGTTATTCCTTTTGCAAGGAGCATGATATCAGGAACAATGCCATAATGTTCACAAGCAAACATTTTACCGGTTCTTCCAAAACCAGTAATGACTTCATCTGCAATAAATAAAATATTGTTTTCGTCACAAATTTTCCTGATTTCTTGAAAATATCCATCAGGAGCTATATTTACCCCACCTGCACCTTGTACAGGCTCAGCAATAAATGCCGCAATCTTGTCTGGACCCTCAATTTCAATACATTTGCGAAGAGAGTCAGTTGAAAACGTATCTACATGAAGAAAATCTGGAGCCAATGAAGACGTCATTTCTTGAAAAGGAGTAATACCTGTCGCGCTTGTCGCCCCAATATTTACTCCATGGTAGCCTTTCTTCCTTGAAATAATTTTTGTTTTTTCTGGAGAACCTTTGATCTTCCAATAATATCGTGCAAGTTTGTAGGCGGTATCGTTAGATTCAGACCCGCTTGATGTAAAGAAAACAGCATTTAAATCACCTGGAGTAAGCTCTGATAGTTTTGCAGCAAGGCGTATCGCTGGCTCGTTGCCCATTGAAGAAAAGGAGTTTGTGAAGGCTAGCTTTTCCATTTGCTCTCGTGCAGCTTCGGCCAGTTCCTTCCGACCGTAACCTACATTTACATTCCATAACGAAGCCATGCCTTCCAAAACTTTTTTCCCGCTTAAATCAGTTAAATAGACCCCTTTTCCTTCTGTGAAAATAAAAGGTGCACCTATTTCTTGCTGCTGTTTCAAAGAAGAAGTTGGATGGATAAAATGTTTCTTATCTAAGTCAATTAATGTTTCCATTATTTCGGTTTTAACCACTTTTCATCACTCCTTAAAAGTTTGTTCTGTAATGGGATTTGTTTTTATGTCTTTTAAATTTGTTATCCGAATGAAGAAGACTAGCCCAAAAATCCACCAAACACCAAAAATAATCCATTCATAAGGCCATATGAGTGATGCAGGCATGCCTGGCATATACAAAATTATGAAGCCTACACTCAAGATCGTAGCTATAACACCCACCAAATTGCTCTTCCCAGCTCGAAATGGACGTTCTAATTCTGGTTGCGTTTTCCGAAGAACAACAAATGAAACAGAAACAATAAAGTAAGCGATTACAATTGAAAGACCACCTGCGTCCACGAGCCATACTAAGGCGGGACGACCGAGAAGAGGACTTAAAGTTGCAAGTAAACCGATGATAAAGATAGCATTACTCGGCGTTTTATATTTTGGATGCAGGTGACCAAACCATTTTGGCAACATCCCGTCCTGAGCCATCGCGTACATAACACGGCTCCCACCAATGATAAAAGCATTCCAGCTTGTTAATATTCCCGCGATTCCTCCAAGTATTAATATTTTAGAGAAAACTGCAGAGC
This sequence comes from Cytobacillus citreus, assembly GCF_018343665.1. Classification (GTDB taxonomy): domain Bacteria; phylum Bacillota; class Bacilli; order Bacillales; family Cytobacillaceae; genus Cytobacillus; species Cytobacillus citreus. The sequence continues at coordinate 976,799 of NZ_JAGYPM010000001.1, forward strand.
CGAACACCGCTCCCATTGCATCGGCAGTTGGCAAACTAGAAACTTGAAGCTGGCCGTCATTTAATGAAAGCGACACACCTAATATGATAAAAATATACCAAAATATAGCTAATAACACCGATAAAAGTAGAACACTTCCTACTGTTTTTTTAGGAATGTTCATTTCTTCCGCCATTTGAGGAATGACATCAAAGCCCACAAACATAAACGGTGTCATTATCATCACTGCCATGATGCCAGCCATTCCGCCAGTGAAAAGTGGGGATAGATTACTTATTTCTCCGCCAAAAGCAGATCCAAAAATTAAACTTAGACCAACTAGAGCTAAAAGAAGAGTCAATATGAGCTGAAGAAAAGCTGCTTGTTTCACACCAATCCAATTAATCCAAGTAACAATAATTGAGCCAAGCATACCAACTGCAACCCAAGAAAAATAAACATCCCAGCCAGCAATCGTCCACATATATCCAACCTGATAATTTGGAAAAATATATTCAATGACGGTTGGCAAAGCTACAGCTTCGAAAGCAACTACCGAAATGTATCCAAGCAAGATGGACCAAGATACAATAAAGGCTGCTTTTGACCCGAGAGCTTCTCGAGCAAAATGATGTGCTCCACCAGTTTTTGGCAAAGCGGTTGTTAATTCTGAGTAGACTAATCCTACAAATGTAACCATGATGCCTCCGATAATAAATGCAATAATCGAGCCAGCAGAGCCTGCTTTCAATATCCAATCTCCGGAAAGTACGACCCACCCCCACCCAATCATTGCTCCAAAGGCTAAGACAATAACATCGGCACGTGACAATACTCTTGAGAACTCACCTTTCTGTGACATCCATTCCCTCCTACATTAAGCCTTAATTAACTTAACTTTAGTTATTCCCTCACTTTTTCTTTAAACGAAGTGAGGGAAATTTACGTAAGTCTCGGATGGAAGTAATTTAATAATATTTAGCTATTTACCATATCTTTATTTTGTTCAAACGGCCAAGCAGGCAATGGTTGATTCAACGGTTTATCATTTCTGAAACCTAGTACATATTCAGCCTGCATGATCGTGTGGATTTCGCGAGTTCCCTCGTAAATAACAGGAGCTTTAGAATTTCTTAGGAAGCGTTCTACTGGGTACTCACTCGAGTATCCATATGCTCCATGAATCTGTACTGCGTCATCAGCGGCTTTATTAGCAAAATCACATGCCTGCCATTTTGCTAAAGATGTTTCTCTTGTATTGCGTTTTCCTTGGTTTTTCAGTTCTCCAGCCCTGTACACTAATAAACGACTCATTTGGAGGCCTGCTTCCATATTCGCAATCATTTGTTGTACAAGCTGGTGCTTCCCAATATCTTTACCAAATGTTTTTCTTTCATGGCAATACTTGACACTTTCTTCTATACTTGCCATGATCAATCCAACTGCTCCTGCAGCAACGGTGAAGCGTCCGTTATCAAGTGCTGACATGGCGATTTTAAAACCTTCACCTTCTTTTCCAAGTAAATTCTCTTTTGGAACTCTTACTTGGTCAAAAAACAATTCACCTGTGTTTCCTGAGCGAATTCCGAGCTTTCCTTTAATTGCACGAGATGAAAAACCTGGTGTTGTTCGCTCTACAATAAAGGCAGAAATGCCATGATGTTTCTTTGTTTTATCGGTATACGCAAATACGAGAAAATGATCTGCAATGTCACATAAGGAAATCCATGTTTTAGAACCATTAATAATGTAATCGTCTCCGTCTTTTACAGCTGTAGTAGAAAGGGCAGCCACGTCCGATCCTGCACCAGGCTCTGTTAAACCAAATGCACCAATTTTTTCACCTTTTGCTTGAGGTACGAGATATTTCAATTTTTGTTCTTCAGTTCCCCATTGCAATATGGTTAAACTATTTAATCCTGTATGTACGGAAACAGCCGTACGAAATGCGGTATCACCTCTTTCAAGCTCTTCGCATACTATTGCTAAAGAATTATAATCCATGCCACTGCCGCCATATTTCTCTGGAATACAAACTCCCATAAGATTTAATTTACCTAAACGTTCAATTATTTTTGGATCAAACTGGCCATTCTCATCCCACTCTTGCATATAAGGGATAATTTCCTTGTCTACAAAACTCCTTACCATTTTTCTTAACATTTCTTGTTCTTCTGTAAAATCAAAATTCATATAGATCCTCCTTCAAAGGTATAATTAAGATTTAATACTATTAACTCTTAAACAATCTTTTCCTCTATTAGTTTCACAATTTCATCTTTTGAAAATCCAGCTTGCTGAAGTACCTCTATTGTGTGTTCTCCAGCCAAGGGCGGATGCCGTTCCATTTTCACTTTTGTTCTAGATAGTTTTATTGGAGAACCAACTAGTTTTACTTTTCCTGCTTCAGGATGAATAAAATTAACAACCATCTCACGGGCTATAATTTGAGGATGGGTAAAAACTTGATCCATTGTTTGGATGGGACCACAAGGAATTTGATTTTGGGTAAAAAGGGTTATCCAATGATCAGCCGGTTTTAATTGCAGTTGATTTTCAATAATTCTAGTAAGTCCTTTACTGTTTTTTACTCTCGCATCATTTGTTTTATATTTTTCTAGATAAGCCACTTCAGGAATTCCTATAATTTCACACAAAGTGGAAAACTGGCGGTTATTCCCAACAGCAATAATCATTTCACCGTCCATTGTCTTAAATGTCGAATATGGAACAATATTTGGGTGATCATTTCCAAGTCTTTTTGGTACATTTCCGGAAATGAGATAATTACTTGCTACATTTGCAAGAGAGCTAACAGCAGTATCCAATAGGGACATATCAATTTTTTGACCTTGACCCGATTTCTCTCTTTCAAATAAAGCAGCTTCAATAGCAATGGCTGAATATAACCCAGTAAGTATATCTACCATTGCTACACCAATTTTAAGGGGCTCGCTTTCTTCGTAACCTGTGATACTCATAAGTCCGCTCAATCCCTGGATGATATAATCATATCCTGGCAAGTGACGATCTGGTCCTGTTTCTCCAAAACCTGTGATGGAACAATACACTAATTTTGGATTTATTGACTTCATTGAGTCGTAATCAAGCATCCATTTTTCCATCGAGCCTGTTTTAAAGTTGTGAATAAGAACATCTGCTTCTTTTGTTAACTTTCGTATAATTTCTCTGCCTTCTTCTGTTTTTAAATTTACAGTTATGCTTCGTTTATTTCGATTGGCACATAAATAATAAGCACTTACTCCATTTTGAAATGGTGGTCCCCAGCTCCTTGTTTCATCACTACCTCCAGGAGCTTCCACTTTAATCACGTCTGCTCCAAGATCTGCCAAAATCATTGTACAGTATGGGCCAGCAAGAACCCTTGTTAAATCTACTACTTTAATACCATCTAGAGCAGCCTTCATGTCCTACACCTCCTCGCAAATAAGTTCCTAAAAATACAAAAGCCAGCCCTATCACATGATTGTGGTAAGGACTGGCTAAATGATCCATTGTAACCATCCGGCAAAGGATGGACGTGGAATCTTATCAGTCAAATGAAAGGAATTAAAGTAGTTTCTTCTCTATCCTTCTGCTGATTAGGCAGATAGGGTGATGGAATTATTTTAATCTTATCTTAATCTTCTGAATCTTGCAAGTGTTATTTGTTTTAATCATTTCTTTTTATGTTTCTTCTTAATCTGGTTTTCGTTTATTAGAAGTATGAGTAAATTGCTCATGAAATCCTGTAATAGGCTTAATGATTGGGTTACTGCTCTTGACCGCAAAGTATAGTTTTCATCCTCTAATAAATAGATTACACTCTAAATAATAGTTATTCTATGATTAGGGGTATTGTATCTATGTAACGAAATTGGAATGAAGATGAGCTACTGGAACACTTTGGAATATTACCAATTGATCCATTTTATATCTATTCCCCTTTCTTTTTTATAGATCTCTCATATAAGATTATACTTAATATGACTGATTAGCTTTGATTTGAGAATGTTATTAGTTTAGTTCATCATCTCATTAACCTTCTTTTAATTTAATAATCCTACTTCACCAATCTGGACCCTATATGAAAAATGAGCCTCAGGACAGCACGCGATAGCGGAAGATTGTAAGCAGCATTATTGGAGTTATGCTTCTATTTCTGATAAGTGGTTAATAATCTCATTGTTGACTTGGACTGGGTTATCAAGGTTTGTAGCATGATGGGCGTTCTTTATATAAACGAATTTAGATTGAGGAATACGTTTAGCCATTTCTCGTTGTTGTCTTTCTGTCATAGTGTCATGGTCACCCTGAAGTATTAAGGTGGGGCAATTTACTTTATGTAAATCATTCCCGCTTTCCATTTTAGAAACCGAATGCCATATACGTATCCAGCGGTTTAAAGGTATCGAGGTAACCGATTCTTTGATGTATTGTTTGTTATTGCTATTGAACTTAGAGAGCGTTCTTGCCTGAATTGTTGCCATCACCCTCATAGGTATAAAAATGCTTGACCATCGATTTATAGGAACAAATACTTTCTCAAACCAATTGTATGTATTCGTAAATGGTGTACCAATCAATATGAGTGATTTTACGAATATCGGGTGCCTAATTGCAGTTTGAAGAGAGATATGCCCTCCCATTGATAAGCCACAAAGATTGGCTTGTTTTACATTTAAATGTGCTAATAATCCAATTAAATCTTTGCTGAAATCCTCAGAGTCCACTTTACCTTTTGGTAATGAAGATTGACCATGTCCACGTACATCCCAGGTAATGGTTTTGTATCGTTTAGATAATTCATCAATCTGTGGTTTCTATTGTCGATGATCCCATGAAGCACCATGTGTAAAAACAATTGCATCACCAGAACCTTTTACTTCATAATACAATTCAACATTATTTATTTTGACTTTAGGCATTTCTTCACCTACTTTTCACTAGTATGGATTTACCCTTTAGTATATATAATGTCATAAGTATCTGCTTTTTGTTTATTATCTGTTATTTAACAATCTGGCCCTGAACCTAAAGAAAAAGCGCAGATCCATCCTCTGGAAATGCGCCCGATTGTTTAAGATTTTCTTTCGAACACCCACATTTTTGATACATCTCGATAACCTAATTTTAAATATAAAGGATGCCCCGTCTGACTAGAAACAAGTACACTCTTGTCAGCGCCTTCCTGCTTGGCATCAATAAGCATTTTTCGGCAAAGTGCTTTGGCCATTCCTTTACCCCTATGAATTACTGAAGTAAATATATTATCCAAAAATACGGTTTTATCTAATAGTGCATAGCTTCCATGGGATGCAGGATGTCCGTTTTCCTCACCAACATAATAATGCAGATTTGGATCATCTAATTTTTTAAGATCGATAGCAGCCTTATTGAAAAAATGATTGATACGTCGGGCTTCTTCCACGGTTTTGACACGCTTGATGATCTTGTCTTCTGTTTCAAAAGACCAGTTATCTAGATTTAAAATCATAAGAAACTCTGTACTTTTGATGGTATATCCCTCCGCATCATAACTATACGGTTTTTCATCAGAAAACACAGTAAGCCAATAGTCTTTTTTGGTGTCTTGTTTATTTATGGTTTCAATAACGTGAACAGGATTTGAATTATAAACGAAAAACTCGTCAGTTCTGCCATCAACATTTGTACCAAAAGCAAGATGTTTGATAGATTCGTAATCATGTAATTGGCTTGAAGGTTGGCGACTACAGTAAAACTCGCCTCGAACAAAAAAATCAACAGCCTTTTCTAACTCTGTTTTTTCCCTCATACAATCCATTCCTCCAAATACATTTCGATATTTTATTTATTCAACAAACGGGCAGTTATATATAGTATCCGTTTCAAATCATTGATATAGTGCACCCTTTATCATTGATTATATGTAACCATAGAAAAGCGTTTAAGGACTTGACTTGGAGCCTCTGTGGGCATGATTGGTCTTAAAAGGCTGAAGCCGTTGTTTCATCTGACATACAAGCCTATCATTCCCACCCCTCCAAGTTAAGTCCTATCTTTGTTTACGTTGAATACAGTCAAAAATCATACTACATATAATGGTTCGATTGCTGAATAACCTATCTCCATGTTAATACATGACATTACCAAAAACCAGTATTTTTGTAACACATTTCCTCCACCCTACTAACCTTATGTATTTTAGATGCCAAAAACTACAGAGAAAAGTTTACATTATCTGCAAATCTAGCATCACACATGGCATTTTCCGAAAAACAATTTGTAGAATATTCCGGGTGTACTCATTACCGTAAGCAGAGAGACTCTTTTAAGTTTTGGAAGATGATGGACGATTAGACGTCCTGGTTTAGGTTCATCGTATATGATGCCTTTTACGATTACTTTGTCGAGAAACCCTTTCGTAATAGCTGGCATGCACTCCCACCAAATCGGGAATATGAAGATGATATGATCCGCGGCGATCAACCGACGCTGATAGTCTTGAGCAAGAGGATCAAGCACCTTTTTTTGTCGCCACGCTGCGAGATCTGCTGCTGTCATGACCGGGTTAGAACCGCCAGCATGCAAATCAATAAGGTCGATCGTATGACCTGCTGCGGTAAGACCTTTCATTACGGCAGCAAGCAAGGGTCCATAAGAGTTTAACGGAAGAACGGCAGAGATGCAGTTTTTATATCAAAGATATGTAAACACGTATTCACCTTGACAAAGAGCCTCACCGTAACGGGTCTAACGGCGAAAAAAAAGAACTGTCGGCCAGCTCCTTGATGTACCTATCGTTGCACTATATCTGTTACAACTTTTCATTGGTTTCTGAGTCACTGAACCCTCTGATTGAGCGGCAGCTCCATGTTTTGTTGTCATCCAATGCTTTGAGATAGACAATCTTGTAGAGGAAGCCGGTTCTTTCACGCAGCAGGTTCAACCTGCCAAAAGGACGGCCGTAAGAAATACGATCTGAAGCACAGTTCGGGGAATCAGCTTAGGTACAGGTCTCCCCCCAATCGTTAAATTTTCTCTGGCCGCCCGCAAATTGGCGGGGAACATTGCCAACAGCAGCACCGCCAAACCTAAAGACGCCGCCTTGGAGGTGTCCTGAAACAGAATGCCGACAGCTCCGGCAATTTCAAGCAGCCCGGTAGCCGTCACGATCCAATCCGGTCTAGGGAAAGCCGGCGGAACCATACGGATCAAATCAGGCCGCCTTGTCCCCCAATGAGCGGATGCGGTAAGTAGCAGCATTACGGCCACCGCCCCTTGGAGCGAGGTATGCCAGCCTTCGAAATAGGATACTCCAATCAAGCCAATAGCCTTGAACAGCAGAAAAGCGGCGACAAGCACATAAAATGGTACCATCTCGATCCCTCCCTTTTAGAAACCTTTCGTTACCATAAGGTATAAAATGACGAGCGGCAGCAGCGTAGCGGCGATGCCGAAGACGGCCCACGAGCGAGATGCATCCTGATAATCCTTGGAGATTGCGCCGCTTTTGATGCATTGCGCGCTGTACCGAATCATTTTAAGCTGCAGCGGAATAAGAATAACTGCCCAAATGATCCCGGTTACAGCTAGTAATATGAGCGACAACGTAAGCCAGTTAAACCCCGACATTGGCATTCCTGCGCGTGCAGCCATTATACTGCCCGTGACGATGATGAGGACAAGACCCGGGATTGTAAATATATAATCGGCCAGCTGGACGTTTTTGACTGCGCTATGAATTTCAACCGGATTTTTCGTCAAATCCGCCCTTATCTTCCAAAAGGCTGCCGTAATGATATTTCCAACGAATAATACGACTCCAATCAGATGCAATACTAACCATAAGCTCATAGTGTTCATCCCCTCCACACCCTTTACCGTGATTTTAAAATATCGATAATAAACGACGAGAAATCTTGGGTCTTAAAAACAGCCGGAACAGATGGAATCGTGGATCGCACACGCAAACCGATTGTCAGAAGAACGAACATTTCGGCTGTTTTGCCTGCCTCGACCGATTCCGAAATAACTCCATGCCTTTGACCGCTCTCGATCCACTGTCTTGATAAGAATACAGAACGCTCATAATACTGCTTGAGCGCTTCCGCGATAACCGGCTGCTCCTCCTTTCCAAGCAAATACATCAGCACTTTGTTCGTCACGTCAGCATTTGCATAAGCCGAAATACTTTCAAATATTTTTTGATATGGCTCATCAAATGATCGGCGTCCTTGCTCCACTTCGTTCTTAAAAAGTTCGTTCGTCTCTTCCAGCCGCTCCTGCAGCACCCACACAAAAAGTTCGTCTTTGCTCTTCACATAGTGGAAAATAGCCCCCTTTGACAAGCCTGATCTGTCCATGATGTCCTTCAGCGTAATCGAATCGCATTCTTTTTCCCGTATCAGCTCTTTAGTCGTTTCAAGCAGAAGCCTTGTTGTTTGCAGTCTTCGTTCATCTTGCTTCAAAGTCAACCCTCCGGAGTGGTAAAATCACTATTTCTAATACACCGAATATAACATACCGACCATCGGTTTGTAAATGGGTATTATAATCTTCTTGTATTAGCTTCGCGTGGATTTATTGTATTCCTTAATTTTTCTACCTACTCTTTAGAAGGATCCAATTTCATAATGATATTTTTTTGATGAATCCAGTTCACCGTTTTCATTATAAATTTTTATTACAGAATTATTGTCTGTTAAATAGCCAACAGTTAATTTTAAATGTTTTTTTCCTCTGCAGACCCTTTTAATTAATCGTAATGTTTCATCACTGATTTCAAACATAATTAAACTCCCTGATCCTTCATTTAGAAATATTTCGAAAAATTGAGCTATTCTTCGGTGCTTACAGCCATGCAAGAGTGACACTTCTGCCATTTTTCAAAGCCACTTCGGACAGACTATACTTCTGCCATGATCGGAGCCACCTAGAATACGCTATCATGCCCGCCTCTCCATGTAAAGTGCACGACTAAATTGGACTTAGTGTTGTAAATGCTTTCTTGAAAAATAAATAACCAACCTAAAATAGCTAGATTGGTTTGTACGTCTCATTCTTCATTTTTGACTTTCTATTTATTGCCTGGAGCTGGCTGATCAACACCTTTAACACGGTGTCGATGACCATCGTCTTCCGTTGTATAGAAATCGTAATAATGAACATGCATGCCATTTCCGACTGGAATAGCTGGACTTGAATATGCCTTATAATGATGGGTATGCCCATTTTCGAAGTTCACATATCCTTCTGTATAATGAATATGGTTACCATCCTGAGTCTGTATTGCCGGAGAAGTGACATCTAAGCACTGATGAACATGCCCGTCTTCCACCGAAGTATAATCAACGGAGCCATGATTATGGTGTGGTACAAATCCATTTACAAAATCATCTTTTCCTACCTTAGCCATTACCTCCCCCCCTTCTTTACTACCCCTTCATTACTCATAATATTTTTAAAAAATGAAAATATGTTTTTACTTTTTAATTGGATTCTACTAATCATAAGTCAATTCCATTCTATTCTACCAAGTTTGTAATACGCTAATGTTACAACTGTATATAGTGTTGGTATAAGAGCACGTATAATATTTTTAAGACCTATTAAAGATATTCAAAAATAAGTATTTTTATAATGAGCAAGCGCCAACAATGGGAAAATGTAGCGATAGCTGTGGTAGTGGATATAAAAATCTCCTGCCATTCCTTGGCCTTTTGGATATTCGGATGTCCAGTCCTCTATATTGATATTGTTTAATATGAATTTAATCCCTGAATTTATCTCTTTTGTCGGCTGATCGGATACCGAAATGAGGGTATCAACTGCCCATGCGGTATCAGTTAAAGTACTTGTATTTAATGGAATGTACTTTCCATTTTCATCACTTTTGCAAGATTCTCCCCAACCGCCATCATGGTTTTGAATTTCCTTCATCCACTTAACAGCTTTAGAAACGGTTTGATGGGTCGAAAGTGTACCTGTAGCAATAAGCCCGGTTACCGCAGCCCATGTGCCATAAATATAACAATTACCCCAACGTCCATACCATGAACCATCATTTTTTTGATCATTCATTAACCAATGTACAGCTGATTTGATTGAAGGGTGCTCTTTTAATAGATTCGTATAATTCCCAAGAAATTCAAGTGTTCTTCCTGTTAAATCAGCCGTAGAAGGATCACTTAGAATGTAGTTAGCTTTTTCTATTGGAATAAGTTTGATCCAATTACTATCCGTATTTTTTTCAAATGCTGGCCAGCCTCCATCGTTATTTTGCATGGAAAGAACCCATTGAACTCCTCTTTCCCAGGATTGAAAAAAGTTTGGGTCTTGCTGAACACTTCTTGCAATTGATCTTAGTGATGCTGTTGTATCATCCACATCAGGGTTAATAGTGTTGATGTCTGCAAATCCCCATCCTCCAGGAAATGCTTTTGGATTATGAATGATCCAGTCACCATATTTGAAATGCTGCCGCTTTAATAAGTATTGGTTAGCCTTTTTCACCATTGGATCTGAAGGAGGCAGTCCTGCCTCCTGTAATGCATAGTTAATTAAAGATGTATTCCACACCGTAGCAGTTGTATATTGCATATGAGGCAATCCATTGATTTCACACTTCATGTCCATAAGCCCTTTGACAGCATTTATTATGATTGGATGTGTTTTTGAATAACCGAGAGATAAAAGCGCGAAAATCATCAAAAATGTAGAGCTAAAATAACCATGTAAGGTTCCGTCTTTTTCAATGCGGGCTAGCATATAATGTTTAGCCTGTTCTGTAGCCTGCTTGTGGATATGGCTGGGTAGTCCTATTAAACAATCAATGCCATTTTTTATTGAAGAATAAAACGATCTCCATTCAGCAGATTCTCGAACAAACTCATTATCTTCCCTTACTTTTAGTTCCGATAAATTAGGGCTATTTTTAGTTTTTAGACGAAATTTGCGATCTGCTAATAACATAATTGGCGCCATGTTTACTCTGCCGGGCTCTGAGAAACTATAAAAATTTATTGGAAACGAAATTGGAAGTAAAATCAATTCTAATTGTATCGGAAAAAACAACGGCCATTTAATCTGCCCCGTTATGGCAAGCATGATTTTTGTAAACATATGAGATTTTTCAATCCCGCCTTTATTAAGAATAAATTGTCTAGCTGCCCTCATTCTTTCATCACTTTTTAGATAATAACCAGAATAAAGCAGTGCATAATACGCTTCCAAAGTGATTGAAATATTTCCATCTCCATCATGATAAAGCTTCCATCCTCCGTCTTTTTCTTGCCTGCTTAAAATTCGCTCCGTAAGTTGATAAATTAATTTTTCATCATTTATTTCTAATGCCCTTAATAAAATGATCATATAACTGTCAGTTGAAATTCCTGTTTCAAAGGGATATGCCCATGATCCGTTGGGAGTCTGGTCCCTCCTTAATTTCTCAATAATCTGATCTATTCCTTCTGAAATGTCTATTTTCAACACACTCATCCTCTCCCAATATAATTCTTTTTACAAAATACATATTCACCAAAATAGGAGAGAATTCATTTATCTCAGATTAACGAGCTGTAAAACCACTACTTTAAGATGTTGGGAGAAGAAAAAATCTAAGTAGAGGATCAACAGCCTTTATAGCTAGAAATGACCAACTAACAATCAGTTTGAGATTTGGCAATATTTAAACGTGACGTTCTGTCATCTATTCAACAATAGCATTTCGTGTAAATCGGAAAATTCCCGCTGACTGAAGTTTCACAATTGAGGTGATTATTATCTTTAGTAAACTCTTTCTTCAAAAAGATCCTCCACTTTCTGAATCATTAATAAAAATCAAGAAAGAGTTAAAGAGAAAGACTAGACCCTCTTCCTTAAAAACTAAATTATCACATGAAGAAGAAAGGTTTGTACATCAAATCAAATATCGGACGAGTCAATTAAATATAAATAATGTGACAAGAACAAAGGCCTATCTCGATTTCTATTTACACCATCCAGAGGTACACTGGGCATTCTTAGGTCATATGGTTTCGCGAAATGGCGGCTGGAATATGACTGATTTAAAAGGAGGAATGCTTTCAAGATTGTTGTCAAGAAAAGAAAAAATATCATTTTTTTCATTTTTGGAGCGCGGAAATTGGTTGATTTTTCAAGACGCATTCCCGCAATTTATGCTTTATGAAGAAAGCCTAAATTGTGGGAAAAATCTTTTTTATTTATTGCCGCATCTAAATGTATCAACTTTTATGGAAACCATTTGGAGTCATTTTTTTAGTGAACAGGACCCATATTTTCTTACAATAGCACTTGTCATTAATGAACAAAGCTATTTGGAATCAAGAGTTTTACAAAATCCATTATTTAAGAAGAATGTTTTCAATACATTGGAGTTCAAGATTCAAGATTTTCTATCAATGAATCATGTCCTCTTCCCTTATTATGAAAATGAGAAGTTAAAACTAATTGGTCAGACACTTCATCATTTTGAAAACTTACATGAGCGGATATTATTTGGAAAAAGGCTGTATGCTATTCTTTATGGTGAAAAGGACCGACTACAAATGGTTGAAAAGTGGGCGATCGAAAATCCACATACAGGATCAAGGAAGGATTATTGGCCACAATTATTTAATACAATTGAGGAAGGAGTACCTGAGAAGATTTGGAAACCAAAAATAAGATCATGTAATCTTATTCCAGGTGCTTCTAGAATATTTAGTCCCAGATTGGAATTTGCATGGAGAGATACTGAACATGAGTCTGCAGAGTTAGGAGACTGGTACAATAAATGGAAAGTAATCTATTATTTAACGAAATCAACTGAAAAAGTAGATGGAGAGATTGAAAATGAATATTGTAAAACCCTCGAAAGGCTCGAATTTGCAGCCATTACAAAAAAAGTACTTTCGTATCGTGAATAAAACAACGATTCCTATTCTCCTGCTTGCAATATTAGCAGCTACCTATCTAGACCTTTTCTTTGTAGGAAAAGGCTTGTACTCTTTTCCTGTAAGGCCAATGCCTGAAATATTCTCTATCAATATAGCATTTACATTGATTGCTCTTCCCCTTTTTATTGTTATGTTTCTTTTTGTTTGCAGTAGAATTAATTTATGGCAAAAAATTATATTCATTATCCTCCTAAGTTTAATGATGTCTTCAATAGAAAAAGCAGCAGAATCATTTGGTTTTTTTTATCATCATGAATCATGGAAGCATATTTTCTCGTTTTATGGATATATCATATATTTATCAATCATTTCTATCGTTTATAAATTATATAATAAACGATGGTAAAACAAGCGAATATTTCACTATTCATACTCGAATGATTTTTCTTGTTTAGCCACTATGAAATGATGTTTTGATATAAAAAAAGCGATCTTTCTAGGATCGCTTTGAATAATTAATTTCCATCTTTAAATTCTTTCCAAGCAGTAATTCCGCCTTCTAATAAGGTAACATGATAGTTCTTTTCGGCCAAAATGGCAGAGCATTTTTTTGCTGAGTTGCCAGTTGTGCATGTTACTATAATTTCTTTATTTATTGGTAACGAATGAATAGGTTGATTATTACCTTCTTCTAATGCAAAAATCACTGTTTTTCCTAAATTAATACTTTTAATATTTTCCTCATTAATATGATAGTTATTGTATTTTTCTTCTGCTCTCACATCTAGAATATATACTTCCTCATACTTTTTTATTTTTTCTGCAAGTTCCTTTGGAGTAATTGATTTCATCTCTTCAGCCACCTTTATTTCTTACGTATCATTTTCATCATATCATATTTGTATTTCAACATTAAATTTAGATATTTTCCCCAAATCTACATTTCCACCAGATATTACGGTAACTACTTTTTTTCCTTGAAAAGGTAATTTATTAAACATTGCTGCAGCAATTGTTGTCGCGCTGGACGGTTCTATTAATTGCTTCATACGTTCCATTACAAAGCTGAACGCACTACGGATTTCATCTTCACTGACAAGGACGATATCATCCAAGTATTTCATTAATACTGGAAATGTTAAGTCACCAGGCTGGATTGTTCTTAAACCATCTGCAATCGTTACTGTACCTGGAATCGAAGTAATTTTTTTATTTTGGAAGGAAATAAATGTATCATTGGCCGTGTCAGGCTCCACACCAATAATTTTTATTTTTGGATTGGTTTCTTTAATTGCGGTTAATATCCCTGAAATGAGACCCCCTCCTCCAATTGGAACAATAACTGCATCTACATCCTCGATTTGTTCTAAAATTTCCAATCCAATTGTGCCTTGTCCTGCCATTATAAAAGGATCGTCATATGGCGGAATATACACACCGTATTCCTTTATGGCAATCTCCTTTGCTCTCGGCAATCGCTCAGCTGATGTTGTTCCGCATTTTTCAATTTGCCCGTTATATCCTTTAATGGCGTTTTCTTTGCAAAAACTTATATCCTCTGGAACTACAATCGTAGCAGGAACGTTATATTTGTCGGCAATATAGGCGACTGCTTGTCCGTGATTACCAGAAGAAGCGGCAGTTACGTATTTTGCTCCCTCTTGAACAGATTGAATAACTTTATTCGCTGCTCCTCTTATTTTGAAAGAACCTGTTTTTTGTAAATGCTCAGATTTTAAAAAAATCTGATTTCCACAAACTTCTGAAAGCTGCTTCGATTTTAATATCGGTGTTACATATGTAATGTCTGCTATCCGCTCTCTGGCAGCTTGCACATCTATTAATGAAATCATTTTTCTGCCTCCTTTATTCACTCAGTCCAAAAATAAAATCAATCTCAACTGGCGTATTGCTTGGAAGCTCAGCTACTCCAATCGCAGTTCGGGCATGCCGCCCCTTTTCGCCAAATATGTCCGTTAATAATTCGGATGCTTCATCAATTACAATAGATTGTTGTGTAAATCCAGCTGCAGACTGCACGTATCCTGTTATTTTTAGCACCTGTTCCACTTTGTCTAATGTGCCAATCGCTTCTTTTAAGCAACTCAAGCCTTTTAAGACGCAAATCCTTACTAATTCTTGTGCCTGCTCAATTGTTACCTCGTCGCCAACCTTTCCTGTATATGGAACGATACCATCTATTCTAGGGACTTGTCCGCTAATATACGTGATTCCTTTATGCACAGTCACAGGAACATAGTGGTATAAGGGTGGAGTTGCATCAGGTAATGTAAGTTGAAGTTCCTTCAAGCGTTGTTCTACCATTCGTATACAATTCTCCTTTAATTCATCAATTTACAATATTTATGTTTCGACCTATTACTATAAAAATCCTCTAAAAAATTTTTTTCATAAGTTGGCCCAGTACCTGCGTTGCTGTAATCAGGGGCAAAGTAAATATTTTAAACAGTAGAGTCCTGGCTTCCAGAAATCTTTTTATATGCTAAAATTTTCTTGATAGATACGATAAGGAGGCACAATAATTACTTTTGCATAAAATGAGGAAAACTGATCACTTGTAATACGATATATGGTTGTACCTTTACCCGTTCCATAATGTGGGTTTGAGTCTGCATGTAATGAAGATACACCAACAATAACTTGCATACCACCTGAAGATGATGTTGTTTCATCTCCCCAATACAAAGCCAAAGAAAGACGGTGCTGATAATTTACTCCACAAACGCGCCCTTTCAACAATGTTTAGACACCCTTAACACTGAAAATTGAACAAATTCTTTATCAATTTTAATCACTTTTAAAATGAGAAGGAATCTTAACTAGACGATATTGAGTCGTCCACATTTCCGTACTTACAATCAAAACTTCATCTCCCTTTTCAAAAAAAAAGACTATTACCCTCTATCTTTTTTAAAATCCAACCATCGCTGCTTATAAGGTTTTCAATACTTTCATTAACTTTTTGATTATTATCGGCGATATACCAAATTGCATCACTGTCTTTTGAAATCTAAACTAACTTTTGATTCGATTCATTTAATTTTTGGATTGCTTCCTTTGGTGTAACAGACTCAATAGGTAGGAATGGGTAGTGTAGTTTATTTAGAAAGATGAAAATTGCAAAAAACACAATACTGATAAAAGCTATACTGATAATAACCCATTTTTTTTTTCACCGAATCTTTCCCTTCTTAATAAGCTACTATTGAAATTTTTATTAATTAAAGCACAAACTAATTGGTTTGTGCTTTTACAATTCCTCTTAACTGCTTAATTAATTCGACGCCTTGTTCATTTCATTAACCATATACTGTATATCCACTGTTATACCAATTTGCTAAAGTTGTTGTTTCTTTTTTATCGGATGTATGTTGCGTCAAGTACTTTTGGCTACTGGCTGAACCAGTATTCTTAGTAATAATAGCCGTATGATCTATATCACCATCTTTGGTGAAATCTGCATTTACAGCATCACCGGTTTTTAATGATGAAACTGAACTCGCTACTCCTGCACGTGTCTTCCAGTGAAGATAAAAATTGTGTGCACCACCCCAAGTATAAGATGGCACTACGCCATAACTCCATGATGTTGAATGGGTATAAGAAGGACCATACTTCATTTTAATCCCACCGGCGTATAAGGCTTGTGAAACAAAGTTTGCACAATCATTCCACTTACTCCAACAATTCTTATCAGTAACTTTACAACCTTGTTTATTAGCATAATAATCATAGAGAGGGTTTCTTCCGTCCCACCATTTATATGCATAATCCCTTGCAGCAATATTATTATATCCATTTGCATAGACAGTAGCAGGTGATATAGAATCTTCGGAGGTATCTTTATTTATACTAAACACCACATCATTTTCAGTAGAAGGGGCGTCGGGAAAAACCGGTAATAGACTTCTTAACTCCATATTCTCTTGTTCTGATAATATCACTTTGTTATTTAATTTATTTTTATATTGTTTAAGAATATTATTCTTAGAATGATTTTCATATTTTATTGTATAATCATTCCTTCTCGAATCCATTTCGTGGAGACCCATTTTTCACCCTTTGTAACAGGTACACTGCTATGAAGTGAAAGTCGATCCACTTGCCCTTTGTTGTTTCCGTAATGGAAATAGAGAGCTGTCCCCTTTTTAGGAACGATGGACAAACCGATTTTTGGAAAAATCGTTTCGCCTCCTTCTTCTACATCGTTCAAATACATTAAAAAAGTCGCAATCCTCTGACCACCATTTTCTAATTGTATTTGACCTGAAGGAAAATAATCGAAGTGGGCCTTATACTCCTCCCCTAACTCATAATTTAAGACTTGAAGCCCCTCTCCATTAATGATTGGATGATTGGTTATTTCTGCTATCCTATTTTCGATTTTAGAAATAAAATTGTTTTCATTTACCTTATAATAAGCCCCTTTACTTGTTCTTCCTGGTGCTAGCTTTCTTTCACCTGAATATGTATCGATAATTTGTGAAGGTTCCAACCGGTTTTTTGATAGCTCAATGAGTTGATTACACTCGTCGTAACTCAAAACATTATCTAGATAAAGAATATACGGCTTATCAATTTTTAATAAAACTTTTATATCACGTTCACTAGTGCGAATAATATTCCCCTTTTTTGCAATTTTAGGTAATTCATAAAAAAAGGGGGTCTGTTCTTTATCGATTGTATTAACAGTTTGATTATTAAGTATACTGATAATTGTTGAATAGGCAAAGGCTTGATCAAACCCCTTTTTTATCATCCCTTGGACAATTGATTCAGGATTGACACCACTTTTTAATGTATTTATAATCCAGTCTCTCAGCTCAATTGAGATGCTGCTAATTTTTTGCATAATTAATCTCCTCATATTCATAATAATTGCTCGTTTGTTATAATTATATTACTTTTTTAAAAATTGCGGTAATATCTTGTTTTTCACAAATCTATCATTATGAGAAAATATGAAAAAAGGTTAACCAGTGGAATACTGATTAACCTTAAATAAATCTGATATAGAATATTTATTAACTAAGTTGCCTTATTTTGATTAACGAAAAGAATTACGAAAAGCCTTTGCTGCTAAAAATGGATCTTCTGCTTTCATAATTCCTGATACAACCGCAATACCAGCGATATTTTTATCGCGAATTTCGGCTATATTATTTAACTGTATCCCTCCTATTGCAACAATAGGAATGGATACGGTTTTTAAAATTGAATCTAGCATACCACTCGGTAGCACTTCAGCATCACTTTTAGATTGAGTTGGAAACATGGACCCTACTCCAAGATAATCAGCACCGTTTTTTTCAGCTTCTATTGCCTCTGCAACTGTTGATACTGATATACCTACAATCATAGAATCGGGAACAATTTCTTTAACCGCAGTTAATGGAATATCATTCTGGCCGATGTGAACACCCTCGGCATCAATTGCTAGAGCCACATCGATTCGATCGTTTATGATAAGTGGGACTTGATACTGAGCTAGTAATTCCTTCAGCCTTTTCGCTTTTTCGTAAAAAAGATTGCCGGAGCTCAATTTCTCACGCAACTGAACAATGGTTACTCCGCCTTTAACTCCTTCTTCAACTTTAAAAAGAAGTTCTTCTACTGGTACGGATTCTTCTGTTACTAAATATAAAATGTAGTTTGCTTTCATCCAAAACGCACCCCTTCCTCCCAAATCTCAGCAGTAATCAGGGAGATTTCATCCATCAGCATTACACGGTAAGTTCCAATTCCTTCATTTTCCTTAAGTCTTGATTTCGCACGTTCCCCAGACAAGCTCATAACAGACATTCCTGCAATAGCAGCTGAAAAAAAGTCTTTTGTAATACTAGCAAAACAGCCAATGAGGGAAGTCGTCATACATCCAGTACCCGTAATTCGAGTTAACCAGATATCTCCATTTGCTATACTTATAGTTTCTTCACCGTTTGATATAACATCTAATTGCCCACTAATTACTGTAATCGCTTTAAGATCCTTAGCAGCTTTTAATGCTAGTGTTTCATTGGATAAAGGTATTTTACCAGCATCAACACCTCTTGTTTGTGCATCTCCACCTATAAGTGCATATACTTCTGTTGCATTTCCTCTTACAATGGATACACTCACTTTATTAAGAAGTTCTTGAGCCTTTTTTGTCCGAAATGGTGTAGCACCGACACCGACTGGATCAAAAATGACAGGAATACCTTTTTCATTGGCAGCCTTGCCTGCAAGAATCATAGCATCAAATGTCTGATCATCAATCGTTCCAAAATTAATGACAAGTGCGTTAGCAAGATTAACCATATCTGCCACTTCTTCGATACTTGTTGCCATGACCGGTGAACCGCCAATGGCTAAAGTAACATTTGCACAATCATTTATTGTGACATTGTTCGTAATATGGTGCACAAGGGGATTTTGAATTTTGATCTTATTCAATAAATCTTTTATTACCAATACATGCATAGTTGAATCCTCCAGGAATGATTATGCTTTTACTAGATTTGCTTTTTCATAGAGTTCATAAAAATGATTTGTTGGTCCGTGACCATGGCCAAGATTAAGACTATGCTTGATTGCAGTTGTAATATAGCTTTTAGAAATTTCAATGGAATCTTTTAAAGAAACTCCTTTTGCTAAATTAGCAGCAATCGCTGATGAAAGTGTACATCCTGTTCCATGTGTATTTTTTGTATGAATTCGTTCTCCGTAAATCCAATGAAAATCTGTTCCATCAAAAAATAAATCATTTGGGTCTCCACTATGATGCCCGCCTTTTAATAGGACCGATTTTGCTCCTAGTGCTTGAATAGCCCTACACACATCAATCTGATCTTGATCAGATTGAATTCGAATGCCAGTTAACACTTCGGCTTCCGGAATATTAGGTGTAATAACTGTCGCTAGTGGTATCATTTGTTCTTTTAGTGCGGTAATTGCTTCCTCTTGCAGTAAATGATGCCCGCCCTTTGAAACCATTACAGGGTCTAGTACGATAAAGCTAGGATCATATTTTTTAAAAGAGTTTGCAACTATATCAACTGTTTCAGATGAAGAAAGCATTCCAATTTTTACGGCATCAACACGAATATCATCGAAAACTGCTTCGATTTGATCCTGAATGATAGAGAGATCAATATTCTGAACAGAGCGAACTTCCTTCGTGTTTTGAGCAGTGATCGCTGTAATGACTGACATTCCAAATACGCCTTGAGCTGCAAATGCTTTTAGATCAGCTTGAATTCCTGCACCTCCACCAGAATCAGAGCCCGCGATTGTAAGTGCTGTTTTCATGTAACAAACCTCCAATTGCTTTATTCCTAACTAAAACCTTCAATAAACCAAATCCCATGATTGCTCCAGTAAAGGAACTCAATGTGAAAGCAGGAATAAAACCAAATAATGTAGCATCCTGTCTTAGAATTAAAACTGCAATAGGATAAGTGGCTAGTGCACCTAAAATCCCTGTACCAATTACTTCGCCTGTTGCTGCAAAGCCAATTTTCCTTGTTTTTGAATAAAGGATTGCTGCTAGAAATGCCCCCATCATACTTCCTGGATATGCAAACAGACTGCCAGTTCCAAGCATATTTCTTAGTGTTGAAGAAATAAATGCTTGTATAACTGCATACCACGGTCCAAGTAACACAGCAGATAACACATTAGCAAAATGCTGAATGGGGAAGATTTTTGCAAAACCAACAGGAATATAAATAAAGCTACTAGAAACAGTGGTGATCGCTGCAATGATTGCAGTTAATGTAAGCTTTTTAGTTTTTTGCATAGATTTCATCTTCCTCCATTTCCCAAAGTTACTTTGAAACGATATTAGTAAATGCTTCTTTTGGATCAACTTTTTCTTGAATAACTTTTGAATCGTATAGCCAATCTGCAACATCCTGCCACACAGCTTCATCTTGATAACCAAAAGGTATATTCGGATCCTCCATTAATGGCAGTAATACTTGTAAGCTTTCTTCTTCAACTTCTTTATCTAATGGAAAGCTTTCATTTTCGTGATCTAGTAATATTTGAAGCCCAGCTGCAGGATCTTTTTTCAACGTTTCCTGTCCTTTTGTTACAGCACGCCAAAACTTCTCAATGGACTCTTTTTTCTTTGCTAATGTTTTTTCACCAGTTACGATGACTAATTCATAATTATCGGGCACACCATAATCAGGGAGACTAAGGAAATCAACGTTGTAGCCTTCTTTTTTCAGAAGGACTTGCTCATGATTGATATAAGCACCAACAAGTGCATCTACGTTATCTGTTGCTAAGGATGGCATTAAATCCCAGCCGACATCTGTCATCTTTACCTTGCTCATGTCACCGCCATCGTTTTTAACCATTGATGAAACTACTGCTTCACTAATAGAAGATGATGGGAAGCCGACATTTTTTCCTTCTAAATCTTTTGGTGAATTAATTTCACTTTCTTTTTTATACATAATCGCATCTAGAGAATGTCTTACAAGTGCGGCAATAGAGACAACTGGTATGTCCTCTGCTCGTGATAATAAAAGCTGGCTTTGATAGCTAATAGCTAAATCAACTTTTCCAGTAGCTGCAAGCTTTAAAGGATCATTTGTATCAGCAGGCATTTCAATTTTTACGTTTAGACCTTCATCTTCAAAATATCCTTTTTCCTTTGCAACATAAATGGCTGTATGAACTGCATTCGGATACCAATCAAGCATGATACTAATATCATCAAGCTCTTTCTTATTACCTTCCTTGGTGCTCTCGTTTTTACTTGAACAGCCAACGAGCATAATCGCCATTACCACAATCAATAATCGTTTAAACCATATTTTTTTCAAAATGTTCCACTCCATCTGTAAATTAATCTGTATATTTCCATTTTAAAACGCGTTTTTCTATTAATGAAATGAGTGCAAACATAAGTATGCCAAGCAAAGTAAGAATGGTAATTGCCGCAAATACTCCCTCAGAATTTAAATTACCAGACATTCGACGGCTGTAATATCCAAGCCCTTCACTTGCTCCTAACCATTCGCCAATTGTCGCTCCGACTAAGGCATATACGATTGCAAGCTTTAACCCTGAGAAAAAAGAGGGCATTGCCATCGGAATATTAAGCTTTTTGAAGATAGACATGCGGGTTGCCCCCATCGAACGTAGTAATTCGATATATTCCTTATCACTTGATTTAAGTCCATCATATGTACCAACAACGATTGGAAAAAAAGAAATTAGTACAGTCACAGCAACCTTGCTCCAAATTGTATAACCAAACCAGAGAACAAAAATTGGTGACAGTGCAATGATAGGGATCATCTGTGATATTAATACCGCAGGATAAAGAGTTTTTTCCACTATTTTTGAAAAAAACATACCTACTGCTAATCCAACTCCACCAACAACAGCTATGACAAAGCCAATTAGAAATTCAAGCAAGGTTGCAGGCAAATGCTCTAAAAATAACGGCTTCCAATTTTCTATGATTGATGTGATTACACTCGTAGGCGCCGGAATGATAAAGGCAGGAATGAGCTCTGATCGAACGAGGTATTCCAGCAAAATAAAAATAATAAGGGTAAAAATGAGAAACAGACTATATGTTTGCAGCCATTGTTTAATTTGTTTCATGGGCAATCCTTTTCTCCAGATTATGTCTTAAAGTAATAAGTTCCATTTCGTGCAGCATTTCAGGGTGGCGTGGCCGAGACAGATTTACAGGAATATCATCCAGTGTTTTATCCAAATGTAATAAAAGAATTCGATCACTTAAAAAACACGCTTCCTCTAAATCATGTGTGATAAATAAAATCGTTTTATTTAACTCCTGCCAAATAGACAACAGCCATGTTTGCATATCTTTTTTTGTTAACGCATCAAGTGCACCAAAAGGCTCATCAAGCAATAACAAATCTTTCCCCGTTAATAGAGCACGCAAAAATGCTGCCCTTTGTCTCATTCCGCCTGACAGCTGATCTGGCAGCGCATTCTCGTAAGCGAGTAATCCTACACGGTCAAGCCAGCTTCTTGCCTCATCCTTCGTTATTTGTAGATCCTTTTGAATCTCCGATGCAATCATAATATTCTCTATAATTGTTCTCCATGGGAGCAGAAGATCTCGCTGTGGCATGTAGCCAACATCCCCAAGTGTGATTGCTTTTCCATTGATTAGGATTTCGCCTTCATCTTGTTTAAGCAGGCCTGTAATTAATTTTAAAATCGTACTTTTCCCAGTGCCGCTTTTTCCAATTAATGAAACGAAATCTCCATTTCTTACTTCCATATTTAAATCAGAAATAACTTTATTTTTTTGATTTGCTTCATTCCTAAATGTATAGGAAACATTTTTTAACACGAGTGTCATCTTTTCACCAACTTGTTTTTAGATCGGCCAATCTTGTTTATAATAGTTCATATCCCAAAATAAGTATTCATATTTTGATGCCATTTGAAAGTGCTCCTCAAGTATGGTTAACTCACGCTCAGGTTTCCCTTCCGCAAGCTCATCCATCAGTTGAATTAACCATTTTGCACCTTCTCCAAATGCTTCTGAATCATATGTTTCAATCCATTTAGCATAACGATTTGTTGATAGATGTTCTCCATATTGCTTTCTTAGTAATTTGCCGATTTCCCAATAATCCCATGCACAAGGAAGTAAACAGGATACAAGCTCTGCTAAACTACCATTCTGGGCAACATTCAACATATATCTTGTATAGGCTAAATTGACAGGTGTAGGTTTTGTTGCTTCAAGTTCTTCACGGGTAATACCGAATTCTGCTGCAAATTGGCGATGTAATTCCATTTCAAAATGAAGTGTTTCATGAAGGGTTTGTGCGAAATTTCCCATCATATTTAAATCATGAGCTTTCATTACGCCTACCGCAAAAAGCTTTGAATAGTCAATTAAATAAACGTAGTCTTGCTTCATATAATGGATGAATTTTTCTTCATCCAAAGTCCCTTTTCCAAGTTCTTGTACAAATGGGTGCTGATGGTTTTTCTCCCAAATTGGCTTAACATTTTCAAATAACCTTTCAGTGAATTTTTTCGTTTTTACAGTTTCCATTTCAATTCTCCTCCTGAATAAATTGAGCTCTATTTTGCCTTACTGGAATAAACTGCATCTTTGGTAAATGCAGAAGAAAAAAAAGAAAACCGCTTTCATATTGGAAAGCGGTTAATGAAAGAAGTAATATATCTTTCACTAAACCTACTTCCCTACGCTAGTATGAACTAGATCAGGTTCAAAGGGTTCTATCTCAGCCATTTAAGGCGCCCCTAGTAGATTAATTCTATAGAATTTGTAAAAATCAAAAAATCCCCACTCAAAAACGTAAGAGTGGGGATAAATAAACATACGAATATTTTATCCAAATGCCACTTCCCTACGCCAGTATAAACTAGATCAGGTTCAAAGGGTTAAGAACAGTTGTTCCATCTCAGTCTTATGCAGACACCCCTAGTGTACTTTTATCTTCATAAATAGAATAGCATGAAATATTATTATTGCAAGGAAAATAATTTGAAAGATAAGGATTTCCAAAAAAATGAATATAAAAAGAGCTGTTTCAAACAGCTCTCTATACTAAAACACGCCATCCAAATGGATCTACTATCGAGCCATTTTGTATGCCTGTTAAGGTCTCGTATAATTTTTTTGATAATGAACCTGTTTCTCCGTTATTAACAACAAGCTTCTCTTGCCAGAATAATTCTCCTATAGGTGAAATAACAGCTGCCGTACCTGTTCCGAATGCTTCTTCTAATTTTCCTTCTTTACTAGCTTGATATATTTCTTCTATTGAAATTTTTCTCTCAATAACCGGAATATTCCAAAGCTTTAAAAGTTGGATAATTGAATCACGGGTTATTCCATCTAAAATACTTCCATTAAGTTCTGGCGTAATGACTTCCCCATTAATCTTAAAGAATACGTTCATGCTTCCAACTTCTTCGATATACTTATTCTCTTTTCCATCTAGCCATAATACTTGCGAATAACCTGATTTGCTTGCAACTTCCTGCGCTTTTAAGCTAGCTGCATAGTTACCAGCTGTTTTCGCATTACCAGTTCCACCTCTAACAGCACGCACAAATTCCGTTTCAACTGCGATTTTTACTGGGTTAATGCCTTCTTTATAATATGCTCCTACTGGAGATAAGATAATGATAAATTGATAAGTTAATGAAGGTGAAACTCCTAAATGTGCTTCTGTCGAAATAATGAATGGACGAATATAAAGAGATGTTCCTTCTACATTTGGAACCCAATCTCTATCTACATTTAGTAATTGTTTTAAACCATAAAGAGCAAGCTCTTCATCAATTTGTGGCATACACAAGCGAGCGCTCGATCGATTTAATCTTTCCATATTTTTATTAGGTCTAAATAGAAGGATTTGCTCATCTTTTGTCTGATATGCTTTTAGCCCTTCAAAAACAGTTTGCCCGTAATGAAATATTGTGGCTGAAGGATCTAAAGTAATAGGTTGATAAGGAACAATTCGCGGATCATGCCAGCCTTTTCCTTCTGTATAATCCATGATAAACATATGATCTGTAAAGTTCCTTCCAAACTGAAGATTGTCAAATGCTGGTTTTTGTTTTCTTTCATGACTAAGGTTCATTTCAATTTGATAGCCGTTCATCCTACTTCTCCCTGCCTTCTTATACTTTGTCGCTTTAAATTGTTAATCCAATCACTAAAAAAACACCTTAAAGAAAGGATAATTAATATTTTCAAATAATTTCATCTCGTGATTGTAATTACAATTATCCGACAATCTATAGGCTTTTGTCGAGAGGTTTTTGTAAATTTTTTAAATTATTTAATAATTCCACACTCTCTAATTACAATTCCAGGTGAACTAGAAGTTTTATGATTTTTTCGGTTATATTTTAATGCAATTAATTATCAATTTGGACAGCTTACTTAAACCAGCCTTTTTCTTTTGATTGAGTAATGGCTTCAATTCTATTCTTCACCTCAAGCTTTTCCATTATTTGGGAAATATAATTTCTCACTGTACCAGTCTTTATACTTAACTCATCAGCGATCTCTTTCGTATTTTTACCATGAGCAACAAGTTCGAGTACCTCTTTTTCTCGTTCAGTCAATGGGTTTTCTTCACTGTACACGTCATCCATTAATTCCGGGGCGTATATTCTTCTACCAGACATGACAAATCTGATTGAACTAGCCAACTCTTCACTAGGGCTATCCTTTAATAAATAACCCCTAACTCCTGCCTTTAAAGCCCTTTGAAAATAACCAGTTCGCGCAAAGGTTGTTAAGATGATGACCTTGCAGCTTGTTTTTTTTAGTTCTTCAGCAGCTTCAAGGCCAGTTTTTTCGGGCATTTCGATATCCATAATGCAAACATCAGGCTGATATTTTTTTACTAGTGCAATTGCTTCTTCGCCTGTGCTCGCCTTTCCAACTACTTCCATATCATCTTCAAGATTAAGCAGAGAACCTAATGCACCTAACATCATTCGTTGGTCTTCTGCTATGACAATTCGAATCATTTTATCTCCTCCTTATCTGTCTGTTTTATGACGCTAGGTACTTTCATGATTATGGTTGTGCCATTTGTTACAGTAATTTCAAGATTGCCGTTTACAAATTCAAGACGCTCTTTAATTCCTAATAGTCCATGTCCTTTTGTTAGGCTGTAATCATTTTGAATCCCTATTCCATTATCCTGTATTGTTATGCATATTTCATTTAATGTTTGTTCTATTTTTATTAGGCATGTCGTAGCTTTACTATGCTTTACTATATTCGTAACTGCTTCTTTCATACACATGCTTAGTATATTTTCTAGAAAGATTGATACATTTACTAATTTTATTTCTTCAGGACAGATTAGATTTATTTGTGCAGCTTCAAGTAATTGCTTAATACGAATGATTTCCTCCTTCAAACGAATCCCTCGCATTTGGGAAACCATATTTCGAACTTCATTTAAGGCAGTCCTAGCCGTTTGTTGTACATCCTTCATTTCATTGCGTGCATGTTCAGGATCTTTATACACGAGCTTACGCGCTAAATCACTTTTCAGACCTATAAGTGATAGTTTTTGCCCTAGTGTATCATGGAGGTCCCTTGCAATTCGTTGACGTTCCTCTTGTTTTACAAGCTCTGCAATTCTCTTATTGGCATATTCCAGCTGAGCTTCAAGCTTTTCCTGCTTTTTCTTATTATATATATTGAATGGAAGCAGGATTACACTTATCCAAATAATAATGATAAAAGGCAATTGCGATAAAAATAGCTCATCCCTAAGGACGAAATTAAAGTTTATTGAAATGGTAGTAGACACTAAATGAATAATATAAATAGTCAAAAAAGCAATCCTGTTTTTAATATTTCCGTTATAGTAGGCAATATAAAAGGCGAAATACACAAATTGAAAAAGAATCGTCATTGTTATAGAAATACTAATCAGGACACAGGCCCATAAATAAACAGGCCATTTTTTTGAGATGAACGCAAGACGAAGTGTGATAAAAAAAAGTATGGTCAGTATAATTCCGATGATAATATCAATGGTTGAAGAGGATTGAAAAATAAAATAGAAAGGCAAAATACTTATAACACTCCAAATGTATGGAGTAATCCCTGAACTTTTTAGAAAAGACAAATATTTTTTCAACATAAAAACCTCTTTTTTGAAAATTGCCATTCATTCTGTAATGCTATTTTATCATAAATTGAAACTTCCATCATTGGGGGTTACAGCCCATTCATTTTCGTAAAAAAATGGCAAGGAGCTTTTTTCATTAAGCCTTGCCATTCGTAAATGTAAATTAATTGAATTTGGAAATAAGTTGCTTTTCTTTTCGATTTTTCATGATAGTAATAGCTTCTTTATAAGCAACAAATTTTTTATTATGTTCGTCCCATAGACGGAATTTTAGCGATTGTAAGCTTGTTTTCAATGATATGGTTGGCACATTATGCAATGGCTGCGTATTATTATGGGCATCTTCTAGCTTATAGTTAGGAACTTTTGGGCTTAAATGGTGTACATGGTGAAAACCTATGCTTCCAGTCATCCATTGCAGCGGTTTTGGAAGCTTATAAAATGAGCTCCCTTCTACAGCAGCTTTTACATATTCCCAATTTTCATCTTCTTCGAAATATGAATCTTCAAAAGTATGCTGAACGTAGAATAACCATATACCTGCAGCGCCAGAGATCAAAAAGATTGGAGCTTGCACTAGAAGAAATGCTTCCCAACCTACCGCCATGCAAAGCAAGCTATATAAAGCTACTATTGAAATATTTGTAATATACGTATTTAGCCGTTCTTTCATTCGGGCATTTTTTCTATTGAATCTATTTTTTATCAAGAATTGATAAATCGGGCCGAGACCAAACATGATAATAGGGTTTCGGTAAAGTCGGTAACCAATACGTTTCCAAAAAGATGCAGAAATATATTCTTCAACTGTTAGCAGCCAAATATCTCCAACGCCGCGCTTATCAAGATTACTGCTTGTCGCATGGTGTACAGAATGGTCATGCTGCCATTGGCTAAATGGGAAAATGGTGATAATCCCGGTTATCGTACCAAGGATTTTATTTGCTTTTCGATTTTTAAAAAAGGAATAGTGGCAGCAGTCATGAAAGATGATAAAAATTCGGACTAATAAACCAGCAGCAATTATACTTATACCAAGTGTTAAAAAATAAGAAATAGATAAGCTTTTATATGCTAAAAACCATAAAATAATAAAGGGTACAATAGTGTTCAGAATCTGCATGATACTAGAATTTGTGTTAGGGTTTTCAAATGGGGACATTTGCTTTCTTAAATGAAGTTGCTTTTCTTTGGTCATATGTGTATCCTTCCTCATCTTTTCTTTTAATCATAAAGAAATGGAAAAGGCATTTGAAGGCATACGTGTCATGTATAAACCATGATAAATGTCATGTAGGGAAATTTAAAAATTGAAGTTGAAAAATTGGAGGCATAATAAGATGAACAATTTTATGGACAAACTTGTGCACAAAACAAAATCAGCTATAAGTTCCACTTCTGCACATTTGAAAGAAAGATTTTATACATTAACGGGAACCTCTTCAGCAACTGTTATACAAATTGCAGAATATATCCGCAATCATACCGATACAAAGGTAATGAAGAAAGAACTTTTAGGCCGAACTTTTTATTTTTACGATCTGAATGTGGAAGGGATACTTTATCATTTAGAAACAAAAAGTGATTATATTCTACAGCTTGATGTACAGTTGGAAAACAAACAAATTGTAACATATCGCTCTTATCGGGATCATTTTAGCTTAAACATACCTATAAAATTCCCAGAGTTCACATAAGAAAACCCCCATTCATCAGGGGGTTCACTTCTTATGAGAATAAACCTTTTATACTTTCAAATAAATTTTTAAAAAAGTCACCAATTGCTTGTAGAAAGCCTTTATCACCAACGGCTTCATCAATGCGCTGCTTTATATCTTTAGAAATGTCTTCTAGCTGAGATTGTACATTATCAAAATTGATGTTAAGTGAACGCATTTTTTCAAATAGATCAATTAGGAGCTGACGATCCTGATCACTTAATTTAATTTCAAGCGTTTGTAATTGTTCATTAATGATTTGTTCAATATCTTCCTTTGTAGCAGGATTTTGTGCTGCTATTTCCTTCTTGATTTCGGTTAAGAGCTCGGTTACTTTATCTTGATTCATGCCTTCCTTATTTGCTAATTGAGTTGCCAAGCTAAGTTCCTCATTCGCTACCTCTGTATGCTCTGTATTAAGCCCTTCGCCATTTCCTTCATCATATGCTTTATATATTCCGACTAAGGCAGAATGGCCCGAGACTTTTACTGGTGAAGCGACTTCAACAACAGCATCCTGGATTCCAGCAGTTAGAAGTGCATTGGCATACATTTCATCTGTCACTTCGGTAATATTTTCAGGTGTAACTTGTCGAACGACAAGTCCTTCTCCTGCTTCTTTTCTTGTAATTTTTGCCGATGAATACATATTTGCATGTCGGTCACCATTAATATACTTCACAAGATCGTCTCCGGTAACGGTTATCTCCGTTACTTTGCTTGTATCCTTTACCCCTAATAATTTACGCACTTCTTCCTTTTGACTTGCTGATAATTTTTCACCATATACAACGATAGGCATACCAAATTTTTCATTGATGGCTTCTTCATTACTATCCCCATTCGACGCATTGGCATTTGTTCCGAAATTTAATGTTAGAATCAAAGAAAACGCAACTACTATCCATTTCATCAATTGTTTCAATATTTACACTCTCCAATTAAATATAAATTGTCGTAAAGAACAATTTTTCATAATGCATATAGCACTTTTAGAAATTTTATCACATTTTTCGTAAATCGTCCTATATTTAGCATTTTACTTGTTGATCGCCGAGTCCTTCTGACAAATGAATAGTTTTTCTTTTGTAATTGTGATTACAGATATATAATCTAACATTAGCACGTTAAACCTTTAGCCAAAAGAAAACAGACCTTTTCAAAGGTCTGTTAAAGTTTGTTTTGCTATCGGGAATAATTCTTATTGCATGTCTTCTTCTACAGCTTCCACAAGCTTAAATAGATAAAGATAAATTATTCTACATGTTTCATTAATTGACAATTCATCATTAAATCCGTCTACACCGTTCAAGGCAAAATTAAATTCCCATAAGCCATCCGCATGGCTAAATAGTAGACTGTATTTAACTTCCCCTTTTAATCCCTCATTAATTTTCTCTTTTAACTTGTTTTCATATTTCTTTTGCAGCTTTAAGCCTAACATGACCTCATAAGTGCCGAAAACATCATCTACTTCTATACAAACAGATTCGGCTCCAATGAGATCGAACCATTTAGATTCTATGTAAATAAATTCTTTTATTTGTTTTTTTAGATAAGAAACTGGCTGGTCCAAAAAATTAGAAGATTCTTCAGCAAGCATTTCTTCCGATTCTTTATCGTATCGTTCAATAAGTGCGTCATTAAAACGTGTATTATCCTCTTTTTCTATAATTGTAATGTCTTCTTCGAGAATCTTATGCTTTTTTGCATAGGCAATTTCTTCTTTATAAGTCTCGATTAATTTGGAATTTGCTATTTTATTTGAAAAATATTCGTGAAGTTTTTTATTTAACATTTTACCGCTCCTTTTTTAACAGTTGATCGTCTTTTCTTTGCAGATTTCGCTTTTACATTTTTTGAAGATCCTTGTGTTTTTTCTACTTGAATGTATGTAGGATTCTTTAAATGTTTTTGGGCGGGCTCTCTAATTTCAGCAGGTATTGTTGCCGAAAATAGCATCGTTTGTCTGCTTAACGGTGTACTTTCTATAAAGCATTAACCATAATATGATTTTTTTCTTTTATTTTGCTTGTTTTCCGTTGAAATAGCAAATAAAAAAAACAGACAATCGTATCGTCTGTTTACATCCAGTAAATTGTTCTTTTAAGCCTGAAAGTTTTTATTTTCAATGACAGTTACCTTCGAATTAGTGGTGTTTCCGATTTGTTTTGTCCTTTCAACAAGCTTATGTACATTTAAGCAGGATTTCTTTGCACCAGAAACTAATAAGGGAACCCCGATGAAGTCGATTTTTAATCCTCTTGAAAAAAATCCCCCCATTGTCATAGCAAAAGGAACAGTTGGTGAAGTGTTTGAAAAAATTATTTTTTCATCTATTTGCAATTTATCCTCAATTAAATGGCAAAAGTTTTTTAATGCTGGCACAACAAGCTTAGACGATCTTCTTCCTAAAGTATATACCGAATTTCCATCTTCGTCTGTTCCATGAAAAATAAACTTCCCAGCATCTGATTTATTTAGCTTATTAAAATACGGTACATTTAATATTTCTTCCTTAGTAAGCACTCTATTTTCAGGGAGAATTTGTAAATGATAAGACGCAGCTAGTGCTGTTGTATGAGTTCCACCGAAATCATTATATATATAAATCAACAGGATCATCCTTTTAATAAAAACTAAAATATTATTATTATTATCTCCTGTTAATATGAAAATTATTCAAACATCCAGCGTATATTAACTTACTCTTTTCTTGATTCCACTTCATTATGAATGACTGATAAAACTGCTTTTTCGATTTCCTCATAACTTGTGCATCTGCAAATATTCGATTCCAGCCATTCCTTTATTGTCTCCTTTGAAGGATTTTGATATTTTGAAATCAAGGCATGGCAATTCATAATAAATCCAGGCGTACAATATCCGCATTGAAATGCAAAGTTTTCAATAAATGCAGTTTGTATTGGTGCATTTTTTAGCCCTTCGATGGTGGTTATTTTCCGTCCTGCCGCTTCTACAGCTAGTATTATGCAAGATTTATAGGGAAGTCCATCCATTATAATTGTACAAGCACCACAATCTCCATTTAGACAGCCTGGTTTTGAACCAGTCAACCCTAACTCGAGACGGAGAATACTTAATAGAGTGCTAAATGGCCTTATTTCCGCTTGATAAATTTCATCATTAATATCAAGATTGACACTGATTTTATTTAAAGGTAAAAAAGCCACTTATTCCCCCTCCAATTCCCTGAAAATATCCTTCAATGTATTTCTTAAAACAAATAATCGATACTCTTTAGAGCCTTCAACATCATTTAGGATGGGGCCTGGCAAATATTTAATAGCATTCATGATTCTTTCATCAATGGGCAATTGCCGATTATTTAACTCTTTTTCAACCTCTAATGAACGAAATGGAAATGGGCATAATCCGCTAAAAGCAATTCTTAATTGACCGTCCTTTTTTAGAGTTGCAATCGTTATTAATGGGTATCCAGTATCCCATTGCTGCCTTTTTTTGATCGCATAATGCGGCAATGACAAATAACTTTCCTCTGTTTGTAATTGAACAAGAAACTGTCCTTCATTAAGGTTAAGTGTTTGATTAAAAACCATATGAATTGGGAGGCTTTTCACCCCGTCATAACCAGCTAAAATGACATTGCTATCCGCTAAGAGAAAAGGCAAAACTGCTTCACGATAAAAGATTTGACCACAAATATTGCCTCCTAAAGTAATCTTATTACGAGCAGTGAAATCTGCTACCCCTCTTGAAGTTTTACTTAATAGAGGAAAAAAATTTTTTTCTTCCAGATAAGTTAATGATATGGAAGCTCCAGTTATTAAAAAATGATCATTTAATTCGAAGATCTTACATTCAGGAATATTTTTTATATCAATAATAGCTCCTGTTTGAATGAGGTTTAATCTCCGAAATGTAATGATTTCAGTCCCGCCGGAGTAATAAAGAGGCTGTTTATTTACATGCTTTAATTGAAAAAATAAATCAATGGCTTCATTTAAGCTTTTTGGCTGATAGTATTCAATATCAGCTGTTAACATCGGGATCACCACCTTCTTTAATCCTCCAAAGTAATTCTGGAATGATTGGCAAATAGTTAATAGGTACAGAGAGAGCTGTTGAAAGACTATTTCCAAGGGCGGCAGGCATTCCAAGTAATCCGTGCTCACCAACTCCTCTTGCTCCAAATGGTGCATCTATTTCGGAGTTTCAATAAAATCTACAATATATTGAGGATGTTCTCCAAAGCGTATAGGCCGATACGTTCTAAATTGATGATTAAGTACTCTTCCTAATGAGTCAAATACAAATGTTTCCATTCCAGCAAAGGACAGTCCCATGCTCATAGCACCCTTCACCTGTTCTAATGCAGTTTCTATGTTTAAGACCCTCCCAATGTCAATGACAGATACAGCTTTAAGAATTTTATAAGTAGAATTTTCCGTATCAATTTCCACTTCTACTCCTTGCGCTCCAACGGTCCATTCAGGTCCTGGCTTTCCAATACAATTAATTATTTTTGCTTTTAATTTATTGTTTCCCATGTCGTTGATTTGACCTTCATCCCAATTAATCAGTTCTTTTAATCTTGTAATACATTTCGGTAGATTTCCTACATTGTTAGAATTTAGGAGGACTTGTGTCGGGGTTGTATCTCCTAGCATTATGGCATTCCGAAGACGAAGTTCAAGTGGATCTATTTTCAGTTTCTCTGCTAACATATCCATCGTTCTTCCAAAAGCAAATAGGACTTCTGGATGTCCGAATCCTCGGAAAGGAGAAGCATATGGATGGTTCGTATACATGCATAATGAATCGCACCAAATGTGGTTAATATTGTAGGGGCCAGTACAGTCAACCGCACCTGCTCTGCTGAGATCTGCGGATTTGTCAGCATATGCTCCGATCAAATAAGTAAAGTATTTCAGCAACTTTAATAAGCCCATCCTCTGAACATCCAATTTTAACAGTCGCATCAAGACCGATGTGGCAAGGAGATGTAAGAATATCTTGCTCTCTGCTATTTTGTATTTTCACTAACCTGCCTTTAACTGCCTTTGAAGCAATATAAGCAAGAAACTCTAGCGCCCTAGGTTCTCATGAATGATGACCGCACCAGGTTTAAGAGCTTCAGTGGGGGAATTTACGACAGGCAGTAACTCATATTGAACTTTAATGGCTTCTGCTCCGCGTATCGCAATAAAAGGAGATTCAACAACTACTAATACTACAACCTCTCCGTGATATCTGACTCGATCTACAGCAATTGGCGGTTTGTCTCATATGATTCTTTTCGATAAAAACCTTTTCTTATCGTTTTCATTTTGGAATTCATCCCCTTCATAACACATAACTTTCTGAAGAGTTATTTCGATGTTCCTTACCACGGTATTAAATTTATGAATCAGATTGAGAAAAGATGTTATTCCTTTGTAATAAAGCGGAACTCAATTTATGGAGACAATTTATTTTTCCCAAAATCACGTTATAAGTCACATTTTCTCGTTCTGACTTCTTAAGAAAATGCCTCTCTAATGGGCTTCCTCACTCTTCGAAAGGTAGCTATTTTATTCAGCCGCCGTGCTACACACTAATTGCATTAGGGTCTACCTATTCGCCTAAGGGTCTCTCGGTTTTCCGCAACTCCTTCAGACACACCTCACGACTTTGCCCATGATTAAGCTTCCCGAGCTAGGTCAGTCTCCTCAGGGAAGTATTTTCACCACAAGGGATTCAAGTTCATTATCTTCCTTCAGTCGTTTCATCGAGATGACGTTTCTGTCCAATAATGAAAAGAAGAGTGTCGACTGAGTCAACACTCTTTACGACTGCGCTTCGCACAAAGAGACACCATTTGGAGTCTCTTCAAAAAATGATTAACTTCATTTTTTACCAAGATAGGCTTCGACAACCCGAGGATCTTTTAATAGATCAGATGCTTTTCCTTTGATAATGATTTTTCCCGTTTCCATTACATACCCATAATCGGCAATTTTTAATGCTTGCCTAGCGTTTTGCTCAACAAGGAGAACAGTTGTCCCGTTGTCCTTGATTTCTCTAATGATTTTAAAAATATCTGCGACAATTAGCGGTGCAAGTCCCATTGATGGTTCATCAAGCAGTAAAAGCTTAGGACGGGAAAGCAATGCTCTAGCAATTGCGAGCATTTGCTGTTGTCCCCCTGAGAGAGTACCACCGAGTTGTTCTTTTCTTTCTTTTAAGATAGGAAAATGCATCATTACTTTTTCTACATCCTTGTCGATTTCATTGTCTTTTCTATGGTAGGCTCCCATTTCCAGATTCTCTATAACCGTCATACTACCAAGGATCGCTCTGCCTTCTGGGACAAGTGCAATACCTTTCCTTAAAAGCTGATCAGGTCTTAGTCCTGTAACATTTTCACCTAAAAACTCTATTTTCCCATTTTGCGGCTTTAATAAACCTACAATGGTTTTCATCGTCGTCGTTTTTCCTGCGCCATTTGCTCCCAGTAGTGTAACAATTTTTCCTTGTTCTACATTTAGAGTAATTCCTTTTAATGCCTGAATTTTCCCATAAAAAGTTTCGATATTTGTAATATTAAGCACTTTGTTCATCCTCCTCCGAACCGAGGTAGGCTTCGATTACTGCTTTATTATTTTGAATATCCTTTGGGGTACCCTCAGCAAGCTTTTTTCCAAAATTTAAAACCAAAATACGGTCACAAAGCTTCATTACAAGTGGCATATCGTGTTCAATGATAAGAACTGTAATTCCTCTCGCTTGAACTTTTTTTATTAAATCAAACAAGTCATCCGTTTCAGTTTCATTCATCCCTGCAGCAGGTTCATCCAGCAACAATAGCTTTGGCTTACTTGCTAAGGCCCTAGCTATCTCTAGTCTTCGTTGTTGACCGTAGGATAAATTTTCCGCCTCAGTGCCGATTCCATCCGATAACCCAACTAATTCTAGTAATTCTATTGCTGAACCACGAAGTCTAGCTTCCTCATTTCTCTGCGCTTTTGTTCGAATAACACTGCTAAATACTCCAGACTTGCTGCGGCTATGTCCACCAACCATCACATTTTCCAGTGCAGACATTTGTGGGAAAAGACGTATGTTTTGAAAGGTTCTGCAAATTCCTTTTTCTGTAATCAAATGGGGCTTAATTCCGGTGATTATTTCGCCGGCGAAGGTAATTTCCCCAGATGATGGTGGAAATAGATTTGTAATCATATTAAACATCGTCGTTTTGCCAGCTCCATTGGGACCAATTAAACCAAAGATTTCACCTTCTTCAATGGAGAAGGAAACATCCGTTAGCGCAGAAATACCACCAAAATTTTTAGAGATGCTTTTGATTTTTAGAACCATGTTCTGCCCTCCTTTTTGGCAGTCTTAGCTTTTGGAACCAATGTAAAACTTGTACATCGATTAGTCCTTGAGGACGGAAAGCCATCATTAATAATAGGATCAGACCATAAATCATATAGCGATATTCACTTATAAACCTCAGCATTTCTGGCATTAAAGTCAAAAATGTAGCTCCAAAAATTGCACCCACAATGACCTCACTTCCACCAAATACTGCAAAGATAAGGATTTCAACTGCTCGATGATAGGAAAAATCAGCCGGGCTAATATAGGACATGACGTGCGCAAATAAAGCACCCGCAAAGCCTGAAATGAGAGCACCTTGGACAAATGCTAATACTTTATAGTAAGTAATATTAATCCCCATCGATTCTGCTGCTTTTTCATCCATTTTAATAGCGGCAAATGCTCGTCCAATTCTAGAATTCTGCTGTCTAAAAATAAACCATACGAGTAGAATATTAATGAGTAGTAAAACAAAAAAAACTGTTAAAAACACAAATTGATTATTTTTTAAACCAATAATTGCTGGATCAAAACCAGCATCTTTTAACACCATAAATATTTCTCTTCCAATATGCGGAATTCCGGAAATCCCAACTGCTCCCTTTGTAACCGATTCCCAGTTTACAAAAAACACTCGGATGACTTCACCGAAACCGAGGGTTGCAATGGCTAAATATACCCCCTGTAGTCTCAGAGAAGGAATCCCTACTAGAATACCAAACAATCCTGCAACTACAGCACCAGCAATGACTCCCACTATAATTGGTACATCAAAGTTAAGTGTCAATAGGGCGGAGGTGTACGCTCCTATCCCCATAAATCCTGCATTTCCAAGAGATAGCTGCCCTGAAGAAAGGGTTACATAAATGCTCAGTCCGAGAATAATATTGATTAGGATAAATGATCCAACTTGTAAATAATAAGGATTCACAATTTCTACAAGCATCATGTCACCTTCCCGCTGCTGTTGTTTTTTGGCCAAATAATCCTTGCGGCCGTAATAATAGGATTACGATGATCGTAATAAACGCAACAGCATCACGATATCCAGAATCACCATATGCTACAATAAGAGTTTCAGATAATCCAAGAATTAGGCCACCAGCCATTGCGCCCCTCACATTGCCCATACCGCCTAAAATGATAATAGCTAGACCTTTCAGCCCCATTGATAAGCCCATTTGCGGGTTCACTGAGTTAAATGCCATTCCAACTAGAATTCCAGCAATTCCTCCCATGGCAGACGCAATTACGACAGTTAATATAATAATTCTTTTAGTATTTACACCAAGAATACTTGCTGTTTCAATATTTTCCGCAGTTGCTCGAAGTGCTTTACCTGCTTTTGTTTTTAATAGCCAATAAGAAAGTACTATCATTAAAATAACGGAAATAACGAAAATTAATATTTGAACAAGATAGATGGTTATTGATCCAATTTGGAAACTGATTTCAGCAAATGCATTTCGGAAAGGATGATTTCCTGCCCCAAAAAGATGATGTGATAGATTTTCTAATAAGATCGATGCTCCTATGGTACTAATTAAGGGAGCGAGGTGTGAGACACCTTGCTTTCCTCTTAATGGACGCAGAGCAACACGCTCAAGCATATAGCCTAAAATACCCGTTACAATAATAGCAGCTAGAAATGCTATCCAGAGAGGTAATCCTAATGTACTTGTAATAATTACCCCGATAAATGCCCCGAACATAAAAATTTCGCCGTGGGCCATATTTATGATTCCTAATACACCAAAAACAAGTGTGAATCCTAGGGCAACAATCGCATAGATGCTTCCAAGTGTAATACCATTGATAAGTTGTTCTAACAACATGATTTCTCACCCTCTAGCTTTTGTTTTACTCAAAAACTTTAAATTTTCCATCTTTTATGATTAATACTGTTGGGTCCATCACCACATCCCCATCTTTATCAAAAGAGAATTTTCCAAGTATCCCTTCTAGATCTTTAATTTCAAGAAGTGCCTCCTTTAGTTTATCCCTATCTGCTTCTCCAGCATTTTTAAGAGCTTCTGCCATAATATAAAGTGCGTCGTAAGCTTGTGCAGCAAATTGGTCAGGCTTCATTTTATATTCAGCTTCATATTTTTCATTAAATGCTTGCACTTTTGGATTTTCTTTGTCTCCAAACCATGGAGTGGCAACGATTAACCCATCAGCAGCTTTTCCTGCAATTTCAATTACTTGAGGGGAGTTAAATCCATTTCCACCAACAAATGGGACATCAACCCCCATCTTTCTCGCCTGATCCATGATTACAGCTCCTTCATTATAAAGTGCTGAACATAGGATCAAGTCTGGTTCTAATCCCTTGATTTTCGTTAATTGTGCATTGTAATCTGATTGGCCTTTTTGGAATGTTTCTATCGTCACAATTTCTAGACCCATATCTTCAGCCACTTTTTTCATTGTGTCGAATCCAGACTTTGTGAACACATCATCATTTCCATACAGGATAGCAACCTTTTTTACACTGTTTTTTTCAACAGCCTTTTTGATTGAAGTTGGTATAGCTAAAGCCTCAGGCAATGAGTTTCTAAATACATATTCTCCAATTTGTGGAATGCCTTCTGCTGTCGTAGATGTTCCCATGATTGGAATTCCGTTTAATTCAGCCTCAGGTCCGACAACATTCATTTCTGTACTTAATGTTGGGCCTAAAAGTGCAACAATGCTATCGTCGCTCATCAATTTTTGTGCTGCTGACAATGCTTCCTCCTGTTTACCTGCAGAGTCTTCGATTACTAGGTTAATATTCACTTCACCTTTATCGTTAATCTCTTTTTGTGCCAATTTAAAACCATTTGTAATAGCCTCACCGTAAGCTGCACCTGGTCCAGTAATATAGGAAATGACGCCAATTTTTGCGTTTATTACATCCCCTTCTTTGGAAGAGGTGCCTTCTCCTGTTGTTTCTGAGCTTTTGCCACTACAAGCTGATAACAAAACTAGCATTAATATGGAGATAGATAGAAATGGTTTTTTAAATAATTTTCTCATTTTTTTCCTCCTTATTTATCTGAATTTTTAAACATATATCTATTAAATAATACTTAATTGACAATGTAAATATATTTTGCCAATTATTAGAATTAAAA
Organism: Cytobacillus citreus; assembly: GCF_018343665.1. Taxonomy (GTDB): domain Bacteria; phylum Bacillota; class Bacilli; order Bacillales; family Cytobacillaceae; genus Cytobacillus; species Cytobacillus citreus. Next base: position 1,016,497 of record NZ_JAGYPM010000001.1, read on the forward strand.
GTTTTTTTAATTTATAATAATTATTATTAATTAAAAAAGGTGATTCTTAAGAGAATCACCTTTTAAATAACTCATATATTTTTTAATGTGCAGTTTGATTATTCGGCATTTGACCATTCATTTGTGCTGGAGCGTATGCATTTAATAGTTGCTGCATGTCTTGCTGTGCGAGCTGTGGCACTTGATAGTAATGATGTTTGTTTTGGTAGATTGACAATTCATACGCCATTTCAATGCAGTTTGGTATGGAATCAGCGATTACACGTCTTACTACAGGATTTGTCACTTCAAGTGCGGCCATGGCCTTAGCGCCTGCTGCACCCTTTACTGAGCCAAGCATTAAACCAGATATACATTCGTCGGTAATTTCAGATGTTGATTGAAGAGGTTTCTTTGGCTGTGATGGCTGCAATCCGTATACAAAATCATTATCTTGTGTCATTTTATAGCTTTGTGTAGGAACAGCGGGATCTTGTCCGGATTTAAAACAGTCTACCGTTGTATTATATTCCGATTGAATGAATTGATATTGGCGGTCAAGAATGTTTTGCAGCTCTTGATCCTTCACACTTGGGCGCAGGATGGTGTACAAGTTTAACGTACCAATTGTTCCTGAAAGTACTTCATGAACATCAAATACTTCATGACCACCGTGATTTTGTTGAGGCGGAACCGTACCTGTATGCATATTTTGATGCGTTTGACCTTGTTGATTCATCATAAAAATACCTCCTTAATATTAAAAATCACCCCTTATTTTGTGAAAAAAAATATTAATTATTCCTATTTAATTTTTCGACCTTTTAATATTCGAAATAGCTATTTCGATATTTTCTTTCATAACAAGCATTACAAATTTGAAATTTATGGTCCCAATGAAGCTGTTTTCCACAGCTATGGCATTTTTTTGCTATTTTTTTGACGTCTGTTTTTAATCTGGTATGGATTTGGTCACTAATCTCTTCACGGATTCGTTCCCAATAAATCGCCTCAGTTCTTCGATCTAGACGATATAAAAACAATAAATGAAGTCCAATTGCTTTATAAGTAAGTTCCAATTCTTCCAAATTTCGTTTCTTTATTTGGGGTTCAGGTAACTCGGTGTTATGAATAAGGGCATACATCGTTTTTTCCCACTGCCAAATAAGATCTGGTTCCTTTTTAGAAAATGGGAGATGCAAAAATGAATATAGATCGTTAATGGAAAACTTAGCTTCTATTTCTGTTCCGCGAATCTTTTCATATAGGATTCTCTCTTCCAAAAGGGCTGCTTTTTTTGTGCCCTTTGGACTTTCAAATTTCTCCCACAGTTCAAAAAAATTTTCGAGATCTCGATAATAGTTTTGAAAACGTTCGAAAACTATACTCGTTGGTGCAACTGCGAATGTTCGTATAGGTTTATCCTCAGAAATGAGAAGGTTCCACATCCTATTGATGTTGGAAGTGAATGCTACTTTTCCGATATTATAGATTCCTTTACGACCCGCACGTCCAGCAATTTGTTTGACCTCTTGAGATGTGAGCACCCTTCTTTTCTCACCATCAAATTTTTCATTTTCAAGAAAAACTACCCGACGGATTGGAAGATTAAGCCCCATACCAATAGCATCTGTTGCTACTATGATCGATGTCTCGCCTTTAATAAACCGATGAACCTGCTTTTTCCTAGTTTCTGGGGGCATGCTGCCATAAATCATGCTAACAGAATGCCCAGAATTTTCTAGTCTTGAGGCCGTTTCAAGAACGCGCTTTCTAGAAAAACAAATAAGTGCGTCTCCTTTTTCAACTCGGCTAAATTTGAATTCTCTCTTTTCGACTTCTAATGGAATGTCTCGGTGGTACTCATTCAATTCAATATTTGATTCTCCGAGCAGCTGCAGGATCATTTCTTTTGCATTTTGACTTCCTATTATGTGTACCTCAGCGGCATTTGCTTTTGTTATGGCTTTATACCAAGAAAACCCACGATCTTTATCAGTAAGCATTTGCGCTTCGTCTATTACAATACATTCATAGAAATCTTTTTCATGAAACATCTCCACTGTACTTGATATATGACGAGCTTCTGGAATAAGCTTTTCCTCTTCCCCTGTTTTTAATGAACACAATGTACCTTCTTCATTAAGTTTATCGTATACTTCAAGAGCCAGCAGTCTGAGTGGTGCTAGGTATATTCCACTAGAAGCAGCCTTCATTTTTTCAAGTGCATGGTGAGTTTTTCCAGTGTTTGTTTCACCAATATGAAGAATGTAGCGAATGTTTCGCTCTATAGATGGTTGGTATTCTTGTCCAAAAATATCAACAATCATCCGTTTTTCTTCTTCTTTTTTACGTTTAGCTTCAGCAAGCTCTTCAGCCCTTAGCCTCTCTCTTTTCGCAAGATCATTGTGTAAAATTTCATTATGTTTTTCAGGATCGAAAGGGATATTTGCTAAATTTAATAAATCTGTAATGAATTCATGCTGTAAATTGTGAATGAAGCCATTTGCTAAATACTCGCATTCATAAATTATGATTTCCTCGATTAAGGCTTCAACAGTTTCCTTTGATAATCTGCTTTGTTCGTTATTGTAATAGCTTGCAGGTAAATTCTTGAGTATTATTGATGGAAGGATATCTGTAAGATATTCGCTTACCAGATCTTCATAATGGTTATAATAAGTTTCATATTCAAAATATGTTCGTTTCCTGTTTCTTGTTTTTCGGATGTCCCCTGTTAGCTCTTCAAAAAAATCAGATAAAGTTTTATAGGAATCTGGTTCAAGTCTACCTATCATATTTAATTTTTCTTCGAGTGCAAATGTGTCTACTAATTGATATCTCTTTTTCGTGTTAAGATCTTTTTGAAATTGACAGGATACGAAGTGCCTGACATATAGATAAAGCAGATCCTCATTTTTCTCAATCAAGGAAATAATTTCTTCTCCTAATTCATCTTGAAGGGTTTGCAGTGCTGTTTGAATACGCTCTTCTTCTAATTTTTGCAGAAACTTCTCTCTTGCTTCCTTATATCGGACTTCCCAAGTAAAATTATTCGTATTCCAAATATCGTTCAGCCATTTATTTGCATCGAATGGAATGTATGTACGCATTTCAGTTCGAAATAGATGATCAAGAACTTTACGATCAATATGCTCTGTTTCATAGCCCTTATCCTTTAAAAACATCTTTTTCTCTAGTCTGGAAATACTCGTTGATTTATTTAACCAAACGTTGATCCAGATTTGATCAACATAATTACCTCTATTTGTAATATACTCTTCAAAAGAAGGCATTTTATCTTTCATTCCTAGAAACTTGTTTAAATCATCTATTATCTTTGATTTTGTTGACTCCACGGCATTTCGGTAAGTTGTTTCCAATTGTTTCATTTCCAGACACCCTCTAGTATATTAATTTTCAAAATCATTTTTTATTGTAACACTTGCATTGATAAATCATTAATCATAACGTTGATCGAACTAAATTCTTTACTAATTAGCTCAGATTTTTCGGCTTTCCAACCAAAAGATTGCGACATCCTCGAAAGTGAAAACTCTTTTTCTTCGTGCGATGTCTTATGGCAGTAATTTTCCTTTTGGAAAGTTTGACATTGCATATCCTGTGCGTCATATGACTCCCATCGATTAAAGTTTTCCTTAATTTATAGTAAATATTGTTGACAAAATGATTAATCGGTAATATTATTTATCTAGAATTAAATAATCTCGAATTCAAACTAATTGAATTCAAACAAAATGGAGGCTAATAATATGACAAATACGAAATGGGCTATAGATCCGGTACACAGCAGTGTTGATTTCTCGATTAAACATATGATGATTGCAAATGTAAAAGGTACTTTTAATCGATTCGATGCAGTCATTGATGCAGATCCTACGGATTTAACGACGGCAAATATTCAATTTACAGTGGATTTATCAAGTATTGATACTCGTAATGAAGATCGTGATAACCACCTTCGTTCAGGAGATTTCTTTAATGTGGAAAATTATCCAACAATGACATTCCAGTCATCTAAGATTGTAAGTAAAGGTGATGGAGAATATGATGTAACTGGAGAACTATCTCTTCATGGTGTATCAAAAGTAGAAACTTTTGAAGTGACTTACGAAGGATCAGGTAAAGATCCGTGGGGTAATGAAAAAGCTGGTTTCACCGTTGAAGGTGCCATAAAGCGCAGTGAATATGGCCTAACATGGAACTCAGCTCTTGAAACTGGCGGTGTCCTAGTTGGGGATAAAGTAAAGATTTCTCTTGATGTTCAAGCTGCAAAAGCTGAGTAATAATATGATCAAATGATATAGGCGGCTATGAGGAATTTGGTTTCCTTGAAGCCGCCTTTTTCCCAATGATATGCATATTAATTGTAAGGATCTCAGGTTTAACCTATTGCTCTGCCAAAATTACAGCAATCTTATCTTCAATAACTTTTCCTTTCGATCCATCTACTAAATTATTTAATACGATTGAAAAAATTAGTCTTTCCCCGCTATTTGTATCAACATAACCGGATAATGAGCTCACTGTTGAGATGGACCCTGTTTTCGCTCTTACCTTATTCTGAGCAGGTGAGTTTATCATTCGATTCCGTAAAGTGCCCCCGACCATTCTGTCTGTTGCTCCAGCAACCGGTAATGAATTCAAATAGGAGTTATACCATTCCTCGTTTTGAATTTCAAAAAGAAGATTGGATATCTCGTTGGCTGGGATTAAATTCACATGGGAGATGCCTGAACCATCTCGTAAAACTAGTGATTCTATATTCACACCAAGTTTTGTCAATTCTTCTTCTAGTACTTGAAGACCTTCGTCCCAGCTTCCTTTTCCTTTTACGACTTTCCCCATTTCTTTGATTAAAGTTTCAGCGTGTCCGTTATTACTCAGTTTCATAAAGGGAATAAGTAATTCTGATAAGGGCATGGATTGATGTATGCTTAATACGCTAGCTGTTTGAGGTGCTTCTTGAGCCCTCATTTTCCCTTTTAGCTCAATCCCTTGTTCATGTAGAGATTTATTAAAGAGATCGAGTGCATAGCCTGTCGGTTCCCAGACAGCCATCCATTCCCTTGCCCTGCTAGATTCTAATGGAATTGTTCCATTAATAATAATTGAATTTGTTCCATGCTGACGCTCAATAGTAATATTTTTAGCTCCATCTTTTCCAACCGTTTTTGCGTTATTAATAATTTTTACATAATCTGTTTTTGGTTCTAGAGAGACTAAAGGTGCTTCGCCAGCATTTTTACCAGGGTTCACTTCAACAATAACCGTACCCGCATCGTAGTCTTCATTTGGGGATGCAGTTAAGGCAGAAACTTGGGCTCCATAATAGTATGATTCATCACTCCATGATAAATCGGTGGAATAACGGATGTCATCATACCATGTGTCGTCCGCAATTAAATCTCCTTGGATATTTTTAATTCCTAATACCTTAATTTCCTTAGCGAAATTGTCAAAATCAGCCTTTAAAAGAGTAGGGTCCCCCTTCCCTTTTAAATATAGATTTCCTTGTAGCGTTTTCCCTTTCACAGAACCGTCAGTCAGAATCTCTGTAGTAAATTTGTAATCTTCACCCAAGGTAGCTAATGCAGCTGCGGCGGTTAATAGCTTCATATTAGATGCGGGTCTTAAACGTATGTCACCGATATGATCATAAAGCAGTTCCCCAGTTTCTGCAGATCGTATACTGACACCTGCGAGTGCCCCATATAAATCGGGATCATTGTTAAGCAGCTGATTCAGTTCCTGAACCAGTTCTCCCCCTTCCTCTGTTGCTTGAACGGCTGGTCCCTCTGAATTAATTTGAGGAACGAGCACCAGCATGAAAATCAATAAAAAGCTAAGACTAAATTTCATTCCTTTTTTCATATGCATTAGCCACCTTTCTTATATTTGTTCATGAATCCATTTCTTCTTTGAAAGGTGAATTTCCTCTATTTTCAAGATGAGGAAAAAGCAGTGTTTTTCATACAAAAAAGTACAAGGAATAATAAATTAATTGAAAAATATGTAGGTAAAATGAAACAGTATTTCAACTAATATCTTATATCTGGCTCATACAAAAAGCGATTTAAATCAATTGTCCCATTTAGTTTGAATTCTACCCCTTCACTTTCTAATGATAGCTTTTGAATTGTAAAAAATTCATTATCTTTTAGTCCAATTTCTCCTTTCGAGTTTATTACTCGATGCCAGGGCAATTGCTGTTTTTTACTCATGGAATGAAGGATCCTTACTACTTGTCTTGCTCCTCTTGGACTGCCTGCAAGTTTAGCTATTTGCCCATAGGTCATAACCTTTCCCGCTGGGATATTTTTAATAATGAAGATGGCTCTTTGTGTGAAAGTCTCCAATTGACATACTCCCTTTATTTGATTTCTTCCCTAAATAATAGCATATAATACTGTCACTTTAGATTTATAAAAAACTAAAAATTACGAAACTTACTTTTGTTCGTTCGAACAATATTAATTACAAGGATAGTTTTTCAAAATGATTGAAACATAAACCATGACTTTTTTGTAGGTTGAATTATCTACTTAGAGAAGCCCTATTAAATGTTGCTTACAGCATTTTTATATTTAGAAAAAAAGGGAATTATCCTTTTGGACAATCCCCTCGCGTTCTTATTAAGAACTATTCTTAAAATGATATGAATAAAACGAATTACATGCTGAATATATTAATTCACCTTTATGATTATTGATTTAATTTCTTGATCAAAGATATTGGCCAAATGTTCAGGCACCGTCATATAGACTAGTCCATTTCCTTCTAGTTTCGGTGAATACCCAAGAGGTACGGTTCTTTTTATCAATTGTGCATACAGCTCTGGCTCAGAGAGCTGACGATCAAATTGTTGTATGGATAAACTCTTAATTAAGGCAAGTGCACCTGAAACATGGGGTGCAGCCATTGAAGTGCCGCTTAAAGTGGCATACTTACCATTCAAATAGGTTGAGAGGATTTCTTCACCAGGAGCAACAACATCGATTTCATTGTTAGAATTACTAAATTCAGATGAGCGACGTTCTAGATTAATGGAGGCTACGCTAATTACATCATTATAGGAACCGGGAAAGGCAAATTCGTCTGTCGAGTCATCCCCATCTCCTTCATTACCTGCTGCACATACAACGAGAATATTATTGTCTACAGCCTTTTTGATCGCTTCATAAAGTGCTGGAACATCATTTGGACCCCCAAGAGACATGGAAATAATATCGACTTTTTGTTCAATGGCATAATTGATTCCATTAATGATCCAACTATATTGTCCTGAACCATTTTTATTAAGAACCTTGACAATTAGCAGGCTTGCTTCCGGTGCAACTCCAACGACACCTAAGTTATTCTCCCTGGCAGCAATAGTTCCAGCTACATGTGTTCCATGACCGTTATAATCCTTGAATAATTCTGGGTTACCTTTATCATCACTTGAAAAATTTCGACCACCTATGATACTTTCTTTTAGATCAGGGTGACTTATATCGCAGCCCGTATCTAATACTGCTACTGTAACACCTTTTCCCTTCGTATCTTTCCAAATCTTTGGTGCTTGAATCAATTCTACGCCTTTCGGAATTTGATTTGCCACTTCTGTTTGTTCAATGACCTTGAATGGAATAACACGAACATAATGCTCCATTTCTTTCCCTCCTTAAGAGATTAAAATTGAAGCGGATTCTTGGTGTTCATATTATTTTAATTATTCTGAATGATTCTTTAAAGTTTCATTTGTACTATTTTTTAAAGTTTCATTTGTACTATTTTTTAAAGTTTCATAGTTATTGTTTATCTATATATCATGACAGCTTTGTGTTATTAGTATTGGTATTTCTGAATAAATCTGTATAATATCCCTCATTTGCATTCTCACTAGTCCGCTAGAAGAGGGGGCGACAAAATCGATTGTGCCAGAAATAATTGAACTCTCTTGCTTTCCCCAAGGAATTGATTTTTTCTTACTGTATTCTTGGTAAACTCCTTTCCCAACAAAACAAATTACCTTTGGTTTATAGAAGCTTATTTTTCTTATGAGCTCCTTTCTACCTACTTCATATTCCTCTTTCGTAATTTCTTCGGCAGCCTTCGTAGGTCTAGGGACAATGTTTGTCAAACCATAGCCCAAATCTAGTAATTGATTATCCTCTGTTGAATCAAATTTTCTTGGTGTCAATCCAGATTCATGAAGGATTTTCCAAAATCGATTATTCGGGTTAGCAAAATGATGCCCCGTCTCTGAAGATCGGATACTTGGATTAAAGCCAACAAATAAAAGATTAAGATCTTCTTTTATATAATCCCTTACTGGTTTCAAGGAATACACCTCCATGATTGTAGATAGCTTTGAAAATAAAATAGGTATCATTTAGTTAAGAGGTTTTTTTAACGTAAGAAAAACTCAAATTCCATGCTCATAGCAATAGTGATTGACAAGCTCCTCGATTAAATCATGTTCTGGAAATTTATCGGAAAACTGAAATTTAATTTCTTCTATGAATTCCCCATTTCTATAAACATGAATGGCCCCATCTTGATTAATTACACTATACTCAGGCTTAAATTGATAGCCATTTCTTTCTATTGCACCCATTTTAGTCATCTCCTTTTACATTTTTTTAGTATGGGCTTGATGCTTAATTTTATCACCTAAATAAAGAAAAAGAGCCATTTGGCTCTTTTTCATCCCTAATTATTCTTCTGTAATTTCAACTTTCTCCATTACATCCCCATTTTTCATTGCTAAAACAGTATCCATACCAGATGTCACTTTTCCGAATACTGTATGAACACCATTTAAATGTGGTTGTGGTTGATGGACGATAAAGAATTGGCTGCCGCCTGTATTGCGTCCAGCGTGAGCCATCGATAAAGAACCTACCTCATGTTTATGTGGATTGCCTTCGGTTTCGCAATTGATCGTGTAGCCAGGACCACCTGTACCTGTACCGTGTGGACATCCACCTTGACTTACAAATCCTGGAATTACACGGTGAAAAGCAAGCCCATTATAGTAACCTTCGTTAATTAGCTTCGCAAAGTTAGCAACTGTTCCCGGAGCAGCTTCTGGATATAGTTCAAACTCCACCTTTTCGCCATTTTGCATTAATATGTATCCTTTTTTCGCCATACAATCATCTCCTTCAATAAAAATCATTCTTAATCATACATTAAATACATTAGAAATAAAAGTAACTTGGTCTTTAACTAAAAATTTCAATAAATAAGATTAAAATAAAAACAATTAAGCCATAAAATGATACATGCAAAAAAATTGTTGTTAATCCAAACTTAACATCTTCAAGGGTCATACCTCGCTTACGGATTCTAGTTCGCATAATATCACCATCCTTAATAAAATATTATCTAAATCTAACAATATTGACAATATTCTACTAAGAAAAATTACCCAATTTAAATAATAGGTATTTACCTATTATTTAAAACTTCTTTTGCATTTGCTTTTGTTTGTTCATAATATCATAAGATTTTTCAATAATATCTGTTAAAACATCTGCTTTATACACTCTGCCAAGCTTAGTATTTTCCTGATAATAGTTAACGATTTCATCTAGTTTTTGTGATGTTTCTTGAGCAATTCGAACATTAAGCTGAATTCTTTTTTCTTTGTCCAATATCATCTTTAACAGCCTCCAAAATAGCATTTACTTCTAATCTATCATAACGCTATCAATCTGCTAGCAGTTTGATAGTTAAATTATAGCATGCGCTAGCTCTTTATATGATAAATAATTTTTAATTCATTTTAAACTTCAATGTATTACATTTTGTGAATATTATTTCATCTACTATACACAATAAAAAATGGAGGTGAGTTAATGAATCATGTCATTGCTTTCATAATAAAAATTACTTCAAACTTTATTTTCTTATTTTTCATTCTAGGCTTTTTATATGACATGACAGTTGCGAACGTTTTAACAATTACAATAACTCTCAGTATTTTATCGTATATTATCGGTGATTTGATTATCTTACCAAGAACCAGCAATGTTGTAGCTACCGTTTTTGATTTCGGTTTAGCAATGCCAGTTATTTGGATATTTAGTGTAAGTTTAACCACAGGTAATAATATTAACTTATTTACTATGTCACTTATTTCATCTGCGGGAATTGCATTTTTTGAATCTTTTTTTAATAAGTATTTTGTTATCTATGTGGTTTATGGAGATGAAGACAAAGAACTTCAAGATACATTTTTGCAATATCATACTGAAACTTCTGAAGAGTTTTATCCTTCTGAATTAATATCAGATGATAATAAAGATAGAGAAACACAAAAATCAAATGAGTAAAACCGTATACCCAATTACACTATTGGGTATTTTCATGTTAAACTGTATTTTTCATTTTTAAAAATTTATAATCTCCCTTGCGTCCACTATCGACACTTCTTTTTAATAACTTCTTGTTTTTTATTCTTTAAACATGTCCCCCGAGAGATTTTCGATGTTGTCTTTCCAAGTTCTTTACACCTTCCGTGGTCTTCGTCTACATGCACCAGACTCGACTTCTCTTTGTCCTTATCAAAGGTTTCTTTTGACGGGCGGCAGGATTGGCTTGATGTTACAACCAGTTAGTTTGCTTGAACTTTTTTAAGAAAGTTACTTTGTCACAGGGCTTCAACATTAGATTTTCTTCATCAGTCGCCTGTCAGTTGCCGAGCGTCTTGGCATTTACTCGGATTGGACTTTCACCAACTTGCAATGAACGCTTGCCTGGGCACGCAATAACAAAAAAAGAATTGGATACCTCCAATTCTTCTACTGGTTAAGCAGTTTATTCCATTTCTCTTTAAGAAAATCGCCAAATTGTTCGAGTTCAGTTACACCTTCAGATAGTTTTTCTTTCCATTTTGGCAGTTCTTGTTTTATCTTATCAGTACTTTCTTTTATCGTTTTCTCAATTTCTTCTTTTTTATCTTGCTGTGTAAGCTTTTCATTAACTGATTTTGTTGAAAATTCAGCAGGCTCAATATATGGAAGCGTATTCTCCATAATTGCTTTAAATATAGGTACAACCGTTTCTGAACTTCTGCTTGATAAATAATGCTCTCGATCAGTTTTATCATATCCAACCCAAACAGCACCGACTAGGTTTGGCGTGTATCCCACAAACCATTGATCTTTCGTTCCGTTAATATCTTTATAAGGAAGTTGGGTGGAACCTGTTTTTCCGGCAAGTTGAACTCCATTGATTTTTGTACCTTGTCCGGTTCCAGATTCAACGACATTAAGAAGCATTGACGTCATTTGGTTTGCAACCGATTTGGTAGTTACTTTAACTGTTTCCTTCTTTCTTTCAGCAATAATGTTTCCAGTAGGACCTACTATTTTCGTAATTAGATGGGCATCCTTTCTTTTCCCTTCATTAGGAAAGACTGAATAGGCTTCAGCGAGTTTTAATGGTGAAATACCTTTATGCATGCCTCCTAATGCTATTCCCAAATATTCGTCCTCTTTTTCTAAAGGGATACCAAAACGATTCAATGAATCAATCCCCTTTTCCAGTCCGATTTGATCAAGCAGCCAGACCGCTGGAACATTTAGGGAATCCTCGATGGCTTTATACATTGGGACTTCACCTGAAAAAGTCTTTGAAGCATTTTCAGGTTTATATTTTCCAAAAACCATTGGTTCATCCTTTAGCATTGATGTTGCATTATAGCCTTCCTCAAGTGCTGGTGTATAGACAGCCAGTGGCTTTAGAGTTGAACCAGGTTGGGCTTTTAAATGAGTCGCGCGATTAAAACCACGGAATACATGGTCTCCGCGTCCGCCAACAAGTCCCCTTACTCCTCCTGATTCAGGATCTAAAAGAACAGAACCACTTTGGACGAGGACCCCATTTTTACCACGAGGAAATAAGTAATCCTGCTCATATACTTTTTCAAGTCCAGCTTGAATATTTTGATCCATTTCTGTATAAATTCGGTATCCTCTTGTGAAAATTTCTTCCTGAGTTAAGCCGTACTTATTAATAGCCTCATCAAGTACTGCATCTACATAATATGGATATTTTCTCTCTACAAAGCTTCCTTTTCCTTCTTCAAGCTGAATCTTTTCAGAAATGGCTTCCTTGTATTCCGATTCAGTAATCATAGAATGTTCTTTCATTTTGCCAAGCACCACATTACGTCGCTCTATGGCACCGTCATAATTTTTGTAAGGATCAAGTGCAGATGGTGATTTCAATAAGCCTGCCAAAAGAGCTGATTCACTAATCGTTAATTCCTTTGCACTTTTATTGAAATACTTATTAGAAGCTTGTTCGATGCCCCATGCACCACTCCCAAAATACACTTGATTTAAGTACATTTGGAGAATCTCATCTTTTTTGTAATACTTTTCAATTTCTACTGCTAAAAATAATTCCTCTATCTTTCTTTTATAAGTCTTTTCTGGTGAAAGTAATGCATTTTTAGCAAGTTGTTGGGTTATAGTACTTCCTCCACCAGTAATTCTGCCAGCAAATAAATTTTTGAAAAAAGCACGTGCCATTCCTTTTATATCAAAGCCATTATGCTTATAGAAGCGTTCATCCTCAATGGCTACCACGGCATTTTTTACATAATCAGGCAATTCCTCAATAATTATTCCCTCAGACCGATTCGTAGCTAATGTGCTGGCAACTTCCCCATCTTTATCATAAATAATCGTAGATTGCTTTAACCCTTCTTGCAATGATTCCACATTCGCTGTTGCTGCTAAAAAAGCGAAAAATAAGATGGTTAATAATAAAAATGTTAGAACGATCAACATTAATATTTTTGTTATATGCTTATTTCGCCAAAAACGTTTTATACTTTCCCATATAGGTTGTAGTCTTTTCATTGTATCTCCTTACCTGCTACTATTAAAGTTTCTCTTTTATTATAATATAAACGTAAAATATTGTTAAAAGTTTCACTTATTCTTTTATCTTGACCTTTTGTAAGATGCATATTATATTTATATATGCGATGAGCTAATTGCGTAAGTCGATTAACAATCCAAGATGGAATGCACGAATGTGGCGTGCAGTTAATCGCCGCAATACGTAAAGGATGCCGTAACTGGCATCCTTTTTTAATTGATATCATACCTTTATTCGATATAAAGAAATGTTTAGCTCCACAAGATAGGCTTAGGAAGCATATATATTGCAAAACCAATAGAAAAGCTTTTGGGAGGACTTCGCGTAATTTTTGACCTCTCGTGTCTAAAGTCCACCAAGAAGTATATAAAACACCTTTCTCACCTGCCTTATCCTTGTTGGGGGTGACATTGGCGGTTCCGCTTATCTTTTGTGATAATAAAATTTTTTTCAACATATGCCCAATTTTGTGGAAAGGGCAAACTTAATTGCCAGTAGGTTGTCCCTAGAAGATGATATTGATCTATTAGTTTATATTTTTCAGAATAGCTGCGGATGTCGTCAAACCAAACGGTATGCTTATCTTGCTTAATCCAATAATTATACCAAGGGGTAGCAGCATGTAAATCATAATTGATAACTGCACCTGTTGAAATGGCCCGATTTTGTGCACCTAGAAGTGAAATTGCACTCGTAAAGCTGTCAATATTTCTCCAATCATATCCATATAAAGGTAGTGCCATTTGCAGTTTCTGTGGTTGAATTAAACTGATGGAGTAGCGAATTACCTCCTCTATCCACCAAATTGGTGCTACAGGATTTGGAGGCCCCGTTGGATATCCATAATCAATCGTCATTACTGCAACAATATCTGCAGCATCGCCAATAGCCTTATAATCATATGCACCTATAATACGATTCGTTGGAATATCTTCCGTTTTTGCATGGACATTGACATGAAGAATGAATGAACCTAATGCTTGTTTTAATTCATGAAGAAATTGAGAGAAATTATTTCTCCGTGGCGGGGGAATAAATTCAAAGTCAATACTAACCCCTTGATATCCTTTTTCCGTTATAAAATTCATGATACTTTTAATTAAGTTTTGCCTGTAAATTGGATTTTCAAGCACTTTTCCAATAAGTTCCGGACTAAATTTTTGATCCGCATAATTCCTTATCATTAATAGTGGAATGACATCTAACCGTTTACTTTCTGCAACAATTTGAGTATCATCTAAAGTTAAATACGCGGAACCTTCATTTGTTAATGAATAAGAGACTACTGCTAAATAAGTGAGATTATGTGCAATTTGGTTTAATACAGGGATAAATGAATCTGGATTAAATGGAATGATGAAACCTAGTGTTTGCATGGAAAGCTTTTGTGAAGAAGGAATATTAATTTTTTGACCAATATATAGATTATTTGGATTTATGGAAGGATTAGCTAAGAGGATTAAATTAACATTCGTATTGTACTGCTGAGCAATTTTCCAAATTGAATCTCCAGGTATTATTATTTTTGATCTAATGGGTAATGTTTGATCAGGGATATAGAGGGCTAAACCAGGTATGATCCTACTATTTTGAACTAACCTATTTACATTTATGATTGATTCGATCGGTACTCCATAGAGCTGAGATATTGCCCATAAAGAATCCCCTTTTTGGACGATGTGTATCGACATCTGTCCTCACACCTCCTATAATAAAACCTTAATTTATTTTATGGGGTATTCATCTCTAAATAGTACATAAACAGATGAATGAAAAAAAGCACTCAAATTATGAACTGTCCTCCGAATGACTTGCAATTTCTAAGAATCGGGGGACAGTGCAATTTGGGTGCTCTTTCATTCTTTTTTAAGATGATTCTTTAAACTTGCAAACCGTAATTACGACATAATGCAGCTAATCCGCCTGAAAAACCGCTGCCGATAGCATTGAACTTCCAATCATTGCCATGACGGTAAAGTTCACATATGACAACAGCTGTTTCGATTGAAAAATCTTCACCTAAATCAAAACGTAATAATTCTTGTTGATTAGAATTATCTAATAGGCGAACAAATGCGTTTGATACTTGACCAAAGTTTTGTTGACGAAGTTCTGCATCATGTATTGTTACAGTTATACCAATACGATCAACATAGGAAGGTATTTTTGTAAAGTCAACGACTAGCTGCTCATCGTCTCCATCCCCTTCACCTGTGCGGTTATCTCCGGAATGTACAATCCCTCCGCTTGGATGTTGAAGATTATTATAAAAAACAAAATCATGGTCGTTTTGGCATCTATTATTGGCATCCACTAAAAAAGCTGAGGCGTCTAAGTCAAAATCATGCCTACCTTGATATTTATTCGTATCCCAGCCAAGTCCAATAATTACCTTCGTTAAACCTGGGTTTGTTTTTGTTAAGTCAATCCTTTGTCCCTTTGCCAATTGAATTCCCACTTGAAAATCCTCCTATAAAAATGTTTATTCAATTGTAAAGCTGGAAAATAAATATGCCTTTCCTGCTTTTCACTATTATCCGACTTGTAAACCAAAGTCCGTAGCAATACGTGCTAATCCACCTTGATAACCAGAACCTACTGCAGAGAATTTCCATTCATCACTATGCCTGTATAATTCACCGACAATGATCGCCGTTTCAATAGAAAAGTCTTCTCCTAGATCATAACGGATGACTTCTTCATTCGTTTCTTCATTTACAATTCTTACAAAAGCGTTAGAAACTTGACCAAAATTTTGTCCACGGTTTTCCCCATCATGAATAGTAATGACGAAAGAAATTCTCTCGATATTCGCAGGAACAGCATATAAATTTACTTTTACTTGCTCATCATCGCCGTCCCCTTCACCTGTACGGTTATCACCTGTATGTACTACTGACCCATTTCCGCCTTCTAGCTGATTATAGAAAATAAAATCTTTATCGGAAGCGCATTTTCCAGATGCATCTAATAGAAAAATACTAGCATCTAAATCAAAATCCTGGCCCCCGTCATATTTATTTGTATCCCATCCAAGTCCTACAATCACTTTTGTTAATCCAGGGTTTGTTTTTGTTAAATCTACCTTTTGCCCTTTTGATAAAGAAATAGCCATTAACAATCGTCCCTTCATTATTTTATTAGATCTTCCTATTTCATCAGGAAGGATCATCCAAGGTAAAAACTTTTTTCAATTAAAAAAGGTTTTCTTACTTTCATAGTGTACCCCTTCAATTGGGAAAGCGTAAACTAATAAGCCTTTTTTATTATTTATTTATATTCTACTAAAGAAAAATACCACTGACCACCTTATTTTAATTTACATTTACCATTAATGTAAAATTAAAGTAAAACTAAAAGACGATAAACAAGCTAAAATCTAAATTTTATAAAAAATGATATGGAAATAAAGGTGAATATTTATAATATTTGGTAAAATAAGAGGTAACAAATGAAAGAGGTTGATAGATTATGAAATCATTAGTTCGTGGCGAAAAGATTAAAATTTCAGATTGGAGTCCATCTCACCTGATTCAAGTAGATGTAGAAATTCAGTCAAGCTTTGAAATTGACATTACATGTTTTGGATTAAATCATGAACAAAAATTAACTGATGATCGTTATATGATTTTTTATAACCAAAGCGAATCTCCTGCGCAAGAAATTAGGCTTTTAAGCAATAAGAGCGGTTCAGCTGCATTTTCAATTGATTTAACAAAACTTCCCTCCTCTTCCCAACAATTAGTTTTTACAGCTACGATTGACGGCAACGGAACAATGTCGATGATTTCATCAGGAATAATTAGATTTAGTTCAAATGGCCAGTCCTTTGCTGAGTATAGATTTACAGGTAATGACTTTCAAAATGAAAAAGCAATTATCATTTCTGAAATCTATTTTAAAGCTCTTTGGAGACTATCCTCAGTCGGCAATGGATTTAATGGCGGTTTAGCAGCTCTTCTAAAACATTTTGGCGGTGAGGTGGCAGAAGAACAAACAGAAGCTTCTTCACCACCAGTTAGCACGCCTATTCAAAATAATAAAATTCAGCTTGAAAAGAAAATGGCTGAGAAAGCACCAAAACTTTTAGATCTTTCCAAAAAAGCGAAAGTAACTTTAGAAAAGGTAGGCTTAGGCACTCACCAGGCAAAGGTTGCTTTATGTCTAGATATATCTGGATCAATGAGCTCCCTTTATCGATCTGGTAAAATTCAAGAATTCTCTGAAAAAATTCTAGCACTCGCAACACGATTTGATGATGATGGATCAATTGATATATTCCTATTTGGGGAAAAAGCCCATGATGTTGGTGAAATGACGATTGATAATTTTAATGGTTTTATATCAAATATTAATAGAAGCTTTCCATTAGAAGGCGGGACATATTATGGGAAAGTAATGAAAACAATACGAGAGCGCTATTTCGGCTATTCATTGAATAGGACGCCAATTACTAGAAATATGTCAGTGTATGTTATGTTTGTTACTGATGGTGCAACCTTTGATGAAGGGGTAACGATTGATCAAATCACTCAGTCATCTTATGAACCAATATTTTGGCAGTTTATGGCGATTGGAAAGTCAAATAAAGATGTGAAAAAGCGAGGGTTATTCCAAAGAATATTCCAATCAGATTTTTCATTCCTGGAACAGTTAGACAACTTAACGGGAAGATATATTGACAATGCAAACTTCTTTAGTGTTGAAGATCCATCAGGCATATCGGATGAAGTATTATATGATTTGCTGATGGAAGAATACCCAGAGTGGGTAAAGTTAGCTACGTTAAAGCAGCTAATTGGAAATAATCAAGTAAGAGTGTGATGGGTTATTACCGATAGAAGAAAATCAAACTAAAAAGGAAGGAGCGCTATACTCCTTCCTTTAATACTTAATAAAGTAGTATTAATCCAAAATGACAGGTAATTCTATGAGAAATTTTGTACCCTTATTAAGCTCACTTTCAATATTAACTTTTCCATTGTGGCTCTCAATTATATGAAAGCTAACCATAAGCCCAAGTCCATTTCCGGTTTTCTTTGTTGTATAAAAAGGTTCACCTATATTTTTAAGCTTTTCGGGTGGAATTCCTATTCCAGTATCTTCTACTGAAATATATACTTGATTGTCAAAAACATTTGTACTTACTATGAGGTTTCCCCCATCTGGCATTGCATCAATAGCATTTTTGATAAAATTGATAAAAACCTGTTTAAGACGATTTTCATCACAATTGATTAATATCTCATCATCTTTAGGTTCAAACCGAAAGTCAACATTTTTCTTTCTTGCTTCAAGCTCAAACAAAGAAAGAACATTGTTCAAAATTGGAACTACGTTTTTTTCTTCAAGGAGGACCGCTTTCGGTTTAGCTAGCATCATAAAATCTTCAACAATATTATTAAGTCGGCTTATTTCATCTAGAATGATTTCAAAATATTCTAAGCGCTCATTATTAGTTTCGTCCATTTGCAGGAATTCTGTATATCCTCTTATTGAAGTAAGCGGATTTCGAATTTCATGAGCAACTCCAGCAGCCAGCTGGCCAACTGCGGCTAGCTTATCCTGTCTGTGTAAGATCTGTTCGTTTTTTTTCTTTTCTGTAATATCATTTCGAATAGCTAAGTATTGATAGGGTTTCCCGTATTCATCTAAAAAAGGAATGATCGTTGTATCGACCCAATAAAAGGTACCATCCTTTGCACGATTCCGAATTTCCCCCTTCCAGACATCCCCATTCCTAATCGTTATCCATAGATTTTTGAAAAATTCCTTAGGATGATATCCTGAATTTAGCAATGAATGGCTTTGACCGATAAGTTCATCCCTACTATACTGTGAGATTTGACAAAACTTGTCATTCACATTCGTAATCACGCCAAATTCATCAGTGAATGCGACGATTGAGGATTGGTCTAGTGCAAATTTAATATCTCCTACTTCTTTAATAGTGTCCTTCAAATGCGCTTCTGTTGTTTTTAGAGCGGTGATATCTGTTCTAATTGAAACGAATTGATAAGGATTCCCCTCATTATTTAAAAATGGAACAATCGTTGATTCAACCCAATAGTATCTTCCATCTTTCGACCGATTGCGAATTTCACCAGACCAAATGTTGCCGCTTAAAATTGTATTCCAAAGGTTTCTAAAAAATTCTTCTGAATGATAGTTGGAATTTAAAATTTGATGCGTTTTTCCAATGATCTCGTCTTTCTCATACTTTGATATTTCAACGAATTTATCATTTACATAAGTAATGATACCGTCTGAGTTTGTAATTGTGACGATTGCAGATTCATCTAGCGCTGCTTCAATGTCCTTTAAGTAAGTGTCGCTATCAACCAATCTTTTTCCAACAACTGTTCTTGAGCCTACTAGTCCGCTTAAAATTAGAATAGATACGAACAACACTAAGTATATGAGAAACGACTTTGATGAAGCTACTTCGTTATCAAAACTTGATCCATAAAAGTCATTGGTAGTACGTAAAAGCAATAAATACCCTTCTATAATTGCCCCAGTAATAAGGAGTGAACTTACAGGCTTAATCCAAAATTCATTGAATTTCGAAAGACTTTTTGAATGGAATAACATCCACAGAGAGAAAATAAACGAACCAAAAATGAGCAGCGTTGCCAAAATAAATAGTGTTGGACTGAAATGGATGCTCATCTTCATTGCAAACATACCAGTAATATGGGTTGACAATACTGCAATAGTCATAAAAAAACTGCTTATCCAAAGTTGATTACGTTTTAACTCCCGATCAATAACTCCATAAAAGGCCAGCCCCGTAAAGAATATCCCTAATATGAGTGATAATACAGTATAAGGAATATGATAGTTGCCTGAACCATTTATGTTTACTGCTAACATCCCTATAAAATTCATGATCCATATACCGACTCCAAGAGAAAATGTTCCTCCCCAAAATAGAAATCTTCTATTTCGTTCTGATGATCGGACAAGAGTAAATAAATCTAAACCTGTATAGGAAGCGATAAATGTTAGAATCATCGCAATAAATATAAGCATTGGATTAATCAACTTTAACATGCCAAAAATGTAAATGTTCCTTCCCCTCTTTCTTTCTAAGGGTATTTATAATATCTTCTATGATTGTAATCCAATCCTTCATTTGTTGGAAGTGCAAATCAAAAAAATCTCATTATAGTGTAAACATTAATAACTGTCAGGCGAAAAAATGATACATAATAAAAATTTTCAGAAAATACACTACACATTTAACTACTAATTGTGTATACTGTTATATAACAAGCAAGGCAAATAAAATCTGTATTATAAAAAGGAGTGGGGAAATTGTTGAAAAGTTCAATTGAAGCAATAAAAACACTGCCACGGAAAATATGTCAAGAATGCGGTCAAAACATGAAGGAACATGAAGACTCCTACCTATTGGAATGTGACCGATGTTTATCTAAAAAGATTGAATAGTTTATTACAGGTTTGTTAATTGGGTTTTCCAACTGAAATAATTTACTAAATAGTTTTTAAAACGGCACCCTTTTTGGATGCCGTTTTATTACTTATAACCTTTTAAAAATATCGTTCCAAAAAGTTTATCCCCAATATAAGAATCTAAGTTCCTATTCCACTTTTACAAAAAGGAGGAATTTCAAAAAATCCCCATTTTTATTTTTTCATTTTTTTGAAAAATATATCCAATTTAAAGTCTATCCTGTATAATTTTTAGAAATACAAAATTTTAGCAATGCGAATAAAGGAGGAATTAAATTGGTTACAAAAGCTGCCATTAGATTATTACGTTCAGAAGCTCCAGAAGATGCTACATGGAATCTCAAGGATTTATTTTCCAATGAAGGTGAATGGAAACAAGAAATAAAAGAGATTGAAAACGAAATTGAAACCTTCAAATTATATAAAGGTCAGCTCCATACTAATGCAGACATTTTATATAAATGTCTTTCAGCTCAAGAAAAAATAATGATCAGGTTAGTACAAGCAGGTACATATGCTAATTTACGTCAATCGGAAGATGGAACCAATCCTATTAATCAAGCGAATTCTTCTATAATGGCTTCGCTAAGAGCAAAAGCCGGAGCTTCATTATCATTTATTGATTCAGAAATACTTGCTATGCCAGAGGGCACTGTTGAAGAATATATTGCGGATGATAGTAGATTTGAGCCTTTTTCTACTCAATTGATGGATTTATTAAAGACAAAAAAACATCAGCTCTCTCCCGAAACAGAGGAAGCATTAGCAGCACTTGGGGAAATACATGGAGCTCCATATTCTATTTATCAGGTTGCAAAGCTTGCTGATATGCAATTTTCTAATTTTGTTGATAAGAATGACAATGAGCAGCCAAACTCTTTCGCTCTTTTCGAGGATCGTTATGAGTTTTCTCCAGATAAAACGATCAGAAGAAATGCCTACCAATCTTTCTCAGAATCATTAACACAATATAAAAACACCTTTGCAGCTGTATATTCAACTGAGGTCAAAAAACAAGTTTCATTAGCAAAGCTTCGTAAATATGAGTCAGTAACAGATATGCTTTTAGAAGCACAGCATGTAACAAAAGAAATGTATCATAATCAGCTAGATATCATTCAAAAGGAACTTGCCCCTCATATGCGCAGATTTGCACATTTAAAGAAGAGAGTTTTAGGACTGGATAAGATGCTATTTTGTGATTTAAAAGCACCATTGGATCCTGAATTTAACCCGCAAACTACGTATTCTGAAGCAAGCAGTGTAATACTAAAAGCATTAAAGATTATGGGACCGGAATATTCCGAAATAATGGAAAAAGGATTAACAGAACGATGGGTTGATCGAGCTGATAATATTGGTAAAGCAACTGGTGCCTTCTGTGCAAGTCCATATGGCTCACATCCATTCATATTAATTACTTGGACAGATACAATGCGTGGAGCATTCGTACTCGCACATGAGCTTGGGCATGCGGGCCATTTCTATCTAGCTAATAAGAATCAGCGAATCATGAACACTCGTCCCTCCACATATTTCGTTGAAGCACCATCAACAATGAATGAATTACTCCTTGGTCAATATTTAATGAACAGTACAGAGGATAAAAGAATGAAACGCTGGGTTATTCTTCAACTTCTGGGGACTTATTACCATAATTTCGTTACCCACTTGCTTGAAGGAGAATTCCAACGGAGAATATATACTATAGCAGAACAAGGAACTCCGCTAACCGCAAAGACATTATGTGAGCAAAAAATGGATACTCTTTCATCCTTCTGGGGAGATGCCGTCGAGCTAGATGGATATGCTGCACTTACTTGGATGCGCCAGCCGCACTATTATATGGGACTTTACCCTTACACATATTCTGCAGGCTTAACCGCTTCGACTGCAATGATGCAAATGATAAATGAAGAAGGTCAGCCAGCCATTGACCGTTGGCTTGATGTTCTAAAAATTGGCGGTACAAAAAAACCATTAGATCTTTTAAAACACGCAGGAATTGATATGTCAAAGCCAGATGCAATTCGGAAGGCAGTATCTTATGTTGGCACTTTAGTTAACGAACTTGAAAAAAGCTATGAATAATCAAAAGGTCTCTCCATTTTTGGGGAGATTTTTTTAGCTAACAGGAAAGTTTAAGTTTATTAACGCACTAAAGTAAAGTGTGTGTTCAATTAAATATCTGCTAATAAGATCGCATAAGAAAAACTAAGGCATTCATAAGAAAAGCGCAAGCGCCTTGATCACCCCCGACAAGCATAAGCCAATCCTCTCGGAAAGGTGTTCTTTACCTTTCTGGGAGGATTGGCTTATGACCTCGAGGGGGTAGGCGCTGAAGCTAGACATTTCTCAAACTCATGAAAACTAATACTTTCTTATTTTTCCAAAAAGGACTTGGCGAATGCCAAGTTTTTCTAACAGTTTTCTTTATATTGAAAAATGAATAATAAATACCTTTATATGAAAAGTTATGGATAAGGCTTCATATAATGAGCTTGTAAAGGGGGTTATTAAATGAAAAAACAATCATTAGTAAATAAAAGAATTTCATTAGCTCAAGCGAATAAAGCGCAAAAATTTCCGAATCATAATAACGATCCTGGTGAATCAATTAATGAACATCGTGCAATTGAATTTGCTAATGTCCTTATTAGTGAAAAAGAGCTTGGGCAACAAAATGAAAATTTATAATGAATATTAAAAGACTGTTGTGCGAAATCAACAGTCTTTTCGAAAATAGTTTAATCAGCAGTTCTACTCAATTTGTGGTAATTCCCGTACTTCGACATTTGTTTCATTTCCACATAATGGACATTTTAAATCATCAGAAACAAATTCTTTCCGCATCCAGCCATTGCAGCTTTCGTGGCTGCAGGCATAGACTTCTGTATTAAGCATAACAACTTCAGGTTTATCGTCTTGACCTTTTCTATTGAAAAAAATAGCAAACGCCCCCTTTTTCCTTAGTATGAACATCTTAGGGAAATTTATCCTAAATGAACTGTTTTCTTACTAAGGGAATAAATTAGCGATGAATGGAGGGTATAAATTGGATGAAAATCAAACGATGAAAAAATTCACAGTGGTTGGAACTGATATTGAGAAGGTAAAACAACTTAATAGTCAATCCGGTTTATCCTATAATGAAGTGAAAATGCTGATAGCTAGTCGAGCAAATAAGAATAAGACGGACTGACTAGTATATCTCGACCTATTCATGGGATTCAAAAAAGAAATCGGCGAGGAAGCCGATTTCTTTTATTAAAATTCATATAAGTTTAAGCAGTTTTCTAATTTTTTCAGTTTTATTCATTTCACTGTTTAGCGGTTGTACGTGCTACTGCACTTACCTTTTCTTCCTTCAATAACCAAAAACACAAAAATAATCCGATTACGCTTAATAAACCAAAAAACAAATATACAGCATAAATATTAAATTCTTCATAGATGATTCCACCGATGAAAGTACAGAACCAATTTCCGACTCCATTACCAAAAGCAGAATATAATGTTATAGCTGTTGCCGTAATATGCAATGGTGTAATATCTCTTATATATTGAAGAGCGGCCGGTATGAAAAGCCCAATTGAAAATCCTTGAATAATGGCCGTACCATATATGAGCCAAAGACTTGGTTCAGTAAAATATAACAGCCATCTAACTAAAGAAACTGCTCCAGCAAAGGTCGCAACTTGCAATAATCCAAAGCGATGAATCCAATTACCTGCTACTCTCATAAAAGGAATTTCCGACAAAACAGCAATTAAAAAGGCAATCCCAATCCCTGTATAGGTGCCTCCTCTATCTTCAATAAAAAGACCAAAATAATTATTATTTGCAAGATTAGGGCCAAAAATAAGGAATGTAATAGCAAGGAATATGAGAAACTTTTTATGAACAAGGATTTCTTTTACCCCCGAAAGAAGATTATGGTTCCTAGAAGAATTTTCAGTAGGCATTTTTAAAGCAAGAAAGCTTGCTAATAATAACGAAACAAAAAAAGAATAAAATATTACTTCAGGATTCCATTCGGAAAGCCTTCCCATTACAAATACTGCGATTCCAAACCCAAGTGAACCGAATAATCGTATATTGCCATAATTCATTTTTACCTTACTTGTGTACTTGATCGATAAACTATCGGATATTGGGATAATGGCACTTTGGAAAATAGCAACCGCGATTGCGATGATAAACAGCCACACATATCCGTTAAAAAAGGTGTAGCCCAAGGCAAAAATTCCCGCAATGAAAGTTGTTATAGTAAGAATCTTTATGGGAGCATTCCTTTTGTCTGAAACCATTCCCCATAATGGTTGAAAGAATATCATGACAATTGGATTAATAGACATAATCGTACCAATTTGAACCCCATTTAAATGTTCAACTTCACTTAAATATACACTTAGTAAAGGATATAAGCTTCCAACACCAAAAAAGGTTAATAAGTAAAAGCCTTGCATTGTCAAAATATTTCTTTTTATATGTTTATCCATTGAAGTAACTCCTTCTATTCTTTCAATTAAGCAAATAATATTGTAGCACTTATTGGAAGCCTTTCGATATACTAAATTTCATAAATAGGGTTTAAAAAAAACCTCCAGCGTTTCTGGAGGCACAATTATTAATTTTTATTTGAGATAAAATTTATTGTTAACCCTTTATCTATTTTTCTAGCGCTAAGGTTTAATGTTATTAGCGTGACACCCATTGATATAATCAAAGTAAACAAAACTGAGATGCTCATTAATAATGTTTTATTTTCAGCTTTCCATTTAAGGAGAGATACGAGCAGTCCAAAGATTCCAGTAGGGCTTTCCCCTTGTTTAAATAAATCGATAGCATCGGTAGGTATAAGAACTAAAAAGGAAGGTAATGCTGCAATTAGTAAATAGCCAAATGACAGAAACATTAGTAAGAATGATACCCCTGTTTCCAGCCTATTCTGCGGATTATTAGGATTATATTTTGCGCCGACCGAACCAATCCAAAGGCCAATCCCAGCAATGCCTAAAGACATGATTGAAATTACAGATATTCCAAATAGGATTTGGATAGGACTCCAATTCAATAGGATGCCTCCAACTATTTCTAAAAGTGATAAAAACAATACAGGAATAAGCCAATTGATCCAGAATTTACCCAATGCTATAGTCCATCCTGATAATCAATATACGCAATAGGTGGATGGAATATGCTTCTCGTCCAATGGAGGAGGAAGCAAAACCACCTGTGAGAAATGGAAACATAAACAAGAAAGTTCCTTGAGCAATTAACCAAGATACATCTGGATGATTAATGATAAATTGCAGACTGTCCTTGTCGTTGATCATAGAAATAACCGGAAAGAACATAAAGAAAAGAAATGGCAGGAACATTACCCATTCACGCATATCCCTGTGTATGGCTCTCCATTCTTTAATGCCAATAGCAATTATTGGATGGTGGATTTTTACGGCTGTTTTGCTCCTTTTTCTCTTTTTCTTCGGGCGATTACCTTCATTCAATTTTATCCAGCCTGTTCGAAAGCCTTTTTCAACTAAAGCTGCTGATAAAGATAGCATAAATATCACAAGCACTAAAAGCAATAGTAACGGAAGAATAAATTCAGATGACCCAAATGAAGCTTCATTTAAGCTTCTGCCTGCCCATTCCATTGGAATCCATTTTGGCATTTGCGGCATTTCACCAAGTACTTCTTCTTCAATCTCATTTTTACTCAATAAATTTGGAAGCTGAAATAGCACATATACAAATAGACCAGCAAGGGCACTCATAGCAGTCATTAATTCCTTTGCTCTGTGTACAGGAATTATTTGGATCAGAAGCAAATTTATTAAATAAGCAATACTCATCCCAATTAATGTAATCATTAAAGATGCGATACATGTAACAGGGAAATAAACAAAGCTAGCCTTACTTACAACTCCAAAAACAGTTAATAATATAATTGAAAATATCCAAAGAACCCCAGGAACCCCAACAAAGCTTTGCAAAAATTTCACCCAGTAGATACTTCTTGTTTTTATCGGTAAAGTAAATAAAAAAGCTAAATCATTCGTACCATATAGGTTTTTAAACACCTGTGGGACACCAAATAATATATTAAATGCTAAAAGACCTGAGAATGCAAAGGAAATCAAGCTGGAATAAGACTCTCTTGGTAATATCGTCGCCATTGCTCCTACCCCAATACTGAGAATAACGGTGACAAAGAGAGCAGCAATTGTAGAAAGCACTACGGCAATTTTTGTACTGTCCGGTGCTGTACGGAACTGATTTTTTCCCATTTTCCAGAAAAGAAGGAGTAATTTCTTCGTCATTTCTCCACCTTCTCATCATCGTCGGTTAGTTCTTGAATAAGATGTAAAGTATCTGCATCCCCGGTTAATTCCAAGAACAAATCTTCAAGTGAAGATTGTGTCTTCCCTTCCTTCTGTCTTAATTCTTCCATTGTTCCAATCGCAATGATTTCGCCATTTTTTATTATGCCGACCCTATCACACATTTGTTCTGCAATTTCAAGAATATGAGTTGACATAAATACTGTCATCCCTTGGCGGCACATAGACTGTAATAAGTTCTTTAATGTTTTTGCTCCTTTTGGATCAAGACCAACTGTTGGCTCATCCAAAAATAATACATCTGGCTGGCGTATGAACGCCCCGCATAAATTAATCTTTTGCTTCATTCCATGTGAATAGGATTCAATTAGCTCATCTGCTCTTCCAGATAGCTCGAAAAGCGAAAGATATTTTTCCATTCTTTCTTCAAATACATCCTGATCGATTTGAAATACACTGCCAATGAATCTTAAAAACTCTCTCCCAGAAAGCTTCGGATATAGAATCGGATGGTCTGGAATATAGGCCATTTTCTTTTTTGCTTCAATTGGTGACTTCCATATGTTTGTGCCAGCTATTTCAATTTCTCCAATACCAGGTTCAAGGAGACCTGTCATCATTTTAATTGTAGTTGTTTTCCCAGCTCCATTTGGTCCTAAAAAACAAAAAAGCTCGCCTTTTTTAATTTCCAAATTAACATTTTTTACTGCATGAAAGGATCCATAGCTTTTTGAAAGATTTCTCACCTTTATGGAAAGTGATTTTTCCAATTTCAACACCCCAATCGAATCTAGTAATTTTACAATATCATAAATTACGGATTAATTGGAAAAAGGTTCCTTAATTTCATTTTAATAGATGACGATCATTAGAGTAATTTGGTGAAAAAGCAAGTTCACTTTCAAATGGTAATTTGATTAATTGAGCTATAAGCATATAAAAGGCAAAACCGAAATGGTTTTGCCACAATGAATACACATTAAATTATTGGATTTTATTTCAATTAGCTATTCTTTCCTTTTCTGCACTTTCTTTTTCAATTTTGCTATCTACTTTTTTGCGTGAAAGCGGCATTTGAGCCGTAATTTTTAGTGCATCAAATGGGCAATGGTCTACACATGCACCACAGAGACTGCAATCACCAGCCACAACATATTTACTCTCCCTGCTTTTTTGATCTGAGATGCAGTTTTTAACACAAATGCTACACCCAGTACAGTGATCAGCGTTAATCATTGGTTTTCAATCTATTAATGCAATGGCCCCTTCGGCGGGACATGAACGGACACAGTAATCGCACATAACCTCTTTGAATGAAAGGCAGCTTTTATTTTGAATCGTTGCCTTTCCTAGTGATGGATCTTCCAAAAAACTTGTAATACTTAGTGCATCAGTTGGGCATACATCTACACATTTTCGGCAAAATGTACAAGGGCTCTCATTCGGATTCAGAACAGGGGTATTTATAAGCTTGGCTCCATCAGTTATAGTGAATAGAGTAAAAACACTCTCTGGACCTCTTTTGCCAGAGCTTCAATGTCAGCAGCAGGAACACCAGAAAGTTCAGCAGCCTTTTCAAGCGTGTATACACTTACACTTTTTTTAAACTCTTCAAAGGTAAAGTCCCAAACCTTATCTGCATCTTCCCATCTGTTACATCATAGTCATCTTTAAAGGAATGTCCCAGATTTTCTGTACCAGCTTTGAACTTGAGATGCTCGTCAATGAACTTTTGATCATACATATTATTTTGAATAAGGTAATTAGCGATTGCATTGGCAATTGCTAAATCGGTCTGTTGCCTAAATACAAGAACAGAATCTACTGTTTCCGATGTTCGAGAAAATCTTGTTGTTAAATCAAAATGTTTAACACTTGGGTTCGAGAGCTTTCTAGCTGTTAATCGGGAAAATAAAACAGGATGCATCTCGGCCATATTAGCTCCCCATGTGACAAGAACATCTGCTTCATCTAAATCTTGGCTCATCAGATTGGAAGTAGTCATGAAACCGGTAACTGCACTGGCCATGAAAGTCTTGCATTCGGATCAATATTATTGTTTAATAAACCAGCTTTCCAAAGTTTAACAGATACATAGCCATCCATTATTGTTTGTTGACCCGAACCCCAAAATGCAATTGATTTAGGATCCTTTTCATAATTTCCTTTTAATTTATTCGTTACAAGATCCAGAGCTTCTTCTCAAGATGCTTCACGAAAACCTTCCATATGACGAAATAATGTCGATTAATGTCAGAATATTTGTTCAACTATTTATTGATTATCAAATTTTCATAGTGTTAACATAGAATTGTAAGCGTTCACACAAACGCAATCTTCTCATAATTTTCATCAAGAAATACATAGAATACCATTTTAAAGGAGGAATATTATGAGTCAATTAACTGTTAGTTTAAAAGAGAAAGTTGAGAAATTTTTAAGTGGCAAGAAACATTTGTATATTAATGGAGAATTTGTTGAAAGCAAGTCTCAGAAGACATTTGAAACATATAATCCTGCAACTGGTGAGGTTCTCGCTCACGTATTCGAAGCCGGTGCTGAAGATATTGATCTTGCCGTTCGTGCTGCTAGGAAGGCATTTGATGAAGGCCCATGGTCTAAAATGGGGTCTGCTAAAAGAAGCCGTCTCATGTATAAACTTGCTGATTTAATGGAAGCCAATAGTGCTGAATTAGCACAATTAGAAACTTTGGATAATGGAAAGCCAATTCGTGAGACTACGAATGCGGATATACCTCTTGCAATAGAACATATGCGCTACTATGCAGGCTGGACAACGAAAATCGTGGGGCAAACAATACCCGTGAATGGTCCTTTCTTTAACTATACTCGTCATGAAGCTGTCGGAGTTGTTGGACAAATCATTCCTTGGAACTTCCCTCTCCTTATGGCAATGTGGAAATTAGGTGCAGCCCTTGCAACCGGATGTACAGTTGTTTTAAAACCTGCAGAACAAACTCCGTTATCAGCTTTATATTTAGCTGAATTAATTCAGGAAGCCGGGTTCCCACCAGGTGTTGTAAATATTGTTCCTGGTTTTGGCGAAACTGCAGGTCAGCCGCTAGTTGATCATCCATTAGTCGACAAAATTGCATTTACTGGCTCGACTGAAGTTGGGAAAATGATAATGGAAAGAGCTTCAAAAACATTGAAGCGTGTAACACTCGAATTAGGCGGAAAATCCCCTAATATCATACTTCCTGATGCAGATCTGTCAAAAGCGATCCCAGGTGCCTTAAATGGAGTCATGTTTAATCAGGGGCAAGTTTGCTGTGCTGGTTCACGTGTCTTTATTCAAAAGAAGCAATTTGATAATGTTGTTGCTGATATGGCTGCACATGCGAAAAAGATTAGACAAGGTGCTGGTCTTCATTCTGATACAGAGATTGGGCCACTTGTTTCAATTGAACAGCAAAATCGTGTTTTAGGCTATATTGAAAAAGGATTAAATGAAGGTGCACAGCTTGTTGTTGGTGGTGAGAAACCTCAAGAACAGGGGTACTTTGTCTCCCCTACTATTTTTGCAGATGTTAACGACGAAATGACGATCGCAAAAGAAGAGATTTTCGGTCCAGTCATTTCTGCTTTACCATATGAAGATCTCGATGAACTCATTAATCGAGCAAATAGTAGCGAGTATGGTCTAGCTGCTGGAGTATGGACTCGGGACGTGGCAAACGCTCATTATATTGCCAATAAGCTTCGTGCCGGAACTGTGTGGGTGAATTGTTACAATGCCTTTGATGCTGCTTCTCCATTTGGAGGCTACAAGCAATCCGGAATTGGCCGAGAAATGGGTTCATATGCTCTTAACAACTATACAGAAGTGAAAAGTGTCTGGATTTCCATGAAGTAAATAGGATAAATCTTTAGCCAAAGGAAGTTTTTATGATTTCCTTTGGCTTTTCTATTTGATAAAAGATTAATTTGCTGACCAACATATCACCACTCGAAAAAGAAGAACGCTTTTTCTTCGTGCGATGTCTTACAGCTTCAGTTTTCCTTATCCTGTCACACAGTTGAGTACTAGCGAATCGTGCGCTTCGCAAGCGCTTAAACAAAAAAATTCAATGAACAAGAAAATTCTATGTGTGGGATCGACAACGCGTATAAGCCTGACGAGGAACACGAAGTCCTAGTCAGGCGAATTCCATAAGACGTAGCGTTTTGACCGTGATAAGTTCACATATTATCCATATGATTTTTCTTTTTTTTTCATTATCCTTATATAGGGAGGGGAGATAATGAAAAAAGTATATATAATATGTGGAATTATTGTTTTTTTAGGAATCTCAGCAGGTATTTCATTTTTTGTCATTCGTGATATGACTTCTAAGATACCAGATGATACTACACTTGTAACTATGAATGATGAGGTATATGATTTTTCTAAATCGAATAAAAAAATAAAGCTAGTTGAATTTATGTATACTCATTGTCCAGATATTTGTCCGACGACAACTCAAAAAATGAAGCTTTTAAAAAATGATTTAGAAAAAGAGGGAGTTTATGGGGATAAAGTTGAATTTTTAACCATCAGCATTGATCCTTATCGAGACACACCTGAAGTAATGCGTAAATATATGGATACGTTCGATATTGAAGATGATGGAAACTGGATTTTGCTCACTGGGGATCCAAATAATATTAAGAAAGATCAAGAGGAAATTCGTGATCTAGCAGGAACTTTTCAATTTCAGTACAGAGACCCAGGCGATGGCTTCTATGTCCATAGTACATTTGTATATTTAATCGATGAAAATAATAAGTTTATCAAGAAATTCCCAATGGGAGAAGAATTTAACAAAGATGATATCTTTTATAAAATTATGAAAGAAATTTAATTAGTACTTTAATAAAATTAATCTTTCCTATTCGCTTAAATAAAAAATCGTTGAACGAATCATCGCTCAACGATTTTTCACTTTTATAGCTTAATTTGTGCTGGAGGATAAGCTTTTGTTTTGAGGAAAAGCGATCAGCATTTTTGATCTCGGCTTTGTAAAGCTAACATTAATCCCTGCTTTTTTTAATCGGTTTACTAATTCAACGAGCTGTTTTTTGGCCACAATAAAAACTCCTTTATCCTGCCTGAATGATTTAATTGTACTAGAAAATTATGAAAAAACTATGAACAACTAGTTAATATATTAATGAATTTTATTAAAATTTTTGTTTCAGGAAAAAAACATTAATCATTTAAATTCTATAAAGCACCTCTTTATTAATATTCTATCTTTTTTATTGATCTCCTGTCTTTATTTAAATTTTTTAAATAATTTCATTCTCAAGATTACTTATAGAAATAGCGATTTCTAACTGAAAGTGGTATAATTTTATAGATTATGTTTTTTGGAGGAATATAAAAAAATGATAACTGTTAATAATGTAAGTCTTCGCTACGGTGATCGCAAACTTTTTGAAGACGTTAATATTAAATTTGCACCAGGTAATTGCTATGGTTTAATTGGCGCAAATGGTGCGGGTAAATCAACATTTCTAAAAATTTTATCGGGAGAAATTGAATCACAGACAGGAACTGTTCATCTAGGCCCTGGTGAACGAATGGCAGTATTAAAGCAAAACCACTTTGAATACGAGGATTTCGAAGTATTAAAAGTGGTGATTATGGGTCATGCAAGATTATATGAGGTTATGCAAGAAAAAGATGCCATCTATATGAAGGCTGACTTTTCAGATGAAGATGGTATGAAAGCGGCTGAGCTTGAAGGTGAATTTGCGGAGCTTAATGGCTGGGAGGCAGAATCTGAAGCTGCTATTCTACTTAAAGGACTTGGCATCGAAGAAGACCTTCATGTGAAGAAAATGGCTGACTTGTCCGGTTCTGAAAAAGTTAAAGTATTGCTTGCACAAGCTTTGTTCGGAAAGCCTGATGTTCTTCTTCTAGACGAGCCGACGAACCACTTGGATATTAAAGCTATTGCGTGGCTGGAAGAGTTTTTAATCAACTTCGAAAACACAGTAATTGTTGTATCCCATGATCGTCATTTCTTAAATAAAGTTTGTACTCATATCGCTGATTTGGATTTTGGTAAAATTCAAATTTATGTCGGTAACTATGATTTCTGGTACGAATCAAGCCAGCTTGCTCTTCGTATGGCTTCAGATGCGAATAAGAAAAAAGAAGAAAAAATTAAAGAGCTTCAGGCGTTTATTGCCCGATTTAGCGCCAATGCATCTAAATCAAAACAAGCAACTTCACGTAAAAAACTACTTGATAAGATTTCACTTGATGACATTAGGCCATCTTCTAGACGT
Source organism: Cytobacillus citreus (assembly GCF_018343665.1). Taxonomy (GTDB): domain Bacteria; phylum Bacillota; class Bacilli; order Bacillales; family Cytobacillaceae; genus Cytobacillus; species Cytobacillus citreus. The sequence continues at coordinate 1,049,511 of NZ_JAGYPM010000001.1, forward strand.
TATCCTTATGTTGGGTTCTCGCCAGAGCGTGAGATTGGAAATGATTTATTGCGTGTAGAAGGAATAAGCAAAACAATTGATGGTGTTAAGGTACTTGATAATGTGAGTTTTATTATGAATAAAGATGATAAAATTGCTTTTGTTGGGACAAACGAGATCGCGAAAACAACTTTATTCAAAATATTAATGGGTGAAATGGAAGCTGACAGCGGATCATTTAAATGGGGAATAACAACGTCTCAAGCATATTTTCCAAAAGATAACTCAGTGTATTTTGAGAACAGTGATTTAAATCTTGTTGACTGGCTTCGTCAATTCTCTCCTAATGATCAAAGTGAGAGCTTCTTAAGAGGCTTCCTTGGAAGAATGCTTTTTTCTGGTGAAGAAGTCTTAAAGAAAGCGAGTGTTCTTTCAGGGGGAGAAAAGGTGCGCTGTATGCTTTCAAAAATGATGCTTAGCGGCGCAAACGTCCTCCTGCTTGATGAGCCAACTAACCATTTAGATTTGGAATCCATCACAGCATTAAACAATGGTTTAATTAATTATAAAGGATCAATGATCTTTGCTTCTCATGACCATCAGTTTATTCAAACCATTGCAAACCGTATTATTGAACTTGCACCAAATGGCTATGTTGACAAACAAGTGACATATGATGAATATTTAGAGAACACTGATTTACAAAAACAAATTGCTGAAATGTATAAATAAATTGGAACATCATTCAGCGGTTTTTTTCCATCCCCTACTGTTTGTTAGTTGAACTAATCGGGCATTACTAGTGTTGATCCTTCTTGAATTGGGGATCTTACAGCCCGTTAATTTGCGATAAATTCTTTATGCAGGAAGGTTCACCTTCCTGCTATTTATTTTCCTTGTTTATGTATCACGACATGTATCAGAAGCTAGAAATCCTGCTTCTTCTTTTTATGGCGAGCCGATGAGGAAGTCCTTCCCCCTGTTTCTGTATTCGTTGTACCCTGTCCTTTCACTTCCGGAGAACTTAATCCAGCTTTAGATGGATCTTTTTTTCGTTTTTTCATAAAAAATTTCACCTCCATCCTTACTGTCCCTTTTCTCACAATATTCTATTCACGGAAAGCACAGAATAAAAATATGGTTAAAAAGCCATTCTATCAACGGAGGAGGTGTAATGAATGACGAAAAAAATTGCAGTTGAACAGTCATTAACAAATGTTTCTGATGCACTTCGCGAAAAAGGTTATGATGTTGTTGATTTAAAGTCTGCAGCAGATGTAGAAAATTGCTCTGCATGCGTTGTAAGTGGAGTGGATTCAAATTTCATGGGAATGCAAGATGTTTCAACAAAAGCCCCCATTATTGAAGCCAGCGGATTAACAGCAGATGAAGTTTGTCAAGAAGTTGAACAGAGGATGCAATAAATAAATATGTACATAAAAGACTAAAGAATTGAATTCTTTAGTCTTTTATCACCTAGTATGTTTCAAATATAACCTTGCCAGTTTCTGATAAATCATAATCCCCCATCAAGCTAAGCTCTTTCCTTATTTCTTCTGAAGATAAAATTTCTTTAATTTTTCGAATGACATCCTCATTCGCTTCATTTTTTAACAGGATTAAATCATACCTTTCCTTAATTAATGGGATAAAATCTACACCCACTATTTTACTTGCCTTTTCAATTCCTACTCCGATGTCTGCTCGATCCCCACCTATAGCCGCGGCGACTGATAAGTGGCTTGTCTCCTCTATATGATAACCATTTACCTCATTGTAACGCATACCTTGTATGCGCAGCTGTTCATCTAATAGCACTCGTGCACCTGATCCCTTCTCACGATTAATGATAGAGACATCCTCACGATTTAGGTCCTTCCATCCAGTAATATTTTTGGGATTTCCTTTTTGCACATATAGGCCCGCCCATCTTGATAGGAAGTTAATCACGATAAATGGGAAACCGGTTAAGATTTTTTTTACATATGGGATATTATAAGTGCCTGTATCCCCGTCAAATAAATGGAGGCTTACTAAGTCGCATTGATTATTGTACATAGATATAAGGCTGTTTAAGCTACCGGTATATAATCGAAGCGGTCTAATGTTTTCAGTCTCTTTTTCGAGCTGTTTCGCAAGCAAATCTAAAGCAATATCCTGTCCGCTAATAACAAATGTTCTTGGACTATCATTGACAATAGCCTCACTATTCCCTACTTGCCTTCCTTTATTCTTTTTTCCTTCCTTATAGCTTTCAAGGTCGCTTGCATCGACCCTCATTTGCCTCCCTACTCGATATGAGGTTAATTCGTTTTTTTTAATTAAATCATAAACAGTTAATTTGGATACCTTTAATAATGAAGCAACTTCTTCTATCGTATACGAAATATTATTGTCAGACATGAGATCACTCCTATCTATTTTATTTATTGTGATAAATATTACTGTTATAATTAGTTATATTTAGTTATGATTAGTTAGAATTAGATATACATAATTATAACTAGAAAGGGAGAAAGAAATGAAAACTAGATTTTCCATTATTTTTATGTTTATTTGTATGATTATACTTGGAGGCTGTTCAACAGACAAACCAGCCAGTCAGCCTGATAGCAATACGAATAAGCAGCAAGAAATAACGACCGAGACATCAACAAAAAAAGAAGAAACTACGGAGCTGACTATCTCTGCGGCTGCAAGTTTAGAAGATGCGTTTAATGAAATAAAACCACTTTTTGAAAAAGAACATCAAAATATTAAGCTTTTATTCAACTTCGGAGGCTCTGGTGCTTTACAGAAGCAAATCATCCAAGGAGCTCCTGTTGATCTGTTTTTCTCGGCTGCTGAAGACAAATATGATGAACTAGTAACACAAGGGATTATCGCTGAAAATCAAGGGATTGATATGTTAAAAAATACACTTGTTTTAATCATACCAAAAGATGCGAAGAATTCGATAGATGGATTTCAAAATCTTGCAGATCTTGGCGATGGTAAACTTGCCCTTGGAACACCAGAAGCTGTACCTGCAGGAAATTACGGCAAACAGACACTTGAACATTTAGGACTATGGGAAAAAGTTCAGGACAATATTGTTTTTGCCAAAGATGTTAGACAAGTGTTAACATATGTAGAAACAGGGAATGTAGCAGCTGGCCTCGTTTATAAAACCGATGCACTTACATCAGATAAAGTTGCTGTAGTTTCAGAAGCTGATGCAGGAAGTCATGATCCTATCGTATACCCAGTTGGGATTATTAAAGCAACGAAACATATGGATGAAGCAGAACTTTTTTATCAATTTTTACAAGAAGATGATTCAAAAGATATTTTTGAAAAATATGGTTTTTCTGTATTGGAATGATGTGAATGACTGACCAATTTCTAGCTCCTGTTCAACTTTCTTTAAAAGTATCTATAGTATCATTAGTTATTGTTTTCGTCATCGGAACACTATTAGCAAAATTTATGGCGCATCGCCATTTTCGGGGCAAGGTCGTAGCAGAAACAATTCTATTACTTCCCCTTGTCCTCCCTCCAACTGTTATCGGTTTTCTTCTGATTGTGGTATTTGGTAATACAAGTCCTGTGGGAAGATGGATTCAATCAATTTTTAACCATCCTGTCATGTTTACATGGTGGGCAGCAGTCATTGCATCTACTATTGTTTCTCTTCCACTTATGTATCAATCTGCTAAAACAGGATTTTCCGAAATTGACCGTGCAATTGTCGAGGCAGCTAGAGTAGATGGAGCTAGTGAGTGGCATGTATTCTGTTTTGTCACAATGCCACTTGCATATAAATCGCTTGTTTCAGGTGCAATTCTAAGCTTTGCCAGAGCATTAGGCGAGTTTGGGGCAACGTTAATGTTTGCTGGAAATATCCCTGGGAAAACACAAACGATGTCAACAGCTATTTATATGTCAATTGAATCGGGTAATATGAACCTTGCATGGACCCTTGTATTAACAATGATTATCATATCATTTCTTATGCTAATATCGATTTCGGTGTTCATAAAAAAATAAAACGATAAGCAAACATAAATGCTTATCGTTTTATTTTTTTACTTGCTCCTATTACAAGCCCTCCAAGAATAAATAGAAAGAAGGCAAATATTCCGTAAATGCCCATCGTCTTATTTTCATCCTTTTTTATTACCTGATGATTGGAGACAGTTTGCATTTTCTTATTTTCTAATAATTGAATGGTTTGAATGATCTCACCTTCAGCATTAGTGAAATTCAACTTTCCATCTGCAGTAATTTTTTTCTCATATGAACTTTTAGGAACCGTTACCATAACGTCTTTCAATCCAGTTGTATATGATTTACCTTCAGTAATAAATTCATCAGATTTACTTATGATAGAATGCTTAAACTGATTAAAACCATAGTCAAATAGATTCTTAGTGTCATTATAAATAACTTTATCATTTTCCCCTTTTAAAATAATCGCAGTTAACTCTAGATCATCTTTCTTAGCTGTTGTTGCAAGGGTATATTTTGATTCTTGAACATAACCGGTTTTTCCTCCAATTACAGTCTCGTAAGGAATCTCGCCTTTCAGCATGAGATGATGGGTTAATAGTGTTGTATCCCATGATTCTCCACTCCATGTCAATTCTTTCGTTCCGTAAATGTTTCTAAACGTTTCATTTTTGAGTGCGTAATTAGTAATTAGTGCTAGATCTTCAGCTGTCGTATAATGATCTTCATCAAACAATCCGTGGGGATTTGTAAAATGTGTATTTTTTACGTTTACTTTCTCTTGTAAATATTGATTTATTTTTTCTTCATAAATGTCTATACTTCCATCTAAATGCTCAGCTATGGCCATCGCTGCGTCATTTCCTGAATTAATGAGCATTCCTTGTATTAACTTCATTAAAGGAACCTGTTCTCCCTCTTCTAAAAACACACTTGTACCGTCTGTACTAGCTGCTTCCTTACTAACAGTTACAACATCATCTAAATTTCCAGTTTCAATGGCGTAAATAGCTGTAGCAATTTTTGTTAAGCTTGCAGGAAACATTTTATTTTTCGCATTTTTTTCGTATAGAATTGCTCCAGTTTTAGAGTCAATAAGAATAGCAGCTTCACTCTCGATCTCAGGAATTGAAGCTTCTTCTGCATGGACTTCATTTATTTTAAATGTTAAAAAATTCAAGACTAGTATACATAAAATAATTTTTTTCATAAAAAATCCATCCATTTTCCTATAGATTTTATCCAATAATGATTGTACCAAAATAAATGCAAAAAAAAGTAAATGACTTATATTTGTTACAAAAATGAAAAATTAATTGGATGATTCAATGTTGAAGAGTAACAAAATTAAAAAAAGTATCTCATTAAGCCAAACTATCAGCCTTGAGACACTTTTTCTTTGAACAATATAGTAGTTTTTTTGATTGAGACCAAATTCTCCTATTTTCATTGTTAACTGCTGCAGGAAGTAAAAGATGAAAGTCAGTTTCTGAAGTTAATCTAGTAAATGGAGATTGATTTTTATTATAAACCATATTTTCAGATTGAGAAATTTTCATTTTTGTATTAGGTATTTTTTTTCATCTATCCAATCATCTGTATCTCGGAAATACCTTTTAAGCAGTTCATCTTCTGGCTGGTTTTTAAAATTTTGAAGAATATCTTTTTTGAAAGATCGATGTAAAGAAGAATGCAAATGCTTAACGATCGGTTTCCCCTCTTCTATTAATATACCAAGAAATGATGGGACAGCCTCTGCTAATAAATTCAGATTTTCTTCTTTCTCTTTTTTATAAGTAAAAAAATAAAGTCTAAACTCCTAGCAATTATCTATTGAATGGATTTTTTAAGATGAAAGTAAATGTTTTAGACAAGTTCTCGCCCCCTAATTGCATATCTATAATAATGGACAAACATATTAAGGGAAGGAGAGAATTAAATGCCATTTATTGTTTTGAAAAAAAGAGCCATCATCATGTTCTTAGTTGTCTTTCTAGCTATTGCATCAGCATCGATTTGGTTATTAGTAAAAAATGATGCCGTAACAGTTTTTAGCCAAGGGTCTAACGATGAAGTTCGAGAGATTCATATGGTTACAGGAGAATTTAAAGCCAAATTGCCAAATGGAAAAGAGATTGAATCTTACCGCTGGGACCCTGGAACCATTTTTGTTGAAAAAAGTGAAAAAGTTAATCTTGTGATTTCGGGAGTTAATGGAGCTGAACACCCATTCTCAATTGAAGGAACCGAGATTAAAGGAGTTGTTAAAAAAGGGGAAGATACGATTGTTCCTCTTCTATTCAATAAAAAAGGGGTCTATCGTTTAATTTGTCACACCCATTACAGTAAAGAACAAAACGGACCAATGATTGCTTATATAGTTGTAGACTAGTGTAATTTTAATTTTTTATTCAAAAACCAGCACAATTATCTTATAATTATGTGCTGGTTTAATAATTGGCTAAGTTAAACTTCCCTATTGATTTCCGCTGCAGGCACTCGCTTTCCGCAGGCGGTCCGGGAGCCTCCTCGTCGCTTTCGCTCCTGCGGGGTCTCCCTTTGACTCGCTTCTCCCGCAGGAGTCTCGCGCCTTCCGCTCCAATCAACAACAAAATAGCTTTTTCAACACTAACCTTTTAACAAATCCCATTTATTTCCACCATTCATCATGTAAGGATGCCGGAATTCTTCTTTTGTGTTCGGATAGAAGATAGCGTTTTTCAATTTTATCTGCAGCTTCTTTTCTTACTTGCTTTCCTTCTAAGTAATCATCAAGTTCATCATATGTGTTGCCTAGCTCTGTTTCATCCGCTTGTCCTGGTTTATTATCAAGTAAATCTGCAGTTGGCACTTTCAAATATAATCTTTCATCTGCTCCTAGTTCTTTTAACAGTGCTTTCCCCTGTCTTTTTGTTAGTCCTGTTAATGGAGTGACATCCGCCCCACCATCTCCATATTTAGTAAAAAAGCCTGTTATTGCTTCAGCAGCATGATCGGTTCCTATAACTAATAAGCCCATTTCGCCTCCAAAGGCATACTGTGCAATCATTCTCATTCTGGCTTTAACATTCCCCTTTTGAAAATCACTTAAAGGGTTGCTTTTTACGATTTTATTATACTCCTTTTGTATTTCATCTACCGATTCTTTAATATTAAATACATATTCATGATCAGCTTTAATAAAAGATAATGCCATTATTGCGTCATTTTCATCTGCTTGAACTCCATAAGGAAGTCGAACAGCTACAAAAATGGCATCATTTCCTTCATTACGAAATTCCTCTACTGCTAACTGAGCAAGACGACCTGCTAGAGTGGAATCCTGTCCTCCACTAATTCCAAGAACATACCCTTTTGATTTCGTTTTTATTAGATAATCCTTTAAGAAATTAATTCGCTTTCTGATTTCTGTTTTTGGATCTATGTTTGCTTTAACATGTAATTTTTTTATGATTTCATTTTGTAAAACCATCTATTTTCAGCTCCCTTTGCCATAGTATTTATGTTGTTGATTTTTGTTACCTTTCCTTATTGGAGTTTGATTTTTTTATTTTTTCTTTTATGGATTGGATTTGATGCATTTTATTATCCCAGCATTTTTGACTTAAATCGACTGGATACTCTTCTGGATTCAAGGATCTGCGATATTCATCCCAGAGCACATTCAAATTTTCTTTTGCAAATTGTTGAATTTCAATTAATTTTGGCATTTTATAGACAAGTTGTCCATTAAGGAAAATATCTTTATGAAGCTCTTTTGCTTTAAAGTCTGAAACATATTTCGAGATGTACGTATGGACAGGATGAAACATCGTTAATCGTTCTTCTTCCTGTGGGCTTTCATCGTCTAAAGCTATATAATCCCCTTCAGATTTTTGATTTTCATTATTAATAATACGGTATACTTTCTTTAATCCAGGTGTGGAAACCTTCACTGGATTCCCGCTTATCTTCATTGTGTCAATCATTTCTCCATCTTCGTTTTCGATCGAAACAAGTTTATAGACTGCACCGAGAGCTGCCTGATCATAAGCAGTTATTAATTTTGTTCCAACACCCCATGCATCTATTTTTGCACCTTGGCCTTTTAAATGCACGATCGTATATTCATCCAGATCATTTGAAGCAATTATTTTTGCATTAGGAAAACCAGCTTCATCAAGCATTTTTCTAGCTTCCTTCGACAAGTAAGCAAGGTCTCCACTATCAAGTCGAATGCCAATAAAGTTTATCTTATCTCCAAGTTCTTGTGCGACTTTTATTGCATTAGGAACACCTGATTTTAATGTGTCATATGTATCGACAAGAAAGACACAATTTTTATGTCTTATTGCGTATTTTAGAAATGCGGTATATTCATCTTGATATGCTTGAACAAGAGCATGGGCATGAGTTCCTGAAACGGGTATTCCAAACTTTTTTCCAGCTCTTGTGTTCGAAGTAGATTGGAAGCCTCCTATATATGCTGCTCGTGCACCCCAAATAGCTGCATCCATTTCTTGTGCTCTTCTAGTACCAAACTCCATAGCCATTTGATCACCAATGACTTCTTTAATTCTAGCAGCTTTTGTGGCAATTAATGTTTGATAATTAATTATATTTAAGAGGGCAGTTTCAATTAATTGTGCTTGTGCCAATGGTGCCTCAACTCTCATAATTGGTTCATTACCAAAAACAAGCTCCCCTTCTTCTAGCGAACGTATTGAGCCAGTAAAGGTGAGCGTGCTTAAATAATTTAGAAAGTCTTTATCATAGCCTAATACATTTCTTAAATAGGAAAGATCGCTTTCAGAAAAACGAAACTGGTTAATAAATTCAATTGCTCGTTCTAATCCAGCAAAAATCGCATAGCCATTTCCGAATGGTGTCTTCCGAAAATATAATTCAAAAATGGCTTTTCGATTATGTATATTATCTGCCCAATAAGTTTCCGCCATATTGATTTGGTATAAATCTGTATGTAATGTCAAGCTATCATCTAAAAATGATGTACTCATAAATAGACCTCCTAAAAAGCTAAAGAATTCCTTATTCACATTTTACCCCTGTAGATCTTTTATTACCCGAAAATCGCTTAAAAATAGGCAATCTTATCTCGATCACTATTATGATACAGAGAGAGGCTGCCCATGTGAGCAGCCTTTACGTATGCTTTGTCTTTCGACTTCCCCAAAATTGATAGAAAACAAATGGCGTACAAATCAATACAGGAAAAATATAATAACTTAGGCGATAAAACATGATTATTAACAAGCTTACTTCTGCTGGAATTCCATGCGTTTCCATCCCAATGAGAAAAACAAGATCAAAGGACCCAATGCCACCTGGAATTAAACTAATAATTCCAGCGCATGCGGAAATAATAACGATCGGAAATATTATTGAAAATGAGACAGCAACCTCTAATAATTGAGCAATTCCCCAAATACAAATCCCAACAAACAACCATTCAAAAATAGAAATTGTTATTAATTCAAAAATGTATCCTCTCTTTATATTCTCCAGACTCCAAAACTTTTTTCTAAATGAAAATAACACGATTAATAAGGGTGTATAAACTGCAATTGCCCAAACAGCTATTTTTATCAAACGTAATTCTACATAAACATGCAAATCAGAGAAAACAACGATCCAAGAAAAAATGGAAAGTCCAGTTAAGTAAAATAGTGAAAGCTTTGCAATAATTCGAATATAAGGAACAGTATCTGGCACATACCTGCGATAATAATAAGATCTTAAGGTAGCTCCCGCCACTCCGCCAAAACCAACTAAGTTCGAATAAGTATTTGCAGATAACGAGTAAAATAATAACTTGCTTTTCGGCAATTTTACATGAAAAATGTTTAAAAGAATTACATCGTAAAAAAACATTGGAAACAATGCAATCAATCCAATAATTAGCATCATTAAGATGTTTTGAATCGATAACCTGTCCAAATAATGGTTGATTAAATCCCAGTTGAAATCCTTAAATAACCCTTTTGCTTCTAATCCTATCAAAAATAAAATAAGAAATGGAACAAATATCTTTGCTACTTTATAAACATTTTTACGTTTTAGTAAAGACAAAACACCACACCGTTCAATCAAATAGTAAGTCCATACTATATTCTATTACTTCCATATTCATCGTACAACAAATAAAATCAGAAATTGTTAGATATGGATGGGTTTCTCAATTGCTTGAATATAAAAATTCCATTATAATATATCCATTGCCCTTCATTTCAGAGGTGAGTAAATGTTAGATTTTCTTCTCGATGTATCAAATATTCCGACTGAATACACGATTTATGCAAGCTTTATGCTTAGCCTCATCGTAAAATTCCTATGGGTATGGAATATTGAATATCATTTTATTAATTCTTTAAATGATACGAATAATATAGATTCATTTGCAATTAATCCGCTTTTGCAAATGCAAACTTATCTTCAAAGGAATCCATTATTAAATTGGATAGTAAAATGCGTAAGGAAAAAAGTCGGTCCAGGTGATGATCCTGATAGCAGATACTCCTTTCTATAGAAAATAATTAATAGGAGGAGTTTCTAAAATGAAAAAAAAGAATAGTTTTTTAATGATAATGATGCTTTCAATGGTTTCTCTGCTGCTTTCTGCATGTTCAGGACAAAGTGGTCAAAATAATGACAGCTTTTTTCAAAATTATTTAGTTGAGCCTTTTACTTCTCTAATACATGGAGTAGCTACTATTTTTAATGATAATTATGGAATTGCGATTATCATAATTACACTTGGAATAAGACTGCTGCTCATGCCGCTAATGCTAAAGCAATACAAAAATCAAAGAAATATGAAAGAAAAAATGGATGTAATAAAGCCAGAAATGGACGCCATTCAAAAGAAATTGAAGGCGACAAAGGACCAAAAGGAACAGCAGAAGCTACAGCAGGAAATGATGGGCTTATATAAGAAACATGGTGTTAACCCTCTTAATATGGGCTGCTTGCCAATTCTTATACAAATGCCGATCTTAATGGGATTTTATTATGCCATAAGAGGCTCAGAGGAAATAGCTTCCCATTCATTCCTCTGGTTTAGTTTAGGTCAATCAGATATATGGATCACTGCTGCCGCTGGTATTGTCTATTATTTTCAATTTAAAGTTTCTCAATATACAATGCCTGTTCAGCAGCAAAAGCAAATGAAATTTATGGGGCTACTATCTCCAATCATGATTGTGATGGTATCGTTAAATGCACCAGCTGCACTCCCGCTTTACTGGACAGTTGGTGGTATTTTCTTAACTATTCAAACAATTATTGGACGAAAGCTCTACCCTTCCACTATTTCGGAAAAATCAAAACAACCACAAACAATTCAAAAATAGAAAAATTTAGGAGTATGGCAAATGCCATGCTCTCTTTTCAATGATCTAAAACGAATTAAGGAAATGTCCAAAAGCACAAGTAAGCCTTCAATTATACCCTCTTGAAAAGTAAAGAACACTGGTCTTATTATCACAACAAACTTGATGTTTAATCTATTTTGTTGGAAAAAAAAGAATGAATACCTTCTTTTTATTTTGGAATTATAATAAATGATTCATCAATAAGGGAGGTTTATTCATGAAAAGTAAAGCATTGCTGGCTACAGCTTTAACAACCTTAGTGCTATCAGCTTGCGGGGTTAATAATAACGATAATGCGAAAAATAATGTGAATGATACAGCAGTAAGGAATCCAAATGTGACAGATCCGACGAGAGTTAATAACCCATTAACAAATGACAATGATTTTATTGATAATAATGGGCGAACAGATAATGGGGTAACTCCAGTTCGTAATAATGACGTAAATCAAACCTCGAAGATGGACGTTGCAGATAGTGCAGCGGACAAAATTGTGTCATTGCCAGAGGTGGATCAAGCAAGTGTGATTGTGACCGATAATAATGCATATGTTGCTGCGCGTCTTGAGGATAATAATAAGGGGTTATCTAGTGATGTAGAGCGTAAAATTGCAGATCAAGTTAAGGCTGCTGATAAGAGCATTAACGATGTTTATGTATCTGTTAACCCCGATTTCTATGATCGAATGACGAATTATGCAAATGATATCCGAAATGGAAAACCGGTTGAAGGCTTCTATGATGAATTCACTAATACCGTACAGAGAGTCTTCCCTACCCATTATAATAAGTAATACTAAAAAACAAATAGGCATCTCTAAGTCGTGTATTCGACTTAGGGATGCCTGTTATCATGTATTCAATTTCATTAAAAACCATACTGGATAAAAGTTTTATTTCCTAATCGGCTAGTTTTTGATTGCTTCATATGAATAAGTTCATTTAAAGTTTTGACTGATTCAATAATAAATTCTCCTTTATTCAACATGATACAATCTGCCCTTAAACCCATATATGCATCAGTTATCTCTGAACGCAAAGGCATTCCTTTTTTTGTTTGATTTTCAAGAACACCAGTTGCCCAAATGATTGGAGTATGTGCCGCTCGGCAAAGATTTAAAATTTCCTCTTGTATGAAGGCCAATTGATTTAATCCGAGTTCAACAGCAAGATCACCTCTCGCAATCATAATACCAAAAGAATCAAACGCTAAGCCTTCAATAATAATTTTTGAAAGATTTTGGACTGCTTCTTTTGTTTCGATTTTTGCAATTACACTGATTTTCTTTTGCGGTAAGGAGTCTAAATGCATTCGAAACTTTGCTAAGTCTCTTGGGAAATGTACAAATGAAAGACCAATACTATCTGATAGATCGTATATGATGGGAAGATTCTTCAAATCCTCCTCTGTAATCGCTGATAAAATAAAGTGAACAAAAGAGTCTGGAAGGTTAATTCCATGTTCTTCTCGAAGTTTTGCCATTTTTTTATTTGTATATAAAATTTTTATTCTAACCCAGTCATCCGTTATTGAGCATATTTCGCCAACTATTTTCCCATCATGAAAATATATACTGTCTTTTAGCCGAACATTTGTTAATGCACCTGTAACATTGATTGTTATTACTTTTGTTTGGTCTGTAATTGAATTTAAAGCATGATTTTTTTTAATGATCGTAATATAGTCTCCAGGAACTACTTTGAAATATGGTTTTTCATCCACTGCAGAAGTATATTCAGGTTCAATAATCTTTTTCACTCGAATTTTTGGCCCAGCTAATTCCATATGAATTTTACACTGAGGTTCGTCTCGACCAATCTCCTTTTCTGCGTCTCTTACATGTTGTACAAGCTTTTTCCATATTTGCGGGGAATCATGTGCACAATTTATCCTTGCAATACTCATACCATGGTATAACAAATCCTTTATAATCTTGGGATTGTCAATCATAGATGAATGTAAAGTGACCATAATTGATGGTATTTTTGATCCGAATAATCTTTTCACACGTTCTTCATTAATTTGATTTGAAAGATGTGTATCAAGTAAATATTTTTTTTGTATATCTTTTTTATTTAGGTTATTAAGCATTTTCTGTATGGAATATTGTACATGGGGATGGATATCATGAAAAGATGCAAGTCCTTCTTGCAAAAGATTTGATTGAATTTTGCTCAGGTCATTGTTCCTTAATGAAAGGTATGCGATTAAATTTGACAAGCTAAATAATTCTGATGAATTTTCCTTAATAAAAGGTATACACGTTTTTTCGATTTCATCATGGATATCAGAAAGCTTATTAACTAAGGAATAATTCAGTTTCATTCACACACCACCATTCATTATGTATTCCTTAGAAATTAGTATATGGGATGGGCGAGTAAATGGTGAGGTGCATAGTAAAAACTGTCAACGATGAGCTGACAGTTTTTCTTTTAACGTATTTAAGCTTCTTGAAAATAATCTTTATAAAAGCCACCGACTTTACCTGTATTGTCGATGATAAAATAAAATTCTTCTGTTTCATTTTTAACTTCATATTCTTTTCCGGCTGTTAAGGCTCTATTTACAATATATTTAGCCGCATCAGTGTGTACACATTTTACTTTTTTTAAAGAAGGTTTTTCATTCCAATTATGGTGTATCAATAGTTGCCACTCCTTTTTCTTTAATATATTTAGTATAAAGAATTTTCATTAGTGGCTGCAAGATGATTCTTTTAATTTATATTGGCAAACCTTTAAGTTTAATCATGAGAATGCGAATTAATAATTAATTGCTGAGCTTGATTACGTAATTTGAATTTTTGAATTTTACCTGATGCTGTCATCGGGTAAGAATCGATAAATTCGATATATCTTGGAACTTTATGTCGAGATATTTTTCCCTTACAGTATTCACGAATTTCATCACTTGTAATTTGTACACCTTCTTTTAAAATAATCCAGGCGACAACTTCTTCTCCATAGACTGCGTCAGGAACTCCAATTACTTGTACATCAAGGATGCTAGGATGGGTATAAAGGAATTCTTCGATTTCGCGAGGATAAATATTTTCTCCGCCTCTAATAATCATATCTTTTAAGCGACCAGTAATTTTACAGTAGCCATTTTCATCCATGACAGCCAAATCTCCTGTATGGAGCCAGCCATCTTCATCTATTGCTTCTTTCGTAGCTTCTGGATTTTTATAATATCCCTTCATGACATGATATCCTCTTGTGCAAAGCTCACCTTGTATTCCACGGGGAACTTCCATCTTTGTACCGGGTTCAACAATTTTAACCTCGACATGCGGCAATGCTTTTCCTACTGTTTCAACCCTAAGTTCAATAGGATCATCTGTTTTTGTCTGAGTGATAACTGGCGATGATTCTGTTTGCCCGTATGCAATAGTAATATCACTAGCACCCATTTGTTCAATCACTGCCTTCATCACTTCAATTGGGCAATTTGAACCTGCCATTATCCCTGTTCGCAGTGTAGATAAATCATATTGGCTAAATTCAGAATCATTTAGTTCAGCTATGAACATTGTCGGCACCCCATGCAGACCCGTACATTTCTCATTTTGTACTGTTTTTAAAACCTCTTTTGGGCTGAATTCCTGAACAGGAACAGTTGTAGCTCCAACTGATACACAGGCGAGAACACCAAGAACACAGCCAAAACAGTGAAAGAATGGTACAGGAATACATAACCGATCCTCTTTTGTTAATTTCATACAGTTTGCAATATTGAAGCCATTATTGACAATATTATTATGAGTTAGCATGACACCCTTAGGAAAACCAGTTGTACCAGAAGTGTATTGCATATTGATTACATCATCTGGATCAAGCTGATTCATTCTTTGATCAAGTTGCTCATCAGAAACAGATTCGCCCATTGTTAATAGATCAGACCACTTATAAGTACCAGGAAAATGTTTATCACCGAGTACAATGATATTTTTTAAGTATGGCAGTTTATCACTCTCTAGATGTCCAGGCTCACTTGTTTTTAGTTCCGGTACAATTTCATATAGCATGTCTATATAGGAAGTATCTCTATACTTCTCCATTAATATAAGAGTTGTTGTATCTGATTGTTTTAACAAATATTCTAGCTCTGAAGTGCGGTAATTTGTATTGACAGTTACAAGCACAGCTCCCATTTTCCCAGTTGCAAATTGGCTTGTAAGCCACTCAGGGGTATTTGTTGACCACGCAGCAATATGCTCCCCCTTTTCAATCCCAAGTTTCATTAACCCTTTTGCTGCTTTTCTACAGTAGTCATCAAATTCTTTATATGTCATTCTAAGTCCTCTATCTGAATAGACGACAGCTTCATGCTCAGGATGAAGCTTTGCTTTATCTTCTAGTAGCTTACCGACAGTCGTATGAAGTAAATCTGCCATAGTTATCCCCCTTTTAAAAATATGACGCCATCCTAAGAAGCTTGCTATATGTAGTTGATGGATAAAAAATTCGTTACATTTTATGTTAACATATTATCCTGAATATTCAATATTTTCATGTATTAATCACTTTTATTTTAATAGAAAAAATCGTGACAATTTGTCACGATTAATAAATACTTACTCACTGATAATGCGAATGGAATAACGAGATTGGCTTATCGAATAACATCGGTTGAAATTGGATAAAAAATGGTCTTTCACCACGTGATTGTAATGTATCATGAATAACTCCCTCTTGACTTAAAGTCTCGCAAAAGACTAAATCTAAGGAGCCACATTGAAGGACAATGCTTTTTGTAGTAAAATTCACATCTAAATTTTTATTTATCATTGGAAAATCAAATAGTCTTGTCCATTCCTTTGCCGTCTTTATTGCGTTATAGCAAGCGATAAATATCGATTTAACAGAATGATTTTCTAATTTTTTGTCAGTCATGCCAAGCATCTTAAGCTCCTTGAAACGATCTTCATCCATTTGCTCCCACTCGATAAAGAACGGGAATGGTAACGAAGCTTTTTCTTTAATGAAAAGCATTTTCCATCTAATCATGGAGCCATCATGCCTTTTTCTACTTCCAGGAAAAATAGGGAAAGTACTTATTCCTTTATTTTTTAGCTGCTCCTTTAGCATGACTATATCCTTTGTTCGAAAACAAATTTGTCCAATCCCATTCCCATTGTTTAAATCTGTGATCAATTGTTTTATAAGAGGATTATCTGATTGCTCAGCAATTGTCTGATTTTCAACTGCAAGAAATTCGATATAAGAGGTACTAGTATACAGTAAACTATTAAATGTTCCCCAACTCTCATGGCTTCCTCCCATCACTGCTTTGTAGCTAAGCTTTTGCCATTCCATAATCGCTTTATTAGGATGATCGCTTAAAAAATGAACAACATGATCGAGTTGTAAATCCATATATAATCTCCTTTATTAGCCTTGTTTTTAATTATCATATAAATTATCTGAATGAATGACTACTTTAATTAGCACAAAAAGAGAGCAAGTAGGCTCTCTAGTTTAGTTTTACTGCTTCACCTGTTTTTTCATCCTCAATAACAAATTTTTTTCCATCCAGCGAACTTTTTTCGATCGTTATGTATCTTCTCGGAGTCTTCCCTTCATCATTCTCTAGTGCTTTAAATGATGCCACTATTTTTACAGTTTCATTATCTACATTTTGTAACCCTTTAATTGTCAATTTATGATTTTTATAATTTGGATCATTAATTTGCACTAACAATACATCTTCTGTTTCCCACTCGAATGTTTCCTCGATTTCACCAGGATGCTTTTCAGCATTATATACCCAAATTCCTCCCTTTGGCTGTAATTTAGGTGATCCAAAAAACCAGTCAACATTTTGGAAAGCAATTTCTTCAAACGTTTCTTCAGGCTCATACGCTTCTGTTTTTTCTTCCTCTTGTTTTTTATTTTCTGATTCGTTTTCCTTATTTTTATTTGTATCCTCTTGATCTTTCTCTCCTAGCTTGACTTCTTCCTTTGTCACTTTTGTCTCTTGGGAACAGCCAGCAACAAGAGCTAACAAAAATAGTACGCAACCTATAGATTTTACTAATTTCATAGATTCTCCTCCAATAGATAGATAATTCCCAATCTTTATAAATTAAACCATTTTTTACCTGCTATTATAAGGTTCGAAAGTCCTTTTTTTTCTTTTCTTAGAATTTACTGTTTTCAAAACGGAAGGAAACCTTTACAATGGAATGAACAAAAGAATATTCATTCCAATTCTACAGGAGGTAATGCAAATGAAGATTATGAGTAATGAACAGTTGGTCTTCTCTTATCGTGATGCATTGAAGTCTGGTTCGGAGAAAGAATGGATTCGGATATTAAAAACGGAAATTAATAGAAGAGGTTTAAAACCAATAAAAGCAAAGTAGTTTTAATAAATAAATCAAGAGGCTGATGATAAGTCTTAAAAAGGAAAGCAGCTAAGGATACTGACACATTTTTCCTTAGCTGCTTTTTTAATGGAGATTATTTTAAAAAAAGTAGCTATTGCTCCACATTCAAGTGCTGTTCTTGCCTTTTCTTTTATATCTTCAAAGACCGTCTTCGTTTCTTTCATTTATTTCACCTGTATTTTTAGCACTTTCATTTCCCATTTGACGCTGTTTTTTTAGTTCAAAATAAGTATCCATAACTCTTTCCGCAAGTTCAAGATTCATATTATGGCCTTTCCCTGAATCATATGCCCAAGGTACAATAACTGCGATTGCCATTTCCGGCTCATCCGCTGGTGCATAGCCAACAAAGCTTAAATTAATGACTTCATGAAGCTCTTTGCCGAATTTCTCTTCTTTATCAGGTCCATCATAAAATGCTTGGGCAGTACCAGTCTTGCCAGCAGGGTTATAGTCCTTGTCTCCAAAAAAAGAATAGGCTGTTCCGCCTGGCTCCTGTGCAACTTTTTTGAATCCCTCTTGAACCCTTTCAAACCATTCTACATGCCCTTCTGCACGGTTAAGAACTTTCGGAGAAATTTCTTGTACAATCGGCCCGATCTCGTGATTTTCCATTAAAGGCTCATGAATCGACTTCACAATATGTGGCTTCATCCGATTGCCGCCATTTGCAATAGTAGAAGCATATTGAGCTAGCTGCATATTTGAATACGTATCATACTGTCCGATCGAAAAGTCAAGAAGTAAACCTGGGTTTTCAGCTGGTCCTTTAAACCCAATTTGTTCATTAGGAAGGTCAATTTCCGTTCTCACACCAAGACCATATTGTGCAAAGGATTCTCTCATTGTTTTAAACCCATATTTAAGATTTAATGGTAAGGTTCCATTAGGAATGTATTTACCATCACCAATGTTAATAGCTATGTGAAACATATAAACGTTCGAGGACCTTTTTAGTGCATCAAGATCATTAACAACACCAAGGGGTTTCCATGACTTTTTTACAGGTGTTTGATGAATTTTCATCGGAGTGTCTAAATATCTTTCACCTGGCTTGATTGCCCCAGTATTATACCCCGTCATGATCGTCGCTCCCTTAACTGCTGAACCGACGTTATATGCCATTGAAATATTGCCAAGTGCATCATCCTGCATTACTTCTTGGCCTGTTTCCTTATCTTTAACAATTTGTCTGCCTGCCATTGTAAGTACCTCTCCTGTGCGTGGATCCATAATTACAACATTGGCGCGATCCAGCAATGAAGTACCACTAATATTTTTTGCTTTCTTTAACTCTTCTTCAATAATCTTTTCTGTTGCTTGTTGTAACTCCATGTCAATACTTAGTACAAGATCCCTACCTCTTTTTCCATCTGTGATCGGAATCGTTTCAAGAACCTTGCCAGCTTTATCCGTTACATTTTTAACTTTCGCTTTTTGGCCGTGCAGAACCTCTTCGTATTGCTGTTCAATATAGCTCTTTCCTACCCGATCATTTCGACTGTAATCCCTTGCAAGATAGTAATCAAGCATGTCTGCGGGTAAGCCTTCTTCAGATTCTGTCACTTTCCCAAGAACAGATTTTAATGTTGAATCAAAAGGATAGTATCTTTCCCAATCTGTTGTCGTATCAACGCCAGGTAGAAGCTGTAGATTTTCGCTTACAACTGCAAATTCTTCAGGCGTTACATTTCTATTTTTTACAATTTGAGGTGTCAAAGCATATCCAGTTGAAAGCTCTCTATAAATAGCAAGAACTTCTAAATCCTCTGCTGTGAGCTCATTCAATTCTTCCTCAGTAATGCGATCACGTTTTAACCGGTAAATTTTCTTGTCTAATTCTTTTCCCTCAAAATTTTCCTTCAATTTATCAATTTCTTTTTCAGAAACCTTTTTATCAGCTCGTTTCTGATTTTTCATAATCCAGAAATCTCTTTTATCTCCCTCTTGAACCTTATCCAAATCCTTTTCTATGAGCACAGCAAGCTTATTTGCTACTTTAAGCATATCATCTTGCTTAACTCCTGCGTTCTTTGTATAGGTAATAGCATTTTGCGGAATGTTATCAACGATCACCTTTCCTGTCCGATCATACATCTTTCCCCTTGGTACAGGATTATTGACGGTTACATCCTCTGTTCGTTCAATCTCCCGTTTATAATCGTCTCCATACACAATTTGAACAACACCTAATCGAAGAATCAATACAGAAAACGATATAAACACTATCAAAAATAAAAGGTTTAAGCGGAATGGAATATGTGACTTTTTTTTCTCTTTCTTTTTATTCAATTTCAAACGACCCCTCCCTCCTTTAAAAAAGGTTAACTTGTTTCTCCCTTAATTCATTCTATAAGAAATTACTAAATTTTTCTATATATAGAAATTGTTACATCAAAAAAACACGAGTTTGCTAACCTATTCATGAGCACTTAATGTAGATTTGTAAAAGTGAAAAACAGATTGAGAGGGTAAAAATTTCTGATGTTTTAAGTATTAAAAGATAATAGAAATGCTGCTAATTCAAAGCTTGTATTAAGTTATTATCAAACTATTTTATTTAAATGAATGATACAAAAAAAATAGCCCTCTTATTTTGATTAATCTTCTTTCAAAATAAGAGGGCTTATCCTTTTGTAAATTCAAAACTTACAGCACTTTCTGAATCGAACTTGTTACATGACAACATTATTTATTATAAATGCCTTTTTAATAATGAACTGCACCCCAATTGTTAGACACAACTGACAATTGGAAGTGCAGTCTTTCTAAGGTTAAATATACATTTGATGAGAAACTTTAATAAGTAGCTGTACTATTAATTAAGCCTCAAATAATAATGATTCAGGGTCTTCAATTAATTCTTTTACTCGTTTAAGGAAGGTTACTGCTTCTTTTCCATCGACGATCCTGTGATCGTAAGAAAGAGCAATATACATCATTGGACGATTCTCCATTCTTTCCGCATCAATAGCAACAGGACGAAGATTAATCGCATGCATACCTAAGATTCCTACTTGCGGCCCATTGAGAATCGGTGTTGAAAGTAATGATCCGAATGTGCCTCCATTTGTAATTGTAAATGAACCACCTTGAAGGTCTTGAAGTGATAACTTGTTATTTCTTGCTTTTCCTGCAAGATCCATAATATCTTTTTCAATTTCTGCAAAGTTTTTGCGGTCTGCATCTCGAACAACAGGGACAACAAGGCCTTCATTTGTGGAAACGGCAACACCAATATCATAATACTTTTTCAAAATAATTTCGTCACCTTGAATCTCAGCATTAAGCAGCGGGTTTTTCTTTAATGCTGCAACAACGGCTTTTGTAAAAAAGGACATAAAGCCTAATTTTACATCGTTTTCTTCTAGGAATTTATCTTTGCGCTTTTTGCGAAGATTCATGACATTCGTCATATCGACCTCGTTAAAAGTAGTAAGCATTGCAGCAGTATGCTGAACTTCAACAAGACGGTTAGCGATTGTTTGGCGGCGGCGCGTCATACGAATGCGCTCTACTGGCTTGCCAGATTCTTGCTGTACTGCAGCTTTCGGTGCTGGTGCTGGTACCGATTTCTGCTGCGGGTTAAAGGAAGATACATCTTGGGCACGAACTCTTCCAAGCGGATCAACGGTTGGAATTTGTGTTAAATCAATACCCTTTTCTCGTGCCATTTTTCTAGCAGCTGGTGAAGCAATTGTGCGTTGTGTTTCGTTGTTTTCTGCTTGAAGTGCTGCGTTTTTCTCAGAATGTTTCACAGTTTCAACAGGAGTTTGCACTTTTTCTTCTTGTACTGGTTCAGCTTGAGCAGAAGCTCCAGTCGCTTCACCGTTTTCATCAACTACAGCGATTGTTTCGCCTACATTGACATTATCTCCTTCTTGGAATCTAACTTCTTTTAATACTCCTGAAAAATCAGAGATAATTTCAACATTTACTTTATCTGTCTCTAATTCAACTACATAATCACCTTTATTAACAAATTCACCTGGTTTCTTTAACCATTGTGCAATTGTTCCTTCTGTAATCGATTCTGCAAGCTCAGGTACTTTAATTTCTGCCACCTTATTTTCCTCCTTCATGTTTACGCGTTAATGCTTCTTCAATAATGCGGGCCTGTTCTATCTTATGAATAACTGGGTCCCCCTCTGAAGGGCTAGAACGGCGACGTCTTCCTGCATAATTTACATCAACGCCATCTTTTGTAATTGCTTTTAATCTCGGCTCAACAAAGAACCATGCACCCATATTTTTTGGTTCTTCCTGTACCCATACGACTTCCTTCAAGTTTGGATAACGGTTAATTATGTCTTCAATGGTATTCATCGGGAATGGATAAATTTCTTCTACTCTTATAATATGGAACCAGTCTTTATTTTCAATATTTTTTAGACTATCTGCTAAATCAATGGCCATTTTTCCACTTGCCAAAACAATCCGTGTTACTTTTTCAATATTCTCACCAAGCAATGGCTGCTCAATAACAGGCTGGAATTCTCCTTCACTTAATTGAACGCCACTTGAAGCAACAAGAGGATGACGTAATAAACTTTTTGGCGACATAATGACTAGTGGTCGCACCTCTTCACGATTCAAAATGGCAGCCTGTCTGCGTAGAATATGAAAATATTGAGCAGATGATGTTAAGTTGGCGACGGTCCAGTTATTTTCTGCAGCTAATGATAAAAATCTCTCTAATCTGGCACTTGAATGTTCTGGTCCTTGTCCTTCATAGCCATGTGGCAGCAGCATAACAAGTCCAGATTTTTGCCCCCATTTTGCACGTCCAGCAGCGATAAACTGATCAAATATGACTTGAGTAGAGTTGGCAAAATCTCCAAATTGTGCTTCCCATAGCACTAATGTTTCAGGTGCAAAAACATTATAGCCATATTCAAATCCGAGAACAGATGTTTCAGATAGTGGGCTATTATGAATCGCAAATGATCCTTTCGCTGATGGTAATAAATGAAGCGGAGAAAATGATTTTCCAGTTTCATTATCATGCAAAACGATATTTCGATGGGCAAAAGTTCCCCTCTCCGAGTCCTGACCTGTCAAACGAATCGGTGTTCCATCCTTTAGAATAGATGCAAATGCCAATGTTTCAGCATGTCCCCAGTCGATTTTTCCTTCACCATCTAGCGCGTCCAGTCTTCTCTTCAATATTTTATCAAGCTTATTGAAAACAGAAAAATTTTCTGGGAATGCCAATAATTGTTGGTTAATCTCTTTTAATAAATCAATTGGGACTGCAGTATTTAATTTCGGCAGACCTTTTTCAACATATTCTGGAATATTCATTGATTCGATTTCAATTTTCTTATCAGGAACCTTTTCATAGGCAGCTTTTAGCTTAGCAATGATGTCTTCTTCCAATTGTACAACTGTTTCCTTTGTAACAGATGATTCACTTAATAGCTTTTGACTATATAGTTCCTTCACTGTTGAATGGCTATGAATGATTTTATACATCAAAGGATTCGTTGTCATTGGCTCATCCATTTCATTATGACCAAAACGACGATATCCGATAAGATCAATTAAGAAGTCCTTTTGAAATTTTTCTCTATATTCACAAGCCAATCTTGCGGCAGCGAAACAAGCTTCCGGATCATCTGCATTCACATGCAATATGGGAATTTCATACCCTTTTGCTAGGTCACTTGAATACCTGGTTGATCGTGAATCACGTGATTCAGTTGTAAACCCAATCGTATTGTTCGAAATAATATGAATGGAGCCGCCAGTATTATAGCCTGTTAGCTGTCCCAGATTAAGAGTTTCTGCCACAACTCCTTGACCTGGAAATGCAGCGTCTCCATGGATAATGATTGAAAGCGCAGAACTAAAATCAACTTCTGGATAACCTTTTTCTGAACGATTATCCTGAGCAGCACGTGTATATCCTTCAACAACAGGGCCAACAAATTCTAAATGACTTGGATTATTCGCTAGAGTAAGACGAGCAATGGTTGTGTTTTCATCTTTAATTTTTTTATCTAATCCTAAATGGTATTTTACATCCCCTGTCCAGCCATAACTAATGCCAATTGAACCTTCTGAAGGAACTAGCTCTTTATTAGGAGCATGCTGAAATTCAGCAAAAATCATTTCATAAGGCTTCCCAAGTACATGGGCAAGGACATTTAGACGTCCACGGTGAGCCATACCAATATTGATTGTCTTTGTCCCATTTGATACGGATTCAGAGACAATTTCATCAAGTAATGGAACTAAAGTGTCCAATCCTTCAATGGAAAATCTCTTTTGTCCTACAAATGTTCGGTGAATGAATTTTTCAAATTCCTCAACTTCAGTAAGTCTCTTTAGAATTTTAGCTTTTTCTTCAGTTTTTAATTTAGGTTTTAGACTGCTTGTTTCAACTTTTTTGCGAAGCCAGTCTTTTTCGTTTTCATCGTATACATGATGAAATTCATAAGCGATCGTTTCCGTGTATACACTTTTTAAGTATTCAATTGCATCATAGCAAGTTTTTAGAGGAATAGGAGCATCCTTACAGATTATACCTGCAGGAAGTGAACGAAGATCCTCCTCTGTTAAACCGTACTGTGAAAGCTCAAAAAGATTTTTTTCAGGGTTATAATCTTTTAATGGATATATATCAGCAGCTCGGTGGCCGTAAGATCGAATATTATCTGCCAAACGAATAACAGCCAGTGTTTTTTCTAATTGAATAGCTGATGTGTATGAGCCGCTAGCTTCAACTTTTGGAGCGCTCGTTTTTACATCAATTGGTGAGCCTGTTGCATCAAAATAGGCTCTCATATCTGGATCTACTGATTCTGGGTTTTGTAAATAATTTTCATATAACTCGATGACATAGCCAAGGTTCGGGCCATAAAAACCTTCATCAAAAGGTCTCTCGCCATTCAATGGCTTTTTCATGAAAAAAACCTCCATCACTGTATTGGAAAAAACCTATTTCCTCATTAACCTCTCCCAAAAAAACTATAAAATGTAAATTGAAAGAATAATATTATTTTTCAGGGATAAATAATTTCCAATGCAATTTTATCACTTTAAAGTGACTAATTCAAAGGTTTTAAACATACATATAGTGTAAAGTTTCCTCGTAAATGTAAAAACAAAAAACTTATTCTGATAAAATAATTACAATATTTAGACAATAAACTTTAATCTGTTCTTCCCTTACAATTTTTAGCCTCTATAATTCGTATAGAAAAAATAGTTATCAGAAGGGATTGACTTTTCAGAATGTAATAGTGTAAAGTTTAAAAAAAATTAAATACGAATTTCTTATCAAGAGAGGTCGAGGGTAAGGCCCAGTGACGCCTCAGCAACCATCAATCACATATGATTGAAAAGGTGCTAATTCCTGCAAGTTTTTTTAAAACTTGAAAGATAAGAAGAATGGCGCTGTTTCTTTTGAAAAGTCTTCTTCTTATAAGAGGGCTTTTTTTATTTTTTAACTATAAAAAAACTAAGTTTACTAACCTATTAAAGTGAAATTCAATGCTAAAAAATTCTCATTTGATTAAGGAGTGTTAATGATGCATAAGGTTGATACAATACTTGCACAAATCGGTAATCGAAGTGAAACGTCTACAGGGACGGTTAACCCCCCTGTATATTTTTCAACTGCCTATCGCCATGAAGGGATTGGTCAGTCAACTGGATTCGATTATATCCGTACTGGTAATCCTACAAGGGCTTTATTGGAAAAAGCAATTGCGGAGCTTGAAGAAGGTGATCAAGGATTTGCATGCAGCTCTGGAATGGCTGCTATACATACTCTCCTCTCACTTTTTCAAGCCGGTGATGAATTTATCGTGTCAAAAGATCTTTATGGTGGTACATATAGACTCTTTGAACAAGGCTTCAAAAAATGGGGGCTGCAGTGCAAATATATTCGAACTTTCTCTGAAGAGGTTCTTACTAAAGAAATTTCATCTCAGACAAAAGCGATATTCATCGAAACGCCTACAAACCCATTAATGGAGCAAACGAATATTGCAGAAGTAGCTTCGTTCGCTAAAAAGCATAATTTATTACTTATTGTTGATAACACTTTTTATACACCTATTTTACAAATGCCTTTGAAATTAGGAGCAGACATCGTTATCCACAGCGCAACCAAATACATAGGCGGACATAATGACGTATTGGCGGGCTTGATTGTTGCTAAGGGAAAGGATTTATGTGAGCAGCTTACACTATATCACAATGCGACAGGTGCGGTGCTTAGTCCCTTCGATTCTTGGCTGCTCATGAGAGGGATGAAAACTCTTGCCCTCCGAATGGAGCGACATGAAAAAAATGCACTTAGAATAGTGGACTTTTTATCAAGTCATGATGCAGTTACGGATGTCCTCTACCCAGGGCGTGGAGGAATGATATCTTTTCGGATCAAAAATGAAGAATGGGTGAATCAGTTTTTGCAAAGCCTCAACCTTATTTCATTTGCTGAAAGTCTTGGAGGAGCTGAGAGCTTTATTACCTATCCTGCTACCCAGACTCATGCTGATATACCAGAGGATATTAGAATTGAAACTGGAGTATGTAACCGATTATTACGATTTTCAGTAGGAATAGAAAATACAGAAGATATTATTCATGATTTAGAAATTGCATTTGCCAAAGTCATGGAGGGGGTGGCGATATGAGTGATGCAAATGACTATTCATTTGAAACAAAGCTTCTATATAATCAGCATAAGTTTGATCCATTAACAGGTGCGGTTAGTGTAGCAATACAACATGCCTCCACCTTTCATCAGAGCGATTTCGATACATTTGGCAAATACGATTATGGCCGAAGTTTAAATCCTACACGTGAGGCACTTGAATCTGTTATTGCGGAGTTAGAGGAAGGAACACATGGATTCGCTTTTTCCTCAGGGATGGCAGCCATCTCCACTGCCTTCCTCCTATTATCACAAGGTGATCATGTAATCATTACGGATGATGTGTACGGTGGGACATTCCGATTCGTCACGAAGGTTCTTTCACGATATGGAATTGAGTACACATTTGTCGACATGACCGATTTAGAGGCTGTAAAGAAGGCTGTTCGTCCAAATACGAAGGTGTTTTATGTAGAGACACCTTCCAATCCCCTTTTAAAGGTTTCTGATATTAAATCAATTTCTTCGATTGCTAAAGAGCATGGGGCATTAACATTTGTTGATAACACTTTTTTAACGCCTGCCCTACAAAGGCCCCTTTCTTTAGGAGCTGATATAGTGCTACATAGTGCAACGAAATTTTTATCGGGTCATAGTGATGTCGTAGCAGGTTTAGCAGTTGTAAAAAATACTGAACTAGGGAAAAAACTAGGGTTTTTACAAAATTCTTTTGGTGCAATTTTAGGAGTCCAGGATGCATGGCTCGTTCTGCGTGGACTGAAAACATTACATGTCAGAATGGATCAATCTATGAAATCAGCAAGGAAACTCGCATCTTTTTTACAAAAAAATCCAGTAGTCAAACG
The DNA here is from genome assembly GCF_018343665.1 of Cytobacillus citreus. Lineage (GTDB taxonomy): Bacteria > Bacillota > Bacilli > Bacillales > Cytobacillaceae > Cytobacillus > Cytobacillus citreus. Next base: position 1,076,718 of record NZ_JAGYPM010000001.1, read on the forward strand.
AGTATATTACCCTGGAATTGCCGATCATCCGCAATATCAAATCCAAATGAGACAGGCTAATGGCCCTGGTGCAGTCATTTCATTTGAACTTGAAAACGAACAGGCAGCTAAAGAGTTTGTTTCTAGAATTAAAATTCCTGCATTTGCCGTAAGCTTAGGAGCGGTTGAATCAATCCTCTCCTACCCTGCAAAAATGTCTCATGCATCAATGTCAATAAAGGAAAGACATTGCAGAGGAATTACTGATGGACTTCTCCGTCTATCCGTCGGTTTGGAAAATCCCGATGACTTAATAAATGATATTACATCTGCTCTATCACTGATTAACGAGGTTTAAAACTCCATTTTTGAAGTTTCAATTGATCGCAGATTAACGGGCTGTAAGACCCCCACTTCAAGAAGTTGAGTTAAGAATAAATTTCTAAGTGGGGGATCAACAGCCCGTAAAAGCCCGATTGGTTCAACTAACAATCAGTGGGGAATGAAGGAAAACCCCCACTGATTGAAGTTTCACTTTATCTATTACATTTAAAACGTATTGCTAAGGAGGATGGAAATGAGTTTCCTAGAAAGAATGAAAGATGAAATTTTAATAGCTGATGGTGCAATGGGAACTCTTCTTTACTCTTATGGAACGGATAGTTGTTTCGAAAATTTGAATCTCTCCCATGCTGAACAAATCCAGCAAATTCATGAAGCATACATTCTTGCGGGCGCGAATTTGATTCAAACCAACACTTACGCTGCTAATTACTTAAAATTGCAAAGATATGGACTAGAAGAACAGGTGAAAGAGATTAACACCTATGCGGTTAGAAATGCTAGAAATGCTATAAAAAAAGACGCGTATGTTGTAGGAACAATAGGTGGAATAAGAGGAATAAGGCCAAATACTGTTTCAATTGAGGAAATAAAGAGAAGCTTTAGAGAACAGCTTTATTGCCTTTTGCTAGAAGGTGTGGACGGTATCTTGCTAGAAACCTATTATGATCTTGAAGAGCTTGAACATATCTTAGCTATTACAAGAAAAGAAACGGATTTGCCGATTATTGCCCAAGTTTCTCTTCATGAGGTTGGAATTCTCCAAGATCAAACACCAATTTCTGAAGCACTTTCTCGCCTTGAAAAGCTAGGGGCTGATGTAGTTGGGTTAAATTGCAGACTCGGCCCACACCATATGCTGTTGACTTTAGAAGGGATTCCCCTTCCAAAGCAAGCTTATTTATCCGCTTATCCAAATGCAAGTATGCCTGCTTATACAGATGGCAAATTTCATTATGAAGGAGATTCTGAATATTTCAGGCAATCTGCAAGGGACTTTCGGAATCAAGGTGTTCGACTTCTTGGAGGATGCTGCGGAACAACTCCTGATCATATTCGTGCATTTGCAAAAGAATTAAAGGGACTCCCTCCTATTACTGAAAAGAAGGTAAAGAATAGTAAAAAGATAATTATTTCAAATTCATCTGCAACCTTACGAGAAGATCCTCCTTTGCAGGATATAGTTAAAGAACGAGCATCCATTATCGTCGAGCTTGACCCACCCAAAAAACTAAATACAGATAAATTTTTCGAAGGGGCAAAAGCGTTAAAAAATATTGGAATTGATGCGATTACGCTCGCGGATAATTCTTTAGCTTCTCCAAGAATTTGCAATTCGGCAATTGGTTATCGGATTAAAAAGGAAATAGGCACACGGCCATTGGTCCATATTACATGCAGAGATCGAAATATTATTGGATTGCAGTCCCATTTAATGGGGCTGCATACCCTTGGACTTCATGATGTTCTTGCTGTCACTGGTGATCCAGCTAGAGTTGGAGATTTTCCAGGGGCATCGTCTGTTTATGATATGTCTTCATTTGAATTAATCCAAATGATAAAACAATTAAATGCAGGTTTATCCATATCAGGTAAAGATCTTGGTGAAAAAACAGCTTTTTCTGTTGGTGCTGCTTTTAATCCGAATGTGAAATCACTTGATAGAGCTGTGCAGCGACTTGAGAAAAAAATCGAATATGGCGCCGATTACTTTATAAGCCAGCCTATTTTTTCAGAGGAAAAATTAATAGAGGTTCATGGAGCAATTAAACATTTAAAGAAACCGTTATATATCGGGCTTATGCCATTAACAAGCAGTAAAAATGCAGAATACCTTCATCATGAGGTACCAGGTATTAAAATATCAGATTCAATTCGCGCTCGAATGGCTGAGCTTAAAGATGACTCGATACTTGCTGCTCGTGAAGGAATTACCATTACGAAATCTTTAATTGATGCTGCAGCAGAATTATTTAACGGAATTTATTTAATTACTCCGTTTATGCGCTATGAAATATCAGTTGAATTATCAGCATATGCCCATGAAACAAGTGCCAAGATTTCAAGGAGGAGACAAAATGCGGAAGTCACAATTAATTGAACAACTCAAGAAAAAAATACTCATTATGGATGGCGCAATGGGAACTATGCTTCAGAACGCCAATTTGTCAACTGAGGATTTTGGTGGAGAGGAATATGACGGTTGTAATGAAAACTTAAATATCACTTCCCCTTCTGTTATAGAGCAAATTCATATTGAATATTTACAAGCAGGCGCAGATATTATTGAGACGAATACTTTTGGTGCGACAGGCATTGTTCTGGATGAGTACAATCTTGGCCATAAGGCGTATGAGATAAATAAAAAATCTGCACAGATAGCCAGAAAAGTAGCTGATCAGATTTCAACAACAGACTGGCCAAGATTTGTTGCGGGCTCACTTGGTCCAACAACTAAAACATTAAGTGTCACTGGCGGTACAACTTTTGAAAAACTTATTGAATCCTATGAAGAACAAGCGATTGGGCTAATTGATGGACAAATTGACCTTCTTCTTTTGGAAACGAGTCAAGATATGCTGAATGTAAAAGCTGGATTTATCGGTATTCAAAAAGCATTCGAAAAAACAGGAAAGCAATTGCCTATTTTTGTTTCTGGCACAATCGAACCAATGGGTACAACACTAGCTGGTCAATCGATCGAAGCATTCTATATTTCACTGGAACATATGAAGCCATTAGCTGTCGGTTTGAATTGTGCGACTGGACCTGAGTTCATGCAGGAACATATCCGTTCCCTATCAAGTCTTTCCTCAGCTGCAATAAGCTGTTATCCAAATGCAGGATTACCAGATGAAGAAGGACAATATCATGAAACACCTGAATCGCTTGCGAAAAAGCTGGGGGGATTTGCTTCTGAAGGCTGGCTCAATATTGTCGGAGGTTGTTGCGGAACGACACCAGAACATATTAAAGCCATTGCTGATGAAATGAAAAAGTATCCACCAAGAAATTTTGATAAAAAATTAGTCCATAAAGTTTCCGGTATCGAACCTCTTATCTATGATGATCCTACCCTCCGTCCTATTATGGTTGGAGAACGCACAAATGTCATCGGGTCTCGTAAGTTTAAAAGATTAATAAAAGAAGGTAAATATGAGGAAGCTTCTGAAATTGCTCGTGCACAAATGAAAGGAGGAGCACATGTCATTGATGTCTGTCTCGCAGATCCTGATCGTGATGAAATCCATGATATGGAATCCTTCATGAAGGAGCTTGTCAAAAAAGTGAAGGCCCCTCTTGTTATCGATTCAACTGATGAGAAAGTTATTGAAAAAGCTCTTTCATATTCACAAGGTAAGGCCATTATTAACTCTATTAACCTTGAAGACGGTGAAGAGCGATTTAGTGCAATTGCTCCCCTCGTCCACAAATACGGAGCTGCCGTTGTTGTCGGAACGATTGACGAAAAAGGCATGGGTGTTTCAGCTGAGAAGAAGCTTGAGATTGCAAAACGGTCCTATGATTTGCTCGTTCATAAATATGGCTTTCAACCAGAAGATCTCATTTTTGATCCTCTTGTTTTCCCTGTTGGCACTGGTGACGAACAATATATAGGAAGTGCAAAAGCAACAGTTGAAGGGATTCGTCTAATTAAAGAAGCCTTCCCTGAAGTTCAAACTATTCTTGGAATCAGCAACATCTCTTTCGGCCTCCCTCCTGTCGGTCGTGAAATTTTGAATTCTGTTTTTCTATATCACTGTACACAGGCTGGACTCGACTATGCGATTGTCAATACCGAAAAGCTTGAAAGATTTGCTTCCATTCCAAAAGAGGAAGTTAAGCTTGCGGAGTCACTATTATTTGAAACGACTGATAAGTCACTTGCTGAATTTACCGACTTTTACCGAGATAAGAAAAAAGAACAGAAAAGCATCATGCCTGACATGACGCTTGAAGAACGCCTTTCCTATTATATTATAGAAGGAACAAAGGAAGGACTTATTCCAGATTTGGAAGATGCATTAAGCAGATATCCTGCCCCACTCGATATTATTAATGGACCATTAATGAATGGCATGAAGGAAGTCGGACGATTATTTAATGATAATCAGCTCATTGTGGCAGAGGTTTTGCAAAGTGCAGAGGTAATGAAGGCTTCTGTTTCATTTCTTGAGCCTTTTATGGAAAAAGACGATTCAAGTGCAGGAAAAGGTAAAATTGTATTGGCTACCGTAAAGGGTGATGTACATGATATCGGTAAAAATTTAGTCGATATCATTTTAAGCAATAATGGATATGAAGTAATCGATCTTGGCATTAAGGTTCCACCTTCAGAGCTAGTTGAAACGATTAAAAGAGAAAAACCAGATATGATTGGATTATCAGGGTTGCTCGTAAAATCTGCTCAGCAAATGGTCCTAACTGCTCATGATTTGAAGCAGGCAGGAATAGATATCCCTATTCTTGTTGGCGGTGCTGCTCTTTCACGTAAATTCACAGATACAAAAATTGCTAAAGAATATAATGGACTTGTCCTATACGCTAAAGACGCCATGAATGGACTCTCCATCGTCAACCAGCTGCAGAATCCTGAAGAATATGAAATATTAAAGCGTGAGCATTTAGAAAAGCAAGCAAAGACTCAAAATGCTGTTCCATTTGATAGAAGCACGATTTCAGCTGCAACTGCTGTAAAAGTTCGCCCAAAACTAAATACGAATGTTCCAGTTTATATACCTTTAGATTTAAAACGACGTGTTTTGACATCGATTTCAATCTCTCATATTGAGCCTTATATTAATAAGCAAATGCTGATTGGACATCATCTTGGTCTAAATGGAAAGCTTGAGAAGCTGCTTGCAGAAGGCGATGAAAAGGCAATAAAAATTAATGAAATTGTAAATGGATTAATTGAAGATGCAAAAGAAAAAGGCTGGATCGCCCCAGCAGCTGTTTATCAATTCTTCCCTGCCCAATCAGATGGAGATAAGGTACTGATTTATAATGAAAAGCAGACGGAAATAATCCAAGTATTTGAATTTCCAAGACAGGAAGTAGAACCATATCTATGTTTAGCAGATTATTTAAAACCAAAGGACAGCGGCCAAATGGACTATGTCGCCTTTTTTACTGTTACGGCTGGAAAAGGGATTAGGCAGGTTGCTGACAATTTAAAGTCACAAGGAAGATTTCTAGAATGTCATGCACTGCAATCACTTGCACTTGAAACAGCAGAAGGCTTTGCAGAACTCGTTCATAGACAGATACGTGACCGTTGGGGCTTCCCTGATCCTGTTGATATGACAATGAAAGCACGCTTCGCTGCGAAATATCAAGGGCAACGCTTTTCATTTGGCTATCCAGCTTGTCCTGATTTAGAGGATCAGCGAAAGCTATTCAATCTCATTCGTCCTGAGGATATTGGTGTTCATTTAACAGAAGGCTGTATGATGGAGCCAGAAGCATCCGTTTCTGCTATCGTTTTTGCTCATCCGGAGGCTAAGTATTTTAACGTGTCAAAGACTTAGGTTATTTTGAAGTGAATGTCGAATCAATAATCAGGGCTGGTTTTATTTAAAGTCAGCCCTGACTGTAATATTAAATATATTGTTTCCCCTACCTATACTGCTGATTTTTTTACTATAATACGAATCACTCTGTCATTTTTGGGGTTAAATTCGATATTAATAAATAATCCGAATTCTTTCCCTCCCTCAACGAGCCAGAGCTTAAATTTTTCTATCGAGGACTTTGCTTTGTCCTCCCTGCCAATATGCAGATAATCGACAATATTCGCTTTTGGGTATTTTTCCTTTGCCGTTTTCACAGCTAGTTGTCCCCATTTTGCATAGGAGGGTGCTTCAGGTTGGGCATAGGTTAATGTTGAAGGAATAAAAATAAGCATAATCAGACTAAATATTACAGGAAGAGTCTTTCTATTCATTCATCTTCATACCCTTTCCCATTTTTTAATTCCTCTCTTATCCGTTCTTCCTCTTCTTTCACGGAAATATATGTTATTTGTTCCTGCAATAAATGATGATATATATCTTTTTCTTCTTGGCATTCAAATCCTAAATCTTTTTTCATTCCTATTACTTCCCTTCAATTGTTCGTTTTGTAATAGAATTTGACAATGCTCTCTTTGTTATTCCAAGTTGCGTGATTCATGTCACAAAGTCTGAATCCTTTTAAGTTTATAATTAGAATTTATCAGAAAAAATAAAATGTGGTGAGTATAATGGATAATAAATTTATTTCTCTATATACGGAAATTGGTGGCGCAGAAACGATTGAAAAGCTTGTAAATGCATTCTACCCACGAGTTTATGAGGATAAGGATTTAAGCCCTTTGTTTCAAGATGATATGGAGGAAATAAAAAGAAAACAGATAATGTTTCTATCACAATTTACTGGAGGTCCTGCTCTATACAGTCAGGAATTTGGACCTCCTGCTATGCAAAAACGCCATCTTCCATTTGAAATTACTCCGAAACGGGCAAAATGTTGGCTCCATTGCATGAAAGAAGCATTCGAGGAGATTGGTCTTAATGATCATCCTGCTGGAAATCTGTTTTATGATCGATTAACACAAGTCGCAGCAATAATGGTTAATTCTCCTGATCATTAGAAAAGTGCAAAGCTCGTTAATAATCAAAAACGAGTTAAGGCAAAATGAAAAGGCATGGTTCCAGTGCAATACCGGATTCATGCCTAGCAAACAGCCTAATGAATAACCCGTGTCTAACTTTTGTGAGTCACTTCATAATCATGCTTTTTTCCATCACTTAAGTATGTCCAATTTTTTTAAATAAATTTTCAGAGTGAGCAAGGATAATGATGACTATCAACGTTGAAAGTACGAACAAAAGATCAATGGACTTGTAAAAATATAATACGGCAACCGGAATCATACAAAACGAAGCGAGACCTGCAATGGTAAAGCTTTTAGTCAGAGGATAAATAATTAAAAATACTATAATAATCAACAGTGCTAACAATGGTTCAAAAGTAATGATTCCGCCTATAAAAGTTGAAACCCCTTTTCCCCCTTTTAAGTGAAAAATAATTGGTTTAATGTGACCAAGTACGGCTAGTGTTAAACCTAATAATAGCTCAATTTCCGAGAGATTTAGAATCCTCCCAATAAGAATGACGAAGCAGCCTTTCAGTGCATCCCCAAGAAATGTGATGACAAATGCTTTTTTTCCATATAATCGCCCAATATTTCTTGCACCTGGATTACCTGATCCTTGAGTATGGATATCCCCTTTTTTTCGAATGAATTTTACTATAATATGAGCTGTTAATAAATTCCCGATAAAATAGGAGCCAATATAAAATAAAATCGTATTCATCATTAATATCTCCAGCCTTTTTAAGAGCAGTTTAATAGCCGTGATTTAAGCTAGTAATATGTGTGGTACATCTATTTTAGGTGATACTTAATATATAGATATGTATGATACTAGAATATATCCTTATTATCCTAGATTTTATATTTATAATTCAATAGAAAAGGCAGTTTCATAGGTCTTTTTTTCGACCATGAAACTGCCCTATTTCTGTCTAATAGAAATTTTTCATTACGTGTAAAAACTTCTTTCTCCATTATTTTTTCAAGTTCAGTTCTCTCTGCAGCTTATATGAACCGATTTCATAAGAAGAAATTTTCTGCGGTGATAATGTATATAATGAATTTCCAATAAACAATAATCTATCTATGTTGTTTTCCCATTCTTCATATGGTGCTGTAGGGTTCTGATGAGATAATTTTGTCTTTAATGTAAATCCCTTATTTAAGTCAATATTGTAGACATAGACACCTTGGAATTCATAACTGGAGTCATATTGACTATTTTCTAAATTTTGATATACGGTTATCGGAAAGGCAAATAGATTTTTCTTTTTATCATATAGAAGTGCTTTATGGTCATGGTTGAGAGGTGAATATGTTCCTCTGCCTCCTATAATTTCAGTGAATTTTTCTTTAGGATTAGCCATGTCACTAACATCGAATAGCGAGATTTTTACTCCATTTGTTAAAATAATCGGCTGATTTCTTTCTCCTTTCCCACTTAATACTTTCGTATCATGCCCGAAGCCAATAATATGGTTTTCATCATAAGGGTGCAGATAGTTGCTAAATCCAGGTATTTTTAATTCTCCTATTACCTTTGGCTCTTGTGGGTTTGAACCATCTATAACAAATAATGGATCTGTTTGCTTAAAAGTCACAATATATATTCGGTCATTCATAAAACGTGCGGAATAGATTCGTTCACCTCTAGCTAAATCCTCTAGTTCTCCAACCTGCTTTAAATTTTGATCAAGGATATAAAGATTATTTGCTGATGGCCTTTGATCATCCCAAATCTGGCCTTTTGTTGTGGCAATTCGAAAATATCCTTTATATTCATCCATTGAAAATTGGTTCAATACCGTTCCCGGAACTTCACTATAGCTATGGAAATCTACTTTCATCCCCTTAACTGTAAATTTATATACTGATGTATCAAGCTGGAAGGATGGATCATTCTGTGTTGAATAAGGATAATAATTCGTAACGGCAAGATAAAGATTGTCTTTTGACATGTAGATATTATCGCCGCTTCCTAAATAAGTTGAGAGACTTATATCTGCCTTTGGATTATTCAGGTCAATTACAGCAATATTCGTGAAATTTGATTCATTGGAATCTGGGAAATATTGAATTTTATTATAGTCTATCGGCTGTATTGCGGTATGTTTTGCGGAATCAAAGTATTTTGGCCTCATATCCATTTCTGGATTATCTTTCAGCAACCATATATCTGCATATTTATTTGCGATTAAATATACTTTACCATCCATTAATCTCGATGACATAAGGTGGCCTTCAATTTCTATCTCTCTTACTTTTTTAGGGCTCTTTTTGTTTTTCACATTATAGATGTAGACTTTTGTTGTTTCATGGATAGGGGCAATCCTTATTTTTGAGCTTTCATTATGCATGGGCATATTCATCTGTCCATAACTATTACCCATAATCACCAATTGATCCTTGTGCAAAAAGATTTGATAAGGAGAGAAGGATTGTTCGAATGCAATCTGTGACTCTAAAGACATTTGATTCGAAGGAACTGCTTTTACGATTTGAACTTTTCCATCTACGACCTGATAGATATGTGATCCATCTGTTTTAACGACATCTCCTTCATCAATTCCTTGAACTTGTACATTTGTTTCTGAAAAATCCGCACCTGCATCATTAGATTTCGACGATTCCTCTTTAGCGGTATCCATAATACTTACTGTAGATTTTATTCCTCTTTGCTCTTCTTTTAATCGTTTTAATAGGTGGGCATTCAATTTGCTTTTTGAGTCAGCGGTAGGCAGTTTCTCTTTCACTGTGAAGGTTTGCTTATTTATTTTTAGCATGTTTCTTCCTAAATCGGATTTTATATCTTTTGTGACATATAATGTATAATATTGTGATAACAATGAATAGCCATCAGCTGGAGGTTCAACCATAATGGTTTTCTGATTATTACTCAAAGAAAGGGATACCTTTTGCTTCTCTCCTTTTTCATTGCTTACATAAACAGTTTTTTCATTGACACTTGCTGGTTTTAGTTTTTCTGAAAAATGAATTTTCCAAACCTTATTTTGAAGTACAATCATTTTATCATCACCTTCATCCATTCCGCTTACAACCTTTAATTGGGTTGTAAAGAAAAACGAGAGAAAGATTATGAAAAATGATACAACTCCGATAATAACAAACCATTTATTTTTCATTGACTTCACCCCTTTATTAGCTATTGACGCAGATCCACTTCCGTTCGTTACAAATATTGTATAAAAAACCAAAAAGTTTACACTCTGTAAAAAACTTAAAGTTTAAAGCACTTTTAACAATTGCGCTTGTAAGCTTTGGTGAATTTTTAAGCAAGAGTTTTTTTGTTTACAGAGTGACCAACAAAAACGCCACGTCCTCAATAAAAAGTTTTTCCTCGTACGATGTCTTACTGCAGCAGCTTTACTGCCCTGTCACATAGTCTGCCTAGCACATCCTATACTTCAGAAAAACTTCATTGATGAAGTTTCATTGGAGATTTAATTTCATTTCTAATAAGTTAATCTCCTAAAAAACAAAAAACCACTCAGAATTTGAGTGGATATGCTCTTACTTATATGAATTTTACCAGTCCTGTGTATTTTCAAGTAATCTATCAATTTCAATCCGTCTGATTATACTACTAAAATCCTCATCTGCCATTTCCTCTGTTGCGTCTAATAGTTTATCAATATCAGTCTTTATTAAGATCACAATCAGACCTCCTTTGTTGAATTGGAGCAATAAAGTGAAACTTCCATCAGTGGGGGTCTTACTGCCCGTTAATGCGGGATAAATAATATTTTTAATAGATTATTCGCCATCTACTTGTTCGTTTTGGGGGTACAAAAAATGACAACTTTTATCTTCAAAATGAAAAAGAAATCGATTTTTTCCCAATTTCTTTTCTATTGATCTTAATATTTTTGCTTCGTCAAAAAATATAAAAACCATACAGCATGATTTTGTTCATCTAAAGCCGCACGTTTATAAGCATTTTTTATTGTTTGATCTGTTGTTTCGTCAGCGACTTCTAAATAAAAATCCACAGTTTGCTGTTCATCAATTAGTGCATACTCCAGCCCTCTTTTATAATTGTTAGGGCATCGATCCATTAATTGAGGACTTGGTTGTCTACCAGTTAGATTTACATACATTTGTGAAAATGTTTGAAGATGCTTACTTTCATCTTGTTTTATTTCAAGGATTTGCTCTTTTTCTTTTTGTGTTGGCGCCATATTTGCTAGTTTTTGATAGCATTGAATAGCACTGTACTCACCATTAATAGCTTTCGTTAAATTTGCGATTATTTTTTCAGTTTGTCTATATGAATTTGTATAATCATAATATGGATACAATTCTATACCTCCTCATCAAAAAAATATCCCTTTATAATACGAGAAGTTAAAGATAATGTGCCTATTTTTGATTCTTTTGTTTGGAAGTAAAAAATTGTATTTGAGATGAATAATCGAAAAACAAACAAAAATTAAATTGATTATGGTATTATATTGTACCGTATGGTTGTTACATAGGAGGTACAAGTTTTGTGCAAATTTAATCGAATCATCATTTTTGTTTTTACTATTTTTAGCTTTTTTATACTCCCTACATTAACAGCAGCTCATAATGGAGCACGGGATGAATTAGGAGGGCATTTTCGCAAGGCAGATTGTGTCTATTTACTTCATGAACCTTCCTCTATTGCAAAAACAGCAGCCAATATGGAGGAACTCATTCAATTAATTAAAAAATATAACAGCAATTCCAGTTGTGCATCTGGTTTGTCCAAAGAAAAAGTGGATTTAGAAGGCTATTCATTTCCAAACCAAAGTAAAACAGATCAAACGGAAGTTTTACCACCATCTGTTGATATGTCTTCTACAGAAGGACCAAATGAGGCAATTAAGTTAGGAATGAGGTACCCCGCTGAACTTGTAAAATGCATCGATGGGGATACTGCACACTTTAAGATAAACGGACAAACCTATAAAACAAGATTTTTATATATCGATACACCAGAAAGCACAAACAAAATAGAACCGTTTGGAAAAGAGGCAAGTACATATACATGCTCCTACTTAAGATCTGGAAATATTACTCTGGAAACGGATGGAGATCGTGTTTTCGATAAATATAATCGCTTGCTTGCATGGGTTTGGGTTGATGATCAATTGCTTCAAGAGGAAATAACAAAAGCTGGTTTAGTTGAGGATTTCTATGATTATGGAAACTATTTATATGAAGACCGCATTGTTTCTGCAATGGCTGAGGCAAAAAAATTATCAAAGGGTATGTACGCACCTTCAGATGAAGAGAAGAATGATATAGAAAATAAATCAGTGGCCATTCCTGATAAAACCGAAGAAACTTCTACGGATAATACACAAACAGAAAAAATCGATAACAATCAAAAGGATGAAAGCAGCAAAGCGAAAGAAAAAAAGAATGAGGAAAATGGGATTTCTGACAAAGTAATAATTGGATTATTAGTAATCGTTTTTCTGTATATTTTTATTAAAAGAAAAAATAGAAAATAATTTCCAAACAAAACTGCACTATGATTGATCAACAAATTCTATCAATCATAGTGCAATTTTTAATGAAGTCCCCTATTTTATTATGATACTATTTTATGCTCGATTGCTAGTGTATTGTCTTTTCTAATAATTAATCTAGGCGCAGTTGATACTAATAGGACAGCAACAAATGAACATAATGTAAATGCACCTAGCATTGTTACACCATTTACCGCGAATGAGAATAGAATTGGATCCATTCCTTCTGGTGCGTACTCTCCAAAGAAAATTGCTCCTGCAATGAAATGCCAGAAATATCGCGCCAGACTGCCAACAAATATTGCGGCAACGATCCATCCATAGGCTTTTTTCTTGTCGCCGAAACGCAATTCCTTTTGTATCAGATTAAAAAATAAACCTGCAAAACCAATGCAAGCAAATGCGATGAAATATTCAATGAATGCTTGAGTAGGTGTAGCAATCCAAGCGTCACCCATTACGATCTGAAGAATACCCCAAAGTAAACCTGAGATTAAGCTAACACGAAACCCCCAGCGAAAGGCTAGAATAAAAATAGGTATCATTGCAACTGAAATCGAAATATTTGGTGTTGGCTTAATCGATGGCAATAAATCTAGAACAATAGCAAATGCAGCAAAAAAAGAAGCCTCGATCAATGCAATCAGACTTATTTTCTTCATAAAAAATCTCCCCTTTTGTGTCATACGTTACCTCAAGGGGAGAATAGAAATTCATGCAAAATAAACATTCTATTCATGCCACATTCCTACGCTAGAATTAACTAACAGGTTCGAAGGGTCAGAACAACTATGTGTTCACTCTCAGCAATTTGCTCCCCTTGTGGTTACGTTTATGTAATTATTCCTAAATTAGTATATATTACTTTCCAACATATGTGAAGTTGAAATGACTATTTTACTCCTTTCTCAACTTTTATAATTCCATATTAAATTTTGTTTTCTTAATTTAACGAATATAATTTCCAATGTTTTCTTCACTTTACATGAAAATGGGTCTATCCCTACCCTATTTATGTTATTTATAATAAAAATACATAAGGGAGGGAATAAGTTGAAATTACGTATAAATAAAGCATCAACAATTACAATAATATTTGTAGCGTTTTTGGTGATTTTAGCAGCAGTAATTTGGACTGTTCAAGCAGGAAAAAAAGCTGAACAAATTCCTTTTTCCTCCGTTGAGAACTTAGTAATTGCTCAAAAAGGTGAGTTAGTTACAATCAATGAACAAAAAGACGGAAAGCTTTTTATTTCAACGAGTAAAGGTAATTATGTTTCATATATTCCTCCGAACAGCCAAATGATAGATAATATAGTAGAAAACTATAATGTTCAATATACATTTTCTTCTAGCAGCCCTTATACTCCATGGATTTTTGGCGGGTTGGTTGCGTTCCTGGCAGGAATAGGCATTTATTTATATAAATCCGGAAAAGGCGGTCTAGGAGCTGCTAATTCATTGAAGCAAAGTGTTTCTAAAGCAACAGCTCTACCCTCTATTTCGCTTGCCGATGTAGGCGGTATTCAAGGTGAAATGAAAGAGGAAATTTTGCAAACTCTAACAACAATTAAAGATCCAAATCGCTCTCTCAAAATGGGCGTTAAACCTCCAAAAGGCATATTACTATACGGTCCTCCTGGGACTGGTAAAACATTACTTGCCCAAGCGATCGCAAAGGAAATTAGTGCTACCTTTTTTTCTACGAGTGGTTCTGCATTTAATGAAATGTTTGTTGGTGTCGGAGCTTCTCGTGTCCGGACATTATTCCAAAATGCAAGAAAGCAAAAGCCTGCTGTCGTATTTATCGATGAAGTCGATGCCCTTGCTGGTAAAAGAAAACAGCATGGCGGTGAGGAAAGTGAAAAAACATTAACGGAGCTTCTCGTTCAGCTTGATGGTGGACAATCAAATGATGGGATCCTATTCATCGCTGCAACGAATCGGAAGGATATGCTCGATGATGCCTTCCTACGTCCCGGTCGTATTGATTTTTCTTTCCATGTCCCGCTTCCAGATACAAATGGCAGAAAAGAAATTATTGAAATTCAAGCAAAAGATCGTGTTTTGGCAGACGATGTTAAGGATTCACTTGAAGATCTGGCAGAAAGTACTTCAGGTTTTTCAGGCGCAGAGCTTCATTCCCTTTTTGAAACAGCAAGCAGAAGAGCTGTTCGAAATGGACAGGAAGTAATCTCGAAAGAAGATCTAGATTTTGCACTGGATCGTACCGTCCTTGGAAGTACAACAAGAGTCTTGCAAGATCCTGATACAAAACAGAGAGTGGCTATTCATGAAGCTGGGCATGCTCTTGTTGCCGCAATTACTAAACCTGGCTCTATTCGTAAAGCGACCATTATTCCGCGTGGACAAGCACTTGGTTATGTTGCACCGATTCCGAAAGAAATGCACTTATCAACTACAAGTGATATGCTTGATCAAGTAGCCATGATCTTGGCAGGTGGTGTAGCTGAGCGGCTCATTCTGGGTGAACATAGCATTGGGGTAAGCGGTGACGTCCAACAAGCCAAGCATGTGATAGAGCAAATGGTTGATACAGGTTTACTTGAGGATGGTTTTACATTAACCTTTAATAAGGTTGAAAAAGAAACAAAAATGCAAGAGCTTTTCCATAAGGCTTTAGAAAAAACCGAACTACTCATCAATACCAATCGATTACAATTTGATTCATTAGTCCAAGCACTACTGAAAAAAGAAACATTAGAAGGCTCTGAAGTTCAAAAAATTGTTTCATCTTCAGAAAAAGAATGTTCTTTTGCATAAAATGCCGGCTCTCTTTAGGGCCGGTTTTTTTATCTTTTGTTGACTTATTTTGATCCGGAAAATATCTGTAATTCCGGCAAATTACGCTAATTTTTGATTGAGGAAATCAGGAAATGTCTGAATTTGCGCTTTCCCGAGAAATATTAATTGAATATTTCGCTTATCAATAAATAACCAATCTAACTTGCATTATTTTTATTTTTAGAGCATAAACTATATTCAAGACCGTCCACCTCTTCTAACTTCGCATCGTTGCGGGACTAACCAGATCGGAATGTGGACGGTCCAATTTTTTGAATACCATTTTAGCAGGTTTTTCTTTTTTCTAATACAACTGATGAATTTTCTACATATAATTCATTTGTATATTCGATTAGCCTAATTTCACATCCTATTCCGTTGTGAATAGATTTTCTTCTAATAATATCTGCTTTCGTATTTTCGACATATACCTTATCCCTTTCGGTAATATTTACTTCGAGTTTCTCCTCTCCTATTGAAAATGGTATGATGGATGATTTTTCTTAACCGTTATGTTTTCGCCACCCATTTCTGCTACTTTGCTTGTACCATACTTAAGCTTGATATCATAATTATCCATATATTTTCAAAATCCACACAAAATCAACATATTCCTTTAAAAAAAGAATTGCTTTTGTAACCCAACCTAACTTCCCCGCCAACGCCTATCAAATTTCTTGAGAAAGAACTAGATGAAAAGTCCTCGTTCTTCAAGTAAACGTGCTAGGCGTTTTATTTGCAATTCAGTTCATATTTTGATAAAAAGTCACTGTCCCCTAGTAAGGTAAAGCTTTACAAGACTAGGGAACAGGCACTCATTTTTAATCTGTAAAGAAATTGAGGAAGCAAGCGCCCCGCTTCCATCCACCGTCCGTCCTCCTTATGGAGCCATAAATGGAGATGTCAAAAAGATTTCCAGCATGACTGGAAAAAACTTTTCCTATGGTCCGTCTATTCAATCGACTGGAAAAGCCGGAATGCGCATTCCATCCATAAGGTGGTTACGGCCTATCTAGTGCCAGGCTCGATCGTCCTTATACATGATATCCACATGCCTATTGCTGAAGCACTGCCCAACATGCTTAAGGTGCTTAAAAAAGAGGGCTACGAATTCACTAACGTACTACATCTGCTTTCCATGTAGGAACAGGAAGTAGCGGGTACGTTTTTTGGAAATAGGCATAAAAGCTTGAAAAAGGGAAAGAAATACGCTTAGAGCTCTCTGAGCGTATATTTTTCATGAATAAATTATTTCTGCTAATTCCCTTCCTACAATCCACCTTTTGGAAATTCGGTTTCTTTGTCTGTCTTAACGTTTAAGCATCTCACGTCTTCTTCTTAATAGCTCGTTAATATCTGATAAAAGATGATTAATTTTATTCAGTTGTCCGGTATTACGGTTTTTGAGGCCATCGATTAATCCTTTTATGTGATAAAGTATTGATGTTATTTCATTTTCTATTTGTATAATGTGTCTTTTTCCATAACCAAAATCAGGTTCAATTTCCAATTGTTCTTTAAGTTGCTTAACACGCTGCCAGACTTGTCTATAGCGGTCTTTATCTTCTTTTTCACGGTCCATTACTTGTTTAAGTAAGCTTAGGATTTCAGATACTTTGAAGTATGGCTCTTTATCCTTTAATTCTGCAAATGGGGAAGATTCTTCTCTCCGTCCTTGAAGCTTTTTACCAACTAAGAACAAAGATACAATAAATGAAATTGAGAGTACTAAAGTAATGATTCCTTTGCTAAGAATAATTCTGACTAAAGGAATATCCTCTAGAAATGAAAACATGTTCATATAATAAATAATTGATATAAAAGCAATAATTACAGGGGATAAATAAACAAGCCAACTAAAGTCTTTTTTAACAGATGGTGCAGTATATTCATCTGATTCACGACGTTGGGAATTATCATGTTCAAGAGTATTGCGTCTATGATCATTGCCCATTTCTAAATTAGGCGGGGTAATGCTAATCGGATCTGCACTTTGCATCGTTCTGTCACTAGGAATCGTCTCAAATAGATTTTCATGTTGATCATTTTTATTTGTTTTCTGTTCATTTTGTTTTAGCCTATTACTTGTATTCGAATAGTCTGTCCCTACAGTTTCGTCATAACTTAGGAATCTTGAATGACTGTTTGAATAATGATTATCTATCGTTAAATTGGAACTGGACTCTTTACTTTGCCTTGCAGCAGCTGGTACCAAAACGACTTTAAGAAGTTCTTCGTATGATAAGCCCTGTTTTACTTCAAAAAGGGCATCTGAAAATTCTTTTGCTGACGAAAAACGGTTTTCTCTTGGTGAACAAGCTTTTACCACTACATCGCCTAATTTTGCAGGAGCATTCAAAGGACGGTCTGGTATTGCACCCTTTTGCCGCTTTTCAATTGCATGATCAATATCCGACATTTCATAGCTTTCCGGATAGGGAGGCAGAAACGGAAGCCTTGCATAATTTAACAATTTATATAGTAATGTTCCCAATGAATATATGTCTACAGTATGATCATATTCTTCTAATGCAAGGATTTCGGGAGCGATATAAGCAGGTGTTCCTTTCATTGAAGCGGCCCTTGAAGTGTTCTTTAAAAGCTTAGCAATGCCGAAATCGCCAACTTTAAAAACTCTTTCTTTATTCACAAATATATTCTCATCTTTAATATCTCTATGGAAGATTCCGTTCGTATGACATAATTCCAATGCAGACAGAATATCAAGACCTAAGTCAATGACATTTTCAACTGTAATCTTGTTTTCTTTCAGGTAATTGGCAAGAGGTGTTACATATTCCATACGGATAAAAATATCATATCTTAGAGGTACGTCTTGTTTTTCAACTTCGTTGTCATAGTATGTAACAATGTGATTATTGTTCTTTTCAGATAATGACCGTAAAATATTGATCTCATCAATAATTTCCTGCAGTACAGACTTAAAATAGTTTTCGGCCTTAGAATGATCTCCACCCATAGAATTTAAAACATCATGATATTGTGCTTCGTTCGGGATGACAATATGTTTTAATGCTGATTCATAATGTCCGCTCTCATTAGTTTTAGATACCTTATAAACGGTACCGAATCCTCCCGATCCAATGAATTCATCGACATGATAACCAAGGATTTTTTGACCTGCCAGATTTGAGGAAATTGACACTCCAAGACACCTCCTTCCAAGAACGAGATTTACTTTATTCATACAGGGAGAATTTCTACGATCATTACGGTGATATTATCTGTCCCTCCCTTTTTTCTTTCATTGCCCTGTAAAGCCTTATATACAAGCTCCTCTGCTGCAACTTCTACAATTCCGTCATCAAAATAATGTTTTAGGATTATTTGAATATCCGCATCCTCCACAGCATCTGTTAAGCCGTCACTGCAAAGAAGAAACCATGTTCGATCAGTTATCTTCACAGCTTCTGTGTGATCTCCTTTTAGAACAAAGTATTCATCCCCCATACCTACATAACGAGTCAATTCTTTACTGGATCTAAATCGGCTCACTTCCTCGGTTGTCAATAAATTCAAATCCAGCATTCTTTGACCTTCTGTATGATCTTTCGTCATTTGTATGAGCTCATCTTGCCGATACTGATAGATTCGACTATCACCAACCTGAATACCTATAGCATGGCCGCTATGCAGAATGAGGGTTGATAAAGTAGCCCCCATACCCATTAAAGATTTATCCATGGAAGACATGATAATCATCTCTGAATTCAGGCTGCTGATATATTTTTGATAGCGGTTAACGGCTTCCTCAAGACGACGAGCGGAAAGTATATGGTTACGCATTTCAGATAGTTTGCTAACAGTAAGAAAACTTGCAACTTCACCAGATTGATGTCCGCCCATTCCATCACTTACTGCAAATAAAGCTTGTGAAACTGTAGTTTGATAGGATTTTACGGATTCATCAAAATCATTTTCCAGGTGTAACTGAGAAAGATAATCTCCATTATCCAGCAGGAAATTATCTTCATGATTTTTTCTGAAATTTCCGATATTAGATTGTGAAGTTACACGAATTTGAAAATAATCATTCATCTGATTTCTTCCTTAATCTAAAATTTCTTGCACATATTATTAATCTCCTAATATTTCTGATACAAACTTACTTTCATCCTCGTCTACATAACCCTTAAAAATAACTTCATGTATATCCGCTTGATTAAAAACAAAAGTATAGTCTGCATTGATATGCCCTTCAGGGTAGAAACAACTAACATAGTCGTACATTTTCGGGCCATCCTCTTTTAACAGAAGCTGCTTTCTGCCATATATAAGGAGTTTTTTAGTGCCTTCTTTCAGGATGACGACTGAACCTATTGGCAGTAACGTTTCATTATTGTCCAATATTCTTACCACCTTTTACTTAATATGAGAACTGTTTGGCTGAAGAAACTGCTTCTTCGATTACTGACTGATAAAATTCATTGCGATTAAAACATTCGGCATAAAAGATATCCTTTATATTATCTTGATCGCTTTGTGTAAACAGCCAATTTCCATTAGGTTCTATCAAAAACTTCATTCCTTTTGTGTTCCAGCCATCAACAATTTTTAAGAAATATACTAATTGGCCTATCGTAATGTTATGTTTAAACCCCTTAACAAGTGCCTTTGCAAAAGGAATTGATGCACCTTCTTCTAAAACATAAGATTCTAATTCCTTAAGAGATGCATGTTTGAGATTGTTAACAATGAAATTAAGTGATTCTAAACTGATCGAATCTCTGATGGTAAGGGAGCATTCTTCGTTTGGAGAGTCTAGGTTTGCTAGTATTTCCACAAGGTAGTCATAGATATTTCCTATTAGTTTAAATTCCACTGAACTAGATTGATCACTTAATTCTTCCGTTAACTCTATGACTTGTTGAGAGGAAATAAAATAATAATAATCATAAATCTTTTCATCCCTTACGATGTTCAGCCAGGAAACTCTCTCACAAAGTTTGCATCCCTGTAAGATGGTATAAACTGTAGGATCCAATTCAATCCTGCCTTCTGTTTCATATATTAATTTTTCCTCCAGCAATTGCTGCTTAGCATTCATTAATGATTGATTCATTTCTTCCTGCGAATCATTTTTAAATGGATTGGAAAAACCCAGCAGTTCATTGAACCCCATTAATTTCAAAAGCAAAAAGGCCTCTTCGGAACTTAGCTTGAATGAAATATATGTGTCTGACAATTGAATTCTCCTCAAAAAAGTTTATTAGAATGCAGATTCACAAATAGGATTATTGATTAATCACTATTTAAACCATCCTGCAACTGTTTCAAGTCCATCGGTAAACCCGGCTTTAACCATGTCCTTCATGCTTTCATCTTTCTTATCATTATCGAAATCAAATTTTATTCCTTCCGTTAAATATGTTAAGCCCACCGATATTCCAAAGCCTGCGGTTACAACGGCTGTAAAGGAAAGAGAGACAGGTAATGTTGTGACTAATAATGCCCCTGCCACAGCGGTACCAGCACCTACAAAAACATTTCCTAAAGTATCACCTATTATTTTACTACTAGAGGCATCTTTTTTAAGATTTTCATTAAAATCAGTGACAACATCTACTCCGACGCTTAACCACCCTAATCTATCCCGCAAAGCTCCTAGAACAGCTATCTTCTTATTAACAAACTCAGCACCCTCTAGTTCACCTCCTTCTTTTAATTCTTTTAATACGGATTGGACATCCATTTCTTTTAATGCGGACTTTATCTCATCACTACTTAAATAACGTGCAATTCCCTTAATCTCATCATCATCTAAAGCATCTAGGAACTTTTGTGATCTCCAAATACCTCCATCCTTAAATCTTTGAATATCAAATCCCTGCGAAATTTTTTTGAGATATTCACCGTATCTTATTAAAGCAGCTACTGTTGAAGGTCCTAATGGAGCTAACCAGTTAATATCTGTAATTAAGGACTTTTTAACCTTCGCATTCCCATTTTCCCATTTTGCAAATAATACTTTATCTAACTCGTTGTAGTCACGTAAGGCATTGCCCAGAAAAGCGGACATTTTATTTAGCAGTGCAGCCTGTTCGTCCATTGAGCGTGTGATTGTTTTAAGATTATTTTCTATGTTTGTACTAGCGAGAACTTCCCAGTCCAGTCTCTTGCCTGCCGATTGAATATCGTCTTTTATATTATCCAGATCTCTCGATAAATTTTTGGTTATTAGAACAAAACCTATGAATTTCGGTTTATCCACCATGATATAAGTCATTTGTATACAACTCCTTAAATGCCAAAACGATAATCTCTTACATCCATTTCATGAAGATGTAAGAGATTATAATAAATGGAAGCTTTAGCGCTGATTTTCTGCTGCTTGAATCGTTTCTTGGTTTGTGCGATCCCACTGCTCCGCCGCATTTTCAAGAAATTTTGCATATTGATTAATGGTGTCATATTTTTCTTTGAAATTATTACTTAACTGGCTAAACTTTTTGACAGCCACTTCTGCTGCTTGGCCTTCCCAGCTTGATTTAAGGCTATTAATCTCCTTTGTCATTTCTTCTGTAAAAGCGCGAATTGAGTTTGCAATCGTTTTTAAGCTGTTTGCTTTATCTCGCATCACTTTTGAATTGACTTTAATAGATGCCATATCATTTCCCCCCTAAGGATTTTTATTTTCCTATGTTTAGACTGTTTGCTGAATCTTTTATCGCATTTTCGGTTTTCTCATATCTTTCCGCAGTTGTTTTAAGAAAATCCGAGTAGGTTTGAAGAACTTTGGATAATTCTTGGAAGTCATTCCTGTATCCTTCAATTTTATTGTTAAACGTGTCGCTTGATTGTCCTTGCCACTCTGCACGTAAATTTGCAATTTCAGCATATAAGTTTTTAACTTGAGCCTCATAGTTTGATGTCTTGTCTTTGATAAATTGTGATGATTTTTTTAATGCATTTGTTTCTACAGAAAACTTACCTCCTGCCATATAACCATTCACCCTTTCAATGAATAAATTTTTATTTAAAAAGAGACTAGTTAGCCTTCTTTTTAACTTTCCCGCAGTCGTCTGGTCCTTTGTTTAGCTTCTTCGTCTTCTCTACGAACATGATCTGCCACGGATTTTATTGAATCGGCCAAATTTACTGTTTTTCTTTGTGTTTGGAGCATTTCCTGTTTCAATTGTTCACACTTTTGGATAAAGGTTTCTGATGCTGGCCCTGCCCATGCGGCTCTTATCTGGTTAATGAATTGATCAAGCTGATTTATTTTATTTTTCATGTTTCCAGCTTCATCAGCAATCCTGTTCGCCTGCAGCATAATTAGATAATAATCAATGCTTATTTTCATGAAATAGACACCTGCCTTTACATCAGCATTAGATTGCTGCCGTCATGTATATCAAGCTCCAAACAGTTAAAATTTTTATTTAGAATGACTTTGTTCTTAGTATCCACTAACATTAACCCTCTCTTTTTAGCCTGAATGCCATGAAATTCTTCGTGAATGATTTTAACAATCAAGTCAATTATGTTCCCAACTTTCATGGATCCGGGCACTAAAAAGTTTAATGTTTGGCCTACTGCTGGAACATCAACATATAGTGAAATTTTCCGAGCCATTCTTTCCTCCTCTATCCACTCTTTTTATCAGAAATTCTATCTTACCAGGAGTCTTCTAAAAGAATCCTGTCAGTAACAGCCCTTAACCTACAACCTCCAGTTTCATTAAAGGGTTTCTAACAACTGCATATTTATTTCCGTTAAAGAGGACTCCCTCGCCATTCTTTAATTCTAGTTCTCTATCGAGGTATCCCATGTCTTCAATCACGATAATACCCTGTTTATGCATATTCCCGCCCATAATGATTCCGTGCCGTGCCTTGATTAAGTACCTAAATAGTTCCGCATTTGAATAATTTTGTACTCTCTCCATATCGTCTAAAGTAATAAAGTAAATATTTAGTCCTTTACTTTTTGCTGCAATATTGGTGAACATCTCTAATGCATCGTCTGAAATCATATCAAAGAAATTTGAGAAACTATTAATACATATAAAGAGTTTCTCGAATTTTTGCATATATTCGCAGATGCCTTCTTTTGAATCAGTAATTTTTTTGAAATCGTTATACACCTGCAGACGTTCTTTTACCCTTTCTTCCAGCTCCTTTACATACGTGTCAAATTCATCTGAAGAGGATATATAACGATTGATTGTTTGTTCTCTCGCAAAGTCTTCCAGCTCATAATCAGCCCTGTCAATTAACGTTACTAGTTGGTTGGAATATTCTTTAATACTTTTTATCATAAATTTCAAATAGTTGGTTTTCCCAGTTTTCTGAAGCCCTCCAATGAAGAATGTATGCAATTCTTCTAATGGAATGCCTATAGACTTGTTCCGTTTTAGTAAATTACCAGCGTATAAAGCATGTTCTCCCGGTCCAATGACTTCCAGGTTATTCTTCATACTGCCGGAGCCTGAGTGCCTGTTAGTTGGACTGGCAGATAGCTGCTTTTTAACGGGGGTGACGTCCGATTGACTCTTTTTAGTCCTGGCTTTAGTAAAAGAGTCCCCAGCAGCAGCTGACATTTCTTCAAACTTTCGTTGTATATAGATGACCCTTTCTGCTTCATTTTCTACAGGAATTACTAGTGCGGTCTGGAATTCGGCAACTTCACCGATGACTGTCAAACCTCTTCCTCGTACATTGTCCGGTTCTACAGATACAGGTTTTCCGAGAATTTCTCTATAATCCAAAGAATCATTCAACTGTAATGTAAAAAAGTTGGAAAAATGCTCGGTCACTTTATAGAAGACCGCGTTTTTGCTGTTACCTGTTATAGCAAAGAAAATCCCATAGGTTTTCCCATTTGCCACCAAACTGATTAGTTTATCCTCTTGAGGAAAGAAGCGGTCCCTGAACGTACTATAATTGTCAATCACAATCATAATGGCTGGAAGCTCGTTTTTAGAATGACTAACATAGGAAGCGAAAGAACCTACATTGTCTTCAGAGAATAGCACTTTTCTTTCTTCCATTATTACTAATACATCTTCTAAAACCTGTTCTACCTTTTCTTCATCATTTGCATAGATTACCTCTTCACAATGCGGCATATTGGCAAAATAACCTAATGAGCGCCCGGCAAAATCAAATACATACATATTTAGCTGTCCAGGTGAATACTTGGAAGCAAATGAAAACAATAAGGATTGCAGAAATGTTGTCTTTCCAGTCCCTGAGGAACCATAAATGACTACATGCCCATCGTTCATAAGGTCTATTTCTACAGGATTTTGTTCTTGTTTCCCTGGAAAATCAGCTAATCCAATTACGGCGGACAATTCACCTGTCCTTCCTGACCATTGCCGATTAAATTCACAGTATCCCTTTAATTCCGACAAAGAAATGACTTCCTCCAATGGATCAAGCCAAAGAGAAATGGAGGCAATATTCTGAATTTTTTTCATATCAATCAGCTTTTCAATAATTGCTTCCAGCTGAGAGTTATCTGTATTACGGGCTACCAGCTCTTTTTTTGCTTTGCGGATTGGCACTGCTGTATTGTCTACATAATGAACAGTCTGCTCAGTTGGATCGATATATCCATCGGTAGGGGCGTATTGACCTCCGCTATAACCTGATTGTACGTATTCGTAAATTTCATCGTAACCTACTTGAACATAGCAGCGGCCAGGCTGTTTTATAAGGGCCGCATCAGGCTTTCGAATCATCTCATTACTGTCATGCTTATCAAGCACTTTTAAACACACTCTAAATCGGGAGTTTCCCCAAATTTGATCATCAACAACACCAGCAGGTTTTTGTGTAGCTAAAATGAGATGAATCCCAAGACTTCTTCCTATTTGAGCAACATCAATGAGCTTGCGCATAAAATCAGGCTGCTGCGTTTTCAATTGAGCAAACTCATCTGAAATGATAACTAGATGTGGAAGCGGATGTATTGCAATTCCTTCTTTAAACAGCTTTTGATATTTATCAACGTGATTAATCCCATATTGGTTAAATAGATGCTGCCTGCGTTTGATTTCTGCCTCAATCGATATAAGGGAACGACTTAATTGACTGCCGGACAGGTTCGTGATCTTACCTGCAATATGCGGAATTCCATCAAAAACATTAGCCATCCCTCCTCCCTTGTAATCAATGAGTACAAAGGATAAATCATTAGGATGATAGTTGACAGCTGCAGAAATAATGTATGTTTGCAGAAATTCACTCTTCCCTGAACCTGTCATACCCGCAACCAATCCGTGCGGTCCATGATAATTTTCATGAATATCTAAAGAGAAAAGCTCACCCCCGGCTTTAATTCCGATTGGTACTTCAAGGGATTTATAGGAAACCTTTTTGTTCCAGAGCTGTTCAATATTTAATTCATCTATACTTCCTGCCTTCAACATGCCTAGGAAGGATACGCTTTCGGGAACATCCAGACTGATGCTATCGGTTTTTACCTTTAGCTTGGAAAGCTTTTGAGAAAACATTAATAATGACTCTTGATCTATTTCATCTTGTTGAAATTCTACCAATCGGTTAAAATGCTTATTCTTAAAATAAACACCACAAAGGTTAGAATCATTTTGGATAATGGCGCTGCAATCTTTCGGCAGCATCGAAATTTGCCCATATATGAAGAGACTAGTGACATCCACCGGGTTATCCGGATTTGTTAGATACCTCATTAAAGGTTCATTTTCAACTAGCCTGTCGTCCGCTATAAAGAAAACATATTTTGGAAGAGGAATGGACTCCTCTTTATTGCTATCTTTCAATTGCAGCTCTCTTTCCTTCATATCTTCATTTAAAGCAGAAAATAATTGATGGACTTCTTCTTTATTTGTGGCAACAAATCTTAATGTCCGGTCAGGACTCCAAACATGAGGAAGCTCCCTCACCCATTTAAAATCATTCGCATCTCTCTCGTTATAAATGAACACCATTTTCACTTCATCGTAAGAGTGCTGTCCGGCTAGATTTATTGCCAAGCAATTGGCGTTATTTATATTGTTTCTCCTGTTGCCGATCAATCCAATTATTTTTTGTTCTTTCAAGGAGACAGTTATTGGAACATGATCTAACATCTTATACTCATCTGCCAATTTAATTGGTTCATCAGCTAAAGGATCATCATGAAGGGTAAAACCTTTTTTGGACGTTATTACATTGACATCAAATTCCCGATTCCCTTTTCCTAAACGCAGCTCCAAAAAATCTGCATTGTTTGGGGTCTTTTCCCATAATCGCCTTATCGTTTCTTCACTATTCAGAAATTTTATAATCGTTAGTGGGTCAGGGAACATTTTTTCTGTAAGGATTTTAATATTCCGTTGTTTTTTCTCTTCCAATTCAAGCTTCTTTTTAAAAATATATTTTCTGTATTTCTTAATTCTGTGGTTTTCGAATTTTGCCTCTTGTCTCTTTTGATATCGATTCAATGCAATGGGCCATACTAACGCACCGATTAGCATGCTGACAGCCATTGTGGCACTAGTCCACACGCTGCTTCCATTATTCGTATTGCTTATCGTTATGCCTAAACTTACCAGCATAGCAATCGCCATTGTTAGAGATGGTCCTATTGTAAAAACCAAAGGCATGTCCTGTCTGCTTTGCATTTCCGGCGGCGGATCAATGACAAATTCACTTGTCTCCAAAGACTTAATGATTCGGGGAGAGCGAGTGAAATACTTTTCACTCTGAACCTGTTTTTTAGGTTTTGTGTATGCAAATTGTGTAAAACCAGGAAATGAACATTTATTAATTACGTCGTTTATTGCAAGAAATTCATCAAAGTACACCATTTTCAATCCCATGATGTAAATGATATCTCCGTAAAACAATTCGGCGGATTGAACTCTTTCCCCGTTAAGAAATACTCCTGTTTTTCTTGACACATCTTCAATAAAAGCGCGCTCGTTTTCAAACCTTATGGCAGCATGCTTCCTAGAGACGCTTGTATTTATGTCAAAATAAATTTCGTTATCTGGTGATCTACCTATGAAAATGTTTTTGTTTTTTTCAATCCTCTGTTTAGTGAACGCTATGTTTTCATTTTCTAGTGATGTGATTAAAAATTCAAAATGGACATCATGTTCTGCATCATGGACGATATAAAAATCCCCATGCTCCAATACTTTTTCCCGTATCTCTTGTCTATTGCAAGATAATGAAATATGTTTTTGACCAACTTTATTTATGATCCATTTCTTATTTTTTTCAATAAAGAGATCACTATAGCTAATACTGCCTATTTGCAAATACTGTTCTAAATCTGTAATGAATTGGTTCGAATGAATGGAACTTAATTTATATTCTTTATATTTATCGCCTATAAACAACGCAAGTAAAAAATCTGACATTCCATTCACCCCCTATCATTTATTCTAAAACGCATTACCCTCAATTAACGGAAGGTAAGATTATGATTACACCGCTTTTTTCTCGCGAAGGAGATTACGCATGGCTTTGATTTTTTCCTCTAAATCTGTAACATCCATGTTCCCTTTTTGCTTTCTCATGATTGTGTTATCCCTGATGTATGCCGAGATGGAAGTACCGCCTGAAGTTGTTAAAGTAAATGATTCTACATCGTGAGCGACTCCCTCTTTCAAATTAAAAGAACTGCTTTCATACTTAATTCTTTCTGACTTAGTGGCAACGGAAACGATATCTTTATAGAAATATTCGTCAGTTGTTTCTGTGAAATGATTTCCAGTTAATAAATCAAACACGCAAGTATAAGAGTATACTTGATTTTCATTAAAGTAAAAAATAACCCCTTTTACTAGGGAATATCGGATTTCATCATCTTTCCCCCGTTTGAAATGGAGAAGTGTAACATTATTAACATATTCATAGGAAGGACCATTAACAATAATCGGCTTGATAAGATTTACTTCTTCTTCTAATAATCCAAATTTATCTAAACCTTTCTTAACAAGTTTGGATAAATCCTGACTTAAAGCTTCATCAACCTGATGGTCAGTTGCCGTCTTTTTAAGAAAAAACGCAAAAGCCATCCATGCACTACCTATTGCGAGTATTATCAGGCCAAAAACAGGACTGCCTGAAATAACCAAAAGTCCTATAAGCGCAATAACAAGTGCTGCAACGGGAAATTTCCTTGTAAAATAATTTTTGATCAACAAACGGTCTACCATAAACAAATTCCTCCTTAAAAAATTGTAATATATGATTAACAGCCTAAACCGCTGTTAATGCTAGAATGATAACTTCAATAAATTCTCAACTAATTGCTTATCATCCTGGCTAATGCCACAATGTTCTGCTTCATTCAGGAGTTCTTGGAAGTTAGGGTCCGTATTCAGTCTTTTTTTATAGTAATAATCATATTTAATCAAAGCATGTGCATAAGCATATTTTCCATCACTTGAGTTCAAGTTTTTGGCCGCGTCAAGAAATTCCTCTGACTTTCTAATAAGTGTCAATGGAACCAGGAAGGGGCGTTTGCCTTTTAATTTGCAAACAGCGCTGTAAAAATATAAATCACTGTTTTCTATCATGTCTTCCATTGCTTTTTCAAAGTATTTATAAGCAAAATCATAAAGTCCCAGCTTCAAATAACAGATGCCAATGGCTGAATTTATTTCAGGGTTAGCAGAATTTTTAGCAGATAGTTTTCGATAATTTGCTATGTACTTGTCAATTCCCTTTTTATCAAAACCGTTTAAACCCTTTAAGGTTTGAATCAGATATTCTGAACCGCAAAATTCACAAATATTGCTGTTTAGCTTAACCGGAGCGCCACATTGAGGACACTCAGCAATCATTGCAATAGCATCATTGATCAATTTACCCAACTCCTGTTAACATTTTGTTCCACATTCTTCACAGAAAAGATTATTTGGTTTATTCGAATGCCCGCAGCGACTGCATTTCTTAATGCCCTGTGGTTGACCGCATTGGCCGCAAAATTTGGAGCCGGCAGGGAGCTCTTCATGACAATTGTGACACTTCACTGAATGATCAAATTGATCACCACAGTTTCCACAAAATTTGGAGTCTGGTGCATTTTTGTGGCTACACTTATTGCAGACAATGCTATTTGAAGTCTCTTTTCCAGTCACTGAAGAAGCATCAGGGGCTACTTGTAAATTTCTTGCCAGATCAGCGAATGCGCTCCCTGCCGCCGTTCCTGTTCCGAGCCCCATACCCAATCCAATGCCAGCATTTGCCGCACTGCCAGCAGCTTCATTTCCCGCTAATTTTTCAAGCACATCAAATGAACGCTGTCGATAGTAATCTTCTCCTAAAACAGTCAGTTCCGATTTTCGCTCTAACGCTTCCTTCAGCTTATCAATATTATTATTAGGGAAATTAACTGATTCAATATAGAAGTTATGGAGATCAATACCAAATCGATTAAACTCATCATTGATTGCTGATTGACAAAACTCAGATAACTCCCCCAGATAAGTAGTAATCTCCAGCAGAGAAATTTTCCTATGTATGATGTAAGAAGAGACAACCTCTTTAATTTTTGTGCTAATTAAGCCATTAAAATATTTCCTTACATCATCATGATTCGAAATATGATCACTATTAACAGCTCCGACAATTTTTGTAATAAATAGTCTGGCATCTGAAATGGTAATACCATATTGTCCAAACGCCCTTACTGCCATGATGATATTGTATTTAGGATCTGTTACTTGAAAAGGCACAGAAGTTCCCCATTTATTATCCAGCCGTGCGGTAGTATTTACATAATAGATTTCCGCACTAAAAGGTGTCTTGCCTCCGAATGGAATGTTAACTAATCTCTTTAAAATTGGCAGGTTACCGGTTGTCAGAGTATGGGTCCCAGGGCCAAAAAGATCGAGAGCTTTTCCTCCTCTAAGGAAAAGAGCTTCTTGACTTTGGTTCACAATTAACTGAGAACCCAGAACAAATTCATCTGAAGGATACTTATAGATAAGCCATGGCCCATCGAAAGCCGGACCATCGTATTTTATTCTGTCAATAATAGCCATACAAATAGAGCATCTCTATTCATTTGAATCGAATAGAAGTGCTTCTCCCCCCTTTATTAATCTGGACTATTCCTACTTTCTAATAGTTTTAGATTCTTGCATTAAAAAATTCTGATTATAATAAAACAAATACCTAGTTTTTCAAATTTAATATTTAAAATATAATTTTATTAATATGGAAATATTACTGAGAGGTATTGGATAAGAAGACTAAAGCATTGTTTGCAATAACTTTAAGAGTAGATTTTTTAATTCAGATTTAACTGACTATATACCAATGCTTTACCTAATAGCACTTAGAATAAAAATTCTAGTAATTTTTATTCGAGGCATGGTTGATTATTGATAATATTTGAAATTGTGTAAAATAATCCCCATAACAATTTTATAATATTCAATAAGGGATGGGTGGTCAATGGGGTTATCGGAGGATAATTGGTAGTTTATAGGAAAAAAGAATGGATATTCCTCGTTCCTATTCATAATACTTAGTACCTGATTTCTGCACTTGTTTTTATAAAGCATTTATAGATATATTCTTTAAATCATTAGTATGTATAAGTTCTAACAGCTTTTAGATAATTATTGGACAGCATCCAAAACATTAAGTATTTGTGGTTAATTCCAGAGGTAATTATTATTTATCATCCGGATAACTCTGCTGAAACCTAACGGGAAGTATATTGCCCTTACCTTTGATGATGGGCCCAGCCCAAAGATTACACCGCTTATCCTGGATATATTTAAAGAACAACACAATGCGCTTTATCCCCTTCAAATATATAACGATGCTAAGATTCCTATTGTGACATTCTCGAAAATGAAAAAGTTATTTGAGTGCAATACTAGGAAGGGTAAAGTGGATAGGTGTCCGAACTTAATACAAATGAAAAGACACCTCATAGAAGTGTCTTTTTATCGTGATATTTATTTTTCTGTTTTATAGGGCAATAGGCTTTATAGAATGTTTTCCTGTAGTGGGCTCATCATTCTTCGACCTCGATTAAAAATATTTTCTCTTTAAAACCTCCACGTTCTTCAGCTTTTTGTTTCAGTAATTTCTCTAAATACTCAATCGATGCCCCATGAGACTCTGCAAGTGCATGGACAACTTCAAGTAAATCAGCAAGTTCTTCTAAAGCCTCTTCATAATTAATCGCGTTTGAATATTCCTGTAATTCTTCTACACTCTTTTTCCTGAGTTCTTTAACTTATTCTGACTGGTCAAGAATTTTTGTTGAATAGTTCTTCCTTGTTCCTGCAATGATTTCTGGAATACGGTCGCGAACTAGCTTGTTATATGCAGGCATTATTCCCCTCACTTATTTTGAATAGTATTGTTACTGCTCACTGCTTAACACGTCTTGGTATGTCAACACTAAACTAGACAACTTTTTTAAGGTGTTCCTTTTTATATTCAATAGGGCTTAAATAGCCCAGTGTCCTGGTATTCTAAGATGATTAAACCATTGGAGCACACAGAGCAGCAGATTATTATTTTTATTCGATTAGCTGAAGCTCTGGAATAAGATCAGATAATGGAACAATATTTGCTTTATTCTTGTATAAGGGAATATATTGCTGTAATACATCAACCATCATAGGTCCTGTAACTCCTACATGCCCAATTGCAATAAGACGGTCACTGCTATCAAGTTTTTTTGCTAAAATATTTGCTTGTTTCGAAATGTGCTGAGTTGTATAAATATCATCAAAAAAGAGATTATTTTCTAAATACGGAATGCCCATTTCTGATGCAAGCTTACCAACAACACTTTTGCCGGTTGTTTTACTATCAAGATAAAATAATCCATTTTCCTGACAAACCTCGAGTACAATTCTCATGACTCTTTCGTCCTCAGTCGCTTTAGAACCCATATGATGATTCATGCCAATAGCGTGTGGAATGTCCTTAATAGCAGCCTCCACACGCCTGCGAATTTCTTCGTCGCTCAAATCTGTTGTTATGGCTCCAGGTCCTAACCAGCTTGCCTTCCCTTTTTTCGGCTCCATGGGTAAATGAACTAAGATATCGTGCCCATATTTAAATGCCATTTCAGCATCCTCTTTTGATGTACTCATGAAAGGCATAATGGCGGCTGTCAAGGTAATTGGAAGCTTTAATATTTCCTCAGTGCCTTTCATATTGTTGCCAAGATCGTCGATAACGATGGCCAGCTCCTTTTTCAGAAAAGGGGCTTCAGCAGATACTGGATTATTTAATAGAAATATGAATAATAATATAGACACTACTCTTTTCAATGAAGAACACTCCTTTTTCACTATCTTTCTCCACACACATTGGTTTAATACAAGATTTTGTGTTCTACATCTAACTTGTTCATAAAATTAAAAAAGACTAACCAGCATTTTCGCCAGTTAGTCTTTTCATTACTTCGGATGCATTTTAAATTCAAGGAATAGATCGTTATAGTAAGCAAGCATCCTTTTTCCAAGGTTTTCATATACTTCTAGCTTTGACGTCAATTCTTCATCTGGATAGAATCGTTCATCACTTATGACTTCTTCGTCCATGTACTCTAATGCGCCTTTATTTGGCGTAGAATAACCGACATACTCTGTATTTTGTGCGGCTATTTCTGGATCAAGCATAAAATTGATGAATTGATGAGCAGCTTCTGGATTTTTTGATGTTTTAGGAATGACCATATTATCGAACCAAAGATTGGATCCTTCCTCTGGAACTACATATTCGACATCTTCATTCTCCCACATGATTTCTTGGGCAACACCTGACCAGACAAGCCCAATTCCTGCTTCCTCAGTTTCTAATAACATCCGAATTTCGTCTCCAACAATTGCTTTTATATTCGGCGTTAGTAAATCAAGCTTTTCTTTTGCTTCGATAAGATGCTTTTCATTTGTATCATTCAAAGAATACCCTAAGCTATTTAATGACATCCCCATTACTTCACGGGCACCATCTACTATTAAGATTTGATTTTTAAACTTAGGATCCCATAAGTCATCCCAGCTAGTAATTTCAATATCACCAATCATCGCTTTATTGTATGCAATTCCGACTGTTCCCCAAAAATATGGAACTGAATACTTATTTTTAGGATCAAAGGACAAATCCATAAAGCGAGGATCGATATATTTTAGATTTGGTACTTTCGAATGATCGATTGGAATAAGCAAATTTTCTTTTATCATTTTGTCGATTGCATACTCCGATGGAATTGCAATATCGTAGGAGGTTCCTCCCTGTTCAATTTTTGTCAACATCGCTTCATTAGAATCAAAAGTTTCATAAATGACCTTGATTCCCGTTTCTTTTTCAAACCTCTTAATTAAATCTTGATCGATGTAATCTCCCCAGTTAAAAATCGTAAGGGTGTTTCCGCCTGAATATCCTTGTGCCGAATTCAGTTTGTTTACAGTAATAATTAATATTAACGATATAATTAATACTGCAATTAATGCTCGGGTAAGCTGCTTCATTGTTTTACCCCCAATCCATTCGGCCGATTATTCCGTTTTGTAATGAAGTAATAACCAACAACTAACATCATTGTGAACACAAACAGTAAAGTAGAAAGGGCGTTAATATTTAATGAAACTCCCCGTCTAGCAAGTGAATAAATTTCAACTGATAGAGTCGTAAATCCATTTCCTGTTACAAAAAACGTAACGGCAAAGTCATCCAAAGAATAGGTTAGCGCCATGAAAAATCCTGCAAAGATTCCAGGAGTAATATACGGCAGAATTACCTTTGTTAAAACATCCCATCTGCTTGCTCCCAAGTCTAATGCAGCATAAATCATTGACGTGCTCATTTCTTCAATCTTTGGAAGTACCATAATGACGACGATTGGAACACTAAAAGCGATGTGAGCAAGTAAAACAGAAACGAATCCTAGCTTAATTCCAATAATTGTAAATAAGATTAAGAATGATGCACCAATAATAACGTCTGGGCTGACAATAAGGACATTATTAAGAGATAGTAATGTATTTTTCACTCTTCTTCTTCTTGCATAATAAATGGCAAGGGCACCTGCAACACCTAATATGGTCGAAATGACTGCAGATAATAATGCAATAATGACAGTATTTAAAACGATAATTAAAAGTCTAGTATCTTCAAATAGCTCACGATACCAATCAAGGGTAAACCCTTCGAAATGATACATCGTTCCACCACTATTAAAGGAATAAAACATTAAATAAAAGATAGGGGCATACAAAATGAGAAATACTAAGACTAAATAAACAGATGAAAGTTTAGATTTTTTCTTCATAAGATCCCCCGCTTTCTTTTACCAGTAAGCACCATAATGAGTACCATTGCAATGATTAAAAAGACTGCAATGGTTGAACCCATTCCCCAATCCTGTGTGACGAGGAAATGCTGTTCAATTGCCGTTCCGAGGGTGATAACTCGATTTCCTGCAATTAATCTTGTAAGCATGAATAAGGATAATGCAGGGATAAAAACAACTTGGCATCCTGATTTCACTCCATCTAGCGTCAAAGGAAAAATGACACGCCTAAATGTTGTCCAAGGTGATGCCCCAAGGTCATTTGATGCGTCAATGAGAGATGGATTTAGCTCATCCAACGCATTAAATATAGGTAAAATCATGAATGGAAGAAAGATATATACAGATACAAAGATAAAACTAAAATCAGTAAATAATAATTGCTTACTTCCAATTCCCATCACTTCAAGAAAGCTATTCGCTGCGCCATATGTTCCAAAAATACCGATAAACGCATAGGCTTTTAACAATAAATTGATCCAAGAAGGCAGAATAATTAATAAGAGCCATAGCTGCTTATGCTTTGTTTTTGTTAGCAAGTAGGCAGTTGGATATGCAATAATTAATGAGAACAAGGTGATTAAAAATGCATACCAAAAAGAATTGAATATCATTTTCAAATAGACTGGTGTAAAGAATTTCTTATAATTATCTATTGTAAAATGCCCTTCGATATCAAAAAATGAATAATATAAGACAAGGAGAATCGGAGTAACGACAAATAAGCCAATCCAAATAATATATGGGATAAGATAAAGGTTACGAGAATTACTTTTCATAATTTCCCTCTTCATATGCTTCCAATCGTTTATCGAATTCCTCTTCTGTCTCTCCGTGTCTCATTACATGAATAGCCTCTGGATCAAAGTGAAGACCAATTTCTTCACCAACCCTTGCCTTCTTAGTAGAGTGAACAAGCCATTCATTTCCGTCCTGATCATAACAGCTAATTTCATAGTGAACCCCACGGAAAAGTTGAGTATCAACACGAACTCTAAGCTTCCCTAGGTCTGGTTTTGTAATTTCCAAATCTTCAGGACGAATGACGATTTCAACCGCTTCATTTGGATTCAAACCACCATCAACACAATCAAAGGTTTTTCCAGCAAACTGTACAGATAAATCCTTAATCATGACACCTGGAACAATATTCGATTCTCCGATAAAATCAGCTACAAAACGGTTAATTGGCTCATCATAAATATCTGTCGGTGTCCCGCTTTGTTCAATTTTTCCATTATTAAGGACAAATATCTCATCTGACATGGCTAATGCTTCTTCCTGGTCATGGGTAACGAAGATGAACGTAATGCCAAGCCTGCGCTGCAGTTCACGAAGTTCATACTGCATTTCTGTACGTAATTTTAAATCTAGTGCAGATAATGGCTCATCAAGCAGGATCACTTCAGGTTCGTTAACGATCGCTCTTGCAATGGCCACACGCTGCCGCTGCCCACCTGACATTTCTCTAATTTCACGATTTTCATAGCCTTCCAAATTGACAAAACGAAGTGCTTCTTTAACTTTCTGATCCACTTCATTATTTTTCATTTTTTTAATTCTCAAGCCAAAAGCTACATTCTCAAATACATTTAAATGAGGAAAAAGTGCATAGTCTTGGAAAACGGTATTCACTTGCCGTTTATTTGCAGGTACATCATTTACTACTTTACCGTTAATAATAACTTTTCCTAATGACGGCTCCACGAAGCCTGCTATCAATCTTAAAATGGTTGTTTTC
Source organism: Cytobacillus citreus (assembly GCF_018343665.1). Classification (GTDB taxonomy): domain Bacteria; phylum Bacillota; class Bacilli; order Bacillales; family Cytobacillaceae; genus Cytobacillus; species Cytobacillus citreus. The sequence continues at coordinate 1,113,022 of NZ_JAGYPM010000001.1, forward strand.
CCACAGCCTGAGGGGCCAAGCAATGTATAGAACTTCCCGCGTTCAATTTCAAAGCTGACCTCCTTCAAAACTGGAGGGTCATCATCATATTGTTTTGTCACCTGCTCAAATCGGATAATCGTATTATTAGTCATTTTATCTCCTTCAATCATAAAATTTCGTTTAATTTTCGTCGAAAAATATCGAATTGTATTAGAAACATTCAAACGTAATAATACCATATTCCTAAGTATTGAGGCAGATATTTTTTTGATAATTATGTATCAAAGACCTGCTATTTCTAAAAAATCTTCATACCTGTAAATAGGGTGATTGAATTTTTAATTCAAACCAACCAAATCGACTCCTCATCAACATGAATATTTAGTAAACAATCGCTTAATTTCACTTATTCATCAAGGCTTCAATATGGCTGTACATGATAGCCTTAACAATATCAGGGTCCTCATTAGCAATTGGGATCTTGTTATTATTTATTGTCTGGAAAATTGGTCTTACGCTTGATTGACTGCTCTTCACAACCCATTTTCCATCAACTTGAATAAGATCTAGATCAATTATACCGAGATGATTCCCCCAAAAGCCTGCTTGTACAGCTGGAGTTCCATTTATAGTACCAGTCTTATGATCAATCCCTTTTTCAATATGACCATCATCTGAAGGAAAAAGGGCATGACTATGACCATATAGAATAGCAGTAATTCCTTCTACTTCACTTAAGTCGAAAACAGAATTTCCTTTTTGTTCTTTTAAACCTTTATCTGCTTCCATCCCAACATGTGCTAAGGCAATAATAATGTCTGCACCCTTATCTTTCATGATAGGGACGAAATGTTCAGCCGTTTTTTTTATATTTTTCACGATCAGCTTATCTTGAAAATATTCCTTATCCCATTCAGCCGTTATTGGCGTAATAAAACCTATAACCCCCACCTTAAGTGTTTGTTTCTTCCCATTTGAATCCGTCAATTGTCTGTCTAAGATGATATATGGGTTAAAATAATTGAGATCGTCTCCTTCGAAATCATTATGATCATCAATATAAATATTTGCATTGACATATGGAAAGTTAGCTCCTTGCAAGCTCACCTGTAAAAAATCCAAACCATAATTAAACTCATGATTTCCAACAGTTGCTGCATCATAATTTAGTAAATTCATCGCTTTAAAAACAGGATGAATATCATGAGGATTCAAGTAATGGCTTAGATATGCATATTCCCCTAATGCATTTCCTACTAAAACATCACCTACATCAAAAAGGAGCGTATTTGGCTCTTCTTTCCGCGCTTCCTTAATAAGTGATGCAGTTCTTGCAAAACCATATTCGATTTTAGGTTTGTTTTTTTCATAATCAAATCCAATCATATTTGCATGCAGATCCGTTGTTTCCATTATTCGAAGCCGAATGGCAGGTTCAATGACGTTTTGTGCATTCGTGCTGCTTAAGGCATTGAGCATGATGACTAGGATAAGTATAAATGGAGCAATCTTTTTCAATTTACTCATCAAACCACCTCTCACCAAATAGTTATCTTATTTTCTCTATATTGGTGAGAATTAAACATAAAAAGGTGAAAGCATTTGCTTTCACCTAAGGCTGATTGACAAAAGTTCATTACTCACTTTCCTGCGATTTTCATTCCCCATTCATGGTAACTCCGCACCTCGTAAGGCTTTATGACAATCATTATTAATCAGCCTGAAAAAGTATTAAATTTTTTCTCTCTATGAGGTGGGAACATTCATTTATATAATGTTTTTAAAAATAATTTTTCCCATAACTTCCACTGTAAAAAATTTTTAATAAACAAATTAAATGAAACTCCTTTTCCAATCGGAGCTCTCAGTGATGGCTTGCTTTGTGAAGCAATTTTCGCAGTTTTTTTTGCAACTTTTATAGGGTCCCCGAACTTTGGTTCTCCTTTTTCGATATATTGTTGAATTTCTTTCATATAATGAAAATATGGAGATTCTTTTTGCGCTGATTTTTCAATGATATGGTTTCCTGAAGACCAAATATTTGTTTTGAAGGAGCCAGGTTCAATTAGTGCGACATGAATACCATAAGGCTGCATTTCAAGTCTAAGACATTCACTCCAGCCTTCTAGAGCATGCTTAGAAGAAACATAAGGCGACATGCCTGGAAACCCCATTCTTCCACTTATACTGCTCATATTAATTATTATCCCCTTCTGTTGAGCTCTCATGAGTGGAAGAACCGCTTGAGTTACAGCGATTACGCCAAAAAAATTTGTTTCAAATTGCTTTCTATATTCATCAATTGGAATCTCTTCTGCAAAGCCTGCAACCGCATATCCGGCATTATTGATTAAAACATCAATTCTACCTATTTTTTCAATATAGGATTTTAATTTTTTAATTGAAGTTTGTGAGGTTACGTCTAGTTCATGAACAGTAATGGATGACTCTACTCCATTCATTTTTGCTTCATGTAATAAAACATCTTGTTTTCTCAAATCTCGCATTGTTGCGATTACTTGGTAACCCGATTTAGCTAATTCAATTGATGTTAAGAGACCAAAACCACTTGAACATCCAGTAATAACAGCTATTTTTTTATTCACAATTTTTCCTCATTTATGATATTATTTACTAGCTAACTTTCAATCCGAAAAGCACCAGTCTTAAATCCGGCATATAGAAAAGCAATAGCTTGAACAAAGAAAAAGATTCCCCATAATTGTGCCGGAATAAATGCTGTTGCTTCTGCCAGGCCTGTAGCATCTCCAGCAGAGTATGGCTGTTTAAAACTTAATAAAAGGATCGTAAATGATGAAGTTATAGATTCAACTAAAAGAATACTGGCAATTAGCAGTAAACAGTTTTGCACAATAGTAGAAGAGCCTTTTAAGAGTAATAATATAAACAATGCCCCAAAAGAAATCAGCCAAAATAAACCATAAAAATTTCGTACCCAAAATACTAAATTTAACCCAATAAATATAAGCAAAATAATGATTAATGGCTTATATTTATTCCTGCTAATAAGCCAAAATGAGAGAAATGCGATAAGAGATGAAAACACATATCCAGCTATTCCAGTAAAAAAACCGCTAAACCAGCCTTTATGACTCGTATATGTTACACCTTCTGTATTCATGAATAATGAAATTTCATGAACCTTTCCCCCTATAAGGGCCATAAGAGCATGACCCGATTCATGGATTACTGTATTTATCACCCGAACATAGTTCCCGATAAACGGAATATTCGTAAGAATAATCGCAATTCCGATAAACAAAAAGAATTTCCAGCTAAATTTGTCTGTTATTTTTTTCACATTTTCCTCTCCTCTTTTTTTGACTATTGTTGTATAAATGTACGAATAACTCTGAATATTATTAACTTACGATAGGCATCAATAAAAGTTTCATTTAGAAAAAGCTATTGTATCACTTTATTTGAAATTAATTAATATGAATCTATTTGAATATATTATAAAATAAAAATAGCAAATAAATTTAGTTGGCTTTCTTAACCCAATGTATACTGGAGGAATATATGATTCATGGAAATGATCCGTTCGCTCATCAACAACCATTCACTTAAGAGATTCATCATATTTTCGATTTTAGTTTTGTTATTGTATATGCTTAGAAGCATGATTAACTTGATTCTAATCACGTTTATTTTTTCCTTTTTAATGGATCGTCTTGTGAATCTTGTATCAAACAAATTTAATCTCCATCGCAAGCTAACTGTCATCATATTATATTTAGTCCTTGTTGGCCTCTTATCAATTGGGATTATTAAATATTTGCCAATTATTATTATAGAAATTTCTCAATTAGTGACTCAGATTCAACTTTTCTTAACTCAGCAGCATGATCATGTACTCGTTAATTATTTTTTAAGTATGATTGAAACGAATCGAATTTCAAATTATTTGGAACAGGGTTTTACCTTTTTACTAAGATACTTTAGCGGTATGAGTAAAATTGGTATCCATATCTTTTTGTCACTTATATTGAGTCTATTCTTCCTTTTGGAAAAACCTAAGCTCATTGAATTTACATCAAAATTTAAGCATAGTAAAATTGCACCCTTCTATAATGAGATCGAATTTTTCGGGAAAAAATTTGTAAAAACATTTGGAAAAGTTATTGAGGCTCAATTTGTTATTGCCCTTGTCAATTGCGGACTAACTACACTTGCACTATACATTTTGGGATTTCCACAGCTAATGGGATTATCCATTCTCATCTTTTTCCTAGGGCTAATTCCAGTAGCTGGCGTAATCATTTCATTAATTCCTTTAAGTGTAATCGCCTATACAATTGGCGGCGTTATGCAAGTTATTTATATATTTATTGTCATTATGATCATTCATGCTATTGAATCGTACATCTTAAACCCTAAACTCATGTCATCCAAAACAAATTTGCCAGTATTCTATACCTTTATCGTGTTAATCTTTTCAGAGCATTTCTTCGGAACATGGGGACTGATAGTAGGGATTCCTGTTTTTGTATTCCTTTTGGATGTATTGGATGTAAAAGCTGTGAATGTGAAAAAATAAATAAGGAGTTCTCCCAAAAGCAAAGGTGTCAGGCACCACGAACAATATCTAGTATCAGACAAGTGAGATTCTAGAAATTGTGTATTAAGTGGATGCCAGACACCTTATGGGACAACCCCTTACATTAAGGCTTAGGATTTATGATCCATGATAGTCCGAACATTAAAAAAGTGAAAATAAATAGAAATAAACATAAGAATATTCCCCATGCAGCATATAAGCGCGATCTTTTCTGAGTAAATAATCCAACTAAACCTAAAATTAATCCTATAATAGGTAGTTTGATTAGGGAAAAATCTGGAAATTCATCAGACTTCAATAATAGCGATACATTTAAGCCAGCTAATGCAATTAAGGCTAATAGAAAAGAAAGAAAACCTGTTACTGTTGATGCACCTTCCCTTCTGCTCTGCCATTTTTTCTTTTGTTTTACTTCCAATTCCATAGCTTAACCTCCCCTACCTTCATAGCACGAATCAATTCGTTTTGTTCTAACTTTCTTAATTCCGGGATTGGCCCCGTTACTACAGCTCCATATACTTGAACGCCATTTTCTTTTATATAAGGAATTCGCTCATTTAGTGATAACGATTTGGCTCTAGCAATTTTCTCAGCAGATTCTTCATTTTTTTGTAGAAATTCTAATGTATCGATAAACACTTCTTCATTTGTCTGCTCCCTGCCATTAAACGGAGACCAAGTTGTTTGGTCAATTTGTAAAGGAAAGCCAATTGGTGAAATATCTTTTACATATGCTTTGTATGCCTCATCTAAATCCAATCTTTTACCCCCTTCCAAACTATCCACGTTTTAACATAGCAAAAAGTTGCAGTTGAAACATATATTTCAAAAAAATATTTTTCTATTTTCACTGAGTTCAGAAAAAATGGCTTATTACTCATCATGGTTTATGTGACCAATAAGTACACAAATGGCTAAAGAAAGCGAATCAAAAAAATAGTAAGAGCTAGTCGATAAAAAATGGACGATTAGCTCTTTTTTAATGACTTTAAATCCATATTGAACATGATTTAGTTTTTATTAACAAAAAGATAATATAAAAATTGTATATAGGGGAAAGTAAATAGATAAATTGTTAAACAAATTTATTTCATTCCTTTTGGAAAGATCCGTACATAAAGAGGGGGATATTAAATGAAATGTCCGGAATGTGATTATGTTAATCAGGATGGAGGAAAGTTCTGTATAAATTGCGGCAATACATTTTTTAGTGGCGACAATACTCATCAAGACTCAAACAGCCTCTTTTATGAGTTTGCCAATTATGTCGATATGGTTCCCATGTATGAACGTTCGGTTGAGCCTAAATTTCAAAATATATTCTCTCGGGTATTCCGAAAGCACAGTGAGCTTGAGGCTGAGCGGCTTTTCATCGTAGGAACTGCGCTTACAACACCCAGAATTGAGGAAGTTAAGGAAACGTGGCCAAAACCTTGGCTTTTTGCGAGAGTATTTCTTATTGCACTTATTGCATTCTTAGGATTGTACTTGGGTGTAAGCTTGTTCAGAAATATAAACTTTATACCGGGTCTTATCATTGTCGGCGCTTTTGCTGTTCCTATCTCGACATTGATATTCTTTTGGGAAATGAATGCTCCTCAGAATATTGCTATGTATAAAATCATTTATGTGGTATTTATCGGCGGGATCCTTTCGATGTTAGTGGCACTGGTGTTTTATGATATTCTAAAACATAACATAAATCCAATAACGATTGGAATTGTTGAAGAACTAGCCAAAGTTATAACCGTTATCTATTTCGTGAGAAACATAAAATACCGATATATACTTAACGGACTTCTGTTGGGTGCTGCGGTAGGGGCGGGTTTTGCAGCTTTTGAAACTGCTGGCTATGCACTAAGGGCTCTTCTATCCGGAAGTTTTCCAAGCCTATATTCTACCATACTGTTGCGCAGTTTTTTAGCTCCCGGCGGACATGTCGCTTGGGCCGCTATAACAGGGGCAGCCTTTTGCATGGTACAAGGAAACAAGAAATTTGAACTGAACATGTTGTTGAAGCCAAAATTTGTCCGAATATTTATTCTTGTCGTTTTGATGCATGCTTTATGGGACACACCTTTACCAGGTATTTTTCCGGTCGGACAAATCATTCTGATGGTCTTATCATGGATTATGGTTTTTCGAATGATACGTAGCGGCTTAAAGGAAATAGCTAATAAGAAGTTGCAGTTAAGCAATAATCCATTTCAGCCTACATCATAGTTAAAATATATTAATATTTACTGTACTATTGAGATTTAATGCCTCGGACCCGTCTTGAAGCATTCCTTTCTTAAACTATCCTGAAAATTAAATTTTCCTTTATTTTTGGTGCCGTATATAAGTTTTGGCATGTAGTGGAGTGGTTTGGGAATGAAGACAGTGGGAAATAACAAATCGGCCCCCTTTCGTTAAAGGGAGAGCCGATTTTTGTTTAAAGAGCTTATGTTTGATATTCAAACTGCTTGGAATAAAGGTGTGCATACGCTCCATCGCGTGAAAGTAACGCATCGTGCGTACCTTGTTCCACAATACCGTCCTCAGTTAATACGATAATCCGCCCGGCATTGCGGATAGTGGAAAGGCGATGGGCAATGACGATGGTTGTCCGCCCTTTAGCTAACAATTCTAGCGATTCCTTGACGATGCTTTCACTCTCATTATCTAGCGCGCTTGTTGCCTCATCTAAAATAAGAACTGGCGGATTCTTTAAGAATACGCGAGCGATACTTAACCGCTGTTTTTGACCACCAGACAGTTTAACACCTCGTTGGCCAATCTCAGAGTGGTAGCCTTTTGGCAAACTCATGATAAAGTTATGGGCATTGGCGTACGTGGCTGCCGCGATAATTTCTTCATCGCTTGCTGCAGGATTTCCGTAGCGGATATTTTCCATCACCGTTCCCGTAAAAAGGTACACATCTTGCTGTACAATACCTATTGTTTTTCTTAATGCTTGGAGGTCGATATCACGGACGTTGATCCCGTCAAGTAACACTTCCCCAGTTGTTACATCATAAAAGCGAGGGATGAGCGAGCATAATGTAGTTTTTCCAGCACCAGACGGACCAACTAACGCAACGTACTCTCCCTGTTGTACACGAAGTGAAAGGTTTACCAAGACATTGTCCAAATCGTCTTCGTAACGGAAGGAAACTTTCTTGAACTCAATTTCACCTTGTACCTCTTGCAAGGTCTTGGCATTTGGTTTGTCTTTGATTGCCGGCTCCAGATTCATGATTTCCATAAAGCGCTGGAAGCCAGTGATTCCTTCTTGAAATTGTGTGCTCATATGAGTCACTCGTTGAATTGGCTCAATCATATAGCTGATATATAGTAAAAAAGTAATCAAATCAGCTAACTCTAAAGTGTTGTTAACGATACTGGCACTTCCAAAGATGATAACCGTGATTGTAATCAGTTGGATAAACGTTTGAACACCATTGAAAAAATACGCCTCAGCCTTATATGTTTTCTTTCTGCTATCGAGGAAACGATTATTTTCTCGGTTAAACCTCCCGATCTCCACGTGCTCGTTGGCAAACGATTTTACTACGCGGATTCCCGATAGACTATCCTCTACCTGTGCGTTTACATCACCAATTCGCTCTTTGTTTCTTCTTAATGCCTTGTTCAACTTCTTATTAAAATACAATGAAAAGACACCTAAGAATGGTAAAAAACAGAATACGGTAATCGTTAAGGGTGCGTTAATAAAGAACAAAATGACAAACGCTCCTAAAAATCGAACGAGATATTTGATATAATCTTCTGGACCGTGGTGGTACAGCTCGGAAAGCAACAGCAGGTCGTTTGTAATCCGAGACATAAGCTGACCTGTCTTTTCCTTATCATAAAAGCTAAAGGAAAGCTTTTGCATGTGTGTGAACAGCTCTCTACGCATATCACTTTCCATACGAGCACCGATTTCATGTCCTTTGTAGTCCACAAAGTAGTTCCCGGTATTCTGGATCACAGCTATAACAAGCATCAGCCCACCAATCCAATACACTTCACTTAGCGCAGTGGACAAGTCTCCTTCCAGAACATCTTTCGTAATATACCGAACGAGCAAAGGAAACACCAAAGTCAAAGCAGATACGATTATGGCACACGTCAATACCGTAAGAAATATCGTTAAATACGGTTTATAATATGAGAAAAATTTTTTTACTGGAAAACGCATGATTTACCCCTTTTTGTGTTATTTAAATAAACACATATAAAGGGGGTACACCGTTTACATTTAAGTAAGTGTTCCACCCTTATATGTTTGTACGGTTTGATTAGTCATGTTTTTCATGTAAATTGCCTCCTTGTTCTTTGATACTTCTATAGTAAGCGATTTTGTGTGAGTACTCAATAAAATTTTAGAAATTTCATTCATATCTGATTTTAATGAAAATAGCTTTAAAGAAAACTAAATTTTTCATAAAAAAACAATATATATAAAGATAGACTGTATTAAAGCCCACTATTGATAATGCTAATTTGTTGTTGATAGGAGCGGGAGAAGCGGATCAAAGGGAGATTCTTCAGGAACGATAGCGACGAGAAGGCTTCCGGACCGCCCGCGTTCGCTGAGTACCTGCCGTGGAAATCAACAGGTTCCCATGAGAATATTCTCCCCATTACTCCTGTCTCATCATGCTCGCCGGCGGTCGTGCAGCACCAGCAGGATGATCATCCCCATCATCACGCCCAGTACAATGCCGGCCTCCGTGGTTAGCACCCTTGCCAGCGGATACTCCGGGGAGAACTGAAAATCGTAGCGAATGACGGAAAAGAGGTTATAAGAGAACAGCATTCCCGACGAGATCCATGCCGCCACCATGGGGGGCAAGAAGCTCCGTGACCCGCGGCGGGTGGTCAGTACAAGTAGGCCCCACGCCCCCGCGAAGGCCCATAAGCCGGTACTCAACGTCAACAGGTGCCACCACAGATCACGGTCATCCAGCATACCCGGGTCGATGCCGAGGGTGCCGCCTATCGCCCAGAACACCTTGATGATGCCGAGCAGAATGCAGCCGGCTGATACGAGCCTGCCCAGGGTGATTTGCAGCTGCCGGGTGTGTCCCGTAAGCTCCCCGCAGTCGATCGGACCGCCAACCGCTTCCGGCCACCGCGCCTTAGTGTACCCTGCCAAAGCTAGTGGCAGACAAATACCAACCCCGACCAGAGAGACCATAACGAAGATCTGCTCGTAGACCCAGAAGTCATTGGCGCCTGCTTCCATGTCCCGGGTCATGGCGGCCGGGCCAAGGACCGGTGCTAGCAGGAGCATGGGAACGAGAAGACCGGTACCAAACCATACGGGCAGTGCCACCAGCCATGCAGGCAGCCGTTCACCCCACGGCATGCAGAACGCCATCGCCAGCAGGAGGCCGACCGCGGCGACAACCACGGTAGCAGCGTTGATCGCTCGCCAACTGGCAGCGCCCATTTGCTCTGTCGGAAGAAAGAGACCGAAAGTCCAGGCGATTTTGATCAACAGATACGGAGTCACCGCTATGGTGGCGCCATAACCACAGATTCTACGCATTTTCATCAATCGTGAGGTTGCCCGCTCTGCCGTTACTGCCATGTCGTCACCTCGGCCACCGGGATAGCTGTACCCTCAATAAGTGTTCCCTTCAATCTGAGATCACGTATAAAAGGGAGTAAGAAAACAACAGACGCCCAAGAAAAAATGATGAATAACCAGTAAGGTACCATTCTCCCCCATTGATGATTCATAGCTAAACTTATGAAAAGTAAAGCTGCATATCCAATCCAGGAATGCCACCTTATCATGTGTTTCCCGTGTTTGTTTTCTAATTCTTGAGTACTAATCTCCATTTGAACACAATCCTTTCTATAAGTACTTATAAAAAGGATAGACTGCAAAGGTGTTCATTAAGATGACTTCAAGTTTAAGATTTGTTTAAGTTTTCATCCCCAAATAAATGCTGGTTCCATCTGAAGAAGTGGAAATTTCCCAATCTAAATTCATTTCCTTCATCATGAGCGAAACGATTGAAAGTCCAATTCCAGCACCTTTATTTTCAGATTCTTGGCCAAAACCACCCCCCTTGTCCTTAATAACAATGAAGGTTGATCCAAATCGTTCCACGGTTTGAATTCCAATATATCGTCCTGAGCGAGTATGTCGAGTGACATTTTGAATTAAGTTGTCCAAAATACTTTTAAACCAAATTGGGTCTACTTTCCATATCAGCGATTTTTCCGGTAAATCAATATCTATTTCAAACTTACACTCTTCGAATATAGGATACCATTCCGCTATAACTTTCCGAACTTCATCCAATATATCCGTGTCTCGCATATCGATTGGATGTTTACCAGCTGAAAGCAGTGTGTAAGAAAGAAGATTATTGATCATTTTATCCATATCATCTAGTTTATTTTCAACAATTTGAAGTGATTCTATTTCTGTAGAGGATTTTGGGTATTTCTTTACGGAATATACGTGCTGCCTTATGACTGTTAATGGTGTTCGTAAGTCATGAGATATATTAGCGATTAGCTGTTTCCTAAGATTTTCTTCCTTTTTCTCCCTCTCCCTGCTGCACTTCAACTGGTTGATCATCTCGTTAAATGCACCTTCCAGCCTTCCAATCTCATCCATTTTTCTAATCACGACTTCATCAGGGATCCCTTCATTTCCCATTTCAGACATAGCAAATTGAAGCTTAACAAGCCGTTTGCGTATATTAAAGAAGAAAAACCAAGAGATTAATAGAAAAGCTCCACAAGTGGAGATAAAAAATATCACAAATGGCAAGTCTTCGTTTAGAGTAATACTGCCAAGATTTGTATCAGTGATCGGAACTTGAAAAACCATTACCCCTTGCCTAGGATCGTTTCCTATTAATGCCGTAATGGTATATATTTTTTGAGGGTCTTTATTTTGTAAAAACGTATCCACATGAAATTTGCTCTCCTCCATAAATACAAGGGAATCGATAAATGTCCAATTTTCAGGAATATCGGCAGACCGATTTCCGATGAATCTAGACTCGCCACTTCCATTTATCCAGAAAATCTCAGCCTTTGGATACTTATTTTTTATAGACTGAAGACGGTGATGAATTACCTCCTCTTCCTGACCATCTAATTGAGCAGCCTCTCGTTTCCATATGTCTTCAATTTCATCTGGATCGTACAATACTTGATTGAAAAGAAGATGAGAATAATAAATGGCAGGAATAAGAGGAAAAAGGACTAAAGCAAATAAAATAAGAAACAAATATCTAGTCATTAAAGATTGTATGATATTCATGATCTCAACCTATATCCAATCCCCCTGATTGTTTCAATAATTTGCGGTTTGCTTGTGTCCAACTCTATTTTTTCACGCAAGAGGCGTATGTGAACCATTAATGTTTTATCCCCTTCAATGTATGGATCTCCCCACACCGCTTCGTAGATTTGTTTTTTCGTCAATATTTGATTCAAGTGGTCTAATAAATACATAAATATATGAAATTGTTTCCCGGTCAAAACGATGTCTGTTTTCGAAATTGTATTCAAAATACGGTTTGACTTCTGATCAATTCGCAAGTGCATAACCTGAATAATTTCTGGTGAAACAATTCCTAATCGCCTAACTAATACTTGAATACGTGCAGCTAACTCATCAGGGTGGTACGGCTTTGTCATATAGTCATCTGCGAAAGTGAGTCCTTGCAACTTATCTTCCATTGAAGTTCTTGCCGATAACATCATGATTGGCGTATTCGGGTACTTCTGCTTCAGACGCTGACCGATTGTATATCCATCTAAACCTGGCAGCATAATATCTAAAATAACAAGATCAGCCCGCTCCATATGCTTCATTGCCTCATGACCAGATGTAATCCAAATGACTTCGTATCCACAATCTGTTAAAAATTTGCTTACCCATGAGCCAATTTCTTGATCATCTTCAATATGCAAAATAGTTAGCTTCATAAACTAGGTGCCTCCCCTCAATAATAAAACAGGAAAATTCCACCTAATTTTACCATGCCATCCTAACATTTCATCTAATTCTTTTAAAATAAATGACATTTAAAAGCTGATTTTATCAGAGAAGTCAAAAATCATAGACGATGCAAAAAGTGCTGTTAAAAGAAAAACAATGATTAAATAAAGGACAGTCCCCCGTCTAAAAGAGGATTGTCGAACCCCAGAAGCTTGCGCATAATGAGCAGCAGTTAAGCCAGCCATCATACCCAAAAAGGAAAACCACGGTTCGTAGAATAATAAACCCCATAAAGCTAGGTCACGAACATCTACTTCAACAAACCGAGGAAAATCAATTGTAATGATATCTGCCAACAGAAGCGCTCTTGTAATCATTCCACTTACTCCGTGCGCAATTAAAAAGGCAGTGCCAACAAGAGTGGGAGTCAATACAATAAGTGGATGAATCTTTCTGCCTCCAATCAACGGTACCTGTTGTGGAACGAACCTACTCCAAGGCTTAATAAGCGCAATTAAAATAAATCCACAGAACATAATTGCAAGACCGGCGATGTAACTTCCCATATAAATAGTTGTGGGATCTTTCATTTCCCCCGGCATACCGATCGTGCCGCCAGCAGCATGATAAAATCTGACGAATACCGCATACATAAACGCGCTAAAACAGCCAACGTAAGCAGGCCATACAGACGATTTTGTAAAGCATTCAAAGCGTTCAAAGATATTCACTCTAGAATCTGTTGATATTTTATTGATATTTGCTTTTTGCATAGATGCTTATCCCTCCATTTTTCGATTCATTTTAGATGGATTACACTCTTCTCTGTAACCCCAAATAACCTCAAATTCATTTTAACTATCGAAAGTTAAATGAAAGTGAGGTCATATTTAAGTTTTGTTTAAATTCCTTCTTCATTTGAAAATACATCGGAAAAGACAATCTTATCCAGTATTATTTATTAATGTTGGAAGCTTATAGTAAAAATGGTATTAAAGGAGATGTAGGCAGGGGTTGTAAAACAAACTATTTGGTGGATCATTAATAAGGCGGGAAAGGTAGTGGAAGAAATGAACTAAAAAAACACACTTATAAATAAAATTATTCGAGGGGGAAAACGGTGCAAATTTTTCAAAATAGTACATCTTTTTATAAACCAATCTTCCCCTTCTGTCAATAAACATTATTCCATTAAATCGATAATCGCTGAGTTTTATTTAAAGCTTTACTTCTACCTCAGTTCCATCTTTCAATTTCGTTTCAACAAGGATAACTCCACTGTGCTTAGAAAATCCCTGCAGCAACGGCTTCAAATCTTTTCTTTCAATTTCCGGGAGGATGAATTTGCTGCCATCCTTTTCAATTGCTTTATTTATAAAACGATTTATCCTTTTTGATGTAATAATCAAACTAACCAAATTTAAAACAACATAGGGAACCGGAATGGAGAATCGTTTATTCCTTACTTTCACCTTGACTTTTAACATAATCTACTCAATCACCACGAAAACTTTATCACCATTGGCCGAGGTGATGTTAACAATTTGTCCGTCCAATTCGTTTTCAATTGCTTCGATGAGCAAGTCAACATTAATATCTTTTACATATTTTTCTGCCTCAGGTATTTTTTCAGCAATATTTGTACCTACTTTTAAAACAGCCTTTACCAGATTAATCGGTAAATTCACATTTACATTATCACCTTTTTCGGAGGTCACACGAATTTTTAACATTTTATTTCCATATGGGACTTCTTTTCTTATTGTCACTAGCTCTGGCTGATCTTTACCTTGTAAAATATTAATTAATTCACTTGCTTTTTCCTTATCAATCTTTCCTTCCTCCACCAGCGTTAAGACTCTCGAAATTTCATCATTCATTATACTTCCCCCTCTTTTAATAACTGAATGGCTTTCTCTGCCGTAATTTCGCCTTTTTCCAATAACGATACAATTTTATTCTTATCCACTTCCGGTTTCTTTTGAGAGGAATATCCCAGAGTAGAGATAATTTCATCTAATTTTCCTCTGACAGTCGGATAGGAAATTCCTAGCTCCTTCTCGACCTCTTTGATATTTCCACGGCATTTAAGAAAAATCTCAATAAAATGCAGCTGTTCCTGACCGAGAGCAGCAAGTCTTGAAACTTCAAATTCATTTTCTACCGTTGTCTGGCAATGGTTACACTGTAGCTTAGTAATTTTAAGTGCCTTCCTGCAAACAGGACAATTAGTGAGTAAAGGATACGCCATACTGATCTCCTTTCTTTCATTTATTCATATCATACACCATATCTTTTAATTTTCAAATAAACATTTAAAATAATTGATGAAAATTTATATTTTTATTCAATAAGTTAATTTACGCATTAAATAATTTAATTTATCGATCATTTAAGTTAAAGAAAAAAACAGACTCATTGGAGAGTCTGTCTGATTGTAGAGAAAGGAATAAGAGCCTATTTGACACTTAAAGAAAAGTTCTTCGGACATCTCTGTTAGTGTAGTTGTTAACCACCGGACTGCTTTTTCTTCATAGTTGTGCCCAGTATGATCAAGGCGACATAGATTACGATTGCAATCGAATCTATAAGCGTATCCGTAAGAGCCGAAACGTCAAGCATTGCCGTTACGCCAAGAATGACCATCAGTCGGACGATAAGGATCGCCGCGATCATCCATGCGGCAAACCGGATCTTTGATCGCTCACTTTGGAATGACATGAAAATAAATGCGATTCCGAAGACCAGATTTTCTGCCGTTATAATGTGCCAAACATACGTAAATACCGTCTGGGTATCCATGGACAACTCACTAATATCGAGCTTCGGAAGCACAGCGGATTGTCCGTTCCATGCATGCGTGACGGCAAAAAGCATCGCAAGAACACCTGCAATCAGATAATAAAAATTCCTAACCTTGATGTTGATCACAACCCTCCTTGGAAATTCCCGGTTCATTCTCTCGGATATCCTTATAAAGCTTGAGGACGAATTCTGCTAACCGTTGGTCGCTTTCAGTATTAAAGTCCCTTAACGTTCCGGTTGCTATGTTTAGCAGCCGACTGACCTTTTCCAGCTGGTCAATCTTCTTGCGCGTTTCGCGTTCTTAGCGTCGAGGAACGCAGCAACCTCATCGCAGTAAGTGGTGTCGCTGTTTTCCATCTTGTGGAAACCGAATCCCCCCCTGATTTCGTCAAGAGAAAAGTCCGCATACTGCATGATCTGAATATTCATAAAACCTCCAAAGAATTTGATTTTATTATTTAATTGGATTTATGCAACAAATTAAATCAATATAAGTTTATTCCACCATTTCCTTTTTTTTTTCAACAAAAAGTGATCAAAATCAAAGGACATCCTCTAAGACTACTTTTAAAAATAACCAAAATTATGCAACATGTTTGAGTTGCTGACCACATAAAATTGTAAACTTATTCAAAGAGTCCTTTGGTCAATTTTCCAACGTAAACTGGTTTAGCGGAGTCAAAGTGATTTTCGCGAACATACTTGATGTTAAGACCTTCAGGACCAGTTTTTAAAAAACGCCCTAACAATCCTAAACTTTCTTTTAACGATTGAATCTCATCCTCCGTTGCGATCCTTTTTTCTCCAACCATTCCTGACAACCGTACTCCTGGAGGAGTCTTAAACTTTCTGGAAAGAAACGATCGTAACAAAAACCATTTACTACTGTTAGTAGCAAGAATACAGACTCGATTATTCCGTTCCAGGTTTCGTGTCATTTTGGAAGTGAAAATTTGGAAATATAAACCTTTTGGCTCATCTTTGCTGAGTATTAGTGATCCAATCGGAGTAACACGTGGAGTTCCATCTGGGTTTACGGAGGCAAATGAGAATCCAAATGACTGAGAAGCAACATCTTTCCAAGTATTCCAGTGATCGAATGGTTGCATCGTAATCCCTCTTCTCTTCATATTAAGTTAATGGGATGTAGAGCTCTCCTGGTGTTATCTATTTTAAAGCTTCATGGGGTCCTCGGCAGATAAACGATGAGTACTAAAGTTTACCACAATGCTTACATCGACCCCGTCTTCTTAAATAATAGGCCAGAGTTGCTATCCCTAGGGATATTCCCCATGGTAACCAGAACAAAAAAGGAACAAATTCTCCCCAATTTTCATGATTAATTGAACCATTAACTATCATATATATGAATTGTGGACTGAGCTTTATCCCCGTTATCGTGATAATAGCCGACATCAATATAGCGGGTACCACAACAAACCAGATTGGAATTTGTTTACCTGCTAGAAATAAACACCACCTTGGAAAAATCACTCCCCATCTCTGAATAAGTCCAAGGGTCAAAATTCCACCGCCAATACATAATCCACCCAGTATAGTATCAACTAATACAATGTCTTCATTCCCGACCATTGATAAGTTGGTTGTCCCCAGAGGAATACCTAAGGCCCACGCCCATCGGACAATGCCGTATGGCAACGCCATAATGACGGCCATATAGGTAAACCACTTTCCCCATTGTGCTCCTTTCACTAATGATACTTCGTTAGCGTCATTTCTGCCGCAATTACCGCAAGCATCTTTTGTAAGACGAAAGTATGCTATTGCAGTAGCTCCCCAAATGGACCCACCAACTATACAAAAAACTTGATTAAAAACTTTCCAGTCCAGCAGATCAAAGTGAAGTAGAAACAAATAAGCAAAATTCTGTACAATTCTAGAATCTGGAACTACAAATATAAGTGTTACACTCATTATCCACGCAAAGGAGAGTAATATTGTACGAGGAAAACGACTCCCCCATGTCATTACCATCGCTAGAGCTACTACCGTCCCTACCAATCCAGCTATCGCAATGACTGGACCCCCGACATTAACATTAAAATTGGATAAAAATGATCCCATCATTTCTGCCCTTGGATCGTTTTTACCGTAAGGAAATCCAATTCCTCCTAATAACCAGTATAGCCCGAGTAACCCATATATAATGGACCATATAGCTGCAGCATACCCGGTCCATTGAGGCCAGCGCGACAGCCAGGAAAAATGTGTTGAATTATTGATATTTATTTTCGGTTCCATTTCATCCTCCTAAAATCTAATATATTAATAGTACGTCCAATGGATGTGATCAAAGATGAGCTTCTCAATGCGGCAGGTGATCTAAATCATGACAAAATGGTCTTTTGTAATTAAAAATCCGTGTGAAAAACGGCTTCTAACTGATTTTCTTGAATTTTAGCTGGCAGTATTCTTATAACTAAGTTACGAATACGAATTTGAAGTCGATTTTCTAACTGTGCGGCTTTTCCTATTCGCCATGACAGATTGATAATCTTTTTTGTCTTTGGAATTCGCTGTTTTTCAAATTCACAAAAAGCATCTTGTATATTTTTGTACTTCTTTAAAACATTGCTCAGTATGATTGCATCTTCAATTGCTTGACTTGCTCCTTGACCGATATTAGGGGTAGTTGCGTGTGCAGCGTCACCTATTAGCAACATCTTATCGAAGGCAAATCGGCTTAACGGCTTCAGATCAATAATGTCATTCCATATAAGGTTTTCGTCAGGAGTCCATTTGAGTATCTCCGGTATAAGAGAATGATAATCATGAAATAGGTGATACAAATCAATCGTTTTAAAAGCCGAGAAATCTTTGTCTTGAAAAGGCGCGTTGACACATGCGAACCAATATATTTGATCGTTCGTTAGAGGAACAATGCCAAATCGACCCTTTGAACCCCATGTTTCAGTAAATTCTCCCGGTACATAATTTTTATTCGGAACTTTTACTACAGCACGCCAACATGTATAACCTGAATAACGTGGTTTTATGTCAGGAAGGCATTTTTTCCGTACGGCAGAATGAATGCCGTCAGCAGCAATAAGCGCGTCCCCCTCTACGCTTTTTCCATCTTCCAGATACACCGTAACACCAGTTTCATTTTGTTCAAAATTAATGATTTTTTTTCCATATTGAAGTGTTCCGGGTAGAAGTCGTTGAATGAGTACTTTCTGCAAATCCGCACGATGGATAGTAAAATAAGCAACTCCATATTTACGGTTTAAGCGATCAATGTCCATTTCACTTATCAAATTACCTTTTTGATCTAGGAATTTCGTACTTTTTATGAGGTTGCAGTTCATTTCCAAGTCATTTGTAATCCCCAAATGCGCAAGTCCTTTCCAAGCGTTAGCGCCAAGTCCCAGACCTGCACCAACCACTTTCAATTCTTTCATACGTTCAAGTACCTTGACATGATACCCTTCATTTTGCAATGCAATTGCTGTTGTCAATCCAGCAATCCCACCTCCTGATATAATAAAGTCATATTTCATTTTTGATTTTCACCTCTTTAACTTATAGTCCTATAGGCTTTCACACACATGGCACTCGAAGTAGATTATTGACTAATATACCTTTTTTCAATAGACTGTTTGTTTCTCATCCGATGCTGGAACGATAGAGTCGCCATAAATACAGTTACTCCCCACAAGAACAATCCACCATACGTTACCACATACACCCAACTTGCTAATCCTTCGTTGTATCCCTTTGGAAGCACTCCTAAAAATTGAAGAACTGTCAAGAAGCTAATTAGAACTGTCAACATTCCAACTGACCATCCTGGTATGATTAATAACCATTTTGGTAGTTTCTCCCCCCAGGAAGTCACGAGAGCTAAAGCAAATATAGATGCCAGTATCGCCAAGATAGCTGTGAAGTCTAATCCGATGGTATATAACGTATATAGAAAAGCCGGTCCTTCCTTTAATGTTTCACCAAACCCTGCTACGTTTTCTACAGCTTGTTTTGTTGTAATTCCTACCGTTGATCCCCATGCCCAAAGCGATTTTAAAATCGCATAAGGCAACAGTGCAAGAGCTGCAACATAGCCCCATCCTTTAGTCAAATATGTTTTATCGGCTATTTCTGGCCTCATATGTTTCTTATGATATAAGCTCAAAAAACATTCACCCTTCTCGTTTAAGTAATAAAGCCCTGCAAAATTGCTCCCGATCGTAAATAAGCTTAACCAGATATTTCTGGTTGACCTTTTAAACAAAATAGTGGTTACGAAGAGAACTTTAATAATTCCCCATTTTTTATAAAAATAAAATCACCTCAAATTCCAGTTTACTCAGCAAAAGGAAAATTGAGGTGACCTGTAGTTTAAATTTAGTTTAAAAAATGAGCGTTATCCTTGTTCAAGGATAACGCCCGATTACGGAAGATCAATTTATTAGATAGAAAGATCATCCATTTTACTTTTTAATGTCCTGCCATCATTGAGGCATTCGCTTCTTTTGTTTCATCATCTGGTGTATGTTCCGGCTGTTGTTTTGGTCTACTAAGGATTGTTCCTAGAAGTGCCCCTGCGAATGCAATCCCTGCAGCTAGAAGGAACGTGTCACCATAGGCAGAAACGGTAGCTTCAATTGGGTTAGTTATTTCTGTCATATGATCAGTAATTCTTGACGTTAGGAACCCAGTCATACCTGCTACTGCAAATGAAACCATTACTTGTTGGGCCGCAGTTGTTAATGGTGTGACGCGACTTACAAGATGTTTTGGAGCGGACTGAAGAACATGGGTATTAATCGCCATCATGGATAGTCCCATTCCTGCTCCCATCATTACTAAACATGCAATGATATATCCAGTAGTTGTATCCATAGAAATTCGTGAAAGCATAACAAGCGCTGCAGTAATAATAGACAAGCCTGTTATAGCTAATGGACGAGCACCTATTTTATCATATAAACGCCCTCCGATTGGCATCATAACACCTGATGCTAGAGCTTGTGGAAGTAGAATTAAACCAGTATCTAATGCACCGTAACCTCTTACTGTTTGTAAAAATAACGGGACAATAATCATAACCCCAAATAATGCGATTTGGGAAATCCATGCAATCACAATCCCTTTTCTAAAGTCAGAAGATCCAAAAACTCTCAGCTCTAATAAAGGCTGCTTTTGACGAAGTTCGACGATAATGAATAGAATGAGAGCAACTCCACCTACAATTAATCCGGTAAGAGTTTCCGTTGAAGTCCAGCTTTTGCCCCCTTCACTCACTCCATAGGCTAGCATTGCGAATGCGATAGGTGCTAATATAATTCCTAAATAATCAAGGGATGGAACGGTCTTTCGTTCAACTTCCGGTAAAAATTTCATTCCAACCAAAATTGCAATAATACCGATTGGCAAATTAATAAGGAAAATCCAATGCCAAGTAACGTATTCTACAAGATATCCTGCTAAAACAGGCCCTAGTGCCGGTGCTAATAGCATCGGAACCCCAAGTGTTCCCATTATAGCACCTATCTTATCAGGAGGTGCAAGTCGGAAAATAATGGCCATTCCTATTGGTGCTACCATTCCTCCCCCCAGCCCTTGAATAACCCGATAGAGGATAAGCTGTTCAGGGGTTTGTGCAACAGAGCATAGAACGGAACCAAGTGTAAACAAGGCGATTGTAATTAAAAATATCCTTTTTGCCCCAAATCGGTCTGTCATCCAACCAGCTAAAGGAATGACAGCTGATAATGCAAGTGTGTAACCTGTTATGGACCATTGCATAGTCGAAACATCAGAATTAAAATCTTCCACTATTCCAGGCAAGGCAACATTCATCGCCGTACTATCAAGAATTACCATTATCATACCAACAATGACAGCTAATAGCGGTCCTATGATGGTTTTAATGGAAAATGCTTCATTGTTATTTTCTGTTTTTACTGACATACGTACTCCTTCTCCTTTTCTAAAAAGGATGTTTATGATGTGTCTTTCAAAAAAAAGAGCTGCTTAAGTTTTTAGACTAAAACCAGAAAGTTATTTTAACACAAATTTTCGTGCAAAAAAAGTCAATTGATTCTTATATATTATAATTATTTTGGTGCAAGAATAGCAGAAAAATTACTAATTTTAACACAAAGTTAATGTAGCTTAGGGATATTCTTAATAATAAAAGATTCTTGTAAAGCTCTTATTTTTATAAGAGCTTTACAAGAATCTTAGAGACTTTTTTCCCTTATATTTTTTGGCTTTAGTAATCATTCATATCTAAACGATAAATAGGTTCTGGATGATGCCCTTCCTCAATCTCTCCGGTTGGCTTAAACCCTATTTTCTCGTATAAATGTATGGCAGCCTTATTATTATAAATAACGGACAAATATATTTCTTTACATGGATACATTTCAGCCATTTCGTCAATAACTGCCATTAATATCGGGAGCCCATAACCCTTTCTCTGGAATGCATGTCCAAGCATTAGGCTTATTAATTCGTATCTTTCTGTTTCCTTATTCAAACCTTGTGATGCAAAACCGATTAAGGTTTCTCCATCATAAATTGCCCTTGGTATGAAGCCATAAACTTGGCAAGCTGCTAGAAAAAAAGTATTGGAACCAACCTACCTCTCAAAGATTTGAATTCGCTTTTCCTGATCTAAGTCAGATTATATTTCAATGTGTTTCTATTTTTTCCCTTCTTTTGAGAAAAAAAGAACCCAGACAAAGGGTTCATCAAAAACTTTGTTTTATCATTCTAATAAAGATCCAACGATAACCGGACCATATAAACACATTGAATTCCATTTTCATAGATTAATTCATTATAGTGGCGTATAAAAAAATCCTTGTCTATCCACATCATTCGAAATCCGCATTTTTGATAAAGTGCGAGCTGGTCTATACTTGAATTGCCAGTTCCAACTTCAATCGTTTTATAGCCTTTTGACTTTGCTATGTCGATTGCAGCTAAAACCAATTTCTTGCCATAGCCTTTGCCCTGATGTTCCTTTGATACAGCCACATTGACTAGCTCAACAATTCCAGGCCGAATTGAAAGCAATACGAAAACTCCTTGAATGCTTCCATCCCACTCTGAAACATAGCATTCCCCCATATGAATGTAATCCTCGATCATTTCTATGGAAGGATCTGCTAATAATAACAAATCAATTGGAGGCTTTTCGTCAATAGCTAACATTCTTACTTTCATTTCTTACTCCTTTGAATAAAGTGAAACTTCCATCAGTGGGGGGTTCTTTCATCCCCCACTGATGGTTAGTTGAACCAATCACGCTCAAAACGCCACGTCCTGTGGCTTTCGCCTGACTAGGACGTAGTGTCCGTCGTCGGGCCTTTACGGGCAGTTGATCCCCCACTTAGGTTTCTTTGATTCTCTCGCAACCTTGTAGTGGGGGTCTTACTGCCCGTTAATCTGCGATAAATTATTTTTCTATCAACTGACCAATATAATTTATTTGTTCAATTTCTAAAGAATCAACTGCACCGTCTAGTATCTTTCTTACATCATCTGAAACTCCCACAGCTAAAGCAATGGGGTTCTTGAACGACTAGCTTGTTTCTTCTATACTCTCCCCCATTTTAATCCATCAAATAGGGTACAACATATAGACACTACAAAGCGTTTGCTCAAGACTTCCGCAGCCAAACACCTCAGTCAGCGGTGCTTATCGACTGCTGGGCTCGTTTCTAACCCAATATTTCTTTAAATTACAAAACTGATTATTTTGTTTTGTTTGTTTAATGTTATTCCTATTATATCAGATTTACAGAAAAAAGAACATATGTTTCTATATTAATCTTCAGATACTTGAAGTACCGCTAACAATTAGACTTTTTAGCGGCACTCCGTATCTGACCTCACTTTCATCCCACGTCTAAGACAGGCTATGCCCGGTGTGGGCTTTCTCGTTCGGGAAATTTGTAATGTTTCATGTAAACGGACTGATTTCCCCCTTCTTCCCTGTATACTCTTCTGCTACATAAAATGGCTGTGTTAAATAAGCTTCAAGTCTTTCTCCACGTTTAAAAGTTTGGATTTCTGATGCTGGGATTCGCTCCATGCCGCCTGCATTGACTAATGAACGAAGCTCCCGGTACCGGCGCAGAAGTTTTTGTGCGCGCTGTTGGATAGTGAGATGAGTTTGATCTAGATGAGCTCCTTCGAGTACAGAAGAAGTAGAGTAGATTGGGTTAACCGCTGGAAACTTATGTCTTGCTGTTAGATCCGCGTCAAATTGCCAAATCGTTTCAAGTGGTCCGTATGGAAGGTCTTCATCAACGGCTTCTCCTTTTAAATCAACTAAAAATGTTGTCATAGAAAAAGACCTCTCTGAAAGAAAGGCCACATCTATTATAACAATTTTTTCTTACTATGAGAGTCTTCAATCTGCATTTGTTCAAGTTCTATTCGCATTTTTTGTGTTTCAATTAAATAATTTTCGTGTTTTAGCTTCTCAAGTTCGAGTTGATCTTGAATCATTTTATGCTTCACTTTTGATTGTTTTTGAAAATGATCTGTCACAATTGCGATAATTGGAATTGAAAATATCATAATAACTGCGATCGTTCCTGTCATCATAACCCCCCATTTATAACATGTTAATGGATTTATTTTCCTATTTAATGATAACATAATTAATCAGCATTTGATTCTATTTATTAGAAAATCTTGAACACGATTTACAGAAAAAAACACGCCTTTTCAGCGTGTTCAAGAATTCTTATCCTTGTCTCTAAATTCTAGAACGGCGATTACCAACATACCAAAGCTAATCATTAAAGATAAAGCCTCAAACGTCTCCATCTAAACATCGCCTCCTTACCATTCAGCCTTCCCAAATCCAAACTTGTCCTATACAACAGAAAAAAATTTAGTTATTTGTACCTGACAGATGTATACCAATAATACGAACTAACAACTTTATAAATGAAATAAGAACCTATCCTATTGATAGGTTCTTACAATGATTAATATCCCTTTGCAGCTCCTGGAACTGCGAATCGTTTCTACACTCCCTTTACAATCAAACCATTACCTTACAAATATCGTTCGTAAATTCAACAGGGTCATTGATTGGCAACCCTTCAATTAATAACGCTTGATTATAGAGCAGATTTGTATATAATTTCAATTTCTCTTTATCATTAGTGTAAGCTGTTACTAATGATTGGAATACTTCATGATTATTATTTATTTCTAATACCTTGTCAGCTTTAATATTTTGATTATCTGGCATGGAATTTAGTACTTTTTCCATTTCAATCGAAATTTCCCCATCCGTAGCAAGACAAACTGGATGTGACTTTAATCTTTTTGAAAGCCTTACATCTTTAACTTTGTCTGCTAAAACATTTTTCATAAAGTCAAAAAGCTCTTTATTTTCGTTTTGTTCATTTTCGTCAGCATTTTGATTCTCATCTTCATCAATGCCTAGGTCTCCGCTTGAAACAGATTTGAATTCTTTTTCTTTATAATTCATTAGCATTCTAATGGCGAATTCATCGATATCATCAGTGAAATATAGTATTTCGTAGCCCTTTTCTGCTAATAATTCTGTTTGCGGCAGCTTTTCAATTCTTTCATTTGATTCACCAGAAGCATAGTAAATATACTTTTGATCCTCCGTCATTCTAGAAACATATTCATCTAGCGTGACCATCTTTTTCTCTTTTGAAGAATAGAACATGATTAAGTCCTGCAAAACTTCTTTATGAGTTCCGAAGTCATTATAAACTCCGAATTTTAACTGTCTTCCAAAGGAATTATAGAATTCTTCGTACTTCTCTCGTTCATTTTTCAGTACGCTTAACAATTCGCTTTTAATTTTTTTGTTCAAGTTTTTCTCAATCAACTTCAACTGACGATCATGCTGTAACATTTCTCTAGAAATGTTGAGAGATAAATCTTCAGAATCTACCATTCCTTTAACAAAGCTAAAGTAATCTGGCAGCAGGTCAGAGCATTTATTCATAATTAATACACCATTCGAATATAACTCAAGTCCCTTTTCAAATTCTTTTGAATAGTAATCAAACGGAATTTTCTCAGGGATATAAAGAATGGCATTGTATCTAATTGTCCCGTCTACACTAATGTGAATATGTTTTAACGGCTTGTCGAATCCATAGTGTTTTTCAGTATAAAACTTTTCATAATCCTCTGTCGTTAACTCATTTTTATTTTTTCTCCAAATCGGAACCATGCTATTAATAATTTGTTCTTCCGTATAGTCCTCTAATTCAGTTTCATTTCCTTCTTTCGGTCTTTTTCCGGTCATATCCATTTTAATTGGATAGCGGATAAAGTCAGAGTATTTCTTAATGATCGCTTTTAATCGATACTCCTCAAGGTACTCATCGAAATTATCTTCTTCTATATTCTCTTTAATTTTCAGGATGATTTCTGTACCAACCTGTTCTTTCTCAAAAGGTGTAATCGTGTATCCATCTGCACCTTCAGATTCCCATTTGTAAGCCTCTTTTTGTCCTAATGCTTTGCTAATTACTGTAACAACATCAGCTACCATAAATGCAGCATAGAATCCAACACCAAACTGGCCAATAATATCATGACCATCTTTTAGTTCATTTTCAGATTTAAAAGCTAATGAACCACTCTTGGCAATGATTCCAAGATTATTTTCAAGATCTTCTTTCGACATACCAATTCCGGTATCAATTATAGTTAATGTTCTGTTCGCTTTGTTAGGAATAACTTTTATGTAATAACTGTCTTTATTAAAAGTTAATGTATCATCTGTTAATGCTTTATAATAGATTTTATCAATAGCATCACTTGCATTTGAAATTAACTCTCTTAAAAAAACCTCTTTCTGCGAGTAAATAGAGTTAATCATCATTTCTAATAGCCTTTTCGATTCTGCTTGAAATTGCTTTTTTTCCAAAATAACCGCTCCTCTCCAAATTTAAAACTGGATGATTAGCACTCTTCCAATCAGAGTGCTAATCTTAATATTTTAATATCATATTGTTTGATTGGTTGTCAATCAAACAAAGCTGAAAATCGAATAAAATCGTGAATCTTCTTGTTAAATAAAAGTATATGTTAAAATAAATGAATAATATGATCGAATGAAAAGAGGATCAGTATATGTTATTACCAAAATGGCTAAATGAGTCGAAGTATACGGTTGTATTTACAGGTGCAGGCATGTCAACTGAAAGTGGTTTACCAGATTTTCGCTCTTCTAAACAAGGATTATGGAATAAAAAAGATCCTAGCAAAATTGCTAGTACAAGAGCATTGAATGATGATGTTGAAGAATTTATAGCCTTTTATCGGGAACGTGTTTTAGGAGTAAAGGAATGTCAGCCACATAAAGGGCATAATATTTTAGCTGAATGGGAAAAGACTGGCGTAATCAAATCAATTATTACACAAAATGTTGATGGATTCCATCAAGCAGCAGGAAATAAAAAAGTAGCAGAACTTCATGGCACATTGCAAAAGCTTCATTGCCAGTCTTGTTTAAAGGTATACAGCAGTGAAGAATATCTTAATCAAGCCTATTATTGTGAGTGCGGAGGAATACTTCGTCCTTCGATTGTGTTATTTGGGGAATCTTTACCTGAAGCGCCCTTCGAATTTGCCTTAAATGAAGCGAGAAAATCCGAACTTTTTATCGTATTAGGCTCCTCGCTAAGTGTTACACCGGCAAATCAGTTTCCACTTATCGCGAAAGAAAATGGCGCAAAATTAGTAATTGTAAATTGGGAACCAACTGATTTCGATATGTATGCAGATGAGGTCATTAATGGAAAAGAAATAGGGAGTCTTTTAGTAGAATTAAATAATGACTTATAAAAAACTGTCCTCAATTTTGTAGTGGGTGCAGACGTAAAAATCGATTTAATTTCTATGCAGATTTCTTTTTGATGTTAAAGTTTACATTTTCTTTCATATTATCATGAGTTTTTCTGCAAATTTCCTTTATTATCGATGTTATCTTTTCGTTTAAGGATTTGTTCTTTATAGCCTCTATAACAATATCTTGATTATGAATTTGTACAGAATGCCAGCTTTACCCAGCAATCATTAGCTTTGTACTGTTATTTATTGTGAGTAATAATAATTAGAATGGGTGAAGACTATGGAACAATGGATTGATGTTCAAACACTTATCTGGCTATTTCCAATTATATTTATCCTTCATGATTTTGAAGAAATTATTATGGTTGAAAAGTGGATGAAAAAAAATTCAGATGTCATTTATGAAAGATTACCGAGAAGAATGGCTAATCGAGTCATCAATCAATTTTCAATGACAACAGCACAATTTTCTGTTTCGGTATTGGTTATCTTTCTGTTTGTTAGTAGTTCTACTTTTATGGCAATTCAATATGTTAATCATGGTTCACTTGGCAACATTTATTTCTTTACTATTATTATTATCATTTTCCTTCTTCATGTATTTACTCATATTGGGCAGTCTATCTTATTTCGTTCACTTACTCCTGGTGTTATCACTTCCGTATTTATTGTTTTTCCTTATTGCATAGTAATGTTAAACTCATTATTCAAAAGTCAAGTTATAAATTAGTTTTTGAATACGATGCCTTTAGAATGTCTATTAACGATAATAATGATTCTATAATTGCAATATTTATTATATGTATTATTTAAACCATCCCATTCTCCATAAACTAATTAACAAGCCCGATCCAACTGTAAGCATTACTCCTAATACTCCAAAATAGCCCCACTGCCAGCTTAGCTCTGGCATATTTTCAAAGTTCATACCATAAATGCTTGCAATAAATGTAAGAGGAATAAAAATAGATGACATGACAGTCAATGTCTTCATAATATTATTCATTCGATCAGAATTTAGAGAAATATAGCTGTCTCGAAGATCATTTGTCAATTCACGGTTTGATTCAATCATCTCTGAAAGCTTAAGCAAATGATCATATATGTCCATAAAATAAGCTCTTTCATCTTTTGGAATAATCACCCGTTCAGAGTTTAAGATTCGATAAAGCAATTCTCGCATTGGTAAAATGGTTCGTCGTAATTTTAACAGCTGGCTCCTTATCCCAAAAACCTCTTCCATTAAATTCCGATTGGCATCTTTCATTTCTATTTCATTTAAATCATCTTCAATTTTATAAAGCGCTGGAAAATACTCATCGACTATCTTGTCCATTAATAAATAAAAAATGTGCAGGGCACCTTTTCTTTGTATCTTATTCTCCTCTTTTAATCTCTGTCGAACCATTACGATTTCAGGTGACGGGGATAAATGGAATGTAATGATAAAGTTTTTACCAACAAATACATCAACTTCTTCTGGGAAAAGTGTATTTTGGTTTAAAGAGTGTAATACAAAAAAATCATAACCCTCATAGTAATCCAATTTTGGTCGTTGCAGTAAATGCATACAATCCTCAATTGCTAAAGGATGAAAATTAAAATGTGTTTTTAGAACCATCATTTCTCCTTCATTAGGAGTTTCAAAGTCAATCCAAAACCATTTAATATTTGAATCATTTAGTCGGTCTAACACTATATCCTCTAAAAGCTTATGATCATTTGTAACAGCAAAAGTCCGAATCATGCTTTTCACATCCTCCTATATTAGGGTAGTTTTCCCTTAGATAAAAGCATCATACTTTTTTTATTTCCTAAGAATAATTATTTTACATAAAAAGGAAAAGTGTTCAAATCATGATGAGTATATTCATCAATCTTATTACTTTAGTCTTGAAAATTGATAGAAAAAAAGAAGGATAATCTCCTTCTTTTTTACAAGCTATTCATTTTTATCATTGGCCATATCGATTTCCATCTCTTTTTGAACATTCTATTTCTATATATTTCTATCAGATCTTGAGTTCCAACAAAATAAGGTGTTGGCTTTAATTCTAAATTGATCACATCAGCTATTCCATGAGGAGCTATTAGTATCACTTTGCCTTCCTCATTTAACTTTACACCTAAAGCGGTTGCGGTCTCTGGAAACTTAGAAATGGCATCAAAAGATGATGAATAAGGCGGAAAATTATTAACAACATGCATCCTTGCCTGGTTCTTCACTGACCAAGGAATATTTGGGATTAGCTCCCTTAGTTTTTCTTCAAGAATTTTCTCTTTCATTTCATCAATATTATCTTTATCAAAATAAATCACATCAATATCTGGAATTGGTGTTCTTTCTTCAAAACCATGCAATGTATCCCAAACTTTAGAACGAACAAAACCGGCACAGACCCAGTTATCTGATAATTCCAATGACTTTACAGCTTGTAAAATTTCGATCATCCATTGATCTTTTTCAATTAGCCGTATGATATCTAATTCACTTCTAATGATCATAACCCCATCCCGAACATATATTCTTATCATATCATTTCATATTTATTAGAAAAAGGGGGATTTTGACAAATTTACATTTCGGTGATCAAAATGAATGATATTAATATCTAATCTTTTTTCAACATAAAGGCAGATGGCGTAAGCTCTTCGGATTCAATAACAATTGCTGTTAGTCCCTTATCCGTTGTAGTTTCATGCCCTTCACCTTTTTCCCAAAATACGGCTTCACCTTTCTTTATCTTTACTTTTAATCCATCGTCGCTTCGAACCCACCCTTCTCCATTAACAACAAGGAGCAGTTGTGGGACAACGGCTTGATGGAAGCCAATTATTCCATTTGCATCTAAGTGCATGCAGCCAATTTGTGATGCTTTTTCTGTTTTAACGATTCTTGACATAATGAAATTAGAATTATAATGATCTATGTATTTACCAGATGATTTGTCAAATTGAAACAATTCCATTAAGATAGCCCCCTCCCTTTAAAGAAAAAAACGTTGATTATCTATTTTATTTATCCCTTTTCAATCCATCCATTAAAAAGCTAACAAATGTATCATCCCATGCAAGCCATGCCTCATCATTTCTCTTTAAGAACTTTTCCGCTTCCTCAAAGTTTGCAAAATCCCCATCCATTTTGATCCTATTTTTTTCGATCATCCATTCATGTTCATTGATAGAATAGACAAAAAAGATATCATCTTTTCGGTTTTTATAGAGTGAGCCGAACGAAGATCGTTTCAAGTTATACCGATTTTGCTTCGCATCTTCTCGCAGCGGTTCCAGGAGAAATGTACCTGCTACAAACTTCTTGTAAGCTTCCTCTGTTAATGAGCAGCCCGATGCTTTTGCATGACCGCCCCCTCCAAAATGGCCTGCTACTTCTGACAAATCAATATGATCATGAATTGTTCGAAATCCTACACGTTTTCCTCCCATATTTAAAATAACTATATAATCAAGATGCGGAAATTCTTTTCCCAGCTCATTTCCCAGCTCTGAATGATAGGATTCAGCATAAACAATGCCGGCAAAATGTGCACCTATTTTTGTCTGAACGACTTCCCTTCTTTTTCGTCGGATGTAGCGTTCGATTTTCGCATCTTCCATATCCAGTATTTTCATTTCAAAATCATCAAAATAAAAATGTGCGCTTGATATCAATCTGTCTATCATTTTTTCTTCAAATTCCTCAATCGATACTAGAAAAAACAAAGCATTTAGACGGTGTGCGTGATGATTGTTATTTTTCTCCCATTCCCATGTATCATATTGTCTTACGAGTTCAACAAACTCCGCTAAGGTGTCAGAAGGTCTAATTAATTGATGAGTTACAAGATGCTCATAAAAAAGGGAGGTTGCCGAGGTTAATTTTCCCTCCTCATCTTCAACAACAACATGTGCCCACCCATAATCATTAAAATGAATAGAAGTTTTATGATGATCAATCAACTGAACTTTACCATCAGCTTTAAAAAAAGCTTCTAATCTTTTTTCATTCTCTTCATTTACAGACAAATCTGTTATAAACAAATAGGTATCTTTTTGATCATTTTCTAAAAACCATTCTACTTCTCGGTTTAGACTTGATATGGAATTGTATCGGACTTTTACCTGATCTCCAAATGCAATCTTTGCTAAAATACCGCATCCAACTCCATCCAAGTCATTGTGTGATAACAATTTGTACATAAACTTCACCTCAAAAAGTAGTATGGATATTTAATGGGAAAATTATTGATTTAATTTTCTACATTTTAACATTTATTAAGTTGTTTTTTCCAAAACCACTCTATTTGAAATACAAATAAAATACGCTTCAATACAAGGAAGCGTCATCTATTACTTCATATTTGATTAATCTCCTTCACCAGCACTGTCAAGGCGTCCTCCATGCTAGAGTCTTTCATCTTCTTGATCATGTTTAATTTGTTTTGTTCGATAAAACCTAAGGCTTGGATGAGTGAGTGGCCAGTTAGATTTTCTTCTTCTAATGTTATTGCATATCCTTTTCCATTAAAGGATTTTGCATTTAATAGTTGATCCCCTCTGCTTTGTTTTTTTGTAAGCGGAATAATCAACATAGGAATTTGTAGAGCTAAAAATTCAAATATAGCATTGGACCCGCCTCTTGTTATGATTAAATTTGTAGCTGCTAATATATCTGGTAATTCTTCATGAATATATTCGAATTGTTTATAGTTATTTTTAGTAGAAAGGCCTTCATCTAAATGACCCTTTCCACATAAATGAACAATTTGATATTTTTTAGTTAACGCATCAATAGATAATCTAACTGTATCATTTATTTTTTTCGCTCCTAGACTTCCACCCATGATGGTTAAGATAGGACGTTCATCATTGAATCCGAGGTAAGCCTTCCCTTTAATGGATGAACCGTTAAAAATATCGCGTCTGATTGGGGAACCAATAGCGACTGCCTTTTTTTGAGGAAAAAATGCTACAGCCTCTTCAAACGAAGTAAAAATCTTTGTTGCAAAACGCTGAGATATTTTATTAGCAAGTCCTGGTGTCATATCACTTTCGTGGATGAAGATCGGAATCTTCAATGAACTTGCTGCCATGATAACAGGCACAGAAACAAATCCGCCTTTAGAAAATACTAGATCTGGCTTTAGCCTCTTTAAAATGGATCTGGCTTCCATAAAGCCAATTCCAACACGGAAAACATCCTTTACATTTTCAAAATCAAGATATCTCCTTAGCTTCCCGCTTGATATTTCATAATAAGGAATATTCATTTTTAATATCAATTCTTTTTCTATTCCGTTTTTTGACCCAATATATGAGATATTCCATTTCCTTTTATCAAGTTCATTCATAACGGCTATATTAGGGGTTACATGTCCTGCAGATCCCCCTCCAGTAAATATAATTGTTTTTTGTGGCATTTCATCACCTGCCTAAAAATTTCATTAGTATCATTATAGCTTTTTCTATAAAAGTATCACCAAGAAATAAAAAAATATTTTTTAAAAAATTTTAATATTAAGTATATAAATAGCTAATCCATTTTGTTAAAATTGGTAATTAAAAGAGGAAATTTATGATTTACTCTATTTTGGAAAGTGTTCACAGAAAAAATTATATCGAAAGGCTTATTGCATATGGACTTTTTCATTCGAAAGATGACGGTTGAGGATATTCCGCAAGTTCAGAAAGTAGCAAAAACAAGCTGGAATCATACATATGATGGAATTATTCCAAAGGATATACAAGAGAACTTTTTAAAATCCGCTTATAACGACGAAATGATGAAAAGAAGGATCGATCAGTCGTTTATATATGTTTCAGAAGTGGATGGATATATTGTTGGTTTTGCTAATTTCTCGCCTGTAAAAGAGGATGGACAAATGGAATTAGGGGCTATTTTTTTACTTCCAGAGTACCAAGGAAAAGGAATTGGTTCTGCCCTTTTACATGAAGGAATAAAACATGCAAAAGATGTAAGTCAGGTATTTATCAATGTTGAAAAAGACAATAAAATTGGCAAAGCTTTCTATGATGCTAAAGGTTTTAAGGTTCTTTCCGAATTCGAAGAAGATTTTGATGACCATTTACTAAATACAGTCAGAATGGTCTTAAAAGCATGAGCTCGCTTTGTCGCGAGCTCTTTGCTATGAAGTAAGCTTAAGGCCAACAGCCGCACCTAGCACCATTAAAATAAACACGACTCTTTTCCAATCCTTTGGCTCCCCGTATAAAACCATTCCTAATATAGCTCCACCTGATGCACCAATACCAGTCCAAATGGCATATGCTGTTCCCATTGGCAATTCTCTCATCGCAAGGGCAAGAAAAATAAAACTAGCTCCAAATCCAGAAAGCAGCATACAAAAAGATTGCCAATTACGATTTTTATGGAAGCTGTTGATCATCGTTACGCCAATCATTTCAAAAATACCTGCTAAAACAAGATAAACCCAACTCATGAAGCTTTCCCCTCCTCTGCCTTCATCTCTTCATCCTTTGTAACAAGCTTTAAACCAACGACTCCGCATAATAAAATTAACACAAGGATGATCTTAGACATTTTCAAAGGTTCTCCGAAAAAGAGTATTTCTGACAAGACAGTTCCAGCTGTTCCCATACCAACAAAAACAGCATAAACCGTTCCAACAGGAAGCTTCTTCCCAGCCATAATCATTAAATAAAAGCTTATAATAATGGAAACTATCGTCCCCGTCCAAGTCCATACATCATCTGCATGTTTCAATCCGATAACCCAAAATACTTCAAAGAATGCCGCAATAAAAACTTTAAGCCAATTCATTCGTTTTCACTCCCTTAAAAATAATATGTCCCAAAAAAATAAAAGCCCTTGAGATATCTGTTAAACAGTTATCTCCCAGGCTTTTATCCTTCCGTGACACAGTCAATACTGTGAGTTTTCTCTCGGACCAGTCCAGTAAAAAGCTGCGGAACCCTAGAAAACATTTTTCTATTAAATTAATTACTATTATATACATTGTTCAAATGTATGCAAGTAAAAACAATACATTTTACCTTTTTTTACAAATGCGACAGAAAAGTATCTTCTTTTATCATTTTGGGGATTATCTGTTTCCTAGGTTAATGGCTGTTGTTGATCACCTTTATAGACTCTATATTTACCAAACAGGTCTTATCCTCGATGATAATTTGCCTTCATTTGCTTCATAAACTAATTTTGTTAAATCCTCTTTGAGCATTTGCATTCGTTCAGTACCTATGTTTTCAATCCAACGTTGCTCAATCTCAGTTAGTATTTCATCTTTTACTTTCATTGCTAACCAGCCTCGTTCGGTCAAAACAATAATTTTCCCTCTCTTATCAGTGGGATGAGTTTGGCGCATTACATAACCACTTTTCTCAAGAAAATCCACGATTTTACTCACAGCTTGCTTTGTAATTCCTAAATATTCGGCTAGTTCTATACCAGTTGCTCCATCAGGGGTGATACATTTAAACATAAAACCATGTACAGGTCTAAGATCTCCAAATCCCAATTCACTCAATTTATCATGTAGCTCATTTATCGATGAACTAAAGGATAATGACAAAAGTGATGTAAGATCCAATTCACCAAATACTAGATGATTATCCATACATAAAACCTCCTTAAATAAAGTCAATTAAGTTGACTTTATTTAAATCTCTTTGTACTATACATAATATCATCAATCAAGTTGACTATTTTGTTTTTTTTTAAAAGAAATATGATTCATTAAAAAATCAATATACTATGGAGGTTCTATATGACTAACATTGTTAAAATTAGAGCGAGCGTATTTATTCCAATGTCTTGGACTGAACCTAAGAAAGATATTCAAACGGGAAACATAATCCAATTCGAAGGTGACTCACGTGAATTTACACCTTATGCGGTAAACGCTATGCGTTCTAGAGTGGAACAAGAAGTAGTTGTAGATTTTTACAAAAAAGACATTTTCTCATATGCGAATACGGGCATAACAACTGAAAGAATCACAACTCCTGATGGTTCCGTTAATAAAAGATCAGGAAAAGCTAGTACCGAAGGCATTTTGTGCACTGATGTTGTATGGGGGTCAGATGACGTCAAATTTCAAATGAGCGCAAGTGCTAGCAACCCATTAAATGTATATGCACCTCCTGTTGATTATCTTTTAACTGTATATGTTAAAAAAGATGGTACTGTCGATATTGAAGGTGCACATGATGGATTCCCTTGTTTTGAATTTTATAAACAAGTAAATTTTGGCCCGTTTGAAAAAATTCATACACATGATTTCAGAGAAACTGGTGATACTCCTGAAGCTCTAGCTGGAGAAATGGAGTATAGTTTTAAAAAATTATTGTAAATTCATTGTGGTGCCACATTGACATCGAACCAAGATAAAGTAAATTCTTCGCAGTAAGGATGTAGGTACAATTCAAATGTATATTCTATCGCCCTATTTGTAACTTTCGCAGTTACAAATAGGGCGATAGAAGGTAAAATGAGGGAACGTTTATATGACTATAAAAATTAAAGTTTATTCTGATTTTGTATGCGCATTTTGTTTTTTAGCAACAGGTACTTTGGATGAGGTTGTAAAGGAAAAAGATGTAGAAGTAGAATGGATGCCATTTGAATTGCGTCCTAGTCCATCTCCGAAAATTGATCCACGGACACAACCTCGTGTAATGGAAGCTTGGAATTCATTTATTTATCCTACTGCTAAGAAATTAGGATTATAAATAAAGTTACCACATTTTCGTTCGTATACGCACCTTGCGTTTGAAGGTTATCAATTTGCAATGGAACATGGAAAAGGAAATGAGTTTCACCATAGAGTGTTTATTGCACATTTCCAAGAGGAACAAAATATTGAAGACATCGAAGTGTTAACAAAATTAGCGGAAGAAGCGGGACTTTCTCAGGATGCATTTAAAGAAGCATTAGTATCACGAAAGTACCGAGAAATGCATCAAAAAGCGATAATACATGCCCATGAAGAAGCACAAATTATGGCTGTTCCAACGTTCATGATTGGCGACGAGATCATTCAAGGATTTACTAGCAAAGAAATATTAGCAAAGGCGATTGATCAAGAACTAGAAAAGAGTAAAGAGAATGAGTTAGCTGGACTTCAATGTAATGCAGATGGAGATTGTTAATGCTAGATTGGATTCGTGAAAAAATATAGATTTATAATTACCACACCTTTTCTTTCCCAGAGAGTTCGGAGTATTTCACAATGTCCTTTTTAATTTCCCCATAAATTACCTGTCTTCTATACTTCGGTGCAAATACAATGTGATCCTTACAATTCCAAGTTGTGTGTGCTAAACTATTAGTGTCTTTTGACATATAAACTCCTCCGTATGCTGATATTTTGGTTGGCGAACCGAAAATATATTAGCACCTCGGAAGAGTTTTTTTATACCACGCTGAAAGCTTTTTGGAACCCTAGGACAAGCCTAGGGTTTTCTTTACTATAAAACAAAAATAAAGTCAATTAAATTGACTTTATTAAAATTCTAATGTAATATGCATAATGTGGTCAATAAAGTTGACTATATTTTTTTGTTTTAAAAATGGGATACCCCTTTTTAATGAGTAAATATATAACACCATAAGAGCGAGCAACAGGAGGAATAGAGAATGACAACAGTTTTATTTGTAAAAGCAAACAACCGCCCAGCAGACCAAGCGGTTAGTGTGCAATTATATGATGCTTTTCTAGCAAGCTATAAAGAATCACATCCAAATGATACAGTGGTAGAGCTTGATTTATACAATGAAGAATTGCCATATGTAGGAGTAGATATGATTAACGGTACTTTTAAGGCTGGTAGAGGACTCGATTTAACAGAAAAGGAAGCAAAAGCAGTAGCTGTTGCTGATAAATATTTAGATCAATTCCTTGTAGCTGATAAAGTTGTATTTGGTTTCCCGTTATGGAACTTAACAATCCCAGCTGTATTACACACATATATTGATTATTTAAACCGCGCAGGCAAAACATTTAAATATACGCCGGAAGGTCCAGTAGGTCTTATCGGAAATAAGAAAATTGCATTATTAAATGCAAGTGGCGGTGTATATTCTAAAGGACCAGCAGCTGAAGTAGAAATGGCTGTTAAATATGTAGCTAGTATGATGGGCTTCTTCGGTGTAAAAGATTTAGAGAAAGTAGTAATTGAAGGTCACAACCAATTCCCGGATAAAGCAGAAGAAATTATTACCGTAGGCCTTGAAAAGGCTGTTAAAGTAGCAAGTACATTCTAATTAACTAAACACTTGTCACTCAATATGGCAGTACCAACACTTCTTTTTGTACGTAAAAGTAAGTATTGCGAACGAGATTTAGGATACTTTTTTCTAAAAGGGGTACCACCACGGAGGTACCCCTTTTACTTAAATACGAAAAATTTTTTCTTTAGGTTTCAATTTCTTGATGCCTGTTTTCATCCTATAAAAAATCCTCATATGATTATAATAGGAGGAACAAATTAATACAACCTTTATTCATTTGATACTATCAAATGAATAAAAACTAAAATCAGAAATGTGACATTGCTGTAATTTAGATTATACAGCTATCTGTTTATAATCTTCAATCATTTGGACGAATAACTTCAGGAACCGGGTATCAGCAGTCAATTCTGGATGAAAGGCACATACGAGAATATGATCCTGTTTTGCGGCAACAATCTTCTCTTCAAACTTTGCTAGTACCTCAACATTTTCTCCAGCTTTGTCAATATAAGGCGCACGAATAAAAACAGCTGTTATTGGTTTCTCGATCCCGTAGATATCAAGCTCGGCTTCAAAGCTATCACGCTGGCGACCAAATCCATTTCGCTTTACAGTAATATCAATGATATTAAGATGGGAATCCTCTGACCCAACTAGCTTATTAGCTGCTAACACCATGCCTGCACATGTACCGAAAATAGGTTTCTTGTTGTCGGAAAATTGTTTTAACGGCTCGAGAAAACCATATTGGTCTATGAGCTTTCTCATCGCAGTACTTTCTCCACCTGGTAAAATTAACCCGTCGATTTGTTCCAACTGTTCTGGTTTTTTAACAACGATTCCATGTAAGCCTATAGACTCTATTTGTTTTATGTGTTCTTCAACTGCACCTTGCAGTCCTAAAACTCCGATAGTAGTGATTTTACCAGCCACGGTCCTGCATCCTTTCTGCAGCAGCCAGTTTCGAAATTTCAATCCCTTTCATCGGATTACCCAATTCTTTGGATAGCTTCCCAATTAAATCATAATCATTAAAATACGTTGTAGCTTGTACAATCGCGCTTGCAAATTTTTCAGGGTTCTCAGATTTAAAAATACCAGATCCTACGAATACTCCATCTGCACCTAGTTCCATCATAAGAGCAGCATCCGCTGGTGTAGCAACTCCACCTGCCGCAAAGTTAACGACTGGAAGTTTTCCTTCTTTCTTAATTTGTTTTAATACTTCATAAGGGGCTCCAAGAATTTTGGCCTCTGTCATGATCTCATCATCACTCATAAGTGTTACTTTACGCACCTGTGCTTGAACCTTGCGCATATGGCGGACAGCCTCTACAATGTTTCCTGTGCCCGGTTCACCTTTCGTACGAAGCATTGCAGCCCCTTCCCCAATACGCCGAGCTGCTTCACCTAGATCACGGCAGCCGCAAACAAATGGAACAGTAAAATCACTTTTTAATAAATGAAACTCTTCATCTGCAGGAGTCAGCACTTCACTCTCATCAATATAATCTACTCCCATAGCCTCTAAAACTCGCGCTTCAACAATATGACCAATACGTGCTTTTGCCATAACTGGAATGGATACTGCGTTTAATACTTCTTCAACAATTCGCGGATCTGCCATTCTTGCTACTCCGCCTGCAGCACGGATATCGGATGGTACTCTTTCTAATGCCATAACGGCAACAGCACCTGCTGCCTCTGCGATTTTTGCTTGCTCTGCATTAATGACATCCATAATGACGCCGCCCTTTTGCATATGCGCCATTCCTCTTTTAACAGTTTCAGTACCTAATATTTTTTCCATGTTATCCACTCCATTTCTTTTTACTTATTGTAAATTTCTAATATACTATTTAATATAAAAATTAAGTGACTGTAATAAAAGGGTCAGTTTTTTATAAAACAATAGGGTCAGTTCAAGGAGATTACTATGGATATGTTATCGTGTCATCTAAATCGTTCAATTGATATACCTTTATATGAACAATTATATTTATTTATTAAGAAAGAAATTACTGAAGGTCGCATAGAATATGGTTCAAAACTTCCCTCAAAGCGTAAATTAGCGGAGTTTCTCAAAATTAGTCAAAATACAGTTGAAACTGCCTACGATCAATTGACAGCTGAAGGCTATGTTGAGGTATTGCCGCGAAAAGGCTATTATGTGATGGCTCATGAGGATTTAGCCTATGTCCAAACGTTTAAACCGATTCTGGACATTAGTAATGAAAATAGTACGGAATATAAATATCATTTTCATCCAAGCTGGATCGATACAGCAAATTTCCCATTTGATAAATGGAGAAAATTTGCTAAAGATACAATAGATAAGCAGCATCATTCCCTGCTATTACTTGGAGAGTCACAAGGAGAATTTGAGCTTCGCCGGGAGATCGCCCATTATTTATACCATGCCAGAGGTGTGCAATGTTCACCAGAGGAAATTATCATCGGAGCCGGTATTGAAATATTATTACAGCAGCTTGTTCTCTTATTCGGTGAAAAAACAGTTTATGGTGTTGAAGACCCAGGATACCATTTAATTCTGCGAATTCTCAAAAGCTATCCGAATGAAGTTTTTCCTCTTGAAGTAGATGATGAAGGAGTAAAAGTAAAGCCTTTAGAAAGCTCAAAAATTAATGTAGTTTATGTAACACCATCACATCACTTTCCATATAAGACAGTACTCTCTGTCAACC
Organism: Cytobacillus citreus; assembly: GCF_018343665.1. Lineage (GTDB taxonomy): Bacteria > Bacillota > Bacilli > Bacillales > Cytobacillaceae > Cytobacillus > Cytobacillus citreus. The sequence continues at coordinate 1,153,128 of NZ_JAGYPM010000001.1, forward strand.
GACGAACAAAGTTATTAAAGTGGTCAGCTGAAGCGGATAATCGATATATTATTGAAGATGATTATGATAGTGAATTTCGATATAGCGGTAAATCCATTCCTTCCCTACAAAGTATGGATCATGGTGAAAAAGTCATTTATCTTGGATCCTTCTCAAAATCCTTGATTCCATCGCTTCGAATTAGCTATATGGTATTGCCAAAACGATTGCTGCAGCTCTACAAGAAAGAGTTAAATTTTTATCATTCCTCCGTTTCGAGAATTGATCAGCATATTTTAACACAGTTTATGAGAGAGGGAGATTTTGAAAAGCATCTAAACAGAATGCGAAAAGTCTATCGGCGCAAGCTTGATAACATCATTGGACTGTTAAAGCCTTATCATGAAGTGTTAACTATAATTGGAGAGCATTCTGGTCTTCATATCGTCCTTATCGTAAATAATGGCATGGACGAACAAGAACTCGTCCAAAAAGCGGCCGACGCTAGCATAAAGGTTTATCCACTCTCCTATTATTCACTGGAGAAAAATTACGAAAATCCTCCCAAAATCATTCTCGGTTTTGCAGGAATTCCAGAGGATGAATTAGAAAATGCAATAGAATTATTGTTGAAAATCTGGGGTATTTAGTAATTACTGAACCTCCTAACTTGGGTAAAAAACCCCTTTAAATGAACACTTCAGTGAATATTTATTGGGGTTTTTAAAGAAAATTAATTCATGACTGCTGAAAAGGTATCCCCTACTTAATCCAACAACTTCCGTATATACCTATGCATCAACTTATACATTTACGATCTCTGAATCCCCTGTTTTTATCGTATCCTCTGACCTTGAAATAATTACGGCACAAACTGCATCCCCAGTAATATTAATGGATGTTCTGCACATGTCAATAAGGCGATCGACTCCAAGTACTAATGCAATTGCTTCAACAGGCAGATTGACTGACGTTAACACCATAGAAAGCATGATTATTCCAGCACCAGGAACTCCCGCAGTGCCAACACTCGCTAGTGTTGCAGTTAATACAACTGTCAGCAATTGGCTCATACTTAAATTTTGGCCATAAACTTGAGCGATAAAGATTGTAGCTACCCCCTGCATGATAGCAGTACCATCCATATTAATTGTTGCACCTAATGGTTGTACAAAACTGCTGACTGTTTTAGAGACTCCGAGATTGTTTTGGGCTGCCTTCATGGAAATTGGTAGTGTTGCACTGCTGCTAGACGTGCTAAATGCAACAACCATTGCAGGAGAAAAACCCTTTAAAAACTTAATTGGATTCATTTTTCCTAGGAATGATAAAGCAGAACCGTAAACTATGATAAGATGCAGCAGCAAGACAAAAAGGACAACAAACATATATTTTCCCATTGCGATTACAGCATCTAAGCCCTGTCCGCCAATGGCAGTAGCAATTAAAGCAAACGCACCATAAGGAGCAAATTTCATGATTACATTTACTAAATACATTAGTACTTCATTGGCTTGTTCAACTAAGCGGACTATTCCTTGAACCTTATCACCTAGGCGTGCTAAACCAAATCCGATAAAAATTGAAAAGACAATAATTTGCAGCATTGATTCTTGAACCATTGCATTGAATGGATTTGTCGGAATAATATTAAGTAATGTCTCAATAACAGGTGGTGCTTCCTTTTCTTCATATTCCGCCCCTTCTAGCTGAAAATCTCCCGCTCCTGGCTGAAATAGCATTCCTATAGCTAAAGCCAAAATAATGGCGATAGCAGTCGTCACCAGGAAGAATGCAATCGTTTTTCCGCCAATTCTTCCGAGCTTTCTTGGGTCACTTATTCCTGCACTTCCTAATATTAATGAAACGATTACAATTGGAACAACAAGCATCTTTATTAAATTTATAAATATTTTACCAAGAGGAATTAATACATAATTTGAAGCTGAGTCAAAAAACCCAGGTATTGCTAGGTTAAATAACAAGCCAGCAATAATACCTAAGCTCATTCCAATCAATATTTTCTTAGTTAACGACATTTCCTTCCTCCTTTTAACAGAATATACAGATTATTATAAATTTTGCATATTTTAAGTTCAATAAGTCTTATGTAACATATTTCTAAAATAAGACTTAATTCATATAGAAAAAGTATGAGTTTTTTACAACAATGGAAACAAAATACCTGAATGAATTGATTACTATTCTCTTTTTTCCTTGTATTCAATTCCTATTTACCAAATTTAGGAGAAAAATATTTCTTTCAATCTAAAATTATGCGAAAATAGAATCTAGTCAGATTGCATAAAATGAAGAAAGAGCATTAACAAGGAGAGGTATTCCACATGTATTGGTGTAAAGTTGCACGCACAGAAAAGGAATTTACGGAAATAGCAAAACTAAATTACGAAACGTTTGTCGAGGAGATTCCACAGCATGAGTCGGATGTGAATGGCATTCGTGTGGACCCTTTTCATTACGAGAATAAATATATTATTGTTCTTAAAGATCAAGAGCTTGCAGGGATGATTGCCATACGTGATCAACGCCCCTTTTCGTTAGATAAAAAGGTCGGTCCTGTTGAAGAGTTACTTCCAGAAGATGCTTTGAACGGTAAGCTATGTGAAATTAGACTACTTGCTGTAAGAAAAGAGCATCGAAATGGACGTGTTTTTTTCATGCTTGTTGGTGCGCTTTCTGATTATGCTTATAGGAAAGGATACAGTGCCGCAGTTATTTCTGGGACAGTTCGTGAACTAAAGCTATATAAACAAATGGGTTTTGAGACATTTGCAGATCCCGTTGGCTCAGACGATGCTCAATTTATCCCAATGGCATTGACAAGGAAGTTGTATGAACAATCCGTTGGAGCCAGGCTTAAACAAAAGAGATACTCCTTTTATCCAGGGCCTGTACAATTAACAGATGAGATTCAATCTTCCCTTACGAATGGGCCTGTTTCACACCGATCCTATGATTTTACAGTAACAATGGAAAAAGTAAAGGATCGTTTAAAGGATATGAGTAATGCAAAATATATTCATTTATTGGCTGGCAGCGGAACTTTAGCAAATGAAGCAATGATCGCTCAGCTAAAAAGGCTTTCAGGAAAAGGATTAATTCTTACAAATGGGACATTTGGAGAACGATTACTTAATCAAGCAAAGAGATGGGGGCTCACATTTGATTGTATGAATCTCGAATGGGGGCAACCTTATGATGAGGTTCTGTTATCTAGTAAGCTTGCAGAAGAAACATATGAATGGCTATTAATGGCCCATGGTGAAACATCAACTGGTATGCTAAATAATTTGGATATGGTGCAAAACCTTTGTAACACACATCAAGTTAAGCTCTGTCTCGATTGTGTGAGCTCATTTGGCTCGCTGCCTTTTTCACTATCCGATGTCTATTTAGCAACCGGAGTGAGTGGAAAAGCAATTGGGACAATGAGTGGACTATCGATTGTATTTTCAAACCATGAAATTACCGTAGATCCAACCTTGCCTTCTTACCTAGATTTAGGCTTGTATGCGAATGGGAAGATTCCCTTTACATACTCATCCCAGTTATTGAACAGCTTTGGTACAGCTTTAAATGCCTATAAGGATAATAATCGCTATACTTTATTGAAAAACCGTTTTGAACAACTTCTCAACTCGGAAAGAAATAAAGAATTGTCATTTTTAACACCTTACGGATATCCCATGATTGTCACATTAAAGGGTGAAGAAAGCTGTCCAAATATGGCAGAGGATGCAGCACTATCTGGTTTTGATTTACATTATAAAAGTGCCTATTTAGTGGAAAAAAGCTGGGTGCAGCTATCAATCATTCAACCAGACTTTGAAGCAGCATGGAAAAAGTTTCGTAAGTGGCTTCTAAATTATAAAATATACCAAACAATGGAATGAGATGAAGGGATTTCTGTATTGGAAATCCCTTCAATCTGTTGAAAAACCCTCGCATTATTCGTTGCTGACTGAATTGAAATAAAAGTTATTCAAACAATTTCATTTCTAAAACAACTGGACAATGGTCACTCCCCATCACGTCGCAATGTATTTGAGCTGAATTTATGGCATCTTTCAGCTTTTCAGATACGATAAAATAATCTATCCGCCAGCCAATATTTCGCTCTCTTACCTTTGACATATAGGACCACCACGTATAAGCCCCATCTGCATCAGGATATACATATCTGAAGGAATCAATGAAGCCCGAATCTAGCAATCTTGTCATCTTCCCCCGTTCCTCCGTGGTAAATCCAGAGTTTCCATCATTTGATTTGGGATTTCTTAAATCAATTTCATTATGAGCAACATTAAGATCGCCACAATAAATAACAGACTTCTTTTGGTCTAATTCGTGAAGATATTCAAAAAGCTTGTCCTCCCATTCTAACCGATAAGACAGACGTGCCAAGTCACGCTGTGAATTAGGAGTATAGACATTAACAAGATAGAAGCTTTCGAATTCAAGCGTAATGATTCTACCTTCGTCTTCTGATTCGTTCTCTCCTACCCCATATTTAACTGATAAAGGTTTCTTTTTCGTAAAAACTGCCGTTCCCGAATAGCCCTTCTTTAGAGCATAATTCCAAAATTGATGATAGCCTTTCAGCTCCAGTTCAATCTGTCCCTCTTGAAGCTTAGATTCTTGTATACATAAAATATCAGCATCTACCTCATGAAAATAATCTAAAAAGCCTTTCTTCACGCAAGCTCTTAATCCATTAACATTCCAAGAAACAAATTTCATGCTGTAAATTCTCCTTTTAAAAATGACGATATTTTAATAGAGTACCATAGAACATGTTTTCGTGCACTTACTATATGACAAACATCCTGAGAGCAATTACTAAAAATGGCACAAGCAAAAACATGTAAATATAATATTTAAACTCTACCTTTTTATCCTTTTGACCTAAAAACTTTGCTAGTGGCCATTCTATTATTCTCATCATAATTAAAATGCAAATAACCAAAATTAATGAGGAGACTTTATCCAAACCAAGATAATTGGGAAGAAATAACGCAAAAAAATAGGCAAAACTTACTGCTAGTAATTCTGATCTTCTATGCTTTGTCTTAAACATCCATTCTAAGCTCTTCATACGAGACCACCCTTTAAAACGAATCTAATTTCATGTAAAATTCGACATCTTTCTCCTACATTATGACATCAATAAATGGAAAAAGTAAACAAGTCGATAATTGAATCTTTCAAAAACACTTACAATTTATTTTCTCCTATTCAAACAAACACTATTTTAGAGTTTTCACAAACCTTCATGTATAGTTTTATAAAAAGGAGGTTACCGAATGGCCGAGCATTATTTTCAGTTAAAAGCACATTGGCCTGGTCTAAGAAATGATGTCGGTGAAATAGAAACAGGTGGATTAATAACAAAGGTTTCTATCCCTCCTGAAATGGATGGACCGGGAGTTGGAACGAATCCAGATGAAATGCTTCTTGGCGCTGCGGCAACTTGTTATATTATTACTTTGGCAGCAATGATGGAAAGAAGCCATTTAGAAAAGATTGACTTAACAATGGAATCTATTGGTATTGTGGATGTTACAAAAGGTATCATCACTTACAAAAAAATCGTCCACCGTCCATGTATTATTCTTAAACAAGAAGCGTCTGAAAGAGACGTTAAATTAGCATTGAGATTAGCGCAAAAAGCTGATGCATCTTGCATGATTTCCCGTGCATTAAAGGGTAATGTTGAAATTGAATTAGAAGCGACAATACTTGAAAAATAATACATTTTCAATAATAAAGGTAATAAATACAAAAAATCAGCGCCAGGCTATGTGCTGCAGTTTATTTCCTTAAATCTGATGTTTACATGGACAGACATTAATACGTCTTTCTCGCAATATGATAACTGTATAACATCAATGGTGGTGATGAAATGGCTGTTGTAAAGGCAACTGATTCAGATATTGACTTATTAGCAAGATTGCTTAGGGCAGAGGCTGAGGGCGAAGGAGAGCAAGGAATGATGATGGTTGGAAATGTTGGTATAAATCGAATTAGAGCAAATTGCTCAGACTTTATTGGATTGCGAACAATTCCACAAATGGTCTATCAGCCACATGCATTTGAAGCGACAACAAAGAGTTATTTTTACCAGAGGGCTAGGGACAGTGAGCGACGCCTCGCTCGTCGGGCTGTTAATGGAGAGTGGGTATGGCCTGCTAAATATTCTCTTTGGTATTTTAGACCACCTGGAGATTGCCCTCCTACTTGGTATGATCAACCTTTAGTGGGGCGCTATAAGCTTCACTGCTTTTTTGAGCCTACAGCAGAGGAATGTGTAAATGTTTATAATACATTTTAAAGATTTGCTTAATCCGTATGAAAAACATATGACGGATTAAGCTTTTTTTATTTCAGTAGCATTTGTTTCAATAGCTACACCATACTTGACTCTTTGGAAATTCTCCTTTCATTCCTCATCACTAAATATTTCTGCCAAAAATCGCTCACGGTGCTGCAGGAAATATTTTGTTATTTGGTAGTGATCAGTATCCTCATACCCTATTTCAGTAATTTCTCCATTATCGAAGCTTAATATAGTAGCATCAGGAAAACCTAGTAAAATAGGTGAATGAGTCGCAATTATAAACTGCGCCTCATCGTTCTGTGTTAAATCATGAATAATTCTCATAAAGGATAATTGACGTTGCGGCGAAAGAGCCGCCTCTGGCTCATCAAGCAGATAAATTGCTTCGCCTTGAAAGCGATTTATAAAAAGGGAGAGAAAAGATTCTCCATGCGATTGTTCGTGAAGCGATACTCCTCCATAATCCCGAAAACCGGTATCATCCACCTCATCCAAATGGGATGCGAAGTGATAAAAGGATTCTGCACGAAGAAAGAAGCCATTCGTCACCTTTGGCATCCATGAAAGACGAATATATTCACCTAACGATGAACCTGATGCATGAACTTCATACGAATTATTCCTCCCTCCCCCAGCTGTATTGAAACCGCATTTCTCGGCAATTGCTTCTAATAATGTTGATTTTCCTGATCCATTTTCACCAACAAAAAACGTGACATTCTTCTTTAAAATAATTTCATTCATACTTTTAATGCTCGGAATGGAAAAAGGATATTGATAATAGGATGGAATATTATTCTGTAAAAGTGTAATTCTTTTTAAAAACATAATGATCACCTAGGTTTTTTATTCATATAAGATATTATTTCGATATTCTAGTCAAGAATCCCTTTTTAACCATTGCTTACTTCATGCAGATTAGAATCACGTTAATACTAACAATTATGTCTTTTTAGCCTTATTGTCGAAACCGCTTAATTCTGCTGAAATCCGTCTTCTTTTGATAGCTTTTGTCATGTTGCAGGAAAAATGGGTAGCTGTTGATGAATTATTTTACAAAGAAAAAAGAGAAATTGATTTAACATTGAAGCATTCATGACAATTTTATCATGGAAAGGAATGGACATTAATGACAAGTCACTTCGTCAAAGCCTATACAATTAAAGAAGTATCTAAGATTCTCAACGTACCACCAGGGACACTTCGGCAATGGGAAAAAGATTTAGAAGGATTACTAATTATCCCACGTTCGAAGCAAGGGGCACGATTTTATACAGATGATGAAATAAAATTGCTTGACACGATAAAACAAATGCGTGATAAAAATTTAAGTAAAGATATGATCAGAGAGTTATTGCAAAGGAATTTCGTTTCTGATACTGACTCTGTACCTCATATTACCTCATTATCACCTATTTCAAATGACATTCAAACGGAATCTGAAGAGGATCAAATGGCTTTGTTCCTAACCTCAATGGAGGCATTTAGAGAACAATTAATTAATGACGTTAGAGAAGAGATCCGTACAGGCATTCGAAAGGAAGTGTTAGAGGAAGTGAAAAAAGAAGTTTCAAAAGGATCTTTACACACAGTTAAAAGCCTTTCAGATTCTATATATAAAGCAAATGAAAAAACAAAGCTCGATATCCATGAACTATCCAACCATTTACATAACGCTTCGGAACAAACTTCCGAATCTCTCGGAACGTTGACTAAAAGGATTGCGAAAGTCTCAAAAGGTACTTCCGAACAAATTCGTTACTTAGCGAATCGCGTTACTGAATCCTCTGAAGCTGCATCTGAAGAATTTAAAACAATGATCCATTATATATCTAGCTCCGCTGAGGTTACCCATACTGAAATAAGTGCTCTCATCGAAACATTAAACTCAGACAGAGAAATATATATTGAAACGATTAACCGAGAACGAGAACAATATTGGAAGGATGTTAATCAAAGAGAAATGATGTTTCAAGATATGATTGTTAATTTTCGAAATGCCGCAGCTGCTGAAGAAGAAAAAACGAAGCCTTGGTGGAAATTTTGGCAATAAAAAAGCTCAGGCTGATCAACCATGGCATTACTCCCCCATTTGCCAACAATAAACATTATTGTAAAATGGGTAAATCCAGGCGAGTTTGCACCTGGATTTACCACTTTAATTAATATTCGTTCCGTAAAAAATTTCATCCATTTCTGTTGTTAAACGTTCTGTAATTTCCTCTACTTCATGAGGTTTTAGCCTATCTTTGGTATAACCAAATAAATAATTATTCAAAACAAAATCTCTAATTCTACATTTTGTATGAAAAATATTTGACTGATAAATATTAACATCAATCATATCAAATTCGTTTTTAATCTCATCTGGTATATAATTTTGAATAGAGCTTATATTGTGATCGATAAAAAGCTTTTGTCCATCCTTATTCCTTGTAAAGCCGCGAACCCGATAATCAATTGTCATAATATCTGTATCAAATGAATGAATCAAGAAATGTAACGCCTTTAAGGGAGAAATTTCTCCACATGTTGAAACATCGATATCTGCTCGAAATGTACTTATACCTTCAGAAGGATGATATTCAGGATATGTATGCACCGTAATATGACTTTTATCTAGCTGCATCACAACAGACTCAGGCAGCGGACCTGGAGATTCTTTAAAAGATTCACTCGGAGCCTCAACAACAGGGCCTTCGGAAACAAGCATCGTTACACTTGCACCTTGTGGAACATAATCCTGCTGAGCAATATTTAGAACGTGTGCTCCAATAATATCCGCGACGCTTTTTAATATTTTTGTTAATCTTTCTGCGCTATATTCCTCATCAATATATTCGATGTACGCCTCTCGCTCTTCCTTCGTTTTCGTATAACATATATCGTACATATTGAAGCTTAAAGTCTTTGTCAAATTATTAAAACCATGCAGAGTTAAATTCAAATCTATACCCCCTTCTAACATGTCAAATACCTCGATACATTATCTTCATTAAATATTGTTTTATCACCCATTTTCACTTGAATAATATGTGCAAGTGAAATGTTTTATAGATCAAAATAGTTACCAAAAATAACTAAGTGTATTTGATTTTAATAATTGAATTTTACTATTTATAATTAAAGGTAATAAATGAAGATATAAATAGAAATAAGGTGAAACATTGAGGAAAATATTCAGAACTTTATTATTAATGCTCATATTATTTATTTCATGGCCTTTTATTGAAAAACAAATTGCAAAAACGGAGTACTATCCTATATTGCAAAACATGAAAATGGAGATTCAATCATTAACAGAAAATCCTCATGTTTCTGCAGCGATCGATACGATATCCACAACGATTGATGAGCTTACAGGGAAAATAAATAGTTTCCCTAAAAATAAAGATGGAAATGAAAGCAATCAAGTTAATCAGCAAGATTTGGCTGTACCAACTGATCAGGTTTTTTCTATCTATAATATTATTCTTGGAGAAAGTAAAGAAGAAGTCGAAAAGCAGCTAGGGGCACCGCAGCGGTCATCAATGAATGAATATGGAACGAACTGGTTTACGTATCATGACCATTATCGCAACTTCATAATGGTTTCTTATGATTCGAATAATACAGTTGATGGATTATTTACAAATCAGGACTTAATTTCTTCTGCAAAAGGAATTAAGCTTGGAACTCCCAAGGAAATGGTTTATCAACAACTTGGAGAGCCTTTAAACGAAATAAGAAAAGGTCTTGTTTATTATAAATTTGAGAATAATCGGGATTACGATGTTTTCAGGATAGACAACAGCTATATTACTATTTTTTACGACAAACACAAAAATAATACGGTAACGGCCATTCAAATCATTAATAAGGATCTTGAACAAAACAAGAAAGACTTCTATTCAGAAGGAAGTCAGCAATTAAAGGAAGGCTTTGAATATCAATTATTTGACCTAACAAATGCAGACCGCGTCAAACATAACCTTTCTGTATTAGAATGGGATGGTCATGTAAAAGAAACTGCACGAAAGCATAGTAATGATATGGCTGAGGAAAACTATTTTTCCCACACAAATTTAGAAGGTCAATCACCATTTGACCGAATGAGCGAGGACGATATTTTCTTTACAGTAGCAGGAGAAAATCTTGCCACAGGTCAATTTAGCAGCATCTTTGCCCATGAAGGCCTGATGAACTCACTTGGCCACAGAGAAAATATACTCAGGCCGGAATATGAGTTATTAGGTGTAGGCGTTGCCTTTAACGATGAATCTCAACCATATTATACTGAAAACTTCCTTAGAAAATGATGAATTGACATATTATGAAACTTCTATAAAGTGGGGGTTCTTTCAACCCCCACTTTATAATTTTTCTTTTTCCTTCAACTCTAATAATGGTGATTTTACAGCCCGATTTTCTGTGTCTTCATCGGTTTCATCCTCAATTTCCTGGCCAAGCATTGCTTCTATAATATCTTCAAGACTAATGATCCCTTTTGTACCACCATATTCATCAAGGACAATTGCAAGATGTTTCCTTTCTCTCATCATTAATTTATAAACCTTTTCAATAGAATGAAATTCGAAAACAAAAATTGGATTATTGTCTGCGAATTCTTCCATTTTCTTATTTGGTTCAACTGACCAAGCGAGTAACTGTTTTGCATGAAAAACTCCGATGATATGATCTAAATTCCCTTTGTAAATAGGATATCTCGAATAATTATGATTTAATATTATTCCCCTTACTTCATCAAACTTCGAATCGTAAGGAATCCCTTCAATATCTATTCTCGGTGTTTTAAGGACATCATGAACATCTAAACGATTAAAATCGATAACTCCTTTGATTCTGATGGTTTCTTCATTTCTAAATGTCCCTTCATTTGACGCAATATCTACCAATGTCATTAATTCTTCTTTTGAAACAGAGACGGTATTATTCACATTTTTTGCAAAGAGCTTAATAATCGTACTCGTAAACTTTGATAATAAAAAAGTTAATGGTTTTAAAATAAATACTAGAACTCGAATGATTGGGAACACAGTATAAGCAATTTTTTCAGGTAATGAAGCTGCAATTGACTTTGGCAGAACTTCACAAAAAATAATCAGGACAACGGTTAAAATACCTGTTGCCACACCGACATTGAATCCATACTTAATCGCAATAACTGTAACTAAAGTCGGAAGCATTATATTCGCAATATTATTTCCAATCAAAATCGCTGAAATGAGCTCATCCGGCTTTGAAACAAGTTTTAAAAGCTTTTCAGATTTGATATCATTATGGTCAGCTCTTGACTTTAACTTCATTTTATTAACAGCTGTTAAAGCCGTTTCACTCCCAGATAAGAAAAAGGACATAAACATAAAAAACACAATTGCAATAACCAACGTCGAAAGCCTCCATCGTTTTCCTTTAAATACTATTTTCTCCATATTTTCTGTTCTTTAACTTATAACGGGAAAGATTATGAATATTTTTCTAGCATTACTAAAAAAGGAATAACTTAAACCGACTCAATTTTTTGTGCTCAATAAAGTGAAACTTCCATCAGTGGGGGTTTTTCGACGCACAGGACGTGCTAGTGCCGACGTTGCCACAGGACGTGGCGTTCTTAGTCGGCTTCCATCCCCCACTGATGGTTAGTTGAACCAATCACGCTCAAAACGCCACGTCCTGTGGCTTTCGCCTGACTAGGACATCGTGTCCGTCGTCGGGCCTTTACGGGCAGTTGATCCCCCTCTTAGGTTGCTTTAATTCTCTCGCAACCTTGAAGTGGGGGTCTTACTGCCCGTTAATCTGCGATAAAAAAAGAGCAGTAATATTACCCTGCTCTTGGGATATTCCTTTTTAACATAGCCGTTCCTGCACTAACCAGAATAGTCAGAAGAATGACCAGCAAAAACGTAAAAAAATTGAAGAAAATAGAATTTGACCAGAAATTCAATAATGATAATTCACTTTCCTTTGTATAAGAAGGACTAACCTCTGCGATCTTTTTTCTCAATTCTGAAGCTTGAATGTAGACATTTATCAGTATTATGAAAGATAGAACACTTGAACCTGCAATTATCATTATTTTCTTAGCCTTAGCAAGTTTAGTTAATGTGAGCATCGAATACTTAAAAGTTCCATAAACAAAGAATCCAAAGAAGGGAAAGAGGAAGATCCAAGGAAATAAGCCTGGATTACCATTACCACCAACTACTCCCAACTCACTATTTATATTTAGAGTTTGTGTCATATCATTACATAAGTAAAAAAGTAAACCAGACATTAAAAAGCTTATGAAGTAGATAATTATAAACATATTCCACCTTCTTTTAGTGATTATCTTGAAAATGAAACAGTATGAACCTTCCAACCATCGTGCTCCAACTAACCCAATGTGATCCTGTATTACCTGATCCACCATCGGAATATTTATAAGAAAGATATTGTCCAACAGCCGTATCAATTCCGTCCTAACCCACCAATGATAAACTTGAAGGATATCCAATATACCCTATGAAAAATTGACCATTGAAAGTGGCTATCTCCAAAGGTTATATTGTTCAATACTTAAAATTATACAACATTTCAGAAAAAAATCGGGGCATCTCCAAACCGAAATTTCAGTTTATGAGATACCCCATTCTAATCTAGAATTCCACTCAAATAATTGGGAACGACAGCCTAATTGTCGTACCCGTATTCTTTTTCGATTGAACGATTATCGTACCATGATGAAGCTCAGCAATTGCTTTGGCAATGCTCATACCTAAGCCAGCTCCTTTTGAGCTTTCATCCGTATTAGTCCCTCGATAATATCGATCAAATAAATGTTCGATTGTTTCTTTATCTATCCCCATACCGTTATCTGCGATCAAAATGCAAACAGAATCTCCTGCATTTTCTAGTGATACCGAAATCACTGTTCCTGGTGGATTATGTTTTATTGCGTTGAAGATGAGGTTATCAATCATCCGCTCAAACCAGCGCTGATCGGCTAGGATACTAACCTCTTTTTCTGAGCCTTGAAAAGAAAATCTTGTATCTTGGAGAGTCATATCATTTACGAATTTCAAAATATTTGCTCTTACAAGCTCATTTACATTGCTTTTAGTAAAAGAATGTGGCAAGGAGTTATTTTTCAGCTGGAAGGCAAGGATAAAATCATCAAGCAAATCGGTCATGTAATCTCCTTTTTCTCGAATCATTTTCCCCATATCCTTCAATTCCTCTTCTGTCCATGTGTATTGACCGCTTTCAAGTAAATGACCGTATCCTTCAATGGTGGAAAGTGGTGTTCGTAAATCATGTGATATCCCTGTCATCCATTCTTCTCTTGTTTTTTCTAAACGATTTCTCTCCTTTTCTGCAGAGGCAAGCTTTTCTGCCATTTGATAAAAAGCATTAAAGACTTCCTTGTAAAGTCGATATTTAATTCGTACCTTCCCATTTTTACGGAAAATTTTCTTCCGCTCCTTCTCAGTTAGAACCTCGTCATACAAGCCGTGGCCCATCCTTTCGAGCCATCCAGAAAAGATTAGCAATGGCTGTCCGTAACGGAATCCGTGCCAGATAGAAATTCCAACGGTTGCTACGAGGAAAGCAACTCCTATTATGATGAAAACACGAATAAAATCACCAAGAAACGATCCACTGCTTAAACCTTCTCCGTTCCTAGGAAATTGCAGTATCCATGTATTTCCTGAAGCAGAATCGTTATAAACAACACTGTCATTTTCATTTATTCCTGGTGCTTGACTTCTTATTAGTACATCTAAAGGCTCGTACTTCTTTTCTTTCATTTCTTCGCCAATAGATTGTATGACATCGCCATTTTCATTTAATACTTGGAGTGAACCATGAATAGAAGCAAGCTTCTTCTCAAGCTCTATTACCTGGCTTTCTTTGATTAGACCGCTTTGACTAAATGTTAAAAACCAGTTTTGCAGCATATCTAAATGATTATTTTTGTAACCAAGAAAAAATAGAAATGGTTTCTCATATGTGCTATCAAGCTGAGAATAAATATAAAACCCTTGAAATTGTTTAGTATTTTCGATCTGCATGATTTCATTAACCGTATAGTGGTTAGGCAGCTTGCTCGGAGTATTATGAGATCCAATTACTTCCCCTTCAGTATTAATAACTTGTACCCAAAAACCCATTTTCTCTAAATGCACTTTCAACTTTTCATGGAATTCTACTTTGTCTTCAGTCACATTTGTTGCCGTATATATCGCATCAAGTGCTCCCAAAGGGAAATTCCGCTTTAATTCTTCATTCATAATAAATTGTATTAATAAAGTAAAAAGCACAACAAACGTGATAACAATGACAATCGTTAAGAGAATGAACTGAAGTGAAAAATGGATCGCAAGTCTATTCCGTAGAGATTTCAATTTTCTCTCTCCTTAACGAGCTTATAACCAAGTCCACGAACAGTTTGTAAATAACACGGCCTGCTTGGATCTTCTTCAATTCGTTCTCTTATTCTTCTAATATGTACGGTAACTGTATTATCATCTACAAAACTATCGAAGCCCCAGACAGCCTCAAGGAGCTGGGTCTTTGAAAATACGATATTTGGATGTTTGCAAAAATATTGGAGGAGAAGAAAGACTTGGGCTGGACATGGGATTAGTTTTCCTTTTACAAGTAATTCACCTGCTTCCTCATCCAGGACAAAATGACCGAAATCATATCTTGCTTTATCTTCCTTCTTAAAGATTGTCCCTCCAGATGGTTGACTTCTTCTCCTCAATCTGGCTTTAATTCGCGCAGCAATTTCCAATGGATTAAATGGTTTAGTGATATAATCATCACCGCCAATCGCAAACCCAGTTAAGACATCCAGATCAGATACCCTCGCTGTTAAAAATAGAATATATGCATCCGTTTTTTCTCTTATTTTTGGACATAGATCAAAACCGCTTTGATCCGGCAGCATGACATCGAGGAGAATAATATCTACTTCATTCTCTTCAATACATTGCAAAGCCTCGTTTGCCGTATAAGCTGTGTGTATTTTTTGAAAGCCTTCTTTTTTTAAAACTGTTTCCAGCATTTTCACGATGGATTTCTCATCATCGACAATTAATATTTTCGTATTTTCCATATACCTGCACCTCGATCATATCCTACCACAACTACATTACCAGAATATTACTGGATTACTAAAAAATTTATGAAATGATAATGTGCTGTTAGTCTTGTTGCAATCTTTATTTATTATTTTATAATAGATAAATCTTATAGAGGAGAAATGCAATGAAAACACAAAACAAACGAATACAGGTTATTGACGCAATTAGAGGGTTTAGTCTTTTGGGGATCTTGATTGCGAATATGCTTATTTTTCAATATGGGATTTTTGGTAAAGATGAGATGGATTTCTATTCAATATCAGCATTTGATAAAGGAGTCCATACCTTGTTAAAAATCGCTGTCGAAGGAAGCTTTATGCCCATATTTGCTTTTCTATTTGGCTATTCATTAATAAAAATGAAGGAAGGTTTAGATGCAAAGGGCTTAAAACCAAAAAGAAACCTTGCTCGCAGATATATCCTGCTAATCATTTTGGGCGCACTTCACAGTACGTTTTTATGGGAAGGAGATATTTTGCTCTCCTATGGATTAATGGGTTTTTTCCTCCTAATGTTTATGAATCGAAAGAAGAAAACACTTGTTATCTGGGGAATCATTCTTCTGATCTTAACTTCATTCATGGGCCTTGGTATGAATGAGCCTGTACCAATGGAAGATGAAACAAGAATGGCTGAATACGTAAAGGACACATATGCAGTATACGGAAGTGGAACTTATGAGGAAATTAAGTATCATCGCAGTAACGTAGATCCATTAGGACTTCCAGATTATGTTTATTTAATTATGTTCATCATTATGCCGTTTATAACAGCCCCACTGTTTTTATTCGGGATGTTTGCTGCAAAAAATCAGGAATTTCATGATGTGAAAAATAAGTCAAAGTTTTATTTTAAGTATGGAATGATTATTACAGTTATTGGATTGCTGATGAAAGGCGGAGTATATTTATTCCCTGATCTAGGCTGGTTAGGTATGTTAAACATGCTTGGCGCAAATATTTTATCACTCGGGTACATCTGTTTATTTGCATCTATTTATTCACTGATGCATAACTCTCTGCTATTTAAGGCATTTGAATCTGTTGGAAAGCTGTCACTGTCTAATTATCTTTTACAAACCGTAATCTGTACAACAATATTTTATGGCTATGGATTTGGTCTCTTTGGAAAACTGGGTGTGTTCTACGGTTTGCTATTATCTCTCTTCATTTATGGATGCCAGCTATTTATTAGTTATTGGTATTTAAAAATGTTTAAAACGGGTCCAGTTGAAAAATTAATGAGAATTTGTACGTATTTAACATTAAGCGGTAGACCTAAAGTAAAAAAACAATCAGAAGAAACATATGTAAAAATAGTGTAATCAGGCTTCGTGATTTAACTGAGATGTTAAGAGCAATTCTAAATTTTTGATACAGTTTCAAAATTTCTGTAGTAGTTATTATTTAATATAGAACTTGCTGCAATACCAGATGAGAAAAACAAAAAAGTACCCTATTGGTAGACTTTATGCTGTTAAGAGATAATAAAGATGTTTGATTTACAATAAAGTCCTTTAAAAAATAATAAAGTTGTTTAATTCTTATTGAATTCCCTCAGTTAGATACGATTATCTCTCGAATACTCACTAACGGGGCAATTTAGTGGAAGAAGGATTTGTCTTTAATAAGGCGAACTTTTATTATATTAAAGGAGTTTTGATTATGAAACTTACTTATTTCTGAAGCAAGTAATCTTTTTTAGTAGGTGCTGATATGGAATGGATTGAAATTAAAGGAAATGAAGATATTAAAAAGTTGCTTATAATGTTTGGTAACTTTCACGATAGCTGTTTGAAAGAGTTATTGATGTGGACTGACAGTTATGTTGACAAAGACCTGTCTATGGGGGTTGGATTGGGGCTTGATACCAACATACGAATGCTTTTTCAAAGACAGTTCAATAATCCATCGGCAATAGAATTGTTATTCGAAGGAGTAACACAATTTCACTTAAGTCCAAGTCCCGAAAATTACGATTCAATTATCTTAGATGCCATCCTCTTATTACAAGATGGGACATTCTATTGGGCAGATGCTTATGATTGGAAACCAATTAGCCACGATGACGAAGTTACTTGGATTGCATCTAAAAGAGTTAAGTGGCGTGATGTAAGCAATTGGATGGGTGACAACAGAAGATATGGTGTGCTAAATGAAGGTTAAATTTTCGCTTCTTCAACTACCATGAAAATAAGTTTCTTTAAGATTAGAAAAATGACATTACTTAAGAAGCCCCTGCTCAATCGTTAAAAAAAGAGAAGAGCGTTAATTAATAAGTCTATGGATTAGGGTTGACTGGATTAAGGTCATTATCAGTATTAACACTGCCTCACCATTTTCATTCTCTGTGGTGCAGCACTGATTTTGTGCTGCATGGATGGCTAACGGGTGCTTTAGTTGAACAAGAATTAAACAACTTTATTATTGATTTTTGTCTACAAACACATTTAAATGGTTAGAAATTAAACAACTTTAAAGAGCCTTATTACAATATGATTTGTAGCGAGGCTCTTATATTTTTAAATCAAAATTAAATAACTTTATTATCACTTTACATATGCGTCTACTCTATAGAGTACTTTTTTGTTTTTATGAGAGCCGGTCAATAAACATGGGGAGTGAGTACACTTCAATTAATGGGTAAAAACGGAAGTAGTGTATTTTGTTTATATTGTTGCATGAAGAGATAAAGTGAAACTTCCATCAGTGGGTTTTTTTTCCATCCCCCACTGATGGTTAGTTGCGGCCCACAGGAGGTGGGTCACGCAGACGTTGCCACACGATGTGGCGCTTTTAGTCTGTGTTCATTTTACGGGCTTTTACGGGCAGTTGTCCCCCACCTATCTTCCTCGCTTCTCTCAATCTTGAGGTGGGGGTCTTACTGCCCGTTAATGCGGGATAAAACGAACAGCCCCCTCATTAATATCCAGTTTTTATTAACGTACTAAGCTATTTCTCACTAAAAATCGATCATTAAATGTTATCGGTACACCTTTCCCGTCTTTTTCAGCGTGAATGTGTAAATGTGGTTCGCTTGTATTTCCTGAGTTTCCTACATTTCCGAGTTTTTGGCCCGTTTTTACTTTTTCTCCTTTTGACACGACTATGCTTCCCTTTTGCATATGGGCCAATAAAATGGTGGCATCATGATTCTCGCATAGTAAGGTGACATGATTCCCTTCAGGATTTTCTGGATCGGATTTAGGAGGTGGAAGATCAGGTAAATCATTTTGTATGTTGACTACTTTTCCGTTACAAGGACTATACAGATCATCTTCATATATTTTATATTTTTTAAGTTCCTTTGGATATAGCCCCTTTGCACGGGTTCCAAGCGTATTTAATTTTAAGATGTCTAAAGCATATTTCTGAGCTGGGTGGGAATTATGATAATTCATCAGTACCTGATTTCCACCCTGCCCAACATAGTAGGTGCCATTCTTAAGTGGGAAAGTTAACTCAATTCCTTTTTCGTCTACTGTATAGCTTTTTACGATAAAAGCATTATAAGTACCAAAAACCAATAATAGGACAACATAAATACCGATTGAAAACTTTTGATTTAGAGTATATTTTGTGACAAACGGCAAATTACGTACCTTTTTCCAAGAAAAAATAAAAGCGCCAATCAGGAGAATCAACCAAAGAAAGCGAAAATAATATCCTATCCAACTCCAGTTTCCTGCTTGAAATAACCAAACGATTAGTACTACAGTTACCAATGAGTCCAACAACCATTCAAGTTTACTTTTAAAAGAAACCTTCCATAGCATCATAATAAAGATGGCAGGCAATACGATTAGCATACCGATGGAATAAAAGATTGGAAACACTATTTCTCATCCCCCTATTGATTCATTGTTTGTAGTGCTTTATTAGAAGTTACTACATGACTGGTAATATATTACTTCATGCCAGTTTTTACTATAACACAGGGATAATAGTTAAAGAACCTTTTACTTCTTTTTCAACAATGCTGGCCCTAAACATAAGGAAAAAGCACAATTCCTGCTGCAGAATTGCGCCCGATGATTGAAGATCCATAAACCATGAAACCGACAAATGTTTCCGAGTGATTAGTTAATGTTTTAGCAATAATTTTTATGCCAATAGGTAGCGCATTAATCCCAATATGGCAAAACAAAATAAAACTATGCCAGATCCTATGCCGGTGATTGCACTGCTGGCAACGCCCAATTTTTTTGATCCCCATGGTGATATTACTGCAATTGCTATCATAAGTACCGCTAATAAATACAGACTGGGG
The DNA here is from genome assembly GCF_018343665.1 of Cytobacillus citreus. GTDB lineage: Bacteria > Bacillota > Bacilli > Bacillales > Cytobacillaceae > Cytobacillus > Cytobacillus citreus. Next base: position 1,172,865 of record NZ_JAGYPM010000001.1, read on the forward strand.
TCTTTAAAGATGTTTACTAACCAGAAAAAATGAACTCCTACGATAAAAGCAATCCACGGAGCAACATAATCCTTTTTTTTACTTCGGATCAACGAGAAAGCGCCGAGACCCGCTATTAAAAATTCAGTGTAGAAAACAATTAGGTAGTTATTAAACGTGTTCTTTTTTGACAAAGTAGTAGCCGCATCCCAGTGCGTCACGCTTAAGTACACGCCAATCAAGCATACTAACAACGCAATTCCGGAAGCAACCCCGATATACTTGCGCCAATTTTCTCTGGGATTCTCCTGAGCCCACCCGAACCAAACAAAACTAAACATACCGAAAATCGCTGTGTACATCACATAGTCCCTTATATATTCCGGCTCCATAGTCACTCCCCCTTCTGTTTTAAATTTATTATTGGGTATATTTAAATATCCCTTCGAAAAGGTTTATTAAGGGAAAAACAACGTATGTCAAAATATGTACAATACTAATGACATGTTTCAAATTGATTTAAGTTGTATTTATAAAACACGAAAGACAGGCAGCATATTTCAAATAGTGTACTTTTTAAAAGGCTTTCCCTAAACTCAATTGGTCAAGTAATATAGCTTATTAAACTTTTTCGGGGTATTGTGCAGAAACACTCTTATTAAACAATCTGGCCTTAAAATTAATTTGTTTATTGTTATTCCTAAAATATCAGATTTACAGAATAAAAGAACGTATGTTTCTATATTTATTTTCAGATATTTGAAGTGACACTAACAATTATACTTTTTAGCGGCACTCCGTATCTGACCTCACTTTCATCCCACGTCTAAAGACAGGCTATGCCCGGTATGGGCTTTCTCGTTCGGGAAATTTGTAACTAGCATGGAGTTACGAAATTCGCTTGGGGGTCATACCGCTGTAAGATTTAAAAACTCTACTAAAGTATCTTGAGGTACTGTAACCAACAGTTTCGGCGATTTGATAGACGGTACAGTTTAAATCCATCAACATTAATTTCGCTTTTTCCATTCTCAATTGGGTTAAATATTCAATGAAAGAGGATCCTGTTGTTTTTTTAAAAATATTGCTGAAATAGTTCGGGCTTAAGTGTACTTCCATTGCCACACTTTCTAGCGTAATCTCCTCAGTGAAATGACGATTGATATAACCTAATGCCATTTGGACTGACTTTAGCATGCTCTCATTATGATTGCTAAGTACCATCTCTAAGAATTGGTGTACAACCTTATCAAACCATAAGCAAATTTGCTCGAGGTTCTCGAGAAGCAGCAGTTCTTTGGCATAACTTAATTGCATCGTTAAAATTTCCTTTGGCTGTACGCCACCGTTGATAGCTGCCCTTGAAAGAGTAGAAAGCAAATCTAAGGTTTGCAGTCTAAATAAACGAGGACTAATATTCCGCTGTGAAAATATCCAACGCAAAACAGCGGCCAAACTACTTTTTACACCTTCAAAATCTCCCATCGTTAATTGGTTGGCCATTACGGCCATTTCATTCATTTGAAGCAAGTCCACATTATTTGTAAACGGCTCGACATCTTCAATGTGGATGACGGCATTTGACCCAGTAAAAAATTTATTAGCCACTGCTTGTAAAGCTTCTTGATAGGAAACATGAAGGTTCCTCGCATCTTCATAATAGTTTCCAATCCCAATCGTCATAGAATACCCAGTGCTCTCTTGAATATATTCTTTTAATTTAAGAGCATGCCCAGATGATAGCGCCTTGTATTCTTGTAAATGATTTTGCACAGGCAGTGACATAAGAACGACAATATTTTCTGGTCCATTCATAATAACAATCATTTCTTTTACTTGGCTGGAGTCAAAATACGATTTAACAGAAACAATGATATCATTGCGGATAGATTGGCCCCATAATTCACTTTTATTTTCCGTTAATCGTCGGTAATCATCTACACACACAACCATACAGGTATCCGGAATAGCCGATAATCCGGCCAATTGGCTACGATCCCATATTACTTTGGAATGCTTTGTATTTCCATAAATCAAATCATAAGCCAAACTCATTTTTAATTCATCCTTAATCGGTTCCAGCTGGTCATTACTTAACGGAGTGGATTGGAATGGAACGTTCCTCTCACCTTTAATAATTTCTTGAAAAAGCTTGTATAAGCCTTCTTCATTTAATGGAAGCTTAAAGCAGTCAAATGCTCCATTTTTAAAAAATCTCCTTATTTCATCATGCTGAAAATGCTCTTTTATCATAATCGAATACAAGTTACGATGAGATTGTATAAAACGGGTAACAGCCTTCTCTTCAGCTAAGTCCATATCAAAAAAAACAGCGACAACTTCTGGAGTGATAGATGGAGTTAACGTATGGATTCTTTCAAACGAGAATGGAGAATGAAGGTAAGTATTTACATTCTCGATTTTCTGAAGGAGGCGTTCATCTTCCGAAAAGATTAAAACCTTTTTTTTCATGTAAACACAACCTTTCTTCGATGAAAAACAGCTTTTTGTGTTATAAGGGTTTCTTCAGACCTAATTCATGAACTTTTTGATTTGCCTTCAAATAGCCGGCATCTGCATGCCTGATGATATTTAAGCCTGGATCGATAGTCAGCAAATTACTTAGCTTTTTTAATGCAGCTAGGCTGCCATCCGCTACAGCTGTCATACCTGAATGGATGGAGTTCCCAATCCCTACGCCGCCCCCATGTTGAATGCTAACCATCGCAGCGCCATTACTGGCATTCATTAACGCATTCAAAATCGGCCAATCACTAACGGCATCACTTCCATCGAGGAGGCCTTCTGTTTCCCTTGTCGGCGCAGCCATTGTACTACCTTCTGAGTGATCTCTTGTAATCGCTACCGGTGCTGATAGTTCACCCGATGCGACCATGTTATTAATTAATTCTCCTATCTGACGGCGTTCATTATAATCGAGCCAGCATGTTCTGGCAGGCAATCCGTAAAAATAAATTTTTTCTTGAACAAATTTTATCCAGCGGCAAATTCTTTCGTCACTTCGAAATGTGGATAAAACAGCTTCATCCAATTTATAAATATCCCCCGGGTCCCCTGAAAGCGCAATCCAGCGGCATGGCCCCCGTCCCTCACAGTAGAGCGGACGCAAATATTCAGATATAAAGCCAGGAAATGTGAACGCACGTTCAAATCCTGCTTTATTAGCTTGGCCGCGAATATTATTTCCGTAATCAAAGACGATCGCTCCCCGTTCCTGTAGCTTACACATGGCCTTAACATGCGCTATGACAGTTTCCGCAGCCATTTCTAAGTATTTTTCCGGTTTTTTATTCCTCAAAAAAGAAGCTTGATCTAATGTTAATCCGCTCGGAATATACCCGTTCAGCAAATCATGAACCGCTGTTTGATCAGTTACAATATGGGGAGTCACTCCCTTATCGACCATTTCACAATAAATATCCGCTGCATTTCCCTGAAGAGCAATTGCTAGCGGCCTGCCCATGGACATTGCCTCGTATGCTAATTTTAGTGCTTGATCGAGAGAATGCACTTTCATATCGCAATAATTGTTAACCAATCGTTTCTTAATTTTTGCCTCATCCATTTCAACTATAATACATACTCCGCCATTCATCTTGACGGATAAAGGCTGAGCTGAGCCCATACCGCCAAGTCCGGATGTCACAACGAGTTTACCTTTCAACGTGCCAGCGAAATGCCGGTTCGCGATTTCACTCATCGTTTCAAACGTCGCCTGCAGTACACCTTGAACACCTATATAAGCCCATGAAGCCGCAGTGGCCTGCCCATACATTGTCAAGCCCTTCTTTTCAAGCATGTTAAAATAATCATCATTTGCCCATTTCGGGACAACCATCGCTGTCGATGACAGGACTCGAGGAGAAAACGGAAAAGTCCGGAACACCGCAACAGGCTTTCCGGATTGAATCAATAATGTGTGGTCTTCATCTAGTTGCTGCAGCTCCCGGATAATCACTTCCAATGACCTTTTATTTCTAGCCGCTTTCCCCTTGCCGCCATAGACAATTAGCTCTTCACTATTTTCAGCTACACGAGGATCTAAGCTGTTTAGCAATAATCGAAATAATGCTTCTGTTTCCCAGTTTTTACAGGATATATTCCTTCCGGTTGGTGAGTGGATCGCTTGGAGCATAGAATATCTCTCCCTTTAATGAGAAAAGCGCAGGGCGCCTGACTATCGGCGACAAGCAGAAGATGAGCCGGCTACTAGAAGGTATCTTTTTTACCTACTGGACGGATTAGCTTGTCTCCTCGAGCCGATGGCGCCCGGAGCTGACTGATTCTCAAAGTTAATATTTATACAAATTAGATACGAGTTCATCAAGTATATTGATATTATCTCACGAAAGACATCCATTTTCCTCTATTATTCAAATTTTTCTGTTATTTAATAACATGGTGAGAGATAACCATCTTTTGTACTTGAGAGGTTCCTTCAAATATTTCTAAAATTCTTTGATCACGATAGAAGCGTTCCACAGGATATTCCTTCATATATCCGTACCCGCCATGAATTTGCACAGCTTTATGAATGACCCGATTTGAGGCTTCAGATGTAAATAACTTCGCAATGGAGGCTTCTTTCGAAATTCTATATCCTTTTTTATCTTTAAGGCTCGCTGCATAATACGAATACAAACGGCCAACTTCGATATCTGTAGCCATTTCAGCAAACATCCATTGCAAGCCTTGAAACTCGGAAATCGGCTTGTCAAACGCAATGCGCTCTTTCGAATAAGAGACAGCAGCATCCAAAGCAGCCTGTGAGAGGCCAATGGCCATGGAGGCGATTCCAATCCTTCCCCTATCCACTACCGTCATGGCGATTTTGAAGCCATCCCCTTCCTTACCGATAAGGTTTTCCTTTGGAATTCGGCAATTTTCAAATACAATTTCATGTGTTCGAGCACCCCGAATCCCCATTTTGTCATCACCGGCTCCATAGGATAATCCCGGTGTTCCTTTTTCTACAATAAAGGCACTGATTCCTTTTGTTCCTTTTTCTGTATCGGTCTTAGCATAAACAACCAAGGTATCAGCATAAGCGCCATTTGTAATAAAAATTTTAGAACCATTAAGAACATACTCATTTCCCACAAGCTTGGCATTTGTTCTCATCGAGGAAACATCCGTCCCTCCGTTCGGCTCTGTTAAGCAAAAGGCAAACAATTTTTCTCCTGTACAACCTGGTATTAAGTATTTCTTCCTCTGTTCTTCGTTCGCTGCAAGATAGAGTCCATCGATTCCTAAATAATGAGCGGTTAGGATGGAGCCTGTAGCAGCACAACCGTAGGTAATCTCTTCAACGGCAATCGCTTCAGCAATCGAATCCGCACCAACCCCACCGTCTGCTTCCGGATAGGCAATTCCCATTAACCCTAATTCTGCTAATTTGGGGATATGCTCTGTCGGGAAGCGATTTTCTTCATCTAATTCCGCTGCTTTTGGCAGCAGCACTTCTCTACTAAAATCCCTTACCATTTTACGAATACTTTGCTGTTCCTCAGTCAATTCAAAATTCATCATCGTTCCCCCTAGCCTTCATAAATTAAATGTTTATTTTTGTTCGATTTTTATATTTTTCAATAATTTCTCTAGTGTGTTCACCCAATAATGGACTTGGATTCTTTATTACAACAGGCGTTTTTGATAATTTCACAGGGTTTCCTAGTATTTTCATCTTGCCGGCAACCGGATGCTCCATTTCTATAAGCATTTCTCTTACTCTTGTATGTTCATCTTCACAAATCTCATCAATCGTTAAAATTGGCGAGCTCGGAACTCCCCCTTCATTTATTTTTTCAACTGCTTCTTCAACTGTGTACGCCTGCAGCCAGTTTTCAATGATCGCCTTTAATTCATTTTCATGCTCTGTTCGTGCTCGGTCTGTACTGAATCTTACATCTTCCTTAAGACCCGGATCCCCCATAATCCTGCAAAGTTTGTTAAATAATGAATCGTTTGCCACTGCTATCACAATATATCCATCATTTGCTTTATAAATATCAAACGGTGAACTGATTGGGTGACGGCTTCCTATTCTCTCAGGGACAATTTTATCCACCGTGTATCTCATAACATTGCTTTCCAAAAGCGAGAAGATGGAATCAACCATGGCAATATCAATATATTGACCTTCACCTGTTTGCTCCCGGTGGAATAATGCCACCATAACTCCATAGGCGGCGTACAGTGCTGCACTCATATCTCCAAGCGAGGACCCGGCACGAGTTGGCGGATGTTCCGCATGTCCAGTAATGCTCGCTAGTCCCCCCATCGCTTGAGCAACAAGGTCATAAGCTGGTCTTTGACTATATGGACCGTACTGTCCAAAACCCGAAATAGAAGCATACACTATTCTTTCATTGATTAATTGTAAGCTTTCATAATCCAATCCAAGCTTTTTCATGACTCCTGGTCGAAAGTTTTCAATAACTACATCTGCTTCCTTCACTAATTCCTTTATAATCGCGATCGCTTCAGGGTTTTTCAAATCAAGTTCAATGCTTTTTTTCCCTCTGTTTAAAAAAGTGAAGTAACCGCTTTCATTATTTAGAAAAGGACCGAATCCTCTGGTATCATCACCTGTACCAGGTTTTTCAATTTTAATCACTTCAGCTCCCATATCAGCGAGCAGCATCGTACAATAAGGACCTGCTAGTACTCTCGTAAAATCGAGAACTTTTATTTTTTCAAGAGGCTGTTTCATTGTGCTTTCTCCTTTTTTTTAATAGGTTACCTTTATTTTCAACTGCACCGTTTTTTGCATCAAGAGTGATTTCTTACTGTTTTGTCCACTTTATTACGATTATTCAGAAAAAAGTGCACATCTTTATTGTTTGAGCTGAATATCATTCGCAGATGATTTCCTTATACTTTCTACAAACGTGAAGATAAAAATAATTATAATGCTCGTAACCAAGCCAAAGAAAATTGGAACGATCGATGTGGTTCCTTTCATCGCTAAACTAATTCCTATCACCACTGTACTGATAATAATGGAATAGAACACGGCACGTGAAGAAACCCTTTTCCAGAAAAAACCGAATATTATTGGGAAAAATAATGCTCCCGATAAGACAGCAAACGCGATATCAAGGGCCACTAATACATCCTGGATCCACAAAGCACAAACGATTGAAAATAAACCGATCGCGAATGTCGTTATTCTTGAGACAACCAAAAACTTTCTTTCACTAATCGTTGGCATAAATAGCCGCTTGATGATATCGTTTACGATTAAAGTTGAGGAGGCAAGCAACGTTCCGGATGAAGTTGACATTAATGCGGAAAGGACACCTGCTAAAACAAACCCTAATGCACCAGCAGGAAGTACAGAAATCGCAATGCTGGCAAAAGCATTTTGAGGATCAGATAGATTAGGAAGAACTACAAGGGCACTCATTCCAATCAGCGCAACTGCAATAGCGTATAAAAATGAATATCCGCCCGATACGATCATCCCCACTCTTGAAATTTTTAAGGTTTTAGCAGTAAAAATCCGCTGCCACACATCCTGCCCTACAACAATTCCTAATGTGTACAACAGTATACTCTTAAAAATATCCACTCCGCCCATCACTGTGAGGTTGAAGTGGTCCGAAGGAAGGTTCTCCTGCAATCCAGCAAAGCCGCCTACCTTGCCTAGACTAATTGGAAGCATAATAAAGAAGACACCGATCGTCATGACGGTAAACTGAACAATGTCTGTCATGGTCACAGACCACATACCGCCTAAAACGGTGTAAAATAAGACAATCCCCCCGGCAACTAAAATGGAAATGGTAACGTCCCAGCCTACCCAAACATTTAAGATACTTCCTATTGCAATAATTTGAGTAACGGTAAGCATTGTTGTATAGGTGGCTGAAACGAGAGAACTAATTAATCTGGCCTCTACATTAAAACGATTCTCTAGCATCTCTCCGATCGTTAACACTCGTAAATGAAAGATCTTCTTAGCTAGAAAAATACTAATTAGAATCAACCCTATACCTTGTGCACAAACAAACCACATGCCAGACAATCCAAACTGATATCCTAGTTTAGCTGTCCCGACCGTTGCAGCACCTCCGAGTGTAAGAGCTGAAAGACAGGCGGTAAACATGAAAAAATTCAAGTTCCTCCCGGCAACGGTATAATCCTCGGATGTCTTCGCCTTCTTTGCCCCAATTAATCCAACTATAGCAATAAAAACGAAGTAGCCAACAATGATTACAATATCAACTATATTCATAGCAAAACCCCATTCTTAAGAGTATTATCTGAATTTTAGCACTTCTCGTTTTTCTCAATAAGTGCATTTTCTTTTGAATAGGTTCACTTTTTTAAGGTGCACTGCACACATAGCTTTGTCTATAACCCTTGACTTTAATTATTTCGATGAGTTTTAGTATAATCTAAATCTCCTTCGAGCATCATTCTGTTATATTGTATATTTTTCTTTATAAATCAAAGAGAATATACCATTTATAGAAACAGAATAATGAATGAAGGAGCTTTTTATGTTTCATCTGCCTTTAGCCTTATTTTTTATTTTAGTCACCCTCATTTGATAATTTCTTAATCATTTTTCTATTATCTATGTTATACTTTAACAGCATTATTTTTAGGATATTTAATATGAGAGTGTAGGGTAAATCTCCCCTTTTTCCGTTTATTCTTATGAATGGAAATATTTCAAATTAAGTAAAAGGAGCTATTCAGCATATGGAAGTTGATTTCATTAATATTCTTAAAGCAATTATTCTTGGGCTTGTTGAAGGCTTAACAGAATTTGCGCCTGTCTCTTCAACAGGACATATGATTATAGTGGATGATATGTGGCTTAATTCAAAGGAGTTTTTGGGAGCACCGACAGCGAATACGTTTAAAGTGGTTATTCAGTTAGGATCTATCCTAGCAGTGGTTATCATCTTTAGGGATCGATTCTTTGAGATGTTAGGTCTGGGTCGGAGAAAAAAGGAGAATGTCTCTGGGGAAGGCCATTTAAAGCTTACTCATGTAATTATTGGTTTAATTCCTGCAGGTGTTCTTGGCCTTTTATTTGAGGATTATATTGATGAATACTTATTTTCCACTAAAACGGTATTAATCGGGTTAGTCATCGGCGCCATTTTCATGATCATGGCAGACATTTTTGGCGGAAAGAGCCCAAAGGTTAACACGGTTGATAAAATCACATATAAGCAAGCGCTCTCGATTGGTCTTATTCAATGCTTCTCTTTATGGCCAGGCTTCTCCCGTTCAGGATCAACCATCTCTGGTGGTGTATTATTAGGATTAAGCCATCGAGCAGCAGCTGATTTCTCATTTATAATGGCTGTTCCGATTATGGCTGGAGCGAGCTTCCTTTCACTTTTGAAAAATTGGCAATATATCACACTAGATGCCCTGCCGTTTTTCATTGCCGGTTTTATAAGTGCATTTGTATTTGCCCTTATTTCGATCCGTTTCTTCTTAAAATTGATTAATAAAATCAAGCTTGTTCCATTTGCGATTTATCGAATTGTTTTAGCATTAGTGATTTATCTTGTATTCTTCTAAAAAAAAATGGACTATCCATATGAGATAGTCCATTTTTTTCATTCTGATATTTGTTTCATAGGGACAGAGGATGTCTCTCCAGCCATCCTTCTTTTCGCTAGCCAAAGTAAAAATAATACCGGGACACCGAGAAGGCTTGTCGTAATTAAGCCAGCAGGGACAGAGATCGTTAAAGCAATCCAGCCGACTATAGGTCCTCCAGCAATTTGACCAAAGGCATCAAGCTGGCCAAACATTGACAGCATTGTGGCACGTCCCTTAGATTCAAGTCTTTGATTTAACCATATACTATACAGCGGAGCATTTAATCCTCTCAAGCTTGAGCTAATCCAATAAGAAGCAAGGGCAAGCCATAGATTTCCGCTTATAGCAAAGAGAAAAATACTAACTATCAATGCACTATTGATGATGAGAAGTATCCAGACAAATCGTAGTTCACCTGTTGCTGAAGCCTTTACTTCAATCCATTTCACCAATCCGATATTTAGCAATAATGCAATCGCGTTGATTACGCCAAACCAAATAATGGCAGAGCTTTCAGACAGCTGTATATCTTCAAGAAAATGAATTTCCCATAAGCGGTCAAAGCCTTCGCTTGCTAGTCCCCACATAATGGATACCCCCGCCATGCTTAACAATACTACATTATTCTTTATCTTTTGGAATCCACCAATAATAACTGAAGCCATTTGCCGAATTTGAGAATGGTGCGTACGTTCCATTTTCACGAAATGCTTCTCTGGCATTTTAATTGCTAACCACAAAGCAAGAATAAAAAACGAACATGCCGCTACAATAATAGTGATTTGCACGGAAAACAGCATAGAGATTGCAACACTGGCTACAATACCGATAATTTTTCCAATTGAGGCCATTTGAGAGCCAGTCAGAAATAGCTTATCCAAGTCCTTTCCTTGAACCTCATCGGCAATCCAAGCTTCTTCTGCTCCACTAAAAAAAGTATACCCTAAACCCCAAATCGCATATGCTGCACCAATCGATACGAATAGCGGAATACTGCCTTCCAGTAAATGAGCACATCCTAGAATAACCGTTCCTATTACAATCGACCATTTCCTGCTAAAATGATCGGCAATTACACCAGTAGGTATTTCAAATACCAATACGGATATCTCCATTATTGTCCCAATAAGGACAAGCTGCAGTGGGTTCAAATCCGCCACTGTTACAAAATAAATGGCATTCACAGTAAAAATGACTTGAAATAAAAATGCACGTATTCCTGTTAACCGATAATAAACTTTTCTTGCTGCCAAAGTAGTTCCTCCGTTTCAATCTCTTTATTAGTGCATAAATAAAGTCTGAAACGAAGATCAATTAAATCATAAGGGCCTTCGTTTCAAACTAGGAAACAAGTACCTCTTTTAACATAAAAATACACTCCTTTTTTCAGATATTCCCATTATAGTTTAGCTATCATAAACCTGTCATTAATAATTTTAAATACTCTTTCAAATTTAAGTTCAGTTCGTTTTGTTTTGCCGTATAATAAAAAATTGATAAAATGGCAATCAAATAAAACTTTTAAGTGATCTTTTAAAGAAAGAGGCTGAGTTTATGTCATACCTTTCACAATATAAATCATTAAAGGATATACGATATTCTGTTCTCGACCTATCTCCTATTATTGTTGGCGGTTCAGCAGCTGAATCGCTTCAAAATACATTAAATTTAGCTCAGCATGCTGAAAATTGGGGTTATCACCGTTACTGGCTAGCGGAGCATCATAATATGCAAGGGATTGCAAGCTCGGCAACGTCTATCGTTATTGGCTATGTAGCAAATGGAACATCTACGATTCGTGTAGGTTCAGGAGGAGTTATGCTGCCTAATCATGCTCCTTTAATCATTGCAGAGCAATTCGGGACGCTTGAATCATTGTACCCAGGAAGGATTGATCTTGGGCTTGGACGTGCACCTGGAACGGATCAATTAACTGCAAGGGCATTAAGGCGTGATCGCAGAAGTGATGGCTCTGACTTTCCAGAACAGTTAGAGGAATTGCGGACGTATTTCGATCCATCAAGGGCTTCAGAACCTCTTCATGTTCGAGCAGTGCCTGGTGAGGGCTTGAAAATTCCGATTTGGCTGCTTGGTTCAAGCGGATACAGTGCGCAGCTCGCTGGCCAGCTTGGGCTTCCATTTGCTTTTGCAAGTCATTTTTCACCAGAAAACACATTACCTGCACTCAGCTTATATCGTCGCAGCTTCCGGCCATCAAGTATTCTGGAGAAGCCTTATGCCATGGTAGGAGTTAATGTGATTGCAGCCGACACAGATGAAAAAGCCAAATGGCTTGCAACATCGATGCAGCAGCAGTTTCTTGGTCTGATTCGCAATACACCTGGTCAATTAAAGCCACCAGTTGATAACATGGACGATCTTTGGAGTGAGTATGAGAAGGCACTTCTTCAAAAACAGCTTGGATCCTCCATTATTGGCGATCAAGAAATGGTAAAAGATAAGCTGCAACATTTCCTCATCGAAACAATGGCAGATGAATTCATGATCAATGCTCAAATTTTTAATCACGACGATCGCCTTCGTTCGTTTGAACTTGTTTCCGAAATTTTTAAAAGTCATTGATATCGTTCACGAAAATCAATAAAAGCCTCCACAAATCGGAGGCCTTTATTGATGACAAAATAAAGTTTTTTCTATTTATTATCTACCCCATTATCACTAATTTCATCAACAAGCTTTTCCGCTACTCGACGATATAAATTACTCATATGAGCAAGTGAAGCGATCATGAGGATATTTTCTAGTTCTGCTGAATGGCTATCTTCTAGCTCCATCACTTCTTCTTTTACTTCTTTTGATTTTAATTCTATGTCTTCTTTAAAAGCATCATTGTTTTTATTCGCTAAATGAAGAAAAGTTTCATAAAATTGATCTATATCAATATCGCTATTCATTACTCTCTCATTTATACCAGATAGAGTTTCTTTAATGTCATTAATAGAAAGAGCACCTTTAAATTGATAAATAAGGCTTATGAGAATGAGATGCTCTTTTGAATATTTTTTATTTTTAATAGGGAGAAATAGCTTCCCTTTCGCATAATTATTAATCATTGTTTTGGTGAGTACCTTATCCTGATCGTTTCGTTTCGATCCGCTAAATTTATTTTCAAACAGCTGGATAACCTGATCCATATATAAATCAATTTGCGGGATGTCTTCAATTGTGATTTGATTTTCTAAATTAAGTGATTCTATCATTTTCTGAAGATTTTCCATACACATTAAACCTCTATCGTTTTTTAATTATTTTACTCGAAAAAAAGTTTCGTGTAAATGTTGACTACATAATGAAATGGTTATATTATTTTAAGTAGTTATTAAAACTACATACAGATATATTAGGAGGATTAATGATGACAACTTATATTAGAGAGCCCATTAATGGTCTTACCCACTTAGCTGGAGCTATTTTATCCTTTGTTGGCCTTCTTTCTATGGTTATTAAAGCTGCATCAACAACTACATCAGCGCTAGTGATCACATCAGTTGTGATATTCGGGATCAGTATGATTTTACTTTATTCAGCGTCAGCGACCTATCATATGGTAATAGCAAAAGACAAGGTCATCGCATTCTTAAGACGCTTAGACCACGCCATGATCTTTGTCTTAATCGCAGGATCCTATGCACCGTTTTGTCTTATTAGTTTACATGGAGTAACGGGCTGGGTGATCTTCTCAATCGTTACGATTGTAGCGGTTAGTGGCGTTTTCTTTAAAATGATCTGGTTTAACTGTCCAAGATGGCTTTCAACTGCCCTATATGTTGCATTAGGCTGGGTCATCATTTTTGCCTTTTCACCTCTATCCAAGACTTTAAGTTCAGAAGGGCTCCTTTTATTATTACTAGGTGGCATTCTATATACAATTGGTGGAGTAATTTATGCTGTTAAACCTAAATTTCTAGACTTTAAATATTTTGGCTTTCATGAAATTTTTCATATTTTTATTATGATGGGAAGCATGGCTCATTTCCTTTGTGTGTTTTTATATGTTTTGTAGGTTAGTATGGTAAAAAAAAATCCGCTCCCATTAAGGAAGCGGATTTTACTCATTAAAAACCTGAAAAACTCATAAATAATGAAAAAAATAAGACAATAAGAATAATAATGACGATGATAAAAAGAATAAATAATGCAACAATAATCCAGCCTAGCACTTTTCTGCCTGTCGCAATTAAATATATCCCTAATCCAAGTAGTCCTAAGATAAAACCGAGGATTCCCCATAAGACAGGGCTTTTTCCATGCTTTGGTGCATCAATAACCAAATACACGCAACACGCTATACTTACAGCCAACCCAATAAAATATTCCATTCTGTTCCCTCCTTTCTCTCTATAAAAATAATGGAAAGAATAATCAATAAATTCCTATACAAGTTTACCAATAATATGACAAATATTAAATGATCATTTTTTACCTTTTTATATTATTTAAGGAACATCTTTACATACTTTAAAGCATTTTTCGTATTTGGGTATCTAAAGGGCAGATCAAATCTCGTTGTCTGCTTTAATATACTTTTCTCATGAGAAAAGACATCGAAGCTACCCTTCCCATGGTATGACCCGATCCCGCTTTCACCTACTCCTCCAAATGGTAAATAAGGAGAACTTAAATGATAGACTGTATCGTTAATACAGCCGCCTCCGAAAGAAATATCATTTAATATTGTTTTTTGAACCTCTTGATTCTCAGAAAAAAGGTACAGTGCAAGCGGCTTTGGCCTATCTTTTATTTCATTCATCATCAGGTTAAGGTCATCGTACTCTAAAACGGGTAAAATAGGTCCAAAAATTTCTTCACCCATGATCTCATCATCCCAGTTAATTTGATCAAGAATGGTTGGTTCAATGGATAACGCTTCTACACTATAACTCCCTCCAACAATTTTTTTACCGTTATCAAGAAATGCCACGAGTCTATTGAAATGTCTCTCACTTACAATTCTTGTAAAATGACCAGATTGGATAATAGTTTCCCCATACAATTCTTGAATTGCTTTTTTCAATTCTTCGAGAAAGGGCTGCTTAATTTGACTATGAACAAATAAATAATCTGGGGCCACACATGTCTGCCCAGCATTTATGAATTTCCCCCAAACTATTCTTTTCGCAGCATACTTCAAGTTTGCATCTTTATGAACAATACATGGACTCTTTCCACCGAGTTCTAATGTAATGGGTGTTAAATTTTTCGCGGCTGCATTCATGATGACTTTACCTACGGATACACTGCCAGTAAAGAATATATAATCTAATCTTTCTTTTAAAAGTGCGGTGCTCACTTCCACATCGCCTTCAACTACTGCCATATACTCCTCGGGGAAATTTTCACTGATTATTTTGGCTAGAATAGCAGATGTTCTCGGTGTTAATTCAGATGGCTTCAATATCGTGCAGTTCCCGGCAGCCATAGCACCAATTAAAGGCGCAATGGCCAATTGAAATGGATAATTCCAAGGAGAAATCACTAGCGCCACACCATATGGTTCTGGATAAATATAGCTTTTCGACCCGATGGTTGCTAAACTAGTCTTTACTTTTCTTGGCTTTGCCCATTTTTTAAGATTCTTTATTGTAAAACGAAGCTCTTCTAAAACAATTCCAATTTCGGTTAAATAGGAATCAAACTCACTTTTATTTAAATCGGCTTTAAGGGCTTCCATCAGCTCTTGCTCATTCGAACGAATCAAATCTCGCAATTTTTCCAAATTCTTTAACCGAAAAGAAACTTCCTTCGTTTTACCTTGTAAAAAAAATGTTCTCTGTTTTTGAACTAATTCTGTGTATATATTCAATGTTATTCCCCCAATAAAAGCATATTCACGATCAACTATTTCATCTACTTTGATCTTATTATGTAAGCAATCCGTGACAATTTACAAGTATTTCTTTAAAGAATTCAATTGATAAAAAAGAAGTACTTAGAGGTTTTTTTGTTCTCAATGAAAATAGGTGATGGTGTATTTGATTGGTTGATGGCTTAATTCATGTTCGATGAAGACAGATCACAAGGTTTTTAACTGGTTCATGGCTTCTTTCTTGCTCAATCAGGACAGGTCACAGGGTTTTTAGCTGGTTCATGGCTTCTTTCTTGCTCAATCAGGACAGGTCACAGGGATTTTAGCTGGTTCATGGCTTCTTTCTTGCTCAATGAGGACAGGTCACGGGGATTTTAGCTGGTTCATGGCTTCTTTCTTGCTCAATCAGGACAGGTAAAGCGGTTTTTAACTGGGTGAAGGCTTCTTTCTTGCTTAATAAGTAATTGTAGAGTGCTGAAATAATAAAAACGAATTATTTTTATAACGGGGACCTAGTTTCATTATTTAATAGATCCCCATTTCATTTCTTTATGCAGTCCCTAATTTAACTCCGAGCTCTTTTAAATATTGCCTATATGCAATACTCATGCGGTCGCAAACGAGTGAAAGTTCAACCTGTAAATCAAGCGGAAGCTCTTCTGGTTTTTGGTTTTCTACTATTGGCTTGTCCTGAGCAAAAATTTCATTTTGAAAGCTAATAATTTCTTCATCCGTTGTACCAGTATCATAATTAAAGGAAAGGATTCCATATGCTACAGATGTATTTTCATCAACAGGACGAACGGTTAATAAAATAGTCATTTCTGAGTCATTTTCTCGATCTCTTTTCGTAAACTTTACTGTTAAAGGACGAACAATCTCATACGTATAGTAAACATATTTCGGCTTTCCTGAGCCATCAGGGTCCGGTTGAAAAATGGCAATTTCATCAGAATAAATCCTGCCGTTTATATTGTTTACTTTATAGTCTTCAATCACTCTATGCGTTTCTGTTCCTAAAAATCCAAGGTGAACAACTGCTAGATGGCCAACGTCAAGGAAGTTTTCAATAATCCTTGGCGGTTTTGCATTGACTGCCTGAGGTCCCCAAATAACATTATGAAATTCATTCGATTCCATCTCACTATACTGGAACAAATCAGGTTTATTATTGACTAAGTTTACCCAGATAAATCCATATTTTTCTATACATGAATAGCTTTCAGCTTTCGCTTTTTTCGGAATCGCTCTCCCCTTTGGCAGCTGAGGAATTTTCACACACTCGCCATCATGGTTGTATTCCCAAGCATGGTAAGGACAAACAAGGCAATCATTCTTAACTTCCCCAAGTGAAAGTGCTGCCCCTCTATGAATACATAAATCTTTAAAAGCGTGAACTCCTTCGCTATTTCTAAAGATTGCCAACCGCTCTCCCATTAAAACGACCTGAATCGGCTTATCATTAACATCCTCCGAACGGCAAGCTACAATCCAGTCATTTAGTAAAACTTTGTCTTGTATCACGATCTATACCTCCAACCATTTTCTTATTATCTGATTTCATTGTAATAAGAGATAATCAATCGGTCAACATGAAACACGAACAAAAAAATATTAAAATAAAAAAATGTTCGTTTTTTATATACAAACGATTGTTTTTTTAATATAATCCTGTTGAAAAGAGTAATAATGCGAAAATTTGAGGAGGAATACCTTTTGGAACAGAAACCGAATAACGGGATCATCATCGGCGTTGATGATAAAATTAGTTATGGAAAAGCGCTCCTTCTTGGAGCACAGCATGTGCTTGCAATGGATTTGTATATTGCACCAATCATCATCGCAGGACTACTTTCATTAGGTACTGAAAATACTTCTTTCTTCATCCAAATGTGTTTTTTGGCAACAGGGATTGCGACGTTAATTCAGACAGGTGCAGGCATAAAGCTGCCTGTTGTGCAAGGACCCTCGTATGTTCCAATTGGTGCGATTGCTGCAATTGGCGGCAAGCTTGGATTAGGAGCAATTGCTGGAAGTTTAATTCCAGGAGCGATTATTGTGGCTCTCATTGGTTATCCGCTGAAATGGTTTGCAAAGGTCGTTAAAAGAATTATTCCGCCACTAGTCGGAGGAACGGTCATTATAATTGTTGGAATTGCTTTAATGCCAATAGGACTGAATAATGTCTTTCATGCTCCAGGAAATATCGGCGATAATATCATAGTAGCGAGCGTTTCTGCAGGGGTTTTAATCATATGCATGCTTCTTGGCAGAAAAATGCATGGAATCGGTACCTTTTTCCGATTAGTGTCTGTCATTATTGCAATTATTGCTGGAACTTTAACAGCCAGCTTTTTTGGTGGCGTTGATTTTTCTCCAGTCAAACAGGCTGATTGGTTCTCTTTGCCCTCATTCCTTCCATTTGGAAAACCGATTTTCGATGTAAGTGCTATTATAACAATGGTTTTTGTTTATTTTATTATCTTAATTGAGACGACGGGAACATGGTTTGTTGTTTCAACAGTAACAGGTAAAGAGCTCGATGAAAAACGATTGAATCGTGCTTCTGTTGGCGAAGGCCTTGGCTGTTTTGTAGGTGCCCTTTTTGGCAGTACACCAATGACAGGTTATTCTTCTAATGCAGGGCTTCTTGCCATCACTGGAGTAGCGAGTCGATTAGCGATTATGGCGAGCGGTGTGATTCTTGTTTGTTTAGGGCTTGTACCTAAGCTGTCTACTGCCATAACTTGCATACCTGAGCCAGTGATCAATGGGATCTTTGGTATCGTGTGTGTAGCCATTGTAACGAACGGTATGAAGGTTATCCAGCCTATTGTCATTGATGAACGCAATATGATGGTCATTGGAATTCCAATTCTCTTAACAATGGCCGTTACTGTCTTGCCTAAGGAAGTTTTATACAGTGCGCCTGATTGGGCAAATTATATTTTATCGTCAGGGATCTCAGTAGGAGCCTTGGCAACCGTAATATTAAATTTGGCTATACCAGAAAATAAAGAAAAATCTTCTAAAGAGTTTGCGGTTAAATAAAGTTTGATCAAAAATTCTATACAAACCCGTTTTTTATGGTAAATAAGAAGATATACATTTGATTTTTATAAAATAGTTTGATCATTTTCTATCAATGATTCTTGTAATGATAAATTAGATGATGTTATAGATAAAACAAAAAATAATTAAATATATTGTTTTAATATTCTCCCCCTTTTAAGAAAAACCAATTTTTTTGTTGAAAATGTTCAAATCCAACAAGTTTTTTATTAAAAACCGAACATTATACGTTTACATATAATAAAAGTTCGTTTATAATCAAATTTGTGCTTAAATAAATTAATTACATCATTCGTATATTCTTAGAAATATGGTCTAAGAGTTTCTACTAGGAGCCAAAAATCCTAACTACGAATGGGTGGGATTACTCTGCCCATTTTTAGTTAGGATTTTTTTGTTATTTTAAGATTTTGAGGAATATTACTATTAAAATTATTCTTTTAGGAGTGTGTATCATGGAAAATGTATTTGATTATGAAGATATTCAGTTAATTCCAAATAAATGTGTGGTTAACAGCCGTTCTGAATGTGATACCTCTGTAACACTAGGAGGCCGTCAATTTAAACTTCCTGTTGTGCCAGCCAATATGCAAACAATCATTGATGAAAAGATAGCCCTTTATCTTGCTGAAAATAATTATTTTTATATTATGCACCGTTTTGAGCCAGAAAAACGGCTGTCATTTGTTGAGGAAATGCAGGCAAAAGGTCTCTACGCTTCCATTAGTGTTGGAGTGAAGGAAGAAGAATATCAGTTCATTGAAGAGCTTGCAAAGGCAGAGCTTACCCCTGAATTTATTACAATCGATATTGCACATGGTCATTCAAATGCTGTCATTAATATGATCAAGCATATTAAAAAATACCTACCCGAGAGCTTTGTCATCGCTGGTAATGTTGGTACTCCTGAAGCTGTGCGAGAACTTGAGAATGCCGGTGCTGATGCGACAAAAGTTGGGATTGGTCCTGGTAAAGTATGTATCACAAAAATTAAAACAGGATTCGGGACTGGAGGCTGGCAGTTGGCAGCACTTCGTTGGTGTGCAAAGGCAGCAAGTAAACCGATTATTGCTGATGGTGGAATACGAACACACGGTGATATTGCCAAATCAATCCGTTTCGGTGCATCGATGGTCATGATTGGTTCCCTTTTTGCCGGACATGAAGAATCACCAGGAGAAACCATCGAAAAAGACGGAAAGTTTGTTAAGGAATATTTTGGCTCTGCTTCTGAATTTCAAAAGGGTGAAAAGAAGAACGTAGAAGGAAAAAAAATGTACGTTGAACATAAAGGTTCCTTACGGGATACGTTAACTGAAATGGAACAAGATCTTCAATCTTCTATTTCATATGCTGGTGGAACCACTTTAGATTCCATTCGTCACGTAGATTATGTTATTGTCAAAAACTCTATTTTTAATGGCGATAAAGTATATTAAAGCCGAATTGAATAAAAGCATCTAAAGGCAAGTAGTTTAATTTTATGGAGAAAATTAGATGGACAAACAAGACAGCATACTTAATCCGCAGTGATTAAGTATGCTGTTTGATTGCTCTTTGGAAGTTCCGTTTCAGCCAAAGCCCCGGCGAAACCCATACCGTGAATCAGGCCAAATAAGGTCGTCAATTGCCACCGCCATTTCGCCTTTTGAACAAACATATTTTCCACTGCCACATAACAGATCGTAAGGGGAATCAAGGCTTCGACCCAATGCGAACTGACCTGAATACGGTCGGTGGCCACCAAGAAAAGTGTAATGCTGTGGGCGATTGTAAAAGCAGTAACAATTTTCAACGCATCCTTGTAGCGAGATGCGATTAATACTAAGGATAACAAAAACAGCAAATGATCGTACCCGGTCAAAATGTGTTCGATTCCAAGTACAAAGTATTTCCATAGGACGGATTCACTTTCAGTCTGAGCAATGGTGATATGAACATCTTTATTTTTGGTATCAAGAATATTCTGATAGAACTATTCCCCTGAATGGAATCGATGCTGGCTACTGTCTGAAAGTGAACGGTTTTGCATACCTGGTTGCCGGCCAAGTCGCTGGAGGATACAACAAGCGTATGCTGCCTATCGGTTAATGCAAACTTAGGCGTCAAATCCACGGAATCTTTATAAATGCCGTTGTCTCCCAGTACGGTCATCTCGACCTCAGGAACTTACTTATCCACCGGCGCTAAAATTTTCATTTCCGACAAGCCGACATTTGACCCGCTTCCACCGGATACCTGGAATTTGACCCATGTCACCGTCTTGTCAGGGAAAGTTACAGAATAAGCGCTCCCGTCATTTGGGATTCCTGAAACCGTCAAAGTGCTTCCGTCGCTGAAGGTAAGCGTTCCGCCGGGCGCCCAGTCCGTTGTGTTGGGCCGATCATGAAAGATAATCTTGTTGAACGTTTGATTCGTCGTCCAATTCACCTGGATCCATGGATTCTTTTCTCCCTTGGAGGCCCATTCGCCATTAACCGCTTGCCCTATGCCATCAAATACTTTGTCGGGAGTAAAACTGGCATTGTAAATCGATGAAGCGGTAACTGCGGCGGTCCCCACTGGGATCCTATTAACAGTTACTCTAATGCTTGTTGTCAATGGAACGCTGTTCGGGTTTGCGACTCCAATAGGCAGAGTTACTTTTCCTGTTACCGTGAAGGTCTGCGCCGTCGTGGAAGTTGGATCGTAGCTTGCACTATTTACATCCCAATTCACACTGGCATCCACATTTCCCCCATCGGTTACAAGGGCTACTTTAGCAGGCAATCCAAGAGCTTCCGCTGTCTTCGCCGTTCCAATGGCCGCGTCTATGTCAGCAGGCGCAGTGATGCTACTCAATTTTTTTTCTTGAACCTCTGTCAATTCAAACCAGTTCAATCTCCAAAAACCTGTATTTGCATTCAGCCTTATTTTATGTGAGCCTTCACTCAGTTTGACCGTATCGGAAGAAAAAGTGCCATATTTCCAACTCCCGGTTGAAAATGGGGTGCTCGTTTGAGGTACTCCATCTACCTGGAATTCAACCTCTGCCGGACGCCATGTTGCCACCCTATAATTTACTTGATAGAATCCCGATTTTGCCACATCTACGTTATATTCCATCCATTCGCCTTTTTCTATAGCAGTCACCACCCATGCGGGTCCGCCATCATAATTCGGAAAATTTCTAAATACAGAATCCGTTTTTTTCGAATTGTAGTTTTCACCTTCTATCCTTCCTGGCACCGATGCTGAACCAGGCATTACATCTAAAATATTTACATTATAGCTGGCTGTCTTTCCACCTAGAGTCACAGTAATTGGCGCTCCTTCTTTAAGAGTGGAACTATTAAAGCCGGTAATATTATCATCCGTTACGTTCTCCACTTTTGTTGTTCCATCGCTGTAAGTGCCTGTCACAACCAGCCCGTCTATATTCAACCAATCTCCCAGCAGGTAATTCAACTTTGTTGGCAGTTTAGTTATTTCGATGCTTTGTAACTTAACGTTAGAAGTCTCGTTGGCAATTGCCATGATCTGATCTGTAGACAATGCTTGATTGTAAACCCTTACTGCATCAATACGTCCATTGAAGCTTTGTTGGCCTCTACTGTCTGCACCGATATACGTTCCCGTTGTTGGCGTAGAAGGATCTGTTGTATTATTGGTTACCGGTGTGCTCTTGCCATTGATATAAAGCTCCCAGGTGCCGTTTCTTCTTGCCGCCGTGATATTGGTCCATTGGCCCACCGTCAAAGCAGTCTGCGATCCAAGGATCGTCTGCCCGTTGATCGCAATGGACACCTTATCGCCTTGGTCATGATCCAGCATGATTGAATATCCATTGGTAAGTCCATCTCCGTTGGACAATATTTGTTGAGATCCCGAAGTTGCGCCATTCCACTTCACCCAGGCTGTTAGCGTTACATTGTTCTTTTTATTGGATACAAGATCTGTACTTGCATAATTACCGTCAGCACCGTTCAGGCTGAGTGAAGCAGAACCTTCCATTTTATCCGTCTTATCATAGGCAGCACTTCCATGCAAGGTTGCATTCAACCCATTCTTGATACTGTCGTTGCCATTGCCGTTAAATCCCCACATATTTTTGGGATCTTTACTATCCATAATTTGGGATTTATCTATGTTAACGCCCGCTGCGTCGCCATCGCTTTGTATGACGATCTTGTTATTTGGACCCGGATTCAGCTCAACAGGTACCGCCAATTCGTTATACGAGCTCATGCTTCCGGTAGTCGGTAAGCTGAGCGTCTGTACTTTGGCACCATTTACATATATTCCCTTAGTAGCATTGGCAGCATCGGTAGCATACCTTATTTTCAATATTTTATTGCCGCCAGAAGCTCCTCCGTCAACCTTGAGCGACTCGATATATGCGCTTCCATGGTTCATATTCACATACTTGCCGCCGGACGGATTTATGTCGTCGCCAGAGGTCGCATTTGCGAACACACTATCCTCGGCTTCATACATGCCGGTTGTATTCGGGTGCAGACTCATAGTACCTTCCCATATGGTTTTTTGTGTAGTTACATCCCTTCCCTTTATATGCACCTTGTCTTTATAGACATCAAACATCATAGCTTGACTATTTAAAACGGCACCGTCTCTTAATGCAGTGAATTTATCCGCGTACATGTTGCCTTGTATCTTGATATCGTCGTGAAGATGTCCTGTTGTTAAAATAACCTGTGGATATTTTTCAAGGATTTTTCGGAACTCCTGATCCTGTGCAGTTCTTTGATAATAACCATTCGAAGAATATGACTTGGATACAGTCTGGTGAATAGGCTCATGCATGAACACAAAAATCGGCTTGTCCGGTTCAGCATTTGCAGCAAGCGTGCTTTCCAACCAGGCTAACTGTTCGTCGGACATATACGCGTAATAGGACGGTTTCGTATCATACCCTAAAAATATAAAGTCATAGTCTTGTATTTCCCGGTGGTAATACACCTTCTTTTCTGGTATTTCTGCCTTTTCTATAAATCTGTTCTTCGCTACATTATAATCCGACTGCCAATCATATTCATGATTTCCTATTGTATAATACACCGGCGGATGATCTTTTACAGAATCGATAGCATTTTTTATGGCGTCATATTCACCGCTATCCCCGCGCTCGGTTATATCCCCGTTTAAAACTATTGCACTTGCATTATTATTTTTAGCATCCGTTACAGCTTTAGCCGTTTTACCCGTATTGGTATGCGTGTCCGACATTGACATGAAGCTGAAGATTGGATCTTCCGTAGTGTTTTCTGTCACTGCTGCAGAGCTTTCTGCCGCAGTACTGCCTACTACACCCGCCAGGGCTACATTCAGCAGCATGAGTGATAGAAATGGCTTTTTTAACCTTTTAAGAAATAGCATAATTAAACCTCCTGTTATTCTATGTAATACTCAATATGAAATGGCCGTTTGTCGTCTTGCTTAGCCCGTTAAGGAGTCCCTTTGAGAGGTTGAAAATCAGGATTTTATAATACCTGATCACTTAGCGGGAAAAATTCTCGTTTTGACAGCGGGCCCCCGTTAACGTCGAATCTTGTTGTCCCTCCCTCTTCTTAAAGTTTTTGAGCTAAATTCGCAAGCATTGATCCTATACAACTCTTGCTGAAAGATTTCCACCCAATTTAGCATATCAACTCATTGATACATTCCAATTGCCGGACATTGTTCTAAACCACCACCTCCAGAATCAAATTTACATATCTGCTTAATGGTAAGTGATATAGTTTAATAGTGTGTAAATTCAGTGTAAATTTTTGCAACCATGATAATTGTTTTAACTATTGGTTTAACTATATAGTTCAAAAGGTATATCCTGTGTAGACAGGATTTAACGAATATTCAAAATAACAGACTCACCCTGTTCATAAGAAAAAGGGGTTGTGATAACCATCTTTATCGTTTGACATAGGCTAAATTTTCCATTATCATCAACTCAAACTTATTTACGGGGAGAAGTAAAGATGAAAATTTATGTTGATGCAGATGCTTGTCCGGTAAAAGATATCATTATCTCTGAAGGTACGAATGCTGAAATTCCTGTTACCCTTGTTACTAGCTATTCTCATTTTTCTAATGCGGAACAACCATCAGGAGTGGAAACCATTTATGTTGATTCTGGAGCAGATGCTGCGGATTATCGGATTATGAAGTTAGCAGAAAAAGGAGATATAATCGTTTCGCAAGATTATGGTCTTGCTTCGCTAGGTTTAGCAAAAGGGTGTGCGGTACTTCACCATAATGGGTCTAGCTATACAAATGAAAACATTGACCAATTATTACAAACACGTTATTTGAGTGCAATGGCTCGAAAAAGCGGAAAGCGTACAAAGGGGCCAAAACCATTTACATCAGAAGATAGGGAGAAATTTAAGAGGCTTTTTAAAAAAGCGATTTCACATTAATAAGTACCGTTCATTTTTAAGAAAAACCTAAAAAAAATTGTGACAAATATTAAACTAACCTCCCCATTAGCTAAAAAAACGAACTCCTTTAAAGGAGCTCGCACACGTTGGGTCATTAAATAATTGTCTTTATTCAGCATTCGCTATATTTCGGATAGGTGACTTTAACTATTTCTCGTGGGGTTATTTTCAACATCCGTTTTTTTTGTACCTTTACTAATATAAGGTTTTGAACTCTTTTTTTTGTTTGCACTAGCTTGCCAACGATTCCACCCCTTCTTGTCTGTTCCTCTCCCTGTTCCACCTTTTCCTTTAGCTTTACTCATAAAATCACCCCATTATTATTCTAGGTTGAGTTACCTATCTCGTTAGTTTTAGTCATTTTACTCGGTTATTAACCAAGCATATTGCAATAAATAACATCCTTCCAGTCACCCATACTATTGTGTAGAAACAATAAACTAATATCGACTTCACGGAATTTCCTTTTTTCACTAACCTGACCGTAACTATAAGTACATTCCTACACAATCTCTACATTAACATAAATATATAAATCTTCATCCAAGTGTTATTTAATTATCTTCCCCGATCGTGGAATAATAAAAAATCCTGCATATCAACACAGGATTTTTAAATATGATCCAATCATTTATTTATTTTTTTGCGGGAATCCTAATGTTGATTCTCTTTTGATTAGCCGCACGTTTAAGTCAAAATTCGGTATATCTTCAAAGTCGTTCTCAATCAGTCTAATTAACTTATCCGTTGCTGCTGCACCAATGTTATAAATCGGTTGTTCAATGGTAGTGATTTCAGGTTCTACAATTTCAGTTAGCTTTATTCCATCAAAGCCTATGACAGCAACATCTTTTGGCACATTAATATTAAGTGTTTTTAATGCTTTTAAAGAACCTAATGCCATTAAATCATTTGCAAGAAAAATCCCATCTACATGTTGATGTTCCTTCATCAATTTTGCTGTTAATTGCATGCCGCTTTCTAAAGAGAAATCCCCCTCAAGCAGTATTAGCTCATGTTTATCCAATCTGCGTATTGTATCTAAATATCCCCTCACCCGATCGATTGAAGGGGAAAAAGATTTGGGCCCACTAATATGAGCTATTTTCTTGCAGCCAATTTCTATTAAATGTTCAACAGCCATTTTTGCTCCATGATAATTGTCTACTCCAATGGAATTCGATGAATCAAAATTAACTGCACGATCCACTCGTACGAAAGGAATTTTTGAACCCTCTAAACCTTTGAGAACCTCTTCATTAACCTGAAAAGATGCTAATATAAAACCATCTATATATCTGCTCCTAAAGCTTTTCCAAAGTTGAGCATCCTGCAAATCATCTTCATGTGAATTAACTAAAATTAAGCTGTATCCATTTAATTTTGCAACCTGTTCAATCGCTGTTACTAAATCAGGGAAGAATGGATTAGTTAGATCAGGAATGATTAATGCAATAGTGTTCGATTTTTGCTTAGCGAGACCTCTGGCAATTTCATTCGGTTTATAATCAAGCCTATCCATTACCTCTTGAATCTTCTTCTCTTTATCCTCGCTAATGTAACTATTATTGTTGAGGAATCTTGAAACAGTTGCGACTGAAACACCTGCCTCTTTTGCCACTTCTCGAATTGTCACTTTATTCTTCTTCACATATGTTCTCCTCAATTGTACTAATCATTACATGAAAAAAAGGTTTGGAAATGGAAATGAATTAACCATATTATATCCCAAAACCAAACCTTTTTCATTTTTTGTATGAAAATTCACTTAATTTATAGCCTGAAATTGAAATGTGTGAATCCTTGAAACACCTGCCTCCAAACATCCATATCCATACATTCCATACGAAAGACGTGAATCCGATGTTTGAATGAGAATCTTATCATCTATAGAAAAAGTAATATTTGAGCCTCTACAGGTAATTTTGAAGTGATAACTCTTTCCAAGTTCCCATTGAAATGGTACGCTTTCTAGACGCTTTAAGCCAAAATCATTTAAAATAAGAGATACCTGTCCTTCGCCATCCAAGCCAGCTAAGTAATGGCGCTTAACACCTATCGCTCTAAAAATGACACAATGGCTAAAGCCGCTCTCAGGTGTAATTACTGCCCCCACGATGAAATCTTTAGCATAATAATTCCCGGTGTAAGAAGAGCATTCATTAATGGACTCACACTTCATGCTGCCATCGTCTAAAGTCCATTCCCCGTTATTATGTGCAAACGGAGTAATACATTTAAATTCAACACTTTGCTTTTCGAAATCTATCGAATAATCCGCATTGCCCGAAATATGAAATTGGTCAAGAAAAAATCTGCCAAATGCACGATTCGTTAAAGTTGAAGGACTCTGGACAATATAACCGATTTCATCAATAAAATCTCCATCCGTTTCTGGAATAATAAATTCAATATGGTTCCAGTCTTGATTCTTTAACACAACCGGTTGTAATCTTATTTCATCCTGTTTATAAGTTTTTCTAACATATGGGGTTAGGATAATCGTATCCCCTTGCCATTGATCGAGGAAAATTTTCACTGATACAGTTTGGTCGCTATAGGCTGTTGGAGCGAATGTTGGTTTATACTTTTCATCATTAAATTCAGCACGTCTATAAAAAGGCTTATAAAAGATTTTACTTTCATCGACTTCTACCATTCTATCAAACATGACTTCCAGAGAGCCAAGGCGATTGTATCCTTTTTCTTCACTGTATTTAAGTATCGTTTTACATGAATTATTTGTTCTAAAGCCATGTGTAGAACCTGGGAATGAAAAATCGAAATAGACTTCCCCATTTTTAACACTATCGACCAATGATTTAGGCGGTTCCATGCCAGACACTCTATACCCTAGAAGTGCTAACTCTTTCGCAAAGGTTGGGATATCTAAATTGTTCAAGTAACCAGATACACTCGAAGTCACAATATGATCATTGATTGGTTTCCGGTAATGATTTGGGATGTCTTCAATTCCATAAAGCACACCTACAATCGTTCCAACGTTTCCAGCATTACAGTCCGTATCCCATCCGCACATGGTCGCTATTTCAATTGTTCTTGCAAAACTTCCCTTCCCATATAAAAGAGAAAGGACACAGACTCCTGCATTAGGAATAATATGACATATACCTGGGTACTTGTCATAACCCCATTCATCTTCAAGATATTGACGGCATAATCTAAAATCATTTGGATGTTTTTGATGAAAATTAACGACTGCCTGAACAACCTTAGCATATAACGAATCACCTGGTATAGTGCTTAGACCAGCTTCAATAACTTCTTCAATAGATGAAGCTGAAAAGGCTTTTGAAATACATGCCGCTATAAACCTTGCACCGAATATACCATTTTTATCATGAGATACACTTGCAGCCATTTCTGCATAGTGTGCAGCTTTTTCAATATTATTAGGGTATAGTAATCCCCAAGTATCAATGAAAATTTGCCCTCCTATCTGTTCAGCTAAAATGATGCCATTCAAGTCAGCTGAACCAGAGCGAGGTGCTGGAATCCCTTTTTTCAAATTGTTATATGCCGTGTGTTCGGTACTGACGCCTTCTCCACCCCACCAAAACATGCCAATTCCATCTCTAGCATAGTTCAGCCATGCCTTTCCGATATCCTCAGCTGTTACTTCACGGTCTATTGCGTCATCATACAATGCTCTAATAAAGAAAATCGGTCCATTTGCATCATCATCTGCTGCAAACATTTTATAGTCTTTCACATACCCTTTAATTTCACCATAAAATTGATGTATTCTTTCAAGTGTCCATTCAATAGGCTCAACTGGTGCTCCTAAACGGATTCCAACATTCATGCCTAGAAAGCCTGCATATACTTTTTCCAAGTAATTTTTGAGAATCAATCGATTCACTCCCATTTCTTAGCAGTACTCTTCGAAGTATTTTTTTCTTCTTTCGTTTAACCGTAAGTCCTCCATAATAATTCCTTCTGCAACTTCAGAAAAAGAATCTGACAATTGGATAAGATTCATTTTGTTTGTTTCTTCTAGAAGCTTTACATCTTCTTCACGTATAACTCGATCTCCATACATGGCTCCAAGAATAACACCAATCATCACTCCGATTGAGTCTGTATCTCTCCCAGAATTAATTCCATCATATATAGATTGATAGAATTCACCATCATTTAAGACAATAAATGCTAATGCCATCGGCAATTCTTCAATTGAAAATAACCTGCTTGGTGTGTAATGGTTAGAAGGAATTCCAATTTTCTCTATTTTTCTATGAACATCATCTTTCATTGGTGAATATTTGACCATGATGGTCTGGAATGATTCGATTACCTGATCCATTGTTGCTTTCTGATCACGAAGCTGTCTGGCTGCCAATGTTATATCAATAATGGCTTGTTTTGTACCATCCTTTGCATAATAAATAGCAGTTTCCACAATATCATTTATGGTAGCGCTTTCTTCAAAGGCCTTAGCTACACAAGCTGCCAAAACACCGGCAGCTTCTAATCCATAGCTGCTTTGATGACCCATCGCAAACAAGATTGCTTCATCATATGCAGACTTCGGGTTACACGCATTAACAATCCCAATTGGGGAAATATACATGGCGGCTCCGCAATTGATCATATTTCCAATACCCGCTTCTCTAGGTTCACAGTTAGCTAACACGTGACGGATATAGATATATTTTTCCGGATAAAATAGGCGATCAATGATAAGCCCTTCTTTGCCAAACTCAGGTATATATGTTTTTTTACAGGAAATCTCTTTAACGAATTCATTGCCAAGATCATAGGCGTCAAGATGTCTTTTTTCCTTCAAATAAACATGGATTAATGCTGATGTCATTAACGTGTCATCCGTCACGATACCATTTCCGCGCATCTTCCCGAGGGTGACATCAGCTGGTGCATTTGCTTTATACCATTCTGTCTTCAAGGATTCAACACGGCCGTATTTTTCTTTGATTTGCTCATAGCTTAATTTTTCAATTGTTGCCCCTAAGGCATCACCTAGAGCTGTAGATAAGATGACACCCCGGACCCGTTCCTGAAATGAAATCATTTAAAGAACTCCTTATTTAATGTTTTCGTTTGCATATTTTGTTAATTCCTCTCCACCCGCAGCGTTCCATTCTTTAACGAATTTTTCAAAATCGTCTACAGGGCGTTTACCAGTAATAATATCAGTTGCATACTCTTTGTAGAGATTTTCCATAGCATCCCATTTTGACACATATTCCTCTGGTATAATAAAGCTATTATCTTCAGCATAATACTCTTTTGCTAATTCCTGTGATTTCATCGCAGGCTCACTTAACAAAGGTGTTTTCAATGGCTTTTCTGTTTCAAAATCAGAAGGTTCAAAAAATTTCGCATACCATTCATTGTAATATTTTTGAGTAAGTTCGATTTGCCCATCTGTAATGTTATAATGTTCTTTCTCAAATCCAAGTCGATCCAACATTTGGCCTTTTGGACTCGCAAGATAATCTAAAATTTGAAAAACGGTTTCTTTATGTTTCGACTGTGATGAGATTGCAATTCCTCTAGGTTCTTTCGTAATATCTGTTGGTGCAAATCCTTGGGATTCACCTTTAGCTGGTGGGAGAACAACTAATTCTGCCTCTTCTCCATTTACTTGGGTCATTTTTCCATTATAAATATCGATAACTTTTCCAGATGTACCAACAATTACTCCTGTTTCACCATCATAAAATGCCTTTTCTTTCGTATCCCATTGTTTTGTTAAGTATTGAGGATCAAGAAGTCCTTCATTATATAATTTATTGTAGAATGTTAACTTTTCTTTTTCTTTGTTAGATGCTTTTGAATATTCATAAGTTCCATCTTCTTTTTTCAACCAGGTTTGATTAATGCCAAATGCCATTTCAAAAATAAAATCCAGCTCCGTAATATCTCCTGCCACTGTTACTGCATTTGCCGGTTTTCCGCCACCTGGTGCACTAGCTACTAGTTCTTTAAAGAATTTGTAATAGTTATCGATTGTCGGATTTTCCATCAATTCTTTAGAGCTCGATAATTGATTAAACCAGTCTCCTCTTACAACAGGTGTCTTAGAATCAAGAGGCTTAATCCAAAGTAAGTAAGGATAATTATTTAATCTTTTTTCATTGTATGGCTGTAAAATATTTTTAATATGTTTTGATTTTTCAATATAAGGAGTCAAATCTTCTAGCAAATCTTGTTCCGCAATTTGCTGATCTCCACCTTGGAAATAAATCATATCGGGGATATCGCCGCTAAATAGCATCAAGTTTAATTTCTCAGCATAATTTCCTTGTGGTACTTCCACTAATTCAAACTTTACATCAATCTTTTCATCTTCTTTTAAAGCTTTTTCTAAATTAGAAAAATAAGCTTGTGCTACTGGATTAGATGGACCTTCATCTTTGTAAACAACTCTGATCGTTGTTTTTCCATCTTTTTCATCTTCCTTTACTGTTGCTTTATCTTTACAGGCAACGAGACTAAAGGTTAAAAGCATTGCAATAAATAAAACAAAAATCTTCTTCACTCATTTTTCCCCCTCTAAATATTAAATTGTTTTTTTACTAGATTGCTTGAAGCTAATTAGTCTTTGACACCCCCTTCAAGCGCACCCTTTGCATAATATTTCAGAATAAGCGGATATAAAATTAATAGCGGCACCATTGAAATAATGATCGTTCCCGCCTGAAGCGAAGAAAAATCAAGACTGGCGATTTTATCATATGAAAGAACCGTTTGTGCGCCTAATAGTGACGTATTATCCTGTTGGACGACAAACTGTCTTAATACTACCTGTAAAGGGTATTTGTTAGGATCAGTAATATAAATGGTAGCTCTAAAATATTCATTCCAATGATAAACTCCGTAAAATAATCCTAATGTGGCAAGAGCAGGCTTAGATAACGGGAGCATAATTCTTGTGAAAATTCTAAAATGTCCTGCCCCATCAATTCTAGCTGCTTCAATAATGCTATCTGGTACGTCTTCAAAGAATCTCATCAATATAAACAAGTAATATACATTGATCGCCTTATAAAGGATAAGAGATAAATACGTATCTAATAGACCTAAATCTTTTACTAATAGGTATTCTGGAATAAGGCCCGGTTCAAAAACCATAATGACAATCAAAAATACGATGACGAGCTTTTTTCCAACAAAATTGGTTCGTGCTAATACATAAGCTGCCATTGCAGTTAAGAAAAGATTAAGCAATGTTCCAACAATTGTAATAAATAATGTATTGAATATACTGCGGACAATTAATGGATTTGAAAATAATACCTCGTAGTTAATTAGTGAAAACCCTTTTGGAAGAATATCTAATCCATCCAACTCGTGAACCTTGAGCGGGTCAGATAATGACATAGCCACCAGGTTCAGAATCGGTACTAGGACTGATAGGGAAAGCAAGAATAAAACGATATATATAATCCATGTTGACCAGTTTAACTTCTTCAATTTAAATCACCCACCCTATTACCAAACTCCCTTGCCAGTTAAACGTTTGGATATGAAATGTGTACCTAGAACTAATATGACACCGATAAGACCCTTAAATAAGCTTGCTGCAGTGGCATAAGCATATTGGCCATTCAGGATCCCAATTCTATATACGTAGGTATCCAATATATCGATCACACTAAGAACAGAGTCATTCATCAAGTTAAACACTTGATCAAATCCAGCATTCATAAAGAAACCAAGGTTTAGAATAAACACTGTCACAATTGTACCTGTCAACTCTGGTAAAGTAATATATCTCATTTGTTGAAGATTTGTTGCTCCATCAATACGTGCTGCTTCATATAAGGATGGACTTATCTTCATTATGGCAGCAAGATAAATGATCGAATCCCAACCGGCGCTTCTCCACATTTCAGAGAAAACTAAAACCCACCGAATATGATCTTTGCTTGTCATAAAGTCAAGGGAAGGCAGCTGGAAAAAGTTACGGATAACATTTACTCCGCCATCTGCTGGATTTAATAAACTAATCCATATCCCTGCAATAACAACCCAAGACAAGAAATGGGGCAAGTACACGACAGATTGAACATATTTTCGAAATCTCCCATTCCGTACTTCAATAATCAAAAGTGATAAAATGATGGGGATAGGAAAGAAAAAAACCATTTTCATCGTACTTATAATGATCGTGTTCTTTAAAACATCAAAAAAAGCAGGAGAACTGAATAGAACCTCAAAATGTTTCATTCCAACCCATTCGTTATCTCCAATGATGCGATAATCCTGAAAAGCTAGTTTCATCCCAATTAAAGGCACGACATGAAAAGTAACAAAATAAATAAGAGCAGGCAAAAGCATTAAATAGATGACCCAGTCTTTTCTGATCCTAGTAAATATGGCCTTTACTTTCATGGTCAAGCCTCTCTTTCATTAAAGAATCGACCTCTTTTCGATATGGCATTCCAGCTTGAGCTCCTTTTTTTGTAACAGAAAGCCCTGCTGCTGCATTCCCAAATTGTATGCTATCGAATAAATTTTTCCCTTCACTGATCGCTACTGCAAATGCACCAGAAAATGTATCTCCGGCCCCAGTTGTATCAACTGCCTCTACTTTTACAACTGGAACATTTATACATTTCTCACCATTAAAGTAGGCCACTCCCTTTGTACCACAAGTAATGATGAGTTTATTTGGATATTTTCTTAAGCAGTCGACCATCTGATCTTTACTGTTTAAGACCATTTCAAATTCATGTTCGTTTGGAGTTAAATAGGTTATTTTTTCAATGATTTCTGTTTTCATTTTTCTAGCTGGAGCAGGGTTAAGAATGATCGTTTTCCCATGGTCATAAAGAATCGGAACAATGTGTTCAATCATTTCGATAGGAGTCTCTAATTGAAAAAGGGTAACATCATACGAAAGCAGTTCAGATACTACTCTATTAATATAAGAAACATCTGTATTTTTATTAGCCCCAGGAACAACTAAGATCCGATTATCACTATTACATAATTCAATAAAGGCCGCTCCGCTTGGAGTATCCTTTACCGTATGAATATAGGATAAATCTACCTCTTCTTTTTCCATTTTTTCTTTTAGAACCTTGCTATTCTCATCGTCCCCGATTGAACCGAATAAGGATACTTCCCCTCCTAGACGTGAAGCCGCAACTGCTTGATTAGCTCCTTTACCTCCTAAGGATATAAAGAAACTTTTCCCTAGCACTGTTTCTCCTAATTTTGGTAATCTATCTGTTTCTATAAAATAATCAATATTTATACTGCCAACTACAGCTATTTTTCCCATTAAATATCACCATCCTAATCTATCATTATCTTCATTAAAGGAGCGTGTTGCTGTGCACCGTATACATCTCTATCTCCAATTGTTCCTGAAGAAATGTCTCTTGCAATAGTGATTTTAATCCCTAAAGCTTGGTCAAAAAAGGCAAGATGATGTACTTGATCTTCGGAAATATTATATAAATTACAAATTGTTTCTGTATTAATTCTTCCTGATTGCTTTACTTTCTCATACTTTTCTTTTGAATCGAACAAGATGTCTAACGTGATCTCAAACGGTCCGGAGTTTTTACTTCTCAATACTTTTGCTAAATCAAATAAAGATGCCATATTATCTCCCGCCTATAGGTACTCAATTTTGAATGGGTTTTCATTAATTTCCATGAGATGATAGATGGAAAATTCAAATACTGGACCGAACTCCATATCGCTTGGAGCAAATGGAAAGGCAAGATTCCCAGCCGTTGACTTTCTTTTTTCATAACCATAGTGCAAGAAGGTCGATCTTACAGTTGCACAAATACTATTAGCTAATTCTTGGCTCTTAGCAATAACTTCAAATAACACACCAATCTCATGCCCGTTAAAATGTTCCTTTTCCTTTGAACCAAGTACGGCGTTCATTCCATAGTTATAAAATTGTATTTGATACTCATCTCTATTAATTTCTGGATAATAGTCAGAAACTTGCTCTTTTACTTTTTGTTCAATTTCCTCAATATTTTCGATTAAAATAGGATCTCTTACGCCAGCAATAACAAAAGTCCTGTAAGCGACCCTTCTTGCTCCTTCAAGCTTTATATATGTTTGATCTGTATTAATTAACTTACTCTTTGTTACTTGAACAACACCATCTTCTATTTCTTTAAATTCACATTCACTTAAATCGAGAATTATTCCTGGTCCATGCAAGAGATAAGGATGCTCTTTTTCATAAAAAGTATGAGCAGCAACAGTCATTGGTGTACACTTTCTGGCTGGATTTAGAGATTGTACTGTAAATGAATGATCATAAATCGTTCCTACTATACTATCTTTCGTTGTTCCTGGCTCTGCACATAATGCCCCGCACTCTAATATCTTTCCTAGATGATAGGAAAGGCCGGCATCCTTTTGATGATAAATTCCGATAGCAGCAAACGGAGATGGATCATATGCTCTTCCGCACACGATAATATCACTATTATTCTCTAAAGCTTCCAAGATTGGTTCATGCCCCATTTGAGCTACAATATTACAAGTATCTTTAATAACTTCCGCTTCTAGAGGTTTGATATTACGGCTTAAAGGTTTAATCCTCCCTTGTTGGTTTGCTTGTAGGATCTCCTCTTTTGTAAAATCAGCCCAAATCACAGCAATTTTTGCATCAAGATTGTTTTCCGAAAGTATTTCCTTAATAATTTCTAAAGCCCATTCAACGTGAGGTCTTGCTCCCGCTCCTCCTGCAGACCCAATAATGATTGGGACCTTTCTCGGAACTCCATTTTTTATTATGATTTCTAAATCTTTTTTGGATGCTCTTCTGCTAACTATAGATACACCAGCACCTAATTTATGAGGACCTGCATCAGTAGAACCAGCATCAACCACAATCCCATGAATTTCTTTTTCCAGACCTTTAAGAAATGAATCTTCTGGAAAGCCGTAACCCAATATGCCACATGGTGATATGATTCGGATTTCTTCACACATATTATTATGACCTCCGTTATTCATTAGCTGATTAACTAAATATCATTAATTTCATCTCATATATGTAACCGGTTTCATATGATTCAAAAAAGAAAGCCATTCGAATATTGGCTATTATGTAATTTGATATGATATTAATTAAAAACTAAGTTAGTTCCATACAATATATAAATGTAACCGGTTTCATATTCCAATAATATATTTATTGTCTAACTGAGGCGATGAATTCTTTTTATTCATTTTTTTGTTTCTTTTCTGATTATATATTTTAAATTAGTAGAATAAATAAAAAATGAGGAACTAATCACTCAGATTAGTTCCTCACTTTTTCATTCCAATTCTTCATGGGGTCAGGTAGATTTTGGTTATTCGGCATGTGAATCATATCAATTTTTCTATCGCGTCTCTCTTTTTTGAGATCAAGATAAATCATTTTGGACAATCCTAGACCAACCTTTTCTGCATCATCAATCGTTGCTGAATAATAGACTTTATTAATACCCGCAAAATACATCGCAGTTAAACACATTGCACATGGTTCACCACTTGCATACATGGTACAATCACTTAAATCCAAAGTTTGCAGCATTTCTTGCGCCCTTCTTATCGCCAATAACTCTGCATGTCCACTGACATCAAAATGGGTATGAAGTTCATTTACCCCTTCAGCGATCACCTCTCCATTTCTTACTAGTACAGCTCCGAAAGGCTGTCCTCCCTGCTCTACATTTTCTACTGCTAATTGAATAGCTCTTTTCATGAATTGATCCATTAAAAGAACCCCTTTCTAAAATTTTAAGGATAATCATTCTTGCCTACATTTAAGCATCAAGATAATACTATGTCCAGTTTTATATTTCTAAGGTGATTCCGATTAAATTTTATTTTGGGGAAATCCTACAGTTAGAATTTTCACCTTATTTCATGTACAATAGTGCATATGTTTAGTATCTCTAAATATATTTTGTTTCTATAGAGAGTTACCAACAGGAGGATATGTGAATGAGTCAGCAGTTAGCAAAGGAAGCTCCACAAAATAAATCAAACTCAGAGAAGATTTGGACAAAAGATTTTTCATTAATAGTTCTGTCCAACTTTTTTGTTTTTCTAGGTTTTCAAATGACTTTACCAACCATTCCTCTCTTTGTAGAAGAGCTGGGAGGAAATGATCAATTAATTGGATTTGTTGTAGGGATCTTTACGTTCTCCGCACTTCTCCTTAGACCTTATGCTGGGCATGCATTGGAATCAAAAGGACGGCGCTTTGTCTATTTAACTGGTTTAATCATATTTGTACTGTCTATAGGATCTTTTGGCTTTGTTAATAGCTTAATATTTCTATTTATTATGCGAATTGTGCAAGGGGTAGGCTGGGGACTTTCTACTACCGCCTCTGGTACGATTGCAACTGATCTTATCCCTACAAGAAGACGCGGTGAAGGAATGGGCTATTACGGGCTATCAGGTAATTTAGCTTTAGCTTTCGGTCCATCATTAGGCCTTACTTTAGCAGGAGTTTTAACATTTAAGCAATTATTCTTAATTTGTGCCGTTTTAGGATTAGCTGCATTTATTTTATCTTCTTTCATTCGTTATAAAAAGGTCGAGCCAAAATCTGTACCGTTAAAAAAATGGGATTTTTATGAAAAGAGTGCACTCCCTCCATCCTTGCTCTTATTTTTCATAACCGTTACATTTGGAGGAATTGCCACCTTCCTGCCACTCTATTCAGTCCAAGAAGGTGTGGAAGGCATTCAATGGTACTTTCTGCTGTATGCTTTAGCACTCATGGTATCACGTACATTTGCCGGGAAAATCTATGATCAAAAGGGGCATCAAGCCGTTTTTATCCCTGGCACCATCTTAATATTTATTGCGATGGGGTTACTCGCATGGCTGCCAAATAGCTTCATTCTTTTCACTGCAGCGATTCTTTACGGTCTAGGCTTCGGTACAGTTCAGCCAGCATTACAAGCTTGGTCTGTAAAAGAAACGCCAAGCAATCGCCGAGGTATGGCAAATGCGACGTTCTTCTCTTTCTTTGACCTAGGTGTCGGGATAGGAGCGATTCTTTTCGGGCAAATCGCTCATTGGTTTGGCTATAGCGCTATCTATACCCTATCTGCCGTTTCTATTCTTTGTTCTATCCTTTTATATCTTGGTATATTAGCGAAAAATCGTCGTGCTAATATCCAATAAAAAACTGGCATTCGCAAAGTCCTTTTAGCGAATGCTTTTTTTAACATCACGATCTTACTGCTTCATTGCTTCTTGAAATTCTACTTTTAGTTTTTCAATGATTTTTTGGACGGGAAGGATCTACTTGATTTCATCTACTCTTGCACCAGCAAAAACGAGACCATTTTCAACATCACCTTCTACGGATTTAACCAAGGAATCGAGCGTACAAAAACGATAAGAGCAATTTTTAAGGCAATTATGGCATTTTGAAATTTTAAGTTTCTCTGATCCACTAATTATATCAGTGAAATTATTGGTAATTGCTCTTCCTTGTAAACCGACAGTCGTTTTAACTAAAATTGTATCTTCCTTACGAGCATTAACATATTTTTGCTTAAAAGAAAGAGGGGCATCACATTCCTCGCTTGCAACAAATCTTGTTCCCATTTGAACACCAGATGCACCCATTCTAAGTGCTTTAGCAATATCATAGCCAGTCATAATTCCTCCTGCTGCAATAACTGGGACGGAAACGGCTTCGACAATTTCAGGAAGTATGTCAAAAAGAGGCCTGTCAGTTCCTAAATGTCCTCCAGCTTCAAAACCTTCAACAACAACAGCAGCAGCTCCAAGTCGTTCAGAAATTTTTGCAAGTTTAGCAGAAGAGACAATTGAGATGACTGGAATTCCAGCTTGTTTCCCCCATGCATACATGTCTCTTGAAATCCCAGCACCTGAAATAATGAAATCAACTTTTTCTTCAAGTGCAGCTTTCATTTTTTCGGCAAAATCATTCATGGCAAACAATACATTGACTCCGATGTACCCTGTATCCTTTAAGAGACTTTTAGCTTTTCTAATATGTGTACGCATATCTTCAACTGAAATTCCTGTACCAGATATAATTCCAACACCTCCAGCATTTGCTACAGCTGAAGCTAGATTGCTTAATGAGATTCCGACGCCCATTCCACCCTGTAGGACTGGAACTGTAGGCATCATATGCGAGATTTTCAGTTGTGGAAAGTTCAATTAAATTCCTCATTTCATATAACTATTTTGTTTATTATTTCTAAGATGTCATAATAATTCCTCTTCTAATAGTTACATTTGTCATTGTCACGAAAAATTCAAAATACCTAAATTATTCTTTCTACACGGCTCCTTTAGGATAAGAGCATTTTAATTTACTGGATGAGTACCATTTTAATTCAGAGAAAGTAATCTCATTAGATTCTTTAAGATCATTAAAACTTTTCTAACGTTATTAAAAAAGGAGGTATCATCTAGAAAATGGGCTTATCGTTGTAAATCCGCATTTATCTTAACAGGTAATATAGAAAACCTTTGTTTATCAATGGTTTATTCATTGAAGTCATGTAAACACCGTATTCTTCTAGACAACGAGCCTTGCAGCATCCAATTCTACAACCGTTTGTTGCCTTGAAGACAAACAGAACGCCTTAAGGCGTTTTATGAAGTAGAAAATGCCTTTGTTCTTCTTTGAATGATTTATCTAGGCAAAGTTATTCGCTGTCTTCTCATTGTCAAGTGTTGCATCGAAATAAAGTTTGATCAAAAACACCATACAAACCTGTTTTTTATGGTAAATAAAAAAGAATCCATTTCAAAAAAAGATTGATCAAAATGGATTCCTCTTCAGCAGATTTAAGTTTGATTTTTATAAAAAAGTTTGATCATTTTCTACCTATGTTGTTCAACAATCCGGCCATTAATGGAATAACAAAAATGTGTTCTAAATCCTAAAATAACTTTATTCTTCTACAACTAAAGCTACCGTTACTCTATTTAGTTAGATAAGTTATACATTGGAAAAATGCTAGATGATACTCTCACGGAAGATCTT
The DNA here is from genome assembly GCF_018343665.1 of Cytobacillus citreus. Classification (GTDB taxonomy): domain Bacteria; phylum Bacillota; class Bacilli; order Bacillales; family Cytobacillaceae; genus Cytobacillus; species Cytobacillus citreus. The sequence continues at coordinate 1,212,787 of NZ_JAGYPM010000001.1, forward strand.
GCCTGTGGGAACAAAAATTGGAACGAGATCAGAATACTCCCATAAAAAAAGCTTTGTATCATTTTTTATTATTATTCTAGTGCCAAATGGCCGAGGATTGGGGAACTTACTGTTAAGGGGTAGCGCTAGGAAAATGTTTTCTAATATGATTACCTACCTCCCTTCCTGGTAGGACAATCAGAGCATTGACTACTTCCTTATCTTAAGCAAGCGTAATTTGTCATGTACCAATCAATTTTCATGAGTGTATCTGAAATAATTAAACAACGTTCTTATGTTCATCAAACTTTACACATTTATTGATGGGTATTTCACCTTCTGGAATAATAACTGGGACCGGCAAAAAACTGAGGTCTCCGGTAGAGGTGATAATGCGTTTAAACTCGATTCTTCCATTTAGATCAATATGTTCTCCCACTTCATACCTATGCATCTCATCACTTAGAATAGGAATAATAATAATGTTCTCTCCATTTATCATAATTCCTTGATGAACTCTAATAAAAGTGATGTAAGAGGAATTAAAACCACTACTTTTATATGATCGTCTCTTATAAATTTCTCCTTTTATTCTCAAATACCTCACCTTTTCTGAAGCTGACTTTAGCAAACAAAAATTTATGAAATACTTTTCAGTTGGGGTTCATTTTTAAATCCCTTTCAAGAGTGATACTTCAAGTATTACGCCGCATGAATACCATTTTGGCAACGTACCTTGAGGGACTAATTCTACTTCCAATTCTCCGATTAAAAACTGTCATTCAAAAATATTATTTTCCTTATCTTAATATTAAAGATTTTAGCCACATCAGACCCTCCGAATTTAATAGATATGGAATTATAGAACCAAAAAGGTTTTAACCATTGTTCTCACTTTTTACATAACTAAGATGTAAGTAAGAATAAGAAGTAGTTAAATCCTACACATTTGAGATTTTGTGATTAGGATTAAAAAAGAAAGGATGGTGTCTTCCACCCTTTCTTTTTTAGATACATAGATAGACCTCTAGACAATCTATTTTTTGTTTACCATGATTGTTTTCGAGTTTGTATACTCGGCTAGTCCATCAAGAGAGTTTTCAATCCCTATACCAGACTGTTTGTGGCCGCCAAATGGAATACTTGGTGAGAAAACATGTACCTCATTGATCCATACCGTTCCAGTCTCAAGCCTTTCTGCTATAACTTTTGCAAGTGTAAGATTTTTACCCCATATAGATCCCGCAAGTCCGTAGGGCGTGCTGTTAGCACGTTCGACGACCTCATCGTAATCACGATATTTTAAAATTGGAAGTACGGGACCAAATGCCTCTTCGATTACTACTCGGGAATCTTCGGGTGGATTATCCACGATGGTAACGGGAACGAAATAGCCGGGGTGTTTCTCCACTTGCCCACCTAAGGCAATTTTCGCACCAATTTGCTTTGTATCCTCTATAAGTCCAACTACCTTTTCATATTGCATCCGATTTTGTATTGGACCAAGATCACTTTCGGGATCACTTCCATCACCCACCTTTACGGTTTTTGCATACTCAACCAGCTCATGAAGAACCTCATCGTATACGTCCTCATGGACATAAAGTCGCTTACATACTACACAAAATTGTGCACTGTTCTGGAAGGATGCCCAAAACAAATCTTTGGCAATAGCCTTGGGGTCTACATCTGGAAGAACGATGGCCGCATCGTTTCCACCTAGTTCTAACGTAACTCGCTTCAAGTTAGATGCCCCACTTTGCATCACTTTTTTACCGGTCTCCGTTGATCCAGTAAAACTAACTTTACTTACCTCTGGATACTCAGTAATCCATTGACCAAGTTCGTTACCCCCCGAGACGATGTTCAGTACTCCATTCGGAAGGATCTCACGAGCGATTTCACCTAGCTTAAGCGTACATAAAGGTGTATATGGAGACGGTTTTAATACCACTGTATTACCCGCCATGAGAGCAGGCGCAATCTTCCAAATCGCTAGAAGAACCGGAAAATTCCATGGAGTAATGGCACCCACTACTCCAAGCGGTGTATGGTGTCGTTCAACGATATGCTCTGGTGTTTCTTCGATAACTTCTACATCCAATCGTTGTTTTGCAATCTCTTTGCACCAGTATATGGACCCACTAATTTCCCAATCTGCTCCTGATCGAGGCTTACCCTGCTCAAGAGTTAAAAGATTCATAAATTCTTTTTTATGCTTGTCGATTGCGTCTCCTAACCGGCACAAGAAATCGCTACGTTCCTCGATTGTTTTATGCGACCATCCTTGGAAAGCATTTTTTGCTGCTCTAACTGCCGCATCCAAATCCTCTTTCTTCGCATCCGGAGCACTTGCAATCACTTCCTCATTGGCTGGATTGATAACTTTGATCATCCGATCCGAGGATACGGCCTTCCCGTCAATGGTCATCGTGTATGTTTTGTTAAATATATCCATATTTATCACTTCCATATTTATGACCCCCATTTGCAAATACTTTTATCACTTATTTAAGGACTCCTTATGTAATCTTCCATGTTGTAAATTCTTTCTTTCTAGTTTCGTATTTCGACCTTCTGATAGCTTTACAAATAAAAGTCTTACCGATTCTACTAACCATCAGGCTTCATAAACTGAATTATCTGTAATTAATCAACATTCCACTATATGTTTACACTCTTCAATATCTTTTTTACTTTTCATTCCCTTACTGAAAAGTGGCATTTATGAATTAACAAGCCTTTTCGATAATACTTATATTTTATTTAGGAGAGTTTTTTTGATTTCCCTCTCAGCAGACCAATTTCCTAAACAGTTACCAGTTTCATCTTTCCATAACTATATGCCTCATTCGGAAGCGGTTACATTAATCCCGAACAGCATCATTGAAGCTATAGGAGACATAAAAACCACACCTCTGAAATGGCACCATTAGGATTGCTGCCATTCTCCACTTTCCAAATAGTCAAGTGCATAATCCAGTGCATCCATTGCTTTATCGATGTCTTCGCGACTAACATTCAAAGATGCGCCAATTCTCATTGTATTAGGCATTACTCCACCAATCAGCACTCCTTTTTCTAGCGCTTTTTTCATAATGATTTGTGTTGGGATTTGATTTGGATTCATCCCGTGCGTAAAGTTCCGGTCCAATTTTACGTAAGGAGTCTTAGTCTTGGCATTCACAATATCTACTATCCATAAAAGGCCATATCCATCGAAATTGCCTATACTTTTATGTTTTTCTTGCAGAAGTTCAAGTTTACTCCTTATATACTCGCCGCTGTTCTTCGCTTGCTCAACAAAGTTTTCTTCCATCATCACTTCTAAATTTGCACAGACCGCAGCCATCGCAACTGGATGACCGGCATAGGTGGATACTGACTCCCATCGGTGCTTATCCATAAACGCTGCAATTTCCTTACTAACTAAGACAGCGCCAGCAGGGAGTGAGGAACTGGAGAGTCCTTTACCCATAGTGATTATATCTGGCTGTACCCCATAATGCTGATATCCAAACCACTTCCCTGTCCGCCCAAAGCCAGTAAGAACTTCATCATTAATCCAAAGGACACCTAGTTCTTTTGTCATTTTTCGGATCTGTGGAATGTATTCATATGGGGGCATAGCAGAGCCTGCACCCTGCGATACTTCAGTTATCACTGCTGCCACTTGTTCCGGACCATAGTTTTCGATCATACGACGTGTATACTTTACGCTCAACAATTCCCCGTTTTCATCTTTTAGGCAGTTACCGTTCGCATCCTGAAACATGTTAGGGGATGGCGCCATCAAAACAGCACTATTATATGATGAACCAGGTATTTGTGCTGAAAAAGATTCTGAATTTTCCCCAACTAAACCACTTCGATATGACCTTAATCGAGTAACAGTAGCAGCTCCACCAGTCCAACCATGATAATCGTGTTCTCGTGTAACCACTAGTGGGCGATTTGTATATAACCTCGCTATGTTCAGTGCCGTTTCCACTGCTTCACTTCCTGTTGATACGAACCTAACTTTTCCTGGCCAGTCTTCATCACCTAAAATATCCTCAATAATTATCTTTGCTGCTTTGGCTTTATAATCAGTTGCATAAGTATCCCATACAAAACCATATCGGTCTAAAGCCTCCTTGATCGCAGCATTAACTTTTGGATTTTTCTGACCTAAATTGACACAATAAAGTTGATTGAAGAAATCTAATAATCTTGTGCCATCAGGCATAATCAAGTAGTCACCTTCTGTTGATTCAATCGGTACTGGTTGATACTCATTTTGGGTACTAAACGTCCTCATCAGGTATTTACGATCCCATTCTTTAACTTGCTCCCAGTTTATTTTTTGCATTGTTAAACTCATATTTTGATCCCTTCCTTTCCCCTTTGTTGCTATTAAGTGTATTATATTCCTAGTGATTAATATTGAAAAAATCGGAACATTACAAATTTTTATTTTTTTGATATAATCTTTTAAAAACTTAATTCTATTAATTATTTTTGACTGCCTCTGAAAAATTTTCATTCACGACACAAACGAAATGATTGATTAGCTAAAAATATAAAAGTGGGTGATAGAAGAAGAGCATCGTACTATTAGAGAATAGGTAGCAAACTTTTTTTCTAAATTTCCAAGGTAAAAAAATATAATAACAACCTGCTCTTAACACTTATATATCTATAAAGAAGCTCCATAGGTATTCCTAGAAATTTTCAAAGGAACGGAGGAAGTTTATGATTAATAAAAACGTACGAAACACATTACAAACTATTCATTATTTTCCCTTTCAACCTGGATTGAAATCCAATACTGATTATTATATAGAGCTAAAACCAAGACAGGATTCTGCCCAACTTCCAATCATATTATTCTATCAGTTTAAGATTGATCATCTTAAAGACTGGGTCCCGGCCCTTCCCGACGGATGTATCGAGTTTATTTTTTGCTGTAATCCGAAAAAACCCTCTGCTCATATTTACGGTAGTTTATTGCAAATTAAACAATTACATTTCCAACCCGGATATGAGCACTTTGGGGTTCGCATTTTACCTGAGCATGCAATTAAATTTGTTAAAAATGACATGCCTGATATTATAGATAAGAAACTTCCTCTTTGTAATATCATTTCACTAGAAGATTCAATTGTTGACAGAATAGCAGAACAAAATTCGTTTCATAAGAGGATAAAGTTGTTTGAAAAATTCGGAAAATGCATAAATTTTAGAGAGATACCCACGATTGTTGATTATTCTATAAAAAAAATATATTTATCCAAAGGAAACTTTAATATGAAAGACCTAGTAGAAGATACTGGTTATTCCGATCGATATTTACGAATGAAGTTTGCGGAGATAGTTGGAATTCCACCAAAGCTTTTTAGTCAGATCATTAGATTCCAAAAGGCTTTCTTTCTGCTTACTAATGAACGCACCTCTTTTTCAGATGTGGTGGATGAATTCGGATATTGTGATCAAGCTCATCTTATTAATGATTTTAAAAAGTTTAATCTATTTAAACCTGCCCAATTAAAGAACAATACCATTATTACTAAGTAGAATGATCATTTACCGGATGAATATCTGCTTCGACTAGAGACTTTCCCTGCTAGAGCGTTTGAATGAAATATAGATTTATCGTTGAATAACTAAAATTTCCAGAAAATTATGTATTCTCATCTCCAAAAAAGCAAAATTGGGGAACAAATTTCAAATTGGTTCTTTCCGCCCAAGCTAATATATGCAAGGTGTTTTGAATAAAGGTGCAAAAGTTGCTGGAAGTTAGGTAACCAAGCATTAAAACCTATTGTTTCAATTATTCCTTTAGTACCTTTTTTCTCAATTCCCCAACGTATGCCTCTTTTACATAAACGAGCTGAAAATGGTTACGAAATACATCCAGAGCAATGGAGAAAAGGATACTGACATTGTTAGCAACAGAGTCATTCAACGCCTTAGCAAGTTTCTTGTATTGACATGTATGTCAGATATTGATATAAAGCTGACGATAGGATCTTCCGTAGTGTTTTCTGCAGAGCTTTCTGCCGTAGGACAGCCGACGCCCTTGGATTGCCAACTACAGTAGACTTGGTTATCGATTCAGGCAGCCACCCCATTCAAGCCAAAGTGACATGGAATGTAGATTCTTCAAACTATGATCCCACTTTAAAGACTGTACAGACCTGCACTGTAAATGGAACTGTAACTTTGCCAAGGTATTTTACGGGAATTGTCAACAAGAAATTTTTATCAATAGATTAGAGAAAATTCCTTTAGGTGTAGCGTCAGGAAATGCGATTTCCTGACGCTACACCTTTATAGATTTCTCCCCCCAGAAAGTGTCATAAAATATCGTCCTTGCATGGTAGGTCAATAATCCTTATTCCATTATATGTCCAGTTTGTTGAAGATCAATTAATTCAAATTTAAAACTTCGCAGCTATTAAATTTCAATAAGTATAGGAACGATCATTGGATTTTTCTTAGTATGTGTATATACGTATTCTCGTATTGATTTTTTTATTTGTTTTTTCATTACATTCCATTGGTTTCTATTTGCTTCTTGTAGTTCGATAACCGTTTGTGTAGTCAGTCGATTCAAGTCCCTTCGGAGTTCCGAAAAATCTCTATCCACAAATCCACGAGATAGGGTATCGGGTTCTGAAATTAGCTTTCCTTCCGCTTTGCTCATCGGTAAAATAATGATGAGCATTCCATCCTCTGAAAGCTGTTTGCGATCCCGTAATACAAATTCACCAACATTCCCTACATCTCCCCCATCGATATAGGTATTCCCAACTGGTATTTTCCGGGTCTTGCGAGCAATGGTATGTTCAATATCGATGACATCGCCATTATTGATGATAAACGTGTTTCCTTTCTCTACTCCAACGGATTCAGCTAACAAACGGTGATGGTGTAGCATTCTAAATTCACCGTGAATGGGAATAAAATATTTTGGTTTCATTAATGTAAGCATTAGTTTTAAATCTTCTTGATAACCATGGCCAGAAACATGCATGCCGGATGTACTTCCTGATCCATAAATCACTTTGGCTCCAAGTGCAAATAAGTTGTCTACAATACTCGTGACATTACGTTCGTTCCCAGGTATTGGACCTGCTGCAATGATAACCGTATCTTCAGGCAAAATATCGACACCGCGAAAGTTTCCAGTGGACAGGCGGGCAAGAGCAGCCAATGGTTCTCCTTGACTCCCCGTGCATAAAATTGCCACCTTTTCAGGAGCCATTTCATTGATCTCATGTGGGGCAATTAACATTCCAGCAGGAACTGTTAAATAACCACGTTCCATAGCCACCGCTACAACATTAACCATACTTCGCCCAAGTAACGCAAGTTTTCGTTTCGTTTTTTGCGCTGCATTTACGACTTGCTGAACACGACTAATATTCGAAGCAAAGGTAGAAACAATCACTTTGCGTTCGGCTTTCATGAAAGCTGCTTCCACATGTTCACCTACCATTTGTTCCGATGGGGTCAAACCAGGACGTTCTGCATTGGTACTCTCAGACAATAAAAGCAAGACCCCTTCTTTGCCGATTTCAGCCATTTTATGAATATCCGCATGCTCATTATTCGCAGGGGTTAAATCGAACTTGAAGTCCCCCGTATGTACAATATTCCCTTCTGGTGTGTGAAAGACCACTCCCAAGCAATCAGGAATACTATGAGTCACTTTGAAAAAGCTTACATTCATTTCTCCGATTTTCAATTTTGAGTTTGAGTTGATTTCAATAAGTTCGCTTTCTCTGAGAAGTTTATGTTCTTTTAATTTGATTTCAATTAATCCTAGTGTGAAGCGCGTAGCAAAAACGGGTACATTCAATTTTTTTAAGAAGAACGGGATCCCTCCGATATGATCTTCATGTCCATGTGTAACAATTAAAGCACTGACTTTATCTTTATTTTCTACTAAATAAGCCATATCAGGGATAATCAAATCAATTCCTAATAAACTTTCATCTGGAAACTTATTTCCACAGTCGATAATCACGATATCGTTTGAATATTCGATTGCATACATATTTTTCCCGATTTCATTCAAACCGCCTAAAGCGAAGATAGATAACGCATTCTCTTTTGTACTCAAATTTAATCCCCCCACTTTAAATATAATCTTAATATGCCCTTTGGGTTTCCCTTTATCAGCGGGGTGAATGCTCGAGCTTCCTATAAATACTTTAAGTACATTCCTTAAAATCTCTATGAGTGCCTAAGTGAAAATAAACAGTCGCAATTCCATTTTCCTTTGTCTTAAGAGGTATGGGCGATAATCCCCATCCACACCCTAAGCCATTGGAAGAAAAGAAATTTCGGACTTCAATTTTCTGAATTTCTCCACTTAATTCAGCAGAAGGTTCTACTTTAATTTGAAATCTATCAGATGAATCAATTGTTTTCCCGTTGTTTTTTATTTCAAATTCATAATATAAAGAAGTGGGTATTATTTCAGTTTCCTTATGTTCATCGGAAATCACTATTGTCCCTGTCTTACTTTTGTCATTTACAATATCCACTTTAGAAGATTTTAGTTCAAAACCTTTTTCCTTCGAACAAGCAGCTAAAAATAAGATAGACATAATTATTAAGCATCCCAAATTTTCTCCATAAAGCTCCCCATATTTATCAACACAATTTGTCCCCCTTAATTCCACTTATTTTTCTCCATTACAGGAATGCTGCTCTATAGTTTAAGAATAATCTTTCACAAACACGATACTTGCATTACCATAAGCATTCAATTTTTCTTGTGATACTTCTGTAAACGAGCAGATTATTTCATACACATCTTTTCACTTTAATCCAGATGATTTGCTGATATAATGTGCTTATTTTTTCACTTTGTTTCGGATTGTGCAAAATGTTGTCCAAATTAATTCAGCTATAAATCATAAAAAGAAAACCCCTAAAAAGGGGAATCTACTGGCATAAAATCTTGTTTATTTATTCGAACTTTATATACCTCATGTATATGTAGGACAAAGCTGGCATCATAGTCTAATGTGACAAACCAATCAATATCCTTTTCCAAAATTGCTTGAAAATACTTGTGCTGAATCCGCAGCTCAAATGAATAGCCTTGGTCTATCCAATATGCCCTCTGGCCTATCCAAACCCTCCACTCTTGATGTTGTGGATCAAATATTAATATGCCTCGTGCCATCATAGGCCACTAACTATTTCTAGAGTCCCCTCTCTGTATGTACCTGAAGATGGATCGGGACCAGGAATACCACTCCATCTCAAAAGTGCTGAAAATCATTGGTGTATCTCGATCCACATTCTATTATCAAAAGAACTATCGTGTGGAAGAGAAAAAAGTAAGTGAGGGACGTCCAGCGCCAGGTTATTCCATCAAAGAGGACGGTCTAAATGTTGCAGATGAACAAATTAAAGAATATTTACTAGAAGAGATTGCAGGCGATGGCTTTAATTATGGCTACCGTAAATTAACCAAAGTGCTTCGTCGAAAATACAATCTCATTATCAATAAGAAAAAAGTTTACCGTTTGTGCAAAGAACTTGATATTTTACGCCCACAACGGCAAAAGAAAGTCTCATATCCTAGAAAACTAGCACGAAATCGCACGATTACAGGTTCGAACCAATTGTGGGAGAGTGACATTAAATATGGCTACATTGAAGGTGAAGATCGATTTTTCTTTGTATTATCAATAATTGATGTCTATGATCGTAGTATTATCGAGTACTATATGGGATTAAGCTGCACGGCTAAAGACTTGAAACAAACACTTTTGCGAGCGTTATTCAAGCGTAAACAAATTAACGAATTGGAAAAACCTGTGATTCGAACAAACAATGGTCCACAGTTTATGGAGGATGGTTCCCACATATCAATACTTTCAATCTTTTCTTAATATGATATGGATCTTTGTCTTCATCATTCACGAGACCCTTCACATAATTGTCGTAAAAAAAGGTGACATTTGTTTAACGTTTAGAGGTATAATTTTCTGGCAACATACAAATTGAGCCATGAAAGTTTGTCAACTACCCCTGTTTATACGCATGTTGATTTTGAGCAAAAGAAACGAGCAATTAGTACATTTTCACTTTAATATTATATATTAGTTAATAAATTTAGTAGAAACGCTAGGAACAAAGGAACGAATATTAGTTTTATTGTGTTACGTGATAATAAAGTTGTTTAATTTTGAAGCTGCAAATACGTAATACAGCATCCACAAATATAGACGGTGTAAAAATAAAGTCGTTTAATTTTCGGCAAAATTGCTGAATCACTCTTCAAAGATGTAATAATAAATTTGTTTGAAATTTAGTTTTAAAAAATAGAAACATTTAATAAGATAAGATTGTCCATATTGCAGTTACAGAAGACAAACACTTGCTTATTTTCGAGAAAGAGAATGGGGAAGTCCTCGCAGAGCACAAGGTGGAACCCGGAAAAGGAAAACTGGTTCTAGATCGTCAACACACCCGGAATCGGACATGAGGGATACCTGAATACATTTTTGACCTTTTTCAAGTAGATTATTGTCCATGATGAGCTAATCTTGGACTAGCTCATCATTTTGACCATCCCTATCTATCCGATATCTCTTAAGGTCTACCTTATTCTTATAGAAAATATATTGATCATCAAGAGTAAAGTTAAGTACAGATTTGTCCGTTATTTTTTGAAACGTAAAATCCTCCAAATTCATTACATAGATTTTGTACTGATCTTTGCGATTTAAAAAAAACAGTTCTGAATCTGTCAAAACGAAATATGTTGTTATTATATCAGGAACAACTGTTTCTGAATCTGTCTTCGTATCGTACTTAACAACTTGATATTTTTCATTTATATAATAAATATGCTGTCCATCAAAAGCAACGCTTCTTAATAATGGAGATCGAATAATGACATTTGATTTGCCTGTCAATCGATTAACTTGCCTAATTTCGTCCTGAGCGATGAAATAGATACTTTTCTCATCTAAAAAGAAGGAAGCTATTCCTGAGTAAAAACTTGAGTCGACACTATCTACTGAATTAAGTCCTAGAAAATTATCTTCATGTGAATTAAGGTTTTTTTCAAAAATAATCCTCTCATCAAAAGTTGTCGTATCTACTTCTATGATGGAAACCTTGCCCCTTTCCTCGAAGCGATAGGCAAACCCCCTCAACTTCTCAGAGTCATGTTTCATATAATATACATACGGTCCATTACCATAAATAAAGGTCTCGACCTTTGTTAATGATTGCATTGGATTTCTGATTAGATTTTTTACTTCGCCGGTTTGTTTATCTTCAAATACAAGCCTGATATCATCCAAATTCGTTTCATCGACATAAAAACGATATTGCTCATTTTCAAAGGACTGTCTGGAAGAATAATTGTATACATCATAATCATCCATGTTTTGATTAGAGGTACAGCCGGCAAGGCTAGATACGGCCATACAAAGGACAAGCATCATACTTGATGATGTCAGCCAATGACGACGTTTCCTGGCACTCCATACATTCGTATGTTGAATGATGATCACTATCATTGCACCTATACTGATGCACAATGTAATTACAAACAAGATGAGCATGGCCTTCATCGAAATTTCCTCAAATGTTACATCCATCTGATCTGTAACTATGTTATACTCGTATTCGCTTCCTCTGAAAAAACCAGTGGAAACCATAAACCCTAGCGGTCCCGGCAAAGAATATTTAGAGGATTCCATACTAAATCCATAATAAGGTAATAAAATCACAGCTGTAGAAGAAAATAGAGTTAATGCATATCTTTTCGTCCATACAGAAACAAGCATAATAAGCATGGACAAACTTAAATTGCCAAATATTTTTATGGCAGATAACCATATGAATGTAGAAAATAATGTACTACTTTTTGTGGAAGTTCCAAAGTAAGACAAGCTTTGTATTGGATAATCCCCATGTTCTAATCCATATTTTATTTCAAAGAACCCATACCTTAACAGTGAAGTAAATAGACCAAGCACGATAACCGTCATTATCACAAGAACAACTTTAGAGATAGCATGCACGCGCGTTCCTTTCTTTACGGTCAAGTGAAGGGAATCCATTTCGTTTGCAAACTCTGAACAAAACACTGGAGTGACCAATACTAACAGTAATAATAAAAATAACAAATCCAAACTATCAGTGGATAATAGTCCGTCCCAGCCATTCGTAGATAAAAAATAGCGGTTGTCTGGATTTTCGCGAATATACGTATATTGGTCGAAAATGACCTTAAAGCCACTTTCATTTTTCACAATTTCCTCCAATGGGCTTGATAATGTTAGCAACTCATCCTCTGAGATTTTCCCGTCATAGTAATCGTTATATGCCTTTTCTAGTTCTACGTTTGCTTCAGAAATTCTTTTTGATTCATTGGTAAAAAATCGCTCTGTTTCATCCGATAATGCACCATTGACTTGATTTATGTAGAAAGAATACTGCTTAGAATTCATCTCAATATCTGGGTTCTTAGGCGTGTCAAAAACAAGTAATGTCGATATACTTAAAATGAAAAACAAACTGATAAATAATAAACCCTTCTGATGAAAAAACATCTTCTTCATTTCATAGATTAATAATGACACGCTCTCTCACCCCTTTCTATTGACAGTATTCTTCCTAATTAAAATCACAATACTTAAAATGCATAGCGTTCCCCAAGCTGCTGCAAACAAAAAAGCTGGAACATAACTAATCACTGGGTATCCAAAGAGACTGACAAATTCCGTTTTACGAAACAATTCCCGATTGACAACCAGCGCAAATGGATTTAGAATTTTCAATAAAATGTGACCAGACCCCATATACAATTCCTGCATATAAATGAATCCAAAGGTAGTGAACAGGCTTATAATAAAAGGAAATAGAGCATTTTTAAAAAGAGTGGAAATCAATAGAAACACCAAACTAAGCACTAGAATTCCTGCTGTTTTCAGGAGATCTGATAGAACTACGTATTCTCCCAAGCTTATCCCAATAGATGAATTCGCAAAGTTTTCAATGACATAAAGCGGGGAAGAAGTTGCTTCCAAAGATCCGAAAATCGTCGAAAATGCAGCAAAATCAATCAACCAAAACCAAAAACAAACAATGCACACAAAAATGGCAGAGGTCATTATTTTAGCTATAACGGTTTTGGTTCCTCCTGCTTTCGTCGTTAATAAAAGAACATCCATCTCAGTCTCCTTTTCAGAAACGAATACATTGATTAAGACGTACATACAAATCAATATCACCAAAAACGCCGAAAAATCGTAATGAATATAATTCTCGTACATTTCTGTGTATGAAAAATCCGATATGACCCGTCCTATGTAACGATCCGCAATCGCTGCATTTTTTTTATATTCGTATTGATTTCCGAGCGATTCAAAAAATGTCAGATTCTCTTTTGCCGCAGTGACAACATCATTTGCATAGCTCCTGTACATATAGGCGTATTCCATCGGATTTACAAAATTCCAACGAAAGAAGTACGTATCGTTGTATACATTTCCAGTATATGTATTCGGATTATCAATTGCCGTGCTTGCTGTCTTATCCGCTGTTTGTTTATCAAGCGGTCCATAAATCGACATAAGCTTATCGATTTTTTCCTTTGTAATAGTACCTCCAAATTCCTCATACATTTCCCAATATAAGTCATTCCAATCCGACCCAGTACTTTTGGATAGCAATGATGTTTGATCATATACGCTGTATATTTTAACAACGTTTAGCACACTGAAGAGAAGGATCACTGTAACAATTGACTTTTTCAAAAAATGTTTACGGCATTCAAAAAGAAGTAACTTCACCATCGTTCGCCATCTCCCGAATAGTACAAAAATACGTCCTCCAAATTGGGCTGTATATTGACAGCATGAGCATCTGGCTTCTCATCATTAATTACTCTTAAATGTATACCATCCTGATTCCGCATCATATTACTGATTTTAAGATGCTTCAATTTTTCTTCAATCGTGTTTTCAGTTGCGGTTACATTCCATACCTTCCCCTCGATTCCACGCGCAAGCGCTTGAGGCGAGTCCTGTTTCAGAAGCTGTCCATCTTTTAGTAAAATGACCTGATTGGCGATATATTCAATATCGGAGACGATATGCGTAGCCAATAATACAATTCGATTCTCAGAAAACTTGGTAATCAGATTCCGGAAACGTATTCTTTCTTGCGGGTCAAGACCAGCTGTTGGTTCATCCAAAATTAAAATGTCAGGATCATTGAGCATTGCTTGTGCAATCCCAACACGCTGGCGCATGCCTCCCGATAATGCACCGATTTTTTTGGTAGAAGCATCACTTAAATTAACGATCTCCAATAATTCCTTTGCCCTTTTTTCCCCTTGTTCCTTTGGAATATCTTTAAGTACACACATATATCTGAGAAAGTCCATCACTTTAAAGTTTTTGTAAAACTGCGGGTATTGTTGTAAATAGCCAATATGTGATAAAAACTCAATCCCTAAGCTTCTTACATCAACGTCATTAATCAACACTTGCCCTTTGTCGCTTTTTAGAATGCCTACAAAAATGTTAATAAGCGTTGTTTTCCCTGCACCGTTTGCCCCCAAAAGACCATAAATACCGTTCTCCAGTTCTGAGTTAAAATTTTCAAGCGCATACTTACCCTTATATTGCTTTGAAATATCCTTAAATGTTACTTTCATAAATAGGTTCCTCCTAGTTCCTCCTATTAAAAAGTAGCTTTCTTCTTTAGGTAATAAAAGGAAGAAAGCATTTGATTTATAACTTAAAATTGGCTAACAATCATTTTCGTTTCAATATCGTCTCGTATTGCTCCTAATAACACGATATAAGTCCTTGTATCATCAATCACTTTGATAATGGGGTCATGATCCATATAACGTTCCTCACCATCATTTGAGACTTGTTGCTCTGCTTCCAATTTTCCAGTTTCCGTATTGTACACCCGAATGGTCCATCCAGTTTCATGTGAAATCGAAGTTGCAAAATAGCCTCCAGTGTTAGACCCCCATATACTTCCACTTTCCACCTTTTCGATTTGCGTATGAATCTTTGTTTTATCACTTGGTATCTCCATCACCAACGTTTTTCCTGTTGCAATCGTAGGGTCCTGAGCAAATAACAGAACATCATTATATGCTGTCAATCTTTTGCATATGTAGTTGTCAAATGTTTTATTTAGTAATCCAGAACCATCCACGTTTACGATTCCACAAGTATCATAGGAAGGCTTGTCTGGATTAGCTGGGATATCAAAGCTTTGTGCCTTAAAAGCAATACGCTTATCATCATTTGTGAAACCAATTTGTTCGATGTTGACGATGCCAGAACGCTCCTTAGCGTCTACAGATTCCAAATCAATGACTTTAGTCTTTGTTTCCTTTTCAAAATCATAGATATATAATCCTGAATATGTGGCATACGCAACTTGGTTTCCAGTAGAAGAAAATGAAATCGCATTTAAAGACATCAACATATCATCGTCTTCAAACAATTGATTCAAGTCAAACTCGGAAACTGTATTCAAATCATGATCGTAAAACATAGCTTTATAACTAAATCCGCCAGCCGTCATCATTGATTCGCTACTATCACTACTCAAAAGTTCCCTAACCGCTACAAAACCATTATTAATCACCCAAAAATTCTCACTGTCAAATGGTTCTGGTGGGGATTCTTTCAATACATTCCCAGTATCTAAGTCATATAGGTATAGTTTGTCAGCTGCTATGAGAATCTTATTCTCATTAGCATAATAGATATTCTTTATATCTCCATCTAATTTCAAATCTGAAACAACCTCGGGTACAGTAGACTGGGATTCAGGTGAGCCAATTACTTTACCTTCATTATTGGAATGCCCTTGTTTATCATTTGAATCAACTATATTATCGTAGTTTTTTGTGCACCCAACGGTAAAGAGTACAAATAAGCTTAATATAATGGTTAATAGTTTATGTTTCATACTCATCCTCCAATTATTTATATAATAAGATGGATTCAGTTTTTTGTAGGTCGATAGCATCATCTGGAAAATCTCCAGCATTCATA
This sequence comes from Cytobacillus citreus, assembly GCF_018343665.1. Lineage (GTDB taxonomy): Bacteria > Bacillota > Bacilli > Bacillales > Cytobacillaceae > Cytobacillus > Cytobacillus citreus. Next base: position 1,228,824 of record NZ_JAGYPM010000001.1, read on the forward strand.
GGAACGGAGGTGACATAGAACGTATTGATATCTTCCAATCTTTCCAAGTCAATCTCCATGTCTATCACAGTTACCTCTCCTTTTGTTAATACCATCTCAAAAGAAGTATCACCATCTTTAGTAGATAACGCTTGATGATTGATATAAAACGTATTTTGGTATTTAACTCCGGGATGACCGAATAGTTTAAAGGTCACATGAAGCGTTCCACTGTCATTTACCTGAAGGTTGTCGACATTCATCGCACTGTCACCGTCAAAATACAACTCACTAAGCACTTGTTTCTCCAATGTCTCCAAATCTATTTTCTGCATAACACTATGCTTTTCTAACAGTTTCTCTGTAATTGGTTCATTTGATAGGCTAACATTGTTTAAATAGTTATTTTTAGGGATTTTAGAAGCTTCCAGAGCCTCCGCATCTTTTTCAAAAAACAACGGATTTAAAACCTCCAGCGTTTCGTGATAGCCTCCATACGAACTCGTTTCTTTCATATCCGGAATAAATGCTGGATTGTATATACTTGTAATACTAACATTCAGAGTTTCACCTTGCTTCCCTGTAACTGGGGTGAAGACGAATGTGAATGGTGTATCTTTATCGTCTTCCTCTAAATCAAAGATATGCATATATTCATAAGATGCTTCCGTCGTATTAAATTTATAAGGTTGTGGTATACCATCCACAAAAACAAGAAAGCCGACATTTTTAGCTTTTCCAGAAGCATTTACGAAATAATTTATTTCTAATTCTCCACCATCGTATTGCAACGGGAGCCGCCTCTCTCCACTTTCATCTAATTCTGGATTAACAAAACCATGACCTATAGCACCCATCATAACAGTGTCTTCGCCATTCACTTCAAATGGATTGTCATTTGCATAACTGGTGGTATCAGAATCATCTTTATTTGAATTTTGGTTTTGATTTGAACAACCCACTATTAGCACAACTAATGCCATTAATAATAATGCGTTACGTAAGAATCCATATTTCCCCATAAAGTATTTCCCCTTTCACATTTCTAATAATTGATATCCCTTATGTAGCATTACTTCCTTTCTACTAACTTAGGAATATCAACTTCAAAAATATTTTCATTCTTTTCCATTAACAAAATCACTTCAGTTGTAACACTTGACATATCATTTACAGGGATTTTCTTCCCATGAACAGGTTTATCCTTCTTGTGGAAGATTTCATGAATCTGTGTATTCTCCTCATCACTCAAGCTCTTTTGATCTGATTCATTTTCGGATGCAAGTATAGAATATTTGTGAGAGGATTCTGGAGTACTAATTTTCACCATCATACTTGTGCTGAGAGTTGCCACAACAATAATTGCCAAAATTGAAAATCCCCATTTTTTGTTTCTGGTATCCATAATGGAGAATATTCTATGCTTCATGCCCTGCTTCCTACTATAAAAATTTGTGGAGAATTTGCTTTGCTCCTTTGACTGTTTTCTAATGATGCCAATTATTGCTTCAACATATTTTTTCCGGCAGACTATATCTGTATCTTTGACCACTTCTTCGTCACAAGAGAGTTCACAATGAATAGAGATTTCTCTTGCTATCATATAGACGAATGGATTGAACCAATGTAGGGCGGTAGCTAAAAATACAAGTGTCTTGTACCATATATCTCTCCGTTTACAATGGACCAGCTCATGCTTAAAAATAAGAGGCAGTTCATCTTCAGGAATTTCGCCCGGCGGAAGCAAAATCGTTGAGTGAAAAATGCCAAGCAACATGGGACTGGAAATGCCGGGACAAATCCGCAAATCCACTGGCTGCTTTATTTTCAACTTCGCTTGAATATCATGCAATATTTTCAGCATTTGCGGATCAACAACTTCAGTGCTCCAACGCTTCACCACTTTCAAGAATCGTATGTGCTGAATTAAGTGTATAGTGATAAAAACAGTCACACCGACAAGCCATAGTCCACAAAACAGAAGAGACCATGGAATATTTGATGACATCATTGTCACATAGGGTTCTACGGAATGACTGCTTGTTGACTTCATAATAGGTATAAGCTTATCAATATAAATTACCGATACTTGTGGGTGAAATCGGAATGGAATAATGAGTCCGATAATAATTACCAACCATGCATAGTATCGTCCTTTGGCTGTAAACATTTTCCTAAGTATAGGAGTAATAGCAATATACATAAGTGCGATTACTGACATTGCAATGGAGGCCTCAAGTAGCGCATTCATAAATTTCTCCAAAAACTACTCCCTCCATTCTTTCGCCCATTTCAACAATTCATCTAACTCTCTTTCAGTTGGCTTTTTCGTGTTGTACAGCGTATTAACAAAACTTAAAAATGAGTTTTCATGATATTGCTCCATAAATTTTCCGGTTTCTAATTCTAGGTAATCTTCTTTGCTGATCAACGGATAATAAGTACGCTCTTTTCCTTTCTTTTCTGTTTGTAAAAAACCTCGTTCTACCAATCTACTCATGAGTGTAAGCAATGTAGGCGGCTTCCATTTACGCTCATTTCCGATTTTTACCATAATCATTGCTGTTGTGATTGGCGGTTCGTTCTCCCAAACCACCCTCATGATTTCAAATTCCGCATCGGGCAGCCTCTTAATAGTCTCCATACATACAACCCCTTTTCTACAATTGTCGTTTTTCATATTTTACAAATGTAAAATATGAAAGTCAATAGATTTTACAAATAATACTTACAGTTCTTAGTTTTTATTTGTGGAGTATTGCAGACTGAAATAATTGGAAGCTACCAGTCTAGCATCGAAAAGAAAAATCCCAATACTTAAACAATGACTAGCAGTCAATTGTAGATCGAAAAATTGTGATAACATCAAACTGTTTCATCCGCATCATTTTCCTATAAGATGATACTTTCTATAAAAAAAGAAATGTTTATACTATGCAAATAAAGTATATACCTCACTTTAAGTACATTAGTATAAACATTCTTTTACATGATTATTATTTAAGGATTAACATGCGAATAAGTATATACAGCTTTAGCTCCATATTTACTTCCACCTTGCACACCGTGTGTTCCATAAATCACATAAACGTTTGAAGGTACAGATGTCCAGGAACCTGAATAGGAAGTATATCCTCTCGGACTTTTTATTTCTTGTGTTGTAACAACTGTACTTCCATTTTTATCTTGCATAGAGCCTTTCACTGTCAGCAGTGCATTGTCACTATTTTCAGTTACCTTTGTAGTGTAACTTTTACCCGCTAACGTACCAGTCAGTGTTCCGTATCCTGGTGCCGGAGTGGAACTTGTGTTCGCGAAAGCTGTTACAGTCGCTAGCGACAAACAAGCCACAGCAGCAGCAAGACTACTAGTCAATGTTTTTTTACTTAATTTCATAGCAAATCCTCCTTTTTTTTGAAAACATGCTCTAACCCTAGCCGACATCCTGCTAAATCTACTAAATTACACTAGATTCTTGCTATACATGTACTTTCCTTTAAGTTGTCCTAGTTAAGCAAGTAAAAGGGTAACCTTAAGAAATACACGTCAAGCTGCTGACACTATTTTCAGAAGCTTCTTTTCATTTATCAATCTCCTTTTTCATATTTTGTTTCGGTTGAAACTGCATTCTTCTGAAATCACAAAGATGAACCTTACACTATGATTCTTGCATAGTTACTATCCAATTTCACCGTAAATCAAGTTGCGGTTTACCGAAGAGCTAATTAGTAGTAACTATAAATAACACATATACTGGTAATTTTAAATGCCATTTTCTAGAAAATAAAAAAACTAAAAGGAGCTATTTCTAGCTCTTAAAATTTAATCGTTCATTTCTATCTGTAGAGATAATAAACCAAACTCTTTTGCCTTTAATAATGCTTCTGTTCTTGAACCTACCCCAAGTTTCGAAAATATTTTGGTTAAATTATATTCAATAGTTCGTTGGCTCATAGATATTTCAATAGCAATCGCCTTATTTGTTAAACCTTTTGAAATTCCATCGAGTATTTGCTGCTCTTTACTTGACAGGGTAATATCCCCTAAATTCTGCTGCCCTTCATTGGTGGAAGGCCCAGCTTCTACCCTTCTTAATTGTTTTAATAATTGAAGTTGAATAACAACTTCATCCCTTAATGCGCATCTAATTGCGGTAATCAATTGTTCTGGGGCTGCAGTCTTACTAATAAAACCTGCGACCCCAGCCTCGATCAATAAATTATAATGTGACATTATGTCATACCCAGTGTAAATGAGTATAGTTGCATCTGGATCCACTTGTAGAAGCATTTTTGAAAGCTCAATACCATTTACCTTTGGCATATATAGGTCTATTAAATAGATATCATATTTATCTTCCTTAAGTGTCTCAAAAGCCTTATCAATATCTGTAATAAAAGTTGCCTTCATATCTGCTTCTTGATCTATAATTGTCCTAGTTCCCTCGCCCAAGGTAGGATGGTCATCCACAATTAAAACTTTTATCATTCACACTACCCCCTGTTTTTATCTTAATGAATATAAGTATTCCTTTTCCCGAAGTAGAGTTAATCTCAATCGTACCACCGATACTTTTTATCCTTTCCTTTATTCCGAAAATACCCATTGTTTTAAAAGAGTCATTGAGCTTGGTCATATCGATCCCTTTCCCATTATCACTGTATATTAAGGTTAGGGTTTGATTATTCTTACGTAATGCTACCGTTACTTCAGAGGCTGAGGAATGCTTCATTGCATTTGTTAAAAGCTCCTGGACCACACGATATAGGGTTAATTCATATTCCTTATTCAAAATTTTAATCGATTGATCCAATTCAGATTTTAATATGAAATTGCTACGAAGCTTTGTCTGATCGATTAAATTCTGAATGGACTGAATGATTCCTAATTCACTCAAAAAAGGCGGTCGAAGCTCATTACATGTTTCCCGTATTAAGTGGATATTGTCGAGCATTCTTTCCCTGAGTTTGAATAAATCATTTTTGATGGAAATATCCGTAACCTTTCCTTTTATCTTTTCAACTTCTCTTAGAAGCTGTAATTGATCTTGAAGCACCGAGTCGTGTAAATCAATTGATAGATTAGCTCTTTCCTTTTCGGATAAAGAGAACATTAATCTTGAAAACCAATAGGGATAATTTCCATTCTCTATTTCCTTTTTCCCTTTGTAATCTTCGATCTTTTCAAATAGACCTTCAATTAATTGAAAATTTTCAAGAAGAATACTTGAAAAATACGCCAATGTTTCAAGCCAAATTCTTTCTTGGATATTTATATTTGTTTTGGATTTCTTCATACCAAAAAAAATAATATGTTTATGATTATAGTCTCCACCAATAACAATCCCGAATCCATCCAATACCTCATTCAAAGATCCGATACGATGATTATTCCACTTTATTTTTTCTAACCCTTTAGTAAAGGAAGGGGGAAAATTACTTCTATTTTTTAGCAACCAGGTTACTCCACCATTTTCTGTTGCCACTTCAAAATAGAAAACACTTTTCGTCATTAGCACATCTTTTATCTCATTTATGAGGCTATTAATCAAACTAGTTACCTTTGTTTCATACTTTGCTCTCTGAAAAAAAGTATATAAACTGGTTTCAAAACCACTTTTTTGTGAGAATAAATGATGTCTTAATTTATAATCTAGATATTCTTTGACATATAAGAATATAGTAGTACATGTTAACAAAAGAAAAAAAATAATGAAGGTTAAACCGGAAAAAAGTTCAATATTAAGGATGAGACTTAAAAATAAAACGATAAAAGCAGTAAACGGAAGAGATAGTAAAGAGTAATACCGTAACCTGCTCAATAAAAATTCGATATCAAATAACTTTTCTGCTAGTTGTAAATAGACAAAAACAATTGGAATAACGATTAGGAAAATAGCTGTTGTTTCAGCTGATACAAGTTCCTTTTTAAAAAGGATATTTGGAATAACATATAAACAAGCAAAAGGACTAAAAGCTGAAAATAAAGTAATCCCGAGGATTTTTAAAACGGTATTCCCCTCAGAACTCTTAAATTTTAGGTAAAACCTGATTAGATGAATAAGCAAATAGCTTATTAATATTAAGAAGAATAGTAACTGAAACTGAATTATTTTAGTATGAAAATTTGGTTTTAAAAACACATAACTGCTAACCATCAAGGATAAAAAAATAAAATAGAGTATATACAATATTACAAGTGATTTTGCTTTTATAAATACTAGATTGAATCTCAGTAAATAACTTTTTAAAAAGTGAACAAATATAATTAAGGAAACGGGTAATGTTATTGTATTTAAAACCCTCCCAACAATTTCTCCCCGAGCTGAAACCGATGCGCTTAAATAACTAATTCCTGTTGACAATAAAAAGTATATTAAGATTCTTGCTGACTTGTCGTCTTTTTTTCTTCGATACAGAAAAATACTTAATGATAATGTCGTAATACTAAATAAAAACGGTAATATTAAATAATTTATATACTGTGTGTCCAAATGGTCATACGAGATGGAAATTGTTTTGATTTCTAAATTTTCATCCATGATAGTAATGAAATTCGCCATTTCCACCCTATTAAACAAAATTACCGTAGAATGTTCTTCCGGCTTTTTGCCATCGACGAGTTCTAATATTTCTCCTTCTTCTATTGGCTGATTTGAAGCCCATCCGTTTTTATATATTTTTTCAATTATCCATTGATTATTATTTTTCTTCACTTCCATCCCAACCAATGGAAATTTCAAGACGATTACGGTAAAATAACCGGTTATTCCTAATACAAATAAAATTGACAGTAAACCTAATGCGCTAGCTCTATTTTTCATTTTAACTCCTTTAAAAAAGCCGGATTAATATCCCGGCTTTAAACTTTATTGCCAATAATAGGCCCTTGGAGCAATGTGTTCATCGAAGAATACTTCCAATATCGCCTTTAGCTCTTCTGGGCTAACTCCAACCAGACTTGCTGTTCCCTCTTTTACTTTGCTTAATACATCAGAATTGTTGATTAGAAACTGAATAACATCTTGCATTTTTTCTTCTCCTAACTTATTAATAAATGTATTTTACTAGAAGATCAATATAATATTGATCAATATTAAGCTTCTTTATTTCTTCTATTGTTTTGTTTTGGTATACCTTCTTAATTACTTCGGTATAGGCTATAGCCCCTGTCATGACAAACTTATTAGAAATCAGCTTTTGATTCTTAATTATCTCATTTTTTTCTATCTTGTTGTCGTAATAATCATGAATGAACTTAAGTTCTTCATCCTTGTAATTTAGTAAATAGATAATAGGAAGACTGAACTTTTTATTTATTAAGTCATTCTTTTCATCCCATGTTTTTATATCTGACAAATCATTATTAATTTGTCCTATCAGACCAATGAACCTTGAATAAGTTCCTACTTCTACTGGATAGTCACCGGCTGCTAAGACTGAACCTACTAAACAAGACAAAGCAACCAGCGAACCTGACTTCTCAATAGTCATCTCTATATAATCAGCTTCATTCTTACAATTGTTTAGAAGATCCTTATGCTGTCCGTTTATCGATTGAAGAGCATATTTTAACAGAGTAGAAATACATTTATCCTTATTCTTAAAGCCTGTATTTCTTATAACAATTGCACTCAAAAAAAGGAGAGCTGTTGTTGCATTTAATGCTAAATTAGATTCTGTTGACCAAGGTTTGTCCTTAAAATCATCATCTTCAAAATCATCTAACATATCGAAGGATAATATCAAAATTTCTATTGCAGCTGCTACCGAATAAATTTCTTCAGTTCTTGTTCCGTTGAATATGTTATAGTGTAAGACAAGCAATTCCCCAAAAGGAAATCCTTTTTTTGATTGATAATCAACAAATCCAAAAAGCTGTTCTTTCAATTCATTTTGTTTAATATGCTCATTAATAATAGTGTATAATGATTTTCTTATCACTTGGGACATAATGGCACTCAATTGCTTGCCTCCTTGATTATTTCTTTATTTTTCCGGACGGTAATTAGAAAGTCTGTTGTCATAACCAAAGGAGTTTCAGTCACTTGATCTGCCGCCTTTTCTTCTGCAATAACAGTTGATAGATGACGATCCAGGGGGTATTGGTCCTGAATGTCAATAACTTCATCTGCCCATTCAAGAGCATAAAAATAATTACGCTCTAAATCCGACAATAAATGATGAATCCGATTCGTTTTCCATACATTTAATCGATGCACTCGACCAGAAGATCCAAAATCTTGAATATTAATCCATGGCTTATAATTAGAGAGTTCCCCTTGTCCACGACCTTCCTTCAAGTAACGGGCTATTTTTTCCTCATTGGGGTAGTACCAGCGTTCGTGCAACCAGGGGCAAAGTAAACTATTCTTGTCCCTAATTATACTAGTTAGACTCATTATCTTTTAGTTTGCGGTATAATGTCATTCTTGGGGTTCCACCAACCAAACGCTGAAAACATACGTTAAGGATTTGTTCAGAAAATCAGGAATTACTGAACACCCTATGATTAAAGGGTTTAAATAGATTTGTATTTATTTCTTTCATTAATATATCCGCACCTTTTGCGCTAAGAATTATATTTCCTGAGTATATTTTATTTTCATCAGAAATTTCTCCAGTGATTACACATTCCATATTTGATTTGTATTTTTGTAATATGATTTTTTCATTTTCAATGAAAATTTCCAATGGATCCTTCTCATTTATTTCTAATGTTCTTCTTAATTCTTTTGGAAGAACAATTCTTCCAAGTTCATCTACTTTTCTTACTACACCAGTACTTTTCAAAGTTATCAATCTCCTTATATAAATTTAAAACCTTTTATATCCAAATTATAATATAGTTTCTTTTGCTGTCAAATAGTTCCATTAAGTTTCTGTGTCCAGTTAATAAATTGAAGATAAGTTTTGTTATACCTATGATGATCTTAGCGTATGTTTTCCGCTATTATCTTGACTCGTAAATTGAAAACCTTTGCCTATCAATGGTTTATTCATTGTTGCCATGTAAACAACGTATTCGTCTTGACAATGAGCCTCGCGGCATCAGATTCTAACCTCTTGGCCCGACACTTGAGAAATGGTCGGTTTACCTTACAAGGTTATCTGTTGCCTTCTCATTGTAAAGACACCGCTACGCTGAATACGTTGTTTACAGAGTTAAGAATTCTTTACTTTGTATACTATGAATAGTGTGTTTTTAGCTAGTTAAGATAAGCGCAAAATGTTGGCGGTACGCCTTAACAGCATATTGATTGTTTTCTATTAATATTCGACAAAAAAACAGGAAGAAAGCACCTTTTTTTGTAATATTATTATATATTTAAATAGTCTGAATATTAATAAAAATAGAAGGATAGGAGTTTAATTGGAGACATTAATGGAGAAAAACACGAGAGGGTTTATTATTAAGCTAATGATTGCTATTTTATTGGTAGGTTCTGTGGGTATAGGTGCTTTTCTTTACAAAGAAAATAGCGTTGGGGCTTCTGTAAATGGTTTTTGGGCGCATCCTAAAAAAGCTAAAGAAGAAGGTTACACACTCGTAAAAAGCACAACTATTGCAAGACAACAACTCAATGATATTGGTACATATATAGACAACAAAGACAGTGATGCTAGACTAAAAAGTAGACACAGATTGTTATAATAAAATAAACAACAATAATGGGGTGTCTACATGACCAAAGGTACTGGTAAACGTTATGATGAAACATTCAAAAAAGAAACAGTGAAGTATATTCTAGAGAACAATAAATCAGTCGCACAAGTGGCTAGAGAAACTGGAATCAATACAAATACTTTACATGGATGGGTCAAGAAATATGGTGAACAGCCCGAGGTAAAAGCTGTACAAACATTTTCATCTCCAGAAGCCGAACTAAAAGCATTACAAAAACAATTGCGTGATCTGGAGGAGGAAAACGCAATTTTTAAAAAGGCGATGCACTACTTCGCGAAAAGCCCTCGGTAAAGTATGATTTTATTCATCATCATCGCTCCCAATACCGAGTGGAGAAGATATGCAAAGTCCTGGGAGTTTCTAAAAGCGGCTATTTCAAATGGATAAAACGACCAAAGAGTAGCCGACAGAAAAAGCATGAGGAACTGTCTCAAAAAGTCTTGAAAACTCACATTGAATTCAAGCAACGCTATGGAAGCATAAAAATTACAAAAATGCTAAACAAGCAAGGAATAAAAGTAAGCCAGCGTATAGTTTCACGCATCATGACAAAGAATAATTGGAAATCTTGCTTCAAGTGCTATTTTTTGCACATCCAGCTTTAAAACCAGCTACCTTTACATGTGAAGATTAACTGGGTTTCTTCATTATGGGGATAACGCCATAGGTACCACCAGCAAAATGTGAATTTACAACGTTAAGGAAATCAATATTAAAAAGCCCAATTTTAATCCTGAGAAATTGGGCTTTTTCGTTACTCAAGAAAAGCTCCCGATTGTGTAATATCTAATCTATTTGTTTCTTTTTAACTGTATGGAATGCACGAGACGTGAGTTTTTGAGCAGTATGGGAATGGATTAAATGTTTAAATCGAGTTTGCATGGACTTTACATATGTATGGAGTGCATATTCCTCCAATTTAAATCGTTTGTGCAATTGACGGAATGTAGTGGATCGTAGTTTGCGTTCTGATGGGGTCGATGAAGGGAGTTTACGAGCTTTCTGATAATCCTTAGATTCTTGCATGACTCGCAAACGTTTATCCGCTTCTGCCAAACATGCATTATAGATTTTTCGAGCAATCTCAAACCTTTTTTCAAGAATATGGGCCTCATAATGTCTAATTTCAAGTGTCAGGGTTAATACGTAGCTGGGCATAGAAGATGTCATAAAACATACTCCTTTCCTTCTCTTGCATTTTATTATATGAAAATCGTTTAATGGATTTTATTGATTATTCACCTCAATTGGTCCCTAAAGACCATTTCTATCATAGTATATCAGATTTACAGAATAAAGAACATATGTTTCTATACGAATCTTCAGATACTTGAAGTGCCGCTAACGATTTTGACCTTTTAGCGTTACTCCGTATCTGACCTCACTTTCATCCCACGTCTAAAGACGGGCTATGCCCGGTGTGGGCTTTCTCGTTTGAGAAATCTGTAATCTCGAAAGGTCTTTTATAAATACAAGCATATTTCAAAGCTAGAAATCCATCAATTGGAAATGTGTAGTTTTGCCACTCCTGTCGATATCCTAAAATTCCCCGTTGTTTAATAACTCGGTCCAACTCTTTCACTATGTATAAAACAAACTCCTCAAAGTTACATTTCGTCTTTAATACTATTCTAGGTAAATTTTTATTTATTTTTCTATCTACAATCGGATTTTGAATTTCTGTAATTGTAATTTCTAATTCTTCAAAATCTCGCTTAAATTCCCACCGCAATAAAAAGGGAACAGTATGCCACTCAATACCTCCATTTATTTTATGAAATGCACCTTCTGTAACCGCTGAATAAAAATGAACATATATTGCTAGTTTACTGTGAACACTTTTTTTCCAGTAGGGACGTGCATTTTACATGGAGAGGCGTACGTGATAGCCTAGTCAAAATCGGCTGGTTGTTGGTGTGGCTGACTTTGTGAAAAAATCAAGTACGTAGAGGCTCCATGTCAAATGACAATGAGTACGTGCTAGTTTCCAGAAAAGTGTTCACTCTTATTCAGCAAAAAGTGTTCAATTTTACTTGACGGTCACACCTTCCTTCCAACTTAAATTACATAACGGATGTATTGATGCTAAATATGAAACAAAATCTCCTAGAGTATCCGAATGAAAAGTAGGATAAAACTCAAACTTTTGTTCATTAATCTCTAATATACATGTTGCATTACCACTTCTAATTTCTACATATGAAAACTTCAAAATTAGACCACCTCAACAATATTCTAAAGTCCTATATATATTTCTTTCACAAAATAATTTAATCCTTCTTGCACTAAATGGACCTATACATAAAGAGAGAGCGCAATTTCTCTTCTGGAATTGCGCCCTTTTATGGAATAGAAATTATTTTGATAGCGAATTTTCTTTCTTCCTATAAAATAAAAATCCCCCTAATAAATGCTCCTATAACTGCTGATAAAACAATTACCACGATAAGGTTTAACACCTTAACAAATATATAGGGAGAACCAATAACTAATAGACTATCGAGTATAACGATAATTGCAAAAAGAAGCAGAATAAAATCAATTTGGCATGTGTATTCTTTTTATCTTTTACTTCTAACTAACCCCCCTCCAAAATTACAACTATTCGGCAATATGGATCTTTAAAAGCAAAAATGGCGCAAGATCTTATTCCATTATTGCGCCCGATTGTAATTAGTGCTACTTTTCTTAGTTAGCGCTAAACTGAATAGAACCCATAATATAATAGCAATTTCAGTTTGATATAACTTAACAAAATCTACTGCAAAAAGAATCATTAGCACTGCAATCACACTGAATAAAGTCGCAATAAGTAAAGATGTTTTTACCTTTCCCTTTCTCGCTAAGGACAATTGCCATATACAAAAAATAATTCCCACTAAGAAGAATAGATAAGCCATTGGACCACCTTCAATCTATCCTACAGTATCAAACAATCTGGCCCTTTAACGCCAAAAGTGTGCAATTCATACACTTGAATCGCGCCCGTTTCAGGAAGATATCTATTTATGAATGATTGTTTCCTTCTTACTATAAATTTCATAAGCGAAATATCCGAATAAATAGCCTATTCCAGTTCCTAAACTAACTGTAGATAGTAGAGGGAGTGGGAAAAACATGCCTAAAATTACACCGATAGCACAACCAAAAAGCATTCCGATTGGTATTAAACTATCTAATAAATCTTGAGCGCCTTTTGATTTTTTCTTACCAAGGTTACCTTGGTTATATTTATGTTTAAGCCTTTCAATTACAAATACTACAATCCCTCCCACTATTACAACAGGCGCAATTGCCATGACAAACCCCATGTTAGAACCTCCCTTTCACTTTTTAATCAGATCATACCTGCTACTTAAAATTTTATTCCGTTAAATGGCCCTTCGTATTATAAGGTCAGCCAGATATTTCTGGTTGATCACTTTTTATATCGATATATGATAACAATTTTTTAAAAGCTAATCTACTATATTCCCATTCTAAGTATCCCTCTGCTTCTTCTTTTGTACACCACTTATACATGGAATGCTCGAGGGATAAAGATACGGGTTTTAAACTTAAGACTTCGACACCGTAGCATATATCTTTCATTTTCATTTTGATGTTATCTTTTGTTGCATTAAATGTATAAGTAAATTGTAAGTCTGTAATTTGAACTATTTCATTAATTCCTGTTTCCTCAAATATTTCCCTTTTTACAGCATGTGTAGGCTGTTCATCTTTCTCTATACCTCCACTAACTGGTTGCCAAAATCCACCTTTTTCTAGGGTTCTTTTTAACAATAAAAATGTTGTTCTTTGATTACTTGTATATATAAATGCTTGAATATTAACTCTGTCTACCATAGAACCCCTCCGTAAGTTCCTATCGAAAAAACCTGCTCAAATAGTTGAAAAAATAAAAGAAACTATCATGTTTTGATGATGATCTCTGTTGTTTATCAATCGCACCCGTTACCCCCAATCCCCTACCTACCATTCGTTAATAATTTTATTGAAATTTATTCAATGTCCTTCTTCAAGTAAAACCTATCCGAAAAACTAAATCTAAATCCTTTATTACCCAAAATAATATTTGGAAATCAAATTTATGAAATCTTGCTCAAGTTCTTCTTTCCTTTTAACGATAATAAAGGTTGAAACAGTCGGTAGGGTGAACACATCAAAATGTGGTTGCATTAGTCTTCCTTCTATTAACTCACGCCTTAAAATTGAGTGTGGTAAAAAAGATATGCCGAGTCCTTCCTGAATGAATCGTTTTACAATGTGTGCTTGTGTAACTTTCATCGTTCGGAAACGCTTTACATATTTATTTAGCTTATTAAGCAGGCTATCCCAATAAACAGGATGATGGTAAGTGAATATATAATTATTCTGTAGTAATTCCAATGCGTCAATTGGAGGTCCACTTTCTTCATCATATGAATCAGGTGAGGTCACGAACAGAATGGGGTCATCGTAAATTCGAATCGACTCGATATTCTTTAATTTAGTATCTAGTGCTGAAATGCCCAAATTCACATCCCCGTTTTCTACGAGTTGTTCAATATTAGTTGATTCTTCAACTCGGATGCTAATCTCAACGTCTGGATGACTCTCCATAAACGTTCGCAAAATATATGGCAATATCGTTTCCGCCATAAGGGGGGAAATAGCAATCGTCCAATTCTTACGAAATCCTTGTGCATATGTATGAATCCGATTTACGCTCAGTTCCATCTGTTCGACGAGTTGCATCGCCTCTCGATAAAAAAGTTTTCCGACATCGGTCAATGTGACGCGGTTGTTTATTCGATCAAAAAGCTTTGTTCCGAGGTATTCCTCTAATAACCGGATATGAACGGTCACACTTGGTTGAGAAATAATTAGTTTTTCCGATGCTTGACGAAAATTAGTCGTTTCGGCTGCTACAATAAATGTTTTCAACCACTGAAGTTCCACCGTGATTCCCCCTTTTTTAATTAAAAAAATTAATCATTTCAATATAAAATATTTAATTTCTATAATCATATAACACCACTATACTAAAGAAAAGAAGGAGGAATCGGTATGTTTAAAAAAGGATTAAAAGATGTCGTGGCTGTTCAAACAAACATAGCTTCCGTTAAAGGAGATATTGGGGAATTACGCTACAGAGGTGTTTTAATAGACGAACTCATCCCATCTCATTCGTTTGAAGAAGTGGCATATTTTATTTGGTATGGAATGTTACCAGACGAAAGTGAGTTAAAGCATTTGGAAATTAAATTAATGAATGGGAGACAGTTGCCTCTTCATGTTCAAAAAATTATCGACGCTTTACCAGCAGAAGTACCAATCATGGATGCAGTGCGTACAGCTATTTCCGCATTTGCACATGATGGTTTTACAAATGAACCTATCGAAGAGCAAGCAATTATTCTTACTGCCGTCATTCCAGTAATCGTAGCAAGATATTATCGAAAACAACAAGGTTTACTTCCCATCAACCCGGATCCTAATTTGTCACACATAGCGAATTACTTATGGATGCTAAATGGGAAGCTCCCAAACCACCTACAAGTTGAGGCTCTTGAAACATACTTGAAATTAACAATGGAGCATGGATTGAATGCAGCTACGTTCTCTGCTCGTGTAACTATTTCGACAGAATCGGATTTAACCGCAGCCATCACATCTGCAATTGGTACAATGAAGGGTCCTTTGCACGGAGGAGCACCTTCGGGAGTTATTGAATTACTTGAAGAAATAGGAAAACCGGGAAACATCCTAACAGTTATAGAAGAAAAACTTCAAAACGGGGAAAAAATAATGGGATTCGGTCACAGAATTTATAAGACGGAAGATCCACGTTCCATTCTTTTGAGAGAAAAATGTACCAGTATGTCCGGAAAAGATGAATGGTTAGACTTAGCAACTGTAGCTGAAAAGGAAATAATTGCTTTACTCGCACATCATAAGCCTGACCGTAAACTATATACAAACGTCGAGTATTATGCAGCTGCCATTATGCGTTCTATCGAAATGCCAACAGAACTATTTACGCCAACATTCAGCGTTGCAAGAATCATTGGTTGGACTGCACACGCAATAGAGCAACTACAAGATAATTCAATTTTCCGCCCTCAGTCAGAATATATTGGATACGAAAAAAAGTGAAAGGCGAATGCATAGCACGGACAAGCACCGGAGTCCTTTTATATAACAACGATTTTTCTATTATCTTCAAGTCTGAGTACTAAAGGGGGCTGGCACCGAGAGTCTAGAAAAGACATCTCCACGCAGTAACTTATTCACAATTCGGGATTCTATCCTACGCTAAGCTATAAAAACCAGCGCATTTCTTATTCTAGAAATGCGCCCGTTTGTGGAAGAACATTATATTAAAAAGGTAAGACGTGAAAGTCGCTTAAATAATTATCATCTCCTAATAAAACTTACTTGTATTCTTCTTTGTAAAAAGCTTCTTTTAATAAATCCATGTACTCAAAAATCTCTTCAAAGCTCTTTTTCCCTATATTCGCTGGAAAATCTCCCCTACCATAAACAAATAATAAAATATAGGCAGAAACGTTTATTTCTTTTTAATGAAAATTGAGGTGAAACCACCTTCAAAAGTTAAATTGATTTAATCATTCCTCCGTCAACTAAAATTGAACTTCCAGTTACATAAGAACTTGCATCAGAAACTAAAAATACGACTACATTAGCAAATTCCTTCGGAGTTCCATACCGTTTTAAGGCTATTGTATTTTGGGACCTTTCTGTAACTTGCTCTTTAGAAACACCTAATCTCTCGGCATTCACTTTATCAAGGTGTGCAACACGCTCTGTTGCAATTCTTCCAGGGCTAACTGTATTAACTAATATGTTATATGGAGCCAGTTCTTCTGCCAATGTTTTAGCCAGTCCTACAATACCTAATCGAAATGTATTCGAAAGAATAAGTCCGGGTATAGGTTGTTTTACAGATGAAGAGGCAATATTAATAATTCTTCCTCCTGCCTCTTTTAAATCTGGAAGAACTTCACGGATGATTCTAATATAACTCAATAAATTTAGTTCAAATGCATTTTGCCAGTCTTGATCAGAGACGGATTCAAATGATCCTACAGGAGGTCCACCAGCATTATTAATTAAAATATCAATTTTGCCGAACACCTCATTAGTTTTGCGAACTAACGATTTAATGTCTTCTACTTTTGTAATATCAGCTGGAAAATATGAAACTTTCCCTTTACCTAGAGCATCTAATTCACTTTTAACTGTTGCTAACTTTTCAGCATCTCTACTTGTTAGCATAACATTTGCCCCTTCTTTTACTAGTTGCATGGCTATTGCTTTCCCTAGACCTTGACTGGAAGCTATGACAAGTGCGACTTTATTATGTAAATTCAGTTCCAAATCTAAACACCTTCCTTTTCGTATATTTTTATAGAATATTCACTTTATTATAATCAAGTTGGGATCTATCTCGAAAGAAAGCTATTAAACTAGTTTTGCTTCTTTTAGGTTTATCTGTTCTGGTATTCTATTAACTATTTCTTTTCCAATTTCAATGGAAGCTGTTGCAGCTGGAGATGGGGCATTACATACATGAATCGTTCGTTTTCCCATAATAATATGGAAATCATCGACCATATTCCCATCACTTCTTAATGCTTGGGCACGGACACCAGCAGGTGCAGGTATTAAATCATCTTCTTGGATTTCAGGAATCAATTCCTGTAGGCTTTTTGTAAATTGTTTTTTGCTAAATGAACGGGCGTATTCTTCAAGCCCTTCCTTTGCAAATTTACCCGCCATTTTCCATAAACCAGGAAAGCATAAAGATTCCATTAAATCTTTTGCATTAAAATCTGTCTTTTTATATCCTTCACGTTTAAAGCTAAGCACTGCATTTGGCCCTGCATCGACCTCGCCACTGATCATTCGGGTAAAGTGGACTCCTAAAAATGGAAACTTTGGATTTGGTACTGGATAAATTAAATGTTTAACAAGATAGCGTTTTTCAGGCTTCAATTTAAAATACTCGCCCCTAAAAGGCAAGATTTTCATATCCGTTTTATATCCTGTAGCTGCAGCTATACGGTCACTGTGAAGTCCTGCACAGTTAATCACCATTCTAGATCTATATGTACCCCGATTTGTCTCGATGACCACTTGGTCTGAATCTTCATGCATTTTCTCTACTTTTGTATTTAGGTGTATTTCTCCACCGTGCTTCTGAACAATTTCAGCAAATTTTTCACTTACTGGTCTGTAATTAACGATGCCTGCCTGAGGAACACGTATTGCCCCTAGACCGTTAACATGTGGCTCAATTTCCTTCAATTCATCGACACCAATTTTTTGAATAGCTAATTGATTTTGTAGTCCACGTTTATATAAGTTCTCAAGAAGTGGTAACTCTTCCTGTTTAGTTGCAACAATTACTTTTCCACAAATATCATGGTCTATTCCGTGAGTTTGGCAGAATTCAGTCATCGATTTACTTCCTTGACGCGCAAAACGTGCTTTGAAACTATTAGGCTTGTAATATATTCCTGAATGAATAACTCCACTATTGTGCCCTGTTTGATGTTCCGCGACAGCTGACTCCTTTTCCATAATCGCTACTTTCGCATTAGGAAACCGTTTATAAAGTGCCATTCCCGTTGATAAACCTACAATCCCTCCGCCAACAACTGCAAAATCATACACTATTTAACACCTCCATTATCCCGGATTTCTGCTATTAAGGTTTATATTCACCAGATTCTCTGAGCATCGAAATACCCGTTCTTTTCGAAATCTCTGTTAACGACAATTTAGGATAATCCACCGAAAATGCTCGCAGTACTTGTATCACTCGGTGGATTGAAGACATCGAATAATTACTTTTAAATTTTTCATTTTCCATTGAAAACACCTCTTTCAGACCAACTCTCTTCATATTACATTGTCTTTAAACAAAACTGAAAGTTCTTCTTCCTCTATTCCAAGAAGTTCTTCAAATACTTCCTTATTGTGCTGACCTAACCCAGGCGGGCCGAATTTAGTTTGGATATTTAATCCGCTGTGCCGAAGCGGACTAGCCAGCAACTTTACCTCACCCGCAGCATAAGGAACTGTTTCGATTCCCCCCCTAGCGATTACTTGATCTTGCTCCAATGCCTGTTGAATATTATTTACACGCCCTACAGGAACCTTGGCTTCTGCAAGAATTTCAACCCATTCACTTGACGTCTTAGTCGCTAATACTTCCTCGATCAGCTTAACTAATTCATCTTCATTTTGTTTACGATCATCATTTGTTAAAAAGCGTCCATCACTGCCCCACTCTGGATGATCCAATGTTTGAGATAGCTTTCGGAACAAGTTATCGTTCCCCGCACATATCATAATTGGAAAATCAGCAGTTTGGAATACTTGATATGGCGCAACATTATTATGTTGATTGCCTTTCCGCACAGAAATCATTCCTGTATTTAAATAAGCACTAGCAACATTGGCCATATTAGAGACTTGAACATCCAGCAAAGCCATGTCGATATATTGGCCTTCTCCAGTTAGATCTCTTTGCCGTATTGCAGCGACTATCCCTAATGCAACATAAACCGAAGTAATGATATCAGCAATCGGAATTCCTACTTTTGTGGCTTCGCCATTTGGGTCACCTGTGACATCCATCAACCCGCTCATCGCTTGTATGACTGGATCAAAGCCTGGCAGTAAACCTAAGGGGCCATCTTGTCCAAATCCTGTTACCGAGCAAACAATGAGCCTTGAATTTCGTCCCTTTAAAACTTCATAATTCAGCCCAAGTTTGTCCAAAGTACCAGACTTAAAGTTTTCAATTACAACGTCTGATTTTTCTACCAAATTCAGGAAAAGCTTCTTCCCTTCTTCCGTTTTTAAATTAAGGGTAATAGACCTTTTATTACGATTAGCACTTAAATAGTAGGTACTCTCTCCATTTATAAAAGGTCCCCACTCCCTCATACTGTCCGACCCGCCTGGTGGCTCCACGCGTATGACGTCTGCACCCATGTCTCCGAGTGTCATGGCTCCAGCTGGGGCGGCATAAACTCTAGACAAATCCAACACACGTATATCATGCAGGGGCTGTATCAATCCAACTCACCTCTTTTACTTTATTGCTGTTTATTTTTTCCGAAATTCGGTTTTCTTTTTTCCGTGACAGCTCGGACACCTTCTTTATGATCTTCCTCTTCCATGACCAGCGCCATTTTCGAAGAAATATAGTCAAGTGAGGACCGTAATGACATTTCGCTATTTTGATAGACTGCACGCTTGATGAGCTGCGTTGCCAGTTGAGGGCCACTTGCTAAGTTGTGAGCGTAGTCTGCAACTGCTTGATCAAGCTCCTCATCTGGCACAACAAATGTAACGAGTCCGCGTTCTTTTGCCGCTTCTGCTGTCAACACTTCTCCCGTCCACAACATATGCAATGCCATATCCCGTCCAACGAGTCGCGGCAAGAAGTACGCTCCACCGTCTCCAGGCACAATTCCTACTTTGATATAGCTTTCAGACAATCGAGCTGATTCTGAAGCAAAACGAATATCACACATAAGAGCCATATCAAGTCCTGCACCAAATGCCACTCCATGTACTTTTGCAATAACTGGTTTGTCGATTTCTTCTAATAAAAGAGGGATCCTCTGCACCTTTTTCCACAGCGAGTTCTTTCGATTTATTCCTTTTGAAACAATATCTTGATCCGACTTGTAGAATCCGTTACCAGCGATCATCTCTTTAATGTCTCCACCCGAGCAGAAGCCTCTTCCTGCTCCTTGGACAATTAAAACAGAAATCTCATCTGAATCCCTCACTTTCTCAAGCGAGTCAATCCATAAATCAAGCATTTCGCCACTAAACGCATTTAGTGCTTCAGGACGATTTAATGTGATGGTTGCGATTTTATTATTGACTTCAAACAGTAGATCCGGCATGTGCTTCTTCTCCTTTTACATGAGTAATCGATTCCCAAATCGTTTCTTCTCGAGCCTGATACAAACTGGCTAACTGATCAGCCCAATACGTCTCATTTCCTCCTTCTTCACGCCACGCCCACAAACGACGTGTAAAATGATGAAGTTCATGTTCATATGTCATCCCAATTCCAGCATGTAGCTGGTGTGCAGCTTTTGCAACCACATTCGCGTTAGCGGATAACTCAATTTTTGCCATCGCAATTTGCTCTTTTTCCAAGTCTGATAGATAAGATGCACTCGCCACAGCAAGTGTTGCATAGGCTGCAGCCACCTCGCCAGCCATTGCAGTCAAGTGATGCTGGATAGCTTGGAATTTGTGCAGTGGTCGACCAAACTGCTGACGCTCTTTTGAATAGAAGATAGATAAAGCTAGCACACTTTCCATCGCACCTGTCATCATCGCTACACGGCTAAGCGCTAAGAATTTTTTGTAATCTTCTAATGCCTCTTTAAAACTTAGATCTAATTTCTTCGTTTCACCTAAATTTGAAAAGGTTAAGCTATCACGAGGCTCCGCAGCTAGATTGTCATTCTTCTCAATCTCACATACTAATGCATTGACAATTGAATAAGAAGCTTGATGATCCTCCTGACGGATCACAATCACTTCGTCTATATATCTTCCATATGGAACATTTATTAACTTATACGGAGAATGAACCGACGAGCTTTCTTCTGCGAAATGAACGACTCTTAATTTATCTTCGACCTCACCTTCATGTGCGGCAAGAAATTGATTGGCATATATAACCTCCGCTAAAGGAACTGGAGCAGCGTGCTTTCCGACGACTCGCAGGATAGCGAAAACGTCCTCATAATCTCCGCCGCCCCCACCTTTCTCTTCGGCAATTCCAAGTAATGTTAACCCAGATTCTTGAATCGTCTTCCATAGTGAACTCGCCCACTCACCTTCTTCAAAACGTTCACGTTGTTCCTTAGTCGATAAGTCTCTTAAAATCTTCCCAACAGTGTCTTCAATAAATGATTTCATCTCATTCATGCAGATATCACTCCTTTTCCTACAATCCCTCTAAGGATCTCAGTTGTTCCACCACGAATGGTAAATCCTGGCCCGTGTAAAATGGATTCCGCTAACATCCTGGCATACACATCTTCCGCGTGCTTGCTTGGCATCGCCGGTAAAAGTAGCCGAATGAGCTCAGCCACACTTTGCTCAAAGCTGTTGCCAAGGTCTTTCACTAGAGCAGCTGCTAGGTTTACATCTTTTTTCTCTTCAAGGAGAGCAGCAATACCTATCGACATATTACGCAGTGCCCACATTCGGCTTACTAGTTTCGAAGCCTCCATCAAACCTCTATGATCCTCCTTTTCTTTCAATAGACGAATCGCCTCTTCAAGCAGAGGAAATGTGCTTAAAATTCGTTCTGGGCCACTTCGTTCGAATGCCAGTTCAGTCAACCCTTGTGCCCAGCCATTTCCAACTTCTCCAACTACTCGGTTATCTGGAACAAAAACGTTTTCAAGAAAGACTTCGTTAAAGTGATGTTCACCCGTTAAGAACTGAATGGGCCGAATGGTTACGCCATCGGATTTTAGATCAATGATTAATTGACTCATTCCTCCATGACGATTTTTTGGATCCTGCTGAGAGGTTCTGCAAAGTGTGATCATGTAGTGCGAGTGATGAGCACCAGAGGTCCACGTCTTCATTCCATTAACGATCCATCCGCCATCCACTTTTTCAGCGGTTGTTTTTAGTGACGCTAAATCAGATCCTGAGTTCGGTTCAGAAAGTCCAATCGAAAAATAACATTCACCCTTCACGATTTTCGGAATAAAAAATTTCTTCTGTTCTTCTGTCCCAAATTTTAAAATTAACGGTCCAGATTGACGATCTGCAAACCAGTGTGATGCAACGGGAGCTCCAAACGCTAAGAGCTCTTCTGTAATGATGTAACGGTCTATTGTGGAACGTGCTTGCCCCCCGTATTCTTTCGGAAATGTAATCCCGATCCAGCCTTTTGCCCCAATCTTTTTCGAAAATTCCTTACTATACCCGCTTAGCCAAGAATCTGCATGTGTGTCGAATGTTCCTTTTTGTTTCTCAGCTTGTAAGAAAGAACGTACTTCTTTACGAAACTCTTTTTGTTTTTCCGTAAATTCAAATGCCGGAAGTTGTAATTGTCTCATTATCTCTCACTCCTTTTACCGATATAGCATAACTATTATGCAAATTGTATGATTAAATTCATATTACCTGCCAATGCTTTATTTGCTATTTTTTATTAACAGAAAATTTAGTCGATATTTATTCATAGATTAGGAATTAGGATATCCCACAGGCTTCAGCTAGCAGTTCAACAATATGAACCACTTTTATTTTTTCTGTTTTCCCTTCGCGCCGGACACCTAATTTCATCTGTAAATGGCAGCCTGGATTACTTGTGACGATGATATCTGGCACCACTTTCTCAATATGATTCATCTTTTGATCCAACACTTCCATCGCTTCATTGTAGTGGATAACATTGTAAATTCCTGCAGATCCGCAGCACATGTCCTGGTTTTCAAAAAGGCGGTAATCAATCCCCGGAATCTTCTTTATCAATTGGTGAGGCTCATTAATGACTTTTTGAACATGCTGTAAATGACATGAAGGTTGGTATGCTACGACTTTTCGAATTTCTTTAGTAAATGGCAATGAACTCTCGGCTAATAAAACGCTAATATCTTTACACCGCGAGGCAAATTTTTCTGCACGAGAACGCCATTCTGAGTGTTCGTCAAACAATTCAGGATATTCCACCAACATCGCACCACAGCCACCAATACTATTGACAATAAAATCAAAATCATATTTTTCAAATACTGCAATATTTTTTTGAGCTAGGGCAATGGTCTCTCTTTTTTTTCCACTATGATGTAAAAGAGCTCCACAGCATGTTTGTTCTTCGATCAAGGTGACTTTGAAGCCTGCAAGCTGTAGCAATTTCATACTGTCATCATTAATTTTTGAGAACATCATATCCATAATACAACCAACAAAAAATCCAACAGTATAGGTCTTCTTCCCAATTGGAGGTAATACTCTGTATTCTCTTTCTTTTTTTTTCGGCATCTTGATCACGGGCGCAATAGATTCCATTGCCTGAATACTATCTGGGAATACCCTCATGATGCCTGCTTTTCTCGCTAAAGATACCATTCCTGTTTTCTGTGCTATTTCTAACCCCCTTCCGGCAACTTTTTGCCACTTTTTATTCGGTATTCCTTTTTCAAGGAGTAGCGATTCCATTTTAGAAGCAGGCATCTCTTTCGCGATTAATTCCTTGGCAGATTGTAAAATGGTCCCGTATTGAACATTGGTCGGACAAGCTGTTTCACAGGCTCTACAGCCTAAACATAACTCAATGGAAGAAGCTGCGGACTCTATCGAAATTTTTTCTTCTGCTAATAACTTCACTAAATTTATTCGCCCCCGCGGTGACTGGGTTTCCACACCTGTCGTCTCGTAGGTTGGGCATTTGGGCAAACAATAGCCGCATTGGACACATGCAAACGTTTCTTCATAGGCTAATAGATGGCTTCTACTCATTTGTTAACACAAACCTTTGTCCAGGCTCTGGAAACACTTTTCCGGGATTTAAGAGGTTATAAGGATCCCAGGCTTCTTTAATCCGTTTCATCATGGATAAACCGGTTGGACCAAGCTCCATCTCCATAAAAGGGGCCTTCATCGTTCCAATCCCATGTTCTCCTGATAACGTGCCACCCAATTCCACTGCAGCTTTAAAAATCTCCTCGACTGCTTTTTCAACTCGCTTCATTTCTTCGATATCTCGTTTATCCGCTATTATATTGGGATGTAAATTCCCATCTCCAGCATGACCAAATACAACTAAATCGATGTTATACCTATCTCTAATTTCCTTTAAACGTTGAAACATGTCTGGAATCCTACTGCGCGGAACAGTAGCATCTTCTGAAATTTTCGTTGGCTTTTTTCGGACTATTGCTGGAGAAACTAGTTTTCGCGCCTTCCAAAGTTCGGCTTCTTCTTCCTTCGTTTTTGCTATTTTCACTTCAATAGCGCCAATTTCCAAGCAAATTTCCTTTACCCTTTTGGCTTCTGCCTCTATGGCAGCAGGATGACCGTCCAATTCTATTAATAAAAGTGCTTCTATTTCGGTAGGTAACCCTGATGGATCAAATTGCTCTACAGCGACAACAGATGCTTGATCCATAATTTCTAATTTAGATGGTAAAATGCCACCTGTCAGGATGCTGGAAATGGCTCTTCCAGCAATGATTAGGTCATCAAAAAGGACCAATAAAGTTCCTGTAGACTGTGGTTTAGGGATTAGCTGTAAAATCGCTTTTGTTATTATCCCTAAAGTCCCTTCAGATCCAACAATTAATTTCGTCAAGTCATATCCTGTTACATTTTTTACGGTTCTTCCCCCAGTTTGGATTACTTCACCGTCAGCAGTAACCACTTCAAGGCCAAGCACATAATCTTTCGTAACCCCATATTTAAGTCCATGCGGGCCACCGGCATTTTCCGCTAAATTCCCACCAATCGTTGACACATGGGAGCTGCTCGGATCAGGAGGATACATAAGACCAAATTGATTGGCCTTTTTATTAATATCTGCCGTTATGACTCCTGGGGAAACAATCGCGACTAAATCATCTGGTTCGATAATTAAAATATCTGTCCATTTAGAAAAATCAAGAACAATCCCTCCATGAACAGGTAATGGTCCCCCGCTTAAGCTAGTTCCCCTTCCCCTTGGATAAATCGGGATTTTATATTTATTGGCCAATTTGACAATTCCAACCACTTCATTCGTAGAAGTTGGCTGTACAACAATATCCGGGAGAAAAACGCCGAAAGAAGCATCATATGAATAACTGGCAAGATCCGCTTCATTTGTAAGTACTCGACGTTTGTTATTGATCACTTGGCGTATTGCTTTTTCTATTTCTGCATGTATCAAGACCCAAACCTCCCTTTGAAAAATATTTAATCATGAATGAAAATTCAAAATATTCGATTTGTTATATATTAAAATAATAGAAATATAGTTATAATTACAAAATGATAATGAAAGAGGATGACAAATTTTGAAAGTAGCCCTGATCCATGCAACGACCACAGCCTTAAAGCCTATTGAAAAAGCTTTTCAGAAAACAGCTCCTGAAATTGAACTACTGCATTTTATGGATACAAATTTGCTTTCCATGATGGAAAAGTCCGAGGGATTAACCCCGGAAATTATTCGCAGATTTTCAGCATTGGTCAAACTTGCTGCTGAATCTGAAGCAAATTGCATTCAATTGACTTGTTCAGCCTTTAATAACATCACTTCGATTTTGCAGCCAATGCATGATGTTAAACTTTTTCGGTCAGATGAAGCCATGTTAGATGAAGCACTTGCCTATGAACGAATTGGCCTCATTTCCACCGTTAAAGAAACACCGGTTGCCTTAATGAGTTATTTAAGAGAAAAGAAGCCAGATTGTATCATTGAATCTCTAGTAGACCCAGGAATTATCCATCTTCTTTTTCAAGGGAGGGTCGATGAACATGACGAAAGAGTACGAAACATGATACAGCAGATGGACGAAAAAGTAGATGTAATTGTTCTTTCTCAGTATAGTATGGATCATATTGCACATCAGGTTCAGACCTCTGTTCCTATTCTTACTGCTCCACAAGCAACTGTGAATAGATGTATAGACTATTTAAAGAAAACTCGGCGATTGACGAGCCTTGGAAAGGCGAAGACAGAGGCGTAGTTGCACTTATCGCGCTCATACATGCCACGTCCTGTGGCATTCGCCCGACTAGGACATCCTTTCCGTCGTACTTAATTCCTAAAATTGGCAACTACGTCGAATCACCTTCCGCGCTGACAATTTATACGTTCTTAACGTGTAAAAAATCTTTCCTCTTGAACTGAAACAGCCGGCAGTTTTACTTAAATAAGCAAATCGGCCGGCTAATGTTTATTCACCTCTTCATTTCCTAATGCTGGGTGCCACCGAATACCTTTCCAACCCCATGAATTTTTTCAAGTACGACGATTAATATGACAGAAATGAAAATAACCACACTTGAAACGGAAGCTACTATTGGATTATAAGCATCCTGCATCGTTGAGAAAATCTCAATTGGAAGTGTTCGCATATTAGGGGAAATCATAAACAATGAAACTGTGACATTATCAAAAGATGTCAAGAATGCAAATAATCCCCCAGATATCATGGCCGGTCTGATGAGCGGCAGTGTTACCTTCCAAAAAACGATGAATGGGTTTGCTCCCAGAATAGCTGCTGCTTTCTCCAAATTGTAATCAAATCCGCTTAACCCTGTTAGTACCAAGCGAATAACATACGGGATACAAATGATCGTGTGTGCAATCAAAAATCCTGTTGATGTACCTGCAAGCATCATCGGTGTGAAATAAATAAGCAGGGCAATCCCCAATACTAGTTGTGGAACACTTAACGGCGCTGTCAAAATGGATGTAACATAATGTTTTCCTGGAATATCATATTTCGCAATCGCCAGTGCACCTAGCGTCCCAAATAAAACAGCAAAAAATGCTGCTAAGCAGGCAAATTGCAAACTATTAAAGAATGCTTCGACGAACTCTTGACGTTCTAAAATCTTTGTATACCATTGGAGAGAAAAACCTTTTGGAGGAAAACTTGGATAATTTGCACTTGTAAAAGATGCCGGAACGACAGCAATTAATGGAATTAATATATAAATGATCCCTAATACTGCAAGGACGAGTCGGAGCTTTCCAAGTGCTTTCATCATCTAAACACCTCCCTAAACTTACTTTTTTCAAATGCCCGTGTAAAGAAGAAAACTGATAAAAGAGTAATACCTAAGAGAACGTACGACAACGCAGAGCCAAACGTCCATTTCAGCAGAGTGTTAATTTGGTCGTATATTACAACTGGCATCATCGGAACATTCGCTCCTCCCATTAAAGAAGGGGTGACATAGGCACTCATGGATAAACTAAAGACGAGCACACATCCTGATACTATCCCAGGCAAACTAAGTGGAAGGGTTATCGTTAAAAAACTGCGCATCGGGCTTGCACCAAGAATAGCTCCCGCTTTCTCTAATGAAGGGTCAATATTATACAAGCTTGTCGCAATGGCTAATACCATAAAAGGTAAATAGGCGTTTGAAAGCCCGATTACGACACCAAGTTCTGAAAATAATAGATTAAGCGGCTTTTTGATTAGTCCAATATTCATTAAAAATTGATTGATTGTACCATTTGGCAATAATAATAAGTACCATCCAAAATTACGTACGACGATGCTGACCAAAAGAGGCGAAGCAATTAATAACGTTATATATCCCCTAATTTTTGGTGAGCTTTTGGCCATCGTTAACGCGATTGGATATCCGAGGATAAGTGAAACAAGCACAGAATATAAACTGATTTTTACCGTCAGCCACATTGAAGATAAGTAATAGCTATCGGTAAATAAAGTTATATAGTTTTGTAAGCTATAAACCGCATCCGCACCATTCAAATTATCAGTAGAAATAAAACTTAAATACAAAATATACAGCATAGGAACAATAAAAAATCCAAAGACAAATAAAAGGATTGGGATTAAAAGAAGAAGCCCAGCTATCCAACTTCTTCTTTTTCTTACTTTCGTCTTTCTTTGCGGTTCTCCCGTTACCTTTACTTGTTCACTTACTTCTTGATCAGCATAATTTCTGAGGGGTTCCATCCAACATACACCTCACTTCCATATTGCCAAGCTGAGTCATATGAATTGGTTAATAATTGAATCGTTTTCCCTTGTAATGAAACATCTACTTCCCATGAAGTGCCAAGGTAATTAAGCTGAATGATTTTAGCTGGCTGAAGTTCCATTGTTGGTGATGATGTTTCCCTGGTAGAGGAAATGTGAATATTCTCAGGGCGAATATATAGTTTCACCTCATCCGCAGCTCTCAATGAACGATTCTCACCAATAATATTGGCCGGATTGACATGAATAATTTCCTCACCTAACTTCAACGAAATTTTCCTACCATCGGTCTCTATAACCTCTCCTTCAAAAGAATTCGATTTACCAATGAATTGAAAGACAAATTCAGTTTCAGGATGATTGTAGATAACAGTCGGTGTGCTGATTTGTTCGATTTCCCCTGCATTCATAACAACTACCCGGTCAGACATAGATAGAGCTTCCTCTTGATCATGTGTAACAAAAATCGTTGTTACACCAATTTCTTTTTGTAAACGTTTAATTTCCGCGCGAAGTTCATGTCGCAATTTTGCATCTAGATTTGATAGCGGTTCATCAAGCAGCAGTAATTCTGGCTCAACTACAAGGGCTCTAGCGATAGCGACACGTTGCCTTTGCCCCCCCGATAATTCCCTTGGATAACGGTGTTCAAGCCCAGACATCTTAACAAGTTCAAGAACTCGATCAATTTTCTTTTTTTGTTCTGTTTTAGCCACTTTTCGCAACTTCAGACCAAAGCTAAGATTTTCAAGCACCGTCATATGTGGAAACAAGGAATAGGTTTGAAATACCATACCTAAATCACGCTTATAAGGGGGAACTTTCGTTACTTTCTTTCCCTTAATATAAACATCTCCCTGATCTGCTTCAAGAAAGCCTGCAATTAAATTCAATGTTGTTGATTTCCCACAGCCCGAGGGTCCAAGCAGTGTTAACAACTCACCCTGTTTTACTTCTAAGTCAATATCATTCAATACGACATTGGAACCAAATTGCTTTCTTGCCCCCTTTATCTCTACATCGAATGTAATTGCATTCATGGGTGTTCCCTCCATTCTTATTTCAGTAATTTACCGATTTCTGGAACTACTTCTTTCGTCCAACGATCAGACCATTCAGCACGTATTTCCGCAAATACAGCAGGATCTGGTTTAAATGTTTTATCTGTATCCTTTAGCCCAATGGATTCTTGGAATTTCTCTGGAAGCTCCAGGCCTTCAACAACTGGATAAAACCCCTGTTCTGAAATCAATGCTTGTGATTCTTTGCTGATTAGGTAGTTAATGAATTCTAGTGCCTCCTTCTCGTTAGGAGCATTTTTCACAAGGGCTCCACTAAAGGCTTGAATAGGAACTCCTTCTTTCGGTACAGCCATTTTAATTGGAACACCGGATAACGCTAAATCACCAATAACATAGCTTCCCATAACTGTTACGTCTGCAGCACCTTGCTGAATCGCTGGCATTACTTGTGTGGAATTTTTATAAAAAGTCGTTGAGTAACCGGCAAGTTCCTTTGCTTTTTCTATCCCTGGCTCCACATTATCTGTACCGCCACCGTTTGTCATCGCTAGTGCATATAATGTGTTAAAGCCCCAGTCATTCGTAATATCCACAAACGCTGTTCTTCCTTCATATTGACCTGATGGTAAGTCATTCCATGATTCAATGGGTTTCAAACCCTTTTCTTTAAACGATTCTGTATTATAAGCAGGGGCAATGACCAATCCAAATACTGGAGCACCCGCACCCTCAACTGCAACGAACTTCGAATCTACATTTTTCATATTAGGAACATTAGCTTCATCGACTTTACCTGTAAGCCCCTTGTCATTTGCGCGATGTACATCTGTTGGTACAAAAATGGCAATATCAATTTGTGGAGCATTTTTTTGTAATTCTACCTTAG
Source organism: Cytobacillus citreus (assembly GCF_018343665.1). GTDB lineage: Bacteria > Bacillota > Bacilli > Bacillales > Cytobacillaceae > Cytobacillus > Cytobacillus citreus. The sequence goes on from NZ_JAGYPM010000001.1 coordinate 1,259,138, forward strand.
ATAAAATCTCCCCAGAAAGTCCTGGAACATAGTTAACCGTGATACCTGTTTCCTCTTTGAATTTCGGAGCAATGACGTCACGAATGGTTTTTTCAATAACCCCGCCATTTCCTGCTATGGTAATGGATTTTTCTCCATCCTTACTCGTATTCGTACTGGCTGTTTCTCCAGCCTTTTGTGGATTAGGTGCACCACAAGCTGATAAAACAATTAGAAAAAGGATTGAAATTAATGTAATGATCTTTTTCATTTTCACTTGCCTCCTATTTTTAGTTTTATAGATTTTGTATTTTATTGGATAATTTCTTTGAAAAATTGTGTTGCTCCGGGATGGAAATCTATTGGAATCCCTACGGTTGCTTCTGCTAAATTGATTTCCATTGCTTCTGGGTGGACATTTTGCAATTCTGGTAAGTGGTCATATAACGTTTTTACTATTTGATAAGCTTCTTGTTTTGGCAAATCTGGGTATGTAAGAAGGACATTTTTTACTGCTAATGTAGGAGTACTCTTTATACCTTCGTAAGTTTGACCGCTTATTTCATCCAGTGTGTAAAATTCAAACTCCTCATGAAGGCTTTCAGCAATTTGTTTTGGAATCGGAACAAGTGAAATTTCCATCTCTGAAGCAAGTTCCGCAATGACTGGATTCGGTAAACCGGAAGAAAAGAAAGCAACATCAATCGCTCCATTTCTTAAAGCATCCGCCGATTGTGTAAATGAAAGAGTAGATAAATCCATTTCATAGCTTGCTAGATTGGCAACCTTCAGAATTCTTTCTGACATTAGCTTTGTTCCACTCCCGACTGTTCCTATACTTACTCTTTTCCCTCGTAAATCCTCTAAAGTTTTAATATCACTTCCGGTCGTGACAATATGGATGAAATTAGAGTAAATTCCTGTAAGGGCGAGAATTTCGGATTTTTTAGTTTCCGGCAGCCCAAGGACATCCACTGTACTGAATCCTATTTCAGCCTGTTTCTGACTTACTAGTTGAGTATTCTGAATCGAAGCGTTCGTTACTTGTGTTCCCGACGGTTTTCCGTTGTACTTGCGAAATAAGTCTGCCATCGCTTGTCCCAAAGGAAAATAGACACCTGACATATCACCGGTAGCAATAACCAATGGAGGTTGACTTCTTCCTGTGAGTTCCTCTGATAGCTCTGGAACTGCTTGAACCCTGGGTGGAAATAATTCCTGCTTTATCTTTATACACCCAATCAAAAGAAATATTAAAAGGAAGAAGATTTTTAAAAGTGTCCCAGTTTTCAATGACTGTCCTCCTTTCATACAAATAATACTTGCAAATATTGTGCCAATCTTCAGATTATTGAATTTGTATGCGTTTTCACAACACTAAATACTTTCTTATAAATGAAATCGGCAAATTCTGCCGCTATTCTCAGCAAAATTTGCCGTATATCCGAATTTATTTATTATTTAGCTTTTTCAATACCATATAGTTTAATTTTATCCCGGAGACTTCTTTCAGAAATTTGTAATGTTTGGGCAGTACTTTGGCGGTGTTTTCCATAATATTTTAAAGTTCCGGAAATCACCTTTTTCTCAATTTCCTTCATTGATAGACCGATAGGAATGACAATATTTTTTTCACAATCATTAGAAATATATCCATCCCCTTTCTTTTGCTCTAGAATGTAATGTGGCAAATCCCCCTCATCAATGACTGTATTGATAGAGAGCGCGACAGAGTATTCAATAATATTTCCTAGTTCCCGAACGTTTCCCGGATAGTGATAGTCTAGTAAAAACCTGCGGGCAGCTGCAGAAAAAGATCTCTTTTCCCTGTTCATTTCTTTACAATACTTTTGCAAAAAATAATCAATCAACAGTGGCAAATCCTCTTTTCTTACTCTAAGCGGCGGTGTTTTAATAGGAATAACGTTCAATCTGAAATACAGATCCTCTCGGAAAGTCCCTTCTTGGACCATTTGTTCAAGATTTTTATTAGCAGCACATAAAATACGAACATCTAATGGGATCTTCTTATTAGAGCCTAGAGGTGTCACTTCACGTTCCTGAATGACCCGCAATAATTTCGCTTGGAGGGGGAGGGGCATCTCACTAATTTCATCAAGAAAAAGAGTTCCTCTATTTGCTGCGACCCACTTCCCTTCCTTAGACTGTGTTGCCCCTGTAAAAGCCCCCTTCTCATAACCGAACAATTCAGATTCAAGTAAGCTTTCCGGAATGGCTGCGCAATTCAAAATTTCTAATGGTCCATCCTTACGCTTCCCTGAATAATGAATCCTTTTAGCTACAAGTTCTTTCCCCGTTCCACTTTCTCCCGTAATCAAGACGCAAGAGTCGATATCTTTAATGCGGTCGATCATCGAAAATACATATTTCATAGCCTTACTATTTCCTAAGAAGTCTTTAAGGCCCTTCCTTTCCTCCAGCTCTTCATGAAGTGTTTCAAGCTTATTAGATATTTGTTTAAACTCAGAGGCCCTTAATAAAAGCAATGACAGGTTTTCGATATTAATCGGTTTTTCAATATAATAATAAGCACCCATTTTGATTGCTTCAATGGATGTTTCTATTGAAGCATAAGCGGTCATCATAATGACAGTCACTTTTGAGTCTATTTGTTTAATTCTTTGCAAAATGTCCATTCCATTGTAACGCCCAATACGAAGGTCTAGCAGAATAATATCCACTTGTTCTTTTTCAACAATGAGTATACCTTTCTCCGGATCCGTTGTGGTCATAACGAAATAATCATCTTCAAGAGCAAAGCTAAGTGAAGTACAAATTGCTTGTTCATCGTCAATAACCAGTACTCTTGGCTTCATTCTGAATCTCCTCCTTTTGGTATAAAGGCAATACAACCGTAAATGTCGTTCCTGTATTAGGAATACTGCTTACTTGAATGTCTCCATTGTTCTCTTTTATTAAATTGTAGGATAAGGTCAACCCCAATCCGACGCCTTTTCCCTTTGTTGTATAAAATGGTTCAAAGATATGGTTTAGTTCCTCTTGCTCCATCCCTTTACCGGTATCTCTAATCACAATCCTTCCCTTCTTAAAATCCTCTTTCTTCATTATGATTTTAATTTTCTTCACTTCTGTTTCTTCCACTGCCTGAATGGCATTTAATAATAGATTAAGAAGGACCTGACGAATTTGCTGAGGATCAATGTTAAAAACAAGGTCGGATTCTATGTGTTGTTCAAATTCAATCCTATTTTCATCCATAGTTACTTGAAGTATAGCTAGTAAGGATGTCAGCTCGATTGCAGTGCAGGGTTGAATATTAGGCAAGCTAGGACGAGCATAATCAATTAAATCTGTTACAATTCTATTTAGTCTGTTCACTTCCTCTGGTAAATGCTCCATAAGTACCTTTTGAAAGTTCGGTTGATCGTATTTCCTTGGAATCAGGTCTATGAAGGTTTTAATTGACGTTAACGGGTTCCGAATTTCATGAGCTACACCAGCTACTAACTGGCCAAGCGCGTGGAGCTTCTCCTGTGTAATTAGCTTTTGTTCGAGTTTCTTTTTTTCTGTTTCGTCATTCATTGAGAGCAAATAGCCTGCCTGGTTTTCAAGTGAGTTAAACATCTTATTGAGAGAATAATAGATTACCTTGCGTTCTCCATTATTAATTATTTCTAAAGAGCGATTATATTCAGCGCTTTCTTGGTGCAAAGCTTGTCCATAACGGTAATGTTCAAAAAGCTTCACAAAAATGGGGGAATGCTGGAGATTGAACTTTGTATGGGCGCGAAGCTCGAGAATTTCCAATGCCCACTTATTACAGCTCGTTATCTTAAAATCGATATCGAAAGTGACGATGCCCGTGTCTATATTATTTAATATTTGATCTTTAAATGCATGGCTATCAGCCGTTCGTTGCCGTTGCTTTTGTAAATCTTCATTTAATAGTTGGAGGTCTTTTGTATGAATATTAACAGCTTCTTTTAACCGTTGATTCCAAATATAGATGAAAATGAGGATGAGTGCACCAATCAAAAGAAATATAAATAATAAGAAGATAAAATATTCCAACCGAGCAATTTTAGCTTCGGTTTCTGGTCTAACCCATTCATCAATTAATTTACTTACCTCTCCCTTAGCATTCAATTTTGTTAGCGTTTGATTAATGATTAAAAGGAGGTCCTCATTCCCTTCCTTTACTGCAATCGCATAATCTGCCGGATTAATTACTTCATCTAGAATAAGGTAATTTTCTTCTTGACCAAACTCTTTTAAAAAGAAGGAGGCTGTAAATTTATTTCCAATAAAGACTTCAGACCGGTCATTTAGAAGCATCAATAGACCCGAGTAGTGATTTGTCACCACAGTAAGATTCGTATTCCTTAAATTTAATAAAGTGCTTAGAGCAGGAGGATTATCTTGCAGGACAATATGCATGTCTCTAATATCCTCGATACTTTTAATTTTATCACTACTTTCCATTGGGATAATTAAAGAATCCGACATCGTAAAGTAGGGTTGACTAAAATCGAATACTTTATCCTTTTCGGTGCTATATGTTACCCCTGCTATCGCATCTACTTCGCCATCTCTTAATGCCTGTTCCGCTTCATGAATCTCCATTGGTATATATTTAAAAGTAAGCCCATTTTCATCTGCGATTTTTTTCATTAATTCAATATTTATGCCAGTCAATGACCCTTGTTGATCTTTATAAGAAAAAGGAGGGAGAGCCCATTCCCCAGCGATTTTATATATTTTATCTTCAGCAATTACTAAACGTTGTGATAATGACATAAATAAAAGGAGACTAATGATAATAATTAATAGCCTGATCAGTTTTTGAATAACACTACCTCCTTTCGAGTAAAAATTCAAAAATTTTTGATAATAATATAATAATATGGAAATCTTCGTATGATAGCAACCCTCTCTTATTTATATTGTTTGCTTTTCCAAACCACTAGGAACCACTTCCATTCTCAAAGATATTTGGTACAAACAAAAAAACACACCATTTACGATGACGTGTTTTTGGCTTTAAATATTTTTTTGCAGTGTTATACGAAAGAACTTCTCGAGCAAATTTATAATATAAAGACGAATTGACAAATTATAATAACCATGATAAATTTATCTTGAATTAAAGATATTTTAATTAAAGAGATACATTTTAGCATAATAATGCTTTGTCAATAGGAAACATGATCATAAATACTTCTTAACGGAGGAAATTTCCATGAACCATTTAAAAGGAATACATCACGTAACAGCTATTACAAGCAGTGCAGAAAAGAACTACAAATTTTTCACTCATGTATTGGGTATGCGTTTAGTAAAGAAGACAGTTAACCAAGATGATATTCAAACCTACCATTTATTTTTTGCAGATGATACCGGCAGTGCTGGTACAGATATGACCTTCTTCGACTTCCCTGGGATCCCAAAAGGTGTACATGGAACGAATGAAATATCAAAAACATCTTTTCGAGTTCCTAATGATGCCTCATTAGACTATTGGGTTAAGCGTTTTGATCGATTAGAAGTAAAACATACAGGAATTAAAGTACAATTTGGTAAAAAGACTCTATCCTTCGTTGATTTTGATGATCAGCAATATCAATTGATTTCAGATGAAAATAATAAAGGTATCGCTTCAGGCACACCATGGCAAAAGGGCCCCATTCCTCTTGAATTTGCTATTACTGGATTAGGTCCGATCTTTGTTCGAATCGCTAATTTTGACTATTTTAAAGAAATGTTGGAAAAGGTGCTTCTATTTAAAGAAATTGGACAGGAAGAAGAATTCCATTTATTTGAAGTTTGGGAAGGTGGAAACGGTGCACAGATTATTGTTGAGCATAATTCGATACTTCCAACAGGAAGCCAGGGTTTTGGGACTGTTCACCATGCAGCATTTCGTGTTGAGGATCGATCTGTTTTAGAGGAATGGATCGACCGAATGGAAAGCTTTGGATTCAATACATCTGGATATGTAAACCGTCACTTTTTTGAGTCCTTATATGCAAGAGTTGCGCCACATATATTATTTGAGTTTGCAACAGATGGTCCTGGCTTTATGGGAGATGAACCATATGAAACACTTGGAGAAAAGCTATCACTTCCTCCTTTCCTTGAACCAAAGCGTGAACAAATTGAAAAGCTCGTTCGCCCGATTGATACAGTGAGAAGCACGATCCACTTTGAAAAAGAATAATTAGAAAAACTTGGCGTTCGCCAAGTCCTTTTTGGCGAATGCCTTAGTGTTTCTTATGCGATCTTATTAGCAGATATTTAATTGAACACACACTTTACTTTAGTACGTTAATTAACATGAATTTTCCTATTAGCTTAGAAAAACTTGGAGTTCGCCAAGTCCTTTTTGGCGAACTCCTTAGTTTTTCTTATGCGATCTTATTAGCAGATATTTAAATGAAAACACACTTCACTTTAGTAAGTTAATAAACTTAAACTTTCCTATTAGCTCAAAAAAGTGCCCGGACTCCCCTTTTTTCTGGGGATCAGGCACTTTTTTTATCAATTCATCACTTTCCTGCAGCTCTTTTTTATACTGAGAAGCTGGTAATATTTTCAATTATCTAATATTTTTTTGTTCATCGAGCTTGGCGCTAGAGCTTCTCACGAGGGGTGCTTGTTTACATCTTGTTTATGATACACAACTCCATTTTCGTACAAATTAGCGTCCTATTAAATATCCGTTATGATTGAATAACATTTGTCTGTGCTTCTTTGACAGTTTCCACACTATTATTACTTTTCAATTTTAATGTAATTAATGTGAAAAGGCCGATGAGCAGTAATCCTGATATAATAAACATCCCTTGAGTAAGTGCTACACTTCCAAGAATCATCGGTCCTACAAATCCGCCTAATGCTGCAAATGAATTAACTAAAGCGATGCCAACAGGTGCAGTAGACTCAGTGAAGAAAAATGTCATGTAGGCAAAGAAACATCCAGTAAATCCATATAATCCAGCGGATGTAATGGTTAACATAAGTACCATCATAAAGACGCTTTCTGAAAGGCCACATCCGATAAAGCCCAATACTGAGATAATAAAGCAAACAATTAAGTGTTGTTTGTACGCATTCGTTCGATCCGAATACCATCCGACAAATATAATAGCCGGAATACCTACTAATGAAGGAATCATGGCTAACCAGCCTATTTCTAAGTTGGTCGTGGCAGTTTCTGATAAGGATTTAATGATGGTTGGCATCCAGAATGACAAGCCATAGATACCTGTATAAACAGCAAAATATAGCACAGATAACTTCCAAACCTTTGAATCCTTCAGCATGTCTAGTTTTGAGACTTTATTTACTTTTGAACTTGCTTGCTGTTCAGCACTCAATTCGCTCTCCAGCCAATCTCTTTCTTCCTTCGATAACCATTTTGCATTTGCAGGTCTATTTGTTAAGAAGAAGATAGTAAAAACACCTAAGATAATGGCCGGGATGCCCTCAAGGATAAACATCCATCTCCACCCTGACATATTGAGCCAAAATATGTTATCCATAATCCACGTTGACAACGGTGCGCCAATTAGGCCTCCTATCGGTAATGCCAGCAGTAATACAGCTGTTGCTCGTCCTCTTTCGCGGGCTCTAAACCAATAAGTTAAATACAAAATAATTCCAGGAAAAAATCCGGCTTCAGCAATACCTAATAGAAAACGCAGGATGTATAAATGTGACGTCGTTTGCGCGAAACCAGTTAATATTACTATAATCCCCCATGAAAGCATAATCCGGGCAATCCAAATGCGCGCCCCAATTTTATGCATAATCATGTTACTTGGGACTTCAAAAAAGAAATAGCCAATAAAGAATATACCGGAAAGGAGACCAAAAACTTCAGCAGATAAAGCTAATTCTGCATTCATTTCCAAAGCAGCATAGCCTAAGTTTACCCGGTCTAAGTAAGCAACAATATAGAGAATTAGTATAGTTGGAAGAAGGCGTTTCATCGTTTTACGAATTGTACTTTTTTCTATAGCCTTAATATTCTGATTCATCAAATTTCCTCCTGACTGTTTCATCAGCTTTGTACATTTTCTAAAATAATGGCAATGCCTTGTCCGCCGCCAATACAAAGCGCGGCTAATCCATATTTAACGTTTCTTTTCCTCATTTCAAGTGCTAAAGAATAGGTGATTCTAGCACCGCTTGCGCCTACAGGATGTCCTAATGCAACAGCCCCTCCGTTCACATTCACCTTTTCCTTATCGACACCTAACTCTTTCATTACAGCAATAGATTGTGAAGCAAATGCCTCATTAAATTCGAACAAGCCAATATCCTCTAAGCTTAAACCAGCCTTTTGTAATGCTTTTTTGCTTGCTGGTACGGGGCCAATCCCCATAATGCTCGGGTCAACTCCTGCTACGCCCCATGTTACAATTTTCGCTAGCGGCTTTAAGTTATGTTCACTCACATACTCCTCAGATGCGACTAACACAGCAGCTGCACCATCATTAATGCCGCTCGCGTTCCCTGGTGTAACAGTCCCATCCTTTTTAAAAGCGGGCTTCAATTTTGCTAAACCTTCTACAGATGTACCTTCACGAATATGCTCATCCGTATCAAAAATGACTTCCTTACCTTTTCTGCCTTTTAACTTAACCGGAACAATTTCCTCTGCAAAGCGGCCGCTATCTCTTGCTGCAATGGCCTTTTCATGTGATTCCACAGAAAACTGATCCTGCTCTTCTCGGGAAATTGAATATTTTTCAGCTAAGTTTTCAGCTGTCATTCCCATTCCACAGCCAACGTAGTTATCTGTTAATGTTTCCCATAACATATCATCAACTTTTGGTGCTTTATTTGGTGAGCCGAAGCGCGTGCCTCTTAATACATGCGGCGATAAGCTCATATTTTCGGTTCCTCCAGCGACAACTACTTTTGCATCCCCAGAAGCAATGGACTGTGCGGCAGATACGATAGACTGCATGCCTGAACCGCATAATCTATTAAGTGTAAGAGCAGATGATGACTCTGCCATGCCGCTTTTTAAACCGATATGTCTGGCTAAATAAGCAGAGCTGCTGCTTGTATGAATAATATTTCCAAATATGATTTCATCTACATGAGAAGCTTGAATTCCGCTTCTTTTCAATGCCTCTTCCGTTGCTACTACACCTAAATCGATATCGTTCACATCTTTTAATGCCCCGCCAAAAGTACCAAAGGCTGTTCTTGCTCCGTTAACAATATAAGTTGCCATTCTTTTTCCTCCTCTTTTTTTATTACATGCCGCCTGCGACTTTAATATGTTCTCCTGTAATACCGCCTGCTGCATCTGATGCTAAATATGCGACGCCAGAAGCAACCTCTTCTGGTTCGATAAAACGATTCATCGCTTGCCTTGGATACATAATAGCCTCAAGCGCTTCTTTATCCGTCATTCCTTTATCTGTTAAGCTATCAAGCTGCTTAACTAGCAATTCTGTTTTCACTGGACCTGGTAAAATCGAGTTAGCCGTTATTTTATATGGCGCTCCCTCTAAAGCAGTTACACCCGTTACGCCTATCACGCCATGCTTAGCAGCAACATAGGCGACTTTTTCCTGTGTGGCCATCTTCCCATGGACAGATGAAATATTCACAATCCTGCCGTATTCTTCTTTCTTCATATGCGGAAAAACATGCTTCGTCATTAGGAATACACCTGTCAGCATGACATCAATAAGCAAGTTCCATTTTTCTAAAGGGAATGACTCTAATGGTGCACGATATTGAAGTCCGGCATTATTAACTAAAACCTCAATCGATCCCCTCTCCTTCATAATGTCTGCAATGGCTGATTGAATAACAGATTCATCCGTAACATCCAAATATATTCCTTTTGCATTTGCTCCCAGCGCATACGCGGTCTCCTCTGCAGCCCCTTTATTAAGATCAGCTACATAAACAAAGTCATTTTGTTTAATAAATTCTTTTGCAATTGCTTTACCCAAACCGCCTGCTGCACCTGTCACAATAACTGTTCTTTGCTTGTGCATCTGTTGCCCTCCATTCTTCACTTATTACTTACAAGTGTTAAATCATTCAAATACTCTAAATCAAAACCAACTTTTTCACTTAATTCTTCTATTGAAATATCTTCCATCATTTCTACGACTTTTACGCCTTCATCCGTAAATTTAAAAACAGCGTAATCGGAAACGAATAGGTCTACTTTTCGAATCCCGCTAGTTTTATATGATAATTCCTGGACTAATTTAGACGCTCCATCCTTTGCAAACAGAGTAGCTGCGACAATAACCTTTTTTGCTCCTGTCACCAAATCCATCGCTCCACCAACACCTAAAATCGGCTGATTAGGAACGGCCCAGTTGGCAATTTCACCATGAACATCCACCTGAAGTGTGCCTAAAACCGCTACGTCAATATGACCCCCTCTAATCAAAGCAAAAGAATCAGCACTATTAAAAAATGATGCGCCTTTTAAATAGGTAACCGGTTCTTTTCCTGCATTTATTAGATCAATATCTACATTTTCCTCTGCGGGAGAAGGTCCCATACCTAACAACCCATTCTCAGATTGTAAATAAACCTCCTTATTACCTAAATAGGAAGCAACCAAAGTAGGAATTCCAACTCCTAAGTTAACAATCTGTCCATCTTCTAATTCTTCAGCAATTCTCTTAGCAATAATATGTCTTTTATCTTGACTCAACATATTCACTCCCTATCTTTGAATATTTGCTTTGGATGACATAATCCACATATGCATAAGGCGTCACAACAAATTCTGGATCCAGCACACCAACTTCAACAATTTCATCAACCTCTGCAATGACTATTTTTCCAGCTGTAGCCATCATAGGGTTAAAGTTTCTAGCTGTCGTATGGTACACTAAATTTCCCATTCGATCTGCTTTAGCCGCCTTTATAATGGCGACATCACCTTTAATAGCTTTTTCAAAAATGTATCTCTCTCCATCTATTTCTCTTTCCTCTTTGCCCTTGCTTAATTCAGTACCAACAGCAGTTCTTGTGTAAAAACCTCCAATACCGGCACCGCCGCAGCGAACTGCTTCAGCTAATGTACCTTGAGGCAGCAAATCGATTTCCAGCTCGCCTTTAGACCAAGCTATAACTGCTTCTTTATTAATGGAAAAAAAGGAGCCGATTGCTTTTTTGATTTTTCCCTGCATAAATAATTTATGCAATCCTTGTCCAAGATCCCCTAAATTATTACTAACAATCGTTAAATCACGAATATCTGTTTCCAATAGTTCATCAATGATCGTCAAAGGTGTACCTGATAAGCCAAAGCCTCCTGTTAAAATTACATCACCACTCTTGAAATACTTTCTTAATTCACTAGACTCAATGACTTTATCCATAATTTCCCTCCGGTTCTTTATAAAGCGCTTTCTTTTTTGTTAAAATAAAATAAGAAATCGTTGTAATAGTTGAAATCTAAGGTAGACTTGAAAAGAATACCAACCTATCAACTAGACTACAGTCTGTTTTTAATTAGACCATAGTCTGATTTTATAAAAAATATAAATATTCTGTCAACTATTTTTGGAGGATTTTTTATGCTAGAATCAAAAAAAAAGCAGCGCCGCGGAGAAGTAACACGAGATAAAATTTTAAAAACGGCTTTAAGACTTTTTAGCGAAAAAGGTTATGACAAAGTTACAGTCGATGAAATCGTGAAAAAAACCGGCACTTCAAAAGGCTCATTTTACCAACACTTTTCGGCTAAATCGGACATATTTTTAGTGAGATTTACAGAAGTCGATAATTATTATTTAGAAGTTTTCCACTCTTTCCCGGAAGATATGGACCCATTTGAAAAACTATTTATTTTCACTCAGAAATTAATGCGTTTTCTAGAAGAAGAAATGGGTAAAGATCTTATGAAAGTCATTTATAGTTCCTCTCTAAATTCAAAAGAACACACTTACTTTTTAAATTCAAACCGTTCACTCTTTCAAATCATCTTTACACTACTTGAAGAAGCTAAGGACCAAGGATCCATTGGCACTGACCAATGTGTAGAAGTCATATCAACAATGGTCACACAAAGCCTAATGGGAATCATCTATCACTGGGGTATACACGACTCCGATCAAAGTCTGGAATCATTATCAATCCCGCTGATGAAAACAATCCTTGTGGGGCTGAAAATGAAGAACAAAAAACAAGATTAGACGCCATCCGCGAACAGAACTCTGTAGAATTGGACTCATACTGGGTGCACAATAAGAAGACCATTCTCATGTGAGAACGGTCTTCTTATTCATCTTGCGGATATTTAAAAAAGGTCTCTGATCGTTTAGTAACTATCAAAGAGACGGCTGTTGCAATAAACATGCCTCTCTTCCTCGCCGTGCGATGGAGAGCAACTGCATCAGGATAGCGTTGGTTAGACCCCATATTGGTCATGATTAATTTGTTTTTTAGTTTACATAATAATATTATTGGATATTATCGATCTAATTTATTTTCCCCAAACGGTTGAATATTTCTTTTAATATTTAACATTCTTTTCTTTCCAAATTGAATCGATTTATTTTCTAGTTTCATAATAATATTATTGGATATTATCATTTTATTTTACCTTACTCCAAACAGTTAAATTCCTTTTTATTTTTAGAACCTTCTTCATTCTGAGGTACTACCACATCGCCATCAAGTTAAGAAATTGGTTGCTCCCCAAAACGAAAAAAATGAGTTGCATTCTCATAAATAACTATAAAATAATAAAACTTTCGTTGTGAGGACACTTCAACATATTAGCTTGATGGGCATGCGGCGGAACCCGCAAACCATTCAAAAGAAAATATGTGCAAAAAACTACATTCTATGTAGAATGATACTATGTCAAGAAAATAGACACAGATTTTCTACCGCGCTATCGCTTGGTGGCCTGCACAAAAAAGTTTAAAAGAAAACCATTTTTAAACTTTTTTGTGCAGGAAAATTTTATGCCACTGTTTGAACATACATTTTCTCAAATTCATTAGGTGTGTGATAGTCAAGAGTTGAATGAATTCGCTTTGAATTATAGAAGAATTCGATATATTCAAAGATCGATTTTCTGGCTTCATTTCTTGTTCTGTATCTAGTTTGATAAACGAGTTCACGTTTAAGAATACCGTGAAAGGACTCGATACAAGCGTTGTCGTAACAGTTTCCTTTGCGGCTCATGCTGCCAATCATCTGATATTGTTTTAATAGTTTCTGATATTCAGTTGATGCATACTGGACGCCACGATCGGAGTGATGAATAAGCCCATTACCAGGCTTCTGGCGATGGTACGCCATTTTTAAAGCATTCATCACTAGCTCCTTTGTCATCGTTTTATCCATAGACCATCCGACAATTTTGCGGGAATACAAATCCATGACACTTGCCAAATAAAGCCACCCCTCATTTGTCGGGATGTACGTAATATCTGTAACCCACGACTGGTTGGGCTTGTCCGCCTTAAATTGTCTATTTAACACATTTTCACTTATTGGATGATGGTGCTTGGAATTGGTCGTAGCTTTATATTTTTTGGTTGTGCAAGATTTCCAATTATTCTTTGTCATGATGCGTGAAACTGTACGCTGGCTTACTTTTATTCCTCGCTTGTTTAGCATTTTTGTAATTTTTATGCTTCCATAGCGTTGCTTGAATTCAATGTGAGTTTTCAAGACCTGTTGAGACAGTTCCTCATGCTTTTTCTGTCGGCTACTCTTTGGTCGTTTTATCCATTTGAAATAGCCGCTTTTAGAAACTCCCAGGACTTTGCACATCTTCTCCACTCGGTATTGGGAGTGATGATGATGAATAAAATCATACTTTACCGAGGGCTTTTCGCGAAGTAGTGCATCGCCTTTTTTAAAATTTCGTTTTCCTCCTCCAGATCACGCAATTGTTTTTGTAATGCTTTTAGTTCGGCTTCTGGAGATGAAAATGTTTGTACAGCCTTTACCTCGGGCTGTTCACCATATTTCTTGACCCATCCATGTAAAGTATTTGTATTGATTCCAGTTTCTCTCGCCACTTGTGCGACTGGTTTATTGTTCTCAAGAATATACTTCACTGTTTCTTTTTTGAATGTTTCATCATAACGTTTACCAGTACCTTTGGTCATGTAGACACCCCATTATTGTTGTTTATTTTATTATAACAATCTGTGTCTACTTTTTAGTCTAGCATCAAACTTATTTCGATTAAAGTTGGTAACTCAAATATTTACATTAAGTTTATTTAATAGCATAAGTTGGTAACCATAACTTATATTATTCTTTTTAGATACAGAAACTGTATATACGAATGATTTTTTAATAAGACATTAACTAACATTATTAATTTTTTTTAATATTTCTTCCTTCAATCGATTATAAGCTTCCGTCTTTAATCCTGCTTTTTTTGCAACTTTCCATGCTTTTAATATCTCATTACTTCTCACTAATTCTGCGATACTTAAATCAATTCTACGAATTTGAAATTGTTCTATATTCTCTACAACTTTTTCTAATTCTTTTTCCGTTTTTGGTAATTTATCTAGCTGGTTTTCTATTAAAGACAAAGCCCCTATTTGCCTTCCTATTTCCGTTTTAGATATCCTTACTCGTTTTATTGGTTTCAACTTATTCACTATGTCTCTTACCTTTTCTGCTATTTCCTCATCTCTTTGTACCCAGTTGACACGATTATTACTATAAGAATTACCTTTATTAATTGGTCTAGTTTGCATTAACCAATCTCTATCATGTTTATATAGCCAGTTGTACACTGTCTTTCTTTGTTGAGATGTATCTTCCCCTTTTAAGGACAACCATTCATTTCTCTTTACTTTTATTTGTTGTAATTTGTTAGGTTTTTGACTATTTTCATTGGTCACCTGAGATGAAACATTAACCTTTCGCTTGACAGTTTGTGGGTCCACACCTAATTGTCTTGCTTTCTCTCTTAAGGACAGATTTTTATTGTCCCATAACTCACAAAGTTTAGTCTCCCAAACACTACCGAAATTCTTGATTCTCCCAATTTTCATTTGATCTATTTCAGAACTATCTGGACCTCTACGTGAGTAAACAAATCCACAGCTGCAAGTAAAAGTTCCAACAGGTTTACCAGTATTATGGCATCTTGTTATTTCACATAAAGGAATTACTTTTTCCCCGAAATGCTCTGCTGTTTTATTTAAACAAGGCCATGGGCCATTACCAAATGGGTGAGGAATTGAAATCATTAAATTACTTCCTTTAATTGTAGAATCTATTTTCATACCAAAGAAAATATGTAATAAAATATGTTTAAGAGGATGAATTACATCTCCAGAATTTCGTAATACCTTATGTAACCATGTTTCATGATTATCTCTTTCCACTTGACTTCCTATCGAAGCTAATAAATCATTCCTAAAATAGTTGTTAAAACTAGAGATAAGATTATTAAACTTAATTCTTCCTTTAGCCGACAACATATTTAATTTTTGTAACTCATATAAATAGCTATATCTGATATGTTCTAATTTTACAGACCTTTTAGGTTTCATATTTAAGAGTTCTCCGCAATAAGCAAACTCAAATGGTTTTCAACAAATCCCCCCATAAAACTTACATCTTCCAAGATTGTATCTAAAGGAATAAATTCATGCTTATTTCTTCTTTGAGCATAAAGAACATTGGATTCCCAGAGCTGATTTTTATGCTTGTAACATACAGTTACCCCAGGTAGTTGATGTACACGATGCCAATAGGCTAAACCATACTGATATCGATCATTTCTGGCACAAGATATACAGTACTTTAAGTATCGATGAGACTTAACACTATTAGCTGTTAAGCCTAGTTTCATATGAACCGAGCTGCCTTTATTAAAGTACATTTCAAATAGAATATTTTCTAAACGCTCCTGAGGAATAAAATGGCTATAGTATAGCAGTAAAGTGTGTTTTTGAACTAGTTTTTCTTTACTAATAGCATTGCCAGGGATACGTTTACTTAATATATCAAGATGACATGGTAGATCAGTTACAGAACACACCGACTTCACACTCGAATAAATCTCTCATGGTTTTTTTAAAATTTTCATTACCTGAATAAGTATGATATCTAGCAAATGCACTATACAGCAATTCGTCTGGATAAAGAGGGGGGAAAAAATGCATATTTTTTTAAATCTCCTCAAGACCTATTAATTAGAGCGATTTGAACCTCTATCCATTGTATAACCATAATCGAACACTTTTTATACGATTTAAACCTATTTTGAATTAATTTTAATGATAACGTTTTATACCTAGACTCTTTGAACCAATCAACTACTTTTGGAAAATTTCTAACAAAATATTGATCATCTGTTTCTATACTTTGCTCAATTAATTGTATCGTCCTTGGTAAGAAGGCACTGTAGGAATAGCACCTGCTTTGAACATAACCTGGAAGCATTTTATAAATAGTACTTTTATTAATTTTTGATTCAGGGGGATTTTCCCATAAAGGAGCTACCACCTTAGAATCATTGCGGCCATTAAGCCAAGAATAGAATAAATTAAGCGGGCTAAACCCTTAACGTGGTTAAAACCGGCTATTTTGTTATATGATAAAAGTTGTTTAATTTTGAAGCCGTAAATACGCATTACACCGTCCACAAATATTGACGGTGTAAAAATAATGTTGTTTAATTTTTGGTGTAATTCCTGAATCATACTTCAATGATGTAATAATAAAGTTGTTTAATATTCGTTCTGTTAATATATAGAAACGATTCATCCAATTATTTCACTTTCTCAAGTCTATAATTATTTATTCTATAAACTTCATCGCAGAGAAGGTTGATGTCGTCTTGATTGTGACTTGTAAGTATGATAGTTCTACCTTCTTCTCTAAACCCTTGAAGCAACTGGCGAATATTCCCAACGCTATCTATATCAAGTGCGTTAAAAGGTTCATCTAAAATTAGAGTTTGTTGATCTTCCATAATTGCTTGAGCAATTGCAAGCTTTTGTTTCATTCCAAGAGAATAATTTTTTACTTTTTGTTTTGCTTCTGGTTGTAATCCTACCATTTCCATTGTCTGCTTTATTTTGTCATTACTAATTTTGTTTTCAATCATTGCAAGTGCTTTTAAATTCTCAAAACCTGTTTTTCCAGCAATGTATCCAGGTCGGTCAATTATAATTCCAAAACTATTTGGAAATCGTTTATTTGTTCCTAACTCTTCCCCATCTACAATTATTTTTCCGGATTCAGGAAAAATAAATCCACATATTAACTTGAACAATACCGACTTACCAGAACCGTTGTGACCAATAATACCGTATATTTTACCTTTTTCTACCGTAAAATTCAGATTTTCAAATATAGTTATTCCTTTAAACGACTTACTAACATGATTAATCTCTATAAACGACAAATTTTCCACTTCCTTTTTATAAATCTATATCTTTTTTATTAAAGATATATAAAATAACTATAATTTCCACGATAATCCATATGGATAAAACAAGACTTATATAATAAGTTGAGTGGCCATTTAGTATATACCCCATACTGTTTAATCCATAAGGCATAATTAATTTCGCATTCAGACCTGGAAACATAAAAATTGAAAGTATACTTATACCGACTAAACTATAAAATGTTTCTTTGCACAGCCAAGCAATGATAAATACAAATAACGTGTAGAATAGCAATTGTAGATAACCGTTAACAAAAAAGTGAAACAACGTTTCATATATTGTAATAGTGTCCTTTATAGAAATATAGAAACTTAAAGAAGAACCTGTTAAGAAAGATAGAATTAATGAAAATAATGAAAGTGATAATAAATAGAGCCCAATGTAGATAATTATTTTTTTATACCAGCTCCAGAACCACTTATTTACCGAATGATAGCGTAAAAGTTTATAGTATCCAATTTCTCTTAATTCTCTTTGTAAGTACAATTGAATTAAATATATAAATCCCACATAAATAATAAAATAGGAAAAAAAAGCTTTTAGATTAAAACCGTTTAATGAACCACCTAAAAAAATTATAATAAATTTATCCCAAACATTCTTAGATGATGCCTCTTGAGTGCCTGACCATAAAACTATTAAGGTAATAACCAAAAATAGAATATATATCCAGATTGGAGATTTTTTAAAAACATTTTGATTTAAATCAATTTTACCTAAAATCCAAATATGGATGAGTAGTATGCCCACTACAATAATTATAGGCCCCCATATATTTCCAAACCCTATTGCTCCCCAATGCAATAGTAAATAGTTAGACAAATCAAAGAAAAAAGCACTATCGGGCAAAATTCTGAATGATGCAACACCATATAACCATAATAGAATAGCTATAGATATTACAATCCCTTTTCTTTTTGACATAACATAAATTAGCGATAGGCTAAAGTGAATACAGATTAAACTTAGTGTAAATAAAATAAATTGTAAGAATATCCCCAAAGAGGGCATACTTATAAACTTTTCTAGTATCTGTGATTCGCTTAATGATTCATTTAGTTCACTAAACGGACTCCATCCGCTAAATGGAGGAGCACCAATCATTAAAATCACTATGACTGAGATCCAGACAACAACTAATACCGCAAAAGTTTTGAAAAACTTGTTTAAGGTTTGATAAACCCACTTTCGATAGGATCCTAATCTAATTAAAATAATATATTCAAAATCAGATATAATAATAGAGACTGATCGATATATTAAAATTGGCAATATAACATATATAATTAGATAAATGTTACTTAGGAAATTAAAAACTAAATCCCACTTATTTATTAACAATTCAGTCTGAGTCGAAAAATAAAATAATTGTTCTTTACTTCTCGAACCAAACACATATAAAGCCATCCCTAATATTATCCACCTAAACTTAAAAGCTTCATCTATAAAACTCTTAAAATTACTTCTTAATATACTACTCATAGCGTTTATTCATATTCTCCTTTAAATACAAACCTAATATGATAACGGCAATGCATAATATTGTAAACGGAACAAATACTGTCCATAAAGGTTGTTGCGATATACTAAATGGAAAAATTGTGTTGGATGGTGAAAATTTGTCAAAACCTAGCGCTTGTGTAATAAAATTAGCGAGTAAGTAATACATAAAAGGAATTGAAAGTGCTATAAAAGATTTTTCTAATATCATAAGAGCCAATAAAGCAATCGTCGCATACATCATTCCGTTAAGTCCCACCCAAAGCGAATAAATTATTCCGTATGGTAAAGTTCCAAGAAAGAGGAGCTGCTCAAATGTTGTATATGGAATAGGATTGCCTTCTGTAGGATACAACTTTACTATACCAAGATATGGTTCGATATACATAGAAAAGACAAAAGGAATGAATGTAATTAAAAATGCTATAGAAAAAGATAGAACAGCATTAGTTAATAACTTACTAAATAAGTAAGTAGATAAAGGAATACGAATACGAGTGTATTGAATAAAATAGTTTTTTTGTTCTCCAACAAAATGAATTGTATTTACAAGGACCATTATTATAGGGAAAAGCAATGGAATAAAATTAGAATTTAACCGCAGGAAAAGGTCCAAATGTCTATAAAATACGTAATTGTCTTTAATTAATAAAAATTGAATAGTTGGTATTACCAATATTAATAACATCCAAATAGTAAACTGCCGCCAGGTTGCTACCCTTTTAAATTCAGCTTTAAGTTGATGTCCTAACATTTTAAAATCTCCTGTCTTATTAACAATATTTCCATTTTGACTTTAAACAAGAATCAGTCAAATAAATTTGACTGATTCTTGTTATCAGAAAAAATTAATTACTTCTCCACTCTCCCTTTACCCTCGCATCAACTGTTTGATTCCAATCGGAGTCGAATTCTACTCTAGTTGGATTACCTGATTTGATGGTATTAGGTAATTTGAAAGGACCGCCAACAGTTGAAAGACGTACCCAAGCTCCGGTTCCTCCACTGTGTGAATGTGCCCTAGCATCCATTGGTTTACCAAGTATACTGACTTTTAGATCAGCAGATGCATTACTTGTAGATTTTGTTTGCTGAGGAGAAAATCCACTGCTATTAAACCCAGGCACGATTACATCATATCCTGAATACGTTGTTCCAGCCTGAGCCATACTTCCTGTAGTCACAAGCCCTGCTGCTAATGCCATTACTGCAAGTTTCTTTTTCATTTACAACATCTCCTTGTAATTTGTTTGGTAGATACTGTAAGTATCTCACACTATTATTCTCACATAAATTCTATTAAACTTCACCGTAAATAAAATTGCGGTTTACCGAAGCCCTATTAGTGGTAATAGGTAAATATTTACGAGATACTACGTATCCGCGCAGACTACTATACAAACAACTCTAAGGTAAGCCCGAATTATAAAAAATAAGCGCACCTTACCGGTACGCAACACAAATAGCCGTTTATCCCGATTTTTTCAATCGAATATACGGCTTATTTAATTTATTTGCTACATTCAGCCTGGATCATTTTTGACCAGGGCATGTATTGATCTAAAATTTCAGGGTTTTGATGGATCCCGAGATTCGGAAGATCCTTTAAAAGTTTCTTTATGTATTCGTAGAAATCAATCCCGTTACTTTTGGCTGTTTCTGCGATACTCAAACAAATGGCATTTGCTTTTGCGCCGGCTTCGCTGACCGAAAAAAGCCAGTTTTTTCTTTTATGTTCTTGAAAACATAAAAGAATTTATGTTCAGTCGATTATAAAAATATAAGTAGCATAAGCATTGCTTACGCTACTTTAGAAATAATCAAGCAGGATAAAATATTACATAATTTAGATTATAAACTATCAAGAAAATTAAGGATATCTTCAGAAGGCCTGTATCTGAATTCTGAAACAATAGGCTCATTAACCTTTGCCAATGCTTTTTCTTTTAACCGAATATCAGCAACCATGTATTTATGGGTGGTTTCAATACTTTCATGACCCAGCCAGATAGCTATTGTCGAAATATCAACTCCTGCTTCTAATAAATGCATCGCTGTTGTATGACGAAAAACATGCGGAGTCACTCGTTTTTTAAGTAAAGAATGGCAATGAAGAGCTGCTTTTTTCACCAGACAATCTAAGCGATATGCCACCCCGGAACGTGTGAGATTTTCACCCTGATTATTTTTGAACAAGTAATCTTCATCTGAACACCTCATTTCTGCCATATAGTCTACTAAATAAGCTTGTGTTGATTTCCATAAAGGAATGGTTCTTTCTTTTCGTCCTTTGCCTATTACATGGATTAATCCTGTTCCATTTTTATTTATGGTAATGTCCTTTATTTTAATTGAAACTAATTCCGAAACCCTTACCCCAGTATTATAAAGAATTGAAATCATTAAGCGGTCACGTCTACCTAACCAGCAGTTCAGGTTACATGCCCCCAGGGTTGAATCGACCTCTTCCTTAATTAGGTAATCAATAATTCTTGTTTCTGTTTTCTTAAAAGGAACTGTCATAACCCTTTGAACAATGCCTAAATACTCAGGAGCCTGAAATGAAACATACTCCATAAACGAATGTATAGCTGCTAATCGGTTATTTCTGGTATTAACGGAATTATTTCTTATAAACTCAATGTAGTTTAAAAAGTCAATTACGTTTTCTGCATTTACCATTTCGATTGTTACTTTGGAAGGGGCACATTGTTTTTTCTCTTTCATGAATTTAAGAAAAATCCTAAAAGTATCCCGATACGAACTTACAGTAAATGAAGATGCATTTTTTTGTTTTATTAGCCGGTCCAAAAAGAAGCATTGTAATAATGATTGAAAAATATAATTTTTCATAGCTTTCCTCCATTCCGAACCCACGGGAAAAGTTCTCAAACTGTTCAGTAGTAATAGCTAGAAGTTGAGGAGTTCCCGTCAAATACCAATAAGTATCGCTTGGCTTGACGTGCCCAAGGTACGTTGAAAGTAGCAATAGATTATGATTAACATCAGCTCCTTCTTTATACCAACGAATTATAGTATTACAAGCAAAGGTGTGTCTTAGGTCGTATAGCCTTGGCGGACGTCTATCCCAACAGTTTTTCCCATTTGGCAATAGATATTGACGAACCTTTGCAAAATTATATTCAAGATGTCTTTTTGTAAGTACTTGTCCACCCGTTGTAAGAAAAAAGTGGGCACTATCACTGTTTGGATATAAACTATCCCGAAATTTTGCATACCTCTGTAATGCTTCAATAACTGTTTTATGAATAGGGATATACCGTTCTTTATGAAATTTCGTATCTCTAATATGGATTTCCATTTTATCGAAATCAATATCATTTTGCAGTAATCGGTATAATTCGCATACCCGCATTCCAGTTGCCCACAATAATCCAATAGCTGTAATGATAGCACTTGCCCTTAAGTTGTCTGGAGAAATTAGTTTTTTTGCATGATCCATAAGTATAATGACTTCGTCATTAGAGTAGATGTAGGGAGCAACGCGACCATGGCATTTACCAAAGATTCCTGTTGGGGGTATTTGTGTATTTTTATCAATGGAAAAAGCATATTTTGCGAAAACATGAACAGTTTCTAATCTCCGTGCTCTATACCAACGTGTATGGGGTCACCGTATCAAAACGGGAAAAATACACGCTAAGCAAATTTTGACATAAGAAAAGCCGATTTTTCCTATGCTAAGGAATCCTCGGCTTTATTTTGGTGGTATTATATAAGAACATTTAAATGTAAAAAACTATCTTATTTTTTCGAATTATCTCTTACCGTTTTTGCCATAGCTAAAAAAACAATGATAATAAAATCGAAAACGTAATTATAGTAAACAAGTTATAATGCTCCTTCCTGGATTATTTTTTAGTCTTTATTTTGAATGACAATTCGGAAAGAACCAAAAGCTTGTTGACTGATATAATTTTCATTACTGACCTCATATGGAAAAGGTAGAGCTAATAATTGAAAATTAGTTTCGTTATCCACATTAGGTAAGTTAAAATCAAAAATTTGCCTTACTCCCGAAGGAACAGTAGTATAAATAACATCTTGATTATTTATGATTTTATTTTGTTCCCAATCTTTAAAAGCTACTATTGCATATCTCATTGCTTTTTCTGTATCATTTCCAACAGACAATGTAAGTTCTTTCCCTTCTATTTCAACAAAAACAGACTGTAACTTTTCTTTATTTTTGGTAACAAACAAATTTTCATTTAAACCATCTTTTATAATAGAATCAGGTTCCGTTTCTTTAATATTGTCAGTATTTTTATTCTGATTAATTGAGTAACGCATACTTAAAACTTCCTCTAATATTGCTGCTCTATTAAAATCCATTTCCTTTAGTTTATAATGGGGTCCCACCAACAAAATGCATTTATCTTGACTCGTAAATAGAAAACCTTTGCCTATCAATGGTTTATTCATTGTTTACAGAGTTAAGATATCATGTCTACAGTGTAACAATTAGGACGGTTTTCTTTACTTTGTATACTATGAATAGTGCGTTTTTAGCTAGTTTAAGATAAACGCGGAAAACATACGCTAAGCAAATTTCGACATAAAAAAAGCCGATTTTTCCTACGCTAAGGAATCGGTTTTTTCTACTTGATGTTGATTTAGAATGAATTTTCTATTATACAATATCCATTTTCCTTTCTTGTTTCCATAGAAAGAATATGAAAAGTACACTCAAGTAAATGATACACAATAGCTTGCTGAAATTAACCATTTTGATATAAAGAAACAAAAGAAGAGCAGATCAATTGTATCTACTCCTCTTCTAGGCTTAGTGACAGGGTAGCTGCTCTAGACCGCAAAGTATTGTTTTCATCCTCTAATCAATAGATTACACTCAAATTAGTAATTACTTTAGATTAGGGGAAGAGGCTTTATGAAACGAAATTGGAATGAAGATGAGTTACTCGAGCACTTTGGAGTATTACCAATTGAGAAAAAATTAATTGGTAATAAAACAGGGGCAAGTCGTTTAGGATTTGCAGTATTATTAAAGTATTTTCAACAAGAGGCTAGATTTCCGTCCAAGAAACAAGATATTCCCAAGGTCATAGTTGAATACATAGCGAATCAATTGGAAATATCTGCAGATCTTTTTGAGGACTATCGTTGGGGGGCAGAGGAAAGAAATTTTACTTACCATCGAAAGCAAATTAGGGAATTTTTCGGCTTTAGAGAACTTACGGCAAAGGACAATGTTTTTTTGACAGATTGGTTAAACGAACAAGTTCACTTTACGCACGATACCGACTATCTAAAAGTTCAGGCATACAGTCTGTTTCGTAAGTGGAAAGTCGAGCCTCCTTCAAATGGAAGTTTAAAGCGTATGATCGATTCAGCCATTGATACTTTTGAAAAGAATTTGTATCAAACAATCTATCAACAGCTGTCTTCTAAGACTTGTTCACGATTAGATGCGCTTCTGGAATCTCATGATGATGAGGTATCACCAGAAGGTTTTGAAGAAGAGTTTCATAAGGAAAAGGAATCAGATATTTTAACTTTTCGACGACTTTTATCTTCTCCTAGCAAACCAAGTGTAAATACCATGGAAATGGAAATCAAAAAATTATTAGCCATTCGCCATCTTCAAATTCCAGATGATTTATGTAAGCAGATGTCTCCTAAGCTAGTAAAAAAATATCGAGTTCGTGCAGCTACAGAAACCGTAACGGAATTGCGCGCACACCCTGCATCCATTCGCTATACTCTTCTTGCCATTTTATTTTCGCATCGTCATGAGGAAGTCATTGATTATTTAGCTGATTTATTGGATGAAATTACGCTTAAATTCGGAAATAAAGCCAAGAACACAACCAGAAAAGAAGCAGTAGAAGAATTAGAAAAAGTCCAAGGAAAAAATAAACATATTGTCAATTTATTAAAAGCAACCGTAGGTCACCCAGAAGGGGTCATTCAAGATACTTTATTCCCTATTGTTAGCTCTGAAATGATTCGGGATATTATTAAGGACATGACAAAAAATAACCGGGAGTACAAAGAAAAAATCTATACAAAAATGCATTCTTCTTACCAAGGACATTATCGGAAGTCTCTTTTCAAAATTTTAAACAACCTTACTTTTCGCTCAAATAATCAATTTCATCAGCCAATTATTGAGGCTATCCAACTCATACGAGAATATGGAGAAAGTGGGCAACGTTATTTTGCTACTGGAGATGAAGTTCCCATTGAAGGCGTAATTCAGCCAAAATGGAAAGACGTTATTGTCGAGACCGACAGCAAAGGGATTGAAAGAGTAAATCGAATCAATTATGAAATTGCTGTGATACAATCGCTTCGCACTAGACTTCGTTGTAAAGAAATTTGGATTGAGGGCGCTGATCGATATCGAAACCCAGATGAAGATCTCCCACAAGATTTTGATGAACACAAGGAAGAATATTTTCAAGCACTGAAAGCCCCTCTTGATGTAGAGCCTTTTATCAATGATATTATACAGTTGATGAAAGATAAACTCCATTTATTGAATCAAGGGCTAGGCGATCAAAGTAATGAAAAAGTAGCGATTACTACCAAAAATAATAAAGGATGGATTAAAGTTTCTCCACTTGAAAAGCAACCAGAACCTCCACACATGACGATGCTTAAACAGGAGGTTAAGAACCGTTGGTCTGACATTAACCTATTGGATTTACTAAAAGAAACAGATTTTCATACGGGGTTTACGAAACATTTTAAAACCACAGCCAATCGAGAGATTTTAGAACGAGAAACCGTCCAACGACGGCTTCTTCTAAGTTTATTTGGATTGGGAACAAATACAGGATTAAAAACTGTTTCTGCTGGAAACCACCTAGATAGTTATCGGGAACTTCGGTATATACGTCAAAAGTTTATTCATAAGGATCATTTGCGAAAAGCCAACCCAGAGGTTACCAACCATATCATCTACAATCGAATGAAAGAGGTATGGGGAGAAGCTACCACTGCATGTGCTTCCGATTCAAAACATTTTGGCTCTTGGGATCAGAACCTGCTTTCTGAATGGCATCCACGTTACAAGAAACAAGGAGTCATGATCTATTGGCATACAGATCGTAAGTCAGCTTGTATTTATTCTCAGCTTAAGTCATGCCTTTCTTCTGAGGTGGCAGCAATGATGGAAGGGGTTCTTCGTCACTGTACGGATATGGAAGTTGACAGAAATTATGTCGATACACACGGACAAAGTGTCGTTGCTTTTGCTTTTTGTCATTTACTTGGTTTTAAACTGATGCCACGCTTTAAAAATATCGGGTCTCAAAAGTTATATCGTCCAGAAGCCGGCATGAATGAGGAATATCCTCACCTACAACAGGTTTTAAGTAGACCGATTAACTGGGATCTTATTCGGCAACAGTATGAACAAATCATTAAGTTTGCAACTGCTCTACGATTGGGTACTGCTTCTGCCGAATCCATATTAAAGCGATTTACAAGGGATACGAAACATCCTACCTACCAGGCTTTATGTGAATTAGGAAAAGCGATCAAAACAATCTTTTTATGTAATTACTTACACGTATGAAGAGATTCGAAGAGAGATCCATGAAGGATTAAACACAGTGGAACAATGGAATTCGGTGAATACTTATATTTTCTACGGAAAAAACAGTGAGATTCGTTCCAATTCGATAGAAGATCAAGAGGTGTCTGCCTTATCACTTCAATTACTGCAAAATTGCTTAGTTTATATGAATACCTTAATGGTACAAGAAGTACTATATGACAACAATCAATATTGGTTGAAGAAAATGACATTGGAAGATTTTAGAGGATTAACACCTTTATTTTACCATCACGTTAATCCATATGGAACATTTGAACTCGATATGGATCAACGAATACATATTAAGTTGAAATTATCATAATTCTCATCATTTTGCGAAAAAATCGGATACAGACTAAACTGTACCCGATTTTTTATTTGCTTCGTAATAAAATACCCTATTTCAATGGCATTTAGTTATTTCTTTTGGTTTTAACGTTCTGCTTTTGACATCAATAGCCCGCCACTCCATACTATTTTTATTACTAAAAGTGATAGTAACTAAATCATATGGGAAATCGTGAGCACCTTCAAATGTTGTTACTTGCAAGGTGACATTAAAGTAGCTGTAGGTTTTGTTTTCTACCATCTTATTGATTTGGTGAATCTGTTCGCAATAATACTGCTTCGGTTTGCCGAAATGTTTTTCGAGTGCTTTGTCGATGGATGGAAAAAGCAAATCGAGGATCACATCATCGCGCAACTGTACATCATTTTTAGTTACGGTTTCAGCTTGAACGTGAGAATAAGAGAAAAGAGTCAAGAAGGTAACTAATATTAAAAGGCTTTTCTTCATAAGTCATAAGAACCTCCATATTTTTACCTTATTTTCCCCATGCCGATGTTTTTTATACTAAGGCATTTGGCTTTGTAAAGTAATTATTTCTTCTTTTTGTTAACCTTTTGGTACTCCTTTATAACTGTCATGAAATTAAATTTAAATTTTGGGTTGTTTGGTAATTCCAATTCTTTGAATAATTATCTGATCATTAGTAAGGTCGAAAACATAGGCATCCTATTCGTTAAAACAAAACAAAGTCCTCCCCCTAAAACTCAAGATGGATACCATATGGCAGAAGTAACGGGGCGTTGTGACCGTCAAGTAAAATGACACAGTTTCTGCTCATTCAAGTGACACACTTTACTGGAAATTAGATTAAATCCAATGTCATTTGACATGGAGCCTCTACGAACATGATTCTCTTATAAAACGAAGCCACACAAGGAATATGCCTTATCGACTAAGGCTATCATGTACATCTCTCCATGTAAAAAGCACGTCTCTAACTTGAAAAAGTGTCCCAATTTTTCAAGCAAAAAGTGTTTATCCCTTTCGAACTGTAACAGGAGTCAAAACAAACATTCGAAAAAATGAAAAATACTCTTATTGAACAAATAAAACAATCGAAAGTCACACAGGAAATGAACCAAAAAGTATAAAAAGATGAGATTAAAAAGGTATAAATTAATAATGTTTTACTTCTTAGTTAAAATATTTCCTTTTAATTAAAAAATGAGTTGCTCAAGCAACTCATTTAGCGTCAAATTGTTAAACCAGGATGTACATTTTTAATAATAAGCAGTATAGCTGATTCTTATATCATTATTAGTACCAAATTTATTTGCCCAATATCTATTTGTCGAGTTGTCTTCTCCATAATAAATATCAATCCAATAATCAGTTTTACCTGGCCCTCCACCAGTATCAGTAACTGTAAAAGCGGATTTCGTCTTCGTACCATCTACATAAGGTAAAAGGACTGAAGACTTAAGGTTAATAGTAGTTCCAAAAGGAATATAAGGGATATTTGATCCGTCTTTATGCACTGCAACTGTATTGAATTGTGAATTTTTGTAACCTGTAGTACATCCATGTCCACAAGTTGAACCTACATAAGCAGTAACGTCTTGACTTGAATGAGTATGTTTGCTTGCAGCTGATGCTTCTGAATAGAAATTAAATCCAATCAAAGTTAAAGCTGCTACAATAGAAATTACAAACTTTTTCATTTTTAATAGCCTCCCTTTATTTAAGTAATTTGCCATTATTGGCATTAAAAGAAATTGCAGCCATTTTTTTATAATCACTATTCCAACCAATTACAACCATTTGAGTGATATTTGTTTCTGGGTCTTTGTATAGATTAAAATTATAGCCTTTAGCCCATTCTTTTCCAGGTTGAACTCCGCCTTTTTTCACCGCTTTTTTAAGTAATTGAGGCGAGTCGTAGTTTATATCTGACAATTTTATAAATTGTTCTTTTGGAATTGGGGAATTAACTTTATTGGTTAAATCCGTTGTTTTATCAATTTCCCCTTCATGGATAGTGACTAAAAAATGCAAATTAGTATCCGGCACCGCAAATTGCACATTCCAATATTTTCTTTTCCCATTGCTCCCTATTGACTTACCTGGCTTATCCAAGTCTATATTTATTACATCTAATAATTGAGCATTTTTATTCCATTTTAAAGCAGAGGGATATGCAAGATTAACTGCTTCTAGGACTGTTATTTCAGTTTTTGGTTTTTCGACTTTAGAAGCTACGGTTTGGGGAGTACGATTATCCTCAAATAGTAGAACACTAACTAGTAATAACGGAATTAATAAGAATATAACAATAATTAAATTTTTTCTTTTTTTTTCATGTAAGCACCTCTTTATTTATTATTAAAGATTAGATAAAAATATCATTTGCATTTTTTCCCTTTCTGTATATTAATCAGCACTCCTTTCCCTTTCATTTACTTTCATAAGAATATAATTCTATTATTTTTAATTAAAACCCTTCAATGTTTTTTGTATAATTTTGTCTATTTTTGAAATTATTACTAATATATTCTTTATTAATTCAAAGTGGCTTTTAGCGTTACAGACTGTCATGTTAATACATACCATTACCAAAAACCAGTGTTTTTGTAATGATCCCCCATGACCCTGATGTTCTTTGATTATATTAAGATTAGAAGTTACCAAAAATAATTACCAAAAGTATTACCAAATACCTTTACAATAATTACCCCTCTAGTAAAATAAAAATATACAAGTTTATTGGAGGTTACAAATGATAATCGGTTATGCTCGGGTATCTACTATTGACCAAAACTTAGATCGGCAAATTGGTATGCTTAATGAATATGGTTGTGAAAAAATAGTTAAGGAGAAATTTACAGGTACGGTTAAAGATCGAAAAGGTCTTCATCAACTTTTTGATGTCATTCGGAAAGGCGATACGGTTGCAGTGGAGAGCATCTCCCGTTTAGGACGTAAAACATTGGATATCCTCAACATTATTCAACAGTTAGAAGAGATGGGGGTGCAATTCATTTCTTTAAAAGAAAATATGGATACAAGAACCTCTACGGGCAAAGCCATGTTCCAAATGATGTGTGTCATTGCTGAATTAGAAAGAAACCTTATTGCTGAGAGAGTAAAGGAAGGACTTGAAGCAAGTAAAAGACGTGGGAAAACATTAGGTAGACCCAAGTTGGATAAAGAAAAACTTGCTGTTGCGCTAAGGATGTATGATAGTGAAGAATATTCTATAAAGGAGATAGTCTCAGCAACTGGAATATCTCAAGGTTCCTTATATAGAGCAGTCAACGGAAGAAAGCTCGAAGAAATAAAAAAATAGGGCGCGTTTTATTTATTATTTCTTCAAATTTACTTTGCGGTCTACAGCAGGAACCCTGTCACTAGGCCTTCTAAGTGTTTTAACGAGTAGTATAGTTAACAGTTTTCTTACCAAAATATATGTCAAAGAAGTTTTGAGTTACATCTCGTGTGCAGTTTTCATCGCCCATGTCATAAACAGAAAATGTGTTTCTTAACCGAGCATCTGGGAAGGACAAACTTGTAGAGGTTGTTATTATTGTACCCTTCGCAAACTTCGTTCCTGAAGTAGGCTTACCACATATCAAAGGACGAACGGCAGCAGTAGTATAGTATACAGGAGTTGTCTCATGATAAGTTAAGCTCTCAGAATATGCAGTGTAAGCGGTAACATTTTCGTCGGTGTAAGACGCTGCGGATGCTTCTCCCTCAAAATTTAATGAGATTAACATTGTTGACAAAATAATTCCTAAAATAAACCTTTTCAATTATATTACCTCCTCCATTTGATAAAATTAAATAGGTATATTGTTAAGGTATAAAAAATCACCTCCTTTAAGGTCACTTTTTTGCTTCGGTTCTACCCATGTACTCTCCTGTTTTTGGATGATAATATATCTCTACTGCTTTACCATCTACTTGACCATCCACGGCGAAAAAAATATTTTTTTCATCTCTTAAAATTCTAAAATGATAACCATGTGAAAATGGATGATCTCTGGGAGATGGTTGAAGATTAAAGTATTTTATTGCTGCCTTTACAATTTGAGGACTATCTATTTTAATGTTTTTATCTTTTATAGTAAGTTCATCAGACTTATCGATTATTTCGTAACTTTTTAGTTTCCCTTTTTCTATTACGAATACAATTTGTCGGTTGATATAAGGTAAAGCAAATACCCCTTGCCAGTTTGCTTTTTTTCCATCCTGTCCACTTACTTTACCGTCATCTACACTGTTTAAAAACATAAGTTCTGCAGTTTTGTCTAATTCTTTTGCTTTTTTAAAACCGAATTGATAAGCTTCTAGAAATGTAATTTCTCTATCAGGCAATGAATTAAAAGATTTTACATAATAGACTTGATTTTTTATTTCTTTTTCTAAATTATTGGAGGTCTGGCTACTTTGTAAGAAATTAGATTTTAAAAGCAAACCACCACTAGATACTAAAATAAGTAAAATAACATAGATTAACAAGGTTCTCTTTTTCAAATTACCACGACCTTTAAAGTTTTAAGAACTTCTACTCAATATCACATTAGTCGACTGTTGTTACAACTTTATAATTAATCCTCTAGTAGTAAAAATTTAATAATTTAGATAATTATTTCCATTCTAGTTCATATTGATAGTTTAATATATTCGCATATTTAATTAAACAGAAAACTTTCGACTTATTTTTGTGAAATACAGTGAATTATAGTATTTCTTGTAGTTTAAAGGGCAAATTTAATTTGCCAGTATAAAATTCAGATAAATAAAATACTTCTTCTTGTCTAAGAACTTTGTTCAATTACTCATGAGTTTCCGTACATAACGATGTGTGACAACATTCATTTAAGTTAGGAACATTCGCACTAAAAATCAGGTCCGAAATCCCTTATGTTAAATTATTTAACCTTTTCAAGCTTAAACTTATTAATTCTATAAACTTCATTGCAGAGAAGATCAATGTCCTCTTGATTGTGACTTGTAAGTAAAATTGTTCTACCTTCATCTTTAAATCTTTGAATCAACTGGCGTGTATTTTCAACACTATCAGCATCAAGAGCATTAAATGGCTCATCCAAAATAAGCGTTTGCTGGTCTTCCATTATGGCCTGAGCTATGGCAAGTTTTTGCTTCATGCCAAGGGAATAGTTTTTTACTTTTTGTTTTGCTTGAGGCTGCAAGCCGACTAATTCCATGGTTTGTTTTATTTTTTCATCTCCTATGTTGCCCTTAATCATTGCTAATGATTTTAAATTGTCAAACCCTGATTGATTCGCTATATAACCTGGACGGTCAATAATAATCCCAAAGTTATCTGGAAAACGTTTGTTTTTCCAAAGCGCTTCACCATTCACAACAACCTTTCCTGCATCTGGAAACACGAATCCACACATTAATTTAAATAATACGGACTTTCCTGATCCATTTGGACCTGTAATTCCGTAGATCTTGCCTTTTTCTACATCAAAATTTAAATTTTCAAAAATTGTTTGCCCTTTATAGGATTTGTTTACATTTGATATGTGTATTAATGCCACTTATTTTCTCCCCTTTTATAGAGTAATATCTTTTCGATTTAACAGAAAACTTAAGATTCTAAATTCCAGTAAAATATAGAATAATAGTATGATGCTTATTGTATATGGCGTGAAGTGACCTGTTAGATACCCTAAGCTATTCAACCCAACAGGAACAACTTTGATTAAACTTAGACCGGGAAACATAAAAATAGATAATACCCCTATGACAACTAAGCTATAAAAAGGATCGGTAGTAAGCCAAGAAATCATAAATACAAGAAGCACATAAAATGAAATTTGAAGATAACCATTTACAAAAAAGTGATAGTACAGCTCAAAGGTTGAAAAGGAACTTTCAAAAGTTGTTGAAAAACCTAGTGTTCCACCTGCTAATCCACCAATAACGATGCTAACCAATGCGAGTATAGTTAAGTAGATTAATGTAGAAAATGCTACTTTTCGATACCATTGCCAAAACCATCGATTTACTGATTGATATCGAATGATCATATAATGACTTATTTGCGACAGAACCTTTTGTAGATGCAATTGAACTACATATACAAAACCGAAATATAGAATAAAGTAAGATAAAAAGTTAAAGAAGTTAAACCCTTCAATAGACCCTCCATAGAAGGTGTAAAAAAACATGTCACCAATTGTTTGTATACCGTTTACGGAAGTGCCTTTCCACAATATCGCACTAATTAAAAAGAGAAAGATAAGTAGAGTTCCCTTGTCTTTGAAAAAACCCCATACATGTTGGAAGTTATAATCGACTTGACTAATTATCAGTGTACTTAATAGTAGTACCGTCCCTACAACAATAAAAGCCACAAGGCTATTACCGGTATTATAGATACCAATAGGCAATGAAAAGTAATTTAATGGGTATAAAAAAGCAAGAGAATCAGGGAGATATTTACCTGAACAGATTACCCATAAACCTATTAAAATCATTGTAGAAATCGTTATAACCCTACTTTTTGTCACAACATAGATTATTGCTAACAACAAATGAGTAGCAACCATCGAAAGTGTAAATAAAAATATGTGTGATAGAAGTGCTATAACTGGGTTATTAAAGTGCTTTTCCAATATTTGCGATCCAAAACTGGAATCATTTATCTGACTAAATTCACTCCATTCTAAGGAAAACGGCATACCGATTAATAAAATCACGATGACAGCAATCCATAAGAACATTAATTTCCCATACATGATGATGAAATTTTTCAGGGTATAAAAAATCCAACTTTTATAGGAACCAAAGCGAATCAATTTGTTATAATCAGAGTCCTTTAATAAGAAGGAGACAGAGTGCCAAATCATCCATGGAAATAAAAAATATGTGATGAGATATCTTTCGCTAAGTGATGTTATGATAAGATCCCAACCATTGTATGTGGCGTCATGCTTTGTTGAAAACATTGCAAGTCTATTTATATGATTAACAACATATAGGTACATAATTACGCCTAAACCTATCCACTTCATAAAAGATAAGCTCCAAAGATTTTCTTTTAAATTATTCATATCGGAAATACAACTTCTTCCTTACGTTTAAAATCAGAGCCGTAGTGATAAGGCATAAAGCCGAAAATGGAATAAAAACTGTCCATAACGGTTGCTGGCCAATGCCAAACGGGAACACTGAATCCATCGGTGAAAATTTATCAAGATGGAATATTTGAAGAACAAATACAATCACCATATAACCAGCAAATGGGATAGATAATGCTACAAATGAATTGTTTAACAACTGTAAGAGCAAGAAAGCAATTGTTGCATATAACATTCCATTCAATCCAACCCATGCTGAATAAATCAGCCCATATGTGATCGTTCCATAAGGTAAGAGCTGTTCAAAAGTTGTTGCAACCTTGGGGCTAGAATCAGGTGGATAAAGTTCAATGATCCCTAGACTTGGCTCAATATAAATAATAAATAGGAAAGGTATGAACACCATTAAGAACGCTGCGCTAAAAGAATAAAGTGCATTTACTATTGCCTTACTGCCTATATAATCTTTCAATGAAATTCGAATTCTTGCATAGGGAATGAAATTATTTTTCTGTTCACCAATAAAACGGACTGCATAAATTAACACCATCAAAAGTGGCAAAAGAATCGGTAAAAAGCCATTATTGACACGTAAAAATATTTCTAATTGCCTATAATAGACATAGTTATTCATAACAAGTAAAAACTGTATTGTCGGAAATGCCAAGATCAATGCCGACCAAATGATTAGCTGTCTTCCTGTTACTGCACTTTTAAATTCTGCTTTAATTTGCTGTCCAAGCATTTTATTCTTCCTTTCTTCCTCAGCATAAAAGATACGTATTAATGTAATTCTTTAGCCATCGCACCTAAAACAATTGCTTTTGCAAAGGTTTGGCCATTTAATTTAGTTAAATTTTCTGTTTTTCCGGTCACAACAACCCCAATGATCTGAACATCATCTTCTGTAGGTTCCTTTTTTCCATCCCTTAAAACATCGTAAATTCTTTTATACTCTCGCTTATACCTGCCTTCTTCTTTAAATCCCTTTTCAATTGAGCCGAGAAAGTCTCTTTTTAGATCAACATCGTTACTGTTATGAGCAATACCGTAAACTTCTAAAGAAGAGTCCGGAGTATCAAGTTTTTCTGGATTCTCATATGTGTCCACCCAGTACCATACAGGGTTCACCCCATTGGGCAGCATCTTTTGAATCTGCTCTATTGAATATGGCTTATCAAATGAAACAGCCATCTCTGCAACTTCGTTTGGATATCTCCCTATTATTTTTGCATCGTTTTGGTAGTCACTGTATTTTTTTCCGGGATGATAAAACTGCATATCTCGCTGCGTTGAATTGATATGGTAGAAAACCCCAGTGTCTTCTTCAGGAACTTTTATAACGTTAAACTTGTCCTTCCGAGAAAAATTATTTAAAAAGTTATATTCATAATTTTCTTTTCCTAATGGAACGGGTACGCCTTCAATCACTTTATAGGCTGTATATTCTGCTTCTCCACCGAATAAACCATAACGAATCATGGTTTCAACTAGTTGAGTATTGGGACGGGTAATTTTATTAATATCTTCAATCTCCATATTCATGTTTATATAACTTCGATTCGACAGATGGCTAACCCCAAGGAACATCGTTGGGACAAGTATCAGTGTCACAACAGCTGAAATAATAATTTGTTTAAATACAGATTTTCTCTTTGCTTTATTTAACATTTTGTTGACTTGATCATCAGCCAGCATTGGCGTTTTATCTTGTTTCATTGTTCTGACCTCCTGTACACTTTTTCAAATTGTTTTCTCGCCCGATACAACCATGTCTTTACCGTTTCTTCTTTCATATCAAGCGTGTCTGATATTTCCTTGTAGGAATAATGAAACTCGTATTTTAATAGTAAAATATGCTTGTATTCTGGTCTAAGTTGATCGAGTAGAGCGTTAAATTCATTTTTTTGCTCAGATGTTAATATGATTTCTTCTGGTCCTTCTTCATCAATTAAATGCTCTGGCTCGATTGGGATATGTATGGTCCTTTTCTTTTTTCGATACATATCATAAAATCGGTTCATTGCTACTTTAAATAACCATGCATTCAATTTATCGTTTGGGATTTCTCCTAGATATGACAAGGTTTTAATCATCGTGTCTTGAATAATATCTTGTGCATCTGCCTCGCCGACACCCATTTTAAGCAAATATCGGAAGAGCATATTCATTTTATTTTTAAAAAAATCATCTAATTCATATGCCATTTTTTCCTCCTTTCATAAAGTAAACGAATCTTCATCTCTCTTTGTATACACTTTTTTTAAATAAAATAAAAATAACCCACATCAAAACATATAGTGTGGGCTACAAAGCAATTCTTTATATAGTTATAAAAGCGTAAGAAAAATCGGCTTTTTTCATGTCGAAATTTGCTTAGCATACGTAGGTTTTGCGCTTTTTGTTGGTGGGATGATACTATGTCAAGAAAATAGACACAGATTTTCTACCGCGCTATCGCTTGGTGGCCTGCACAAAAAAGTTTAAAAGAAAACCATTTTTAAACTTTTTTGTGCAGGAAAATTTTATGCCACTGTTTGAACATACATTTTCTCAAATTCATTAGGTGTGTGATAGTCAAGAGTTGAATGAATTCGCTTTGAATTATAGAAGAATTCGATATATTCAAAGATCGATTTTCTGGCTTCATTTCTTGTTCTGTATCTAGTTTGATAAACGAGTTCACGTTTAAGAATACCGTGAAAGGACTCGATACAAGCGTTGTCGTAACAGTTTCCTTTGCGGCTCATGCTGCCAATCATCTGATATTGTTTTAATAGTTTCTGATATTCAGTTGATGCATACTGGACGCCACGATCGGAGTGATGAATAAGCCCATTACCAGGCTTCTGGCGATGGTACGCCATTTTTAAAGCATTCATCACTAGCTCCTTTGTCATCGTTTTATCCATAGACCATCCGACAATTTTGCGGGAATACAAATCCATGACACTTGCCAAATAAAGCCACCCCTCATTTGTCGGGATGTACGTAATATCTGTAACCCACGACTGGTTGGGCTTGTCCGCCTTAAATTGTCTATTTAACACATTTTCACTTATTGGATGATGGTGCTTGGAATTGGTCGTAGCTTTATATTTTTTGGTTGTGCAAGATTTCCAATTATTCTTTGTCATGATGCGTGAAACTGTACGCTGGCTTACTTTTATTCCTCGCTTGTTTAGCATTTTTGTAATTTTTATGCTTCCATAGCGTTGCTTGAATTCAATGTGAGTTTTCAAGACCTGTTGAGACAGTTCCTCATGCTTTTTCTGTCGGCTACTCTTTGGTCGTTTTATCCATTTGAAATAGCCGCTTTTAGAAACTCCCAGGACTTTGCACATCTTCTCCACTCGGTATTGGGAGTGATGATGATGAATAAAATCATACTTTACCGAGGGCTTTTCGCGAAGTAGTGCATCGCCTTTTTTAAAATTTCGTTTTCCTCCTCCAGATCACGCAATTGTTTTTGTAATGCTTTTAGTTCGGCTTCTGGAGATGAAAATGTTTGTACAGCCTTTACCTCGGGCTGTTCACCATATTTCTTGACCCATCCATGTAAAGTATTT
>NZ_JAGYPM010000010.1 GCF_018343665.1 Cytobacillus citreus
AAACCTCAATTTTATACAGTTTGGTGGCGATAGCGAGAAGGTCACACCCGTTCCCATCCCGAACACGGAAGTTAAGCTTCTCAGCGCCAATGGTAGTTAGGGGCTGTCCCCTTGTGAGAGTAGGACGTCGCCAAGCTTTTAATATTATTGTCGCGGGGTGGAGCACGATCGAATACGCTTCGAAGAGATACTTCAGCGCACCGATTGAGCTGCTACTTGAATAGGTCTTCTGAAATCGGGGCGGCCTTAGGCATAATATGAGCATAATAAAACATTATATTTTCTATCGTCGCGGGGTGGAGCAGTTCGGTAGCTCGTCGGGCTCATAACCCGAAGGTCGCAGGTTCAAATCCTGTCCCCGCAATATGGTCCGGTAGTTCAGTTGGTTAGAATGCCTGCCTGTCACGCAGGAGGTCGCGGGTTCGAGTCCCGTCCGGACCGCCATATACATACTAGTGAGACACAACGAAACTTGGTTTCGTTTTTTTGTTGTATAAGAAATTTTAATTTTAGCTATCTGTTGATAACTTGAGATATAGTTTATCTACGTTCAGCTCCAGCGCCTACCTCCGACGTACAGGACGTACTAGTGTCGACAATGCGACAGGACAAGGAAAGCTACGTCAGCGACACATCGCACGACCAAAAGAGAAGCTTTTGGGAGGACGTCGCGCTTTTGTCGACCTCGAGGTCACAAGCTTGTCTAGTTACGGCTCCTAGGGACTCTCGTCATAAGCCGATCCCTTCCAGAAGACAAAGAACGTCTTCTTACAGGGCTCGTCTTATGCAGTCGTCCCTAAACAGTCGCCTTCACATTTCGATCAATCCTCCCAGAAAGGGAAAGAACACCTTTCCGTGAGGCTCGTCTTGTGCTTGTCGGAGGTGAGTAAGGCGCTTACGCATTTGTTCTTTAATGATTGCAAATTAATATGTAGTTCAACTTCCAATAATGGAAGCTTTCCGTATTAATGTTCAACATTTTTTGCTTGGTATCATAAAATCATGTAAACTATACAAAGAAGATATTCCTTAGGATACATCCTAAGGTTTTTTTGTTCATTCAGATAATGAAAAACAAAGGTGATAAAGCTAATATGAAACCATTTGAATTTAGTTCGAGTAAACCTGAAGAAACTATTGAATTTTCTAAAAGTCTTGCGAGGCTGTTAAAGGCTGGAGATGTTATTGCTCTTGAGGGCGACCTTGGTGCGGGGAAAACAACTTTTACGAAAGGTTTGGCACTTGGGTTAGAGATTAAAAAAAATGTAAACAGTCCTACTTTTACAATAATAAAAGAGTATCAGGGCAGATTGCCTCTATATCATATGGATGTGTATCGAGTAGAGGATTCATTTGAGGATCTAGGGTTTGATGAATATTTTGATGGTAATGGTGTAACCGTTGTGGAGTGGGCTCATTTAATTGCTGAGCAGCTACCAGAGGAGCTATTAACGATTTATTTATATCTTGGTGAAAATGGTTCAAGAAGGCTTGTTCTAGAACCAAAAGGACAAAGATATGAGGAGTTATGTAAGGAGATATTATTATGAAGGTTCTTTCAATCGATACATCCAATTACACTTTAGGTGTTGCCTTATTAGATGGGGATCAAGTAAAAGGTGAATATATTACAAATCTAAAAAAGAATCATTCTGTAAGGGTCATGCCTGCTATAGAATCGTTAATGAATGATTGTGATATGAAGCCTGCTGATCTTGAAAAAATTGTTGTGGCAAAAGGGCCAGGTTCCTATACGGGTGTGAGAATTGGCGTTACAATAGCAAAAACATTAGCTTGGACATTAAACATTCCTTTAGTTGGTGTATCAAGTCTTGAGGGATCTGCAGCATCAGCAGGCAGATATTTTGATGGATGCATTTCTCCACTATTTGATGCGCGCAGAGGACAAATTTATACTGGCCTATATCAGTACCGGCAAGGACAAATATATTCAATTCAGAAGGACCAACTTTTATTATCAAAGGATTGGGCAGCTATTCTAAAAGAACGAGATGAAAAAATACTTTTCATCGGCAATGATTTACCAATTCATCAACCTATTATTGAAGAGACTCTTGGAGGACAAGCAGTATTTGCTGAAATCACTGAGCAAAATCCTCGCCCATCAGAGCTTGCTTTATTAGGACGGGACAGAGAGGGAGAGGATATTCATTCTTTTGTTCCAAATTATATTCGTTTAGCTGAGGCAGAATCAAATTGGATTAAAGCAAATAAAGAAAAAAAGATTTAAGGATAAGGAAGTAACAATATGAATAAATCTTTAACTTTTCGCTTTTTGAATGAAAATGATGTCGATGAAATTCATAAAATTGAACGAGAATCTTTTACTATGCCGTGGACGAAAGAGGCATTTTATAATGAATTTACACAAAATAAATTTGCTGTTTATGTAGGCTTAGAGGAAGATGGAAATATCATTGGCTATTGTGGTGTATGGATTGTCCTTGATGAGGCACATATTACAAATGTTGCGATATTGCCTCAATACCGCGGGATGAAACTGGGTGAAGCCTTAATGAGAGAGATTATGGAGGTATCAGCTGATAAAGGGGCTATGACGATGACTCTTGAGGTTCGTGTTACCAATCACATCGCGCAATCTCTTTATCGCAAGCTCGGATTTCAGAATGGTGCCATCAGAAAGAATTATTACACAGATAATCAAGAAGATGCTTTAGTAATGTGGGTGAATTTATAATGGGAAAAGATCAATGGATAATGGGTATAGAAACAAGCTGTGATGAAACATCAGTAGCAATTGTTAAAAATGGCAGGGAAATTGCTTCAAATGTGGTAGCTTCACAAATAGAAAGTCACAAAAGATTTGGAGGCGTTGTTCCAGAAATTGCTTCACGTCATCATGTGGAACAAATAACGATTGTGCTTGAAGAAGCATTAAAGCAGGCTAATATTAGCTTTTCTGATTTAGACGCGATCGCAGTAACAGAAGGTCCAGGATTAGTTGGAGCACTTCTAATCGGGGTGAACGCAGCCAAAGCGGTCGCTTTTGCACATGGAATTCCATTAATCGGGGTACATCATATTGCTGGCCATATTTATGCGAATCGTCTCGTTGCTGAGATGGAATTCCCATTGCTTTCACTTGTTGTTTCAGGAGGACATACGGAGCTTGTCTTCATGAAGGAACAGGGCCATTTTGAAGTAATAGGTGAAACTAGAGATGATGCAGCAGGCGAGGCGTATGATAAAGTTGCAAGAACCTTAAGCCTGCCTTATCCTGGGGGACCTCATATTGATCGTCTTGCTCAAGAAGGAGAGCCTATCATTTCACTACCAAGAGCATGGCTAGAGGAAGGATCCTATGATTTTAGTTTTAGTGGATTAAAATCAGCAGTTATCAACACAGTCCACAATGCGGAACAGCGTGGAGAAAAGATATCCCCAGAAGATTTGGCAGCAAGCTTTCAACAAAGCGTCATTGATGTGCTCGTAACAAAAACAGTCAATGCAGTTCAGGAATATAAAGTAAAACAAGTATTGTTAGCTGGTGGTGTAGCTGCAAATAAAGGTTTACGTGCCGCTTTGCAGGAAGTTTTTGAAAATTCAACAGATATTCAGCTAATTATTCCACCCCTATCTTTATGTACGGACAACGCAGCTATGATTGCTGCAGCAGGGAGTATCTTATTCGAAAAAGGGATTCGGTCAACGATGGCACTGAATGCTAATCCAGGCCTCGATATTTCTATCCACAACTAAATCATAGATAGGTATTAGTCCTCATCAAATGGGGACTATTTTTATGTGGATAAAAACAGATTACAAGTATTCAATTGTGTATAATGTGGATAAAAACACAAGAAACTGTGGATAATGTGGAGAAGTCTGTGGAATCCCTCTATTTCAGTCCATTATATGTGAATATTTTTGTGGATAAAGAAAACTCGCTGATTGGCGAGCCTTGGAAAGGCGAAGACAGAGGCGTAGTTGCACTTATCGCGCTCATACATGCCACGTCCTCCCAAAAGCTTCTCTTTTGGTTGTCTTCTGCGCTGGCAATTTATACTTTCTTAACGTGTAAGAAAAGACCAAGAGGGAGCATTCTCTTGGTCGATTTTCGTAAAGAATAAGAATAACTTTTCTCGAGTTAGAGAATTGTCTAGCTCCAGCGCCTACCCCCTCGAGGTCACAAGCCAATCCTCCCAGAAAGGTAAAAAACACCTTTCCGAGAGGCTCGTCTTGTGCTTGTCGGGGGTGAGCAAGTCGCTTGCGCATTTCATTATTCAGCTAGTACTGTCCACTCTTCAACTAATACTTCTAATTTAGCCTTTGTTTCGTTATTCTCTTTTGTAATTTCCATGACCCTTTCATGGTCTTGATACACATCGGGTTCACAGAGGAGCTGCTCATATTCAGCAATTTGCATTTCTAACGCCTCTATTTGTTTCTCGACTTCTTCTAGTCTTCTTTGTCTCTGTCTTTCGATTTTTTTAGCTTCTTTATCCATTTGATAGCTGCTTTTTTCTTGATTTAATTGCTGTGGAGAAGAAGGAATTTTAGATGAAGCCAATATTTTTAACTCTTCTTGTTCTTGTTTTTTTTCAACATAATAATCGTAATCACCTAGATATTCAGTCGCTCCCTTTTCACTAAGCTCAAGAACTTTGGTCGTAATTCGATTAATAAAATAACGGTCGTGGGACACAAATAGAATGGTACCAGGGTAATCGATTAATGCATTCTCTAATATTTCTTTACTATCTAGATCAAGATGGTTTGTAGGCTCGTCCAGGATTAAGAAATTAGCCTTTTGCATCATTAGCTTAGCTAATGCTAGACGTGCCTTCTCACCTCCGCTTAATGTTGAGACTGTTTTTAAAACGTCATCTCCAGAGAAAAGAAAGTTACCTAGCACTGTCCGAATTTCTTTTTCTGGTTTTAGCGGATAATCGTCCCATAGCTCGTTCAGCACACGCTTATTAGAGGTAAGCTCAGCTTGTTCTTGATCGTAATAACCAATAGCTACATTTGAACCGAAGTTCAGATCACCTTCAAGAAGGGGCAGCTTATTAATAATGGTTTTTAAAAGTGTGGATTTGCCAATTCCATTTGGACCAACAAGGGCAAAGCTTTCACCCCGAGTGATGCGGAAAGAAATATCCTTTGAAATCACTTCTCCGCCATAACCGACTGCAACGGAATTAGCCTTTAATACTTCATTCCCTGATTGTCTATCAATTTGGAATCCAAATGAAGCTGATTTCTCATCACCAAGTGGACGATCCAATAGCTCCATTTTCTCTAGCTGTTTTCTTCTGCTTTGTGCTCTTTTAGTAGTGGTTGCTCTTGCTAGATTCCGCTGAATAAAATCCTGAAGCTTGGCCACTTCTTCCTGCTGTTTTTCATAGAGTCTCATTTCGCGTTCATAGTTAGCGGCCTTTTGCTCAAGATAGGAGCTGTAGTTCCCTAAATATTTTCGAATTTGATTTCTTGATAATTCATACACCTGTGTAACGATTTTATCTAAAAAGTATCGATCATGGGAGACGATTAGAATGGCTCCATCATATCCTTGTAAATATTGTTCAAGCCAGGATAATGTATCAATATCTAAATGATTCGTCGGCTCGTCCAATATTAAAATGTCGGGTTTCTTTAATAATAGTTTCCCTAAAGCAAGCCTTGTTTTTTGTCCGCCGCTTAATGTAGATATTTTTGTATCATAACTAAAGGACTGGAAATTCAATCCGTGAAGGACAGAGCGAATGTCTGATTCGTATTGATAGCCTCCTAGTTCTTTAAATTGAACCTGCCGTTCGTCATATTCTTTTAATATTCGATCATAATCTTCCTGATTTGCCATTGCCTCAGGCTCAGACATTCTCTCTTCAAGCCTGCGTAAATTCTTCTCGAGCTTTTGTAAATGATCGAATACAGTCAGCATTTCGTCCCAAATCGAACGCTCTGATTCAAGGCCAGTATTTTGTGCTAAATACCCAATTTCCACTTCTTTTGGTTTGATAATTTCACCAGAATCATGGGACATTTGACCAGCAATAATTTTTAAAAGTGTGGATTTACCAGCTCCATTGCGTCCAACAAGAGCAATTCTGTCACGAGTTTGTACTTCAAGCTTTATATTCGATAAAATAACTTCCGCACCGAAGTTTTTAATTAATTGATTGACTTGTAATAAAATCATTTTTTTCACCTCTGTGTTATAGAGATAGTGTAACCCATTCATATATGATGGGCAATAAAGGAGTATTTGTGTGATCAACGCTCTCTTAAAAATTTTTATTTACTTGTACGGTTATTTAAACATATAATTTCTCTATAATAATCGTGTAGGTAAGGATTTTCTGATCAAATCTTATTTGTGAAAAGCCTTACAAAGTTTACACAACTGGATAAAAATAGTGTATGATTTGATTGTGAGGTGTTATTATGACTGAGTTTACACATTTTAATCAAGAAGGCAGAGCAAAAATGGTCGATGTTAGTGATAAGCCGGAAACGGCTCGTACGGCGATTGCTCACTCAAGTATTACAGTTAATAAAGAAATATATGAA
Organism: Cytobacillus citreus; assembly: GCF_018343665.1. Classification (GTDB taxonomy): domain Bacteria; phylum Bacillota; class Bacilli; order Bacillales; family Cytobacillaceae; genus Cytobacillus; species Cytobacillus citreus. The sequence continues at coordinate 6,556 of NZ_JAGYPM010000010.1, forward strand.
AGCATTACTTCGAATAAAATGAAAAAAGGCGATGTACTTGCGGTTGCCCAGGTTGCAGGTGTAATGGCTTGCAAGAAAACGTGGGAAATCATCCCTATGTGCCATCCGATTCCACTAACTGGTGTGGATATATCATTCTCATGGAAGATTGCACACGAGGAGTATATACTTTTCATTACTGCTACTGTCAAAACAAAGGGTAACACTGGAGTAGAGATGGAAGCGCTAACAGCTGCATCTGTATGTGCGCTAACCGTATATGATATGTGTAAAGCGGTTGATAAAGGGATGGTTATCGGCAAAACATATTTAGTTGAAAAAACTGGTGGTAAGAATGGAGATTTTAAACGAGAGATTGAATAGTTAGAATTTGGAGAGGAGATACATATATGGCAAGTGAATCAATGAAAATTCCACAAGCAACTGCAAAACGTCTCCCTTTATATTATCGTTTTCTTAAAAATTTGCATGCTTCTGGAAAGCAGAGGGTATCATCGGCAGAATTAAGTGAGGCTGTAAAGGTTGATTCTGCAACGATAAGAAGGGACTTCTCTTATTTCGGAGCTTTAGGGAAAAAGGGGTATGGGTATAACGTCAATTACTTGCTCTCTTTTTTCCGGAAAACATTGGATCAGGATGAACTAACAAAGGTAGCCCTTATAGGAGTTGGTAATTTAGGGACCGCGTTTCTGAATTACAATTTTCTAAAAAACAATAATACAAAAATTGAAGTAGCCTTTGATGTAGACGAGGGCAAGGTCGGAACCTATATTAGCGATGTCCCTATTTATCATATGAATGACCTTGAAAAAGTCATCCAGGATCAACAGATTCAAGTAGTCATATTAACTGTTCCTGCTCCAGCAGCTCAATCAATCGCGGACAGAATTGCCCAAGGCAATGTGAAGGGCATTTTGAATTTTACACCAGCACGGCTTTCGGTTCCACCAACAATAAGAATTCACCATATAGATTTAGCAGTCGAACTTCAGTCACTTATCTATTTTTTAAAGCATTATCCAGCAGAAATTGATTAAGGCTTTTTAGAATAAATTCTTGTGGCAATTCAATAGAAATGAGCCTCCTTGAAGGCTCATTTTTTTGGTTGACTATTTTTTAATTTAAAGTGAAACCCAACCAATCGTAAGCCTGTACCTATGTCCATGGTTGCAATAATAATGAGAAAATATGTAAACATTCCCCAGGTTTGTTCTCTTTGAGTATTCTGGATCGCCATTAGGGTAAAGAGGATCCCAAGAATGATATAAATAATGCCTGAAAACAATGGTGTCCTTCTCATAAAAATCCTCCAATAAAGCTTTGAATTTTTTCCATTTCTTTAAGCCAGTTTTCAATAGTGTCTTTATTTAGCTGCAAGATAACGACGAATGTATTCATTGCCACATGGGCAAAAATAGGTACGATGATGCGCTTTGTCTTGACATAGAGAAAGGCAAATGTAAAACCCATTGCAGAATATAAAAGGATATGTTCGATTTCGGCATGAGCAAGAGCGAAAATAACTGAGCTAATTAAAGCTGACAGAAAAAAGTTCATTCTTTGGTGGAGCGAACCGAAAAGGATTTTCCGAAAAATAATTTCTTCTAGAATGGGACCGATCACAGAGCTGACAATGATGATGATGGGTGAAACTTGAATAAGCTGCATAATTTGCTGTGTGTTTTCAGAGCCCATTTCAATTCCAATTAAGTTCTCAATATTGGCAGCAATCGTTTGGGCAAAAAACGCAAGGAAAACACCGCCAATGGCCCATGCCATAGAAGAAGCAGCAGAAGCTGAATTCCTCATTAAGGTGTGATCTTTCATTTCTTTTCGCAGCAATACTAAAGTGATGATTAATGTAATTGTAAAGCTGATCACAATCCATGATGTAACCGAGAGAATCTCCATTTCCTTCATACTTTTTCCTAAAAGGGTACCGAAATATGCAACGAGTGGAACTCCAATGATGCCTGATAATTGCATGGCTATATAAACAATGAGTATGATCCAGTATTCTTTTTTCACCAATTTATCTCCTTATTAATAGTGTACACTAAACTTCATTTTACTCATAAAAAGGTACATGTTTCAAATAGTACACTCAAAATGAATTTTTGGTTCTTTCGGTGAGGACATATAATTTTTTTTTGAAAAAACTTGAGCTTCACTCTTGCAAATAGATAGAAGATTCTTTAATATAATAATTGTGTTAGCACTCAAGGTTAGAGAGTGCTAATAAAATAAATTACATATTTATTGAGGAGGTTGTTTCACTTGTTAAAGCCACTAGGTGATCGAATTATTATCGAGCTTGTTGAAACTGAAGAAAAAACTGCAAGCGGCATCGTTTTGCCGGACACTGCTAAAGAAAAGCCTCAAGAAGGTAAAGTCGTTGCTGTAGGTACTGGCCGCGTACTTGAGAACGGTGAGCGTGTAGCCCTTGAAGTTGCTGAAGGCGACCGCATTATCTTCTCAAAATATGCTGGTACTGAAGTGAAGTACGAAGGCAAAGAATATTTAATTTTTCGCGAAAACGACATTCTTGCTGTTATCGGCTAATACCCGCGCAGCTTTTACATTTTAAGAAAGATAACTTTAAATATTTCGAGGAGGTTTTTATTCATGGCAAAAGAGATTAAATTTAGTGAAGATGCTCGCCGCGCAATGCTTCGCGGTGTTGACGCTCTTGCAGATGCTGTAAAAGTAACTCTTGGACCAAAAGGACGCAACGTGGTTCTTGAGAAGAAATTCGGTTCCCCATTAATTACAAATGATGGTGTAACAATTGCGAAAGAAATCGAATTAGAAGATGCTTTCGAAAACATGGGTGCAAAGCTTGTTGCTGAAGTTGCCAGCAAAACAAATGATGTTGCTGGTGATGGTACAACAACTGCAACAGTTCTTGCTCAAGCCATGATCCGTGAAGGTCTTAAAAACGTAACAGCTGGTGCAAACCCAATGGGTATCCGCAAAGGTATCGAAAAAGCGGTTGCTACTGCTGTTGGAGAGCTAAAAACAATTTCTAAACCAATCGAAGGCAAAGAGTCAATCGCACAGGTTGCTTCTATTTCTTCTGATGATATAGAAGTTGGCCAACTAATCGCTGAAGCTATGGAGCGCGTTGGTAACGATGGAGTTATCACAATCGAAGAGTCTAAAGGCTTCACTACTGAGCTTGATGTAGTAGAAGGTATGCAATTCGACCGTGGATATGCTTCTCCATACATGGTAACTGATTCTGATAAAATGGAAGCAGTTCTAGATAATCCATACATTTTAATTACTGATAAAAAGATCACTAGCATTCAAGAAATTCTTCCTGTTCTTGAGCAAGTAGTTCAACAAGGCAAGCCATTATTACTTGTTGCTGAAGATGTTGAGGGTGAAGCACTTGCTACATTAGTAGTGAACAAACTTCGCGGAACATTCAATGCAGTAGCTGTTAAAGCTCCTGGCTTTGGTGACCGTCGTAAAGCAATGCTTGAAGACATCGCTATCTTAACTGGCGGAGAAGTAATCACAGAAGAATTAGGCCGTGACCTAAAATCTGCAACAATCGAATCTTTAGGTCGTGCTTCTAAAGTTGTTGTTACGAAAGAAAACACAACAATCGTAGAAGGTGCTGGAGAAAGTGCGCAAATCGCTTCTCGTGTAAACCAAATCCGTGTTCAATTAGAAGAGACTACTTCTGAATTTGACAAAGAAAAATTACAAGAGCGCTTAGCGAAATTAGCTGGCGGTGTAGCAGTTATTAAAGTAGGTGCTGCTACTGAAACAGAATTAAAAGAGCGCAAGCTTCGCATCGAAGACGCATTAAACGCTACTCGTGCAGCTGTTGAAGAAGGAATTGTATCCGGTGGTGGAGTTGCTCTACTTAACGTATACAATAAAGTTGCTGCTCTTGAAGCAGAAGGCGATATCGCAACTGGTATCAACATCGTATTACGTGCGATGGAAGAGCCTGTACGTACAATCGCTCAAAATGCTGGCCTAGAAGGTTCTGTTATCGTTGATCGCTTAAAGCGCGAAGAAATCGGAACAGGCTTCAACGCAGCTACTGGCGAGTGGGTAAACATGATCGATGCTGGTATCGTTGACCCTACGAAAGTAACTCGTTCTGCGCTTCAAAACGCTGGTTCTGTTGCTGCAATGCTTCTAACAACTGAAGCAGTAATTGCTGACAAACCAGAACCAAACGCACCTGCAATGCCTGATATGGGTGCTATGGGCGGAATGGGCGGCATGATGTAATAAGCCGCTTCACCCTTTGATATATAAGGGTTTTATGTAAGATGAGAGTGTGATGTTAACATTTTGTTAACATAGAGGATTTTAATCGAGGCTTCTCATGAGTTGTGCAAACTTGTGGGAAGCTTCTTTTTCATTTCTTGCGTAACATGGAGATAGACATTTTTGGTTATATGATCATCTGTATGGCCAAGTCTGTCCATAATCTGTTCAAGAGCTTCACCAGCCTCTGCAAGAAGCGATTAGGCAGTGGGGGGGAAATGTTTTTTATCAGTTATTTTGGTTGATTATGATTGTATAAAATAAGGAGGTATATGTTCAGAACACAAGTTCATCCTTGGGAACGTGAGCAATATATGACTCAATATTAATTGATTAGAGTCTATAAAAGCCTGATACGACTGAAAATGTCGTTTTAGGCTTTTTACTTTTTATGGGACAGGGTTTAAGGAATAGTTATATCGTCGTTTTGTCTTTTGTACGATTTTTAGTCAATGAAGACGATCAAAGCAATCGCTTCTTATTTCTCTAGTGTAAATTCCTAATTTATAGACTTATACCGTGACAAGCTATAGGGAAATTCACATATTTATAGATAAACAGGAAATATAAAAGGGATGGTAACTTATGAAGATTTTATTTCTAGAAAGTCACCCAATGTGGATTTATGGTTTACCTAATGGTTTTAGAGAAGAAGGGCATACAGTGATGATTTCTGGACCTTTAAGTAGGGAAAATATTTCAGAAATGCTAAATTGGTTTAAGCCTGATTTAATCATATCTGTTGGATGGACAACCGAACACTCTAAAGAAAAGTGGCCCTGGATCCGAGAGGCTATTAAGAAAACAACGATACCGTTAGTTTATTGGGCAACTGAAGACCCTTTACACACTGAAAATTTTACAATACCTCTTATTAATGCAATTAGACCAGATTTCGTTTTTACAGTCACACCTTCATTATGTAAAAAATACGAGGAGCTAGGTTTTAAAGCTGATCATTTAGATTTTGGGTACCATCAGAGTGTACATTTTCAGGTACAACCATCGAATAACTATCGTTGTGACATAGCGGTAGTAGCTAATGCATATCCATCATATCTTAAAAAAAATCCAAATGAGTTCCGTGCGGATGCCTTAAAAACATTAATAAAGCCACTTATCAAGAAAGGAGTACGTGTTGATTTTTGGGGAAAGAAATGGGGAAGAATGCGGAAGTATATTGGAAAAGAAATTCCCACTAATTGGATTCATGGCTATTTAGACTACAGGGATGCATATAAAGTCTATAGTTCTGCCAAAATAGTTATTGGATTGCAAAACTCTAGAACACAACTTGCTATGCGCACATACGAAATTCTTGGTTCTGGTGGGGTTTTATTAACAGTGGATACACCGGCAGTTCGTGATAAATTTACACCAGATAAAGATTTAATTGTTTCATCCTCCCCTGAGGAAACAGTAGATAAGATTCAATATTATTTAAATAATGATACAGAAAGACAACAAATACGTGAAAATGGTAAAATAGCTGTCAAAGAACATTCCTATCGAAATAGAGCTAAGAAAATACTTGCAGTATTAGAAAATAGAGGAGTTCTAACAGAAATCGGAGATGTTATACATTATTCAGAATTTCTAAAAGAATTCTATGAAATTCATAACATTTCTCCAGGTGATACTCTTTCAGAAATTGCAAATAAATATAATGTCCCGTTACAAGAATTGATCGAACTTAATAATCTTAGTTCAGATGAAAAAATATATGCAGGTCAAATCATTAAAATTAAAAAAAAGCATACTATACTCTAAAAAAATAAAACCTTGGAGGGCAGGGTTTTATTTATTATGAAGATTTTTGGGCGGGTTGTTGATCTACATCCGAGTGAATAATGATGTAACATTCTTGAAAGTTAGCCTTATTTCCATATGTAAATCTTAATTGTTGACCAAGATTTAGCTAATTGTCTTGAAGTTGTTAACACTTTGCTAACGCAATCGTGTGAAAAACAGTGAATTCCCGTTAAAAGTATTACACCTCAGATTTCTTAAAACCTTGATATACCGCACTATTCGCACACATCGTTAAAGATATTACACACTCTCATCTCACGGGCGGCATGATGTAGGGCCAACAGGATGTTGCTCACTCGGACGTTGCGCGCGCGATGTCGCGCTCTTAGTCCGAACTCCGCTGTGTCTGAACCCTTGAAGGATAAGGGTTTGTATGTAAGGTGAAAGTGAAATGCTAACATTTTGCTAACATAGCAGATTTAATCGAGGCTTCTCATTAGTTGTGAAAACTTTTGGGAGGCTTCTTTTTTCATTTCTTTGGTGACGTGGAGAAAGACATTCTTGGTGATTTGATCATCTGAATGGCCAAGTCTATCCATGATTTGTTCGAGTGCTACACCAGCCTCTGCAAGAAGTGATGTATGTGTATGTCGTAAAGAGTGTGGGGTTAATTCAGGATTTAAATTATGGAGCAGTTTAGGTGAAAAAGAGATGTTATTTTACAACATCTCTTTTACTATAATTCCTTTGACTTTATGACTAGTTCATACTTTAGATATTCCAGAAAGGACGCTTTATTATTTGAAGAGAGAGGATTGTTACCTCAACTCATTATCATTTTCAACAAACGGGTTAATATTAGTAGGCAATACCTACGCGTGTTTTAATATAATCGCTTGTTTTTATCTGGTTAAATGTAAACACCGCTGTATCTGGTACGGAAATTTCAACCCTGCCCTCCGCAAAAAATTACGGTCTACACGATATTTACCTATACGTTCTCCATCAGGCAAATACGTAGGACAAACAATAGTCCATTCGAGTGTTGATTGTTTAAGGTTATTGTAAACTTGATGATGTTCATTCGCTGTCCTGACTGATTTGCGCTTTGATTCACTTGACTGATAACGCAGTAAATTTGGCGAGGTTCTACTTTGCAGGATACCTGCAGTTCCTATATTTATAATTCGTTGTATACCTTCGTTTTCCATTGCTTCTATAATTATTGGTATGCTTTCTGTTAGAGTGGTTGTCCCATCAGGATTTAATGCACTAATAACTACATCAATCCCATGCATTGCAAGTACGATATCATCTCTATTTAAAACATACCTTGAAGAATAGTTAAATTTTCATTATTTATTTGAATCTTCTTTGGAGTTCGAACTAATACAGTAACCTTACGTCTGTCACGAAGGGCATAAGTAACTATTTGACTACCAACTCTTCCAGTAGAACCTAAAATTAAAATATTCATAAGAATGAGCCTCCTTTACAAATATTTTACTATAAAAGTTATTTTATTGGTGTGCAGTAGTGAAAGAGGAACTAAGTGATTTTATGATAGAGACATAGTTTAGTTATAGTATAAAGAATATGAATATACTACTTTTTGAAGAAAGTGTAAGAAATCAAGTAGTTCGTTTACAAAATAAACTTCATTTGGTTGAATTAGTGAAGTGCATGCATCAATTTAATAAAACTGATGCATGCCTTTTTTTAGGTTGATCGAACAAATTATTTTGAATGGGCCTTTTCAATGAAATAATAGAATTAATTAGATATACTTGAATAGTAAGGTAAATCTTAGACTTTCATTTCTATAAAAATGAAAGTCTAAGATTCAAATAAAAAGAAAGGTGGAAGTAAAATGAATACGTTAGTAGCTCAAGAAAGAAAAGATTTTAAAAAAGGTTCTTTGAGGAAATTGAAAAATAATGGAGAGATTCCTGCAGTTGTTTATGGTAGGGAGATTAATACAAAATCTATTTCTATTAAAAACGCAGATTTACTAAAAGTGATAAAAGCTGTTGGTAGAAATGGCATAATATCTCTTAATCTTGGTGGAAAATCAACAAATGTTATTTTAAGAGATTATCAAAATAAAGCTATAACAAAAGAAGTAGTTCATGTAGACTTCCTTCAAGTTAATAAGCACACTGAAATCGACACTAAAGTGAATGTAATTCTACAGGGAACATCGAATGGCGAGAAAGCCGGGGGAATAGTGAAACAATTTCTTCACGAATTGAATATAACTGCTAAAGCAAATGATATCCCTGATAATATTGAAATTGATATCACTGATTTTGAAATCGGTCGGACTTTACGAGTAGGAGATCTTAAAAAAGATTATAGTAACTTTACAATCAATAATGAGAATGATGAAACTATAATAATGATAGACTATGTGAAGACCACAGAGGAAGAAGAGGATATAAGTGCAGTTGAAGTTTAAAGAGTTCGTCTTAATACTTTCTGCAACAAATAGCCCTCTATGCTAATGCTCTGCCAAGCTTAGCTAATTTCAAATTACCGTTTAAAATTATAAATAAACCGAAAAACTATGTCAATACGTTTAAAGCATATAAAATGAAATGTTTTTTCAATAAAAAAAATCAAAGCAGCAATACTTTAGGTACAACTGCTTTGATTTCTTTATTTACTTGATTGAACTTGAAATACCTCAATAGTACCAATCATTTCATTTCCAGGAATACTTGTACTTAATTAAGACGGTATTCGAGTCTTCTGTCCAATATCCTGTATAAGAAATAACGGCATCTATATCTATAACATCTTTAAGTTCTAGATGTGAAACCTTAAAAGATGCTAACATTTTGCTAACGCAATCCCATAAGAAACGGTAAATTTCCGTTAAAGATGTTACAGCCAACAATATCCAAAACGTTGATTTACCGCGCTTTTTGCACCTCTAGTTAACGATATTACACACTCTCAGCTTACGGGCGGCATGATGTAAGCTCCGAAAAGCTTAAAATTAGGGGTTTTTGAGTTGATAAAAGGAAAATGTTCATAGTGTTGCTCATGACTGAGATTTAAAAGATCATTTTTTAAATGAAAACCCCAATTATTAGAGAAGGTCTTTCATCAGTTTACTGAACTGGTGGAAGGCCTTTTCTTCCATGTTAGCCGTCCTATGAGTATTTATGGTTTCATGGTTGTGTTAATGGCTGTCTGAATCAGCAGGCGCAAGAATCGGGCAAACTCCTCCTATTCCAAAAATATAATCTCTTCTTCCTGACTTTCAATATCTTCTACTTTTACTTGTTACTGTGGGAATTGAATATTTTCTGAAAGTTCATTTTTTAACAGCCCCATTTAATAGAATTCCTCAAGAAGGGAGCTGATTGGCTCTTTTTTTGTTTTGTATCGCTGGGCGATATAACTTGCAAATAAATCTAAATACCTTCATATTTAATAGAAAAGGAGGTTCGATATGCGACGTGATATACAACCGAATGAACGAGCTTTCTCTTCCAAGGAAGTGGCAGAAGAAGTAGGGATTGCAACTCCCACTGTTCGAAAGTATGGCCAAATCTTAGAGCGGAATGGATATGAGTTTTTGAAAGATGGCGATCGACGTATCTTTGTTCAATCTGACATCGTAGCACTTATAGCGTTACGCGATACGGACAAGCCCCTAGACGATACAGCTAAAGACATTGTGAAGCAAGAAAAAGAAAGATTAGAAGGATCCAATGAAACAGAGATTGCGATAACCGATACATATGAAAATTTACCTCATGACCCCAAGCAATTAAAAGAGGTCTTTATGTTTTTAGTCAATGAACTCGCAGCTACACGTGAAATGAATGTCCAACTGACAAACGATATGTCAGAACTTAAAACAAAGGTTTCCCGACTCCAGCAAGATCATCATGTTATAAGTTCTAGTATTGGAAATTCAGCGCAAAAAACTAATGCTAAAATTGAAAAATTAACTGAACAACAAAATATCCATTACGAAACATTGCTGCAACAAGAAAAACAAAAAAGTGAACTCTTACAAAAAGAAATACAAAATATGCGGGACGAACAGAAAAAAGAATGGAGTTCACAAAATGATTTTAATAAACGTTTAGAAGAAGCGATACAAAAACCTAAAGAAAAATGGGGAGGGCTTTTCTCCATATTCCGAAAATAAGTTACCTGTTTAAGATTATTATGCTTAACTGTGTAAAGATTTGTGGAAGGAAATTTTGATGTAGAAAATTTAAGCGATATGAATCTAAACCATATACACAACTTGAAGTAAGCAAAAAAGAATGTTTGATAAAATGGGAGATGAGGCGGTTAAGAGCCTCAATAAAAAATATGAGCCATCCCTAATAGAGTTCCTCAAGAAAGGGTTTATCGGCTCTTTTTTGTGTTCCGTATCGCTGGGCGATACCTTGCAATAAAATCCCAGAACCTTCATCTTTAAGAAAAGGAAGTCTGATATGCGACATGATATACATCTATTGAACGAGCATTCTCTTCCAAGGAAGTGGGAATGCAACACCCACTTTTCAAAAGTAAGGCCACATTTTAGAGTGAAATGGATATGAGTTCTTAAAAGAGAGCAATCCGCGTATCTTTGTTCAATCCAACATAGGAGTGCTTATAGCGTTTCCCGATACGGACAAGTCCCCTAGACGATACAACTGATAAACGATATGTGTTAGTTTCAAATAAAGGTTTCCCGGCTCCAACAGTTCATCATGTCCTTAATAGTATTCCTCAAGAAAGGGGCAGGAAAGTTCTTTTTTTGATTCGTATCGCTGGGCGATATACCTTGCAATTAAATCCCCGGAACCTTCATCTTTAAGAAAAGGAAGTCTGATATGCGACATGATATACATCTGGTGAACGAGCATTCTCTTCCAAGGAAGTGGGAATGCAACATCCGCTTTTCAAAAGTAAGGCCACATTATAGAGTGAATAGGATATAAGTTCTTAAAAGAGGGCAATCCGCGTATCTTTGTTCAATCTGACATCGAACCGCTTATAGCGTTACCCGATAAGGACAAGATCCTAGACGATACAGCAAAAGACCTTGTGAATCAACAAAAAGAAAGATTAGAATGAACCAATGAACTCGTAGCCACGTGTGAAGTGATATCCACTGATAAACGATATGTTTTAGTTTCAAACAAAGGTTTCCCGGCTCCAACAGTTCATCATGTCCATAATAGAGTTCCTCAAGAAAGGGGCTGGAAAGCTCTTTTTTTGATTCGTATCGCTAGGCGATATACCTTGGAATTAAATCCCCGGAACCTTCATCTTTAAGAAAAGGATGTCTGATATGCGACATGATATACATCTAGTGAGCGGCATTCTTCTCCAAGGAAGTGGGAATGCAACACCCACTTTTCAAAAGTATGGCCACATTATAGAGTGAATAGGATATAAGTTCTTAAAAGAGGGCAATCCGCGTATCTTTGTTCAATCCGACATCGAACCGCTTATAGCGTTACCCGATACGGACAAGATCCAAGACGATACAGCTAAAGATCTTGTGAATCAACAGAAAGAAAAATTAGAAGCAACCAATGAAACAGAGATTGCGATACCTGATACATTTGAAAATTTCCCCCTGGACCCCAATCAATTAAAAGAAAACACTATTTTTCAAATTTCAACAAATTCCCGGGAAATATCTACAAATTATGACTAGATATCGACAAAAATTAGCAGCATTTAAATGACCATTTGTTTTTTGCTGATAAGCGTACAAGGAGAAAAAATAATGTTTTTGAAAATAGTCAAGAATGATTTCCTCAGAAACAAAATTGTAACGATGACAGTATTTGTATTTATCACGATGGCAGTTATTTTGGTAGCCAGTGCCATTAATAACATTGCCAATCTGGTTCAGGCGATGTCAGATCTACAGGAAAGTGCAGCTAGGGGAAGTTTGTAAAAAGGTACTTTGCCAATGGGGCAAGGTGCCTTTTTAGTTGAAAAAGTATAAGAAGGTTATTAAAATAAGGTGTTATCACTGCTATCATATACGATTCTTTTATCGCAGATTAACGGGCTGTAAGATCCCCACTTCAAGAAGTTGAGTTAAGAATAAATTTCTAAGTGGGGGATCAACAGCCCGTAAAAGCCCGTAAAATGAGCACAGACTAAAAGCGCCACATCGTGTGGCAACGTCTGCGTGACCCACTTCCTGTGGGCCGCAACTAACAATCAGTGGGGGATGAAGGAAACCCCCCACTGATTGAAGTTTCACTTTATGTTCATGAGAATAAGAAGTAATTCGACTATGATGAGGCAGGAATATTAGATGAATACAGAAGAACGGGTAGAATAATGTGGGTGATTTTATAAAGAGTCCCCATTATCGAATCTCATTTTTGGATGGCTAACGGGATTGGTGTCTTTCATTTAATATTTTGATATTTTATCGCAGATTAACGGGCAGTAAGACCCCCACTTCAAGGGTGCGAGAGAATCAAAGAAATCTAAGTGGGGGATCAACAGCCCGTAAAGGCCCGTAAAATGAGCACAGACTAAAAGCGCCACATCGTGTGGCAATGTCTGCGTGACCCACTTCCTGTGGGCCGCAACTAACCATCAGTGGGGGATGAAAGCCGACTAAGGACGCCATGTCCTGTGGCAACGTCGGCACTAGCACGTCCTGTGCGTAGAAAAACCCCCACTGATGGAAGTTACACTTTATTAAAAAAGGAGGACAGATAATGTTACATTATCGATCATTTTACATGAATGACGATACCCCTTGGGTAACTCTAATACATGGAGCGGGAGCGAATTCGTCGATTTGGTATAAACAATTACGTGAATATAAAAAGTATTTTAATGTACTATTAATTGATTTGAGGGGGCATGGGAAATCCGCAAACAACATGTGGCAAAAAGGAGATTCCTTCGAACAAGTAGCCGATGAGGTGTTGGAAGTATTAGATTACTTAAAAATAAAGAAAACACATTTTGTAGGTATTTCACTAGGGACGATTGTAATTCAAACAATTGCTAAAAAACAACCTGATCGCTTTCAGTCTATGGTTTTAGGTGGAGCGGTCACGAAGTTGAATTTACGTACAAATTTTTTAATTAATATTGGTAATCTAATAAAACGCATTATACCTTATATGTGGATATATAGTCTATTTGCTTGGATTCTCATGCCGAAAGAGAATCATAAAGAAGCTCGCAAAAAATTTGTATTCGAAGCGAAAAAGATGTGCCAAAAAGAATTCATTAACTGGTTTTCTCTAACCAAACGGGTGAATCCGTTCCTAAAAAGTATGCAGAAAGACTTTTTTGGTATTCCTACTTTATTTGTAATGGGAGAAGAAGATTATTTGTTTTTGGAAGATGCGCAAATGGTGGTTATAGCAACAAAAGATACGTCATTTGAAACAATTAAAAATGCCGGTCATGTATGTAACATTGATCAACCGAGAAGATTTAATGATGTGACTATAAAATTTATGTTTAATCATAATCGTAATGTTATGTTACCGATACTTCATACGTGAAAAATGAAATTAAAATGAGTGAAAATAGATAGGTGCCGTGCACTTCTTTAAATTTTCTAATGTTCACCATTAGCTCTCACGACAATTGGAGTGTGTGAACATCGGTAGTAGACTATTTGCTTGAAAATGCTAACATTTTGCTAACGCAATCTCATGAAAAACGGTAAATTACTGTTAAAGATGTTGCACCTCAGATTTTCCAAAGTCTTGATCTACCGCACTTTATGCACACACCGTTAAAGATATTACACACTCTCAGCTTACGGGCGGCATGATGTAATAAAGGTATAAAAACCTTGATATATAAATGTCTAAAATGATGTAAATAAGCTTTTCTTATCCTCGTTTTTACAAGCGAGGATAAAAAAACTACTTAATAGAGAAGGTCTTTCATCAGTTGTTAAACTGTTGAGAGGCCTTTTTTTCATATCGGCGGTCAATAGATCTTTCAAAGTTCATTTGCAAGGCGCATTTGTGAAATTTCCAAAGCCTGCTTAAATATATTTTGAAAAAATAGAAATACTAGAATAGATAAAAAATTCTAAAAATTATATTGCTTAATTAATATCTGTCTACTATACTTATAAATAAGTATAAAAAAAGGCAGAGAACTTGAGATGAATGCCTAAATGGGAGCGCTTTCGGAGAAATTCTGAGGTGTTGCTATTTAGCATTCATTTTTTTCTTGCCAAAAATAGTCTAAGGGGGATTTCCTATGAGAAAAATGTTTAAATTCACTGGGGCCATGTTACTTGCTGTTGGAATGTTAGCAGGGTGTGCTGGAGAAAAATCAGGGGGTAGCGGTGAGGGGGATAGCAAAAGAATCACTTTATATTCACCTGAAACACCAGATTTCACAAAGGAATTAGCAAAAAAGTATGAGGAATTAAATGGTGGAAATGTAGATGTACACTATGCTGGAACAAATGTTTTAGTTAATCAGATGTTAGCGGAAAAGGAAAATCCTAAAGCGGATGTTTGGTATGGTGGCGGAGGTATTTTACCGTTCGAAGCTGCAGTAGAAAGAGGTATTCTAGCATCTTATATTCCTGATTTTGCAGCTGACTGGGACATTACTGAAAACGGTATCAAATTAAAACATGAAGATGGTAAATATGTTGGCGTAGAGATATTTGTCCTTGGTTTTTCATATAATCCAGAACTTGTTTCTGAAGAAGAAGCACCAAAAACTTGGGAAGATTTATTAGATCCAAAATGGAAAGGAAAAATCCAATTTCCGAACCCAGCAGCATCTGGAACAGCTACTCTTATGGTTATGGACCAAATGATGCGACAAGGTGAAGATAAGGCATGGGAGTATTTTGAGAAATTAGTAGATCAGGCAAATTCAATACCAGATTCCGGATCAGCTCCAACGAAGGCGGTAGCAATGGGTGAAGCCCATATTGGAATTGGATTTGACTTCATGGCATATGAACAAAAAGCTAAAGGTGAGACAGTTGATTTTATCGTACCAGATAAAACACCAGTTCTTGTAAACCCAGCTACTTTAATAGAAGGTGCTCCAAATGCAGAAGGTGGTAAGAAATTCATTGACTTCTTACTTTCAAAAGAGGCTCAACAAATTATGGCAGACTGGTATCATATTCCAATCAATCCAGAGGTTGAATCTAAAACGCCGTTAACAATTGAAAAAGTAAAAGAGGTTGCAGTTGATTTAGATATTGATTGGGTAAATGAAAATTATGACCGTGTACGTAATGAATGGAAGGACAAGTTTCAGTAAGTGTGAAAGTAGGAGGAATATGAATGGGTTCAGTAATTATTGAAAATATGACAAAGCAGTTTGGAGATTTTACTGCACTCCACGATATAAACCTTGAAATCCAAGAGGGAGAATTTTTTGCTCTCTTGGGACCTTCGGGTTGTGGAAAAACAACTACAATGCGCTGCATAGCAGGATTTGAACACCCCACATCAGGTAAGATCAAAATCGGAGAGAAAGAAGTAGAGAAAATTCCTGCTAATCGTAGAAACTGTGGAATGGTCTTTCAAAGCTATGCTTTATTTCCACATATGAATGTTTTTGATAATGTCGCCTACAGTTTGAATATTAAGCAGTTAAATGCAAGTAATCCTGTTAAGCAATTAGGCATCTATGCACGATTATTGTCAAAGCGTTTAGGACGTACACCAAAGGATATTCAAGAAAAAGTAATGAAGATTTTAAAGTATGTTGAACTCGAGCAGCATGCTATGCGATTAACTAGCGAGTTATCTGGGGGGCAACAGCAACGTGTCGCCTTAGCTCGGGCGCTTGTAATGGAGCCTGCTGTTTTGTTAATGGATGAGCCATTATCAAATCTAGATCAAAAGCTTCGCCATTCGATGCGTAATACGATTCGTACAATACAGCAGGATTTAGGAATTACGACGATTTTTGTTACACATGATCAAGAAGAAGCGATGAGCATGGCGGACCGCGTTGCTGTTATGGATAAAGGGAAAATTGTTCAAATAGGTACACCAACTGAACTTTATAGTAATCCACTTACTCCATTTATCGCTGATTTTGTAGGAACATCTAATATTTTAGACATAGAGGTTGTTGATCGAAAAGAATCTAACGGGACCACCACGTTAAAAGGGGATAGTTTCCTGTTACAATCGGCAAATACAATTGAGAAGAAACAGGCTAAAGCTATTATCCGTCCAGAACATATTCAGGTTTTACCATACGACACGGAAGTAAACAAAGAAGAAGTAAATGTATTAGAAGGAATTGTATTAATGTCTACTTATTTAGGTCCAACTGTGCGCTATGACATGAGAGTGGGAAATCAAGAAATTATTGTAGATACTACATACTCATCTGGAACGAGCATTTTTGAGGAAGGCAGAAAGGTAAAACTATCGATTGAATATGGGAGGGTACTTCTCATATGAAGGCAAGATTTAATGGTCTCTCCGCAGTAAAAATATTTATCTATGCTTTTTTTGGAATTTTCCTAATTATACCTTTGGTTTCTGTCTTTCTAATAAGCTTTACGAACGAGCCTGTTAATATTATTGGATCATTTACTGATCCGGCCATTTTCAGTACAACCATTGATAAATTAAAAGCGATTAATCTCGAAAATTATCGAAAAATATTTTCAAATGCAGGTTATTTAGTTTCATTGAAAAATAGTTTGTCATTAGCTCTTGTTGTTATGGTTCTTGTTATTTTAATGTGTATACCTTTGGCCTATGGAATTGCCCGTACAAATATGCCATTCAAAAAAACGATTTCAGCATTATGTACAATTCCGTTGATAATTCCAACTTTTATCTCAGCGTACGCTTTCATTATTATGTTTGGTCGAGCGGGCTGGGTAACGTATTTTTATGAGCTTCTTGGTGGGGAAGGAATGTTGATAGATCCTTATTCAAAGACGGGAATCATTCTAGTTCAAGTATTTTTCTTTTTCCCGTATGCTCTTTGGCCACTTGTTGCTGCCTTCAAGATTAGCGATGTAACACTGGAAGAAGCTTCGCTAAATTTAGGAGCAAAGAATTGGTTTACCTTTATATTCGTGACGTTTCCATTAGCAATTCCAGGGATCATTTCAAGTGCACTGTTAATATTTACGGTTAGCTTTTCAGATTTTGGAACACCTATCGTTTTGGCACCAAAAGACTTAAACTTAATGGTTGTTGAAGCATACCGTGAAATCTCAGGCTTTTTCAACTGGGGAGGAGCAGCGATTTTAACTGTCATTATGATTATCGTTGCTGCACTTTTCTTCTGGCTACAACATATTCTGACTAAAGGGAAAAACTACGGATCAGTGTCTGGAAAGCCGAAACAACAAAAAATGGTTACAAATAAAGTAGTGACTCGTTCTCTATCTGTTTACTCTTTTATCATTGTGCTAGTCCCATTACTTGCGATGTTATCTGTATTGCTTCAGTCGGTGGCTACAACTTGGGGAAAAGATTTACTCCCTTCAGGATATACCCTTAAACACTATCAAACCATTTTCTCAACATCATTAGGAAATATCCAAAATAGTATTGTTCTAGCGATTGGCGCACTTGTATTAAGTGTAGTTATTGCAACATTTGTTTCATATTTCGTCGTAAGGCAAAACTCTGCGAAAATGGATTTCATGACTTCCATCCCGCTTGTCGTTCCAGGGATTGCCTTTGGTATTGCGTTAATCCAAACATTTAATGTTGCTCCTCTACAACTGACGGGTACAGCAATTCTATTAATTATTGCTTATACAATTCGTCGTCTTCCTTATATGGTTCGATCAACAATGGGTGCTATGAGGGCAATTAAGCAAGATATTGAAGAGGCTGCGATTAATCTTGGAGCGACACCTTTAACTGCCGCAATTACTGTGATTGGTCCGTTATTATTACCGGGAATTGCAGCAGGCTCTGTTCTTGTATTTATAACTGTCCTTAAGGAAACAAGTATATCAATTCTACTTGCACCACCAGAATGGGCACCTATGAGTTTGGCAATCTTTCAAAATATCCTTCGAGCAGAGTACTATTCTGCAGCAGCCATGTCCGTCATATTAGTAGCTTTAGTTCTTGTACTTCAAGGACTTGCGAATTATATCGGGAAAAAGCAGCGTTTGTAGGGATGTAGGAGGTAACTTGAAGTGAAAGGATATGTATTTGATTTAGATGGAACGATTTATGTAGATGAGCATGTCATTGATGGGGTACCAGAGGCCATTAGCCGTCTAAAAAAAAGAGGGGATAAGGTCGTATTTTTAACAAATAAATCCATCTCGAGACGTTCTGATTATGTTAGGAAATTAAATGATTTAGGCATTCAAGTAGAATTAGAGGAAGTGATTAGCTCCAATTATATTACTGCACTCTATTTAAAATCTGTGTTACAGCCGGAAGAAAAAGTGATGTGTATCGGTGAAGAGCCTTTGTTAGATGAACTTAGAGAGCAGGGGATTCAGCTAACAGACCAGCCAAATGGTGTATCCTATGTCGTTTTAGGTTGGGATAGGGAATTCACATATAAGAAAATAAATAATGCTTATCAAGCGTGGAAAAATGGTGCGAAGATTGTCGCGACGAATCCTGATCGTACTTGTCCTGTACAAGGAGGAGAGATTCCGGATTGCGCCGCGATGATTGGAGCGTTAGAAGCTGTTACTGGTGAGTCTGTATTTCAAGTGACTGGAAAGCCATCACAGCTTACGGCACAGTATGTATTAAAAGAAGTATTAAAAATGCCTGTGGATCAATGCTTTATGATTGGTGATCGTTTAGAGACGGACATCAAAATGGGCAATGAAGCAGGGATGTCATCAGTACTAGTGATGACTGGAATTACGACCAAAGAGCTTTTAGAAGATTCAATTCACAAACCTAAGCATATATTAGATAGCGTGAAATACATTGATCAATTATAAATCATAGTTCCACATAGAGTGGTCTCCAGCAGAAACTGCGAGTGCACCAGCCTTTAAGGCAGAAAGGACCTCTTTCTTTTCGGTTACGAGACCCCCTGCAATGATTGGGAGCGGCAGGCGATTTACAAGCTGATCGATAATTTTTGGCATGATGCCAGGTAGAATTTCGACTGCATTAGGATTACAGGATTTAACCATTTCAATTCCTTTTTCAATTGCAGCAGCATCTAGCAGGAAGATACGTTGAATGGTCACCAAGCCATATTCCTTCGCATACTTTACAACATGGCTTTTAGTTGTAATGATTCCAGTAGGTTTTAAGTGTTTAGCAATATATTCAACAGCAGATTTTGAATTGGATAATCCTTCAATAAAATCTAAGTGAAGAAAGACCGTTTTTCCATTAGATTGTAGCTTTTTAATGTAGTCTGCACTTGTTAATAGATCACCAGTTAACAAGAACACAACATTCGGCTTTGAGCTACAGGCAACATCTAAATCTTTTTCTTCAACAACAGAAGCTATGATTTGAGATTCTACGAGGTCAACAATATTCATATTAAAAGTCTCCTTTAATGTAAAAAAAGCAAATAATAGTAAAATAATTATATCATTTTCAGAATAAAATAAATATAAAGATTTTTGATTGAAGAATAGATGAGAGACCATACTTTTTACACTACGGTTTTTTAGTGGTGTGTAAAAGTATGGATTTTTTTTGCAGCAATACTAGAAAGGAAGAACAAAATGAGTGAATTTTCTTTTACAAAAAGAGAGCGATGGATGAAGGAAGTGGACCAGAAACATTTCGATGTTCTCATTGTCGGCGGGGGCATCACAGGTATTGGAACAGCATTAGATGCGGTAACAAGAGGAATGTCTGTTGCACTTATGGAACAAATTCGTCTATTCTCTTGCAGCTTGCAGAGAAAATATTGGAAACAGAAGGGGTGCCAAGATTAATTCGCCTGCTCATACAATACTCGGTTCATTATGAAATGGTTATGACCGCTAGTGACTTTTTTGTCCGTAGAACGGGTGCGATCCTCTTTAATATTGAATGGGTAAAAAAGTGGAAATATTTAATCATAAGGATGTTTCAGACAATTTTTAATTGGGATGAAAAAGTTACAAATTTCCCGAACGAGAAAGCCCACACCGGGCATAGCCTGTCTTTAGACGTGGGATGAAAGTGAGGTCAGATACGGAGTGCCGCTAAAAAGTCTAATAGTTAGCGGTACTTCAAGTATCTGAAGATTAATATAGAAACATATGTTCTTTTTTCTGTAAATCTGATATTATAGGAATAACATTAAACAAACAAAACAAAATAATCAGTTTTGTAATTTAAAGAAATATTGGGTTAGAAACGAGCCCAGCAGTCGATAAGTACCGCTGAGGTGTTTGGCTGCGGAAGTCTTGAGCAAACGCTTTGTAGTGTCTATATGTTGTACCCTATTTGATGGATTAAAATGGGGGAGAGTATAGAAGAAACAAGCTAGTCGTTCAAGAACCCCATTGCTTTAGCTGTGGGAGTTTCAGAGAAAGTAATCATAAAGAATTAGAAAACCTGATCATCGAAATCGAACAATCCGGTGCCTGACACACCGTTTGTGATAGGCTCTTTTTTTGTTTCGTATCGCTGGGCGATATAACTTGCAAATAAATCTAAATACCTTCATATTTAATAGAAAAGGAGGTTCGATATGCGACGTGATATACAACCGAATGAACGAGCTTTCTCTTCCAAGGAAGTGGCAGAAGAAGTAGGGATTGCAACTCCCACTGTTCGAAAGTATGGCCAAATCTTAGAGCGGAATGGATATGAGTTTTTGAAAGATGGCGATCGACGTATCTTTGTTCAATCTGACATCGTAGCACTTATAGCGTTACGCGATACGGACAAGCCCCTAGACGATACAGCTAAAGACATTGTGAAGCAAGAAAAAGAAAGATTAGAAGGATCCAATGAAACAGAGATTGCGATAACCGATACATATGAAAATTTACCTCATGACCCCAAGCAATTAAAAGAGGTCTTTATGTTTTTAGTCAATGAACTCGCAGCTACACGTGAAATGAATGTCCAACTGACAAACGATATGTCAGAACTTAAAACAAAGGTTTCCCGACTCCAGCAAGATCATCATGTTATAAGTTCTAGTATTGGAAATTCAGCGCAAAAAACTAATGCTAAAATTGAAAAATTAACTGAACAACAAAATATCCATTACGAAACATTGCTGCAACAAGAAAAACAAAAAAGTGAACTCTTACAAAAAGAAATACAAAATATGCGGGACGAACAGAAAAAAGAATGGAGTTCACAAAATGATTTTAATAAACGTTTAGAAGTAGCGATACAAAAACCTAAAGAAAAATGGGGAGGGCTTTTCTCCATATTCCGAAAATAAGTTACCTGTTTAAGATTATTATGCTTACCTGTGTAAAGATTTGTGGAAGGAAATTTTTGATGTAGAAAATTTAAGCGATATGAATCTAGACAATATACACAACTTGAAGAAAGCAAAAAAGAATGTTTGATAATATGGGAGTTGAGGCGGATAGGAACCTCAATAAATAACATGCCTCATCCCAAATAGAGTTCCTCAAGAAAGGGGGAAAGGCTCTTTTTTGTTTCATATCGCTGGGCGATATACCTTGCTAAAAAATTCCCAGAACCTTCATCTTTAAGAAAAGGAAGTCTGATATGCGACATGATACACATCTGATGAACGAGCATTCTCTTCCAAGCAAGTGGGAATGTAACAACCACTGTTCAAAAGTATGCTACATTTTAGAGTGAAAAGTATATAAGCTCTTAAAAGAGGGCAGTCCGCGTATCTTTGTTCAATCCGACATCGGACCTCTTATATCGTTACCCGATACGGATCAGTCCCTAGACGATACAACTAAAGACCTTGTGAATCAACAAAAAGAAAGATTAGAAGCAACCAATGATACAGAGATTGCGATACCTGATACATTTGAAAATTTACCCCTTGACCCCAATCAATTAAAAGAAAACAATATTTTTTAAATTTCAACAAATTCCCGGGAAATATCTACAAATTATGAGTATATTTCTACAAAAATTAGCAGCATTTAAATAACCATCTGTTTTTTGCAGACATATAGCATTTAAGTGAAGCTTCTCATGAGTTTGAAACTTGTGGGAAGCTTCTTTTGTTGTTTTTTGTGTTACAATGAAGATATAATTTTTGTTTCGGATCAAAGAATAATTTAAATGCTTATATTAGAGCACATTGAAAAAGGGGATATTTCTCTATTCCCTATAATTGGTTTTAAAGAAATTATAGATGATGTTCGGGGGCGGAAGAATGTACACGGTTCTTGCATATTTAGTTTCCCTTTTTGTCATTGTGATATCAGTACTTACTACCCTTTATATAAAGTCTGAACTAGAGCGGATGTTTCGTGAAAAGAAAGATGTTGTCCCCTTTCATATATGTAATGTGATCATTATTTTAATGGTTTCTTTTGTGACACATGCAGTTATGACTCTTTATGTCGCAGAGAATGAATTTAAATGGATGCTGCAATTAGTCCTTCTCCTGTTCATTATTTTACCCATTTATATTTTGGGGCACTTTGCATTTGAAAAATATAAACAAGTTAATCGAAAATACGATACAATTGAGAACAGGAAAGTGATTATCCTTAACGAAAGGCACTTAGGGAAAAAACGGCCTGCCATCTTCAAGAATTATAATGCCGGTGCGAAGGAAAATAATTCAAGAGAATATAGGAAAAAGAAGCTTCCCCATCGTTGAACAAATTTAAAGTGTACCCTTTGTAAAGGACATTTTAAAATAATTTAACTACTCCTTATTGAGAGAAATAGTTAAGTGCTTTTTCGACCAACCTAAGAACTGGACACGTAAATGATTTATTTCTAAAATATAGACTACTTCCTAAAAATAGGGGGTAGTCTTTTCAGTAGTAAATCATCATTAAATTTAAAGAAAAAAGGAATCTAATCTATTTTGCTTAGATTAGATTCCTTTTTAATTTTATTATTAGCAAGTTATTGATTGTCTTTAATATCATTTCCGTTATTGCCAAGAGAAGGCAGACCAGAAATATAACCTACATTTCCTGGGTTTTGAGAACCGGCCATAAGATAAGTAAAACCATTTAAGTTATCAATTGCTTGGATCCCTGTTACTTCTCCGCCATCAGGAGCGGAAAGAATACGTGACAGTTTCTTTGTATCAATATTATAAGCCCATCCAAAGTTGTTGACATGATTGCCGCTATCCTCTGCAATAAATAAAGTTCTCATTTTTTCAGAGTATACAATATTATCAGGGTTAGCAATTTTATCAACGTTTGCTTTGTTGCCATTTTCATCTTTCTCAGGAAGGTCTTCTCCCATTAGCAGACCAGCCATTTCATTTGCTACATATTTACTGTCAATTTTATTCCCGTCACGGTCTTTTTGATTTTCAGCTAAATTCAGTTCATAGATACCGCCAGCATTGATTTTAGGGACATGGATATCATCTGTAGGATCAGCAGGATTAGCTGTCATTCCACCGCTTATTGTAGACATGGTCATGTATATTTTGTTATCTGCCTTATTCAGTTCTACTGTTTCCATTTTGTTGAATTCAGCGGTTGCTCCTTGAATGGCACCGTAACGGCGAGATTCTAGGAAGGCTGCTGCTTTTTCCATTCCAGGTTTAACCTTAAGCCATTCATCTCTGCCACCTGCTTTAGTTCTTGTGAATCCATTTGCTTTTGCATATTCTGCATCTGTAGTCGTTTCAAAAATATCGCTGAATTTCGTGTTTTGCGCTAATTCCTTAATTTCTTTATCAGTTGCGTGTCCCAGTTCAATCCACTCTAACTTCGCAGACCCGCCATTTTCTTCGCCAGTTTGAATCCATTTTGCTGCATATAAAGTACCTGCTGATAAATCTTTAGCTTTATCGGCAATATACATAAATGCCATAGTGTAGCTGCCATCATCACCAAAATAAACAGTACGATTATCAGGGGCAACTTTTACATTCTCAATGGAAAGACGTCCCATGCTATAGTGTTTCACTGCAGTAGCTTTTCCTTTTTCATCAATTGAGACTTCTGGAACATAGCCGTAAAGATAAGGATTACCAATGGCAGTAGGATCTTGATAATAATTACGTGCAAACTGAGTAACGGAAGATTTTTCAGGATTTGCTTCATGTGCTTTTGCATCAGGCTCATATTCCTCGCTGCCTAAATGTGTATTCCATGGAGATAAGGAACCTGCACAAGGAGTCCAAATTCCGCCATCCGCTGAAAAATCAATCGGAGTCATATCTGTTACCGTTAATTCTCCATTTTCTTTATTTTGTTCTACTGTATTTAACATCATCGTCTCGGACATGTTTCCTAGTTCACTAGATGGTAGACTTTCATAATGATTCACCATATATAATTTTCCATTTACCTTTAAAAGAGTGTTACTATCTGGAGCAGAAGAAATATAAGGTGTACCATCAGCTTTTGTAATCATATTTCCATTTACATCGTAAGTCGCACCAGCAATTTTCCCGTTGATCACTTCACCAGGTGTGAACAAGGACTTATATTCAAGAGGCAATGTTTGTTGAGTACCATTTTTGTATGTAACCTTAACGGATGCTTCACTGTACATTTTGGAACGTTCTTCATTCGTGTCAGGAGATGCCATTCCTATAAACTCTACTTTTTCTACTGGAATGTTTTTACTAGATTCAGCAAATACATTCGCAGCTGTTGGGAATAAAACAGCTAAACTCAATAATGGAGCAACAAATTTTACTTTTTTCATGTTAATACCTCCGTTTTTATTCATTTTTTTAAAATTCCAATTTAAGCATAGAAAAGAAAAGTAAAGTTAGTATGGCGGAAATGTAAATATTATAGAATGAGGCAAAAACGGGATTTTATACCTATTTTTTTGAAGGGATGCCCCAAATAATTTGTGATTTTAATGAAAAAAATGAGTGAATGTAGTGCTAATGGAATAGGGTTGTTAGAATCATAGGGATAAAATCATGAGTAATGTTGAAATATTTCCTTTACTTATTTTTACAAATAATTGAAAGCGACACTATTGGAATAGTCGCCAAACCACCTGCATTAAATTTAGTGTCGTGGGAATGGAATAAATTTGTAATAGTCGTATCTATAATTAAAACCAAAGGCGTATTTGACAATAAACCCTAAGGCAGTATTAGCCAATGGAAAAATTTATTAAGCTCTAATTATGAAGGATGTTATTTATTGCAATATGCTTGGTTAATAACCGAGTAAAATGACTAAAACTAACCAGATAGGTAACTCAACCTAGAATAATGGGGTGATTTTATGAGTAAAGCTAAAGGAAAAGGTGGAACAGGGAGAGGAACAGACAAGAAGGGTTGGAATCGTTGGCAAGCTAGTGCAAACAAAAAAAAGAGTTCAAAACCTTATATAAGTAAAGGTACAAAAAAAACGGATGTTGAAAATGACCACAGGAGCAATAGGTAAAGTCACTTATCCGAAATATAGCGAATGCTGAATAAATACAATTATTTAATGACCCAACGTGTGCGAGCTCCTTTAAAGGAGTTCGCTATTTTCTTTTTCAGCTAACGGAGCAGGGAGTTTAATAGGTGTCCCAATTTATTTTTGGAGGTTTTTCTAAAAAATGAACGGTTCTTGTTTAATGTGAAATCGCTCTTTTAAAAAGCCCCTTAAATTTTTCCCTATCTTCTGATGTAAATGGTTTTGGCCCCTTTGTACGCTTTCCGCTTTTTCGAGCCATTGCACTCAAATAACGTGTTTGTAATAATTGGTCAATGTTTTCATTTGTATAGCTAGACCCATTATGGTGAAGTACCGCACACCCTTTTGCTAAGCCTAGCGAAGCAAGACCATAATCTTGCGTAACGATTATATCTCCTTTTTCTGCTAACTTCATAATCCGATAATCCGCAGCATCTGCTCCAGAATCAACATAAATGGTTTCCACTCCTGATGGTTGTTCCACATTAGAAAAATGAGAAAAGCTAGTAACAAGGATAACAGGTATTTCAGCATTCGTACCTTCAGAGATAATGATATCTTTTACCGGACAAGCATCTGCGTCAACTAAAATTTTCAACTTTACCTCTCCCCGTAAATAAGTGATAATGGCAAATTTAGCCTCTGTCAATCGATAAAGATGGTTTACCTAAAATCATTTAGTCAGGACTAATATGGAAGATATTATCGTTCATGCCTGAGTATCAAAAACAGGAAATGGGGGTTAAATTGGTAAAAGTGTAACATATCATTTTTAAAAACCTAATTTCCTGCCAACTTTTTAATCATTACTTGAAACTTGGTCTTTATCGAACCATAGCGGTTCCTTATCATTAACATCTCCATTGTAGTTGATAAGGATCTCTTCCCCTGCTTTTATATCTGTGTAGGCATAGAAGTCAAACGTATGGTTTTGAAAGTTAATCACATAAGTGGCATTAGGCTCATACGAATGATTAAAAAGCATACCGTATCCGAGCAAGATAGCGGTATGCTTTTTGCCATATTCGAACACATAGTCTGCAAGCAAAGTTTTTTCAATGAAAACATGTTCCTTATTAGGATATGGAAGGACAGGAGCTTCATGGATTAGCTCACCTTTCACTATATCAACGGTTGCAAATACTCCTCGATTAAATTCTCCATCACTTAACGGAGATGTCTTAATTTCTAATATGTTAATCACCTGCAATTTTTTTGATGTTCATTATCTTTATTATCTTAACAGTTTTTTATATAAAAGTTAATAAAAAGGAAATTTAAAATAGTTGCGAGAATTTCAACGCTTTGGGTTGGAAATTGTAACTGTTTCCAATGAGGAACGTAACACAAACATTCACAAAAATTGTGGTTTTATACCTGATTCAGGAGGAGTATGGCAATCAAATCAGCTTTAGGGTGCTTTTGTTAAAGAATTAGGTACCTTGCAAACAATTTCAAAAAATGCTATTCTAAAAATAAATTATTTTTGTTCAGTGTAAAGGATAGTATTAGTAAGAACTTTTCGTCTTGATGATCACTGAGAGCAAGGATAGTAATACATTGTGTGCTAACACACTAGGAGGCAACAAACATGGAAAAAGGTAAAGTAAAATGGTTTAATGGCGAAAAAGGCTTCGGATTCATCGAACGTGAAGGTGGAGAAGACGTATTCGTTCATTTCTCAGCTATCCAAGGCGAAGGGTACAAAACATTAGAAGAAGGTCAAGAAGTGACTTTTGATGTTGAGCAAGGTCAACGTGGGGCACAAGCAGCTAACGTTCATAAAGCTTAATTATAATGAAAACATGGACAGACTCTTTTTTAGAGTCTGTTTTTTATTTTTTTAAAAAAATAAAAAACCCCACTCACTAATGAGTAGGGGACATGAAAACAGTAAATCAAATGGTAAACACATTGTAACATATAATTTGTAGGATTCCTAATTTCTATCACCTAAACTGAAAGTATCTGCTAAATATAGAATCAAACGAAAAAGTGATAAAAATGAAGATTTTAACTAAAACTGCCACGAAAATAAGTTTCCTTAAGATTAGAAAAATGACAATACTTAAAAACTTATAATCCGCTCTATTTATGTTTGTCTGAAGGACGGAGAATGAGTTTTCAATTTATGGTTTAGACAAGGTGGAAATGTATTAAAAGGAGATAAAGTTGGGTGTGGGAGAAAGTACTCATTGGGATCATGTAATGTTACAGATTTCCCGAACGAGAAAGCCCACACCGGGCATAGCCCGTCTTTAGACGTGGGATGAAAGTGAGGTCAGATACGGAGTACCGCTAAAAGGTCAAAATCGTTAGCGGTACTTCAAGTATCTGAAAATTCGTACAGAAACATTTGTTCTTTATTCTGTAAATCTGATATACTATGATAGAAATGTTCTTTAGGTTCCAACTGCGGTGGATAATCAATAAAATCTATTAAACGATTTTCATATATTAAAATGCAAGAGAAGGAAAGGAGGCTGCTTCGTGGCTTCTTCTACGTCCAGTTATGTAATAACACTTCCTCTTCAAACTCGACATCATGAGGCCCATATTCTTGAAAAAAGGTTTGAGATTGCTCGAAAAATCTATAATGCATGTTTAGCAGAAGCGGATAAACGATTGCGAGTCATGCAAGAATCTAAGGATTATCAGAAAGCCCGTAAACTTCCTTCATCGACCCCATCAGAACGCAAACTACGATCCACTCCATTCCGTCTATTGAACAAACGATTTAAATTAGAGGAATACGCACTCCATACATATGTAAAGTCCATGCAAACTCGATTTAAACATTTAATTGATTCTCATACAGCTCAAAAACTCGCATCTCGTGCATACCATGCAGTTAAAAAGAAACAAATAGGGGCGGCGACAAAAGTGTCTTTTAAAGGATTCGGAAAGTTGAATTCTGTAGAGGGAAAAACGAACGCCGCTGGTATTCGTTATAAAGATAGAAAGATTCATTGGCTGGGATTAGAGCTGCCTGTTCGAATAAAACCAAAGGATGACTATGCGTTTCTTGCTCTAGAAAGCAGAGTAAAATATTCCCGGATTTTGCGAACCTTTATGAAAGGAACCATTCGATATCAAATTCAACTGATCTTGGAAGGTACACCTCCTCAAAAATATAATCAAGTTGGAATAAAAGGCAAACTTGGAAAAGGCAGAGTTGGCATTGACATTGGTACACAAACAGCCGCGATTGTGTCAGATTCTAAAGCATCTTTAGTTGAACTAGCTCCCAGTGTCATACATATTCAAAAAGAAATCCGTCTAATTCAACGGTCCATGGACCGAAGCCGAAGGGCCATGAATCCAGAGAAGTTTAATAAAGACGGAACCATCAATCGCTCCTCAAAGAAATGGGTGCAATCCAAACGGTACGGCAAGCTAAAGGCAACTTTTCAAGAGAGGAATAGACTTCAATCCGTCTATCGAAAACAAGACCATTGTCGTTTAGCGAATCAAATAATAGAACAAGGTGATGAATTCTTCATTGAAACTATGAATTTTCAAACACTTCAAAAACGGGCAAAAGAAACAACTAGAAACAAGAACGGACGTTTCAGCCGAAAGAAACGGTTTGGAAAATCTATAGCTAGGAAAGCGCCCTCTATGCTTATAACCATTTTAGAACAAAAGCTATCTATCTTCGGCATAGAACTGAAAAAGATCAACACCTCGAAGGTAAAAGCTAGTCAGTATCATCACGAGACGGACACCTTTCAAAAGAAATCCTTGTCTGAAAGATGGAATCTTATAAGAAATGAACGTGTCCAACGTGATTTGTACTCTGCTTATCTCATAAAAAATGTAACGGAATCTCTTGATAGCATTAATAGGCATTTATGTATGGATGAATATGATCATTTTAAGAAACTACATGACATAGAAATTATACGAATAAAATCAAGTAATCAAAACAAAATAAGTAGTTTTGGAATTTAAAGGAATGTTGGGTTAGAAACGAGCCCATGCAGTCGATAAGCACCGCTGAGGTGTTTGGCTGTAGAAGTCTTGAGCAAACGCTTTGTAGTGTCTGTATGTTGTACCCTATTTGTATATTAAAGTAGGGGAGAGTATAGAAGAAACAAGCTAGTCGCTCAAGAACCCCATTGCTTTAGCTATGGGAGTTTCAGTATCTAGATCTTCACATAAGACGATTGAACATTAGGACACATAATTTCGAAATCGGTTTATTCGTTCTTTTCGAAATATTTTTACATTTCTTTAAATTCATTTACCTAATCATTACAAAAAAATCAATTAAATCTTATAGTTCCCCAGCTAAACTACCAATAGATAGAAAAATATTGATAGGGAGGAATATTTATTATAAGAAGAATAAAAGATTCATAATTAATGAAGTTGTTTATGATCGGAACCATTATCGTCGGACTCCGTTATGGTGGTATCTGAATCCCATCCGCAGGAATCAAAGACCACGAATGTGGTTTGGGTTGGTTTGTTTTGGGTTTTTTTGTCGCTGATTATCTGATTCGGCTATTCGTAAGTAAGGATAAATGGAAATTTTTAAAAAGTCACCAATTGAGTTCCTTGAAAACAGATCCCGGTTGATCAGCTATTTTATAAGTGAAAAATAGAGTAATAGAAAGGAAATGGTGGATATGAAAAATGAAATTTCGGATTTTAAAGTGGCTTTGTTAGAGTTATCGGTTAACAAAAAGAGGATTAAAAATGAAAAAGAGTATTATGATGAAAGGCAGGATAAACAAATAATCATTGATTATTATTACAATATTGATTTTATTAAAGCAGACAAAACAGAATTATATGACCAACTCAATCAGTTAATTACAAAGACACATGAAATTCAGCTTCCTTATAATTCGAAAACTCGGAATTATCTTTATTCATTAGTTGATCTCCATTTGGATGGGAACTTGAAAAGTATCTATTCCGGAAAAGAGAAGGATCCTGAACAAGTTATAAGAGAGGATCATGAAGTGGATATAAGAAGAAAAGAAGCATATGATAAATTGGCAAAAGGAAGTTCTTTAAAGGATCTGGATTTCGAGGAGGCAGTTGCGTCAATTGAAAGTGAAAACATGTATAATTGCGAACATGTTGTGCCACAGTCATGGTTTGATAAGGATAATCCAATGAGAGGGGACTTGCATCATCTTTTTACTTGTGAAATAGTTTGTAATTCTTCAAGATCGAATTATCCTTATTATGATTTCGCAGACTATTCACCGATGATGGAGACAGAAGCTATCAGAGAACAATGCGGGAAATACGAAGAAGGAAAGTTTGAACCAGAGAGCGGAAAAGGAGAAGTAGCAAGGGCGACATTGTATTTCCTATTAAGATATCCGCAAGAAATCCGCCAATATAGCAGTAAGGACATTGAAATTCTGTTAAAATGGCATCGTGATTATAAGGTATCCATATATGAAAAACATCGTAACAAAGAGATCTTCTATTTACAAAAGAACAGAAATCCTCTAATAGACTTTCCGCAATATGCTGATAACATTGATTTTACGTTTGGCTTAGCCAAGTGATAAGTTGCCTTCCAAAAAGCCCACTAGATAAAAAGAAATAAAGGATGTAAAAAATGCTGAAGCTAAAATAAAGCTCAGCATTTATTTTAGAAGACTAATAAAGTTGTTATTTATCTTCGTTTTAGCATATTTGGGTTGTTGATATTCAGATAGTCACCAGTAATAAAACTGTATTTAATCGTTTATTCCTGATATACTAGTTTGAACATTCAAAAAGGAAAGGAGCAATCACATGAATAAGTATTGGACTAAGCTAATGCTGACAATGTCTGTGGCGATGTTGCTGAATGGATGTGCCAGTGGAGAAAATTCAGATGGTGAGAAAACGACAAATACGGAAAATAATGCTGTTACGAGCGAGAGCCCCGAGGAACAGAAGGAACCTCAAGCTAAAGCAGAACTTAAAGATGTGGAGAATAAAACTATTGGTACTGTAAGCTTTTTTGAGCATGACGGTCATGTTCAAATTGCCGCCAATATTGAAGGACTAGAGCCGGGTCACCATGGTTTTCATGTCCATGAAAAAGGTGTCTGTGAACCTGATGCAGAGGAAGGTCCTTTCACGACAGCAGGCGGACACTTTAATCCAGATGAGAAAATGCACTCCGAACATGCCGGGGACATGCCTTCCCTATATGTCAATGAGGATGGAAGAGCTGCTTATTCTGCAACGTTTGATCTTCTAACTATTGATCAACTGAAAGAGAAAGAACTGGCTGTCATCGTCCATTCAAATCCTGATAACTTCGGAAATATACCTGACCGTTATCAAACAGAGGGAAAAACTGGTCCTGATGAAACAACGATGAAAGCTGGGGATGCAGGTGACAGACAAGCATGCGGAGTAATTGTGAGTACTGAGGAAAAAACGAAATAATAAAGAATTTTAAAAGAAGCCCAACACTCAGTGATATGATCCCTTATAGTAGATAGAAATAGCAAACCTATGATTTACAATAATAGCAAAAACCACTTCCTATTAAATTTTAAGGAGTGGTTTTTTGTGTTGTTAAAATTTGCTTATCAGGCCTTTTTAAATGACAGGCGTTTCAGGAACAGAAGAAAAAACCTCCTCCTGCTTTCCAACTAACTCAATCTCAAACCCTAAATCACTTAACATCTTGTGGTCCCAGTTAGATTCCTGGCCCTCTGTTGTTAAATAGTTTCCTAGAAAGATGCTGTTTGCGGCATACAAACCCAAAGGCTGCAAGCTGCCTAGGTTAACCTCGCGTCCGCCTGAAATCCGTATTTCTTTTGTTGGGTTGATATAACGAAATAACGCTAACACTTTAAGACAATAACGGGGATTCAATTCATTGACGCCTTCCAGCTTTGTCCCATCAATTGCGTGCAGAAAATTGACTGGGATGGAATCTGCATCTAATCGGCGGAGCTCACGGGCAGTGTCAATCACGTCTTCCTTTGTTTCCTTCATTCCAATGATTGCTCCAGAACATGGTGAAATGCCATGGTTCTTTACCATCTCAACTGTGTTCACCCTGTCTTCAAAGGTGTGTGAGGTTGTAATATACGAATGATGGCGCTCAGAAGTGTTTAAATTGTGGTTGTATCGGTCTACTCCAGCCGATTTCAATTGAGCTGCTTGTTCTTCTTTTAAAATGCCCAAGCAGGCACACACTTTCAAGCCGTACTTTTCTTTTATTTCTTCTACTGCCTCACTTACTACATTTACGTCTTTTCTAGTAGGTCCTCTTCCACTGGCAACAATACAATAGGTTCCTACTTTATTTTGAAACGCTATTTTAGCGCCTTCCAAAAGCTCTTCCTTTGTAATAAATGGATACTTTTCGATTTCTGCTGTGGATATGGATGATTGAGAACAGTATCCACAGTCTTCTGGACAATATCCGCTTTTGGCATTGATGATCATATTTAATTTAACTTTTTTTCCATAGTAATGCCTGCGAATATGAAAAGCGCCGTTTAATAAAAGCAGCAGCTCATCATCTTCACAATTCAGGATGCTGTGTGCTTCTTGATCGCTAATGATTTTCCCCTTAATAACCTCTTGTGCTAACTGTAACCAATTCATAATGTTCTCTCCCTTTGTATATTGATTTGATTATTTCTTCGAATGACGCGAAATGTTTTATATAATCTCATGTGATTAGCCAAAATATATTCAATGAAATTGTTGAATTCTTATTCATACCTCTTGCATCACAGAATCAGCCTGACTATTTTTGAAAAATTGCTGGATTGCTTCATTTGTAATATGAATCATCCTCTTAATCTCCTCCTTTGAAATCACGTATGGCGGCATAAAATAAAGGACATTTCCTAATGGCCTCAAGAGCAGGCCTTTCTCCAGTGCGATTCGATATATTTTATATCCAATTCGCTCTCCGCTAGGAAAGGGTTCCTTTGTAGCTTTGTCCTTGACTAATTCAATAGCACCTACCAAACCGGTTTGTCTATATTCACCAATATACGGCTGGTGATTGAATACCTTTGAAGCTAGCTCCTGCATGTATGCTCCTTTTTTTTGGATTTCCTCTATATAGGGTTCATCTTCAAAAATTCGCAGCACCTCAAGCGCTACTCTGCATGCTAGCGGATTACCTGTGTAACTGTGGGAATGAAAAAATGCTTTCATCGTTTCATACTCATCATAAAAAGCATTGTAGACATCATCGGTCGTCATGACAGCCGACAATGGTAAATAGCCGCCCGTCAGCCCTTTGGAAAGACACATGAAATCAGGTGTAATGCCAGCTTGCTCACAGGCAAACATTGTCCCCGTCCGGCCAAATCCTACTGCAACTTCATCCGCAATAAGGTGAATATCATATTGCAAACACAGCTGCTTCAATTTGTTCAGGTAACCTGGTGGATACATTTTCATCCCAGCAGCTGCTTGTATTAAAGGTTCAACAATAACAGCTGCTAGTTCTTCATGATGCTGGATTAATTTTTCCTCAATAAAGGAAATGCAGGGTGTACTGCAGCTGCTCGGCTCCTCATTAAAAGGACACCTAAAGCAATCAGGTCCCTGAGCTCTTACTGTATTTAGCAATAGTGGCTGAAAAATCTCATTGTATAGTCCCACCCCTCCAAGAGAAAGAGCGCCAAGAGTTTCACCGTGATAGGCATCTGTCAACGCAAGAAACCGCTTTTTATTCGGTTTATTGTTTTGTATATGGTATTGGAAGCTCATTTTTAAGGCAATTTCGATTGCAGACGATCCGTTATCTGCGAAGAATACTTTTGTTAAGCCCTCGGGAGTGATCTCAGCTAATTTTTCAGCTAAAAGAACCGCTGGCTTGTGAGTGAAGTTTGCGAATATTACATGCTCCAATTGAGAAGCCTGATTGGCCAGGGCCGTGTTTATCCGTTCATTCGCATGTCCGAATAAGTTCACCCACCAGGAAGAAACAGCATCTATATACTCCTTACCATTTTCATCATATAAATAAATACCTTTCCCGCTTTTAATCACGATGGGCGGAAACTCTTCATAGTCCTTCATCTGGGAACATGGATGCCAAACATGGTTTAAATCACTTCTTTGCAGGTCTGACAGCACAGGATTCATATACTCAGCAACCTTTCAAAAAATTCTTCCGCATTCTCTAGACGAAGCTGTTTCAAATCTGATAGATTTTGTAATTTGGGTATCACTAGGGAAGGCAATCCCGTTATTTGAAGGATAGTTGCAATATTATCAGCCTCTAGATCCGTACCCTCAAATGCATTGAATACAATCCCTGCGACGGGAATTTCTTTTGCTTTTAACGCTTCAATTGATAATAAGGTATGGTTGATCGTCCCCAATGTAGTACGAGTCACCAGTACGAGAGGCAATTGAGATTCCTTAATGAGATGGTGGAAATGGTAGTTTCGCTTCTCATCTAACGGGACGTACAAACCACCTGCACCTTCACAAATCACATAATCGTATTTTGACTTTAAAAGCTTTAGATGCTGCAGGATAATCTCCTCATCAATGACTGAGCCTTCTAATCTTGCTGCATAGTGCGGGGAAGCAGGCTCCTTAAATGAAAAACTATTAATAAGTTCCTTTGCCAATTCCATCTCACTGAAGGATTGATAGAATTGAGTATCACGATAATACGAATTTGATCCTTCATCAATAATCCCCGTTTGAACAGGTTTGTAGGGCATCACCTCTCCTTTCGCTTGAAAATAATGCATAAAATATGTAGTGACAACCGTTTTTCCGACATCGGTGTCTGTTCCAGCTACCCAAAAATACCGTGCCATTTAAGCCCCCCTTAATCAATATGTTAACTGTCTCAATTAATAGGTTAACATATTGACGGTGGTTTTGTTAATACTTTTAAATGAATTTTCGAATTTATCTGTCTATATATCGGGATATCTCGTTGTAACTCATAATTATTAGGTTGAAGAAAAGAATGCCCCGCATGTAAGCTGCGAAAATAAGAATTGATGAGAATTTGAGTGTATCTCGGAAAGTGCCAGTCCAGAACTGAAGCCAGCCCAAAGTGATGGTGACAAACCATACTTTTTCATAAAACGAAAGATTCTGTCATTTTCATCTACCTTCCAATCGAGATTTGTGTTAACCTATTATCAATTAAAGTTAACATAAATTCGAGAGAATAGTAGGAAACAAGGTGAATTTAGGGTTTTGTCTGGTTAATAATGTGTAAATATATAAAAAGTAAAATGGAGGAATATAATTATGCGAAAGTTTTCTACATATGATCTTACCCAGATTTCATTATTAGCTTGTCTTATTATCGTTACAGGAATGTTTAAAATTCCAACAGGTATTCCTGGTTCTGAATTTCAATTATCAGCACCCATTGCAGTTGCGATTGCAGCGGTCTTCGGATTTAAAAGATATTTTCTTGCGGGGATCATTGCGAGTTTAATACTATTTTTACTAGGAATACACTCGATCTTAAATGTTGAGATCTCATTAATTTTTCGATTGACTGTTGGTCTAATTATTGTTTTATTTGGGAGCTCGATTCCGGTACTTGTTGTGGCAGGACCAATTGGAACATTGGTTGCTAGATTTGGTTTGGCTTTTACGTTAGGGATTCCATTTCTACCGCTATTATTTTTGGCGATTCCAGGCATGGTGATCACGGCTATTTGTGTTTATCCCATAACGAAAATGTTACATACAATTAATAGGAAAGTGGCAGGTAATGATCATGTTAAAAGCGTATTTTAGTATTCGAATGCGTGCGGCTGAAAGAAGTCCTGAACTAGGAGAAAAGCATATTTCTGGTGGTGAACGGATAGGAAGTAAATCTCAGATAGAGCCAATTGTGTCACAGTTATTGAATAAAGCAAGCAATCATCCACGTGGAGATGCTGATTTTATTCAAATTACCGTTGAGAAAATAGCGTGTGATCGGATACTGTATATGCCACCGTTAGAAGTTACGACAGTTGAAACGGCTTCAATTGAAGATGGGCGGAGTGAAGCTAGAAAGATACTAACCTCTGTAGGTGTTTCGAAACATGCGCTGGGTGTTGCTTTTCATCTACTTGGTAGTATTCAAAATCTCCGAGGAGCAATCATTCTCAATAGTAAAACCGGCTTACGGCTTGACGATCGGGGGCTAAAAGGTATCCGTGTATCACGAATCGATTGGCAAGATGCTAATGAGAACCTTAATGAGCGTGTCCGTGAAGCGCTGGCTCTGGCGTCCAAAGTAGCAAATTCTCCGTTTACGATTGCAGAATTATGTTGGTCCGATGATCCAGATTACGTGACTGGATATGTAAGTAATCGTGACATTGGCTATGTCAGAATTACTCCGTTAAAAATGGAAGGATGTGAGAGCGGGGGGCGAATCTTTTTTGTGTCAGATGAAGTTGAACTTGAATCTTATATAAACTATTTAGAAAGAGTACCAGTTCTGATTAGGAGGGATTAAAAAATGGATCATTGGTTTCATCAGGAATTACAGTTAATAGAAGAGAAAGGATTGAAAAGGAAGTTACGTGCGTTTTCAACTGGAAATGAGAGCGAGGTAATTATGGATGGTAAGAAATTCTTGCTATTTTCATCTAATAACTATTTAGGCCTTGCAACAGATATTCGGTTGAGAAAGAAAGCAGCTGAAGGCATTAGTAAATACGGTACAGGGACTGGGGGTTCAAGATTAATAACCGGAAATTTCGTCATTCACGAACAGCTTGAATGCGAAATTGCGAATTTGAAAGAAACTGAAGCAGCAATTGTTTTCAGCAGTGGTTATTTAGCAAACATTGGCGTGATTTCGAGTGTAATGAAGAAAAGGGATATTATATTTTCTGATGCCTGGAATCATGCGAGTATCATAGATGGTTGTCGTCTTAGTCAAGCAAATACAATTGTTTATGAACATGCGGATATGGTGGATTTAGAGCGTAAATTGAGTCAATCAAGTGGGGATGGAAAGAAGTTAATTGTGACGGATGGCGTCTTTAGTATGGATGGTGATATTGCTCCACTTCCAGAAATAGTTGCGCTAGCAAAGAAATACAGTGCTTACATAATGGTTGATGATGCACATGCGACAGGTGTCTTAGGAAGTGATGGTCGTGGTACTGCTGATTATTTTGGTTTGAAAGATGAGATTGATTTTACAGTAGGCACGTTAAGTAAAGCGATTGGTGCAGAGGGTGGTTTTGTGGCGACGTCGTCAATTGGAAAGAACTATTTACTTAATAACGCCAGATCATTTATTTTCCAAACAGGTTTATCTCCAAGTGCGATTGAAGCAGCACGAGAAGGAATTTCAATTATACAGAATGAGCCCGAACGAAGGGATCAATTGCTGAAAAATGCTCAGTATTTACATTTGGAATTGGAGAAATCTGGTTTTATAGTTTGGGGAGGGGACACACCAATTATCTCTCTTCTTATTGGTGATTCCCATGAAGCTATACAATTTTCTGAGAAACTTATGGATGAAGGTATCTTTATTCCAGCGATTCGACCACCAACCGTGCCGAAAGGGTCAAGCCGGTTGCGGATCACAGTGATGGCTACACATACAATGGAGCAGCTCAATACGGTCATAAATAAAATTAAGAAAATAGAAATAGGTGTTGTATAAAGTGTCTTAAAATCAAGTTTTAGCGGTTTTGTTAGATAAAGAAATATCAGCTGTTAAGATTTCAAAGAAAATTGGATTTGTTGAAATAAATGAATAAATTATCTGAAAATTTAGCAAAAGTATTAATTGCAATAGACAATCACAACGGTGACAGACGATCTGCTTGAAATGCTAACATTTTGCTAACGCAATCTAATAAAAAGCGGTTAAATCACATAAAAGATGTTACAGACAGAATTTAGCAAAACATTGATATACCGCACTTTTTGCACATATCGTTTAAGATATTACACACTGTATGACGTTAAGAATGAGGTGTTAAATGCTTTTTAATAGAAGAAATTTCTTTCATAAGCTTTCTATTCGATTTTTATTGTTTTAACCCCATTGTTAATACATTCTAAATTTAGTGTATTTTTTAAATAAATCATATTATAATTGTTAAAAAATAGAAAAATACATTTGGAAAATTATGATTTGAGGGGAGGGGTTAATGATTCTCAGTATCTTTGGTTGGGTCTCAATAGTAATAATTTCTTATATCATTGTTTCTAAAAAAATTAATATTAAAGGAATCATTACATTATTAATTATTCTATTTTTACAAACTTATTTTGCTTTTATCTTTTTGTACAATAGATTGGAAAGTATAAATAATATACTAGTATTTTTATTGATTGTAACTCTTTTTTTATTCATATTTTACTTGCTGATAAGGTACTTTAAAGTAACGGATAAATATCACGAATATTTTAAAAAAACACTCGTTTTCCTCTGTCTAATAGGACTGGTATACACAGAATTTTTTAATGGAAGTTCAACATTTCAATCCTGGGAAAATTACCAAGAATATGAAGGGAGTATCAAAAAGTACCATTTTATAGTTCCTGTAAATATATCTAGTTTTGAATTTGTAGGTGAGCAGGTTTGCATGATAAGTTATCTGCCATTCCACTCCAAAATAATAAAAGTAGAAAATAATAAAGTTTTTTATTACGAACCTAGGGGATTTGGTGAGGGTGGAGATTGGTGGGAATACGGCAAAAAAAAGGCGGAGCAAATATAGTACTTCTAAGACTATAAGGAATAGCTTAAGGGAGAACCCTAGCCTTGAAGTAAGGGGATTTAGATGGGTTAGATAAATGCTCATACATTTTTCTCTTAGTGAGTAAAAAATGCTGATTTTTCAAACTAAAAACTATTTATTAGAAAAGGTCTTTCATCAGTTAACCGAACTGGTAAGAGGCCTTTTTTCCATATATGATGCCATTTTATTTAAAAGTTCAAAGACCCTTATCTTCCGAGCATTTTTTTTAGGTAAATAATGGCACTGAATAGGAAGGAAGTTCAACAAATCCCTTGAGACTCTTAGGACTCAATTCATGAAATTTATTCATATCCCCAATAGTATACTTTTGTATACTATACCACTTTGAAGTGCGTACTTATAAAAAAGTGTATATAAATTTATAATGTTTTTGAACAGTGTAAAGGAGGGATTAATAAATGAGCCTCGATAAGCTTCGGGATATACAGAAAATATGGACAGTACATGAACGTATATTTAGTCATATTCATCGTGCAGGAGCCATTCTTGAGCCAGGGAATTGGGAAGCTTATGATCCCTTTTTATTACTAATGGAAGATAAATTTCAAAAAGGGGCATTTGATATTCATCCGCACCGTGGCATTGAAACATTAACATATGTAATTGATGGCCATATTAATCACTATGATAGTGCAACAGGAGCGGGTGGTACATTGCAAAAAGGGGATATGCAATTGATGACGGCAGGAAGAGGAGTTGTTCATAATGAATCTCCTGCAGAAGGAGAAACCGTACACACTCTCCAACTTTGGGTGAACCTGCCAAGTAAAGATAAAATGACTGCTCCACGTTATCAAAACATAAAAGCAAAAGATGTTCCCGTTCGTAAAGTAGAAGGCGCTACGATTCGAGTATACTCTGGCTCTTCCAGCGATGTTGTGTCTGACATATTGAATCATGTCCCATTTACTTTTGTAGAAATCCTTGCTGATCAAGGTGCTACAGTAAGTCAAGATTTACCAGGTGATTATAAAGGATTTATTTATGTCTTAGAAGGCAGTGGCACTTTCGGTGAAAATAGAGTGGAAGCGATAAAAGGGCAAGCGATGTGGTTAGGATCAGCTGATGGTGCAAAAATGAGCCATATTCAAGTTACTGCAAATGAGAATTTGCGAATAATATTATTTGCTGGGCCTCCACTGAAGGAACCAATTGCAGCCCAGGGCCCATTTGTTATGAATACAATGGAAGAAATTAAACAAGCCTATGCAGATTATCGAAATGGT
Source organism: Cytobacillus citreus (assembly GCF_018343665.1). Taxonomy (GTDB): domain Bacteria; phylum Bacillota; class Bacilli; order Bacillales; family Cytobacillaceae; genus Cytobacillus; species Cytobacillus citreus. The sequence continues at coordinate 46,986 of NZ_JAGYPM010000010.1, forward strand.
ACTTTTATTTCGTAAAGAATAAATCCCAAATCCTTTTTTACACCAATTAGTGAAAAAATGTATATTTTTTATATGCATTATAAAATATAGGTTATCTCGCATCTAAGAAAACACAAATTTATGAACTAGAGGAGAATTTAAAAATGAATGTATTAGTAGTTAAAGCAAATAACCGCCCTGCAACTGAAGGGATTTCTAGCAGAATGTATGAAACTTTTATGGCTGAATTAGAAGGTAAAGACGTTAACGTAACAACTTACGATGTTTATGAAGAAGACACACCATACTTTGGACAAGAACTCTTCAACGCTTTCGGTAAAGTACAAAACGGCGGTGAATTAACAGACATTGAATCACGACTTTTAGCTGCAAAACAAAAAGCAATGGACGCACTCTCAGCTGCAGATGTAGTCGTATTTGCATTCCCATTATGGAACTTAACAATCCCAGCTAAATTACAAACATTCATTGATTATGTATACGCTGCAGGATTCGCATTTAAATATACTCCTGATGGAAAAATGGTTCAATTAATGACAGACAAAAAAGCAATTTTCTTAAACGCTCGTGGCGGTGTATACTCAACACCAGAAGCAGCTCCAATGGAAATGGCTGTTAACTATATGCGCAATGTATTTAGTGGTATATTCGGTATGCAAATTATCGATGAAGTAATTATTGAAGGTCACAATGCAATGCCTGATAAAGCACAAGAAATCATTGCTGCAGGTATGGAAGAAGTTAAAGCTTCTGCACAACGTGTATTGGAATTAGCTGTTAAAGCTTAATTTAAGATAGTCATTTAAAAAAGTAAGGCAGTCTTCAAAAGTTGATTTTGTAGACTGCCTTTTTGTTACTTATATGAATCTAATTAACTGCTTGCTTTTGAATTCACTTTATTCTTTTTGTGCAACGTATGTTTTGTTCCCCATTCATGCATCGCTTCTAAAATGGGCTCTAAAGTTTTTCCGTATTTGGTAATGGAATATTCAACTTTTGGGGGGACTTGAGGATAGACTTTACGCGAAATGATATCTTCTTCCTCTAATTCTCGCAGTTGGTTTGTTAACATTTTCTGCGTAATGCCAGGTAAACTACGTTTTAATTCGCTAAAACGCAGCGTCCCTTTTTGCAATAAGTGCAATAAAATAATGGGTTTCCATTTACCGACTAAAATACTTAAAGCATCATCTACACGACATAATTCAGGTTTTTTCTCCATCTAGACATCTCCTTTAGTATCTTTTTGTATACTATATCACTTTTAGGGGCGTACTTCATATATTTGTTACTATAATAACATTAACTAAGAGAATTAGGCTAGAAAAAGAATGGCTACGGGATAGAATCATTATTCCCTTATAAAGATAAGTTAATTAGGTCATATCCAAATGAATCTATTTTCTTATATATATATGTCTTGATGATAGGGCGGCATGATGCACTCTCATTGGCGAAAATACACCATCTGTGGAAAATAAAAGTAAATTTGTTCAAGAGAGTTGACGAAAGTATTTCGGCAGCTCTCTTTTTAGCTAAAAGGAAAGTTTAAGTCTATTAACGTGCTGTGCTCAATTAAATATCTGCTAATAAGATCGCATAATAAAAACTAAGGCATTCGCCAAAAAGGACTTGGTGAACGCCAAGTTTTTCTAATAGTTGTTTATGCTTATTGTACATGTTATTATCAAAATATTATGAATTATCACGAAAATGGACACGGAAAAATTGGGGGAATTCTAATGAAAAAAGTTTTATCCATTGTACTATGTGGAGCTTTACTAATTCTTGCTGCCTGTGGTACTAACAGCAATCAAGCTGGAGGGGGAGGGGGCAATGAAGAAAAGAGAACAGTAAAAATTGGAATCATTCAGCTCGTTGAGCATCCATCATTAGATGGTGCGAGGGAAGGGTTTATTGCGGCATTGAAAGACGCAGGCTATGAGGTAGGGAAAAATCTGAAGTTAGATTACCAGAATGCACAAGGGGATATGAACAATAATATGTCGATCGCTCAAAATTTTGTAGCTGATAAAAATGACCTAATTCTGGCCATTGCAACGGCAAGTGCTCAAGCGGCAGTTCAATCAACGAAGGATATTCCTATTTTGTTTACAGCGATAACGGATCCAGTGGGAGCAAATCTTGTTCAGAGCTTAGAAAATCCAGGAGGAAATGTAACGGGGACATCTGATACTCATCCAGATGCTATTAAAAACACCATCAACTCCATAAAAAAGTTTATTCCTGAAGCTAAAAAGGTTGGGATCATCTATAACTCAGGTGAACCGAATTCCGTTGTGAATGTCGAAAAGGCAAAGCAAGTAATAGAAGAAATAGGATTAGAAGCGGTTGAAACAACGATTGCTACCAGCACCGAAGTAAAACAAGCGGCTGAATCATTAGTAGGAAGAGCAGATGTTTTCTACATACCGAAGGATAATACAGTCGTCTCTGCACTTGAATCGGTCATAACAGTTGCCAATGAGAACAAGATTCCAACCTTTGTTGGAGAAGGCGATTCTGTCAAACGTGGAACATTTGCTTCTTACGGCTTCGAGTACCATGATCTCGGATACACGACCGGAAAAATGGCCGTGGAAATTCTCAAAGGCAAAAAGCCAAGTGAAATTCCAGTCGGTTTCCCTGAAAATCTAGAGCTTTTCATCAACAAGAAGGCAGCCGAGCAAGAAGGCATTACATTAACTGAAGACATGCTAAAAGGTGCAAAAATTGTAGGAGAATAAGGTAAAAGCACACTGTCCTTGAATACGAAGGCAGAAGATTCTCGAAAGAAATTAACAGAATTATAGAGTAAGAGAACTTGCTATAACCTTGATGGCCATTAGGCTTATCAAGGTTTTTTTATTCATAGAGTTCAGGATAGTATTTGAATTTCGCTGATAAACCAACTTATTCGACTGATAAATTTGAGAGACTCCTAAAAAGATAATTTGCTGCACACCACTAAAAAGCACTTCTTATTGCTTACAATCCAAAAGAACTAAATGTTCTATTCTATTCGACAAAATAAAAATTAACTTGTTTACCCAAAAATAATAAAAATGAACTACGGATTTTTACAATCGTCATATAAAAAGGTGTAAATTTTTCCAAAATCTTTACATAAGTAACAAAAAAATGATGAAAGTACTATGTTTAGTTGGTTCTATATTCCTAATAAATATTTTTATTTCAAGATAATAACAGGAAAAAAATAACAGACATTTTCCGACATTTTTTTTGGGAGTATTTGACCAAAATGTGAACTGATGGTAATAAATAGTAAAGATAAATATAAATTAAAGATAAACAAAATTTTGCAAAATACAAAAATGTAAATTGCTAAGAGAGGTACCATACTATGCTGGAATCAAAAAGGAGAGCATTTATTTTCTTATCAATCTCTTTATTATTAGCATTTATTGCTGGACTATTTTTCTTGCAGAAAATCAAAGAGTTAAATAGTGAATTAGGGGGAATGACGAAAATATATGTTACAGCGACAGACATCCCGTCGCGAACATTACTACAGCCTGACCATGTGAAACAAATAGAAATTCCAAAGCGATATGTTAATAATTCACATGTAATAAATGTTGAGGATTTGATCGACAAGGTTTTGGTTGTTCCATTAGTAGAAGATGATATTATCACGAAGTCAATGCTTAAACCCGTTTCAAATGCTACTGATGAAAATAATAGATTGGTCACAATGCTTCAATCTGAGCGGATACGTTTTGATGAAGAACTAGAAGGACTTGATCGGGTAGACATTGTAGTGTCACATAAGTTTGATGGCAAACCAGTTACTGAAGTATTTATGAAGGATGTTTTAGTTGCCGGTGTTATTAAAAGCGAGAAAAGTTTTTCTGGAGTTGCTCTTGAAGTTCCTGCCGATGATGCGCCAAGGATTATTCATATTCAAAATTATGCAGACTCGATTCGAGTATTAAAAGCCAATGTAGGGAAGGCCTTACAAATAAATACTGATATTGAAAATCAAGAGACAGAAAAAGAAGAAAAAACTGAACCGCCAGCTGAGCCACCACAAGAGCAAAAAAAGGAAAATGCTGAAACACCAGCTGAACCACCACAAGAACCAAAAAAGGAAAATGCTGAAAAACCAGCAAATGAAAATAATAAAAAATAGGATGGAATTGAATTTGGAGGATGCAAATGAGTGCTGATATCAAAATTTTACTCACAGGTGATCAAGAACAATCAAAAACTCATTTAAGGGGTGTATTAAATAGCTTCGAAAAAGTTGATATGATCTCTTATCGTGATTTGAAGACAGAGCTGGATCGCCTGGCACCAGATTTAATATTTTTAATTGAATCTGATAAAGAATCTCCTGCAGATGCAATTGAATATATCCATGCCGTTAATCCAATGGCTCTAGTTGTGTTTATAGCATTCTCCCAAAACTTTGATGTATTAAAAAGTGTGATGCGAGCAGGGATCATTGATTTCTTTGTACTGCCTGATGAAAGTGCAATGCTATATGGTCGTTTAGATAGCATTGTTCAAATGGTCGTTCAACGTAAAAAGCAATTAATGGAAACCGCCGTTTCAAGCCAGTCTTTTAAAAGAGGAAGAGGCAAAATATATTCTTTTTACAGTGGAAAAGGTGGTTCGGGAAAAACACTAATCTCAAGTGCGTTTGCTCAAACTTTGAAATTTGAATCCACTGCCCAAGTAATCTTTATCGATTTAAATTTACACTATGGCGGTGCTGAAGCCTTTCTATCTATTGTTTCCAATCGTTCGTTTGCAGATCTTATGCCGGTAATTGATGAGCTAAATGAAAGTCATATTCGAAATGTATCCCAGGTTGAACAACTTTCAAAATTAGAGGTCTTGCTTAGTCCGCGTGATGCCGAAGTAGCGGAGCATTTACCAGAAGGATTTATTGCAAGGCTTTTAAGAACATGTAGGAGAAGCTATGACTTTGTAGTAGTAGATTTGCCAGTGGCAATGAATATCCATTCATATGCGGCTCTTGAAGAATCCGATAAGATTTATTATGTATTAAATTTAGATACTCCTTCTATTAATACATTGAAACAAGTTGAAGGATTGTTTAGAAGATTAGGGATTGAAACCGAGGGAAGATTGGAAATTCTCATTAATCAGGTTGGGAAAGAAAATGAGATCAAGCCTAATGATGTGAAGAGTATTATTTCTTACCCTATTGCAGCAAAACTCCCTCGTGATTTTAAAGGGGTGCAGGCCCATATAAATAAAAGTGAGCCTTTTAGAAAGGAACCTAATGAAAAGAAATTAATCCCATTTGCAAAAGGAATTAGAAAATGGGTTGTTCAAATGGTGGAATAACTCTTAAAAGGATTGATGACAGATGTCATTATTTGAAAGAAGAACAACTAGGTTAAAAAATGAAAATAGAGTTAATTATGAAAATCAATATATAAGTGAGTTAGTCGATCATTACAAAACGAGAATTTTACGTGAAGCGAATTTAGAACTATTAACAAGTCTTCCTCAAGGCGAAATGAGATTAAGAATTGAACAGCTAATCAGCCAATTTATGAGTGAAGAAAAAGTGATTATTCCAAGACTTGAAAAAGAAGAGTTATTGACACGAATAATTGATGAATCAGTTGGTTACGGGCCGTTAGAGCCTTTGTTGGATGATCCAACAATTACAGAAATATTAATTAATGGCCATAAAGAAATATATATTGAGAAGCTTGGTAAGTTACAGTTAGCTCCAGTTACCTTTAAGGACGATAATCATGTACGACATGTTATTGATCGAATTGTTGCACCCATCGGTAGACGAATTGATGAAAGTTCGCCAATGGTTGATGCTAGACTACCCGATGGAAGCCGTGTCAATGCGGTAATTCCTCCAATTAGTTTAATCGGCCCAGTAGTATCAATAAGGAAGTTCAGAAAAGAGCCTTTTCAAATGACCGATTTACTTAACTTTGATTCGTTAAACGATAAAATGTCTATATTTTTAGACGCGGTTGTACGGGCAAAGTTAAATATTTTGATATCGGGTGGTACAGGTAGTGGTAAGACAACATTGCTAAATGTGTTAGGGAACTCTATTCCGAATGGAGAAAGAATTGTAACGATCGAAGACTCTGCAGAGCTTCGTCTCGATAAGCAGAATGTCGTTGGATTAGAAGCGAGGCCACCAAATGTGGAAGGAACAGGTGAAATTACGATACGTCATTTAGTAAAAAACTCACTAAGGATGCGTCCTGACAGAATTATTGTAGGAGAGGTTCGTGGCGCAGAAGCATTTGATATGCTCCAAGCGATGAATACGGGTCATGAAGGATCTATTACAACAGTCCATGCAAATACTCCCTTTGATGCGTTAAGACGTGTGGAGGGTATGGTTGTAATGGCAGGGATGGATTTACCTACTCATATTATTCGCGAGTATATTGTAGGAGCACTCGATATTATTGTACAAGGAGAAAGGCTTACCGATGGAACAAGAAAATTAACATCCATTTGCGAGATACATAGAGAAGACAGTGGAGAAATTGTTATTAAAGAAATATTTACGTTCAAAAGAATGGGCATGAAGAAGTCTGGTGAAGTAGAGGGATATTTTACACCTACAGGAGTAATACCTAGGTGTTTAGAAAGAATCAATATGTTTGGAATTACTCTTCCCAACAATCTATTTGAAAGTAAATAAGTAGTTCAAAATGATGCAGGGGGTGAACGAATTGGAGATTGCTTCTATATTTGGAATTTCGGTTTTGTTTTTTATCTGGGGATTTTATAATCTGTTGGGCTATAGAAAAGAGAAACGAGAAATCACTAAGAAATATGAAAATATGTTCAAGAAAGAAAATGAAAGAAGCAGCTTTATCTCAAAACTAGGCGACCGATTCGATGAAACCCCATTTGCAAAGAATTTTAAGATCAAATTATTGCATGCAAATATTTTAATACTTCCATCAGAGTTTTTTGCCATTTTACTATTTTGCTGCTTTGCCATTGTCATTATCTTAATGTGGTTATTTTCCTTGAAGTTCAGCATTAGCTTAATATTGGCAGTCATTATCAGTTTAGCATCCTATTGGCTTTTATTTTTAGTAAGAAGAAACAAATATATTGAAAATTTAAATAATCAGCTTGCTGAAGTATGCAGATTGCTAGGAAATAGTACAAAGGCAGGTATGACAATTAATCAAGGAATTGAGGTAGTTGCTGCAGAGGTAGGATTTCCAGCAAGAGATGAGTTTAAGGAGCTTGCCCATAATTTAAGGTTAGGTGTGGACTTTGAACGGGCTTTAAAGGAAGTTGAAAAGCGAGTACCGACAAGAGAGTTCAAATTATTTATTGCTGCACTGCTTATACAAAAGAAGTCAGGTGGAAACTTAACAAAGGTGCTTGAGGAAATGGCTAAAACGCTCGAAGAACGAAAAATTTTAAGGCAAACCATTAAAACGGCGACGGCAGAACAACGATTTATTTCATATATATTACCCGCAATGCCGATATTCATAATTTTAATGCTGAATTCTATGATGGATGGTTTTGTAGAATTGATTTTTACAATTCCTGGAGCCATTTTAACAACGGTGTTTTTAATAGGAATGGTCATATCATTCATACTTATTAGAGCTGTTACTAATATAAGGGTGTAGAAGAGTTATGGACGGAGTAATACTTACATCAATTTTATTATTTTGGTTGTTTTTGGTATTGAGTTTTGTGAATTTTTATAGTTATTCAAAAAATAAAGATACACTTAAAGTGCATATCAATGAAGTTGCTATGACGCAGCAATTAATGAAGGTAAAGAAAAAATCAACTCTCGATCGATTCATTATCTTTCTATCACGCTATGCTGATGACTTTTCAGCGTTAGGAGAAAGAATTAATTTTTATAGTGAGTCGCCTGATGTTGAAGTGCTGCTAAAAAAGGCAGGGAATCCTTATGGATTATCAGTTGCCCGATTTCAGGGATTTAAAATTGTATGTGTCATCATCGGCTTCATCCTCGGAACTTTTCTGTATTTTTTAGGGTTCCCCTTTGCAAATGTTTTATTTGTCACATTACCATTTATAGGTTTTTTTATTCCTATTTTTTTAGTAAGAGGGAAGGCGAAAAATCGCCAAGAGCTTCTTAGAAGAGATTTACCGGACTTCCTGGATACCGTAAGTATAAGTTTACAAGCTGGTTCTGGATTGGACGGAGCTATTAAGGAGGTTATTAGCTATTATATTGGGCCAATTCAAGAAGAGTTTTCACGGTTTATTCAAGAAATAGAATTAGGCGTACCGAGAGAAAAGGCTTATACAGAGATGCTTAATCGAAACGATAATGTGGATTTCCAAAATGTCATTAAATCGTTAATTCAAGGGTCAAGATTGGGAGTGCCAGTTGCTACAACCTTTCGAAACCAAGCGAATGAAATGAGAAGAATAAGCTTAGAGCAAGTAAAGGAGAAAGCGGCTAAAGCATCTCCAAAGGTTACCCTTATTACATCATTTATTATTGCACCATTAATCATGTTAATGATATTAGGCTTAATCATTCTTAATATGTTTTATGGGGAAGATAGTATATTTAAACTATTTTCAAACTAGTATGAATCATTGAAAGGGGTGATGCTTCAAGTATTAATCTCTAATACTTAATGCATTTAGGATGGCCATTTTATTTGATTGTTAAATTAATAATATTTGAGGAGGAAAAAAATGAAAAAGAAACTGATTGAAATGAGAGAAAGAATGAATAACCGATTAACAGCAATTTATGTTGGCATTAAGGGAAGAGTGGCCAATGAAAAGGGAGTTTCCACGATTGAGTGGGTTGGATTAGCAGCTGTAATTATTGCATTGATGTTCGCTCTTGCTACAGCGATGAAGAGCAGTGGTGGGGATTTAGCAGAAACAATCATTAATAAGTTAAAGGCCATGATTGAAGGTATCAATACTTGATTACCGAATAGTCCACTTTTGAAAGGAGGGGAAACATGCCTAAATATTATACCCCAGCAGCTATTATTTGTCTTTGCTTCATCTTTTTATTTGGTTGCCAAGAAAAGAGCGGAAATACTGAAGATATAGAAAAAAACGAGGCTACTAAGGTTGAAAATGAGGATGATTCAACAAGTGATCTAGCTACTGAAGAAGAAAAGGTGCAACAAGAAGATCCGTTCACCCTTGATGCACCCAAAATGCCTAATGGTCTAGAAGAGGTAGTTGCTTATCCAGTTGGATTATTTGCTTCAAAGGATACAAAAGTGAAAGATGAAGCTGTTCAAGCAGCGTTAGAAGCAATCCCTCCTCTTTCAGAAAATGCTAGTGAAGAAGAGTTATCAAATTTATTAGATTATATGTATTCCTTATTCAAAATGGATTATGATGACCCAAAAGTGATAATAGACTCATTGAGTATAGCCACAACACCAGACTCAGAGGAAATTTCGAAGGAAGAACAAACGGAAACGTTTAATGTTGAGATTATTCTTGATGCAAGTGGAAGTATGAAAAAAATGATTGGTTCCAAGTCTATGATGGAAACTGCCAAAGAGGCCATTAAGGAATTTGCTTCATCTTTACCTGAACAGGCTAATGTAGGACTGCGTGTATATGGACATAAGGGCACAGGTTCCAATGCTGATAAAGCAATGTCCTGTGCGGCAAACGAGTTAATTTATCCTATACAGCCGTACAGTGAATCTGGGCTTTCAGAGGCACTTGGGAAATTTAACCCAGCAGGCTGGACACCGCTAGCACAGTCACTGCTTGAAGCTCAACAGGACTTATCTCAATATAAAGGTGAAAATCACCGAAATATTATCTACTTAGTTAGTGATGGGGTTGAAACTTGTGACGGTGATCCGATTGCAGCAGCGAAAAGCTTAAAGGAATCAGAGATTTCTCCTGTTGTTAACATTATCGGGTTTGATTTAGATACAAAAGACGAGCAGCAATTGAAGGCAGTAGCTGAGGTAGCTGGCGGAACCTATGTAAATGTCCGTAATCAAGAGCAATTAAAGAGCCAATTCAATCAGGCCTCAGCAGACGCATATAAATGGATGACTTGGTATCAAAAAGAACAGTCAGGAATTTTTAAAAATGCAGATAAACAGAAGACGTCTATTTACAAACTTTCAAACTCTTGGAAAAATAATATTTCTAAAGAAAAATATTTAATTTCTTTTTCTCTTCAAAGTCTCTATACAAAGAAGAAGATTACAAAAGAGCAGGAATTAACAACGTATAAAATGGCAGAGGAATTCTATGATCTTCATTACGGTTTAGTTGAAGAAATGAAGAATACACTCATTGATGCAAGAGATGAGAATTTATCCTCATCTTTAGCTGAGATTAAAGAAATTTATAACAAGAACGTCTCTCAAGGAAAAATAGAGTAGGGGGACTAGATAAGTAGATGAAGAAATTACTTAAAAATGAACGAGGGTCAGCCATCATTGAATTCGTTTCAATGGTGCCCCTTGTCTTACTTTTAATGATGATTCTTTGGCAATTTCTTGTTGCAGGCTATGCAGTAATCATTACTCAATCTGCTGCAAATGAAGCGGCCAAGGTTTATTCGGTTACAAAAGACAGTTCAGAAGCAAATAATGCTGCAAAAAAGATTATTAATTCAGCAAAAGCTACATTGAAGCTGAATGGGGCTGTTGCTATTGATTCATCAGGTAGAAATTTCGAAGCAACAGTAAAGGTAGATATGACTTTAAAGTTTTTGCCTAAAAAGTTTTTGGGCACCGTTCCTCCATTAACCTTTGAAAAATCAATTAGCGGCAGGACGGTGGAGTAAGTGAAGAATGTAATAGAAAATGAAAAGGGCAATACCATGATATTTATGCTCGGTTCTCTCAGCATGCTAGTATTAATGTTTGTCATTATTGGAAGCTTTGCAAATGTATTTATTATAAAGGAAAAAGCGTCAAATAATGCTGAACAGGCAAGCATGGCAGCATCGGGAGAAGTGTTAGATGGCTTAAAAAATGCTATCGAATTATATGATGCCTATCAGCTACAACATTATACAGCGATGAAAAGATATGATTTGTATCTTGAAGACTCTATTAAAATTCAATTACGTAACGAAATATCTCAAATTAGCGGCTCTAATTCTGATTTATCACAAATAGAAATAACTCATAAGGCGGTAAATAAAGTTATCGAATCAAAGTTGCCTGGAATTTTTGGAGCTTTAGAAGGATTTGTAAATACTGAACTTATAAGTGCAACTGGTCGAGTCCATCAAGTTGTAAGAGACAATATCGAATCCAACAATGGTGAACTTTCCGGAACAAAAATTAAGCTATTTAATAAGAATAATAGAGTAGAAGTAATTACAGCAACTAAATATAAAGCTGTCAAGTATGATGAATTGTTTCCGGAGGATAAAAGAAAGATAAAGCAAAAAGGCGAAGGGCTAAAATTTGAATTTCTAAATCGTTTTGGCAATTACAATTGGGAATATACCTTCCCGTAAAAAGCATGAATTCTTTCATAATTTATATTGGCGGAAAGGAGTGAAAAAATGAAGAGATTAACAAGAATAGTGTTTGCTGTTATAGCAACCTTTACTTTATTGTTTATTAATATCGGAGCTTTCACAATGCATGCCTTTGCTTGGGAAGATTCGAAAACATGGAATACTCCGCCAGCCTGGAATAACGAGCCAACATGGAAAACCCCGCCTAAATGGGAGTCGCCTAAATGGAAATCATCTGGGTGGAATACACAGCCATCATGGAACACATCACCAAATTGGAAGAGCCCAGGATGGGAAAAGTCACCAGATTGGAAGAGTCCGGGTTGGGAAAACCAGCCACCATGGGGAAATCAACCAAATTGGAACGAACCGAACTGGAATGATCCTAATTGGCAGAATCCAGGTTCGAATCAACCGCCAGGTCAAAATAGCGATGGCAGCAATAGTAATGACCCCACATCTCCAGATGGATTACAGCCAAATGTACCGGGTGATCAAAACTCCCCAATGCCACCTAATGATCAAAATAATCCACAAACAAAAGACCAGACTAATAATCAAGTAGACTTGGATAAGGATAATAAAAATAATACTAATAAAGACAATACCGATAACTCGGCTGATGATTCTGAAGCTCCCTTTTGGGATTTTAAGCCTGCTACCGATAAAGATGCAATAAAATTTATCGTAAAGGATATTGTAGGCGGAAATATTGAATATATCTCCAAAGGTCTGAATGAGGATTTGACTCTTAAAGACTATCTTGATAACAGAAAGAAAATGGGGATTTCCGGTTTTAAGCTAATAACAAAAGGTGATCCAACGGTTGGTGCAGTATATGATGGGTATGACGTATATAAAAAATCAAAAGACACATACGACGCGTACAAAACTTATCAAGGAGTAAAGGAATTAAGTGATCTAAAAAAGGCAGGAGATTTAATTGAATATGCAAGGAAATCTGAGGAATTAGCGAGAGCTGGGAAAACCTTCTCACCAGGAAATCCAGTAGTTTCAGCCATTACAATGCCATTAACCATTTGGGATACCGTAGGAAATGTTAATAAGCTGAATAATGCTAGCAGCACAGCCGATGAAAAAAGTGATGCCGCTTGGGGATTGGTTGATAATGCAGGCAGTATTTTAACAGGAGCTGCACCTTTTGTGGCGATGATTCCAGGCGCGCAGCCGATTGCGGCAGGCATGGTTGTCGTAGGTGCAGGATTAAGTGTAGTCAGCTTAGGTAGAAAGCTTTGGAAAAACCGCAAAGAAATCTGGGAAAATGTTACGAAAAAGGGTAAGAAAGCGTGGAATTGGTTAACATCGAAATTTAAGGGGTGAGTAGAAAGTTGTGATTGAAACAAAGCCTACAAAAACACGTCAAAAAAGTATTAAACAGTATAAAAAACTATTAGAAAAATGGGATATGTGGGACTTTGCCTATTTTGATGGAAATGACTATTATTTTCTAACTCTATATGAACAAATGCGTAAAGGAATTACAGGTTATTTAATATTAGATTATGAAGGAAATGTACTTCCATTTGAACAGGCAAAGGCTCCAGCTACCTCCTTGATTAGATTCAATACGATGATCCATGGAGCTATGCAGGAGATGGTTCCGCAAATGTTAAAAAATATGGATCCATATAAGAAAGTTGTTTCCTTATTATCGGAGCATAAAACGAATTTGAGCAGTAAAGATCCAGAGCTTGCTTCGTCTGTTGACAAAGTAATCAGCTACACAACATACGCGATCGGGAACAGTAAAAGAATTGAAGACTTCGTTAACACATTAGGCCAATTACAGCGCATAGCTACGAAGAAGCAGGGATTTTTTGATGACGAAATCCTAAATGAGATGAGAGATGTATGTATAAAGTATAATGCTATGATGTTTGAATATGGCCTGAATGAATTCGAATTAATGGATGATTACCAGCAAATTATTAATAGCCTAAATGAGGAGCCAACCAATATCCCATCATCGTCGCGGAAAAAAATGATTGCTCTTTTGACTGCTTCTATAGACTCGAATAATGGAGCATTAACAAAAACGATGAAAGGATTTGATGATGATTTTAAGCAAGTGAACGTTCAGATAGATCCTGCAAACTTGGAACAATCATTTAATAAAATGATGGAGAAAAGTAGATTGATAGCATTTGAAGAGAAAATAGCCTACAAAATTAGAAATCCAAAATAACGGCAGGTCAAATATATGAAAAGAATTTTATCTAATTCAATCTATTTATATTCGAGTAAATTTGTACCGCTTATTTGCTTGTCATTAATAACGTATGTACCGCTTCTATTTTTGCATACTGTTATTGTGAATTTTATCTATAGGCAATCGAGCTTTATGGAATATCCCGGAGTTGTTGGTGATGCCGCAAATGGGATATTTATGCTAGTTTTTTTAACAATTGCCCAAGTTCCATTTATTAAGCTTACCATTTTGGACCATGAGGATGAGGAATCGATATTTAAGAAATCTTTAGGTTTTTCAATGGATAGAATGGTTTCCATGTACGTCTTTGCTTGTCTGTATGCATTATTCGTATTTTTTGGCGGATTACTTTTTGTCATTCCAGGTTTAATCATATTACTTCTTTTTTATTTTGTTCCATATTTTATTGCGGATGGTGTTAAGTCTTATAAAGCAGCAATTAGGAAGTCAGTCAGCTTAGTAAAAAAGAGATTTTTAATTACATTAGTAATAATTGGAGCCATAACGGCCATTCAATTATTATTTGAAAATGTTTTATTTATTTTTATTTCTTTCTATACTGATACGTATTTCGTATTTTTGTTTACAAAAATCGTTTTACAAATGTTTATCCTACCATTCCAAGTTATTCTTGTTACAAATATGTTCAATGATATTAAGATCGATAAAACGCATGAAGTTCCAACGCATTCACTTTTAAAAAGTTGAGCAACACATTGGAATTCAAACGTAATAAGTAGAGTATGTGGAAATTACTCTATTCTATAAAAAGGTTAAGAATGCTGAGACGAAAATATTCGTTAAAAGGAGCTTGTAATTTGATGATAAAATATTTTCATAAGCGCTATATAATCATATTAATCTTGCTCGTCTCTATCATCTCAGCATTTTTATTTGTTATAAGCTCAACAGAAGATTCCACAAAAGAAGCATCTGAGAAGCCGCAAAGTAATAATGAAGAGTATGTGGAGATTGAGGATGATTTATTAGAAGAGAACAGGCCAAAGCAATTAGATGCAGAAGAAATTTTGGCTAATCTTCCATCAACTTTAGAAAAGATTGATGAAATCGTTGCCTATCCGGTTGGGGCATTTTCAGGTAGACAATACCGTGATTTGACAGAAGATGAAAAGTTATATATTCTTGAACATTTTGATAAGCTCCCTAAAATAGGAGATTCAGATCCGAAGAAGGATCAGCCAACAGATGAAGAAATCGAGCCATATTGGCGATTAGTTTATTCTTTGTTTCATGAAGACTATCCAGGGCCAAATGATATTTTAAAAGAATTAAATACAATATTGTTTGGAAGACCAGATTTAGAGGACGATCGCTATCGCTTTAAAGAGCATCTGAATGTTGAAATAATCCTAGATGCAAGTGGAAGCATGGCCAAAAAAGTTGACGGCAAGCCTATGATGGATATGGCTAAAGAAGCAATAAAAGAATTTACTGCAGACCTACCGAAAGATGCGAATGTCGCACTTCGGGTTTATGGGCATAAAGGGAGCGGGTCTAACCAAGATAAACAGCTTTCATGCTCTAGTAATGAACTTATTTATCCATTAAAAAAATATAGTGCATCTAGTTTAAATTCCGCTTTAAGGCGCTTTAAGCCATCAGGATGGACACCACTTGCTAAGGCTATTGAAGAAGCAAAAAACGATTTATCAGCATATAACGGTGAAAATCACACAAATATTATCTATTTAGTTAGCGATGGAGTAGAAACATGTGGGGGTGACCCTGTAAAGGCAGCACAAGAACTTGCAGATTCAAATATTACACCAATCGTTAATATTATTGGCTTCAATGTTGATAGTGAAGGTCAAAGACAATTAAAAGAGATTGCAGATGCTGCAAAAGGGACATACACAACGGTATTAAACCAAGAAGGATTATCAGATGAATTCGACCGCTCAAAAGAAATAGCCCAAAAATGGGAAGAATGGGCTGCAGATGCAGTCAAGCAGTTAGAAGATGAAAATAATCAGCAATGGGATAACATTTTTAATGCTTCAAATATATGGATGGAAAAGAATAAGCAGCAGCGAATGAATATTATTGATGTTGCAGATGATTTACATAAAAACGGGCAGATTAGTAAGGAATCGGCAGAGATCCTAAAAGAAAAGGCTAACGATCAATCAAGGAAGATATTAAAGCTAAGTGCTGATTTAAGAGATGGACTTTGGGTTCTCAAAGATAAAAAATACGAAGAAGTTAAGGAAGAAATTGATAATCTATTTAACGAAAATGTAGAGCGGATTAATAATAGGAAAAAATGAATCTTTTCGTAAAAACATAAAAGTCATAAGTTTCAAGTGCTTATGACTTTTTTATTTAAGCTTAAAAATTAAAAAACTATTAATTAGTACAGATGTCTATCGCAAATTAACGGGCTGTTACACCCCAAATGGATTCACTTTATGGAATATCAAATAGTAACAAGATTACTCTCAATATTTGTAATTAATACTCTAATTCAAAGAAAGGAGCGGAGTAATGAATAAACTTATTAAAGTAATGTTTGTTCTTATAGCAATCTTTACTTTATTGTTTACAAATATTGGTCTGCAAATACCAAATGCATATGCATGGGAAAATGCACCTTCCTGGAACACCCCCCCAACATGGAATGATAAATCCACTTGGGAAACTCCCCCAACATGGGAATCACCAGGATGGGAAAAACAGCCATCTTGGAACAACCAGCCTGGGGAACAAGCTCCTGGTTGGAAAACACCGCCAAAGTGGAATGAACCCAACTGGAATCAACAGGATGGAGATAATCAAAATGGAAATGAAAATCAGAATGGAGAAAGTGAAGACAGCTACGATAAGGATACTCCACTCGACCAACCCTCAGGAAATAAGAAGGATAATAAGGATTCTTCAAGTCCTAATGAACCCCCATTTAACTTTGAACAAGAAATAGGACATCTAATTAATGATGTTGTTGACGGGACATCGAACCTTATAAAGGATGGAATTGATTCGGCTATTGAAGGGGCAGAAGGTATTGCAAATAAAACAGTTGACTTAGTAAATGATGCTACCGATTTAACACTAGATGGCATTAATACCATCACAACTGGCATCACAAAAATAGCAGAAGACATTCGGTATAATGCTATTGAGGCATTAATTAAAACGAGTAACTTTGCAGAAACGGAGTTTGGAGAAAATATTCTCAATACTAGTCTTTTAGGGATTGGGTCTAAATGGGTATTGCAATCCTTAGATACGGATGCACTGTCTGAAGCAAATAATAAGCTGCATGATCAAGTTAATAAAATGATCAACTTAAAAGACTTGGCTTTCGAAGAAATAAAGGATAAAAAAGACGATTTTCTTAATGGAATAAAATCCTTTAACACAAATATAAAAGAAAAATTAAAAAACTTAAATTCAGTTAGAGATGATTTAACAAAAGTTATTTTTAAATCGCGATTAGATTATTTGAACAGCTATTTTGACTTTAACCCAACAGAAAGACCTTATGGTACGATAAAGGATATAACGATAAATGATAGAGACTTGATGGCTTTTGCAGATTTAGCATATATGGAGAATGAGAATCAGAAGTATGAAACCTCGAAAAGAAAGCAAACACAAAAAGATTATATCCCTAAAAGCTTTAATGAAGTCAAGAGTCTATCAACTGCTGGGATAGCAGGTTTTAGTGGAAAAACTTTTGTGAATAAAGAAGAAAAGAAGATTGTTATTTCCTTCAGGGGAACTGAACCAAATGGCGATGATCTTAGAGACTTCTATGCAGATTATACTTTAGTATTTGGGATTCCAAATCCACAGCATACAGAAGCAAAGGAATTAACTAGAAAAGTACTGGAGAAGTATAATGGCTATGAAATTGTTATTGTGGGTCATTCACTGGGAGGGAATATTGCTCAGGAAGTAGGGAGACATTATAAGATTCCAACTGTTACATTTAATGGACCTGGAATGCAAATTCATAAGGATGCACTGGATTCATATCCGAATTTAATCAAGAAGGGGTTAAATCCAAATGAAAATGCGAACTACTCTCGATTAATAAATAAACATAATGAAAAGGATTTATACAATGACCTCATTATCAATCATATAAGTGCGAAGGATGAGATTGGTAAATTAGGTGTACACATTGGTACAACAATTATTTACGATATAGATGAGGCAGGAAATTTAATCATCTATGAATCTGATGATTTTGCAGCCGAGGAAATTAAAGAAGATAGGTTTGAGAATAAAATTCCACGGACCGTTAAGGATTTCAAGGAAGGGACAACAAACCATGGGATTGGTACATTCGAACCTTATTTGCAAGAAGGAATGTTAAGAAGAGTAGATAAAAAATAAGAAAAGGAGGGTTTCGATGGGGAAAATCATTTTGGCTTCTATCTTTTCATTTCTTTTTCCAGGGCTTGGTCAGTTATACAATAAACAGCGGATGAAAGGAATAATCTTTATTTTTGTTGGAATCATTCTTATTTATATAAATATAATTGGATTCCGACTCCCTCTAACTCTTTTTCGTTTCATTGCGGCAGGTGAGGCATTATGGATTGCCAATAAAAAGGTGAAGTTAGGGGAGAACGAAGGATTCTTGAAACCCAAAAAGGCAGTCATTGAACTGGGCATTGCGAGCATCATCATTTTTTCGTCAACCTTTGTTCCGTATCGTTTTTTTATTAAGCCTGTTACAAACTATTTCACTCAAGCGTTTCCGGAAAAAAGCGAGGAGGAAATAAAAATAGCAGAAGAAAAAATGATTAAATATTTAGAAGATAAATATCAGAAAGAATTTATTATAACAGATAAAACCTACTATATACCTGAGTTAGGGAAATACGACTTTGTTCTTTCTCCTAAAGATCAAACGTTTTATTTTGGTGGCTTTTATTATGCAGATAGCAATAAATTCGAGGATTTTTATATGAACGGATTATGGGGTGAAGAGTTCGATAAAGAAGTAGAGCCTTTAGTTCATTCATTATTCAAAAATGTCTGGGAGTATTCTACTGGTGTATGGGTAGATGATGCATTAAGAAAGGAAAAGATTAATCCATTAGACATACCGAATTACAAGCAGTTGAGGGAATTGTATCCGGAGGGATATGATCAGAAATTTCAACTATATGTGTTTGAAAATATGAACGAAAAAAACAAAATGGAAAAGCTGGAAAAAGTATATGAATTAGTAAAATGGGTAAAAACCAATAACATCAAAAATATTCAGTTTGAAGTTTCTTTTTATGAAGAAAAATTGCTTGAAGATCAAGGTAAAAAAATTTCTCCTGGAATGGATAATTTAAAATACCTTCAATATGAAGTGGTCATGTCTTCAAGTGATTTTTTACAGGTAAACTCTGTAGATGATTTACTTGAATATACCGAAAAAAATGAGTAGTAGGTGGTAAATTTGATGAAGGCAGATAGCTATATTGCCGAAGACGAACAAAAATTAGCTACCTTTATAGAACGCGGTATTGCCATTTGCATTGATGGGATCATTATCTCTCTATTATATTACGTGGCATATGTGCTGTTATTTATTGATGTTATCGGTCCTTTGTTTTTATTATTAATTCCGTACGCATATGAATACGGCGCGCTTGTTGCCTTTCTTTTTTGGTTGTTGTTTATTTGGCTATATTTTGCTTGTATGGAGAGCTCCCGATATCAAGGAACAATAGGGAAGCATCTTTTAAAGCTGAAAGTAACGAGTGAGTTTGGAGAACAATTATCTTTCAAAAAATCAACGATCCGCTTTTTTATGAAGATTGTTTCGTTTGTTATCGTTTTAGCTGGATTTATTATGGCTCTTTTTACGAAAAAGAATCAGGCTCTGCATGATGTAATTGCGCACACAGTAGTATTAAAAGAATAGTAATTAATACCTTGATAGGAGTAGCCTTTCAAGGTATTTTCCGAAAAAAGAATACAGAATAATTAAAAAATATAGTACCCAAAATGAAACAGAAACGTAAGGAAAGCTGGGCGAGTGCTATTACCATTTTCTTAAAGGCATTCTAGTTGATAAAGGAGGGGAAAGATCATTTTTCTTCAATTTCGGGAAAGGATGATTAATCGTAATGAACAACTAGCTGAGAGATTTGAAAAGTGGAAAGAAAAGCATGCTTTATTACTAAAGACTATAAGAAAAATATATATATATCTTATTTGGGTTCTACTGCCCATTGCAATCTTTTTCTGGCTGTTTATCCCTGTTAGCCGAAGTATGGTCATTATTTTGTTTTGGAGCTATTATGCTCTATGGCAATTTTGGATGCTTTCGCGCAGTAAAACGATAACATGGGCACTCTTTTCTCGTTTTTTTCTAGTTGGAACATGGGTGGCAGGGCCTATTGCTGCTCTAATCATGTGGTCAATTCACTTTGTTTTTGCAGATGGTGCTTCATCGATAAATGATGTTTGGAGCTCTTCCTTTATAGGCCCTATTGTTGAAGAAGTTGTAAAACTACTGCCACTATTGATTTTTCTATTTTTTACGGGTAAAGAAAGACAATTCAGTTTAGCCGATTATGCTTTGATTGGTGCTGCTCTTGGTACTGGCTTTCAATTTATAGAAGAAGTATTGCGAGCATGGGTAAGCTCTCGTGAATCGCTGTTTGCCTCTTTATTTAAGACTCTATTAACTTCAGCGGAAAAGGTTTGGGGATTTGATACTTTGTTTCCTGGATATTTTCAAGCAGGCAGCATTGTAGCAGTTGGTCACCATGTGTGGACAGCCTTTGTCGCGTTAGGAATTGGTGCTGCAATAATATATAGGAAGCGTTTCGGTCGTATCATTTGGCTTCTGCCTAGCTTTCTATTATTATGGGCCATCTTTGATCATGCTATGTATAATGCTCAGGTTTCAGTGTTAAAACCAGTTCTTTTTGTGGAATTAGCCCACTATTTATCAGGTCAGGGACATTGGTATAAGTGGACATTTGTACTGGCTCTTTTACTAGCAGTATACTTGGATTATAAGCAACTAAATCGTGTGAAAGCTTCTTTGCCACTGCTTCCTAGTGAGCAGATCATCGAACCGTTTACGGAACTAGCAACATTGACTCAGTCCTTTTTTAAAGGGCCCAAGCAGTGGGGAAGTATGATGGGCTTTTTCCGGGAAAGGAGAGCTTTCGGATTCGCCCTTCTTTTAAAAGAAAGAGAGGGAAAAAGAAATAAGCTGCAGAAAAGGATGACTGCCATTTACCAAACTGTTGCAGTTGTTGTTCTTTTAGTTTTCATTTTGGGGACGTTCTCGCAAATGGCAGCTGACTCCACCTATTATTTTGCAGGCTTATTTGAAAACCTTTCGACATGGTGGAACAAGCTAACCTGGTATGAAAAAACCGGCGTGATTGTAACAACTGCTCTTGCCATTGCTCTATTCACGGTAGCATCTGGCGGGGGGATCATTGCAGCAGGATTTACAGGCTTTGGTGCTGCGATGGTTACAAAGGATGTGCTCGATAGTTCGGGTGCCATCGCCAATATGATCAAAGACCCAAAAAGCGCGTTCGGCCAGTTGATGGAAAAAGCAAAACAAATGCCGCCGCAAGAACTCACCATTGCAGCTGCGATCATCCTGCTTGATGCCCTAATCAAACGTTTTCCAGCAACAAGAGCACTAGACGAACTATTAAACTCCTTACAAAAACAAGCACAGCACCTCGGAAAAAAACTAAAGCTCGGTACTCCCGGACCAGAGCCAGCATTCGCAGGCAGTAGCGGCCTTCCTCCTCATCAAAGCCATACAACTTTTAGTGAGGGAAGCGGGAGAAACACGAAGAACAATGGTGGTTCGGGAAAAGGGGATTCTGGTAAGGGTACGGGTGAAATTCCTAAGAGAACATA
The DNA here is from genome assembly GCF_018343665.1 of Cytobacillus citreus. Lineage (GTDB taxonomy): Bacteria > Bacillota > Bacilli > Bacillales > Cytobacillaceae > Cytobacillus > Cytobacillus citreus. The sequence continues at coordinate 68,564 of NZ_JAGYPM010000010.1, forward strand.
TGAGCCTAGTCCAAAACATGACCCGAAAAGTGGTTGGGGGAGTCCAAACCCTATCCCGAATACTAAAATAGGGCAAGAGTTATTGGACAATGCTTACTCTTCTTCTAAAAATAAGCAACTTTACAATATATATGAGGGAAAGCTTATTAAATTTCAACCAGATGGAGATACAGGTTGGCATCCATATGAAGTTAAGAATCCTGCTAAGGAAGTACCTGCCGATGTGTTAAGACAGTTGCTTAAAGATGGTAAGATTACAAAAGTGGAATACAATAAACTATTAAAAAATAAGTGAGGTGCTTATCTCTGAAGACGTTCGGTAATAAAGACATATTTGGTATTGAATATGAGTTGCTTACTAATCCTTTTTATGAAAATAGTTTGATTGGAGAAACATGGGGGACACTTAAACTATCTGTTAAAGGAAAAGATGTTTGCCAATATGAAAGAGAGAACATTGTGAAGACCTATCAATGGAATTTAATTTACATTGTCGAATGGTTCAGTGAAAATCTTAAGTATATATTGAGTGATGAGCCATTTCCTCTCCCAGTGGAAGGGGATAACTCTCTTGAGCTTTTAGATAATTGTTTGTTGTTTGAGACAGACGATGACGATGAATTTGACACATGGTTCGATACAAAACAAGAATGGGAGTTTAAACACTCCTGGTTTTCCAATAGAGCAGGCTCTTTTTTACCAGATATATTCTTCAGAAGGGTTGACGGTGAAATAGAGATTGCATGGAATAATGAATTAATGTATTCCTCCGATGGAATAAATTTTATATATCCAACTGGAGTTGACTATATCTCAATTGATATATTTAATTCTACTGTTAGACATTTTATTGATGATTTCTTGGATAATCTTCTGCTTACTACTAAAAACAAAAGTGATGCTGAAAGATTTTACAAAGAAGTAAAGAATTTAATCAAATAGTGATTTTAAAACCTTGATTGGCTAAATGCCTTTCAAGGTTTTTATATTGGATAATGTAATTTAATTGTTTAATCCAAAAGTAAAAACCATTGGTTTTTTTGTGATCAAGACATGTTCACAAACACAACACCTCGGAAAAAACTAAAGCTCGATCCTCTAGAACCAGAGCCAGCATTCCCATGCAATAACCGTCTTCCTCCCCACCAATATTTTCTGTAGAATATCAAAAACATTTGTAGCATAGATTTTAATGCTCAATATTTAACAAACATTTAATAATTGAAAGAGCAACTAAAGCCAAATTAATAGTATGCTTAATGTAGAAGCTGTTATATACAATAATAACATCCTGTATTAATAAAAAAGGGAGGATTTCGTTATGACACAAGTACTTGAAAACGTTGTGAATGCATGGCAAGAGTTTAGAGGCGGCAAGTGGAAAAAAGAAATTGATGTAAGAGATTTTATTTTAAAAAACATCACTGTTTACAGTGGAGACGAATCATTTCTAGCTGATGCAACCAACGCCACAAACGTACTTTGGAAGCAAGTAATGGAACTGACGAAACAGGAACGTGAAAACGGCGGTGTGTTAGATATGGACACAAAAATCGTGTCCACGATCACTTCCCATGAACCAGGATATTTAAATAAAGGATTAGAAAAAATAGTTGGATTTCAAACGGATAGACCTTTCAAACGCTCCATGCAGCCATTTGGCGGAATTCGCATAGCGGAACAATCTTGTGAGTCTTACGGATTTAAAGTAGACGAGGAAATAAGCCGGATTTTTTGGGATTGGCGCAAAACGCATAACCAAGGTGTATTTGATGTTTATAACGAAGAAATGAAAGCGGCAAGAAAGTCTGGCGTTATTACAGGCCTTCCTGATGCTTATGGACGAGGCCGCATTATCGGCGATTATCGCCGTGTAGCATTATACGGAGTAGATCGTCTGATTGAAGAGAAGAAAAACGATTTGCAATTGACGAGTAAAACAATGAGCGATGATGTAATACGTCTTCGCGAAGAGTTATCCGAACAAATTCGTTCCTTGATGGAATTGAAACAAATGGCGGCTGCACATGGTTTTGACATTTCGAAACCGGCAACAAATGCCAGAGAAGCATTCCAATGGCTATACTTTGCTTATCTTGCTGCTATTAAAGAGCAAAATGGAGCTGCGATGAGCTTAGGCCGAACATCTACTTTCTTGGACATTTATATTGAACGCGACCTTCAAAACGGTGCGTTAACGGAAGAAGAAGCACAAGAATTAGTAGATCATTTCGTAATGAAACTTCGTCTTGTAAAATTTGCAAGAACACCGGACTATAATGAACTTTTCTCCGGCGACCCGACTTGGGTAACAGAATCGATTGGAGGTATCGCGTTAGACGGCCGTCCGTTAGTAACGAAAAACTCTTTCCGTTTCCTTCATACATTAGATAACTTAGGTCCTGCGCCGGAACCAAACTTGACTGTTCTTTGGTCTCCAAAATTACCGGAAGGCTTTAAGAACTATTGTGCAAAAATGTCGATTAAAACATCTGCAATTCAATATGAAAACGACGAGATCATGCGTCCGGAATTTGGAGACGATTACGGTATTGCATGCTGTGTATCGGCAATGAGAATCGGTAAGCAGATGCAGTTCTTTGGAGCCCGTGCAAATTTGGCAAAAGCACTGTTATATGCGATTAACGGCGGAAAAGATGAAAAATCTAAAGCGCAAGTAGGACCAGAGTTTGCGCCAATCACATCTGAAGTATTAGATTACAATGAAGTTATGCGTAAATTTGATATGACAATGGAGTGGCTGGCAGAGCTTTATATCAACACATTAAACGTCATCCATTACATGCACGATAAATACAGCTATGAACGTGTAGAAATGGCACTTCATGATACGGAAATCATTCGTACGATGGCAACGGGTATAGCCGGTCTCTCTGTAGTGGTAGACTCCTTGAGTGCCATTAAATATGCAAAAGTGACACCAATTCGGGATGAAAACGGCATTGCAGTCGACTTTGAAATTGAAGGTGACTTCCCGAAATACGGCAATAATGATGACCGAGTGGATTCTATCGCGGTTGAACTTGTAGAATACTTCATGAAAAAGCTGCGCAAGTATAAAACGTATCGTAATTCTGTACACACTATGTCGATCTTAACCATCACGTCTAACGTGGTGTACGGCAACAAAACGGGAAATACACCTGATGGAAGACGTGCAGGAGAACCATTTGCACCGGGTGCAAACCCAATGCACGGGCGTGATGAAAAAGGGGCTTTAGCATCTTTGCTTTCTGTAGCGAAGCTGCCATACGAGCAGGCGTTAGATGGAATTTCAAACACATTCTCTATTATTCCAAAGGCGCTCGGAAAAGAAGAAGAGACACAAATCAAGAACTTGGCTGCTTTACTCGATGGCTATACAGAAAAAGAAGGCCATCATTTGAATATCAACGTGTTCAATCGTGACACACTGATGGATGCGATGGAACATCCGGAAAAATATCCGCAATTAACCATTCGTGTATCCGGGTATGCAGTAAACTTCATAAAATTAACTCGTGAACAGCAAATTGACGTGGTTAACCGTACGATGCATGCAAGCATGTAATAGGAGGAAAGGCAATCTCTCTGATTGGCAGAAAGATTGCCTTATATTAATGGTGAGCAATTACCAACTCCTACTTGTGAGAGGGGGAAATGCAATGAAAGGACATATTCATTCCATAGAGACATGCGGAACAGTGGACGGGCCAGGTATCCGTTATATCGTGTTTACTCAAGGCTGTTTGTTGCGATGTCAATATTGCCATAATGCTGATACATGGGAAATAGGAAAAGGAAAAAGCATGACTGTGGAAGAAATCATCGATGACCTGCAATCGTATATTCCATTTATAGAAGCTTCCAGAGGCGGTATTACTGTAAGCGGTGGAGAGCCCCTTTTACAGCTTGATTTCCTGATTGCGTTATTAAAGAAATGTAAAAAAATCGGAGTGCACACAGCCATTGATACATCGGGTGGTTGTTACACGAATGAGCCGGTAATCCAAGCTAAATTAGATCAATTAATGGAGTATACCGATTTAGTGCTGTTAGACTTGAAGCATATTGACCCTAAGCGCCATCAGAAATTAACTGGTAAGCCGAATGAGCATATTTTACAGTTTGCCCGCTATCTGTCTGATAAGAAAAAGCCAGTCTGGATCCGTCATGTTCTTGTACCTGGGATAACAGATGAGGAAGAGGATTTACGTCATCTACGAGCGTTTATTGATACACTGAAAAATGTAGAAAAAGTAGAAGTACTGCCATATCATCAGCTTGGAGTATATAAATGGGAACAATTAGGCCATAAATATCCTCTAAAAGGGGTACAACCTCCTGCCGCTGAGACGATCGCATTCGCAAATCAAATACTAGTGAAAAACTAAAACGAAGGTTGCTGTTTCCGCATTTTCGGGAGAAGTTTGCTGAAATCCAACAAACGGAGTTGGATGCTTGGATGAAAGTAATTCACGATGCCAAAAACAAAGGCGAAATCCGAACATCTATGACTGACGAACAAATTGCAAAGATGTTTGTTTCTTCTTCCGATGGAATCGGCATACGAAGCATCCTAGTAGGAACCGACGGCCCCTCAATGAAGCGTGCGTTGATGGAATTGTGGGATGGAATATACTTAGAGCTAAAAGCATAATTTTTTTATTAAACATAGCGACTACTCGGTTTGTTTCTATTAATGAGGAGGTTGTGCCGTGAGTATCGAAATTAACAAAATTCATCATGTAGGGCATGTTGTCTATGATATGGAAATGGCGTTGGAGCTGTACAGGAAGCTGGGTTTCTTATGTAAGCCACCTGCTTATCCGACAATGGCTGAACAAGAAGGCGAGACACCTAGAGCATTTGGAGCAGCTAATGCTCATATCGACTTTGCCGACAATTTTATTGAAATCGTAACGACTGTACAGGAAGGGGGGAGAATTCCTTGTGACGCCCATTTCATACCGCTTTCGGCGCCCCCAGCCGTTCTCTCTCGAATCATCGCCTCAATCAAACGTACTGTTTCCACTATCTCTCGTTGTCTGGCCCGCTTTGAAGGAACGCATATTTTGGTCTTCTCCACTTCCGATGCGATCACTTCTGCGGCTCGTCTGGACCAGGGAAGAGTCGGACATGGAGGTGTCAACACGATACAAAGTCCCGTGGAGACGTCGACCGGTACGCAAATGGTTCCTGTGCGCTTACTCGAAATCGATGACGAACAAGTATCCGAAGGACGGTTGGCATTCGCTGAAAATCCACCATCGGACGCTTTGCAGACACAGATCCATATGGAGCATCCGAATGGGGCAATCGAGTTAGTCGAAGCGATCCTGTGTATCGAAGATGGAGAGTTAGATGCATTTGCGGCGCGGTATCGACTTTATTTGGGAACTCAGCCTCAAAAAGAGGGGGAGGCATGTGTGTTTGATCTCGGTGGCGGACGCATTACGATCATTCCTAAGTCCCGATTAACCGATCTGCTTCCGGGAGAAGCCCTCCCGTCTTTACCGGGATTTGCCGGATATGCAGTAAAAGTGCGTGACCTTTCTATTACCCGACAGCATCTTGAATCAAACGGATTTCCGGTTATTGAGACGGCGAGGGGAGATGTTTTTGTACCGGGCGCATCCCTACTCGGGACGGCTCTCATTTTCAGGCAAGGCTGAACATTTGACACCATAATTATAACCAACCGATTCATTAGTAGTCGGTTGGTTACTGGAAATACGGTTCCTGAGCATAAAGTGATATGCATTCTAGAAGAAGCTCAGGGGGCTCCTTCGGCATTCAATGCCCAGTCATGTTTGAACTAACGAGTACGATAGCACAATAAAAGCAGTGACAGTCTAGGTCTTTCGGATTCCTAGTCCGTCACTGCTTTTTTAACGAGTCATTCTAATAAGTGGAATTTAGTACTCGGATTATCGTACCGATTCAGCTTAGAGTAAGAAAAAACGCGATGCGGACATGATTGAGGGCTTAGCGTATATTTTCGTTAATTATCTTAACTATCTACAAACGTATTATTCATAGTATACAAAGTAAAGAAAACCGTCCTGATCGTAATTTTGAAACTCTTTCATGGCCTTCTGACCATTCTTTACAAGAAGATCGATCATGTTTGTTACAGCATTTTTTTCATTAATCGCCATTATCTATTCACCTCATATTGTGAAATATTTCGCATACAATTTTATAAAAAATTAAATCTCAAACACGTCCTTCGTATATGTTTCTGTATCAGTTGAAAAAGCCTTCCATTCGCAGATCATATTCATTATCACTCCTTTAAGCTTTTATATTTTTAGAATATCATGGAAAAAAAATAAAAGTTTGTGAAGTATTGAACAAATAATGAATATTAATGAAAAATTATAATCCCTAGGATATAACTTGGCTGCTTTTTGCAGGCAAAAAATGCAGAGGATAGCCAGCCTAAACAATATAATAAATAGTTTCGAAGGCGGTAGAGCCAGTTTGATATTTTGTCAAATTTTCATATCTTTATTTTTTGTTAAATATGTTATACTATATAAAAAAAGTATAACATATTTGTGATTGATCTATAAAATATAACACACTTATTATCGTGCAGAGGGTGATAATGATTAAACTATCTAATCGCCAGGATGAAATCCTTCAAATCGTAAAGCGAAGCGGGCCAATAACAGGGAATGAAATTGCAAAGAAACTTTCGCTTTCAAGGGCAGCGTTAAGACCAGATCTGGCTATTTTAACGAGATCCGGTAATTTAGAGGCGAGACCTCGAGTTGGTTATTTTTATAATGAAGAATTTCAGATGATGCGTCAGTCGGAACAGTTTATCCAACAAAAAGTAAATGATTTTAAAGCGCATCCGATTGTCGTTGAATATTCAACTTCCGTTTATGATGCCATTGTCCAGTTATTTTTAGAGGATGTTGGTACACTTTATGCAGTTGATTCAGAGGGCCATTTGGCTGGTGTTGTTTCACGGAAGGATTTACTTAGGGCAGCGCTCGGAAATAGAAATCTTCAAGAAGTGCCAGTAAGTGTGATCATGACGAGGATGCCGAATATTACTACCATTTCTCCCGATGAAACCTTGCTAGAGGCTGCAAAGAAAATGATTAATTATCATATTGATTCCTTGCCTGTAGTAAAGGGAGTAAAGGGGGAAAAGAATAAATATTTATTATTAGGACGAATCACAAAAACGACGATAACACGAGGTTATTTAGAATTAATTGAAGGCAAATAAGACTCAGGGGAGATGCTGAAATATTGGAACGGAAAGAAGTGGTCTATGTAGTTTCTGACTCTGTTGGAGAAACGGCTGAATTTGTTGTAAAAGCAGTAGCAACACAGTTTAACGGAGGACAAATTGAAATTCGCAGAAATTCATATGTGGATGACATTGAAGATATTGAAGATGTCATAATGTTAGCTAATAAAGATTATTCGATCATTGCTTATACGATTGTCATTCCTGCTTTAAAGGAATATTTAGACAAAAGAGCACGAGAAGAGGGGATATTAGCGGTTGATTTGCTTAATCCATTAATGAATGCGTTTGAAACTAGGTTTAATAAAGAGCCTCATCATAGTCCCGGATTAATGCGAAAATTGGACGAAGAATATTTTAGAAAAATTGAAGCAATTGAATTCGCTGTGAAATATGATGATGGACGAGACCCAAGAGGAATTACAAAGGCAGATATTGTTTTAATAGGTGTTTCAAGGACTTCAAAAACGCCATTATCAATGTACTTGGCGCATAAACGGTTTAAAGTCGCAAATGTTCCGCTAGTTCCAGAGGTTCCGCCGCCGGATGAATTATTCGAAATCCCTAGAAGGAATTGTATCGGCTTGGTCATTTCTCCGGATAAATTAAATGACATACGCAAAGAACGGCTAAAGGCTTTAGGATTAGGTTCACAAGCGAATTATGCAAGCTATGAGCGGATCCTTGACGAACTAGATTATGCTGAAAAAATCATGAAGCGTGTAGGCTGTCCTATTATCAATGTATCAAATAAGGCAATAGAAGAAACGGCTGGATTAATTTTAGAAGTGTTAAAAAAAGAGAGGAGCTTTTAATCATGAGAAAATTCGTTTATTTATTTCATGAAGGTCAAGGGAATATGAAAGATTTGCTTGGAGGGAAAGGAGCAAATCTAGCAGAAATGACTAGAATTGGTTTGCCGGTCCCATATGGTTTTACGATTACAACAGAAGCTTGTAATGCTTACTATGAAGCTAATAAAACAATACCTTCATTAGTAGAACAGCAGACACTTGAAGCTTTAAGTCGTTTAGAAGAGAAAATGGGCAAAAAGCTCGGAGACCCTGAAAACCCATTCTTTGTTTCTGTACGCTCAGGTTCTGTTTTCTCAATGCCTGGTATGATGGATACGATATTAAATCTTGGGATGAATGATGAAACTGTTATCGGCTTGGGGAAATTAACTAATAATCCACGGTTTGCATACGATTCTTACCGCCGTTTCATTCAAATGTTCAGTAATGTTGTCCTTGAAATCGATACTTTTTATTTCGAGCAATTATTAGAAGAAATGCGTGAACAAAAGGGTTATTCCTCTGACCCAGAATTAACGGCTGAGGATTGGAAAGAAGTAATTGCAGGCTATAAGGAAATTGTAAAAAAACATACGAGAAAAGCATTTCCTCAAGATCCAAAGGAACAGCTTTTTCTTGCTATAAATGCGGTGTTTAATTCTTGGAATAATCAGCGTGCCATTGTTTACCGTCGTCTGAATAAAATTCCTGACCATCTGGGTACTGCCGTGAATATTCAAAGTATGGTATTTGGAAATATGGGGAGTGACTCGGGTACCGGTGTTGCATTTACAAGAAATCCATCGACTGGTGAACAAAAGCTTTATGGTGAATATTTAATCAATGCCCAAGGAGAAGACGTCGTTGCAGGTATTCGTACACCGCAACCGATTGCTACTTTACAGAATGAAATGCCAGACGTTTACAAGCAATTTGCAGATACATGTCATCTTCTTGAACAACATTATCAAGAAATGCAGGATATCGAGTTTACGGTAGAACGCGGCCAGCTTTTCATTCTCCAAACACGTAATGGCAAGCGTACTGCACAAGCTGCTATTCGGATTGCGGTAGAGATGGTGGATGCAGGAATTATTAATAAAAAGACAGCACTCCTTCGTGTGGACCCTGATCAATTAAATCAGCTTCTTCATCGCCGTATCGATGATTCTACCCAAAAAGCAATTTTAGCAAAAGGGTTGCCTGCATCTCCAGGTGCCGCTACTGGTCAGGTTGTCTTCGATGCTGATGAAGCAGAACAATTAGCGAATGAAGGCAAAAAAGTAATCCTTGTCCGGCCAGAAACTACTCCAGATGATATTCATGGCATTGTGGCTTCGCAAGCCATTTTAACAAGCCGCGGTGGGATGACAAGTCATGCAGCAGTTGTTGCTAGAGGAATGGGAAAAGCTTGTATTTGTGGCTGTGAGGCAATAAAGATTGATTTAAGAGCGAAACAATTTGTGGTTGATGAAACTGTCGTTCATTATGGAGATATCATTACAATCGATGGTTCTACTGGTGAAATTATTATAGGGGAAGTACCAATGATTGATCCAGAACTATCCGATGAATTCCAGCGTTTACTTGCTTGGGCCGATGAAGAACGTAAACTTGGGGTTCGTGCTAATGCTGATAATCCAGAAGATGCGAAGAAAGCCTTTGAATTTGGTGCAGGTGGAATTGGATTATGCCGTACGGAACATATGTTTATGGACATAAAACGGATTCCAATTGTTCAAAAAATGATTTTAGCGGAAAATTCCAGAGAGAGAATGGAAGTGCTTGAACAGCTTTTACCAATGCAGCAAGGCGATTTTGAAGGGATTTTTGAAGCGATGCAAGGATACCCAGTCACAGTTCGCTTGCTAGATCCACCGCTTCATGAATTTTTACCTCATAAAGAGGAGCTTCTGGTTGAAGTAACAAAGCTGCAAATATTAAACCCACAATCTAAGGAGTTGAAGAAAAAAGAGCAGTTGCTGAAAAAGGTGCGCCAATTGGATGAGTATAATCCAATGCTAGGTCTTCGCGGCTGCCGCCTTGGAATGATGTATCCAGAAATCTATGAAATGCAGGCGAAGGCAATTTTTTATGCTTGCGCAAAGCTAGCTGAAAGAGAAATTGAAGTTCAGCCAGAAATCATGATCCCCCTAGTAGGCCATGTGAATGAATTAAAGCAAATGCGCCAGGTAGTTATTGATGCTGCTAATTATGTACAAGAAGAAACAGGTAAAGCAATTGCGTATACGGTTGGTACGATGATTGAAATTCCACGTGCTGCCTTAACAGCGGACCAAATTGCAGAGGAAGCGGACTTCTTCTCATTTGGTACGAATGATTTAACGCAAACGACATTCGGCTACAGCCGTGATGATGCAGAAGGTAAATTTCTTCAGGCCTATATCGAAAACAAAGTTCTTCCAGAAAATCCGTTCGCCGTCCTTGATCAGAATGGTGTCGGGAAGCTTGTTGAAACAGGTGTAAAACTAGGACGCACAACAAAACCTAAGCTAAAAACGGGTATTTGTGGAGAACATGGCGGCGAGAAGAGTTCCATTGAGTTCTGCTACAAAATCGGTTTAGATTATGTAAGCTGTTCGCCATATCGCGTACCTCTTGCTCGTTTAGCAGCAGCACAAGCAACGATTCGCCATGAGCTTAATAAAGAAGAGGTTTATACAACAGCATAATTTATCGCAGATTAACGGGCAGTAAGACCCCCACTTCAAGGTTACAAGAGAATCAAAGAAACCTAAGTGGGGGATGAAAGAAAGCCCCCACCAATGGAAGTTTCACTTAATCGTAATAAATGTTGATTGACTCTTCTTTGTGTTTTTTATTAGTCATAGCGTGGATATTAAAGAGAATAGTAGTCTTAGAAACTTTTCAATTAGTTATTACGGAGCAGAACAAACCTTGATTGGCTTTTAGCCTTTCAAGGTTTTTATTTTGGATAATTTAAACCCAAAAGTAAAAACCATTGGGTATTATGTGCTCAAGACATGTTCACTAGTGAAAGTGAAAATTTTTGATAGGCGTTAAAAATATGCCGGTTTCTTCTGATTATATTACTTATTTCCTATTTTTGTATAATCCGAGGTACAAATTTTGGAAATAATGTAAAATAAATTTGTATAAAGGAAAGGCCAAATAAGGAGGGAATCAATATTAAGAAGCTACTATACGGAATCATTATGCTGTCAATTTTGCTCACAGCTTGTTCTGAAAAGGATAATCAATCGGTTAAATCTCAAACGACTGAACCGAAACAGGTGGAAAAAGAAACGGAGGATAAATACGTTTCAAAAGAAGTTAAGTATTATGAAATCGAGAACCCGGGCCGAGAGTTAATGGATATTGAAAAAGAATTGCTTCGATATCCTGGTATATACAGTGGTGATCAATACGATGAGGAAAAAGTGAAAGAGGCATTGGATCAATTACCTGATCATTTAACGAAAGAACAATATATGGAGGAACTGATTTATTTGTTTTCTGAGGATTATCATAATGAAATGGAAACTCTTCTTCATTTTGACTCTTCAGTTAATGTTGAGATTGAACGTCCAGATGAGGCGGTCAATGCTCCAACTCTGAAGACTGCACATTACGCGATATTAATTGATGCAAGCGGGAGCATGAAAGCGCCATCTGGCAATAAATCAAGAATGGAAGCAGCCAAAGCAGCTGTTTTAGAATTTGCCGAACAAGTCCCAGAAAATGCAACAATTTCACTGCGTGTTTATGGTCACAAAGGATCAGGAAGTAATTCAGATAAAAAATTATCATGCAGCAGTACGGAGAATTTTTACAATGGTAATTATGATTCTGCAAAGTTTAATGTAGCTTTAGACAAAGTAAAACCAGTTGGATGGACTCCTATAGCTCTTGCATTGGAAACAGTTAAAGAAGATATTCCAGAAAATACGGAAGATGTTATCGTATACGTTGTAAGTGATGGAATCGAAACATGCGACGGTGATCCTGTTCAAGCAGCTAAGGATTTAGTTTCTGCTGACATTGAAACAGTCGTAAATATCATTGGATTTGATGTGGACAATGAAGGTCAAAAATTGTTAAAAGAAGTAGCGAGTGCAGGCAAAGGAGAATTTACTTATGTAAATTCTGAACACGACTTAAAAAGATATATGAGAGCGCAATACGAAGAAATTCAGAGGAAATGGCTGGAGTGGAAGGAAGCAGGAAAAGCGCAAGCTTTAGAAATAAAAGAAGAAAAGAAAAAGCTTTCAATGGATACAAAGGAAAGCATGAAGGAAAAAAGCATTCGAGAAAAAGAACGGATGAAAGTGGCTCAGGCCTATTTGAAGGAAAGATTTGAAGATTATAATCATCCAGCTGCAAATATGTTTTCTATGATCGTTGATTATGGAGATGCAAAATGGAGATATGCAGTAGATACGGGTAACCAAGCTTGGAGTGAAAGCGTAGACAATGGCAACCAAGAATGGAGTAACTATGTTGACGAAGGAAACAAAAAAATTAATGAAGCGATAGATAAAAAGAATAAGCAGTAAGAATTAATTTCATTTATAAAAGGTTGCGCATGTGAAAGGAGCGCATTAAATATGCGGAATATTCAGTTTGATAAACTAAGAAGCTATTTTTTTATTATTCTATGCTTTCTCTTATTAACTGGCTGTTCCGAACAGGCAAAACCATCGTCAAATGAAAAGGACGAAACAAAAGTAAAGAAGGAAATCGTTAATAAGGACAAAGAAAAGGAACAAGCAGACGAAGAAATTCCAAAAGCCCCAAGAGAGCTGGAGGGAATGATTGCCCAAGGACCCGGAAAGCTTGTTGAAAAGCATATGGATCCGGAGTTAGAGATTCTTGATGGTTGGGATTATTTTAAATACAGTAAATTTATTGATGAGAAGTTTACTCCGATTGTAAATGAAGAGCTCCAGGCTTATTTTGAGAAAAATAAAGATTTAGCGAGTGATCAAGTCTATGATTATCTTGTATACCAGCTTGCCTCAGGACAATACAAGTCGAATTATGAGAAATTAATTTCATATGAGCATGGCTATGTCATGCCCGAACTCCCAGACGGGGAGGATGAAATTGAATTAGCAAAGAAACAGAAAACAAATGTGGTCATTTTAATGGATGCGAGCGGAAGTATGAAAGCAAATGTCCCTGGTGGAGTGAAAATGGACCTTGCAAAAGAGACGATAAAACAGTTTACAGACCAGCTTGAGGGGGATGTAAATGTTTCTCTCTTTGCCTATGGCCATATCGGATCAGGGAAGGATTCGGATAAAGAAAAGTCATGTCAATCAATTGAAACCCTTTATCCATTAAGCCCTTATGAAGGGAATAAGTTCAATGAAGCGATGAATTCTTTTCAGGCAAGCGGCTGGACGCCTTTGGCAGGAGCAATTGAGAAAGCAAATGAACTTCTATCTAACTATCCTCATGAAGAATACAAGAATATCGTATATATCGTAAGTGATGGTATCGAAACCTGTGGCGGCAATCCTGTAGAAGCGGCTAAACAGCTAAATGAAAGTAAAATTGAAGCTAAGGTAAATATTATTGGTTTTGATGTGGATGATGAGGGTCAAAAACAGCTTAAGCAAGTAGCGGAGGCTGGTGGAGGAGATTATGCTACAGTTCGTGATAAGTCGGAATTCGAGGATGTGATCCTGAAAAAGTGGAAGCCGAGTATTATGCAGGTTTTCAGCCAGCAAGGAATTTTGCTCAATGAATATGTGGATCAACAAAAAAGACTAATTGATATTCATAGTTCTCTTTATAATGCTTCTGAGCGAGAAGGCAGTCGAATTATAATGGCTACTTTTTATTTACAGAATAAAGAACTTATCAGTCGTGAGATTGGATTAGAAGTTAGGGAAAAGGCAGAGGAAATGCGAGATCTGCGTAATGATCACTTCAAAGCAATTAAAGAGGAAAAAGAATTGGAAGCAAAACAGGCATCTGATGAGATTGATGCAAAGGTGAAAGCGTGGAAGGATAAATGGTATAAAGAGCTGGAAAATAAATAGAGCATAAAGAAGATTTCTTTCACAAAAAGGCCATTCCTTACCATTAGGCAGGGAATGGCCTTATGAACTATTAATATTACAAATGACTTTCCTAATTGAGGGATGGAGAGGAGCTTAGTTTTAAAACGCGCCCGCTCCCCCGCCGCCGCCAGAGCCACCGCTTGAACCGCTTGAACCGCTTCCAGAAGATCCTCCTGAGCTTTGCGATGAGTATGTGTGGTAGTAATGGTGGTGTGGATATTGGAAAATATCTGTTGTTTCTGCGGAAATCTTTAAAAGTGGTGATAGCCCCTCTATCTGCTCTGAAAAGATGTTTGCATATCTAATTTTTAATTCTATAAATAGATTTAGAGAGAGTGCGTGCTGATACCATTTTTCCATTTTCCCTTTTGAGCTTTCAAAATCAAAGTTACCGGAACGAATCGCCTTTTTAAATGATTGAATTCCTTTAAAATAAGGCACACCTTTCATCGTAATATCGAGTACCGGAACGAATAAGGCGGTAACCACGAGGGCAGTAGAAACTGTAATATACATAAAATCTATTTCATAGGTAAATAAACTAGTAATGATAGAACCGATAAACAAATAAGCTAATAGGGCAAATCGTCTTTCTTTTTTAATATACATCATTGCCAAGCCGCCTGTTAAAAACAGAAGGATTAAGACAATATTATATAGATCGGCCTTGCCCATCCAGGCGCTTAAGAGGGAATAAAGGATCCATAATGGAGATCCCGCTATTATTAGCCATTTTCTTATTGGATTGACTCTAACATATTTTTTTATTTCCTGATCATGAAGGACAGATTTTCTCCATTTTTTAAAAGTCTGATGAAATTTTTTTTCAGCTTGTTTATACTCTTTTTCTAAACGCCAGTTTTTCTGCCTTTCTGTTTTTGTTGGAAAAGGGAGCTGATCCAAGGAGAAGCTTTTTTTACCTGTATTATCTATTGTAAATAACCAGTCAATAATGTCTCTCTCATAATTTCTCAGCTTCTGTTCATCCTTTAAAAGGGTAAAGTGATAAGTGTGATCTGGTGCCTCTTCGTCCTCCAAATAAGAAGCTCTAGCTAATGTGTGTTCCATTGAAAGGATTCCGCTTTGGTGGAGACGGAATAAAGAACTGATTATGTCATTATGCTGCAGCTGACTTTTGCGATGAAGGACAGCAAGGGTAAATGAATCCATCTCCCCAAGATTAGCGATTGGAACGCCTTTATCAAATAACCGATAAAGCCTTCTTGGATAAAAGATTGTTATGAATAATAAGAGGATAGCCATTCCTAAAAATACATCATTAATATTTTCAACAACTGGCTCCCAGCGGCTTCTCTTTGCAAACCATTCTTGATAAGCCTCTTCTTCATTTAAAAAGGTTGAAAGCATTGGTTCATTCTCGGTAAAACTTGCATTTTTTAAGAATTCTTCAGGAAAAAGATAGCGAATTTCTACTGTCTTCTCTGCTGGTAAAAGCTTATTTTCGTAAATAAACCCATACTGTGAAGACTTTTTGAGGCTTCCGCCAGTTAAGTCATGTAAGAAGGCTTGGCCTTTTAATGTTGTGGACGGGTCATGATAAAGAGCCATTCGAATTGTTAAATGATGCAAATCGGATTCATTCATTTCATCGAAAAAACGCCAGTAAAATTGCCCAGTATCTTCATATTTAGTTGCTGCACCCTCAATCAAATAACGATAAAAAACCTTTTTCGTTTCATCCTTGGAGGCTGTATGAACCTTATAGGTTAAGTCTTCCCTTTCCACCTTTAATGGCTCTAATGTATTCGGATTATAATTTAATAGGTTCATATCTTTTGGAGCGAGATATCCTTCAAAAAATTTAACACCTTGATGATCATCATTTCCTATCGTTCTGGTCGTTCCATTAAATTCGCCTTCAAAATGATAAGTAAATAGTTCCTCGACATATAAGTCACCATTATCTAGTAAAAAAGCATGGATATCTACCTGATCAATTGAGAAGGATTCCGCCTCTGCTAGCATCGGATGAAATATTAATACAATCACGAATAAGCAAAAAATCGAATAAGTGAGCTTCAACCGATATTCCCTCCAATTTCCATTTTTTATAAAATTTATTATAACGTAATGAAGAGTATGTGAATATGCACAAAGTCATTTTGAATCTTTATCCCTAAATACGATAGATTGTTTCTATCTTTTATCCTATAAAAAACAACTGGGTTATCGTTACTTTTTTACTGTTTTAGTATATTTTATGAAAAATAAATGGAAAATGCCGTAAAATCGGACACGTAACATGAAACATCTGTCATAATAGGAAAAAAATAGTGCAATATTCATAGAATCTAAAGTTAAATCAAAAGCGTAAATAATACAAAAATATTAATATTCATTGAGGTGATATTGTGATCAAACGTGCTCTAACGATGACGAGTATTTTACTGCTATTCCTTACAGGCTGCTCTGACAAGAAGGACGTCAGCAAAGAGAAGCCAGAAGCAGACGTAGAAGCAGTGGCAGCACCGCATAAGAAAGAAGAAAACAAGCAGCCGGAAGTGAAGGAAGAAAAGGCATTATCAGAAATAGAGGCAGTGAAAATACCTGCTACAATTGAGGAATTTGCAAGCTCGATGCCAGGGCAATTAACGAAGGATTTTCCATACGATAAAGAAACAGCATCATGGCCAAGTACGAACACATTAAAAGGAATAAAGGATGAATTAACTGAGCATTTACGTGCTGCAGCAAAAGCAACAGATGATACTGATATTCTTTTTAAATCTTTTATTTTTTACTTAGGAAACAGTGCATACGATGAGGTTGTTCCTGAGCTCATGGCATTTAAACCACAGTTTGATGAGCCGTACTTGCCTGAACCTGAGGAAGCATCAGAAAACAAAGCTATTCAAGAGAATGCAGCTCCTTCAAAGGCAATTATCATGCTCGATGCCAGCTCCAGTATGCTGCTTAACGTAGATGGAGAACAAAAAATGAAAATTGCCAAAAGTGCTGTTCGCAGCTTCGCTAAAACAATTGGCGCAACGAGTGAGGTTTCGCTTTATGTTTATGGACACGCTGGGTCACAGGAAAATAAGGATAAGCAATTATCGTGCTCAAAGATTGAAGAGGTGTATCCATTACAAAAATATCACGAAGAAAAATTTTATAAAGCAGTTGATGGTGTTGAGGCTAAAGGATGGACACCTTTGGCAGGAGCTATTAATAAAGCAAAAGAAGTCAGTCAATCAATGGATGGAGATATTACACTTTATATTGTGAGTGATGGCGCAGAAACCTGTGATGGGAATCCCGTTGAAGAAGCAAAACGATTTGTTCAAGGTCAAGAGAATCACAAAGTAAATATTATCGGATTTGATGTGGATGAAAAACAAGAGAATCAATTAAAAGCTGTTGCGGAGGCAGGTCAAGGTGAATATTTCTCAGCAAAGAATACAGAAGAGCTGCAGAATACAGTTATTCAAAAATGGGTACCTCCAGGCATGATCGAAATTATGGGGAAGCAATGGGCCTCTCCAAAGGGGACATTTGCAATATTAGGGCAGGATATGGATGTTGAAAAAATGTCTCAGAAAATTACTTATGCAATCAATGTAGAACAAGGCAGGTTCAGGGATGCAGCTAATGTGATGCTAACAGAGAAAATGATTACTGAGGAACAAAAAGATAGGTTAATAAACAAAATCGAGGAGCATAAGGAAAAATTGGAACAGCTTAATGGGCAATTAAAAGAGCAAAAGAAAATGGAAATTGATGCTGAGGTTAATCGAATTGATCAGAAAATCAATGATTGGGCAAAACGGATGGAGCTCTTGCGAGAGGAAAATAAAAAATAATAAATAAGGAGGACAGGATAAGGGATATAAAAAAGTGGAAAATGGTTTGCGGGCACTTGAGGCAGGAACAAAGTCCATGGAATTAGACGCCTACTAATGTAAAAATGGAATCTCCGAAAAAATTTTCAGAGATTTCATTTTTTTTTAGGAGCTAGGAATGTCAAATGAATGAATGTACGAAAGAGAAAATGAGATTTATAGAAGGTACTGCTTAGCTTTTCTAAAGAGTTCAGCCAATTATGTTGACCTTACATTAATGAATCCATTTTTAATAATGTAAAAGTTTAGAAGAATATTACAGGATTTTGACAGAATATATCGAATTAAATAGTAGGAAATATCTATCATTAAAAATTGCTAGTATAAAGTATTTTTATAGATTACAGGAGGTATTATATGATTCAAGATCACATGCATCCTATGATTGAGAAAGTAATAAGCAATATTGAAAAAGTCATGATTGGGAAGAGAAATGTTGCAGAATTGAGCATTATCGCATTACTGGCTGAAGGGCATGTATTGCTAGAAGATGTTCCGGGTGTTGGGAAAACAATGATGGTTCGCGCGCTTGCGAAATCAGTTGGGGCGAATTTTAGAAGAATTCAATTTACTCCGGATTTGCTGCCATCAGATGTAACAGGTGTTTCTATATATAATCCGAAGGAAATGGAGTTCCAGTTCAGACCAGGGCCAATTATGGGGAATATTATTTTGGCAGATGAAATCAACCGAACCTCTCCGAAAACACAATCTGCTCTCCTAGAAGGGATGGAGGAAAGCAGTGTAACCATTGATGGGGTCACTCATCATTTAGAAAAACCGTTTTTCGTTATGGCGACCCAGAATCCAATCGAATATGAGGGAACCTATCCTCTCCCTGAGGCCCAATTAGATCGATTTTTATTAAAAATGAAAATGGGTTACCCAGATATGAAGGAGGAAATAGAAGTATTGGACCGAGCCCAAAAGGTCCGGCCAATTGATGATTTGGAGCCTGTTATTGATTTAATGGAATTAAGAGATTTGCAGGCGCAGATAAAAGAAGTGCATGTAGATGAAACGATAAAACGTTATATTGTTGACCTAGCTAACCGGACGAGAACACATGATAGTGTTTATCTTGGGGTAAGTCCAAGGGGTTCGATTGCTTTAATGAAGGCCGCGCAAGTCTATGCATTTATGTATGGCAGGGACTATGTTCTCCCAGATGATATTCAGTATTTAACTGGACCTGTGTTTGTACATCGGATTATTTTAAAATCTGAGGCTAAGTTTGAAGGGATTTCTGCAGAAGATGTTGTAAACCGAGTTATAGCGAGGACTCCGGTTCCAGTACAAAGGTATGTGAAGTAGGATGAGGAGTATATTCTCAGTATTGAAAAAGGTATGGAAATTAATTGTTTTGTTCCTATTAATTGGGATTGCCTTTTCCTATGCTATGTTTCAGGGGGGATTTGTTAGCTGGTTTTTATTTTATAGCTTCCTCCCGTTTGCTATATACGCGCTGTTTCTTTCTTTTTACCCGCTTACTCATTTTCAGGCCGTACGTGTTTTCCAAAAAACTGAATTTAATGTGGGTGAAACATTAAAGGTGTCTATTACTATAAGTAGGAAATCAGCGTTTCCATTATTCTTTTTAGTCATTGAAGATTGTCTTAGTGATCAGCTTCTATTATTACAAGAAAGGAATAAGGCGAAGACATTCTTGTTTCCTGGCTTTCAAAAGGAGATCACTTGGGAGTATCAAGTCAATGATTTGCAGAGAGGAGAGCACTTTTTTCAGTATGTAAGGCTGAAAAGCGGGGATCCACTAGGGTTAATTGAAAAAGAAATACAAGTTCAAACAGACAATAAAATAATTGTTTTTCCTGCCTATGAAGAACTCATATACAGACCGCTGGAAAATCATTTTGATCAAGGAATGACTGCGTCAAAGGAGCGTGTTCAAAGGGATACTTCAATGGCGATTGGGATTAGGGAGTACCAGCCTGGGGATCGTTTTTCATGGATTAACTGGAAGGCGACAGCGAAGCGGAATGAAATTATGACGAAGGAATTCGAACAGAGGCAATCCCATGATGTATATATTTTAATGGATTGTGCACCGAATAGTCGTTTCGAGACCATCGTTTCCTTTTCTGCTTCCATAATTCGAGCGATCCTTCAAAAAGGAGCTCAGGTTGGTTTTCTGTCTTCAGCATCTGAGCGGGTAGCTTTTCCGATTAGGGGAGGGGAAGGTCAGCAGCTGCAATTATTTTATCATCTTGCCAAGGTAAAAGATAATAGTCCTGTTTCGATTGACCGAGTCCTTGAAGTAGAAGGATTCTTACTGCAGCAAAATAACCTCATGGTCGTAACTGCACAATTGACTAGAAGCTTAATTGAAAAAGCGGGTTTACTTACATCTAAAAATAACGCAGTCACGATTTTTATTCTTAAGAATGAGGCTGAAATTCTTTCGCAAAATGAGCTTGCCCTTATGTCCGCTGCCAATTCAAGAGGTTTACGTATTGTTTTAGTTCATAAAGGGGATTTTAAAGCAGTGTTTTCGGAGGTGGCCAGAAGATGACTTCCCGGAAGGTTCCAAAGGATTTAGCCAGCTTTCTATTATATGCTTTTGGCTTCCTGCTGCTTTGGGAGTGGTTAAGACCGCTCGAACAGCTAACAGATACATCGAATATTATTATATTTATTCTTTTTATTATTGTTTCCCTATTCTTGTCTTACATAGGGGCACCTCTATTTATTAGCAGTTTTATTAAATGTGCATTTATTGTCTTTGCCATACACTTTTTATACTTTGAGGGCTCTTTTTTTCAAACAGAATGGGTATCTATGTTCATTAAGGATCTTCTGGAGAACATCGGAGCTGTCGTAGAGAGAGATTGGTCTAATCTGAGCAATACCTTTAGGAGCTTATTATTTTTTGTGCTTCTATGGTTAATGGCGTATTTAATTCAATATTGGCTGATTGCCAGAAGACAAATTTTTATCTTTTTCTTCATGACATTAATTTATATTACGGTTCTTGATACATTCAGTCCCTATGAGGCAGGGGCAGCAATAATAAGAACGGTAATATCTGGCTTTGCGATCATGGGCATGCTGACTTTTTACAGGCTACTTGATAAAGAGTTTGTGCAAAAAAAGCCTACATTATCCCGAAAATGGATGCTCCCTTTAACGATTATGATAGTTATAAGTGTTAGTTTTGGACTAGCTGCTCCAAAGGCTGAACCGATATGGCCAGACCCTGTTCCATTTTTTAAATCGTATGGAAAGGGAAGCGGGGGCGAGGGCGGCGGTGTTCGCAGTATTGGGTACGACGAGGATGATTCTCGGCTTGGCGGGCCATTCATTGGGAATGATCAGCTTGTGTTTACAGCTGAGGTAGAGTCTCGTCATTATTGGAAGGTAGAAACAAAGGATATTTATACTGGTAAAGGGTGGGATACATCAGGATCTAGGGAGTATAGATCTCAATTTGATGGAGAAGACGAAGTTCCTATATTTTCGTTTTTTGAACATGCTGGGGTGGAAAAAGAAGAAGAGAAAAGTATTCTAAATACTAATATTCATGACAGATATATTGTGTATCCTTTAGGAATTAAGAGAATTGATGCACCTCTCCACCCTAACAGCTCTTATTCATTGGAAAATTACACTGAAAAAATTCATTCTTTTTTAGGGGATAGACCCAGTTCGTTTTATAACTATTCCGTTGTTTTTGATGCACCGAAATTCAGTGTAACTGCTCTAATGAAAGCAAGTGAAGCGCCAGCATTTGATAGTGACTTTCTTGATCGATACACACAGCTTCCTGATGGACTGCCTCAAAGGGTTCGAGAGTTGGCATCAGAAATAACTGCTGGAAAGAACACTTGGTACGAAAAAGTAAAAGCATTAGAAGCCTATTTAACAGGCTCCAATTTCACTTATGATCAAAAAGAAGTTGCTATCCCTGGTCCAGAAGATGATTATGTCGATCAGTTTTTATTTGATACACAAATAGGATATTGTGATAACTTCTCTACGTCAATGATTGTCATGGCCAGATCGCTTGGAATTCCCACAAGATGGGTCAAAGGATATACAGAAGGGGACTATAAGGGACTTGGTCAAAACAACCGTAAAATTTTTGAAGTGACAAACAATAATGCCCATTCATGGGTAGAGGTATATTTTCCTGAAATTGGCTGGGTTCCATTTGAACCAACGAAAAGCTTTTCGAATAATGTTCATTTTAATTATGATTATTCTACCCAAAGTAATTCTCAGACTCAGGTAGAACAACCAAAAAGTGAAGTGAAGGACAAGCCTGAGCTATTAGAAGAAAAAGCAGAGAAAGCGTCCACTTCCTTTTCTTTTAAAAAGCTTATTAGTTCTTTGAAGGTGTTTTGGGAGAAAATATGGATGTGGTTAATAGGGGCTATTATCGTATTAGCTATCTTGGTTCTTGTCATTTATCGCATCCGTGGGAAATGGCTTCCCTACTACTTAGCTTTAAGATATAAATGGTCGAAGAAGGATGATAACTTCCAGCGGGCTTATTTACTTTTATTACGTGAACTGAAACGCTACGGCTTGCCGCGAAAAGAAGGGCAAACATTAAGAGATTATGCAGAATACGTCGATCGTTTCTTTTCGACTACTGACATGACTCGAATAACTGCCCGTTATGAGAAAATAATTTATCGAGGCGAATTAAATGAGGGAAGCTGGAAAGAGACAAAGAAATTGTGGGAAAATTTAATCAAAAAAACAATCGCTTGACCGGAAAAAAGACCTGTTGTTAAAATAGGTTCATTAGTGAACGAGCTATATTCAACGTAATTTTCAATCGTTCTTAAGTTAAATAATAAAATTGAATGCAAATGACTTCATATATCCTCGATAATATGGTTCGAAAGTTTCTACCAGATCACCGTAAATGATTTGACTATGAAGGCAGATATTTCTATATGTTTTGTTTTTTAAAAAACTAGAATCTCTGTCTTCACCATTTTTATTTGGGGAGGAGATTCTGGTTTTTTCTTTTTATCGCAGATTAACGGGCAGTAAGACCCCCACTTCAAGGTTGCGAGAGAATCAAAGAAACCTAAGTGGGGGATCAACTGCCCGTAAAGGCCCGTAAAATGAACACAGACTAAAAGCGCCACATCGTGTGGCAACGTCTGCGTGACCCACTTCCTGTGGGCCGCAACTAACCATCAGTGGGGGATGAAAGCCGACTAAGAACGCCACGTCCTGTGGCAACGTCGGCACTAGCACGTCCTGTGCGTCGAAAAACCCCCACTGATGGAAGTTTCACTTTATGAAGTATGTTTTTGCATTCAAATGGCGATTGTAAATGCGTTAATATTTATGAAACTGTGAACACTATGCATAATCATATGCATTCAAATAACTTAATGGGGTGAACTTACGTGACGGCGAAACCAGAAATGCAAGGTCAAGAAATGATTGTTGTTTTAGATTTTGGAAGTCAGTATAACCAGTTAATTACACGAAGAATTAGAGAGTTTGGTGTTTATAGTGAGTTGCATCCTCATACGATTACCGCTGAGGAAATTAAAAAGATGAATCCTAAAGGAATTATTTTTTCTGGCGGTCCTAACAGCGTATATGAGGAAGGTGCTTTTCGCTGTGACGAGGAAATTTTCGAGCTTGGCTTGCCAATTTTCGGTATATGCTATGGAATGCAATTAATGACAATGCATTTCGGAGGTAAGGTTGAAAAAGCAAAACATCGTGAATATGGTAAGGCTGAGATGAAAATTGAAAATCAATCAAAGCTTTTTGCTGAATTACCGACTGTACAAACAGTTTGGATGAGTCATGGTGATTTAGTTGTTGAAGCTCCTCAAGGGTTTACTGTTGATGGAATAAACCCATCATGTCCGATTGCTGCTATGAGTAATGAAGAACACAGCATGTACGCTGTTCAATTCCATCCAGAAGTTCTGCACTCTGTATATGGAAATGATATTCTGAAGAATTTTGTTTTCGGTGTATGCGAGTGTAAGGGCGATTGGTCGATGGAGAACTTTATTGAAGTTGAAATGGAAAAAATCCGACAAACTGTTGGAGATAAAAAAGTACTTTGCGCTTTAAGCGGCGGTGTTGATTCCTCCGTGGTAGCTGTACTTATACATAAAGCCATTGGTGATCAGTTAACATGTATCTTTGTTGATCATGGTCTGCTTCGTAAAGAGGAAGCGGAAGGTGTTATGAAGACTTTTGCAGAAGGCTTCCATATGAATGTCATTAAGGTTGACGCACAAGAGCGCTTCTTAAGCAAGCTAAAGGGCGTAGCTGATCCAGAACAGAAGCGTAAGATTATTGGAAATGAATTTATTTATGTCTTTGATGATGAGGCAGCTAAGCTTGAGGGTATTGAGTTTTTAGCGCAAGGAACACTTTATACAGATATTATCGAAAGCGGCACAGCGACTGCTCAAACAATCAAGTCCCATCATAATGTGGGCGGACTTCCAGAAGATATGCAATTTACGTTAATTGAGCCATTAAACACTTTATTTAAAGATGAAGTAAGAGCATTAGGAACAGAGCTAGGAATTCCAGATGAAATTGTTTGGAGACAACCATTCCCAGGCCCTGGTCTAGGTATCCGTGTTCTTGGAGAAATCTCTGAAGACAAGCTTGAAATCGTTCGTGAATCAGATTTTATTTTACGCGACGAAATCAAAAAGGCAGGACTTGACCGCGATGTATGGCAATATTTCACTGTACTGCCTAACATCAGAAGTGTAGGCGTTATGGGAGATGCTCGTACTTATGACTATACGATCGGCATACGTGCCGTAACATCTATTGATGGAATGACATCTGACTGGGCAAGAATCCCTTGGGATGTACTTGAAGTTATTTCATCGCGAATTGTAAACGAAGTAGCTCATGTTAACCGTGTTGTGTACGATATTACAAGCAAGCCGCCTGCTACAATAGAGTGGGAGTAAATAAAATACGAACAATACAAAAAACGGACATAATAATGTTCGTTTTTTGTATTGACGGACTATTGTCCTATTGATAAAATAAAAGTGAATTAAATATTGTTATATTACGTCGTATAATGTTGGGGATATGGCCCAAAAGTTTCTACCGAGCTACCGGAAATAGCTTGACTACGAGGTAAGTGTAATAGAATCGGGTATTGTTATCTGTCCTTATTAATTATAATTTCCCCGTTTACTACTGCGCGGCCTCATCGTCAACGTTCCGGACAATGTCTGGAGCGTTTTTTTGTGTGCTTAGTGATTAAAAGTAACAAACCTTTTCTAGGAGGAAAAAAGATGAAAAAGTATTTCCAGTTTGAAGAACTTGGAACAAACTATCGCCGAGAATTTTTAGGTGGTCTAACGACATTTTTGGCAATGGCCTATATTTTGGTTGTCAATCCGATGACTTTAACTCTTCAAACAGTACCAGACTTTCCAGATTCGCTACGAATGGATTATGGTGCAGTGTTTGTTGCAACTGCATTATCTGCTGCTGTAGGTTCTATCATTATGGGACTAGTAGCAAAGTATCCTTTAAGTCTTGCGCCGGGGCTTGGATTAAATGCGTTCTTTGCTTATACTGTTGTACTAGTTAATGGAAGCCCGTGGCAGCATGCTCTAGCAGCAGTTTTTATTTCAGGAGTATTCTTTTTACTTTTAACCCTTACTGGGCTTCGTGAAAAACTAATAAATGCCATTCCAATTGAGTTAAAATTAGCAGTTGGAGCGGGAATTGGTATATTTATTGCATTTATCGGGCTGCAAAATGCAGGAATTATCGTCAATAATGATGCTACGCTTGTAGGCTTAGGAGATTTTACTGACGGAAATACATTACTAGCTATCTTCGGCTTAATTGTTACTGTTATTTTGATGGTGAGGGGAATTAAAGGCGGCGTATTTTATGGAATGGTTATCACCACAATAGTAGGTATGATCTTCCAATTAATTGAGGTTCCTACTAAAGTTGTAGATAAGGTTCCAAGTCTTGAACCAACTTTCGGTGCTCTATTTTCTTCTTTTGGAGACAGTTCATTTTATACAACAACAATGCTTGGAGTTATATTAACCTTTTTATTTGTAGATTTTTTTGATAATGCAGGAACATTAGTTGCTGTTGCGAACCAAGCAGGATTTGTGAAAGATAATAAACTGCCACGTGCAGGAAAAGCGCTTATTTCGGATTCGATTGCTACTATTGCTGGATCGATTTTTGGAACATCAACGGTCACTTCTTTTGTAGAATCTTCTGCAGGGGTGGCTGCTGGAGCTAGAACGGGATTTGCTTCACTTGTTACTGCAGCACTTTTTATTCTTTCTATATTCTTCTTCCCATTATTATCTGTTATCACACCGCCAGTTACTGCACCTGCATTAATCATTGTTGGAGTATTAATGGTTTCATCCTTAGGGAAGATTGATTGGGCGAAATTCGAGATTGCCGTTCCATCATTTTTTACGATGATTGCAATGCCGCTTACTTATAGTATTGCAACAGGAATCGCAGTTGGATTTATCTTTTATCCAATTACAATGATCGTAAAAGGGCGTACGAAAGAAATCCATCCAATCATGTATTTCTTCTTTGTGATATTTGTTCTTTACTTCATTTTCTTAGAGTAGCTTTTTTGCAAAGCTTCAGTGGCTATGAATAGGTTCCTGAAGCTTTTTTCATTTATCCAAAACATATGAATCACCTTACTCATATGTGGTTGGGTTTAGATTGGTTAAAATTGGAGAGAGGAAACATAAATAAATTTCACGTTTTTTGTTGACGATACATGAAGGCGGTGGTATTATATAAAAACAGTCGCTGACATCTTAACAACATTTTGATAGTAAAAAAAGTTGTTGACACCGCGATTTAAAAATGATATATTAATAAAGTCGCCTCTGAGCGATAATATTGATAGAAACATTGTTCTTTGAAAACTGAACGAACAAAAACGTCAACGTTAATTCTTTTAGTCTTTTTATTAAAAAGACACTATGAGCTAATCAACTCACAATTTATTGGAGAGTTTGATCCTGGCTCAGGACGAACGCTGGCGGCGTGCCTAATACATGCAAGTCGAGCGGATTTGTGGGAGCTTGCTCCCGCAAGTTAGCGGCGGACGGGTGAGTAACACGTGGGCAACCTGCCTGTAAGACTGGGATAACTTCGGGAAACCGGAGCTAATACCGGATAATTCTTTCCTACACATGTAGGAAAGCTGAAAGATGGCTTCGGCTATCACTTACAGATGGGCCCGCGGCGCATTAGCTAGTTGGTGAGGTAACGGCTCACCAAGGCAACGATGCGTAGCCGACCTGAGAGGGTGATCGGCCACACTGGGACTGAGACACGGCCCAGACTCCTACGGGAGGCAGCAGTAGGGAATCTTCCGCAATGGACGAAAGTCTGACGGAGCAACGCCGCGTGAGTGATGAAGGTTTTCGGATCGTAAAACTCTGTTGTTAGGGAAGAACAAGTACCGTTCGAATAGGGCGGTACCTTGACGGTACCTAACCAGAAAGCCACGGCTAACTACGTGCCAGCAGCCGCGGTAATACGTAGGTGGCAAGCGTTGTCCGGAATTATTGGGCGTAAAGCGCG
This sequence comes from Cytobacillus citreus, assembly GCF_018343665.1. Taxonomy (GTDB): domain Bacteria; phylum Bacillota; class Bacilli; order Bacillales; family Cytobacillaceae; genus Cytobacillus; species Cytobacillus citreus. The sequence continues at coordinate 96,123 of NZ_JAGYPM010000010.1, forward strand.
CGCAGGTGGTTCCTTAAGTCTGATGTGAAAGCCCACGGCTCAACCGTGGAGGGTCATTGGAAACTGGGGAACTTGAGTGCAGAAGAGGAAAGTGGAATTCCACGTGTAGCGGTGAAATGCGTAGAGATGTGGAGGAACACCAGTGGCGAAGGCGACTTTCTGGTCTGTAACTGACACTGAGGCGCGAAAGCGTGGGGAGCGAACAGGATTAGATACCCTGGTAGTCCACGCCGTAAACGATGAGTGCTAAGTGTTAGGGGGTTTCCGCCCCTTAGTGCTGCAGCTAACGCATTAAGCACTCCGCCTGGGGAGTACGGCCGCAAGGCTGAAACTCAAAGGAATTGACGGGGGCCCGCACAAGCGGTGGAGCATGTGGTTTAATTCGAAGCAACGCGAAGAACCTTACCAGGTCTTGACATCCTCTGCCAACCCTAGAGATAGGGCGTTCCCCTTCGGGGGACAGAGTGACAGGTGGTGCATGGTTGTCGTCAGCTCGTGTCGTGAGATGTTGGGTTAAGTCCCGCAACGAGCGCAACCCTTGATCTTAGTTGCCAGCATTCAGTTGGGCACTCTAAGGTGACTGCCGGTGACAAACCGGAGGAAGGTGGGGATGACGTCAAATCATCATGCCCCTTATGACCTGGGCTACACACGTGCTACAATGGATGGTACAAAGGGCTGCGAGACCGCGAGGTTAAGCGAATCCCATAAAACCATTCTCAGTTCGGATTGCAGGCTGCAACTCGCCTGCATGAAGCCGGAATCGCTAGTAATCGCGGATCAGCATGCCGCGGTGAATACGTTCCCGGGCCTTGTACACACCGCCCGTCACACCACGAGAGTTTGTAACACCCGAAGTCGGTGGGGTAACCGTAAGGAGCCAGCCGCCTAAGGTGGGACAGATGATTGGGGTGAAGTCGTAACAAGGTAGCCGTATCGGAAGGTGCGGCTGGATCACCTCCTTTCTAAGGATATATAGAAGTATT
>NZ_JAGYPM010000011.1 GCF_018343665.1 Cytobacillus citreus
AATACTTCTATATATCCTTAGAAAGGAGGTGATCCAGCCGCACCTTCCGATACGGCTACCTTGTTACGACTTCACCCCAATCATCTGTCCCACCTTAGGCGGCTGGCTCCTTACGGTTACCCCACCGACTTCGGGTGTTACAAACTCTCGTGGTGTGACGGGCGGTGTGTACAAGGCCCGGGAACGTATTCACCGCGGCATGCTGATCCGCGATTACTAGCGATTCCGGCTTCATGCAGGCGAGTTGCAGCCTGCAATCCGAACTGAGAATGGTTTTATGGGATTCGCTTAACCTCGCGGTCTCGCAGCCCTTTGTACCATCCATTGTAGCACGTGTGTAGCCCAGGTCATAAGGGGCATGATGATTTGACGTCATCCCCACCTTCCTCCGGTTTGTCACCGGCAGTCACCTTAGAGTGCCCAACTGAATGCTGGCAACTAAGATCAAGGGTTGCGCTCGTTGCGGGACTTAACCCAACATCTCACGACACGAGCTGACGACAACCATGCACCACCTGTCACTCTGTCCCCCGAAGGGGAACGCCCTATCTCTAGGGTTGGCAGAGGATGTCAAGACCTGGTAAGGTTCTTCGCGTTGCTTCGAATTAAACCACATGCTCCACCGCTTGTGCGGGCCCCCGTCAATTCCTTTGAGTTTCAGCCTTGCGGCCGTACTCCCCAGGCGGAGTGCTTAATGCGTTAGCTGCAGCACTAAGGGGCGGAAACCCCCTAACACTTAGCACTCATCGTTTACGGCGTGGACTACCAGGGTATCTAATCCTGTTCGCTCCCCACGCTTTCGCGCCTCAGTGTCAGTTACAGACCAGAAAGTCGCCTTCGCCACTGGTGTTCCTCCACATCTCTACGCATTTCACCGCTACACGTGGAATTCCACTTTCCTCTTCTGCACTCAAGTTCCCCAGTTTCCAATGACCCTCCACGGTTGAGCCGTGGGCTTTCACATCAGACTTAAGGAACCACCTGCGCGCGCTTTACGCCCAATAATTCCGGACAACGCTTGCCACCTACGTATTACCGCGGCTGCTGGCACGTAGTTAGCCGTGGCTTTCTGGTTAGGTACCGTCAAGGTACCGCCCTATTCGAACGGTACTTGTTCTTCCCTAACAACAGAGTTTTACGATCCGAAAACCTTCATCACTCACGCGGCGTTGCTCCGTCAGACTTTCGTCCATTGCGGAAGATTCCCTACTGCTGCCTCCCGTAGGAGTCTGGGCCGTGTCTCAGTCCCAGTGTGGCCGATCACCCTCTCAGGTCGGCTACGCATCGTTGCCTTGGTGAGCCGTTACCTCACCAACTAGCTAATGCGCCGCGGGCCCATCTGTAAGTGATAGCCGAAGCCATCTTTCAGCTTTCCTACATGTGTAGAAAAGAATTATCCGGTATTAGCTCCGGTTTCCCGAAGTTATCCCAGTCTTACAGGCAGGTTGCCCACGTGTTACTCACCCGTCCGCCGCTAACTTGCGAGAGCAAGCTCTCACAAGTCCGCTCGACTTGCATGTATTAGGCACGCCGCCAGCGTTCGTCCTGAGCCAGGATCAAACTCTCCAATAAAGAGTTGATGTAGCTCATAAAAATGTCTTATAAAAAGACTTAGAATTAACGTTGACGTTTTTGTTCGCTCAGTTTTCAAAGAACAATGTTTTTCATGTTTATCGCTCAGAGGCGACTTTATTAATATATCATCTTTCGCTTTTGACGTCAACAACTTTTTTTAAGTTGTTTTTTATCATGTCAGCAGCGACGTTTATTAATATATCAGCAAACTAAAATTTAGTCAATTATTATTTCGTAGTTTTTTCAAAACCTTTTACCCTTTTTGTTCATTACAATAACTTTTCCGCATGTACTTAAGACATTCATTCGGTGAAGCTACTCTTTTAAACAAAGAAAATAATATTTTATATCTTTCTTCCATTGCTCTTTTAACAATATGATCAATTCTTTCATCCTTTAAATCGAAAAGAATTTCATCCATTTCTCTTTTAATTAAGTATTGCATTTCTTTTTGCTCCATATCATTAATTAATAATCCAATCATAATGGCACCTCTTTATATTCCAATATGGTTTTTGTAGTATTTTCCAAATTATTTTTTTTATGAATTTGATTTTGCATTCATTTATAAAAAGACCTTTGCATAATATTGAGACAAGGAGTGTAATGGACGAGGTGAAGAGAAAAATGAATTACTTTTTTGTACTAAACGGGAAATCAATGAAAAAAATCGCTTTAATTATTATTGCATCATTTTTTACAGCATGGTTTTTATATATCGGGAATATTGTGCATATGCCAGTATTTTCAACAAAGGATGGGCCAAAAGCAATATATAAAGGGGAAAAAGATCTGGCCCTTACCTTCAATATAGGCTGGGGCGATGAAAAAGCAGAACCTATCCTAGATGTTTTGAAAAAAGAGAATGTAAAATCCGCCACTTTTTTTCTCTCTGGTTCATGGGCAGAGCATCATCCAGATTTAGTAGCACGAATAGTCAAAGAAGGATATGAAATAGGAATCCTTGGTTATAATTACGAGGACTATACTGAGCTTGAGGAAGCGAAAATTAGACAAGATATAGCTAAAGCTCAAGTTGCATTCAAGAAATTAAATGTAAAAGACATCAAACTAGTTCGAGCTCCAACAGGTCATTTTGACCAAAGGACACTAAAAATTGCTGAAAGGCTCGGTTACACAGTTATACATTGGAGCATAGATTCAAAGGATTGGACAAATCCAGGGACAGAACAAATTATCAGTAATGTATCTAGAGCCAAAAAGGGTGATATTGTATTACTTCATGCTTCTGATTCCGCAAAACAAACAGCTAAAGCACTGCCACATATCTTAAAGCAATTAAATAAAAAGGGAATTGAACTTGTCACCGTATCAGAAATGATTGCAAATGCCAAAACAAAAACAAGCGAAATTAAATAAAAAGTATTCCTTATTAATTGCTTCAAATAAGCTATTAAAGAGTTTAAAAATATTTCCCTATATTTAAGGATACTTCATTACCGTGGAGTTCCAACTCCATTTATACGTTAAGAACAAATGCGCAAGCGCCTTCGAAACAATTACAGATCAAATTGTTTCTGTGAAGTTTATTCAAGGAAGCTTTCATTTGTGCTCACCTCCGACATGCACAAGACGAGCCTCACGGAAAGGTGTTCTTTACCTTTCTGGGAGGATTGATCGAAATGTGAAGGCGACTGTTTAGGGACGACTGCATAAGACGAGCCCTGTAAGAAGACGTTCTTTGTCTTCTGGAAGGGATCGGCTTATGACGCGAGTCCCTAGGAGCCGTAACTAGACAAGCTTGTGACCTCGAGGTCGACAAAAACGCGACGTCCTCCCAAAAGCTTCTCTTTTGGTCGTGCGAAGTGTCGCTGACGTAGCATTCCTTGTCCTGTCGCATTGTCGACACTAGTACGTCCTGTACGTCGGAGGTAGGCGCTTGAGCTAAACGCAGATAAACTATATCTCAAGTTATCAACAGATAGCGAAAATTATAATTTCCTATACAATAAAGAAAACTCGCCGATTGGCGAGCCTTGGAAAGGCGAAGACAGAGGCGTAGTTGCACTTATCGGGCTCATACATGCCACGTCCTGTGGCTTTCGCCCGACTAGGACATCCTGTCCGTCGTACTTAATTCCTAAAATTGGCAACTACGTCGAATCATCTTCTGCGCTGACAATTTATACTTTCTTAAAGTGTTAGAAAAACTTGGCGTTGCCAAGTCCTTTTTGGTGAATGCCTTAGTTTTTTGTATGCGATCTTATTAGCAGATATTTTATTGAAAACAACTTTACTTTAATACGCTAATGAACTTAAACTTTCCGATTAGCTAAAAAAGCCTTCCTTATTTGGTCGGCTTTTTTGATTTCTGCTGTTTTTGTAATTGAGACTTTTCGTTAATCTTATGTAGAATAAGCAGCTGGTAAGTGTTGCATACTAATAAAGGAAAAATCATAAGATAAACCCAGCTTTGTTCGTTGACCCTTAATACAGGAACCCACTCAATCGTCGTTACAACAACCATAAAGAAAACAGCTGGTATAAATGCATCCTTATTCGTTAACTTTGCCTTAACCGCAGCAACAACAAGGGCTACCACTAAGACAAATGCTGCAAGCGCAATGTACGGCAGTATGCTTTCTCCTTCCTTCGCAAAAGCATTATAACGAAGGTACACTAGATCGAATAATACAAACACAATGAGAAGGACTTGTACGGCATTCCATAAGGAACGGGATTTAAATATTCCTAATCCAAAACGGTGGACAGTTAAATAAGCAAAAAATCCCATTTGGCTAAGGACACTAAAAATGAAGCCGACACCTATTAACCAAAATAACACAGATAATATTTCAAGAAAATCAAATGGAACAAATAACGGTTTAAATTCATTCCATCGGACGATAAATCCAACAACCCCAGTAGTTAATCCCCCTACCAAAAGTGTGGATAGAAATAGCTTTACCCAATTTCGGCTCGTCAATTTATTTTTCCTCCATAATATAAATTATTCACCCTATGATTGTACCAACCAGCCTTTGAAAAATCTAGGGATAGTATTTTCTTGCGAATAATAATTGCTCTTTTTCTTCATTATAAAAATAAGGATACATTCTTTGAAAGGAGCTTCAAGTATGTTAAATAAATTCCGTTTGCTCCTGACGCTACTGCTGATCATACTCATAACGGGCTGTGCTCAAAATGAGGCTGGCGGCAATCAATTGGATTATGAGCAAACAAAAAAGATGGTTGTCGATATACTTAAAACTGACGATGGAAAAAAGGCTATCCAAGAACTAATGACCGAAGATAAAATGAAGCAGCAGCTTGTTATGGACCAAAAGGTTGTGTCAGATACAATAGAAAAGACATTAACTTCCGAAAAGGGAGCAGAATTCTGGAAAAAGCAATTTGAGGATCCTAAATTTGCTGAAAGCATGGCAAAAAGCATGAAAGCCGAAAATGAGAAGCTTCTAAAAGATTTAATGAAAGACCCTGAATACCGTGGCATGATGGTTGAAGTCTTGCAGGATCCAGAATTAGAAAAAGAGGTCATAAAAGTCTTAAAAAGCAAAGAATACCGAGAGCATTTACAAACTGTCGTAAAGGAAACCTTTGATAGTCCCCTATTCAAAGCACAAATACAAACCCTTCTTTTAAAAGCCGCAGAAGAGGTTAAGACCAGTGAAAAGGGTGGAGAAAAAGGCGGCGGTGGAGAACAGGGACAACAAGGTGGAGGCGGCGGAGGCCAATAAGAGTAAATTTAAAAAACCTCTTCTTTTCCAAGAAGAGGTTTTTCCATTTTACTTACCTTCCAGTGTATTAACAACTTTTTGAGCAATATCTCCATAAATCTTACCAAGCTTATGGTCTGCATCATATACAGATGGCGCGAAATCATCTTCATTCCAATCAGGCTGTGCGAGTGGCAATTGGCCTAAAACTGTTGTTCTTAGCTCATCAGCCAACTTCTCTCCTCCACCTTGTCCGAACACATATTCCTTCTCACCTGTAAGCTTACTTTCAAAGTAGGCCATATTTTCAATAACACCCAATATTTCATGCTCTGTTCTTAGAGCCATTGCACCAGCACGAGCTGCTACAAATGCTGCAGTTGGATGAGGGGTAGTCACAACGATTTCTTTACAAGCAGGAAGCATTGTATGAACATCCAACGCCACATCTCCAGTACCTGGAGGCAAGTCTAAAAGTAAATAATCAATTTCTCCCCACTCTACCTCATTAAAAAAACTATTGAGCATTTTCCCAAGCATTGGCCCTCTCCAAATTATCGGAGAGTTATCTTCAACGAAGAAGCCCATCGAAATCACTTTTACTCCAAATCGATCAACTGGAATAATTTTTTCTCCTCTTACGACAGGTCTCGTTGTTATGCCCATCATGTCAGGGACACTGAATCCATAGATATCGGCATCAATTAATCCGACTTTCTTGCCTAACCTTGCCAAAGAGATAGCAAGGTTCACGGATACAGTTGACTTTCCAACCCCACCTTTTCCACTCGCAATCGCAATAAATGTCGTTTTACTTTCTGGAGAAAGCAATCCTTTGTCATCTTCTTGTATAGCTTGGCGGTATTGTGACAGAACAGATTCTGGCAGTTCACTAAAACGAATTCCAACGGTAGCGGCTCCCGCTTCTTTTAGACGGCTAACGATGAGAGTTTGAAGCTGAAGCTGCTCAGCTGTTCCTGTTTTCGCAATAAGGATTTTTACACTTACATGATCTTTTTCTTCTTTTATCTTAATTTCCTCAATTGCTTCCAGCTCACCTAATGATTTATGTAAAAATGGCTCCTGTAATCCACTTAAAATTTCTCTTATATTTTGTTCAGATAACATATTAGCACCTGCCTTTTGTATTCGTTTCCATTTAAGTATAACATATAGATTTATCAATGATGTTAATTGTATCACACCTATTTTACGATAATTGGAATAGTAAAATGTTCATTGAAAAAAAGATGCTATTATAGCACCTTTATTCCTCTTCTATTAACTCTTTCTCATCAGAGTAATAGCGCAATATTCCATTATAAATGGAGGCAGCTACTTTATCTTGATATTTTTCTTTCTTTAAATGCGCCTTTTCAGCTGCATTTGATAAAAATCCTATTTCAACGAGTGAACCAGGAATTTTTGCGTTTTTAAGGATATACACATCATTAAGCACTTTTGCTTTTCGAGTGGTGTTTTCCAAATTACGCCGCAGTTCATCCTGAATGAATTTTGCCGAACGCGCATTTTCCTCCTTTTTCGATGCATAAAAGGTTTGTGCCCCGCTCCACCTTGGGGATGGAATCGAATTTAAATGGATACTCACAAAATACTCTGCACCTGATGTATTAATCATTTCCAGTCTCTTTTTTAAATCCTCTACCTTTCGGCGGCTGTAACCCCTTGTACCTTTGGGAGCCAGATCCCGATCATCCTCCCTCGTCATCAAGACAAGAGCTCCCTGCTGCTGCAAGAGATCACGGACTTTCAATGAAACAGAAAGAGCAATATCCTTTTCAAGTGCATCCGAATCCCCGGCCCCACCGTCAGGACCTCCATGACCTGGATCAATCAAAATGATTTTACCTGTTAAAGGCAAATTCCACGACTCCCATGAATCATTCTCTGCGAAATCATATTGTAAAATAAAAAACAGAATGATCAGTCCAATGGCGAAAGCCCAAGTTTTTAGTCTTTTGTTCATCAATCTGTCCATCCTCCCGCTCGTCCTCACTTCAATATATGGGACGAGTTGGAGTTCTAGAACGAAAAGAAATACATTGAATAGAGCTCTAGTGAAGCCTTAAGCGATGTCTTCTCTCTCCCTTTTGAAAGCCCTCCATCCACCAGTAAGAAACATAATCTCCGCATAAATAATAAAGAGATTCACTCATAATTCCCTCTTCACCGCTTCCCCAGTACAGGAAGAAATGGTATAAGGTATCAATTAAATGCTGTTCCTCATTCCGGCAGCGATATTTTACAGTCTCTATCGTTTCACCATAAAATCCAAAACGGCTAAAATGTGCACCTAATAAATAGGCCTCGATCGCCACATCATAGCATGCTTCTTCAATTCCATTATTCATTAACAAGCCAGCGACAAATCTGGATGACCCGAAAAGCTGCTGTACTTTTTCTTTTAATGTCTTTATGGAAATTTCCCGTAAAACGGATTTTTCATATTTTATTTGCTTCTCTCTTTTCTTTTCAGTAAAGGTTGTAATCACATTCATTGTATTTCACCTCTTGAGGATAGTCTTCATCCCTTGAGGACGAGAAATACAAAAAGCACATCGCTTTTGACTGCCAATTTTTTATCTAAAAAAAGCAGCAACCATTTCAGCCGATACAGCAATTCGCTTTTTTTATTATTATTTTTAGAATAATTTGATAAAATGATATATAAAGATTTTACCAAAGGAGGTATTTAATTGAATGTTGATGTCACCAAAATATTTATTAGTTCTTCCTCCCAGCAAACCCTTCAGCCTTTAAGAGAACGAATAAAAGCGGCTTTAGAAAATGCTGGTCATGAAACGATTATGTATGAGTATGGAGATATGGGATTATATACAGATAACCCTAATCAAGATTGCTTAAATAAGGTAAAGGATAGTGATGTCCTTGTTTTATTTATATCAAATAAAGCAGGAAGCCTAAGCCGTAATAATCCCAATATTACCATTACATATGCAGAATTTATGACCGCTCTCAAAAACGATAAAATTGTCATACCGATCGTGGAAACGCAAATACTTAACTTCTATAAAGAGCATATGAAAGATGAATTAGACAGAGCGATTTACAAGTATGAGATGAAGTACGACCACGAACCTCGATTCACTTTTCCAATCGTAAAAGCCCTTTTGGAAGACCATAAAAAAAATAATACTGTCTTACATAAAAAAATTTCAGAGACTGCTGTAGATGATTTTATTTGGGCCTTTATCCATGACTGTTTTAATATGACAAGATGGACATATGATTACAACATCGCTGATACACCTGAACTTTGTAGCTTCCTTTTGAAGGTTTTAAGTCAAGTATTAAGAAAAAGCACGAAATTTTATCTTCATGAAAAAGAAATTACTCAAAACCTTTTGCTGTATGATGAGCTATCTATTTATCAAGACGCTGTAAACAACTTTATGAAGTGTATTGTGAATGCCAAGCTTAGTCTCCCATTATTCTTTAAGACCTTATCCGAGTATTTGCCAGGTCAATCCATTTATGATCCTTACAGTGATTTTGCGGAACACCCTGTACCTATTGTGAATATATCTGAATGTAAAGCCATTACATTATACAAACGGAATGGAGACCTATTCTCTTTAGTTGATTCGTATGGAAGCAAAACCCCAGCACAAAACTTTAATATAGAGGATGAAGATTCATTTGTTGCTCAAACTTATCATAAAGATATGGAACATCGAGAACATATATTTTACTCAGAGGAGAAGCAAATGATATACATGACAAAGAAGGTTGGAGAATTAGTCTTATCATGTCACTTTCAATTATCTCAGCTTTGGTCAAGTCGTCGTGTGAACAGCTATGAAAGCGACATTGTAAGTGCTATAATGGAAAAAAGGCAACCTTTTGATTTTGCAATAGACCTTTTAGGAGGGATGTTAAATGAGTAAGGATAGTGTTGTCTATATCGGTTCCACTCCTAAGCATCTGACTCGTATAGCAAAAGAAATAGATATGAGGAAAAAATCAGAGAACAATAGACGTCTTCTAGAATCTTTAGGATATAATAATAAATCTCACACATGTGGGAAATCACCATTTACTGGAATGGTTAAGAAAGCGTAGAGAACATCTATGCTTTTTTTATATTTGAGCATAAAAAAAAGACCCTTTCCACAAAAGTGAAAAGAGCCTTTGAAACGCCAATAATTAACGTTTTGAGAACTGAGGTGCACGACGAGCGCCTTTAAGACCGTATTTTTTACGTTCTTTCATACGAGCGTCACGAGTTAATAGACCTGCAGCTTTTAATGTTGGACGGTATTCTGGATCAGCTTGAAGTAACGCACGAGCGATACCGTGGCGAATTGCGCCAGCTTGACCAGTGTATCCACCACCATTTACGTTTACATGTACATCATAGCCACCTTGTGTTTCAGTAGCTACAAGTGGTTGATTTACAACCGCACGTAAAGCAGCAAATGGGATATACTCTTCGATTTCACGACCATTGATAACAATTTTACCATCGCCTGGTACTAAACGAACTCGTGCAACGGAGCTCTTACGACGACCAGTGCCAATATATTGAACCTGTGCCAAGTTAATAACCTCCCCTAAAAATTATCCACGAAGTTCGTAAACTTCAGGTTGTTGAGCTTGGTGCTTATGTTCAGCGCCAGCATATACGTGTAATTTCTTGAACATTTGACGACCAAGAGTGTTCTTTGGAAGCATGCCTTTAATAGCAAGCTCTAACATTCTCTCAGGATAGTTCGTACGCATTTCGTTAGCAGTTCTTGTTTTTAAACCACCTGGGTGATTTGTGTGACGGTAGTAAATTTTGTCATTTAATTTATTACCAGTTAATTCGATCTTTGCAGCATTAAGAATAATTACATGATCACCAGTATCAACATGTGGTGTAAAAGTTGGTTTATGTTTACCACGTAGGATTGACGCAACTTCACTAGCAAGACGACCTAGAGTTTTGCCTTCTGCATCAACCACGTACCATTTACGCTCGATATTGCTTGAATTTGCCATGAACGTTGTACGCATCATTTTCCCTCCTAAAAATTCCATCTTCATAATTTCATTGGTTTCATTTATCTTAGACACAATAAGTTCCGGGGCTTATCGTGGTTTTAATAACAATACCTTTGCTATGATACACTTTTATACAGCTATTGTCAATAAAATGTTACACCAGGTTTAGTTGTTTTGGAACATTTTTTTTAATAAAAAACATTCCATAAATAAAGCCCATGTCCAGGAGCAGTTTTTCCCGCATAAGATCGGTCTTTCTTTTCCAAAATGTCCAATATGGATTGCGGGTCTCTATCTCCAGCCCCAACCTCTAAAAGGGTGCCAACTAAGATTCTTACCATATTATACAAAAAGCCATTGCCAACAAAGCGAAACACAAGCTCCGCATTATCCTCAAGCAGTTCTATCTCCCTAATCTCTCTCACCTTATCCTCTACTTCTGTCTTTGCAGAGCAGAAGCTTGTAAAGTCATGAGTGCCAAGCAAATGAACAGCAGCCTCTTTCATGAGAGAGATATTTAAAGCATAGGGATACTGAAACGCATAATTGCGGCTGAATGGATCTCTCTTAGGAGATCGATGCAGAAAATAGCGATATTCCTTCCCTTTTGCATCAAAGCGGGCATGAAAATCCTGTTCCGCATCCTCTGTTTTGACAATCACGATATCATCAGGCAAAAGCGAATTAAGAGCGATATCCCACTTTGACAATGGAATTTGAAGCTCCGAATCGAAATGAATAACCTGCCCTTTTGCATGTACACCTGCATCCGTTCTTCCGGAGGCAACGATTTTTACATCTGCTCCTTTGTGCAGCTTCTTCAAGGCAGTCTCGATTTCCCCCTGCACTGTCCGCTTTTTCGGCTGAACCTGATAACCAGCAAAAAGTGTTCCGTCATAGGCTACAACACACTTAAGTCTTTTCATCATCCTGCCCCATTACGTTCTTAGTAAAAATAATAAAAGCGCCAATAATACAAGCAGCAAGAGCATGAAAGTATCCTTAAAGCCCCAGCTCAGCTGCCGATATTTCGTTCGTCCTTCCCCGCCGCGGTATCCCCTTGCTTCCATCGCTGTAGCAAGCTCTTCTGCCCTTTTAAAGGAACTGACAAATAGGGGGATTAGAAGTGGAATGATTGCCTTCATCCTTTCTTTAATAGGTCCGCTTGTAAAATCAACACCTCGTGCTGTTTGAGCTTTCATAATCTTATCTGTCTCTTGCATCAGAGTTGGAATAAATCTAAGTGAAATAGACATCATAAGAGCAAGCTCATGCACAGGAAACTTCACTTTATTTAACGGATGCAGCAAGCTCTCTAATCCATCCGTTATTTCAATCGGTGTCGTCGTTAACGTAAGAATGGAAGTCATTAATATCAGTAAGAAGAAGCGCATAGAAATGAATATCCCCTGCCTCAATCCTTCTTCATAGATCTTAAACCAGCCTGCCTGAAATATGATTTCCCCTTCTTTTGTTAAAAACAAATGCAATAGCATTGTGAAAAGGACGAGCCAAAGAACAGGTTTTAGCCCTGCAATAATAAAGCGAAAAGGGACTTTGGACAATGAAACCATTAAAAAGGTATAAACGACTAATAGAGCGTATGTCGCGGGATTGTTCGCGATAAAAACAATACATACAAATAAAAAAATCATGAGCAGCTTTGATCGTGGATCCAGCCTATGGATGATGGATTGAGCAGGAACATAGCGGCCAAAAATCATTTTATCCATCATCTCTGCTCACCCCTCTTCACTAATGCAGCAATTTCCTCCGTAAGCTGCTCAACAGATAAGCATGTTTTAGGAAAATTCATTTGAAAAGCCTTTTCAATTTTTTGCTGAAAACGTACAACCTCTGGAACATCTAGCCCAAGCTCCATTAAGCCTTCAGGTGAAGAAAAAATTTCCTCAGGTGTTCCTTTTTTGTATACTTCCCCATGATGCATAATCACAATTTGATCAGCATACCTTGAGGCATCCTCCATACTATGAGTCACAAGTACAGTTGAAAGCTTTCTTTCCTGATGGAGAGCATGGAACATCTCCATTATTTCCTTTCGTCCTCTAGGGTCAAGACCTGCTGTCGGCTCGTCCAAAACAATGACATCCGGTTCCATGGCCAGTACACCAGCAATAGCAACTCTTCTCATTTGACCACCAGATAAATCAAAAGGAGATTTAGCCAAAATGTCTTCAGAGAGACCAACTTGACGAATCGCGATCCTTGCCCGTCTTTTTGCTTCATCCTCTGAAATGCCAAAATTCATCGGCCCGAAGCAAATATCCCTCTCAACCGTTTCCTCAAATAATTGATGCTCCGGAAATTGAAACACGATTCCTACTTTTTGCCTTACGTCTTTAAGGTTTTTCTGCTTCTTCTCAGATGTGATTTCTTTATCCCCTATGATGACTTTACCGGCTGTTGGCTTCAACAATGCATTTAAATGCTGAAGAATGGTTGATTTACCTGATCCCGTATGACCGATAATAGCAAGAAAAGTCCCCGATGGAATATCGATAGAAACATCCTTTATTGCTAATCGTTCAAAAGGGGTATTCGCCTGATATCGATATTCTACTTGTTGTAGTAAGATGTCCATAACTCTGCCACCAACTCTTCTTCCGATAAAAAATGTCTCGATAAGGAAATGCCTTGCTCTTTTAATAATTTGCTCATTTTCACAGGAAATGGGATATCTAGACCAAGCTTAACAAGCTCTTCGTCCATTTGAAATATTTCCTCTGGCGTACCTTCTCTATAGAGCTTGCCTTTATTCATGACAATGATTCGATCAGCCTTTGCTGCTTCCTCTAAATCATGTGTAATGGAAATAACGGTCATATTATGGGTCTCTTTTAATTCTCTAACCGTTTCTAAAACCTCTTCTCTTCCTCTCGGATCAAGCATAGAGGTTGCTTCATCTAATATAATGACAGATGGTCTAAGGGCAATAACACCAGCGATTGCCACCCTTTGCTTTTGGCCTCCTGACAGATGGTGCGGCTCTTGATCAAGAAATTGAGCCATTTTCACCTTATTCAAGGAACTATTGACTCTTTCAATCATATCATCTCTAGCAATCCCGTTATTTTCTAAACCAAAAGCCACATCATCCTGGACAGTCGTTCCAACAAATTGATTGTCCGGATTTTGAAAAACCATTCCAATCATTCTTCTCGTTTCCCACACCGTTTCTTCCGATAAAAGCATGCCATCTACAGTAATAGTCCCTTCCTGTGGATATTGCAGCCCATTTAATAGCTTCGCCAGGGTGGATTTTCCTGAGCCGTTATGACCAACAATCGCGAGCCACTCACCTTCATAGATCTCAAAGGATACATCCTGAAGGGCATAATTCTCCTGAATATCATATTGAAATGAGACATTATTTAGCTGAACTAGGGGCTTCATGCTCATTGTTGTTCCTCCTCTCATCTCTCTCTTCTCTCTATTCTATACTGATCTCTCAGACAATCAACTATATTCAAAGCTCGTATCAAATATTTAAATACATTTTTTATATTAAAAAACCCGCCACAATTGGCGAGCATAAATAGTATGACAGCGGATATTTATTCCCATAACAAACAGAATAAGATTATACAGCTTGTAATCATGAAAGTATACTTACTAGAAAATCTGCTACCCGAGCTTTATTAAAGCCAAGACTGCCTCTCTATTCAAGCTCAAAATCATAGATTTATCCCTAAAAAAAAGCCTGCACCTCCCCGTTAAAACAGGGCCCCCCTGTTGTACGTAAACATTGAAACTAATTCGGAAAGGTGCAAGAGCTAGACGAGTCATATATAAAATCATGCTCATCGTAACGCTCACTTTTTTTGCTAAAATTTGATAAGCTACTAATTTTTAGCAGCTGGACATCTTATAGAAAAAGGGCAAAGAACTACTGTCCTGCCCTATGCAAAGGTGTTCCTATAAGTTGAGGCGTGAGGATTTGCAAGAGGAAATCGGCGAAGACGCCGGCCTCTTCATCAAACCCTCATTCCTTAACTAGATGAAAATTATACTAATTCAATGATAACCATTGGCGCACCGTCTCCACGACGTGGTCCAAGTTTCATGATACGAGTATATCCACCTTGGCGTTCTTCATAGCGAGATGCGATATCGCTGAATAGCTTTTGAACAGCGTCTTGGTTTGTTTCAGCGTTTGCTACCTCATTACGTACGAATGCAGTAGCTTGACGACGTGCATGTAGATCGCCACGTTTTCCAAGAGTGATCATTTTCTCAACAACTGAACGAAGCTCTTTCGCACGAGCTTCAGTTGTTTCAATGCGCTCGTTGATGATTAAATCTGTTGCTAAGTCACGTAGCATAGCTTTACGTTGAGAGCTAGTACGTCCTAACTTTCTGTATCCCATGAAAGTTTCCCTCCTTTGTTGAAGTCATTCATAAAAGCTTTAGGTAGCCTCATCAAAATGCTCATGAAGCAATTGCTTATCAGTCATCTTTACGTAAGCCTAATCCAAGCTCTTCTAGTTTGTGTTTAACTTCCTCAAGAGACTTTCTGCCTAAGTTACGAACCTTCATCATATCTTCTTCCGTTTTATTAGCTAATTCCTGAACGGTATTGATTCCAGCACGCTTTAAACAGTTGTATGAACGAACTGATAAATCAAGCTCTTCAATTGTCATCTCAAGTACTTTTTCTTTTTGATCTTCTTCTTTTTCAACCATAATTTCAGCATTTTGAGCTTCATCCGTTAATCCAACGAAGATATTCAAATGCTCAGTTAAAACCTTCGCACCAAGCGCAACTGCATCTTGAGGACCTGTACTTCCATCAGTCCAAACGTCAAATGTTAACTTATCATAGTTAGTCATTTGGCCTACGCGTGTATTTTCTACTTGGAAAGAAACACGTGAAACAGGTGTATAGATAGAATCGATTGGAATCACACCAATCGGCTGATCTTCTCTTTTGTTTTGGACAGCAGGTGTATATCCACGACCGCGTCTAGCTGTTAAACGCATGCGTAAATGACCGTTCGTTCCTAGAGTAGCAATGTGTAGATCTGAATTTAGAATTTCAACATCGCTGTCATGAGTAATATCAGCTGCTTTAACTGCGCCTTCACCCTGTACATCGATTTCAAGAGTCTTTTCTTCATCAGAGTAGATTTTAAGTGCAAGCTTTTTAATGTTTAAAATGATAGATGTAACATCTTCTACGACGCCTTCAATTGTTGAGAACTCATGAAGTACCCCATCAATCTGAATTGATGTAACTGCGGCACCAGGGAGTGAGGATAAAAGGATACGACGTAAGGAGTTACCCAAAGTTGTACCATATCCACGCTCAAGTGGCTCTACAACGAACTTCCCGTACTTGGCATCATCGCTGATCTCAACCGTTTCGATTTTTGGTTTTTCTATTTCGATCATGAAAATATACCCTCCTTCAAAACGTCGAAACCCCGGTTAGCAAAATTAACCGAAATTCCCCATGTATACGTTCCCGTTTTGCGCACAACAACTTGAATCTTATTCTGTACAAAAAGCACAAACTTTTTTCCATCATATCCCATTATAGACAAGGATACAAAAATTATACAGAAAAATTACACACGGCGACGTTTTGGTGGACGACATCCATTATGTGGAACTGGAGTTACGTCTCTAATTGCAGTAACTTCTAGTCCAGCAGCTTGAAGTGCACGGATTGCAGCTTCACGTCCAGCACCAGGACCTTTAACAGTTACTTCAAGAGTTTTCATGCCATGCTCCATAGAAGCCTTCGCTGCAGTTTCTGCTGCCATTTGTGCTGCGAAAGGAGTAGATTTACGAGAACCTTTGAACCCTAACGCACCAGCGCTTGACCATGAAAGTGCATTCCCATGAGCATCAGTGATAGTTACAATTGTATTATTGAAAGTAGAACGAATATGTGCAACACCTTGTTCAATATTCTTTTTCACACGGCGTTTACGTGTATTAGTTTTACGAGCCATTTAAAGTACCTCCTTTACTGATTATTTCTTCTTGTTCGCTACAGTCTTACGAGGACCTTTGCGTGTACGAGCATTGTTCTTTGTATTTTGTCCACGAACAGGTAGACCACGGCGATGACGAAGACCGCGATAGCAACCGATTTCCATTAAACGCTTAATGTTAAGTGAAACCTCACGGCGAAGGTCAC
This sequence comes from Cytobacillus citreus, assembly GCF_018343665.1. GTDB lineage: Bacteria > Bacillota > Bacilli > Bacillales > Cytobacillaceae > Cytobacillus > Cytobacillus citreus. The sequence continues at coordinate 16,468 of NZ_JAGYPM010000011.1, forward strand.
CTTCAACTTTTAATTTGTCGATTACTTCACGAATTTTATTTAATTCGTCTTCAGTTAAATCACGAACACGAGTGTCTTCAGAAACACCAGCTTCTGCTAAAACTTTTTGTGCAGTTACTTTACCAATTCCATAGATGTAAGTTAAGGATATTACTACACGTTTTTCACGTGGAATATCTACACCAGCAATACGTGCCATTCGTTGCGCACCTCCTTGTAATTAACCTTGTTTTTGTTTATGTTTAGGGTTTTCACAGATAACCATAACTTTACCACGTCTGCGGATAACTTTACACTTTTCGCAGATTGGTTTAACAGATGGTCTTACTTTCATTATCCTAACCTCCTTAATAGTACGGAGTGCAGTGGTTTATTTAAAACGATAAGTGATTCTTCCGCGAGTTAAGTCATATGGAGAAAGTTCTACAGTTACTTTATCACCAGGTAATATACGGATAAAGTGCATACGGATTTTTCCAGAAACGTGTGCTAACACTGTATGACCATTCTCTAACTCTACTTTAAACATGGCATTTGGCAAAGTGTCAACAACAGTACCTTCGATCTCAATTACATCGTCTTTCGCCATCGAACGTGTCCTCCTTTTTAATTCAAATACGAAGCCATTTTTATACTTTGCTAGATGCAAAGTGCATTTTCCATTAGTTGCACAACCGGTTTCTTGTAATCTTTCTGAACTTCTTGAGATGCCAACAACCTTATTATTATAACACAATGTTTAGCATGAAGTCCTCAAAGAACCAATACAAGTTTGACCTAAGAATAGAACAGAATGGAAGGAACAGAGGAAATCACCTACAAATTAGGCTTTTGTAAGGATCTCATAACCTGTTTCTGTGATGGCAATTGTATGTTCAAAATGAGCACACATTTTTCCGTCAACCGTTACAACTGTCCAGTTATCTTCTAACGTTTTTACATATCGGCTTCCTGCATTCACCATAGGTTCAACAGCAAGTACCATCCCCGGTTTTAAGCGTGGGCCTTTGTTCGGGGGACCATAATGAGGAATTTGCGGATCCTCATGTAAGTCTTGCCCTATTCCATGACCTACATACTCGCGTACAATGGAAAAACCATATGATTCCGCATAAGTTTGAATCGCATGTGAGATGTTCGACAGACGCTCTCCTGGTTTTGCTTCTGTAAGACCTTTATATAAAGATTCCTCAGTTACATCCAGAAGTGTTTGAGTTTCCTTATCAATCGTACCTACAGGATACGTCCAAGCAGAATCACCATGATAACCGTTATATTTAGCACCGATATCAACGCTAATAATGTCGCCATTCTTTAGTACCCGATTACTAGGAATCCCATGAACAAGCTCATTATTAACTGAAGCACAGATGCTGCCGCGAAAGCCATTATAACCTTTGAAGGATGGAGTTGCATCGTGTTTTTTTATAAACTTTTCAGCAATGCTATCCAATTCTAAGGTTGTAATGCCTGGAGCAATATGCTTTTTCAGTTCTTGATGAGTCAGTGCTACAATTTTTCCAGCTTCGCGCATGATTTCAATTTCACGCGGTGTTTTGCAAATGATCATTATTGCAATCCCTCGAGTAATTGATCCACATCAGCAAATACTTTATCTATTTGCTGCTGGCCATCAATATTGCGCAAATAGCCTTTAGTTTCATAGAAATCGAGTAATGGTTTCGTTTGTTTAATATTAACGTCCAATCGATTCTTAACAGTTGCCTCATTATCATCAGCACGCTGATACAGCTCTCCACCGCAACGATCGCATACACCATCTTTTGCAGGAGGATTGAATACAAGATGATAAGTGGCTCCGCAATCTTTACAAATGCGACGGCCAGTAAGGCGTTCCATTAGAATTCCATTGTCTACGTCAATGTTAATGACGTAGTTAATTTTTTTATCCAATTGAGTAAGGATGTCTTCCAATGCTTCTGCTTGAGCAACAGTTCGAGGAAAGCCGTCGAGCAGGAAGCCTTTCTTACAATCACCCTTAGATAATCTTTCACGGACAATACCAATTGTTACTTCATCAGGAACAAGTTCGCCTTTATCCATGAATGATTTTGCCTGAAGGCCAAGTTCTGTTTCATCTTTTATTGCTGCACGGAACATATCTCCTGTTGAGATATGAGGGATGCCGTATTTTTGGACAATCTTTTCCGCTTGTGTACCTTTACCGGCACCAGGGAGCCCCATTAATACTAAGTTCATGTGAAATCCCCCTAAATCTAATTGGTTTTTAGGGACCGTCAATGGGTACCCTAAAAAACCAAATTATTTAATAAACCCTTTATAATGACGTTTAACAAGTTGAGCCTCAAGCTGCTTCATTGTTTCTAGTGCAACACCAATAACAATTAATAAGCTTGTTCCCCCAATTTGAGCAGATTGCGGCAGATTCGAAAGATTAATAAAGAGAATCGGTAAGATCGCAATAGCTGTCAGGAATAGAGCACCAACAAATGTTAAACGATATAGAACACGCGTTAAATACTCTTGAGTACTTTTTCCTGGACGTATACCAGGAATATAACCGCCTTGTTTTTTCAAGTTATCCGAAACTTGTTCAGGATTTACTTGAATGAAAGCGTAGAAATAAGTAAAGGCAATAATCAGTGCACTATACACGACCATTCCTATTGGATTTGAGTAATTAAATACTCTTTCAATCCAGAGTGTTATCTCATTTTGCTCAAAGAATGAAGCAATCGTTCTTGGTGTAACGATAAAAGATACTGCAAAGATAACTGGAATTACACCTGCAGCATTTACTTTTAAAGGTAAGTGAGAGGATTGACCTCCAACTGAACCTTTTCCTGCTACCATTCTTTTTGCGTATTGAATAGGAATTTTTCTTAATGCTTGCTGAATAAAGATAGTACCGACAACAATTGCAATAACTGCAATAACAAGTAGTACAACTTTAACAATGTTAAGGAACAGCTGCTCTCCAGCATTTTCAAATTGCTGAGCAAAAATTTGATTAAGTGTAGATGGAATACCAGCTACGATCCCAGCAAAAATAATGACAGAGATTCCGTTTCCAACACCTTTTGAAGTGATTTGTTCACCTAGCCACATTAAAAATGAAGTTCCTGCTGTTAAGACTACTGCAATCAATAGATAGTTTCCAATACTTGGATTTTCAATTAATTGCCCGCCAGCTAGGTTATTGAACCCGTATGACATACCTAAAGCTTGGATAAAACCAAGCACAATAGTGAAATAGCGGGTAAACTGAGCTAACTTACGGCGTCCAACTTCTCCTTGCTTTGACCATTCAGTAAACTTCGGAACAACGTCCATTTGAAGCAACTGGATTATAATGGATGCAGTAATGTACGGCATAATCCCCATTGCAAGAATTGAGAAGTTTCGGAGTGCCCCACCGCCGAATGTATCCAGAAGACCGAATACATTAAGTTCATCCTGGGCCTTTAAAAGATCTGCATTCACACCTGGTACAGGAATAAATGTACCAATACGGAATATAACCAACATTAAAAGGGTGAATAGGATCTTTCTTCTTATATCACCCACGCGCATAAAATTGGAGATTGTCTGAAACATTAAATCACCTCAGTTTGACCGCCGGCAGCTTCAATCGCTTCCTTCGCAGCAGAGGAGAATTTATGAGCTTTTACAGTAAGCTTTTTCTCAACTTTGCCTTTAGCAAGAATTTTAATTCCTGCTTTCTCGTTGCTAACTACACCTGTTTCGATAAGAAGTTCTGGAGTTACTTCAGTACCTTCTTCAAAACGATTTAGAGCATCAAGGTTCACAACTGCATATTCTTTACGATTAATGTTCGTAAAGCCACGCTTTGGTAAACGTTGAAATAAAGGTGTTTGACCACCCTCGAATCCTGGACGAACACCGCCGCCAGAACGAGCGTTTTGACCTTTATGACCTTTACCAGCAGTTTTACCATTACCGGAACCAATTCCACGACCTTTACGTTTGCGTTCTTGACGTGAACCTTCTGCAGGCTTTAATTCATGAAGTTTCATGTTGGCACCTCCTTATTTTGTAGAAGAGTAAAAAATTATATTTCTTTTACCGTAACAAGGTGAGCAACTTTATTGATCATTCCGCGAATAGCTGGATTGTCTTGATGCTCAACTGTTTGGTGCAATTTGCGTAAGCCAAGAGCTTTAACTGTTTCGCATTGGTCACCTGGGCGGCCAATCACGCTGCGAGTGAGGGTAATTTCTAATTTATTCGCCATTTGATTTCCCTCCTTATCCTAACAGTTCTTCTACTGATTTACCACGTAATTTTGCTACGTCCTCAGCACGTTTTAATTGTGTTAAACCGTTCAAAGTAGCACGAACCATGTTGATTGGTGTGTTTGTACCTAAAGATTTAGATAAGATATCACCAACACCAGCTAATTCAAGTACCGCACGAACTGGTCCACCAGCGATAACACCAGTACCTTCATATGCAGGCTTTAAAAGTACTTCTCCAGCACCAAAGTTTCCAATAACTTGGTGAGGAATCGTTGTTCCAACCATTGGTACTTCGATTAAGTTTTTCTTTGCATCTTCAATCGCTTTGCGGATTGCTTCTGGTACTTCTTGCGCTTTACCAGTACCAAAGCCGACATGGCCGTTTTTGTCACCTACTACTACAAGAGCAGAGAAACGAAAACGACGTCCACCTTTAACAACCTTCGCTACACGATTAACCGTAACTACGCGTTCTTCAAGTTCAAGTTTGTTTGGATCAATACGACGCATCTTTTTGTGTCCCTCCTTTGTCTATTAAAATTCTAAACCGTTCTCGCGAGCAGCATCAGCTAATGCTTTAACGCGGCCATGATATAGGTAACCTCCACGGTCAAAAACGACAGCTTTAATACCTTTTTCAATTCCACGCTTTGCAACTAATTCTCCGACCTTGACTGCTGCATCAACGTTGCCTGTAGAATCTAGATTTACTTCTTTATCTAATGTAGAAGCACTTGCTAAAGTAACTCCTTTAACATCGTCAACTAATTGAGCATAAATATGCTTATTAGAGCGGAACACATTTAAACGAGGACGAGTTTCAGTTCCAGAAAGTTTAGCACGTACACGGCCATGTCTTTTCTTACGAACTGCATTTTTATCAGCCTTCGTAATCATTAAAGTCACTCCTTTCGTTTACCTATGCGGCATTACTTACCAGTTTTACCTTCTTTACGACGCACATATTCGCCTTCATAACGGATACCTTTTCCTTTGTAAGGCTCTGGAGGACGAACATCACGAATGTTAGCTGCTAATGCACCTACACGTTCTTTACTGATACCTTTAACAATAACCTTTGTATTAGATGGAACTTCAACTTCAACACCATCTTCAGGTTCGATTTCAACAGGGTGAGAGTATCCTACGTTTAATACAAGTTTTTTACCTTGTTTTTGAGCACGGTAACCGACCCCGATTAGCTCTAGACCTTTTTCAAAGCCTTTAGATACACCTTCAACCATGTTTGATATTAATGCACGAGTTGTACCATGTAAGGTACGGTGCTCTTTTGATTCAGATGGACGAGAAACTGTTAATACATTCTCTTCTACTTGAATCGTTAAATCTGGGCTGAATGAACTTGTAAGTTCACCTTTAGGGCCCTTAACTGTAACAGTGTTTTTGCTATCGATATTAATCGTAACACCAGTTGGAATTTCAATTGGTTTTTTACCTATACGAGACATTTATTGCACCTCCATTCATTAAGAAACTCTATTACCAAACGTATGCTAAAACTTCTCCGCCAACTTGTTTAGCACGAGCTTCTTTATCTGTAAGAACTCCTTGAGAAGTAGAAACTAGTGCAATACCAAGGCCGTTAAGTACACGTGGCACTTCGTCAGCTTTTGCGTATACACGAAGACCAGGCTTGCTTATACGCTTAAGACCAGTAATTACACGTTCGTTGTTTGAACCGTATTTTAAGAAAATGCGGATGATACCTTGTTTGTTATCTTCGATAAACTCAACATCGCGTACAAAACCTTCACGCTTTAAGATATCAGCAATTTCTTTTTTGATATTAGAAGCAGGAACTTCTAATTTTTCGTGACGTACCATATTCGCATTACGGATGCGAGTAAGCAAATCTGCAATTGGATCTGTCATGACCATTGTTTTTACCTCCTTCCTAAACCTTATGTTTACCAGCTAGCTTTTTTCACGCCAGGAATTTGACCTTTATATGCTAATTCACGGAAACAGATACGGCAAAGCTTAAATTTACGGTAAACAGAATGTGGACGTCCGCAACGTTCGCAGCGTGTGTATTCTTGTACCTTGTATTTAGGCGTGCGTTTTTGTTTCGCAATCATTGACTTTTTAGCCACGTTTTCGCCTCCCTCTATTTAGCGATTACTTTTGGAACGGCATTCCAAATTGAGTTAAAAGTTCACGAGCTTCTTCATCAGTATTAGCTGTAGTTACGATAACGATATCCATACCACGAACTTTGCTTACTTTATCGTAATCAATTTCAGGGAAGATTAACTGCTCTTTAACACCTAGAGTGTAGTTTCCGCGTCCGTCAAAAGACTTTTTAGAAATACCGCGGAAGTCACGTACACGTGGAAGAGATACTGAGATTAACTTATCGAAAAACTCATACATGCGCTTCCCGCGAAGTGTAACTTTAGCACCGATAGGCATACCTTCACGCAGACGGAATCCAGCGATAGAGTTTTTAGCGCGTGTAACAACTGGCTTTTGGCCAGCAAGTAACGCTAACTCTTCAACCGCATTATCTAATGCTTTAGCATTTTGAACAGCATCACCAACACCCATGTTGATAACGATTTTATCAATCGTAGGTACTTGCATTACTGATTTATAGTTGAACTTGCTCATAAGAGCAGGAGTAATTTCTTTTGTATACTTTTCTTTTAGGCGGTTCATGTGATTAGTACCTCCCTTCTTCTATAAACTATTTATCTAGAACTTCACCGGATTTTGTTGCTACACGTACTTTTTTGCCATCAACCGTTTTGTAGCCAACACGTGTTGGATTCCCAGACTTAGGGTCTACAGGCATGACATTTGATACATGAATAGGTGCCTCCTGGCTATTGATTCCACCTTGTGGGTTCACTTGGGAAGGCTTAGAGTGTTTCTTTACAATGTTAACTCCTTCAACAAGAACACGGTCTTGTTTAGGAAACGCTGCAAGAATAACACCAGTTTTGCCTTTATCCTTACCAGAGATGACCATAACTTTGTCACCTTTTTTTACATGCATCCGTAAGCACCTCCTTAAAGGCATTTTAATTTAAATTATAGAACTTCTGGAGCTAAAGAAATAATTTTCATGAAGTTGCTGTCACGTAATTCACGCGCAACAGGTCCGAAGATACGAGTTCCACGAGGACCCTTATCATCACGAATAATTACACATGCGTTTTCATCAAAACGAATGTAAGTACCGTCATTACGGCGTACTCCGCTCTTAGTTCGAACAATTACGGCTTTAACAACATCACCTTTTTTAACAACGCCACCTGGTGTTGCTTGTTTCACTGTACAAACGATAATGTCGCCAATATTAGCAGTTTTGCGGCCAGTGCCACCAAGAACTTTAATTGTAAGTACTTCACGAGCACCAGAGTTGTCAGCAACTTTCAAACGTGATTCTTGTTGAATCATGTGTGTAACCTCCCTTCGGAATTAAGCTATTTCCGAACAATTAGATAATAACTGCTTTTTCTACTACTTCTACTAAACGGAAACGTTTTGTCGCTGAAAGCGGGCGAGTTTCCATAATACGGACGATGTCGCCAGTTTTCGCTACGTTTTGCTCATCATGAGCTTTGAATTTTTTAGAGTACTTAACGCGTTTACCGTATAAAGGGTGTTTTTTGTAAGTTTCAACAAGGACAGTAACGGTCTTATCCATTTTGTCTGAAACAACACGCCCAGTGTAAACTTTGCGTTGGTTGCGTTCACTCATTGTGCGAACCTCCTCTCAATATCACTTTGAAAAGCCAATTTCTCTTTCACGAATCACAGTTTTCATACGAGCGATCGATTTACGAACTTCACGAATGCGTGCTGTGTTTTCAAGTTGTCCAGTCGCTAATTGAAAGCGAAGATTGAATAATTCTTCTTTTAATGATTTCACTTTTTGTTCTATTTCGGCAGTGGTAAGGTCACGAATATCATTAGCTTTCATTTGATTCACCACCAATTTCTTCACGTTTTACAAACTTACACTTTACAGGAAGCTTGTGTGCTGCAAGACGAAGAGCCTCACGAGCGATTTCTTCAGATACACCTGCAATTTCGAACATTACTTTTCCGGGCTTAACTACTGCTACCCAACCTTCTGGAGCACCCTTACCGGAACCCATTCGGACTTCTAGAGGCTTTGCAGTGTAAGGCTTATGCGGGAAAATTTTGATCCAAACTTTACCGCCACGTTTCATATAACGAGTCATAGCGATACGAGCAGCTTCGATTTGGCGGTTAGTGATCCAAGAAGCTTCAGTTGCTTGTAATCCGAATTCACCAAATGTTACTTCAGTGCCGCCTTTAGCGTTACCACGCATTTTTCCACGGTGTTGACGGCGATATTTTACGCGTTTTGGCAATAACATATTATTTGCCTCCTTCCGCAGATTTCTTCTTAGTAGGAAGGACTTCTCCCTTATAGATCCATACTTTTACGCCAAGCTTACCATAAGTTGTATCAGCTTCAGCGTGAGCATAGTCGATATCAGCACGAAGAGTATGAAGTGGAACTGTTCCTTCGCTGTATGATTCAGAACGAGCGATGTCAGCACCGCCTAAGCGTCCAGATACCATAGTTTTGATACCTTTAGCACCAGCGCGCATTGCACGTTGAATAGTTTGTTTTTGAGCACGACGGAAAGATACACGGTTTTCTAATTGACGAGCAATGTTTTCCGCAACTAATTTCGCATCGATATCAGCTTTCTTAATTTCAAGAATATTGATGTGTACACGTTTACCAGTTAATGAGTTAAGTGCTTTACGAAGTGCTTCAACTTCAGTACCACCTTTACCAATAACCATTCCTGGCTTGGCAGTGTGGATAGTGACGTTTAGACGATTTGCTGCACGTTCGATTTCGACTTTTGATACAGAAGCATCGTTAAGACGCTTTGAGATGTACTCACGAACTTTAAGGTCTTCGTGTAAAAGATCAGCATAGTCTTTGCCTGCGTACCATTTAGATTCCCAATCACGGATAACTCCGATACGCAAACCGACTGGATTTACTTTTTGACCCACTGATTATCCCTCCTTCTTTTCTGATAAAACGATAGTAATATGGCTAGTACGTTTGTTGATTTGGCTTGCACGGCCCATTGCACGAGGACGGAAACGTTTTAATGTTGGTCCTTCGTCAACAAACGCTTGAGCAACTACTAAGTTATTAACGTCCATTTCGTAGTTGTGCTCTGCGTTAGCTAATGCAGATTTTAAAACTTTCTCTACGATTGGAGAAGCAGCTTTTGGAGTTAAATTCAAAATCGCCACTGCTTCGCCTACTTGCTTTCCTCGAATTAAATCTACGACTAAACGAGCTTTACGAGGAGCAATACGAACTGTTCTTGCAACAGCTTTTGCTTGCATAAGAATGCCCTCCTCTCATTAACGTCTTGTTTTCTTATCATCATTGCCATGGCCTTTGTACGCACGTGTTGGAGCAAATTCTCCAAGCTTGTGGCCTACCATGTCTTCAGTGACATATACAGGCACGTGTTTACGACCATCGTAAACTGCAATTGTGTGTCCGATGAATTGCGGGAAGATCGTAGAACGGCGAGACCAAGTTTTAACAACTTGTTTGCCTTCAGTCTCATTTAGCTTTTCGATCTTTGTCATTAAATGATCATCAACAAAAGGCCCTTTTTTTAAACTGCGACCCATGATTGAACCTCCCTTCGCGATTGATCTACGGTTCCATTTGTGAACCGTAGGACAATCCCGTTATTTTTTACGACGACGAACAATAAACTTATCCGACTTGTTTGATTTTTTGCGTGTTTTGAATCCAAGTGTTGGTTTGCCCCAAGGAGTCATAGGAGACTTACGTCCGATTGGTGAACGTCCTTCACCACCACCGTGTGGGTGATCGTTAGGGTTCATTACAGATCCACGGACTGTTGGGCGCTTACCTAACCAGCGGGAACGTCCTGCTTTACCGATATTAATAAGTTCATGTTGTTCATTACCAACTTGACCTACAGTAGCACGGCAGGCAGCAAGAATCATACGTACTTCGCCAGAGTTTAAGCGAACAAGTACATATTTGCCTTCTTTACCAAGAACCTGTGCAGAAGTACCTGCAGAACGAACTAATTGTCCGCCTTTACCAGGCTTTAATTCGATATTGTGGATAACAGTACCCACAGGAATATTAGATAATGGAAGTGCATTACCTACTTTAATGTCCGCTTCAGGACCAGACATTACCTCCATGCCTACTTCAAGGTTTTTAGGAGCAAGGATATAGCGCTTTTCACCATCTACATAATTAATTAGGGCAATTCTTGATGAACGGTTTGGATCATACTCGATTGTAGCAACGCGTCCTGGAATGCCATCTTTGTTACGTTTAAAATCAATAATACGATACTGGCGTTTATGACCGCCGGCTTGATGACGAACAGTTATCTTACCTTGGTTGTTGCGGCCTGCTTTTTTATTTAATGGAGCTAACAGTGACTTTTCTGGTTTATCAGTAGTGATTTCCTCGAAAGTGAACCCTGTCATGCCGCGACGACCATTAGAGGTAGGTTTATACTTTTTAATCGCCATTTCATTTCCCTCCTCTTCAATAAATATTAAGCTTCAAAGAATTCGATTTCTTTGCTATCAGCTGTTAATTTCACAATTGCTTTACGACGTTTGTTAGTGTATCCACCAAAACGTCCCATACGTTTGAATTTACCTTTGTAGTTCATAACATTTACTTTCTCAACTTTAACGCCGAAGATTGTTTCTACAGCATCTTTAACTTGAGTTTTGTTAGCACGAACGTCAACTTCGAACGTATATTTTTTATCTGCCATTAAATCAGACGAAGCTTCAGTAATTACGGGGCGCTTAATGATATCGCGTGCATCCATTATGCAAGCACCTCCTCTACTTTTTCAACAGCTTGCTTAGTCATGATTAATTTATCATGATTTAAAACATCCAACACATTAATTCCGTCAGCAGTTACAACAGTTACACCTGGGATGTTACGAGCAGATAATGCTACATTTTCATCTAGATCAGCTGTTACGATCAATGCTTTAGAATCAATTGAAAGACCTTTTAATACACCTTTAAAGTCTTTTGTTTTTGGAGTTTCGAAAGCAAGGCTTTCTAATACTAAAATATTTTCTTCTAATACTTTAGAAGATAATGCAGATTTAATCGCTAAGCGACGAACCTTTTTAGGGAATTTGTAGCTATAGCTGCGTGGAACTGGACCAAATACAGTACCACCACCGCGCCATTGTGGAGAACGGATAGAACCTTGACGTGCACGGCCTGTGCCTTTTTGGCGCCATGGTTTACGTCCGCCGCCTGCTACTTCAGAACGAATTTTTGTTTTGTGAGTTCCTTGACGTAAAGAAGCTCTTTGCATAACAACAGTTTCGAATAAAACATGGTTGTTAGGCTCGATTCCAAAGACAGTATCTTTTAGCTCGATTTCACCAACTTTAGATCCGCTTTGGTTAAATAATGCTATTTTCGGCATTCTTATTTCCTCCTTTCCGACTTATTACTATGCTTTAACCGCAGTTTTAATTTTTAATAATGCTTTTTTAGCACCAGGTACATTACCTTTGATAAGTAATAAGTTGCGTTCAAGGTCAACTTTTACAATTTCAAGGTTTTGAACAGTTACTTGCTCTCCACCCATACGACCAGGTAGCAATTTACCTTTGAATACACGGTTTGGAGCTACAGGACCCATTGAACCAGGGCGACGGTGGTAACGAGAACCGTGTGACATAGGTCCACGAGATTGTCCATGGCGTTTAATAGCACCTTGGAAACCTTTACCCTTTGAGATACCTGTTACATCAACAGTTTCTCCTGCTGTGAAAATATCAACTTTGACTTCTTGACCAACTTCATATTCTCCTAAATTAACTCCGCGTAATTCACGAACGAAGCGCTTAGGAGCAGTGTTAGCTTTTGCAACATGGCCCTTTTCAGGTTTGTTTGATAACTTTTCACGTTTGTCTTCAAAACCGATTTGGATAGCTTCATAGCCATCAGTTTCAACAGACTTAACTTGAAGAACAACGTTTCCAGTAGCCTCAACAACTGTTACCGGGATTAGATCACCGTTTTCAGCAAACACTTGAGTCATACCAATCTTTCTTCCTAAGATTCCTTTGGTCATTTCAGTCACACCTCCTAGATTGTTAAATGATTTATTTCATTAAAGTTTGATTTCGATATCTACACCAGATGGTAAGTCTAAACGCATTAATGAATCAACAGTTTGCGGTGTTGGGTTAATGATGTCGATTAGACGTTTGTGCGTACGCATTTCGAATTGCTCACGAGAATCTTTATACTTGTGAACCGCACGAAGAACTGTGTATACAGACTTTTCTGTTGGTAATGGAATCGGACCAGAAACAGCCGCTCCAGAACGCTTTGCAGTCTCAACAATCTTTTCTGCAGATTGATCAAGGATTCTGTGATCATACGCTTTTAAACGAATACGAATTTTTTGTTTTGCCATTACTTTCCCTCCTTTTCGCCTATTTTAAAATAGACATTCTCCGTGAAAATTTCCCACACACTCGCCATGGCAAAGCGGCCGGGTGTGTCAGCAACCTTTCACATCATCGCAGTCAAAGACCAACATTGTCTATTATACAGAAATCATATTCAATATGCAATAGAAATAATGGAATTTCTTCATTTCTTGCACACTCGTATAATTATATCGGCATTCATCTTGACTTTCAAGCATTACATGAACAATCCAATAATTTCATGTGATTAGAAAAGCGTAAACCGCATAGCCTTCGGTTACATACAGAAGCCAACGCCGCTTAGTGTTATATAACCCGTGAAATAGATACTATTATTATAGAAGAAACAAGATTTTTTGAATTAAAAAACCAGGTGGATCGTCACCCACCTGGTTTTACTTTTTCAATTATTATTCTACGATTGTAGCAACAACGCCTGCGCCTACAGTACGTCCACCTTCACGAATTGAGAACTTAGTTCCTTCTTCGATAGCGATTGGAGCGATAAGCTCAACGTGCATTTCAATGTTATCTCCAGGCATAACCATTTCTACACCTTCCGGAAGATTACAAATACCAGTTACGTCAGTTGTACGGAAGTAGAACTGAGGACGGTAGTTTGTGAAGAATGGAGTATGACGTCCACCCTCTTCTTTAGAAAGAACGTATACTTCAGCTTTGAAAGTAGTGTGTGGCTTGATTGTACCAGGCTTAGCAAGTACTTGCCCACGTTGGATATCTTCACGAGCTACACCACGAAGAAGAGCACCGATGTTATCTCCAGCTTCAGCGTAGTCTAGTAATTTACGGAACATTTCAACTCCAGTAACTGTAGTTGATTTTGGCTCTTCTGTGAAACCAGTGATTTCAACAACATCCCCAACTTTAACTACTCCACGCTCAACACGTCCAGTAGCAACTGTTCCACGACCAGTGATTGAGAATACGTCCTCAACTGGCATCATGAATGGCTTTTCAGTGTCACGAGTTGGGTTTGGAATGTACTCATCAACAGCAGCCATAAGCTCAACAACTTTTTCTTCCCACTCAGACTCTCCTTCAAGAGCTTTAAGAGCAGAACCTTTAACTACTGGAATATCATCGCCAGGGAACTCGTATTCTGATAATAGATCACGGATTTCCATTTCTACTAACTCAAGAAGTTCTTCGTCATCAACCATATCACACTTGTTCATGAATACAACAAGGAAAGGTACACCTACTTGACGAGAAAGAAGGATGTGCTCACGAGTTTGTGGCATTGGGCCATCAGCAGCAGATACTACTAGGATACCGCCGTCCATTTGAGCAGCACCAGTGATCATGTTTTTAACGTAGTCAGCGTGTCCTGGGCAGTCAACGTGTGCATAGTGACGATTTTCAGTTTCGTACTCAACGTGAGAAGTTGAGATAGTGATTCCACGCTCTTTTTCTTCTGGAGCGTTATCGATTTGGTCGTAACCTTTTGCTTCACCACCCATTTTTTTCGCAAGTACAGTAGTGATAGCAGCTGTTAAAGTAGTTTTACCATGGTCAACGTGTCCGATTGTACCAATGTTAACATGGGGTTTTGAACGGTCAAATTTAGCTTTTGCCATTAGGAAAATCCTCCTTTAAATTATAAAAATTAAGTATTTTTGAAACGCTGCGAAAAGAATACTCATTTCGCAGCATGTCTACAATAGTAGTTATACTTGATTAAAAAGGTAAAATCAATTAAAATTATTCACCTTTATGCTTTTTAATGATTTCTTCTGAAATTGATTTTGGAACTTCTTCATAGTGATCAAAATGCATTGAGAATACACCGCGACCTTGCGTGCTAGAACGTAAAGAAGTAGCATATCCAAACATTTCAGAAAGCGGAACCATTGCACGAACAACTTGTGCGTTACCGCGCGCTTCCATTCCTTCAACACGACCACGACGGGAAGTGACGTTACCCATGATATCTCCCATGTATTCTTCAGGAATGATGACTTCAACTTTCATCACTGGCTCAAGGATGACTGGGCTACATTTTGAAGCAGCATTTTTAAGGGCCATAGACGCCGCAATTTTAAACGCCATTTCAGATGAGTCTACATCATGGTATGATCCATCAAATAATCTAGCCTTAATATCTACTAATGGGAAGCCTGCTAATACCCCTCTATCAAGAGCATCTTTAAGCCCAGCTTCTACAGCAGGAATGTATTCACGCGGAACAACCCCACCAACGATTCCATTTTCAAATTCAAAGCCTTTTCCTTCTTCGTTTGGAGCGAATTCAATCCAAACATGACCGAATTGTCCGCGTCCACCAGATTGGCGAGCGAATTTACCTTCAACTTGCGCTGAAGCACGGAAAGTTTCACGGTATGCAACCTGAGGAGCACCAACGTTTGCTTCCACTTTAAATTCACGACGCATACGGTCAACAAGAATATCAAGGTGAAGCTCACCCATACCTGCAATGATTACTTCTCCAGTTTCCTGGTCAGTATGTGCACGGAATGTAGGATCTTCTTCTTGAAGTTTTTGAAGAGCTGTTGTCATTTTATCTTGGTCAGCCTTTGTTTTAGGTTCGATAGATAATTGGATTACAGGCTCTGGGAACTCCATAGACTCTAGAATTACAAGACTCTTTTCGTCACATAGAGTATCCCCGGTAGTTGTATCTTTAAGACCAACTGCTGCAGCGATATCTCCAGCGTGTACAATAGAAATCTCTTGACGGTGGTTTGCGTGCATTTGCAGGATACGCCCTACACGCTCGCGCTTACCTTTTGTAGAGTTTTGTACATAAGATCCTGAGTTTAATGTACCAGAGTATACACGGAAGAATGTTAGTTTACCAACATAAGGGTCAGTCATAACTTTAAATGCAAGAGCTGAGAATGGCTCGTTGTCATCTGCATGACGTTCTGTCTCTTCTTCAGTATCTGGATTTACACCATTAATCGCAGGGATATCCAGCGGAGATGGAAGATAGTCAATAGCAGCATCTAGCATTTTTTGAACACCTTTGTTTTTGAATGCAGTACCACAAAGAACTGGATAGAATTCAACAGCTACAGTAGCTTTACGGATAGCCGCTTTAAGCTCTTCCTTAGTGATTTCTTCTCCACCAAGGTATTTTTCCATTAATTCTTCATCTAGTTCAGCAACTGCTTCAATTAACTTCTCACGGTATTCTTCAGCTTGATCTTTATATTCTGCTGGGATTTCTCCCTCTTCAATCTCAGTTCCTAGATCGTTTTTGTAGAATGTAGCATTCATTTCAACTAGATCGATAATGCCTGAGAATGTATCTTCAGCACCCATTGGTAATTGGATTGGAGCTGCATTCGCTTGAAGACGATCATGCAGAGTTTTCACAGAATATAAGAAATCAGCACCAAGCTTATCCATTTTATTTACGAAAACAATACGTGGTACGCCATAAGTTGTTGCTTGGCGCCATACTGTTTCAGTTTGTGGTTCTACCCCAGATTGAGCATCAAGTACAGTTACTGCACCATCAAGTACACGAAGAGAACGTTCAACTTCAACTGTGAAGTCTACGTGTCCAGGTGTATCGATGATGTTTACGCGGTGACCTTTCCATTGTGCAGTTGTTGCTGCAGATGTAATTGTGATTCCGCGCTCCTGCTCTTGCTCCATCCAGTCCATCTGAGCTCCACCTTCGTGTGTTTCACCGATTTTGTGAATTTTACCTGTATAGTAAAGAATACGCTCAGTGGTTGTTGTTTTACCAGCATCAATGTGAGCCATGATACCGATATTACGAGTATTTTCTAAGGAGAACTCTCTTGCCATTGGGTATTTCTCCTTCCTAGTATGAGTAATATTTTGTATAAAGAATAAATTCTACCAGCGATAGTGAGCAAACGCTTTGTTTGCTTCTGCCATCTTGTGTGTATCTTCACGTTTTTTAACTGATGCACCAGTATTATTAGCTGCATCAAGAATTTCGTTAGCTAAACGCTCTTCCATCGTCTTTTCTCCACGTAGACGAGAATAGTTTACTAACCAACGAAGACCAAGAGTTGTGCGGCGATCAGGACGCACCTCAACTGGTACTTGATAGTTTGATCCACCAACACGGCGAGCCTTTACTTCAAGGACTGGCATGATGTTCTTAAGTGCTTGATCGAAAACTTCCATTGGCTCTTTACCAGTGCGCTCACTAATGATGTCAAATGCAGAATATAGAATAGCTTGTGATTTACCTCTTTTACCGTCGATCATCATTTTGTTGATTAGGCGGCTAACAAGCTTTGAGCTGTAAATCGGATCCGGCAATACGTCTCTTTTTGCTACAGGACCTTTACGTGGCATATTATTTCCTCCTTTCGAGAATTCTTACAATTATTTAGTGTTATTTTTTAGCTGCTTTTGGTCTCTTCGCACCGTATTTAGAACGAGCTTGCATACGGTTAGCAACACCAGCTGTGTCTAATGCTCCACGAACAATGTGATAACGTACCCCCGGTAAGTCTTTTACACGTCCGCCGCGAATTAGAACTACACTGTGCTCTTGTAAGTTGTGTCCGATACCAGGAATGTAAGCATTTACCTCGATTCCGTTTGATAAACGTACACGTGCATATTTACGCAATGCAGAGTTCGGTTTCTTTGGTGTCATTGTACCAACACGAGTACAAACACCGCGTTTTTGTGGTGAAGAAACATTCGTTTGTGCTTTTTTGAAGCTGTTGTATCCTTTGTTTAGTGCTGGTGATTTAGATTTTTCCTCTTTAGTTTTACGAGGCTTGCGCACTAATTGGTTAATAGTAGGCATTGAATTGTCCTCCCTTCACTTTTGTTTAAGTCCACACATCCAGGTGGTTCATTTTGATGCAAAAAACAAAGTTTTTGCAGAAACCATCTACAAAAACAGTTTTTAATTGATAATCGCAACCGTTGCGGCACCAACTTCAATTCCGCATGCATTTCCAAGCTTTTTCATTGAATCTACATACAAAACCGGAACATTTAATTCTGACGCTGTATTCGTCACTTTCGCAATCACCTTTTGATCTGCGTCTTTGGCTACTACAACCTCTTTAGCTGTCCTTGACTTAAGTGCTTTAACCGTTTGCTTTGTTCCTATTATAATTTCCTTTGCCTGCAATACTTTTTCATAAGACATTAAAGGACATCCTCCAAAGTATCGAGTTAATAGGAGCACCTTTGCTATATTAACATCTTCATTTTTTTATGTCAATAATCATTCTTGTTTTATTAAAAAAATTAATAGAATTTTTTTGGAAATGCAATGCTTGCTAGTTTTCCAGCAAGCATTGCAAATTTATTGCTATTCTATTGTTACAGCGTCCTCGATAACCTCTTCGTTTGTGTATGGTTCAGCTCGACGATAGCGCTGCATTCCTGTTCCAGCTGGAACAAGTTTTCCAATAATAACATTTTCCTTTAAACCTAATAATTCATCACGTTTTCCTTTAATAGCTGCATCTGTAAGAACTCTTGTCGTTTCTTGGAAGGATGCCGCAGAAAGGAATGAATCTGTTTCAAGAGATGCTTTTGTAATACCTAGAAGTACTGGGCGTCCTGTCGCAGGCAATTTACCTGATAGAAGCGCTTTTTCATTGGCATCTGTAAATTGATGAATATCAAGCAGAGTACCTGGTAGAACATCTGTCTCAGCAGCATCAATGACACGAACTTTACGAAGCATTTGACGTACCATTACTTCGATATGCTTATCGCCAATTTCTACCCCTTGCATACGGTATACTTTTTGAACTTCACGCAGTAAATATTCTTGAACTGCTGTAACGTCCTTCACTCTAATTAATTCTTTCGGATCAATTGAGCCCTCAGTGAGTTCCTGCCCACATTCTACATGGTCATTTACCGACACTTTGAGACGTGCAGTATATGGTGCTGTATACGTGCGGGATTCCACTTCTCCTTGGACAACAATTTCGTGCTGACGGTCGCGGCCTTCATTAATTCCAACTACTACACCATTAATTTCAGTGATAACTGCCTGACCTTTAGGATTCCGTGCTTCAAACAATTCCTGAATACGCGGTAAACCTTGTGTAATATCGTCTCCAGCAACTCCACCTGTATGGAATGTACGCATCGTTAACTGAGTTCCGGGCTCACCGATAGATTGTGCAGCGATAATACCAACTGCTTCACCTACTTCAACCTCTTGACCAGTTGCTAGATTGCGGCCATAACACTTTTTACATACGCCGTGACGTGTATTACATGTAAAGGCTGAGCGAATCCAAACCTCTTCAATGTTTGCATCTGTAACTTCCTCAGCAAGATCTTCAGTAATTAGACCGTTTTCAGGAACAATCACTTCTTTTGTTTCTGGATGTCTAATTGCTTTTCTTGCATATCTGCCGATTAGACGCTCTTCAAGAGTCTCAATAATCTCAGTGCCATCTTTCAATGCACTAATTAATAAACCACGATCTGTTCCGCAATCATCTTCACGAACGATGACATCTTGTGCTACATCCACTAGACGACGAGTTAAGTAACCAGAGTCAGCCGTTTTTAATGCTGTATCGGCAAGACCTTTACGAGCACCGTGTGTAGAAATAAAGTATTCTAATACGGTTAAACCTTCACGGAAACTTGATTTAATTGGCAACTCAATAATACGTCCAGCTGGGTTGGCCATTAGTCCACGCATACCAGCTAATTGAGTAAAGTTAGATGCGTTACCACGGGCACCAGAATCACTCATCATAAAAATTGGGTTCGATTTTTCAAGGGACTTCATTAGTTTTTCTTGGATTGAATCCTTCGCAGCACTCCAAATCGAGATTACACGATCATAGCGCTCATCTTCAGTAATAAGACCACGTCTGAATTGCTTCATAACGTTATCAACTTTCGCTTGAGCTTCATGAATGATCTGTTCTTTCTCCCCTAGGACAACGATATCAGCAACCCCTACCGTAATACCCGCTTTTGTAGAGTATTTGAAACCTAGATCTTTCATACGATCTAACATTTTAGACGTTTCTGTAATTTTGTAACGTTTGAATACTTCTGCAATGATATTTCCAAGGATCTTCTTTTTAAATGGATCCACAAGCGGCATTTCTCGAATAATAGAAAGTACTTCTTGACCTTTTTCAACAAAATACTTAGCAGGAGTTTCTTCCTCTAGGTTTCGTCTTGTCGGTTCATTAATATACGGGAATGACGCTGGTAAAATCTCATTAAAAATAAGCTTTCCAACTGTTGTAATCAATAGCTTTTGATTTTGTTCTGGTGTAAATTGTGGATTCTTTAAGGAGCCAGCATGAACGGCTACACGCGTATGCAAATGGACATATCCATTTTGATAAGCTAGAAGCGCTTCATTGATATCCTTAAATATCATACCTTCCCCAACAGCGCCATCTCTTTCTAGTGTCAGATAGTAGTTTCCTAATACCATATCCTGTGAAGGAGTAACAACTGGTTTTCCATCTTTCGGGTTCAAGATATTTTGAGCTGCAAGCATCAATAGACGTGCTTCAGCTTGAGCTTCAGATGAAAGAGGAACGTGAACGGCCATTTGGTCACCATCAAAGTCAGCGTTGTAAGCTGTACATACGAGTGGGTGAAGACGAATCGCACGGCCCTCAACCAATGTCGGTTCGAACGCTTGAATTCCCAATCTATGAAGAGTTGGAGCACGGTTAAGAAGAACTGGATGCTCTTTAATTACACTTTCTAAAACATCCCATACCTCAGGCTGAACTCTTTCAATTTTACGTTTTGCTGATTTAATATTATGTGATAAGCCCTTCTCTACTAACTCTTTCATGACGAATGGCTTAAATAGCTCTAAAGCCATTTCTTTCGGAAGACCACATTGATACATTTTCAAATTCGGTCCAACAACAATAACGGAACGACCTGAGTAGTCTACACGTTTCCCTAATAGGTTTTGACGGAAGCGGCCTTGCTTTCCTTTCAGCATATGGGAAAGCGATTTTAATGGACGATTTCCTGGACCTGTTACCGGACGGCCACGACGGCCATTATCGATCAGTGCATCAACTGCCTCTTGGAGCATCCGTTTTTCGTTTTGAACAATAATACTAGGCGCACCAAGATCCAATAATCGTTTTAAACGGTTATTTCGGTTAATCACACGACGGTATAAATCGTTCAAATCAGATGTAGCAAAACGGCCACCATCAAGTTGAACCATTGGACGAAGCTCTGGCGGAATAACAGGAAGAACATCAAGGATCATCCATGATGGCTCATTACCTGATCCACGGAATGCTTCTAATACTTCAAGACGCTTAATTGCACGTGTTCTACGCTGTCCTTGTGCAGTTTTTAATTCTTCTTTCAAAATATCCACTTCTTTATTCAAATCAATATCTGAAAGAAGCTTTTTGATGGACTCTGCACCCATTGAAGCCTGAAACTTATTACCATATTTTTCACGGTACGCACGGTATTCCTTTTCTGATAGCAGCTGTTTTTTCTCAAGAGCAGTATCGCCCGACTCCGTTACTACGTAAGAAGCAAAATAAATCACTTCTTCAAGCGCACGAGGAGACATATCAAGAACAAGTCCCATCCTGCTTGGGATTCCTTTAAAATACCAAATATGTGAAACTGGAGCTGCAAGTTCAATATGCCCCATTCTTTCACGACGAACCTTTGCACGTGTAACTTCTACACCACATCGATCACAGACTACACCTTTATAGCGTACACGCTTGTATTTTCCGCAATGGCATTCCCAGTCCTTTGTAGGTCCAAAAATACGCTCACAAAACAAACCATCTTTTTCTGGTTTTAATGTACGATAGTTAATCGTTTCTGGCTTTTTTACCTCACCATGTGACCAAGAACGAATTTTATCTGGTGAAGCAAGACCGATTTTCATATACTCAAAATTATTTACATCTATCAAGGGGCCTACCTCCCTTTTGATCTCCGGGCTATGCCCATATTGCCCATATGAAGCAATTTGGTGCGAAATTCACTCGTTCTAGCTGCCTCCGCTAAAAATAATTAAAAACGGAGGCAACAGAACAGAGGAAAAACATTAATATAATTAATAAAATCTATTCTTTCGTAACTACTTCTTCAGCTTCTGAGTTTTGTGGTTCAGGAGCAATCGCGAAAGACTCAGCCTGCTGCAAGTCTTCGTCATCCTCAGTATCACGCATCTCAATTTCTTCTTCATCGCCTGATAAAATCTTGACATCCATTCCTAAGCTCTGAAGTTCTTTAATTAATACTTTAAATGATTCAGGTACACCCGGTTCTGGAACATTTTCACCTTTGACGATTGATTCATATGTTTTCACACGTCCAACTACATCGTCAGATTTAACAGTTAAAATTTCCTGTAAAGTATAGGCAGCTCCATATGCTTCAAGCGCCCACACTTCCATCTCCCCGAAACGCTGTCCACCGAATTGAGCTTTACCGCCCAACGGCTGCTGTGTAACAAGTGAGTAAGGACCTGTAGAACGTGCATGAAGCTTATCATCAACCATGTGTGCAAGCTTAATCATATACATGACACCGACTGATATACGGTTGTCAAATGGTTCTCCAGATCTGCCGTCATAAAGAACCGTCTTCGCGTCTCTAGCCATACCTGCTTCTTCAATCGTTGACCAAACATCTTCCTCAGTCGCACCATCGAAAACAGGGGAAGCAACATGAATACCAAGTGATCTTGCCGCCATACCAAGGTGAAGCTCAAGCACCTGTCCGATATTCATACGTGATGGAACACCTAGTGGGTTTAACATGATATCAACAGGTGTGCCATCTGGCATATATGGCATATCTTCCTCTGGTAAAATACGAGAAATAACCCCTTTATTACCATGTCGTCCGGCCATCTTATCGCCTTCAGAGATTTTACGCTTTTGAACAATATAGACACGTACAAGCTGATTTACTCCAGGCGGGAGTTCATCGCCATCTTCTCGATTGAATACTTTCACATCAAGAACAATACCGCCGCCTCCATGAGGAACACGGAGAGAAGTATCACGGACTTCACGCGCCTTTTCGCCAAAGATTGCATGTAATAATCTTTCTTCTGCTGTTAGTTCTGTTACACCTTTAGGCGTTACTTTACCAACTAAAAGATCGCCATCCTTTACTTCAGCACCCGTACGGATGATTCCACGTTCATCAAGGTTGCGAAGTGCATCTTCCCCAACGTTAGGAATGTCTCTAGTGATTTCTTCTGGTCCAAGCTTTGTATCACGTGATTCAGACTCATATTCTTCAATATGAATAGACGTATATACATCATCTTTAACAAGGCGTTCGCTCATGATGATCGCATCTTCATAGTTGTAGCCATCCCATGTCATGAAGGCAACTAGAACATTACGGCCAAGGGCTAATTCTCCAAGTTCCATAGAAGGGCCATCAGCAAGAATCTCACCCTTCGTTACACGGTTGCCGACATCAACAATTGGACGTTGGTTGTAACAAGTTCCCTGATTAGAACGGATGAACTTGAGCATTCTGTATTTATCAAGATCGCCTTTAACTTCTTGGCCATCTACATTAACGATTCTACGAACCCATACTTCACGGGCTTCAACGTGTTCAACAATTCCCTCATGCTTACAAATGACTGCTGCACCAGAGTCTTTACCTGACACATATTCCATCCCTGTTCCAACTCTTGGTGCTTCTGGCTGCATTAATGGTACAGCTTGACGCTGCATGTTTGCTCCCATTAGGGCACGGTTGGAGTCGTCATTCTCAAGGAACGGGATACATGCAGTTGCTGCAGAGACAACTTGCTTCGGCGAAACGTCCATGTAATCGACACGATCACGTGCGACAACTGTGTTTTCACCCTTGAAACGAGCAACTACTTCCTCTTCAAGGAAGGAACCATCATCGCTAAGAAGCACGTTTGCCTGAGCCACTACATAGTTATCCTCTTCATCAGCAGTTAAGTAATCAATACGGTCTGTTACTTTTCCTGTCTCAGGGTCAACACGACGGTACGGTGTTTCAATGAACCCGAATCGGTTAACTTTCGCAAATGAAGATAAAGAGTTAATTAATCCAATGTTCGGTCCCTCTGGCGTTTCAATTGGACACATACGGCCATAGTGGGAATAGTGAACGTCACGCACTTCAAACCCTGCTCGTTCACGTGTTAAACCACCTGGTCCTAATGCAGATAAACGGCGTTTATGCGTTAATTCCGCAAGAGGATTCGTTTGATCCATAAATTGAGATAACTGCGAGCTTCCGAAAAACTCTTTAATTGACGCAATAACAGGTCGAATATTAATTAGTTGTTGCGGCGTAATCGTGTTTGTATCTTGAATTGACATTCTTTCTCGTACAACACGTTCCATTCTTGATAGACCGATACGGAATTGGTTCTGCAAAAGCTCACCAACAGAGCGCAAACGTCTATTTCCTAAATGGTCGATATCATCTGTATCTCCAACTGAATGAAGCAGGTTAAAGAAGTAACTGATCGAAGCAATAATATCCGAAGGTGAAATATTCTTCACCGCTTCTTCAACATAAGCATTTCCAATTACATTAATAGCCTTTTCCCCATCTTCGTTTGGAGCATAAATTTTGATTGATTGAAGAGTTGTATCCTCTTCCACTACCCCGCCATAAGGACTAATCGTCTTGAAACCGATATTCTCCTCTAATTTTGGAAGAATACGGTCTAATGTGCGGCGATCAAGGGTAGCCCCTTTTTCAGCGATAATCTCGCCTGTTTCCGGATCAACAAGCGTTTCAGCAAGTCGTTGTCCGAATAATCTATTTTTAATATGGAGCTTTTTATTAATTTTGTATCGACCAACATTCGCTAAGTCATAACGCTTAGGATCAAAAAATCTTGAAATTAATAAGCTTTTTGCATTTTCTACTGTAGGAGGCTCTCCTGGACGAAGGCGCTCATAAATTTCTAATAGAGCCTTTTCTGTGCCTTCTGTATTATCTTTTTCTAACGTGTTGCGGATGTATTCATTATCTCCAATCAAATCAATGATTTCTTGATCAGAGCCGAATCCAAGGGCACGCAAAAGAACCGTAACGGGCAGTTTCCGAGTACGATCTATTCTAACGTAAACGACATCCTTGGCATCTGTTTCATACTCAAGCCAAGCGCCGCGGTTCGGGATTACAGTTGCTGTAAAGCCTTTTTTCCCGTTTTTATCTAGTTTTCCACTAAAGTATACACTTGGTGAGCGCACTAATTGCGAAACAATGACACGTTCCGCTCCATTAATTACAAATGTACCTGTTTCTGTCATAAGCGGGAAGTCACCCATAAAGACATCCTGGTCTTTAACTTCGCCTGTTTCTTTGTTTACAAGACGCACTTTCACACGCAATGGTGCAGAATATGTAACATCTCGTTCTTTCGATTCCTCAACGGAATACTTTGGTTCGCCAAGGCTGTAATCAATAAATTCAAGCGACAAATTACCAGTAAAGTCTTCAATCGGAGAAATGTCCTGGAACATTTCACGTAAACCCTCATCAAGAAACCATTGATAAGAAGAGGTTTGGATTTCGATTAGATTTGGTAATTCTAAAACTTCACTGATTCGTGCGTAACTCCTACGTTGGCGGTGTCGTCCATACTGAACAAGTTGACCTATCAACTGATTCACCCCTCAAATCAAGCGTTTTTATTGCAAATATATTCTCAAATAGGACAAACAGTCCTATCATAAGACAAAAAGAAAAAGGGTTTTTAAGTCAAAAACCACATTTTCACATTACGACTATTATTTTGTCATTATTTCCCATCAAGACCAATTTTATACAACAATTGTGCATTTTAGGAATTAAACGGAAAATATTATGTTGGCATTATATAACGTTAACATAATAAAAAAGTCAAGTCAATCTTTTTTTGCTCTTAAAATATAGTAGCCTTTTTTCTTTTCGACTGTCTCTACCTCACCAAATAACTCCGTTAGCTTTTCAATAGCAGAAGGTGCCCCTTGCTTTTTTTGAATAACTACCCAGAGGGCGCCGCCAGGCAATAATTTATTGTAGCTCTGCTCGA
This sequence comes from Cytobacillus citreus, assembly GCF_018343665.1. Taxonomy (GTDB): domain Bacteria; phylum Bacillota; class Bacilli; order Bacillales; family Cytobacillaceae; genus Cytobacillus; species Cytobacillus citreus. The sequence continues at coordinate 42,252 of NZ_JAGYPM010000011.1, forward strand.
AAATATCATGGACAACTTTTTTCCCAGCACGAATTGGTGGATTCGTCAAAATAGCAGCAAACTTATCACTCTTCACATTCTCCAAACGATCACTTTCATAAATACATACATTTTTGATATTATTTAACTCTGCATTTTCTTTCGCAAGACCTAATGCTCGAGAATTGACATCAACCATGTGAACTAACCTGCTATTCAAAAGCTTAGCTGTTGAAAGTCCAATTGGACCGTATCCACAGCCAACGTCAAGGATATCCCCCTCTATCTCTGGCTGTTTAAACATATCTATGATTAATCTTGATCCAAAATCCACTTCACTTTTTGAGAATACACCATTATCCGTTTTAAAGCGAAACACATGATTATTAAGAGTAAAACTCCAATACTTTGGATTGCTATCCGTACTTTGTGTTTTGGAATAGTAATGTTCTGACATGAAAAAGTCACCTCCAGCGGAGAATCAATTGTAGAAATAAAGAGAGGTAATAAAAATCGCTTTCTTATTCTTTTAAAAAAAGCTCGCTAAATAGCGAGCTTTTTTATATCTATATTACTTAACTTCAACGCCAGCTCCAACTTCTTCAAGTTTAGCTTTGATTTCTTCAGCTTCTTCTTTAGAAGCGCCTTCTTTAACTGGTTTTGGAGTGTTGTCAACAAGTTCTTTTGCTTCTTTAAGTCCAAGACCAGTGATTTCACGAACAACTTTGATAACTTTAATTTTTTGATCGCCTGCAGAAGTAAGGATTACATCAAAGTCAGTTTTTTCTTCAGCAGCGCCACCAGCAGCAGCTCCACCCATAACAGCTACAGGAGCTGCAGCAGTTACACCAAATTCTTCTTCAATAGCTTTTACTAAGTCGTTTAATTCTAAAACAGTCATATTTTTAACTGCTTCAATGATTTGTTCTTTAGTCATTTTAAAGTTTCCTCCTTATATTTGGTTTAAAATTAATGGTTAAAGCTTAAGATCAACTTACGCGCCTTGTTCTTCTTTTTGGTCTGCAACAGCTTTTGCAGCAAGAGCAAGGTTGCGGATAGGTGCTTGAAGAACGCTGAGTAGCATAGATAGTAAACCTTCGCGAGATGGTAGTTCTGCAAGAGCCTTAACATCTTCTACTGTTGCAATAGTTCCTTCGATTACACCAGCTTTAATTTCAAGTGCATCATGCTTTTTCGCAAAATCATTAATGATTTTTGCTGGAGCAACTACGTCTTCTGTACTGAATGCGATCGCATTTGGACCAGTTAAGAATTCGTTTAAACCAGAAAGTTCAGCAGCCTCTGCAGCACGGCGTGTTAAAGTATTTTTGTATACTTTGAATTCAACACCAGCTTCACGAAGCTGTTTACGAAGTTCAGTAACTTCCGCAACAGTTAGACCACGATAATCAACAACAACCGTTGATGCGCTTGCTTTAAACTTATCAGCAATTTCTTCTACGATTTGTTTCTTTTGTTCGATAACGCTGCTCATCTTTACACCTCCTATAGAATTTTTGCATTTATACCGACAAATAAAAACCTCCACATCAGCAGTAGACGTGGAGGGAGTATACAATAGTGATTAAATCAAATAATCTATCGTATGACCTCGGCAGGATATTAAGCATAGAGCACCTGCTGTCTACGGTACAAATGGTATTATATTTTAACAACAAAATACATAATACTAGATGTATTTTTGTATGTCAATCTTTTAATGATGTTACCAATTATTACTTAGCAGTAACAGTTGATGGATCTACTTTTACGCCAGGTCCCATAGTTGAAGTAACAGAAACGTTCTTCATGTAAGTACCTTTCGCAGCAGCAGGCTTAACTTTAAGCATTGTATCGAAAATTGTATTGAAGTTTTCGATTAGCTTTTCGTTTTCAAATGAAACCTTACCGATAGGAACATGGATATTACCAGCTTTATCAGTACGGTATTCCACTTTACCAGCTTTGATTTCATTTACAGCTTTTTCAACATCGAATGTAACTGTGCCTGTTTTTGGGTTTGGCATTAAGCCTTTTGGTCCTAATACACGACCAAGCTTACCAACTTCACCCATCATATCAGGTGTTGCAACGATTACATCAAAATCGAACCAGCCTTGGTTGATTTTGTTGATGTAGTCTGCATCGCCTACAAAATCTGCACCAGCAGCTTCTGCTTCCTTCGCTTTTTCACCCTTCGCGAACACAAGAACACGTTGAGTTTTACCAGTTCCATTTGGAAGCACTACTGCTCCACGGATATTTTGGTCAGCTTTTTTAGGATCAATCCCTAAACGGAAAGCCACTTCTACAGTTGCATCAAATTTAGTGAAGTTTGTTTTCTTAGCAAGTTCAATCGCTTCTGTAATTGGGTAAGCCTTCATACTGTCTACAAGCTTAGCCGCTTCTACATACTTCTTACCTTTTTTAGCCATTATTATTTCCTCCTTGATTGTGGTTTTAACGGAATAACCTCCCACGTAAGAAAAACGCTAACGTTTTTCAGATGTCAGAATTCAAAGATTAGAAAATGGAAGCCAGGCATTTAACTGATTTCTCAATTCCTACTAGATTCTTGACATTAAATCTTGTAAGAGTTTTTTATTTTTCATACATTTACTAAAGTCAGAGCTAGACGCAATAAAGGTTGCGCGTGAAACCAAATTCAGCAACGCAACCTAAATCAACAACCTACTCTTGAAACACGCGATTAGTCTTCGATAACGATACCCATGCTGCGTGCAGTACCTTCAACCATTAACATTGCAGCTTCTACGCTTGCAGCGTTAAGGTCAGGCATTTTTGTTTCAGCAATCTCGCGTACCTTGTCACGCTTGACTGTTGCTACTTTATTACGGTTTGGCTCACCAGAACCAGACTCGATTCCAGCTGCTTTCTTAAGAAGCACAGCAGCAGGCGGAGTTTTCGTAATAAATGTAAATGAACGGTCTTCAAAAACCGTAATTTCAACAGGAATGATTAGGCCAGCTTGTTCAGCTGTACGTGCGTTAAATTCCTTACAGAATCCCATGATATTAACACCTGCTTGACCTAGTGCCGGTCCAACTGGTGGCGCAGGGTTTGCTTTACCTGCAGGGATTTGTAACTTTACAAGTTTGATTACTTTTTTAGCCACGAGACACACCTCCTTAAAGTCCGTGATGTGGTAATAGGGGATTTCCCCTCCCACTCAACTTATAGTCTTTATATAAAGATAAAGAACACAACAATTGTCCGGTCTCAGTTTCTGAGACATACTGACCTATGAAATATTATCACTTTTTAAAGTCAATTTCAAGTTTTTTTCAAAAAATAGAAAGGGTAACTTTTAAAAGTTAATGAATTGTCTTGCTCAGACATATAGGATTTACTAATGTCGAAGTCGACAAAGAACACAGAACTCTCAGTCTGCGTTCCTTAGTGAGCAAGAGCTCTCCGCTTTTCGACTTATAGTTTTTCAATTTGTGAAAAATCAAGTTCAACTGGCGTATCCCGGCCAAACATATTAACAAGAACCTTGATCTTCGCTTTGTCTTTATCAATATCTTCAATAGAACCTGTGAAGTTAGCAAATGGTCCTTCTTTTACCTGCACCATTTCCCCTAATTCAAATTTAATGTCGACTCGTTTTTCTTCAACACCCATCCGTTTCAAAATAACATTGACCTCTTCGGGTAATAATGGAGTCGGTTTGGAACCAGAGCCAGCAGATCCAACAAAGCCTGTAACGCCTGGCGTATTTCGAACAACATACCATGAATCATCTGTCATGACAATTTCAACTAGAACATATCCAGGGAAAACTTTACGTTTCACAACTTTCTTTTTACCGTTTTTGAAATCTGTTTCTTCTTCTTCCGGCACGATGACACGGAAAATCTTATCTTGCATCGCCATAGACTCTACGCGCTTCTCCAGGTTTGCCTTTACTTTATTTTCGTAACCAGAGTACGTATGAACAACATACCAATTCTTTTCCATTCAAGAGGACTCGTTTGTCCTTCCCTCCCTGTATAATTAAATAATTTTAACCAAATAAAAAACCCGTTTCCGGGCTTTGCAAATGTTTCCTGTGTTATTCTCCATTATACCATGGACTTATAGGGGTTATTCAAGAATAACACGAATCAATTTAGAAATACCAAAATCAACCACTGCAAAAAACACAGCAAAAAAAGCTACAGTTGCTAGAACTGTTATTGTGTAGCTAGTCAGCTCTTTGCGTTTCGGCCAGCTGACCTTTCTCATTTCACGTGCTACATCGCGAAAAAAATTCAAGATGCGTTGCATACTGCAACCTCCCAACTCCCAAGAGATATACCCATAATATATAAATAACTATAATTACTTTGTTTCACGATGGATTGTATGATTACTGCATGTTTTACAATACTTCTTAAGCTCTAAACGATCGGTATCCTTATTACTGATTGTTGAATAATTTCTAGAACCGCATTCTTCGCAAGCTAGTACAACTTTTTTTCTCATTGCTTCACCTACTAAAAGACTTCTACGTCCTTAAAACTTTATCACGGACGATAAATGATGTCAATAACAGTGAAAGCTGAAAGAAAGAGTGTTAGATGATCAGAATACGACTTATAAAGAAATTTCGCGGACCTCTAAATACCTTTCAAGCTTTCGCTTGACTCTTTGCAGAGCATTATCAATGGACTTGACATGACGATTCAGTTCTTCGGAAATTTCTTGATAGGATTGGCCATCTAAATAGAGGGAGAGTACTTTTCGTTCAAGATCACTTAGAAGCTCAGACATTTTTACTTCAATGAGATCGAACTCTTCTTGATTAATAATTAGTTCTTCAGGATCCATTACCTTAGCACCCGAAATCACATCCATTAATGTCCGATCTGACTCTTCATCATAGATCGGCTTGTCCAAAGACACGTATGAATTTAACGGGATATGCTTTTGCCTTGTTGCGGTTTTAATAGCTGTGATAATTTGTCTCGTTATGCACAGCTCTGCAAACGCTTTAAATGAAGATAGCTTGTCCTCTTTAAAATCACGAATGGCCTTATATAAACCAATCATTCCTTCTTGAACGATATCTTCCTTGTCTGCACCAATTAAAAAGTAAGATCTGGCTTTGGCACGCACAAAATTACGGTACTTATGAATTAAATAATCTAACGCTTCACTCTCACCTTTGTGCACTAAATCAATCAGTTCTTCATCCTCAAGCTGCAAATACTCTAAATTATTCTCGTCGATTGTTTTCAAGTCAGTATCCACTAAGATCCCCCCGACCGCACAAGCATAGATAGAAATATTATACAGTAGGCTTTTTTCCAGCGTCAACCATTCATTGATCCCCTCTGCGCCATTTTTCGAAAATTTCTGCCATTTCTCCGCTAATTGGAATCTTTGAGAAGGGCTGATTTGCTTGAATTTTTTTTACTTTTTTCTCTATTCGATTTTCAATTGAATTCATTTCATTTAATAATTCTCTTGATGACTTTCGTAAAGCCCCCTGGCCAAATATAGCCCATTGCTCTGTATAGTCGGAGGTCGCTACATGAATTTGAGTTTTTCTATTATTTAAGCTAATGGCCAGCTTTTCAATTCGTTCATCAGCCGTTTCATTTGTTCGTGTAAAAATCACTTCAACCTTGGAATCTTTATATTTTTTTTCGGTTCCCTTCACAAAATGAGCGTCAAATACGACAATCACTCTATATCCAGAATATCCTTGATACTCTGCCATCTTTTCTATTAATCGGTCTCTAGCTGCTGATAAATCCTTTTTCTTCAGCTCTCTCAATTCTGGCCAAGCACCGATTACGTTATAACCGTCGACAAGTAGGATGTCCATTTTTATCCCTCTAGAGGATGTCGTTTCCGATAAATCTCATACATTAAAAGAGCAGCTGCAACGGATGCATTCAATGAAGTGACATGACCCGCCATTGGCAAATGGATGAGGAAATCACATTTATCCCGAATCAACCGCCCCATCCCCTTGCCTTCACTGCCAATAACTAACCCCAGCGGCAAGCTTCCATCAAAGCGGCGATAATCCTCACTGCCTTTTGCATCTGTCCCTGCGATCCAGACGCCTTTCTCCTTTAACTCATCTATCGTTCTTGCCATATTTGTCACTCGAACAACCGGAATATGTTCTATCGCACCCGTTGAAGCCTTTGCGACAGTAGCAGTCAATCCTACTGCTCTCCTCTTCGGGATGATGATTCCATGAGCACCTACCGCATCTGCCGTTCTCATGATCGAACCTAGGTTGTGAGGGTCCTCAATTTCATCCAATAACAAGAAGAAGGGCGCTTCATTTTTCTTTTCTGCAGCATGAAATAAATCATCTATTTCAGCATATTGATAGGCTGCAACTTGAGCCACCACACCTTGATGATTCCCTTCTGCCATCTGATCTAATTTTTTCTTTGGAACAAATTGAACGAATACATTCGAGGCTTTCGCAAGCCCGATAACCTGCTGCATTTGTCCGCTTTGGGATCCTTCTGCAATAAAAATTTTATTAATATCCCGTCCTGATTTAAGCGCTTCAATGACAGGGTTTTTTCCCATAATAAAATCTTGGCTCATTTTATTGTGTCTCCTTTCTTTTGTTCAACCATTTGAAAAGCAGCCACAATTATTTTTTCAAGCCGCTCCTCATTACCTGATAAGTATAAATAGCCTATCAGCGATTCGAACGCAGTGCCATATCGATAGGTTTGAACGTCTGTATTTTTTGGAACAGTGCCTGATTTTGCATTTCTTCCCCTTTTGACAACAGCTATTTCTTCTTCTGTCAACCAATCAGAATCTAACATTTGGTGAATAATGGCTGATTGAGCTTTAGCTGATACATAATGGGTTGCTTCCCTATGCAATTGATTAGGCCTAACCTTTCCGCATTGGATAAGGTGTCTGCGGACATAGATTTCAAAAACAGCGTCGCCCATGTAAGCAAGGGCAAGGCTGTTTAGTTGTTTCTCATCGATTTTTTGATCATAATGAAGCATTGCTTATCCTCTTTTCCATCTAATTCCTTGAGGTGTATCTTCAAGAATGATGTTCATATCTTTCAGTTGATCACGGATTTGGTCGGCCAATTGGAAGTTTCGATCCTTTCGTGCTTGAATACGGCCCTCAATTAATCGCTCAATCTCCTCATCCAGTAAATCCTCTTTCTGAACATCTAGAGAAAGCCCTAGCACTTGGAAAAGATCCTCAAATTCCTTTGTAAACGCCTCAATGACTTGTACGGAGGTGTTTTTCTCCATTACATAATAATTCGCCAATTTTGAAAGCTCAAAGAGGACGGAAATGCCATTTGCCGTATTGAAGTCGTCATCCATCTCCTTAACAAATTCTTCATGAAAGGCAGAAATTTTCCCTAGCCATTCTTCGTTATTATCAGTTAAATCAGCACTTGATTCTTGACGATGCTTTAAGTTTTGATAGGATGTTGTAATTCTCTCTAATCCAGCACGCGTATTTTCCAATAATTCCTCACTATAGTTAATTGGATTGCGATAATGAACAGATAGCATAAAGAATCGCAGAACCTGTGGATCATGCTTTTTAATAATGTCATGGACAAGCACAAAGTTGCCAAGCGATTTAGACATTTTTTCATTATCGATATTGATATAGCCATTATGCATCCAATATCGGGAAAATGTTTTGCCGTTAACAGCTTCTGATTGTGCGATTTCATTCTCGTGGTGAGGAAAGGCTAGGTCCTGTCCGCCAGCGTGAATATCAATTGTCTCACCTAAATATTTTTTTGCCATCGCGGAGCATTCAATATGCCAGCCTGGTCTTCCTTTCCCCCATGGACTGTCCCAATAAATTTCTCCTTCTTTTGCTGCCTTCCATAGAGCAAAATCGAGATCGTCCTCCTTTTTTTCTCCTACTGCAATACGGGCACCTAACCGCAGATCATCAACAGATTGATGAGAAAGCTTCCCATACTCTTTAAATTTACGGGTATGGTAGTAGACATCTCCTTCAGATTCGTATGCATATCCTTTTTCAATTAAGGCCTCAATAAACTCTATAATAATATCCATGTTCTCGGTTACTCTTGGATGATCATCAGCACGTTTGCATCCAAGGGCGGAAACATCAGCAAAATAAGCATCAATAAAGCGATCCGCGATCACTGGAACCTCTTCCCCTAGCTCATTTGCCACGCGTATTAATTTATCATCCACATCAGTAAAATTGGAAATATACTTAACATCATAGCCTCTATATTCAAAATACCTTCTTACTGTATCAAAAACAATCGGCGGCCTTGCATTTCCTATATGAATATAATTATAAACAGTCGGACCGCACACATACATTTTTACCTCCCCTTCTTCTAAAGGGATAAAAGGTTCTTTTTTCCTCGTTAATGTATTATAAATTTGAATGGCCATTAACCATACTCCTTTCTTTTCTTAAGCTCTCTATTTCAATGCTTAATTTAGCTATTTCACTTTCCAGCTCTTTAAATCGCTCTGCAATAGGGTCTGGCAGGTCGCAGTGATTTAAATCCTTTCTTATTCTAACCCCATCTTGAATTTTCACTTTACCTGGGATGCCAACAACAGTTGCATTAGGAGGCACTTCATGAAGTACGACAGAGCCTGCTCCAATTTTTGAATTTTCTCCAATGGTGATGGATCCAAGTACCTTTGCGCCTGTAGCAATTAGAGCATTGTCTTTAATTGTTGGATGACGCTTTCCTTTTTCCTTACCGGTTCCTCCTAATGTCACTCCCTGAAAAACGGTCACATTATCACCTATTTCACAAGTCTCCCCAATTACGACTCCCATTCCATGATCGATGAAAAAGCGCCTGCCGATTTTTGCACCGGGGTGGATTTCAATTCCTGTGAAAAAACGGCTAATTTGTGAGATGACTCTTGCAAGAAAAAATAGCTTTCTTTTAAACAGTGCATGGGCAATTCGATGTGCCCAAATGGCGTGCAAGCCTGAATAAGTTAATATTACTTCTAAATAACTTCTTGCAGCAGGATCCTGTTCAAACACGACCTCAATATCTTCTTTAAGCCTTTTAAACATTATTCCATCCCCTCCTTACAAATTGAATATCCAATGGTTCTTTTTACCAAAAAATTTTCTTCGTATCGATAATGAAGTTAAGCTTTTCTCATAGCTAAAATTGGTTTTTTTAAATAGTATTTTCCGGGAAATTATTATTTCCTAACTTAGAAAAATGAAAGCGAAGTGCCAAGTCTCCTAACAATATAAAAAAGCGTCCCTGTCAATAATAGACAGAGACGCTTAGCACGCGGTTCCACTCTGTTTAGACCCTTAAAAGAGTCTCAACTTTTACTTGTTAACGGATTAGTTCCGCTCATTTCTACTAGCAAAGGATCAAGCAATTAGCACTAATACGTGCAAATTGTTTCCTTTCTCCATCCGTTCGAAACGAGGCTCAGAGGGGCACTTCAGAACAACGAGAGGCTTAAACCACTTTCAGCCGGTGATGGTTCTCTCTAAAAAGCATCATGCTCTTACTTTTCCTCTTCTACACTTTCAATTATGGAATTACTTATTACTATATTACATTTTTAGCAAGATGTTAACCCAAAATACTCATTAAGCGATTTTTTATTTTATCCTTTCCTAAAAGCTCAATCGCTTGTGGAAGGTCTGGACCATGAGTTTGTCCAGTTATCGCTACACGAATTGGCATAAAGAGCTTCTTCCCTTTATGGCCAGTTGCCTTTTGCACAGCTTTCATAGCTGCCTTAATTTCATCTGCTTTAAACTCGTTCAAGCTATCAATTTCATGTAAAAAAGCCGATAGCACTTCTGGAACTTGCTCTTCCTCAATAACAGCTTTCGCCTCTTCATCCATAGTTGTTTTTTCACTAAAGAATATGTCTGATAGCTCTACGATTTCAGCACCATAGCTCATTTTTTCTTGATATAAAGCAATGAGGCTTGTTACCCATTGAACTTCCATTGCATCCATATTTTCGTTAACTCTGCCAGCCTTAACAAGGTGAGGCAGAGAGATCTTCACAAGCTTATCGATATCAAGCTTCTTCATGTACTGATTGTTCATCCAAGTCAGCTTTTGCTTATCAAATAGAGCAGGCGATTTCGATAAACGATTCGCATCGAAAATGTTTATAAATTCATCCTTCGAGAAAATTTCTTCCTCTCCTGATGGGGACCAGCCTAACAGGGCAATAAAGTTGAAAAGGGCTTCAGGCAAATAGCCAAGTTCTTCATATTGCTCAATAAATTGGATAATCGACTCATCACGCTTACTTAATTTTTTGCGGCTTTCATTCACAATTAATGTCATATGCCCAAAAATAGGCGCTTTCCAGCCAAATGCTTCATAAATCATTAATTGCTTCGGTGTATTAGAGATGTGGTCATCCCCTCTTAATACATGGGAAATTTGCATTAAATAATCATCAACGGTCACAGCAAAATTATAGGTTGGTATACCATCCTTTTTCACAATCACATGATCGCCAATTCCATCTGATTCGAAGGAAACATTCCCTTTCACCATATCATCAAATGTAAATACTTTGCCTTTTGGAACCATAAAACGAATGCTCGGCTGTCTTCCTTCAGCTTCAAGCTTTGCTCGTTCTTCCGGAGTTAGATGGCGACACTTGCCGGAATAAGTCGGTGTCTCTCCTTTAGCTGTTTGAGCTTCACGTCCAGCTTCTAGCTCTTCTTCCGTACAATAGCATTTGTATGCATGGCCCTTTTCAAGCAGCTCATGATAATATTTTTCATAAATGTCATTTCGTTCTGATTGGCGGTAAGGGCCGAAGCCGCCGTCCTTATCAACACTTTCGTCCCAATCAATACCAAGCCATGTTAAATACTTTAGCTGGCTTTCTTCTCCACCTTCAATATTACGCTTTTTGTCCGTGTCTTCAATACGAATAATAAATTTCCCACCTTGACTTCTAGCAAATAAATAGTTGAATAATGCTGTACGTGCATTACCGATATGTAAATGTCCAGTTGGACTAGGGGCGTAGCGTACACGAATATCGTTTGACATTACCTGTTTCCTCCTCGAAGTTCTTCTCAATTCATTTTATCACCGTGAATCTTTGCTTTAAACTGGAACTTCCATCATTAGTCCTTTTTCTTCAATAAAACGGCCACTTGTGAAGCAATTCCTTCTCCTCTGCCGGTAAAACCAAGCTTCTCTGTGGTAGTCGCTTTTACATTGATGTTTTCTTTTTCTGTTTCTAGCAATTGGGCAATTCTTTCTCTCATTTGCCCAATATATGGAGCCATTTTTGGTTTTTGAGCAATAATGGTGCAATCAGCATTCACAAGCTCATACCCTTTATCTTTTACAAGCTGCCAGACATTCTCTAATAATTTTGCAGAATCCGCATCTTTAAATTCCGGGTCTGTATCTGGAAAATGCCTGCCGATATCTCCCTCACCGATTGCACCTAGACATGCGTCCGCAACTGTATGCAATAATACATCCGCATCGGAGTGGCCTATTAAGCCTTTTTCATACGGAATTTCTATCCCGCCAATGATTAACGGACGCCCTTCTGTTAATTGATGCACATCAAAGCCTTGTCCAATTCGAAACATCGTATAATCCCCTTTATAAAAAATAATATTATTGCTCTATCCTTTTACGAATAATGGCTTCTGCAAAATATAAGTCCTCTGGAGTTGTTAGCTTGATATTGTCATAGCTTCCTTCAACAATGACAACATCCTTGCCAAGACGCTCGACTAAACTAGCATCATCGGTTCCGAGAAAATTATCCTCCTCCGCTTTTCGATAAGCCTCAAAAAGAATAGAAAAACGAAAAGCCTGTGGGGTTTGAACCGCCCACAAGCTGGTACGTTCGACCGTTTCAGCAACGAAATTTCCGGTAGCTTTTTTTACCGTATCTTTTACAGGCACTCCTAATATGGCAGCCCCGCTCGTCTTTGCTGCTTCGATCAGTGAACGAAGAAGATTCTTATCAAGAAACGGCCTTGCAGCATCATGAACAAGAATAATACCTTCCTGTCCCACTTGTTTTAAGGCATTGTAAATACTATGCTGCCTTTCCTTTCCACCCGAAACGAAAGAAGTCACCTTTGTGATTTGATGTTTATCAAGGAGTGACTTCATCTCATCTTCATCTTGAGGATTAACTGCAAGAATAATCCCTTCACAGTCCTCATCCATTTCGAAAACTCTTAATGTATGAATAATAATAGGCAATTGATTAAGCTCTAATAATATTTTATTCTTTCCTGCACCCATTCTTTTTCCCTGGCCTGCTGCAGGAATAATGACTCGATAAGCCATTCGAAACAAACCCCTATTCTTAAAAGTGAGTTGAACCCTTTTTATAAAGCTTTTTCGAGCAGCTTCGGTTTTGCAAAGATCATTCGTCCAGCGGAGGTTTGCAGAACACTTGTAACAAGGACATCAATATACTTTCCGATATAATCGCGGCCATCTTCAACAACAATCATCGTGCCGTCATCCAAATAAGCGATCCCCTGATTTTGTTCCTTCCCATCCTTAATAACCTGTACCTTCATTTCTTCCCCAGGAAGAACTACCGGTTTAACAGCATTAGCTAGATCATTAATATTTAAAACAGATACGCCCTGAAATTCACAAACTTTATTTAAGTTAAAATCATTCGTTACAACTACGCCATTGGAAATTTTCGCAAGCTTCACCAGCTTACTATCCACTTCCTGAATCTCTTCAAAGTCACCTTCATAGATTTCTACTTTGATTGAAAGCTCCTTCTGAATCCGGTTCAAAATATCTAATCCTCTTCGTCCTCTGTTACGCTTTAACACATCTGAAGAATCCGCAATATGCTGTAATTCTTCCAGAACAAACTGAGGAATGACGATCGTTCCTTCAAGAAATCCAGTTTGGCAAATATCCGCAATCCTGCCATCAATAATGACACTTGTATCCAATAATTTCAATACATTTTTCGGAGTTGCTTCTGGCTCTTCTTCCGTATTCTTTTTCTTTTTGTTTGCAAATAATGTAAGAAGCTCATCCCGCTTCTTAAAGCCAACTTGAAACCCTAAATAACCAAATAATAACGTTAGCACAATTGGAGCTACTGTATTTAAAACAGGAACTTCAATCGCATTCAAGGCATAGCCAATTAAAAACGCAATCAATAACCCGAAAACTAAGCCTACGCTACCAAAAATAATATCGGTAATAGGAGCCTTTACGAGAGATTCCTCTACCCATTTAATAAAATTTACAACATAATCAACCGCCCAAAAAGAAATAAGATAAAAAATAATTGCACCAATAATGGCGGCCATATAAGGATTATTTATTATAGAAATGCTTTCTAATGATACTAGTGCAAATAAATAAGGAATTAAAAATATCCCAAGCGTTATCCCAATGATCAGGAAGCATGCTTGAACGATACGTTTTAACATTCCCTCACCTCCTTTTAATCATTATTAACAAATTTCACAAATTGAAACATGAAAAACACATTTTTCTATGATAAAAATTTTCTTTAAATATAGATACCAAAAAAAATTTTACTACAACCTAAGGGTAGCACCATTGGTAATCCAGTGTCAAATATAACAAACAAACGAATATTTTATCATAATGCCATATATAGTTCAACGGTCACTTATAGCGGTCGATCAGCTAAATGCTGTTTTTTTATCAGTTTTAATCCATCCTTTATTTTTCTTGCCCGCACTTCTCCAATTCCTTCTACATCATCCAATTCCTCGACGGAAGCTGCAACAATTGCCGGCAATTCCTCGAACCGAGCAATTAAATTTTCAATAATAATCATGGGTAATCTCGGAATTTTGGATAGCATCCGATATCCTCTTGGACATCTATATTCATCTGTGTGAACATAGCCATTGTATCCAATAAGCTTTAAAATAACGGTGTCTTCCAGTATCTTCCCGACAGACATTTCTTGTAATTTTTCAAACATGTCACCTGTGCTTATATTTTTTGAATAAGCATAATCCTTGATGATTAGTTCTACTTCTTTTTCAACATCTTGTAATAGCTCATTCATTTGCAAACGGATAAGCCTTCCTTCTATACCTAGTTCACTTAAATAGGAGAGCAGCTCATTCTTTATTCTCAAGACCATTTCCACACTATGAAACACAGTTAAAATATCACAATAGGTGACTAGCTCCTCGAATTCCAAAACACTAAAGTTTGAAATATCTTCCTCTAAGACTACTTTATATTTTTCAAGCGTCTGTAAAGCTACATTCGCTTTTGTCAAAATAACGGAAATATCTTTAAGCGCATAACGAAAATGACCTTTATACAAAGTGATGACATTTCGCCTTTGGGAAATCGCGATGACCAGCTCTCCCGTTTGCTTGGCGACCCGCTCAGCTGTTCTGTGACGCATGCCCGTTTCTGTAGACGGAATACTGGGATCTGGAGCCAATTGAGCATTCGCGATCAAAATTTTATTCCCTTCTTGATTTAACACGATGGCTCCATCCATTTTGGCTAACTCATATAAATAGCTTGGTGAGAAAGAGGCATTAATTTGAAAGCCTCCATCAACGATATGGGTGATTTTATCCTTGCTTCCAAGAACAATCAATCCCCCTGTATTCGCTCGAAGCACATTATCAATTCCTTCACGAATAGGCGTACCAGGAGCCATAAATTGAAGGATGTCACTCATCGTTTTTTCACCAAGCTTCTTATTTTCCATTCTTCACCCTCCTAACGTCACTTTTAAAGCCTCACTAACAGAACCTACTCCAATCAACTCAATTCCTTTTGGACCAGTCCAGCCCCCAAGGTTATTTGCCGGTAAAATAACCCTTTCAAAACCTAGTTTTGCCGCTTCCTGAACACGCTGCTCTATTCTTGATACCCTTCTAACCTCTCCTGTTAAACCTACTTCCCCAATTATACAATCTGTCGGTCTCGTCGGTTTATCGCGAAAGCTTGAAGCAATGCTGACTGCAATAGCTAAATCAATCGCTGGCTCATCTAACTTTACTCCCCCAGCTACCTTTAAATAAGCATCCTGGTTCTGCAAAAGCATCCCCACCCGCTTTTCAAGCACAGCCATTAAAAGCGGAACACGATTATGATCAATTCCGGTAGCCATTCTTCTCGGATTTCCGAAGCTTGTCGGTGATATTAGAGCCTGAATTTCCACAAGAACCGGTCGAGTCCCTTCCATAGAAGCTACAACCGTTGATCCAGCTGCTCCCTGTGAGCGTTCCTCAAGGAAAATTTCTGAAGGGTTCTCCACTTCTTCTAAACCAAACTCCTTCATTTCAAAAATTCCCATCTCGTTTGTAGACCCAAATCGATTTTTTACCGCACGCAATATTCGGTATGTATGATGCCGCTCTCCCTCGAAGTATAGAACTGTATCAACCATATGCTCTAATAATCTTGGACCAGCAATCGAACCTTCCTTTGTAACATGCCCTACTATAAAAATTGCAATTCCTTTTGTTTTTCCAATTCTCATTAATTCTGCTGTACATTCTCTTACTTGAGAAACACTTCCTGGAGCCGAGGTTACCTCTGGGTGAAAAATCGTCTGAATGGAGTCAATAATTACGAAGCTCGGATTGACGCTGTCGATTGTCCGACTTATCTCCTCTAGACTCGTTTCCGAATAAACCAATAAATTCTCAGATGAAACGCCTAGTCGATCAGCTCGCAATTTCGTCTGCCTAAGTGATTCTTCACCAGATATATATAAAACGGAATGATTTTTATTAGCCAATTGGGATGAAACCTGCAAAAGCAATGTTGACTTTCCTATCCCTGGGTCACCACCAATCAGTACTAATGACCCCCTGACCACGCCTCCTCCAAGAACACGGTTTAGTTCATTCAAGTCGGTATAAATACGAGGTTCGCTCACTGTCTCTACCGTCGTAATCGGTGTAGCTTTCGAGAGAATAGTCGCTCCTTGTGAATGAGCAAATGCCCCCCTTCTTGTTGTTGCTGATTTTTCCACTTCCTCAACCATTTTGTTCCATTCACCACAGCCAGGACATTTCCCCATCCACTTTGGAGACTCATACCCACATTCCTGACACATAAATTTTGTTTTCCTTTTGGCCATATCCGGTTCTTCCTCTTCTACTTTTTTTATTTGGGTAAAAATTACAAAGAAGGCACACGTCCCTTTACGTGTACCCTCTTGCATCGTACTTGAGCATCCATGATTTATTAAGATTTCTGCAAAGTGGCTGCCGCTTTCCCTTTTGCTGTTTCGACAACAAACTCTCCATCACGAACATCAATGACAACATTCTGGCCATTTAAAACGGTTCCTTTTAACAATTCTTCAGATAAACGGTCCTCTATATGCTTTTGAATAGCTCTGCGAATTGGTCTAGCACCGTATTCAGGATCATAGCCTTCAACTGCAATTTTTTCCTTCGCCGCTACTGTCAACTCAAGGTTAATGTCTTGCTCTTTTAATCGTTTTGTTAATTGATCAGACATAAGCGTCACAATTTCTGCAAGATGCTTCTTCTCTAATGCATGGAAAACAATAATTTCATCAATACGGTTAAGGAATTCTGGTCGGAATGATTTTTTCAGCTCCTCCATTACCTTTCCTTTCATATCCTTATAATCTTGTTCTCCATCCTGAATGTTAAAACCAACATATTTATTTCGTTTTAAGGCTTCTGCCCCTACGTTGGATGTCATGATTAAAACTGTGTTGCGAAAATCTACCGTTCTTCCCTTTGAATCCGTTAAGCGCCCATCCTCTAGCACTTGTAAAAGAATGTTGAAGACATCTGGATGCGCTTTTTCGATTTCATCTAAAAGGACGACAGAATAAGGCTTTCTGCGTACCTTTTCCGTTAGTTGTCCGCCTTCTTCATACCCAACATAGCCCGGAGGTGAGCCTACTAGTCTTGATGTTGAATGCTTCTCCATATACTCGGACATATCAATTCGAATCATGGCATCCTCATCACCGAACATCGCTTCAGCTAATGCACGGGCAAGCTCTGTTTTTCCTACTCCTGTTGGGCCAAGGAAGACAAATGATCCGATTGGCCGTTTTGGATCCTTTAATCCCGCGCGCGCACGGCGAACTGCTTTCGAAATAGCCTTAACTGCTTCTTCCTGACCAATGACTCTTGAGTGCAAAATTTCTTCTAAGTTTAGAAGCTTTTGCGTTTCAGTTTGAGCTAATTTTGAAACTGGAATCCCAGTCCAGCTTGATACAACACTTGCAATATCATCAACGGTTACTTCACTGTTTTCTTTTCCTTGCTTTTCTTTCCATGATTTCTTTGTCTCTTCCAGTTGTTCACGAAGCCGCTGTTCCGTATCTCTTAAAGAGGCAGCTTTTTCAAACTCTTGGCTTTGAACGGCAGCATCTTTTTCTTTTCGTACATCTTCTAGCTTTAATTCTAATTCCTTTAAATTTGGAGGAGTGGTATATGAACGAAGTCTTACTTTAGATCCTGCCTCATCAATTAAATCAATTGCTTTATCTGGAAGAAAACGATCAGAAATATAACGATCAGACAATTTTACAGCTGCATCAATCGCTTCGTCTGTAATCGTTACACGATGATGTGCCTCATAGCGATCACGAAGCCCTTGCAATATTTGTACAGACTCTTCAGCTGTTGGCTCATCGACTGTAATCGGTTGAAAACGTCTTTCTAATGCTGCATCTTTTTCGATATATTTCCGATATTCATCAAGAGTCGTAGCCCCAATACACTGCAGTTCCCCACGGGCAAGGGAAGGTTTTAAAATATTTGAAGCATCAATCGCTCCTTCAGCTCCACCTGCCCCAATTAAAGTATGAAGCTCATCAATGAATAAAATGATGTTTCCTGCTTGCCTAATTTCATCCATTACTTTCTTTAGGCGGTCCTCAAATTCTCCACGATATTTGGTTCCGGCTACAACCGTTCCCATATCAAGAGTCATTACTCTTTTATCACGAAGAGTCTCAGGAACTTCATTATTAATAATTTGCTGGGCTAATCCTTCTGCAATCGCCGTCTTACCAACTCCAGGCTCCCCAATTAACACAGGATTATTTTTTGTTCGGCGACTTAAAACTTCGATAACACGCTGAATTTCCTTACTCCTCCCGATAACAGGGTCAAGACTTCCTTCCCGGGCAATCGCCGTTAAGTCTCTTGCCAATCCATCTAACGTAGGCGTATTTGCATTTGCAGAAGAACCTCCCTGATGTCCGCTTGATTCATTGCTGCCTAATAGCTGTAAAACTTGTTGACGAGCTTTATTAAGGCTAACTCCTAGATTATTAAGTACCCTAGCAGCAACACCCTCTCCTTCGCGAATGAGACCGAGAAGAATATGCTCTGTTCCCACATAAGAATGACCTAGTTTTCGCGCCTCATCCATCGACAGTTCGATTACTTTTTTGGCTCTAGGGGTGTAATGAATTGTCTGTGATGCATCTTGACCCTTACCAATTAAGTTTTCTACTTCCTTTTGTATTTTCTCTGAACCTAGACCCAATGCGTATAAAGCCTTTGCTGCAATTCCTTCTCCTTCACGTACAAGGCCAAGCAAAATATGCTCTGTTCCAATATTATTATGACCTAAACGAATAGCCTCTTCTTGGGCTAAAGCTAATACCTTTTGTGCTCTCTCAGTAAATCGACCGAACATCATGTTCTCATCCTCCAATCTCTTCGTTTTCCATTTTCATTCTTTCTCTTATTAATGACGCTCGCCGAATATCCCGTTCATGAGGTCTTAGTGGCCCCCCTGCATACTGTTGTAAAAATCCCGGCTGCGTCAGGATCATTAATTCATTTAAAATGTTCTTGGAAATATTTTTAAGATACTGCATATCAATCCCAAGCCGAACATCTGATAAACATCTAGCTGCTTCTTTTGATTCAATAATTCGGCAGTTTGATAATATCCCATAAGAGCGGAAGACTCTGTCTTCTAATTGTATGTTGGAAGTTTTAGCTAATGCTTCCCGGGCTGATCTTTCCTGAGAAATAAGTTGGCTTACAACACTCTTTAGATCCTCTACTATATCCTTTTCTGACTTTCCAAGAGTGATTTGATTTGATACTTGAAAGATGTTCCCTAATGCTTCGCTGCCTTCACCGTAAATTCCTCTAACAACTAAGCCAAGTTGATTAATCGCTGGAATGATCCGATTCATTTGTTGAGTTAAAACAAGGCCAGGCAAATGTACCATGACAGAGGCCCTTAACCCAGTACCAACATTTGTCGGGCAGCTTGTTAGGTAGCCAACCTTTTCATCAAAGGCATAGTCAATTTCTTTTTCAAGCCAATCATCGATTTCATTTGCGATATTTAGTGCCTCAGACAATTGAAAGCCTGGAAATAAACATTGGATTCTAATATGGTCCTCTTCATTTATCATAATGCTTAATTCTTCATTTTCTGAAAGAACGCAAGCACCATGTGAAGAATTCTCTGCAAGATGCGGACTGATAAGATGCTTTTCCATTAGAACCCTTTTTTGGAGCGGCTGAAGCTCATCCATCAGTAATAACTCTAAATTTCCAAGCGTTGAAAATGATTTTTCCTCTACCTTTTTCTTTATCATATGAATGACCGACTTGGCTTCGTCATTCGTAAATAGGGTAGGAAACTTGTATTGTTTTATATTCCGAGCTAACCGGATTCTTGAACTTAATATGATATCTGAATCAGGGCCATCAGCACTCATCCAGGAGCTGACAGCTTGATTGATGAAGCGTTCTAGCGACAAGCTTACTCTCCCCCCTCATCCTTCGCCTTTAATTTGCTATCAAGTAAGCGAATTTCGTCTCTAATTTCTGCAGCTCTTTCAAATTCCTCTTTCGCGATGGACTCTTTAAGCTTTTGCTTCAATTCCTCAATATTCTTTCTTAAGTGGATGCTTCCGCCAATCCTAGTTGGTATTTTTCCATTATGGGCTGAATTTCCACTATGCAGTCTTTTTAAAATTGGTATAAGCTGTTCTTCAAAAGCTTGATAACAATGAGCACAGCCGAATCTTCCTACCTTAATGAATTGTTGGAAGGTCATAGAGCATTTAACACATTGCAATATTTCTTCCTGCTGGAATGGATCTTGCTTCGTCTTTTGGAAGGTTGGTTCAATATTCAGCAAACCCGCTAACAAATTATGAATTGAAAAACCCGGTGCACCACCAAGCATGAACATATCGCCTTTTTCTTGGGCACATTTATCACATAAATGAAATTCTGCCTTCTCACCATTCAATATTTTCGTGAAATGAAGCGCTGCCGGCCTTTGATTACATTCTTGGCAAATCATGTTTTCACCCTCTCCAGCTACCGTTTTTCTATTTATATTTTAAAGTCGTTAACATGGCCTTTAACATTCTTGCACGCAGTTCATCTCTATATGGAAGATCAATATACAGGACCGAACGATCGATAACGCTAAGCATTATTTTCGCTTCCCTTTTTGTAATGATCTCCTCTTCGACAAGTCTTATAATTACATCCTCTGCACTACTCTGAGCTATGCGACTTTGTATTAAAGTTAATAATTGATCAATTAAATGAGCGTGGTCATATGATTGCACTTTCATAATTCTTATATATCCGCCGCCGCCACGTTTACTTTCTACGGCATACCCTTTTTCTATTGTAAATCTTGTATTAATTACGTAGTTTATCTGGGACGGGACACATTGAAATTTATCTGCAATTTCACTCCTTTTTATTTCAACAATTTCTCGCTCACTCATTTCTAAAACTCTTTTCAAATAATCTTCTATAATATCTGAGATATTTCTCAATATTCCTCCCCCTCAATCTGACTTTGACTATATTTGACTTAAATTATACATAACTACGCATTCTCGTGCAATGAACAGGTACTAATAATTTTTCCCCATTTTTTCATTCCCAAACATGTGAATTATTTTTTACTAAACTTATTGAGGGATTAATATCCAGGCTGTAAGCAGTCTCAAATAAAAATCAAAGAACATAATTAAAAAAACACGAAGTATACTCGTTCTCAGTACACTCCGTGCGTCACACCCTTCTTCCATGAACAGAACAAATGCGCAAGCGCCTTCGGAACAATTAAAGGACAAATTGTTCCTGCGATGAATATTCAAAGAAGCTTTCCTTAGTGCTCACCTCCGACAAGCATAAGCCGATCCCTAGGAGCCGTAACTAGACAAGCTTGTGACCTCGGGGTCGACAAAAACGCGACGTCCTCCCAAAAGATCCCTTTTGGTCGTGCGATGTATCGCTGACGATGCTTTCCTTGTCCTGTCGCATTGTCGACACTAGTACGTCCTGTACGTCGGAGGTAGGCGCTGGAGCTGAACGAAGATAACCTATATCTCAAGTTATCAACAGATAGAGAAAATTATAATTTCCTATACAATAAAAAAGAACAGCCTCATTTAGCTGTTCTTCATTTCGCTTGGCGACGTCCTACTCTCACAAGGGGACAGCCCCTAACTACCATTGGCGCTGAGAAGCTTAACTTCCGTGTTCGGGATGGGAACGGGTGTGACCTTCTCGCTATCGCCACCAAACT
>NZ_JAGYPM010000012.1 GCF_018343665.1 Cytobacillus citreus
AAGCCATCTTTCAGCTTTCCTACATGTGTAGAAAAGAATTATCCGGTATTAGCTCCGGTTTCCCGAAGTTATCCCAGTCTTACAGGCAGGTTGCCCACGTGTTACTCACCCGTCCGCCGCTAACTTGTGAGAGCAAGCTCTCACAAGTCCGCTCGACTTGCATGTATTAGGCACGCCGCCAGCGTTCGTCCTGAGCCAGGATCAAACTCTCCAATAAAGAGTAAGATTTAGCTCTTAAAAATGTCTTATAAAAAGACTTAGAATTAACGTTGACGTTTTTGTTCGTTCAGTTTTCAAAGAACAACTTCAAATGTTTTTGTCGTTTAAGACGACTTTTTAATAATACCAGATTCAATAAGTTGAGTCAACAACTTTTTTAAGCTTTTTTATTTCGAAGCTGCTATCTTTGCGACAACAGATATTAATATATCACCATTAATACTTGTATGCAATATATTTTTTAGATAAAAATCAAAGAAAAAATATTCGAATTATTTCACTCTGAACAACCAGAAAATAGAATCTATTTTAACGACGGAAGTTTACAAGATTTATTGCTTTTATATAGAAGAACTGCTTCAATACATTGACACTATTTCATCATACACGCATTTAAAAAGGCAGGGCACAATAGTACCCTGCCTTTTTAAGAAAATTTAACGATGGCGCATTAATGGGAATAATAGCACATCCCTAATAGAAGGAGAATTCGTTAATAACATAACTAATCGATCTATTCCGATTCCAAGTCCTCCAGTTGGAGGCATACCATACTCTAACGCTTCAATAAAGTCATCATCCATCATATGTGCCTCATCATTACCTTGTTCACGTTCTTTTAGCTGTGCCTCAAAGCGCTCTCTTTGATCAATAGGATCATTTAATTCTGTAAATGCATTAGCATGCTCACGAGCAACAATAAACAGTTCAAAACGATCTGTAAAACGTGGGTCTTCGTCATTTTTCTTCGCAAGAGGAGAGATTTCAACTGGATGCCCAAAAATAAATGTCGGCTGAATCAATTTCTCTTCGACCTTTTGCTCAAAGAATTCATTAACAATATGTCCATAGAGCATGTGCTCAGTAATTTCAACACCATGTTCTTTTGCTAAACTTCTAGCTTCCTCAGTCGTCATCTCTTTCCAGAAGTCTACACCTGTATATTCCTTAATCGCATCTACCATATGAAGTCTTTTCCATTCAGGTGTTAGATCTACTTCATGTTCACCATATTGGATCTTCGTTGTTCCATGAACCTCTTGAGCGATATGTGCAATTAAGTTTTCAGTTAAGCTCATGATATCACGATAATCAGCATACGCTTCATATAATTCAATCATTGTGAATTCAGGATTGTGACGAGTAGAAACCCCTTCATTGCGGAATACACGGCCAATTTCATAAACCTTTTCTAATCCGCCAACAATTAATCGTTTTAAATGTAACTCAATAGCAATACGCATATAAAGTTCCATATCAAGGGCATTGTGGTGCGTGATAAACGGGCGTGCAGATGCACCTCCAGCAATTGAATGCATCATTGGTGTTTCTACCTCTAGATATCCTAGGCTATCTAGATAACGGCGCATAGATTGAATAATACGGCTGCGAGTTACAAAAGTATTTTTACTTTCTTCGCTCATAATTAAATCTAAATAACGCTGACGGTACCTCTGTTCAACATCCTTAAGCCCATGAAACTTATCAGGAAGCGGACGTAGTGACTTTGTTAATAGTTCGAATCCCTGAACTTTAATAGAAAGTTCTCCTACTTGTGTTTTGAAAAGTGTACCAGACACGCCAACTAAATCGCCAAGATCCACACTGTCGAAAATCTCATACTTTTCATCGCCTACAGCATCTTTACGAACATATAGTTGAATTTGTCCTGTTAAATCTTGAATATGAGCAAATCCAGCTTTTCCTTTTCCGCGCTTAGTCATAATACGGCCAGCAACTGTTACTGAAACACTTTTCTGTTCTAAGTCTTCTTTTTCTAACTCTCCGTATTGTTCAATTAACTCTTTTGACTGATGGGAACGTTCAAAACGTTTTCCAAACGGATCTAGCCCTTTTTCACGCAGGCTATTCATTTTTTCCCTTCTGACAATAATTTGGTCATTTAATTCTTCATGGCTCTGACTCACTTGTATCATCTCCAATTTGTAGATCTTTTTATGTAAAGTGTAAAACTGCGATATTAAAGATTCCCATACTTATTTTACACAAAGTGGACTGCATAGACATCATTAATGTTTATAAATATTAGAAAGACTTGGCATTCGCCAAGTCCTTCCGGCGAATGCCTTAGTCTTTATTATGCGATGATTATTCTAGATACTTAATCAAAAATTCATTTATACTTTAGTAAGATAATAAACTAAAATTTCCCTATTAGCTAATAAAAACTGCCAGCATGTCCACTGGCAGTTCTCTTATATGAAAAGTATTATAGATAAAGAATAAGGCCATGTCAAACTTTATCGCAGATTAACAACCCGCGTAAGATGGAAGATATTACAAAAGTTTATCTACTATCATAATCTGAAATAGCACATCCTGTGTGTCCGAATCTCCGAAGGATCACTTTATCCAACTTGTGTTTGGCTTCGTTCTTTCTCTTCGGCCTCTATAACAAGTGCAGTTAATAAAGTAACAAGATCTTCTCTTGTGCTGCATTCGTTAATAGCATTACGAACCTTTGCATTTCCGCGAATACCCTTTAAGTACCACGCTGCATGCTTTCGCATTTCACGAACTGCGATATCTTCATTTTTCAACGCAATTAATCGGTCAAGATGAAGGATACATACATCAATTTTTTCGCGAACGCTTGGTTCATCCATTAATTCACCTGTTTCAAGATACTTCACTGTACGGTAAATCATCCACGGATTCCCTAGTGCAGCCCGGCCGATCATAACACCGTCACAGCCAGTTTCTTCAAGCATACGCTTCGCATCTTGAGGCGTCACGACATCACCATTCCCTATTAAAGGAATGTTAATATTTTGCTTTACTTCACGGATGATATCCCAATTTGCTTTTCCCTCATACATTTGTACGCGGGTACGTCCATGTAAAGAAACAGCTTTTCCACCTGCACTCTCAACTGCTTGAGCATTTCGGACAGCATAGATATGGTCCTCATCCCAGCCCATACGCATTTTAACTGTTACAGGCTTGTCAACAGCAGCCGTTACTGCAGAAACCATTTCATAGATTTTATTAGGATCAAGCAGCCATTTAGCTCCCGCATCACATTTCGTGATTTTTGGTACAGGGCAGCCCATATTAATATCGATAATATCTGCATTTGAGTTTTTATCAACAAATTGAGCAGCTTCTACTAACGTCTCTTTTTCGCCGCCAAAAATTTGCAAGCTTAGCGGTTTTTCTCTTTCATCTATATAAAGCATATTCATCGTTTTCTCATTTTTGAACACAATCCCTTTATCGCTGACCATTTCTGCACAAACAAGTCCAGCGCCAAACTCTTTGACAGTGAGACGAAACGCTGAGTTACATACTCCTGCCATTGGAGCGAGAACAACACGGTTTTTTAATTCAATGTCACCAATTTTGAACATGCGGAACCTCCTTTTTAACTTTCTGGTGTATTAGACAAAAAACAAATCTATTATTAATTTTCCTCCGGTGGAGTCAGATCTTCAATAGTAATATTTAGCAAGCGGGCAATTCGTTCTAAAAAATCAAGAGCCGGCATCCGATTTCCCCTTTCAATTTCTCCAAGGATCGAAACAGATACACCTAGCTGCCTTGCAAAGCTTTCCTGTGTATAGCCTTTTAATTTTCGAAAAGCGCGAATACGTCTTCCCCATTTTTCTGCTTCCATATTCGTACTCCCTCTCTATCTGGTATATCCTCTAAAACTGCTTGAAGAGGAGTTTCCATCGTCGGAATTTTGATGCCAGACTGAATCTCTAATAGAGGAATGATGACAAAAGCCCTTTCATGCATCCGAGGATGAGGAACTATTAACTTCTCTGAATTAATATTTTCTTGATTATATAACAAAATGTCAAGGTCTATTGTCCTAGGTCCCCATCGAATACCCCTTTTTCTCCCAAGTTTTTTTTCAATTTCTAAGCAAACATCAAGTAATTCAGTCGATGTTAAGTCTGTTTTCACTTGAATCACCATGTTTAAAAATTGATCCTGCTCCTCATATCCTACCGGGTCTGTTTCATAAATAGAAGAAGTTTTTACCACTTTTATTTTTGGAGCAGCCACAATGCTTGTAATGGCTTCCTTAAAATTTTCAAACCTGTTCCCAATATTAGAACCTAAAGCAATATAAGCTTCACTTTTCATATTTTACCTTCCCCTTGTAATTTCAACGGCTACTGAATCATAATGGCCAGGAATTGGGGGGTCAGGCTTAATCATCCTCACTGTCACTTGGGAAATAGCACGATACCGGTCTAACATTTCCCCGGCAATCTTTTCAGCTACAGCTTCTATGAGTTTAAAAGGTTTTCCTTCAACAACATCTTTACAAACTTGATAGAGCTCACCATAATTAATTGAATCCTCGAGATGATCTGACCCTCCAGCCTTTTTCAAATCTGTCTCCACAGTCAAATCTACGAAAAATCGTTGCCCAAGCCGGGTTTCCTCTGGAAAAACACCGTGATAGCCATAAAACGCCATTTTATTTATAATAATTCGATCCATAAATGTTATATCCCTTTCCCAATAAGTGCATCCATCATTGTAGCCATCCGCTTCATTTCTTTCACATCATGAATCCGAATGATTTGACACCCTTTTTGGATTCCATAGCAATTTGTCGCACCTGTCCCTTCCATCCGCTCATTGACAGGCAAATCAAGAACACTTCCGATCATTGATTTCCGAGATGTCCCTAATAAAACAGGATAACCAATCGAAACAAGCTTGTCCAAATGTCTCATCATTTCAAGATTCAAATCTAAATCCTTAGCAAAACCAATGCCTGGATCTAGAATAATATTTTCATCTTTAACGCCAGCGTTTTTCACTAGCGTGATACTCTCATATAAATCGTTTACGGCATCTCGATAGAAAACAGAATAATCCTGGTTCTTTCGATTATGCATTAAAATAATAGGAACCTGTAGCTCTGCAGCAACTAATGCCATATCTGGATCAGCTTTCGCGCCCCAAATGTCGTTAATAATATGAGCACCCGCCTTAATTGCCTGTCTAGCTACTTCCGCTTTATACGTATCTATAGATATAGGAGCATCTACTTCTTTAGAGATGGCCTCTATGACAGGGATCACCCTTTCTAATTCCTCCTCTAATGAAACAGCATCGAAGCCAGGTCGGGTAGATTCCCCGCCAATATCAATAATATCAGCACCATCTTGAACCATTTGCAGCGCACGCTCAACGGCTCTATCAATATGATTAAACCTTCCACCATCTGAAAAAGAATCAGGGGTTGCATTTAAAATCCCCATAATCAATGTTTTTCTTTCATAATCCAATGAATAAGGCCCACATTTGATCACATTCATCACAGCATAACTCCTTTACAACTCTTTTCTGCTCCATAAAACCTTTGAAAATTGATCATATTGTTGTTGTAGCTCTATTGTTTTTTTTCCCATAATACCAGGCATCTTTTTTCCATCAAACAAAGAAATTGGGACAATCTCTTGAATCGAGTTCGTGACAAAAATCTCATCTGCCTTCATGGCTTGATCGAGCGTGAAAAGTCCCTCTTGAATCATCATTCCATTTTTGCCAGCAAACTTTAAAATAAATTGTCTTGTAATACCATTTAAGATTCCTGTTTCAACCGCAGGAGTAAACAGGATATTGTCCTTAATCCAAAAGAGATTGGATACAACCCCTTCTGCTAAAAAGCCTTCATCTGTAAGAAAGATCCCTTCACAATCATGTGAATTTCCTACTTCTCTCTTCGCTAGAATATTATTTAAGTAATGGTGAGATTTTAACCTCTCTAGCCCCTCTGGTGTATTGCGCTTTAGCTTTAGAACAATCGCTTCTTTTTCCAAAAAGGGATTTCTTTGCGGAAGAGGCTTTGCAAACATAATCAAGTTCGGTTGTGTATAAGGTTCTGTTTTCAATCCGATTTCATCCATACCAGCTGATACATTCAACCGAATATAGGCGTCTGTTAAATGATTCTCTTTCAATAAAAGACGGATGGCAGCAAGTATGTCTTCCCTCGAATACAGAGCCTTTATATTTAAAACCTCTAAGCTATTATTCAGTCGCTCTAAATGGTCATCTAATAAGAACGGATGACCATTGTAGGTTCTGAATGTTTCAAACAAGCCCATTCCGTATAGGAAGCCATGATCAAATGGAGAAATAGACGCCTCTTCCTTCCGAACGAGTTCGCCATTCATATATAAAAACACGTTTCTCCCTCCTAGCTGAGATAAAAGTGAAGAAAGTTTCTTAGCAATTCCTTGCCTGCTTTCGTCATAATCGATTCTGGATGAAATTGCACTCCCTCAATCGGCAGATCTTTATGCCGAATGGCCATTATTTCTCCCTCAGCCGTCCAGGCAGACACCTCTAAGCAAGATGGGAGAGTTTCCTTTTTGACAATTAAGGAATGATATCTCGTTGCTGGAAATGGGTTAGGCATGCCCTGAAAAATCGTTTTTCCATCATGATATATGTCGGATGTTTTTCCGTGCACGAGCCTCTCCGCTTGGACGACATCCCCGCCAAACACTTGCGCAATGGATTGATGTCCTAGACAAACACCGAAAATAGGAATTTGACCAGCAAAGGTCTCTATCGCTTCAAGACTAATTCCTGCCTCCTTTGGAGTACAAGGACCGGGCGAAACCATTAAAAAATTCGGCTGCTTATGACGAATCTCTTCAATCGTTGCTTCATCATTTCTTTTCACGATTAATTCCTCGCCAATCTCTCCAAGGTATTGCACGAGATTATAGGTAAATGAATCATAGTTATCAATCATAAAAATCATGTCTCGTTACCTTCTTCATGTTCAGCCATCTCTTTTGCCTTCCATAGGGCAATCGCCTTCTTTAATGATTCCTTATACTCGTTTTTGGGATTTGAATCAATGACAACCCCTGCACCTGCTTGTACATGAGCTTTTCCTTCTTTTACAATCATTGTCCGAATTATAATATTAAGCTCTAAATCACCACTGTAATTGATCCAGCCTAACGAGCCGGTATAAGGACCTCTTGTAACTGGTTCAAGATCTTCAATGATTTCCATCGTTCGAACCTTTGGTGCTCCTGTAATCGTCCCTCCTGGGAATACGGCATCAATTAAATCAAAACCATCCTTCCCATTCGCTAATTCTCCACGTACATTCGATACGATATGCATAACATGAGAATATTTTTCAATCACCATGAATTCATTCACTTCGACAGAGCCAAATTTACATACTCGCCCCAGATCATTTCTTTCTAAATCGACAAGCATCACATGCTCTGCTCGTTCTTTCTCATTTTCAATTAATTCGTTTGCAAGCTCGAAGTCCTCATTCTCATTCCTTCCGCGCGACCGCGTTCCTGCTATTGGACGAGTGCTAACCTCCTCACCCTTTTTCTTAATCAAAAGTTCAGGTGATCCGCTTACAAGCTGATATTCTGGAGTATGAAAATAGCCCATATATGGAGATGGGTTCAATCTTCGAAGCTGTTCATATACATCAATAGCATCCACGCCGATCGGCTGACTTTGGCGAACAGACAGATTAACTTGAAACACATCACCCTGTGAAATATAATGCTGAACCTTTTCAACAGCTTGAATAAACTCCTCTTCATTCATTGAAACCTCAAGCTGATCATTTTTATGCAGAGCTTTTTTAATCGGCAAATTTGAATATTCCGCCGTCCAACGACTTATCCATTCCTCTGCTCTCATTTCTAAAGACTGCTCATCTTCATTTTCTCCATATAAAACCATGATCCATAAAGCCTCATCCTTATGATCAAATACAAACCATTCCTTAAAAGTTAAAAAATGAATATCAGGAATGAGCAGATCATCCATGGCGACAGAAGGCAAGCGTTCAATATAGCTGCCATAATCATAGCTAATCAAGCCAATAGCACCGCCCTGAAAATCTGGTAGTCCGTCCACTTTCTCCACTTGATATTGCCGCAGCCATTCCTTCAATAAATGAAGGGGATTTCCTTCAAGAATCTGCCTTCCTTCAGGCTCAATAATTTCGAGCTTTGAATTTTTACCGATTAGAACAGTTTCTGGGTCTAAAGCGGCAATACTATAACGCCCGCCTCTCCCGCTTTCTAATAAGACATGATGCTGTTTGTCCACTGTTAAATGACGGTATTGCTTAAAAAATTGGTTTATCGAAATCGGGTACTTTTTTGCATATATGTAAAATTTATTCAAAGGAATGTCACCCCTCTTCATTTCTCTTTTTTTATCATACATGAAGCATGAAAAAAGCAACAGCTAATTTCAGCCATTGCTTTTGCTTCATTATTCTGTTTCGAATTGATATAAAGGTGTGCTTAGATAACGCTCTCCATTACTAGGAATGATGGCAAGAACCTTCTTTCCTTTCCCAAGCTCCTTCGCTACCTTCAAGGCTGCGAAGATGGCCGCACCCGAAGATATTCCGCCAAGGATTCCTTCTTCTCTTGCTGCAAGACGGGCATATTCAAACGCCTCATCATTCGTTACCTTTATGATCTCATCATAAATTTCTTCATTGAGAACTTTTGGCACAAAACCTGCACCAATCCCTTGGATTTTATGAGGTCCTGGCTTTCCGCCTGAAAGAACTGGAGAATCGCTTGGTTCAACCGCATAGATTTTTACACTCTCATATTTTTCACGAAGAAGAGAACCAGCACCTGTGATGGTCCCGCCAGTTCCGACACCTGAAATAAATGCATCAAGCTGATCGCCCATTTGCAGGGCAATCTCTTCACCCGTTGTTCGGCGATGAATGTCTGGATTTGATGGATTTTCAAATTGCTGCGGCATGAAGTAACCGTGCTCTTTGGCCAGCTCTTCTGCTTTACGAATGGCACCGTTCATCCCTTCTGTTCCAGGTGTTAATACTAGCTCTGCTCCATATGCACGAAGAAGATTTCGTCTTTCCATACTCATTGTTTCCGGCATCACTAAAACGGCTTTATAGCCTTTGGAAGCTGCAATCATTGCAAGGCCAATTCCAGTATTACCGCTTGTCGGTTCAATAATCGTTGATCCCTGTACTAAGGCTCCACTTTCCTCTGCTACTTCAATCATCGCAAGGGCAATTCGATCTTTTACACTGCTTCCAGGATTCATATATTCTAATTTTACATACACATCAGCACTACTTTCATCCACAATTCGATTAAGCTTAACAATCGGCGTCTGTCCAACTAACTCTGCAATAGAATTTGCTATACGAGGCATATTCTCCACTCCTTATTTCCGAGTATTTATATTGGTTTAATTAAAATTTAATACGAATAATCAAAAATGTCAAATGATTTCATTTAGAAATGTTTTATTTTTACAAAAATTCACCCTTTTGCCTATCTTCTTTAACCCATACTATCCTATCCATCTTACTCTGATGAAATGCAAAAAACACGGAACTTGTCCGTGTTAAATAGCAAATCATGAATTTATAAATAATGTCTAGTCCAAAGGCGCTTCTGCTTTTCTACCGCGCTTCCTTATCTCCGTAAAACCATTCTATATCCAGGTCATTCCAGAGTGGTCTTGCTGAAACAGGGGTATCCATTTGTTCTAATGCCATTTGTCTGCGAATTTGGTCTTTTACTTCTTTATAGGAGTATTCTTTACCTTTAACATGCTCATGCATCATAACGATCGCATAATGATCTTCCATTTTGATCGGTTTACTCCATTTACCCGGTTTTATGCTTTTTATTTGGTTAATAAAATTCTTCGTATAGCGCCCACTATTTTCATTCACATATCCAGCATCTCCGCCCAAATTAGCTGTGAATTCATCAATCGAGCGTTCCATTGCCAATACGGAAAAACTGGAACCATTCTCTAATTCCTTTATGGTTTGCTCTGCTTCTTCCTTTGTTTTGACGATAATCTGAGATATATGATAGGAATCAGGCAAAATATATTGCTTTTTATTTTGTTCGTAGTAATCCTTTATTTCTTTTTCTGATATTTTCACATCTTTAGTCAGAAGCTCTTCCAACATTAAGGTATTTTTGATTTGCTCTCTCCATTTGTCCTCATCGACTGCTTGGTAACCTCCAGATGAGCCGTACATGGATTTGATCATCATTAATTCACGTTCAACATCTTTATCCGATATTTTAACCTTATATTTTTCCCCGGCTGCTTCAACCACTTTTTGGTCAATTAATTCTATTAGTACTTCCTTGCCATATCTTGATTCCATCTCATTTAGCCATTCCTGTCGGGTGATCTTTTCCTTGCCGACAGTTGCCACTGTTTCATTACTTCCTGTATTCCCTTTAGCTAGAAAAAAAACAATCGTTACGCAGTTTAACAAAATAAGTAGGGCTATGACTAACAAAAGCTTCTCCCTCTTTAGCCTCTCCTTCTTCAATTGATACTCTCCCCCAAACCTATTACTTCGCTTCTTGTTTTAATTCCTCTAATTCTTCCTTCGAATAATGATAAACCTCATTACAGAAGTGGCATTGCGCTTCAGCCTTGCCTTCTGTATCGATAATATCCTGTATTTCTTCAACACCTAAGCTTGTAATAGCAGCTCCAAACCTTTCTTTTGAGCATGTACATACAAAGGCAACAGGCTGTTTTTCCAAGATTTTTACATTTTCTTTTCCTAAAACCTCTTCTAACAACTCTTCTGGGGTTAAGCCTTGCTGAATTAGCTTGGATACAGGAGGAATTGACTTTAACCTATTTTCAATCTCTGTAATGGTCTCTTCCTCTGTCCCAGGCATTAATTGTATAATAAAGCCTCCTGCAGCAAGAATCGTGTTATCAGGGTTTACAAGTACGCCTACCCCAACGGATGAAGGGGTTTGCTCTGAAGTAACAAAATAATACGTAAAATCTTCCCCTAATTCCCCTGAAACAATTGGAACTTGGCCAGTAAAGTGTTCCCTCATGCCAACGTCTTTCACAACACTTAACAAACCCGTTGTACCGACCGCACGTCGGACATCAAGCTTGCCCTGTTCATTCAAATCAAAGTGAGTTTGTGGATTCGTTACATATCCTCTCACTTCACCCTTTGAATTGCTATCTACTAAGATAACACCAATTGGGCCGCCGCCCTCGATTTTTATCGTTAGCTTCTCTTCACCTTTTAACATCGCACCCATCATAACACCGGCTGACATCGCTCTTCCTAATGCAGCAGATGCAGTCGGCCATGTTTGATGAAGCACTTGCGCCTCTCCAATCGTTTCTGTCGTACGAACTGCATAGGCACGAACTTGACCATTATAGGCAAGTGCTTTAACTAAATAATCACCCATTTTTTTACTTCCTTTCAAATGCTTAATTCATCATTGTTTTGCATTACTTAGATGACTCAATATTACGTTTATAAATAAGCTGCAGTCCTTTCAAGGTTAGAAACGGATCAACAATATCAATAATTGTTGATTCCTTTGCAATTAAACCTGCTAGACCGCCAGTGGCAATGACAGTAGGATTTTTAGTTGCCTGTTCCTTCATTCTTTTTACGATTCCCTCAACTTGTCCTACATAACCAAATAAGATTCCAGCCTGCATAGCAGACACTGTATTCTTTCCGATAATGCCATCTGGACGAGCAATTTCAATTCTCGGCAGCTTAGCTGCTCGGGAATAAAGTGCCTCCGTGGAAATGCCAATTCCAGGAGCAATCGCACCACCCATATACTGTTTCTTCTCGTTTATATAGCAGTAAGTCGTTGCGGTCCCAAAGTCTACAATAATAAGCGGGCTGTCATAATCATGAATAGCCGCTACCGCATTCACAATCCGGTCCGCTCCCACTTCTCTCGGATTTTCATACTTAATATTTAATCCCGTTTTTATTCCTGGCCCAACAATCAGAGGTTTTATTTGAAAATACTTATCGCACATCCGTTCAAGTGCAGTCATAATTGGCGGTACTACAGAAGAAATAATAATTCCTTCAATGTCAGAAAAAGTTAACTTTACATGATCAAAAAGAGACTTTACCACCATTCCGTATTCATCTTCTGTTTTATGTCGATTTGTTTCAATTCTCCAATGGTATTTTAGTTCATCCCCATCGTATACCCCTAATACCATATTTGTATTTCCAATATCAAAAACAAATATCAATTTATCTCACCACTTTATTATTTATATATTAACGAGGGTTTTTTCACTGAAAACATCATAACATAACTTGAATGTGATCGTGTAATTGGAAATGATTTTGTTAACTAGACATTTCTCTAACTCAAAAAAGTTATACTTATTCATGAAAAAAAAGCGCTCATCACGAGCGCTTTTTTCATCTATTCTTCTTT
This sequence comes from Cytobacillus citreus, assembly GCF_018343665.1. GTDB lineage: Bacteria > Bacillota > Bacilli > Bacillales > Cytobacillaceae > Cytobacillus > Cytobacillus citreus. Next base: position 12,477 of record NZ_JAGYPM010000012.1, read on the forward strand.
TCGATCTTCACCGATTGCAGGCGGGTTTTCTTCTTCCGCCGGTGTTATATTTTCCCTTGCTTCTGGTATTTCCAGAGAAGTATCCTCGTCTTCTTTAGAGAAGTTAATATTTACTTTAACCTCATCAGAAGATGATTCGTCTGCCTTTACAGGACGCTCAGGTAAAGTTCCATGATCCATCAAATGTTTGATTTGTTCTGCATCAAGGGTTTCAACCTCAAGAAGTGTATTAGCAATAAGATCAAGCTTCTCACGATTTTCTGTAAGAACCTTTTTCGCCTTTTCATAGCTATCTTTAATAATGCGTTGAATTTCAAGGTCAATTTCATAAGCAATGGCATCAGAATAATTCTGATCATTGTTAAAATCTCTTCCTAAGAAGACTTGACCTCCCTGTGATTGGCCGAATTGTAATGGACCAAGCTTATCGCTCATCCCAAATTCAGTAACCATTCTACGGGCAATTCCTGTTGCACGCTGGAAGTCATTGTGAGCTCCTGTACTTACTTCACCGAAAACAACTTCCTCTGCAACACGGCCGCCAAGCAATCCGACAATTTTATCAAGAAGCTCTGGCTTTGTCATGAAGAAACGATCTTCTTTCGGAAGCATCACTGCATAACCGCCAGCCTGACCACGAGGTACAATCGTTACTTTATGAACCATTTCTGCATCCTCAAGAACGACACCAATAACTGTATGACCTGCTTCGTGGAAGGCAACAATATTTCTTTCCTTTTTCGAAATGACTTTGCTTTTCTTTGCAGGACCGGCAATTACACGGTCAGTCGCCTCATCAATATCGAACATATCAACTTTTTTCTTATCTTGACGAGCTGCCACAAGAGCTGCCTCATTCAATAAGTTTTCTAAGTCAGCACCTGAGAAGCCTGGTGTACGCTGTGCAATAGCTTTTAAATTAACACCTTCATCTAAAGGTTTATTTCGTGCATGTACTTTAAGAACAGCTTCTCTTCCTTTTACATCAGGACGATCTACTGTAATTTGTCTGTCAAAACGTCCTGGACGTAATAAGGCTGGGTCTAAAATGTCTGGACGGTTTGTAGCAGCAATGATAATAATTCCTTCATTTGCACCGAATCCATCCATTTCAACTAATAATTGGTTCAGTGTCTGTTCACGTTCATCATGTCCGCCACCTAATCCTGCGCCACGCTGACGTCCAACAGCATCAATTTCGTCGATAAAAATAATACATGGAGCATTCTTCTTAGCTGTTTCGAATAAATCACGAACACGTGAAGCCCCTACACCGACAAACATTTCAACAAAGTCTGAACCACTAATAGAGAAGAATGGAACGCCTGCTTCACCTGCAACTGCACGGGCAAGCAATGTTTTACCTGTTCCTGGAGGTCCTACTAGAAGAACACCCTTTGGTATTCTTGCTCCCAATTCAGAGAACTTTCTAGGATCCTTCAAAAATTCAACAACTTCAACTAGCTCTTGCTTTTCTTCATCTGCACCCGCAACATCTTTAAAGCGGACTTTCTTTTTACTCTCATCGTAAAGCTTTGCTTTACTTTTACCGAAGTTCATCACACGGCTTCCACCGCCCTGTGCTTGGTTCAGCAAGAAGAAGAATAAAATGAAAATGATGATGAATGGAATGATTGAAGTAAAAAATGCAACCCAACCGCTTGTTTCCTTCGCTGGCTGAAAATCTACTTCTGATTTTTGAGCTACAGCTAGATCATCAATGCGATCAAGAATCTTATCACTATTCACTACATAAGTCACGAAATACTGATTCTTTTCATAGCCTTCAAGCTGTCCGCGTACTTCAAACACGCCTCTTTCTGGCTGCATTGTAATGGACTTAATATCTCCTTTTTCCAAATGAGCAACAAATTCATCATAAGAAATTTGTTGAGTCGCTTCATTATTGCCGTTAAAAAAACTAACAACACCAACAATGACTAAAAATATTAATAAATAAAAGATGGTGTTCCGGAAGATCCGATTCATCCCTTACCTCCTCCCACGGTAAACAAACTATAATGTATAGTATCATAGAAAATCGTGCCAATACAAGAATTTACACTTTTCATTACAGGGTAATTCATATTAGGTAAAGTCTATTAATAAGCTGATCCATTTTAATATTTTTTGTCAATTGTTATTACTATATACCTCTGGTTTAAGCACTCCAATATATGGAAGGTTTCGGTATTTTTCTGCATAATCAAGTCCGTACCCAACTACAAACGCGTCAGGAACAATAAACCCAACATAATCCGCTTTCAGATCGGCTTTACGGCCTGAAGGCTTATCAAGTAAAGTGACAATTTTAATGGATTTTGCCTTACGATAGTGGAATAAATCGACTAAATAGCTTAACGTCAAACCGCTGTCGATAATATCCTCAATGATTAAAATATCTCTACCTTCAACAGAAGTATCAAGATCTTTAACAATTTTGACTTCCCCTGTTGAAACAGTAGAATTTCCGTAGCTGGAAACATCCATGAAATCCATTTCAAGATATGTATCTACACGCTTTAACAAGTCTGCCATAAATGGCATAGCCCCTTTTAATACCCCAATGGCTAAAGGAAAACGATCCTTATACTCCTCCGTAAGCTCTGCGGCAAGGGCTCTTATCTTTTCTTGAATTTCTTCTTCTGTAATTAATACCTTTTCAATATCGTTTTTCATGTTTTGTAATGCCCCCTAGAAGATCAATGCTTGGTAGATTAAGGGAAGAGCTAACTTTTTTCGTCCCTTTTCGTTTTGTACGTTAAAAGAATATAACTTGACTGAACATGATGCTGTATTGAATAATGAGACTCTTTTAACCCTGGCACCCATAGAATTTGGCCATTGAAATCCGTTATGATTGGCCAAGTTTTTCTCTCTGATAAAGGAATTTTCTTATCTATAAAAATATCCTTAACTTTCCTTGTACCCTTCATACCCTTTATCGTCATACGATCCCCTTCCTCTCTTGTTCGAATCACAAGTGGTAAGGTTACGTCATCACGATTTAAAAGAAGGGTGTTAGATCGACAGATGCCTTCAGAGCTATTCGTATATTCAAAAGAAATACTATCCCCGTTTGGCAATTCCCATTTCCCAGGTCCCATCATATCATAACGATAAGTTTGTATAGAAGGAAGAGGGAATGAAAAATGGCATCTTTCGTAAGAGCGTACAATATTCAAACCGTTTGGGAAATGAAGGATTCCAGATGGGTGTGGACTGTTCATTAATGAAAAAACTTTTTCAATATGTAATGCAGATAAAGATGAAGGTTTTATTTTATATAGATAGTTTAATATTAGTTGAATACCTCTTCTTTGTAAAGGTATTGGCATTGTTTGAAATTCCTTAATATTTATTATTATTTCCTGAGAATCTTTCTTTTCCATTACTTTATTCATTTTTTGGACAGTTAATTCCTGCAAAAAGGCTTCATCACTTTGAATTTCTTCACTAAAACGCTGAAAATGTTCATGTACATGAACATTTTCCTTCTTCAGAAAGGGAATAATCTCCTTGCGAAAACGATTACGGCTGTAAATCCCCTTTTCATTGCTTGGGTCTCTTCGTGGATTAAGTCCATGGTCTGTACAATAATTTTCAATATCCTGTCTACTTAAACATAAAAAAGGACGAAGGATTTCTCCATTACCAAACGGTCTTACAAAGGCCATTCCCGCTCTAGCATCTCCTGAACTGCCTCTAGTTAATCGCATGAGAATGGTTTCAACCTGGTCATCCCCATGATGTCCTAAGGCAAGATAATCTGCACCGTACTTGTCCATGATTTTATCAAAAAAATTGTATCTGCATTCTCTTGCAGCAATTTGTGAGCTTTTCCCTGATTCTTGAATATATTCAGGGACATTGATACGCTCCATTTCAAAAGGAATCTCCCTTTCTTCGCAAAATTCCCGGACAAATTGGGCATCTGCAAAGGATTCCTCTCCTCTAAACATATGATCAACATGTGCCGCAACAAGTTGAAGTTGATCAGGCTGTCTTTTACTCCATAAATAATGAAGAAGAGCCAATGAATCCGGCCCTCCAGACACCCCGATCACGATTTTTTTATTATTTAATTTTATGCCTTTTCGCTGCAGAAAAGCTCTGACCTTTGCATCTAGCATATACTTCTTCCTTCTTTTATTTTCTTTGAGCATAACATTTTCCTTCTTCCAATTTCAAAAGGTAAGGTCCATTCAAACTAATTGACCATATATATAGAAAATATAGAGAAGAGAGATAATAAGAAAAATGAAAAATGTCTCCAAAAATCCTCCTCTTTTTTTCTTTTTCAAATGTGTTTGCCTGCTCACCACTATTCTGTTCGTTCGAGCTTGATTTTGATTACTATTAGGTGCTCTATTTGTTGCTTTGGACTGGGGCCTAGCTTGATTAAGCTGCAGGAGCGAATTTCTCATTTCTTCTGCTGAATGGTATTTCCCCTGCAGTGCATTTAATATGACTCCTTCATATTTTTGAAGCTCCTTTTTTTGCCGTACCATGAAAATTAGCTGTTTCAGATCACCAGATGTTTTGTTAAATCGTTTCGGATAGGCAATATTGATAAGAATCATAGCAACAGCAAATAAATCATAGCCAGGGTCCGCCTTCCGTGTGCCAAGCCCCCAATATCCACGATCAAAAAACTCTGTAAACTCTTTAATCGCTCTCCCCTGAATCGTTGTGCCGCCAACATCAATACAGCGAATTCTAGGTGGAGGACCTGTGACGATTAAATTATCTGGTTTAAGATCACCGAATACCCATCCATTTTGATGAAGCCTATGTAAATTGTTCAGAAGCTGCAGGATAACAACCTCTATCCAGGATGGTCCCTTTTGCTGAATGAAGGATAGCAAATCAGGACCTTGAATATACTCCATGACGTAGAAGGAAATTTGCCCCTGCTTGTAAATCCAATCGTCAACATCAAGCAAAGAAGGCCCTAGGCAATCGCCTTGGACCTTTGCAAAGGATTTTAGAACATTTACCTCTGATGTAATGGACATTCCATTATCACTCATTTTTAACGCCACCTGCTGATTGCGGCATTGCGCTAAATACACGATCCCATTGGCACCGTATCCTAACTCCTTTACAATCGTATAGCGGTTGTGATGCCATTTCCCTTCAATAACTGTACCTTGATTGATTTTAAACTGACTCTTCAAAGAATGATTCATCATCACGGGAAAGCAGACTCCTTAATGATCGTTTTTTCTTAAAATAGGTCAATGCTTCACGAATCGCAGGACCAGTAGGGGTAATGCCGCCTGTCGTTAGCTTGCTGAAAATACTTGTTAAAGATCCAAGGTTCGGAGACCAATCTAGGAGCTTTTCAACTTCCTTCTTTTTCCCCGGAAATACAAAAACAGAAAAGCGATTTTCACCAGACCGAGCATTTAAGCTTAAAGACAAATCAAACAATGATTCCTTTACCGTTGGCAGCTTATGCTTCATACTTGCACTTGTATCCACTAACACTAGCACTTCAAGCTCAGCTGTTTCTCCGAGCTCATCCACTACCTCCATTACCTCTCCTCTTTGGTCAGGAGGGAGATCCTCTACTGTTTTCTCACCGCCAAGAATATGCTGCAGCTCTCTGTTAACTACTCCTTGCAGTGTTTGTGTCATCGCTTTTCTCGTGACCATTTGGACGGTGTGTGATAGCTGCTTTGCATAGACAACCTGACTAACGCCCCCGCCTGACATGGCAATGCCTTCAATCTCAGTTATACCCTTTTCATCAATTTCATCTCTTTCCATTACACCGATCACATTGACTGTTATCCCTTGCTCCTTCGCTAAGGCCGCCATCGCAATCGGATCCTCACCTTGGTTAGAGCAGCCATCCGTTATGAGTAAAATTTGCTTTAACGTACCTGTTTTCATAAAACTCCCCTCCACTTTTTTGAATAACCTTCACAGGAACAATCTGAAATTGTTCCGAAGTCGCTTCCGCTTTTCGTTTCCATTTTCGACTTGATGGAGGGGAAATATACATAATTTTAATTTATTTAGGTTAAATTAACTAATTAGCCTTTTTTCTAAGATTATGGACGGGTATGCTTGTCCACTTTGGTGTATTGTGTTTAATTTTTGCAACAACCACTGTCATATCGTCTTCTATATATCCAGATCTTGATCGGATGACCTCCTCCATAATTAAATCAGCTACATCCTGCGGGTCTTCTGTTTTTAACTCACTAATTTTCCGCTTCATCCATAAATCAAAATTTTCTACATGCTTTGGCCCTTCAAAAATACCATCGCTCATCATAATTAGTAAATCTCCAGCTTTTAGCTGCTCACTCACAACATCCACCTCAAACTCCTGCAGAATGCCCATTGGCAAATTGCTTGCCTCCACTTTAATGACTTTATTCCCCCTTCTAATAAAGCTAGGAGTAGATCCTATTTTCAAAAATTCAGCTCCTGCATTTTGCAGATCAATCATAGCTAAATCCAACGTAGAGAATATTTCATCCGTGGTGCGTAACGATAATATAGAGTTCACTGACTTTATCGCAACTTTTTCCTCAATTCCTGATTGTAATATCTTTTGTAAAAGCTGAAGCGTTTCGTTGCTTTCAATATGTGCCCTTTCCCCATTGCCCATCCCATCACTAATCGCAATCGCAAACTTTCCGCATCCTAACTCCATCGTGGAGTAACTGTCGCCTGATATAAATCCTCCGTCCTTCGCTGCATGCGCAATTCCTGTTTCAACATTAAACGCCTTTGCTGAACGAAATGTAACGTGGCAGAATCCATTTGGAAAGGTTGAACATTCCTCATTTTTCACGACAATCGTTTCTCTTAGAATATCTGACAGCATAGGAGCAATCAGCTTCTCACATTCCCCATGTCCTCTGCAGTAAGGAATTGTCATATCAATATCGACATTTCTTTGTTCAAGGCTATAGATTTCCACCTGCTCAATATGGATGCCAAAGTCCTGTAAGGCTTCTAAAATCTGTTCTTCCTGCTTATGATGATTTTCCCTTTCTCTTTGAATTTCCTTGGCAAAGTCACCCATCACCTCTGAAACGCCCCTTAACTGGTCTGCAACTAATCTTCTGCTCTCCTGTACTTGTTTTTTTAGCTTTTGATTTGCATGATAAAATGTGAGCTCTTGCTGGATCGTTTCTGTTACTTTTTTCGAACGAGTGCAATGCTTTTCCCACTCCCTAGACAGGCGTGGAGAAGTTTCGCCAAAATGATCTAATTCATTCATAATCTCTTTCATATAGTCATATGTTGTATCAAAGTTCCTTGTCCAGCAATGTTCCTTTTTGAAGCAATTTTGGCATGTTTTCCCAGTAACATTGCTTAAAAAGTAATCAAACTCTCTTCCTTCTTCTCCCTTTTGCCATTCAGATGGATCATCATAGGATGAAAAGCTTTTAGAAAGCGCTTGAAAGACATTAGAAAACTGAGCCACTCGTTGAGCGGTGACATCCCGCATCTTTCGCATATACTGCTGCTGTTCTGCTGCATATTCTGGCGTTCCTGGAATATGCTTCGCAATCTTCGTTAATAGTGCTTGTGGCGTAAGAATAAACAAGAAAATAGCAGCAGCTGTTTCCAGTACTGTTTTTAATAAATGGCTATTTTCTTCTCCATACATGCCGATTAATAGAGTAGCAATTAATAAACCAGCTGCAACACCGATTTTCCTTCCTTCTTTTAAAAGCCCGCCAAGGAGGCCGGCAAATGCAAGCAGACTCATATGGTAGAAGCTAGATACATTTGCAAGGCTGAATATTAAGCCTGTTACAACACCTACCGTCGATCCGACGGTAGCCCCGGCAACAAAGGCAAAAAGTAAAACTAAATATCTGCTCATGACATGTTCAATGGAGAGATCGTAGACTGACCAACCAATCGTACCTGTCATAACGGAAGCTAACATAATGATTAAACAGACAATTTCCTCGGTTTTCAAAGTTTGCCGACGCTTGCTAATAGATAACAACGGAATGCTTTGAATAAAAATCAGTGTGAGGATAAATCCTAAGCTTGCTTCTACACCAGCCATCACTCCATCATAAAGAGTCAGTTTTTTTGTTAAAATAAAATCCTCTACTAATTTTCCAGCGAGCAAAGTAGAAAACACAAAGAATGGCAATGCACGCAATTCATTATGCAGCCACTTCTTGGAAACACGAAAAACAAATAAGAATAAGAAGGTAATCCCAAAAGCTGACACGGCGTTAGCAATGGAGATGGTAGCTGCACCAGCGATGAGCCCTATTAAAGCAAGAGGTGCTTTATCCCTTCTGATAAAATAAACAGCGGCAAAAAACGGGAGACTAAAAGGCATAAGCTTGGACAAGATTAAAGCTCTGCCAAGTAAAAATCCGATCAACAATAGAAGATAGCCTTTTTTAAGAAAGAAGGTTTCCACTCGTAACTGAAATTTAATTAATCCCTTCGATAATTCCAATTTAGGTTTGTTAAAATTAACTTCGCCGAGCGGTTCGATTAAATTCCTTTCTGCCTTTTCCATTTAACATCACTCCCCATCCTTTATTATTCTGATTATTATAAAATTAATACCGCTAGAAGTTTGTCATAATGGCGGACAGGCTTCCATTATTCGTTCGACGCATTTCCCCGAAATGTTCAAAAAGAAAACAAAATCTCATAAATTTCATTGACTTTAAGTAAAAACCTTTGTATGATTGTCTTTGTGTTTAATTTAACCATGGCGGTGTAGCTCAGCTGGCTAGAGCGTACGGTTCATACCCGTAAGGTCGGGGGTTCGATCCCCTCCGCCGCTATATCGAAATGCGGAAGCGCCTTGTCCACCCCCGACAAGCACAAGACGAGCCTCACGGAAAGGTGTTCTTTACCTTTATGGGAGGATTGGCTTGTGACCTCGAGGGGGTAGGCGCTGGAGCTAGACAATACAGAAAAGCGAAGCGCCTCGATCAGGGGCGACAAGCATAAGACGAGCCGGCAGGAAGGTTGTTTTTTAACCTTCTTGTTGGCTTGACTTATGACCTCGAGCCCCTAGGCGCTGGAGCTAGACAATATAAAAAGCGGAGAGCGCCTGCTTATCGGCGACAAGCATAAGACAAAAAAAGCGAAAGCATTAGTTACATAACTAATACTTCCGCTTTTTTTGCTGTTTTTCAATGAAATAACACAAAAAGACAAGCCAATTATTGACTTGTCTTTACAAATGGGAATCATTAACGTTCAACCCAGCTATATATAAATCATATATCAACTAAGCAGCAAGTTAACCTCGTCTAGCTCCTCTTCCTCCACGCTTTGATTCAGTATTGCGTTTTAAAGATGACAGACGATCTTCACTATCCTTTAAAAACCGAGCCATTTTTGACTCAAAATTCTCTCTAGAGGGGCGATTATCGTTTGGTCTGCCTTGGCGTGGACGCCCGGAATGTGCATTTCCTCTTGACTCTCTTCTGTCGCCTCTTTCTGGTCTTTCAGGTCTTTCAGGTCTTTCAGGACGATCTTTTGCCTTTTTAATGGATAAACCGATCTTTCCATCCTTTTCGACATTAATGACCTTTACTTCAACTTGATCACCAACTTTAAGATGATCGTTAATATCTTTTACATAATTGTCTGCGACTTCACTAATGTGCACTAGACCGGTAGAGCCTTCCGGTAACTCCACAAACGCTCCGAAATTTGTAATCCCTGTTACCTTTCCTTGTAACTTGCTGCCCACTTCGATTGACATAAAAAGAAACTTCCTCCTTGAAAGATATAAAAATACTTACTATATATTATACAGAACTTAAGAAAAGAGTTCAATACAAGGTCTAATCAGATGATTTTTCCTTTTTTTCCTTTTTTTCTTCCTTTTCCTCAGGCAATTTAAAGATTGTTTCATTTTCTTCAGAAAGGAAATAATCCTTTCTAGCAAGCTTAGCTATATATTCATCATCATTCAGCTTTACAATTTCCTCTTCGAGCTCAACTTCCTTTTTCTGTAATGATGCCAACTCGTTTTTAAGCTGCTTTTTCTCCTCGTTTTTTTCCTCAAGAGCAGCGGATTGCGAAACGAGTGTAGAGATCATGAGAAATGAAATAAAGGCAGCACCTATAAAAAAGATAGCTAATCTTCTAAATAAAAGCTTTCTTTTCCTTCCTTTATTAATCTCAGCTGCTTCTTGCTGCACCGCATAGCTTGTTTGAATTTTGGCTACTTTCTTTTTCTGGATGGCACCCATTTCGCATCCCCTCCTCACTTTTTATGTTTTTTCAAACTAGATATCCAATTCATACAATAATTCTTTATTTTTCTCAAAACTCCTGCCATTCTATTATATATCTTCTCGACTGATTTTTTAAGATTTTTCGGCATAAGTTTCCACAAAAGTAGAAAAATCCATTTGAATGGAAGAAATATCACCTTTAATAGGAACAAGATCAGCTTGAAGATGATGTTTAACAGCGCTAGAAGGCCCTTACCTAAAAGGAGAAGAATCGAAATGACAGCCAGAATTAAACCCCTTACCGGTTTATAAATTACATAATGGAATAATTTAAGCAAAAAGCGATAAATAGAGATTATCATCAAGATGACAATCTCCAGCAGATGAAGATATAGTCTTCTAAATAAACTTTGATAAGCTGCAAATCCGCATAATAAGGCTACAAATATATAAAACCTTAATTCTCCGCGATTAACGATAAATAATATATAGAAAATAGCTAACCCTTGTACAATCCAAAATAGGATATCATTAACAAAAACAATCCAACTTTTGCGCTTTGTGCGCTTTAAAAAACGGTTGTACGTATCTAAGGAGGCACCAAAGACACTTCCCATGCCGATCATGGCCAGCATGGTCATAAATTGTATATTTAGTGTCATCGGAATAACTTGCTAAAGAAGCCTTTAGTTTTGTCTCCATGCTGATCATCTATATAAACGAGATCAAATATTTTTCCTTTAATAGAGACGACTCCCTTATCAACATCCAAGTTCTTCATCTGCAAGTTTTGACCTTTAATCGCAAGAAAGCCCATGACGGTATCTAATAGAAACTCTTCATTATCAAAGCTCTCAACTTGTTTAACGCCTGTAATGTCTAAAAGCCTTCTCCCACGCATAATAACATCATGCTCTTGGACATTCGATTTCGTTGAATTTTGCTCATAATATTGGCTCATCATACATCTCCTCACATCACAAAAGTACAAGCTTTTTGTACATGTTTATGAAAGGAGTGGGTGAAATAGAACTTTCAGAAATCAGAATTCAGGCGCGTAGCATTTAAGCTTCCGCTTCAGCCTTTTCTTCTTTTACAACCGTATACATTTCAGATGCTTCTTCTTTCCTCGTTGTCTCTTGTAATCGATCAATTTTAACCGTAACTAGCTTTTGTCCGAAGCGAATAACTAACTCATCTCCGACTTTAACGGTTGTGCTTGCTTTCGCCTGTAGGCCATTTACTAAAATTCGCCCTTGATCCGAAACCTCTTTTGCAAGCGTCCGTCTTTTTATTAATCGCGATACTTTCAAAAATTTATCTAATCTCATCATTCATTCTCCTCTCCATTTTCTTTGCTTCCTCCCAAAATTCGTCTAATTGCTCTAATTGGAAGTCAGAAAAAGCTTGCCCGCTCTCCTTAACCTTTTTTTCAACATAAGAGAAACGGCGCTTGAACTTTTGATTTGTGAGAAATAACGCTTCCTCAGGATCAACCTGATAAAAACGGGCAATATTTACAAAAGCAAATAGGATATCACCAAACTCATGAATCTTATTGTCGCTCTCCTTCTCTGCCTCTATTTCAAATTCACCGATTTCTTCTTTTACCTTCTCCCAAGCAGGCCCGACTTCCTTCCAATCAAAGCCAACTTTTGCCGCTTTCTTTTGAATTTCAACTGCAGCCCTTAAGTTAGGGAGGGACTTGCCAATTCCATCAAGGAGGGACGACTCTTCTACGGAGCCCTTCTCCTCATTCTTGATGTCTTGCCAATTTTTCAATACATCCTCTTCCGTTTCTGCCGTTATATCACCAAATACATGTGGATGGCGGCGTACCATCTTTTCAGAAAGCCCTTCTATGACATCTTCAATGGAAAAGAAACCGTCATCTTCCCCAATTTGCGCATGAAGCAGTACCTGCAGAAGAACATCACCAAGCTCTTCAATCATATGGTCAATATCCTCTTCATTAATCGCTTCAATTAATTCATAGGCTTCTTCAATTAAATATTTCTTTAACGATTCATGTGTTTGCTTTTTATCCCATGGACACCCATTCGGCCCGCGTAGCTCAGCAATAATTTCACGAAGCTTGGAAAAATTTTTATATAAAATGGGTTCATCCGTCACAGGGGGGACATAGATGGAGGTTAGATTATTGATCTCCATCTCACGATCAAGTTCGTATAGCGGAACCTTTCGAATTTGCTCCTCTTTACTCCCTGCAGCAGTCACAATATACACGATATAATCATATGGAAGGATTTCCATTAGAATAAGCTTCACTTCCGAAGCAACAAACTGATCATACACCTGAGCTATGATCATATGATGCTTAACTTCCATTTCATCCTTTTTCAAACTCGTTCCGTCAAGAAGCTGAAAGCCTTCAATCGGATCAATTTTTAGCACTTGGAATAAAGCATCGAGGAAGCTTTGTCCTCCGCCAATCTCAATGGTTACTCCAAGCTCTTCTGCTCGTTCTAACAATAGCTGCACAGTTCGTTCGGCAACAAGTGGATGGCCAGGGACGGCATAGGTAACATCTTCTTTGACAGCGACCTCTAATATAGATCTGCATATCTCTTCATAGACTTCGTGAAATTGCTCATGCTTTTCGTAAATACTGTCAAATGAAGTGAATGCTAATCCTTCCTTTTCTAACTCCAGCACAACAGGGTGTTCCTTTGTTCGTAAAAACAGGGGTGAAGCATTTTTTAAAGATCGATATACTCCAAGCGGAAGCTGGTCAATGTCTCCTGCGCCCAACCCTAATATTGTAATTTTTGACATTTTCGTTTTCATCTCCTATTCTTTTTAGGCAGCAAAATCATTAGCTTGCTTCCAAAAGGCAGCATGGAAAGCTCCTCTTCCTTGAAGGTGTTTCCTTTTAACACGATCCATAGATAACTAATACCTCCAACTAAAACGGCACTAAGCGCCTGAAAGCCTGCGAATAAACGATCGTGGCCAAAATGATGGATAAATCCTGTTAAATATAAATAAACCTGCAGGACAATGAACATGACAAAAGCAGCAAAACTAATCACGATCAAAAATCGCCCATTCAAGATGGGAGTATTCAAATGGCTGCGAAGCTTGAAAAACAAAATAACCATAATCAAGCTTAAAGTTATACAAGATGCGATTGCAGCTCCCATTGTATGATACTGCGGAACAAGTAGCATATTCATGACATATTTCACCCCGAAGCCACAAAGGATGACAAAGGCAGGAAATAGGGTCATTCCTAAGCCTTGTAAAATGGCCGTAATGGTCATAATCATGGAGCTTAATAAAATAATGATGCTCAAAACACCCAATACATCAGAACCATTGCTATTTTCAAAAAGCATGATGTTTGTAGGGATAATAATATTCCACAAACCAACTGTCGCAGCAGCCCCTACAAACAATCCTATTTTGAGTGCAAGGCGGATTTTTTCATGCATCAGTTCAACACTTGCCTTCAGCTTCTCACTCGTTATGATAGGAACTAATGATAAAGACATAGATGTCGCAACAACCATCCCCACTTGAATTAAGGGCTGTCCTCTGTCATAAATTCCTTTCAGCTCTTTCGCATCAAGATCCTTCATACCTGAGGAAACAAGCAAGGAATATAGATTAAATGAATCTGCCATCTGCATAAAAACAAGAAGCATGCTGCTTACACAAACTGCTAAGCCCTGAAGCAAAAGGATACTAGCGAACTTTCTGCTTTTTTTAAAATCAATTTTTACGATTGATGAATGAAATTTCCCTTTTCTGAACCAATAAAAAGTAACTAAAATGAGAATCGATACGATTCCCCCTGTAACAGAGCCGAAAGCTGCTCCTCCTCCAACGATATATAGACTATATCCTTGACCCGTAAGCAAAAAAGCCGCCAAAAATATCGTTAACACTCTTATTAGCTGCTCACCGACCTGTGAAACAGCCGTAGGAACCATATATCCTTTTCCTTGGTAATACCCCCTAAACAACGAGACAATTGGGAAGATCAAAAAGGTAATAGAAATTACCTTCAGCAAAATGGCAAGCTGTGGATCATCCATTTGTGCTGCTAATAGGTCAGCGCCCCAATAAAGAGCTGCAAAGCCAAGAAAGCCTATCATAAATAAAATAAAAGCAGCTGTAATAAATAAATGCTGTATACCCGACTTTTCTTTCTTATTAGCCTCTTCTGCGTATAGCTTAGATATAATTACAGGAAATCCATATGTAGATAATGTCAAAGCAACTCCGTAAAAAGGATACACCTGCTGATAAATATAAAGACCAACATCTCCTACAATATTTTGAAATGGTACTCGATAAACCGCACTTAGTATTTTTGTAATAAGGGCAGCAATTGTTAAAATGAAGGCTCCCTTAAATAAATCTTTTGTATGATTCTCGGCCCTCATCGTCCATCTCCTTCCAAACTTAAGCTCGAAAGTATTATAGCATGATGACAATGAATTTATCGAAAAAGCTAATTTTATTTAGGAAAAGCGCAAGCGCCTTCGGAACAATCAAAAACAGATTGTTCCTGCGATGTCTATTCGTGAAGCTTTCCTTTATGCTCACCCCCGACAAGCATAAGACGGGCCGACAGGAAGGTTGTTCTTTAACCTTCTTGGCGGACTGGCTTATGACCTCGAGGTCGACAAAAGCGCGACGTCCTCCCAAAAGCTTTACTTTTGGTCGTGCGATGTTTCGCTGACGAAGCTTTCCTTGTCCTGTCGCATTGTCGACACTAGTACGTCCTGTACGTCAGGGGTAGGCGCTGGAGCTAGACATTTCTTTTAAAAACCAAGTGGGCTCCCAAAGACTATGGGAGCCCACTTATGAAAGTTTCACCTTATGATTCCATTTGCCTTGCCAAGAAGCCTGCAGCTGTTTCAACAGCCTTCTGCTCAACTTCCCCTAATGAATCCTCTTTTGCATAAATAATGACTGCTCCAATCGGGTCCCCATTTGCAATAATTGGACCAACTGTGTATGAAGAAACGGATTCTGTATTCCCATCAACAAGGGAAATATCTCCCGGCTGATTCATGAGAACAGAACTGCGATCCTCCATTGTTTTTTCAATTAATTCACTAATGCTTTTGTTTAAATAATCCTTTTTAGAACCACCCGCAACAGCAATGTACGTATCCCTGTCACAAATTAAAACGGGATTTCCTAAGCTGTCATACAATGCCTCAGCATATTCTTTTGCAAAATCGCTTAATTCACTAATTGGTGAGTACTTCTTTAAAATGACCTCTCCATCACGATCCACAAAAATTTCCAGTGGATCTCCTTCACGAATACGCAATGTTCTGCGGATTTCCTTAGGAATCACCACTCGCCCTAAATCATCGATTCGACGAACAATACCAGTTGCTTTCATCCAATGTTGCCTCACTTTCATCTGATGATTTTTTTACAAAGTTTTTCTCATTGGCTATGATCCATATTTGGGAGAAAATGAATACACCGCCATGTTTGAACTTAGTATCTTTCATCTGGAAAGTTCTATACACGCTCAAATATTTTTTCTTAAGTATGTAAAGGGTACCAAAATTGGATAATTGTTCTATAAATTCTTATTTCCGATTTATCCCAAAGTATTAATGAATAAAAAACATAAAAATATGCTTTTTTCGGCATGCTTCATAATCCTCTTATATTACTTGCCCTTGCTGCTCTTTCTTTGATTGATTAAAGCCTCGGACCACTTCAAAGGCTATGTTTAACCATTCATTTGATTTCATACCTTTAACATGGAGGACAGCCTTTAGTTTTTTCCCTTCCATTCCAAGACCAACCGTCCTGCCATATTTACTTGTGATTTGGAAGATTTTTTGGCCATCAATTTGTTCGCTAGCCTTTTCGGATAACATAATTAATACTTCATTTTTTGTCTGTTTAATGATTTCAATTCCAGAGAGCTCACCATGGACCTTCATTTCTGCCACTTGGAACAAATAGGATACCTCAACAGGATATTCGCCAAAACGATCGATCATTTCTTCATTCAGCTCTTCAATATCCTCTAATGATACAGCTCCCCTAAAACGTTTGTACATTTCAATTTTTTGATGCCCATCTGAAATATAGGAGTCAGGAATATAGGCATCCAGCTCAAGATCGATTTCTAATCTCTGCTTCTCTCGTGTCTCTATATTGCCTTTTCTATCCTCAATGGCTTCTTTAAGCATTTGAGAGTATAAATCAAAGCCTACTGAGTCAATAAAGCCATGCTGTTCAGCACCTAACAAGTTTCCAGCGCCTCGAATGGACAAATCTCGCATGGCAATTTTAAATCCAGAACCTAGCTCTGTAAATTCCTTTATCGCTTGAAGACGCTTTTCCGCCACTTCTGTCAGTACTTTATCTTTTCTATATGTGAAATAAGCATAAGCTACTCGATTCGAGCGCCCAACTCTTCCCCTTAATTGATAAAGCTGAGAAAGCCCCATTTTATCAGCATCATGGACAATGAGTGTATTCACATTTGGAATATCAACACCTGTTTCAATGATCGTCGTACTGACAAGAACATCAAATTCGCCCGCAAGGAAGCTTAGCATAACGGACTCCAATTCGTTTTCAGACATTTGCCCGTGGGCATAGGTCACTCTGGCGTCAGGAACTAGTATGGAGATTTCCTCTGCTTTTCGCTCAATATCCTCTACTCTGTTATAAAGGAAATATACTTGGCCATCCCGTGCAAGCTCCCTTTCAATGGCTTCCCTAGCTATGCCGCCATTATACTCCATGACATACGTTTGGATAGGAAAACGATTTTCAGGAGGTGTTTCAATTACGGATAAATCACGAACACCAAGCATGGACATATGAAGAGTCCTTGGGATTGGTGTGGCTGTTAACGTCAGCACATCAACATTCGTTTTCAGCTGTTTAATTTTTTCTTTATGAGTAACCCCGAATCGCTGCTCCTCATCTACAATCAGAAGCCCTAAATCCCGGTAGGAAATATCTTTGGATAAGATCCGATGAGTACCGACCACAACATCAATTGTGCCCGCCGTTAAACCTTTTATCGTTTCAGTCTGTTGTTTCCTTGATCTGAATCGGCTCATAAGGCCGATCTCAATCGGATAATCTTGAAACCGCTCTCGCATTGTTTCATAATGCTGCTGTGCTAGGATCGTTGTTGGAACAAGAAATGCTACTTGCTTTCCATCTGCTACTGCCTTAAATGCAGCCCGAATAGCGACTTCTGTTTTTCCATATCCAACATCTCCACATAGCAGCCGATCCATCGGACGCTCTCGTTCCATGTCTTTTTTAATCTCATGGATCGAACGCAGCTGATCATCTGTTTCTTGATAAGCAAAAGCCGCTTCAAATTCGCGTTGCATCTCTCCGTCTGGACTATAAGCATGTCCTTTCGAAGCTTCTCGCTCTGCATAAAGCTTAATTAAATCATCAGCAATATCCTGAACAGAGGATTCTACCTTCTTTTTAACTCTTTTCCAGTCATTGCCGCCTAATTTATATATTTTCGGTTCCTTTGCTTCAGACCCAACATATTTTTGGATAAGATCAATCTGCTCGACAGGTACATAGAGTTTATCACTGCCCTGATATCGAATATGCAGGTAATCCTTATGAACCCCGTTAATCACAAGCGTTTCTATCCCTAAATATTTCCCAATCCCATGATTAACATGGACAACATAATCGCCAACCTTTAGTTCAGAGTAGCTTTTGATGCGCTCTGCATTGGAAAGCTTCTGGCGGCGTGGCTGCTTTTTCGTTTTTTTATTAAAAAGCTCTTCTTCTGTAATAACAGCAAGCTTTTGGCTTGGAAGCTCAAATCCCGTTTGTAAACTACCTTCCATTATTTGAACTTTTTTAAGAAGGAGGGCCTGATCCTCTGCTATAAATGCTGCTTCAATTTCATAATCTTCTAAAACTCTTTTAAGCTTCTTAACCCGTTCTTGATCAGAGCCAAGAAAAATAACGGTATAGCTTCCTTTTTTCCAACGTTCAAGCTCCGCTTTAAGAACATTTATTTGACCGTGGAAATTCTGCATTTGCTTACAGGAAACATTTATAAGATTTTGTGGATTTGTATTTGGGACATGCCTTAGAAACAATGACATATAAATGAGCGGCTGTTTCTTTTTTTGTAAAAAACCACGTAAATTATGTGATATTTTCACATCATGAATGATTTGCCCCTCACTTAATAGACTTGTATACCATTCAGCCTCTTCCTTTTCTAATGAATCATTCATTTCTTGCACGCGGCTGACTTCATCAATAAAAATGAGTCCATTTTCAGGGAGATAGTCTATTAAACTATTTTCTTCCTCATAAGCTAAGGAAAGATATTTAAATAGTTGATCTGGTTTACTGCCCATTTTTAATTGCTCAAGCTCGTATCCAATATTTTGAGCAAGCAATGTTTTTGCTTTATCATCTTTTATTTTTTTCAGGCTAGTTCCTAGGCCTGTTTCAATTTTTTCAATTATTTTCTTATAATGCATCGGCTGTAAAGGATACTCCGTTGCCGGACCAATCGTCACTTCCAATAGCTTCTCCTTAGACCGCTGATCTTCCAGTGAAAAAGAACGGATTGAATCTACTTCCGTATCGAATAATTCAATTCGGATTGGATCTGTTTCCGTTAATGGGTAAATATCAATAATCCCCCCTCTTACACTGAATTCCCCAGGAGATGAAACCATGCCAACCCGTGAGTAGCCCATTTGAACGAACATCAATAACTGTTCCTCAAGAAGTTCATCGCCCACTTTTAATGTTAGTTGGCTTTCTTTCCAAAGTGCTGCTGGTGGAAGAATTTTTCTCAAGCCTGCCGCTGGTGCAATCATGATCCCATTACTGCTTTTGCTCCAATGATTTAAAACTTCAATTCGCTGTGCCTTTAATTCCGGACTTGCAATACTAATTTCGGCAGCAATTAATTCATTCGCAGGATATAAAAACACTTCTGTTTCCCCAACTAAATGAACAATATCATCATACAGCTTCTGTGCTTGCAGAAGATTGTGTGTAACGATCAAGATGGGCTTTCTTGTCTGTTCATAAACAGAGGCTAAGAAAAGTGTTCTTACGGAGCCCGATAAACCTGATATAAGCTGTTCCTTTAATCCTTCTCGAATACCAGACAAAACGGATTGGAGATCATCTTGCTGACTTATTATCTGTTTAAGCCCTTTCATGGCTACCCTCCTTCTAAGAAAAGCGCAAGCGCCAAAGCTAGACATTTCTCAAACTCGATTAATCTTTTAAATAGAAAAATGCTTTGGATGACAGTCCAAAGCCTGTTATTGAATCAAAAATTCATTCTGATGAAAATCAGGATTCCGTTGAAGCAATTCATGACAATCTTCACATATTGCCTTTACTTGAAGGTTGCCAGTCTGATCATATGTGATCATTTCTTGGCGTTCTTCATGATTTAGCAAATGAAATCCCAATTGCTCTGTATTGATTGCAGTATCATCAATTGTACCAATTTTTACACCACAATGACGGCAATGATAATGAATGGCCATTCCCGTTCCTCCTATTAAAAACGTTGATACCTGTAGTATGAACGCTTTAAAAGGAACTTATTCATTAGAAATAAATGAGAATGATATATTATTATGATAAAGATAAAGAAATATGATTTTACTGATTATATTCATTCATGATTTGCAAAAATGGTTTAGACAACCAAGCTTCACACGCCGCTGCACATCTTTGTATAACCTCGCCCATTTGCTCTTGCTCTTCTTGCGTAAATCGCCCTAATACATAGTCTGGAACCTTCATTCCAGCTGGTGGCCTATCTATGCCTACTCTTATTCTGTTAAACTCTTGTGTACCAAGGTGAGCAATTGTGGACTTAATGCCATTATGACCACCAGCACTCCCTTTTTGCCGCAGACGGATTTTTCCAACTGGCAGATCTAAATCATCGTAAATCACAACGAGCTCATCATCTTCAATTTGAAAATAATCCATTAAAGCAATAATGGATTCTCCTGATAAATTCATATATGTAAGTGGTTTTAATAAATATACTTTTTCACCCTGTACATGACCAACTCCATAGACTCCTTGAAACTTCGCTTGATCAAGAGGAATGTTAAATTTGTTTGAAAGGGAGTCAATCACTTCAAAACCGATATTATGTCTTGTTTTTTCATACTGTTTACCAGGATTCCCTAAACCCACTATCAATTTCATACTATCACCCCCGAATCGAAATGCGGAAGCGCCTTGCTCACCCCCGACAAGCACAAGACGAGCCTCTCGGAAAGGTGTTCTTTACCTTTCTGGGAGGATTGGCTTGTGACCTCGAGGGGGTAGGCGCTGGAGCTAGACATTTCTCAAATTAAAAAAGTCATACTTTATTCTATTTAAAAAAGAAGGGGCTGACTAATGTTTTCGAGCCAGACCCTTACTTTTGCAAGGCATAATCTTAATCAGCCTCTTTATTCTTCATTTGCTTTCGTTTCTCTTCCCTCTTCATTCTCAGGTGTACCTTCGTTCTGCTTTTCACCACTATGAATTTCTTCTTCCTGTTTAGGAGGAAGAATGGAAGCAATGACTTCATCCTCAGTATGATTGATTTCATAGCCTTGGTTCGATTTAATATCTGCTATCGTCATTGTCTCATTGACTTGCATGTTCGTTACATCGACCTCTACAGATTGCGGAATACTATCAGGTGTAGCAGTTACGGATACTTCATGCAGAGACTGCTGCATTACACCGCCATCCTTTACGCCTGCTGCATTCCCAATTAGGACGACACGAACATTTGCTGTGATTTCCTTTGACATATCTACTGCAAGAAGGTCAACATGAATGATCTCATTTTTGATCGGATCTGCCTGATATTCACTTAATACAACATTATGTTTATGACCATCTAAATCCAAAGAAATAACGCCATTTCTACCCACCTGGCGAACAATTTTCGTAAAATCTACCTCACTGAAATAGATCGGCTTGCTTTCTACTTTTGCCCCATAGACGACAGCAGGAATATTCCCTTCCTGTCGCAAACGGGTTAATACAGATCCACGGAATTCTTTTCTTTCCTTTGCTTGTAGGACTGCAGTCATTAAAAAGATCCCCTTCCTCATTTTATTAAAAGGCTCTCTTTAAAAATTGCCCTAAAACGAGGAAGTCTAAACCCTTTAGTTAACCATCAATCAAAAAGTGTGCTTACTGATTGCTCCTCATGAACACGAATAATTGCTTCACCGATTAAATGCGCAACTGAAAGATGTACAATTTTATCTACTTTCTTTTCTTCTGGAAGCGCAATTGAATTTGTCACAACTAATTCTTTAATAGAGGAGTTTTGAATTCTATCAATTGCAGGCCCTGATAATACTGGGTGTGTACAGCATGCATACACTTCAGATGCTCCATGTTCAACAAGAGCATTTGCTGCTAATGTAATTGTTCCAGCCGTATCGATAATGTCATCTATTAAGATCGCAATTTTCCCTTCAATGTTACCAACAATATTCATAATTTCTGCCACATTCGGCTTTGGACGGCGCTTATCAATAATCGCAATTGGAGCCTTCAAACGTTCAGCCATTTTTCTTGCTCTTGTTACACCGCCATGGTCTGGTGACACGATAACAAGATCTCCGTCCATTGCTTTGCTTTTAAAATACTCTGAAAGGATAGGCACGCCCATTAAGTGATCAATTGGAATATCGAAGAAGCCTTGAATTTGAGGGGCATGCAAGTCAAGAGTAATGACACGCGTTGCACCTGCAGTTTCTAGTAAATTCGCCGCTAGTTTAGCTGTAATTGGCTCACGTGCTCTTGCCTTACGATCCTGACGTGCATAGCCATAATACGGCATAACAATATTAATTGTTTTCGCTGAAGCACGCTTTAGAGCATCAATCATGATGAGAAGCTCCATTAAATGCTCATTCACTGGAGAGCTAGTTGATTGAATAACAAATACATCGCATCCACGAATACTTTCTTCAATATTGATTGTAATTTCTCCATCACTAAAGCGTTGAACAGAACACTTTCCTAGCTCCACGCCAATAAAGCTTGCAATTTCTGAAGCTAATTCACGGTTAGAGTTTAGGCTAAAAACTTTTAAATTTGGATCTAAATATTGGTTAGACATGCTATGCCTCCATCGATTTATTTCTTTCTGTTTAGTTTTTCTACGTAATTTTCCTTGTTCACTTGACGTGCTCTCGCAATCGAAAGTGCTTCCCCTGGAACATCCTCTGTAATGGTTGAGCCAGCAGCAATATATGCATTTTTCCCAACCGTTACTGGAGCAACAAGGTTGGAATTACAGCCAACAAAAACGCCGTCCTCAATTTTTGTTAAGAATTTATTTTTACCATCATAATTAACCGTTATTGTTCCGCAGCCAATATTTACATCGCGACCGACTTCGGCATCTCCGATATAACTAAGATGAGAGGCTTTGCTTCCTTCACTGAAAACAGATTTTTTCACTTCAACAAAGTTTCCTATTTTCACATTTCCGTGGATTTCTGATTTAGGACGAATATGCGCAAATGGTCCAATCTGGACATCTGACCCAATCTGACTATCAAAGGCAGCTGATTGACGGATGACAGTTTGATCCCCTATAACACAATCAGAGATTTCACTTTGAGGGCCAATGATGCAATTGGAGCCAATCGTTGTTTTTCCAGAAATCATTGTTCCTGGATATAGGATTGTGTCCATTCCAATTTCAACTTCTGCACCGATATAAGTATTGAATGGGTCGATAATCGTAACCCCATTCCGCATATGCTGCTCATTGATTCTCTTTCTCATAATTCGTTCTGCTTCAGAAAGAGCGATGCGGTCATTGATACCAAGTGTCTCGTCAAATTCAGCCGTCTGATATGCTGAAATTGTTGCCCCTTCATTCTTTAAAATTTCAATTACGTCAGGCAGATAGTATTCCCCCTGAACATTATCATTGCTAACTTTGTTTAATGCTTCGAATAATGCTTTATTATCGAAACAATAAGTTCCCGAATTAATTTCTTGAACCTTTCGTTCGTCTTCTGTAGCGTCCTTATGTTCCACTATTTTCTCTACATGTCCGATTTCATTTCGAACGATGCGTCCATAGCCGGCAGGGTTGTCTGCAAATACAGTAAGAATTGTTGCCTTAGCAGCCGTTTCCTCGTGATGTTTAAAAAGCGCTTCCATTGTTTCATGCTTAATTAGTGGTGTATCTCCACAAACGACAATTGTAACGCCTTCTTTTCCATCAAGCATTTCTTTTGCCTGCATAACAGCATGAGCAGTACCTAGCTGCTCTTTCTGTAAGGCATACTCAATTTTATCACCAAGCTGATCTCGAACAAGCTCTGCCCCATGACCAATGATCGTAACAATTTTCTCTATATTAAGCTGTGAAACTTGATCAACTACATGTTGAACCATTGGCTTCCCGCACACAGGATGAAGGACTTTATAAAGTTTAGACTTCATTCTTGTCCCTCGGCCTGCGGCTAAGATCACCGCATAACGATTATTCATTGACAGGCCTCCAATATTACCTTTTTATCCATTTTAAAATATATCTTATTAACGCGCTTATTTCAAGGAATGATGACAAAGTACATATAATTTACATTCGGAAATTTTTTGAAAGTTGGAGATTTATTGTGGGAGTAAGGGGTATGAATATATTGATTGAAATCAAAATGAATCTAATAAGTTCCTTTAGTATACTTAGCTAAAAAAGAGCCTTACTTAGGAAGTAGGCCCTTGATGTTTATTTTTAGGAAGCTCCAGCTTCTTCAAATTCAACTTCTAATTCTCCTAGTCGGTGGTATTCTGACAATACAGCCTCCTGGATCTTGCTCCGTGTCCCTGAGTTAATTGGGTGAGCGATATCTCTAAATTCGCCATCAGGAGTGCGTTTACTAGGCATTGCTACAAAAAGACCATTATTACCATCAATTACTCGAATATCGTGAACAACGAATTCATGATCCAATGTAATGGATGCAATAGCCCTCATACGTCCATCTGTATTAACACGGCGTAATCTTACGTCAGTTACTTCCATTCTGTTCACCACCTTTGCTAGAAGATACAATCCTAAGATAATAATTCAACACTACTTCCATTTTTCCTTCTATAAATGGAAAAAATTTTTAGAATTTTTTTGGTAATAGATAAGTTCTGTAAACCCTCATTCACTATTACTAGATTTAATTAGAAATATACGAAAAAATTAAAATTATCACTTTCTGAATTTTTGTAATAAAAAACAAGCCCAATAATCCTCGAGCTTGTTAATTATTACCAATATTTTTATTTTACAAGGGCAACTACTTCAATTTCCACTAAGGCATCCTTCGGCAAACGCGCTACCTCTACACATGAGCGTGCAGGCTTATGGGTATGAAAGTACTCACCATACACCTCATTTATAGCAGCGAAATCTTCCATGCTTTGAATAAATACAGTCGCCTTTACGACGGTATCCAAAGATGCACCAGCTTCCTCCAAGACAGCTTGGAGATTTTTAAATACTTGATGTGTCTGGGCCTTTACATCGCCTTCAACCATTACACCTTCAGCAGTTAACGGTATTTGACCTGAACTATAAAAAAGATTATTGACTATGATCCCTTGTGAATATGGGCCTATTGCAGCTGGTGCATTTGTTGTTTGTACCGTTTCCAACGTAATTCCCCCTAAGTATACTATTTTTTAAAATAATTCCCTTCACTTACCTTAATTTTCTTCCCTTTTTCATCCACATCTGAAAGTCTTACAAGAGAGAGGTAATCATCAACGAGACGTTCCTCCGTCTTTTCAGCTTCTACTAAAACAGCAATTCCTGCAACATGAGCTTTAAACTCCTCGAGCATGCTGACCATCCCATTAACAGTTCCTCCCGCTTTCATGAAATCATCGACGATGAGCACTTTTGACCCTTCAGCAAGACTTCTTTTCGATAGAAGCATCGTTTGGATTCTTTTCGTTGAGCCGGAAACATAGTTAATGCTGACGGTCGAGCCCTCTGTCACTTTACTATCTCTTCTGACGATCACAACGGGAACATTTAAATAGCTTGCAACAGCATAAGCTAAGGAAATCCCTTTTGTTGCTACGGTCATTACCACATCAATTTGCGTTTCTGCAAAAGCTGAAGCAAATAAACGGCCGACACGTTTCACGATAGAAGGATCCCCTAATATATCTGTCATATATAAATACCCGCCGGGAAGCAATCGATCAGGACTGGCAATTTGTTCACATAGCTCTGTTATAAATGGCCTTGCTTCTTCATCCGTCACTTTAATTTGAAATTTTACCCCGCCTGCAGCACCTGACACAGTTTGTAATGTACCGATTCCTCTCTGTTCAAAGGTTTCCTTAATAATGGCCAGATCCTCACTAATAGATGATTTAGCTGATTTATATCTCTCTGAGAAAACGGTTAAAGAAACCAATTGTCGTGGATGCTCTAGTAAATAATTCGTCATGTCAATTAAGCGTTCACTTCGACGAAATTTCATTATAGGACCCCCAGTAAATCCGAATAATTTATCGTTAATATATCATTATTATCCGGATTTAATCAAGCTTATGTCTTTCACCAAGCATTCTAACCGCAAAAACCTGATCACAAAAGCCTCTTAAGCCATTATAAATCCGCTGCATTCTTGAGTCGTGACGAACAAGTCCAAAAACAGTTGGTCCACTGCCGCTCATTAGCACAGCGTCTGCTCCAAACCTTTTGATCTGCTCTTTAATTTGAGCAACTTCAGGATGCAAATGAAAGGTAACCTCTTCAAGAACATTTCCGACATTCCTACAAACCTGATCATAATTGCCATCTTCTATGGCGTTTATCATTTCCCTCGTCTGGGGATGATTGATACCATTTAATTGAAGTCTACGATAGACATCTGCTGTTGAAACACCAATAAATGGCTTGGCTAAAATAACCCAGCAGGTCGGTGCAGCGGGAAGCTCCTTAATAATCTCTCCTCTTCCTGTCGCAAGCGCCGTCCCTCCGTATACACAAAAAGAGACGTCAGAACCAATCTCTGCACCAATAATCGCTAGTTCATCTATCGATAATCCAAGATTCCATAGTTTGTTTAGCCCTCTTAATACAGCAGCCGCATCACTGCTACCACCTGCAAGACCAGCAGCAACTGGAATGGTCTTCTCAATTGTAATGGCTACTCCTTTCTTTACATGAAACCGCTCTTTTAAAAGAAGCGCAGCCTGATATGCCAGATTCCGCTGGTCATCCGGTACAAAACGATTATGTGAAATAATTTTTATTTCTTCTCGCTCTAATAATGTTAATTCTAGGCGATCCGCTAAATCAATGGTTGTCATAATCATTTCAACCTCATGATAACCATCCTTACGTTTATGTAAAACATCCAAGGATAAATTGATCTTTGCCGGTGCCTTTACCAAAAGCTTCAACATGTCCACCTACTTTGCCAAATTCGGGCGTCTCCATTTTTTGTCCTATTTTACCACAAAACATCAAAAGTAAGACCTTTTGATCAGACTTTCTTTCATAAAAGTTATCGATTTGTCATAATTTAATCAAAAAAACTTAACACTCATTCTTTATTTCGGCAAATCGATTAGTATTTCTATGTCTTGCTCCATAAGGAATGCTGCGTTAGCTTATAAATCGCATGACTAAAATAATTTCATTCATACATTATTATCAACTCAAAAATGCCGGAGCTTAAGCCCCGGCATCCCGCAATGAGTCCATTTCGTATTAATCACAAATCCTTCATTCATATAAAACGGATATGTCTCCTGAGGTTAACGGTAATTTTTCATGCTTTGCTGTGCAATTTCAACTGCGCGTTTTACCATATTACCGGCGTCCCTAGCTTTAATGCCGCCCCATCCTTCTTTTTGGACAACATCATAAAAACCAAGCTCCTTCGCTAGTTCCTCTTTAAAGCCTTCTGACATTATCCCTCTTCTTCTGCCTATGATTAACATCTCCTTTCACACTGCGGTAATAATAGTATGAAACACTTAATGTATAATCATTAGGGCTTTTTAGAGAATAGGTATGTTTATGGCTTATGTTAAAATTTCCTGAAAGTAGAAAGATCGATACTTTTATATGTAAAAAGAAAACAGCGGCAAACAAATGTTTGCCGCCGACAAGCAAAAAAAAAATATATTAATTTAAAGCAACTCGTCCTGTTGTATCTTCGTAGAATGTAATTTGAACCGTTTCAGTTAGAACATCAGCATAGCTGTAAGATACGCGTTCAAACGCGTTTTCATCCTGATCTAACTCAATAACAAATACAGAAGGGTACGTTTCTGCTAAAACACCTGAACGCTCAATCGTCTTCCTTCGTCCACCATTCGCTTTGAGTAAAAGTCTTTTACCAAGGTTTGAATCAAGAGCCTTTTTGATATCCAATAATGTTTTTGCCATTCGTTCCACCTCACTATGTTAAGTATATCACACTGACACAGTGGAGTCAAATAAAAATATAAATTATAACAGTCTTTAAAAAAGATTGTCAATATATTTTCGTCCACAATTTCTTCTATTTTTCAACATTTTTAGGTTATCCATAATCATAGTAAAATATGTACGTGAATTCGGAAGGAATATGACAATAAAAAAATGATTAGAAGAACTTGGCATTCGCCAAGTTCTTTTTGACGAATGCCTTAGTTTTCTTATGCGATCTTATTAGCAGATATTCAATTGAACACACACTTTACTTTAGTACGTTAATAAACTTAAACTTTTCTGGTTAGAAAAAAAATAAAACCGTTTGATTGTAAAAAACGGCTTTTCATTAAGACTCAATATTATGCTCACTATTATAAGGCATTCCAGTTCTAAGAACTCCTTTTGATTCAATTCCTCCTATCCCTTTTTCCCCGGTTAATGTATTTCTTAAAACATCCCATACATTAATTCGCTCCATAAATGGTGTGAAGCTAATTTTTGCTACGATATAAACTGGATCTAACGCATGGATATTCACTCTGTATGGAGAACTTGCAAAATTTGCGCCTGCTTGGATAAGCGATTCAAAATGGGATTGGCATGCTCCTGCAAATATTACGAGCTGATCTAAATGGGGAACCTTTCTCCTCGCCTCATTAACTGTCTGCACAAATTGTCTCGAATGCCGATACGCATTTAAATCTGTCTTCTTGCCCTTGGCCTTTGAATACGAATCATGTCCGGTTACCACTAAAATATCTGGACGATAGTAATCAATGAGATGGCCGATCTTAAGTGGCATTTCCTTTTCCTTGCAATGTATACCTGTTACAGGAACACCTATTTTTTCATATAAGGCTAAGCATTTTTCTAAATAGGTTGGGTCTCCATCTAAATGAAGGACCCTTCCAGGTATTTGAAAATAGCTAAACGCTTTACTATAACCGTCTGTTGCTTCATACTCCTGCTTCTGCTTTAATAGCTCCACATCCTGTCGAAACAATTCTAAAGATTGTTCCTCCAAGGAATGAAACTGATTTGCTAACTTTTCTCTTGTAGATGGACTGATAGCAATTAAATCTTCGACTGGTGCATCAGCGATCAGCCGAATGTCCTCTCCATACAAAATGGCATATTTCTTCCCATTTTGTTCCCGAATATCAATGACTCGAAACATAATATCACATTGGTAGGAAGCTCTCCCGACAATATCCATAATACTTATGCTCAACAGTTGTCACTCCAATTTGCCCAAACATGAAATGTATGATTTTTATGAACTTAGTCCTTCATGATTAGGGGCAATCAAAATATATTAACTATCTTTACAAATATGCAATTAGAACAAATCAGTTCCTTTTAAAGCCTAAATAGAAATGACTCTTTCATAAATTATGCATTCGAGAATAAACATGTGATTGAAAAGCCGCTATTGTGATTAAGTGAAAAATGGTCACTTTGTGTGGGAAAAGGAGAAATCATGAAAAACAGAAAAGCGCAAGCGCCTTGATCACCCCCGACAAGCATAAGACAAGCCTCACGGAAAGGTGTTCTTTACCTTTCTGTGAGGCTTGATCGAAATGTGGAGGCGACTGTTAGGAACGACTGCATAAGACGAACCCAGATAGAAGACGTTCTTTGTCTTCTGGCTGGGATTGGCTAGACATTCGTCCCTAGGAGCCGCAACTAGCCAAGCTTATGACCTCGAAGACGACAAAAACAAAGACCCGTGATAACGGGTCTTTATTTAAAGATTGGATATAGAGATTCACTTAAACGGGCAAATTCCTCTATAGATAAGGTTTCCCCTCTTCTACCTGGTTCAATTTCTGCCTGCTCTAAGGCGGCCAGGATATCTTCCTTCTTTTGCTTTCCTTCAGGCAGATGACTAATCAAGTTATTGAGTAAAGTTTTGCGCCTTTGTGCAAAGCTTGCTCTTATTACTTGGAAAAAGAATGGCTCATCTTTAACCGAGACTGCTGGTTCCTTTCGCTTTGTTAATCGGATAACAGCCGAATCAACATTCGGTTGAGGAATAAATACCGTTTTAGGGACAATCATAACCGTTTCGGCCTCAGTATAATACTGAATAGCAATGGATAAGGATCCGTAATCTTTCGTCCCTGGCTTGGCAGAGATGCGATCAGCGACTTCCTTTTGAAGCATACAGACGATCCCTCTAATGGGCAGCTTTTCCTCTAGCAGCTTCATAATAATCGGCGTTGTTACGTAGTACGGCAGATTAGCCACCACCATAATATCATCAATACCTTGTAATTCCTTTTCAACCATCCCTAGGACATCAGCTTTTAATACATCTTCATGAATAATAGTGGTATTTGGGTATGGCGCTAATGTTTCTTGTAAAATTGGCAGTAACCGCTGATCAATTTCAAATGCTACTACTTTTTTGCTTCTTCTTGCCAGCTGCTCAGTTAAAGCTCCAATTCCTGGACCAATTTCAATCGCAGCTGATTCTTCGGTAAGTTCTGCATGATCGACAATCCTTTTGAGGATATTTGTATCAATTAAAAAATTTTGTCCTAAGCTTTTTTTAAAGGAGAACCCATGCTTTTCTAGAATGGCACGAGTCCTTACTGGGGTAGCAATATCTTTTTGCAATATTATTCCTCCTGACGTATCACTTGGATGGCAGCAGCAAATTCTTCTTTACTAATTTGAAACATCATTAAACTTTTATGAAGCTGTTTTCCATTTGTAAAGCCAATTTTAAGCAGTTTTCCAAGCTTCTCTCTTCGCTCTTTTGCACCTGACCCGCCAATTAGGCCAGCCGCAATTAAATCTTCTTGTGTAATGGTCTCAATAATCTCTTCATGCATCATATGTGCATTGCTAAGAGCCTTTCGAATCACCTCAGGGGATGCATGCTCAACTCCAACCCCTTTGCCGTATTTATGAATAGCATCGCCCTTTTCAATGAATGCATGCTTGCAGCCATGTACCTTTTCTTTGATCGTATTGCGTATTTTCTGACCTGGATAATCTGGATCCGTAAGAACAATAACACCTCTCGTCTTTTGAGCGAGCTTTATTTTTTCTATCGTTTCTTCGTTAATGGCTGAACCATTTGTCTCAATTGTATCTGCATCTAATGCATTTTTAATTGCAGTCGTATCATCCTTGCCTTCAACCACAATAATTTCTCTAATTCTCATAGTTCCCCCTTAGAGCCTGGAAGTTAGAAAAGATATTCTTTTTCATTCAGTTAAAAATATAAATAAAATATTTGATAAAAAACTGAAACATTTTTGTAATGTAATTCGTCTATATAGATGAGCTGTAAATAATGATTTTAATTATTATATATGAAAAACGAAAAGAAATAAAAAAATAATGCAGAGGATGATAATTATCCCCTGCACCTTAAGAAATTAATTTAGGATTTTTATTTTGACAGTCTTTCGTCCCCAACGATAGGCATCTGCTTTCGATGGAAAAAATACATCAATTTTATTTCCTTTAATAGATCCGCCTGTGTCAGCGGCAATAGCATACCCGTAGCCCTCTACATAGACTTTTGTGCCTAATGGGATTACTCTCGGATCTACTGCTATCACTTTAGCACCAGGATTTGAACGCAGATTAATTCCCGTTGCTGTTCTTCCTGAACAGCCGTTACAGTTTGCTGTATAGGCAGTTGAATCCACATATAATTCCTGGCCGCTCTCGCTGCCTCGGGAAGCAACTTGCTTTACAGCTAATGGTTTTGTTCCTACTGCAACAACCTTATCCTGTTTTTCTTTTGACTTTTTCTCGCTAATTAATTTCCTTGAGATTTCTTTGCCATTCTCTAAAACGACTTCATATTCCTTCGTTAGAAGGCCTTCCTTACCTTCGTTAATGACTTTTTGAGATCCTTTGGCAAGGCTTGAGTCCTTTTCCGTAACAACAGCAAATTGAATTGGTTCTTCCACTACATCGGTGACTTTTTCTACTCGAACGATTTGGATGATGTCATTTTCTTTGACGATCTCTTCCGCTTTAGGCTCAGTACGATCTAATTCATTTAGTGTAATGCCCTGCTGTGTTAAAAAGTCACCGACCGTAGTCGAAGTTGACCATACTTTCTGCTCTTTCCCTCCATCTGATAATGTGAGCGGAAATGCTTTATCTACAGTGATTTCAAGATCATTTTTTATTTTTTCTTCGAGATTTGGTTGAACTTTATCATGCTCAGTTATAGCAATCTCTTGTTCTTGTAAAAGTTCCTCTACTGTATTCGATAGTGTCCAAATCGTTTTCTTCTCGTTGTCTTTCACAATATGAACCTGTTTAGCCGGCTTCCAAACAACTTCTAAGTTGTTTTTCACCTTTGTGTTTACCGAAGGAAACACATAGTCCTCTGAGCGCAAAGAAATATCTAAATCATCGAAAAGCTCTTCGATTGTTCCTGCATGTGTCTTAATGACTTTTTCCTGACCGTCTAATGTAATTGCTACCGTTTTCTGTGTTGTTTCAAAAATTAAAAAGCCAATAGCAGCTGTAAAAACTATGAAACTAGCAGAGATTACGGCCAATTTCTTTTTACTCAAAGACTTGGATAACAGGTTTTTCATGTTTTGAAATACGATGAAAAACGCCTCCTTTTCTCTCGGAGTGATTATATAGACTATCTTGCAGGTTTGTCAACTCTCTTTCACTTTCCCCTTTCCAAAAACCATCTCCTTTCTGAACATATTCACTATTATGCAAAAACTTCAAAAGAAATGAAAGAGAGACTTATCGACATGGTTATCCTATGAGCGGACAAGGAAATGTAGAACTTTTTAGAATTAGAAAATAAAAGGACATGCACACCCTTAAATCGACAAAAATCATTATCAGTTTATGCCGAATAATTTTTTTGCATTGGACGTCGTTGCTTCTGCAACTTCTTCTAAAGTGACACCTTTTATTTCGGCAATTTGCTCCGCGACAAGCTTAACATAGCTCGGTTCATTTCGTTTTCCACGATAAGGATGTGGGGCTAAATAAGGGCAATCTGTCTCAATTAAGAGCTTTTCCAACGGAATGGCCTCTGCTACTTCCTTTGGTTTCCTCGCATTTTTAAAGGTTACTGGCCCTCCTAAGGAAATATAAAAATTCATCTCAACACATTCCTTAGCAATTTCTGGACTGCCGCTAAAGCAATGCATGATGCCTCCTACTTCCTCTGCTCCTTCTTCTTTTAAAATCTCTACGATATCTGCTGTTGCTTCCCGATTATGAATAATAATAGGCAGCTTTACTTTTTTAGCAAGCTGGATTTGCTTTCTAAATACTTGTTTTTGAATATCCTTTGGAGACTTGTCCCAATAATAATCTAGCCCCATCTCACCAAGAGCAACAACCTTTGGATGCTGCGTCAGCTCCTCAATCCACTTGAGATCCTCATTCGTCATATCAATTGCATCAACAGGGTGCCAGCCAACACTCGCATATATAAAATCATATTGTTCCGAAAGTTCCATCGCTTTTTCAATGGTTGGACGATCAAAACCCACAACGACAATGCGTGAAACTCCC
Organism: Cytobacillus citreus; assembly: GCF_018343665.1. Classification (GTDB taxonomy): domain Bacteria; phylum Bacillota; class Bacilli; order Bacillales; family Cytobacillaceae; genus Cytobacillus; species Cytobacillus citreus. The sequence goes on from NZ_JAGYPM010000012.1 coordinate 45,681, forward strand.
TCTCCTAAAGCTCTGTCAATAACCTCTCTTAGATCATCATTATATTGCTCAGCATTCAAATGTGCGTGTGTGTCGAAAAACATAGAAAAGTCTCCTTTTAACAAAAATTATTTTTTGATTACATATTTCTCATTAAAGTAACAACTAAGTCAAAATTCAAGATGTTTTGTCAATATAATATTAGGATTATCACTTTATTATTTAAATATATTAAATGTATGCCTGAATTTTCAATATAACATTGATATTATGGATCATTTTTTTTGTCATTATTATTTAATAAAAGAAAAACATAGAAATGTCCGACGTCAAATGTTACACGTGAAACATTTCTATGTTTTCGACTTTTATCGCAGATTAACGGGCAGTAAGACCCCCACTGATGGAAGTTTCACTTTATCGCAGATTAACGGTCGTTAAGGTCCCCTTGATTGAAGTTTACTTTACTTCACTCTTGCTCCCAACGGAAGAGATTCTGCAATGGTTGCTAATGAAAGCTCGCCGTCTTTACTGCCTGCAAGGATCATGCCTTCAGAAAGCTCACCGCGCAATTTAACAGGCTTTAAATTTGTGACACATACAACTTTACGTCCAACAAGATCCTCTGGCTTGTAAAATTGTGCAATCCCAGATACAACTTGTCGCTTTTCATAACCAAGATCTAGCTGCAATTTAAGGAGCTTATCAGCTTTTTTTACAGGTTCGGCTTGAATAACTTCTGCTACTCGTAAATCAACCTTCATAAAATCATCAATCGTAATTTCTTCACTATCAGGCTTTTCTTCCACTTTCACTTCTTCTACTTGTGGAGCAGATCCTTGCATCTTTGTTTTAATAAACTCCACTTCTTCATTTAAATCAAGACGAGGGAAAATCGGTTCACCTTTTGCTATCTTTGTATCCTTAGGAATCAAACCAAATTCTTCTAAGCTTTCCCAAGAAGTTAGGCCTTCTTCATTTACATTTAATTGTGTAAATATTTCTTTTGGTGTACGTGTTAAGAAAGGCTGTAGAAGAACAGCGATTCTTCTAAGCGATTCCGCTAAATGTGCCATTACGCTTCCAAGCTCAGCTGTCTTAGCTTCATCCTTCGCTAAAGACCAAGGCTGTGTTTCATCGATGTATTTATTTGTTTTGCTTACTAATTGCCAAATAGCAGTTAGTGCCACGGAAAATTCCATTTTTTCCATTGCTTCTTCATATTTAGTTACAGCTTCCTTGTTTGCAAGAAGTAATGACTGATCAAATTCTCCAACGGAGCCATTATAGGCTGGAATAATCCCTTCAAAATATTTGTCTACCATTGCTAATGTCCGATTTAGTAAGTTTCCTAAATCATTTGCTAAATCAAAGTTAATTCTCTCTACAAAACCTTCTGGTGTGAAAACGCCGTCTGAACCAAATGGAACCTCGCGCAATAGGTAATATCTTAGTGCATCTAGGCCATATCGATCAATTAATGTTACAGGATCAACAACATTTCCTTTTGATTTGGACATTTTTCCATCCTTCATCAATAGCCAGCCGTGGGCAAATACTTTTTTCGGAAGCGGTAAATCTAGAGCCATAAGCATAATTGGCCAATAAATAGTGTGGAATCGAACGATTTCTTTTCCTACTAAATGAACATTAGCTGGCCAATAGTTTAAGTATTTCGAGTCATCATCAGTCCCGTATCCAAGAGCCGTAATATAGTTTGCTAAAGCATCAATCCAAACATAGATTACATGCTTTGGATTCTCTGGAACCTTAATTCCCCAATCAAATGTCGTCCTAGAAACAGCAAGATCTTCCAAACCTGGCTTGATAAAATTATTAATCATTTCGTTTTTTCGTGATTCTGGCTGAATAAATGAAGGATTCTCTTCGTAATATTGCAGCAATCGATCAGCGTATTTACTCACTTTGAAGAAATAAGATTCTTCCTTCACTTTGTTCACAGATCTTCCGCAGTCCGGGCAATTTCCTTCTACTAACTGACGCTCAGTAAAATATGATTCACATGGTGTACAATACCATCCTTCATATTCACCGAGGTAAATATCACCTTGCTCCAATAATTGAGAGAAGATTTTTTGGGCAACCTGCTTATGTCTATCCTGAGTCGTACGAATAAAATCATCGTAAGAAATATCAAGTTTTTTCCATAGTTCTTGAATTCCAGCAACAATTTCATCAACATATTCTTGAGGAGTAACTCCATTCTCCTCCGCTTTCTCCTGAATCTTTTGGCCATGCTCATCCGTGCCAGTTAGATACATCACATCGAAGCCACGTAAACGCTTATAACGAGCCATTGCATCTCCAGCTACTGTCGTATAGGCATGGCCTATATGTAAATTTCCACTAGGATAATAAATCGGTGTTGTCAAATAAAAGGTTTTTAATTTTTCCTCCATGAGAATTCCCTCCCTAAAAAATCAGTTAAAAGTCCTTTGCCAGCAATGTCTCATTCATTGCTGACTTAGGCTTCCTTGTATTGCAATCAGTCATATAACGAATACCTTCATTATATATAAAAAATCCCGGCCCCAATGAGGGACGAGAACATACTGTAATACACGGTAATATTGAACTTTCTATATTAATAAGGACAAAATTAATAAGATAATACTTTCATTCATCATATCCTCTTATACCATCAAAATATACCTAAAAATTAGTATTTGTGCAACAAATAAGAAAAGCGCAAACACCTTCGGAACAATCAAAGTTCAGATTGTCCCTGCGATGATTATTCTAAGGAGCTTTCCTTATGGAGCTGGACATTTCTCTAATTCATAAAAGTAATACTTTTTATTACTACAATCTGGACAAATACTCAATTCTTTCTTCGAATATTATTATATGGTTTTAATAGAAAAAAGGGAATTTTGTCGAAAAATATTGATGAAAATTTCTTCAATTTATACTTATTTAATAAGGGATTTTCTATTAATTGGATTTACTAAAAATTAAAATCTTATAAAACCGCTATATATCAACTTTTATAATGAAAGTAAAAAATTTCTATTCAAATTAAAAAATAAAGTAATTGACGTATTTGGGAAACGCTGGTATTATTGAATTAATAAAGAATTTTGTCGAATATTGACGAATTAGAAAAATATATTTTGAGGTTTGAGAGGAGAATTTTTATGAAATCTACTGGTATTGTTCGTAAGGTTGATGAGCTTGGTCGTGTGGTTATTCCTATTGAATTAAGACGTACATTAGACATTGCAGAAAAAGATGCGCTTGAAATTTATGTGGATGATGATCGTATTATCCTTAAAAAGTACAAGCCAAATATGACATGTCTTGTAACTGGTGAAGTTTCCGACGATAACATCTCATTAGCAAACGGAAAATTAATTGTTAGCCGTGAAGGTGCAGAAAATTTATTACAAGAAATTCAATCTCGATTTGAACTTGTAAAATAATAATACAAAAGCTTCTCAGTAAACTGAGAAGCTTTTTTTATACTTACTCTTTTTATCCCTGCTCTTGTACATGAAAAGCATGGTATACTTCTCTTTTATTCATGCTTCTGTCGCTTGCTGTTTGCTTAATTGCATCCTTACTTGTCATTCCATTCACATCCATATAATGCTCTACATGTGCTTGGATCGTTAAATCTATCCACCAAGATTCTTCCTCATCCTGTAAATTTTCAGAAGATCCTTCAATAATGAGGCAAAATTCACCTCTTATTTCTTCGTTTGTTGCCCAATTTAAGGCTTCTTGTACCGTCCCACGAATAAATTCTTCGTATTTTTTTGTTAATTCACGACATAGGACTATTTTTCTATTACCCAATTGTTCATCTATAAGAGTAAGTGTTTCTTTTAAACGATGTGGAGCTTCGTATATGATGATCGTTGCAGACATTTTAGCCAGTTCTTGAAGCTCTTTCTTTTTTGTCTTCTTATGGCGATCTAAAAAACCAAAAAAATAAAAGGGCTGCGGATTAAGACCTGATGCAATTAATGCTGTTAAAGCAGCATTTGCACCGGGCAGTGGCACAACCGTTAATTTCTCCTCTACAGCAGCAGTAACAAGCTCATACCCAGGATCAGAAATAGTCGGCATTCCCGCATCGCTCACAAGAGCAATTTTTGCCCCATTAGCTAATTTTTCAAGTATTTTCTGTCCGCTTACTGCTTTATTGTGTTCATGATAGCTAATAATAGAGGTTTCGATTTCAAAATAATTACAAAGCTTTTTCGTATTTCTCGTATCCTCTGCAGCTATATAATCTGCCTCTTTCATCATTCTTATTGCTCGAAAGCTCATATCCTCAAGATTCCCAATGGGAGTCGGGACTAAATACAAAATTCCTTTTCCTTTTTCATTTTCAAAACTTTTTTGCTGCCACATATGTACCACCCGTTTCATTAAAATGCGGAAGCGCCTCGGTTACCCTCAGGCATAGCACAAGACGTGCCTCTCTGAAAGGTGTTCTTTACCTTTCTGGGAGGATTGATCGAAATGTGGAGGCGACTGTTTAGGGACGACAGCTTAAGACGAGCCCTGTAAGAAGACGTTCTTTGTCTTCTGGAAGGGATTGGCTAGACTTTCGTCCCCAGGAGCCGTAACTAGACAAGCTTGTGACCTCCGACGTACAGGACGTGCTAGTGGCGACAATGCCACAGGACGTGGCGTTTTTGTCGCCGAGGGGGTAGGCGCTCCTCCTAAAAGCTCCACTTTTAGTCGTGCGATGCATATCCTGCCGTAGCATTCATTGTGGAGCTAAACAATTATCTAACTTTCAAAGTTATTTTCTATATTGATTTTTATATATTCTTCTTTCTTCCTTCGGGGCCATTGCTTAAATTCATATTCTGCCTTTAATGCATCACTTTTATTATCATACATTTTTGAAAAAACCAGCTCTACTGGTCCTCTGCCCCTTGTATATTTAGCCCCCTTGCCCTCATTATGAAGCTTCACACGCCTCTCTAGATTATTTGTATAACCCGCATACAAACTGTCATCTTTACAATGAAGAACATAAAAGTAATGATTATTTCCCATATAAAATTTCCTTTATTTCAGAGGTGTATTCGTTATCATCATTATAAACGATTAAGGGTGGCATTATTTTCAAATCTGGACTGCCGTTTTTAGTTGCTTCAATAAGCAGTGTATTGGCCTCTTTCCCCTGTTTTGGATAAACAAATTGAATTTTTTTTGGCTCTAGCTTATATTTACGCATTAATGTTACGATATCTAGAAATCGTCCCGGCCGATGAACAAATGCTACCTTTCCACCTTGCCTGACTAGCTGGCTTGAGGCTTTAATCGCATCCTCTAGTGTACAGAGGATTTCATGGCGGGCGATGGCCAAATGTTCATTCTCATTCATCTCTTCAGAAGATGGAGTCGGGAAATAAGGTGGATTACATGTAACAACATCGAATTTCCCATACCCTAGCTCTTTCGGCATTTCTTTAATATCACCATGTACCATATGTAATCGATGTTCCAATTGATTGTACTCAATACTTCTCTTAGCCATATCGAAAAGCCGCTCTTGAATTTCAACACCTGTTATCGTTCCCTTTGTTCTTACACTTAGAAATAACGGTATCACCCCGTTACCGCTGCAAAGATCGATCAGGTTACCCTTTTGAATCGGCACATACACAAACCTTGCCAGTAACACAGCATCCAATGAAAAGGAGAACACAGTAGGGCTCTGAATAATGCGCAAATTTTCTGCGAGTAAATAATCTAATCGTTCATCTCCTTTTAAAAAGTCCATCTTCTTTCCTCCAAATATTAAGTTTCATTAGCTAAAAAATAGCCTTCCTTTATCGGGAAGGCCATCATATTATTTCTTATTAAGAAAAGATAAGCAAAAAAGGCAATCTCCTTCTTTTCGGGGACTTCCAAAATGGAGGTTACATATATGAAAGCCCTCTTGGTATAGACGGGCAAGATTATCGTAGCCTTCTCCAATATCGACCGATTTATCATAAGTTGTACCCACTGGATTACTTGGTGCTTGATCTTTTTTTCTAGCCGATTCTTCTTTATCAATTGTTAATTCTAAACGGCGTCTTAAATGTTCATTTTCCAGCTTTAAAGAGTTATTCTCTTCTAATATTTCTGCCAAATGCTGCTTTAACTCACCAAGCTGCGTATATAACTGACCAATTTGAATTTCCATATTACTTACTGAGTCAAAGATTTCTTTTTTATCCACGTATTCCACCTCATTAATCTGTGGATTGAACTGTTACAGCACCTTGTTTCGATAATTCATCAAGTGTATATTCCAGGACGCGTTCAGCAGCTGTGACATCCACTTGCAGCACCCGCTCTAAAATATTTAATCCTACTACTTTTCCTGGTCCTTCAGGTGTTTGAATCCATTCTCCAAGGTCTGGAAGCTGAGCTTTTGCTTCTTCATATTCGTCATTTTCATATTTTAAACAGCACATCAAACGACCACATAAACCCGAAATTTTTGTTGGGTTTAAGGAAAGATTCTGATCTTTTGCCATCTTGATAGATACTGGATCAAAATCGCCTAAAAAAGTAGAGCAGCAAAGCATTCTACCGCAAGGACCAATACCACCTAGCATTTTCGCTTCATCTCTTACACCAATTTGCCGAAGTTCAATTCTAGTACGAAATATGGCTGCAAGATCTTTAACGAGCTCTCGAAAATCTACTCTTCCATCGGCAGTGAAGTAAAAGATCACTTTATTTCGATCAAATGTATATTCGACATCAACTAGTTTCATATCTAATTGATGAGTAATAACCTTTTCATTGCAAACCTCATAAGCTTCCTTTGCTGCCTGCTTGTTTTCCTCAACAATCATCCGATCCTTAGGATCTGCAATTCGGAGAACCTTTTTTAAGGGGAGGACTACATCATGTTCATCCACTTTCTTTGGTGCAACCACAACCTTGCCATACTCTACACCACGAACCGTTTCAACAATGACAAAGTCATCTTTTTCGATTGCTAGTCCACCAGGATCGAAATAATATATTTTACCCGCTTTCTTAAAGCGGACTCCTACTACATCATACAAACAAAGACCCCTCCTGCAATTTCAACACAAGCTGTTCCATTAACAGCTGCGGATTCATATTTGCATGCAATTTTCTCTTTGCTTCCAAAACAGCCGTCATCTGCTCAGATATCCTTCGACTTGTAGATTGCAAAGCAAACTGCTCTAAACGCTCCTTTTCGATTAGATAGACGACCTGCTCCTCCTTGCCAAGTTGTATATATAATAAATCCTTAAAAATAAGAAGTAAAAGATCTAACCCAAGATCAAATTGTTCTTTCTCTTTGAAGTGCTTAAACCAATCATCCTGAAGAGAAACCATTGCTTCCAATGGTGTTTTTTTAAGTACTTCATATAATTTTAACACTATTTTTTGTGCTTGTACAAACCAATCATTCTGACTAAATTCAATTGCCTCATCAATATTATTGGTAAGCTGGGCAATTAATGGTGCTATCTGTGGTTCGACATTGTGGGATTTTAGCTTTTCAATCATTTTTTCAGCTGATAATGACTGAAATGAGATCGTTTGGCAACGAGAAAGAATTGTAGGAAGTATTTGCTGTGCCTGTTCTGTCATCAATATAGCTATTGTCTCCGGATGTGGTTCTTCAAGGAATTTTAGCAAACTATTCGCTGCATTCACAGTCATTCGATCCGCATGGACAACCATATATAGCTTCTTTTTCGATTCAACACCCGTTTTGGAGAACTCCTCCTGAAGTGATTGAATTTGGGCTTTTTTGATTGATAGCCCATCTGGTTCGACAAGATGAACATCTGGATGGTTTCCGTTATTAATTCTCTTGCAATTTACACATGTTTCACAAGGGATATAACCTTGCATAGGTGAGTGGCAAAAAACACTTTTCGCTAAAAGAAAGCTTGCATCGCGTTTCCCTGTCCCCTTCATCCCTTCGAATAAATAAGCGTGAGCCAGCCTATTCTTCATCATACTATTTTTAAACATTTTCAAAACGATAGGCTGTATGTCTTCTAGCTCTTCCCACGTTTTTGCCACAATCATCACCACTTACGTAACTTTATTATGAATTCACATTGAAGTCATTCTTTTTAAAATTGCAGGAAATTTTCAATTGGCAATACAAACACTGTTGCACCACCAACTTCAACCTCCACTGGATAAGGAACATACGAGTCAGCATTTCCACCCATTGGAGAGATAGGGGCAACTAGCTGGTCTCTTGACTTGCAATTATCCTTTATTATTTGCAATGCTCTGTCCACTCGAATATCTTCTGTTCCAATCATAAAGGTTGTGTTTCCTGATTTCAGAAAGCCACCTGTACTTGCTAGCTTGGTTGCACGGAAGTTATTGTCCACCAATGCATTCATTAATTTATTGCTGTCTTGGTCTTGAATAACCGCTAATATAAGTTTCATTCTCTCAGCCCCTTTCATTTTTTCCACTTTCTTTCCTATCTCCATTATAACAATTATTTTATGAACAAACATATATAAATCGTTGTTATCAGCTGGAATTCGTTTCATGGATTTGGTGCAAAAAAGCCTTAAAGAGTGTTCTTTAAGGCATTTGTTTAATCTTCCTGATCAATCATTTTTTTCAGCAAGCTTTTTGCTTCTTTATATACAGTTCCAATTGGCTTTGAAGCATCTATTTTATATATACGTTCAGGATGCTCCTTCATTAAATGATAATAGCCTTCACGTACTTTATGATGGAACTCTAAGTCTTCTAAATCAAGACGATTTACTTCTCGCTCCTTATGCCGATTTATCCTTTCAAGGCCAATTTTAGGATCAATATCAAAATAAAAAGTAAGTATTGGCATCATACCTTCTATAGCAAATTGATTAATTGAAAGCACATCATCTATACCTAATCCTCTTGCATACCCTTGATAAGCTAGAGAGCTATCAATAAAGCGATCACATAAAACGATATATCCTTTCTCAATAGCAGGAAGGACTTTTTCAACAAGATGCTGCCTTCTTGCCGCTGCGTATAAAAGAGCTTCTGTTCTAGGATCCATTTTCGTGTTTTTCTTATCAAGAATAACATTTCTTATTTGCTCAGCAATATCGATTCCACCAGGTTCTCTAGTTAGTAAGACTTGATAGCCTTCTGCCTGTAAATCTTCTCCTAACATGCCAATGATCGTCGTTTTTCCTGCTCCTTCCGGCCCTTCCACCGTAATAAACATTCCTTTTTCCATCGTAAACCTCCAAGATGCTTCAATAATAATATATTTAATTAATTGGGAAATATGTCTATCATTCCGGACTTTATGCCCTCAGCCCCTTGAAATCTAGCCCCCGTTTCAAAGAGTAATCTAATATTGTCTATATGTTCCTTACTAATTGTTTCCCCAGGAAATAATAAAGGAATACCTGGAGGATAGGGGATAATAAACTGTGCACATACCTTTCCTATTGCCTCGTCCATTGGAACAGATATGCTAGTAAGATCGGCTCTCTGTTTCGCATTCAATTCCAGCTTTGAAATACTTGACGTGACAAAACCAGTTTTTGCTTTTTTGGGGTGCTTATGAATTGTAACCGATTTAAGGGCTGCTTCAAATCGATCGACCATATCCTCAATGGAGTATTCCATATCTGATTTCAGTAAAGGAAAAATAAGCAAAACATTATAAGGATCAGCCATCTCCGTAAAAATGCCAACGCTTTCAAGTCTACCCTGCAGTTCATACCCACTTAAAGAAGAGGTGGATTGAAGGGTTATTTTCAACGGATCGCCTATTCCATTTTTAAAAGATAACACTTTAATTCCTTTTAATTTTTGTAATCTCCTTTTGAAATCCTGAATTTTATATAAAAGAGCCTCTGCATCATCATTCGAAAATCCAGCTAAATAGCTTCTAGCTATATCCAATGAAGCCATAATTGGATAGGATGGACTGCTTGATTGTAAAATTTCAAGATAGCTGCGAATATCCTTTTCTGAAAGAAGATTGCTATTAAAATGAAGATATGACCCCATCGTCATCGCCGGAAGCGTTTTATGGGCTGATTGGACAACGATATCAGCCTTTAATGAAACAGCGGACTGTGGAAAAATATCATTTCCTATAAAATGAGTACCATGTGCCTCATCAATTAATACTGGTATTCCTTTTGAATGGGAAAATTGAATAATCTCCTCTAGATCATTAATCATCCCATAGTAATTTGGATATGTAAGAATGATCGCCTTTGAAGAAGGGAATGCTTTAATCGCCTTTTTAACAGTATTTATTGATACGCCTCCTGCGACACCCCATTCCTCATCATAAGTAGGCTCTAAAAAAACAGGTTCTGCCTTTACAAGGTTAATACCATTTAATATTGATTTATGGCAATTTCTCTGAACAAGAACTGTATCATCTTCCCTGATTGCTGCCATGATCATGGCCAAATTTCCGACAGTCGACCCGTTGACTAAGAAAAAACTCTTTTTAGTTCCATATAATTGGGAAAGTAGCTGTTCGGCTTCCAAGATCGCCCCCTCAGGAGAATGTAGGTCGTCTAACCCACTTAGCTCTGTTGCATCAAGCTTTAACAATTTATTATAGAAATGCTTTGCTTCCTTTGGAAAAAGGCTGCCATATTTATGTCCTGGAACATGGAAGGAAACAGGTTTATTATCTATATGTCTTATTAAGGCTCCAAATAACGGTGTTCGAGTCTGATCCAATTCATATCACCAAAAATCAATTTGTTTTATTGTCTCATCTATTTTACCAAATAGGAGATTAAAGCGATACTTCCACCTTAGACATTTGAAATCGGATCTTATTAATAATATAGTGAAACATTAACCAGTGGGGCTTTTCCTTCATCCCCTACTGATTGTTTGTTGAAATTATCACGCTCAGAACACCACGTCCTCCCAAAAACTTCTCTTTTAATCGTTCGTAGTATCGCTGATGATGCTTTCCTTATCCTGTGGACTTCGCTTAACTAGGACATCCTCGTAAAAGCTTTTTTCTTTTTCGAGGACGCGTTAATCTACGATAAAGAATTCAATAAGACATACAACCAAATAAGAACTATCTCATACAATAGTAATTAAGTAAGCTCTTTACGATGAATTTTCAAAAGATTGTATACAATAATATAAATCCGGGCAGAATTAGTGTATGGAGGTGGAGTGATTGAGTTCGCTATTAGCAAAGAAACATATAGGGGAAGAGTGTGTCATTTGCGAGCAAACAAAAATAAAAGGGATACATCTATACACTTCTTTTATCTGTACAGATTGTGAAAATGATTTAATTTCTACAGATACAAGCAATCCAAAATATAAATATTATTTAAAACAGCTAAAAAAGATAACAAATCCAGAAATTTTTTCTTAATGCGCCCTCCAGTTTGGGGCTTTTTATTTTGGCACCAAACCTGGCATAAAATTTATTTATCCCCTTGTTTTCATTTATTTTTCTTGTAAAAAATACCTGCGCTAAAAATTAGAAATATTTTGTCCAAGTTCACAGATAAATAAAAAATTTATACAAAACAAAAAAGAGTACCCATTGGATACTCCTTCATTTCGCTTGGCGACGTCCTACTCTCACAAGGGGACAGCCCCTAACTACCATCGGCGCAGAAGTTTAACTTCCGTGTTCAGCCTCGGCTTTGAATAAGCGGCGGATCTCTACGTCAGCTGCACTCGTTCCGTCCTCATGTGCATCGCACATTCCGGGCGTCACTCCCTTGCTTCCTTGATCTCCTTGCTTCTTCAAAGCCTCGGGGTTCCCTTTCTAAACTTCTTATCGTTTCTATACAAATTTTCAAATGTTCTTCGAACACATATAAAGAAAACTCGCCGATTGGCGAGCCTTGGAAAGGCGAAGACAGAGGCGTAGTTGAACTTATACTTAATTCCTAAAATTGGAAACTACGTCGAATCATCTTCTGCGCTGACAATTTATACTTTCTTAACGTGTAAAAAAAGAACAGCTCATTTAGCTGTTCTTCATTTCGCTTGGCGACGTCCTACTCTCACAAGGGGACAGCCCCTAACTACCATCGGCGCTGAGAAGCTTAACTTCCGTGTTCGGGATGGGAACGGGTGTGACCTTCTCGCTATCGCCACCAAACTGTATAAAATTGAGGTTTGTTCTCTCAAAACTAGATAATGCAGAAGAAGAATTGGAGTAATCATTGTCCAGCTTCGGCTCCTAACTTCTCGGTCGTTTCGATCCATCTCTACAAATCCAAAACCGGGATTTGCATAGCTGGCTCTCCAACGCCTCTCGAAGCTAAGCAGTCGCCTACGCTTAGGCCCACAGGATGTGGGTCATGCAGGCATTGTCACAGGACGTGACGATTTTAGCCTGCGAACATTAAATTGGTTAAGTCCTCGACCGATTAGTATTTGTCAGCTCCACGTGTCACCACGCTTCCACCTCAAACCTATCAACCTGATCATCTTTCAGGGGTCTTACTAGCTTGACGCTATGGGAAATCTCATCTCGAGGGGGGCTTCATGCTTAGATGCTTTCAGCACTTATCCCTTCCGCACATAGCTACCCAGCGATGCTCTTGGCAGAACAACTGGTACACCAGCGGTGCGTCCATCCCGGTCCTCTCGTACTAAGGACAGCTCCTCTCAAATTTCCTGCGCCCACGACGGATAGGGACCGAACTGTCTCACGACGTTCTGAACCCAGCTCGCGTACCGCTTTAATGGGCGAACAGCCCAACCCTTGGGACCGACTACAGCCCCAGGATGCGATGAGCCGACATCGAGGTGCCAAACCTCCCCGTCGATGTGGACTCTTGGGGGAGATAAGCCTGTTATCCCCGGGGTAGCTTTTATCCGTTGAGCGATGGCCCTTCCATGCGGAACCACCGGATCACTAAGCCCGACTTTCGTCCCTGCTCGACTTGTAGGTCTCGCAGTCAAGCTCCCTTATGCCTTTACACTCTTCGAATGATTTCCAACCATTCTGAGGGAACCTTTGGGCGCCTCCGTTACTTTTTAGGAGGCGACCGCCCCAGTCAAACTGCCCACCTGACACTGTCTCCCACCCCGATCAGGGGTGCGGGTTAGAATTTCAATACAGCCAGGGTAGTATCCCACC
>NZ_JAGYPM010000013.1:1406-17748 GCF_018343665.1 Cytobacillus citreus
ATCACCCTCTCAGGTCGGCTACGCATCGTTGCCTTGGTGAGCCGTTACCTCACCAACTAGCTAATGCGCCGCGGGCCCATCTGTAAGTGATAGCCGAAGCCATCTTTCAGCTTTCCTACATGTGTAGAAAAGAATTATCCGGTATTAGCTCCGGTTTCCCGAAGTTATCCCAGTCTTACAGGCAGGTTGCCCACGTGTTACTCACCCGTCCGCCGCTAACTTGCGAGAGCAAGCTCTCACAAGTCCGCTCGACTTGCATGTATTAGGCACGCCGCCAGCGTTCGTCCTGAGCCAGGATCAAACTCTCCAATAAGATGAGACTTCCGTTACGGGGTGTCTTTCCCCGAAATGGTTAGTCGAATCGATCGGGCATTTACGGGCAGTTATCCGAAAGGATATTACTGCTCGTTAATACGCGATAAAGAGTAAGATTTAGCTCTTAAAAATATCTTATAAAAAGACTTAGAATTAACGTTGACGTTTTTGTTCGTTCAGTTTTCAAAGAGCAAATTTTAAACCATTATCGCTCAGAAGCGACCTTATAAATATATCATTTCAACAACGCTTTGTCAACAACTTTTTTTATTTTTAAATGTAGGTTGTTAATAAGTTATTGTGACGACTTTTAATATATTACCACCATATAGATAGGGTGTCAATACATTTTCAAAAATAAACAGCTGCTGTAATAAGCAGCTGTTTATTTACCTTATATAATCCAAGTTTGTATGGCCACTAATGAAAACAAACCAGGTATTCCTAAAAAGCCCGATATTGAAGCAGTAGCTAAATTAATGGGCACATGTATACCAAATTGGTTTCCAAAGGCATTTAAAAAGAATAAAAAAAGTGCGCCAATAAGTAATTTAATCACACCTTGCCCAATAAATCTTACTGGTTTCACTGGTGCACCAAGAAATAAAAGCAATAAAATACAACCTCCTAAAATGGAGATCACCACAATAGGCTCCAATAAGGAAAAGCCTCCTCTCAGTAAACTTGTACTATCAATTTATGAAATTGAAGCACAAAAAATACCACGAGAGAAGGACTGCTGCATAATTTATTTCCTTATAGAAATGTTTCTATTTTTTACTTCTTTAAATAGAAAAAAATATTTTGCTTCACTAATTTTTGCTTGGCTCATAATTTCAGCAGATGGATCAAAGCTTTTTTCAATGAGTAATTTTTGATTCATCCAGATGTCCCTTAGCTCATTAGCTTTTTCAAAGAGCTTATCATCGAATTCTTTACGAAGCCAACCCTTTCTACGAAATAACATTTTCTTTTCCCCCAGTAAGAAATACGCAAGCCCCTTCAGAACAATCAAAGACAATTGTCCCCGTGATGTACCTTCCAATAATTTCCTTTTGGTCGTGCGATTTTCGCTTTCGAAGCGTCCTTTGTACGAAAATAGTACGTCCTATAAGTTGGGGTTAGGCTGCTTGCGCTAGACATTTCTCAAAATCAAAAAAGTTATACTTTCTAATCTTTTAAAAACGATAGCTCCCCTACTGGGCACTTTTTAAATAATCGTTATATATCAGACTTCTCTTCTTCCCTCAAGAGCTTTTGACAGTGTGACCTCATCAGCATATTCAAGATCCCCTCCAACTGGAAGCCCATGTGCAATTCGAGTAGCACGTATTCCAGATGGCTTTAAAAGTCTAGAAATATACATAGCTGTTGCTTCTCCCTCAATATTAGGATTTGTTGCAAGGATGACCTCCTGTACTGTATCGTCCTGGAGCCTTTTCAATAGTGATGGAATATTAATATCTTCCGGCCCAATCCCATCCATCGGTGATATTGCCCCTTGAAGAACATGATAGAGACCATGATATTCTTTCATTTTTTCCATTGCAATTACATCTTTAGGATCTTGAACAACACAGATAACTGAGCGATCCCTTCTTTGATCCTCACAAATATAACACGGATCTTGATCTGTGATATGACCACAAACAGAGCAATAAGTTAAATTTCTTTTTGCATTGACTAAGGCCTTTGCAAAGTCAAGCACCGTATCTTCCTTCATACTTAATATAAAAAAAGCCAGACGAGCGGCCGTTTTAGGGCCGATACCTGGCAATTTCATAAAGCTGTCAATCAGCTTAGATATCGGTTCAGGATAGTGCATTATTTATTCCTCCTTTTAGGAAAAGCGGAAGCGCCTTGATCACCCCCGACAAGCATAAGACGAGCCATCAAGAAGGTTGGTCTTTAACCTTCTTGATGGATTAGCTTATGACCTCGAGCCCCTAGGCGCTGGTCGACTAAGTAAGCTACGTCCTCACAAAAGCTACGCATCTGTTCGTGCGATGTATTGCTAATGAAGCTTCTCTTGTCCTATGGCAACGTCGACACTAATAAGTCCTGTACGTCAAAGCAAGACAGAGGGAATGTTGTCTTAGAACATTCCTGGCAGGTTCATTCCTTTTGTAAATTGCCCCATTGTATTGTTTGTTAATTCATCTGCTTTTTTCAGTGCATCATTGGTTGCTGCCAGCACTAGATCTTGAAGCATTTCAATATCGTCTGGATCTACAACCTCTTCCTTTATGTTTACTTCTAGTACTTCTTTATGGCCAGAAACAATCACTGTAACCATTCCACCGCCAGCAGTACCTTCGATTCTTTCTTCACCTAGCTTTTCTTGTGCTTCAGCCATTTTCTTTTGCATTTTTTGCATTTGTTTCATCATATTTTGCATATTTCCCATTCCACGCATCATTTTATTAAACCTCCACATTAATAATTATTCTATGATTTCTACTAATTCTTCACCAAATATTTTCTTAGCCTCAGCAATTAACGGTTCTTCCTCATTTTGATGAACTTCATCCCCAGCTTCACCATCCCGCTGAGTGTGTAAAAAATCTTCCCTAATTTTTTGCCATTGTTCATCAGGGATTCCAACCATTTGTATTCGTTTTCCAAAAAGCTCAAACATCGTATTAGATAATGTATCTAAAAACTTTGCATTATCCATCGCCATTTGGCAGTGAATTTCATATTTGAATTTAATGATAAAAGCATTTTCGGAAGCTGCAACTGGCTCCGCTTCATTCAACAAAGCAGCCTGTGACCGCATTTGATTATGAACAAGCCTATTAAGCATTTCACTCCATTTGCTTTTAATAGCCATTAAATCATTCTTAGTTGCTTGCTTTAATATTTCATTAATTTTCCCTACAGGAGCTTGGAAGCCTTTTCGAGAACTTC
This sequence comes from Cytobacillus citreus, assembly GCF_018343665.1. Lineage (GTDB taxonomy): Bacteria > Bacillota > Bacilli > Bacillales > Cytobacillaceae > Cytobacillus > Cytobacillus citreus. Next base: position 4,632 of record NZ_JAGYPM010000013.1, read on the forward strand.
TTTGTGGCTTCTTTTGAACTGTTGGCTGAGCTTCATCTTGAAGAGTTATACCTTGCCGCTTCAAGTCACTTATTTCCTGCTCAAGGTGCTGAATTTTCTGCAGCAGAGGCTGAAGATCTCCAGAGAATTCTTGTACTTTGCTTTTTTGTAGTTGACATAGCTTTACAATTGCAACCTCGAGGAAGATTCTAGGGTGGTTCGTCCAGCGCATTTCTTGCTGTGCTTTATTCAATACTTCGATTAATTCATACAGCTCTTCTGGATTCATTTCATTTGCGAGAGATTGGAAATCCTCATCTAGCATCACTCTTTCCAGCGATTCTTCTAACCGAGGGGCCGCTTTAAAGAGCAGCATATCACGATAGTACAGAATGAAATCCTCTACAAATCTTGAAGGGTCTTTCCCCTGAGCGAGTAATTCCTCCAAAAATCCTAGACCTGAAGCTGCATCTCTTTCCATCACAGCTTTTGCTAATTTATTAAGGTATCCTTGAGAAACGGCTCCTGTAACTGTTAAAGCATCTTCAATTGTTACACTATCCTCACTGAACGAAATCGCTTGATCGAGTAAGCTCAGAGCATCACGCATTCCACCTTCTGCCGCTCGTGCAATAATTTGCAATGCTTGTTCATCACATTCGACGCCAGTCTCTTCCACTATGAGCTTCATTCTTCCCACAATCGCTTGGGCCGTAATACGTTTGAAATCAAAGCGCTGGCATCTTGAAATGATCGTAAGGGGAATCTTATGAGGCTCAGTTGTCGCCAAAATAAAGATAACATGCTTTGGCGGTTCTTCAAGAGTTTTTAACAGAGCATTGAATGCGCCAATGGAAAGCATATGCACTTCATCAACAATATAGACCTTGTATTTTACGGCGTTTGGAGCATATTTCACCTTATCGCGAATATCTCTTATTTCTTCTACACCGTTGTTAGAGGCTGCATCAATTTCAATGACATCTGGAATTGAGCCATCTGTAATCCCTCTGCATGACGGACACTCATTACACGGCTCACTTATCGGTGCTCTTTCACAGTTAACCGCTTTTGCCAAAATCTTTGCAGCACTAGTTTTACCAGTTCCCCTAGGGCCTGAAAATAAATAAGCATGCGATATTTTTTGTTGAAGCAGGGCGTTTTGCAATGTTTTCGTTACATGCTCTTGTCCAACAACATCAATAAAGCTTTGTGGCCGCCAAACGCGATATAAAGCTTGATAACTCATTGACACGCCCCCTTCCTATGTATTCTCTTTGACTATTATACCGTATATAAAATATATATTACAAAGTTAATCTAAGAAAAGCGTAAGCGCTGAAGCTAGACATTTCTTAGACTCGAGAAAACTTATACTTTTTCTTAAATAAAAAACTCATCCCAATCTGAGATGAGTTTCATTTATCATAGTTAAACTGCCGTGCACCTTCCTTCGACTGACGCCCATAAGCGTTACTTAAGCAGTTAGCTCGGCCCAGGCAACCCTGCGGCACATGAGATTGTCCACTTAATGCTGCTTCCTTCCGGACCTGACATGGTTCATAGATTCCCATTGCGCAGGACCCGGACGTCAACACCACTTACTTAAGGCAGGCCCTACAGGACATCAGCCTCAGGAAGGGATTCAGCCTCGCTAGAGCGGATTGCGAGTACAGGGCACCGCTACCTCCCCGCCTAGCACGGCAAAGTTGAAACCGTATTTAATTGCGCCATATGTGACGCATATATAAGTATACTAACATTCCGATTAAAAATCAATTCCTATTCACTGTCAATTCCTGTATTTGTATCCAATTGCAGCTGTCTCCTTTTTTTCTCTTCCTTTTTCCGCTCGCGCAATCTTTTAAAGAAATCAGATAGAAGATCCCTACACTCTTTTTCAAGGACTCCTGACACAACCTCACTCTGATGATTAAAGCGTTCATCCTGAAGAAGGTTCATAAACGTGCCGGCACAGCCGCCCTTTGGATCCTTCGCACCATAAACGACTGTTTTAATCCGAGAAAGCATGATTGCTCCCGCACACATCGGGCATGGCTCAAGTGTGACGTATAGAACAGCATCCGCAAGTCTCCACGTCCCAAGCTGCTTACAAGCTTGATCAATCGCAAGCAATTCCGCATGAGCAATGGCATTTTGGTTTGATTCCCTTAAATTATGTGCTCTTGCAATGATCTCTCCATTATGGACAATAATCGCCCCAATCGGGACTTCCTTTATTTGTTCAGCCTTTTTTGCTTCTTTTATAGCTTCAAGCATAAATATTTCATCTATATGATCGTTCTGCAAAACCATTTTATTCATTCCCTTAATTTTTTCCTTAATCAATTATATCATTACTTCTATTTTCCCTTCATAAAATGGTTGTAGTGTTCATATTACATGGCTGATGTTCTATGTTTTGTCGCAGATTAACGGGCAGTAAGACCCCCACTTCAAGTTTGCGAGAGAATCAAAGAAACCTAAGTGGGGAATCAACTGCCCGTAAAAGCCCGACGACGGACACGATGTCCTAGTCAGGCGAAAGCCACAGGACGTGGCGTTTTGAGCGTGATTGGTTCAACTAACCATCAGTGGGGGATGAAAGACCCCCCCACTGATGGAAGTTTCACTTTATATTGTATGAAGGAGGGAGTAATTTGCAAATTCATGTTGTTCAAGAAAATCAAACATTAACAAGTATTGCACGAGCTTACGGAACAACCGCCAAAGAAATTGCAGAAGCAAATGAAATTCCTAATCCGAACAATTTAGTGGTCGGACAGACAATCGTTATTCCAATTATTGGACAATTTTACTGGGTGCAGAGTGGCGATAGCTTATATTCTATTTCACGGAAATTTGGTATTTCCTTTCAGGAGCTAGCAGCGGTTAATGGAATTTCTGTTAATACCCCGCTTCAAGTTGGATTTCGACTCTATATTCCACCTCGTCCCAGGCCAAAGGCAGAATTTAATGCTTATGTAGAACCTAGAGGAACATCCGTTGCACCTAATCTAGAAGCAAGCGCACGGGAAGCAGCACCCTATTTAACTTACTTAGCCCCTTTCAGCTTTCAAGCACTTCGTGACGGATCACTAAAAGAACCATTATTAAATAATTTCCCAGCCATAGCCCGAGCTAATCAAAATGTTTTGATGATGGTCATTACCAATCAAGAGAACGATCAGTTTAATGACGAGCTTGGCCGTATTCTTCTAAATAATATTCCTATACAAGATAAATTTTTAGATAACATTGTCGCGACAGCAAAAAAATATGGATTTAAGGATATTCATTTCGATTTCGAATACTTGCGCCCAGCGGATCGTGAAGCTTATAACCGGTTTCTAAGGAAAGCAAAGGCAAGATTTCAACAAGAGGGTTGGCTGCTTTCTACAGCTCTTGCCCCCAAAACAAGCGCAACTCAAAAAGGCCGATGGTATGAGGCACATGACTATAAAGCGCATGGAGAAATTGCGGATTTCGTCGTTATCATGACATATGAATGGGGATATAGCGGAGGTCCAGCCATGGCAGTTTCTCCTATTGGTCCAGTTAGAAAAGTTTTAGAATATGCCATAACTGAGATCCCATCATCAAAAATTTTAATGGGGCAGAATCTATATGGATATGACTGGACATTGCCCTTTGTTCCAGGGTCGGTTGCAAAAGCAGTCAGCCCACAGCAAGCTATTCAGCTTGCTGCAGCACATAATGTCCCCATCCAGTATGATTCAAGAGCCCAAGCACCATTCTTTAACTATACAGATAATGAAGGAAAAAAACATGAAGTCTGGTTTGAAGATGCTAAGTCCATTCAAGCTAAATTCAATTTAATTAAAGAATTAAAACTAAGAGGAATGAGTTATTGGAAGCTCGGACTCTCCTTCCCACAAAACTGGTTATTAATTACGGAAAATTTTGAGGTAGTAAAAAGAGCCTGATTAGAAAAGTGATACTTTTATATTTAATTAAAACAGCTGCTAACGTCTGCAGCTGTTTTTTGTCTTTACCCATATAAAATTCCATATCCCTTCCACTCTCATAGTATGTTAAAATAATTTTTGTGCCCATTAAGAACGGCTATTTACAAGATTAATCCTATTTAATAGGAGATTTAGAATAGAAAAGCAAGATGGAGTAGGAGGGCAATTGATGAAAGCAGCACCTTTTATTACGGTTGAGGGGCCAATTGGCGTAGGAAAAACATCGCTGGCAAAAGCAATTTCCGACCATTATCAATTTACTTTACTTAAAGAAATAGTAGATGAAAATCCATTTCTAGGTAAGTTCTATGAAAACATAGAGGAATGGAGCTTTCAAACAGAAATGTTTTTCCTCTGCAACCGATACAAGCAGCTAGTTGATATACATAACCATTATTTAAAAAATAATAAACCTGTCACGGCTGACTATCATATATTTAAAAATTTAATTTTTGCAGGGCGCTCCTTAAATAAAACCGAATACGATAAGTATTTAAAAATATATCAGATTTTAACGGCTGATATGCCGAAACCAAATATGGTCATTTATTTACATGCCAGCCTTGAGACACTGCTTAAGCGCATTAGGCTTAGAGGAAGGGAAATTGAAAAGAATATTAGCCCTCTCTACTTGGAGCAGCTATCGTTTGATTATGAAAGCGCCATTAGTGAATTCGAAGCTCAACATCCAGAAGTGCCAGTTCTTCGATTCAATGGTGATGACTTAGATTTTGTAAAAAACAAGGATGATCTAAACTATATATTTGACACTTTAAACCAATCATTTAAAAAAGGGAGCATACAATCATGATTTTACGTAACAAATATGAAATTCCTTCGAATGCTGTCATTACTGTAGCTGGTACAGTAGGAGTCGGGAAATCTACCATGACGAATGCCCTTGCCAAGGCACTTCATTTCCGCACATCTTTTGAAAAAGTCGATTCTAATCCATACTTGGATAAATTTTATACAGACTTCGATCGCTGGAGCTTTCATTTGCAAATTTACTTTCTAGCTGAACGATTCAAGGAGCAGAAACGTATTTTTGAATATGGAGGCGGTTTCATTCAAGATCGCTCGATTTACGAAGATACTGGTATTTTTGCCAAGATGCATTATGAAAAAGGCACAATGTCAAAGGTAGATTATGAAACATACACAAGTCTTTTTGAAGCGATGGTCATGACACCCTATTTTCCACACCCAGACCTTCTTATCTATATTGAAGGCTCCCTTGATGATATCTTATCGCGTATTCAAGAGAGAGGACGTCCAATGGAACAACAGACACCTGTTTCCTATTGGGAGGAAATGCATAAGCGCTATGAAAATTGGATTAATACATTTAATGCATGCCCTGTTCTTCGTTTAAACATTAATGATTATGACATTATCGAGGAGGAAAGTTCAATTGAGCCAATCCTTGAACGCATTTCTAAATTTCTCAAACAAACCCAGTTGTTAAAAAAATAGTCGCCGAATGGGCGACTATTTTTACATTATTAAACCAAATTTATAATTTCTTATACAAAAAAAAATCGTTACAGCTGTAACGATTTCATCTCCAATTTATGCGCATGTTAGATGTCAATTATAATGGAGGAGGAAAGGGGATTCGAACCCCTGCGCGGTTTGACCCGCCTGTCGGTTTTCAAGACCGATCCCTTCAGCCGGACTTGGGTATTCCTCCGTATCGACAAGAAATAATATATCACTTATTTTAAATGAAGTCAACGTGTATATAAGATTTTTTTTGAGCGGTTTTGACACCGCTCAGAAAAGACTATCTTCCTTCGTAACCTATTCAGGTTTAATGACATCTCGGTTTCCCATATAAGGGCGTAATACCTCAGGAATGATAACACTACCATCTTCCTGTTGGTAATTTTCTAATATAGCTGCTACCGTACGGCCAATCGCGAGTCCAGATCCATTTAATGTATGAACATGCTCTGGCTTTCCTTTCGGCTCACGACGGAAGCGAATATTTGCACGTCTTGCTTGGAAGCTTTCAAAATTACTGCAAGAAGAAATTTCTCTATATGTGCCATAGCTTGGAATCCATACCTCAATATCATACTTTTTCGCAGCTGTGAAACCAAGATCCCCTGTACACATGCTCATTACTCGATATGGAAGTCCTAATAGCTGTAATACCTTCTCAGCATTCTTTGTTAATTTTTCTAATTCATCATAAGAATCTTCAGGTTTAACAAATTTCACCAACTCAACCTTATTAAATTGGTGCTGGCGAATAAGTCCTCGAGTATCACGGCCGGCAGAACCTGCTTCTGACCGGAAGCACGCACTAAAGGCAGCATAGTTAATCGGGAGATCCTCTCCAGTGATAATTTCATCTCGATGCATATTCGTTACTGGTACTTCGGCAGTTGGAATAAGGAAGAAATCCTCGTTTCCTACAAGGAAAGCATCTTCTTCAAATTTAGGAAGTTGCCCTGTTCCTGTCATACTAGCACGATTGACAAGATACGGCGGTAGGACTTCTTTATAGCCATGTTCATCTGTATGAAGATCAAGCATAAAGTTGAATAATGCACGTTCTAAGCGAGCGCCTAAACCTTTATAGAAAACAAAACGGCTTCCTGTCACTTTTCCCGCTCTTTCAAAATCAAGAATTTTCAGCTGGTCAGCAACATCCCAATGTGGTTTCGGTTCGAATTCAAACTCGCGAATTTCGCCCCATTTCCAAGCTTCAATATTATCATCTTCAGTTTCCCCAACCGGAACACTTTCATGTGGAACGTTCGGAATGCTGAGCAATAATTGATCCAATGCTTCTTCCACACTTCGGAGTTCATCATCAAGTGTCTTGATTTGATCTCCGACTTCTCTCATCTCAACAATTAAATGATCCGCATCCTGTTTATCTCGCTTCAATGCCGCCACTTGCTGAGATACTTCATTCCGTTTACTCTTCAGCTGCTCAGCCTGAACAATTAACTCTCGACGTTTCGTATCTAGATCTTCAAATTTCTCTAGATCGGTTAAATCCTCCCCCCTATACTTAAGCTTCTCTTTCACTTCTTGAAAATTAGCCCTTAAATACTTAATATCCAACATTGGATATTCCCTCCTTTTTTTAGTAGGTACAAAAACACAAAAAACTCCCGTCCCTATAAAAGGGACGAGAGTTACCCGCGTTGCCACCCTAGTTGAAGACAATGAATTGCCCTCCACCTTCATTCATAACGGTTTTAACCGAAAGTATTTACTGACCTAGAGGTTATTCAAGGCGTTCCATACTTTACTTGAGGATGGATTCACAGGCTTCTTTCGCCAATTCTCACCAGCCATTGGCTCTCTTAAGAACGAATTTCCTGCTACTAGTTCCTCTCATTGCTTTTTATTATAGAAAATTTTTGTAATTCATAATGTACTACAATTTTAAACCATTTGCAACTGAATTATACAAATTTAATGATTAGAAAAACTTGGCGAATGCCTTAGTTCTTCTTATGCGATCTTATTAGCAGTTATTTAATTAAAAACACACTTTTCTTTAGTACGTTAATAAACTTAAAATTTCCTATTAGCTAAAAAAAGAATTCCTGTCAAGACAGGAATCTCTTTGTTATGAAAACCACCCTTGAACGGTTGAGGAAATTCCTCCCCAAACATTTCCGAAGAAGCTTCCAATTCCACGCATTGTAAGCACAAACCAGTTCGCTTTTTCAACATCGTCAGCAGCAACAACATCTACTGCAATTTTACTTTTTCCATCTTCAGATAAAAATTCTAAATCCTTATCACTCGGAGATTCAAGCGTTAACGTACCAATTTTTTCACCTTTCTTAATTGGTGCAGTCAGTTCGCCTTTTTCATTTAATTTCTTTTTATCAAGAACGAGCTTCGGTTTATAGTTTTCTTTTTCTCCGTTTTTTAAGACCATCGTGATTGGATCTTTTGTATGAATCTTTACCTTATCTTCTTTACCTTTCGTTACTGGTAATGTCTTTTTGCCCTTTACTTCATAATTCGCTGGTACAATCTCTTCTTTACTAAAATTGCTAAAGGCATAATCGAGCATTTTCTTTGTCTCATCAAAACGCGATTTGTAAGACCCTTTTCCACTATCATCCTTAGCATTCATAATCACTGTAATATAACGGGTGCCATTTCTCTCTGCAGTACCTGTAAAGCAATACCCAGCAAAATCTGTCGTTCCTGTTTTTAGCCCGTCTACACCTTCAAAACCATAGACTAGGCTTGGTAGCATCCAGTTCCAGTTCTCCATTACAATAGCATCTTCAGTACCTTCTCTGAAGGTCATTTTTGGAATACTAGTTGTTTCTAATACTTCTGGAAATCTATTAATTAGAGCTGATGCCAGCTTAGCTGTATCTCTTGCTGACATAACATTTTCTTCTTCTTCAGTTCCAGTATGATGATATCCTTTTAAATCTTTATTATTTAAACCGGATGAATTGACAAATTTATAATCCTCTAAGCCAAGCTCTTCCGCTTTTTCATTCATCATTTTCACAAAGTTTTTTTCTGACCCAGCAATCGTTTCAGCAATAGCAATGGTCGCAGCATTGGCTGAATAAATCGTCATTGCCTGATACAATTCACGAATTTTATATTTACCATCTCTACGCAATGGAACATTTGATAAATTCGTATCATGAGAAATCTTCCATACATACTCACTAACGGAATATTCCTGATCCCACTTCACTTTTCCCTCTTCAATCGCTTCAAGAAGAATATATTCCGTCATCATTTTCGTCATACTTGCGATCCCTAAGACTTGATCAGCGTTTTTTGAATATAATACCTTTCCGGTCTCTGCTTCTACTAAAATAGCAGCATCTCCATTGATATTTAAAATATCTTCTGCATGGGCTTTATTTAAGCTAGGAAAAAGCCCTATTACCATCATTAATGCAAGAATACTAGCAACATATTTACGAAATTTTTTCAATAGAAAGCCCTCCAACTATTTAGTACACTTTTGATATTTTAACATAACTAGAACCTAAAACATAGATAGAGGATTTACCTATTCTTGGCTTCTGATGACCAAAATAAAAAGCAGAGAAGATTTTTACTGCACCCTAATTGTTAGTTGAGACTAACAATTAGGGTGCAGATCAATTTTTTCTCTACTTTTTATAATTATTATAATGAATAATTTGGAGCTTCTTTTGTAATTTGAACATCATGCGGATGACTCTCTCTAAGCCCTGCACCCGTCATTTTTACAAACTGAGCATTTTCTCTTAATTCGGTTAAGTCTTTTGTTCCACAATAGCCCATTCCTGAACGTAATCCGCCTACAAGCTGATAAATTGTATCTGTTAATGGTCCTTTATATGGCAGACGACCTTCAATTCCCTCTGGAACGAATTTTTTATTATCTTCTTGGAAATATCGGTCTTTTGAACCTTTTTCCATAGCTGCAACAGAACCCATTCCACGGTAAACCTTGAAACGGCGTCCTTGGAAAATTTCTGTCTCTCCTGGGCTTTCGGATACACCTGCTAATAAGCTTCCAAGCATTATAACATGTCCTCCAGCAGCAAGTGCTTTAACGATATCACCTGAATACTTGATTCCACCATCAGCAATAATCGGTTTTCCATGCTTCCTTGCCTCTGTAGCACAATCATAAACAGCTGTTATTTGCGGAACACCTACACCAGCAACCACTCGAGTTGTACAAATGGATCCAGGCCCGATTCCTACTTTCACAATATCTGCTCCAGCCCCGATTAAATCCTTTGTAGCTTCTGCAGTAGCTACGTTTCCTGCAATGATTGCAAGGTCTGGGTATGCGTTGCGAATCTCTCGGACTGTTTCCAATACACCCTTAGAATGCCCATGAGCTGTATCAACGACAATAACATCCACTTGTGATTTAACAAGCAATTCTACTCGCTTCATTGTGTCTTTTGTGACACCAACAGCTGCCCCTACTAATAATCTTCCTTGTTGATCCTTAGCTGAATTTGGGAATTCAATTACTTTTTCAATATCCTTAATGGTAATTAAACCTTTAAGAATCCCTTCACTATCAACAAGTGGAAGCTTTTCAATTTTATGTTTTTGAAGAATACTTTCTGCATCTGCTAAAGTAGTTCCAACAGGTGCAGTTACAAGATTTTCTTTAGTCATAACATCGGAAATGATAATTGAGTAATCAGAAATAAATCGAAGGTCTCGGTTCGTTAATATCCCAACAAGTTTCTGTTCTTCATGATTATTGACGATCGGAACACCGGAAATACGATATTTTCCCATTAAATGTTCTGCATCAAAAACTTGTTGTTCTGGGGTAAGGAAAAATGGGTCTGTAATGACGCCACTCTCTGAGCGCTTCACTTTATCAACCTGTTCAGCTTGCTGCTCGATTGACATATTTTTGTGAATAACTCCTAGTCCGCCTTGACGGGCCATTGCAATAGCCATTTCAGCTTCTGTTACAGTATCCATACCTGCACTGATTAGTGGAATATTGAGCTTAATTTTCTCAGTTAATTGAACACTTAAATTTACATCACGTGGAAGAACCTCTGATTTGGCAGGAACAAGCAACACATCATCAAATGTTAAACCCTCTTTTACAAACTTATTTTCCCACATCTTTTTGACCCCCTAGTCTAGAAAATATTATTAGTAGGTTATCAATTGGGCAAAATACTGTCAAGGACTCTTCAATATGTTTGACTTTTCTAAAAATTCGGAGGTACTATTGATGTTTGATTTTAAAGATTGGGATTCATTTCTATATTTTTTTTCAGCAAGCTCTTCACAAACTTTTCTTAAAAAATGCTATAAGCTTCGTAATATTGACTTAGCTGAACAAAAAAGTTATGAAAATTGTTACCCATTTATTTATTACCTAGAACATGGACAAATTTATTATAATCAAGCAAAAAATGCTCCTTTGATTATACAGCCCATACTCCTCTTTTACGGTCTAGTTCATTTAATTAAGGCTTGTATATTAACAATTGATCCAAACTACCCAGAATCAACATCTGTCCTGGCTCACGGAGTTTCAACAAGGAAAAGAAAGAAACAGCAATATCATTTTTTTCTAGACGAAGTGAAAATACAAAAGAGTGGACTCTTTCCATATATGGGGGAGAAAATGTTTCACATGAAACATTTGGAAGGGGAAAAAATAACCATGCAAGAACTGCTTTCACAAATACCAGAACTTTCTCTGATGTTTTCTCAAACAAATGGACAAAATACTTTTATACAAATTAAGCAAAATGATGATTTATTATCTCTGCCAAAAATAATTTTAGATAATTATCATATGACAGAATCTCGTTTTATTGATTTTTTGAAAACTGATATGGCAGATCTAATAATACTGCAAAAATCGAATGATCAATTTATCAATTTTTCTCTCAATACTTTAGATAATGTAGAGTTTCTCCCTTTTAAATACAATCTAGAAAACCTAGAAATTAACTTTCCTACAACAAAAAGTGTTTTGAACAACTATCCTGAATTACTGATCCATTATTTATTACTTTACAATTTAAGCATGATTTCCAGATATGAAACAGAATGGTGGAGTGAGCTTATTAAAATGATGCCTAATCAAGATTATCCATTCATACAATCTTTCTTAAATATTACCTCTAAGAAGGGACCTTTTTTAATTTATCAATTTTTAAAAAGGAAATTGTAATGATAAATAATTTCCATTCTTTCTTGTAATATCTATTATTGAATTTACTATTCTCAAGGAAGCATATAGGGGAAGAATAAAGTGAAACTTCCATCAGTGGGGGTTTTTCGAAGCACAGGACGTGCTAGTGCCGACGTTGCCACAGGACGTGGCGTTCTTAGTCGGCTTTCATCCCCCACTGATGGTTAGTTGAACCAATCACGCTCAAAACGCCACGTCCTCCCAAAAGCTCTGCTTTCGGTCGTGCGATGAAATGCGGATGAAGTACTCCTTGTCCTGTGGCTTTCGCCTGACTAGGACATCGTGTCCGTCGTCGGACCTTTACGGGCAGTTGATCCCCCACTTAGGTTTCTTTAATTCTCTCGCAACCTTGAAGTGGGGGTCTTACTGCCCGTTAATCTGCGATAAAATAGAGGATTTTTATGTCTTTTTATAAATAAATTTACATATATTAGCCAAATTATAGAAAGTCTGAAAATCATTTTTATTGTCCAAGTTTACAAATAAAACTTATACAAAACAAAAAAGAGTACCCATTGGATACTCTTTCATTTCGCTTGGCGACGTCCTACTCTCACAAGGGGACAGCCCCTAACTACCATTGGCGCTGAGAAGCTTAACTTCCGTGTTCGGGATGGGAACGGGTGTGACCTTCTCGCTATCGCCACCAAACTGTATAAAATTGAGGTTTGTTCCCTCAAAACTAGATAATGCAGAAGAAGAATTGGAGTAATCAAATTGGTTAAGTCCTCGACCGATTAGTATTTGTCAGCTCCACGTGTCACCACGCTTCCACCTCAAACCTATCAACCTGATCATCTTTCAGGGGTCTTACTAGCTTGACGCTATGGGAAATCTCATCTCGAGGGGGGCTTCATGCTTAGATGCTTTCAGCACTTATCCCTTCCGCACATAGCTACCCAGCGATGCTCTTGGCAGAACAACTGGTACACCAGCGGTGCGTCCATCCCGGTCCTCTCGTACTAAGGACAGCTCCTCTCAAATTTCCTGCGCCCACGACGGATAGGGACCGAACTGTCTCACGACGTTCTGAACCCAGCTCGCGTACCGCTTTAATGGGCGAACAGCCCAACCCTTGGGACCGACTACAGCCCCAGGATGCGATGAGCCGACATCGAGGTGCCAAACCTCCCCGTCGATGTGGACTCTTGGGGGAGATAAGCCTGTTATCCCCGGGGTAGCTTTTATCCGTTGAGCGATGGCCCTTCCATGCGGAACCACCGGATCACTAAGCCCGACTTTCGTCCCTGCTCGACTTGTAGGTCTCGCAGTCAAGCTCCCTTATGCCTTTACACTCTTCGAATGATTTCCAACCATTCTGAGGGAACCTTTGGGCGCCTCCGTTACTTTTTAGGAGGCGACCGCCCCAGTCAAACTGCCCACCTGACACTGTCTCCCACCCCGATCAGGGGTGCGGGTTAGAATTTCAATACAGCCAGGGTAGTATCCCACC
>NZ_JAGYPM010000014.1 GCF_018343665.1 Cytobacillus citreus
GCGCTCCGGCTTCCAAGGCTCCTACCTATCCTGTACAAGCTGTACCGAAATTCAATATCAGGCTACAGTAAAGCTCCACGGGGTCTTTCCGTCCTGTCGCGGGTAACCTGCATCTTCACAGGTACTATAATTTCACCGAGTCTCTCGTTGAGACAGTGCCCAGATCGTTACGCCTTTCGTGCGGGTCGGAACTTACCCGACAAGGAATTTCGCTACCTTAGGACCGTTATAGTTACGGCCGCCGTTTACTGGGGCTTCAATTCAGAGCTTCGCTTACGCTAACCCCTCCTCTTAACCTTCCAGCACCGGGCAGGCGTCAGCCCCTATACTTCGCCTTACGGCTTCGCAGAGACCTGTGTTTTTGCTAAACAGTCGCCTGGGCCTATTCACTGCGGCTCATCCGGGCTATTCACCCAAATGAGCACCCCTTCTCCCGAAGTTACGGGGTGATTTTGCCGAGTTCCTTAACGAGAGTTCTCTCGCTCACCTTAGGATTCTCTCCTCGCCTACCTGTGTCGGTTTGCGGTACGGGCACCTTTTCCCTCGCTAGAGGCTTTTCTTGGCAGTGTGGATTCAGGAACTTCGGTACTTTATTTCCCTCGCCGTCACAGCTCAGCCTTTATGCAAGCGGGATTTGCCTCGCTTGCAGCCTAACTGCTTGGACGCGCTATTCCAACAGCGCGCTTACCCTATCCTCCTGCGTCCCCCCATTGCTCAAACGGTAAAGAGGTGGTACAGGAATATCAACCTGTTGTCCATCGCCTACGCTTTTCAGCCTCGGCTTAGGTCCCGACTAACCCTGAGCGGACGAGCCTTCCTCAGGAAACCTTAGGCATTCGGTGGATGGGATTCTCACCCATCTTTCGCTACTCATACCGGCATTCTCACTTCTAAGCGCTCCACCAGTCCTTACGGTCTAGCTTCAACGCCCTTAGAACGCTCTCCTACCACTGACATCGTAGATGTCAATCCACAGCTTCGGTGATACGTTTAGCCCCGGTACATTTTCGGCGCAGAGTCACTCGACCAGTGAGCTATTACGCACTCTTTAAATGGTGGCTGCTTCTAAGCCAACATCCTGGTTGTCTAAGCAACTCCACATCCTTTTCCACTTAACGTATACTTTGGGACCTTAGCTGGTGGTCTGGGCTGTTTCCCTCTTGACTACGGATCTTATCACTCGCAGTCTGACTCCCATGGATAAGTCTTTGGCATTCGGAGTTTGTCTGAATTCGGTAACCCGATGAGGGCCCCTAGTCCAAACAGTGCTCTACCTCCAAGACTCTTACTACATGAGGCTAGCCCTAAAGCTATTTCGGAGAGAACCAGCTATCTCCAAGTTCGATTGGAATTTCTCCGCTACCCACACCTCATCCCCGCACTTTTCAACGTGCGTGGGTTCGGTCCTCCATCCAGTGTTACCTGGACTTCAACCTGGACATGGGTAGGTCACCTGGTTTCGGGTCTACGACCACATACTTATTCGCCCTATTCAGACTCGCTTTCGCTGCGGCTCCGTCTCTTCAACTTAACCTCGCATGTAATCGTAACTCGCCGGTTCATTCTACAAAAGGCACGCCATCACCCGTTAATGGGCTCTGACTACTTGTAGGCACACGGTTTCAGGATCTCTTTCACTCCCCTTCCGGGGTGCTTTTCACCTTTCCCTCACGGTACTGGTTCACTATCGGTCACTAGGGAGTATTTAGCCTTGGGAGATGGTCCTCCCTGCTTCCGACGGGATTTCACGTGTCCCGCCGTACTCAGGATCCACTCTGGAGGGAACGAAGTTTCAACTACAGGGCTTTTACCTTCTATGGCCGGCCTTTCCAGACCTGTTCATTTACCTCGTTCCTTTGTAACTCCGTATAGAGTGTCCTACAACCCCAAGAGGCAAGCCTCTTGGTTTGGGCTAATCCCGTTTCGCTCGCCGCTACTCAGGGAATCGCGTTTGCTTTCTCTTCCTCCGGGTACTTAGATGTTTCAGTTCCCCGGGTCTGCCTTCAATACCCTATGTATTCAGGTAAAGATCCTATCCCATTACGGATAGGGGGTTTCCCCATTCGGAAATCTCCGGATCAAAGCTTACTTACAGCTCCCCGAAGCATATCGGTGTTAGTCCCGTCCTTCATCGGCTCCTAGTGCC
>NZ_JAGYPM010000015.1 GCF_018343665.1 Cytobacillus citreus
TCCACCCCGCGACAATAATATTTAATAAATGGAGGAGGAAAGGGGATTCGAACCCCTGCGCGGTTTGACCCGCCTGTCGGTTTTCAAGACCGATCCCTTCAGCCGGACTTGGGTATTCCTCCGAATAAAAACAATATGGTGGACCTTGTAGGACTCGAACCTACGACCGGACGGTTATGAGCCGTCTGCTCTAACCAGCTGAGCTAAAGGTCCATAATTGTATTCAAAGATTCAAGCAATATATATTACATTTGGTAGCGGCGGAGGGGATCGAACCCCCGACCTTACGGGTATGAACCGTACGCTCTAGCCAGCTGAGCTACACCGCCAAATGATTGTATAAATTTATTTAATGGTGGAGCCTAGCGGGATCGAACCGCTGACCTCCTACGTGCAAGGCAGGCGCTCTCCCAGCTGAGCTAAGGCCCCATTGTTTTTAGATGGTCGGGAAGACAGGATTCGAACCTGCGACCCCTTGGTCCCAAACCAAGTGCTCTACCAAGCTGAGCTACTTCCCGTTTTTTATGATATTATGGCGCGCCCGAAAGGAGTCGAACCCATAACCTTCTGATCCGTAGTCAGACGCTCTATCCAATTGAGCTACGGGCGCATTGTTAATATAAATGGTGCCGAGGACCGGAATCGAACCGGTACGGTAGTCACCTACCGCAGGATTTTAAGTCCTGTGCGTCTGCCAGTTCCGCCACCCCGGCACTTTTGGAGCGGAAGACGGGATTCGAACCCGCGACCCCCACCTTGGCAAGGTGGTGTTCTACCACTGAACTACTTCCGCAAATTGTATATTATTTTTCTTATTGAATGAAGTGTGTAGTCTAATGAATGCTTTATATACCTTTGGCATTTATCGCAGATTGAGTCTCTTCGAGACAGTCAATCTGGTGCGGGTGAAGGGAGTCGAACCCCCACGCCTTGCGGCGCCAGATCCTAAGTCTGGTGCGTCTGCCAATTCCGCCACACCCGCATTATTTAAATGGTGAGCCATGAAGGACTCGAACCTTCGACCCTCTGATTAAAAGTCAGATGCTCTACCGACTGAGCTAATGGCTCGATATAAGATGATGTTTCCTGAATTTTGCTAGTAGTTGTAATTGTGCTCCAAATCCCTTTGTGATTTGTCGCAGATTACTACAGCTTGCTATTCGAGGATGTATCGCTGCGTACTGCAAGCTTTCGTAATCCTCTACCGACTGAGCTAATGGCTCATAATAAAATGATTGCTCAAGAGTGCCGGCCAGAGGACTTGAACCCCCAACCTACTGATTACAAGTCAGTTGCTCTACCAATTGAGCTAGGCCGGCGTATTAATAATTCATTTTAAAATTTAATAGTAGTAATACCAGTGCTCCAAATCCCTTTGTGATTTGTCGCAGATTTTAAAAGTTTGTTATTCGAGGATGAGATGCTTCGCAGCTACAATCTTTTAAATCCTCTACCAATTGAGCTAGGCCGGCATTATAAAAATGGTGGAGGATGACGGGATCGAACCGCCGACCCCCTGCTTGTAAGGCAGGTGCTCTCCCAGCTGAGCTAATCCTCCGTTTATGCCTGGCGACGTCCTACTCTCACATGGGGACAGCCCCAAACTACCATCGGCGCTGAGAAGCTTAACTTCCGTGTTCGGGATGGGAACGGGTGTGACCTTCTCGCTATCGCCACCAGACTATTTTTTAAAGACAATATTTATTATATCGTCTTTTAAAATTTTTTCAAGAGGAATTTTTTATTCTCTCAAAACTAGATAATGTAGAAGAAGAATCGAGTAATCAATTTGGTTAAGTCCTCGACCGATTAGTATTTGTCAGCTCCACGTGTCACCACGCTTCCACCTCAAACCTATCAACCTGATCATCTTTCAGGGGTCTTACTAGCTTGACGCTATGGGAAATCTCATC
>NZ_JAGYPM010000016.1 GCF_018343665.1 Cytobacillus citreus
CACAAGTCCGCTCGACTTGCATGTATTAGGCACGCCGCCAGCGTTCGTCCTGAGCCAGGATCAAACTCTCCAATAAAGAGTAAGATTTAGCTCTTAAAAATGTCTTATAAAAAGACTTAGAATTAACATTGACGTTTTTGTTCGTTCAGTTTTCAAAGAACAACTTCAATTGTTACTGTCGTTTAAGACGACTTTTTAATAATACCAGATACACTAAGTTGAGTCAACAACTTTTTTCAAAAACTTTTTATGGTGGAGCCTAGCGGGATCGAACCGCTGACCTCCTGCGTGCAAGGCAGGCGCTCTCCCAGCTGAGCTAAGGCCCCGTATTTTAAAATGGTCGGGAAGACAGGATTCGAACCTGCGACCCCTTGGTCCCAAACCAAGTGCTCTACCAAGCTGAGCTACTTCCCGTATTGTTAAAAGCCAACTATGAAGTACAGCATAAAATTATTTATTCAGGGTCTAATTTCTGAATATTATTATGGCGCGCCCGAAAGGAGTCGAACCCATAACCTTCTGATCCGTAGTCAGACGCTCTATCCAATTGAGCTACGGGCGCATATATAATAATAATGGTGCCGAGAACCGGAATCGAACCGGTACGGTAGTCACCTACCGCAGGATTTTAAGTCCTGTGCGTCTGCCAGTTCCGCCACCCCGGCACTTTTGGAGCGGAAGACGGGATTCGAACCCGCGACCCCCACCTTGGCAAGGTGGTGTTCTACCACTGAACTACTTCCGCGAATTGTATATTATTTTTCTTATTGAATGAAGTGTGTAGTCTAATGAATGCTTTAAATGCCTTTGGCATTTATCGCAGATTGAGTCTCTTCGAGACGGTCAATCTGGTGCGGGTGAAGGGAGTCGAACCCCCACGCCTTGCGGCGCCAGATCCTAAGTCTGGTGCGTCTGCCAATTCCGCCACACCCGCATTATTTAAATGGTGAGCCATGAAGGACTCGAACCTTCGACCCTCTGATTAAAAGTCAGATGCTCTACCGACTGAGCTAATGGCTCGTAATATACTAAAAATGATTTCTCAAGAGTGCCGGCCAGAGGACTTGAACCCCCAACCTACTGATTACAAGTCAGTTGCTCTACCAATTGAGCTAGGCCGGCGTATTATGTTATTAATTCTAAAGTTTAATAGTAGTAATACTTGTGCTTCAGATCTCTTTGTAATTTGTCGCAGATTTTAAAAGTTTGTTATTCGAGGAAGAGATGCTTCGCAGCTACAATCTTTTAAAATCCTCTACCAATTGAGCTAGACCGGCATATAAATTATGGTGGAGGATGACGGGATCGAACCGCCGACCCCCTGCTTGTAAGGCAGGTGCTCTCCCAGCTGAGCTAATCCTCCATAAAATGCCTAGCGACGTCCTACTCTCACAAGGGGACAGCCCCTAACTACCATCGGCGCTGAGAAGCTTAACTTCCGTGTTCGGGATGGGAACGGGTGTGACCTTCTCGCTATCGCCACTAGACTGTATAAAATTGAGGTTTTGTTCCCTCAAAACTAGATAATGTTGAAGAAGAATTCGAGTAATCATTGTCCAGCTTCGGCTCCTAACTTCTCGGTCGTTTCGATCCATCTCTACAAATCCAAAACCGGGATTTGCATAGCTGGCTCTCCAACGCCTCTCGAAGCTAAGCAGTCGCCTACGCTT
>NZ_JAGYPM010000017.1 GCF_018343665.1 Cytobacillus citreus
TTGGGGTGAAGTCGTAACAAGGTAGCCGTATCGGAAGGTGCGGCTGGATCACCTCCTTTCTAAGGATATATAGAAGTATTCAATACTTCTTAAATAAGACGTTTCTTGTTCGTTCAGTTTTGAGAGAGCAATCTTTCATTAAAATTTTAATAAATAAAGTGAGAAAAATGAGAAGCAAGCAGGTCAAGGAAGTGACCGAACGAGCACCGGAACGTACGTAGTATGTACGTGAGGAGCACAGTGACGGAGCTGACGCAGAGATGCACCGCTTATCATTTATCGAACACCGTTATATGGGCCTATAGCTCAGCTGGTTAGAGCGCACGCCTGATAAGCGTGAGGTCGATGGTTCGAGTCCATTTAGGCCCACCATATCAAATAACGGGGCCTTAGCTCAGCTGGGAGAGCGCCTGCCTTGCACGCAGGAGGTCAGCGGTTCGATCCCGCTAGGCTCCACCATAACGAATCTACTATTCGTTATTTTTTTCGCTTAATTTGTTCTTTGAAAACTAGATAATGCAATGAAGAAGAATAACCGAGTAATCGCCATTTTAGTTTTCTCTCTTATTTTAAAACAAAGTAAGAGTACAAACCATGAGGGTGACGAGCAGCGAGAAGATCAAGGAAGCGACCGAACGAGCACCGGAACGTACTTCGTACGTGAGGAGCGGAGTGAGAGAGCTGACGCAGAGATTCGAAGTTGATCGTTAGCCGAAGTAGGTTAAGTTAGAAAGGGCGCACGGTGAATGCCTAGGCACTAGGAGCCGATGAAGGACGGGACTAACACCGATATGCTTCGGGGAGCTGTAAGTAAGCTTTGATCCGGAGATTTCCGAA
>NZ_JAGYPM010000018.1 GCF_018343665.1 Cytobacillus citreus
TTTCCCCATTCGGAAATCTCCGGATCAAAGCTTACTTACAGCTCCCCGAAGCATATCGGTGTTAGTCCCGTCCTTCATCGGCTCCTAGTGCCTAGGCATTCACCGTGCGCCCTTTCTAACTTAACCTTGTTCGGTCAATGATAAGCTTCACATCTCTTCGTCATCTTCGCTCGTCAACATCCTCACGTACACACTACGTACGTTCCGGTGCTTCCTCACTCGATTCCTCGACCTGTTCGCTTCTCATTGCCCTCACGAATTATTAATTCGTGATTGGTTTTTACTCTATTTAATATAGAGAGAAAACTAAAATGGCGATTACTCGGTTATTCTTCTTCATTGCATTATCTAGTTTTCAAAGAACAAAGCAACTGACTTCAATCACATCATGAATAGACATCATTGATTCACTCCGTGCAGCTTTGCGACGAGCTGAAGTTAATCATCATCGAGTATGCTATGGCGCAGGAGCAAGTATCTATTCATTAAGCATATGAAATTCAGTAATTTTTTATCATGCTTAACCGCAAGATAAAAATGAGAGATTATTCTCTC
>NZ_JAGYPM010000002.1:0-388360 GCF_018343665.1 Cytobacillus citreus
AATACTTCTATATATCCTTAGAAAGGAGGTGATCCAGCCGCACCTTCCGATACGGCTACCTTGTTACGACTTCACCCCAATCATCTGTCCCACCTTAGGCGGCTGGCTCCTTACGGTTACCCCACCGACTTCGGGTGTTACAAACTCTCGTGGTGTGACGGGCGGTGTGTACAAGGCCCGGGAACGTATTCACCGCGGCATGCTGATCCGCGATTACTAGCGATTCCGGCTTCATGCAGGCGAGTTGCAGCCTGCAATCCGAACTGAGAATGGTTTTATGGGATTCGCTTAACCTCGCGGTCTCGCAGCCCTTTGTACCATCCATTGTAGCACGTGTGTAGCCCAGGTCATAAGGGGCATGATGATTTGACGTCATCCCCACCTTCCTCCGGTTTGTCACCGGCAGTCACCTTAGAGTGCCCAACTGAATGCTGGCAACTAAGATCAAGGGTTGCGCTCGTTGCGGGACTTAACCCAACATCTCACGACACGAGCTGACGACAACCATGCACCACCTGTCACTCTGTCCCCCGAAGGGGAACGCCCTATCTCTAGGGTTGGCAGAGGATGTCAAGACCTGGTAAGGTTCTTCGCGTTGCTTCGAATTAAACCACATGCTCCACCGCTTGTGCGGGCCCCCGTCAATTCCTTTGAGTTTCAGCCTTGCGGCCGTACTCCCCAGGCGGAGTGCTTAATGCGTTAGCTGCAGCACTAAGGGGCGGAAACCCCCTAACACTTAGCACTCATCGTTTACGGCGTGGACTACCAGGGTATCTAATCCTGTTCGCTCCCCACGCTTTCGCGCCTCAGTGTCAGTTACAGACCAGAAAGTCGCCTTCGCCACTGGTGTTCCTCCACATCTCTACGCATTTCACCGCTACACGTGGAATTCCACTTTCCTCTTCTGCACTCAAGTTCCCCAGTTTCCAATGACCCTCCACGGTTGAGCCGTGGGCTTTCACATCAGACTTAAGGAACCACCTGCGCGCGCTTTACGCCCAATAATTCCGGACAACGCTTGCCACCTACGTATTACCGCGGCTGCTGGCACGTAGTTAGCCGTGGCTTTCTGGTTAGGTACCGTCAAGGTACCGCCCTATTCGAACGGTACTTGTTCTTCCCTAACAACAGAGTTTTACGATCCGAAAACCTTCATCACTCACGCGGCGTTGCTCCGTCAGACTTTCGTCCATTGCGGAAGATTCCCTACTGCTGCCTCCCGTAGGAGTCTGGGCCGTGTCTCAGTCCCAGTGTGGCCGATCACCCTCTCAGGTCGGCTACGCATCGTTGCCTTGGTGAGCCGTTACCTCACCAACTAGCTAATGCGCCGCGGGCCCATCTGTAAGTGATAGCCGAAGCCATCTTTCAGCTTTCCTACATGTGTAGAAAAGAATTATCCGGTATTAGCTCCGGTTTCCCGAAGTTATCCCAGTCTTACAGGCAGGTTGCCCACGTGTTACTCACCCGTCCGCCGCTAACTTGCGAGAGCAAGCTCTCACAAGTCCGCTCGACTTGCATGTATTAGGCACGCCGCCAGCGTTCGTCCTGAGCCAGGATCAAACTCTCCAATAAATTGTGAGTTGATTAGCTCATAGTATCTTTTTAATAAAAAGACTAAAAGAATTAACGTTGACGTTTTTGTTCGTTCAGTTTTCAAAGAACAATGTTTCTATTAATACCATCGCTCAGAAGCGACTTTATTAATATATCATTTTTTCATATATTACGTCAACACTTTTTTAATAAATTCTTTTTAAAGAATCTCATTTTCTTTTGCTGACCTGGATAAGTATATCAGGATAATAATCCTTTTTCAAGTGTTTTTTTAAAAGTGTTCGTATCGCCTTATTAAAAAAAAGACCGCATTTTAACGGTCTATTGCAATACTTCTTCTATATATAGTTGACGATTTTTCACTAAATTCAGGATTTCCTCTGTATTATTAATTTTCACAAGAGGCCTAGTTGGTGATTTTTCTTCTATAAAAAGAATTTCTGCAATTTGCCCATCAGAAAGCTTTACACTGCTTCCTATTGAGAAAGTCATAAAGCCAGATCCTATTGCATGCATAGCTGCAATATCATATTTTCCAAACATATCTTGCAGCATCATTTCTAGCACTTTGAATGGAGATTGTTTTCCTCGGTAAAGCCTATTGCTGCTCATGGCGTGAAATGTATCAGCTACGGCAATAATTTTTGCGAATGTATTTATTTTACTGCTTTGTTCTCCAAAGGGATATCCACTTCCGTCTAATCTTTCATGATGCTGAAATATACCTAACTTTGTACTTTCCCTTAAAATGGATATATTTTGAACCATTTTATAGCTGTAAGCTGGATGTTTTTTAATCTCATCAAATTCCTGTAAAGTTAATATAGAATTTTTAAGCAGGATCGATGGTTTTACTTTGGCCATTCCTGCATCTGACAAGCATCCTCCGAGAGCTAGCTGGACTATATCTCCTTTACTAAACTTTAATTTTCTTCCTATAAAAGCACTTAACAGCCCGACAGCAACTGAATGCTGAAATAAATATTCTTCATTTGTAGATAAATGGTGTAAATAGAATAGGTCAGATGGACAGGATTCTGATTTCTCAATTAGGGGAATCAGAATATTTCTGATTTTTGAAATATCAATAGGCAAACCAGATTGCCAATTTTTAAATTCTTTTTTATATTTTTGAACTCCAATAAGAAACATATCTCTTAATTCTGCTTCTTGCTCCGGTACTATTATTATTGTTTTACTTTTTCCTTCGTCCAATGGTTCTATTGGATTAAAAGTTTTACCGTTGACCATTAAGCTTTCAACTGCTACAGAATCAATAAGAAATACCTTTAATAGTTCTATTAATTCATTCGAAAGTACTGTCTTTTTGTCAATAATTGGACGAATCGTTAAGCTGAATACATCCTCAGATAAAATACATCCTTCTTGCAATTCATTTACTCGCACACGCACAGTTTTCCACCCCAAATGTCATGAGTCCTTAATCCTATCCTACCCCATTTCGTGAAAAAAGAGGAACACAAATTTTGTGTCCCTCTAATTATTATTCTTATTCTTCCTCGTTTTCAGCTTCTAGAGGAAGTGATTCAGCGTTTTCTAATGGTTTTGTTAACTCTTCTTCAGGTTTATCTTCTTCTTTTTCAACCTTCGCCACGGTGGCTACAAACTCATTGATATTTTCATCTAAACGAATAAGTCTTACACCTTGTGTGTTACGTCCCATTGTGGAAATATCGCCGACAGCCATACGAATAAGGACCCCGCCTGTTGTAATGAGCATCAGATCTTCTTCTCCAGTTACAGCTCTCATTGATACAAGATTTCCATTTTTCTCGGTAATATTACATGTTTTAATCCCTTTTCCGCCTCGTCCTTGAATGCGGTATTCTTCGGAAGGAGTCCGTTTCCCATAACCATTTTTCGTAACGATTAATATTTGGGAATTCTCTTCTAATACTTCCATTCCTACTACTTCATCGCCATCGCTCAAATTAATTCCCTTCACACCAGTTGCTGTACGTCCCATAGAACGAACATCCACTTCTGGGAATCTAATAAGAAGACCTTTGCTTGTTCCAATAATAATCTCTTTATTTCCATCTGTTAGACGGACAGAAATCAATTCATCATCTTCTTTTAGATTCAATGCAATTAATCCATTGTTTCTAATATTAGCAAATGAAGTAAGAGGAGATCGCTTAGAAATACCTTGCTTCGTTGTAAAGAATAAGAACCAATCGTCTACAAATTCTTCTATAGGAATAATGGCGTTAACCCATTCATCCTTCTCAATTCCGCTTAGCAGGTTAACAATCGGAATCCCTTTTGCTGTTCGGCTAAATTCTGGGATCTCGTACCCCTTAGACCGATAAACTTTTCCTTTATTCGTAAAGAATAGAATTGTATCATGAGTAGATGTTGTTATTAAATGCTCTACAAAGTCATCCTCATTTGTTCCCATACCTTGAATCCCGCGGCCTCCGCGTTTTTGAGCTCGGTAAGTGGATACTGGCAGACGCTTAATATAGCCTTTATGTGTTAAAGTAATGACAATATTTTCTTGAGGAATCAAGTCTTCATCTTCAATTTGTTCAATTCCTCCCGCAACAATTTCAGTGCGGCGCTCATCATTAAATCTTTCTTTAATTTCAAGTAATTCTTCACGGATAATTTCAAGTACTTTTTCCTCATCCGCTAAAATTGCTTTAAGTTCTGCAATTAATTTCACTAAGTTTGCATATTCTTCTTCAATTTTTTCTCGTTCTAATCCTGTTAAGCGTTGAAGACGCATATCTAGAATCGCTTGTGCTTGCTTTTCTGAAAGGTCAAACTTAGTTATGAGACCCTCTCTGGCAATATCCGCTGTCTGGGAACTGCGAATAAGAGTAATTACTTCGTCTAAATGATCAAGAGCAACCCGTAAGCCCTCTAAAATATGAGCCCGAGCTTCCGCTTTTCTTAATTCAAATTCTGTCCTGCGGCGGATAACCACCTTCTGATGGTCAAGATAATGCGCCAAGCATTGCTTTAAGTTTAATACCTTTGGTTCACCATCTACTAACGCTAGCATATTAATCCCAAAGCTCGTTTGCATGGCTGTTTGCTTATAAAGATTATTCAGTAAAACACTAGCATTGGCATCTTTTCGGACTTCAATGACAATTCTCATACCTTCACGATCTGATTCATCACGGAGATCGGATATGCCATCAATTTTCTTTTCTCTAACGAGTTCCGCAATTCTCTCAATTAATTTCGCTTTATTAACTTGGTAAGGAATTTCATTAACAATAATTGTTTCTCTACCATTTGCTTTTTGTTCTATCTCTACTTTGGCTCTTAAAGTGATCGAGCCCTTTCCAGTTTCATAAGCTTTACGAATACCGCTTCTTCCTAGAATCATACCTGACGTTGGAAAATCTGGTCCAGGAATAATATCCATTAGCTCTGGGAT
Source organism: Cytobacillus citreus (assembly GCF_018343665.1). GTDB lineage: Bacteria > Bacillota > Bacilli > Bacillales > Cytobacillaceae > Cytobacillus > Cytobacillus citreus. The sequence continues at coordinate 4,970 of NZ_JAGYPM010000002.1, forward strand.
CGTAATATCAGGATCCTTGCTCACAGCTAAAACCCCATCAATCACTTCTCCTAGCTGATGTGGTGGGATATTTGTCGCCATTCCAACCGCTATTCCAGATGTACCATTCACTAATAGATTAGGGAATCTAGCAGGCAAAACAACTGGTTCTTTTTCTTCTCCATCATAGTTATCTTGAAAGTCAATGGTATCTTTATTAATATCTCTTAAGAGTTCCATTGAGATTTTCGACATACGTGCTTCCGTATAACGCATTGCAGCTGCAGAATCACCATCAACAGAACCAAAGTTCCCATGTCCATCTACAAGCATGTAACGGTAGTTAAAATCTTGGGCCATCCGCACCATTGTTTCATACACTGCTGAGTCACCATGAGGATGGTATTTACCTATTACATCCCCAACGATACGTGCTGATTTTTTATACGGCTTATCAGAATGCATTCCAAGATCATGCATCGCATATAAAATACGGCGATGTACTGGCTTTAAACCGTCACGCACATCAGGAAGAGCACGTGAAACAATAACACTCATAGCATAGTCAAGGAAAGATTCACGCATTTCCTCACTAATATTTCTTTCCTTTACTTGGGGCTTCGGAGTTTCAGCCATTTAAAGAACCTCCCTTAATAAGTGAAACTTCCTACAGTTCATTTTTTTTTTTGTGCATGAATCTTAGAAAACCAGGATTTATCCTGGTTTTACTAAAAAGATAAAAAAGTATAACTTTTCTCGAGTTAGAGAAATGTCTAGCTCCAGCGCCTACCCCCGAAGTACAGGACGTACTAGTGTCGACAATGCGACAAGGACGTCGCGTTTTTGTCGACCTCAAGGTCATAAGCCAGTCCGCCAAGAAGGTTAAAGAACAACCTTCCTGTCGGCCCGTCTTATGCTTGCCTTAGGGTGAGCACTACGGAAAGCTCCATAGAGTAATCATCGCAGTAACAATCTGTACTTTGATTGTTCCGAAGGCGCTTGCGCTTTTCTTATATATCTAAATTCTTTACATACAAAGCATTTTCTTCAATGAACTGACGGCGGGGCTCTACTTTATCCCCCATTAGAATTTCAAAAGTTTCGTCTGCTTCAATTGCATCTTCAAGACTTACTTGCAGCAGGGTTCTTGTCTCTGGATCCATTGTTGTCTCCCAAAGCTGTCCTGCGTTCATTTCTCCCAAACCTTTATACCGTTGTATATTCGGCTTAGGTTGACTTGATAAATTTGCAAGAATTTCTTCAAGCTGTGAGCTATTATAGGCATACTCGATTTTTTTACCCTGTTGTACTTTATATAGAGGTGGCTGTGCAATATATACATAACCAGCTTCAATTATTTGTCTCATATAACGGTAAAAGAATGTTAATAATAGAGTACGTATATGTGCACCATCGACATCCGCATCCGTCATGATCACAATTTTATGGTATCTCGCTTTTGAAATATCGAAATCTTCACCAATGCCTGTACCAGCAGCTGTGATCATGGCACGAACTTCATTATTGGATAGAATTTTATCGAGCCGTGCCTTCTCGACATTCAAGATTTTCCCTCTTAATGGGAGTATCGCTTGGAAGTGGCGATCGCGGCCTTGCTTAGCAGATCCACCGGCAGAGTCACCCTCAACAATAAATAATTCTGAAATAGAAGCATCCTTAGAAGAACAGTCTGATAATTTCCCTGGCAGACTTGATACTTCAAGCGCACTTTTTCTTCTAGTTAGTTCTCTCGCTTTTTTGGCAGCATCTCTTGCCCTTGCAGCCATAAGTCCTTTTTCAACGATTTTACGAGCTGTCGTCGGATTTTCTAGCAGGAATTTTTCTAATGCTTCTGAGAAAACTGTATCAGTAATAGCTCTTGCTTCCGAATTTCCTAGCTTTGTTTTGGTCTGCCCTTCAAATTGAGGATCAGGATGCTTGATCGAAATAATCGCCGTCAACCCTTCGCGAACATCCTCACCAGACAAATTAGCATCGTTATCTTTAAATATACCGTTTTTACGGGCATAATCATTAATGACCCTTGTTAGGGCAGTTTTGAAGCCGACTTCATGGGTTCCGCCCTCATAGGTATTAATATTATTGGCAAAGGAATAAATATTGCTTGTATAGCCATCATTGTACTGAATAGATACTTCAACATTAATTCCTTCCCGCTCACCCTCAATATAAATCGGTTCTTCGTGAAGGGCTTCTTTTGAACGATTCAAATGCTCAACGTATGACTTTATTCCGCCCTCATACATGTATTCAAGTTTTTTATTTTCTTCTCGTTTATCCTCAATTGTAATTTTGAGTCCACGATTTAAGAAGGCTAATTCTCGAATTCTATTTGCTAACGTTTCAAACTCATATACAGTTGTTTCTGTAAAAATTTCTGGATCTGGCTTGAAATGAATCGTGGATCCTGTGTGATCGGTCTCGCCGATAATCTTTAGTTCCTCAGATACAACCCCGCGTTCAAATTTTATATAGTGAATATGTCCATCACGATGAACATAAACTTCTAATTCTGTAGAAAGTGCATTTACAACTGATGCACCCACTCCGTGTAAACCACCAGATACCTTGTATCCGCCACCGCCGAATTTCCCTCCTGCATGGAGGACAGTCATGATGACTTCTACAGCTGGACGACCCATTTTCTCCTGAATACCCACAGGGATTCCGCGTCCGTTATCAATTACGGTAATACTATTATCTTTCTCGATGCACACATTAATTTCTGAACAATATCCGGCCAATGCTTCGTCAATACTATTGTCTACGATTTCCCATACTAGATGGTGAAGACCTTTCCCACTCGTAGAGCCTATATACATTCCGGGACGTTTCCTTACTGCTTCAAGACCCTCTAGAACCTGTATCTGATTCGCATCATAGGACTGTTCCTGCACAGCCTTTTGCTCCATTGACACATCGATCACCTACACTTTCATATGCATTACTTCAATATCAATAATTTATAAAAAAGCTTGGCGTGCTTGTCTTCTTGTAACGCCAAACTGTTATCTTTTAATATTCTTGAATTGTTGATCTATTGGAACGCTTTTTTAATGTACCTGAAGCCAATGGGGAAAAATAGATTTCCGTTGTGGTAATAACCACTGATTTGTATGACCCTTTCGAGAGGTTAATGATAGTGTGCTTTTGACGTTCTAAAAACTCTTCTATCGTTTTAGAAGAGCTGACACTTTGTTTATCAATAATGGCAATAATATCTTTGGACTGAACTAAAATATCTTCTCCAACATGGATGTACAAAGGCTCACCTCATTGAATCTTTATCATGCTCCCGGCTTCCACCTTAAAAGTAGCAGCCTCCTTTAATGTTTGATGATCAATTCCATCTACGCTTGTCGTTGTGACGAAGGTTTGTACCTTCCCTTGGATTGTATTTAGCAGATGAGATTGTCTGTAATCATCAAGCTCAGATAGAACATCATCTAGAAGGAGAAGTGGATATTCGCCAATTTCTGCATGAATGAGTTCTATTTCAGCAAGCTTAACAGATAAAGCGGTTGTTCTTTGCTGCCCCTGGGATCCAAAGGTTTGCACATCACGCCCGTTAACATAAAAGAGTAGATCGTCTCGATGAGGTCCGAACATCGTTACACCACGTTCTATCTCTCTATTCTTTATTTTACCAAATTTATCCTCATATACATTTATCATTTTCGACAAATCTTGATCTTCTGATACATCAGCGGACGGCTTGTACTGGATTTTCAATGATTCTAGCCCCCTTGATATTCCCTCATGAATCGGTTTCGCCCAATTTTCTAGCAGGTGAAGGAATTCGAAGCGCTTTGAGATGATTTTTACTGCACACTGTATATATTGTTCTGTCAATATTTCAAGCATCGTATGGTCTGTTTGCTTTTTCATTTGCAGCTGCTTTAAATAGTGATTGCGCTGCTGAAGAATTTTTTGATATTGGCTTATATCATGCAAATAAACGGGAGATACTTGACCAATTTCCATATCAATAAAACGTCGTCTCACTTGAGGGCTGCCTTTTACAAGATGAAGATCCTCTGGTGCAAACATGACAACATTCATATTTCCAATATATTGGCTTAATTTTTGCTGCTCAATATGGTTGCATTTTGCCTTTTTTCCCTTTTTAGAGATCACTAATTGCATAGGCAATGATCCGCTTATTTTTCGGACCCTACCTTCTATTTTAGCATACTCTTCGTCCCAGCGAATAAGATCTTTATCATTTGAGGTTCGATGCGATTTTGCCATGGCTAAAACATAGATTGATTCCATGACATTTGTTTTCCCTTGTGCATTTTCTCCTAAAATCACATTCACCTTATTTTCGAAGTTTACCTCTAGCTCATTATAGTTACGATAATTTTTTAACAGCAAATGCTCTATATGCATGGACGCTACATCCTTTTAAATATAACTCTCTACTTTCTTTAAACAATAACAAACAAACCAAAGCCTGGAATGTTTATTTGATCTCCCGTACGGAGCTTTCTTCCTCTTCTTTGGTCTTGCTCGCCATTAATAAATACTTTATATTCACTTAAAAACCATTTAGCCATTCCGCCTGACTGGATAACATCTGCAGCCTTAAGTAATTGACCTAATGTAATATACTCGGTGTCTATATTAATTTCTGTCATATTGTCACTCTTTCTGATTGTTTGAAAATCAACAATTTCTAGAATGGGATCTAATACTTTATTTTACTAAATAATTGACTAATATACAAAGAAAAGCTTTAACACTCCTCAATGTTGAAGCCAAGTTCCTTTAAAAATGAAGAGCTACCAGCTTGATCTGGCAGCTCTTCTTCTGCATAAATTTCTAATAGGTTCTTACTGGCAATATGAGCTGGAGAATGGAATTATCATTGATGGGGCGAATAACAAATGGTCTCATCGCACCTGTGAAACTTATTTTAATTTCTGATCCTTCCAGTGTTTTTAGTGCGTCAATCATGAATTTAGCACTGAAGGATATCTTTAGCTCTTCTCCTTCAATTGATTGACTCTGTAGCTCTTCAACAACATGTCCGATTTCTGGTGTATTTGAGGATATTTCAATCACTTCATCTTCATTTGTTGTAAATTTAACGACATTATTTCTTCCTTCTCTAGCCAATAAAGAAGCACGATCAATGGCATGTAAAAATTCCTTCGTGTTCACTACAACATCTGTTTTGCTTTCCGTTGGAATAAGTCTTGAAGTATCAGGATAATTTCCTTCTAGTAATCTAGAGAAAAATAAAAGGTGTTTCGCTTTGAATAAAACTTGATTTTCTGTAATAACGATTTCAACTAATTTATTCGTATCGTCTAATATTTTACTTAATTCGTTTAAGCTTTTTCCTGGGATAACGACATTATAGTGTTCAGCAGTTTCTGTCTCGATGCTCGCTTTTCTTAAAGCTAAGCGATGGCTATCTGTTGCAATACAGGTTAATTCACCATTTTCTACCCCCCAGTTTACACCTGTCAAGATTGGGCGTGTTTCTGAGGTGGACACTGAAAAAACAGTTTGACGAATCATAGCTTTTAAAAGATCTGTAGGAATTTTAATCACATTTTCTTCTGTTATTTGTGGTAACAGAGGATACTCTTCCGCATCTAAGCCGTTCAATTTGAATTCCGATTTACCTGAACGGATGATTGTTTGCAATTGATTTTCTACATGAATTTCAACAGAGTCAGTTGGCAGCTTTTTCACGATTTCACTAAAAAACTTCGCTTGAAGTACAATGGAGCCAGTTTGTTTAATTTCTGCAATTTCATCTCCGTCTTCTTCTTTTGGAATAAATGATTCAATCGAAATATCAGAATCACTTCCTGTTAATGTTACTCCCTCTGATGTCGCTACAATTTTGATACCAGTTAATATTGGAATAGTTGTACGGCTCGTTACTGCTTTCATTACATCTTGAACGCTTTGAACTAAACGATCCCGTTGGATTATAAATCTCATTTTTTAATCCTCCGTTTTGAGCATTTTTTATATATTTTTAGTATATATTTTTCTTTTAAAAATACTAGAAGTACTAGTAGGACTTGTTAACATGTGGATAACTGCATTTTTGAAAGGAAATACAGTCTATCCACATGTGGACAGACTGTGTGTAACCTCTATGATGTTATGCACACTATACTTTTAGTACTTCATGAATTTCTTTAATCTGTTTTTGGAAATGAGTATCTGTTTGTATTAATTTTGATATTTTTTCATGTGCATGAATTACTGTGGTATGGTCTCTTCCACCGAATTCTTCTCCAATCTTTGGCAAAGAAAAATCTGTAAGCTCTCTTGATAAGTACATAGCGATTTGCCGTGGAAAAGCAACTGATTTTGTTCTTTTCTTCGCTTTAAAATCCTCTAATTTAACATGATAGTGTTCTCCGACAACGCGCTGGATATCTAGAATGGTGATCACCTTAGGTTTTGAGCTTGGGATGATGTTTTTAAGGGCTTCAGCTGCTAAATCGGCGTTGATATCTTTATTAATTAAGGATGAATACGCGACAACGCGAATAAGAGCTCCTTCTAATTCACGGATATTGGAATCAATTTGATTAGCGATGTAAAGCATTACTTCATTTGGGATATCCAATCCTTCAGCCTTCGCTTTTTTGCGGAGAATAGCGATTCTTGTTTCGAGATCAGGTGGTGTTATATCAGTAATGAGGCCCCATTCAAATCTTGAACGAAGTCTATCTTCAAGTGTAGGTATTTCCTTTGGCGGACGATCACTTGAAATGATAATTTGCTTGCTTTCCTCATGCAATGTATTAAAAGTATGGAAAAATTCCTCTTGAGTTGATTCTTTTCCGGCCAAAAACTGAATATCATCAATAAGAAGGACATCTACTTTTCGATATTTATTGCGAAAATCGACAGCCTTATTGTCACGAATCGAATTAATAAATTCATTGGTAAATTTTTCTGATGATAAATAAACTACTTTAGCTGATGGATTATGATCTAAAACATAATGGCCAATAGCGTGCATAAGGTGAGTTTTCCCTAGACCTACCCCTCCATAAATAAATAATGGATTATAGGCTTTAGCTGGTGCCTCAGCTACAGCCAATGATGCAGCATGAGCAAAGCGGTTTCCTGAACCAATGACAAACGTATCAAAAGTATATTTTGGATTAAGCATGTTTAAAGGCAATTCAGGATGCTCTTCCTCTTTGTCTAGCTTTTTTGGCGGATTTGAGGGATTCAATCCTTCTTCGCTTTGATTTTGAGGAATAATAAATTTTACTCCTAATTCTTCTCCAGTAATGTCGTAGAGAATTCCAGAGATCAGTTGGGAATAACGTTCTTCTAGCCAGTCACGAGCAAACTCATTTGGCGCTGTGATCACTAAGCTGTCACTTTTAAGAGAGTGCGCTTTTGTCGACTTCAGCCATGTTTCATAACTTGGTTTGCTTATTTTCATTTCGATGCTGGCAAGAGCTGTATTCCAAAGATCCGCAATGTTCTCCAATTGAAAGCCCTCCTTTGCTTTTTGCTATTAAAGAAAATGAAACTTTGGATGTAAAGCATTCATACATTGCGATAAAGTAAAACTTCAATCAGCAGAGGGATTCGATTCAAAGGACTTGATAGTGCAGACGCGTAGCATTGGACACCAAGTTTTTTTGTCTGCTTTCCATTCTCACTGATCGTGCTTTTACGGGATATTGCCCCCTTAGTCCTTAGGTCAACCATCCCTAAATATCGTGCTTTAGAATGATACATCCAAAAAAAATATAGGTTATACCACCAGTACAACCTATATTTTTATAAATATACAAGCCTGTGTATGTGGAAAAACATATAATAAGGAAGAAAAATAGGATTTCGACAATATCCACTATCTGTGGACAAGGTTTTACAACCTCTTAGAATAACTCATCCACAAGTTATCCACAATCTGTGGATAATGAAGTTATGCACATAGAATTATTAAGTGTGAAAACACAAATATGATAACAGATATTCCTAAGAGGTGCAACGTTTTTTCAGATTTTATCCACAAGCATAAGAGCCTGTGGACTTAAATTGTCCACAAGGATTGATTGTGTGAAAAAGCTGTAAATATGTGCTGTGGATAATAAAAAACATGTCGAAAAATTATCCACACAGTGAAGTAATAACAAATAATTGGAGAAAATTACTTTTTTAATAAACAAATTTTTAAGTGACATAGCTTTAAAAAGAGGGTAAAATTTCTAGGTGGATATTTAGAATAATATGAATAGCTTTCTTGAATAGAAAACTGCCTAGCTTCAAATGAGGCTTTTGCAGCGCCCACATCTAATAGACGCAGGGCTAAAAAAAAATTAGATAGGTCTGAGTCTGATCAAGGCGCATACGATATTCTTCCAGTTGACAACTTTCTAGTTACATCTTTATAATTAGTAAGACTGTCTTTAACAGCTATTCCTCAGGGAGGTGTCATATAATGAAAAGAACTTACCAACCAAGCAAACGTAAAAGAAGTAAGGTTCATGGATTCCGCAGCCGCATGAGCACTCCGAACGGACGTAACGTCCTTGCTCGTCGCCGCCGTAAAGGAAGAAAAGTATTATCTGCTTAGGCCACTGAAACGTCAGTGGTCTTTTTTTCCATAATCTAATAGATATTATTTTTTCCATTGTAAGTGAGCTTACGCTTTTCTATGAAAGGGTAGGTAAAGGTCATGAAAAAAGAATTTAGAGTAAAAAAAAATAAAGAATTCCAAGAAGCCTTTAAAAAAGGAAAATCTTTTGCAAATCGGCAATTTGTTGTGTACTCGCTTAAAAAGCCAGATCAAGAGCATTTTCGGATTGGTCTTTCAGTGAGCAAAAAGATTGGAAACGCTGTAACAAGAAATCAGATCAAACGATATGTTCGTCAGGCTTTTCATGAGCTGGAACATGAGATACATAATCAATATGATTATATTATTATTGCGCGAAAGCCAGTTGCTGATATGGGATTTCATGAAATAAAAAAGAGTCTCATGCATGTATTAAAGATTTCAAAGGTTTTGACTAAACAAATGCCTGGCAATAATGATAAATAGTCATATTTTTAAATCCGATAATGAAATCAAAAATCAACGATTAATAAATTTCCTTTATAAAAGACATGATCTTTTAAAAATGTTACTATGTATTTAAGTTTGTTTTTCCACAATCTTCTGAATTAGTATAGTGATCATAGCTTTTCAGAAGGGGATAAATGAGGAGATACATTTTTCATATACAATTTCCATAGTAGTAAGGAGGAATAACCGTTTGAAGAAAAGAATACTTCTAGTATTCGGTTTAATTTTTGTGATGGCGCTGCTGTCAGGCTGTTCAGAAATTAATCAGCCGATTACATCCCAGAGCGAAGGCTTTTGGAATCAGTACATTGTATATCCGCTTTCACTTTTTATAATAAAGGTTGCAGAAATTACAGGAGGCAACTACGGCTTATCGATTATTCTCGTAACAATTACCATTCGCCTAGTTTTGCTTCCATTAATGATTAAACAGACGAAAAGCTCGAAGGCAATGCAGGCAATACAGCCTGAAATGCAAAAATTAAAAGAAAAGTACAGCTCAAAGGATCAAAAAACGCAGCAAAAGCTGCAGCAGGAAACGATGGCATTATTTCAACAGCACGGTGTAAATCCATTAGCTGGATGTTTCCCATTATTGATTCAGATGCCAATTTTAATGGGGTTTTACCATGCGATTTCTCGAACACAAGAGATCAAGGCTCATTCATTTTTATGGTTTGAGCTTGGTGCTCCAGATCCAATTTATTTATTGCCGCTCATCGCAGGTGTTACAACTTTCATTCAGCAAAAGATGATGATGGCAGGAACTGCCAATCAAAATCCGCAAATGGCTATGATGCTTTGGTTGATGCCGATTATGATCATCGTTTTTGCCATCAACTTCCCGGCAGCACTTTCATTGTACTGGGTAGTAGGTAATATCTTTATGATTGTTCAAACATATTTTATTAAAGGTCCGGAGCTGAAAGCGACAGCAACGGGTAAAGCAGGAGGAGCAAAAAAGTGAAACAAGTAACTGCTACGGGGACTACCGTCAATGAAGCAGTAAAGTCTGCTCTAGCTCAGTTACAGACATCCGAAGATCGCGCAGATATTACTATTGTCGATGAAGGTAAAAAGGGCATTTTTGGAATTTTTGGTTCACGACCTGCAATTGTTAAAGTTATAAAGAAGCAAGATCCGATTGAAGAAGGTAAGAAGTTTCTCTTAGAAATAAGTGAAAAAATGGGTGCTCAAATTGAAATTGAAGAAATAAATGATGGAAGGAACATCCAATTTATTCTCTCAGGGGATAAAATAGCCTTATTCATAGGAAAAAGAGGACAGACTTTAAATTCATTACAATATTTAACACAGCTAGTTATGAATCGTTATTCAGATCAATATTTGAACGTTTTGCTCGATGCAGAGGATTATCGCAAAAGACGCAGCGAAACGCTTATTCAGCTAGCGGAACGACTTGCACAAAAGGCAATTAAAACAGGAGAGAATGTGGCTTTAGAGCCGATGCCATCCTATGAACGTAAGGTTATTCATACGGCTCTGGCAGAGAATAAGAAGATAAAAACTTTTTCCAGTGGAAATGATCCGCATCGCCATCTTGTGATTGCGCCAAATAAATAAATGTTAGGAACCCAATCATTTGATTGGGTTCTTTTTTTGGCAAATAAAAGGGTATAGGAAGAAATCGTAGCTATTATTGTTATTCACATGTGGATAAGTTAAAATAAAACATATTTATTCTTGGTGGTTGTGGATAAAGAACCTTAAACTAAAAAAAGTTAATCTTGTGGACAAGTTTTGGGCTTCATCAAATTTTTTATAAAAAAGTCATACTTGTTTTCTAAAAAAAAGGCATGTGATATTCTATTAATTTGGAGAAATAAATAATGAAATTTTTAGCTAGTAGATAAAAGCTTTGAATGAAACGAGGTGGAATGGAATGGAGTTTGATACAATTGCAGCGATATCAACACCAATGGGAGAGGGAGCCATTGCTATTGTGCGGTTGAGTGGTGATGATGCCATCGCTATAGCGGACAAGATGTTTAGAGGAGTTGGAGGAAAAAGGCTTAAAGTGGTAGCGTCACATACTATTCACTACGGCCAAATGATTGATCCGAAGACAAATGAAATTGCTGAAGAAGTAATGGTGTCGGTTATGAAGGCTCCGAAAACCTTTACGAAAGAGGATGTAGTTGAAATTAACTGCCATGGTGGGATTGCATCTGTTAACCGGGTGCTTCAGCTGCTTTTAAGTAATGGAGCAAGACTTGCAGAGCCAGGTGAATTTACGAAGAGAGCCTTCTTAAATGGACGGATTGATTTATCGCAAGCGGAAGCAGTGATGGATTTAATTCGGGCAAAAACCGATCGAGCAATGAATGTCGCTTTAGGTCAAATGGAAGGGCGCCTTTCAAAGCTTATTAATAAGCTGCGGCAGGAAATTTTAGGGACGCTTGCACATGTAGAAGTGAATATTGACTATCCTGAATATGATGATGTTGAAGAGATGACCCATCAGCTTTTATTAGAGAAGGGCACCTATGTCAAAGAGGAAATTGAAAAACTGCTCCGTACATCTCATCAGGGGAAAATTTTACGTGAGGGTTTATCAACGGTTATCGTCGGGCGTCCGAATGTAGGGAAATCTTCATTATTGAATAGTCTTGTACAAGAAAATAAAGCAATTGTTACGGATATCCCAGGAACGACACGTGATGTTATTGAAGAGTATGTGAATGTTCGTGGTGTGCCATTAAGATTATTGGATACGGCAGGAATACGTGAAACAGAAGATATCGTGGAGCGAATCGGTGTGGAAAGATCCCGGCAAGTATTAAAAGAAGCGGATCTTATTTTGCTTGTTCTTAATTATTCGGATGCTTTAACTGAGGAAGATGTGAATTTATTTAAAGCTGTTGAGGGTATGGATGTTATAGTCATTGTCAATAAAACAGACTTGCCGCAGCAGATTGATATGGACCGTGTTCAAGAACTTTCACAAAAACATAAGCTTGTTTCAACATCCTTACTAGAAGATAAAGGAGTAGACGAACTAGAAGAAGCAATTGCTTCTCTATTTTTCGAAGGCTCAATCGAAGCGAGGGATATGACGTATGTATCCAATTCACGTCATATCGCCTTATTGAATCAAGCATTTAATGCGATGGAAGATGCTCTTATGGCTGTTGAAATGGGAACACCAATTGATATCGTCCAAATTGATTACACTAGAACATGGGAACTTCTCGGAGAAATAATTGGAGATAGCGTCCATGAAAGCTTGATCGATCAGCTATTCTCCCAATTCTGCTTAGGGAAATAGAAAAGCGGAGAGCGCCTGTTTATTCAAGGAACGCAGACTAAGTACGCCACGTCCTGTGGCAACGTCTGCATGACCCTCTTCCTGCGGGCCTCAAGCTTAAGACGAGCCGGCGTGAAGGTCGTACTTTACCTTCATGACGGATTGGCTTAAGACCTCGAGCTGATGGCGCTCGGAGCTAGACAAATAGAAAAGCGGAAGCGCCTTGTACACCCCCGACAAGCACAAGTCGAGCCTCTCAGAAAGGTGTTTTTTACCTTTATGAGAGGATTGGCTTGTGACCTCGAGGGGGTAGGCGCTGCAGCTAGACAAATAGAAAAGCGAAGGAACCAATACAAGAAATAAAAAAAGGAGGCAGCATCATGCCATATGAAGCTGGAACATATGATGTCATTGTCGTCGGGGCAGGTCATGCAGGCTGTGAAGCTGGCCTTGCGTCCGCCCGTATTGGAGCAAAGACATTAGTTGTCACCATTAATTTAGATATGGTTGCTTTTATGCCATGTAATCCGTCAATCGGAGGACCAGCAAAAGGGACCGTAGTTAGAGAAATTGACGCTTTGGGTGGGGAGATGGCTAAAAATCTAGATAAAACCTATATCCAAATGCGTATGCTGAACACAGGGAAAGGCCCAGCAGTCCGGGCATTAAGAGCACAAGCTGATAAGTTTATGTATCAGCATGAAATGAAAAAGACACTTGAAAATGAACCGAATCTAACGCTTATACAAGGTATGGTTGAGCAATTGATTGTGGAGGATGGTGTTTGTAAAGGGGTTATTACAAAAACAGGTGCCGTCTATCAATCGAAAGCTGTTATTATAACGACAGGGACATTTTTAAGGGGAGAAATTATATTAGGGGAGCTGAAGTATTCAAGTGGTCCGAATAATCAGCAGCCATCTATTAAGCTTTCTGAGCATCTTGAGGAAATCGGTTTTGAGCTTGAACGCTTTAAAACAGGTACACCTCCACGTGTTAACAGTCACACAATTGATTATAGTAAAACAGAAATTCAACCTGGTGATGATACGCCGCTAGCTTTTTCTTATGAAACGACCAAATTTATTACAGATCAGCTGCCGTGCTGGCTTACGTATACAAGTGAAAGAACACATCAAATAATCGAAGACAATTTACACCGGTCCCCGATGTATTCAGGAATGATTAAAGGGAAAGGGCCACGTTACTGTCCATCCATAGAAGATAAAGTGGTTCGTTTCAATGATAAACCACGTCACCAAATTTTCTTAGAGCCGGAAGGGCGGAATACGCAAGAGGTTTATGTTCAAGGTTTATCGACAAGCTTGCCAGAGGAAGTTCAGCATGACCTCCTCCGCAGTGTTCCAGGCTTGGAAAACGCTAAAATGATGCGTGCAGGATATGCGATTGAATATGATTCTGTTAGACCGACTCAGCTATGGCCTACATTAGAGACGAAAAAGGTAAAAAATTTATATACAGCAGGGCAAATTAATGGTACTTCCGGCTATGAGGAAGCAGCTGCACAGGGTCTTATGGCAGGGATTAACGCCGCTATGAACATTTTAGGAAAAGAAGAGGTTATTCTGAGCCGTTCGGATGCCTATATTGGGGTTATGATTGATGACCTAATTACAAAAGGAACACAGGAACCATATCGCTTGCTGACTTCACGTGCTGAATATCGCTTATTGCTGCGCCATGATAATGCTGATTTACGATTAACAGAGCTTGGATATTCTGTCGGTCTTATTAGTGAAGAGCGTTATAAAAAATTTCTTGCTAAGAAACAATTGATTGAAGCAGAAATTGAGCGGTTAAAAAGTATTATCCTTAAACCGTCAATGGATGTTCAAGAGTTAATTAATAGTCAAGGCGGTAGTGAATTAAAAGATGGAATTCGGGCATCGGACCTTTTGAAACGACCAGAAATGACATATGAGCATATTTGGAAGCTCGTTCCTGGTGAAGAAAAGCTCGATCATGAAGTTGAAGAACAAGTGGAAATTCAAATTAAATATGAAGGCTATATCGAGAAGTCGCTTCAGCAGGTTGAACGATTAAAGAAAATGGAAGACAAAAAAATCCCTGATAACATTGATTATGATGCTATTACAGGTCTTGCGATGGAAGCAAGACATAACTTAAAAGAAGTCATGCCATTATCCATTGCGCAAGCCTCTCGAATCTCTGGTGTGAACCCTGCTGATATTTCGATTTTGCTTGTTTATATTGAGCAAGGACGAATTGCCAAGGTATCAGGAAAGGAATAGCAAATGAATACAGAACAATTTATAGAAGCGCTGGCAGCGAAGGGAATCAACCTTTCGCCCCAGCAAATTGAACAATATGAGATGTATTATTCGATATTAGTGGAATGGAACGAGAAAATGAATCTAACCGCTATTACAGATAAGTCAGAAGTTTATTTAAAGCATTTTTACGATTCTATTACTGCTGCTTTTTATTTTGATTTTAATCAGCCATTTCACTTATGTGATGTAGGAGCAGGTGCAGGTTTTCCGAGTCTGCCGATTAAAATTGCCTTTCCTGAATTAAGGATTACCATTGTCGATTCTCTTAATAAGCGAATTGGCTTTTTAGAGCATTTATCGAAAGAACTTGGATTGAAGAATATTCAATTAATCCATGATCGTGCAGAAACATTTGGTCAGAAAAAAGAATATCGTGAGACCTTCGACGTTGTTACTGCTCGTGCTGTCGCAAGACTTTCCGTTCTTAGTGAACTATGCCTGCCACTTGTGAAAACAGGCGGCACATTTGTAGCGATGAAAGGTGCAAGTGCCAGGGAAGAATTAGATGTAGGAAAAAAAGCGATAGCCATTCTTGGCGGAAGATTGCAACAATCTTATTCCTTTACACTTCCTAAGGAAGAAAGTGAACGGAATATATTAATCATTAATAAGGAAAAGGCTACACCGAAAAAATACCCAAGGAAACCTGGGACTCCAAACAAAACTCCAATTGAATAGTATTACGTTTTTAAAAGAAATATGGCATAATTAGTCTGTATGTATATAGCGTACTAAAATGAATTTTGCCAGCAGATGGTGTAATAGTGGTGTTTTTTATTGAAAAAACTTAATTATTGCTGATTTTCGGCAGGACTTGTCAATATTATCGAGAATATGTAATAGGGAGTTTCGTAAAGGTGGTGTAGGGTGATGAAGCATTCTTTTTCACGCTTTTTTGGCCTAGGCGAAAAGGGAGAACAAGCAGAAATAGAAAAGCAAGAACAAGCAGAATTAGAAAAGCAAGAACAAGCAGAAATAGAAAAGCAAGAACAAGTGGATATTGAGAAGATAGCGGAATTCGAAGAAATAAAGAAAATCCCCATTGATCATATTGTTCCTAACCGTTTTCAGCCAAGAACGCTATTTGATGATGAAAAAATTGAGGAACTGTCACGAACGATACATACACATGGCATTATTCAACCGATTGTTGTTCGAGAGTTTGAAAATGGCCAGTTTGAAATAATTGCTGGTGAACGTAGATGGCGGGCCATGAAGAAGCTTGGCTGGGACGAAGCTCCAGCCATTATTAAAAATTTAAATGATACGGAAACGGCATCTGTTGCATTAATTGAAAACCTGCAAAGGGAAGAATTATCCCCGATTGAAGAAGCCGTTGCATATGGAAAACTATTGGAATTACATAATCTAACGCAAGAGGCATTAGCCCAGCGTCTAGGAAAGGGACAATCAACCGTTGCGAACAAGCTTCGGTTATTAAAGCTACCTCAAGAAGTTCAGGATGCATTATTGTGTAAGGCGATTACAGAGCGCCATGCTCGTTCTCTAATTCCACTTAAAGATCCTGAGAAGCAAGTGAAGCTAGTTGAGGAAATTATTGAGAAAAATCTAAATGTCAAGCAGACAGAAGATCGGGTTGTTCGGCTTTTAGAGCAAAATAATCCTAAACCAAAGCCAAAAAGAAAAGCATTTAGCAAGGATATGCGAATTGCGGTTAATACAATCCGTCAATCATTAACAATGGTCTCAGATAGCGGAATTAATTTAGATTCCCATGAAGAAGAATTTGATGAATTCTATCAAATTACAATCAAAATTCCTAAAAAGAAATAATAAAAATAATGACCTATGAGAAATTAAGCAGACTTCTTGTTTAATTTCTCATCTTTTTTTACTGCAAAAATCCCTTCAAATCATTTATTTCTCCAGACCATAATCTACTACTAAGTGTTGGTTGCCCACACGATGTGGTTCACAAAGACGTAGCCACAGGACATGGCGTTCTTAGTCTTTGTTCTTCAAAATCAGGCTTTTACAAACAGTTAACCTAAATCTATTTATGTGTGTTCTTTGAATTTTAGATGGTTAGGGTTTTACTGTCCGTTAATCTGCGATAAAATAGAATACATGATTGCTAATTTACAAGCTTGCCAGATAATTTTCCAATTAAACTAAAAACTATTCATAACAAATAGAAGATGAAATTAATAATGAAAGTAGGTGACATCGTGGGCAAAGTAATTTCGATTGCAAACCAAAAGGGCGGAGTAGGAAAAACAACTACCTCCGTTAATCTTGGTGCATGTTTAGCATACATAGGAAAGAAAGTCCTGCTAGTGGATATTGACCCTCAAGGAAATGCAACGAGCGGGGTAGGAATTGAGAAAGCTGATGTAGATCAATGTATTTATGATGTTTTAGTAGATGATGTTGAAGCGACGAAGGTCATTCGCCCGACATCTGTTGAAAACCTATATGCGATCCCTGCAACGATACAGCTTGCAGGAGCGGAAATTGAATTAGTGCCAACGATCTCAAGAGAAGTTAGATTAAAACGAGCATTAGAGGAGATTAAAGAGGATTTCGATTATATTATTATTGATTGTCCACCTTCACTAGGCTTATTAACGCTGAATTCTTTTACAGCATCAGATGCTGTCATTATTCCTGTTCAATGTGAATATTATGCACTTGAAGGGCTAAGTCAGCTTTTGAATACTGTTCGCCTTGTTCAGAAGCACTTGAATCATGATTTAAAAATTGAAGGTGTATTATTGACCATGCTTGATGCGAGAACGAATTTAGGTATTCAGGTCATTGATGAAGTGAAGAAGTATTTCCAAGATAAAGTATATAGAACCATAATTCCTCGTAATATTCGTCTAAGCGAAGCGCCAAGTCATGGTGAACCTATTATTACTTATGATCCAAAGTCCCGTGGAGCTGAGGTGTATATAGATTTAGCAAAGGAAGTGGTTTCAAATGGCTAAAGGTTTAGGGAAGGGACTTAACGCTTTCTTTACAAACATGGAATCTAAAGAGGAAGCAGTTAGAGAGATAAAATTGAAAGAGTTGAGACCCAATCCTTATCAACCACGGAAGGTATTTGAGGAGGAAGCCATCGAAGAGTTAAAGCAATCAATATTAGAGCATGGGATTCTTCAACCGATCATTGCACGAAAGAGCATTAAAGGCTATGAAATTGTAGTAGGTGAAAGACGTTATCGCGCTGCTAAGGCTGCGAAATTAGAGACAGTTCCAGTTGTGGTAAGAGAATTAAATGAGCAGCAAATGATGGAACTTGCGATATTAGAGAACCTGCAGCGTGAGGATTTGTCTCCGATTGAAGAAGGAGCTGCCTACCAGCTTTTAATGGAAAAACTAAAAATAACCCAAGAAGAGCTTGCAAAACGATTAGGCAAGAGCCGTCCACATATTGCTAACCATATTCGTTTACTTTCATTGCCGCCCAAAATTCAGACTTTGATCTCTGAAGATAAAATTTCTATGGGGCATGGCCGTGCATTATTAGGTTTAAGAAACAAAGATAAGCTAATGGCAGTAGTTGAAAAGACGATTAAGGATGGATTAAATGTTCGTCAATTAGAGCAGCTTATCGGGCAGCTAAATAATGTTTCACGTGAAACAAAGAAGCCTGTCCAGAAGAAGGATGTTTTTATTAAAGAACAAGAAACCTTTTTACGGGAGAGACTTGGTACAACGGTTAATATTAAACAGTCTAACAATAAAGGGAAAATTGAAATTGAATTCTTTTCAAAAGAAGACTTAGATCGAATTTTAGAGCTGTTAGAAACAAATTAACACCTTTTATAAGCCATCATAAGGATGGTTTATTTTTTTTGGCTAAAACGAGAGTTTATTAGCGTACTAAGGTCGATGTGAGTTTTCGATAAAGTCTGTGCTAAAAAGATCACATAAGTAGAACAAATTTATCGAAAATAAATAAATTGAAAGTTTTAAAAAACACGAAATTTTTAAAAAATGATTGTAAGAGGCTCTTCTTCGTGGTAGTGTATGTAAATAATATTCGTATGACGAAATTTTGGAGTAAGGTGAAAAGGATGTTTCTTCTTGGTACGCTTGTAAATGGATTGTTAATCATTGTTGGTACTTTATTAGGTAAAATGCTGCATCGGATTCCTGAAAATATTAAAGGAACTGTTATGCATTCAATTGGACTGGCTGTGATCGTTCTAGGTCTGCAAATGGCCTTGAAGGGCGAGGATTTCTTAGTTGTGATTATTAGTTTGGTATTTGGGGCTGTTATTGGGGAGTATTTTGCTTTAGAGAATAAACTGAATACACTTGGGGATTGGCTAGAAAGGAAAATGGGCTCAAGCAGCCAGGGCAGTATTTCTCAAGGGTTTGTTACCGCTACTCTCATTTTTGTCATCGGTGCAATGGCGATTATTGGTGCATTAGATAGTGGGATTCGTGGAGATCATGATGTTCTTTATACAAAAGCTATTATTGACGGTTTTACTGCCTTAATATTGACGACGACATTAGGGATAGGCGTTCTCTTTTCAGCTATCCCCGTGGTAATTTATCAAGGACTTATTGCTCTTTTCGCGACACAAATTGATCAGTTTGTACCGAAGCTGCTTATGGATAGCTTTATTAAAGAAATGACTGCGACTGGCGGAGTGATGATTTTTGCCATTGGATTAAATTTGACTGGGCTAATAAAAATTCGTGTCGCTAACTTACTACCGGGTATTTTTGTTGTAGGGGTAATAGTGACAATCATGTATTATTATCAATTATATTTTTAAAGAATGATTGTGCACAACATTAAAGAAAAGGAGAGAATTGTCTTTTCTCTCCTTCCGTTATTATCATGATATTATTGCGTTAGCATTGACATAATAGAAAATAGGTGTTCAAATATGTTCTTGCTCAGAATCTAAATCCCATTTAAAGGAAGTTAAAATATGCTTTGGCTCATAGGCTAAGCTTGCTTTATAAATCCCATTTGCGATGATTTTTGCCATATTTAAGACAAGATGGAGCCTTGTATTTTGCAGGACGAAAAATTCCATAAAGCCGCTGACATTGACAATTCCTGTTATATGCATATGACCAACCTCTGGAAGCTCTTTATTTACACCAGCTCCGGGCTTTACAGGTCCCTCTCCAACTTGAATGACTCCAACACTTTTTAACCGTCCTAAACATGCATCAATGCCGATAATAAAAGGATTAAAATGTTTTTTCTTAATTTCCTCTAGTTTTTCTGTTAAATTCACTGCATGAATAGGATTTTCAAGCGTTCCATATACAAAGAAGGATGATATCTTTTTTTCCTCTAAAAATGTACCAATCAGTGGACCTAATGAATCGCCTGTAGACCGATCGGTTCCAATACAGACAAACACAATAGGACGGCTGCTAATTCCAGTAGGCAATAAATGGATAATTTCTGTTGCGAGCTTAGTGGCAGCAGTCAAATCATCATGCATGATCTTCAAAGTGCCGTCCTTTTTTTCAAACAGATTATGTTTTAAATTCATTGGTTCCACCCCTTTATATAAGAAAAACGCAAGCGCCTCGATCGACCTCAGGCATAGCGACGAGTAGGTTGTTCTTTAACGTTCTTGGCGGACTGCTATGATATCCGACGTATAGGACGAAGCCTTACTTGTGGAGCTAGACATTTCTCTAACTCATAAAAAGTTACGCTATCTAATTATTAAAAAACTCTCGCTAATCTCCATATTTCTAACAGTATACGGATAAAAATAGGAATCTATACATGCTGATAAGATTTGTTAAGTAAAACTATGTTGAAAGTCCTAAATACATATAAAACAGTAAAAGGAAGAGGTGTATCGCTACAAAATATGAATAGAAATTGTTAAAATAAATTAGTCTTTTTCATCTTTTTAGAGTCTTTTCTACTCTATGTTGCTTGCTAGAGAAAGATGAAATAAGCTTTAATAAATCAATAGGAATTTTTTAAGGGCTATGAAATCATTTAAATTTTATTGCCCGATCTATAAAGAAGTGCAGGTGAGAGAATGAGCAATATTGAAATGTTTATAAACAAACAATTAGAAAATTTTTCTAAAGAAGATGTGTGGATGGCAATTGGAGAAAGCATCTTAAAAATCTTTTTAATTATTATTTTAACGAGCCTTTTTATTAAAATAGGGAAAATGATCATTCATAAAATTTTTGAGGTAAGGGATCGCAGCTCACTTATTCGTACATCCGATCGTCGAGAAGCAACTTTAGTGAAGCTGTTAGTTAACATTCTGTTTTATTTTGCTTCCTTTTTTTCCTTCATAATGATCTTGGAAACGGTGGGGATTGACGTAAAAGCCTTGTTAGCAGGGGCTGGAATTGTTGGCTTAGCCGTTGGATTTGGTGCACAAAGCCTGGTGAAGGACGTTATAACCGGTTTCTTTATCATTTTCGAAGATCAATTTTCTGTTGGGGACAATATTCAAATAGATCAGTTTACAGGAACCGTTGTGGAGATTGGACTAAGAACAACAAAAATCAAAAATTGGACAGGTGAGGTCCATATTTTACCAAACGGAAGCATTAATCAAGTAACGAATTTTTCATTGAATAATAGTGTCGCCTTTGTAGATGTGAATATTGCATATGAAAGCGATATAAATAATGCTGAAAAAGTATTGCAGGAATTATTAGAAAAAATGCCTGAAAAATATGAGGATATAGTCAATCCACCAGAATTATTGGGTGTTCAAACAATGGATGTCTCGAATCTCACGCTTAGAGTAACCTGCGAAACATTGCCAACAAAAAATTTCTATATTGCTCGGCAATTAAGAAAGGAAATTAAGCAATGCCTTGAGGAGAATGGGATTGATGCTCCGTTTCCTCGTCTGGTTATGTATTCTCGGAGTGAAGTGAATCTTAAGAAAACAAAAGGTGAATTGGGGGGGCCATAATGGAGCAAAAGGAGTTTAACTTAAATGATGTTGTCGAAATGAAAAAACAGCATCCATGTGGAACGAATCGGTGGAAAATTATTCGGATGGGCGCTGATATTCGGATCAAATGCGAGGGCTGTGCTCACAGTGTATTAATCCCTCGTAGGGAATTTGCACGTAAAATGAAAAAGATCCTTGTGAAGCATGAGGAATAAAGCGCGTGCTTGCGCTTTTCTTATTGTCTAGCTCCAGGCACCATCGGCTCGAGGTCTTAAGCCAATCCGTCATGAAGGTTAAAAAACAACCTACACGCCGGCTTGTCTTAAGCTTGTCGCCGATAAGCGGGTGCCTTGCGCTTTTCTTATTGTCTAGCTCCAGGCACCATCGGCTCGAGGTCTTAAGCCAATCCGTCATGAAGGTTAAAAAACAACCTTCACGCCGGCTTGTCTTAAGCTTGTCACCGATAAGCGGGTGCCTTGCGCTTTTCTTATTGTCTAGCTCCAGCGCCTACCCCCGACGTACAGGACGTACTAGTGTCGACAATGCGACAGGACAGGGAAAGCTTCGTCAGCGACACATCGCACGACCAAAAGAGAAGCTTTTGGGAGGACGTCGCGTTATTGTCTACCTCGAGGTCACAAGCCAATCCTCCCAGAAAGGTAAAGAACACCTTTCCGTGAGGCTCGTCTTGTGCTATGCCTGAGGGTGACCAAGGCGCTTGCGCTTTTCTCAGTTACTCTCTATAATTGTGAGGGACTAAATGACTGAATGAAAGCTGATTTTAATAGATATTTACTATTTGAGGAGTGACATGGATGGCTTTAACAGCTGGGATTGTAGGGTTGCCGAATGTTGGAAAGTCTACATTATTTAATGCTATTACTCAAGCGGGAGCGGAGTCAGCGAACTACCCGTTTTGTACAATTGATCCAAACGTTGGGATTGTAGAAGTACCAGATGAGCGCCTAAATAAGCTAACTGAGCTTGTACAGCCGAAAAAAACAGTTCCGACTACATTTGAATTTACTGATATTGCTGGAATTGTAAAAGGGGCAAGTAAAGGAGAAGGTTTAGGAAATAAATTTCTATCACATATTCGTGAAGTAGACGCTATATGCCAGGTTGTTCGCTGCTTTGCGGATGATAATATTACCCATGTTTCAGGCAAAGTTGATCCGATTTCTGATATAGAAACGATTAACCTAGAGCTGATTTTGGCTGATCTTGAATCAGTTGAAAAGCGCATTGCTCGTGTTGGGAAATTGGCGAAGCAAAAAGATAAAGATTCGGTGTTTGAGCTTGAGATTCTTGAAATGTTAAAAGAAGCCTTTGAAGCGGACAAGCCTGCTCGTACAGTTGAATTTACTGAGGAGCAAATGAAGGTTGCAAAGGGACTTCATCTTTTAACGATTAAACCTGTTTTATATGTAGCAAACGTTGGAGAAGACGATGTTTCAGATCCAAACTCGAATGAATATGTTCAGCAAGTGAAAGAGTTCGCGAAGAATGATAATGCTGAAGTTATTGTCATTTGTGCAAAAATCGAGTCAGAAATTGCAGAGCTTGAAGGGGAAGAAAAAGAAATGTTCCTTCAAGAGCTTGGAATCGAAGAATCTGGTCTTGACCAGTTAATCCGTTCTGCTTACCATCTACTTGGCTTAGCGACTTATTTTACCGCTGGTGTTCAAGAAGTACGTGCATGGACGTTTAGAAAAGGAATGAAAGCTCCGCAATGTGCAGGGATTATCCATTCCGATTTTGAAAAAGGCTTTATCCGTGCGGAAACGGTATCCTATGATGATTTATTATTTGCTGGCAATATGGTTGCTGCACGTGAAGCAGGTAATGTTCGATTAGAAGGAAAAGAATATATTGTTCAAGACGGGGATGTTATCCACTTCCGTTTCAATGTGTAAAAGGAATCTCTGCAGAAAAATTTCTGCAGAGATTTTTTTTAGAAAGATAAGAAAGTATAAATTTTAGGGTCTATCACAGTCGCTTAGGCAGTTTAATAATTGTTCTTATTTAAAGTAAAGCATGCATTGCAAAAATGGTTATTATATGCTATACTTTCATCTTGTGAGTAATGAACAATTGCTCCTTGCCCTTTATGAAAAGGGCCGCTTAGACCAAAAGGAGGTGAATGTGATGAGAAAGTACGAAATTATGTACATCATCCGCCCAAATATTGAAGATGAGGCTAAAAAAGCTGTAATTGAGCGTTTTAACTCAATCTTAACTGAAAATGGCGCGGAATTGACTGAATCAAAAGATTGGGGTAAGCGCCGTTTAGCTTATGAAATCAATGATTTCCGCGATGGCTACTACCAATTAGTAAATGTTAATGCTGAAGCTACAGCTGTTGACGAGTTCTCTCGTTTAGCGAAAATCAGCGAAGACATTATCCGTTATATCGTAATTAAAGATGAGAAATAATAGATAAACACTTTTAACTATGAGAGTTCAAAAAGGAGGATAATCTGAACTTTTTGAACATCCTCTAAAATGTTCCATGTGAAACAATCGTTGGAAGGAAGGAGTTGATTCTGATGATGAACCGCGTTGTTCTTGTCGGACGTTTGACAAAGGATCCTGATTTACGATATACACCAAATGGAGTAGCGGTTGCTTCATTCACTCTTGCGGTTAATCGTACATTTACGAATCAGCAGGGTGAACGAGAGGCTGATTTTATTAACTGTGTTGTTTGGAGAAAGGCAGCTGAAAATGTGGCAAACTTCTTAAAGAAGGGAAGCCTTGCAGGTGTTGATGGCAGAATTCAAACTCGCAGCTTTGATGGTCAGGATGGAAAACGTGTATACGTAACAGAGGTTATGGCTGAAAGTGTTCAATTCCTCGAGCCGCGTAATAGCGCTAGAGCAGAAGGTGGAAATTTCGGTGCACCTAGAGATCAGGATTTCCCATTTGGAAATAACAACAATCAGAGTCAACAAAATAACAGAAATAATCAAGGGTATACACGTGTAGATAACGATCCATTTGCAAATGATGGTGGCCAAATCGACATTTCAGATGATGATCTGCCGTTCTAACCTGTTTTATTTTTGAACGAAATAATCATTAAAGGAGGGAAAACACAATGGCTATGGGAGGACGCAGAGGCGGCCGTGCAAAGCGCCGTAAAGTTTGCTTCTTTACAGCAAACGGAATCACTCACATCGATTACAAAGATGTAGATCTTCTTAAAAAGTTCATTTCTGAGCGCGGTAAAATTTTACCTCGCCGTGTAACTGGTACTAACGCTAAATACCAACGTAAATTAACAGTTGCGATTAAGCGTGCACGCCAAATGGCATTACTGCCGTTCGTTGCAGGTGAATAATTCTTAATAATCAAAAGCACAACAAGGACATTAAAATCCTGTTGTGCTTTTTTATTTCACATGTTCTTTGACATCAATGATTAGGATAAGGGTGGAGAATTATTATAATTACTCTTTAAGTTGCTCCAAATAATATAAGAACCATTCTCCGTTTCTACTATGATTACTCCTGTTTGCCCATTATTTGTATTATACAAGGTTGTTCCTTTTGTAACTTAGTAGCTGGAAAATTTCCAAAAAGAAGTAGATATGTTTTAACTTTTTTAATTTCCCCAATTTTTCCCCTTTGTTAAACTTACTCTTTTCTTTTTCAAACCATTCAAGTTCCGTAACATTAGAATAAATACGGCCCTCATATTTGATGATATCCGCATCTTTACCTTGATTTAGAATATCCCAAGCTGTTCTCCTTCCATCACACTAATAAGCCCATTCCCACTAAAAGAAAACAAAATAGAAGTAGAACAATTATCATACTCTGCTACAAGAAATCCATTAAAATACCAGATATACATTACTGATTATTCTCGAAATTAAAAATTTTGAAACAAAATATAAAGCTTTGTTTTTATGTTACTATTATCATGGTAAAAATGTAGGTGTTTTCATTACAAACTCAAGGTGGCATAAGCGAATTAAAGTCTTTATTAGCTAATAAATAAGTTCATGTTCGCAAAGACCCACCCCATTTATCATATTTAATACATATTAGTGGAGGAAAGATATGCTTAAATCAATTAAAGGCAAAATTATTTTATTATTTGTCCTGCTCTTAATTGTCACTCTGTCAACTGTTTCGGTTTTTGTTGGCTACCAAACAAAATCACAGTTTGAAAAAGACGTAGTTCAGCAAACAGAAAGTATTGTCTCTGAAATGAATAATACAATTGAATTATTTGCTAAGTCTTATTCTAATAGCATTCAGTACATAGCTGCATCCAAGCAAGTAATAGATTTTGTGAAATTTACAGAAAATCCTGAGTACAGCCAAGCATCAGCAGATTTAGAAAAAGAATTCGAAAATTTCATTGATAAGTATGAGGGTGTCACTTCCATTTATGCAGCAAGCGAAAATAAAGATTTAAAAATTATTCCTGCTGCTGATTTAGGCTCAGATTTTGATCCAACAACAAGAGATTGGTATAAAAATGCAGCCGAAAACCCAGATGGAGTTGTTTGGAGTGAGCCGTATGAGGACCACGCTGCAAAGAGTTATGTGGTAACTGCTTCCTATGCTGTTAAAGAAGGCTCTAAAGTTATTGGGGTTGTTGGCCTAGATATCCAACTAAAGGATATTACGAATATGATCAGTAAATTGGAAATAGGCTATAATGGCTATCCATTTGTTTTTTCAAAAGAAGGAGTAGCAATTGTTCATCCTTCTAAACAAAGTGAAAACCTTATAGACCTTCCTTTTATTAAGTCCATGTACGAGGATCAGGACGGGAAGGGCGTTGTTGACTATGAATTTGAAGGCGATGGTAAGCTGCTTGTTTACCATACGGTTCCAAGTACATCATGGAAGGTTGGGACAGCTTATTCCTATAAAGATCTGCTCGCAAGTGCAAAGAGCATTCAACTGAACATCTTGATTATCTCTATCATTGCGCTCGTTTTTGCAGGTGTTGTTACCTATTATGTAACAGCGAAGATTACGAAACCAATTTTCATCTTGAAAAAGGCTGTGAAGCAGGTAGCTGCTGGAAATTTAACGGTGAAAGCAAATATCTCTTCTAAAGATGAGATTGGCGAATTAAGCCTGGATTTTAACGATATGGTTGAAAATATGAGATCATTGCTGACAGTTGTTCAAACATCCGTTAATAATGTAACCATTTCAGCTGAAAGCTTAAGTGCTGTATCTGAAGAAACGAATGCTTCCAATGAGGAAATTGCAGCTGCCATTAATGAAATTGCCAAAGGGGCTACACAGTCTGCTGCGGAAGCGGAAACAGCCAATACGTTATCAGGTCAATTGAGTAATCAAATTAATGATATTAGTCATCATACTGGTCAAATGAATTCTTTGGCTGAGAAAGCGGATGAAATAAATCGTTCTGGCATCAGTCAAATTAGCCAATTAAAGGAATCGTTCGAAACATCGAAGGGCTTCCTTGATTCAATGGAAAATGTTATTCATGACTTAGAAAATAAAATTAAACAAATTGAAATGGTTTTGTCCACAATTACAGATATTAGCTCGCAAACGAATTTATTAGCGTTAAATGCAAGCATTGAAGCAGCTCGCGCTGGCGAATATGGAAAAGGGTTTGCCGTTGTGGCTGAAGAGGTTAGAAAGCTTGCAGAGCAGTCTGTTGCAGCAACAGATGAAGTGAAAAAAACGATCACAGATATTCAAAATGGTGCGCTCTTAGCCGTGGATTCGATGAGCAAAACAATGGAAAACTTTGATCAGCAATCAAAGGTTGTTCATGAAACCGAAACGAACTTCCACTCTATATCTGATCTAGTTGAGAAAATGAAGCAGTCCATCATCTATATTTATTCTCAGGTTGATCAGGTGACAGAAAATACAGGTGAAGTTGTAAGTGGTATCCAAAGCATGGCAGCCATGGCAGAAGAGTCTGCAGCATCTTGTGAGGAAGTGAGCGCCTCAACAGATGAGCAAGTTCATGCCTTCCAAACAGTTGCAGAATCAGCGGAAACATTAACGGAGCTAAGTAATGAATTAGAAGAAGTAGTGAATAAATTTAAGCTGAAATAGTTGAGGAGGGGATATGATTTAAGATATCCCTTCATTAGCCTGAAAAAGTATTAAATTATACTATGTATACACTTTAAAGGGATATCGTTTAAGATATCCTTTTTTAGCTGATTAGGGAAGTTTAAAATTATCGTTAAAAGTTGAACCGAACAATAATACTAGCTAAAATAGATTTTACGGGTGAAAAATCCCGGTTTAAGGGGTGAGATATTGAGAAATGTACATAAGTTAACTGAAGGTGCTGTTTTATTAGCTGCTTTCGCTGTTTTATTGTTAATAACGATCTATATTCCATTTTTAGGGATTGTCAGCAATTTATTTTTAGCCGTTCCTTTTATATTATTTGGCACAAAAAATACGCGCATGTATGCTGTCGTTTTTCTCATTGCTTCTCTCATGATTTCGCTAATTGTGGGAACAATTCTAGCTATTCCGCTGACCCTTTCCTTTGGAATGACTGGACTCGTCATTGGGCAATTAATCAAAGAGGGGAAAAGTCGAACCAGCTCGTTTATTGCAGCTACACTTGTTTTCCTCATAACTCTATTATTACAATATGCAGTTGCTGTTGTCTTTTTCAACATAAACTTTATTGAAGACATTATGAGTTTGATGACGGAAGCCTTCAATCGTTCGAGGAGTATGCTTGAAGCTTTTGGTCAAAATCCAGCAATCATGGAACAATTTGAAGCAGCGTTAAAGATGTTAGAGTCACTGACACCAAGCTTGTTCGTATTAGCCTCCTTATTTGCTGTCATTCTGATCGAATTAGTTTCATTTCCAGTTGTCAAAAGATTTGGCGTCAAGGTGGAGAACCGGAAGCCATTCAGAGAGATCGTCTTTCCTAAGAGTATTCTATGGTATTATTTAATCACTATTTTGGCCACTTTAATCTTTAAGCCTGAGGAAGGAAGCTATTGGTTTTTAGCGTTAGTCAATATTAGCTTCATTCTTCAGCTTTTGATGGTGCTGCAAGGTTTATCATTTATTTACTATATTTGTTATAAAAAAGGCATGTTAAAGGGAATTCCTATTATAGCAACAATCTTCACTTTCATTCTTCCAATTTTTCTTTATATTGTGAGGATATTAGGTATAATTGACTTAGGGTTTGATCTAAGAAAGAGATTTGAAAAGAGTGAGTAAATGTATGTTCAAGAGGAGGACTATTTCCTTAGACGCTGACCATACTCTAAACACTACTGTTTGGGAGCTGAAAACATGCCTTCATTTTTAGAAAAGCGGTCCATTCGATATCCAATTTTTGGATTGATAGGCATATTAGTGGTTCTTCTCGGAGTATTGGCGTATTATAACTGGATTTTTAGTCTCATTGGAGTACTTCTAGCTGTTCTGCCCTTTTACTTTATTTTTAAAATGGACTATATACAGAAAAAGAAGACCGAGGAGTATATATCCACTTTATCTTATCGGGTAAAAAAAGTCGGTGAAGAGGCTCTCTTGGAGATGCCGATTGGAATTATGCTGATTAATGATGATTATTACATCGAATGGACAAATCCATTTTTAACGTCATGTTTTGATGAAGATACGTTAGTGGGAAGATCTCTTTATGATGTGGCCGATTTGCTTGTTCCATTAATCAAGCAAGAAGTGGAAACGGAAATCATTACTCTTCACGATCGGAAATTCCGTGTCATTCTAAGACTTGAAGAGCGCCTGCTTTATTTTTTTGATGTGACAGAACAAACAGAAATTGAAAAGCTGTATCAAGAAGAAAGAACCGTACTATCCATTATCTTTTTAGATAATTATGATGAATTAACGCAAGGAATGGCTGACCAGACAAGAAGCAGCCTGAATAGCATTGTCACATCTATTTTGAATAAATGGGCCACAGATAATGGCGTCTTTCTAAAGAGAATATCTTCTGAAAGATTTATTGCTGTCTATAATGAACATATTCTTCAGCTTCTTGAGAAGGGGAAATTCTCCATTCTTGATGAAGTTAGAGAGACAACATCTAAGCATAATGTTCCATTAACCTTAAGTATTGGAGTCGGTACAGGTGTATCCTCGCTTCCTGAACTCGGTGTTTTGGCACAATCAAGTCTTGATTTAGCTTTAGGGCGTGGCGGCGATCAAGTGGCGATTAAGCAGACGAATGGGAAGGTAAAGTTTTACGGAGGAAAAACAAATCCGGTCGAGAAGAGGACTCGTGTGCGTGCCCGCGTAATAGCTCATGCTTTAAAAGAGCTAATCACTGAGAGTGATAAGGTTATTATTATGGGTCATCGAAATCCAGATATGGATGCAATTGGAGCAGCCATTGGGATACGAAAAATTGCTCAAATGAACCAGCGAGAGGGTTATATTGTCCTTAATCCAAACGATATTGATACGGGCATTCAAAGGCTAATGACAGAAGTTCAAAAGAATGAAGCGATGTATTCGAAGTTTATTACACCTGCGCAAGCATTAGAAATAGCAAGAGAAGACACGTTATTGGTTATTGTAGATACGCATAAGCCATCCATGGTTATTGAGGAAAGATTAATTCAAAAAATAGATCATGTTGTCGTAATTGATCATCATCGCCGAGCGGAAGAATTTATTCATAATCCATTGCTTGTATATATGGAACCCTATGCCTCTTCAACGGCGGAGCTTGTGACGGAGCTTCTTGAGTACCAGCCTAAATTTGCAAAGGTTGAAATGCTTGAAGCGACTGCTCTATTAGCAGGAATTATCGTCGATACAAAGAGCTTCTCATTAAGGACTGGTTCAAGAACCTTTGACGCGGCATCATACTTGCGTTCTCTAGGGGCTGACACAGTACTCGTGCAGAAATTTTTAAAAGAGGATGTAAATACGTACATCAAACGAGCGAAATTAATTGAACAGGTGTATTTTTATCGTGAGGGTATTGCGATTGCAAAAGGGCAGCAGAATCAGGAATTTAGTCAAGTGTTAATCGCACAAACGGCAGATACTTTATTAACGATGGATGGTGTTCTTGCTTCTTTTGTCATTTCGAAACGATCAGAGCATTCTGTTGGCGTTAGCGCACGATCATTGGGAGATATTAATGTGCAAGTTATTATGGAAAGTCTTAATGGCGGAGGGCATTTAACGAATGCAGCCACCCAGCTTGCAGATCTTTCAGTGGATGAAGTAGAAGTGCAATTACAAGCTGCTATTGAAGAATATTTGGAAGGGAGCAAAAAGGAATGAAGGTTATTTTCTTAAAAGATGTTAAAGGAAAAGGCAAAAAAGGCGAAGTGAAAAATGTAGCTGATGGCTATGCGCAAAACTTTCTTATTAAACAGGGTTTAGCCGTTGAAGCAAATCAGGCGAATGTCAGCACATTAAATGCCCAAAAGAAAAAAGAAGAAAAGCTTGCTGCAGAAGAGCTTGCTGATGCAAAAAAACTAAAGGAAAAAATGGATAAAATCACATTAGAATTCTCAACAAAAGCTGGAGAAGGCGGCCGTTTATTCGGTTCTATTACGAGTAAGCAAATTGCTGAAGAGCTCCAAAAGGCTCATAATATAAAAATTGATAAACGAAAAATTGAACTGACCGATGCAATCCGTTCATTAGGCTATACGAAGGTTTCTGTAAAGCTTCATGCTGAAGTAACGTCTACATTGAATGTCCATGTAAAAGAAGCAAACTAAATTTGGAAGTTCCATTACCAAATATACATGATAAAATAGAATAGCATGAAAAAATGTGATCGGTTCTCGCTGGTCACATTTTTTCTAAGTTTATTAATGATTGGTGAAGCTACCAAAATGAATAGATTATCGTAACTCTTTCTAAGCAGGTATTACTGTATTTCTATAATTATCTAGCTTCAAGCGCCTAGTCCAGACATACAGGACTTACTAGTGCCGACAATGCGACACGACAAGGAAAGCCTCGTCAGCGATACATCGGACGACCAAAAGGGAGCTATTGGGAGGACGTCGCGTTATTTGTTAACCTCGAGGGTCCGCCCAGAAAGTTAAAGAATAACTTTCCTGTCGGCCTTGCACAGGATGTGCTGACGCCGATGTTCGCCACAGGACGTGGCGGCCTTTAGTCGACGTTCCATTTGAAGCTTTCGCATTTCTATTAAGGAGGTTAATGAGATGAGTGATTTGATTGCTGATCGCCTTCCACCGCAGAATATGGAAGCGGAGCAGGCGGTTCTTGGTGCTATATTTCTTGAGCCATCTTCCCTCACTTTAGCTTCTGAAATATTGATTCCTGAGGATTTTTACCGTGCAGCCCACCAAAAGATCTTTAATATCATGCTAAAGCTGAATGATGAAGGGAAAGCGGTAGATTTAATTACAGTTACGGAGGAGTTAGGAGCTGCAAAGCTTCTTGAGGACACTGGCGGCGTTAGCTATTTAAGTGAGCTTGCTGGGTCTGTTCCAACAGCTGCCAATATTGAATATTACGCAAAAATTGTTGAGGAAAAATCTTTGCTACGCAGACTTATCCGTACTGCAACAGGGATTGCTCAAGATGGTTATTCTCGTGAAGATGAAGTAGAGGCTCTTTTAGGTGAAGCAGAAAAGAGTATTCTAGAAGTGGCGCAACGTAAAAATGCAGGAGCCTTTCATAATATTAAGGATGTACTTGTTCGCACTTACGATAATATTGAAATCATGCATAACCGCAAGGGCGATATTACCGGAATAGCGACCGGGTTTACGGAGCTTGATAAAATGACAGCAGGGTTCCAGCGCAACGACTTGATCATTGTAGGCGCCCGTCCTTCCGTTGGTAAAACTGCCTTTGCCTTAAATATTGCTCAAAATGTTGCCACAAAGACAGGAGAAAATGTCGCGATTTTTAGTCTTGAAATGGGTGCAGAGCAGCTTGTCATGAGGATGCTCTGTGCTGAAGGAAATATTGATGCACAAAGGCTTCGTACAGGTTCGCTTACAGACGAAGATTGGGGTAAGCTTACTATGGCGATGGGGAGTCTTTCAAATGCGGGTATTTTCATAGATGATACACCAGGCGTACGGATTACGGATATCCGTTCTAAATGCCGCCGCTTGAAGCAGGAGCATGGTCTGGGTATGATTTTAATTGACTATTTACAGCTTATTCTCGGAAGCGGGCGGTCAGGAGAAAACCGTCAGCAGGAAGTATCGGAAATTTCACGTTCATTAAAACAATTGGCTCGTGAATTACAGGTTCCGGTTATTGCTCTTTCTCAGCTATCCCGTGGGGTGGAACAACGTCAGGATAAGAGACCTATGATGTCAGATATTCGTGAATCCGGAAGTATTGAGCAGGATGCTGATATTGTTGCATTCTTATATCGTGATGATTATTATGACAAAGAATCAGAGAATCAAAATATAATTGAGATCATCATTGCTAAACAGCGTAATGGTCCTGTTGGTACTGTATCGCTTGCTTTCGCTAAAGAGTATAATAAATTCGTAAACTTAGAGAGACGCTTTGATGATTCTGCTGTTCCTTCTGGTGCGTAGAGAACTAGTTTAATGGCTAGTTCTTTTTCTATTTTCATAATTTGGAATATTGACGAACGAATTTTCATATTTTCATTGAAACGTTCGTGTTTTATTGACTTTTGGCTGTGTAAATTGATAAAATGAGAATGTTTGAAATGGATATAAGAAAACACCACTTTTTGTGGTGACACATGAAATAGAACATTTTGTACATTATAGAGCAGGATAAAAATGATTAGGAAATTCGGAGGTGCTTTTAGTATGTCATCAGTAGTTGTAGTAGGAACACAGTGGGGAGACGAAGGTAAAGGAAAAATTACGGATTTCTTATCTGAAAATGCTGAAGTCATTGCACGTTATCAAGGTGGAAATAATGCGGGTCATACGATTAAGTTTAATGGTGAAACTTATAAGCTGCATTTAATTCCATCAGGAATTTTTTACAAAGATAAAATAAGCGTAATTGGAAATGGAATGGTTGTAGACCCGAAAGCTCTAGTTAAAGAACTTGCCTACCTTCACGATAAAGGAGTTACAACTGACAACCTCCGTATTAGCAACCGTGCCCATGTTATTCTGCCATATCATTTAAAATTAGATGAAGTTGAAGAAGATCGTAAAGGCGCGAATAAAATTGGAACGACTAAAAAGGGAATTGGCCCTGCTTATATGGATAAAGCAGCTCGTATCGGAATCCGAATTGCTGATTTATTAGATCGTGAAGTTTTTGAAGAAAAGCTTGCCCGTAATCTTGAAGAAAAGAATCGATTATTCGAGCGCATATATGAAACACAAGGAATTACGAAAGAAGAAATCTTAGACGAATATTATGAGTATGGCCAGCAGATTAAGCAATATGTGTGTGATACATCTGTTGTTCTTAATGATGCTCTTGATGAAGGCCGCAGAGTCCTTTTTGAAGGGGCACAAGGTGTGATGCTTGATATTGACCAGGGTACGTACCCATTTGTTACCTCTTCAAACCCTGTTGCTGGAGGCGTCACAATCGGTTCTGGTGTGGGTCCTTCGAAAATTAAGCATGTTGTCGGAGTATGTAAAGCTTATACAACACGTGTTGGAGATGGTCCTTTCCCAACGGAGCTTGATAATGAAATCGGTCATCAAATCCGTGAAGTCGGCCGTGAATACGGTACTACAACAGGTCGTCCTCGCCGTGTTGGCTGGTTCGATAGTGTAGTTGTTCGCCATGCTCGCCGTGTAAGTGGACTTACAGATTTATCTTTGAACTCAATTGACGTATTAACAGGCATTGAAACACTGAAAATCTGTGTCGCTTATCGTTATAAAGGGGAAGTGATTGAAGAATTCCCTGCAAGCTTAAAGGTTTTAGCCGAATGTGAGCCAGTCTATGAAGAACTGCCTGGTTGGACAGATGATATTACTGGCTGTAAATCATTAGACGAGCTGCCTGTAAATGCCCGTCATTACATTGAGCGTGTATCTCAATTAACAGGTATCCCACTTTCAATCTTCTCAGTTGGTCCTGACCGCACACAGACAAACGTAGTGAGAAGCCCTTGGCGTCAAAACTAAAAGCGATAGATTGAAAAAAATCTGTTCATAGATCAAAACCGCAGTGCAATTCGAAAGAGAATTTACACTGTGGTTTTATTTTTACTCTTTGTAAATGTTGATCTATCTTAAAGCTTAATCGTACCAGTGAATCGGAAAAAAGGAAGCAATCGGTCACGAATAAAGACTAATCGTACCCATGAAGTAGAAAAAAGAGAGATATCGGTCACGAATAAAGGCTAATCGTACCCGTGAAGTAGAAAAAAGAGAGATACCGGTCACGAATAAAGACTAATCGTACCCGTGAAGTAGAAAAAAGAGAAATACCGGTCACGAATAAAGAGTAATCGTACCCGTGAAGTAGAAAAAAGAGAGATACCGGTCACGAATAAAGACTAATCGTACCCGTGAAGTAGAAAAAAGAGAGATACCGGTCACGAATAAAGGCTAATCGTACCCGTGAAGTAGAAAAAAGAGAGATATCGGTCACGAATAAAGACTAATCGTACCCGTGAAGTAGAAAAAAGAGAGATATCGGTAACAAATAAAGGCTAATCGTACCCGTAAAGTAGAAAAAAGAGAAATACCGGTCACGAATAAAGAGTAATCGTACCCGTGAAGTAGAAAAAAGAGAAATACCGGTCACGAATAAAGAGTAATCGTACCCGTGAAGTAGAAAAAAGAGAAATACCGGTCACGAATAAAGGCTAATCGTACCCATAAATGAGAAAAAAAGATACCGTGCATGATGAAAATATCTCTACACCTCTTAATTACGAACACAAGTTGAATGCTAGCCTACATATCTGATAAAAATTATTTAATGGAAAATAAGAATACAAAGTCAAAAAAAACATTCAAATGAGAAGCCCTATTCTTATTGATTGTAATAAATTTATTTTTTTAAAAGGCATTGCACTCCTATATAACTCTATGATAATATAAAAAGCGTCGTCATAAAAGTATATGAGCCATTAGCTCAGTCGGTAGAGGATTGCGAAAGTTTACAGTCCGAAGCGATACATCCTCGAATAGTAAGCTGTAGCAATCTGCAACAAATCACAAAGAGATTTGGAGCACATTTCGACTACAGATAAAATAGAGGAAACAGTACTTTATACCGAGCCATTAGCTCAGTCGGTAGAGCATCTGACTTTTAATCAGAGGGTCGAAGGTTCGAGTCCTTCATGGCTCACCATGTTTTTTTAGGCCCGTTGGTCAAGCGGTTAAGACACCGCCCTTTCACGGCGGTAACACGGGTTCGAATCCCGTACGGGTCATGGAAAATGACAAATCAGCAGATTTTAAAAGATTGCAGTCCGAAGCAATGCTTCCCGAATAGCAAACTTTTAAAATCTGCGACAAATCGCGCAGAGATTTGGAACACAGTTCGACCACAATTTAGATTTAGGAAACTACATCATATACGGCTCAGTAGCTCAGTCGGTAGAGCAAAGGACTGAAAATCCTTGTGTCGGCGGTTCGATTCCGTCCTGAGCCATCAAAAAACGCAAACAAAAGGAGTATGATAACATTCATACTCCTTTTTGTTACACAAATGTAATATATCTCCTATTTTTTTACTGGCAGCTTTCTCTCTACAATACAATTTTCTCTACTATCTCCGCTTTAAGAAAATCCTCAAAAACCCAATAATATTAGGATTAATTTACTATTATTCTTCTTTTTTTCTACAAATAACAGCATTATTTTTTCATAAAAATGGTAATAAATTGTCATTAATTATACATTTTTGTTACATTATCAAGTTTACTAGTAAATTGGAATCGTTTTATGGTAGAGTATAAAAGTGTAAAATTTTTCTGGAAATAATTAATAGTTACATAGCACTATATGAAAGTGTATTTTGTTGCCTTAGTCTAGGAGGATGTAACAATGCAAGATTCGAATAAAAACTTTACGCAGATAAATAATCATACATATAAGAATATTAAAAATGCATTAAAAAAGACAGCAATTACGGCTATTGCTGTGGCTGGGATCACATTTACTGCTGGTGTTTCAGCTCATGCTAGTGCCGAAAAGCTAACAACTGTCTATTATGTTTATATAGATGACCAATATATAGGAACTGTTACTGATAAAAGCAAAATTGAAGACTTAATAGACAAAAAGGTAAAAGAAGAGGAATCTGTTTATAAGAATTTGAATCTATCATTGAATTCAGAAGTGTCTTTCGTACCAGAGCAAGTATTCCATGCTAACTCTGTGGCAAATAATTCACAAGTAGCCGAAGAGATTAAAAAGGAAATTAGTGTACAAGCAGATGCTTCTGCTCTAATCATTGATGGAAAACCGGTTGCCTATGTTGAAAATAAAGATAAGGCAAAGGAAGTTCTTGATCAGCTTAAATTAAAATATGTTTCAGAGGCTGATTTAAAAGCAGTGGAAGCAAAAAAAGCTTCTGATGCTGTTACATTACCACCGTTAAAAGAAAATGAAACTCGTATCTTAGACGTTCGACTATCTGAAGAAGTTTCAGTTTCTGATGAAAAAGTTGAACCAGCTAAAATTATGTCTGTTGAAAATGCGGTCAAGCTTCTCGAAAAAGGATCATTAGAAGAAGTTAAGTATAAGGTAAAAGAAGGGGATGTGCTTGGTGGAATTGCCAAAGCTCATAACTTAACTACGAAAGAGCTTCTAGCTATTAATCCTGGATTAACAGAAGAATCAACACTGCAAATTGACCAGGAACTGAATGTAACGGTTTTAAAACCATTTGTTCAAGTTATTATTGACAAGGAATACTATACAAAAGAAGTTATGCCATTTGAAAAAGAAGTAGAAGAAACTGAATCTATGTTCAAAGGCGATACAAAAGTTAAGCAAGAAGGGAAAGATGGGATGCGCGCAGCAACCTATCGCATATCTGAACAAAATGGAACAGTCATTACGAAGGAATTAGCAAAAGAAGAAGTTCTTCAACCACCAGTTAAACATATTATTCTAAAAGGGACGAAGGTTATTCCGTCTCGAGGTGAAGGCAACTTTATTTGGCCAACAGGTGGCGGATATGTTTCAAGTAATGTTGGATATCGTTGGGGAAGAATGCATAAAGGAATCGATATTGCAAGGCCGAGTGATCGTACAATCAAAGCAGCTGATAATGGGGTCGTTGTTTCAGCAGGCTATGATGGCAGCTTCGGAAATAAAATTGTAATCGACCATCAAAATGGCTACCGCACCATTTACGCTCATCTTTCATCGATTAGTGTGAATCCAGGCCAAGTCGTATCAAAGGGTTCTAAAATTGGGGTTATGGGATCTACTGGAAATTCAACAGGTGTCCACCTACACTTTGAGCTATATAAAAATGGAAGCTTACAAAATCCATTAGATTATATTCGCTAATTAAAATCTGTTAAAGTCTCTAGTTTCGGAACTAGAGACTTTTCTTGTTGAATAGGAAATAATAAAATTCGCTAACTGTTGATAACTTGAGATATAGTTTATCTACGTTCAGCTCCAGCACCTACCTCCGACGTACAGGACGTACTAGTGTCGACAATGCGACAGGATAAGGAAAGCTACGTTAGCGAAACATCGCACGACCAAAAGAGAAGCTTTTGGGAGGACGTCGCGCTTTTGTCGACCTCGAGGTCATAAGCCAGTCCGCCAAGAAGGTTAAAGAACAACCTTCCTGTCGGCCAGTCTTATGCTTGTCGGAGGTGAGCACAAAGGAAAGCTTCTTTGAATATTCATCTCAGGAACAATTTGTCCTTTAATTGTTCGAAGGCGCTTGCGCTTTTCTTATTCAAAGCAATCCCTAAATTTACCTTGACTTATCGAAGGTTCTTCCATGTAAAATAGATGAATTCATATTTATAACATGATAAAGTAAAATTGAGAACATACATTGAAAATACAAAATCTAATAGATCCAAAATAAAAATTGATATATTTAAAAAGGAGAACACTATGGAAAGAAAAATTCTAGTTGTAGATGATGAGAAACCAATTGCGGATATTCTGCAATTTAACTTAAAAAAAGAAGGCTTTGAAGTGTTCTGTTCGTACGATGGAAATGATGCGATAGAGAAGGTTGAAGAAATTAAGCCAGATTTGATTCTGCTTGATATTATGCTTCCGCAAAAGGACGGAATTGAGGTTTGCCGTGAAGTAAGGAAAAAATATGATATGCCGATCATTATGCTGACGGCAAAGGACTCAGAGATTGATAAAGTCATTGGACTAGAGCTTGGTGCTGATGATTATGTGACGAAGCCATTTAGCACGAGGGAGCTCATTGCTCGAATTAAGGCTAATTTAAGACGACACTCCCAAATTGCTGCAAATACAGCTGAAGAAGAGGAAACAAATGAAATTACGGTTGGCTCCTTGATCATTCATCCAGACGCCTATATTGTTTCGAAGCGTGGGGAATCGATTGAGCTTACTCATCGTGAGTTTGAACTGCTCCATTACTTGGCCAAGCATATTGGACAAGTGATGACACGGGAGCATCTGCTTCAAACCGTATGGGGCTACGATTATTACGGAGATGTTCGTACAGTCGATGTAACGGTTAGACGCCTCCGTGAAAAAATAGAGGATAACCCAAGTCATCCAACATGGATCGTCACGAGAAGGGGAGTTGGGTATTATTTGAGAAATCCTGAACAGGAGTAAGGACATTCAATGAAAAAAGTAGGTTTTTTTCGTTCGATTCACCTAAAATTTGTCATTATCTATGTGCTGCTTATTTTAATTGCTATGCAGATTATTGGTGTTTACTTTGTGAGGCAATTAGAATTTACGCTTAAAGATAATTTTAAGACAACTATCCAAGATCGGGTCAATTTGCTTGCTTATTATCTAGAGGAACAGATGATGAAGGTGCGAGTGCCAGATGAAGACGAGACTCTTGAGGATGACGTAAAAAAATTACTGAGGGATTATTATTCTGAGGATATCAACGAAGTTCAAGTAATTGATGCCGATACGTTAAAAATTCTTGGAACCTCAGACCCTGATAATCAAGGCATCGTAGGTCAACGAACGACGGAAAATTTAGTACGGATGACGATTGCTACAGCTCAGCCAGTAACGGAGGACTTTATCGACCCTAATACGGGCAATAGAATTTGGGTTCTTGTCACACCCATTAAGATAGATGGGGAAGTGAAGGGTGCGATTTATCTCGATGCAAAAATTGAAAATGTATATGATCAATTGAAGCAAATTAATAATATTTTCATTTCTGGAACAGCGATCGCCCTTACCATTACAGCTATTTTAGGTGTTCTTCTTGCTCAAACCATTACTCGTCCGATGTCAGATATGAGAAGGCAAGCCCTTGCAATGGCAAAGGGGAATTTCTCAAGAAAGGTTAAAGTGTACGGAAATGATGAAATTGGTCAATTAGCGATGACCTTTAATAATTTAACGAAGAAATTGCAGGAGGCACAGGCGACAACGGAAGGGGAGCGACGCAAGCTTTCATCTGTACTTTCGCACATGACAGATGGTGTGATTGCAACAGATCGTAAAGGCAGGGTTATTCTGATCAATGAGCCGGCTGCTGAAATGCTGAATGTTTCACGTGAAACAGTATTGTCAACACCGATTGTGTCTCTGCTTGGCCTTGAAGAGGATTACACGTTTGAAGAATTGCTCTCTGAACGGGACTCCGTTATTTTAGATTTCAGCAATCCAGCAAACACGTTGATATTACGAGCAAATGTATCTGTGATTCAAAAGGAAACTGGATTTGTTAATGGACTCATTACAATCCTCCATGACATAACTGAGCAGGAAAAAATTGATATGGAGCGACGGGAATTTGTTGCGAATGTTTCCCATGAGCTAAGAACGCCATTAACCACAATGAGAAGCTATTTAGAGGCTCTTGCAGAAGGAGCATGGCAGGATGATGAGATTGCTCCAAAATTTCTAGATGTTACTCAAACTGAAACCGAGCGGATGATTCGTCTTGTCAATGATCTGCTCCAGCTTTCGAACATGGATAGTAAGGATTACAAGCTTAATAAAGAATGGATCGATATTATTTCTTTCTATAATCGAATTATTGACCGCTTTGAGCTATCAAAACAACAGAATGTAACATTTGAGCGCAAGCTTCCTGTTCATTCAGCATTCGTTGAAATAGATGGGGACAAGCTTACTCAAGTTATTGATAATATTATTTCGAATGCCTTGAAGTACTCTCCAGAAGGCGGCAAAATTACGTTCCGTCTTGAAGAGAAGAATGATATCGTCGTTATCAGTGTCTCTGACCAAGGAGTAGGGATACCGAAAAACAATATTAATAAAATCTTTGAGCGTTTTTACCGAGTGGATAAAGCAAGAACGAGGAAGCTGGGCGGTACTGGTCTTGGGCTTGCCATCTCTAAGGAAATGGTGGAAGCACATGGCGGTGAAATATGGGCAACGAGCAAGGAAGGAAAAGGGACGACCATTTCTTTCAGCCTGCCTTACCTTCGGACTGAAGAGGATGATTGGGAATGACTTATGAAAATATTAAATCACTCATATTAGTCATTTTAGTAGGCTTTAGTGTGCTTTTAACATGGAGCATTTGGACGTACCAGCCAAATTATGAAATTATGGAAAAAGCAAAAACGGTTCAGGAAGTAGAAATTAGTGCGCCGAAAGATGCAAAAGAAATTATTAAACCGGATCGGATTTATTACCATTACGATAAAGACAGGCATTATGGGACGATCGATCCAAATGAAATAGAAAAAGTAATGGCAGAGATTAGCAGATGGGATTTTTCTGATTTTGTCAATATCTCAAGTCAAATAAAAAATTATTCATCTTTCATCCATAATCCTGGGAATGCGGTTATTCTATTTCCTGATTCGATTCCAACTGAATTTTTTCGAACAATTATTAATACGAAGGAAAAAAAGATCCCTGAATTCTATTTCGATCGAATTGTCATCGATTTAGAAGAAGTACAGAAGGATCATGGCTTTGTCTATTTTGTTTCTACAGAAAATGAGGAAGTCTACAGAAGCCATGTATCAGCATCGTTCGTGCATAACTTTAGAAATAGCTTCTTTAAAAATGCCGAATACAGTCTGAAATATGCGAAGTATTTCCCTTATAAGACGGGAAATGATCGAATTCTATTCTTGCCTGTGGAAGAAACGAAAATGCAGCGATATCAATATTTATCAACACCTTTAGAT
Organism: Cytobacillus citreus; assembly: GCF_018343665.1. Lineage (GTDB taxonomy): Bacteria > Bacillota > Bacilli > Bacillales > Cytobacillaceae > Cytobacillus > Cytobacillus citreus. The sequence continues at coordinate 46,733 of NZ_JAGYPM010000002.1, forward strand.
TCTGAGAAATTTATGAATGCCTTATTTAAAAATCCAAGTGTCGTTCAGAAAAATCATCCAACCTCTGGGGAAGAATATACGAACGGATCAAGCCTAATGCGTGTGAATGATGATGAAAGCACGCTTCAGTATATTAATCCTGTTGAAAACAATGAGAGTTCTTTTATTTCTAATAATCTTTTAAAAAGAAGCATTGATTTCATTAATGAGCATGGCGGCTGGACAGATAATTACCGGTTTGTATCCATGGATGAATTGAATCATCAAGTGCTTTTCCGCCTTTATGACGACAAAGGGTATCCCGTTTTTAGCGAGGAAAGCGGTATTTCTGAAATAAGCCAAACATGGGGTCAAAATGAAATCTATAAGTATTTCCGCAGTAATTTTTCTATCGGTTCAAGGGTGGAAGCGTCAGAAATGACATTAAGCTCTGGGGAGGAAGTCATACAGTTTTTGGAATCGGAAGGATATAACATGGATAACTTAGAGGATCTCGTACTGGGATACACCATGGAAAAAAATGCAAGGATCCTGTACTTGGAGCCTTCCTGGTATTATCGATACAATCATACATGGAGTAAATTATCGATGAATGAAATAGAAGGAGGGCCTAACCATGGATTGGAGTAGGATCAAAACTATTTTCATCTTAACCTTCCTTGTGCTTGATATTTATTTAATGTATGAGTTCTTTACATTGAAGGATTCAAGTCAGTATGAATATATAACGGAAACATCCTTAGAAAAGAAGCTTCAGGCTGCCGAGATTGAGTATAAAGAGCTTCCGAAAAACCATACGAAAGATATGTATTTAAGTGCGAAACCGAAGAATTTTAATAATGAACTAATCGAGTCATTAGAGAAAACAAAGTTAAAAGGCCAGGATCTTGAAGTGAGCACGGACAATGCCTTAAAGTCTATACTTGATAAGCCGTATGACCTCAAAGATAAGTTTGAAGTGGCAGATGTCAATTCCTTTGTCAAAAATAATGTTTTGAATGGCGATCAATATCGTTTTTGGAAGAAGGAAGGAAGTACTATTTACTATTACCAGCAATTTAACGATAAGGTTTTTTACCATAATAATAACGGTCAATTGGCCATCTACTTGACTGAAGAAAATGATATTGCGTCCTATCGGCAAACGATGCTTGAGGATATTGAAGAGATTTCTAAAGAAGAGAAGATTATTCAACCTTTAAAGGCAATTGAAGCATTGTATGAAAATAATTCTCTGGAGCCTAAGAGCAAAATTACAAAGGTTGAGCTAGGGTATTTTACTTTTGATCAAACGAGCACGACACAGGTTTTGACACCTGCATGGCGTTTTGTTATTGAAGATAAAGAGGACTTATTTGTCAATGCCTTCGAGGGGCAAGTTTTCCAATTAAACACCGAAGATAAAAATATAGTGGAGTGAGAGAATATGTCTTTACAATTCAGCGTTCTCGCGAGCGGAAGTACGGGGAATGCCATCTTTGTCGAGACGGAGGACCATTCATTTTTGGTTGATGCGGGATTGAGCGGAAAGCAAATGGAAGCTTTATTTCAAAAGATTGATCGAGATATGGGGAAACTCTCCGGATTATTAGTGACACACGAGCATAGCGACCATATTAAAGGAGTCGGGGTGCTAGCCCGCAAGTATAAATTGCCAGTCTACGCAAATGAGAAGACATGGAAGGCAATGGACAGTTTAATTGGACAAGTCCCTGTGGAACAGAAATTTACCTTTGAGATGGAGACAGTGAAAGCATTTGGCTCTTTAGAAATTGAATCCTTCGGTGTATCACATGATGCTGCAGATCCGATGTTCTATGTCTTTCATCACCAAGGCAAGAAGCTTGTCTTAATTACCGATACAGGCTATGTCAGTGATCGGATGAAGGGACTGATTTCTAACGCGGATGCTTATGTGTTTGAAAGCAATCATGATGTTCAGATGCTCAGAATGGGACGTTACCCATGGAGCATTAAGAGAAGAATTTTAAGTGATGTTGGCCATGTGTCCAATGAGGATGCAGCAATTGCGATGGGCGAAGTGGCTGGAGATCGGACGAAGCGAATTTACTTAGCTCATTTAAGCCAAGATAATAATATGAAGGATTTAGCGAGAATGTCTGTATCGCAAACACTCGAAAGCAGAGGAATTATTGTGGGAGAGCAGTTTGAATTGTATGATACAGATCCGAAGATTCCGACTGCATTAACAGCAATCTAGGATTAGAGTAAGGATGAGAAGTCTATAGGGTACATGGGCAGAAATTTGATTTTTTTATTGGATCAATTTCTGAATGCGTGCCTATAGGCTTTTTTTAGTAGATTTTTAATAGATTCTTTAAAATGATTGATTATAATATTGAATTAGGAGGAAGAATAAGTCTTAGCACTTATTTCTTACACAGTAAAGAATGAAGAAAGGAATGGTCCAGTATGGGTTACTATGATCAAGAAGATTATGAAAACAGTAATAAGAAGCAAAAGGGAAATAAGGGCGGTTATTTTTTGGCGAGCCTTGTTGGGGCAATTCTAGGTGCCATTCTTGTCATTATTGCCATCCCGATAATTTCAGGTTCTGATGTTTTTCCATTTTCCGCGCAGCCGGATGAACAGGTGCAGGAAAACGCCGATAATAAAGGCAATATTCCTACACAAAATGTATCCTTGAATGTAGTATCTGATGTAACAAAAGCGGTGGATAAAGCAGGAGATGCTGTTGTTGGAATAACCAATATTCAAACGACCAGCTTCTGGGGAGAAGGCGGAAGTGTGAATGAACCGGCTGGGACTGGATCAGGCGTGATTTATAAAAAGGCTGGTAACAAAGCGTATGTTGTGACAAATCATCATGTGATTGAGAAGGCTAACAAGCTCGAGGTTACTCTCGCAGATGGGACTAAGGTGCCCGCTGAGCTTAGAGGCAGTGATATATGGACGGACCTTGCCGTTCTTGAAATTGATGAAAAAAATGTGAAAAAAGTTGCTGAGTTTGGTAACTCTGATGCTTTAAAGCCTGGCGAGCCAGTTATTGCAATTGGAAATCCTCTTGGCCAGACCTTCTCAGGCTCTGTTACACAAGGAATTATTTCCGGAGTTGAGCGTACAATCCCTGTAGATATTAATGAAGATGGAGTTGCGGACTGGAATGCAGACGTATTGCAAACAGATGCTGCGATCAATCCAGGAAATAGTGGAGGAGCTTTAGTCAATATTAAAGGACAAGTTATCGGCATTAACTCGATGAAAATTGCTCAGCAAGCGGTAGAAGGCATTGGTTTGGCCATTCCGATTAATTCTGCTCAGCCGATCATCAATGATTTAGAGAAATTCGGAGAAGTGAAAAGACCTTATATGGGCGTAGAATTAGTATCAGTGAATGAGATTTCTAGGTATCATCAGCTTGAAACCTTAAAATTGCCAAGTGATGTCAATTATGGTGTGGCACTAAGAAGGGTTGTTCCAAACGCACCAGCTGCTCAAGCAGGATTGAAGGAGCTTGATGTCATCGTTGAAATGGATGGAGAAAAAATCAATGATGTTGTCGATCTTAGAAAGCTTCTCTATAATAAAAAGAAAATTGGCGACCAATTAGAGATAAAATATTACCGTGGTGGAAAGCTTCATAAGACAACCTTGAAGCTTAGAGAAGAGACGTTTTAATTAAATTGTTTTGCGGGGCAGGAAAGCGAAAAAATTGCTTTCCTGTTTTTTTAACGCCAAGTTTCTCTAATAGGGAAAAAGACGGATATTAACATTGTGCATAACATTGGATAGGGGTCGACACTTTCGATTTAGGTTCTGTTTTGTTAAGATGTAGTGTGGATAAGTGAAAAGAATAAAATTAATAGAAATTATCCACAATTCGAATAATGAGAATAGGTGTATTTGTATATGAAAGGATGGAAGAAAATGATTTATAGTTGTGAGGAACACATTGATATAGCAATAGATACAGTCGTTGACGAGCACGAAACCTTCCCGATTTTAACCAAGATTTCAGAGGGGGAAAAGTTATCAACAACCTGTGAATATTGTCGAAATTCAGCAGTATATCTTGTGGCGAACGAATGATCCCACACAATATGTGGATAGAAAATGTGGATATGTGTATAACTTATGTGGATATCTTGTTTGTAAAGTGAGGATTACGTGTGAATATCTCGATTATTACCGTTGGAAAACTAAAAGAAAAATATTTAAAGCAAGGAATAGACGAATATTTAAAGAGACTTTCGGCCTATGCCAAAATGGACATCATCGAGGTTCCAGATGAAAAAGCGCCAGAAGAACTAAGCGAATCCGAAATGCTGAAAGTCAAACAAAAGGAAGGCGAACGCATCTTAGCAAAAATCAACCCAGATGCCCACGTCATTGCCCTTGCGATTGATGGGAAAATGAAATCATCAGAAGAGCTTGCTGATGGAATAGATAAGCTAGCCACTTACGGGAAAAGTAAAGTAGCGTTTGTGATTGGTGGATCGCTTGGGTTGAGTGAGGAAGTGTTGAAGCGAGCGGATGAGAAATTAAGCTTTTCGAAGATGACATTTCCGCATCAGTTGATGAGGTTGGTTTTGGTGGAGCAGGTTTATCGTGCGTTTAGGATTATTAGGGGGGAACCGTACCATAAGTAAATGAGGTTTTTTTATTTTCATTGAACAATAGCCCTAATTCCTTTTGGAAGTAGGGCTATAATAATTTTTAGGAGGAATGAAAATTGAATTTTTATGGATAACAATAATTAATTACAACTACCATTCCTAATAAATAGTCTAAAATAAGTGCCTGTCGCCACCCGCATTTTGTCGAATGCATCGATATTACTCGGGGAGTGACAGGCACTGCTCTTATAGTTCCGAATCGTAACTGATTTGAATACTATAAGAATAAAAATTTACCACTTGGGGTGGAATATGGATTTCAATCTATTACGTTATCTTGCGATAGGCGATTCCCTTACTGATGGTATCGGCGTTCCTTTTTTGGACCCAGGATTTGTTGAATATTACAGAGGCCTAAGTCAGCGAATTTTAAAAAAGCCTATTCTTTATCAAAAATACGCGAGGTCAGGTGCAACGACGGGGGATGTTTTTATGATGCTCCATTCCCCTTTTGTAATGGAATCTGTAAATTGTGCAAATATCATCACGATAACGGCTGGAGGAGATGACTTAATAAACGCTGCTAAAGGATTGATTATAAATGGAAAAGAAGCGAATATATCTCATGTTATTAAACAAACCCAGAATAATTACTCAAAAATAGTAGAAAGAATTCATCATCTAGACAAACAAGACAAGTACATTTTACGGTTAACGAATTTATATACTCCGTTTCCCGATATTCCTATAGCAGATGAAGCAATTAAAGCGTTTAATTCAATGATTAACAGTTTTGGTCGGGAAACGAATGTTAAAGTAGCTGATATCTATAGTGCATTTAAGGGGAATGAAGAAGCTCTATTATCAAAAGGAGGGGTCCACCCTAATAGTGAGGGGTATTATCAAATGGCATTAGCTTTAAGTAGGCTCGGATATTCCCCATTTAAAGGTTAAAGGGTATTATAGAAACTTTCAATTCAAAAAAACCTCATCTATATACTCTAAACTGAACCGTATCATAAGTAAAATGAGGTCATTAATATTTAATTATTTAAGGAGTACTTTTTACATAGAAAGGAGCTCACTTTTAGTAAACTAAATAAATAAGATTTTAAAACAAGGATTATAAAAAGTATTGAGCTTTATCTATTGAAAGATATTTGGTATTGTATAATTTTCTCTCAATTGATGAAGCTGTTGATAGTTAACCTTTTACTTAAGGATGAAATAATTTCTCCTGAAGAGTGTTAATTGCACAAATAGCTTTTTTGGCTATAGATGAATTGCCGGCTTATTAAAGCAGACTGAATCAAATAGAATCCTGCCGGAGATGTAACAATGGTGAGACGCCGCAGCAAGATGTCTCGCCTGTCACACGCTCAAAAGCGAGGTGTATTCAGCCTGCTGATTAACTAGCTGCAAATAGAGACTTTTTATTCATTCAACTGAATCTCCACAGTTGTCCCAATGCCAATCTTGCTTGTTAAGCTTACTTTCCCGCCATGTGCCTCGATAATATCTCTTGAAATGGCCATGCCGAGACCTGTGCCGCGAATGTTGCCAGTATTTGTGCCCCGATAGTAGCGTTCGAAGATTTGTTCCAGGTCATCTGCTGGTATGCCTTTTCCGTTATCTTCAATCGTTAGGTTGTCTGTATTGATGCGAATCGTTACGGCAATGTTTTCGTCATTATGGATAAGCGCATTGTATATGAAATTTAAAATCGCGCGTTTCATGAGATGACGGTCGATATTCCACTTCAAATCCGGTGAATCACTAATGAAGGAAATCTCGTATTGCCCAAATTGCGGATCATTTAATAAATCAATGACAATTTCGCGCACAAAACTTTCCAGTCGTGTTTCCTGCAAGGTGAGGGGCATTTCCTGATTGCGGAGACGCATCGTTAAATTAAAATCATCAAGCAGGTCTTTCATATAAATTGATTGACGTTCAATGACTTCGGAGTATTCCAAACGCTCCAATTGCGATACGTCTTGATCACGAAGTAATTCTGCATATCCTCGTATCGAAGCTAGCGGCGTTTTTAAATCATGAGAGACATTGCTGATCCATTCATCACGCATCTTTTCCAATTTTAGACGTTCTTCTTCATGTGCCTGCAGTGTTTGCGATACATCATTTAAATTTGAAAAAACAGGCTTGTAAATACCGGGCTTTTTCGTTTCTTGTACGGTAAAATTCCGTTTTTTGAGCTGCGAAATCCGGTCAATGATATTGGAGACAGGCTTTGTTAGAACGGTACTAAATAATAAACCAACGAGCATGGCAATGAATAAATCGACGATTACAATTGCTAACAAAGACATGGTCGCATAGGAAAAAACAGTTTTAGGATCCATCATGAATACGACGCGTTCTTCTTTCGAATCAGGGACACCAATCAAATAGCTGTATGATTCAAATTCTCCAATGAAATAAGTATTTAATTCATCGTCCATATATTTATATTTGTGGATGAGTTCAATTGGGCTATAATGTGTTGAAAGATCTTCCGGTGCAAGATAAGAAGATTGAACCTGTCCGTTCTGATCTAAAATCTGTATCCATCCTCCGAATACCCGTAGTGCTTCAATGCCTTCTTCGGAAACAACAGGCTCTCCATTTTCAAGCGATATATACTTGTCAAATCCGCGTGTAAAGGTTTCGCCTGAGTTCTCGGTCACTTCATCGATTCCGTGTTTCTGCTGATAAAAAAGCATGCCAATTAAAATAAATGTATTAAGGAAGATAACGATAAAGACAATGCTCAGCACCGAAATCAAGTAGCGGATTGTTAATTTCCATTTCACCTCAATCACCTATTTCACGATAAATCTATAGCCAAGCCCTTTGACTGTTGTAATGAAGGCTGGCTTTGAGGGGGTTTCTTCAATTTTTTCACGGAGCCTTCTAATATGAACCATCAATGTATTGTCTGCCCCATAAAAATCCTCTCCCCAAACTCTTTCAAACAGTGTTTCTTTGCTGATGATCCGGTTTGGGTTGTGCATAAAGCACGCCAATAAGCCGACCTCTTTTGCCGTTAGTTCAAGAAGCTCACCATTTTTCGTTACTTCCGTTTCGTCATGATTGATTGTAAACGGACCGACTGTCATCGCTTTGTTCGCATTTGTCTGCACAGACATTTCCATCGTATATACGCCTGCACGCCTAAGCTGAGCTTTTACACGAAATGCCACTTCTTTTGGACTAAATGGTTTTGTTATATAATCGTCGCCGCCAATCGCCAGTCCCAAAATTTTATCGATTTCATCAGATTTAGCAGATAAAAATAACACAGGAATTCGTGAAACCTCGCGGATTTTATTGCATAAATCATAGCCCTCGCCATCTGGCAGCATGATATCTAATACGGCGATATCCGGGTTGAACGAATTAAATTTCTCCCAGCCCTCTTGAACAGAACCCGCCATTTCAACCTCTGAAAATCCTTCCTTCGCAAGCGCAGTTTTTATTAAATGACATAAGTCGCTCTCATCATCCACGATCAAAATACGCGGCTTTTCCAACGCTGGCACGTCCTTCCTTTTTAAAAATGGAGCCTGTCTTTCTTTTTACAGTATAAACAAATCAATTTGAGCTAATGAAGCTATTTTAGCATTTAAGGATTTTGTAAGGTAGCCGTGAATTTAGCGTAAGGTTTGCCCGGTATAGTTAAGACATAAGAAAGAGGTGCATATGGATGGAACCATTATTAGTAGTACGAAATGTAGAAAAAATTTACGGAAATAGCGCAAATACCTTTAAGGCGCTTGAAAATATATCATTTGAGATTGACCATGGAGAATTTGTAGGTGTCATGGGGCCTTCAGGAGCAGGTAAATCAACATTGCTTAATGTGCTTGCAACAATCGATTCACCGACAAATGGAGATATTTTAATCAGTAAAGACAATATTGCCAAGATGAAGGAAGAGGCGCTTGCAGATTTTCGCCGGGATCACCTTGGATTTATATTCCAGGATTATAACCTGCTGGACTCATTAACTGTACGTGAAAATATTCTTCTTCCGCTAGCAATTGCAAAGAAACCGGCTGCTGAGATTCAAGAGCGTGTAGACATAATTGCCAGTACATTCGGCATTTCAAATTTACTCGACAAATACCCATACCAAATCTCTGGCGGTCAAAAGCAGCGTACAGCTGCGAGCCGTGCGCTCGTCTCTAATCCAAAGCTTATTTTTGCTGATGAACCTACAGGGGCATTGGATTCGAAATCAGCTACTGACTTGCTGGAGAGTTTAAGCAAATTGAATGTTGAGCATGAAACAACAATTATGATGGTGACGCATGATGCATACGCTGCAAGCTTCTGCCGTAGAATTTTATTTATCAAGGATGGCCACTTGTCGAAGGAAATATTCCGCGGAACAAAAACACGCAAGGAATTTTTCCAAATGATATTAGATGAACTGGCACAAATAGGCGGTGACGTGCATGACGTTATTTGATTTAGCTCTGAAGAATATTCGCCGTAACATGAAAAGCTATTCACTTTATATCGGTTCGACCATTTTTTCAATTATTATTTACTTCACTTTCGTGACTTTGAAATATAGTGAGGACATTAGTGCATTAGCAGAAACATCAAAACAGATCAGCGGCATCATGAGCGCTTCCGCCTTCATATTAATGATATTTGTGGCGATTTTCATTGCTTATTCCAATTCTTTCTTTATGAAAAAAAGGAAAAAGGAAGTCGCACTTTATTCGCTTCTAGGTGTGCGCAAACGTTCGATCGGCTTTATGCTGTTTTTTGAAAACATGGTCATCGGGCTACTTTCACTAGTAGTTGGTGTTGCGCTTGGCTTTTTATTGTCGCGCGCATTGCTGACTATTTTAATGAAATTGATGGGGCTAGATATCGTGATAGGATTCGCATTTTCAATGGATGCAGTTACCAATACATTGATTGTATTTTTCATCATTTTCTTATTTACCTCAATGCAAGGATATCGTGTCATTTATCAATTTAAGCTAATCGATTTATTTCATGCTGAGAAAAAAGGAGAGGAATTGCCAAAGGCACGCATAATATCAGCTATTTTAGGTGTGGTCACTTTGGCAGCGGCTTACTGGCTGGCATTGCAGGATTTAACGACTTCATCAATTTGGCGCATGCTCAGTTTGGCGATGCCAATCGTCATTATTGCCTTAACAGTCATTGGCTCTGCACTAATATTTAATAGCGTGCTTGTCTATGTGTTATCAGTCATGAAAAGAAATAAGCGCTGGGCTTGGAAGGGGCTTAACTTAATGACTTCCTCGCAACTGCTGTACCGCATTAGGGGCAATGCGAAAACTTTAACGATCATTGCCACTTTGAGTGCGACGACCATTACAGCAGGCGGAGCCGTATTTGGGCTTTACTATAATGCAGATAAAAATGTACAAGCCTATACACCATATACATTTATGTGGGAAGGCGCTCCGCAGGAAATTAATCCAAGTATAGTAGAGCACGCTGAAACTATTCATAGCAAGACGGTTCGGATTGAACAAGGCACGTATGAAATGGAATATGCAGTCATTAATCAATCAACATTTGAAAAATTGACGAGAAACCTAGATTGGTCAAATATACAAGTAGCAAAAGATGGGGAAGTGTTATTGATTGATGCATTTTATGATGAACGCTGGTCGCAAAAAATAGACTCAGTCATGATTGATGGTGCGGAATACGCGGTGGCGAAATTATATGACAAAGCTGTATTCAATACATTCACGGTTGGTGCAAGTGCCCTCGTTGTCACAGATCAGCTATACAGTGAAATCACTGCAAATGAAAAAACATACCAAGCTGTGCAAGTAAAGGATTATAAAAACCAATTGGCATTATCAGAGGAATTAGCAGCTAAAACCGAAAACTTCTCGAGTGCAACTGAAGAATATAAGGGTTCAATTGAAGCATCTGGTGCGCTGTTATTCGTCGGCAGCTTTTTAGGACTCGTTTTTCTCGTAGCAACCGGCAGCATCATTTTCTTTAAAATGATGACGGAAGCAGAAGAAGATAAAGGCAAATACGCCGTGCTATATAAAATTGGTGTATCAAAACGAGAAATGAAGCGGACAATCCGCAGTCAAGTGGGGATGATATTTGCGGCGCCGCTAGGATTGGGCCTTCTTCACGGAGCGGTGGCATTAACAGCCTTCTCCAATTTATTGATGATGAATTTGCTCATGCCGGTGCTTATATGGATGCTTGCTTATACTTTAATTTACACCATTTATTATTTAATCACAGTACGAGGCTTTAACAAAACAGTTCATTAAGGTGATATGATATGGAGGGTTAAATATGAAAAATGCTTTAGCGATACTTGGCGTGTTATTAGTAGGTGCCATTGTTATTTTTGCAACAGTGGATTTTAATAGATTTGGGAAAGATAAAGCGTATGTGCAAATTACGGACGCAGTTTCAGTGGAGGAAACAAAACTAGATTCAGGCGAAATTATGAAGCGGTACTGGTATAAGCTGCCTGCATATAACGAAAATGGCGATATGATAGAAGTTGAATTTTCTGGAGCAAAGGAACTGCGCAAAGATGCATATTTAATGCTGTATATAAAGGACGGTAATGAAGTCACTTCTTATGATGAAGTGCAGCTAAATGATATTCCGAAAAAAGCAAAAGAGAAGTTGGAAGGATAAGCGAAAAGCCCCTGAGCAGCCATTCGTGCGCAAAGGGGCTTAGGTCCAAAACTTCATTGAGTATGCTATCGGAAAGCAAGTTTTAATTTGAGAGCGAGTAAAAGAACGCCCGCCTAACTTCATATGAAGAAGTATAGGCGTTTTTTTATCTATTATAACGCAGGGACCTCATTTAGATACATCACGGAGAACCGTACCATAAGTAAATGAGGTTTTTACAAAGGAAATTATGAAGTGATTGCTAAAGCAATGAAAGTCTATTTAAGTAGGACTTTTAGCAGCAATTTTAGGCTGAGTACATTTCTGCTAGATAAAAAGTCCAATTTCCAAAGAGGAAATTGGACTTTTCTATAGTCGGGTGATTAGGGTTCTACATGCATACGTAAACAATATTTTATTCGTGAAGAGGTTTCTTAAATTTGAAATAGCCACACAACGATTGGGCCTATAAAGGAGCCAATGATTGCACATAATGCCATTGTAACAGAACTCATTGAAAAGGTTAGTTCGCTATATTCAGCTGCCTTAGAAGTCCCTATAGCATGTGATGTGCTACCAAGAGCGATCCCTCTGCCAATGGGGCTATGAATTCGCATCAATTTAAAGATAGTAGGAGCAGCTATTACACCAAAGATTCCTGCAATCATAACACCGACAATTGCCATTGAGGCATTTCCACCCAATCCTCTAGCTACTTCAATCGCAACAGGAGTAGTGAGAGATTTAGGGATAATGGAAAGAATTAACGTATGATTGATCCCGAAGATTTTAGCCAGGAGGCCAACACTGACCATTCCAGAAATGGTACCAACCAAAACCCCTCCTAATATGGTGAATAAGTGATTTATTATAAAATGACGTTGTTTATACAAAGGGTAAGCAAGTGCTACAACGGATGGACCTAAAAGGGAACTAATCCATTGCCCGCCAATCATATAGCTTTTATAAGGAATATGAAACACTAAAAGGATCATGATAATAAAAGCTGTCGCAGTTAAAACAGGAGTTAAATACGGATAAGAATACCGTTTATAAATTCTAGTCATCACAAAATAAGTAACGACAGTTAATAAAATCATGCAGAATGCGAGGAGAATTTGCTGCATTCTTTATCATCCTTTCTTTTTTGTGCTTTTTTCTCAAAAAATTGACCTACCTTTCCTGCTATTGCAATGGAAATGATGGTACTTAATAGTACGGCTAAAACGAGCAATGCACCTTGAAAAGACAGTAATGAAGGATAGTTCATGATACCAACTGTTGTTGGGATAAAAAATAACATTAATATACTTAACAAAAAACCTGCTCCGTTTTCAATCCACTTTACTGGAACTATTTTTAAACATAAACAAATAAAAAGTAATATGAGTGCTATGATACTACCCGGAATGACCAGGTGGAAAAAGTTATGAATAACGGTTCCAATAAAGGAAAAGATGTATAGAATAAAAATTTGTAAAAAAATGATGAGAATTTTCATGTTGTGTTGTCCCTCATTTTGGAAACAACTTCCCTTCTTTCTTATAAAAATGGACATTATCGTAAATCGAATAAAAGATGTGAATTTGTAGATTATTACCTTTTCAACCTTTCCATTCACTCCTTAAGACTCTCTAATATTGTGCTATACGTGTTATCAATATGGTTTAAAACAGCATTTGTTGTTTGGTGTATATTCCTTGCTTTTAGTCCCTCAATAATTAGTTTATGCTCGTAATAAACCTCATCTAAACTTATTCCGGCCTTTAATGCAGCGAATCCATACCAATTAAAATGATCGGTAAGGTTTTGGATTAATTGATACAGTCGAAGATTTTGACTTAACTCCGCTAAAAACAAGTGAAAGGAAGAATCATGATACACAAACTTTAAAGGTTCTTTCTTGATATCAGAAAGTTGTTTATCCACTTTCTCAATCTTTTCAATTGTTTCGTTATCAAGAAGAGGAATTAGTAGTTCAATAACCAAAACTTCATTAGCCTTCCGTAGTTGGAAAACGTCATCAACATCTTGTCTATTTATGGTTTTAACAAAGATACCTTTTCTTGGTACAGATTGAATCCACCCTTCTACTTCTAGCTGTTGCAAAGCTAATTTTAATGGGGTCCGGCTAATTCCAAGGATTTCACTAAGTGAACGTTCATTTAACATGGAACCAGGTTCGACTTTGTGTTGAATAATTCCTTTCTTAATTTCTTTATAAGCATGATCTTTAAATAATTGGGGTTGTTCTGCCTTTAGGAAAGTCATCCATTTTCATCCTTTATCATAATATTATTAAATCTTAAGGGATTATAATTATTTTCTAAGAAAAGAGGAAAAGAATTATGGTATGTGGTATACCAGATACCAATTAAAATAATATATCATTTGTTTCGTCTTTTTACAACTTTGCTAAAGGTTAGAAGAGTGTAAGTGGCTGAGTTTAAAGAAATTGATAAAATAGTGATATTCTTTTTAGAAGATTTATAAACATAAACCTCATTTAGAGATCTTGCGGTGAACCGTATCATAAATAAAAACGGTTTTGTTTACATACGAATGATTATAAATCCCTACAAAAAACGAATCAGGGCCTCGGCTCTGATTTTTTTTTATGAATATAACCTGTCCTTTTTTCGACCCAATCCATATATATGAGGTGAATCGTTTATTTGAAAGAGTCTCGGAGAAAGGGAGAGAAGCGATGGCAAAGTATCGTGTGGTTTACACTCAATTTTGGGATGATCCGAGGGTTGTGGAGGAAATGACACCGGAGGATAAGTATGTGTTTCATTATTTGTTAACGAATAAAAATACGAAGCAAATCGGGATCTACACCATCACGAAGAAGCAAATGGCTTTTGATACAGGGTATTCGCAAGAGACCATTCAAAGTATCTTAGAGCGCTTGATCAATAAGCACCAACTTGTGAAATATAACCTGGATACACGGGAAATCCGATTAAAAATTGGGGGAAATTCAATTTTATTCGCAAGCGGAAAACCGGTGGAAGATTGCATGAAAAAGTGAGTTAGAAAAGGTAAAAGACTTACAGCTCATTCGATATGTTGGAGAACATATTCGAAACGAAAGGGTGCGGAAACTATATGAGTCCTATGCTGATTCTCCCTTTGAATGGTCTAAAGACAGGCCAGATGGTCAACCCATTAGTGACGGTTTAGACGATACGTCCACGATACGGAGGCAAAAAGAAAAACAACTACTAAATCGTAGGTGTGGTCAGGTGTTTGATTTTTACCAACACAATTTTGGAGTACTTTCGCCATTTATCGCAGAGGAGATTGGTGATTCCATAGACGAATTTGGGGAACCTCTTGTGATGGAGGCTATGAAAATATCTTTATCTGTAGGCAAACGAAATTGGCGGTATACATATGGGATTTTGAAAAAATGTCGTGAGGAACAGGTAAAAACACTAGAAGATGTATGGGCGATGGAGAAGGAGTTTGAACAGCGGAAAAAGGCTCCAGCCATGACGGAAACGTGTCCCAATGTACCAGGCATTTATCAGCATAATCCGTCAGAGGTGGAGGCTTGACATGACCGTCGAAAAAGCGCTGCTTGGCTGTATGCTGAAAGAGAATTTTTACATAGGTGGTAGTGTGATCCGGCCTGAAAAGACATCCCCTTTCTTTTAATCATTCTGCAAATTTATGTTATTTAATGGAATTACCCTACTTCTTTTATCCTTATATTCCATGTTGGGAATTAATCCTAATCTATCATTTTTCTACGATTTACGTATATTTTACAAAAAGCTCAAATTCTACATACAATTAGAGCCTAAACTTTTCCATGAATGCAAAAGGAGGATGAATATGAGAGAATTTGACAATAATCGTAGAACATTCTTAAAAAGCACGGGAAAGGGAATAGGAATTGCTCTTGGTGCGACTATTGTGAGTTCGTTGCCTATCGGGACGGCGTCCGCAGCAGAAGAGAACAACAAATCTAATAAACTACAATATCCTTTTACATTAGGGATTGCTTCTGGCGACCCGCTACCAGATGGGGTTGTCTTATGGACGAGACTTGCGCCGGATCCATTAAATGGAGGCGGCATGGATAACCATCCATACCCAGTCCATTGGGAAGTCTCACTTGATCCCGATTTTGAAAAAGTCGTCAAAAGAGGAACCGAACTGTCCAAGCCTCAACTTGGCCACTCTGTCCATGTAGAAGTTGAGGGCTTGAAACCTTCCACATGGTATTATTACCGATTTACAGTACACGCTGAAGTCAGTCCAACAGGCAGAACAAAGACGGCACCGGCCAATAATAGCGAGGTTGATCAGCTCAACTTTGCCTTTGTTTCCTGTCAAAACTGGCCTACCGGCTTTTTCACAGCCTATCAGCACCTGGCCAAGGACGACTTGGATTTGGTCGTCCATCTTGGAGATTATATTTACGAAGGAAGTGTTAATTCAAAGGTTCGTCCAGAGAATTATTCTGCTCCTGAAATCTATACGCTTGATGACTATCGTAATCGTTATGCTCTGTACAAAATGGATAGCGATTTACAGGCTGCCCATGCTAATTTTCCATGGATCGTGACATTTGATGACCATGAAGTGGATAATAACTATGCCGGGGATATTCCGCAGGATCCAGACAAACAACCAACTGAAGATTTCTTGAAACGGAGAGCTGCTGCTTACCAAGCTTATTACGAACATATGCCGCTTCGCCGCACATCGTTTCCGCAAGGTAGTGATATCCAAATTTATCGCCGTTTGTCATTTGGTAATTTAGTAGAATTTAATGTTTTAGATACTAGGCAGTACCGAGATGATCAGGCAAATGGAGATGGATGGAAACCCCCAACCTCTGAATCTGAGGATCCAAGCCGTACCCTTTTAGGTGAGGAACAGGAACAATGGTTATTAAATGGATTGGCTGTATCACAGGCCAAATGGAAAGTACTCGCTCAACAAGTCTTTTTCGCTCACCGTGATGGTGATTTTGATCCTGACGAAGAGAGTGTAAGTATGGATGCCTGGGATGGATATCCTGCCGCACGCCAACGTATTGTGGACTTTATAGCTGAAAACGATATTAAGAATGCCGTTGTCCTCACCGGGGATGTTCATACCAACTGGGCAAATGAAATCAAGGTAGACTTCCATGACCCTGATTCAAAAAATGTGGGGGTTGAGTTTGTTGGAACTTCTATTACTTCCAATGGAGACGGTTCTGATGTAAACAGCAATACAGGTCAGTATCTGAAGGAAAATCCCCATATTAAATTCTTTAATAACTATCGTGGCTATGTGCGCTGTAAAGTGACACAAGACATTTGGCAAACAGATTATCAGGTCATTAAATATATAACAAGACCAGGTGCCTCAATCAACACACGTGCCTCTTTCGTTGTGGAAGATGGAGTACCTAGTTTGAAGCAATTAGTATCGAATCCGGTGTAGGGTTGAGAATCTAATTTACTTTTGATGATTGAATCATGACTTTCGAAAGAGAGTGATAGATTGAAAAATTGATCTAGTATCAATGAAGGTGGTACCACGGAGACAAAGCTCTTCCGTCCTTTTTCGGGGATGGAAGGGTTTTTTTATTAAAAAAAGGTGGTGAGGGAAAAGTGAAGAAGAAAGTTAAGTTTGAATAAATCAGTAACTATCACTGGGCTATGTAGTTTTTTTTCCTTGCTATACTTATAATAAGAAAAAATAGCTGGTTTAGAGATAAATTTTCTTAAAAGTTTTATTAAAATAAACACCAAGGAGGTTTTAATGATGAAAGTTGGATTTATTGGGACAGGTAATATGGCAAATGCGATTATTAAAGGAATGATTAATAATGAGCATACAAAAGCGGAAGATATATTTGTATTTGATGTAGATACAGAAAAGATGCATCAGTTTGCTTCTGAAACTAAAACGAATGCATGTGCATCTAGCGAAGAGGTAGTAAAAATGGCAGACGTTTTGATTTTAGCGGTTAAACCAAATCAATTTGAGGTGGTTTTATCACCATTAAAAGAATTGATCAAAGATAACAAACCGCTGATTGTTTCAATTGCAGCTGGTACTTCTATTGAAAAAATTCAAACGCTTATAGATGCAGGAAACGACCTGGCGATCATTAGGGTAATGCCAAACGTCAATGCCATGATTGGTGAAGGTGCTGCAGCTGTATGTGGAAATAAAGAAGCTAGTAAGGAACAAGTAAACTTTGTTTTAGAAATGTTTAATGCGATTGGTATGGCAATTGAATTACCTGAAAATCATTTCAGCACCTTTACGGCCATTGCAGGCAGCTCACCAGCTTATGCGTATTTATTTATTGATTCATTGGCTCGTGGAGCTGTAAAAAATGGATTACCGAAAGATTTAGCAAATAAAATTGCAGCACAAGCTGTTTTAGGAAGTGCTAAGATGATTCTTGAAAGTGACGAGGATCCATGGGTGCTAATTAATAGAGTCTGCTCTCCTGGTGGAACAACGGTTGCCGGATTAGTGGCATTAGAAGATCAAGCTTTCATCTCAACCGTGATCAAGGGTGTTGATGCAACGATTAAAAGAGATGAGGAATTAATGAAAAAATAATTCTAGCTGGTGTTCCGAATTTATAAGTGTTTCGAAGGACATAACCATTAGTATTAAAAGAGTAGAATATGAGAGTATCTTAATCTAGGATAACTCTTTGATAATAAATTATTAGGCATGATTCGACATATGATTGAATCATGCCTAATGTATTATTTACAATAAAGATGTATAAAACTCACAAAAAAGTTTTATTTTTTGAAAAGAAGTGGGATTATTCAGAAATTTTTTTGTACTACTTGTGGCATTCAATATCCTTTGTCATTAGAGCCGCCTCAATCATGTCTTATCTGTAATGAGGAACGTCAATATGTGAATTCAAAAGGTCAATCCTGGACAACGTTAGAAAAAATGACACTAGAAAAGAAGTATAAAAATGAAATTCTTCATGAAGAACACGGACTATGTAAAGTCATCCATTTTTTCAATAGGAGGTAAAGGGAAGGGAATATCCCACATAATACTAATATGCTACAGCTAAAATCAAGGATTTTTTTAACAGGAGTAGCGTCAGGAAAATGCTTTTCCTGACGCTATCCCACCTATAAAATTTTTAACAACTTCGCTCATTTCTTTATAACAGGTCCAATATAACCCCATATGGGCAACGCATACCCAAAATTGCTTCAATCCTTCCAGTTCATTGGTGAAAACTAGTCAGCCTCTCATTCCTTTAGAGCGTTAAGTGCGATCTTAGCAGCCTGCGAGATCAGCGTATCGTCATACTCAGCATCCTCCGTATTATGTCTAGACAGAATCGCAATGACAATTGGTTCTCTGTTTGGCGGCCAAACAATAGCAATGTCATTCCTTGTCCCATAACCTCCGGCCCCGCTCTTATCACCAACCTCCCAGCCTTCAGGTGCGCCTGCACGAATTAGTGTATCTCCTGTAGCATTGCCTTTTAGCCAATCCGTGAACAATTCATGTTTATCGTCGGAAAGTAAGTCGCTGACTGCGAAAGCCTGAAGACTGGTGGCAAGAGCTCTCGGTGTGCTGGTGTCACGAGTATCTCCCGGGGTGAAATTATTTAAATCTGGTTCAAAGCGATCCGCCTTGGTAACGTTATCACCTATTTCTCTTAAGGCTTGTTCAAATCCTTTAGGACCTCCCAATGCCTCAAATAAGAGGTTCCCCGCTGTGTTATCACTGAACCGAACCGCCGCCTCACATAATTCCAAAAGGGTCATCCCGGTATCCACGTGTTTCTCTGTAATCGGAGAATAGGTAACTAAATCATCCTCGGTGTAAGTAATAACTTCCTTAAGTTCTTCCAAAGAGTTCTGCTGCAGCAAGATGGCTGCGGCTAAAGCTTTGTAAGTAGATGCAAAAGCGAAGCGCTCATCTGGTCTATATTCAATGGTTTGATTCGAGCCCGTATCAATCGCATAGACACCAATCCGAGCGTCAAATTCATTCTCGAGTTGGGTAAACTTTTCATCTGTATTTGCTGTTTGTTCTACTTCATTCTCCTCTTTAGACAAAGTATTAGTCGAATTGTCTTTATCCACGCAAGCAGTGAGTGTAATCACTGCGACCAACAACATAAGCAGGGTAAAATGATGCATGCTGAATTTGTGTTTATATGTTTTTATCAAATTCATAACCTCTTTCTAGTTTTTATCTATCCAAAATATAACTGGCTTCTTTTACCTAGCAATGATGAAATGTGTACTGTTTCACTGATTGCTAATAAAAAAATATTAATTTGTTGGCTGGTTGCTGTATCTTTACTTACAGCATCAATTCAAAATCACTGATGTAGCCACGTAATACCCAATCTTTACCTCCTTTAATCATCGCAAGACTACAAATGTAGTCCAATATTACAACTGTAGTCTACGAATGTCAATCCCTTTAAACTAAATTCCTCACTCTTCCTTTCAGGAAAAGATCATAAAGTCCATCATGCTCTAAGGCTATTAGTTTCACCCCTTTATGCAAAAAAATGATAATTTGATAAACTAGTAATGAAGTGTTAAACAGAGATGTTATAAAACTACAAAAGGAAAATAGGAAACAAATTAGTGATCACTTTTATGGAATAAATTACAATAAAAGTCGTTGAAATTTCTTGAAAGGAATTAGCGGAATGTAAAGTATTATAGTGATACTTCGGAAAATGGAGGTAAAGAAGTATGCTTTTCACTCATTTAGTCACAAGTTTTATTGTATCCTCTATTACTATAGTGGTTATTTTGCTTATTAGGAGATTATTCTCTAAGCAACTTTCAGCGAAATGGCAATACAATCTATGGTTTTTATTATTAATCGCATTAACGCTTCCATTTATACCGAAGCAGTTGCTTCATTTTGAAAATCATTTTATTTTATTCAATATAAATCAAAGCAATAGAGTTGGCTCTTCTATCAGCACCACCGAAGGTTCTATGCTTAGTAACGTAAACTGGATGCAGGACTTTACGATACCTGTCAATCATCTTAATCTGAAATTCTTGAATGTCGGATTAACCAGTATTTGGATTGCAGGCATGTTAGTTATGGCTGTTCTATTCCTATATGCGTGGTTCAAATTAAAGAAAATTAAAAATACGACAACAGTCTTGAACAACAAAGACATTTTACACTTATTTGAACGATGCAAGCATCGTTTAAATATATCTAAACCTTTAATCGCAGGAGAATCATCACTTGTCAAATCTCCAATGACATTCGGTCTGTTTAAGACCTACGTTGTGCTGCCGATACATCTTGACGAATGGATGTCTATAAAAGATATCGAATACATTTTTATGCATGAACTGCATCACTATAAATACAAAGATATAGCAACGAATTACTTCATTATCATTTATCAAATATTGTATTGGTTTAATCCGCTTGTATGGATTGCTTTTAAAAAAATGAGAATGGATCGTGAGATAGCTTGTGATATGGCTGTTTTAAAATCTTTAGATGAGCATCGTCATGCAGATTATGGGAATGCGATTATTAATTTCGCAGCTCTAGCATCACACTCAAAAGATTTTGCTTGGGCCAATCAGTTTAACGGTCCCAAGGAGCAAATGAAAAAACGGATTGAAAAAATCGCAACCTTTACAATTGAGTCGAAGTGGATGAAGCTGAAGAGTATTTCAATCTTTACCCTTATAGGTGTATTTGTAGCAAGCCAGGTTCCATTTATTTCTGCAATGGCCACTAATAATGACCGTTACGATTTTAATAATGAACGCACGCTTTATGAGGATTTAAGCGATTATTTTGTTGGATACGATGGAAGCTTTGTATTATATGATATGGAAGCTGGTCAATATAGTATTTATAATAAAGATAAAAGCACGCTGAGAGTTTCCCCGAATTCTACTTACAAAATTTATAGCGCATTAATTGGATTAGAGTCAGATGTAATAACAAGTGACAATTCCACTATGAAATGGAATGGAACGAAATATCCTTATGAATCTTGGAATACGGACCAAAACTTATCAACTGCCATGAGAAATTCGGTAACCTGGTATTTTCAGGAATTGGGTCAAAGAATTCCGCGAGAAACCATCCAAGCTTATCTGGAACAGATGGGCTATGGAAATTATGATCTTTCTGGTGGATCAGACTATTGGCTGGAATCTTCATTAAAGATTTCTCCAGTTGAACAGGTACAATTACTATCAGCGTTTTATACAAATCAATTTGGATTCGAGGACAAGAATATCCAAACCGTTAAAGATTCCCTTACATTAGAGGAAAACGACGGTTCCCGCCTCTCCGGGAAAACCGGTACGGGCAACGTTAATGGCAGGAATATAAACGGATGGTTCATTGGATATGTAGAGACCAAGGACAATACTTATTTCTTTGCAACAAATATACAAAATGAAGATAATAGTTATGGAAGCAAGGCAGCGGAAATCACGTTATCAATTTTAAGAGATAAAGGAATCTATTAAGGAAACAGGAGAATGGGTTGAAGCATTTTGCACGTCATCCAAAAGAAGGAGGAGAATAAGGTTGACGAAAGAAATCCCTAATATTTCAGAATCAGAATGGGAAGTAATGAATGTTCTATGGAAAAAGGCTCCACAAACGGCCAATGACGTTATATCCTCTTTGCAGGAGCAAACGGATTGGAAGCCGAAAACCGTACGCACTCTTTTGGATCGTCTCGTTCACAAAAAAGTTATAGGTGTCAATAAAGATCAGAGGATCTATACTTTTTTCCCACTTTATTCGCAAGATGAGTGTCAGCGCGCCGAGGCACATTCTTTTATTAAGCGAATTTATGGTGGGGCGTTAAAGTCGATGCTAATTCAGTTCGTCCAGGAGGATTCCTTGTCGGAAACGGATATTAGAGAATTACGTTCCATTTTGAACGAAAAGCCTAAAAAAAAGTGAATCTATTACTACAATTACAAATGTTTGAAGGCAAAATTAAAAGGCTTAAGCCCGGTATATTACCTAGCTTGAGCCTTCTAAGTTGGATTCCTATAGATGAAAAGCAGGTGTCCCTAAAGGTTAAAATTAATTAACTTTTAGGGACAGTCTTAGTTTTTGGCTATAAGACGATAACAAACCTATTGGAAGGGCTGAAAAAATAAGCAAAAAAGGACCAAATCTGATTCTTTTTTGCTTATTATAAGGATTCAAATCATCTTTTTGTACATATATAGAAATCCTAAGGATAGGCTGGTTATAGATATGTTAGTCTAATATTGTTACCTTTAATTGTTTTACTCCAAAATTGATTGCATCCTGTTGAGAAGGAATAAAGACATCGATTCGATTTCCTTTAATGGCTCCGCCAGTATCCCCTGCGATTGCTTCACCATAGCCTTCTACATAAACTTTACTACCAAGTGGAATAATAGTTGGGTCAACTGAGATGACCTTTGCATTTGGGTTTGCTTTAAGGTTAATTCCAGTAGCGGTAATACCGGAACATCCCTCACATGAAGCCGTATAGGCTGTAGCTTCCATTGTAATTTCCTTTGAACCTGTATTACTTGTTGATGGAGCGGTTGCTTCAGGTGTACTTTGCTTTGAACCTGTATTACTTGTTGATGGAGCGGTTGCTTCAGGTGTACTTTGCTTTGAACCTGTATTACTTGTTGATGGAGCGGTTGCTTTAGGTGTACTTTCCTTTGAACCTGTATTACTTGTTGATGGAGCAGGTGCTTCAGGTGTACTTTCCTTTGATTCTTGAGCTGCAGGCATTATTGGTTTTTCAGTTACAGCCGTATTACTAGTTTTCAAACCATCAAAGATTATTAGATTTAAACCAGGATGAATGAGATCAGTATGTAATTGGTTCCATTCATTAATTTGCGAAACTGTTACTTGATGATCTACGGCTATGTCCCATAATGTGTCACCTTGCTTAACGGTATATTGTTTTTGCGGTGCAATGGTAAGGACATCCCCGGGGTGAATAAGGTCGGTAGAAAGATGATTTAACATTTGAATATTTTCTACAGTTGTATTATTTGCACGTGATAGATCCCAAAGAGTATCTCCTTCTTGTACGGTAATCATCGCAGCTTGTACATTAACACTTAAAGTTACCGAGAGTACAGTAACTAGTGCAATTGATATAATTTTTTTAAGCATTCATTTATCCTCCATGTTCTTTGGTTGCTAATATTAAGTAATCGTAACATAGATTTTTCTGAGAAAAAGAACAAGGAGGTGTTAATTCGTTTACGTCTATGGCAATTATATTGCAATAATATTGCTAATATTAATCAGAAAGTATTATTATTTCTAGAGCCCCTTTCAAAGCAAAAAAGCCAGTTTATGCCGTTCTAAGCAAACCTTCTATTTATTTTAGTCATATCTCATATTATGAATCTGATGTTTATAATAGTGGTAGATCGACACCAAAATGCATTTGTCCTAGATGTGACTAATTCACTTAACTATCCGACCAGGAAAGCCTTTCAGGATTATAACGGTGCCCTTGACGGCGCTCGTGACAAAAATGAAAACTAATAAAATGGACGAGAATAAAGACGACTAATTAAAAGTGAAAATCTTTAGTCCAGACTTCAAAATGAAAACCTCATTTAGACCCGGAGAACCGTATCATAAATAGATGCGATTTTTCAATAATATATCTCCCTTAATAAAAAAGTAATATTAGAAATAAAATGAAAGTAAGAGGGGAGTTTTTATGCACTTGATTGAGAAGATAGATAAGCGGTTTTGGTATATGACTCCAATATCGGAGACCGACTGGCCCATGATGAAGAAACATATATCCTTTCCCATTGGAAGCCGATTTCAAAAGAGGAATTTAATCAGGAAGTTACTATGCTTAGAACCATTGCAAGATACACAGATATTTTTAAAGGGGATAAACAGAGAATAATAGAAGAATATGGGAAATACATAGAGAGGGAACTTACAGAAGACGAAATGGCAACAATAACCGAGTTTGTAAATGGATATTAAAATGGACTAAATTTAAGTAGAAACTATTTAATTATTGAGCATTCCTTTCCTTTCTAAAAAAGCTCCTTTCATCATGAAACCTAAATAGCTCTTAATGTATGTGTATGAATGAAAGCGAGAGGAACGAGGTATGAAAATCCATCATGAAAAATGACTGGATTTTTTTCTGGGTTCAACTGGTTTTCTTCATCTAGATTTTAGCAAGCTTCTCCCACTGAGGGATGTTACAGGGGTATCACAATGAAAATTTGGAAACAATTATTTATTCGTCATGGAAACTATATAGTACGATTGTTTAAAATGTTGTATTATCAACATTAAACAATCATGTAAAGCAATTTCATAAAAGGAGGTAGCGCCTTGGTATCATCGAAAGATGTCGCAAAACACGCAGGCGTATCCCAAACGACTGTGTCACGTGTATTAAACACGCCTGATTTAGTTAAAAAACCTACTCTTGATAAAGTTATGAAGGCAATTAATGAGTTAAGCTATATACCTAATGCACATGCAAGATCACTTGTTCAAAATAAAACGAATACAATTTCCCTTTTATCTGGACCGCTGCACAATCCATTTTTTGTCGATACAACATCAGCCATTATCAATTATGCTAATGAAAGGGGGTACCGTGTAAACGTACAATACGTAAACGATCATAAATTAACTGAAGCATATGCAACAGCTTTTGAAAACAGAGTGGATGGTATTATTTTATCGTGCATTTTGATTGATGATCCGATATTCGATAAGCTCAAACAAATGGATATTCCATTCATTACATACAATCGTAAACACAAAAATAATGAAAACTTTGTTGAAATTGATAATTTTGAAGCCGGATATTTATCTGCAAAACATTTAATTGAGCTAGGGCATAAAACCATTGCTTGGGTTGGTGGCCCATTAACCGTCAGCACATATAACAATCGTTATTGTGGATTTCTTCAAGCGATGAACGATTATAAATTACCCTTGTCCGAACAATATATTTTCAACACTGATACTTCTAAACAAAATATAACACATGCTTTTCAACAAATAACAAAACTAGGATCTCGCCCTACTGCCATTTGTGCAGGTGCAGATTCACTAGCATTAAATTTAATAGACGATGCCATTAGGGAGAATATAATAGTACCTGATGACTTAAGTATTATTGGGATTGATAACGTAGATCTTAGTCATCATGGATTAATCCAATTAACTACTGTTGGCAGTATCTCTGAACAAAATCTAGGATACTTGGCAATTTCTGAATTGATTAAAATGATAGAAAATAAAAAAAATTATTGCGTTAAAATAACTGAGCCTGTTAAAATGTTTAACAGAAGAACAACTAGAAAAATAGAAATTAGACAATAATGTTGTTTGTTTCTATTTTGTAAAATGAATACGTAACCATTTGATGGTTCATAGCTTAAACTTCTTTCAACCTTTCCTAACGAAAGGAAGGAATACCAAGAATTAATGTCTGCTTCTCAAAAATGGTTACGTATTCATAAAAGAATATACTAAAGGGGTTAGTATATTTAGGGTAATTTGTAAGGGGTTACATCCAAAAAAGGGGGAGAAATTTTTTATGAAATGGAAAAATCGTCAGCATGGTGAAGAATCACCATACATGCCAGCGGGGCCGTTTAAAATTAGGCTGCCTTTTATTCATTACCGTTTTGAATGGCCAGACTATGTTCAAGGTCTATTAATGTGTGCAGTTGACTTAGGAGCTATTACTCTATTAGCCCAACATTTAGGCATGCCATTTGAGGTTGCTTTAGCGGTTGTTGTATTAAATGGGCTGCTTTATTTATTTCACCATATACTAGGGGATCCTGTCATTCCAGGATGGATTACACCAGCAATTCCGCTGATCGTCTTGTTTGTTACTCAATTTGATGAGGGGCCTGATCGGGTTTATGCATTGATCGCCTTTCAGTTAACATTAGGTATTTTATCCATCATTCTAGGTATAACCGGCTTAGCAAGTAAAGTTGTTCATATGGTTCCAAATGCAATTAAAGCAGGAATTATTTTTGGAGCTGGTATTGGTGCTGTCGTTTCCGTATTTGGAGAAGGTGGCCAATTCAGCTTATTCCCAGTCACCATTACAATCTGTATTGGTTTTGCCTTTTTCCTTACTTTTTCAAAGGCATTTGAACAAATTAGAAAAAAGAATAAAGGATTTATATTTACTCTATTAGGAAACCTCGGAATTCTTCCGGCGATTTTTCTCGCCGTTATTGTTGCTCCGCTATTTGGAGAAGCAAACTGGCCAGATATTCAGTGGGGATTTAGTAAACCAGATTTTGCAACCCTTTGGGCGGAGTATACTGTATTCGGATTAGGAATTCCGGATATGTCTTTTTTTCTACAAGCAATCCCTGCTGTACTGGCTACTTATCTAGTAGTTTTCGGTGATGTTCTTAAAACGAAAGCATTACTTTCTGAATCTGATGTCGTTAGAACCGATGAAAAAGTAGATTATAATCCAAACCGTGCACATTTAATTTTTGGTGGCAGAAACGCATTGATGAGTATGATTGGTCCTGATATTACCATGTGCGGTCCGATGTGGGCAGCGATGCAGGTTGTAGTAATTGAACGGTATAAAGAAGGAAAAAAAGCGATGAATTCCTTATTCGGAGGAATTGGATCCTTCCGTTGGGGTACAAATACCGGATTATTATTATTGCCAATCGTAAGTTTAGTTCAACCAATTCTTCCTGTCGCATTAGCTTTGACTTTGCTTGTCCAAGGATACGTAAGTGTTCGAATTGGGGTTATGCAGGCACAAAGTCAACGTGATTTAGGAATAGCTGGCGTGGTCGCTGCTCTTCTTGTCATCAAAGGTGCTTCATGGGCATTTGCGGTAGGAATCCTACTTTGCGTCTTGATTTATGGTAAAGACTTCTTTAAAGGAGAAGTTGATAATACGTTTGTCAAAGATTCCCTGGATTCATCTAAAAAAGAAGAAATGAAAGAGGTAAGTTAAATGAAAAAGCCATATTACGTAAACGGTGAATGGAAGACTACAGAGAAATTTGTGGATCTCTACTCTCCGTACTCTAAAGAAGTAATCGCTCAAATACCACAAGCAACACGAGAAGAAGTAGAACAAGCGATTGAATCCGCCCATAATACTAGAAAACAAATGGCAGAGCTAACTGCCTATGAGCGTGCGGCAATTTTAGAACATATTGCAAAATTATTCATTGAAAACCGACAAAAGGCAGCGGAAATTATCTCGCTAGAAGCAGCAAAGCCAATAAAATTCGCATTAGGAGAAATCGATCGTACGATTGAAACCTATAAATTTGCGGCCGAAGAAGCAAAACGACTAACTGGAGAAATGATTCCGATGGATGCGGCGAAAAACGGAGCCAATCGCTTCGGTTATACGATCGAGCAGCCACTTGGTGTAATTGGGGCCATTACACCATTTAACTTCCCGCAAAACTTAGTAGCACATAAAGTGGGACCTGCGATTGCAGCCGGAAATACAATTGTTCTTAAGCCTGCATCACAAACGCCACTTTCAGCACTATTTTTAGCAGAATTAATTGATCAAACGGCTTTGCCTAAAGGTGCCTTTAACGTTATTACAGGTAGTGGCAGAACCGTTGGAGATACATTGGTTACAAGTGACAAAGTAAAAATGATTACCTTCACTGGCAGCCCGTCTGTTGGGATTGGTATTCGCAACAAAGCTGGGTTGAAAAAAGTTGCCCTTGAACTGGGCTCGAACGCTGGTTTAATCATCGACAAAAATGTTGATTTATCCCAAATTGTTCCTAAATGTGTTGCTGGAGCTTTTTCAAACCAAGGTCAGGTTTGTATCTCATTACAACGTACCTATGTAATGGATGAATTATTCGATGAATTTATTGAACAATTTACAGCAGCAGCTAAGCAGTTAGTCATGGGAAGCCCACTTACAGAAACAACGGATATTTCCGCCATGATCAACCCTGATGAACAAGATCGGGCACTAAGCTGGGTTCAAGAAGCTGCCGAGAACGGTGCTGAAATCGTTACAGGTGGCGTGATTGAAAATGGTGTCTTCTTGCCAACGATTTTAACGAATGTGGACTCTGCTCTTAAAGTATCCTGCCAGGAAGTTTTTGCACCAATTGTAGTTGTAAATCGAATTTCTTCTATTGAAGAAGGGATTGCAGCCATTAATGATTCAAATTATGGTCTGCAAGCAGGGATTTTCACAAATGACATTCAAACGGCATTCAAAGCTTCAAAAGAGTTTGAAGTAGGTGGTGTCATGATTAACGAAATTCCAACTTACCGTGTAGACCAAATGCCGTACGGAGGCGTGAAAGAAAGCGGCACGGGTAAAGAAGGATTAAAATATGCAATCCATGAAATGACTGAAACGAAACTGGTTGTTTGGAATCAAAATTAAGGAGTGACCCAAAATTGTCTGAAAAAATTACCTTTACACCAATTAGTTATACCGGATGGGATTCTCTAGCACACCTATTAGACGAAGTAAATCGCTTCAATGTGAAAAAGATTCTTGTCATAACGGACCCGTTCCTTAAAGACATTGGATTAACCAATAAAGTGGTAGATCCTCTTGAAGCAGCTGGTTATGTAACAGAAATATATACAGATGTTGTACCTGAGCCCCCGCTGGCAATCGGAGAAAAATTGGTTGCCTACACCCGTGATCATCAATTCGACATGGTCATTGGAGTGGGTGGAGGCAGTGCGTTAGATTTAACAAAGCTTGCAGGCGTATTAGCTTCACATGAAGGTAAAGTAGAAGACTACTTAAACTTAACTGGTACGAAAGAGATTACGAAAAAAGGTCTTCCTAAAATCTTAATCCCAACAACCTCTGGAACTGGTTCAGAGGTGACGAATATTTCCGTTTTATCTCTAGAAACGACAAAAGATGTTGTAGCGCATGACTATTTATTAGCTGATGTTGCGATTGTTGACCCTGCTCTAACGATTTCCTTGCCCCCAAAAGTAACTGCTGCAACTGGCATTGATGCACTTACACATGCAGTAGAAGCTTATATTTCTAAAAATGCGAGTGTAGTTTCTGATGCATTGGCATTGCAAGCCATTCGCCTAATCAGCAACTCGATTCGCACAGCTGTATCGAACGGTCAGGACAAACAAGCTCGTACCGATATGAGCTACGGAAGTTACCTTGCAGGACTTGCATTCTTCAATGCTGGGGTTGCTGGTGTACACGCGTTAGCTTACCCGCTCGGCGGGCAATTCCATATTGCACACGGTGACTCAAATGCCGTATTGCTTCCATATGTAATGGGCTATATTCGTCAAAGTTGTGAAAAACGGATGAAAGATATCTATGATGCAATGGGCTTTAGCTCTGTAAATCTTTCACAAGAAGAAGCTTCATATAAGTGTGTAGCAGAGTTAAAAAGATTAGTAGAAGATGTAAATATTCCATCTTCATTAAAAGGATTTGACATTCAAGAGGATGCACTTGAAAGTTTAACGAATGATGCGGTTGAGCAAAAGCGCATATTAGCTCGTAGTCCAATGACTCTATTAAAAGAGGATATCTATAAAATTTATAAAGCTGCATTCGACGGTGTTGTCGTTGAAAAATCAGTAGATAGTAAGGCAGTCCATATTTAAAGATTTTTTTGAGCATCCGAGAAGGTTATGAAGTGGTTCCGAAAAAAAATAATCTTTGCTCCCACCATATTCTAGTATCGGGAAGGGGAATTCTATTAATAACCTTAATAAGGACAAGTGCCAGGCACCTTCCAAAATTCTGGATGGTGCCTGGTACTTGTCGTTCTATTTTATTTTCTAATTAAAGCATTTACTGCATTAATAGAACCAAATCCAGATTCTCCATCATATCCCGGCTTAAACCAGTCATCAGCAGAGCTTTGGATAATATGTTTAACTTGAGAAGGACTTAAAACATCCTTTCCATATTTTGCAATAATTACTCCAGCAAGTCCTGCAGTTTTAGGAGCAGCCATGGATGTTCCTGCATAAAAAGCATATCCACCTGGAACAGTAGATAGACATACCATACGTAAATTAGTTTTTTAATTCCTATTATGATAGCATTTAATGAGATATTGAAGGAGGAAGTGAACGTACATGATAAACATAACGATTCCAAAACCAAGTGTGACCATTACTAAACAGAAAAATCCTGAGCTAAGTAATATTTATGGGTTTACTGATTTTCATCTTATCCCTAGAGATAAGGGTGGTATTTTTATGTTTTATAACAATAATCGTGAGCTATTATTTGTTGGGAAAGCAAGGAAGCTGAGACCAAGAATTAAAAAGCATTTTGAAGATACTGTATCCCCAATTAAAAGTCATAGAGATGAAGTTACTAAAATTGAAGTTTGTGTTATTGATGATCCTGTAGATAGAGAAATTTACGAAACGTATATTATTAATGAATTAAAGTCAAAGTACAACATCGATAAAGTGTTTTATAAGTAAAGCTTCGTCAGGAGAGGCAATAGGTGTAGTCAAATTAGAACATACCTATTGCCTTTTATCATTAGAGAGATTAAAGGATGAGAACTGTTGGATAGTAAATACAAAAGAATAACGAAATATATATATACTTACAACTGCAATGAAGAGGAACGTTCATTATGTGCTTTGGAAATGTGCTCATTATTTGGGAGTGAGCCTCAAACTAGCATTGTGGAAAGCCATGTAAAGATTGATCCAAGTCGGAGTCCGTTTATTAAGGAAAGAATTTCTGTCAT
Source organism: Cytobacillus citreus (assembly GCF_018343665.1). Lineage (GTDB taxonomy): Bacteria > Bacillota > Bacilli > Bacillales > Cytobacillaceae > Cytobacillus > Cytobacillus citreus. The sequence goes on from NZ_JAGYPM010000002.1 coordinate 77,721, forward strand.
CTATGAGGAGGAAAGCCTTCAAAATCTTCTTAAACAAGTTGAATCCTTACAAGTGACTGGTGAAACGTATAAAGTAATATATGTAAAAAATGGTGATCGTTCAAAAACTGAAAAGGCAGGATTTGAAAACCGGCGTGCCATTGAGAAGAAAATGGGATTACATATTAACGGTGTGGCTGATCTTCATCATCCAAACCGATTGTTTGGCGTTATGGTGGTAGACGGCAGATGGGTATTCGGTGATTATGTTAAAAGTGAGCCTGTTTGGTTTCGGCATCAACAGAAGCCACATAGTTACTCCACTGCGCTTAATACACGTATGGCAAGAGCTATTGTAAATATCGCTATTCCTAATACGAGTGAGATAAAGGCAATTGACCCTTGCTGTGGAATTGGGACCGTACTAGTAGAAGCTTTATCAATGGGAATTGATATAGTGGGAAGTGACAGGAACCCTCTTGTTCTTGGAGGAACCAGAGAGAATATCGCACATTTTGGGCTGTCTTGCGAAGTGAAACTAGCAGATATCCGTGACATTACAAATCAATATGATGTAGCGATTATTGATTTACCATATAATTTGTGTTCTGTCATCACTTTAGAAGAGAAGACCGAAATGCTCCAAAGTGCGCGTAGGTTTGCTAAAAAAGTCGTAGTGGTAACCGTTGAACCAATCGATGAAATCCTCGTAAATACAGGATTTGTCATTATTAACCGGGCAGCCGTTAAGAAAGGGTCATTTACTCGCGAAGTGATTGTTTGTAAGTAAATCTTTTAAATTGATTTGTCACGGTGATCTGATCATAAATATCTACAATATTTCCCTAGAAAATCAGGCGAAAAAGAATTATGTCGTGCAATTTTTTAGAGGGGATATAAGTCCATTATTAAAGATCCTAGTTAATTTTGAATAAATCAGTAACTATCACTGGGCTATGTAGTTTTATCACCTTGCTATACTTATAATAAGAAAAAATAGTAGGTTTAGAGATAAATTTTTTTAAAAGTTTCACTTTAGAGTAAATTTTAGGGGTCAGTTTGTGGTAAAAAACGGACAAGTTTATTTTTTATTTGTAAAAATCATATGAAGTGCTAGAAATCTATATTAAAATAATTCTATCAAAGGGAGAGAAGGATTTTTAATGTGGATTGTAGCAGCAGTACTGACGATGTTTTGCTTTGGAATCAATAATCTGATTTTTAAGTTCACGTCAGGAAAAGGACTATCAAAGGTGCATATGCAATTTTTCTTTTATCTTATCGCGTTTTTATTAATGCTTGGCTATGGAACAGTCGTAGGGTTTGCATCATTTAATGGATTAACAATTGTACTAGGTGCGGTCATCGGAATATTGAATGCAAACGGTAATATTCAAATGTCAAAGGCGTTTGAAAAAGGACCTGCGAGTTTAACGTCGCCGCTTATTAGCACAAATACGGTTATTCCCATACTAAGTGCGGCACTTATTTTCCACGAGAATATTACACTAATTCAGTGGATTGGCATTATTGTTATGCTTGCTTCTGCAGCTGTCATTCAATATGTACCAGGTAGTGATATTAAAATGGATTATAAGCCGTGGATGTACCGCGTTTTATTATCGATTTTATCGTTTGGTGTACTCGGTGTGCTGATGAAGACGTCTTCGCATTTACATATTGATTCAATCAATACGCTTGTTTGTATGTATGGTGGCGGTGCGGCTTATTTAATCATTAATAGCTTTATTATGAAGGAAAAATGGCGGCGTTCAGAGCTGAAATTTGGAGCAATTATTGGATGTTTTAGTGTTGTAGGGTATAGTAGCTACTTTTTTGCTCTTGATACAGGAGTAGCGAGTATTGTATTCCCAATCGTTAGTTTAAGTTGTTTAGTTGTCGTTCTCGGTAGTTGTTGGCTATATAAAGAAAGGCTTAAAATGTATCAAGTCATAGGGGTTATATCTGCACTAGCTGGTATTGTGCTGACAAAGATTTAACAAAAGATGGTTATTTTTTCAGAGGAGGGGAGCCTATTGAAATGGATTTCAAAAAAGAATAAGAAACCCCTTTTATTTTTAATCATTATTATTTTTCTCATTGCTGGTCTACTCGATATCAAATATGAAGGATTATTCTTTCAACTATTACCTGAATCGATTCAATCCTATTTAGCTGATATTTTTTAAAGAAGAGGATTGTATCTTATAGAATACCCAAAAGGGTTAGTTCCACTTGATTAACAAGATAACTCATTTAGATTCAATGTGGTGAATCGTATCATTCACCTAAAAATTAGGCGTTTCGAAAATTCCCATCAGCTATTTGAAATCAGATAGCCTTTTTTTATTTAATGGTTATTAGTATTATACAGCTTGTTTATTGTTTTCATAAGCTAGTACAGAAAAAGCTGTAAAGGAGACATTACAAATGAGTAATGCAGATAATCAAGAAAAAGGGGACAAAGTACAAGCAGAAACTAGAAATGTACAAGATTGTGGGTGTGATAAATATTTAGCAATGAGTAGCATTGCACCCTTTATTGAAAAAGAGGAAACAGAGCAAGTATCACCGGAATCTGATTCAATGCTTCAAGCATGTACTGGATGTGGAAATGGAAATACCGGTACAGGAACGCCAGGAGTAGAGAGACAGGTTAGCTCAAATAATATAGCAGCTAGTGAAACGAGTTTAGCTAGATCAGGAAACTCTATCCTCTATGGATACAACGATTTAAGTACTGGTAATTTTGCTGGTTTCTCTTTCTCAAGTGATGGAGGTACGACGTGGTCTATCTGTGGAGATCTGCCAACAAATCCAAATGGGTTTAATGATGGTGATCCTGTGATGGCAGTTGATCGCAATGGGGTATTCTATTATGGCCAACTCAGCCGAGAACAAATCCCCCAACCGCCACCCAATCCACCTGCCCTAGAAAGTGTTATTAGTGTTTCAACCGGAACCGTTGATGGAAATGGATGTTTAACGATGAATCCTCCTCAAGTAGTGGGACGTGGCACTAACCCATCTTCTACTCGTGGCACTCAAGATAAAGAGTGGATTACAGTTGGACCGGATTTTAGTAATCTAGGAAATGAAGCTTTATATATTACTTGGACGGATTTTACAACAAACCCCACCAGTATAAGATTTTCAAAATATACAACAGGAGTAACCTTAAATCCTATTATTCAAAACATGACTATTGTTAGTGGAGGTAATTTTGTAACAGGAACGTTCGTTTTGGTGGATAATGCAGGAATTATCTATGTATTTTATGAAGATAACAGTGGATTTGCAACACTTGCTGTGCCCAATCGAAGAATTAGAATGGTTCGGTCGTTGAATGGGGGCACTAGCTTCCAACCTGCTGTTGATGTTTCTAATCTTTTTGCTGCTGCGGCTGATCAAATAACAAATTGTAACAATACTAATCGGCCAACAATACAAGTAGGTACTCAAAACATACGAATGAATGAATTCCCTCACGCCGCAATCGGTCCAGATGGAACCATATATGTTGTGTGGAACGAGGGTAGAGTCGTTGGCGGCACGACCTTTATTGATATTATATTGGGGTATAGTCAAAATGCAGGCGTTACCTGGAATCGAGTAAACATTACAAATTCCCTTCCGTATAAATTTTTCCCAACTGTTGCTGCTAATCAAAACGGGGCCCACATTCAATATAATCGTTTTAATGATCCGAACGGAGTGGGAGGTATAGGAGATGGGACGTTTGCAATATTTATGAAAACTTTCTCTCTCAATACGGGTTTAAGTGAAGAAAGGCAGATTAGTACCCAATTCTCCCCTGTAACAACATTCCAATGTTATATGGGAGATTACAATCAAATTATAAGAGGACCTGGAAACTCTCTACTCCACTCTTGGGGAGATAACCGCAATAGTGGCAACCCAGTTGTTTTCTTTCTACAATCTGATACAATCGATCTCTCCCTGGAAAAAAGCGACTCTCAAGATCCAGTTAAGCTCGGTGACAATCTGACGTATACAATAAATGTACGAAACCTCGGTCCGAGTGCAGCTAACAATGTGATGTTGATAGATACACTTCCTAATGAAGTTGACTTCCTATCATCTACCTCAAGTCAAGGGTCATGTACGGAAGTAAACGGAGTGGTCACTTGCAATTTAGGTACGATCATGAACGGGGCTACAGCGACAGTTACTATAAAGGTCAAACCTAAAACCACAGGCACCTTCTGCAACACGGCAAGAGTCTCGGCTAGCGAGTTAGATACGAATGAACTCAATAATACGGTAACACAATGTACAACTGTTCTTGAAACTAAATGTATGGAAGTTACAGAAATTATCGATTCTTGTATACAACAAGAGATAAAAGAGGAAATAGTAAAAGTCCCAGGGTGTAATTGTACTTCTCATACGTGCCAGATTGTGGATACCCAATGCAGAGTGAAAAGTGTGACACCGCCTGATCCTACAGGCAATGTTAGTGCTTCGCTATTGATTAGAATTTGTGTAAAAATTACTTGTAAAGAATTTACACGTGAAGAATGCTTTACTTTTTCCAAAACTGTGACACTGAAATCTTCTCCCGGTGCAGAAGTAAAGTGCCAAGTCAAGGACTCCGATTGCACCTGTACCAGAATAGCAAAAAATAAAGTACGCTGTATCTTAACCTTTACAGTTCTAACTAAGTCGGTACAAACTCTTCAGCTTAACATCCCTTTCATAGGAGAGTGTAATCCAAGAAATTGTAATGGTTAAGCATCAAAGGTGAAGTAAAAGAATGAACATTATTGTTAGTCTATTCTTTTATTTTTTTAATCTAAATAATTCGCCCCTTATCACTTTTCATTTAGTTTAATTAAAGAATAACTCTACATTTCTCCCGCATTATTACCCGATTGCCTCAATCCATTAGATAAAGAATAAGAAAGCCCTTTTATTATTATCATTATATTGCTGGTCTACTTGATATCAAATATGAAGGATTTTTCTCCTAATTATTACCTGAATCGATTCAATCCTATTTAGCTGATATTTTTTAAATATATGGATTGTATGTTCTAGAATATCCAAAAGGGCTATATCCTTTTGATAAACTAGATACGGAGACAAGCTAAAATAATAAACTGCAAACCATAAAAAAGCTATAACCTCTTTATGAAGGGGTTATGGCTTTTTGTGCTTAATCAAAGTCTATAAATATATTATTAGGCGTTGCCCTACGATCTTTCTCTACTTCATAAAAAACAGATTGCTTTAATGTTGCAATATTTATCATAAGGACAGAATAGGACCGAATATTTTTACCTTGAAGGTCTATTTAAGCTAATAGGAAAATTTAAGTTTATTAACGTACTAAAGTAAAGTGTGTGTTCAATTGAATATCTGCTAATAAGATCGCATAAGAAAAACTAAGGCATTCGCCAAAAAGGACTTGGCGAACGCCAAGTTTTTCTAATGAGAAAGGGGAAGTTCGGTAAAAAGGGGGGATTTATTTTTGAATTTGGGGAGTAGTCAGTGGAATGGTTATCTTGATGCGATAGATGCTGCTTTAGAGAAAGGGATGGCTGCAAAGGAAGTGGTTTGCTCCATTACGACTGGTTTTCGTCAAATATCTTCGTTACGGAATGCACCGGGGTTGAACACGTATCATGCTACTGTGGCTGACATTGGCTACGGTTTTGATGCTGTCAGAGGAACGATTGCACGGCTTCGTAAGGGCGAAACGATTGCTCTTGGAAAAGAAATGCTTGTTTTTGATCTAGATACTTTGCGAATTAGCGAGATTCAATTGCATCCCAATTTTGAGCTAGTAGCAAAGGAAGCGACACCGGATACTTATTATTTAATTGAGCAAAGTCGGCTTTTGAACCAGCAAATCGCTCAAAGAATTAACGAGGCCAACCGGGGCGGCAAGGCTCTTTTGGGAGCAGAATGGAATGTGATTCTGAAACGTGTCCAAAACGTTCAAGCTATTCCACGCCTTTAGTAGACTACGTAAAGGGAGAGAAGGGAATGCCACAACAATCTTCCATTCATATGACTGAAGAGGAACAACAGCGTTTATTAGAATGGTGGGAAGCGACGGAGCAAGGGACAGTAGTGGTGAAGCGCTTAGTTTCGTACATTACGGAGCTCAGGTTGCACCCTGAATCAAGCCATGCAGACGGGATGATTTTGTTTTATCGTGCTGCATCGGAGATTTCCTATGGTTATGCAGGGATGAGGGGCTGTATTCGTCGTGCTTTCACACCTGAATATTCCAAGTTTCTCCGCAATAATATTGTCAGGTGCCATAGCTTTGCGCGGAAATTTTCTGTTGATACAAAGATTCTTCTGGAACGAGTCGCTAAAGAAATCACTGGAGCAAACGCGATGCAGATTGTAGACAGAATCCGCGAAACACTTCGTGAAAATGATGCAATGTTAACAGTAATAGAGAAAAAAGCGGATTCATTTTTCGGTAAGGAAACCTTTCAAACATTGCAAACAAGCCTTATGCAATCTATTACCATGCTTTCTTCTCAATAGGAAAAAATGCCTGTCACTCCCTGAGAAATGTCGAAGCTGCAAAGTACATTCGACATTTCTAGGGTGATGACAATGGATCATTTATCATAATTCTATTTCCTGGTCGCCGCGTTTTTCTAGATTCTTAGCAGTTTTACTTTGGGCAACATCCTTTTGGTCTTTAAAGGTACCCATGAGAAAATCATAGGCTGGGTTCGTAACACCATACCAGTAATTTTCATTTTTGAAGTGATGCCATAAATGAACCTTTTTCATCCAACGCCCCCATGGTGATATTGGTTGAAGGGGGCGATGGGCGATATAATGCTTCCACTCATAAAATAATAAAAAGAGCATAATACCTGCAATAAATGCGTTTGTCATGACAAAGCTGGATGAAAGAAAATAAAAAACGGCTCCTGCAATTGCAATATTTGGCACACTATACCATATGGGTAAAAATAATAAATGTAATTCATTCGGATTTGTATGGTGGTCATAATGTAAGCGCTTAAGCATTTTTAACAAAAATGCATTCTTTGGTGGCTTCAGATGAAAAAGAAACCTGTGTGTAAAATACTCAGCTAAGGAATACATAATCATTCCCAGAATAAAAGCACCCCAAATTCCGATAGAGGTTAAATGTAGAATCATAAATCCGAAGCTAATGAGGAATAGACAGCTCATGATTAATATATCAGGGTAGGAAAAATATTCTTTAAAATATTTCATTTATCACGCCTCCAGCTTTCTTTATTTTTTTCTATCTTTCCAGAGAGCCAAGCTTTTCTCCATTGTTGTCTTAGACAATCTCTCCGCTTCCAATGCATCTCCCTTTAATGCAGCTTTTAATAGATCTTGGTAATAGTTGAACGACAACTCACGATGTTCTTTTACAGAAAAATATCTCTTCGCCATATCTACATAAATGGAATCGAAGCTATTTAAAATGAGTAGAAAGATCGGATTGGCAGCAAGGCCAGCACACCTTTTTTGCAAATCCCAATCAAATGCTGCATAGCTATCTGCACGATCTTCAAGCTGCTCTAGATTGGCAAGGAGAGCAACCACTTTAGGTTGATTAAATGTAACAGCATCACGTATATAAGTCGGAGTCAACGAACTTCTTACTTCTAATAAATACGAAATAAATTCATCTGTAATGGTATGATGATTCTCAACAATATTAACAAGTGTCGTTAGATTCCCATTGCTCCAATAATCATTAACAATCGCAGGCATTCCTTTTCTCCCTGTTATCCATCCACCCCTTCCTAAACGTTGAAGCGCCTCCCGAATAGTTGGGCGACCAACACCAAATTCTTTCGCAAGTTCTCTTTCTGGCGGTAAAGTACTTCCTACAGAATAAACACCAGCCAATATGGATTTAATTAATTCATTCTCAATTTTATCTGAGGAGCGTTCCTTTTCTTTCAAGCCCTCGTCTCCTTTTTTTATTATGGTAATACATGTTAGCAACAGTGGTAATACCAAAAATTATATATCAAATTCGAATTTTCCGTCAATGAAAAGAGGCGAATTTTTATAAATAGAATTATCGAACAAGCCCGTGGACTATTTAGTAGGATGTAATATAAACAGCAGCAAGGTTTGGATAAGGAGGCAGTTAAAATTCGCAGGGTTAAGGCCTTGGTTTTTGTATGTTCCTAGGACCTTGTGGACGGACTTCTCACTTTTACCAACTATTTAATAGCTTAATAACTTATCAAAATAATAGTAAATATTTAAATCTACAAATAATAGTGATACACTATAATAAGGTTATAATTGATCCAGAAAAGGTGTGTGACTAGTCGAGCCCTGGCTTGCTGTGATGCCTAAGCAGGAGCGCCTACATCCTTTCTGCAAATCTTAGGATATAAGGATGGTAAAAATGAGTAACAGACAAACTAAAACAGACGTTATCTTAATTGGTGCCGGAATTATGAGTGCCACTTTGGGAACCCTCTTAAAAGAATTAGTACCGGAATGGGAAATTACAATGTTTGAGAAGCTCGAAAACGCAGGTGAGGAAAGCTCTAACGAATGGAATAATGCGGGAACGGGGCATGCAGCACTGTGCGAGCTTAACTACACGGTCGAAAAACCGGACGGTTCTATAGATATAAGTAAAGCTATAAAAATAAATGAACAGTTTCAGGTTTCAATGCAGTTTTGGTCTCATCTTGTAAACAGCAATTTGATACAAAATCCACAGAATTTCATCAGGCCATTGCCTCATATGAGTATGGTACAAGGGGAACAAAATGTAACGTTTTTAAAGAAACGTTTTGAAGCGCTGTCAAACAATCCCCTATTCCAAGGGATGGAATTTTCCGATGATCCAAAAAAACTGATGGAATGGATTCCACTTATTATGCAAGACCGCTCATGGAATGAACCGATAGCGGCAACAAAAATCGACTCTGGAACGGATGTCAACTTTGGTGCTTTAACGCGCATGTTGTTTGAGCACTTAGAGAGTAAAAACGTCAATATAAACTACAATCATAGTGTTAATGATATTAAACGTACTAGCGATGGCTTGTGGGAATTGAAAGTACAGAATACCTTTAGCGGTACTGTCGAACGCCATGCTGCAAAATTCGTCTTTATCGGAGGCGGGGGAGGAAGCCTGCATTTACTACAAAAATCAGGTATTCCTGAAGGAAAACATATTGGGGGATTCCCGGTTAGCGGAATTTTTATGGTGTGTAATAATCCAGATGTTGTAGAGCAGCATCATGCAAAAGTATACGGCAAAGCTAAGGTCGGTGCTCCGCCAATGTCTGTTCCGCATCTTGACACAAGATTTATCGACAATAAAAAATCGTTGCTATTTGGACCGTTTGCTGGCTTCACACCAAAGTTTTTAAAAACCGGTTCAATGTTGGATTTGGTCACTTCCGTAAAACCAAATAATGTCTTAACTATGTTGGCTGCTGGCGCAAAAGAGATGTCATTGACAAAATACTTGATTCAGCAAGTTATGTTATCGAAAGAAAAGCGCATGGAAGAGTTACGAGAGTTTATCCCGAATGCTAGGCTTGAGGATTGGGATTTAGTAGTAGCGGGCCAACGTGTACAAGTTATCAAAGATACTGAAGCTGGCGGCAAAGGTACACTTCAATTTGGTACAGAAGTTATTAGTGCAGCTGATGGCTCAATTGCAGCATTACTAGGTGCTTCTCCAGGTGCGTCTACAGCTGTTCACGTTATGCTTGAGGTCTTTAAAAAATGCTTCCCGCAGCATATGAATGAGTGGGAACCGAAAATTAAAGAAATGATTCCTTCTTATGGCGAGTCACTAATGGAAAATCCAGAGCTTCTGCACAAAATTCATACTTCAACAGCAGAGACGCTTGATCTAAGCGAAAAAGAGCTAGTCTATAGTTAATTCTTTGGATGTAGAAGCAAAAAAGGCAATCATTAAAAATAAAATATAGAATCTTTGATCTATCTATAGATTGAAGGTTCTTTTTTTAGCTAAAAGGAAAGTTTAAGTTTATTAACGTACTAAAGTAAAGCGTGTTTTCAATTAAATATCTGCTAATAAGATTGTATAAGAAAAACTAAGGCATTCGCCAAAAAGGACTTGGCGAACGCCAAGTTTTTCTAATCAATTCGCAGTTAGAGAGGCTATGGAGAACCTATTTTAAGAAAAGTTGCAAAAAGTTTTTTAAAACGTAAAATTTAAACGCTGACCTATTATTTAACTAATAGATCAGCGCTATATGATCTTGGAATACCCTTTGTATAAATTGGTAGTTGTAAAACACTCTGCTCTTATTCTTTTTTATTAATGCGAGGCATACAAAAGTCCTTATAATCATCTGTATAGGTAATAAATTTACAACTTTTAATGAGTTTTTTGTCGTTTATTTTCCATGTATGATATTCCGGGTTTGCTCTTCTTACGTACACTAGATGATATCGGTCAGTCGAATATATTTTAAATCCATGTTTCACGCAATCCTTGCAAAACTTTACGTCCTCATTATTTGAGATGCTCCGAAACCTGACCTTATCGAAGACATTTCTTTTTACAATTTTCTTTCCACCGCATACCCAATCTACAAACTGGTTTTCTTGATTTAGATTTCTGAGGTAAAGGGCTTTGCAGCTTTCGAAATAGACAAAATGTGTTTTTTTTCCAATAATATCAGCATCGGTATAGTCAAATGCCAGCATCATATTGTTTAAATAAAGAGGAGCATAATAATCGTCGTCGTCAAAGATAGCAATAAAGTCACATTGCGTTTGATCAATTGCAAAATTCAGGCATTGGCCTAAGGATAAATTCTCTGGAAGTTGATAAATAAATATATTTGGATCACCATTTGCTTTTCTTCTCCATTGGGCCAAATCCATGTCATCCTTGTTTAAAATAATGATCAGCTCTTTTTCAGACCAAGTTTGATTCCAGTAGTTTTCAAATATATTATTCATATAAATGGGCTTATTAGTACAAGTGATAATCGATACCCCTTTTGCCTTTTTGGCCGTATTGGTAAATAGGGAACTTTGCATTTCATTTTGTCCTTTCTTTTGAGTAGGTATTCGAGATATGATCCGCTATTCGGATGGCTAATGCAACTGTGGTAAGAGTGGGATTTGAAGCACCAATCGAGGAGAGTATGCTATTATCGGCTACGTAAAGGCCGGTAATACCATGAATTTGACCATAGCGGTTCGTTGCAGATTGTGAGGGATCATTCCCTATACGGCATGATCCTGATTCGTGGTAATCCTCTCCAGGCTCCATAACATGTATCTGAGCTTTTCCTTTCTCGTGGACTACTCTTGCTCCCAGAACATTGAAAACCTGATGTAACGCCTCATTCATTTGGCGAATAATCTCCATGTCCTTGACAGAATAGGAAAAATTAATCTTTATTTTCGGCATACCGTATTCGTCTACAATTAGCGGGTCTAATGTCAGATAATTATCAAAGAGGGATTCAACTTTCCCGAAGCCCACTACATTTATCAATCGTTTATTTATATATATTTGAAATTGGTAAGGGGTTTCGTCCGTCTGCGGTAATAAAAAACGAATATCCTCTGAAATGTTCCCAAACTTTTTGCTAATAAATTCTCCTTTTGCCTTAATAAAAGAATGATTTGTTAAAAAGTGCCCAATTGTATTCCCAGGGATTTTTGAATGAAGCAAGAGGCGTGGGGTTTCCAGAGAACCAGCGGCCAATACGATCGTTTTTGCTCTTAGTACATGTATTTTTTTGTTGTGATCTCCTACTTTCAGACCTACTGGTTTTCCATTTTCCATAAGCAACTGTAACGCTCGAGCCTTTACCGCGAAATCAAATGGGTGTTGTTCCCAAGCATTTTTTAAGAAGCATAATGAACTAAAGGTTTTCCCATGTGAAGTCGCAATAGGAATCGGCCTTGCTTCATGAAACCCTTTTGAATGAAGGTGTTGAAGTATGGCTTGTAAGTGTAATGAATTTATTGAAGATGCCTGACGAATCTGCATGATATCTTCGGCAATCTGGTAATAGGTGTCTATTTCTTGTTCGGATATTGGCCAATTTATGAATTCGGATGCGTGCATTCTGGGAGTAACTGCTCCCCAAAATAGCGTTCTTCCACCCACAGCGAAAACCTGCTCCGCCCCCAAAAACTGAGGAAGGCGCTGTCCGATAGGATTGGAAACTTCATTATAGTATTTTTTCCATTTTTTACTTAATCTAGGGATGTTATGGATATGCGTTGGTAATAATAGATCACCGGATTCAATGACACCAATACTCTTCCGATTTTTTCGCCACTTTTCGCATAATCTCCAGAGAACAGCTCCTCCTCCGGCTCCTGTACCTACAACCAAAACATCGTAATTTTTCTCTTCCATATGTTCTAAAGATTGGAGAGGGATAGAAAAGGGATTTGATGATCCTCTTACCACTGATAATACCTCCATTCACCCTAATCATCTTGATAAAGCCCGTAATTCCCATTGTATTTTCATATTTATAATTATGTCTATTGAATGGTTAAGGTGTGGTTATCTGCCGTAAGGAAAGCGCATATTTCATAACCATAGCTTTGAAAATGATGGCCTTAGACATATGCCGTTTCAGGTGTTGTAGATAGAGCTTTTCCATAAATAGAGGAGGTTATTAAGATCCCATATTTAGAGGTGATACAAATTTATATCACCTTTTTAACACATTAAGAAAGTATAAATTGCCAGCGCAGAAGATAAATCGACGTAGTTGCCAATTTTAGGAATTAAGTGTAAGTGCAACTACGCCTCTGTCTTCGCCTTTCCAAGGCTCGCCAATCAGCGAGTTTTCTTTATAGATTAATATGTTTTGTTATCCCGTAATCATCGCCATTTCGGGTCACAATGATTGACCATTTGGAATTAGCTAACGAGACTTTTGGTTTGGTCTTCCCTTTTAAATTCTAATTTCCGATAAACAAGTGCAAGCAACATCGCTGGTATGGTGCAAATGATCATTCCGATAAAGGCGTATCTTGGTTCAATTTCGTATAAATACCCACCGAAAATGGTGAACACCGCTGTGCTCCAGCTAAGTGCCAGAGCAGAGTATATCCCTTGTGCCTTCGGAATCTGTTCATGTGGAATATGTTTGATTAAGTATTTCATAAAGGCATAATGCGCCATAGCAAATGAGCATGCATGTAATACTTGTGCGATAGAGAACACAACGACATTTGGAACGGCAAATACTAATATCCAACGAACGGTTGAACCAAGAGCTGCTAGTGTCAGTAAGGAGCCTACTGAAAATTTTCGGAAAGTCCGATCAGCAATGGAAAAGAAAAGAATTTCTGCAATTACAGCAATGTTAATAATCACACCAATTAAATATTTAGGTGCGTGGATTTCTTGTAAATATATATAGCCATAGCTGTAATAAGAAGCATGTGCCGCCTGCAGTAAAATCACGATGACGAGTACCACACCAAAGTGTTTAATACGAAATAATTTCAACATGCCACCTTTTTTTGTTCCACTCGCTTGTGGTTTTTCGGATAAAACAACGGGTGCATGCATAAAACCAAGGCTCACGAATACCAATGTGCCGAGTAACAGCGCCCATAAAATCATGTCGTCCCCAAGCGTCCCTGTAAAGAAGGTTAAGATCATGCCAGCCACGACAAACCCGATAGATCCCCAAGAGCGGCTCTTCCCGTAATGTTTTAATTGTTTACTCTGTACAAGAACGCTTGCTGCACTATCTAATGCAGGCATCAATGTAGGATAAAAGAAATGCAATAATAACGTTACAACAAGTAAGCTAGCAAATGAATGTGCCGGAATATAACACAGAATGGCTATCAGCGTACCGATTGACATCCCATTTAGTAAGGTTTTACTGCTAAATTTCCCTGATAAATAAGGAAATGCCAATAATGTAGAAAGTCCTCGTGCAGCCAATCCTAAACTCATAATTAAACTCGCTTGTGAAACCGTAATTCCTTTTGTATGAATCATCCAACCAGTCCAATAGGGCAGAAAAACACCCCATGTCATATAGAAACTGAAGAACTGTCTGCTCATCCAGCGTTGTGTATTCATTGTGAATCCCCCCAATATTTGCATAATAACAAGAGGATACGTACAATAATATGAGATATCTCATATTTTAGGTGTGGATGATGGAAATATATAAAAAGCAGAAAAGGCAACATTATTTGGAGGAACACTCCATTTCGCATTTATTTTCTTTTCCGATTGAAGAGTTTATAGAAGTACGCGAATATAAGCGTGATGAATGGATTATTCGAGAAGGCATGCGGCCGGATTATCTCTTTTATGTAATTGAAGGAAAAGCTAAAATTTACGTCACTTACCAAAATGGGAAAGTTTCCTTGATCAATTTTATCAGTGCACAAGATTTTATTGGGGAAATGGAACTATTAAATGAGGTGTACTATACAAAAGGGATACAAACCTCCACAAAGACCATTTGTTTTGCAATTCCTTTTCATCAATGCCGCACACAAATGCTCGAAGATACGACATTTCTTCGAGCGCTAACCAAATTTTTAAGTATAAAAGCAACACGAATGTCTGCAAAGTATTCACAAAGTCTTGCCTTTCCGCTTGAAAACCGGCTAGCGGATTTTATATTGCAAACCGCTGATGAAGGTGTATATAAGGAGAAACATGTAACAGTGTGTGATTTTCTAGGTGTATCCTATCGCCATTTATTGCATGTATTTGCACAATTTTGTGATAAAGGGTATTTGAAAAAGGAAGGACATCACTATCGCATTCAGCAGCATAATAAATTAAATGAACTTTCTATGATATTGAAGAATGAATAACGGATCTATTACTTTTGGTTTGCTACAACAAACAGAAACAATGGGAAATTTTGAGTCAAAAAAATGTATAAAGCTATAAAGACATTAGGAGGAGGGGAATAATGGAAGTATATAAAAAATGTCAAAGCTGTTCCATGCCATTAAAGAAAGAAGAAGACCGTGGAACTGAGAAAAATCTAGAAAAAAGTTCTATGTACTGTAAGCATTGTTATCAAGAAGGGGACTTCACACAAAAAGATATAACAGTAGGAGAAATGAAAGAATTTGTTAAACAAAAATGCATTGAAATGGGAGTTCCGAAATTTTTAGCTGGCATGTTTGTAAAAAACATTCACAAGCTTGAGAGATGGAAATAGAACGCATTTTGAGTATGGCAGTGTTTAAATTAATAAAAGCTGAAATGTACAAGATTTAATGAATTTTGTATATTTCAGCTTTTTTATTTTCCTCATTTAGTTATCTATACGAATGGCATTTTTAGGGATAATCCCCATTTTATTGGTTAAATTAATAAAAATTGAATGGGACCTAGGAGAAGTATAATGATGGATCTTTTTAGAAAATTATTTTCGAACAAACGTGCAGAAAAAAGCTCGTACATAAACGTGTTTCCTTCCTTGCAAAAAAATAAAGAATACATTCAAAACCAGCTGTTTCATTCAAGTGATCTGAAGTGGCGGAGCATAAGGTTTAATCAATTGTCGGGTCTTATTGTTTTTTTTGAATCCCTGTCTGATCAACAGAGAATTCAAAATGAGATCATTCGGCCATTAGAAGAAAAAAAAGAAGGAAACGTAGATGCAATCATTGCTTCTGTGGATATTGCGAAGAAATCGGATCTCAGCCAGTTGCCCCAATCGTTAGTTCAAGGAAATTGCGTATTGTTATTTGAAGGTACAGCAGAAGCTTATATTGTCGGCATGGCGGCAGAAAATAAACGGAATATTGTAGAGCCAGAAAACGAAGGAGCCATTCGCGGCGCACATGATGGTTTTATAGAGCACCTCATCACGAATCTGTATCTGGTTCGAAAGCGTATTGAAAATCCGTCCCTGGTCGTCCGTTACTACCAGGTCGGAAAGGCAACCAAAACAAAATTGGCACTTCTCTATATGCAGAATCTGGCGAATCCGGATTTGGTCGAGGAAGTGGATCAAAGACTTGGTTCCATTGTGATGGACACCACGATTTCACCTGGATTCATTGCCGAAATGATTGAGGATAACCCATCTTCTCTATTTCCGCAAATTTTATTTACGGAAAGGCCAGATCGGGCAGTAGCCCATCTGATGGAAGGTCGTGTCGTTATCTTATCTGATGGAGATGCAACTGCGCAGATTTTGCCGGTGACTTTCTTTGCGTTTTATCAAAGCCCGGATGATTATCACAGCAGGTGGATTGTCGGATCGTTCATTCGATTGCTTCGTTTGGTAAGCTTTATCATCGCATCTCTAGTACCTGCTTTATATATTGCCATTATTGGCTTTCATCCCGAAATACTTCCTGTAAATTTGATTTTTACCGTAAAAAGCAGTATAGACAAAGTTCCATTTCCACCTATTTTGGAGGCTTTGCTTATGCAGATTACTTTAGAAGTGCTACGTGAAGCAGGAGTTCGTTTGCCGAGCAGAGTAGGTCAAACTATAGGGATTGTTGGCGGCTTGGTCATTGGCGAATCGGTCGTACGAGCTGGATTGATTTCGTATCCCATGGTTATCGTTGTCGCTTTAACCGCTATTTCGTCATTTGTGGCGCCGTCTAATGAAATAAGTACCGCCACGCGGATTCTGGGTTTCCCGCTTATGATCCTGGCCGCGATGTTCGGTTTGATCGGAATCATGTTTGGCATTCTTTTTATTTTGATCCATTTATGTAAATTAGAGAGCTTTGGTACAGCCTATTTTGCGCCTGTTATGCCTCTTCGAATCAAGGATTTGAAGGATACTTTTACACGCTTTCCAATTTGGAGCTTGAATCAGCGTCCTCATGATCCTCATCCCAAAAGGGTAAATCAAGAGAGATATTCAAGGGGGTGGGTACATGATGATCCTGAAAAAGAGTAAAATTACTCAGGGTCAGCTCATGTTTTTTGTTATCCAGTCTCAAGTGGGGGTTGGAATCTTATCCCTTCCGAATAAATTGCAGGCAACTGCCAAAGGAGGAGCGTGGATCTCTAGTTTAATTGCCGGATTGGCCGTACAAGTGATTATTTTGATTCTTTGGGCTCTTTGTAGACGGTTTCCTTCTGATACGATATACAGTTTCTTGCCGAAAATCACTGGAAATTTTCTTGGGAAGCTGCTTGGTTTTGCTTATATTGTCTATTTTCTGTTTTCTGTTAGTACAATCTTATCCTTTTTTGCCGATGTCGTTGGAAAGTGGGTGCTCCAAACAACACCAAGATGGGCATTATTAATTCTTACTCTTTTCACATGTGCATATTTGGCTAAAGAAAACCTTCGCGTAATTGCCAGGCTTTTTGTCATATCTTCATTTACGATCATAGTAATCGTGATATTATCCTTGTTCGGTTATGCCCATACAAATATTACATATATATTTCCTATCATGGAAGCTGGGTGGGGGGAGATCATCAAAGCTTCGAATGCAGCATTGTTTCCTTTAGTCGGGTACGAAGTCATATTAGTCATTTATCCTTTTGTTGAAGGGAAAAGCATTGGGAAATTAAAAGCAGCATCTTTAGGTAGTTTGGTGATTATACTTTTATACACATTTGAGGTGTTTACTAGTTTAATCATTTTCAGCCCGGAGGTCATGCCTGTCATTTCGGAACCTCTTCTCTATATGCTGAAAGGTTTTTCTTTCCAGATTATTCAACGGATCGATCTAATCTTTTTATCCTTATGGATTTTTATTATTAGCACTGCTACTGTCTCTTGGTTATACATGGCAACAACAGGCTTAGGTCACTTCTTTCACCGGGGTGAACATAAAAAAGCAGTCCCCTATGCCGTTTTCATTGTCTTTATTCTGGCTATGATTGCTCAAGATCCAGCGATTACTGACCTTTACGATCGAATGATTAAGATATTCCATTATACCTTTGTGATTGGGCTTCCTTTGATACTGCTCATCTTCTCATATCTTTTAAGAAAAAGGGGGGCGTAAGCCAGGTGAAAAGAATCTGCTTTTCAAGCACTTTTATTTTTGTTTTCCTATTGTTAACAGGGTGTTGGGATCAAGATCTTTTAAAGGATGCTCGTTTGATTTACGGAGGAGGGTTTGATCTAGAGCCAAATGGAAAGATTCTATCCACCTTTGTCATTAGGGACGTACCCGTTTCCGAACAACAGAGTCCTAAAAACGAGTTGATATACACGGTGGGAAATACGCCAAGGGAAGCCCGCCATAAAGCGGATAATCAGATATCCCGGAATATTCGTACATACAGAAATCGGATCCTTATTATTGGAGAAGAGCTGGCAAAACAAGATGTTCATCAACTCCTCGATGTTTTTTACCGCGATCCCAAAAGCCCTTTTAATGCTAGGATTGGAGTGGCGGAAGGGAAGGCTAAAGACATACTCTCTCTTAAAAAAGTAGGGAATGTTTTAATTGCAGAAGAAATTGATGAACTAATCAATAGTAAAGAAAAGACTACAACCGTTCCTAAGGTAACCATTGAAACGATTTTCCCTGTGATGATGGATCCCGGAGAGGATTTTGTTCTTCCATACATCATGAAAAAAGGGAAACGAGTGGACGTTTCGAATAGTGCCATGTTTCATAAGTATCAATTTACAGGGACACTGAACCCTGATGAATCTACCATGTATTTACTTTTAAAAGATGAAAAAGGGAAAATGGCGACCCTAACCAAAAAAATAAGTATCGAGAAGGATCAAAAAAAAGTCTATAATTTTATGACCTTTAATGTAGAAAAATCAAAGCGAAGGATGAAAGTGTTGATTCAACCGGACGATCAAATTACGGTTAGGCTGGATCTGAAATTGAAAGTGAGTGTCTTAGAATTTCCTAAGGATCTCTTAGATGATAAAAAAAGAGTTGCCCGATTAAACCAGATTCTATCCAAAGAGATGACAGATTTAGCAAATAAAACGCTAAAAAAAATGCAAAAAGCCCGCTGCGATGGATTAGGTATCGGCAGACAACTCATAGCGTTCCATCCCGATACTTGGAAGAAGCAAAAGGAAGACTGGGGGAGCAACTATCAAAAAGTGCATTTTGTTCCTAAGATTCAGGTAGAAATAATAAAGAAAGGGATAATAATGTAGTTTTATAAAAAAGATTGATCATTTAATAAAATAAAGTTCGATAATTTTAAATAAGAATAAAACACCTTTATTGACTGATCGGTACAAAAGGTGTATTCTACTAATGTTATCTTTAAAATGAGAGGGGAATAAGATTGAATAATCGCGGCAGACCCAGAGAGTTTGATTATTCCTCAATTGTAGATGTTGCAATGAAAACATTTTGGATAAGAGGATATGAGGGGTGTTCTACACAAGATTTATGCAGTGATACAGGACTTGGAAAAGGAAGTTTATACAATACTTTTGGTAGTAAACATGAACTGTATAAACAAGTATTAGAACGCTACCATGAAATTGGGATTAGGGAACAAAAGAAATTGTTAGATACTCCAATTCCAGTTAAAGAACGATTAAGTAATTTTTTTGAATGGGCATTGAAGGAAGACTTTGAGAATATTGATCAAAAAGGATGTTTATTGATTAATGCCAGCGTAGAAGGTGCTAAAAACGATTTAATGGTTCAAGAAATTTTCTCAAGGCATGTTGAGCTTCTTAAACAAGCTATTGAAACAGTGATGGAGGAAGGATTACAAACAGGTGAAATTTCAAAGAAGCAATCAGCTGAGGAATTAGCTAGTCTGCTTTTAAGCAGTTATTACGGATTCCGTGTTCTTAATGTATCGATGCAAAATCGGATGTTAGCTGAACAGGTTATCAAAGGAACAATGGAGACTATTTTTGGCGCTTAGTGCGCTCTTTTTTCGCGCTATTTTTGTACCGAACGTTACAATAATGGATAAGGAGTGTTTTTATGCCATCGATTATTTATTTATTAGCTTTAGCAATCTTTTGTATGACTACATCAGAATTTATGGTTGCTGGTATGATGAACGAACTTGCTCTTGCATTTCAGGTTTCTATATCGTCTATTGGGTATTTAATTACAGCTTATGCAGGAGCAATGGTCATAGGAGGTCCCATTGTAACTGCAACTCTCCTACGAGTACCCAGTAAACAAGCATTATTGTTTTTAATGTTTATATTTTTAATTGGTCAATCACTCGGAGCTATTGCTTGGAACTATGATACGATGTTGATTTCACGTATTATAACTGGTATCGCTTCAGCTTCAGCTTTTGGAGTTGCGATTTCCTATTCTGCAGCATTAGTTCCATCTGATTCAAGGGGTAAAGCTGCGTCAATTGTACTTGCAGGTTTAATGATTGCAACTGTCTTAGGGTTACCTATAACAACCGTTATTTCGCAATATTATGGCTGGCGTATTAGCTTTGGGGCTGTTTCTGTTCTTGTTCTAGTATCAGGAATTATGATCCAATGGTTGTTACCATCATCTTCAAATAAAGAGCAATTAAACTGGAAAGACGAAATTCTACGATTTAAGAATATTCATCTTTGGGCAGCGTACGTAACAAGTATGTTTATTATTGGTGGTACGTTTGCAGCATTTAGTTATTTTACTCCCATCTATACAAATGTTACAGGCTTTTCAAGCACAAGTATTCCATATTTACTTGCTGTCTATGGTAGTGCGACAGTCATTGGGAATATTATAATTGGAAAGTTTGCTGATAAGTTCACAATGAAAATACTTATGAGTGGGTTAATTATATTGATAGTAGCAATGTCTTTATTTGCTTTAGGAGCGGAAAATAAATATATTGCCGTTATTTCTACTATTTTTATTGGCTTAACTGGCGTAGCAATGAATCCAGCTATGGTTGCGAGAGTAATGAAAACAGCTAATAATAGTACAATGATAAATACCGTACATAGTTCTTTTATTACGCTTGGTATTGTTATTGGTTCGTCACTAGGTGGTCTTGGAATCAGTAAAGGATATGGTTTTGTATCTCCGCTGTGGATTGGAGCTTGTTTAGCTATCCTGGGGGTAATTTCATTATTACCATATTTACATAAGGGAAAGCATTCGCCATAAAGGACTTGGCGAACGCCAAGTTTTTCTAACACGTTAAGAAGTATAAATTGTCAGCGCAGAAGATGATTCGACGTAGTTGCCAATTTTAGGAATTAAGTATAAGTGCAACTACGCCTCTGTCTTCGCCTTTCCAAGGCTCGCCAATCGGCGAGTTTTCTTTATAGGAGTAGAAGGTGCAATCGAAAATTGTTAAAATAGGAATAAATTAGACTGAAGGATTTTAAATATGATGGTAAATAAATGGATGTCTGAATTATCATTAAAAAAAATGACGACATTATTGGTTTTAATGTCAGTTATCGTTTCGTTGATCGCATGTGCTACTCTTTTAAATTTATATGTGTTGGAACGAGAGAACAATGTTGTAAAAGAAAAATTAAAAAGTATTGCTAGAATGGTTGCAAAAGATCCCCGTGTCATAAATGAGGTTGATAATGATTCGTTCAGTTCAGCAATACAGGACTATTCGTTGGAAGTGATGGAATCGACAGGTGTTAGCTTTGTTGTTGTACTCAATAATGATCTTATTCGAAAATCACATCCAGATGAAAGTGTCATAGGAAAACCTTTTTCAAATATTGAGGATGCCAAAAAATCATTAGACGGTTCTGAGCATTTTTCAAGGGAAGTTGGTGTGTTGGGAGAAGGCACACGTTTCTTTACTCCTATATGGAATAAAGAAGGCCAGCAAGTTGGAATTGTTTGTGTAGGTTTTGTACAGCAAACAATCAATCAAGAACTATGGAAAGCACAGAAAAATCTGTTCTTGGGATTAGGACTTGGACTTTTTGTGGGAATAATGGGGGCACTGTTCTTAGCACAGCAATTAAAGAAAATATTATTAGGACTTGAACCTAAGGAGATCGTGGCCAATATTAAGGAACGCGATATTATTATCGATTCAGTAGGAGAAGGGATCATTGCTGTTACGCCAGATCGAAAAATTCTTTTGCAAAATTTAAATTTTGCAAAACTTATAAAGAATGCCAAGTTTGCTGGGGATAATATGAAAGATGGGTATCTCGATAAAGATATCTTTTCAACGTTTTTTTGTGAAGTATTTACAACAGGAAAGTCCATTTCCGATCATGTCATTGTCGTGAATCAGTTTGAGTTCATCGTTAATATTCAGCTTATCTATATAGAGAATAGGATTTATGGAGCGGTCGCAACTTTACGTGATCAATCAGAAATGCAACAGCTTATTCGAGAGCTTAGTGGAACAGAACAATATATTGATACCTTGCGTGCTCAAAATCATAAATTTATGAATCAATTGCATACGATTTTAGGATTAATTGAATTGGAAAAATATCAAGATGTCGCTCACTTTATTCGTGTATTAAATGCTGATTATCACCGAGAGATTGGATTTGTTACAGATAAAATTAAAAGCCCTGCCGTTGCAGGCTTCTTACTTGGGAAAACGAGCGAGTTAAAGGAGCAAGGTGTAAAGTTAACAATAGACTCATTTTCTTATTTTCCAAATATGAAAATGGGTGAGATGCTTCATGATTTGCTTTTATCAATGGGGATCCTACTAGATAATGCCAAAGAGGCCATGTCGTTAACAACGATAAAACAAGCGACACTCTTTCTTCACTATGATGAGGAGGAGGAAGTGATCTTAATTGAAGTGAAGGATACAGGAATAGGCATGGATGAAGAGTTGAGAGAAAGGATTTTTGAGAGAGGATTTTCAACAAAAGGCGGGGCAAGAGGTTATGGATTGGATGCTATTCAATCAATTGTCAAACAATATCATGGACTTGTTGATGTACAATCAGAAGTAGGGAATGGAAGTATCTTTCGAATGGAAGTACCTTATAAATGGAGGAACATAGATGATTAAAGTTATCATAGTTGAGGATGACCCTATGGTTGCAATGATCAATCAGCAATTTATTGAGCGGTGTGAAGGATTTCAAATTGTTGCTACCGTCGGCAGTATTGGGGAACTATGGAATGTAATTAATGAGGATATCCCTGATTTAATATTACTTGATGTCTATTTACCAGGAGAAACGGGGATTGATTTTTTACAATCGGTACGTCAAAAACAGCTTTCAATACCCATTATTATGATTACAGCTGCTCACGATATACCTACTATTAAGAAAGCGCTAGAGTATGGTGTGATTGATTTCTTAATTAAACCCTTTTCATATGAAAGATTTGAACTAGCAATTGAGAATTTTCTCCAATATCACTCACTAACTACTAAGTTAGAAAAAACAGATCAGGATACGTTAGATCAAATATTAATAAAAGAGAGAGGTCCTTCATGTTTACATCCTGCCGGAAATGAATTACATTCAACATTGCCTAAAGGATTATCAAAACTAACATTAAAAAAAATTCTTCATGTGGTAGTGGATCAAAAGGGGTATTTTTCAACAGAGGATATCGCTAAAGAAGTTGATTTATCACGTATTTCAACTAAAAAGTATTTGCAGTATTTAAATGAGATTGGTTATTTAAGTGAAGAATTAAAGTATTTAGCAGTTGGACGACCGATTATGGTATTTCATATCGTCCCTGAGAAAGAGCATTTAATTATGTCTTTTAAATAATTTGGCTATGTTGATTTCCGCTGCAGGCACTTAGCGATCGCGGGCGGTCCGGGAGCCTCCTCGTCGCTATCGCTCCTGCGGGGTCTCCCTATGACTCGCTTCTCCCGCAGGACATTGAATAATCTTCCCCGAATAATCACCGCACGAAGGAAATGCGAATGCATTTTCGAGGATCTCGCGCCTTCCGCTTCAATCAACAACAAAATAGCATTATCAACACTGATCTTTAATACAGCCAATAATTAAAAAAGGGTCAAACTTGACATAGTTTGGCCCTTTTTAATGGAAAATAGTAATTAGTCTTTAGAAACAAGATCTCGTTTTTTCGGTAAAGGAACAGCATTGGCTGTGTGCCCTTTTGTGATGATATCATGTAGGTTTTCAAAGCTTGTTTCAATCATATTGGTAAGTGCTTCATCTGTATTAGATCCCATATGAGGTGTCACAAGGACACGAGGGTATAAATCAAGCAGTGCCTGTACTGTAGGATCTAAGTTTTTTGCTGTTTTGTCAAATTTTTGGAAGAATATTTTTTCTTCATTCGCAAATACATCTGTTGCAAAGCCTTCTAGTTTATGAGATTGAAGGGCTTTCAGAATGGCTTCATTATCTTGAAGTTCACCCCGAGCAGTGTTAATGAGAATGGCGCCATCTTTCATTTTTGAAATGAATTCAGCATTGACCATCTTTTCATTTTCTCCTGGAATATAAGGTACATGTATACTTACGATATCACTTTCTTTTAATAAATCGTCCAACTCCATAAAAGTAACTGTTTGTTTCGCTGCATCACTTTGGAATAAATCATACCCAAGAACTTCAGCGCCAAGGCCTTTAAAAAGTTTCGCTTCCGTTAACCCAATTTTACCAGTACCAATAATACCAACCTTACAGTTTCTGATTTCTTTGCTGAACATAGCCTTATCTACTGTGAAATCTTTATTCGCTGTTCTAGTTGTTGTGTAGGTTGTATGTCTTAATAATGACATGGCAAGTGTTAAAGATAACTCTGCAATGGCATTTGGAGAGTAGGAAGGAACCCTTGCAACACGCATGTCGTAATCTGCTGCTGCCTGCAAATCAATATGATTATAGCCAACCGTACGTGTGAACAAATATTTTACACCGTATTCTTTCAATTTTTGAATGTTATCCTCATCTGCTATACAATTTCCTCTTAATAAAACAGCATCCATCCCTTTAGCAGTCTCAATATTGTCATGTCTAAGTAAATCTTCAATCAAGACTAGCTCGAATTGATACTTATTTAATTGATTAAAAAACGGTACTTCATTTTCTCTAACCCCGTAACAAGCTACTTTTAATGTCATGATTAAACTCTCTCCTTTGTTATTTATCCAAATATTCCTGTACTACTAATTAAATTAATGGCGATAACCCATATTGGAATCATCACAACGGCAGTGATCGTTGAAAGCAAAGATGCATTAGAAGCAAGCAGTGCATCCTTATCAAAACTAATTGCATAGGCAGCTGCTACAGTAGCAGTTGGTGTCGCCATCATAATGACAATAACCCCTAAGCTAACAGCACTCATCGGTAGAATTCCTGTTAGTGATAGAATCGCAAGAATAACAATATTGATAATAGGAACGAATACAATTTTGTTTACACTGTAGATTAAAGATGTACGATCTGTAATAGCTGTTTTGAAATTGACAGCACCGAGTGTTGCTCCAATAGAAAGCCAAGCAAGTGGTGAAGCGAGTCCGGATAAATAAGTCATAGGTTTATATAACCAAACGGCAGTCTGGTCAATTCGTAAAAATCCAAAATTGGATGTAGTTCCATCAGCAGCTACAACGGCCACTTGAGGCAGATAGTCTTGGAACATCCAGATGAATAGTCCTAGAAAGGTAGCAATGACAATAGGATTTAAAAACATTTCTTTTATATTTTTTGCTTCCATTTTAAGTCCACTCATTTTGATATAACCATAGGAATATAGAAAAACTCGATATCCAATATTAAAAATGGAAGCGTACAGAACACCCTCTGGTCCGTATATAGCACCTACAATAGGAATACCAAAGAAGGTTGTTGAACCGAAAATGGTTAAAACACGCAAGGTATCTTGCTTGTCCCCTTTATATTTAAGATACATAGGTTTAGATACAAAAATTAAAATAATGTAGATAAGTAGTCCCCAAATTAAAATGTTCATTCCTTCAGATAAAGTTTTTTGATCAATATCCATCAAAAAGGATGTGAAGGCCATAGCAGGTAATGCAACGGTTAATACGACCTTTGATAGCATTTTTCCAATCTGATCATTAAAAATGCCTTTTTTACGACAAAAGAAGCCTAGTAGAATAATAAAGATTGTTGAAGTAATGGCACTTTGAATATTCTTGTCAGTAAGCGTTGTCTGAATAATTTCAAACATATTCATGGATTTTTCCTCCAAATCGATTCATTTGTGAATATTTTCACAAATACCATTAAAAATTATTAGCCGGCTATTTCTTACAAATCCATCATAAGTTAATTTGTTTTAAACAAAAATATAATGTAATTAACATAATTTATGTAATTAAAGTAAGTGAAATATTGAGCAAAGTATAAGTGACTTCATCATAATAGGAAAGCAAATGCTTCCTTTCGATAATTACAAATCACTTTCTTTATTTACGTATTCTAGAAATGCTAGAATTTTTTTTTTACATTTAGAACGGAAATAGGATTCTATTATTTGTTCACATGAATGTTATTTTACAAAAGTTTGAAAGCGTTTCATTGTAGACCGCTCTTGTGAACAAAATAAATGTATTAGGAGGATGAAATATGAATACAAATGAACTTCATTCAACAGACACAATGGTAATTGGAGCTGGTCCAGGAGGTTATGTGGCAGCGATTCGTGCTGCACAGCTGGGACAAAAGGTTACGATTGTTGAAAAAGAAAACCTTGGAGGGGTTTGTTTAAATGTAGGCTGTATTCCATCAAAAGCATTGATTACAGCTAGCCATCACTTTCATCAAGCTCAAAATCTAGATGCATTTGGTATTTCAGTTCATAAGGTTGAGGTGGACTTTTCAAAGGTCCAAGCTTTCAAAGACGGTGTTGTCAAAAAATTAACAGGTGGAGTCGGAACGCTTTTAAAAGGGAATAAAGTAGAAGTAGAGAAAGGTACTGCAACTTTTGTTGATGCGAATACAGTGAAAATTAGCAGCAGTGAAGGAGAAAAAACAATTCGTTTTAAACATGCGATTGTGGCAACAGGATCTCGTCCAGTCGAACTGCCTACAATGAAATTTTCTAATAGAATCATTGATTCGACAGGTGCTTTAAATATAAAGGAAATTCCGAAGAGTTTAGTCGTTGTTGGCGGAGGCGTAATTGGAATCGAACTAGCTGGAGTCTATGCTAATTTTGGTACAAAAGTAACGATTTTAGAAGGACAGAGTGATTTGCTGGGTGGAATGGATAGTCAGATTACCTCTATTGTGAAGCGTAACATGAAGAAAAAAGGTGTTGAGATCTTTACAAAAGCTTTCGTAAAAGGTGCGAAAGAGGTAGATCAAGCCGTAGAGGTTACGTTTGAAGTAAATGGAGAAGAGAAAACATTACAAGCAGATTATCTACTTGTGAGTGTTGGAAGAAAACCGAATACAGACCAAATCGGTTTACAAGAAATTGGTGTAGAAATCGATCCTAAAGGAGTCATTAAAACGGACAAGCAATGCAGAACTTCCATACAAAATATTTATGCAATAGGGGACATTGTAACTGGACCGCAGCTTGCCCATAAGGCTTCCTATGAAGGTAAAGTAGCTGCTGAAGCCATTGCAGGAGAAAAGGCAGTTGTCGATTATACTTGTATTCCAGCTGTCGTATTCTCAGAACCAGAAATAGCGGTTGTCGGTCAAACGGAAGAGAGTGCGAAAGAAAAAGGGATTGATGCTAATAGTGCGAAATTCCCATTTGCTGTTAATGGAAGAGCGATTGCCCTCAACCAAACAGAAGGCTTCTTTAAACTGATTACACGCCAAGATAATGGAGTTGTCATTGGAGGACAAATTATTGGGCCGAATGCTTCAGATATGATTGCTGAGCTTTCATTAGCGATTGAAGCAGGATTAACAGCAGAAGATATAGCCTTAACCATCCACGCCCACCCAACTCTAGGGGAAATTGTGATGGAAACAGCAGAAGTCGAACTAGGAAACCCTATCCACATTGTAAAATGATAAAGTGAAACTTCAATCAGTGGGGGTCTTACTGCCCTCTAATGCGGGATAAATGGTTCATTGGCTTAGGTAAATGTGTCTAAGACGAACTATTTATGACTTTTGTAACTTATGAAAGTGATATGTAACTTTGTAAAGCGCTTTCATCGTTTTCTTTTATTTTACAATAGTATTGTAAGTAAAAAAGGAGGGGAATAAGTTGGAAAAGAAAAAATTGATATCTATTTGCCTCGCATTTGCAGTATTTTTTATTATCATATTGCTTCCAAATCCTGAAAGTCTTCCGATTGCAGGACAAAGGGCACTAGCAATATTAGCTTTAGCAGTCATTCTTTGGGTGACTGAAGCGGTATCTTATCCAGTAAGTGCTGCTGTTATCGTCGTACTCATTACAGTTTTTATAGGACTGTCACCAACGATAGAAGATCCATCCGTCACTTATACTAGTCAAGGTGCATTAAAACTAGCGTTTGGCGGATTTAGCTCTTCGGCTGTGGGACTTGTGGCAGGAGCATTATTCATAGCTGCAGCCATGGAAATAACAGGTTTGCATAAACGTCTGGCCCTATTCATTATGTCAAAAGTAGGGACAAAAACGAGCAGTTTAGTTTTTGGAACAATTTTAGTCAGTATCATTCTTGCTTTATTCGTACCAAGTGCAACAGCACGTGCAGGTACAATTATTCCAATTCTAATGGGAATTGTAGCTGCTTTCAGTCTTCCAAAAACAAGTAGATTGGCAGCTTTACTTATCATAACAGCCGTTCAATCCATTTCTATCTGGAACATTGGTATTAAAACGGCGGCTGCGCAAAACATGGTTGGCTTAGGTTTTATGGAACAAGCATTTGGTACTAATATTACATGGGGACAATGGTTTTTATACGCAGCACCTTGGTCCATCATCATGTCCATTTTCTTATTCTTTATTATGAACAAGCTCATTAAGCCTGAAATTGGAGAATTAGAAGGCGGAAAAGAAATTATCAGTGCTCAATTAAAGGAATTAGGTAAGATTTCAACAAAAGAATTACGATTAATCATTATTTCACTTGTACTATTAGTCCTTTGGGCAACAGAAGGAGTCCTACATCCATTTGATTCTACTACTGTTACCATTGCAGCAGTTGCTTATATGCTTTTCCCTGGTATTGGAATTTTTTCATGGAAAGAAGTTGAAAGTAAAATTCCGTGGGGAACGATTATCGTATTCGCAATCGGAATTTCGTTAGGAACTGTTTTATTACAAACACAAGGTGCATCATGGTTGTCAGAAAATACATTAGAAGCTATTGGATTAACCAGTATGCCACTCATTTTTATCATCATGGTTCTAACTTTATTTAACATTTTGATTCATTTAGGTTTTGCTAGTGCAACAAGCTTAGCTTCAGCTTTTATTCCAATTGTTATTGCCCTCGTGGCATCAATGGAACCAACGTCCTTTAATGGACCAGGGCTTGTATTAATTCAACAATTTGCTATCAGCTTTGGGTTTTTATTACCAGTAAGTGCACCACAAAATATGCTTGCATATGGAACAGGTGCCTTTACAACAAAAGACCTTTTGAAATCAGGTATTCCAATTACTCTCGTAGGTTATGCCTTAATTGTCATTTTCAGTTTAACGTACTGGCAATGGGTAGGTATGCTCTAAGAAAGAGAAGAAATTCAAACTTCCTTTTAAATCGTTAACTTAATTATAAGGGGTGTCAAAGTATGAATAACAAAACTAGCTCGTGGCATGATGTCTTTGGACCTAACTTAGGTTATTTGTTAGAACAGTATGAACTGTATTTGACTGATGCGAATTTAGTGGACGAAAGCTTACAAGGGTTATTTGCAGCGTGGGGTGAACCACAATTAGAAATGACCCAGAATAATGAAGCAGGATCACAGCAAGGATATTCACCGACATTCGTTATGAATAAAATGAAGAAGCTTGTAGATGTATTGAAGCTAGCGGAAAATATTCGCACAAATGGTCATTTAGAAGCAAATATTTATCCATTAGAAAAACAAGCTCCATCCAATTTACTCACTTTGTCTTATTATGGTCTAACAGAAGAAGATGTAAGGGAAATCCCAGCAGAACTGATTTGTCCAGAGAAGAAGGGACAATTATCTGATGGATTAGCAGCGATTCAATATTTAATGGAAGTGTATACTGGCCATATCGGATTTGAAATCGGGCATGTTGAACCAGAAGAAAGACTATGGCTTCAAAACAAAATTGAAAATAATGATGGTGCATTATCCTTTTCAACAGCAAAAAAAGCGGATCTTTTAAGCAAGTTGTATAAAGCAGAAGGATTTGAACAATTTATTCAAAAAACGTATGTTGGGCAAAAACGTTTTTCTGTTGAAGGATTAGAAACACTAGTTCCTTCCATTGAAGAATTGGTCGCTTTATCAGCAGAAGATGGAATTGAAAACGTCATGATCTCGATGGCGCATAGAGGTAGATTGAATGTCCTTGCACATGTATTGGAAAAACCATATGAAGCCATGTTTTCGCAATTTCAACATTCAACATGGGTGAACGATAATCCTGATTATTCGGAAACAAAGGGCAGCACAGGTGATGTTAAGTATCATATGGGGGCTGTAAAGAACAGACAAATCCAGGATAAAAAAATTAAAGTCACCTTAGCAAATAACCCAAGCCATCTGGAATTTGCAGGTACAGTAGTAGAAGGATATGCAAGAGCAGCACAAGATGATCGTTCTGAAAAAGGTTATCCGCAGCAAGATGTATCAAAAGCACTTGCACTATTGGTGCATGGAGATGCTGCTTTCCCGGGCCAAGGTGTTGTAGCAGAAACCCTGAATTATTCAAGAATAAAAGCTTATCAAACAGGTGGAACCATTCATATTATTGGGAATAACCGTATTGGTTTTACAACAGAGAGTGAAGATTCAAGATCAACAAGATATTCCAGTGATTTGGCGAAAGGATATAGCATACCTATTTTTCATGTCAATGCTGATGCTCCAGAGGCAAGCTTGGCAGTTATGCGCTTAGCATTCGAATATCGGAAAAACTATAAAAAAGATGTTTTAGTTGATTTAATTGGGTACAGAAGAATGGGCCACAATGAAATGGATGAGCCAATGGCTACAAACCCGGTAACCTATAACATTGTCCGAAAGCATCCAACGATTACAGCTGTTTATAAGCAGCAGCTATTAGATGAAAAATCACTGACAGAAGAGCAAATAAAAGAAATTGAAACAACCGTATTAACGAAGTTTTCAGAGGCGTATAAAAATATTGATAAAGAAGCTTCAGAGGTTCGTTCGATTGCAGAATTACAAGCGGAACATCATCATGAAATTCCAAAAGTAGATACTACTGTCGATAAAGCAACTTTAACAAATATTAATTCCGAGCTTCTAGAATGGCCAAAAGGCTTCAACGTGTTCGGAAAGCTGCAAAAAATATTGAATCGTAGACTAGAAGTTTTTGAGAAAAAAGGAACGATTGATTGGGCACATGCTGAAGCATTAGCATTTGCAACGATCTTAAAAGATGGCACTCCGATTCGATTAACTGGACAAGATTCTGAAAGAGGTACATTCTCCCACCGAAACATTGTTTTATCGGATGAAAAAACGGGTGAAAAATATTGCCCATTGCATGCAATCAGTACATCAAATGCATCCTTTGCTGTTCATAATAGTTCACTTTCGGAAGTATCAATTCTAGGCTTCGAATACGGTTACAATGTTATTTCACCTGAAACGCTTGTACTTTGGGAAGCACAATTTGGTGATTTTGCAAACGGTGCACAAGTCATCATTGACCAATTTATTTCGGCTGGTCAATCCAAATGGGGTCAAAAATCAGGAATGGTCATTTTATTGCCACACGGTTATGAAGGCCAAGGACCTGAACATTCAAGTGCTAGATTAGAACGTTTCCTTCAAATGGCAGCTGAAAATAACTGGACTGTTGCGAATCTGTCTTCCTCAGCTCAATATTTTCATATTTTAAGAAGACAAGCAGCGATATTAAAAACAGATGAGGTAAGACCTTTAGTCTTAATGGCTCCAAAAAGCTTATTACGTAATGCTTCTGCTGGAGCGTATTTAGAGGAATTTACAAATGGTCAGTTCCAAGCGGTTATTGAACAACCAGGGCTGGGAAGCAAACCAGATCAAGTAGAGCGAATTGTCTTCTGTACAGGTCGACTTGCAGTGGAATTAGCAGATCATGTGGCAGATTCAAAAGCCTTTAACTGGTTAGATATTATTAGAATTGAAGAATTGTATCCATTCCCAGAAGAGCAAATTAGAAGCTTAATGGGTAAATATAAAAACCTAAAAGAAGTTATCTGGACACAGGAAGAACCAAAAAATATGGGTGCATGGAGCTATATTGCACCAAAGTTAGTACGTTTAGTGTCAGATCAAATTAAAGTTTCCTATGCTGGCCGACCAGAAATGTCCAGCCCTTCTGAGGGAGATCCAATTATTCACAAAAACGAACAACAAAGAATCATCAATGAAGCTTTAACACCAACTGATAAAAAAGCAAAAGAAGTCGTAAGTATTTAGTTTTTTTACGAGAAACGAAAATCATAAGCTGACGGATTGATTTTAAACTTGGCTAATATGAAAGTTTAAGTTTATTAACGTACTAAAGTAAAGTGTGTTTTCAATTAAATATCTGATAATAAGATCGCATAAGTAAAACTAAGGCATTCGCCAAAAAGGACTTGGCGAACGCCAAGTTTTTCTAATTAATACATTGGAAATTCATATTTATAAAAGGATGTGTAAAGAAGATGGCAGAAATAGTCGTTCCCGAATTAGCTGAATCCATTACAGAAGGTACCATTGCTCAATGGCTAAAACAACCAGGTGATCCGGTTTCAAAAGGTGATTATCTATTAGAGCTTGAAACAGATAAAGTAAATGTGGAAATTATTTCTGAGTTTAGTGGTGTATTAAAAGAGCAATTAAAAGCAGAAGGCGATACCGTAAATGTAGGGGAGACGATCGCTATTATTG
Organism: Cytobacillus citreus; assembly: GCF_018343665.1. Classification (GTDB taxonomy): domain Bacteria; phylum Bacillota; class Bacilli; order Bacillales; family Cytobacillaceae; genus Cytobacillus; species Cytobacillus citreus. Next base: position 110,522 of record NZ_JAGYPM010000002.1, read on the forward strand.
ATGAAAATGGTGTTAGTGGCTCTGCACCACAAGCAAGTGAAGAAAAAGCAACTCCAGAAAAAGCGCCTGTTGTTGAAGCAACTACTGAATCTTCAAGTGATGTAATTGCTTCTCCTGCGGCAAGAAAATTAGCGAGAGAACGAGGAATTGATTTACAAAATGTATCGACTGTCGATCCATTAGGAAGAGTTCGCCAACAAGATGTTGCGAACCATGTTTCAGAGGGTCGTCCAGCTGCAAACACAGCACCGCAAACAGCAGCTGCTAAGCAACCGGCTGTAACAGATAGTAAACCAGTAGAAAGAATAAAAATGTCTCGCCGTCGTGCAACCATTGCTAAAAATCTAGTAGAAGTCCAGCATACAGCTGCCATCTTAACAACATTCAATGAAGTAGATTTGACTGCTGTTATGAATCTAAGAAAGAAAAGAAAAGATGCATTCTTGAAAGAGCATGATGTAAAACTAGGATTTATGTCGTTTTTTACAAAAGCTGTCGTCAGTGCTCTTAAAGCCTATCCGTTATTAAATGCAGAAATTCAAGGTAATGAATTAGTCGTTAAGAAATTCTATGATATTGGAGTGGCTGTTTCTACTTCTGATGGCTTGGTTGTTCCAGTAGTACGAGATGCAGACCGGTTAAATTTTGCTGAAATAGAAAAAGAGATTGGACGTTTAGCATTGAAAGCAAGAGAATCAAAACTTGCTTTATCCGATCTCCAAGGCGGTACATTCACGATCACAAACGGTGGTACATTTGGTTCTTTATTATCGACACCAATCTTAAATGCTCCACAAGTCGGTATATTGGGCATGCATTCTATTCAAAACCGACCTGTCGCTGTCGATAACGAAAGAATTGAAATTCGCCCAATGATGTATCTTGCACTTTCTTATGATCACCGTATTGTAGATGGAAAAGAAGCGGTTGGATTTTTAGTGAGAATAAAACAACTGCTTGAAGATCCAGAAAAATTACTTTTAGAAGCATAAGAATAGAAAGTCTTACTTTTTTAAGGAGGCAGAATATGAATATCCATGAATATCAAGGAAAAGAAGTCCTCAGACAATATGGAGTATCGGTTCCAAACGGAAAGGTAGCTTTTACTGTTGATGAAGCAGTAGAAGCTGCAAAAGAACTTGGAACAAAGGTTTGTGTAGTTAAAGCACAAATCCATGCTGGTGGACGCGGTAAGGCTGGTGGTGTTAAGGTTGCCAAAAACCTTGAGGAAGTTCGGCTTTATGCTAATGAAATTTTAGGTAAAACGCTTGTTACACATCAAACGGGTCCAGAAGGTAAAGAGGTTAAACGGTTACTGATTGAAGAAGGCTGTGATATTCAAAAAGAATACTATATCGGCTTAGTATTAGACCGTGCTACATCACGTGTTGTTTTGATGGCCTCTGAAGAAGGCGGAACGGAAATTGAAGAAGTTGCTGAAAAGACGCCGGAAAAAATCTTTAAGGAAGAAATTGACCCTGTTGTTGGATTGACTGCCTTCCAGGCACGCCGTATTGCTTTTAATATCAACATACCAAGCAACCTTGTTGGACAAGCTGTTAAATTTTTGATGGGCTTATACAATGCTTACATCGATAAGGATTGCTCAATTGCTGAAATCAACCCGCTTGTTGTCACTGGTGATGGGAAAGTAATGGCACTGGATGCTAAGTTAAACTTCGACTCCAACGCACTATACCGTCGCAAAGACATAATGGATCTTCGTGATTTGGAAGAAGAAGATGCAAAGGAAATTGAAGCTTCCAAACATGACTTAAGTTATGTAGCTTTAGATGGAAATATCGGTTGTATGGTTAATGGCGCGGGGTTAGCGATGTCCACAATGGATATTGTAAAGCACTACGGAGGAGAGCCAGCTAACTTCCTTGATGTTGGGGGCAGCGCTACAGCTGAAAAGGTAACAGAAGCATTCAAAATCATCCTTTCTGATCCAAACGTAAAAGGTATTTTTGTTAATATCTTTGGTGGAATTATGAAGTGTGACATCATTGCAACAGGTGTTGTCGAAGCAGCAAGACAAATTGGCTTAACAGTACCTCTAGTCGTACGTTTAGAAGGGACAAATGTTGACTTAGGCAAGAAGATTCTAGCTGAATCAGATATTGATATAATTGCAGCTGAATCTATGGCTGACGGTGCCCAAAAAATCGTTTCATTAGTAGGTTAACTGGAGATCAGAAAGGGGAATTTGACGTGAGTGTATTTATTAATAAAAATACAAAAGTCATTGTTCAAGGGATAACAGGTTCAACTGCACTATTCCATACAAAACAAATGCTTGAGTACGGTACAAAAATTGTCGGTGGTGTTACTCCAGGTAAAGGCGGCAGTGAATTAGAAGGAGTTCCCGTCTTCAATACAGTGAAAGAAGCCGTTCAAGCTACTGGTGCTACAGTATCAGTCATTTATGTCCCAGCTCCATTTGCCGCTGATGCTATTATGGAAGCAGTTGACGCAGAGCTTGATCTGACAATCTGTATTACTGAACATATTCCTGTACTAGACATGGTTAAAGTAAAACGCTATATGGAAGGAAAGAAAACGCGTCTTGTCGGTCCGAACTGCCCTGGTGTGATTAGTGCTGATGAGTGTAAGATTGGCATCATGCCTGGATACATCCATACGAAAGGCCATGTGGGGGTTGTATCTCGTTCTGGTACTTTAACCTATGAAGCGGTTCATCAACTAACGCAGGCTGGAATCGGACAAACATCAGCAGTAGGGATCGGTGGTGATCCGGTAAACGGCACAAACTTTATCGATGTTTTAAAGGCCTTCAATGAGGACCCAGAAACATACGCAGTCATTATGATTGGAGAAATCGGCGGTTCTGCTGAAGAAGAAGCTGCTGAATGGGTGAAAGCCAATATGACGAAGCCTGTAGTCGGATTTATCGGCGGACGCACTGCACCGCCAGGAAAACGAATGGGACATGCAGGAGCCATTATATCTGGTGGTAAAGGAACAGCAGAAGAAAAAATTCGCGTCATGAATGAATGTGGAATTGAAGTGGCAGATACTCCATCCGTAATGGGAGAGACACTGATTAAGGTTCTTAAAGAAAAAGGGCTATTTGAAAAGTGCAAAACAAACTAAATTTTCAGTAGGTAATAATGATAAACATTGAGGTATAACAGTCTTTTGACTTAACATAGAAATACTTATGGGAGCTCCTTTTGTAGAAAGTTTGTTTATGTGAACAAACATCCAACATTTCTACAATAGGAGCTTTATATATATATCTACAAAATACTTTGATTAATTTACTAATTCTGGAGCCTGTGCGAAGCTAGTGGGGACAGGTTCACAGTCTAAGTTTGAAAACTATTTAATTTTTCTGTTTGTCGAAGATTAAAATTGGCGTTGTGATGGAAAAGGGACAATGGGCGAGCTGGGATAAAGTGAAACTTCCATCAGTGGGGGTTTTCTTTCATCCCCCACTGATGGATAGTTGAACCAATCGGGCCTTTACGGGCAGTTGATCCCCCACTTAGGTTTCTTTAATTCTCTCGAAACCTTGAAGTGGGGGTCATACTGCCCGTTAATCTGCGATAAACGAATTAATTATTTGAAAATTTTAGGTTGAAGGTTGATAGAAGATCTGATAAGATAAAACAAATGAAAAGGCTATGTGTGACTGGCGAAAACGGATAACCGTGGGGGAGCACATAGTGTCGAGTAGCCGTTCGCCTGGGCAGAGGTAAGGAAAGTTTTCCTTGCCTCTTTATGTTTATAAGGGGGATCGTGGAGGCGAATCAATACAATATATTTATAAATGTTGAATATTGGATATTCCACCAACTAAAAACTAAATAATGGATGCTATGATTGTTATGGATCACACTATAACAGGAGCAGCTTCTGGAGAGAATGCAGTATAACTGCAGCGCCGAAGGGTTCAAAATCTCAGGTAAAAGGACAGAAGAGAGACAAATATTAATACCTATTTGTTTTTTTGACGTCTAAAGAGATTGGAGAACACCAGTCTCTTTTTTTAGTAAATATAAAAAACTATTATATGTAAAGAGGAGAAAACGAAATGAACACAGTGACTGAAATAAAAGTAAAAACAATAAAAACGTTAAATAATATTGCAGAAAGCGGATTAAATGTATTTAATAAAGATCAATATACAATCGACAATGTCAGTGAAAACCCTGATGCCATTGTTGTTCGCAGTTTTAACATGCATACAATTGAGTTCGGCAATCATTTAAAGGCCATAGCACGCGCTGGAGCGGGTGTCAATAATATTCCAGTCGACAAATGCACAGAACGTGGAATTGTAGTTTTTAATACCCCAGGAGCGAATGCGAACGCAGTAAAAGAACTTGTGTTAACTTCATTAATGGCTTCATCTCGTAATCTTTTTGCTGGTGTAGGCTGGGTAAAGTCATTAGAAGATGAAGGAGAACAAATTCCTAAGCTTGTAGAAGCAGGAAAGAAACAATTTGTTGGAAAAGAAATTAAAGGGAAAACTCTCGGTGTAATCGGTTTAGGTGCAATTGGTGCGCTTGTAGCGAATGATGCGCTCGATTTAGACATGGATGTGATTGGGTTTGACCCGTTTATCTCTGTTGATACGGCTTGGAACTTGTCCCGTAATGTACAGCGCGCTTTGACGATTGAACAGTTGTTTGCTACCTCTGATTATATCACCGTACATGTTCCGCTAACCGATGATACAAGAGGAATGTTCAATGAAGCATCCTTTAGCATTATGAAACCAGGTGTTCATATTTTGAACTTCTCTCGTGGTGAGCTTGTGAATGAAAAGGATATGGCAGCTGCACTTGAAAGTGGAAAAGTAGGGAAGTATATTACAGACTTTCCGAATGAGAATGTGTTAAAAATGAAAAACGTCGTTCCAATCCCTCATCTTGGTGCTTCTACCATAGAGTCAGAGGAAAACTGTGCCATCATGGCGGCTCGTCAGGTGAAGGAATTTCTTGAAACAGGTAATATTAAAAACTCAGTAAATTTTCCAAACGCGTCCATCCCTTATACAGGAAAGCGTCGTGTGACAGCTTTCCACCAAAATGTTCCAAACATGGTTGGCAAGATCACATCTGCTATATCAAACTATCATTTGAACATCGCTGACATGGTTAACAGGAGCCGAGGGGATTACGCCTATACGATCATTGACATTGATAATAAAGTAAACGGTGATATCATTCCTAGTTTGGAGGAAAAAATCAACGAGATCGAGGGTATTATAACAATTCGTATGATTTAAATAAAGTGATCGTCAGAACCGTTCTAAAACATTCAAAAGGGACGTGGTTTCTCGTCCCTTTTCTTAAAATCTAATATTCTACTCATTTTTATCTGTTCAAAGCCTAGTGTTCGTAATATACCAGCAAGCACTGAGATTAACGCACTCAAAATCAGTCCTGCGTATAGGACGGATAGGACAGGGATTGTTAACGAGCACAAAAAGGTGCGTATCATTTTTTTTATTTTCATTCCTTTTCACGTCTTATGATATGCTGTACTTTAGCGTCTGGAGATATTGTATATTTATCTTTATAATAAAGTGTTTGGAAATGACAATTTTTGCCGATTACCACAACATCCCCTTCAACAATTTCCGCATCTGTATAGGAAAGCTGCAGGTTTTTCCCTTTAATATATTTGCAAGTCAGCTTTTTCTTAAATAAAGAAAAAGATATTCCATCCTTTTCTACACATGCTTCATCTGTGATAAGCCTTTCGATCTCACTTTCACCTGACAGTTTTAACTGAAAGTGCTTTGCCTGTATTTCTTTCGCTCGAACAATGCCAGTTGAATAAATCTGTTCCGTCTGAAGAATTTGTTCGATTGTCAGTTTTCCAGTACTAGTAATCGTTGTTGATTGCCCATTCTTCATCTTTAAACTACCTGCATTTACAATCTCTTTAACCTCGCAATTGTCTTTTATGGCACATGATCCTGTATTTTTTAAAACATCTGCTACAACATGAGCATGAAAAGAACTATGTCCATGAGTAGAGATTTCTTTTAAGTGTACTTCTTGGTGTAAAGCAACGGAGCCGCGAATTTTTAACAGTTCACATTCTGATGCTAATTCTTTGATATTGCCACTTGTAAGGGTTATACTGCGTAGCTTCTGACCTTGTTCAATTGTCATTCATAAACACCACCATATTTTAATTAATATATATTTTAATGATTGAAATATATATTAATTAAAATGTATTGATCCTTATTTTGTCAAGAACAAAAAATCATGCCGTACTTAGACAATAAAAAAAGGATTTCAACTTTATGAAATCCTTAAAAAATCGTACTCATTAACTTATTCACATCTATTAATACTTTCGCTATATCTGTTAGTTTTTCTTGTGATAATTTTAAAAATAATTCTTGGACCTTAACTTCACCACTATTCGTTAAGACCATTTTCACTACTCGTCGGTCTTCATTTTCTCTTACCCGTTGTACTAAATTCAATTTTTCTAGTTTGTCGCACATCGATGTAACAGCTCCAGGGGTTACACTGAAAAAATCAGCAATTTCAGTTGCTTTCATTTCATCATTGAATTTCAGCTGGAGAAGAAGAATAAGCTGGCTTTGGGATAGCGACTCTCCTTCAGAGAGCAGATTTACAAACATCTTAGACTTCTGTTGTATTTCAAGCATTTCCCTCATAATGATTTCAACATTGTGCATTTGACTATTCTTTGACATATGATCACAGCCTAATATAATATTTACTAATTAAAATATATAGTAAGTATATAATTAATCTTGGCCACTGCCAATCCCCAGGAGTAGCACGAATGAAATGCCATTACCCATTATTATTGTGCTTTCTAATATAGTGGTAAAGCAGAGGAGGCAGCCGATTGAAATCTGTGGTTCAATTACATTAAATATTTATCACAGTAAGAGCAATGAACCGTATCATAAGAAAATGAGGTTTTTTATAAGTAAACGGCTATTAAAATGGTAAGATAAAAGAAATTCAATTTATATCCGAGGGAAAATACTATGTCAAAACAACAAAAAAAATCAAAATATTTTGCAGGAATATCATTAGGAGTTATGGGGGCAGGATTTATCTTAACGATTCCTTTCCAAGAATTTTTTATTGGCCGATTATTGCAGGGAGGATTTGAGGCGGGTCTAGTAGGCGGACTGGCAGATTGGTTTGCTGTCACAGCTCTTTTTCGTCATCCACTAGGTATTCCGATTCCACATACGGCATTACTTCCAAAAAACCGTGATAGAATGACCAGGGCTCTTATTTCTATTCTTGAAAATGATTGGCTGACAAAAGAAAGTATTCAGGAGAAAATCAAACAGTTTCATATTGCAGACAAATTAATACAGATTGCAGAGAAGGAATTATATTCGGATTCCTTTAAAAAGTGGATTAGTTCTATCCTTCATCAGGCGATCAGTCATATAAATGTAGAAAAAATAGCACCTTTAATTGAAAAGGAGCTAAAGGACTATATTCTTACTTTAGATGTGAAAAAATTCCTTCAATCACTCGTAGGCCAAGCATTAAACAGAAATTTGGATGAAAAAGCCTTGGACTATATTCTGGCTGAAACTGAAAAGTGGGTAGTGAAAGAAGAAACAAAAATGAAAATAGGCGTAATGGCGAAACAATTACTTGATAATACGGAAGCGGATGGCTTTTTAAAGTTAGCCCTTAGTTCTTTTAGTAATTTTATTAATGAGGAAAAGCTTGGAAATATTATTCAACCATTTATTTTGAAAAGAATCATTCTCCTTCAAAAGGACGATAATCCATATAGACAATTGATTCTTTCTCGAATTCATAATGAGTTAGAAAGTGTGTTAGATAGAAAAGAAGTAGTATCTGAAATAAATGAATGGAAGAATACATTCGTAAATGACTGGAGCCCAACTGATCAAATTACAGTGATGTTAAAGAATCTGCAGAATAAAATGATTCTACTAACCCAAAGTGAAGAATTTATAGATCAATATGTGCTTACATTTATTAGAGGCCTCATAGATCGAATGAAAGATGCTCCTGAGAAAATCGATAGCATTGAAAATTGGATTCAAAAACAAATTTTCAATATTATTGACAAAAACCATTCCAAAATAGGCATTCTTGTAAAAGAAAACCTTGATAAGCTGGATAACGAAACGCTTATCGATTTAATGGAAAATAACATAGGTAAAGATTTACAATGGATCCGAGTGAATGGAGCTATTTGCGGTTTTTTAATAGGAATTATCTTAACGATTTTTAAGGCTGTTATATAAGTAAATTTTGTGAAATGGCTGAAGACGACCAAAATATTAGCGTCGATGACATATCCAAAACTAAACTTAGATGTATTGTGGTGAACATTACCACAAATAGCTGCTAAAATTTGAGCCTCTCTTTTGGTATAAAGAGAGGCTCATTTAACTATATAAGAAATTGTAAATAAAGGATGATCCTCGTTTGAATTCTACCTTTTCTTTTCCCTTGATAAAAAGTAGTGTTCGATTCCATCTAAAATCCGTTCAAGTCCAAAATCGAAGTCATCACCTATTGTGTTCTCTCCTTCATTTTCCTCGGTATAAGCTCCTGACATTAAAACGGGGTAAAGGTCTGGGTAACGTTCCTTTGTAACCAGCTTTTTTAGAGCTGCGCTGTAAAAATATGGATTGATAAGACACTAAAATAGCAGAGTGCTGAAATAAATTATCACATTCTACTCTTTTTTTTGTGTTTTCTAATAAGCACCTGTAAACATGTAATATTTAGATCTAATAATAAAATAAATCATTACAAAAAATTAATATTAAATTAATATTTATTAGGTTTAATTGAATAGGAAACTATAAATCTACTAGGAGGATTTATGAGATGATTAATAATAAAATTATGAAAAAAGGAGCTGCTTTAGCACTTGCTTTAGCTGTTACAGTTCCAGCATTATCACCTGCAGCAGCGGCTGCTCAAAAAGATATTAAGATAGAATCTGTTAGATTTAATGGAATGAAAGCACCAGCTACTATTGATGAAATGGTACAAACGTATACAACTGCAACAGTTGATGTGAAATATAGCAATGGAAAAGTAAAAACATTTCCGTTGTCTTACAACTACCTATTTAAATCGGAAGATAAGGTTGCAACAGCTAAAGGTGGAAAAATCCCTGCAGGAACTCCAATTGATGTAAACGGAAATCCAATTAAGGATCCTAGCAGCACAGACGGAAAATACTTTGTCTCCGATGCTCCGGATTCAAACAGCTTAATGATGCCTATTGACGGCAAGCTTTATTTGGTTACACATTATGAATATCAAACAATTGATGCTGCTGGTAAATCAGCATACGGTTTAGTTCCAGCATCTATGTCTTTAACTGAGTTGAAGCAGGACAAAAAAACAGGTGAACTTAAACCTATAAAAGTAGAAAAAATTGATTTTTCAGCGGTGAATGGACTTTGGATCCCATGTAACGGATCTTTATCTCCATGGAATACACATTTAGGTTCTGAAGAGTACGAACCAGATGCCCGTCTTTACTTAGACCCAACTTCGAAAGTAAGAAGTCAAGTTGAAACATTCTCTGAATTCTATTTTGGTGATAAAGCAAAGGCTAATCCTTATTTCTATGGCTTCACTCCTGAAATTGCAGTAGAGAAGAATGGTAAAACATCAGTTGTAAAACATTACAGTACAGGACGTTTCTCTCATGAGTTAGCTAAAGTAATGCCTGATAACAAGACTGTATTTTACGGTGATGATGGTGGTAATACAGGATTGTTTATGTATGTAGCTGACAAAGAAAAAGATTTATCATCAGGTACATTATATGCAGCTAAATTTAATCAAACAGGTACTGAAAACGGTGGTTCAGGAGACTTACAATGGATTAATTTAGGACATGCAACGGATAAAGAAGTGAAAGATATTATTGACAGCGGCATTACATTCAATGATATTTTTGAAACTTCAGATGCTCCTAAAGAAGGTTTTACAGCTATTAAAACATACTCAAATGAAGGAAAAGTAGAGTACCTAAAACTTAAACCTGGTAAAGAAAAAGCAGCAGCCTTCCTTGAAACACGCCGTTACGCAGCGATGCTTGGTGCAACTACTGAATTTAACAAAATGGAAGGTGTAGCACTAAACGAAAAGGATAAAAAAGTATATATTGCTATTTCTGATCAAAGTAAGGGCATGGAAAAAGATTCAACAGGAAAAGATCCAGCAGACCATATTCAATTACCAAAAATTAAAGCTGGTGTAACCTATCAATTAGATTTACAAGGTGGTCAAAAGGATAGCGAAGGAAAGGCTATAAATAGCTCTTATGTAGCACCTTCAATGTCTGGATTGGTAGTAGGAGAAGACCTCCCTGCTGCTGATGCATATGGAAACACGGCGAATGTAGAAAAAGTAGCTAATCCAGATAACTTAAGTTACTCTGAAGCAACGAGAACACTCTTTATTGGTGAAGATAGTGGTGCTCACACAAATAACTACGTTTGGGCTTATAATGTTGATACGAAAGAATTAGATCGTATTTTATCTGTTCCAGCAGGAGCGGAAGCAACTGGATTATTTGCTGCTGATGACCGCAATGGTTTCTCATACATTTTCAGTAATTTCCAACATCCTGGTGATGAAGTAGATGGTAAGTCAATTACAGCTGTTAATAAAGATGAATTACTTAAAGCTGTTGACGAACAAATTGGTATTAATAAAACAGGTGGTATTGGTTATATCTCTGGTCTACCTTCTTTTACAAAAATGCCAGATTTCACTGCACCAGGTGTTCCAGGAATAAACAATGTGACTGACTCTGCAACATCAATCAGTGGTAAAGCAGAAGCTAATTCAGTAGTGAAATTGTATATAAATGAAAAATACAGCCAGCAGACAAAAGCTGATAAAAATGGAAACTATAAGTTTAATATATCTAAGCTAAGTGCAGGCACAAAAATTAAGGTAACTGCTACTGATGAAGCTGGTAATGAAAGTGCTGCAAGCACTACTACAGTGATTGATAAAACAGCCCCTAATGCTCCTAAAGTAGATAAAGTAACAGCAAAATCTAAATCAGTTACTGGTACAACTGAAAAAGATGCTACTGTACAAGTTTATAATGGAAAAACATTATTAGGGGAAGCAAAAGCAAATTCAAAAGGAAAATTCACAGTGAAAATTAAAGCCCAAAAAGCAGGCACAAGCCTAAACGTTGTGGCTAAAGACAAAGCTGGAAACAAAAGTGAATCAACAGTAACAAAGGTTGCTTCTAAATAATAAACAAGTTCATTTATTAGACCTATAAAAATGAAAAGGGCTGTCATAAAAGTGATAAAAAAATGACTTTTGTGACAGCCTTCATTCGTTTTAATTTGACTCTACTATTTGTTGGGGTTAAGACAATTGGATAAGAATGTTATCATTTAGTCACCATCCTAAATTGATGGTTCCCCTTATTACAAATAAGGGGAACCGTTTTTCCTTTAATACTTTCATTTTTTCTATTCGTTAAAAATGATAACCGTATAAAAATACATTAAGTTTATCTTGTTTTGAATCAAAATAAATTTCTTTTTCTTTCATACGTTCAAAGTTTTGACTGTCGTAAAATCCATAGTTACATTTATCATCTGTATATAGATATAAAGATTCCACATCCGTACTTTTCATATAATTAAACAAATGATGAATTAGAGACTTTCCAACCCCAAGACCTCTAGATTCCTCTGATACAATAAATAATTGTATACAACCTTGAAAATCATCTTTTTTTCCTTGTATAAGTTCTTCATATGTGTCTTGAACCTTTGAAAATTCTTTCATAAATTTTTTATTTTCTTTATTAGACATGCTTACTTTCAGCATGGTATAGGCAAGACTTAAAATATTATGAGCTTTCTTTAAACGATTTTTGTCATTTTTTGAATCCCCCAAAATAACACCAATAATCTTATTGTTTTTTACTGCTACTTTGCTAAATGTACTTTCTAAAATACAGCCTTGTAGATAGATGTTTAATAGTGAATCTAAAAAATTCCTATCCTTAATAAATTTATTGAAGCCAAATGCTTCACCAATTAATTCTTTAATGGAGTCATAATCTTCTTTATCTAGACTTCTGTATATTACTTTATCCATATTTATCAAATCCCTTTGATATAATTTGGTATTTTAATGTAAATACCTTATTATGATCATAAAGTCTCCTCTAAAAGGAGAGTCAATGATCATGTAAGTAATAAATAAAGGAAGTGATTAGAGTGAAAAAGTTATTTTCTATTGGGGAAGTTGCTAAGATAAAAGACATTACAATAAAGGCGTTAAGATATTACCACCAAATGGGTATTCTTATTCCTAGATATATTGATGAGAAAACAGGTTATAGATTTTATTCTATAGATCAGTTTATTTATATAGATATTATAAAAAGTTGTAGAGAGTTAAGAACTAGTATAAGTGAACTTCAAGAGATATTTAAGGACTGTGATACTGATAAATTACTTAAATTTTTACAATTAAAAAGAGATGAAGCAGAAGAAAACATAAATAAAATGCAAGAAGTAATTAAAAATATTGATACCTTAAATATGCAGGTAGAGAATTCTAAGGATCTATTAAATAATGATGAAATATCTATCAAATTCTTTGAAGAGCGTTACATAATTGTAGCACCATGTAAAGAAGTGGGAGGTTTAAAGGAGTTACTTTACTATTCGGATTTAGAGAAAATCATTCAAGATAGAGAAGAAAAAATGTCAATGGATAGAGGAATCATATATAACTTAAATTCAGAGGGCAATGTAGAACCGAAATATGTTTTTAGTCAATTTCAAGGAAATGCTAATATTGAAATTGAAGAAAATGTAAAAATATTACCAAAGGGACAGTATTTAACTTTAGCCTATAGTAAAGAGAATGAGGAGGAACGTAGAAGAGAAATGGTTAAATATATAAAAGAAAATAATTTGAGAATTAACAGTTTGATTGAAGTGGAGTTATTTGCTGATTTCTTTAATACAGAATCCTATAGTTGTCAAATTCAAATGCTTATCCCGCATTAACGGGCAGTAAGACCCCCACCTCAAGATTGAGAGAGAAGCGAGGAAGATAGGTGGGGGACAACTGCCCGTAAAAGCCCGTAAAATGAACACAGACTAATAGCGCCACATCGTGTGGCAACGTCTGTGTGACCCACTTCCTGTGGGCCGCAACTAACCATCAGTGGGGGATGAAAAAAACCCCCACTGATGGAAGTTTCACCTTATCGGAAATAATGAGTCAGTTGACTGTAATCTTCAATCCTAACAAAGATCCTATAGAACGAAGTCATTCATCGATCTATAGGATCTATTTTGTTTCGGTAAAAGTATTTTAAATCGGATTGATGTTTATTCGTATTTGTATCAGCAAAAGAACGATCCAATTTACTGCAAACTGACAATTTTTAAATTCTGTTCTTGCAAGTGCTCAATGATTTTAGGTAAAGCATCAATCACAGCTTGAGATTCGTGCAAAAGGATGATGGAACCGGATGATTCCGTGTTATGAATATAATTAAATATTTTATCTGCATCACGAGATTTCCAATCTTCCGTATCCCTATTCCAAAGTACTATTTTGTTTTGGTGATGATTGACTGCATCTTTTGTCTGGTCATTAAATGCTGCATAAGGTGGTCTGAAGAGGACTACTTTTTCATTCGTAATATCCTCTATTACTTTATTTCCTTGTATAAATTCATTTTCTTGTTTTTCATAGGAAAGGTCAGACATGATTAGATGATTCATAGAATGGCTGCCAATCGAATATTTATTTGATTGAACATATCGAACGTCGTCAGGACGTTTTTTTGCATTCGTTCCTATAAAGAAAAAAGTACCGCCAACCTTGTATTTCTTTAAAATATCAACGATCTCCACTGTATATTTAGAAGGGCCATCATCGAAAGTAAGGGCCACATAGCCTTCTGGAAGGCTGTATGCTATGGACTCATCCAGTTTTATATAAGGAGGACTAGATGGAGTGGATTCATCTTTTACTAATTTAGTAGCTGGCGTAACAACGTTATTACTATTTACTTCATTGACATCAACAGTTTTCGCTTCTGCAATTGGAATAGTGTTATTATTGATTTCAGGCTCATTTAAATTTGAGTGATTTGAATATCCAAACAGTATGGAAAAAATAACACAAATCATGACAACGCTCACCCATTTAAATGGAAGCTTGTATCCTTTTGAATTGACTGCTTTATTTTTCTCTTCAATCTTTTTTTCTTCAATTGCTGATAGATTAGAAGATAAGTAAGGAAGTTTTTTAAAATCGTTAACACTTTGTGTGTTTTTAATAGAATCTAAGTTGTTTTTGTAATCTGCTGAACAAGCAAAATAAATTCGCTCACTTTTTTCACGGTATGTCCTTGTCATATAACTTATGTATTGTTTTTTGTTTGTGTCTATTGTTGTATGTAACGATAATCTGTATTTGTGATTTTCATCAAATTCAGATATGGTTATTAAATTTTCAGCTGTATCACTGTCAATTTCCCAAAAAAGTTCATCTTCTTGTTCAAAGGATAACTTTATGCGTAAATATGATTTTTCGTTACTCTTTTCAATTGCTACTAGTTCAAGTATTTTTCCGTGGTAGACTGACATGGTTGCCCTCCCCTCTCTAGTTGTCTCGAACGAGCGGCTAGCTGTTATTCTGATTGATTAGAAGTACTTGCTTTTGTTGTAAAAGAAAAGGACATTTTCTCTGTAAAATCATTAATGGTTTGCATTAATTGAGCCTTATCATCAACGAGCTTCTGATATTGTTCTGCATATTTTTGATTTTCTATTTCTAGGTTTCTAATTTTATCTTCAAGCTCATTGATTTTTAACATACTTTGATATTGAGCATTCGTAGATTCTTCAGTAAGCTTGTTGTATTTAGCTGTTTCTGTTTCAAGCTGATTGGAGATCTTCTCAAATTCCATGTTTGATGTAAGCTGATATTCTTTATAATCCTCAAGGAGCTGATCATATCTCATTTGTTTGTTTGTCAGGTTATTTTCTAATTCACGAATTTCCTTCTTCTTTTCTTGGATAAGCTGGTCTTTCTTAATTTGATCATGCTTATAACGATTAATTGTTTCATTTGCTGTAAATAATTGATCCTCAAGCCCTTTATATTTATAAGACTGCAATTGACGATCCTTAAGCATGTTTTCTAAAGAAACAATAACATCCAATGCTATTTTATCCTGGTCATTTTTTGAAAATAGGTTTTTATTACCATTTGTAACAGGCTGCTCATACTCGTTCATAGAATTAGCCGGCTCATCTACAATCATTTCTGCGATTTCTTGCTGTTCTGCACTATTTTTCTCCACTTGGTTTTGATAAGACAGGACGCCTTTAAACCAACCAATTCCTTTTTTATCCATTTCGCTAGCCAAAATCTCATCTCCTATATATGAATATTTAAGATTAAAGACCTATCCATACTAAAATATTAACATACAAAATATAGTATAAAATATTAAAAAAGTCCTTATTTTGTAGGATTTATGTCGAAAGATGTAAACTGTTGTATAAATTAAGCTAAATAAAAAGCCCTACAAGATGAAGTATCACCTTGTAGGGCCTTTTGTTTTAGTTTTCTTCTACTTCCTTACGGTTTTTCTTAAATAACTTAGATAATACTTCAAAAACAATTGGGACAATAAATAATGTTAATAACGTCGAGCTTGTTAATCCACCGATTACTGTAATTCCAAGCCCTTTTGAGATTAAACCGCCACCGCCTGTGCCGAGTGCTAATGGGATTAGCGCACCAATCGTTGCGATTGCTGTCATTAGGATTGGACGTAGACGTGTAGAGCCAGCTTCTAGAACCGCTTCACGCATACTCATACCATCACGTTCCATATGAATAATACGGTCCACAAGTACGATGGCGTTCGTTACAACAATACCGATTAACATTAATAGACCCATCATGACAGAAACAGAGATGGTTTCACCAGCGATAAATAAACCAACAAATGAACCAATTACTGCAAATGGTAATGAGAATAGGATCGCAAATGGTGCGACACCTTCACGGAATGTTACAACAAGGATGAAGTACACGATTGCGACTGCCGCAAGCATGGCAACACCAAGCTGTGTAAAGGTTTCAGTCATATCAGCAGCTACACCCGCAACGCCGACTGTAACCCCTTTAGGTAAATCTAATTTATCAATGGCCTTATTTACTTCAGAGCTTGCCTTTGAAATATCTTCATCAATACTCGTTCCTGAAACGGTTGCGTAGTATTCACCTTTGCTGCGTGCAAGTGTATTGAAAGTTGTACCTTTCTCAACGGTTACAAGCTCTGAAAGTGGCATTGTCGTACCAAGTGCTGTCGGTACTTGTGTTGCTAACATATCATCGATTGATTTTGGTTGTGCAGCTTGTTCCTGTTGAACGATCACATCTAATGAGTCACCGTTCTTTTCAACCGTTGTTAGAACATCTTGTGTTTTTGTTGGGTTTAGCATCATGACGATTTGACCCGTTGTTAATCCATATTTCAGTAATTCATCTTGTGCTACATTGAATGTGTACTCAACATAGGCATCCTCTGCAGATGAAGAAACGTCTTTTATGCCGTCATTTTTCTTCATAATGTCTTCAACCATTTTTACAGAATCATTTAGTTTATCTAAATCTTCACTGTAGAATGTGTAGCTGATTTCATTTGTAGGCATCGACATAGAAGAGAAGTTCTGACTCTTCCACTCGCCGCTTTGACCAATATTGAACACATAATCTTCAATTTCCTCGCGGGCTTCTGGGAAGTTTTCCATGTCTGGATCAAAGATTAGGTACATTAATGCACCGCCTGCTCCGCCACCCATCATCGCTGCCGCTGGATCGCCGCTTTCCGTTACCGATATTTGAACGATATCAATATCATCCCGTTTTAACATCTTCTCCTCGACTACACTAATGTTTTCTAATGTATCTTCTGGCAGCTCACCTGCTTTTGGTGTGTATGTTAAATACATTACTTTTTCTTCGTCACTGCCCATGAAGCTAAAACCGATTAATGGTGTTAACGCCAAACTGCTGGCTAATAAGACAACAGCAAGGATTGAAGTAATCACTTTATGGTAAAGTGCCTTATTAAGAAGCCCTTTGTACCATTTAGCCAATTTACCAGCCTCTTTATGACTGCTTTCTGTCTTTTCACTATATAATTTTTTCTTAAATAAGTAGTGAGATAATGCAGGAACAATGGTTATGGCAACAATTAATGAAGCTCCAAGTGCAAACGTCATTGTTAGTGCGAACGGCATGAACATCTCGCCGACCATACCACCAACGAAGATAAGCGGGGCGAATACCGCAACCGTTACTAATGTTGATGACAGGATTGGTTTGAACATTTCAATTGTCGCTTCACGTATAAGAGCGCGACCTGTTAATTTCTCTTCTTTTAAATGCAGACGACGATAAATATTTTCAACTACTACAATAGAGTCATCGATTACACGACCGATGGCAACTGTAATTGCACCAAGCGTCATAATATTAAGTGTAATGTCCATCCAGTTTAGTATCATTAAAGCCATGAAAACCGAAACAGGAATAGAAATGATCGAAATAATGGTTGATTTAAAATCACGTAGGAATAGAAGTATGATTAATACGGCAATTAAACCACCAAATAACGCTTTTTCAATCATTGTTGAAACGGATTGTTCAATTGGTTTTCCTTGGTCAAGTGATACATCGATAATAAGACCGTCGATGTTTGCCTTTTCTTCTTTCATTAACTTCTTCACACTGTTTACAACTTCAACAGTGTTTGCTTGTTGCTCTTTGGCGATTTGAACAGCAATGGCATCTTTACCGTTTGTACGTGAAACGGATTGTACTTTACCAACTACTTCAATCGTAGCAATGTCGCTAAGTTTCACAAATGGAGAAGGATTGCTTGCTGATGGTGTGACAGGAATAAGCATATTCTTTAATTCATCAGCTGTCATGAACTTGCCGTCTACTGCTACAGCTTGTTCACCTTCTTCAAACTCGTAAAGTCCTAATGAAACGGCTAAATTACTCGCTTGAATGATTTCCTTTACTTTATCTTCGGTTAAGCCAAGCTCAGCCATTTTCGCTTGGTTATAAGTAAGGTCCACTTCTTCAATATGCTGACCTGTAATAGTTGCAGACGCAACACCATCGATTTTCTCAATTTTCGGCAGTAAAATGTCCTCTACTGTTGACGTTAATTCAACAATATCCTCTTCTGAACTACTTACACTTAGTGCAACAACTGGCATCATGTTCATGCTAATGGCCGAAGTTGTAGGCTTTTGTGCTCCTTCTGGTAATTTCACTGCATCCAACGCAGATTCTAAGGAACGTTTCGCCTCGTCCATATCAACACCGTAGTCGTATTCCACTTGAATACTTGCCATGTTAGAATATGAATTTGAATAAACGGCTTTAACGTCTTCGAGACCCTCTACTGCTTTCTCTAAAGGTATGGATACTTCTTCCATTACTTTCTCAGGAGTTGCTCCAGGGTATACGTCCATTACCATCAAGTAAGGAATTGAAATATCAGGAATTGTCTCCATATTCATTCGTGTACCTGAATAAATACCAGATGCAGTAATAATTATTGTAAGAAGCCATACAGCTAGTTTATTGCCTAGGACAAAATTGACTAAACCTTTCACTGTTACACCTACCCTAAATTGACTTATCAAACTCAATTATTTATAATAATTGACTAATGAGTCATTTGTCAATGAAAGACTATAGGAGCGATCAAATGATGAAAAAACAATTAATTATGGAAAAAGCGTTAGAACTATTTGCGAAGCAAGGTTTTGAAGCAACCTCAGTTCAACAAATAACAGAGCATTGTGGAATTTCTAAAGGTGCTTTTTACTTATCCTTCAAATCGAAGGACGAATTAATTTTAGCATTAATTGACCATTTTATGATGCAGTTCACCTCTGATATTGACTATATAGTCAGAGGCGCAATTCGTGACGAGGATCTTTTATATGAATTTTATTATGAAACCTTTCATTCGTTTCATAAGCATTCTGATTTCGCAAAAATCATCATGAAAGAGCAATCGCAAACATTAAATAAAGAACTCATTTTAAAGACGCAATACTACGACAAATTAATTGAGAACATTATTTTATCGATGATTGAACGTATATATGGTGATGAAGTCAAAGAGACAAAATATGATTTAATTTATTGTATTAAAGGCTTTATGAATATATATTCACAGTTAATTCTATTCTATAATGTTCCGTTAGATTTGAAATTACTGTCGGAGTCGCTTGTGGAAAAAACAAATTTACTAGCTCGACATACGACTGTACCATTTATTTCGCAAGAGCTAATCCAAGTATTTACGCAACCGATGAATGAAGAAGTATCAAAAGAACAGATCCTTGAAATTTTGGAACAAAAAATAGATGAAATTGAAGAACCTATTGTAAAAGAATCGGTCATCCTGCTAAAGCAGCAACTGCTTGAACCGACATTCAGTCCTGCTATTGTAAGAGGATTACTAGAAAATATTAAAAATCATCCTCATTGTAAATGGATTTCTTATTTACTTCGTCGTTATTTTGATTATTAAAAGCCTAAGAAGGTTTTGGGGGCAGTCCCAGCGAATTTTTAGTAAAAAGAATTCGCTATTAGAGTGGCTACGATGAATCGTTTACCTTTGGAGGTCCTTATATGAATAAATGGCATCGAGTAGATTATGAATCATCAATTGGAGTTATTGAAATAGTGGCAACAAATGAAGCGATCTGTTCTATCGTGTTCTCTGAACGGGATAAAGCATTCAAAAACTAATAAGAATTAAAAGCAAATAAAAGTATGATTCAATTGTACTTGAATCATACTTTTATTTTTTTCCTCAATTTCCCAAAGATTTGCTTCAAAATGATAACCGATTACCTGAAATGATGGATTCTTAATAACTTTTGGTTCCAAAATTAGGCATCTTCTTCACAATCTAATGAATTTTTATTTATCCACTATGACGCCGAACATATTGCCATCCAAGTCATAAAAATTAAAACACATGATGGGACCATGATCTTTAATTTCTGTAACATGTACCCCTTTCTGTTGTAAGTGTTGGTGATAAGATTCTATATCTGTTGTTGTAAAGTTATAGTAGGCATTGTAGTGTTTAGCAGTAATTGCAAACTCTATTTCTTGCTTTTCCTCTACTTTTACGAGCGTCAAATATTGTTTCTCCGCGGTAAAATAAAAATCTGCACCGGTATTTCCAGGCCATGTGCCTACATAATTAAGCCCAAGCTTCTCCTTATACCACTCGATTGCAGTTTCAACATTACGTACAGGTACAAATACGGCTCCAATTTTGATCAATTTAATGCTCCTTCCTAGGATAATAGAACTTTCAGAAAAAGGAATGAAAATTAATAGTAGGTCAAAGAAGTGATAAGATTAGGGAAGTGGATTTGAGTGTATTGGTACTATCTGATTTAGTCATAGGGGCTGTAATCGCGAGCAATTTCCCCTTTATTAGTTTTCGCTATCTTTTTGTTTTTTCCTTTTTCTAATTTAGTGGCTATGTTATTTAACTCAATAAAATGGCTAGTTCGCTGTTAAAAGTGTGAAAAAACTAGTGTAATGAATAACCCCCTTGGCCATTCATAACAAAGGGGGTTAGTGCTATTGAATCATATTTTTATACTTCCTTTGACAAAGAAGCTTCTGGTTCCCGTTTCCTAATAAGATGAACAAGTAAATAAACGAGCGGAGTAATGAATATGGATGCAAAAAATTTAAAGATATATTGCGTTACGATTAAGCCGCCTAATACAGCTAGAGGCATTGTTCCGATGAAGGCAATTGTAATAAAAATGGTCGTATCAATCAATTGACTCAGCATGGTTGAAGCATTATTTCGCAGCCATAATTTCTTTTGCCCATGCATGCTCTTTAAACGGTTAAACACAAAAACATCTAGATTTTGACTTACTAAATAGGAGATAAGGCTCGCAACGATTACTCGAAAGCTTCCATTTAAAATCGTTTGAAAGGATTCCTGATCTTTAAAAACAGGTGCTGCTGGCAAGTGGACGGTAATAGCAATAAAGATAAGAGCAAGAATTTGTGTAATGAGTCCCGCCTGAACCGTCCTTTGTCCTGCTTTTTTTCCATATACCTCTACAATTACATCGATAATGGGATACGTAAAAATATAGACAATGACAGCAGCAGGAAGTATAGCCCAATCTCCTATGCTAAAAAGCTTTACAGCCACTATGTTTGCTAAGATTAATAGTCCTACAAAAATACCATTTAAATATAAAATCATTTCTTTGCTCTCCCTTAACGATTATCTATTTTTTCAGGATAGATATCATGGTTCATTAAACGAAAATGGGCCATTTCCTCGTACTTAGTACCAGGTATTCCATAATTGCACCAAGGATCAATAGAAATTCCGCCACGTGGTGTGAATTTACCCCAAACCTCAATATATTTTGGTTCAAGTAATTTGATTAAATCGTTCATGATAATATTGACGCAATCCTCATGGAAGTCACCGTGATTCCTAAAACTAAATAGATATAACTTAAGGGATTTGCTCTCTACTATTTTTTTATTGGGGATGTACGAGATGTACATCGTTGCAAAGTCAGGTTGATGTGTTAATGGGCATAAACTGGTGAACTCTGGACAATTAAATTTTACGAAGTAGTCACGATTGGTATGAAGATTATCGACTGCCTCTAATACCTCTGGAGCATAATTAAATGTATATTTTGTTTGTTGATTACCTAATAATGTTAAGTCCTTTAAACCTTCTTCATGGCTTCTGCCAGACATAAAAAAACCCCCTTGTAAAATTGTCCCGAGACTTTTCCAAGAGAGTTTTCTTAAACCATTCTATTTCAACTTATAGGATCAAAAACATAAAAAGCCATGTCCAGTATGGACATGGCGTATTGTCATGTATCCATAGTTTTTTATAGAGGGTATTAGCTATGAACCTCTCCCGTTCAAGTACGGGTATTCTCATTACCATATAATAAAGAATAATTCATAAATCGTCAAATGGGATTTTAATCCTTTAGCTCCAACTCTATAAGTCTTTTAATAAAGGAAGTTTAATTTCAGCGATATAGCGTTTTGCAAGCTGGCTGCCTCACTTGCTCGATTGCATGATCGATAATCGTTGAGGCCGAAAGCTGGATAAAAGTATTTTTCAATGCTTTTTTCATGTTTTGGGTTTTTTCTTTATTTTGTAAAAGAGTTTTTACATGTTCAACTGATTCAATGACTGATCTTGAAACAAGAGCAGCACCTTTTCTGGAAAAACACACGGCATTTTCACCTTCTTGTCCGGGTAGAGGGTTATGAAGAATTAAGGGAACTTGCAATGCTGCAGCCTCAGTAAGGGTAATTCCTCCTGGTTTTGTGATGATGCAATCGGATATGGCAAAAAGTCCTTGGATATCCTCTACATATCTCAACAAACGGAAAGACTTAGGGAATAAAAGAGTTAATGGCATAAGAAGTTCATATAAATTTTCGTTATATCCTGAAATAGCGATAATTTGAAAGTCGGGATGATTTAAAAGCAGCTGGCACAACTCCTTTACATTTTTTAAAACACCAAATGCTCCTGAAAGAACTGTAATGACTTTTTTCTGAGGAGAAATATTGTATTTTTGATAGAAAGTTTCTTTATGAATAGGCATCTCAAACTCTGGACGAATCGGAATACCACTGACGGTTATCCGATTTTCAGCTATTTTATATTTTAGCAGAGAGCTTTTGACCGATTCAGAACCAACAAAATAATGATCAATTAATGGGTTTATCCAGTAAGGATGCAGGCAGTAGTCAGTGATGACTGTATAAGTCGGGATGGAGTATTGCGCTTTTTTTATAAGAAAGGGTGCAGCATGAAGTGGAAATGTTAAAATAATAAAATTTGGCTGGTGTTCATGGATGAGTTCAAGAAGCCTTTTACGGCCAAGATATCTAGAGAATTGTGAGAGTCCTTTTGAATTTAATTTATTTGTACCGTAATAAAACCACTTATAGAAAGAGGAACCGTACGAAAAGCTTTTCATAAATAATGATTGGGTAATGGTAGAGAAGGCAGGGTAGGACTCGCCAAACAAATCGGATATAACAGGCTCAAAGCCTTTTTGCTGTAGTTCGTGGAAAAGAACATTAGCTGCTTTAAGATGCCCACTTCCATAACGGGCTGTAAGAATTAATGTGGTAGGACCACTCATTAACGAAAACCCTCTTTCCTTGTTAGCTATCGCTTAATGATATTTGCGAATTTATTGTATCATGAAAATTTATAGAGAATATGGAGAGACAAATTAGTTTTGTAAAGAAATCGAAAAGATTAAATGAATTTTTTCAGCAGTTACAAATTGTTAACACTGTTTTAACACTAGCTCAAGAAAGAATTTAAATTCGTCTAATAAAATGGTGGTAGAGAAAGCAAATTGATAGGGAGGGATTGTGTGAAAATTACGGTTGCTGGTACAGGATATGTGGGGTTAACTACAGGTGTTTGCTTAGCTGAAATTGGTCATCATGTAACATGCATCGATATCCAAGAAGAAAAAATCTCACTTTTGCAAGCTGGGTTATCTCCAATTTACGAGCCTAGACTTAAACCTCTGCTAATTAAAAATCTTTCTAGCGGCCGATTGGATTTTACAACAAACCCTCAATATGCATATTCAGATGCGGAAATCATTTTTATCGCGGTTGGAACACCAGAGAATGACGACGGAACAGCAAATTTAGATGACGTCTTTGCTGTGGCTCGCTCGATCGCCTTAAATATTGAAAATGACGTGCTTATTTGTACGAAAAGCACGGTTCCTGTTGGCACAAACGACAGAATTAAGCATTTAGTTCATTGCGAAAAACCTCCAAACGTACATGTAGAGGTGGCCTCAAATCCTGAATTCCTTCGCGAAGGCTCTGCTATTTTTGATTTTTTTCACGGTGACCGTATTGTCATTGGCGCCTCACATCCTCAGGTAGCAGCCGTGTTGGAACAAATCTATCTACCTTTGAAAATTCCAATAATAAAAACAGATATTAGAAGTGCAGAAATGATTAAATACGTGTCCAATGCATTTTTGGCTACGAAAATTAGTTTTATTAACGAAATTGCGTTTATTTGTGAACAAGTCGGTGCGAATGTTGAAGAAGTTGCTTATGGAGTTGGGCAAGACAAACGAATTGGTCATCGATTCTTAAGAGCTGGAATTGGCTATGGGGGTTCTTGTTTTCCGAAGGATACGAAGGCACTTGTTCAATTATCGGGAAATGTTAAACACAAATTCGAATTATTAGAGGCCGTGATCAAGGTAAATAATCGACAACAAACAATCGCAGTTACGAAAGTAAAGGGTGCGGTTGGGCATTTAAGAGGGAAAAAGGTTGCTTTAATGGGCCTTTCCTTCAAACCTAACACAGATGATGTTCGCGAAGCTCCTTCCTTAACCATTATTAGAGAATTGCTGGAGGAAGGTGCGGTGATTACAGCCTATGATCCAGTGGCCCTAACGAACGCACAATTAGTCTTAGGAGACACGATTGAATATACGACGGAGATTAGGGTGGCCCTAACGAATGCGGAGATTGCAATTATTGCAACCGAGTGGGATGAGATCGTTCAACTCCCTTTAAATACGTATGTGGAATATATGAAAGAAGCAGTTATCATGGACGGACGAAATTGCTATCCACTTGAAGAGGTCCAGAAGTATCCAATAACCTATTTGTCAATTGGAAGACCAATGATAACAAATGCACTAATGAATACGAAAAGTATTATTTAGAAATGGAAAAAGGGGAAAAGACAATGATGAGAAAGCTACATTTTTTATATGATTATGAATGCCGCTTATTTAATAAAGTTAATCGTTACTTTCATAAAAAATGGTTAAATCTTTTTTTTCGCCGTATCACTCACATTGGGGGAGCGACAGTTTTGATTACGACGCTCCTATTACTGATGTTTATTCTGAATGGACAGAGCAGGATGACGGCTGTTTCCAGTGCTGTAGCCTTAGCTATAAGTCATTTACCAGTACACATTGTCAAAAAAATGTACCCTCGAAAAAGGCCGTATATGATTTTGGCAAATGCCCATTATCCCTCCAATCCTTTGCAAGACCATTCGTTCCCTTCAGGTCATACAACGGCTATTTTTTCAGTGGTGATTCCATTTGTCCTGTATATACCTATTTTAGCTTTTGTGCTGCTTCCTTTAGCGTTTATTGTCGGTTTATCAAGAATTTACCTTGGCTTGCATTATCCATCAGACGTAATAGCTGGCGGGATTCTAGGAGCAAGCTTGGGAAGCCTCTGTTTTCTTGTTTTACATGTATAAAATGGATATTTTCGATCTAAGTCGAGGGAGGATCCTATGAAAATTGCATTTTTCACAGATACCTTTTATCCAGACATTAATGGAGTTGCTCGAACATTAAAGAGGTTTACGGATTATTTAGATGATCAGAACATTTCCTTTAAGGTTTTCGCTCCGAGTACTCGCTCGGATGAATATGTTTCGGAGCATATTCACCGTTTTAAGAGTCTTTCCTTTTTCTTATATCCTGAATGTCGCTTAGCATTTCCGAACATTTTTCAGATCAAGGAGGAATTACAAAATTTTGAACCGGATATTATCCATGTTGCTACCCCTTTTAACATGGGACTTTGCGGTTCTTATTATGCTAAAAAACTAAATATTCCTCTAGTCGGTTCATATCATACTGATTTCGATTATTATTTAAGCTTCTATGAACTTGAATTTCTTTCAAGTTATCTTTGGACATATATGAAATGGTTCCATCTTCCATTTAAAAAAATTTTTGTCCCTTCAAGGGAAACATTAGAAAAGTTAAGAAGCAAAGGATTCAGTAAAATGGAAATATGGTCAAGAGGAGTGGACTGCACTTTCTTTCATCCTTATTATGATCGGTTCGCGGTTCGTCAGCAGTATAGAATTCGCAAGAAATACATTTTAACCTATGTTGGACGATTAGCTCCAGAGAAAGATGTAAAAACACTCCTTGAAGTGGTTAAATTGATCCCTGATGAAGTAAATGAGAATATTCAATGGGTCATTGTCGGAGATGGTCCTTTAAAAGAACAGCTTCAAAATAGTGCACCCAAAAACATGTCTTTTGTTGGATTCCTAAAAGGAAAGGCATTGGCTGAGGTTTATTCTGCATCAGATTTATTCGTATTTCCATCCCCAACTGAAACATTTGGAAATGTCGTCCTTGAATCACTAGCAAGTGGAACACCTGTCATCGGTGCCAATTCAGGAGGTGTTAAAAGTATTATTCAAGATGGTGTAACAGGCCGCCTTTGCCAGCCAGGTGATGCACAAGAATTTGCAACGGCAGTCTTAGATCTTTTGAACAATGAAAGCTTACGGAAACAAATGAGCTCTGCTGGAAGAAATTATGCATTAACGCAAAAGTGGGAGCAGATATTTGAGCAGCTGCTTTTAGCTTATTCCGGTGTTATTGGGGAACTAGAGGAACAGAAGTATGCTTAACGGGATAGGGAAAGGTACAATAAATATGGAAATCATAAATATTATAAAAAACCCCCTTGAGGCTTCAATCCTAAAGGGGGTTAATTATTTCTTCAACAATAAATACATAAAATACGGAGCCCCAATTAATGCAACCATAATCCCTGCTGGTATTCCATCGGGTTCAACTAAGTTTCTTCCGATGGTATCTGCAACTACTAAGAGCCATCCGCCAATGAGAATGGCGACGGGGAGGAACAGTTGATTTCTTGGTCCTACTAATGCTTTGGCAATATGTGGAGCCATGAGTCCGATAAAGGAAATCCCTCCCGTGACGGAAACAGCAGAGGCTGCAAGCGCAACAGCAGCTAAAAGTAAGACGATCCGTTCTTTTTCAATCGATACTCCCACACCAATTGCTACGGGTTCGCTTAAGCCAAGGAGGTTCAATCGATTGGCTTTGTACAATGTAAATGGAATTAGGACAGCCAGCCATGGGAGAATGGCCAAAATGAAAGGCCAATCCGTACCCCAAATATTCCCCGCCAACCATTTGGCGATAAAGTCTACTTTTGCACGTTCAGCAGAAGAAATAAGGACAATCATAACTCCGGAAAGAGCCATTGAGAATCCAACTCCAACGAGCACGAGCCGTACTGGCTGAAGGCCTGCATTTTTGTTATAGGCAAACATATATATGATACATGCCGTAAGTAATGCCCCGGCAAAAGCGACAAGTGGAAGCAAATACACAAATGAACCAGCTTCGATCGGGGAAAATAAAAAGAAAACGGTAATAGCCACACCTGCTCCAGAGTTAATCCCGATAATACCTGGGTCAGCTAAATCATTACGAGTGATACCTTGTAAAATCGCACCAGATAGCGCGAGTGCCATTCCAGCTAACAAAGTAATGATGATTCGCGGTAAACGTACGGAAAATAAAACAAATTCCTCTTTAAACGTACCTTGGCCGAGAAAGGTTGGAATGAGTCTGTCATACGATAGTGAGGAGTAGCCGATCCCCATTCCAATAACAATCGTGAAAATAATAAGTGCTAGTAAAACGGCTAATATGATTCGTTGTTTTTTTAATAATGCTGGATGTATCATGAGAATGCTTTCCCTCCTTTGCGCACGATGAACAAGAAGAAAGGAAGTCCAAACATCGCAACGATGGCTGCAACAGGTGTTTCATAGGGTGAATTAATTGTCCGGCCAAGCGTATCAGCAAATAACATAAAAGTCGCTCCAACAATGCCTGACATTGGTAGGATAAAACGGTAATCCGTGCCAACGATCGCCCGGACGATATGAGGGACCATCAAACCAATGAAAGCCATATTCCCTACAAGTGCAACAGATGCACCTGCAAGGAGGGTAATGACAATGAATAGAATCGTCTTGATTTGTGTTGTCTTTTGCCCTAAACCAACGGCTATTTCTTCACTCAAACTAAGAATGGTAAGCTGCCTAGAAAGGAGAAGAGAAATAAGAATTCCGATTAAAATGAAGGGAATGATAATCTGAAGCTGATTCCAAGAAGCTCCGATCATTCCTCCTGCCGTCCACATCGATACATCTTTGGAGATTTTGAAGTAAATCCCAATTCCTTCTGCAATTGCATATAAAAATGCGGAAACGGCAGCGCCAGCAAGGACAATACGAAAAGGAGAAAAACCCCCCTTTTTCAAGGCTCCCATGCCAAAGACCATTAGCGCTCCGACTGCCGCCCCAATAAAACATGCAATTAGAATCCCAAGGTAATTCGCTGATGGATTAAATGCAATCGTCAGTGCTAGTGCCGCATTTGCCCCCGCAGTTAACCCAAGTAAGCCTGGGTCGGCAAGTGGATTTCTAGTCATTCCTTGCATGATGGCACCAGATATGGCCAGTGCCGCACCAACAAAAATGGCTGCTACTTCACGAGGGAAACGAATTTCACGGATAATGGACATTTTATCTCCTGTTGCTTGAGAAGTAAGTGCTAGCCACACATCTTTGATAGTCGTGTCGGCAGCTCCAAATACCATAGAAATAATAAACATGCAAAAAAATGCAAGGATTCCTGCAATAAACTTATATATAAATGGAATGGAATGTTGATTTTCTTTTGTCATCTTCACTCACTTCTCTTTTTAAATAAAATAAGGAAAAGGAATTCTTCTGAGTAAGAATCCTTTCTCGCACAATTAGTTGCCAAGAAAGCTTTTTTTAAAGAATTCTAATTGGAAATCTAATGTTAAAGGATCATTAAAATAGAACTCCTGTGCATTTGCTTCAAAGACCTGATTGTTTTTGACAGCTGGGATGTTTTTGTACGTGTCCGTTTCTTGGAATGAATTGTCAGTGTCTTTGTTTTTACTTAAGATGACATAGTCTCCAGCAAACTCAGGAAGAACTTCTAGAGATATTGCATAGTAACCGTCCTTTAAAGCCATTTCTTTTACTTTTTCAGGCATGGCCAATTTCATCTCTTGGTATAGAATTTCGGTTCCGCGTCCCCAATTATCGCCGTATACATATAACTGTTTATCCCAGTTTTCAATGACTGAAACCGTTGCGTCCTCACCAATTTTTGCTTTAATCTCTTCTCCAGCTGTTTGTGCACGTTTTTTGAAATCATCAATCCAAGCCTGTGCCTCTTTTTCTTTATTTAATAGTTTGCCAATTTCTAAGTGTTGAGTTAAATAATCTACTTTTCCGTATGTATACGTTACAGTAGGAGCAATTTCGCTTAGTTTATCAACGTTTTTAATATTGGATAAGCCAATGATTAAGTCTGGATCTAATTCAATGATTTTTTCTAAGCTTTCATCTGAAACTTCTTCCACATCTTTTAATTTTGAATCAAAACGAGGATTCATCTTTGACCATGAATCTACCCCAACAAGATTTACACCTAACGACATGACGTTACCTGCGAAAGAAGAAAGAACGATTACACGTTGTGGGTCAGCAGGTACTTCGATCGGGCCATTTTCAGATTGATATGTAATGGTGTCCGTTTTTTTCTCATCTGGAGTGGAATTGGCTTTATCTGTTGCCTTGTTCCCACAGGCACTAATAAGTAGCACTGAGAGAAGAATAAATGGGATCAATCGTTTTTTCATCTTTATATTCTCCTTTTAATAAATTATATGTGATACACATTGGTTTCTTAGTCCTGGGATCTAGACCAATTTCAGCATCAATGTGAAATACTTTTTTTAGCACATTGTGGTTTATTACTTCTTCGCAATCTCCAGCCTTTACAATTTCTCCGTCCTTTAAAGCGATAATAAAGTCAGCAAAGCGGGCTGCTTGGTTTAAATCATGAAGAACCATAACAATCGTTCGCCCTTGTTCTTCATTTAGCTTTTGTAAAAGCTCTAATACTTCTAGCTGATGAGCCATATCTAAATAGGTGGTAGGTTCATCAAGAAAAATAATTTCCGTTTCTTGGGCAAGGGCCATAGCAATCCAAACGCGTTGACGCTGACCACCTGATAGCGCGTCAACAGGACGGAATTTAAAGTCCTTTGTACCTGTAACTTCAAGTGCCCAGTCAATGACTTCATAATCTTTTTTCGTTAATCGTCCGAAGCCTTTTTGATAAGGGAAGCGGCCATAGGAAACAAGCTCTCCAACTGTTAAACCACTTGCACTTTCTGGTGTCTGTGGAAGGATTGCTATTTTCTTAGCAAGCATCTTTGTATTTTCTTTTATGATATTTTCTCCATCTAGAATAACTGCCCCGGATTGATGAGAAATAATACGAGTGATAGCCTTCAAGAGAGTAGACTTTCCACAGCCATTCGGTCCAATAATTGTGGTGATTTTATTATTCGGAATTTTTACGGAAAGCTCTTTCACAATTAAACGTTCCTCATAGCCAATGCTTAAGTCTTCTGTATATAGGCAAGACATTTGTGTCCTCCATTTCTTGAAAAATAGAAAATTTGATTGATAATGATTATCAATTTCAATATAATCTTAAATATAATGTTACGTATTTGTCAACAACTAATTGAAAATGATAATCAATTACACTTTTTCAAAGGGGTGAACTGGAATGGAAGAACAAGCTTTATTTGATGTGACTGTAATTGGAGGAGGGCCAGCAGGTCTGTACTCCACTTTTTATAGTGGACTTAGAGAAATGAAAACAAAGCTGATTGAGTTTCAGCCGCAATTGGGTGGAAAAATCCACGTCTATCCAGAGAAGATGATTTGGGAT
Organism: Cytobacillus citreus; assembly: GCF_018343665.1. GTDB lineage: Bacteria > Bacillota > Bacilli > Bacillales > Cytobacillaceae > Cytobacillus > Cytobacillus citreus. The sequence continues at coordinate 141,336 of NZ_JAGYPM010000002.1, forward strand.
GTTGGCGGGCTGACGCCTATTTCGGGAGCAAAATTAATTGAGCAGCTTGTAGAGCAAGGATTAACCTTTAATCCGGAAGTAGTGTTGAATGAGAAGGTAGAGTCAATCACACGCAATGACGATGGGATTTTTGTCTTACATACGGCCTCTGGGAAAAAGCACTTTTCGAAAACAGTTATCATCGCTGTTGGCAGTGGTATATTGAATCCGCAAAAGCTAGAAATAGAAGGTGCAGAGAGATTTGAAGTGTCTAATTTAAACTACACGGTAAAGTCTTTAAAACGATTCAAGGATAAAAAAGTGATCATCTCTGGAGGGGGCAATTCTGCCATTGATTGGGCAAATGAATTGGAGCCGATCGCCAAAAAGGTGTATTTAACATATCGCAAAGATGCCTTAACAGCTCATGAAGCACAAGTAACACAGCTTATGAACAGCTCTGTGGATTGTTTCTTTCATTCATCCATAACAAAGCTCATGGCAAGCCCGAATCATGAGGTCATCGAACGGGTAGAGCTGACAAACCATGAAACTGGTGAGGTTTCTCATCTGCTTGTTGATGAGGTAATTATTAATCATGGCTATGAACGTGATACGACATTACTTAAAAACAGTGAATTACCTATTAAAATTGCAGAAAATGATTATATTGCTGGGAATACGAATAGTGAATCCTCCATTGATGGAATTTACGCAGCTGGAGATATTCTCATGCATGAGGGGAAATTAAATTTAATTGCTGGTGCTTTCCAAGATGCAGCAAATGCTGTAAACAAAGCGAAACAATTTATTGACCCAAAAGCTCATAAAATTGGAATGGTCTCATCACATAATGAAGTTTTTAAAAAGAGGAATCAAGAATTAGTGAAGCAAATGATGAAATAACGGAGAGTTTCATTGAAATAATAAGCAGAATGACGATAATGTCATTCTGCTTTTTTGTTTTCCCTTTTATCCGACTGCATGCAGAAGGAAATTGGTTAAGAAAAGGATAGAAATAATAATGATTGATAGAGAAAGCTGTTTTTGTTTATTTGTAAAAATTTTCAACAGCGGGTAGGCGATGAATCCGAATGCAATTCCATCCACAATGCTATATGTTAATGGAATCATAATAATAACAAGAAAAGCCGGAAATGCTTCTGTAAAATCAGTGAAATCAATATTTACTACATTTGTCAGCATCAACCCTCCGATGATAATGAGGATCGGAGCGATTGCAGTATCCGGTACTAGCTTAATAAAGGGCATGAAGAATAGAGATGATAGGAATAATAATCCTGTGACAACAGAGGTTAACCCTGTTCTTCCGCCAGCTGTAATTCCTGCCGCTGTTTCTACCGTTGAAACAGGAGGGCTTGTACCTAAAAATCCGCAAACGACTGTAGAAATAGAAACGGCTTTTAATGCTTTCTCATTTTTTTCAGGCTGCTGCAGCATTCCGTTCACTTGGGAATGAAGGATGCCGATGTTCTCAAAAACAAGCACTAAAACGAGTGAAAAGGCAGCTGTCCAAAACGGAAGGGTCGCTAACTTTCCAAAGTCTGCACTAAGAAAGACATTTTTATAGTCCTCAAAGGAAATAAAGCTAGTATCCATTGCCGATAAATGAACAATTCCAAAGAAATAGGATACGATCGTACCTAAAATGATACTGATTAAAAAATTTCCTGGTACCTTCTTCAAAAACAAAAATAGCGTGAGGATTAGATTAATAATCGAAGCTAGGACAATCGGCGTCGACAAGTCACCAAGCGCTACAAAACTTGTCGAGTTCCCAACAATAATTCCACTTTTTTGCAGGCCAATAAACGCAATAAATAAACCAATTCCAACTGTAATCGATTCCTTTAAAGAATGCGGAATGGCTTTTGAGATAATTGTGGATAATTTTGTAAAGGCCACAATGACAAAGAGAATGCCTGATAAGACAACCGCTCCTAAAGCTTCCATATAATTTAACCCTAATGAACCTACAATCGTATAGGTAAATAAGGCGTTTATTCCCATTCCGGGAACGATGATCAAAGGTGCATTTGCAATAAATGCAGCCAATAAACAGCCAATTAATGAAGAAAGTACAGTAGCAATGATACCAGCTTCAAGCGGTATTCCTGCATCCTTTAGAATATTTCCATTTACGGCAATAATATAGACAATGGAAAAGAATGACGTAAATCCTGCTAAAACTTCCTTTTTTATCGTTGTTTCGTGCTGCTTAAGCTTAAAAACTCCTTTCATATTGTTATCACACTTTCATGTTGCCCTCTCCCACCCGCATGAAGTAAATAATATTTCAATTCAACTTATGCCGGGAATATTATAACACAGAAAATGGAGAAAACAAGAAGCTACAAAAAAGAGCCACTAACCTATTTTTGGGAATAGATTATTGGCTCTCCTTGAATTAAATTTCCAAATAACTAAAATCTTTATTACGGTCGATGATAAAGAAAAATTTTCTTACTTATTGATGAATTGAGAATCAAAGCATGATTCCTGTAATCGCCGCAGCCAGTAAACTTACGAGTGTTGCTCCGTAAAGCAATTTAAGGCCAAACCTAGCTACTTGATTTCCTTTCTTTTCATTCAAGGCTTTTACTGCTCCTGTAATGATCCCGATGGATGAAAAGTTCGCGAAGGAAACAAGGAACACTGAAATAATCCCAACGGTTCTGCTTGATAAAGAGTCAGCAATTTTTCCTAAATCCATCATGGCGACAAATTCGTTTGATAATAATTTTGTTGCCATTATTGTTCCGGACTCCACCACTTCATTAGCCGGAACTCCTATAATAAAGGCAAGTGGTGCAAAAAGATAGCCAAGGGCTACTTGGAAGCTGATTCCGAAGATCGCTTCAAACACTGCATTAATCATGGCTATGAGGGCAACAAACCCGATTAACATTGCACCAACGATGATCGCTACTTTAAAACCATCTAAAATATATTCCCCCAGCATTTCAAAAAATGATTGCTTTTCTTCTGCTTGAATTTCAATAATATCCTCTTCTTCGGATACTTTATACGGGTTAATAATATTTGCAATCATGAATCCGCCGAATAAATTTAACACAAGTGCCGTAATGACATATTTCGGTTCAATCATCGTCATATAGGCACCTAATATTGAAGCCGAAACCGTTGACATGGCAGAGGTGCACAATGTATAAAGGCGATGTTCAGGGATTGAAGGAAGCTGTTTTTTAACAGAAATAAATACCTCTGATTGTCCAAAGACAGCTGATGCAACACCATTATAAGACTCTAGTTTTCCAAGACCATTCACCTTACTTAATATGAGACCAAGATAATGAATGATAAAGGGAAGGACTCTCAAATATTGTGCAATCCCAATTAAAGCAGAAATAAATACAATGGGCATTAATACGTTTAAGAAAAAAGGCATTGCTCCTTCATTGGCGATTCCACCGAATACAAAATTGATTCCCTCTGCTGCGTATGCTAATAGATACGTAAACAAGCCAGATATCCCTTTAATGATGAAAAGACCTGCTTTTGTATTAAGAAGTAGAAAGGCTAATCCGAGCTGCAAGACAAGCATAATCAAGATGGGTTTAAACTTGATGCCCTTTCTATTATTACTCGCGATATAGGCCAGTAAAAAAATAATGAATAATGCTGCTAAAAATAGAATGAATTTCAAAACAGTTACTCCCTTTTCTAAGTTGGTTTCTATAACAAATATTTTTTTATATTATCATTAAATTATTCATGTGCTTAATTTTTTTAATAATGCCACTGTTGAGATAGTAGTTTCCATCAGATTACTAACTAGTATCTTTTACCGGTTTAATGAATAGTAATGCTTAAAAAATTAGGTTTCCCTATAGAAAAGAAACTCATGCAAGTTAATTATTCTAAGAGTGATAGGCATTTTTGAAAGTTTTTTAGTCTAATGATAAATTCTTAATATTATAAAAATTTTATTACTGTTGGAACTAAAATAGTGTATGATACATAGTATAGAATATACTGTATGACACATAGTATAGAATATACTGTATGACACATAGCAAAAAGGGATGATGAGGTGACGAAATGGATGCTTTGCTGAATTCGTTAACGACGGAATTAAGGAGAGGGACTTTGACTTTGGCTGTTTTAAGTCAGTTACAGACACCTCAATATGGATATTCTCTTGTCCAGTTATTGGAGAAGAGTGGGATTTCGATTGACCAGAGTACCTTATATCCATTGCTTCGCCGTTTGGAAAAACAAGAGTTAGTGACGAGCAGCTGGGATACTTCTGAGAGCAGACCACGCAGGTATTATGTATTAAGCGAATATGGAATTAAGATTTTCCACCAGTTGAAGAAGGAATGGGAAAAGACATCTGAGGAGCTATACAATTTATTAAAAGGAGAGGAATGAAATGAATCTGATTGAGCTTTATATTCAGGAAGTAACACGGAGACTTACTGAAAAAAATCGTGAAGATATTGCGCTTGAGCTGCGTTCGACCATTGAGGATATGCTCCCAGAGGATTATTCGGATCAAAACGTAAAGGCAGTACTATCGAAGCTTGGCAATCCAGCAGTTCTTGCTGGTGGCTATTCGGATCGACCAATGCATTTAATTGGCCCCTGTTATTACGATGTATATATCAGTCTGTTAAAAATGATTTTGCCAATAGCGATTGCCATTTCCACGATTCCCTTAGTGGTTGATAGCATTTTGTCATATAACGGTGATCAAGTGTTTTTAGAAGTTTTGCTTTCCTTTTTAGGAGAAGGAATATGGAATGTCTTCAGTACGGGTATACAGGTGTTTTTCTGGTTAACACTGGTCTTCGCTTTATTGGAACGTACCGATCATGGGAAAATAACAGTACCAATAACAGCTGGTTTTAAAGAATGGACTCCAGATGATTTAAAGGATATTCCTTATATTCCTAAGGAAAAGGCCATTTCAAAGATGAATGTATTTGGAGGATTATTATGGACAGCGATATGGGTAACGTTTTATTTTAATGCTGCCAGATTACTGGGGATTTATGAAAAAGGGGAGCATGGTCTTGAATTTATCGCTCCAACCTTTAACCATGAGGTCTTACTTTCCTATTGGCCAATCGTTGTCATCGTAATCGGCTTAGAAGTAGCCTTAACCATTTATAAATGGATCACTGCACAATGGACAATAAGAGTCGCATGGCTCAATGCGATTTTTCAAATCGTTTCGTCCATTGCCATCATTGTCATATTCAGTGATACAAATTTGCTGAATCCAGAATTTATTGAATATTTGAATAAATTATTTAGTTTCTCATTCGACCTGAAAAGCAAGATTATGTTGGGTGTCATGATCATATGCGTTTTCTTTGCTGCATTAGATACGTATCAGGGCTTTCGAAAAGCTAGAATTCATTCGGAGAAAAATAATACTGTGAACCGGCATATGTAAGGAATATTCTGTGATATAGATTGGTTTTTTATTTTTGATATATTGGCAATATATGAAGATACTTGTTCCTAGATTTGAGGTGAACGTATTGAAAAGGGCTTTTTGCATAGGAGAAGCATTAATCGATTTCATCCCTGCTCAAAGGGGAAAATCATTAAAAGAAGTGGATGGCTTTGGGCGTGTGGCTGGCGGTGCGCCGATGAATGTTGCCATTGCGATTGCAAAGTATGGCGGGAAATCGGTTATGCTGACAAAAATAGCGAATGATCATTTTGGGGATTATTTAATCGATGTGCTTAAAGAAAACAATGTAGACACGTCTCAAATTATCCGAAGTGATGAGGGTGAAACGGGTTTAGCCTTTGTTTCTGTCGATCAATTTGGAGAAAGAACCTTTAATTTTTATCGAAAAAATGCTGCCGATTTGTTGCTTTCAGCTGATGAGATGAGTTCAGAGTCGTTTCGGGAAGGGGATTTTCTTCATTTTTGTTCAGTGGATTTAATTGAAAGTCCAATGAAACACACCCATAAAAAAGTAATTGATGATTTTCGGAACATAGGTGGGATTGTAAGCTTCGATCCGAATGTGCGGCTTCCTTTATGGCCCAATGCAGAAAGCTGCAGACTAGCCATACACCAATTCCTGCCACTGGCTGATATTGTGAAAGTGTCTGATGATGAATTAACCTTCATAACAGAAATCGAGAATGAAAATGAAGCCATCCAATCTCTTTTTGTGGGCCATGTCAAAATCGTAATCTATACAAAGGGCTGTGAGGGGGCAATTATTTTCTTCAAAAAAGGCGGAAAATATGAAGATAAAGGATTTGCAGTAAGTGTTGTCGATACAACAGGTGCAGGCGATGCCTTTATCGGTGGTTTTTTATCAGAATTACTTTCACTTAATATAACAATCCATAATCTATGTCAGAAGATCAAAGAAAATCATCAGCGCTTACTTACCTTTGCTAATGCTAGTGGGGCTCTGACTGCTACAGCTAAAGGTGCCATTCAAGCTGCACCTGGAAAAGACGAAGTATTAAAGCTAATCGCTGCCCAGCGGTGAAAAATGTAGAAAAGAGGCAGGTATCCTTAGGAACCTGCCTCTAGTTATTTTTCATATACACGGGAGTAAAAATGCCCCCCTTTGTTTATCAACTTTAAACAACTCCATATTTAGTAGAATATAGTGTGTCTTTGCTCGAAAGTGTTCGAACGCTAGAGGCGATAAAAAACTGAGCCGTGTAATATGTGGACATAATTAGTGCATTTGAGTACGGAATATCGGATACGAACATGTTCCATGATAATATGGAATCAGATATCACAAACAAAATACTGCCTATCATGGCCCATTTATCACCAGTCATAATAGCAGACCAAGCCATTAAAGAAATAATGATCACATAAGCGAGGACAGGAAAAAATAACTCGCTGTTACCATCTTGAATGATTGAGGCTAACAATCTTTTACTAAAAATAAACGCGTAAACAGCGATTGGTATAATCATTGCAAACCGAATGATAGAAAAGCTCCAGTTCTTGAAAAATCCAGTCAAATAAAAGAGGTGACCAATAAGAAAAGCAGCTAAACCATAGACAAACCACCACTGAATCAAGAAGTCGCCAAACATACAGAATATTAAGCCTAAAAATAGAATCCAATGAGTACTCTTTGCTTGAGTGGGAAATTGCCGAAATGCATAGAAGATAATTAACCACATCGGAATTAACTTAAAAAGGATCTTAATGGAAACAGGCTCAGACGGAATAATAAAAATATAAAGTAAGCCCATAATCAAAATGAGCAATGGCAGAACATATTTTTTCAATGTAATCCTCTCCTTCATAAAAGACTTTCTTAATATAGTTTATTAGATTTCTTCATAAATATATAATAATCCTCTAATCTAATTAAAACCAAATACTTTGCGGAACCGACAGAAGCGGACCTGCATGCGATGCAGCGCGACAGCTTAAAGCGGTTTAGTAGAGATGGTGAAATGAGGGCCGCGGGTTTATCCTACACGGGTCACGCCCCAGAAGTGAAGACCCATGCGCGCCGGTCGTATCAGCAGACCAGACAGGAAGAAATGATGGCTCAAGACATCAAGGGTAATAGATATGACAAACAGTACGATCGTTACGTTCGGGGTCGGGGTCACACATATCAGAAGATGACAGCCGGTGATGATTATGGGTTCGATGAACGAGACGACGAACCGGAAAACGATGGGCCGGAACTATGAGCTAGAGAGAGAGTATGTAAGGAGTGATACGTACATGAGTACAGGTAAAGAAGACAATACACAACACAATACGCAACAGGAAAAACAAAACACACTAGATGATTGCGCCGGGAATGTGCGTAATCAGAACGATATCGAAATCATGGCGTCTAAGGCGACCGGTGTTCACAAAGACACGGTAAAGACCGTATTTAATGCCATGTGGGATGCCATATGCGAGGAGCTCGAAAACGGCAATGAAGTGAAATTGCATGGTAAAGGTAGTTTCTACTTATCGAAGCGATCTTCTCGTATTGGTAGAAACCCGCTTACTGGGGAGGAATTTGATGTCCCAGAGCGGGAAGCGATGGCGTTTCAAACAAGTCCTGCTTATGCCCGACGTTTGCGACGAAGTCGCAAGGCGTTATCTGAGCAGGACAAGAACAAAGAGTAATTCCGGTAAGTATAAAAACGATACCCGCTTATTTTTCACAGAGTGAGCGGGTTTACGTTTAGTACAATCGGCTCGTTACCCTCACACCTTTTCTCTATCTCCATTCCCTGATATATAGGTCCTATTGGACATAAAAATAAGCGGTAGGTGCCATACCTTCCGCTTTTCATATTTATCACGGTTTTGCTCATCTTGTTTTACTTAGTATTTCTTGAATATTCTTTTTCAAAAAGGTGTGATTTAGGGAAATTTGTGAAAAAGGCCCCTTTTAAAGAAATTTACTTCTTAGTATCTCGAATAAAACAAATATAATTATCGCTGCAATATACAAAAGTATAATTAATGATATTTTTTGCTTCTTTGATAAATTTAATTTAGTGGTCTTTTTTCTTTTTTTGAATCTAACAATTTTATTGTTTCTCATTTGTTATACATCCTTTATGGTATAAGAGGGCTCTATTTGTAAGGTTTAGTCTTTTAATTTAGCAGAATGCACCTGCACAAAATACAATACAAGCTGCAAAGGCTGCTGGTATTTCTACTAAGGCAGCACAGTACAATATGCAAGTAAGACAAACTTGGGGCTGGATTTGGGACTCGTTCATTTCTTTTAATTTTTCTATTTGATCTTGATCAAAGTTTTTCACTTGACCAGTATTGTCATTGTAAAGAATGTAAGCATATTGATCTTTTTCCGTATCTTTTTTAACTAATACCAATGTAGTACCAATAATACCCTCATGAGATTTTCCAACTTGTGAATCTTCAAGTACTAATTGGTATTCTTGTGCTTTATAATTCTCTAATAAATCTGAAACCTCTTTATCTTCAATGGCATTTTGAATGTAATGATCTTTGAGTTGTCCAGAGAGAAGTTCTCCTTTTTCGTTATTCTCGCAACTCTTACATGTTGATGAATCTGAGGATGTTTCTCCGATGGTAGAAGCGTAAGTGTTTGTCATAGAGGTAAATGCAAGTAAAAACACAGCGATTAATAAGAGTTTTTTCACCATATTTATTCCCCTCCATAGTAGTTTATATCCTACGAATAGAACCATCTTATAACCATATTACACCATTCCAACCACAAAGAGGTAAAAAGATTGCTAGAAAAAAAGACTTCAATCTTAGGACACTAAGAAACTGTTCCGAAGTGGGTATTTTCTCCGTACGGAGTAGAGGAAAAGCCGGAGATTGCATCAAACGCTTACCTATTGCTGAGGATTGTGAAGCAACGTAGGTGGACACTAACCTATTAACACCACTCCTTCCCACCTCCGTTTCGATATAGATTTTTGACCAACCGAACAACCAACCAACCAACCAACCCAAAGATATTCCCCCCGTACTGGAAAAGACGCCTCCCATAATGTATAACTGCACCAACAGTTATACATTATGGGAGGCGTCCCACCAAAAAGTATATGGTTGTTGTATCAGATTATCAGTTGAACCATTTAATCCTTTTTTGTATAGACTACGCATCCAGGATGTAGCGGACGAGATCCAGCACCTTCTGTGGGCCCTTCGCCGTTTCCCGTGTAACGACGGAATCCGGACGCTCTACTTGGCGTATGATGTCATAAATGACAGAGGCTTTCGTCTGTGCACTTGAATGCACGTCATGGTAGGCCGGGTTATTGAACAGATATTCAATGAAGTAAGGGAACGATTCTTTGAAAATAGTCTTGTATTGTCCGCCAATAGATGCGTATTGCACCTGGCGTTGTCGCTCCTGTTCCGCCAAAAGACGGGACCGTTCTTCAAGTTCTTTGCGCTGTTCTTCCGCCTGTCTCTGCGCTTCGGCGTTGATTTTGAGTTATCGTCCTTCTCTCTGGACGAACTCCACGCTTGGGTTCTGTTTGAACAAGGTCAATAACTGAAATCCTGTAGAGGTAATCCCCATTCATTTTCTAGCTCGACGGCGGTATTCCACGCATACAGCGTCTCGTTCACCATCGTGTGGTCGGATTCCTTCACTTTTTGAGTTTTTGCCCCGGAAATCAGTTTCGGAAACAAGAGTTTGAACCGGCTGAAATCCGCCAGCTCCGGGGCGTACTCCCCGAGCAGAGGGAAACGGTTCATGTTCGCTTCGAACGTGGCTCGTACTTCCTCCCAGCGCTTGGCGCAGCGGTCTGCATCTACATCTTTCTTTAATTGCTTAATATCGGACTGGGCTCGCTCCAGTTCGTTAAAAGATGCCCCTTCTAGCCGTTTGTCGAGGGTGTCAATGAGTTGGTCTCGGACACCGTTCATATATTTTGTGTTTTATTAAATTAGTTTAGAAGTGAGAAACCCATTCCCGATAAGTGAAAAGCCATTTGCGTGTATGATACAATCGTGATAACGATATTTAATGAAGATGAACGTACAGTCATACTAATTCATTTTTTCCTAAGCAAAAGGGTGATGTCCCTAGGAAGGAGCTAGTCCTTTGAATGTTGAAATAAATCATAAAATCATTAAAGAAATGTGCGGCACAGTCTCCTTCAAAAGAGGGGACTCTTTTTATCGCGCTAATAAAGTTATATTAGAATATTACAGTCCTGCCCGGTGTGAGGCGACAGTTAGTGGAATGGAAGATTTTCATGTCACGATTGAAAAGGATGAGAACGGCAGTCTTCTTACTGCTTGCAGCTGTCCTACGCTCGCCTCCGTCAAAACGGATTGTCAACATATTGCCGCAACTTTACTAGCGATTTATGAGCATCAACGACAAGGTACAGCTCCTATAGTTCCAAGAGAATATCCGTCTGACTCTACAACAAATAAAGCGTTGACAGAAGGGCTGCTGTCTCTATTCAATAATCAGCCTATCCGTTCAAGCAGTCATCAGCTTCATTTTGAAAACAGGAAAGTGCTTGATGTGGAATTTACGTGTAAACCCGTCTCGATCGGAAAAGGACAATTCATGTTCGGGATTGAAATGAAGATCGATTCGACCCATGTACAGCATATCCGTGATTTCCTTGAGCAAATAAAAGGAGGAGATCCGAGTTTAATCTCCCAATCACTTACTTATGATTCAAGCCTTCACTGCTTTCATATGGAATCGGATGCTGTTATTCAGCAGCTCATCCAAGTCGTTCATGATGAGAAAGTGTTTGTTGACTCACTCCAAGATCATTTCGATCGCAGTAATCGCATGCTGATCATTCCACCTTCTTCCTGGGAAAGGCTCTTACCCTTGCTAGTAAAAGCACCATTGGTAAAGCTAGAATATGGCGGAGAAACATATGAAGGCCTTATCCTTTCGGAAGAATTGCCTCCTTTGCATTTTGATTTTACAAAGACGGAGAGAGGCAATTATCAACTAAAAATTAATGGGCTTCATCGTTTACTCGTGCTGAATTCCTATCTGTCTATTTTATCTAGGGGAAAATTAATCCGGCTAGAAAAGGAGGACTGCGGGCGTCTATCGGAACTAAAGCAAATGATAGAGATTTCCGGAACGAATCAAATTCCGATCCTTGAGGAGCAACTCGAATTTTTCATGGAAAAAGTGGTACCAGGTTTAAGGAGGCTTGGCGAAGTCCAAATCTCTCCATCTATTACGAATCAGCTTATGCAGATTCCACTGATTGCCAAGCTATATTTGGACCGTGTAAAAAATCGCCTGCTTGCTGGATTGGAGTTTCATTATGGAAATATTGTCATAAATCCACTAGAGGATCGGAATATCCAGAAAGAAGCAGTGTTAATAAGGGATGAAGCGAAAGAAAATGTGATCCTGCAGCTTATGGAGGATAGCTCATTTGCTAAAACAGAGGGTGGCTATTTTTTGCATAATGAAGAACTGGAGTATGAGTTTTTGTACCATGTTGCTCCAAAGCTGCAGAAGCTTGTACAAATTTATGCAACGACAGCAGTAAGAAATCGTATTTTTCGAGAGAATACACGTCCTCAGATTCGCGTGAAGGTCAAGAAGGAACGGACGAATTGGCTGGAATTCAAATTTGAAATGGATGGCATTCCTGAGAAGCAGATACGTGAAGTTTTAATAGCACTTGAGGAAAAACGGAAATATTATCGGCTGCGGAACGGTTCACTGCTCTCGTTGGAGGCAAGAGAATTTGAAGAAATTCAACGTTTCCTTCATGCCATTCCGGTTCAGAATGAGGATTTAGAAAGCGGCTTGAATATGCCGATTGTTCAGGGGCTTCGACTTCTTGATTCTGCCGATGAAGGCAGTGTATTTACATTAGAAGAATCATTCCGTCAGTTCTTGAAAAATATCCTTAACCCAGACAGCTTGGAAATCGAAGTGCCAAAAAGTGTAGAACCGATATTGCGCGATTACCAAAAACAAGGCTATAAATGGATGAAGACGCTTGCAAGCTTTCGATTTGGAGGCATTCTCGCAGACGATATGGGACTTGGGAAAACGCTGCAGAGCATTACATTCATACTATCAGAGCTATCAATTATTCGAGAAAAGAAGCAACCTGTCCTGGTTGCTTGTCCAGCCTCATTGATTTATAACTGGCTCAGTGAATTCATGAAATTTGCCCCAGAAGTACAAGCTGTTGTGATCGATGGCAATAAATCTGAGAGAGTGAATCTACAGAAGAATGCTTCGGATATAGACGTTGTCATTACCTCCTATCCGCTGTTACGAAGGGATATCAAGTGGTATGAAAAACAAATTTTTCACACCGTGTTTTTTGATGAAGCACAGGCCTTTAAAAATCCTATTACACAAACCGCAAGAGCGGTAAAAAGGATTCAGGCTGATCATCGCTTTGCTCTTACTGGCACACCGGTAGAAAATTCGTTGGAGGAGCTGTGGTCCATTTTTCACGTTGTGTTTCCTGAGTTATTCATGGGATTAAAGGAATACAGTCATCTCACAAGGGAGACAATTTCAAGAAGGATCCGTCCGTTTTTACTTCGGAGGTTAAAAGAAGATGTCCTAGCTGAGCTTCCTGAAAAAATTGAGACGGTTGATTCAGTGGAGTTGCTTCCTGAGCAGAAAAAGCTGTATGCTGCCTATTTGGCAAAGCTGCGGCACGAAACATTGAAGCACCTCGACAAGGAAACCATCCGGAAAAATCGCATAAGAATCCTTGCCGGATTGACGCGGCTACGACAGATTTGCTGTCATCCCGCTCTATTTGTAGATGGCTATAAAGGCAGCTCAGCAAAATTTGAACAGCTTCTGAAAATAATAGAGGAATCCATGCATTCTGGCAGGAGGGTGCTGATTTTTTCACAATTTACGAAAATGCTTCAAATCATCGGGAGAGAATTAGCACATCAAGGGCTTCCTTTCTTCTACTTAGACGGGCAAACACCTTCAGAAGAAAGAGTAAAAATCACCAATCGGTTTAATGCAGGCGAACGCAATCTATTCCTTATCTCCTTGAAAGCAGGCGGAACAGGCCTCAATCTGACGGGCGCCGACACCGTGATTCTGTATGATCTATGGTGGAATCCGGCAGTGGAGGAGCAAGCGGCCGACCGTGCCCACCGTATTGGGCAAACAAAGATTGTCCAGGTTATCAAGCTTGTCGCACGTGGGACGATTGAAGAAAAAATGAACGAGCTGCAAGAGAAAAAGCGAGATTTAATCGAAGAGATTTTTGATTCAAATGATAGCGGACCTGCTCTAACGGAAGAGGATATTCGCGAAATCTTTGAAATGCCTTTAAGTGAATGAACTTGTTTAGAGTCAATCTTATTAATGGATTGGCTCTTATTGCGCATTGTAACTAGACTACTTCAACCGGAAACTGACTTGACAATTTTACGAATAGAATTAAAATTAAGGCAAAATGTCCCCTCTTCTTAATCAATTTTTAACCCCCACTCTTAAAATCAACCATTGCAAAACCAGCTTCATAGAAACCTCTTAATTGTTCTTAACCTTGGATTGTTTAACTCCTTCTGTTTGAAATCACTTCAATTCGCTTAGCTTTTTCACTACTTTCATTCATAAAAAAATTAATATTCGACATTTTATTCAATTATGTAAAGGAGATGATGCAATGGCATCCAATTTGTCTGCAGTAAAATGTCCTCAGTGCGGCCGATCTGCGTTTGAAGAATTTTATTATAGAAGTGACGAACAATTTATTTGTTGCTATCGATGCGGATATAACTATTTTAAAAAAATAAGAAAGGCGACTAGAAATAAAGTTGAGTACCGGGAAAATACGGAGGATGGACATGGTGTGTTTTTATTAGTTAACAAAGATGGAAGTAGAGAGATAACTTTATTGAATATTGAAATCACTGCTGCTGAAATAGAAAAATACAAAACTGCATTTACATCGGACGAAATTGATCAAGAGAAAAGTTTTTTAGCTACCTTTAAAGACGGGAGATTTACGATACAATTCGGCAGTCCCTCAGACAATTTCCATTTGTCCTTTGAGGAGTACAAGGAGAAGATGATCAAAAAATATGGAGGGATAGACTTTTTAGTTCCTATTGAAGAATAGTTGATAGTTAGTGTGAAAAATAATTAGAGGGGAAGTGTAGTATGATCATAAAAACGCGCTCTGAATCAGCAGAATTAATGATTTTGAGATCATTAAGTATACGAATGAATTTATCAGAAAAGGAAAGAAGTAACTTTTTGAACTTAGAAAAGGGATTTATAGGGGAGCAGCAGTTTGATAAATGGTTTGAGACGAATTTTTCAAATGAAGGATTGATTCTAAATGATTTATTGCTAGAAAGCAATAATACCATTTTCCAAATTGATTCATTGCTAATCACTTCAGATGTGGTTTACCTTTTAGAAATAAAAAACTATGAAGGTGATTTTTATACGGATGGCGATATATGGTCCACATTATCGGGAAATGAGATAAAAAATCCGTTACTTCAGCTTAAACGAAGCGAATCCTTATTCCGACGATTGCTTCAAAATTTTGGATATAATATATCGGCCGAAGCGAATCTTATTTTTATTAACCCCGAATTCTTCTTGTATCAGGCTCCCTTAAATCCTTCAATTATTTTTCCATCACAGTTAAATCGCTTTATGGACAAATTAAACAAAAAATCAACGAACATAAAAGATAGACACCTTAAACTTGCAAAACATTTAGTCTCTATTCAATTAAAAAACTCACCTTATACACGGCTACCAGATTATAGCTATGACCAGCTAGAAAAGGGGATTATCTGTGGTGGCTGCAACACATTTGTTACAACTATTAATAAAGAAATGGTTGTATGCAATGAATGTGGTTACAAAGAGGATATAACAGCAGCAGTCCTTCGCGGTGTAATGGAATTTAGACTTCTTTTTCCAAATCAGAAAATTACAACTAATGGTATTCATAATTGGTGTAAAATAATTCAATCAAAGAAAACGATTAGAAGAATTCTTTCGAGAAATTTTCAACTTGAAGGCCACGCGAAGTCATCTTATTTTGTTAACCGAAAGGAAAATATTGATTAGTTCCAGTTAAAAATTTTATGCAAATTAATACAGGTTCAATTGCAAGTATGATTCCCGTTCGCGGAAGAAAAAGCTGCAAGCGGTCATCAAAGGGTAGTATTGGTTCCCGTTTGCGGAAGAAAAAGCGGCAAGCGGTCATCAAAGAGAAGTATTGATTCCCGTTGGCGGAAGAAAAAGCGGCAAGTGGTCATCAAAGAGAAGTATTGATTCCCGTTTGCGGAAGAAAAAGCGGCAAGCGGTCATCAAAGAGAAGTATTGATTCCCGTTGGCGGAAGAAAAAGCGGCAAGTGGTCATCAAAGAGAAGTATTGATTCCCGTTTGCGGAAGAAAAAGCGGTAAACGGTAATCAAAGGGTAGTATTGGTTCCCGTTCGCGGAAGAAAAAGCGGTAAACGGTCATCAAAGGGTAGTATTGATTCCCGTTCGCGGAAGAAAAAGCGGCAAGCGGTAATCAAAGGGTAGTATTGGTTCCCGTTCGCGGAAGAAAAAGCGGTAAACGGTCATCAAAGGGTAGTATTGGTTCCCGTTCGCGGAAGAAAAAGTGGCAAGCGGTAATCAAAGGGTAGTATTGGTTCCCGTTCGCGGAAGAAAAAGCGGTAAACGGTCATCAAAGAGAAGTATTACTTCTCCCACTCCTAAGTAAAATCAGTTTGCCTTCATCAAACCAAAACCCCCCATTTTTTTCGACTCACGCCAACCCAACTAAGTGCATATTTTGTTGAAATAAAGTTTCGTAATTTATATTGTTTTTTGAAATTTTGTTTTATATAATGTGAATTAAGAAAATTCTGAGAATGGTGATGTTCCTATGAGTACTGAAATTAACTTTATCGAGGAAAGTATTCATACCTTTAAACCAACTGAGAAAAAAGCTGCAGAATATATCCTAAAATATCCTGATAAAGTGGTAAATCTATCTGTTCAGAAATTAGCAGAAAAAGCTAAGGTAAGTGAGGCTACTATTATACGATTATCAAAGTCGCTAAAATGTAAGGGTTTTCAAGAGCTGAAGTTAAAAATAGCTTATGAGCTGGCAAAATCTGAAAATACAAATAGCTTGTATGATGATATTCCAAGCGATGATTCGATGAAATCCTTTATCCAGTCTGTTTCGCAAAACAATATACAATCAATCCAAAATACACTTCTTGTCCTTTCAGAGGAAGAGTTGGAAAAAGCGGTTTTGCTTATTTCGAATGCTCGACAGGTGGCTGTGTATGGAATTGGTGCCTCAGCGATCATAGCGCAGGATTTTAAACAAAAATTAACCCGTATTAATCGTTGGTGTGAGGCTGCTTTTGATGGGGATACACAATTGACGGTTTCTGCCAACCTTTCCGACCTGGATGTTGCTTTTGGTATCTCCTATAGTGGTCAAACAAAAGATGTAATTGAATCAGTTAAGGTAGCGAAGGAAAATGGTGCAAGTATTATTACCTTGACCAAATCAGGGGATAATCCTCTATCTTCCTTGGCAGATGTGAAGCTAAATACGACATCTTTAGAAAGAAATGTTCGAAGTGGAGCTACAAGCTCGCGAATTGCCCAGTTAAATGTCATAGATATTTTATTTCTAGGCGTGACGAAATCAAATCAGGATCGAAATATCCGAGCATTGGAAAGAACCCGTAAAGCGGTGAGGATATCTAAACAAAATGGTTAAAAATTACTTGCAACAACTCGTTGAAGATAGGCATATTCCTGGGGCAGTTCTGTATATTTCTAAGAATAAAGAAACGAAATTTTTCCAATCGTTTGGGTCATTTTTAGATAAAAATAACCAACAGCAGTTAATCAATCAAGATACGATTTTTGATGTTGCCTCCTTAACGAAAGTAATGGCAACGCTTCCATCAATATTATTGCTGGCTTCTAAGAAAGAGATAGACTTAGAGAGCTCTATTCATTCATTTTTACCAGCATTCAAAAATAAAGATATAACCATCAACCATTTATTACAGCATAGATCAGGACTTCCTGCTGATCTTCCTTTTCAGGATCGAAATACGCAGAGAGATGTCATGCAAGAGATCTTGGATACAAAACTAATCAATACACCAGGAACCACCACATTATATAGTGATTTAGGCATGATTCTATTAGGAAAAGTGATTGAAAAAGTTTCTGGGCAGCAGATGCATGTTTTTACAAAAGAGAATATTTTTGAGCCATGGGGTTTATACGATACTACTTATCTATTACCTGATGAAAAAAAGAAGCTAGCTGCATCGACAGAATGGTATAAAGATCAATACATTCAAGGGGATGTCCATGACGAAAAGGCTTTTCAGCTAAGTGGGGTGAGTGGAAGTGCAGGAGTATTCTCTACTGCTAAAGATGTGGCTGCATTTGCGTCCAAATGGCTTTATCCAGAAGAGCAGGATTTAATTCCGCAAGACTTTTTAAGAGAAGCCGCAACACATAGACAAAATAATCGGGGTCTCGGCTTTGAAGTATGGAGTGGAGCTGGAGAATCACTCTCGATCGGGGAGCTTTGGCCAATTGGGTCCTTTGGGCACACAGGGTTTACAGGCACAAGTGTATGGATGAGCCCATCGGAAAAGATAGCCGTCGTATTTCTGACAAATGCCGTGCATTTCGGCAGGGAAACAACGATAAAAAAGATTAGAAAGTAGCTTCATTCATTCATTTACTCCGCTTATATCGCAAATGCACTGTAGAGTGATCCTAGCAAATTTGGAAACTACATTTACAGTAGGCGTGATATAAGCTCATCTATCATCCATAGGTGACCGTTGCCGATAGTGGACATCACTTTGTGGAGGTAAATATATATAAAATTTTTAAAGGAGGTTAATGGTTATGAAAAAGACAGGTAAAATTTGGTTATTCGGTTTATTTTCTATTCTTTTAATTTTTGCTTCAGCATGCTCGAAAGATACTGGCAGCTCTGAGAAACCAGAAAAAACAGATGAAGGAACAAAGGAAACAGTAACTTTATCAATTGGAAGCTGGAGAACAGAGGATACGGCTGGTTATGCCAAGGTAATCGAGGCATTTAATAAGCAATATCCAGATATTAAGGTTGAGTTCAAGCCTTCGAAAAACACTGAATATAACACGATTCTAAATACAGCTCTACAAAGTGGTGAAGGTCCAGATATTTTCCATCTGCGTCCATATGCACCTGGCATTGCTTTAGCGGATGCAGGCTATATTGAGCCATTAGATGGATTGGAAGGCTTAGATGCATTTCCTGAAACAGCTCTAGCAGCTTCAAAAGGATCAGATGGTAAGCAATATGGTGTCCCTTTAAATATGAGTACGACTCAAATGTTCTATAACAAAAAGATTTTTAGTGATTTAGGATTAGAAGTGCCAAAAACATGGGATGAATTCATCGCATTAAATGAAAAAATTAAAAAAGAAGGCATTATCCCAATTGCATTAGGAACGAAAGAAGGCTGGTTATTATCAGCTGCACACGGAATTATCGGACCTGCACATTATGGCGGAAATGATTTCGTAGAGAAAATCACAAAGGGTGAGACAGACTTTAAGAGTGCTGAATTCGTAAACTCTATTAAAGCGATGGATGAGCTAAAAGCATATTTCCCTGATAACTATGAAGGACTTGGGATGGAAGATATCCGTACATTATTCTTTACTGGTAAAGCAGCGATGTTCCCAATGGGAAGCTGGGAAATTGAAGTATTGCGCAGCATGAACCCTGATTTAGAACTTGGCTTTTTCCCAATGCCTTCTGCAGTTGGAAAGGATGCAACGATTACGGCTTGGGTAGATGGATCATTTGCGGTGAACGCAAATTCCAAGCATAAAGAGGAAGCAAAGAAATTCCTCCAATTCTTAACGACAAAGGAATTTGGTGAACCATTTACAAAAGAATTTAAAATGATTAGTGCGAATCCTGAAGTTAAATCAGACGACGAATTAGTAAATAGTTTAAGTGAAGCCGTTTCTAAGATTTCTACTCCGTATATGATGGTTGTCTATTTTGCTGGAGGAAACCCTACTTCTAAGGCAACATTAGAACTTGAGCTCCAAGGCATGTACCTTGGCCAGCAAACACCAGAAGGAGTTGCAGGGAAGGTTCAAGAAAATGCAGAAACTTGGTATAAGCCGTTTCAATAAGAAAAGCGCAAGCGCCTTGCTCACCCCCGACAAGCACAAGACGAGCCTCCCAGAAAGGTGTTCTTTGCTTTTCTGGGAGGATTGGCTTGTGACCTCGAGGTCGACAAAAGCGCGACGTCCTGTCGCATTGTCGACACTAGTACGTCCTGTACGTCGGGGGTAGGCGCTGGAGCTAGACATTTCTCTAACTCGAGAAAAGTTATACTATTCTTAAAAAGTAAGGTGGCGGTGAATATGCAGACAGAGTTAAACACAGAAACGATAAAGCAGATGAAGCAAAGGAAGTGGAAGAGATGGAATATCCATCTCTTCCCTATTCCCGCCCTCGTAATATACGGCTTATTTATTGTTTATCCTTTACTTGCAGCCCTTTCCTACAGCTTTTTTGATTGGAAGGGAATAAAAAGAGGGGCCTTTATCGGGTTTGATAATTATAAAGATCTATTTACCCTCGAACCATTCAGCAGCATGTTTTGGAATGCCTTTTGGCATAATGTTTTGTACTTTATTGTGCAAATGGTGGTTCAGAATGGATTAGCCTTCCTCCTTGCATTCATTATTTATCAAAAAATCCGAGGAGCAGAGTTTTTTAAGATCGCTTATTTCCTGCCCAGACTGTTGTCTGTTATTGTCGTAGGATTTTTATGGAAGCTTATCTTTAATCCCAACTTTGGAGCTTTGAATGTACTTTTAGGAAAATTTGGGCTAGAGTCTCTTCAAGAAGCATGGCTGGGGAATACAAAGACGGCACTTATGGCTATTATATTGGTAAATTGTTGGTTCGGGCTTGGCTTTTCCGTATTAATTTTTCTAGCTGGCTTTCAATCGATTCCAAGGGAATTGATCGAAGCCGCAAAATTAGATGGTGCGAATGGCTTTAAGATGCTAACAAAGATCTTGCTGCCTTTAATGGTTCCATCCATTATGATTATCACCGTGCTAACATTTATTCAATCCTTTGAAGCCTTTGAATTGGTTTATGCGATGCAAGGATCTCAGGGGGAGCCTTATCGTTCAACGGATACGCTAGCAGTCTATTTCTATCGGCTTGCCTTTGGAGGATCCTCCGGGGATTCCACGGCGATCGGACTGGGGTCTGCATTAGCGGTTGTATTATTTATTTTTATATCAACATTTACGGCTATTTTATTGAAAATGATGAAGAAAAAAGAGATAGAGATGTAAGGGGGAAATAAGGTGAAACATACGATCTGGACTAGACCTATATACTATATTATTGCCTTTTTATTTGCCTCTATTAGTCTGTATCCTATTATACTAATGATTCTTTCCTCTTTTAAACCGAGTGCTGAAATATTTATGAGTCCACTCGCGTTTCCAAAAAGCTTTAGCTTGGATACGTATCGTAACCTTTTGGATCAAATTCCATTCATGACTTATTTTTATAATAGTGTGTTTGTAAGTGTTGTTTCTGTTTTGCTCATTCTGATCACGACATCATTAGCCGCTTTTTATATTGCTAGGTATACATTTTGGTGGAATAATATTATGTTCTTCTTCTTCTTAATGGGGATGATGATCCCTATCAAGCTAGGAATTGTCCCATTGTTTTTATTAATGAAGGATCTTGGTTTAACAAATTCCTTATGGTCTTTGATTATGATGTATACCGCACAAGGGATTCCTCTATCCATCTTAATTCTGACAGGTTTCTTCCGAACAATGCCAGTTGAGCTAGAAGAAGCGGCTCGGATTGATGGAGCAAGCGACCTTCGCATTCTATGGAATGTTGTATTGCCATTAATGCGCCCTGCGTTGGGGACAGTCATGATTATTAACTTTATTTCCGCATGGAATGATTTCTTCTTCCCATTGATATTTATCTCAGATGAGATGAAAAAGACGATTCCAGTAGGGATGATGAAGCTATTTGGAGAGTATTCAGCTGACTGGGGAGCATTATTTGCTGGCTTGACGTTATCATCGCTTCCAATGATTATCCTATTCTTCATCGCTTCAAAGCAATTTATGGAAGGGTTGACAGCTGGTGCCGTTAAATAATGACTTATTTATAGGATTTGATGGTGGAGGTACAAAAACGATCGCCATCCTTGGAGATTGCTATGGTAATATAATTGCTTCTGCGACAGGTGCCTCCACCAACTTAAAGTCAAGACCGCAAGAAGAAGTGAAAGCTGTTATCCATGAGTTGTTAGACCAACTTCTTCAACTGGAGAATACGAATATACACCAAATAAAAGGTGCATTTGTATCGACAGCTGGAGGCGATCGAGAAGAGGATCGAAAGCGTTGGGAGCAATGGATACTTGAATATGGGCTTCAGCCTAATCAGATCATCGTAGAAAATGATGCGGTAGGAGCTTTAACAGCAGGTACAAAAACGAAAGATGGAATTGTATTGATTGCTGGAACAGGCTCGATTGCTTACTTTGTAAAAGATGGTATGGAAAAGCCTGTACGTTCAGGGGGCTGGGGTTATCTGTTTGGTGATGAGGGCAGCGGCTATGATATCGGAAATCAAGCACTGCGAATGGTCGTCCGGTCACATGATGGAAGTGATGATGAAAAAGAGACATTTACAAGCTATATTTTAGAGCAGGTTGGCTTAGAAAGCCCTGAACAATTCATCACCTTTATATATGAAGATCCATACCCAAGGAAATTAATCGCTTCTATTGCGAAACATGTCATTTCTTTAGCTGAACATGGAGAGTCAAATGCTAAGGCAATCATTCAGCATGCTATAGATAGCTTAGTAGAATTAGTTGTTTCCATTATTCGTCGTGAACGAGACGGAAATGCATATCCATTAGTCATTTCTGGAGGATTATTTCATTCAGCCTATTTTAAAGAGGTATTTGAACGCTCGATAAGGATAAAAGGTTGTCATATTCCGATTATTTCACCTAAGTATCCTCCTGTAGTAGGTTCATATATCCGTGCTCTTCTTCAAAATGGAGAAATCATAACAGATGAAGTCGGATATAACATAGATAAATCATGGGAAAGAGCCCTAAAGAGTGTTTAACAAAATATGGAGGCAGAACATATGAATGAAATGAATCCTACATCCTTAACGGAAATGAGAAACAAGGAGTCTGAGAATTTACATCAATTTTCAACTCTCGAAATTATCCAATTAATGAATCAGGAGGATAAAAAGGTACCAGAAGTTGTTGAAAAAGCCCTGCCGCAATTAAGTAATGCAATTGATGCTGTAGTAGACGCCCTTAAGTGTGGAGGCAAGCTGTTTTATATAGGGGCGGGGACAAGCGGACGTCTAGGCGTGTTAGATGCTTCTGAATGTCCGCCTACCTTTGGGGTCTCTCATGATCTAGTAAACGGTATTATAGCTGGTGGAGAAAAAGCTGTTCGTTATCCAATTGAAAATGCTGAAGATAATCGAGAAGCGGGAATCGCTGAGGTAGATCGTCTTTTGACTCAAAAGGATATTGTCATTGGTATTGCTTCTAGTGGAAGCACTCCTTTTGTACTAGGAGCCCTTGAAAGAGCGAATGAAAAAAACATTCCTACAGTAGGAATTTCATGTAATATAGGATCGGATTTAGCAAGAATATCCAAGTACCCAATTGAAATTCCGGTTGGACCCGAAGTCGTTACGGGTTCTACACGATTGAAAGCTGGTACAGCACAAAAAATGGTATTAAATATGATATCCACTGCAAGTATGATCAAGATGGGCAAAGTCTACAAAAACTTAATGGTAAATGTTCAAGCCACAAATGAAAAACTGAGACAAAGATCCATTTCCATCATTCAAGACGTTACAGGTGTGGAAGAGGCAGTTGCCAAGGAAATGAGTAAAAAGGCGAATGGGGACACTAGAATGGCCATATTAATGATCTTGTTTTCAATAGAATGTGAAACAGCAAAATCCATTCTTAATAATTATAATGACCATTTTCCAAAAGCATTAGAGGAGCTTCAAAACCAAAAGAATTAAAAACCTTGGCATTTGCCAAGTTTTTTTCACACGTTCTCTGTCTTCGCCTTTCCAAGGCTCGCCAATCGGCGAGTTTTCTTTATTATCCGTACACAGTAGATTGATAAGATTTCCTTATTTATTTTCATAAAAACAATTAAATTTATTTATATACCAATTAATTCTATACTTTAAGAAGGAGGTGTCAAATATGGAATATGTGCTGCTTTTTTTAATTGGTGTTTGTGCGACAACGATTGGCACGCTGGCGGGTGGAGGAGGGCTCATTAGCTTTCCGGCAATGCTGATTATGGGGATACCTGTACACTCTGCGATTGGTGCGAACAAAGTATCGAATACCATTAGTTCCTTCTCAAGCTTCTATCACCTTTATCGGAAAAAAGAAATTTCACTAAAAGAGTCATTTTGGATCATACCTGTTAGTCTTTCTGGAGGAATAAGCGGAGGGTACATCGCGTCAAAAATATCTGGAGAGAATTTGCAAATCATTGCTATGATCCTTCTTATATTTGCGTTTATCACATCTTTTAGCGGAAAGGGTAATTTCACTGGTGAAGAGCCTTTGAAGATGAACAAATTCAGTGTGCCTGGTCTCTTCGGTATTGGAATATATGATGGCCTTTTTGGACCTGGCCAAGGAACTTTGATGCTCTATTTATTTGGATATTTGAATATTGCCTATATTCAAGCTGTAGGTTTGGTTCGACTTGCCACTTTTTCAAGCTGTTTTGGAGCAGCTATCACCTATATCGCAACTGGAAAAATTATCTGGCCCCTTACCATTGCCCTTCTTCTTGGCTCCCTTACAGGTGCACAAATAGGTGTACGTATTGCCAAAAAACTAAAACCGCAAATCATAAAACCAATCCTGCGAATGGTCACAGTCGCTTTAATTATTCAAATCTTTGTGGATCAAGTTCTTTAAATATTTATTAGTTCAATAATCTTTACATTTTATTTATCTCGAATTAAAATATATTTAAATTGAGATAAAATCATGATACTGAATGAATCCTTTTAAGATATAAATAATATTAGAAATGAAAATTTTAAGTAAGGGTAGGGTGAAAATGGAAAAATTTCATCAGAAACCAAATGTCTTCGTTGGTGAGGTCAATATTAAAGTAAAGGATTTACAAAACGCTATTACTTTTTATCAAAATATAATGGGTTTTCAAGTATTGGAAAAAACAGATCAAATCGCAGTCTTAACAACAGATGGGAAAAATCGCATTTTAACACTTGAACAGCCTGCGGAAGTTATTCCGAAAGCTGGGCGTACGGCAGGCTTGTATCATTTTGCGATTTTACTGCCATCCCGCGCGGATTTATCTGTATTTTTACGGCACTTGCTTCAGACAGGCTACCGATTCGGAGCAGCGGATCATTATGTAAGTGAAGCATTATATCTTAACGATCCAGACGGTAATGGAATTGAAGTCTATCGGGATCGCCCTTCTCATGAATGGACGTGGAACAACGGTTTAGTGGATATGGCAACAGTACAGCTTGATGGGGAAGGGATTCTTACTGAAAGTAATGCGGAATGGACCGGTCTGCCTGCTGATACGATAATGGGGCATATTCATCTTCATGTAGGAGATCTTCATAAAGCAGAAGAGTTTTATACAAAAGGGCTTGGTTTTCAGACGGTTAGTTACTATCCTCAAGCTGCTTTTCTTTCTACCGGAGATTACCATCACCATATTGCCATCAACACTTGGCAAGGTGTTGGGGTTCAAGCGACACCCAAAAATAGTGTCGGTTTAAATTGGTACACCCTTGTTTTTCCTGATGAAGCTACGAGAAAGCAAGTGCTCGCACAACTGCAGCAAATTGGTGCTCCAGTAGATGAAGAGGGAGATTATTTTGTCACTGCTGACCCATCGGGAAATCAAATACGATTAGTTATTTAACAGCACTTGCTTTACTAAAGGGATATCCTGATGATGGGATATCCCTTTTCATATCAAACAGAAGAAGCTTGCTGTATGTACCAGGTCGATTTCCATTGAAAACGAATATCTGGGTATAAAGACTTATAGTTAACCAGAAATATGTCAACATATGTTGAACTTTATATAATTTTGTTGAATTATGAAGAAGTTTAGTTTATTATGAATACGTTATTGATGAAAAAGTCCTATATGTAAAGGCAAACTATTCGAAAGAATAGGACGCAAAGCCGAGGGTCTAAGGGTTTATGGGTGAGTACATTTTCCTACAAGCTACGACAGCCGGTTGCCCAATTTTTGGATTGGTTTATAAAAACCTTAGGCTATTCTATGTTTTCAGAGAATAGTCTTTTTTCTGTTTTTTTAAACATATAAGGAGGAATAATTAGAATTGAGTAAGGTTTGGAATTTAGAAGAAATTGAGTATCTAAAAGAACAAATTGGTGTCCATAAAATAACGACAATCGCACAAACAATGGATCGCTCTTATCATTCTGTGATTGTAAAAATGAATCGATTGGGAATATCGAATACAAAGCTGCACACAGGATTGATTACAATTGGAGAGCTCGCCAAGCTGGTAAAGGTAGACAGAAATACAGTTAAATGGTGGGTTGAAAAGCACGGGCTTCCCTGTACGAAGAAGGTAACAAGAAAGTCAAAAGGCTTTTATTTTATAGATCCATCTGACTTTTGGAAATGGGCAGAAGAAAATAAGGATAGAGTTCAATTTTCGAATATTGATTCAAAGGTTTTATTACCTGAGCCTGAATGGGTTCAAGAGGAAAGACAAAAGGAAAATGATGTTGTCAAAAAGAGAGCCTATAAGACTTGGACAACAAAAGAAGATCAACTCCTACTAAAACTACGAAGTGAAGGCCTTACCTTTACAGAAATTGCTGTAAAAATGAACAGGAGTTCTATTAGTGTGGCACGCAGAATTAAAAGGATTTAATAAATTTACTAGCTTTTTAATTTGCAGAGTAAAAAGAAATAACAAAGGAAGAAGGGTGCAAAATAGAGCCAAATATTCCGTCACTGATTAGGAAAAATTTATTGTTCAGTGAATATCAACCACTGACTAATTCTAGTAATGATTCAATTTTTGCCTATGAAGCCTTAATGAGAACGACACCACGAATAAATCCGCTAATTGTTTTTCAACAAGCTCAAATAAACGGATTGTTATATGAGCTAGATACAGCTTGTATTTCTAATGCTATCAAAGAATTCCCTATAGAGTATTTTGGACATTACTCATTATTTATTAATATATTGCCGACTACGATTATACATAATGAATTTAAGAGCTTTATCAATAATCTCCTAATACATTATCCGATGATCGAGGGGCAAATTGTTTTTGAAATTAATGAAAATATTGTCAAAGAAAGCATATGGGAGCAAAAGGAATTTTTGAATAGTTTAACTTACCTAAAATCATTAGGCTTTAGTATCGCTTTTGATGATTTACCTGTATCAAAGGCCTCATTTCAGATCATTGAAAACCTTACCCCTGATTTTGTTAAGCTAGACCACACAAAGTCAAAAGGGTTATCCAATTCAAAGGATAAACAAGATTTGATTTCCCTATTTTTGGAATACACTGACAACAAAGTGAAATTAGTGTTAGAAGGTATTGAAACAGAGGAGGATCTATTGACCGCCAAACGATTAGGAGTTCCATTGCTTCAAGGCTTTTATATTTCAATGCCGAAGCGATTGCAGGTGTTTGACAGAGTACTAGAAAAAGAGGTGCAATTGATTCTTAAACCTTAATAGCTAATAGAATAAAAAATGTTATTTAGGTTTTCATTCGTGATTTAACTTGTTAAGTGGTCGCTGCACTTTTCGAAATATGTCGATATTATGGTTTAAAAGGAGAAGTAAAATTATCTGCTAATGGTAATTTTGCTTCTTTTTTTGCTATTTTTATCACTTTTATATAGATGGAGAGTATCAAATATCATAGTCATAAAGAAGTATTTATTGTAGAATTTTGAAATAATTTCACTAAATGGTCCTATAATACAGAAATAGTTAATATATAGGAAAATTAGTGAATGGTAATGAAAGAAAGGTGGGAGTTAAGGAGACTCTTGTGGGCGAAAGACAGTATGTAATGTTATTTTCCAAAACTATAAAAAAATAGGTGATTACTTTGAAGATCAAACTAAAATTAGGGCTGAAGATTAATTTAATTGTTTTGTCTGTTATTCTCTTTTTATCAGCGATTATAGTAGTTGTCGTAAATAAGGAAATTGAGAAAGGAGTAGAAGAATTAGCTGTTGAAAAGGCAAAAGGTGATTTAGCTCTTGCCTATAGATACATAAATGAAAAATATCCTGGGGAATGGGCAATTAAAGGTAACCAGCTTTATAAAGGAACTGTTCTCATGAATGGAAATGAAGAAATTGTAGATGAAATTGCGAAGGATACAGGGGATACTGTGACGATATTTCAAGGGGATACACGTGTATCGACAAATGTGATAAAAGACGGGAATCGAGCCGTTGGAACACAAGTTTCCCAGGAAGTGGCAGATGTTGTTCTGAAAAAAGGTGAATACTATTATGGTGAAGCAAATGCTGTGGGAAATATATTTCAAACAGCCTATATGCCAATAAAAAATGGGAATGATGAAATTATCGGTATCTTTTATGTTGGTGCTTCTCAGAGCATTATCGAAAGGATTATATCCGATGTTTTAATGAAGGTTTTAACCATCCTAGGTATCGTGATTATCTTGTCGAGCCTTGTTATTTATTGGTTTTCAAGAAGAATGATAAAGAGATTAAATAATATATCATCCGCTCTTGAATTAGCGGGAGATGGGGATTTCACTAAGAAAATTAGTGATCAAACAGGTGATGAAATAAGTAATCTCACGATAAGTTTTAACCGAATGTCTGATAATCTTAGGAATATGATAAACGAAGTAAACAACGCTTCGGAGCAAGTTTCTTCTTCTTCCGATGAATTAACAGCAAGTGCAGAGCAAACAAATAAGGCCATCGAAACGATAACAGAGACCATTCAACAAGTAGCTCATGGTGCCGAGCATGCGACAGCAAGTGTACAAGAAAGTGCAACTGCATTAGAGGAAGTTAGTACTGGAGTACAAGCTATTGCTGAAGCAGCTTCTTCCATTTCAGAAGCAAGCTTTCAGGCAACAGAAAAAGCGAAAAGTGGTGGAGAATATGTAGCGAGAACTGTTCAACAAATCCATGCAATCAGCCATTCTGTTAAAGAGAGTGGAGAGATCATTCAATTATTAGATAAGCGTTCAAAGGAAATTGGTGAAATCACGAATGTCATCTCTAATATTGCAGAGCAGACGAACTTGCTGGCGTTAAATGCAGCGATTGAAGCTGCAAGAGCCGGCGAACATGGGAAAGGATTTGCCGTTGTAGCAGATGAGGTGCGAAAACTGGCAGAACAATCTCAAGCATCCTCTTCCCATATTTCAAGCTTAATCGTTGAAATTCAACAGGATATGGTGCATTCGAATAAATCAGTCAAGCAGGTAACAGAGGATGTGAAGGGCGGGCTGAAAATAGTCGAACAGACAGAAGGCAGCTTTAAAGAGATCCTTCACTTTATGGAGCAGCTCGCAGATAAGATTCGTGATATGGCTGCAACAGCAGAACAGGTATCTGCAAGTATTGAAGAAGTGGCAGCAACCGTATCCAGCATTACCCGAATTTCAGCTGATACTTCCGAGCATTCACAAAATGTAGCAGCATCAACAGAAGAACAGCTTGCTTCTATGGAAGAAATATCATCATCCGCCCAAACACTGTCCAAACTGGCAGAAGATATGCAAATGTTAATTAGTAAGTTTAAAATATAAATTTAATTTTCGAATTTTTTTGATATAGATCAATGAAAGAAAGAAGGAAAAATCATCTCTTACTGGTGATTTTTTCTTCTTTTTTTTGCTGGAAATAATTTTTTTAATATGTAAGCGCACTCATTTGAAATCTAAATTCATATCTAAAAAATCTAGCGTATAATATAAGATTGAATATAATTAATAGGAGTAGAGATCAGTGGAAAAACAAAATAGTCGATACAGATGGGTTGTATTTGCGACGGTATTGTTTACCTATTTTTTAATCGTTAGTCAACGAACAGCCCCTGGACTCATTACAGATCAATTGATGAAAGATTTCAATATGACAGCATCGACCATTGGATTACTGACAAGTATTCAATTTTTGGCATATGCTAGCTTGCAAATTCCGATTGGGTTATTGTCAGATCGTTTTGGCCCCAATCTTTTTCTTATTTTAGGGACGATTTTAAATGGAGTCGGAACAGTTATTTATAGTCTGGCAACGGGTGAAGAAGTGCTTCTTTTTGCCAGATTATTAGTGGGAATTGGAGATGCGGCCATTTGGGTTAATTTAGTATTAATATTAAGCCTTTGGTTTAAAGGGAATGAATTTGTTGGATTAATTGGAATAGCGGGAATGGCAGGAAGCTTTGGTTTCTTGTTGGCTACGGTTCCCTTTTCTGCTTGGATCACCTTATGGGGATGGAGAATACCTTTTCTGGCAGTTGGAATTATTCTATGTCTTAGTGGCATCGCTCTTTATTTTGTTCTCGTTGTAAAACCAAAGCAAATGTTTCGCAATCATTCAGATAAAAAAGAATCATCACCAAAAGCAGAGCAACAACGGGAAAAAACGCTCACGTTATTACGACGAATACTTTCTAACCGCCAAGCATGGGCTACATTTTTTTGCCATTTCGGAGTTGTCGGAACATATGTAGGATTTATTGGCTCATGGGCAGTCCCGTATGGAATGCATGTGTATGGAATGGATCGATCAGATGCTAGTCAGCTCATTATGGTTGGTCTTATAGGAGCTCTTCTTGGTGCTCCTATAACAAATTGGATGGCAAACCGTATGAATTCAATAAAAAAGCCGTATACTGCTGTACATCTCGTAACTTTTTTATGCTGGGTTGCTTTTCTTTTGTTTAGCGGAAAACCGCCATTTTTTATGCTTATCATTCTTTTCTTTATCATAGGGTATTGTAATGGGGCAAACACTTTAACATTTGCCGTTGTTCGCCAATCTTTTGACAGAAAAGAGGTTGGTTTTGCCTCTGGGTTTGCGAATACGGGTGGATTTTTAAGTGCTGTGCTGCTGCCTGTTATTTTTGGAAAAGTATTAGATCATTTTCATACAGCACCAAGTCATGTAGGTTATCTATACGCTTTCATCATTCCAGTCTTATTCTCCATGCTCGGATTACTTGGAGGATTTATGATTAAAGAACAGAGGCAGGAAGCAAAGGGAACAGTTTAAAATAGATCGACTCTCTCCCTCGAATATTGCCGAAATAAAGTGAAACTTCCATCAGTGGGGGTTTTTAGACGGACAGGACGTGCTAGTGCCGACGTTGCCACAGGACGTGGCGCTTTTAGTCTGTGTTCATTTTATGGGCCTTTACGGGCTGTTGATCCCCCACTTAGGTTTCTTTAATTCTCTCGCAACCTTTGAAGTGGGGGTCTTACTGCCCGTTAAACTGCGATAAATTGTATGAGTTTCCTAGAAATTTGTATTATTCAAATAATTTTTGGTATATAATCATATATATTTCGATTCTCGAATGGATATTGAAAGGAAATAAATATGTGGACTAACAGAAATGTTTGGATTATTTTAACGGGGGAGCTTATTGCCGGACTCGGATTATGGATGGGGATTATCGGAAATTTAGAATTTATGCAAGAGAAGGTGCCATCGGATTTCATGAAATCTGTCATCCTTGCGATTGGATTACTAGCTGGAATTGCAGTCGGGCCGCTCGCAGGGAGAATTACAGATCAAAAACGAAAAAAGACTGTCATGATTTATGCAGGTCTTGGCAGAATGGTTAGTGTTATATTTATGTTTATTGCTTTGTATATGGATTCCGTTATCTGGCTTGTCGCCTTTGTTATTTCCATTCAAATGGCGGCGGCTTTCTATTTTCCAGCACTGCAGGCAGCGATTCCTTTAATTGTCGGTGGAAAAAACTTATTAAGAATGAATGGTGTCCATATGAATGTGGCGACGGTTGCCAGGATCCTAGGCACGTCACTAGCTGGCATCTTACTAGTAGTGATGTCTCTGTTTATGTTATATCTATCTTCTTTTATCGCTTATTTTCTATTATTCATCTTTACATTATTTTTAAAAATTGATGAACCAATAGAACAGAAGAATACGAACAAACAAAAATCAAAAGGGAGCTTTAAAGATGTACTGCCTGTTATTAAAGGGCTGCCGATTGTCTTGATGACCCTTATCCTGACACTGATTCCACTGCTATTCTTAGGTGGTTTTAACCTGATGGTGATAAAAATAAGTGAGATCCATGATGATCAAATGATCAAGGGGATTATTTATGCAGCAGAAGGAATTTCCTTTATGCTAGGTGCTTTTGCTGTGAAGAAAATAAGTGATCGTTGGTCTCCGTATAGCATTATGTTTTTCTTTTCGTTAATTGTCGGATTTGCACAAATTTCATTGTTCTTAGTCGAAATGAAAATTGTAGCTGTTGCTGCATTTGCAATTGTCGGTTTTTCATTGGGCTGTTTCTTTCCGACGGCTGCAACGATCTTTCAAACAAGAATGCCAAAAGAATACCACGGGCGCTTCTTTTCTTTTCGTAATATGTTAGAAAGGGTCATGTTCCAAGTGGTTCTTCTAGGTACAGGATTCTTTTTAGATCTCGTAGGTCTGCAAATAATGGTCGTTATCTTTGGTATGATCTCAGTAGGATTATCTGGTTTCTTCTATTTTCGCTTTAAGCGCCAGTCAATTCAAGAAGATAATAAGAACACTGTATCTTTATAATTTGAATAGAAAGGGTATCTTAAAAGGAGGTTAATCTTTTCCTTTTGGGATACCTTTTTTTGGCTGTACACTTCTTAAAGCCTAGTGCAATACTCTTGCTTATCTCATGGAAATGCTAAAAACATAGGGAGAAATATCGGTTTTTCATTCATTCCAATTCTATTTATTAAAATTAATTAAAAATTGTGTTAATTTAGAATAATAAAATAATTATTTGAATAGGAGGCCATTTGATGAAAAAAATGATCCGTGTTTCTTCACTTGCTACTGTACTTATTTTTACAACTGTTTTGCCTTTTTCAGGGAATGAGTTTCATAAAAGTGTATTTGCAGAACAAGTTGATCTTGAATTTACACCTTATTATGGGACAGGCCCAAGCTATGTCCAACCAGACAACATAGCCCACCTTTTTCCAAAGCCTAATATAAAATTCAGCACTCCTGGATTTGAAAAGGGAAAAAACCCGTTTACAAGTCAGGAAGAGATGATGTCCTTCTTAAAAAAACTATCAAACAAAAACAAGCATGTGTATCTTGAGACCATTGGTAAATCCTTAGAGGGGCGAGATATACCCTTACTAATATTCACAAAGGATAATCCAAAGAAAGTAAAGGAAAATAAGAAAAAGCCGCTCATTTGGATTCAAGGACAAATTCATGGAAATGAACCAGCTGCAGGAGAGTCCAATCTTGTCGTGGCACAGCTATTAGCGGAAGGGAAGCTTGGCGATGTTCTTGATAAGGTAAATGTTGTTATTGTTCCACGAATTAATCCAGATGGCTCTTATTATTTTAAACGTTTTATTGCGACTGATCTCGATGCTAACCGGGACTATATGAAGGTGGAATATCCTGAAGTACAGGCTGTAAATAAAGCCATTAACGAGTATCAGCCTGAGGTTGTATTAGACACACATGAATACACAGTTAACTCAAGCCTGTTAATGGATTATGGGGAAAAAGGGTCAATCTCTTCCTATGACGTTCTCATTTCATCTGCTCAAAACCTGAATATTCCAGAACAGCTTCGGAAGACATCAGATAATCTTCTTCTTCCTGATGTCAATAAAGAACTAGATAAAGCAAAGCTTACTCACTATGATTACTACACTCTTAGCAAAAATGATAAAGGAAAACTTGTTGCCACTGAAGGAATCACAGAATCGCGTACTGGCCGAAATGCTCTTGGCTTAAAAAATACACTAACCTACTTAGTCGAAACCCGGGGCATTAATATCGGACGTGCAGACTTTGAACGCCGCGTTTATGCCCAAATGATCGCTCAAACGAATTTCATTATATCAACGGCGGCAAATGCAGAAAAGGTAAAAAAGATCGTTAGTGATGCTCGCAATGAAGTGGTTGAAAAAGGAAAGCGTATTAATGACAATGATAAAATTGTGATAAAGAGCGAATACAAACTGATCCAAGACCAAACTTTAGATGTCGTTGATCTTGCAAAAGGAGAGCGGAACGCCATCACGATTGACTGGATGGATTCTACAGAAGCCTATGCAACACTAGTACGTGAACGTCCGACT
The DNA here is from genome assembly GCF_018343665.1 of Cytobacillus citreus. Classification (GTDB taxonomy): domain Bacteria; phylum Bacillota; class Bacilli; order Bacillales; family Cytobacillaceae; genus Cytobacillus; species Cytobacillus citreus. The sequence continues at coordinate 175,268 of NZ_JAGYPM010000002.1, forward strand.
GCCTACATTATGCCGCCAGCCTATCATGACATCGCGCGCAAACTTGAAATCATCGGTGTAAAGGTCCAGAAGCTTGATAAACCAATGATCCTTCCAATTGAAAGCTATAAAGTGACAGATAATAAAGTTTCAACAACGCTGGAGAACGGACACTATACGAAACAGGTGACAACAGAAGTCGCTACGAAAAACAAACATTTCCCTAAAGGTAGCTATGTTTACTCAATGGACCAGCCAAATGCAAACTTTATTGCATTAGCTCTAGAACCAGAGTCCGTTGATAGCTATGTCACCTTTAACTTCATCCCTGTTCAAAAAGGCGATGAGATCCCTGTCTACCGTTATATGCAGGAAGAGAAGCTTCCTAAGAAATAAGTCAAGGTCCAATAAGGAAGGGTTCAAACACTCTATTTGTTTGAACCTATTTTTATTTCTAGTAAGGTTTTGCATAAGTAGCAACTTGATATCCCCTTTTTTCTCAGTATTAAATACAACTGAATTAATTTCTTGCAACGATTTTATGTTCCCATTCGACTTTATTGTGAAAAGGAGGGGAAAAACAAGAATGGACATTGCAAATTTAGTAACAAAGGCGAAAAAGGGAAATGACGAAGCATTTGAACAGCTTATAAGCTCCGTTCGCCATAAATTATATCGAACTGCATACTCATATGTAAAAAATGAACAAGATGCTCTTGATATTTATCAAGAAACTATTTATAAAGCATTTACGACGCTGAAAACATTAAAAAAACCGGAAGCATTTCAAGGGTGGATTACGAAGATTCTTATCTATAAAGCAATTGACTTTATTCGAAAAGAGTCAAAGCATTTTCCGACAGATAAGGAAGAGTTATTTGCACAATTAATGACGGAAGAAAATATTGATACTATCACCTATTCATTGGATTTAGCAGAAGCCTTTAATCATTTGTCTCCTACATATAAGGCCATCATTTTGTTGAGATATTATCATGATTTATCAATAAGAGAAATTGCTGACATCATGAATTATCCAGAAGGCACGGTGAAGTCTCATTTAAACAGAGCGAAAAAAGAGCTGAGACCTATATTGAAGGAGGGCTATATTTATGAATAAAGATAAGGTTCATCATTATATGAATGACATTGAGGTTCCTGTTCAGCAGTTAGTGGCTAGAGAAAAAGCCGCTATTTTTCAAGCTAAGAAAAAACAAAAGGCAGGAAAAGCGGCGAGATATTCGCTTCTTGTAGCATGTGGATTATGTGTATCCATACTTGGCTTTGGCTTTGTATCAACAGGGATGGCTACTGCCTTAGCAAAAGTACCGATCATTGGCCCGATTTATGAGCAATTTCGCGATATTTCTTCTGATAAGTTACAGAGCGACAAATTAGCAACAGTCATTGAAAAACAGGATAGCCAAAATGGTTTAACCATGACAGTGAAGGAAGCGGTTTACGATGGTGGACGATTAATAGTAACAGTAGCTTATACAGGAGAGAGAGCATTGTCTCTTGAGGAAACAAAGATAGGCTACAATGAAGTCTTAATAAACGGGAAACAATCAGAAGTGGCGATTGGATCGACGATTCAGGGTCCAATAGACGAAAATACGCTTATCGAGTACCACCAGTTTACTCTATCAAAGTTTAATGAGTTTGGTGACAATATTGATGTTACAGTACAAGGTAAAGATTTATTTGGATATTCTGGTGAGTGGAAGGTGGATTTCCCACTGGAAAAAGTTCAAGGAGAAATTCAAGAATTTCACCCTTATGTAAAGGCAAGTACATCTGATCATATTTATTCTCAAGCAGTTGAAAAAATTACGTTTTCACCGCTGTCAACGAGAATTGATTTGACTTCAGATTACCCGGAAGAAATGGATGAGAACGATACATGGCCATGGTTTGAATACATGATAAAAGATGACAAAGGAAAGGTATATGAAGGCCTTGATCAGCAAATAGGGATGGCTGGTAAAAACGGTAGAAAAGTCGTCTTGGCTTTACCCCCAATGGAGAGGATACCGAAATCATTCACAATCCTACCTATCGTTACAGATGAGAAAGGAAATAAGGAGGAAATGAAAGAATTAGAGCTAGTTGTCCAATTGGATATGAAGGAATAGGAATTCAAAATTTAGTTCATATAAAGTGAAACTTCAATCAGTGGGGGGTTCCTTCATCCCCCACTGATTGTTAGTTGCGGACCACAGGAAGTGGGTCACGCAGACGTTGCCACACGATGTGGCGCTTTTTGTCTGTGTTCATTTTACGGGCTTTTACGGGCAGTTGTCCCCCACCTATCTTCCACGCTTCTCTTTCAATCTTGAAGTGGGGGTCTTACAGCCCGTTAATCTGCGATAAACTTTTGATACTACGTCTTGACGAATAATGTCTGCTCCTTTGGAAAATCTATATATGTACTTTTGAAAAAAAGGAGTGTAATGACATGCTAAAGAATCGCAAAGAAAATACAGAACAGGATCAGCAGCAAGTAATTGCAGCACAAAATCAAACAGGGCAATTTGATAAAACGGATACAGAGTTTTCATTAGAAGAAAGTGTACAAGGGGCGGTAGCGAAGAGCCAAGCATTCCAAGCAGAAAACCAGCAGCCAACATACGAGCCAAATAAACCAATTTAAACAAAATGCGATAAGAATCCCGTCCTATTCAGAATTTAGGGACGGGATTCTTTATTGGCTAATTGGAAAGTTTAAGTATTTTGATAAAATTTCTGGTAAGGAGATCGCATAAGAAAACTAAGGTATTCGCTAAAGGACCTGGCGATCGCCAAGTTTTTCTAATGTTTTTAAAATGGTTATAATGGAAATAAGTGAAATGTTTAAGATGAAGGCTCAGAAAAAGTGAAAGGGGTAGGAAATAATGTCTGATCAATATGAGTTGGCAACATTTGCGGGTGGCTGTTTTTGGTGCATGGTGGCGCCGTTTGATGAACAGCCAGGAATTAAAGAGGTCATCTCGGGCTATACAGGAGGCCATACGGAAAATCCGACCTATGAAGAGGTATGCTCAGATACAACAGGGCATTATGAAGGGGTTCAAATTACATTCGATCCAAGCGTTTTTCCTTATAAAAAACTACTTGAGCTTTTTTGGCAGCAGATTGACCCAACAGATCCGGAAGGACAGTTCAATGATCGTGGGCAATCTTATAAAACCGCTATTTTTTACCATAATGAAGTGCAAAGGGAATTAGCAGATGCTTCGAAGCTTGAGCTTGCGGCAAGCGGCCGTTTTCAAAAGCCAATTGTAACGGAAATTCTCCCTGCAGGGCCTTTTTATCGGGCAGAGGAAAGACATCAGCATTATTATAAAAAGAACTCGTTTCACTATAATCTTTATAAAGAGGGTTCCGGACGAGCGGGGTTTATCCGTGAGAACTGGTCAAATCGCAAAAATGATGAGCAATTGCGCAAGGAACTGACGCCAATTCAATTTGAGGTGACAAGAAGAAATGGTACTGAGCCTCCATTCCATAATGAGTATTGGAACCATACGGAAGATGGGATCTATGTCGACATCATTACTGGTGAGCCACTGTTTAGTTCAAAAGATAAATATGATGCTGGCTGTGGCTGGCCTAGCTTTACGAAACCATTACGTCGAACCGAAATGGAAGAAAAACTTGATACCTCACACGGAATGCGGCGGATTGAAGTACGAGCAAAATCATCCAACTCCCACCTTGGCCATGTATTCGATGACGGACCTGGCCCCGATCATTCAAGATATTGCATTAATTCAGCCGCACTTCGGTTTATTCCTAAGAATAAGCTCGAAGAAGAGGGATACGGACAGTTTGTAAGTCTGTTTAATTGAGGAAGACAATCCTCATTCTTCGTTGAAAAAATAGTTGTAGCCCCTCTGTTCTTAAAAGAATAGGGGCTACTTTTTTCTGTTATTCATGTTAATTTTGCGACAAAACAATGATCTTACGTAGCTGAATCCGAATGCCACAGGACGTGGCATGTATGAGCGCGATAAGTTATCATGAACGAAACTAGCTCCTCACTCGTAACAACGTAGGTTAATTTGGTTAAACTGTTTACTGGAAAAACCCAACCAAAAAAGAGCTATATTACGAAAGGAGCTAATTATTATGAAGGATACCATAAAATACGTTGGTTTAGACGTGTCAAAAGAAAAAATTGCAGTATCAATTGCAGAGGAAGGTCGAGCATTTAGCATGCCTCCGGATCTATTGCAAAAAGTAGAAGAACTAGTAGAGAAGTAATGTTTTTGTTTCCTCTAGGTCTATACTTCATAAAAAAAACATATCATCAGACAATTGTTTCTCTGTTAAATCTCCTTCTGAATTCCTTCTAAGATTGCTTGGATGAATTTTTCTCCCTCTAGTACAAGATCGAAGTGATCAAATAATTGCCAATCATATAATGTTCCCCGCATGCAGCGCGTTATTACCATAGTTAATTCACCGGGAGACCGGTCTTCTTTTATCTCCCCTGCAATCTGTCCTTCCTCCACTATTTTGTAAACAAGCTTATAAAGCTGTCTTTCCATATTCGAGAAGTAATCTGATTTATTAGGAATTAATGCACTGACATAAACAGTTCTGAGCAGGTCCTTTCCTAAACTGTCACGTAAATAAACCATTTGTGATTTAACCAGCAGAGAAATTTTCCCATATGATTTCATTTCTTTTGGCAGGGTTTCCATAAAGTCAGCATAAAATTCATCAATTTCTTTGAACTTTTCTAGGAAAATATCATATTTTGAGTTGAAGTGAACATAGAAAGCACCTTTAGAAGTTTCACTTTTTGCAGTTATTTCATCTACGGTGACATGATCAAACCCCTTCTCACCGAATAATGCCAATGCTGTATCAAGGATCCTTTTCTTAGTTTCCTGGGCTTTTAATTGTCTTTGTGTTAAACCTGGCATTTCGATTCTCCTTTTAAATTACTCTGTTTATTATATCAGAATTAAATAAATTTTCTAAAAATTAATTGACTCGCATATCACATTGGACTAAAATAAATTTCAAAGACTACAGTCAAAAACCGTGGTCTTTGAAATTTATTTTAAACTTAGAATAAAAAAATGTAAACGCTTTAATTCCAAAAGGTTGTTTTCACAAAGTTGTTGCTTTCAGGCGATTAGCCAAGTTTAACCACTGAGTTGGTTGGAGCGGAAGGCGCGAGACCCCTACGTTTGTAGCGTAACCAAGGGAGACCCTGCAGACGCAGAGCGTTGAGGAGGCTCCCGGCAGCCCCGCGGAAAGCGAGTACCAGCAGCGGAAATCAACGGGTTAAATTTATTAGCTAGAACAACAATCTATAAGAAAAGAGCCTTTTAAAAAGAAAAAGGAGGCATACTGTTTGGAAATTGTCGGTAATAAAACCTTGCGTGAATTGTTAAGCGAAAAAGTCGAAATGTATCCGGATAAGACCTTTATCCTCTTCGAAGATCGTAAACAAAAAGTACATGAATTAACCTACCGCCAGTTTGCAGATCAAGTGAAACGTTTAAGTCAGTCTTTCCTCAAGCTTGGAGTAACAAAAGGAAAGCATGTTACCCTGCACCTGCCTAACAGTATTGAATTTATGACCTCATGGTTTGCTCTTGCAAATATTGGTGCAATCATGGTTCCGACCAATATCTTATCAACATCAGATGAAATGGAATATGTGATAGGCCATTCTGATTCAGTATTATTGATTACTGAAGAGGAGTATTTGGCAAAATTTAATAAAATTCGTGACAGACTCCCTAACCTTCAGGAAATTCTTCTTGCCAGATACGAAGGGGAGGAATACAAGCATCAAAGTTTGAAGCATTTGAAAGAAGGTGCAGAAGCTTTAGTCCCTGATGTTCCTTTAAATGCTGGAGATGTGGCTGCTATGCTTTATACTTCTGGCACAACCTCCAAGCCAAAAGGCGTGCAAGTGACTCATGCGAACTATCTGTTTGCAGGAGAGGTGATGTCTAAGTCCATTCGTTTAGCCCCTGAGGACAGACAATTAATCGTGCTGCCGCTATTCCATGGAAATGCCCAGTATTACTCTGCAATGTCGGCGTTAACAGTGGGGGCGAGTATGGCGATTACAGAAAAATTCAGTGCATCCCGCTACTTCAAACAGGCAATCAATCTCGGTGCAACAGTAGGATCGCTCTTTGCTGCACCAATTAGGATGATCCTAGCACAGAAATACGATCCTGCTGACAGTAAAAATTCGATGAGGGTCATTTGGTATGCCCAAAGTGTTGCGGAGGATCAAGTTGAAATATTCGAGAGCCAATATGGTGTTCCGCTGCTTCAAATGTATGGAATGACAGAAACAATTGGTGTTCCATTAATGAACCCAATTGATGGAGTCCGGAAAAATATGAGTATTGGCAAGCCGACTCTTGGCTATGAAGTAAAAATAACGGATGAGGATGGGCATGAAGTCCCTGAAGGGCAGGTTGGCCAAATTACAGTTAAAGGAGTACCCGGCCGGACATTGATGAAAGATTACTTTAAAAATCCTTCAGCAACAGCAGAAGCATTAAGAGAGGGCTGGCTTTATACCGGCGACAATGCAAGGATCGGAGAAGACGGTTATTTTTATTTTGTCGATCGAATAAAGGATATGATCAAGCGTGCAGGGGAAAATGTAGCAGCCAATGAAGTGGAGAGTGTCCTGGCTGATCATCCGGCTGTTTATGAATCTGCTGTTATTGGGGTACCGGACGACATCCGCGATGAGGCCATTATTGCCTATGTTATTGTAAAGGATGGTTTTGAAGTAACGTGCGAAGAATTATTATCCTACTGCGGTGAACGGCTGGCGAAATTCAAAGTTCCAGACTCCATTCATTTTGTGGAAGACTTTCCGCGTACATCCGTTGGTAAAATCCAAAAAAATATGATAAGAAAACAGCATTTGGAGCAATGTAATCGTATTTCATAGAAAAATAGCTTTGTGTATGCTTTTAAGATAATAAAAGATACTTTAAAAAGGGAGTAGGTTCTATGAAAAAAAGCCGCATACTGATGGCCAGTCTTGTTGGTTCTGTCATTGAATGGTATGACTTTTATCTATATGGGACGGCAACAGGTCTAGTATTTTCATATCTTTTTTTTCCTAATCATGATCCTGCCATTTCTTTGCTGATTGCCTTTGCAACATTTGGAGCTGGTTATGCAGCAAGACCAATCGGAAGTATCATTTTCGGCCACATGGGCGATAAAATCGGACGGAAGGCCGCGCTAATGCTCACTCTGATCGGGATGGGAGGAAGCTCTTTTCTCATTGGTCTACTGCCTACATATGCCCAAATTGGGTTGTTTGCACCTATTCTGCTGGTTTTGCTTAGACTCATACAAGGCATTTCCCTTGGAGGTGAATGGGGAGGAGCTGTTTTGCTGGCCACTGAATATGCGCCAAAAGGAGTTCGGGGGCTCTACGGTTCCATTCCCCAATTAGGTGTTCCATTAGGGCTTGTGGCAGGATCCTTCAGTTTAACATTAATCAGTTCCTTAACGACCGATGAACAGTTTTTGGCATGGGGCTGGAGAATACCGTTCCTTCTGAGTATTGTGCTGGTTGCCCTGGCATTATGGATCCGAAATGGCATCGATGAAACACCGGCTTTTCAGCAGCAAAAAGAAAGCGGCGATCTTGCAAAAGTCCCATTCTTTGAAACATTTCGTTCTAATTGGAAAACGGTCCTTCAAGTTATTGGCCTAAAGCTTGGAGACGGATTTTTTAATGTATTCCTCATGTCCTTTGTTCTTGTATTTTCTACCATGTATTTAGGCTATTCAAGGGATATAGCCTTAACTGCTTTGACAATTGGCTGTGCGACGATGATTATTACCATTCCTGTGGTAGGCTACCTATCCGATTTTATTGGAAGAAAAACAATCTATACAGCTGGGTTAATTCTTATGTTTCTATTGGCGATTCCTTATTTCACCATGGTTGGTGAGAGTCCGGCATGGCTTTACTTCTTCCAGGCCGCCATGTTAGGGGTCATCTGGGCAGCTATTTTTTCCACACAAGGAACATTATTCTCAGAACTATTCCCTGCTAAAGTCCGTTACACTGGATTATCCGTCGGCTATCAAATTGCAGCTGCGATTGTTGGCTTCGGGCCAATGCTCTGGACATCCATGGCTGAAGCGTATGGTCCATCCCCTTGGGTTTTTGGAGGATTCATGATGGCAGGGGTAACTATTTCTCTTATTTTGATCTTATTTACAAATGATACAAGAAAAGTCTCCAGTTATCAGGATAGTGATGAAAGCGTGGAAACGGATAAATCTCTTTCTATTTAATAAAATGACTTTTATAGAAAATTATTTTATATGAGGAAGATGTATGGTTGGTGTAAAATCTATCTAGATTTGATTATTTTCCAATAAATTTATATTTCGTCCCAGGAAACAAAATAGGAATGAATACAAAAGGATGCAAGATAACGAGATTTGTTGCGGAAAAAGAACTGCAGTTCACGTGGAAGGGACCTGACCAATTCACTGACATCATGAATCATGAAAATGAATTAACGAAAGTAACGATACATTTTGAAACAATTAACGAAGACTCGACGAAAGTGATCGTGGAGCATTCAGGGTTTAAGGATGATGAGAGATGGTTAGAAGCATTTAATTGGCATCAAATGGCCTGGTCAGGTGTTCTAGGCAGCCTGAAGTCTGCACTAGAAAAAGGTGAGGGGAATTTGTGCTGCCAGCCTTAATTGGAAATAATTTAATTGTAGCTGCCTATCTTTCATTGCATTCATTGAATTTTGAACAGTGCTAGATAAGGCAGTTATCCATTTCAAAATGAACGATAAATATAATTCTTTTCGTTTAAAGCTACAATTATATTTACTCCTTGTGCTTTAATCATATCAAGATTTTCTTGCGTTGTTTCTTCGTCAGTAATGATTAAGTCTAATTTCTTGATTGGGTACATGCCTGAAAACATATCATGACCAATTTTAAAATGCTCGATGTGAGCGATGATTTTCCTCGAGTTGTCAAATATAGTTCTGTGAAAAACGGAAACCTCTGGTGAAGCTGTACTTAATCCTTTTGAAGATAATGCTCCAGCCGTTGCAAAACAAAGATCAAAAGAAAACGGGTGAGCGAATTCAGTATCATTTTCGCGCGTTTACAAAAACGTTTACATGTACACGAAAAGTAAACAAGTTGTACACGTATTCGTTTACGTGTATACAAAAACGTTTACTTCTTTTTATATCAGCATGTGTACAGAATTGTCATGTGTGTATACGGATTGTTTACAGATTAACAGTTTGATTTTATTTCGGCTGGTATTATTGAAGAATGTATTCAGCACCTTTAACCTTGATATCCTAATTTTGCAGTGCTTATTATAATTAGATAACTCGAAGCCGTTGATACTATTATTGGCTTCGAGTATTTTTATTTTATTTTTATGTAAAAATTTATGTAGTTTAACAAGGTAATATGGTAAGGTATTAGTTTTTCGTAGCTTTTGATATTGTGAGGAAAGATTGTATGTTTCTTCGGAAAATGAAAAATAAAAAAACGGGACGAACATATTTATCTATTAGTTACCGTGATAAGGCAACCAAAAAAACCAGAGGAAAAACAACTGAATCTCTTGGCTACCTTGATGAAATGGAAAAACAATACGATAATCCAATTGCTTTTTTTTAAGAAAAAGTCAAACAAATGAATGCACAACAGGATACGGATCGTTCTCCGATTACTTTTACCATAGACAAAGCGGAACGCATTCAGACAGATACTATAAACCGTAAAAATTTGGGTTATGCGGCGCTGAGCAAAATCTATCACGAACTTGGCCTTCATACCTTTTTGAATAACAGGCAGCACCATACCAAAAATGATCACGATACCAACAGCATTATGAAACTGTTTGTGTTTGCACGTTTGCTTTATCCCGCATTCAAAAAGAAAACATATGACAACAAAGGTCTATTCTTTGAGAAAACAGATTTCTCATTAGATGTCTCTATGGCTGTCTATCTTTTTTTAATAAGCATAATGTAGTTTTGAAATAAAGTTCGATAATTTATAATAAAGATTGATAATTTATAAAAAAGTTTGATCAAAAATCCTGTATTCCAGGATTTTCTCTTGTTCAGCAAACGGGCCAGTTTCTTTAAGAAGGACATTAGAATAAGATTTTCGCATAAATTGATAAAAAAGGAAATTAGGAGGTACAATGGACTTTTTTCTAAAAATAATAGCGTATATAATTTTTATTCTTGGTTCACTGTATTTCTTCTTTGGTGGAAGTTACTCTGCCGAAAAAACAAGAGGAAAACATTTTGAAATCATATTGATAATAAGCATTTTAATATTAAGTTACTATTTCTGGTTTCCACATTAAAATGATTTAACTTATTCCAGAATCGGGCGCAATTCTGCAGCAAGAATTACGCTCTTTCTTTATGTTAAGGGCAATATTGTTGCATAAACATACGGTAGCATAAGCATACCTATAATAAAGGGAGGTATGTTAAATTGAAAAAGGTTATTATAAGTATGCTATTCATAGTTTGTCTTGGTTTTAGTGAGCTTTTTATTATTAGCAATAACTTAGAGAACACAGTTGTGCTTGCCAATTCCAAGGGCGAAAAGCCACCTAAGGACGTTTGTATAGAAGAATACAGAAAAAAGTGGGAAGAATTTGATAGGAAGGTGTTAAAGGATATAGTTAAAGGCTTTAACCTTGATTTATCAGGGTACCAAGAAATTATATATGATGATTTGATGTTGAAAGTAGGTGAAAATCTTAATGACCATTCTGACAAGCTTTCATTACAGTCTTTATTTGTCGGTACCAGTAGTGGCACAAGGCGATTATTCTTAAAGAATGGCTTGGAAGGAACAGAAGGTTATTTTCTTTATAAAAGAACCGACGGAAGCAATGTCATAAAAAAAGTTACACAAGATGGGTGAAGTCTGGGTTGTTATGAAAGTAGATGAAAAGAAGGCAAAAAGGTTTAAAATAAAACGATTCGATTGGAGCAAATGCTCTGAACGTTAATATCCCCAAGACAATTAATAGACATAGCTTAATGCTTGTCGCACTGACGGAAACCATACCTAAATAACGTCTTCCACAATCGGGCGCGATTGTGGAAGACATAGATAGGAAATGATCAAACTTTTTTATAAAAGAATGAACCAACTGAAAATATTAAGAGCGTGTTTTGATCAATCTTTTTTTCAAAACACGCTCTTTTCTATGATCGTTTATCAAGGTTGTTAGTATCAATTTGATCAAACTTTATTTTAAAGCAACACATAAGGATGCACTTCAACTATGAATTCAAGAACGAATAACGGAACAACAAGGTCGTAACACAAGTCTCGTCTACTATGATGTGACGAATTATTATTTTGAAATTGATGAACAGGATGAATTAAAAAGAAAAGGGGTTTCTAAAGAACACCGCACCAACCCAATCGTGCAGATAGGATTATTCATGGATACGGATGGCATTCCCGTTACGTATGGGCTTTATTCTGGAAATACGCTTGATAAACAAACCCTGATCCCGATGCTTGGAAACATACAGCGCAACTTTTCACTTAGTAAAATAATTGTTATCGCAGATAAAGGCATGACTACAGGAGACAACATCTGGTATAGGCTTTCTGCCAAAACGGCTATATCTTAAGCTATTCAATCCGAGGAGCCAACAAGAAGTTCAAAGATTATGTCCTTGACCAGAACGGTTACCATTCCATCGGGGAGGATTTCAAAATTAAATCGAGACTCTATCCAAGAGAGATTACGCTTACCACAAAAAGTGGAAAAAAGATCAAAAAGACAGTGGATGAAAAACAGGTCATCTAATCAGACGAACGAATTGTAGAACTATACAGAGGACTGTGGAAAATTGAAGAATCTTTCAAGGTAATGAAAAGTGATTTAGAAAGCCGACCAGTCTATCTTTCAAGACAAGAACACATCGAAGCTCATTTCCTTACCTGCTTTATCTCGCTTGTCATCGCATGATTATTAGAGCACCGATTGAAGGGAAAGCATTCAGTTACCGCCGTGCTCGATATCCTCAGAAAGGCTTCCTGCATCCATATACAGGAAAATTATTATCTGTTTGATCATTATGATGAAGTACTGGCCGATATCGAGAAGGAATTAAGAATCGATTTGGGGAAAAAATGCTTGTCATTAGGAGAAATTAAAATATTTTAGGGGCGGTCAAAAAAGGGTGATTTACACTACAACTTTATGACAAACAAAAACAGCCTTGAACCTAGCATTCATACGGGTTCAAGGCTGTTTTTTATTCACTTTAACTGCAAAAGTCAGGAAAACTGGTGTGCGAATTCAGCAGCATTTTCGTATGTTTACAAAAACGCTTACGTGTACACAAAAAGTAAACAAGTTGTGTACATATTCGTTTACGTGTGTACAAACACGTTTACTTCTTTATGTATCAATATGTGTACAAATTTGTCATTAATGCATACGAATTGTTTACAAAACGACTGAAAGTTTACAAGTTGTTTACAGATTTACAGTTTGATTTTATTTCGGCTGGTATTATTGAAGAATGTATTCAGCACCTTTAATCTTGATATAGAAACACACAACATACATAACTATTAATAAGGCTGTTGTGTTACTTCTTAGTGTTGAAAATGCTATTTTGTTGTTGATTTTCGCTACAGGCGCGAGCTCCTCGGAAATGCATTCGCATTTCCTTCGTGCGGTGATTATTCGGTGAAGATTATTCAATGTCCTGCGGGAGAAGCGAGTCAAAGGGAGACCCCGCAGGAGCGCTCTTCGACGAGGAGGCTTTCGGACCGCCCGCTACGCTTTAGTGCCTGCAGCGGAAATCAACAGGAAGTTTAAAATAGCCATTAATAAAAATAAGTTATTGATCGAGGAGAAGGATGTATTTATGACAAAATCCAGAATTGCAGCTATTGATGTAGGAAATGACTCAGTTAAGTCTATTTTTGGGGAATTAGATTACGAATTAAATATTCCTAACATTGTCGCAAGGGATACAGAAGATCGTCCCGTAATCGGAATTGAAGAGCTAGATAGTAAAAATCCACTAGATGGTATTCATATCAAGGTGCACTCACCAGCATTGAAAGAGAATAACGTGGTATATCGAATCGGTATGCTAGCTGCAAAAAGCAATAATGCTGCAGAGCTTGATCCAGGCAGCAGTAAGTCTGAGGAAGATCAGACATTAGTTATGCTCTTTGCCACATTGGCATTAGATGCGGTAAGGGAGGAAAATAAGGACATCTTCCAACGGACGAAAAATGTGATTGATGCCAACTATACACTAGGAACTGGACTTCCTCTTCGTGAAGTAAAGGAAGGCAAGGACGCGGGATATCGTTCGAAATTAATGGGCTCCGTCCATCAGGTTGAATTTCTAGTTACACCAAAGTACCAAGGACTTAAAGTGAATATAAAATTTGGCGAAGTAAAGGTGTACCCTGAAGGCTTTGCGGCCTATATTAACCTTGTGATGGACAATCAACTCAAGATTATTAATAAAGATTTTATTGATAAAAGGATTATCATTCAAGATATTGGAGGCTTATCAACGGATATCGCGGTCATTAAGAATCGAAATGTCGATGATGATAAGGCACAAGGGTTTAATCTCGGAGTATCGGAATCATTGGAATCGATAAGAGAAGAAATCAGATCCAAGCATGGTGTTGAATTAGATAGCCGCAGAGATGTTGTTGAAATTATTACGAAAAAAAATGACCGTAATCATATTATGGTTAAAGGCAGTCGGACAAGCGTTCATGATATTACAGATCGAATCCTTCTTGATTTAGCAAAAAAACAATATCGGTTGCTGCGAAATGTATGGCAGAAAAACTCCCAAACTGAAATCTGCTATTTTGTAGGCGGAGGAGCTGCTGTTCTAAAAGAATATATTAAAACATTAAATAATAATTTAGATGGCTATAATATTGATTTTTTTGAAGATGAAAAAGAAAGTATTTGGATGATGGCCAATGCTTATTATAAGTTAATTACCGATTTTGTAAGGAAAACAGAGAAGCCGAAAGCGGTCAAAGAGCCTGTTAAGAGCTAAGGTGATTCTATGGATAAGTCTAAATCGGGTCATATTAAGAGGGGGCAAGCCATTTCTTTTCGCGTCCCTTCTGATACACCTGACCATTTATTAAAGCATCTGCAAAAGCTAAAGGAAACAGAAAGAAGAAATTTCTCAAGCAAAATTGCTGATTTTGTCCTGCAAGGAGTCGGGAAATCTTATTCAAGGGAAAGGGAAACGATCACAATTCCCCTCCCCCATAGATTAAATAAATCCCAGCGGGATTGGTTAAAGCATGAACATTCAGAGGCTTTGCTTGGCAATATTATTTATCAGCTGTTAACTGACCCCATTCGATCTGTTTCATTACTAGCTTCATTAAATAGTAACTCTTTAGATATAAATGAGGCATTGTATCTTCAAGAAGAGACAGCAATAAACGATCAGGAAGCTGCAGCTTCCTATGTTGACAGCCAATCAAAATTTATTGAAGAGACAGCTTCAGACTCGGATATAGACATAGTGAATGATGATTTAGATACATTTGATTGGGATAACGCAAAACATTCTCAGCCTCCTATTGCAGATGAAGAAAATGACGAAACAGAACATGATTTAGATGACCTGCTGGGCGATTTTCTTGCTAAAATGAATAAGTAGAATAAAAGAATATTTCTTATCTTGTGGAGCTTACAAAAATAGCCATTCATTTATCTTCAAGAATGGATCACATGATAGGGTATATTAAAAAGCCGGAGAGAATAGGCCAAGCTCTCCGGCTTTAATTTTTTTAGGTTATTGAACTATATATTAACAAGTTTTTGATCGCTAGTTAGAATCAGCTGCAGTGCTTGCTCAAGTGTTCTTTTTTCCTCATTGTTTAATGGAACCAATGGCAATCGAACACCACCAGCATGTATTCCCCGCATATTTAAAGCTGCTTTTACCGGTGATGGGCTAGGGGCTGAAAATAATGCTTTCATAATCGGGAGAAGGCTGAGATGGGTTGATGCCGCACGTTGGACATCCCCGTTTTTAAACTGATTGATCATTTCTTGCATTTCGTTTCCGATAATGTGTGAAGAAACAGAAACAATTCCTGCTCCGCCAATTGCTAGAACTGGTAATGTTAATCCATCATCACCACAGTATAGCGTAAAGTCATCTTCTGTATTGCTAATGATTTGTGCCATGGCATCTAAGTCGCCGCTCGCTTCTTTTACAGCTACAATATTTTCAATCTCTGATAGTCTAACAATTGTCTCTACTGATATGTTCACTACGCTTCGGCCTGGAATATTGTAAAGCATGATAGGTAAGGTTGTTGATTCGGAAATCGCTTTAAAGTGCTGGAATAATCCCTCTTGAGACGGCTTGTTATAATATGGAGCTACGAGCATAATTCCATCAACGCAAGCTTCCTCTGCTTGCTTTGTTAAGCTGATTGATGCTCTAGTATTATTTGATCCTGTTCCTGCAATAACTGGTACTCTTCCATTGGCAGCCTCTACAACAAATTTGAATAATTCAACTTTCTCTTCCACCGTTAGGGTTGGAGACTCCCCAGTTGTCCCTGCCACAACCAATCCATCTGAACCATTTTCAATTAAATAATCCACTAAATTCCGAGTAGCTTGAAAATCAATCTCCCCATTTTGATCGAATGGGGTAACCATGGCTGTTAAAACTTGGCCAAAATTCATTACTTCACACCCTTTTTTAAATTTTTTAAAAATAGAGGTGATAGGGCCGCTCGAAACGGAACGCAAAAAGCAGCAACGAGGGATTCGCTGCTGCAGTAGAAACAATATCATAACAATAATCGTTTCCTGTGCGATAGCCCTCCATATAGTTTCCTATATGACAGTTCTGCATTTATTCAACACAGACCCAGCTTTAAGAACATGAGATTCTAAAAAAGCTTCGGCAAATTCCCCTTTCCATAATCATCCTAGGACCTCATTATCCTCCGGTTATGTACTGATGGTTTTTGCACCTCTATCCTCACTTCAAATGATCTTGAAATAAGAAAGTATTTAATTGTATACAATATAACTGAAAATTCATTTGATTACAAGGGAAAATCCTATATTTGCACTTCACATAAGAGAGCATGCGTATTGTCTTCTGAGTCCTTAAAGAAGGTCATCCACGTTTCTGTATCACCTATTTTGGCAACAACATGTGGTTCATCGATGAAGCTAACTCCCTTATCGATAAGATCCTCATAAGCTTTTTTAATATTTTCAACTTGAAAATAAATAACGGAGCTTGAGTGAGCAAATTCCTCTTTTTCAGGCAGGCTTAGAAGCAGTCTAAGCCCATTGCACTCAAAGAATGCCATACTGTCTGTACTGAAAAGAAGCGGGAGACCCAGCTGATTTTTATAAAAACTAATAGCTTTTTCTAAGTCTTTAACGGGTACGCCAATTTGTCCGACCTTTTGAATGGTGTTCGTTCTCATTGTCATCTCTCCCAATATATAATAAATACTAAATTTTCTGATATGTAGATTATACATAATTATGGAAAATAATACGATAAAGACTAGTAGTTTTGTTCTTTTTTTGCTTTATTAAATTGACCTCTATTCTTCTAGGCTTTAATATTTTGAAAAGAAAAGAAGTACCCAAAACGTAAAGATGAAAGGAAATTGAAAATGCAAACTATGAATCCTCAAGCTTGGATCTCGAAGCTAGGGCTGACTCCTCATCCTGAGGGCGGTTATTATAAACGGACGTATGAAGCTGAAGGGAAAACAGAGCTAGGAAAAGGAAAGGAACGAAAGCTCTATACGAGTATTTATTTTCTGTTGCGATCTGAGGACATCTCCCATTTCCATCGATTGAAGTCAGATGAACTCTGGTATTTTCATGGGGGGAGTCCTTTAACGATTCATGTTATTGATGAACAAGGGGAATATAAGGAATATAAATTAGGATTAAATTTGGATAATGGAGAAGTCCCTCAAGCATTAATTTCGAAAAATACAATTTTTGGTTCATCCGTCCAGGAATTAGATTCATTTTCCTTAGTTGGCTGCATGGTATCACCTGGCTTTGATTTTGAAGACTTTGAATTGTTTACTCAGAAGCAGCTGCTCAAGCAATACCCTCAGCATGAGGAAATAATTATGAAAATGGCTTACGAAATATATGATGAAAAATAGATTGTTAATAAGGCAGGGAATTTCCTTTTTCTTTTTGTTCAATGTACTAAAATATTAAAATAGTCAGATTTTAATATTGTAAAGTAGTAGAGCAACCGTTAAGATGTAATAAAGAAAAGGGGATACATATGGATAAAAAGGTTGCTAGAAAAGTGTTAATCGCTAGTCTAATCGGAAGCTCAATAGAGTGGTTTGATTATTTTTTATACGGAACGGTTGCTGCTCTTGTATTTAATCAAATGTTCTTCCATAGTGAAGATCCAACAGTTGGTCTTATGTTAGCTTATGCTTCTTTTGCTCTGGCCTTTTTCATTCGCCCGCTTGGCGGGGTGATATTTAGTCATATCGGGGATCGTATTGGAAGGAAAAAAACACTAGTCCTAACCCTATCTCTTATGGGGGGATCAACTGTACTAATGGGTTTTCTGCCGACCTATGAAGCAATTGGTGTAGCTGCTCCCATACTTCTTATTCTCTTACGTTTAATTCAAGGAATTGGACTTGGAGGCGAATGGGGAGGCGCTCTTCTGCTTGCAGTAGAATATGCTCCGAAAGACAAACGAGGGTTCTTCGGAAGTATACCGCAGATGGGTGTAACCATTGGGATGCTGCTTGGAACTTTAGCGCTTTCGATCATGACGTTGTTACCTGAAGATACATTTATGACATGGGGCTGGCGTGTTCCTTTTATATTAAGTGCTCTGCTTGTTATTTTCGGCTTATGGATTCGTAAAGGGATCGATGAAACACCATCCTTTAAAAAGGCTCAAGAAAAAGGGGAAATTACAAAAATTCCATTTTTGGAGACGATGCGCACACACTGGAAGGAAGTTTTGATTGCGGTAGGAGCAAAAGTGGTGGAAACGGCGCCATTCTATATCTTTGGAACGTTTATCGTCTCCTATGCGACGACACAGCTTGGCTTCTCACGCGCTACGACGTTAAGTGCTGTTACAATTGCTACGATTGTGACAACAATCTTAATCCCAGTGATGGGGAGTCTCTCTGATAAAATAGGCCGTAAAAAGCTTTATGTTGGTGGAACCATTCTAATGATGCTCTATGCTTTCCCATACTTCTGGTTGCTTCACCAAGGTTCTGCTGCTTTGCTAATTCTTGCAACAGTACTTGGACTAGGCATCATTTGGGCGCCGATTACAGCTGTATTAGGAACAATGTTTTCCGAAATCTTTAAATCAAATGTCCGCTATACAGGTATTTCCCTTGGCTATCAAATTGGAGCCGCATTAGCTGGCGGTACAGCACCGCTTGTAGCAACAGCACTGCTTGCAGCCTATGATAATTCTTACGTACCGGTCGCGCTATATATCATATTAGCTGCAGCTATTTCACTTATTGCAGTAGCAGCTGTCCGTGATCGCAAGAATGAGGAATTAGACTCGGAAGCTGCTTAATATTAGTGGAATCGCTAATGAAGCGGTTCCTTAATCTAGAAGGAAGGTAACGCGCTATGCTTATATTATCAGAAAAACAGATTCGCTCTTTATATAAGATGAAGGATGCGATTCATGATTTGGAACAGGCCTTATCCAACTACGTAGAGGGAAAAATTCTTAATCCGCACAGAACCGTACTTGAATTCCCTGAAAAAAGCGCATCTGCACTCTATATGCCAAGTGCAATGGAACCAATTGGGAAAACAGCGGTAAAGGTAGTGACCATTTTTCCGCATAATCCATCGTTAGGAAAGAAAACGACACAAGGAATGATTGTTTTAAGTGACACTAATAATGGAGATCACCTTGCTTGTATGAATGCTTCATATTTAACTAGGCTGCGCACTGGAGCAGCAAGTGGTATTGCAACGAAGTACCTTGCGAAGGAGACAGCCTCAACCGTTGCTGTGATCGGCTGCGGGGCAATGGCAGAGGAGCAGCTTCAGGCGGTGCTTGAGGTTCGTGACATTAAGACGATCATGCTATTTAACAGGACAAAAGATAAAGCCCATTCCTTTGCTAAAAGAATTGCATATTTAAGTCCAGAGTATGAAGGTGAAATCATCATCATGGATGAAGCGGATGAGGCAGTGTCTAGAGCTGAAATTGTCATCTGCAGCACGCGTTCCGAAACCCCTGTTTTTTCAGGGAAGGCATTGCAGCCGGGAACACATATTAACGGAGTAGGCTCCTATCTCCCGCATATGCAGGAAGTAGATGTCGAAACGCTTTTGAAATGCTCAAAAATTGTTACCGATACAATAGAAGGAGTGAAGGATGAAGCTGGTGACTTCATTATTCCTGCAAAGGCTGGGGAGTGGAGCTTTTCTGCCCTGCATGGTGAGCTTGGAGAATTGATAACTGGACAAATTACGAGCAGAGAAACAGAAGATGAAATCACATTTTTTAAATCAGTTGGTATAGCATATTTTGACCTTGCGGTTGCCGCTGCAGCTTATGAAAAAGCTATTCAAGCAGGTGTGGGGACTGAAGTAGACATTTAATAGAATAAGGAGCATAAGAAGATAAAGTTTTATCTTTTTACGCCTTACTGCAGAAAATAGAAAAGGACAGGGGTTGCCTGTCCTTTTTAACACTTTAAGAAAGTATAAATTGCCAACGCAGAAGATGATTCGACATAGTTGCCAATTTTAGGAATTAAGTACGACGGACGGGACAAGGAATGCTTCGATAGCGATTATCATCGCACGAAGGAAAAGCGATAGCTTTTACGAGGATGTCCTAGTCGGGCGAATGCCACAGGATAAGGAAAGCTTCGTCAGAGATACATCGCACGACCAAAAGAGAAGCTTTTGGGAGGACGTGGCATGTATGAGCGCGATAAGTGCAACTACGCCTCTGTCTTCGCCTTTCCAAGGCTCGCCAGTCGGCGAATTTTCTTTAAGTAATATTATTGAACGCCCTTCATAAAACGTTGAATTTTTGGAGCTAATGTGAAAAGGATGATGGAGAGCACAATAGACGCTCCGCCAATGATTCCAAAGTACATTATTTCTGTTTCAGGCGTATAGAATTTAACAAGTTGTGCATTGATAGCCTGTGCAGCAGCATTTGATAAGAACCATAAGCTCATAGTCTGCGCTGAGAATGCTGCAGGTGCTAGTTTAGTTGTAGCTGATAATCCAACAGGGGACAAGCATAATTCACCTAGAACAACAATGAAATAGCTAAGAACAAGCCATAGTGGACTTACTAATGCATCAGCACCGCCGAAGTATGCTGGTAAAAGAATGACTAGGAATGATAAACCAGCAAACAATAGACCTAATGAAAACTTTTGTGGAACAGATGGCTGGCGTTTCCCTAATTTCACCCATAACCATGCGAACATAGGAGCAAAAATGATAATAAAAAATGAGTTTAGTGATTGGAACCAAGCAGGTGAAATTTCAATGCCTGCAAATTCTAATTGTGTACGTGTATCCGCATAGCTGGCAAGGATGGTTGCACCTTGCTCTTGAATCACCCAGAACATAACTGCTGCAATGAACAGAGGGATATAAGCGATAATTCTTGAACGCTCCACAGCTGTTGTTTTTGGACTGCGGTACATGACAATAAAGTAAGCAGTTGGGATTAATATACCTAAAATTCCGACAAGCGCTATAAAGCTATCAAATGTTAAATAACCAGTAGGAATGGCAATACCAATGAGGATAGCAAGAACAACTACAGCTGCTCCAAATATTGTATATACTTTTTTCTTCTCAGCAGGTGACAGTGGATTGTGGACAATTGTTCCGGCAAGGCCGAGGTTTTTTTTCTTTGTAAAAACAAAAATTAAAAGTCCAAAAAACATTCCGACTGCAGCAATACCAAAGCCTAAGTGGAAGCTATAATCCATCACACTTCCGACAATTAACGGAGAGAGGAATCCTCCAAGATTAATTCCCATGTAGAAAATACTGAATCCGGCATCGCGTCTGTTATCTTCTTCGCTATATATTTCACCAACAACACTTGAAACATTTGGTTTCAATAATCCCGTACCAAGCACAATCAATACCATAGAAATAAAGAATAGTGTGACATTTCCGGGAATAGCTAAGCAAATATGACCAAGCATGATTAAGATTCCGCCATAGAAAACAGCTTTCGACGTTCCGAAAACCCGGTCAGCAAACCAGCCGCCAATGATTCCAGACATGTATACTAATGATCCATAGATGGACATAATCGAAAGGGCAGTAGTCTTATCAAGCCCTAAACCGCCTTGAGAGACTTCATAGTACATATAGAAAACAAGGATTGCCCTCATTCCATAATAAGAGAATCGTTCCCAGAACTCTGTGAAGAATAATGTAAATAGGCCTTTAGGATGACCGAAGAAGCCTTTTTGGGGAACGCTTTCAACAATTTTTTGCTTATCAAAGTTTGCCATGAAAAAACCTCCTTATGTTATACTATAATACTTTTGATTGTTTTTAATTGTCAAAAACAAAATTTGCAAAAAAAAAAATAATCCTGCATAAACATTGATAATACTAGTTATTTTGTGATTGATCAAGATAAAAGTAAATTTTTTTAAAATAATAAATCTATTTAGATAAAATGGAATTTTTGCACAATGATCTCTTTTAAAATACCAACAAAAATAAAAAACTTCCAGTGAAAGAAGTTTTTATTGTTATTTATTTGGACTCATCAGCTATTTATTGAAGACTTTTCAATTCTTTTGCCAATTTTGAACTTCTAAGTTCTTTTTGACGAATTAAATTCTTAATTTCATCAATGTTTTGATAGGAAAGTCGAATGTGGTAGTAGTTGATATATTCAATTATTGCGAAAAAGTAAAGGAATACAAACCAATAAAACTCAAGCGGAAATACTATTAATTGATATATTATTACGATTATTCCTATTACTATTAAGGAAAGGTTAATTCTCTTAAACAATGCAAAAATTCGCAGTGGATGATAAGGTAAATGAGAGAAATCTTTTCGTTGGGCTTGTTTCCACTTAAGAAACCAATAATAACTACCTTGAAGCAAGATAAATTCTAATAAAACAAATGCATATAAAGACGAAAATGAAGTTAAGTAGGGTTCTGCCCATTCAAAAAGCTTTAGATATATAATCCACACCAGTGCAAAAATAACAGTAGCAGATAATTCACCTATAAATAAACTTAATAACTTTTTCTTTACTTTTTTTTGCATCTAATCCCCCATTTTATTATAAATTATACATTCTTAATGACTGATAAGTTTCATTAATTGGAAATAAATAACTATCTACTATCATATTTCTTAATGAAGTATTATCACTTCTTTGCTCAACAATATCGAATAAATTGAAACCAACTTAAATAATGGTTGAGGTATTTTGTAGCCACACCATTAAACACAGACTTATTCGTAATTAATCCCGCGAAATTTGAAGAACCTCCACGTTTGCGAGGCTTACGCCCTTCAATGTTTCTTTTACCTTTTTAAGAGTACACAAAAATATGTTTCTTCTATCTCCACAATCTCTGAAAATGTGTCGAAATTCATTTGTTGTAGAGCAGACAATACTTTATGTCTCCAATAAAATAAGGTAACGTAATGAAAGTCCCCCATTAGGTCTGCTGATTTACGAAGGAAGTAGCCCTCTTAACATACATTTTATGACAGGATAATATATGAAAGCGATAAGGAAATGACCAATAATTTTTCAAAGGACAAAGAGCAGATTGTGGTTTCCCTAAGAGTCACATTTCAATTTGAAGTAATAGTCTGAAAACGCTTTCCCGCCATTCTCCAAATGATATATAATATTCTAAAAAGGGGGAGAGAAAATGAAAGAAAAGATCCAGAATGCAGTTCAAGATTATTATCCAGATGATTTTGCATGGTGCTATGGGTGTGGGCGCTTAAATGAGAGTGGTCATCATTTCAGAACAGGATGGCTTGGGGAACAGACAGTAACCATTTATACACCGAAACAGGAGCATACTGCAATTCCGGGTTTTGTCTACGGCGGCTTAATTGCCTCACTCATTGATTGTCATGGGACAGGATCAGCAGCATTAGCCTTACACCGCAAAAATGGACATGAGATTGGGGATGGGACAGAGCCAGCGCGGTTTGTGACAGCTTCATTAAAAGTAGACTTTGTTAAACCAACTCCACTCGGTGTGCCGTTAAAAGCGGTCGGAACGGTTCAAGAAATTCATCCTAAAAAGTGGAAGGTGGACGTCGAGGTATTTGTGAACGACGACGTTTACGCACGCGGTGAGGTTGTTGCAGTCGTGATGCCAAGTACATTTGCGAAAAAGGATTAATGAGCTACATACTTGGGAAAAAGCAGGCTAATCCCTGCTTTTTTTGGTTGAATTTTGTTTTTTAACATACTAAGTATGTTTTCGATTAAATATCTGCTAATAAGATCGCATAAAGAAAGCTCGCTGATTGGCGAGCCTTGGAAAGGCGAAGACAGAGGCGTAGTTGCACTTTTCGCGCTCATACATGCCACGTCCTCCCAAAAGCTTCTCTTTTGGCCTGGCGATGTCTCTTTTACGAAGCTTTCCTTGTCCTGCGGCATTCGCAAAAAGGACTGGGCGAACACCAAGTTATTCTATTGAACATTTATGAAGTTGGGAAATGGATTTCGATGCGAGTTCCGCTAGGAGAACTCGCAATTTTAATTTTCCCTTGATGCTCTTCAATTATATTTTTGCAAATCATTAATCCTAAGCCAGTCCCTTTTTCCTTTGTTGTAAAAAAAGGTTCTCCAACGCGATTTAATAAATGCTCTGGAATCCCTGAACCTTGATCCACAATTCGAATTAGAATGGACGAGGCAGACTGTTGAAGCACATCAATATGGATCATGCCACCTCGAGGCATCGCTTCGATTGAATTCTTTAGGAAATTTATAAATACTTGCTTTAATTGATTTTCATCACATTTAATAAGTGGAATGCTAGGTTCAATATTTTTAATGATTTGGATGTTGTTCAAATTTGTTTGGGATTCCAATAATGTGAGGACATGATTTAAGATTACTTCTATGTTTTTGAATTCAAATTTCGCTTCTTGCGGTTTGGCAAGTAATAACAATTCATTCAGAATGACTTCAATTCGATTAATTTCAGAGCCAATCACATCGAAGTACAATTTATTTTCCATTACATCCTTCTCCATCATTTGAAAAAAACCTTTGATGGCAGTTAAAGGATTTCTCACTTCATGTGCAATCCCTGCAGCTAATTGCCCAGCAATCGTTAGTTTTTCTGAATTGATCATAAGCTCCTGAGCTTTCTTGCTCACGCTAATATCTCTAATGTTTACATGTACGGCAGGCTCATCCTGGAAAGTGGTTGGAATTGCTTTTAGTTCAACGTTGATAATCTTTCCATCCAAACGTATAAACCTTTTTTCAAAAGGGCCTACCGATTCCCTGCAAAAATCTCTTTTTTTAAACGCATTGTGATCCTTATTATGTATGAAATCAAAAATGGTTCTTCCGATTATGTCTTTTTTACTGCTCAGACCAAGAAGTTCAACACCTGTCTTATTAATAAAAACACATATTTCATTTTTTAGAATAACGACTCCATCTGGGGATTCTTCAACTAAACGATGATACCTTTCTTCACTTTCTCGCAGTTTTTCCACAGTAAGTAACTGAGCGGAAATATCTTGAATTTGACTTATATAGAAAAGAGGTTGTTCGTGCTCATCCCTTACTAACGAAACATTCATAATTGTCCAGATTTCATGGTTGTCTTTATGGATATAACGTCTTTCCATTTGATATGATTTTCTTTTTCCTGCAGTCAATTCTTGAATAATAAGTTTATCAATAGCTAAATCGTCTGGATGAAAAAGATCTTTAATCGATAAATGCAATAGCTCTTCCGCTGAATAGCCGAAACTAGTACATAAAGACTGATTTACTTTTAATAGTTTTCCATTAAGTGCTATTATCGCCATTCCGATTCCGGCGTTTTCAAAAGCATGGATGAATAATTGTGGATTCTCAACATTAATCTTATCCAACATTCAAATTTACCTCTCATCAATGTGATCGTGAATACTTATTATGCCTACTGATTAAATGTGAAAAAGTATGAAGAGCCTTAGCTATATAATAGCATTTTTCAACTAATTATTGACAGAAAAAACAAAAAAATCTATTGATAAGACTTGGCGAACGCTTTTCTAATCGATCCATGTTTACTAAGATCCCAAGTGTTTCTGTTCACAACCCTATTAGGCAATGGCTGTGTTAAAGCTAAATGTTGTTAATGCTATTTTGCTGCTTATTGGAGCGGAGGGCACGAGACTCTAGCGGGAGAAGCGAGTCAAAGGGAGACCCCACAGGAGCGATAGCGACGAGGAGGCTCCCGGACCGCTCGCGATCGCTTTAGTGCCTGCAGTGGAAATCAACAAGAAAGTTTAACATAGAAATGATAAAATAGAGGAAACAATTTTGTAAGGTGATAACATGGCTCAAGGGAAAACAAATGCAATGCGTATTCTTGACGCAAAAAAAGTGAAATACGAATTAATGACTTATGATAATAAAGATGGGAAAATTGATGGCGTTTCAGTTGCGCAAAAAATCAATAAAGATCCGAAGGCAGTTTTTAAAACACTTGTTGCTCATGGAACGAGCACGCAATTATTTGTGTTCATAATTCCTGTCGAAGAAGAACTCGATTTAAAGAAGGCAGCAAAAGCGGCAGGCGAAAAGAAGATTGAAATGATTCCGGTCAAGGACATCCAGAAGTATACGGGATATATCCGCGGCGGCTGCTCACCAATCGGCATGAAAAAGCAATATCCGAGTTTTATTGCTGCACAAGCCTCTGAGCTAGAGGGGATAATTGTTAGTGGCGGTAAAATAGGCGTTCAAATTGAAATAGCTACTGAAGATCTGATTCAAGTCATACAAGCCAAATTAGAAGATGTTTGTAAATATTTGTAAGGTGATGGAGTGCAAAATCGAAAAGATTTTTGCGCTTCTTTTTTTGCTAAAAGGAAAGCTTAAGTTTATTAACGTACTAAAGTAAAGTGTGTGTTCAATTTAATATCTGCTAATAAGATCGCATACAAAAACTAAGACATTCGCCAAAAAGGACTTGGCGAACGCCAAGTTTTTCTAATGAAAATGAACACGATAACGAAAGAAAAATGCATGAGCAAAAAAAAGATTAATAGTATGGAAGCAATGAGCAAAAGATAGGCTTTCACCCATCAATGCTTTTTTGCATATGGTAAGGATGAAAACAAATTAGGCAATTGAACGGGAAGGGACGTGTAGTAGTGGCTGGAAAAATATTGAATTACTTTGGCGGAGGAAATACAGCACGTGGTTTTTACAGCTTATTCGAGTCTAACCTGCAAGGACTCGAACGGTTATTCATTTTAAAGGGCGGTCCTGGAACGGGAAAATCATCGCTAATGAAATCAATCGGCTCAGAATGGGCAGATAAAGGATACGATCTTGAGTACATTCATTGTTCTTCAGATAATAACTCGATAGACGGGGTAATCATTCCTGTGCTTAAGGTAGGGATTGTAGATGGAACAGCTCCTCATGTCATTGAACCGAAGGCACCTGGAGCGATAGAAGAATATGTTAATCTCGGTGAAGCTTGGGATTCAAAAGCGTTAGCAGAGAGAAAAGGAGAAATTGAGAATCTTACCGAGCAGGTTAGTCAAACCTTTGAAACTGCTTATAATAAATTGAGTGAAGCACTAAAAATACATGACAAATGGGAAAACATATACTTTGACAATATGGATTTTGCAAAAGCCGATCAGCTGACGAACCAGCTTATTCAATCTTTTTTCGGTAATATGTGTTTAAATAAGCAATCGAATGTGAAGCACCGTTTTTTAGGAGCAGCAACACCAAAGGGTGCAGTGGACTTTGTTCCGAATCTTACAGAGGGGCTTCCGAAACGGTATTTTATTAAAGGCCGTGCGGGCACTGGAAAGTCTACTATGCTAAAGAAATTAGCTGCTGAGGCGGAGAAACGAGGCTTTGATATTGAAATATATCATTGTGGATTTGATCCTCATAGTCTAGATATGTTAATTCTTCGTGAGCTTGGTTTTGCGATCTTTGATAGCACGAGTCCTCATGAGTATTTTCCAGACCGAGCGGGAGATGAAATTATTGATATGTATGATATTTTAGTCTCGCCTGGTACAGATGGGATTTTTGCTGAACAAATAAAGGAAGTTAGCCAGCAATATAAAGGAAAAATGAAAGAATCTATTTCTTATTTAGCTCATGCTAAAACGCTGCGGGATGAATTAGAAGCTATTTATATTCATGCAATGGATTTTTCGATCGTTGACAGTTTGAGAAATAGCATTCGCTCGGAAATTTTACAAAAAACTGAAGTATATAAGTGAATTAATACATGTTCTTGTCTATAAGGAATGTATAAGTTTATTCACGCATTAAAGTGAAATGTCCATTAGGTTTCTTTTCTGTTAAAAGATAAAAACAAAGGTATTCGTCAAGTTTTCTAATAAGTCATTCGAAGCCAAAGCAGCTTGAAGCTGCACCTCTGACAGTACCCAGAAACGAAGTATATGTCAAACACCATTGTAGGCGATTTGCATACATTAAAAGGAAGGTATAAAGAGAGGAGGTAAAGACCTATGGATTTTGGAAACTATCCTTATGATGAAGAAGTGTCTACATCTGATGAAAGAATGCTTCCAGGAGGAATGCCAGGCTGGATGCCAGGTGGAATGCCAGGAGGAATGCCGGGCGGAATGCCAGGAGGAATGCCAGGCGGAATGCCGGGCGGAATGCCAGGCGGAATGCCAGGCGGAATGCCGGGAGGAATGCCGGGAGGAATGCCAGGCGGAATGCCGGGAGGAATGCCGGGAGGGATGCCGGGAGGAATGCCAGGCGGAATGCCGGGAGGAATGCCAGGCGGAATGCCGGGAGGAATGCCAGGCGGAATGCCAGGGGGGATGCCAGGCGGAATGCCGGGAGGAATGCCAGGCGGAATGCCAGGGGGGATGCCAGGCGGAATGCCAGGCTGGATGCCGGGAGGAATGCCAGGCGGAATGCCAGGAGGGATGCCAGGCTGGATGCCAGGCTGGATGCCAGGCGGAATGCCAGGCGGAATGCCAGGAGGAATGCCAGGAAGAATACCAGGGGGAATGCCAGGGGGAATGCCAGGAGGGATGCCAGGGGGAATGCCAGGAGGGATGCCAGGAGGGATGCCAGGGGGAATGCCAGGAGGGATGCCAGGGGGAATGCCAGGAGGGATGCCAGGGGGAATGCCAGGGGGAATGCCAGGAGGGATGCCAGGGGGAATGCCGGGAGGAATGCCAGGCGGAGCTCCAGGAGGCAATCCAGGTGGATTCCCAACTGGGCAGCAGCAAGGAGGACCGCCAAGCGCACCTCCACCAGCCTTCACACCACAAATGCAGCAGATTACTGCTTTTGCTGTAGATCCAGGTGCTATACGTGGCTGCTTGTACCGTTTTACTTACCTCTGGCTTGAAAGTGGCCGCAACTTCTGGTTTTATCCAACATTTGTTGGAAGAAACTCTGTTGCCGGGTGGCGCTGGAGAAGGAATCGCTGGGTATACTACGGGACAGACCTGAGCAGTATCCACTCCTTCCGATGCTTCTAGTTATTTTCGTTGTCAGACTTCACATAGCGAAAAGACGGGATCACATGAGCCCGTCTTTCCATTTTAGAATATTATATGTGCCGCTAAAACAATCACGGGCAATGTAATAAGGGTTCTTTCTAAAAAGATAATGAATAGATCCTTTAGTGAAACAGGGATTTTTGACCCGAGTAAAAGGCCACCAACCTCTGACATGTAAATTAATTGCGTCACCGATACACTTGCAATAACAAAGCGAGTCATATCGCTTTCAATTGATGCACCGATAACAGACGGAAGAAACATATCAGCAAACCCAACTACTAATGTTTCAGAAGCAGCTTTTGCTTCGGGAACCTGCATAATTTCGAGCAACGGAATGAATGGCAACCCTAAAACTTTGAAAACAGGTGTGTATTCAGCAATCACTAATGCAAGTGTACCTAGCGCCATCACGATCGGTGCCACACCCATCCACATATCTAAAATATTCTTTGCACCTTGTTTAAAAAAGTTTCTCAAGCTTTGATTTGCTTTTGCTTTGTCTACAGCTTGGACAAGCCCCCAGCTTAATGAGGTATACCCTTTTGGAACTGACTCTTCCAACTTCTTCGTATTTCCGCGATAATACGTATCCGGCTTTCTTGATAGCGGCGGAATTCTTGGGCAGATAATCGCTGCTGCCAATCCAGCAATCGTAACCGTCACATAGAAAGGAACGAATAAATATTCTAAATTCACCTGTGAAATCACGACTAAGCTAAACGTTATCGAGACGACAGAAAAGGTTGTCCCAATAATTGCTGCTTCCTTCTTAGTGTAAAACCCATCCTCATACTGCTTACTTGTTAACAAAACGCCAATCGTCCCGTCTCCAAGCCAAGAAGCAGCACAGTCAATAGAAGATCTTCCTGGAAGCTTAAAAATAGGACGCATAATTTTTGTAAACAAAGTGCCAAAGAATTCTAATAGCCCAAAATCTAAAAGCAATGGCAAGAATAAACCGGCAAATAAAAAGACAGAAAAGAGAATGGGAAGGAGATCATTTAATAATAATCCTCCCGTATTTTCAGACCAAATAAATTCGGGTCCAATGTGAAAAAAGGTCATGACCGCAAAAATACCGCCTAATATTCTAGCAAAAACCCAAACTTTTGGGACATTAAATAAATTATTAAAAAAGTGGTTATTAACGATCAAAGCAGGCTGGAAAAACTTTGTTATTAAAGTACCTATTAATGTTAATACGATAATAATAACCATAATCCCCGGCAGGTAAGATGCGAAAACCTCTTGAATCCATCCTGAGAAAATGGCAATAGGAATCGTAATGTCACCTTGATATTTAATAGGAACCATGAATAAGCTAATTCCAATGAGGGAAGGAATAACAAATTTTAATATATCCTGCAGAGAAAATGTTCTTGCTGATTTGTTCAAATCTATCACCTATTTATGTTGTGTTATATTTATGAGTCAAAAGTAATTTTAATGCATAATTGAATAAATGCCAACTATTTTATCCTATCTTCCACTGCTTTCCTCTTTATTCATCCATTTTATGTTAAAATATCAAATAGTCAGAAAAATTAAAAAGCAGGTGTGTTTAAATGCATCAATATCGTATGTACTGGGCTTTTACAAGAAAAGCTTTCCTGCGCTCGGCTGTCTATCGATTCGATGTTTGGTCGAGATTAGGGTCTAATCTCATCTTCCTGCTTATGTGGGGCTCTATTTGGACTGCCCTTTATGCTGGAAGGGAAGAAGCAGGCGGCGTCAGCTTTGAAGCTATGCTGACCTATATCGTCGTCAGTCAATTTTTATCAGGGATTAATGGCGCGGGCACTCCTCTTTGGGAGATTCAAGAGAAGGTGAGAACAGGAGATATTGCTATTGAGCTAATGAGGCCCTTCAATGTTCCCCTGCGCTATTTATTTGCGGATTTTGGGAGTGTAGCATTTTATATCATCACGGCTCTTTTACCACTCTATATTGTTTTATTTATTTTCATGGATTTAACAGTTCCTGCTAGCTGGCTGACTTGGGTTTATTTTATCGCTGCAGCTTTTAATGGATTTTTAATTCGATATTGCATCGAAATGGCATTTGGACTGTTATCCTTCTTTTTAGTCGAAACAGGTGGGATTGAGGATATATTCTATTTTGCGATGTCACTTCTGTCTGGCTCTGTGATTCCACTTTGGTTCTTTCCTGATTGGCTGGAAAAAATCGCAGTCTACTTGCCATTTCAAGGAATCTATTACATACCAAATGCTATTTTCATTGGTGAAATTTTCGGCGGGGAAATCCTTTTCTCGATTGGCATACAGCTTTTCTGGGTCATCGCATGTTTTTTCCTCTTGAGATTTGTCTGGAATCGCGCCTCACATAAAGTCATCGTTCAAGGGGGATAGAATATGCCTATTCTAAAATATGTGGATCTCTATTTTAAGCTTGTTTCAGCAGGTATTAGAGCACAGTTTCAATATCGCTTTGCCTTTTTCATGCGAATTATCGGTTTGATTACGGCATATTCAGGTACGGCGATTACAATGTGGGTCATGCTATACCGCTTTCAGGAGCTCGGTTCATGGAGCTTTTTCGAGATGCTGTTCCTATTTGCCATAGCCATATTATCATGGGGTTTTTGTATTATTTTATTTTTCCATTTTCGTAGTTTAGATACGTATATCATTAATGGAACCTTTGACCGGTTTTTAGTCAGGCCGATCAATCCGTTTTTCCATTTTATGGCGATGAGGTTTGATGTCGCCTCGTTCGGTCAGTTTATTTTTAGTATTTTAATCTTTATCTGGGTCAGCTTTGAAATAAATATTGGCTGGACATTTGGTAAGGTCTTATTTTTATTCGCGTCTATTATTGGAGGCATCCTCATTCAAGGAGGACTGCTCGTTCTCATTTCGGCGCTTGCGTTTTGGACGACGAAATCAGAGCAGTTTTATTGGGTAGCGATGTACCCGGCAAGGAATTTAACGAACTATCCTTTAGTGATTTATCCAAAGATTGTTCAATGGTTTACTGCTTTTGTCGTACCATTTGGCTTCGTAAATTATTTTCCTGCCGCCGTTATTTTAGAAAAAGAAACACCGTTCTTTCCTGCCTATATCGGATATTTTTCCCCATTGGTAGGGTTGGTGTTTTTTATGATTGCCTACTGGATCTGGATGCTCGGATTAAGCCGATATAAAAGCACTGGTTCATAGATGAGGAGGATGACAATGCCGATTATCGAAGTAGAGAATTTAAGAAAAGACTTTATGATAGCCAAAAGAGAAACGGGCATGATGGGCGCATTAAGAAGCTTAGTGAAGCGGGAATATACAAAAAAAGAGGCAGTCAAGGACATTAGCTTTTCGATTGAGAAGGGGGAGATCATTGGTTATATTGGACCGAATGGTGCAGGTAAATCAACAACAATTAAAATGCTGACGGGGATATTAGTGCCAAGTGACGGAAAGGTTCTCGTAAACGGGATTGTCCCTTATGAAAATAGGCAGAAAAATGCCAAGAACATTGGGGTTGTGTTCGGACAAAGGACACAGCTGTGGTGGGATTTGCCAACAATTGAATCCTTCGAGCTTTTAAAGGAAATCTATCAAGTGTCTAATGAAAGGTATAAGAAAAATATGGATACCTTTACGGAAGTACTAGGCTTAAATGAATTTTTAAATACACCGGTTCGGCAATTATCTCTTGGCCAAAGGATGCGTGCTGATATTGCGGCATCTCTACTACATGACCCGCCTATTTTATTTTTAGATGAACCGACGATTGGTCTTGATGTTGTTGCGAAGGAGAAGATGAGAACCTTCATAAAGGAAATTAATCAGGATAGACAAATAACCGTTATTCTGACGACACATGATATGGAGGATATTGAAAAGCTCTGTGAACGGATGGTGCTCATTGATCATGGTACTAAAATGTATGATGGCGAAATAGCGTTAGTGAAGGAGAGGTTTGGGAAAACGCGAACCTTAATTGTTGATTTAGAAGAATCTAAACAAAGGCCTCCTCTTACTGGAGGAGAGATTTTTAAAGAAGAAGGCAGCCGCTTCTGGATCAAATTTAACCGTGATGAAGTGTCGGCTTCGGATCTGATTGCGCAAATTACAAAGACTCATAATATTAAAGATTTAACAGTAGAGGAGCCTGAAATCGAATCCATTATTAGCAAGATCTATCAAGAGGGGTTCCAGGACCTGCCTGATACGGTAAAAGTATAGGCTGCTTTTGTTATAGGCATATTTTGAAACTATTAAAGAGTAGGATTGACCGAATGTTTGTCCTTTTGTCTTTGGGGACATGAGTTAAAGTTAGTAGGTATTGCCCTATTCCCAAATAAGGCTTAAACCTTGTTTAGGGCCTATTAAAGCGAAAATTTGGGAGAGAGTAGTCAATAGACCATCAAAGTTGAAAATAAGAGAGAGGGTGGTCAAATAAAGCCTGAAATAGACCCTAAAAATAAAAAAAGTTAGAATAATAGTCTTTAACAGCACTTGCGAGCCAGTTAAATACCAAAAAGCCTGTGGAGCACACGATTGAAATGCGATTCAAAAGAAGGATCAACATTTTCCCGTATACCCCACAGGCAAGACAAATAATTTAGGCTTTATTTAAAAAAATGTAAGACCGAGCGAAATAATGACACCGGATACTACTAGTGTTAGGACACAATATCCCATAATATCCTTGGCTCTCAAACCTGCAATGGCTAAAGCTGGAAGAGCCCAGAATGGCTGAATTAAATTTGTCCATGCGTCTCCCCAAGCCACCGCCATGGCTGTTTTTGGAATAGAGACATTTAGCACCTGTGCTGTCTCAAGCATGATAGGTCCTTGTACAGCCCATTGGCCTCCTCCGGACGGAACAAAGATATTCACAATCCCAGCACTGATAAAAGCAAAGAATGGGAAAGTAACATCATTTGAAATCGATACGAAGGCTTCCGAAATAACAACTGCTAAACCTGAAGCAGTCATCATGCCCATAATTCCCGCATAGAAAGGGAACTGTATAATAATTCCGCTTGCTCCTTTTACTGCATTAAGGACAGCATCAAGGAAATGCTTTGGAGTTCCATGGAAAAGAATGCCTAAGAATAGGAATAAGAAATTAACAATATCAAGATTCAATTTAAATCCGTTAGTAGCAAAATAATAGAATAAGAATACTAGTCCGAAGATCCCAATTAATAAAGAAATAATACGGCTGTTTTCAAGTTTTTCAGCAGGCGTCATCGCCCCTTTTTCTAAAGTGGCTGCCTGAACATCATCTTGTAAAATTGCTGGATCAATCGTAATCGTTTCTTCCTTAGATGGCATCATCAATCTATTAACAAACGGAATAATTAAAAAAATACCTCCTACAATCACCATATTAAATACAGAAAAAATGGTTTGCTCCGTTGGGATGATTCCAATCATATCCTCTGTAAAATGGCCTTTCGTGGCAATCGTTAAAGGCACAGACCCTGATATCCCCCCATGCCAAACGACAAACCCTGAGTAAGCGCTGGCAATTAAAAGCCGGTAGTCTACATTTTTCACCTTTTTTGCTAATTCTTTTGCGAATAGGGCTCCAATAACAAGTCCGAATCCCCAGTTAATTAAGCTGGCAATGATGGAAACAACTGTGACAATAATAATAGCCTGGCCTGGCGATTTCGCAGTGCTTGCAAGAGCGCCTAACCCTTTTTTGAAAATCTGGCTGCTTGCTAGTACGTGCCCTGTAACTAATACGAGCACCATCTGCATGGAGAACGTAAGAAGCCCCCAGAAGCCAGAGCCCCAATGCTGAACCATTTGATATGGTCCGCTGTCAGTGAAAATAAGCCCTAATCCAAAAACGACAAAAGTTAAAATGATGACAAATATAAATGGATCAGGCAAGAACCGCTGCATGACGCGGTTAAAAAAAGAAACTAATGCTTTCAATGATATGAACCTCCTAAAAAATGAACTTTTTTCCACTATGTATTTTCTACAAAAAATAATAATATTCCTTCAATTCAGAATAAATAAATGAAAGCTTCTTCTTTTCTCGAATATGTTACTGGGCAAATGTCTAAAGGAGAGGATCTTGGATGTATCCTATATCCTCTTACTACAGTAAGAAAAAGAAATGTAGAAAAGTATCGATTTCTTTTCCCCTCAGCATCAAAATGTTCAACCAGGTTTTGAATATGTTATGAATCCAAGGCCTATTTCGAAAAATCTAGCTTATAAGGGATCTGGTAAATTAAAGGGGAGGTTTGTATAATTTCTGGCGTCGGCCAAACGGTTGCTTATTCGTTTGTAAAAGAAGGAGCGATGATGGTCATCGTGTATTTAAATGAACATCGTGATGCAGCCGAAACTGAACAGAGGATCAGGGAGCTTAGGGGTGAATCACTCTTTACCGTAATCGATTTAACGGATGAAGACGCCTCCTCATGAACACTCTAAGAGACCGCTTTTTCTTTTTTTTCAGCTTGAAGCGGTTCCATGAACTTTCTATGAAACCGCTTTTTCCCTCTTTCCAGCTTAATTCAGTCTCATGAACACTCTAAGAGACCTTTTTTAAGTGTCTCTTCTATTGAGTACATTTTATATAAAACTTCTAATCTTCCTACTTAATTAAATGAATGTTCAAACTGCTGTTCAGCAAGCTTTCGATAGAGGGAGTGGGTTTCTAGTAATTCAGAATGTGTCCCTGTCCCTGTAATGGTTCCAGCTTCAACAACGGCAATCTGATCTGCATCAACAATCGTTGATAAGCGGTGGGCGATAATTAAAGTCGTTCTGCCGTCCATGAGCTGTTGAAGAGCTCTTTGAACAAGATGCTCGGATGCACTATCAAGATTGGATGTGGCTTCATCAAGGAGAAGAATCTTTGGATTGCGGATAATGGCTCGTGCAATGGCAATTCTTTGCCTTTGTCCGCCTGAAAGCTTCATTCCTCTTTCTCCTACTTCTGTTTCATACCCATCCGGCAACCTTTCAATAAATTCTGCTGCATGGGCAAGCTTAGCGGCTTCCTCAATTTCTACATTAGATACCGTTCTTTCTATTCCATAAACGATATTGTCTTTTATGGTGCCTGACATAAGAGGACTTTCCTGTGACACATAGCCAATTTGGCTTCTCCATGAACGGAGGTTGAAATCTTTAATATTTGTTCCGCCAAGCAGGATCTCGCCGCTATCAGGCTCATAAAAGCGTTCAAGCAGGGCGAAAAGAGTTGTTTTTCCTCCTCCGCTTGGTCCTACGAAAGCGGTTGTTTTTCCAGCAGGAAGGGTCAAATTTATATTTTTGATAATGGGGTTTTCCTTGTAAGAGAATGAAAGATTTTGAAACGTTAGATTTTGAGCTGGGTCCTCCACAAGAAGTGTCTGTTCGGAAGGCTCATTATAAAGGCTTAGGATCCCTTGAATTCGTTCCGTTGCTCCAATTGCTTTTTGAAAAGCTGTAAAGAATGAAGCCATTTGCGTAAACGGAACAATGATTTGGAACATATAAATGATGATGGCGACAAGCGAGCCTGCTGTTAAATCACCAGAGGCAACGCGTACCCCTCCATAGCCAATTAGAATCACAAGGACAAGCATCATCACAAAGGTCATAAATGGAGAAATGATTGCTTGAATCTTCGCTTCTCTCAGCCCGAATTGGAATAGATGCTGTATTCCTTTTTCGCCACGGACTTTCTCTGCTTTTTCCGCATGGGAGGCTTTAACAAGTCGGATGTCTGTAAGAACACGACCAAGGTTACCGGAAAAATCAGCCATTTCATCCTGTGTAGCTTTTGATATTTTATACATTTTTTGTCCAAGCGGCATAATCAATCCGATCGAAATAGGTACAGAAATAATCATAATTAAGGTCATTTTCCAATCGATCATTAATAGAATGGCAACGGCTCCGATAATTGAAATGAGCCCTGTTAAAAATGTAATCATATGCTGTGTAATAAGGGTTTTTACAATATTTGTATCCTGTGTTACCCTGCTCATCGTTTCCCCTGATTGATGCTTGTCAAAAAAAGGAATGGGCAAGTGTAAAATTTGCTTCCATAGCCGTTTTCGAATAGAAGCAACAATCGACTCTCCGATGTATGTCATAAAGTAAAACGAGAAGCCGGAAGAAATCGTTTGGATGATAAAGGCAGATGCCAGCAAAATGATCAAGGAAGTTTCTAGTGCAGATGCTGCAAGCTGATCAACGAGATTTTTTGTAAAAAGCGGAACAATCAATCCTGCCCCAGTTTCAATAAGGCTTAGTATGATTGCTATAATAAAAATCCACTTTGGAGGATTTGCTTCTTTTAATAATTGCCAGAAGGATCTCCAGTTTGTACTGCTTTGGCTTTTCTTAGTCACTTTACTTACCATCGACAATCACACCCTTCTTTCTTAAATAAATGTCCATTGCCTTTGTCACCCATTCTTCCTCCTCAGGAGTAAATGGAGAATGAAAGAGGTTATGAGTATCTATTTGACTTTCTGATTCGTTCCCCATATCATAAAGCTCTTGGACTAGTTTAAAATCATCTCCAATAATTTCTTGCACAATCTCCATATAGCCTTTGATCACCTCCTGAACCTGATTACTTTCAGGATCGTGTCCATATAGATTTTTTAAGTCGGAGTAAATGGTAATTGCTTTTTTATTCAGCTCCAGCTGCTTTTCCTCTGGAATGTCATACATTGCGTCAACCTTTTTCTCCTCAATAAATCCTT
Organism: Cytobacillus citreus; assembly: GCF_018343665.1. Classification (GTDB taxonomy): domain Bacteria; phylum Bacillota; class Bacilli; order Bacillales; family Cytobacillaceae; genus Cytobacillus; species Cytobacillus citreus. Next base: position 212,785 of record NZ_JAGYPM010000002.1, read on the forward strand.
TCAGCCATTTTTTATGCTCACTTTCCATTTGAATATTTAAAATAAGCGAGATAAAGATGGAGGAATCGACCTCCCCGTCATCGTCCATAATATGCAGGGCATGATCTAGAGCACGAATTACTTTTTCAATGTGCAGCTTTTTTTGCAGCATTTCTTTTCTCTGAAAGGATAAGGATTCCTTTAAATTCCAGTCGTTCATATGAATAAACTCCGTAATTTTCTCTAATGAATAGCCTAAATATTTTAGTGAGACAATTTTTTGTAATTTGATTAAATCATTATCTGAATAATATCTTCGTCCTGACTCTGTAATAAATGCAGGCTTCAAAATCCCGATTTCATCATAGTATCGAAGAGTTCTAATAGTCGTACTAGTCTTTTTTGAAAATTGTCCGATGGAATAGTTGGCTGCCATAGTTTTTGCCTCCCAATTTATTATCTATATTAATCATAAAACCTAACGTAACGAGAGATGCAAGCATAAACTTATTTAATCTCCAACAAATGTAAAAAAGACAATTTGGCTGTCTTTATTTTCAGAAAAATGTTAAAATTAAACTAAGGGGTGATAAAATATGTGGTTTCTCCTTATTTTCTGTATCATATTACTTGGAATTGGTGTTATCGTCGATTGGTGGAATAAAAAGAACGGAATTCGAAATTTTGATCCAAATGAAAATGAAAGGCATGTTTCAGATTCGGAAAAAGCATATGTCGAATCCTATATGCATAATATGAAAAATGATCATAGCAACGGACCATTTTGATAAGTGGGCATACTGTAAATAAGCAGTGATGCCTTTTTTAGTTTATAAAAGGAGTACATAAAATGATCCAATTATTAGTTGACCTTATTGAGCAGAAAAGGAATAGGGAGAAGGCGATCCCGATGGAAAACTATATGAAAAATCACTTCCCTTTCCTTGGAATTAAATCACCGGAAAGAAGTCAGTTGATGAAGCTTTTTTATCAGGAAAGCGGAATTTTAAAGAAAAGCTTTCAGGAAGACTTTGTGATAGCATTATGGGAGAAGGATGAAAGGGAATACCAGTATGCTGCGCTCGATTATATTGGGCGTTCTTTGAAAAAACTGGACAAGCAGCATCTGCCGCTAATGAAGAAGCTTATTATGACGAAGCCATGGTGGGATACAGTAGATTTGCTAGCATCGAATCCAGTGGGAGCCATTGCAGCCAATCATCCGGAAGTTATTCAGGAAGTGATAGATACTTGGGCTTATGGTGATCATTTATGGCTAAGGAGGACCGCCATTCTTTTTCAATTAAAATATAAAGAGCGTACAAATGAAGAGCTCCTATATCACTATATTCAGCAAAATAAAGAGAGCAATGAGTTTTTTATTCAAAAAGCCATCGGCTGGATATTGAGGGAATACTCCAAAACGAACCCCACTTCTGTAAAGGCATTTATAGAATCCACTCCTCTTCCCAAATTAAGTGTCAGGGAAGGAAGCAAATATATTAAGTAATAGTGGAAACTGGCCGATAAACGCAACATATAAGGAATCCATTCAGTACGCTTTTCATATCAAGAATTTAAAAAAGGTGTTAATAAAATAAGCGGAAGCATAACAATAAAGTGAATTAGAAGGTGAAATCATGATAAAATGCATTGCAATTGATATGGATGGAACACTCTTGACAGCGACACAGCAGATCACAGATGAGAATATTGCCGCCATTCGAAAAGCGCAGTCACAAGGAGTAGAGGTTGTGATTGCTACTGGAAGATCCTTTAAGGAAGCAAGATTTGTTTTGGATAGAGCTGGGCTTATTTGTCCAGTAATTTGTATTAATGGGGCAGAAATCCGCTCGGTTAACAATGAAATTATTGCGGCAAATTCTCTTGAAAAAACGATTGCAAAGCAGGCTGCTTCCATTCTTTCAGAGAGAAATGTTTATTATGAGGTATATACGAATCAAGGAACATACACACTGGATGAGGATAAGGCTATTTCCATTATCGCTGACATTGTTTTAAGTGCAAACCCAGAAGCAGATATAGATCAAATCATGAAGGTGGCGAAAATAAGACTTTCGAAAGGTCTAATCCAAAAAGTAGACAACTATGATGTTATTTTTAATCATGAAGAGCATCAAATTTATAAACTATTAGCTTTTTCGTTTGAGCAGGATCTTTTAAGTTCTGCTAAGGAAGCTTTACTTAAGCTCGGTCAGTTAGCTGTAAGTGCCTCTGGGAATGAAAATCTTGAGTTAACAAGCTTGGATGCTCAAAAGGGCATTGCCCTTGAGGCATTTGTGAATGAAAAAGGAATCACTTTACAGGAAACGATGGCCATCGGTGATAATTACAATGATCTTTCCATGTTTAAGATGGCAGGCAGAGCGGTCGCAATGGGGAATGCTGATGAAGTGATCAAAGCACAGTGTGATGCAGTAACATTAACAAATGAGGAAAGCGGAGTTGCCAAAGCGATATTGGAGGTTTTAGCCTAAAACATCTATTTAGGGAGGAACATGAATGAAGCATGTTCTCGGCATTATTTTTCTTGCCCTTGTATTCGTTGTCGGATGTTCAGGTGCAAAGGAAAAGGAAGTAGAGGAACAGGAAGTAAGTGTCCCATATGCAGAAGTGGAGGTTGTGGCTGATGAACTGCAAATACCTTGGTCAATCGATAAAATTGGAAGTACCTTTTATCTTTCGGAAAGATCAGGGAGTATCGTCAAAATAGAAAAGGGGCAAAAGGAACGCCAGAAGGTATCTCTTGAAAAATCAATAGCCACAGCTGCGGAAGCTGGATTACTTGGGTTTGTACTAAAACCTGATTTTTCACAATCGAAGGAAGCCTTCGCGTATTATACCTATAAGGATCAAACAGGACAATATAACCGTATTGTTGTGCTGCAGCTTGAGGACAATGTCTGGAAAGAAAAGCGGCGGCTGTTAGATAAAATTCCGAGCGGCGAGTTTCATCATGGAGGCAGACTTGAAATCGGGCCGGACGGCAAGCTATACGCAACGGCTGGAGATGCTGCCATTAAACCGGAAATTGCTCAGGATTTGAATTCTTTAGGTGGAAAGATTTTAAGAATGAATTTAGATGGCTCCATTCCTTCGGATAATCCTTTTCCGAATTCCTATGTATACAGCTATGGCCATCGTAATCCGCAGGGGCTTGACTGGTCTTCAGACGGCACACTTTATGAAAGTGAGCATGGCCCTTCAGCAAACGATGAGATTAATAAAATGATGGCTGGGAAAAATTATGGGTGGCCAGTCATCAGGGGTTCGGAAAAAAAGGAAGGTATGGAATCGCCTTTATTTACTTCTGGTGAAAATACGACTTGGGCGCCATCAGGAATGGCTTATTCGAACGGAAAGCTTTATGTTGCAGCTTTGAGAGGAACTGCCATATTGGAATTTAACCTGCAAACAGGTGAACAAAAAGAATTCATTACCGGTCTTGGCCGGATCAGGGATGTGTTTATAGAGGATAACGTCCTCTACTTTATTAGCAATAACACAGATGGCCGCGGGATCCCGCTTGAGAAGGATGACAAGCTATATAAAGTTCAACTTTAATTAGTGGGGGTCTTAAAGCCAGTAAAATATTATTAACAGAACTATAAGTATTAGGGGCTGTCTTAAAATCACCGAATTGATTTTAAAGGGCAGCCCCTTTCTGAAATGTTCTATTTTTATAAACTCTGCAATCTTGGTATTTTCTTAGACACAAACTATGTCTAACACCGATTATTTTTGACCTATCCCTCTCATTAAAAATTGTATCGTAAGTTCAATTTCTTCCTCATCGTTCCAGTCCGCTTCCGGAAGAAATAAGTATCTGGCGATGAAATAGCCCATAATCGTTGTAATCGTCAATCTTATAATTTGTTGGGGTGGAAGATCAATAATTTGCCCTTTTCTCTGATAATACTCCGTTAATTTTGTAAAGCGATCGAAGACCTTCTTGGCAATATGCTCAGTGAATTGTTCCTTTAGCTCTGGATGAAAAGGAATTTCCTGAATGAAAATTTTAAAGAGTGGTAAGTTTTGCTTCAAAAAAGCCGCTCGGTTTTCAATCATCGCTCTAAGAAAGTCCTCGAAATGCTCGTACTTCGTATCTAATACTTTATATAAATCCTTAATGACAAATGGAGCAAGTAATTTCGCCATTGCAGGAGCAACAATTCCTAAAAGTAAATCCTTTTTTGTTTTATAATGCCTAAAAATCGTTCCCTCTGCTACCCCAGCCTTTTTTGCGATTTCACTTGTAGATGTAGCTGCATAACCCTTTTCTGAAAAAGACTCGATCGCTGCAATAATTATTTTTTTCTGCTTATCTGTTAAGTCTTCTTCTTCGTCGAAAAGTTGTGTAATCAATGAATCTTGATCTGCTATGATGAACAACCCCTTTTATACGCACATTTCGTTACAATTATTATAAATGATTTTTTTATTGAATAGAAACGGGCATGCTCTAGGCATTAGCGACTGACTAAGAAATTATAACTTTTAGAGTTAGAGAAATGTCTAGCTCCATCGCCTACCCCCGACGTACAGGACGTACGAGTGTCGACAATGCGACAGGACGTCGCGTTTTTGTCGACCTCGAGGTCATAAGCCAGTCCGCCAAGAAGGTTAAAGAACAACCTTCCTGTCGGCCCGTCTTATGCTTGCCTTAGGGTGAGCACTAAGGAAAGCTCCTCCGAATAATCATCGCAAGAACAATCTGAACTTTGATTGTTCTGAAGGCGCTTGCGCTTTTCTATTAAAGCTTCCGATATTTTCTTAATGCGGCAATATTGAGTATCATGAACAACAACGAGAAACCAAATAATATAAGCAAATCTTTATAAATCATATCCCAGCCATATCCTTTAATCATAACACCGCGCAATGCTTCACTTGCATAATACAGCGGTGTTATCGGGCCAATCCAGCTAAGCCAGCTTGAGACAGTTTCAAGATTGAATAGACCTGAAAAGAAGACCTGCGGGACAATGACAAGCGGAATAAATTGAATCATTTGCAGCTCATTGTTCGCAAAGGAAGATAGTAAGATTCCTAATGTTAAGGCAGTAAGGGAAACGAGTAACGTAATAAGCAGGACATAACCGAATGCACCTTCCATCATCATGTCTAATACATAGATGGAATACCAGGCTATGATCGTTGCTTGGATCATGGTAAAAATACCAAAGCCAATGACATAACCCATGACAATCTCCCATTTTCTTAGCGGGCTGGATAATAATCTTTCTAGTGTTCCAGTCGTCCTTTCCCGCAAGAAAGACACACCGGCAATAAGAAAAACAAAGAAAAAGATAAAAAAACCGAGCAGGATAGGGCCAATATAATCGAACTGTCTCATTTCACTTGAGCCATACAAATAATCAACGGCTATTTCCTTCTGGGGAGCATTCTGCTGTAAAGGCTTCAAGGCCGTTTGCATCCATTTCATAACGGACCCATTAATACTAGGATCGCTTCCTTCTAAAACTACAGAAGGCTTCTGGTTTTCAAAAAGAAAATATGCATCGAGCTCATGATTTGATAAAGCTTTTTTTGCTTGATGAATAGAATCATATTGTGTGATTTCAGCATCATCTAAGTTTAGTTGATCCTGGATCTGCTCAGGGATATCTACAAAACCAATCTTTGGAATATAATCATCCCCATTAAAAACCAAATAAAGCATGGATAATACAAGGATTGGAGCGAAAATTAACAGGGCCATTGTCCTTTTATCACGAATAATTTGCCGAAGAATTCGAATGACTAGAGCGTTTATTCTCATTTCCAGCACCTCCGTACACTAAGAATGCTTCTTCAATACTAGTGGAATTTGTTTTATTTTTCAGCTCTTCAGGAGTCCCTAAAGCAATGAGCCTTCCATCTCGGATCATCCCAAGCCGATCACATTTTTCTGCCTCATCCATCACATGAGTAGTCACGATAATCGTTGTTCCGATCTCTTTCAGCTCATAAAAGGCATTCCATATGCTTTTTCTTAGAACTGGATCGATGCCAACAGTTGGTTCATCGAGAATGAGAAGCTGAGGTTGATGTAAAAGAGCAATGGCTAGCGAAAGACGCCGCTTCATTCCACCAGAATAGGTTGATACAAGCTTATTTATGTGTTCTGATAACGAAACGGTTTCCATTACCACTTTGATTCTTTTTTTTCTTTTTGCTCCTTTTAATCCATACAGGGCAGCAAAAAATTCAAGATTTTCCTTGGCGGATAGTTCACCATATAAGGCATCAGATTGAGCCATATAACCTGTTTTTTCGATTAGCTTTAGGTTCGGCATTTTTTCTTGAAAAAGATAAATTTCTCCTTCTGATGGGAGATCAAGGCCGACCAGCTGTTTAACAATTGTTGTTTTGCCCGCACCTGAAGGGCCGAGGAGACCAAATATCTCCCCAGATTTCATTTCTAAGCTGATATTCTTGAGGACTTGATGTTTTCCGAAAGATCTGGACACGTTGTGAATGGTAACAATTTTCTCTTCCATTTTTTCACCCCATTTTTAAAAGTGAGTAATCACTCATGTTCATTTTAAAACGATATTCCAGATTTGTAAAGTGAGTAATCACTCATTATCGAAATAAAATAAAACCTCTTCCAGAAAGAAAGAGGCTCTTTAATAGTGACTATTTTTTGCAAAAAGAAGATAACACAAATAAATCGATAAGAAAACAACATTTTATTCATAGATTTCTTCTGTTAAAGCACTTATATTATGTGAAATATGTCACATTCAATGAGTATAAGCTTCGATAGAATGTAGAGAGAAAACTGGGTGAGGTGGATAAGAATGAACAGCCATACAGCCATACAAAAACCAGATCTGGTGAATTTTTTAGGAAAAATTGAGATTTTTAAAAATCTCCCAGAGCAAACAATCCGGTTAATGGATAAGAGAATTGTCAAAAAAAGCTTTAAAAAGGGAGAGCAGGTCTTTTCGGAATATGAAAAGGCAGAAGGAATATACTTTGTTCTTTCCGGTATAGTGAAGATGACAAAGCAAGATGATCAAGGAAATGAAGTGATTACTTGTATTAAGAAAAAGGGAGAAATATTCGCAGAGGTATGCCTATTTAAAAAAGAGGGGGCGTGTTATCCTGCAACTGCTACGATGATTCAAGATGGAGAAGTTTATTTCTTAAACTCGGAGGATTTGGAGCAGGAGCTAATGGTCTCTCCAGAAATGGCTGTTCAAATGATCCGTTATATGAGTGAGCAGCTGCGAGATTTAACAGCGATATTAAGGGATATAGCTCTTTTAGATGTTTACATGAAAACGATTCGGACATTAGATCGACTAGCAGAAAAATTTGGTGCGAACCACAGCAATCGAATGTTCATTGAGCTGCCTATTACCGTTCAGGAGTTCTCAACATTGGTCGGAGCCTCTCGGGAAAGCGTAAGTCGAGTATTCTCAAAGCTAAAAAGGGATGGAATTATTGAAATTAGAGGGAAGACGATTGTTATTTCAGATTGGAGTAAATTTTGTTCCCTATATCATAAGCTTTAACAAAGCCAAAATAAAAACAGGATTCTAGTTCGAAGAATTCTGTTTTTTTGTTATATAATAGTTGTATTGATTATATTTTATTGAGGTGCAGAGCATGGCAGATTTCCGTTCAAGTGTGATTATTCATAAACCAGTAAAGGAAGTATTTGATTATATCGCTAGCATGGAGAATACTTCAGAAATAATGCCGAATGTAGTCAAAATGGAAAAGCTGACTGAAGGACCAATTGGCAAAGGAACAAAGTTTAAAGAAACAAGATCAGTAAGAGGAAATACTGTAAATGCTGATGTTGAAATGGTGGAATATGAACAAGATAAATTATTTAAAACCCGGAGCAATTCAAATGGTTTGATTGTGGAGTATACATACATCTTCCATGAAATAAAAGAAGGAACACAGGTAGAATTAGACGCATCTGTGAAGACAAGCGGGTTAAGAATGAGATTAACAAAATACTTTATTGTCAAGATGGTCAAAAGGGAAGACGGCTTCCAGCTTGATTATTTAAAGGAAATGCTTGAAGATGAGAAAAGTGAGGATGAGTGATTGTAAAAGCACTGCTTTTTAATTGCAACAAAATAAACTTTACAATAAAAGCAGCTTTCCGCTATGAACAGGGAAAACTGCTTTCTATTTCCTTATTCTAGTTCATATTTCCATTCATTCATTCATCCCTTTTTCGACATTAGAGACATGCTTAAAGCCGTTTTCGATAAGAATTTCACTTGCCTGCGCGGAGCGATTTCCGCTTCTGCAAATGATTAAATAGTGCTGATCCTTATCAAGCTCATCAATTCGGCCCTCTAATTCAGGGAGGGGGATTAATGTTGCTCCTGGAATATGCCCTTCATTAAACTCCTCTACTGAACGGACATCAATGACGTTAACTTTATTCCCATCAATTAATTGTTTTGCTTCCGCGATGCTTACATTTTCATAAGAAGCATTTGAACTGCATCCAGCTAGTAGACTAGCTATGAAAATGAACAAGAAAAACTTTTTCATTGAACACTCCCCCGAGCTTTTACTTAGAACGGATAGGACCAAAATCTTTCATAATGAAACCGTGCTATTACTTCAGGGTCTTGATTCTTTAAATTTATCGCGGTCTGACTTACCATAAGCTGCGTTTGGGATACATGCGCTTTAATTGCAGCAAGTTTTTGATCGGCATAAGCAGCGACATGATTGACAATATCTGCTTGGCCAATTTCTTCCTCACAGTTATGGGAAAAGGCGACACAATGAACCTTTGGCCGGTTTTCTGCCGGCATCTCTTTGACAGCTCGAATCACGGCCGCACCGCAGGCATCATGGTCAGGATGCACGGAGTAGCCAGGGTAGAATGTAATAACTAAGGAAGGATTCACATCCTTAATGATGGCGCCCATATGGCTAGCTAATACTTTCTCATTCTCAAATTCCACTGTTTTATCACGATAGCCAAGCATTCTTAAATCAGTAATTCCGAGGATATTCGCTGCATCCTGTAATTCCTTTTTGCGAATATGGGGTAATGACTCCCTTGTAGCAAAAGGAGGATTTCCCATATTTCGTCCCATTTCTCCCAACGTCAAACAGGCATAGGTTACAGGTGTCCCGTTTTGGGTATAGGAAGCAATTGTTCCTGACACGCCAAATGCCTCATCATCGGGATGAGGGAATACAACAAGAACATGTCTTTCTTTTTCCATGTGGTGTACTCCTTTCCATGATAAAGTGAAACTTCCAACAGTGGGGGGGTACTTTCATCCCCCACTTAGGTTTCTTTGATTCTCCCGCAATCTTGAAGTGGGGGTCTTACTGCCCGTTAATCTGCGATAAATGGATTTCGGATTCTTTAGAATCCTATCGAATAAGGAAAATTGGCGAAATTATTGCCAATCTTACCTTTTACTTTTTAGAAGGGTGTTTCGCTAAGTTGTAGGGCAACAGCAAGCTTGCCTTCGAAATCATGTCCAGCTAAAAGGAGATGACCCTGTTCATCGATTTCAAAATGTGTAATGCCCTCTGCGTATACCCAGCCAAAGCTCATTTTGAGCCCTACTCGATAAGGACCTTTTCCTGTTATTTTTCCGTGCTCATATTGTAGGAGGGCATTCCGAATATAGGCGCCAGAAGAGAAAAAAGTCTTATCGAAATGGGAAGCATATGCTCCATTTGTTGTTTCTAGATGAATATACACATCTTTTTTTGCCAGGCGGTCAATTTCTTTTTGGACTTGCTCAAAGATAACCGGTTCCATTATGGGCCTCCTTTCCATGCTTTATCAAATCTAAATTAATATATGAATCAAGCTTCTAAAAATTGTTCATCAATTACCCATATATTTTACTAAATAAAAGCCGTAAATGCGAAACTAATGCTTAAAAAAACAGAGCTCAAAGGCTCTGTTCATAGATTTATCGCAGATTCGTATTATGAAGTAACTTATTCTGATTCCAAACGTCCCTCACCAAATTTGCGGTGAGCACAATGCATAGTCGGCCCAACAAATTGGTTTAATTTAAAGCCATGGTTGATGGCAGCTGTAATGAATTCTTTTGCGGTTTGAACAGCTTCCACGACAGATTTGCCTTTTGCAAGCTCTGCTGTAACGGCAGATGAGTATGTGCAGCCAGCACCATGTGTATAAGTTGTATTAACGCGTTCGCTTTCGTATAGCTTGAATTCCTTGCCATCGAATAGAAGGTCAACTGCTTTCTCATGCTCCAATTTGCTGCCGCCTTTTATTAACACATATTTTGCGCCAAGCTCATGAATTTTGACAGCTGCTTCCTTCATATCATCAACGGTTTTAATTGGACCTGTTTTCGCTAATTGCCAAGCTTCAAAGAGGTTTGGTGTGACAACAGTTGCACGAGGAACAAGGATTTCTCTTAATGCATCTGCTGTTTCAGGATGAAGGACCTCATCCTCTCCTTTACAAACCAAAACAGGGTCAATGACGACACGGTCTAATTTATTTTCATCAATTGTTTTTGCAGCAAGCTCAATAATTTCTACGGAACCTAGCATGCCTGTTTTCATCGCATCAATGCCAGTTGATAAAATGGTTTCCAATTGAGCTTTTAGTGTATCGATGGCAATTGGAAATACATTATGACCCCAATTATTTTTCGGATCCATTGTTACGATTGTAGTTAGTGCGGTCATTCCATATACGCCAAGCTCTTGGAATGTTTTAAGGTCAGCCTGAATTCCAGCTCCTCCGCTTGTATCTGAGCCCGCGATTGTTAAGACTTTTTTCAACGACATGTGCAAATTCCTCCCTGAAGTTTTGCTTCCTAAAGATAAGGTTAATCTTTTTCTAATTATAGCAATAATCACTTTGGGGAGAAACTTTAAAATAAGATTCTTTAATTTCCAGTTGATTTTCTCTATGATAATGATAGGTGATGAAAAATGAGGAGAATTCTATACATAGAAGATGATTTAGAGATTGGTAGCTGGGTAAAGGAAGATTTAGAGCATAGAGGTTTTGAGATTCAATGGTTAAAATCAGGTGATGGATCTGAAAAAATCGTAGCTAATCATGACCTTGTCATACTAGATGTGATGCTTCCTGGCCTTGATGGCTTTACAGTAGGTCAGCGGTTAAAAAAGGAGGCGCCTCAAATCCCGATACTAATGCTATCAGCCCGTACAGCTGTAGATGATAAGCTGCAAGGGTTACAATTTGCTGATGACTATTTAACAAAACCCTTCCATCCAGACGAATTGGCTGCAAGGATTGAGGTATTGCTTAGAAGATCAGGTCTATCACTTTCAAATGAGCTGCATCTTGGTCATATTCAAGTTAATCTTTCCGAAAATACGTTTATCGATCAGCGTACAGGAGAGGAAATTATTTTGACGGGCAAGCAATACCAGATATTCATGCACTTCCTCCGTCATCCGAACCAAATTTTAACGAAGGAACAAATCTATGAGTCAGTATGGGGTGAGCCTTATCTAGAAGGCGATAAAACACTGATGGTTCATATTCGCTATCTCCGTGAGAAAATAGAAATAAACCCAGGTACTCCTGAAATAATCGAAACCATTAGGGGAATTGGCTACAGGGTGAAGCAATGAAATTGAAAAACTCTTTATTGAACCAATATTTATTAATTATATTTCTAGCCATTATAATTTTGCCAATTTCCTTTTTCCTTATTTCAATTTTATTTTACACTCAATTTAGTGGTACAGAGGAACCGAATAAATATCAAAATGGTATCGATTTAGAATCGATGTGGCAAGCAGAAGCACAAAGCTTAACAGGTGCTACAGACGAGCAAATAGCTGAAAGATTAAAGCAGCTTCAAACAGAATATTCTGAAGCAACAATGTATTGGGTGGATGAAACAGGGCAAACGAAATATAAGCTGCCGGAAAATGCAACTGTTCCGTCGTCATGGTCACCATCTCATACTATAGATTTTATGAAAAAAAACCGGGGGTCAAGCGTTGACCCTTTTACAGTAGTAGCATTAATTGGCGAGCAAAAAGAAGAAGGCTTTATGGTTATGCAGGTACCTCGGTCTGCAATGGAAACAACAGGGAATAGTTTAGCTGATAAGTATAATTATTGGATTATGCCTTCAGTTGCGGTCGTATTAACGATCTTTATTTTCATCTCATGGATATTCTTTTCTAGAATTAGGAAGCGTTTATTGAGGTTGAGGCAGGCCATGTCAAGTCCAGCGGAAAACGGTATTCCTGATCAAATTAGTGTTTTCAAAAAAGATGAAATTGGCCAATTGGAAATAGAATTTAATGAAATGATTCATCAGCTTGAAAGCAGCCGTCTCCGTGAAAAAGAAGAAGAGACGCTAAGGAGACAGCTAATTGCAAATTTATCACATGATTTAAGAACACCGCTAACGACTATAAGAGGCCATGCTTTTAGTTTGAAAAAAGAAGCGTTAAGTGAAAAGGGGAAGGAATCTCTCGATTTAATCGATAGTAAAATAAATTATCTTGGTCAATTAATAGAAAATCTACTTTCCTATACCTTACTTACTTCGGGAAAGTATCCATACAATCCGAAGAAAACAGATATCGTCCGGCTAGTGAAGACCTCCTTTGCGGCATGGTATCCGGTGTTTGAAAATAGGGGCTTTCAGATGGATGTTGAATTTCCAGAAAAAACCTTTCGTTGGGACATCGATTCACAATGGATGGAACGTATACTCGATAACTTTTTTCAAAATATCAACCGTCATGCAATGGAAGGTAAGTATATTGGTGTAAAGGTAGACGTGGTGCAGGAGCAAATCATTATTGCCGACCACGGACCAGGAATGAGCGGGAAATCGGCAGGAAAAGGAGCAGGAATTGGACTCTCCATTGTTTCTCTCATGTTAAAAGATATGAAGCTCCATTGGGATATTCAAACTGGAGAAACCGGAACCATTATTCGAATAAGTAGGAAAGAACAAAGCTGACGCTGTCGGCTTTTTTTTCTTTTTTGGCTGTGTTAAAGCTCAGTGTTGATAATGCTATTTTGTTGTTGATTGGAGCGGAAGGCGCGAGATCCTCGAAAATGCATTCGCATTTCCTTCGTGCGGTGGTTATTCGGGGAAGATTATTCAATGTCCTACGGGAGAAGCGAGTCAAAGGGAGACCCCGCAGGAGCGATAGCGACGAGGAGGCTTCCGGACCGCCCGTGATCGCTAAGTGCCTGCAGCGGAAATCAACAGGGAAGTTTAACATAGACTCTTTTTTAAACGAATTTTAAACTTCATCCACCCTTCTTTTTAACCAAGGCTGGTTATGATGGTAATCGAGGTGATAAGGATGAGTGAATTTATTATTGAAACAAATAAATTAACGAAAAAATTTAAGAATCGGTATGCAGTGGAAAGTGTGAACCTTCAAATTAAGAAGGGTGAAATTTACGGATTTCTAGGACCGAACGGAGCTGGAAAAACGACAACGATCCGCATGCTTCTCGGACTAGCGAAGCCTACATATGGTTCCATTCAAATTTTTGGAAAGGATATGAAAAAAGAAAAGCTTACAGTATTAAAGAAAGTGGGTTCATTAGTCGAATATCCTTCCTATTATGGCCATTTAACGGCGTATGAGAACCTAGAAGCGATTCGTATTTTACTGGACGCTCCGAAATCAAGGATAGATGAAGTTCTTTCTATTGTCAGATTGTCTAATGATGCAAAGAGACCAGTTAAAGGCTTTTCCCTCGGAATGAAGCAAAGATTAGGGATTGCGGCAGCATTATTAGGAAAACCGGAATTGCTGATTTTAGATGAGCCGACAAATGGCCTTGATCCATCAGGTATTCTTGAAATTAGAGAATTGATTAAAAGCATGCCTAAGGAACATGGCATTACGATTCTAGTTTCGAGCCATTTACTTTCCGAAATGGATCAAATGGCGACCCAGGTAGGAATTATTACAAAGGGGAAAATGATTTTTCAAGATTCCATTGAAACTTTAAGGCAAAGGTCGAAAAGCAAAATTGCTATTAAAGTGAATGAAACTGAACAAGCATGGAGAATGCTTCTTTCAAAAGGCATCCAAGCAGAGATGGAGAATAAGCAGATCTATTTGCCGCATTCCTCAGATGAAGCTATCTCCACTGTTGTTGAGGAGCTTATTCATAACCGTTTCTCCGTATTTCGAGTTCAGGAGGAGAAAAAATCATTGGAAGATATTTTCCTAGAGTTAACAAGCGGGGAGGGGAGTCTTTAATGTTAAAGACCTTCGCTTCCGATTTGATAAAAATAAAACGAAAAATGATCTGGTTTTTAATTTTCCTTGGGCCTTTTGGAGTCGTGGCATTAGAAGCAGTCAACTTTGGTCTTCGCTACGACTATTTAACGAAGCTCTATGCAGACGATTTGTGGGGAGGGCTAATTGGTGAGGCTCGTTATTTAGCCATTCCAGCTCTCATGCTCGGATTAACGATCATTGCATCGATGATTGCCGGCATCGAACATCAAACGAATTCGTGGAAGCAGCTGTTAGCTTTGCCTATATCGAAGCTAAGAGTTTTTACAGGTAAATTTGCTTTAGCGGCCGTTTTACTTTTTGCATCAAGCACGCTGCTCTTCATAGGAATCATTATTTTAGGTATTATTCTGAAATTCGGGACGGAGATTCCTTTTCTTTCCCTGCTAAAAATGGCTTACTTCCCTTATTTGGCGGCCATGCCCTTCGTTGCTTTCCATATGTGGTTGTCCATTACAATGAAAAACCAAGCCATTCCATTGGTCGTAGGAATTGTTGGCACGATTTTATCGATGATGTCCTTTAACTTCCCAGATTGGTTCCCTTGGAAATGGCCATCTTTGGAAAATGGCTGGGGTGACCCGATTTATTCAGTATTTGCTGGATTGGGCTTAGGGCTAATTATCTACTTAATGGGCAGTATTGATTTTGGCAGAAAGGATGTGCAATAGCATGGGGAAAGTGTTGCGATCAGAATTTTTAAAGCTAAGGAAATCATCTATATGGCTGTTAATATTTATTAGCCCGGTGTTAGCCACTTTAGCGGGCTTAGGGCAATCGGTTGAAGATACCCCTTATAAATGGGAGATAACCTTAAGTGCCATGTCTTTTTTACATGCGTTATTATTTTTCCCTTTGTTAACCGGTGTTTTTTCAGCATTTGTTTGTCGTTATGAACATCTTGGAGGCGGTTGGAAGCAGCTTCTAGCTATGCCAGTTTCACGCAGCAATGTTTATATCGCGAAATTCCTTATTGTGATCAGCTTACTTGCCATCACACAGGTTTTGTTTGCCGGAGGGTTAGTACTTGTCGGGCAGCTAAAAGGATTCGAGGGGGCATTGCCTTGGAAAATGATCTTAACAAGTGCAATTGGGGGCTGGATTGCAAGTCTTCCTCTTGTAGCACTGCAGCTATTTGTCTCCGTTGCTTGGTCGAGCTTTGCTGCCCCTCTTGCGATCAATGTCGTTTTTACACTGCCCAATATTTTGGTTGTGAATTCAGAGCAATTTGGACCTTACTATCCGTGGGCACAGCCTTTTTTAGCTATGATGCCAACAACGGAGGAAAGCTTCGGTGCATTGAATGTGCCAATGGAAACTCTGATGATTGTTATTCTCGGAAGTCTAGTTCTGTTTTTTCTATCAGGCTTCACCTATTTTCAAAGGAAAGAAATTTAGCATCCTTCTACTTTTTGGAGGATGTTTTCTTTATTTATGTCGTAAACTTGTACCCAATGCCTCTGACCGTTTGGATAAAGGGATACTCTGAATATTGGGCAATTTTCTCGCGCAAATTTTTAATATGAACATCAACGGTTCGTTCATTAATCAATTTTTCTTCGTTTTTATAAACGAGTGTGATCAATTGTTCTCTTGAGAATACTTGATCAGGATGAGTCATAAATTGATAAAGCAATTTGTATTCAAAAAGGGTTAAATCAAGTACAGCATCCTCGAATTTGGCCATACCGACAATCGGCTTTAGAGTCAATCCTCGATAGCTTATTTTGCTACATCTGTTCGCCGTTCTTCTTAATACTGTTTCGACTCTTGCTGTTAATTCGTCAAGACTGAAAGGTTTTGCCATATAATCATCCGCACCTAATTTCAATCCTTCCACTTTGTCCTTTTCAGTATGGATGGCGGAGAGCATAATAATAGGTACATTGCTTTTTAAATCTTGACGAAGCCAGGAGCAAATCTCTTTGCCGTTTATACCAGGAAGCATAATATCTAAAATGATAAAGCAAGGGTCGTATTTTAAATATTGTTCCTTTGCCTCAAATCCATCTGCTGCTTCTAAAACCTCAAATCCAATTTTTGTTAAAGCCATTTTTATTAATCTTCTGATCCGTTCCTCGTCCTCTACGATAAGGACCGTTTTTCCTCTAAGCTTTTCCATCAAAAGATCACATTCCTTTGTAGATTTTTTAAGATCAATCATTTCTATTATATAGAAAATACTTCCTTGTTTGGGTTATATCCTGAAACTAAAATGCAAAAACCCGGATAAAACCGGGCTCTAGTTAAACATATCCTTTTTACTTAAAGATAAGAAAGTATAACTTTTCTCGAGTTAGAGAATTGTCTAGCTCCAGCGCCTACCCCCTCGAGGTCATAAGCCAGTCCGCCAAGAAGGTTAAAGAACAACCTTCCTGTCGGCCTGTCTTATGCTTGTCGGGGGTGAGCATAAAGGAAAGCTTCACGAATAGACATCGCAGGAACAATCTGTTCTTTGATTGTTCCGAAGGCGCTTGCGCTTTTCTTATTTCTTTTCAGCGTTATCAGTCTTTTTCCCTGCAAGTGTTTCGTATGCTGCATCATCTGGGGCATCGCCATTTGGCCAATCATAAATTTTATCAGGGAAGTCTGGGCGCATTTGTGAATTAATATATGCAGCAAGATTCATTGCTTCTTCATCTGTGAGTGAGCCTGGTGCATATCCGCCTACCTCCGTTTTTGGCATATATTCTTGAATGAACCCAGCTGACGTTCTTAATCTGGCCATTCCAGCTCCGATATTATATGAATCATCTCCCCAGAGGGCTAATGAAGTTCCTTGGCCGCCATTTTCGCCGTGGCATGAGATACAGGCTTTATTGTATATTTCCCTTCCGTTTTCAATATCAACATTCTCAATATCTGCTTCAGATTTTTTTAATTTTGCCCAAGGCCTTTCGGTTGTTCCATCAGGGACATTTTGTGAGATGTAATCGTAGAAAGCAACCATCGCTTTCATTTCTTGTGAATCCTTCGGAAGAGGTTTCCCATTCATGCTCCTTTTAAAGCAGCCATTAATTCGATCTTCAAGTGTAACCTCTTTACCGGCCCTAGGATTATATTGTGGATGGGTTTTTGAAATACCTACTAGGTCCAGAGAGCCTCCATATCCCCCATCAGCATGACAGCTTGCGCAGTTTAATGTGTTTCCAACATACCCATCTAATGCTGTGCTAGTTTCCGTTGCGTATTTGTAGCCAAGCTTTATCAATTCTCCTTCTTCTCCTTCAGGAACATCGTCAAGACTTGGAGGAGCATATGGATGCTTAGCCACTTCTTCTGACGGATCTTGGCTGTCTTCGTTATTTATCTGTGAATCTACTGCTACATTTTTATCTGAAGCTTTTACAACTAAATAAGTTATGGAAAATCCTACAACTAATAGTGTGGCAATTCCAATAACAGATGATAGAAATAATTTGTTCATGGTAATCTCCCTTCCTATTTGAAAATTGTCATTTCAAGGGTTTGAAAACTATTACTAATTTTCGCCTTCAGTATAGGGGGGAATTATTAAGATTTGATTAATTTTCTCTGTCCTGAAAATTTGAACATTCTATGAAGACACAAATCATTCACAAATTATAAATGAACATATTGTGAACAATCTGAAGTTAGTAATATTTTCACTATATACATGTGATAAATATTACTGTTTGTTTATTCGTGGGCAGTTAAGATGAAACCGTACTATGATCAAGTAAATAATTTACATTATAGCAACATAATAAATACCCAATAGTCTTACTTTTTTGTGACTTAAGTCACGGAATAATATAGTATTCCTTCTTAGAATACAAAGAGGTGCATTCCTCATAAAGGAGAGAAAGTAATGAATAAAAAGGGGTGCCCAGAAGAGTTTCCTATAACTCTCAGAATCAATGGATATGAAATGGCTGTTTTTCAGCTAACGAATCACGATTTAGAAGATTGGGCATACGGATATTTGTTTTCAGAAGGTATGATTGCTAGTCGAGAGGATATAAAGTCCATTCATTATGATGAAACGACAGGAATACTTGAAGTCTCCTTTAAGGATGGTTTTGATCCAGAAATAATGTTTTCGAAGAAGAAGCATTATACAGCTGGCTGTGGAAGAGGAGTCACATTTTTCTCGATGACGGATGTGAAAACGTTTACTAAAGTACAGTCAGAAAATACCTATCTATTAAGCTATATATTGAAGAAGCGAAGCGAATTTGCCAAAAACTCTCCATTGTATGCGGAAACAGGAGGCATGCACGGTGCGTGTATTGTTCATGCAAATGGTGAAATAACTGTTCGAGAGGATATAGGCAGACATAACGCTGTGGACAAAATTATTGGTCATGCCATCCGGACAGGCTGTAATCCAAAGGAGTTGCTTCTTTTGACAACAGGACGCGTTTCCTATGAAATGCTTTCTAAAGCAGCAAAGTTTGGATTTGCTGTTATCGGCTCACGGACAGCAGCAACAAAACAAGCTATTCAATTAGCCAAATTTTTAAATGTCGAAGTGGTTGGTTATTTAAGGGGAAGAATGGCTATTCCTTATACTTCATTTGGAAGGGTCATCAATGACCTTGAAGAAAGAGCTTAGGGGTTTACCCATATTATTTGGTTTAAATAGATCCTATATATGTAAAAAGGGGGAGAAGGCATGGATTTTACTAGAAGGCAGTTCTTAAAATTGTCTGGTGCTGTAGCGGCTACGATTGCTGTTGTTGAACTAGGCTTTGACGATAAGAAAGCAAGAGCAAAGTCCAAAGATTTTAAAATTGCAGAATTAAAACCAACATCTACTATTTGTCCATATTGCTCAGTAGGATGTGGAATACTCGTTTACTCGAAAGATAACGATGTTATTTATTCAGAAGGAGACCCGGATCATCCGATCAATGAAGGGACCTTATGTAGTAAAGGAACAACAGTACGTCAAGTTTATACGTCTGAAAAACGGATTACAAAACCAATGTACCGTGCTCCGGGAAGTAATAAATGGAAAGAGGTAGACTGGGACTGGGCACTTGATAAAGTTGCTCAAAATATTAAAGAAACGCGTGACCGTACATTTGTTCATAAGGAAAATGGCGTGATCGTGAATAGAACAGACGCAATTGCCTATTTAGGCGGAGCCGCTCTTGATAATGAAGAATGTCATTTATTGCATAAATTATTTCGTGCCGGTCTAGGGTTAACTTATATCGAGCACCAGGCCCGAATATGACATAGTTCAACGGTTGCCGGTCTGGCACCTTCATTCGGTCGTGGCGCAATGACAAATCACTGGAATGATCTTCAGTATGCTGATGTACTAATGGTCATCGGTGCGAACCCTGCTGAGAATCACCCGATCAGCTTTAGATGGATTTCTAAGGCTATTGAAAAGGGCGCAAAACTAATCTCAGTTGATCCACGCTATACTAGAACATCGCAGATGGCTAATACCTATGCTCAGCTCCGCTCTGGAACTGATATCGCCTTCATTGGCGGGATGATAAACTATATTCTCGAAAATGAGCTCTATCATAAAGAATATGTATCAGCCTATACAAATGCCTCTTATATCGTTGATGATCAGTATTCATTTAAGGATGGTATTTTCAACGGATATGATGAGAAAACAAGAAAATACGATAAAAAGCAATGGGGCTTTAAAAAGGACAAGGAAGATAAAATTATCAAGGATCCAACATTAAAAGATCCTCGTTGTGTCTTCCAGCTTATGAAAAAGCACTATTCTCGCTATGATATTGATACAGTTGTTGGTGTAACAGGCACTGACAAAGAAACTTATAAAGAAATTTGTAAAGCATATGCTTCAACAGGAGAAGTAGGAAAGGCAGGTACAATTCTGTATGCGATGGGTGGCACTCAGCATACAGTTGGTACACAAAATATTCGTTCTTACGCTATTCTCCAACTGTTGTTGGGGAATATAGGGATTGCCGGGGGCGGTGTTAATGCGCTTCGCGGGGAATCAAATGTTCAAGGCTCAACAGATTTTGGTCTACTTTACCATAACGTTCCAGGCTATATGGAAGTGCCGACTGACGCTGATGTAACGTACCAAGGATTCCTTGATCGCATTACACCAAAGTCTGGTTATTTGACAAATAAGCCGAAATTCTATACGAGTATGTTGAAATCATTCTACGGTGACAATGCTACAAAGCAAAATGAATTTGGGTATCATTTTATGCCGAAGCTAGGTGCTGGCAAAGATTATTCTTATATTCGATTATTTGATGCCATGTACCGTAAAGAGTTCGAAGGATTAATGATGTTCGGTGCCAACCCGGTAGTAGGGGGACCGCATGCAAGCCAATCCATTAAATCACTTGCCAATTTAAAATGGATGGTGTCGATTGACTTATTTGAAACAGAAACATCTTCATTCTGGAAAAAAGAAGCAGGATCTGATCCAGCATCAGTTCAAACGGAAGTTATTTTCCTTCCAGCATGCTCATCTTATGAAAAGGAAGGCTCAGTAACTAATTCTGGGCGCTGGATGCAGTATCGCTGGCAGGCAATTAAACCAAAAGGTGAGTCAAAAGCCGACTTAGAAATAGTCCATATGTTAGCACGTCGTCTTAAAGAGCTGTACAAAAACAGTCCAAATCCTTCTGATATGTCATTGAAAGCTTTGACTTGGAATTATGGTGAATCCGATCATCCAGATATCGACTTAGTTTGTCGTGAAATAAATGGTTATGATATGAAAACAAAACAGCAGATTAAAAGCTTTGGAGATTTAAAGGATGATGGATCAACGAGCAGCGGCTGTTGGATTTATTGTGGCTTCTATCCTGAAAATGAGAATCTGGCAAAGCGCCGGGATAACACGAATGAGGGCATGAGTAATTTCTTGAACTGGTCTTATGCTTGGCCAGCAAATCGCCGTATTTTATATAACCGTGCAAGTTCAGACTTGAATGGAAAAGCATGGAGTAAAGATCGAGTAGGGATAGTATGGAATTCAGTCGAAGGAAAATGGAAAGGAAATGACATTCCGGATTTCGCAGCAACAAAAGGACCGGATGATCCAACATTCATAGATCCATTTATTATGATTGCAGGCGGTAAAGGAGCATTGTTCGCGGGCATTAACGAGGGACCATTCCCAGAGCATTACGAGCCGTATGAAAATCCAATTTCTAATGCGTTCTCTAGCGTTCAATTAAACCCAGCTGTTCAGTTCGGTGAAAAAGCAACAAATGCTAAAGGCGATGTTTCAAAATATCCAATTGTTGCAACGACTTACCGTGTATCTGAGCATTGGCAATCAGGGAGTATGACTCGAAATGTTCCTTGGTTGGCTGAGCTTGTTCCGCATATGTATATTGAAATTAGTGAAGAGCTTGCAAAAGAAAAGGGTATTGCCTATAAAGATAGAATAATTGTTTCGTCAGCCCGTGGTGAAATTGAAGCATATGCATTGATCACAAAACGCTTTAAGCCTTATAAGCTAAAAGATAAAACCGTTCACCATATTGGTATGCCGTGGCATTTCGGTTATAACGGGATTGCAACAGGTGCAACTGCCAACGTCTTAACTCCAAACATTGGAGATGCTAACACAACAATTCCTGAATTTAAGGCGTTCCTTTGTGATATTAGGAGGGCGAAATAATGGCGGATTATATTAAATTTGTTGATGTGACGAAATGTGACGGATGCCGTGCATGTATGGTGGCGTGTAAAAACTGGAATGACCTCCCTGCTGAACCAGAGGAGTTCACAGGCAGTATTCAATCTCATAATACACTAACAGCAAATACTTGGAATGTCATTACCTATGACGAACAAGTAACGGCAAACGGTAATTTTGAATGGTTGTTTAGACATAAGTCTTGCCATCACTGCGGAGAAGCTTTCTGTGAAAAAGCATGCCCAGAGACAGCGATTAGCCATACAAAATTCGGTTCTGTTGTTGTCGATGCCGATAAATGTGTAGGCTGTGGATATTGTGTGAATAACTGTCAATTTGGTGTGATCCAACTGGCAACTTATGTAGATAAGAAAGGCAAAGAGTACCGTAAAGCACAAAAATGTGATCTTTGCACAGGCCGCTTAGAAGAAGGACTAAGACCTGCATGTGTAACATCTTGCCACACAAACTGCTTAGTTTATGATGACAAGGATAAAGTGTTAGCGGAAGCTGAGAAGCGTTTAGCAAAAATTAAAGAACGTTTCCCTAATGCAAATATTTACAATCCTTCAGGGATTAAAGGTACAACGACAGTCTATCTTCTTGCTGATAAGCCAACTGTTTATGGCCTACCAGAAGATCCAAAGGTTGCTCTTTCCCAAATTGTTTGGAAGGATTATGCACAGCCACTTGGGAAAATGATGCTAGGTGCAACGACGATGGCAGTTATTGGTGCAGCGATTTCTACTGCGATTAATAAAGGAAAAGGTGAACATGAAGGAGGCCAGGATCATGAGTAATGGAAAAACCCCAAAAACGATTAAACGATTCAATAAAGGTTTTATCATAGCTCACTGGGTAAATGCAGGCGCATTTTTTACTCTATATATTTCGGCCCTTCCAATGTACACGGAGTTTTTTGACTGGCTATATCCTGTTTTTGGTGGACCGGCTGGTGCTCGCTTAATACACAGAATCGCTGCGGTGGCATTTATGTTACCACTATTCATCATGATCATTTTTGATTTCAAAGGCTTTAAAAATTGGATGAAAAATATATTCTCTTGGAAAAAGCATGATTTAATGTTTTTTCCACAATTTCTAAGAGAGTTCTTCGGACTAAAAGCGAAGGTTCCAAAACAAGACTTCTTTAACGCTGGAGAAAAAGTGAATTCTTGGTTAATGATTGTAACAACACTCATGCTAATTAGTTCAGGTTTAGTTATGTGGTTTCCAGCCTTTTTCCCATCTGTAGTTGTATGGTGGGCATACCCAATCCATAATATCGGCCTCGGCCTAGCTGTAGCTGTCGCTGTTGGTCATATTTATATGTCTCTAGTAACTGCTCGCCCTTCTATGAGAGGTATCACAAAAGGGGATGTTACAGAAGAGTATGCAAAAGACCATCATGGACGTTGGTATGATGAATTACAAGAGGAAAAGCAACAAAGGAAACAAGCTTAATGTGAACGCCGAAAGGCTTTTGACATTTGGAATAAAGTGAAACTTCCATCAGTAGGGGTCTGACTGCCCGTTAATATGCGAAAGAGCTACCCTGAATGAAGGGTAGCCTTTCCTCTATTTGCATTAGTTAAATAAAACCGAAAGCGGTGTTTTTTATGGCAAAAATAAATGTGCTTGATTCAGAGTATGAAAAGCTGCAAAAAGATATTCAGGCGTTAAATGATAAATGGAGTGAGCAATGTTCCGATATCATCATTAATGGAATCGAAAAAATAAAGGAAATGAAAGCTCCATACCTCTCACAGCTGGAACTCGCTATTGACTTCCATCAATACCGAACCTTTATTGAAGAGTTGTTCGCATTAATATGTCGCAATAAATCAGAGCTGAAAGTTTCAGCAGATAAAACAATTTCACTTTTAAATGACGATGTGCTTCAACGATGGTTTAAAGAAGCAATTGTTGTAAATGATATTTATTTTAAGAAATTTGCTGAAGAAAATGATCTACCAGAATGGCTTCCTATGTTTGCAGCAGAGCACGCTGTTCGCCCTTATTTACAAAAATCAGCAGAAAAATTAAAAGATAAATTGAAAAAATCGGATCATAATCAAGGCTGTCCTTCCTGTGGTGAACCTGCTCGTTTTGCCATAATTGATAAATCGGGCAAGAAGGAAATGACATGTCCTCGCTGCCTCCATTCTTGGGAAGAAAAGAAAATTAGCTGTGCCCACTGTGGAACAGAAGGAGAACTTGTCATAATCAAAATCGAAGAGGAAGAAAGTGCAGAAATCCATGCGTGCAACAAGTGTAAAGGGTATACTAAAGTTATCGATGTGAGACAAATGTTCAAAAAGGAATCTCCAACTTTATTAGATGTAAAAAGTATTCACCTTGATTATATAGCTCAAGAGAAGGGTTTTGGTATTCCACAAGTTTCGGGAGCTCATTAATTTTCAGGCAGGTGATAATATGCGGACAACGGGAATCATAATGGCAGGCGGCAAATCGAGCAGGATGGGAACAAATAAAGCCCTATTGAAAATAGATGATAAAACGGTTATTGAAAAAATTGCTGCAGAACTTAAAAAGGCAGTCTCTGAAATTATCATTGTGACAAATACATTTGAAGAGTATCAATATCTCGGTTACCCGATGGTGCACGATCAATGGAAGGGGATGGGCCCCCTTGCAGGAATACATGCAGGATTGGATGCCTCTCATACTGATAATAATCTAGTGGTTGCCTGTGATATGCCGTTTATATCATCAGAATTAGGCACGATTTTGCTCGACTTTTTAAAAGATTACCAGGCAGCTGTACCGAACATCTCCGGACAGCTTCATCCTTTATTTGCAGCGTATCGCAAAGATGCTCTTACGGAATTGAATGGTTCTTTACAGAATCAGGAGCTGCGAATACGACAGTTTTTAGCTAAGGTAAATACAAAGATCGTCACGGAAGCTGATCTTCAAGAGGCTGAATTCCATTATAGGGAACGTCACTTATTTAATATGAATCATCCAGTGGAATTCGAAGAGGCTTTAAAAATAGAAAACGATCATTTGGAATAAAACCAGCCTATGATAAAAAAAGAAAGCAGAGATTAAAAATGAAATTTTTTCAGGTTAAATCGGTTGAAGAAACATTCAAGTTAATAAGTGATCAGATTAATCCGTTGACTGAATATATAACAAAGCCTCTTTTTGAAGCGCTTCATTTCGTTTTAGCTGAAGATATTTACGCAAAGGAAAATGTTCCAGATTTTCGCCGCTCATCGGTTGATGGGTATGCGGTAAAGGCAAAGGATACATTCGGTTCCTCTGAAAGCATGCCAGGATTTCTTACTCTCGTTGGAGAGGTAAAGATGGGTCAGGCCCCACATCAAGCCATTCAAGCTTCTGAGGCTATGTATGTTCCGACAGGCGGGATGCTGCCAGAGGGAAGTGACGCAGTCGTAATGATTGAACACTGTGAGGATTTGAGCGGTCTGCTTAATATATACAGACAAGCAGCTCCAGGAGAAAATGTCATTTCTGTTGGAGAAGATATGCGGCAAGGTGAACTTTTATTGAAAAAGGGTACGATGCTTCGCTCACAAGAATTAGGCGCACTCGCTTCACAAGGGATTACAGAGGTAGTTGTTGTTAGAAAGCCGGTTATTGGATATCTATCATCAGGAGATGAAATTGTCCCAATCGACACTGACAAGCTTGCACCAGGTCAGATAAGGGATATGAACAGCATGACGATTGGGGCACTTGTGAATGGATGGGGGTTCACCTTCCTATACGGAGGAATCGTACCGGATAATCGAGAAGAGTATAAGAAGGTAGCAGAAGAATTATTAGCCAAAACAGATTGTTTAGTCATCTCTGGAGGCAGTTCAGTTGGAACAAAGGACTATTCTGTAGATGTCATTCAATCACTTGGTGAGCCTGGTGTGTTCGTCCATGGTGTGGCGATAAAGCCTGGTAAGCCTACTATATTGGCATTAGCAGATAAAAAGCCTGTCATTGGTCTTCCGGGTCACCCGGCTTCAGCGGTCATTATTTTTCATCTGTTTGGAAAAGTCATTTTAGAACAGCTGCAGGGCTTAAAGTCTCAAGAAAAGCAGCTAACCTTTGCAAAGGTAACAAAAAATATTCCGTCTTCTCCTGGAAGAACAGACTTTATAAGAGTCCGGCTTTTTGAAGAGGAAGGACAATGGTATGCTGAACCGATATTTGGAAAATCTGGCCTCATTTCCACTCTCGTACAAAGTGAGGGGATGATTGAAATTGAGGCTCCGAAAGAAGGAGTTCAAAAGGGGGAACTCGTTCCGGTAAGAATATTTCAATAAGGGGTAGGACCAATGACAACAAATCATTATAGAAGAAAAATATATTTGGAGGACAAGCCACGACTTGAGGCAAAAAATGAGATGATTAAACATTTTAGGCCAAAAAGGGAAGTAGAGTGGCTTGAATCAACAAAATCTATAGGAAGAGTTTTGGCTGAGCCGGTTTTTGCAAAAAGTTCAATGCCTCATTATCATGCATCAGCAATGGATGGGATTGCTGTAGTCGCTGAACAAACCTATTCAGCTCATGAGCAAAATCCGATTCAGTTAAAACGTAATGAAGATTTTATCTATGTGGATACAGGGAATCAAGTACCCTCGTCATTTGATGCAGTTATTATGATTGAACACGTAGAGGAGCTTAATGAAGAGACGGTCGAAATCATTGAGCCCGCTTCACCATGGCAGCATATTCGTCCAATTGGGGAAGACATCGTGCAGGAAGAAATGCTTTTTCCGCAGGGGCATATCATTCGTCCAGTTGATATCGGAGTGCTTCTTGCATCACGTACATTAACCATCCCAGTGATAAAAAAGCCTTCAGTTACAATTATTCCAACTGGAAACGAGCTTATGAATCCAGGTGATGACATTGCCCCTGGTAAATTAATTGAATTTAATGGAACTGTTATCGTGAATTATATATCTGAATGGGGTGGAGCCTCTCAACTAAATGCCATTGTGAAGGATGAGCCTGAGCAAATAAAAGCGACTCTTTTGAAAGCCTCGGAGCAAGCTGATATCGTCGTGATTAATGCAGGATCCTCAGCTGGCTCAAAGGATTATACAGTCCATATGATTGAAGAGCTGGGAGAGGTCTTTACTCACGGGGTAGCAACTCGGCCAGGTAAGCCTGTGATTATTGGAAAGATTAACGAAACGATCATCATTGGTATCCCGGGATATTCAGTATCCGCCTATTTAGCGTTGGAATGGTTCGTAAGACCATTGATTTGTGAGTTTTTGCAAGTTTCGGAACCAAAAAGGCTGAAGCTAAAGGTGAAGCTAGGACGCCGAATCGTAGGGACGATGGGCGCTGAAGATTTTATTCGTATGAATATTGGCTTTGTTGCTGGAGAATTTATTGCCAACCCGCTTTCACGGGCCGCAGGTGTGACTATGTCGCTTGTCCGTGCTGACGGGCTGCTTGTGATTCCTCCGACGAGCCTTGGCTATGAACAGGGAGAATATGCTGAGGTTGAATTGCTAAAGCCTTTGGAAGAGATTAAAAATACCATTGTATTTATCGGAAGTCATGATTTAACAATTGATCTATTATCCTCTGAAATGAAAAAAAGGAATAGAAGCGCTAGCATTATGTCTTCCCATGTTGGAAGTCTAGCAGGAATGATGGCTATTAAGAAGGCTGAAGCTCATGTGGCTGGGATCCATCTGCTAGACCCTGAATCGAAAACATATAATAAAACCTATATTCAAAGATTTTTAGCAGATAAAGAGGTTGTTCTTTATCCATTTTTAAAACGAAAACAAGGCTGGCTGTTGCCGAAGGGCAATCCGCTTGAAATAAAAACAATAACTGATATTAGAAATAAGCAGGCCCATTTTGTTAATCGACAAAAAGGCGCGGGTACAAGAATCCTTTTCGACATGCTGTTAAGAGAAAGTGAAATGAGTGTTGAAGAAATCATAGGCTATGAACGCGAAATGTTTTCTCATTTAAGTGTTGCTGCAGAGGTGAAAGGGGATCAGGATACTGTTGGCCTTGGTATCTATCCTGCAGCAAAATCAATGGGACTTGATTTCATTCCAGTCTCAGATGAGCATTATGATCTACTGATGACAAAAGATTTTTATGAAAGTGCGCAAGGAAGAAGTTTAATTGAAGTTATTCAGTCTGAGGGATTTATAGAGCAAGTAGAAGGAATTGGCGGTTATATGATAGAAAAGAACCCAGAGCCGATTTATTTTAATAGCAAATGTGAAGGATAATTTTTTAAAGGAAAGGACGGGTGAGCAATTGAACTTCTACGAGATTTCTAAGGAACCTATTATCATTCAGGAGGTCATTGATAAGGTTGTACAGCGCGAAGCGGGCGCCATCACAACCTTTATCGGGACCGTTCGTGAGCTAACTCATGGGAAAAAAACTTTATACTTAGTTTATGAAGCCTATGAATCAATGGCTGTGAAAAAGCTTGAGCAAATTGGCCAGGAGATAAAGGAACGATGGAGTGGTGCCGACGTTGCGATTACTCATCGAGTCGGGAGGCTGGATATTACAGATATCGCAGTCGTTATTGCTGTTTCCACACCTCATCGAGCGGATGCGTATGAAGCAAATCGATATGCGATCGAGCGTATTAAGGAAATCGTCCCAATTTGGAAAAAAGAGCATTGGGAAGATGGGGAAGAATGGATCGGAAACCAACTTGAAACAGTTGCATATCCAAAAGGAAAACCGGAGGAGAAGGACTTAAATGAATAATATCTTATTTTTTGCTCATTTACGTGATGCGGTAGGAAGAGACTCTGTTCAGCTAGATGCTAGCGGTAAAACAGTCGCTGAGCTTAAACAGCTTATATCTGATAAATATGAAGCAGTGAATCTTGAACATGTCATGACAGCAATTAATGAGGAATTTGCTTCAAATGAGGAAGTTATTCATGATGGGGATGCTGTAGCCTTTATTCCTCCTGTTAGCGGAGGTTAATCGAGGGGAGTTTTGATCATGGATGAAAGGTATTCCCGGCAAACACTTTTTCCTTCCATAGGAAAAGATGGACAAGAGAAAATCCGTTCAAAGCATGTTTTAATGATTGGGGCTGGAGCTTTAGGTTCTGGCAACGCAGAAATTTTAACAAGAGCTGGCATAGGTAAGCTAACAATTGTTGATCGCGATTATGTGGAAGCAAGTAATCTCCAGCGTCAGCAGCTTTATACGGAGCAGGATGTAGAAAAGAAGCTCCCTAAGGCAGCAGCGGCGGCCAGCAGATTACGAATGATTAATTCAGATGTAGACATTCAAGCGGTTATTACGGATGCTACTGCATTAAAACTTGAGGAGCTCGTTCAAGGTGTAGATTTAATAATAGATGCAACGGATAATTTTGAAACGAGAATGGCCATTAATGATATTTCTCAGAAGTATAAGATCCCATGGATATTTGGAGCGTGCGTCGGCAGCTTTGGCATGAGCCTCTCCATTGTTCCAGGGAAGACACCTTGCTTAAATTGTTTACTTAAAAAAATGCCCATTCAAGGAATGACCTGTGATACAGGAGGGATCATTGCCCCGACCGTGCAAATGGTTATTTCACATCAAACCGCCGAAGCTTTAAAAATGCTTGTGGAAGACTGGGATGCTGTTCGATCTTCTTTTGTAAGCTTCGATTTATGGAGAAATCAATATACGAGTATGAAAGTTTCGAAGGCAAAGGATGAAGGCTGTCTGTCATGCGGAATAAATCGAACGTATCCATATCTCGACAGCGAAAATATGATGAAATCAACCGTCCTTTGCGGAAGAGATACCGTACAGATTCGCCCGCCAATGCAGCAAGATCTTCATTTAGGAGATTTGTCTCGACAGTTAACATCTCTTGGATATACTGTCAAAGGGAACCCTTACTTGATCTCTGTTGAAATGGGCGAACAGCGGCTTGTTATTTTTAAAGATGGACGAGCATTGATCCATGGTACAAAAGATTTAGCACAAGCAAAAACCATATACCATCGATTGCTAGGATAATAGGAGAAAAAGTCCTGACCTTTTGGTTGGGACTTTTTTTGATTAACTAGAAAAAACATGTATATTGTTGAAATCATTTAGGTTTAATGAGGATTTTACAAAAATCGACACGTTTCACGTGAAACAGACATTTTTTGACTATTAAAGGGCAAGAGAAAGCAGTGTAATCGAAAATCCATATGGTTTCATGTATAATGTAGATTGAACAATCTGCCTTCAGTAGAGGTAATGCGAGCTTCTGGCAAGCATTGCTTACGTTTTGAAAAGAAAGCTCTTTGAATATAATAAGTATTAGAATCGTAAGAGGTGATGATGTTGAATATTTCCGTTCAGCAATTGCTTGGAAAGATTGAGAAGGAATTAATGGAAGCGAAGGATAGTTCAACAACTGCCAGGATGAGGGAAAGAGTCCAAGCTATGAAATCACTATGTGAACTCATTCTTGATGAGCCTGAGACAACAAAGGGAATCTCTTCAACACCAACTGCATATATGCCCCCAGCCGTCCAACAGGTCCAACCAGTACAACCAGCTAGTATTCAACAGACAAAGAGATTGGAAATGGAGGATGAGGCAAACGGGGATTCATTATTTGATTTTTAAAATCAAATAAGTTTGAACTATATTTTTTGAGATGCGAGGGAAGATGAAATGAAGTTATTTATTATTCTAGGGGCATTGAATGCTTTCTTATCAGTGGCACTAGGAGCATTCGGTGCTCACGGACTTGAAAAAATGGTAGAACCAAAGTATATGGAAATTTGGCAAACAGGTGTACAGTATCAAATGTTCCATGCAACAGGCTTATTGGTGATAGGGGTATTGCTTGGCAAATTGCCGGACAGTTCCTTATTATCTT
The DNA here is from genome assembly GCF_018343665.1 of Cytobacillus citreus. GTDB lineage: Bacteria > Bacillota > Bacilli > Bacillales > Cytobacillaceae > Cytobacillus > Cytobacillus citreus. Next base: position 243,556 of record NZ_JAGYPM010000002.1, read on the forward strand.
GGTCTGGATGGATGATGTTAATTGGTATTATCCTTTTCTCTGGAAGCTTATATGTATTAACGCTCACAAAAGTAGGTATACTGGGTGCGATCACTCCGTTTGGCGGAGTTTCCTTTTTAGTAGCTTGGGTGCTGCTGATTATTGCTGCTGTTAAGTATCTATAACAAAAAGAAGCTTTGACCATTGTGTCAAAGCTTCTTTTTGGGGTTGAACATATATTTTCTTTTCAATGTAGATACTGGTTTTATTATTCGCATAAATAATAGCTAAGGCTTTCGCTAAAAAATCTAAGTATTATCGTGGGCTATATTGCGATAGCATACCAGATGGTGGGGTAATTCCAGGAAATTCGTATTCGATTGGCTCACTAAATACCACATAATCCAAATAAACCATTGGGATTAAGTATCTCACACCTGTTTGCGGATCACTTATTATGAGGTGGTCTCTGCCGGCTGCTTCTATAATACCTTCAAATTTTTTTTGTTGCTTGTCTTCGAAGGTAGCATAGACAGTTACAAGCTTCCCTTTGTTCAAACGCAAAATGTTTTCAATGTATGACTGTTCAATTGGAAGCATGCCAGTGACTTGCGATCCTGTAGTTGGTACAGGTTGCATTGGCATTGACGTAGGCGGGACTCCATACGGCGTAGTCCTTTGTGCAGAAGCACCTGCAAATGGCTGCTGATACCCATAATATGGTATAGTTGTGTACGGATTAAAATTAGATTGACTCACTCTTTTTTCCCTCCCAAAAATCAAAATCATTCCAAACCCATAGAGTGGAGCTCGCGGCCACTAAAGCTGAACGATATAGTAGTGCAAGTGGAGCAACGTTTTGCTTATTTAATTCTCAAAGCAGCTTTAAAACAAAAAAGTGGAGTTTAATCATATTTTCTCAAAAGGGTCCGAATCTTAAATAACGATTGAAAGATTTCCTTGCGATACCTTGAGAAAAATCAATAACATTGAAAAGGTAAGGATAAACACTCACTAATTCATAGGTATGTATTGGCCGTTTTTTTTATTCCAATATTTATTGCGGGTAAATGCTCTAATTTATCGCTTATTTTAGGAGAGATATTGTAGAGGTTAAGGATCAAAAAGGGGGATCATTCGTTAATTTCTTAGGAACAAATGCGCAAGCGCCTTGCTCACCTCCGACAAGCACAAGACGAGCCTCACGGAAAGGTGTTCTTTACCTTTCTGGGAGGATTGGCTTGTGACCTCGAGGAGGTAGGCGCTGGAGCTGAACGTAGATAAACTATATCTCAAGTTATCAACAGATAGCGAAAATTATAATTTCCTATACAATAAAAAAACTCCCAGACAGAGCTGGGAGTTTAAGAGATTAATTTACATGCAGCAGCTTGCCTACTCGATCTTCCTCAAGAAGATTTCCAATGAAGAATGAGCCGAATTCGCCATAACGTGCACTTACTTCATCAAAGCGCATTTCGTATACAAGCTTTTTAAATTGAAGAGAATCGTCAGAGAATAAAGTAACGCCCCATTCGTAATCATCGAAGCCAACAGAACCAGTAATAATTTGCTTTACTTTGCCTGCGTATTGTCGGCCAATCATACCATGGCTGCGCATCATGTCACGACGGTCCTCCATCGGAAGCATATACCAGTTATCATTGCCTTGACGGCGTTTATCCATTGGATAGAAGCATACATGCTTCGCTTTAGGCAATATTGGGTAAAGCCGAGCAAGGATTTCAGGGCTTTGATATGGATCCTGATCGGAAGGTAAATAATTGCTTAATTCAACGACTGACACATAGGAATAAACAGGTACTGTATATTCTGCTAACTTTGTCTTATTGAATTCATTTTCAATTTCATTAATTTCCTCTAATGTCGGTCTTAAGATCATCATCATAAAATCAGCTTTTTGGCCAACGATTGAATATAATGCGTGGCTGCCATTTTTCTCACTTTGAGTTCTGTTCCACTTGTCAACAAGGGATAGGAACTCATGAATAGCCGTTTGGCGTTCATCACTTGATAACATCTTCCAAGACGTCCAATCAATTGCGCGGAAGTCGTGTAAACTATACCAGCCTTCAAGTGTTTTTGCTGCTTCACTCATTACGATCACTCCTAATATGTATTAAGAAATGCGAAAGCGCCTTGAGGACATTCAAAGGATAATTATTCCTGCGAAAATCAATCGAAGGAGCTTTCCTTGTGGAGTTAGACATTTCTCTAACTCAAAAAAAGTTATTCTTACTTTTAATTTTCACACCATAACTATACCATAGTTTCTCCAATTAACATGTTAATAAAACTTGAAAAAGGGAAGGAAGCCGAAAGAGTATGGTTTAATTGTGGATATTTTGTTACAGGTAGCAAATGTTAAAATTTGTAAACTTGGAGAAAAATGGTCAAATATCTAGAAATTATTTAAAAAAACTACATTTCTATTGGAATGCTGGTCAGTATTTAATATCTTGAAATTACAATTGTGTACGGTATTCTAAATAGGTGAAGTAAAACAAGCATCAAGTATTATTCAAAAATACATAGATACCTACATACCTACATCCAAAGGAGAATTCGAATGAGTGATTTATTTACATTGCTAAAAGAAAAAGTAAATGGTCAAAATGTAAAGATAGTATTTCCAGAAGGGATGGACGAGCGAATATTAGGGGCAGCAGGAAGGCTAGCTGCTGAAAAAATTATTACCCCAATCTTGATCGGAAATATTCAAGATATTGAGTCAAAAGCTAATCAGATGGGCATTTCTCTGGAAACGACTGAAATCTATGATCCTAACCAATATGCGATGGCGGATGAATTGGTTGCGGCATTTATAGAAAGACGGAAAGGGAAAGCTACCGAAGAAGAGGCTCGCAGGATCCTCCTTGCTGAGAACTATTTCGGTACGATGCTCGTTTATACAAATAAAGCAGATGGGCTTGTTAGCGGTGCAGCTCATTCTACAGCTGACACAGTTCGACCAGCACTACAAATCATTAAAACAAAGGAAGGAGTCCGAAAAACTTCTGGTGTGTTTATCATGGTTCGGGATGATGAAAAATACGTCTTTGCGGACTGTGCCATCAATATTTCCCCTAACAGCCAAGATTTAGCCGAAATTGCGATTGAGAGTGCAAAGACAGCGAAAATGTTTGATATGGAACCGCGTGTAGCTATGCTCAGCTTTTCAACGAAGGGGTCTGCGAAATCGCCAGAAACGGAAAAAGTGATTGCGGCCGTTGAAGAGGCAAAAATTCGCGACCCACTCTTAATCCTTGATGGAGAATTTCAGTTTGATGCAGCTTTTGTTCCGTCTGTTGCCAAGAAAAAAGCTCCAGACTCGCCGCTGCAAGGAGATGCGAATGTATTTATTTTTCCAAGTCTTGAAGCCGGAAATATAGGCTACAAAATTGCCCAGCGCCTAGGTAACTTTGAAGCAGTTGGTCCAATTTTACAAGGACTTAATCGTCCTGTGAATGATTTATCTCGTGGCTGCAATGAAGAGGATGTTTATAAATTGGCATTAATTACGGCGGCACAGGCGCTAAATCATTAAGGACAAGCAGTTTCAAAGAGCCGGGCTTCATGCCCGTCTCTTTTTTTCTGCCTTTTTAGCTGTTATAATGGGGTCTGGCCGATATAATAAAAAAGTGACCGATATATGGCTAAAATTGACCGATATATTTAGTGAAGTGACCGATATATGGCGAAAAGTAGCCGATATTTTAAATGCAGAATGATAATGAGATTAAAAAATAGATAAAAAAGGATCATTTTTGATGGATTTGTTCCTTTTTAGATAAAAGGAGTACAAAAATGAGTGATTTATTACAGCAAGACAGGTGGAGAGTTGTCGATCAATCGGCCCTAGCCGTTCATTTAAATGCTTTATATTCATTCGGGATGGACGATACCTTATGTAGATCTGTTGGGGCGAACATGGCTCCACCGACAGCTCGAGCTTGGGTTCACCGTGATACCATTGTATTAGGGATACAGGATACGAAGCTCCCTTTTCTTAAGGAAGGGATAGAGTATTTAAAGGGGAAAGGCTACCGTGTGATTGTCAGAAATTCCGGTGGACTCGCGGTTGTATTGGATGAAGGTGTATTAAATCTTACGCTTGTTTTTCCTGAAAGTGAAAAGGGCATCGATATTAATCGTGGATACGATGCGATGTGGGACCTTATTAAAGAAATGTTTTCAGATTTTAATAAGGAAATAGAAGCGAAGGAGATTGTAGGCTCTTATTGTCCAGGAAGCTATGATCTAAGTATTGAAGATAAGAAATTTGCGGGTATTTCACAAAGGCGTATTCGAAATGGGGTTGCCGTGCAAATATATCTTTGTGTAAATGGCAGCGGAAGTGCTCGTGCAGAACTGATTGAGCATTTCTATTCTCTTTCGAGAAAAAACGAAGTAACAAAATTTCAATATCCAGAAATTAAGCCGTCTGTCATGGCCTCTTTATCTGAATTATTGCAGGCGGACTTGACGATTCAAGATGCAATGCTTCGTTTCTTGCTAGCCTTAAAAAATAAAAGCAATCACTTATTTTCAGGAGAGCTGTCTGGGGAAGAGCCTTCTTTGTTTGAGGCTTATTATAACCGAGTGATGGAACGAAATGAAAAAATACTAGGTGAAGAGAAATAGTGAAAAGCCGTAAATCTAAGATTTACGGCTTTTCTTTATCGAGGATTTGTTGGTTGCCTTCTCCTTCTCCCAAAATAGGAAGATTTATTTATAGAATAATTAGAATTTTTTGCGTTAGAGAAATGGCTAGCTCCGAAGTATAGGACGTACTAATGTCGACGTTGCCACAGGACGTGGCGTTCTTAGTCGACCAGCGCCTACACCCGACAAGACGCTTCCGTTTTTCTGTTACTCAGCTAATTTTTCCAAATTTCCGTTTCGGTCCATTTTAAATTTTGTTGCGGGCCTTTCTTCTTCTTCAAAAAGGACAAGCTTGCGAGCCCGATTCATGATTTTCATTAGGGTCTCGTAATCTTCTTGAATCGTTTCTGTATTTTCCTCCAGCTGATTAATTTTACCTTCTAATTCATTATTGCGGCTCTTAATCTGCGCATTTTCACGTTTTAATCTTTCATTCTCATTTTTTAAAATTTCCAATTGAATACTCGAGTGTTTTAAAGTTTGTAAGTATGAAATGACGCGATCAAGATTTAATTCTGAACTAACTTGATAGCTTGTTTCTTCAGAATTAATCGGGACGGCTATCGTTTCAATGGTTTCCACTATTTCTCCTTGCTCTTCCATAGGAGGAGCTATTAGGGGAGTTGCAGTTACAGTCACTGATTCAACCTCTGATATAGATGGTACTGGTGGTGAATAAAGAAGCTTTTTCTTACCGCTTTGTTCCTTTCCAAGTAATCGATGCCTTTGCTTTCTCTGCTTTTTAGCAAGCTGCAATGCTTTTTCATATTGGTGCCTGACAACAGCATTCCAGCGAAAACCGCAGGCTGCAGAGGTTCGGTCTAATCGATCTCCTACTTCCTCAAAAGCATTTAATTGTGTACTGCCTTCTCTCACATGTCTTAAAACAGTTTCAGCTAGTAATAAATCATTTTCTTCAGTCCATGCATCTTGACGAACTTTCATATTCTCAACTCCAAATTCATTTACATTTTTTAATTCCTTAGTCTAAGCATGGACAGTTAAGAAGAAAAATATACAATTTTGGATTAAAAGGATAGTAGATTTTTCCTTTTTCCATTTTTTCACTAGATAGATATTGTAAACGGCTGAAGATTCATAAGATGCCGCTGCTCCATTGTCTAGAACTCGGTTCAGGCGGCTTGCATTACTAGGAAAGAAGCTGTAAAATACAGCAAGGAGCTAGATAAGTAAGCAAGAAGAAAATCGGCCCAATTTTAATCAATAAAAAGTTAGACCGTAGAAAGGTTGTAATATATATGGCAAACGAATTTCGTGTTTGCGACGATTGTCAAGGTGTTAATCTAAAAACATTAATCCCTCGTTTAAAGGAAATTGATCCGGAGGCGAAGCTAGAAATAGGCTGCCAGTCTTATTGTGGACCTGGACGGAAGAAAACATTTGCGTTTGTGAATAATCGTCCGCTTGCTGGTTTAACAGAAGAGGAATTAATGGGAAAAATTAACAAAAAACTCAAAAAGTAAAATCACCTTTTGAATATAATCTGAAGGTGATTTTTTATTTCAAAGCCTTACCCATCAAGGCTCTGTCGAATGTTGGTAAAATGACAGAAATTCGATAATGAATTGCTAGGAATTTAAGGATATAATATAGACATATTAGAAAATCGGAGGTAAAAGATGGCATATCCGGTGGAGAAATTACGTGAAGAAAAGGTTTTTAAAGATCCTGTGCATCGGTATATTCACGTGAGGGATAGAATAATCTGGGATTTAATTGGGACGAAGGAATTCCAGCGTCTCAGAAGAATTAAACAGCTTGGAACAACCTACTTAACCTTCCATGGTGCCGAGCATAGCCGATTTAATCATTCTCTTGGTGTTTACGAGATTACACGACGGATTGCCGATGATGTTTTTCATGAAAGACCTGAATGGAATGAAGATGACCGACTCCTCTCTTTATGTGCCGCATTACTCCACGATTTAGGACATGGCCCATTCTCCCATTCCTTTGAAAAAGTATTTGATTTAGACCATGAGTATTTTACAAGAGCTATTATTCTCGGAGAAACAGAAGTTAATAAAGTTCTTCTGACAGTTAGTAACGATTTTCCTATAAAAGTAGCTGAAGTCATTGCGAAAACTTCAAAAAACAAATTAGTAGTTAGTCTTATCTCAAGCCAAATTGATGCAGATCGGATGGATTATTTGCAACGAGATGCCTATTTTACAGGTGTTAGCTACGGCCATTTTGATATGGAGCGAATATTGCGCGTCATGCAGCCTGGAGAAGATCAGGTTGTCTTTAGAAAAAGCGGCATGCACGCAGTTGAGGACTATATCATGAGTCGCTACCAAATGTACTGGCAGGTTTATTTCCACCCTGTTACGCGAAGTGCGGAAGTAATTTTGACGAAAATTTTGCACCGGGCTAAGGATTTACATAAACAAGATTATTGCTTTAAATCAGATCCGCATCATTTTCATTCCATGTTCAATGGAGCCATCACACTAGAAGACTATATCAAGCTGGATGAGGCGATCGTTCTTTACTACTTCCAAATGTGGCAGGAGGAGGAGGATCTAATTCTTAGAGACCTTTGTCGCCGCTTTATGAATCGAAATTTATTTAAATATGCTGAATTTGATCCTGCAAAAGAATACAAGAAGCTTGCACAGCTATCGATTTTGTTCCAAAAAGCAGGCATAGATCCGGAATATTATCTTGTTGTCGATTCATCTTCAGATCTACCTTATGATTTTTATCGTCCAGGAGAAGAGGAAGAACGTCTGCCTATTCATTTGTTAATGAAAAACGGAGAAATTCGTGAATTATCTAGAGAATCCGAGATCGTAGACGCGATTTCTGGAAAAAGAAGGACAGACCATAAATTGTATTATCCTGCTGATGTCCTCAAAGACAATTCAACTGCAAAAGAAATAAAGGAAGAAATTCGTAAACTATTAGAGATAGACGAGTCACGGTATTAATCGAAGTAGGAGTTGACGAAGCTTGTTAAAAGATCATGCTAAAATCATTCATGCCATTGCAGCATCAGAGGAAATTATCGGACGGAAAAAGCTGCAGAAAATGGTTTATATCGCGAAAAAACTGGAATTCCCATTTCAAGAGAGATTTCAATTTCACTTTTATGGCCCTTATTCAGAGGAATTGACATTAAGAGTTGAAGAACTATGCAATATGGGATTTTTAAATGAAGTAAAAGAAAAAAAGGGCGGATACTATCAATATCGATATACCCTAACAGAAAGCGGCAAGGAGTTCTTAAGCCTAAATGAACAAGTTTCCATGCCTAAACTTCAAGATTGCATGTCTGATATGAACAGCCAAAATGCAAGATTTCTCGAACTCGTGTCGACAATATTATATTTTGATAACCTTCCGAAAGAAGACGTGCAGGAAAAGGTTTTTACGTTAAAAAGCAAGCAGCGCTATACAGAAGAAGAAGTAGGGACTGCTTATCAATATATTAAAAGCTTAAAGGGAAAAGCTGGGCATTAATGAATCGGCTTATGACTTCGAGCCGATGGCGTCTGGAGCTGGACATTTCTCAAACTCATGAAAACTTATACTTTCTTACGCGATCATATTAGCAGTTATTTAATTGAATACACACTTTACTTTAGTACGTTAATAAACTTAAACATGCCTATTAGCAAAAAAGAAATCGGCCAATTAGCCGATTTCTTTCATTCTAACCTTTGGAAAACACTTTTTAAATTTTTCTCTATTGGTCACTCAATCGTTTTCCTGCGACTGCATAATGATTTTTAGACATTTCTTCAATAAATACAACGACATTTTCCTTCGGTGCTCCTGTTGTTTCACTAACAGCGTCTGTTACCTTTTCTACGAGTGATTTTTTTTGTTCCTCTGAACGGCCTTCAAGCATTTTTACAGTTACATATGGCATAGTCGGTTCTCCTTTGTATAAGAATAAAAATGTATAACTTTTCTTGAGTTAGAGAAATGTCTAGCTCCAGCGCCTACCCCCGACGTACAGGACGTATTAGTGTCGACAATGCGACAGGACAAGGAAAGCTTCGTCAGCGATACCTCGCACGACCAAAAGAGAAGATTTTGGGAGGACGTCGCGTTTTTGTCGACCTCGAGGTCACAAGCCAAAGGTATAGGACACCTTTCCGAGAGGCTCGTCTTGTGCTTGTCGGACTTGCACAGGATGTGCTGACGTCGATGTTCGCCACAGGACATGGCGGTCTTTAGTCGACGTTCCTTTGCAAAGGCGCTTCCGCTTTTCTTACATGAAATCAGTTTTTCATATTTCTGAAAAATGTGCAAGTGTTTGGATAATGGTTCTTTCTCACTTTGCTGGTCATATCGTGAATACTTAGGTTTGCCTGTAATGAATCTACTCGATATAATTTAAGAGCATAATTGATTTAGGATATTTTTATAAAATAGGGGAATTCTCCTTAGCTTTAAGGAATTTCCTTTTAAAAAGGGGTTATGAAAGTTGGAGCAATTTTTGGCCTTTTCATTGAGGGAAATTCCATATGTCGCCATTACGTTAATGATAGCCTTTTCTGTTCATGAATTTGCTCATGCCTATGTCGCATATAAATTTGGAGACCCAACTGCAAAAAATCAAGGCAGATTAACTTTAAATCCAATCCAGCATTTGGATCCAATTGGAACCATTCTTATTTTTATCGCCGGCTTTGGGTGGGCTCGTCCTGTCCCGGTCAATCGATTCTTCTTTAAAAATCCAAGATTAGCCGGAATATCTGTCTCCATTGCGGGACCAATAAGTAATTTTATTATGGCGATTCTAGGGTTTATTATTTGGTATACGCTGCTAGGATTGGGATTTGCTGCATCGGTCCCATCGTTTGTACCAGATTTTTTAGATGTATTTATTCATCTCAATCTAGTATTATTTGTCTTTAATCTACTCCCATTCCCACCACTCGACGGGTTTAGGATTGTTGAAGATTTGGTGCCAGCCACAATGAGGCCAAAGCTTACTCAATTAGAAGCATATGGGTCTGTAATATTTTTAATACTTGTGATTACGCCGCTTGATCAATATACAATTCAGCCGATATTTAGAGTTGTTCTGCCTGTACTAGCAGATGGTTTGAACCAATTCTTTAGTGGTATATTTTTGTGAAATGTTTGGATAGTGTGAAATTGCCTTTGGGGGGCATGCGGGCAGAATTTTGATTCGCTAATCGGATCATGTTCTGAACGCGTGCCCCGCAGGCATGTATATAAACCAGATTTTTGTTGAAATAAAACTTCTTTGAAGGAGGACTTAATTTTGGAAGAGAAAAAGAAGAAAAATATAGGATTCAATATTATTAAAAGTGATCCAACTGCTGGACATAAGGGGTTTGGCACTGGAGCACTAAGCTTGGACAATGTATCACCTGTTATTATTGATGTAGAAGCAGGAGAGGCTGCGATTGAAGTGGGCGCTTTGCACGCTCGCAGCCCGGTAGAGAAGGGCATTAAGTTTCTTTCTAATAAAGATGAGGTGCCGAATGGAAAGCCTTACTGGCTTATTTGGGTGACAATTGACCGGAAGGAAGATGGCCCATACTATGCAGGCGTAACAGCTTGTGAAATGACAGTCGACAGAGCCATTCGCCGAGGCTTTAAATCATTGCCAGAGCATGTGAATCGGATGGATAAATCCATCAAAAGACAAATTATTGTTGCCCATATGGATGATAAATCGAAGGGGATTCTCACTGAGTTTTTGAAAAACCATGATTTAGGGATGTGGGAACGCTCTATACAACAACTTAAGGATGATTTACAAGTGAATTAAGAAAAAAACTGTCATTTATGACGAAATTGTGACAGTTTGCTGACTTAAATTTCTAACTACTTGCCCAAATCAGATAAAAAAAGTAAACTATTTATCAGTGTGAAGACACTGTATAGAACTAGGACACGAAAAACCTCGGGGTAATCCCCGAGGTTTTTCACATTGTTTTTTCCGCTTTTCTATGTCCAGCTCCAGCGCCTACCCCCTCGTCTTGTGCTTGTCGGACTTGCACAGGATGTGCTGACGTCGATGTTCGCCACAGGACGTGGCGGTCTTTAGTGGACGTTCCTTTGCAAAGGCGCTTCCGCTTTTCTATGTCCAGTCAAATAATTTTTTGTACCAGGGCTTTTTGGCCGGCTTTGTTTTTTTAGCAGGAGCCTCTTTCTGATATAACAAATGATCGGTACAATATTCAGTCGGTTCTGTTCCCTCAACAAAGTAGGTTAGCCTCTTAATCGGGCAGTTATCTGTGGCTAACTTTCCGTTTTCTGGATTTACATAGACGCCAACCGTCCCTTTTGGAGGCTTGAAGCCTTTTATTGGCATGCCTTTATGTGCATCCTCCATAAAACGGATCCAAATATTTTTTGCGTATGATTTGTCGGCGGTCAAATGGATGCTCTGCCCTTTATCATAGCCAGTCCATACGGCTGAGACAAGTTGTGGAGAATAACCGATCATCCAGCTATCCGTATCTGTAGACCCCGATTTTCCGGCATATGTTCTAGTCATGTCATTGATGATAGTCCTTCCAGTGACACTTGTATAACCGTTAAGCTTCGGATCAAATATTCCCGTCATCATCTGTGTCATGACAAACGCCAATTCAGGCTTTAAAATGGGGAATGCCTCTTCTTTATTCTCGTAAATAATATCCCCTTTATAATTCTCCACACGTTTGATTAAAACGGGTGAGACCTTTTTTCCTCCGTTAGCAATTATGCTATAGGCATTAGCCATTTCAATCACACGAACGCCTGAGGTTCCAAGCGCCAAAGAAGGAACTTTGTTCATTTTTGTAGAAAGTCCAAATTTTTTAGCTGTATTGACAAGCGTATCAACGCCCAAAAATAAATGGGTTTTCACAGCGTAAATATTATCAGAAAGGGCAAGGGCCTGTGCCATTGTAATCTCTTCATTGGCATATTGGCTATTGAAATTCTTTGGTGAATATTCTGCTCGATCATCATCAAATCGAAAAGTTGTTGGCTCGCTGCGCATCACCGTAGAAGGGGTAAACCCATTCTCTAAAGCAGCGTAATAGAGCAGTGGCTTCAATGTAGAACCAGGCTGGCGAATTGCCTGCACAGCTCGATTAAAAGAGCTTTCTTCGTAATTTCTGCCTCCAACCATAGCCTTTACATGTCCGTTTTTCGGATTCATCGATACAAGGCTAGCCTGAATTTCGGAGTCTTTTGAGATTAATCTTTCAATAGTCTGTTCAGCAATTGCTTGCTGCTTCAAATCAATGGTTGTATACACCTTTAAACCGCCTAATTCAATCGTCCGATCGTCAAGCTCCAGCTCCGTTTTTAAGGCATGGCGAACAGCATCCTGGAAGTATGGCGCAGTACTCGTTTTTGTATGGAGATGTTTGCCGACAATAGTGAGTGGTTCAGTTATAGCAGCATTAGCAGAATTCTTGTCAATATAATGGCTTGTGACCATTGTCTGTAAAATAATTTTTTGTCTTTTCTTAGCGTTTTCCATTGATACAAGCGGTGAATAAATACCCGCCCCTTTTGGTACGCCGGCAAGAATAGATGCTTCTCCAAGGGTAAGCTCATTGGCTGGCTTGCCAAAGTAAAACTGGCTTGCCGCTTCAGCTCCGTAAGCGCCATGTCCATAATAAATCGTATTTAAATAGCCCTCTAAAATCTCCTTCTTCGAATAATTCATTTCAAGTCGAATGGTGTAGAAGGCTTCCTTTAATTTGCGCTCCCATGTTTTTTCGTGAGCAAGAAATAAGTTTCGAGCATACTGCTGGCTAATTGTGCTTGCTCCTTGAACCTTAGCCATTGCTTTAATATCTGCGATAAGGGCACCTGCAATTCGCTTAAAATCAAATCCATTATGGGAATAAAACTTTCGATCCTCAATTGAAATCGTGGCATCCACAAGGTAGGGGCTAATTTCATCTAGCTCTACCCAATAACGCTTTTGGCCATTATGACTTTCTCCAATAACTGTTCCATCATCTGAGTAAAATAAAGTCGACTGCGGGACAGCAAGTGTTGGTGGCCCTAGCAGCTTTGCATAAAGCAAAATACCAGAAGCCAAAATGATCGCTGTTGCGACCCCAATAAGGCTGAAAATAACAAATGCCCGTAGATACTTACCTGCTTTTCTGAAGCGTTGATTCGTCATAATCTCCATCGTGAAAACCACCACCTAATCTGGGGAAAATTACATCTTTCCATAGTATTGAAGAAATGAAGCCGTTTTAAACATTTTTCTCTAGTAAAAGCATTTTTTTCTTGCATTTTTGCTAGATTCATCTATACTTTTTCTCATGTTTGTATTTATAGAGTTTGGGAAGTATAAGAAAAGCGATAGTACTTAAACTTGAATAGTTCTCTCTAACTCGAAAAAAGTAATACTTATTCTTAAAAAATATAGATTCTAACCGAAAGGAATGATCCAAAAATGGGTGGACTTTGGTTTACAGAGAAACAAACTGATAATTTTGGAATTACAATGAAGGTGAAGCGCACTTTACATACAGAACAAACTGATTTTCAAATGCTTGAAATGGTAGAAACAGAAGAATGGGGAAATATGCTTTTACTAGATGGGATGGTCATGACCTCTGTTAAGGATGAGTTTGTATATCATGAAATGGTGGCTCATGTGCCGTTATTTACTCATCCTAATCCTGAAAAGGTGCTTGTTGTCGGTGGAGGAGACGGTGGAGTAATCCGTGAAGTTTTAAAACATCCAAGCGTGAAAAAAGCAACGCTTGTCGATATTGATGGAAAAGTCATCGAGTATTCTAAAAAATACCTTCCAGAAATTGCGGGCATGCTTGAAGACCCTCGCGTTGATGTACAAGTGGGAGATGGATTCATGCACATTGCCGAAAGTGAAAATGAATACGATGTCATTATGGTGGACTCAACAGAGCCTGTAGGGCCTGCTGTTAATCTATTTACAAAAGGTTTTTATGCTGGAATTTCTAAAGCTTTAAAGGAAGACGGGATTTTTGTCGCACAATCTGATAATCCTTGGTTTAAGGCAGACTTAATTCGCAGTGTTCAAAAGGATGTAAAGGAAATTTTCCCGATCACACACCTCTATGTAGCGAATATTCCAACCTACCCAAGCGGCTTGTGGGCCTTCACAATTGGTTCTAAAAAATATGATCCATTAGAAGTAAGTGAAGACCGATTCCATGAAATCGAAACAAAATACTATACAAAAGAACTTCACAATGCTGCTTTTGTATTGCCGAAATTCGTACAGGATTTAGTGAAGTAGTTCGGCAGAAAATGCTGATTGGCTGATAAATCGAAAATTCGGCTGATAAAACAGGTGAATTGGCTGATAAACCAATAAAATTGGTTGATAAACTGTTTTAGGTTAATTACTTATGAACGAGGGATAGCAAATGGTACGTTTTGATGAAGCATACTCTGGTAATGTTTTTATAAAAAGCCATCCAAATTATGAAGAAAGCGAAGCGGTCATTTACGGAATGCCTATGGATTGGACAGTAAGCTATCGTCCAGGCTCCCGTTTTGGTCCAGCGCGCATTCGTGAGGTTTCCATTGGACTTGAAGAGTATAGTGCTTATTTAGACCGAGAATTAGAAGAAGTGAAATATTATGATGCCGGTGATATCCCTCTTCCATTCGGGAATGCGCAAAAAAGTCTTGATTTAATTGAAGAATTCATTGATAAGCTTTTAGCTGAAAATAAATTTCCTATCGGAATGGGTGGAGAGCATCTCGTCTCTTGGCCGGTTATCAAGGCAATGTATAAGAAATACCCGGACCTAGCTATCATCCACATGGATGCTCACACTGATTTACGTGAGAATTACGAAGGGGAGCCACTATCTCATTCAACTCCAATTCGAAAAGCGTGTGATTTAATGGGACCGCAAAACATTTACTCATTTGGAATTCGCTCTGGTATGAAGGAAGAATTCCAATGGGCTAAAGAAGTCGGTATGCATATTTCTAAATTTGATGTCCTAGAGCCATTGAAGGAAATCCTTCCGACACTTGCAGGACGCCCAGTGTATGTTACAATCGACATCGATGTCCTTGACCCAGCACATGCACCTGGAACAGGAACGGTTGATGCAGGAGGCATTACATCGAAGGAGCTCTTAGCTTCTATCCATGAAATCGCCCGTTCCAATGTAAAGGTCGTCGGCTGCGACCTCGTGGAAGTAGCACCAATCTATGATCCATCTGAACAAACAGCGAACACAGCAAGCAAGCTGATTCGCGAAATGATTCTTGGGTGGGTAAAATAGAGGAAGTACTAGGGCTAAATTTGTTGATTTTTCCAGTTTATTGTCTTCATTCAAGCTCTATGAGGCCAAGTTACTTTAATTAAGTTAAACCAGAAACGGAGACAAGCTGTCTCCGTTTTTTTTCAAGTCATTGTCCTTGAAATGTAGAACCTGTTGCTCAATTCAACTATAATGAAATGAAAGGGAAGTGTTGCCGTTGCCTAGGGAACAAATGCCTGTAAAAATAAAAGTGAAAACGGACATTCGCGATGGAAGTAGCAAAGATACTTTTGAATTAACAGCGTTTGGTCGATACTACATAAAAGAAAATGCCCGCTTTCTTCAATATGATGAGGCAATGGAAGAGGGAATGGCAAAAACGATTATTAAAGTATCTGATCAGGAAGGTCTTATATTACGAAGTGGAGCAGTCAAAATGAGGCTTCCTTTTAAAATGAATAAAAAGCTTCAAGGGAACTATCATACTCCGTATGGCGTGTTTGAGATCGGGACAATGACAAAAAGGCTTGACCATCAGTTTGATGAAGAGACAGGCTCAGGTTCAATCGACCTTTTATATGAATTAAAAATGCAGGGGGCTTCCACAGGGACATATCATTTATTCATCACATTTGAAGAGGAGGAAGAACAATGAACAGTGTAGAGCAAATGCAAGAAAAGCTAAAGCAGGAAATCAAAGCTGCTGTTATGAAGGCAAATTTAGCCTCAGAAGAACAAATTCCAAATGTTATTTTAGAAACACCTAAAGAAAAGGCGCATGGTGATTATTCTACCAATATGGCAATGCAGCTTGCACGTGTTGCTAAAAAGGCGCCAAAAATGATTGCAGAAGAGCTAATCGCTCATTTTGACAACTCAAAGGCTTCCATCGAAAAGATTGAGATTGCAGGCCCAGGCTTTATCAATTTTTATATGGATAATAGCTATTTGACAAACTTGATTCCAACCATTCTTGAGGCAGGGGATCAATACGGGGAAACAAATGCTGGTGCGAATCAAAAAATTCAAGTTGAATTTGTATCCGCCAACCCGACTGGTGACCTTCACCTTGGACATGCACGTGGTGCTGCAGTAGGGGATTCCCTATGTAACATTCTCGCGAAAGCAGGATATGATGTTTCCCGTGAGTACTATATTAATGATGCAGGGAACCAAATTAATAATCTCGCATTATCTGTTGAAGCTCGCTATTTTCAAAGCTTAGGCATAGAAAAAGAAATGCCTGCCGATGGCTACCATGGAGAAGATATTATTGGAATTGGGAAAAAGCTTGCAGAGGAATTCGGCGATAAATATGCGGGCTTCGATGAAAAAGAGCGGTTCGACTTTTTCCGTGAATATGGATTAAAATACGAAATGGCGAAGTTAAAGACGGATCTTGAGGAGTTCCGTGTACCATTTGACGTTTGGTACTCTGAAACATCCTTATACAATAATGGAAAAATCGATACCGCATTAAAAGCTCTTAAAGACAACGGCCATATCTACGAAGAGGAAGGTGCAACATGGTTCCGCTCCACTGCATTTGGCGATGATAAGGACCGTGTACTCATCAAAAATGACGGCTCCTACACGTACTTAACACCAGATATTGCTTATCATAAGGATAAGCTTGAGCGTGGCTTTGAAAAGCTCATTAATATTTGGGGTGCAGACCATCACGGCTATATCCCGCGTATGAAGGCAGCCATTCAGGCATTAGGCTATGACCGAGATGCACTTGAAGTCGAGATCATTCAGCTTGTTCATTTATACAAAAACGGCGAAAAAATGAAAATGAGCAAACGGACAGGAAAAGCAGTAACAATGCGTGACCTTGTAGAAGAAGTAGGGCTAGATGCAACCCGTTATTTCTTTGCGATGAGAAGTGCAGATACCCATATGGACTTTGACTTAGATTTAGCCGTTTCAGAGTCCAATGAAAACCCTGTCTATTACGCACAATATGCTCATGCACGTATTTCAAGCATTCTACGTCAAGGTGAAGAACAGGGCTTGACTGCAGGCAGCAACGCAGATTTCTCTTTAATTGCAGCGGAAAAGGAAATGGACGTTTTGAAGAAGCTAGGTGAATTCCCACAAGCAGTAGGAGAAGCCGCACAAAAACGTCTGCCGCATCGAATTACGAATTACATTTTCGAATTGGCTTCCACTTTCCATAGCTTCTATAATGCTGAAAAAGTATTAGATGCCGATCATCCTGAACGTACGAAAGCAAGGCTTGCCTTAATTAAAGCCGTCCAAACAACTTTGAAAAATGCACTCGCATTAATTGGCGTTTCTGCTCCGGAAAAAATGTAATATCAAAAAGCTGGCTCACAAGGAGAAAACTCCTTATTTTGAGCCAGCTTTTTCTGTTTGAGTAATAAATTGTCGGCCGATTTTTACATACCGGTTGAGAGCGAGAGATTAAGAATGTTTATTATGATCAAGGAAATTGGGGAATATAAGAAAACCGGCATAAATTAGGAGGACAATATGAAAATTGTGATCTAATCACTAATCACTGGTTTTTTGGTCGGTTTTCTTTTTGCTTTGCTGAAGTTGCCAATCCCTGCACCTCCAGCGCTTGCTGGTGTTATTGGAATTATTGGTATTTATCTAGTTTTTAAATTGTTTGAGTTGATTACGCCAGTTCTCCAAAATATGATGAAATGAAAAAAAGCGGCAGTCAGCCGCTTTTTCATACTTAAAGAAACATTCTTATCAAACGGGCAACGATTTCTTTACATGTCCGCCACGGGTCAAACTGATTTAATTCCTTAAGCGTCAATTGTTTGGAATGATGAATATCTGTTTCAATCACCTTTAGCACTTTTTGAATAAAAGCATGATCATATATGTAACAGTTAATTTCATAGTTTAGAAATAGACTCCGATGATCAAAATTCGCTGTGCCGATATCGCAAATTTTGTCATCAATGATATAGGTTTTTGCGTGATAAAAACCATTAAGAAATTGATACACAATCGCACCCTGACTTATCAATTTTCTTAGAAAAGGATAGGAGGCTTCCTTGACAAAAGGATGATCAGCTGTCTTCGGAACAAGAATGGTAAGGGTGACTCCTTTGCCCAGTGCAGCTAATAAATCATTCATTAATCTTTTGCTCAGAATAAAATAGGGTGAGCCAATGATGATGCTTGTCCTTGCATTTCGAATCATGGATGAGAAGGTTTCCTCTAAATAGATTCCTCTAGAGGGAATAATTTGATGCTGACAGCCACCTTTTGGCAGAGAAGGAAAATAAATGGGGATTTCTAATAAATGTACTTTCTTCTCATTGTACCAGTCCGTTAAAAATTCCTTTTGCAAATCTGCTACACCTTCACCAATCATTTTTAAGTGATAGTCTCGCCAAGGACTTAGCTTTGGATCTAAATTAATATATTCTTTGCCAATGTTAAAGCCGCCGATATATCCAATCTTCCCATCAATGACGGTTATTTTCCGATGGTTCCTTGCCTGTGAGGAATAAAAAAGAAAAGGAAACCGTAATGGATGGGAAAAGGCAAACTTGACTCCGTGACTCTCCAATGACTGAATGGTATTTTCCTTAATTACATGGCTTCCAATCCGGTCAAGAAGAAGGCGAACCTCCACTCCTTCTTTTGCTTTATCCTTCAATATATTCAAAAAATCTGTACTAAATTGATCGTCTTTTACAATATAAAATAAAATATGAATATGATGCCTCGCCTTCTTTAACTCAGAAAAGAAATCGGCGAATAATTCCGGTCCATCTGTGTATAAATCAATATGGCTATGTCGGAAAGGAGGATCTTGCCGTGTAAAATTTTTTATATGATTTTTTCTTCCAAGGTAAAAATCAAGCGATAGCCAAAGTACGATGAAAAGAAGAATGATCAAAAGAATAAATAATACTTTCATTGCTATCTGCTCCCCGAAGTTGTTTCCAGTTATTATCTCCTGCATAGGCAATTCTATAATATTTTCTAGTTAAAAATAAAAAATTGGTTGACTGAATGCTCATTCATAATATAATAGATACAAGAGATAAATTCTGAAAATTTGGTTGTATTAAAAATTTTAGACTAGTAAGTAATACAGTCCATTTTGAATTTTCACGAAAGGAGAGGTAATTATAGTGACAGGCTTATTATGGGTGAATTTAATCGGATTTCTTCTTGTAACCGTTTACGCAATCAGTTTATTTGTGTATGTCATTAAGACGAGAATTCAATATATCAAACTCGGAAAAAAGGTAGAGTTTGATAACAATGTGAAAGAACGTCTCGGGAAGATTTGGGTCAACGTGTTTGGCCAAAAGAAACTTTTGAAGGACAAGAAGAGCGGGATTATCCATGTTATGTTTTTCTATGGATTTATACTTGTCCAGTTCGGTGCAATTGATTTTATCATAAAGGGGATTAAACCAGGTGCACATTTGCCACTTGGCCCGTTATACCCAGGTTTCACGTTTTTCCAAGAACTTGTGACCTTAATGATTCTAATAGCTGTAATTTGGGCTTTTTATCGCCGCTATGTTGAAAAGCTCGTCCGTTTAAAAAGAGGTTTTAAATCGGGACTTGTTCTTATTTTCATCGGGGGCTTAATGCTTTCTGTACTGCTTGGAAACGGAATGAGTATGATTTGGCATGGTCATGAGGGGGCATGGACTGAGCCAGTTGCTTCAGTCATTGCTGCTACTTTCTCTTGGATGGGAGAAACAGCTTCCATCGTTGTCTTCTATATTGCTTGGTGGATCCACTTAATTTTCTTATTAGCTTTCTTAGTTTATGTTCCACAGTCCAAGCATGCTCACTTAATTGCTGGACCAGCGAATGTTTACTTCAACCGTCTAGAGAAGCCAGGTAAACTAAAGAAAATTGATTTTGAAGATGAAACACAAGAGAGCTTTGGTGTTGGTAAAATAGAAGATTTCAACCAACTGCAAATGATTGATTTCTATGCTTGTGTGGAATGCGGACGCTGTACGAATATGTGTCCTGCAACTGGAACAGGCAAAATACTTTCACCAATGGATTTAATTCTCAAGCTTCGCGATCACTTAACGAATCATGCTGCAGTCGTAACATCAAAGCAGCCATGGGTGCCAACCTTCGCATTTTCCAATACAATGGGTAATCAGCTTGCCTTATCCGCAGCTGGAAAGGCTGCAGAAGAAGCGGCAGCAGGCCTTGCTTATAGCCCGAGCTTAATTGGGGATGTCATTACGGAGGAAGAAATTTGGGCTTGTACAACTTGCCGAAACTGTGAAGATCAGTGCCCAGTTATGAACGAGCATGTGGATAAAATTATTGACCTTCGCCGTTATCTTGTTTTAACAGAAGGGAAGCTTGATGCAGATGCACAGCGCGCGATGACAAATATCGAACGCCAAGGCAACCCTTGGGGATTAAATCGTAAAGAGAAGGAAAACTGGCGCGAAGCTCGCGAGGATGTTCATATACCAACCGTTAAAGAAATGAATAAAGCTGGGGAAGAATTCGAATATCTTTTCTGGGTTGGTTCAATGGGATCCTTTGACAACCGCAGCCAGAAAATTGCCCTTTCTTTTGCAAAGTTGATGAATGAAGCTGGCGTAAAGTTTGCCATCCTCGGAAACAAGGAAAAGAACTCAGGTGATACGCCAAGAAGGCTTGGAAATGAATTCTTATTCCAAGAGCTTGCTACGAAAAATATTGAAGAGTTTGAGAAGAATGAAGTGAAGAAAATCGTTACGATTGACCCTCATGCCTACAATATTTTTAAAAATGAATATCCTGATTTTGGATTAGAGGCAGAGGTTTACCATCATACAGAGATCCTTGCGAAATTGGTAGAAGAAGGAATACTTAAACCGCAATACCCAGTAAATGAGACGATTACATTCCATGATTCCTGTTATTTAGGGCGCTATAACGAAGTATATGATCCACCACGTGAGATCTTGAAATCGATTCCTGGTGTGAAGCTCGTGGAAATGGAAAGGAACCGTGAGACAGGAATGTGCTGCGGTGCAGGCGGAGGATTAATGTGGATGGAGGAAGAAACAGGCCACCGTATCAACGTATCTCGTACAGAGCAAGCATTGGCAGTGAATCCATCGATCATTAGCTCAGGCTGTCCATACTGCTTAACGATGCTTTCTGATGGAACGAAGGCGAAGGAAGTAGAAGAAGCTGTTCACACTTACGATGTAGCGGAAATCCTTGAAAAATCAGTTATCGGGTAAAGAAAACTCGCCGATTGGCGAGCCTTGGAGAGGCGAAGACAGAGGCGTAGTTGCACTTATCGCGCTCATACATGCCACGTCCTCCCAAAAGCTTCTCTTTTGGTCGTGCGATGTACCTCTGACGAAGCTTTCCTTATCCTGTGGCATTCGCCCGACCAGGACATTCTCGTAAAAGCTATCGCTTTTCCTTCGTGCGATGTTAATCGCTATCGAAGCCTTCCTTGTCCTGTCCGTCGTACTTAATTCCTAAAATTGGCAACTGTGTCGAATCATCTTCTGCGCTGGCAATTTATACTTTCTGCTTAACGTGGAAAAAGAAACCCTTGTATCGTAAGTAGATGAAACTTCTATAAACGGCAGGTCTGAAGCGCAGATCGAGATGTTTTTCGTAAGTCTGCAATATTTGATAATTTGTAGAAATTGAAGCATAGCAAAAGATTATCTCAGAAGCAATATTGAAAAAATTCTGTAAGATAATTTTATGAATTTTGCGCAAAGTGTTTCAATTTCTACTATTTTTAGAGTAAAATAGAATATAAGATAAAGCGCTTTCAAAATTCCTGAAGCGAGGGTGCAATCATCCTCTTTTTTTACTGAGGCATTGAGCGAGCGTTCAGTCGTTGGCTAGTCCATTATAGATAAAACAGCTATGAACGAAAGCAATTAACATTATTTTTTCATCGGAATTTTTTGACTATAAAAAATAATTAAATTCAGGAAGGAGCAATTCTAATGGGAAAAACCGTAATCATAGGGGGAGCAAGAACACCATTTGGGAAATTTGCAGGGGGGTTAAGCAGCTTTTCAGCATCAGATCTTGGCGGATTTGCTGTGAAAGAAGCTTTAAATCGTGCTGGGGTCAATCCTGAGGAAGTTGATGAGGTTATTTTAGGAACGGTTCTTCAAGGAGGGCAAGGTCAAATTCCATCTAGACAGGCTGCACGAAAAGCTGGTTTGCCATGGAATATAAAAACAGAAACTGTTAATAAAGTTTGTGCTTCTGGTATGCGCAGTGTAACGCTTGCTGATCAAATCATCCGTCTTGGTGACGAAGAGGTGATTGTAGCTGGAGGCATGGAATCGATGAGCAATGCTCCATACTTCATGCCAAAAGTTCGCTGGGGATTGCGCATGGGAGATTCTGCTGTGAAAGATCTAATGACACATGATGGCTTAAGCTGCAGCTTTACTGGAGTTCATATGGGTACGTATGGAAATGGGGTAGCGGAAGAATTCGAGATTAGCAGGGAAGAGCAAGATGCTTTTGCTTTTAGAAGCCATAAGCGTGCAATTGCTGCTATAGAGTCAGGGAAGTTTGCCGAGGAGATTGTACCTGTTGAGGTTCCGCAAAGAAAAGGAGAACCAGTCATCATTTCCGAGGATGAATCTCCACGAAGGGATACTTCCATTGAGAAACTAGCTAAACTTGGCTCAGCCTTTGGGCAGGGCGGTACGATAACAGCTGGGAATGCACCTGGAGTCAACGATGGAGCGGCGGCATTAGTTCTGATGAGTGAGGAAAGAGCAGCCCGAGAAGGAAGAAAACCAGAAGCCATTATTCTAGGTCATTCAGCTATTGCGGTTGAAGCAAAGGATTTTCCGAAAACACCTGGCCTTGTCATCAATGAGCTTCTAAGAAAGACTGGAAAAACAGTTGATGAGATTGACTTATTTGAAATTAACGAAGCGTTTGCAGCAGTCGCTTTAACAAGCGGAAAGATTGCAAATCTAGATGAAAATAAAGTGAATGTGAACGGTGGAGCTGTCGCACTAGGTCATCCGATTGGAGCGAGCGGCGCGAGAATCATATTGACACTGATGTATGAATTAAAGCGATTAGGCGGAGGAATCGGAATAGCTGCTATTTGCAGCGGCGGCGGTCAAGGTGACGCCATTATGATTGAGGTACCGAAAAACTAATTTGTCTTTTTGGGCGGTTTTGTGTTAAAGCTCAGTGTTGAAAGTGCTATTTTGTTGTTGATTGAAGCGGAAGGCGCGAGACTCCTCGAAAATGCTAACGCATTACCTTCGTGCGGTGATTATTCTAGGAAGCTTATTCAATATCCTACGGGAGAAGCGAGTCAAAAGAAGACCCCGCAGGAGCGATAGCGACGAGGAGGCTTCCGCGTGCCTGCAGCGGAAATCATCAGGGAAGTTTAACATATCCTTTAACAAAAAGAATGGGGGAACAAAAATGAACGTACAAAAAATCATGGTAATCGGTGCAGGCCAAATGGGATCAGGTATTGCGCAAGTATGTGCACAAGCAGGATATAGTGTGCTATTAAATGACTTAAAACAAGAGTTCGTCGATCGCGGCCTTGGGATAATCAAGAAGAATCTATCCCGTCAAGTAGAAAAAGAGCGGATAACGGCTCAGCAAATGGAGGATGTATTAAGCAATCTTACTCCATCTACAGATATTCAGGATGCCAAAAACGTCGATTTAATTATTGAAGCGGCTGTTGAAAATATGGAAATCAAAACAAAAATTTTTAGTCAGCTTGATCAAATTGCTCCAGAGCATGCCATCCTTGCGAGCAATACATCTTCCTTGCCGATCACAGAAATTGCTGCTGCGACAAAACGTCCTGAAAAAGTAATTGGCATGCATTTTATGAACCCTGTGCCAGTGATGAAGCTTGTTGAAATTATCCGTGGGTTAGCCACAACGGATGAAGTCTATCAAACCATTGAAGATATAACAAATACACTGAAAAAAGTACCTGTTGAAGTGAATGATTTTCCGGGCTTTGTATCAAACCGAGTGCTAATGCCGATGATTAACGAAGCAATTTTTACCCTTTATGAAGGAGTTGCAACAAAGGAAGCAATTGATGAGGTTATGAAGCTTGGAATGAATCACCCGATGGGACCATTGACTTTAGCCGATTTCATCGGACTTGATACTTGCCTTTATATTATGGAAACACTTCATGAAGGCTTCGGAGATGATAAATATCGCCCATGTCCGCTTTTAAGAAAATATGTAAAAGCAGGCTGGCTTGGAAAGAAAACAGGCAGAGGCTTCTACGTTTACGAATAAGACTAAAATAATGACAAATGACAATCTGCGCATCGCCGATTGCTCTAATTACGACCTCTAACCTCAAGGGTTACAAATTTATCGCAGATTAACGGGCAGTAAGACCTCCACTACAAGGTTGCGAGAGAATCAAAGAAACCTAAGTGGGAGATCAACTGCCCGTAAAGGCCCGTAAAATGAACACAGACTAAAAGCGCCACATCGTGTGGAAACGTCTGCGTGACCCACTTCCTGTGTGCCGCAACTAACCATCAGTGGGGGATGAACGCAGACTAAAGACACGACGTCCTGTCGTAACGTCTGCACTAGCACATCCTGTGCTTCGGAAACCCCCATTGATGGAAGTTTCACTTTATCGCAAGAGATTACGAAAAAAATTGAACACAATACAGCAGAGAGTTAGTAACGGAGGGATAGCATATGAACTTGAGATTCACAGAAGAACAGGAAATGATGAGAAAGATGGTGCGTGATTTCGCACAGTCGGAAATTGCACCATTTGTTGAAAGAATGGAAAAGGGTGAGTTTCCTCGAGAAATTTTACGAAAAATGGGGGAGCTTGGCCTAATGGGAATTCCAATTCCTGAACAGTATGGCGGTTCAGAGATGGATTTTACCTCGTATATTATTGCGATCAATGAATTATCAAAAGTAAGTGCAACGGTTGGCGTTATTCTTTCAGTTCATACTTCTGTTGGGACGAATCCAATTCTGTACTTCGGTACGGAAGAGCAAAAGCAAAAATATATCCCAAAGCTTGCCTCAGGAGAATACCTAGGTGCATTTTGTTTAACAGAGCCAAGTGCTGGATCAGATGCAGGCAGCCTGAAGTCAAAAGCGGTTAAAGACGGCGATCATTATATCATTAATGGCTCGAAAGTATTTATTACAAACGGTGGAGAAGCGGATGTTTATATTGTTTTCGCTTCAACAAATTCAGAGCTTGGAAGTAAAGGGGTTTCTGCTTTTATCGTCGAAAAAGGAACTCCTGGTCTTGTAATCGGCAAGGACGAGCATAAAATGGGCTTGCATGGTTCAAGAACATTGCAGCTTAGCTTTGAGGATATGCGTGTTCCGGTTGAGAATCTTCTTGGCGAAGAAGGGGAAGGCTTTAAAATTGCACTGGCTAATCTCGATATAGGTCGAATCGGCATCGGAGCTCAGGCTCTTGGAATTGCAGAGGCAGCACTTGAAGCAGCAACAGCGTATGCCAAGGAGCGTGTACAATTTGGCAAACCGATTGCTGTCCAGCAAGGTATCGGCTTTAAATTAGCAGATATGGCAACAGCTGTTGAAGCGTCAAAGCTATTAATCTATCGTGCGGCTAGTCTAAGGCAGAGAGGGATCAAGTGCGGCAAGGAAGCGTCTATGGCAAAGCTTTTTGCCTCCAGAACTGCAGTAGATGTGACAACAGATGCCATCCAAGTATTTGGCGGATACGGTTATACAGAGGATTACCCAGTTGAACGCTATTTCCGTGATGCAAAAATCACTGAGATTTACGAAGGAACAAGTGAAATTCAACGTATTGTTATAAGTAAGCAGTTATAAAGAGGATTTAGTCATTCTTTCAATGGAATTTTCAATATTTTAGATAAAATCAAAATAAACAGGCGAAAAAACAATAATGGGGGATAGGCAAATGAACTTTCAATTAACTGAAGAGCATGAAATGATTAGAAAAATGGTACGTGATTTTGCAAAAAACGAAGTGGCCCCGACTGCTGCAGAGCGTGATGAGGAAGAACGCTTTGACCGCGAAATTTTTGATAAAATGGCGGAGCTTGGCTTAACAGGTATTCCGTGGCCAGAAGAATACGGTGGAATCGGCAGTGATTATTTAGCCTATTGTATTGCAGTTGAAGAGCTTTCAAGAGTATGTGCTTCTACAGGCGTTACTCTTTCAGCCCATACATCTCTAGCTGGCTGGCCAATTTTCAAATTTGGCAGCGAGGAGCAAAAACAAAAATATTTACGCCCTATGGCTCAAGGGGAGAAAATTGGCGGCTACGGATTAACTGAACCAGGAAGCGGATCGGATGCAGGTGGAATGAAAACGACTGCTCGTCTAGAAGACGATCATTATGTGCTTAACGGTTCAAAAATCTTCATAACAAACGGTGGAATCGCTGACATCTATGTGGTCTTTGCTCTTACTGACCCTGCAGAAAAACAAAAAGGAACAACAGCATTCATCGTTGAGGCTGGATTCGATGGCTTCTCAGTTGGCAAGAAGGAGAAAAAGCTTGGAATTCGTTCTTCACCAACAACAGAAATTATTTTTGATAATTGTAAAGTTCCAGTAGAAAATGTATTAGGTCAAGTAGGAGAAGGCTTCAAAATTGCTATGATGACACTTGATGGCGGTCGAAACGGGATTGCCGCTCAGGCTGTAGGAATCGCACAGGGAGCTCTGGATGCTTCTGTTGAATATGCGAAGGAGCGCGTTCAGTTCGGCAAACCAATCGCTGCTCAGCAAGGAATTGGCTTTAAGCTTGCAGACATGGCAACAAGCATTGAGGCTGCTAGATTATTAACCTATCAAGCTGCATGGTTAGAATCCGAAGGGCTCCCATATGGAAAAGAGTCGGCAATGTCTAAATTATTTGCTGGAGATACA
Organism: Cytobacillus citreus; assembly: GCF_018343665.1. GTDB lineage: Bacteria > Bacillota > Bacilli > Bacillales > Cytobacillaceae > Cytobacillus > Cytobacillus citreus. The sequence goes on from NZ_JAGYPM010000002.1 coordinate 270,349, forward strand.
GCCATGAAGGTAACGACAGATGCTGTCCAAATTTTTGGCGGCTATGGCTATACGAAAGATTATCCTGTTGAACGCTTCATGCGTGATGCAAAAATCACACAGATTTATGAAGGAACACAAGAAATACAGAGACTCGTTATTTCTCGTATGATAACAAAATAGGAGAATCTGTTTGCTTTTTATGAATGGACTGCTTTGGCGTTTTTTCGACTTAAACAAAGGAAAACAGCCAAAAGCGGTCCGAAAGCAAGCGAAATAGACCATAGAACCAAAGAAATCGTTGAAGAGTGGTCACAAAGAAGCCAAATTAGACCACAAACCAAAGAAGCCAATAAAAAGTGGTCTCAATAAGGCTAATTGTTATTGAAGGCGCCAGCGCTTTCCAAAAAGGTGGTGTGAAATGAAAAAACGTGAAGTTCAAGCGTCAGTTAAAGACGAACGCCTTGTGAAAAAAAGACGTGACCAGATGATTAAGGGTGCGGTAACCCTTTTTATCCAAAAAGGATTTCATCGTACAACTACGAGAGAAATTGCAAAGGCAGCTGGTTTTAGTATCGGAACATTATACGAATACATCCGGACGAAGGAGGATGTATTATACCTTGTTTGTGACAGCATTTATGACCAGGTTAGCGAGCGGCTTCAAAAGGATCTCGATACAAATCGGGGAACAATTGGAAGCTTAAGAATGGGGATTGCTGATTATTTTCGAGTTGTTGATGAAATGCAGGATGAGGTTCTCGTCATGTATCAGGAAGTAAAATCATTATCAAAAGACGCTCTCCCCTATGTTCTGAAAAAGGAAATAGAAATGGTGGAGATGTTTGAACAAATTATTACCGGGTGCGTAGAGAATAAGGAGCTAGATTTGTCAGAATCTCAGATTAAGATGATTGCTCATAATATTTTTGTTCAGGGACAAATGTGGGCTTTCCGCCGCTGGTCACTGAAAAAGTTGTACTCTATCGAGGATTATATAAACCTGCAAACGGAATTACTTTTCCAGGGGATAAAAAGCCCTGTAAATAATGAAAGCACCATTTAATTTTTCTGAATTTTTATAACTATCTATCTTAGAAATACAAAATGCACGTACCGCTAGACAAGGAAAGCTTCGTCAGTAATACATCGCACGACAATAAAGTGAGAGGGCGTAGCGGTATTAGACCGCGTTCATAATGATGGAACCCTACGCCTTTCGTTTAGGAGGAAAATAATGAGTAATCTAGAAGTATATAAGCCAAAGAATCATATCCGATTTGTAACTGCTTCAAGTCTATTTGATGGTCATGATGCTTCTATTAACATTATGAGAAGGATTATTCAAGCAAGTGGAGCAGAAGTCATCCATCTTGGGCATAACCGTTCGGTAGAAGAAGTGGTGAATGCGGCGATTCAAGAGGATGTTCAAGGAATTGCTATTTCTTCCTATCAAGGGGGACATGTTGAATATTTCAAGTATATGTATGACCTGTTAAAAGAAAGAGAAGCTTCACATATTCGTATTTATGGCGGTGGAGGCGGGGTCATCATCCCAAAAGAAATAAAAGAGCTGCATGACTACGGAATCGCAAGAATCTTTTCTCCTGAGGATGGTCGCCAGCATGGCCTTCAAGGCATGATTGATATGATGATTAAAGAATGTGATTTCCCGACGTATACACTAGAAGCAACGGAGCAAATTGAAAAGCTTCAAGAAGGGAATATCAATTCAATTGCAAAGTTAATTACTCTAGCTGAACACCATGTCAATATTGATAAAGAATCAGCAGCAGCCCTAGACTCTGTATTGGAACAAGTGAAAACATTAGAAAAATCTGTGCCGGTTCTAGGAATTACAGGGACAGGCGGAGCTGGAAAAAGCTCTTTAACGGATGAACTAATCCGCCGTTTTATCAATGAAATTCCTGATAAGAAAGTAGCGATTTTATCAGTAGATCCGACAAAGCAAAAAACAGGCGGGGCTCTTCTCGGAGACCGTATCCGTATGAATGCCATTTTCAATCTTCGTGTTTATATGCGAAGCCTAGCAACAAGGAGGTCGAAAACTGAATTATCACTTGCTATTAAAGATGCTATTTCAGTGGTAAAAGCGGCAGGCTTCGATCTGATCGTTGTAGAGACGAGTGGAATAGGCCAAGGAGATGCTGAAATAACTGAAATATGCGACGCTTCTATGTATGTGATGACAAGTGAATTCGGAGCTCCTTCTCAGCTTGAGAAAATTGACATGATCGATTATGCCGATTTAATTGTTATCAATAAGTTTGAGCGTAAAGGCTCAGAGGATGCCAAACGCCAAGTACAGAAGCAGTTTCAAAGAAGCCACATGCAATTTGAAAAGGAATTGGATGAAATGCCTGTTTACGGCACGATCGCGAGCCAGTTCAATGATCCGGGAACAAATGCTGTCTTTGCTGCTATCATTGAAAAATTAAATGAAAAAGCAGGTACAGCATGGCAAACTAGTTTTTCCAAACACGCTCTTGTTGAAAAGCAAAATGTCATTATTCCGAATGAGCAGCGCTATTATTTACGGGAAGTATCCGAAGCGGTGCGTAACTATCACAAGAAGGCAGAAGAACAGGCTAATCTTGCCCGTAAACTATTCCAGCTAGAAGGGGCTATTCTTGCAGTGAAGGAGCAAGAGGCAAATGAGGAAGTGATTGCTTCCCTTGAAGCAATCAAATCTAATGTTATGTCCCAGCTCACAACAGAAACGAAGAAAATCCTTGAAGGCTGGGAATCATTAAAGGAAAAATATACAGGCGACCAATTTGTTACAAGAATTCGTGATAAAGAAATCGTCACAGTATTAAAAACAAAAAGCCTATCTGGATTAAGTATTCCAAAGGTTGCTCTGCCAAAATATAAAGACTATGGTGAAATTATCCGATGGGTCTACAGAGAAAATGTACCAGGGTCCTTCCCGTATACAGCAGGTGTATTTCCATTCAAGCGTGAAGGGGAAGATCCGAAAAGACAGTTTGCTGGGGAAGGTACACCGGAAAGAACGAATCGCCGTTTTCATTATTTATCAAAGGATGATTCAGCAAAGCGTCTAAGCACAGCCTTTGATTCCGTTACTCTTTACGGAGAAGATCCTGATTACCGTCCTGACATTTATGGAAAGGTTGGAGAAAGCGGAGTTAGCATTTGTACATTAGATGATATGAAAAAGCTATACGAAGGCTTTGATTTATGTCATCCATCTACATCCGTATCGATGACAATCAATGGTCCAGCACCAATTATTTTAGCGATGTTTATGAATACAGCTATTGAACAGCAAATCGAGAAGAAGGAACAAGAACTTGGCCGCGTATTAACAGAAGCAGAATTTACTGAAGTTAGAGCTCTAACATTACAAACAGTAAGAGGAACGGTTCAGGCTGATATATTAAAAGAAGATCAAGGCCAAAATACATGTATTTTCTCGACAGAATTTGCGCTTCGCATGATGGGTGATATTCAGCAATATTTTATTGACCAAAAAGTACGCAACTACTATTCGGTTTCCATTTCCGGCTATCATATTGCGGAAGCTGGGGCAAATCCGATTTCGCAGTTAGCCTTTACACTTGCGAATGGCTTTACGTATGTTGAGTACTATTTGAGCCGAGGAATGGATATCAATGATTTTGCACCGAATCTTTCGTTCTTCTTCTCTAATGGACTGGATCCGGAATATACGGTACTTGGCCGCGTGGCCCGGCGTATCTGGGCGACAGTTATGAGGGATAAGTATAGGGCAAATGAACGAAGTCAGAAGCTTAAGTATCATATTCAAACATCCGGACGATCACTTCATGCTCAGGAAATTGATTTCAATGATATCCGTACGACTTTGCAAGCGTTAATGGCGCTGCATGATAACTGTAATTCTCTTCATACAAACGCTTATGATGAAGCTATTACAACACCGACGGAGGAATCTGTTCGCCGCGCAATGGCGATCCAAATGATCATTACGAAAGAGCACGGCTTAACAAAGAATGAAAACCCGCTGCAAGGTGCATTTATTATTGATGAGTTAACAGACCTTGTGGAAGAACAGGTTCTGCAAGAATTTGATCGGATTAATGACCGTGGAGGAGTTCTTGGAGCAATGGAAACGCAATACCAGCGCGGAAAAATCCAAGATGAATCCATGTATTATGAAATGAAAAAGCATACAGGTGAGCTTCCAATAATCGGTGTGAACACCTATTTAAATCCGAACCCGCCTTCTGAAGAAGAAATGAATAATATGGAACTGGCAAGAGCAACGCAAGAAGAAAAAGAAACACAAATCCAAAACCTGCGCAGCTTCCAGGAACGCAATAATGACAAAACAGAAGAAGCTCTTAAGCGCTTAAAGGAAACAGCTGTAACAGGCGGAAATATTTTTGCTGAATTGATGGAAACCGTCAAAATGGCAAGCCTAGGCCAAATCACGCGCGCGCTTTATGAAGTAGGCGGACAATATAGAAGAAACATGTAACTACGAGAGGTTGGAAAAAGAGAAATCGGTGACCGAGCCGATTTCTTTTTAGTTAATAGGAAACTTTAAGTTTATTAACGTACTGAAGTAAAGTGTGTGTTCAATTAAATATTTGTTAATAAGATCGCATAAACTAAGGCGTTCGCCAGAAAGGACTTGGCGAACGCCAAGTTTTTCTAACGCCCTTTACTGAACGTTCACAATCTTTGCTAATTCCTATATAATCAAATTAATAGAGAGAGCTGGAGAATCGTTTCTTCTTGGATATTAAGTTGCAGGATGTGGAAAAGTGAAACGGATATTTATGTTTGCAGCCATAATGGGGATTGTTATTGGAACGTACTTTCTTTATCAAAAACAGCTTGGTGCAATTGCATTTTTTTTATTATCTATTTATTTCTTTTCTCTAGCTTATAGCCAGCTCTCAAAAAAAACACATGATGGTGATGAAGAAAAAGAGAATGGACGTAAGATATAGCTAGCATAAACCCTAAAATTTTGTTTATAATGAAGAATATGCATTCTTAAGGGTGTATAAAAGCATAGAAATCAATATGGTTAAAACGATTAACAGCTCATTTATCGCAGATTAACGGGCAGTAAGACCCCCACTTCAAGGTTGGGAGAGAATTAAAGAAACCTAAGTGGGGGATCAACTGCCCGTAAAGGCCCGACGACGGACACGATGTCCTAGTCAGGCGAAAGCCACAGGACAAGGAGTACTTCATCCGCATTTCATCGCACGACCGAAAGCAGAGCTTTTGGGAGGACGTGGCGTTTTGAGCGTGATTGGTTCAACTAACCATCAGTGGGGGATGAACGCAGACTAAAGACACGACGTCCTGTCGTATCGTCTGCACTAGCACATCCTGTGCGTCGGAAAACCCCCACTGATGAAGTTTCACTTTATAAAATAGGATAGGTGAGAGGGTTATGTATTTGGATTCATGATTGTTGTAAGAGAATCCGGCTCAGTTTTAAATGGTTATTTTCGCTTGCAAGGAAGCGTTACATAGGGAAAGGACGTGCTAATATTGAATTTAAATGAACTTACAAAAGAAGAATTACAGGAAATGTCTTTTATTGCAATCGCTTATGAACTATTAAAAAGTAAAAAAGAAGCGATGGCATTTAAAGAAATTATGGATGAACTCATTAATCTTCTTGAGCTAACAGATGATCAAGTAAAAGCAAAAATTGCTCAGTTCTATACAGATTTAAATATTGATGGCCGCTTCTTAGGTTTAGGAGACAACAGATGGGGACTGCGAGTATGGTATCCAGTTGACCAAGTGGAAGAGGAAATTGTTACACCTATTAAACCGAAGAAGAAGAAATCGAAAAAGGCTATTGAAGATGATGATCTTGATGATTACGATGATCTAGATGACGAAGATATCGATTATGATGATATCGACGATTTAGAAGAAGAAGAAGACCTATTAGATGATGATGACGATTTGATAGATGATGATGATGATGATGATGATGAGGATGAGGATTTGAAAGATGATGAACTCGTTGATCGAGATGAAGAGTACGATCTTGGTGATGAGGACGAAGAGCTAGAGGACGAAGATCTCGACGTAGACGAGGATGAAGAGGAATAATAATCATCTTGACTTTTCATTAATAGGCTTGTACAATCATTTTTGGGCTCCTTAAAAAAGGAACGATTCATTAGACGCGAATAGCGCTCCCTTACTTGTGATGAGTAAGCGGAGCGTTTTTTATTTTTTATGGAACCAGATGACCCCCACTACAACCGCACAGCCATTTCTGAATGAGTGCTGCGCAATAAATTAAATTCATTATTTTAGTCTTTAAATAAAGGCGAATATGCACAAACTTAAGATGAGGGGGAATTAGGATGACGAAGTATATTTTTGTAACAGGTGGCGTTGTGTCATCACTTGGAAAGGGGATCGTTGCAGCTTCTCTTGGCCGTTTATTGAAAAACAGGGGTTTAAGCGTTACGATTCAAAAATTCGATCCCTATATTAATGTGGACCCGGGAACGATGAGCCCTTATCAGCACGGAGAGGTATACGTAACGGGTGACGGAGCTGAAACGGATCTGGATTTAGGTCATTACGAGCGTTTTGTTGATGTGAACTTAACAAAGTACAGCAGTGTGACAACAGGAAAGATTTATTCAACTGTTCTTCGAAAAGAACGTCGTGGCGAGTACAATGGTGGTACTGTTCAAGTTATTCCTCATATCACAAATGAAATTAAAGACAGAGTTTTCCGTGCAGGACATGAAACGAATTCAGATGTGGTCATTACAGAAATTGGTGGAACTGTAGGGGATATTGAATCACTTCCATTCTTAGAAGCTATTCGTCAAATCAAAAGTGACATTGGCCGAGATAATGTCATGTACATCCACTGTACGTTAGTGCCTTATATTAAAGCAGCAGGTGAAATGAAAACAAAGCCAACACAGCATAGTGTAAAGGAATTAAGAAGCTTAGGAATTCAGCCAAATGTAATCGTCGTTCGAACGGAAATGCCGATTTCACAGGAAATGAAGGACAAGCTTGCATTATTCTGTGATATTGATAAAGAAGCAGTTATTGAATGCAGAGACGCTGATACTTTATATTCAATTCCACTCGCTCTTCAAGATCAAAATCTTGATAACATTGTTTGTAACCACTTAAAACTAGCTTGTGGTGAAGCGGATATGACAGAATGGAAGCAGCTAGTTGAAAAGGTAACAAATTTATCTAAGACAACAAAAATTGCACTTGTCGGAAAATATGTTGAGCTTCAGGATGCGTATATTTCAGTAGTTGAAGCGTTAAAGCATGCAGGCTATGCTCATGATTCAGATATTGAGATTAAATGGATTAATGCTGAAGAGGTAACAGAAGGCAATGTTCCTGAGCTATTGAATGATGTAGATGGAATTCTTGTTCCTGGGGGATTCGGCGACCGCGGAGTAGAAGGGAAAATTCTTGCGATTCAATTTGCCCGTGAGCAGAAAAAGCCATTCCTTGGTATTTGCTTAGGGATGCAATTAGCTTCCATTGAATATGCTCGAAATGTTTTGAATTATAAAGGAGCACATTCATCAGAAATTGATCCAAATACAAAGCATCCTATTATCGACCTTCTCCCAGAGCAAAAGGATGTTGAGGATCTAGGCGGAACTTTAAGATTAGGAATTCAGGCATGTAAACTAGTTGAAAATACAAAAGCGTATGAAGCCTATCAGGATGAAGTCGTTTATGAACGCCACCGTCATCGCTATGAGTTTAATAACCATTATCGACAAGAGATGATCGATGCAGGTTTTGTTTTCTCAGGTACAAGCCCAGATGGACGCCTTGTTGAAATTATTGAAATTAAAGATCATCCATGGTTTGTGGCATCACAATTCCATCCTGAGTTTATTTCAAGACCAACCCGTCCGCAGCCTTTATTCCATGACTTTATAGGTGCTTCAATAAGATTTAATGAGATTTAATTAGAAAAGCGCAAGCGCCTTGCTCACCCCCGACAAGCACAAGACGAGCCTCTCAGAAAGGTGTTCTTTACCTTTTTGGGAGGATTGGCTTGTGACCTCGAGGGGGTAGGCGCTGAAGCTAGACATTTCTCAAACTCGAAAAAAGTTATACTTTCTTATTATTAGAAAAGGGGGCGAACTCTTAGTCGATTGCTCGGCTTAGAGACGCCCCTTATTTATTAACAATGTTTTTTATCGCAGATTAACGGGCAGTAAGACCCCCACTTCAAGGTTGCGAGAGAATTAAAGAAACCTAAGTGGGGGATCAACTGCCCGTAAAGGCCCGACGACGGACACGATGTCCTAGTCAGGCGAAAGCCACAGGACAAGGAGTACTTCATCCGCATTTCATCGCACGACCGAAAGCAGAGCTTTTGGGAGGACGTGGCGTTTTGAGCGTGATTGGTTCAACTAACCATCAGTGGGGGATGAACGCAGACTAAAGACACGACGTCCTGTCGTAACGTCTGCAATAGCACGTCCTGTGCGTCGAAAAACCCCCACTGATGGAAGTTTCACTTTATTGTGGAGATATTTCAGCCTTTGGATAATTTAGAAAGAAATCAACTACTCGTCGCTTTCTCTAATCCAACCTCCAACTTTTAATTACTCATATTCTTCAAGAATTTCTTCTAGTATGAACTTAATTCCATAATACACATAAAGTGCAGCCATCGATGCAGGATAGCCAAAGCGGTTGCCGGCTTCGTCTGGCAACAGGCCTTTTGTGAGCTTTAGGTCAATATGGATATCAGCTAGTTCTGCTAAGCCTTTATCATTAGATTGAATCGAGGACACCACAACAAAGGGGATTCTTTTCTCTGAAAGGGATTCTGCCAGTTTGATTGCCTCTTCATCTGTGGCATTTCTCGTTACAATAAGAAATCTGTCTGTTTCAGATATTTCTTCAAGTGGTTTATCAATGGACCAAATGGAGGCGTTTTTTAGAGGCTCTTGACTTTTTGTTGCTTCATATCCAACGGCCTTCATTTCCTTTGTTGCAAAAATGTAGATCCTTCCACTACCGATAGCAGCCTGTGCAAGAAGTCTAGCCCCATCCTCCATTGCATAATTTTCCTTTTCCTGTATGCGATTAAATAGCCCAGTAAGCTGAGTAGAAAACATTTTTAACATAATTTTTCCCCTTTACAAGATTCTGAAATAGTTAGCAATGTTAATGATTATTGTTTAACATGTCCTAATAATTAACTCAATTATATGGAATGTGGGCAAAAAGGTAAAATTACGGATGGCAAATTTTAATGACGGCAGGATTTTACAGGTGGAAAATAGAATTAATGAGAAGGGGAAGATAATAAGTTTGATTAAACTTTTTATACGAAGGGAAGAGGTGGGTTGATTGAAGGGGAAAATTTTAATTGTAGATGATCAGTTCGGAATCCGTATTTTACTTAATGAAGTGTTGCAGAAAGAAGGGTACGAAACATACCAGGCTGCTAATGGCGTCCAGGCGCTTGAAATTGTCTCCGAACATTCACCTGATTTAGTTCTGCTCGATATGAAAATCCCAGGTATGGATGGGATTGAAATATTAAAAAGAATGAGAGTGATTGATAAGGAAATTCGTGTCATCATTATGACAGCTTACGGAGAACTAGATATGATTCAGGAAGCTCGGGATTTAGGAGCATTAACCCATTTTGCGAAACCTTTTGATATTGATGATATCCGTGCGGCTGTTAAGAAGTATTTGCCGTTAACAAACTCCTATTAATCATCATTTATATTGAAAAAAAGCTAATGGGTAATGGCATTTTTTTTTTCCTTTTGGTATGATACAAGTGAATTCCATAGGATCGATTTCGTTTGAACAGGAAGTTACATATTCGAATTTATTAAAGGAAAGACTTTAATAGAACAATTTCAGTCTTTCAAATCTCTGTAAAAGAAGGTATATTGGACCGCCATATAAAATAGATGGCGGAACGGATGTTTGTCAGCTTTTGCTAAAGAGAAACATCATATCCTTCACAAAAAAATCCTGTGAGAATAAGAAACGATGATGATTAAGGAGGAAGAAAGATGCCTTTAGTTTCAATGACTGAAATGCTTAATAAAGGAAAATCCGAAGGTTATGCGGTAGGTCAATTTAACTTAAATAATCTTGAGTATACTCAGGCCATTCTTCAAGCAGCAGAGGAGGAGAAATCCCCTGTTATTCTTGGTGTGTCTGAAGGTGCTGCCCGTTATATGGGTGGGTTTAAAACCGTTGTAAAAATGGTAGAAGGCTTGCTTGAAGATTATAAAATTACAGTACCTGTAGCGATTCATTTAGATCATGGATCTAGCTTTGATAAATGTAAAGAAGCAATAGATGCTGGCTTCACTTCCGTTATGATTGATGCTTCACATGATCCTTTTGAAGAAAATGTGGCCATCACTTCAAAGGTAGTCGAATATGCACATGCAAAAGGAGTATCTGTTGAAGCGGAATTAGGAACTGTTGGCGGACAGGAAGATGATGTTGTCGCTGATGGGGTTATTTATGCAGATGCTAAAGAATGTGATGAGCTTGTTAAACGTACGAAAATTGACTGTTTAGCTCCTGCTTTAGGTTCTGTACATGGTCCATACAAAGGGGAGCCAAAACTAGGCTTTGCTGAAATGGAAGAGATCGGAAACCTTACAGGAGTGCCACTTGTTCTTCATGGCGGCACGGGAATCCCTACAAAGGATATTCAAAGAGCAGTTTCTCTAGGAACTGCAAAAATTAACGTAAATACGGAGAACCAAATTGCTTCTGCCAAGCGTGTGCGCGAAGTATTAGCGGAAAATCCAAATATGTACGATCCTCGCAAATACCTAGGTCCTGCCCGGGATGCCATTAAAGAAACAGTCATTGGCAAAATGCGTGAGTTTGGTTCTTCTGGTAAAGCTTAATAAGAGCAAATATTTTTTTAGGAAACCGCCTTCGATTATAGAGGCGGTTTCCATTCATTTATCTAAAAGGAGGAAATTATTATGAAATTTTTTATTGATACAGCAAATATGGAAGAAATTAAAGAAGCGTATTCATTAGGCATTGTGGCAGGGGTAACAACAAACCCATCTTTAGTTGCCAAAGAAAAAAATGTTTCGTTCCACGAGCGCCTTCGAGAAATTACAGAGCTTGTCCCTGGTTCTGTAAGTGCGGAAGTTATTGCTCTTGATGCAGAAGGCATGATTAAAGAAGGTAAAGAATTAGCAGCGATTGCTCCAAATATTACAATTAAAGTACCGATGACACCTGATGGATTGAAAGCTGTCCATGCTTTTTCAAAAGAAGGTATCAAAACAAATGTCACTTTAATTTTTAGCGCTAATCAAGCATTGCTTGCAGCTAGAGCTGGTGCAACGTATGTATCTCCTTTCTTAGGAAGACTAGATGATATTGGCCATAATGGGCTTGATTTAATTTCAACCATTGCAGAAATATTTGCGATTCATGATATCAAAACTGAAATTATTGCTGCTTCCATTCGCCATCCGCAGCATGTGACGGATTCAGCATTACGAGGTGCTCATATCGCAACAATTCCGTTCAAAGTAATCAAGCAATTATTCAATCACCCGCTTACAGATAAGGGCATTGAAGCCTTTCTTGCAGACTGGAATTCACGTTCTTAAACAACCTCACCATACTGCGTGCCTATAACTAAAAAAATATATTAGTTTAAATAGATTTTATACAAGTTTGGGTTTTACTTATCGTCTATTTAGGGTAAAGTGTTAATGATTAAATCTTAGGAATTCTGACTTAATTTTAACTTTTTCTAATATCATGACATGAGAATTGTTTTTTCGTGTAAACTAGAAGATAGGGAAAATGTCTGTATTTTTAAGTTTGTTTTGGTAAAAGGACAAGCTAGTGACCAGAAATCGGCAATCTCGTCGATTTCTGCCATTCAAATAACTAACAAGCACGCATGTTTCTTATTATTTTACGGCGTAGAAGGGAGCAAAAAATGGAAAAGCTTATGATTGCAGGCGGTTACCCTTTAAAAGGAACTGTTCGAATTAGCGGGGCAAAAAATAGTGCAGTGGCATTGATTCCGGCTACAATTCTGGCTGATTCGCCTGTCATAATTGAAGGACTGCCAAATATTTCGGATGTTCAAATTTTAAAAGGACTGCTTGAAGAACTTGGAGGAACGGTTCATTTTGATGGAAATGATATGACCGTTGACCCGTCCTCTATGATTTCCATGCCTATGCCGAATGGAAAAGTAAAAAAACTGCGTGCCTCTTATTATTTAATGGGTGCCATGCTAGGAAGGTTCAAAAAAGCAGTCATTGGCCTGCCAGGAGGTTGTCATCTTGGTCCAAGACCCATTGATCAGCATATTAAAGGCTTCGAGGCTCTTGGTGCAAGTGTGACAAATGAGCAAGGTGCGATTTATCTTCGAGCAGATGAGCTTAGAGGAGCTCGAATATACCTTGATGTTGTCAGTGTCGGAGCTACAATCAACATAATGCTAGCTGCCGTTAAAGCAAAGGGAAGAACGATTATTGAGAATGCGGCGAAGGAACCGGAGATCATTGATGTTGCAACTTTGCTGACAAATATGGGTGCAAAGATCAAAGGAGCCGGAACGGATGTAATTCGAATAGATGGCGTCGAGAAGCTTCACGGATGCCAGCATACGATTATCCCGGACAGAATAGAGGCAGGAACTTATATGCTTCTGGGCGCCGCAGCAGGTGAAGGAATTACGATCGATAATATTATCCCTCTGCATTTAGAATCCCTTATTGCTAAGCTGAGAGAAATGGGTACTCATATTGAAGCTGGGGATGATCAAATATATATCAAGCCAGCTGACAAAATGAAATCAGTTGATATTAAAACACTTGTTTACCCAGGGTTCCCAACAGACCTTCAGCAGCCGTTTACTTCTTTATTAACTAATGCCGTCGGGACAAGTATGGTGACAGACACTATTTATGGTGCCCGATTTAAACATATTGATGAATTACGAAGAATGAACGCTAATATTAAAGTCGAAGGCCGTTCAGCCATTATTAATGGTCCTGTCAAACTCCAAGGTGCTAAAGTAAAGGCAAGTGACTTGCGTGCTGGTGCAGCATTAGTGATTGCTGGCTTAATGGCTGAGGGTATTACAGAAGTTACCGGGTTAGAGCATATTGACCGGGGTTATAGCCACCTTGTCGAAAAATTAAATGGACTAGGTGCAACGGTTTGGCGTGAAAATTTAACAAAAGAAGAACTAGAACAAATGAAAAATACTTAGTTGAAAGAAGCTATTGATTTTTTGGAAGAAATAACAATTGGATCCCTATCCATTTAAAAATTCAACAAATGACAATCAAGCATGAAATTGAAACAGCATAGAACTAGAGGGGGAATTTAGGATGGAACGAAGTCTTACAATGGAACTTGTCCGTGTAACAGAAGGAGCAGCATTGGCATCTGCCCGCTGGATGGGAAGAGGAAAAAAGGACGAGGCTGATGATGCGGCAACAACTGCTATGCGAAATGTGTTTGATACCGTGCCAATGAAAGGAACAGTCGTTATTGGCGAAGGTGAAATGGATGAAGCACCAATGCTTTACATAGGAGAAAAGCTTGGTACAGGCTACGGTCCACGAGTAGATGTGGCGGTTGATCCACTCGAAGGAACGAATATCGTTGCATCAGGCAGCTGGAATGCATTAGCGGTACTTGCTGTTGCTGATCATGGCAATTTGCTTCATGCTCCTGATATGTATATGGATAAAATCGCCGTTGGTCCAGAAGCAGTTGGCCAAATTGATATTAATGCATCCGTATTAGATAATTTGAAAGCAGTGGCAAAAGCGAAAAATAAAGATATCGCTGATGTTGTGGCAACCGTATTGAATCGCGACAGACATGAACATATTATTCGTCAGCTTCGAGAAGCCGGAGCAAGAATTAAACTAATTAATGATGGCGATGTTGCAGGTGCAATCAATACGGCATTTGATCATACTGGGGTCGATATTTTATTCGGATCTGGTGGAGCGCCAGAGGGCGTTATAGCTGCTGTTGCACTTAAGTGCCTTGGGGGAGAACTTCAAGGAAAGCTTATTCCTCAGAATGATGCTGAAATCGAGCGTTGCAAAAAGATGGGATTAGATGTAAACAAAATCCTTCTAATGGAAGACTTAGTAAAAGGCGATGACGCTATTTTTGCAGCTACTGGCGTGACGGACGGTGAACTTCTGCGCGGCGTGCAATTTAAAGGATCTTATGGTTCCACACATTCAGTCGTTATGCGAGCGAAGTCAGGAACAGTACGCTTCATTGATGGTCGCCATAGTCTTCAGAAAAAACCAAATCTAGTCATTGGTTAACTTTTTTCAAAGTCTATTGGAAAATGGATTCTAAGAACCAATAATAAGAGGATCATAAATAGATAAGGTCTGGCATAATATTGTCAGACCTACCCACTTCTTCCTGCCAAAAATACTTGTTTCCGTGATATAAATAAAATTTAGTTGATTAAAACTTCTATTAAAGGGTAAAATAGAAATTGTTTTTGATAAAGAAAACTCGCTGATTGGCGAGCCTTAGAAGGCGAAGACAGAGGCATAGTTGCACTTATACTTAATTCCTAAAATTGCCAACTGCGTCGAATCATCTTCTACGCTGGCAATTTATACTTTCTTAACGAGTTAGAAAAGCTCGGCGTTCGTAAGTCTTCTTGGCGAATGCCTTAGTATGAGTATGCTAACAAACTTTAACAATCCGATTGGAAAAGAAAGGAAACCTCGATTACTAACCATTCAAATGGTTGGATTAGAAGTATGGCTCCTTATTGGACTTATCCTCAGGTTATATGTAAATATATAATAATAGTTTTGCCTCAATAATTTATTTTCCTTTTTTTTGTATTTATTAGTAAGTCTGAGTGTTAATAAAAAAGATGTTTGAAAATTCAAAAGTGTGGTGTCAATATGGGATTAAATATAACAAGTTTAGAAAATATGAAATTAAAAGAGCTTTACGAGCTTGCTCGCGAATATAAAGTTTCTTATTACAGTAAATTAACAAAGAAAGAATTGATTTTTTCCATTTTAAAGGCGAGAGCTGAAAAAGAAGGATATTTCTTTATGGAGGGTGTTCTCGAGATCATCCAATCAGAGGGCTTTGGCTTCCTCAGACCAATTAATTATTCTCCTAGCTCAGAAGATATTTATATTTCCGCTTCCCAAATTCGTCGTTTTGACTTAAGGAATGGAGATAAAGTATCTGGTAAGGTTCGTCCTCCAAAGGAAAATGAACGCTATTTTGGCCTTCTGCAAGTCGAAGCTGTAAATGGCGATGACCCAGAATCTGCAAAGGAACGTGTGCATTTCCCTGCCTTAACACCTTTATATCCAGATAGCCAGATGAAATTAGAAACAACCCAAAAGCATCTATCCACTCGAATTATGGATGTCCTTGCTCCGGTTGGATTTGGTCAGCGTGGATTAATTGTTGCTCCACCAAAAGCAGGTAAAACAATGCTTTTAAAGGAGATTGCTAATAGTATTACAACTAATCACCCTGAAGTGGAGCTAATCGTTCTATTAATTGACGAGCGTCCAGAAGAAGTGACAGATATAGAGCGTTCTGTCGCGGGAGATGTTGTCAGCTCAACCTTTGACGAGGTTCCTGAAAATCATATTAAGGTTGCCGAGCTTGTTCTTGAGCGCGCGATGCGTTTAGTTGAGCATAAGCGTGATGTTGTCATCTTAATGGATAGCATAACAAGATTAGCGAGAGCCTATAACCTTGTGATTCCGCCGAGCGGCAGAACATTATCAGGGGGGATTGACCCAGCTGCGTTCCATCGTCCAAAGCGCTTCTTCGGTGCAGCTCGTAATATTGAAGAGGGCGGCAGCTTGACGATTTTAGCTACTGCACTCGTGGATACAGGTTCACGGATGGATGATGTAATTTACGAGGAATTCAAAGGGACGGGAAATATGGAGCTTCACCTTGACCGTTCGCTTGCTGAGCGGAGAATCTTCCCAGCGATTGATATCCGCCGTTCAGGTACACGTAAAGAAGAGCTTCTTATTCAGAAGGATCAGCTTGACATGCTTTGGGCAATTCGCAAATCAATGTCAGATTCACCTGATTTTGCTGAGAAGTTCTTGCGTAAACTAAGACAGACAAAATCAAATGAGGATTTCTTTGCGAATCTGGCAGAGGAAATGAAAGCAAAGCGTACACATTAATTGAAAAGTGATGGCGTCCTCGAATCTTTAGAAGCCAATTCTAGGCAAAAAGAATAAATTTCCTTTTCTAGAATTGAATCAAATATTGCAAAATGGGAATTGCCTTGTTATAATAATTCCAGTGTGTTTTTGAATTTATTCGGTTGTCATTTGATTGCCGGTAATAGATAACTCTGTTTCAGTATGATTCAGGGCGGAAGGAGATGAAAAGAATGAAAGCAGGAATTCATCCAAATTACAATAAAGCAATGGTGAAATGTGCATGTGGTAATGAGTTTGAAACGGGTTCTGTTCAACAAGAAATCCGTGTTGAAACTTGCTCTGAGTGCCATCCATTTTATACAGGACGTCAAAAATTCGCTGAAGCAGGCGGACGTGTTGATCGTTTCAACAAAAAATACGGCCTTAAGCAACAATAATAAAAACCAAAACAGGCAAGTTTACTTTCTTGCCTGTTTTTTATTGTCTAAAAGGAGGACAGGCCTTCTATGTATGTAATGAAGCATCACGGGTGGGTAGAGGTTATTTGCGGAAGTATGTTTTCGGGTAAATCTGAGGAACTAATTCGTCGGGTGCGCAGAGTGCAATTTGCGAAGCAGCAGTTGGTGGTTTTTAAGCCGCAAATTGATAATCGCTATAGTGATGAGGCGGTTGTTTCTCATAACGGTACTGCTTTTACAGCCATACCTATTTCACGTTCAACTGATATTTTTAAACATATTCATTCTGAAATTGACGTCATTGCGATTGATGAGGTTCAATTTTTTGACTCTGAAATAGTAAAGGTCATCCAGCATCTTGCCGATAGCGGTCATCGCGTCATTGCTGCGGGGCTTGACCAGGATTTCCGCGGAGAACCGTTTGGTCAAATGCCAGCTTTAATGGCGATCGCAGAATTAGTTACTAAGCTGCAGGCTGTTTGCGCTGTTTGTGGGTCACCTGCTAGCCGTACACAAAGATTAATTAATGGGGAGCCTGCGTCATATGATGATCCAGTCATATTAGTTGGAGCATCAGAAGCATATGAGCCTCGCTGCCGCCACCATCATGAAGTGCCAAAATCACCAAATATTTTAGATGGAAAAAAGAAAACTCAATCTTTATAATTTCTACCTATATTCCTTAAAAAAACTGTCTGAAATCATTCAGGCAGTTTTTTTATGTTTTGATGAACTAGCGGATATATTACTGAAACTCGCGGAAATAGTCATAGTATTGGCGGATAAAACACCTGAAGTGGCGGATATATTCTCAAAACTGGCGGATATACCTTTTTAAAAGGGTGCAGAAGAGATCTGTTGGCTGAAATTGGTAGGCACAAACTCCTGTTATAGCGGAAAAGCTATATAAAGGAGGTGTATAGAAATGAAAAGGTTTGGTGTTTTTATTCTGCTTCTGGCTTTTTTGGCAGGCTGTACTAACTTTAATCGTGGAGTTGAAGAGTTTTCTGGCACAAATGAGGACAACGACAATATTTCCAATGTGTCTAACCGGCTTGACAGAGAAGATACACAGGAATGGACGATGGATTCACAAAATCCTAATTTTCTTCCATTAGATAGAAGAGATAATGTTAGTGACCAATCAGATATTAATAAAGCACGTCAGGTAATCGAGGAAACGGGTACTTATCGTGCTGGACAAGTGTGGATAAATGGGGATGATATGTGGGTAACTGCTTATAAAAAGGGAATGATGACTGAAAGTGAAAAAGTAGATGCCTCCTCCAAGCTTCGAAAACAATTACTAAAAGCCTTGCCTCGTTATCATATCGAAGTAAAAGTTCAAGAAGACCGTACGTAAAACGCCTTGTGCTAGCAGGGCGCTTTTTCTTACGCAAATTAACGTGCTGAATTTTTGGTTAAGGTCTGTAAATAAAATCGCATAAGAATGACTAAGCCATTCGCCGAAAGGCTTGGCGAACGCCAAGTCTTTCAAAGAAAAAAACTGTTGATAAAAAACCGAAATGCGATATATTAGTTATATGAATTGACATAATTTTTCCGCGATTAAGGGAGAGAACAATATGCGTCCGATCATTATTGGTATATTTGCGGCCTTCTTTTTTGCTTTTACGTTTGTGCTAAATCGATCTATGGAGCTTTCCGGGGGAAGCTGGATTTGGAGTGCTTCATTACGCTATATATTTATGATTCCCTTTTTGTTTGTACTTGTTCTGGGCAGGCGAAACTTAAAACCCCTTTTGATAGAAATGAAAAGGAATCCAGGAAAATGGTTTTTATGGAGCTTTGTCGGATTTGGCATGTTCTATGCTCCTTTATGCTTTTCAGCAGCCTATGGTCCCGGATGGCTGATTGCTGGAACATGGCAAGTGACAATTATATCTGGTTCGCTACTTGCTCCATTATTTTTTGAGACAAAACAAACAGACAAAGGACCTATTAAAGTTAGAGGGAAAATTCCATTGATGGGCCTTGCGATGTCTCTAATTATTCTCCTTGGTGTAGGGTTAATGCAGCTTGAGCAAGCAAACGTATTATCTATAAAAACACTGATGTTAGGAGTTTTACCAGTGCTCCTTGCTTCCTTTGCGTACCCGTTAGGAAATCGTAAAATGATGGAGATTTGCGAAAATCGGTTTGATGCCTATCAACGAGTACTTGGCATGACAATAGCAAGTTTGCCATTTTGGCTTCTTTTAGCCATTTATGGTGTAGCTACAGTTGGGCTTCCTAGCACTGGGCAAATGGTTCAATCTCTCTTCATCGCGCTTTTCTCAGGAGTGATTGCAACTGTTCTCTTTTTCAGAGCAACTGATTTAGTAAAAGGGAATATGCAAAAGTTAGCAGCAGTGGAAGCTACTCAATCCTTTGAGGTTTTATTTGCGGTATTAGGAGAGCTACTCATTCTCTCAGCACCTGCACCATCTTACGTATCCTGGATAGGCATTCTTTTAGTCATCGCGGGAATGGTATTGCATAGCTATGTTTCAAATAAAGAAAAAGGTGAATGGAAAAGAAGCCGATATAGTGCTAAAAGTGACCGATATATATGAAGAAGTAGCCGATATAATGCTGAAAGTGACCGATATACTGAAAAAGAAGCCGATATAATGTTGGAAGTGACCGATATATTGAAAAAGAAGCTGATAATATGCTAAAAGTAGCGGATATTACGAGAATATAGAGCTAATTGACAGCCTTAACCAATATCGATATATTGGTTTTATGAAATCAATAAAAACGATTGCGCGTCCAGCGTTAAGAGATCAAGTATATGAATCACTGAAGAAAGCAATTATTACATTGGAGCTAGAACCTGGCCAACGGATTATGGATAAAGACTTGGCAGCCGAATTTGGTGTCAGCAGGACTCCAGTAAGGGAAGCTCTTAAAAGGCTTGAAGATCAGGGACTTGTCGAGTCTTTACCAGGTTCACAAACCCGAATTACCCAAATCCATTTAGAGGAGGCGAAAAACGCATTTACAGTTGTCGCTGCATTACATAGATTAGCGGCGCGACTTGCAGTACCGAATATTTTAGAGAAACATATTCATCTAATGGAAGAAATGAATGCAAAATTAAAGACAGCATTAGATAATAAGGATGTTTTGGGTGCGGTAGAAGCTGATGATCAATTTCATGAAATCCTATTATCTGTCTCTGGCAATCAAGAGATCAGTTTAGCCTTAGATCGGATTATGTCAAAGGTACGCAGACTTGAATTTTCAAAATTTAGTTCTCTTGATGGGATGAAATCTATTGATCAACATAACGAAATCATTTCAGCCTGCAGGAGGAAAGATGCTAGCTTAGCATGCTCCCTCGTAGAGGAAAACTGGCTTAGCTTAGGGAGGATTTTAGTCGGAGATTCAGAATCAAATAAATAAATTTTCTAGTGCGTATGGCTTTGACTAAAAATTCAATTGTACAGCCTTCTGAAACAAATCAGGAGGTGTTTTTGTGCGGTTGAACGACTCACTTTCTGCAATAAAAACAGAACATCCAACTTTATAAATATTTGGGAGCACATCCTTTCACAACTATTTTTGTTTCTTAACTCCCAAATTATTTTGACTGAGCTTTACACCTATACTATAATTATAATGTTATGGACTTGTATGATTAATATTTGTTTTACTTGGTGATCGCCAAGTTAGTTTAAGAATGAAGTATAACTTTTTTAAGCTAGAGAAATGTCTAGCTCCATAAGGAAAGCTTCGACAGCGTAAGCATCGCACGACCAAAAGGGAAGCTTTTGGGAGGACGTGGCGGTCTTTAGTCGACGTTCCTTTGCAAAGGCACTTGCGTTTTTCTATTATAGATTGCTCGGAAAAAATAATTAGAGGTGAACTGCTGTGTTTGATCGTCTTCAATCTGTGGAGGATCGCTATGAAAGATTAAATGAGCTTTTAAGTGATCCCGATATTGTGAATGACCCGAAAAAGCTGCGAGAATATTCGAAGGAACAATCAGATATACAAGAAACCGTTGAAACATATCGTGAATATAAGGATGTTCGTCAGCAATTTCTAGATGCGAAAGCGATGCTTGATGAAAAGTTAGATCCAGATATGCGTGAAATGGTAAAAGAAGAGCTTGATGAGCTTGAAGAAAAAGTAGAAGAGCTAGAGGCACGTCTCAAGATTCTTCTTATTCCGAAAGACCCGAATGATGATAAAAACGTTATTATAGAGATCCGTGGAGCTGCCGGCGGAGATGAAGCTGCACTTTTTGCTGGTGACTTATATCGTATGTACAGCCGCTTTGCTGAGATGCAAGGCTGGAAGACGGAAGTTATTGATGCTAGTACAACTGGAGTCGGCGGATATAAAGAAATTATTTTCATGATTAACGGAAATGGTGCTTATTCAAAGCTGAAATTTGAAAATGGCGCACATCGTGTTCAGCGTGTTCCAGAAACAGAATCTGGCGGCCGTATTCATACGTCAACTGCGACTGTAGCAGTCTTGCCCGAAGCGGAAGAAGTGGAAATTGAAATCCATGACAAAGATATTCGCGTCGATACATTCGCTTCAAGCGGACCAGGCGGACAGAGCGTTAACACGACGATGTCAGCAGTACGTTTAACGCATATCCCAACGGGTACAGTTGTTTCCTGTCAGGATGAAAAATCGCAAATTAAGAATAAAGAAAAAGCAATGAAGGTTTTACGTGCTCGTGTCTATGATAAATTCCAACGAGAAGCTCAGGCAGAATATGATCAAGCGCGTAAATCTGCTGTCGGTACAGGTGACCGCTCTGAACGTATCCGTACGTACAACTTCCCGCAAAATCGTGTAACAGACCATCGAATTGGTCTAACGATCCAAAAGCTAGATCAAATTCTCTCTGGAAAACTAGATGAGGTTATCGATGCGTTAATTCTTGAAGAACAATCTGCAAAGCTTGAAAGTGCTTCAAATGAGTAATCCTAAACTGAAAGTATATGAAGCCCTCCAGTGGGCTTCTTCTTTTTTAAAGGAAAAAAAACGTGACGATAATGCGGGCGAGCTATTATTACGACATTTTATGGGAATAGACAGGGTGAAATTTTTAGCAAGTATGCGTGAGGAACTTGAAGCTGCTACGTTTGAAGCTTTTCAAAAAGCAGTCATTCTTCATTCGGAAGGGAAGCCAGTCCAATATATAATGGGGTTCGAATCCTTCTACGGGCGCGATTTCAAAGTGAATGAGGACGTTCTTATTCCACGTCCGGAAACAGAGGAATTGGTCTATCATGTTTTGCAGCGGATCGATCAGCTTTTTGAAAAGGGAGACCGGCTTGAACTAGCAGATATTGGAACGGGAAGCGGGGCCATTGCGATTACGCTCAAGCTAGAGAAGCCAGATTTAAATGTAACAGCAACAGATATTTATAAGCCGACGCTTCTTTTAGCACAGGAAAATGCACGAACTCTTGGAGCACCTATCCAGTTTGTACACGGCGACCTGTTAAAGCCGTTTATCGAGAGCGGTAAACAATTTGATGTCGTCCTCTCAAATCCGCCTTATATACCTGATAGAGATATGGAGTGGATGTCAGAGGTTGTAACAGAGCACGAACCGCATAGGGCACTGTTCGCAGGAGCAGATGGTTTAGACATTTACAGAAGACTTGCAGAAGAACTGCCATTCGTTGTAAGAGATCAGGCTTTAATCGGTTTTGAAGTAGGAGCAGGCCAAAGCGGTGCGGTGGCAAAGCTGCTCGAACTAGCATTTCCACATGCAAAAATTGATATTGCTTATGATATTAATGGGAAGGATCGAATGGTATTTGCCGAAATTGGTTTTGAATAAGAAAACAGGTTAAACGTAAGAAGCCGCATTTGCGGCTTTTTTGGTTTGGCGTTCGAAATGGAAATAGAAGAAATCGGCGAGCTAGCCGATTTCTTTATTTAAAGGGATGAACCCCATTGCACTAGTAAGTTTTGTAAATTGATAATCCCCTTCTTTTATATTTATTTTGCAAATATGTCCCATTCTAAAACCTCTTGGACGTGCATATGTTGAATTAGCAAGTCCAAGGAGGAGAAAAAATGGAAGCTATGTTCGGAGAGATATTAACATTATCATTAATGGCATTCGCATTAGCTATGGATGCCTTTTCAGTAGGATTAGGTATGGGTATGTTTAAGCTCCGCCTTAGACAAATTTTTAAAATAGGGGTAACAATCGGTTTTTTCCATATTTGGATGCCTCTTATCGGCATCATTGCCGGAAGATTTTTATCGGAAAAATTTGGCGAGATCGCTACCTATGTGGGTGGTGGATTGCTTCTAATATTAGGGATTCAAATGTTTTTGTCAGGAATTCGCAAGGAAAGAGGGTATATGATTACCCCTGTTGGTACGGGATTAATGCTGTTTGGCTTTAGTGTGAGTTTGGATAGCTTTTCAGTTAGTCTGACTTTGGGGATATATGGAGCAAAAACGATATTAGTTTTATCATGCTTTGGTATCGTGGCTACCATCTTAACTTGGTTCGGTTTACTCATTGGCCGAAAAGTTCAAGGCTGGCTTGGCCCTTACAGTGAAGCCCTCGGTGGCAGCATCCTCCTTGCATTCGGGCTCAAACTCCTTTTTGGGTAGAAGCTCATCCCCCTTCTCCATTCATATTTCCAATTTTTTTAGAAAAGTCTGAGTTAAGCTCAGTGTTGATAATACTATTTTGTTGTTGATTTTCGCTGCAGGCGCGAGATCCTCGAAAATGCATTCGCATTTCCTTCGTGCGGTGTTTATTCGGGGAAGACTATTCAATGTCCTGCGGGAGAAGCGAGTCAAAGGGAGACCCCGCAGGAGCGATAGCGACGAGGAGGCTCCCGGACCGCCCGCTACGCTTTAGTGCCTGCAACGGAAATCAACAGGAAAGTTTAACATTGCCTTAGATAAAAGGAAAGTTAAAGTTTATTAGCGTATGAAAGTGAATTTGAAATATCCATTCGTTTTCTGCTATATAGATCACAAAAATAAAACTTGGCATTCACCAAAAAGGACTTGGCGAACGCCAAGTTTTTCTAATATGAATCTATTCTTTGTGCGTATAAGAAATTATGTTGATGGGATTTGTTAATCAGCTTTGCTAGATTAATATAATTTTAATAGTTTAAGATTCTGCTTCTTTGTCCACAATGAGTTAGTGAAGGGGCGGTGGTGGAATTGAAGACAAAAACAATTGTGAGATTATATATAATGATGTTAAGTATAGGAACGATTTTGAGTTTATATATACCGAAAACGGAAGTGATGGCAAATGAATCACTTGTTATTCCGAGTGAAGCGATTAGACTGCGTATTCTTGCTAATAGTGATAGTGAAGCAGATCAGGAATTAAAGAGGCGTATAAGGGATGCAGTAAATGCTGAAATTACTGAATGGGTGGAGGAATTAACATCCATTGAAGAAACAAGAAGATTGATTCGTTCTAGGCTTCCGGAAATACAGAAAATAGCTGAGAGTGTTGTAGAAAAAGAAAAATTAACGCAAGCAGTGAAAATAGATTTTGGTAAAGTAGATTTTCCAACTAAGCTATATGGTGAATTCCTTTATCCTGCAGGGGAATATGAAGCAATTCTAATTACACTTGGTGAAGGAAAAGGGGCCAACTGGTGGTGTGTATTATTCCCGCCACTATGCTTTCTGGATTTTTCAAATGGAGTAGCTGTAAGTGACGGTTTTGAAGAAGACGACCAAACGACTCAAACACAAGAAATAAAAAGCCCAACTGAAGTGAACGAGGATATCGATTTGGTTGAAACCAAGCAAGAAAAAAAGCCATCCAATCAAAAAACGATAGAGAAAGAAGCACCAGTTTTTGTTGATAAGGATGAGCAAGAAGTTGAGGTAAAGTTCTTCTTAAAAGAGCTTTGGGATAAAATATTTGAATAAAGTGAAACTTCCATCAATGGTTTTTTTTTTCATCCCCCACTGATGGTTAGTTGAACCAATCGGGCCTTTACGGGCAGTTGATCCCCCACTTTAGGTTTCTTTGATTCTCTCGCAACCTTGTAGTAGGGGTCTTACTGCCCGTTAATCTGCGATAAAATTGCATTTGTTAACAATCTATTAAATGGCATTCATATGAAATAGATAATAGAAGAGTGAAAAATAGTTCTACTTTCCTTATTTCTTCATATTCAT
This sequence comes from Cytobacillus citreus, assembly GCF_018343665.1. GTDB lineage: Bacteria > Bacillota > Bacilli > Bacillales > Cytobacillaceae > Cytobacillus > Cytobacillus citreus. The sequence continues at coordinate 295,154 of NZ_JAGYPM010000002.1, forward strand.
AGAATAGAATATAAAAAATGAGGTGGAATAATGGAAGCTATCATTAAATGTGCAGGGTCAGAAGACCTTTCGAGATTAGAACTGTTTCTGCAGAAGGCGAATTTGAGCACAGAGGGCATCCAGAAATCAATTGACTATTTTTTGATTATGGAAAATAAGATGACAGAAATGAAAGCGACAATTGGTATCGAGCCAATTGGAAAAATAGGTTTGCTTCGTTCACTAGCAATAACGAAGGGTTCATCTGAAAAGGAATTATTTCTTCTTTTTGAACAAATCCTAAAGTTGGCAAAAGATAAACAGCTAGAAACCTTATACCTTGCTTCTAATAAAAAGAACTCATTGGAATTTTTCCGATTGCTTGGCTTTGTTCAGGAAACGTCTGACTTGCCTGCAGCGCTCCATGAGTCAGAACATGTAAAGCATATTTTGACTGTGGATAACTCCTATTTCTTGAAATTATCCATCTGAATTGTGGGTATCTTGGCAAAGTTATTCACAATTAAGCTTTATCTATCCACAAATTGTGGATAATGCTTGAGTTATCCTCCATCTTCTTTTATACTTTCAAAAGTAAATAACATAAAAATCACGGGAATAAAGGACTAGGTTAATTTTTCCTAACGTGATTAATGAAGGTGGACAGAATGAACACAAAAAGATGGTCGGTGGATAAATATGTGGATGAACTCGAAAGATATCCACAAATTACACAAGCTGCTAGCCTATTAATAAAAAATGAAGTTGTTGCATTTCCAACAGAGACAGTATACGGATTAGGAGGGAATGCCGAAAATAATGATGCAGTTGCAAAAATTTTCGCGGCAAAAGGCAGACCGAGCGATAATCCACTAATTATCCACATAGCTGAAGAAGAGCAGCTGCAGGATTTTGTTGAAGAAATACCTGAAAAGGCGAAACGATTAATGAAAGAATTCTGGCCGGGGCCGTTAACCCTTATTTTTAAAAAGAAAAACGGCAAGCTTTCAGATAAAGCAACAGCAGGATTATCTACAGTAGCTGTTCGAATGCCAGACCACCCGATCGCCCTTGCCGTTATTAAACAAGCAGGCCTTCCAATTGCTGCTCCAAGTGCGAACCGCTCAGGCAGACCGAGCCCTACTACGGCAGACCATGTATGGGAGGATCTAAACGGAAGAATTGGCGGGCTTATTGACGGAGGCCCTACAGGTGTTGGTGTCGAATCTACCGTATTGGATTGTACCGTAAGTGTCCCGACCATTTTAAGACCTGGAGGAATTACAAGGGAACAGCTTGAAGCAGTAATAGGAACGGTAAATGTTGATCCAGCGCTCGTTGACACGGAGAAGGCACCAAAATCACCTGGAATGAAATATCGCCATTATGCTCCCGATGCACCTCTTTATTTAGTAGAAGGACCGAGGGGATTTATCCAAAAGCTTGTGAATGAAAAACGAAAAGAAGGACTTTCCGTCGGAGTCTTAACAACAGAAGAAAATAGGGACTATTATCAAAGTGATTTTGTGTTTGCTTGTGGAAAACGTGCTGAGCTTGAAACTGTTGCAAGTTCTTTATATGAAGCATTAAGGTATTTTAATAGTACGAAAGCCGATGTTATTTTTAGCGAAATGTTTTCAAATGATGGTGTTGGAAACGCAATTATGAACCGTCTGATGAAGGCAGCAGGACATCGTGTGATTAAAGGTTAAAGCCGTCTCGTTTACTGAGAGCGGCTTTTTTTCAAGTTATTGTATAAAAACAAGTTGAACTTTGTAGAATTGTTGAGAAAAAGGAATAATTTTTCATATAGAGACTATTGCATCTAGGAGATTTGTCTTATAATGATAAGGAAGGAGGCACAGCTATGACTCATATTTTATTTGTATGTACAGGGAATACATGTCGGAGCCCGATGGCTGAAGCCATATTGAAAAGCAAGAATATCCCTAGAGTTGAAGTGAAATCTGCAGGTGTTTATGCATTTGATGGCAATGATGCATCAGTTAATACAAGAAGAGCATTGGAAGAACAAGGGTTAGCTCTTAATCACCGTGCTGCGTTATTAAATGAAAGTTTGGTGAATTGGACGACGTTTATTTTGACAATGACAAGGAGCCATAAGGAAGCGGTCATAAGCATGTTTCCGAGTGCTGCAGTGAAAACATTTACCTTGAAGGAATTTGCGGGTAAGAGCGGAAACTGCGATATTATCGATCCTTTTGGAGGGTCAATTGAGATCTACAGAAATACTTTTAAGGATTTGAATGAAACGATTTCTGATATCATGAATCGATTACAAAGCGAAAAGCATAACTAGGGGGAAAGTAATGGGAGAGAAGCATCGGTATAAATTTGGTTTGAGGAAGAAGCTTGTTCTTTTTATTACAATTTTAGCACTCATTACATATACGACAAGCGCATTCTTTATTTATATTCTATATCCGCTAATTAATAAATCTTGGCCTATTGACGAAGTTCTATTTTCGATTATTACATTAAGTCTTGGGATTATTTGGTCGGGTATCTTAGCCTTTTTCGCAGCTGGCTTTATCATCAAGCCTTTACAAAAGCTAGAGAAAATGGCTTTAAAGGCTGCGCAGGGAGATATTCAAGAAGATGTAGAATTGGCGAAAACAGATGATGAAATCCGCTCGCTTGGCGTTGCCTTTAATGACATGTTATTGAACTTAAGGCAAATGGTTCATCAAATTGAAGAAAACTTCAGAGAAACAAATGATAAAGTAATTGCTATTTCTAAGGAATCTGCTTTTGCAGCTGAACAAGCAGATTCCATTGCAAGAACGATAAACGAGATTTCCATAGGGGCTGATAATTCCGCTATTTCCATTCAATCTACTGCCGAATCTGTCGAGGATGTCATTAGAATTGCGGAAGAAGTTCAGGAAAAGGCAAACGCATCTGAGGTTGTGTCGAAAGAAATGGTTCAGGATCTTCATGAATCAAAGAAAATTATTCACTCTCTTGTTTCAGGAATCGAGAGACTTGCGCAAGAAAATCGGGAGTCACTTCAAACAGTCATGCGTCTAGAGGAGAATGCGACAAAGGTTGAACAAATCATCCAGCTTGTCGGTGATATTGCGGCTCAGACGAATCTTTTAGCTTTGAATGCATCAATTGAAGCGGCTAGAGCTGGAGAACATGGGAAAGGCTTTGCTGTTGTAGCGGAGGAAGTAAGAAAGCTTGCTGACGAAAGTGCGAAAGCTGTACAAGGCATTTCGGAACTTATTGCAAACATCCAAGCTGAGGTTCAAAATGTTGTTAAGCAAATTACCGAACAAGTAGAAACGGCTAATAGTGAGGCGAAAAAAGGAACAGAAACGAATACCGTGATCGAAGAGATGACGAAAACGGTTAATGAAATGGCTTCATTTGTTTCTACAATTACTATTTTAGTAGATCGCCAAATGGAAAGCATTCAGCATACTTCTACGCAATCCCAGGAAGTGGCTGCTATTGCAGAGGAGACATCTGCTGGTGCTCAAGAAGTTGCAACCGCAACGGATCAGCAAACGGCAGTAATGGCAAATGTTGAAAACCTTGCAATTGAATTAAAAGAGCAGGCGGAAAAATTAAAAAATACCATTACTAGATTTCAGATTTAATAGAGAGGAGGGCCTTCGTTTTTCGGAGGCTCTTTTTAGTTAATAAGAAGGTTTGAGTTTATTTAAGTACTAAAGTAAAATTGAAATTAGATTAAGTCTCTGCTACGGAGATCACATAAAAAAACTAAGGCATTCGCCAAAAAGGACTCGGCGAAGGCCAAGTTTTTCTAATATTTTCTAAGGTTTATGTAAAAATAATAGCAGGTGCTAGAAAGTTCAGTTCATAGGAGGATTATTGAATGAAAGTTGCAATTGCTTCAGATCATGGCGGCGTTAATATTCGCGAAGAGATAAAGAATTTAATGAATGAAATGGGAATTGAATTTGAAGATTTTGGCTGTGAATGTGGAACTTCTGTCGATTATCCTGATTATGCATTGCCAGTCGCTCAAAAGGTAGCGAACGGTGAATTTGATAAAGGCATTCTCATTTGCGGTACTGGAATTGGCATGAGTATCGCGGCTAATAAGGTGAAAGGCATCCGCTGTGCGCTCGTACATGATGTATTTAGTGCGAAAGCAACTCGTGAACATAATGACAGCAATATGCTCGCAATGGGAGAGCGGGTAATTGGTCCAGGACTAGCGCGCGAAATCGCGAAAGTATGGCTGACGACTGATTATGAAGGCGGACGGCACGAAAATCGTGTTGGGAAAATTAAAGCTTACGAAAATCAATAAAGTGAAACTTTCATCAGTGGGGGTCTTACTGCCCGTTAATCTGCGATAAAGTGAAACTTTCATCCGATAAAAGAGGAAGCTTCCGGAAAGGGTGAGCTTTTTTGAAAGAGTCAATCGAAACATGGGAAATGCAATTATCCAACATTATTGGTGAATTTAGTGAACAGGTTCCTCTAAATGATAGGCATATTCTTGTCATTGGCTGCAGCACTAGTGAAGTAGCTGGGAAGAAAATCGGCACAGCTGGTACAGAGCAGGTGGCTGAGTTGATTTTTTCCCAATTAAGGATACTAAGTGAGAAGACAGGTGTCGAACTTGCTTTCCAATGCTGTGAACATTTAAATCGAGCATTGGTTGTTGAAAGAAAAACAGCCCTGGAGAAGCATTTAGATGAAGTCAGTGTTCTTCCTGTTCGTACCGCAGGCGGTGCAATGGCAACTTATGCTTTTGAACATATGGCAGATCCCATTGTCGTTGAGCATATTAAAGCAGATGCAGGGATTGACATTGGCGATACTTTTATAGGCATGCATTTAAAGCATGTGGCAGTTCCGATTAGAGTTACACAGAAATCGTTAGGTGAGGCTCATGTCACATTGGCAATGACAAGACCTAAGCTAATTGGCGGAGCTAGAGCTGTTTATGAAAGAAAAATGGAAAATAAAACCTGCAGCTAGGAAGCCTTTGTGTAATGCAAAGGCTTTTCTCTTTTAAATCATTAAAGCTAATTCAATCTCTTCTTTTCCCTAGTAAAACATGATAAGATATAATGGAATTTTCAAAATAGAACCGTTACATATCTATTTGATATAGTTCGAGGAAAAAGGGAGGCTTTTAGGATGAAGCATTTAGCGAAACAAGATGAGCTAGTTTTCAACTCAATTCAAGATGAATTAGGGCGCCAAAGAACAAAGATAGAATTAATAGCTTCTGAGAACTTTGTCAGTGAAGCAGTAATGGAAGCACAAGGTTCTGTTCTTACGAATAAATATGCAGAGGGTTACCCAGCTAGACGTTATTACGGTGGCTGTGAGCATGTAGACGTAGTGGAGAATTTAGCTCGTGATCGGGCAAAAGAAATTTTTGGTGCAGAGCATGTTAATGTTCAGCCGCATTCTGGTGCACAGGCAAATATGGCTGTGTATTACACCATTTTGGAGCATGGGGATACGGTTCTTGGTATGAATCTTTCTCATGGCGGCCACTTAACACATGGAAGCCCAGTTAATTTTAGTGGAGTTCAATATAACTTCGTTGAATATGGCGTTGATGAAAAGACTCATATGATCGATTATGATGTCGTCCTTGAAAAAGCACGCGAGCATAAACCGAAGTTAATCGTAGCAGGTGCAAGTGCTTATCCACGTGCGATTGATTTTAAACGCTTCCGTGAAATCGCTGATGAAGTTGGAGCTTATTTAATGGTAGACATGGCTCATATTGCTGGACTAGTTGCAGCTGGATTACATCAAAGCCCAGTCCCTTATGCAGACTTCGTTACGACTACAACACATAAAACCCTGCGTGGTCCACGCGGTGGTATGATTCTTTGTAAAGAAGAATTTGCGAAGAAAATTGATAAATCTATTTTCCCTGGAATTCAAGGCGGTCCGTTAATGCATGTTATTGCAGCAAAAGCCGTTGCACTTGGTGAAACTCTTCAAGAGGACTTCAAGACCTATGCAAGCAATGTCATTTCAAATGCAAAGCATCTAGCAGAAGGCTTGCTAAAGGAAGGACTTGATCTTGTTTCAGGCGGTACAGATAATCATCTTTTACTTGTTGACCTGCGCTCCCTTGGTTTAACAGGTAAAATTGCTGAAAAGGTTCTTGACGAAGTAGGCATTACTGTGAATAAAAATACAATTCCATACGATCCAGAAAGCCCATTCGTTACTAGCGGCGTTCGTATCGGTACAGCTGCAGTCACTTCCCGTGACTTCGGTGAAAAGGAAATGGAAGAAATTGCATCCATCATTGCTTTCACACTAAAAAATTACGAAGACGAAGGCAAGCTTGAGGAAGCAAGAAATCGCGTAGAATCACTAACTAGCAACTTTACATTATATCCTGAATATTAATCCAAAAGGGTCTGACTTAGGTCAGATCCTTTTTTATGAAGGTTGCGGAAATAATGAGCAAAGTGGCGGAAATAATAATGAAACTAGCGGATATATTGAAATTGTGGCGGATATTGTAGCAAAACTAGCGGATATCCGGAAGCTAAGCAATATTTAAGCAATAAATTCTCTTCTTTAGCCCCTTTTAACAAGCCTTCTTTGACGATTCTTTTACAATTAAAAAATGAAAGTTGCCCTGTGAAAATTTTTTCTGTAAAATTAGACGAAGTGCAAGTCGAGAAAATTGTCGAAGGAAGTATTTCTTTACTTATTAATATTGAAAAATGAATAAAATTGAAAAGGGGAGATTTTTCATGGCAAAGGTATTCGTATTTGATCATCCATTAATTCAGCATAAGCTTACATACATTCGTGATAAGGCTACAGGAACGAAGGATTTTCGTGAATTGGTCGATGAAGTATCAACTTTAATGGCATTTGAAATTACAAGGGATATGTCATTGGAAGAGGTAGAAATCGAAACACCAGTTAGTCCAATGAAATCTAAAGTTCTATCTGGCAAAAAGATGGGGATTATTCCAATTTTACGAGCTGGAATCGGAATGGTTGATGGAATTTTGAAACTGATCCCTGCGGCAAAGGTAGGCCATATCGGTTTATACCGTGATCCGAAAACACTAAAGCCTGTTGAGTATTATGTAAAACTCCCTAGTGATGTAGAAGAAAGAGACTTTATCGTTGTTGATCCGATGCTCGCAACAGGCGGATCTGCGGTGGAAGCGATTAATTCTTTGAAAAAGCGCGGTGCCAAACATATTAAATTTATGTGCTTAGTTGCTGCTCCAGAAGGAGTCGAGGTGTTAAAGGAAGCTCATCCAGATGTAGATATCTTTATTGCAGCTTTAGACGAAAAGTTAAATGATCATGGCTATATTGTACCTGGTCTAGGTGACGCAGGAGACCGTTTATTTGGTACAAAATAAAGTGATACTTCCATAAGTGGGGGTCTTACTGCCCGTTAATCTGCGATAAATTCAGTATATAGAAATCATCTAAAGAACTAGCAAACTGGTCCTATTTTTAAAGGGCCAGTTTTTTTCTAATGTTTAGCTTTTCCTGTGTACAAATAAAATTGTCGTCGGATTCGTTGAGCAAGCCTTGATGTACGAAGAGATCACCAGAGCAGCGAAAATGAAACCGACGACATTTTGCATACAAGGTTGAGAGTGGATACTCATAATTGTTTCTTATGCATATATATTCCCTATTAAGACACCCTAAGCCAAAAAGGGTGATTTTTATGAAAAAACTTATCACAATCTCAACCCTCTTCTTACTATTGTTACCCCAGCCATCTGTGCATGCACGAACCCTTCATCACCCTTCCGTTCCAAAAGAATCCACAGATATCGAAAAAGTATCGATTATTATATTAAATAAAGAAAAAAGTGAACAAGAAATTAGGCAACTAATTCGTTCCACTCCCAATCTAGAATTAAGGCATATTTACAAATACGCGATTAATGGCTTTTCAGTTAAAGGCAAACAGTCTGACATTGACAAGCTTTCGAATCTTGCGGGAGCATCGGATTCTCCTGTTCATTCATATCAAGTTCACGCGGAAGAAAGCATCAAAATGATCGGAGGAGAAGAAGTTAGAGGCTTATTTGATGCAAAAAACCAGAGATTAACGGGTAAAGGAATAAAGGTGGGTGTGATCGATACGGGGGTTGACTACACACATCCAGATTTAAGAACCAATTACGGGGGAGGGCAAGATTTAGTGGACGGGGACAATGACCCGATGGAGACAACCGAGAGAGAGGGAGAGAGCACGCTTCATGGAACACATGTTGCTGGAATTATAGCGGCGAACGGCAAAATCCAAGGGGTAGCTCCTGAAGCAACCATAATTTCTTACCGGGCGCTCGGTCCAGGAGGAAACGGAACAACGGAGCAAGTGATTGCAGCGATTGATCAGGCAGTAAAGGATCAAGTAGATATTTTGAATCTATCTCTTGGAAATAATGTGAACGGACCGGATCTTCCGATAAGTATGGCTTTAAATAAAGCAGTAGAAAAGGGAATTACCGCCGTAACCTCTTCAGGGAATTCTGGGCCAAATAACTGGACAGTTGGGTCACCAGGCACGGCCTCTAAAGCGATTTCGGTAGGTGCTTCCACTCCTGCACTGAACATAGCCTATTTAGAAGCAGCTGGGAAGAAGTTTAGGCTTGAGCCGCTTCAAGGATCAGTCGAATGGCATTTCAATAAATCATATGAAATCATGTTTGCTGGTTTAGGAAGTAAAGAGGAATTGAAGGACGCTAATGGAAAAATTGTGTTGCTTGAAAGAGGCGAACTTACGTTTACCGAAAAAGCGATAAATGCTTACGAGGCGGGAGCAATCGCTGTAATTATCTACAATAATACGAAAGGGACATTTTTCGGTAATTTAGAGAAGGGCGTTTCGATTCCTGTTACGGCCGTGTCTAAAGCAAGTGGGGAGAAGATAAAAAAGGAAATGACCAATAAGAGGCTGTTTGCAAGGACATATATAATAGAAGAAAAGGATGTTCTTGCAGATTTTAGCTCCCGCGGTCCTGTCACCTCTACATGGGAGATCAAACCTGATGTCCTAGCTCCTGGAGTCGCGATTAATAGTACTGTTCCAGGAGGGTATTTACCTTTGCAGGGAACAAGCATGGCCGCACCACATGTTGCAGGTGCATGTGCTCTCATTAAGCAAGCTCATCCTGAATGGAGCCCCGAAAAAATTAAAGCTGCTCTTATGAACACTGCAAAGCCGCTTTTAAACAAAAAAGGAGAGCTTTATCGAACCTTTGAGCAGGGCGCTGGGAGGATACAAATAGAGAAAGCTTTAAAGACAAACACCCTTGTGATGCCAGCTTCTCTACAATTTGGTAAGTTTCAGCTTTCTGACCGGCTTCATGAGCATAGTGGATTTGTTACAATCGAAAATATCGGGTTAAAAGGGCAGAACTACTCGTTCTCCATTCCGCGTGCTGAGAAAGGTTTAAGCTGGAGACTGCCTCTCCCCCTTTATTTAAAACCGGGGGAGAAGAAAAGAGTTGAAATCAAATTATCCGTAGACACCCATCTATTAGACAAAAAAGTTTATGATGGCACACATATTCTGAATGCAGGCTCAGAGAAAATAATGCTTCCTTATCTATATGTTCTTGAAGAACCAGATTATCCACGAGTAATGGGATTTGGAATTGGGAAAGGTGATCAAAAGCAAACCTATCGGTACGAGGTATATTTACCAGGTGGTGCAGAGGAATTCGGAATCGCTATGTTTGACTATGATAGTCTTCGATTTATTGGCTTCCTAGACTGGAAAAGAAATATTGGAAAAGGAGAGCTAAAGCAAGAGATTAAAAGTGAACAGCTTCCAAGGCCGGGATTGTATGTCATAAAGGTATTCGCAAAAAAGGCAGGAAAGGAAGACGCAATTGAATCGTTTCTGTTTGTCCAGTCAAATGGGCAAATTGCTGAACAGCATGACTAGATAAAAAGATTAATCAGCTATTGAAAATGGGATGAAGCAAAAACTCATTCCATTTTCAATAGCTTAGTTAAATGAATTTGTGATCAAACTGTGAACATGCCAAATTTTAGCCTTTTTGTTAGTGACTTTTTTCACTACAAACACATTGACATTGACATGCCCCTATTGTATGCTTACAAAGGGTATAAGATGATAGGGTTTTCATAATCTTTTTGCAGTTATTATTCCCGAATCTGCATGTTCTAATATTGGAAAGCAGAACCTCAAAACTCACTTACCATTCTCTTAATTTTTTAGAGAGATGCGTTATGATGCGTCAAAAAAACCGCAACCTATTCCATCTATGGGCTTAATGTCAGCAATACTTTAACAATTAGTAGGATCTGTCCTAATCGGCATTTTCTCAGGAAGATGGCTAGATAGGTATGCGGGTACCGAGCCGCTGTTTTTAATAATCGGCTTGCTGCTCGGATTGGCAGCGGGAATATTTGCTATGCTTCGCTTGATTCAACATTACTTCACAGGAGAATAACTAAAGATGTCAGATTTAAAAACCATGTATGTTCGCCTACGCAAGTACATATTTTTGCTGTTGTCTTTTTATGTTCTCGGCTGGGGGTTTACGTCTTACCAATCTATCTTTCTAGGGTTAATACTGGGTACAGTAATGAGCCTCTATAATTTGTGGTTAATGACGAGGAAGACAGAGCAATTTGGAGCAGCAGTAGAAAAGGGAGAGAAGGTTCGTTCTCTTGGAACGGCTTCAAGAATGGCAACGGCAGTGTTAGCTGTTATGATTGCTATGAAATTTCCAGAACATTTTCATCTTATCAGTGTAGTAATCGGATTAATGACATCCTATATCGTCATTATGATAGATTTTTTTCTTCAGACATTTTTACGTAAATAGCAGGAAGAGAGGTGAAAAATATGCATCATGGAGCTCCTATAAAAGAGTTTATGGGCTTAACCTTTAACTTAGGGAATATTATGATGATTACAATTGCTAGTGCCATTGTGTTTATCATAGCTGTTCTTTCTACTCGTCGTCTTGCTATGAAGCCAACGGGTATGCAAAACTTTTTCGAATGGGTAATGGACTTTGTCAAAAATATTATTAATAGTGCTATGGATTGGAAAGATGGAGGAAGATTCCATATTCTTGGTATCACATTAATCATGTATATCTTCGTTTCCAACATGCTTGGTCTTCCTTTCTCAATTTCTTACAATGGGGAATTGTGGTGGAAATCGCCAACAGCAGATCCAGCAATAACCTTGACATTATCAGTCATGGTTGTGGCGTTAACGCATTTTTATGGTATTAAGGCCAAAGGAGCGAGAGCTTACGGGCGAGAATTCTTGAAGCCGTTCTGGATAATGTCCCCTATTAAAATTATTGAGGAATTTGCAAATGCCCTCACATTAGGCTTGCGTCTTTACGGAAATATTTATGCTGGGGAGATTTTGCTTTCATTATTAGTTGTAGATCTTGCTGGCAGTGGATGGATTGGCAAAATTTCGGCTATTCTTCCAACAATTGCATGGCAAGGATTTTCAATCTTTATCGGTTCAATCCAAGCGTTTATCTTCTGTATGTTATCTATGGTTTATATGGCACACAAAGTGAGCCGAGACCATTAATATATAACTGTTCATTTACTGAACAAGACACAAATTAAAAATTTATTATACAATTCAAGGAGGAAATAAGAATGAGTTTGGGTGTATTAGCAGCAGCAATCGCAGTTGGTTTAGCAGCACTAGGTGCTGGTATTGGTAACGGTCTTATTATTTCTAAAACAGTTGAAGGTATGGCTCGTCAGCCAGAAGCACGCGGTATGCTTCAAACAACAATGTTTATTGGTGTAGGTTTAGTTGAGGTATTACCAATCATCGCTGTCGTTATCGCGTTCATGGTAGTTGGACAGTAATTCCTTGATACACAATTTGAAAATGGCGAAGATCATTCCATGAGAACCTTCGCCATTCCTTTATGTATTACAATGAAATGTTTTAAAGAATAGATGATTTTTCTTAAGTGAACGACTCTTGAAGGGAGTGAATCGAGGGTGTTATTGAACAGTTTTGTTTTAGGTTCCGCTTTTAACAGTGGGGATATGATATACCAGCTAATCGCTTTTATCATATTATTACTTCTTCTTAAAAAATTCGCTTGGGGTCCTCTGATGGGTGTTATGAAACAGCGTGAAGACCATATTGCAGGTGAAATTGAAGCGGCTGAGCAAAGTCGTGAAGAAGCGAAAAAGGTTTTAGAAGAGCAAAGAAGCCTTTTAAAAGAAGCCCGTACAGAGGCGCAAGGATTAATTGAAGGTGCGAAGAAGCAAGGCGATGTGCAGCGTGAGGAAATCATTGTAGCAGCACGTGCTGAGTCAGAACGCTTAAAGGAATCTGCTAAGCTTGAAATCGAACAGCAAAAGGAAAAAGCTGTTGCGGCCATTCGCGAGCAGGTAGCTTCTCTATCTGTCTTAATTGCATCGAAGGTTATTGAGAAGGAATTAAGTACAGAGGATCAAGAAAAGCTGATTAACGAATATATTCAAGAGGCAGGAGAAGGCCGATGACAGGCTCTACAGTAGCAAAGCGCTATGCGTTGGCTCTTTTCCAGCTTGCACAGGAACACCAGCTTCTGAACCAAATGGAAGAAGAGCTCCGTGTAGTTAAGGATGTAGTAAACCAAAACTCTGATTTAAAAGCAGTATTGAAATCTCCGAAGCTTTCGATCGCGAAGAAAAAAGAGATTTTAACGGGTGCATTTGAATCTGTTAGCACTTACGTGTTAAATACATTAATGATATTAATTGATCGTCACCGTGAGGATCATATTTCTGATGTGGCTGATTATTTTATAAGCCTTGCGAATGACGAAAGAGGCATTGCAGAGGCAAAAGTTTATTCCATCCGCCCGCTAACAGAGGCGGAGAGTGAAGCATTATCTGCATCATTTGCAGCTAAAGTTGGAAAAAAATCACTTCGTGTTGACAATATTGTTGATTCTAATTTACTGGGCGGCATCAAGCTTCGAATCGGAAACCGAATTTTCGACGGCAGCTTGCGCGGTAAGCTAGATCGTCTTGAACGTCAATTGTTAGGCTAAGATTCGTAGATAGGGGTGAAACTCATGAGCATCAAAGCTGAAGAAATCAGTGCGCTGATAAAAAAGCAAATCGAAAACTATCAGTCGGAAATTCAAGTGAGTGATGTAGGTACGGTTATCTCAGTAGGTGACGGTATCGCTCGTGCTCATGGCCTCGACAATGTCATGGCTGGAGAACTTATTGAATTTTCAAACGGCGTTATGGGTATGGCACAAAACCTTGAAGAAAATAACGTCGGTATCATTATTTTAGGACCATTTACAGAAATTCGTGAAGGCGATGAAGTTCGCCGTACAGGCCGCATCATGGAGGTTCCGGTTGGGGAAGAGTTAATCGGACGCGTGGTAAATCCACTTGGACAGCCTGTTGATGGTATGGGTCCAATTAATACAACAAAAACACGACCAATTGAAGCAGTAGCACCAGGTGTTATGGATCGTAAATCTGTACATGAGCCGCTTCAAACGGGAATTAAAGCGATTGACGCATTAGTGCCAATCGGACGCGGACAACGTGAGTTAATCATTGGTGACCGTCAAACAGGTAAAACATCTGTTGCAATCGATACTATCTTGAACCAAAAGGATCAAGATATGGTTTGTATCTACGTTGCTATCGGACAGAAAGAATCAACTGTTCGTAACGCAGTTGAAATGCTTCGTAAGCATGGTGCATTAGATTACACAATCGTTGTAACTGCTTCTGCATCACAGCCAGCTCCATTATTATTCTTAGCTGCGTATGCTGGGGTAACAATGGGTGAAGAGTTCATGTACAATGGCAAGCACGTTCTTGTTGTATATGATGACTTAACAAAACAAGCGGCTGCTTACCGTGAGCTTTCATTATTATTACGTCGTCCTCCAGGTCGTGAAGCTTATCCAGGGGATGTATTCTACTTGCACAGCCGTCTTTTAGAGCGTGCTGCTAAGCTAAGTGATGCTAAAGGCGCAGGTTCCATTACTGCATTGCCATTTATTGAAACACAAGCAGGTGACGTTTCTGCTTATATCCCGACAAACGTTATTTCCATTACTGATGGACAAATCTTCTTGCAGTCAGATCTATTCTTCTCCGGTGTTCGTCCGGCGATCAACGCAGGTCTTTCAGTATCACGTGTAGGTGGATCCGCACAAATTAAAGCGATGAAAAGTGTTGCAGGTACTTTACGTCTTGACCTTGCTTCTTACCGTGAGCTAGAATCATTTGCCCAATTCGGTTCTGATCTAGATAAAGCAACACAAGCGAAATTAAATCGTGGTGCTCGTACAGTAGAGGTACTTAAACAAGATCTTAATAAGCCGTTAAAAGTAGAGAAGCAAGTTGCCATTCTATATGCACTTACTCGCGGCTTCTTAGATGATATTCCTGTGCAGGATATTCGTCGTTTCGAATCTGAGTTCCTTTCATGGTTAGACCACAACCGCAAAGAGTTGTTAGACCATATCGCTACAACGAAAGTGCTTCCAGCTGACGAGGATATGGGTGCTGCAATTAACGACTTTAAGAAAACATTCGCAGTATCCGAAAAATAAGAAAATACTTTATTGAAAAAATAGGTCAAGTAAAAATATTAGAAGAAATCAGCTTGCAACCTGATTCCTTCTAATCTAGTCTCTGACTTCTGATATTTAGAATTTTCTTATTTTTTGGTCTGACAATAGGAAAGCAAGCAGTTCCTAATAGGTGCTGCGTGCTGACATTCTTTGAAAAAGGGTGGTGAGAACCTGTGGCATCATTACGCGATATAAAATCTCGTATTACTTCTACGAAGAAAACGAGCCAAATTACAAAAGCAATGCAAATGGTATCTGCTGCGAAAATGAGCCGTGCAGAAATAAATGCTAAGTCATTTGTTCCCTACATGGAAAAAATTCAGGAGGTTACTGCTTCTATTGCGCTAGGAAGTAAGGATGCATCCCATCCAATGCTAACGAGCCGTCCAGTTAAAAAGACCGGCTATCTCGTTATCACTTCTGACCGTGGTCTTTGTGGAGCTTATAATAGCAATATCTTAAGAAGCGTTTTTCAAACGATCCAAAGTCGCCATAAATCTTCTGATGAGTATGCAATTATTGCAATCGGACGTAAGGGGCGCGACTTTTTCAAGAAACGCAATATGAATGTTATTCTTGATATCGTTTCGGTACCAGATCAGCCGGAATTTGCGGAGATCAAAGATCTTGCCAGCAAAGCGGTTGGTATGTTTGCAGATGAAACATTTGATGAACTATATGTGTATTACAGCCATTATGTCAGCGCGATTCAACAGGATGTAACAGTGAAGAAGCTTCTTCCGCTTACGGATATCTCATCTTCTACAAAGCTTACATCATACGAGTTTGAACCGTCTGCTGAAGAAATCTTGGAAGTATTGCTGCCTCAATACGCTGAAAGCTTAATTTACGGAGCGCTTTTAGACAGTAAGGCAAGCGAGCATGCTGCAGTTATGACAGCTATGAAGAGTGCAACCGATAACGCTATGGAGCTTATCAACTCACTTAGCCTTAGCTATAACCGTGCTCGTCAAGCAGCAATTACACAAGAAATCACAGAAATTGTCGGCGGTGCAGCCGCTTTAGAATAGTAAGGATATGGAGGGGCTTAGGAGAAACACCATCCCCTTCCTTTAAATGAACGTTAGGAGGGAAAAAGATGAACAAAGGACGCGTTCTTCAAGTTATGGGTCCAGTTGTTGACGTAAAGTTCGAAAGCGGTCAGCTTCCTGAGATCTATAATGCATTGACAATCGTAAATAAAGCGCGTAATGAATCTGATGTTGACATCAACTTAACCCTTGAAGTTGCCCTTCATTTAGGTGATGATACAGTTCGTACTATTGCAATGTCTTCTACTGACGGCTTAACGCGCGGAAGTGAAGTAATTGACAGTGGTGCTCCAATCTCTGTACCAGTTGGTGATGTAACTCTTGGCCGTGTATTCAACGTACTTGGAGAAACAATCGACTTAGATGATGCTATTCCAGCAGGTACTCGTCGTGACTCCATTCACAGAGAAGCGCCAAAATTTGAGCAGCTTTCAACTGAGGTAGAAATTCTTGAAACTGGAATTAAAGTAGTAGACCTTCTTGCTCCATATATTAAAGGTGGAAAAATCGGTCTATTCGGTGGTGCCGGTGTAGGTAAAACCGTATTAATCCAGGAATTAATCAATAACATCGCTCAAGAGCACGGCGGTATTTCCGTATTCGCTGGTGTAGGTGAGCGTACACGTGAGGGTAATGACCTTTATCATGAGATGACTGATTCTGGCGTTATCAAGAAAACGGCAATGGTATTCGGTCAGATGAATGAGCCGCCAGGAGCACGTATGCGTGTTGCTCTAACTGGTTTGACAATGTCTGAGTACTTCCGTGATGAGCAAGGACAAGACGTTCTTTTCTTCATGGATAACATCTTCCGTTTCACGCAAGCAGGGTCTGAGGTTTCTGCGTTATTAGGACGTATGCCTTCTGCCGTTGGTTACCAGCCAACTCTCGCTACTGAAATGGGTAAATTACAAGAGCGTATTACATCTACAAACGTAGGTTCTGTTACTTCTATCCAAGCGATTTACGTTCCAGCCGATGACTATACGGATCCTGCTCCAGCAACGACTTTCGCTCACTTAGATGCAACAACAAACCTTGAGCGTAAGCTTTCTGAGATGGGTATCTATCCTGCTGTGGATCCGCTTGCATCAACTTCACGTGCATTGTCACCTGATATTGTTGGTGAAGAGCATTACGAGGTTGCTCGTCATGTACAGCAAACATTACAACGCTATAAAGAATTACAAGATATTATCGCGATCCTAGGTATGGATGAACTTTCTGATGATGACAAGCTTGTTGTACAACGTGCTCGTCGTATTCAATTCTTCTTGTCACAAAACTTCCACGTTGCTGAACAGTTCACTGGTCAGCCAGGTTCATACGTACCTGTAAAAGAAACTGTTAAAGGTTTCAAAGAAATTCTTGAAGGAAAATATGACCACCTTCCAGAAGATGCATTCCGTCTCGTTGGTAGAATCGAAGAGGTTATCGAGAGTGCAAAGAATATGGGCGTAGAGGTCTAATTTCGGACCAGGAGGGTAAAAAATGAAGACGATTAAAGTCAGTGTTGTTACTCCCGATGGCCCGGTGTATGAATCAGATGTGGAAATGGTAAGCACGAAAGCTCAAAGCGGTGAGCTCGGTATTTTACATGGTCACATTCCAATGGTTGCACCGTTACAAATTGGAGCCGTCCGTTTGAAAAACGGCGGAAAAACAGATTTAGTAGCAGTAAGCGGCGGCTTATTAGAAGTTCGCCCGGACAAAGTAACGATTTTAGCACAATCAGCTGAAAAAGCAGATGACATTGATGTCGAGCGTGCGATCCGTGCCAAAGAACGTGCGGAACAGCGCTTAGGTGAACAAAAGCGTGATAACATCGATTTCAAACGAGCAGAACTTGCCCTTCAGCGTGCACTAAATCGTATCGAGGTTTCAGAAAAGCATTTTTAATAAGTGATCAAACACTTCTCAGCGATTGCTGGGAGGTGTTTTTTTAGTTTTAATGAAATTAATGTACAGTATACGATAAAGATGAAGAGCCGAATGATCCCGTATTTGAGGAAAGAGAGAGAAATCGGTCACATAGAAGAGTTGAATAATCCCGTATTTGAGGGAAGAGAGAGAAATCGGTCACATAGAAGAGCGGAATGATCCCGTATTTGAGGAAAGAGAGAGAAATCGGTCACATAGAAGAGTTGAATAATCCCGTATTTGAGGGAAGAGAGAGAAATCGGTCACATAGAAGAGCGGAATGATCCCGTATTTGAGGAAAGAGAGAGAAATTGGTCACATAGAAGAGCCGAATGATCCCGTATCTGAGGAAAGAGAGGGAATCCGTTCACATAGGGAGCGTCAAATGCCCCTGGTCATATGAAAATGAAAAAAACTAGTCACCATGATAGAACTCTGAAAGGATTTTAGTCATAATAAAAGAATATTTGCTAGTTACGTTTATTTCTTAACAAAAATTGAAATGAATAAGAGAATGAATTTTATAATATTGGAGGGGAAATCCGGATGACATATGATGAAATAATGAAGAGTTTAGAGGAACTGGGGACGGAGCAAACGAAAAAGACATTTATACGACACGGTGCCAAAGAGCCTTTGTTTGGAGTGAAGGTTGGGGATTTGAAGAAGCTTGTCAAATATGTAAAAAAGGATCAAGAGTTAGCATTAAAGCTATATAATTCTGGGATTTATGATGCGATGTATTTGGCGGGACTTTCGATAAATCCTAAATTAATGACAAAAGAAGATTTACAAGATTGGGCAGAAAAAGCCAATTGGCATGCTGTTGCCGAATATACGGTTGCTGGGGTAGCAGCAGAAAGTGAATATGCTCTTGAATTAGCGAGAGAGTGGATGAAGTCAGAGGAAGAAATAATTGCCTTATGTGGGTGGAATACATATGCAAATTATATATCTATCACTTCTGATGAAGAATTAGACCTAGCCGAAATCCAATCATTGCTTGAACAAATAGAGCAAACCATCCACGAAGAAAGAAACCGAGTGCGATACGTGATGAATGGTTTTGTAATATCAGTAGGCACCTATGTTCAAGCACTATCCCCTGATGCTAAAAAAGTTGCGGATCAGATTGGAAAGGTA
Source organism: Cytobacillus citreus (assembly GCF_018343665.1). Lineage (GTDB taxonomy): Bacteria > Bacillota > Bacilli > Bacillales > Cytobacillaceae > Cytobacillus > Cytobacillus citreus. The sequence continues at coordinate 313,845 of NZ_JAGYPM010000002.1, forward strand.
CATGTAAATGTAGGAAATACAGCATGTAAAGTTCCTCTAGCTACCGAATATATTAAAAAGATAGAAGACAAAGAGCGGGTGGGAGTAAAAAGAAAAACTTGTATATGTTAATGATGGTCGGCCTTGCTAATAAAGCAGGGCTTTTTTTGTGTGAAAGTTAAAATTTCCGGCCATAGAGCAGACGTTCATGAAGGTTTTTGGTGGAAAATTTTGAGTTAGCTCTGTAAATTGACTCAAAATCGGTTTTTTAAATCTCACAAAGCTTGTAAGATGATGAGTGTGTCTAATTTGTCGGCCAATTCCTGCCGTTTATCAGCCAAACTTTATCATTTGTCAGCCAATTTTGCTAGTTTATCAGCGAATCAATATACTTTATCAGCCAATACCGAAAATCAGACATTACAGGAATTAAACAACTTGGTTATTTTTTTGTATTTTTTTAATAAGAGTAGTAATAAGAAAAATAATTTTGTTGATATATCTCACTGACAAGGAAAGCGATTTCATTTTAAATAAAGTGGGGATGTATTCACGGGTTTGTCACTATTTTACTGGGAAGGATTTGTGTTGATAATGGGGGGAAGCTTAGGGAATTCTCACTTCCGATGTGCTTCTTGGATCTCTTGCTTCAGCTTCGATGCAGCCCCACAAAACAAGCCTATTTCGTTTTTAAAAGCACATTTTTAAAACGCTGCATTAGGTTTGTTCTGTGGAAGAGAGAATTTCCATAATTGTCTAGGGTTTATCGACACAAAATGGTAACAATGCTATAATGGGTACGGTTACAGATGTAAAGGTAGGGAAAATTCAATTAAATTGGAGGGGATGGACATGGAGATGCTAAATTTATATCAAAATAACTATTTGATTGTTTTTGTGTTCCTATGTCTAGGGATTTTGTTACCTGTGGTGGCCCTGTTTTTTGGGAAGCTTTTGCGGCCCTATAAACCGTATGAGTCGAAGTACACCACTTATGAGAGCGGGATTGTGCCATTTCATGATTCGAGGGTACAGTTTAATGTCCGCTATTATATTTTTGCACTAATGTTCGTTATTTTTGATGTAGAGACGGTGTTTTTATATCCGTGGGCCGTTGCGTACGAAAAACTCGGAATCTTTGCATTAATAGAAATGTTGATTTTTGTATTCATGCTAGTAATAGGACTTATTTATGCATGGAAGAAGAAGGTGCTAAAATGGACTTAAAACTGGAAAATATTTCACCTGAAGAAATGGAAGAACTGCAGCGTAATGTATTTATGGCAACATTAGAACAAATAAAAGCTTGGGCACGGAGTAACTCATTATGGCCAATGACCTTCGGGCTTGCTTGTTGTGCCATCGAAATGATGGGTGTCGGCGGTGCTCACTATGATTTAGATCGTTTTGGGTCGTTTTTCCGAACATCTCCTCGTCAATCAGATGTCATGATTGTTTCAGGTACAGTGACGAAGAAAATGGCACCAATCGTTCGCAGACTGTATGATCAAATGCCAGAACCGAAATGGGTCATTGCGATGGGATCATGTGCGACAGCAGGTGGTCCATATGTGAAATCCTATGCAGTTGTAAAAGGCGTTGATCAGATTGTACCAGTTGATGTTTACATACCAGGATGTCCTCCGAATCCGGCGGCATTAATATATGGGATTAATAAATTAAAGGAAAAAATCCGCTACGAGGCTAAAACTGGGAAGAAGGTGATCTAACCTATGAGCGGGGAGAAGGATCTTGAGCAGTTAAAAAAAGAGGCTGCTGCAAAGGCAAAGGCAGCCGCACTGGCCAAAATGAAGGAAAAAGAACAGGTCGAGTCAAAAGAGGAAACAGCAGCCGCAGACCTTGATATAGCGAAACAAAAAGCCGCAGCAGCTGCAAAGGCAAAGGCAGCCGCACTGGCCAAAATGAAGGAAAAAGAACAGGTCGAGTCAAAAGAGGAAACAGTAGCCGCAGACCTTGATATAGCGAAACAAAAAGCCGCAGCAGCTGCAAAGGCAAAGGCAGCCGTACTGGCCAAAATGAAGGAAAAAGAACAGGTCGAGTCAAAAGAGGAAACAGCAGCCGCAGACCTTGATATAGCGAAACAAAAAGCCGCAGCAGCTGCAAAGGCAAAGGCAGCCGCACTGGCCAAAATGAAGGAAAAAGAACAGGTCGAGTCAAAAGAGGAAACAGCAGCCGCAGACCTTGATATAGCAAAACAAAAAGCCGCAGCAGCCGCAAAGGCAAAGGCAGCTGCAGCAGCGAAAGCGAAAGCAGCTGCTCTAGCAAAGCAATCTGACGCAGCTGGAGATGACGAAAAGGCAAAAGCGATTGCTGCAGCAAAAGCAAAGGCTGCAGCCGCTGCAAAGGCAAAAGCCGTAGCTTCCGCAAAAGCTGGAGGCGGAGCGGGTGATGACGAGAAAGCAAAAGCGATAGCCGCTGCAAAGGCAAAAGCCGCCGCAGCAGCAGCCGCAAAAGCAAAAGCAGCTGGCGGGAAGGTCGAAGCAGAGCCGGCGGAAGAGAGTAAACCATCACCAAACCAGCCTTATCTTGATAAATATGTGAAAGTCATTGAAGAGAATCTCGGACAAGATGTTTTAGAAGATTACTATATCAATAGTCTTTCAAAGGATGTTCCAACACTGGTGGCTAAGAGAGAGTCATATTTTAAAGTGGCAGAATTTCTAAAATATAATGAACAGTTAGGATTTGATTATTTATCCGAGATCCATGGGACAGACTTCGAAACACATATGGAAGTGTATGTTCATCTTTACTCATACAGAAATCGTCAGTCTGTTGCATTAAAAGTAAAGATTGATCGTAATGAACCAACTATTGAATCATTGCAGCCATTATGGGCAGGAGCGGATTGGCCTGAATGTGAGGCATATGATTTGTTAGGTATTCGCTTTACGGGACACCCGAACCTCCACCGGATTATGCTTGGGGAAGAATGGGTTGGCCATCCGTTGAGAAAAGACTATGAACCGTATGATGTGGAGGTGTAACCAATGATACGTACCGAAGAAATGCTCTTGAATGTGGGACCTCAGCATCCAAGTACGCACGGTGTATTCCGTCTCGTCGTCAAAATTGATGGGGAAATTATTACAGAGGCGAAACCAGTCATCGGTTATTTGCATCGGGGAACGGAAAAATTAGCTGAAAATTTACAGTATACTCAAATTATTCCTTACACAGACCGGATGGATTATCTGTCTGCAATGACGAATAACTATGTCATCTGTCATGCGGTTGAAACGATGATGGGCATCGAGATCCCTGAACGTGCCGAATACTTACGTGTCATGGCAATGGAGCTTGGACGGGTTGCCAGCCACTTAGTTTCGTGGGGAACATTCTTATTAGACCTAGGTGCAACAAGCCCGTTCATTTTTGCATTCCGAGAGCGGGAAATGATTATTAATATGCTGAATGAACTTTCAGGTGCTCGTTTGACATTTAACTATATGCGTGTAGGCGGAGTAAAATGGGATGCACCAGAGGGCTGGGTTGAAAAGGTAAAAGAATTCATACCATATATGCGTGAACAGCTTGTAGGCTACCACCAGCTCGTAACGGGTAATGAAATTTTCATGAACCGTGTTAAAGGTGTGGGTGTTTATTCAAAAGAAGATGCCATCAACTATTCATTAAGCGGGCCAACACTTCGCTGTACAGGGGTGAAATGGGATCTTCGCAAAGATGAGCCATACTCTATTTATGATCGTTTTGATTTTAACGTCGTGACCAGAGAAGAAGGAGACGCTTGGGCACGCTATCATGTTCGCTTGGAAGAAATTGAGGAATCATTGAAAATTCTAGAACAAGCTGTAGAACAATTTCCTGCAGAAGGAGAAATTTTGGCGAAGGTGCCAAAGATTATTAAAGCACCAAAAGGCGAGGCCTTCGTTAGAATAGAATCTCCACGTGGAGAAATTGGCTGCTATATTGCAAGTGACGGTAAAAAGGAACCATATCGATTAAAGTTTAGAAGACCATCATTTTATAATCTTCAAATTCTCCCAAAATTACTTAAAGGAGAAAACATGGCAAACATGATTGCAATTCTAGGAGGAATTGATATTGTCCTCGGGGAGGTGGACGGTTAATGGTAGAAGATCTATTACACTCTAGTGCCGGATGGCTTAATTTCGGTATTTTCTTCTTACTGGCCGTCGTATTGCTTTTAGTTGTGTTAGGCTTCGTAACATATGCGATTTTAGCAGAGCGAAAAGTCATGGGTTATATGCAAATGCGCCACGGTCCAAACCAAGTCGGTGGTCGGTGGGGATTATTGCAAACAGTTGCAGACGTCCTAAAACTCCTATTAAAAGAAGATGTCATTCCGAAGCTAGCTGATCGTCCTTTATTTATAATAGCACCGGTTATTGCGTTTGCTCCTGCATTTATGGTTTTAGCTACGATCCCTTTTACCGATAAGTTTCAGTTTGCTGACATCGGTGTAGGACTGCTTTATTATATTGCTGTGTCAGGCATTACGACGGTTGGAATTGTTACAGGCGCTTGGGCTTCGAATAATAAATACGCCCTTCTTGGGGGAATGCGTGCAGCTGCACAAATGATTTCCTACGAAATTCCGCTCATTATGTCTGTTGTTGGCGTTGTTCTTTTGTCTGGTAGCTTAAATTTAAATGACATTGTCGAGGCGCAAAAAAATGGCTGGTTCATCGTATGGCAGCCAATCGGTTTCATTGTCTTTTTCATTGCAGCAGTTGCGGAATTAAATCGTGTACCGTTCGACTTGCCGGAAGCAGAATCAGAGCTTATTGCCGGTTTCCATATTGAATACTCTGGTTTCCGCTGGGCATTCTTTATGCTTGCAGAGTATGTTTACTTCTTTGCAATGGCAGCTTTGATTACCGTATTATTCTTAGGCGGCTGGCTCCCGCTTCCATTTTTAGGCTTTATTCCAGGAGCTGTTTGGTTTGCCCTTAAATTTACGGCTGTTGTATTTATCTTACTTTGGTTCCGTTCAACATTCCCACGTGTTCGTGCAGACCAATTAATGGAATTTGGTTGGAAGGTGCTTTTACCAATTGCATTGGCAAATATCTTCTTAACCGCTTTAATAATGGAATTAGTGAAATTATTTTAAATAAGCAATTTGACCATTTGAAAATAAGGGGTGAAAAAACATGCTTGGATTAGCGAAAGGTTTATCATATACCCTAAAAAACTTAACACGCAAAAAGGTTACTTATGATTACCCGAACGAACCGCTTCCAGTACCAGATCGGTTTCGAGGGATTCAAAAATTTTATCCTGAAAAATGTATTGTATGTAATCAGTGTGCGAATATCTGCCCGACGGAATGCATTCAGTTAACAGGTAAAAAGCACCCAGACCCGAATAAAAAAGGCAAAATTATTGATACGTATGATATTAACTTTGAAATATGTATTTTATGCGATTTATGCACAGAGGTTTGCCCAACAGAAGCGATTATTATGACAAATAACTTCGAATTGGCCGAATACAGTCGTGATGAATTATTTAAAAATCTGGAATGGCTTGACGAAAATGATGAGAATATACGGAAGGTGAATAAAGCATGACGTTATCAGGTGAATTTCTAGCGTTTTTGTCACTCGCGGTCGTTTCGGTAATGGGCGGAGTGCTTTTATTGAACCTTACCAAAGTCGTGCATGTGATAGTGGCGCTTGTTTTTACATTTATTAGCATAGCGGGAATCTTTGTTTTACTATCAGCTGAATTCCTTGCAGTTGCCCAAATCTTACTTTATTCCGGTGCCATTACGATTATCATGTTATTTGGGATTATGCTTACCCGCCACGATGATACGAGTGAGACGAAAGCAGGTGGCTTACGCAAGGTGCTTCTGTTTTTAGGTGTTCTCGGATTTGCATTTTCAGTTTATATCGGAATTTATAACCTCGATTTTGGGCAAGTGCCAAATACATTACATGAAAATAACACTGAGCAAATTGGAATGGCCCTCTTTTCGAAGTATATCATTCCGTTTGAATTAACCTCAGTCTTGTTATTGGCTGCTCTTATCGGAGCTATTATTTTAGCGAAGAAGGACGATGAGAAGGGAGCGGAGAAGGAATGAGTTCAGTTCCCATTTCAGCCTATCTGGCTCTGGCATTAATTTTATTCTGTATTGGTTTATACGGCGCTTTGACAAAACGAAATACAGTCATTGTCTTAATTTCCATCGAGCTCATGTTAAATGCAGTGAATATTAACTTAGTAGCTTTCAGCAAATACGGTGCTGTGCCTGCGATTACAGGTCAAATCTTCGCCCTTTTTGCCATGACAGTCGCTGCAGCAGAGGCTTCGGTCGGATTAGCGATCTTAATCGCTCTTTACCGTAATCGAAAAACGGTTAATATTGATGAAATGAATTCAATGAAAAACTAGAGGTTCTCTAACTTGGCCTCAATCAAACACGCTGATTCAACAGAAAAAAAATAAGGCAGCGTGTTCAAAAAGGGGATAGTGATATTGATGGAGAATGCATGGATCATACCGCTTTTCCCGCTTTTATCATTTTTATTCCTTATCTTTTTCGGCAAACGGCTTAAAGGTGCGAGTGCTTACATAGGAATTCTGCTTTCGCTTGCATCATTTGTCTACTCCTTGTTGGTGTTGTTCGAAAGGTTTTCTTCGCCAACGCATAAGGCAGAGGCTGTTTGGCTGACGATCGGGGATATTCAGTTAACAGCGGGTTTTGAAGTAAATCAGTTAAATGCATTAATGCTTGTAATTGTTTCACTCGTCAGCTTCCTTGTACACACATATTCAAAAGGATATATGCACGGGGATGACAGGTTCCATGTTTACTATGCTTATTTAGGTTTATTTACCTTTGCAATGCTAGGGCTTGTTCTATCACCTAATCTATTGCAAACATATATATTCTGGGAGCTTGTCGGTTTAGGCTCATTCCTATTGATTGGTTTCTACTTTTATAAGGAAGAAGCGAAAAAGGCTGCTAAAAAGGCGTTTATCATGACGCGTATTGGGGATGTGGGCCTTTTAATCGGAATGATTCTCTTATTCTGGCAGGTTGGCAGCTTTGAATATGATGAAATCTTTGCAGCGGTAGCCGCTGGATCGATTTCAACAACAATGATTACATTAACAGCTATTTTAATATTTGTCGGAGCTGTTGGGAAATCAGGTCAATTTCCACTTCATACATGGTTACCGGATGCAATGGAAGGACCGACTCCTGTTTCAGCTTTAATCCACGCGGCAACAATGGTTGCAGCTGGGGTTTACTTAGTGGCTGCATTGTTCCCGCTATTCACAGCTAGTGAAACCGCGTTGATGACAGTTGCGACCATAGGTGCCATTACAGCTATTTTCGCAGCAAGCATTGGTCTAGTCCAAACCGATATTAAAAGAGTATTAGCTTACTCAACAGTCAGCCAGCTTGGTTATATGATGCTCGCGCTTGGATCTGCTGGTTATGTAGCTGGTGTGTTCCATTTAATGACACACGCTTTCTTTAAGGCATTGCTATTCCTTGCTGCAGGAAGTGTCATCCATGCTGTTCATACACAGGATATTGAAAAAATGGGCGGATTATGGAAGAAGCTTCGTGTGACAGGTCCATTGTTCTTAATTGGAACATTGGCGATTAGCGGTGTACCTTTATTTTCTGGATTTTTTAGTAAGGATGAAATCTTAATTGCAGCGTGGGCACATGGGAATACGGTGTTATTCTGGCTCGCTGTTATCGCAGCATTCTTTACGGCATTCTATATGTTCCGTCTATTCTTTATGGTTTTCTCAGGAGAATCCCGCTCGGATATGAGCCATGTAAAGGAATCGCCTGGCGTGATGACGATTCCAATGGTCATTCTCGGTATTCTCGCTGTTGTAGCTGGCTACGTGAATACACCATGGTTCGGAACATATCTTGGGGACTGGTTAACAGAAGGCAATGCCGCTCTTGGACACGGTCATATTGAAGGTCCATCATGGATTATGATTGTGGCAACTGTAGTTTCGCTGCTGGGAATCTTCCTTGCTTGGCTGATTTATTGCAAGCGTTCTTTATCACGTGACTGGCTTGGCGCAAAAACGATGTACAATATTTTATATAACAAATACTATATAGATGAATTTTACGAGCTGACAGTAGTAAAGGTGATGAAATTCTTTAGTCTATTCCTCCACTACATCGAGACCTTCCTAGTTGAAGGGCTTGTAAAAGGGGTATCGGCAGCTGTATCTGGCTTAGGCAGATTAGGTTCGAAGTTCCATGATGGTCAAGTACAAAGATATGGAACGGTTGCTTTTGTCGGCTTAGCCATTTTAATTGTTGTATTTGCAGTAACAGGGGGGTATTTGAAATGAACTTTGATTACTTTCTAACCTTTTTAGTTTTCTCCCCTCTGCTTGGTGTTTTAGTATTATCCTTTATACCGAATACGAAGGAATCTGTCATCAAAACAGTTGGATTCCTAGCGACTCTTCCTGCTCTGCTTTTGTCATTGGTAGCCTTCTTTCAGTATCGGGCAGGGGTATCTTTGGAAGAATTAAGTGAAAATGTACGCTGGGTTCAATTCGCTGATCCAGACACACTAGGAAACTTGTTTTCTATTAATTATGAGCTAGGGGTAGACGGTTTATCCCTTATCATGATTGTATTAACGGCGATCCTATCAACTCTAGCAGCAGTAGCTTCCATGTATATTAAAAAAGAATGGAAGGGTTATTTCATGCTATTCCTTCTTCTTGAAGTAGGAATGCTTGGGGTATTTGCTGCAGAAAACTTAATCTTATTCTTCATCTTTTTTGAAATTACGCTTATTCCGACATTCTTCCTTATTGGAAAGTGGGGATATTTTGAAAAGGAAAAGGCTGCATTTAGCTTCTTAATTTATAACGGTTTAGGATCAGCTGTGCTTCTGATTGTGATCATGGTGCTATTTGCCCGCACAGGGACATCTAATATTAACGCACTTGCTTCCATTTTAGCAGCTGATAGTCAAAATTTAGTTTTTTCTTCAGGTACGAAAATGGGCTTGCTCATTGCGATGCTAATTGCTTTTGGAGTAAAGCTTCCAATTTTCCCATTGCATAGCTGGATGGTACGAGTTCACGTACAGGCGCCGCCATCAGTCGTTATGCTTCACGCAGGGATATTATTAAAAATTGGTGCTTACGGAATTATCCGCTTCGGTATGGGAATTTTCCCTGAGCAATTCCAGGACATAGCTGTCCTCATTGCCGTCCTAGGGGTCGTGAATTTGCTTTACGGAGCATTCCTTGCATTGATTCAAAAAGATTTCAAAATGGTTCTTGCTTACTCGTCCATTTCCCATATGGGAATCGTCTTAATTGGGCTAGGCGCTATGAATGAGGCGGGAATACAAGGAGCTATTTTCCAAGTGGTTTCACATGGTTTGATCGCAGCTCTTCTATTCTTCCTGGTTGGTGTATTTTATGAGCGTCTGGAAACATCCAATATTAAGAATCTTGGAGGCTTGGCAAAGGGGATGCCGATCACAGCTGGCTTTTTGCTTGCAGGGGCAATGGCTTCATTAGGGATGCCAGGAATGTCAGGGTTTGTTAGTGAATTTATGGCCTTCCTTGGTTTATTTAAGGAATTGCCGATTTTGGCTGCAGTTGGGGCACTGGGAATTATTTTAACAGCCGTTTACCTGCTCCGAGCCGTTTTAGGTATTACTTATGGAAAAGCACATCGGGAGTTTGCCGGTGTAACGGATATTCGCAATAAGGAATGGGTTCCGGCATTAGTTTTATTAGGAATCATTGTTTTGATTGGTGTGTACCCAAGTGTCTTAAGCGACCCGCTGACTTCGACAATTGAAACTATTATCTTTAAGATTGGAGGGTGATGAAGGATGGATCTGGAAACATTATTATCGTATAAATGGAGCATCATGACACCTGAGTTCATCATCCTTGGTGTAGCAACATTACTTACTTTGTTAGATTTATTTATGCCGAAGTCTGTGAACAGAAAGGTTCTTGGCTGGATCGGTCTTACTGGTATATTGGCAGCCATCGCTTCGTTAATTAGCTTGCTTGGACATGGCCCAGAATCAATTCTGTATGATACTTTTAGATTGGATTCATTTGCGAAGGCATTCAAGCTGTTATTGCTAATTGGAGCTGCATTTGTCATGCTTCTTGCGATAAGCTATGAGCCGAAAGAAGGGATAACGGAGTATAGAGGAGAATTCTACTATCTTTTTCTAGCTGCTTTACTTGGCGCGATGATGATGTCTTCAAGCGGCGATTTAATTACACTGTTCGTTGGCCTTGAGCTTCTTTCCATTTCGTCTTATATTCTCGCTGGGATACGGAAGAAAAACCTTCAATCCAATGAAGCATCCATGAAATACGTCATTAATGGCGGGATTTCGACAGCGATTACCTTATTTGGGATGAGTTATGTTTATGGGATTACAGGAACGACGAATCTACTCGATATGGCTCGTAGTTTACTAGCACTTACGGATATTCAGCATATATATCTGATGGGCCTTGCTTTATTTATGATTCTTGTTGGTTTGTCATTTAAGCTGGCAACGGCACCATTTCATATGTGGGCACCTGATGTGTATCAAGGGGCACCAACACCTGTTACTGCTTTTTTAAGTGTTGTTTCAAAAACAGCAGGATTTATCATCATTGTTCGTATTATGATGGTCGTTTTCTTCAACACACCATCTTCCTATATACCAAATTCAATGCCGCTTTTAATAAAGGTTCAGGATTACATTGCTTTCCTAGCAGCGGCAACGATGATTATTGGGAATGTTATTGCATTAAGGCAGAAAAACATTAAACGATTATTTGCCTATTCAAGTATCGCCCAAGCTGGGTACCTTCTCGTTGTATTGGCATCCATGTCCGTATTTATGTTTGATACGCTTTGGTTTTATCTAGGGGCATACTTGTTTATGAACCTTGGCGCATTTGCGATCATTCAGCTGATCACGCAAAAAACAGGCTCTGAGGATATTTCACAGTTTGCTGGTTTATATCGAAGAGCACCTATTCTTGCGATCGCGATGGCGATATTTATCCTAAGCTTGGCAGGAATTCCAGGAACAGCGGGCTTTATCGGAAAACTAAATATCTTTATGGGCGCATTAGCTGTAGAGCCAGCCCATTATGTATTAGTATCGATCATGATCGCAACAACAGTCGTCTCTTATTTCTACTATTTCGGCGTTATGGTCCAAATGTTCTTTAGACCAGCAGCTGAGCAAGAGAAAATTAAATTGCCGATTGGCCTTGGTATTGTCATTGGTGTCTGTGCATTTGCAACCATCCTCTTTGGGGTAGCGCCAAGCATTGCATTTGATTTCTTACACGAAAACTTTAATTCATTTAGTGACTTCTTCCAGTAAGAGGAGTTTTACAGGGGTAGAGGATTTAATAGGGGTAAGGATAAATATTTAACAGGCTTTTCGATGGAGGTAAAAAACTGGCCTATCCGTGATTACGGATAGGTCGTTTTTTTTATTGTATAGTAATTCATGACCATTGCTTTCTGTAGAACCTTTGAAGCATCGATAGGAACGATTAAAACTTTTTCTAAATCAGCACCTTTAAGTTCTTTTGCGAATTGACTTCTTCTTCTTAACCCTTGTTTACTATTAGATAGTCTCATTGACTATGTCCTCCTTGTCGGGTGGGTGATTGAGTTGAACTTGGTTAAGTACTTCAATCGTAACATAGTCACTGGGACATTTTTGTTTCTAAAATCATTATTTCATACACCAGGAAATTATAATTTTCGCTATCTGTTGATAACTAGAGATATAGTTTATCTACGTTCAGCTCCAGCGCCTACCTCCGACGTACAGGACGTACTAGTGTCGACAATGCGACAGGATAAGGAAAGCTACGTTAGCGAGACATCGCACGACCAAAAGAGAAGCCTTTGGGAGGACGTCGCGCTTTTGTAGACCTCGAGGTCACAAGCTTGTCTAGTTACGGCTCCTAGGGACTCGCGTCATAAGCCGATCCCTTCCAGAAGACAAAGAACGTCTTCTTACAGGGCTCGTCTTATGCAGTCGTCCCTAAGCAGTCGCCTTCACATTTCGATCAATCCTCCCAGAAAAGTAAAGAACACCTTTCCGTGAGGCTCGTCTTGTGCTTGTCGGAGGTGAGCACAAAGGAAAGCTTCCTTGAATAAACTTCGCAGAAACAATTTGATCTGTAATTGTTTCGAAGGCGCTTCCGCATTTGTTCGGGAGTAAGTCTCTTATTTGATTCCTTGAAGATTCAGCTTGCAGAAACGAGCTATCTCTATTTTTGTGATATAAAGGAATTGGTTTATGCACTTGGAAGTTAAATTTCTTACTTCGATATTCTGGAAACCATCAACAGCTGGGACCTGTGAAACTGCTGGATCTTGTTCTTTTAGGATAAAATGAAACTATTAACTTGTTAAAATCACTTGTCTTCAGAGAACTTTGTTAACTCGATCCGGCCATGTTTTTTCGTGACGAACTGTCATCAGACTGAGGAATTGGTGCCTGTTTTGCCGAAAAAATCGAGAGCACCGGTAATAAAACACTCTATGAGACCACTTTTTCCATTTTTTCCAGCTTGATGCGGTCTCGTGAACTTCCTATGAGACCACATTTTCTCTTTTTATAGCTAGAGGGGGTTCCGTGAACTTCCTATTGGACCACTATTTACCTCTTTCCAGCAAGAAGAGGTCTCATGAAGACTCTATGAGACCACATTTTCTTTTTTTCCAGCAAGAAGAGGTCTCATGAAGACTCTATGAGACCACTATTTCTTTTTTTATAGCCAGAAGAGGTCTCATCAACTTCCAATGAGACCACTTTTCCCCTTTTTCCAGCTTGTCTGGCCTCATCAAACCAGATTAGTGGTGTCCGTCACGCAGAAAATACGAGCACCCCGTCATCAAACAGCATGGATGTTTCTCACCACTATATTTTTCGATTACACCAGTCACCAACTAGTGCAATCAAACTCCGTCCATTTAATTTTCCCCCTGCTCCCCGCAATTAATCACACTTTTTTAACTTTCATCGCTCTTTGAAGTGTAATTCCTATTCTAAAAGGGAAATTAATGCTAATATAAAAGGCGGATTGTAAAGTAATTGGCGGTGATTTATGAAGGGAGTTTGTATTCATGATGTCAGGATTTGGACAGCAGGCCTTACTTAGTATTATTTCACACTTAGTTTTTATTGCAATTTCTTGGTGGGCACTACAGGCACTGCGCTTTGATCAGATTTTGCGTCCTAACCATGTAATTCAAGCAAGGGTACTCTACATATTATTATCGATTGTTATCGGGTCGGCAGTAAGTAATTTTTTCCTTGATTATCTGTTATGGTCAAGGCAGCTACCTCTTATTTTACAAACAATTCTTTTGTAGAGAAATGATTTAGAAATCAGCTTTAATCCCAAAAACGAGATAATATCCGAAAAACATGTTAATATAGGTCTTCGTACATGTTTTCATTCACTTGGTAATTGAGTACAATTCTATTTGGTGTGCTTCCAATTTACGAAAAGAGATAAATAATCCCAATTATTACGTTTGTGAATATAATAAAGTGAACTTCAAGCAGTGGGGGTCATACGACGCACAGGATGTGCTAGTGCCAACTTTGCCACAGGATAAGGAAAGCTGCGGCAGCAAGACATCGCACGAAGAAAAAGCGTTTTTCTTTTCCGAGGACGTGGCGCTTTTTGTTGGCCACCTCGTTTACCTGCTTAACAAAATAGGGAATATTTATTCCTTTTCTTAGTTTAGTTACAACAAGAAAGGCCATAGCAACATAATCATCGTACGAGTAAAAGCGATCGCTTTTCCGAGAACATGGCTGTTTTAGTCTGCGTTTATTTACTAAGCGGACGCCTTCCTGCTTTCTATTGTCAAAAAGTGACGACATTTCCCAAGTATGCTCTTCTTCTCCTTGGTAACAATGGTATTAAGGGGGAGGAAGTAGATATGAAGACCACGAAATTAATTTTGTTAATTATTGGAATAATCGGTTTTGTGATAATAAACATTGGGAATAAAACGACTGTAGCCAAAGGGGAGTTTGACCTCTTGGCGTTAGCCTCCATTTTACAGGACGAGAATATTTTGATCACTGAATGGTCTTTACATGCAAGAGAAAAAATGGAAAATGTCGAAAGCCTTGAGCAGGTTCAGAACTTTACAGAGAATTTAAAGCAACAATATTCTAATTGGGAATGGACCAGTAAGTCATACGAGAAACATTTGGAAACAGTGGCTTTTTTAAACTCTAATGCCCAAAATGAAACAATAAAAATTCTTACGACCCCCACAAAGGGTCAAGTTCAGACGTATCTCATTTATGAGGTCAAAGGAAAAGGTTGGCATGAAAAAGTAGAGAAAAACATTTCAAAACAATTGCAAAGCAGAATTTCTGACATTTTTCGTGGAAATGCCACATTTTTCTCTTGTTTAAAAGGCGAATTCAATGATAAGATTGATAAGACTTTGTCTAATGAAATGGACCATTTATTGACAGCCTTTAATGCAGAAGAAGTTGAAGCGTTAAGTGAGGAAAATTTCATTTCCACATCGGCTTATTCAACAAAGTTTGATAAATCCATTGCAACGAAAAGCAAGGATATGAATTTGCAAATTGCAATTAGAAATCAAGGATTGGGCGGGGAGACTAACCTTGTAGTTGGCACACCCATCATAACGATTGAATATTAATATAGAGAAAATGGACGCGGAGGGGAATACAATTTGGAAAAAATCATCGTCCGCGGCGGAAAAAGGCTAAGCGGTATAGTTAAAGTAGAAGGAGCAAAGAACGCTGTCTTACCAGTTATCGCCGCAACACTATTAGCAAGTGATGGCAAAAGCGTAATTCGTGATGTACCGACACTCTCCGATGTATACACGATCAATGAAGTATTACGCTATTTAAACGCAGAAGTGGAGTTTAAAAATAACGAAGTAACTGTAAATGCATCTCGAGAGTTAAAGGAAGAAGCACCTTTTGAATATGTTCGTAAAATGCGTGCTTCAGTTTTAGTAATGGGGTCATTGCTCGCCAGAAATGGCCGTGCCCGTGTAGCATTGCCTGGTGGATGTGCTATTGGTTCTCGCCCAATTGATCAGCATTTAAAAGGCTTTGAAGCAATGGGTGCTACGGTTAAGGTTGGAAATGGGTTTATTGAAGCTGAGGCAGCAAATGGCCGCTTATATGGTGCAAAAATATATCTTGACTTTCCAAGTGTTGGTGCAACGGAAAATATTATGATGGCTGCTACCCTTGCAAAAGGAACAACCATTTTAGAAAACGTAGCGAAAGAACCGGAAATCGTAGACTTAGCAAATTTCCTAAATAAAATGGGCGCAAAGGTAAAAGGCGCTGGTACAGGTACTATCAAAATAGAAGGTGTCGATCAATTATTTGGAACAGAGCATCATATTATTCCAGACCGAATTGAAGCGGGCACTTTTATGGTTGCTGCTGCAATTACAGGCGGCGATGTACTTGTAAAGGGTGCTGTTCCTGAGCATTCCACTTCCTTAATTGCAAAAATGGAAGAAATGGGTGTTATGTTTATTGAAGAAGCTGATGGGATTCGCGTATTAGGACCTGAGAAGCTAAAGGCCGTTGATATTAAAACGATGCCACATCCTGGCTTCCCGACAGACATGCAATCACAGATGATGGCTTTATTACTGCATGCGAACGGTACGAGTGTCATTACTGAAACCGTATTTGAAAATCGCTTCATGCATGTTGAGGAATTCCGCCGCATGAATGCCGATATTAAGATTGAAGGTCGTTCTGTGATTATGAATGGTCCTTCCGACCTTCAGGGAGCTGAGGTAGGGGCAACAGATTTACGCGCAGCAGCTGCACTTATTCTTACTGGATTGGTTGCAGACGGAGTGACACGAGTAACAGAATTAAAGCATCTTGACCGCGGATATGTGGACTTCCACGAGAAGCTTGCCGCTTTAGGTGCTGATATTGAGCGAATTCATGAAATGGATGAAACAGCTGTCCAAGAGCGTAGCTATGTTTCCGATATGAATGCATAATTAGTGGTCCCTATATATCTGCAATTAAGATAAAGTCACGCAAGATCAACCTGTCAGACATCTGACTGGTCGATCTTGCGTTTTTGCTTTCAAACCTTAATAGCTTGATCTAATGAAAGGAAATTCATGCATATATAAGTAAAAAAATATTGTCATAATAGCCTGTTCAAGACCATAAAAATGAAAAGAGACGAGACTCGTAGATAAGAGTCTATAGAATACATTCTTATGGAGGCTTAAATCATGACAAAATTCAAACCTATCATCGCACTAGCCGCACTGCTGTTTTTCATCACACTCTTGATCCCTTCTTTGTTAGTACTCCCTTTTACAGAGGATAAGGTAACCGGCAAGTTAGGGGAGCAACTAAAAAAGGAAGGTAGCACAGCCCGAACAGCATCTTCTCCTACTGAATCTTCCATAGAAGTAGCCGTTTTTCGAATGGAAAAAAAGAAAGTTGAAAAACTTCCGCTTGAGGAATATGTTGTTGGTGTAGTTGCTTCAGAAATGCCGAGAGAATTTGAAAAAGAAGCTTTAAAGGCTCAAGCCTTAGCAGCAAGAACATATATTGTTAATCAAATGCTAAGTAAAACGAAGTCAGAATTGCCTGGAGGTGCACTTGTTACTGATACAGTGGAACACCAGGTATATAAAGATAAGGAAGACCTAAAAAGAATATTTAAAGCGGATTATAACTGGGCGATTAAAAAAATTACGGAAGCGGTTAGAGAAACAAGCGGGCAGATTATAACATATGATGGTTCTCCGATAGATGCAAGTTTCTTTTCGACAAGTAATGGATTCACGGAAAATTCTGAGGACATCTGGTTAACTCCATACCCATATTTGAAAAGTGTAGCAAGCCCATGGGATTTAAAATCACCTAAGTTCAGTGATCAAAAAGTATTATCCATTACAGAATTTGAGGCGAAGCTTGGGGTGAATCTTCCTAATAATAGTACAATCGGTACGGTAACAGAGAGGACTGCTGGAAAGCGTGTAGGTAAGGTTGAAATAAACGGTAAGGTTGTGAAGGGGAAGGAAATAAGGGAAGAGCTCGGGCTCAATTCCACAGACTTTACTTGGGAGCGTAAGGGCGACAATATTGTCATTAACACAAAGGGTTATGGGCACGGCGTTGGTATGAGTCAATATGGGGCAAATGGAATGGCAGCTGAGGGGAAAAACTATAAAGACATTATAGCCTATTATTATCAAGGAGTAGAAATCACCGATTCAGATAATATTTTAACAAAGGTCTTTGCAAAAAAATAAAGGTGTCAGACACCGCTCGTGAACAAGAAATTGAAGGAGTTACCTTAAAGATGGTAGCTCTTTTTTATGCTTTTTATGTAGTTAAAATTAATTTTATCGAGCACAGAAAAAATTTTTAACAAAAATGTATAATTTCATCAATCATGTCGAAAAATAATCGAAAAAAATATTTTTTACAAAATGTATATAATTCTTCTAATCTGTTCAGAATGATTGCTGAGGTGATGATAAATGAGAGAGGAAGAAAAGAAACGATCTTCTCAAAAATCCAGCTTTAAGAGCTTTTTCAAGAAGCGTTGGGCATTCCCAGCTATCTACATTGCAACAGCAGCAATCATTCTAACCGCGGTCCTTTGGTATCAAAACACAAATAACAGTGCAACGGATCCAAAAAGCCTAGATAATAAGGCGACTGATGTTCAAGGCAAAAAGTTCAACGATCCAGGAATTGAGGTTAACCGTACTATGGAAAACTTCACGATGCCTGTAAAAGACGTTGATTCAGCTGTCATTCTAAGAAAATTCTATGATAAGAATGGCAAGTCTGAAGATCAGGAAGCGGCACTTGTGTTTTACCAAAATCAATACCATCAAAACACAGGTATTGATATTCGAATGGGAGAAGGCGAAACATTTGATGTTGTAGCATCACTAAGTGGGACTGTTACAAAAGTGGATGAAGATATGCTTTTGGGAAATGTCATTGAAATTGAACATGACAAAGGAATTGTAACCCAATATCAGTCAGTTAAAGAGATCGTCGTTGAGGTTGGCCACGAAGTGAAGCAAGGACAAGTTATTGCAAAAGCTGGAGAAAGCATGTTTGACGAAGAAAGCGGTGTACATGTACATTTTGAAATTCGCAAGGACAATGTAGCAGTAAATCCGCAAGATTACTTACAAAAGCCGTTAAGCACATTACAGGAGCTTGAGCAATCCGATAATACGGAATCAGCTGATGAAAAAAATTCAACAGAAGAAAAAGATGCCGTAGAGGACAAAACTTCAGATGATGAGTCTGAAGAAGATAAATCAAGCGATGAAGAGAAGGATTCTGGAGACAAAGAAAAACCTAATAACAAGACAAAAGAAAATACTAAAGAAAATAAAAAAGAATCCTCAAATGCATAAGAAAACCCGCCAATGGCGGGTTTTTTAATTACAACTCAAAATTCGAGTTATGAATGAGTTCAGGATACAAAATCGACAAATTTCCCGAGAAATACCGGAGCTTATGTCATTTTTCTTCATAAAATCTGGTATATTAATAAACTGTAACAAAAGACTGATTGGATTAGTTATGTCATTTGGAGTAAATAAAAATGATTATCTACGCAGTTTTTTTTCGGGAAGAGGCGAAGAATGATCTCGGTTGATTATTGAATTTGAATTAGTGCTCCATTTTTATAGGAAACAATTACTTCCTTACCAGCGAGTTTTTGATAGGAATGTGCTGTGCCGTATGGAACCATTAAGACAAAATGGTTATTATTAGAGATGAATTCAACTGTCTGTTTATCAACAGCACCAATGACCTTTGCTTTTTTATAAAAAATGTTATCAAGAATGATAAGTTTTTGATCGATAAGAACCATATTTTTCGTCAGATTGTTTTGCTTTTTAAGCTCCTCTACTGTAATACCAAATCTATTTGCGATACTCCAAAGAGTGTCTCCAGGGGCAACAGTATAGACAGCAGCACTTTGCAAAGAATCTCCTGGTGTTTGAAGCTTTACAGGAACCTCTAGGGTTTGTCCGATATAAATTTTGTCGGAAGTAAGCTTATTGATACTTTTTAGCTCTTTAATAGATATTCCATTTTCCTTTGAAATACGGTAAAGAGAATCTCCTTCCTTGACTGTATAAGTGCCGCTGAGTGCTTTTGCTTCATTTGTTGTTAATGCAAAAGATGAAGCAGTAATTGCTGCGGCAAGTGATGCTCCAGCAAACGTAACCTTCCGCTTTCTAGCCTTTGTTCTCCTTTCTGCCATTATTCTCTCTTTACGACTTTGCATAATCATCGAAAACTCCCCTTCTTCTAACAACTAGGAAATAAATGGATAAATATGGTACTAAAACCATAAATATGAATAGCTATTCAGACTCATTTTATTTGAATCTATTAATGTCGAAAATAGGGATAATATCATGATAATTGAGGCTTTTTGTCTCCTTCTTATCCACTAGGTTAGTATTCAAGATGCAGGCAAGAAAGACTAGATATGTTGCTGATTATGGTAATGAATTCCTATAAATATGAAAATAAAGATTCGGAAAGCAATGTTTACATTGTAAAGACATAATTTATTAAAAAAGAAAATGTCGAATGATAAGGTAATAAGACTTAGTTTTGTACAGTGAAAATCTTCCTGAATTAGGTGTTTAGATCTGGTGAATTTGACATTTGTATTATTTTATATATATATATCAGGAAAATTATTTTATTAAATAAGATGAGTTATATTTGGTAAATCGTCAAATTTTCAAAAAACTTTTATAATACCTTGTCCCTATTGAGTATTTCGTGCATATATCAGCAACCAAGCTAATACACTGATACAAACCTACAAAGAGAGTGTTTGAGGTGAGGAGTCGTTTAGCAGTAACACTGAATGTGCCTCGGGACATGTTTATTCACCGTAAGTTCAGAAAGTAATGGCTTTCTGCCGCATGAGTAAGATCATTTAAGTACCCTTTTTTTCATGCGGAATGGAGTATAGGTCAAGGCGAAAAAGCGAGTCTCATTTCACGCTTCTCACATCCAATTTAGGGAGGGCGAGTGGTGTGCACGATTACATCAAAGAGAGAACTATCAAGATTGGAAAGTATATCGTGGAGACGAGAAAAACAGTTCGCGTCATTGCGAAGGAGTTTGGCGTATCCAAAAGTACAGTCCATAAAGACTTAACAGAAAGACTTCCTGAGATTAACCCTGAACTGGCGAATGAAGTGAAGGAAATTCTAGATTATCATAAATCAATCCGACATTTACGCGGGGGAGAAGCAACAAAAATGAAATATAAGAAAGAGGAAATGGAAGGAGAGGTCGTCAAGTAAAGAAAACTCGCCGATTGGCGAGCCTTGGAAAGGCGAAGACAGAGGCGTAGTTGCACATATCGCGCTCATATATGCCACGTCCTGTGGCATTCGGCCGACTAGGACTTCCTCGTAAAAGCTATCGCTTTTCCTTCGTGCGATGATAATCGCTATCGAAGCATTCCTTGTCCTGTCCGTCGTACTTCATTCCTAAAATTGGCAACTACGTCGAATTATCTTCTGCGCTGGCAATTTATGCTTTCTTAATGTGTAAAAAAATCCTAAAGCGACTGATCGGCTATGATATTCGAAGTGCAAAAGCAATCGGCAATTTCAGCTGGTTGCTTTTTAAATATGCAGCAGGACCTATGAAAGAAGTGAAAATGACCAATATTCACCTAATCTTTTCTACCTACGACAAATTTCTTCAAAAACTCTCACAATTTCTGACAAAATGTTATTTAAATTTCAATGAGTGTGGTAGAATATTGAATTAGGATAGAACTTAGATCGTATATCATAAAGTTTATAGTTTCATACATGAGATGAAAAAATCAAAAATATAGCGAGGTTCGCTTAACATAGCTGAAAACATAAGAAATTGTGCCTGGCTTAGGATCGGGCGCTTAATTATGTCCATAAGTCGAAAATGGCGGACAGTGCTGGCCAGTAATCAAGGAGGAACGAATAAAGAATGTTTGCAAGGGATATTGGAATTGATTTAGGTACGGCAAATGTGCTCATTCACGTTAAAGGCCGTGGAATTGTATTGAATGAACCATCAGTTGTTGCAATTGATAAAAACACGAATAAGGTACTTGCAGTTGGTGAGGAAGCACGTCGTATGGTCGGGCGTACTCCTGGAAATATTGCAGCTATTCGCCCTCTTAAAGATGGAGTTATTGCAGACTTTGATGTCACAGAAGCAATGTTAAAGCATTTTATTAACAAATTGAATGTGAAAGGCTTTTTATCAAAGCCACGTATTTTAATCTGCTGTCCGACAAACATCACTAGTGTCGAGCAAAAAGCAATTAAAGAAGCAGCCGAAAAAAGTGGTGGAAAGAAGATTTATTTAGAAGAAGAGCCGAAAGTAGCAGCAATTGGTGCCGGTATGGATATTTTTCAACCGAGCGGAAATATGGTTGTTGATATTGGTGGGGGAACGACTGATGTGGCCGTTCTATCCATGGGCGATATCGTTACTTCCTCTTCTATTAAAATGGCTGGGGACGCATTTGACAATGAAATTCTCCAGTATATCAAACGCGAGTACAAGCTTCTAATCGGGGAAAGAACATCTGAAAATATTAAAACAGGCATAGGTACTGTTTTCCCGGGTTCCAGAAATGAAGAAATGGAAATTCGCGGACGCGATATGGTTACTGGTCTTCCTAGAACCATTACTGTTCGTTCAGAGGAAATCGAGTATGCATTAAGAGAATCAGTCTCAGTTATCGTTCAAGCAGCGAAAAGTGTATTAGAACGCACACCACCAGAATTGTCAGCAGACATTATCGACCGCGGTGTCATTCTAACAGGTGGAGGAGCACTTCTCCATGGCATTGACACCCTTCTAGCTGAAGAATTAAGAGTCCCTGTACTTATTGCTGAAGATCCAATGGATTGTGTTGCAATAGGCACAGGAATCATGCTTGATAATATTGATAAGCTTCCTAGCCGAAAGCTTGGATAATGAAAAAAAGAGCCCGCCAAAATGCTGGCGGGTCTTTTTTTATACAACAGTTCCCTATAGATTGTTGATTTAACTAACATATAAAAAAACATAGAAACAGTAAGAAATGCTTTTTTCGAAAAATTTAATGTTTATTTCGTGGATTTTTTTTATAATAGAAATAGCGTCTAAATCTGTGAAAAATTAAGCTTTTATACATAAATATAAATCCAAGTTTTTACAATGAGGTGAACTTTATGTTCAGAGGTTTTTAT
The DNA here is from genome assembly GCF_018343665.1 of Cytobacillus citreus. Lineage (GTDB taxonomy): Bacteria > Bacillota > Bacilli > Bacillales > Cytobacillaceae > Cytobacillus > Cytobacillus citreus. The sequence continues at coordinate 336,154 of NZ_JAGYPM010000002.1, forward strand.
ACAGCTGCTTCCGGTATGATCGCTCAGCAAAGAAGAACGGAAATGTTAACAAATAACATGGCAAATGCCAATACACCTGGCTTTAAAGCTGATCAATCCTCTTTACGTGCATTTCCCGAAATGCTTCTGACGCGATTCGACCAGCAAACGAGTTCTACTCCAAAAGGGGTTAATCTTCCCTTTAATAAAAAAATTGGTTCCCTAAACACTGGAGTATATATGCAAGAAACGATTCCTGCTTTTATGCAAGGGGATTTAAAGGAAACGGGAATTTCAACAGACATTGCCTTGATGGATGTTTCCTTGCCGGAGAATAGCAGTGTGTTTTTTACAGTTGCTGGTCCAAATGGGGAGCAGCAGTATACACGAAATGGAAACTTTACAGTTGATGGACAAGGATTCTTAACTACGGCAAGCGGATTATACGTTTTAGACGAAGCGGGAAAGCAGATACAGCTAACAAGTGACCAATTTACCGTGAATGAAAATGGTGTTTTAACTGGTGAAGCGGGAGAAACAGCAAGACTAGGGATTGCCTTTTCAAATGATCCAAACCGACTAATTAAACAAGGAGACGGTCTGTATCGTACAGAAGATGGCAATGCTCTCGGCAGCGCATACAATGAAGCCGGTGGTGGCTTTAAGCTTCAGCAAGGATTTATCGAGCGGTCTAATGTAGATGTTGGAAGAACGATGACCGATATGATGACAGCATACCGTGCATTTGAGGCCAACCAGAAGGTCCTTCAAGCATATGACCGCAGCATGGAAAGAGCAGCAAATGAAATCGGACGAATTGGGTAAGAGGCTACAGACATTAATAATTAATTTTGTAAAAAAATGTCCCGAGAAGCAGTTATGAGACCGCCGAATCTTGTTTTTAACGTAAAAAAGGTCTCATGAAGCAGTTATAAGATCAGCAAAGCTCATTTTATGAATTAAAATGGTCAATAAATACAGTAATAAGACCACCCAGGCAAGATTTTCGTAGAAAAATAGTCAATAATATATATAACCCGATAAGGGGGATGAAATATGAACAGAACAATGATCACTGCACAAAATACATTAACCCAGCTGCAAAAGCAAATGGATATTGTCAGTAATAATATGGCTAATATTGATACGACTGGCTATAAGCGCAGAGAAGCGAATTTCACCGATTTGCTTGTTCAGCAGTTCAATAATCAGACAATACCTAATGCTGAAGGAAATCGGTTAACACCTAATGGGATTCGCGTAGGAGCGGGGGCCAAGCTTGGTCAATCTCAGCTCGTAATGACACAAGGAAGTTTAAAAACAACTGACCGGCCTCTTGATGTGGCTTTCACGACTTCGGGTCAATATTTTCGTGTATTAGAGCAAGGGGAGAATGGTTCAGCTGTACGCTATACAAGAGATGGCGCCTTTTATTTAACGCCGTTATCACAAAATGAAACAATGCTTGTGACGGCTGATGGCTATCCTGTACTAGATGAGAATAACAATACAATCACCATTACTGGAGATGTGAAGGAATTTAAGGTGACAGAGCAAGGAAGATTGATTGCGAAGATGAATAACGGAAATACAAGCGAATTCAATCTTGGAATATCCCTTATAAAAAAACCTCAATTTCTTGAACAAAAAGGAGGCAATCTCCTAGGTCTTCCAGAAAATTTCGAGGAATTAAATACGCCTGTAGAGGATATTTTAACCGAAATGAATGGGCCTTTACGTAATCAAATTGCTGTTCAGCAGGGTGCTCTTGAACAGTCAAATGTTGATATGGCAAAGGAAATGACCGAATTAATTAATCTCCAACGATCCTATCAATTTCAGTCTAGATCCATTTCAATAGCCGATCAAATGATGGGACTTGTCAACGGAATTCGTTAAAGGGGAAATCGAAATATGGCTTTGAACAATAATAATCAAGAAGCAGCAAAATCGCGTGAACAATTTAAAAAAGAAAACACCGTTAAAGAAGGATCAAAACGTAATCGACGTATTCGCGTGCGTATGATTCCTATTTGGCTGCGGATTATCATTGTTGCTGTTTTAATTCCCTTAAGTGCAATTGCGGGAGCCGCTTTCGGATATGGCGTCGTGGGCGACGGGGATGCTAAGGATATTTTTAAAAAATCAACCTGGACGCATATCAAAGACCTTGTTGAAAAAGAATAAGTGTAAATGTTAAGGAAGGGGAGACCCTTCCTTTTTTTAGCTAATCGGAAGGTTTAGGTTTATTAACGTATTAAAGTAAAGTGTGTTTTCAATAAAATATCTGCTTATAAGATCGCATAAGAAAAACTAAGGAATTCACCAAAAAAGGACTTACTTTTTGATGCATTATTGGAACGATATTATGAGGTTGATAGTTTATATGTTCCAGAGGTTGATGAAGTTCCTCTTGCCGACGTAGTCATTCCTACTGAAGCTAGCGACCTTGATATGTTTTTGCATTTTATTTTTCGATAAGCATGGAAATGAACTTGATATTGAGCCATATAAATACGGATATATCATCAAAGATGATAAAGGCTACTTCAAAGAAGATGGTACCCTTGTTGATGCTTATGTAAAAACAGTTTTTCCAACTAGGTGGCTCTTGTTTTCGTTTTTTCCGCGAATATCTTCAAAAGTGGAAACTAACGAAGCTTTGTTTCCACTTTTCCACGATTTTTCTAAAAAACAGGAAACTATACGGCTCTTATTTCCATTTTTTCCGCGAATATCTTTAAATTTGGAAACTAACGAAGCTTTGTTTCCACATTTCCACGATTTTATTAAAAAAAGGGAAACTAAGCGGCTCTTGTTTCCATTTTTTTCGCGAATATCTTTAAATTTGGAAACTAAAGAAGCTTTGTTTCCACTTTTCCACGATTTTATTAAAAAAAGGGAAACTAAGCGGCTCTTATTTTCATTTTTTCCGCGAATATCTTTAAATTTGGAAACTAACGAAGCTTTGTTTCCATTTTTCCACGATTTTATTAAAAAAAGGGAAACTAGGCGACTCTTGTTTCCCTTTTTTCCGCGAATATCTTCAAATTTGGAAACTAAAGAAGCTTTGTTTCCACTTTTCCACGATTTTTCTAAAAAACAGGAAACTACACGGCTCTTGTTTCCACTTAGTAAAACTTTAATTTAATATAATTTGAAATATGTGGAAATTTATGCGTAATTCGTTTTATGCTTTCCCGATAGACAGGGATGATGGAGTTCTAACAAGCCTACCTATGTTCTCAAGTGTATCCAGCTTCTCATAAAGAAGGTATGGGATATAGTATAAGTTAACGAATAAAAGGACAAGGTGAGGTTTGTTATAATTTCTATTTTTGAAAGAAGTTTTTGACGAAGATGATATCCCTTTGCGAATTACGATTTTTTTTAGTAAAATAAAAATATTACACCTAATATTAGGAGGAGGTACTAAATATGTTGGATATCCAGCAAATTAAAGAAATCATTCCCCACCGTTATCCATTTTTACTTATTGATAGAATTCTTGAAGTTGAGGAAGGGCATAAAGCAATTGGCATCAAAAATGTAACCGCGAATGAGGAATTTTTTAACGGTCATTTTCCAGATTATCCTGTCATGCCAGGGGTGCTTATCGTCGAAGCATTAGCACAAGTTGGTGCTGTTGCCATGCTAAAAAAGGAAGAGAACCGAGGCCGCCTAGCCTTTTTTACTGGAATTGATAAATGCCGATTTAAAAGGCAGGTAAAGCCTGGCGATCAGCTCCGTCTTGAAGTTGAGATGATTCGAATTAAAGGACCAATTGGTAAAGGTAAAGGCATTGCAACTGTTGATGGTGAGCTTGTGTGTGAAACGGAAATTATGTTTGCATTGCAGTAGGATTTCTCCTAACTTGTCAAAAAATACTTAGTGAAAAGCCAGCATATAAATTGCTGGCTTTATTTTTTTGCTAATAGGGTATGCTAATTTTTATTCCATACTTAAGTTAATATGAGGCTTCGAAATAGTATCTGCAAAAAAGATCGCATAAGTAAAACTAAGGCATTCGTTGGAAAAAATTGACGAATGCCAAGTTTTTCTAATGCAAGTTGCAACTGAATTTGGGAAATATAACAGAAGACCAAGTAAAAAAGGTCACCATAAATTGATTGAAAGGAGCTATTTCTTATGATTAAAAAGTTTATAAGCATCATTGGAGGATCTTTCCTCGCAGCGATACTTTTCGCCGGATGTGCGACAAATGACCAGGAACCGCCTCCGGAAAACCAAAATAATAACATCAATACCCCAGGAGTGAATGATAATAATGGAAACAATGGTGTGAATGACGATTTAGACCGAAACAATGATATTCAAAATAACAATAACGACATTAATACAGATAACGATGGGGACATGATGAAAGATCAGAACGATCCTGGTGAAGAACCAATTGAAGATAAAAGAGATCGGAATGACAAAGATAATGTAGATAGATAATTTATTCAGATTGGCTTGAAATAACAGTTACAAACCATAAAACTCCCAACAGGATGTGGGAGTTTTATTCGTTTTTTATGGCTGTCATCTGAGGCTTGCTTCGAACAAGAGTTTTAAATTCTTTTAAGAGCTCCTCACCTGAAAGTCCTTTGCTAATCAGCTTCTTTAAAACAATTTCTGCATAATCATAATTCGTTTTCATAAGTTTTCCTTCAAAAAGAATACTGATATGCTCTGTTAGCTGTTTTATTGTAACAATCTTTGTTAGAAATGCAGCTGGGCTGTTTTCCTTTTTTGTAATAACAACTTGAACAGTAACATCATCACCTTTTTTGCTAAGTTGTTGGAAGTAGTCAAGATAGGAATTATTAATGTAAGCCTCAAGCAGCCATTTGCTAATATCGTCCTCTTGATTGATAATCAACCCGTCTTCAAGTTTGATATCCACCAATGAATCTTCTTCAACAATCTGTAACGAGATCAATTTAAAAGTCTTCATCCTATTCTCCTTTCGAAATTTATCGTTATTGTAAGATCCAAAACGCTTCTGATTACCCAAATTATAACATAGACACTTAAACGAATCGAAATTTCGTCTTAGAAGTTGTTAAAAAGGAACAATAATGAACATTTATACATGTCGAAAATTATTTATTGCGTTGTCAAAAAATGAATTATCTACTCATTTTTCGTCAACAACAATACCTTTTACCTATAAAAATTCCTGTTTTTATAAACATTATCAGGTGAAAATTATATTTTGCACTTTTTACGGGTACATCATGTAGAAGCTATGATAATGGCATCAAGTAGAAAGGAGAAATACTTATGATTAATCAAGTAACATTAGTTGGTAGACTGACAAAAGACCCTGAGCTAAAAAGAACAGCTGAAGGTACTCCCGTAACCAATGTAACCCTAGCTGTGAATCGCCACTTCCGCAATCAGCATGGGGAAATTGGGGCAGACTTTGTCCAATGCACACTTTGGAAAAAAACCGCGGAAAATACTTCTCGCTATTGCCGAAAGGGCTCATTAATCGGCATCACCGGTCGAATTCAAACGAGACATTATGATAATCCAGAAGGCACTAGAGTCTATGTGACCGAGGTATTGGCAGATTCAGTAAGATTTCTTGATCAAAAAAAGCAAGAGGAAACATGGATTGCAGCAGGGAGGGAGGCATGACTAATTGAATGTCGCACGTGAGAAGGAATTAGAAAATTTAGTTGAGGCCTTAATAAGAATGCTCGGAAAATCGAATGAAAGGGTGAATGACTTAAATAAGCGGGTTAATCAATTAGAGGTCATTCTTCGTGAATCGATATTGCAGGGCTGCAACCCAATCCAAGCAGGAGAGAATGCTACACATTCTCCTAATTATACTTCATGAAAATATCCTCGGGTTTTCCATCCCCCTTTCCTACAATACAGAAAATCAATCGACTCCCCAAACATCCTCATTCTCACCGGCGCTTATTGCGCCGGATTTTTATTTATGGAGGGCTTTTGATTTCCGCAGCGATGAAAAGGCAATAAAAAAAATCAGTTCTCAAGTCTTAAAGAAAAAAGACACTTAGAGGGGTAGCGTCAGGAAAATGCGGTTATCTTAACCGGTCATAATGGATGACTTTACGGTATTCAATGTAAAGTTATCCATTTTTTTGTTTCTTTATAGACTATTTAACCACACTAATTTTTATAGAATTTATAGTAAATAAAGAAAGGAGGAAGATTATCCTAGATTAAGAGACTGAAAGCTATCTATCAGACTATTACACTCTTATTGATATATTGTAAGTTTAAAATAAAGTCATACCGTTTATAAAAAAGTTGCACCGTTTTACCCATTTGGATTTTGTGTAAACAAAGTGGAGGCTATTCTTGGTTTATATTGTAGGAACATTTAAAAAATCTTTTTAAGTTTAGAAGACAGATTCAATTTAGAATGTATGACATAAATAATAAATAATTAAAGAAAATTTATCTGTATTGATTGACCTTACCCTTACAGGAAGCTTTATATTTAAAGTACTACATAACAGGAGGTAATTGTTATGCTTTCAATTGGTGAGTTCTCTAAAATATCACATCTCACTCTGAAAACGCTTCGCTACTATGATGAAATTGGTCTTCTAAAGCCCGCTTGGACAGACGCTAAAAGCGGATATCGTTACTATAATATTTCACAATTGGAAACAGCATTATTGATTACACGCTTAAAAACCTATTTATTTTCTCTTGAAGAAATTAAGGTTATTTTAACTAATTGGCAGGGTGCCGATCTTTTTCAGGCTAAAATGAAGGCCAAACAAGAAAATCTAACACAACAGATAACTATTTATTCATCTCTATTAAAGAAATTGGAGCTTGATATTCAACTATTAGAAGAAGAGAAAAACATCATGGGTTATTTAGACCAGATTGACATCAAACTTTGCGATCACTTAACATTAAATATTTTATCTCAGAGAAAACAAATTAATATTTCTGACTTCCTAATACAATTTAATGAATTGTTTAGTAAAGTAGTTTTTGAAAAATTAACACCTGTAGCTAAACCGCTTGCTATTTTCCATAGTGCAGAATATGTACCAGAAAATTATGACGTAGAAATTGCGATCCCCATTGTAGAAGCCACAAATGAAACAAAAGTGTTTAACCCTGGTCTTTGTGCAATGGCAACGCTAATTGGTTCTTATGATGATTTACCTTCTATTCATACAAAGTTACATGCATGGATTGAAGAAAGTCATTATAAACTGAATGGTGCTCCTTTTGAAGTTTATCAAACGGACCCTCATACAACACAGGAGGAAAATAATATCATAGAAATATATTTCCCAATAAAATAAATACACGAAGGAGCGTTTCCCCATGTATGGTATACACAAGCCAACTATAAAACAAAAAATCTTGATTTTGTTTGCCGAGATTATATATTTAATCATTGCATATTATTTACTTTTCATTGCTTATGAAAAATCAGCCATGTCAATCGGGCTTTTTATCGCTTTAATTATTACTGCATTAAGATTAACAGCTATGATGTTTATCTGGCTACCTAGAGGCATTAGTTGGCAAGAAGCCATCATGAACAGTGTAGCTTTTGGAATTTATTATTTAGGCTTTCCTATTTTAATGGTAATCAGTAATCAGGAGCCAAACTTGACTTTACTTATTATAGGTTGGGTATTGTTTTTTGTAGGCAGTATGTTAAATACTGTTTCAGAATTGCTTAGAAAACCTTTTAAAGACAATCCTGCAAATAAAGGAAAGTTGTATACAGGCGGGTTATTTAAATATGCGATTCATATTAATTATCTTGGCGATTGCCTTTGGGTACTAGGTTTAGCACTCATATCTAATAATGTTTATAGTTTACTTATTCCTCTAGGTATATTCTTAGTATTTGTTTTTAGCTATATTCCAAAATCCGATGATTATTTACAAAACAAATATGGAGAGCAATTTACAGCATACAAAAAGAAAACAAAAAAATTAATTCCGTTTATCTGGTGAATCATCACAATAGACAATCCAAGCTTTCTCAAAATATAAGATCCTTTTGGATCTTATATTTTTTTAGGCGACTTCTTATTTATTTAATACTGTATTTTTATATTCGCTGCTTTAAAAGAGGGGATATGGTATAATAGTTTTCTATTTTAGCAGTAATTAAGTTTCGCTCTTGGGAGAGAAACATACTTTTTATAATGCGCTTTTTAGAAGTGATTAAATTAATTCTGTTTAAACAGGTTAATACATTTCTAAAAGGCGCTTTTATTTCACGTTAAGAAAGTATAAATTGCCAGCGCAGAAGATGATCCGACGTAGTTGCCAATTTTAGGAATTAAGTATAAGTGCAACTACGCCTCTGTCTTCGCCTTTCCAAGGCTCGCCAATCGGCGAGTTTTCTTTATGTTTTTTTAGAAAACTTTAAATGGGAGTTGAGATATTCTATTTCTACTTACATATGAGAGAATGATAATGTGAAAATAAAACACAATTATTACACTATCAAAAATGAATAGAGATTTAACAAAGTAACATTAGTTGGAAGACTGACAAAAGACCCTGAGCTAAAAAGAACAGCTGAAGGTACTCCCGTAACCAATGTAACCCTAGCTGTGAATCGCCACTTCCGCAATCAGCATGGGGAAATTGGGGCAGACTTTGTCCAATGCACACTTTGGAAAAAAACCGCGGAAAATACTTCTCGCTATTGCCGAAAGGGCTCATTAATCGGCATCACCGGTCGAATTCAAACGAGACATTATGATAATCCAGAAGGCACTAGAGTCTATGTGACCGAGGTATTGGCAGATTCAGTAAGATTTCTTGATCAAAAAAAGCAAGAGGAAACATGGATTGCAGCAGGGAGGGAGGCATGACTAATTGAATGTCGGACGTGAGAAGGAATTAGAAAATTTAGTTGAGGCCTTAATAAGAATGCTCGGAAAATCGAATGAAAGGGTGAATGACTTAAATAAACGGGTTAATCAATTGGAAGTCATCCTTCGTGAATCGATATTGCAGGGCTGCAACCCAATCCAAGCAGGAGAGGAAGCTAAAACTTCCCCTAACTATACTTCATGAAAATATCCTCAGGTTTTTCCATCCCTTTTCCTACCATACAGAAAAACAATCGACTCTCCAAACATCCTCATTCTCACCGGCGCTTATTGTGCCGGATTTTTATTTATGAAGGGCTATTGCTTCTTATCCTTTTGACATATGAGTAAGTGTTGCAGGAGTACCTTACCCCTTGTATTTATGATCAATACTTTCTAAATAATACTTAACACTAGAGATAGATAACCTGTAAATACGAATAGAACACTCATAAAGAGGGATGTTACCGGTGGTGCCTTCTTTATAAATGATAATACTGTTAACATTAAAAACAGCACAGCTAATATCATAAGGATCCCACTTGTTACATTTATATTAAAACTCACAATCATTTCTGGATAAAATGAACCTTGGTATAGTGTTGTAAATAATTTTGAAGCCCCTACACTTTTAATCGTTTGTACAATTTCGTGAGGTGGCGATTGTTGTCCTAATGCTGCTGTAACAGAAAAAACAAGCAGGATTACTATGCTTTCCATTCTTGTCCAAGGTTTTGGGTTAAATGATTTATTAGTTCTTAGTTTCCTTCTAACTAGTATGCCATTGATTATTGCATAAGCTAGCAACGGAATAATTAACAAATGCTTGATTAGAAGAGCCTGTCCATAAGATAGCACCCAACTTCTTACATAATCGTTGATATCAACAACAAATGTCATTAGAATAATCCCCGTAATAACTATCACTGTAAAACAAGTAATGGCAACTGGTGTAAACCATCTTAAAAAGTTCTGCCAATTAGAATAATCCTTTGAAAACCAACTTACAACCAGTAAAATCCCTGCCCAAACAGTAACGGCAGTAAAATGGGAAGTATGGGTTATGAAACCTTTCCACAGATCAAGAGAACTGGCGTGACTTGCCCATCCAAGACCTAAAATTAATAATAAAGTGAAGAGAAAGCCAATAAATGAATATATTCGCTTATTCTGATAATCAAACCAAACAATAAAAATAAATAAAACATTGGCGAGAATATAGGAGAAGATCCAGGCTTGCCCAACTTCAAACGTAAATATCACAGATTCTATAGTTTGATATAATCCTATATCCTCATAAAGAAATAATATTAGTTGTAATAGTGGAAAAAATGATAAAAATGCTATTCCACCTGCTGCGGTCATTAATGTTCCTCTACGAACATGAATATTAGGACGATTAGAACTTGGTACCATATAAAGGAGAAAGCTCCCCATTAAAAGTGAAAAGCAAAGATATAATAAAACCTCGCTTACAATTACTGCATATAACATTAATTAGTTTTTCCTCCTCATAAGCAATAAGAAGCTCCCGATAACTATTAGGATTAAAACCACAATTACCGAAGGAATTACATATGAAGGTAATTTTTTTTGTTCAAATTTTTTGCTTTCCTCATTTGCTTTTTTATTTTCATCTTGTTTAGGCTGTTTTACTTGGTTTTGCTCCTGCTCAATTTGGGATTGTTTATCGGGAATTTGAACAGTAAAATGATATTCCCCTTCGATTGGATGACCATCAGCACCAATAATATTCCATTCTACTTTATAACTTCCGTTTTCTAATGGATATTGTAAACTCCCAACTATTTTGTTGTTAGTTAAAGAGATATTTTCTATAGGTATCGATTCACCAATAGAGTTTTTTATTTGAAAAGTGCTACTTTGTTCTACTTTTGTTTCAAAGGTTAATGTGATCTCTTGAAGGTCCTCTTTAACGATTTCATTATCTTGAGGAGATGAACTCTCTAAGCCGGTATGTGCAAGACCATTGTTAATAAATGTTAAGAAAAATAAAAAAGTAAATAACATTGATTTTCTGACCATAAAGTACCTCCATTGTTTTACCTGTATTATGTAATCAAATGAATAAAGAAGCCTTAACATGATGCAAATGAGTAAAACTTATTAATTTATTTTATTAAATTGACACACATATTAGTGGTTGCTAATATGATGATATCAGAACATATTAGTAATGTCTAATATGATTGGAGGTAAAGTTACCGATGATAAAAACAGATGTTGATTTAATGGTAAAGTTTCTACGTGGATTTTCAGATAAAACAAGAATTCAAATTCTTGAATCAATTAAAGATCAAGAAAAAACTGTTTCGGAGATTGTAGAGGACCTTAATGGCAAGCAATCAAATATATCCCAACATTTAGCTTGTTTAAAAGGCTGTGGACTTATTGTGGGCAGACAAGATGGTAAATTCATTAAATATAGCTTGCGAAACCAACAAGTAAGGGACTTACTAACAATGTTCCACACAGTGTTCGAAGAAGTGCAAACGGATATAGCTTGCTGTGAGAATCATATCGAATAAGGTGGTGAAATGCTCTGGCTGATAAATGTTGCAGTTCTAAAGATAAAGATGAAAATAAAAGTTGTTGCAGTGATACCTCAAAAACTTTTGAAAATTTTGTGGAAGTAAAGACTTCTTGCTGCAGCAGTGATTCCAATACTCTAGAAAAACCTAACCAGGCAAAAAGTTCTTGTTGCAGCAGCGATTCTATTACATTTGAAAAAACAGACAAGGCAAAAAGCTCCTGCTGTAGCAGCAAGGTTGAAGAACAATCAAAAGACATTCCTCTTTCACCAGCTACTTCTGAAGAAAAAGTTGTATATCGTGTACACGGAATGGATTGCCCAGCTTGTGCTGTTACAATTGAAAAAGGGTTAGGTGCTTTAAAAGGAATCAGAGATGTAAAAGTGAACTACAGTACAGCCAAACTACAGATGGTTGGAGATGTCGGTTCATTTGATCAAATTGAAAATCAAGTTCAAAAACTTGGTTATGCGGTCGAATCATTGGAACAGAACAAAAATATGAGAACGTACAATATCGAAGGAATGGATTGTGGCAGTTGTGCTAAAAGTATCGAAAACCATTTAAATACTTTGCCTTCAGTGCGAAATGTAAGTGTGAATTTTTCTACAGGAAAAATGAAGATTGATCACGATAATAGCGTTGAAGATATAGTCTCAGAAGTGGCTAAAATTGGTTATAAAGCGTTCTTGCTTACGAAGAGTGGGAAAACTACCGAAACGCCTAAAAATAAAGAAGGAAATGGTTTAATCATCTTTTCAGGGGCTTTAATAGCTCTAGGGTTTATTGGGTCATATAATGGTATCTCGCCGATAATGAGTAATATTTTGTACGCGATAGTAATCGTTTTAACTGGATATAAGCCTGTGAAGAGTGCTTACTATGCTTTAAAAAGCCGTTCACTTGATATGAATGTATTAATGTCGGCTGCGGCAATTGGTGCTGCATTAATTGGTGAATGGTTAGAGGGAGCAACCGTAGTTTGGTTATTTGCTTTGGGGATTGTTCTGCAAAATCGTTCAATCGAGAAGACAAGAAATTCTATTCGAAATTTAATGGATTTAGCTCCACCAGAAGCGTGGGTGTTAAACGGCACTGAATTGGGGAAAAAGCCGGTTGAAGAGATTTCAGTTGGTCAAATAATCATTTTTAAATGCACTGCGCTTATTAAAAGTTAAAGGATAAGAAAATAATGAAACTTTACGTAAAAATATAACTAATCCCATTAATATAGCGATGCTAAAACGAGGCATCGCCCTTTTTTTTACAAGGGAGGATTGTGAAGATTTGAGGTGTGAGATTTGAATAATAAATGGAATAAGTTGATATATAAATTCTGGGCGCCTATTTATGATAGATTTTTTAACTCAAGGGGATTCCTTCAAGCGCGTAAACTGACATTTGAGGGAGTCAAATTTGAAAGTGGGTGTAAAATTTTATTCGTCGGTATTGGAACAGGTGCTGACTTAGAGCTAATCAATGATTCTGAGTTAGATATTACAGCCATTGATTTTTCACCAGATATGCTAGAGAAAGCAAAAGCGAAATTTAATACTTCATCCATTAGATTTATGGAAATGGATGCCCAAGAGATGAGCTTTGATAATAATTCATTTGATATGGTAATTGGAAGTTTAATTCTTTCAGTAGTTCCGGATGCGGAAAAATGTTTTCAGGAAATGGTGAGAGTTTTAAATCCTGGAGGTAAAATAATTATTTTTGACAAATTCGATTCAAGTGGAGATAGACTTTCCCTTCCAAAAAAGCTAGTAAGACCACTTATTAAAGTTTTAGGAACGGACATAGGGCTAAGTTTTGAAGAGATATTTATTAAACATAAAGAGAAGTTGAGTATTGAAGAAGATAAACCAGTAATGCTAAATGGAATGTATAGAAAAATTGTTGTTAATAAACTTAGTTAACTTGGAGTACACAAAGTGACTTTTTTCCATGCTGGCCAAAAAGGTAATAAAAAATCAGCCCCCAAGTCTTAAAGAAAAGACATTAAGAGGCTGAACTAATCAAGATAAATTCACAAGATCCCGCAGCTCATCCGTTGATAATTCAGTAATCCAGCTTTCACTTTGGATGATCTGATCATTGAGCGATTGCTTCTTTTCAAGCATGGCATCAATTTTTTCCTCAAGTGTGCCAGTGCTGATGAATTTATGAACATGGACAAAGCGTTTTTGTCCGATACGGTACGCTCGGTCGGTGGCTTGGTTTTCAACAGCTGGATTCCACCAGCGATCATAGTGGATGACATGATTAGCGGCTGTTAAATTCAATCCCGTACCCCCGGCTTTTAAGGATAAAAGAAAGATAGGAAATTCTTGATTTTGGAACCGGGTGATCATTTGATCCCGTTCATTTTTTGGTACACTTCCGTTTAAAAATGGTACATCCTGTCCAAATTTCTTTTTAATCGTCTGCCGGATGATATTTCCCATCTCAATATATTGGGTAAAAATCAGACAGCTTTCACCTTGATCAAGAACAGAGTCGATAAGCTCGCAAAGCTTTTCAAGCTTAGCAGACCTTACAATATTGTTCGTTGGCTTCTCTTCCTTTAAATAGAGAGCAGGGTGGTTACAAAGCTGCTTCAAACGGGTCAGCATTTGCAGAATTAAGCCCTTACGCTCAAAAGCGGAAAGTTTTTCAATCTGCTCAAACGTATCCTTCACAAGCTGCTCATAAAGGGAAGCTTGTTCTGCTGTTAATGGGCAGTACTCCTTTTGCTCGAGCTTGTCTGGGAGATTGAGCGCGACTTCTTCGTCCTTTTTCGTGCGGCGCAGGAGGAAAGGGCGAATAAAGGCTTGAAGCTGCTTAACCCTTTCTTTATCATCATCCTTTTCAATCGGCAGGACGAACCCCTTTTGAAATTGGCCCATGCTGCCAAGATAACCATGGTTTGTAAAATCAAAAATCGACCAAAGCTCCGATAGTCGGTTTTCCATTGGTGTTCCAGTTAGGGCGATATGGTGCTTTCCCTTCAATTTCCGGACAGCCTTTGACTGCTTCGTTTGCGCATTTTTTATATTTTGTGCTTCGTCAATGCTGATGGAGCTCCATTCGATGCCCTCGAAATGCTCCGCATCCAAGTGGGTAAGTCCGAATGAAGTAAGGACAACATCACTAGCTGTTACCTTTTCTGAAAACTCATCACCTTTAGAACGATTTCCTCCGTAATGGAGATACACATTTAGATCGGGAGCAAACCGCTCAATTTCCTTTTGCCAATTGCCTAGAACAGAGGTTGGACAAATGATAAGAGCGGGGCCACCGTCTTTCTCCAGCTCTTTCACTTTTAAAAGATAACTTAAGAGCTGAATCGTTTTCCCAAGTCCCATATCATCTGCCAAGCAAGCCCCGAATCCGTACCGACGCAAAAATAACATCCAGCTCATACCAAGTTGTTGATATGGGCGCAGTTCACCTTGAAATGTGTCGGGAACCTCTACAAGAGGGATGTCCTTTGTATCTCGGAGCTGCTTCACCATTTGCTTCCACCCGCGGTTCAGTTCAATTTGAATGCGGGCAAACGCCTTCGGATTCTCTAGTTCATCTTCAGAGGAAGCTTCCTCTGAAAGAAGCTCTTGTTCGATTAAATCGCGGACATGAAGTCCTTCTTTTTCAGCCTTTTTCATTAAATCTTGAATTTGGCGAACGAAGGCTGGATCAAGCTTAATCCATCTGCCGCGAATGTAGACGAGCCGTCTTTTTTCTTCGACCATGCTGCGGAACTCATCCTCTGATAAATCCACGTCGTTCATGGATATTCGCCAGTCATAATCAAGCATTGCCTGCAGCCCGACGAAGGACGGACGATGGCTTGCGGATTGCCCTTTTACACGTGCCTTCACCTTTAAGCTGGCGTTTTTCATAGCCTGCCACCAGGAAGGCAGCAATATTTCCACTCCGAGAGAGAGAAGGGTTTCACTTGCTTCTGTCAAAAAGGTCCATGCTTCATCCTCCGTCAGACGAGTGGCAATTCCCTTATCTCCAGCAAGCCAAGGAAAAACATTGATCCATCTCTGCTGTTCCTTCAAAATGATTTCATCATATTTCTTCCAACCGCGAGGATAATTAGCAAAATCATTCACATCAATGAGCACATCAGGCTGCTTTTTCCCACGAAGGAAGATGCCGAGATCCCATAAACCGTCCAAATCTGCAGGCTCTTCCAATTTAAGGCCGATCGTAAAAGGGACTTCACTTTCCTTAAGTCCGATCCATTCCTGAAAGCTTTCCTCATCGAAGTATGCTGCAAGATCACGAGGTGAGAGCTGTTCATTCCGTAAAGTGTTTAATTTACTGCTTAATTCCTTTTTCAACATGCTGTTTCGGAGGAAAAAGCTGTCGAGTGCATGATGAAACCACTCGTGAATAAAGTCTTTTACTGACGTGTCTCCAATCGTTTGCTCCCAAAAGGAAGAATTGAATTCATAAATGACACTGTCAGGCAATGCCCAGCGAAATTGCCCATTCTCCCATGCTGAAAAGTCTGGAATCCATTCCTTTTCCATGATCGCCTCGTAAATGGGAAGGGAGGAGGCTAAACACACCTGCGCCAATTCATCCCAATCCCAATCGATAAGCTGGTTGAATCGTTCTTTTGCAAGCAAGGTGACAAGCTGCCAGCCGTTAAGAGGGATCTCTATTCTTTCCACAGATTTATCTGTATGAAAAAGAGTTCCGAAGAAGCTTTCCTCATGGTAGTGGAAAAGAAGCTTGCTCCAGAAATCCGTATTTAAATAATCCCCTTCCTCATCAACGGCAGAGATGCAATAAAGATCAGAATGTATATGTCGTATGTTAATTTTTATATACCTAGTATCAAGCATCGATCAGCTTTCCCCTTTTACATTCTTCCTGGAAGGCGCGAAGCCGCTTTGTTTTTTCCAGCAAGGCTTCTAAGAAAAACTCCCAGTCCTGTTGTCGTTTCAGCTTTTTATATAAAGTGCGGAGCTTTTTCAGTTTCCGAACCGCCTCACGGTAATGATCTCTGCCTTTATGAGTAATATGGCTGTGAATGGAATGATGGTAGAGCGGCAGCAGCAGTGTAGGCTCTCTTTTTTCGATTGCTTTAATGCGATCATTCGACAGCATATCAATATCATGGTTCATAAAGGCCTGCAAATCAGTCCACTTATCAAAGTCTTCATTTTCGAAAAGAATATATTCATATTCACTAAAGCTATATGGAAGCGTCTCAATGAGTGCTTTTTCAAATAATTCCTGTCTGCCCGTTTCTAAACAATACGGCTTGATGGAACGAATGACTAGATCCGTGTAGTTTCTCTTTGCATAATAGTCATCCGTAACGCCAAGATATTCACGTAGTTTTTTTATAAATTCCTCCACGAATGGCCCTAATCGCTTCCATTCCCTTTGGCTAGTAAATAGTTCAATCCAATAAAGAAAATAAGGCGTCATCCACTTATCAGGGAGAGCCAAATGTTCAAGAGCGATTTCATCTTCACCTAGAAGGATATGCAGATGTAGAATGCCCACTGAAACGGGATCATTTTTATTCTCTACTGCACGAAGCTTTTCGATCTCTGCTGTACACCAAGCCTTTTTTTTGAAAAATTTTGTCCATAAAAACCGATACAATTGAGTTCGTTCGTATTCAAGTGCAAAGTCAACTGTCAGCAAGTCGGACGAATCCTCTTTCAATTTCTCAATAAATTCATCAAAGGCAAAGGGGAGAGAGTGGACAGATAGCTTATTCATCAATTCAACGGTATCCTGCATCAAATCCTGAAAGAGGTGAATGTAGTAGCGATTGATCATATCCCCTGAATGCTCAAGTTCTATGCTTAATTCCATCAATTTTTTAAACGAAAAAAAGGAGGCAACTAGCTGATAAAGGAGCTTCCATTCCTGCTCGAAGGGTGTATTCGCTTTCCAGCGCCTTGTGTATACATGATAGAGCTCAGGAATGATGTAAGGCTTTGGCACTCCGTTTCCTGTCATAATGGTGTCAAAGCTTTCATTAAAAGCTGCAATCCATCGATCATAATCTGGCTTTTGCCGGCCTGCTGTCTTTAATAAATCTTTGGCTCTTTGCATTCCTAATTGTTTAGCGACCTTCTTCTCCTTCAATGGCTGTCTCCATTCTTCTACCCACATAGTCACGCTTTTAGTATGTGAAAGGATCTGGAAAAACACGGCAAGCTGATGACGGCAAAATCCCTCTGCTGGACACGAGCATTCACTTAATTGGATGAAATCAAGATTTAGCTGAACCTTTGCAGGTGTTACGTCCTGAACAACGGCCGTAATCTTGACTCCGTCAAACCGCACTTGAGAAACAAGCCGCTGCCGAAAAAGCAGCAGTCCCTTCTGTACAAGCCGCTCATCCTCCTCCATATCCGCACGTAATAACCCCATCAACTCCTTCGCCGCAAACTCCAATGGCTCAAGAAACCGCTCCGGGATCGTAGACATAGAAAGACCTCCTTTTACACGAGACAATAAGAATAAGAATAATTATAACATAAACGGGGGGCAGAGAAGAGTGCCTGTCACCTTAGTGCCGTGAATGGATGAGGAAAGATAATAAAAATAAAAAAGAGACCGGATGCAATAACAGCTTTGCATCGGCCTCTTTATCATATTGTCTAGCTCCAGCGCCTACCCCCGACGTACAGGACGTACTGGTGTCGACAATGCGACAGGACAAGGAAAGCTACGTCAGCGACACATCGCACGACCAAAAGAGAAGCTTTTGGGAGGACGTCGTGCTTTTGTCGACCTCGAGGTCACAAGCTTGTCTAGTTACGGCTCCTAGGGACTCGCGTCATAAGCCGATCCCTTCCAGAAGACAAAGAACGTCTTCTTACAGGGCTCGTCTTATGCAGTCGTCCCTAAACAGTCGCCTTCACATTTCGATCAATCCTCCCAGAAAGGTAAAGAACACCTTTCCGTGAGGCTCGACTTGTGCTTGTCGGGGTGGACACTAAGGAAAGCTCCTTAGAATAATCACCGCAGGAACAATCGGCTTTTGGATTGTTCCGAAGGCACTTACGCTTTTCTTTTAAACAAGTTCGTATTCAGTTACATTGCGCTCAATGACACGAGCATCCTTAGCGGAAGCAAAACTGCCGTTAGTCGTTTGGAAAATATCGGCAGTAACGATTTGGTCCATTGCCAGTTTAACAGCAGCTGGATCAATCGGTTCTTTTGGATTATCGATGGAAATTCGTGATAATTTCCCCTTATCCGTTAAAAACGTCAATTCTAATGATTTTGCCATGAGATTCAACCTCCTTTTTTATATTGTATTGAACATTGCATATAAGCTGAGCTGGAGCTGGTTAATTCCAGCCATTTGATTATCCAACAATATCAAAGCTGTCATTTCGTACCACTGATGCTAAAGGGTCATTGCTGAGAGCAGCAATTGCCTGAGCCACTTGTTGAAGCTGATCTGCAGTAGCTGAGCTTTTCACATTCCCGAATGTTTTTGTTTTGAATACCGGCTCGCCTTTATCATTTAAACCTGTTTCAAAGCTTAAACGAAGCTTCGTATCCATAATCATTGCCTGTGCCATGTTCATCCACCTCCTTTCACCCTCTATATATATTGGAAGAAGGGAAAAGGACATGTTGGATGCAGAAATTTTGAGGAGCGCCTTACGAATAATCTTGTTTCACATGAGGATTTATTTGAAGAGGAGCGGGGGATTTGCCGTCACATATGGCAAACACGATAAGAAATTGCACAAAAAAAGCGGGTGAATGTGTAATCACCCGCTTTTTCTTAATTAATGTTGAACAGGATACCCGTTTAATTCAATGCCATGTTGAACAGGATATCCGTTTAGTTCAATGCCATGTTGAACAGGGTATCCGTTTAATTCAACGCCATGTTGAACAGGATATCCGTTTAATTCAACGCCATGTTGAACAGGGTATCCGTTTAATTCAATACCATGTTGAACAGGGTATCCAGCTAATTCCGTTGAGTTGGAGCCAAATGTGCTCACACCAAGAATAGTTAGTGCTAGAGCTGTACCCGCAAGTAACTTTTTCATTTTTTCACCAACTTTCTCAAAATTTTATAATTTCTGTAATTTATTGTATCAAGAATTTAGTAGTTTATCAATCTCTTCTTCAATAATATTAAAAATTTTTGTTTTTCTTTCTAACTTTAAGAGGTGGAGGCACTCCTCTAAGTATTCCTTTCCTTTTTCAATCTCCCCCATTTTGACGTAGTTTTCACCAATTTGATAATGAAATTCATTTAAAAGATATAGCAATTCCTCATTAATACAAAGATTAAGCCCTTTATGACAATAAGTAAGTGATTCTTCATATTCCCCTATATCTGTTAATGCTTGTGATAACCCAAATAATATTCTTAACTTCCCTTTCATATTTAAGATAGAGGGTAGATTCTCGATGTTACTTAAAGCTTCCATAAAAATGGTAATAGCACTTCGATAATTCTGCGTTTCATAAAAGATGAGACCAATACTTGTTAATATTTCTATTTCTCTTTCTGAAAGGGAAACTCTTCTTGGATTTGTTAATGCGATCGCTTTACTAAGGATATCAAATGCTTTGTCTGAATTTTTGTCAAGGTGATGGCAACAAATGCCTTCATGCCACATCAGATACTGTTTTAATGGTTTTTGATTAAAGAGAGGATTACGCTGCTCCTGTTGAACAATCGTGTTTATTGCCTCATAATTGCGTTCTCTTTTGTATTTTTCAATGATTTGAATAACTGCATTTGGATAGCTAACAGTTGATTTTGATGCAATATCAAGGAAGTGTGTTAATTCTACTTCGAGCTTGATGGCAATTTTGAAAAGAACATCGAGGGTAGGGTATGATCTCTCTTTCTCAAAGGATATTAATTCTTCCTCTGTACATATCCCTTCTGCTAATTCTTTTACAGTCAAATTTTTAAACTGGCGAAAGGATTGAAGCATTTCACCGAATAAATATCCATCTAGTTTCATAAAATCCCTCTTTTCAACTATCTCTACTATGATATTAACATATATTATTTATTTTGTTATGAATAGCCATGGTAAAATTTTCTGAATTTTGTTTCGATTATTACTAATCCATTAATAAACGTTCTAATTAGTAGAAAAGAAGTCTAAATAAGGTTTTTTAGTCTGAAAAAATGGATTTAATAGCTAGATAGCATGGTTAGCTCAGCCAAAATCCATAGGGATCGGCCCAAAAAATGAATTTATAAGCCAAATGACTACGCTAATCCTCCAATCAATAAACCCTTCAGTCCTTTGATCGACCTCCTTTTATTCGTACTAAATTATTTCGAGTAATATTCTGACTTTCCTCTACAAGATCGTAATTTTTTTAAAATAATAACCAATTAAAAAGATTTCCTCTCATGCAGCAAGTGGATTAGCATTGGAAAAGCTCGTTTTGAATTTCTCCATACCGCTGTCCTTCCCTGACTAGGGAATGGACAGCGGTATGGAGAATTCTGTCAGTGTTTGAAAAGTACTCCGCTTGAGAAGGATTTTACATGAGAGCTTCAGTAAGGACCGATTGAATAAAATTTGCATGAAAATCGTCAATTTCTTTTTTTTATTCTTTTTTACTAAAGAAATCTAAACTGTTTTTTTGGGGGCTTTAATTTATCCTGGTGTTTAACTTGTCATTCGAATTCCCTAAAAAATTCATGTCCTTTTCGAAATTTACCATAAATTTCGAAAAAAATTTAAATATGTAATTTAGCCGAACGGGGTCAGATACCCCATTTCAAGCAAAAAGCCTCGCAGAAATCAAACCCTCAAAGCCATATGTTTTTATGTAACTGTGAAACAAAATAACGCAGGAAATAAAACGCTCCCTCAATCTGCATAGTTATAGAAAAAAGAGGAGCAGACGAAGCTGTTCCTCTTTTGATTGGTTAATTTTTTGTATTCAAAGTTCCTAAATCCAAAGAAATTAATTATATACTTTAATCTTTATCGTTTTATTGCCCCAATTGATGGCATTCTGTTTAGAAGGGATAAACACATCAATTTTGTTTCCTTTGATAGAAGATCCTTTATCAGCAGCAATGGCTTCACCGTAGCCAGGTACATAAACCTTTGATCCTAGTGGAATCACATTTGGATCAACGGAGATCACTTTAGCATTTGGATTCTTTTTTAAGTTGATTCCCGTATAAGTGATGCCGCTGCAGTTTTTACAGTTCGCGGTATATGCTGTTGCTTTGACGGTAATTTCTTTGAAGCTTGCAGATTTTACAGGAGGAGCAGGCTTGTTTGCTTCCGTAGCAGTTTTCGTCAATTTTAAAACTTGATTTGGTTTGATTGTATCGGATTTAAGGTTATTCCATGATTTTATTTGTTGAACGGAGACATTGTTCTTTTTAGCAATTCCCCAAAGTGTATCTCCATTTTTTACTTTATATGTATTTTCAGCTGCAAAAGTAGCAGTTGATAGTCCAAATGTTAGAAAAATAGCAGTAGTAAAACCGATTAGTAGTTTCTTCAAAACTGTTAACTCCCTTTCATTTCTTTTAAGAGCATGTTAACAGGAGAAGATGACAGCCATGTTTCAGAATAAAACTATTTTTATTACAAAATATGATGGGTGTTGTAATAATTAATTAATAGAACCAAAATTTTCTAGTATGGGAAAATAGCTAGAATTTAAGGTTTTACAATTGATACTGCGGGTTTTAGAAAAAATTGAGCAATCATGCAGAAATTTATCTGCATGGTTGCAAGGGAAAGCTTATTAGAAATGTTATTGTTGCCTCTTTTATATGGAAATATTGATACTCAAGCTGCCGAATTCGTGGAAAGAGAAAGGAATCCAAGAGGGAAGGATCTCAGAGAAAAGAAAAATTGCTTTAGAATTGTTAAGAGAAGGGATATCTACTAAGATAATAGCTCGGGTAACAAATCTTTCAGAGGAATAAATTGGAAAATTAAATAAAAAACAATAGAATTAAACTTTTTGGACAGGATTTTTACACTACTAAGTTTCCATTCTGTATCGATTAACTTCCTTCTTTGAAACAGTCCATTGAAATTAAAGCGAAAAAGAGATAATGTAAGTTAAGTAATTATCGAAATTATAAAAAAACATAATGGAATTTTTTAAATAGAAGGATGGTGGAGAAATCAAATGCAAAAGGACAAAATACTATCTATCTTGGAAAAAGAGTTAGTAGTGGCGCTTGGCTGTACAGAGCCAGTAGCGATTGCGCTGGCAGCGGCGAAAGCGAAGAGCTATGTGAACGGAGTCATACAAGAAATTCAAGTAAAGGCAAGCGGGAATATTATTAAAAACGCGAAATCAGTCGGTATTCCTGGGATGACTGGTAAAGGCTTAGATTTCTCTGCTGCACTTGGAGCAGTTGCGGGCAACTCGGAGAAAAAACTAGAAGTGCTGGATGGTCTTACAAAGGAAGATGAGCTGTTAGCCTTTAAGCTGATTGAAGAGGGGAAGGTTAAAGCAAGTCAAGCGGATACACCGAAAAGGCTTTATATTGAAGTTATTGTTCAAACAGACAAACAGAATGCGAAGGTTGTTATTTCTGATAATCATAGTAATATCACATTAATTGAAGTAGATGGCAAACCTATTTTCCTCGGTGGATGCGAGAATATTGGCATTCAATCGGCTGAGGAAGATTTGGAGTATCTCACCATCGATGAAATTTATGAATGGGTTCTACAGACAGATGTGAAGAGTTTAGGCCTTGTTAAAAGAAGTATCGAGTTAAACCGAGTTATTGGTATGGAAGGGCTCGCAGGCGATTACGGCTTAAATGTCGGAAAAACGATAAAGGACAATGTGAAAAAGGGAATCTTATCAGATGATTTAGCAACTGCTGCCATGTCACTAGCCGCTGCTGGTTCAGATGCAAGAATGGCAGGCTCGACGCTGCCGGTTATGGCCAATACAGGAAGCGGCAATCAAGGAATAGCAGTTACCCTTCCTGTCGTTGCTGCGGCAGAGAAGCTCCAGGTGTCTGAAGAAAAAATGCTTCGCGCCGTTGCACTCAGCCACTTAGTTACAATTCATATTAAATCGAAATTCGGCCGTCTGTCAGCCTTATGCGGTGTCACGGCTGCGGGAATGGGAGCAAGTTCGGCTATTGTTTATTTGCTGGATGGATCCCTTCAACAGGTAAAGGCGGCAGTTCAAAATACAATTGGCAATGTATCCGGAATGATCTGCGATGGTGCGAAGGCAGGCTGTGCCATGAAGGTTTCTACCTGTTCAAACGTCGCAGTCCAATCGGCATTACTGGCGTTGAACCATAAAGAAATTCAATCCACAGATGGATTTATTCACGATGATGTTGAGAAAAGCATCGAAGCCTTCTGCCAGCTAGGAAACGAAGGAACACGGCAAACCGATGAATTAATCTTGAAATTAATGATGGAAAAATAGTTTCTTAAGTGAATATAGAGTAGTGGAAAAGGCCATCACGATGAGTGTTGGCCTTCTATTGCTGTGTTACAAGAATAAGGAGAACCCCCGTATACCTGTCCTTATAGCCCTGTTATAAGAAAAGGCTGTTTTCGTAAAGTTTGTTGTTTTAATGCAATTTTTATCGCAGATTAACGGGCTGTAAAACCCCCACTTCAAGAAGTTGAGTTAAGAATAAATTTCTAAGTGGGGGATCAACAGCCCGTAAAAGCCCGATTGGTTCAACTAACAATCAGTGGGGGATGAAGGAAAACCTCCACTGATTGAAGTTTCACTTTATTTAACTATCTGAGTTGATTGGAGCGGAGGGCACTTGACTCCTCGAAAATGCATTCGCATTTCCTTCGTGCGGTGTTAATTTCAAGGAAGCTTATTCAATGTCCTGCGGGAATGGAGGGAAGCGTGAGACCCCACAGGCGCAAGCGCCGAGGAGGCTCACGTCTCTCCCCGCGGAAAGCAACGGGCAAAATTTGAAGGCAAAAGCAACAATATATGCGAAAAGAGCCTAAGAAAAAAACATTCAAAAAAACCTAACTAACAACCAATCCCTTATACGCCACGTCCCCAAGAATTTGATAGACATGAACATTCGGCAAATGAATCGCGTATACCGTCTCTTCAGGAGCTTTAACTAATAAAACATTTGGATGAATTCTTTCGATTACTTGAATAGGTGTGGGTAATATGGAGGCATTTACATCCCCGCCGATTGCCCAAAAGGATACAGCAGATGTCTCATCTCCATCTGGCTTCTGTTCGGTAATGATAGGAGATACGCTTTTTCGATTAATATGAACTAAGTCCTCTAGAATCGCACTTGCGGTTGGAAACATTCCTGCACCTGGTCCTTGCAAGCTGATGTTTCCAACAATATCCCCATCAATGGATACGGCATTTTGAACTCCTTCCACATGGTAAAACGGATGCTGTTCATTCACAAGCACAGGCTTTACGGCGCATTGAACGCCATCAGCAGTTCGTTCAATTGAAGCTACATGCTTAAATCGGAATCCTAATGATGAAAAGATTTCAATCTGTTCGGGTGTAATTCCTCGAATCCCTTCTCTAATCGACTCACCCCAGTTCGGCGCTTCCCCAAATGTAAGCTCACTTAAGATCACCGCTTTGTAAAAGGCGTCATATCCCTCGACATCATTGGTTGGATCGGCTTCAGCGTAGCCTTTTTCCTGAGCGAGCTTTAAGGCTGATGCAAATGGTACGTTTTCTTCCCTCATCTTTGTCAAAATAAAATTTGAAGTTCCGTTAAGAATACCTTGTATTTTTTTGATATTGTTGACATTAAGTAATTGCTTTAGCGTTTGGATGACGGGAATCCCGCCGGCGACAGTTGCTTCAAAGCTGAGTGTAACGCCATGCTCGTGAGCTAACCGTTTTAATTGACTTCCATAATGGGCAAACATTTCTTTATTCGCCGTGATCACATGACAGCCCCGCTTAATGGCTCTCTGTAAATAGGAAAAGCACGGCTCTTTTCCAACAATAGCATCAATCACGATATCAAGCTTTTCCAATGAAATAATCTTGTCAAAATCATCTGTTAAAATGACATCATCGTCTGGCGAGTGGTGCTTATCTAAATTTTTTACGAGAATCGCAGAAATTTTCACTTCTTTTCCAAAAATAGCTTGAAGCTTTTTCTGATGGGATTGAACGGTCTGATAGACACCCTTCCCAACAGTACCGTATCCTAATAAGGCAATATGAATAGCTGACATGATTCATTCCTCCTGTTTTTGTTTGTAAAATGAAAATGGAAAAACAAAAAACCCCCTCTGCATAGAAAGACAGAAGGGGAGCATGAATAACATAAACTGTATCCGTTCCACCTTCTCATCTTCGGAATTGTGATTATTCCTCTGAAATTGGCACCGGGCATATAGATGCTGGTTGCCGAGGCTTCGCAGGGTCAGTCCCTCCACCTCTCTTAATAAGAAGATTTTTAATTATGAAATTATTTATAATCATATCTATTTCGTAGGGTCTCGTCAATAAAAAAATTGACTAATCATCATCCCTCTTCATTTTGTCAAAATTATAACCGCCATTTTCTTCTATAATGAAGACCGGCTCTTTTTTTTCGTCGAGAATCATGGTCATGGTGAGTCTGCCTCTATCGTGGGTGATTCTTCTGTATTGATGGGCAATCTGCAGCTTATTGTTAAAAGTGGACAATTTTAAGTTGACTCGAATGATAACCCCATTGCTTAATTTTACATCTGTCTTACTGCCATAGGGGAAGGTTTGTACAATATGATCGGGGTTGAACCATATGTTGTCGTGCTTATCAGGAGAGTTGATTGGGAACATACAAATGCCTAACGCCTGATTCAGAACAATCGGACACATACTGTTTTTTCGAAGAATCGATTTTGCACCTGTCTTAGCACCTTTGTAATTGAAGCCATAGAATTTTAATGTTTCATCAAGCAATTTGATTGGCGAACAATCTACTAGAAATGTCTTTCTTCCCTCTAATACCCTCGAACACAGCTTCCCGTACTCATTGTGCTCACCCTTAATCAATGATGTTTCCTGATTGATAAGATAATACTTTAAAAAATACATTTCCCCACACTCCATTTTTTAGAATTTGATATGAAGTAGGACAAAAGATGCGGTTAATTTGATCTAAATCCATCATACCAGAAATATTCGAAGAAATATATTACAATTTTGTGAACAATTGGAATATTTAATATTTGATTAAAATTGCATTTTTTTCGCAAATATCTCTTTTTATTGATCTGTACAGAAAGATTTGAGGCAAATTTTGCGAAAATCGACCATGATGAAGGTGAATATTCACGTATTCCATTGTTAGCCTGGCTTCCTCCGACTCGGTTATGTTTAAGGCACCCGGGAATACAATAGCAAGCGCGCTCTTTGAAAGGATTTTTTTAACATGGAGGGCTTTGAGCAATTAGTAAAACAATACGGACCTATGATTCATAAAATCATGAACACGCTGCATATTTACAAGAACAAGGATGAATTCTTCCAGATTGGAAGGATTGCCCTATGGGAGGCAAATGAACGATTCGATCCGGAAAAAGGAGAGTTTACTAGCTTTGCCTACACTTATATCAAAGGCAGATTTTTGTCCGAGATGACGAAGCAAAATAAACATGAGGAAAGGAGTGTATACGCTAAGGAGGAGTTTTGGGAGGGGATCGAGGACAACTCTCTTGAACAGCCCTTCGAAGTGAAATTCCTACTTTCCTATTGCGAGGGGTTAACGGATAATCAGAAGAAATGGGTTTTGTACACTTGCATTGATCATTTAACAATAAAGGAAATTGCCCTTAAGGAAGGTGTATCTGTATCGGCTGTTAAAGCATGGCGGAAGGGTGCAAAGGAGAAGCTGAGGGGAAGCTTAGAGATAAGGGATTAAGAAGCCAGCGCAGACTGCTTCGTTCTAAACAAAAAAAGGCCATCTCATAATTGAGATGACAAAGAGAGATTTGAAAGGCTATTGTACTTAAAAAGTAAAATAGCATGGGTTGAAACTAGAACTGCTTCTTCTATTAAAGCATAATGTTAATTTTCCTGTTATCGCCGAAAATCAGAAAATTTTGAGGAAAATCCTATCTTTTCTCCTGTTTTCGCCAAAACTGATAGATCAATATTACTTTAGTAATATTTTGGGGAAAAATTTCACTTTAGTTTACGATTGTTATAGGAGTTTTTTGCAGAATAGGGATCCATTTTGGAATTGGCCGTGAATTCAGAGATATTGTATTATGTTCAATATAACTATAAGAAGGACAAGGAGGCACCTGATGAAACCAATTGTAATTGAAACAGCCCCGGACAATGTAAAGGTCAAGCTAGATAACCGCCCTATTAATCTACCATTTGAAATTCGACAACAACACCACCATCACTGGGAACAACAAATAGGAAAGAACCCTTCTCTACGAAACGGAGCAGCTTATACAATAACGAAAATTGACAAAAACCCCGAAGAGCTTGAAGTAACTGTCGCAAAGACTGACTACAAACACTATTTATTCACCCTCCACCATGAAGATTGCGCTGCTCCTTGTAAAGTCATCTATACATGTGCAGCTGTCATCACAAGCGACCACCATATAGCTATTGGGCGAATGAACGAAGCAACCTCTACACCTGGACGCCTGCAATTCACAGGCGGTGGGCTAGATGAATCAGATCTAGTAGGATCCATATTTGATTTAGAAAAAAATATCTGTAAAGAGATAAAGGAGGAGATGGGGGTGGATATTCACTCCTCATCCACACGCTCTTTCCTTCCTAAGTTCATTAAGCATAAAGGATCGCATGATTTTTGGGCGGTTATGTATGAGCTATCCGTCCATTCCACCGCAGAAGCGCTTCACACTCAATTCTTAAAGCACAACCAGCAATTAATAGAAAGCGGGCAGCAGCCAGAATTCGATGAGCTTCTATTCATCCCGCTAGAAAAAGCAGCCATAGAAGCCTTTGTTCAAAATGAGTCATCACCAATGGTAGATTACTTGGCTCCGATTCTCGAAAAATATACAGAATCATAGATGCCTTCCTAACGGTCCTTTGGTTAAGACTGGACATGGAAGGAAATATATAGAGTATAATCTAAATATAAATAGTAATAGGAGCTAATAAACATGCTTATTCAATGTACAAAAAAACTTTTAGATCAGCTCGATATCAAACCTCAATCCCATATAGAGGCTGAACCGCTCTTTTCTTGGCATGCTCATTTATTAACCATTAATCGCAGGAAAACGGTTGTGCTTGTGAATGATCAAAATCGGTATGCGATTGTTTTCCATGGCCTAAAAGCAAAGGATTTTAAAAAATTGGATGAAGTGTTATTACAAGGAATCCGTGAAACATTTCTGCAAGAGGGGATGAAGGAAGAGATAGTCGAGAAATTTCTCCTTCAATCTAAGGAGTTCACCTACACGAAAACAAAGGATCGGACTTCTGTTGCAAGAATGAACAAGGCTTGTGAGAATGTTCAATTTTTCGAAGAGCTGCTGGACAGCGATTCTATCTTTAATACGAGAATGAGTATGAGAGTCAGCAGAGATTTAGTTGGGGATGGGAAGAAT
The DNA here is from genome assembly GCF_018343665.1 of Cytobacillus citreus. GTDB lineage: Bacteria > Bacillota > Bacilli > Bacillales > Cytobacillaceae > Cytobacillus > Cytobacillus citreus. Next base: position 365,083 of record NZ_JAGYPM010000002.1, read on the forward strand.
AAATATATTTGCCCAAATGAAGAGATGTATAAGGATCTTGAGCTTTTTGCGGGGGAACCTATTTTTAGAACGAAGGCTGTTCAACTAAAAGTTTCGCTAAAGCTAGGGAAGAAGCGGAATGTTTGGCGTCGAATTGTCGTTCCGGTAAATATCACATTTGATCAGCTTCATGAATTTCTCCAGACAGCGTTTGGATGGCAGGATTATCATCTCCATGAATTTTACGTTTACGAAGATGCTGCATCTGTTCATGAACGATCCATCAACAATTTTGTTTATCATGAGAAGGGGCATAAGCCGATTATTAATCTCGTTTGTGATGAAGAGGCCTTTGCTTATCCGAATGATGTTGAAATGAAGCTTGAAACAGATATAAAGCTATCGGAATACATCCCTGCCTATAAGAAGCTTGAATATAATTATGATTTCGGGGATAACTGGCAGCATGAAATTAAAGTAGAGAAAATGATCGATGATTACGATGTAAATTATCCGGTTTGTCTTGAGGGTGAAGGAAGCACTCCACCAGAAGATGTTGGCGGAGAACATGGTTATGAAGAATTTCTTAAAATATTGGCTAATCCAAAGCATCCAGACTATAAACATATGGTTGAATGGGGAGAGCTGCAGGGTTATGGGGATTTTGATATCGGGAAGGTAAATCATATACTTAAAAACAGGTGGTGAGTTCCCGTATCGGGCACCACTCGAAAAATCTAGTTCCAAAAGGTGTTTTTAGGATAATGAAAAAATGAGTCGACTGTTTCGGATGGTCGACTTTTTTCTGTTAAAACGAGCCATCACCAAATATAGATTACTTTGCCTTAATTCTCGAAAAATATGTGAGCGAGTAGCTATTCTATTTTTAAAAAGACCTATCACCTCATCAATATATATACTAAAATAGAAATAAATAACATGTCATTTTCCACCACCACGTACCAATTAGGCAATCCGTAGTGGTGCATGACACTGAAGGAGGCCATCCATGCACAACTTGAAAAAGTATATTAGTTTTTTACTAGTTTTATTACTTTTGTCGAATGTGACGGCTGTTTCGGCAGCTGTGCCGATTGATGAAATACGAGATTTAATTAAGGAATATTACATAGAGGATGTGCCTGCTTCCGTATTAGCGAAGCCAACGGCAAAGGAAATCACGAAGCATCTGGACCCTTATTCTGTCTATATGACCACTGAGGAATTCGCCCAGTTCTCAAATGGAATCGAGCAACAGCTAGTTGGAGTTGGGATCGTTCTTGATGAGGATGAAAAGGGCATCAAAATCATGTCCGTGATCAAAGGGGGTCCAGCAGATCGAGGCGGGATGAAGGCAGGAGATATTATTGTCAGCGTCAATGGTGTAAGCCTAGTTGGACAACCTGTGCAAAAAGCCGTTTCACTCATAAGCGGCAAGGCCAATACGTCAGTCACGCTACGCTATATATCAGCCGATACGAATGAAACCGTAACAAAAACATTGACGAGAGAAGTAATCAAGCTTCCAAATGTCGAATATCAAATGCTCGGTGGAGAGATCGGATATATTCGCCTGAACAGCTTTTCCAATGATGCTACGAAGGAAATCACAAACGCAATTGGTAAATTAACCGGAGCCAAAGGCTGGATTTTCGATCTTCGAGACAATGGAGGAGGCTATGTATCCACTGCTCAAGAAGTAGCTGGACTTTTTCCAAACGTGAATAAGGCCTTTCAGATTCGAGATAAAACAAAGCAGCCGGAAATTTACGCAGCTACTCCTCAAAAAGTGAAATTTACAAGCCCGACTCATATTCTGATCAATGAATACAGTGCAAGTGCTTCAGAAATGGTCGCAGTTTCGGTAAAAGAACAAAAAGGTGCGACACTATATGGACAAACCTCCTTTGGGAAAGGCTCCATGCAGTCATTATTCCCATTAAGCGACAACAGCATGTTAAAACTAACAACAGCCCGTTTCTATTCACCAAAGGGAGTGCCAGTCCATGAAACAGGTGTCAAACCAAATATTGAAACAGCTGTAGGTGAAGAATTAATTACGTCCCACAGAGACCAATTAATCGCAAAACACGCTACTTATCAGAAGCTTCCTGCTCTTAATAGTGTTCCTGTTACAAAAACATTCACCGTTGAAATGAACATGGAAATGGATTGGTCAAAGCTAAGCCCACAGGATGTTCAACTCATCCATTTAGGTGGTAATGAAGTGCCTGTTGAAGTGAATGCAGAAGACCATTCCAAAATGACCATCAAGCCAAAAGCAAACCTTCAATCAAAAGGAAAATATATGCTCATCATTCATCCAAAATGGACAAGCAAAAACGCTAACCGTATGCAAAAAGGGATTTACCTTGAAGTGACGGTTCAATAGGCATAATACCTAGGTATCTTACCTAGCTACATCATCAAATTTGCGTAAAAATGTTGCTTTGAAAAAAAGTTTGATCAAAAATACCTCACAAACCCGTATATTAGGATAAATAAAAAGAATCCATTTTGAAAAAAAATTAATCAAGATGGATTCTTTTTCTACAGTTTTAAGTTTCGGTTTTATAAAAAAGTTTGATCATTTTCTACTGTGGTGCTCTCCACCATCATGCCTGATTGTAGAGGATTGTTTTTAAAAATTCAGGATTACCTCCATGTCTTTCCAAAATATCTGGCATGCCCACTCCGACTTCATCTGCAAGGACATTAGTTTAAGATTTCCTCTTCATCTTAATTTCTTTGACTCTTCGCGAAGGATAGCTCGGCTGCGGACCAAAAAGTCAAAAAGAAATTTAATCTCCTGATCATTATATTTTTCGAAAAGTTCTCTTATAGATTGGCTAAAAGAGGTGAAGACGGGGAGAATCTCTTTCTCCACTTTTTCAAGATTTACATGTATGATAACACGTCTGCGGTCATTCGGATCTTTATCTCTATACACATAACTAGCTTTTTCAAGTCTGTCAATCACGCCAGTAACAGCCCCCGTCGTAAATCCGGTCATTTCGGCCAGCTTGCCGGCAGTCATCGGATAGTTCTGTAAGATAATATCCAGGCATTTGTGATCCGTGGAATTTAAGCCCAGTTTTTCAGCCACGTTTTGATGGAACATGATCGTTTCCGTGCTGAAGTTTCGCAATTCCTCATTGAACAATTCTAATAATTTTTCCCTTGACAGATTTTCTATTGACATTTTGATAACCCCCACATATAATTATTTTATCTCACGAGATAAGATATTTATTAAACGAGATAAGAATCTTATATAACATATTATATCAAAAAACAATAACAGTTCAATGCAAGCAAATCATTAGTGGTCGATGCAGAAATGTCTTATATGTGTGGGAAAAATAAACTAAGAGGTGTTTTTTTATGAATTCACTGAAAGAAGTTCTTACGCAAGAAAAAGAGATTACTATTCATACGCTTGCAAATTACATGAAGCAATATACCCGGAATAATTGGAAATCCGTATTGGAAGAACATCAATCGGAGTTTCAGGATGCATTTGATAAGTCGGGAGAATTTGCTTACGGTGTCTTCGGACGTAAGTTATTCGGACCTTTGATCAAAGAAATTGAGCGTGAAGGGTTTGTCTTGGAGTCTGACCATTTGGCTTCTTCCGTAGAGTATTGGGGACCGCCGGAAGAACGGGAACGGTGTATGTGGCATGTTTGCAAAAAAGCCGATGGTACTCTGATGGGAAGCCTGATCACCCGTGTCTTTCACGATCATACTCAGTTTCGTATACCCCGTTCGCCGGATATCATAGCACTTGAGAAAACGGAAAGAAGCGAGATTGTTGAGGCACTTTCGCGCGCTTCCAGCCGCATCACCAAATATAACGAATTTACTGGCACATTTTTAACAGAAAAAATTGACAACGGCGAACAAAAAAATCATGGTTGGGAATACAGCGTTGAGGTCGGGTTGGGGGATTATCTTGAAATCGACAACCCCGAAATGAGCGAGGGAATGCTCGATCATGCTCTTTCTCTTTGGGGACGCAATAACTGGGAACTAACGTCGGTTGTTCCTTATCAAGGACGTCTAATCGCGTTCTTTAAACGTCCTGTGTTCGGAAGAGATTAGAAATTAAGATAAGCTTGGTAGTTAACGACCTAATTAGGGGTAATACCATGGGAATTAAATGACTCTGTTTGAAGTCATTTCGTAAAAATCCCCCTTTAGATAACCATATCCAAAGGGGTAAAACGGTGAAGTTTTTCATAACATCGCGAACATCAAATCTTTTTTATAAACATAGGGTGACTTTATTTCAAAGCCACAAAAAATCTCCTTTAGTCATCACGACTAGAGGAGATTTTTCTGTTACATAACAAGAAGTTCAACTGCATTGCCTGGCGATTAGCTATTTGTGTCCATATTACAGGGGATAGGTGTCACATTAAATAATTATGGTTCCCCAAATGATCGTTTTCCAAGGTAAACGTAACCAAAGTATGATGCCAGAAAAGTAAGTTTTGCGAGTTAACCGATAACCTAAAACGAAGAGAAACAGACCGCACTTCAGGATTTTTTAAAAAATGGGAAACTAGTCGTCTTTTGTTTCCACCTTTTTCGCGAATATCATTAAATTTGGAAACTAACGAAGCTTTGTTTCCACTTTTTCACGATTATTTTAAAAAAATGGGAAACTAGTCGTCTTTTGTTTCCATCTTTTTCGCGAATATCATTAAATGTGGAAACTAACGAAGCTTTGTTTCCACATTTCCATGATTTTTTAAAAAAATGGGAAACTAGTCGTCTTTTGTTTCCACCTTTTTCGCGAATATCATTAAATTTGGAAACTACTGAAGCTTTGTATCCACTATTCCAGGATTTTTTTAAAAAATGGGAACCTAGTCGTCTTTTGTTTCCATCTTTTTCGCGAATATCTTCAAAATTTGGAAACTACTGAAGCTTTGTTTCCACATTTCCAGGATTTTTTAAAAAAATGGGAACCTAGTCGTCTTTTGTTTCCATCTTTTTCGCGAATATCATTAAATTTGGAAACTAACGGAGCTTTGTTTCCACCTTTCCACGATTATTTTAAAAAATGGGAACCTAGTCGTCTTTTGTTTCCACCTTTTTCGCGAGTATCATTAAATTTGGAAACTAACGAATCTTTGTTTCCACTTTTTCACGAAAAATCAAAGCCGAGTGGTCATAAACAAAGAGAAATAGACCACATTTCAAGAAAAATCAGTGCCATGATGTCATAAACGAATAGAGAAACAGACCACATTTCAGGAAAAACCCGATCCCCAAAAAGCCCTTTTATGCATAAAAAGCAAGATTTTCGTGATCATCGGTAACCAAGAGGTATCTATGATTCCCACAATGATCGTTTTCCAGGGTAGACGGTTACCGATTGCCTTCTATTATCCCCTGGAATTTATTGTAGAATAACATTTTCCGCTTGAAGCAGCCTCCGAGTTTCTTTCGTCTCGCTCCATCCTTGGCATCACCAAAACTCTTAAGTGGTCATCTATCATATGATATTTCAGAATATACTCCCCCTAGTTGTAAAAAGAAAAACACACTCCGATTCTTGTAATCGATTTCATTTTAAATCACAAAAATCCCTTATTTGGAAGGTTAAGACTAGTATGGTTTTAATTTGTAAAAAAAGGTGATTTTTTAATACGATCACAGTAAAAAAAGTTATTTCAAGCTATTAATGAACATTATTTTCTACCGATGATAATAGAGTGATAGGACTTTTTTACTGGAGGAAATGAATAGATGAAACGAACAAAAAGCATTGCATGGAAGTTGTCGGGACTGATTATTGGGTTATTTTTAGTTTTGTTTTTATTATACTCCGTTGTGACGAATAGCATTTTGTATAATAAAAGTATGAAAGATTCAGAAGATTACGTAAATGAGTTGACAAAAGTATACGCTGCAGAAATGGGCGATCGTTTTAAGCAGACGAAGGAGACTTTAACAACAAGTAAGAATATAATCGAAGCACTTAACAACAATGAAATGTTGACAGCCCAAGCCGTTTTAAAGATTATTGAAAGTAACCTTGCTAAAAATGAGCATATTAGTGGAATGTCGGCTGTTTTGGAGAGTGGCATTCTGCCAGAGGATACCTCTATTGATCCAAGCTTATTAGATAAGCAAAAACGTTTTGTTCCTTACGCGTATAAAGATGGAGAGAAGATTCATACAGGTGCAGTGAGCGGGTATGAAACAGAAGGTGAAGGAGATTGGTATCTCATACCTAAAAAAGAGAAGAGGGCTATATTATCAGAGCCGTATGAGTATCAAGTCGGAAATCAGACAATCTGGATGGCTACCATATCTGTTCCATTGTTTTCGAAAGATGATCAATTTATTGGCGTTTTGACAGCTGATTTCTCAGTAGATTATTTAAATGAGTTAGTGAAGAAAATAAAAATAGAAGGCGGCTATGCAAACATTATTACGGATCAAGGCCTTATAGTAGCAAACAGCAAGAATGAAAAATTAATTGGAACGAATATGAAGGAACAAATTGATTGGGAAACAGTTAAGTCCGATTTAAACGATAGAAAAGTATCCAATTTATATAGGGATTCAAAAACGTTAAATGAAGAGGCATTTAATGTATTTGCCCCTGTCTCGATAGAAGGAATCGATGAAGTCTGGTCTGTACAGGCGGCCGTTCCAAAATCAAGTATTCTTGAAACATATAAGACGATTTTATATATAACCATTGCCATTGTGGTGTTAATCATTTTAATCATGGCATTTGCTTCGTCTTGGTTTATTCATCGACAATTAAAGCCTCTTACTTATTTAAGAAAGTCTCTTGAAACTGCTGCCACAGGTGATTTAACAGAAAAGGTGGCGGAATCACAATTTCGCAATGATGAAATTGGTGTCGTGGCAATGGCTTTTAACGATATGTTAGATAAGACGAATGAGGCTATAAATATTGTAAAGGAATCATCTGATCAATTAAATCGATCTTCTAATGAAGTGCATCATACGTTTGAGGAAGTCTCCGCTTCTAGTGAAGAAGTAGCAGCAGCAGTGGATGAAATTGCCCAAGGAGCCTCTCAGCAGTCAGAAGATGCAGAGCATACAAATAAACAGATGGTCGATCTCGCGAAACAAATTGATTTATTAGCTGTACTTTCCGATGAAATGAATCAATTATCACAACAAGCTGGAGAGTCTACTGTACACGGGATGGAACAGGTGAATCTACTTCGTGAACATAATGAAGCTACCAATGAAATGAACGAAAAAGTCCAGCAGCAGACTCAAACACTTGTCAAAAAAATTGCCGATATCGAAACCGTTATTGAATCTATCAATGGCATTACCGCACAGACGAACTTGCTTGCACTAAACGCAAGTATTGAAGCGGCTCGTGCCGGAGAACATGGAAAAGGTTTTGCTGTCGTTGCAGAAGAGGTAAGGAAGTTGGCGGAGGAGTCACGTAAGGAAACAGAAGTCATTCAAAAAACAGTTCAGGAAATATTGGATGAGTCGAAACAAACGGTGGATGTGATCACACAAAATATTGAATTAATGAAATTGAATAATCAGTCCGTTTCTGACACCGAATCTTCCTTTAAACAAAACGCCAATTTAGCCGAACAGCTAAGCGAATCGGTTAGCAATATATCCGCAAAATTAAATGACATGATCAATTATAAAGAACAGGCAATAGAAGCGATTCAAAGTGTATCCGCCATTTCGGAGGAAACCGCAGCATCCGCTGAGGAGGTAAGTGCTTCTGCAGCACAGCAGCAGGTTGAAATGGAACGTGCTGCTGCCTTAACCGAGCAAATGAACAACATTGCCGGAGAATTGCAGGAAGTTGTGAATCGATTCAAATTAAATTAATTGAAAAAGAAAGCCATTTGGCTTTCTTTTTTCATAGAATAGGTAGTCATACCTATTTACCTTCAACCACATTGTTCTTTATTAAGAAATTTTCTTTTTTTTCCTGTTTTATTCTATCAGGTTGTGTTGTATAATGTGTATTATAATCCATTTGTCACATTATTCAGCATGTTTTTTTGTTCCGGATGTTCTATATAACGAATCAAAGAGGGAGGACGTGACCGTGGTACCAAGGTCTTCTAGATATAAAAAACGGAAGAAAATGCAGCGAAAAAAGATGCTGAAGAACTTCACAACAAGTGTAGCGATATCATCTATATTACTAGGAAGCGCACAGATCACAAGACCAACGTATGGGGAATTCAATTCCCGAAATGATCAAGATTCTGATATTCAAGCCTGCTTTATTTTTCCAAGAACGGTCGAAGAGTATCGAGATCGTACATATGAACTCCAACAAGAAACAGAAGTTTTGATTAACGATGCATTAGCGAAACTTAGCGAGCTGGACATTTCGACTATGAATGAAAAATTAGACGCCTTAAATGAGGAAAAAGCGGATGAAGAAGGCGCCACACCCCCAGATTTCCAAGCGGATACAAGTACAATTGAAGGACTTCAAGCACTCCAGAGCCAGTTACAATCAGAAATCATCGCAATTCAAAATACCATTGCCGCGAATGAACAACAAATAGCCGCACTCCAAGAGATCATCACAGAGGTTCAAGAATTAATTACGAAATTGGAAGAAATTGTTTCAACTGTTTTCCCAGAGGCAAAGGAACAAGCCCAATTAAAATTGGACGAAATGATTGAAATCATTCAAATTATCGAAGAGATCAAGGATCGCGCCATTCAAGAGTGCAAATTTGATCCAGAGTTTTTCAATAATATATTGGAGCAAATGAATATGTATAAAGCCAAAACGGAAGAATTAATTCTAAAGCTGGATGAAGAATTGGTTAAAACGGAAGAACTCATTCAGGAGATGAATGAGAAAGCAACGGAGCTTAATGATAATATCGAAGCGCTGCAAACTGAAAACGAAGGCTTGTTAGCAAAAATTGTAGAGATCGAAAGCCAAATTGCTGCCATTGATCAACAAATTGCGACCTTCAGAGCACTCCAAGCACAAAAGGAAGGCTTAAAGGAAGGAACGGCCTCGTTAATTCAAAAGCTTAAAGAGTCCACATCTTTAACAGAGGAACAAATCAAACAATTAATAGAAAAATTAACAGGCGTTATAGGAGAGATAGATAAAATTAATCTAGGTAACCAAGATGTGTCTGCGATCGAAAAGGCCATTGCAGAAATTGAGAAGGAAATGAAGCAAAAAGAAGAGGAAGCTAGATTAGAAAAAGAGAGACTTGAAAAAGAAAAATTAGAAAAAGAACGGTTAGAACAAGAAGAGAAGGAAAAGCTAGAGCAGGAACAGAAAGAAAATGAGGAATTAGAGCAAGAGGAGCAACAAGAAGGTGAAGAGGATCTAGAGGAAGAGAAGGGAGAAGGAGAAGAAGCTCCAGAGGAAGAAGAGAAAGAAGACGGTGAAGAATTAGAGGAAGAAAATAAAGAGGATCAAGAGAAAGAAGAGGGTGGGTCAGAAAAGGACGGACAAGATGAACAAGGTCAAAACGAGGACGAGCAAGGAAATGATCAAGAAGATCAAGATAAGCCAGGGAAAGAAAAGCCTGTAAAAGAAGATCCTAAGCAACCAAATCCAGATGATCCAAAAAAGGATAATCAAGAAAAACCAAAGCAAGAACCAAAAGCATCAGAACCGAAAGATATTAAACAGAATAAAGATGTAGATACAGGAAACAAAGGGAAAGAGAAGGATGCCATTAATAGTCTAGCAGCAGCCGCTAAATTAATGGGCATGCTAAGCACACCATATTCAGTTCCTTCCATTCTTAAAAACGAGGATCAAAGAGAAAGCAATAACCTTACGATCGCAAACAGCAAGCTAGATATGAGGATTGAAGAGGAGTCAGATGATCAAGCAAGAGAAGTGACACCAGGTCCTACAATAAGTCCAGTTTAATATTAACCAGACACATGCAATACTCCGGTAAGCCTTCAAAGCAATAATGAAGCAGCCGGAGTTTTTATTTAGCTAATAGGAAAGTTTAAGTTTATTAGCGTACTAAAGTAAAGTGTGTGTTCAATTAAATATCTACTAATAAGATCGCATAAGTAAAACTAAGGCATTCGCCAAAAAAAGACTTGGTGTTGCTTTAAAATAAAGTTTGATCAAATTGATACTAATAACCTTGATAAACGATCATAGAAAAGAGCGTGTTTTGAAAAAAAGATTGATCAAAACACGCTCTTAATATTTTCAGTTGGTTCATTCTTTTATAAAAAAGTTTGATCATTTCCTATCTATGTTGCACCACAATCGCGCCCGATTGTTTAAGACTAACTAATTAAATTTTATCTTGGGGTACAGCCACATACCCATCAAGCTAAGTTAAAACAATACCCCAAAAAGGGAAAAAACGCTATGCTTATCGTAAGAAGTTTACGAGAAGGATGGTGTTTTTTTATGAATCCTATCAACTTCAGTGAACTGACACTTTTCGCACAAGAATTACAACGCTTTCTATCTCCAATAGCCCTACAAGAAATCGCTAAACAAGTTGGTTTTGTGAAGCGATCTAGTAAGTATCAAGCAGATGAACTTATCGCCCTTTGCGTTTGGCTCAGCCAGGATGTCGCTAGTACATCGCTTACGCAACTATGTAGTCGGTTAGAGGCTTCGACGGGTGTACTCATGAGCCAAGAGGGGCTCAATCAACGATTTAATTCTGCAGCTGTCGCATTCCTCCGAGAAGTCTTTACTTCACTCCTAACACAAAAACTCTATGCGACACAATCGCTATCTTCACACATGATTTCTGTTTTCGAACGTATTCGGATTTTAGATGCGACTGTGTTTCAGCTACCTGATTCCTTTGCTACTGATTATCAAGGATCTGGAGGGAGTAGTAATACTGCAGGCGTGAAAATTCAATTGGAATACGATTTACTGAGTGGCCAGTTTTTAAATGTGCAGCTGGGACCAGGAAAGAACAATGATAAAACATATGGTACCATCTGTCTTGAAACTGTAAAGGCAGGCGATTTATGTTTGCGTGATCTTGGTTACTTCGATTTAGGAGACTTACAAGCTATTCACGATAAAGGGGCTTACTATATCTCACGGTTGAAGCTGAATACACGCATTTATATCAAAAACCCTAAGCCAGAATACTTCAAAAATGGCACGTTAAAAAAGCAAACAGAATACATCCAACTTGATATGACACAAATGATGTCTGATCTAACCCCTGGTGACACGATGGAAATTCCCGATGCATACATAGGCCAAAATCAGAAGCTTCCAGCACGTGTTATTATCCATCGTTTAACCGATGATCAAACGCAAACACGCCTGAAAAACCAAGCGATACGTGAAAAGAAGAAAGGCATTGTCATGAAAGATAAAAGTAAACGTTTAATGGGCATGAATGTATATATCACGAACACATCGATAGAAGAAATACCGACGAACTATGTGCATTCATTGTATTCACTTCGTTGGCAGATTGAAATTTTGTTTAAAACGTGGAAGTCATTCTTTGAAATTGATGAATGTAAAAATATTAAAAAAGAACGCCTAGAGTGCCATTTATATGGACAACTCATTGGCATTCTCCTCTGTTCTTCTACAATGTTTCAAATGCGACAACTTCTGCTTGAAAAGAAAAAGCAGGAGTTGAGTGAATACAAAGCAATTTATATGATTAAAGATTACTTTTCGTTACTGTTTCAAGCGATAGCAGTTGGCACAGAGGAACTTTCGGAAATTCTGTATCGCCTTTATCAGCTGCTCAAAAAGAACGGTCGTAAATGTCATCGGTATAAGAAGATGACCGTCTTTGATATTCTAGGGGTTGTGTATGAAACGACGGTGAAGCATAGACAAGCTGCCTAGAAAAAAATCGCGTTTTAACAGGCTTCTTTGGCATGCCTACTTTTCTATCACTCGTAGTTTTAAAATAAGTATCATTTCGTATCTAGTAATTTGGGTTATAAGCATTTTAATAAAAGCCTTTTGAGACATTGAGAAGCCATTTAAAAGAATGGGAAATCACCTGTCTTTTTTAAAATATCGGAAAGTATATATTTTTTCGGGAGATCCGCCTCACAGTGTGGAGGCGGTGAACATCGCGATAAACGAATAACTCAGCCTAAAATTACCCTCAATCCATCCAAGCCGCGACAGATTTTACTCCTGCGCCAATAACAGCTCCTCCAATAGCACCAAAAATAGCACCCCATATGGTTTTTGTTTTTTCGCCAACAATTGCTCCAGCAATCGCCCCGTCAAGAGCACCGTCTGCGTCTTCGCTTGCAACTGATTTTTTATCATCTTTTTTATCATCTTTTTCAGCGTAAATAACAGACGAATTTTGCGATTCGGAAAGAATACTATTCAACACTATGCTGGAAATTTGAATAGCAAGGGGGCTTGTACCCACATTTTGATCTATTAACTCTTCGTGTATCTTGTTTACTGTATGAAAGAGATCCATTGTTTCCTCTTTAGACGAGGTTCTTTTGTCATTTAATACACTATAAATTTTTTCTAAAAGAGTTACATCATATGCAGACAACAACCTTCGGTTCTTCAGCTCGTTTAAAAGAACACTTCGATATTGAGTGCGATTCCCTTGGGTTTGCTCACGAAATTTAATGAGTTTCCTAACAATCATTCCATGTATTTCTCCAGATGATAGAGAGAAAGAAGGAAATGGATAAGGATCAGGATAGGGATCACATGGCCAAGGCCAAGGTTCGGGTTTGATTATAGAATTATTTAATGCTTCTTTTTTATCCATGGTATATCATTCTCCTTTGACATATATATTCAATAATATTGTCTCCATAGATTTGTTTATTACTTTTGAAAAATCTACCAAAATTCAAAATTGAATATTTGTCAAAGAAATAAAAAGAGAGCCGGTTCCTGAAAATCAGGATGCCAGAGAAAAAGATTCGGTAAACCAAAAGCTGTAATAAACTACAGTCCACTCTTATAAATTTGCGGGAATTGGCTAGGTTTAGGGTGTTTTAATGATTGGTTAACAGTTTAAATCATTGGGAAGATAAAAACATCGTACAAGCTGTTTAGAAGCATTTTAAGGGTGTCTTTTTTCTAGTAACTTTTATGGCTACAAAAACACACCCATCAGCTACTAATTAAAATATAAAGTATATTTAATTCATAATTAAAAACTTATAAAACTCGAAAAGTATATTTCAAAGGATAAAAAAGATTCAATAAAAGGAGTGTCTTTTTGATGAGAAAAAACGAAAAAAAGACCTTAACTAATTATGAAAACAGTATTAAAAAGAGCAATGAACTATCGATGGCTAAGTTGAACCAAGGGTTAACTTTAAATCAAATGAAGTTGCTCGTTTATGCGATCTACTCTACACAGCAAGATGGAAAAACAGAATTTAACAAGGTTGATTTCGAAGAAAAGTTTGAGATTGAGAAGTATCAAACACGTCATGCAAAGGAAGATGCACAGCGTCTTTTGGATTTAATATTTAGTATTGAGGATTTGGAAAACAATTATTTCGAGTATTATAATGTGTTAGGAAACTCAAGACTTTCTGTACAAATTTCTTAGCGTATGTTTTTCGCTTTTCGTTGGTAGGACCCCATCTTGAGATAATAAATTCAACCAATTCTTCTCATCAATGGCTTGGATTTTATAATTTGATCCAACGATATCTAACATTCTTTGATAAGTTTTAATATCCCAAGAATCGTCTATATGTTCATATAAGTCATTTTGTACATATTCTTTAATAATAAAGTTCGTAATAGAACTAATGTCGACTAAATTTCCAAAAAACTCTCTTAACATAATTGAATCCCCTTTATCTAAAGGTTCATCCGTTAAAAGGTAAATTTTGAATACATTAACAATTTCATTTAAATCTTCTTCATCTAAAAAACAAAGTGGATCTAACTTTTTGTCTTCTTCTGTATAAGGTCCTCTAGTATCTTCAAAAATGACATAAGATAACACTTCGTCGTCTTTAAAGAAACGAAAAATCTCTAAATCTCATAATCTTGGTTTTCTATCAATTGAAATCATTTTTTTCACCTATCCAATAAAAGAATTAAGGTTTTACGGTAATATTCATTATTTAACTTAACATAATTATCCATCAAAACTGAAATGGATTTGCTCCACAATCTGGCCCGTTTGCTGAACAAGAGAAAATCCTGGAATACAGGATTTTTGATCAAACTTTTTAATAAATTATCAATCTTTATTATAAATTATCGAACTTTATTTCAAAACTACACATTCATATGAAAGTCGTTTAAAATTTTCTTTGTACTGACTATTTTATGGAATGATTGACACTTCTGCCATACTAGAAACCTCCTCAATAATTACTAATACTAACGTTTTTTTTCAAGATTCACAGAAAAAGTTAGGCATTTCTATTTCACGTAATGTTTTTTGAAATCAGGATAAATGGAAAATTTATGGCGTAAATCTATGAGGTTTTTTCCAAAACTCTCCTCTAACACTTTACGATGTTTCTCCATAATTTCCATAAGGTACAAATCATGAATCATAACTTCTGTAATCGGCATGACTAAACCCACATGCATTGTCCAAGCAGCACGACTATCTTTATCCAGTGAAACAATACCTGCTACGACTTCTGCATCATCTCCACTAAATACAATCCATCGCCCATCATACTCTTCAGTAATTTCACGACTCATATCGTGGTGGTAAATATGAGCGAAATCAGATTCGATTTCCCCATAAGTAATAATGGTTATAGTGACACCTTTGTTTGCTGCCTGTCTCAGTTCTGATTCTAACTCATTGAATTCCTCCTCCCAAATTTCTAAGAGAACTCTTTTTTCAGCAGATAATATACATGCTTTTACCTTATCGAGTATCTCGTTTCGCCCAGTGATGTTCCAGATATTTTCACGGTCATTTGAGGATAGTTCGAATTTTGCTAAAGATTTTTCCACCTGTTCAAACGCTTCCTCCGCTTTCAAACGACGGTTTCTTATCAACTCCTTAGCAGGAACAGGAATATACTGAGGCGTGTTTCCGTAACTAACAAAAATATCTCCCCGTAACGCAAGGCTCTCTAGGACTTCATATATCTTTGAGCGTGGAACACCAGAATTTTTCGCAACAGCATATCCCGTTAAGGGCGACTCTTCCAATAAGGCAAGATATGCTTTGGCTTCATATTCCGTGAAATTTAGATTTTTTAACGTTTCTATTGTATTTTCTTTCATAGGACCCTCCAAACAAAATAGTAGCTACCATTGTAACTAATATTTTATCAAAAGCTATTGTTATTACCAAGCAATTTTGATAAAATTCATTCAATTAAGTAGTTACTAATGTAGCCACTAATTAGAAAGGCAGGGTCAGAATTTTATCATGAGAGTTTATTATTTTGCTTGTATCAGTGCAGTCCTATTATGGAGTGCGTCCTTTATTGCGACGAAGATAGCATATGAAACGTTCGCACCTATTCAACTAGGTGTTGTTAGAACATGTTTGGCTGTGCTGATATTTTGGATAATTAATAAAATAGTGAAAAATAAGGAAAAAATTCGAAAAGAAGATCGTAAACGAGTTGCAATAAGTTCCCTTTTTGGAATAACATTATATTTTACTTTAGAAAACATTGGGGTCAGCATGACATCTGCCTCTAATGCGGCATTAATTGTTGCTTCTTTTCCAGCTATAACATCACTACTGGAGTTTTTTGTTTTCCGTTCAAAACCTAGTTTTCAAAAGTCTTTAGGAATTATCCTCGCTATCATAGGTGTAGCAATACTAACACAGATTACCATTAGTGGAAGTTCAAAGTCGTTTTGGGGAAATCTTATTCTTATTGGAGGGGGGATTGTTTGGGCATTTTACAACTTTATTACAAGAGACTTAACAAATAAGTATTCGGCGTTGACATTAACCTATTATCAGATGTTAATAGGTGCCATTTGGTTTATACCATTTGTTTTTCTTGAGGATAAACCTTGGAGAATACCTAGCGTAACTTCAATGAATGCATTAATTTTTTTATGTGTCGGATGTTCAGTTGCTGCATTTGTATTGTATAATTTTGGGTTAAAAAAACTTTCAGCTAGTGTTTCAGTATCTTTGATGAATCTTGTTCCAGTTTTAGGGTTAGTATTCTCCGTTTTAATATTGGGTGAAGTCGTCTCCCTATTACAAATAATAGGTGGAATCATTGTCATTATAGGTGTTATTTTAAGTTCTATTCAGATAGAAGAAGTTTCAAATGAACCTAATTCAAATTCTGCAACTTAATTAGAAAATCCTTGGATTTTTTGTTTTAAAAATATTTAATAACCAGATGAAAATCCTGAAAATCCTCTACAAATTTTCAGGATTTTTCTATTATTTAATTAATACGCTGTGATAATTTCGCAATGTGCAAATTAGTAACACAAAAAGTCTGAATGGGTGGTGCCACTATTAAACTCCCTTTACTTTCAGTGAAAACATTCATAAACTCCATCTTTACATAAATGTCCAAATACTACTGATTGCTATTCAACAATCTGGTCCGATTGCTGAATAACCCTATTGTTACTAAATAATTCTCTAATACACCTTTTGGTTCAGAAATACTTTTCCTTTCACTATAAGATTACCCTTTAGATAACCATATCTAAAGGGGTAAAGCTTCGCAACTTTCTTTAAAACATCGTGACTTTCTTCAAAACATCGCAACTTTTTTATAAACATCGCGACTTTATTTCAAAACTACACTTGGCGAACGCCAAGTTTTTCTAAAACTTTGAAATTGCTAGAAAAAATAAAAAAAGTCAGTATCCTCATTGGGAATACTGACAAATCATTTGGCAGTCGCGCTGCCTTAGTTAGGTAAGCACTACCAATGGAGTTACCCGTTGCTAGTGTCCACCTATAAGACGTAGTAACGGCCGAAAAGGTTTCATTCAATCTTAAGAATTTTAAAAGCTTTTTTCTCCGAAGGCGTATCTTGAGGTGAATCTGTATTTTCTACACCCTTGACAGATGAATCTTCTGCTCCGGTATCCGCTGTTTCCGTTTCAGACTTCACCGACTGTTCCGATGTTTCCTGATCAACACTAGCTTCCCCAGAGTCCTCATTTAAATCCATGAAGATTGCCGGCCAGATGATGAGGTTGATAATGATGAGTGTGAATATTATTGTGTTTACGAAAGCTTTCTTAGCCATTTACGGAATCACGATCTCCTTTGTTTCCAGCACCTTATTTGAGATGCTGTATCCTTTTACCGTAAGCTTTTCGCCTTTTTTAAGGTCTGGTTTATAAAGCACGAATAGATTATTGCCCTTATACTCAAACTCATCACTGCCGGTCTTTACCTTTGCTACCTGATCACTTACATTGACTGTAATCTCAACGAAATGCGAATGGCACTCTGTTTGAACACTCGTTAAGTTTTTTGCTTTATTTTTTTGATTTGGCTTAGAGCTTGAGCTCGTTTCGCTCTTGCTGGTATTAGTTTCGCTCTTGCCGGTATTAGCTGAAACCTGTTTTTTGTCGGTTCCCGACGTCTTATTCGTCCCTTTGTTCGAGCTTGTTCGAGTTTCCAGCTTAAACGGTAATATCGTATGCTCGTTTAAAAACGTCTTTCCAGATTTCACATTTCCTTTAATATGTAAATAATATTGAACATTATCCTTGTAAGGGGATTCCGGCGTAATTGTCACTTTACTTTCATCTTCCGAAACGCGGAGCTTTGTCTTCAGCTCTCGTTTTCTTTCATCTATAATATAGAAGTTTTGCTTTTTAATCGTTCCTTTATTAACCGGCTGGGTAAAAGTAACAGACCAGCTCTTTAATGGATCTTGAATCGTTCGATCCTCCAGAAGCACCTTTTCAATCGACGCCTGCCCGACAAGAATGCCTGGAAATAGAACAATGATGACAAGCATCATAAGGAGTATTAAAGGCTTTCTCATTTACTTATCCTCAACCTGTACTTTGATGTCCGTTAGCGGGCTTTCTGCTAGAAAATCCGAGAAAAGCGATTCCTTGGATAGAAGCTCATGCAGGGTATATCCTTTCCCCTCTGTCTTATATTTAAAAGACTCTTTATAAGTGTTAATAATTTTGCCTTCTTCTGTTGCAAATTTAAGAATCTTAGAATCTATAATTTTTTGAGAGCTATCGAGTGCGGTTACATGCACATCAAAAAAGTCCGGCATCTTGGAAAAACCAATGTCAAATTTTAATGTATTTTTTTGTCCCTTATCTTCATTTAATGAGTGGGCATACCCTTTCTGAAGGAGCTTGCCATTTTTCAAAATTTCAACATGCACATTTTTAACATCTTCGCTCTTCGTCGTAATATCGATGTTTGTAATGCCGCTAATCGATGTTTGGTCCTCTTTAAAGGCACCAGGTTTTTTATGGGTAACATTGATTTCATTTATATATCTCTTTGGAGCGAATGCTTTTATTTCCCTCGGCGTATATTGAGTAAGCAAATTTTCTAGGCGCTGTTCGTTAATCACCATTAGCTCATAAAAATCAATATAGTTTGTTGAGAATTCGTATGAAAGAGACTGGCTATAAGTGCCGTTCTCCAATTCGATCGCAGGTCCATTAATCTGAACGAGATAATCCTTGTTAAATTCAAGGGATTGCTCAGGAATAATGTTTAATACGTCTCGATCCTTACGAATGGTTTTTATCGGGAGATCGGTATAGGTTCCATTAGTTTTGACAAATAGTTTAATATAATTCGCGGAAATTTTAAGAATATTGCTATTAAATTGAATGCGAATATCGGTGTCAATCGGCACATGTTGATCGCCGGCTGCAGGGATCGTCTTTTCGATTTTCGGATAATTAGATGCCTGTACTGGATGATTGACAGCAGGAACGAGTATCGAAAGGAGCAAAAGGAAAACAACTCCTAGAATGTTTACTTTTCTCATATAGTAACTAACCACCTTCGTATGTAATGACGCTCTAGTCTTAATATACTACGAAATTCGACATATCTCCATAAAAAAAGGAAAAAGCCGCCAAAACTGGCGACTCTTCCTGAACGCTGAAGCGAAGGTTAGTACATGCGTACTATACAAGTTAAAGAAAGCATCCATTTGGGAGAAAACCTTCTTAACCATAGTGTACCAAATAAATCGAAAAAATACATGTAAAAATTTCTAATATAGCCAATTTTTTATTCCAGCACGCATCTTTGTGAAACTTCTGAATAGAATGAAAAGGTGTGCGTTTCAATACAATCATTTTAAGCTTTTTCAAGTTAGAGAAATGTCTTTCTCCACATGAAAGGCTTTAACAGCGTATGCATCGTAGGTCTAATTGGGAAGCATTAGGAAGAGGAGCACTTTCCTCGCCGGCTAAAGACGCCACATCCTACCAAAGGCATGATTTCGCAACTTTCCTTGTCCTGTGGTGACATCGGCACTAGTACGTTAGTATGTCCTACACGTCGGAGGTGAGTATAAAGGAAAGTTTCTGCGAATAGATATCTCAGGAAAATTATTCTAATATTATTTCAAAGGGGTTACACTTTTCTATTAAACAGCGAATATATTACAAATTTATTAAAAACATGATAGAAATTGTAGAAATTTTGCAAGCTTTGTATTATTATATGATATATAAACCATAGTTGGAAAACCTATCCCCGCCTACCAAAAAAATATATATATTGGTAACTATTGCATAAAAGATAATACTTTGGTATACTATTTTACTAGTTAGGTAAGCGGTGGATATAGAGGAAAACACAACCATTGGTTTATTCATTGCTAACAAAAAATATGCACTACATAGCATGAAGGGAGAATACAAGTTTATGAAAAAGAAAGCTATTAAAATCGCAGCTTCAACTGCAGTAGCAGCTTCAGCATTCGTTGCTGCAGCACCAGCTAACAAAGCTGATGCAGCTACAAATGTAGAACAATTAGTTAAAGCAGCAGAAGCAACTGCTAAAGTTTTACAATGGTCAATTTCAGTTGAGGGAACTGCTGATTTTGTAACTCGTCCTTACGCTGAATACAATGCAGCTAAGAAAGCAAACAAAGCAGCTAAAGCTGAAGTTGCAAAATTAAAAGGTGCTGACAAAGCAGTTTACGAAGCACGTCTTTTAGATTCTGATCTTCAAATCAAGCGTGCTGGAGCTTACATTGATGCACTTACTTCTGGTGAAAAAATCAAAACTAAACAAGCAGCATTAGATAAAGCTATCAAAGCTGCTGATCTTAAAGCTGTTCAATCAAGCTATCATACATTAACAGCTGAAATCCGTAAGCAAGCTGAATTACTTTACAGAGTTTACGGTCAATCAACTCGTGATGGTATCTTAAGAACATTTAAAGATCCAGCTGAAAAATTATACAAAAGTGTAATTAATGAAGTGACTGTTCTTGATCACACTGATTTAGTTGATAAGTATACTAAATCTAAAGAATATGACAAAGCAGTTGATCATGTTGAAAAAGCTGAATATGCATTAAAAGATGTTAAGCAATTTAAAGATGCTTTAACTAAAAACTTAAATGATGCTGTAGATGCTTTACCTTTAACTGTAAAATCTGTGACTCGTGTTAACTCTACTACTGTAGAAGTTAAATTTACGAAAGCTCTTGATGTAGCACCTGTTACTCACTTCACTTTTGATAAAGGATTAGAAGTATCTTCTACAAAATTAAGTGATGACAAGAAAACAGTTACTTTAACAGTAAATGGAGAAAAAGCTGGAGAGACTTATACTTTGTCTTACAAAGGTGAAGCTACTAAGTCATATACAGCTCCAAAGCAATCTACTGATGACCCAATTACTTCTGCTGATAAAGCTGAAAGAATTGAAAAAGATCAATACCGCACATATACTTTCGACTTGAAGGACAGTGATGGAAGAAAGTATAATGGTTATGCAGATGTAGAATTAACAAAAGCTGGTGTTGTTGACATCGTTTCTGTTAATGGTGATTCAAAGCTTACAAATGTAAAAGTTAAAGATGGCGTTTTATCTGTTGTGGTTAAGGGTGCAGCACAGGGTGAGACTACAGTTAAAGTTACAAATCTTGATACTGGAAAGTCATTTGAAAGTGGCAAAACAATCGTAATGGTTGATGGAGACAAGATAGCTCTTGAGAAAGATACAGTCCTACATGTAGACAGTGATAAAGACTATTTCACTGCAAAAGTAAAGGGTGCAGACCCTGAGTATAAGTATTCTTTCACTAAAAATGATACTTTCCAAGT
This sequence comes from Cytobacillus citreus, assembly GCF_018343665.1. Taxonomy (GTDB): domain Bacteria; phylum Bacillota; class Bacilli; order Bacillales; family Cytobacillaceae; genus Cytobacillus; species Cytobacillus citreus. Next base: position 386,258 of record NZ_JAGYPM010000002.1, read on the forward strand.
AGAAGGAAAAATTGTATCATATGATGACTTCAAAAAAGCATTAACACAATATTCAAAAATCAGTGTTGATTATAAAAAGGGTGAAAGAAACTTCTTCAATCTTGTTGAAAAAGTTGATGTTAAAGTAATTACTGTTACAAATCCTTCTAAGAAAGATGTACGTGTAAATCCGAAAACTAATCAAAAGTACTTCGATTTACGTGGAACTGGTGAACCAGGAAAATATGTTAAGATTAATGCTGATGCAAATGGCAACTCTGATCATGCAGTTAAAGTTGATTCATCAGGCAGATGGGAAGAACGCGTTTATTTATCAGAAGGCGTTAAGAACACATTTGTAATTGGCCAATATGAAGGAAAGAATTCATCTGATGTTGTAGTAGGTGGTACTAAGACAATTAACCTTTATGAAGGTGAGTTTGAAGTAGCAGCTGTTGCTGGAGAACTTGGTTTTGCTGAAGAACTTACGTTTACTTTCTCTTCGATCGATGGATATAAAGATGAAGCTAAGTTCACAACAAGTTCAGTCTTAACATTTGTCGATAAAAAAGGTGAAAAACTAGAATATCGCATTGGTTATGATAAAACTGAACTTGTAAATGATAATAATAACTCAAACGAAATTAAAGTTAAATTAGGTGGACCAAGTAAATCTAACAAAGACTTTGATGCTGATACTGCACAATTATATAACATCTCTAATGTAACAAACCAAGATGGTTTGAATTTAACTGTTAATAAAACATTACCATTACAGTAATTGGGAAAGGTGCCTGTCACCACCCGAAATTTGTCAAAAGATTAGTAAACAAATAGAGTAAGATGGAAGGCTCTGTGGAGAGTAATCTCTACGGGGCTTTTCTTTTTGCATTTCAGAAAGGTGCCAGTGGTCAAGACCCCAAAATATAGACATTATCAAAATACGACATTATATCGCTTTTTGATAGTTTAAATAGTAACTTTGGGTTCGTTTTTCATTGTAGTAACGGATATATTTATTTAAATCTTGTTGAAATGTTTGTAATTGAATTTTTGGATAGAAACAAGGGAATTCTGTTTTCAATTGAGAAAAGAAGCTTTCAATCACAGCGTTATCCCAACAGTTTGCCTTACGAGACATACTAGGTGTAAACTTCAAATTCTTGCTCAAGTTATAATAATTAAACGATCTATATACACTTCCTTGATCACTGTGTACGGTGACTCCTTCAAGCGTTTTTAATTTTCGTTTCTTTCGAGCTGATTCAATGGTAGCTTTAATAAGCTCTTGATTAGGGCTAGAGCTAACTTCTAGGGCAAGAACTTCCTTATTAAATAGATCCATCAAGGCTGATATATAAAGTTTTTCTTGTTCAACTTGAATTTCTGTCATATCCGTAACCCATTTTTGGTTGGGGTGACTGGCATGAAAATCTCGTTCTAAAAGATTTTTATACACATATCCGGCAGCCTGGCCTTTTGTTTCTTGCGTTGTTTTAGGCCGTCTTACTAATGCTTTAATATTTGCTTCCCTCATAATACGAGCTACTCTTTTATGATTTGCAATAGTCCCCTTATCTTTTAAATATTTTGCAATTCTTTTGGCTCCATACGTGCCTTTATGAAGAGTGTATGCCCGTTTTATCTTAGTTAAGAGCTTACGATCCTTGTTTGAGACTTGCTTTTTAGGTCTACTAAGATAAGCATAATATCCACTTTTTGAAACCCCTAATACACGACAAAGAAGAACAACTGGATAATCCTTTCTCAAAAAAGAAATAGCTTCGAATTTCTTGCTTATTCGTTCTCTTTGAGAAAGGCCTGGAACTTTTTTAATATCTCATTCTCCAATTCTTTTTCTTTTAGTTTTTTCTCTAACTCCTTAACTTTTTTATTACTATTTTTAGATTGAGGGGTACTATGAGAATGTGGATTTTCTAAGCCCTTTTCTCCTCTTTCCTTATATGCATTAACCCAACGATTAACAGTATCACGGTGTAAATTTAGTCCTCTAGCAGCCTCTATTACTGATTTCTCCCCATCTATTATCTGAAGTACAGCTTTTAACTTAGTTTCGACACTTGTATGTTTTCTTGTCATTTTGTATGTCCCCCAATAATGTAG
>NZ_JAGYPM010000002.1:388370-475968 GCF_018343665.1 Cytobacillus citreus
GTATCACGGTGTAAATTTAGTCCTCTAGCAGCCTCTATTACTGATTTCTCCCCATCTATTATCTGAAGTACAGCTTTTAACTTAGTTTCGACACTTGTATGTTTTCTTGTCATTTTGTATGTCCCCCCAATAATGTAGATATGTCGTATCTTTATCTATCCTATATGTCCATTATAAGGGGGGCAACCACAGTCACCACCCGAATTTTGTCGAAAGGTAGTAGACAAATAGAATGTTTGGAAAAGCTCTGTGGGGCTTCTTTTTTGAGTTTTTTAGAAATTTTGAAGGGTTTTGTAACTTTATGACGAATAGTTAAGTTTGAATAGCTCCTATTTCTTCTTCGAAAATCTACTTTTCAATTCCTACATGTATGATCTTAATTACTTTAAACATTTCTTATTTACACATTAATTTTTCAGAGGTTTTATCAATTGTATTAGCAAAAGGAGGTTTTTTGTTTGACTGTAAAAGTCTCTCGTATTGGTCTAAAAGGTTTGGAAGGCTACTGGGTGAAGGTAGAGGTGCAAATTTCGCCTGGGACGGAATCGATGGTCATTGTCGGTTTGCCAGATACATCAGTAAAGGAATCGAAAGAAAGAGTGTTATCTGCTATTCGTACTCTACATTGTGATGTAACGGATCAAAAGATTGTTGTCAATTTGTCGCCGTCTGAACAAAAGAAAAATGGTCCAATATTTGATTTAGCGATTGCAATAGGGGTGTTAAAGGAATCAAACTTATTAAAGGATGCAATTCCTGAAAAAGTGGCTTTTATTGGTGTTCTGTCGCTAGATGGTTCAATTGAGACAGTTGAAGGCTTACTTCCTGCTCTTATAGCAGCCAAGGATCTAGGGTTCAAGAAAGTATATCTTCCATTTGATCCTTTTATTCCCCTTGATATGCTGGAGGGGCTAGATTGCATTATTGTTCGGCATTTATCTGATGTTTTACATGATTTGTCCGGACAAGCATCTCTCCTGTTAACTCCTAACACACATAAAACTTATCAAGCTTCTTCTGCCTATGAATTTCAAAAAGATTTCTCTCATATTATCGGTCACTAGCAAGCAAAATACGCATTAGAAGTAGCGGCTGCCGGTGGTCACAATGTGTTAATGAGTGGTCCTCCAGTTGTGGTAAAAGTCTGCTTGCCGAAACGTTTCCTTCCGTCCTTCCACCATTGACAAAAAAAGCACAGTTGGAAGTTATTAGCTTATATCAACTTGCTAGAGAAAAACAAGTAGCCCCACAAATAGCTCCATACAGGCACCCCTATCATTCCGCTTCATCGGTTGCCATCATTGGAGGAGGATCCTATCCGAAACCAGGGGAAATATCATTAGCACATAATGGCGTTTTATTTTTAGACGAAATGGCTGAATTTACAAAAAAGACATTGGATATGCTTCGGCAGCCGATTGAAACGGGAAAAGTTACCATTAGCCGCGCACATTCCACAGTCACTTATCCTGCCTCATTTCTCCTTATTGGCGCAATGAATCCGTCCCCATGTGGCTACTTAGGCTCTAATTCCTACTATTGTACTTGTTCACCCAAACAAATCCAATCTTATAAAAACCGAGTTTCAGGTCCTGTCTATGATCGAATTGATATTCTACTATATTTACTGCCAGGTAATATTGAACAGCAAAAGAAAAAATACGAGAAATCATCTGAAATTAGAAGCAGAGTTGCAAGAGTAAGAGAACTGCTAATATAAACTCTATCAAGAGCAAATATGTAACGCAAAAGTACCCTTCGAGAGATTAACTGAGTCTAGCCCCTTACAAGAAAATCAACTGAAAATGATATCTCAAGTATCAAACAAGCAGCAATGGAGCAACCGTATCCAATTTAAAATCATTCAATTAGCAAGGACGATTTCAGATTTAGCTGGTGACACAGCCATAACCGATGAATCAATTTGGAAAGCGATGACTTTGAGAAGGATGAGTTATGACCAATATCAGTCCGCCGTGAGGGAGAGATAATGGCAAGAAGACAAAGAATCTGGATTCCAAATCGTTTCTACCATATTGTTTGCCGCGGCAAGCGTAGAGATCCTCTATTCAGAAATACTACGGATTTCTCCGCATTTTTCCTCATCCTTCAACAGCTATATGAAAAAATTCCAATTGAAATAGCAGCCTATTTGTTTAATGACCAATCACTTCCACCTTCAACTGCGTTCAAAGGAAGTGCCAATCTCTAAAGTGATGTCATTGATAAATAAGCGATATGCAAACTATTATAATACCCGTTATCGCTTAACCGGACATGTTTTTGAAAAACGATTTTTTGATAATATCATTGAGGGGATGATTGAAGTGAGTCGCTATATCCATCTCAACCCAATTGAAGCGAAGATGGTAAAGAAACCAGAACATTATCCATGAAGTAGCTTTCATCGTTTCCAATACCCAAATGCGATTCAACAAAGCTATATGGATATTCATCATATTCTTGACTATTATTGTGGCTCGATAGAAGAAAAAAGAGAAAGATACTGTCGAGGAATTGAAGAATACTTAACGAATTAGGTAGTAGATTCAAGAGAATTAAATACAAAAAGGAAAGCCAAGTGATTTTTTTCTTACACAGAGCTTTCCTTTTTATTTTTTTTGGAAATTGAAAGACTGCTTTAATCCTTATGAAACAAACCTGTGAAACAAGATTATTCGGGGAGTGACAGGCACCAACTCACGAGAGTTCGTGAAACAAGAAAATCGGGTGCAAGCTTCCTAAATCCCTTTCTTAATTCCCGCTATTATTGTATTTCCAGCATCATCTCTAATCGTTGCTCTATTGCTTGTTTCGATTGAAATACTTCCTGATTTAAATAACTCACTATCATTTACAGGAGAAATAATAATTTCCCTTTTGTTGCTAGAGTTGCTCTCTACGCTATATTCACTTCCTGTAACTGAGTTATTATCAATCGTAATATTAAAACTAGTTTTCCCGCTATCTAAAAGCTGAATGTTCTCTGAGAATGTAAGCTTAATATTACTACCTACAAGTACAGCAGACTCGAGCTCAGGCTCCTTATTTTCTTTAATAGTAATTGAAAGTGAGGTATTGGCCATTACATTTCCAGAAGGATCCTTTACACTAGTAACTGTAATTGTGTATGTTCCTGATTTTTCAATATGACCTTCAGGTAAGGTAATCGTGACGAGTTTTTTGTCACTGCTGATGTCAAACTGGGTATCAGCAGGTAACGAAATATTATTTAATTGGTAATTTGAATATAAAGTCGCTGACTCCTCTGTTACTGGCTCATTAAATGAGACTTTGAATTGACCATTTACCGATGATGCAAGGATTGTAGCCTTTGGTTTTTCCATATCCTCTCTTTTTGTAATCGAGGTTGTAAACCATTCATTCCCATTTTGAGAGCTCGAATTATCCTTAACTGTTCCTTCTTTAACGTTAAAAGTATAATCTCCATCAGGCAGATTTTTTGCATCAATGATCATTTTGTTGTCACTGTTCGCTTTTAGTTTTGCTGCAAATGTCTTTCCATCTGGACCATAAGCAGTAATGTTCGTTGCTAAAGGTGTCCCTGTTTTTAGCGGTTTGTCGAAAAATATATGAAACTCATTTGCTTTATTATCATAGACTGCACGAGTAAACTTAAGAGGTGCTACATCTTTCGTCAAGTTTACTGTATTGTCAGTTGTCCGCCCAACATTATTAGCTAGGTCCTTATAATCTTTCACTTGTACATTCAATCGAACAGAGCTCTCGTTTGTCCCATAAACCGAAATCGGTAGTTCGATTTCAAATTTTGTTTTATTCCCTGAAATGTCTTTAACAGATGTAGGGCGAATGGTTGTGTTGCCTTTTGTAATAACAAAATTGCTAGCGGTAAGGTCAATAAGAGTTTCGTTAAATTCAATAGTGAACGTTCTCTCACCTTTAGTTTGTACACTTCTTACTATTGGGAGCGAAGTATCTGCTAAAGAGTTATAGTGAAATGTGCCACTATACGTATTCATCGTATTTGGTGAGTTGACGACTAAATCTCTAGCACCAGTAACTACGATAGAATAGTTCTTTCCTTTTTGTAAACCTAGGCGATCAAGTTCAGCTTTTGGAATAACAGCCGTATCCGTATCATCATAAAGTGTATTAATACTAGCTGTTTTTCCATTGAGAGTAACATTTATCGGTGAGTTTGCATCAATCATCTCTGAGAATTTTATCTCAAGATTTCCTTTCGAATCAGTCGTTACAAATGTAACGGTCGGCTTTACATTGTCAGCAAAAGTAAAGGAAGTGACATAATCATTCGTGCTTAATGTTACATAGTCAGCAGTTTGAATATTCTTCTTCACTGTTACTGTATAGGCTGAATTTGTGTAAAGTGGTTCATATAACTCGATTAGTGCAGATTTTTTATCATCTGCCAGCTTAACGCTTTTTATCGTTCTGCCAGAAACCGAGTAATTAGAAGTGTTTTCTGCTCCGTTTGTTCCACTTCCAGTTAGCATGGCTTTGTTAAATTCAACCTTTATCCGCTTTGGTTCGGCAGCACTAACTTTTACAACCTTAGGCGTAAAATTTGTTTCAATTTTACTTAAGCGATCAGTTAATTCCTTTTTGATAACAGCATTGTCTACATACTTTAAGTATTTTTTCGCTTCTGCGATATGTTTTTCAGCTGTACTGGAATTATTAGCGGACAGTGCTTTTGTAGTTAAGTCAATTTCGATTTTCACAGTAACTGGATACATTGCCTGATCACGAACTTTTTCGGCGGCTTGCTTATATTGAGAACGAATAAGGTCACGTGTTGATTGTCCGTAAACACGATCGAGAAGGATCGCTTGCTTGCGAATCTCTGTTGAAAGCTCATGATAGGCTTTTTCTGTTTGATCATTGATTGTATTTTGATCCAGCAGATAAGCTAATGTCTGTTGTTTTTCTTTAATCTTTTCCCCAGCAGTAATCGCATCGATATAACGCATTGTGCGATCAATATGGAGCTTTACCTCTGCATCGAGCTGAGCCATATATTTATTCTTTTGGGCTGCAGGTAGAGTATTAACCGCTTTAACAGCATTGTTGTATGCTGCTTTGGCATTGTTATAAGCAGCCCACGGACGTGTTTTGCCATCAGCTGTTCCTTCGATAGAAATGGCCCATTTTAATACAGTACCAGCATCTTTAGCTGTTTGGACAAGCTTCTCAACCTGGTTGACTGTTGCAGCTTTAGCATCAGTTGATACCGTTGATACAAAAGCTGAAGCTGCAATGACAGAAGCGCTAATGACTTTTATCGCTTTTTTATTTTTCATGAATAAACCCCCTGATATGAAATAAGTGGAATATGTGGGAACATAATGAATTTACCATAATCCTATTGTAAAAGATTATTTAATATAGTGAAATAGATAAGATAATTTTTAGAAAAATATTCATATATTAATAGAATTTACTATTTATTACATTACTAACGCCCTATGTAGGTAAATATCTGTAGGGCTTTTTTTTTATTTTTATTGAAATTATGTGGTTTTGAGGAAAAACATTCCTATTAGAGTAATATTTGTTATAATATAAAAAGAAAGGAGAAGATTGGATGAGAAGAAAGATATTTATGCTGCTAATGATTCTTCCTCTATTCTTGTCACTTGGACAAACAACGGGATTTGCTAAGGACGACAATTATGATGAAATCGTAGATGAAGAAATTTTTGGTGAAGAATTTGTTGATGGAGAAATTGTTGAGAAGGAAACGAATAATGCAACTTTAATTGGCCCACAGGTGTTTCAAACATCTGCTTTAACTGCGGCTGCTGGTAAGGATGATAACGGGAATTCCTATATGTATTTTGTCATGCATGGCACACCGTCTGCTTTAGCGGTTGTTGACTTAAATAGTAATGAGTTAAAGAATACATATACTTTGTCCAATTCTACAAGTGCTTGGGGTCTGGATGTGGATAAGGATGGAACCGTTTGGGTTGGTGGAACAACGGACGGTAATTTGTACAGCTTTAACCCGAATACGGAAGAGTTTCGTGATCATGGGAATAAGCTGACACTGCCAAAGGATACAGCCATTCAAGATATTGATGCAGTGGACGGTGTTGTGTATGGTTCGACAGCATATGGTGGTTCAGTATTCAAATATGATTCTCATACCGATGAACTCGTGAATTTTGGTCAAGTTTTATACAAAAAGGAATTTGCTAAGTCGCTTGCTTATGACGAAGAGAATGATACTTTGTATATAGGGGTCGGGTCAAAGGCTGATTTAGTCAAGTTTGATTTAAAGACAAAGAAGAAAACAGCATTTCTTCCAGATGACTACAAGAATGATAAGTATGTTCGAGATATCCGTTTAATTGGGGACGAGATCTATGCTCGAATGGATCCCTCTAATCGATTAGTTGTTTTTGATAAGGAGACATTAGAGAAGGTTGATGAAGTTGAGTTAAATTCAAGAACCGTTTCTTTAAAGTCACCAAATGAGGATGCGATCTATTTTTCAAAGCAAAACAGTCTATACAAGTATGATTTAACAACGAAAGAACAGATTGATTTACAGGTTCCATTATTAAAGGGAACAGAAATGCTTGCGCTTGATTACGTCGAATTAAATGATCCTAATTATCCAGGCTACACGCTAGTTGGCCTAATCGATAATGCAGGAAATGTATTAAAGTATAACTTAGAAACAGGATTTAACGAGATTACTAAGGTGAACTTACCTCAACAGCCAGTAACCTTGTATACAATGATTCAAGATGAAAAAAGAGAGAATATTTACATTAATGGCTATATGTCTGGCGGATTGGCGATTTATAATACAAAAACGAACCAATCTGTTCTTCATCAAGATATTAGCCAAATTGAGTCCATGACAATCATAGGGGATAAGCTTTACATTGGTGCCTATCCGAAATCTCGTGTGTTAGAGCTTGATTTAACGCAGCCATGGAGTTCGACGAATCCAAGAGAGCTTATGCGACTAGGTGATTATGGTCAAGAACGTTCTACTGCGATTACAGCTGTTCCTAAGCTAAATAAAGTGTTTGTTGGAACTTACCCTGAAACAAGCATGGGCGGCGGTGCGTTAGCCGTTTATGATTTGAAGGAGAATAAACAAGAGGTTTATGAGAACTATATTTACAACCAAAGCCTTGTTTCCTTCTTACATCAGGATGAATATATTTATGGTGGCACTTCCATTCATGCAAATTATCAGGTAAATGAACGTGGAGCAAGATTTTTCCGATTTAGACCTGACTATCCGGAAGAGAAAGAGTATATTCATTTGCCTTTCCAAGCAAGTATGATTACAAGTCTAATCGCTGATAAGCAAGGAACCATTTGGGGAATGGCCGATGGAACACTTTTCTCCTATAATCCTAAGACAAAGGAAATTAGATCGCAGCAGATTTTAGAATTAATCTCAGGCCGCTTCCGTAATGCAAAGATCATTGAAGGTATTGACGGAAATATTTACGGAACTGTGGAAGGAAAAATGTTTAAAGCAGATCCGAAGACAATGGAAGTAGAGATTCTGTTAGAAGAAGGTGCTTACGAAATTGCACAAGATTCGGAAGGGAATCTATATTTCCGAAATCAAGCAGACCTTTGGAAATATACAATGAAAGAATAATAAAAAACAGCCTACAATTTTTTGTAGGTTGTTTTTTTGTCCCATATATTATAGTAGGAACTCGACTTGGGCTTCAAAAAATATCCTTTATATCCAATATAATAATAGATTGGTATATTTTAAGCATTTAACTAAATTTCAATATAAATGGATATCAATTAACTAAAAGACTATTTTAATTTAATGAACCAGCTATTGCTATTAAACTGCGAATAAATCTAAATGCTGTGATAAAATCATCTGTTTCAAAGCGATGGGTTATAGGATTTACCCTTTCGACAATTGGCAAAATTGAGGCTGCATCCGCTAAACCTGAATGGAGATAGGTGATTTCAACAAGAAAAGGTCCTTGCATGGATAAAGGTTGGATTTTCTGGATGCTTGATAGGGCTGAAATTGTTTTATCTTTTATCAGGTTTTGTGCACTTTGAGGACTTAGATTTCGTGCAGATTGCCGATTAATAGTGCGCTTGACAATTGCTGTTTCAATTCCTTGCACGATTTCTTGAGCTTCAGCAGCTGCATGCTGGCAACCTGTAACTAAAACGACTGGCACACCAAAACAACCAGATATACCGGCGTTTAGCGCGAATTCCCCCATGTCCCTTTGGTTAATTTTTATATTTTGAATGACTCCTCCGTGAAAAGTATGGTTCAAAACACCGTCATTTCCCATTCTAGAGTGATATCCTAAAAAAATGGCTGCATCGAATTCATGATTAATCCCTTCCATCATGGCAAATATTTTTGGAGAACCCGTTATATATTCGGCTTTTGGATGAATAGATTCTGGGATTAAATTTCGCATCGTACCGTGAGAATCATTTACGACAATTTCAGTAGCACCACAAGATAAAGCTCCTTCTATACATGCATTTACCTCATCTGTCATTAACATTCTAGCTCGGTCATGTTCTCTTCCGTCTCTAGCAGTATGCTCACGGTGAACTACGCCAGCAACCCCTTCTATGTCCGCAGATATAAAAATTTTCAATTTCGTCCCCCCTATTAAAACCTGTTTTAATTAGAGCATGCTATATTCATTAATTCTATAAGGGTTAATTAAAAACCTTTTTTAAAAAAATAGGTTGAAATGGGTTTTTGTTTGTAATATAATATGACAAAAGATTCTGAAAATATAAAAATGTCAAAAGAGGTGCAAAATATGGTTCCAACCAAACTGGTAGATGTATACCGTGGCAGAAGAGTAGAAAGCTCGCATTATGGACATGTAGCTGTAGTTAATGCAGAGGGACAGTTATTATATTCAGCTGGGGATCCTTATAGGGTAACTTATGCCCGATCTGCGGTTAAGCCTATTCAAACCATACCGGTAGTCGAAACAGGTGCTGCAGACTATTATGAGTTAAGCAATCCGGATCTATCACTATGTTGTGCGTCACATAGCGGAGAAGCACAACATACAGACAGAGTTTTAGCAATTCTTAAAAGAGCTGGGATTGAAGACGTTGCTTTACAGTGTGGCACACATATTCCACATGCACAAGATACATATAAGTCTTTAATTGCTGCGGGCAAGGACTTAACTCCTTTATATAACAATTGCTCGGGCAAGCATTCAGGTATGTTAGTAACCGCTAAATTTATGGGAGAAACGTTAGAAGATTACTATTTACCAGACCATCCAGTACAACAAAGAATTTTGAAAGCAATTTCTGAGGTAACTGATTTTCCGATGGAGAAAATTGAAATGGGAACAGATGGATGTGGGGTACCAGTACATGCACTGCCACTTGAAAGATTGGCTTATGGATTTGCTAGAATGGCTGATCCTAAATCTTTGGGAGAAGAGAGAGCAAAGGTTGTTAATAGAATAACGACAGCTATGATGGAGTTCCCGGAGATGGTTGGAGGGACAGGAAGATTTTGTACTGACTTTATGAAATCCTCTAATGGACGATTATTTGGCAAGGCAGGAGCTGAAGGCGTCTATTTAATTGGAGATAGAGAGACTGGAATTGGAATAGCCATCAAGATAGAAGATGGAAATGGACGAGCAGCGTATCCAACAGCACTTAAGACATTAAAGCAAATTGGCCTAATAGAAGAAGAGCAGATTAATAGTTTAATGCATCATTACCGGCCGGCTCTAAAAAATGCCCGCCAAGAAAATATAGGCGAATTGGTTCCATCATTTACGTTACAAAAGTGCTCTAGCGCCATTGTAAATAAAAATTAATAAGGGGGAAACAAAATGTTTAAAAGAAAGTATTTAGCAACCTTTTTAACTAGTTTATTAGCTGTAATGCTTGTAATTTCTGGTTGTTCTGGACAGTCAAGTACAGAAACGAACCAGAAAAAAGCCACAGATGATAAACAGGATCAACCAATTGCGAAAAAAGAAGGGAATTCCATAACAATTGCTATCAAAGATAACCTCATAAGTATGGATCCCCAGGACACGAATGACACTCTATCAGGTTCTATCCAATCAACAATGTTAGAAGGGCTAGTTGGTTTTGACAAGGACATGAAAATGATCCCTGTTTTAGCAGAAAGCTATGAAGCTAGCGAAGACGCGAAGGTATTTATTTTCAAATTAAGAGAAGGGGTTAAGTTCCACGACGGTACACCTTTCAACGCTGAAGCTGTAAAAGTAAACATTGACCGAGTTTCCAATCCAGATAACAAATTAAAACGCTACAGCATGTTTGAACTTGTAGAAAAGACTGAGGCAGTAGATGAGTACACAGTTAAAGTTACATTAAAAGAACCATTTGGAGCTATGTTAAATAACTTCGCTCACCCTGCAGCAAGGATTGTTAGTCCAGAGGCAATAAAGAAATATGGAAAAGACATTGCCATGCATCCAGTTGGTACCGGGCCATTTAAATTTCTTGAGTGGGATCAAAGTGACCATTTAACTGTTGAAAAGAATCCGGAATACTGGCAAGAAGGCTTACCAAAGGTTGATGGTATTAAATTTAAGCCTGTACCTGAAAATGGTGCGCGTGTAGCAATGCTACAAACAGGAGAAGCCGATTTCATTTATCCTATACCTACTGAGCAGGCAGAATCAATAAATGGAAAAGACGGTATTGTGGTTGAAAATAGACCTTCTATTGTAGCTCGTTATATGGCAATCAATACAACTAAGAAACCATTTGACAATGTTAAAGTACGCCAGGCAATAAACTACGCAATTAATAAGGAAGCATTCTTAAAGGTAGTATACAGGGGCTATGGAAGTGAAATGGACTCCATTATCCCAGAAGGACTTCAATTTTATTCTAAACAAACACCATATCCATATGACCCTGAAAAAGCAAAGGAATTGTTAAAAGAGGCAGGATATGAAAAAGGATTTGAAACAACTGTATGGGGTGGAAACAACTCAGATGCTATTAAGGCAATGGAGTTTATACAGCAACAATTAGGACTAGTTGGCATCAAAGTAAACGTTATACCAATGGAGTCAGGTACGCTCTCTGATAAAATTTGGTCTGTTCAAAATGAAGAAGATGCAGAAGTAGAGCTTTACTATGGAGGCTGGTCTTCTTCAACGGGAGATGCAGATTGGGGAATTCGCCCATTGTTAGCTGGTGGTTCAATCCCTCCTAAATCATATAACGTTGCCTATTACCAAAATGAAAAGGCAGACCAATTAATTAATGCGGCTCTGCAAACAGCAGATCCAGAAAAGCGTAAAGCAGCTTATGCAGAAGTACAGGAAATGATTTGGGAAGATGCGCCTTGGGCATTCCTAGTTGTAGAAGATACAATGGCGGGGATGAAGAATTATCTTCACGGAGTTTACTTGCTTCCTGATGGGTCTATGAGTGCAAGAGAGGCTGAAATTAAATAATAAGGAAATTGAAGATGAGCGCTAATGTTAAATTAGCGCTCGTTACATCTTAAATAAAAGAGGAAGAGAAGGAGACGGGTGTTATGTTTCGTTATATAGTTAGACGGTTGTTGGGTATAGTCCCTACTCTTTTAATAGTTTCTATTTTCATATTTCTGTTTGTCCATATGATACCTGGAGATCCAGCGAGGCTTGTGGCAGGACCAGATGCAAGTTATCAAGATGTAGAGCTTGTGCGTCAGGAATTAGGATTAGATAAACCACTTGTATCACAATACTTCACCTATATAAGCAACTTGGCTCAGGCTGATTTAGGTACATCCATGAAAACAAAGCGACCTGTTTTTGATGAAATTGCAGCTAGATTTATGCCTACATTTTGGTTAACCGTTTGGAGTATGGCTTGGGCTATTGTATTCGGTCTTTTAATAGGTGTCATCTCAGCTACCAAACGAAATAAATGGCAAGATTATACTGGTATGTTTAGTGCTGTATCTGGAATTTCATTACCATCCTTTTGGCTTGGTTTAATGCTAATACAACTATTTTCTGTCCAGTTAGGCTGGTTTCCGACCGGGGGTAATGAATCTTGGACAGGATATATATTGCCTTCGATTACTCTAGGTGCGGGAGTAGCTGCTGTTATCGCACGTTTTACACGTTCTTCTCTAATGGATATTTTAAGAGAAGACTATATTCGTACCGGAAGAGCAAAAGGTTTAAAGGAAAATGTAGTAGTGTGGAAGCATGCTTTAAAGAATGCGATGATCCCTGTTGTTACGATGACAGGATTACAGTTCGGATTTTTACTAGGCGGATCAATCGTTGTAGAGACTGTATTCAGTTGGCCAGGCTTGGGACGGTTATTAATTGATTCTGTATCGTTCCGTGACTACCCAGTGATACAAGCAGAAATGCTGCTATTTGCTTTAGAGTTTATTTTGATAAATCTAATTGTTGACATCTTGTATGGTGTAATGAATCCGCAGATTCGTTATGAGTAGTGAAAGGGGGAAGGGAATTGGAAAACGGTACTGTAATTGTCCAATCGGAAGATCAGGTTATTCAACATGAAGCAGAAAATGTGCGGACCCCATTATTGGAGTTTTGGAGGAAATTTAAAAAACAGCGAATGGCCATGATTGCGTCATCCTTTATTTTATTGCTTTTTGTTGTTGCTCTTATAGGCCCCTTTATTGCACCTTATTCGGCAGTTGAGCCAGACTATAATAATATTTTGAGCCCTCCATCAATGGAGCATTTGGCAGGAACAGATGCTTTTGGAAGAGATATCTTTAGCCGTATTATCGAAGGAACTAGAATTTCTCTATTTGTAGGATTAAGCTCTGTGTTTGTGGGAGCTGTTGTTGGAACGGTCTTAGGATTAATTAGTGGTTTTTACGGTGGACGGTTAGATAGTATAATCATGCGATTTTGTGATGTTTTATTCGCTTTTCCTGGAATCTTACTTGCAATTGGAATTATTGCCATTTTAGGACCGGGTTTAGGAAATGTTATTATCGCTGTTGCCATTTTTGGTATTCCAACATTTGCCCGGATTGTTCGAAGCAGCACCCTTGCAATTAAAGCGACAGTTTATGTGGAATCAGCAAGGTCCATTGGGGCACCAGCTAAACGCATCATATGGAAGCATATTTTCCCGGGGACCATATCAAGTATAATTGTGTATTTTACTATGCGAATTGGAACCTCAATTTTGACAGCTGCTAGTCTTAGTTTTTTAGGATTGGGTGCACAGCCTCCATCACCTGAATGGGGTGCAATGCTTAGCTCTGGAAGGGATTTTCTAAATACGGCACCGCATGTTACTTTTTTTCCAGGACTGGCCATTTTTATTACGGTGCTTGCATTTAATCTATTGGGTGATGGATTACGAGATGCTCTTGATCCTAAGATGAAAGATTAATAGACAGGGAGCGATATTATGAACAACAAGCTATTAGAGATATCGAATTTAAAAACCTTTTTCTTCGTAGACGATGGTCAGGTACCTGCAGTTAATGGGGTAGATCTATATATATACGAAGAAGAGACACTCGGCGTTGTAGGTGAATCCGGTTGCGGGAAAAGTGTAACATCCCTTTCAGTTATGGGTTTACTTGGACACACTCCAGGAAGAATAGTAGATGGTGCTATTCGCTTTAAGGGAAAGGATCTTCTGTCTCTGTCTGAAAAAGAAATGAGAGAGGTTCGCGGTAATGAAATCGCTATGATTTTCCAAGAACCGATGACTTCATTAAACCCCGTTTATACAATTGGAGAGCAAATAGGTGAGGCGGTAAAGCTTCATTTAAAATATGACAAAAAAAAGACGACGGAACATGTAATTAACATGTTAAAGCTAGTAGGTATACCGCGTGCTGAGGAAATTATTAACGAATTTCCACATCAGTTATCTGGCGGTATGAGACAAAGAATCATGATTGCGATGGCAATGTCTTGCAATCCAACGCTTTTAATAGCAGATGAACCGACTACTGCTTTAGACGTGACAATTCAAGCGCAAATTCTAGAGCTTATGAAGAAACTGAAAAAGGAAAAAGGAACCGCCATCATGCTAATTACTCATGATTTGGGAGTTGTAGCTGAAATGTGTGATCGTGTAGTCGTTATGTATGCTGGGAAAGTGGTTGAAGAAGCAGAAGTTATCGAAATCTTTGAAAACCCAAAACATCCATATACTAAGGGGCTGCTTAACTCCATTCCAAAATTAGGTCAAAAAATGAATAGGCTTGATTCCATTCCAGGAAACGTACCTACCCCAGCTAATATGCCTGTTGGCTGTAAATTTGCTCCGCGCTGTTCACAAGTGATGGAAATCTGTAAAGAAGAAGATCCAGATTTGATGCTAGTCGCAAAAGAACATAAATGCCGCTGTTTTCTATATCAGAATGAAATGGCAAGGGAGGCGAAATAAAAATGGGAGAACTGTTGGTAGAAGCTAAAGACTTGAAAAAATACTTTCCCATTAGAAAAGGTTTATTCGGCCAGAAAAAATCATATGTACGGGCCGTGGACGGAGTCTCTTTGTCTATTCAAAAGGGAGAAACATTGGGATTAGTAGGAGAAAGTGGTTGCGGGAAGTCAACAACTGGGCGTATGGTAATGAGATTACTTGCCCCTACAGAAGGCGAAATCTGGTTTAATGGAAAAGATATTAGCAAGTTAAATGATAATCAGTTACGTGAAACAAGAAAAGAGTTGCAGATGATTTTTCAAGATCCATATGCTTCTTTAAATCCTAGGATGACCATTGGAGACTTAATTGGAGAGCCTATAATTGTTCATAACATGATGACGAAAAAAGAGAGGGAAAGAAGAGTTCATGAATTACTAGAGTATGTTGGCCTTACTTCGTATCATGCAAATCGCTATGCGCATGAATTTAGCGGAGGTCAGCGGCAGCGAATAGGTATTGCACGGGCATTAGCCGTAAATCCAAAGCTTATTGTTGCAGATGAACCGGTTTCGGCTTTAGATGTTTCGATTCAATCTCAAGTATTGAACCTCATGCAGGATTTACAAAAGGAATTCGGCCTAACATATCTTTTTATATCTCACGATTTAAGTGTAGTAGAACATATTAGTAACCGAGTAGGTGTCATGTATCTTGGAAGAATTGTTGAACTTGCCCATAAAGAGTCTTTGTATGAGAATCCGTTGCATCCTTACACTAAAGCTCTAATGTCCGCAGTTCCTGTAGCAAATCCGCGTGTAAAAAAGGAACGAATTGTTTTGCAAGGAGATATTCCGAGTCCATCAAACCCTCCAACAGGATGCACCTTCCATCCTCGATGCCAATCTTGTATGGAGAT
This sequence comes from Cytobacillus citreus, assembly GCF_018343665.1. Taxonomy (GTDB): domain Bacteria; phylum Bacillota; class Bacilli; order Bacillales; family Cytobacillaceae; genus Cytobacillus; species Cytobacillus citreus. The sequence continues at coordinate 403,669 of NZ_JAGYPM010000002.1, forward strand.
TTGCAAAACGGTAGTTCCTGAACTAAAAGAAATTGAACCTGGCCATTTCACAGCCTGTCATTTATCGCAGATTAACGGGCAGTAAGACCCCCACTTCAAGGATTCGAGTAAAACAATGAAGAGAAAGTGGGAGATCAACAGCCAGTAAAAGCCAGTAAAATGAACACAGACTAAAAGCGCCACATCGTGTGGCAACGTCTGCGTGACCCACTTCCTGTGGGCCGCACCTAACAATCAGTGGGGGATAGAAGCCGACTAAGAACGCCACGTCCTGTGGCAACGTCGGCACTAGCACGTCCTGTGCGTCGAAAAACCCCCACTGATTGAAGTTTCACTTTATATGATTAATAAGGTATTCTTTCTTTACACATTAAGAAAGTATAAATTGCCAGCGCAGAAGATGATTCGACGTAGTTGTCAATTTTAGGAATTAAGTATAAGTGCAACTACGCCTCTGTCTTCGCCTTTCCAAGGCTCGCCAATCTGCGAGTTTTCTTTAGAGTAAGCTGTAGGAGTGAAGGATTTTGGCTGAAAAGATCGTAACAATTATTTCAATTCAAGATGAATATCTGTCGCTGATTTCAAAACAAATGACAGAAATGGCTGGAGATTTAGTTAGAATTCGTCCAATAAACATTAAAAATCTGGCGCGGGAAAAGATCTCAAAAGATGAAATTGTATTATTAGGCTCAATTCTAATTCAGATGCTTGTTCACCCTTTCTTACCAGATGGAGTAAGGTGTATTTTAGGTAAAAGGGGATTTAATTATGTCAATATGGGAAGATTGCTTTCAGTTCCCAAAGGAAAGAGAATATTAGTCGTAAATGATACAGAGCAAACAACAGAAGAAACAATTCAAGCACTCAGGGAAGTAGTATTTGAACATAAATATTATGCATATCATCCAGATGCCCCAATTCCAGAACAAATTGACTTTGTGATAACTCCCGGAGAAATGCAGCTTGTTCCAGAGGGAATAGCTGAAGTAATCGATATTGGATACCGACTTTTATCTTTAGATACAGTGTTTGAGATATTTGAGATATTAGAATTAAATTATTCACAAACCTTTCTAACGAACCGTTATATGAAATCTCTTGTGGCCTTATCCAATCAAAACAAAAATTTTAAGATAGATTCGACCTTTAATAAAGGGGCTGAACATACAGCTAGTAAAACTGCTAAATATTACTTTGAAGATGTAATTGCACATAGTCAAGCAATGAAAGATGCTTTATATATTTTTAAGAAGTTTACAGGATTGAATGATCCTGTACATATTTATGGTGAAACTGGGACCGGAAAACGAATGCTAGCGCAAGCCATTCATAATGATTCCCCGGTCAAGATGGGGCCTTATCTTAATATTAATTGTGCAGCAAGACTATTGGATGTACTAGAAAGAGATTTATTTGGTTCTGAAATAGACGGGAAGATTTCTCCAGGCCTATTTGAATTGGCAAGTGGGGGAACATTATGTATAGAAGAAATAGATGAAATCCCTTTTTCACTACAAGGTAGACTTCTGCAGGTACTTGAAGAGGGACAAATAATTAGGGTTGGGGGTCATTCACCAATTCCTATAAAGGTAAGAATAATTACTACAAGTAACTCTGACCTATCATTACTAGTAGATGACAATAAATTTCGAAGGGATTTATTCTATTATTTGGCCGCTTTAACTTGCAAGGTTCCTTCCCTTTCAGAAAGAAAGGAAGATTTTGAGCCACTTATTCAAATTTACTTAAAGTCCTACTTGCAGCGGAATGACTTGAATATTCCTCAAGATATGATTCATCTTCTAATGCAGTATTCATGGCCAGGGAATGTTAAAGAGCTATTTAATGCAGTTTCATACATGGCTTGTTTAAAAGGAAAGAAGTTATCTTTTGAGTTATTGCCATTCTATATTAAAGGTAGACTTCAAAAAAATATGGCAGAATCAGTACTTCCTCAAGAAATGTCAGAGACTGAATTAAATGCACTAGTGGTAAGTATTGAAGAACACGGATTTTTAGAAGAAAGCCGAGCCATTCTTGAAGTGTTTGAACAAGGTAAAAAACAGTGTGAATCTTATGGTCGCACTGTTGTAAGAAAAAAGCTTCAAAATAAAGGTATTGATCTTACAGAACAACAACTTCGATTAAGATTAGAAGTTCTTAATCAACTAGAATTATTGAATGTTCGTCAAGGTCGGTCTGGAACAACTATTTCTAGAAAAGGTGAATTATTTTTAGAAATGCTTCGTATACATGGGGCCGGTTCTCTTGTTTCCCGGTTGTAAACATGGGGCCGGTTCTCTTATTTCCATTGTGAGAGTGTTTAAGTTTCATTCTAAAGAAGGAGAATTAGAAATCAGCTAACCACTGCAAAAGCGAGTAGATGATAAAACACAAGAACCGTCCCTGTGTTTCTCAGCAGGGCTTTTTTTTTTGAAAAAATTCAAACGTTCCCTATTGTGTAGATATTAGTTATCTATATTTATTAATAAGATGTTAATCAAACGTTTGATTAAAGTAAAAATCATAAAATTCTCTCCGAAAACCTAGTTTTATTAGTATGGTGGGTATAAAGTTGCGGGTGTAAAGAGCTTCCTGGTGTACGATGTGAATCTTTCAGACTAGTTAAGTGGTATGGATAAATTCCTATAAGAAAGGTCATGATTAATAAGGGGAAAGATGAAATGGCAACACTAGACACAGAAAAAATTAGGGGACTAATCATGAAGAAAAAAATGGTGTACATAGCATCTCTATTTCTCTTGATAATAGCAATGATGTATTTTTTTAATACGAAAAAACCTACTAGAATACCATCAGAAGAGTATGTTTATAATGTGGATGATTTTCAAAGCATCCAGGCTGCCATAACGTATGTATCTAAAAAGTCCGGCGGGAAAATTTATTTTCCGCCTAATAAGTATGAAATTAAGGAAGAACTTGAAATCGGAGAGGGAGTTGAATTGATAGGTGCAGGACGAAATCAGACAATGATTTCTGTTTCAACTCCAAGTGGATATTTAAATCATGAAGAATCTGCTGTAAAGTTCTCTGATTTAAAGGTTAATGGAAAGGTGAGAAATTGTTTAAATTCCCCGATTTCACCGGAAGATTTTGGAGCGCTGGGAGATGCAAAGACGGATGATAGTCTAGCTTTTCAGAATGCAGTCAACAGTGGAAATGGGAGTGTCCTTGAGTTAGAAGCAGGCAAGCGATATTTAATCAAAGATACGGTAACTGTTGATATCGAAAAGATTAAAATGATTAACGGAAATAATAGCTATCTTGTATTAGAAGAAGACATTATTGGACTAAAGTTATTAGGATCAAAAGAAACGAAGGGTGCATCACCTAATAGTGAACAAAACCATTTTATAGCAGAGAAAGAATTTATGCCGATTGTGTCTGATCTGCAAATTTATTCTAAGGCTGACTCCTACGTAGGAACAGGAATTCAAGCTGAGGGTACATTTGGGCTAATCATTAAGAACAATCATTTATATAATTTAAAAACAGGAATCCAATTTGTAGGTTATAACCGGAATGTCATCATTGAAAATAATCAAATATGGAATATAAGAAACTATGGTATCCATTGGAATAAAGTTAATCTTCATCAACAAATTATTGAAAATAACCATATTTCTTTTACCAAAAAGAATTTATTCTTTGAAGATTGCGATGTTCACAATATACATATTATCGGAAACGCCTTAGAAGGCGGCGGGGGAGAGCCGGAAGGGAACGAAAATAGTATTCATTTCTTACTAACAGACAAATCCTTAGGCGATATGTCGCAAATCCAAATTATAGGGAATAGCATTGAAGAACATTTAGCAGCAACGTCCTCTTTAATTAAGTTTGAAAATCATACGGATGATACATCTAAAATGCAAATTATTGAAATCACCGGAAATGAATTAAGCGGCAGTAAAAGCCATGCAGTAGAATTTTGGAATAGTAGTAATGTAACCATTAACGGGAACAATTTTTATGGAAATCAAGATTATAATATTAAGATTTTACATAAGGCAACAGGCTTTAACATTATGGGTAACAGCTTTTCAGGTAACTTAGAAGCAGCAAGCAATAAAGGGTTCCTATTCCTTAAATCAGGATTAGAAGTCAACAATATCAATATTTACGCAAATACAATCGATCATTTGCATGGGCCGCCCATACAAATGAAGGACAATGCAGATGATCCAAATGCAAAGTTCAGAGGGCGATTATTCATAGATGGGATGAATATCTCGAATAACCTCTTTACGCTAGCAGAAGATTATCAAAGTAATGGCGAATATCTTGTTGATATAGAAGCCAATTCTATTGCTGGCTTGGTATATACTAATAACCAATTAAAAGGTTGTTCAACGTGTGTAAATGGGACACGAATTACGGCAAATTCTATTCATCATTCGATTATTAGTAAAAACATGATTTACAACGTAAAAGAAGGGGCGAATAAATATAAGTTACCTGCAAGCACACAGGATGTAATTGTTTCTGAAAATCGGTAAAATTATTGTGATTTGTGCTCCAAAAAATTTTAGTTGGAGCGGTAACTCTTTAGTAATAGATTGATGATATTGCATTGTTCAATAAGAAAGGGATATATCTATGTCAGTACTTAAACATCTTAATCAAACGTTTGATTGATATATGTGTTCATATTTTAGAACAGTGCATGGTACTTGAGATAATGTCGTCGTAATCTTCCTTTTTTAAGGAAGGGGTAATTTGAAGCGTTTATATAACTGTTTCTAAGTTGGAGACGCATGGAATCATGAAAAAACCTCTCTCAAGTGAAAGAGGTTTTTCAGCTAAAAGGAAAGTTTAAGTTTTTTTAACGTATTAAAGCAAAATCTGTTTTTAATTAAATATCTGCTAATAAGATCGCATAAGTAAAACTAAGGCATTCGCTGATAGGACTTGGCGAACGCCAAGTTTTTCTTATGATTATTTAATTTCTAAATGACGTTTCAATTCATCTTGTACCCGCTGCTTTTCCTCATCAGGAACAATTAGATAGTATATATGATTAATCTTCGTGCCGTTTCCTTCTATCGATATTTGATCGACTTTCTCGGCTGCTGCTCGATAATTTTTCTGAATCTCAACCATTTCGTCAAAATTTAGGTTGGTTTTTATATTATTGCCTAACGCATTAAAAACTTGATTGTAATTGGTTAAAGAGGAAAGGCTTGCCCCTTCCTTAATGATGGCTTCAATGATTTGGCGCTGTCTGAGCTGACGACCAGCATCTCCCCTTAGATCTTCATACCTCATTCGAGAAAACAATAATGCTTTTTCGCCATTTAATGTGATTTCTCCTTTAGGAAAATGGACACCACCATACGTAAAGTCTAAATCATTATTGACAGTAATCCCGCCTACAGCATCAACAATATCTTTAAAACCTTCCATATTAATTTGTATGTAATAGTCAATGGGGATATCGAGGAAATTTTCCACTGTCTCCATTGCCATTTTGATCCCGCCAAACGCATAGGAATGGTTAATTTTATCTTTTTTTCCGTAACCTACAATTTCCGTTCTAGTGTCGCGTGGAATGCTAAGCATTTTGACTGAGTTTTGATTTGAATTGATGGTTAATACTATGATGGAATCGGAGCGGCCACTGTCATCCTCTCGTTCATCTACACCGAGCATGAGAACAGAGAATGGTTCTTGTTTCTCTAAAATTATTTCTTCAACTCGTTTCTCTGACATTTTTCTATCAATAGGATGATGCATTGTTTCGGCTGCATTTGTTAGAGATTTATATATTGAAAAGGCATAGGCACCTGCTCCTATTATAATGAATAAAACAATAATTCCTGTTACACGGAGCCAAGTTCTATTTTTCTTTTTTTCCTTCATTCTTGTGACCCCCACAAAATGACATGTAATTTATTGTAAGTTAAATAATAGCAGAAAATACCTAAAAAAGATATGAACATATTTTGAAGGTTTCAGGGATAAAGGACTACGAGTGTGATAGAAAGCCTAATAGATTTGCTTAGATCTACTCTTAATACATGGCTGTGTTAAAGCACAGTGTTAGTATCCAAATTTAAAGATATTCGCGGAAAAGGTGGAAACAAAAGCCGCCAAGTTTCCCATTTTTAAAAAAAATCGTGGAAAAGTGGAAACAAAGCTTATTTCGTTTCCAAATTTAAAGATATTCTCGGAAAAGGTGGAAACAAGAGCCGCCAAGTGTCCCATTTTTTTAAAAAATCGTGGTAAAGCGGAAACAAAGCTTATTTCGTTTCCAAATTTAAAGATATTCGCGGAAAAGGTGGAAAAAAGAGCCGCCAAGTGTCCCATTTTTAAAAAAAATCGTGGAAAAGCGGAAACAAAGCTTCGTTCGTTTCCAAATTTAATAATATTCGCGGAAAAGGTGGAAACAAAAGCCGCCAAGTTTCCTATTTTTTAAAAAAATCGCGGAAAAGTGGAAACAAAGCTTATTTCGTTTCCAAATTTAAAGATATTCTCGGAAAAGGTGGAAACAAGAGCCGCCAAGTTTCCTATTTTTAAAAAAAATCGTGGAAAAGCGGAAACAAAGCTTATTTCGTTTCCAAATTTAAAGATATTCGTGGAAAAGGTGGAAACAAGAGCCGCCAAGTGTCCCATTTTAAAAAAAATCGTGGAAAAGTGTAAACAAAGCTTATTTCGTTTCCAAATTTAAAGATATTCGCGGAAAAGGTGGAAACAAGAGCCGCCAAGTGTCCCATTTTTAAAAAAAATCGTGGAAAAGCGTAAACAAAGCTTAACACCGTTCGAAAATAGAACGGTGTTAATAAAGAAGAACTGTAGGAATGGCTATTTCTATTGCGGTCTATGACACCAACCCATTTACTGCCCCATATAAGCAATAGCTTCAATTTCAATCAGTACGTTTTTGGGCAATGCGCTAACTTCGACTGTTGAGCGCGCAGGTTTATGTTCATTAAAGTATTTGCTATACTCCTCGTTAATGATTGGGAATTGACTCATATCTTTAATAAAAATGGTTGTTTTTATAATATTTTCGAGTGTTAATCCTTCACTTTCTAAAATGGCTTTAATATTTTTCATTACTTGGTTTGTTTGTTGAATAATATCATGTTCGACAACTTCGTTAGTAACCGGATTGACGGGAATTTGTCCAGATAGGAATAGAAAATCATTTACTTTCATTGCTTGTGAATATGGACCAATTGCCTTGGGTGCTGTTTCGGTATAAATCATTTCCATTATGATCAACTTCCTTTTCAATAAAGTGAAACTTTAATCAGTGGGGGTTTTCTTCATCCCCCACTGATTATTAGTTGAACCAATCGGGCTTTTACGGGCAGTTTATCTCCCACCTAACTTTTTTGCTTTCGCTGAATTTTGAGGTGGGAGTATTACTGCCCGTTAATGCGGGATAAAATATTCATTCTGTGTGCGGATTTTTTGTAAATAATTATAGATTGTGAATTTAGAAACACCGAGTACAGTAGCAACGTAATCAGTTGAACCTTTAATTAGGAATGTGCCTCTATCCTCTAATTGTCTAACAAATTCAATTTTTTCTTCTAAACTCAATAATTTTTTAAATGCGTGAAGTACTTGATCAACCATTCCTTGAATGACATTGTGGATAGACGTGAAGAAACTTTCCGACTTCGGTTGATGTTCATCAAATGAAATGAAGTCTTGTAACATTTCATCCATGTTCATTAGCAAGCTTATGTCATAATTCATACATAACGCCCCGATAACATTTCCTTTTTCATCACGTAAAAAAACAGTAGAGGATTTCATTATATTCCCTGTTTTAGTGTGCGTTTTATAATTCGGAATATCTTTAATTTCAGAAGGGGTTTTTCTTAGTTCTTCTAATACTAAATTTGTAATAGGAGAACCAATATCCTGATTTGTAACATTTCCAGCACTATGAATAAGGGAATTCTCCAGATTGCTAAAATCATGTACAGCCACTTCACAGCGGTTACCAAACATTTTCACAAGCATGTCTGCTGTCCTTTTCGCAAAGTCAAAGATAGTTTGATGACACGCCTCCATTCTTACCCCCCTAGAAAAGCCTAAGTTCCTATTTCTTGTACCGCTTGTGCATTAAACTTTTTCCAATAATGTAAATGCTTGTTTTAGTTGTTGTAGACTTTTTTCTAAAACGGAACGAGGACAAGCAAAATTCATACGCATAAACCCTTCCCCACCGCTTCCGAAGATCGGCCCATCGTCAAATCCTATATGTGCTTCTTCAAGAACCAATTGATTAAGCTCTTCTCTATCAAGATTAAAATCTCTGAAATCTAGCCACGCAAGATATGTACCCTCTGGCTGAATCACTTTAATTTCCGGTAAATGTTCATGGAAGAATTCCGTTAATAACTGTAGATTACCTTGCAAGTAATCAAGCAATTGGTTAAGCCAGTCTTCACCATGTCTATAAGCACTCTCTAATGCCACAATTCCAAAATAGTTTGGGGTTGCAAGGGAGAAGGCATTCACGGCACCTTCAAACTTTGTGCGGATATCTGCATTCTGAATAATAATTCCTGATGTTTGCAATCCTACTAGATTGAAAGTTTTGCTCGGTGCAATGCATGTTATGGAATGATTGGCAAATTCCTCAGAAATAGATGCAAATGGAACATAAGTATGTGGTTTAAAAACTAAATCACAATGAATTTCGTCCGATACGACAAGGATGTTATGTTTCATGCAAATTTCGCCCAGCTTTGTTAATTCTTCTTTGTTCCAAACCCTTCCTACTGGATTATGAGGATTACAAAGAAAAATCATTTTAACGGTAGAATCAAGTTTTGCTTCTAGATCATCAAAATCCATTGTATAGCGACCGTTTTCTAATCTTAATGGATTTTCAACTACCTCTCGTCCTTGTAACTTGAGAACGCGATAAAAGGCATGATGAACAGGGGATTGAACAATTACTTTATCACCAGGCTGTGTAAAGGAATGGATAATTAAAGATAGTGCGGGAACTATTCCCGGACTGTGGGAAATCCATTCTTTTTCGATTGACCATTTATACCGCCTCTTAAACCAGTCTACAATCGAGGTTAAATACGAATCTGTTCTGATTGAATAACCAAAAACACCTTGATCTGCTCGTTCCCTCAACGCTTCAATAACAGGTGCAGGTGATAAAAAGTCCATGTCTGCAACCCACATCGGAGTAATGGAGTCCGTTCCGAAATGTTCTTGAAGAGTATCCCATTTTTTACTTGCAGTTTGCCTGCGATTAATCACTTGATCAAAATTATATTTCAAGAAAAGCCTCCTCCTTTTTAAAAAATAATGCATCTCTATTTATATTTTACAATATTTTTTTAATTAATCAAATTTTTTTGTAATTAAAAAATAGTTGGAATTATTTTTTAATTGTGATTAAATTGGAATATACTGAAAATTTAAACAGGATAAAGGAGGGCTTCCAGCACAATTAGATTGGTTTTAGACAATTAATTGAAAGCGCTTAAATAATGAAGGGAGGAAAATGAATGAAACGAATTGGTTTGGCAATGCAAATATTTATCGGGCTGATCCTAGGTATTATCGTTGGTGCTATTTTTTACGGTAGCCCAGAAGTTGTAAAATTTTTGCAGCCGATTGGTGATATATTTATTCGTTTAATCAAAATGATTATTGTGCCGATTGTTATTTCAACATTAATTATTGGGATAGCAGGGATCGGTGATATGAAGAAGTTTGGCAGATTAGGCGGGAAATCCATTCTTTATTTTGAAATTGTGACAACAATTGCCCTAATGCTCGGTCTATTAGCCGCTAATATTGTACAACCTGGTGCAGGTTTAGATGTTCATGAGTTAAACCAAGCTGACGTGAGTAAGCATATGGATAATGCAGCGGAATTAGAAAATAAAGGCGGTATTGTAAGCATTATTGTCAATATTGTCCCAACAAATATTATCGATGCACTCGCTCGTGGTGACATGCTTGCTATTATTTTCTTTTCTATTCTGTTTGGTCTCGGAATTGCTTCAATAGGGGAAAAAGGAGAACCTGTTCTTCGATTCTTTCAAGGCGTTGCTGACACTATGTTTTGGGTTACGAATCAAATTATGAAATTCGCTCCTTTTGGTGTATTTGCTCTTATTGGTGTCACCGTTTCTAAGTTTGGGTTAACCTCTTTAATTCCACTTGGAAAACTAATCTTAACGGCCTACGCTATAATGATCCTGTTTGTTGTAGTTGTTTTTGGTATTTTATTGAAGATGTCAGGAACAAATCTTATCACATTGATAAAAGTGTTAAAGGATGAGCTTATTTTAGCTTTTTCTACAGCAAGTTCAGAAACCGTTTTACCACGTTTGATGGAGAAAATGGAGAAGTTCGGATGTAAAAAAGAGGTTACTTCTTTCGTTATTCCGGTAGGTTACTCCTTTAACTTGGATGGAGGAGCTTTATACCAATCACTTGCTGTCCTTTTTATTGCACAAATGTACAATATTGATATGTCAATAAGTCAACAAATTATGGTTCTTGTTGTTTTAATGTTCACAACTAAAGGGTTAGCAGGGGTGCCTGGTGCCAATTTCTCCGTATTACTGGCAACACTGGGTTCAGTAGGATTGCCATTAGAGGGAATTGCCTTTATTGCCGGTGTTGATCGTATTATTGATATGGGACGTACGGCTGTGAATGTCATGGGTAATGCAGTAGCAACAATTGTATTGGCAAAGTGGGAAGGGCAATTTGACTTAAACAAGGCGAAGAGTTATGTACATACAATTGCCAGCGTACCGTCAGCAAATAGAACAGCTTAGTCAGGCTATCAATATGAATGTTTATGATAAGAAACTAAAAAGGAAGGCACTTACAAAGCTTATAATCAAATTGTTGGTTATACTGCTAAGATTGGCAAAGACAGTTTCCTAAGGAGCAATACAAGAAAACGGAGGAACAACCAAAAATTAGACAGCCCATCTTCGTTCAAATATACGACATGGGCTTTATTCATTGTAAATCCATTCAAAAGGAATATCTAACCTACAACACTAGGAGGCACAGATGGATTTTTCATTTATTATTATCATCTTCTTAATCGGTTTCATAGGCTCATATATTTCTGGAATGTTAGGGATTGGCGGATCAATCATTAAATATCCCATGCTATTATATATTCCTCCTTTATTTGGTTTTGCCGCTTTTAGTGCCCATGAAGTCTCTGGAATAAGTGCTGTTCAAGTATTATTTGCGACCATTGGCGGTGTCTGGGCTTACCGTAAAGGTGGCTACTTAAACAAAAAACTAATTGCTTATATGGGCGCTAGTATATTAATTGGCAGTTTTATTGGTGGATATGGTTCTAAGCTAATGCCTGAGGAGGGAATCAATTTCGTCTACGGAATTCTAGCGTTAATTGCTGCAATTATGATGTTTATTCCTAAAAAAGGAATAGATGATATTCCACTGGATCAGGTGACATTTAATAAATGGCTGGCTTCTTCACTTGCATTAATCGTAGGAATCGGGTCTGGGATTGTAGGTGCAGCTGGTGCATTCATATTAGTGCCAATTATGCTGGTCGTATTAAAGATTCCAACACGAATGACCATTGCTTCTTCGTTAGCCATTACATTTATTTCATCAATTGGAGCAACAGTAGGTAAGATTACAACAGGACAAGTGGACTATTTTCCAGCATTCATTATGATTGTGGCTAGTTTAATTGCTTCACCTTTAGGAGCAAACGCTGGAAAAAAGGTAAATACAAAGGTATTACAATTTATATTGGCATTCATCATACTTGCAACAGCAGTGAATATTTGGATAGATATTTTGTAAAATTGGGGATGGAAGTCTTTAAGTTAAGTAGGAAGGAAACTATTAATATATTGATGATACCAAAAGGGTTGTCGGTACTGAAACATATTGATCAAACGTTTGATTGATATGTGTGTTCGTAGTTTAGAACCGTTCTTGGTACTTAAGATTCCCAGCACTTATTAGAGGGGATTTAAAGTGGGCTGCGATTATGTTCATAACAGCTGCAGCAGTAGGTGCTTTTACATTTGGTTTTGGAGCATGGATACCAGGCATTATATTTTCATTTGTTTATAATAGAATTTATATCAAAGATCTACTAGAAAAAGGATATCTACCTGCAGATGAACAAACAAAGATGGAATTATCTAATAGGGGCATTATTTCAGCTGTTAAATCTGCTGTTTAAATTTAAATATTAATAGAGTTTAGAAGTGCAATGGTTAGACTGTTGTGCTTCTTTTTATTAATTGCCTTTATAAAAATTCGGTCACGATTACTTCTTTTTCGTGACCGGTTTGGTTCTTATTTGATCTATTCGGTCACGATTAACGCCTTTTCGTGACCGGTTTGGTGATTTCTTTATAAATCGTATCCCCACTAAAATGAATGCCTTCTATATATGAACGTTGGCTTTTCTCAATGAAGACGATATTCATCAAACACCAAATTCATCCAACCCATTGATCTGTTCAATCAGTTTTATAATCGCTGCAGTTTCCTCGAGGGATACAGGTGATAAGCAGGTTTCGAAAAAATTCACAATCTCAACCAATAAATTCGCATAATAGGGCCTTTCATCCTTCCAAAGCTGGAAGGTTTCCACGCGGTTATGATAATGAATCACTCCGCCAAATCGGTCATGCCATTCATAATCTCCTCGCACCATTACTTGACGGCCATCAGAAAATGACAACTTCAACATTTCATATTTTCCCGCATATTTCTCCTTTTGAATCGTACTAATATCCGTTCCGAACAGGGCAACGATCATTTCAATCAAGTGAATCCCATACCAAAAATATCCTGGCATTGCATCCTGTTGCGGCAATGGCCCGTATATATAGCCGCTCACAAAATCTCGAGCATTGATATTTTTAATAGATTCGGCATATCGCAATGAAGAAGAACTCATGATTGGTGTTCGATGCTTTGCAGAAAGGTCCATCACGTTCTCCATTTCAGCACTACTCATGACAATTGGTTTATCGATAAAAATCGGCTTTTGGTGATGAATAATGTTCTTTAGCCAAGACAGATGATTCCTTCCATCGACTGTTGCTAGTAGAACGGCATCTACATTGTGCATAAACATTTCTACATCTTCAACAATCTTTACCTTGTATTTATTTTCAACGATCTCCTTATAGTGCTGGAATCGGTCCTTACTAATCGGCAAATCTTCTGAAAAGACAGGGAGGGCGTGTGTGATTGTAGCACCAGCTACATAATGCAGATCTTTTGGATCGTTCAGTAATCGTGTGAAAATTTCACTATGAGACGTGTCTAAGCCAATCAAACCAATTCTCATCTTCACAACTCCTCATTGTTAATCATTGAAAAAACTTGACGTGGTCTCCCTCTGCTAGTTAGTTTTTCTGTTCCGACCACTTCGACAATTTTCACATCTAACCATGCCTGTAAGATTCGATGGGCACTTCTTACCGTTATTCCTAGCATATTTGCTACATCTTGAGCGGTAAATTCATTCTGGTCATTCCGTTTAATCATGGCTAATGCCTTTTCTAAATGGACTGCATTGATCCCTGATTTTTCAGCCAAACTTAATAACTTTGCATCGGTAATAGAGAGTGGGTATTTAATGGGGGATACAAGATCGATTGGTCCAAAGACTTTACGATCTTCACGAACGATGAAGCCGCATTGCCCTCCATAATCCTGTGCTTGGTAAAGTGCGAATCGAGCATTTTTTCCCGATTCAAAGGCTGTTGTCCCAAACCCTATTCCAATTGATAGATTAATATTCAATGATTTTTTGACGTCGTTCAATAATGGCAGTGATTTGTATCCTTCCGTAATTCTTTCAAATGTTCCTCGATTTGTGACAAATAAATATTCAGCATCATTTAGGGCAGTTAAATAAGCATCAAACTGTTCTGCAAAATTTAGCAAGGATTTATAGATATCATGAATGCGTTTTTGCAATTGTTTTTCAGTAGTAAAGTCTTTCATAAGTGTTGAATGATCTACGGAGATTCTCCCGAAGACAATTTGAGTTTCTTTCTGTTTTCGTTGAGTCGTGGAAAGCAATAGCCGTTCTAAAATGACAATGATATCCTCTTCCGTTGGCTTTAGCCATTTATTAATAATTCCAAGATCACTTAATCTTTCACTTATCAATTTTAAACTTGTTATGACGGCGCTATTCGGATTGTTTTCTATAATTGCTTTATGGTATTCCACTACTTCATCTACATTTTCTGCGTGTACTAATTCATTAAAATGAGAATATGTGAAAGATTCATGGAGTGATTGTCTAGCAATTTCAATATAAGGTACTTGAATCCCATCGAAACTTATATGTGACAGGGTCTGTTTTTTATTAAGTAAATAAAGGACACGATATAAACCAGAACCCTTTAGCGGAATGTAGAAGGAGGGCAAGTGTGCAGGTATCTCCATTCGTGCAGTTAAATACGGGGCCTTTCCTGAAAAGAGTAAACAATCGACCTGCTCGCGGAGATCTTTTGTAAAAACAACTGCATCACTTAATTGATCGGACAAGCGGAAAATGGGTGTCATGGATGGAAATAGATTGAAGCATCTCTGGAGTAATTCCTTCATCCAGAGTGGACCAATCACCCCAACTTTAATATGTACATCCATTCTAACAACTCCCTTCCACATATCGTAAAAGACACACTCGAAAGAATGTGCCTCCTACATTCATTATACATGAGCTTCTGTCGATAAAAAGGTTTTAATAAACGCATCGTCACCCAGCTCTGGATATGCTGCTGCGACGCGGCTGATTTCTTCGCTTTGCCCTTCGCTCATCACTTCATGATCAGCTAAACACCAATTTCCTTGAAGTAATCCATGTCTTCTTAAAACCTCATTAATTCCTGCGATGCTCCCTTTAAATTGGTTGGCAGAGTCAAAAAATGCTGCATTTGCATCTGTTACTTTCTGTGCGATCGTCAACCATTTTAAATCGATGGTGGTTTCCTGTCTTGCTTCTTTTATCGCTTTAAATAATTGAACAGCATTCTTCGTCCAAACAGACCAATGACCAAGCAAGCCACCAACAATCTGCTTTTTTACTTCATAACCATTCACATTGAATGCATATGCTGTCAATAAATCAATGACAATATTATCATCGTTCCCTGTATAAAGAGCAATTTCGTCCTTTCGTTCAGATTCGCAAACGGCTCTTACAACATCAAGCGTCTGATAGCGATTAAACGGTGCCATTTTAACGGCCAATACATTTTGAATATTGGCGAATTCCTTCCAAAAATGATAGGTGAAAACTCGGCCACCAACAGCAGGCTGCAAATAAAATCCAAAAACCGGAATGATTTCAGCAACGAATCTAGTCCGTTCAAGTAATTCAGTTTCTGAGTAATGATTTAAACCGCCATTGCTTAACAAAACCATGTCATAGCCCAGATCCTTCGCTATCTTTGCTTCTCCGATTGCTTGCTTAGTAGGACCACATACACCGGCAATTTTTAAGAAGGGACGATTTACATTCGCTTTGTCCACTTCCTCGGAGGCCATCCGCAATACGTCCTCAAAAAGGTTGAATTTAGGATATCTAATTTCGAATTGTGTCGTATGAACGCCGACCGCAATCCCATCTACTCCTGCTTCAATGTAATAACGGGTTAATCTTCTTTGGGATGCTTCATCTAACTGCTTCTGTTCGGTTAACGCTAATGGATGTGCAGGGATGAATGCACCATCATGTAATAATTCCCATTTTTCAGGAGTAAGCGCCATTAAAATTGCCCCTTCCTTTCTTGGAAATGAGTCGGTTTATTAATGGTTTCGCCATCATTCATGACCCAACCCGATGTCCAATCGATCATTTCATGTATAGATACGCTCGGATATCCAAACAATTGATGCGCTTTTCCAGCATTATTCAGCAGGGCAGTCGCCTGTTCCTGTCCTTCAAAAACAGGCTTCTTCCCAAATCTTTTTCCAAATTGCTCTGCAAGCCAGCGTACAGACAATGTTTCAGGACCGGTGACATTCAAGATGGTTGGAGGGCTGCTTGCGATCAATAGGGAGCGGATAGCGTATTCGTTTGCATCACCTTGCCAAATAACATTTACATGCCCCATCGACAAATCAATAGAGGTAGAATGATAGACAGCCTTTGCAATTTCAAGGAGCACACCATATTTCATATCTATCGCATAATTTAAACGAAAGAGTGCAAGCGGGGTCTGATCTCGATGTGAAAAATATGTTAAAACCCTTTCGCGGCCTAAGGAGGATTGACCGTACTCTCCAACAGGCTCTACAGGATGTGATTCATCACATCCGCCTTTTTGAACAGGAACTAAAGGGTATACATTTCCAGTGGAGAACGCTACGATTCGAGAGCCTTTGAAATGTTCAGCCAATCTTCCAGGTAAATACGTATTCATCGCCCAAGTGTAATGCTCATTCCCAGCTGTTCCGAATTTGTTTCCAGCCATGTAAATAACATTGGGCAGCTTCGGTAAAGCAGCAAGCTGTTCTTCATCCATTAAATCCGCTGTAATGGTTTCAATGCCTGCTTCCTCTAATTCTTCTTTTAATGAGCCCGAAGAAAACCTTGAAACGCCCACTACTTTTTTGCTGATTCCAGCTTCATCAATCGCTCGCTTTGCTTTCTTTGCAAGTGTTGGCCCCATTTTTCCGCCAACCCCAACGATTAAAATATCACCATCCAATTTTCTTATATCCTCTATCAATTCATTGGATGGCCTTGTCATTATTTCTTCCAATTGCTGTACATTCTGCATGAGATACAACTCCTTATTGTTTAAGAAAGAAAAATATTTTTAAAATTATTGAATGCTAAGAAGAGCAAGACTAACAAACCTAATATCCCGAAAAGATTACTTGTTAATTTATTTTTCAAAGACCCCATAATCTTTTCGTCATTCGCAACAACCAAAATACAAATCGCAATAAATGGAACAATGAAAATCGTCACAGCTTGCGCGAAAACAATTAAATTTACAGGTGCGGATCCAAATATAATAGCAACAATGGATCCGAATAAGATCACACCTACAATGGCAAACTTTACTTTCATATTCGAAAGCTTGCTTCCGAACCCTAATCCATCTGCTAACATCGATCCGCCAATCGTTGCATTCCCAATGAGTGAAGAGTAAGAAGCTCCTAATAGCCCTATCATAAATACAACCATTGCCCATGAACCAAATAGTGGTTCAAGTGATGCCCCCATTTCCGAAGCATTGTTCACGACAAGTCCTTGGGGCTTTAAAACAGTTGCAGCTACCATCATGATTAAGAAAGAAATAAAGCCTAAAATAAAAATTCCTAAATAGGATTCGCGAGCCCCGCTTTTTGCATCTTTAATTGTCCAGCCCTTTTCTTGCACTAAATACGATTGATAGACGGCACCAACAATCGAAAAACTCGTTGCAAATAAGGCAATGACTAAACCGATACTGCCTGAAGGAATAACTGGAACAAATCCACTAATAATATCTGAAAAGGATGGTTTTACAGCTATAAAAGTAACTAAAAATGCACCTAGCATGACCAAGACAAGACCGAGCATTAGCTTTTCTAAAATGGCATAAAACTGTTTAGTAAATAATAGCGCAATGGCAAGGACGGACATGATGACAATCCAAACAGTTGAATGAATACCAGTTAGTGTATTCAATGCAATCCCAGTACCAATTGAATTACCTGCTTGGAAGGATGCAGTAACTAAAAATGCCCCTACACCTATTAAGACTGATGCAGCTTTTCCCCACTTATCCAGCATCACCTTTATGAAGCTTTGATTAGCAGCAAGCCCAATCCGTGTACTCATTTCTGTGTAGCACATCATAAAAATAATCGCTGCAAAAATTGCCCAAACAAGGTCAGAGCCATATATCGCACCGATTTTCGATGAAAGGGTGACACTACCAGGACCTAACATTAAAGCAGCAGTAATAAATGCAGGACCAGAATACTTTAGAATACTCCCTTTCCTTTTTTCTGCCGCAATCTCAGGTGAACCTCCTTCATTTTCTAGCTTCATTATTCTCGTCTCCTTTTATTATCCGAATCTTCTATATAATCATAAAACAGAATTGATTTAATTGACATGTCTTTAATATGTCTTTAAATCACGGGAGGGGAAGGGGATATTTCGAAAGGAGTACCAAGTGGCGGTGTTATGGGACAGACGCAAGTTATGTATGCGATGGCTCGTGCGTTAATATTAGATCTGAATCTTTAAAACTAGTAAAAAGTTTTTTTGTAATTAATCAACTTTTTGTATACGTAATTGTGTTTTGTGATATATTCAGTTTGAATTTACATATATTTCAATATTAGGAATTTAACGAGAGGATTGGTAGTGAGTGAGTAGGAGGAAAATTAACGGATTTATAATTTTAATTTTATTTATATTTATGGTTGGAAGTATTATATGGTATATTAATTTTCCATATTATGAGAAAGTTGCCGAAAAGAGAATTAATACCTATATGGAAGCACAAAATGTTGATAAGAAGAAGATATTGGACAAAGATTCACATTTAGATTTTAAAACAGGTAGATGGGAAATTAATTACAAATTTAAAGACGAACCAAATTTAACATACGAATATACTTTTGATAGAAAAACAAACCAAGTTTTACTGTTAGTATTTAATAGTACAAAATTAATAGGTGGGAGTTCGGTTGAAAGCGGAATGAACTATCCGAGTATTCATGAAGGATGGTCAAAGTTTGATGAAGATGGAAACCTAATAGACTAGCGAAAAATATAGCTTATAAAAGGGGCATCCAATAGCCGAGAAATTGGACAGCCCCTTTGTGTTTTACAGTTAAGGCAATTAATCAAACGTTTGATTAATAGGTTTGTTCTATATTGCTAAGCAGGAAAACTATTACATTTTCTCTACTCTTGCGACTTTTTCAATCGGCCAGCCTTTTTAGCTGCGTCACGAAGGAGAAACTCAATATGGCTGTTTACGCTTCGAAAATCATCAGCCGCCCACTTTTGCAAAATCTCATACAATTCAGGGTCCAATCGTAATGGAAAACTTTTTTTCTTAGACATAGAGCCCACTCATTAATATAACGTCCCCGTATTAATAACAGGCTGGGCTGGTTTTTCAGCGACGATGGCCACTAGTAAATTATTAACCATTTGTACTTTGCGTTCATCATCTAAATCAATCGTATTATCCGCTTCTAATTGTTTAATGGCCATTTTTGCCATTCCAACAGCACCTTCAACAATTTTTTGACGGGCAGAGATGATGGCAGTTGCTTGTTGACGCTGCAGCATCGCTTGAGCAATCTCAGTTGAGTAAGCAAGGTGAGTAAGTCTGGCTTCAATCACTTCAACACCAGCTACATTTAGACGTGCCTGTAAATCGGCTGTTAATTCATTGGAAACTTCCTCGGCATTCCCTCTTAATGTAAGATCTGCACCCTCAAATGTGTCATAAGGGTATTTCGTTGCCACATGACGAATAGCTGTTTCACTTTGAATTTCAACAAATTCCTCATAATTGTCTACATCAAACACAGCTTTAGCTGAATCGACTACTTTAAAAACAATCACTGCTGCAATTTCAATGGGATTTCCTTCAACATCATTTACCTTCAAGCGCTTGCTATTAAAGTTTCGAACCCTAAGTGAAACATTTCGTCGCAGGGAAAGCGGCACAGTCAAGTATAGTCCGTTATTACGAATAGAACCTAAGTATTTTCCAAAAAAAGTAACGACAGCTGCCTTATTTGGCTGAACAATCGTAATTCCGCTAGCCAAAAGAACGGCTACAGCAAGTAAAGGAATGGCAACGGCAAATACCTCATTAATTAAAAGCCATACACCAAGTCCGAGTAGAGCCACTATTGCTAAAATACCAATAAAACCATTTACCTGAAAGACGTTTTTTTCTTTCATCTTGTTCACTCCCTACAATATCTAACTTATATTATTATGATATCACTTTTAGAATAAATTGTAAATTAAAACTTTACTTTAAAAGAAAAGCTTATTTATCAGCCTACTTGCACAATCTGCGGCATTGAATCTGGCTATACAAAAGATGAAGGAGCCAAAACGGTTTTACCATCAACTTCAAAAGTAAAACTGGACTTTCGGTTAGTTTCAGAACAAAATCCTGAAGAAATACTTACATTACTAAGAAAGCACTTGGATAAGCATGGATTTTAAGACATCGAAATCATTCCATTAAAAGGACAGCGTGCCGCAGTAACGGACCTAAAGGTTCCATTTGTTGAAAAGGTAGTAGCTAGCACAACTAAATTTTATCGCAGATTAACGGGCAGTAAGACCCCCACTTCAAGTTTGTGAGAGAATCAAAGAAACCTAAGTGGGGGATCAACTGCCCGTAAAGGCCCGTAACCATCAGTGGGGGATGAAAGCCGACTAAGAACGCCACGTCCTGTGACAACGTCGGCACTAGCACGTCCTGTGCGTCGAAAAACCCCCACTGATGGAAGTTTCACTTTATAAAAAAGAACCGCAAGTCTTAAGATCCCAAGCAGGTACCGCCCATTGTACAAGCTTTGTCAAAAATTCAGTATTCCTTCCGGAGGTTCGGAGTTGGCCACGCCAATTCAAAAAACCATGCTCCAAATGAAAGTATCTATGTATTAGACTTTATTGAGGGAATTAAATTAATAGCCTTGGTGATGCATGAATTCTCTGAATAATAGAAGGAAAGTGGGACGAGTGAAGGACAATCGTCCCGGAATTTTTTTTAAGGTAGAACAACGATAGTAAAAAATTTTGCAAAGTGGAGTGGGGATTCTTGCGGAAATTACGGATTATTAATAGAATGGGTAATAATTAGCATTTTTAATTTTATATAGGAGTTGAAAAAATGATAGTGAAGTCCCGCTCTGAGTCAAAAGAACTAAAGCTGTTGAGGACCTTGGATAGTCGAATGAAACTTTCAGTGAAAGACGAAAAACATTTTGAAAACCTTGAAAAGGGATTTAAGGGGGAGAAAAAGTTTGATGATTGGATAGAAGAATTTTTCCATAATGATTGCCTTATTTTAAATGACCTCCTGTTCGACATGAACAATACTATTTTTCAGATAGATTCATTGCTCATGTCATCTGATAAAGCACTTCTAATCGAAGTGAAAAATTTCGAAGGTGACCATTATATTGAGGCGGAACGCTGGTATATGTCAAATGGAATTGAAATTCAGAACCCTTTGCACCAGGTGGAGCGAGCAGAAATGAACCTTCGTAGAATTTTTCAAGCAATTGGATGCAATGTCCCGATTGAATCTTATCTTCTCTTCATCAATCCTAATTTCCACTTATATCAAGCGCCGCGGAACACTCCAATTATTTTTCCCACACAGCTCGATCGCTTCATGAAAAAATTAAACAAACCCTCTCCACCATTAAAAGAAATCCATCACAAATTTGCAGAAAGACTAGTTTCCTTGCATTTAAACGATCCGCCTTTTAAGCGGCTGCCCATTTATAGCTATGACCAGCTAGAAAAGGGAATAGTTTGCGGAAGCTGCTTTTCATTTTTTGAAGATTTTCAAACAAATAGAAAGGACGTCATCTGTAAAGAATGCGGCTACAAAGAGAATGTGAAAAGTGCCATTTTACGGAGCGTGGATGAATTCCGCCTTCTATTTCCAAAGAAGAATATTACTACTCATGCTATCCATGATTGGTGTAAAGTGATTAAGGCTAAAAAAGTAATTTGGAGGATTCTTACGAACAATTTTAAAGTGATAGGGCAGTCACGATCTACCTATTTTGTTGATTTAGTGGAAACAAAGCCTCGTTAGTTTCCAAATTTAAAGATATTCGCGGATAAAATGGAAATAAGAGTCGCGTAGTTTCCAAATTTAATGATATTCGCGAAAAAGGTGGAAACAAGATCCGCGAAGTTTCCCATTTTTAAAAAAAATCGTGGAAAAGAGGAAACAAAGCTTCGTAATTTTCCAAATTTAAAGATATGCGCAGAAAAAATGGAAATAAGATCCGCGAAGTTTCCCATTTATAAAAAGAATCGTGGAAAAGAGGAAACAAAGCCTCGTAATTTTCCAAATTTAAAGATATGGGCGGAAAAAATGGAAATAAGATCCGCCAAGTTTCCCATTTTTAAAAAATAATCGTGAAAAAGAGGAAATAAAGCTTCGTAATTTTCCAAATTTAAAGATATGCGCGGAAAAAAATGGAAACAAGAGCCGCGAAGTTTCCCATTTTTAAAAAGAAATCGTGAAAAAGTGGAAACAAAGCTTCGTAATTTTCCAAATTTAAAGATATTTGCGGATAAAATGGAAATAAGAGTCGCGAATTTTCCCATTTTTAAAAAAAATCGTGTAAAAGTGGAAACAAAGCTTCGTAATTTTCCAAATTTAAAGATATTCGCGAAAAAGGTGGAAACAAGAGTCGCGAAGTTTCCCATTTTTAAAAAAAATCGTGTAAAAGAGGAAACAAAGCTTCGTAATTTTCCAAATTTAAAGATATGCGCAGAAAAAATGGAAATAAGATCCGCCAAGTTTCCCATTTTTAAAAAATAATCGTGAAAAAGAGGAAACAAAATTTAAAGATATGGGCGGAAAAAGTTTTTTTCATAAGGAACGACTAAACTTTAACGCTTTTTCACCATTTAATGTTATGTTCCCTTTTGGAAAATGGACACCTTCATAAGATGTGTGGGGGCTGAGAAATTCAGTCCTCTTTTTGATCAAGTTAGACTAGAACTGCTGGCATCGAATTAGTCATTGCCTTATTTGCAACGAGTTTTTCGATTTTTGGTGCCGTCTATCAATCGTATTTAGTTCAGTGACCTATCCAGCAAAGTGATGGCCAAGGAAGGAAAAGTGGGATTTATTCATGAGAACAACCTAAATCATTCACAAAGAGAAGTAATCGCCCTCATGGGTAATTACTTATTTTTTTCGTTGAAAAATAAGAAAGTATAACTATTCTAGAGTTTGAGAATTGTCTAGCTCCAGCGCCTACCCCCTCGAGGTCATAAGCCAGTCCGCCAAGAAAGTTAAAGAACAACTTTCCCGTCGGCCTGTCTTATGCTTGTCGGGGGTGAGCAAGGCGCTTGCGCTTTTCTTATTGCATATCCATCAGAACTTTCAAAAAAATCACACCTATTCTTTTCCTTCTGTGATTTTTCTAACAAATAGTACAAATGTCACAAAAACGCCTAATTATGTATAAAACTTCGTCACAATACCCCCACGTATAACACACAAACGTCATTTATGATATTTGAGTAATATACCAGAATAATATAGGAGGGATAATCCTAATGGAAGAACTAATGCTGGCACGGATTCAGTTTGCTTCCACCACGCTGTTTCACTTTATTTTTGTTCCTTTATCCATCGGATTAGCTTTCATCATTGCGATTATGCAATCGATGTATGTAATTAAGAAGCAAGAAATTTATAAGAAGATGACGAAGTTTTGGGGCATCTTCTTCTTAATAAATTTTGCAGTGGGTGTTGTGACGGGAATTATTCAAGAATTCCAGTTTGGAATGAACTGGTCAGACTATTCTCGGTTTGTCGGTGATGTGTTTGGTCCACCGTTGGCCATTGAAGCATTGCTTGCTTTCTTTGTCGAATCGACTTTTATCGGACTGTGGATTTTTGGTTGGGATAAGCTTCCGAAAAAATTGCATTTAGCCTGTATTTGGATTGTATCTATCGGGACGATTTTGTCAGCATTATGGATTTTAGTTGCTAACTCGTTTATGCAAAATCCAGTTGGTTATGCCATTAATAATGGTCGGGCTGAAATGACTGATATTGTCGCTGTCCTTACAAATGAAAAGCTATGGGTAGCTTTCCCGCATACGGTATTCGGAGCCTTTACAACTGCGGCTTTCTTGGTTATTGGTGTAAGTGCATGGAATTTATTGAAGAAAAGGGACATCGAATTTTTTAAACGCTCAATGACTATTTCTTTAATCGTTGGTTTAGTATCAGGACTTGGAATTGCTTTTTCAGGGCACTCTCAAGCTGCATATTTAATGGATGCTCAGCCGATGAAAATGGCTGCGGCTGAAGCACTGTGGGAAGATAGTGAGGACCCAGCTCCATGGACCCTTTTTGCTAATATTGATGTTGAAAACAAAGAAAGTACAGCAAGGATTGAAATTCCGTATATGTTAAGTTATTTAGCTTACGGTGAGTTTTCTGGAAAAATAGAAGGAATGAACACGTTACAAGAAAAGTATGAGAAAAAATATGGTGAAGGGGATTATATTCCACCTGTAAAAACGACATTTTGGAGCTTCCGTGTAATGGTGGCAGCAGGCGGTCTTATCATATTGCTTAGCGCGATAGGACTGTTCTTAACATGGCGTAAAAAAATCGAAAAAAGCACTCGCTACTTAAAGTGGCTAGTTCCTGCTATTTTTCTTCCTTATATTGCAAACTCGGCCGGATGGATTATGTCTGAGATGGGACGTCAGCCGTGGGTTGTAAATGGCTTAATGTTAACGGCTGATGGAGTTTCACCAAATGTATCCTCAGGACAAATATTGTTTTCGCTTATTTCATTCTCATTAATATACACGTTGCTTGGAATTGTCATGGTGTATTTATTTATTAGAGTGATTAAACGAGGACCAAATGAGAAGCCGAAAGAAGATATTTCTGCCTCAGATCCTTTTAATGCGGGAGGGTTGCAAGATGCAGTTAAGTGAGTTGTGGTTTGTTCTTGTTGGTGTCTTGTTCGTCGGTTTTGTTTTTCTTGAAGGATTTGACTTCGGGGCTGGAATGAGTACAAGATTCCTTGCAAAAAATGACTTAGAAAAACGAGTATTGATTAATACCATTGGTCCGTTCTGGGATGCCAATGAAGTATGGCTGATTACAGCCGGAGGAGCCATGTTTGCAGCGTTTCCTCATTGGTATGCGACACTGTTTAGCGGTTATTATTTACCGTTCGTCGTTCTCTTGCTCGCTTTAATTGCAAGAGGTGTTGCCTTTGAGTTTAGAGGCAAGGTTGACTCCAAAAGATGGACGCAGACATGGGATTGGTCGATCCTGCTTGGCAGTATTTTACCGCCGTTTTTGTTAGGTGTGTTATTTTCTGGTCTTATCAAAGGACTGCCGATTGATGAGAACATGAATATGCACGCTGGATTCTTAGATATAGTCAATGTCTATACCGTTGTTGGCGGACTTGCGTTCGTATTGTTATCGTATTTACACGGCTTGATGTTTATTACATTAAAAACGACAGGCTCCCTTCGTGAACGTGCCCGTCAAGCAGCATTGAAAATGTATATTGCTTCTGGTGCAGTTGTGGTGCTTTTTGTTGTATTAACAGCGGTTTACACAGAGGCATTTGCAGAAAAAGGCGCTATCCTAATTCCGGTGTACGGGCTTGCTATTGTTTTATACCTGCTGCTGTATCCTTTATTACGCAATAAAAAAGAAGGTTTCAGCTTTACAGTAACAGGTTTAATTATGGTACTTGTCACATCGTCGTTCTTTATTGCTTTATTCCCGAATGTGATGATTAGCTCCATCGATATTGTTAATAATTTGACTGTTTACAATGCGGCATCTGGTGATTATTCATTGAAATTTATGGCGATTGTTGCAGCGATTATGGTTCCGATTGTTCTTGGATATACGATTTGGAGCTACTATGTATTTAGAAAACGCGTAACAAGTAAGGAGCATTTAGAATACTAATGGACAAACAACTTTTCAACTATCATGGCAGTAAAACACATATGCTAGTAGTTGGAATACTTACGGTTGCACAGGCTATCACAATTATTTTTCAAGCGATTTTTTTATCGGAAGCAATTGTGAAAATGTATAACGGGACTGCTTGGTCAGCAGTCCTTCCCTCGTTTTATTGTTTTATCGCAGCGTATGTGCTCCGGCATTTAATCCAATGGGCGAAGGAAAGACTTGCCTATCGTTTTGCTGATAAAACGTCTCTTTACGTTCAGCAGTTACTTGTTCGAAAGTTATTCGAGCTTGGTCCTCGCCGGATCGGAAAGCACGGTTCCGGAAACATGATCACACTATGTTTAGAAGGAATCCCCAATTTTCGAACATATCTCGAGCTTTTTATTCCTCGTTTTATTGCAACCGTTTGTATTCCGATTGTAGTACTCATCTACGTTTTAACGGTTGATATAACTTCAGCCATTATTCTTGCTATCGTCATGCCGATTTTGATTGTTTTTCTTGTTTTACTAGGGCTGCTTGCTCAAAAGCAAATTGATGCACAATGGGATACTTATCAGCTGCTTTCCCGTCACTTTGTAGATTCATTACGGGGGCTTGTCACGCTGAAATATTTGGGACAAAGTAAAGCTCATCAAAGTGCCATTGCAACAGTAAGTAATAAATACAGGATTGCTACGAATCGCACACTAAGGATGGCTTTCTTATCGACATTTTCATTAGATTTCTTTTCGAGCTTATCTGTCGCCATTGTAGCTGTTGAGCTTGGACTGCGCCTTATAAATGGAGACATTGGCTTTGAGGCTGCGTTAGCCATCCTCATTTTAGCACCAGAATATTTCTTGCCAGTGCGTGATCTAGGGAATGATTATCATGCGACGATGGATGGGAAGGAAGCTGGAGAGAAAATCCGTGAACTGCTTGAGATGGAGACATTTGCTAGTGAAGATAGTGAGATATCCGTTCCCAAATGGAATGAAGAAAGTACATTAACGGTGCAACAGCTTGCAAAAAGCTCAGATGATGAAGAGAGGCTGCTTTTGAAAAATATAAGTTTTCAAGTGAACGGCTTCAAAAAAGTAGGGATTGTCGGAGCGTCTGGAGCTGGTAAATCTACGCTTATCGATCTTTTATCAGGCTTTTCTTATCCAACAGGTGGAGAAATTGAAATAGATGAAACTGAAATTCCTTATTTTTCATTGAAAGATTGGCAGGAGCAAGTGACCTATATCCCGCAGCATCCGTATATTTTTGCTGGAACAGTCGCAGAGAATATTAGCTGGTATGAACCAAATTCTCCAAGTGAAAAGATAGAAGAAGCGGCAGAAATGACTGGCTTAATGGAATTAATTAAAAGCTTTCCGAATGGTCTAGATGAAAGAATAGGCCAAGGCGGGCGGAGTTTAAGTGGAGGGGAAGAGCAGCGCATTGCATTAGCACGCGGTTTGCTGCAAGTCCGTCCAATTATGTTAGTGGATGAACCAACAGCCCATCTAGATATTGAAACAGAACATGAGATTAAGAGCTTAATGCTTCCATTATTAGAAAATAAACTCGTCTTTTTTGCGACACATCGTCTGCATTGGATGCGAGATATGGATGTTATTTTGGTATTGGAAAATGGCCAAATCGTTGAACAGGGAACACATGCTGAGCTTTATCAGCAAAAAGGTGTCTATTATCGACTAATAAAGGCACAAAGGGGGGAAAGTGCGGAATGAACTTATTTCGAACCTATATTGCTCCCTACTTAAAACAATATAAGTGGTTAATGGGTTTTACGATTTTTTTAGGCATATTAACGGCTCTTACTGCATCCATGCTAACATTTACGTCGGGGTATTTAATTACAAGGGCTTCTGAAATGCCAGAGACGATTCTTCTTCTCTATATTCCAATCGTTGGTGTTCGGACATTTGGGATATCGAGAGCTGTCACACGGTATTTAGAGAGGCTGACTGGACATAATGCAGTACTCAAAATATTGTCTGATATGCGCGTGAAGCTGTACGGAATATTAGAGCCGCAAGCATTGTTTATCCGTTCCCGGTTCCAAACGGGGGATTTACTAGGCACACTTGCAGACGATATTGAACATTTGCAAGATGCTTATATTCGAACAATTTTTCCGACCATTATTGCACTATTTCTCTTTATGTATTCCATCAGTGTCTTAGCCCTGTTTGATTGGGTATTTGCCTTGTGGATGGCCTTTTGTTTAAGTATCATCGTGTTTGTTTATCCGCTCTTGTCCTTATTTTCCTTGAAAAAAAGGCAGATCGAGCAAAAAGAAAAACGAAGTCGATTGTATCAAACATTTACAGATGCTTTATTTGGTTTAAGTGATTGGATTATTAGCGGGAAGAAGGAGCGCTTTATTAAGCGATTTGCCTCTGAAAGTCAGGAAAGCCATAGCATTGATAAGAGAATTGCCTTTTGGAACCAGGCTCGTACGTTTCAGCTTCAGGTTTTGTCAGGCATTATCTTAATTATTGTCGGAGTGTGGGCAGGCTCTGCGGCTCAGGCGGGTGAGATTATGCCGACTTACATTGCGGCCTTTACTCTAGTTACACTGCCAATTTTGGAAGGGATGCTCCCACTCTCACATGCCATTGAGCGAATCCCGGTCTATCAGGAATCATTACAGCGCATTGAACATATTCGCCAATTTGTTCCTGAAAAAAAGGTGTTAGCTGAAAAAGGAGAATTTTCTCATCATCCAGAGATTCTGTTTAAGGATGTTTCCTATCGTTATGAAGGGGAAAACAAGGATGCTCTTCGTCACGTTTCTTTGTCTATTCCGCATGGGCAAAAAATAGCGCTTCTTGGAAAAAGTGGGGCAGGAAAATCAACCTTATTACAATTGCTGCTAGGTGCCATTTCTCCTACTACCGGGACGGTCCATTTTCACGGACAGCATCCAGAATCATATGATGAGGACATCTATAAATATGTAGGTGTTCTCAACCAAAAACCGTACTTATTTGCCACAACAGTTGAAAATAATATTCGGTTAGGCAATAAAGAGGCAAAGGCAGAGGAAGTGGCTGAGGTCATTAAGCAAGTAAAGCTCGATCACTATATCCATTCACTTCCGAAGGGGATTCACACGCAAATGGAAGAAACAGGTCAACGGTTCTCTGGCGGCGAAAGGCAGAGAATCGCATTGGCACGAATTTTATTAAAGAATACGCCCATTGTCGTATTAGATGAACCGACAGTAGGGCTAGATCCGCAAACCGAAGCGGACTTGCTGGAAACCATGTTTACGACATTAAAGGATAAAACGGTTATTTTAATCACGCATCATCTCATTGGAATTGAAAAAATGGATCAGATTCTATTTTTAGATAAGGGGCAGGTTGCGATGAGCGGGACACATAAGCAGCTCATGGAGACGAGTGCTCGCTACAGGCAGCTTTATTTATTGGATCGGGGAGAAGAATAAAGAAAGGATTTGCTCACCACGAGCAAATCCTTTTTCCATTATTTTTTAATCGTAATTTCAGTTCCTGCTTTTAGAGTATTGTTTGCTTTGTCTTTAATTGCTGCAGTTTCTCTTGTCAAAATTACTATTTTACCAGTAGTAAATGTAGTACCATTTTGCGGAATAATGAACAATTCATTTTCATTAGAACTGCCTTGTACTTTATATTGATCATTTTTTAGTTTTTCATTATTGACCGTTATATCTAAATTTGATTGATTGCCATCAAACAGGAAGATATTTTCTGAGAATGTTAGTTTGATATTTTCATTTTCAACGGCACCGCTTTTCAAGAGTGGCTGTGTATTATCGGTCAGTGTAATGGAACTTGTGTATATGTCCATGGTGTTATCTGAGAGATCCTTTACGCCTTTTGCAGTAATGCTGTATTTCGTTGTTGTCGGGATGGTGCCTTCAGGGAGCGTAATCGTCACTTCTCGTTGGTTAGGGCTCAAGGTTAAGGTTGAATTTGACGGTATCGTGCTATTTCCAATGAAATAGTTTGAGTACAATGTTGCGGTCCCTGCATCTACTTCTTCATTAAATTCGGCGGTGAATATCCCGTTTCCAGATGCTTCGGAAAATGTAACCTTTGGCTTTTCTGAATCCAATTTTTTCGTGATGGAAGTAGTAAAGGCACTGTTATTATTTTCCGATATGCTTCTATCTTTGACAGCCCCCACTGAGCCACTTATAGTGTATGTCCCGTCCTTTAATTTACTCGCATCAATGATAATTTGGTTCTCCCTGTTCGATTTGAAGGTTGGTGTTATTGTATTTCCTTTATAGGAAATATTTATTTTGTCAGCGGCTGGAGTGCCTGCTTTTAGCGGCTTGTTAAAGGTTAGCCGGAATTCATTTGTATTCTTATCGAATTGGGCACTAACAAATCTAGGTGGTGTCAGATCCTTGGTCATCGTGACGGTTTTTTCATATGTCCGTCCTGTATTGCCATCAAGATCCTTATATGACTTTACTTGTATATATAAATAAACGGAGATGTCATTTTTACTGTAAATGGTTGCAGGCAGTTCAATTTCGAATTTTGTTTTTCTGCCGTCGGAGATGTCTTTAATGGATGCTGGTCTAATGGTGGAATTGTTTTTTGTAATGGCAAGGTGATTTGAAGCATTGAAGTCTGCTAATGCTTCGCTAAATTCAATTGTAATGGTTTTCTCATCCTTCACCTGCAGAGAGCTAACCGTAGGGGCTATCGTATCGGCTGCAGGATTATAGAGAAAATTGCTGCTATATGTGTTCATCGTATTAGGCGTGTAGACAACTAAATCCCTTGCCCCTGATACAACAATCGAATAATATTTGCCTTTTTGTAAACCGATTTTTTCAAGCTCTGATTTAGGGACAACGACTTTGTCAGTTTCATTAGATAATGAATTGAACTTAACAGCTTTTCCATTGATTGAAACGTTTAGAGGTGAGTTGCCGTCAATTAGCTCGGAAAAGGTGATCTCGACATTACCATTTAAATTCGTTGCCACAGCGGAAACAGTTGGCCTGATTGTGTCTGAAAATGTGAAAGAGGAGATATAGTCTTCCGTGCCTAATGGTTCGTAATTAGTGGTTTGGATATTTTTTTTCACTGTGACGGTGTAGGCCGAGTTTGTATAAAGTGGTTCATATAGTTCGATAATGGCCGTTTTTTTGGTATCTGACAGCTTGATGCTTTTAATCGATCGACCAGAAACGCTATAATTTGCTATGTTTTCAGCCCCATTTGCCCCATTGCCGGAAAGCATCGCTTTATTAAACTCAACTTTTATTCGCTTTGGTTCGGATGCGCTAACTTTTCCAACCTTAGGGGTAAAATTAGAACCAATGGAATTTAAGCGATCGGTTAGTGTTTTTTTGATGACAGGATTGTCTACATAGGGTAAGTAAAATCTTGCGGCTTCTAGATGTTTTTCCGCTTTTGCGAAATTATTGGCAGCGATCGCTTTTTGCGCCAAATCGATTTCAATTTTCACTGTAACAGGATACATCGCACTATCGCGAACCCTTTCAGCAGCTTGTTTATAATGAGAGCGGATGAGGTCACGTGTCGACTTGCCGTATACGCGATCCAAGAGGATGGCCTGCTTGCGGATTTCCCGCGAAAGCTCATGATACGCCATTTCTGTAGCATCATTGATAAGGTTTTTATTTATTTGATTAGCTAACACTTGCTGCTTTGCTCGAATCTTTTCTCCAGCAGTGATCGCATCGATATAATACATTGTTCGATTGATATGAAGCTTAACATGTTCATCAAGCTCGGCCATATATCTGTTCTTTTGTGAAGCGGGTAAGGTGTTGACTGCTTTTACAGCCTTGTCATAGGCTGTCTTCGCTGCGTTATAGGCTGCCCACGGCCGGGTTGTTCCATCTGCTTTGCCTTCAATTGATATGGCCCATTTTAAAATGGTCCCCGCATCCTTTGCTGCCTTTACTAGCTTTTCAACCTCAGTGACAGAAGCAGCTTCAATGGAGTTTGTCGCAACAAAAGCAGAAGCTGCAATGGCAGAGGCACTTACAATTTTAATGGCTTTCTTTTTGGTCATAGATATCCCCCTTGGTAACGAATAAGTGGTATTTGTGGTAATGTCTGGAATGCATTTGTGCTTTTATTGTAAGAGATTGAGGGATATTGATAAATAGATAAAATGGCATACTTTTATAATGGTCTTAATGATATAATGGCTTTTTTTCATATCCTTCCTAATGACTAATTTATAAACAGTATTTGGAAATAAAGGGCATTATTATTGGAGCTATTATTGAAAGAAGCGATAAAACACCGTCAAAATTAGTGCTCCTAAAGAGGATGCTAATTTTGACGGTTTAATCTGAGTTCTAAATCTTTAAATCAATTATCTGAATACAGAATACGGAACTTTAACTTCTAGCATTCCAGCTGCATAGGCGGCAGCTTCGTAATGCTGGAATTTAACAACGATTCCATTGTCGTAAAAATAAAAAGGTCGACTATTATCAAATGTTAAATCATCAAGCTGGTCTGTAAATACCATGCCGATTTTTTTATTCTGATTTAACAGATCTGCTTTTGTATACTTCATTAACTTAGTTAGCTCACTTTTATTTTCTGCAACATTGGTTAATGCAATTTGATTTCCAGTCCGAACATCAAAATTATAAGACTGAACAGTAGTTATACCATGGGCTCCACCTGTATAGGTGTAGTCATAAATAAGGATACTGAGGAGGTTGTTTTTGTTGTATTTTACTTCATAACTTACTTCATAGCTGTATTCATGGTCAGGATCCTCTTTATTAGATTTTTTCACTTCGAGTGCTGATTTATAGGAAGATTCTATATGTTTTTGTAAAACGTCATTAATATTTTTTTGTGCAGTGCTATTCAATAATCCTTCTACTTGTGGATATTGAAATACGTCTTGATAATTTGCTTTTGCAACCTTTACACCGAGTGCTTGCAGTTTAGCTTTGGAAGGCGTTTCGTATTTTGCAGCTGCGGATTTCTTAATGAATGACCCTTCGCCAACACCGTAAAGTCCTCCTAAATCATTCCTGTATGAATAAACGCGATATTCTTCACCTTTATTAAGTTTTCTGACCTCAACTAACGTTTTATTATCTTTGTCAAACTTCCACAGTTGTGAATCTTGTAAGATAGTTACTTTTCCTATTTGCCCATTTCTCAGTTCTGTTTTTCCCCACATGACACTTGCCTTCGCAGAAGTGTTAGGTAAAATTGAAAAAATAAGAACAATAGCAAACAATAAACTTACTATTCTCTTCATCATAAAAGCCTCCCCGGAAAATTTTAATTTTTTTTAACTTTCTTAAACTTATAGACGTTCTGAATTAGAAAAAAGTTGACGATAAATTGAAAATTTTTTAGCTTAAACTCAGGCACGCGCCATGGGGATTTTATTTTTTTTATGATTCCTAATGTTTGTTTTAATCAAACGTTTGATTAATAAGATTTTCCCTTTGATGAAGTAAAGTTAATAATTAAACTAGAATGTCTCAATTCCACCAAGTCTTTAATTCTGTAAGTGTAACATCCCATAACAGTTCATTTGCTTTAATTGTATATGTTTCACATTATCCAATGAGATTCCAAAAGATCTTATGTATCTATTTTCGGTATCGTTAGAATAGCTCTCTATATCTTTACTATTAATAGAAATCATGATGTTACCGTCAAAGTTACTAGCATCATCTGGTATGCCATAATTTCCTGAAAGTATAATATCTTTACCGTTTAGCGAGTAGGTAAACTCTTTAACATTTTTTTCATCACTACTATTTATATTTAATAGGGGTTCAATTTTTTGCTGTGCGATTTCAAAACTAGGGAGATTTTTATCTACTAATGTGGTGGCAGAAGGCGGTATTCGTAAGAAAAAACGATGTAAAAAGTACATCAAATGCCTATAATAAAGACTGATAATTCTGAATTTATATATAATCCTGTTTTTATAAATATTAAATAAAAATAATTGACTGAAAGCTTAATTAATAATAAGATTTATGTAGAGATAATCAAAATGTACCCAAAAGTTGATAGACACTTGAGGTTGTCATCAAATCTCATATCACAAACTGATCTTTTTAATAAATTATGAAAGCGCTTATCAAGCAGATAAAAGGAGAATCACCATGAACGAAGTTAGAGTAGGGATTGTTGGATTAGGTAGACTTGGAAGAACACATGCAATAAATCTAGCTCAAAATGTTCCGGGTGCAAAATTAGTAGCAGCCTGCAGCTTTGTAGAAGATGAACTGGAATACGCTAAAAGGGAATTAGGTGTAACAGAAACATATAAATCCTATGAAGAAATGGCTGCAAGCCCAAATCTTGATGCAGTATGTATCGTTTCACCATCCGGGTGCCATCCGGAACAAATTCGATTAGCGATGGAAAAAGGCCTGCATGTATTCAGTGAAAAGCCAATTGGATTAGATATTGAAGATATTGAAAAAACAATGGAAGTTATCAAGGCTCATCCTGATCAAGTATTCCAGCTTGGATTTATGAGAAGATACGATGAATCCTATCAATATGCTAAAAAGATGGTAGACGAGGGGCAATTAGGTGAACTAACAGTTGTTCGTTGCTACGGTATTGATCCAAGTTCTGGATTGGAGAGCTTCGTCAATTTTGCCCGAAACAGCAATAGCGGAGGGCTATTCTCAGATATGTCCATCCATGATATTGACTTGGTAAGATGGTTTACGAAAAAGGAAGTCAGCCGTGTGTGGGCGATGGGTAAAAACGCTGCTTATCCGGAGCTCGATGAATTAAATGAATTAGAAACCGGCGCAGCTATGATGCAACTGGAAGATAAAACAATGGCCATTTTAGTTGCAGGACGAAATGCGGCACATGGTTATCATGTAGAAACAGAATTAATTGGAACAAAGGGAATGCTTCGTGTAGCTGCTGCGCCAGAGAAAAACCTGGTAACGGTCTTTGATGAAAATGGTGCAGTAAGACCTACATCACAGAACTTCCCTGAGCGCTTTAGTGATGCGTTTGTTCATGAAATGAAGGAATTTATTTCTTGTATTAAAGAAAAACGCCAGCCGGAAGTAGGTGCTATTGATGGTCTGCAAAGTACTAAAGTAGCAATTGCATGCCAACAATCTGTTGAAGCAAATCAAATTGTTGAAGTGAAGTAATATCCAATTTACGGAAGATAAAAAAAGGGAATCCATCGCACAATGGATTCCTGAAAATAAAAAAATACATGTAAACAATAATATACGCTATTTTCAAATAAACAGCAAATTCATCCATTCATTATCAGGGAGGAAATAAATAATGACAGCGGAAACAAAAATTCAGTTCGGTTGTGCGCCTATTGCTTGGACGAATGATGATATGCCTGAATTAGGCGGAGAAAATACATTTGAACAATGTATTAGTGAAATGGCGTTAGCCGGCTATACAGGAACAGAGATTGGAAATAAGTATCCCAGTGATCCAGAGACATTAAAAAAATATTTAGAACTCAGAAATCTTCGAGTTGCAAGTGCCTGGTTTAGTGCATTTTTAACAACAAAACCTTTTGAAGAAACGAAACAAGCATTTCTTGAACATCGTGATTTCCTCTATGCCATGGGTGCAAAAGTCATTGTTGTATCTGAGCAGGGACATAGTGTTCAAGGACAAATGGATACACCGGTATTCAAGGAAAAGCCAGTGTTTACAGATACTGATTGGGATAAATTAACACATGGACTAGAGGCATTAGGGGAGTTAGCTAACGAAAAGGGAATGGAAATCGTTTACCATCACCATATGGGGACAGGCGTTCAAACAACTACTGAAATCAATCGGTTAATGGAAAATACTTCTGCTGATAAAGTGTCGCTGCTATTTGATACAGGCCACCTTGTATTCTCAGGTGAAAATCCAATTGAAATTTATCAAAAATACCAATCACGTATCAAACATATCCATTTTAAAGATATTCGAGAGTCTGTTGCGAAAGAAGTTAAGGACAATCAAGATAGTTTCCTTACCGGTGTTAAAAAGGGTGTATTTACGGTTCCTGGAGACGGAATGATTGATTTTGAACCTATTATGAAAGCGATTTCTGAAAGCGGATACGAGGGCTGGATTGTTGTTGAGGCTGAGCAAGACCCGAAGAAGGCGAATCCATTTGAATACGCTTTAAAGGGAAGAAGATATATTGATCAATTAATGCCCCAAAAACAGTTAATCTAAAAACTCATATATTATTTTATTCGGCTCATACCTATTCACCCATGAGATTTAATATTAGCCGGGTTGCTTATATATTACCGAGATTACTTGATTAGTAAACTTAGTTTTATAGGTTCGGTTGGATGTTTTCAATACATACTTACAAGGCTGCATGGTTTTTCTACAATGGGAGGGTAAACCTTTGGGTGTCTTTTCAGTTATTTCGTTTATTATCATTATTGGTGTCATTGGGATTTACGCCTTTAAGAGAAGTAGGGCAATTGATAATACCAGTTCGGAAGGATTTTTCCTTGGTGGGCGAAGTTTAACAGGTATAACGATCGCTGGTACGATTATTATGACCAATTTATCAACGGAACAAATTGTTGGACAGAATGGTCAAAGTTTTGTTGGCGGTATGGAAGTAATGGCTTGGGAAGTTACCGCAGCGATTGCTTGCGTATTTTTGGCACTTGTCTTCCTTCCAAAATATTTAAAATACGGTGTAAATACTGTATCAGATTTTATTGAAATACGTTATGATACAACAACGAAAAGAATTGTATCTGCTTTATTTATCTTTACCTATATGACTTCATTTTTACCTGTTGTTTTATATTCAGGCTCATTAGTTTTTAATAAAATATTCCATATTGATAAAGCATTAGGTATTGACCCGTTAGTAGCTGTTGGCGCTATATCAGCAGTGATTGGTATTGTCGGTCTTTTATATCTGTTAATCGGCGGACTATCGTTAAGTGCCTTTAGTGACACGATCTATGGTGTCGGGTTGCTTGTCGGAGGTCTTTCAATCCCGATTATTGGCTTGACAATCCTCGGAGACGGCAGCTTTTTTGGCGGAATGGAAACGGTTAAAAATGAAACCCCCCAATTATTAAATGCAATTGGTGATGTCGATTCGAAAATTGTTCCTTGGCCAACTCTATTTATGGGGATGTTATTTAACAACCTCTTCTTCTGGTGTACGAACCAGATGATTGTTCAAAAAACATTAGCCGGAAAAAGCCTTAAAGAAGGACAAAAAGGCGCATTATATGTCGGGTTCTTTAAAATCTTTGGTGCGTTGTTCCTAGTATTCCCAGGAATTATTGCCTTTAATATGTTTGGTAATACCCTTGCAACACCAGATGATGCCTATCCGTCCTTAGTTACGGCTGTATTACCAGAGTGGGCATACGGAATTTTTGCTGCAGTTATTTTTGGCGCCATTTTAAGTTCATTTGTTGGGGCATTGAATGCAACTGCAACATTGTTTACTTTAGATTTCTATAAACCGGTTATTAAAAAGAATGCAACGGATAAGCAGGTAGCAAGAGCGGGAAAATTCATTACCATTGCCGTTGGTTTAATTTCAGTTATAATTGCTCCATTTATTTCATTCGCACCAGCTGGACTGTATGCTGTTGTGCAGGAATTTAACGGAATCTATAGTATGCCGTTATTAGCGCTTGTCTTATTAGGCTTTTATTCTAAACGTGTAACACCGCTGGCCGCGAAAGTAACATTTGTCTTCCACATTGTAATTTATGGTCTGTCTAAGGTAGTTTTAGCGGACATTCATTATCTATATGTTTTAGGATTCCTATTCCTAGCAGATGTTTTAGTTATGTGGTTAGTTGGAAAAGTAAAACCTTTGGATACTCCCTTTGAGTTCCAAGAAAATATTAATAAAGTTGATTTAACCCCATGGAAGCATAGAAAATGGGTAGCTGCCTTGGTTATTATTGCAATGTTGGGTATGTATATTTTCTTCTCTCCGCTAGGTATTGCAATTTAAATATAATAATCTAATAATTGAGATAATTAGAAAGGAAGTCTAATATTATGATAGAGTCAAAAATTATCGTCGGGGTAATTGGTGCTGGTAGAATTGGAAAATTACATATTGATAACATGAAAAATATGAAAAATGTACGCCTTAAAACCGTTTCTGATGTTTTTGCTGATCAATTAGAGGAGTGGTTTCAATCTTCTGGTGTTGAATATATGACAACGGATTATCAAGATATTATCAATGACCCGGAAATCGATGCTATTTTTATTTGTTCTCCAACTGATACACATACAAGTATTATTAAAGAAGCGGCTAATAGTGGAAAACACATCTTCTGTGAAAAGCCAATTAGTTTTTCTGATGAAGAAACATTGGAAGCTTACGAAGTAGTGAAAAAGACAGATGTGAAATTCCAAATTGGTTTCAATAGAAGATATGACCGCAACTTTAGTAAAGTTAGATGTTTAGTAGAAACGAAAGAAATTGGTGACTTGCATATTTTAAAAATTACTTCTAGAGATCCTGAACCGCCATCATTAGATTATGTATCACGTTCTGGAGGCATCTTTGTTGATATGGCTATTCATGACTTTGATATGGCACGTTTTATCACGGGTTCTGAAGTTGAAGAAGTGTATGTTCAAGGTGCTGCATTAGTCAATCCGAAAATTGCTGAATTAGGTGATATTGATACAGCGGTTATTTCATTGAAATTTGCAAACGGGGAAATCGGTGTGATTGACAACAGCCGCCAAGCTGTCTATGGCTATGACCAGCGTCTTGAAGCATTCGGATCAAATGGTTCAGCCATCGCAAACAATGAAACTGAATCAAGAGTAGAAGTGCTATCTAAAGAAGGTGTGAAGGGGGATAATCCATTACACTTCTTTTTAGAGAGATATAATGATGCATACATTCGCGAAGTGAAAGAATTCTTTGATGCAATCGAGAATGATTCAGAAACAACATGCAATTTTGTAGACGGTATCATGGCACAAAGAATTGCCATGGCTGCCAAAAAGTCATTAGAAACTGGACTTCC
This sequence comes from Cytobacillus citreus, assembly GCF_018343665.1. Classification (GTDB taxonomy): domain Bacteria; phylum Bacillota; class Bacilli; order Bacillales; family Cytobacillaceae; genus Cytobacillus; species Cytobacillus citreus. The sequence continues at coordinate 442,405 of NZ_JAGYPM010000002.1, forward strand.
AGTAAAGGTAGAAAAATTATCGTAACATTACGAGATATAAACAAAGGGTTGCCTTATATAGTTGGGCAACCCTTTTTAACTTAAAAATAAAACGGCCTTTTCTCATGTGAGGTAAGGCCGTTTTTAATTGTATAGGAAATGATAATTTTCGCTATCTGTTGATAATTTGAGATATAGTTTATCTACGTTCAGCTCCAGCGCCTTCCTCCGACATACAGGACGTACTAGTGTCGACAATGCGACAGGACAAGGAAAGCTACGTCAGCGACACATCGCACGACCAAAAGAGAAGCTTTTGGGAGGACGTCGCGCTTTTGTCGACATCGAGGTCACAAGCTTGGCTAGTTGCGGCTCCTAGGGACGAATGTCTAGCCAATCCCAGCCAGAAGACAAAGAACGTCTTCTGGCTGAGCTCGTCTTATGCTGTCGTCCCTAAACAGTCGCCTCCATTTTTCGATCAATCCTCCCAGAAAGGTAAAGAACACCTTTCCGTGAGTCTCGTCTTGTGCTTGTCGGAGGTGAGCACTAAGGAAAGCTTCTTTGAATATTCATCGCAGGAACAATTTGTCCTTTAATTGTTCCGAAGGCGCTTGCGCATTTGTTCTTACTCAGCTATAACAAGTTGAATGTCGTTCTTTTCTGCGTAATTCTGGTAGACTTCACTTGGCGTGATGTCCGTTACCAGGTAATCGATTTTATCTAATCTGCAATAGGTCATTAACCCGTATTTATCAAATTTATCATGGTCTACCAGTAAAAATACTTCAGAGCTTCTGTCAATAATAGACGTTTTCAATTCGCTTTCAAGCGGAGAAGCATTCGTAACACCATTTGATAAGGAAATACCTGTTGAGGCCATAAATGCCTTATTAATATTATAGGCATTTAAAATATCCATATATTTTAAGCTTCCGAAAGAATTCGTTTTTCTCTCGAGGATGCCTCCAGCTGTTATCACATTTAAATTTTCATAAGGAAGGGCACGAACGATAAAATCGAGACTATTGGTGATAATCGTGACCTCTTTCTGTTTGATATATTCAATCATTTCAATGGTGGTAGTACCAGAATCGATAAAAATGATATCACCATCATTTACATGATTCGCTGCCGCTTTCCCAATCATCTCCTTTTCCGTTTGGTTACGTACTTGGCGGTCATGGAAAGATTCTAACTTCGCACGCTTATCATCAATTACAGCTACACCGCCATAAACCTTTTTGAAATCTCCTTTTTCAACAAGTTCCTGAACATCACGCCGAATCGTATTTTTAGACACATTAAACACCGTCATCAGTTCATCTAAAGATACTGATTTGTGTTCGATAATATATTCCTCAATTTTATTAATCCGTTTATCTTTAATCATACCTGCTCACCCTCTGATTTCAAATCGTACTCATGCCGTTACCGCTTTCAACAGAACTTAATAATTATATATTACCAACAAATCATCAGAACTTCATCATATAAATTGAAGATTTTCATTCATATTACCTACCACTTTTTAGAATTCTGTTCCTACCCTTTTTTTTGCGCCCAGGCATTAGAAAATAGTGCCAGAGAGATCGGTTCCATTCACCCGATAAACTTACAATAAAAACTGTACACAATGAATTTATATTGGTATCTAAATTTAGCAGACTCCTATCCATTTACATTGACTGAATGGATTTTTCGTATTACGATGAATTAAATATAACCAAAACATTATCAAAAGTTAATAAAGAAATAATCTTTTGTTCAACCGAACGATCAATTCTTAGGAGGAATATCCATGCCGTTAATTAGATTTGATGTTATAGAAGGACGAAATGAGGAGTCTTTAAGAAAATTATTAGATGCAGCACACCGAGCTGTAGTTAAAGCATTTGATGTACCGGAAAGAGACCGATATCAAATTGTTACCCAGCACCCTGCAAATGAATTAGTCATTCAAGATACGGGCTTAGGATTTGAAAGAAGCCGCGATCTTGTCGTGATTAGTGTAACAAGCACAGAAAGAAGCAACCAGCAGAAAAAAGACTTCTATCGATTGGTTGTTCAAGAGTTGAGGGAGAGCTGCGGTATTGAACCTAATGATATTATGATATCCATTGCGACAAACGGAGCGGCGGATTGGAGCTTTGGATTTGGTGAAGCACAATTTTTAACGGGGAAGCTGTAATTCCCGGATTTTTCCTTTGAAAATGGTAGATTCAATTAAAATAGATTAATATTAAAAAGTACCCAACATATTACAAAGAGTTTGAAGAAAAGTTGACTGAAAGCGTTTTTAGTATTAAAATATAATCAAAGATAACCAAAACATAACCAAAATGTAATAATGTTAAAGGGTGCTAGCAGGTTATCAAACTATAAGAACATATTAAAAGGCATAAACAACTTATTCATAAAACAACCGTTAATCAAGGAGGAACTAGAAATGTCTGAAGTAATGGTACAAGTTAAAAAACTAAAAAACTATATTAATGGTGAGTGGGTAGAAAGCAAAACTACACAATACGATGATGTATACAACCCAGCTACAAAAGAAGTAATTGCTCAAGTTCCAATCTCTACAAAAGAAGAACTTGATTATGCAGTAGAAGCAGCCGCAAAGGCGTTTGAAGAGTGGAAAAATGTCCCTGTTCAAAAGCGTGGAAGAGTTTTATTTAAATTCCAACAATTATTACAAGAAAATACAAATGAATTAGCGCGGATTATTACCATCGAAAATGGTAAAGCTTTTTCCGAAGCATTAGGTGAAGTGGGACGCGGAATTGAAAATGTTGAGTTTGCAGCAGGAGCTCCTACACTCATGATGGGCGATTCATTAACAACTATAGCAAAAGATGTTGAAGTTACGAACTACCGTTATCCAATCGGGGTTGTCGGCGGTATCACACCATTCAACTTCCCAATGATGGTACCTTGCTGGATGTTCCCAATGGCAATTGCAGTAGGTAATACATTTGTATTGAAGCCATCTGAAAGAACTCCATTATTGGCACAAAAATTAGCAGAGCTATTAGAACAAGCAGGTCTCCCTAAAGGCGTATTCAACATAGTTCATGGTGCACATGATGTGGTAAATGGACTTCTTGATCATCCACAAGTGAAAGCTATTTCGTTTGTTGGTTCACAGCCAGTTGGTGAATATGTTTACAAACGTGGAAGCGAGAACCTAAAACGTGTTCAAGCGTTAACAGGCGCTAAGAACCATTCCATCGTTTTAAATGATGCTGATTTAGAACATGCGACAACAAACGTAATTGCTTCTGCCTTTGGATCAGCTGGCGAACGCTGCATGGCTTGCTCTGTTGTAACAGTTGAAGAAGGTGTTGCTGATGCATTCCTTGAAAAATTAATCGAAAAAGCAAAAGATGTGAAGATTGGTAACGGCCTTGATGAAAGTGTGTTCTTAGGTCCGGTTATTCGTGAACAAAACCATCAACGTACATTAGGCTACATCCAAAAAGGTATTGAAGAAGGGGCGAAACTAGTTTGTGACGGCCGCGAAAGACAACCAGAAGAAGGGTACTTCGTTGGACCAACAATTTTTGACGGTGTAAACACTGATATGCAAATCTGGAAAGATGAAATCTTTGCTCCTGTATTATCAATTGTTCGTGTTAAAAACTTAAAAGAAGCAGTTGAAACAGCAAATAAATCAGAATTTGCAAATGGTGCATGTATTTATACATCAAATGCTTCATCTATTCGTTACTTCCGTGAAAATATCGATGCTGGTATGTTAGGAGTTAACTTAGGAGTTCCGGCACCAATGGCATTCTTCCCATTCTCTGGCTGGAAATCATCATTCTACGGTACATTACCTGCAAACGGAAAAGATGGCGTTGAGTTCTACACTCGCAAGAAAGTAGTAACAGCAAACTACAAAGCACCATCATTTGAATAGACTTGGAACGAAGACTATTATCCTGACTATCTTAAGTCAGGGTAATAGTCTTCATAATTGATGATATAGGAGTTGAAGAAAAGTGAGTAAATTACTTCGAAAACCGAATCAAGTGGAAGTAGCACCTGGAGTCAAAGTAATCCATGAAGTAACAAGTGAAAATTCACCATTAGAATATGTAGCAATGAAAGTAGTGGATTTAGCACTAGGAGCTAGCTACAGAGAAGAATTAGGAAAAGTAGAATGCTGCATTGTTGCCCTAACTGGAAAAATCAATGTCACAGACCAACAAGAAACATTTGACGAGATCGGTACGAGGGAAAGTGTTTTCGAAAAGAAACCTACAGATAGTGTCTATGTTTCAAATGACCGTACGTTTGCAGTTGAAGCAGTAACAGAAGCACGTATTATTCTTTGCTACTCTCCTTCAGAGAAGCAATTACCAACAAGACTTATTAAAGCTGAAGACAACAGCATTGAACATAGAGGGAAATATAATAATAAACGATTAGTACACAATATTTTACCTGACTCAGACCCATCTGCCAATAGTTTGCTAGTAGTAGAAGTGTTCACTGAAAGCGGAAACTGGTCAAGCTATCCGCCGCATAAACATGATCAAGATAATTTGCCGCATGAATCATTTTTAGAAGAAACTTACTATCATGAAATGAATCCTAGACAAGGCTTTGTTTTTCAACGTGTCTATACAGATGATCGTTCCCTTGATGAAACGATGGCAGTGGAAAATGGAGATGTTGTATTAGTGCCTGTAGGGTATCATCCTGTAGCGGTACCGGATGGGTATGAATCCTATTATTTAAACATTATGGCCGGACCGAAGCGAATTTGGAAATTCCACAATGAACCTGCACATGAATGGATCCTAGAACGCAAATAAATAATAAGGAGATCTAAAACAACATGAAAATTGAATTTAATTCAGAGAGAGAATTTGACATAATCGCGATTGGCCGTGCATGCATCGATTTAAACGCTGTCGAATATAACCGTCCAATGGAAGAAACAATGACATTCAAAAAATATGTCGGCGGATCACCTGCAAATATTGCGATTGGAACATCTAAGCTTGGCTTAAAAGCAGGCTTTATCGGGAAACTAGCAGACGACCAGCATGGCCGTTTTATTAAACAATATATGGCTGGTGTCGGTGTTGACACATCCAATATGGTAACAGACCAAAAAGGACATAAAACAGGCTTAGCTTTTACCGAAATTAAAAGCCCTGAAGAGTGCAGTATCTTAATGTACCGTGATGAAGTGGCCGATCTTTACTTAGATCCTTCTGAAGTAAGTGAGGACTACATTAAAAGATCTAAAATCCTTTTAGTCTCCGGAACAGCTCTTGCAAAAAGCCCATCACGTGAAGCGATATTAAAAGCTGTACAGCTTGCAAAGAAAAATGACGTAAAAGTTATTTTTGAACTGGATTACCGCGGTTATACATGGGCATCGAAGGAAGAAACATCTGTTTACTATACAATGGTTGCCCAGCAGGCTGATGTTGTCGTTGGTACACGGGATGAATTTGATGTCATGGAAAATATCGAAGCAGGCAGCAACGAAGCAACCATTTCTGCTTTATTCAACCATTCTCCGGAACTAGTTGTCATTAAGCACGGTGTCGAAGGCTCATACGCCTATACAAAATCAGGCGAAACGTTCAGAGGCCACGCTTATTTAACGAAAGTATTAAAGACATTCGGCGCAGGGGATTCCTACGCTTCCGCTTTCCTCTATGCTTTAATCACTGGCAAAGATATTGAAACAGCACTAAAATATGGCAGTGCTTCTGCAGCAATCGTTGTAAGTAAGCACAGTTCTTCTGAAGCAATGCCAACAGTAGAAGAAATTGAGCAATTAATTGCTGACCGCTCTAAAGAAGCAGTGACAAATCAGTAAGAGGTGAAAATGTCATGGGGAAAACTAGATTAACAACTGCGCAAGCCCTAATCAAATTTTTAAACCAGCAATATATCCATGTTGACGGAGAAGAATTCCCATTTGTTGAAGGTATATTCAGTGTGTTCGGACACGGAAACGTATTGGGAATTGGCCAGGCATTAGAACAAGACCCAGGCCACTTAAAGGTTTTTCAGGGGAAAAATGAACAAGGGATGGCACTTGCAGCGATGGCTTACAGCAAACAAATGCTACGCCAGAAAATCTATGCTGTGACAACATCTGTTGGACCAGGATCTGCGAATCTAGTGACTGCTGCCGGAACAGCACTTGCAAACAATATTCCGATGTTACTTTTACCAGGGGATACATTTGCATCAAGACAGCCTGACCCTGTATTACAGCAAGTGGAACAGGAATATAGCGCAGCGGTTACGACAAATGATGCCCTGAAACCTGTCTCGAGATATTGGGACCGTATTACCCGTCCTGAGCAGTTATTGTCAAGTCTTATTCGGGCATTTGAAGTCATGACTGATCCAGGCAAAGCAGGCCCTGTAACGATTTGCTTAGCGCAGGATGTCGAAGGTGAAGCATATGATTATGATGAAGAATTCTTCGAAAGACGCGTACACTATTTGGATCGTAAAGCACCGGTGGAACGTGAACTAAAAGGCGCTGCCGAAATGATTAAAGCAAGTAAAAAGCCGTTAATCCTTGTTGGCGGCGGAGCTAAATATTCAGAAGCACGTGACATTTTAGTGGCTCTCTCTGAAAAACATAGTATTCCATTAGTAGAAACACAAGCTGGTAAAGCAACTGTTGAATCTACTTATAAAAATAACTTAGGTGGTATGGGCGTTACTGGTACACTGGCAGCTAATAAAGCAGCACGCCAGGCAGATTTAATTATCGGAATCGGTACCCGCTATACAGATTTCGTAACATCATCTAAAACAGCATTCAACTTTGAAACAGCTAAGTTTTTAAATATAAATGTCAGCCGCATGCAGGCGTATAAAATGGATGCCTTCCAAGTAGTTGCCGATGCAAAAACAACATTGGAGCAATTAGCACCGCTATTAGATGGATATGAGAGTGAGTTCGGACAAACAATTGCTGAATTGAAGCAAGAGTGGAATGCTGAGCGTGACCGCTTAAGCAAAGTAACCTTTACTCGTGAAAACTTTGAACCGGAAATTAGGAACCACTTCTCACAAGAGGTTTTAAATGAGTATGCCGATGTATTAAACACCGAATTAGCGCAGACAACAGCATTAATCGCTGTCAATGATACGATTGATCCGGGTAGTACGATTATTGCTTCTGCCGGATCCCTTCCTGGCGATGTTCAGCGTATTTGGAATTCGACTGTAGCGAACACGTATAACGTAGAATACGGATACTCATGTATGGGATATGAAGTTTCAGGTGCACTAGGTGTTAAATTAGCTAATCCGGATAAAGAAGTTTATTCTCTTGTTGGTGACGGTAGTTTCTTAATGCTGCACTCTGAGCTGATCACAGCGATTCAGTATGGTAAAAAAATCAATGTTGTTCTTTTTGATAACTCTGGTTTCGGTTGTATTAATAACCTGCAAATGGGCAATGGCATGGGAACTTATTTCACAGAGTTCAGAACACATGACAATAAAGTTTTAAATATTGACTATGCAAAAGTGGCTGAAGGCTATGGTGCGAAAACATACCGTGTTAATACTATCGAACAATTGAAAGTAGCTTTAGAAGATGCGAAAAAGCAGGAAGTTTCTACTTTAATTGAGATTAAAGTGCTTCCAAAAACAATGACAGAAGGTTATGACAGCTGGTGGAATGTTGGAGTGGCAGAAGTATCTAATAAAGAGGGCATTCAACAGGCATTTGAATCTAGAAAGCAAAAATTAGAAACGGCAAAACAATACTAATAGAGTGAAGAATCGGTTGCGAGGGTCTGAAAAACCCTCGCTTCCTACAATTCTATTCACGATTAAGAGAGGTGAGACAGGTGACAACAGCACAATCATCAAGATTAGTTTCTATGAAAGAGATGCTATCAAAAGCTAAAGAAGGAAAATATGCAGTTGGAGCATTTAACATAAACAGCTTTCAATGGGCAGAAGCGATTCTAGAGGCAGCACAGGAAGAACAAGCTCCTGTTATTGTATCATCTTCTGACAGACTAGTAGATTACTTAGGCGGGTTTAAGACAGTTGCCGCAATGGTTAATTGTATTGTAGAAACAAAGAACATTACCGTTCCAGTTGCCTTGCACTTAGATCATGGCCGCAGTGTGGAACGTTGCATGGAGGCGATTGATGCCGGGTACACTTCCGTTATGATAGACGGATCACATCATCCAATTGATGGAAATATTGAAATGACCAAACAAGTGACAGATTATGCAGGAAATTATGGAGTGACGGTTGAAGCGGAGGTTGGAACTGTTGGTGGTAATGAAGATGGACTTATCGGCGGGATTCAATATGCAGATCCGGAGGAATGTTTACGTATTGTCAAAGAAACAGGGATTGATGCATTAGCAGCCGCTCTAGGGTCTGTTCATGGTCCATACCAAGGTGTGCCCAAATTAGGATTTGCGGAAATGAAGGAGATTTCAGAAATGACTAATTTGCCGCTTGTACTACACGGCGGTTCAGGTATCCCTGACTACCAAATTCAACAGGCAATTGAACTTGGCCATGCAAAGATTAACGTGAATACAGAATGTCTGCAGGCATGGACAAAAGCTGTTCGCGAAGTTTTGGAAAGGGACAAAAATGTATATGATGCACGTACCATCCTTTCTCCGGGTAAAGAAGCTGTAAAACAAACTGTAATAGAAAAAATTAGAGAATTTAAATCAAATAATAAAGCGTAAAGAAAGGGACGATGTCGATTTATTTTTCAAAGGCATCCTCTAATTTTCACTTTTTTAGGAACCAAGAATTGTTTTTGGCCAATAGGAGCTCAAAAGTAATGATTATTAAACTTATTAAGTAATAAATTGTGATCTCCCGCAGGTCGGGCAGAAGAATTGAACAACGATGGGTCGTTTCAGGCAGTAGCCCATTTTTCTTGGTCCTTTATTAATTGCGCAAGCAATGTCTGAACGAAGCTATCTGATTCTACATTTCATCTTTGCATATACATAAAAAAATATTGAATGAATTGGATTAGTTGGAACGCCGTATGCGGGGAAACTCGCCTGTACGGTGTGAAGTGGGGGAAAAGCTGGCGATAACTTCAAAAGCTTACCTATCTCTATAACAAGAAATGGTGATGTAAGCTTGTAAAAAGGATGAGATTTTAGTCCATTAAAAAGTATATAAGGGGGTCCAAAGGGAGAATAATCAACCTTTGAAGTCACCCTCATCTGTTGGTTCGCTATTTTATGAAAAGCAACAATGTGAAAACATGAAAATCAAAGAGGTACGAGTTTAATCGCCCCTTCCATTTTTTCTTCCTCTTGTCCCAAAGTTAATTTCAGCTATTACTGGAATGGAGTCAAGGGCGACGGTAGTCGGGCGGAGCCTTTACCCTTGATGGAATGGAAGAAATGGCTATCATCTCAAAAGGACAAAAGGAAATGAAAAAGAACGTAATTTTAAGATAAAGTGAGATTAAGAGAGATGCTGTCCAAAATACGGGGGTTAATCCGAAATATCTGCTAATAAGATCGCATAAGAAAAACTAAGACATTCGCCAAAAAGGACTAGAGGAACGCCAAGTTTTTCTAATGATTCCTAATGCTTGTTTAATCAAACGTTTGATTAAAGATTTTCCCTTTGATGAAGAAAAGTTAATCATTAAACTAGAATGTCTCAATTCCACCAAGTCTTTAATTCTGTAAGTGTAACATCTCCTAACAGTTCGTTTGCTTTAATTGTATTAGTGCTGTATAGATTACTAATAGTGTCAGGGGAATTTTCAGTTAATAATTACTCCTCCTTTTATAATCCTATAAATTTTTTCGTGGATTAATTTCTAATGTGAAATTGAGGGAGCAAATTATAGGTAAGATTAGCTGGCTTTTACTAGTAGTCCTATCTATATATCATTCAGACACAGTCACAATTACTCCATCCATATTGTTGCCTGATATCTCATAATAGAGATTCACCGGTACTTTAATTGTCACGCTGTGAGAAACGGGGTAATAAGAAACTGTATATTTTATCCCATTAATACAAGTGAAAATGTCCTTTTCTTCTTTTAGATAATTTAAATATTCTTCCAAAACTAAATTTTTTTCCTTCATAATCGCGCTGTGAGGCAAACCAGCATAGTGAATATGCCATGGCTCATATTGAATTCCGGTAACATCAGTTTTGTCCTTTGGATACCGTAAAACAAAGCCGTATTTCCAAGCGCTTTCCTTCAGGTGCTTCACTCATCTTCTTTTGAGTAGATCCCACATCAAGTGATAACCATAATTATGTTCGCTGTAGCCTGCTGGCAAGGCGTAGTTAGAACCCATTTCTTGATAAAGTCTATTTTGCTCTTCAAAGTCTCGATACCCGCTACTAATTAAAAAATGGTGAACCCCATCTTTTTCAGCAGCGTCTACCATCTCTGAAAATTTTTGTGCCACTTCCTCTGACAAATGAATATCGGTATCAAACACCCCATATCCTTTTGATAATTCTCCATGCTTAAATAAATTTACGACATCGGATTTCACACTCTCTTGACGAACAGGGTATTCATAGTTGACCAAGAGTAGATTTCCTTGATAGATCTGATCTTCTGTAATCTCTTTATTTTGAACGCTTTCATAAGACTCCCTATAATCTAAATGATTTTTGTCATCTTGAAAAATCGATGTTGTATTACCGGCTACAAACCCTATGCACAATATTAATAATAAAAAAAATCCCCACTTCTTCATTTTCATTTTCCTCCCTAATAGTACTTATAGGATAGAAAAAACTTCTTAAATAAAGAGTAGGGTAAATATAAAATTTTTCTGAAATTTACTCACTTGAGATTTAAACATATTCTTTCGATAAATTTTCCTGAGGCAAACGAACTTCAAATAACGTACGTATTAAACTACTTTTTGCAGAAATCGTTCCATTATGTTGTTCCACAATATTCTTCGCAATGAACAATCCAAGACCTGTGCCACCGTTTTGAAGAGTTCGTGCTTTATCACTAATATAAAACATATCAAAGAGATGCGGAAGATCGTTAGGAGGAATCATATTGCCTCCATAATTCACAATCTGAACAACCACTTCCTCTGAATCAATAAAGCCGTTAATATCTACAAACTGACCATCGTATCCATAACGATTGAAACAGATGGAAAAGGCGAGGTTTGGATTGGAGGAACGCCTTCAAATAAGCTTTATAAATATAACCCGAATCAAAAGAAACTGACGGATGTTGGCAAAGCGACGAGCGGCAGTACCTCTATTCATGACATCGAGGTTGATAAGGACGGCAATATTTACGGGAGTACTTCCTATGAGGGCGGGCTTTTCAAATATAGCAATGGAAAGTTCCAAAATCTTGGCCAAGCTTCCAAAGGAAAAACGATTGGCCGAAGTCTAGCCTATAATCCAAAGACCCATACGATGTTTGTTGGAGTTGGGGCAAATGCTGATTTAATTGCCTGGAATCTGAAAACAAATGAGAAAAAATCCATTTTGCCGGCTCAGTATAAGAACATCACTTCTATTTATGATTTAGATCAAGCAGGCGGTGTACTATTTGCCAAACTGGAAAAGCCAAATAAGATTCTCATGTTCGATGCACAGTCATATAAGTTCAAAGGCGAACTAAATGCAAAATCAAGAGGCGTTTCAAAGCTGTCTCCGAACGGGAAGAATGTTTATTTTACAAATGATTACCACTTACAAAAATTAGATTTACAGACTGGGAAAATAACACCATCTAAAAACTCATTATCAGGTACAGAGGCAGTATCACTTGATTATGTTAAACAAGGGGGCAAAACATTTTTAACAGGTTGCTTGGAAATACAGGGACCTTCTTTACATATGATTTGGAAACGGAAGATTTAGTTGTAGATCGCTTTACACTGCCTGCTTTGGGTGTGCCCATTTACAATTTGGCAGCGGGACCTGATGGGAATATTTATATTAGCAGCTATGTATCGGAAAAAATGGGCGTCTATCATCCAGAGACCAAATCTTTTTCAACGATCGATAGAGTGGGACAAGTCGAAGGATTTGCGGCGATGAACGGTCGGTTTTACTTAGGGGTATATCCGGGTGGAAAAATAAATGAGATTAATTTTTCCCAGAATCCTTATGTTGAGCCCCTTTTTACAGATTTCCCGAACGAGAAAGCCCACACCGGGCATAGCCCGTCTTTAGACGTGGGATGAAAGTGAGGTCAGATACGGAGTACCGCTAAAAGGTCAAAATCGTTAGCGGTACTTCAAGTATCTGAAAATTCGTACAGAAACATATGTTCTTTATTCTTTGAATCTGATATACTATGTTAGAAATGGTCTTTAGGTTCCAACTGTGGTGAATAATCAATAAAATGCATGAGAAGGAAAGGAGGCTGCTGCATGGCTTCTTCTACGTCCAGTTATGTATTAACACTTCCTCTTCAAACTCGACATCATGAGGCCCATATTCTTGAAAAAAGGTTTGAGATTGCTCGAAAAATCTATAATGCATGTTTAGCAGTAGCGGATAAACGATTGCGAGTCATGCAAGAATCTAAGGATTATCAGAAAGCCCGTAAACTTCCTTCATCGACCCCATCAGAACGCAAACTACGATCCACTACATTCCGTCATTTGCACAAACGATTTAAATTGGAGGAATATGCACTCCATACATATGTAAAGTCCATGCAAACTCGATTTAAACATTTAATCGATTCCCATACAGCTCAAAAACTCGCATCTCGTGCATTTCATACAGTTAAAAAGAAACAAATAGGGATGGCGACAAAAGTTTCTTTTAAAGGATTTGGAAAATTGAATTCTGTAGAGGGAAAAACGAACGCCGCTGGGATTCGTTATAAGGACAGAAAGATTTATTGGCTGGGATTAGAGTTGCCTGTTCGAATAAAACCAAAGGATGACTATGCGTTTCTTGCTCTAGAAAGCAGAGTAAAATATTCCCGGATTTTGCGAACCTTTATGAAAGGAACCATTCGATATCAAATTCAACTGATCTTGGAAGGTACACCTCCTCAAAAATATAATCAAGTTGGAATAAAAGGCAAACTTGGAAAAGGCAGAGTTGGCATTGACATTGGTACACAAACAGCCGCGATTGTGTCAGATTCTAAAGCATCTTTAGTTGAACTAGCTCCCAGTGTCATACATATTCAAAAAGAAATCCGTCTAATTCAACGGTCCATGGACCGAAGCCGAAGGGCCATGAATCCAGAGAAGTTTAATAAAGACGGAACCATCAATCGTTCCTCAAAGAAATGGGTGCATTCCAAAAGATACGGCAAGCTAAAGGCAACATTTCAAGAGATAAATCGACTTCTTTCCGTCTATCGAAAACAAGACCATTGCCTTTTAGCTAATCAAATATTAGAGCAAGGTGATGAATTCTTTATTGAAACCATGAATTTTCAAGCCCTTCAAAAACGGGCAAAAGAAACAACTAGAAACAAGAACGGACGTTTCAGCCGAAAGAAACGGTTTGGAAAATCTATAGCTAGGAAAGCGCCCTCTATGCTTATAACCATTTTAGAACAAAAGCTATCTATCTTCGGCATAGAACTGAAAAAGATCAACACCTCGAAGGTAAAAGCTAGTCAGTATCATCACGAGACGGACACCTTTCAAAAGAAATCCTTGTCTGAAAGATGGAATCTTATAAGAAATGAACGTGTCCAACGTGATTTGTACTCTGCTTATCTCATAAAAAATGTAACGGAATCTCTTGATAGCATTAATAGGTATTTATGTATGGATGAATATGATCATTTTAAGAAACTACATGACATAGAAATTATACGAATAAAATCAAGTAATCAAAACAAAATAAGTAGTTTTGGAATTTAAAGGAGTGTTGGGTTAGAAACGAGCCCATGCAGTCGATAAGCACCGCTGAGGTGTTTGGCTGTAGAAGTCTTGAGCAAACGCTTTGTAGTGTCTGTATGTTGTACCCTATTGTATATTAAAGCAGGGGAGAGTATCGAAGAAACAAGCTAGTCGCTCAAGAACCCCATTGCTTTAGCTATGGGAGTTTCAGGATTGGAAATGGACAGGATAGACCGGTTACGATGACAGGGGCACCAGGAACAAACTATTTATATATCGGCACTCATCCGAAAAACGGAGAGGTTGGGGGCAGCTTAACGATTTACGACACTGCTAAAAAGACACATTCTGTTAGAAGAAATCTCGTGAAGGATCAGAGCATTATTTCACTAACGACTCATCAAGGCTATGTGTATGGTGGCACCTCCATATTTAGTGGCAAAAATATTGAAGGCAAGCAAAATGCTGTATTTTTTAGATTGAAAAGTAATTCCCCGACTGGCAAGATTGAAATTTTACCTTTAGGCATTAATAAGCCGCGCATGATCCATGCGCTGACTGCGGATGACAAAGGCAAAATATATGGATTATCCGATGGCAATTTCTTTGCTTATGATCCACAGTCAAAGGAAACTCAATCGGTCAATGTCGTCAAAAATACAAGCGGCCGCTTCCGCAACGGCTCCCTTGTGATCGGAAACGATAAATATATATACGGTACAGTTGAAAACACTCTCTTTAGAGTTCATCCTAGTACATTTAAATTAGAAATCTTAAAGAGTAACGGAGCAGAAAGACTCACTAAAGGAATGGATGGGGTTATTTATTTTACGTTTAAGGATGAGCTGTGGAGGGTGGAGTAGTTTTTTTTTCGAGTGGTGATTGTGCGTTGGAAGAAAGCTTGTAATAAAATGCTGCTAAAAGTGAGATGGGAAAGATTGAAGTTAAGTTGAAATTATTGTTTTAGAGACAATTTTCCAGAGAGGTCTTAATGGAGTTTGAATAGACCACATTACAAGAAAAACCAGAGCGAAGTGGTCATAAACGAAGGGAAATAGACCACATTACAAGAAAAACCAATGAAAAGTGGTCATAATCCTAGTACGATCAAAATTCATAAAAGACAGTATTCTTTACTTCACTTCTCTAATATAACGAAAAAAATAGACATCGGATTCCCGATGTCTATTTAAGTTAGGTAAGCACACTGGAAAATAAACCAATTGATTTATCTGCTAGCGTACACTTACTATTGTAAACTAGTATGACGAGTCTGGGAATACAAAACATGATTAAATGATTATTTAATCATGGGTATAATTGACTAAAAGTTAAATATTTTACATTCTGTTTACCAAAGGTTAACAGTTTTAATATATAATACTTTTGAAATAGTAAGTGATTACAAGGAGGTAAGCCATGCAAAAGTTTAAAAAAGGGTTTGCTGTATTAGTTTCATCTGTAGTAATATGGTCCGGTTTTGGCGGACAGTTTTCTGTAAAAGCTGAAAGTACAACGGCTAATACAGATACGAAGAATATCACTATTCTACATACGAATGACTCACATGGACGTGTAGAGGAAAGCCAAAATGATGGAATGGGCTTTGCTAAATTATCAACACTTGTAAAGAAATATGAAAGTGAAAATCCGAATACTCTTTTATTAGATGCAGGGGATACACTTCATGGAACAACTTTTGCAACCCTTAGCCAAGGGGAAAGTATTGCCAAAGTTATGAATAAAGTTGGCTATGATGGTATGGCTGCAGGAAACCATGACTTTAACTATGGCTATAAGAGACTATTAGAAATTGAAAAAATGTTAGATTTCCCTGTTTTAAGTGCGAATGTTCGCCAAAAGGATGGGTCTAATCTATTAAAACCGTATACAATTAAAGAAGTAGATGGCATTAAACTAGGTATCTTTGGTTTATCGACTCCAGAAACTCATTATAAAACACATCCGAAAAATGTTGAGGGCTTAACTTTTACTGACCCTGTTAAAGAAGCGCAGGCAATGGTGAAGGAATTAAAAGCTCAAAATGTTGATATGATCATTGCGGTTACACATCTTGGCATCGATGAATCTAGTACAGATACATCCATTAAGGTAGCAAAAGGTGCACCTGGCATTGACTTGATTGTAGATGGTCACAGCCATTCTACTCTTGTTGAAGGCCTAAAAGGCGAGAATGATACTTTAATCGTAAGCGCTGGCGAATATACAAAAAATCTTGGTGTCGTTGAGTTAACGTTTGAAGGAAAGAAATTAACGAATAAAACAGCAAAGCTTATTAATAAAGATGCAACTGCAGATGTAAAACCAGATCCAGAAGTAGAAAAAGTTATTAAAGATATTCAAAAGGATCAAGAGAAAATTTTATCAGAAGAGATTGGTAAGACTGCTGTGAAGCTAGATGGCGAACGCGAACAAGTTCGAGCAGGTGAAACAAATCTTGGTAATCTAATTACTGATGCAATGGTAGACATGACAGGAGCGGATATGGCAGTAACAAATGGCGGCGGAATCCGTGCATCCATCAATGAAGGTACGATCACAAAAGGTGATGTCGTTACTGTTCTCCCATTCGGAAACTATATTGTTACAAAAGAGTTAACTGGAGCTCAGATTAAAGCAGGACTTGAAAATGGAGTAGATTCATACCCAGAACCAAAAGGTGCATTCCCGCAAGTATCTGGCTTAACATTCGCTATTGATACAGCTCAAGAAAAGGGCAGCCGCGTACATTCTATGAAAATTAAAGGGCAGCCAGTGGATATGAATAAAAAATATTTGGTTGCGACAAATGACTTTATGGCTGCAGGCGGAGATGAGTATACCTCATTCAAAGATAGCCCAATTGCTAACGAGTTCCCTGCTTTAGATGAAGCATTGATTAACTATATCCAAAAGATAGGAACAGTGAATGTAAAAGCAGAAGGACGTATCGTTGCAAAACCGATGGAGAAAGAAGAAACACCAAAACCAGAAACACCAAATCCAGGTTCGAAGGTTTACTGGGATGGCTTATTAATGAAAAAAGGTCAAATTGGCCGAGTGGTCATCGAAAAGCCGATCAACCTATGGAAACGCGATGCAAATAACCAGCTTACTTTTGTCCGTGTGTTAAACCCAGGTGAGAAATACAGAGTTTACAGCTATGATAGCAAGTATTCCGGCCAATATGGCGTAGGTGACGGTCATTTCGTTACGAACATGAAGGGCTATATTAAATACGAAACACCGTCTAAGAAAAAATTGGCTGAGTTGAATAAATAGAAGTTAAGTAGAAACAGAGAGTCTGCGGGCTCTCTGTTTTTTTGCAATCTTAAAATAGGGTTTGCTAACTTATCGGCGAAAGACGAGCTAGTTATTAGCAAATCTTAAGTTTATCTGCAAAATCTAGCTGGCTATCAGCTGAATTCACAAGTTTATCAGCCAAAACTATCAAGTTATCAGCCAATCATACACGATTCCCAACGTAATCAAAAAAAATGTAATCAAAAGAACAAAAATGTCAACAAAATGAAATAATAGTAACCAAATTGAAAAGAATAAATACCCCTACTTCCTTTTGTTCCCACCAATATCCATGTAAAATAAAACTATATTACAAAAAAGATAGATTTCAAGGGAGAAGAAGATGAAGAAATTAGTTACATTGTTTTTTGTTTTAGTTCTTAGCCTTGCCTCTTTTACACCTGTACAAGCATCAAGTGATAAAGTGCCTATTGCAGGCAGCTCGATTTTAACTGCTAAGCAAATGGGGGATTTTGTTTTATTAAAGAATCCTGAGCCGAAGTTAACGACGGTGGATATTTATAGATTGGCAGAATTATATTTATCTTTAGGTCGTCAAGAGGGAATTCGCGGCGATATTGCTTTTGCACAAGCGATTTTGGAGACGGGATATTTTCAATTTGGGAACGATGTATTGCCTGAACAGAATAACTACGCAGGTATTGGCGCTGTTGGCGGCGGTGCAAAAGGGGCTTATTTTAATACGCCTGAAGAAGGGGTAAGAGCGCAAATCCAGCATTTGAAAGCCTATGCAAACACCGAGCCGCTTGTCACTGAGAAAATTGATCCGCGGTTTGATTATGTAAAGCGGGGGATAGCTCCCTATTGGACAGATTTGAATAATCGCTGGGCTGTTCCTGGGGATCAATATGGAGAGCGAATTCTGGCTATTTATTCAGAGATGAAGAATATCAATTTATCGATTCCGAATGTAAGCAGTAATTGGTCTTCTAAGCTTCCTCCAGCTGCCCTTTATTTGAAAGCGGACATGCCGCTTATTAGTCCTGAGGGAAAAGTAAATAAGGTGCTAAAAAAAGGGTATAACTATAAAGTTTTCGGAACGATTGGAAACAACTATAACATGGGTGGAAACTATTATATTGCTGCCAATAGCGGTAAAATGAGTGTCTATATTGGCAAGCTACATATAAAAAATAAGGATGTTAATCTCTATCGACCAGATGGAAAAGTTCATCGGAAGCTAGCTCCTGGTGAGATTGTTCGCGTCTACAGCTATGATGACAAAGCCTATTATGTAGGCGGGGGCTACTATGTTCCACGTAATGCCGATGTTTCTTTTTATAAGGGCACAATCCAAATAACAGCAGATAGTCCGTTGTATGCTACAAATGGCACAGTTTCTAAAACCTTGAAAAAAGGCCAAGTGTTTAGAGTGTACGCGATCAATGGCAATAAGCTTGATCTAGGCGGCGGCTTCTATCTAAATTATGATAAACAGAAACAGGTTTACACTAATCATTAATAAATCATCTAAAGGGATGTCTTCTAAGTCTGCTTTTTAGCTTAGGGACGTCCCTTTTCTGTTTAGATCGATTTGCTTTTATTCCGCATTAACGGACAGTAGACCCCCACCTCAAGATTGAGAGAGAAGCGAGGAAGATAGGTGGGGGACAACTGCCCGTAAAAGCCCGTAAAATGAACACAGACTAAAAGCGCCACATCGTGTGGCAACGTCTGCGTGAACCCACTTCCTGTGGGCCGCAACTAACCATCAGTGGGGGATGAAGGCCGACTAAGAACGCCACGTCCTGTGGCAACGTCGGCACTAGCACGTCCTGTGCGTCGAAAACCCCCACTGATGGAAGTTTCACTTTATCTATAAAATCGGCTAGCATCCCATCCTTCTGTGCTATAATACCTAATTTTTACAATCAATGAAGTTGGAAAGGGAATTTTTTCTACTAATGAGATAGAATGAAAGTGAAGCATAAATTTGGAGGTACGACAGATGATTTATTACGTGCATCTATGGAAGGGACTTTTTGACCCGAATGTGTTCTCTTATCAAATCGGGAAGGCAGAGGAAGTAAGAGGAGTATGGAAAAAGGCTGCTTTATTGACCTTGTTTAGTATTCTTCTATTTTCATTAAGTGGCTACTTCGGCTTAGGTCAGGATTTTTTAATGAAAGAAATAACGGAAATCAGTCGACAGGAATTGGAGGCTAAGAAGCTTCTCATCACTGCAGGCCAGCTTTTATGGGGACTTGCCTATGCTTTGTTTATTCTTTTTGGTTTCTCGGTCATTCTTTGGGCTATGATGGATTTACCATATAAGAAAATCGTAGTGGTTCAACTATTTGTCCTCAGTCTATTGCTGGCGGAAAAAGCGATTTTGCTGCCGCTGAACATCTGGCTAGGGATTGGTCCTGAAGCGTCACCTTTCTCACTAGGTGTGTTGATGAGATATATGACCTCAAATATTATAATCGTTCATTTCTTTTCCTATCTTTCTATTTTTAAAATTTGGGTGATTTATTTTCAATATAAAGGCCTGAAAAATGTAAGTGAAAAAAGTCCGAGATTGGTATTATTCATTATTATTTTCGTGAATGTATTCTTCTGGCTTGCGTCTGCATTATTATCCTATCTAAAAATTGAAAGTTTGATATAGACAGGTGGTGGGAAGAATGAAGAAACAGATCAAGCTTATTTTATTTATTGCTGGCGGCTTGCTTATCGCAGGAAATATGTTTTTAATCCTGAAAGACGATTCCAAAATTGAACGATCCGCTTATATCAAAAACTTTTCACCTGCTGAAAAGGAAAATATTAAGCAGTCCTTTCATACCAAGGCAATCGTTGCTCCTGAAGAAGAGTCCCATTATTTCTACGATCAAAAAATGGGGTCATTTAAACAATTCTTCGTTAAAGAAGGGGAGGAAGTGGAGGTTGGAACCCCGTTATATGAGTATATT
The DNA here is from genome assembly GCF_018343665.1 of Cytobacillus citreus. Lineage (GTDB taxonomy): Bacteria > Bacillota > Bacilli > Bacillales > Cytobacillaceae > Cytobacillus > Cytobacillus citreus. The sequence goes on from NZ_JAGYPM010000002.1 coordinate 462,455, forward strand.
TCTGCGGATATCGAGGCGGATCTTGCAAGAACGATGGCGAAGAAAGAAAAGATTGAAAGTGAAATCAGTGTTTTAGAAAAGCATATTAGAGAGCTTACTGACTATCGGGATTCTTTATCGTTTGATGAAGAAGAAAAGGCTATTGAGCGTTCGATTATACATAGCATTGATCAAGATATTTCCAATAAACAGTTACAGGCTGACATGTTAAGGCAAACGGCTGATAGTGTTGACCAAGAGCTGCAAGCTATCCAAACGAGTGAAGGAAAGCTGACGGTTGTGAGTGAGGTTGACGGCATTGTGAAGGATGTAAATGTGAGTTTAGGAAACCCATTGATAACGATCAGCTCAGCGATTCCAACGATTCAAGGAAGCTTGAATGAAGAAGAAAGGGATATGGTGGAAATAGGTATTCCTGCTGTCGTTTCTACTAAAAAGGGCAAGCTTAATGGAACTCTTGCAAAAGCTGACCATTTGCCCAATGGAGCTTATTCAGAACAAAAAGCAAGCAAATATCCTTTTTCCATTCAATTGGATGATGAAGCACCTGATCTTCTTCAAGGATCTCATGTGGAGGTTACCTTTATAACAAAGGAGATTAATGGTGCACTTATGATTCCTCAGCAAAGTGTAGTAAAGAAAAAGAAGGGCTCCTTTGTCTGGGTCATTAATTCGAGTGGCAAGCTTGAGGAAAGAGAAATTAAGACGGGAATAAAATCCGGTCACAATGTCCAAGTCAAATCTGGAGTTGAAAAAGGTGAGCTCATTGTTAGCGAACCATCCGCCATAAAAAAAGGTGAAGGGCCGTCCATTTATTCACCTATAAATCTAGCAAAGCTAGAAATCTCTGAAATAAAAGAAATGAGAAAAAAGCAGATTTTAAAATATATGTTAAAAGGTTTTTTAATCAGATAAACGTGGTGAAAGGGGCAGAATGACTTGTACATGTCATTCTGCCCCTTTTAAATAGCTAAATGACAGTGAAAGTGTCCACTAAAACAGCTTTTACACATAATTGTCGAATAATACGAAAAGTTTTTACATGGTATTTCTTGCTATTATTTGCCAGATATATGTAATATAAGGGTAGTAAAAGAGAAGGGGGATATTATGAAGAAATGGGTTAGGAATGCATTGACAATTACTATTGGGCTTGGTTTGGTTTCTAGTAATCTAAGTCCAGCCATAACAGCTTCAGCAGACTCTTTAAAAAATTTTCCGAATGTTTCGGCTGTTGAAGTGAGTCAGCCACAGCTTCAGAAAAAGCTGGAACAGCAAAATGAAAAGGCTTTGAGTGAAGATACCTTTGTTATCAAATATTCAAAACCATTAACACAGGCAGAGCATAGAATTGCAGGAGGAACACTCGTAACGAATTTTCCATCCCTTAACTATGCCGTTGTGAAGGTAAAAAACAAAAAAGATCTCCAAAAAGTCATGCAGAAATATAGAGGCTTTTCACATGTTAACTCAGTTAATCCAAGTGCCCTATATAAACCTTTAAGTACACCAGATCCAAAGGTCAGCGAGTCCTATCATATTGACATGCTTAAATTAAATGAAGCCCATAAGCTTGCTGGGAAGAATTCTGTTACAGTTGCCGTGATTGATCAAGGGGTGGACGTGAATCATCCTGAACTAAAGGGAAAGATATTGCCTGGCTATAATGCCGTCAATCCGATGAATCAAGGTACCCCTGATTTCCATGGAACTCATGTTACCGGGATTATCGCAGGTAATAAGGATAATGGTATCGGCGGATATGGAGTGAACCCGAATGTGAAGATCCTTCCAATCGATGTATTCGATCGAAGCTGGGGGGCTTATGACTATTCGATTGCCCAAGGTATTTTACACGCAGTCGAAAAGGATGCCAAGGTAATTAACATGAGCATAGGCGGACCAATGAAATCGCCAATCATTGAAGAAGCAATTAAAAAGGCGTTAGAAAAAAATATCACGATTGTTGCTTCTGCCGGTAATAGTGGAAGTGATATGGCGAGTTACCCTGCTGCCTACGAAGGTGTCATTAGCGTTGGTTCAGTCGATAAGTCTAAAAATCTATCATCGTATTCTACTTTTGGGCCATCGGTTGACATAGTGGCACCAGGCGAGGACGTATATAGCACAATCTATGAATATGAGAAAAAATCAAGCTTCCGAGAAATGAGCGGAACCTCCATGGCCTCTCCAATGGTCGCTGGTGTTGCATCACTGCTTTTATCGAAGCATCCAAACTTAACTCCTGCTCAGGTTGAATATATTTTAGAACATACAGCAGACGATTTAGGTGATCCTGGATTTGATATCAAGTTTGGAAATGGGCTTGTCAATCCGGTTGCTGCTCTAAAATTTGATGTGAAAAAGCTTCCTGCATTAGCAAATAAGCCTTGGACTGATAAAGAAATCGCTGAAAAAGCAGAGGAAGTTAATTTAGCGAAAGTGTCAGAACTAAAGGGAGCCATTACGAAGTCTTTTGAAGAAAAATGGTATTATACAGATGTAAAGGCTGGAGAATATGTTCAATTTTCTCTAGATGGAACAAAGCAGTATGACTATAAATTAATGATTAATCTTCAGTCTCCAGAAGGGAAGGATAAGCTCGATATTAATAATGTGCTAGATGGTAAGACGGAAGGCAAGCTATATAAAGCGCCTTACACTGGAAAACTAGCATTTGGTGTGAAGGATGTTAATGGAAGCTATGATGATTCCAAAAAACAGCTTTCAAAATTTAATCTTTCTGTCAAAAAATATTCAGTTCTTCCTGCTGATGAATCAACCTTCGAAAAGCCAATTAACATTGAGCTTCCATACGATTCTTCAAAGGAAAAGTATACATTAATTGGTGAAGAAGGAGACAATGACTATTTCACCCTTACTGTCAAAGAGCAGCAAGTCATTAAAATGGACCTTTCTGGCATACCAGGCGTCGACACTAGTTTAAGTGTTTACGAAAAATTTATCATGCCGCCTTCTGAAGATGGTGAAATGTACGAGCTTCCAGAATTAAAGGAGGACGAGGTAGAGCCATCCTTCTACGCTAATAATAAAGGGAAAAGTGAAGGAGAGACCTTATCCTTTGTTGCACAGCCAGAAGTGGAATATTCAATAAAAGTTTCAAATAAAGTAAAAAGTTATTTTGGGTTCTTCGACTTCTTCATCAATGGAAATATGATGGAGGAAGAGCAGAAGCCTGAATCATCTGCAATTCCGTATCAGTTAAAGGTTCAAGGAAAGGTTCTTCCTCCAGATGAAGATTCCTTGCCATTCCTTATGCCTAAAGAAGAAGAGGCTAGCGCGGTAGAGAAGAAGAAAGAGCTCCTATTTATGGACCCAGTTGAAGAGGAATTTGATTATGTTCAAACAATCAAGGATGGCGCACAGTCTTATACTATAGGCAAAGCAGCAACAGGATATTTACAAACCTTAGAGGATGAGGATTGGTTCAGTGTAACTCCTGGGGATACAGGTATTTATGAGTTTTCTTTAGAAAAAAACAACGCCAATATTCCTATTCTTGGAATCTATCAAATTAAAACAGAAAAGGATCATAAAGGAAAAGAATATTCCTACTTTGAACAAATTGGTTCAAACGAATATTCTTTCTGGCAGACTGGTAAATTAGACGAGATCTTATATACAGGGTTAAAAAAGGAAGAAACCTATTATGTTAAGGTCAATACAAATTACTTTAACGGATCCATCTCATTTGACCCATATACATTTACTTCTAAGCTGATCGTCAAAAATCCACAGGACAAATATGAGGATAATGATAAGTTAGAAGATATTAAGAATCTTCCAGCCAATAGCATAGAAGGCAATTTTGCGATGCCGTATGATCAAGATAACTTCTACTTTGAAAGCAAACAGAGTGAAATTTACGGAGTGAAGCTGGAAAGAAAGCAGGTTAGCGATAAGTTTAAGAAGCAATATCCGAAGGAGCTCCTAAGCCAGTTTGCAGGGGTACTCGTAATTTACAAGGATACGAATAAAAACCGCAAGCTTGATGATGAGGAAATGGGAACCGCTCAATACATTCAAAAAGGTGCAGGACTTGGTAAAACATTCGGTTCCTTCAAAACGGAAAAAAATAAAAACTATATCATCTCGGTAATGGCTTACTTTGAAGGGGGAAGCTCATTCTCACTATTGCCGTACACATTAGCAGTAAACCCGGTAAACAAAAATGACGAGGATAAAGACTCAGTCGTAAAAAATAACATCCCATCTAAGCCGCTCGCTCTCAAAGCGAAGTCAGCGAAGCATTTGCAAGCAACTGGCCATTTAAATGCAGGCGTTGCTTATGGAGATGAAGACTGGTACGTGCTTAAGCTTGATAAAGACACAAAAGGAAAAATCGAGCTTGAAACAGGCATTGAGATCGATGGCGTGATCTCTCTATATAGTAATGGAAAGCTTATTACAACAGCTGATTACTATCCTGAAGGAGACAAGGAAGTCCTGAATTTCGATCTGAAAAAGGGAACCTATCACATCAAAGTCCGCGATGTCAACGGCAACGCGACTTTAACACCGTACACATTAAATGTTTACAAGTGATCTTGCTTCAGGAATCAGGTTGAGATTCTAACGTAGCATTCATTAACAGGGCAATTTTTATAAAGAGCCAGTCCATCTTGGGGACTGGTTTCTTTTTTGTGAAAAGGGCTTAGTCTGTTAAACTGTTGGATTGGCTGATAATTGAGGGTGGTGGCTGATAAGGAGTAAGATTGATGCCCGTCTAAAGGAAATATTGCCGTAAGCGGTAACCAAAGCGCACGTTTGATGCCCGTTTAGATGAGATATTGCCGTAAGCGGTAACCAAAGCACAAGATTGATGCCCATCTAGATGAGATATTGCCGTAAGCGGTAACCAAAGCACAAGATTGATGCCCATCTAGAGGAAAAATTGCCGTAATCGGTAACCAAAGCGCAAGATTGATGCCCGTCTAGATGAGATATTGCCCTTAAGCGGTAACCAAAGCGCAAGATTGATGCCCATCTAGATGAGATATTGCCGTAAGCGGTAACCAAAGCACAAGATTGATGCCCATCTAGAGGAAAAATTGCCGTAAGCGGTAACCAAAGCACAAGATTGATGCCCATCTAGATGAGATATTGCCCTTAAGCGGTAACCAAAGCGCAAGATTGATTTCCATCTAGAGATAATTTTTGCTGTTACCGGTACCTAGCTGACAAAATTGTCATGCCAAACTCAATATCGATTCGGGAGTCACATCATTATAAGATTTGGCTATTAGGAGAAGTCCTACTGATTTACAACTAAGCTTATTTTATTCAGCATTTGAAGGGCTATTCTTACATGTGAATCTAATATAAAATGAAGTTAATAGTATCAAAAATAGTAAAAGCTAATACTGCCACAATCGTAGGGGGATGAACATGAGAAAATGTCTATTAATGATTGCCGCATTATTCCTATTAATATTGATTAACCCCGAGACACCACAGGCAGCAACTGTTTATTGGGATGGTGTGGAGCTTAAAAAAGGTCAAATTGGCCGAGTAACCATTGTGAAACCACTTAATTTATGGAAAAGAACAGAAAATGGTCTCCAGTTTGAAAGACAGCTTCAGCAAGGCGAAAAATACCGAGTATACAGAATGGATGACCTGTACGGCGGTCAATTTGGAGTTGGAGGGGATTTCTATATTACAAATATAGAAGGTTATGTCATCTATGAAACTCCTTCCATATCAAAAAAAAAGCTTCTTGACTGTGATCAAGAGTGTTTAGTTGAAACTGTTGTGATTTCACCTGAAAATAATAAAGACTCTGCAGCAGTTAAGCAAATAAAAGAACGGTTAAAGGCTCTGCCAGAATCTATTTTAGTTCAGCTCATCACTCAAAATATACATGTTCACCTAGTTGATGGTCCGATTACGGATACAAAAGAATATTCGTATCTAAAAGGAGTCATTCCTAGAGGCTGGGAGGGCACGAATAAGACGTGGGATGACGTTCCTGGAATTGGCGGAAGTAAAACCGTCGTCGTTCGAATTGGCTATAGTGAAAAGGGGAGTGGCCATGGCTCGATCAACCTTGAATTACATGAGCTAGCTCATTCTATCGATAGTATTCTAAATAATCATTTATCATCCTCTGCCGATTTTCATGCAATATGGAATTCAGAAAAGAAAAAGCTTTTTCCAGAGGAACCATATTTTAATTTATACCCTGAGGAATACTTCTCAGAAGCTTTTGCCATGTATTATCGAGACAAGGATTCAAGAAAAAAACTACAAGAATTAGCGCCGAAAACCTATCAAATTATAGAGAATATTAAGTAGTTAGCTCTCGAAATTCGAGGGCTTTTTCAATGCGAAAAATAAATTGCAGGGTGGTTCCGCAGCTAACAGTCCTAATAGAGTTTGAAAAGAAGCCATGACCGAACCAAAATCGAATGAACGTGTCCTCATAGAGGTAGAAAGAAGCAATCACCGATCCAAAATCATGAGACCATGTCCTCGTCAAGCTCGATCGAACTCTATATGACTATCATTTCAATAAAAATATTAATCAAGCATGCATGAATCTCGATAGTTTTTGTAGGCTTAATGCAAGTGCTATGAATCAAAGTAAACAAACAAATGATTCTTACAAACTCAAGCCATTCAGCTGCTTTTTGGGGGCGAAGTTTGAGAAAATTAAAGAAACTCACGATTAATATAATTGAATAGTAGTTTTATACAGTTATTTGTCCTTTTTTTGGGAAAATGTCATATAATAATAGAATAGTATAAAAAAGGAGAGTAAAAATGAGGAAAAAATGGTTTATTAATGTAGTGGTCATTGCGGCGTTGATTTTTGGACTTTACTCACCTGCTCAAGCTCAAGCAAGCGAACCGAAAGTGTATTGGGACGGTCTGCTAATGGTTAAAGGGCAAGTAGGTAAAATTAAAGTGATAAAGCCTATTAATCTATGGAAAAGAGAAGGAAATAAGCTAGTATTCACTCGTGTATTAAAGCCTGGTGAGCAATATCGAGTCTATCGTTATGACAATCTATATGGTGGTCAGTACGGACTTGGCGGCGGCTATTATATTACGAAAATGGAAGGTTATGTCGATTATCGAACACCTTCTAAGAAAAAGCTTGCTGAACTCGAAGCTGCCTATGGCGGCGGTGGCAGCACAACGAAGCCAATCGGCAATCTATCAATCGGGAAAGTAACTCAGCAGCAATCGAAGAAACTTGCCCCTGGTGTTACGGAAACTCAGCTTTCAGTTGAAAGCAAACGCGGAAAGCAGAAAATTTTTACCGTTGAATATGATGGGAAAACAGAAAAGATCAGCTTAGAGACAGCATTGGCAAATGATCAATTATTCGGCTATGAAACAGTTAAGAATCAAGCAAATGGTGCACAGACTGGAGACAAGCATGTTGTGGCTGGTATCAATGGAGATTATTTTGATAAAAATGGTCATCCCCTTGATTTGATGATTCAAAAAGGAAATATCGTCACAACAAGTCAAACTCCTTTGGATCAATTAGCTGTTTTTGGTGTAACAAAGGACGGAAAGCCTCTCATCGGAAGTCCTGAATTAAAATTATCGGTCCAAGTGAACGGACAAGAACCATATAAAATTAATTCCGTCAACCGCACTCGTTCAGCTAATCATCTTGTTCTTTATACACCAGAGTTTGCTAGCTCAACAAGAACAAATGAGCTTGGCACAGAGGTCGTTGTCAAGATCGATTCTGGTCAGTTGAACGGACATAGTGTCTTAACAGGAACTGTCCTAAAGGTAGCCAGCAATGTAGGGAATGAATCATTAAATAGTGGCGAATTTGTTTTATCCGGACATCATTTTGCCAGCGATTTTTTACATACGATCCAAGAAGGCGACAAAGTAGAGGTTAAAGCGGAATTTGCCCAAAGCGAATGGAATCAAGTAGTGGAAGCAATCAGCGGGCGTTATCATCTTGTGAAAAATGGCTCTATCGTTAATCAGGACGTTCCTGGTGTTCATCCAAGATCTGCGATTGGAATTAAAGCGGATGGCAGCGTTGTCACTGCTGTTGTTGATGGACGTCAAAGCAGTCATAGTGTAGGGCTAACATTACCTGAAATGGCTTCTGTTATGAAGGATCTTGGTGCCGTTCAGGCCTTTACGTTTGATGGCGGCGGATCTTCGACGATGGTCACAAGAGACCATGGGGATGATAAGGTTTCTGTCACTAATAAGCCATCTGACGGTAGGGAGCGCGGCGTTGCGAATTCATTATTATTTATTAGTCAATGGATGAAAGGTCCTCTTCATCAGCTTGTCGTGAAGCCTGCAGAAATTACGCTTTTTGCTGGAGCAACGTATAAGGATTTAGGCATTACCGTAAGAGGCATGGACATGTTCTATAATGCAGTTCCAGTCACGCAGCCTATTACGTTTAGTTCGCCAGCCTTAAAGAAAAATGCAGATGGCAGCTATACGGTTTTAACAGCATTAAGTAACAGCGAGGTAGCGGTTTCAGCCGGAAATATTAGCAGCAAGGTTAAACTTAATATTATCAATTCTCTAGATAGTATTCAAGTAGATGAAAAGGATATTATCGTTGAGAAAAATAACGTTTATAAAATTCTCCCAAAAGGAATTTATAAAGGAAAGACAGTTATTACAGATCCTTCATTATTCAAATGGAGTGTCACTCCGAATATAGGAACGATTAACAATAAAGGTGAATTTAAAGCAGGTGCAGCGAATGGAACAGGCGTTATTACAGTTTCGCACGGAAAAGTATCTGCAAAAATAAATGTTACAGTTGGCACACCTGAGCCGATCCTGCTTGAGGGATTTGAAGGTGGGATTGCAAATTACAAAGCTTCAGGTGCAAGATATAAGAGTGTAAAAATTGAACATGATCCTGCAATTAGTAAAACAGGAAAGCATTCAATCAAGCTCAGCTATGATTTCACTGGTACAACAGGAACATCTGGTGCTTATATTGATACCGTAAATCCACTTGCATTAAAAGGATCTCCGAAGAAAATCGGCATGTGGGTTTACGGAGATGGCAAAGGGCATTGGTTAAGAATGCAGCTGAAGGATGGTAATAATCAAGACGTTCAGCTTGATTTCACGAAGAATATTGATTGGACCGGCTGGAAGTACGTTGAAGCAAGCCTGCCTCCAGGACTGAAAACACCATTAAAAATCGATGTCCCAGTCCGTTATATGGAAACAAATGACTCCAATAAAAACAGCGGCGTCATTTATATCGACCAAATTCAAGCAGTATACAAATAGTTGTCACAAAGTAAAAGGGTCTAATGCCTCAAGATAAAAAATCGTAAGCAAACATTGCCTTCGGTTTTTAGATCATAGAGGGATTGAACCCCTTTTCTATTGATATCCTATGAACGGGCTTTTCAAGCTTTTTTTAGCTAAACTAATAGAATTAACAGGGGTATCACCCAATCTATTAGGTTTAACGGCCAAACTTAAGTAAATAAAAGCCAATGCCATCGGAATGTTTATTTTCCCATAAAAACTTTACAGAAATAAGACAACCATGTTAGCTAATGAAATATTATGTTATGATAGTGCAAGTGAAGTTTTGATAAAGCTTCATTTAAAAAGATCGCATTAATCAAGATAAGGCATTCACCGGAAGGACTTGGTGAACGCTATAAAATTGTTTTAGGCATTGGTTTGATTTGTAATATATGATATGATACGCTAATATATGCGGTCCTATTTTAGTAGGATAAATCTTTAAAGACCCTTTTCGTTGGAGGGAAAAGAATGTCATCAAGATCTAAATATGATCAAATTAAGAAACAGTTTGAAAAAGAGCCTCCGAAAATTATTGGGGGTTATAAGAGGCAAGGCTGGGCTCAGAAAACTTTAGATAAAACAGCAAACGATGATATTGAGCAAGAGCCGAAAGGGTTTGTTACGGCAAAGGCAATTCTCGAAGCTAATGATGGCAGTTATTATCCTGCTTTTTTATTAATTGATACGAAGAAGAGTGGAAAAGTTAAGGATGCATTCTTTATTTCAGAAGCAGAGGATCAATTTCATCTTATTCCTTTACAACTAGCTCTGGAATTTATTGAAAAAGAAGCAAGTGATTTAATGCCTTTCCGATATAAAACACTTGGAAAAATAAAAGGAGACCAATACCAAAAAAATTGGCCAGACTTCTCCTAAACCTTCTTAATAATCTATTAAGAAGGTTTTTTCCGTTATGGAGAAAAAGTCATATTAAATACTAGACACCATCAACTGGGTGATAATGGTACCATTGAGTAAATGCAGTTATTGAATGGTGGTTATGACACATGGAAGTATTTATTGAAAAATTACAAGTTACAGATGCAGAAAATTTGTATAATTTCGAACTCGAAAACAGAACTTTTTTCGAAGAAATGGTACCGACTCGTGGAGATGACTACTATAACCCTGAGATTTTTAGAAAAAGATATGTAGCCTTACTGGAAGAACAAGCTCAAGGAATTTCTTATTTCTATTTAATTAAAGATAAAGATCATTCAATTCTGGGAAGAATAAATTTAGTAGATATTGATAAATCTCAAAAAATCGGGCATCTCGGTTATAGAGTAGGGCAAGCACATACTGGAAAAGGTTTTGCAAATAAAGCTTTAAAATTGTTATTAGAAACAATTCCTGACAAAGACATAGTACAGATTAAAGCGAAAACAACGACTAATAACATTGCATCTCAAAAAGTTTTAGAGAAAAATGGATTCAAGAGAGTAGCTACCAGTAGTGAAGAATTCGAAATGAATGGTAAGAAGTTAAATTTTGTTTATTATACTTTGCCCATTAGGTTTTAGTCTTTTTGAACTACCGGAGGGCTTTTGTATAATAAAAATTGGCGAAGTCAGCAGTTACTGTTGGCTTTTTTATGTCGTAGTCGGATGATAATGTGCAACAGCATATACAGAGATATTAGACCGTTATACGGGTGTGAGGATACTAAAGTGGAAGCGAATTGTTTCTTGAATTAATCGGCAAAGATGCTGAATTCCTGCCCCTCCAAAAATCTCATGACTTTTGGGGTGGAAGGCCATCTAAAATCTAGTGATTTAGGCCATTTGTAACATTAATGTAATATAACACCCCATAATTTAATAGAATTGAAATGATAAATTACCTGAAAATAATGTAAAATAATCGTATTAGCGATAAATTATGACATTTTTCTTGTTTTCAGGAGGATAAAATGAAAAGAATAGCGAAAGTGATCTTAACTGCCTCATTATTATTACCCACTTTTTTCGGAGTTGGACAAGCAAGCGCTGCGAGCGTTACTGATGAAATGATTGATTATAGTAAAACATTAATTGGGATTCCTTACGTTTATGGTGGAAACAATACAAGTGGATTTGATTGCTCCGGATTTATAAAATTTGTTTACGATAAATTTAACATCTCACTTCCAAGAATTTCAGCTGATCAATATGCTGGAGGTACAGCAGTTAATAAAGAAGATTTAATTCCTGGAGATCTTGTCTTCTTTAATACAGCAGGTGGAGGGAAAGTTTCTCACTCTGGTATTTATCTTGGAGATAATCAGTTTATCCATGCGGATTCAACAAAAGGAATCAAGATTAGTAATTTAGAAACTGAACGCTATTGGAAAAATGCCTATCATGGTGCAAAGCGATATATAGAAGCTCCGGCAACTGAAGCGGCTGGAATGTTTCAAGGCCTTGACATTAGGGAGAACCAGGTCGGTGTAATTGAAGTAAAGAAATCTATTAATCTATGGAAACGTGACAGCGATAATAAATTAATATTTGAAAGAGTACTTAATCCAGGTGAAAAGTACCGAGTTTATGGATATGATTCAAATCATGGTGGACAATATGCATTAGGCGGAGGCCTTTACATTACCGATATGAAATCGCATATTGACTATCATTCACTACCGCAAGTTGCAAAGAACTAAAAGAAATTTACATCATGTATATGTTTGATCCAGCCTGTGGGGCATGTGGACAGACCTTTGATTCGTTCGTCGAATCACTTTCTGTGCATGTGACCAACAGGCTTTTTTATATTGTGGTTAGCGGAAACCAAAGTGTATGAATGATACCCATCCAGAGGAAATATTGCTTTTAACGGTAACCAAAGTGATTGGTGCCCGTCCAGAGGGGTTTTTGTCGTAAGCGGTAACCAAAGTGAGTAAAGTCCATATAATTGTGTAAAAAGAAAAGGGCATCATCATGACCCGTGTTACAATGTTTTCGACCAAGAAAACGACAAACGGAGGACATGATGATGACCCACATTAATATTACAATAAATTTAGAGGATCTCAAAGAAAAAATCGAGAATAGCCCATTAGAATCTCCTGTTAAAGCCTCATTGGCACTAATTCTAAATTCTTTAATGGAAAAAGAACGAGACGAACATATTAATGCGCTCTCCCATGAAAGAACCGATGAGCGTAGAGGTTATCGCAATGGTTACTATGAACGAGAACTTATTACTGGGACCGGATCCCTAAAATTAAAAGTTCCTCGTACTAGAGACGGTGAGTTCTCTACAACCGTCTTTGAAAAGTACAAGCGCTGCGAAAAGGCGTTAATTCTGTCCATGATTGAAATGGTGGTTAATGGTGTTTCTACTCGTAAAGTAACGAAGATTGTGGAAGAATTATGCGGGAAAAGTGTATCTAAATCCCTTGTTTCTAATTTAACCAAATCCCTTGATCCAGTAATTAATGAATGGAGAAACCGACCATTAAACACTCTTTATTACCAGTATCTCTATGTAGATGCTTTGTATATTAAGGTTCGCGAAAACAATAAAGTTGTTTCCAAAAGCGTTCATATTGCATGTGGTGTAAATGAAAAGGGCTTTAGAGAAATCATTGGCTTAAAGATTAACCATTCCGAATCAACTGAAAGCTGGTCTTTATTCTTTGAGTATCTAAAATCAAGAGGGCTCCAATCCCCTAAATTGGTTATTTCTGATGCCCACTCGGGTTTGGTTACAGCGATTAAACAAACATTTTTGGGGACTGCATGGCAGAGGTGTTGTGTTCATTTTTTAAGAAACATTTTCGAAACAATGCCTAAAAAGGGAACAGCTGAGGCTCGCCAAGAACTGAAGGATCTGTTTCGTAATTCCGAATTAGAGATTGTGAGAGAGTTGAAAAATCGCTTCATAGAGAAGTACGAAGAGGTAAAAGGCTTTTCAAAAACAATTGATACTCTTGAAGCAGGATTTGAGGACGCTATTCAATTTCACTCTCAGCCGGTTCAGTACCACAAGCATTTAAAGACAACGAATATGCTTGAACGTTTAAACAGAGAAATTCGAAGGAGAGAAAAAGTCATTCAAATTTTCCCAAATGATCAGTCAGCAATTAGAATCATTGGTGCCGTATTAATGGAGATTGAGGAAGAATGGACCAATAAGAAATCTCCATATCTAAAAAAATAAAGGCGTAATAACTGACCATTTACAGAGTGAAATAGCCTAATTTCGAATTGACATTGAGACTCTGCGGG
>NZ_JAGYPM010000002.1:475978-826633 GCF_018343665.1 Cytobacillus citreus
ATTGGTGCCGTATTAATGGAGATTGAGGAAGAATGGACCAATAAGAAATCTCCATATCTAAAAAAATAAAGGCGTAATAACTGACCATTTACAGAGTGAAATAGCCTAATTTCGAATTGACATTGAGACTCTGCGGGCATGATATAAAGCCAGGAAGCCAGGCATCTAATATGCCTGGCTTGCCCTTCAGGCTATCATGCCCGCCCCTCAATGTAAATTCGAAATAATTATAGTTCACTTGACTAATACTCTTTTAGTACAGTCGAATCATTGTATACAATTTTTACACACAAATATGGACTTGACTCCAAAGTGAGTGAATGGTGCCAGTCCAGAGGGATTTTTGTTGTAAGCGGTAACCAAAGTGAGTGATTGGTGCCCGTCCAGAGGGATTTTTGTCGTAAGCGGTAACCAAAGTGAGTGAATGGTGCCCGTCCAGAGGGATTTTTGTCGTAAGCGGTAACCAAAGCGCATAATTGATAACCGTCCTAAATTGCAAAAAAAAATCGAGGTATAAAACCATACGATTTTATACCTCGACTTATCTTCATTTCCTAGACTTTTAAGATTGCTTTACATCTACCTTAGCTGACTGCGGTACGTAAGCTCTCCATTTTGATAGGTCCAAATGTTCCTTTGTTACGGATGATTCTGGGAAAACAAAGGTCCATGGCTTGCAAGTTCGGCTCTTCACTTCTAGATTATTAAGTTGGAAGTCTGCTTGTGCTATAACTTCTTGGGATGCATCTTCAAAAACAAGTGGGAGGTTTTCAATAAAGATACTGCGGTTGCTGGCATTGCGAATTAATAGTGTTGCTGCTAAGCCTTTTCCTGAGATAAAATTAGCTTCTAGTCCCATGAAATTGACCTCTCCTTCACGGAGTGGCGGAAGGCTTTTTACAATGTTATCTAGTTTTTCTAGCTGCTCTTCACTAAAAGCTTCTTTCCAGCTGTCCTCTAAATCTAGGGGAAGCGCGTCGTCTGCAGACTTATTCTTTAGCTCGAATACAAGCCTCCAGCCCTTTTTCGGAAGCTCTTCCACTAGTTTGTTGTCATTTTCGAATAGGAATCTCCAAGGTCTGCTTGTGTTTGAAGGAAGCTCACCAAATAGATCCATCTCGAAGCTTTTTCGTGCCAATGGTTCATTGTTTTCGTTAACAAGGACAAGGTCAATCACTTCAAAGGAAATCGCTTGCGGTATTGAACTGCTTAAAAAAGCGGTTACGACAAAACCTTCATCATATTCGTATAAATTAATCAAGCTTACAGATAGCTGATTTGGCTGAAGGAGCGGCAACTTTTGGTGGTTAAATTGAAAAACATACTTTTCTTGGACCGTTAAATCCCAATCTGGATGATAAGAAAGTGTTGTTTTTATTCCTTCTTCTTTAGGAGTGTTGCTATTATTTTCGATTTCGTTCATTTTTTAAAAAGCCACCTTTTTAAAATAAGTATTTTTATAGAAGTAAACCCTTACTGATGTAAGTTTTACTTTATCGCAGATTAACGGGCAGTAAGACCCCCACTACAAGGTTGCGAGAGAACCAAAGAAACCTAAGTGGGGGATCAACTGCCCGTAAAGGCCCATAAAATGAACGCAGACTAAAAGCGCCACATCGTGTGGCAACGTCTGCGTGACCCACTTCCTGTGGGCCGCAACTAACCATCGGTGGTGGATGAAAGAGCCCCCCACCGATGGAAGTTTTACTTTATGATATATCACTTTTAACGGACGACAAGCATGCTGATCGTCCGTTAAATGGTTACTTATTGAACTGTTACTATATCCTCTTGCTCTGCCAAAAAATGCTGAATATACAGTTTTGATTGCCTGCTGATTTGAGCGTCTAATTCTGCTAAGAAGTGAATAAATTCATCATAAGCTTCACCTGCGTATAGACGATAGGGGTCTTCTTGTCCATATCCGCGAATTCCGATATCTTCTCTCATCGCGAACAATAATTCCATATGAACAATCCAAGAATGATCCAATGTTTGTAAATACATATTTTTGATTTGAACTTGGAAATCCTCGTTCGCTTCTAGCTTTTCTAATAAAAGCAATTGGTTATGATAAAGCTCATCTATTTTCTTTTGGATGAATGGCTTCTCAGCACCCCTAATTTCAGAAGCGGGGAATGAAAGGCTGCCAAACACTAAAGTCAATTCTTCATAGAGGCTTTCAGTTAACCAATCTTCCTCTAATTCATTTTCAGGACAATACTTCTCGATAAGCTTTTGTACATGATTGTTTAACGATTCTTTTAATAGTTCATTAAAATTAGAGATTGTTAATAAGTCATTGCGTTTCTTATAGATGATTTTTCTTTGCTGATCAACAACATCATCAAGCTTTAATAGATGGTTTCTTGAAGAGAAGTGGGCGCTTTCTACAGTTTCCTGAACCTTTTTAACGAACTTAATAGGGTTTGGAGATTGAATCAAGCCGTGTTCATCCGTCTTGATTTTTTTCTTCCACTTATCCATTTCCTCTTTATCATAGCTATGGAAGATATCGTCTTCAATGGAAATGATGAATTGCGTTGAGCCTGGATCTCCTTGTCTCCCTGATCGTCCTCTTAATTGCATGTCGATACGAGCACTTTCATGCATTTCTGTTCCGATGATTTGAAGACCGCTAAGCTCTTTCACGCCTTCACCTAGTAGAATGTCGGTACCACGTCCAGCCATATTCGTTGAGAGCATGACTTTATTCTTTTGCCCAGCTTGTGAAATAATGTAGGCCTCGTCTTCTTCTGTTTTTGCATTCAGAATTTGGTGTGAGATGCCAGTCTTCGTTAAATAAGTAGATAATCGTTCAGATTGCTCAATGGATGTCGTTCCGATGAGAACAGGGCGACTCAGTTTATTATGTTTGCTAACTTCCTCAACGATTTTTTTTACTTTTGATTCATAATCTTTATATACTAATGGCTCATCATCCTGGCGAGCATTCGGCTTATTCGTTGGAATAGCAATAACGCCTAAACGATACGTTTCCCAAAACTCCTGTTTTGCCGGAATCGCGCTTCCTGTCATGCCAGAAAGGGTAGCATACATCCTGAAATAGTTTTGTACAGTAATAGATGCTTGTGTTTGATTTTCCTCTTTAATAGTGACGCCTTCTTTTGCTTCGATCGCTTGATGAAGTCCGTCACTGAAGGTGCGTCCTTCCATAATTCTTCCTGTGTACTGATCAACAAGCATAACGACATCTTTTTTTACAATATAGTCAACGTCTTTGCGCATGACGACATGTGCCCTTAATGATTGCATAATATTATGAAGAAGCTCGCGATGCTCAGCATCATAAAGATTTTCAAGCCCGAAAGCTTTCTCAAATACATCTGCCCCATTATCAGCTAAGACAATTTGCTTCGTTTCAGGGAAAAATTCATAATGATTCCCATCTTCAAATTCTCGAACGACTTCAGAAGTAATTTGAAATAGTTCTGTTGCAATATCTGATTTACTAGCAATAATTAATGGAGTTCTTGCTTCGTCTATTAAAATACTATCGATTTCATCGACGATTGCATAATGTAATGGTCTTTGCACTTGGTCTTCAAGGCGGGAGACCATATTATCTCGCAAATAATCAAAGCCAAACTCTGTTCCAGTTCCATATGTAATATCAGCGTTATAGGCTTCTTTTTTCTCAGATTCTGAGATTTGGGATATATTCAAGCCGACACTTAGGCCAAGGAATTCGAAGACTTTTCCCATTTGCTCACGGTCACGCTTAGCTAAATATTCATTTGCTGTGATAACATGTACACCTTTTCCTTCTAGAGCCTTTAAATAGCTTGGCAGAGTAGCTACAAGTGTTTTTCCTTCACCTGTTTGCATTTGAGCAATGCCACCCTCAAGCATGACAAGACCACCAATCAATTGTACGTCATAGTGGCGAAGACCTAGGATACGTTTGGATGCTTCGCGTACAATCGCGAAGGCCTCTTCTTTTAGGTTGAATATCGATACGCCTGATGCAATTTTTTCTTTAAAATATTGAGTTGATTCCTTAAGCTCTTCATCGCTTAATTTAGATACTTTTTCCTCTAATTCATTAATGCTCGCAACATGTTTATATAGACGTTTTAGTTCGGTAGAATCCTCATTAAATATACGCTTCATCAAAGATAGCATCTTGTTCTCTCCTAAAACTTTTTTTCTAGCTAAATTATAACATATAATGTTGTATAATATAATTTATGTATATGACTGCAGTTAATTTCTTACAAATTCTATTATTCTTTATTCTTTGAAACTTTTTTTCGATATTAATCGTCATATTTAGAGGATTATCCCATTTTAGGTCGAAATATGATAAAGACTTTATGGCAAATGAGGTGATACTATTATTAAAATAATTCAATTAATCATTCTGTAATATTTGTAAAAATGAAATTAATTGAATTCTTTTTGATATGTGTTAGGATAAATTTGATTCATAAATACAAACTTAAGGTGATTCCATTGGATATAAAATTTTTAGTTGCCTTTATAGCAGCTTTAGTTACATCCTTACTGATTACGCCGCTTGTTATTAAATTTGCGATTAAAATTGGTGCGGTTGACAAGCCCAACCAAAGAAAAGTACATTCGAAAATTATGCCTAGACTTGGCGGCTTAGCCATTTTTGCTGGTGTTGTAGTCGGCTATTTTGTCGGCGGCCTTTATAATGAGAAAATTACTGGTATTACAGTTGGAGCACTTATCATTGTCCTTACAGGTGTTTTAGATGATAAATATGAGCTGAAAGCAAAATATAAGCTTCTCGGACAACTTCTTGCAGCAGCTGCAGTTGTTGGAAGCGGATTGACAATTGATTATTTGACGATACCGTTTATCGGCACCTTTGATGTTGGTTTTTGGACTTACCCTCTCACCGTCTTTTGGATTGTCGCAATAACGAATGCTATCAACCTAATTGACGGTCTTGACGGGCTTTCCGCTGGGATTTCAGCAATTGTTATTGCAACGATTGCCTTTATGGCAGGGGTAGCAGGTAAGCCGCTTATTCTTATGCTTTCGCTAATTTTATTAGGTAGCACCCTAGGCTTCTTGTTCCATAATTTTCATCCAGCTAAAATTTTCATGGGTGATACGGGTGCGCTGTTTTTAGGCTATTCCATTTCGATTCTTTCTTTACTTGGCCTATATAAAAGTGTGACTTTGTTTAGCTTCATTGTTCCAATCATCATATTAGGTGTTCCAGTTTTTGATACAACTTATGCAATCATTCGAAGGATTGTTAATAAAAAACCGATTTCAGCACCTGATAAATCACATTTACACCACCGCCTGCTTGCACTAGGATTATCCCATCGAAAAACAGTGCTTTGCATATATGGTTTTGGAATTGTTTTCAGCATTAGTGCCATACTATTCTCATCTGCAACATTATGGGTGAGTATCTTCATTATCTTTGGGCTCTTATTAATTCTAGAGCTATTGGCTGAAACCATTGGTCTCGTACACGAAAAGTACAAACCTATGATAAAAATTTATCGTAAGGTAACTGGAAGGCAATAATGATAAAGCTGTTTGTGGACGACTCGCAAACGGCTTTTTTAAAAAAAGATTAAGAAATTTGTCATTTAACGGGAAAGAAAAGTGACAATTAATGACCCATTTTGTGTTAAAATAATCGAGTATTTCATCTATGAAATTTGGAGGAAATTAGTATGAATATTCCAATGTTAGATTTAAGTGAACAATATCAAGCATTAAAAGAAGAAATGCTAGTTGCATTAGATCAAGTAATGAGCTCTTCTCGATTCATTTTAGGTGATAACGTGAAGAAGCTTGAAGCGGATGTTGCTGAGTATAGTCATGTTGCACATGGGATTGGCTGTGGAAATGGAAGTGATGCTATACATATCGCTCTACAAGCTGCAGGTGTAGGATCTGGAGACGAAGTTATTACGACTGCATTCACTTTCTTTGCAACTGGCGGATCTATTGTGAGAGCCGGAGCAACACCAGTTTATGTAGATATTGATCCAGTAACATTTAATATTGATCCTGCTAAGATTGAAGAATCCATTACTGATAAAACGAAAGCGATTATTCCAGTTCATTTATACGGCCAAACAGCTGATATGGAAGAGATTTGTAAAATCGCTGCTAAGCATAATCTAGTTGTTATCGGTGATGCAGCACAAGCAATTGGTGCAAAGCATCATGGAAAAACGGTTGCAGAATATGGAACAGCTGCAACATACAGCTTCTTCCCGACAAAGAATTTGGGTGCGTATGGAGATGCAGGGATGATTGTAACGAACAATGATGAAGTGGCTGAAAATTGCCGTGTCATTCGTGTACATGGAAGCAAGCCGAAATACTATCATCATGTATTAGGTTATAATAGCCGTTTGGACGAGCTTCAAGCTGCAGTTCTCAATGTGAAATTCCCACATTTAAATAAATGGAGCAAGCTTAGAAGAGAAAAAGCAGCTGTTTACACACATCTTCTAAACGAACAATTGGGTGACTTAGTAAAAACACCAGTTGAAAAAGAAGGGAATTACCACGTCTTCCATCAATATACGATTCGTGTAGAAAAACGTGATGAGCTACAAGCCTTCTTAAAGGAGCAAGGAGTGCAAACAATGATTTATTATCCACTTCCGCTTCATATTCAGCCTGTCTTTAAAGATTTAGGCTATAAAGAAGGAGACCTTCCGGAAACTGAAAAGGCAGCTAAAGAAGCTGTGTCACTTCCAATGTTCCCTGAACTGAAACAAGAGCAACAGGAATATATTGTAGCTAAAATTAAAGAGTTCTATAAAAAATAAAAATCATAGTGGAACGTCGCCGAATAGGGGGCGTTCCTTTACTTGCTTTATTTAGCTAATAGGAAAGTTTAAGTTTATAAACATACTAAAGCAAAGTGTGTTTTCAAAACTAAGGCATTCACCAAAAAGGACTTGGTGAACGCCGATTTTTTCTAAAAAATATTATCGTAATAGTCTATTTTAAAAGGATTGGTGAGAGTTGTTGGCTGAACAGAAAAAATTTGTACTTTATGAATATTTGGTTTTCTTTTGGAAAAAGAAGGTTTTCTTTCTAATAATCCCATTACTCTTTACTTTGCTTGGCTTTGGAGCATCGTATGTCATTCCTAATAAAGGGAATTACGTTGGGAGTGCTAAAATTTTTACAGGCGGAGTTAGTTTGAAGGGATTGAAAGATCCTTCATATTTAGTGGATCAATTTGGCGAGGATGTAAACGGTGAACTTGAGGCTTTTGTATCAAGTGATAGCTTCATAAAAATTAAAATTTATAATGACGATAAAGAAGAGCTTGAGAAAGATCTTCATAAAATGACTTCCGCGATTGAAAAGGCCATGCTTGAGAATTATAATCATAGAACTTCAATTACAGAAGGTAATATCAAGAATAATGAGAAAGAATTAGACGAGCTTATTGATGTATTAGAAGTAACAAATGATCAGCTTAAAAATGGACAATTAAACGTTACCGAAGCAAAGAGTGTTGCAAGCGTACTAGAACAGACAGAGGCACGGATTGCTGAAGTTCAAGCGAGAAACCAAAGAATGACAGGGGATATTGATTTATTTGAATCGCCAGGCATTGCTAGTGAGGAAGTAAAGGCTGTTGACAAGAATCAAGTAGAGCTATCTTTAGCAGGATTGGTTCTTGGTATTTTCGCAACTTTCCTTATTCTTATGCTTTGGAAGTATGTAAACGAGGCTAGGAGGTACTACAATCATGATTAATTTTGCCATCGTAGGCATGGGGCATATCGCGAATAAACATATTGAGGCAATCGAAAAGGCTGAAAACGCCAATTTATTTGCAATCTGTGATACAAATTCTGCTCGATTAGAAATCGAAAATCCAAATGTAAAAAAATATACAGACCTACAAAACATGCTTGAAGAAAATCCAGAAATTCATGTTGTGAACATTTGTGTACCATCTGGACTTCATGCTCCTTTAACAAAAATTGTTGCCGAGCAAGGCAGACATATTATTGTTGAAAAGCCAATGTCATTAAAGCTTCATGAAGCGGAAGAAATGATGAAATATGTAAATGAAAATGGTGTGAAGCTTGCAGTCGTCCATCCAAATCGTTTCCGACCAGCAATCCAGAAATTAAAGGAACAAATGGATGCAGGTGCTTTTGGAAAACTCAGTCATGCGAATGCGACAGTGCGCTGGAACCGAAATCAAGCCTATTATGATCAAGCTGCATGGAGAGGAACGAAGGAATTTGATGGCGGCGTTCTTATGAATCAAGCGATCCATGACTTGGATTTGATGCTTTGGTTAATGGGGCCAGTTGAGTCTGTACAAGCTATGGCGGCGACACGTTTGCGAAAAATTGAAACAGAAGATGTTGCAGCTGCGGTTGTCCAATTTAAAAATGGTGCACTAGGCGTAATTGAAGCAGCAACAACGATTTATCCGAAAAATCTTGAAGAGTCCATTGCCATCTTTGGGGAAATAGCCACTGTTAAAATTAGCGGCAGAAATGCTACATTTATTGAGACTTGGGATATTGAAGGGGTAAGCGAAGAGGAAGCGGATAAAATCAAAAATGAAATAAAAGAGGACCCATTCGGCAAACCAGGTCATCAATGCATCATTGAAGATATGGTACTTGCAGTGAAAGAAAATCGTAATCCAATTGTAACTGGTGAAGACGGGATTGCTCCTGTAAAATTAATACTAGCTATTTTAGAGTCTGCTGAAACAGGAAAGAAAGTTATTTTAGCTTAAAAGGTTATTAGTACTAAAGTCGAAGTGAGGTTTCGATATAGTATCTGCTAGTAAAACTAAGGTTTTTGCCGATCGACTTAGCGAACGCCAAGTTTTTCTAAAAAGATAAGAAAGTATAAGTTTTCTCGAATTTGAGAATTGTCTAGCTCCAGCGCCTACCCCCTCGAGGTCATAAGCCAGTCCGCCAAGAAGGTTAAAGAACAACCTTCCTGTCGGCCAGTCTTATGCTTGCCTCAGGGTGAGCACAAAGGAAAGCTTCTACGAATAGGCATCGCCGGAACAATTGCCCTTTGATTGTTCCGAAGGCGCTTGCGCTTTTCTTATCATCATCTAGGAATCTAACATAATTAGGCGGCGAGAGTAGTTGAGAGACTCAAGCTCCGTCCCCTATTCCAACGAAAAGGAGAAAAAAAGAGATGGACGTATATACATCTTTAATTAATAAAATCGAAAATAAAGAAGCTGTTATTGCTGTTGTAGGATTAGGCTATGTAGGTCTTCCGTTAGCAGTTGAAAAAGCAAAAGCAGGATATAAGGTAATCGGATTTGACGTGCAGGCTTCACGTGTAGAGCAAGTAAATATGGGAGTCAACTACATTGGTGACGTTGTCGATCAAGATTTAGCTGACATGATCAAAAGCGGTCAGTTAGTAGCTACAACTGATTATGCGAGAATTGCTGAAGTAGATGCTGTTGCGATTTGTGTGCCAACTCCACTGGATATTTATCAACAGCCTGATACTTCATATGTAGAAAGCTCATCAAAGGAAATTGCTAAATATGCACATGAAGGAATGCTTGTAGTACTAGAATCAACAACATATCCTGGCACAACTGAAGAAATTGTTAAGCCAGCCCTTGAAGAAAAAGGTCTTAAAGTGGGAGAAACTGTATTTATTGCCTACTCTCCAGAACGTGTTGACCCAGGTAATAAGCAATTTAAAACAAAGAATACACCTAAAGTTGTGGGTGGAATTACAGAAAATTGTACAAAAGTGGCAGCTTCTCTTTACCGCAATGTTCTTGAAGGAGATGTTCACGAAGTATCTTCTCCGGCAATAGCTGAAATGGAGAAAATCTTCGAAAATACGTTCCGTCATATTAATATCGCGTTAGCAAATGAAATGGCAATTTTATGCGAAAAAATGGGCATCGATGTGTGGGAAGTAATTGATGCGGCTAAAACAAAGCCATACGGATTCATGGCATTCTATCCAGGTCCAGGACTAGGCGGACATTGTATTCCAATCGATCCTTTCTACTTAACATGGAAGGCTCGTGAATATAACTATCATACAAAATTAATCGAGCTTGCTGGTGAAATCAATAACAGCATGCCTGAATATGTAATTACACGCTCCATGCAAGTTCTAAACGAAGATGGCAAAGCTCTACGCGGTGCAAAAGTTGCTGTTCTTGGCGTAGCTTACAAAAAGGATATTGATGATGTTCGTGAATCTCCAGTTCTTAAGATTGTTGAACTATTAGAGCATCATGGAGCAGATTATAAAGTTGTCGATCCATATGTTGCATCTTTCAAATCTTGCAATCAAAAAATCGAAACAGTTGAAATGACTAAGCAGCTTCTAAATGATGCTGACCTTGTCTTAGTTACTACAGATCATACTGATTTTGATTATGAAGTGATCGCAAAAGAAAGCAAAGTGATTTTCGACACTCGTAATGCAATGAAGGGCATTGAAAAGCCGAATAAATATATTAAACTGTAATGGATTTGCGGTTTAATTAGGATTTTTAAAGTAATTTTCGGGGATATATTGGCTGCTTTTCGCAGATATCGGTCATTTTCGTGGATATATCGGTCACTTTTGTGGAAATATCGGTCACTTTTGTGGAAATATCGGTCAGTTTGCGCGGATATCGGTCACTTTTGTAGAAATATCGGTCACTTTCGCGAATACATTGGTCACTTTGTGCAGATATCCGCCAGATTTTCGATATATCCGCGACATTTATGCAGATATCCGCCAAATTTCCGATATATCCGCCACACTATAATTTTAAGATAAAGGGAGACATTCGAATGAATTTTATAGATCCTTCAGCTCAATTAGACTCATCCGTTCAAGTCGGATATTTTTCCGTTGTAGAAAAGGATGTAAAAATCGGTAAAAATGTAGTGATTGGGAACCGAGTAACCATTCACGAAGGAACTACTATTGGTGATAACACAACAATTGCGGACGGTGCTGTTGTCGGTAAGCCTCCAAAGCCTGCAAAAACAAGTACAGTTAAGCTTGCTGGCGCCATTCCAGCTCTTGAACTCGGCGAAGATGTAACTGTTGGGGCAAACTGTGTGATCTATAGAGGAGCAAAAATTGGCTCCAATACGCTTATTGCTGATCTTGCAAGCGTAAGGGAAAATGTTGAAATCGGTAATTTTGTCATTGTCGGCAGGGGCGTTACCGTTGAAAACTATGTGAAGATTGGGGATCGGACAAAAATCCAATCGAATTCTTACATTACAGCGTATACAACTCTTGAGGATCATGTCTTTATCGCACCTTGTGTGACAACAACGAATGATAACTTTATGGGTAGAACAGAAGAGCGCTTCGATAAGATTAAGGGCGCCCATGTTAAAAGAGGAGCACGTGTTGGCGGTGCATCTATCATTCTTCCAGGGATTACTCTTGAGGAAGAGACCTTTGTTGCTGCTGGTGCATTAGTAACAAAGCATACAGAACCAAAGACCTTAGTTAAAGGGGTTCCTGCTAAATTTGTCAAAATGGTTGACGAGCGGGAGCTGTTATAGGGTGTTTGCCCAAATTAAGCGTTTAGGAGCGGATTCGCTCCTTTACGCATTTATGAACGTTGGAACGAAGCTGATCGCTTTTATCATGCTTCCTATATATACATCCTTTCTACCTGACCCCGCTGAATATGGGGTATTAGATTATTTGGATCGGCTCACATCGATGCTGACCTTCCTCGTCATCTTTGGTACCGATTCTGCTCTTGCTTATTACTACTTTGAATCAGAGGATAAAAAGAAAAGGCTTGAGTATGTCAGGTCCGTCATGACCTTTAGATTGCTGATTGTATTAATTATTGCCATCATTTTTCTTATTGGTGGTCCATGGTTGTCTCAGCTCCTTTTAGAAGATGCAAGCCTATATTATTTATTCAATATTGCCATTGGGGTTCTGGCCTTGGATACTGTCATCGCCTTAATCTTAACGGTTCTTCGTTATGATTTTTTTACAAAAAAAATTGTAACCTTTACGATATTGAAAATGCTCTTGATTGCTGTCCTTTCCTATGGATTTTTAGCCTATGTTACCCCAACGATCGACAGCATTTTATATGGAAGGCTAATAAGTGTGGCCATCGTTGCGCTGCTTTTAATCAAGCCTCTTTTGAAATATATTAAATTTACATTTAATAAAGAGCTATTAAAGGAAATCTTAGTATATGCGACTCCTCTTGTTCCGGCATCACTAGCATTCTGGGTGATTGTCAATGCGAATTCACTTCTATTAGAAAAGTTTACTTCTTTTCACGAGGTGGGCATTTACGGGTCAGCGGTCAAGTTTGCCTCCTTAATTACGCTGCTAACGAGCGGTGTGCAAATGGCTTGGAGACCTTTTTCTATGTCTCTTAAGGATAAAAAGGATAGTCCTGTTTTATTTGCGAAGTTGTATTATGGTATTCTGTTACTAGGGACAATAGGTATTTTGATGGTCGCTACATTAATGCCGTGGATTATTCGCATGTTAAGCGAAAATTATCATGAAGCCTATCAGTATGTAGCTATTTTGTCGGCTGTTACCTTCTTGAATTTTTTCTATATGATTATTTCAGTCGGTATTTTTTTTACGAAGCAAACAAAGATTATTTCGTACGCGTTTGGTATGGCGGCGGTTGTCAATATTATTTTGAACGTACTGTTAATCCCTCCATTTTCTATATGGGGGAGTGTCGCAGCTTATTTGATTTCGTATATCATCGCGATTACTTATATATTCTTTAAAAGCCAAAAGCTCTATCATGTTCCAGTGTCATTTGGCAAAATGACCTTTTTATTCCTATCCTCTCTTTTAGCTGTGATCGCTATCGTCTATATTCAAGAGAGCAGTATCCCTGATATCAATATTATTTTTGCTTGGTTAGGATTTATCGTTGTTATCCTTGTATCAAGACTCGATAAAGATCTATTGAAGAAAAGATCAAGGACCATTTAATTTGATAAAAAGAGTAGGTATGCAATTTAGTGAAATTGAAATCCCGCTGAATATAGTTAAGCCTCCGGTGGATGCCTCAGATTGTTATCGAACAAGCTCCATATAATCTGAGTGCATGGCGAATTTGATTGTAAAATAGGTGATCCGTTTGTTAAATGAAGTAAAGATTACAGACAACAGTCGTATAAAAGAATTCCATTTTCCTTTTGGCCAAATCTATTTTGGCGGTTATGTTATTTACAAAGGGAAATATTATCATATGGATAATATTCAAGAAGTCTTTCAAGAGGAAGGATTTTTTGAAAATCATCTAAATGATTTAATTGGCGAGTTTGTTTTTATTAAAGCTGTCCAAAATGAATTGTTTGCTATTGTCGATCGAAAGAGAAGCATTCCTCTTTTTTACTATAAAGAGGGGTCTCGCTGGATTGTGACAGACAAGATTTCACTCCAGAAGGATAAACCCCTGCATCAAACAGCTGCAAAAGAGTTCCTTATCACAGGCTTTACTGCGAACGAAAAGACGCTTTATGAAGGTGTTTATCAAATTGAAGCGGGCTCTTATATCCGGATTCATGAAGAAGGGAAGGTTGATAAACAAGAATATTATCAATTCTATCACCACCCTGTGAACAAGGATATTGAGGAATTCAGTGAAGAGCTGAAAACGGTTCTGTTAGCAGTGTTTGAAGATTTAATCAAACGATTGATTAATAAGGCGCCTATTTTGCCATTGAGCGGCGGATATGATTCTCGCATTATTGCTTTACTGTTAAAAGAGTATGGAATAGAAGACATTTCTTCTTTTACATATGGTAAAAGGGAGAATAAAGAAGCATTAGTTAGTAAGGATATTGCGAATCGTCTAGGATTAAAATGGGATTTCATTGAGTATAAGAAGGAAGATTGGCATCGCTGGTATCATTCGCAGGAATGGAAGGATTATGTAAACTTTGCGGTGAATGGCTCGTCAATGGCCCATTTACAGGATTGGCCAGCGGTTCGAGAGATTCTTGCAAAGCAGGATAAAGATTATGTGTTTATCCCCGGACATTCAGGTGATTTCGTTGCAGGCAGTCATTTAGCCTATGAAATCACGATGGACCGAGAATTTACGTTGGATGATGTCATTCAGTTTTCCCTTCAAAAGCATCATAAGCTTTGGGAGATGGATAGAGGTATTCACCAATCTGGTGAAGATGTCTTGGCTGAGATTCGGCGCTCATTTGGAGACTTGCCATATGAAACGAATGAACAGGCAAGTGCTCTCTTTGAATATTGGGATTGGCGCGAGAGACAAGCTAAATTCATCATTAATTCCGTGAGAGTGTATGAGTTCTATCAGAAAAGCTGGGAGATTCCATTATGGGATGACCGTTTAATGGAATTCTTCAAGACCGTTCCAGTAGAACTTCGCTTTAAAAAATTTTTATATGATTACACACTTCATCAAATGTATCCAGACTACTTCCCAAAACCGGAAAAGCCAGCAGCTGTGAAGGCTGTTTCATTAAAAGAGAAGTATGGAATATTATATAAGCCTGCGAAAAAGCTTTATAATCAAAAAAAGCTATTTGAAAGATACTATACAGAACCAATGGAATGGTATGGAATTTACAAAAGCTATCCTGATTATTTAAAGGCATTGTCCTTTAAATATGACCGTATTAAATATAAGCAGCCTTATAATATTAATTCATTTTTAGCAAAAGACTATATCCAAAGCTTGGAAGGTGATTCTATATGAAAATATTAACAATCATTGGCGCCAGACCGCAATTTATTAAAGCAGCTCCCGTTTCGAGGGTTTTAAGAAAGCATATGGAAGAGAAAATCATTCATACTGGTCAGCATTATGATGCGAATATGTCTGATATTTTCTTCGAAGAGCTGCATATTCCAAAACCGGATTACCATCTAGGTGTAGGCTCAGGGAATCACGGGAAGCAAACTGGGGAAATGATGGCGAAGATTGAAGACATCGTATTGAGTGAAAAGCCTGATTACTTAATGGTATATGGCGATACAAACTCAACCTTAGCTGGTGCTCTTGTTGCTGCAAAGCTCCATGTTCCAGTTATCCATATTGAAGCGGGATTAAGAAGCTTTAATAAGAAGATGCCTGAAGAGATTAATCGCATCATGACAGATCATGTATCTGAATTTCTATTCTGCCCGACTGATACAGCTGTAACGAACTTAGATAATGAAAATATTACGCACAACGTGTTTAATATTGGTGATGTTATGTATGATGCGGTTTTATATAACCGTGAACTTGCAAATGAAAAATCAACCATCCTAGAGGATGCTGGCTTAACAGCGAAAAAATATCATTTGATTACGATCCACCGAGCAGAAAATACGGATGATATTGAAAAGATGAAAAATATCCTCGATGCCTTCTCAAAAATTGAAGACGTAAAGGTATGGCCAATCCATCCTCGAACGAAGCATAAATTAGCTGACTATGGATTAAACCTAGATGATGTTCCAAATATAAAGGTTATTGATCCTGTCGGTTATCTAGACATGCTGACATTAGAAGCAAATGCGAAGAAGATTGTTACGGATTCTGGCGGTGTTCAGAAGGAAGCCTACTTTATGAAGGTACCTTGTGTAACGATTCGTGAACAAACAGAATGGGTAGAGACGCTTGAAGGTGAAGCGAATATTTTAACAGGAACCGACACGGGGAAAATCCTTGCGGCTGTCCAAAAAGAGGTTAGCCCTCAATATAAAGAAGTATTTGGCGATGGTCAGGCTTCTGAAAAAATTGTTGAGCTAATTAAAAAGTAAATCGATCCTCCTCATTCGTTGAGGAAGTCACGAAGAGGAAGTAATCGTGCCCGAAAAGATGAAAAAAGCATCAAACCGGTCACGAAAAGGAAGTAATCGTGCCCGCAAAGAAGAAAAAAGCATCAAACCGGTCACGAAAAGGAAGTAATCGTGCCCGAAAGGATGAAAAAAGCATCAAACTGGTCACAAAAAGGAGTTAATCGTGCCCGCAAAGATGAAAAAAGCATCGAACCGGTCACGAAAAGGAGTTAATCGTGCCCGCAAAGAAGAAAAAAGCATCAAACCGGTCACGAAAAGGAAGTAATCGTGCCCGCAAAGAAGAAAAAAGCATCAAACCGGTCACGAAAAAGATGTAATCGTGCCCGCAAAGATGAAAAAAGCATCAAACCGGTCACGAAAAGGAAGTAATCGTGCCCGAAAAGAAGAAAAAAGCATCAAACCGGTCACGAAAAGGAGTTAATCGTGCCCGCAAAGAAGAAAAAAGCATCAAACCGGTCACGAAAAGGAGTTAATCGTGCCCGCAAAGATGAAAAAAGCATCGAACTGGTCACGAAAAGGAAGTAATCGTGACCGAAAAGATGAAAATTTGACAGACGGCATCCTTTTACGAAGCTTAATAGGATGCCGCCCAAATATTTACACATAAAAGTAGGTGCTGACGAATGTTGGCTTTATTTGTATGGATCATTGTATCCATCCTATCTATCATGCTCTTTAAAAGAGTGTCAGGAAGTCTTGCTTTAACAAAGCCGAATTTAGTTTCATTAGTTTTTTACTATTCCTTATTCGTATCAAGTTACATCGGAAGCTTGCTTATTGTGTTAGATATTGATCATTACTATATGATTAATAAGCTTGACCATGAAAGCAGCAGGTATATCGGCTTTGCAGCGGTATCATTTGTCATGGTAGTTCTTCCATTAACTATGCTAGGTGTATCTAAGCTTGCTAACTTTAATGCGAAGAGGGAATTTGCTGACTACCTGAAAAAACCAGTTGCCAATACGTTTAATCAAAAAAATGAATTTTATTTGCTTTTTCTAGGTATTTCAATCATAAGCATGTTAGCTGTTGCCTATACGTTATTAAAGACAAACCAAGTCCCGCTTTTTGAATTGTTAAAAGGGAATTTCGATGAGCTTGGTAAGCTGCGGATTGATGCAGCACGTAATTTTAACGGCAATGTCTTAATTAGAAATATTTTTGCGATTGCTCTGACGCCATTACTATCCTTAATAGCGTATGTATATACAGTTAAGACGAAGCAATTAAAATGGTTTTTCTTATTTTTAGCCCTTTTTGGAAGTGCGATTTTGATAAGTATATATGATTTGTCAAAGTCTCCTATTTTCTTCTATATCATTATGTTTATCTTTGTTCGAATTTATATTGGAAAAACGGTGCTCACACGCGGGAAAATTATCGCATTATCCGCTATCGGAGCGGTTGCCATTGTATTCATGTATGTATTCATTCAGGGCGTAAAGGATATTGATGCTTTCCTATCCTATTCATCTGGCCCAATTGGAAGGATCATTCTGGCTCAAATTGCGCCGACATTTTTGCATTTTGATATATTCGGTGACTCTATTCCTTTTTTACATGGCAGCAGTCTTCCATCCATCATAACTGGCTGGTTTGATGTGGAACAAGTCCGTTCTGCAAGGCTTGTCATGGCAAATGTTTTTCCAAATCGGATTGCGGATGGGACAGGCGGGGTATTAAATACTCTGTTTATTGCGGAAGCGTATGCGAACTTTGGTTATTTAGGGGTCATCTTTGGAACGATATATGTAGGGATATTTGTTCAGCTGCTCTATATAATATTTATCAGACTTCCGAAAAACCCAATCTTTTTATGCTTGTTTATTTATTTTTCCATCAATATTCCACGGACATTAGTAGGTGGATTTGCCGATTTTCTATTTAATCCAATATGGTTATTCATCACTTGCTTATTCGCTGGAATGCTATTGTTTATTAGATTTCGTTTAGATTTGTCTGCTTACTTTTCAAAAAGGAAAGCGGCAGGAAACGAAAGATAAGGAGAAAACAGGATGAAATCAGTTTTGCTATATTATCCATTTGAAGTAGCGGAGAATGCCAATAGCGGTTCTAAGCTTCGCCCGAAGGAAATATTAAAAGCCTTCCAGCAATGGGGGGCGAGGGAGAAGGTTGACATTCTGTTGCTGTCCGGAAATTCAACTGCTCGGGATGCCCTCTTTGAAGAATGGCGCGCGGCAGGGAAGCTTGATAATCTTTGGTTTTGCTATATGGAAAATCAGACGATTCCGTTCTGGCTGACAGACAAAGGACATATTCCTAAAAAGCCGTTTGTTGACAAAAAGGTCATGAAATATTTAAAACAGCGTCATGTTCCGATAGGCGTTTTTTACCGTGATGTGTATTGGAAATTTGATGAGCTTTATCCGTTAAAAGGTGTTAAAAAATCAGTCATGAAAGCCATTTATCGGATGGAGGAAAGGTTTTACAACAAATATTGCCGTGTCATTTTCTTGCCGAGCGATGCGATGGGCAAGTATGTCGATATTCAGAAGGAGAAAATCTCACTTCCTCCAGGCGGTAAAGATATGAAGGTTGTGAGAAAAGAGAAAGTCTCGCAAATTTCTCAGGGACTTTATGTGGGCGGCATTAATAATGAGGATTATGGTTTATTCCTTTTGCTTGATGCGTTAGAATTGGCAAATAAGCAGGAGAAAGTTTCCGAATTAACCGTTGTTTGCCGCAAGGATGAATACAAACAATTGCCTGAAGAGAAAAAGGCCAGATTAACTGAGCTAGGTGTAGAAGTAAAGCATGTTAGCGGTGAAGCATTAAATGACTTATACCGTGAAATGGACTTTGCCTATATTCCAAGATTCCGGAGCACCTACAATGATTTTGCTGTTCCTGTTAAACTAGTTGAGTATCTATCAAACGGGCTTCCTGTCGTCGCCACATATTGTCAGGCGCAAAAAGAAATTATAGAAGCAGATGGGTACGGTATTATCTGCGAGGATAAGGCTGAGGATATGGCTAGGGCGATTCAAGAGATGGCGCGGAATGCCGCGAACTACCGAGAAAATATCCAAAATACCTTTGTGCAAAAGCATTCTTGGCTGGCTAGGGTAGAGAAGGTTAAAGAAGCATTAGTTTAGAATATAAAATAGATCTAGTTCCGAGCGCCAACGTGCATATATAGGAGGAATTATGAAAGTATTAATTTTGGCTCCGAGCAAATCAATACACACTCATAAGTGGGCCTTGTTTTACAAAAATAAAGGGATTAATGTGAAGGTCGTGACTTTTTCTGATCATTACTCTGAGGAGAATGCGAAGGAAATTGATACGATTACACTTCCAAAGCTGCTTCCAGGGAAGCTATCCTATATTTCAAGTGTTTTCGCTTTAAAGAAAATTTTAAAGCAATTCCAGCCGGATATTCTTCATGCTCATTATGTATCAAGCTATGGATTTATTGGAGCACTTGCAAATTATAAGCCTTTTTACGTATCGGTATGGGGAAGGGATATTTTTCAATTTCCGCAGCAGGGCAGTGTGAATCGGAAAATTGTCGAATATACGCTTTCTAAAGCGGATGTCATTTGTTCTACAAGTCATATCATGGCTAAGGAAACAAATAAGTATTCGGGTAAAAAAATATTTGTCACTCCATTTGGCGTGGATATGGAGAAATTCAGGCCGATTCCAGGTGTGAAATCAGATGATGAAATCACGATCGGAACGGTTAAGGCTTTGGAAGATAAATATGGCATCGGTGATTTAATTCATGCCTTTGCCTCGATCCACTCAAGCAAAAAAAATGCCAAGCTGCTTATTGTGGGGGATGGCAAGCAGAAGGATGAGTATATCCAATTGACGCGTGATTTGAACATTGATCATGTCACTTCTTTTACAGGCAGGGTTCCAAATGATAAGGTTCCCGAATATATTAATAAAATGGATGTATTCGGTGTCCCTTCAACAGAGGACAGTGAAAGCTTCGGTGTCGCTGCGGTTGAATCAATGGCATGTGGTGTCCCCGTTGTCGTTTCGAATGTTGGCGGGCTACCTGAAGTCGTTTTGGAAGGAAAGACTGGCTATGTTGTGCCAAAGGAAAACTCTCAAGAATTGGCGAAGGCCATCCTATCTTTAATTGAAAATAAAGAAAAGAGCACCGGAATGGGTCTAGCAGGGATAGACCATGTGAAAGCTAATTATAACTGGATCGATAATGCTAATGGAATGTTAGATCTATATGGACAAACCTTGAAAGAGGGGATGAAATCATGATTAAAAAGGCAGTAATTCCTGCTGCAGGGTTGGGAACAAGATTTTTGCCAGCAACAAAGGCACAGCCAAAGGAAATGCTTCCAATCGTCGATAAGCCGACAATTCAATATATCATTGAAGAAGCAGTGGAATCTGGTATTGAAGATATTATCATTGTAACAGGAAGAAGCAAAAGAGCCATCGAGGATCATTTTGATAAATCGGTTGAATTAGAAATGCTGCTTGAAAGAACAGGCAAGCATGACATGCTCGAAATTGTTGAGAATATCTCCAACCTCGTTGATATTCATTATGTACGTCAAAAAGAACCGCTTGGCTTAGGACATGCTGTATTATGTGCAAAAAAATTCATTGGCGATGAGCCATTTGCTGTCTTGCTTGGCGACGATATCGTTGATAGTGAAGTTCCAGCTCTTAAACAAATGATTAATCAATATAACGAAGTACAAGCAAGCATACTTGGCTGTAATGATGTTCCTCGGTCAGAGGTTAATAAGTATGGTATTGTGAACTACTCGGGAAAAAACGGCGAGCTTTTTAAAGTGGAAAGTCTAGTAGAAAAGCCCGCGATTGAGGAAGCTCCGTCTACTCAAGCCATTGTGGGACGCTATATTTTATCACCAGCTATTTTCGAATTGCTTGAAGAAGTAGCGCCAGATAAGAAAGGCGAAATCCAGCTCACAGATGCGATTGACCGCTTGTTAGGAAAAGAGTCAATTTACTCTTATATCATTCAAGGGAATCGTTATGATGTTGGAGATAAGTTTGGATTTTTACAAGCGTCGATTGACTTTGCTTTAAAACGACCAGACCTTAAAGATAAGCTTGCAGCCTATATTAAGCAATTAAAAGTGAACTAATGGAGATGGGAAAATGAGAGTGATTTACTTGTGTCAGCATTTTCCCCCTGAAACAGGTGCTCCGCAAATTCGTGTATACGAAGTGAGCAAAGAGCTAATTAGCAGAGGACATCAGGTGGAAGTGATAACAGCATTTCCTCATCATCCTCATGGGATTATCCCTGAGGAATATCGAGGAAGGTTTTATATGTTTGAAGATTGGGATGGGATCCCAGTTCATCGATCTTGGATTTATCCATCTCCAAAGGGAAGCTTTTGGAAGCGGCTAGCTTCTTATTTTTCCTTCACTTTTAGTGCGTTTTATTCTTTAGCAAAATCTAAGCCAACGGATGTTATCATCTGTAACTCGCCGCCGCTTTTTCTCGGAATAACGGGTTATCTTGGCGCGAAAATGAAGCGAGCTAAATTCGTCTTCAACGTCGCAGATATTTGGCCTGAGTCAGCAGTTGAATTAGGCATTTTAAAAAATAAAACTTTTATCCGTCTAGCGGAAATGCTAGAAAAATTTCTATATAAGAAATCATGGAAAATTGCTACAGCGACAGAAGGAATTAAGGACTACATGGTTCGAAAAGGGAAGAATGAAGCAGATGTCTTTCTTCTTCCAAATGGAGTAAACACAGAAACATTTAAACCACTTCCGAAGAATCATGAGCTTCTTGAGAAAATTGGCATACAGGGGAAAAAGGTATTTATGTATGCTGGGGCGTTAGGCTATGCACAAGGATTGGATTCTGTCCTGGAAGCAGCTCTTTTACTAAAGGACAAGCAGCCAGATGTACATTTCCTCTTTGTAGGAGACGGACAAGAACGTGAAAAGCTCGTTAAAATGAAAGAGGATTTAGCGCTTGATAATGTAACATTTTATGGTTCAGTTCCTGTATCAGAAATGCCTAAAATGTTCTCAATTGCTGATTACAGCGTTGTTTCTTTGCGAGATATTGAGCTGTTCAAAGGGGCCAGACCTTCGAAAATATTCCCGGCGATTTCTTCAGGAAAGCCTGTTTTATACTGTGGTGATGGCGAAAGCGCTGCAATCCTTGAAGAATATCACTGTGGCAAAATTGCTCCACCTGAAAACCCTGAGGGGATAGCGGGCGCCATTGAGGAGTTAATGAAAGTGTCGGATGAAGAATACCAAACAATGAGTGAAAATGGCAGAAAGCTTGCCATCGATCAGTATTCTTGGAAAAGCATTGTAGATGATATTCTTGAAAATATCGAAATGAAGCAAAAAGAAAAGGCCAATTCCTGATAGGGATTGGTTTTTTCTATGGTAAGAAGAGAAGAATCCAACTATAAGGGGATTAGATGTAAACAAACAGTGTGAACGTAGACAACGCACTCCCTAAAAGGGGCTTACGTTGTCCACATAAAGAGGGAAAGAATCCAATTATCCGTTAAAAAGGGTCAAAATGGCCAAGGTGGCGGATATAATTAATATTTGGCGGATATATTGCCTAAAGTCGCGGATATAATTAAATTCTCGCGGATAAATTTTGTGAAGTGGCGGATATAATATTGAAACTGACCGATATATTGAGAAAAGTGACCGATATAAACGGAAACTGACCGATATATTTTCAAAACTGACCGATATTATTGAAAAATTAACTGCTACACTTAAAAAGTAACCTGAAATAGTTAGATTTTAGAAATAATTACCCGAATTTCTTAAGAAGTTCGGGCTTCTTTAAGTTCAGCTTAGGAAAGATAGATGAAAAACGGCTATAATTGCGGAAAATAGCTAAAGTACCCCCAAAAAAGCGCAAGATTTGTCCTGAAACAGTGGAAAAGAGGGCAAGTATCCGCAAACAAGGGTACGAGTTGTCCACAAACAGATTAAAAGAACCCAAGTATCCCCGAAAAAGGGCAAGAGTTGTCCACAAACAGCGTAAAAAAAGCCAAGTATCCACAAAAAAGCTCAAGTTGTCCTCATACTGAGGTAATATTGCCAACAACAATTTATCTAAAAATCCCCCCAAAAAAAGAAACCGGCAAAGATGCCGATTTCATTAAGACCTACTATTTAGATACGGTTGTTCCTTGGTAGTAGTGTGTAAGTATTTGCTCAGCTGTCCAGCCCTTTTCTGCAAATCCTTTGGCTCCGTATTGGCTCATGCCGATGCGGTGTCCCCAGCCTTTTCCGTTTAGGGTAATAGAAGTAATGTTTCCTGTTCCTTCGTTGGTGATAACTCCATTTGCTGTTTGGATGGAAACTTTAGAATCTGTTAGGGTTACTTCACCATTTGCGGTTTGCACTTTTTGGCCTTTTATATCGCCAAGGTCTGATGTTCCGCTAGAGGTTTGTACAGATAGATTTTGTGCTGCCGATCCATTTGTCTGTACGTCGAACCAATTGGATTGCAATTTATTATAAAGCTGTGGGTTATTTATAGGGAAGTAGCTTCGAATAACAGATTCATTCCCAGTTACCGTTTTATCTCCAGCAGAGGTTTTTAACGTAACGCCACTTACCTCTCCGTTAGCACCTGTTTTTGACAAGGTGATATCATAGATTTGAGCTGATAGATCTTTAAACCCAAATGATTTCAAAAGAGTCTCAGGAGTGAATGTTTCGCTCCAATTACTGAACGGGGACGATTCATATGGATCGTCTACAGAAACAAGGTATGGGAAATGCTCTTGTTTTGAATTCCAAACATCGCCTACATTTGCCGTTCTGCCGCCGCTAGTTGAAAAGAAAAATGCTTGGATGGGCTTGCCGTTGTATTTGACTAGCAATCCTTCCGTTTCCTTAATCGCCGTATTTGTTCTTGCATCCTCACCAGTATATCCTCGATAAACTTGGCTAGATGCAGTGCTTGTCAGCATCAATGTATTAGCAGCATAGCTTCTTGCAGCTATCGCTTGGGCCTTTAGTGCTTCCTTAGGGAAAGATGCAGGCATTTCACTCGGAACGACGCCCTTTAAATAATCTTCCATATCAAGTATGTTAATAATCTCAATCTTACTTCCATTAGGCTTTAAAAAGAAGCTGCCTCTGTATGTAATTCCGTTGCTTGCCCTTACTAAAGACAAACCTTCACCAATTTGCTCTTGCAAGTCAAAGCCTTTTACAGCATTCAAAGTAGATCCATTCATGCTGACCGATACGTTTGAACCATCTTTTTTTACTGTAATGCTTGTTCCTTTAGGTACGGGCGTTATTTCGCCGGTATCTTTGTTGTTTAATTGATAATTTCCATTCACAGTCAAGGTAACGCTTGTTGATAAGTAAACGGAAACATTTACTTCGAACGGATATTTTACTAGTTCAGCAGCTTTAGAGTCTGTTGGTAGATAGACTAGAAGTAAAAGTAAACTAGCAAGGATAGAAATGAATTTTTTCAATTTATTTCACCTCGCTAAGAGTTCCGGATACCCATCCCTTTACTCCAGCAGAAGTTTCAACATTATACCAAA
The DNA here is from genome assembly GCF_018343665.1 of Cytobacillus citreus. Classification (GTDB taxonomy): domain Bacteria; phylum Bacillota; class Bacilli; order Bacillales; family Cytobacillaceae; genus Cytobacillus; species Cytobacillus citreus. Next base: position 500,314 of record NZ_JAGYPM010000002.1, read on the forward strand.
CTTCACCTGCTGCGTTTGTGAATGTTGAAATGTATTTCAATGTTGTTCCACTTTTTAGAGTTTGGAGGATTGGATAGCTTGTTGTTGCTCCTTTACGCAAATGAACATCCCCAAATGTCACAACCTGAGTTGGTGTGCTCGTACTAGGTTTATTTACTGATACTTCATTTGAGAATACCCATCCTTTTAAAGAAGGGGAGAGCTCAACTCGGTACCAAAGCCCTGTTGCTGCATTAAATTTATCTATGACCTTTAATGAAGTACCTTTTGTTTTAGTAGCAACAACTTTATAGTTCTTTGATGCACCAGAATGGATATTAACGGATGCATTAGCTGCATAAACGACAGAAGGAAGCTCTCCTTCAACTGGCGGCTGTGTTGGTGGTGTACCAGGATTTGTACCTATTTGTGATTTAAGATTATTAATTTCTTGCTGCTGTGAAGAAATCTTATTCTCCAGCTCTGTTATTTTCGATTTCATCGGATTTAATTGGGAGGTTACCCAATCAACACTTGCTAGGACTACATTACTTGAAGCATTCATTGCTTGGGGTGTAAATATAATGGCTCCTGTTCCAATGCCAAGTGTTAATGCTCCAGCAACGATAAGTTTTTTAGACCGGTTCATTCTTTTTCCCCCTATGTATTATTCAGAAAAAAATTGGGGTATTTATGTACAATACCCCAATTCGTTTTCATATAGTAGATTATCATATATATATATCTGTCAGGAAATAGATTACAAGATTTTAGAACTTATTAAAGTATTCTTCTAAGCCTTTCGTAATCCCGACTGCAGCTTTCTTGCGGAATTCCGTTGTTTTTAGTAAAGCTTCTTCCTTTGGATTCGATAGGAAGGCAAGTTCTACTAATACGCTTGGAAGTTCATTCATTCTATTTACATAGAAGTTTTGCTCTTTAACGCCTCTGTTGTAAGTTTTCATTGAAGAAACCATGTTTTTCTGGACAGCATCTCCCAATGTTTTGCTTCGAGGGCCATTATAGTTAACGGTTGAATTATAGTAGGTAGTCGTTCCATTTGATGTGGAAGAGAAAGAATCTCCGTGAACACTAATAAATGTATCCGCATTTGATTTATTGGCAATGGCTGTTCTTTCAGAAAGTTCTAAAAAGATATCTTTGTTGCGTGTTAATGTAACAATGGCACCATATTTTTCAAGTTCTTCTTTAAGTAATAAAGCTGTTGCTAACGCCACATCTTTCTCTTTCAATCCAGTGGGACCAACTGTACCAGGATCCTTGCCCCCATGTCCTGCGTCAATAATTATTTTTTTCCCTAAAAGACCGTATGGTACGATTTTGATTGACAGTTTGTCTGAATAATCTCTAAAGGTAAAAGAATATCCAGGCTCAAAGGTAATCACGACAGATTTTTCGCCTCCTGAGGAGAAGGTTTCTATCGATTTTATACCTTTAATTTTCTCTTTAGGGATTTCTACATCTGTTATACCTCCAGTCAGCTTTAGACGATTGGAGGATAGAACTTGATAAGAAATTGGGAATTTACTTGGCTTCACCCAGTTTAAAAATCGATCTCCATCCAAAGTAGTTACGGTTGGAGAAAGTAGTTTTTTCTCTACTAAATGAAAGGAATCCATAGCAGAGCTAGGTACCCATCCTTTTTTTCCAGATGAGCTTTGAAGGTTAATCCAATGCTGGCCAAGAGAGTTCGTAAAATCACCTAATACGGTTACTTTGCTATTAATTTTAAGTACTTCTGTTACTTTATATTGCGTGGAGGCACCGGAATATAATGAAATATTATTTGCTCCAACAATAAGCGTTGTTCCTGCTTTAATGGCAGGTTGTGTAGATACAACGGATGCGCTTACCCAAACGGTTTTATTAGAGCTTGTTACAGCTTGATACCATACTTCTCCACTTTCATTTGTTACTTTTTTTATGGCTTTTAGCTTGGTGCCCTTCGTTGCTTGATCAACGACAGCATCGTTTGTGGAGGGACCACTTCTTAAGTTAGCTACGTCTGCACTTACATATAAATTTAAATTCATTGCTTCTGAAGTACCAACCGTACCAGCTGGAATCCAGCCCATTAGGGAAGGAGTCACTTCAACTCGCAGCCAAGTTGCTCCATTTGGATGACTGAAGTGATCGATAACTTTTACTTTTTGGTTAAGCGAAAGCTTACTGACAGATGCGTATGATTCAGACGCTCCTTTTCTTACATCTAACCCGTTTTGATGGCTGTAGACGTAGCTGCCAATCTCAGGAATAGGATTCGTTGTTTCAGGTGGGCTTGGAAGATTCGAACCTGGTTTAAAGGCACTTTCATGAATCCAGCCCTGTACTTTTCCTAAATCAATTCGATACCATGTTTCTTGCTTGGCGTTTTTAAATGTATCAATAATCGTCACTTTTTGATTTTTAGTAACATATGTAACAATGCTGTACGCCTCGGTAGCCCCCTTTCTAACGGGAGCTTTATCAGCTTGAATGATTTTGGTTTCATTACTTGGTGGAGGAGGATTCGAATCACCTGCTGGCTTCAAATAGTTTTGGATAACCCAGCCAGTGGTCGAACCTGCTTCAATGCGGTACCATACCTCGTTTTTGCTATTTTTGAAGCTGTCAATAACTTTCACGACAGTCCCTTTTGATAGCTTCGTAACGACTTCATAGGAGGTAGTCGCTCCTTTTCGAACATTTACATTGTCTTCAGTAATGGCAGCGTTTTTTCCGATTTGCAGCCCGTTATTTCCACTTGGATTTGGTGAAAAATGGCTCGCTAAGCCCCATCCCTGTTTATCCCCTAAATCAACACGATACCATGTCTCACCAATAGAGTTCATGAATTCATCGGTAACAGTAACGCTTTTTCCTGATGGAAGAGAAGTTACAAGAGGATAAGATGATGTTGCGCCTTTTCTAATTTCCACATTTTGGTCTACTAACATATTTGCCGGGGGATTTAGATTTTCTGCTTGTACGAGGGCAGGAAATAAAGCGGCAGTAGCAAGAACCGAGGAAGCAATAAGTTTTTTCAAAATTTTTTCCCTCCTTCGACAAAAGTCATAGTTTACTTATCCTATTCTAGCGAATTTTGTCTCATGTTCCAACCAAAAAAAGCAAATATAGTAATTTATTTTTATGAAAATGTAAATAGGGATCATTTTCATTAGGGAATTATCGATTATTAATTGGAAAATTAATATTAGCGAGGATGCCGACAGAAGGAAGGGGGGGCTATCGGACGATAAATTATCAGCTTTATAAAAAAAGAGCAGCTCTTACAATTAAGAGCTGCTCTAAAAATTAATATCTAGTATTCTTCATTATTTGCAGCTTGTTCTGACTGCTGTGATTGTGAAGATTGATTATCAGTTAAATTTTTTTCTTTCGTGTTATTTAAAGTATCATTTAAGGCTGAGCTAACTTCAGTAAGCGATTCTTCATCTGGAATATAGTAATAAATATTATTAATATATTCGTCAGTTCCTTCAATCGCTAGGTTTTGAATTTCGGTATCTTTTAATTTTGAATATAGCTTCATGAAGCTAGCAAATTTTGAAGGAGGGATGTTAGTTTTTACATTATCACCCAAGTCTCCTAATATATCATTAATTTTTGTGATGGAGCTGATGGAGGTTCCTTTGTCGATAATAGCTTTAATGACTTGCTGTTGTCTATCGTTTCGTCCTTTGTCACCTTGTGGATCCTTTTTTCTCATCCTGACGTAGGCGAGCGCTTCGTTTCCATTTAGTTCCATTGGTCCTTCGTAAAAGGTTTTCCACTTTAAGCTTCCTGTTAATTGGGATTTGAATGTAAATGGAACATCGACTTCAATTCCTCCAAGCGTATCGACAATATCCTCAAATCCTTCAAAGTTAGTCGTAATATAATAATCTATTGGCACATCGAGCATCTCATTTACGGTTTCTATCGTAGATTCAACACCGCCGTAGCTATAAGACTCAGTAATCTTCGTTTTATATCCAGCAGCTGGAACCATTGTTCTTGTGTCACGCGGGATGCTGAGCAGAGAGATTTCCTTTGTTTGCGGATTGACAGTAACTAACATAACTACGTCAGATCTTTGGCCGCCCCCTTGCTCCTCGATTCCTAATAGAAGAATATTAAAGGCATCCTTTGTAATCTCAACTTCTTCAGTACGGTGATTTTTCACCTTATCACGATCTATTTCTTGATAAATCTTATCAGTAGCATTTTTGGCGTTGTTAGCGACATCGTATGCAAGGTATCCCCCGCCTCCAATGACAAGGAGCAGGATCAAAAGGACAAAAGTACGCCAATGGCGCTTTTTCTTGCTTTTTCTCCTGTTAGATCTAGATTTAGACATTCTATCCCTACTTTACGTAAATTAGTTAATTTCAATAGTCTAGTAAAAAAATCAATAAACCACTAGTTAATTTTACCCGAAATAATATGTGGTCGTAAATATAATTATTTTCCCACTTCTTCCTCTAAATATAACCGATCCCCTTCAGAAATCACGGCTTGTCCATTGGTAAGCTCGATCATCCAATTCGTAAAGCTTCCAGTCTGATCTTCTTCTACAAATGTTTCAATTTCTACGTTGTCAAGATAATGGATGTCTTTAATGGAGTATACAGAGGATCGCAGTTCGTTTTCGAGTTTCCCAAGGAATGTGTAGTCAATTTTTGTATGCATGATTCTCATTAATTTTCTTTCGACAATGCCTGTATAGTCGATTCCTTCGGAGGTTGCTTTGCCATATGCACGGATCAGTCCCCCAGCCCCTAGCTTAATCCCGCCAAAGTAGCGGGTGATGACCACGACTGTGTCTTTTAGATGCTTTTTTTTCAATACTTCAAGGATTGGAACTCCAGCAGTTCCACTTGGTTCGCCGTCGTCATTCGCTTTTTGAATTTGATCATGTTCACCGATCATATAGGCAGAGCAATTATGTGTGGCATCCCAATGCTTCTTTTTTATTTCCTGAATGAATTCTTGAGCGTCTGCTTCAGATTCCGCTCTAGAAACATATGCGATGAACCGCGATTTCTGAATAACAATTTCATGTTCACCGTAACCTTTTACAGTATAGTAACGGGGCAGCATATGACCGCTCCTTTCTAAATCCATTAAATCTCTTCTTATTATTTGGCACATCGCTATAGGTAGCTATCGGTTTTCTTTGTCTGGCTACATTTCCGGTCTAAGCCATGCCGTCAAGAAAGGGGAAGAACAACCTTCTCGCTGATTCGTGATATGCTTGAGGTCTACAGGGCGTGGCGCATTTAGCCTGCGTTCCATTATGGTCGAGGCGTTTTCGCCTTTCTTTGTCTAGCTACAACGCCTAGGGGCTCTCTGGTCATAAGCCAAGTCGTCAAGAAGGTTAAAGAACAACCTTCTCGTCGACTCGTCTTATGCTTGTCGCCCCTGATCGAGGCGTTTTCGCCTTTCTACATTATAATTCGACATTAATCAAAACATCAATTAATAGCTAGGAATTGATATGGTTTTTCACAAAATTTAATGTATTTGAAAAATAAATCTGTTTTGTAATAAAACTTTAATATAGAAGAAATGCGGCCATGATATAATGACACTATCTTTGTGGTAAAAATCACAATCTTTCTTCTTATAGAAAGACTGATGCAAAGGTACTTTTTATAGGATATAAGACACGGGCGAGAAATACAAGCGTGAGTCTTTTTATCGATTTTTAGTGGAAATAGTATAATTTGATTAGATGATAGATAGTATATCCTGCCAATTCAAGCTAAAATAATGGTAATAAGAAAAAGGCTTTATTTTAGAAGAGGTAATATTTAAACATAGTTAGTCTTCTAATGAAGCAGTTTAAAGCTCTCTAAGCTCCGCCTAATTGTGTTGGAGTCTGCATAAGCAGAGCACTTATGTAGGTTACATATCATCGGAGGAATTCTATGAGCATTAAGAAATTTGATACAAAAGCGTTAGATTTGATCCTAGAAAAAATGATTGAAACAGTGGGGATCAGCAAGGATGAGGTTTTTCGTATTGGCGAGCAATGCCGCAAAGAGTATATAACCTTAACGGATGAGTTGAAAGATGTGAAAAGCCTCGTCATAAAGGCGATCGATGAAGGAGACAGGCTTGAGGTTCAAACTCGGTTTGCCAGAAAGCGTCTTTCAGAGGTTAGTATGCACTTTAAGGATCACACGGAAGATGAGGTCCGTGATGCCTATGAGAAGGCTCATCGCCTGCAAATGAATTACTCCATGAATCAGCAAATGGAAAAACAGCTTCGGGACCGGCGTGATGATATTGAAAGAAGACTTGTCGGTTTGAATGAAACGATTGAACGGGCAGAACACCTTATTTCCCAAATTACGGTTGTCATGAATTATTTAATGAGTGACCTTAAGCAAATGGGAGAAATGCTCGAAGATGCGAAGCTTAAGCAAGATTTTGGTTTGAAGATTATCGAAGCCCAGGAAGAAGAGAGAAAGCGGTTGTCTCGTGAAATTCATGATGGGCCAGCACAAATGATGGCAAATGTTATGATGCGTTCTGATTTAATTGAGCGTGTGTATAAGGAGCGGGGCGGAGATGAAGCGTTAAGAGAAATTCGGGATCTTAAGAAAATGGTCCGTAGTGCACTATATGAAGTTCGGAGAATTATTTATGATCTAAGACCGATGGCTCTTGACGATTTAGGACTAGTGCCTACCCTCAGGAAATACTTGCAGACAACTGAAGAATATCATAAAACCATGAAGATTAACTTTACCAATTTAAAGGAGGAAAAACGTCTTCCAGCCAAGTATGAAGTCGCTCTTTTCCGACTCATTCAGGAATCCGTTCAAAATGCCTTAAAGCATGCGGAGGCAAGTGAAATAAAAGTTGGACTGGAAATTGATTCTTCAAAGGTTGTTGCCGTTATAAAAGACGATGGAAAAGGCTTTGATATTCAAGAAAAGAAAAAGAATTCATTTGGCATTATGGGCATGAGAGAAAGAGTCGAATTGCTAGAGGGCCAGCTGTCCATTGATTCAAAGGCTGGAAAAGGAACAATCGTCGTTATACAAGTACCAATAAAATTGAAATAATAGACTTTGTTAAATATGAATTTGCTGTTTTATAAGTTTGGGGGAACCTGTCAAAACGTGATCTAAAAAATGGGTCCATGTTTTGCTGGATTGGCTGATAAAGCAGTGTAGTTGGCTGATAACTGAAATGAATTGGCTGATAAAGCAGTGTAGATGGCTGATAATCGATATAAATTGGTCGATAAAGCATCAAGATTAGCTAAAAATTCTTCTCCACGGACTTATTCAACAGCATTCATTAACAGAGCCAATTAATAAAATGTTAAAATTAACAGGAATTTTTGGGAGGGAATACAATTGACTACAAAGATTGTCATAATCGATGACCACCAGTTGTTTAGAGAAGGCGTGAAAAGGATTTTAGATTTTGAAAAATCATTTAATGTAGTAGCTGAGGGTGACGATGGTGGTGATGCCGTTGCTCTTGTAGAGCAATATCATCCAGATGTGGTTATTATGGATATCAATATGCCGCATATTAACGGCGTTGAAGCAACAAGACAATTAATCGAAAAATACCCAGAGTCAAAGGTTATCATCCTATCTATTCATGATGATGAGAACTATGTATCGCATGCATTGAAAACCGGTGCAAGCGGATACCTTCTAAAAGAAATGGACGCAGATGCATTAGTAGAAGCAGTTAAAGTAGTATCAGATGGGGGATCTTACCTGCATCCGAAGGTTACTCATAATCTTGTAAATGAGTATCGCAGGCTTGCTCTAGAAGAATCTGGACAAAGTATGGCATATATGCAAAAGGTCGAAATTCGCCGCCCGCTTCATTTATTAACACGCCGCGAATGTGAAGTGCTTCAGCTTCTAGCAGATGGAAAAAGCAACCGTGGAATCGGAGAAGCTATTTTCATTAGCGAAAAAACTGTTAAGAACCATGTAAGTAACATTCTCCAAAAAATGAACGTCAATGACCGTACACAAGCCGTTGTCGTTGCTATTAAGAATGGCTGGGTGGAAGTGCGTTAAATGTGCTGTGCTACATAAAGGCAAAAGGGTTATCGTCATGTGCGATAGCTCTTTTTTTGTTGGTTGAAATTATCGTAGATTAAAAAATTGGGCATTCTGTCGAAACTTCTGAATTAGCACGTCTTGTGCGACGGAAAACACTCCCTGATTGAAGTTTTACTTTATAGTAGAAATAAAAGAGGGATAGACAGAATTGAAAGAGGAAGGTGGAATTGTCAGGTATTAAATTGGGTCTTTGAAGCTTGTGAGAGTGGGATTAATTAGAGGAGGGGAATAATCCCTGTGATTGAAGCCCGCAGAAGCAAATATTGGCGGAAGATGGTCACCAATCCCGATGATTGAAGCCCGGAGAAGCAAATATTGGCGGAAGATGGTCACCAATCCCGATGATTGAAGCCCGGAGAAGCAAATATTGGCGGAAGATGGTCACCAATCCCGATGATTGAAGCCCGCAAAAGCAAATATTGGCGGAAGATGGTCACCAATCCCGATGATTGAAGCCCGCAGAAGCAAATATTGGCGGAAGATGGTCACCAATCCCGATGATTGAAGCCCGCAGAAGCAAATATTGGCGGAAGATGGTCACCAATCCCGATGATTGAAGCCCGCAAAAGCTAAATTTGGCGGGAAGATGGTCACCAATCCCGATGATCGAAGCCCGCAGAAGCAAATATTGGCGGAAGATGGTCACCAATCCCGATGATTGAAGCCCGCAGAAGCTAATATTGGCGGAAGATGGTCACCAATCCCGATGATTGAAGCCCGCAAAAGCTAAATATGACGGAAGTCGGTCACAAACCTTATATTTGAAGCCTGAAAAATTTATTTACCTGATCCAAATTAACTAATGAATCTCACAAATGATGAATCAATTTTAAAACTGTTTTCAAAGACACATTTTTAAGAATGAATCATTTTTTCAAGGAAAATTAATTATTTTCCAGCTAAGAAAACACATGATTGGCAGCTGCTTTTCATATGTTTTCTTAGTTTTTTACTTTAATAGTGCAGCTGCAATGGTTTGGAGGATACTCTTCATTCCAGAACCTCTCCTCCGTACACACTGGATCATTAAAACAATTTCCTCAATATCTTTTGGAGAAGAAACTTCTAATATCCAATCAGCTAGTGCCTCGCCGCTAATGGTATCGTTTATTGTAGGGACTTTTATGGATTTAAACCGACATAGTTCTCCTTTTAATAAACTCATTTTATATTCAGGAAGAGTTTTATGCTCCTCCGAACTTACTGTTGAAAATATTTTGTTGCCCATATCTTCTCCTCCCTTGTAAATAGACAACGAGGGCCTTTATTTCATAAAGGGTATTTTACCATAGAAAGGCAATGCAACCAATTGTTCTTTAAAAATGTATAAATTGTGACACTTAGTATCTCACTCTTTACAAATTTTGGTTTATTAGGCAAGATAGGTGTAAAGTAATGTGACGGGGTGACAAAATGTCTGGTTTAGCCAAATTATCAGACGTACTTTTGGTGGATACCTATAATAAGGCTATTGCTATTCCGGTAGATCCTGACTTTATTAATTTTTTAATCATTGAAATAAAAAGAAGAGGATTAGATAAGGTAATTGATGAACAAAATAAGTTAGAAATGTCTGTCCAATGATTTTTTATGTTTTAAAATTTTTTTGCTAATAGAATAATTAATTTATGTATTAAAGCAAGAATAATTTAGAAAACTCCCAGTTTTTTAATCAAAAAGAGATTTATTAGAGTTGCATCCTCAACAATCCTCCACTTTACCCAAATTTAATGCATTTCCAGTCATTTTCATATAAAATGGAATCTAGATATTAGCATAAGGATGGTAAATTTAATATGAAATTGGCAGTTGTCACGGATAGTACATCCTATATCCCGAAGAACTTGCGGGATAAACTGAATATACATATGATTCCACTCAGTGTCATTTTTGGGAACGAAACATATAAGGAAGAGGTTGACATTACTGCTTCCGAATTTTACAAAGAGGTTAAGCATAAAGAGCTGCCGACGACTTCACAGCCTCCAGTCGGGCAGTTTGTCGAGCTTTTTAATAAGCTTTCAGAGGATTATGATGCGGTTATTAGTATCCACCTTTCGAGCGGCATTAGCGGCACATACCAAGGTGCTGTTACTGCGAGCGGCATGACGGATAAAATTAAGGTATACCCTTTTGATTCAGAAATTAGCTGTATGGCACAGGGATTTTATGTTCTAGAAGCTGCCGAAATGGCTGCTGCGGGAAAATCCATTCAAGAAATTATGGCCCGATTAGAGGAAATAAAGAAATCCATTCGCGCTTATTTCATGGTTGACGACTTGTCCCATTTAGAGCGGGGAGGAAGACTTTCGAGTGCTCAAGCATTAATCGGCAGCTTGCTCCAAGTAAAACCGTTACTCCACTTCGCAGATAAAATGATTGTTCCTTTTGAAAAAATTCGCACGAGCAAAAAAGCAATGAAGCGAATTGTTGATTTGCTTGAAGAGGATGTTCAATCCGGAGAACTATACCGAGCAGTTATTATTCACGCTAATCGGGAAGAAGAGGCAAAGGAATGGGCAGCTGAGCTCGAAGCACGCTTTCCAAATGTTGAATTTATGATTAGCTATTTTGGTCCAGTCATCGGCACCCATCTTGGTGAAGGTGCAATGGGGCTGGGATGGATGAAGAAATAATGAGGTATTCGTAAATTGCAGTACTATCATTTTAGTAAATAAGAAAAGTGATCTTAGGGGAAGTCTATGAGACATCTTCAAGTTGGGAAAAGTGGGAAAGATGTCTCATGGAGAGTTCATGAGACCACTTCAAGCAGAAAAAAGAAAAAAAGCGGTCTCATAGAGAGTTCATGAGACTACCTTAAGCTGGAAAAAGAAAAAAAGTAGTCTCAAAGAAAGGTTACACGCCATTCCTTAGGGGTGGCGTGCTTAATATAATAAACCCAATCAATCTGTCCACAAAGCCCCTTATGCACGATAATTTCAAATGTATATCAATGATTTATATCATATTCCAGAGGTGATTATATGAGATTTGCCGTATTTGAAAACAAAATCATCCCCGATAAGCTATTAGATTCTCCACAAAAAACTCTTCAGATTTCCTCTATCGAAAAAATTCCATTGCAGAAAAAGAATCCTTCCTATAAATACAATCAAGAGCTCCAGCAGCAATTGTCCGGTAAACAGCTTTTACTCGATGATCTGGCCTATCCCTTATCAGAAATCCATCAGCACTATGAAAATGGTCATCTCCAATACCGAAAAGGAATCATAATAGAAAAAAGTAAGCATACCTGCAACCGCTGCGGTAATAGGGACAAGCATCTTTTTGCCTGGTTTCCGTGTGCGCGATGTGGAGAAAAGTGCTTTTATTGTCGGAAGTGTATCATGATGGGAAGAGTGACCACATGTACGCCCTTACTTAGCTGGACAGGTCCGGAATCTCAGCTAAATGTAAAAGGACCCCAACTTCATTGGAGCGGTACCTTATCCATCGGACAGCAAACGGCTTCAAAACGAGTGAAAGAATCTGTTCTAAATAACAAGGAGTTACTAGTGTGGGCCGTATGTGGAGCAGGTAAAACGGAGGTGCTTTTTGAAGGAATTGATGCTGCACTTACGACTGGCAAAAGAGTGTGCCTCGCGACTCCGAGAACGGATGTTGTGCTTGAGCTCACCCCCAGACTAAAAAAGGTATTTCCGAATATTCCTGTCGCCTCTCTTTACGGAGGCAGTGAGGGTCGCCATCTCAATGCACCGCTCACAATCACGACCACCCATCAGCTTCTTCGCTTTTACCAAGCTTTCGACACCGTCATTCTGGATGAGGTAGATGCCTTTCCTTATTCCGTTGAGGAAACGCTGCAATTTGCCGTCCGTCAATCCCGAAAACAAGTCTCTTCCATGATCTACCTGACAGCAACGCCAAATGAAAAATGGCAAAAGGAATGCAACCAAGGGAAAAGAGAATTCGTCACGATTCCAGCACGCTTTCATCGCCATCCTCTTCCGGTTCCCCATTTTAAATGGTGTGGAAATTGGGAAAAGCAGCTCAAAAAGGAGCGGCTCCCACAGAATGTTCTTCAATGGATAAAACAGCGCCTAGATTCTCAAAAGCAATCCCTATTATTTATTCCCAAAATCGATAAGATGGAAAGAATCCTTCCCATCGCCAGGCAGCTGCATCCTAAAATTGAAGCTGTTCATGCAGAAGACCCGCTGCGAAAGGAAAAGGTACAAGCCATGCGCAACAAGGAAATCCCGATGCTTCTCACTACTACGATTTTAGAAAGGGGAGTCACTTTTCCAAATATTGATGTGGCTGTGATTGGTACAGAGGATCGAATATTTACAGAAAGTGCTCTTGTCCAAATTGCAGGTCGTGTTGGAAGAAGCTCACATGCTCCTGGAGGCGATATTACTTTTTTTCACTACGGAAAAACGGAGGCTATGATCCGTGCAAGAAAACAAATCCTTCATATGAATGCTGAAGCGAGAAAGAAAGGATTGATCGATTATTGAACATTGTCTCGTTTGTTTAACGGAAATAACCCCACAGATTGGATGGACAACCCTTTTTTCAAAAGAAAATACGGCACCCATTTGTGAGACATGCCTTGATAAATTTACGATCATTGCAGGTGAAACATGTGAAAAATGTGATAGGCCATTAGCTAACTTACAGGAAAAATATAAAAATCATCGCCAATGTATCGACTGCATCCGCTGGGAGGAAGATCAGGAATGGGCAGGAACTCTAGTGAAAAATTACTCTCTCGTTACTTACAATGATTTTGCCAAGGAGATGATTGCTCAATATAAATTCCGCGGTGACTACGTCCTAGCATCTGTCTTCGCTGCTTTCATGAAAAAGAAACTTTCCTCTATCCCATTTGACCTGATCGTTCCAATCCCTCTGAGTGATGAGCGCCTATATGAACGCGGCTTTAATCAGTCGGAAGCATTAATTCAAGCATGTGGCCACGAACCAAGGCGACTTCTCTCCCGAATCCACACCGAAAAGCAATCAAAGAAATCGCGTTCTGAACGCATCCATCTCTCACAGGTCTTTCAAATCGTGCAAACAATACCCGATCAAAAAATCCTCCTCATTGATGATATTTACACAACGGGGTCAACTCTCCGGCATGCTGCTAAATGTTTAAAGGAAGCAGGAGCTCACTCGATAAGCTCATTTACCTTTGCAAGAGGCTAGGCAATTTTCAACAAACTGTCATTTCTTAAATGGAAAACTAGGGCTATAATGGAGGAAAAAAACAATTGCTTTCATCATAAGGAGGAGCAAAAATGGCAGAACTAACAAATTGTCTTAAATGCGATAGTATTTTTGTGAAAAATAAATTCCGTGATGTTTGTGAGAAATGCTGGAAGGAGGAAGAGAAGGCCTACGAGACCGTTTATAATTTCATGCGCAAACGGGAAAACCGTGCAGCAACAATGAAACAGGTTGTTGAAGCAACGGACGTAGAGGAAGAACTAATCTTAAAGTTTGTCAAAACTGGCCGTTTAAAATTAACACAATTTCCGAATTTAGGGTACCCGTGCGACAAATGCGGCGCCATTATTAGGTCAGGAAAAATCTGTGATAAATGTACAGAAGAGCTGAGAAAAGATTTACATATTCACTCCGCTGAAGAAGAACGCCGAAAAGAAATTGAAAAAAGAGATAGACAGGCGACGTATTTTGCAGTGGATGAGAAGTTTCGGAGACGGGGTAAATAGCAGAATTGTCATGAAACTTCTTCCTTTTCAAAAATAATGTTTAAAATTTCGTCACTTTTAACCGATAATAAAAATATAGAAATAGATCGGAGTGAAAGTGAGGGGTATAAATGAAAATCAATAACTTCGGAGCATCCGGTGTGAATCCGTACAAACGCCAGATGAATAAGTTCGACCAAGTCGACAAATTATCTAATAAAGCCGCTGATAAAGTAGAAATCTCAACGGCCGCCAAAGAAATGCAGCATGTCACCCAAATTGAGAACGAACGACAAGCAAAAGTTGAAGAATTAAAAATTCAGGTTGAGAACGGGACTTATAAGGTTAGTCCAAAAGAGGTTGCAAAGAACATCCTTGATTTTTATAAAAAGTAAAGGGAGGGAAAACCTTCATGTCCGCCGAAGCATTAATCGCATCCATAGAGAAATTGCTTAAGCTCCATAGAAGCCTTTACGAGCTTGCAATAAAAAAAACAGACATCATTAAAAACGGGGACATGGAAGCCCTCAGTCAGATGCTAAACGACGAGCAAACACATATCACGGCGATAGAACACATGGAAAAGGAACGGCAAAGGGCCGCAAAAGCTCTAGCTCCTCAAAACGAGCAGCCAAAGGTTTCGGATTGTACTAAAAGCTTAGAAGTTAATGATCAGGATAAGTTTGCTAGATTAACAGATGAACTTGTACATCTTATTTTTAATCTGAAAGAGCAAAATTATTTAAACCAACAGCTTATTTATCAGTCTCAGCAATTCGTTAATCTTTCCATGAGTCTGCTTCGCCCCCAAACGGAAAATATAAACTACGGACCACCAACAAAAAATATAAAGCCTTCCGATCAAAACGCCCAAGGAATGTTTAACTCAAAAGCATAATAGGACGGAGGAAAAATCATGCGACCAACTTTTATGGGACTTGAAACGGCTCGCCGAGGCATGTTCACTCAGCAAAGCGCGTTGTATACAACAGGTCATAATATTTCAAATTCGAATACACCGGGGTTCTCGCGACAACGGATTAATTTTCAACCAACCTTGCCGTATCCAGGTATTGGAATGGACCGCCCCTATCTGCCAGGCCAAATGGGGACTGGGGTAGAGGCGGGAAGTGTTGAGAGGATCCGTGACAGCTTCATTGATTCTAGATATAGAAGTGAGAATAATCAATTGGGTTTTTATGGAACTAAATCAGATGCATTGACTCGAATGGAAGATGTCATGAACGAGCCCACATCTGAGGGACTATCTGCGGCTATGGATAATTTCTGGAATTCCTTACAAACATTAGGTACAAATCCAAACGAGAGTGGAGCTAGAGAGAGTGTATTAGCACAAGGAAATGCGATTGCGGATACCTTTAATTATCTTTCAACCTCTCTTAATTCTATCCGTGGAGACTTGAAGCAGAGTATTCAAGTAAGCGTTGAAAAAATAAATACACTAGCTTTTCAGATTAATGCAATTAATAAACAAATTAGTCAGGTAGAACCTCATGGGGATCTGCCAAATGATTTATATGATGAAAGAGATCGTCTAGTTGATGAGCTCTCACAACTAGTGGATATCAAGGTAACGAGACAGCCTAGTGGAGGAATACCATCACCTATTGCAGAGGGAACATACAAAATTGAAATATTAGGTCCTTCTGGCAAGAGCTTAGGAACACTCGTAGATAAAACGACGATAAACGGTGAACCAAACAGATTATCTTCCAAAGAGGATAGTGATGGTTACATAGAATCTTTAACGATTGGCTCCGGTTCACCAATTGCAGTAGAAAATTTTTCAAAGGGCTCTCTAAAGTCGAATATCGAAATGTATGGGTATGTAAATAAATCAGGGGCTCAGGTTGGAAGATACCCAGCCATGATAGACCAGCTGGATAAGATAGCCTTTACTTTACTTAAGGAATTTAATCATATTCATAAAGAGGGATTTGATTTAGACGGCAACGATGGTAATGACTTTTTTAATGATCTAACGGATTATAAAGGTGCAGCGGGCAAAATTTCAGTGGCAATCACCAATCCGAATGAAATTGCCGCTTCATTTACCGGCAAAGGAAATGGAGATAATGCCTATAAGCTGGCGGATGTACTAAGAAAGGATCTTTCTGCATTTGAAGCAAAGATTACCGATCCTGCTACAGGCGACCCAATTGATCTAAAGGATTATGCTCAGACTACTTTGAAGATGAGCGGAAATATTAAATCGTTCTACGGAGGGATCATTTCTTCCCTAGGAGTAGAGACAAAAGAAGCGAATGTATTAACAAAAAACACCTTAATATTATTGGATTCTGTCGACTTTCAACGGCAAGCGGTTTCAGCTGTATCGCTGGATGAAGAAATATCGAATCTAATTAAATTCCAGCATGCTTATAATGCTTCAGCAAGAAATATTACAGTTATTGATGAAATGCTAGACAAAATTATTAATGGCATGGGCGTAGTCGGAAGGTAGGGATAATAAATGCGTGTAACACAATCGATGCTGACAAATAATATGCTGAGAAATTTAAGCAGCAGTTATCAAAAATTAGGTAAATATCAGGAACAGTTAGGTTCTCAAAAGAAGATTTCACGGCCATCTGATGATCCGGTTGTTGTTTTTAAAGGGATTTCATACAGGACAAGTGTTAATGATGTTTCGCAATACAAGAAAAATATGTCTGAGGTCAATGTATGGCTTGAAAATACCGAGGATGCACTCGAAAAGGCTGGTGCATCTATCCATCGGTTAAGTGAATTAATAAATCAAGCAAATACAGGAACTGTAACGGATTCAGATCGGCAAAAAATAGAAGATGAAATCGAGGAGATCAAAAAGCAGCTCGTTTCGATTGCTAATACAAAAATTTCAGGAAAGTATATTTTTAATGGTTCAGATATTTATAATGCTCCGGTTTCTTTTGATGCATCAAATAAAATTCAGACAAACTACAATAGAGATCCCATTAATATCGAAGTTTCTGCTGGAATCAAGCTTCAAGTCAATTATTTAGGAGAAGATGTCTTCGGATCAGGAACAGGCGGATTATTTAAAGATCTTGAAGATCTGCAAGATGCATTGAAAAACGGAAATGACCCAGATTTAGGGAATTTTATAGATGGTTTTCAACAACATTTAGACACGGTCAATTCCGCACGATCTAGTATTGGTGCAACAATGAACCGTGTAGAGATGATTCAAGATCGCCTAGACTCACAAGAAATTATTTCTACTAAAACAATGTCAGAAAATGAAGATATTGATGTAGAAAAAGTCATATTAGATCTAATAACACAGGAAAGTGTTCATAGAATGGCACTAAGTGTAGGTTCTAGAATTATCCAACCAACTTTAGTAGACTTTTTAAGATAAGAATAAAGCTATCTTTATAGATAGCTTTTCTTTCTATATTAATTGAGATTCTAACTAATGTGAGTATTCTTTTTTAGAGTTAGAGAAATGTCTAGCTCCAGCGCCTACCCCCGACGTACAGGACGTACTAGTGTCGACAATGCGACAGGAAGTCGCGTTTTTGTCGACCTCGAGGTCACAAGCCAATCCTCCCAGAAAGGTAAAGAGCACCTTTCCGTGAGGCTCGTCTTGTGCTTGTCGGGGGTGACCACTAAGGAAAGCTCCTTAGAATAATCATCGCAGGAACAATCTGGTTTTTGATTGTTCCGAAGGCGCTTGCGCTTTTCTAATAGGAGATAAGTATATGCAAATACCTCAAATTCGTATGGAATCACAAGCCGGTAGAATAGGATTAAATATCAATAAACCCATTCAATCTATTGAGCAGCCACAAGCTGATTTGAGTATTGAACAACCTCCAGCTGAAATGACGATAAACCGTCAGCCTAGTAGATTAACCATTGATCAGACACTTGCACGAGAAAATCTTGATCTAAAGTCTGTTTTTAAAAGAGTTGAAGAAAATGCACAGCTAGGTTATCAAACATTAATGAATTATATTAGTAAAACGGTTCAAGAGGGTGATGAGCTAATGATGATTGAAAATGGCGGAACCCCGATTGCCAATAATGGGGTACGTGCACTCGAGCATGAGTCTGTATTTAACACAGGGAATACTCCTTCGCAAGAAAGTGTTAAAGTGGAATATAAGCCTGCCAAGGTAGATATTGAATGGAAGCGAAATAGACCGAATATTCAAGTGCAAATCAATCGTCCAATTCATGAATACACACCAGGTCCTGTTGACGTTTATATGCAGCAATATCCTTCATTGAAAATAGATTTTACATTATAAAATCAGAGTGGTGATAAGAGTGAAAATTAAAACAAGGTACCACGAAGAAATCGAAGTGAACAAAGAGGATAAGATTGTTTTTAGCAGTGGAATACCAGGATTTCCAGAGGAAAAGGAATTTATCGTCCTTCCGCTTAGTGATGATTCGCCATTCAGCATCCTCCAGTCAATTAATAATGAAGACCTAGGTTTTGTTATTGCTGAACCGTTCTCTTTCTATAAAGACTATGAATTTGATCTTGAAGAATCGGTTGTAACTCAACTAAATATTGTAGAAAAAACAGATATCCAAATCTATTCAATAGTTACTCTAGGAGAATCCCTATCTACATCTACGATTAATCTACAAGCTCCAGTTATTATTAATAGAAAAAAAAATACAGGGAAACAAGCCATTTTAAATACAGATACTTATCATACGAAGCATCCGTTAGTTAAAAAAATAAATGAAAAAAGTCAGGAGGGATAACGATGCTAGTTCTAACAAGAAGAAAGAACGAAAGTGTTATCCTAAATGAAAATATCGAAATCACCATTTTGGAAATTGACGGAGAACAAATAAAGCTCGGAATAAAGGCACCAAAAGACGTTGAGATCCTTCGTAAAGAAATAATCCTAAAAATCGAAGAAGAAAATATGAACGCGCTAAGAGGAAATTTTGACCTAAAAAAAATATTAAAAGAAAAAACAAAATAAATGTAAAAACTTCTAAAATCCTGTCGATATAATTATTAGTTACATAGGAATTTAGTCGGCCGACAATTACTATGTCAAATAAACCACATGGAAGTGGGAACTTTCAAACTCAAGGAGGAAATTAAAAATGAGAATTAACCACAATATCTCAGCGATGAACACTCATCGTCAATTAACTTACAACAACGACGCATCTTCTAAATCTATGGAGAAATTATCTTCTGGCTACCGTATCAACCGTGCAGCTGACGATGCAGCTGGTCTTGCAATCTCTGAAAAAATGCGTAACCAAATCCGTGGATTAGACCAAGCATCAGCTAACTCTCAAGATGCTATCTCTTTAATCCAAACTGCTGAAGGTGCATTAAACGAAACTCATGCAATGCTTCAACGTATGGCTGAGTTAACTACAAAAGCTGCGAACGAAACGATTACTCAATCTGATGCAGATAAAATTCAAGCTGAAATTTCTCAATTAACTGAACAAATTGACAGTATTGCGACTCAAACTAAATTTAATACTAAGGAATTATTAAATGATGGTACAAAGACATTGACTTTCCAAGTTGGAGCTAACGGTGGAGAAACAATCACTTTAAGTTTAGTTGATGCAACTTCAGCTGGTCTTGGACTTGGCGGTCTTACTGATTTAGATGCATCCAACGTTACTGCAAGTGATAACTTAGAATTAATTCAAAATGCAATCAATACAGTATCTGAATCTCGTTCTAATTTCGGTGCTGTACAAAACCGCTTAGAGCATACAATCAATAACCTAGGTACAACTTCTGAGAATTTACAAGCTGCTGAATCTCGTATCCGTGACGTAGATATGGCAAAAGAAATGATGAACATGACTAAGAATAATATTCTTACTCAAGCTGCTCAAGCTATGCTTGCTCAAGCTAACCAACAGCCACAAGGTGTTCTACAACTTTTAAGATAATATAATTTTAATTAATGCTGGATCCTATCAAATAGGGTCCAGCTTTTTTATTTGGAAAATTATTCCTCTAAAATTATTTATAGTTTTACCGATATAAATAGTAGAATATGTCGAAAATTAGGAGTAAATTAAGATGATGGAAAAAACGATTACTTTATGTATGATCGTCAAAAACGAGGAGAAATTTTTAGAGAGATGTTTATCTAGTGTTAAGAGTAAGGTAGATGAAATAATTATAGTAGATACGGGATCTACTGATGGAACAATAGAGATAGCGAGTAAATTTAAAGCAAAAGTCTATAATTTGGAGTGGAAAGCAGATTTTTCTTTTGCAAGAAATTTTTCATTAGAAAAAGCCACTTCAGATTACATATTAGTTTTAGATGCGGATGAATATTTGGATGATTCCAGTAATCTTGAAAAAGTGCTGGAGACTGAAAAAGATCATTATACTGTTCGAATAAAAAACTATCTTTCAAGTGGAGGAGCAATTTATCATCCGGCAGTTAGATTATTTAAAAACAATAGAGGATTACAATACTTTGGGAAAATCCATGAGCACTTAAATGTAGAAGATAAATCACTAAATTTGACTCATGAATTTGGTGATTTAATTATCAATCATGAAGGTTATAAGGACGAAATCGTAAAGGAAAAAAATAAACACGAACGAAATATTAAAATATTACTTGATGAAGTTGAAAAAAATCCTAGTGGCTACAATTATTATAATTTAGGAAATCAATATAAATCGAATGAAGAACTTGATAAAGCACTGGATGCCTATCAAATTGCTTTTCCTCTTTCGAAGGATCGCCTATATATTCAATATCTTCTTTATAATATGATTGATTGTTTAAGGCAACTAGAACGCTTTGAGGAAGCGTTGAATGTTGTAGATGCGTCAATAGAAAGTTTCCCAAATCATACAGACTTTCATTTTATGAAAGGTAGAATATACGAAGAATTAAATTATCTTCAAGATGCTGAACAGGCCTATAAACAATGCCTTAAGCTAGGTGAAGTAGAATTATTTCAAACATTAGAAGGGGTTGGAAGCTTTTTAGCGTGTGTAAGATTAGGAAGTATTTATATTAAGCAGGGGCAAACTTTAAAGGCATTTGATATGGCGATTGAGGCGATAAAATTCAATAAATATCATATGCCTGCATTAGTAATGTATTTAGAGGTTGTACAAAAAACAAGAATACCTTTTGATCAGGTAAAAGAGCATTTAAGTAGTATATTTCCTGTACAGAATATTACTGATCTTAGAAATCTCATTATTGTGTTAACCGTTTCCAAAAGTCCACTTTTAAAAGAGTATTTAGAAATGTATCAAGTAAAAGTTGATTCATCCGTACTTGGAATTTCAAAGCTCTATGCCAAAGAATATGAAGAGGCATATGAAATTTGGTCATCCATTGAACATATTGAAGCTAGCGAAGTTAATGACTTGATTCTACTTAGTTTTCTGCTTAATCAAAATCAACTTCTTGTTAAGTGTAAAAATAAAATTAATATAAGTTCTAAGGAATGGAGAATCCTAAATAAAGTTGTTAACGGTGAAGAAGTTGAGGGACAGCATTTAAGCAATGAGTTGGAAGAGATTTTTTTATTTATAATTGAAAAATTAATCTATATGAATGAAGAAAAAAAGTTTAATTCTATTATTAAAATTCTACTAACATTTCCAAATAGTAGTTTAAAGATAGCTGAATTATTAAATAGAAATGGTTTGTCCCAAGCTGCTCAGAATATTTTATTAGAAGATTATAATACTTCTGCAAATAATCCTCTTATAGTTGAGCTACTTGCTGATACTTGTGTTAAGCAGAAACAGTACGTCGAAGCACTCTCCTTTTATGACCGTGTAATAAGTTTAAAAAGTAAGTACGAGCTTTATGAAAAAGTTTTTCATGTATATGAAGAACTGAATGATAAAGAAGGTATGACGTTAGTAAAAAATGAAATAGAACGTAAATATCCATTAGCTAAATGGGTTAAATAGATTTTTGATAAAAGGATGAGATGATGAAAACGAGTATCGTTATTTTAACCTATAAAGACTTACAAAGAAGAGAATCTAGATTTACTTGTTGGAGATGTTAATAATATAAACTTTAATGACGAATCTTTTGATGTTGTGGTGTCTTTTGAAACAATTGAGCATATCGAAAATGTTTTAATCTAATAAAAGAATCTGCAAGGGTCTTAAAAGATGAGGGGATTTATATTGTATCTACACCAAATAGAGAAATAACAAACCCAGGGATTACTAGAGATGAGAAGCCTTTAAATCGATTTCATGAGTTTGAATATAATATAAATGAATTTGTTGGAGAATTACTAATGGAATATGACCTGTTAGATTTATAAGGACAAACTTTTATTTATGATGAAGACAATTATTATAATCAAATTATTAGGCAAGTAAGGCAAATAGGATATGTGAAAAATGCAAAACCAACTTACTTTGTGTGTTTGTAGAAAGAAAAAAAAGATTTGAATTTGAAGAAGCTGTTTCAAGCAAGAAAGTAGTAAGGAGTCAGGATCAAATAATCACACAACAAAATAGCCAATTTTGATTTTTGGGGTGAAAATTCATGGATAGATAAGGATGCTGAAATCGTAGGAGCTGAAGTTATTTCAATAGGAAAAAACAATAGCTTGAGTAAAAATACAGGTTAAGTTGGTTAATAATAATACGGATTATGACTTTAATGACAAGGAAAAAATAATGAATTTAATTCTCTAAGTTCAATAAATGTTTATGGAAGTTCATAATTAGTTGGTGAAATATAGTTAAGGACAACTTTTAAAGAAAAAACAAAAGATCTTTTCATTTTATTAAGCTGTGGAGCAAATTCTAATCCGCAGCTTTTAGATTTTTTACCCTATTGATTGTGAGGTACAAAGGTTGATAGATAAATAACCACTTTTTCTCCAATTCAAAAATTCCACCCCAAGTCGATATTAAAGCAGATAATACGATGGAATTTGCAAAGACAAATTGTGCTAGAGTCTATGAATATAAATGGATAAACGATTTTTCATCAGCCCCTAATTTTGCCTTGTCTAAATCAAACTCAGACTGGAGCCTAATTCTTGATGCTGATGAGCAGATTATGGGCTAAGACAAGGACAAATTGAATTGATTGCTTCAAATTGATAAATTCGTCGGGAAAATTAATATAAAAAGCAATTTTATCCAAAACAATGAAGAACGGTATTCACAAATATATATTTCTCGATTACTGCCAAAAGGTGCTTATTATTCCGGGAAAATTCATGAACAGGTGGTATCTAATTTGCCTCGAATTGAGTTGCCTATTGATGTATTCCATACAGGTTATTTTCAAACAGATAAATCAGAGCGTAATCTTACTATTTTAAAAGAAGAGTTGTCTAACAATCCAAAGAATGCTTATATCTTATATCAGCTTGCTCGACAATATAAAACAATGAGTCTTTTTCAGGAAGCAGCCAATTTTTTTAAGAAAAGTTATCAGGTAGCTGATCGTTCAGAGGAATACTTTACAGATTTGGTCGTCAATTATATATATACATTAATCGAACTAAAACAATACTATCCAGCGTTTGAAATTATCGACCAAATGAATGTCCCTTTAGGGAACAGTCCTGATTATCAGTTTGTTTGCGGAATTTTTTATATGAATTTTGTGTTAAGTGATACGGCTAAGAATATTGATTTTCTCCCTCTAATTGAGAGATCCTATTTAGTTTGTCTTGCATTAGGAGAACGAAATGAAAGAGAAATTGTATTAGGAACAGGCTCGTTCCTTGTGGCTTATAATCTAGGCGTTTACTATGAAATGTTTAATCAGAAGGAAAAGGCGAAATATTACTATGAAATTTCTTCGGCATATAACTATATACCTGCAAAAAGCAGATTAATAGCCCTTAAGTGGTAAATATTTTGTAAAATTATCCGATGTAATAAGTAGAACAATGACTAGGGGGAAAAAGATGGGCTCTGTTGATTCAATTTCCAGATCTTCTATTGAGAATATTAGCTTTGAAAGTAATAAATCTGTGAGAGGACAGGGGCAACAATCAAACATCTTAGAACAGCAGCCTGAGAATAATACAGAAAAAGTTATACAAGAAAAGGATTTAGCGCAAGTTGTGACAGATATAAACCAAGTATTAGGAAATACGCATACTTCATTAAAGTATATGTACCACGAAAAATTACAGACGTATTATGTAACTCTTATAAACGATGTAACTAGTGAAACGGTGAGGGAAATACCACCTAAGAAATTGTTAGACATGTATGCAGCGATGAAGGAATATTTAGGATTATTCGTAGATAACAAAATTTAATGGAGGTGTTCTTAAATGGTTAATAACACAATGAGAATTACCGGATTCGCATCTGGTCTTGATACAACTGCGATAATAAGGGATTTAATGAAAGCAGAACGTGCTCCACTGGATAAATTATTTCAGAAAAAGGAATGGATGTCATGGCAGCTGGATGCATACAGAGATGTGAATCTTGAATTTAGTAAATTTCAAAGTAAAGCAGATAAATTGAGATATTCAAGTGGTTTTAATGGATATAAGGCGACTTCTTCTAATACCACTAATGCATTGGTTTCTGCAAAAGGCAATGCGATACAAGGATCATATGAATTGGAAATTAAGCAATTGGCTGAGGTTGCGAAGATTAAATCAGGTTCTGCAATTAATAATACAACTGGGAATGCAGCAAAGGCGACTGATAAAGTATTGATTGAAGGAGAAACTGCATCATTTGATATTACTACAGCAAAAGGGTCAGCAACGATTAATATTGATGATACTGATACTTTTGCATCATTGGCTAACAAAATTGCATCCGCAACTGACAGTATATCAGGAAAGTCCTTAGATTTACGAGCTTCTTTTGATGAAACAACATCTAGCTTTGTGATCACGAGTAAGGAGATGGGGAAAGCGCAAAGCATCGAGTTAAATGATATAACTGGTAATGTTGCTTCTTTAATCTTTAATGGGTCGTCAGCCACTAGCCCTGCTTTTCCACCATTTAGGGTGGAAGGAAAGGATGCGGAAATTAAATTTGATGGAACAGAAATTACCAATTTAACATCGAATAAGGTAACTGTCTACGGTGTTGATTTAACCCTTCTAAAAGCAGGGACTACTACTACAATCAATGTCGAATCCGACACAGAGTCTATCTTCAATAACATTAAAGATTTTGTAGAAAGTTATAATTCTTTAATTGATAGTTTAAATTCGAAAGTGAAAACGCCTCGTAATCGTGATTTTCAGCCATTGACTGATGAGCAAAGAGAGGATTTGTCAGAGAAAGAAGCAGAGAAGTGGGATGAGAAGGCTAAACAAGGGTTATTGTATAACGATCCAATCATTAGAGACGCTTTAACCAATCTTAGAGGGAAAATGAATAATCCTGTTTCAAGTATACCTAGTGACCAGTTTAATTCACTTTCTAAAATTGGTATTTCGACTGCTTATATGTCCAAGGATGGTAAGTTAGATATCAATGAAGATAAATTAAGAAAAGCGATCGCCAAAAATCCAGATGAAGTAGAACGATTATTTACGAGCGATGATGGGATTGCTACGAGAGTATATGATCAAGTTGGTAAAACTATTGATAGTTTGAATAAAAAGGCAGGTCGCCCAAATACCGCGGTAAATCTTGATAATAGCACTCTTGGTAAATCAATAAATGATGTTTCTACTCAAATGAAGACATGGGAAGATAAGCTGAAGATGATCGAAAATCGTTATTGGAAGCAATTTACTGCTATGGAGCAAGCGATTAACAAAATGAACGCACAAAGCAGTTCCATACTTGGTATGTTAGGTTAAAATAAGATGATGAACTTGTTTTTTAGGAGGATATTATAAACATGCAGAAACAATTCGAGACTTATCAACAGAACGCTGTTTTAACTGCTTCTCCTGGTGAATTAACACTTATGCTTTACAATGGATGTTTAAAATTCTTGAACCTAGCGAAAAAAGCTGTTCAAGATAAAAACATCGAGGCGAAGCATACTAATCTTTCTAAAGCACAAAATATAATCTCAGAGTTAATTGTTACTCTCAATTTTGATTATCCTATCTCAAAGGATATGAGAAGGTTATATGACTATATGAATCACAGATTAATAGAAGCGAATATTAAAAATGATACAGAAATCATTAGTGAAGTAGAAGGTTTGGTAACAGAATTCCGCGATACATGGAAAGAAGCATTAATCATCAATCGTAAGAAGCAATATAGTGCAAGTGGGCTTGTTTAAATGGACTGTATCGAACAGCTATATGCGATTACAAATCAGTTAAAGTCTTCTGTTTCAAAAGAGAAACATCGTGATAGAGATCAGCAAATTGAAGAATTAACTAAATACCTTGAAACACGTGGTACAATTTTAGCAAGCATTGACCCAAATTTATTAACAAGTGATGATAAGAGCAAATTGAAAGAGATTCAAGATATTAGTGAAGACATCATAAACCAAATGGAGAAGATCAAGACGTCCATACAGCATGATATCATTCAGGCTAAGAAAGGAATGTCTGCATTTAAGGGATATAATAACGATCCTTATTCTGCTTCATCATTTGATGGACATTATTTTGATCGAAAAAAATGATGTCGACTCCTGAATAAATTGAATGTATTGATTTTACAGGATAACTTTAATGGGGCTGTTTCATAAGTCAACTATTCGGCTTAGAAACAGCCTTTTTGCTTTTCGAAAAACGTTTGTATTTTTTTATGTTTACGAACGACAGGTTTGAAGAGATAAATATAAAAATTAAACTACTATCCTTCAACCATTTCCCCTTTATTTTCCCCACATCCTGTCGATAAAAGCAATAGGACTATTAAAGTACGGAGTGATTTTCCTATGCAAGTGAATAATTTATTATTAGGACAACAATTGCAAATCATTGAAGGCTTTTCAGCCATTCGAGCTGGTGAGGTTGCTCAGGCTTTGATTAAAGAAAGATTCGATCATCATAAAGCAACTGTTTTAATAAAAGGTCAAGAGTATACAGCAAAGTTTGAGGGGAACATTCCTTCAAATGATCGTATTTTCGTTGAGGTTGTTGGTTTTGATGAAAAGGGACAGGCTATTCTTAAACCAATTTCGCAAAATATGACCTCTGATAGCAACCAAAATAAATTAATTAACGATTTGATGGTAAAAATGGGTTTAGATCCTGCTTCACATCCAGAATTAAGAGATGCTATTCACTATTTATCCAATAAAGGATATAGTCTTGATAAGGATGATGTAGCTGCCCTTCAGAAGTTTTTGCAAAAGGGGAGCGGCAGTTATGAAGATAAATTCTCATCAATAAAAGCGTTGGCACAACGGAACTTAGAGATTACGACTACGAATCTTTCTGCCATACACAATGCTCTAAATGGAAAATCAGCTGCTAATGTATTGCTTGATTACTTAGAAGGGTTAAATTTTACATTAGAGCAAGACATAGATGAGCAACTGCCATTTTTGAATAAAAAAGAACAAACAAATCAGCCGTTAAATAGTGTAAAAGAGAATCTGGTTTTGGACACTAATATGGATGAGAGTGAATTTAATCGTACACAAGCTTCTAGTCAGAATGTGGAAAAATTTAATGATCTACAGCCGGAACAAGCTTCTATAAGTAGTGACGTGAAGGAAGAAAGCCAACAAGATCTGAAAACAAACAGTCCAATTACACTATCTCAGTCTGAACAAGCTCTTATCAATGATATTGTTCAACCGCTTCGTTTGGATTCTAAAAATATTTTAGTAACAGAAATTACAAAAAAGCTTTCTCAAATGGCCATTGATTTTAAAAAAGTGAAGCAGGATGCTGTTAAATATTTAGATCATGTTCATCGCAGCTTAGAGGGAAATAATACGAACAATCCTCATCAAGTGAAACAGCTGCTGGAGACAACTATAAATAAATTGGACAATGCTATCTTAAAGGGAAATTATATGCTTTATACGGATATGAGCACGGAGAAGGATTTGTTATCAGCGAGCTCACAATTAGCGAAAGCAAAAGACTTGCTTACTGCAGGAAATTTTGCTGGAGCTAGTCAAATCGTAAAAGAGGTAAAGACTGTACTGAATAACATCCAATTTAAGCCATCGAATACAAAAATGATGCACTTTGTTTCAGAGCAAGGTCTGCTGCAAAAGGAAATGGAATCTCCGAAACAATTATTGACTGAGCTTCAGCAAGCTATTAAGCCGATTTCTGCTCAGGAGCAGTCTGCCAGACAGGTTCTTGAAACTGTTAAGCGCCTAGGGTTAACCCATGAAAATCAAGCCGCTCATGTACTTATGGGATCTTCAAAAGGTGAGGTTGAATCGAATCTTAAAATGTCATTAATGAAAATGATTCAACGAGAGGATGGAAATCCGAGGACCGTTCAATCTATAGAACAAGCTTTAACGAACTTAACGGGCCAACAACTACTAAATAAATCGGATTCGACAAGTATGCAGCAATTATTTATGCAGCTTCCTGTGCTATTAAATGATAAAAATGAAAATGTGAAGGTTTTCATCAATTCTCAAAAGAAGGGTAAAGGGATTGATTGGGAAAACTGCAGTTTATATTTTGTATTAGAAACAAAAAAGCTTGGAAATTTAGGGATATTGGTAAATGCAACGAATCGAAATCTTTCTATTACTTTAAAGAATGATCATGAACAGTTTGCAGAAAAAGCGGATCCATTTACAGAGGAATCTATTCAACGTCTCAATGAAATTGGATATAAAGTAGGTAAAATTCAATTTAAGCCTTTTGAAGAACAAGTGAAGGAAAGAAGTAAAGCAACTACATTACCTAGTGAATCAGCTCCTACACAAAGCTCTTCAGAAGGAGGATATGATTTTAAAGTATGAAGTCACAAAAGTTTTTTAATCAAAATATGCCAAAACAAAGAATTTCTCCATCTAAAGCTAATAATGGCTATGACTTTGAAGATAAGACTGATCCAATTGAATTGGCTAATTATTCAGACCGTTTTGCCCAAAAAATGATCGCTGCTGCTCAAAAAAGTAATATTCCAATCCAAGAGGATTCCACCTTGCTTAAGCATTTGATAGAAGTCGATTTAGGTGATTCTGTTCCTCCGCAATTATATGCGCTAATTGCTGAAATCTTAAATCTGATGGAAGAGATTGAGAAGCCATATTTACAAATAAAGGATATTAATAAATAAAAGGTGTTGAATTATGGAAGTTAATAGAGTTTCTAAAACCTCAATATCTAATCAAATTGGTTCAAAAGAAAAAGTGGCAAAGGATTCTATATCCTTTCAAACTGTCATGGACAGAAATCGTCATGAACAAACATTGGAGCTGCTTCAATCAAAGATAAAGGATATTGAACAACAAGGAGAGAAGCTTGTTGAGCAACGCACTGTTGAAAGCCTTCGGAAATATAAAAAAATGGTTAAAGACTTTATGAATGATGCTGTAAAAAATGGCTTAGAGCTTCAAGAGCATTTTGGATTTAGTCAACGGGGGGCATCTCGAATCCATAAATTGGTTAAAGAAGTGGATAAAAAGCTCATCGATTTAACCAATGAGGTTCTTGATAAAGAATCAAAGTCTTTAGATATCCTTGCCATGGTAGGCGAAATTAAGGGAATGCTAATTAATATTTATACTTGATTCGAATAAAAAGAATTAATCTCACCTCTGACCTCTAGGAAAATACGCAGCTTTATTCCTTAAAAGGAAACAGAAAAAAAGGAGGGCTCTATGTGAATATAGCTCTTATGTCAATGGCACTAAGCCAAAGTCAAGTTCAGCAACAAGCTTCAATATTAGTGATGAAAAAAGCTATGAATCAAGCAGAAGGAAATGCTAATTTTATCAATCAGATGCTAAGCGGAGCAGACTTGCAAGCTCTGCAGAATGCTGCACAACCGCATCTTGGAGGAACCGTCGATTTAAAAGGATAATTTAGCAATCTGGTTGCTCTTTTTCTTGAAAGTATAAAATTCGTCCCTCTAAAGGGGGGCTTTTTGAGGATTTTAGAGTGGAAAAATTTCTACCACAGACCTTTTTGGTGCTGTGGTATTTTTTAATAAGGCTATGTTAAAGCTCAGTATTGATAATGCTAATTTGTTGTTGATTGGAGCAGAAGGTGCGAGATCCTCGAAAATGCTTTCGCATTTCCTTTGAACGGTGTTTATTCAACGTCTAGCGGGAGAAGCGAGTCAAAGGAAGACCCCACAGAAGCGCTCTTCGACGAGGAGGCTTTCGGACCGCCCGCGATCGCTTTAGTGCCTGCAGCGGAAATCAACAGGAATATTCATTTCCTTTGTTTTCTTTTCCCAATACTAATCGTTTACTCTTCACAAAACCGACAAATCCCTCAAACTTTTTCACTGTACTAGCAGGAGTATTATAAGGTAAAATAGAATTGTAACATATAGTCTTTATTAAAAGACTTAGTGCTTTTAAAGGAAGCCGTTAAAAATCGAGCAAGCCTTGAAAGCACAGCATTTGTATAACGAAAAGGAGGAGCTCACTTATGAATTTTAACATTCGTGGTGAAAACATTGAGGTAACTCCAGCAATTAGAGAGTATGTAGAGAAGAAGATTGCTAAATTGGAAAGGTATTTTACTGAAACTCCTGAATCAACCGTACATGTTAATTTAAAAACTTATCAAGATAAAACTTCTAAAGTAGAAGTAACGATTCCGATGCCGAATTTAGTGCTTCGTGCAGAGGAAGTTCATAATGATATGTATGCAGCGATTGATTTAATCACTGATAAATTAGAGCGTCAAATACGCAAGCATAAAACAAAAGTAAACCGTAAATTCCGTGAAAAAGGCAATATTCCTGCTATGTTCGTGACTTTAGATGAATCTGAAAGAACACCTATAGATGACGATCACGATCTTGAAGTTGTTCGCCAAAAGAGCTTTGATTTAAAGCCAATGGACAGTGAAGAAGCAATCCTGCAAATGAACATGTTAGGCCATAGCTTCTATGTGTTCACGAATGCTGAAACAAGCTTAACGAATGTCGTTTACAAGCGCAAAGACGGCCGTTACGGCTTAATTGAAGCACAATAATAGAAAAAAGACCTCCACTTTAGACTGAGTGTAGGTCTTTTTATGCCTTTGGTGGATAAATTTTTCCCTTAATAGTTTTATTATTTGGTATAATCAAAATAATAAAACTATTAAGGGTGATCCCCATGAATTTTGATTTTCATTATTATCCATACACGTCGCAACGAACAACGGTTATGGCCAAAAAAGGAATGATTGCCACCTCACAGCCGCTAGCCGCTCAGGTCGGTTTAGAAATATTAAAAAAGGGTGGAAACGCGATTGATGCCGCGATTGCAACGGGCGCAGCCTTAACGGTCTTAGAGCCGACATCCAATGGCATTGGTGGGGATGCTTATGCGCTTGTTTGGATTAACGGAAAGTTGCATGGATTAGATGCAAGCGGTCCAGCTCCGAAATCGATTTCGATTGAAGCAGTGAAGGAAAGAGGATTTGAAAAAATGCCTGTCCACGGATGGCTGCCTGTTACTGTACCGGGTGCACCATCAGGGTGGGCGGAATTATCGAAACGATTTGGCAAGCTTTCATTTGCGGAAGTACTGAAGCCTGCCATAGAATATGCAGAAAATGGGTACCCTTTGACCCCTACTTTAGGCAAGAATTGGGAGTATGCCTATCAAAATTTTAAGCGAATTCTTAAAGAAGATGAGTTCAAGTATTGGTTTGAAATCTTTGCTCCTAATGGAAGAGCTCCGAGAGTTGGAGAGATCTGGAGTTCAAAAGATCATGCCGAAACATTGAGATCCATTGGGGAAACAAACGCAGAAAGTTTTTACAAAGGGGAACTAGCGGAGAAAATCACCGCATTTTCTAAGAAATATCATGGATTTCTATCTAAGGAGGATTTAGTAGGCTATCAAGCGGAATGGGTGGATCCGATTAAGGTTAATTATCGTGGATACGATGTGTGGGAGATTCCTCCGAGCGGACAAGGATTGATCGCGCTTTTAGCTCTTAATATTGTAAAAGGCTTTTCGTTTTGTCATCGGGATTCTGTTGATACCTTACATAAGCAAATTGAAGCGATGAAGCTTGCTTTTACGGATGGCCGCGCTTTTATTACAGATCCAAGGGATATGAAGGTAGCGGTAGAGGAGCTGTTATCAGAGGAATACGCGGTTTCAAGGAGAGCTGAAATCGGCGAGTATGCCATAATTCCATGGCCGTATCAGCCGAAAAGCGGAGGTACTGTTTATTTGGCCACAGCTGATGAAGAGGGGAATATGGTCTCTTTCATCCAAAGTAATTATATGGGATTTGGCTCAGGGCTAGTTGTTCCGGGGACTGGCATCGCTTTGCAAAATAGAGGGCATGAATTCTCACTTGATCCCCATCATCCTAATTCATTGAAGCCTGGGAAAAAGACGTATCATACAATTATTCCAGGATTTTTAACAAAAGGAGATCAAGCATTTGGTCCTTTCGGAGTAATGGGGGGTTATATGCAGCCGCAAGGGCATATGCAGGTGGTTATGAATACAATTGATTTTCACCTTAATCCCCAAGCTGCTCTAGATGCACCAAGATGGAAATGGGTTGAGAACAAAAAAGTGCTTGTTGAGCCGCATTTTCCCTATCAATTGGCTCAAGCACTTACTAGAAAAGGGCACCAAATTGAAATGATGGTTGATTTAGGCGGCTTTGGCCGCGGGCAAATCATTTGGCGAGATTTAAAAACAGGTGTGTTAATGGGCGGAACAGAGGCGCGCACGGACGGAGCGATTGCTGCGTGGTAAGAGATGAGGAAGGGTTTTGATTATATAAAATGGCTGTGTTAAAGTTTAACGTAGCTAAAAAAATAGAACCTTGCTAGCTGCCTTTAAGATATTAGGCAGCTTTTTTCTTAAGCAATGACTCCCGTTCTCCTGTCCACCCCTCATAAGTTGTCACTCCATTTTGAAAGTGGTAATATTAATAGGAATAAATACGAGCTATCATGGGAGGAATTAGCCGGAAAGCGGCGAAGTTTTAAAAACAGGCCAATTTTGGCCATTTTTAATCGCTTTTTTTTACAAAGCGTTTTGCCTAGGGCTTTCATAATTGTCCTCTCATATCCAATATAAAGGAGCGTTTTAAATGCTTGGAATTTTAAATAAAGTGTTCGATCAAAATAAACGCGAACTAAAACGCCTTACGAAAATAGCTGAACAAGTAGAGGCTTTGGCTTCAGATATGGAAAAGCTTTCAGATGAAGACCTTCGGGCAAAAACGGAGGAATTTAAAGCACGTTATCAAAAGGGTGAGTCATTAGATGATTTACTAGTTGAAGCGTTTGCGGTTGTTAGAGAAGGAGCGAGACGTGTCCTTGGATTATATCCGTATCCTGTCCAAATCATGGGGGGTGCTTCCCTTCACGATGGAAATATTTCCGAGATGAAAACAGGGGAAGGGAAAACATTAACTTCTACGATGCCCATGTATTTGAATGCATTAGCAGGTAAAGGGGCTCACGTCGTTACGGTCAACGAATATCTTGCGAGCCGTGATGCGACTGAGATGGGGCAGCTATATGAATTCCTGGGACTAACGGTCGGTTTGAATTTAAATGGCCTATCTAAAGAAGAGAAACAGGCTGCATATGCTGCTGACATCACGTACAGCACGAATAACGAGCTTGGCTTTGATTACTTGCGCGATAATATGGTTCTTTACAAGGAGCAAAAAGTACAGCGCCCGTTATTTTATGCTGTAATTGATGAGGTTGACTCGATTTTAATTGATGAAGCTCGTACTCCGTTAATTATTTCTGGTACAGCACAAAAGTCGACTTCTCTTTATATTCAAGCAAATGCGTTTGTCCGTACTTTGAAAAAAGAAGAAGATTTTACGTATGATGAAAAAACAAAAGGGGTTCAGCTGACAGAAGAGGGCATGACGAAGGCTGAGCGTGCTTTTGGCATTGACAACTTATTCGATATTACGCATGTTTCTTTAAACCATCATATTACACAGGCATTAAAAGCTCATTCAAGCATGCATCTTGATGTCGATTATGTCGTTCAAGATGGAGAAATTGTCATCGTTGACCAATTCACAGGCCGTTTGATGAAGGGACGTCGCTATAGTGATGGTCTTCATCAGGCAATTGAGGCAAAAGAAGGTCTGGAAATTCAAAATGAAAGCATGACGCTTGCTACGATCACTTTCCAGAACTACTTCCGTATGTATGAAAAGCTTGCGGGAATGACGGGTACTGCGAAAACAGAGGAAGAGGAATTTCGCAATATTTACAATATGTATGTTATTGTGATTCCGACGAATCGTCTGATTGCTCGTGATGATCGTGCAGACTTGATTTATTCATCGATTGATGGAAAATTCCGTGCCGTTGTTGAGGATATTGCTGAACGTAATGAAAAAGGCCAGCCTGTCCTCGTTGGTACCGTTGCGATTGAAACATCAGAAGTGATTTCAAAATATTTAACGAAAAAAGGGATTCGCCATAATGTCTTGAACGCGAAAAACCATGGCCGTGAAGCTGAAATCATTGCCGATGCTGGTGAACAAGGATCCGTTACGATTGCAACGAATATGGCAGGTCGTGGTACGGACATTAAGCTAGGTGAAGGGGTTAAAGAATTAGGGGGCTTAGCCGTCATTGGGACGGAGCGTCATGAGAGCCGCCGGATTGATAACCAGCTCCGCGGACGTTCTGGACGTCAAGGAGATCCGGGGGTTACCCAATTCTATCTTTCAATGGAAGATGAATTAATGCGCCGCTTCGGTTCTGATAATATGAAATCAATGATGGATCGTCTAGGCATGGATGATACACAGCCAATTCAGAGTAAAATGGTGTCCAAGGCTGTTGAATCTGCACAGAGACGTGTTGAGGGCAATAACTTTGATGCTCGTAAACAGCTTCTTTCCTATGATGATGTTCTCCGCCAGCAGCGTGAAATTCTTTATACACAGCGTAACGAAGTATTAGAGTCAGAGAATCTTCGCGAAATCGTTGAGAACATGATTATGGCTAACATTGAGCGTAATGTTGAAGGCTTCGCTCCTAATAACGGAGATGAGGAAGAGTGGAATTTACAAGGTCTGATCGATTTTGTGAATGGAAATCTTCTGCATGAAGGAGATATTACAATCGATCAGCTCCGTGGCAAGGATTCAGAAGAAATCGTTGAAGTCATTTTTGCAAAAGTGAAAGAACGATACGATGAAAAAGAAGAAGTTCTTCAGTCTGAGCAAATGCGAGAATTCGAAAAGGTAATCGTTCTTCGCTCTGTCGATTCGAAATGGATTGATCATATCGATGCGATGGATCAGCTCCGCCAAGGGATCCACCTTCGTGCATATGGACAAATTGATCCGCTCAGAGAATACCAGCAAGAAGGCTTTGCAATGTTTGAGCATATGATTGCTGCTATTGAGGAAGATGTTGCGAAGTATATTATGAAAGCAGAAATTCGCAATAATCTTGAGCGCCAGGAAGTGGCAAAAGGCCAAGCCGTGAATCCAAAGGAAGACGGAGAAAAGGTGAAGAAAAAGCCAGTCACCAAACAAATTGATGTTGGCCGAAATGATCCATGTATATGTGGAAGCGGGAAAAAGTATAAAAACTGCTGTGGCATTTAATAAATAAAGAAGGCCGGCGAGCCGCTAAAGATAGCTAAGCCGGCTTTCTTTTTTCTTTTTTAGAAGGTTGTTTAGGGTTAGGAATTTACAAAAATATACCTTTAATAAAAATAAAATTGACGAACACGAACTTTTATGTGAAATTATTTTAGTGAAGCAGTATAATAAGTATCATGTTTTTAAGCTAATCTGAAAGTTTAGTTTTTTAACGTGCTAAAGTGAAATTGAGACTTTACTTTAGTCTCTGCAAAAAACATCGCATAAGAAAGACTAAGGCATCGCCGGAAAAACTTAGCGAGTGCCAAGTCTTTCTAATAATGGTTACGATTTAAACTAAATAAGAGGTGACGAAATTGGAATTAGCAGAAATTCGCAATGAATTAGAAAAAACAGCTAAGCGATTGGCGGACTTTAGGGGGTCTCTTTGACTTAGAAAATAAAGAGGCACGGATTGCTGAGCTTGATGATACAATGCTTCAGCCTGGATTTTGGGATGATCAGCAGCAGGCGCAGGTTGTAATTGGGGAGCTTAATGGATTAAAGGATCAGGTTCATGAACTATATGATTTAAATGAAACATATGAAAACCTTGAGTTAACATATGAGCTTGTTAAAGAAGAAAATGATCAAGAGCTGCAGGAAGAGCTCGAGAGTGAATTAAAGGAAATGGCGAGGCGCTTGAATGAGTTTGAGCTTCAGCTTCTTCTTAGTGAGCCTTATGATAAAAATAATGCGATTCTTGAACTGCATCCAGGAGCTGGAGGAACGGAGTCTCAGGATTGGGGTTCCATGCTTCTTCGTATGTATACTCGTTGGGCAGAGAAGAAAGGCTTTAAGGTTGAAACATTGGACTATCTCCCGGGTGACGAGGCCGGAATTAAAAGTGTAACACTTGGAATTAAAGGTCACAATGCATATGGATATTTGAAGGCGGAAAAAGGCGTGCACCGTTTAGTAAGGATTTCACCGTTCGACTCTTCTGGTCGCCGACATACTTCCTTCGTTTCCTGTGAGGTCATGCCTGAATTTAATGATGAGATTGATATTGATATTCGCACAGAAGATTTAAAGGTAGACACTTACCGTTCTAGTGGTGCAGGTGGTCAGCACGTAAACACAACAGATTCTGCCGTGAGGATTACCCATATTCCAACCGGAGTTGTCGTTACTTGTCAAACTGAGCGTTCACAAATTAAAAACCGTGAACATGCCATGAAAATGCTTAAAGCAAAGCTTTATCAAAGGAAAATTGAAGAGCAGGAGCAGCAACTCGCGGATATCCGCGGCGAACAAAAGGAAATTGGCTGGGGAAGTCAAATTCGTTCCTATGTTTTCCACCCTTATTCAATGGTAAAGGATCATCGGACAAATACAGAGTCCGGTAATGTTCAAGGAGTTATGGACGGAGAACTTGATCCTTTTATTGATGGATTCCTTCGTTCGAAGTTAAGTTAAAATTAATGCCTTTGCCTAATTTTCAGTTTGGCAAAGGCTTTTTTATGTTGGAAAAATTGGCGTTTGCCTATGAAAGAAATGAGGCAATTACTTGACGTGGAATTTTTCTTACGACTGTATGCACTGCTGCTTAGTGAGTGCCGCTTTTATCATTGAAATCTTTACTATCGTTTTTTTCGCCTGTTAACTTATCAGATATAATGCGAAAGGTTTCTTCATGCTGATCCAGCTTGAACTCGATATGTTTAAAATGGCTTCTAAATTCTGTTGCATTATTTTGAACAGTGTTTTCAAGCTTGTTTAGACCTTTTTCAACATTCTCTAGGTTATTTTCAACATTTCCTAGACGGTCTTCAACATTCTCTAGCTTATTTTCAACATTTCCTAGACGGTCTTCAACATTCTCTAGCTTATTTTCAACATTTACAAAACGGTCTTCAACATTCTCTAGCCTATTTTCAACATTTCCTAATCTTCCTTTTACTTCGCCAAGCTCTTGGTCAACGGTATCAAATCTCTTCGAATGCTCTTTTAACTCGGCCAAAATTTCATTAAGAATATTCTCCATTTTCTCACCTCCTTATCGAGATTATATCACAGAGTCTTAATGAAAAATCCTATCAAAAATTATTTAATAGTTCGAGGGAAAAATCCATAATCTACTACAAAATGAGGTCTAACAATCTAAATCAGTATATTCCTTTAATACAGCAATCAAATGGCATTTACACATGATTATCCCCATGCTATACTCTGTCGGTAACTGTCGAATTAACAAAAAAATTAAGGCTTTTCGAGGCAGTATTTTTCACATGAATAGACGATACTTTGCTGACAGGGAATTAAAGGAGAAGTTGTATGGGAAAAAATAAGCTTGATTCAATAAAAAGCTCAAAATCGGGAATCATTCGAGAATATATTTACGTACTGATTGGTGCTGCTATCATCGCTTTTACTTTTAATGTGTTTTTGCTTCCGAATCGGGTCGCCTCTGGAGGGGTGAGCGGAATTAGTACGATTTTAAATGAGCTTGTTGGTTGGGAGCCTGCGTATGTACAGTGGGCTTTAAATATTCCGCTTTTTATTGCAGGAGTAATCTTACTAGGTAAGCAATTCGGTGTAAAGACACTTGTTGGAACGATTTTTCTTCCTTTTGTCGTTTTTTTAACAAAGGATTTTGAGCCATGGACACATGACCCTTTGTTAGCTTCTTTATTTGGCGGAATCGGGGTTGGTCTAGGTTTGGGAATTGTTTTCAAAGGGAAGGCATCTACTGGCGGGACAGATCTCGCTGCGCAAATTATAAATAAATATACCGGTCTTTCTTTAGGGACATGTGTTGTGATGATTGATGGCTTAATTGTTCTTACAGCAGCGATTGTGTTTGATATTGAAAGAGGCCTTTACGCCTTGCTGGCCCTCTATGTAACAAGTAAAACGATTGATATTGTTCAGATAGGGTTTGGCCGTTCAAAGATGGCATTGATTATTACGGATAAACAAATTGAAGTTCGTGAAGGAATTTTGAATAAAATTCACCGTGGAGTGACAAAACTAACAGCATACGGTGGTTATACTGATCATGAGCGCCCAGTTCTTATGTGTGTCGTTGACCAGACGGAGTTCACAAAGTTGAAACAATTAGTCAAAACCATTGACCCGACAGCGTTTATCGTGGTTACTGACGCTTCTGAGGTGCTTGGTGAGGGTTTCAAACGGGTGTAGAATATTGGTATAATGTAGCTGTAGTATGTAAATTTTCCAGAGGGAGGATTTTGCAGTGAAAAAGAAGCTTCTTGCATTACTTATGGGTACTTCTCTTGTTCTTGCAGCTTGCGGTGGCGCAAATGATGCAGATAAGAAGGACACAGACACAGGTACAACAAATGGTGGAGAAACCACTACAGCTGATGCTGGAGATGCTCAAAAGCTTTATGATCAAAAGTGCTCAAGCTGTCATGGAGGCGACCTTACAGGTGGAGTAGGTCCTGCACTTGATAAAGCAGGCTCTAAGCTTTCCAAGGAAGATATTGAAAACATCCTCGCTAACGGTAAAGGCCAAATGCCTCCTGGACTTCTTAAAGGCGATGAGGCATCAAAGGTTGCTGAGTGGTTAGCCGCTAAAAAGTAATAAGTTCTCAAAAGACGTTCTGTTATTGTTATTGCAGAACGTTTTTTTATTGCTTATGAATAATATTTTTCACTGTCTTTGGATGATAGAGGAAAATGACGGACAGTGGTCTATTTAGCTCTTTTTCAGACCACTTCTCCGCTGAAAACTACGAGTGGTGGTCAATTCAGCTTCCTTTCAGACCTCTTCTCTTCTTAAAAAATAGATTATTATAAAATTAGATAAAATAGGTATATTTTCATATTGAAAAGAAAATGTAATAATTTTTCAACGTAATAAGACAAATTATGATGTTATAATGGGGTGTATGGAATTTTCCAAGAGCATCGTAGTTATTTTCCGGTCGAATTTTGTCGTTTTTTAGCGAATGAAGTTTTCATAATATGAGATGAATGCGTTTTACTATATATAGGATTAATAGAAGCGAAGTCTCTTCCGCTTTTCTAAATAAACATAATAGATTAGGTGATGTTAATGATAGAAATGCAAGATGTATATAAGAAGTATCCAAACGGGGTTATCGCTGCCAATGGAATAGATGTGCATATTAAAGCAGGAGAGTTTGTGTACGTTGTAGGTCCAAGTGGTGCGGGGAAAACTACTTTTATTAAAATGATGTATAGAGAAGAGAAGCCAACAAGTGGAACAATCACAATTAATGGTGTAAATCTTGCAAAATTAAAATCTAGCAAGGTACCTCTTCTTAGACGTAATATTGGGGTTGTTTTCCAGGATTTCAAATTACTTCCGACTCTAACCGTGTACGAGAATGTTGCATTTGCTCTAGAGGTAACAGAGGAGCAGCCAAAGTATATTAAAAAACAGGTTATGGAAACTTTAGATCTAGTTAATTTGAAGCATAAAGCTCGGATGCTTCCGACTGAATTGTCTGGAGGGGAGCAGCAGCGTGTATCGATTGCACGTTCCATCGTGAACTCTCCTAAAGTGGTTATCGCAGACGAGCCGACAGGTAATCTTGATCCTGATACTTCATGGGAAATTATGAACATCTTTGATGAAATTAACACGAGGGGTACGACTGTGGTTATGGCAACGCATAATAAGGAAATTGTAAATACCATTAAACACCGCGTTATTGCAATAGAAGGCGGGAAAATTGTCCGTGACGAGCAAAGAGGTGATTACGGATATGAAAGCTAGAACCTTAAACCGTCATTTAAAAGAAAGTTTGAAAAGCCTCGCCAGAAATGGCTGGATGACCTTTGCGTCGGCTAGTGCTGTTACGGTGACTCTTTTATTGGTTGGAGTATTTTTTGTTATTATGATGAATATGAATAAAGCGGCAACGGATCTTGAACAGCAGGTAGAAATCCGCGTTCATATTGATGTCGCTGCAAATGAACAGGACCAAAAAGAGTTAGGTCAGAAACTTGAAAAGATTCCTGAAGTGAAATCAGTTCGCTATTCCCCTAAAGACGAAGAATTAGATAATCTTATCGATAGCTTTGGAGAAGAAGGGGAAGCCTATAGGCTGTTTGAACAAGATAATCCATTAAATGATGTTTTCGTTGTCAAGACGAAGGACCCGGCCGATACAATGATGGTCGCTAAGAAAATTGAAAAAATGGAATATGCAGCTAAGGTAAACTATGGGCAAGGGAGTGTTGAAAAACTCTTTTCCTTTATTAACTCAAGCCGAAATTTCGGAATTGTTCTGATCGTAGGATTGTTATTTACGGCGATGTTCTTAATTTCTAATACGATTAAGATTACGATAACGGCAAGAAGAAAAGAAATTGAGATTATGAAATTAGTAGGAGCGACGAATGCCTTTATTCGATGGCCATTCTTCCTTGAAGGGCTGTGGCTCGGTATTCTCGGTGCGATCCTGCCTATCATATTTGTCGCTACATCCTACCATTATATCTTTGATTTCTTAGAGCCGAAGCTAAAAGGCAATTTTATTGAGCTTCTCAATTATAATCCTTTTGTATATCAAGTATCTGCATTGCTTCTTCTAATGGGTGGTCTCATCGGGATTTGGGGAAGTATGATGTCTGTAAGGAAATTTTTAAGAGTATAGTGAAATTTGGAGGAAGAGGCTGCGGCTTCTTCCTTTTTTTGTTATATAGGAATTATAATTTTCGCTATCTGTTGATAACTTAAGATATAGTTTATCTACGTTCAGTTCCAGCGCCTACCTCCGACGTACAGGACGTACTAGTGTCGACAATGCGACAGGACAAGGAAAGCTACGTCAGCGACACATCGCACGACCAAAAGAGAAGCTTTTGGGAGGACGTCGCGTTTTTGTCGACCTCGAGGTCAAAGCTTGTCTAGTTACGGCTCCTAGGGACTCGCGTCATAAGCCGATCCCTTCCAGAAGACAAAGAGCGTCTTCTTACAGGGCTCGTCTTATGCAGTCGTCCCTAAACAGTCGCCTTCACATTTCGATCAATCCTCCCAGAAAGGTAAAGAACACCTTTCCGTGAGGCTCGTCTTGTGCTTGTCGGAGGTGAGCACAAAGGAAAGCTTCTTTGAATATTCATCTCAGAAACAATTTGTCCTTTAATTGTTCCGAAGGCGCTTGCGCATTTGTTCTTAGGCTATGATAAACTTCCCTGTTTATTTCCACTGCAGGCACTAAAGCGTAGCGGGCGGTCCGGAAGCCTCCTCGTCACTATCGCTCCTGTGGGGTCTCCCTTTGACTCGCTTTTCCCGCAGGACGTTGAATAATCTTCCCTGAATAAACACCGCACGAAGGAAATGCGAATGCATTTTCGAGGATCTCGCGCCTGCAGCAAGAATCAACAACAAATTAGCATTATCAACACTGAGCTTTAACACAGCATTTCGTTAAAAAATCTCCTCGCTATCCAAGCTACATTCCCACTTGTAATAAAATTCTCATAACCCGTCCCTTTTTTTCATATATTGAATTATTAATAGTCAACTTTGCCTATTTGCAATTAGGCAGATGTGAAGGAAAAAGCGGTAAGAAAGGAAGAGGGGTATGAACAGGAAATGGATAGCACTGTTAATGACTGGTTCCTTGTTGACCGGAGCTGGCGGTACCTATGCAGGAATGAAGTGGATCAGTCATCGTGCACTAGAGAATAGCATCGAAAACCATTCTTCCCAATTAGATGAGGGGAATTTTCCAGCAGAGATGAGCGACGAGGATCTAAAGAAAGTAGAGAAGGCTTATAGCTTAATATTAAACAGCTATGTAGAGAAGGTAGAAGTAAAGGAGCTTGTAGAAGGGGCAATTCAAGGGATGCTTGCGTCCCTCTCAGATCCATATTCCATCTACATGGACAAGGAGACAGTGAGGCAATTCAATGATACGCTTGAGTCCAACTTTGAAGGGATTGGAGCTGAAGTAGGCATGGAGGATGGGAGAATTGTTATTGTTTCTCCATTTAAAGATTCTCCAGCGGAAAAAGCAGGCTTAAAGCCGAGGGATCAAATTTTAAAGGTAGATGGTGAAAGTATTGAAGGCTTGGATTTATTTCATGCGACTTCAAAAATACGTGGGGAAAAAGGGACGAAGGTAAAGCTAGAAATTGCCCGTCAAGGATTGAAGGAGCCCCTCGTTATTCATGTCAAGCGGGATAAAATTCCTCAAATCACCGTTTATTCTGATTTAAAAAAGCAAAGCGGAAAGGCAATCGGTTATTTAGAGATCACTTCGTTTTCGAAAGAAACGGCATCTGAATTCAAGGGGCATTTACAAAAACTTGAGAAAAAAGGAATAGAAGGCTTAATTATTGATGTCCGTGGGAATCCAGGAGGGCTTCTTATATCAGTTGAGGAAATTTTGAATGAGTTTGTTACAGATAAAAAACCATATATACAAATTGAAAAAAGAAACGGAGAAAAGAAAAGATATTTTTCGAGCTTGAAAGAGAAAAAGGAATACCCTATCGCTGTTCTGATTGATAATGGCAGTGCCTCTGCTTCCGAGATATTGGCAGGTGCCCTAAATGAAGCGCAAGGCTATACCTTAATCGGGGAAAATACATTTGGAAAAGGGACTGTTCAGCAGCCATTTCCGATGGGAGATGGCAGTAATATTAAATTAACTCTCTTTAAATGGCTGACTCCAGATGGAAATTGGATTCATCATAAAGGTATAGTGCCAACACTTAAGGTAAAGCAACCAGCTCTTTATCATACACCTCCCCTTCAAGTTGAAGAAGCCTTAGTGAAGGAAATGAATAATGAACAGGTGAAAAATGCACAAGAAATTCTTGAATCTCTAGGCTTTGCCCCAGGTCGTAAAGACGGCTATTTCAGTGAATCAACGATGAACGCTGTAAGAGCCTTCCAACTGCAAAATGACTTAAAGGCTACCGGCAGAATTGATAAAAAAACCGCCTCGGCACTTGAACAGGCAGTAGCTGCGGAAAAGAAAAAAGAAGATAATGACATTCAGCTGCAAACGGCACTGAGATTTCTTGCTCGGTAATAAGTATTCATTAGCATGGGGAGTGGTCTCTGTGCTAATTTTTTTCGGTAATATAGCAATAGGCTTTAAGAGTACAATTTGGTAGAATATAGAGTAATAGATATTTGTGTGTGTAAGTGGAAAGCAACTTTTTTACATACTTTCAATCGTATTTTATTAGTAGAGGTAGGTGGATAGATTGGCTTTAGAATGGCTGATTGAAATATTAAAAGGAATAGGAAGGCTTTTTCTTCACCCTGTTTTCTATTACCTTTTCTTTATTGCGGCTGTATTGGGCGTTTCTCGTGTAAAGCGGGAGAGAAGGGAT
The DNA here is from genome assembly GCF_018343665.1 of Cytobacillus citreus. Taxonomy (GTDB): domain Bacteria; phylum Bacillota; class Bacilli; order Bacillales; family Cytobacillaceae; genus Cytobacillus; species Cytobacillus citreus. The sequence goes on from NZ_JAGYPM010000002.1 coordinate 544,031, forward strand.
TTTCATGTTCGGGCAGAGAATGCATATTTTGAGCTAAGACAGCTGCTGCCGCTCGGAATCTTAATTGGGCTCATCACTTCACTTATTTCAATATCCGCAGGTCTCGTGATTCCAATGGAGACCATTCTCTTTACTGCTGCTTTTACAGTATTATGGAGTTTAACAACAAAGATACGGTGGATGGCGCCTGCGTATACATTGGGTTTCGCCTTCTTTGCTACGATATTTGCTATTGAGCAAAAATGGCCACTTCCATCCTTCTTAACCTCGGTTTCGGATCAGGAGCAGACGGTTTTTCCATCTATTGCTGTTCTTCTAGCTCTCCTTTTAATTGGGGAAGGGATCCTTATTTTCAAAAATGGACGGAAGGGAACTTCTCCTAAATTGATAAAAAGCAAGCGGGGGCAAAGGGTTGGCATTCATGAGGTGAAACGTATTTGGCTGCTTCCGCTGTTTTTAATTATTCCTGGTGAGGCATTGCAAGCTCCATTTGAATGGTGGCCAGTTTTTTCAGTTGGCGGAGGCACTTATTCCATTATACTCGTTCCTTTTGCTGTTGGATTTTTTCAGCAGGTTCAGGGAAAGCTGCCTACTGAAGCTATTAAAGCAGTCGGAAAAAAGGTCATGGTGCTTGGGATTCTCGTTTTGCTTTTATCCGTTTCGGGCTATTGGTATCCGCTCGCAGCCATTGCTGTCGTGACAATTGCGATTATTGGCAGGGAGCTTATTACTTTAAGACAGAGAATGATAGAGGGGAATCATCCTTTTTATTTTTCGAAAAGAAATAATGGCGTGATGATCCTAGGAATTATTCCTGGTTCTCCAGCTAGCAATATGGGTTTACAGGTTGGTGAACTTATTACAAAAGTGAATGGCGTGTCAGTCCATGATAAAAATAGCTTATATGAAGCACTTTTGAAAAATCGTGCGCATTGCAAGCTGGAAGTGCTTGATGTAAATGGACAAGTCCGCTTCGCACAAAGAGCCTTATACGAAGGAGACCATCATGAGCTCGGCATTCTATTTGTGCAGGATGAGGTTAGAAGGGGTAGTGAAGCGGTTTAGTGTCATTTTTCATAAATAATCGGAATCTAATCTTAATTCTTCGGAAACGAATTCATAAATAAATGGAATTTAACTAAAGTTTACCGGATTCTATTATCATTAAAAATTGGAGTGAATTAAACAAACATAAAAATTTAAAAAATGTACAAAAAAGCTAAGCGAGGACTTAGGTGAATAATAGAGGAACAGACCTTTTCATGAAAAAAGGTCTGTTTCTCTATTATTATTTTGTAAGAATATTCATAATAGATAAAAAGTAATTTCCGTTTTACTAGTTATCAACTTATAATAGGTTTAATCATTAAAAAATTCAATTATAGAGGAGTTTTTTAATTGAAATCTATAAAAGTCAAAGATATTTTGCAAAGGAAACACTTTGAAAATATTGAAGTGATCGCTAGAAATGAAGGGCTAAACCGTTTAGTTAAATGGGTTCATATTGTAGAAGCTCCTAATGTCGGCCATTTACTAAGGGGGGGTGAATTAATCTTATCAACAGGTGTTGCTTGGAGAGAAACAGAACTTTTTATCTCAATAGTTAAGCAATTTATTGAAGCTCAAGTGGCAGGTCTTTGCATTGAAGTAGGTACATACACCACTTCGATTCCGGAAAAGGTCATCGAGATTGCTGATCAATCACAGTTTCCAATCATACTTTTTCATAAAGAAGTACCTTTTGTAGAAATTACACATGACATCCATACACTCCTCATTAATAATCAATATAAAATGATTTCAGAATTAGAAGGCTACTCCCAAAGCTTAAATAAAAAAATATTAGCAGTCGAGCATTTTAGTGAAATTTTAAAGTTTATCCAGAGTTACTTACAAGTACAGGTAATCATTGTTATTAATAATAAAGAAATACAATTTACGCCAAATGTAACAGAATATGAAAGAATTAGACTTCTAAAAGTAATCCAAGCAAAAAGCGGGATTGATATTGCTGCACCTGAACGGCTATATTCAATTGCAAGATTACCGATTGATTTATTAGGTGATCATTATGCAGAGCTTGTTATTCTTTCTAAAGTAAGGGAATTAACAGAGTTCGATCAATTGATACTGGATAGAACAGCAACAGCTCTAGCTCATTTTTTTTTACGAGGACTTTATATAGAGGAAAAGCGTAAAGGAGAAGAAACGGAATGGATGACAAGATGGCTGGATGGTGAGCATAGTGAGGATTCAATAACTGAGTTTCTATCTTATCTAATACCTTCTAGTAATCTAAAGGGGGCGGTCACTTGCCTCTGTAAAATAGATTCATTACGAAATCACTCCCATGTCGATTTGACCTATTTTAAGTTATATTTCAGAACTATTTTTGAGCAGAGAGGTTTTACAATCCTATCAATTGAGAAGAGAAATATGATTATATTTATTTTGCTCAATGAAAGAAGTGCAGATACATGGAAGAAAAGAACAGAAGAAGGGATAGAAAGATTACTAGAGATAGAGTTGAAAATTTGCAAGCCGTTTATAGGGGTTGGAAAATATGTAGAAAAATTAGCCGATATCCCTATTAGCTATCAAACTTCTATTGAGACGATACGTATTAAAGATCGCTTGTCCAAACAGTCTCATAGTTATTTTTATGATGACTTGCATGTTTTTCGAATAATTTCCTTTTTAAATGGTCATTTAGATTTAAGTGAATATATTCTTGAATATTTAGGACCAGTTATTAATTATGACAAAATGACAAATAGTAAACTTATGGAAACCTTAAAGGTTTATTTAGCCTGTAATGGATCCAAACAAAAAGCAGCAAAGAAATTATTTGTTGTCAGACAAACTCTTTATCATCGATTAGAAAAGATTGAAGAATTACTTGGGCATGATTTTATGAATCATGAGAAAAGACTAGCAATTGAGTTTATGCTTATGGCATACGATTATTGTCTATCCTCAAAACCATTGGATGTATAGAAGTTAGAAACGCAGGGGTGTTCACAATGGGCATCCCTCTTTTTGTTAGTCAACTTTAGTCAATTCGTAAAAATATACAAGTTATTAATATAACAAAATGTCTAATGATTGGTGTGTAAGAATAAGAGATAATCGCTTTAATGATTTTCTAATAATTCAGAAAGAGGGGAAGGCGCAATGACAAAAACGAAAGAGGATTTAGATTTGATAAAAAAGGATACAGAATATGTATGGCATTCTATGAAGCCGTATAGTCCTGATTCCACTATTATTGCAGAAAAGGCAAATGGTTCTTGGATTACAGATCATAATGGAAATCGCTATTTAGATGCGATGGCAGGATTATGGTGTGTGAATGTGGGGCATGGGAGAACGGAATTAGCAGAAGCTGCCTATGAACAATTAAAAGAAATGGCGTATTTTCCTCTTAGTCAAAGTCATAAACCAGCGATCCAGCTTGCAGAAAAATTAAATGAATTGCTTGGAGAAGAGTATGTTATCTTTTTCTCGAATAGCGGCTCGGAGGCAAATGAAACCGCATTCAAAATAGCGAGGCAGTATCATCAGCAAAATGGAGAATATAGCCGGTACAAAATTATTTCCAGATATCGCGCATACCATGGGAGCTCAATGGGAGCACTTGCTGCAACAGGGCAGGCACAGCGTAAATATAAATATGAGCCATTAGCACCGGGATTTCTACATGTCCCGCCGCCAGATCTTTATCGTTCTTCTGATAAAAAGGATGCAAGACCACAAGATTTAGAGTCAGTCAAAGACATTGATCATGTCATGACATGGGAATTAAGTGAAACGATTGCGGCTGTAATTATGGAGCCTATTATTACCGGCGGCGGTGTAATTGTTCCTCCAGATGGCTATATGGCTGGTGTTAAAGAGGTTTGTGAAAAGCATGGAGCATTATTGATAGTCGATGAAGTGATCTGCGGGTTCGGCCGAACAGGGGAACCATTCGGTTTCATGAATTATGGCGTGAAGCCGGATATCATCACAATGGCCAAGGGAATTACAAGTGCCTATTTGCCATTATCCGCTACAGCAGTAAGGAAAGAAATATATAACGCCTTTAAAGGAACCGAAGAGTACGAATATTTTCGTCATGTGAATACATTTGGCGGAAACCCAGCTGCATGTGCGCTTGCACTCAAAAATATCGAAATCCTCGAAAAGGAAAATCTATTTGAGCGTTCCAAGCATTTGGGAGAGCAGTTGAAGAATAGTTTAATTGAGCTGCTAGCTAATCATCCATATGTTGGAGATGTTAGAGGAAAAGGGCTAATGATCGGAATTGAGCTTGTTAAGGATAAGGGGACAAAGGAACCGCTTGAAACTGAGCTGGTGAATCGAGTGATAACGGGCTGTAAACAGAAAGGACTAATCATTGGGAAAAACGGTGCGACCGTCGCAGGCTTTAATAATATTTTACAATTAGCCCCGCCGCTAAACATTCTTGAAGAAGACATTGAATTTATCATTCAGGTTTTAACAGAACAGTTACAAGCACTTTAAGGATGTTACGATAAGTAGCAATTTTTTTAAAGGTATGAAATGGTACTTTTAGATTTAGGGAGGTGGATCTTCTGTTTAACTTGCCGGCAGCAACATTTTGGTTGATTGTTCCATGGCCGTTTATTTGGATAGCGCTGGGTGTTATTTTGTATTTTAAATTGAAGAAAGAAGATGATGCAGAAGAAAGCGAAAACAATATTTAAGGGGATGTAGCCGTTGAACTTGGATGGGATTATTTTTGTCATTTATTTAGCAACCCTATTAGGTATTGGCCTTTGGTTTTCTCGTAAGTCATCACAATCTACTGAACTATATTTACTTGGGGGGCGCTCACTTGGTCCAGCTGTCACAGCGATGACGATGCAAACGACTTCTATGAGCGGATATATGTTTATGGGAGCACCCGCACTTGCTTTTCAATATGGCTGGTATGCACTCTGGTATGCCATTGGGGACGCTGGAGGCTCCATCATTAATCTTTCAGTTCTAGGAAAACGAATGAGAAGAATGTCAGAATTATTGGGAGCCCTTTCCCCAATTGAGTATTTAGAAAAAAGATTTGAAAGTAGTGCAGTACGCATCGTAGGGTCTATTATTGCGATTGTTTTCCTCTTTGCGTATGTTTTTGCTCAATTTATTGCTGCCGGAAAAGCGATGTCAACATTGACAGGTTTCTCTTATGAGGCCTCATTAATAATAGGGGTAAGTGTCATTATTATTTATACCGTTGCAGGAGGTTACCTTGCCGTTGCATACACCTCTTTCGTACAAGGTATCATTATGGTTGCAGGAGTTGTTGGAATAGGTGCCCTGGCGTATTTTCATGTTGGGGGTTTAACAGGATTAAATACTGCTTTGGAGCAAACTGATCCTACCTATTTAAGCATATGGGGGAAGGACTTGGCTTTTTATGGACAATGGGGTGTTGTGTTAGGTGCGATTCTGATTTTCTCCATCGTTTATATGGGGCTGCCTCATGTGGTCGTACGACATATGTCGATGCAAAGTACAAAGACAGTAAAAGGTGCGATCCTAATTAGCGCTTTGTGGAATCAATTTTTTATCTTTGTTCCCTATATATTAGGTCTAATTGGAATTATCGTCCTGCCTAATATTGGGGATCCAGAGATGGTTATAACCGAATTAGCCTATACTTTGTTCCCAGGATTTTTTGCTGCCATTCTTTTGTCAGCGATTATGTCGGCCGTCATGTCTACTGCAGACTCGATACTGATGCAAGCAGGTACGATTCTTTCCCGCGATGTATATCAACGGTTCATCAATAAAAAAGCAAGCATGAAAAATACAGTGCTCGTATCTAGACTATGTATTCTAAGCGGAGGAATTGCTGGGATCATTGTTGCGATTTATCAGCCGCCATCCATTTTTGGTTTAGTTATTTTTGCTGTAGGTACATTAGGAAACTGTTTCCTGGTCCCTTATTTGGCGTCTGTATATTCCAAAAAGGCGAATCATATTGGATGTTTATGTGCCATGATTGGTGGAGCAGCAACGAATATTCTTTGGACTTCTATGAACTTTGAGGCTGTCACGGGGCTTGATGCATTTTTAGCCGGTTTGCTCGTTTCTGTTTTAGGAATGGCAGTGGGTAGCCGCTTTGGGAGGAAACCATCACAGCCTATTATCGATATTTTTGAACAGGCAAAAAGTAACCGTTATTTTTCAAAGAAATTTGAACAAAATATCGCTCGTAATCTAGCACCGGAAGCCAAAAATATTGCTCAGTTTCTTGGCGATGAAAAGGAAAGCTTGAGGAATAGCCATTGATGAATACGATCTTAACTCAGGAACCTGAATTTGCAGAGAGTGATGTTTTTCGAGGATTGAAGCAATATGATCGGAAGGCAAATGTCTATGTACGACAATTACTCTTTTATCCATACTACTTTTTTGAATTTGAACTAAGCGCCAAGAGCTTGCTTAAGTTAAGTGGAAAAATCGCTTGTACGATTGATGGGATAAGCGGTAAAGAGGCAATCATTGATATGAAACCGGCCTTTTCTACTTGCTTTAATGAAACAGCTGACAAGCTTTCTGTTCAAGTTGAAGAAATGGAGGCAAGAAAGATAGCTGAGAGATTTGTCTTTCAAACGATTTCGCAAAAAACTAAGTTTATATCCATTCCCAGCTTGAAAATTTCAGATTGTTCTTTATTCTATAGGCCATTCTGGCTTGCAGAATACATCTTGAAAGAAAAAGGGAAACAGCAGCTAATTGTTGATGCAATTAGCGGAAGCTATCATCCATTATAGGCACACTATTAAAGAAGGGAGATTTAATTGACATGAATACAAAGGAACAAGTGACGGTTGAAAAGTTATATCATTTTATTGGTGGGGAAAAGAAAGAAGGCAAAAGTGATCGTTATGGTAAAGTTTTTATGCCATCGACTGGTGAATTGATGGCTTTAGTTCCGTATGCGACTGCCGAGGAAGTCAATGAAACGGTTGAAATTGCAAAAAAAGCTTCTATAGGCTGGAAGAAAACCTCAGTCGGCAAAAGAATTGAAGTGTTGCATCGTTTTAGAAGTTTTATAGTAGAAGAAACGGGCAAGATTGCTCATTTAATCGGCCAGGAGAGTGGAAAGACCATTTCTGATGCAATAGGTGAGATCTCAAGAGGGATCGAATCGATTGACTTGGCCATTAACGCTCCGCATTTATTAAAAGGGGAATATTCGGTTAATGTCGGCGGAGAAATCAATTCTTATTCCATTAAACAGCCGCTTGGTGTCGTTGCAGCGATTGCCCCGTTTAATTTCCCGTTTATGGTTCCAGTGGCCATGACTTCTATGGCGGTTGCTTGCGGGAACGCAGTTATTTTAAAACCATCTGAGCGTGTTCCAAATACAGCGCTCTATTTCTCAGAGCTATGGAAGAAAGCTGGCTTGCCTGATGGGGTTTGGAATATTATTAACGGTGATAAAGAAGTGGTAGATGCGATTCTTTCCCATCCTGATATTCCTGCGATATCATTTGTCGGCTCGACACGTGTGGCGGAATATGTTTATGAAGAAGGCTGCAGGCACCATAAGAAAGTTGCTGCTTTTGGCGGAGGGAAAAATCATATGATCATTATGCCTGATGCGGATCTGGATTTGGCCGTAAATTCCTTTATTGGTGCAGCCTATGGTGCCGCTTCCCAACGCTGTATGGCCATTTCAGCAGCAGTCCCAGTTGGAGATAAGACTGCTGAGGTTTTCGTTGCAAAGCTGAAGGAGAAAGTGGAAGAGTTAAAGGTAGGCACATTTGATGATAAGAGTGTTGACTTTGGTGCACTAATCACCCAAGAAGCAAAGGATACGGTCATCAAGTACATTGACGAGAGTATAGAAGAAGGTGCCTATTTATGTGTGGATGGACGCAATCCAAAGGTAGAAAATGAGAACGGCTTTTATCTTGGAGCAACTCTATTAGATCATGTTAAGCCACATATGCGTATATATCGTGAAGAGGTATTTGGGCCTGCTCGAATCGTTGTCCGTGTAGATAGTTTGGAAGAGGCCATTGAATTGATCAATAACCATGAATTTGGAAATGGTGTTACTATATTCACATCGAATGGCTCGGCTGCACGAACGTTTACGGAAAATATTGAAGTAGGCATGGTTGGAGTGAACGTGCCAATTCCGATACCAGTCGGTTATCATAACTTTGGCGGCTGGAAACGATCAAAATTTGGAGAAGGCCATATGTTTGGTCCAGATACAGCCCGCTTCTTTACCAAATCAAAAACCATTTCTGAAAGATGGCCTGAATCGAAGATAACTGACGATCAAGTAGCATTTGACTTCCCGAGTAATCGATAGTGTGATAGTATCTTATTTAACATGGCACCGGGAATTATTTACAAAATTGCACTCAAAAAGTTTATTACACAAAAACCCCCCTCCTTGAAAAGAAGGAGGGGGGTATAAAATTTATACCTTTATCGTGCTTGACTGATTCTTTTTTCCGCAAAGATCGTTTCGGTCATATAACACTTCTCCATTAACCATCGTGAGTTCAATTTTGACATCCTTTAATTTTTCTTGATCTACATGTAAAATTCTTTCACTTAAAATCGTAATGTCTGCCAGTTTTCCCACTTCAATGCTTCCCTTTATATTTTCTTCGAAGCTTGCATAAGCACCATTCCAAGTATAAGCACGAATCGCTTCTAATACGGAAATGCATTGATTTTCACCGACAACTTGGCCGTCTGTTGATTTTCGGTTTACAGCTGCATGAATACCGAGCAGCGGATCTAGGAATGTTACAGGGGCATCTGAAGCAAACGCGGCAATAATGCCTTTATCAATATAATCACGGGCCGGATACATATTTTGCACACGATCACCGTAATACTCGAGATAACGGTCACCGTTTACATACATAAACGCTGGATTAGGAATCGGGACGACGCCAAGCTTTTTCATACGATCTTGTAAATCGGGTGAAGCTATGCCAGCATGCTCGATACGATGGCGGTGATCTTCCCTTGGATGTTCGTTTAAAGCCGTTTCAATGCAATCTAATATCATCTCTATGGCGCAGTCACCTTGGGCATGCGCCGTAATTTGAAACCCCTTTTTATGCGCTGTGCCTAAAATATGATTTAATTCGTCCTGGCTATAATAAATCATTCCGTAATCATCTTGCTTATGAGAATAAGGCTGACGGGTAGCAATTGTCGGCCCGACACTGCTGCCATCAGTAAAAAGCTTCGCAGGGCCAATTTTAAAGCGGTCATCTCCAAGACCAGTAATCGGGCCTGCATTTACCATTTTTTCAACAAATTCATGTGAATTTGTCAAAGAGCCGATTAGTGCGTACACGCGCACCTTTACTTCCCCAGCATGAATGGCCTGCTGCATAATTCTTAAGGAATCTGCTCCATCTCCATAAGCACCGGCATCGTGAACACTTGTAATCCCCGCTTGAATGAATTCATCTGATGCAAGCTTCATCCCTTTGCGAATTTCATCTTCCGCATAGGTAGCATATTCAAATAACTGCATATGTGCATTTTCAATCAGCTTGCCTGTTAGCCGGCCATTCAAATCCCGTTCAATGATCCCTCCATCTGGATCAGGAGATTGTTCTGTAATACCTGCAATTTCAAGTGCTTTACTGTTGACTATCGAAGTATGGTTACATGTGCGGATGATGACAATTGGATGTTCGGTTGAAATAGCATCTAGTTCTTCCTTTTTCGGAAAACGGTTTTCCTTTAATGAAGATTCTTTAAAGCCCCAAGCTCGCACCCATTTTCCTTTAGGCGTTTCTTGACATTTTTTTCGCAAATCAATGAAAATATCCTCAAGTGATTTTATATGTGGAGCAATACAGCTTACTCCTAATAAATTGGTCCCATAAATCGTCAAATGTAAATGGGCATCATTGAATCCCGGAAGAAGGCTTTTTCCATTTACATTAATAATCTCTGTGTCCTCAGTTTGATATGATAAAACCTCTTCTGTGGATCCAACAGCTAGAATTCGGTTTCCTTTTACGGCCACTCCTTCTGCGATGCTGCTATGTTGATCGACGGTTATTACCTCGCCATTAATAAAAATTTTATCTGCCTCCATTATATCTACTCCTTCTATCTAAAATTAGATATATGAAAAAGCGCCGAGCCTCATCAAAGCATGGAGACACCGGCGAAAAAGCTTGCTGACTTATGCAGCATCAACATATTTTTCAACATCATGTTTCGCTTGTGGCTTTGTGATTAGGCTAACTGTAACCATGAAAACGATATTTGCCATTAACCCCATAATTCCAGCATGGATTCCAAATGGCGTGGATTCTGCGACAAGCTGATAATAATAGTTTACATATGTTCCAACTGCAAGACCTGTAACAACTCCAGGGGCAGTCGCGCGTCTCCAATATAGGGCACTATAAACACCAGGAGCGAATTGGACGATTGAGCCGTAGGCACCTAATAATAGTGCAACTAACCCTTGACCTCCGAAAACAGTAATATAGTAAGCTAATGCCCCAATGACGAATACACCAGCACGCATAATAAATAGTGTTGTTTTGTCAGAAAGGTTTTTCCATATATTCTTAATGACACCATCTGTAAATTCTAATGAGGCACTATGAGTAATCGCATCTGCGGTTGACATAGAAGCTGCTAATGCACCGGCTCCAACAAGCCCGTATAGCCATCCGGGAAGATTCATGACCGTTGTAATCAAAAATGGCAGGACTTGGTCAACGTTTGTGAGCTGTCCTGAATCAACAACTCCTATTGAAGCGAACCCGACTAATAATAGCGGGACAAGGAATAAAGCAAACACAGGATACGCAAGCACGGTCTTTTTAATTGTTTTTGGATTGGATGCGTATGATTTTGAGAACAGATGCGGCCACATTAAGAAGCCGATACAGGAAACGAGAATGGTTGTCGTATAAGCGACTTTGCCCATATTTGAGCCTTCTTTTCCAATCTGTAAGAACTCCGGTGTTTCACGGGCGATATTAGCAAACATTTCCGTTGTGCCGCCATGCAGCTGATAGACAATGGCTAACCCGACTGCCCATGACACAATAATCATTAATAAGCCTTGAAACACGTCTGACCATGCAGCCGCACGAAGTCCTCCTGTCGCAACATATACAACAACAATCCCATATGAAATAAGGGCACCTAACCAGAACGGAATACGTCCCTCTGTCATAATGTCAAAAATAATCGCCATTCCGGACATTTGTGTTGCTAAATATTGCACAGATGCAAATAGGGCAATTAACCCAACAATAATGGCTAATAAAGGACTTTTATATCTCCCTTTAAGAAAAGCTGAAATCGTGAAAAAACGAAATCTTTTCCCAATTTTCCTGATTTTTGGACCGATAATATACCATGGTAAAATAGCGAACGCTGTATAAGCAATAATATAAAGTGCAGGCGCACCTTTTGAATAAGCCCAGCCAGGAGCACCTAGGAATGAGAAGGCACTAAAGACAGATCCTCCCATTAAAAACCACATAACAAATAGGCTAAGTTTTCCGTCCGCAACAGCGAATTCATCTAAGGAACTGCCATCTCTTCCCCTTCCAGCCATGATTCCAACGATAAGAGCGATCACCAAGTAGGCAATCATCATGATTAAAGCAATTTGCCATCCGGGCATTAGACATCCTCCTCCTCATCTTTTTCTGGGTCAAGTCGGTATAGAGTGATTAATGCAATAAATGTAATCACAATCCATAATAATACCCAAAAAAACGAGAATGGCAGTCCCATAATAATTGGTGTAGCACGATTGCCTAATTCAAAGCCTGGAAAGATTAACATCAAAAACGGAATAATACCAATAACAATGTATAGCGTATTAAATGTTCGTTTACTCATGTTTCATCTCCTTATCGTGAAATTTTATAAGAGAGTGCTGAGTTTAGGGCCAGCACTGTTCCTAAAGTAGTTATTGATGTTTGGCTTGCAGGGAAATGACCGTTTCAAGAAGGACGTTTACTCCTTTTTCACAATCTTCCCAAGTCGTAAGTTCATCTTCACTATGGCTCTTTCCATTTAGACTCGGAACAAAAACCATTGCAGACGGCATCATCTCCGAAATAAATTGGGCGTCATGTCCGGCTCCACTTACCATTCTTCGATATGAATAGCCTAAGGATTTAACAGCTTGTTCAATATGAGCACAGACTTCTTCATCAAACCAAACAGTGTCGCGGCCCCATAATTTTTCTTTATTGATCGTACAGCCATTGTTATTTGAAGTTCTTCCTAAGCTTTGAATGATTTCTTCAATTTGTTTGATGACAGCTGGATCTTTATGTCTAGCCTCCAGTGAGAACACCACTTTGTTTGGAATCACGGTGTGGATGTTTGGAAAGACGTTTATTCTTCCGATTGTAAACACTAACTCTTTATCTAAAGCGCCAAGTTTTTCCCTGATTTCAGAGATAAGGTGATTGACAGCAAAAAGTGCATCTTTTCTCATATTCATTGGAGTTGTTCCAGCATGGTTGGATTCTCCTGACACTTCAATTTCATAGAAAACCATCCCAACTACACATTCTACAACCCCGATCGAAAGGGCTTCTCTTTCAAGGATTGGCCCTTGTTCAATATGCAGTTCCAAAAATGCTGTTCCGTTATTGAGGCGGGCCACTTCTTCGCCTGCATAGCCGATTTTCTGTAAAGCATGTTCAAACGTAATGCCATCAGAGTCGTTATTATTCATCATTATCTGTTTATCAAATTTTCCTGACAGAACGCCAGAGGCCATCATTGATGGTTCAAATCTAGCTCCCTCTTCATTGGTAAAATTAACAATAGTAATGGGCAACTGTAGTTGCATGTTATTTTCCACTAGCGTACGAACCACTTCTAATCCCGCAACAACTCCTAAAATTCCATCAAAGCGGCCGCCTTTTTTAACGGAATCCAAATGGGAACCTATAACAATCGGCGGCATGTCGAGAGCACCCTCGAGAGTGGCATAAATATTTCCCATGTCATCAATTTTGACAGTCAATCCTAGCTCACGGCAGCAAGCATAGAAATAATCACGTGCGGCTCGGTCCTCTTCTGACAAGGATAAGCGTGTAACGCCATTATTTTTTGTTCGGCCAAAGTTTGCAAATGATTCTAACGTATCCCTAAGCCTTTTTCCGTTAATCGCAACCTTTTGTTGTTTCAAAATAAAGATCTCCTCCTTTACCAATAGATCATTTGAAGCTGTCCTATCTATTTTTCACTAAAAAATTTTCTAACCTATTCAATAGAATGCTAGCTTTTTCCTTTTATTAATGTGAAAATCATTTTAAAGTCATTACTTTCCAAAAAGCGAAACATTAATTAAATTTGGCATTATTAGAATGATTAAATTTTATCAGAATTATCAGATAATATCTTTAGACAAAATGTAAAATGGTAATCGTTAAGAATTTTATTTTATGTAAAAAGGTGATCGCATACAGGGGGATTAAGTACGAAATGCAGCAGCATTTATATAAGTGAAATGAAAGTATAAAGATGAGTACAAAATATGAGAACTTGTTGAATAACCTCTATATTCATTATAAAACTGAAACAGAATAGGCGAATGTTGCTGATGTATTTCCTTTGTCTCCTATTCCTCTACTGATTCAGACGTAATAAACACGTGCCTTCGAAATAATATTCCATTTGCATGCATATAGTGGATTGCAGAGGGAGGGGTTGCCATGTGCGATGTGAAAAACGAAATAAAACAGATACAAATAACCTTTCGAAGATGGCCAAGATCGAAAAGGCTTGTGCTTATTTCCCTTTTAAGCAGCAGCGGGGCTATTTTTCAATCGGCAGGAGGATTCTTGCCGGGGATTGGGTATTTTATAAGTCCCTTGGCTACAGCACCAATTATTCTTTGCTCTATTTTTTCGATTCCGCTTGGTCTTGCTTCCTATGTATTAACAGCCCTTTTACTTTTGATTCTGCAGCCGTCCGAGCTCATTATTTTTCCATTTACCACAGGTTTATTAGGCCTTATGATCGGCAGTTCTTTTCATATTTTTCGAAAAAAAATCAGTTATATTTTGGGCGGATCGGCGGGGTTAACATTAGGGATTTGCCTTTTATTATATGGCGTGAAGTTCCCCGTGTTGGGGCCAGCCGTGTCTCATCAAATTAGTGTTTCCGTTATTGGATTGATTATTTTATTCTCTATTTTTTATAGTTGGATCTGGGTTGTATTGAGCACTAGGATCCTAAAAAGAATCAGAAGAATTATATGACTACCGGCCGGCTAGAATTTCATCGTTGACGGGAATCATGAAACACTTATGATAAAAAAATCGAGAGTGCAGGAGTTCAATAGTTTTCACTCATTCTCCAGCAGTATTTCAATAAGTGTCAGTTCATTTTTCGTTAATGCCTCTGTAAGCATGTTTTCAAATTCGTGTACATTCGCAGGCCGTACTCCTCTAATACCAAAGCTTTTTGCTAGCTGAACAAAATCAGGATTTCCAAAAGCTGTTCCATAATTATTAGCTAACTTTTTCATCATCATTTGTTCTTCCAATTTCAGTTTGGAATCATGGAGGACAATGATCACGAAAGACAAGCCTAATCTTGCTGCTGTCTCGATTTCAGCAAAGTTCATTAGGGCTCCACCATCCCCAGTAATACAGACTACCGGATCGGCGGGGCATGCTAATTTAGCTCCAATCGACCCAGGTATGGCTATTCCCATTGAAGCGAATCCGTTTGAAATAATAAGTTTCTCCGGCCTCTTTGGCTGATAAGTGCGGGCAATGGAGACTTTGTGAGAGCCTACATCCGAAATTACAATTGTATTTTCACTGGTTAATTTTTCGATAGAGTGCAGAAGAGATGTGATTGATAGAGCTGAAGCAGATTCTTCGTAAATATGGTAGGCTTGTATCATTTGTCCGCGTAAATTTCCGGATGGGATCCACGATTTTGCTTCTATTTCAAAATCGTTAATGGCTTGCAAAGTCTGTTTCACATTCCCAATCAGTTCGCTGTGAATAGGGTAATATTCATCCGATTCAGCAGGAACCGCATTAATATGGATAATCGGCACTTTCTTTTTATTCCATTCTTTAGGCAGATGTTCTACAAAATCAAATCCAATCACAATCAGCAGATCTGATTCCTCCATCCCGCGTAAAACCTCATCCTGCTCATTGAAACCAAATGTAAAATAATTGAGCGGATGGCTTCTAGGCAAAATTCCTTTTGCTTTCATGCTATGAGTTACAGGTGCTTGGAGGCGGTCAATAAATGCTTGCACCTCCTTTGCGGCCTCTTCTCTTACAACCCCGTTTCCGATAATAATAAAGGGCTTTTGACTGTTGTTGATACGCTGAATGGCCGCTTGAATTGCTTCACTTTCAGGCCTATAGATTGGAAGCGGTGTGACAGTCATTGCATTATCAGGAATCATTTGTGATGCTAAGTTTTCCGGTAATTCAATGATGACCGCGCCCGGTTTTTCCATTTTTGCCGTCCGAAACGCTTTATGTATTACTTCGGCAATCGTTTGTGAATCCTTGATTTGGATGCTCCACTTTGTCGCAGGTTCAAATATTCCTATAATGTCCAAATATTGATGGGATTCTTTATGCTGTCTATCATGTCCTGCTTGCCCAACTAGCGCGATAACAGGTGAATGATCCAGCGTTGCGCTTGCGATTCCGGTTAATAGATTTGTTGCCCCAGGCCCCAAGGTGGACGTGCAAACGCCCGCCTTTTTGGACAGCCTTGCATAAACATCCGCCATAAAGGCAGCTCCTTGCTCATGCCTCGTATTCACAAACTGAATCTGCTTTGATTTAGATATAGAATCAACAAGGTCAAGTGTCTCTTTTCCCACTATGCCGAAAATATAGTCCACACCTTCATTTTCTAAACATCGAACAAGAACATGGGTCGCTTTCATATGATCCTCCAAAAAAATATTCCACTTCAAATTTTGGTTAATCATAGTCTTACCAATTTGGTTAGAAAACTTCCATGGTTTTTACTAGCATTGTCATTTCTGTTAATCCTCAAGAATCCGAATGGCGTCCTGATCATAGCTTTCCACACCTTTTTTGAATGCTAGTCTTGTTTTAAATCGATAAGATAATGTGCCTGTCGATACTTGGGCAGAGTTCGGCAGGTGGAAAGTGAAAGGAATTTTATTGATAGCTTCTGACTGAATGCTCTTTGTTGTTAAAATAGTGACAGAATCTACAATTTTTTCGTTTTCTTCTGCTTCATCAATGATGACTAAATCACAATCTATCCTTTTTAGCTCTTGCAATATAGTGCCCCCCTTAATTAAGAAATATCCTTTTACCAGTTCACCTGGTCTATATGTTTCCTTTTCAAGTATGAGATCGATCTGTGCTGAACCTATTCCTAATAATGCCATATATTTTCTTAGTATCATGAATATCCTCCTGTTTTCATTTAGGGATCTGTTTTCGTCTATTTTTTTGCACTGCATGTTTTGCGTTGAGGCGTTTCTCAATTTTTGAATTCAGTTTTTTATCTTTCAAGAGATCCTCTTTGTTTTTTTGACCAATTCTACAAAGATCACTTTTCTTTCATAATTCCCTCTATTCTTTTAACGTTTGATAAGATTGAAAGTTTCATTTCATTTGCCTTTGATCTTGAAAAAATAAAAAACCTTTACCAGAGCCGGTAAAGGTTTTCTAAACAATAAAAGACCTTTACCAACAGGCAAAGGTCTTGCTAACAACGATTTCGCTGCCAACAAAGCCGAGAGATTAGGATCTCCGAAATGACGACTTCGTTGTAAAAGCTACTCCCCTTTAAAAGGATGTAGTATTAAATTTATAATTTTAGTTTAAAGATTCTTCTTTCATAAGTCAACTACTTCTCTCTAATTCCTAGTGCGTTTCTTAACCTATCAGAATATCATCACATGGATACCAAATTTTTTCTTATTCAGTAATCGAGCCATATTGTTGAATAAAACCTTCAAAGAAATATAGATTTACGTGTAAAAGTTTAGAGCTGTGAAAGTTTGTATTTAAAATAATATACGTAGGTTATTGTAAGAAGAACGTCACACTGAAATAGATAAAGTGAAACTTCCATCAGTGGGGGTCTTACTGCCCGTTAATCTGCGATAAAGTAATCTCATTTAATCGTCTTTTTAGGCGACTTTTTATTTTTATTGAAAAAACTTTTACAAATTTTAAGCCAAATCGAACTTTCAATTGTCTAATAGATGTAGGACGAAAAAAGAGAGGGTGAATTACGATTATACGTTTAGTGAAAAAAGCTCAAAAAGGGAATGACAAAGCCTTTTTAAAGATTTTTCAACAATATGAGGAAGATATTTATCGAATGGCCTTTTTATATGTGAAAAATCAAGTAGATGCTTTAGATGTTGTTCAAGAAGTAGCTTACCAGTCATTTAAAAAGATACATACATTGAAAAAACCAGAGTATTTCAAAACGTGGTTGATGAAAATTACGATAAACTGTGCAGTTAACATAGTTAAAAAAAATATAAAAGTGATTCAATTAATACCAGAGTTTGAAGAATTCGTTGGCTTAGATGATGAAGACATTCCCCTTTCTTTAACATTACAGAATTTGATAGACACGTTACAAGAGGATGAAAAGAGCATTGTTCTTTTAAGGTTTTATCAAAATTTTACGTTTAAAGAAATATCAGAGGTATTAGAGATCCCACTTGGTACGGCTAAATCGGTATTATATCGAGCGTTAGATAAACTTCGCAAAGAGTTTAAGGAGGCTGATATTTGTGAGTTATAAAATAAAGCAGGAATTAGAAAAAATTAAAATTCCAAAAGAATTACATGAGAGATCAAAATTTGGTGTAATGAAGGCGAAATCAGAAAAACCAAAAAGGAAATTAAAAAAGTTAGCGATTCCTTTGGTAGCTTCTGCATTTGTAGTATTTTCGGCTGGAGTAGGAGCAGCTCGTATACCAAGCTTTAATAATTTAGTAGCTACTGTTAGTCATGAAATTGCATTAATGCTTCAACCTATTGAAATCAGCAGCGAAAGTAATGGAATTAAAATGGAAGTGGTTGCTGCGATGAATGATAATGAAATGGCAGTTATTTATGTTACGTTACAAGACTTAACGGGTAACAGGATTGATGAAACTCTTGACCTTTACGATTATTCTTTAACTGGTGCTCAAATGTTTAATAGTCGAATTGTAGATTATGATGAAAAAATAAATACTGCTACATTACGAATCCAAGGAAATGGTGGGGAGAGCCTTAACGATAGAAAAATGAATTTTCGTATTACTTCCTTTTTTAGCGATAAACAAACATTTGAAGTCGTAGTTGATGCTAATCTTTCAGAAATAACAAGTAAACCACCTCAAACGGTTCGACTTGATATGAATAACATTCCAGGCGGCGGTGGAAATTTGTATAAAAAACTAGAAGGTCAAGGGGTAGTACAGGTTTTAAAGCCGAATGAAACTGAAATTACTCTTCCAGAAATAGAGTTTATGCATATTTCAAATATAGGTATCGTTGGTAATCGCCTTCATATTCAAACAAGATGGAATAAAGAAAATATTGATGATCATGGTTATTTTTATTTTGTTGATGATTCAGGTAATGAAATACATCCTACAAGTATCAGTTTTGGAATAGATGAAGCAGGTCATGCCAACTATGGTGATGAATATACTGAATATATTTTCGATTTAGATAGTGTAGATTTTGAAGAACAAGAATTACTGGGACATTTTGTTTCAAACGGAAAATATACAACAGGGAACTGGAATACTACCTTTAAAATGCAATCTGTTCAAGACGAAATTAATAGTGACTTGAATAAGGATTTTGGAACATGGAGTTCGGAAAGTGTTTCTATTTCACCATTAGGAGTAACTTTATACGGGAATGGTAAATTCAACGATTCAACCGAAATCGATGTAAGAGCTAAAATGACCGATGGCAGTGTTCAAACTTTGGATTCTATGACTAGTTTTAGTGAGGATGAAAAGGTTAAAGTTAAATTCATACCTTCTTTGCCTTTAGATGTTTCAAAGATTAAATCAATCAATATTGATGGTAAGGAAATAGAATTTTAATGATTGGAATTAAGTAAGAAAGATCATACACTGTATCTATTAAGCTACAGGTTTTGTTACTATCTTCAATTAAAGGGCGCGTTTATTTAGGAACGCGTCTTTTTCATGTCTCGGGCTTGACTGTGGAAAAAAGAAGACAATAATTCCTTATATTGTATTGTTTATGTAATATATATATGTAAAAAGTAAAATATATGTTACAATTTGAATATAGGCATAGTAGAGGTGAGTTTAGAGTTGAAGGATTTTACAGTGAAAAATAAGGTTAAGGTCGCTCGAATTGAGAAAGGCGGTTTAAATCAAGGTGATCTTGCAAAATTGGTTGGAGTAACACGACAGACAATGAATTTAATTGAAGCACAAAAATATAACCCCACTATTCGAGTATGCTTGCTAATTAGTAAGTATTTAGAGCGACCATTAGATGAATTATTTTGGATAGATGACTAACTTATTAAGGAGATGATAAAACGATGCAAGTAAATTTAATGACGATTATTATAGGCGTAATTGCTAGCTTTGGTATTGTAAGTATTCTAACGGGACAAATTCATTGGGGAATAATTGCAGGACTTCTTGTTGGAGTTGGCGGCGCTAAATGGATAAGGGTGGAAAAACAAAAAGCTAGTGATGAAATTGAGTATGATGAAAGAGTCAATAACAATATTAAACAAGTTTCATTTCAGACTTTTTCTATTTCTAACTTGTTACTGTTAATTTATTTGTTAATCTCAGACCAAATTCTGAACGAATCCTTGGTTAAGGCAAACTACCTGATTATTTATATAAGCATCACTTACCTTATTGCTTTCTATATCCTTCCGATAATTGTTAGGAAGAGATAGAAGAAATTAATAATTATATAGGTTCCAAAAAGATGAAGTAAATTTTAATGAGGGAGACATTATCATGAATCAACATTTTATAATCATATCAATCATTCTCTTTATTTTAGCGTATCTTGTAGGAGTTAGAAAGCAAACTTGGCTTTTATCGGGATATAATCAAAAACGTGTTAAAGATCAAGATAAACTGGCAAAATTGGTAGGTTCATTTAATTTTGCGATGGGGATTGTTATGTTGGGAGGTGCTTTTATAGACCATCCAGATACCCAAGTGTTAATTCCAATATTGATAATTGGTTATGTCATCTTACTTGGCTATGTAAATACAAGAATGGTTGAATAACTTTAATTTGTTCAAAAGTTGGGTTAATAATTTATCCCGCATTAACGGGCAGTAAGACCCCCACCTCAAGATTGAGAGAGAAGCGAGGAAGATAGGTGGGGGACAACCCAAGCTGCTTTCCAACAGCTTTTCTGATTTTTTTTAGACCCCGCCTTGCGTTGCTTTGCGGTAGCCAAATAATCCTTGAGGCCTCCAAGTGCAAAGGTTTTTAGCATTTTTCGAGAAAATCCTTACACTTATATTCGACAAAAAGAGGCTAAAACCCTTGTTAGAACTGGAGCTTTTGGTTATTCAGCAAGCCCTAATTATAGAAAATGGGTAGAAACATACAAAAATTGGCTGCATGAGTCCGGTTCAATACGGCATTCACACCAGCCAATTAGCTGTTAATATAAACTCTAACTTTTGGGGTCACATCACATCTTAACCTGTCCCTTTAGTCCCATTAAATAATATCTATCCAGATTTTTACAGCAGTGACCAATATTAGAATGGCTAAAATCGCTTGCAAGATTTTTGTGTTTATTTTTTTTCCGGCATTTGCACCAAGTGGGGCGGCGATTAGGCTAGCGATTATCATCACTGCTGCCGGTCCATATAGTACTTGATCAGTAATAACTTTACCTATTGTCGATCCGATAGATGACAAAAAGGTTATTGCTAATGATGAAGCGATTGTGACCCTTGTAGGTATCTTTAGGATTACAAGCATAATTGGTACAAGTAGAAATGCACCTGCTGCCCCAACAATTCCGGACCCGATACCAACAATAAATGCGGCTATAATTGCAATCAAGTAATTAAATTCCACTTGGTTGCTTGTTATATCATCTACATTTCCTTTTGGTACAAACATCATGATTGCAGCAATGGTTGCCATGATTGCATATACAAAATTGATACTATTGTCTGTTAACAAGTTAGAGCCAAACCCACCTATGAAACTACCAACTAAAACAGAAATTCCCATTGATAATATTAAAGCTTTATTCAGATATCCATCTTTTCGGAAGGCCCACACGCCACCAATGGTTGCGAAAAAAACTTGAACAGCTGAAATGCCGGCAACCTCTGCTGCAGACAGTGAACCTACCCCAAGCATGGTAGGGACATATAATAGTAGTGGATATTTAATGATGGAACCACCAATGCCTACCATTCCGGAGATAAAAGAACCGAAAAATCCGATTAAAAATAATACAATAATAAAGTCTAAATCCATTTGATCACCTGTTTCTAATCGGTGTTAGAATGTTACTATTGTGAATTACTCCTTATTGTAAGTCCCTAGCGAATACACGATATTTATGCATTTACTAGAGGCGATTAAGCGCTCCATCAATGTGTGATTGGAAACTTTCCCTTCGTCCAGGCTAAATATCCGCCTTTCACATTCAATACATTCTTAAATCCATTTGCCTGCATGAGACTTGCGGCAATTGCTGAACGAGCACCAGAACGACATTGCATCAAATATGTTTTTCCTTTAGGTAGTTCATCAAGTTGATCGACAAGTACACCTAGCATGTTGTGGTGTGCGCCAGCAATTCGACCTTCCTCCCATTCAGATTTATTTCGAACATCAATAAGATAATAACTATCATCCTGTAAATATTCCTGTAATTGTTGGACTGTTATTTCCCCATAACTTTCAACCCGGTCCTCATTTTCTAATGTAAGTGCTGGTTCAATCGCTGCAACTACCCGATCTAAACCAATGGAATGCAGACTATCTTTTATTACTTTTACATTTTTTTCGGAAGTAATTAAGACAATATTTTGGTCATATTTCAACAGCCAGCCAGCCCAGTTTGTAAATGATTTATTAAATGGAATATTGATTGTCCCCTGGTAATGTGCTTTGGCAAAATCGGAAGCACTTCTCGTATCTAACAATACAGTTTCATTTCCGAATTTTTCTAGCTCTGAAACATCTAACCACTGAACTGTTTGCTCTTGATTTATAAGTTCTGGTCCGATTTTGTTTAACTTTTTCATCATGACAAAGTATTTAGGGGGCTCAGGTTGACCGGATAAAAGGATCTTGACAAATTCCTCTTCATCCTCTGTTCGTAATGCCCAATTATTCAATTTTTCATAGCCTACCGTTGACATAGGAACTGCCCCAAGCGCTTTCCCGCAAGCACTACCAGCTCCATGTGCTGGCCATACTTGAAGAAAGTCAGGTAGTTTTTTGAATTTCTGAATGGAATGAAACATTTGTCTAGCACCTGATTCGGCAGTACCAGCTATACCAGCAGCTTTTTCCAATAAATCAGGTCTGCCAATATCACCAACAAAGACAAAATCTCCGGTAAAAATCCCCATCGGATGTTGGGATCCCCCACCTTTATCCGTTAAAATAAAGGAAATGCTTTCAGGGGTATGGCCAGGTGTATGCATAACCTTAAAGTTAATCATACCAAGACTAAATTCATTACCGTCTTTAAGCAAAGTATAGTTCAGATTATCCAAATATTCGTACTTCCAATTTTCATCACCTTCGTTGGATAGGTAAAGGTTCGCATTATTATGTACCCCCAGCTCTCTCGCTCCAGAAAGAAAATCGGCATGTATATGTGTTTCCGCAGCAGCTACGATTTTTAAACCTTCATTTTTTGCAGTTTCAAAATATGGTTTGGTATAGCGCGCAGGATCAATCACAATTGCTTCGCCAGTACGTTGACAGCCAATTAAATAAGACATTTGTGCTAAATTTTCATCAAAAAATGAACGGAAAAACATTCTCATTCCTCCTTAAATTATTTTTTATTGTTAATAATTCCGAGAAGTAATTCTAAGTACCGAAATCCTTTTTGAATCGTTGGGTCCTTTAATAAACGGTACATACCATAGAGAGAAAAATTGGGTGAGCTTTTATCCTCTTTGAATTGTTCATTTGTTTCTTTAATGACCCCGACTGCTTTATCCAATGGGACGATATCATTAATGCCCTTTAGCGCATATTCGACAGACGTTGTGTCTTTTAAAAAGTCATTTATAAATAGGGAAATTTCTTCTGTCTTTTTCATCAACGAAACTAATCTTGGTAACAGGTGTACGATTTCAAGTAAGGCAGCAAAATGTTCCTGGTTGATATGCAGTTTTTCCACTTTTTCTTCTACTTCTTGACTAAGGGTAGATAAAGATTGCTTGTCTCCTATAATACTTTCGATGAATTCCAATTTGTCATCCATCGCCTGTATCCTTGACGTAAAATCTGGCAGCTTTTGTACAAGGTAATATAGAGAGTCCATCTGTTCTTTATTTTCTAGTTCTCGTAAAATGTTCTCCAAGGTAGATTGCTTTTGAGTCGCTTCCAATTTCAAGCCTCCTTATTTTGGTGAGTATGTTGATATTGGCAGAAAAGTAGCTTTGCATTACATGGTTCCTTTCAGCATTCCATTCCAATACATGATTGGCAGAAGATTTTTCTTGATAAGATACATGCTCATTCTTTCTTTTGACTGGTCGATTGGAAACGTCTCCTGAGGAACATTATCATATTCAAATTCTGCCATTACTAATTTATTAACACCTGTCACCAAAGGACAAGAAGTGTAGCCATTATACTTCGCTTTCATTGTGCTGCCATTCATGACCGAAAGTAGATTCTCGGCTGCTACAGGTGCTTGTTTGCGTATTGCTGCACCAGTTTTGGAAGTAGGTAGACTAGCTGAATCTCCAGCACTGAAAATATTTTTGTACGTATTATGTTGTAGTGTATGTGGATCAACATCGACCCAGCCTGTCGCATTTGCGATCGGGCTACTTGCTATAAAACTTGGTGCCCCCATTGGTGGGGTAACGTGAATCATGTCATAAGCGACTGACATTTTTTCATTCGTTTCTATGTGCTGGAAAATTGCTGTTTTATTTTTGCCATCTATTTCAATCAGGTCTGTCATAAAGGTCGTTTCTATTTCTTTTCGATTAATGACCTCTTCCAATGTTTTCGCATAGCGTGGAACTGAGAAAATACTTCCTGTACCAGAAATGAATTTTATATTTGTTTTCGAGCGGACATTGGCTTTGTTAAAATAGTCGTCTGCTAAATACATAATTTTTTGTGGTGCGCCTCCACATTTAATTGGTGTGCTTGGTTGAGTGAATATAGCAGTTCCACCTGAAAAGTTTTTAATATTCTCCCATGTACTTTCCACATATTCAGCAGCGTAATTACTACATACACCATTCTTTCCGATTGCTTCCTTCAAGCCGTTAATCCTGTCCCACTTTATTTCAATTCCAGCTGTTACAACTAGAAAATCGTAATGGATTTGTGTGTTTTTATCCGTAACAACCGTATTTGTATCTGGAAGAAATTCCGTCGCTGCTTCCTTGAGCCATTGAACTCCGTCTGGGATAAGCGTATCTTGTTTTCGATGGGTGTCTTCCAGTTTAGATTGACCACCACCAACTAAGGTCCATAAAGGTTGATAATAATGATCTTCTGAGGGGTCGATGATCATTATATTTTCTTTTAAATATGGTGCATTTCGGATAATTCGCGATGCAATCGAAATCCCTGCTGAACCTGCACCAACAATAACAATTTCAGCATACTTAGTTTGACTCAATTTTCATACCTCCTATTGTGAATGATTTCATTTATTTTTAAAAAATCAGAACTCCAAATGGAAAAGGGAGTTCCACTTATTGTCGAGATATCTCAGTTATGACAGCCCGATAATCACGAAGTACAGTTTGTTTATATTAAGCTAATTCACCCTTTCTATAGGGGGTTATTTCCAGGAATATTGGTAAATTTTGAATTTGGTATTATCATTATCTTACTATAAGAAGATAATGGGGAGTGATAAAAAAATATTATAGGGTATAAATCTTTGTCATTTTTTGTGATAGGCTATGGGAATCTGAGTTATTCTGAAGGGTCTATATTGAAGCCCGCCTCTTTTAAAAAATGATTAAACAAGTTGATACTGTTTTTTGGAAATCTTGTTGGTCTTTTTACTATCCATAAATCTCTAGAAATGGTTGTATTCGAAATGGGCAGATGCTTGACAACCCCTAGTTCAAGTTCGTGTGTAACGGAAAGTTTAGGTAATATCCCAATCCCATGGCCTGATTCAACTGCACTTTTAATTGCCTGTGTACTTCCAAACTCTATATAGGAATGTATTTGTTCCAATACATTATTTTCCGCTAATATGGTTTCAATTATTTTTCTAGCACCTGAATCTTTCTCTCTCAAAAGTATTCTTTCTTCTGCTAACTCTTCGATGTTTATTTCCTTTTGACTATTCCAGCGGTGATTCCTAGGGATGACTAAGATCAACTCATCTTTAGCAAACCTCTTAATTTGAAAATCTCTATGCATTACGATACCTTCCACCAGTGCGATGTCGATTTCCAAATTTTCCAGCTTAGACATGATGGTAGGTGTATTTCCAATTGCTAAACTAAATTGAATCTGTTTATGCTTCTTTTGAAATTTACCCAGTATATCTGGAAGTAGATATTCTCCGATTGTTAAGCTAGCCCCGATATGTAAAGGTTCCTCGTAATCATTAGAGATGTTATTCATCACTTCTTCAGATCTATTGAAATATCCGACGATTTCTTTAGCATAAGGGTATAAGCTGGAACCTGTTTTTGTCACACGTAGCATACCACCAGTACGATCAAACAAAGCAACACCATAATGTTTTTCCAATTGCCGTATTTTACTTGTAACTGCAGGCTGGGTTACGTAGCTTGTCCGAGCAACCTGACTAATACTACCTTGCTCAACCACTTGACAAAACAATTTCAAATTTTCTATGTTCACATTGATTACCACCTTTGCTTAAATAGTATTGTTGGTAGGGGAGAGGGTTCTAGATGCTGAATGTGGGAAAAGCGGGATGGTGGGGGACGGTGAAACCTGTCCCCCACCATCCCGCTATTCGTAAACGGCTATTGACGTAAAAGTTTGCTCCAGATCAGTGATAATATCTTCGGTTCTGGTGCAAAACTTCAAGATAAATACAATTAATCTTTAAATCTAGGACATACTGATACTACTACTCTAAAAAAAGGTGTGTGATCAGTATGGAAAAGCAAAATGTATTCAAACGTTAAGTCCATTTTCAAGATGATTACCCCGATTTTATCAAGGTTCAGAAAATTTAAATGGTCTTAAAGAATCTAATGAAACCATTTTTTTCGAAATAAAAATAGTATTCTCCTAGTAAATTAATAGGCTCCTAACCTAATAGAGGCATAAAAAATCTAATTTTGTGATGGCCATTGTTATGATAGGAGGTGCTTTTATAGACCATCCAGATACCCAAGTATTATTTCCAACATTGATAATTGGTTATGTCATCTTACTTGGCTATGTAAATACAAGAATGGTTGAATAACTTTAATTTATTCAAAAGTTGGGTTAATAAATTTATCCCGCATTAACGGGCAGTAAGACCCCCACATCAAGATTGAGAGAGAAGCGAGGAAGATAGGTGGGGGGACAACTGCCCGTAAAAGCCCGTAAAATGAACACAGACTAAAAGCGCCACATCGTGTGGCAACGTCTGCACTAGCACGTCCTGTGCGTCGAAAACCCCCACTGATGGAAGTTTCACTTTATATATTGTTAGCTTGGTTTTTGAAGAACATATGTTAAAGTTTCCTTAAATATATGATTAAAAAAGACCGAAAAGGGGTGAGTAAAAGTGTTAGAACGTTCAATGGAGAATACAAGGGGATTAGAAGAAGAAAAGGGAGTGTTTTTATATAAGTGAAATTAAAGCATTAAGGTGATCGCAAAATATGGAACTTGTATACTAAATTTGGACATGCTATCACAGCTACTTTAAAGGGTTTTCCTTCTTCACGTTTCTTACCCCTTATGGGGAAAGGTAATTTACAAAGTATAAGATTTTAAACAACTATTTTAATCCCGTTCGGATTATCCGTACAGGATTATGCATGTTTAAACACAAGTCAAGATTAACGCGATTTGTCGGTAGGATTTCTTTTGAAATATATCCCTTTACTTATTTTCCATCTTTAACAAACTTGACCTTTTAAACCTAAATGTTCGATCACTTTCTAATAAATCCTTCTCTAACTCAAGAAGATGAACCTTTTCATTGTCCTATATCCCTTGTCCGAGTTTTTGCTGGCATTGTCATTTCTATTAATTCTCAAGAATCCGAATGGCGTCCTGATCATAGCCTTCCACTCCTTTTTTGAAGGCTAGTCTTGTTTTAAATCGATAAGATAATGTGCCTGTCGATACTTGGGCAGAGTTCGGCAGGAGGAAAGAGAAAGGAACTTTATTGATAGCTTCTGACTGAATGCTCTTCGTTGTTAAAATAGTGATAGAATTCACAACTTTTTCGTTTTCTTCTGCTCTATCAATGATGACCAAATCTTCTTCTTTAATAAGTCAACTACTTCTCTCTAATCCCTTGGATATAGGTCAAATCTCCTCATTTGTTTAGTCTGCATTTTTTTACGTAAAATTAATAATAGATTAATATATTTTAATTATTTTAAAGATAGCGTCGGATTTTAAAGAAATCCCCGAAATTTGACGAAATATATTTACGATGGAGACTCAAAATGAGGAAAAATTGGAAAAAAAGGCTATTACTCTTTACCGCATCTCTTGTTTTGGCAAGTAGTATCATTTCCCCAAGCTTTACATTAGCCTTGGGCAATTTCGATTTAAGCTCTGTTGTTGTACAAACACCTATCAACGAGTATCAAGCTGATCTGGCACCGGGTGTAAAAGAAAAGCACTACAGTTTTGAAGGAAAAGACGGAAATAAGATTGAGAGTTTCGTAGTAGAAGTTGATGCAGATAATCCGACGGTATCTATAGAAGCAGGGACACCTGATGACGGAGAAGCATTTGGTCTTCAGCCTGTAAGGGAGCAAGCGAATGCAGCCAATGGGGCTAACCATAAAGTCGTGGCAGCGGTGAATGCAGATTTCTATAATATGGCCACAGGTGAACCTATTGGCGTTGTTTACAAAGATGGACAAGCTGTAAAAGCTCAAAATGGACAAGGCTGGAATTTCTTTGGCATAAAGAAAACCGGGGAGGCTGTCATTGGCAGCAATACAGAATATGAAGGAATGAAGGACCAATTACAGGAAGCTCTTGGCGGAAATGCAATTCTAGTAAAAGACGGCCAAATCTATCAGACTCCACAAACAGGAGCAGACAAAGAGCCGCGAACAGCTGTTGGAATAAAAGAAGACGGCGATGTATTTTTTGTTGTAATTGACGGAAGACAAGAGCCTTATTCAGCTGGAATCTCCATGCCAGACTTGGCACAATTGATGATTGATTTAGGAGCAGTAAATGCTTTAAACCTAGACGGTGGAGGCTCATCTACCTTTACAACTCGTGAACTTGGCGGCGACGATCTTGAGGTAGATAATAAACCATCCGACCGTACTGAAAGAAGTGTAGCGAATTCTTGGCTGATAGTTTCTAAAGAGCCATCCGATCATCTTTTCAAATCGGCTCATGTTGAACCATATGATCAATCCTTTACCCCTGGCTCAACCATTCAATTTAGTGCTAAGGGAAGAGACAAGTCTATGGCATCTGCTCCTCTGCCTGCATCTGGTTTAACTTGGGAACTAGCCGATTCTTCATATGGTACAATCGATGAAAATGGAAAATTTATTTCAAACGGGAAAACTGGTCAATTTCATATTTTATTGAAACATGAAGGTAAAGAGGTTGGAAAAAGTATGATTGAAATCGCAAAGCCTGACGAGATGTACTTCACCTCATCTGAATTAACAGTGGCTAGAAATAGTGAAACCTCGTTAAACCTAGTAGCAAAATTTCAAAAGAGATTTGTAGACTGGAGTTTACGAGATATTGAATTTGAAATTCCAGAAGGTATGGGAACAATTGATGAAGCTGGAATCCTGCACACCGGAGATCAACCTGTTTCAGGGACAATCACAGCTTACTTAAAGGACTCAAATCTTACAGCTCAAGTGAATGTTTCAGTTGGAAAGCTTCCTGAAGTCTTATTTGACTTTGAAAATGAGCTTGGCGGATGGAAGACATCGACTGCAAATCGCGGTGAAATAGGGACGCTGAGTTTAGCTAAATATCCTGCACCAGTAAGATTTGGTGATCAGTCATTAAAAATGGATTTCGATTTTACAAATGCACAAACAGGGACAACACTTGGTGTTTATGCAGGCTCTGGTACAGATACAGAGATTGATGGAGATCCATCAAGTATAGGAATGTGGGTTTATGGAACTCCAGAAGTTCAAGGCTATTGGCTGAGAATGTTAATAGTAGATGGAAATGGTAAAAATCAGACACTTAACCTTACTCAGGAAAAGCCAGGTATTGACTGGATTGGATGGAAATACATTGAAGCGGAAATTCCTGAATCATTTACAGGCCCTTTCAAATTATCTGGGACCCAAGCGATACGATTGATGTCTACCAAATCTGGAATTACCGGACCTATGACAAAAGGCTCCATTTATTTTGATAATATCCGGGCAGTTTATGGAGAAAAAGTGGATGATCTATATCCCCCAGTTATTGAATCCATTAACGCAGACGGAAAAGAATTTACGAAAAATGCTGTCAATCTGACTGCAAAGGTTCATGAATATGAAGAGGATCCTTTTAAAACAGGAATTGATTGGGATAAGATTAGTATTTTCGTAGATGGGAAAGATTATTCCAAATCGGAAGGTCATTTTTCTTACGATATGGATGGATCGGTCTCATTAAGCGGTTTTAAATGGGCAGATGGAACACATAAGATCACCCTAATGGTTCCTGATAAATTTGGAAATCAGGCGATTAAAACTAGCTATTTTACTGTCAATACAGGTTCAGCAAAGATTGAAATCGCTAAAAAACAAGAGCAAGCATTCCTTGGGGATGTATTTGAACTAGCAGTTAAAGTCAAGAATCCATCTGAAATCTCGGGCTCTGCAATAAAAATGCACATTGATAAAAACTATCCAGTGGAAGATATCAAGTTTTCCAATGGATTTAATACAAGTACTTCGAACTATGAAGCGGAAACAGGTATCCTTACATTGAATCTTGTGAACAACGGTGAAACAGCAGAAATTTCAGATGCTGCAACCATTCAGATCAGAATTCCTGAATCGATGAAAGAAGACAGTAAGTTAAACTATGAAATAATGGAAGCTAACTTAACCTACAGGGATCCTAAAGAAGAAAACTTTGTCACCACTTATTCAATGGAACCAACTAGCATAGCAGTTGAAAGTGCTTACGACATTATTCCACAGCCTATACTAATCGGGAATCCAGTTGTCATAACTGTAAAAAATATCCATAACGAATTAGTAAGTGATATGGAAATCTTCGCAATTATTGAAGGTAGCACAGAGCCAGTTTTGCTAGGGAAAACGGACAAAGATGGTACCCTTCGTGTAGATTCGATCACTAATGATGTGAAGAAAATCGCTTTATATGGAGTTAAAGATGGGAAGTATTCATTTAAAGTGAACACGCAAACTTATCCATCTCTTACAACTGCAACAGAGATAAAAAATGTAATTTCAACTCCTACAGGTGACCCTAATAAATCAAAAGGCTTCACATGGATGTCGAGTCCTTTAGGAAAGGAAAATTCAACCTTCATTCAATTTGCAAGAAAAAAAGATTACGACAAGAAAGGTGAGCCATCACTTCAAACAGTCTCTGGTTCCTCAAGTAACCAGGTATTTTCTGGTGAGCAGGATATTACGAAAAATGGAATCGTTAGAGTGAATGAAGTAACATTAAAGAATTTACAGCAAGATACGACATATGTTTATCGTGTTGGTGACGGAGTCAACTGGTCACAAATGCAAGAATTCACAACATTAAAAAGTAAGAATAGCTTTGAGTTTGCTATTTTGGGAGACACTCAATCACCTTCTGATTTAAGTCACTTTCAAAAAATACTAGGAGATTTAGATAAAAAAGATTTATCGTTTTTGATTCATGTTGGTGATTTGATTGATGAATCCGCTAAATTCAAGCAATGGGATGATACACTAGGAATTATGAACCAATACACGAATATTCGTTCAACAGATCTTGTCGCGACTTTAGGAAACCATGAATACATGGGAGATACGGATGGACATTTAGCTAAATCCATTTTTAACTCTCCTAAGAATGGACCAGATGTAGACAAAGGCGGTACGTACTCTGTTGATTACAATAATATTCACATTAGCGTTTTAGGATATACAAGTGATAGTGAGATTCTTAATAAGCAGCTTGAGTGGCTTAAACAAGATGTGAAAAATTCGGACCAGCCTTGGAAAATACTTGTTACTCACCAGCCTCCTTATTACACAAATCCGTTTGGCGGCAATGAAATTATGAAAGAAAAATTACCGCCAGTCGTCGATGAATTAGGGATTGACATCGTTTTCTCTGGTCATGATCATGCCTATGGCAGAACGAAGAAACTGAAGGACGGCAAAGAGGATCCAAACGGAGCTGTTTATGTTCTCGCTGGTACGACTGGAAATAAACACTATGATGCAGTTGCTGATGAGAAATTTGAATTTGTAAACACGGAAAACATTGCCGTTTCAATAACTGCCAAGGTTGACAAAGATCAAATAACCTTTACGACAACTACATCTGACGGTGTTACAATTGATCAATTTACTGTTGTAAATGAAGATTATGATCTTGAAGAAGAGCAATAAATAGTGAGTATGTGCGAGGTACCATCTAAAATAATGGGTGGTGCTTTGCACTTTTTTTAGCTAATTGGAAAGTTTAAGTTTTTTAACGTACTAAAGTAAAGTGTGTTTTCAATTAAATATCTGCTAATAAGTTCGCATAAGAAACACAGATTTTTTAGAAGAATGTAATTTCAATTCATTTTCTTGGATCATAGAGGATTTGTTAAGCCTACTCGAGCTATACAACCAGAAGACTATACACTAGATAAAGTATTAGATGATATAGAAACGGCAAGACAATCCCTTAATCTTGAGAACTTTATCATACTCGGGCATTCTGGACATGCTTTTATGGCTATGGAATATACTAGAAAATACCCTAAACATGTTCAGAAAGTTGTCTTATTAAATTCAGCACCTACTAATAGTGAAGAAAGACAGCTTCAAAGTTTTTCATTTTTTAATGAGACTGCAAGTTCAGAGAGAAAGAGGCATTTTGAAAAAGAGATTGTCTTATTGGAAAATGATATCAAAAAGGATCCAGCTAGGCGATTTGTTCACATGGTATTCGTATGGGAGCTCAAAGTTTTTACGATTATACATTTAATGCAGCTTACATGTGGGATGGTGTATATACGAATATGCCAATTATTGATTATCTATGGGGAGAAGCATTCGGACAACTTAATCTGATACGATCATTGGCTAATTTCAATAAACCAGTATTTATTGCTTTAGGGAGATATGATTATTTGGTCGGACCCATTTCTCTGTGGGATCCTATTGATGACACATATGAGAACGTGAAAAAAGTAATTTTTGAGCATAGTGGGCATAATCCTATGTTTGAAGAACCTCATTCTTTTGATAAAATATTGACCGAATGGATCAATGAAAGCAAGTAGAGGTTTCAACCATAATCTAACGCAGAAAAACGCTCAGTAACTATGATTCATCACCGCTTATGTGTTATTCCATAATAAGTGGTGATGAATCTATTTATTTTTATTAATGAATACAGCGGATAAACAATGTAATTTGGCGGATAAACGATGTGATTCGGCGGATATACCAAGTAAACTAGCGGATAAACGGTGTATTTGGCTGATAAACGCAGTCTGAATGGGGGCTTTTCTTGAATTTAAAACAACAGGCCAAGGTCTATATCAACCTTGGCCTGTTGTTTTTCATCTATCAAATCTGTTTTTCAGTTATAAGATTTTACAGTTGGTGGTACATATTTATTAAATTGATCGAGCAGGCCATTTGGCTCTGCATCTACTAGCGCCATCGTGCGGTATTTTTCATGCATGAACTGTTCACTGGTCATATGATTGAATAAAGCAACAAGAGGATCATAATAATGATTAATATTTAAGAGTCCAATAGGTTTTTGATGAAGCCCTATCTGAGCCCAAGTAAAAATCTCAAAGAACTCTTCTAATGTTCCTGGCCCACCTGGCAAGGCTATAAATCCATCTGCCAAATCTGCCATTTTCGCCTTCCTCTCGTGCATGGAATCCACAACGATTAGCTCTGTTAAGTTCTTGTGGGATATTTCTCTTTCATCTAGGAAACGGGGCATTACCCCAATTACTTGTCCGCCCTCTTCTAAAATGGAATCTGCAACTGCGCCCATAATTCCTACACTTGCCCCGCCATATACAAGTGCAATGTTCCGTTTAGCAAGCTCTCTACCCATTTTTTTTGCAACTTCTATATAGACATTAGATGCTCCATTACTTGAACCACAAAATACAGCTAGCTTTTTCATTGTTGATCACATCCTATTAAGTTCTCTTTCTTTTATATCATACAGAACATTGCAAATTTGTTAAACTAAAAACAATAAAATGGAAGATGGAAAAAATATATAGATTAGTAAAAAAACGAAAAATTTAAAAACAAAAAGCATTGGATAAAATTCCAATGCTTTATATATTTTTCTTTAATGCGAACCAGGTTAGTGGATTAGAAATACACTATTCTTTCCCTAAATCACATTCTTCTAATGGAATTAACTTTGTTTTGTACTTTATTTTATAGACAAGCCAAACGATTAAGAACAGAGGTAAACCAATATAGGAAACG
Organism: Cytobacillus citreus; assembly: GCF_018343665.1. Classification (GTDB taxonomy): domain Bacteria; phylum Bacillota; class Bacilli; order Bacillales; family Cytobacillaceae; genus Cytobacillus; species Cytobacillus citreus. Next base: position 578,094 of record NZ_JAGYPM010000002.1, read on the forward strand.
AATATGCCATTCCAATCAATGGTACCGCCAATGAAAGCTTGATAGTTTTGGCCTAATATAATGAAAGTACATAGGATAAATGCTAATAAAGGACCGATTGGAAACCATTTCGCCCGGTATGGAAGAGCGTTTAAATCTTTACCTTGAGCAATGTATGCTCTACGGAAACGGTAATGGCTAATAGCAATACCTAGCCAAGTCACAAAACCAGCCATACCAGAAGCATTTAGCAGCCAAATATATACGACGCCATCTCCGAAAAAAGTAGTTAAGAATGCAAGCGAGCCAACTAAAGTTGTTACGAGTAAAGCATTAACTGGTACACCTCTTCGATCTAATTTTCCTAAGAATTTCGGTGCTTTTCCATCGCGAGCTAAATCCCAGAGCATACGAGTGGCTGCGTACATTCCAGAGTTGCCGGCAGATAATACGGCTGTTAAGATGATTGCATTCATGACAGATGCTGCAAAAGCAAATCCTGCTCGTTCAAATACAAGTGTAAACGGGCTTACGGAAATATCGCTGCTTAATAAGCGTTCATCTGTATAGGGAAGAATCATTCCAATGACGAAAATCGCTAAAATGTAAAATAGCAGGATGCGCCAAAATACGGAGTTGATCGCTTTTGGAATGGTTTTTTCCGGATTTTCGCTTTCTCCGGCAGCTACTCCAAGCAATTCTGTCCCTTGGAATGAAAAGCCCGCAGCCATAAAAACACCAAGGATCGCAAAGAACCCCCCGTTAAATGGTGCATCTCCAATTGTGAAGTTTGAAAATCCAATTGCTTCTCCACCCATAATTCCAAAAATCATCAAAATGCCAGTAATGATGAAGATGATGACTGTCACTACTTTAATAAGTGAAAACCAGAATTCGGCTTCCCCAAAACCTCTGACAGACAAGTAGTTCAATCCGAACATAATGACAAGAGCAATTCCGCTCCAAATAAACGAAGGGCTTTCGGGAAACCAAAACTTCATAATTAATACAACTGCAGCAAGTTCAGCGGCAATCGTAATCGCCCAGTTATACCAGTAATTCCAGCCGATAGCAAAACCAAATGCAGGATCAACAAATTTTGTAGCATACACTTTAAATGAACCCGCTACAGGCATATATGCTGCCATCTCAGCAAGACTGGTCATTAAGAAGTAAACCATGATCCCGATAGCAGCATAAGCTACCAGCGCTCCGCCAGGTCCGGCAGTAGAAATAGCCCCACCACTAGCTAAAAATATACCGGTACCGATGGATCCTCCTAGAGAAATCATGGTAAGATGGCGTGCTTTAAGTGATCTTTTTAATTGAGATGAATCTGTTGATGTATTTGTGCTTGTCAAGGTTGTACACTCCTTATAAATTGGAGGGTTAAATGACTATAAGAAAAGCGCAAGCGCCTTGGTCACCCCCGACAAGCATAAGACAGGTCGACAAAAACGCGACGTCCTCCCAAAAGGTTTACTTTTGGTCGTGCGATGTTTTGCTGACGAAGCTTTCCTTGTCCTGTCGCATTGTCGACACTAGTACGTCCTGTACGTCGGGGTAGGCGCTCCTCCTAAAAGCTACCGCTTTTAGTCGTGCGATGTATACGCTGTCGAAGCATTCCTTATGGAGCTAGACATTTCTCTAACTCGAGAAAAGTTATACCTTTTCTTAAATAAAAACAGCCGTCGAAAAAGATCGACGGCTGTTTGAATAAGTCCGTTTAATCCTTCCGAAGATAGTTCTCCACGTCAAATTAACGTGACAGTGATGTTCCTATTCGAAAACATCCCCAGCATGGATTTCCAATGAAAAATCCAAACTTCGGCAGCGTATCCTTTCAAACAGAGTCACAAATGTCATTGAATCTCGTCTGTTCTACTTTTAAATGCTGCAGCCTCTATCCCATCGAATGGGAATATTGAATTAATATCGGAAGTATAAACAATTATTTGTTATTTTGCAATGGTTAAAAATCCCAATATGTTATTTCTCCTTCATTCGTTCCTGTGCCATGCGGACAAGTTCTTTAACCATACTGCCTCCAATTTTGCCGCCGACTTTTCCAGCTTCCTTGGAAGTTAATCTTCCATTATAGCCATTTTGAAGGGGGACGCCGACTTCATTCGCTACCTCAAATTTCACATTGTCTGGATTTTCTTTGTCTATATGATATCCTTCATTAGCCATGACTTGATTCTTAAATTGATCTAAGGCACCTCTTGAATCAGGAACAAGTGGGCGGCGTTTTCTTCTTGCCATATTTTTAGCCTCCATGAAAATGATATATAGAATTAGTGTTTGACGAATTAAAAATTTTATCCCGCATTAACGGGCAGTAAGACCCCCACCTCAAGATTGAGAGAGAAGCGAGGAAGATAGGTGGAGGGCAACTGCCCGTAAAAGCCCGTAAAATGAACACAGACTAAAAGGCGCCACATCGTGTGGCAACGTCTGCGTGACCCACTTCCTGTGGGCCGCAGCTAACCATCAGTGGGGGGGCAAAAAACCCCCACTGATGGAAGTTTCACTTTATCCAAGTGGCAATGTGTTAGAAAATACTTGTGTATCTCATTGTTTACAGATATTCTAGTGTTATGCATAATGGAAAGCAAAATGAATGCTAATTTATGAAAAAAGAAGGTGTAATCATTGTTATTAAAATTCTTATCAGCCTTGCTGCTTCCGGGTTTGTTAGTCGTATTTTTTACGAGAGTAGCATATAATCAGGTGATTGGACTTGTTTTGACGGTAGCATTAATTGCAGCTTCTGTTTATAAAGGCTATACAAATTCAATATGGCTCATCATTGTAGATGCATTTTCATTGACCGTAGGCTTCTGGTATTCGAATCGGATGAAACAGAAAGCTAGGCAAAAATCTTAATAAAGCCAGATAAATGACTGTCAAAAGGAAAAGAATAGTCCTCAAACGAGGAGAAATAAAAAAGGCGTTCTTCATATTTTGAAGAAACGCCTTTTCATATTTAATTTGGAGTATCTCGTAATATTAATTTAATTTTTCCTTAACCTGTGGAGCCTGATAACTTCCTTTTTTCCTCAAGCTAAATACATAGCCAATCAATCCGCCGACAATCGCTGGAACGAGCCAGCCAACTCCTACTGAATATAAAGGAAGGATGTTAGTAAATAGTTCATTGATTGCCTGGATTTGAATGCCAGCTGCATTTAATCCGTCGAATATGCTGACAATAGCAGTGAATAGAATACTACCTTTATAAACCCCTGAATTTCCCTTGAATAGAGGGTGCAGGAAGGTTAAGACCAATAAACAAATAGCTAATGGGTATAATGCGACTAATACTGGAACTGAAAATGCAATTAATTTAGATAAACCAGCATTTGCAATGACTGTGCTAAATACAGAGAAGATGACAGCCCACTTAGTATAAGAAATGCTTGGTACTAATTTATTGAAATAGGACGAACATGAAGTGATAAGACCAATACTTGTAGTTAAGCAAGCTGCGATAACGATGACAGCTAGAAGAACTTTACCGAAAGATCCGAAATAATGACTTGATATAGCAGCAAGTACTGCGCCGCCATTTTCTAATTGCCCAAGACCCTCAACACTAGTTGCTCCCATATAAGCAAGTGATGTGTAAATAATAGCTAAAAGTCCTGCCGCAATGAAACCTACCTTCATACTAGAAGTCATAATTTGCTTCTTTGTCGCTGCGCCATTTTCTTTCATTGTATTGATAATAATGATACCAAACACAAAGGCAGCAAGAACATCCATAGTCAAGTAGCCCTCTTTGAAGCCATTAAAAAATGCATTTGACATATAAGCTTCAGTAGGTGCTTGAATTTCTCCGATTGGGTTTACAAAAGCTGTTACAATAAGAATTCCGATAAAAATTAGCAATAATGGCGTTAAAATTTTTCCAACAATATCAACAAGCTTAGAAGATTTTAATGAAAAGAATAAAGTAACTCCGAAAAAGATAATAGTAAAGATGATTAAAGGCATTATACCAGCGTTCTCACCTAGGAATGGTTTAATACCGATTTCAAAAGAAACTGTACCTGTTCTTGGAATTGCGAAAAGTGGTCCAATGGATAAATATAGTGCACATGTAAAGAAAATTCCGTAAATTGGATGTACTCGACTCGCTAATGATTGTAAATCACTTTTGCCAGAAAAACCTAAAGCAAGAATAGCAAGTAATGGCAAACCAACACCAGTTACGACAAATCCAGCATTAGCAGCCCAGACATTTTCTCCAGCCATTTGCCCGAGCATAACTGGGAAAATTAAGTTACCCGCTCCGAAGAACAAGGCGAATAGCATAAAGCCAACCGCAATAAGAAATGAAAATGACCCTCTTGATGACATAAAAAATACCTCCAATAATTTTTAATAGTGATAACTACTATTCTGATATGGGCGATTTCATCTTTTAAAAGAGTAAATTCTTGCTCCACAAGGAATGCTGTGACAGCAGAAGCTTTTAGGCGATATATCTCTTTAATGGAGCTTTCAATTTACTATATAAACCCCATATCGCAGTTAATATTCTAATTTATCAAAATATTTAAGTTATTCTATTGCTAGAATAATCAGAATAAAAATTAACTGTTACGTAAAAAAAATCCTTTGATGTGCAAAATATATCACAGCAATTATACTTATGCAATATATTTCTGAAAATAAAATTATATAAAAATATTAATATGATCGATAGAGTTGAAATGATTGGATTGTGTTTTTATGTAATATATTGTATTTGTATTATTAGTTCAATATAATAAAATCATTATTTAAGTAGTTTTTGTACAAGGGGGTCTTAACATGCCGATACCTGCTAATTACTCTGCTCCAACTCGTATGTCAGCCAAAAAACGTGCCTTTTCACAAATACTAGAATGGATTATTGATGGGACACTGCATCCGAAAGAAAAGCTGAATGATGCGGATCTAGCACAAGCTTTAGGTGTCAGCCGCACACCTATTAGAGAGGCTTTACAATTACTTAGCTTTCAAGGGTTTGTCGAAATGTATCCGGGAGTGGGGACCCAAGTTACGGAAGTAAACAAAGAGGATATTTCAAAAATTTTACCCCCATTAGGAGTACTGCAAGCTTTAGCTACTGAACTAGCAACACCTATTATCAGTCAAGAAACAATTCGGAAGCTGCGTGAAATTAACGCAATGTTTGCTCGTGCAGTAGAAACTGGCGATTCTTATACAGCATTGAAGCTAGATGAGGAATTTCATCTAAATATTGTGAATGTGACTGAGAATTCTTATATTGCCAGTACTGTGTCAACACTTCAATCACATGTTCGGCGCCTATACTTTCATAATTCAATTTTTCTTACTTCACACTCTATTGATGAGCATGAAGCGATTTTAAGGGCATTTGAAGAGAATAATAAAGAAGAAGCTGCCCGCATTGCCAAATCGAATGTGATCAATGCAATTGATATTTACTATGCAAAACAAGGAAAAAACAGCGAGGTAGAATAAAAAAGAGAACCTGTCGAAATCAATGCATCGACAGGTTTTTTGATACTTGTATGTGAAATCGGGGAGTTAATCAAACGTTTGATTAACTTTTTTCAGCCAAAATCCTCTGTTTTTCCACAATATTTATTTCCTATTATTTAACTCAAACTTGGTAGAGTGAAGTTATCAAATGTGCTTTGATATAATTAGGGATTATATGCTGAAATTGGTTTTTAAACTTGATAGTGGTTTATAACAGCCGTTTATGTTACTAATTCTAATCCTATCTCACTGCAACCTTGTCCTTATTGGGCTTGAAAGAAGCCATCAAACAATTAAATTGCTCGAAGCATGTCCACATTAGGCTTGAAAGAAGCCATCAAACAATTAAATTGCTCGAAGCATGTCCACATTAGCTTGAAAGAAGCCATCAAACAATTAAATTGCTCGAAGCATGTCCACATTAGGCTTGAAAGAAGCCATCAAACAATTAAATTGCTCGAAGCATGTCCACATTAGGCTTGAAAGAAGCCATCAAACAATTAAATTGCTCGAAGCATGTCCACATTAGGCTTGAAAGAAGCCATCAAACAGTTAAATTGCTCGAACCATGTCCTCAAAGGGCCAGAAAGAAACCACCTCCCGGCTAAAAAAGGTATTTTAATTTTTTTAATGCAAGTACCAAGGATCACCAAAAATCAATTGCACTTTCTAACACAAGGAATTGACCTATTTTTTAAGAGTAAAGTTTGTGTAATTTTTTTTAAAAAAACGAATATCCGTTCGTATATTAGTGGTTTGTTTTCCTGTCTTTGTGGTAGAATGTTTATATGAGTTTTTAGTTAAAAAATGACAAATCAGTACACATCAGGTCCTGATATTGCAAGTAGAGGCTGATTTGTTTATATAGAGAACGCTTCGTTAAATATCTTTAAACAGCCAGTGGGGCACTCGTTCAATCAAAAAGCGGATCAAAAATTTTCCCGCATTCCCCATTGGCGAGTTTCAACAATAGATATGAACTGAGTCATAGAGAAAAATAATTGGGAGGCTTTTTAATGAAGGACCAATTTAAGCTAGTCTCAAAGTATTCACCCCAAGGAGATCAGCCGGAGGCCATTCGAAAAATTGTTGAAGGGTTAAACTCAGGCAAGAAGCATCAAACATTATTAGGAGCGACAGGAACAGGGAAGACGTTCACGATCTCTAATGTCATCAAAGAGGTTAATCGGCCAACGCTTGTTATTGCTCATAATAAAACGCTTGCCGGTCAGTTATATAGTGAGTTTAAAGATTTTTTTCCTGACAATGCGGTTGAATATTTCGTCAGCTATTATGATTACTATCAACCGGAGGCATACGTACCGCAGACTGATACGTTTATTGAAAAAGATGCAAGTATTAATGATGAGATTGATAAGCTTCGGCACTCGGCGACATCCTCTTTATTTGAACGGAGAGATGTTGTTATTATTGCCAGTGTTTCTTGCATTTATGGTTTAGGATCTCCAGAAGAATATCGGGAGCTTGTATTATCTCTTAGAACAGGGATGGAGATGGAAAGAAATCAGCTTCTTCACAGACTGGTAGATATTCAATATGAGAGGAATGATATTGCCTTTCAGCGTGGTACGTTCAGAGTGCGAGGAGATGTAGTTGAAATTATTCCAGCTTCCAAGGATGAGCACTGTATTCGCGTGGAGTTTTTTGGGGATGAAATTGACCGTATTCGAGAAGTGGATGCTTTAACAGGAGAGATTCTAGGAGATCGTGATCATGTGGCGATCTTTCCAAGATCTCACTTCGTTACTCGTGAGGAAAAGATGCGTGTAGCTATTGAAAACATTGAGAAGGAATTAGAAGTGAGGCTTGTGGAATTAAGGTCGCAGGACAAACTGCTTGAGGCTCAGCGTCTCGAGCAGAGAACCCGCTATGATCTTGAAATGATGAGAGAAATGGGCTTTTGTTCAGGAATTGAGAACTACTCAAGGCACTTGACTTTAAGACCTGCAGGCTCGACTCCATATACGCTACTGGACTTTTTTCCTGAAGATCTCCTTATTGTCATTGATGAGTCCCATGTTACGTTGCCGCAAGTCCGAGGAATGTACAATGGCGACCAAGCACGCAAATCCGTCCTCGTTGAGCATGGCTTCCGTCTTCCGTCTGCATTAGATAATAGGCCATTAATGTTCAACGAATTCGAAGAGCATATTAATCAAATTGTCTATGTATCTGCAACCCCTGGGCCATACGAAATGGAGCACACTCCTGAAATGATTCAACAAATCATCCGTCCGACAGGTCTACTTGATCCAACCATTGATGTTCGTCCAATCGAAGGTCAAATTGATGATCTAATTGATGAAATACAAGACCGAATCAAACGAAATGAACGTGTCCTTGTAACGACCTTGACGAAAAAAATGTCTGAAGACTTGACGGATTATTTAAAGGAAATCGGCATTAAAGTGAATTATTTGCATTCCGAGGTAAAGACTTTAGAGCGGATTGAAATCATTCGTGAGCTGCGCCTAGGTACCTATGATGTTCTCGTAGGGATTAACCTATTAAGGGAAGGGCTTGATATTCCAGAGGTTTCACTTGTGACTATACTAGATGCGGATAAGGAAGGATTTCTGCGTTCTGAGCGTTCGCTTATTCAGACAATTGGCCGTGCTGCCCGTAATGCAAGCGGTCATGTCATTATGTACGCGGATAAAATCACAAATTCAATGGAATTGGCGATTAGCGAGACGAAACGCCGCCGCTCTATTCAAGAAGAATACAATCAAAAGCATGGCATTACACCACAAACGATTCAAAAGGAAATCAGAGATGTTATCCGTGCAACACATGCAGCAGAAGATCAGGAAGAATACAATGCTTCAGCTAAAATTGGCAAGTTGAATAAGAAAGAACGCGAGAAGCTTATTACGGATATGGAAAAAGAAATGAAGGAAGCTGCCAAAGCACTCAATTTCGAACGTGCAGCAGAGCTTCGTGATTTAATTCTAGAGTTGAAAGCGGAAGGATGACGTAGACATGGCGATGGATAAATTAATAGTAAAAGGCGCCAGAGCACATAATTTGAAAAATATTGATGTTACCATTCCGCGTGATAAGCTAGTAGTGCTGACGGGGCTTTCCGGTTCAGGAAAGTCCTCGCTCGCTTTTGACACAATCTATGCGGAAGGTCAGCGCAGATATGTTGAATCTTTATCTGCATATGCAAGGCAGTTCCTTGGTCAAATGGATAAGCCCGATGTGGATGCAATTGAAGGATTATCACCAGCCATTTCGATCGACCAAAAAACGACGAGCCGGAATCCCCGCTCAACCGTTGGAACTGTAACAGAGATATATGATTATTTAAGATTATTGTATGCGCGAGTTGGGCGACCAACCTGTCCGAATCACAACATTGAAATCTCTTCACAAACGATTGAACAGATGGTGGACCGTATACTTGAGTACCCAGAAAGAACAAAGCTTCAAGTACTCGCACCACTCGTATCTGGAAGAAAAGGTACACATGTAAAAATTTTAGAGGAAATTAAGAAGCAAGGCTTTGTCCGCGTCCGCATTGATGGGGACATGCTTGACCTTGGTGAAGAAATTGAGCTGGAAAAGAATAAAAAGCATTCCATTGAAGTTGTTATCGACCGGATTGTAGTGAAAGATGGCGTTAGCTCTCGTCTAGCCGATTCGATTGAAACAGCTTTGAAGCTTGGGAATGGCAAAGTGCTCATTGATGTGATCGGAGAAGAAGAGCTATTATTTAGCGAAAATCACGCTTGTCCTCATTGCGGTTTTTCTATCGGTGAGCTTGAGCCGCGGATGTTTTCATTTAACAGTCCATTCGGAGCATGTTCTGTCTGTGACGGGCTTGGTTCAAAGCTAGAAGTCGATATGGATTTAGTAATTCCTAATCGAGAATTATCATTAAATCAGTATGCCATTGCTCCATGGGAGTCAACGACTTCACAGTACTATCCGCAGCTTCTCGAGGCAATCTGTACCCATTTTGGGATTGACATGGATACTCCTGTTAAGGATATCCCAGAGAATCTATTGGATAAAATTCTATATGGCTCGAATGGAGAGAAAATCTTCTTCCATTACGAGAATGATTTCGGACAAGTAAGAGAGACAATGATTGAATTCGAGGGAGTCATCCGTAATGTGGAGCGCCGCTTTAAGGAGACAAGCTCAGATTATATCCGCGAGCAAATGGAAAAATACATGGCTCAGCAGCCATGTCCAGGGTGTAAAGGCTATCGTTTAAAAGAGGAAACACTTGCTGTTCTCATTTCTGGCCAGCACATTGGAAAGGTAACTGAGCTTTCGATAGAAGAAGCCTTTACATTCTTTGATCAACTAAATTTATCAGAAAAAGAAATGAAAATCGCGAATCTTATTTTCCGTGAGATCAAAGAGCGTTTAGGCTTTTTAGTTAATGTCGGGCTTGATTATTTAACATTAAGCCGTGCAGCAGGAACTCTCTCAGGCGGGGAGGCTCAGCGGATTCGACTGGCTACTCAGATCGGGTCTCGATTAACAGGCGTGCTATATATATTGGATGAGCCCTCAATTGGTCTTCATCAACGGGACAATGATCGCTTAATCGATACAATGAAGAATATGCGTGACATTGGAAATACGCTTATTGTCGTTGAGCATGACGAAGATACGATGATGGCAGCAGATTACTTAATCGATATTGGTCCAGGTGCAGGAGTCCACGGCGGAGAAATTGTTTCTGCTGGAACTCCACAGGAAGTAATGGACGATCCTAATTCTTTAACAGGTCAGTATTTATCTGGGAAAAAATTCATCCCACTGCCGGTTGAACGCCGTAAAAATGATGGCCGGTTTATCGAAATTAAAGGGGCCAAGGAAAACAATCTGAAAAATGTCAGCGTTAAATTTTCATTAGGAACCTTCACAGCTGTCACAGGTGTTTCCGGCTCTGGGAAAAGTACATTAATAAATGAAATCCTTCATAAAGCCTTAGCGCAAAGGCTGAATAGAGCGAAAACAAAGCCTGGTGAGCATAAAGAAATTAAAGGAATTGAGCATTTAGATAAAGTCATTGATATTGACCAATCACCAATCGGAAGGACTCCGCGTTCAAATCCAGCAACTTATACAGGCGTGTTTGATGATATTCGTGATGTCTTTGCGACGACGAATGAAGCAAAGGTTAGAGGATATAAAAAGGGCCGTTTCAGTTTTAATGTGAAAGGCGGCCGTTGTGAAGCCTGCCGTGGGGATGGAATCATAAAAATTGAAATGCATTTCTTGCCTGACGTCTATGTCCCGTGTGAAGTGTGCCATGGAAAACGCTATAACCGAGAGACACTGGAGGTTAAGTATAAAGGCAAAAATATATCAGAAATTCTAGATATGACTGTAGAAGATGCTGTGGTATTTTTCGAGAACATTCCAAAAATAAGCCGCAAGCTCCAGACAATTGAGGATGTCGGCCTTGGCTATGTGAAGCTAGGTCAACCTGCTACAACGCTTTCCGGCGGTGAAGCTCAACGCGTTAAGCTCGCATCAGAATTACATCGCCGCTCAACGGGACGCTCGCTTTATATTCTTGATGAGCCGACAACTGGTTTACATGTAGACGATATTTCAAGATTGCTCGTTGTCCTTCAGCGACTCGTTGAAAACGGGGATACCGTTTTAGTGATTGAGCATAACTTGGATGTCATCAAAGCTGCCGACTATATCATTGATCTGGGACCAGAAGGTGGAGATAAAGGTGGAACAATTGTCGCTACTGGTACACCTGAAAAAGTGGCAGAAACCCCTGAATCCTATACTGGAAAATATTTAAAACCAATTTTAGAGCGAGACCGCTTAAGAATGAAAAAGGAAATTGAAGAAAAAGAAGCTAGTGTAACAAATGTATAAATATTTTAGGCAGCAGCCCCGTCATTGCTCGGAGCTGCTTTTTTTATTGTATAGGAAATCATAATTTTCGCTATCTGTTGATAACTTGAGATATAGTTTATCTACGTTCAGCTCCAGCGCCTACCTCCGACGTACAGGACGTACTAGTGTCGACAATGCGACAGGATAAGGAAAGATACGTTAGCGAGACATCGCACGACCAAAAGAGAAGCTTTTGGGAGGACGTCGCGTTTTTGTCGACCTCGAGGTCACAAGCTTGTCTAGTTACGGCTCCTAGGGACTCGCGTCATAAGCCGATCCCTTCCAGAAGACAAAGAACGTCTTCTTACAGGGCTCGTCTTATGCAGTCGTCCCTAAACAGTCGCCTTCACATTTCGATCAATCCTCCCAGAAAGGTAGAGAACACCTTTCCGTGAGGCTCGTCTTGTGCTTGTCGGAGGTGAGCACAAAGGAAAGCTTCCTTGAATAAACTTCGCAGAAACAATTTGATCTGTAATTGTTTTGAAGGCGCTTGCGCATTTGTTCTTGAGATAAATGTTTGTTTGCCGACATTAGAATCCAATGTACAGGCTGTTATGAATCCGTCATAGAGCCCACCCTAAAAGTAATGGTAAAATTAGTCTTTGTGAAGTCTTCATAGAGCTTGATTCCCAAAGTAAACGCTGTAACAACAATCTTTTAAAAGAGAGATTAAAAAAGAGAATCCAATGATAACGCAATGTAATCTAATAGAAATGTTGGTGTAAATCAATTAAGTTATAATCTCGCTAAGGACAACTATAGCGATTGGTGGAAAATATTTTGAGGAGGGTCAAATTGGAAGCGTATTTGGAAAAATCTTTAGACGAGTGGAGAGAGGATATTTCAGAGGTTCTTGATCAGATCACTCATGAGTATGAAGATGTTATGAGAGAATTGAAGATTTATAAGTATAAATATGGAATCACAAAGCAAGTAATACAATCAACTGTGAACGAAGAAATAATCGAAACGATTCGTGAAAATTACCATAAGCCCTTTGAAAAGAAATATAATGAGCTGAAAGAGTACATAAAGGATCTGGATGAAAAAAGAAAAGTATTTCAAATGTTTGTCAATAAAATTGATGAAGTAAAAAGAAAGGAAGCGCCAAATATTGATTTGGCAGCTGCCTATAGATAAGATTAACCATTGAAGCCGTCAAAAAAGACGGTTTTTTATTTTTATAGGAAATCATAATTTTCGCTATCTGTTGATAACTTGAGATATAGTTTATCTACGTTCAGCTCCAGCGCCTACCTCCTCGAGGTCACAAGCCAATCCTCCCAGAAAGGTAAAGAACACCTTTCCGAGAGGCTCGTCTTGTGCTTGTCGGAGGTGAGCAAGGCGCTTGCGCATTTGTTCTTTTATCGCAGATTAACTGGCAGTAAGACCCCCACTTCAAGGATTCGCATATGCAAAGAAGAGTAAGTGGGGGATCAACTGCCCGTAAATGCCCGTAAAATAAACACAGACTAAAAGGCGCCACATCGTGTGGCAACGTCTGCGTGACCCACTTCCTGTGGGCCGCAACTAACCATCAGTGGGGGAGGAAGGCCGACTAAGAACGCCACGTCCTGTGGCAACGTCGGCACTAGCACGTCCTGTGCGTCGAAAAACCCCCACTGATGGAAATTTCACTTTATATGAAACCTTTCTAATCCATTTTTCGTAATGATTAGGTAGGGAGCTGATGAAATGGAAACGAGCAGGGTACTTTCGGGTTTAAGTTATTTAAGTGTATTGTTTGCAGGGATTCTATTTCCGTTAGTAGTATTCCTTGTAACTGAAGACAAAAAGACGAAGTACCATGCCAAAAAGGCACTTCTTTCACAACTTATTATGCTAGTACCTATTCCTGTTGTCGTTTATTCAGCCATTACTCAGATCGTGATGAACCAAACAGAGGTGCCGATGCTGTTTATAAGCAGCGTCATATTTACTTTCCTATTATGCCTTATTGTGGCGGTTTGGAATATCGTGAAGGGGATCAAGGTTTTTACAAATGAATCATATTAAGTATGACGAATCAGTAAATCAAGTATGAGGATATGCATTATTGAAAGCAGTAATCAATATAAATTCTATTATGGAGGGATTATCATGCAGGAAGAACGTAAACGAATACTTAAAATGGTTGAAGATGGAAAGTTAACAGTGGATGAAGCTCTCTTTTTGTTGGAGGAGCTCGAAAAAACTAGTAAAACAGCCGAGGTTAAGAAGGAAGAGCTTATTCAGGAGTTATCAACGACAGTAAAATTTGAAGAAGCGAAAAAAGAAGAGCCATTCAATTATAAATTTCAATCAGCAAAGGACAAAATTTTTGACTTTGTCGATACGACATTCAAAAAAATAAAGGATTTAGACTTGGATTTTAATTTTGGTCCGTCTGTGGAGATCACACATATTTTCCAACAAGGAGATGTTTTCTTTAAAGATATCGACATTGATGTGGCAAATGGCAAGATTGAAGTGATTCCTTGGGGACAAAAGGATGTCCGTATTGAATGCATGGCGAAGGTATACCGAGTGGAAACTCAGGAAGAGGCAAGAAGAAACTTTTTGAATGATGTCAATTTCACAATTGTTGGTGAAAAGCTGCGCTTTGGGACAACTCAAAAATGGATGAAGGTTGACTCCGTCATGTATATTCCACAAACAGAATATGATCAAATCAAAATTCGTCTTTTTAATGGGGCTATTGAGAGCAATCATTTACATGTAGAAAGTTATAAAGCGAAAACAGCGAATGGAAAAATTACTTTTCAAGATATTAAAAGTAGGTATACAGAAGCTGAAACGGCTAATGGTCAAATTTCTATTCAAAAGAGTAGTATTGAACATGTTGATGCCGAAACGCTTAATGGCGCCATTCATATTGATGGGGACTATCGAAAAGTAGATCTTCAGTCCTTTAATGGTGATATTTTCTGTACGGTTAACGAGGAGAAATGTGATTTTATTGAGGCAAAAGCAGTAACTGGAAAAATCGAATTACACGTGCCAAATCATATTGGAGTTAACGGGGAATTAAAGACAAATATCGGAAGCCTGAATGTGAACCTTGATGGGATTCAGATTATAGAGGATAAAAGTGATGTGATCCAAAAGGTTCTTCGCTTTAAATCGGTGAAGGAGCCTAATCATTCATTAAGGCTGGTTGCAGACACAAAAACAGGATCCATTCAGATTAATAAAGCAAAATCAGTTGAATTATAATTTAGAAGTGAATAGTATATAATAACAATAATTAATCTTCAAAGTGGGATTCGAGTTAGAATCAACGGGAAATAGAATCCCGCCTCTAACCTTCCCACCTCCAAAAATTGAGGTGCTATTATCATGAGATGGGTCGTTGGAATATTAATAAATGCTATTCTTTTCATAGCGATAGCAGGGTTTTTAGATGAAGCATTTTACGTATCGAATTTCGGAGCAGCGGTAGGAGCAAGCGCCATCCTCTCGATCCTAAACATCCTTGTTCGCCCGATACTGATTATTTTAACTTTGCCTATCACGTTAGTAACATTAGGGCTATTCCTGTTTGTCATCAATGCTTTTACATTGCTTATTACCGATAATATTATGGGGAAATCTTTTGAAATTTCAAGCTTTGGAACCGCTATTCTAGTGGCGTTCATCATGTCTGTTGCCAATCTTGTTATTCAAAAATTTGTTTTTGCCCGATCTAAGGAATAGTAACTAGAAAAGAGGTCAGCACAAATTTAAGTGCTGGCCTCTTCTTATTGATCGGCTATTTTAGAGAATCTTTGTTATTAAAGTATATTTATTGTTAGGCGTGAAAGGAGGAGAATTTTGTTCTTCAATGTACCCAAGTTCTTTTGTTTATCGGATAAACGAAATAATGAGCCCGAAATCCTTCAATAATCGACTAAACGGTAACAAAGAAGCAATCAATGAGCCCGAAATCCTTCAATAATCGACTAAACGGTAACAAAGAAGCAATCAATGAGCCCGAAATCCTTCAATAATCGACTAAACGGTAACAAAGAAGCAATCAATGAGCCCGAAATCCTTCAATAATCGACTAAACGGTAACAAAGAAGCAATCAATGAGCCCGAAATCCTTCAACAATCGAATAAATGGTAACAAAGAAGCAATCAATGAGTCCGAAATCCTTCAATAATCGAATACCCGGTAACAAATAGGCATTCAATGTCTCCAGCAAATCTCCTTTTTCTGTTTTAGAGTAATGATTAAGCATTAATCATAATAAACTAAAGACTATTCATAATAGACATAGGATGAATATCCAAGCTTTTGCAAGGCTTCTGCCAGCTCATCTGCCTTTTTCTTATCTTTATAGGCACCGACTTGAACTTTATAGAGACCAGTTTTGGTAGGGGTTTTTGTTGGTGAAGGTGATCTTTTGGAATTAGTTTCACTCTTTAGCTTGTATTGATCGACAACAGCTTTTACAATGGCTTCAGCACAAGTTTGACGGTACTTGTCCGAGCGCAATAATTCCGCTTCATTACGGTTTGTCATAAATCCGCATTCAACTAATACGGCAGTCATTTTCGTTTCGCGAAGGACATGAAAATCGGCTGTTTTAACACCTCGATTGTTTAATCCTGTTGAAATAACAAGATTATGCTGAATTTTCTGAGCGAGCTCATAGGCTTCTTTTGGTTTAGAGGGGTGTATGTAGGTCTCGATGCCGTTTGCGTTATTCCAGGTTGACCCGAAGGCATTTGCATGGATGGCCACATAGGAATCGACCTTAAGCTGATTGGCTTGATTCGTTCGTTCCTTAAGTGGAATGTCTCGTTCGTCTGAATGTGCAAAATAAACTATTACATTTTCATAGTTTTCTAGAGCCTCCTTGGCATAATTAGTGACTGCTCTATTAAAATCATATTCGCGCAGACCATCAGGGGATCGTTTTCCAGCTGTATGATAACCATGGCCGGCATCAAGCATAATTTTCATACTACCACTCCTTTCAAATGATTAACCTATTTCAAACGATTATTATTAGCCCATTCACCTTTATCATATAAATCGATTTTCAAAAAGGACATGGTATTTAAACAAAAAAAGAACAGCTTTATTAAAATGGTACCTGTAGTTAGGACACTTGAAAAAGAGTGTCTTATCTACAGGTATTTTTTTATATACTTTAATTTCAAGATATAGGGGATTAGGGGAAATCATACCGCCGTGGGTCAAAGGGATACCGGACTCCCCCCTGGCAAGCAGATCCACTTCGTATCTTATGCGAGGAGTTAGTTTACGAAGGAATAGTTGTAGTGGCATCAGGAAACAGCAATGAACTCACTAGTAGTTCTGTCATATTACCTTCCGTAATTTCTGTGGGGGGAGATTATAATACCTAAAAATGGAGAAAGAGGATACTGAAACCTTTTTGGGGAGTAAAGGGTTAACTTTTGATCAAAAATGGAATCCAGATATTTTCGCACCAGCGATGAAGGTTGTTTTGACATTTCCATTTAAGTCAGAAGAAGAACGCATAAATCATTATACTGTAATGAATGACAACCTTCCTCCTAATTATGCTCGTCAAATGGGTACCTCTTATGCTGCCCCGATTGTGTTAGGACTGGTAGCGTGTATTTGGCAAATACACCCCAATTGGTCTGCTAAACAGGTCATAACATCCTTAATTTCTAGTTCTACATTTAATGGAAAATGGGAATCGTTAAAAGCTGGGTTGGTGCATTTAGCAGGAAAGATAAAAAGTAAGCAATTTATTAAACTCTGATGGATGGATTAGAAGAAGATGCAAGATATAAAAGAGTTGCAACTTTTGGGAAAAGACATTTGGCATTAGAAACGATAACTGGTAACGAAATAAGAAGAGAACCTGAATGGCAAGAGGGGGAAGATCCATATTCAAATAGGAGTATCGAAGCTTTGTTAAAGATTGCGGAAAAATGGAAGTCCTTTTTGAACTAACGCGCGCCCTAAAGAAGAGTAAATAAAAGTCCCGTATCCAATAAAGTATACGGGACTTTGAGTAAATTACTTATTTAATAAGAAAAATTAGATTCCAGCCCAAACATCTTTTCCATATCGTCCTTCACGTTGTAACTGATCCAACCAATTTTTTGCCTCTTGTTCACTGACCCCATGATGTTCTTGGTAAGTCTGACAAAGAGTATCTTCCACATCCGGAGCCATCCGACTTCCATCACCGCATATATAGAGGTGAGCCCCATTACCTAATAATGAAATTAATTTAGCCCCATCTTGTTTCATTAAGTGCTGTACGTATGTTTTGGGATGTCCTTCTAAGCGAGAAAAAGCTGTGTGCAAAGATATTAAGCCATCCATTTCATCTTTTTCCAGCTCTGTACGATAAAGATAATCTTGTTCGGGATGACGACAACCGAAATATAGATGAGCTTCTCCTAACTTTACCCCTTTTTGTTTTTGAACACGACGAGCTTGTAAAAAACCTCGAAATGGTGCAATCCCAGTTCCTGGTCCAACCATGATAATTGGCGTTTCTGGATCTTTTGGCAACTGAAAACCGGATTGTGGAGTACGAATAAAACAAGTAATATTGTCTTCGTTGTGACGTTGAGCTAAATAGTTAGAAGCAACCCCTTTATATTTGCCTCGTCCACTCCATGCAGGTCCGCTTACAACACCGACTGTAATACTCAGGCGATCCTGGGCAACGAGTGGTGAGCTTGAAATAGAATAGTAGCGCGGTTTGAGTGCAGGGAGAAGTTCTAAAAACCGCTCAAACGGTATTTCACATGCTTCGTACTTTTCGAGAAGATCTAACATAGAAATACGTTTCTCTAATATTTGCTCCTGGTAAATTCCCTCTTCCACTAAAGTTTCTAATTCGCGTTTGTGCGGAGGGCAAACCGTAAACGAAGCCAGTTCCCGTATTTGGGCTCTGGTTGCTACTTCCTGCACTTCCACACTATAGCTGAGAAGATCATGTAAACTAACAGGCACAGCAAGTGGCAGATGAGCTGCGTTTCGTCCACTTGCTGTCAGCACTACTTGATCATTCCCATTCAAATTATATCTACGGAGAATGCGGCTGACATTTTCCCCACTGTTGTGTGGAAGCACTCCGAGATGGTCTCCTTCGTGATAAGTAACTCCTTGCGGTAAGGCCACCTCGATATGCCGAGTGCTCTGATCACTGCCAGCTGATTGGAGTTCGCGATTTTCCACAATAGTTGCATTCACTGCTTCGTACGAATGAGCAAGAGGAGATCCTCCAAGACCACTGACAAACTGAAGACTTAGGGTACTGCGTTCTTTTTCTACATTTTCATTGAGATCCAATCCAAAAGCTTTCATCGCGTCCGACCACATGCTGCATTTCCATTGGTCAAACTGTTCCTCAAAGTCTCCGCTTGCATCGCCCTCCCCGCGTGCCGAAAATCGGGTTGCCCCTTTTTGGGCAAGCTGTTCATCGATGAATCTCGGGACATGCTGAAAGGTACTGGCCCAGTTATGATCTCCACAGCCAAACACCGCATAATGGACACCGGTAAGCTCACCCGGGTTTAGTTCCTCCAGCCACTGCACAAACTGACCTGCATTACTAGGCGGCTTTCCGTTATAAGAGGAAGTCACAATAAGAACCGCCCCTTCTTTTGGCAGGCTTCCTATCCGATCGTTAAGGACTGCCACTTCCGTCTGAACACCGTGTAAACTAGCTGTGTCCGCCAGTTCTCGTGCAATTCCTTCTGCTGTCCCTGTATCAGAACCGTAAAGAACAAGCAGCGGACGGTTATTGATTCCAACGAGAGAAGCTGCATTCTGAACGTGCTGTTCGATCTGGCCATCCTCCGGCGTCTCTACTATGGGAGCAAGGACAGATGGATGGATGGTAGCTTGATTTCGGGATTGAACCCTAATCTTAAAATCGCCCGGCTTTAGCGTTAATGTTTGCTTGACATCCAGCTGATAGTTTTGATAATCGATCAAATCAAAATGTTGAAGAAGAATTCCCAGTACGAGAGTGGCCTCATGAAGGGCAAACTGCATACCGATACATGCCCGCTGGCCATTTCCAAACGGCTTATAAGCATGATGAGGGACTTTATCCGGGTCTTCAAACCGTTCAGGATGGAATTCTTCCACATTGTCTCCCCATGCGTCTTTATCTCGATGAAGCTGTGGAATAAGAACGGTAATGCGATCTTCTTCTTTCTTAATTGGGTATTTCCCGCCAATGACAGTGTCTTCTTTTGCGGAAAGGCTGAATGCTGGTGCGGTAGGCCATAGACGCAGTGATTCATTTAAAATCATCCGAATATACTTAAGCTGCAGAACTTGTTGATATGTCGGAGTTGGACCTGTTAATACCCGGTCTACTTCTTCATAGGCTTTTCTCAATTTATCCGGATTTTTCAATAAGAAATAGATCGCAAAGGATAACAATCCACTTGTTGTCTCATGTCCGGCTATTAAAAAGGTGATGATTTGGAAACGAATATTTTCATCATCCAGTTTTTCGCCCGTTTCCGGATCCTTCACATTCAGCATACGAGCGAGCAAATCATTTTCTCCCTGGTCCCCACTGGCCTTACGTTCGGCAATGATATGATCGACTAGAGAAAACATCGTTTGGATATCATGTTGAAATTGACGTTTCGTTCTTACCATGAATTTGTCCTGTATATCTAATCGTTGTGTTTGATGCATCGCTTCATCTAGAGCACGGACCATGCTGGTGATAAAAGGATGAGGGGTCTCACGATAGAAACTATTAAACCGGTAGTTAAAGCCGCATAAACCAATCGTGTCTAATGTCAGACGGGTCATATCCTCCGGAACATCCACCTCTTCATTGGGGTTAAGGCGTGCCCATTTTTGAACAAGCTGGACGGCAATATCGACCATCATGGAATGATATCCTTTCATAGCTCGTTGACTAAAAGTAGGCATAAGTATGTTATGGGCTTTTCTCCAGTTAGGCTCGTGAGTCCAGCTTGTAAATAACCCGTCTCCACCAAAGGGACGTACTTTTTCTAACGAACCTCCAGCACTTTTATCAAACCGGGACTGATTACAGACTTCCGCCACCAGTTCATGTCCGGAAACGATAATAGTACCGCCACCTGGAGTTTGAAGCCGAAAAATGGGACCGCACTCTTCTGCTAGTTTGATAAACGATAAAATTGGTTTATCTTTATCGATCAATGGAAGATGGCCAAGTGGGCCATATGTTTTCGGTTGAGGGATCGTGGTCAACTCTTTCATTCAAAACATCCTTTCAAAAAAGTATTATTTAAAAATCTCTGACTATCGGTATTACTTGATAAAGTTTACTTTTAAACTGTGTTTGATTACTTGTTTCCATTTCTCTTCATCTTTTGTTACATTTGTGAAGTTCCCCATAACATGAGGAGTGGCTTGTTGGTATGCAACGGATGACAACAACATGACACTGAGTTCCTCTGGATGCTGGTCTGCGAGAACACCCAATTCAATCCCTTTTACAATAAAAGGATAGGTTTGGTCGTGAAAAGGCTTGATTAATTTAGCAAATAAATGGTCAAATCTTTCACCTTGTTGAACCGTTTCGTTAATGATAAACAAACTGAATTCTCGATGTTGAAAAGTCATTTCAACCAGCTTGTCGAATAATTCGACTAATAAGACTCTCATATCAGAAGCATTATTTACATCTTTTAGACTGAAGTCATTGGTTTGCAGCACCCTATGGGAGAGTTTTGACATCACTTCTTTCCATAAGTCTAATTTTGAACCAAAATGGTACTTTACAAGAGCCATATTTACATTAGCATTCAGGGCAATTTCGCGGAGACTCGTTTCCTCAAACCCCTTAGTGGAAAAAAGCTTAGTAGCAGAGTCTAAAAGCTTCATTTTTGCCACTTCTTTATCTTTGACAGGTCTTCCGGGTGCGTTTTTACTATCACCATTATTCATAATAGAATTTCCTTTCTATAATTAATCATTCGATTAATTAATATGCGCTTATTATTAATCGAATGATTAATAAAGTCAAGAGAAATACGAAGGCTCCATCTTTTTAAACGAATCAAACCGAAAGTAAAAGAGGAGGTAGATGGTATGAAATAATGGACATATTGATGTAAAAGGATTGGAATTAAAGTTAATCATATGGAATTATTCATCTTATTTCCGTCCTTATCCTTTCCCTATATGCTCATGATTATGATGCTGGGTATAGGATTGGGGAAATCCAGGCCGATTCCTAGCAATGATTCTTTTAGTTTTACAGCTTGCAAGTAGTGGAGCAATGTTTCCGTGCTTTATGGGAGTACGATAACTTCATAAGAAGTCTATATTTTCTTAATTATATTGATTCTCCGCCTTTAGGAGAAAGTTATCATAAGTTACGTAAAGCAGTATCCTATGCTAATTTCGGTAAATTACGCTTTAAAAACGAAAATGATCAACATATCTGGAGTGAATGCAGTCGTTTACTTGCCAATTGCATTATTAATTACAACGCCAGTATTTTATCTAATATGTTGGCTTACAAATTTCCCGAACGAGAAAGCCCACACCGGGCATAGCCTGTCTTTAGACGTGTATGAAAGTGTGGTCAGATACGGAGTGCCGCTAAAAAGTCTAATTGTTAGCGGTACTTCAAGTATCTGAAGATTAATATAGAAACATATGTTCTTTTTTCTGTAAATCTGATATAATAGGAATAACATTAAACAAACAAAACAAAATAATCAGTTTTGTAATTTAAAGAAATATTGGGTTAGAAACGAGCCCAGCAGTCGATAAGCACCACTGAGGTGTTTGGCTGCGGAAGTCTTGAGCAAACGCTTTGTAGTGTCTATATGTTGTACCCTATTTGGTGGATTAAAATGGGGGAGAGTATAGAAGAAACAAGCTAGTCGTTCAAGAACCCCATTGCTTTAGCTATGGGAGTTTCAGATGGCAACATATTAACCTCTATGGACGATACGAATTTAATAAACAACAGGAGTCTGTTGATATGGATGCAATCATCCAAGAATTAGCTCAATCAAAAGTGATATCTGAAACAGAGTAAACATTATTTTAGGAGTACTTCCTTTATTTTCAATGAAGTACTCCTTATTTCCCTTTTTCGGGGGATGGGCAAAAACATCCTATAATAATTATCGATATCAGTGGAACTTAAAAAAGATGACCCCTATTCAATATGAGGGCAGTGAAAAACTGGAGTTTTTTGAAAGCATAACCGATTTCCATCAATATAAAGACAACAAAAGAAGCGAACAACCTATATATAGTAGGTCATTAGCTTCTTTTTCTCTTTAAACGGACTTTTTCAGTGGCCTCATTCAATATAGGAATCATCTTCTAGTTGCTTAATCGCTTTTTTTATTGTGTCCTTGACATAGGTGCCAGTTTATATAATAGCTATCTCTTCTTTTTTCTATAAAAGTTTTAACGCTTCTTCATCAGCGATAATCGTTACATTTTCATGGCGCTTTAGTGCGGATGCAGGAAATGATTCATCGATTTCACCATTGATAAGTTTACTGATCGCTTCAGCTTTCGCCTCACCTGAAGCAAGCAGCAAAATTTCCTTACTTGCCATTATAGAGGCGATACCCATTGTAATCGCGTGAGTCGGAACTTCATCAATAGAATCGAAAAATCTCGCATTTGCCTGCCTCGTGTTTTCCTCAAGCTCGATGAGATGAGTGGTGCTGTCGAAAGGCGTTCCTGGCTCATTAAAGCCAATATGCCCATTTTCTCCGATACCAAGTAATTGCAAATCAATTCCTCCGACTTTGTTCAATAAATCCTCATAGCGAGAGCATTCCTCAAGTAAATCTTTTGTAGTTCCGTTTGGAAGATATGTTTGTGATGAAGGAATGTCAATATGATCAAACAGCTGTTCCTTCATAAAAAAATGATAGCTATTCGGATTACTAGAATCGATGCCGATGTATTCATCAAGATTAAACGTTAGGATGTTTTTATATGTCGTATTGTTTTGATTATGGTCTTCGATAAGCTTTTTGTAGACGCCCTTTGGTGTGCCTCCAGTTGCTAAACCGAGCTTTAACTCAGGATTCGTCTGGATTCGATCCAGCATGAACTGTGCTGCCTTCGTACTCATTTCTTCGTAGTTAGCGGTTCGTATGATTTTCATTATTTCCTCCTCAAGAATAAGCCGTTTTTTCTCTACAAATGCTAAAGCTGGCCTTCCATACATTGGAATTATTATGTAGTTGATTTCTCTGAAACCCATATTTACCAGCTTTGGTCAATACACACTTTTATTATAGGTTCTTTTATATGATAATGTCTATTGATTATATGTTTTTACAATTAGGAACTTCATAATGTTTTTGGAACGATTCCGATTCATTCGTTTGGTTCTTCGGTAAAAAGTGCTAAAATAAATGGATAAAGTTATAAAAAGGCAGTCCCTAACCAGAAACAAAACTGATAGAGTGATTTAAGTGCCGTTTCTATTCGAAAATGGAGGTTATCAAATTGGCTAAAGTATGCACGAAAGACGTTATAGATAAATTTGATCTTGAGCTAATTAGTGGTGAAGAGGGGATACACCGGCCGATTACCACAAGTGATATATCCAGGCCAGGAATAGAAGTGGCAGGATATTTCAAATTTTACCCAGCAGAGAGAATACAGCTGATAGGAAAAACTGAGCTCACCTTCACGGGAGAATTAAATGAGAATGATCGGCAGGCTCGATTTGATCGCCTTTGTACGGACATTACACCTGGTATTATTATTTCAAGAGGTTTGGAAATACCAAAGGAATTGATTGAGGCAGCTGAACGAGAAGCAGTACCACTCTTAAGAACAAAGTTAAAGACAACCCGTTTTTCAAGTTTGTTAACGAATTATCTTGAGAGCAAGCTTGCTCCGACAACGGCTATTCACGGTGTTCTTGTTGATGTTTATGGGGTTGGTGTGCTTATTACGGGGAAAAGCGGCGTCGGTAAAAGTGAAACTGCTTTAGAACTAGTAAAACGTGGACATAGGTTAGTAGCAGACGATTGTGTTGAAATCAGACAGGAAGATGAAAATACACTTGTCGGTACATCACCGGAATTAATTGAGCATTTATTAGAGATTCGCGGTCTAGGGATTATCAATGTGATGACGTTGTTCGGCGCAGGAGCTGTTCGCACCTTTAAGCGCATTACGATCGTCATGGATTTAGAGCTTTGGGATCAGAACAAGCAATATGATCGACTTGGGCTTGAAGAGGAAAAGATGAAAATCATCGATATGGAATTGCCGAAGCTAACGATTCCCGTTCGCCCTGGACGGAACTTGGCGGTTATAATCGAAGTAGCAGCCATGAATTTTCGGCTTAAACGAATGGGTGTCAACGCAGCTGAACAATTTTCCAATCGCTTGGCAGACGTTATTGAAGATGGTGAGAGGGATTAGGTACATGGAGCTAATCGTGGACACTATAGGGCTTGTTTTTAAGAGTAATCAACTAAATAGAGTAACATAACTTCCACAAACACACATAGTAATCGAACTAATTTTATCAAGGAATAAAAGGAGCAGTGAATATGGAATCAACGATACAGCCGCTTAATCCGATAGCTTTTTCGATCGGGCCAATTGAAGTCTATTGGTATGGAATTATTATAGGCTTCGGCATTGCTTTAGGATTAATACTTGCTATACGAGAGTCAGAAAGAAGGGGTTTGCCAAAAGAGATATTCCCAGATTTAATGCTTTGGGCCATTCCGATTGCGATTATTTCAGCAAGAATTTATTATGTTATTTTCCAATGGGACTATTATAGCCAAAATCCTAGTGATATTATCAAAATATGGGAGGGCGGCATCGCAATTCATGGAGCTTTAATCGGATCTGTCATTACCGCATACATTTTTGCAAAAAAGAGGAATGTTTCTTTCTGGAAGATTGCTGATATTGCAGCACCTAGTATTATTTTAGGACAGGCAATCGGCCGCTGGGGAAACTTTATGAACCAGGAAGCACATGGAGGAGAAGTTAGCCGTGCATTCTTGGAAAATTTGCATCTGCCTGATTTCATTATTAATCAAATGTATATTAATGGTGCCTATTATCATCCTACTTTTTTATATGAATCCATCTGGGATATTATCGGATTTGTCGTCCTTATCCTCTTAAGAAAAGTAAATTTGCGTCAAGGCGAGATGTTCCTAACCTATGTGATGTGGTATTCAGTTGGACGCTATTTCGTTGAAGGCTTGAGAACAGACAGTTTAATGCTGACGGAGTATTTAAGAGCCGCACAAACGATTTCGATCATCCTTGTAATCGGTGCAGTGATTTTGCTTGTGGTTAGAAGGATGAAGGGATATTCGGATGTACGTTATTTAGATAAGAGTGTGTAGAAAAGCTGAAAAAGGGAGAACTGACATGCTGGCTGAATCATTCAAAAGGGGAATCATGGTTGGATTAAAAACGACCTGGACATTGGGGAAGATTATTTTTCCTGTTACAGTGATTGTTGCTATCCTACAGCATACCGCTGTGCTTCCATGGGTCATAAAGTTAATTACTCCTCTTATGAATGTCATTGGCTTGTCTGGGGATGCAGCCATTCCAATTGTTTTAGGGAATTTCCTGAACTTATACGCTGGAATTGGGGCTATATTAACACTGGATTTAACGGTGAAGGAAGTCTTTATTATTGCCGTCATGCTTTCGTTCTCACATAATATGCTGATTGAATCAAGTGTTGCGATTAAAGTTGGGGTTAAGCTGTGGATTGTTGTTGCGGTGAGACTTGGCTTAGCGATCCTATCCGCATTTGTGATTAATCTTGTTTGGCATGGCGGGTCAGAAATAGCGAAATATGGGATCATTCCTGCGAAAGAGGATGAACTTGCTGGCTGGGCTTCTATTTTGTTAGATGCCTTTCAAAAAGCGGGACTGGGCATATTACAGCTAGCCATGATTGTGATTCCGCTTATGGTCGTTATTCAATTTTTAAAGGATTTAAATTGGCTCGCCGTTTTTTCAAAATGGATGTCACCAATAACGAGAGCGTTAGGGATGAAGGAAAATGCCTCAACTACTCTTGCAGCTGGATTATTATTCGGCCTTGCTTTTGGTGCGGGAGTGATGATTCAAGCAGTTCAGGAGGATGGTGTCAGTAAAAAGGATGTTACGCTTGCGTTTATTTTCCTTGTTGCCTGTCATGCTGTTGTGGAGGATACATTGTTATTTGTCCCACTAGGTATTCCGGTTCTGCCATTACTGCTCATTCGATTGAGTGT
Source organism: Cytobacillus citreus (assembly GCF_018343665.1). Classification (GTDB taxonomy): domain Bacteria; phylum Bacillota; class Bacilli; order Bacillales; family Cytobacillaceae; genus Cytobacillus; species Cytobacillus citreus. The sequence goes on from NZ_JAGYPM010000002.1 coordinate 604,722, forward strand.
TGCTATATTATTAACATTAATTGTCGCATTTATTTGGAAACGCACTGAATTGAATAAAAGGAAGGAAACAGCTTATGAGCACACAAGTTAATACAGTATTATTTGACTTAGACGGGACGTTAATTGATACGAATGAATTAATTATTTCTTCATTTTTGCATACGTTAGGTAGCTATTATCCAGATAAATACAAGCGAGAGGATGTTCTGCCTTTTATGGGGCCGACACTAACGGAAACCTTCGCATCTATTAATCCGGAAAAATTGGATGAAATGATTGCTATGTACAGGGAATTCAATTTAAGTAAGCATGATCAGCTTGTGAAAGAATTTCCGACTGTTTTTGAAACCGTTCGTACATTGAAAGAATCGGGCTATAAAATAGCAATTGTATCAACAAAAATTCATAAAAATATTGAAAAAGGTCTTAAACTCACAAAGCTTGATCAATTTTTTGATGTCGTTATTGCATTAGACCATGTTCAAAAGCCTAAGCCTGATCCTGAGCCGATTTTAAAAGCATTAGATCTGCTGGGTTCAAAGCCAGAAGAGGCGATTATGGTCGGAGACAATTCTTATGATATTCTTGGCGGAAAGAATGCAGGCACGAAAACAGCCGGCGTTGCATGGAGTGCAAAAGGAAAAGAGCATTTAATGGGCTTCGAGCCAGATTATATTCTTGATACAATGGCTGATTTGCTTGATATTTTAAAGGTAGATGCGAAATGAGGAGAACGGATCGCTATCCAGTCGAAGGTGCCAATTCTCTATGGCATGTGTACAAAACGGTTCCTTTTTGGAAGGTTGTGAAAAACTTCCTCGTGATCCAGCTCGCCAGGTATACCCCTTTTTTAGGAATGAAAAACTGGCTTTATCGAACTTTTTTACGAATGAAGGTCGGAGATGAGACATCATTTGCTCTGATGGTGATGCTGGATGTGATGTTTCCTGAAAAGATTAGTGTTGGCCGTAATACAGTGATCGGCTATAATACAACAATCCTTGCTCATGAGTATTTAATTAAGGAATATAGATTAGGGAATGTGGAGATTGGCAGTGAAGTCATGATCGGCGCCAATACAACGATTTTGCCTGGTGTGACAATTGGGGATGGGGCGATTGTATCCGCAGGCACTTTAGTGCATAAGGATGTCCCTCCTGGCTCCTTTGTCGGCGGAAATCCGATGCGGGTCATCTACACGAAGGAAGAAATGGCAAAACGCTGGGCCGATGACCCGATATATGGAGAAGAAAAGGCTTAAAGCTCTGTTTGCAATGGCAAGCAGGGCTTTTTATTTTGGCTTTTTTTGCTGGATGGAAGTCAAATTGTGACCGTGAATGAGGAAAAAGATAGCTAACGGTCACAATGAATACTAATCATCACCCGAAAGACTTTGAGTACCAATTAATTGGGAGGCCGAAAGAAGCCATGAAAGCGGAAAAAGTGAATCCCCCTGTCCACATTGAGACTGAAAGAAGACACGAAACGGGAAAACGAGTATCGATCTGTCCTCGGGATCTGACCACTTTTTCTGGAATAGTAGCTTTTGATGGTCTATTTAATCAGGGATCAAAGCCGCCGAAAGAAGTCACGAAACGGGAAAAAGTGGATCCCCCTATCCGCATTATTCATGTTCATGTCTAAAAAAAGCTACTCTAACAAACACTAGTCAGAGTGTATTAAGCAAATTTTTAGTTATTGACGGATGTTGTCCGTGGCGTTAAAATACATATAACTTTATTTTACTACCATATTAGCGAACTAAAGGATTTTGAGGTGAATGAAAAATGAGTCGCTTATTTATGTTTGAAAAACCCTTAGGGATGAGAGATACATTACCAGAATTATTTGATCGTAAGCGGATGGTAAGGGCTTCGATTGAAAAGGAGATGGAGCGTTGGGGCTACCGGTTCATTGAGACTCCTACTCTAGAATACTATGAAACGGTTGGTTCTGCTTCGGCGATACTAGACCAGCAATTATTTAAGCTGCTTGATCAGCAAGGGCATACACTTGTTTTGCGTCCAGATATGACGACTCCCATTGCACGGATTGCGGCCTCTAGATTGTTAAAAAAGGATATGCCCATTCGCCTAGCTTATGCTGCTAATGTTTTCCGCGCTCAGCAAAGGGAGGGGGGACGTCCAGCAGAGTTTGAACAGATTGGAGTGGAATGCATCGGCGATTGTACGATTAGTGCGGATGCGGAAGGGATTGCATTAATCATCAGCTCCTTACAGGAAGCTGGTTTAGAGGATTTTAAGCTCTCCGTTGGACATATCGGCTTTGCCCATACATTTTTCCTGAAAATATTAGGAACGGAAGAAAGAGTGGAGGCTTTAAAGAGATTTTTATATGAGAAAAATTATGTAGGATACAGGGAGCATGTTAATGGGCTGGCCCTTTCCTCTATCGATAAGCAGCGGCTGTTAGCTTTTTTAAAGCTAAGGGGAGGAATAGAAATTATAGAATTGGCCATTAGCCTCCTTGAAAATGATGAAGGAAAAGAGGATGTTCTTCAGCTCCAGCAGCTTTTTGAAATGATGGTTGATTATGGACTGGAGGAAAAAGTAAAGTTCGATTTAACGCTGGTGAGTCATATGAGCTACTATACAGGCATTTTATTCGAGGTATATGCGGGAAAGGTTGGTTTTCCAATTGCGAGTGGAGGCAGGTACGACCAATTGCTTCAAAAATTCGGCAAGCAGGCTGGGGCAACAGGCTTTGCCATCCGGATAGACCGACTTCTTGAGGCACTTGGGGATGACATAGAGAGCTCTGCTGTTTCCTGTATTTTTTTTAGTCCAGAACGAAGGAAGGAAGCCTTTCAATATGCACAGGAACAGCGAAAATTAGGGAAAAAGGTTGTACTCCAGGATATTAATGGCGTTATGGATATAGATAATTGTTCGAACCAATATGAAGACATCACCTTTTTAGTCGGCAATGCTGGGAGGGAAACTGGGATATGAAAGACGTTTTAACCATAGCGATGCCAAAAGGCAGAATATTCGAAGACGCTGCGGATTTGCTTCGTCAGGCTGGCTTTCAATTGCCGTCAGAGTTCGATGATTCCAGAAAGCTAATCATTGATGTTCCTGAAGAAAGCTTCCGGTTTATTTTAGCAAAGCCAATGGATGTTCCTACCTATGTTGAACATGGAGTGGCAGACCTTGGGATCGCAGGAAAGGATGTCATGTTGGAGGAAGAGCGGGATGTATATGAGCTGCTTGATTTAAAAATTAGTGCCTGCTACCTTGCTGTGGCAGGCTTACCGAATACAAAAATGAATAATATAGCACCAAAGATTGCAACGAAATATCCGAATATTGCGGCAGCATATTTCCGTGAACAAGGGGAGCAGGTCGAAATCATTAAGTTGAATGGTTCCATTGAGCTTGCGCCGATGATTGGCCTTGCTGATCGAATTGTCGATATTGTTTCCACGGGGCGGACATTAAAGGAGAACGGGCTTGTCGAATATGAGCGAATTGTTGACATAACATCAAGGCTGATTGTAAATCCTGCCAGCTTTCGATTAAAGGAAGAGCGGGTTAATGAGCTTGTCGAACGGCTGGTAAAAAAATTGCAGAGCAGCAAAGGCCTCTAAGGAGCGTGACGAAATGAAGATTTTAAAAATAAATGAAGAAATTTCCATTAAGAGGTCGATTGATAATGGGACAGAAGAGCAGCGAGCCGTTGTTAAAAGTATTATTGAGAGCGTTCGACAGGATGGAGATGAAGCATTAAAATCCTTCACAAAAAAATTCGACGGGATTTCTTTAGTTAATATCACTGTTACGGAGGAGGAAAAAAGGGAAGCTTATAAAGAAATAGATGATGATCTTCTTGCTATTATTCGAGACGCAGCGGCAAATATTCGCTCCTTTCATGAAAAACAATTGCACCCGTCTTGGATGACACCTGATGAAAATGGGACGATTCTTGGCCAAAAGGTAACCCCGCTTGATTCAGTCGGTTTATATGTGCCTGGCGGAACGGCTTCTTATCCATCTTCAGTGCTGATGAATGTCCTGCCTGCAAAGGTTGCTGGGGTCGAACGCATAGTCATTACTTCCCCTCCTGATAAAAAAAACGGAAAGCTTCCAGCAGCCGTTCTTGTCGCCGCTCAGGAAGCAGGGGCTGAGGAAATTTATAAAGTTGGCGGTGCACAAGCAATTGCAGCATTAGCCTATGGGACAGAAACGATTGCTCCAGTTGATAAAATTACAGGTCCTGGAAATGTTTTTGTCGCACTGGCAAAGCGAGAGGTTTTTGGAGATGTGGATATTGATATGATTGCAGGTCCAAGTGAAATTGCGGTTCTTGCTGATGATACGGCAAGACCTGATGAAGTAGCAGCAGATCTATTATCGCAAGCAGAGCATGATATTTTTGCATGCAGTGTCCTAGTCACTCCATCCGAAGAATTGGCAAAGGCTGTTGCAGCTGAGGTAGAGAAGCAATTGTCAATACTTCCTCGTCAGGATATCGCTTCACAATCCATTGAGAACTTTGGTGCGATTTATGTGACGGATACGATGGAGGAAGCGATTGACACGATTAATAGACTAGCTCCTGAACATTTAGAAATCGTAACGGATAATCCGATGGAGCTTTTAGGGAAAATCAGACATGCAGGCGCCATTTTTATTGGCCGCTTTAGTCCTGAACCTGTCGGAGACTACTTTGCAGGACCGAATCATGTGCTGCCTACGAATGGAACGGCTCGTTTCTCTAGTCCGCTTAGTGTAGAGGACTTTCAAAAGAAATCCAGTATTGTTTTTTACAGTGAGAAGGCATTGAAGGAAAATGGGAAAAAGATTGCGGCATTTGCAAGGATTGAAGGACTTGAAGCCCATGCGAGAGCGATTGAAATACGATTGAAGAAATAAGTGAATCCGGAGGGGAGAACATGGCTAGAGTATCAGAGATTAAAAGGAAAACGAATGAAACGGATATCTTTTTAGCTTTCAATATTGATGGGCAAGGGAAGAGCAGGCTTGAAACGGGGGTTCCTTTTCTAACTCATATGCTCGACCTTTTTACAAAGCACGGGCAATTCGATTTAACGGTAAATGCGAAGGGTGACATTGGAGTGGATGATCACCATACGACAGAGGATATCGGCATTTGCCTAGGACAAGTATTAGGAGAAGCACTCGGTGATAAAAAAGGAATTAAGCGCTATGGAAATGCATTTGTTCCAATGGATGAGGCACTCGCCCAGGTTATCATTGATTTGAGTAACCGCCCTCACTTAGAGATGAGAGCAGAGTTTTCGAGCCAAAAGGTCGGAACCTTTGATACAGAGCTTGTACACGAATTCTTATGGAAGCTGGCGCTTGAGGCAAGGATGAATTTGCATGTAATTGTACACTACGGACAAAATACGCACCATATGATTGAGGCTATTTTTAAAGCGCTTGGCAGGGCATTACATGAAGCAACGACGATTGATCCAAATATAAGAGGAGTTCCTTCTACGAAAGGGATGTTGTAAATGCTCGGCATTATTGATTACGGAATGGGAAATCTTTTTAGTGTCAGCAAAGCCCTAGAAAGAATGAATGTTCCTTACTTTATTTCGGAGAACAGTAAAGATCTAATGAAGGCAGATGGACTCATCCTTCCTGGGGTCGGCTCCTTTAAGGACGCAATGGAGCAATTAGATAAATTAGGTTTAACGAGCATGATTAAAGAATATGTTCAGCTCGGGAAGCCGCTTCTGGGGATTTGTTTAGGCATGCAGCTATTGTTTGAAGAGAGTGAGGAGAACGGACTTACGAAGGGATTACAATTACTTCCCGGAACGGTAAGAAGATTTTCTGGTGTAAATACAGAGGGTTCTCCGTATAAGGTTCCGCATATGGGATGGAATCAACTGAATTTAGTTCAGCCGTCACCGATTCTTCAAGGGTTAAAGGGAGATTATGTATACTTTGTTCATTCTTATTACGTTGAAACCTCTCATACAGAGGTTGTCATTGCCAATAGCATCTATGATGTAGTTGTGCCTGCAATTGTTGGGCGTGGAAATATATATGGAATGCAATTCCATCCTGAAAAAAGCAGTGTTCTAGGCATGGAATTATTACGAAGTTTTACTGAGCTTGTCAATGAAAGGATGGGAGTCTCTTGAGTTTTACGATATATCCAGCAATAGATATGAGGGGCGGAAAATGTGTCCGCCTGCTGCAGGGGGACTATGATCAAGAAACGGTATATGGGGATTCTCCTTTTGAGATGGCAAGGAAGTTTACGGACGAAGGGGCTTCCTGGATTCATATGGTAGATCTGGACGGAGCAAAGGATGGTAAAAGGGTTAATGATGTTTCTGTGATTCAGGCCGCGAATAAGCTGAAGGCAAATATTCAAATTGGTGGCGGTATCCGGACAGAAATAGATATTGTCCATTATCTTGAAAATGGTGTATCTCGTGTCATTCTTGGAAGTGTGGCCGTTTCCAATCCGGCTTTTGCCATTGAAATGATTAAGAAATACGGCAGCCAAATTGCCATTGGACTTGATGCAAAGGACGGGTATGTTGCCACTCATGGTTGGCTGAATACATCTGAGGTAAAGGCAGTTGAGCTTGGAAAACAATTTGCTGATATGGGAGCTGAAACCTTTATTTTTACAGATATTGCAACAGATGGCATGCTTTCTGGCCCAAATGTAGAGGCAGTCAGGCTGCTTGCAAAGGAAACGGGAAAAAGTATCATTGCATCTGGGGGAGTTAGCAAGCTAGCTGATTTAACTAGTTTAAAAGAGTTTTATAACGACGGGGTTACAGGAGCCATTGTAGGGAAAGCGATTTACGAAGGACGCTTTACAGTCAAGGAAGCATTAGAAGAGGTGAAGGCATCATGCTAACAAAGCGGATTATCCCATGCCTCGATGTAAAAGAGGGCCGAGTTGTAAAAGGTATACAATTTGTACAGCTGCGTGACGCAGGCGATCCCGTTGAGTTAGCCTGTTTTTATGATGAGCAAGGTGCTGATGAGCTTGTTTTTCTAGATATATCTGCTTCTGTTGAAGGCAGAAAAACAATGGTTGAAGTCGTTCGGTCGGTTGCGTCTCAATTAGCGATTCCGTTTACAGTTGGCGGGGGCATTAACTCATTAGAGGATATGAAAAGGATATTACGAGCGGGTGCAGATAAGGTATCGCTTAATACGGCTGCTGTGAATGACCCGAATTTGATTACAGAAGGAGCCAAATTTTTTGGTTCACAATGCATCGTTGTTGCCGTTGATGCGAAGTATGATACAGAGCTTGGATCGTGGCGTGTATACACGCATGGGGGCCGCACACCATCCGAATGGGAAGTTATCGCGTGGGCGGAGGAAGTAGTCAAGCTTGGTGCTGGAGAGATATTACTAACAAGCATGGATTCAGATGGAGAAAAAAAGGGATTTGACCTTGCCTTAACAAAAGCAGTCAGCGAGGCGGTATCGATTCCAGTTATCGCATCAGGGGGAGCGGGGAATGCAGAGCATTTTGCTTCAGCCTTTCTTGATGGCAAAGCGGATGCAGCCTTAGCAGCTTCCATTTTTCACTATAAAGAAACTTCTGTATTAGAGGTAAAAGCTTATTTAAAGGAAAAAGGAGTGCCTGTCCGATGAATTTCGAAGAATTGACATTTGATGAAAAAGGCCTCATCCCAGCAGTTGTTCAGGATGCGACTACAAGAGAAGTACTGACACTAGCCTATATGAATCGGGAATCCCTTGAAAAATCAATGGAGTCAGGAGAGACTTGGTTTTTCAGCCGCTCAAGGCAGGAACTTTGGCATAAAGGGGCGACGAGCGGGAACACGCAGAAAATTGTGGAGATGAAATTCGACTGTGACAAGGATGCAATCGTTGTACTCGTTGATCCTACAGGGCCAGCTTGCCATAAGGGGACAGTGAGTTGTTTTGATGGGAGCCTTTTTCAGTCGGGGGAACCAGCTGCTTGCCTAGCAGACTACAGCATACTCTTGTCCCTTGAGAAAATTATTAAGGAGCGGGAAGAAAATCGACCTGAAGGAGCCTACACAACCTATTTATTTGAAAAAGGCGTGGACAAAATTTTGAAAAAGGTCGGAGAAGAAGCAGCAGAAGTCATCATCGCAGCAAAAAATCGTGACAAAGAAGAGCTTAAATGGGAAGCAGCCGACTTAATTTACCATTTACTCGTTTTGCTAAGAGAACAGGATCTTCCGTTTGAAGAAGTGTTAAGCGTGTTGGATAAAAGACATGAAGGGAACCCGGCTGATTAGAGGGTGGGCTCATTAAAAGTGGAAGTTCCGTAAATGGGTTATTGATTAATTGGACCATCCAAAGCTAGCATTACAAGAAAAGCGGTCAGTTCCCTGATTAAATGGACCATCCAAAGCGGTTTTTCCAAGGAAAGTGGTCAGATACTAGGCTAAATAGACCATCCAAAGCGATTTTTCCAAGAAAAGTGGTCAGATCCTTGATTAAATGGACCATCCAAAGCGGTTTTTCCAAGAAAAGCGGTCAGATCCTTGTCAAAATGGACCATCCAAAGCTAGTATTACAAGAAAAACGGTTATGAAGATATATTCCGTGGATAAATAGCTAAGAGTGATTTCATAAGAAGTAAAAAAAGTAGCCAAGAGTGTCTTCATTAGCTGATAATGAAGACACATTCTTTAAAACTTCATCTTCCTCGCCATTGGTTCTACCACCTTATCCATCAAACGTATCAAAAAATCCCATACTAATCGCGACCTAGAAGGCAAATCTTTATAATAGAAAAAAAGAGCATTCAACCTCTTGAACAGCACCGCGATTTCTTTTAAAATTGTCGGCACCTGCGCTGAAAAGGCCAGTATAATTTATATCAATGACCTCATTGGCAATTAAGAAGGATAATATTCGATACAAACCATCGGCATGGCCTTTCTCTATTTCATTGCCGTCAGCACATGGTTTCGATGAAAATAGCCAATGACCCAAATATATGAAAGCCCTTTTAACCGTGTGATATGAACTCTAGTGCTAATATCCTCCAATCCCTTCTCCAATAGCTTGCTTCTATGATATACTACTTGAGTTAATATGAAGGTGGAGGATTTCATGGGCAAAGACTCTAAAGCAAGGAAAACAAAGGGGAAATTACTGTTATTTAACCCTACAGGTGAGTATTATTTTTCAAAAGGATTAAAGGCTTACCACAAAAGGGATCTTTATAAAGCAAAAAAATATTTACAAAGAGCGATTCAGCTTGAACCAGATGAATCTATGATTGTCTGCCAATTAGCTGTTATTCATTCTGAAATGGGCGATTACCAGCAAGCTAACCGTCTTTTGCATCGAATTATTGAAGAGCTTGATGCTGATATGGTGGAATGTCATTATTTTCTCGCCAATAATTATGCACATTTAGGGTTCTTTAAGGATGCCTACCATCATGCCAATTTATATTTGGAATTGGACGAGGATGGGGAATTTGCTGATGATACTTTTGATCTTCTTGAGCTGCTCACAATGGAAGCGGAGGAATTAGATGAGGAGCCTTACGAACAAGATGATCTCATTACAAAACAGGAGCATGCACGAGAGCTTCTTGAGTCGGGTCATTTTCCGAAGGCGGTAGAGATTCTTAATTCTGTTATAGATGAGTATCCCGAATACTGGTCAGCATATAATAATCTGGCGCTTGCGTATTTTTATCTTGGAGAAATTCAAAAAGCAGCTGACATTCTTGATAAGGTATTTGAAGAAAATCCAGGAAATTTACATGCTTTATGCAACAAGCTTGTTTTCGCTTTTTATGAGCGTGATTATAAAGAAGTAAAAGCACTAAAAGAGGTTCTAAAAAAAGTCAATCCTTTATCCATTGAGCATCAGTTTAAACTTGGAGCAACTTTTGCATTAATCGGTGAGTACGATGCTGCTTTTTTATGGCTTCGCAGGCTGCAGAAAAAAGGATTTGATGGAGATGGCGCTTTTTACTACTGGCTCTCCTATGCTGCTTATTTTACGGGCAGAGAAAAAATTGCAAAATCTGCTTGGGAGAAATCTGTTGAACTAAATCCTGAAAAAGAAGGATTTGAGCCTTGGAATGATGAAAAAACGATCCAGAATGGACTGGAGAATCATCCTTCATCGATTCTCAGGAAATTAGACAGTGATTATATTGAGGAGCGTCTTTTTGCATTGTTCTTAACTGCTATGTCAGATGGGAAGGAAGAAATACTATCTTCAAGAGAAATAAACCAAAACCAGAGATTTTCTCATTTGGAACGGGAGTATTTATCCTTCATACGCAAAGGGAATGCCTGGAAGACGATGCCGGTACACGATACTGCGGCGCTTCTTTATGAAACTAATCATCCTATTGGAACCGTAGAAGCAGGCTTATTTTTAATGTGGTTTACTGTTTTTGTAGAAATATCTAATAGTAATCAATCCATTAAAAATCATAAAGGATGGGCTGCCGCTATCGAAACCGTCTGGATTAAGTTAAGAGGGGGAAAGGCTTCCCAGAAGCAAATCGCTGACAAATACGGTATGGCTGCTTCAACACTGGCTAAATATATAAAATTAGTGAACAGCTTCCTTTCATAAGCATATATTTGGACGAAATCCTTTTATTTTTATAGGATGATTGTAGTTGGTCATATTATTAATAATTATAAAATTGGCTTACTACATGTGGCCGTTTACTATAGGAGGATGAAATAACGTGTCTGAAGAAAAAATTTATGATGTTATTATTGCCGGTGCAGGTCCTGCAGGGATGACTGCTGCTGTATATACTTCTAGAGCGAACATGTCTACCTTAATGATTGAACGCGGTGTTCCAGGCGGTCAAATGGCAAACACAGAAGAAGTTGAAAACTATCCAGGATTTGATCATATTTTAGGTCCTGATTTATCAACAAAGATGTTTGAACATGCGAAAAAGTTTGGTGCAGAATACGCATATGGCGACATAAAGGAAATTATTGATGGGGAAGAGTATAAGATAGTAGTAGCAGGTTCAAAGCAATATAAAGCTCGAGCTGTCATTATTACCACAGGTGCAGAATATAAGAAGCTTGGTGCCCCTGGTGAGAAAGAATTAGGGGGACGCGGTGTTTCTTATTGTGCAGTATGTGATGGGGCTTTCTTTAAAGGAAAAGAGCTTGTCGTAATCGGCGGAGGGGATTCAGCCGTTGAAGAAGGAGTTTACTTAACACGCTTTGCGACTAAGGTGACGATTGTACACCGTCGTGATGCTCTCCGTGCTCAAGCCATCCTGCAAAAACGTGCATTTGATAATGAAAAGATCGATTTCATTTGGAATCATACGGTTAAGCAAATTAATGAAGAAAATGGAAAAGTCGGAAGTGTTACACTTGTCTCAACTGAAACAGGTGAAGAGCAAGAGTATAAAACAGATGGTGTATTCGTATACATCGGCATGGTTCCATTATCGAAGCCGTTTGCAAATCTTGGTATTACAAACGAAAACGGATATATTGAAACAAATGAAAAAATGGAAACAAAGGTCCCAGGCATTTTTGCAGCTGGAGATATTCGCGAGAAAATGCTTCGCCAAATTGTGACAGCAACAGGTGACGGAAGTATCGCAGCTCAAAGTGCTCAACATTATATCGAGGAATTAAAAGAGAAGTTTTAATATTATTCAGCAAAAGTTACAACTGCTTCTAAATAAAGACTCGATCAGCTTTAATAATCGGCTTTTCGGAAAAATTTACAAAAAGTAATTGTGTTTTAATTTTCCTGTAACAGTGGTGAAATAAATTTCGGGTAATATAAAAATAGAAATTGACCCCCTTTTAAAGATATAATCCTTTGTTAAGCACAGATTCTTCTGTGCTTTTTTTTTTGTATAGGAAATTATAATTTTCGCTATCTGTTGATAACTTGAGATATAGTTTATCTATGTTCAGCTCCAGCGCCTACCTCCGACGTACAGGACGAACTAGTGTCGACAATGCGACAGGATAAGGAAAGCTACGTTACCGAAACATCGCACGACCAAAAGAGAAGCTTTTGGGAGGAGGTCGCGTTTTTGTCGACCTCGAGGTCACAAGCTTGTCTAGTTACGGCTCCTAGGGACTCGCTTCATAAGCCGATCCCTTCCAGAAGACAAAGAACGTCTTCTTACAGGGCTCGTCTTATGCAGTCGTCCCTAAACAGTCGCCTTCACATTTCGATCAATCCTCCCAGAAAGGTAAAGAACACCTTTCCGTGAGGCTCGTCTTGTGCTTGTCGGAGGTGAGCACAAAGGAAAGCTTCTTTGAATATTCATCTCAGGAACAATTTGTCCTTTAATTGTTCCGAAGGCGCTTGCGCATTTGTTCTTTGCACATTAATAAAGTATAAATAGGCAGCGGAGAAGATAATTCGACGCAGTTGCTAATTTTAGGAATTAAGTACGACGGACAGGTTTTTTATTCCATAGCTTAAATATACCCATTTCATTGTTACTGTTTGACAAAAATAGTATAATGAATTCATTAAAAGCCAGAACGGAAAATAATGGGGTGAATAAAAATGCAGCGAGTCACCAACTGTGTGTTAATAAAGAGTGATCAAGTTTTGCTTTTACAAAAGCCAAGACGCGGCTGGTGGGTAGCCCCAGGTGGAAAGATGGAGCCGGGAGAATCGGTTAGGGACTCCTGCATACGTGAGTTCAGAGAGGAAACGGGCATTTATTTGCGCAATCCGAAAATTAAGGGGATTTTTACCTTTATTATGAAGGAAGGCGATCGGGTTGTGTCGGAATGGATGATGTTTACCTTTTTGGCAACGGAAGCTGATGGATTGAATTTAGATGAATCAGAGGAAGGAAAAATACGTTGGCATCCCTTTGAGGGAATTAAAAATCTGCCAATGGCAGTTGGAGATTATCATATCTTAGAATATATGATACATGGGAAAGCGATCATTTACGGGACTTTCACTTACACTCCGAATTTTGAGTTAATTAGTTACCGATTAGATCCAAGTTAATTCTAGATTCTGTCAGGGGGAGAAAACATGAGCACGAGTGCTGTGAATGAAACTCAAATCGTTATTATTACAGGGATGTCCGGCGCAGGTAAAACAGTTGCAATCCAAAGCTTTGAGGATCTTGGGTTTTTCTGTGTAGATAATCTGCCGCCAACATTATTGCCTAAATTTCTAGAACTTATGAAGGATTCTGGGAATAAAATGAATAAGGTAGCGTTAGTCATGGATTTACGGGGCCGCGAATTTTTTGATCACTTGTTTAAAGCGCTCGATGATCTTTCGGAAACTTCATGGGTGACCCCGCAAATTCTTTTTTTAGATGCAGAAGATTCGACTTTAGTGCGTAGATATAAAGAAACAAGAAGATTTCACCCGTTAGCACCCTCTGGTCTTCCTTTGGAAGGAATTAAGCTTGAACGAGAGCTATTAGAGGAGCTAAAGGGAAGGGCACAGATTGTTTATAATACAACGCAATTAAAGCCTAGAGAACTGCGTGAAAAGATTCTTACGGAATTTTCCATGAATAAAACAACTATGTTTACTGTTAATGTCATGTCCTTTGGGTTTAAACATGGAATCCCGATTGATGCTGATCTTGTCTTTGATGTGAGATTTCTGCCTAACCCTCACTATATTGACCATATGCGTCCGAAAACTGGACTTGACGAAGAAGTATACAACTATGTTCACAAATGGACGGAAACGAGCAAATTCCTTGAGAAGGTAACCGAACTGTTAGCCTTCATGCTTCCACACTACAAAAGAGAAGGCAAGGCCCAGCTAGTGATTGCGATAGGATGTACAGGTGGTCAGCACCGTTCAGTTGCATTAGCAGAATATCTTGGTAATTATTTCAAGGAAGATTACCATACACGAATTACACATCGTGATATCCAGGGGAGAAGGGAAATAGGAAAATGAAGACGAACAGACAGCCTAGAGTCGTCATAATTGGTGGAGGTACAGGATTACCAGTTTTATTACGGGGATTAAAGCAATATCCTGTTGATATTACTGCAATTGTAACAGTAGCCGATGATGGAGGCAGTTCCGGAAGATTAAGAAACGACTTGGATGTTCCTCCTCCTGGTGATATTCGCAATGTACTGGCAGCCCTTTCTGATGTTGAGCCTTTTATTGAGGAGATGTTTCAGCACCGTTTTTCAACATCGACTGAATTGTCGGGTCACTCACTAGGTAATTTAATTCTAGCCGCAATGACCTCCATTACAGGGAATTTTGTACATGCCATCCAGGAAATGAGTAAGGTTTTAAATGTAAGAGGAAAGGTATTGCCAGCAGCTAATCAAAGTGTTATTTTGCATGCAGAGATGGAAGATGGCACAATTGTATCGGGAGAATCTAAAATTCCATACTCTGGGAAAAAGATTAAAAAAGTATTTTTAACACCTAAGCATATAAAGCCTCTCCCTGAAACCATTACCGCGATTAGGAAAGCAGATCTCATTATTATTGGACCAGGCAGTCTTTATACGAGTATTTTGCCAAATCTTCTTGTGCCAAAACTCGGTTCAGAGGTTTGCCGTGCAAAGGCAAAAAAAGTATATATTTGTAATTTAATGACGCAGGCTGGGGAAACATATAATTATACAGCGAGCAATCATGTAAAAGCGATCTATGATCATATGAGCTGTGCCTTTATTAACACGATTCTCGTCAATAATGAAGATATTCCTAAACAAGTGCAAGAACGGTATAGTGAAGAAATGGCAAAGCCCGTTATTTTTGATATTGACCGACTTCATGAATTAGGTCTGAAAGTCATTCCAGGTAAAATTGTTAATTATGATGGCGGAAAGATTCGTCACGATACAAAAGAAGTCGCAGAAATGCTATACTCTTTCCTAATGAATGAAATAAATATGCAGCATAAATATTGAAGTTAGGAATAGAACACCTTTCCGAGAGGCTCGTCTTGTGCTTGTCGGGGGTGATCACGGCGCCTTACGCTTTTTTACTGTCTAGCTCCAGGCGCCATCGGCTCGCCGACTAAAGACGCCACGTCCTGTGGCAACGTCGGCACTAGTACGTCCTATACGTCGGAGGTCATAAGTCATTCCGTCCAGAAGGTTAAAGAGCAACCTTCTAGTTGGCCTGTCTTATGCTTTTCTATAAGGGGGTGAAGGAATTATGTCTTTCGCTTCAGAAACGAAAAAGGAATTAACGAATCTGGAGGTTAAGGATTGCTGCGGAATAGCAGAGTTGTCTGCTCTTATTCGAATGAACGGATCGCTATCTTTCTCCAACAGAAAGCTAATTGTCGATATACAGACTGAAAATGCAGCTATCGCAAGAAGAATCTATATTCTTATAAAAAAGAACTATCAAGCACAGGTAGAGCTCCTTGTCAGAAAGAAGATGAGACTAAAAAAGAATAATGTTTATATTGTCAGATTGTCGGAGAAGGCAAGTGAGATTCTAGATGATTTGAAGATATTAAGCGATGGCTTTGTTTTTACACATAATATTTCTGAAGCCTTGATTAAAAAGAAATGTTGTAAGCGTTCTTATTTACGCGGTGCTTTTCTAGCGGGAGGATCGGTTAATAATCCAGAAACCTCATCCTATCATCTTGAAATTTTTTCACTATATAAGGAGCATAATGACTCATTAAGTGAATTAATGAATACTTTTGGCTTGAATAGTAAAACGCTTGAAAGGAAAAAAGGGTTCATTACATACTTAAAAGAGGCTGAAAAGATTACAGAATTTTTAGGTGTGGTAGGTGCATACAATGCACTTTTGAAATTTGAAGATATTCGAATTGTCCGTGATATGCGAAATTCGGTTAATCGTCTCGTAAATTGTGAAACAGCGAACTTAAACAAAACGATTGGTGCTGCACTTCGTCAAGTAGAAAATATTCGATTTATTGATGAAACAGTCGGCCTTCATATATTGCCAGACAAACTGAAGGAAATTGCTGAACTGCGAGTTGCCTATCAGGATGTTACATTAAAGGAACTTGGTGAAATGATTTCTGGAGGTACAATTAGTAAGTCAGGGATTAATCACCGCTTAAGAAAAATAGATGAGATTGCAGATAAACTGAGAGCAGGAGAATCGATATGACAAATTATCAGATTCTATTAGGGGAGGAAAGCGAGCAATGGTAGAGAAAAAGGTTGAAGTGAAACTGAAAACAGGATTACAGGCAAGACCTGCGGCATTATTTGTTCAAGAAGCAAACAGATTTTCATCAGAGGTTTTTCTAGAAAAAGAAGGAAAGAAAGTCAATGCAAAAAGCATCATGGGCTTAATGAGTCTTGCTGTTAGCTCGGGTTCAGTCGTGACATTAATTGTAGATGGCAAAGACGAAGTCGAAGCGATTGAAGAATTAGCTGATTTTATTCAGCAGGAAAATTAGTAAAAAACAACTCGCATGATTAGGTATGCGAGTTGTTTTTTATTGTATAGCGAAATTATAATTTCGCTATCTGTTGATAACTTGAGATATAGTTTATCTACGTTCAGCTCCAGCGCCTACCTCCTCGAGGTCACAAGCCAATCCTCCCAGAAAGGTAAAGAACACCTTTCCGTGAGGCTCGTCTTGTGCTTGTCGGAGGTGAGCAAGGCGCTTGCGCATTTGTTCTTAGCTTATTTACTTTTTTTCTTCTGTAGTATTTCGTGAAATAATTTTGTCAACTAACCCGTATTCTACAGCTTTTTCAGCAGTCATGAAGTTGTCGCGGTCTGTATCTTTTGCGATGACTTCTAATGGCTGACCTGTGCGCTCTGAAAGAATCGTGTTTAGTTTGTCACGAAGGAATAGAATACGCTTAGCAGCAATTTCAATTTCAGTTGCCTGACCTTGTGCACCACCTAGTGGTTGGTGGATCATGACTTCACTGTTTGGCAGCACGAAACGCTTGCCTTTTGCACCAGCTGCAAGGAGGAAAGCTCCCATAGAAGCAGCCATTCCCGTACAAACTGTTGATACGTCTGCTTTAATGAATTGCATTGTGTCATAGATCGCCATTCCAGCAGTAATACTGCCGCCTGGGCTGTTAATGTATAAGGTAATATCTTTCTCAGGGCTTTCTGCTTCCAAGAATAATAATTGTGCAACAATGGAGTTTGCTACATTATCATCAATTGCACTTCCAAGCATGATAATACGATCTTTTAAAAGACGAGAGTAAATATCGTATGCACGTTCTCCACGGTTTGTTTGTTCAATAACTGTAGGGATTAAGTTCATCTTCTAAAATCCTCCTTTAAAAATGAGATAAACATACAAAGATGTAAGTAAACGATTTTTTGCTGTATGTAGTATTATGATACACTGATGGTCAATAAAGGTCAAACAAATCGCTTATGTAGATTAACTTATTTATTCGACACACTTTTCTTATACCTCCGTTCCCATCATTCCCGTTGCATCAGTTTTTAATCAAAAGTTTCCTTGCAAAGTTTAAAAAATTAACCTATAATAAATAATCGTAACACAATAAAAGGTGCGATTTTTTCAAAGCAAATAATTAAAAAACGTTCCTTCATATTTGCCCTCGTGGTGCAACGGATAGC
Source organism: Cytobacillus citreus (assembly GCF_018343665.1). Classification (GTDB taxonomy): domain Bacteria; phylum Bacillota; class Bacilli; order Bacillales; family Cytobacillaceae; genus Cytobacillus; species Cytobacillus citreus. Next base: position 622,250 of record NZ_JAGYPM010000002.1, read on the forward strand.
ACGTGAGATTCCGGTTCTTAAGATGTGGGTTCGATTCCTGCCGAGGGCGTCACCAAGACTTTTTTAGTCTTTTTTAAAAACAATAATAAACACTGAGAAATATTGATATATCAACGATATTTGGCGTTTTAAATTCCTGTAAATCCTTTGTGAGAATACGATAGAAAACGGTATAAATTTAATTTTTTTTACACATATTTTACACAATCAATTGTTCAAATGTGTTAATCGTATTTTTAGTATCTTCTTCACGTAATTCTTTGATTACATGTGAGTAATGCCTTAAGGTTGTGTCGATAGTGGCGTGTCCAAGTCTTTCTGATACAAAGTAAATTGATACTTTTCTATATAACAATACACTGGCATGTGTATGTCGTAGCCCATGAACAGAAATAGGTTCTATATTTAAATCTTTTAATGTTTTTTTAAGAATTTTATTAGCAAATTCATTAGTTAATACTTTATTTTTACTACTAGGACTAAAGAAAACAAGATTATGAATATTGGCTGGAGTGTTTCGAAATAATTTTTTGAAGGTACTCATAGTTCGACTATCCATTTTGATAACTCGATTTGAAGGATCATTTTTTGTTTTATCGAAACCTTTTCCTGTTTTGTAATCCCAAGTTTTATTTATATTAATTTCGTTTATTTTGAAATCAAAGTCCTTTCTTGTTAAGCCGATCATTTCAGCAAAGCGCATTCCTGATGTTAACCCTAGTAATAGTAAGTAATAACCTAAACTACGATCAAGGCGTATATATATCTCACTCATTAACTGTTTGCTTTCACTATAGTTCAAATGTTTTTCCTCTGGCCTTTTAGCTTCTACACTACCAGTTATTACTGCATCCCTTGTAAAATCTACCCTTATAATTCCTTCATCAATTGCTTCTTTCACACAAGCTCGAATATGAATATTAATTTTCCTTGTTGTTTCTTTCGCATGAGTAAGTCCATATTCGTTCAAAAATACTTGATATTCCCGCTTTGAAATCTCTTGGATGGGTTTATCACCAAAATAGCTTTTTATTGTTTCTAAAGTATCGTTATATCTTTTTAATGTAACATGACTAATATCTGATTTATAAACCTTAACCCATTCATTGAAATATTCATCAAAAGATTCTTTCTTGAAATGTGGAGATATTCCTTTTTGTAAATTAGCTTCTACTTCTGCCGCAGCCACTTGAGCTTCTTTTTTGGTTTTAAATCCACCTTTGCGTATCGGTTTAGGTTTGGCGCTAATCGTAAACTGCCAAGTCTTACCTCGTTTTTGGAAACTTGCCATAGTTCATCACTCCTTCAATTCTTTTATAGTTATTCTTTTGCCACTTTCAAACTCCCCAATGACTTTGTTTTTTTCTATGAAAATACGTGAAAATACAGGAATTAATATTTTGCTTTCTTTTTTTATCTTCTTTTTTCTATAACTCTCCAAATTTATAACTATTGTTATTACCTCCTCACAACAGAATATATGTTTGGTTTTAAGGTTAAAAAATTTTAAAACTCTCTGCACTTAAATAATGCTAGTTCTTTAGGAACTCCGTATTCTTCTATTGCTTCTTGAATACAGATAGATTCATGATTATGGAACCGTTCATTGAAGATTAAATTTACAGCAAAAATATTAGCTTCAATCTCTTTTTTTGTTTGCTGAAAAAAATGTGTTTTTCTTTAAAAAAGAAGTATTATCATTAGGGTGAAAAATAGCATGCCCAAGTTCATGTGAGCAAATATATATTTGCTCTTTTTCATTTGCATTCTGGTTAATATGGATAAATTTCATTCGAAAATGTTTACTATAATATCCTAATGTATCTCCAAGATCTTCATGTGAAACGAATATCCCTAAATATTTTGCTAGCTTAAATGGACAGTTTGTTTCATAAGTATTAATCAAGTATTGAATCTTCTTGTTGATCAAAGGGGGACACCTTCCTATTTACGATACTTCTTTGGAGTAAATTTTTGTTTAGATAATCTTTTTGCAAGACGTAAAGTATTTTCTAAACTTGCAATTAGGAGCTCCTTATCTTCTTCATCCATATCATCAATTGTTTGACCATCGAATGCAGCATAGCCATTTTTTGAATTTAATCCGTCGATCATTTTTTGCAACTCTTTTTGAATATCCTTTTCATCTTTTTCAGTAAGTTCAGGTTGAAAAGGTATTACTGTAGTATCTGAAATACCTAATAAAAAGTCTGATGAAACTTTAAAGAAATCAGCAATTACCCGTACATTTTCCATCTTGGGATCAGCTTGTCCGTTCTCGTATCGTGAAATCATACTTTTGCTGATACTTGTTTCGTATGAGCTGTTTAATTTTGAAACTAGCTCATCTATACTTAGATTCTTTTGGTTTCTTAGTTCCCTAAGCTTTTCACCAAATTTGTTCATTAGAGTTTCTCTCCCGTCAATATTCCTTGTATGGGAATATTGTATATTAGATGTTCCTTAAATGCAACATTATTTCAAAAAACATTCCTGTAGAGGAACATTTTTTGTTGACACAAGAAAGAATGTGTTTTATATTTGAGTTGTTCCTAAAACGGAACGGCAGGAGGTGAGCGCATTGGATACAAGTAATAGACAGCCGTACAATAAAATTAAAGCCTTCTTAGTTGAAAATAAAATTAAACACAGGGATGTTGCTAACATCTTAAAAACAAAACCTAATACTATCAGTAAAAAACTAAACGGCTTTGGTGGTGATTTCACACTAAAAGAAGCACAATTAATGCATATTGAACTTGGCGTACCAATCGCCTATTTTTTTGAACCTGGTGTTCCTAAAAAGGAACAAAGGTATATTTCATAGAGGATGTGGTAGCAGGTGCAACAACTTCAAGTTAGTTTAACCATTCCGATTCCTGATGATTCGGTTTTAATTAAAAAAGTTGAATTGGAACAACTCAAACAAAATGAGCTCAAAGGCGTCTACTGGTCCATGAAGGATTTAGAAAAACGTTTAAATCGCAAACACGAGTGGATAAAGGAGAATATTCTTTATCCTTCGAAATTCCGAAAAATACTAGATTGTGAGATTGGAGGATTCGTTTATTATCCGAAATCGAAAGGACAAACGTGGTCTTTTCAAGCAAATGAAATGTCAAAGTTCCTAGATAAACATTTCGCAGATATTTTTAAAGTATAGAGGAGGCAAATAAAAATGAACTTCGGTCAAATGAACACTTACACAAAACGTCTTAAAGAAATTTTATCAACCAAGCAGTCAAGTCATATTAAAAGTGTCCATCTTGCAAGTTTAATGACGGACCTTGAAGGCTCATTTCAAATCCCACTATTTGGAAAGGAACGCATTCAAGTTTTTGAGAAACAGAATCCTCAAGTGATACAGCTGTATCGGACCGTTTCGGAAGCGAGGGAGTTTTAATAATGAAACTTAAAATCATTGAGAGAAATGGATTAAGAGCTTTGACTACTGCACAGTTAGCTGAATCATACGGAACTGACGTTAAAGTGATTAATAGAAACTTCCAACGTAATTCGGAAAGATATGTGCATGGAAAGCACTATTTTTCACTAACGGGTGATGATCTAAAGGAATTTAAAGGGTCACGTCAAAATGACGATAGCCTTAAATATGCATCTGTTTTGTACCTTTGGACAGAAAAAGGTGCATGGCTTCACGCAAAGTCTTTAAATACTAACCAAGCTTGGAATGCTTACGAAATGTTAGTTGATGATTATTACAATGTTCAACAACAAGTAAAAATTTTAACGGAGCGTGAGCAACTTATTGCTTCTATGAAATTATCACTTGAAACTGCCGAGGAAATTAATCTAGTAAAAGGTGAGATGAATGAGATAAAAAATATGGTAAAACAGCAAATTACTCTTGACTATGGTGAGCAAAGGAGGATTCAAAAAGCAGTTGGACAAAAAGTATATCAGCTTGAAAATAAAAAATCTGCAAGAGCGTCTTTATTCGGTGAATTATATAAGGATATTAAAGATCGATTTGGAGTAGCAAGCTATAGGGACATTAAACGTAAGGATATGCAACCTGCTATTCGTTACATAGAAGCTTGGTTACCGAGGAAAATCACTTAATTATTCATTAAATGCTAAAGGTGGTGAGAGAAATTGAAAATAAGCACTAAGCTGTGGAGAGAAATGAATTACGCAGATCGATATATGGCTATCTATCGTACGTTTGTAAAATGCCAGGAACAAAAATAAGGATCGTGCGGCAACACGAGTCCTCTGAAAAATATTAGTAACTTATTATACCATTTTTGAAAAAGGTGGACAAGTTATGTTATTCACTGTTGATTTTTCTATCCTCATAAATAAAAACTTTAAAACAATTCACACGGCTTTTATCCATGAGGAAACTGTTTCAGCATGCATGGATGTAGCAGAAGGCATTAAGTCTGAGATCCCTGAAAATAAACAGCATCATGTTTATATTTTCATCGAAGAATGATTCTCTTAAATAATCAAACAAGAGTACTGCTTCCAAAATGGCTACTAGAAAAGGAAAATGAGCCATTATTTTTAATTGAGGTTCACAAATATTTAGTTCGTTATCCTGATTATCGTTTTATACAAATTGAGGACGGTATGGCTTTATGCGAAAGACTTGGAGGAGTAAAGAATGGCTAAGTTTAGAATGATTCACACGGAATTTTGGGATGATCCAAGAGTAGTCGAGGAAATGACGCCTGAGGATAAATTCTTTTTCCTTTATCTATTAACAAACTCAAATACTACCCAAATAGGAATCTATCAAATCACCAAAAAGCAAATGGCTTTCGACATGGGGTATTCGATTGAAAGCGTCAACTCGTTATTGGATAGGTTTATTAATCATCATAAAATTGTGGCCTATAATTATGAGACGAGAGAAATTGCAATCAAAAATTGGGGGAAATATAACTTCAACCGTGGAGGTAAACCCGTTCTTGATTGTGTAAAAAGTGAACTAAAAACAGTTAAAGATATTTCCTTAATTCCTTTTGTTGGCGAGAGAGTTAAGAAGAAAGACATTAAGGAATTATACGACTCATATACGTTACGTGAACGAATAGAAAACGAAAAAAAACAAATAGAATCAAAAAAGAAGGAAACGTTGCTAGAACAACCTTTTGACGATTCGTTAACGATACGGGGGCAAGAAGAAGAAAAAGAAGAAGAAAAAGAAGAAGAAAAAGAAGAACAACAAGAACCGAATACTGCTGCTGATTTTTATCAAGAAAATTTTGGACCCATTAGTTCTTTTATCGGAGAATACCTAGGTCATTGGGAAAATGACCTAGGTGAAGAAATAGTGATAGAAGCAATGAAACGGGCTCTTAAACAACAAAAAAAGTGGAGTTATGCAGAGGGCATATTAAAAGCCTGGGCTAATAGCAATGTCAAAACCATTAATGATGTTTTTGCTCTTGACGTTGAATTCGAAAGAAAACGAGGTAAACCAAAACAGGGATATTCTCGAAGGACTGAAATGCTACCTGCTTGGTTTTATGAAGATGAGAAAAAACAGCCTGATAAGCCAAAGGTTGACGATGCCGAGATTGAACGTAAACAACGAGAGCTAGATGAGACTCTAAAAAAGCTAAGAGATTCAAAATTAAATGATTAGACAACTAAGATCTTAAGGAGTGAAATCATTGAAGACCGTTCAGCCAATACGGGAACTAGAAAAAATTGAGGAAATGAAAGAGGCTTTGATGCGTCAGCATTACAGAAACTATTTTCTATTCGTTTTGGGAATCAATACCGGACTTCGAATTAGTGATCTTCTTGCTCTTAGAGTAAGTGATGTAAGAGAGAAATCTCACATAATAATCACTGAACAGAAAACGGGGAAGATGAAGCGGTTCAAGATAAACAAGGAGCTCCAACAATTAATAAATGAATTTACCATAAATAAAAACGATGAAGAAAATTTATTTAAATCACGTCGCGGGAACCAGCATATCAAAAGGATACAAGCTTGGAAAATATTAAATGCTGCAGCTAATGAAGTTGGGATAAGTGAGGTTGGGACTCATTCACTAAGAAAAACTTTCGGCTACCATTTTTATCAAAAATATAAAGATGTTGCGGTATTACAGGAGATATTTAACCATAGTTTCCCAGCAGTTACGATGCGATATATCGGCATAAATCAAGACATCATGGATGAAAAAATAGATGGATTCACTTTATAGGAGGGGCATTAGATGCAGAACGTTTTTATTATAAAAACTGATTCAGACAGCGTTGATTTTCAGAAAAAGATCGGCAAGTTTCTTACAAAGCATTGCAAAGATACAGATACAAAAGCAGCCATTTTTGAACTCAATATGTATGAAACGGAAAAAGTAGAAGCGATCATTTCAAATAAATAGATTTTGTATTATGTTTTCTAGTTATGAGGTGAAACAATGTCTGAATACAAGAAGTTACAAATCATAAAGCACGCATTGCAGCATTACATCAAAAGACCAAATGCAACCGAAAAGGAATTACTGGAGGAAAAGCGATTGCTTGATAAGGTAACTATGGATGTTGAATCTTTGCAAGAAAAGTACGGAATAAGGAGGAATGATCGTGCGTGAGCCAAAATTTCGAGGTTTTAGCATTGAAACAAACAGTTGGCATTATGGTCACGGTTGGTTCAAATGCGACTACACAGAAGAGTATAAGCAAGAAAAGGGAATTACCGACAATGCCATCTTGTACACAGACGGTAGTCCTGTTGAATGCGAGTTGAAATCTATGGGGCAATTTATCGGCAGACTGGATCAGAACGGTAAAGAGATTTTTGCAGGCGATATCATGCGACGAGAATTTGAGATTAGCAGAGACATCATTGATCCTGTTTCTCTTGGATTTGTTGATAGAGAAATTGAAGAATCCGGTTATTTTATAGGTGTGGTAAATTATAGGCCTTCTGAGGGATTTGTCCTTAACAAATGTAAGAAATTTAACGAAGATGGAGAAATTATTAGTCAGCTTAGTGGAGTGAAGATTTATCCCAAATACGCAACTGTCATCGGCAACATTTACGAGAATCCAGAGTTAATCAACTCTTGAGTAATTATGTAGCGAAAAAAAGAGCCATTAAGGCTCAAGTATAAGCAAACTGGTTTAGCGAAGTATATTCTGTTCGATTTATAATATGTCACTAATTAAAATAATGACTTGGATATGCCGAAGGGAAATTTATCTTCCCCACAGTCTTTCAGTATCAATGGGTACTATTACTTGACCATCTATACGTTTATGGATAATGGGATTTTTAAAAGGATCATTATTATCTTTTTTAGTTGAATTACGTGCACGCCCATTTACACCGAAAATATCTTTAATACTGTGGTAAGACATTTAGTTCATCTCCTGGATCTTTTATCTAAAATTATTATCTGTTCTTGGTAAATAAAAAATTCATAAAGATTTTTGGTTATATGAATAAATACATTAAGCAAAGTGTTCATTAGATATAGAATGTTTAGGAGGTTAAGAAATGAGTAAAAAATGGATGGTTTATGATACTGCATCGGGAGAAATCTGCTTCCACGGAACAAAAGAAAAAGCACAAAAAGATTATGATGATGCTAGTAAGGATTTGGAAAGCGGAGAGCTTTTAGGTGAGCATGAAGTTTATATGTTCAGAGTTGAAAAAGTACAAACCATTACTAATTATCCAGAGGATTAATAAACAAAAGAGTAAGCGAAGTTCCTAAATAAAAAAGAGCCATACAGGCTCAAAAGTAAACTGGTGAACGAAAGGAAATCACTTCTATTTAGTCTATGCCTTTGATAATGAGAAGGATTGGGCTGAATGGTGTTGGCACAAGGCATTCTTGAGGCAGACTCCAACGTGATTACCTTGTCCAACAAAAATATTTTTTCCTAAAAAGTAAAATAAATTCATTAAGCAATAAGTAAATTAGGGGAGGGAGCTTGAATTGAAATTAGGAGAACACCCTTGGAAGCTTTATGGTATTGTCTATGACGGAAATGGAAACGAAGTTCAGATATTTATTAATGCATTTTCCACCGAAAAAGAAGCGTTAGAATTTCCGATAAATAATGAGTTTCATGATAGATGGGTAGGAGTTGAGGAAGATTTTTAATTAACAAATTAAGCAAAAGTGTTAATTAGGGAGTGTGTTAATCATGTTAAGAAAAGAGGATAGGGTTAGATTCAAGGAAGGGCTTGAACATATGAATCTCAAAGGAACGACTTGGGTATATAAATGCGAATCTGATGAAATAGAAAGTAACGGACAAAAATGTGTCTATTTAAAAGGATTTAGCAAAATTATACCTGTTCATTTTTTGCAAAAGTTCAATGAAACAAAATGATAGGTCAGTATAGGAGTTTTGGGGGCTGTTCAAAAAAGAAAAAGCCACCTGACGGTGACTATTTCTTATTCACTAAGGAAAGTTTTGCTTTAGATGGTGTTTCGTACTTTAAATGACCTATATTACGACCGCCATACCCATCACTTTGTACCACATAAAAGCCACCACCAACATCATAAAGAGGAGCATATCCTTGTATAGTTTTAGTACCATATACACGGTATTCTTCACCTGGTTTTAATTCGCGCACAGGGTCATAAGTTACAGGTCCTGAAGTGCCATCTTCTACTTTGAATAAAGTGGTTGATTTTAAGATTGTTACTTTCCCAATTTGTCCAGGTTTCAATTCGGTTTTCCCCCACATTACTTTTTGTGCAGAAGCGGCATCAGGAGAGAGCGTAAACCCGAATAACGCAAATAGAGCAACAAATAGGATGGATAGTTTTTTCATATAAAGACCTCTTTCTTATAAGTATATGAAAATAATAACATTTTAGGGAAAGGGTTTCATTGGGTAATTTGTAGCATTATTTGTGGATAAATAAACAAAAGGTAGGATTTGTTTTTTTAAAAACTAAATGGAAACACTAAAATGAGGTGAAAATAAATGATTAGACTTTATGCTTTTATAGTATTTTCCTTTTTAGTGTTAAGTTTAAATTATGTAACTTATGCAGAGTCTGAAAACAATTATAAATATATGGACAATAAGGAGAAACACTTTATTAGTGCAGAGGAGTTCTTTCGAAGCTATCCTGGTTATTCACAAAATATTGTGGCAGATATAATTTTACGGAAAAAAGTACTTTATAAAAATCTAGAAGATTTTATCAAATCAAATGTAACTAAACACTACTTTATAAATTTGTACAATGTATACGCTCATCCGCATACTGGAGTAAGCCCACACCGTCAAATATACTTCTATTGTGCTATATGGGACAATGACAAAACTCTTGAACATAAATACATTATTGTGGATGCCGAGACTGGTGAATACCTAGTTAGAGGTAGTGGAGTATCTTATGAACCTGTCGATTAAATTTAAAAATGCTTCTGGTTAAATAAGGAAACACAAGATAGACTAAGTATAGAACAATAATCATACTCGATAATTTTTTTGAATGGGGGAGAAAGAATGAAGGTCGGTCTCATAGAGGTTTCATGAGACCACCAAAGTCAAAAAATCGCCGAGAAGAGGTCTCATGGAGGTTTCATGAGAACCACCAAAGCCAAAAAATCGCTAAGAAGCGGTCTCATGAAGTTTTCATGCGACCACCAGAGTAAAAAAATCGCTAAGAAGAGGTCTCATAGAGGTTTCATGAGACCACCAAAGCCAAAAAATCGCTAAGAAGTGGTCTCATAGAGGGTTCATGAGACCAGCAAAGCCAAAAAATCGCCATGAAGCGGTCTCATAGAGGTTTCATGAGACCACCAAAACGAAGATATCTCCAAAAAGCGGTCTCATAAGACAACCTCACTTTACACAAAAGAGAGAAAGCTCAACCAAGATAAAAAAATAAAAATTTAGAAGAATGAACTGTCCTTTGTTTACCCAAAAGGCACTCCCACTTTCCTTAATGCCAATATCTTTCCATTCAACATTCTACTGCGTTATTGTAAAATGGAGTGAAGGGGGGATGTATGATGAATTTACAGGCTGGGTTATGGCAGCAGCAGACATTAAAGTTAACGATGACTCAGGAGCTGACTCAGGCGATAGCCTTGCTGCAATACAATGCGCAGGAGCTCTCTGCATTCCTAGAAAATAAAGCTTTGGAAAATCCCTTACTACAAATTGAATCCAATCATGTTCAGGCGATGGACCCCCGCTTTGATCGCGCAAAACCAGCGAAAAAAAAGATAGAAAAAGATAAGCAAAATTGGATCGAACAAATCGGCAGGAATGAACTTTATCTAGAAGAGCACTTAAAGGCTCAGCTTGATTTTAATCTTCTTAATGCTGAAGGAGAAAAGGTATTTAACTATCTTATTGATTGTTTGGATGAAAACGGTTACTTGCGAGTAGAGCTGGATGAAATCGCTATTCGCTTTCATATTTCGGAAGAAAAAGTCTTGCAAACTCTTAATCTATTACAGGGATTAGAGCCTGCTGGTATTGGCGCTCGTAATTTGCATGAATGCATTCTTTTGCAGCTAAAGAGGCTAGAGAAAAGAAATCCCTTAGCTGAAGAAATTATAGAGAATCATTTCGGTGCATTCGCAGAAAAAAAGTGGAGGGACACTACAAAAATTCTTGGGATTAAAATGTCTGATATTCAAGAGGTTTTTGACTTTGTTCAAACATTAAATCCAAGACCTGCTTCCTCTTTTCAGCACGAAAAATCGGCCTATATCATTCCAGATGTAGTCATTGATTGGGATGGAAATTCTTTTTTTGTCAGTGTTTTTGATGAAGCTTTACCAAAGATCAGCTTTAATAATGAATACTACAAACAATTTTCCTCCAATAAAGATAAACAGGTTAAACGCTTTTTACAGGAAAATCAACAAGATTATTATTGGATTATGAGAAGCATAGAGCAGAGAAAAGAAACATTATCCAAGGTTTCTTTGAAAATTGTCGAAAAGCAGCAAGAATTTTTCATCAAAGGACCTTCATATTTAAGTCCGATGACGATGAAGGATATTGCCGATGAGGTGGAAATTCATGAATCAACGGTGAGCAGGGCTGTTCGAGAAAAATATGCTCAAACTCCTTTTGGCACTTTTGAATTGCGCTCTTTCTTTTCAAGCACGATTAAAACCACTTCTGATGAGAATACTTCATCAAAGCAAGTCAAGACGATCATAAGTAAAATGATTGAAGGAGAAAATAAGCAAAGGCCATTATCTGATCAAGAGATTGTACAATTGTTAAAAGAAAAGGAAGGGATGGTTGTTTCAAGGAGAACGATTGCGAAGTACCGCGATCAGCTTGGCATCCCATCATCTTCAAAAAGAAAAAGATACGATTGAAAAGGAGAATAACGGTGAAGCAAAGTACCCTTGTGCTTTATACACGGAACCGCTGTCCTTTATGTGATAAAGCCAAAAACATAATATTGGAATTACAAGAAGAGTGGGATTTTCTTTATAAAGAAGCGGATATTGATCAAAGTGATGAACTGACTGAAAAATATGGACTAATGATTCCCGTTGTCGAAATTGATGGTGTGGAAGTCCAATATGGCCAGATAGATAAACAATCGATTATAGAAGTGTTTTCAGAAAAAAGCAAAAGTTAAAAGTTGAACTTCCAGATCACTCCTGTTAAAATGAAATTGAGGCAAGGGTGATTTTTTTTATCTTAAGTGGGACATTATATGACTATGAGGGACAAAAAATGTCCACATCTATATATAAAGGAGCAAGAAAATGTACTCACTCATCGATATTCAAAAAAGATTATTGCCCGAATTGCTAGTTGTTATGCAAAAGCGCTATCAGATTCTACAATATATCGGCTTAATGGAACCGGTAGGGAGAAGGAGTCTTGCAGTAAGTCTTAACCTGACGGAAAGGGTCTTAAGAGGAGAAGTCGAGTTTCTGAAAAGCCAGAATCTAATCGTGATTTCAAGCCAAGGAATGAGCCTTACTTCTGATGGAAAGGAGCTGCTGGATAAACTTGAGCATATGATGCGGGAAGTATCAGGAATAAATGAATTAGAAACTAAACTGCAAAGAAAGCTTGAGATTCAGAAAATTATTGTTGTTTCAGGTGACAGCGATGAGTCTCCATGGGTAAAAAGTGAATTAGGAAGAGCTGCCGCGGAATTCATGAAATCATGTTTAAATAGAGGAAATATTATTGCTGTAACGGGTGGATCGACAATGGCGGCTGTGGCAAATATGCTGTCCCCTGAGTTTGCGGATTATGAGTTGCAGTTTGTTCCTGCTAGAGGCGGAATTGGCGAGGATGTGAAAAATCAAGCAAACACCATTTGTGCAACCATGGCAGATCGTACAGCTTCAAAGCATAGAGTTCTTTATGTGCCTGATCAAGTAAGCGATGAAATGTACAGATCTATTATAAAAGAGCCTGAAATTAACGAGGTTCTTAGTTTAATTAAATCCGCAAGCATCGTTTTACATGGAATTGGGGACGCTATGACAATGGCAAAACGCCGTAAAACAAGCGATCAAGAGATAGCTTTCATCCAAAATGGCAGAGCAGAAGGAGAAGCGTTTGGGTATTATTTTAATGAAGCAGGAGAGGTCGTTCATAAAGTACAAACCATCGGATTACAGCTTCAGGACTTATCTAATATCCCGAATATCATTTCCGTTGCTGGAGGAAAATCAAAAGCAAAGGCTATTGCTGCTTATATGAATCAAGCGCCAAAATCGACCGTTCTTGTAACAGATGAGGGAGCAGCAACTGAATTGCTTAAGAACTAATACCTATAAGAAAATTTCATTAATAATAAATATAAATTAAAATAATTGGCTGTGTTAAAGCTCAGTGTTGACAATGCTATTTGTTGTTGATTGGAGCGGAAGGCGCGAGACTCCTCGAAAATGCTAACGCATTTTCTTCGTGCGGTGATTATTCTGGGAAGCTTATTCAATGTCCTGCGGGAAATGCGAGTCAAAGGGTGACCCCACAGGAGCGATAGCGACGAGGAGGCTCCCCGACCGCCCGCGATCGCTAAGCGCCTGCAGCGGAAATCAACAGGGAAATATAACTTAGCCAAATAATTAGGAGGAAAAAATAATGACTGTTAAAGTTGGTATAAATGGATTCGGAAGAATTGGACGTGTAGTTTTCCGTGCAGCATTAAATAACCCGAATATCGAAATTGTTGCCGTAAATGATTTAACAGACGCAAACATGCTTGCACATCTTTTAAAATATGATTCTGTTCATGGTACATTGAAGGAAGAAATAGTAGTAGATGGTGAATACTTAGTAGTTGGCGGCCATAAAGTAAAAGTGCTTGCTGAACGTGATCCTGCTCAGCTGGGCTGGGGAGATCTAGGGGTGGACGTAGTTATTGAATCAACAGGGCGCTTTACAAAACGTGAGGATGCAGCGAAGCATTTAGAAGCTGGCGCGAAAAAAGTAATCATCTCTGCACCAGCATCAAATGAAGATATTACGATTGTAATGGGTGTAAACCATGAAAAATATGATGCGGCTAATCATCATGTCATCTCAAACGCATCATGTACAACAAACTGTTTAGCGCCATTTGCTAAAGTTTTGAATGATAAGTTCGGAATTAAGCGTGGAATGATGACAACCATTCATTCCTACACAAATGATCAACAAATTCTTGATTTACCTCATAAGGATTACCGCCGTGCTCGTGCAGCTGCTGAGAATATTATTCCAACAACAACAGGAGCAGCAAAGGCAGTTTCCCTTGTGCTGCCTGAGTTAAAAGGAAAATTAAATGGAGGAGCGGTTCGTGTTCCAACTCCAAATGTTTCTTTAGTAGATTTAGTTGTTGAACTTGAAAAAAATGTAACAGTAGATGAAATAAATGGAGCATTAAAAGAAGCGGCAGAGGGCGAATTAAAAGGCATTTTAAGCTACAATGAGTTGCCGCTCGTATCTGGAGATTATAACGGAAGCACAAGCTCATCAACAATTGACGCTCTTTCTACAATGGTCATGGAAGGCAATTTGGCAAAAGTAATCTCTTGGTATGACAATGAAACAGGCTATTCTTACCGAGTTGTTGACCTTGTCGAGTATATTGCTCAAAAAGGAATTTAAGGGGAAATTGGATTTACCGATAGAAATGAAAACTTTCATTAATTAAAATGGCTAGAAAGTACTTAGACCTATTGGAAATTAGAACAATAAACGACTATAATGATAGAGGGTAAAAGGGGAGCGGGAATTCATCCCCTCTTCTTTTTGGCTAAAAAAAGAAGGTTTAAATTTATTAGCCAGCTAAAGTGGATGTGAAGTTTCGATAAAGTCTCTATTAAGGAGACCGCATAAGAGACTAAGCATTTACCGGAAGGACTTGGAGAACGCCAAGTTTTTCTAAAAAAATAAGAAAATATAACTTTTCTCGAGTTTGAGAATTGTCTAGCTCCAGCGCCTACCCCCGACGTACAGGACGTACTAGTGTCGACAATGCGACAGGACGTCGCGCTTTTGTCGACCTCGAGGTCATAAGCCAGTCCGCCAAGAAAGTTAAAGAACAACTTTCCCGTCGGCCTGTCTTATGCTTGTCGGGGGTGAGCAAGGCGCTTGCGCTTTTCTTATTATAAACAATTTTTGCAGCAATTGTAGATGGTTGTCCATCGCATTTGCTTAAAAGAAATGATTCAACAGCTATCAGATTAGTGCCAGTTACTAGCCAAAAATCAGGAGGGCCATTTCTATGAACAAAAAAAGTGTGAAAGATGTAGAGTTAAAAGGGAAACGAGTTTTTTGCCGTGTTGACTTTAATGTGCCGATGGAAGATGGAAAAGTAACGGATGAAACTCGAATTCGTGCAGCAATTCCTACTATTACATATTTAATGGACCAAGGAGCTAAAGTTATTTTAGCAAGTCATTTAGGTCGTCCAAAGGGGAAGGTTGTCGAGGAATTACGTCTTACACCAGTTGCAGGGCGTTTATCCGAGCTTCTTGGCAAGGATGTGAAAAAAGCGGATGAAGCGTATGGCGATACAGTTAAAGCCATGATCGAAGAAATGGAGCAAGGGGATGTCCTTCTTCTAGAAAATGTTCGCTTCTATCCTGGTGAGGAAAAAAATGATTCAGATTTAGCGAAATCCTTTGCTGAATTAGCGGATATTTATGTAAATGATGCTTTCGGTGCAGCACACCGTGCACATGCTTCAACAGAAGGAATTGCGCATCATATCCCTGCTGTATCAGGACTATTAATGGAAAAGGAACTAGATGTACTTGGAAAAGCCCTTTCAAATCCAGAGCGCCCATTCACAGCGATCATTGGCGGTGCGAAAGTAAAGGATAAAATCGGCGTCATTGAAAATCTTCTTGAAAAAGTAGATAACTTAATTATTGGCGGCGGATTAGCTTATACATTTGTGAAAGCGAAAGGCTATGAAATTGGAAATTCTCTTTTAGAAGAGGATAAAATTGAATTAGCAAAATCCTTTATGGTGAAGGCTGAAGAAAAGGGCGTTAAATTTTATATGCCTGTTGATGCCGTTGTTGCTGAGGAATTTTCACAGCAAGCTAATTCTAAAACAGTTTCCATTGATGAGATTCCAGCTGAATGGATGGCCCTTGATATCGGTCCGAAAACAGCAGAGATTTATAGCGATGTTATCCAAAACTCCAAGCTTGTCATTTGGAATGGACCAATGGGTGTGTTTGAATGGCAAAAGTTCGCTGGTGGAACGAGAGCAGTAGCGGAAAGCTTAGCAGAAGCAAATGATACATATTCTGTCATTGGCGGGGGAGACTCTGCTGCAGCTGTTGAAAAATTCCATTTAGCAGATCGTATGAGTCATATTTCTACTGGCGGTGGAGCGTCATTAGAGTTTATGGAAGGAAAGACCTTACCTGGTGTTGTTGCTTTAAATGATAAATAAGAAGCTTGAAAGGTTACTAAAATTTTAGCATAGAGGATGTGCCAGCATGCGTAAACCCATTATTGCAGGAAACTGGAAAATGCATAAAACACTACCGGAGGCTAAAGCATTTCTAGAAGAAATCGATGGCAATATACCGGATCAAGAAAAAGTAGAAACAGTGGTATGTGCTCCAGCTCTATTTTTGGAATCCTTAGTAGGCTATGGTGTTGGAATTGGTGCTCAAAATATGCACTATGAGGAAAGCGGTGCTTTTACAGGGGAAATTAGCCCAGTGGCGCTTGAGGATATCGGTGTGAAATACGTCATTCTTGGCCATTCAGAACGCCGTGAAATGTTTAATGAAACAGATGAAGCTGTGAACAAGAAGACACTTGCTGCTTTCAAGTTCAATCTGACACCAATTGTGTGCGTTGGTGAAACACTTGAACAACGTGAGAATGGCGAAACGAATGCTATCGTAGGCTCGCAGGTTGAAAATGCATTAAAAGGCTTATCAGAAGAGCAGGTCAAACAGACGGTCATTGCTTATGAGCCAATCTGGGCAATTGGAACAGGTAAATCTTCAAGTGCTGAAGATGCAAATGAAGTTTGTGCCTATATTCGACAAGTCGTTGAAAAGCAATTTTCAAAAGAAGCAGCAGGCGCTACTCGCATTCAATATGGCGGCAGTGTGAAGTCTTCTAATATTAAAGAATATATGGCACAGCCTGATATTGATGGTGCGTTAGTGGGCGGAGCAAGTCTAGAGGCGCAATCATTCCTGCAATTATTGGAGGCAGGGAAGTATGAGTAAAGCACCTGTAGCATTAATCATCTTAGACGGCTTTGGTCTAAGAGATGAGCAAAAAGGGAATGCCGTTACTCAGGCAAAGAAGCCTAACTATGATCGTTATTGGAACTCCTATCCCCATGCCACATTAACCGCATGCGGGGAAGCAGTCGGACTCCCAGAGGGACAAATGGGAAACTCGGAGGTCGGGCATTTAAATATCGGGGCCGGACGTATCGTGTACCAAAGCTTAACAAGAGTGAACGTGTCGATTCGCGAAGGAAAATTCGAAAAAAATGAGACCTTCTTAAAAGCAATGGATCATGTAAAAAAGAATGGCACAAGCTTACATATTATGGGCTTGCTATCTGATGGCGGTGTTCATAGTCATATTAATCATCTGTATGCCCTTCTCCATTTGGCTGCAGAAGAGGGTGTCGAAAAAGTCTATGTTCATGGTTTCCTAGATGGCCGTGATGTCGGTCCGCAGACAGCAGAAGGCTATATAAAAGCTGCTGAGGAAAAAATGAAGGAATACGGTGTCGGGAAATTTGCCACAATCTCAGGCCGCTATTATTCCATGGATCGCGACAAGCGCTGGGAGCGCGTTGAAAAATCTTACCGTTCTATGGTGTACGGAGAAGGTCCAACATACTCCAATGCGATTGACTTGGTTGAGGATAATTATCACCATGGAATTTATGATGAGTTCGTCATTCCTTCAGTGCTTACACAGGAAAATGGCAAGCCTGTTGCAACCATTCAAGACAATGATGCGGTAATATTTTATAATTTCCGTCCGGACCGGGCCATCCAAATTTCTAACACTTTTACAAATAAAGATTTCCGTTCCTTTGACAGAGGTCCTAAGCATCCAGAGAATCTTTTCTTTGTCTGCTTAACTCATTTCAGTGAAACGGTTGATGGTTATGTAGCATTTGAACCAACGAATTTGGATAATACATTAGGTGAGGTATTATCACAAAATGGATTGAAGCAGCTGCGGATTGCTGAAACTGAAAAGTATCCTCATGTGACGTTCTTTATGAGCGGAGGACGCGAAGCAGAATTTCCAGGCGAGGAACGGATTTTGATAAATTCTCCGAAGGTTGCTACTTATGATCTAAAGCCGGAAATGAGTGCTTATGAAGTGACCGATGCATTGTTGAAAGAAATTGAAGCAGATAAATTTGATGCGATTATCTTAAACTTTGCTAATCCGGATATGGTTGGTCATTCCGGTATGCTAGAGCCAACCATTAAGGCAGTGGAAACGGTTGATGAATGTCTAGGGAAAATTGTTGATTTAATTATTGAAAAGGGCGGAAAAGCCATCATTACGGCTGATCATGGAAATGCGGATGAAGTAGTGACGCTTGAAGGAAATCCAATGACAGCTCATACTACAAATCCAGTGCCAGTCATCATCACACAAGCTGGTATTGAGCTTCGTCATGATGGAATCCTTGGGGATCTCGCTCCAACCGTGCTTGATTTACTTGATGTAGAAAAGCCAGCAGAAATGACTGGAAAGACGCTAATTAGCAAGGAATAGTGTGCTGATTGAAAGCTTTAGTGATAGGCACTAAGTGGAAATTGTTAATTTTTAACATTCATTATAAAACCAATTTTAAAGGAGAGAATTGATATGCCATTTATCCAACATGTTTATGCTCGTGAAGTACTAGATTCCCGTGGTAATCCAACAGTTGAGGTAGAAATTTTAACTGAATCTGGTTTCTTTGGCCGTGCGATGGTTCCATCTGGAGCTTCAACTGGAGAGTACGAAGCAGTTGAGCTTCGTGATGGAGACAAATCTCGCTACCTTGGTAAAGGGGTTCAAAAAGCAGTTGATAATGTCAATGATATTATTGCAGAAGCAATTATCGGCATGGATGTAACAGACCAAGTTGGGATTGACCGTGCCATGATCGAATTAGACGGCACTGAAAACAAAGGTAAGCTTGGTGCTAACGCGATTCTTGGTGTATCTATGGCTGCTGCACATGCGGCTGCAGAGTCTGTTGGTCTTCCATTATACCGTTATCTTGGCGGTTTTAATGCGAAGCAGCTTCCAACGCCGATGATGAACATCATTAACGGCGGATCACATGCTGATAACAATGTGGACTTCCAAGAATTCATGATTATGCCTGTTGGAGCTCCTACTTTTAAAGAAGCAATCCGCATGGGTGCAGAAGTCTTCCATTCTTTGAAAAAGGTTTTATCAGGTAAAGGTTTAAATACAGCTGTTGGGGATGAAGGTGGATTTGCTCCTAACCTTGGATCTAACCGTGAAGCATTAGAAGTTATTATTGAAGCTATTAAAAATGCAGGCTATGAGCCAGGAAATGATATCTATCTTGCGATGGACGTTGCTTCTTCTGAATTCTATAATAAAGAAACTGGCAAATATGATCTTGCTGGTGAAGGACGCACTGGCTTAACTTCAGAAGATATGGTGAACTTCTATGAAGAGCTTGTAAACGAATTCCCGATCATCTCAATCGAAGACGGCTTAGACGAAAATGATTGGGAAGGCCATAAGCTATTAACTGAACGCATTGGCGGCAAAGTACAGCTTGTTGGTGATGACCTATTTGTAACAAATACGAAAAAGCTTGCTCAAGGCATCGAGCAAGGAGTAGGCAACTCCATCCTTATTAAAGTAAACCAAATCGGTACATTAACGGAAACATTTGAAGCAATCGAAATGGCGAAGCGTGCAGGCTACACTGCAGTTGTTTCTCACCGTTCCGGCGAAACAGAAGATGCTACGATCGCTGATATCGCTGTTGCCACAAACGCTGGCCAAATCAAAACAGGATCCATGTCCCGTACAGACCGTATCGCGAAATACAACCAGCTTCTTCGTATCGAAGACGAGCTTGGTGAATTAGCGGTATATGATGGGTTGAAGAGTTTTTATAATTTGAGTAAGTAATATATTGGGTGACTGCCTTCGTAGCAGTCGCCCTTTTTAATGGAAGTGGCCGATATATTTGAAAAGTGACCGATATATTGTTGAAACTGACCGATATATTGGAAAAGTAGCCGATATATTAGCGAAAGTGACCGATATCCCCATTTAAGAGGGAGTCTAAATGATAAATGCGACCTTTATTTGAACCAGAATAGGGTAAATTCATTGAAAATAGTAACTTTTTTGCAATATCTGCAGAAGAAAGGCAAAGGAACTCACGAAATTGCTGATTTGTAATCGAGGAATTGATCAAAAGGGAGTAATCTAGTAAAGCTTGATGGTGAGCCGTTTTATCTTTTTGCTTACAGCTGGTACAAAACCAAGTTCCGTATATACGTTTCATTGGGGTAGCATTACATTTGGGGCACTGTACTCCTGTTATTAAGGATGCTCTAGGGATTTTAAATAGATCTAAAACTTTTATCTGTTCAGGCGTATGGTTTTTTACTAGTACTTTGGCTAGCTTTGCTATTTCCTTTTGCGTTAATATCTCTTCGGTAAATGGCTTTTTTATTTTCCCAATTCGATCTAATAACTCGTGAGCATGTATTACGGTTTTAAAAGCTAGATAATTTTGCGAATCTGTTTTTATAACGGTCGAAGGGTTGCTGATAATTACCAAATATTCAATAGGAATAGATATATTTTTATTCATGAACCATTTTCGTAACTCTCTTTTTTGTCGTTCTGCTTGCGTAATTGGATCTAGGAATCCTTCTTCATTGTCATTAATAAAGCGGATTAGCTGTTTGAATTTGGAATCAAAGTAGAGTGTACCACCAATATTTTTGGATTCAAGGATGAGAGCAAATGTGGAGGAAATCATTAATGTATCTAGCTGGAAGTATTCTTGCCCGTTTTGTAAGCGGAGGTTTCTGAAAATGGTGTATTCCTTATTGGGGAGTTTGTTGACGTAGTAATCAGTTGCTTCTTCTCCGATATAGCCTTTTCTTCTTTTACTAAGATCTTTCTCAATCAGTTGTAGTTTGTCAAAATTTTGAGGGAGACGCCTTAATAATGATTCATTCGCTAAAATTCTGAGAGGGATGGATCTTTCCTTTGCAATCAAAGTTTTCACTCCTTTATTTTTGTTCAAAGATAGATTCGATATAATTCGGAATAATCCTCTATTTAGTTAAAAAATCGATTTGCCCAAGTTGAGGAAAGCCTTCCATTCAGAAGGCTTTTCAGCTGCCTTGCCATTGCAAAGTGGATTGTGGAGAGCCATTAAGAATCTCTATTTATTACTTTAATTTTTGGCACGCTAAAGGAAACTCCCGCCCCTTTTCAAAAGAAAAGAGACGGGAGTTATTTTGATTTCGCGTTACCACTGTAATTGTTCTATAAAACCACTTAATTCCAAAATGTGGTTACACCCGCCCTCTAATACTTCAAAATTCAACTTATATTGGTTATATATTGATTCATTCTAAATGAAAAAAGTTTTGATGATTTGAAGCTAAAGCCTTGCAAGCTTTATTGGCGATTGTCTAAAACATCCTCTCCTGATAGTCCAAGCAATAAGGACATGACCAGAATAACGTATTCATTAGGAAAGGGGGTGAATAGATGACCACAAATGATGTTGTTACGATTGGTTCTAACTGTATTATTGATAACGATGGCCGTTTCTTCTTGTTAGCTGAAATTGAAGCAAAGGTTCCTGGGGTTGAAATTGATCCTATTGTCATTATTCGGATTACAGCAGATCAGGCAGATAAGCTAATAGAAGGCGGCCTGCAACTTTGTACAATACAGGATGAACCTCCAGTGGCGCCTCCGGGATTTGAAGTTGAGTTTAAGTGCATCTTTCAAGATAACTGTAAAGCATTTTCTATATTCGATGTGGAAAACAGCACAGATGAAGCAGTTCTTGTACGAATTTCGTTAGAAGAGGCTTGTCAACAAATTGCCAATGGAGCACGTCGCTGTACGAAAATTAGAAGGCCATTTCTTTAAAAATAACACATTTCGGATTTGGACTAGATTAAATAAGAGTATTTGATAATATTCAACGGAATGTATAAAGAACCTTTCCATTAACAAGGCCAAATTCAAAAATGTTAGCAGTATCCTGTAATAAAAAAAGGATCTTCCTCCTAGAAGATCCTACAGTCTTTTTTCATTTACAATAATTATTTAAATTTTGAGGTGATGGATTATGATGACGAGAAGCAATAATACTGAAAGAGACCAATTAGAAGTGATCGCAATAGACCAACTAGTACCAGAAGATCATTTAGTTCGTAAAATGAAGCAGCTATTGATTTCTCCTTCATTTATCCATTAGTTGAAAATCTCTATTCGATCCTAGGTCGTCCGAGTGTTGATCCGGTGAATAAGAGCATTCCCAAATGCCTTTTGTCGTCAATCTGGAAAGCCTTCCATTCAGAAGGCTTTTTTATTTGTTAAAAAATATTGAAATTTTCAAATAAATCAATATAATAAAAACTGAGAGGTGATTCATGTGTCAGAAAAAATCCTAACAGAGGAAAAAAATTTAACGCAAAAAGGCCAGGAAACAAGAGAGAAGTTATTATGGGCGGCAGAAGAGGTTTTTGGGCAGAAGGGATATTATGAGGCTTCCATCGTGAATATTGCTCAAGAAGCGAAGGTGGCTCAAGGGACATTTTATAATTATTTTCCTTCCAAAAAGGATATTTTTGACGAGCTCATTCGCTTGTATAGCCGTGAATTACGTTCGGCGATCAAGGAGGAAATGGGTCAGGCTGCTACTTATGAGGATGCACAGCGAAAAGGGTATCAAGCATTTTTTAACTGGGTAAGAAATCATCGGAATTTGTACAGCATTGTTCAGCAAGCAGTTGTCGTTGATCAAGAATTATATCGATGGTATTACGCAAAGCTTGCGAATGGATTTTTAAGAAGCTTGTCATCAGGTATGGCTGCAGGCGAATTTAAAGAGCTTGACCAAGAGACGGTTGCCTACTGCCTCATGTCCATTGGCCAGTTTTTAGGAATGCGCTGGGTTTATTGGGAAAAGCAAGATGTGCCTGAAGAGGCCTTTGATGCTGCAATGACATTAATTTTTGAAGGGCTGAAAAAACAATAGAGAGGATGAGAATACATGCAGGGCATTGCTTATTGGATAGAAAAAAGAGCGCAAATAAATCCGGAGCGCATTGCCGTTATCTCAGAGAATGAGCAAATTTCCTACAAAGAAATGGAGCTGCGGGTAAGGGCTGTTGCTTCTTTTCTAGAACAAAGCCTTGGAATGACAAAGGGAGATCGTATTGCGATATTGTCGCAAAATAGCTTAGAGTATATAGTCTTGCTCTTTGCGATTGCAAAAATAGAGTGTATTGCTGTCCCACTTAACATTCGATTAACTGCAAACGAGCTAATCTTTCAATTAAACGATAGTGAAACAAAGGTTTTATTTGCCGAAGAACCATTTCTGCAAATGGCAAAATCATTACAGGAGCAAACAAAGATAGAGGATATTGTTCCAATTGAGTCCATATCCCATTTTGAATGTCCCTTAAACTATTCTTTTTCTAGCATAAATGAAAGCGCTCCCTTTATTATTTGCTACACATCCGGGACGACTGGAAAGCCAAAAGGCGCTGTTCTAACGCAAAATAATATGTTTTGGAATGCGATTAACAATATGCTGTCAATCGACTTAACTTCAAAAGATCGGTCGATCGTATTACTTCCTCTCTTTCATATTGGAGGCATTGGGCTTTTCGCTTTCCCTTCTTTATTTGCAGGAGGAACCATTATTATTCCGGGTAAGTTTGAACCTATTAAAGTACTTTCTATGATAGAAGAGCATCGGGCAACCATCGTCATGGGGGTACCTGCCATACATAGTGCCTTATTAGCTTGCCCGTCTTTCAATACGACAAATCTTCAAACTGTACGATGGTTTTATAATGGCGGTGCCCCGTGCCCACATGAACTTATTCAAGCTTTTACAGATAAAGGCTTTTTATTTGGGCAAGGATTCGGCATGACCGAAACATCTCCTACAGTCTTCATGCTCTCAGAGGAAGATGCCAAAAGGAAAAAGGGCTCGATTGGTAAACCAGCTATGTATTGTGATTACAAGCTGGTAGATCCACAAAGGTGTGAAGTGGGGAATGGTGAGGTTGGTGAATTAATCGTACGTGGGCCAAATGTTATGAAAGAGTATTGGAATCAAACAATCGCTACGAATGAAGCTATTAAAGATGGCTGGCTTTATTCAGGAGATTTAGCCAGAACGGATGAGGAAGGTTTTGTATATATCGTTGGCAGAAAGAAGGAAATGATCATTTCTGGTGGAGAAAATATATATCCCCTTGAGGTCGAGCAGGTGATTAGTCGGCTTTCAGAGGTTGTGGAAGTTGCGGTGATTGGTGTTCTAGATCCTAAATGGGGGGAAGTGCCTGTCGCTTTCGTAGTAAGAAATAAAGAAAGCAAGTTGTCTCAAAATGATATATTGGAGCATTGCAGACAATTTTTAGCAAAGTATAAAATCCCAAAGGAAGTAGAATTTTTAGAGGAATTGCCTAAAAATGCAACGGGAAAAATTCAAAAAAATCGCCTAGTACGAACTAGAAATGAGGTGTAAGAATGACATCATATACAATTGGTCAGCATGCATCATGCAGCAAAACGATCACAGAAACTGATTTTGTTTTATTTGCAGGCTTAAGCGGTGATTTTAACCCTATTCATATTGATCATGAATATGCAAAAAAAACAAGATTTAATCAGCGTATTGCCCATGGATTATTAACATCAAGCTTATTATCACAGCTTTTAGGTGTGCATTTACCTGGAAAGGGCTCTGTGTACATGGAACAAACCATTCGTTTTACAGCGCCAGTTTTTATCGGAGATACGATTACTGCATCGGCTATCGTTCAAGAATACTTGGAAGAAAAGAGGATCCTCAAGCTACTGACGGAATGTCATAATCAAAAGGATGAGCTTGTCTTGACTGGGGCGGCTACAATGAAGGTTCCTAAGGAGGGTGGAATGATATGACGAATATTGGGATTGAAGCAACGAATGTTTATTTTCCAAAAGGGATCGAAACAGCAGCGGTCTTAGCAGAAAAAACAGGCATTCCTGAAAATATCATTATTGAGAAGTTTGGTTTATTTCAAAAGCATGTAGCAGATGATACCATGCATGCCTCAGACTTAGCGATTGCTGCAACTAGGCCAATTTTATCTAAGGTAGATCCATTATCCATTGATGTTGTAATCTATTTCGGTAGTCCGTATAAAGACTATCAAGTATGGTCATGTGCTCCGAAAATACAGCATGAGCTTGGTACAAAGAACGCCTACGCTTTTGAAATTATGAATGTAAGTTCATGCTTTCCAATCGCATTAAAAGTTGCTAAAGACATGCTTAAATCGGATGAGACGATTGAAAATATATTACTTGTTGGCGGGTGTAAAGAATCGCAAATAATCGATTACGATAATCCGCGCTCCCGATTTATGTTTAACTTCGCGGATGGAGGAACTGCCGCCTTAGTGAAGCGTGGAGCCACAATGAGTGATATTTTAGAAAGTGCTATCATAACCGATGGATCGTTTTACGAGGATGTCAGAGTTCCTGCAGGAGGATCTAGGCTTTTTGCCAGTTATGAAACAGTTGAAAAGCGGCAGCATTATATTGATGTGCCAGATCCTTTAAGCATGAAAGAACGCCTGGATCCCGTATCTATCCCTAACTTCGAGCAAGTCATACGAAAGTCACTACAAAAAAGCGGTCTAACTCCTCAAGATATTAAACTTCTGCTTCCACTGCATACAAAACGCTCGATGTTTTTAGATTTATTACAATCCTTGAATTTACCCGAAGAAAAAGCGATATATCTAGATCACTATGGGCATATGTCTGCACTTGATCCTTGCATCGGCCTGCATATTGCTTCCGAACAAGGAAGGCTAAAGCCTGGTGATATTGCCGTAGCTGTCAGCGCGGGAACTGGCTATACATGGGCCGCTACCGTTATTGAATGGAAAGGTTAATTAAAAAAATGGTTCATTCCTGTTAATCCCGCATTAACGGGCAGTAAGACCCCTACCTCAAGATTGAGAGAGAAGGGAGGAAGATAGGTGGGGGCAACTGCCCGTAAAAGCCCGATTGGTTCAACTAACCACCAGTGGGGGATGAAAAAAACCCCCACTGATGGAAGTTTCACTTTATCGCTTACCAATCTATTGTACATCTCATGAAAATATGATAAATTAAAAATATTGTTGTTGTTCGTTTTCAGGAGGTGGACTTCATGCTTCATACAGTATTAATCGTATTATTAGCTATCGTATCTGTTGGATTGATTCTTGTAGTACTTCTCCAATCTGGTAAAAGTGCTGGTCTATCTGGTGCCATTTCTGGGGGAGCTGAGCAGCTTTTTGGAAAGCAGAAAGCGCGCGGTCTTGATTTAATTCTTCACCGTATTACGATCGTTCTTTCAGTACTTTTCTTTCTTTTAACGATCGGAGTTTCTTATTTTGCTTTGTAAAATGCCTGGCCTTTAGAGGGTCAGGTTTTTTTAATGAGAAAAGAAAATATAACTTTTCGAGTTAGAGAAATGTCTAGCTACAGCGCCTACCCCCTCGAGGTCACAAGCCAATCCTCCCAGAAAGGTAAAGAACACCTTTCCGTGAGGCTCGTCTTGTGCTTGTCGGGGGTGTGCAAGGCGCTTCCGCTTTTCGTTTTTATGCTTTTCATTGGATTGTTCACGAACGGTTTGCTAAAAATATAGATATATACTATTAATCAAACGATTGATTAAGATAAATTTTTACATAAAGGGAGTTCTACATAGATGAAAATTGTTGCACCAAAGCCGTTTACTTTTGGAGATGGAAAAAGAGCTGTATTACTGCTACATGGATTTACAGGAAATACAGCTGATGTGAGAATGCTGGGACGATTTCTCGAAGGAAAAGGCTATACATGCCACGCGCCTTTATATAAAGGGCATGGTGTACCACCCGAGGAGCTAGTTCACACGGGACCTGAGGACTGGTGGAAGAATGTAATGGTTGGATACGAATTTTTGAAAAATAAAGGACATGAAGAAATTGCAGTTGCGGGTCTTTCCTTAGGCGGCGTATTTTCCTTGAAATTAGGATACACTGTACCTATAAAGGGGATTATTTCAATGTGTGCCCCTATGTATATTAAAAGCGAAGAAGTAATGTATGAGGGAATTTTGCAATATGCAAGTGATTATAAGAAGCTTGAAGGGAAAAGCGAAGAGGAAATCGAAAAAGAAATGATAGAATTCCGCAAGACGCCAATGAATACATTAAAGGCTCTTCAAGGTCTGATTGCAGATGTGCGAAAATCTGTAGATATGATTTATTCCCCGACCTTTGTCGTTCAGGCTCGTCACGATCATATGATTAATACGGATAGTGCCAATATTATTTATAACGAAGTAGAATCTGATTTGAAGGATTTAAAATGGTACGAAGAATCTGGCCATGTCATTACGCTTGATAAAGAGAGGGACCAGGTTTACGAAGATGTTTATCAATTTTTAGAGAAGCTTGATTGGGAAGTGTAATAGAATTTTTCGCAGATTACGTGGCGCTCTGAGCGTGATTAGTTCAATTAACAATAAGTGGGGGATGAAGGAACTCCCCACATACTGAGATTTTACAGAATAAACCTTCGAAAGGGAGGGAGATCGTTAATGGAAAATAATATTCAACAAATTATGGATAAGCTCCTCAATCATATGAAGGATGAGGCATACAAGCCCCTGACTGTACAGGAAATGGAGGAAGCATTCGGAATTGTGGATTCATCCGACTTTAAAGATTTTGTTAAAGCATTGGTTTTGATGGAGGAAAAAGGTCTTGTCGTGCGGACAAGAAGCAATCGTTATGGGTTGCCGGAAAAAATGAATTTAATCCGCGGAAAGCTATCAGGGCATGCAAAGGGATTTGCTTTTGTTATACCGGAAGAGCCAGGCATGGATGATATTTTTATTCCACCGAATGAAACAAATAACGCGATGCACGGAGATATCGTTCTCGCTCGCGTCAGCTCAGAAACCTCAGGTCAAAGAAGAGAGGGCACGATTGTCCGTATACTCGAGCGCGGCATCCAGCAGATTGTTGGAACATATACGGAGAGCAAGCATTTTGGCTTTGTCTTGCCAGATGATAAAAAATTCGCAAGCGACATTTTTATTCCGAAAAATGCATCCCTAGGTGCTGTTGAAGGGCATAAGGTAGTTGTGAAGCTGACGACTTATCCAGAAGGAAGAAAAAGTGCAGAAGGGGAAGTTATTCAAATCCTTGGTCATAAAAATGATCCTGGTGTGGATATCCTTTCTATTATACATAAGCATAGTCTGCCAATGGCTTTTCCAGATGAAGTGCTTGATCACGCAAATAACACACCTGAAACGATTGAAGAAAAGGATTTGGATAACCGCCGTGATTTACGAAATGAAACGATTGTCACGATTGATGGCGCAGATGCGAAGGATTTAGATGATGCCGTTACCGTTACAAAATTAGAAAACGGTAATTATAAGCTTGGTGTACATATTGCTGATGTAACACATTATGTTACTGAAGATTCACCGATTGATCGGGAAGCTTCTGATAGGGGAACGAGTGTGTATTTGGTTGACAGGGTGATTCCAATGATCCCTCACCGCCTGTCAAATGGCATTTGTTCATTAAATCCGAAAGTAGACAGGCTGACATTATCCTGTGAAATGGAGATTACCTCTACTGGAGAGGTCGTTTCTCATGAAATCTTCCAAAGTGTTATTAAGACAACTGAGCGGATGACGTATTCAGATGTGAATAAAATTTTAGAGGATCAGGATGAGGAGCTGCTAGTACGGTATGAGCCGCTTATACCGATGTTTCAACTAATGGGAGAACTTGCTCTGATTTTACGAGAAAAACGAATGAAACGCGGCGCGATTGATTTTGATTTTAAAGAAGCAAAAGTCATCGTGGATGAAGAAGGAAAACCAAGTGATATCGTGATTCGTGAGCGCTCTACAGCTGAAAGACTCATTGAAGAATTTATGCTTGCAGCTAATGAAACGGTTGCAGAGCATTTTCATTGGCTGGATGTTCCCTTCATCTATCGAATCCATGAAGATCCGAAGGAAGATAAGCTGAGAAGGTTTTTCGAATTTATTATTAACTTCGGTTATATCGTTAGAGGAACAGCTAATTCCGTGCATCCTCGCGCATTACAAGAAATTATTGAAGAGGTCCAAGGAAAGCCTGAAGAAATGGTAGTTTCAACCGTGATGCTGCGTTCGATGCAGCAGGCGAAATATTATCCAGAAAGCCTTGGTCACTTCGGACTTTCAACGGAATTCTATACGCATTTTACTTCGCCGATTCGTCGCTATCCAGACTTAATTGTCCATCGATTAATCCGGACTTACTTAATCGATGGGAAGCTTGATCCGGCAACACGCGAAAAATGGAATGCCCTTCTCCCTGATATTGCTGACCATTCCTCCAATATGGAGAGAAGAGCGGTTGATGCTGAGCGGGAAACAGATGAGCTGAAAAAAGCGGAATATATGGAAGACAAAATTGGGCAAGAATATGATGGAATTATTAGCTCTGTTACGAACTTTGGGATGTTTGTCGAGCTGCCGAATACGATTGAAGGCTTAATCCATGTTAGCTATATGACGGATGATTACTACCGTTATGATGAACGTCATTTAGCGATGATTGGGGAGCGTACAGGCAATGTCTTCCGAATCGGTGACGAAATTACGGTAAGGGTCGTAAAGGTAAATAAAGAAGAGCGCTCGATTGATTTTGAAATTGTCGGCATGAAAGGAACACCTCGCAGAAGAGAATCCAGAGAACTGCCGAAGATTATTCGCACAGGCAGCAGTGAGCGCAAGCCTCGAAAAGGAAAGACTGAACAAGGTCAAGGGAATAAAAAGAATGGCAACAGTTCAGGAAAAAGCCCGAGAAAGAAAAAGAAGTATTATGAAAATGCACCAAAAGCAAAGAGAAAAAATAAAAAGCGGTAGCTAAAATTTTCGGGAGCCTTTGTGGTCAAAGGCTCTCTTTTCAATCTGATGTGTTCTACTGAAATGTGGAATAAGACCATTTTTCGAGGAAAACTAAGTGTTGAGAGGTCAGATTAGTGAGGAAACAGACCACATTTCCAGAAAACCATGAGAGAAATGGTCAGATTAACTAGGAATCAGACCATATTTCATGAAAAACTAATGAGAAGTGGTCTAATTAACGAGGATTTAGAACTCTTCATTATAAAATTAGTTTTCTGTGAAATAGCAGAGATCATTTTTCTTGGCACTGCCTTAAGATTGAGAGTATGACGGCATTTTGCTAAAATAAAGCCAAGCTTCTTAATATGAGGTTACTAATAACTCTTTTTGCGATTTGGCCCCCAAAAGGTTTTTTCGCTAATAGAAAAGTTAATGTATTAATGTGATGTACGTCTTAAATCTAATATCTACAATTATAAGCAAATAAAACTACGGCATTCGCCGAGTTTTTCGAATCGCAGTAATGAGGCAAGGGGGAGTTACAATGCCAAAGGGTATGGGAAAAATGGTTGCCCAAAATAAAAAGGCTTATCATGATTATTCAATAGAAGAAACGTATGAAGCAGGGATTGTTCTTCAAGGAACAGAAATTAAATCGATTCGAGCAGGAAAAGTAAACCTAAAGGATTCTTATGCAAGAATTGAAAAAGGTGAAGTTTTTTTAATCGGAATGCATGTCAGCCCTTATGAGCAGGGAAATCGATATAACCATGATCCGTTGCGAACGAGAAAGCTGCTTCTCCATAATAAAGAAATTAGCAAGCTGATCGGTGAAACAAAGGAAATTGGCTATTCGATCGTACCATTAAAGCTTTATTTGAAAAATGGCTATGCGAAAGTCCTAATCGGCCTTGCAAGAGGAAAGAAGAAATACGATAAGCGTGAGGATTTAAAGAAGAAGGAAGCAAAGCGTGAGGTAGAGCGAGCCTTCCGAGAAAGACAAAAAATGTAATTACAAAAACTTACAATTGAAATTGTTGTTCAATATGTTATAATAATATCTGTCACGAGGTAGTGACATAAACTTAGCTCAGCTATACTTGAGCATTCCGCTAGTTGTCAGCGTGCTGAATAAGATTCGACGCAGACCTATTACAATGGGGACGCTACGGATTCGACAGGGATAGTTCGAGCTTAGGTCGCGAGTCGAGGGGATCGGCCTCGTTAAAACGTCAAAGCCTATAACTGGCAAACAACAAAACAACTTCGCTTTAGCTGCTTAATAGCGCTTAGCGGTTCCTCCCTCCATTGCCCATGTGGTAGGGTAAGGGACTCACTCTAAGTGGGCTACGCCGGATTCCACCGTCTGAGGATGAAGGAAGAGAACAACCAGACTAGCTGACCGGACGCCTGTCGATAGGCAAAAGGATCAGCGAAGCGCGAATATGTCGACTACACTCGTAGAAGCTTAAGTGCCGATATTTCTGGACGAGGGTTCGACTCCCTCCGTCTCCACCAAATACATATTTGGTGGTTTTTTATTTTTATGTGTGACGTAAAGCATAAAATTTCCGTTTGGAAACTTTATGCTTTATTTTTTTTTTAGGAAATTTTATGCTTGATTATTTATTATAAAGTTTAATTATTTCTTATTGAACTAAAGCTACCCGTTAGCTTAAGTACAATATTTCACAATCTGCTTTGTTCCTAAAAAATGCGATGCTTTAATTAGGCATTTAGTAAAAATCATATGGCTATGTTTTTAAAATTTATTCATAAACAATTTTCAGAGAGTCAACTTTATACCCCTCAGCAAGGGCATGGAAATTATGCTGTGATTTTTGTGCAGAGGTTTTCGCTAGATACAGTGTCCCTTCCTTGCCGTTAACTTCTATATAGTTTACAAGGTATCCTTTTTTTACATATATATACCAATTACCATTTAATTCGAGCACCGTTGTTTCATTTGTTTTCTTCCTTGCTTCCTCCCATTGTCCCTTTAACTCTTCAGGAATTAACTCATCAATATTACCAGTTCTTATCATAGGTCCTTCTTGGTGTAACATATTATTATTTTTATACCTTTCTAAATTCGGTGTAAATTTTTTACTGTCAATTGGCACATTAACCTCCAGTTTTGTGGGGTGTAAGTAATCTACAATATCGCCATTAGCGTTATAAGTCTCATACTTAACTAAAATCCCTGTATCCTTATCCACCCAAAAGCGGAATGATTGGAAATCTCTATGGTTTTTAGTCCCTTTTATCACAAGCGTGTTATGACCAAGTAATTCCTCATTTTGTTTTTCTATTTCCCATTTACTTAAATCTCGTGTATAGTTTGAGGCAATCTCATAAGGAAACAAGGTTTCATTTGCAGTCCCAAATGGGGGTCTTTCTCTATAATTGGTTAGGGGATTTCCATCAAAAGCCGTTGAAAATGCTTGATCTAATCTTAGTGTAGTTCCTCTTTGTTGGCTGCCTTCCATTACTCGTGATTCCATATAGGTTTTTGAGGATTCATTTAGCGACCATAGAATTCCATCTTTATAAAATTCTTGAGAAGAAATTTCACCAGTATCAAGTGTTCTTTTGCCATATCCTCCTGGCTCATGTTTTAAGCTAATAGCATATTCAACTATTTCATAACCTGGATTAAAGCTATAATGGATTTTATATTCGCCTCTAGCTGTTTCAAAATAATCTACCGTGTTGATCATTTTAGTTAAGATCTCTTCTTTAGTCATTTCATCATAATTTTCATCTTGCTTAGGTGGTATATATACCGTTTTCTGATTTAAAGGTTTATTTAATGATTCTTGCTTATTTTCCTTTTGCTCATTAGCTTGTTGAGCTTCTGGTCCATTAAATAAATTTAGCTGCGTTCCAACAAAATATGTGATACCTAAAAACATGATAGAAACGACTGAAATACTAAGCATAAAATTAAACTTATTTTTCAGTGTAGACACTTGTTTTTGAAATTTAGATTTTTTAATCGAGTTCAAAACTTGTTGATACTGCTTATCATCAAAATAAACATCTCTTAGAATGGTGTCATCCATTTTTTCTTTTAAATTTTCCAATTTATTTTCCACTAAGTGCCCACACTCCTTCATAACTTTCTTTTAATTTCTGGCGACCACGATGCAATCTAGTTTTAACAGTATTGGGATTAATCTTTAACATGTCCGATATTTCCTCAATTAAAAAACCCTGATAATAAAATAAAATAATGACCTCTCTTAATTTCACTGGCAGCTCTATTACCTGTTTTGATATTAATTCATTTTCCTCCCCACCCAAAAATTGATTTTCAAGAGAAATATTTGCTTGTTTAGGTCTAAAAAAGTCAGTAGAGTACAAATTCTTAAAGGACCAGCTTTTCAAAACATCTTTACATCTGTTCACAGTAATTCGTATTATCCATGTTTTATAAGATGATTCATTTCGAAAGGTATCCATTTTTTCATAGCACTTGATAAATACATCTTGTGCCACATCCTCAGCCAGTTGTTTTTGTTTCAAATAAGTATAAGCTATTCTAATAACATCATTGCCATAAGCCTCCATTAACCATTTGAGCTTTTCTTCTCGGTTTAATTTATTTATGAGTTCTGAATTTGAGTCATCTACTAGGTCGATCATTTTTCTCCTCCAATCCTTATTTTTATAATTAGACGATCCGATTTTTATAAAGGTTCTATTTTTGATTTTTCATTAAAAAATCTTAAGATAATCAATTTGTTATCACTTAAAAAAGCCACCAAAAATGGCAGCAGTTTAATTTGGTTCAATTCAATATTACCTTCTTGAGACTGTGTTTGGAATAATTTTCTTATTCAACTAAACTGCTCCGTTAGTACAATAACTTCAACAAAATAGGGGACTTCTCCTTCTTAAAGGAAAGCCCCCTTTACTATAAGTACAGATCTTCACAAACTTGTCTTTCAATTTGTTCATTTTCTGACTAGTGCTAAAATTAATGTATTAAGAATTGAGATATGGTGGGGGTAACTATGAAATTTCTGTTTGATTATGATGCGTTAGAAAAAAATACGAGGAAGAGGTTTTTAAAATTCAGGCTTATATGCAATCCCCTAATTATATGAAGGTTTTGCACAGTAAGGTCAACGAAAAAGGC
This sequence comes from Cytobacillus citreus, assembly GCF_018343665.1. GTDB lineage: Bacteria > Bacillota > Bacilli > Bacillales > Cytobacillaceae > Cytobacillus > Cytobacillus citreus. The sequence continues at coordinate 656,009 of NZ_JAGYPM010000002.1, forward strand.
GTTAATCCTTAATGGATTAACGCACACGAGTTTCACTGCTAAATAGAGAGAACTGCTCGGATTTTAATAAGGTCACTACTCATCTCATCAGTCCTTCTCTGGAATAAATATCGCTAAATGCAAACTCGATAATGTAGTTAACAGCGGCAACTGTTGACGATTGCATCCCTGACAACCCAAGGTGGAGTGGAGTCAGAACTTTATGCCCGTCTTCACGGGGCTCTTAATGTTGGTCTTATACAACAGGTAGCTTGCGTTGAATAATATTAATCTGAAAACAATCACTCTTTTTTATAATAACTAAGCTAGCATTTCTAGATAGAAGAAACTATTCTGATCAATCTTTTTTCAAAATAGTTTCTTTTTTTTGCTGCTAAATAAAGCTTTCTGCAATCCTTTTAATTAATCTTTATTTCAGAGCTACATAAATAGTCTTTACTTCTTGTTATATTTAATGTATCTACATTTGCATTCCATATTTCGATAACGGCTGAAGCATTCAGAATTTATAATGTTTACAGATTAGTCATTACGATATGTGAGGAGGTGAAAAATGAATACTTTCAAATTTACACTGTTACTACTCTTAACAACATTTTTAATGGGCTCTTCTTTTGCTATAGGTAAAATAGGTTTATCTTATTCATCCCCGTTGTTATTAGCAGCATTGCGTTTCACACTTGCCGGATTCATAATGGCAGCAATCGTTATCATGTTAAAAAGACCTCACCCAACATCTAAAGGACAGTGGATAAAGATGTTTATTATTGGTACTTTCCAAACAGCTGGTGTTATGGGGTGTATTTTCTTGAGTTTAGGAACCATTACAGCTAGTGAATCCTCAATTCTTACATTTACTAATCCTTTACTTGTTGTTGTATTCAGCACAATCTTTTTACAAGCACGCTATAAACTTTATCAATGGATTGGTGTTTTTTTAGGGTTAGTAGGGGTAGTTATTACAATGGGAGCACAAATTGAATTTAATATTGGCATTCTTTTTGGAATTCTTTCAGCTGTTTTTTGGGCAATTTCAACATTATTAGTTAAAACATGGGGAACGTCTTTCGATACTTGGGTTCTATCCGCTTATCAGATGTTTTTTGGTGGATTACTACTTTTACTTGCTAGCTTTATTCTAGAAAAGCCGTACTTCATTTTGACTGTTAATTCATTGTTCATTTTATTATGGTTAAGTATTATGTCTTCCATTGTTCAATTTGCTGTCTGGTATTACCTTCTACAAAAGGGGGATCCAGGAAAAACAAGTGCTTTTTTGTTTTTGGCACCTTTCTTCGGTGTATTATCTGGTTGGTTATTATTAGGGGAGAAGTTATACCCTTCAATTATAATTGGTGGCTTGTTTATAATTAGTGGTATCTATCTTGTAAATAGAAATTTTCAACAGAAAAATAATCTAGTTAAAAATACTTTACAAATAAATAAATAAATCAGTCTAAGCGTGAAATAAAAATTGACTGAAGGAGGTATATATATAACAACAATCCAATTGATTCTAAGGATTCAGGTGGAAATCTAAAATTTTTCAATTGTGATAATTGGAAACATTATGAAATTTATAAATATCGACCTTTATTTTCCCATAAGAAACTTTTTAAATCTCTTTTTAGGATTTTTAGAAAAAACAACGTTAGGGTTATTACTAGTTACCTATATCTTTGTGTGAAATGTTATTTCTTGTAAATAATGAAAGCTTTTTTGTAAATGAAAAACACCATCTTAATTTAGGATTTTTAATGTAAAGTGATAATAAAGTTATTTAATTTTGATCTAAAAATATAAGAGCCTCGCTACAAATCATATTGTAATAAGGCTCTTTAAAGTTGTTTAATTTCTAACCATTTAAATGTGTTTGTAGACAAAAATTAATAATAAAGTTGTTTAATTATTGTGCTTTATTTATATTTATTCACCAAGATATTGCTTTTTTTATATCTAAATTAAATACATCTAGGAATAATCCAAACAAATATTTACTTTGGTCTTCTCCACCACAAAATTCAGGTAATAAAGCAACAGTTACCATACCTCAATCCCACATATATTTCTTAATATGTTCTAACTCTCGTCGAGAAGGTTATCCATTTTAGAAAGACCATTAACCACAGCTCGTGGCGATGGGAAAAGTTATATCTATTCTATTTTTAATCCCAAATATGCTCAGATGGCTTTAACGATACTTCGAACGTACTACAACTTTTATTTCCCTTTTAAAACGAAAGATTGAAAACGCGAATTGATGGCTACACCAGCTCAACGTTTAGGAATTACGGAGAAGGTATTTGATTTAAAAGATATTATTTACCTAAGATAGTCTACCTTTAAATATTAGGTTTACTTTTACTGAGGTTTTTGTAATATTCTGTTAAAATATAGGTAATAGATAAATTCGATTGGTTATAAGGGTGTTTGGTGTTAATTGTAAATAAGGTAAATATATTTCTATGAGGAGGGTTAATAATGAAAGTTATAAGGATATTATTATCAACAATAATTAGTATTGTATTCTTGAGTGGTTGTGTAAACGAAGGAGAAATCAGTAAATCTACTGAAATTAATATACCATACGTTAATGACTATACTTTTTTAAATGTTCAAGGGGTTGAAGAAGGTGGAATAGCTTCTAATTCAACCAGTAAAATTATTAACGATGATAAAAAAATTAAAGAGTTCATTAGTAAGATAAATAAAATGGAGGTAATTAAACCTCCAAGTAAAGAATTGACTGAAAAAGTTAAAGAGTTAAATCTAATAGGAAATTACATTTTTACTTTATCAGACAAAGAAACAATGGATAATAAAGTGTATTCAATGAATTTTTTTAAGGATGGTAGTATTCAATTCCAACATCCTGATAAAAAGGAAATCGTATATCTCTCAAAAGAAAAACATCCTGAGTTGCTTAAAGAACTTAAAGAATTATTAGAATTAACGTACTAAAGAGCATCGAATTTGATGCTCTTTATCTTTTAATAAATAACAACAATATTAATTAACCTAGCTAATTGAAAAAGAAAAGATAAAGAAACGCTCTGATTTATTCGCTCAGAGCGTTTTTCTATGCTAATTATTATGTGATTTACCTAGTCAATTACCTGTTAAATCTGTTGCGATTTTATCTTCTAATTGTATTTTTGTACTTCAAAACCGAACCCGTTATTTTTATAATGCCTTTTTAAAATTTGTTTAATCAATAATAAAAACTGTTTTTTCAACTCTTGCACACCCTTTAGTTGAAAAACTTCTGTCTGTGAATATCAATGTGTTTCTAAAGGTATTTTATGAATGTCTGAAACATCTACATGTTCATATTTAAGCACTTTAAAGCTAGGAAGTTCTAAAGTGATTGTATCAAAACCAAATGGAATATCATGTGCACCTTCAAAAGTTACAATTTGAACAGTCATTTTGTATTTATCATATGATTCATCTTGGACAATATCAATAATCCTTTCGGAATAAAACAGCCTTCCTTGAGGGTAATAAGTTTTGGTTGCATTTAATATTTCTTTTCCGATTGCCCTCAAAAATGCTTTTTCAAGAATCACATTACTCCCGACAGTAGGAAGTTTCTTCTTTTCAATTTTAATGACGTTCCAGCGGTTATTTTCTTTTTTTAATGTATATAACAGATTTAATCCATCTAATTTGACTGCATGTATATAAGCAATGTTTTCTTTAACATAAATCCTTGGTTCTCTAACCCAAGTTCCAATATCCCCTTGTAATACAGATAATACTGTCCTTCCTAAAGGTGTAACCTGCCCTTTATCGTCATAAAAAGGGAATTCACGAAAGAAATATATATCTTTAACTTCAAGTCCTTTTAAATCAACATCAAAATAATACTTATTAACAAATTCTTGACTTGGTGTTACTGACTTTGCAAAAACATTGGTGTTATTTATAAAAAACAAAGTACAAAAAATCAGAAAGAGTTTATTTTTCACCACGAGGAACCACCTACTTATAAATTTGTAGGTATCTTGCCCAGAACCTTGTTCAACTATCCTGCTCCGTTAGTTCAATAAGAATTAAACAACTTTATTATTTTTTAAAGGACTTTATTGTAAATTAAACATCTTTATTATCTCTTAACATTTAAGGTGGTGTTTTGTTCTTACCCTATTATTTCGGTGCACTGTTTGTCTACAAAGGAGAGGGATTAGTTCTAATTTATCGCAGATTAACGGGCAGTAAGACCCCCACTTGTGACCGTCAAGTAAAATTGAACACATTTTGCTAATTAATTTTGAACACTTTCACTTCCAAAAATGGAAGTTCGATGCTTCATTCGGTAGCTATCATTATTTAAGTGAATAACTTCTGCTCGATGAATGATTCTATCCAAAATGGCAGTGGTAATACTTGCATCACCCATTAACTCTCCCCAATCACTAGGTGACTTATTTGAAGTAAGAATGATCGAAGCGTTGTTATATAAGTCGTTAATAAGATGGAAAAACAGATTCGCTTCGCGCTGATCCATCGCCATAAACATCAGATCATCTATCACAACTAAGTCTGAACTTCGAATCCTTTTCATCCTTGTCTGTGATTTACGAGTAATTTCTTCTGTTTTTAATGTGTGTATCAACTCTCCCATTGAAGTAAATACAACTTTAAAACCTTGTTTTATTGCCTCTATACCTAACCCAATTGCCAGGTGGGTTTTCCCCGCACCTGGCGGTCCAAGTAATATGATATTAAATAATTGTTCAATCCAAGTTAACTCTTTAAGTTGATTAAGTTGCTTTTTACTTAATGATTCCTGTTCACCTAGATTAAAGTCATTCAGTGTTTTATGATACGGAAACGTAGCCCATTTAAGGCGTTTTTCTATTTGTTTTTCTTCCCGACGTTTTTGCTCATACGTTAATATTTCTAAAAGAAAAGTAGTATAAGAATCTTCGTTTGTTTCTGCTGCTTTGATTAGTTTAGATATTTCATTGGATGTTTCCGTTAAACGCAATGTTTTTAATAACTGTTGTACCTGGTATAGCTGGCTCACCGTATTTCACCAGCCAATACTGAAACATATCCATCCATTCCTCGTGTTCCCGGCTTCGTTAACATTTTCGATTCATGAAAGCCATGGAGTGTTTTTATTGTTTCATCATTATCAGTAGGTGCTGTACTGTTCACTTGTCGTTGACGGTCTAGGTACCGAACCATATCGATAAAATCTGTTGCACAAAATAGTTTCTGATTCACACATTCTTTAAGTGCTTCATTTAATAAGGTATTTTCGTACTTCTTTATCTCTCTAGATATGAGTTGAAGCTGATCCCTAATGTAACGTGGGTATGCATTTTTTACTGACTCTAGAAAGGAAAGTGCGATATCGAGATTATCAAATTGTTCTGCGACTGTTTGAATATATACGTCTATTCCTTTTGTTCGATCTCGAGTATGTTGCCTGTCTTGAATCAGTTTACCTTTTTCTTGAGAAACACTATGCTTGGCCACTAATTCCCCAGTTTCAGGATCGCAGATTACTAAATAACCGTCGTCTGTCTCAGAAATTGCTACTTGTGGGTACTTTCCAAATGTTCCGAGAGGTACGGAATAGCGATTAGAGTTATACCGAATCGTATTGTCCTTTCGAACGGTTCTTGTTATACTAGAGTCGAATTGGTTTTTACTATCGATAGGGAATCTATTGGTAGATTCAGAGATGGGTCGTAAGTGTTGCTTTTCGAGGAGAAACACATCGACTGGTCTCTTTTTTGTTGTATTATGAATCTTATAGTTCCCTGTACGCTTAAGCCATGCCATTCCTTCTTCGTTCCACTTATCGATACCACGATAGATACGGTGTTTGGCAAAGTTATCTTTTACATAACCAACTACATTTTCTATTTTGCCTTTACTTTCTGGATCTGCTTTTCTACATACCCAAATCGTTAATTTACGTTCTTCTCTGTATGCTTGAAACTCTCTGGTAAGAATTAAATCCCCTCCATTTTCACTAACAACGATGAGTGCATCTTGGTCGTATACTAGTTCACTAGGAATACCTCCAAAGTATTGAAACGCATTTTCGTGAGCTCGTATAACGTCAGTAGTAGTGAAAGGTCTATCAAGCCACTCTTTGTACTTGTACCTTGAATGAGAAAGGACAAATGCTATAAAACGAAGTTTTACTTCCTTGCCACTCTCTGTACGCTGGACGGTTTGTCCAAAATCTACTTGTATTTGCTCTCCCATTGGTGGGTCAGGAACTGCCTCATATTCTCGGGGGCTAGCTTCTTTAGAAATATTATATTCTTTACGCAATTCCCTTACATATGCTCTGACTGTGCTCTCGGCAATATCTGTTACTTGCCGTTTTTCTTGTAACCAATCAAAAACTTGTGCAGCCGTCATATCAGGATAATTATACAACCATGAGAGTATCTTTCCCTTGTGAGTATCTAGCTTTTTCTTCCTGCTTTGTTGTTGAACAACCCACTCACTCATTTCCCCAGGAGACCTTTCTAAATAACGATAAACCGTCGTTCTAGAAACACCTAATTTCTTTGCAATTTTAGCCTTACTAAAGCCTCTCTTTAACAACTGATGAATTTCCATATACATTTGCCACTTATCCACCTTTTACTCCTCCACACTGATGTAAATTTCAAGATTCTATCATTTATCATACAGTGTCAGAGAACTATTTTTAATAATCGGGAGAGAAGGGACCATTTTCCATTGGAGGATCGTCCATAGGCCATCCCCCAATGAAAACCCAACACCCCCCACTGGAAAATAAGTGTTCATTCTTATCTAGCAGAAACTGTCTACTTTAGTTTATCAGTCACACCACTACAAGGTTGCGAGAGAATCAAAGAAACCTAAGAGGGGTTCAACTGCCCGTAAAGGCCCATAAAATGAACACAGACTAAAAGCGCCACATCGTGTGGCAACGTCGGCACTAGCACGTCCTGTGCGTCGAAAAACCCTCACTGATGGAAGTTTCACTTTATATATTCATGTTGAAATGTTGTTTAAAACCTACTTTTCCTTTATCTGTGACTTTTACAGCTCGAATAGATGGAACTTGAACTATCCAACTTAAATCCAAAAAGTGTTTCATCAGCTCATTTCCTAAAGCACCGGCAAGATGATGATGACGCTCACTCCAGTCTAAACATGCATGAGAAAATGATCGTCGCTTTCTTTTTAATTGACCTAAATCAATGCCGAAATCAGTAAAGAACTGTTCTCCTTTAGGTGTTACTACAAAGTTTCTTTCTTCTTTTTCCAAATAACCAGTATTCAACATTGATTCGGTTAAACCGACTCCTAATTTCCCTGCTAAGTGGTCATAGCAAGTTCTAGCTTCTCGAAGCAATTTTACTTGACTAGATTGTTTTAACGAACGCACTTCAGGAGGTGGAGAAATCGCAAGAAAAGATTCTAAAATGCGTGCGACTTCTTCATTAGCTAGCTGATAATAGCGATGGCGTCCTTGTTTATCAACGTTAACAAGGCTAGCTTCTATTAATTTAGAAAGATGAAAACTGGCTGTTTGAGGTGTTATTGCAGCCATATAAGCTAATTCACTGGCCGTATGAAACCGGCCATCCATTAAACTTATTAGAATTGTTGCCCGTGACTTTTCTCCAAGGAGAAAGGCAATTTCCGCCACATTTGGATTTATACTCATTTTCATCAACCTTTCTGCATTCTATATTTCGATAATAATTGAAGTGTTTGTCGCTTACAATGATTTATGACAACTCAAGGAGGTAACACAATGAATACCTATTATGCAGCTATATTTACTTCTCAAAGAACAGAGCACAATTCAGAAAGATATGAAAGTATGTCAGACAACTTGGCAGAACTAGTAAAAGCACAACCTGGATTTATTAGGATTGAGAGCGTAATAAATAACGAAGGGTATGGTATTACAATTTCTTATTGGGTATCCTTAGAAGCAATTCAAAAATGGAAAGCTAACACGACGCATCAATTAGCACAACAAAAAGGAAAAGAAACGTGGTACAGCCAATATAACGTGCAGATTTGTAAGGTGGTAAGAGAGTATTCTTTTAAAGGAATTGACCTGAGTTAGTAATTCACCTAAAGGTAACTTGCGTTTAAGGGAGCTTGTAATTAAGCGACCTTTTTTGCCCTAACGGCGCATTTGTACAAACAGTGGAAAAGAAAAATAATTAATGCTTTTTTATGAAAATAAACCTATCAATATTAAATAGTGACTTCGTTTTGATCAAACTTCATTGGGGTATTTTGAACAATTTCACCTAATAATTCTATGATGTCCGGCGAAATAATGAAAAGAATGCAGATGGATAAAGGGATGGCAACGATATGGGTAAACGATTGGCAAAATTATGCTTCAATAATAATAATATAAAAAGAAATTCATTTAACACCGTTTCTATTCAGAACGGTGTTTTGTGATTAAAGCATAAAAATGTCACCGTTTAAATAGATTAGATGATGAATTTCGAGACAATTTACTTCAGAAATTAAACGATATTGCATTAGATTTAGATTTATTTGCAAAAGTTTCCTCTTTTAATGTTACAACTAGAGCTGTATTAAGGGAATTAGAGAGGAAACAGTGCTTAGAAAGTTCAATAAATGAGTATTGCGGAATGAGCCAGCTGTGCGGTGTTTTGAGCCACTGTTTGCGGACATCTGAGCCAGTAAGTGCGGGAAAGAGATCCACTATCATAAAATTATATAATAAGAAACTTTGACAAACAATTTAACACACAGTATAAGGGCCGCTCTACTTTACCTAAGATAGTGCAAATTCGGTAGTCCGCCACCAATGACTTAAATATTAGTGGCTCTGGCTCTACCCCATGAATGAGTAATTCTATTAGTGGCTCTCTATTCCGCAAATGATGGCTCTTTTCTCCGCAATGAATGGCTCAAAACTCCGCATAAGTGGCTCAATTCATTCGCAATAATCATCTTTTAAGTGATTATTGCAGAGTATGGGAATCGAAATCCGTCGTTATGATGGATTTTTATTTTTATGGAGTAAAAAAACATTTATTAGGGAATATTACCACACTTCCTTCCTTGAGGTTTGAGTCTATTTCAAATTTTGTTCCACCTCTATGAAACCTGGATTTTCCATGAGTTCTGGACCAGCAAATCCTAGGTATAAATAAAGATCTCGGTTAGGAACGTCCGTTGTTGCCTTTAATATTTGATTCGTCTCCTTCGAGTAAATATAACGGTTATCATCATCCGTATTTGAAGATGGTGAAGTAAATTTAAATCCTTTATAATCAGCAAATAATTGGTCAAAGTACTTTTTATCTACTTTCATTAATACTATTTGGAATAATTTATCTTCTCTAAAATAATACCTCGCAACCCCATCATAATCCATGACAAAGTCCGCCCCGCTGCCATCCTCTTGCTCTATTGAATATTTTTCACCTAAAAGCTCTATTACGCTTTCTTGTGAGTCGCCTAAAGTAATTCCATGAATATTTAGGTTACCTTGTTTTAAAAAAAATGTGGGTTTTTTCAATTCTGAATACATTTCTGTTTGAGACTGTTGTTCTGTTGCAGTAATTTGTTCATTTCCAATCAACATTTCATTTAGGAATAAAAACATTATGCCTATTAAGCTTATCGCCAAAACGAGGGTTAACACGACGTTACGCCATTTATGTTTAGGCCTCTTTGATGTGTTTTCAAGTTCCTGTAGTACATTTTTCATTACACGCTCTTTACTCTCAGTTAAATTTTTTACTTCTCTAAAAAGATACTTATTCATTTAAAAACACCTCCCATTGTATCCCACTCAATTGATTTCTTAATAGTTCCCTTCCACGAATTAAACGGGTTTTTACTGTGCTCTCAGGTATGGATAAAATATTTGCAATATCTGGAATTGTCATTTCGTTGAAGTAATAATGAATAAGAACTTCCTGCTGTTTTAAGGGCAATCCGATGATAGCGTCTTCGACAATTGTTTGTTCGTCTTTTCTGATCAACTCATCTGCATACCTTTTTCCGGCAGGTGGAAAGAACTTATTTTGTATGAGGATCTTTTTGTAGGCCCAGCTCTTCAAATAATCCTTGCTCTTGTTAACAGTCATTTTTATAAGAAAGGCCTTTACCTCACCACGCTCTTCATAATTTTCCTGCTGATGATAGAACTTTATAAATACTTCCTGTACAATGTCCTCCGCAGCATGGAGATCCTTCACATAACCATAAGCTGTTCGAATCAGGAGTTCTGTATATTGAAACATTAATTCTTTTATGTTATGAATAGTAAACAAAATGACACCTCCTTTCTCTGTTTATTAAACGATTTTCAAACCATTAAAGTTTGAATTTATCAAAAATTAAAAATAAATGACTGTTAATCAAGATAACTGAGGGCTGCAAAAAGTTAAATGGTAAAAAATAGTTGTTACCTTTATAACACTGATAGCTCAGTGTGTGAACTGAACAGTGAATATGGCGTATCGAGGGAGAACCATCTACAAATACATTCGGTTTTGAGTTGAAAACAAAAGGAGTTATACCTCATAGAGGGGTCCCTGCAGAACCAAAAGAATCAAATATTAATTCAACTGATAACAACTAGCCACTATTCCTCCACTTGTCGAAGTAACTCTTGATTAAGGTTCGAAAAGTGCTATTATAACAGCTGTTTGGTGCTATTTACGGGTTGTTCTTATGATAACAAAGAAAAAGCTAACGTAATAATAAAAAAGTCAGTTCGTATCAGATAAAAACAATGAGATATTTCTCCTGAGTTTGAAACATCAACCGGAGATAAATTAGTTGGACAAAAAGATAAAGTAGGAATATGCAGATGAGGGAGGTCCAGTTCTTTTTCTTGCTGTACCAATAGGGACGTATGTTGCTGAGAGGAAAACTATTAATATGCAAGGAAAATGAGGGAATCCGCGATGACGAAAACAAAATGGGCCTTAATCCTGTTAGGTGTACTGGATTTAATGCTTATCATCATGTATCTAACAGACTATTTCATTCTTTTCTTGAAACCATCAGGTTATTTGATTCCTTTGGCGATTAATATTATTGTTTTATCCGTAATCGGCTTTCGGTCTTCTCGGTATCATAATTTATGGACCATCGCCGGATTGGTACTGAGTATTCCAATTTTGTTGATACATGGTTTTATGGTTTGGTTAATGGATTATAGCTACACAACGATTGATTCAACTTACAATCAGCAATCGCTCGTCATTGAATACCGGGACATTACGCTAGGTGAAACAACATATTTTTATGATTTTTATAAGACAACGTTCGGTATTGTTGGCAAGCGTCTCGATGATCAATCGATTGAAATGGTGATTCAAGGCACGGATCGTCCGGCTGGATTGGATGCGGAAGTTGCTTTAGGTTTGGGAGGAGAAAAATGGATTACCAAAGATATCGTTCGCTTTCCTACTTGGGAAGGAATGAAAGAGGTACATTTGAAGCCCTCATCAGTGAGAGCAGCAGATATCGAAGCTTTCATTGAAATGGCAAAGAATAAAGAGAGCGGTCAAACAATTACGGTAAATGGCAACCAGTTAGAAATACGCTATGATGAGTTATCCGGTCAAAGCTGGATTGAAGTGTCCAGTGATAATGACAAGGGGGCGATACCTAGACAACAGTGCTCCCGTATCGCACCAAATGAAGAACTTGGGTATTATATGTTGGAAGAATGTACACATCAATGGGAATACATTTTGTATTCAATGACAGAAAGTAGGTAACTTAGCTTATTAAACAATCGGGCGCTTTCCTTTAATAAGGAAAGCGCTCATTTTCCATATAAGGGCCATATTCTGGAAAAACATCTTTGAGATTGCGAATGTTTGTACTTAAATTACTCATATGGTTTATTTCTACGGAGCTGTATTTATCTCTATGTATACGAATATTAATGTATTGGGAATGGGAAGGTTTCATGAAAATCTAGGGTTAGGAGGGAATAACTTGGATGTAATTGGAAAAAGTGTCATTCGTAAAGACTCGTGGGATAAAGTGACAGGCCGGGCGAAATACACGGCTGATTACCAATCAGTTGGGATGCTTTCTTGTACAAAGGTCATCAGTCCATATGGGCACGCTAGGATCACTGCGATTGACACGACAGAAGCGCTAAAAATACCAGGTGTTAGGGCGATTATCGCAGGAGAATATTTTCCACTCACAGGTGAGGCCATCCGTGACCGCCCGCCGATTGCTGTTGATAAGGTCCGTTATCACGGAGAACCAGTTGCATTAGTTGTCGCTGATACCCCAGTACAGGCTAAGAGAGCAGCTTACCTGGTTAAGGTCAACTATGAATTATTGCCAGTAGTAAATTCACCTACACAGGCGTTCCAAAAGAATGCTCCCCTCGTCCATGAAAAGTTAGGTGAATACAAAAAGGAGGAAGATTCACACCCGGTTCCGGGAACAAACATTGCAAACCTTATTAAAATTCGCAAGGGCAATATTGAAAAAGGATGGTCTGACAGTGAGGTAACAGTAGAAGCGAGTTATTCCTTTGCACCTTCGGACCATGCCGCAATGGAAACGAGATGTTCAACTTGTGAGATTTTACCAGATGGAACAATCAATATAACGACCTCGTCTCAGGCGCCTTTTATGGTCAAAACGCTTATAGCTGATTACTTTGGTGAGGATATAGGGAAAATTGTTGTTCACACGCCGTTTGTTGGAGGAGCCTACGGTGGAAAAGCACCCGTTCAGCTTGAAATACTTGCCTACTTAGCATCGAAGGCTGTTGACGGCCGACCCGTAAAGGTTCTCAATACCCGTGAAGAGGATATTATTACATCTCCATGTCACATTGGTTTGGATGCAACAGTTAAAATTAGGGCCGACCGTAACGGGAAAATTAAGGCTATGGAAATCCTTTTTTTGTGGGATGGGGGTGCCTATTCCGATAAAGCCATTGATGTAACAAGATCAGGGGCAGTCGACTGCACAGGTCCCTACAATGTTGAGAATGTCTGGTGTGATTCATACTGTATGTATACCAATCATCCGTATGCATCCCCATATAGAGGGTTTTCTCATTCCGAGCTTTCTTTTGTGATTGAAAGAACATTGGACTTACTATCACAAAAACTGCAAATGGATCCGCTTGAACTCAGGTTTTTAAATGCCATTAGGCCAGGAAATACAACACCGACAAGGGTTCTTTTAAATAAAAGCAATTTAGGAGACTTACCACAGTGTATTGAGAAAGTAAGACATTTAATCAAGTGGGACGAAGGGGCGATTAAAGAGATAGATGAACGCTTTGTTAGAGTAAAAGGCGTAAGCTGTAGCTGGAAAACCTCAACGATTGATGCCAATTCTCCCTCAGGGGTTATTTTAACATTTAATCGGGATGGGAGTATCAATTTAATGTCAGGGATTATCGAAATTGGAACTGGGACTAAGACTGTGCTAGCTCAAATTCTTGCCCAGAGACTTAAAATGGATATCGATAAAATTCATGTTCGAATGGAAGTAGATACCCAGACAATGCCAGAACATTGGAAAACCGTTGCCAGCAGGGGAACATTTATGGCAGGTAGGGCTACCTTAAATGCCGCAGACGATGTGATTAACCAATTAAAAGAAGTGGCTTCATGTGTGTTAAGAGCACCAAAGGAAGATCTTGAAGTGGCAAATAGTCGAGTATTTTTGAGGGATGATCCATCCATTGGGCTTCATTTTAAAGATATTGGATATGGTTATAAGTATCCAAATGGTAACGCTATTGGCGGTCAAATCATTGGAAGAGGAAATTATATATTGCGTCATATAACGTATTTGGATCCAGAAACTGGAGCTGGGAAACCTGGTCCGGAGTGGTCTGTTGCGGCATATGGAGTAGAGGTAGAATTCGATCGTAGAGATTATACTTATCGACTTGTTAATGCTGCGACGGTAGTGGATGCTGGCAGGGTGATGAATGAAAAAGCAGCATTAGGTCAGGTTATGGGGGCAATGAGTATGGGGCTAGCATTCGCTGGGAGAGAAACATTTTATTTTGATCATTTAGGGAGGGTTTTAAATCCGCAGCTTCGGACGTATCGCCCGCTCCGCTATAGAGAGAATCCTAATTATTTGGTTGGTTTTGTTGAAAATCCGCAGATTGATGCACCATACGGAGCCCGTGGAATAGGAGAACTAGGGTTAATGGGAATGCCTGGGGCCCTCGGGAATGCATTGTCTGTGGCCGCTGGTGTTTCGCTTCATAATCTTCCCTTAATTCCAGAATTGATTTGGAAAGCAAAGGAGAGGCAATAATGTATATCCGGTGGAAAGAAGTAGAGCACCATTTGAAGGGCGAAGGGCGTCATTTGTGATGCCGTTATTTTTCTCATACTGACAATGAGCTGATAAACATTATGTCCTTCAGCACGATAAAGGAGATAAGAAAACTGGGCTTCAACAAAAATTGAATGAACAAGAAACGCCGTAGCCATGCGGCTTTTTTTGTTTGCATAATACATTCGGGAGGTGTTCTGGAACCAATGTATATACATATGAAGGAATAGGGATTTCTTCATCACTATTTAAGAGAGTGAATAATGATTCATAAAAATTCATGAACAATTACACTTAAAGTAAAGGGGGCATATCTTGAATAAGGTTAATCGCAATGATCTTCAACAATTGGGCGCTATCCTTGAACAAGGATAAGCACTCATTTTTCATTTTAGGGCCAGATTGTTGAATAAAAAGTAAAAATTGTATAGTGAAAATTGTGAAGAAATTCACTTAAACTAACGATGTAGGTCAGTTTTACAATAATTCTCGAATTACACTTTACTTATACTCACTTTTATGTTAGTTTACTCAATAATAAATTTGACAAAGGGAGGTGCAAGCGATGTTAACTATTTTTAGAATTTTGTTTGGGAAAAATGCAAAAATTGGTAATTACTTAGCGGACAAAGGGAGTAGTCTGTCCTTTTTTATGCTATACAACCATATAAAAAACAGTTATCGGAGCTTTGCACCTATGACAAAATACAAATAAATGACTTTATTTATTTGTGCATATTTTGATATTAATGTCTAGCACCGATAATTTTATAGGTGCTTTTTGTGTTCTTTTTTAACTTAAAGGATAGATAAACTCCCTTCTATTTACTCAAAAAAATTAGAGAGTCCTATGGAAGGTGAGAAACATGCAATTAAGACAAATTAATAAATATAGAAGAATAAAAGAATTCTTAAGGGAACATAATTACCCTAATTTTAGAATGAAACAAATCTTTAATGCTATTTTTAAAGAAAGAATAGATAAATTCAATGAAATTAATGTACTTCCAAAATCGTTAAGAGAAATTTTAGTTAAGGAATTTGGAGAGTCTATTATAGATATTGTTCCTTTAACGGAACAACATTCTGAGCAAGTCACTAAAGTCTTATTTGAAATTTCAGGAAATGAAAAAATAGAAACGGTAAATATGAAATATAAAGCTGGGTGGGAATCATTTTGTATATCTTCTCAGTGCGGATGTAATTTTGGGTGTAAATTTTGTGCAACAGGTGACATTGGATTAAAAAGAAATTTGACATCAGATGAAATAACTGACCAAATCCTCCATTTTTACTTACAAGGTCACTCAATTGATAGTATTTCTTTTATGGGGATGGGGGAAGCGTTAGCCAATGTACAAGTTTTTGATGCCTTGGATGTATTCACTGATCCTACGCTGTTTGCTTTAAGTCCTCGTAGGTTATCTATTTCAACTATTGGGATTATACCAAGTATAAAAAAAATGACTCTGAATTATCCGCAAGTCAATTTGACGTTTTCGTTACATTCTCCTTTTAATGAACAACGAAGTAAGTTGATGCCGATTAATGATATGTATCCATTATTAGATGTAATGGACACATTGGATGAGCATATACGAATAACATCAAGAAAAGTATATATTGCTTATATAATGTTACCTGGTGTGAATGATTCTATTGACCATGCTAAAGAAGTAGTAAGTCTATTAAAAGGTCGATATAAAGAAGGACGTTTATATCATGTGAATTTAATCAGATATAACCCAACCGTCAGTTCTCCTTTAAGGTTCGGTGAAGTTGATGAAGGACATGTTGTTAATTTTTACAAAAAATTAAAATCATCAGGTATTAATGTGACCATTAGAAGTCAATTTGGAATTGATATAGATGCTGCTTGTGGTCAATTGTATGGAAATTATCAAAAGAGCAACAAGCAGTAATTTGAGGTGAAGATGATGTTGAATTGTATTCCATAAAAAAATTTGTTAATATAAAAATACAATTATGAGAGGACTGATGGATGGACAATGATTAACTAATCTATATTTTTATTTGAAATGAATAACTTCAAACTACAAAATATAGGGTTAGTCTATCCATTTTTATAAATCAGTTTACACTTTATTTGTCATGATTCCAATGGCAAAAAAGAACTTATTTAATACAAGTGAAAGACTAATCCTTCCAATTACAAATGGGAGGATTTTTTATTCTCTCATAGAAAAGATTGATATTTTTTTATCTGTAACTTTAATCTAATAAATAAAGGAGAGAGAGAAATGAGCAATTCAGACACTATTGTTACGCATGTAATACTCCGTATAAGTCGTTAATATCCATCAAACTTATACGGAGAAATTTAGAATAGATGGATGTGCCGACTTTGTATAAAAAGTAAAAAGTGTTGATATACAAAGGAGGAATTATCATGTCAATGATACAAGTTCAAGACTTATCTTTTTCTTATCCAGGCAGCTTTGACAATATTTTTGAAGGTGTAAACTTTCAAATAGATACGGATTGGAAACTTGGATTTATCGGTAGAAATGGACGAGGTAAAACAACATTCTTTAATTTATTATTAGGCAATTATGAGTATAGTGGGAAAATCATTTCTTCGGTAGAATTTAATTATTTCCCTTATCCAGTTTCAGATAAAAACAAGTATACTCATGAAATTTTTGAAGAAATTTGCCCCCGAGCAGAGGATTGGGAATTTCTTCGTGAAATATCCTATCTGAATATTGATGCCGAGGTCATGTACCGACCATTTAAAACATTATCAAATGGAGAACAAACCAAGGTGTTGCTAGCTGCACTTTTTTTGACTGAGGGTCAATTTCTATTAATTGATGAGCCAACCAATCATCTAGACACTGATGCACGAAAGATTGTCTCTGATTATCTAAGAAAGAAAAAAGGGTTTATTTTAATTTCACATGACAGAATGTTTTTAGATGGATGCGTTGACCATATCTTATCTATAAATAGGGCAAATATTGAAGTGCAAAGTGGTAACTATTCTTCTTGGAAGTTAAATTTTGATAGACAGCAGGAATACGAAGAGGCAACGAATCAGCGTCTACAAAAAGACATTGGAAGATTAAAACAGTCTTCAAAGCGTTCAGCAGGTTGGTCTAGTCAAGTGGAAGCTTCCAAAAACGGGACAACAAATTCGGGTTCTAAATTGGATAAGGGTTTTGTAGGACATAAAGCGGCAAAGATGATGAAGAGAGCAAAGAACCTTGAATCTAGGCAACAAAAAGCTATTGAGGAAAAGTCTATGCTGCTAAAGAATGTGGAAAAAACCGAGTCATTAAAATTAGAACCATTGGAATTTCAGTCAAATGAATTGATTGTTTTGGCTGATGTGTCTGTTAAGTACGATGACCAAATAGTGAATAAGCCAATTACCTTTAAAGTTGAACAAGGTGACCGTATTGTACTTGATGGAAAGAATGGAAGCGGAAAAAGTAGTATCCTAAAATTAATTCTAGGAAATCCGATACAGCATACAGGTTCAATGAATTTAGGTTCAGGCCTCATCATTTCCTATGTTCAACAAGATACTTCTCATTTGAAGGGACTGTTATCGGACTTTATTGAAGAGCATGAGATTGATGAAACGTTATTTAAATCCATTCTACGTAAGCTGGATTTTGACCGAATTCAATTTGAGAAAGATATATCTCATTATTCTGGTGGACAAAAGAAAAAGCTGCTTATAGCCAAAAGTTTATGTGAAAAAGCTCATTTATATATTTGGGATGAACCGTTAAATTTTATTGATATTTATTCGCGCATGCAGATTGAAGAGCTTATTCAAAAATTTAATCCCACAATGGTTATTGTTGAGCATGATCAGGCATTTCAACAAACAGTTGCAACAAAAACTATATCTATGTAGTTAAATAAGAAGAATTGAAGATATAATCAGTAAATCAGATTATTAAATTATAGGGTGCGTTTCTTAATAAGGTCTTTGAAATGTTCTTTACGTAAAACAGGGACAATGGAGAAAGAAAGTTACTAATGTCTTTTAAGATTATCTTGAAATCGAGTCTTCTGTTAAAGGGCGCGTTTAATTAGGAACGCGTCTTTTTTATTTAAAAGGCCATCTTATGATTTGAATTAATTATAGGTTAAAAGGGAGCAAAATCAGGTTCAACTAAAAAGCAACGAATGTCGGAGTTTATACTTTTTCTTGATTTTTTGCACATCCGGTAAAAGTTCCACCAGAACATGCAAAATCAAGAAAAACATCTAACAAAAGAAGCGTCTCAAAAGACGCTTCAAAACAATTAAATTATCGCAGATTAACGGGCTGTAAGACCCCCACTTCAAGAAGTTGAATAAAACAAAAATTTCTAAGTAGGGGATCAACAGCCCGTAAAGGCCCGATTGGTTCAACTAACAATCAGTGGGGGATGAAAGAACCCCCCACTGATTGAAGTTTCACTTTATACATAACCCCATATCATACAAAGTAGTGTACCAAAAACGGTAACTAGTGCTATGAAAATGGCGTAATATAGGTTCGTGTAGATAGACCCTCTATCTCCAGTTTCACCAGCGTGCATAAATACAACTAGCTGAAGAGCTGCTTGTATAAAGGCAGTAATAAGAAGAATTGTCATGCCTACTGAAAATGACATGTCAGAGAAGTAAACCATAAGAGCTACTATCGTAAGGATTAGTGAAAATACAAAACCCATGACTTGTTTACGCGGAAATAATTCACTCATGTTTACATCAATCCTTTCAGGTAGATGAAGCTAAAGATGAAGATCCATACAACATCTAGGAAATGCCAATAAAGTGAGAAAATAAATGATTTATTAGCAGTCTCGGGAGTCAATCCACGTTTCCGAATTTGTAGGATAATCGCTGTACCCCAAAGTAATCCAAATGTAACGTGCCCTCCATGAGTTCCTAATGTTGTTAATAGGATCGCTGTAAATGCACTAGTTTGTAGTCCGGCGCCAACGTGATAAAAGTGATTAAACTCAAAAATCTCGACGCTTAAGAATACTAGACCAAGCAGAAGGGTGATCCCCAAAAATGCCATCATAGCCTTCTGTTTTCCGAGACGCATGGCATGAATTGCTAATCCAATCGTAAAGCTGCTGGTTAACAGTACAAATGTTTCAATCAGTAGTGGTGCTATTTCAAAAATATCTGCTCCAGTTGGACCGTTACCTGTACGATCCACTAATGTAAAATATGCTGCAAAAAGTGTACCGAAAAGCATAATTTCGGCACCTATAAAAATCCAAAATCCTAATATATTTGCTTGATTTTGCCCTGTGCTATATTCAAGAGGCAGCGAGTTATCTATTTTCATAATTTAAGCACCTCGCGATGTTTCAGTTTTTTGAATCTCATTTACAGAGATGTAACGACCGTGATCGTTCTCAAATGAACGATAAGCCATACAAGCAAAAATTCCAATTGTTGTTACGATGGCAGGAATCCACATTCCGAATATAAATGAGAATCCCCATGCAAAGAAAATACAGCCTAAAATAAAAGGAACACCGCTGTTATTTGGCATATGAATTTTTTCATAATAACCAGTGAATAATTCATGTCCACGTTTCTTAGCATCCCAGAAAGGTTCAAGTGAATTAACTTGAGGTGTCATTGCAAAGTTATACTCTGGTACTGGACTATGAGTAGCCCACTCTAGTGTACGTGCATTCCATGGGTCTGAACCGACATCTCTTGAAGCGTAACGAGTACTGTAGTAAACGTTATAAACGATTAAACAGAAACCGATAGCAAGACCAACGGCCCCGACCATTGAAATCATATTATAAATTCCAAAACCAGTAGATTCAGAGTAAGTGTACATACGACGTGCTTGACCGTCTAATCCAGAGAAAAACATTGGCATAAATGCTAAAAGAGTACTCATGGAAATAACCCATGCTTCCACTTTACCAATTTTGTCATTCAATTTGAAACCGAACATTTTTGGCCAATAGTAATGGAGACCAGCAAGCATACCAAACACGACACCAGGAATAATAACCATGTGGAAGTGAGCGACTAAGAACATCGTATTATGGTATTGGTAGTCGGCGGCTGACATTCCAAGCATAACTCCAGTAACCCCACCGATTGTGAAAATCGGAATGAACAATAATGAATAAAGCATTGGAGTGGTAATGACGATCTTACCTTTCCAAAGTGTAAATAACCAGTTGAATATCTTAACTCCTGTTGGAACAGCAATCGCCATTGTTGTGATCGAAAAGATACTGTTCGTTAGAGCCCCTTGCCCCATTGTAAAGAAATGGTGTGTCCAAACCAAGAATGATAATAGAGAGATTATAACCATTGAGCCAACCATTGATTTATAGCCATATAGATTGCGGCGTGAAAAGGTTGAGATAATCTCACTATAAATACCAAATGCCGGTAGAATTAAGATGTACACTTCAGGATGTCCCCAAACCCAGAAGAAGTTCGCCCAAAGCATATCCATACCGCCATTTGCTGTAGTAAAGAAGTTTGTTGCAAATAAACGGTCCATTGTTCCCATAAGGAGTGCCACTGTTAATACTGGGAAAGCGAATACGATAATTATATTTGCCACTAAGGAAGACCATGTGAACATTGGCATTTTCATTAAAGTCATACCAGGTGCTCTCATTTTGAGAATGGTGGTAATCATATTAATACCAGTCATTAATGTACCAAGTCCGGAAATCTGAAGAGCAAACATATAATAGTTTGTTCCTACTGATTCACTAAATTCGTTACTTGCAAGCGGGAAATAAGAAGTCCAACCTGCATCGGGAGATCCACCAACGACGAAAGAGATGTTTAATAACATCGCTCCCATAAAAAATAACCAAAAGCTCAGCGCGTTTAGTCTTGGGAAAGCTACGTCACGAGCACCAATTTGTAATGGAACGACGAAGTTCATGAAGGCCATAATGAAGGGCATGGCCATAAAGATGATCATAACGATCCCATGTGTAGTGAATATTTCATTATAGTGCTGAGCATCTAACAGCGTGTTTTCAGGCGCCGCTAGTTGAGCACGCATCATAATTGCATCTGCCCCACCCCTGAAAAGCATTAATAGAGCAGATATTAAATACATAATCCCAATTCGTTTGTGGTCAACAGTGGTTAACCATTCACGCCACAGATATCCCCATTTTTTAAAATAGGTTAATCCTGCGAAAATTGCTATAACAGTTAGCCCAATGGCAACCATCGATGCATAAATAGCAGGACTTGGATGCGGTACGGCAAATCGATCAAAGTAATCCATACATTTGTGACTCCTTTCAGGAATGCTTCTTATATGAAACTAGCTTTTGTTTTTAGATTTAGATAAATTTAATATTTGTTGTGTTCAGAATGTTCTGAGTTAGATGCCCTATTAGTATGTTTATTATGTTTCTTTGGAGGCGGTAAGAATTCTAAATGAGTTCCAGTAAACGTGGACTGCCCAACGATACTTGGTTTTAATAATTCAACGAATTTTTCTTCAGTAAGAGGTTCCGCTGATTCTTTTACTTCCTCTACCCATTCATCGAATTCTGCTTGAGGTATTGCTGTGACATTGAATGTATTTTCAGCAAATCCTTTTCCACTAAAGCTAGCATTTCGACCCATATATTCACCTGGAGCGTCTGCAGCCAAGTGCAAAGTGGTTAACATGTCAGCCATTGCGTATTTTTGTCCTCCAAGTTGTGGAATCCAGAAACTTGTGATTGGTCCATATGAATAAAGTTTAAATTCAAGTGCACGATCTGTTGGGATATATAAGTAATTAACTGTTTCAATATTCTCTTCTGGATAACTAAAATGCCACTTCCAATTTGATGTAGAAGCATATACAATTAATGGCTCTTTATCTTCATACCCTTTCGGTGCTGACTCGACGATATTGTTACTTTGAACGGATACAAAGGAAAGGTAAGCGACAATTAAAACTGGAATCCCCACACAAATCACTTCAACCCATATATTTCCTTCAATGTGGGGTGGTTCATAATCTTCACGTTGTTTTGAAGCACGATATTTTACCAGCATAATAATTAAAATAACGAAAACAACAAGGACAATTACCGACATAATTCCAATCGATAACATAATGTCACTTGCTTGCCTTTCAGCTTGGGGCCCTTTAGGATCCAAAACCAATAGTGGTTCACATCCTGTTAACATGATGACAATAGTAAAAATGATGGTTAGAAAAGACCATTTTTTTTTCATAGTGAAACTCCTTTGCTTTTTTAAGTTCTAGTGAAAAATGAAATGGTTTTAATAGGTTACCTGATTCACAATTGATTTTTATATTAATGACCCTAATTTTTAAATGCAATTAAATGTGAGATATTTCACCAATTGTTCAAATTAGAAAAAATTTTTTTAAAGGGATATTTAGCTATTCAAAAATCATAAAATACCTTGGTAAAAGGGCTTTTAATATGAGTTAAAGATGAAGGGAAATGGTGTAATAAAATAAAGTGGATGGTGGAATTTCTTGAAAAATGGACGGATACAAGCATTGCTATTTATTTTATAGTGATAATTTTGATGAAATAATATATTTGGGCATTTTTGATAGACTGTTTTATAAAGTAAAGAGGTGGCCTATGATGGGATCCCAAAATTGTTATGCACGATTCACTTTTGCTAGAGAGAATGAAGATACCATAAATGAAGGAGTACAAAGGTTTACGGATGCACTAAACTCAACCAGATAAAGATAGAGAATCATGATTTCATTCATGAATCTCTTTTTTTAAAAAATAAGTATAACTTTTCTTGAGTTTGAGAATTGTCTAGTTCCAGCGCCTACCCCCGACGTACAGGACGTACTAGTGTCGACAATGCGACAGGACAAGGAAAGCATCGTCAGCGATACATCGCACGACCAAAAGGGAGCTTTTGGGAGGACGTCGCGCTTTTGTCGACCTCGAGGTCATTAGTCAGTCCGCCAAGAAAGTTAAAGAACAACTTTCCCGTCGGCCTGTCTTATGCTTGTCGGGGGTGAGCACAAAGGAAAGCTTCCTTGAATAAACTTCGCAGAAACAATTTGATCTGTAATTGTTTCGAAGGCGCTTGCGCTTTTCTTATGTTCTAAGAATAAAAGGATGGGGAAAAAAGTATTGAAGTGGATGATTGAAAAATATTTAAATTCATTATGATAGTAGAGTAGGTTACCGACAAATCACATTAACCCTAAAAAAATGGTTGGGTACGTGAGATGATTCACAATTATTTTGTTTAGTTTTTTATTAGTAACTTTTTATTGCAGATTCACGTGCAGTAAGACTCCTACTTCAAAACTTTAGATGAATCGAAGAAGTTTAGGAGGGAGATCAAAAACAATAAGGGAGGCGGAGTAGATGAACTTTGCAAAATTAATAGATCTCTCTCACCTTTTTCCAACAATAAAGAAATCATTATTTTGTGTCAAGAAGCACAATAATATAGCTTTACATCTGTATGTGTAAATCCTACATGGTAAGTCTTTCAGCAGAACTTTTGCGAGATTCAGAGGTAAACGTGTGTACGGTTATAGGATTTCCGTTAGGTGCGAACATTCAAGAAACAAAGGTATTTAAAACAGAAAATGCCATTAAAAATGGAGCTGCAGAAGTAGATACAGTAATAAATATCGGGGCAGAAATACGATCAGTTGTGGATGCTGCAGAATGAAAAACTCTAGTTAAAGTTATTATTGAGGCCTGTCTATTAACTAATGAAGAAAAAGTACGAGTATGTGAATTGTCTATAAAAGCTGGGGCAGATTATGTCAAGATTTCAACAGGTTATTCTTTGTACGGAGCTACTGTAGAAGATGTTGCGATAATGAGAAAGCAGTTGGACCAAATGTTGGGGTTAAAGCATCAGGGGGAGTTCGTAACAAGGTTGATATAAAATCAATGGTTGATGCAGGTGCATCCAGGATAGGTACTAGTTCTGCCATAAAGATATTGGGACTATACTTAGATAGATTCTTTCAATCTACCGAAAAAATTAATCAAGTATAATGATTAAAGACTCTGTATCTAAATGGAGGCCATTATATATGGCGAATGTGAATCAAAGTGTAAGGGTTGCGGTTATTCAAGCTGCATCAATTATTATGGATCGTGATGCCACCATAGATAAAGCAGTTAGTTTAATAAAAAAAGCAGGAGAAAAAGGTGCTCAAATTGTTGTTTTCCAGAGGCTTTTATTCCAGCATATCCTAGAGGATTATCTTTTGGCACTGTAATAGGAAGCCGTATGGACGATGGAAGGAAAGATTGGTATCCACATTGGGAGAACTCGATTCCTGTTCCTGGTGAATATTTGAATTATTAAAAAGTAAGTATAATTTCTTATCGACAAAAGTAAAGAAACCCTTCGCTCTATTTAGAATTGAAGCGAAGGGTATTTAGATTTAACCTTACAGAACCTAGTAAATCAATGTTTCAGAAGTAAGAGGCAGTTCCCAGAAGCGAAGAGAACTTTTGGTGGTCACTGGAGAATTCCAACGCACTATTTTAATATCACATTAGAAAAGACAAGAGCAAGAAAACTTGTTATAAAAGATATTGATGAAAGAACAACTCGCGCTGTAGATGATATCTGTGATAAGATTAATCCTTTACAATAAGAGTTTACTATTAAAGAAACTTAATAAAGAAATATATTGAGGGTTGACCAGAAGTCAGTAAATAACTGCCTTTTGATCAACCCCCATTTACTTTACCAATTATTCCGCTTTTTCCCTATGATCCCTATTTCCTTTAATATGCTTTCGAAAAGGGAATCATTTTCAGCTTTTAAAGCATCCTCCGTACAAGAAGAATGTGGTTTATAGTCTAAATCTTGTGCGCTCTGTAGAGTAGATTCTTCAAGAAAATTTGTTGCATTTGATGTTTCAAAACATAAAGGGGCAATGTAAGTTTTATAAGTATGTTCCAGAATAACCCTTGTTTCTCCAGATGGTTTAGTTGTCCATGGTATAAAAAAACTGGCAATAACAACTATACAAATGAATACAATCATCCAAATGAATAATCTATTTTTCTTTTTTTTCATAAGTTGACCCCTTTGAGATTAGTATACTAGCATCTTTGATGATGTCATCAAAGGGAACAGTGATCCCATTATAATCTTTTACTACTTTACCCTCTTGATCTATAAGATAAAAAGAGGTACCGTGTATGACTTGGGTATCTGTATCTGGTTTTTGTACAATGGTCTTAAAATTCTTTAAGGCATAATCTTCAATAAAATCTTGTGAGTACCCCGTTAATAAGTGCCAGTTTGATAAGTCAGCATTAAATTTTAAAGCATACTCTTTTAGCCTCTCAGGTGTATCAACAGCTGGGTCAACACTGAATGAAACGATTTCTACTTCTAATCCTTTTTCTTTTAAAAGCCCTTGAAGTTTGGTCATATTCGCAGTCATAGGTGGACAAACTGTTGCGCAATTCGTAAAGATAAAATCAGCAATCCGTACTTTCCCTTTTAAATCATCCAACCCCATTTCTTTACCCTCTTCAGTAACAGCTGATAAATCCTCTATTTTCCAATTAAGAGGATCTTTAATTCCTTGCCCACAACCGACAAGTACGAGGCTAAGGAGTAAAACTGAAGTACACAAGAAATTCCCTCTCATATGTTAGCCTCCTTTTTTATTAGTCATTTTTTAAAGTCATTAGGTAATAAACTACTAAAATCAAGAACATATACAATGAATAGAATGGACTCCATAATGAACGGAATTCAAACAAATAAAAAATAGGCATACCCTAACCACTCCCCCTGCTTACTATCATAATTAAAATTTATTAGAAATAACCATCCAATCCTTAACTACTTTACTCGTCCACTTTTTGAAACGTACGAATCTGAAAAACGGTTTCTTGGAGAAAGGCATTAGCTGCCATAAAGGTTCATGGGTCTTTCATGCGATCTAAAAAATGTGATGCAAGATTCACTTTTGCTAGAGAGAATGAAGAGACCATAAATGAAGGATCAATTACCGGACAGTTAGTGGAATAAATAATATTGACCTTCACATGATGTGATGGTTTATAGTTAAACCAAGATAAGAAAAAATTTTAAAGAGGTGCTTATAAATGCATATTAGTGAATTAGCTCGAAGAACGGGAGTAAGCCTTCGCTCTTTACGATATTATGAAGAAAAGGATACCATGTGCTGATTGGATGTAGGGATGCAGAAAAAGGGGAAAAGACTGTTACAGAAATGTATAAAAATGGACTGATTGTTGATCTACAAGTAGTCGATGCAAATGATGCAGACAGCATCGAACAGATGATTAAACTAGTAAAAAATGAGTATGGTAGACTAGATGTACTTGTGAATAATGCTGGAATTATCCTTGACAGGGGAGTTTCTATTTTAAAAGTAGAAGAGTCAATGGTAAAAGAGACCTTTGAAACGAATTTCTTTGGAGGCCTAAGGTTGATTCAAGCAAGTGTTCCTTTAATGAAAGAACAAGGTTATGGGAGGATAGTAAATCTTTCCTCTGGTTTAGGGGCATTTGAATTTCTTCAGGGATTTGGGGGGTTGAAAGGATCATCGGGAGCATACCGTATATCCAAAACAATGTTAAACGCTTTAACATGTCTAGTTGCACAAGAATTATCCGAACCAAATATCAAAGTAAATGCAGTTTGCCCAGGACGTGTTCGTACCGATACGGGAGGCCAAGATGCCCTAGTTCTGTCGTTGAAGGTGCGGATACTGCTTAATTTCTGTATGTCCTAAACGCTGATGAGGCTCTTTTACTCTTACACCAGCTTCAACTAAAAATCAAGAAAAGGGCAATCTGCTCTTTCTTTGTCTCGTATCGCTGGGCGATATAGCTTGCAAATAAATCTAAAAACCTTCACAATTTAATAGAAAAGGAGGTCCGATATGCGAAGCGATATACAAACGAATGAACGAGCTTTTTCTTCTAAGGAAGTGGCAGAAGAAGTGGGGATTGCAACACCCACTGTTCGAAAGTATGGCCAAATCTTGGAGCGGAATGGATATGAGTTTTTAAAAAATGGAGATCGGCGTATTTTTGTTCAATCAGACATCGGAGCGCTAATAGCGTTACGCGATACGGACAAGCCACTAGACGATACAGCTAAAGGCCTTGTGGATCAACAAAAGGAAAGATTAGAAGAATCCAATAAAACAGAGGTTGCGATACCCGATAAATATGAAAATTTACCCCAAGACCCCAATCAATTAAAAGAGATTTTAATGTTTTTAGTCAATGAACTCGCAGCCACGCGTGAAATGAATGTCCAACTGACAAATGATATGTCTGAGCTTAAAATAACGGTTTCCCGGCTCCAGCAAGATCATCATGTTATAAGTTCTAGTATTGGAAATTCAACTAAAAAAACACATGCTAAAATTGAAAAATTAACAGAACAACAAAATACCAATTACGAAACATTACTGCAACTAGAAAAACAAAAAAGTGAATTCTTACAAAAGGAAATACAAAATATGCGGGACGAACAGAAAAAAGAATGGAGTTCACAAAATGATTTTAATAAACGATTAGAAGAAGAGATACAAAAACCTAAAGAAAAATGGGGAAGGCTTTTCTCTATATTCCGAAAATAGGAGGTTGAGATCCTCAATCCAAAACAAGAGTCATCCTTTACAGAGTATCACAAGAAAGGGGGGTACCAACCCTTTTTTTGATTCGTATCGGTTGGCGATATAACTTACAAATAAATCCCCAAAACCATCATCTTTAAGAAAGGGGATAAGCGATATGATATATATCGGAATGAACGAGCATTCTTTTACAAGGAAGTGAGAAAAAGAGTAGGGACTGGAACACCGCTGTCCGAGAGTTCGGACGAAGTGGATATGAGTTTTAAAAGATGAAGATTGGCTTATCATTGTTAAATCAGATATCGAAGCACTTATAGCGTTACGCAATACGGACAAGCCACTAGACGATTCACTAAAAACCTTGTGTTTCTACAAAAAGAAAGATTAGAAGTACCAATGAAACAGAGATTGCGA
The DNA here is from genome assembly GCF_018343665.1 of Cytobacillus citreus. Classification (GTDB taxonomy): domain Bacteria; phylum Bacillota; class Bacilli; order Bacillales; family Cytobacillaceae; genus Cytobacillus; species Cytobacillus citreus. Next base: position 684,333 of record NZ_JAGYPM010000002.1, read on the forward strand.
TACCCGATATAAATATACCCCTCGATTCTATTCCCTATCTTTACGATATTTAAGTAGTAAATTAGAGTTAATGATTATTTAACCAAATAAAAAGGAGAAATTCCTTTGTTCTGAATATTAGGATTCACTATTTTGCAAGTTTCAACAAATTCCCGGGAAATATCTACAAATTATGAGTAGATATCGACAAAAATTAGAAGCATTTAAATAACTCAACTTTCGCACATAGAAAAATCTAATGAGCCCTTGATATAACTTGGCAAAGTCTCAAACCATTGTGCTAATTGACTGTTTAAAGTTTTCGTGCTCAAAGAAACACTGTCTTTCGACATTGTTTTAAATAATTCTAGTAACTGTTGTAAAGCTGTAAGCATATCTAGATCTTTTATATCATCGCACATCAAGAAAAAAAGATGCCCTATTGTCTTTGGATCCTGTTCATTTCTTCTGTTCCATTCAAGAAGGATATAACGTGTAAAAACCAGTGTTGTATGACCAATCATGGTGTCGTAAGATCTTCCTTGAAATTCTTTCGCTAACTTTAATAATGATTTTGTGCATTTAAAGAAGGTTTTAATGTCCCAACGCATCCCATAAATTCTAACGACTTCTTCATCCGAAAGAGCAGTATCAGTCGTAAGAATCGCCAGCCATTCGCTCTTCTTATTGCGATTTCTAACAAAAACAATCTTAACCGGAGTCCGGTTGTCGGTATGAAGACATACTTGAATAGAACCTAAAATATCCTTCTTTTGAAGAGTAGGTCGAACTAATTTGAATAAATCTTCTAGTTTCAAAAGTTTATCGTTATATTGATAGCGTTGCTTCATTTGTTTGACCATGCCAATCACGAATAAGCCTTTTTCAAAGATAGATTCGATTAAAGGTGCATGTGTAAACCATGTGTCCATTAAAACATAGTCAGCAACTAACCCTTTGTCTAAGGCGTTTTGAATTAGTGTTGCCGCAACTTCAGGCTTAGGTCGAATGGCTTCCTTACGACGTTTGAATCCTGAAGTTCTTTTGTCAATAGATGAATCAAGTTCACAATAACGGTTTGATTTATTCGCCGAACTTAGCAATGCAAAATCAACTGGTATGAAGAGCCGTCTGACCAACCTAGTGTTAACATGGAGAACCCTTTAATGAACTTATGACTCACATGATCATGAACACGTGATAGTAGCTCAACACATTTACTACGATTACGTGAAAAGACCGAATCATCAACGATAAAGACAGATATTCTCTCTGATTAAGTGAGTTTTTGAAAACGCTGAGTGACATCAGACGAAAGGGACGATAAAAACTTACGCCAATTGAATGTTGGTACTTTTAAAAATCGATAAATCACATCTTTTCCGGGTAGATCGGCTGCTTGTTTACTTAAACCAGCTTGGTACCAGGTACGATGTTCAAAAACTAAAAGAAACAAAAGTTGAAAAATAGAAAGACATGAAAAACCAAGTCTTTTTGTAATCCCGGCACTACGCAAGTGATTACCAATATTTAGTTCCGAAAAACTGCTTTTCATAGCTTGTGAGAGATGGACAAAAGCCGATTTCTTAGATAACATATTTGGTGACACCTTTCTTTGGTTAATTGGTTTGGTCACCATTATTTTACCAAAAGAAACGGTGTCTTTCTTTTTATCTGTACACAAAATGCAGTGAAAAACAAATTGATATTATTTTAGGCAATAGAGAAGATATCATACAGCTTTAAGACTAAAATTCAACTGCGAAAGTTGAGTAAATAACTATAAACTCAGATTCATTTTTTGTGAAATTGCAAATGGTGTCAGGTGATTATATAGGTAACTATAAAAAAAAGAAACAAATAGTCCTTCTCTATTCCATTAAAGGGCCATATAATGGTGCGAAACGCTTCTAACCTAACTTGGGAGTGGTCACATTACCTAGATACAGAGTCTCCTGGGGCATGAAAAGAGTGAAACAACAATACTCTATGCTCATCTCAGTGGGAAATTAAGACAGGATTTATATGGCAAGTATTTTTGAATCGGGACAAATTGTGGAGCAACCACGAATACGGTAAATGATGTCAAAGTAGGATTATAATAAATAACTCAACTTTCGCAGCTCGGCCCGTTCAATACTCTTGATACAGAAAGTTTGCACACAAATTCCAGTGAATTGCAAGACGTGAAATAAAGTAATTATAATTTTATAATTACTATTGATTACATTTAAGGAGTGGAGGTATATTTATGGAGCCATTAAAAAATAAAGTAGTAATAGTAACCGGCAGTAGTAGAGGGATTGGTGCAGCTACGGCTGTTTTACTAGCACAAGCAGGAGCCGATGTTGTAGTTAACTATCATAGTTCTGAAAAAGAAGCTTTAAAGGTTCTTGCTGAAGTAGAAACAACAGGGCGAAAAGGGAAGGTTATACAAGCTGATGTTAGAACGACGGAAGGTGTAAAGGCTCTAGTTGATGAGACCATTCGTGAATTTGGGAAGGTTGACATTCTTATAAACAATGCAAATATTGACTTTGCGATCAAGCCTTTCACGGAAATGAGTTGGGAAGAATTCTCCTATAAGTTAAATAATGAAATGGGCTCAGCTTTTCAACTATGCCAAGAAGTAGTTCCCCATATGGAAAAGCAAGGAGGAGGAAAAATTGTATTAATATCCAGTTCTCTATCCCGGACTCCTTCACAGGAATTCATTGCTCATGGTACAGCCAAAGCAGCCATTACTACATTTGCCAAATACTTAGCACAAGAACTAGGACCTAAAAATATTGTAACCAATGTTATTTCTCCTGGTTTAGTCTTAACGGATGCAACAAAAGACGGATCTTCAGAAATGCATGAGATGCTTAGAAACTTAACACCATTACAACGTGTGGCAAAACCGGAAGATATCGCCGGAGCTATTTTAAGTTTGGTAGCTAACTGGAATGGGCATATAAATGGTGCTTATATTCCGGTTAATGGTGGAATTGACATGAGTTAATGTAAAAACAAGAAAACGAAACAGAAAAAGAAGAGACTTCAACATTTAAGGAAAACTGGATATTAATCCAACTTCCGATAACGGGATTTATATAAATAAAATGAGTTTAAAGTATGAATCAGTTTCATTATTAAGTATGATTTAAAAATTCCCTTTTTTGTTATTATTTAATTAATATTTAACAAATGGGGGATGGAATATAAAGCTTAAGGTTCAAGGGGTTTCTGAACTGGTTTTGCAGGTAGAATCAATGGCTAGAGCAATGGGAATTATTTGTATCCTTAGTAGTCAAAGAGAAAACAGTAAGAGAGTTAATACCAAAAAATTAATGAAAGTTTTCAAAAATGCGGCGGGGCAGAAAAAGCTCTAGAAGCTATTGATGCTTTTGTGCAAAACAAAAAATGAGGAGTAGAGTAAGAAACTGATATAAAAGGGATAGCTTACGCTATCTCTTTTACTTTCAGTTCCTCCTAGTCAAACCGTACGTGAGGTTTTCCCTTATACGGCTTTCCGACGTGTTTCATCTTTAATAAAGTTGTTGATTTGAAATAAAGTCGCGATGTTTATAAAAAAGATGCGAAGCTTTACCCCTTTGGATATTATTGATTTATCAATAATTTTTGTAAGAGGTGATTTCATGAAATTAAATCATTTAAATTTGATTGCCAATTACGTTGAAGCTTTATGGGCGTTCTTAGAAACATATTTTAATATGAGGTGTGTTGGTAGCCGTGGAAAAGGATTTGCTGCTATGTTTGATGATGATCAATTTGTATTAACTTTGATGAAAGGAAAAGATGTTCAGTATCCTAAGACATTTCATTCCCGAGACCTGAAACCATTTTGACACCACATATGCCCCTACTAGAACGCCCCAACCGTTTTTTAACCCTGCATCAATGCCGAACAGTCTTTCAACAATATTCGGTCCATCAACAACGGCGAGGGAAAAGGCAATCAAAGCTATTAAGTACGGGAAGGTAGACAATGTGTTTTCCAAATAAACCATTCCGATCATGTCACTTTCATTGATAGAAAAATTAGGATGGTAGCAATGAACGTATTCTAAATGGCTTGAAGTATCTTCTTTGTTTTCTGTCCATCATGGACGTCAGCAGGCGCCACTATCAGCGCCAATATATAGTTAAATGTTAGCTCGAAAAATAACTTTGCAAGCTTTAACGCAATTGAGAAGAGCATAAAGGCGATAATCCCGAGCGTGACGAAAATTGTAAACCAATTGATCGAGTAACGGAAATAATACTCGTTATTCCACTCTAGTCCAGATTGATCTAATTTTTCGGCACGGTATTCACCGATGTTATTAAGGGGAAGCATATATTTTGAAATCTCTTGTCCTTCACTGGAAATGCCTTCTGTATCTATTCCATATTTCTCACGGACATTGATATTCGCAATTTTGCTAGGCGGTGTACTGTTTGGAACAGTCAAGTCCGTTGTAGACCAATTGTTTTTATCAATTTCCGTCAAGTCGTTGACGTTTCGTTGAATAGAGCCACTTAGTGTTGATTCATCGTTTGGATACAGTGCATCCACTTTTACAGCGTCAATCGCTGTGTCTGTAAATTCATTTGCCTTGTCCATTCTACTGTTCAGCAGAAGTACGATGATACGGGCAATAAAAATGTTTATTGCGAATCCTTCACGGTCGAATTTCTTGTTGAAAATCAGTAAATATCCTGTATAAAGAAGGGAAAAGGCTAACAAAATGTACAGGAATGGTCTGATGGAATCAAAAAATGCCACAATCTCAGGATTGTTAAAAAAGGACTTAATCAATAAAATGTCATCGGTTAGGTTTTCAAGCATGTCCACAATCCATGCCAGCCCTTGAACCAATACCCAAGCGATCCATCTGATAATGTCTGTGAAAATGTTCGAAACGCTAAGGTAATCCTGGAACTCTTCAAGTTTAAGAGCAATTTCTTCATTACTTATTAGAATCACCTGTAGAGTTTGACATCATTTTAATAAAGAGAGCCAATTCTTCTTGTTGCCGAATGCCTTCATATCTTTCTAAATCGAATTCGTCATATACAGTTCCGTCTTTGATAAAGTAGAGTGTGTTTACACATGGCATTTCAGAACGAAATGGGTTTTTACTCAAAAATGAGGCCCCTTTACTCTTACACCAGCTTCAACTAAAAATCAAGAAAAGGGCAATCTGCTCTTTCTTTGTCTCGTATCGGTTGGCGATATAACTTGCAAATAAATCCCCAAAACCATCATCTTTAAGAAAGGGGATAAGCGATATGATATACATCGGAATGAACGAGCATTCTTTTACAAGGAAGTGGAAAAAAGAGTAGGGACTGGAACACCGCTGTCCGAGAGTTCGGACGAAATGGATATGAGTTTTAAAAGATGAAGATTGGCTTATCATTGTTAAATAAGATATCGAAGCGCTTATAGCGTTACGCAATACGGACAAGCCACTAGACGATTCACTAAAAACCTTGTGTTTCTACAAAAAGAAAGATTAGAAGTACCTTAGGAAACCAAATAAAAAGGAGAAATTCCTTTGTTCTGAATATTAGGATTCACTATTTTTCAAATTTCAACAAATTCCCGGGAAATATCTACAAATTATGAGTAGATATCGACAAAAATTAGAAGCATTTAAATAACTATAAACTCAGTTTTATTTATTAATAATAAGTTCATGGGCGTAAATATTCCTGGTAGTGTTAATTTCTGTATGTCCTTGCTGAGGCTCCTTTACTCCTACACCAGCTTCAACTAAAAATAGAATTCCTCAAGAAAGGGGAATCTGCTCTTTCTTTGTCTCGTATCGCTGGGCGATATAGCTTGCAAATAAATCTAAAAACCTTCACAATTTAATAGAAAAGGAGGTCCGATATGCGAAGCGATATACAAACGAATGAACGAGCTTTTTCTTCTAAGGAAGTGGCAGAAGAAGTGGGGATTGCAACACCCACTGTTCGAAAGTATGGCCAAATCTTGGAGCGGAATGGATATGAGTTTTTAAAAGATGGAGATCGGCGTATTTTTGTTCAATCAGACATCGGAGCGCTAATAGCATCACGCGATACGGACAAGCCGCTAGACGATACAGCTAAAGGCCATGTCCTGGAATGTGGCGAAAACTTTTTACCGTACCAGCATCAGAGTATAAACGTACAACAAAATGAATCGATTCAGGTGCTCTTGCTACAAAGCTCCAAAACCTATCAGGATCAATAAGGTGAGCTTGCTTTAATAAATTCCGGAAATCGTATCGCATCACGAACAGCAAAAACAGGAATGTGATTACATAAAAGGTCAAAAACACCTTCTTCTGTATAAAATTTTGTAGCTAAACCACGTACATTTCTAGATGTATCAGGTGTTCCTTTCACACCGACGGCTAACGAGAAGCGAACCATAACAGGAACATTCAGATTAGAATGTTGCAAAAAGCTCAGTTTTGTATGTTCGGACATCGAATAGATCGTTTGAAAATAACCAAATGCACCAGATCCTTTTACATGAACAGGTCTTTCTAAAATCTTTTCATGAATAAATTCTTGTAAGGTTTCGTGTAGTACACTATCTTGTTCCAGTACAGGTCCACGAGAGCCGATCGTCTGGGAATGAAGTTTAGCTGACCCATTGGTGAGGTCTCGATTCTCATAATGGCTTTCCTCTAATGAAGTTTGCCTCTGTTTATGATGTTTTTCATTCATTATTATAGCCTCCAAAAACTAATTTCCATCAATTGTTACTAAATATGATTTTTAAGGCTCGAATATGTATCTTCTTCTTTTATTTTCAACATTCATTAGAAATATAGTTTCTTAAAGTCAGAAGCATTTTTCAGGAAATTGCAATTTAAGTGAATTTGAACCGATATGTGAATAGACCGCTAGTTAAAGAAAACTCCTATGCAGCGGACCTTTTTGAACATGTAGAATTATGAAAAGATGAATATGAAGAAGGAAAAGCTTTTTTAAATAGAAGCATATTTTTGTGTGATAAAAGGAACAGAACTTTTTTAAGCCTTTCAAATAAACGTAAGAGGTTAAGTTACATCCTGAATTTATTTTCAGAACTTAGATTGCCAGACAATATAGGTTTTGCACTTGACTTTCTTAAGATGATAAAAGAGCAGGTGGAATTTTGTTTGCAAATATTATAAAGGTAGTTTGGTTGCTGAATGATGACTTAGGGTTTGGTGGGTATAGAAAAATAAAAGATGCAAACGTTTGATGAACGATTTAATGAGATTGAACTAATTGAAGAACTATATAGCGACTTAAAGAAAAAACAACAGGTACTTATGGATAATCACTAAAGTTCTGCATAATTTCTGCACTTTTATTTTGTATATTAAATAGAGGGCTTAATAAGTAGGATTATAGCAGCAACGATAAAACAGAAGAACAAGAAAATGAAGCAACAGAATCTAGTCAGCCATTAAACAATAAAAATAAAAGAGGGGAATAGATGTAAATTTGTCTCTAATAAATTTTATCAGTTTACTAAGTCATTAAACTATAATTGGTAGAATTTTTGTGAATTAATACAAACTTAAGCTTCGAAACAAAGAAAAAAGGTATAATGGTTAAAAATAATAAGGGGAGGAATGAATCTTAAATGAAAATAAAAGGATTAATCATTACTTTGATAACGGCAGTTATACTAACTGCTTGCGGCAGCACAGATAAAGATGAAGCAAAGCTTGTAAAAGAAACAGATGACATTAAGGCCTTGGTAAATGATTATAGTTTAGGGAATAAAACGGCACAAAATGCCTCCATTACGTCACAAGAACTCATTGTGACTGAAAATGATGGAAATAAAACTTCTTATGATTTACCTAAAGGTGAGTTTTTTGTTTCGATTGCACCTTACGTGAATGAAACCCATCCATGAACGAATCATAGCTTGACAGGTTGTCAAGCTGAACTTGCAAATAAAGAGTTTAATTTATACATTGAAGACGAGGATGGCAATGTTATCCGAGATGAAATGATCACCTCCCCATCTAATGGATTTATTGATTTGTGGCTCCCGCGGGATAAAACCTTTCAGATCAAAATAGAGCACGATGGAAAAATAGCAGAGTCAAAGCTATCTACATTTGAAGGTGACCCAACCTGTATTACAACGATGAAGTTGATGCAGTAAAATAAATGATGCAAGAGGACAAGTCCTCTTGCATCATTTTTGTTTTCAAAAGTGAATAAGATTTGTCTGTCAGATTAATTCTAAGGGGTTTAGCCCACAGGTACAGACGCTCTATCCCGGCTACCGTTAAAATAAAACCATATAAAAAATGATCAACCAGAAATATCTGGCGGATCTCATAATACGAAGGGTGCGCTACTAAAAGAAGGATTACTGCTGGAAAAACTCACTTAATTGAGAGGTTTTATATATTTTATATCACATTTACTGTCATCAAAAGTCGTAGGTAAAATGAAGTAGTAGAGGTATTTCTATACTATTAATTCCATTAGTAGATTTGTAAAAAAACGTAAGGAAAAAGATCGAATTTTGTTAACACAATCTTTATTAAACTATAAATATATCTACATACTGGTTCAATATTCCTCTCATAGAATATATTTGAATACATATTTTAGATAGGAGATGAAGAAAATGAGCAAAAAATTACTATTAAGTGCAGGGATAGCCTTTTCGTTGTTTTTCAGCCCATTCAGTCAGGCGTTTGCTGCAGAACCAACAGTAGGCGAAAGAAAACAAGTGGAAAATATAGCACACCGTGGTGCAGCAGGTTATGCACCTGAAAATACGATTGCTGCTTTTGATCTAGCAGTTGAGATGAAAGCCGATTATATTGAAATCGATGTTCAAAGAAGTAAAGATGGTGAATTAGTAGTGATCCATGATACAACAGTGGATCGTACAACAGATGGAACGGGAAAAGTAGGAGATTTAACATTTGAACAACTTAGAAATCTTGATGCAGGTAGTTGGAAAGGGGAACAATTTGCAGGAGAACTAATTCCAACATTTGAAGAGGTTCTTGATCGTTACCATGGAAAAGCTGGAATTTTAATAGAATTAAAGGCTCCAGAGCTTTACCCTGGTATTGAAGAACAAGTGGCAGAAGCATTAAAAGAACGAAATCTGGATAAGCCGCAAAATGAAAAAATCATTATACAATCTTTTAACTTTGAATCAATTAAAAAAATGGACCAGCTTCTTCCTAAAGTTCCAATCGGTGTATTAACTTCTAACCCTAAAGATACAACACCGGAAGCTTTACAAGAATTTTCAACCTATGCGGATTGGTTTAACCCAAGCTATGGAATTGTGACAGAAGAATTAGTAAATCAAATCCACTCTCTTGGCATGAAAATTGGATCTTGGACAGTGCGTAGTCAGGAAGCAGCAGACTTTCTATTTGAAATGAAGGTGGACGCAATCATTTCTGATTATCCGGATTATGTAGATCCTAGAAAGTAAATTAATATTCTTAGAAAAAGGCTGACCCTAAAAAGTCGTAAAAATCGACCTTTTGGGTCAGCCTCTTCTAGAATTATAGGTTAATGTTACCCCTTAGCTGATACTTCTATATTTTGTTTGGATAGCTGATTTTTATGCAACCATTCATAAATGATCGGAATAATAATTAAGCTGTTGATGTTTGAAGTTATCATTCCGCCAATTACCACAATACCGAGCGTTTGAGAAATGACCGTATCCGCATTATGTGAAAAGGCAAGTGGTAATAAAGTAAGGATTGTTGCTGCTGCTGTCATTAAAATCGGTCTAATCCTTGAAAGAGTACCACTTAAAACTGCCTCTTTAATTGGCATTCCTTCTTTTCGATTTCTTTCAATTTTGTCAATTAACACAATACCATTTGTTACTACAATACAAGTAAGCATCAGAACACCAATTAATGCTGCTAAATTCCATTCACCTTGGAATAGAATTAATGCTATTACAACACCACTTAAAGCAAGGGGAATGCTTAAAAGTACTGATAATGGTGCTATCCATCCTTTGAAGATAAAAGAAGTAATGAGTAATACTAAAAGTATAGAAAATGAAACGGCAATGGACATATCGAAAATCATTTGTTTAACTTGTTCAGAGATTCCTCCCAATGAATACGTTACATCATTTGGAAGTTTCATGTTGCTTAGGGTTTGGTCCACCTGATTTGAAACTTTACTAATATCATTTGATGTAATTTGTGCTGTAACAAGGGAGAATGGTTGACCATCTCTTTCGCTAATAGTTGAAGGAGATTGATCTTTTGCAAACTTAGGTATTTGATCAAACTAATCTCCTCATATCCGAGCATCCCCAATCACTTATTTAAAATAAACCCAAATGGTCTTATCGTTCTCTGCAGCAAATTCAAGAATAATACTCCTATCAAGTTGGGCATGCTAAGTATATAAAATGCACTTGTACGTTCCCTTAATAAAAGATTAATAATCCATTAAAATGAAAAATAAATACAAAATTCGCTTCATAGAATTAGAACTAAAAGTAAAGGAATAGCGTATTTTTACCAATTTTTATCGCAGATTAACGGGCAGTAAGACCCCCACTTCAAGGTTGCGAGAGAATTAAAGAAACCTAAGTGGGGTATCAACTGCCCGTAAAGGCCCATAAAATGAACACAGACTAAAAGCGCCACATCGTGTGGCAACGTCTGCGTGACCCACTTCCTGTGGGCCGCAACTAACCATCAGTGGGGGATGAAAGCCGACTAAGTACGCCACGTCCTGTGGCAACGTCGGCACTAGCACGTCCTGTGCGTCGAAAAACCCCCACTGATGGAAGTTTCACTTTATTTAGAATCTTTAAGGATAGAAAGTGAATAAATAGAAATACTATTTAAATGCAGAGGGTAACGTAAGGGGGGAGCTGTCTTGTTCAATCAGATAATAAAAGTTGTTCCCAATTTATTTACGATCGGAAATTTATTATGCGGTGTAATCTCAATTACCTTTAATATGAGTGGATTTTTGGAAGTATCCTCCATTTTTATTTTCTTATCAGCTGTTCTAGATCTTCTTGATGGAAGGATTGCGAGAAAATTAAAAGTGAACAGTGAGTTTGGCGTAGAATTAGATTCCTTAGCTGATATTGTTAGTTTCGGAGTTGCTCCAGCACTTCTATTTCATTCGATAGCATCTCCATCAATTTTAACTTCTTTAGCATTTATCCTTTTTCCAACGATGGGGGCATTAAGATTAGCGAAGTTTAGTGTTAAACCAACTATTGGGTATTTTAAAGGATTACCAATTCCAGCTGCTGGATTGACATTAGCGGGTATGGGATTTTTTTTATTTAGTAATGCATGGATTACCTTAATCCTCGCACTCTTAATGGTAAGTCCAATTAGGGTTAAAAAACTATAATTATGATCTTTCATTGAAAAAAGCTAGAGTAACCTTTGTAAAGGACATTTTAAAAGGGTATAGCTTTTTTATTTTATCCATAAACCTTTTGGTTATCTTAATAAATGATTAAGAATTCATTAAGATGATATTTTTTAATTTCTTGCTTGTTGATTGAAATGTTACAACTTATATTAGAAAAGTATTCTATTTGAAAATGGGGAAATTATATAAAAGATACTTTCAGGCTAGTTAGAAGGGATGAGTTTGAAGTTATGGTATAGGAATTCCACAGGGAGAAATAGAAAATACATTTGAGCGTTTTTACCGAGTAGACAAGGCGAGGAGCAGAGAAACAGGAGGCTCTGGTTTAGGACTTCATATTGCAAAAAGTATTATGAAATTGCACAAAGGCGAAATTAAAATTATAAGTAAAGAAGGGGTAGATACAGAAGTAAGGTTATTCTTCCCCATATAAAAAGCTGACGAGACCTCGTACTAGTGGGTTTGTCTATATTAAAAATAATAAATTTTTTTCTTGGTTTATTTATTATTATGTTGAATGCTCAGCTTGTCTTCCACGCAAACCAGGAGCAATTTATGAAAATAACAAATAAGGCTGCATAAGTCTGACAGGCCGTGACTTTTTATCTCATTGCCCGTCAGGCTTTTTTGTATCTCCTCGGCCAATTATGTGATATAACAAATCTTAAAGAGGGGGGCCATCACATTCATGGCTAAAATAAGATACGAAAATTACGATAATGTTAGTACTACTAAAAGTTTTAGTGATATGCTGCTCTGGTCAAAAGAAAGGCGAGCTAAAAAGAAGGACTTAACGGTTCAAATTCCTCAACATGATGCAAAGGAAATTAAGAGACTTTACGAAAATCGTACTGAGTCTTCAATCACTTGGATTGGACATTCGACATTTCTTATTCAGTTGAATGGTGTCAACATATTGACCGATCCTGTATGGGCTAGGCGGATGGGATTTCAAAAACGAATGACAGAGCCTGGTATTCCTATCGATGAGTTGCCTAATATCGATGTAGTATTTATCTCGCATGGTCATTACGATCATCTTGATTTTGGCACGATTAAGAAGTTAAAAGGCAATCCAGCTTTTTATGTTCCGATTGGTTTGAAGTCAGCTTTTACACAACGTGGATATCTAAATGTAACCGAAGCAAGCTGGTGGGATGAATTTAGTTTTCGTTCATTGAACATGATATTCGTTCCGGCACAGCATTGGACAAAAAGAAGCTTAACAGATACAAATACCTCTCATTGGGGCGGCTGGGTACTTGTAGATAGAATATCTGACGAGCGAATTTATTTTGTGGGTGATACAGGATATTTCCGGGGATTTAAAGAAATTGGTGAAAAATTTGACCTTGATATTGTCTTAATGCCAATTGGTGCGTATGAACCTGAGTGGTTTATGAAAGACTCTCATATTAATCCAGAGGATGCGATCAAAGCATTTTTAGAATTAGAAGGAAAAACATTTATACCGATGCATTATGGGGCTTACCGACTAGCTAATGATACTGGGCCAGAGGCACTTGAACGGATGTATAAAGAATGGGATAGGCTAGAGCTAACAAAAGAAGCATTAACCGTTTTAAAATTGGGTGAAACGTTGTGGTTAAAATAATGACCCTTCATTTCATGGGGTGTTCTTGATTTGTGTGACTTGGTCTATGAAAACGTTACCATTACCCAATAAACAAAAAGATCAGGAATAATGAAGTATCTCCTGATCTATTAATTCAACATTATTTATACTTAAAGGTTAATAATACAACCTTCCCCATGACTTGAAACTTTATTTTTATCTATAATTGTTATGGATCGGCTGGAATAAATCCTCTTCTGTTTTTCTAACTACTGAAAAATGGTCAACATTGTAATGACCATGTAGGATTTTATTATGATGTTTTATAATTTGTTCAGCTGATAATGTTAAGCTACTAGTTGTGGAATGTCCATCTTCAACAAGTGTAACATCAAATCCACTTACGGTAGCAGCTCTTACAGCCGTATCAATGCAGTACTCTGTTTTGCATCCCATTATGATTAGATGTTCGATTTGGTTATCATGAAGTACCTCTAATAATGGTGTTCCATAGAATGAATTCGTCGCTTTTTTATTAAATATCTTGGCAGAAGTAGGTACTTGGATTTCTTTATGAATTTCAAATCCATCTCCTTTGCCCTCTGCAACATCTAGGTCTCGTATGAATAATACTAAGTGGCCCATCTCCGTCGCTTTTTCTATAACTGCATTAATATTGTTGAGAAGATCATCTTTATTGAATACACATTGCTCACCATCTTTACCTTCAATAAGTTCTTGTTGTGCATCAATAACCAATAATGCTTGGTTCAATAAAAAAACCCCTTTACATTAAAATAAAAAACCGTACCACCATCTCCTTATTTTTATTTGCATAAAAACCGCCCCCTTTACATGTTCTAATAAAAGATATTCGCATTTGAATCATAAAGTCCTGCATGCAATAAATTTTTGTGAGCAATTTTTCCATTCCAGTGAATCAGCGTTAGTACTATCATGAAATGAACCATTTTGGGCACGAATCTCACTTATTCGTTACCGCTAATCTGTTAATTTCTTTAGTATCAATTGTATACAATGGAGTATCCTTATTGATTATTACTTTCCCTATATGTCCTTCCTTGAGAGTAATTTTCCCCCATTTAACAATTATTTTTTTCGCATGGGCACTTTCCAATGGTGAAAATAGAGTCCCGATCAAAAGTAGCACTGTCAATAAGCTAACAATCCTTTTTAAAATCAAAACCTCCTAATATTTACATATAATGAAAATTTTACTATTAATATCTTAATATTTCTAAATATTAACAGAAAAATATTGTGAATTATTTGTATAAATAACATAAATAACTTTTTTCACGCTATACACATAAGAACGATTAACAGGTGATTTACAAAACATTAGCCTAATTAAAAAACGAAATTAATAAGTTGCTGATACACTATTGTTGCCTTAATTAAAAAGGAGGGAACGGTTTATGGGAATGAAAAATGCAATAATAGGTTTATCGATCATTTGTATGATGATTCCAAGTTTTGTTGCACCTACAGAGGCTTCGGGTTCTGTAACCCAGAAAGAAAAGGATAGTATTGTAGCAGATTGGAAATTTTCAAAAGAACATGTGAAAGCCGGCTCAATTGAAAACGGGAATTTAATTATTGAAGATGCAAGTAAAAATGGGAATGATTTAGAGTTAGTGACGATTGGAGATAAATCATCACCAGAATTAGACAATATGATGAAGTGGTCTGAAGAAGATTATTATGATCAAGAAAATGTTGACAGCTTACAATTTGCTAATTATAAAAATGCTCCTGTAGGAAGATATTTCAAAACGATTAATGATGCACCTATTAATACGGAACAATTTAAAATTGGATTTACAATAGAAACTATTTTTAAATTACCAAGTAATTTCGATTATCGTTTACATAGCTGGATGGGAATGCTAACTAGACAAGGGCAGGCTGCTGACCTTGGCAAGATAGAAGGCGAGAAAGAAATACTTACTACATTATCTATATCTAACGCTCAAGAAGTCCAATGGACAAGCCATTCAACTAATCTAGACTATAATGTGACTAACTGGTCTCGTTCTTTAAATAGTGATGAATGGTACCATTTGGCGGTAGTTAATGACGGGCAAACGACGACTTTAACAGTGAATAGTGTCAGCGATTACGGAAAATCAGAAGTAGTGAAAGGCATTGCATCTGTAGAGGGTAAAGGCTGGAACATTGGTGCTTCTGAGTGGGCAAATGAATTAGATTCACTTTTTGCAGGCAACATCCAAGAAATAAGAATTGCTAATGAGGCATTGAATGAAAAAGAATGGCTTATTCAAGATGCTCGTGATGATCAACCAGTTGAAGGAACAAACGATAAAATTCCATTCCTAACAGATAAAAATAATTATAATTTTCTTTTTGTTCCAGATACGCAGAAATACTCAAATCTCAATCCGGAGATTTTTAACAGCCAAATGAAATGGATTGCTAATAACAGCAAAAAGAATCAAATTGTAATGAACGCATTTGTCGGAGACATTGTTGATTGGGATACAGAAATACAATGGAAAAATTCTCTCGAAGCCATTTCCTATTTAGATAAAAAAGACACTCCATATATGATTGCTGCAGGGAATCATGATTATGCGAGTGGGGACCCTTTCTTAACATATTATGGACCAGAACGATTTAAGAATAAAGAGTACTATAAAGGAAGTTCTCCTTCTGGATATGGGTCTTATGCAATAGTTAAGGCGGGGAGCTACGAATATTTATTCTTAATGGTGGATATGAAAAACTTAGAAAATGACTTAGAATGGTCAAAAAGTGTTTTGAATCAACATAAAAATAGACCGACTATTATCGTTTCCCACGATATTATATATCCTGACTATGAAAATAATAAACCTATTGCCGAAGACTCGGATAACGGTCGCCTGATTTGGGATGAACTTGTAAATGATCACAATCAAGTGTTTATGACAGTTAACGGACATTATACAGGTGCAGTTCACAGAGTTAAACAGAACGCTGCAGGAAACGATGTCATTCAAATGCTTGTCGATTACCAGGGAAGTTACAGAGGAGGAAATGGCTGGCTCAGACTTGTGGAATTTGATGAAAAGAAAAACAAAATGTTTTTCCGTACTTACTCTCCATTTATAGATGAAATGTCAAACAAAGAAAGAACGTATGCTGATTTCAAATATTTAACTGATAAACAAAATCTATTTGAATTGGATTTCAATTTTAAACAGAGATTTAACATGAATTAACAAAAAAGATTAAGCAGGTTCCACCAGCCTCACTCAGCCTTTAATAGTCGATCGGGCGCAATCGCTGTACAAGGAGCAGTAGCTTTTTTACTAGGATTGAATGTAAATAATTAAGAAACCCAGCTAATCTTCTTATGTAATGAAGGTAGCTGGGTTTTTAAAACTTGGATGTGCAAAATAACACTTATAATATACGCAAATTATCAGTCAAAGTAACAACCCGGAACCGTGCATGATATGGGATATTTATCTATTTCAAAAAATAAGAAAGTATCTTTTTCTTTTGCATATATCGCATTAGCAGCACTATTTTTGGCGGAAGGCATGAGTAGATATATATTTTTTGTGTTAGGATCTTAGGTTCATAAAGGAATAACTTCTGATGTGGAAAATGGATTCGTTTCAAGGATTTTTTGGAACGAATCCTTTTTGTTTACACGTTAAGAAAGCATAAATTGTCAGCGCAGAAGATGATTCGACCCAGTTTCCAATTTTAGGAATTAAGTGTAAGTGCAACTACGCCTCTGACTTCGCCTTTCCAAGGCTCGCCAATCGGCGAGTTTTCTTTAGAAAATTGCAGCTAGCTTAATGGGATGTTGTTGTAATTTATATATCTTTTGTACTATGCAAACTAGTGCAAAAGGAGGTGTTAATTACAACGTTTGATGAACAGGCAAATAAAGAAATATGCATTATACTAGTAATGTAGCTTGCTATTTTAAGGTAAGCGTACAGCCGGTGATTGGCTAGTGGGTATTTTTCCATTTTGCCAGTGCCGGTTTTTTGTTGGATAATAATAGATGATAGATTCTTCGGAATATTCCAAATAAAGGGAGGTGCCGTTTTGAAAAGGATAGACTCTATTACCATAAGGGAAAAAATAGTGAGTTTTTATCTTTATTCTATTTCTTTTCTTGGTATGATTGCTGTTTTCATTTCCATTTTTAAGAGTGAAATGCCTTCTGAAGCCATAATCCTGTTGTTGTTAGCTGTGTTTATGGGAATTATCGAGTATTTTCCTATCCGTATTGGGAGAGGAGGGGTTACACTCAGCCTTACGCTTATTTATCCAATGAATTGGGAGTTTGGAATACATATAACTGTTGTTGCTTGTGTATGTGTGATGGTGTTTACCCATTCCCTTCGCCGTTTACCAATGCAAAGAACGTTATTTAATTGTTCTCAACTTGCTCTAAGTATCATTCTAGCAGAATGGTTGTCCAACCAATGTATTTCTTTTTTTATTATGGAGATGAATCCGTCTGTTTTATATGAAGGATTAATAAGCTTGCTTTTATTTACCGTATTCTTTTGCTTGATCAACACCCTTTTTTATGATCTTCTAATGGTGCTTCTTCCTCAGCCATATCTGCTCGACCAGTGGTATAAGAAAAATATTTTAGTATTTTTGAGTGGAAGTTTTTGTTTTATCTACGCCTCTCTTATCTATATCTTAGAGCATCGATATAGTGGTGAGATGGATAGAATTAATGTTTTGTTCTTCTTTTTCCCGCTTGTAGCCATCTGCATCATCAGCTCATTCTTTCGGCAAATACGGATTGAAAAAGAACGTTTATATAACCTGTTTTCTATTACGACGGAGCTAAGTCAAGGGCTGTCTGCCGGAAACTTACATCAGATGAAACAATCACTTAAAGGCTTCTTGGGGATACAGGCTTATGCTTTATGGACAAAAGATGAAGGAAACTGGGCGCTTCTGCTAAAGGATGGAAAAGTACACTCCAATCGTTCAAGTTCCTCTGATCTCCATCTGAATTTTGAAGAGATATCCCAAACCTTTGTTGTTAGCGATTGGAAAAAAGGTATGGCTCCAGGAGATGAGGTTTTTGAAGATGTCATTCGTTCTCTTGTCTACCTACCTCTTAAGGTAAACCATGAATTGGTAGGGATGTTTGTTGCAGGTAAAAGCAGGGGGGCGAGTTTTATTACCGAAGATATACAGTCCTTATCTACGTTTGCGAATCAATTAGGCAGCTTGCTTAAGACTAGGTCACTCGTCTCCGAACAGGAGAAACGAATCATTCTTGAAGAAAGAAATCGACTAGCACGTGAGATCCATGATGGAATCGCACAAGTATTAGCTGGGGTCATATTTCAGCTGGAATCGGCTCAAAAGCAGCACGTAGATCAATCAGGAACCATGAAGCAAGTGGTAGACACAAGCATAAAAAAATTACGGAAGAGTTTGGGTGAAGTTCGCTATTCTATCTATGCTTTAAAGCCATACCCTACAGAAAGGCTAGGGCTAAAACAAGCAATTGCAAATAAAATTCAATCTATCAAACAAGAATATAATCTATCGATTAAATATCATGAAAGGGGCCGTACTCGAACACTTAGTTTTTCAAAAGAACGGGTCATCTTTGATACTTTACAGGAAAGCTTGCAGAATATTGTAAAGCATGCAAAAGCGGACGAAGTTGACATTCTCCTAAGCTATAAACGTGAACATGTGCTCTTAAAGGTGAAAGACAACGGGGTTGGTTTTTCCCTTTTTGAATCTATGATTAAAACAAAGCATGAGCCTCATTATGGCATTTTGCACATGAATGAACAAGCTGAACAACTGGGTGCTACCCTTCAGATTGATAGTTCAGCAGGAAAAGGCACAGAAATTACATTACTAATTCCAGATTCGGAAACAAGGGAGGGAGTATCATGATTGAAATATTATTAGTAGATGATCATACGGTCTTACGTGATGGAATTCGGAGTATATTGGATCTCGAATCCGACATCCGAGTTGTAGGAGAAGCCGTTTCCGGGGATGAGGTATTGAAGAAAGTAGAAGAGTATCGACCTGATTGTATTTTGATGGACATCAATCTCCCTGGAAAAAATGGCATTGAGGTCACGTCACTCGTGAAAAGCCAGTATCCAAATTGCCGTGTTCTCGTCCTGACGATGTATGAACATGATGAATACTTGATGGAGGCGCTTAGGGCCGGTGCGGATGGCTATTTATTGAAGGATTCATCATCGGAACAAGTAGTAGCAGCCATTCGAATGGTATCACAAGGAGATTCTGTGATTCATCCTCGCATGACCAAAAAACTGATAACCTATCATCACCAGCAAACGAAATCAGAACCGAATGAAAATATGCTGACAGAGCGTGAAAAAGAAATATTGTTTGAATTGGTCAAAGGCCATAGTAACAAAGAAATTGCTGAAGCCTTATTTATCAGTGACAAGACCGTCAAAATTCACATCAATAAAATTTTCAAAAAGCTGAATGTAAAAAGCCGTTCACAAGCGGTCATTTATGCCGTTCGAAATCAACTTGTTCCTTTTTCTTAAAGAACTATCCTGCGCCTTCCTAAGGTGCGGATAGTTCTTTTGTTTTATTCTGGTATAGAACCAATAACAGTAAAAGTTACTTCTTATGATTAATTTTCAGAAAGTTAGAAATATTAGATAATAAAGATAGAATCATAGTTTACTAGTTTCATTATTTTAAAAGGAGAGGTGAGATGTTTATGAAAAAAAGAAAGACGAAAGCATGGAAAGTAATGACCACAGCCGCGATGACATCCTTATTATTTGCATCACTTACTGTTTTTGCAGAAAGTGATGATATGCCAGCTGAGTCGCAAATGGTTGAAGAAGGAGGACAATTATTTTTTAATAAGGATAAGATAGAAACCGATCAGGATGATTCACTATATAAAGAAGTTAAAAAAGAAGGTTTGACAGAAGCATATAAACCGAATGATACTGTCCGCTTAATCGTAGAAGTTGAACAACCAACAGAAATGGAGCAAATAACCAAGAGTAAAAAAGATTTTTATAAACAAAAGCAAGATAAAGTAATCGAACAAATCTCAAAAGAAAAAAATTCGAAATCAAATGATCCTATTAAAGTGAAGCATCGTTTTTTCGAAGGTTTTAACGGATTCAGTGTAGAAACAGAGTTCCAAAATATAAAAGATATCCAGTCTATTCCTGGGGTTGTAAATGTCCATATTGCTAGAACATTCCACGAATCAATGGCTGCAAGTAAAGAATTAGTACAAGCTCAAAAAGTATGGGAACAATATAGTTATAAAGGTGAGGGATTAGTAGTCGCGGTCGTAGATTCAGGGATTGATTATACGCACAAAGATATGAAACTATCAGATGAAGCGGAAGAGAAGCAAAAATGGACTCAGGATAAGATCAATGAAAAATTTGCAGAGACAGAAGTAAATGAAGTTTGGTATTCCGATAAAGTCCCAACGGGCTATGATTGGGCTGACAATGATACTAATGTCATTCCTGCAGGAAATGGAAGTTCGCATGGTACACACGTTGCTGGAACAATTGGAGCAAATGGGGACGAAACGAATGGCGGAGTCGAGGGTATTGCACCAGGTGTTCAACTACTAGCCGAGAAGGTATTCTCCGATAAAGGTGGAGGTGCATATGAGGATGATATTATCGCAGGGATTGAACATGCCGTAACAATGGATGCAGATGTTATCAACATGAGTTTAGGTATTGATGCAGGCTATGTAGATGAAGAATTTGATCCGATTCAAAAAACAATTCGAGTTGCGACTGAACAAGGCACCATTGTTGTAGTGGCAGCTGGTAATTCAGCCTACAGTACGAAAAATAATATCATACCCTCTTCATTAAGACCATATGCAGAAAATCCTGATATTGGAACAGTTGGTGCACCGGGTGTAAGTCCATATGCGTTATCGGTTGCTTCCTATGAAAATACGAAACTTCATTTAAATGCATTGGCAGATGCAAGTGGCTTTTCGGTGCCGTTCAAAGACCAAACGCAATTTCCAGCATCGTATAATTTTAAAGTCTCTAAGGTTCTTTCACCAGATGTACCTTATGACTTGGTATATGTAGGGGAAGGAAAGAATGTAGCAGATTATCCTAAAGGAAAAACTGACTACATTGCAGTAGTTAAACTATTAAACTCATATAGTACTGTTTCATCCATTCAGTGGGAAGCTAAGCGTGCTGGAGCAAAGGCGATTATTATGATACCACCTGCAAATTGGTCAGATTATACTACGCTACCAGTAACGCCAACTGCAGCACCAACGGCGTCAACAAGTAAAGCTGTAGGTGAAGCATTATTAAGTAAAATGAGTAGTCTGCCAAACGGTCAATATTTAAGTATGAAATATACAGGAGATACTTTCGTTGACAACCCAGCGAAAGATAGTATGTCTAGTTTTTCATCGATGGGTACACCACATACACTAGATTTTAAACCAGAAATTTCGGCTCCTGGAGGAAATATTTATTCTACAATACCAGGTAATGATTATGAAGTGATGAGCGGTACATCGATGGCAGCACCTCATGTTGCAGGTGGTTCAGCTTTGTTACTTCAGGCGCTATATCAAAAAGGATTACCTCATTCAGAAGATACTGTTTTAAAAGCAAAACTAGCTTTAATGAATACGGCTAATGTTGAAAAGGATCCAAGAACAAATGGAGAAGTTCCATATTCACCACGTGTACAAGGATCAGGGGTAATGCAAATTCAAAATGCCATTAATACACCAGTCATTGTAACAAGTAGAAATACGCCTTTAGAACAAGCAGGGGCGGTTGCTTTAAAAGAAATAGGTCAAAATACAAGTTTTAAATTGAATATGGAAGCATTTGACGCTCCAAAAGGTAAAAATAATAGTGATGATATTGAATACAAAGTTTATGTCGATGTATTAAAAGATAAGATAGAAATGAAGGAATTTGATTTAGATAGTGATGGGCAATTGGATTTAAAAGAGTATTTAACATTAACAAGTGAACGAATTGATGGAGCTAAGGTTACTGTAAATGATAAAACAGTTACAGAAACAGAAGGAGCGTTAGTTAAAATCAAACCTGGCCAAACAAAAATGCTGACTGTTAATATATCATTACCAGATTCCTTAAATAAAAACAGTTTTGTAGAAGGGTTTGTTCGTCTTGTCCCGGTTGCTAAAGACCAGGATAAAGCAGTTCCTTTAACTATTCCTTATATGGGCTTCTATGGGAAATGGGATGAGCCACGAAATATCGATGCACCTGCATGGGAGAAGGATGCATTTGTAGGATATACAGCCCTTTGGGATGAGAATTCAGAAAGATATCCATTGGGATATAATCCATATACGGGAATGTTTAGTCTTAATCATATTGCATTTTCGAAAAACTATATACTCGATGGTATTTATCCGTCCTTCCAAGCCTTACGTAATTTAGACAAGACCGAAATGTATATTGAAGATCAATCTGGAAATCTCGTAAAAAATCTAGGGGATTTTAGCGAATATACTGGTACTCCATGGAAATTCAGAAAAAATATCATGTCTTATGGGGATACAAAGTATGGCGGATATAAATGGGATATGAAAGACTCATCGGGACAATATGTACCTGATGGTGTTTATCAATATGTTATCAAAACAACATTAGATTATTCAAACGCAAAACCACAGATTGTTAAAATGCCAATTACGGTAGATTCCGTCGCTCCTACTGTTTCTGATATTAAGATAACACCAAAGAACGGAAAATATGAAATTTCCTTCAATGCGGAAGATAATGCAAGTGACTATAATTCTGCTATTGTTTATGTAAATGGTCAATATAATGAAGTGCCGCTTGAAAAAAAATCTCTAACTGTCAATACAGAGCCGAAAGGTATGGTCATTTTAGCTATTGATAATGCAGGAAATATATCTTGGACTACGTGGGGAGATCAAAGCTATAATAAACAAAATATGGCCATTCAAACAATCAGTATTACTCCGACTGCAGGTCTTAACCAAAACAAGCCAGCAAGGATTTCTGCGTGGGCTTATAACAGAGTAGACTGGACGATAAATGTTAAAGATGCAAATGGAAAGATAGTTGATACGTTTGAAGTGAAAAATGAACATTCACTGAAAACACAATGGCTTCCTAACGCGGAGCTTCCAAATGGAGATTACTTTATCTCAGCTGATGTAGTGTCAAAAGACGGCTTTAAAGTGACAACAACACCTAAAAAAGTAACGGTTCTCCAACAATAAACCGATTGCGGCCCAAGTGAGGATAATTCACTTGGGTTTTTTCATGCACGGTGCATGGTGCTATATCTATACGCAAAAGATGAATGATTAAATAAAAAGTCGCGGAGTAGTACTTTTGTTTTATGGAGGTATAGAACTAAAAAATAGTAACAAATACTTCTTATGTTTAATATTCGGAAAAATAAAAATGTGAGATGATAATGACAGATCATCGTTTACTAGTTTTATATAAAAAAATAGTTTTAGAGAAGAAAAACAATTATCAAAAGAGAAGGAGATGCGGTATGAAGAGTAAAAAATTTAGGAAGATCCTTACAGGAACACTAGCAGTTGGTATGTTATTATCTCAAGGCGCTCCATTTAATGTAATGGCGAAAAGCCCGAACGAGCTGAATCCAGTTGATCATGCAGAAGAGATCCTGGCGAGTCTGTCTGCGGAACAAAGAGAGGCTTTAGAGCAATTAGATGCAAGTCCAAACTTTACGATTTCTCCGGATATTGATTCGAATAGCCCGGAATTAGTAAAAGTCATCGTCGAATTCACTCAGGCGCCTGCGAAAATAGAGGTGATGAAACAAGAAGCAAAAGGCAAAAAACTATCAATTGCTGCTGCGAATGAGAAAGTAGAAAAAGCTCATGAAGATTTTAAACAGCATGTGCAATCATTGAAATCACAGAAAAGCATAAGCAACTATAAAGTGGAAGACATAAATATTACAAGAGAGTATAGAAATGCCATCAACGGTGTAGCGATGACGTTACCTGGTGTGGCCGTGCAAGATTTGCTGGAATCAGGTGTAGTTAATCGTATTTTTAAAGATTACGAGGTAAAAGTGGAACCACCGGTAGAAACAGAAGAAGGCATCGATCCGCAAATGGCAGACAGTATACCGCAAATTGGCGTGGACAAACTGCATGCCGAGAATATTACTGGTAAAGGGATTAAGGTCGGCGTTCTTGACACAGGTGTTGATTACAATCATCCTGACTTAAAAGAGGCTTATAAGGGCGGATATGATTTTATTGATGACGATGCTGATCCGATGGAAACCACCTACGAGGATTGGATCAATGCGGGCAAACCTGAATATCCTGGCTTAGTGTACTACACAAACCACGGGACACATGTCGCAGGAACGATTGCAGCCCAAAAGAAAAACGATGTGGATTATGCTGTAAAAGGGGTAGCACCTGAAGTAGATTTATATGCTTATAGAGTATTGGGACCTTGGGGAGGGGGAGATACAGCGGGAATCCTTGCTGGAATCGATCAAGCGATTGAAGATGGCATGGATGTCATCAATATGTCGCTAGGCGCCAGGACTAATGATCCCTTATATGCCACTTCTGTCGCGGTAAATAACGCGATGCTTACAGGCGTGGTGGCCGTTGTTGCCGCGGGCAACAACGGGCCGAACGAAAAAACTCTCGGTTCTCCAGGAACGGCTGCTCTCGGCATTTCAGTAGGAGCAAGCGATGTTTCGATGTCGATTCCGACATTTCATGGAAGCGCTTCCGGCGAAACATTTGAAAACATCCAGCTTCTAGGAAAAGATTTTTCTGATCAATTAGAAGATTTGCAAGGACAATCCTTACCAATTGTTTATGCAGGTCTTGGTAAAGCTGCTGACTTTGCTGGAAAAGATATCAATGGGAAACTTGCGTTGATTCAGCGCGGAGAAATTACGTTTGATGAAAAAATCAAAAATGCTAAAAACGCTGGGGCTAAAGCAGTGATTGTGTACAACGATGTTGACGGGCAAATACCTGCTTACTTAGGTGAAGCCGTCGGTTTAATCCCGTCTTTCCGTCTTTCAAAAGCGGATGGTGAGCGGTTAAAGGGGCTGGGCGAAGGTTCTTTCACATTTGAAACGTTAAGCAACACAAAAACGGAAGGCGATCATTTAGCAGATTTCAGTTCGCGTGGGCCGGTAAATGGAAATTATGATATTAAGCCGGATGTAGTCGCTCCTGGGGTGTCGATTTTCTCTACAGCACCGGAATATATCAATGATCCGCAGGATGGCATTAATTATGGCGATGCCTATGTACGCTTATCGGGCACGTCTATGGCTGCTCCTCATACAGCAGGTACAGCAGCATTGATTCTGCAGGAGCATCCGGAATACACTCCTTTCGATGTAAAATCGGCACTCATGAATACATCGGATGATTTACAAGGAGATTATTCTGTATACGAAGTAGGTGCAGGACGAATCGATGCTTATCAAGCGGTTCATACAGATACCTCCATTAAAGTATTGGACAAAACACAAAATGTAGAGAACGGAAATATTGTCGAAATTGACGAACAAACAGGTTCTATTATGTTCGGCAGACATTTTAAGCAAGATGATAAACCAATTGAAGCGAGCAAAAAAGTAGCTATTCAAAACAACGGTAAGGAAGAAAAATCTTTTAACCTAGAAGTGGAGTATCATGGCGAGCGTAAAGGCATCCAAGATGCAGTGAAGAACGGTGTGAAAGTGGCAGTGCCTTCATCGACTACAGTGGGAAGCGGCCAAGTACAGGAGCTCCAGCCAAAAATCACGATACCAACCAGCGCAGCGACAGGCAGATATGAAGGATATATTCATGTAACGAATGCGAACAATCCCGCTGAAACATATCAAATCCCATTCGCTGTCATGGTGACGGAAAAAGGATTTGAATATGCGAAAACGAGCAGTCCATCCGTGACGAATACGACGCCTTTCTGGCAATATTTATACCCGTTTGTTCATGTCAACATGAAGTTGAATAGCCCGATGAAAACCATTGATGTGCTTGTTAAGGATAGTGCAACAGGGAAAGCTGTAGGTTTTATAGGAACAGCGGACGCTAGCAGATTACTGATAGACGTAGACACGTTTCTTATGAATGCATTTATCGGTACTGTCTATCCATTTACCAATGATCCTTCCAAGCCAATTAGCGATCTTCCTGTAAAGCTTCCAGCAGGGGACTATATACTGGAATTGATTGCGCACGATGAGGAAGGGAATTCATATGTGGTAGGCAATCCGATGATCGTAGATAATACAGCACCGGAAGTGAAAATGGATAAAAAACCAGGTGTAATCGAGGTTAATGACTCCATGTTCACAGTAGAGGATGGACAAAAAGCGGTATGGCTGCATGGAACAGCCAAGGATGCGACAGTGGATCTATTGAAATCAAAAGGCTTAAATTATGATCAATCGTCCAACCAAATGGCTTACTATGCAAACACTGGAATGATAAGTGGGTACTTCCCGATCCAAGCAAATGGAGATGTAAAATTCGGTATTGAGGAAAGTGATATTGCAACGAAACCTCTAAATTTGACTTTGGCTACGTATGATATTGCAACCGCAATGGGTAAACAAAACTATGTTTTCGTAAAAGAAGGTACGGAATATACGACTTCTAGTTTTGATAAGAAAGACGTAAAAGTCGGCGATACAGTTACGATGACAATCAGTCTCAATAATGTGAAGCAGCTTGTATCCGGGGAATTCCAGGTCGACTTCAGAAAAGATTTTCTCAAGTTTGAGAATGTGAAGCTTAACAATGCGGCAGACGAGTACGCGAAGGAGAGAGGTTTGGAAGTATCAATGCAAGAACCTGTGGTGACAGAAGGAACTTACAGTAATACGGTGAAAGTTGGCGCATCTATGAAAGGGAATGCATTTAGTGGTATGGACGGAGATCTGCCTTTCCTTGATGTCACGTTCAAAGTAGTAGATGAATATTACGATATTGTTGTTGGTGCTTACCAGTTTAATGTAAAACAGGCGTCTTATATGAAAGCGGGACAAACAGTAGCTAATGTCATCCCTTATTTCGGTACGGAAAGCTTTAACGTGAATCCAACGCATACGAGAGCGTATGGTAATATCGGACCGGAAGCGTTTTTGAGAAATGACGGTTCTTTGTCGAAAGCGGATTATACAAAAATCGGTGCCCAAGTATATGCGATGTCTCCAAGCGGCAAAAAATATAAAGGAACGATTAATGAACGAGGATTATACGAGATCAAAGGCATCCCAGCTTCTACTGAAGCATACACAGTTGTTATTGATGTTCCAGGACATCTCAAAGCGATGAAAAAATTCATTCCGGGGTATTTTGTAGGAGATGAGCTGCGCGGGCAAAATGTTAGAATAAGTGCGAAAAATCTTGCGGGCGACGTAAATGGTGACAGCATGATTGATATTCTTGATATTCAAAGTATAGCAGAGGCCTATGGTACGAATGATCCATCGATCGTGCCGCAAGATATCAATCAAGATGGCGTGGTGGACGAAACAGATATTCGTTTTGTCGAGAAAAACTTCTTAACGAAGGGACCGGATGCACCTGCTAAAAAGCAGCCAAAAGAATCACTCGGCAATGGAAAGAAAGATTTGGCATACTTCCTGCGTCTTGTCGGTCTAGAGCCGAAGCAATAATAAGGGATTTTGGTCAAAAAGGGAGAAATGCGAAGCATTTCTCCCTTTTTAATAAAGTTTGAATTAGAAAGGTTCATTTAGAATTGAACCAGCCTTCTACCGATTTGCTATCGGCTAGTTTTTACAAAAGGAGTATGCTTTTTAGTACAACTCAGCCCTTTTCAACAGGTACTTGTATTTCAAATGTAGTTTCATTTGGTTTGTCTGTGATTGTAATATCAACATGCATGATTTGCAGTGCATCGCCTGTCATTCGGTATCCCATTTTATTTATATACTCTAATACTTTACTCAAACTTTCGCTTCGATTCCACAATAATTCTCCGTTATAACGGATACACGCAAACAACCCGGCGGGAACCGTCTTTAGGTACTGTTTTGGTATTTTTTCTTTCTTTTTTGCCACGACAAAAATAACTGATGGTTCTTCAAAACGTTTCGCTCTAAGATCCGCTTCCGAGATAATAATGCCCAGTCTGTTACTGGCCAGAATCGGAGTCTTCTCAGCGAGCATATTCTCTAACCTTATTACACCATAACTGAGTTCCAAATTATTATTTATTTTTTCATGTAAGGTGATTAACTTTCTTCTTCCTATTTCACGGAAAAGCACCGTCTGAAGTTCTTTTTCACTTGCTACGTGTTCCAAGTATTCGATTTTCCCCTAAATCAATCCGGATTTGATTTGGTTGAAGTAGCTCCTCCATATGATCCAACCGGAATGACCGGACAAGTAGCTGCCCGTATATTACTGGACCTGCTCAGCTATGTTTTAAAGGAAAAAGAGATAATCAGGAAGAAAGAATACAGCAAGGAAAAGGAAGAAATAATTTCTTAACAAACCAGATTGAAATAATTTCAGAAAAACGATAGTGTCTTAAAACTCCCATTTAAAAAGGGCTAGAATAGATCTTTGGTTTTATGTTGGTTTAGAACCAATAGCTATAAAAGTTACATCCTATGTTTAATTTTCAGAAAAATATAAATATACGATAATAAAAAGAGAATTGCAATTTACTATTTTTATTTGTGATTCGTTAAAATTATCGATTAGGAGGGGATGTAATGAGGAGCAGAAAAAATAAGGAAGATCCTTACAGGAATGCTGTGGGCATGTAAACAGTATGTGCAATCATTGAATCATAGAAAAATGTGGCCAAATACAAAGCAGAAGATTTAAACATCACAAGAGAGTATAAAACGCCATCGACGGTGTAGCGATAAACAGTGAATTCCCAGCATCAAGTCATTATCTCATTAGATGCTCTTATTCTATTAATCGGTTTTTTAGGAGGAAGTATGGTTAAAAATATGAACATGAAAAGGATTATAGCAACCTCTTTATCTACGATTTTGCTTGCATCAACCTTTCATAGTGTAAAAGCAATCGATAAAACAACAAATGAAAAGACACCACTTGAGCATTCTGCCATTGTAAACAGTATTGATGGTGCTGATGAACAAAAAATCACGCTTATCACAGGTGATGTCGTTACCATTAAAAAGCTTGAAGGCGGAAAGAGTGTTATTAACGTAGAGATTGTTGACCAAAATGGTGCAGGTGCTCAAATACTAGATATTGGTGAAGAGACGTATGTTATTCCAAATTCAGCTATGCCATACTTAGCGGCTGATAAGTTGGATATGGATTTGTTTAATGTAACGGAATTGATTAAAAATGGCTATGATGACAATAGCCTTTCTTCTTTACCCATAATCGTTGAGTACACGGAATCAAATGGTAAAGCTGTTCAACCAATAGTTGAGCCAAAAGGCGCTAAAACGGTTCGAGTGTTAGAGAGTATTAACGCTGCTGCCCTCTCTGCTTCCAAAAAGGAAGCGGATACATTCTGGGAAGATATTACACTTGAGGATACAGCAAAAAACAAATCAAACAATGCTTTGTTCGACAAGGGCATTGAAAAGATCTGGCTGGATGGCCGAGTGGAAGCCACATTAGATCAAAGTGTACCTCAGATTGGTGCGCCAACCGCTTGGGAATCAGGTTACACAGGTAAGGGCGTTAAGGTAGCCGTACTTGACACAGGAATCGACCCCAATCATCCTGATCTTGCGGATCAAATAGACGAGGCAAAAAGTTTTGTACCGGAAGAAACAGTTGATGATGCTAATGGTCACGGTACTCATGTCGCTTCAACAGTACTAGGAACAGGGGCTGCCTCTGAGGGCAAGAATAAAGGAGTTGCTCCTGAGGCCCGATTGCTCGTAGGTAAAGTATTAAATAACGAAGGAAGCGGATTGGAGTCTTGGATCATAGACGGTATGGAATGGGCTGCAGACAACGCTCAGATTGTAAGCATGAGTTTGGGAGGCGGGCCAAGTGACGGAACAGACCCGATGGCTCAAGCCGTAAATAGACTAAGTGAAGAAACAGGTGCACTATTTGTTATTGCTGCCGGTAACGCAAGTGCTGAAGGAGCCGTCGGTACACCAGGAACTGCTGATGCTGCTTTAACGATCGGTGCTGTGGATAAGACAGACAAGATTGCTTCCTTCACATCAAAAGGACCTCGTTATGGAGATAAGGGCATGAAACCTGACCTGTCTGCACCAGGTGTTGGGATTGTTGCTGCTCGCTCTGGACTAACATCAGGAAGTGGATCTTACAAGAGTTTGAATGGTACATCCATGGCAACCCCGCATGTAGCAGGAGCAGCTGCGATCCTTCTGCAGAAGAATCCTAATTGGAATGGTACACAGCTAAAAGAAGCGTTGATGAGTACATCCAAGAAATTAAATTATTCGCCTTATCATATTGGATCAGGTCGATTAGATGTACCAGCAGCGGCATTTAGTACAGTGAGAGCAACTGGTTCATTATCGTTTGGGTTCTTCAAATGGCCAAATGATAATGCGGAATCTGTACAAAAAACAGTCACTTACACAAACGACAGCGACTCTGCTGTAACTTTAGATCTACATGCTGACTTCAAGAATGGAAAAGGTAATGCTGCACCAAATGGAATGCTAACGGTTTCTGAGAGTCAAATTACCATTCCGGCTAACGGGGCTAAAGACGTAACCGTTACATTGAATCCACAACATGGAGACTTAGGTACGCGTTATGAAGGACATCTAACAGCAACCGATTCTGAAGGCAATCAAGTGGCTCACACTTCAATGGGCATGGTGAAAGAAGAAGAAAGTTATCCGCTAACGTTTAACGCTACGGACCGTAATGGAAATCCTGCTTTTACGAATGTCTTACTCCTTGACAAAAACATGGTCCCTGAATTTATTGCCGTAAACGGAACAACGGAAGTTCGCTTACCCTCTGACACGTATTCAGCCATGGCTTATATGGAAGTGGATTCTGAAACAGATCATAGTGGTATAGCATTAGTCGGTAATCCTGAAATCAAGCTAGACGGTCCTCAAACCGTGGAACTTGATGCTCGACAAGCAAAAGAAATTTCAGTAGAAGTACCGAAGAATACAGAACCAAGCTATCAGCGCATGCAATACTACCGTTCCTTTGATGGCAAACCATTCACTCATTCTAACACCATGCTTCCATGGATCGATAAAATGTATGCTGTCCCAACAATGGAAGTTAAAACAGGAGACTTCGAATATCTGACTCGCTGGCGTTTAACGAAACCATTGCTTGAGATTAACTTTAAAGGAGATATATTGGATGACGTTCCATTTGCAGGAAGCACAATGTTCGATGGAAATTATAACTTATCAACGGTTTATGCAGGAAAAGGGACTTTAGCAAATTATGAGCGTCTACAAGCAAAAGGAAAAGCGGTTGTTGTAGATCGCAACAGTGAAGTTACGCCTTCTGAGCAGGCCGCTGCTGCACATGAAGCGGGTGCAAAGCTGTTGATCATCGTAAACAATGAAGATAAGGAATTCAGTGCATTTGTAGGAAATCCGGATAAAACGGACATCCCTCTTGCAGTTGTTGGAATCAGTAAAGGTGAAGGAGATAAAGTGATCACAGCAGCACGTTCTGGCAACCTGAAACTGTTTGTTACAGGTGAAACAAATACACCATATGTATATGATTTGATGGATGTTCATCAAGACCAAATTCCAAAGAATTTAAAATATGCACCATCTAACAATGAACTAGTTAAGATCGACACGCGTTACAAATCAGACCGTGAAGCACCTGGAGGAGAGTTCCGTTATGATATGCGTCCGTATTCAAATGCTGTAGGGCAGTTACAAAAATTACAGTTGCCTTCTGTTCGAACAGAGTGGGTCTCAGCAGTAA
The DNA here is from genome assembly GCF_018343665.1 of Cytobacillus citreus. Classification (GTDB taxonomy): domain Bacteria; phylum Bacillota; class Bacilli; order Bacillales; family Cytobacillaceae; genus Cytobacillus; species Cytobacillus citreus. The sequence goes on from NZ_JAGYPM010000002.1 coordinate 716,246, forward strand.
AAGATACTAGATGGTATCACGTAGCAACGGTATTAGACAGTCCATGGGAGGTTCGCCAGCCTGCAGTTACGTATGAAAAAGGACAAAGACTTCAGGAAGAATGGTTCTCTCCAGTAGTGCGTCCGCGTTTGGGTCAAGGCTATTTCCCACCTACCCGCCAAAGGAACTATTTACACTTTAATATTCCTGCTTGGGCCGATTCAGGGAATGGCTCTACAGGTAGTCATGGATATAACGAATCCTTAAAAAATCAAACACTTAAATTGTACCAAGGAGATACCCTTCTTAGTGAAAGAAAAGGACAAGCTATGGACTTAAATACTCCATTCCCAGAAGAAAAAACACAATACAGGTTAGTAAGTGATGCAAAGCGTGATCCGAATCGCTGGAAAACATCAATAAGTACGCATACAGAATGGACATTCTGGTCTCAAAAAAGAGAAGAATTCGAAACTTTACTCCCATTCTATTCAATAGATTATAAGGTTGAGACCGATATGAACGGTAACGCACTTGCGGCACCATCGACTGCACTCGAGCTATCTGTTGCAAAACTTGATTGGGAGGGCTTTAGTAAATTAGAGTATGGTAAATTAGAGGATGCTACATTAGAGGTTTCCTTTAATGAAGGAGAGTCGTGGGATAAAGTAAACCTTGAGCGTACTGCGTATGATCGTTGGACAGCTAAAATTAATAATCCTAAAACAAACAAATATGTTTCCCTACGTGCAACCGCTTGGGATGACCAAGGAAACAAAATTTCTCAGGAAGTAATTAAGGCATACGGTTTGAGATAACATCGATAGATTAATAACATACCCCTCAGCTAGTGAGGGGTATGTTATTATATTTACAAGCGTGTTAAAAAGTCATAATATACTGCGAATTCAGTTGAAGTCTCATAATGAATTTGACCACTTTTAATAAAAATGTAAAATTTTCAATCCCTATTTTTTAGTAATGTACTCTCATTTAGATTTTCTAACTGATAGATATAAGCTACGTCCCCTCCATTTTGTTTTATTTCCCAATTTGATACATATAAAGCAGTTAGCTTTAGGACTATCGCTATACTTTATTCACAAGTTCGGGAGCTCCAAAAAACAGTGGGGTGCAAATTTAAGTTTCATTATTTAAGTGGAAAGGGTGTCAGGAAACTTGGAAAATAAAGGAGTTAAATTGTCTGTTCATGCTTGGGAAAATTCAGAAAGTGTGAAGTTTATCATTACGTTACTAAATAATACTGATACTGAAAAGATTTTTATCTTTAGAACCGGTCAACAATACGATATTCACGTGCTTAATCCAGAGGGAAAAGAAGTGTATCGATACTCTAAAGACAGATTTTTTCCACAAGCAATTGAATATGTGAATTTTGATCCTGGTGAAACCCGTAAATGGGAAGAAACTTGGGACTATAAATGTGATGGAAAACGTGTAGAGCCTGGTGAGTATATCGTGTTGGTAACCTTAGTTGGTAATGAGGAAGGTGTAAAAACACCTATAGCAAAGGGGAGGTTTACCCTCTCTTAAAGAAATATAATATAGCATTTAGAAATTAATACTCTATTTGGAATGGCTTCATAAGGAGGCTGACTCAAAAGAGTCATCGTTTAAACGACCTTTTGAGTCATCCTCTTTTTAATTTTCCTTTCTATCAAACAGAGAAAAGAGGGGAAGTGCAGCAAAAGTACATAACTAAAGAGCAGGAATAGAATCCGCCCCTCCCCCACAATACGAAAACGATTACTCAATATGGTGTCTGGCATCCACATAATACACTATACCTAGAATCTCATTCACTTATTGATACTAGATATTGTTTGTGGTGCCTGACACCTTTACTTGGCACCCCATCTACCTTGCACTTGGAGGTCGAAACTATGAAACTAAAAAATCACAATTTGTATTTATAAGTGTGCTGACTCTCCTTTACTTACTGACAGTTATTTTATCGAGGTATGATAGGTTTGCTTGGTTTACTTCAGAGAGCACAGCTTCGGCTGAAATAACAAATGCAACGACTTCTGATTTGTTATGGATCAAAAGGGGAGATTCAATACGAGGAAAATTGTCAAATACGCAGCACGGTTATGATCAAGAACATATCAACTATAGATCTTCCTTTTAGTCTCGAACTGATAGGGAAAAATGGCAGTACGCATGTAATAAGTAAAACGTTGCATCCTAATGAAACCTTTACAAGTAACCCAAAAGTCACGCATAATCTACTGAACGATTGTACTATAAAACAAGTAGAATATGATCTAACAGTCTAAACTCCTGCATCGATGAGACTATCATATGCACACCTATTTATTAGAAGTTTTGTGAAAATTCGACTTGCTTCTTGTTAATCAGCTAGTTTTTATTTAATGATTTTAAATAAACCTACTTCCTAAACTTATTGAACGAGTCACATCTTTTCAACAGGTACTTGTATTTCAAATGTAGTTTCATTTGGTTTGTCTGTGATTGTAATATCAACATGCATGATTTGCAGTGCATCGCCTGTCATTCGGTATCCCATTTTATTTATATACTCTAATACTTTACTCAAACTTTCGCTTCGATTCCACAATAATTCTCCGTTATAACGGATACACGCAAACAACCCGGCGGGAACCGTCTTTAGGTACTGTTTTGGTATTTTTTCTTTCTTTTTTGCCACGACAAAAATAACTGATGGTTCTTCAAAACGTTTCGCTCTAAGATCCGCTTCCGAGATAATAATGCCCAGTCTGTTACTGGCCAGAATCGGAGTTTTCTCATCGAGCATATTCTCCAACCTTATTACACCATAACCGAGTTCCAAATTATTATTTATTTTTTCATGTAAGGTGATTAACTTTCTTCTTCCTATTTCACGGAAAAGCACCGTCTGAAGTTCTTTTTCACTTGCTACGTGCTCCAAGTATTCGATTTTTCCCCGAATATTTTCCTCCAAAGCAATGAACTCATTTAGTTTTGACACAAGTTCTGAGTGCTTGGTTTTTAAAATATCTAAGGACTTACTAAAATTCCGTTCATTGAAATAATCTTTTATTTCGTCCGTACTCATCCCGAGTTGTCGTAACTCTTTAATGGTTCCTAAAATCTCATACTGAAAAATAGAATAGTAGCGATAACCGGAATGAGGATCAACATATTGTGGTTTGAATAAACCAATCCGATCATAGTGGCGTAAAGTTTCAGTCGTTATCCCTCGTAATTTTGCCATCTCACCAATGGTTAATTTTTCCTTCACCCTCAGTTGAATCACCTCCTTAAAAAATAGTATATAGCTATTGACCTTTGTGTAACAACAAAGTTTACAATGAGAGCACACAATTTTCTAAATCATCTAAGAATTTAATTTATTGACAGAGAGGGAGTTGATCTATGAATCAGAAAGCGCTTGCAAGAACACTTACTTTGTCACAGGTTGTCTTTTTAGGGATTGCATGGAATAACCCTATGGTGTTTTTTAATACCTATGGAATCGCTGCCGTAACCTCACAAGGTCTCATAACGGCTGCGTACATTATTGCTTTTCTCGCAATACTTTTTACAGCACTCAGCTATGGCAAGATGGCAAAAGCGTACCCGACCACAGGTTCAGCCTATACCTTTACACAAAAATCTATTAATCCTGAGGTTGGGTTCCTTGTCGGTTGGACAATAATGCTTGATTATATGTTAACACCGATGGTCACGTGCTTGATGTCTACTGTCTTTTTAAGTGCGGTATTTCCAGGAATCCCGCATTATGTGTGGATAATTGTGTTGACTGCTAGCATAGTGGCACCGAGTTTACTAGGTGTAGAAATATCAGCATTAGCTAGTAAAATTTTTGTTATTGCTCAAGTCATTTTTGTTTGCCTTTTCTGGATTTTAACCATCAAAAGTTTATCAGAAGGGGTAGGGACGGGTAGTCTTTTCTCCATTAAGCCATTGTATGACGCGGATGTTTCCTTGTCCGCCATCTTGGCAGGTGCTACCATTCTTTGTTTTAGTTTTCTTGGTTTTGACTCACTTACCACCTTGTCAGAGGAAACAATAAATCCGGAGAAAACGATCCCAAGAGCGATCATCATCATGCTATTGATAATCGGAGTCTTGTATATCGGCTCTTCCTATCTAGCACAATTGGTATATCCAGGTTTTTCATTTAAACATGTTGATTCTGCATCCCTTGAAATAGCTGTACTTGTCGGAGGAAATTTATTTAAATCCATTTTTATTACAGCGGTGATTATTGGTAATTTCTCGTCGGGAATCGCTTCAATAACAAGCGCTTCGCGTGTGTTATATGCGATGGGAAGAGATTCCGTTTTACCGAAAAATATATTCGGATATATTCATCCTAAATTTAAAACGCCGTCACATGGCATCATTGTGATTGGAGTAGTTTCTTTACTCGCTATTCAGTTAACTCTGGAACAAGTTATTAAGTTTATCAATTTTGGAGCGTTAATTGCCTTTACATCTGTAAATCTGTCTGTTATCGCCCATTATTATATAAGAAATCATAAGCGTTCTTTTATGGATTGCATGAGGTACCTATTATTACCACTCATTGGCGCAGCGTTTACGCTGTGGTTATGGTTGCATTTAGAAATGGAGGCGTTGATTCTCGGGGGCATCTGGATGGCATGCGGCTTGGCCTATCTTGTCTATATGACGAAAGGGTTCCGTAAACCACTTCCTGAGTTTCATTTTGATAAAGAAATGATTCCACAAAATGTCCAGGACATTGATCGAGAGGCTATCCCTCAACAGGCAAGGTAAAAATAACATATTGGAGGTTTGTCAAAATGTTTAATTTGAAAATGTTTATTAATGGAAAATGGATGGATTCCTTAAGTGGAGAAAAGAGTCATGTTGTGAATCCCGCAAACAGTAAAATCATGGTTGAGGTTTCGAAGGGAAGTAGAGAAGAAGCCCAAATGGCGATTAATGCAGCACGAACAGCTTTTGACTCCGGAATTTGGTCAGACTTACCGGCAGCTGAACGTGCATCCTATTTATTTAAAATAGCAGATAAGATTGAAGAAAAGGCAGCCGAGCTTAGTAAACTCGAAACAGAGAATACGGGAAAACCCCTTAAAGAATCAGAGTTTGATATTGCTGATACCGTTGATTGTTTTCGCTACTATGCCGGGTTAGTAACAAAGCCAAATGGTCAAGCTTATCCTGTTGCCGATCCCGTGCAGGCCATTGTTGTTCGCGAACCTGTCGGTGTATGCGGACTTATCGCTCCATGGAATTTTCCATTGTTGACGGGAGCTTGGAAAATAGCCCCTGCGCTTGCTGCAGGAAATACGCTTGTATTTAAACCAGCTGAAATCACTCCGGTCACCACTTACAAATTATTTGAGATCATGGAAGAAGTAGGGATACCAGCTGGTGTTGCAAATCTAGTTTTGGGAGGTGGTTCAACAGTAGGAAATGAAATATCGGAAAGCCAAAAGGTGGATCTGATTTCTTTTACAGGCAGTACAGCAACGGGGAGAAGCATCATGAATTCAGCAACAGGAAATATAAAAAACATTTCACTCGAACTAGGCGGAAAGTCACCTAACATCGTTTTTGCTGACGCCGACTTTGAAACTGCAGTGGATTATGCATTGAATGGGATTTTTACCAATGCTGGCCAAGTTTGTAATGCGGGATCCCGTTTACTGTTAGAAGAGAGTATTCATGATAAGTTCATTGCTAGATTAGTAGAAAGAGCGAAAAAGATTCAGGTTGGACCTGGGAATGATTCGTCTACAGAGATGGGTCCGCTTGTAAGTGAGGGGCATATGAATCAGGTGCTAGAATACATTCAAATTGGCTTGAACGAAGGAGCGAAATTAGCATGCGGCGGTAACCGTATCACAGATAGCGGGCTTGAAAATGGTTACTATGTAGAGCCAACGATTTTTATTGACACGAAACCTGATATGAGAATTGTTCAGGAAGAAATTTTTGGACCAGTTCTTGTCGTTCAAAAGTTTAAAGATGAGGCGGAAGCAATCCAGCTGGCAAATGATACTCCATACGGCCTGGCAGCAGGTGTTTTTTCACAAGATGGTGCCAAGGCTTTGAGGGTTATTAAAAAAGTAAGAGCTGGAATTACGTGGGTTAATGCGTATAACCTTGCCTATAATGAAGCACCGTGGGGAGGTTACAAGCAGAGCGGGATTGGCCGCGGGTTAGGAACCTTTGGTTTGGATACGTTTACTGAGGTAAAACAAATCAATATTAATTTAGATGTTAAGCCAACGGAATGGTTTAGCAATTAAATAGAGTAGAAGAACTGTTGTTAAATTCGCAATATTATTAAAAAACAAGGAGGAAATTCATTATGTTATGGGATTTTCATTTTAATCTGCCTACTTCTATAGAGTTTGGGAATGGAAAAGTAAAGAATATTGGGAAAAGGGCTAAAGAATTAGGTGGAAATAAAGCTCTTATTTTTACCGATAAAGGACTTGCACAAACAGGAATTTTGAACAAAATCACACAGTCATTAGATCAAGAAGGTGTCAATTATATTATTTATGATGAAGTATCACCTAATCCAAAAGATGTAGATTGCGAGAGTGCTTATCAAAAGTTTAAAGACGAGAACATCGATCTTCTAATTGGTCTCGGCGGCGGAAGTTCAATGGATACAGCTAAAGCAATTGGGACACTTTTAACACATGGAGGAGAGCTAAGAGAACGTTACGGCGTAAATTTACTAGAACGGGAAATCCCACCACTAATTTGTATTCCGACAACATCAGGTACCGGCAGTGAGGTTACAAGAGGTTCTGTCATTACCGATACCGTGACGAAACAGAAGGAGGCGATACTAGATTTGAAAATCGCTCCTAAACTGGCACTTGTCGATCCTGAATTAACGTTAACGCTGCCGAAATCGATTACTGCTGCTACAGGAATGGATGCACTCACACATGCAATCGAAGCATATACTTGCAAAGTTGCTCAACCACTTTCAGATGCTTTGGGACTATATGCCATTGAATTAATAGCTAAGTACCTTCCATTAGCAGTAGAAAATGGTCATGATTTAGAGGCTAGGAAAAATATGCTTTTGGGCAGTTTAGTTGCAGGTGTAGCCTTTGATAATACGGATCTTGGGGCTGTACATGCGATGGCTGAACCACTTGGAGGACTCTATGATACTCCGCATGGGGTGGCGAATTCTATTTTTCTTCCACATGTATTTGAATATAATATTCCTTCAAACCCAGTAAAGCATGCCATGGTAGCAATCAAGCTTGGGGCAAATCCTGAGGGAAAAACAATTGAAGAAACGGCGTACGAAGGTGTTGTGCTGTTAAAAAAGCTTGCAAATAAAATCGGCATTCCTAGCTTCCGGGATTTAGGCAATGTGAATCCCGAAGACTTCCCGTTCCTAGCAGAAGGAGCCTTTAGACATTTGTGTACACAGGCGAATTCAAGAGATTTGACAAAAGAGGACTATCAGAACTTATTTCAAAAGACTTATGAGATGAAAACCACAACTTTAATTGAAAATTAAATAGTGTAAAAAAGTATAGGAGAAAAATTCAAAATCCCCGGTTATAAAATGGTCTGCTGGCAGGGAATTTGAAAAAGCGGGGATAGAAGGAGGCAGCATGTATGTCAAATCGTGATGAAAAGCAGTTTTTAAATTTACCTTTTACAGGCATTTGTACGTTTGGAAAATACCCGATGTGTCCGGACCTGGATCAGCTTGACGCAGATGTAGCCGTCATCGGGGTGCCTAATGACATGGGGACACAATGGAAATCGGGTGCAAGAATGGGCCCTAGAGGAATTCGCGAAGGTTCTACGTTATATAGTTTCGGGCTGGAAGGTGCTTATGATATTGAAAACGATATGATGTACCTTGGACCTGACTGGAAAGTCGTCGACTGTGGTGATGTAGACATGGTACATGGGGATATTATGCAATGTCATGAGAACACAGAAGAAGCGATTCGAAAAATTATTTCCAAAGGTGCCATGCCAGTCGTATTGGGTGGTGATCATTCGATCACAGCAGCAGTTGGAAAAGGAATGGAAGACCTAGGTCCGTTTCATGTGATTCAAATTGATGCCCATTTAGATTGGGCGGATCATCGCTCGGGAATGCGGTATGGCCACGGAAATTGTATTCGCCGCTTATCTGAGTTGGACCATGTTAAGAGAATATTTCAGTTTGGTATTCGAGGGATCAGCAGTAGCAAAAAAGAAGACGTCGACGCAGCAAGAGAATATGGCAGTGTGATCTTGTCACCTCGTCAGATGAGAAAGATGGGACTTAAAGAAGTGCTCGACCAAATTCCCGCAGGAGAAAAATATTATGTAACGATTGACATTGATGGAATCGATCCATCAATCGCTCCTGGAACAGGTACACCGTCACCGGGCGGCCTGCTTTACGATGAGGTCAATGAATTGCTCGAAGGAATTGCGAAAAGAGGAGAAGTTATCGGTTTTGATTTGGTCGAAGTAGCTCCTCAATATGATCCAACAGGCATGACCGGACAAGTAGCAGCACGTATATTACTGGACTTGCTCAGCTATGTCTTAAAGGAAAAAGAGAAAAAAAGGAATAAAGATTTCGGCAAAGAAAAGGAAGAAATTCTTTCCTAGAAGGCATACAAACCCAGAATGAGACAATCGTGTCTTAAGACTTCCGATATTCAAAGGATTATTTTGGCGAAAAGATTTAAATAGATTGATAGAAATGGTCAGGCCTTAACTATTTGTTAAGCTTGGCTGTTTTTTTTCTGACAATCTTCTTTAGCCTGAGAGTTGACCTTTTCGTTTGTGATTCTTCTAATACACAAAGTGAAAGTGATGTAGGCATTTACTCAAATAATAAGGGCTAGAATAGTTTTTATGTTGGTAGAACCAAAGCAGCAAAGGTTACTTCTTATGGTTAATAAAAGATGCAATGGGCAAGAAAGGGGCTGGAATACTTCATGCGCTTGGTTGTCTTGATTCGAAACAATTTTACCCTTTCCTTTGTTGTAATATATTTCAATTGCTCTAAGAATTTCTAAATCCATTGATCTTATAAATGCTTCTTCCAGTAATAATTCGTATGTACAATTTCGATATACATTATTTGTAGCTGCTTGAATGTTATGATTTAGTGGTAAGAGAACGATTTTAAACAGCAATAGTGAAATTAGAATCATTCTTAGCATAGATAATAAATCAGTCATTTTTTTAAAATATATTTGTTATATTTGCATTAGAAAAGAATCTGTTTCGATCAATCATTTTTGAAGCAACTTAAAAAATGTTATTTAAAAGGAGGGTTTATTTGAAAACGGTATACGATTTTAATGTAAAAATGGCGGACGGTAATGAAAAATCATTGAGGGATTATGAGGGAAAAACTCTGCTCATAGTGAATACAGCCAGCAAGTGCGGGTTTACTCCCCAGTTTGAAGGACTACAGAAACTTTACGAAAAATATATGGATCGCGGTCTTGAAATCTTAGGTTTTCCTTGCGATCAATTTAAAAATCAGGAATTCGATAATATTGAGGAAACTCTACAGTTTTGCCAAAGCAATTACGGGGTTACATTTCCGATTTTTGCTAAAATTGATGTAAATGGAGGAAACGCACATCCTTTGTATACCTATTTAAAAGAACAAAAGAGCGGTATTTTGTATAAAAATATTAAATGGAATTTTACAAAATTTCTAGTGGACCGAAACGGACTCGTGGTTGAACGATATTCACCCACAACTGAACCTAGAAAAATTGAAGATGATGTAGTAAAAATTTTGCAAACTAAATTCTAAATTTGATTGTTCAAAATTATTAATTAAAAAAGTAGTTGACTTTCTATAAATACTCAAATATAGTAATAACTAATTCTTGCAACAATCGAATAGCAATACATCACTTTCTTATCCAGAGAGATCGAGGGATCAGGCCCTATGACGTCTCGGCAGCAGGTTCATGACAAATGAACACTGTGCCAATTCCTGCAAATGCCTTAGGCATTTGGAAGATGAGAACGGAGATGGTTTCATAATGAAGCCCTCTTTTTTTTCTTACGGATGAGAAAAAAAGAGGGCTTTTTTTCGTTCAAAAAAAGAAAGGTAGATGGCTGTGACTTATTGTCTGCATAGAATCAATTTAGTACGAGGGAGGACAATACATGATTGAGTTTAAACAAGCGGCTAAGACGTTCCGGCTCGGCAATCGGGAGGTGCAGGCGGTAAAGGAGGTATCGTTATCTATTGCTCAAGGAGAAATTTTTGGAATAATCGGCTTTAGCGGCGCGGGAAAAAGTACATTACTCCGTCTTGTCAATATGCTTGAACAGCCAACTGCAGGATCTGTTCAGGTACAGGGGGTGGATATCGCTACCCTTTCTCAAAAAGATCTGAGGAAGCTGCGCCGTCGTATCGGTATGATCTTTCAAAATTTTAACTTGTTTACATCCCGTACAGTGGCAGGAAATGTGGCTTACCCATTAAAGCTGGCAGGTACTCCGAAAAGGGAAATCAGTGAACGAGTAGAAGAACTTTTGCGGTTTGTCGGTCTAAGTGATAAAGCGAATGATTACCCAGAGCAGCTTTCCGGAGGTCAAAAACAACGCGTCGGAATTGCCCGTGCCCTTGCAACATCGCCCGATATTCTAATTTGTGATGAAGCAACGTCCGCCTTAGATCCGGATACAACAGGAGAAATTCTTCGTCTCTTAAAAAAAGTAAATAAAGAACTTGGTATCACTATTCTGCTAATTACGCATGAGATGCACGTCATCCAAGCAATCTGCGACCGGGTAGCAGTCATGGAGGAAGGGGCAGTCATCGAAACGGGATCCGTCTTTGATACATTCAGCAATCCACAGCACCCAACGACACAGCGGTTCATCCAATCTGTCCAGCAGGATCGGCCGTCTAATACGTTGTTAAAGGAATGGCGTGCAAAAGGAGGACAAAAGCTTTATCGGGTTATTTTTAAAGGAGAAGTAGCAAGTGACCCTATCCTCTCAAGTATCACGCAGAAGTTTGGCATTCATTTCAACATTGTGTACGGTTCAATTCGTGAACTTCAGGAGAAGTTCTTCGGAAATCTGTTAGTTTCATTTGAAGGGGAAGTACAAGCAATTGAATTAGTGATTGCTGAACTGAAAAGAACGGTAGAGATTGAGGAGGTTGAAATTCATGAGAGTTGATTGGAATACATTTTGGCCAAGGATTGTGGAATCGACAGGCGAAACCATTCTTATGGTCATTGCAACACTCATCTTTGGCTCTATCTTAGGGATTAGCATTGGTTTGCTGCTTTATGTCACAAGAAAAGGAAACATCTTAGAAAACCAGTTGTTATTCCAAATATTAAACATTCTTATCAACATTGTACGGCCAATCCCATTCATTATTTTCCTTGTCGCCATTAGCCCATTAACCCGTGCGATTATCGGTACGACAATTGGAACTTGGGCAGCTATTTTCCCAATGACGATTGCCGCCTCGTTCGGTATTGCAAGGATTGTGGAAAATAATTTATTGAGCATCGACCCAGGTGTTGTTGAAGCAGCTAAAGCAATGGGGGCCAGTCCCTTTCAAATCATCTTTACTGTGCTGATTCCAGAAGCTCTTGGCCCGCTTATCCTTGGTTTGACGTTCGTTACCATTAGTTTGATCGACTTCTCAGCGATGGCTGGTACTGTTGGCGGAGGAGGACTCGGTCATGTGGCAATGACATACGGATATCAGCGGTTTGACGGCAGCGTGATGCTCGTTACAGTAGTCATTTTAATCATTCTTGTGCAGTTCGCTCAATGGTTAGGAAATACCTTATCAAGAAAAATCATGCGTCGTTAATAAAGATTTCGCCAGTAAACAAATTTTATCGCAGATTAACGGGCAGTAAGACCCCCACTTCAAGGATTCGCGTATGCAAAGAAGAGTAAGTGGGGGATCAACTGCCCGTAAAGGCCCGATTGGTTCAACTAACCATCAGTGGGGGGATGAAGAAAAACCCCCACTGATGGAAGTTTCACTTTATATAAAAAAGGAGATCACCTCATGAAAAAAATCATCATCTTTTTATTAGCATTTACAGCAGTATGGGCACTAACTGCTTGCAGCAAGGATACATCAGGAAAAGGTTCTGATACGGTTAAAGTGAAAATCGGTGTTACGGGCACGGACGGTGAAGTATGGCCGATTCTAAAGGAAAAAGCAAAAGCTGAAGGCATTGAAATTGAACTTGTTGAGTTTTCTGACTACACGCTTCCAAACCAGGCATTAGCTGATGGGGATATTGACCTTAACTCCTTCCAGCATATCGCGTTCCTTAGCCAATTTACGAAAGAAAACAAAGTGGACTTAGCACCAATAGGGGCCACACTTATCGCGCCAATGGGAATCTACTCAGAAAAGCTAGATGACATTAACGATATTGAAGACGGAGCACGTATCGCCATTCCAGACGATCCATCCAACCAAGCACGTGCATTGAAGTTGCTTGAATCCGCAGGGCTTATCAAATTGGCTGATGATTTTGGGTTGTTTGGTGATCCGTCAAAAATTGTTAAAAATCCGAAAAAACTGGATATTTTCCCGATCGTTGCACAGCAAACACCGCGCGTGCTTCCTGACGTGGCTGCATCAGTCATTAATAACGGTGTTGCTGGTCAAGCTGGATTCGATCCAGTCAATGACCCAATTTTTCTTGAAGACGGTAATGATAAAAATGCTTTGCCATATGTAAATGTCTTTGCTGCTCGTGCTGAGGACGTTAATAACGAAACGTATCAACGTATTGTTGAGCTATACCATGATGAAGATGTGAAAAAAGCGATTGAAGCTGACACGAACGGTGGATCATCGGTCGTCAATATTTCAAAAAAAGAACTGCTTGAAGTATATAAAGGGTTATAAGGAGGAGCTATTAAATGAGTACAACATTATCTTGTATTGACTTAATTACAAAATCCATCGAGTTAAACAGAGACACCTATATTGAAACAAGCCAGGCTATCCATGCAAATCCCGAAATCGGTAACCAGGAATACTTTGCAAGCAAACTTCACATTTCACTTCTTATAAAGGAAGGTTTTGAAGTGACGACCGCTGTTGCAGGGCATGAAACATCCTTTTATGCAGTGAAGGACAGTGGGGTTCCAGGTCCAACGGTAGCATTTCTTGCTGAATACGATGCACTTCCAGGGTTAGGTCATGCGTGTGGTCATAACATTATCGGAACGACAAGCGTTGCCGCAGGGATAGCCCTTTCCGAAACACTTGCTGAAACAGGTGGGCGTGTCATCGTTTTAGGGACACCTGCTGAGGAAGGCGGTCCGAATGGCAGTGCAAAAGGCAGCTTCGTCAAACATGGGTTCTTGAAGGCTATTGATGCAGCCCTAATGATTCATCCATCAGGAAAAACGTCATTAACAAGTGAGACTCTTGCTGTTGATCCCCTAGATTTTCATTTTTACGGAAAGGCAGCGCATGCTTCAGGTTCACCAGAAAAAGGTATCAATGCACTCGACGCGGTCATTCAGTTGTTCAATGGTATTAATGCCTTACGACAGCAGCTTCCTTCCGATGTCCGGATTCACGGGATTATCACCCATGGAGGTGATGCCCCGAACATCATTCCCGATTATGCATCAGCACGCTTCTTTATCCGTGCTGAAACGTGGAAGCGCACGGAAGAAGTATCAGCAAAAGTACAGGCAATTGCTGAAGGAGCTGCACTTGCAACTGGAGCGAAAGTCAAAATTGAGCGTTTCCAAAATGAAGTGAAAGATTTTGTCTTAAATTCAGTTTTGGATGCAATATTACATGAAGAATTAGAAGCAGTTGGCGAAACAGTACAAACCGAGAAAGGGAGGGGGAAAGGTTCTACTGATGCAGGGAATATTAGTTATGTAGTCCCTACAGCCCACCCTCATATCAAAATAGGGCCAGATGATCTCATCGCCCATTCAATCGAATTTAGAGAAGCAGCAAAATCTTCTCTTGGTAATGAAGCATTAATTAAAGGGGCAAAAGTACTCGCAAATGCTGGTTATCGCCTATTAACGGACACTGATCTATTAAATCGTGTAAAAGAGGATTTTGAAAGGGCGTTGTCAATAAAACAATAAATGGATATGAAAATCCCGAAATTCCTATTGAGGAAATTCGGGATTTTTTATTCTAAATTATGTCTTGTCGTATGTTGTTGTCTACCAATATTTACTTGGGTTATTGGTTTAATAAAATCAACACTGGACAACATATAAAAAACACATTAAAAAATTCCCTTTTGTTTGAAATTAATTAAGATTTACAGGAGTGAGAAATGTGGCTAGAGCTAGAGGTACAATCATTCATATCTTATTGCTGCTGCTTGTTGCATCAGTTTTTATATGGTCAGTTATTCGGCCAGCTGGATACTTAATATGGACAATGGAAGTACTTCCTGCAGTTGTAGTAATAATCATTGCAATTGTTACCTATAATAAGTTTCGTCTTACCACGCTATCCTATGTCATTATTGCTATACTTTCGATTACGATGTTCATTGGCGGTCATTATACCTACTCAAAGGTTCCTCTCTTCAATTGGATAAAAGACTATTTTGATCTAAATCGCAATCACTATGACAGGTTTGGGCATTTCTTGAAGGGGTTATTTGCTATTGTGATTAGAGAAATTTTAATAAGGAAATCACCATTAGTAAAAGGCCCATGGTTAGTTGCAGTTACATTAAGCTTTTCACTTTCCATTGGAGCTTTATATGAAATTACTGAATGGCTGGCTTCAAAAGTAACGCAAGGCAAAAAAGCTTCTACAGAATTTTTAGGGACACAGGGTGATGTTTGGGATTCACAGTGGGATATGTCATTAACATTGATTGGTTCTATAATCGCACTCATCATCTTTTCAAAACTCCATAACAAGCTGATAGCCAACTTGAAAAATAGAAAACTCATTGAAAAAAATACTCCAAAATGAAAATCTGAAAAAGAGCTATACCCTTTTGTTGTAATCAAAAAAGGGTGTAGCTCTTTTTTAAGCCCTTTAATTTCCTCATTATTATAAACTCAACCCCAATGTAGGTCCACTGCGTAGCATTTCAGATAAATTACAAAAACCTTCTCTCATTACATTTGCTTGTTGATCAAAGCTACGCGCATAAACTTTAAAATTATGAAACATAATACAAAACTAGTTCATTTACTTGTTTCCTTTTTTTTCATACATTTCAATTTACTGTTTTTTTTCATCTATTCGGTCACGATTACTTCTTTATCGTGACCGGTTTGGTGCTGATGCCGCAAGCGCCTGCCATTTTAAGAGTGCGGTCCTCTAAAATTTTTCCATAAGGTTAAGAAACACTGCTGATTTTTAATAGAAGGCCATGTTAAAGCTCAATGTTGATACTGCTATTTTGTTATTGATTGGAGCGAAAGGCACGAGACTCCTCGAAATGGCTAACGCATTTTCTTCATGCTTATTCAGCGTTCTGCGGGAGAAGCGAGTCAAAGGGATACCAGGCAGGAGTGTTAGCGACGAGGAGTCTCCCCGACCGCCCGCGATCGCTAAGTGCCTGCAGCGGAAATCAACAGGGAAGTTTAACATAGTTTAAGAAAAACACGATATAACAAGGCTGCAAACCACTTTTTCAAGATGGCTTTGCGTCCTTTTCGGTCTGTTGATGTGGCACTTTTTGAATTCATTTTGAAATAAATGAATTGGAAATTAATACAAAGCTGATTTACAAAACCTTAATATTGGATTAATGCGGGATTAATAGAGTCGAATTATGATTAAAACGTAACAAACAGTAATGAGTGTTAAAAAAACCACATAAATTGGAGGTACTTTTAATGAATTCCACATTTAAGAAAAAGGGTTACAAGTCTATTCAAGCTATGATGTTAGGTATTAGTGTATTAGGATTAACTGCTTGTGGATCTAATAAAGAGGAAGCTGCTCCAGCTGTAATTGATACAAAATCATTAACCCTCGAAGAAATCGAAACAAAAGCAAAAGAAGAGGGAGAAATTAATAGTGTTGGTATGCCTAATTCATGGGCTAACTGGGGTGAAACGTGGACAGAAGTAACTGATAAATATACTTTGAAACACAGTGATACAGATTTATCCAGTGCTGAAGAGATTGCGAAAATGGAATCTGAAAAAGAAAATGCAACTGCTGATATTGGTGATGTAGGGATTGCCTTTGGTCCAATCGCTGAACAAAAAGAATTGACGATTCCTTATAAAACTTCCTATTGGGACGAGGTACCTGAATGGGCAAAAGATGACAACGGAGATTGGGTTGTTGGTTACCAAGGAACGATTGCATTCTTAACGAATAAAGAGCTAGTAAAAAATCCGCCAAAATCTTGGGATGATATCTTAAATGGAGATTACAAAGTAACAGTTGGAGATGTTCAACGTGGTGCACAAAACCAAATGGCCGTTCTTGCTGCTGCGATGGCTTACGGCGGTGATGAAACAAATCTTCAGCCAGGAATTGACTTTTTTGCGAAGCTTGCTAAGCAAGGTCGTCTAAGCTTAACAGATGCTAAACCAGCTAACATCGAAAAAGGAGAGGTGGAAGTTGCCTTAGTATGGGACTTCAATGCTCTTGGTTACGCTGAACAAATCAATCGTGATCAATTTGATGTGAGCATTCCAAGTGAGGGTTCAGTAGTAAGTGGTTACGCAACAATTATTAACAAATATGCTAAACATCCTCATGCAGCGATGGCGACTAGAGAATATATCTTAAGTGATGAAGGACAAATTAACTTAGCTAAAGGATTTGCTCGTCCAATTCGTGATGTAGAGCTTCCAAAAGAAGTAGCTGAGAAATTGGTTCCAGAAGAACAGTACAAAAATGCAAAACCGATCGAAGACCCTAAAGCTTGGGAAGAAACAGTTAAAACATTGCCACAAGTTTGGCAAGAAGAGGTGTTAGTAAATGTCAAATAATAAAGTAATCGCGATTGTTGTGGATGGTATGAGATACGATAAAGCATGTGAGGCTTTAGGATTTATTCAACATCTAGTTGAAACGAATCAGGCATCACTTTACAAGGTGAAGTCGGAGCTCCCTAGTCTTTCCCGCCCATTATATGAAGTGCTGTTAACGGGTACGCCTGCATCAATGAATGGCATTACGTCCAATCAAGCGGTTCGGCTATCTGCCGAGAAAAGTCTCTTTCATCTTACGAAAGAGAATGGTTTAAGAAACGCAACGGCATCGTATTTCTGGGTAAGCGAACTTTATAATCGAGCGCCGTTCCATTTCATTGAAGACCGTGACCAAGAGGATCCATCCAAGCCAATTCAAAATGGGAAATTTTATTGGGATGATGACTATCCAGACAGTCATTTGTTAATGGATGCAGAAGCTTTGCGCAGAAAGCATGACCCGCACTTTTTATATATCCACCCAATGGGTGTAGATGTAAAAGGAGAAGCGTTTGGGTCGGAATCGAAAGAATATCGTGAACAAATCTTAAAAATGGGAAGCTTATTGGCTCAGCTTCTGCCAATTTGGATCAAAGAAGGCTATCATATTTTAATAACATCTGATCATGGTATGAGTGAAACTGGTAACCATGGTGGCATTACTGATGGTGAGCGTGATGTACCGCTCTTTATCATCAGTCCAAAAGTAGAGCCAGGCGTGTACAGTGAAGAAATTCCACAATTAGCTTTTGCACCACTTGTTTGTGAGCTATTAAATATTGCGCCGTCTAATAAAATGATTTCATATCAATTACCAGGTCTAAAACAAAGTATCTCTATTAAATAAGGCTTTCCCCCCCTTAAGAAGATTTTATTGGAATTGGTTTAACGAATGTCAACGTTAAACCAATTCCAAACATGTTAGAAAATAGAGGAGCGAGAAGTCTTGCGAAAAATAAAAAAACAAAAAATTTATCTATTAGCTCTTTTATTGCCATTTATTATTTTTGTTATAGGTTTTGAAATAGGACCATTAGTGGCAATGATTAAAAATAGTTTCTATGCTGATGATGGAATTACAGTAACAATTAATCAATATATCACCATATTTAAAAGTAAATTTTACTTATCAGGCATTAAAAATAGCCTTATCATTTCCTTAGTTTCTGCTGTAATCTCAGTGACTGTAGCGGTCATTGCAGCTTATTCTTTTACAAAGTTTTCATCAAAAATACAAAATCGACTATTGATGATTGCCAATATGACTTCAAATTTTGAAGGGATTCCGCTTTCATTTTCATATATTATTTTACTTGGAAACAATGGATTGTTTACGTTACTTTTTGCTCAGCTCGGTTGGGATTTGTTTGCCGATTTTAATTTATATTCCTGGACAGGACTCATTCTCGTATATGTTTATTTTCAAATTCCGCTTGCTGTTATGCTAATCTACCCTTCTTATCAAGGAATTAAGAAACAATGGAAAGAAGCCTCCTCATTATTAGGAGGATCAAAAGCATCATTCTGGTTCCGAATCGGGATTCCAGTTCTTTTACCTAGTATTGTAGGGACATTCACTATTTTGTTTGCTAATGCGATGGGAGCATACGCTACAGCCTACGCATTGGTTGGCAGCAACTATAATTTGATGTCATTGCAAATTGCTTCACTAGTAGCTAGTGACGTTACATTAAAGCCGCAATTAGGCAGTGCGTTGGGAGTTCTTCTAGCATCCACCATGATTCTGGCGATGTGGTTCAACGAGCGAATGATGCGTCGCATTAGGAGGGATTTACGATGAAATCTTCATTGACTTTTCATAAAGTGGTTGTTGGAATTCTAGTTTTATATTTATTAATTCCGCTTATAGGAACATTTTTATTCTCGATTGCTGGTAAATGGGATCATACCATTTTACCTGAGAATTATACAATGAAATGGTATATTGAATTATTTCAGGATGAAAGGTTCTATGACGCCTTTAAACGAACACTGTTCTTAATTGTCATGTCCGTTGGCCTAAGTGTTGTCATCATGCTTCCTACAATCTTTATCATCTCAGTCTATTTCAGTAAATGGGAAAGATTACTTCAGGCAGCAGCGATGCTTCCATATGGAATTCCTCCAATTGTTGGAGCTGTTGGATTAATTAAATTATATTCAGGTGGACCCATTCCGATTGCCGGTACACCATGGATATTAATTGGTGCATATTTCATTACAATTCTGCCATTTATGTATCAAGGTATTCGGAACAGTCTTCACACGGTTAATGCGGTGCAGCTTGTGGATGCAGCTGAATTATTAGGTGCTACAAAATTCCAAGCATTTCGTACAGTAGTGTTTCCAAATATTATTTCTGGTATTTTAGTGTCTACTTTATTATCAGTCGCTCTCTTATTCAGTGAGTTTGCTTTGGCCAATTTGCTTGTCGGTGGTCGTTTTGAAACTCTGCAAATCTATCTTGCTGACAAACTAAACAGCAGTGGTCATTTAACAAGCGCAATTGTTATTACTTATTATTCTGTAATTTTACTATTAACGGGAACAGTATTAAAGCTGACATTTAGAAAGGATAAAGGTCCAATCATGTCAGATAAGAAGCGAATTCTATCATTTTTTAAAAAAATCTTCCGTCAAAAAAATACAGCATTAGAAGGTGAAAACTAATGAGCTATGTAACGATTGATCAAGTAACGAAAAGCTATGATAATCAAGTAGTTTTAGAAAACATTTCATTAACATTAAAAAAAGGAGAATTTGCTACACTCCTTGGACAAAGCGGTTGCGGAAAGAGTACATTATTACGCTCTATTGCTGGACTTGAAGGTGTAAATGTTGGAAGCATCTTAATTGATGGAAAAGATATTACTAATTTATCACCGCGTCAGCGTGAAGTTGGCATGGTGTTTCAGTCTTATGCCCTTTTCCCCAATATGAACGTTTTTGATAATATCGCCTACGGTCTTAAAATGAAGAAGGTAAAGAATATTAAATCAAGAGTTAATAAGATGATTGAACTGGTTGATTTAATTGGCAAAGAAGAATCTTACCCTCATCAATTATCCGGCGGACAACAACAAAGGGTTGCTCTTGCCCGTGCACTTGTCATGGAGCCGAAAGTGCTGCTATTGGATGAGCCTTTAAGCGCATTAGATGCCAAAATTAGAAAAAGCTTGCAAAAAGAATTGAAGAGAATACAGAAAGAATTAGATATTACAACGATTTTTGTTACTCATGATCAAGAAGAGGCAATGACGATGTCTGATCGAATTTTTGTCATGAATAAAGGAAAGGTTGTACAATCTGGTGCCCCATCTGAAATTTATACCACTCCAGCCAATACATTTGTTGCAAAATTTATCGGAAATTACAATGTGTATAGTATGGAAGTGTTCCATAAACTTGTTCGAAGCTCAGAATTAAAAGGGGATGAAGTCGCTATTCGTCCCGAGGTTTTACAATTGGTTTCTCCTGGAGAAGATTGCCCAGATTTACAAGAGAACTGGGGAATCAAAGGGGTCATTAAAGATGTTACGATGACTGGGAATGTATTAAGATATGAAGTAGAAGCAGATGATTCATATTTCCATGTAGACTATCTTCACCACCGAGGATTGATGTTTGAGCAAGGATCACGCGTTCAAATTATCGTACCGAAAAAAGAATGCATAGTTCTATAATTAAATAAAATTATGGGAGTAGAAAAATGACTGTTTTACCAGAGGAAAGAAAGAATGAAATTTTAAAAGAACTGAATAAAATGGGTAAAGTAAAAGTTATGGAATTAGTTGCCCAATTTCATGTTTCAGAGGAAACGATTCGACGTGACTTGATGATATTAGAGGAAAAAGCACTTTTAAAGAGGGTTTATGGTGGAGCAATAAAATCTGTTTTTCAATTTGAGGAGCCACCATTTACACAGCGCACCACTGTGAATCAAGAAGCGAAAGTGAAAATTGGAAAAAAAGCAGTAGAGCTTATTTCAAACGGTGATGTGATTATCATTGATGCAGGAACAACAATGCTCGAATTTGCGAAGTGTATTGAAAATAAAAAAGATATCACAATTATCACTAATTCCCTGCCAGTTTCTTCCGTGTTAACAGAATCATTAAATCAAAATGAGTTCACAGGACAAGTTTTATTACTTGGTGGACAAATTGATCCGAAGCAGCAATCTATTAGCGGCAGTTTAACCGAACAGCTGTTAAATCAATTTAATCTTGATAAAGCCTTCATTTCTGCAGGTGGAGTTTCTATTAAAAATGGTGTAAGTAATTATCATTTGCATGAATCATTAGTTTCAAGGAAGATGGTCGAGGTATCAAAGCAAGTGATCATGCTAACGGATTACTCTAAAATGGGTGTAGATACATTTTGTAAGATTTGTCCTCTAGAAAAGGTCGATGTGATTGTTAGTGACCAACCATTTCCAGAGGAATGGAGATCTCATTCCAAATTAGAGGAAATCGATTGGATTGAAGCATAATCGATCCAAATTGGGACCAAAAGAGTCAGAAGAGAGAGTTCAGCCTGAAAAGGTAACGAATTATACTTTGTCTACCTCCTGAGAAGAGAGTGTTCTCTTTTTTCATTAGAAAGTAAAAGAATAAATAGATTGAAAGATAAAGGAGCTAAATACCATGGGGTTCATTGCAATTGATTTAGATGGAACATTATTAAACCACCAGAATGAGATAAGTGAAGAAAATATTAAAGCCATTAAATATGCCCAAGAAAATGGGATTGAAGTAGTCATTTCAACAGGAAGGGCTCACTTTGATGTTCAATCAATTAGTGAGAAAGCTGGAATCTCTACATCTGTAATCGGTACAAATGGGTCAACTATTCATTCAAAGGATGGAAAGAAAGTTTCTTCTATTACAATAGAAAAAGACCGTGTTGAGGATATTGTAAAATGGCTGGACGAAAGGAATTATTATTACGAAGTGTTTACAGATAAAGCCATTTATACGATTAAAAAGGGAAGAGAACAATTCCAAAATGAGATTAATCGTTTTAAAAGCTTAGATTTAGATGAAGATATGAAAGAATTAGTTGAAGTTGCGGAAAGACAATTTGATCAGTTTGGATACGTTTTAGTTGACAATTATCATGATATTCTGAATCAAGAAGAAGAATTTTTAAATATTTTAGCATGTTCTTTTGATAAAAAGAAATTAGAGGAAGCATGGAACCAATTCAAAGAGTTTAATGAGTTGATGGTTGTTTCATCTGCTGATCACAACATTGAAATGACTAATAATAATGCTTCAAAAGGATCGGCCCTTGAAAAATTAGCATTCTTAATGAATGGCTCCTTAGATCAAGCTATGGCAATAGGGGATAGCAATAATGATGTATCGATGCTTCAAAAAGTTCGCTACAGTGTGGCGATGGGAAATGCAAATGATGACATAAAAGCTATTTGTACAATGACAACCCTAAGTAATGATAAAAATGGCGTAGCACATGCCATCTATAAATATATGGAAAACTTAGCGGTTTCAAAATAAGGATGCATTTTAGGACTTTTAACAAATCTTCCTAGTATTCTATCGATTAAATACAAAGAGAAGAAAAAGAAAGTCAACGTCGAGGGTGAACAATAGTATGGCTTGGATATATATAATAATAGCAGGGCTTTTGGAAATTGTCTGGGTGATTGGTCTTAAATACTCACACGGATTTACAAAATTGATACCTAGTATCGTAACAATACTTATTATACTCTTTAGTTTCTATTTACTTTCAAAAGCCTTACATTTCATACCATTAGGAACAGGTTACGCAATTTTTACTGGTATAGGGACGGTTGGAACAGTTCTAGTTGGAATACTATTTTGGGAAGAATCCATTAATCCACAGAAGTTATTTTTTGTAACTCTAATATTATTTGGAATAATTGGGTTAAAAATTATTCCAGAAGAACCTAAAGAATTAATAGATATGATACGAAACAAGTTACACAAGGTTTGGGGATGATTGAATGTCATGGATTTTTCTTCTGATTGCAGGCATTACCGAAGTTGGCAGTGTTATAAGTCTGAAAGAAGCAGACGGATTTAAAAAATTACTCCCCTCTATATCTTGTATTATTTGTGGAAGTTTAAGTTTCTATTTCCTTTCCTTGTCATTAATTTCTCTTCCTGTAGGAACTGCCTATGCAATATGGACCGGAATCGGCACTGTTGGAAGTGTTTTAGCAGGAATGATCTTCTTTAAAGAACCAAGAAGTTTAATAAGAATCTTTCTGATTATGTGTATTGTTACAGGTGTTATTGGTATAAAAATGACAGCCTGATACAAATACATGAACAAGCGTTTCCAGGAAAACAATCATGGGGTTACTCTTGGGCCATGATTGTTTTTCCTCGACTTTTGGGACAGCCCTGTCATCCTAAAACCTCAACATCCCTCAATAATTTGCTAACTGCCACATCAATACTAGAATGATTCTCCGTATTCAGCCATTTTTCCGGAATGGTGAAATAGGAGCAGTTGTTACTTTTTAAATAAGAATAAATAATTTGCGCTTCATCGATTTCATCTTTGCTCACACCCGTGGATGGAATGGGAACATGATTGTTGAAGTACGTGATAATATTTGTTTTTATTTTTTCAATTAGCTGTTCTTTGTCTTCGGTATCGAGTGAAAATTTCTGATGATAAAGGACGTTGGTCCGCTTAATGAGAAAAAGTTTAATCGTAGTTTCATTTAATTTTTCTATGATTACGAGATTATGATTTTCTTCTGTGAATTCAATCATCATTTCTTTATTTAAAAGAGCGGATACGGTTTGAATATGATCTCGATATTTAGAGGCAGCTTCAAATTCGAATTTTTCAGAAGCGGTTACCATCATTTGCTTCATATCTTCGAGAATCCTCTTATCATTGCCTTGAAGAAAAGCGATAAATTTGTCTATGATTTCATTGTATTGCTGTACGGCAGGCCCCCCAAGACACATGCCAAGACACAAGCCTAATGAATAATTCAAGCAAGCCGTATTCTTTATTGTAGGATTACTGCAGCATAATTTAAAACATTCCTTTATCCCTTGGATCGCTTTTTCAACACGACTTTTGCTTGTAAATGGACCAAAATAAAGATTGCCGTCATGTTCAATAGGGTTATGAGCAATCTCAATCTGACGAAACTTTTTGTCCATTTTGATGACAATATAAGTAAAGGACTGTGGATTTTTTATGATTCTATTATATAGTGGCTTATGCTTCTTAATTAATTGACATTCCCGTAGAAGAGCCTCGAATTCTGTATCTGTTAGGATATAGTCAAAATCCTTCAAATGCTTTTTAAGCTTATTCACCTTTGGAGAATGATTTTTCGAGTTTTGGAAATACGATTGAACGCGATTCTTTAATTTTTTTGCCTTTCCCACATAAATGATTTGACCATGGGAATCTTTCATAATAT
Source organism: Cytobacillus citreus (assembly GCF_018343665.1). Lineage (GTDB taxonomy): Bacteria > Bacillota > Bacilli > Bacillales > Cytobacillaceae > Cytobacillus > Cytobacillus citreus. The sequence continues at coordinate 740,610 of NZ_JAGYPM010000002.1, forward strand.
AAACACCTGGCGATAAAGGCAGGTTCTTTACTTTTTCGGTTAATAAAATATATTTTCATCCCTCTACTGGATAATATGTATCTAGTATTTTATCACGAGATTGAAAGAGCAGTTGTTTTTTTAGTGTGAAAAATGTTTGTCCATTTTAATGAGGAAGTTTCAACGTTGTATATTTACTTGTTCCTTGGCTTGAAGTAGACAAGCACTTATCCTTTGAAAAACAAGTGGACAAATGCTTGTAGACAAAAATAAAAAGCACTCTTTATTACAAAAAATGCACTAAACCACTTAAAACGGTTCAATTTCTACATTGTTCAATGAACTTGCCAGATAGTTAAATAGTCTCTATTCGTAGAAGAAGAAAATGTTTTGGTTGTTTCTAGCTTATTCTATTCACCTTCGTATCCCACAGTGTTAATGTTCACTTTCGTTTTTGCATACTTCGAATAAAAAATTACTCCTTCGCCTTCAATCCATTCTGCGTTGTTAACCCCTAATACTTCTAAATTGTCATCGTTAGTTCCCCTCGTTACAATGCTTACCGTGTCTTTATTTAATTTTTTTATAACCATTGGAAATGCGGTATTACGATAAAAGTTGTAAAAATGATGGGTTTCACCTAACGTGGCATCTCTATGTTCTATTACCAAAGTTATATCTCCAGTTGGAGATTTAATATAATCATAGGAAAAAACTGTGACAAAATAAGTTAAAAATATTTTCCCTAATAAAATGAAAGCTACAACAGATCCAGCAAATATCCAGTATCCTTTTATTTTTTGAATCCAAGCTAATAAATATAGAGAAATGATTGTAATGAGAGTAGGAAAAATAATACCTGTCTTTTTTAGAAAGGTAAAATAATAATCATTATTGGCTAAAACAATAATTAGCAAATCGAAAACTAAAACGAATATAACTAACAGTTTTATTAGTCTTTTAATCACTCTCAAAATTTTTCCCCTCCGTTTTTTTTCGCTTTTTATTATCTAGAATACCAATGTACATAGAATTCCTAGGAATTAGAATAGGTCGATTTCAAATTGAAATAAAACGCATTTATTCCATTATATGTTATTAAGCTGATGCGTCAATCATTGCTACTCCCAAAAAACTTTACGAAAACAGCGAAGGAAAAAGTTGTTTGCTCATATCCAAAATTTAAAGGTTCAGGCTTCACCCAATCGATTGGGGAGAGCCTAACCCTAAAAATTTAGAATAATCTTAAATTCCTTTTGTATTTATAAAATGGTAATAGATACAATTAATATCCCTATGAAAAAGAAGGTTTTTTCCACAAGGTACAGAATGATATAAGATAAAAAATATTTTGTCGGAGGTACCTTTATGGCTGCAACTCAAAGCATTTTAGAATGGACATTAGTTTCAGAATGTCCTATACCAAATGACATCAATGAAATACTAGTAGAAGGAGAAGAAGCAATTGCTGCATATAAAACATTTCGTGATAGTGCTATTTTTACAAACAAGAGATTAATTGTAAGAGATGCACAAGGTTTATCAGGAAAAAAGGTTGAGATTTATTCTTTGCCTTATTCATCAATTAATATGTGGTCTACTGAGAATGCGGGTAGTTTTTTTGATGTCAATGCAGAGGTTGAATTATGGACGAGAGCAGGCCATATTAAAGTAAATATTAAAAAGGGTGTTGATGTTCGTAAGTTTGACAAATTAATTGCAAATGCTATTTTATAATGCAAGAAAAAATAACATTCTTAGTAACTTAATTAACATGAATATTGACTAGAAAAGTCATTCATGCTTTTTGTCAGCATCAATATTATTTTGATTTACAATAGGATGAAACCTAATATTGTAATAATGAAAAAATCCGTACGCACATTCATCAACCTGTGCTTACGGATTTTTTATTTTTCAACCTCTCACGATTGTATGGTATGTTCACTTCGTAAATGGAAAGCAGGCATGCCTTTTATCGCAGATTAACGGGCAGTAAGACCACCACTACAAGGTTGTGAGAGAATCAACTGCCGGTAAAGGCCCCTATAATGAACACAGACTAAAAGCGCCACATTGTGTGGCAACGTCTGCGTGACCCACTTTGTGTGGGCCGCAACTAACCATCAGTGGGGGATGAACGCAGACTAAAGACACGACGTCCTGTCGTACGGTCTGCACTAGCACATCCTTTGCGTTGGAAAACCCCCGCTGATGGAAGTTTCACTTTATTCATTTTTCATAGTACTTTTGACAATACCCTGTCCTTTTCCGCATCCTAAGCTGAACCCGTTATGATTTTAGGAACCTTTTTTAAATGAATTTTAAACTTTCCACTAACCTATCTTTAACCTTCAAGGCTTAGGATAGATGATAGGAATGGATAATACCGTACAGGCCAAGAAAATTTATATAGGAAGTAGTGGAAAGAATGAAAACCAAAAAGAAGTTTAGATTTTGGAAGATTACTAGAAATATTTTATTGATGATAGCTGCAGTCCTCCTTGTTTGGATCGCTTTCCATCATGTTATGAGTAAATATGAACAAAAAAAGTACCTAGCACCAGGGCAATTAGTTGATGTAGATAATAAGAAAATGCATGTCTATACAAAAGGTGAAGGTGAGCATACGATTGTCTTATTACCGGGACTGGGTACGGCAGCACCTGTGTTGGATTTCGAGCCTCTAATGAATGAAATGGCAAAAAATAATAAGGTTATCGTTGTAGAGCCTTTTGGATATGGTTGGAGTGACTTAACTGATAAGGAAAGAACCGTTGAAAACATAGTAGAAGAAATAAGAACGGTTTTGAAGAAATCAAACATTGAAGGGCCATACATATTAATGCCTCATTCTGTATCAGGCATATACAGCATGTATTATGCTAATAAATACCCAAATGAAATTGAAGCCATTATAGGGAATGATCTCACCTTGCCCCAGGCGGTAGAGTATTTTAATGAATCTACTCCAACCCTGCCCAAATATATGAGCATGCTTGCACCAACTGGTATGGCAAGATTGGTATCATATATCAACCCAAGCGATGTCTTGCCTATAGCGGATAAAGGAACTTATTCTGATGAGAATATAAAGATGACGAAACGCATTTCTGCATGGAAAGGCCTGAATAAAAATGTAGTGAATGAAGCAATTGAAATGGAAAAAAACATAATGAAAACGAAAGACATGTCATTTTCTCCAGACTTGCCTGTCATGATCTTTGCTAGGGAAAGGAAAGATAAAGTAAGTGAAGAGGGCAAAACTAATATAACTTTTAATCAATCGCAATTAAGTAATGTAACGACAAATAAACTCGTCCCTTTAGAAGGGCATCATTATCTACATTGGACGCAGTATAAGGAAATGTCCAATTACGTAAATGAATTCATAGAAACTTTTGAGAAGGATTAATAGAATGTACTATTGGATTTTTTGGAAAAAAACCTTAATCGCATCGTGTAAAAACAATAATTAAATTGTTTTCGAATTGGCCTGATTGCGTTGTTATGGAGCTTCAATATATAAACGAATATATAAATAATATCCACCCAAAAATGGGCGGATACTTGATCCAAACGCTTAATAATAATGGATTTCTATTCCTTTTTTATAGAACTCATGAGCTAAACGAACATTGGACACTGCTAATTGTGCATACGTAACTTTTTGGTCAGGGTTGAAGTTGTTTTTGTTAGCAGATAATAAATTTAATGAGTGTGCTAAGGCAACAAATCCAATGTTTTCAGGTTGTACATCTTTTGCATCTGCAAACTTAAGTTGATAGATGCCTTGATTTTTTGCTGCTTGGTCGAGTTGCAATGCACGAATATACCAAACTGCTAATTCTTCTCTTGTAAGGTGTTCATCTGGATTGAAAGTGTCTTTTTCTTTATCAAGAATACCTAGCGTTACTGCACGTTCGATCACTTGATATAAAGGATGCTCAGGAGGAATGTTTTTAAATGATTGACTTTTATTCTTTTGACCTGGGAAGCCGTCATGGATTCGAGTGAGTGACTTCGTAATCATTTCAATGGCGGCACCTTTTGTAATTGATGCATCTGGATTGAATGTTTTCACATCCTCAATATCTAATATCCCAGCATTGATTAGATAATTTAGCTCTTCCTTTGCCGAAGGATGTGAAATGACTTGACGATTCTTCTTATTAACCACACTATTCCATTCGCCTTTGTTTGCATCTAAGAAGCTATACGGATTCTTGTTGAATACTGGTGTATACACAAGACGATAGTGATCCTTATTTTGACCCGATCCTTCTTTAACATATTGAAGATTTAAACTTAGTTGTTCAAAAAATTTAGCTTCAGCTTTCTCTTTTGGGACGACCTTGTCTGTAGACGGCCAATTTTTAATATCTGAACGATTAACATTCAGACTGTTTAAAGAACCATCAGCATACACACTAACAAAAATGTGATCACCATTTACAAGAATATCATTTTCTACTCTTGGAAAGATAAAATGATAAATCCCTCTTTCATCTTCAAAATTAGCTTCTCCTAACGGCATTGCATAGTTGTGAAGATAAGACGGTGAATACTGTTTTAAATACTTCACTGCTTGCTCAAGAGCCTCTTTACTAGAAATCGTATGACTACCTTTTTTGTTCTCAAGTACATCACGCTTGAGATCATTGTACTGAATGATATCGCCTGTATGTTTATCTAATTCCAAATTTGTCCCGCTTCCACCATTACGGTATTCGTACATATACTGAATGTTAATGATTTCTTGGCCATTGTGATTTTTTTCTTCATTAATTGATTCAATCCTTAACTTAATATCATTGGAATCAACCTTGAGCAATGTTTCGGCCAATGCCTTCGCTTCTTCTAGAGAAAAATTGGTTTGCTTTGGTCCGAGCGGTTGAGCAGAAATGAGCTCAATCTTTTTTTCTTTTGGAAGCTCGGCAGAAAAACCATTTGCGGTTTGCCATTCACCAGAAAGGGCATGTACACTTAGTACGTCACTTGTTGGGTGATAAACGAGATTCACATGTCTGTCACCTGTTCGATAATCAAAATCTATTTTATACTGTAAATCAATAGAGACATCTTCTTTAATCTTCGAAATAATCTTGTTTTCAGGCAAAGCCTTTGTTACATCATCAAATGATTGAGATCCAATATCTTTTGTACTACGATAAAAATTACTGACCACTCCATTGCCAAGCACTGTTATATGAATCTGTTGGTCTGAAATAGGGACTTTATTTTTGGTACGTTCGAAAGAAAATGAATAGCTGATGGGTTCTGTAAGTGTTTGAGTACTTGGGAAGTAGTCGTAGAGGCCAAAATCTAGCAGTTGATATTCACTGCTTTGAGGAAATTTTTTCAGGAACGCTTCAGCCACTTCTTTCGCTTTTTCTTTTGTTACTTTTGCTGGAAATAGAGCATCTACAGCATTAGCTGGTTGATAATTAAAATTTTCAATCTCTAATTGTTCTCCAACAAAACTAACATATCCATATTCTTGTTTCCCGTTTACTTTTTTGTGAAAGCTTAAGTCATATCGAATCGTATCATCACCAGGAAAATGATGGCCGCTCCCCATATGGAAGTCACTATCATTTAAATAATTAAATTGAGGGAGAAATTCCCTAAATTTCTTTATAAGCTCATTTTTTGTAACAACCTTTTCTGCTTGTGCAATTTGAATTTGTACGTTATTTTGATGATCCTTTACTAGTGATGTTGCGCTTACTCCTGGGGCTAGAATTCCAATGGACAGTCCAGTAGACAATGTTAAAATTCCGAGTTTCCTCAAGCTTCTCAAAAATAACCCTCCTAATATATAGTTTCAATTCCAATTATATACTATATTGTAAATAATGTAGTATTAAAACTTGAATTTTGTTTTAAAACGGATAAATTGATTTTAATAGGGTTTAACTTTTATATTCTATTAGTTGGGTACATTTCTAGAACAACTATGGCTATTTTCTTTATTTTTAGAAGAAGTATTTGTATATTATGATAAAACCTAGTTGTTGCAATGGATTTATTTATGCAAATGTAACTTATGCACCTTATTTGGAAGCTGAAGAGGGATGGCGGCAAGATAATAGTATTTATTTTCAACAATTAATGTATGACGGAATCGGGGATGAATGGGATGTCCATTAAAGAAATAGCAGAAATAATAATATTTCAATTTTCAATACGTTCCAATAAAGATCGTCCTTTTATAGTTGGAATAGATGGATTAAGCGGGGCAGGAAAAATAACATTAGTAAAAGAAATTGAACAAAAATTAAATAAGAATAACCTTGATACAGTCGTTTTTCATATTGATGATCACATTGTTGAAAGAAATAAACGATACGAAACAGGGTACGAAGAATGGTATGAATTCTATTACTTACAGTGGGATGTTATCAAGATGACAACTGATTATTTTGAACGACTACATAATCGTTGTCATAATATATCGTTACCTTTTTATGATAAATTTACTGATTCAACTTCAACGAAACAAATGACAGTAGCTGCTGATAGCATTGTTCTTATCGAAGGTGTATTTCTGCAAAGAAAAGAATGGAGAAGGTTCTACGATTTTACTATTTTTATAGATTGCCCTCGTGAATTGAGGTATGAGAGAGTTTTAAAGCGTGATTCGTATATAGGGGATCTTCAAGAAAGACTGAATAAATATGAACGAAGATACTGGCCGGAAGAACAACATTACTTGGATACAGAAAAACCAATTAGTAATGCAGATTTAGTATATGACGTATAACTCTGAATAAATTTATTTGAAAAAGACCATCATGGATCAAGATTGATCCATGATGGTTTTTTTACCTACATTTGCGAGAGGAGTAACCTACTCCTTAGTTGGAACCTTTCAACCCCCTTCAATACAGGTGGTTTCCGAGCTTCCGATTGATTCATTTAACTCCTTTAGTAACTCCGTGAGTATTTCCGGATGAATGGAGTCTTGCAATAAAATCGTCGTAATAGGAACATTGTGTTTTTCAAACACTTTTCTTGTTTTTTCCCAAGCTTCCACAATTGATACGGGAGACATGTTTGGTTGAATGACCATGCTAATTCCTCCAGTTGACATTTGTACAGATAATATAATATTAACACTCTTTTTCTATCACCTTAAATAAAAACTCTGCATCATCTCCTACTCCTAAGAGGAGGAATGAATTCATTTTGGATCATCCTCTCCCCATCTTGGTTTTTCTTTAGCAATTCCTACATCCTAAATAAACTTCTTTCATTAATGTTATTCTTTATTTTAATTTTTTTCCCACTCCTTAGATGTCTTTTTCTGTAAAGATATATTGTTATCATAAGTAAAATAAGGGACAAAATGGAATTTATTCAACTCTAGTAAAAAACGGTAAAAAGTTTACCTTTGCTCAATTTTTGGCAAAAATCTTATAAAAAATTTAACGATTTTACATTCTAAAAGGATATTCACCTTTAATAATCGATATAGGGTGACTATATACCTATGTGTTTTACCGAAATTCTATATGATTTTGTAGAATGCTAAAAAAACAGTTAACCCGGATTATTACTTTCTCTCTAGGTTCATCCTGTGAATATATTCCTATACTGAAAAATCAGAAATTTAACAACTCTTTAACCGTGGCTTAACTCTTTTTCTCTATCATTAGACATGCGTGACTTAGAAAAAAGGGTATTGTCTATCAGACATACTCGTACTAGTTCCGCTTATATTAATCTATGAAATTAGATGAATTTAACAGCTTTTATCCACCGAAAGATGAAATTACAAAAAGACTAGTTATAAATAATATTTAAAAAGGAATGAGACAAAATGAACTTATCACCAATGAATCGAAAAGAATTTCTAAAAATGTCAGGTAGCGTAGCAGGGTTATTCTTCCTAAGCCAATTTCCGTTGAAAGTCGGCGCTTCTTCTTTGGAAAATAAAGATTTTTCATTTGCAGTAATTGCGGATACTCATATTGATCCTTACTCACCACACAGAAGTGAATATATTAAAAAGGTTTTTTCAAGCTTTCAATCCAAAGATAATCCTTCCTTCGTTCTTCATTTAGGGGATTTGGTGGAGGCTGGTCTCCCAGAAGAGTATCAAGAATTTCATCGCATCATTCCCGAGAATTATCGAAACCGATTATATGCCGTTAAGGGAAATCATGAGGTAAGATGGGACGAATGGGCTGGGGAACTTTTTCATGACGTAGTCGGCAAATCACAATATTCCTTTGATTTTGGCGGAATTCATTTTATTGCTTTAGATCCTACCCAGCTGCTTCAGGAACCAGGATTTTTTACAAAAGACCAGCTAAATTGGCTTGAAAAAGACCTAAAGTCTATCGAGCGAAATACCCCAGTCGTAATGTACTTGCATTATCCAATTGGAGATAATAATTATTATATATCCAATGAAGCAGCTCTTTTTGAAATGATAGAGTCCTATAATGTTCGGATGATTTTAACTGGACATGTTCACAAAGAACAAATGTGGATGCAAAATGGCTGTCATATTTTCAGTCTTCCTGCTGCAAAGGATGCACCTGTATTTTTCTGGATAGAAAAAAAGACGGTTGATCATCGGTCTGTATTGTCCGTTTTCCATGCAGACATTAACGGAGAGGGGATTCAAAATCGAACGCTATTGACTGAGATTCAGCTTACTGGAGCAAAACTTGCAGAACATGAAAAGCCAAAGTCTATATTATTTCAACAAAAACAGAAATCTCTTGAAGGTGAATTAAAGGTCATTTTGGATCCGCGAACAAAAGCAAAAGAGGTTCTGTATCAATTCTGGCCTGACCATAAATATGCCGGGAAGGATGATGGCAGCTGGGAAAGCCTAAATCAATCAAGCAATTCCTCACTTCGCTTTGAAAAAAACATAGATATGAATTCCATGCCAATTGGGAAATACCGATTACAGATCAGAGTTAAGAATGAACAGGCCGAATGGTGGGATGCATTTAAGACGATACAAATAGAAGATCCCCATGGTACATCGAGGCTGGAATGGACAGAAGACCTGCAAGAACCGATCCAAGCTAATTTAACGAATATACCTTCTTCCAATCTATTTATTGCAGCAACAACAGCCGGAAGCGTTAAAGCCATCGATCAGAAAAAAGGAAAAGAAAACTGGTCGATAAGATTAAAGGATCCGATTTATTCACAGCCAGCATTAAATAAAGAAGAAACCCATATCTACGTTGGTACATCAGGTCAAATGGTTTATGGTATTCATACTAGTAATGGGGAAACAGCATGGAAAAGTAAGACGCCAAGCCCTGTTCTAGGAAACATTTATTATGATAACGGGGAATTGGTCATTCCATCTGGACGTCATATCGTATTAATGGACACACAAACTGGAAAAATTAAATGGTCAACTGAAGTTAGCGGCATGACCGCTGGGATGCCAACCGCCGATGATAAAGCCATCTATTTCGGAGCGGGAGATGGCAAGGCTTATGCATTGGATCGATCCAATGGACGAGTAATATGGGAAGCTACCATTCTGATAAGAGAAACACCATACAAAACGTTAATTTATAGCCCCTGGGCAACGAAAGCGACAATCGTTCCATCCAAGGAAGGGACAATCGATCTTGTTTATGTATCGAATGTTTCAAACACATATGCTCTTAATCGCCATACTGGAAAAATTGAGTGGACACTAAAAGGTGGTTTTCTCTATTCTGCTCCACTCATCTTAAATGAAAACACTATGGCTGTTTTAGCAGATGAATGGGGAAAAGTTAGTGCGATTGATCCTTATTCTGGAAAACTGCTTTGGCAAAAAACAACAAAACAAAGAATATTTAATGCTTCCCCTGTTAACGTTGAGGGAGAAAAAGTCTATATTTCAGGTGTAAATGGCTTACTTACGGGCCTGGATTTAAAAAATGGGAGCATCGTTGATGAGTATCATTTTTCTACTGACTATGTTTACTCAACACCAATTGTTCAAAACGGACACATCATCCAAGCTGGGCAAGATGGGGTTGTACAGGCTATAAGAATATAAAGCTTCGATACTACCATAAATTCTGGAAGGGGTGGTTCTTGCGAATTTACGGTTATTTCATATTGAGTATTACAAAGAATTACAATGCTAGGTATAACAAATATTTTGATAAAGGAGATGCATAACACTTGAAGAAACAGCAGTTTAAACTTCCAATAGTCACAGGTATTTTATCGGCAATCATGTTGGGGGGATCCGTTCTTCCAACTGAATTAGTACATGCCCAAAATGTCAAACCGCTCCCTCAATTCATAGATTTAGCTTCCCAACAAGCACTAACCCCCTTTTTACTTACAAAGGGTTACGAACAAGTATGGATTATGAACGAACAAGTCGATCAGGATTTCCTCGATTATCCAAGTACAAACGTCATTAGCGAAACTGGTGCTAATGCAGGGAGATATCTTTACCGTACCCACCAACTGGACAATCATGCTGCTATCAGTGTTACTGATCTAACTGGTAAAGAAGAGACCAAAATACTTGCTCAGCTCGAAGATTGGAAGAACCTTGATGAATTGGTTTGGACCCCTTGGGGGAATTTACTCACCGCAGAAAGCCCAAAAATCGCAAACCACTCAGATGCTTATAATTCTAAATCTTCAAGCGGATTGGTATATGAAATTAACTCCTCAAACGGCGAGATAACCCCAATTCCAGCATTGGGATCTTTCACTCACAAAGGTATCCAGCTTGATGAAAACGGAAATGTCTATTTGACTGATTATAATGAAAATGGAAATATTTATCGATTTGTGCCTGATCAGGTAGGTGATCTATCCAGTGGGCAACTTTACGTCTTGCGTATTACTAAAGATTTTGGGGATTATACCGGAAGTGCCGAGTGGATCCCAATTGACCAGAATAATACTCGTATGCAAGCTAAACAGGCAGGAGCAGCTATTTATCAGCTGCCATCCGACCTTGTGATAAAGGACAATGCGCTCTATGTCTCAGTTGAAGGCGAAGATCGAGTCCTTTCCATCTCCCTCTCAGAAACACTTGTTGTGCGTAACTTTGTACGGGCAGGAGACAATGCGAAGAAAAAAGAATTTCAAAATCCAAGCTATTTGGCTTTCGATAGTGAAGGAACCCTTTTCATAGCCGAGAAAAATGGACAAGCCGATATATGGGCTGCATCAACTGATCAAAGGAAAAAGGATGGATTGGCCAAGAAGGTTGAACGTTTTGCTACTCTCTCTGATGCAAAAGCTGTTCCTTCTGGCTTGTATTTTGACCCTATTGGGCGTTTTGCTCCTTCCGAAGGTCAGAACCTTTTTATAAATGTTAAAAATGCCAATGACGGTAATGATAAAACCTTTGTGATCCGAAAGAAGCCAAATTCAAAGTTGAACCTGGAGCCTGACCGTTGGATCGAGGCTGGAACGCCGGATCGCGGAGTGAAAGATCCAATTATTTCAGCACATCGTGGAGCACCTTGGCTAGCACCAGAAAATACACTTGATTCCTATCGTTACGCTTATGCATATGGTGCTGATATGGTTGAAGTTGATGTTCGAGAAACGAAAGATGGCAGATACGTAGCATTCCATGATTCGACAGTCGATGCAAAAACGGACGGTACAGGTCCCCTTTCCGAATTGACCTTTGAAGAGGTACGGGCACTAAATGTAGCTGACAACGACCAATGGCGCGGAAGCGAATATGATCCCGCTCAAATGGCTTCTTTGGAAGAAATTTTGGAGCTTGCTGAACAAGTTGGCGGAGGCATTGAGTTCGACATCAAAAGCATCACTGATCCCGCAAAATTAGCTAATTTAGTAGCACAATATGATGGAGTTTTAGAACGCTCAATCTTTAATTCAAGCGATATTAGAATTAAACATGCACAGCCAATGGCAAAGCTAATCTATAACCGAAACCAATACGAGACACCGGGAATGCTCTACCTGCAAGGTGCTTATTATTCAGTTTTTGGATCTAGACAGGACGAATATACTCCGGAAAGTATTGTCGCTATTCATGATGCAGGAGGAATCATCTTGCCGCATTCCTATGATTTTGGAGCAGATAAAGAAGGTGCAACATTCTTAGAAGGGCGCGCGATGGGGACTGATGGTGCTCAAACAAATCAGCCAGATATTATATTAGATGTACTAGATACCCCTATACCTTCATCAATCACCGTTAACACTGATGGCAATACAGTCACGGCCAATCTTGTAAATTCTTTAAATGGCATGGGGATTCCCGACAAATTGCTCACTGTAGACAATGGAGTAGAAACCATTCAACTAACTACGAAACGTGGTGGATCTATAACCTTACCGGACGGCTGGGAAGGTGCCCGAATCGTGTTTGCTGGTGATGCTACCGTACAATCTAGCTCGTCGGATGGATCGAAAACGGAATAAACTCATTACACCCTAATTTTATTTAGGGGTTTCTTGAAGGGTTTACTGATGGGTATAATGACTAAATTTAAAAAATTAATGAAATTACTAATGGTATTATTGGGGGCGTTTCTACATTAAGTAGAGACGCTTTTTTACTAACGGATAAGTGTAACGTGTATAGCTTTTTTTAAAAGCTTCTAGTAGATAATTTTTCAGGAAACGTGCCGACTTATGAAGCAAAAAGGGTACTTAAGAATAAAGATTAAGGACTTTTTTTGGCTAATTGGAAAGTATAAGTTTATTAGTGTACTAAAGTAAATTTGAAGTTTCTATAACATCTCTACTAAAAAACGCATAAAACAAAGGCATTCACCGAAAGTACTTGGAAAACGCCAAGTTTTTCTAATAAAAAAGGATGAAATTAGAAATTAAAACCAAAATAATAAGGACATTTTTACATTATTAAAAAAGGAGCAGATTAAATGAAAAAACAGTTACTGAAGTTAGTGTTATGTTTTATGACTTTTACTTTGATTTTTTCACCATTATCAACAAATGCACAAGAAAATGTACCCCAAGGACAGTGTATTAGCCCGGCTGCATGTAAGCTGAAGGGTGACTCAAGGAAGCTTTGGACGGACCATGTAATGTGGACAAGGCTTTATATTGTTGGTGCTTTGGCAGGTCTGGACGATAAAGAAAAGGTATTAGCAAGATTATTACAAAATCAGGAGGATTTAGGGAATGCTATCAAGAGTTATTATGGGGAAGAAGCAGGAAACAAACTGGCTGAGCTGTTAAAGAACCATATCCTTATCGCCGGAAAAGTAGTCGAAGCTGCAAAAAGCGGTAACAAAGCTAATTTTGAAAAATTTAATAAAGAGTGGTATAAAAATGCTGATGATTTAGCAGATTTCCTTAGCAAAGCCAATCCAAATTGGTCAAAAGCAGATTTAAAGAATTTGTTGGAAACGCATTTAGTATTATTAACAGAGGATGTTACAGCAAGACTAGTAAAGGATTGGGATGCGAGTATTGCTGCTTTAGACAAAGGGATAGATCATATCATCAAGATTGCTGATACACTATCAAAAGGGATCGTTAAACAATTTCCTAACAAATTTTAAAGCAGTGCCCAGTTATGATCACTTACTAAAGCAATAAATGAACACCGTTCTATTTTCGAACGGTGTTTTGTGTGTTTGAACCCCTATGATAAATAAACTTTAATGATAACTTCGAATTTGGACCAAAGAAACGAATGAAAAGTGTAAATGTGTTTCCTTATTGAGGTGGAAAGAAGCCACCAACCATACATTTTCTAGGAAACTTAAAAAAAGTTACTTAATAATTAGTCTAATCTCATTGAAACATTAAATTTTTATCTTTCAGATGGTTTCTTTAGAATGAACATCAAAATGATAATAATGGTAAAGGCTGTTAGAGCTAAGAAAGGAATGGTAATAAAGCCAAACCAATTAATGTATTGTGCACTGCAAGGAACACCATTAACACAAGGCTTTATTTCGGCAAAACCAGGCACCTTTTGTACGAGATAATGATAAAATGAAATACACCAGCCAATAAGCGCCATTGGTAACACGAACTTTTTAACTGAAAAATCATTTTGGAATGTTCCAATCCCAAGTATTAGAGCTAAGGGATACATAAGAATTCGTTGATACCAGCAAAGCTCACATGGAATAAAACCCCGGATTTCACTAAAATAAAGACTTCCAAGTGTCGCTATTATTGAAACGATCCAAGCGATATATAAATATATTTGATTCCGATTTATCATTTGTCTTTACCTTTTAATGCTTCGTCTATAAGACTTTTTATCTTTTCATAATCAAACGGATCTTCGAGCATTGTACCGTTTACCATGATACTCGGAGTCAACTCAACCTTAAACTCTTCCACTAGCTTTGAGTCTTTATTTACTTCGTCAATCACTGATTGATCCTGCATATCTTTTTCTAACTGTTCTAAATTAATGCCAGGAATGGAACTTGCAATTTCATTAATTAGATCCATTGTTAGCCACACGTCATCGTGGTTTGCATTTGTTGGTTGCGCTTTAAAAAGCTCCTTATTAAATGTCCAATAGCTTTCCGGACTTTGTTTATAGACTGCTTCTGCAGCTAAAGAGCCCAATTTTGATTCGTCACCATGAAAAAGTACGTGAACGAAGGAAATTTTGACGTCACCTTTATCAACATAGTCCTCCATTATCTGTGGAAAAAACGTCTCACTCCATGATTTACATGCAGGGCATTTAAAATCTGCAAATTCTACAACCGTTACAGGAGCATCTGGATCTCCTAGTGTTGGCTGTCCTTCGATAGATGGCTGTTTATCATAGCTTATATCTTTATCTGTTTCCGAGCTTTTATTATTTAAAATGACAGCTGCAGACAGAGCTGCAAAAATAAGTACGGTAATAATCATTACTAATTTAAACGAAGAATTCTTTTTGTTCGTCATTTTCTCTTCTCCCTCAATTTATAATACCTTTTTAATCGACGATTAACGGGCTGGCTAACAAAAGCGCCACATCCTCGAAAAAGAAAAACACTTTTTCTTTGTACAGTTATTTCATTTCTTATTTTCCGGTTATTTTACAGATTAATTTTATCAAAATTAAATGTTTATTCAAAAGAATATTTGAATATTTTTTGACAATTTAAAGGATGTGGCATAAGCTAATATTATATATAATCAAATAATCTTTTGAATGAGGTGTGGAAATGAGTCAAAAGAATATAAATATAAACACGCATGACACATGCGAGACATTTTGTTTTGATGAAGAAAAGGTCAATCGAGTTCAAAAGAGGATAGAGGAAATAAGTGGAGTAGAGTTATTATTTAAAGCCTTGTCTGATTCTACTCGAATAAAAATTGCTTATGCTCTAACAATAGAGGAAGAATTATGTGTTTGTGACGTAGCGAATATAATCGGGTCTTCAACAGCAACGGCAAGCCATCATTTACGTTTATTACGTGATATGGGCTTAGCCAAGCATCGAAAGGAAGGAAAGCTTGTCTTTTATTCCCTAGCAGATGATCATGTTCATCAATTAGTATCGATCGCATTAATTCATTCTAAAGAAGGTGTCAGCAGTGGAGAAGGCAGTAGAAAATAATAAAGAAACATATCGATTACAAGGCCTTTCCTGTACCAACTGTGCAGCAAAATTCGAAAAGAATATTCGTGAGATTCAAACAGTGAATGATGTTCAACTAAATTTTGGCGCATCAAAATTAACTGTCATTGGGGAAGCAACGATTGAACAACTAGAAGAAGCTGGAGCTTTTGATGGTATTAAAGTGCTGCCTGAGAATCAAAGAGTAAAAGAAGTAAAAATCCCTTTCTGGAAGAAAGCTGAAAATAAAAATACAATTGTTTCACTTATTTTCCTAATCTTTGGATACACCTCCATGTATTCATTAGGAGAGGCACATCTGGCAACCATCTTTATCTTTGCCTTATCCATTTTAATTGGTGGTTTTGACCTTTTTAAAGAGGGTTTAAAAAACCTTACAAAACTTCAATTTGATATGAAAACACTTATGACAATCGCAATAATTGGAGCTGCAGTTATTGGCGAGTGGAGTGAAGGGGCCGTTGTTGTTTTCTTATTCGCAGTAAGCGAGGCCTTAGAAAGATATTCAATGGATAAAGCGCGTGAATCTATTCGCTCTCTAATGGATATCGCTCCAAAAACTGCATTCATTAGACGCAGGAATCAAGAAATGGAATTGGATGTTGAAGATATTAAATTAGGTGATATCTTAATTATTAAACCTGGTGAAAAGCTGGCAATGGATGGAGAAGTAATAAAAGGGCAATCTTCTATCAATCAAGCAGCCATTACAGGCGAATCCATCCCTGTTTTAAAAAAAATTGGTGATGAAGTATTTGCAGGGACATTAAATGAAGAAGGTTCATTAGAAGTAAAGGTTACAAAACTAGTTAAAGATACGACTATTTCAAAAATAATCCATTTAGTTGAAGAGGCACAGGCAGAACGTGCTCCTTCCCAAACATTTGTTGATAAATTCGCGAAATACTATACTCCTGTAATTATTATGATCGCTTTATTAATAGCCGTTGTTCCGCCATTATTTATGGGTGGAGATTGGTCTGAATGGATTTATCGTGGCCTTGCTGTTTTAGTTGTTGGTTGTCCTTGTGCATTGGTCATTTCTACTCCTGTAGCTATTGTAACAGCGATTGGAAACGCTGCAAAAAAAGGTGTATTAATCAAAGGTGGAATTCATTTAGAAGAGGCTGGGCGCTTAAAAGTTATTGCTTTTGATAAAACCGGGACATTAACAAAAGGAACCCCAGAAGTAACAGATATTAAAGTATTAAAAGGACAGGATGCGAACGATTTATTAGGAATCGCTATGGCTATTGAGAAATTCTCACAGCATCCTTTAGCTTCAGCTATTATTCGAAAAGCTGAGGAAAAAGGGATTTACCTAAATGATTATAAAGCGGAGGATTTCCAATCGATTACTGGTAAAGGGGCAAGAGCACTTGTAAACAATGAATTATATTATATTGGTAGTCCAAAGCTTTTTGAAGAAATGAGTAATCTTCCTTCTTCTGTTGAAGAGGAAATAAAAGCGTTGCAAGTTCAAGGAAAAACCGTCATGATAGTTGGCACAAACCAGGATATTATCGGGATGATTGCTGTTGCCGACCAAGTGCGAGATAGCAGTTCCAAAGTCATTCGAAAATTGCTTGAAATCGGAATACAAAAAACCATTATGTTGACTGGAGACAATCAAGCAACAGGTCAAGCAATTGCAAAGCAGGTAGGATTAAGTGATGTAAAGGCTGATTTATTGCCACAAGATAAATTAGAAACCATAAAATCATTAAGAGAACAATATGGAAAAGTTGCCATGGTTGGAGATGGTGTTAATGATGCACCAGCATTAGCAACTGCAACAGTAGGGATCGCAATGGGTGGTGCTGGGACTGATACGGCGATTGAAACAGCTGACATTGCCTTAATGGCGGATGATTTAAATAAACTGCCATATACAATCGAGTTAAGCCGCAGAGCATTAAGAATTATTAAGGAAAATATGACATTTGCTCTTGGACTCAAATTATTGGCATTAATCTTAATTATCCCAGGATGGTTAACATTATGGATGGCTATCTTTGCAGACATGGGAGCAACACTCATCGTGGTGTTTAATTCATTGCGATTGTTGAGGGTTAAAGAATAAAAAACATGGATGAATAGGAAATAACCATAAAACTTATATAGTAATTAACAGTATATTTAACAAACGAAAACGCTTGGAGTTGAAAATCCAAGCGTTTTTAAATATATATATGTCTTATCAAATAAAATACTTTTTGTTTAAATTAATTTTTTATTTAACAATGCTTTGTTTTTTATCTTTGAATTTAAACACTATAAATAAAAGTATATGAATTATCATAACGGTAGGGATATAAATGATATTGATAATTTCTAAGTTTAATGCGTCATAACTTGGCTGCAAACCACCATCCAACTTAGAAAATTCTTCTGCATTTAAATATTTGAAGTATAAAAAAGTACCAATGCTAATAAAAGTCAAAAAACTGATAAGTAACAATGAGTATTTATTGAATTTCATTTTTTTACCTTCCCATTCGATTTAGTTCACTTTTACCATTTTTATTATGTCTAGTATTTATTTTAACATAAAATTACATATTTTCCTTTTTTCTTTCGAAATTAATTAAAGGATTAACACTGTTATTTGGTATACTATTTCCCCTGCGATTTAAGATGTTTCTACACAAAAATAGAAGGTTTCACTTTATACTCAACATATGAATGAACAACCATTCATTTCGTGTTATGATAGCAAAAAAAGCATTGGGGTGCTGAGATGTTGTTTCATAAAAAGTTGGAGCGAGGTAATGTAGGAGACATTCATTTTGCGAACGGTTCGATCCAGTTTCAGTCGGTGAAACTAAATGTATATAGCTATGCAACAGATGGGATTGTTATTGATGCAGGCTCGAAATCATTTGCGAAACAGTTTCAAGCGTTTTTTGACGAGCAACAGATAGATGCACTGTATTGTACACATATTCATGAAGACCATACGGGTTGTGCGGCTTGGCTTCAGGATCAGCGCAAAGTACCAGTCTATATACACAAAAATTCGATTGCAGAGGCACTTAAAAAGGGAAAGTATCCATTATATAGACAGCTATTTTGGGGCATACGACCACCCTTTAACCCTTTACCAGTGCCAGAAACGTTTCATTCGCGTACGTTTAACTGGCAGAGTATTTTCACTCCAGGACATTCGGCTGATCATATTGCCTATTTGAATACGTCGACCGGCCAGCTATTCTCTGGTGATTTGTTCGTTCAGGTGAAAACAAAGGTCATAATGGATAGCGAATCCATTCCGCAAATAATCGAATCAATTGAGCATATCTTAACGTATGATTTTAAAGAAGTATTTTGTAATCACGCAGGATATATCAAGGACGGAAAAGAAAAGCTTCAGGAAAAGCTTGATTATTTGTATCATGTTACTGACGAAGTGAAGAAATTATATCAACAAGGTATGTCAGTACAGGAAATTCAGCAGCACTTTTTCCCGCGCAAGTACCAAATTACAACGTTTTCGTTAGGTCAATGGGACTCAAAGCATATAGTGACGTCAATTTTAGGATAGTAGAATAGTGTTTGACTTAGCTCTTGGGCTTGTTTTGTTCTGGATTGTCAATGCGGGCGAAGCGGAAGTCGCTGGAGTAACATTGAAAGAATTGAAAAACTCCCCACGCTATGATGAACATGTACTGAAAAGTCCGATAGCCAAAGGACCCTATCAAGTTAATACGATCACATATGGCAGTGAAAATAGTTACCGAAAAGAGTTTAACCAGAATGATTCTCTCTTTACAAAAACGGTGGTTGGTTATTTTCAGGATAGTTGAAGAAAGTTTAAAGAATTTAAAGTATTACGCCTGAAACATCCCCTTTCAATACTTCTTTTTCATTCTGGTTTTTGCATAAAAAGGTTGCAATAAAAGCTGTTCTATTATTTTCTTGCCTTTCGTATTTTTCAATTTTAAATTCACAAATTATTGTATCTCCAGTAAACACAGGTCTTAAAAACTCAAAATGCGTACTACGAGCCAGTACGTTATTATCTCCAGCTATTTTTGTTGGCAGAGTTGCCGTTAATAACCCTTGAATTACAAGTCTTCCCTGTTCATCTGGGATTATATGATGAATCCCTTCATCACCTGAAATCTCAGTAAATAATTCAACATCCCTTACTGTAAAAGTCCGTTCAAACGTAATTATATCTCCTGCTTTTAATGGCATTTAATTCTCCTCCTGAATGTTTTATACTGTATGATTAATAACAATGTGAATATTACATCAATATCAAACTTTCAAGGTAATATATTCCATGTAAATTAAAAAAATCCTTGTTTCACTAAACTGACCGTTAGTTGAAGAAGGATCAATAATATTGGTACTCAAAACGGCACTGAAATTGACAGTGGTTTTGGCCCGCTTTTTTAATTGTACAATACTTATTTTCCATTATAAAAATGATGTCCATTGCTATGTCAAAGTTAAAGAAATTACGCCAGAAACCTTGATAAATAAAAAAAAGACGTATGCCAATTCATACGTCAATTCTTGTGTCATTTATTAAGAAAGCACCCGAAAACGGAACCCTTTACATATACTGCCGGCTATAATTCCGGTTAATATACTAACAGTTAATACTTTTTTCATAAATATCTCCCCTTCTATCGCATTACTTTCTATATATATGGTAAAATTGATTTGTTATAAGAATGTTCTGACAAATAGAGTGGTATATAATGAAGAAAAAGTTATTAAACATCCTTGTCATACTAGCTATGTTTTTTGTATTTGTAGTTCCAAATGTAAGTGCAAGTGATCTAAATGTCGAACCGAGTTCATTAGATTCTTTTAAAGATGAGATCAGTAAGACTTCAGAAATATCAGATGAAAAACAGAAAAAGTTTTTTACTAATAAGATTAGAAACCTGCTAGAGGAAAATAACGGAAAATCATTAGGAAAAGAAAAAGCTAGCAGATAAGATTGATTTTTCAGGAGTAAAATTATTAAAATATGAAAATAATGATACATTTTCATACGTGGTCTCTATGCCTGTTATTTTAGAAAATAGTCACGAGTTTAGCAACGTTACGTTTGTTTTCGATAACAAAAAGAAATTTTTAAGTACATTAGAGCTTTATTTAACTGAAAACAAAGAAGGTTTTTTCAATATTACACAATATATGGACGGTGAAGAAAAAGTTAACTTGGACACGGACTTTCAATTTGAAACAGTGGAGGAGTTTAAAAACAATCAACCAGAGATCACGTTATTCGCTTTTGATATTGATTTCTTGGCAAGTTGTTTGGGAATTTCTGTTGGACTAGCTACTATAATCGCAAGTACTTGTGCTGTTGCTTGTTATTTTACAGATTAGGATGTGGAGCCTGCTTGGCTTTTGTAGCAGGATTTAATATAGGGGGAGGTATTGCGTGTTTCGCAGATGCGTGGAGATAAAAAACTAATTATATATTTTACTATTTATTTTGGAGTCACCGTCGTTGGAGTTTTACTTAAAAACATATGGTTATTACTAACCTCCATTTTATGTGTATTCTTTTTATTAATAAGACAAATAAAGGTTTATCGAAATCATAGAAAAAATTGACTGTAGATTTTAAGAATTAAAGACCTATTTGAACATTTACTAGATTAGAGAAGGTTGTCCAAAAGATTCAGAAGGGCCTGATTCTATTGGAGCCTTTTTTAAGTTTCTCTGAAAAGGTAAACAATAATTATCCTGTCTTTGTACACTAGAGGACTATATAACATAATCTTAGATAATTATTAACATAACTATTTGCATTGCTAGAACTTCCCTGAATAAACACTGCACGAAGGAAATGCGAATGCATTTTCGAGGAGCTCGAGCCTTCCACTCCAATCAACAACCAAATAGTATTATCAACACTGAACTTTAACACAACCAATATATAAGCTATAAGAGGTTTTGTTTTAAATATCTCGAATTCGAGATATTTATCTTGATTTCTCTTCAATTGAGTAGTAAAGTGATATTAAGGTTAACGATGGGGAGGGAAATGAAATGCGCAATAATACGTTGGGGTCATTAATCTGGTTGCGTTTAATGCGTTTTACGAACCATAGTAACCAGCTTTCGAATGAATTTTTAAAGCGCTTAGAATTAACTACAGCACAATTTGATGTGCTCGTGCAAATTCATGTATATCAGCCACTTACGCAGATAGAGTTAGCTGAAAAAGTAACAGTCACGCAAGGTGGCATTTCTCGTATGCTCGCACGGCTTGAGAAAGAAGACTATATTGTACGCAAGCAAGATTGGAAAACGAAAACAATTAGCTTAACGGAAAAAGGTGAAGCGATATTAGAAGAGGCTTTGCCAGCTCAACTAGCATTTCAAACGTCGTTTTTTGACGAAATATTAACCGAAGAAGAAACGAAAACATTGTACACGCTGATAACTCGTGTACATAAACATAGCCTAAAAAAAGAATTACCGCTTGAGTAATTTTTTTTACATTATCACTTGATTAATCAAGTTAAAAATAGGGAGGATTCATAATGTATAAAATTTCTGGACATCACCATATATCAATGTTTACAAAAAACGCTCAAATGAATAATCAATTTTATCAAAATGTGTTGGGCTTGCGGCGCGTTAAAAAGACTGTCAACCAAGATAACCCGTCTATGTATCACTTATTTTACGGAGATTTAACGGGAAGTGCAGGGACGGAGCTATCCTTTTTTGAAATGCCGATGGCGGGAAGAACGATTCGTGGCACAAATGCCATTACTCAAATTGGTTTACTAGTTCCATCATTTGAAAGTCTGGAATATTGGAAAAAGCGTTTTGAACAATTCGATGTTAAGCATGGAGAAATCACTACGTATACTGGCCAAGCTGCACTTCCATTTGAGGATACGGAAGGGCTACGTCTTGTTTTACTTAATAATAATGGCGAAGAGACACCCACATACTGGTCGGCATGGGAAGATTCCAGCGTTGATCTGGAGCAGCGTATTTTAGGGATGGGGACTGTGGAGATCACTGTACGTTATTTGAATCGAACGGCAAGAACTTTAAGGGATATGCTTGGCTATGTTGAAGTGGCTCGTTCAGATAAAGAGGCTATCTATCAGTCTGTTGCCGGTCAAGCATTTGGTGAAATTGTAGTGAAGGAGCAGGTGGGGCCGAGTGAAAAGCCAGGTCGGGGCAGCATTCATCATTTGGCGATTCGTGTGAAGAACGAGGAAGAGCTCAAGTATTGGGACGAAGTGGTGAAAGAATATGGTTTCCAATCAACTGGAGTTGTCGATCGTTTTTATTTCAAAAGCATATATTTCCGTGATTCGAATGGGATTTTATTTGAAATGGCGACAGATGGACCTGGATTTACGGTTGATTCAACGGTTGAAGCATTAGGAAAAAAATTAGATTTACCACCATTTTTAGAAGATAAACGTGCAGAAATTGAAGCAGGATTAAAACCAATTGATTAAAAGGGGTGGATGACAATGGAACAATATCGCATTGATCCAAATAAAGGACTTGAATTCGGTTTATATTCGATTGGTGATCATATACTAAATCCATTTACAGGAAGTCGTATTAGCGCTGAACAGCGTATTCATGAATTAGTCGAAGCGAGTAAGCTAGCAGATGAGGCAGGACTAGACGTATTTGCCGTCGGTGAAAGTCATCAAACACATTTTACAACCCAAGCACATACGGTCATTTTAGGGGCAATTGCACAAGCGACGAAAAATATTAAAATTGCCAGCTCGGCAACGGTGTTAAGTACGTCAGACCCCGTTCGTGTGTATGAAGATTTTGCGACATTAGATTTAATTTCAAGAGGTCGAGCTGAAATTGTTGCGGGGCGTGGCTCAAGAATTGGGGCATATAGCTTGCTTGGCTATGATGTCCGTGATTATGAGGAATTATTTGAAGAAAAAATGGAACTTTTAATGAAGTTAAATAACGAGAATAGAATAACGTGGGAAGGAAAATTTCGTGCGCCACTAGAAAATGCATATATTCTTCCACAGCCCCAAAATGGTTATATGCCGATTTGGCGTGCTGTAGGTGGCCCACCGGCAAGTGCCATTAAAGCAGGTGATGCAGGTGTACCAATGATGCTGACGACGCTTGGTGGTCCAGCCATTAATTTTAAAATTTCTGTAGATGCGTATCGTGAGGCATTAGAGCGAAGTGGCTTTGACTCAAGCAAACTGCCAATTGCCACAACAAGCTTATTTTACACAGCAGAAAATTCACAGGACGCCCTTCGTGAATACTATCCACACATCAATACAGGCATGCGGGCTTTAAGAGGCGGAGGTTATCCAAAGCAACAATTTGAAGAAGCAATTGACTATCGTGATGCTTTAATGGTAGGCAGCCCGCAGCAAATCATTGAAAAAATGCTCTATCAATATGAGTTATACGGACAACAAAGATTCATGGCCCAAATTGACTTTGGTGGCGTGCCATTCAATAAAATTGCGAAAATTATTGAACTGATTGCAACAGATATCCTGCCAGCAATCAAGAAACATACAGCAAAAAAATAAAGTGAAGAATTAATGAAAAAAATATTTCTCATTCTAAAGTTGTAGACGTTTATCATCCCATTTTAGTAACAGCCTTCCTCCGACCTTCCGATGTTGCCGTTGCTTTCTTTTTCTAAAATAAAAGTAAGAAAAATAAAGAAAGCGAGAGATTCATATGAACAAAAAAACGGTTGTCATGATTACTGGAGCGTCAAAAGGCCTTGGAAGAGCACTGACATTGGAATTTGCAAAACAAGGGATGCGGCTTGCCATTTGTGCAAGAGGGGAAGGACTGTTGCGTGAGGTAGAGCAAGAAGCACGGGAGCTCGGCGCTGAAGTTATCGCAATAAGTGCTGATAGTACTGACGTAAAGGATGTTAATCGTTTCGTATCGATTGTAGAAGAAGCATTTGGAAGCATAGATGTCCTAATTAATAATGCATCAATATTTGGACCGGGGCCTACGCTGCTGGCTGATTATCCAGATCATGACTTTGCTGAAGTGCTTCGGGTGAATGTGTTGAATCCTTTCCTTGTCACGAAGCGTGTATTACCAGGCATGTTAACCCGTAATAAAGGACGAATTCTTAATGTAACATCGGAAGCAGGAAAAACAGGATTTGCCGAATGGGGAGCGTATGGTATTTCTAAGTTTGCTGTGGAAGGCCTAACACAAACATGGGCTGATGAATTGCAAGATACAGGTGTTAGTATGGGGATGGTGGACCCAGGGGAAATGGATACGGAGATGCATGAGATTGCGGTTCCGGATTGTGATTATGAACTAGGTGACCCGAATGAGGTTGCAAAAGTATTTGTTCACCTTGCATTAGATGAAATGATTGAAGTGAATGGGAAGCGGTTTGAAGCACAGACCTTTTTACAAGAGAAGAGGGATGTGCTATGACGGCAACTGTTCATTCCTTCCAAGTACCTGAGTATTTAAATGCGAGTGTCCCTGCAGAATATAGAGGGATACAACGGGATCAAGTCCGATTAATGACACTCGATACCGCTACTGGAGACAGCTCCCATCACTATTTTTATCAGCTCGATTCTTGCTTGCGTAAGGGAGATTTGCTTGTACTAAATAATAGTCGAACTCTTCCGGCAGTGTTAAAAGGAAAACAAGGAAAGCAAACGATAGAAATTCGTTTATCCCGAAAAGTATCTGATACGGAATGGGAAGCACTTATTGTTGGTGGAGTAGTGACTGTAGGAGAAATAATAGATTTATCTGGGGATTTAACAGCGACGATTACAGGGCTAGGTATGGAGGCACCTTTGATTATTCTCTCCTTTTCAAAGAGCGGATTAGATTTATACGATGCGATTTATCGTTACGGGGAGCCGCTGCACTATGAATATATTGAAACACCTTGGCCGTTAGAAATGTATCAAACAGTTTATGCTTCTGTCCCAGGCTCCGTGGAAATGCCTTCTGCTGGAAGAGCTTTTTCCTGGAAGCTTCTCAATAAGTTGAAGCAAAGAGGCGTGAACATCGCTTATCTTCAGCTTCATGCGGGCTTAAGCTATTACGGAAACGACCGTTGGCCTAATCCAAGTAAACATTTTGAGGAATTTTGCGTTCCAGAAGAAACAGCAGAACTAGTAAACAAAACGAAAAAAAGTGGCGGACGTGTCATCGCAGTAGGAACGACAGTCGTTCGGGCACTTGAAACAGCTGTCAATGCCGCTGGAAATGTTGAAACACAGAAAGGGATAACAAGTCTTTATATTCAAAAAGGATACCCGCTGAAAGCGGTCGATGGACTTATTACAGGTTTCCATGAACCGGAAGCCAGTCATCTGGATCTGCTGACAGCCTTTATAGATAAAGATTTTTTGATGAATGCATATAAAGAAGCATTAAATGCTGGCTATCTTTGGCATGAGTTTGGTGATATGAATTTGATTTTGCCGCTGGATGATAAAAAATGAAATGGCATCATGCAGGTATTCAAGTTCGAAATTTAGAGGATTCCATCCAGTTTTATAAAAGGATGTTTGATTTTACAATAGAGCAATATCTTACATTACCCGGTGAGAAAATCGCATTTCTTAAAAAAGAAGATATCCGAATTGAATTAATTGAATCAGAGGAAAGTCTAGTAGCGTTTAGTTCTATCCACATTTCGTGGCAAGTGGAAGAATTAGAAATTTGGATGAAGAAGCTGAAAAGTAAGGGGCTCTATCCATCAGAAGGACCTATTAAGCTGGAAAATGGGTGGGTTGCCGTTTTTTATGATGGACTTGATAACGAGATAATCGAATTGATTCAGGAAGAAGGAAAAGGATTTTGCAATACCGTTTAAGGAAGTTACTAAGTAAACAAAGAGCGAGTGGAGAAAAAATTAATATTTTTCTTCCTCGCTCTTATTTTAGTATAATTTTATAGGCAATTCCTTAGATTGATATTCCTGCTTCATTGATTATGACACTATTCTTTTAAGGTAAACATCTATTTTTTTTTGTATAATATGAAGCCATAGGTATTGATTCAGTGATTTAATAGAAGTATTAACCTGTATAGGAATGATAGAGAGGCTAAGAATACCTCAAAGGATCAAATGTTAAACTATTAACATGATGGTAAAGTCAGAAAAAATGGAGAGAGAGTAATGAAAAAATATAAAACTTTATTATTTGATGTTGATGATACACTGTTAGATTTTGGTGCGGCAGAAAGATTAGCATTGAGATTGCTTTTTGAAGAGCAAAATTTTTCCTTAACCCCTGAAATCGAGGAGAAATATAAGAAAATTAATCAAGGTTTATGGAGATCCTTTGAAGAAGGAAAACTAAATCGTGATGAGGTTGTGAACACACGCTTTTCTATTTTATTTAAGGAATATGGAAAAGAGGTTGATGGGGCCTTCCTTGAAAGAAATTATCGTACCTACTTGGAACAAGGGCATCAGCTTATAAGTGGTGCCTTTGAATTAATAGCAGACCTTCATAACCATTATGACTTATTTATTGTGACAAATGGTGTTTCCAAGACTCAGGATAAGCGTCTGCGTGATTCAGGATTATATCCGCTGTTTAATGAAATTTTTGTTTCGGAGGACACCGGTTACCAAAAGCCGATGAAGGAATTCTTTGATTATGTCTTTGAGCGAATTTCTAATTTTGATGTGGAACAAACATTAATTATTGGGGATTCCTTAAGTGCGGATATTATAGGTGGTCATCAAGCTGGTATAGACACATGTTGGTTTAATCCAGAAATGAAACCGAATAACACAGGCATTATTCCAACCTATCAGATTCAAAAACTGGAGGAGCTTTATCACATTTTAGCCGTAAAAGAAAATAGAATTGGCATCTGTAATTAAATGTGAATGAAGCATTATTAACTTTAATAAGATGGGTTAAATGTGTTCAGAAAGAAATTAGTTATTATGATAGTAGGCTATCTGAAATTTGCTAGAACTGAAAAGGGTGAATGATATCTAATTCACCCTTGAAATATTTTTTACCTATTAGTCGGCCGCTCTAGCGTTAATATTTCATCTTCAAGTGAAGAAAATTGCTGTTCCACAACATGTTTGACATCTAAGACAGCAGCGTTATAGAAATGTGGAGCAAGTGACTCCTTAACGAACTCTAACACTCTTTCTGCAGCAAATTCAGTTATTTCTTCATCCCTTTCTTGCGAAAAGAAATATTGAATGTCAGATATCATTAATTGATGCTGCTCTTTTGTAAGTTTTAAAAACATAGTGAACACTCCTTCAAGAAATTTATTACTGTAACTATACATGTGGAATTCAGAAAATTACAGGCTGTTTTTTCTTGAAATAGTATGTACATGTGTATTGGTCCTATAACAATCGGGTGCATTCCACTATGAATGCACCTCGACTATCAGCCGATAAGGAATTGTTTTTAGTCGTTTATACATTTTTTTAAATTAAGAATTGCTTGTAAATGAATTCCTTCGTGAAAAATAGTGCGAATTAATACTTGTTCAATGGTATGCATCCCCATTTCAGTTGGAGGGAACTCTTCTTCTAATCGATCACCGTAAATTTCTTTTATTTGGGATGGTTGTCTTTGTAGTAAGCTCTTTAGCTCTTCTAATGAAGGTGTCTCAGGAGTAAAGTTGGCTGGAGAGGTTCCATATCCAAACCAAGAATGAAATTGTTTAGGCACATCAGCTTTTTCTTTTGTTACTGCTTGAATCCATAAATATTGGTCCAGATAAATATGGCCCAGGTTCCAGCGGATATTATTGTTGAAACCCTTTGGAATAATGTCGGCTTGCTCCTCTGAAACGTTCTCTAATACACCTGAAATTTCGCTTCGATAGCTCTCTAGCTGATTAAACAATACTACGTGACGTTCGTTCATAGCATTCACTCCTTAAAATTTGATAGAAATGTATTCTGTAATAAAAATCGTTTTTCCTGCTAAAGGTATAGAAAATAAACAAAATACGAAAATAAAAGGCCCTTCCGAAATTGAACGGAGGGCTTTTTGGTATCTATGAAGTATATGACTATTCATTGTGTAGTTCTTTTAATTTTGCTTTGGATGGTGTTTTATATTCCACATAGCCTTTGAGATTCGTTATGTAGCAGTCTCCGCCAAGGCCATATTGTCCGCCGAATTTATTATCGTACCTATACACACGATATTGTTCACCAGGCTTTAAAACTCTAACGAATTGCAATTTATCATCTTGACGTTTCCAAAGGTTAATCGGTTTTGAAATTGATACTTTACCAATCTGGCCTTTTTTCATTAATAAGCCATCCCAGTATACTTTTGGTGTTGGCTTTTGTACATCTGGCTTATCCTCTTCTGGTTTGTTGCTTTCTTCGGGCTTAGAATTAATGCTGCCAGTTTTCACCCATTTGGCAATGTCTGAAATAAATTGTTGTGAGACATTGCTAGGTGTCATATACTCTGTTTGTCCATTTGGCTGGCCAGGGAAGTCTGCCAGCATATGATACATATCTGGATATATTTTATACTCTACGTTGTCTCTTTGTTTAAGCTCTGTTTTCCAGCTGTCAAGCTCTGAAGCTGGCACTTGAATATCTTTGCCACCCTGTAAAAGTAGTGTCGGTACAGTTTGCTCTTTAGCAAGCTCAGCTGGGATATAGTCACGGATATCGAACCACCAGTAAGGATTGCCTATTTTGAATACAGCAGGCAGATTTTCTTTTGAATATTTAGGATCATTAAGCAAAGCTAATGACTCTTTCAAAGGTGCAAATTGTTCCATCATTGCTTCTATTTGCTCTTTAGACATATTCATTTTCTCGGCTCTTTCCACTGCTTGGTCCAATTGCCATAGCAGTAAATCTTGAAACTTCCCTGCTGGCCCTGCTGCTCCGATAACACCTTTAATATCTTGTTTCTTATCATTATTGATAATAAGTGGAAGAGCAAAAGCACCTTGGCTGTGTCCTAGAACAAAGATATTTTTAGAATCAATTTCTGGCAGTGACTTTAATTTTTCCACAGCTAGATTTGCATCAAGTACTGTTTCCTCTTGAATGGAAAACATAGGCTTCAAACTGGATTTGATCGGATGAACTTTTGTTCTTTTATCATAACGAAGAACAGCTACACCCTCATTGGCAAGTCCAACGGCGATATCACGGAAAGGCTTTATCGAGTACATCGTTTCATCCATGTCATGAGCACCAGAACCATGAACGAGTACAACGACAGGAAACGGGCCTTTCCCCTTTGGAATTGTTAGTACTCCAGGCAGGGAAAACTCTCCTTCGCCGATGGTTATTTGTTTTTCAGTATAGTTTTCTGGGTGATTATATGATGGATTTAAGAAGTTGTTTGGTTGATAGACCATATCAGTATAAAACTCATCTACCTTCCCCTCACTATTAAAAAGGATAACAAGCTCAAAAGGTCCTTTCTCCGCTGTCATAGAGAACGTAGCTTTCGTGTGTACTCCATCAATCTTTAAATCTTTGAACTTTGTTTCTATGATTTTTCCGTATGAGTTTAATAGGTTTGTCCAATAGCTGTTTAAAAGGTCTTTGGATAAAACGGATTGAAGGTTTTTACTTAATTGCTGATAGGCCGCATCCCAGTTGTTTGCTCTAGCAAGCTCAACAAACTCTTTCGCTCTTTGTTCATAATCAATTTCTTTGATAGTTTCTTCAGCAGAAACACGATGTTCGTCTATAGAAAAACTGCTTACTACACCAGTTAATCCAAGTGAACTTGCTAACACTAATGAACTAATTGTTTTTGCTACTTTTTTCCCCAATTTATTCTCCTCCTGTTTAGGAGCCAAAAAGACTCCCTCTTAATGTTCTAATAGTTATACGAATAAAAAAGGGAAATAGTTCAAATTTTTATAGAAAAATTAAAATATTTTTAAAATTCTCGCCTTTTTCACCTCAACTATAAGTGTAACATTGTACTAATTAAAGGTAAGAGTTTTTTGATGACGGGGGAGAATTGGTCAATAATTAAGAATTTTTTTCTTAACTTAATGACAATGTGAAGTAAATGGTAAGTATTTTTCTTTTATTCATAGAAATTAACAGTTCAATTAAAAATAGATAACTATTAAATTAAACCACAAGTTTTTAAGAATAGTTTATTTATAATGAAATTGTTTGGTCATAACGAATTAGCCCGGGTTCGTTTAACTTTTTAATTGACTTAACATCTTGATTAATATAAAGAATTATTTTCTTGATAGATTTTGGTGATTTGTCAAATTTATTCACTATTGTGAAAAAACATTTCAGCCTTAATATCTATAAAACCTCTCATTGTGAGTAGGGCAATCTCATTAATATAAGTAATATTTTTCCTTCTTGATTCGACACTTTGCCTTAAAATGTGTAGGTATTTTTCATTATTTTACCATTTTTTCTACACAAAAACCATTTTATATATGAAAATGTAAATGATTGCAGCGGTATAAAAATAACGTTACTTATGTTAAAAAAGGGGGGTATTGTGGATACTTAAGTTTCATTTTAGTTCATGGTATGTGTTATCTTTCCTGTGCTCCATTTATTCCATTGTTTACCGTGGTTTCGTGAACAAAATGAAGGCATTAAACAAAACCTGGAAATAAAAAGGGGATTAGCATCTTAGTTCACTGTTACAACGAACAGGGAATTATAGAAACTTCGATTAAAAGCATAAATCATTATCTTATTCTCAATTTGAAGTTATTTAAATCAATGATGGGTCAACGGACGACACCATGTTTCTATTGAATAAATAACTTAAGCTCAACTAGTTAATTAGTGTAATTAAATGGTTGGAGAGTTTTTTGTAAAAGATGAAAAATTACAAGTAAGAAAGGAAAAAGAAGAAATGGCCCTCATAGTTATATGTGCATTATTTTTGCTTGGTTACGGCATATGGGAACAACGCTGTCATCAGAAGCGACTTGACTCCATTCCAATCCGTGTAAATGTTAACGGTATCCGAGGAAAATCAACTGTAACTCGACTTATTACAGGTGTTATTCAAGAAGCTAATTATAAGACAGTGGGTAAAACAACTGGTACATCAGCAAGAATGATCTATTGGTTTACAGATGAAGAAAAACCGATAAAGCGTAGACCAGAAGGTCCTAACATTGGGGAACAACGCCGTGTAGTAAAAGAAGTGTCAGACTTAGAAACAGAAGCACTTGTCTGTGAATGTATGGCTGTTCAGCCTGACTATCAATTAACCTTTCAAAATAAGATGATCCAAGCAAACATCGGTGTTATCGTTAACGTTTTGGAGGACCACATGGATGTAATGGGACCTACATTAGACGAGGTTGCAAAAGCTTTTACAGCGACTATTCCATATAATGGTCATTTAATTACAATCGAAAGCGAATATTTAGAGTTGTTTAATCAAATTGCAGCTGAACGTAACACAAAAGTTGTTGTGGCTGATAACTCAAAAATTCCAGAGAAATTCCTGCGGCAATTTGACTATATGGTATTCCCGGATAACGCATCCCTTGCTTTGGCGGTTGCAGAAGCACTAGGTATTGATGAAGAAACAGCGTTCCGTGGCATGTTAAATGCACATCCGGATCCAGGGGCAATGCGTATTACTAGAATCGGGGACAAAGTAAATCCATCATTCCTTGTAAATGGCTTTGCCGCAAACGATGCTTCATCTACCTTAAGAATCTGGGAGCGTGTAAGCACGTTGGGATATAGCACAGAATCTCCTATCGTCATTATGAACTGTCGTCCAGACCGTGTAGATCGTACTGAACAATTCGCACGAGACGTACTCCCTTATATAAAAGCTGAAGTAGTAATTGCAATCGGAGAGACAACAGCACCGATTACAGAAGCTTTTGAACAAGGCAAATTAGATACGAAAGAGTATTGGAATTTAGAGGAATGGACAACAGATGAGATTATGGATCGTCTTCGTCCATACTTGAAAGGCCGTGTCGTATACGGTGTAGGAAACATTCACGGTGCAGCAGAGCAGTTAATTGACGTTATTATGGAACTAAAAATAGTGCAAAAAGCCAGCTAAATAGGAGGAACATCAATGTTTGGATCAGATTTATATGTAGCACTGGTGCTAGGAGTTACACTAAGCCTTATTTTTACGGAAAAAACAGGCGTATTGCCAGCAGGGCTTGTTGTACCCGGGTATTTAGCGTTGGTTTTTAATCAGCCAGCAGTTATGTTAGTAGTATTTTTGATTAGTATATTAACATATTTGATTGTAACTTATGGGGTATCAAGATGGGTTATTTTATATGGAAGAAGAAAATTTGCAGCGATGCTGATTACAGGAATTTCTTTAAAGCTGATATTTGATTACTTTTACCCTGTTATGCCGTTCGAAATCTTTGAATTCCGCGGCATTGGAATTATCATACCAGGATTGATAGCGAACACGATTCAAAAACAAGGGATGCCATTAACAATTGGCAGTACGCTTCTATTATCCGGTTTAACATTCGGTATTTTGAACGTATATTACTTGTTCTGAGGTGTATGAATATGAAGCGAAATTTAAATTTCAAAGAAAAACTACTCATTTTCATTAAGAAAACAAAGTATAAAAATCTCAAGTACGCAGCGATTATAACTCCCATTCTAATCTTATCGTTAGTGATAACAACATGGATGGGGCGAACTGAGGAAGTTGAAAATGTGGAGCCACTAAAAGATCAAAAACTTACTATGACAATGGTAGGGGATGTTATGCTGGGACGACATGTTGAAGAAGTCATTAAACAGCACGGAGCGGATTATCTATTCCGATATGTGAAGCCTTATTTTGATAACTCAGAGTATGTAAGCGGAAATTTAGCAACTCCTATTTTAAAAGATGAGGTATCAAACTACTCAGAAGCTGACAAAAGTATTCATTTGCATACGGACTCAAGCGCAATACAGGCTGTTAAAAATGCAGGATTCACTGTCATGAACTTGGCAAATAACCACGTGATGGATTATAAAGAAAAAGGTTTACTAGACACACTTGATACATTCGAAAGCTCTAATATGGATTATGTGGGAGCTGGAAAGAACCGAAAAGACGCTAAGGAACAAATCAACTATCAGGATGTAAACGGCGTTCGAGTTGCAACCTTAGGATTTACTGATGAGTTTGTTTCAGGTGACATTGCAACAAAGGAACAAGGCGGTGTATTAAGTGCCAATCCAGACGTGTTTTTTGAAATGATTGCAAAAGCGAAAGATCCTAAACAAGGAAACGCAGATTTAGTTGTGGTGAATGTACATTGGGGACAAGAATATGATACAGATACGAGCCCTCGTCAAAAAGCGCTGGCAAAAGCGATGGTAGATGCAGGGGCAGACATCATCATTGGACATCACCCTCACGTACTTCAATCTTTTGATATATATAAACAAGGAGTTATTTTCTACAGCTTAGGTAACTTTGTATTTGATCAAGGCTGGACACGTACAAAAGATACGGCAATGGTACAATACAACCTAGAAGATAATGGGAAAGCCACGATCGATGTAGTGCCATTACAAATTGAAGAAGCAACACCAAGACCAGCAACAGGCTATTTAGAGAAGGAGCGAATTTATCGCCAATTAACGAAGGAAACTACGGAAAATGTACTTTGGTCCGAGAAGGAAGATAAGTTGCAGATTATTGTGAACCATAAGCATGTAATAGATCACATGAAAAAGCGCGAACAAAATGAGGAAGGATCGTAAGAAACCTAAATCCGGAGCGGCCTTATTTTTCGACTACCGCGAAACATCTCCGGACACTGAAAGAGAAGCTATCTCAGGTGTTCCGGGCTTAGTAGCCAGCATGCAGTATGCGCAGAATAAATATGGAAAGTTAACGATGAAAACTTTGCTATAACCAGCGATTCACTATTCTGAAAATGGATTTGAAGTAAATCAGGGGTTAACAATGCACTTGGCGAATGCTAAATCAAGAGTTTACTCAAGTAAGACCAGCTTGTTTTATCCTAACAACAAAGCAATTGATTCCCTTTAAAGCGCCAACCGTGCTGAAAAAACAAGGGAAAGAGACAATCGGAATCGGCTCGCCGGGCGGAAACATTCCTTAAATACTGATGTAGGTCATTTACGAGCACTTGGACTTCTCCGTAATACATAGGTGAAAACTTTTGATAAGGGGATAAGAAAATGAAAGTAGTAAAAAGCGTAACAAAATGGATTTTACCTATTGTGATTATAGGTGCACTACTTTTAACAATGAATGCTTTTAAACGTACAGATACATTAACACCTGATGAACAACAGAAAATTAATCAAAATACAAATGTAAAAAATGGGGCTGTTTGATAAGTCCCTAAAAGTAAAGCAGCTAAGGAAAACGAAACACTTTTCTTTAGCTGCTTTTTTATATGGAGAATTTTTCAGGAAAGTAGCTAGGCGAAGCCCTGCTACTTTCAATATGTTGTGGGCTAATGCCACAATCCCAAACTCGACATTACTTTATCGAGGCCCCGCAAGGAAAACCTGCGGAACGACCGATTACCCTTGATGTGACCGAACACACTTTCCACCGACTTTGCGTTGAGCGTAGATAGTTGCTTTTTCATCACATTCAAGGGCTGTTTTTGCCTTTGCTTTCATTTCTACAAAGACCGTATTCCAGTAAACTTGACGATTCCTGTTACGATCGCCAAAGGTTTCGTTCTGTTCATTATATTTAGCTAGTCGGGGCAAGAAATTCTCCCGAATCAGCTTTAAAGGTTTCTGTTTCTGGAAGAAGTGTCATTTGCGTGTTATAATTTTCAGTAGTAATCTTCGGATTGCACATAAAAAAATCGTCCTTTCTAAATGTTGGTTTGGTCACTTACATTTTACTAAATAGGACGATTTTTTTGGACATTTTTAAAACTTTTTGAAAAAGAGGCTGCAGAAAGTCAGTTTCACTGACTTTCTGGACAGCCCTTTTATATTATAGTACAGCTATTTTTGTAAATCGGCTAAGTGCTGCGTTTTGATAATAGACTGTATAAGGAGTTTATAGATGATACGAAGAATACTCATTGGTATATGTGTAATCTTACTATTAATTGGTGTTGGGATAATTATGCGAGAAAAGCCAAAGGGATATAAGGAATATAAGAGTTTTACAGAATTGCAGAAATATGAACGAGAAAATATAGATTATCGGATTAAAGCCTATCATCGCAATCCAGAAATATTAGTGATGGCGATACATGGAGGAAATATAGAAATTGGTACAGGTGAAGTAGCTGTCGATCTCGGAGAAAAGCTGAACTCCAGCACATATGTATTTGAGGCACTGAAACCAAAGGATAACCAAATGCTTCATATTGCATCAACCTTGTATGATGAACCGACCGCAGTCAGTATGGCCAAGGAAGCAAAAACCATTTTATCTATACATGGATATCATGACGAAAAAAAAGAAAACGTATATATCGGTGGCAGAAATGACGAATATAAGAAAATCGTGAAGAAATACTTGAAAAAAGAAGGATTTCATGTAGAAGAAGCACCTAGGAATCTCAAAGGAACACAAAAAAATAACATCGTAAACCGAAATGAATTGGGAGAAGGTGTTCAATTAGAATTATCTACAAAGCTAAGAAAAAGCTTTTTTAAAGATGATGACTTCGCAATGAACAATAGAAAACAGGAAACAGAAGAATACGATAAATTTGTAG
Organism: Cytobacillus citreus; assembly: GCF_018343665.1. Taxonomy (GTDB): domain Bacteria; phylum Bacillota; class Bacilli; order Bacillales; family Cytobacillaceae; genus Cytobacillus; species Cytobacillus citreus. The sequence continues at coordinate 776,798 of NZ_JAGYPM010000002.1, forward strand.
AAGCTTTGGAAAAAGCAACTTTAAAGTATAAGCAAAAAGAATTGGAGTAACAAATGAAAAACCATATTGATTAAATATGGAAAAGGCATCCGAATGGGACATTCGGAATGCCTTTTGTCTACAATCTGAGGCACTAAAATTAGTTCCACTTATTATCTTATTGTGCAATCAATAACTCTTATATATTCTAAACTTTTTGGGGAATTGTTTCACAATTGCAACAGTTATTGTGTCCGCCATTTGCACCGGCTAGATGAATATGAATAGAATTCAAGCAGAGGTAATGCCAGCAAATGAGATTTCCAAAAAAATTCTATTAAAAAATGGTTTTATGAAGGAAGGATTGCTAAGACAAGCGAACGTTTGGTCTGGAAAAGGAATAGTTGATTTAGAAATATATAGCATACTTAAAGAGGACTATATGAATAGTAATTTTTAAAATATATGGATATTTCCATATAATAAGAAAACACTTACGAATTCCTGGCAATCATGTTAGCGTCACTCAACATAACAGGAGGGGTTCGTAAGTGTTTTTCACTTTACTAGGATAGTTATTTTCTACATGTTGAAAAAAGTACATCAGAAATGCGTTGTCCCTTGTGTGAATATCTGTCTGCCCTTGTCCAGGACTGGAGAACAGGGAAGATATGTGATTCACTAGTCTTAAACAAACTTAGTCTTCCTTCTTCAGCTTTTCTTAAGGTAGTTGATGAAGGAGCTACTTAAGATTGGGAACCAATCTAGCTAACTTAATTCTGGGATTGTGTTGAAATCACAGAAAGTGGTGAAGGGACATAAATATTAACTTTTAACTAGCCATTTTAATCGTCCTGTCAGGTTCTTTCTTTGATTTGGCTACAATCAAACCGATTAAAAATCCGATTAGGCCTGTGACAATCCAGCCAGCGCCATTTTCAAATAATGGAATGAAACCAAAGATGTTATTAATGGTTTCCGGTGCAATAATGCCGTCCTTTAAAGCATCAAGAATGGCAACAAATCCCACGCCAATCATTGTTCCAATATAAACCGATTGATGACCTTTAAACAAATTATTTGTAAATATTAAAACGATTAAAGCAATGGCCAATGGATAGAGTAAAAGCAAAATAGGAGATGCTAATGTTAGAATTTTGTTGAGACCAAAGTTTGTAATGATTAAGCTAAAAATGGAAAAGAGAATTAACCACTTTTTATAAGAAATGGAAGGGACAATTCTTTCGAAGTATTCGGATACAGCTGCTAAACAGGCAACATTTGTTGTGATTCCTGTTAAGAATATAATGGTCCCGATGATATAAATTCCGATCTGTCCGAATAGAACTTTTGAGCTTTGTGCTAACACTTCTCCGCCATTTTCCTTAAACCCAATGGCGTCGACGCTTGAAGCACCAATCCATGCCATTGAGGTTTGCAGCCCGACCAAGCCGATAATAGTCACGATTCCTGCTTTAATAAATATCTTTGATACTTCCTTTTCAGACTTTATTCCTAAGGAACTGATCGATTTAATGAAAATTCCTCCAAATACAAAGGCGGCAAGAACGTCCATCGTGTAGTAGCCTTGTACAAACCCTTTCAAAAAAGCGTCAAAGCTTTGAATATACTCTCCTTGAGGTTGTCCAATACTTCCCATTGGTGTAAAAATTGACTTTCCAATTAGCAATAATAATAATATTGCAAATATAGGAGTGATTATTTTTCCAAGCCGATCGACAAATTTTGTTGTATTCCATGAAAGCAAGATCGTTAGTACGATAAATATCGTAGAGAAAATAAACAAATAAAGACTGCCATCTGATTTCATTTCTACTAAAGGATGTATGGCAATTTCATATACGACAGAAGTTGTTCTCGGGATTACATAAATTGGCCCAAGCGCTAAGAATAGTAAAATTGAGAATATGGTAGCGAACACGGGGTGAACTCTTCCTGATAGTTTTTCAACTGTTCCTCCTCCGCGTGTTAAAGCTATGATAGCTAGTAAAACTAAGCCTACACCTGTAATTAAAAATCCACCCATGGCAATCCAAGTATTTGTTCCTGCCTGTTGGCCTACCATCGGAGCGAATATAACGTTACCAGCGCCTAAGAACATAGCAAAGAGCATGAGACCAATTACAATCACTTGCAAAAATGATACTTTCTTTTCCATTGATTCTCCTCCTTAAGATACAAATCGAGGATGACATTTAATAAGGAGGGATGGATATTCGTCCTCCGCTCTATTATAAATATTATAGTAGTATTATAACATTTCAGTCATCTTAGTTTTTACACTATTCATTTTTTACTTAATCTTCCTAAAATAAAGGCTCCAGCTCCAATTCCAATTAGTGTATTTGTTTTTTTAGAAAACACCTGTTTTGCAACAAGATTGAGATTTTGTGGACGTTCAGCTAATCGGCGCATGAAATAGCCATACCAATCATTTCCGAATGGGACATATGTGCAGAAATTATAGCCTTCCTTGGCAAGCTTAAGCTGTAAATCTTTTCTAAATCCATACAGCATTTGGAATTCAAATTTTTCTTGCGGAATATTATTCTTTTTCGCAAAATTTTTCACATGATCTATGACATGGTGGTCATGGGTTGCGATTGATGTGAATTTCCCGTTTAACAAGTGATATTCAATTAGCTTGATGTAGTTTCGGTCAATATCTTTTTTGTCTTGATAGGCTAAGTTTTCAGGCTCCTTATAAGCACCTTTTACGATTCTTAAGCGATAGTTTTCATATTTTTTTATGATTTCTTCAGATTGATAGAAGTATGCTTGAATGACTGTGCCGAGATTATCATATTCTTTCGAAAGCTCATCGATAATATCAAAAGATGGCTGCAGATGGCCATAATCCTCCATGTCAAAGTTAATAAAAATATTATACTCGTATGCTTTTGCAACGATTTCCCTTAAGTTCTCCAAACAGAAGCCATATTCAATATCTAAGCCAAGCTGGGTAGGCTTTAAGGAAATATGAGCATCCAAATTATTTTTATGAATAGCCTCAATAACGCCCAGAATTTGATTCATAGCCTCTGTTGCTTCCTTTTTTTCAAAAACAAATTCACCTAGATTATCGATTGTTGCCGAAATGCCATTTTCATTTAACTTTTTGACGCTTTCGACCATTTCCTCTATATTTGTTCCGGCAACAACAGATTGGGCGCCAAGTTTTAGTCCCCATCTTTTTGCCCCGCTGTTAAGAACTTTATTTTGTGATAGCATCATAAAGAAGTCTCTTGTTAAAGCCAAAGTAATTACCTCCATTTTTTGCACTTGCTGCTGCAGTGACAAGCACTTTTCCAATTTATAATTTGGTTAGATTATTTTAATAGAAATCCTTCTGTATATGGATCTGTCTCATCTAATAAGAATTTATGAACGCCTGTTACCCATGCAGATCCTGTGATTTTTGGAATGATGGCTTCATATCCTTTTACGTTTGTAAAATCAACGACCTCCCCTTTAAACTGTGATCCAATGATGCTTTCTTGAATAATTTGCTCATTTAGTTCAAGCTTCAAGGTTGATAGTTTTGCACATGTTCCTGTTCCGCAAGGGGATCTGTCGATTTGGCCATCTCCAAAAACAACGGTATTTTTATAATGATTTTCATCTAGCTGAAGGCTGAATTCAACAAGGTCAATGGTCGTTATTTCCGGAATTTCGGGATGCTCAATAACCAATTGTTCATTTGCTGCCTTCCTGATGGCCATGCCAATTGCCGCGATTTGATCTTGTTCATCAATGTCTAATTTAAAATTGAATTGTTCAGCATCCACTATGGCGAAAAAACTTCCCCCAAACGCAATATCCATCTTAATTAACCCTAAGTCTTCTACTAAAACGCTTACATCCTTTTTAAATAAAAACGCTGGAACATTAATAAAGGAAACTTCTTTCACCTTATCGTTTTCGTATGCTACATGGCATTCAACAATACCAGAAGGCGTGTCAAGGAATACCTTGTCCTTTTTAGCGATGAGGCCATTATTTATAGCAATTGTGACAGAGGCAATCGTACCATGACCACACATGTTCAGATAACCGCCGCTATCCATAAATAGGACACCGAGATCGCAATCAGGATTGCATGGCGGTGTTAATATGGCACCGAACATATTTAAATGACCTCTTGGTTCATGCATTAGAAGTTTACGAATATGGTCTAATTCGGATTCTAAATATTGTTTCTTCTGCATCATTGTATTTCCTTGAACGCTAGGAAGACCGTCAACAATAATTCTGGCTGCCTCTCCCATCGTATGGGCATCAATTGTTTGAATATAATTTTCCAAAGTTAACATCATATTTGCAACCTCCTGATGATATTAATGGTGACTACGTAGCTAATGTGCAAATTTTATGCCAACTTGAATAATTAGGGATAATTGTAATATTGCTAACGATTTCTAGTCCTTGTACAATAGGAAGTGTTCATTAAATTTACACTTTTGTAAATACACCTTTACATTTACAGTAGTGACAGTGGGAGGTGCAAGGAATGAAAGATTTGTCATTGGATCATTCCTTTAATTATTTAAATGCTTTAATGGAAACAAGTTCTGATGCTATAACAATTATTAATGCATTAGGGGAAGTGCAATATTGGAGTGCACAGGCTGAACAAATTTATGGAGTCCCGCTCAAGGATATTAAGCAGAAGAAAATAAGCAAGTTTTTTAAAATAGAAGATTTGAAAATACTCGAGATACTAGAAACAAAGAAAGCCGTTTCGAATGTGTATCATCAGCCAAGACCAGATATGCATGTTTTGATTAGCTCCTCTCCCATTTTTGATGATAAGGGGAATTTAATAGGAGCTATCTCGATCGACCAAGACATAACAAATATTGTGAAATTAAATGAGAAGTTAACTTTAACGACAACCCAATTACAAAAAATAAAACAACAGTATCATTTGCATGAACAAATAGGTCCATTATCAGAAATTAAAGGGCATAGTGATGCTTTACAAAATGCAAAGGGCTTAGCTATAAAAGTTGCGAAAACGGATGCTACGGTTTTAATTCAAGGGGAAAGTGGAGTAGGGAAAGAACTATTTGCGCAAGGAATTCATGAAGCCAGCTTAAGAAAGAATCAGCCTTTTATTCCGATTAACTGTGGCGCTATTCCGGATGCTCTTTTTGAAAGCGAGTTTTTTGGCTATGAAAAAGGATCTTTTACAGGTGCAGATAAGGAGGGGAAAGCAGGAAAAGTGGAGATGGCGGACGGTGGTACTTTATTTTTAGATGAAATTGGTATGCTTCCACTTGATATGCAAGTGAAATTATTAAGGGTTCTCCAGGAAAGAGAAGTTTGTCGCATTGGCGGAAATACCTCGGTAAAAGTGAATATTAGAATCGTTGCAGCGACGAATAGCGATTTAGAAGAAATGGTCAAACAGGGGACATTCCGAGAAGATTTATATTATCGTTTAAATGTTGTTACATTGAAGATTCCCCCACTTCGAGAGAGAATTGATGATATTCCGGAATTGGTCAAAAATTTCGCTCAAGAATTTGCTGTCAAATACCAAAAGGAGCTTCCAACGCTTATGAATAGTGCAATGGATGTATTTATGAGCTATAAATGGCCAGGAAATATAAGAGAACTAAGAAATGTTGTGGAGAGAATGATCATCTTTATTGATAAATCTGCAATCAATGCGGAAGATATCATTAATATATTTCCTAGTATTAAACAGGAAAATATGAATAAGGAAGGATTAGCCCTCGAGAAAGCAACATTGGAAAAGGATAGAATTATAGAAGCCCTTAACGAAACATATGGAAATAAAAGCGCTGCAGCCAAAAAATTAGGTATTTCCAGGGTAAGCCTCTACAATAAAATAAAACAATTTGATATTAAAGTTTGAAAGCTTTTAATGCTAGAAAAAGAGGATGAGCGTTTAAAATCTCATCCTCTTATTTAAATTTGTTTGGAACTAGTTTTGCTTATTCTAAAAAACTGTTAAATTGCAAGTATCTTATTAGATCCAAGTCATTCTTACGCTCTCCACTTAAAAAACTTCGCACCAACAGCAAATGTTGCGATCCCCCATAATACAAGTACTCCGATATTAACCCAAAAGCTCGAGTTCATGATCCCAATGCCATACACCATACTATCTCGAATCCCGTTAGCAAAGTAAGTGAGCGGGGAAATGACGGCAATGGGTTTTATATAGCTAGGGAGCATAGATAACTCGAAAAAGATGCCGCTTAAGAACATCATGAGTAAGCTGAAAATATTGGCTAACCCCATATAACCGTCCATTGATTTCGTAAAAGCCGAAATCATAAAGCCGAAAGCAGAGAAGGTAATCGTTCCGACGATAAAGACGATTAGAAAAGAAAGAATATTTAAATGTAAGGAAGCTTTAAAAAAGAAGACGCCAATGAATGTGAGGATGATAATTTGAATGATTGAGAGTATGAGGCGAACTAAAGTCTGGCTTAGTCCAAATGTACCCATCGAGATGGGTATCAGCATTAATCGTTTTAAAAGACCATTTCTGCGCATTTCAATCATACCAACCATCCCAAATAACCCTGCTTGCCCGATGGATAAAGCAATCATCCCGGTGAAAAGGAAATCCACATATTTCAGCGTATCACTTCCAGAAGAAATATATTTTGTCTGCAAAGTAAGCTGAGGACTTACATTTGCAATTCGATAGTTCACTTCTTGAAGAACACCGTTAAGAATACCGCCCATTGCTTGATTCAGTATGGAATTTTCTTTTTCTTTATTTAATAGCAACTCTACACCCTTTGCGTCAAGACTAGTTGGAAGAACAATTGCTGCATCAATCTTTTTTTCTTTTAGCCACTCCGCTGCCTCTGCACGGCTAACTGTCGAATCCTTTTCCCATGTGAGTACTGGTATTTGTTTCAATACTAATTGTATGCCGGATGCAAGTTCATTCGGTTCTTCCATAACTGTTACAATATGAGCCTCAAAGGTAGATTCGCCGTCATTGGATCCACCGAAAATAGTCAGGAAAATAACCATAAGTAAAATGGGAAAAGCGATGGACCAGCCCCATACTGCTTTTTCGCGGAACGTTGATTTGAAATTCGCCTCAAAGAGCTTACGAAACTGTTTCATTTGTTTAGTCCCTCCACTCTTTCCCTGTAAATGTAATAAAAACATCCTCTAGGCTTAAATCTTTAATCCCAATTTGCTGAACGAGGATTTGATTCTCTGTCGTATATTTAAAAAGATGATAGAGTGATTCTTCTGGGCTTGCTGTTGAAAAAATGAGCTTGTTTTGCTCTGTATGCACTTTTGTTACCCCGGGATACGCTTTAACCATCAGAACCATTTTCTGGGCGTCTTTCATACTAGAAGGAAAAGTCAGGTGAATTTCACGTTCTTTTGCTAAAAGTTGTATTAAGTTCTGCGGAGTATCTAGGGCAATGATTTTGCCTTGGTCAACAATACAAACACGATCACTTAGCTTTTCGGCTTCTTCCATATAATGCGTTGTTAAAATGGTCGTTTTTCCTAAGCCTTTTAGTTTGAGGATAATATCCCATATGTTTCTGCGTGCTTGCGGGTCTAGTCCTGTTGTCGGTTCATCTAGGAATAGAATATCAGGATCATTGACTAGTGCGATTCCAATCGCCAGCCGCTGCCTTTGCCCGCCAGATAAGGTTTTGACAAATTTTTTTCGATGGTCGGTTAAATTAATAAATTCCAAAACCTCGTCAATGGAGCGTGAACGTTCATAGAGCCCTGCAAACACATCTAAACTTTCGTATACGTTAAGTAGGTCAAACAAGGCACTCGTCTGCGGCTGGACACCGATGATTTGCTTAATGGGCGTTGAATCGCCTTTCCAGTTCATTCCCTTCAGTTGGATTTCTCCGTTATCTGGTTTTTGCAGCCCCTCAATCATTTCCAGTGTTGTTGTTTTCCCGGCACCATTAGGACCAATAATCGTAAATATTTCACCAGCTTCTACGGAAAAGCTAATTGAATCCACAGCCACTACCGATTGAAACGACTTTCGAAGCTCCTTTACTTCCAAAATGGGCAATCCAATCCCCCCTTTAATGATCAAAAAAAATCATACACAGGTTAATTGTATTCTTTTGGAAAATGGAATTATTCCCTTTTAAGTAACTATTACTGCATTGGCCTTCTTGATATTTCTTGTGGTAGGATTCGGTTTTGTTAAGGATATAATACTCTTTTTTATGGGGAGCCTTGATTATAAGCGTATGATTTTAGGACTGATTGATATTATGTGGGTTTATTTCTATATAGATTGTTTTTGCTTTAGCAGGCGCGAGTCCGGTTACAGCATGGCAGAGCTATGGCTATTTGTTAGCTAATAGGAAAGTTTAATGTGTTCACAACTTATTTATAAGAGGTGTTGACAATAGTAGAGGTTTTGTTGACAAATATACAACGAATCTTATATTGTAATTATGAAACTATATATATTAGATTCTTTTGGGTGAAACAGCTAGATATAAGCCCATTGATGTTAATATTTCTTAAAGTAAAAAACACTATTATTCTCTAATCCGAAATTAGGAGGTGGGACTTTGGCAGATAGGGAACTGAATATAGTTGACCATCTAGATGAATTACGAAAAAGACTAATTATTTCTGCATTGGCCTTCTTGATATTTCTTGTGATAGGATTCGTATTTGTTAAGGATATTTTTCTTTTTTTTACGGGGAGCCTTGATTACAAGCTTATGGTTTTAGGGCCGAGTGATATTCTGTGGATTTATTTCCATATAGCGACTGTTTTTGCTTTAGCATGCACGATTCCGGTTACAGCATGGCAGCTATGGCTATTCATTAAACCTGCTTTAAAGCCCTTCGAAAGAAAAGTTGCCTTAATGTATATTCCTCCTATGTTTTTACTTTTTCTCGGAGGATTAGCATTTGGCTATTTCTTTATTTTTCCTAACATTATGACGTTTCTCCTTCGCTTAGGAGAAGATTTAATGGCTGCTTCCTTTACGGCAGAAAAATATATCAGTTTTTTAATTAACATGACATTGCCATTTGGTATCGCTTTTGAATTACCACTTGTTTCTATGTTCTTAACGACTCTAGGCTTAATGAATCCTAATAAAATAGTCAAGATAAGAAAATATGCGTATTTCATTCTAGTTATCATTGCTGCTATGATTTCTCCTCCGGAATTCATTTCGCATATTTCGGTTGCGGTCCCTTTGATACTATTATTTGAAATTAGCATTTTCTTATCAAAAATAGTCTATAAACGCAAGCATAGGTACGAACAGGACTAATTTTTTGTGTTAACCTAAATCGGACTTCACAGGAAGTTTTGACAATAAACTTGAAAGGGCTATTAACAATGAAAGGAAAGTTGAGTATGTCCGAAGACAGAAAAAATAATTGTATTGGTTTGTTGTTAAAAGAATTATTAAAGCAACGTTCATTTTCCATGAGAAAGCTTAGTGAGCTGACAAAAATTGATACAGCTACGATATCACGGATTATTAACGGTAAAAGAAAAGCAACCCCAGATCATTTACATAAATTCTCAGAGTGCCTTGATGTTCCGGTTACTACTTTATTTTCAGCTGCCGGTTATCTTAATAAGCAAAAACAAGAAAAGGCTTATTCCGAGGATATTTATTTATCTGTAGAAAGTGCTCAACATTTCTTCAAATCTTCTAATATATCGAATAATAAGTTCACGATTGAAAGTGTTGAAAACCACTTAGAGACTTATCAGCAATTTTCTCAGACAGACGAAGGGAAAGAAACGATTCTAAATGGCTTTGAGGAAAAGGTGAAGAAATTAGGAAGTATAGGACCATTTATTAGTCAAGTGCAGGAGATGTTTGATCAATTCCGTTCAATGAAGGCAATGCCGCAGCAATTGGCAGTGATCGGAAGTGCACTATTGTACTTCATCTTGCCACTAGATGTAATCCCTGATTATCTTCTGCCTATTGGGTATTTAGATGATGCCATTGCAGTACAACTTGTGTTAGAGGACATCACGAAAAAATTTCCAGCTTAATATGTTTTCGAATAAAAGCGAAACTCTTGAATGAAAAAATATTTGAACTTAAACCGAGTCGAACTTGACTTGGTTTTTTTTATATTCAAAAAATTAAGACTTTCAATTAAAAATTGGCATAAAATTTGCATTTACTAATTATATAAGAACGAAACTATAAATTTTTAGGAGGAATCAAAACATGATAAAAGATGTGAATGTTATTCAAGAATTAATGGACTTAGATAAGAAACATTTTCTGCATCCGACCTCTCCTATTAAACAACAGCAAGATCATGGACCATCCTTTATTTTTACAGAAGGAAAAGGGGTCATGCTTAAAGACGTGGAGGGAAATACGTTAATTGATGGGATGTCTTCTCTGTGGAATGTGAATGTAGGGCATGGAAGAGAGGAATTGGGGAAAGTGGCAATGGAACAAATGTCAAAGCTCGCTTTCTCATCATGTTTTGCTACTTATAGCAATGAGCCTGCTATTCGATTAGCAGCAAAGCTTGCCCAAATTGCCCCGGGAGATTTAAATGCCACATTCTTTACTTCTGGTGGTTCAGAGGCGAACGATACAGCCTATAAATTAGCTCGTCATTATTGGATATTAAAAGGGCAGCCGAATAGAAAAAAGATTATATCTCGAACGAAGTCCTATCATGGAGTTGCCATGGGATCGACAAGTGCTACAGGTTTGAAGCCTTTTCGTGACTTTATCAACTCTTTTGATCCAGATTTCTGCTATGCAGATCACTTTTCAACTGAGGATTTACGTAATGTAATTGAAGCGGAAGGGCCGGAAACGATTGCTGCCTTTATTGCAGAGCCAGTACAAGGAGCAGGAGGGCTTCATGTAGCACCGGAAAACTATTTTAAGGAAGTTAGAAGCATTTGTGATGAGTATGGCATTTTATTTATCACAGATGAAGTGATAACAGGGTTTGGCCGAACTGGAAAATATTTTGGAATTGAACATTATGGTGTGACACCAGATATGATGTGCTTTGCGAAGGGAGTAACTAGTGGGTACGCACAATTAGGAGGAGTAATGCTTTCGGAGAAAATTCATCAAGATTTTACTGAGCTTTCGACAGGCACTCTTTTGCATGGCTATACTTACAGCGGACACCCAATGGCTTGCGCGGTTGCGTTAAAAAATATTGAAATCATTGAACGGGAAAATTTAATAGAAAATGCTGAAATAATGGGAAGCGAAATGCTTAAAGGGTTCAGGTGGATTCAAGGCGAGCGGCAGATCGTTGGCAAGGTAAAAGGTCTAGGATTAATGGGTGGAATTGAAATTGTTAAAGACCGACAGACAAATGAGAGGTTTCAGACACCTGTAGCTCCTATCATTGTAACGGAAGCGGCCAAGCGAGGACTTATTTGCAGGTCAGTCGTTTTCGATAATCAAGATACTGTTGTATTCTCACCGCCTTTAATCATTAACAAGGAAGAAATGGCAAGAATGATTGATATCCTTCATGATACTATTGCTGCAGTAGAAACCGAAGTTTTAATATAACTGCTTTTTAAACTAGCCAAAATATTAGAGTTCCATATGTTAGAAGAATATAATAAAGTAGTAAAACAATAATAGCAATTAAAGTTAAAGGAGAGACCACAGATGAAGAAGAAATTATTCATTAATGGAGAATGGATGGAGGCAAGTAAGTATGCATCCCTTAGCTCTCCTTACAGTGGAAATGTTATAGCAGAGATACCGGCAGCAACGGTTGAAGAGGTTGATATGGGGCTTGAGGCTGCTTTTCAGGCGAGAAAAACAATGGCTGCTATGCCAAGCCATCAACGTGCTCAGATTTTAGAAAAAGTGGCTTCCCTATTAGAAAAGCGGGCAGATGAAGCCGCTGAGATCATTGCCGCAGAGGCAGCTAAACCGATTTCAGCCGCACGAGCGGAGGTTGCCAGGACGGTTCAGACATATAAATTCGCTGCAGAGGAAGCGAAACGAATTCATGGAGAAACGATACCGCTTGATGCAGCACCAGGCGGAGAAGGAAGAATTGCTTACACAGTTCGTGAACCAATTGGAGTGATTGGGGCGATAACACCTTTTAATTTTCCTATGAATTTAGTTGCTCACAAAGTGGGGCCAGCCATTGCGTCTGGTAATTCCGTTATTTTAAAACCAGCAAGTCAAACACCGTTATCTGCTTTGTTTATTGCGGAATTATTTCAGGAAGCGGGGCTGCCAGCTGGAGCGTTAAATGTCGTAACAGGAAGCGGTTCGTTAATTGGAGAAAAGCTTGTGAAGGATGATCGGGTAAAAAAGATTTCTTTTACCGGCAGTCCTGCGGTGGGGATTGGAATCCGAAATAAAGCTGGATTAAAGCGTGTTACGCTGGAGCTCGGATCGAACGCGGCGGTTATTATAGATAAGGATAAAAATATTGATAAAATCATTTCGCGCTGTGTCTCAGGTGCCTTTGGTTTTCAAGGTCAAGTTTGTATCTCCTTACAGCGAGTTTATGTCCATGAAGAACAATATGAAGCATTTGTTGAAAAGTTTATTACAGCTACGAAGCGGCTAAAGATCGGTGATCCGCTTGATTCAAAGACGGATGTTTCAGCTTTAATAACGCCAAAGGATGTACAGCGTACCCTTGACTGGATTGAGGAAGCAAAGCAGCAAGGAGCAAAAGTTGCAGTGGGAGGAACAGCGGAAGGCAATATTTTATCACCTACCGTTCTATTAGAAGCAGATTCTTGCTTGAAGGTTTCTTGCCAGGAAGTATTTGCCCCGATAGTGTTAATTAATAAAGTGAAATCTGTGGACGAGGCAATTGAGCTTGTGAATGATTCCCGATACGGGCTTCAGGCTGGTATTTATACGGATAATGTTCATACCGCCTTAACAGCTGCAGAGCGATTGCATGTAGGAGGAGTCATGATTAATGACATCCCTACCTTCCGTGTGGATCATATGCCGTATGGTGGGGTTAAAGAAAGTGGCGTCGGCAGAGAAGGCATTAAGTATGCGATTGAAGAAATGACAGAACTAAAATTAGTTGTGTTTAATAGAAATTAATAAAAAAAGACTGCAATATCTCTATCAATTAAAGGATATTGCAGTCTTTTTTTCGATTTTTATGGTTTCTTCCATGGATATCGGTCAGATTTTAAATATATCGGTCACTTTCCAGATATATCGGTCAGATTTTGAATATATCGGTCACTTTTCAAGATATATCGGTCAGTTAAAGAATTAACCGCCACTTTTCCAATATTTCCGCCGCTTCCGAATAGATATCCGCAACTAAATTATTCTCAGAAAAAAATCCTTCGTACAATTTCAATAATGAAACATAAACTTTCAATTTTGAAAGATTTTAATGATTTTATAAACCCAGAACATCCAATAATCTGAAAAATCAATAAATATTAAACTGGCATGGAAATTGCAATATTAATAGTTCGATGGACATGAAGTCCTAGTCGGGCGAATGCCACAGGATGTGGCGTTCATGAGCGCGATAAATACTTACAGTGAGGTGAAGTTCATTGGCCCGTTATGAATACGGCGGTGACGAGTTTATTTTTGTTGAATTATCTGAGGCAATGAGTCTGGAAACGAATTTTCAGGCAATGGCCATTACAAAGACTTTAAGAGAGGGAAAGCTACCTGGAATACTGGATATTTGCCCCTCAAATGCTTCCTATATGATTCGATTTAATCCAGATATCATTCACCCTGACGAATTAATTTCAAAATTGAAAGAACTTGATCAAGAGGTGTCCTTAGAAAATTTTGAAATCACAGCCCGTGCAGTTGATGTTCCGATTTTATTCGAGGATCCTTGGACGCACGAAGCGTTGATGCGTTTTAGAGACCGACATCAGGACCCAACAGCGACAGATCTTGAATATGTGGCCCGTACTAACGGCTTTCAATCAAAAGAAGAGCTAATCAAAGCTATCACGGATAGTCCTTATCTCGTCTCAATGATTGGTTTTGTTCCGGGTTTACCATGGTGCTATCAAATGGTTCCGAATGAACAGCAAATCGAAGCGCCGAAATATGTTCGTCCTCGAACGTATACGCCGGAGAGAGCATTTGGATTTGGAGGTGCATTTGCTGTTATTTACCCGGTACAAGGTGCAGGGGGTTATCAATTGTTTGGCACTGCAGCAGCACCGATTTTTGAAAAAGAACAGCGTTTGCATGATTTCAAAGAATCGATGACCTTCCCTAGACAAGGGGATGTTTTCAGATATCGAAGCATTTCGATGGAAGAATACGAAGAAATTCGAAGTGAAGTTGAAAATGGAGATTTCCGTTATTTAACAAAGGAAATTACCTTTAAACCGCAAGATGTACTTGAAAATCCAAAAGCATTTTCAGATTCCGTGCTAAGGAGGCTGTACGCATGATTAAAGTGATTAATCCTGGGCTTCAAACAACTGTTCAAGATCACGGCAGAATTGGTCATTATGAAGTGGGAATGCCTCCATCAGGTGCAATGGATAAATATTCTTACTTGGCAAGTAATTTACTTGTTGGAAACAAGGATCATGCTGCCGTTCTTGAGATCACCTATATGGGACCGGTCTTAGAATTTCAACAAGATGTAAACGTTGCCATTACGGGAGGAGAGATGCCGCCAAAAATCAATGGTCAGTCAGTTCCTATGTGGGAGACGCTAGCGATCAAGGCTGGCGATGTACTTTCATTTGATTTTATTAAACAAGGAGCACGTGTATATTTAGCCGTTGCGGGCGGGATTGATGTGCCGCTGATCATGGAATCACGGTCTACCTACACATTGTGTGGCATTGGAGGCTTTGAAGGACGTGCTCTTCAGGCAGGAGATGAATTGAAAATCGGCGGAGAAAACGAATCAGAGATAGCCGTTGGAACCCGTATAAGTGATGAACTTATTCCGACGTTTTCAAAAACAAATGAGATCCGTGTTGTTTTAGGATTGTGCAGTTATCGTTTAACAGAAGAAAGTAAGGAACGCTTTTTCTCAATTGACTGGACAGTTACTCCAGAAGCGAACCGGGTTGGTTATCGTTTTAAAGGAGAACGCTTGAATTTTGTTGAGCGTGAACAGCCATTTGGAGCAGGCAGCAATCCATCAAATGTTGTTGACCTAGGCTATCCAATTGGGTCCATACAGGTACCTGATGGCGTCGAACCGATTGCTTTATTAAATGATGCGGTGACAGGCGGAGGGTATGCGACGATTTGTACCATTATTAGTACGGACTTAGATAAGATGGCCCAAATCAAAACGAATGAAAAGGTTCGGTTTGTGGCTGTCGATATTCACGAAGCGCTTGAGATACGAAAAGAATATCAAGGCAAAATCAATCAAATGAAGCAGCAAGTATTAGGACATAAAGGAGGAGTAAAAAATGGCTGAGCAAAAAACAGTGCTAACTCCCATTCCCGGAGTGTTTTACCGTAAGCCAGCTCCTGATAAGGATGTATATGTAAAAGAAGGAGATGCGGTTAAGACAGGAGACGTAATTGCCCTTGTAGAAGTGATGAAAAATTTTTATGAAATTAAAGCGGAAACAGAGGGAGTCCTTGCACAATTCTTTGTTGAGGACGAAGACCTTCTCGATGCAGGACAGGAAATAGCTGTCATTATCGAACAATAAACATATTTGTAGAGGCTGTGATAATGAGTATGGCTGAAGGATGCCATAACAGCATTATGATGTAACAAAGCCTTTGTGATAAGGAGGATAAAGGGAAGATGAGCTATTTTCGAAAGGTGCTAATTGCAAACAGAGGAGAAATTGCGAGGAGAATCATTCGCACCTGCAAAAAGCTTGGCATCGATACAGTCGCTGTTTATTCTGAAGCTGATGCAGAGGCGCCACATGTTAGTGAGGCAACTGAGGCCGTATGCATCGGTCCAGCTCAAGCGAAAAAGAGCTATCTTTATGTAGAAAAAGTCATTCAGGTAGCAAAAGAAACAAATGCCGATGCTATCCATCCTGGGTATGGATTCTTATCTGAAAACGCAGAATTTGTACGCCGTTGTGAAGAAGAGAATATTGTCTTCATCGGTCCTTCTGCAGAAACAATACGCCTAATGGGCAGCAAGCTTGAGGCTCGTGTTCAAATGAAAAAAGCAGGTGTGAAGGTAGTACCGGGCACAGATAGAAGCCTTGATTCTGTAGAGGAGGCAGTACTAGTTGCGAATGAGCTTGGCTACCCGCTTATGCTAAAAGCAAGTGCTGGCGGTGGCGGTATCGGAATGCAGCTCGTTCTTGATCAAGACGAGTTAATAAAGGTGTTCGATGCGACGAAGCAAAAAGCGAATTCATTTTTTAATGATGGCACTGTTTTTTTAGAAAAATGGATTTCGAAACCCCGTCATATTGAAGTACAAATCGTCGCGGATACTTATGGAAATGTCTTGCATTTGTTTGAAAGAGAATGTTCTGTGCAACGCCGAAATCAAAAGGTGATAGAGGAAAGCCCATCACCATTTTTAGATGATGCCCTGAGAAAAGAGCTGCTGGAAGCCGCCATTCGTGGTGTAAAGCAAATCAATTATACAAATGTAGGCACAATGGAATTTATTTTTGATGAAAATAAAAATTTCTATTTCCTTGAAATGAATACCCGTCTGCAAGTAGAACATCCAGTAACGGAAGAAATAACAGGGCTGGACTTAGTTGAATGGCAGCTGAAGATTGCTGCTAAAGAACCATTAGCTGTTTCACAGGAAGAGATCAATAAGACAGGTCACGCGATTGAATGTAGACTTTATGCGGAAGATCCTTATACTTTCTTCCCAAGTCCAGGGGTCATTTCCGGTTTGGAATTGCCAAAAGATGAAGCCAGATTTGACTTTGGCTACACAAACGGTAGTACGGTTACTCCTTTTTATGACGCGATGATTGGAAAAATTATTGTTCATGGTATATCTCGTGATCATGCCATCGACAAAATGCAAAAGGTCCTTGAAGAGATGAACATACATGGAGTGAAATCAAATTTGCCGCTCCTCAAAAAAATAATGAGAAATGACCAGTTTATAAATGGGAGCTACACGACCGAATTTTTAAATGAAAACAAAGGTCTCTTAGTTGAGAGGTGACACGATGTATAAAGTAGATTTGAACTGTGATATGGGGGAAAGCTTCGGCCTTTATGAATTGGGCAATGATGAAGAGATGATGAAGTACATTACCTCAGCCAATATTGCATGTGGCTTCCATGCCGGAGATCCGCATGTTATGAGGAAGACGGTGGAGCTCGCAAAGAAATATGATGTAGGAATTGGCGCACATCCGGGATTTCCCGATTTATTAGGTTTTGGCCGTCGCTATATGACTTGCACGCCATCAGAAATTAAAGATTATGTCATATATCAAGTAGGTGCACTAAAAGAGTTCTGTTCCGCAGAAAATGTTAGAATCCAGCATTGTAAACCGCACGGAGCATTATTTATGAAAGCAGCGGAAGATAAAGCACTAGCTCGGGCGATATTAGAAACAATTCATGCGATTGATCCGAAAATGATAATCTTTGCTCTAAATCAGTCTGAGATGATGGAAGAAGCGATAAAAATGGGAGTGCCAGTCGCTAAAGAAGCCTATGCAGACCGAGAGCATACAGAAAATGGATCCATTGTACTGACGAGAAAAGGTACACAAATCACTGATTATGAAGCGATGGCGCAGAGAGTTGTCCGAATGGTGAAAGAGGAAAGAGTCATCACCTACGATGAAAAAGATGTTTCTATAAAAGCAGAAACCATATGCATTCACGGGGATACACCGGGTGCTCCTATTTTGGCCAAAAAAATTGTAGAAGCATTAAAAGAGGACGGCGTCGAGATTGTTTCGATTAAAAGTATGATTTAGTCCTTTCCTACAAGTTAAGAAAGTTTAAATTGCCAGCGCAGAAGATGATTCGACGTAGTTGCCAATTTTAGGAATTGCTTCATTGAATTTATGGATGTAGGTAATTGCAATGGATGGAATTCAAAAAAGGTTGTTTCAAAAGAGGAAATGATCAAGCTAATTCATGAACAAATGCCACTCGAACCAATAGATCCCAATTACTTTGGAGAGGTAGCTTCGCGTTATCGATACAAAGGAATAGACGAAGAAATAGGTGTGATCTCTTCTGTGACTGAATCTTTTTACAGTTCATGTACGAGAGCGCGGTTATCAGTGGATGGTCAACTGTATTTATGTCTATTTGCGACGAAAGGATTTGACTTACGAGAGTTATTACGTTCAGAAGCTAGCGATATTCAAATCAGAGATAGAATAATAGAGATTTGGAAAGGCTGGTATGATCGATATTCTGATGCACGGTTATTACAAACAAATCAACCGAAGCGTAAAAAAATCGAAATGTCGTATATCGGGGGTTAATGTTTCAAAAAGGCAAAGTGGTAAGAACAAAGTTTGTGATTAATTATTTGAATATTATGATTATGCAAAAAGAATGCGAGTTAAAATTGTTTTTAAGGAGAGATCGCTTTGAAAATTGAGCATTCATATACTTTCAAAAGTATCCCAAGAGAAGTGCTATGGAGAACCATTCAAGATAAGGAGGTGTTGAAAAGAACATTACCAGGCTGTAAGTCTTTTGTTGAAGTGGAGGACAATGTATTTGAATCGGAGCTAGGTATTAGTATTGGTCCTGTTAAGGGAATATTTACAGGTGATGTCCGCCAGGTAGATAGGAAGGAGCCTGAGTTTTACCGTCTGCTAGTTACTGGTAAGGGCAAGCCGGGTGAGATTGATGCTGATGCGGAAATGGTTCTATTGGAAACAGAGGAAGGAACCGTTCTTCAATGTCTTGCAGATGTGAAGTTAACAGGCATTCTAGCTTCTGTTGGACAGCGCGTTATGAGTGGGATAGCGAAAGTGGTTATTGGTCAATTTTTTAAAGAGATTGATAAAGAGGCGAAGCAACTGGTCTAACATAATCAGATATTGATTGGGAGGTGCAGGAGATGGCAATTGAAAATGTAAATGTAAAGGTGAAAATCAACGGAAAAGAAAGATGCGCGAAAGTAGAACCGCGAACGCTGCTTACGCACTATATTCGTGATGATCTTGGTTTGACAGGAACACATATAGGCTGTGATACGAGCCAGTGTGGCGCATGTTCAGTGATGGTGGATGGTGAAGTGGTGAAATCATGTACGGTGCTTGCCGTACAAGCGGATGGATCAGAAATTACTACAGTTGAGGGACTTGGGGATGTGAATAATTTGCACCCGATCCAGCAAGGTTTCTGGGAAAAGCACGGATTGCAATGCGGCTACTGTACGCCTGGTGTCATGATGGCGATGGTTGGTTTGTTAAAGCAAAACCCAGATCCGAGTGATGAGGAAATCCGTGAAGGTCTTGAAGGTGTCATTTGCCGCTGCACAGGCTATCAATTTATTGTGGAAGCTGTCAAACATGCAGCGCAGATAATGAGAGAATCGGAAGTTCAATTAGTTGGGGAGGAGCGCTGATCATGAAAAAGGTTGTAGGTGCTCGACTGAAGAGAAAAGAAGATCCAAAGCTCATAACAGGTAACGGCTATTTTTCAGATGACATACAATTACCGGGAATGTTGCATGCAGCTATTTTGCGAAGCCCGCATGCTCATGCCATGATTAAGAGCATCAATGTGGAAGAAGCCTTAAAGGCACCAGGAGTAGTCGCGATTTATACCGGAAAAGATTTAGAAGGGAAAATTGGCCCTGTTCCTTCATCATGGCTTGTCCCGGGATGCAATCTGAAAGAAGCCCCACAATATCCACTGGCGATTGATCGGGTGCGATATGTTGGAGACGGTGTCGCACTTGTCATTGCGGAAGGGCGTTATGCTGTTCGCGACGCCATGTATTTAATTGATGTGGAATACGAAACTCTTTCTCCAGCTGTTGGGCAGAAACAGTCCATGCAAATTGATGCGCCTCTTGTCCATGACGATATAGAAAATAATATCGCGTTCCATTGGAAAGCTGGAGAGATACCTGAAGAGGTTTGTGAGAATGCAGAAGTAGCTATTCGGCAAAGCTTCTATATTCAGCGAGTAGCTCCGAGTCCAATAGAAACACGTGCAGCAATTGGTCAGTACAATCCTGGAAGCGGGGAATTAACACTTTGGTGTACGTCCCAAAATCCTCATATTCATCGCATGGTTTTATCCGGAGTACTCGGGATCTCCGAAGCAAAATTACGCGTGATTGCCCCAGATATGGGCGGCGGTTTTGGCGGAAAAATTGGTGTATATCCTGATGAAGCACTTGTTGGCTATGCAGCTCGTGATTTAGGTCGTCCTGTGAAATGGATTGAAGAGAGAAACGAACACTTTACGGCTTCAAACTATGGACGAGATGAAGTCCTTGACGTGGAGTTATTTGGGAAAAGGGACGGAACTCTAGGTGCGATTCGTGTGAAAAATACACATAATGTTGGTGCGTATTTATCCACGATGGGACCAGGAGTGTCAACCATTGATTTTGGTTTAATGGTAACAGGATGTTATAAAATCCCTTATGCTTCATGTGAAACGTTTGGGGTGTATACAAATACAACACCAACTGATGCTTATCGTGGGGCAGGGAAGCCTGAAGCAACATATCAGATTGAACGGGCAATCGATTTGTTCGCAAAAGAAATCGGGATGGATCCTATTGAGCTTAGAAGGAAAAACTTTGTACAAAAAGAAGAGTTTCCTTTTACAAATGCACAAGGACTATTATATGACAGCGGTGATTATGAAAAACCGCTAGCAAAGGCTTTAGAAATGCTTGATTATAACAAATTCCGAGAAACACAGAAGGAATTACGTAAGCAAGGAAAATTAATTGGAATTGGATTCTCTACTTATGTTGAATTATGCGGTTTTGGTCCGTCAAAGGTGGCTGGTGCAATCGGATTCCAAGGGGGAGTTTGGGAAAACGCAACTGTTCGAGTCCATCCGTCTGGAAAAGTAACTGTTTATTCAGGAACATCTCCACATGGCCAAGGACATGCAACAACCTTTGGTCAAGTCGTTGCAGAAAAACTAGGCTTACCTATGGATGACATTGAACTCGTCTTTGGAGATACAAAGGCAATTTCTATGGGGTGGGGGACATATGGTTCCCGTTCAGTAGCTGTAGGGGGGACTGCAGTTTCCATTGCGACTGATCGCGTCATCGAAAAGGCAAAGAAAATTGCCGCTCATGAGCTTGAAGCGCCAGTAGAAGATTTAGTATTTGAAAAAGGAATCTTTTCAGTGAAGGGTGCTCAAGGATTTGAACGAACATTTCAGGAAATAGCAAAATCGGCAAATATGGCTTGGAATTTACCAGAGGGTCTAGAACCCTCACTTGAAGCGCAGTCCTTTTTCGATCCAGAAAACTTTGTTTATCCGTTTGGCGCACATATTGCGGTTGTCGAAGTTGATAAAGAAACAGGTCAAATCGAAGTCAAGCGTTATGTGGCAGTAGATGATGTTGGTCGTGTCATTAATCCACTGACTGCTGAGGGACAGGTTCATGGGGGCATTGCTCAAGGGATCGGTCAGGCTCTTTGGGAGGGAGCTGTTTATAACGAAGAAGGGCAGCTTCTAACGGGTACATTTATGGATTACGCATTGCCAAAGGCGCGTTTCTTCCCTGAAATCGAAACAGCCTTTACGGAAACACTATCCCCGGTTAATCCACTTGGTGCAAAAGGTATCGGAGAAACAGGAACGACTGCATCGACTCCTGCGATCATGAATGCAGTCATGGATGCGTTAGAACCATATGGGATTAAAGATATTGAAATGCCATTGACACCTGAAAAAGTGTGGCGGGCGATTTCGGAAAGTGAGGGCAAGTGATTTGATACCTTCTAAATTTGATTATGTTCGCGTAAATTCAATTGATGAGGCAATCCAGCAATTGAAGCAATTTAACGGAGAAGGAATGCTGATTGCTGGGGGACATAGCCTAGTGCCACTATTGAAATTTAGATTATCGGAGCCGGGAGCTCTGATTGATATTAGCCGTATCTCAGAGCTTAAAGGCGTACGCAAGGAAGGGGACCGTATTGTCATTGGTGCTCTGACTACCCATTTCCAAATTGCGAATGACCCGATCGTAAAAGAATATATTCCGGTATTATCCGAAACTGTGCGTCAAATTGGTGATTTGCAGGTGCGAAATCGAGGTACGATTGGCGGGAATATTGCCCATGCTGATCCGGCAGCTGATTTGCCTGCTGCTGCCTTCGTCCTTGATGCTGAAATAGCTATTCATGGAGAAGACGGACCGGAAACGATGAATATTGATAGTTTCATTGTGGGACCGCTCATTACGATGCTGCCTGAAAACAGCGTATTAACAAGTATCTCTTTTGCCATTCCGCCAGCTCATACAAATGCAGAATATCTCAAATTTTCCCATCCGGCATCAGGTTATCCGGTCATTGGCGTTGCTGTTGTTGCAGGAGTTGGGGAAAATGATGTCATTGATTACATTCGAATCGCCATTACTGGTGTTGGAAATGTTGCGTATCGGGCAACTTCTGTAGAAGAGAAACTTTTAGGCCAAACGTTGTCACAAACCTTGTTAAAAGAAGCTGCCCAATTAGCAGCTGAAGAAGGCGACATGGCAAGTGATCTATTCACTTCTGAAGATTATAGAAGAAACCTGTGTAAGGTGTATACAGAACGTGCATTAAAGTCAGTATTTTATAGCAATTGATAGATGAATAGAATAGGGGCGCATCTTCTATAAGAACGCCCCTTTTTGATTTCAAAAAAATCTTGGCTTTGTAAGGTAACGATGTTGATTTATGAAATTATCGTGAGTTTGCAAAAAGGATAATAAAGGCTACAAATTACGCCAAATCGTGACCGAGGACTAGTAAAAAGGAAGAAACCGGTCACGAATAACACTTAATCGTGCCCGTGGATTGGAAAAAAGGAAGAAATCGGGAACGAATAACGCTTAATCGTGCCCGTGGGGTAGTAAAAAAAGAAGAAACCGGTCACGAATAACGCTTAATCGTGCCCGTGGATTGGTAAAAAGGAAGAATCCGGTCACGAAAAACGCCAAATCGTACCGCAAATTAGAAAAAATGAAGAAACCAGTCACGAATAAATGCCTATCTCCATTTGAAAAGAAGTTATGGATGTAATCGCATATAAGATTCGAAAAATAGGCATTTACCAACTAAAATTCTTTTAAATAATATTTCCAAGGAGCTAATAAGATGTATGAAAATGAATTAATTATTGAAGCGATTGACCGGACGCGAAAATCAGGCCGAAAATCTGCACTAGCAACGGTTGTCAGTGTTGGCGGTTCAGCTTACCGACGAGAGGGGGCGAAAATGCTTGTTGATGAGGAAGACAACATGATTGGGATGATTTCAGGTGGCTGTCTAGAGTCAGATGTCGCTGAAGTGGCAAAATCTGTGATGAAGTCTGGTACCCCTATATTAAAAACGTATGATCTGGATGAAGACCTTGTATGGGGGCTTGGGCTTGGCTGTCCCGGTACAGTGAAAATTTACATTGAACCTGTCGAACCTGAAGCAATATAAGACAAAAAGTAAATGAATGGAGGGATACAATGTTAGAGCTATCACCGTTTGAAGCGTGGTTAAGGAGTTTCAAAGAAGAGCAAGAGTGTGTTCTCGCGACGATCCTGCCAATAAATCAATTACAGATTGAAAAGGAACCAGGACGTCTCTTTATTTCTAAAGGAAATTTAACGATAGGTGATCTTGGTGATGATGAAATCAACCTGCGTGTGAAAGAAATAGCCTTAAGAAAATTGTATGAAACAAATCCGAAGTCAGAAACACGTACATTCACACTTCCGGGTGGAAAAGAGGTTCATGTGTTCATTGATGTATACATTCCTCCTTCTGAACTAATGATTTTTGGGGCAGGTCATGATGCGATGCCAGTGGCAAAATATGCGGTTTCTTTAGGATTTAAAACCACATTGGTTGATCAGAGAGAGTTTTATAATAGTGAAGAACGCTTTCCATCTACAAATAGGCTCATTGCCAAAACGAGTGAATTTCAGGAAAAAGTTAAGATTGGCCAGAGAACATATATCGTTGTTATGAATCACCATATTGAGCGGGATCAGGAAACATTGAAATTTGTTTTACGGTCTCCATCGCCATATATCGGTGTTCTTGGTCCGCGCTCTAGGCGTGTTCGCATGCTTAAGGCGCTGGAAGAGGAGGGTATTTATTTTGAGAAAGAGGAGCTTGAAAGAATGTACAGCCCAATTGGTCTCGATATTGGTGCCGTTTCACCTGAAGAAATCGCTCTCAGTATTTTAGCGGAAGTCGTTGCGAAAAAGAATGGCCATACAGGCGGATTTTTACAAGACTCTAAATATATTCATAAATCAGCTGAGACAAAAGAACTGGTATGAAAGGAGACAGGATGAGTTCCTCAATTTGTGCTATTATTCTTGCGGCTGGTACATCTACAAGAATGGGGCAGCCAAAGCAATTACTATTATTAAAGGAACGGCCGTTATTAGAGCATGTGATTCGTGTTGCAGCCACTATCGATTTTTCCGAAATTATAACTGTAATCGGCTGTGAAGCAGTCAATATACAGAAAGCGATAACAATAGATGATCCTCGCTTTCGCTGGGTTGTGAATGAAGATTATTTACTTGGGCAAAGTTCCTCTTTAAAAACAGGGATCTCAAACATTGGGGAGCAGCATGCGGGTATTATGGTTTTTCTTGGTGATCTCCCTTTTATTGCGAAAAATACTGTTCAAGCTATTTACCAGAAAGGAGCCGATATGCTCCTAGAATGTGAAGAGAGCTTTATTGTTCAACCTGAGTATAGAGGCACACCGGGACATCCTGTTTTTTTTGGACAATTTGATAGAAATCTATTTATGCAGCTGAAGGGTGATCGTGGTGCTAAGGCAATTATGAATCATTTTTCACATCGCAAACTTGTTTCTGTGGAGGATGAAGGTATTTTATTGGATATTGATACTCAGGAGGAATATGAAAAAGTGAAAAGTCTGAATAACTAGAAATATCTATATTTTCGGTTTAATAAATTCCTATTTATTACTAGAAAAAGTATAATTGGTTTATATGAGGTTTGTTTTTATCAGGAGGGGTCGGATAGGTTGATCATTTGGAAAGATATTTTGCAACCGATTTCAGTCTTTGTTGATATACATAGTTCAATTGGAGATGTCATTCATCATTTCTCAGTACAAAATGTGGATATTATCTTTGTAAAGGATAAGGGGGCCATGGTTGGTTATTGTACAATGGAGCTTCTATTAAATCAAATCGCTGAAACCTCAGATTTAACGGAACGGATTAGCTATAAAAATGATATTTTAAAAGTGCCGCAATTTTCACCTGTAGAATTTTACCACAATGTTTCATTAATAATTGGAGTAGATGCTAATGATGAAATTATTGGCTATACGACCATCGATCAGGCAAGACATAATATCAGTGAGCTTAGGCTAAAGGATATCAATCTGCTTTTACATGGTGCTGGTGTGGGGATTGTTCGGACAAATATCAATTATCAAATTGAATTTATTAATGAAACGGCAGAAAATATTTTAGGCATCCCTAGTTCATTTCTATTATTTCGAAACTATAAAACACTTTTAACGAGTGATAAAAATCTAGATAAGGTCATGGATGGAGAAACGCTTGTAAGTATTAACTCTTCGATTAACTTTAAACAAATCAGCGGAAATTTCTATCCTTTAAAAGTCGATGGAAATATAACAGGACTTGTCCATGTTTTTTTCTCAAGAGAAGTTTTCGAAGAGGCCGTCCAAGAGTTAGATTTTGTTCGAAATTTGAATTCAGATTTGCAAGCTGTATATGCTTCTTCCCAAGAACAAATACTTGTGATCGATGATAGTGGAAAAATCATCCGTGTAGCAGGAATGTTTCTAAGAGATTTTTGGAAAGTGGACACGCCTGAGAAAATCATCGGGACAAATATTGATGAATTTTCTAAAAGAAATATTTTTCAGCCGAATGTTTTTGAATTGTGCCAGAAGCAAAGAAAAAAGGTTACAGCGATTCAGGATTCCGTTGGAAGCAGTAGAATATGGTCAGTTGCAACCCCGGTTTATCATGAAGGGAAATTAGAAAAAGTAGTTGTCCTTTCAAGGGATATTACGCCTGAAAGTACCTCACTTCCCATTCAATCTGGCGAAGGTACAGATCAATCACTACATAACCGTAATGAAATAAATAATAAAGAAAAACGACTTGTTTACCGTTCGAAAAAAATAGAACAATTAGTAACAGAGATAAAACGAGTAGCTCAATTTAATTCAACCGTTCTACTTGAAGGCGAATCAGGTGTCGGAAAAGAAGTATTCGCCCAAAAAATTCATACAGCAAGTCCTCGAAGCAAACAGCCATTTGTCAGAATTAACTGCGGTGCGATTCCTGAAAACCTAATTGAAAGTGAATTGTTCGGATATGAGAAAGGTTCTTTTACGGGAGCAGACAAAAATGGAAAAGTCGGTTTATTCGAAATTGCTAATAATGGCACGCTCTTTCTTGATGAAATTGGCGAGCTGCCTTTAAATATGCAAGTAAAGCTATTACGCGTGCTGCAGGAGAGAGAAGTGACGCGGATAGGCGGGATACGACCAATATCGATCAATGTCCGAATTATTACGGCAACGAACAAGGATTTACGAGAAATGGTTAATCAAGGGGAATTTAGGGAGGATTTATACTATCGATTATATGTCATTCCATTTCGTATTCCTTCCTTACGGGAACGGAAAGAAGACATCCTGCCTTTATCCATCTATTTTTTGGAGCAATTCAAGCAAATGTATGATATCAAAAAAAGTTTTACCCCAGAAGCCATTGAAGTATTAGAAACATATGCATGGCCGGGAAATGTTAGGGAGCTCCAAAATATAGTAGAGCGATTGATCCTGCTGACCGAGGGAGAATGGATCCAGCGGGAGCATGCATTGAAATATCTATACGGTGAAGTGCAAAAAAAGAAAAAACAACTATTTGTTTTAGAACTGATGCCGCTGAAAGAAGCTGTGGAAGAATTAGAAACTCAGTTAATAGAACGAGGAATGCAAAAATATCGAACGGCCGATAAATTATCAAAAGTATTAGGAGTTAGTCCTGCTACGATCAGCAGACGGATAAAAAAGCTGAAATAATAAGGGGGGCGACTTAATGTTTAATTTGCCTGAAACTCATTTTAATTTCGGCGGAGATGAATATATTTATGCTGAAATATCCCGTGATATGAGAATTGAAAGTAACTTTAAAGCACTGGCCGTTACGGATGAGCTGAGAAAAAGGGAAATACCAGGAATTATTGATATTGTTTCATCCAATTCGTCCTATTTAGTTCGCTATAATCCGGACATCATCTCTGCAAGAGATCTACTAGACTATTTAAAAGAAATAGATTTAACCAAAAGCGACCCAACAAAGTTACATTTTTCTGTTCGAATAGTTGAGATTCCAGCATGGTACGATGACCCGGTATCGAAAGAATTTTCCTACCGCTTCAAGAATAGACACCCCTCACCAGACTTATCGGACTTTGAGTTTGTCATGAAGGTAAATGGATTTACAGACAAGGAAGCATTTATTAAATGTCATTCAGAGACTCCATATTTAATTACGATGGTTGGTTTTCTGCCGGGAACGGCTTGGCATTTCCCACTCGGATTACAGCCAAACGAAATCATCCAAGCCCCAAAATATAATAGTCCTCGAACGGAAACACCGGAAAGAGGTATTGGCTTGGGCGGGGCATTCAATGTCATTTACCCTGTAAATGGGCCAGGTAGCTATCAGCTTATTGGCCGGTCTGCTATTCCTGTTGTCGATCAAAACAACCAATTAGAGGACTTAAAAGAGACTTCTTTTTTAGCTAGACCAGGAGATATTTGGAAATACCGTCCTATAAATGAATCCCAATATAATAAGATTACAAGTGAAGTAAAAACCGGAAAGTATCGATATAAAATGAAAGAAATTGACCTATCACCACTTGAATATGCCGAAAAAGGCAAACAATATGTCCAAGAGTTAATGGGGGATTTTTAATGATTGAAGTAAAGGATCCGGGGTTATGGACAACAGTTCAGGATATGGGACGAGTGGGAAAGTATCATCTGGGCATTCCTCCATCGGGAGCAGCTGATAAATACTCCTTTATCATCGGAAACCTTCTTGTCGGAAACCCAGTAGAATTTGCAGCACTTGAAATGACGTTAATAGGCGGAGAGTTTGAGTTTCATAAAAACTTAATCATCGCTTTAACAGGTGCACCCATGGAGGCTTACTTAAATCATCAACCTTTATCCTTATGGGAAACACATTATGTCAAGGAAGGAGATATATTAACAATAAAAGCATGTCCAATAGGGGTGAAAAGCTATCTATGTATCTCTGGAGGGGTAAATGTTCCGGATGTATTAGGCAGTAAATCGACCTATGAATTAAGTCAAATTGGAGGCTTTCGCGGCAGAAAATTATCTGCTGGCGACAGAATACCGATAAACGAACCATTACCCGGCGCTTCCAAGCAGATTGGTAAATTCACCCCATTGGAATTTGTCCCATCCTTTCATCATTTTCAAGAATTACGTGTCATGATGGGGATGACGGGTTATTTAATGAATGATCATGCTCTAAAAACCTTCCTTAATTCAGAATGGATGGTAGCGCATGAATCCAATCGAGTTGCTTATCGTTATAAGGGTCCAAAGGTGTCCTTTACTGAGCAGCATCCACCATTCGGTGCAGGAAATAGTTTTTCCAATGTTGTTGATATTGCCTATCCGATTGGCTCTGTTTTGTTTACAAATGAAGAAGAACTCATTGTGTTACAAAATGATGCAACAACGGGCGGGGGTTTTATTACGATTGGTACCGTCATTAGCCAGGATTTAGATCTAATCGCCCAATCAAGACCATTATCGAAATGCCGCTTTATCGCAGTAACCATTGACCAGGCCATGCAAGCACGAGCTGAAAGAACAAAAAAGCTGGATGCATTGGTTCATTTGATAAAAAGATAGGATAAGAAAAATGGACGAGAATCTTTAAGATTTCGTCCATATAATTAGTTTGTCTACTTTTTTACATATCAGAAGATCAAATACTTTTACTGCTTTAATTGGTTTAATTCCTGAATACAATCTTGAACAAGTGTAACTGCTTGGCTCATAGCGGCACCACCGCCAAAAGCTGAAGTCACCCCAACAGCTTCTAGTATTTCCTGCTCACTGCATCCTTGATCGAGACATCCTTTTGTATGGTACATGATGCAATATTCATCTTGAGCATGAAGACTAATGCCAAGAGCGATTAGTTGTTTTTCCTTTTGAGTTAATGCCCCATCCTTAAAGCATTCCTCTGTAAAAGAATGATACCTATCTACTAATTCGGGCATTTTTTCAGCGAACATTCCAAGTCCTTCTTTATACTTTAATATTGCCGTTTCGATAGTATTACTCGAATCAAATTGCATGTATCGTTCAACTCCTTTTCAATTTATTAAGCACATCAAAGATTATTATGAGTAAAATTCAACAACTTAAACGAATTATTTTTTACATGTGGATTCTTAATAATCTCGGATAAGCTTTTACCATAAATAAGTAACATAATTTAAGGAATGAAAGGAAAAATTTAAAAATGAGTTTGTTTATAAGAAAGGTGATGGAATGGAACTAAATAACGAAAGCGGAATTTATAAAGTATGGAAAATAAATTTGCTATTACATGAATAGCCAATTAATTATTTTCAGTTATATAATTATTACCTATAATAGTGCCTATAGGGATTATGTCTAAAAAAAATTGATTAATAAACCCCTTTACATACTATACAGGGGTATGATATAAATAAATAAAAGGGGGAAGCTAAATGGTATCCGAACTGAATAATGATTCCCTAGAATTCGAAGAAGAAAGCTGCTGCTCAACTCTAAGTGAGAGAAAAGCTCATCATTCTGATAAGGTAAAGAAAAATCTTGTGACAAGATTAAACCGAATTGAAGGCCAAATTCGCGGGATTAAAGGTTTAATCGAAAGAGACACTTATTGTGATGATGTCATTACACAAATTTCGGCTACTCAATCCGCCTTGAACAGTGTAGCAAAAATATTGTTAGAAGGACATTTAAAGGGTTGTGTTGTTGATCGTCTTCAAGAAGGGGATATGGAAGTTTTAGATGAAGTATTAATTACTATACAAAAATTGATGAAAAAATAAGGGAGTTGTTCAATAATGGAAAAAGTAACATTACATGTAGCTGGAATGTCTTGCGGACATTGTGTGAAAGCGGTTGAAGGCAGTGTTGGAGAATTAGCTGGAATTGAAAGTGTAAAAGTTCATTTAGACAGTGGAACTGTTGATGTTGAATATATTTCAAACGAAGTGTCTTTAGACAAAATTAAGGAAACAATTGATGATCAAGGCTATGATGTAAAATAGTAATTTGGAAAAAAATACGTGCTAGCAATAGCACGTTCTATTTTTCAAAAAAATATACCCACCATAGGTATAGGGAGATGAGGGAATGAGTGGGAAAATGCAAAAAATGCATGAAAGCCAGTTTCAAGTTACTGGCATGACATGTGCCGCATGTGCTACACGTATTGAAAAAGGCTTAAATAAAATGGATGGCGTTCTTGAAGCAAACGTCAATTTGGCTCTAGAAAAAGCAACTGTAAAATTTGATGGGGCAACAATGGGTCCAGCCGATATCCAGAATAAAATTAAAGCGCTTGGCTATGATATCATAACGGAAAAAACTGAATTAGCTCTCACTGGCATGACTTGTGCCGCATGTGCTACTAGAATCGAAAAAGGCCTTAATAAAACGGATGGGGTTCTCCAGGCAACAGTAAACCTTGCCCTTGAAAAAGCATCAATCGAGTACAACCCAGCGATTGTTTCAACAAAGGATATGACGCAAAAGGTTGAAAAATTAGGCTATGGCGCAACTGTCAAAACGGAAGACAATGAAAAAGAAACCGTTGATCAGCGTATGAAAGAAATCGAAACCCAGCAGGGAAAGTTTATCTTTTCAGCGATTCTTTCCATCCCGCTGCTTTGGGCAATGGCAGGTCATTTCAGCTTCACTTCTTTTTTATACGTGCCTGATGCGTTTATGAACCCATGGGTACAAATGGCTCTGGCAACACCTGTACAATTTTATATAGGGAAACAGTTTTATGTAGGGGCTTATAAAGCGCTAAGAAATAAAAGTGCAAATATGGATGTTCTCGTTGCATTAGGTACCTCTGCCGCTTATTTTTACAGTGTCTATTTAGCCATTGGAACAATAGGAAATCATGGTCATCCAGTTGGCCTATACTTCGAAACAAGTGCGGTCCTTATCACATTAATTATTTTAGGGAAATTGTTTGAAGCTAAAGCAAAAGGACGTTCTTCTGAAGCAATAAAGAAACTGATGGGTTTACAAGCGAAGACAGCCCTCGTTATTCGAGAGGATCAAGAATTAGAAATTCCGCTAGAAGAAGTTGTGGCAGGGGATATTATTTTGGTAAAACCGGGAGAAAAAATTCCGGTCGATGGTGAGATTTTAGAGGGGCAGTCTGCTCTTGATGAATCGATGATCACAGGGGAAAGTGTTCCGATTGATAAGACGGTTGGCGATACAGTTATTGGTGCCACGATTAATAAAAATGGATTTATAAAAATAAAAGCCACAAAAGTAGGAAAAGATACGGCTCTTGCTCAAATTATTAAAGTGGTTGAGGATGCTCAAGGCTCAAAAGCGCCAATTCAACGTCTGGCTGATATAATTTCAGGTGTTTTTGTTCCGATCGTTGTGGGAATTGCAGTCATTACATTTTTGATTTGGTACTTTGCCGTTGCCCCTGGGGATTTTGCAGAGGCACTTGAAAAATTAATTGCTGTTCTTGTCATTGCATGTCCATGTGCTCTTGGGCTGGCAACTCCAACTTCCATCATGGCAGGTTCAGGCCGTGCTGCTGAATATGGGATTCTTTTCAAAGGCGGAGAGCATCTGGAAATGACTCACCGAATTAAAAGCGTCATTCTAGATAAAACAGGAACGATTACAAACGGAGATCCTGTTTTAACTGATGTCATCACTGAAATGGATAAAACAGAGTTTCTAACATTCGTTGGTTCAGCTGAGAAGCAATCTGAACATCCACTTGCCCAAGCAATTGTGAATGGGATTAAAGAAAAGCAGATTGATCTAAAGGATGTTAAAGACTTTGAGGCCATTCCAGGCTATGGCATTAAAGCGATCGTCGATGATACGGAAATTCTAATTGGTACTCGCCGTTTGATGAAAAAATTCAGCATAGAAATTGATCATGCTTTAGAAAAGATGAGCGCTCTTGAGAAGCAAGGAAAGACAGCCATGTTAACGGCTATAAATGGTGAATATGCAGGGATCGTTGCGGTTGCCGATACCATCAAGGAAACATCCGCTAAAGCGATAAGCCGCTTAAAAGATATGGGCCTTGAAGTCATTATGATTACTGGTGATAATGAACAAACGGCGAAAGCAATTGCTGCACAGGCTGGAATTGACCATGTCATTGCAGAAGTGCTGCCTGAGGGGAAAGCCGAGGAAGTGAAGAAGCTGCAGCAACAAGGCAAGAAAGTAGCAATGGTCGGTGATGGTATCAATGATGCTCCAGCATTAGCGATCGCAGATATCGGGATGGCCATTGGCACAGGAACCGATGTCGCAATGGAAGTAGCAGATATTACATTGATCCGTGGAGATCTAAACAGCATTGCTGATGCCATTTTTATGAGTAAGAAAACAATCCGAAATATAAGACAAAACCTTTTCTGGGCATTAGCTTATAATACGCTAGGAATCCCAATCGCAGCTTTTGGTTTTCTTGCTCCTTGGCTCGCTGGTGCTGCCATGGCTTTCAGTTCCGTATCAGTTGTTCTTAATGCACTTCGACTTCAGCGTGTAAAATTATAGGAGGAGATGCTGGATATGAAAAAAAGGGCGCTTTCAGCTGCTGTCTATTTGGTTGTTGTTGTGGGGATATACTATGTGGTTATGTAATGCCTTGAACAACTATGGATGTTAAAGAAACCTTGATTGCCTAATACTTGCATTCTACATATCTATATTTAGTTATGTAGAATGCAGATTTATATATGGAAATACCTTGAGAGCAGTTATGAGACCATTCATAGCTGCTTTTTTGGTTATGTAGTTGTGAAAGTAGTTTATGAGTCAATGAGATCAGCTTTTTTAGGAAAAGAGGTCTCATAGGCCGTTCATGAGACCACACGAATTAGTTCTTTGAAGAAAAGCAACATGACACTTTTATGGCATTCATTGGATTAATCTTTGCTTCGTTTGTTTCCTTTATTGCTATGGCAGCGTGTTTTTATATAACTGGTTTTTCAAAGAATCAAATCAAATCAATATTAAAGGTAAAAACCACTGATACAAACACGAAATGAATGTCATAAATGATCCAAATTATGAAGTAATAGTTAAATGCTGTATAAAATAAAATGTATCCATATTTTGCTACGGTAATGCTCGTTGTAGTAGTGATGTGCAAATATCTATCCTTTATTTAGCTTCCATATTTTGGAGTAGGTTTCACAATATTACATCTGTTAACCTACTAATAAATCATCATCTGAGGCAATAGGAGGTTAACAAGCATGAAAAAATGGAAGAAACTATTAATTGTGTCTACTCTATCATTTTCAATTTTTGGATTCACTTCTCATTCTGAAGCGGCAACGAACACTCATCTTGTACATACAGGGGAAACCTACTGGATCATTGGTAAAAAATACGGGGTTTCTGTCCTAGAGTTAATGAAAGCAAATAATAAGTCTAGTGAAATGATATATCCAGGGGAAAAGCTTCTTATCCCAACTACGAAAATATCAGAAGCTGATAAAGATTTAATGGCTCGTCTTGTACATGCTGAAGCTAAGGGAGAGCCCTACGCAGGAAAAGTGGCTGTTGCAACTGTTATCTTAAACAGAGTGGACAGCTCAAGCTTTCCTAATACAGTAAGAGATGTCATTTATCAAAAAGTAAGTGGACATTACGCTTTTACACCTGTTCAAAATGGAACGATCAATCAAGCAGCGGACAGTGTTTCAAAAAAAGCTGTAGAAGAAGCAATAGCGTTTAGAGGGCAAGGAAAAGGCTCCTTATACTTTTATAATCCTAAGACTTCAACAAGTGAATGGATTTATTCAACACAAACGACTCTAACCATTGGAAATCATAGATTTGCAAAATAAGTTTTAATTATTAAAGAAACACCAATTACATCTTTGTAGATTGGTGTTTCTTCTGTTATTCTCCATTTTTTTGATAAAATTACTGCTAGGAAGATCTCATTATATAAAAGAAGTATTCGGTGATTGCCGTGTTTTCTAAGCTTAGACATTACTGTTATTACTCAATAACTCCTAGATTGTCATGATCAAGGCAATCAGAATTAAAATGAATCTGACTATATTAGGGATGCAGGGTCTTACGATTGTAAGACTACGGCTTGACGACCATTAACTTATCATATTATAAGAGTCAGTTGTTATATTATTTTAGAAATAAAAAACCAGCCATTTTTGACTGGTAATTAATTGATAATTAGAAATTAAAAACGTAACGAAACGTATCATGTTTAATCAAAATAAAAGTACCTAATCCTATTAATACAAAAGGAACAATAATGTGACCTTTACGTTCTAAAGTCTGAGCTATTAACGGTTGGTGTACGAGGGCATTACCTAAATAACACAAAACTGCAACGAGTGCTAAAAGGATAACCATAATAAGAATAATATTCCGTAAACTATTGGCTGAAAAGAAAGGAATGTAAACACCTATATTATCAACACCATTAACAAATGTGACTGAGGCAGTTTTTAATAACCAAACAAATCGATTAGATTTATCTTTCCTCATTTGGCACAAAGATACCAGTGATTGTATTCCAATAAAGATAGGAATTAATCCAAGTATACCTATCCATGCTTTAGGAATGAGTAAAGCTCCAAATGCTCCAATTATACTTATGGTAAGAAGAAGAATAAATCCCAAGTATTGTCCAGCCACAATAAATCGTTTCTGTTCTGTTGTCTTTGCTTGTGAGAACCAAGTCATCAAGAGGAAAATGTCATCAATGTTTGTAGCTACAAAAAAAATGATAGTTGAAAAAATTAGCGTTACCATATTCTACAACTTTATCCTTTCAGTTAATGGTCGTTTAATCATTAAAGACTTAAAAATGAAATGCATGCTTTTACTTCCTCTAATCGAAGAAAAGTCACTAAACTAGAAGTTGATAAAAATGACGTGTTATGTTCTAAATTAACTTGATAGAGATTTGGCAATCTAAAAGGGAAGTTTCAACAAAAGTTTAAAATAATTGCTTAAATCCGATTATAATTAAAATAAACCCAGCTATAAGTGAAGAGTATTGATTGTAGAAAAGAATCCAATAACATTAATGATCAGGTTGAACCAAAAAGGTATTTTTATATTTTTAAGCCTATAGGCAATTCCAACACCGATATTGTCTATATTTGTACTTATTCCAATCAAATTAAAAATTAAGAAAGAACTGAACCATTCCAACTTTATTAATTATCCTCCTTTCTAATCGAATGGAAAAAGGGGATTAAATAACCGTTCTAAAAGAACCGCATAGCATGTACTTATACATATGCTATATAAGCAGGATTTAATACGTGTCCTTATATTTGAAATGCTAAAGAAGAAATTTTACGCAAAAAACAAAAATTGTGTTCGAGATGCTTTTGGTGTTCTAGAACCCTTAAAAAATCGGTAAATGGTTTAATTTTATCGACGAAGAAAAAATGCATGAGGAATATCATAATGTTAAGGGGTTCTTTTGCGTGGGATATTTGGAAAAAAAACATAAGTTTTCTCCTCAGTTTAAGTACACGTTTTAGCAATTAGAAAAGACATCAAAACAAGTAAAAGAGAGTGTCCTAAAAGCTTAGCTTTTGGACACCCTCTTTTTACATAAAAAAACAAGAAAAAATCGATGTGTAACCAGTATTTGGCCATCCAACGTTTTTCATTAAGAGGCCTTTCCAAAAAACAGTGGAATGGGGTCTTATTTGTGTATCCCACAATTAAAAAAAAGTCAAAAATAGCACATTAAAAGAGAAATACAGTCCCCCTTTCGTATATCAGATCAATAATTATCCGAAAAAGAACCAAATAAAAAAGAGCTGACCCTAAAAAGTCGTTAAAAACGACCTTTTGCGTCAGCCTCATTACTCTTCTAATGTTGTGTAATAAATTGGCGTTTATTTTACTTGATTGTTAAAGAAAATGTTGAATTATTTTCTAATTGCAAAATTATTCTTTAAAAAATTATTGTTTGTATTGTGGTTCTTCTTGTTCAACTTGCTGAAGTCGTGTATTTAGTTGTTCAACAATAAGTTGAGTTTGTTGAGATGTACTTTGAAATAATTGCTTTGCCTGTTGATTGTCAGTGTCAAGCGCAAAACCCTCCAAGCTTGCTTGTGCACTTTTTAACCCTGAAATCGTTTGTTTTAAGTTTGTGATGACTGTCATTTAAGACTCCTCCTCTTTAATTGGTTTAACATGATATAGGGTGTTGAATTTTGAATAGAAACATGCAACCAATTTTTGGTATAGAAAAGGTGTTATTGTTAAAATTAGGAAAAAGTTAACATAAACCCAATCCATAATCTAGAGGAATCCTTTCCTTTACCTCATTTTTATCGTTTCCAATCTATTCTAAATAACAGTTACTTTCAGTGGGATTTTTCCACAAATAATTTTTCACACTCAGATAAAAATAAACGGGATTTCCACTAACATGGATCACGTCATTATTGTTTTGGAGCACCTTGCAGTTATATCGTTCAAGTGTGTTTGTTAAAGATTTTGTAGAACATAGTCATGGTTGCCAAGAACGGCATATTGAATAAAAAGGGAGTCAGTAACGCTAGGATATTCATGACAGGAATCCCGATACATCCGAAAATTAAAAAGGAGAAATATACGTGAGGATCTTCACTTCAGTCCAGACTTTCTGTTTTAATTTCTGGAGGAAATCTAGGGGTTGGCGAAATAGAGGATTTAATTTATTGGCTTGGTATTTCATCTAAATAAGCAGGAAGTTCAGAGACAAATACTAGCCCTTCTCCAAAACCAAAATGAAACGAAACATAAAATGATTATTTTAAAGATGAGACAATTGGCCACAAGCTGGTTATAGTTGAGTATTTGTTGTTCCATGTAGACTAGATCTAATTTTTTTCGAGAGTAAATAGGGAATAATTTATAAATAATAAGACTATTACTTTAGGAAAATGGAGCTGGTTTATATGCCACATACAAATCAAATGCCACAGGAAGAAGGAATAGACCATAGTTTGAGCCTTTTAAGAGAAGGATATTTGTACATTTTAAACAGACGGCACAGTTTTAATTCTGATATTTTCGAGACCCGATTGCTTGGAAAGAAAGCAATCTGTATGGGCGGAAAGGAAGCTGCGGAAGTTTTTTATGACACGGATAAGTTCAATAGGCAAGATGCCGCACCTAACCGAGTTGTACAGACATTGTTTGGCAAGAATGGT
Organism: Cytobacillus citreus; assembly: GCF_018343665.1. GTDB lineage: Bacteria > Bacillota > Bacilli > Bacillales > Cytobacillaceae > Cytobacillus > Cytobacillus citreus. The sequence continues at coordinate 814,422 of NZ_JAGYPM010000002.1, forward strand.
GTTCAGGCGTTAGATGGACAGCCTCATAAACATCGTAAGGAAATGTTTATGTCGATTATGTCTCCTAACGAAATTGAGAAATTAACCGCTATTACAAAGAAACAGTGGGAATTAGCAGTAGATAAATGGGAACAAATGGATAAGGTTATTCTTTATGAAGAAGCGCAGGAAATTATGTGCAGAACTGCCTGCGAGTGGGCAGGTGTCCCTGTACAAGAAGATGAAGTAAAGGGGCTGACAAAAGATTTAGGGGCAATGTTCGAGTCCGCAGCTTCAATTGGTCCTTCTCATTGGCTAGGGAGAAATGCACGGAATCAAGTAGAAAAATGGATCGGAGAACTTATTGAGAAAGTTCGTGCTAAGGAAGTGAATCCTCCTGAAAATTCTACACTGCATAGATTTGCTTGGCATCGTGATCTAGAAGGGAATCTTTTGGATTTAGAGACCGCTGCAGTGGAAGTGATCAATATCTTAAGACCTATTGTGGCAATTGCTATATTTATCAATTTCACTGCGCTGGCAGTCTATCACTATCCGGAAGAAAGAAAAAAACTTGAATCTGGAGAAGATAAATATGCTCAGATGTTTGTACAGGAAGTTCGACGTTTTTACCCGTTTTTTCCTTTTGTTGTAGCACTGGTAAAAAAAGAATTCACCTGGAAGAGCTATAAATTTGAAGAAGGAACATTAACTTTGCTGGATATTTACGGTACAAATCACGACCCAAAAATTTGGGACAATCCTGAAGTGTTTAATCCGGATCGTTTTGCAAAATGGGATGGCAGCCCTTTCAACTTTATTCCGCAGGGTGGTGGTGATTACTTTATGGGACATCGCTGTGCCGGTGAGTGGGTCACCATTGAAGTCATGAAAGTGAATCTTGATTATCTAGCAAATCGAATAGATTATGAAGTTCCTGATCAGGATTTAAGTTTCAGCATGGTTAGCATGCCTAGCATTCCTCATAGTAAAGTAGTGATCAAAAATGTTAAGCGAAGGATCTACTAAAAAAGTTCGGGCTTTTGTGTCTTTTTCAACACAAAAGTCTTTTTTTGCCGCTTTACAAAACAATCATTTTTTTATTATCAGGTACTAACACCAGCTGGTATAATAAAAAATAAGAAAATATCTAATGTGACTATTCAAATAGTTGAAATGGAGGCTTCATATGTTCGATACTCAAAAAATAAAAGAAATTATAAGACATCGCTATCCTTTCCTATTAGTAGATAGGATTCTGAAATTAGAAGAGGGAAAAAGCGCTGTTGGTTTAAAAAATGTGACAGCAAATGAAGTTTTTTTTACTGGGCACTTCCCCAATTACCCAGTTATGCCAGGGGTACTAATTGTAGAGGCATTAGCTCAAGTTAGTGCAGTGGTGATGCTAACAAAAGAAGGAAATCAAGGGAGACTAGGACTTTTAGCAGGAATTGATAAATGTCGTTTTAAACGTCAAGTCAGACCAGGAGACCAACTCCGTCTTGAGGTAGAAATCACTCGTCTGAAAGGACCTATTGGGAAAGGGAAAGGTATTGCTACTGTTGATGGAGAATTAGTTTGTGAGACAGAACTGATTTTTGCATTTGGTGATTGAGATTCAAAAAAATGCAGCTTCATTGCTTAACAATCTGGATCTATTATAAAAAAAGTGAATATGAAATCAATATTAATTGTTCTATTATTTTTGTCGAAATTAGCAGTATGATAAGTGAATCTACCAAAGTATAATGAAATTCACAAAGGAACAAAATATTAAAATTACCTGTCTTAGCAGAAAGGAAGATGAGAAAATGATTAATAAAGTTGGACAAATTATGCTCTATGTAAACAACCAAGATGAGGCAGTGAAGTTTTGGACAGAAAAGTTTGGTTTTATTGTAGTTTCTGAAGTAGATACTGGCCAAGGAATGAGATGGATTGAAATTGCTCCAAGAAAGGATGCAGAAACAAGTATTGTCCTCCACAATAAGGAATTAATTGCTAAGATGTCTCCGGAATTAAATCTTGGTACACCGTCGTTAATGTTTTACTCAGAAAACCTTGATGAATTATATAAAGATTTTACAGATAAAAATATTAAAGTCGGGGAAATTGTTAATATGCCTTCTGGTAGAGTATTTAACTTTGCTGATAATGAAGAAAATTACTTTGCCGTTATGGAAAAAAAGTGATCTAAAAATGAAACACCAAAACGACATTATAAACTAGTCGTTTTGGTGTTTTCAGTACTTATTGGATTTTTATCTTGACACTTAGTGTATGATGTAACTTAATGATTACATCAGGAGACGAAGGCATATGAAAATCAGCAGCCGGTTTACTGTAGCTGTCCATATTTTATCTCTCGTAAACTTTGAAAAGAGTACACTTTGTACGTCTGAATGGATTGCGGGGAGTGTGAAACAAATCCGGTCGTTATTCGGCGAGTGATGGGTATGCTTAAAAAAGCAGGATTAATTCAAGTTCGCAGAGGAACAGGTGGAGCTGAGATTCAAAAACCTTTAAATGAAATTACCCTTCTTGATGTATATCATGCAGTCGAGGTTGTTGAAGAAGGCGAATTATTCCAATTCCATGACCACCCAAATCCTAGCTGTCCTGTCGGAGCTACTATTCAATCCGTGCTAGAATTGATTTTAATGAAGGCTCAAGAAGCTATGGAATTGGTACTTAAAGAAGTAACGATGGAGGATATCATCACGTTTTTAAATAAAAAAATTGGATAAAGCATCTAATTTTTTTATTTTTGTTGTAATTGTAATTGTAACTGTTACAATTACAATGGTTAAAAGTAAGAAATTAATAATGTATGTCTTCTCATCATGCCGTGAAAATAAAAACTATGAGGTTTTTTAAATGAAAATAGGGGTGATTGGAGCAAAAAGGAAAAGCAGGTAGCCTTATTTTTAAAGAGGCTTTGGATAGAGGTCATGAAGTTAAAGCTATTGTGAGAAATGCTTCAAAAGTAACGGATACAACTGTAACTGTTTTGGAAAAAAACGTGTTAGAATTAAAGGCAGAAGATCTAAAGCAATTTGATACAGTAGTTAATGCCTTTGGTGCAGTTCCAGGACAAGAGAATCTTCATGTGGAAGCTGGAACAGCTTTAATTGAAGCTTTAAAGGGTGCTCCTGAAACAAGATTATTTGTCGTTGGAGGAGCAGGAAGCCTATTTGTTGATGAAGGTAAAACGACACGTTTACTAGATACCCCAGAATTCCCTAAAGAGTATTTTGCAACAGCATTTAATCAAGGTAAAAACCTGGAGGACCTTCAAAAAACGACTGAAATTAAGTGGACCTTCCATAGCCCAACGGCCATCTTTAACCCAGAAGGTAAAAGAAGGGGTGCTTGTCAAAAAGGAAAAGACAACCTCATTGTAAATACTAAAGGTGATAGCTATGTTAGCTATGCGGATTATGCGATTGCTGTAGTAGACGAAATTGAAAATCCGAAGCACATAAATGAACGTTTTACAGTCGTATCTGAGGCTGAGTAATACAAAATAGTGAGGGCAGTTATGAAAATAAAAACCTTAATCATTTTAGCAGTAGTCATGCTTATGTTATCAGCATGCGGACCAAAAAAAATAGATGAATCCATTACATTGTTGGACCATAATAACAATGAAGTAACATTCCCACAGGATAAGCCTGTATTATTCTTTTTTATTACAACATACACCTGAGGTACCTGCCACCAGCAACTAGTTGAGTTGCATAGCGAGCTTCAAAAGTTAGACGGCATGGATATGGAAATGTATATAATTAGCAGTGATCAACCAGAAGAACAGAAACAAGTATACAAAGAACTTGATGACTTTTTCGGAAAGAGTCTTCCATTTGTCTCTGATCCGGAACTAGAATTAATTGATCAAATAGGAATGAAAAATGGAGATGTCGCCTATAGAGGCTATGCCATTCTTGATACAAATGGCCAAGTTGTTCTAAAGAAGATTAATGATAATTGGGGAGTAGAACTGGATAAAACAGTAGAAGACATAAAAAAAGCATATGATGAAATTCATAAGTAATAAAAAATTTGGGCCTATCCTTCTAATAGGAAGTAGGCCAGAATTTTTTTTGTGCGAAATGTTCTTCCTTCTTAGAAAAGAAGTATTTATTTAAGTATTTTATCAGGCTGTTCCACCTCTAGGTTCAGCCTATTTTTGTTAGAAAAGATTAGAACCACACATGTCCAATAACCCTCTCATAATAATCATACCGACTATTTAATACATGTTGATCAGCCCTTTCAAGGAAGAAACCAGAGATATTATCGAATTACCAAAAGTGGTCGTGCCAAGTATGAAGAACTGCTTGAAGATTGGTTGGAGTATAAACAAAAAATTGATTCAGCACTATTAGGGGGGATAAATCGTGAGTAAAGCAGAGTATTTAAAAGAATAAGACCAAATGAAAAAAGGTCAACCAGTAAAAAACTGGCCAACCTTCTTGTGTGTAACATCTTAAATCTTAATATCAATCTTCGCATTTTTCTTTAACTCTTCAACCTGATGAACGAGTTTTTCCTGCTGTTTTTGCTGTTGAAGAGCTTGTTCGATTTGCGGTTTTACTTCTTCAAGCATTGGAACTTCTTGTCCAGTGCTCTTTCCTTGTTCCGCATATTGATCATACGCTTTTTGAATTTCTTCATCGGTTATTTCACCAGCAGGTACTTCTTTCTCAATGTATTGTTTAAGTTTAATATCGTCAGCTATTTGAGTTTCAAGTGTTTTCATATCCATGCCGGATTCTTTAAGAGCGGCTTTGAATTCTTCTTCTGTTTTAAACTGCTTTTTCGTTTCGTCCAGCTGCTTATTAATATCTGCCTTTGAAACTTTATAGCCTTTTTTATCTGTCTCTAGAAGAAGAAGAGCTTGTCCGACTAAGCTGTCAATTGTTTGTTTTTTCACTTGCTCTGCAGCATCTTTAGAAGTCGGATCTTGTCCCATTTGCAGCATTTGTCCTTGTGTAGATGCTAAGGCGCTATTATAGTCGCTTCCTAAAATTTTTTTATCATTCACTATGGCAACAGTTTTCTTTTCATCTACTTGCTGTGCTTCTAATTTCTTTTGCATTTCTTCCATTTGCTTTTGCTGTTCCTTCTGCTGATCAGTTTCCGCTGTTTTTGCTTTATTATCATTTTTAGCTTCTTTACTTTCTTCATTTCCTCCGCATGCTGCTAAAACAACGGCCATTAGACCGGCTATTAATGTAAACATCATTTTTTTCATAATCGATCTCCTTCCTTAGGCTAGAAGTATAATCATCTAGTGGCATTATAAAATGAATCTTACGGAAAGAATCATTATGAGCTATTTTTTAATTTATTTTTAACAGGATTGAAACATTTACATGATAATGGATACCTGAAAAAAGGAAAATTCGAAAACGATTAAGCTATATAAAGCTTCTTAAAGGGAAGAGCTTTTTAAATAACTTCGTTTAAAAGTTTGAGATTTCAAGTGTTGTACTATGATAAATTTAATGCCATTATTTAAGTTCAATGGATGGGACAGTGACTCTTACTTATACACAAACTAGAAAACATTTTAGCTAAGGAGTGGTGAAAATGGCACGTGTTTTATTTATTAATGCCGGATCAGAAGGACATATCAATCCAACTATTGGAGTTGTGCAAGAGCTTATTACGCGCGGCGAAGAGGTAGTGTACTTTACGATAGAAGCTTTTCGAGAGCGAATTGAGAAGACGGGAGCTACTGTTCGAACATTGGACGGTCAAAAATTTATAAAAGCCTTTATCTCGGGTGGAAGAAATTATTTACTTGAAAGAATTAACGGTCTTTTACTTACGGCAGATATTGTCATACCTAGCGTGCTTGAACAGATTGAAGGAGAACATTTTGATTACATCATCCATGATTCTATGTTTGGTTGTGGTCGTTTACTTGCCCAAATCCTTAAGCTTCCGGCAATCAATTCTTGTACTTCCTTTGCGCAGACAAAGGTATCATTTGATAAAATGTTAGAACAGCTCTCTAAAAACATTCCTGCAGAATTTGTTAAAGAAATAAACGATAAACATCAAAGCCTGACGGCAATGGTGAAGGAAAAATACGATGTCGAGATCCATTCTCCTTACGAAGTTTTTTGTAATCCTGCACCACTTACAATCTGTTATACAACTAAGGAGTTTCAACCTTTTGGAGAAGCATTCGACCAAACTTACAAATTTATAGGTCCATCCATCTCTACACGATTAATTCAAGAAAACTTTGACCTTACAGCAATCAAGGGAAAAAGACCAATTTATATTTCTCTTGGTACCGTCTTTAACCAAGCCACTGATTTTTATAAGCTTTGTTTTAAGGCTTTTGGGAACACTGATGATACCGTTGTCATGTCGATTGGGGAAAAAACTCAAATATCTGATTTAGGGGAGATCCCTAAAAACTTCATTGTAAAAAATTATGTTCCACAAACAGAGGTACTTAAATATACTAAATTATTTATTACACATGGTGGAATGAACAGTACCCATGAAGGTCTCTATTACGGGGTTCCGCTCATTGTAATCCCACAAAGTGCGGATCAGCCGATCATTGCCGGGCAAGTTGCCAATATCGGTGCCGGTATTAAATTACAAATGCTAGGCTTGACTGCAAATCAACTACGTGAAGCCGCAGATTATGTCTTAAACAACCCATCTTTCCATAAAGCTGTTTCAAATATAAGGGAATCCTTTCAAAAATCGGGTGGATATCACCAGGCTGTTGATGAGATTTTTGAATTTAAAAGTAAATATGATATTTAATTGTAAAAAATTAACAGTCACCGTTATTGGTGGCTGTTAATGGAATAGGAACTATTATAAAAGCTATATTGTGAAGTTACACACTTAAAGTTTTTTCATAATAACAGCTAAAATAATTAGTGGTTTATTCAATTGGGCGCTATCCTGTAGTAAGGATTTCGTTCTTTTTGCTTTTAAAGGCCATATAGTTGAATAAGAAAATGGTGAACTGACTATTAACAATGAGGTGTCTTCCCAACTTCAGATTCTGTTGGCAAGACCCCATGCCGTCTAAAAGAAAGTTATATAGAAGAAATAGATCGATATAATCGCTTAATCGTTTCGATGTGTAATGCTTCATGGTAAAAGCTAAACAAAAATGCCTCACCAACTGTGTAAAATGTAATGCCTACTCGGTTTGTAAATGGAGTTGGCAGCTTTTCATGCAAACGTCCTTGAAGAAAATCTTTTATTCTCGTTTTTTGTTCCGTCAAAATCTTGGCAATCTCTGCATATGATGGCTGCGTTTCTTTCCATTCTGCCGGTTTCGTTCCAGCACCAAAGAGCTGCTCGTAATCTTTCGGAAAATTCATCTCTTCACCTAAAAGTTCAAAGACGAGCTTTTCCTGTACGAATGCAATGTGTCCAAAGTTCCAACGAATATTGTTGTTAAAACCTTCTGGAATGATATCTGAAATTTCTTCTGGAATTTTCTTCATCGTTTGCTCAGTTATTTTGCGCACTGTTTCCAAATGGTGCATAATTGTTTGTTCCAAAGTAAAAAACCTCCCCTTTTTAATGATCTCTGTATAGCTATTTCGCTTTCTTCACGTCCTTTTCCTACTAAAAAAGCTTGATTTTTCATTTTTACTGAGAAATTAGGATTTTAATATGAGAATTTCCATAACGTTGTATCAGTGTTTTGATGGAAAGGCTTATTTTAATTTAACTATTTAAGAGAATAAATTCTTAAATAATGGTTTTTCTGTAAAATAAAATAATCTTGTCTTCTCCTGTATACTTTGACTAGTTGAAATTATCAACTTAACTGAGTACTAATCTATTAGAGCATATCTTTTTAATGTGCTTCGGGCGTTGGTTCTATTCGTTGAGTAGGAGCACGTCTATTTTTGTTGCTCTAAGAAAGGAGCAGATTAAAATGTTTAGAAAAATGAGTTAAAATTTAATAACTTTCCTAGATGCAATATAATTATGTTTGACAATGAATAAACAAAAATATAATATGTTTGTTATAACCCAAACAAACGAGTGGAGTGACTATATAGTGAAGTTGTCGGAGCTTTTTTGGAGTGCTTCCTTAGAGGAGCTGAAACGCGGGTATATTCAAGATGAGAATTCTCATATGTGCCTGCTATGCGGAAAGCAAATAGAAAAAGGGATTGTCTATCAAGAAGAGGGTGTTTTTTATGAGTCAGAAAAGTATATGCGACTTCATATTGAAATTGCCCATCAATCTGTTTTTTCTTACTTAATTGATCTTGATAAAAAGCTTACAGGCCTTACGGATCATCAAAATCGTCTTCTCCGCCTTTTTTATGAAGGGAAAAGCGATGCAGATATTCAAGAGGAAATGGGTATCGGGAGTGCTTCCACGATTCGAAATCATCGCTTTGTTTTAAAAGAAAAAGAACGCCAAGCAAAGTTGTTTTTGACAATGATGGAGCTTTTGAAGGAGAAGGACCAGCATGCTCCCACCTTTATCGATGTTCATAAAACAGCAAGGATGGTCGATGACCGCTACAATGTGACAGAGGAAGAAAACGAGGAATTATTGTTGAAGTATTTTCCTGAAGGGACGAAGGGGCAATTGAACACCTTTCCTCTAAAACAAAAGCATAAACTTATTGTCCTTCGAGCCATTGCTGATCATTTTGAAGATGGAAGGATCTACACCGAAAAGGAAATTAATCAGGTCTTAAACGAATCGTACCATGACTATGTATTGCTAAGACGATATTTGATTGAATATGGATTTTTAGATCGAAAGTCAGACGGGAGCCAATATTGGCTGAAAAAATAATGAAAGAAAGCAGGTTGAATCATGGATAGAAAAAAAGAACTAAAGCAGCTTTATAAAGAAACGGAAGTGGAAGCTGGCGTCTATCAGATAAAAAATACACAAAATGGAAAATTATTTATTGGGAGTACGAGAAATACAAGGACATTAAAAGGAAAAAAATTCAGCTTAGAGATGGGAACAGATACAAATAAAAGGCTTCAGGAGGAATGGAGACAATTTGGAAAGGGTGCCTTTATCTTTGAGATTCTCGAAGTGCTGAAAAAGAAAAAAGAAGGCTTTTTTGATGAGAAACGTGAGTTGAAGAAGCTAGAAGAGAAGTGGCTGAATCAGCTGCAGCCGTATGGAGAGCGTGGTTATAATCAGGAAAAGTCCCTCTAAAAGGAGGAATAAAACTTGGAATCTACACAAAATAAAATGAATGAAATTACGAGTGCAGAGGGGAAGGGAGGAAGTCAATCGCATGTATGGCGACCGATGCTTCTATTTCTAATTCCTCTGCTCCTCAGTAATATTTTACAATCAATTGGTCAGCTTTTTGGAATGGTCATTGTTGGACGATGGCTTGGTGTAGATGAACTAGCTGCTATTTCAGCATTTTTTCCTTTATTTTTTCTGCTAATCTCTTTTGCAATCGGAATAGGATCTGGAAGTTCAATATTAATAGGTCAAGCATTCGGTGCAAGAAATGAAGAGCGGTTAAAGGCTGTTGTGGGGACAACACTGACATTCACTTTTTTACTGGGTATAGTATTGGCAGTGATTGGTGGAATTTTCACGATGGATATCCTTCGCTTAATCAGCACACCTGATAACATTATTGAAGTAAGTGCTCACTACGCTAGGATTTTGTTCTGGTCCTTGCCAGTATTATTTTTGTACTCTGTATACACAACTTTTATGCGTGGGACAGGTGATTCAAAAACTCCTTTTTATTTTCTCATTGTCAGTACAGTGCTCAACTTGGCTTTTTTACCTCCATTAGTCTTTGGATGGATTGGATTGCCAAAACTCGGTGTCTATGGTGCTGCATATGCATCCTTACTCTCGACTTTCTTAACATTTATTATCATGCTAGTTTACTTGCATAAAGTAAAGCATCCACTTCAATTAGATGCATCGATTCGTCAGTATCTTCGCATGGATAGAGGATTGCTAAAATTGCTGCTCCGTCTAGGGATTCCAGCGAGTATTAGCATGATCCTCCTTTCGCTATCAGAAATTGCGGTTATTTCATTTGTAAATCGGTATGGCTCTGATGCGACGGCAGCATATGGGGTCGTTAATCAAGTTGCAAGTTATGTGCAAATGCCAGCAATCAGTCTAAGCATTGCTGTCTCTGTTTTTGCTGCACAATCTATTGGTGCTAATCAGCTTGATCGGTTAAAGCAAGTTATAAGGACAGGTGTTTTGCTTAACTATGTTATTAGCGGAATCATAATTATTGTCATCTATATCTTTTCGAAAAATATATTAGGCTTGTTTATTACAGATTTCCCGAACGAGAAAGCCCACACCGGGCATAGCCCGTCTTTAGACTGGGATGAAAGTGAGGTCAGATACGGAGAACCGCTAAAAGGTCAAAATCGTTAGCGTACTTCAAGTATCTGAAGATTTATATAGAAACATATGTTCTTTATTCTGTAAATCTGATATACTATGATAGAAATGTTCTTTAGGTTCCAACTGCGGTGGATAATCAATAAAATCTATTAAACGATTTTCATATATTAAAATGCAAGAGAAGGAAAGGAGGCTGCTTCGTGGCTTCTTCTACGTCCAGTTATGTAATAACACTTCCTCTTCAAACTCGACATCATGAGGCCCATATTCTTGAAAAAAGGTTTGAGATTGCTCGAAAAATCTATAATGCATGTTTAGCAGAAGCGGATAAACGATTGCGAGTCATGCAAGAATCTAAGGATTATCAGAAAGCCCGTAAACTTCCTTCATCGACCCCATCAGAACGCAAACTACGATCCACTCCATTCCGTCTATTGAACAAACGATTTAAATTAGAGGAATACGCACTCCATACATATGTAAAGTCCATGCAAACTCGATTTAAACATTTAATTGATTCTCATACAGCTCAAAAACTCGCATCTCGTGCATACCATGCAGTTAAAAAGAAACAAATAGGGGCGGCGACAAAAGTGTCTTTTAAAGGATTCGGAAAGTTGAATTCTGTAGAGGGAAAAACGAACGCCGCTGGTATTCGTTATAAAGATAGAAAGATTCATTGGCTGGGATTAGAGCTGCCTGTTCGAATAAAACCAAAGGATGACTATGCGTTTCTTGCTCTAGAAAGCAGAGTAAAATATTCCCGGATTTTGCGAACCTTTATGAAAGGAACCATTCGATATCAAATTCAACTGATCTTGGAAGGTACACCTCCTCAAAAATATAATCAAGTTGGAATAAAAGGCAAACTTGGAAAAGGCAGAGTTGGCATTGACATTGGTACACAAACAGCCGCGATTGTGTCAGATTCTAAAGCATCTTTAGTTGAACTAGCTCCCAGTGTCATACATATTCAAAAAGAAATCCGTCTAATTCAACGGTCCATGGACCGAAGCCGAAGGGCCATGAATCCAGAGAAGTTTAATAAAGACGGAACCATCAATCGCTCCTCAAAGAAATGGGTGCAATCCAAACGGTACGGCAAGCTAAAGGCAACTTTTCAAGAGAGGAATAGACTTCAATCCGTCTATCGAAAACAAGACCATTGTCGTTTAGCGAATCAAATAATAGAACAAGGTGATGAATTCTTCATTGAAACTATGAATTTTCAAACACTTCAAAAACGGGCAAAAGAAACAACTAGAAACAAGAACGGACGTTTCAGCCGAAAGAAACGGTTTGGAAAATCTATAGCTAGGAAAGCGCCCTCTATGCTTATAACCATTTTAGAACAAAAGCTATCTATCTTCGGCATAGAACTGAAAAAGATCAACACCTCGAAGGTAAAAGCTAGTCAGTATCATCACGAGACGGACACCTTTCAAAAGAAATCCTTGTCTGAAAGATGGAATCTTATAAGAAATGAACGTGTCCAACGTGATTTGTACTCTGCTTATCTCATAAAAAATGTAACGGAATCTCTTGATAGCATTAATAGGCATTTATGTATGGATGAATATGATCATTTTAAGAAACTACATGACATAGAAATTATACGAATAAAATCAAGTAATCAAAACAAAATAAGTAGTTTTGGAATTTAAAGGAATGTTGGGTTAGAAACGAGCCCATGCAGTCGATAAGCACCGCTGAGGTGTTTGGCTGTAGAAGTCTTGAGCAAACGCTTTGTAGTGTCTGTATGTTGTACCCTATTTGTATATTAAAGTAGGGGAGAGTATAGAAGAAACAAGCTAGTCGCTCAAGAACCCCATTGCTTTAGCTATGGGAGTTTCAG
>NZ_JAGYPM010000002.1:826643-1053212 GCF_018343665.1 Cytobacillus citreus
TTGGCTGTAGAAGTCTTGAGCAAACGCTTTGTAGTGTCTGTATGTTGTACCCTATTTGTATATTAAAGTAGGGGAGAGTATAGAAGAAACAAGCTAGTCGCTCAAGAACCCCATTGCTTTAGCTATGGGAGTTTCAGAAGCAAGGATACGATTGATATTGCCCAAAGCTTATTAAAGATTACGCTTTGGAGCTACTTAATTATTGGGCATTCGTATATCCTAACATCTACTATGCGTGCAAGCGGGACAGTCCTATGGCCAACTGTGTTAAGCATTATACCAATTTGGCTTGTTGAAGTACCTGTGGCATACTTGCTTTCAACCTACACTACACTTGGAATAAAAGGGATATGGATCGGCTATCCTGCTGCATTCATCGTAACCCTTGCTTTACAATACTCGTATTATCGATGGTCATGGAAGAAGAAGCGGATTGTAAGTCTTATTTAATAATAAGGTTGTGTTAAAGCTCAGTGTTGATAATGCAAATTTGTTGTGATCGGATCGGAAAGCAAGTGCCTGCAGCGGAAATCAACCAGGAAGTTTAACATATTCAATAATAAAAAAATCCTCCCTTTACTTTGAGAGATTTGAAGAGGGAGGGTTTTTTATTTATTGGGGTAGCACCACTTGGTTACTAGAGTTGAAAAATTTTAATTTTATGATGATCAATAAAAATGAAAGCAGTGTAAATATGAATCCGCTCCAGATAAGCTGGTGAATGCCTAATTGGGAAATGAACCAGCCGCCAATAGAGGTTCCTAAAGTAATTCCAAGGTTAGAGAATGAAACGAATAAGCTATTACCAAATTCAGGAGCTTCGTTCGCTTCACTGATTAACCATGCTTGACCGACGATTAGACCTCCGGAATGTACGATTCCCCAAATGAATACCATAAAAATCATCGGGATCAGATAAGGGCCTACATAATAAACCAATACATAAACGACAGAATATAAAATCGGGAACCATATGACGGTATGTACGATACTTTTTTGCAGAAGCGTTCCAAATATATGATTCCCTACAATCATAATGACACCAAATATAAATAGCATGATACTGATGAGAGCGCCATTCATGTTCGTTACTTTTGCAAGGTACTCAGCGAAGTAACTATATACCGAAAACATGGCTGCAAAAAGAAATGTAACGGTTGCGATATTTAACCATAATGTTGGTTTACGCAATATACGAACTTGCTTGCCGAAAGACATTTTTTCTTCGACGGGCATAGAAGGGAGCAAAATCAATATTCCAATAAAGGCAAGAGCATTTACAACCGCTCCAAATAGGAATGCAACTTCTAATGAAAACTGTTCTGCAAGGTAAGAAGTCAGTGGTACACCTAAGGCAAATCCAACAGTAATTCCCGTAAAAACTTTTGTAACTGCTTGGCCGCTTTTCTCTGGGGGGACAAGTTTCGCAGCGGTTACAAGAGCGATTGAAAAGAAGAGTGGGTGAAGTGCTGCTGGTAGAATACGGAAAATGAGCATAACATCAAATTGTGTTGTATAAGCGTAAACTATATTAGAGATTACAAAGATAGAGATGGATGTTAATAAAACTATTTTACGATTTATCCCCGATACGAGCAGGATTAAAAATGGTCCGGAAATTGCAACAGTGAGAGCAAATATACTCACTAATAATCCGGCTTGAGCAGTTGAAATTCCAAATTTTTGAGTGATTTGGGGTAATACACCAACAATGCTCATCTCAGTTGTAATAATTCCAAATACACCTACTGCTAGCATAATAATAAGTAGAGGGCTTACTTTTTTCATTTGTAAAAGTCTCCATTTCTATATTGATTTTGAAAGTGATAGGTTCTAATTCATTAACGTAAAAAATAGTTGCGTATTGCTTTGAGGAGAGCTCGTTAAAAATGTCATCATCATTTTGTTTATGTACAGATAATTAAAATATACAATAACAGATATCTATATAAATAGATATGAAATTCCGAAAAAAATCCTCCTTTCCATTTGTCTTGCATGAACGGGCAGTCAGTTCCACGTAAAAAATGGTGCGGTGGAGAGCAGACTGCCTGTAAAAGCAGAATTCGTGAAAGTAAATAATCAGGGGAGGTGAAAAAAACCGCTAATTCAAGTTTCACTTTATAATTTGTTTTGGACGTAATCGGAAAATTCTTGTATTATTTTTTCATTTCGACGATAATACGTCCATTTCCCAATTCGTTCGGATTCTAATAATCCGGCTTTTTTCATCGTTAATAAATAACTAGAAATAACTGATTGAGCTAATCCAGTTTTGAGCTGGATATCTCCTACACATACGCCAACTTGAAAACTAATGCCTTGTTCTAAATAAGGCTTTTCGTCAAAAAACTCTTCTGGATTCTTTAGCCATAATAAGATTTGACTCCTAGTATCATTTGATAATGCTTTATAGATTAATGAAGGTTCCATACCAACAATTATATCTACTTTTATAGATTTGTAAATAGGAGATGTTGAAAATGTAATTTCTATTAGGGGTTCGTTCACATAGCCGTCAAGCTAAGAAAAACAATTACCCCAAAACGATAAATAAGCTTTTTCGTTACAAGAAAGCCAAAAAATTTCGTTCTGGGGGTGTAATAAAACCCTAGCTTGATAGCGATGGGGATAAACTAAAAACCGGAAAGTTTTGTGCTATTGCATCCAACGTCAAATTTATTATGAATGGTGCAAATCATAATACAAATGCTTTTACAACCTATCTCTTTGGTGCATTTGGTGGAGATTGGAAAGTCGGTTTAGAGAATTTAAGTGGTAAATTCAAAGGTAATACAGTTATAGGTAATGACGTGTGGATAGGCTATAATGCTACAATTATGCCTGGGGTTAATATAGGTGATGGTGCTATAATCGCAACAAATGCTGTTGTGACCAAAGATGTTCCATCCTTTTCAATTGTAGGAGGGAATCCCGCTAAGTTAATACGTTATAGATTTGAAGAGAAAACGATCGATGTTCTCAATACTTTTAAGTGGTGGGACTGGGATATAGAAAAAATAACTGAATTAATTCCCGTTTTGACAAGCAATAATACAAATGCTTTAAACGAACTAATAAAGTTATAAAATTACCAAAAACCATTATTTTAGGATCTAATTTTTTAAGTATTTCTTCAGGGATTTTCCCACTATTTCTTCCATGATGAGGGGCATTTCCCCCTTTAGATATGATTATCTAAAGGTTACTGTATTTTTAGGAACAGAATTCAGTAACTTCTACAAATATTAACAACTTATCTCTTAAATGCTTAACATTTAAGAGATAAGTTGTTTTTGAGGTCTGACTAGCATCTGTCTAATCACTTTTGAAAGCCTGTTTATTCGACAACAAAAGCGCACAAAGAATTATACAAATTCCTATTAAATGTTGAAATGATAATGGTTCGTTTAAAATAAAATAACCTAACAATACACCTACTACAGGAACAATATAATTACTAAATGATGCAAATAAAGCACCCTCCTCTTTAATTAAAAGATTATATAGCATATAAACAATTCCTGCGTGGAAAATACCTAATGTAATAATCGAAGTTATTTGTAGAATGCTCACATCTACTTGTAAAGGGCGTTCAAAGATAAAGGCCAATGGTAGTAATAGAATAGTAGCGATCCATAAAACGTTTCGCATATGAATTACTGGTGAACCATCACCTAATTTTTCCATTAAAATTAATGATAGTGCAAAGCTAATGGCAGCCAATAGAATGAGCACATTCCCTAATACTGTTCCTGAACCATTCATTGCTTGTGTCGGCCATGATAGAATGACCATCCCTAAAAAGCCCAATAAAATGCCAACAAATTGAAACTGACTTACTTTCTTTTTAAAGAAAATAACGAAAAGAGCTAAAGTGATGATTGGTACCGTTGCGATGAGCATGGATGCAATACTGCTTGATACATACTTTTGACCTTGAGCAATAAGGATAAAGGGTAACACTACTTCAAAAAAAGCAATTGTAACATACAATTTTATATGGGTATGGCCAGTCTCCTTTTTTAAAAATAAGCTAATGAAGGATAAACAAATGGCACCGATAAGAGCTTTTAACAATGATAAGGTAATTGCTCCAACATCATCCGTTACTAAGGCTACGAAGAAAAATTGGGAGCCCCAAATAAAACTGATTAAAAGCAAGAGGCTATACTTTTTCATTATGATTCCCTCCGATATCCGAAATAGTTTGTCCCTATGACACCGATAATTATGATTATTCCTCCAATAAAGTGGTAAAAGTGAAAGGCTTCCTGTAAAAAGATTATGCCTGCAAGTATTGTGATGAGCGTGGAAAAGTTACTAAAAACACTCATTTTGGAAGCTTCTATTTTAGATAAAGCATAATTTGACAAGTAAGACGTACCGAGTGATGATAATATACCTAAATATAAAATTGATATGATAAAATCAACATTCATAAATGGCTTGAAAAATTGATTTAGTGTGCCATTTATTACGTGGTTTCCAATAGCTATTCCATTAAAAATTAAAAATCCACATACTGTCATAGCACATGTTAATGTCATTAATGGATATTGTTTGGTAAGCTTTCTTGCAAAAACATTATATAGTGATGCAGCAAGGGCTGAAAGTACAATAAACCCACAACCAATTAGATTTCCTGTATTGGCATTTTCCCCATTCATAAATAGCATATATATGACCCCAATTACCGATAAACTAATAAAAACAAGCTGTCCACGTGACACTTTTTCCTTTAAAAACATAATCGCAAGAACTAATGTAAAAATAGGGATTGTTGCTTGAATAATCCCTGCTTCTGACGAGGAAATTTTAGCAAGCCCAAGCACCTGAAAAGTAAAAAAAGCTATTGGGTATAATAATGCTAATGGTAAAATTTGCAGTACATCATGTTTTTTTATTATTACTTTATTTTTCGTAACAACTAGTAAAATGATGATGCCAATAAATGCAACGGTAAATCGATGCGCAAGTGTATCTATAGGACTTGTCACAGTCAATGTAACTTTGACAAACATAAATGAAAGTCCAATAATGAAAGCATAAATAATCGCTGCCAAATATGCTTTTCTTTTTGCAGTCATATGGTTAAACTCCTTCTCTTTATTCCAGCTGGTAAAGTTATCATAGTAAAAATTACGGATTTGTACGATATAAAAAATACACATCTGTACCGGTATAGATGTGCAGGAGGATGTATATGCTTAAATACGAGTTAATCTATTCTAAATTAATGAACAAAATACAAACTGGTACCCTACAGGCTGGTGCAAAGCTCCCTTCTATCCGTAATTTATCTCAAGCATTTTCATGTAATAAAAGCACCGTTATGACAGCTTTGAAAAAACTGGAAGATCAGCATCTTATATATGCCCTACCCAAAAGTGGTTATTACGTGGTTGACCATCAACTTCCCTATAAACCACAGGTAAACAATTGTATAGATTTTGCGACATCATCACCTAGTTGGCACGCATTTCCGTATAAAGATTTTCAGCATTGTATCAATAAAGCTATTGACACATATCAAGCAGACTTATTTCGATACGGTACAGCAAGAGGTTTACCTTCGTTAATTACAGAGGTAAAAAAATTGTTAGAAACGTATCAAATATTTACAAATGAAGATAATATTTTTATTACTTCTGGCGTTCAGCAGTCTTTGTTTTTGCTAAGTGTTATGCCATTTCCAAATAATCGGACAACCATTCTAGTAGAACAACCTAGCTACCATCTATACATGGATTATTTAAAAACATACCAACTACCAGTAAAGGGCATCAAAAGAACTATGGAGGGAATTGATCTGGCAGAATTAGAAAGCATTTTTAAAAAATATGACATTAAGTTTTTTTATACAATGCCACGGCTCCAGAATCCTCTGGGCACTTCCTTTAGTAAAAAAGAGAAGGATGACATCCGTAAGCTTGCCTATAAATATGATGTTTATATCGTTGAAGATGATTATTTAGCGGATTTTGATCAAAATACAAAGACTGATCCATTATTCACAGATGATACAGAGGAGCATGTGATCTATTTGAAAAGCTTCTCTAAAATTATGTTTCCTGGCTTACGTATTGGACTAGCTATTTTACCAAATGCATTTATTGATACTTTTCAGCAATATAAAAACACTACTGATATTGATAGCGCTATGATTTCACAGGCTGCGCTGGAACTATATTTGAAAAGTGGTATGTTTGAGCGTTACAAAAAGAAAGTTAGTGAAATATATACAATGCGTGCTAATACGCTTCAGCAATCGATCAAAACATATTTGTCAAAATATAAAGCAACTACAGAAATATGTATGCATAGTCATATCGAATTGCCAAGGGAAGTTAATGTTAATAGGCTAATACAGCATTTGGCACAGCAACATATTTATTTGGCTACAGCTGATCACAATTTCTTGAATGGATTTTACCGTGAACGAATTTTAAAACTAAATGTTTCAAATGTTGATAACCCAAAAATTGAAACGGGGATAAAAGAAATTGCCCACGCTCTCAATCAACCTAATCATTACTTTTAAGCGTACCGCCCCATACCCATCAAGCTAAAGCGAAATTGTATTCATAAAATGAAAAAAAATGCTATTCTTTTTGTAGAAATATACTGAAAGGATGGCGTTTTTGGTATGAATTTATCGATTTCTGATGAACTAGAATTGTTTTCTAAAGAATTGCAACGATATATGTCACCATATGCTTTAGAGCAATTAGCTAGAAAAATGGGATTTGTCCAACGAAGAAGTAAATATCGTGCACAAGATTTAGTGGCTCTATGTGTTTGGCTAAGTCAAAACATAGCTCATACTTCATTGACACAACTATGTAGTCGATTAGAAGCTAATACAGGTATTTCTATGAGTCCAGAAGGACTCAATCAACGCTTTAATTCTCAGGCTGTGCAGTTTTTACAACAACTCTTAGCGTATTTACTTCACCAACAATTTTGTTCTTCTAGCAAGATTCCAACTTTATATACAAACTATTTTCGTTGTATTCGTGTATTGGATTCTACACATTTTCAGATTCCATGCTGGCGTAAAAATTCAACTAGAGTATGATTTACTAAGTGGTCAGTTTCTACATGTTTACGTAGGATCAGGAAAGCACAATGATAAAACGTATGGTTCTACTTGTTTAACGTCTCTTCAACCGAACGATGTATGTATACGTGATTTAGGATACTTCGACTTAAAAGACTTCCATACTATAGAAGAATGTAATGCTTATTTTATTTCAAGATTAAAGCTCAATACATGTATATATAAAAAGAATAATGAGCCTGAATACTTTCAAAATGGAACAATAAAAAAGCGCTCTGAGTACATCCAATTAGATATGGAGCAATTCATTGACCAATTACAGTCCGGTGAAACATATGAAATTCCTGAGATTTATATTGGAATGTATCAAAAGCTTCCGGCAAGACTAATTCTGTATAAATTAACTGAAACGCAAATGAAACGTAGACAAAAGGATTTAGCATCTAAAGAACATAAGAAGCAAATTATGATACTATGTCAAGAAAATAGACACAGATTTTCTACCGCGCTATCGCTTGGTGGCCTGCACAAAAAAGTTTAAAAGAAAACCATTTTTAAACTTTTTTGTGCAGGAAAATTTTATGCCACTGTTTGAACATACATTTTCTCAAATTCATTAGGTGTGTGATAGTCAAGAGTTGAATGAATTCGCTTTGAATTATAGAAGAATTCGATATATTCAAAGATCGATTTTCTGGCTTCATTTCTTGTTCTGTATCTAGTTTGATAAACGAGTTCACGTTTAAGAATACCGTGAAAGGACTCGATACAAGCGTTGTCGTAACAGTTTCCTTTGCGGCTCATGCTGCCAATCATCTGATATTGTTTTAATAGTTTCTGATATTCAGTTGATGCATACTGGACGCCACGATCGGAGTGATGAATAAGCCCATTACCAGGCTTCTGGCGATGGTACGCCATTTTTAAAGCATTCATCACTAGCTCCTTTGTCATCGTTTTATCCATAGACCATCCGACAATTTTGCGGGAATACAAATCCATGACACTTGCCAAATAAAGCCACCCCTCATTTGTCGGGATGTACGTAATATCTGTAACCCACGACTGGTTGGGCTTGTCCGCCTTAAATTGTCTATTTAACACATTTTCACTTATTGGATGATGGTGCTTGGAATTGGTCGTAGCTTTATATTTTTTGGTTGTGCAAGATTTCCAATTATTCTTTGTCATGATGCGTGAAACTGTACGCTGGCTTACTTTTATTCCTCGCTTGTTTAGCATTTTTGTAATTTTTATGCTTCCATAGCGTTGCTTGAATTCAATGTGAGTTTTCAAGACCTGTTGAGACAGTTCCTCATGCTTTTTCTGTCGGCTACTCTTTGGTCGTTTTATCCATTTGAAATAGCCGCTTTTAGAAACTCCCAGGACTTTGCACATCTTCTCCACTCGGTATTGGGAGTGATGATGATGAATAAAATCATACTTTACCGAGGGCTTTTCGCGAAGTAGTGCATCGCCTTTTTTAAAATTTCGTTTTCCTCCTCCAGATCACGCAATTGTTTTTGTAATGCTTTTAGTTCGGCTTCTGGAGATGAAAATGTTTGTACAGCCTTTACCTCGGGCTGTTCACCATATTTCTTGACCCATCCATGTAAAGTATTTGTATTGATTCCAGTTTCTCTCGCCACTTGTGCGACTGGTTTATTGTTCTCAAGAATATACTTCACTGTTTCTTTTTTGAATGTTTCATCATAACGTTTACCAGTACCTTTGGTCATGTAGACACCCCATTATTGTTGTTTATTTTATTATAACAATCTGTGTCTACTTTTTAGTCTAGCATCATTACCTATAAAGAACGTAGTAAACGGCTTAGTGCGATTAACTTTTACATTACAAATATCCCTTCGGAATACCTACCAAAAGAACAAGTATACGATTTTTTCTCTTTACGGTGGCAAATTGAACTTTTATTTAAAACATGGAAATCATTTTTTCGTATTCATCACTGTAATTCTGTAAAATTAGAACGATTAGAGTGTCATTTATACGGACAGTTAATTAGTATCCTCCTTTGTTCCTCCACTATGTTTCAAATGCGCCAATTACTCCTCACTAAGAAGAAACGAGAGTTGAGTGAATATAAAGCGATTTATACCATCAAAGATTATTTTCCACTTTTTTATCAAACTTTACAAAAAGACACCCAAGTGATATCAAAGATACTACTTCGTTTGTTCAATCTTCTACAGAGAAATGGGCTAAAATCCCATAGGTATGAGAAGAAAACAGTCTTTGTATACAACCTTTCTATGTCTCACGAACATGTAGCATAATCCAAAAAAATGAAGCCCGATAGGGTTTATTTGGTATGCAAATCTTTAAAGAACTTACACTGGATCTTTAGAAAAAAGAAAAAATCTCACGTGAAATTAAACTTATATAATCTTAGCTTGATGGGCAAGTGGTAGGACCCTGGTGCTACCCCATTACATACAAATGTGTATTTTTACTTGAAAATTAATTTTGAACATATTAAAATATTAATAATTATTAGGAAATGGAGGTGGGGAAGTGATGAGTCAAACTGTTTTAATGCGCGGATTTTGGATGGAATTCATTTACATTTACCGTGCGATTTTTGCTGGAATCGCTGTTAACGGGATAAGTATGCCCTTTTTTAGCAATTTCATAGCAAAAATCAAGCAGTGAACTCATCTCTAACCCACATTTTATATGTACGGATGTAGGAGGGCTTATCATGCTCTCCTTTTTTATTGGAGAATAATGTGATTACAATTTGCAGTGGAAGTAAACACCTAATCCACTGAATTGGCATCATAATTATTCATTCGTGCAAGCCATGGGAAGAAGTGTCTTCCTATGGCTATTTTTATTTTTAAAAATTGAATTAGTCATGTTGACATATAAGGAGGAAAAAAATGATCGCATGCAGCGTTAATCATATTGGAAAAATGTACGGTGGAAACTTAATTTTTGAAAATATCTCATTTGAAATTCATGAAAAGGATCGAGTTGGATTAGTCGGGCGAAACGGCAGTGGAAAAACGACCTTATTTCGATTATTGGCGGGAGCGGAAGATCCAGACGCTGGGCAGGTTCATTGGAAGAAGGGAACGGAAATCGGGTATCTTGCCCAAATTCCAGACTATTCAAATGAAATGACTACAAAATTGGTATTACAAACAGCGTTTTCAAGCCTTTTAGAAATGGATAAAAAAATGAAGCAATTGGAAAGAGAAATGGGAAGAGAGCAGGCTTCGGATCAACTTCAAAAATTGATTGAACAGTATGGGGATCTTCAAGATCAATTTACTGTAAAAGGTGGGTATGAAATAGAAGCCAATATCGAACGGATTGTAAATGGGCTGCAAATTAGTGATTTTCTAGAAAAGCCATTTGGCCACTTGAGTGGAGGAGAAAAGACAAAGGTAGGTTTAGCTCTTATTTTATTGAAGAACCCTGACTTTCTATTATTAGATGAACCGACCAATCATTTGGATTTAATGGCAGTTGAATGGCTCGGGGGATTTTTGAAGGATTATAACGGCACGGTTGTGGTTGTTTCTCATGATCGCTATTTTTTAGACGAGGTCGTTAATAAAATATACGATTTAGAGGATGGAGAAATTCAATACTATCAAACGAACTTTACAGGATTTGTGAAGGAAAAAGAAGAAAGATTGCTTCGTGAGTTTCAGGCTTATGAAGAACAGCAGAAGAAAATTAAAAAAATGAAAGAAGCAATCAAACGCCTCAGAGAATGGGCCAATCGCGCAAATCCACCGAATGAAGGACTGCACAAACGAGCACGGAACATGGAAAGAGCGTTGGAAAGAATGGAAAAACTAAGCCGACCAAATTTGAATCGCAAGAAAATGGGACTAGAAATGGAATCAACTGATCGCAGCGGCAAAGATGTCGCCATTTTAAAGGGAGTATCTATGGCTTTTGGTGATCAACATTTATTCCATTCTGTTAACATGCATGTTACGTATCAGCAGCGTGTTGCAATCGTCGGGGAGAATGGTTCTGGCAAGTCGACACTGTTAAAAATCCTTCTTCAACAAATCCGAGCTAATGAAGGGGAAGTGAGGCTTGGGAGCAATGTGAAAATCGGCTACCTTACCCAGCATATTTTTTCAGATGCTGAAGAAGAAACCGTTATTGAAGCTTTTCGGAATGAAGTGAAGGTAACAGAAGGAGAAGCTAGACATATTCTGGCAAGGTTTTTATTTTACGGCTATATGGTTTTTCGAAAGGTTTCACAGCTGAGCGGGGGAGAGCGAATGCGGCTTCGCTTGGCTCAGCTCATGCATCAGGATATGAACCTATTAATTTTAGATGAACCAACGAATCATTTGGATATTGAATCAAGGGAAGTACTGGAGGAAGTGCTTGAGGATTATAATGGCACCATTATTGCTGTTTCCCATGATCGTTATTTCCTAAATCGATTATTCGAAAAAATCTATTGGATTGACTCGAAGCAAGTGCATTCCTTTGATGGAAATTATGATTGGGCAAAAGGAAGGCTGCAGCAGGTTCAGCAGAGAAAAATGCCACCTCAATCTGTTGAAAAAGAGAAGATTAAAGTCCAGAAAAAAGAGAGTAAAGATAGACCAAGGCTTGATTTTGCTCGGTTAGAAGCCAGGATAGCAGAGGTTGAATCGAATTTATTCTCCATTGAGAATCGACTTAACGAGCAACAAGATTTGCAAGAATTGCAGAAGCTATACCATGAAAAAGAAAAACTGGAAGCGGAGCGTGAGGTGCTTTATCATCAGCTAGAGGTATTGACTGAATAAGTGGATTCACAAATTTTCGACTATAATACTGATGAAACTAAGGAACATTACCTAAACCGGACTTGCTTATAAGGAGCAGGTCCGGTTTTTTTCCAATGCTTTGTTAAATAAAAATGTTGATATTTGATGAAAGTCCCAATGTTATCGTGAATTAATAAAAAGAGAAATAACGGTCACATAGAAAGCCCCCAATGATACGGTAAAAGCAATAAAGTCGAGGAAGCGGTCACATAGAGCCCCAATGATACCGTAAATCCAAAAAAGTCGAGGAAGCGGTCACATAGAAAGCCCCAATGATACCGTAAATCCAAAAAAGTCGAGGAAGCGGTCACATAGAAAGCCCCAATGATACCGTAAAAGCAATAAAGTCGAGGAAGCGGTCACATAGAGAGCCCCAATGATACCGTAAAAGCAATAAAGTCGAGGAAGCGGTCACATAGAGAGCCCCAATGATACCGTAAAAGCAATAAAGTCGAGGAAGCGGTCACATAGAAAGCCCCAATGATACCATAAAATCAAAAAAACCGAAAAAACAGTTACAAAGAAAGCCGAAAAGTCGTTTTTCATCATATGACACCTGTCATAAAAAACTGCTGATAAGTGTGAATATCGGTCGTTTATTTCCAACGCTAGAATAAAGGTATCTCATATGGAAAGGGAATGGATATTATATGAAAGGAAACAACGATCGAATTCGCTTGCTGGATATTTTAAGAGGATTTGCCGTCTTAGGGACACTTGGTACAAATATTTGGATATTTGCTCACTTAGGGGATCTGTCCTATATCTTCACTTATGATCATTATGCGTGGTGGGAGTCGTTTCAAGATTTCATCAGGATTATTGTATTATTCTTAGTGAATGGAAAGATGCTTGGTTTATTAACAATCATGTTTGGAGTGGGGCTTGAATTAAAGTATCAGCAAGCGCTAAGAAAAGGGAATGCTTGGCCAGGGGTTTATTTATGGACTTCCTTTATCTTAATGATGGAGGGCTTTATTCATTTCACCCTTGTCATGGAATACGATATATTAATGAGCTATGGGGTAACGGCGATCATTGTTTCCTTTATTGTAAAAGGCGGAGATCGCGCTATGGCAAGAGTGATGAAGATTATTGGCGGACTTCATGGCGGATTCATGCTCTTGCTTTTAGTGCTAGGAATTGTTCTTGGCTTCTCAGGTGTGAATCTATCATTAGGTGATATGAAAGAGGTTGTATTACTTTATCAAAATGGAAGCTGGATTGAGCAGGTACAATATCGTTTATTGAATTTTGTACTATTGCGGACAGAGGTCATTTTTGTGATCCCTATGAATATATTTCTCTTTTTACTCGGTATTCGTCTAATGAGATCGGGAGTTTTTTCTCCAGATGAAAACGGTAAGAAACAGCGGGAAAAATTGTTTAAATTAGGTTTATTCGTGGGTATTCCATTAAACTTGCTAATCTTTGTGCCAGGGGGCATCTTTGATTTTCCTGTCCGCTACCTATTTGCACCAATATTATCTTTAGGTTATTTAGCATTTATTGCTAAAATAGTAGAGAAAACTCAAGAGTTTTGGCTTTGGAGTAAGTTTGAAAATGTTGGAAAGATGTCACTCAGCTGTTATGTGTTTCAAAATTTTATCTCGACAATCATTTTTTATGGCTGGGGTTTTGGACTTGGTGGCAAAGTAGATTCCGTAACGATTGTTCTTATTTGGCTAGCCATTAGTGCATTCCAGATCGTATTTGCGAATTTTTGGCTAAAGCATAATCAGTTCGGTCCAATGGAAGCAGCAAGGAGATATACTTCTAGATTAGTAGGGAATAAATAATGATCAGGAAGTAAGAAAAGCGCAAGCACTTTTGGAATACTTTCTTTTGAAAAAGGGGTTCATCGTGATGCTAAAAAAGCTTTATCCTACTGATCAGATTCAAAAATATTTGCTGATCGATGTGATTGCCATTGTATTTTTAATTTATCAAGTTAGCATTACGGACGGAGTTATGGGGCTTCCATGGCTGCTTCTATTAGTCGTTTTGTATTTATTTTGCTTCTACGTCTGTTTATGGCACAGGGATTGGCGGCTTCCGGCTACTAGTGTCGTTGGCTGTATGGTTCTTGTGCTATTAGCTGTTTATGTAGATAAATGGATTTTACTTTACGGATTTATTTTCGCGGATTTGCTGGGAAGAGCAAGGCGGAAGGTATATATCGCGATTGGGATAATAGGAATTGCAGCAATGCATGTTTTAGTCAGCTTCATAACTGAAGGGAGTCCGTTCTCGTTTGTTAAAACGCTTCATTTTCCTTTTATGATTGTACAAATGCTAATGCCAATCGTTATTTTTATAAGAGAAAAGGCGAATGTTCTCCAAGAAGAACTTGATGTGGCAAACGCTCAGCTTACTTTGGAGAAGGAGAGACAGCGAATTTCCAGGGATTTACATGATACACTCGGGCAAACATTAACAATGATTAAACTAAAAAGCGAGTTAACGAAGAGGTTAATTGAAAAAGATGAAAACAAGGCGAAGCAGGAGTTAGATGATATATTAAATACTTCACGCTTTGCGTTAAAGCAAGTGCGGGAGCTCGTTTCAGATATGAAATTTGTCTCACTTGAAGAAGAAATCGAACAATCACAAAAAATTTTACAAACAGCTGGCATTATGATGATTCATAAGAAGCAGGAGCAGATGCCTTTATTATCGAATGTATCTGAAACAATGCTGGCACTTTCTGTTCGTGAGGCCATTACGAATATTGTAAAACATAGTAAGGCTAAGTATTGTACCCTTACACAATATCGTGAAAATGGCCTCTACTATATTCGAGTTAAGGATGATGGGAATGGGCAAGTACGGGAAGGAAGAGGAAATGGGCAAGTACGGGAAGGAAGAGGAAATGGGCAAGTACGGGAAGGAAGAGGAAATGGGATACAATCAATGAAGGAGCGGCTGGAAATGCTTCAAGGGGAGGTTGAAGTTAGTGGAAATCCTCAAAGTGGCAGTACGATCACGTTAAAGGCTCCAATTCATTTAAATGGGAGGAGAAAATTAAGTGATTAGAGTTGTGATCGCTGAAGATCAGAAAATGCTTCGTGGGGCATTGACTTCATTATTAAAACTGGAAGATGATATTGAAGTCGTAGCGGAAGCAGCAGACGGCAGGGCAGCATGGGATTCCATAGAGAAGTATCAGCCAGATGTGTGTCTATTAGATATTGAAATTCCTTTTATGTCAGGACTTGAAATTGCAGAGAAACTTAAACAAGTTAAGAATTCGAAGACTAGGGTAATCATTGTAACGACATTTGCTCGCCCAGGCTATTTACAAAAAGCAATCGACGCGAAGGTAGATGGCTATCTATTAAAGGATGAGCCAATTGATTTTTTAATTGAGGCCATTCGAAAAGTAATAAAGGGTGAACGCGTACTAAGTACGGATTTAGCGGCAGCTCTATTCTTAAAAGAGGAAAATCCATTAACAGAGCGGGAAATGGAAGTACTCCGTCTTGCAAAGGAAGGGATGACGACGAGAGAAATTGTCAAAGCCTTGTTTCTAACAGATGGTACTGTAAGAAACTATTTGTCTTCTGCCATCCAAAAGCTTGAAGTAACGACGAGACAGCAGGCTATTGAGAGGGCTAAAAATAAAGGATGGATTTAAAAATAAGCTGTGCAAAATGTTTATTTAATCATTGAAAAACAAAATAAATCTTCTTCAACTTAATTATTGTGTGTGTAGCTTTTCGATAAAAATATGAAACAAATTAAACAATAAGTTTCGCTAAGATACAAAATGTAAAGGAATCATCAACACTACAAGCCGAAATTTCGGATTTTTATTATTTTCACCGTACAAAGGTATGTGAGTAGAATTAGTGAACTCTATTAAAAGTTCAATTAAGATGCATTATATTACTTGTATAGGTATTTAATAGTAATTATTAAATAAAGTATGGTGATAAAAATGCATCCAATTATTGACTATAATGAAAATCCATTTATCGTCATTTGGGAAACGACGAGAGCGTGTCAGCTAAAGTGCGTACATTGTAGAGCTGAGGCGCAAACAACACCACATCCTGATGAGTTATCACATGAAGAGGGAGGATCTCTATAAGCTTGCTGACTATGCAGTGAAAAAAGGGATGCGAGTTTCGATGACTCCAAGTGCTACTCCTAATGTGACTAAGGAAAAAATGTTCATGGCTAAAGAAGTAGGATTATCAAGATGGGGATTTAGCCTCGATGGTCCAACACCTGAAATTCATGATTTCTTTCGCGGAACTCCAGGTTCATTTGATTTGACAGTTGAAAAGATTCAGTATTTAAACGAACTGAATATGTCTCATCAAATCAATACAGTCATTAATCGTTACAATTATGATCATCTTGAAGAAATGGCAGAGTTGGTGAAGGAACTAAAGGCGGTTGTGTGGTATGTATTCACACTTGTTCCGACTGGAAGAGGACAAATGAAGGATTGTATTACACCTGCTGAGCATGAAAGAGTTTTCCGCTGGCTGTATCAATTAAGCAAAACATCTCCTTATGATATTAAAACAACTGCTTCTCAGCATTATCGTCGAGTAGTTCTGCAAGAAAAGGTTCGTGAAAAGGCTTTAAGCAAAGAAAATATTCGCTACGAGGATACAATTACAAAAGACATGGCATTTATGGTGGATGGCTTAAAACGTGCTCCTCGAGGTGTGAATGATGGAAATGGCTTTGCTTTCGTTTCACATAAAGGTGATGTGTACCCAAGTGGGCTCCTTCCAATTAAAGCTGGAAATATTAAAGAAACACCATTAAAAGAGATTTACCGAGAGTCCAAAATATTTAAAGAATTACGTGATCCGAATAACTATAAAGGAAAGTGCGGAGTTTGTGAGTATCGCTTTGTCTGTGGTGGTTCTCGTTCAAGAGCTTATGCAGTAACTGGTGATTATTTAGAAAGTGAACCGTTCTGTGTCTATATTCCTGAAGCATTAAGGAATAAAAAGGAACAGATATTAAATTAAACATTAAACCATTTTAAAGAAATACCGTACGAAAAAGTCGTACGGTATTTCTTTATTGCTTAGTACCTTTTTTTTTTGCAAATTTAATTAACGTAAAAAGTTGTTCCATTGAAATATTTAATACTTTTTCAAATGCATGAGCTCTGATGGTACACCGTAGGCAGCAGAAGCATCGTAAATGGTAGTGGTATTGCTTATATTTTCATACAAAAGCTCGTCAGGGATTAATATTTCAACAGCAAAGATATCTGCCTCAACTTCAATCTTTTCTAATGAGAAAAGAGTATTTTTTCTTAAGAAAGGTGTATTCACTCTTGGATGCAGGATCGCGTGTCCTAATTCATGGGCACATATATATTTCTTCATTTCGTTGTCTAGATTGTTATTAATGAAAATATACTTATTTCTTTTATCATATTTATAAAAGCCCAAAATTTCTTCATGTAAGTTCCAAGGAATAATGTGTATATTCTTTAAAGATGCAATTTCGAATGGGTCAGAAGTTTTGTGCTTTTTCTTTATTTCATTCACTGATTTTTTGATCCATCCCAATGATATCGCCTCGCATCCCTACTTATTCTCTTTTCTGTATTTATGAGGAACGTATTTTTTGTTTATCCGTTGTGTTTGGCGAACAGCATATTCCATTGCCTCTAAAAGTGATTCAATGGCCTCTGGGCTCATAGGCTCTCCATTGAAACTTAAGCCGTCTTCATTTGTTAAGTCATTTTTTATTTTTTCCATTCGTTTTGCAATGTCTTTCTCGTCTTTTTCAGATAGTGGAGAGGAATTAGGAGAAACATACATTTTATCTTCAGATTGTCCGATCAGTTCACTCATTGGAATATTGAAAAAATCACAAATTTTATCTAGCATATCAAAACGTGGTTTCGCTATATCATTCTCCCAAGAGTTATAGCGTCCTCTTTTTATACCCAATTTGTCAGCAACCTCATATTGACTCAACCCTTTTTTATTGCGAAGACTTTTTAGACTTTGTCCAAGAGTCATCATTGTCCCACCTCGAATGAAAAATATTTTATCCATTTAGGATTGACGGATAATATAATTATCCAATATAATCATATTACTTAATGGAAAAACTCAATATATGGAAATGAGCAACTACTTTTATCTATTTAAATTAAAAAGATAATTTTATTATCCAATAATTAATTATAGGAATAATAAATTATCTAGTCAACGTAAAAGGTAATTTTTTTACCTTTTTGGATAAATAAATTATCAAAAGGAGGTCTACTGATGAGTCATGATGAAATCGAAAAACTAATTTATGATTATCATTGGTTACGGAAAGAGGTGAGCCGGTTAGAAAAAATTATTTTTGGATTCTCTGTCCCCATAAAAAGTTTAGGAGCTGCACAGTATGGAATAGAAGCAGCATTGCCAAAAGGAAGTCCACTGAAGAGTGCTGCTGAATTAGAAGCATTAGATTTAAGAGAGAAGCGATTATATAAACGATTAAATTTGTATAGAGTAAAAGTGTTTGCAATTGAAAAGATTGCAGAGCTTTATTTAGTAGATGATCAAGAGCTTATATTAATAGATTGTATGATGGAAGGAATGAGTTATCGAGCAATTGCTGCTCATTTAGGCGTTTCAAGAGAAAAGGTACGTAGCATAAAAAACGAAATGATCGACCATATATACCAAAATTGTCATTTTTTGCATGAGTTGAAACTAGATAAATCAGCAATGTAAAATGAGGTCAAGGCGATGCAGAAAATTATCCCTTAGTACTAGACAACTAATCAATTAAACTATCTAAGAGTAGAAAAAATACTAACTGAATGTAAAGAGCACTTACTTATTTTTAAGAGTAGGTGCTTTTTTATTTGCCGTTTTGGTATTGTCGGCGTTAAAGAACAAGACATTACTGGCAGTGACCAGGGTGAAAAAGTAAACTTGAGGGAGGTGAAATAATGAACAAACCATAAAAAATCGACTCATATATTTGAGTTGATGATTCATACTCTGAGGCATATCTTTGCAACGCTAAATTTAAAATACTGTGAAAGGTGGTATAGGATGGATGAGATAAATCTTGTAAAGACTGATGTAGTGTCAATTAAAACATCCGTGGAAGACATGAAGCAGGATATTCGCAAGCTTCAGGATAAGATACTGATTCATGATCGGGAGATTCGTGAAATTAATTCGGATTTAAAGGAAATAAAAGAGGATACGAAATGGCTACGGAGGGCGATTACGAATGCATTTATTACTGCGTCAATCGTGGGCGCTGTAGCTATTTTTTATACGGCAATAAATTTTAATCAGTAAGAGGCGAGATTATTATGAATAAGGATATGGCTACACTAATTAGGGGCTTTCTAACAGCCCTTTTATTATATTTCGGAACGATCGGTGTTTCATTTGAATGGTTTACACAAGAGAGTATCAATGCATTTGTCGTTTTGATTTCAGCTGCTATTGCTTTAGGCATCAATCTATATGCTGTTTATAAAAATACGTATGTATTGACTTTAGTTTTAAAAATAAAATAAGAGGTGATTTATAATGGTAAAAGTATTTATTGATCCAGGTCATGGGGGAACAGATTCGGGTGCAGTTGGAAACGGCATTCAGGAAAAAAACATTACTTTACAAATTTCTACAAGAATTAGAGACATTCTTTTAAATGAATATGACAATGTATCCATTAACATGAGTCGAACAAGTGATCAAACCGTTTCTTTAACTGAGCGAACGAATGCTGCGAATGCTTGGGGAGCTGATTTTTTATTGTCAGTTCATATTAATTCTGGCGGGGGGACAGGCTATGAAGACTATATTTATCCGGGTGTAGGAACGCCGACCACCACCTATCAGAATAATATTCACTCCGAAGTAATGAATCTTGTTAATTTTTCTGATCGAGGTAAAAAGACTGCCAATTTCCATATGCTTCGTGAATCAAATATGCCAGCATTGTTAACGGAAAATGGATTTATCGATAATGCTAATGATGCTGCTAAATTAAAAACAAGCTCATTTATCGAAAGCATTGCTCGTGGTCATGTAAATGGCATTGTGAAAAGCTTTAATCTGCCAAAGAAAGCAACCGCCGTTTACCATATTGTTGTACAGGGCGATACCGTTTATTCTTTAAGTCAAAGATATGGCAGTACCATTCAGCAAATTAAAGTTTGGAATGGACTCGACGCGAATTACACTATTTATATTGGTCAAAAACTTCGAGTAAAATAAAGCAATTTGTGAATCACAAAAGAGGAATTCATATTGTCAACAAAAGGGTTTCGGAATGTTTTTATTCCGAAACCCTTTTGAGCTTTTCTATGAATATGATTCAAAAATAACGAGAGTAGTTTCTTCAAATCTAAATTGTATGGTCATTTCTGTTCCACGCAAAGTCAGTTGGCCATTGGCCATTTTCTTCTATTACTATAGGCAGAGCAGATAAAATGTATAATCATTTATTGGTTTTTTGTCGTTTTTATTTATTGTTTGATTAAAATTTTTCGTTTACTTCCCATGATTCAACCATTTTATAAGCAGTTTTCGGGTCATATCCTTTACCAAGTAAATAGGCGATTGCTGCTACTTCTGTCATAGCATGAGAATACGAAGTAAATGCTGCTTCTATTAAACCATAATCAACGAATGGCTTTACGGCACTTAATGTTTCGCTTTTTATATCCCTGTAGGGCGTATAAACAGGGGTATAAGGCGGTTGATAATAATACATATGATTGCCTCCTCAACCTTCCACAAATATTCTTCGAGTATGATGTATTATATGAATGGCCTGGATATTCGATTTTGTCCTTTCAAAAATTCCGCATTTTAACTAGAGCCAGCAGTAATTATTTATAATTCTAAAATTTCAGCATGGACATATATTAGAATGTAAATTCATTATAAAAAGGTGATCCTATATTCTTCAGAAACTAGTGGTAATTTTCATAGGGAGTTTGTTGTTGGGGATTGGTATAAATGGATTTTTAGTTCCTCATCAATTGTTGGATGGAGGAATTACTGGGATTGCCCTGATTATGCATTATTATTTAGACTTTCCGACAGGTCTTTGTATGTTCTTAATAAGTCTTCCTCTTAGTTTTTATGCTTGGTATCGGGAACGAATTTACTTTTATAATAGCTTTCTTGGTTTAATTGTGGCGGCGGCATTTATTGATTGGTTAGCGCCTATTAGAACACAATTTATGCTTCCTATTATTCCTAGTGTCATATTAGGAGGCACTCTCATTGGGTGTGGGGGTGGGATTATGCTTCGATATCAGACTAGCACTGGAGGAACAGACTTGTTGGCGCAATTTATTTCAAATGCATTGTCTATCAATATTGGAGTAATCATTTTACTCATTGATGGAGTAATTACTGCCGCAGCATATGGGATACTGGGAGTCCAAGTCTTCCTTTTTTCTTGTTTAACAATTGCTGTTATTGGGTTAGTCACTTCCTTGATAACAAGACCTATTGGTAGGGGAACATAGTTATATGAAAAAAAGTATCGTTGATTATTGTATGAAAAGAATTAATTTGAGACTATAGCACTCTATTTTTGTTGAAATAGAAGTTGCAAAATGAAGTGAATAAGACCAACCTCAGCTGTTTTTTAGTAGAGAAGTGGTCAGAAAAGCAGAGAATAAGACCAGCACAAGTTATTTTTCCAAATAAAATGGTCTCAATCCAATGAGACGACCATTTCTTTAAATCTATCAACCGAATGGTTTCTTTTTTTCTTTCGTTGGCCAAATGAAATTTGAAATGGCAATGATCAAATCAAATCCTAATACCAGTGTCCAAATTTTTAATATCCCACTCAAAGCTTCTGTTCGTGATGAATCATTTATGAGATAAATCATTCCAGCTAGTAGACCTGCTCCAATGAGATAAGCAAGGACATGTCTTCCCCATCCCTTTAAATAATGCTTCGCGTAAGCCAATCCAAATCTTTTTTCAGGTTTTGGTCCTTGTCTCGTCACGTAGTATTGGAAGCGTTCGTCTGCCCATTGGATCATGCTTTTACCAAAGGCTATCGATACACCAATATAGACAGCAGCAATACCGTGTATAGTAGTTGCTTTTGCCCCATTGTATAAATCGATACTAGTTGTGATTAATAAAATTAAGTCTATGACTGGGGTTAAAGCTAAGAAAAATAATCCAAGCTTGTTTCGTTTAAACACATAACGTGTGACTAAGCCCAATGCAATAACAACCCAAAAACCAATTTCACTGGCGACGATCATCCATGCAAGAAAGTTCATTTTTGCACCTCTTTTTAATACAGATGTATTATTTACCATTTTATTCTATCATGTGTTTAGTGATGAGAACAAAAAAGAAAAGCCGATAATTTGCTGAAACTACAGCAGCTTATCGGCTTTTCTCCTTGAAGTTTACGAAACGGTAAAATCCTTAACTAGCATTTCTAATTCACTAGCTAATCTATTTAAGCTATCGGAAGAATCAATTAAGCTGGAAACACTGTCTTGGTGCTGTCTTGCATTTTCTGAAATATGGTTGGAAAATGAGGTATTGCTCTGGGCAATATTTTTAAGCTCTTCAGCTGTTGCTGCAATTTCTTCAGCACTTGCAGATATTTCTTGAGCTGAACCAGAAACTTGAATAATTGTTGTAGAAACATCATTGGAGTAATCCTTTATTCGGTTGAATATTTCCCCAGTATTCTCTACAAGCTCAGTTCCCTTTTGAATTTCAATATTGCCTTTTTCCATAAGTGAAAATGCTTCTTCTGTTTCAGATTGAATTTCACTGATTAAGCTTGCAATCGAATTGGCTGATTGATTAGACTCTTCTGCTAGCTTTCTAACTTCCTCTGCTACCACCGAGAAACCTTTCCCGGCTTCTCCTGCACGTGCAGCCTCTATAGCAGCATTAAGTGCCAGAAGATTCGTTTGTTCAGCTATTCCTGTAATGATATCGAGAAGCTTTCCAATTTCCATTGAGCGACTTTTTAACGATTGAATTGAATTCGTTGTTAATTCAAA
The DNA here is from genome assembly GCF_018343665.1 of Cytobacillus citreus. Classification (GTDB taxonomy): domain Bacteria; phylum Bacillota; class Bacilli; order Bacillales; family Cytobacillaceae; genus Cytobacillus; species Cytobacillus citreus. Next base: position 849,529 of record NZ_JAGYPM010000002.1, read on the forward strand.
TCGCTTTCCTATCACGTTTATCTGCTCTTCAAGATGTTGTACGGATAAATTTCCTTTTCCGGTTACTTCATCCATATTTTGAGAAACAGTGCTCACTTGTGTTGAACTGGTTGCAATATACTGAATAGCTCTTGTTACTTCATCGATTGCAACCGCAGTATCTGAAATTGAATTTTCTTGGCTGGTTATGGCCATAGACATTTCTTCCGTAACTTGTGTAATTTCTGAAGAATGTTTATCAGTTGATAACGCAGTTTTGTTTAAAAGATCTGATGATACTTTAATCCTTTCAGCAGATTCTTTTACTTTTAGAATCATTTTGCTTACATCTTTAACCATTTGATTAAAGGATTGATTTAGAATTCCTAATTCATCAGAACCCGTCTTTTTTAATTGAATCGTAAAGTTACCGCTACTTACTTGTTTTAGTCCATTCATTAATTCATGCAGAGGTTGGAACCCTCTTTTTGTAAAGATGATTTGTAATATAACCGCAATAATTAATCCTGGAAGGAGAATCGAAATACTGACCAAAATTAGCCTTTTCTGAGCGGCCTTGATCGCACTAGCGTCAAAATCGAGCCCGAAATAAGCAAAAATTTCTCCTTCTGAGTTTTTCAAGGGATATAGTTCAGTAACCCAAGTTCCTATATCATCCGAATAAATATCAGTTGATACTAATTTTTGAGTAGTTAATAGATCCTTAACCCCTTGAACAATTCGATCTGGCTGAGGAAGAGGGTCTCCTACACCTAATCCATCTGCAGTTGTAAATTCTATTATATGAGTAGGTGATGCAAGAATAGGCGTTTTACTTCCGTCAACTAACTCTGTCGTAAAGAGATAGGCTTGAGCGACCTTCGGATTATTCATTGAAATTGAGTCTAAAAACTCTGTTAGTTCCTTTTGAGAATCAGAGGTAAAATCCTCTGCATCCTTCGCGTCCAATACGACATCAACATCTAATTTTTCACCCCATGTGGTAGCCAGGGTTTTGGCTTCATCAAGAATGGTGGCCTTCATTGTACCGGTTAAGACAAAAAAACATGAAGCCGTAATTAATATCCCGATACAAATAATCATGGTAATTGAAAAAAACAGATTTTTAAAAATAAATGATTTTTTATTAAACATTTGATTATATCTCCCGATTAATAAATTGAGTAATAATAACTATGTTAACCTTAATGATAATTAGTAAAAATGTCAATATTTGATGAAAAATGTAGAAAATTCTAAGGAGTGCAGCTATGGGATTTAGTCAGAATGGTTTAGATCTTTCATATAGTCCTGAGAATAAAGACCTTTATTTGCAAATGAAAAACAGTGATAAAGTATTCTCTGGTCATACTATTATTGGAAAATTTTGTGATCAAGTGTCAAAATACCCATCTAGAGTCGCGTTGTCGAGTCAGAATCGTAGATTAGCTTATGAAGAACTGAACCAATATGCCAATGGAATGGCTTTAGAGTTAGTAAACACTGGTGTAAAGAAGGGCGATTTTGTAGGCGTTTTTATTAACAGAAGTATAGAAGCAGTGATTGGGTTATTAGGAATTTTAAAGATTGGTGCTGTTTATGTTCCGATTGATCCAAATTACCCGCCAGAGCGTATTGAATATATGATCAGTGATACGAATTGCTCAGTTATTATAACTAATTCGGAAGCTCGTACGAAGCTACCAATCTTGAAAAATAATCCAGCAATAATCGATGTTAATCGTATCGATCGTGTTCAAGAAAATATTCTGTGCAAGGAATTATTACCGGAAGATATTGCTTATGTTATCTATACATCTGGTTCTACTGGAATGCCAAAAGGAACACTGCTAAAGCATGTTGGCGTACCCAACTTAGTTGAATGGATAGCAGATCATTATCATTTCCATGCACATACCGTAATAGCTGAATTTGCCTCCTTTAGTTTTGATGCTTCCATTAGTGATATATTTCAAGCCTTACTAAACGGTGTTCAACTACATCTCTTTTCTGAAGAGGCAAGAATGGATCATAAAATACTTTTAGAAGAGGTTCATGAACATAAAGTAACAAACATGGTATTGCCTACTGCCTTTTTTAATAGTATGGTCCCAATGATTACTGAAAACGAAAAGGAAAAGCTCTCATCTTTAGAAGTTTTCGCGGTAGCTGGAGAAGCATTAACAGGAGAAATGGTTCGAATTTGGCAAGAAAAATTTGGACTGACTCCGATGTTAAGTAATTTTTATGGACCTACTGAAGCGACTGTGATGGCGAGTTATTACGATTTAGACTTCCAACTGCCAAAAAACGTGGCGAATGTTCCGATTGGGATTCCTATTCAAAATGTAAAACTTTATGTAGTAAATGAAAAAGGACAGCTGTGCCAGCCGAATGAACCAGGTGAATTGATTATTGAAGGTCCTGGGATTTCGATCGGGTACCATAATCAGCCTGAAAAGACTGAAGCGGTCTTTATCAAGCAAAATGAAACTTGTTTTCTATATAAAACAGGAGACATTGTTAAATTACTGCCAGAAGGAACAATTGAATTTGTTGGAAGAAAAGATGATCAAGTAAAAATTAGAGGTCACCGAGTAGAGATTGGTGAAATTGAAAATTTCCTGCAAGGATTAGACTATGTGCATGAAGTAGCAGTAGTTGCAAGAGCAAACAATGGAATTAAGGAGCTGTATGGCTTTTATAAGCTGAAGGAAAATGTGGATGTTCCAAAGCAATTATTAGAAAACGAAATGAAAAAAGTTTTGCCTGATTATATGATTCCAGCCTATTTAATTAAATTAGAGGAAATGCCTATTGCTCCTACGGGTAAAATCGATCGTAAGAAATTAGAGAATATTGACATCCAGCCATTCTTTATGCAAGATATCGTAGGCCCACGTAATGAAACGGAAGAAATTTTAGTAAGAGAATTGGGGAAAGAGTTCTTATTAGAGAAATTTGATGTAAGAGAAGATATTTTTACGATTGGTGCAAGTTCATTAAAAATATTAAATGCTCTAGCTAAATTAAAACCCCACTTCCCAATGCTAAGTATCCAAGATTTCTATAAAAATAGGACGGTCGAAAACCTCGCTCAATATATAAATGCAACAAAAAAATCAGAAAAGAAACAAGCGATACAGATAGCCCAAAGCTTAAAAGAGCATCCGATTTATATTGGACCAAAGAATGAGTATTCCTCTAGCAAGCTTGAAAAGGGTACTGAACAAATCTTGCTAACTGGTTCGACAGGCTTTTTAGGAATACATATCTTACTTGATTTACTGAAAGAAACAAATGCAAATATAGTCTGTCTAGTAAGAGGGAAAAGTGAAATAGAAGCGAGAACGCGCCTTTTAGATAGCTTATTTTATTTTGCTAATGAACAGCTTGATACAACAAGAATCCAAATCATCGTAGGTGATTTAGGAACAGAACAGCTAGGACTTTCTCAAGAAATGCATACTAAACTAGCAAATTCATTAGATAGGATCATTCATAGTGCAGCGGATGTGCGCCACTTTGGTGATGAAGAGCATTTCCATAATGTCAACGTGAAAGGAACTCAAAGGTTATTAGACCTTGCATATCATAATAAACATATTCAGTTTACATATATATCAACGATTGGTATTCCTGAAGGGCTTGCGGAAGAAGGGCTGTGGGACGATTATTGTGAAATGCTGCCATCTGAGTTTTCTAGTAGTCTGAATAATGTTTATACAAATAGTAAATTTGAAGCGGAAAAACTGATTCATCAAGCAATGGAAGATGGCATTCAAGCAAGTGTATTCCGAATTGGCAATTTAACTGGACAGTCAACATCAGGGGTATTTCAAAAAAATATTGATAGTAATGCGTTTTATCGGATGATTAAAGGCTTGATTCTTCTTGGGAAAATCAAAAAGTCAGAAGCAATCGTTGATTTGACTCCTGTAGATATTGCAAGTCGTGCTATTATCGATATTTCTTTTAATGCTCAATCATACGGAAAGACTTTCCATATCGTCGACCCGAATCCGATGAAATTTAATGAGTTTATGCAATCATTGAAAAAACTGGGATACTTTATAGAACAAGTCAATAAAGAAGACTTTTCAGATTGGATATTTAAAGCAGATTTGCCACAGGAATCAAAACAATTAGCCATTTCAATCATAGAAGGTGAAGGACTTAAAGAATCCTTATGGGAATGGGACTGTGAACAAACAAGACTTTTTGTTCGTTCTTATGATTCTTCCTTTACACATCGCGATGAGTATATCAAGAGCATCATAAAACATGGACAAGAGGTTGGCTACTTCCCGCTTCCTAGCCTAGTTCTTGCTTAGTTAAATGTCGAATAATATAGTAAGCCAATTTAAGCTGCACACAAGCTGTTTATTCATAAAAAATTTATCTTATGGACGATTTTCATTGATGTTAAAGGAAATGTCTCCATTTGAACGTGATGAAGTTTATAAGTATAAATATTTTCCGGATCAGTTTGCGGCGCTTCTCGCGTATTATGAAGTAAAAAAGTGTGTGCGAGACCATTTTTTAAATACCTCGAATCTTTATCTGAAAAAGGATTATTTAGGCAGGCCGAGATTGGAAGGATGGTCAGGAGATATTAGCCTTTCACATACGGATGGCTGTGTATTAATAGGAACAGTAAATTATGGGAATATAGGCGTTGATATCCAACGAATTGAGCCTTTAAATGAAGGTGTCGAGCACTTATTCTTATCTGAAAAAGAAAAGGCTCATTTCTATTCTCTGCCGAACGATGAAAAGACGAATTATCTATTCACAATCTGGACTTTAAAAGAAGCACTTCTTAAATGTCAAGGATCAGGATTTTTGGCTAAAAGCCCGACAGATGTCTCCTTTTCTTTAGATCACACTTTTAAGAAGGTAATTGCCGTAGAGGGAACAGAAATAATTAATATGAAATTTAAATTGTTTAAGCTTTTTAATTGTTATCAAGCGGCCGTTTGCTATAGCAATTCGGAGGATCATTTTCAAAGTAGAATGGAGTATCAATAAGTAAAGCCGGTAAACAACTTCAATTGTTTACCGGCTTTTTTCTATAAAGCTGTCCTTAACTAGAAGGCTAACTTCAAAGAGACTAGGGTTAACTCCTCGGAAATAAGAGATTTTTTTAGTAAAGATAAGCAGGAGCATGCCCCACAAAAATGAAGTGTCATTTTATCAATTTTGATTTTCTTGAATGATTTCTAGGAAAACCTTCAATGCTTTTGTCTGAAATGGGGAGCTTAATACTGTTGAAAATTTGCGTTTAATGATTAGATCCTTTGCTTTGATGATGTGTAGTGTTCCAAGTGACAATTCTTTATGAATGGCCCAATCGGATAGTAAGCTTATCCCTAAACCTGCCTCAACTGCTTCCTTAATGAGTTGCGTACTGCCAAATTCCAAGCATTTCTTAGGGGATATACGATATTGACTAAACATTTTATCAACGGCTTCTCTCGTTCCAGAACCGTTTTCACGGACGATCCACGTTTCCTTTTCTAGTTCTGAAATCGGCACCTCACCATCCATTTGTGCTAACCTATTTTGAGGAGAAGCAACAACACTCATAGAATCGTTTGCAAAAGGCTCAATAAGCAATCTTTTATTATCATAATGGCCTTCCACAATGCCAACATCTAATTGTTTCGCTAGAATCAATTCCGCTATTTCCTTCGTGTTCCCAATTGTAATCTTGGGACTAACTAAAGGGTATTTTTTTTGCATTTTTGCAATCAGATGAGGAAGTACATATTCCCCGAAAGTATAGCTTGCTCCGATTGAAAGTGGGCCGCTTGCTTTGTTTGTAAGATCATCAATTAAATCATTCATTCTCGAATAAAGTCCCAAAATTTCTTTTGCATGATGATAAACGATTTCTCCTGCTTTATTTAAGCGCACATATTTATTGCTTCGTTCTAATAAAGTCGTTCCCATTGTACGTTCTAAAGCTTGTATATATTGGCTGACTGCTGGCTGAGTCATATGCAGCTCCTCGGCAGCACGAGAGAAATTCTGTTTTTCAGCGACTTTTACAAAGACAGCTAATTGCTGATCCATTTTCATCCCTCCCTCCTTCTTCTTATTTCTATTATAACCAATTACTTATAATAGTTATTCAAAATTATTATTTTGCTTATCGTATAAAAAGCAGTATGCTGAATATACGATAAAGCTTTGTTCAATAATGATGAACATAGCTTATGATAATAATTGGTGGTGATTAAATGACATCTCATGCAAATGCAATATCTTCAGGCAAGGAGCCCGTTCAGCCTGAGAAAAAATCAGATTCCTTTGGGAAATGGATTGGTGGAATTGCTTTTACCTTTTTCATTGCCTTACTAGGCTTTTTATTAGCGAAATTGCCAGGCTTTGACCATGTTGGGCAGCTAGCATCGGCCATTGTAATCGCGGTTTTGTACCGCAATATTTTAGGATATCCAGAACTGCTGCGAGCAGGAATTGCATTTTCCTCGAAAAAGCTTTTACGATTTGCCATTATTCTATACGGAATAAAGCTTAATATTGGCACGGTGTTAACCGATGGTCTTGGATTGCTGATTATGGATGCTGGTGTTATCGTCTTTGCGATATTACTGACAGTCTGGTTAGCCCGTTTGCTAAAAGCAGATAAAAATATTTCCCTGCTTGTTGGAGTAGGTACTGGTGTATGCGGTGCCGCAGCGATTGCAGCCATTGCTCCTATCATTAAATCGAAGGATGAGGATACGGCCATTGGGGTTGGGATCATTGCCCTTGTTGGAACAATATTTGCCATTATTTATACCATTTTACGACCTATTTTACCGATGACAGACATACAGTATGGCATTTGGTCAGGAATTAGCTTGCATGAAATTGCCCACGTAGCCTTGGCGGCAGAGCCTGGAGGACAAGATGCTCTCGCTATTGGCTTATTAGCAAAATTAGGCCGAGTATTCCTGCTCGTTCCTCTCTGCTTTGTTTTTATGTATTTGATGAAAAATAAAAACACTGATGATCAAAAAACGAAAATTGAATTTCCGTGGTTCTTAATTGGGTTTATTATCATGAGTGTGATTGGCAGCTATGTACTAGGTCCTGTCATTCCCGTTTCAGAGGGCTTTATGAATGGGATAGCAAATGTGACAACCTGGTGTTTAACAGCTGCTATGGTCGGACTTGGATTAAACGTCAGTCTGCGTGATCTGCGCACGAAGGCATTAAAGCCGTTAATCGCAATGGGAATTACATCAATTGTACTTTCTGTAGTAACCTATTTTATCGTTTAAGGGATATTATCAATCCTTTTTTACACGTTAAGTATAAATTGCCCGCGGAGAAGATGATTCGACGTAGTTGCCAATTTTAGGAATTAAGTGTAAGTGCAACTACGCCTCTGTCTTCGCCTTTCCAAGGCTCGCCAATCGGCGAGTTTTCTTTATAGTTGAAAAAAACTATAAGCTGATAGCCAAGCACTAATTTTCTGCATTTGCCCGCTTAATACAAGAAATCCAAGCATAACCATGACCATCCCATTAATAAATGCGAGTTTGGATAAGTATTTATTAATCTTTCTCATTGTTTTTAATGAATAGCTAATAACGATGGATATGATAAAAAATGGGATGGCCATTCCTAGAGAATAAGCACTTAACAGGACAATTCCTTGGGTTAAAGTCTCAGAGGAGCCTGCTAATAATAGTATAGAAGAAAGGGCAAGTCCAACACAGGGAGTCCACCCACTTGCAAAAGCCATTCCCAATACAACAGAACTGAAAATATTTTTAATTTTACGTTCTGAATGAATTCTTTTTTCCTTCATTAGAAATTTGAAATTTAGCAAACCTGCCATCTGTAACCCCAAAATAATAATCAGCAACCCAGCAATTTGCATAATTATGTCCTGATAATCCAACAATAATTTTCCAATAAGGCTTGCTGAAGCTCCCAATGCAACAAAAATAATACTAAAACCGATGATGAATCCGATGGAACGTAAATAAAGTTTCGTTTGATTCACTTCTAGTTTAGAATCTTCTATCTTACCCCCAGTTAAGTGTGTAATGTATGCTGGCAATAGAGGAAATACACATGGAGAGAAAAAAGATAACACTCCAGCTGTTAGTGCAAACACTATTCCGACATCATTCATATTCACTCACTCCCTTTCTATTCATTATGGAAGTAATTTGTTAAAGTTTTATTAAGGAAAATGTAACAATTATTTACAATTCATTTCTGTATAAAAAAGCACGGGGCTGTAAAGCCATAAACAAAAAAAGTTCTTATGTTAATGCTTCCAAATTATAAATTACGCAAAATAAAAAAACTAAAAATAGGAAAATAGGTTAAATAGCTGTACTATGAAAATTAGGAGTATTTAAAGTTATAAGAAAAATATTTGAGTAAAAGTTATTTAGAATACTAGATAATAAATCAATGTTCAAACTGCATGGATAAACTATGCGATGCATTGTTCTAGCTTCGGAATGAATTTACAGAAATGAAGTAGAAGATTAATAGATAAAATGAATGCAAAAAGGGAGAATAGGTTATGCAGCCTCGGCTATTACTTGTTGATGATGATCCTTCGATTAGTGAAATGGTTAAAAACTATTTAACGAAGGAAGGCTTTGTTGTTTCAGTAGCGCTTAATGGAGAAGATGGGATATCCATGTTTATAAGAGAAGAATTTGATCTTATCTTAATTGACATCATGATGCCAAAGTTAGATGGGATAGAAGCAATCAAGATCATTCGAGAAAAAAGTTCGATACCGATCTTAATTATGTCTGCGAAAGATAGTGATGTTGATAAAGCTATAGGTTTGGGCTTTGGTGCTGACGATTATATTGCGAAACCATTTTCGCTGCTTGAGCTTTCGGCAAGAATAAAAGCGGCAATTCGACGTGCAACGAAGTATGCTGATCACTATGAACAAACAGATCAAAAGAATGTCCTTACGTTTGATCAATTAAAGATTGATTTAGATAGCTACTCTGTTTTCAAAGCACATCAAGAGATGAAACTTACGTCTAAAGAGTTCGAGCTATTAAAACTATTTATTACAAATCAAAACCGTGTGTTTACAAAAGAACAGCTTTACAATCTCGTTTGGAATGATGATTATTTTGGGGATGAAAATGTTATTAACGTCCATATTCGAAGATTACGAGAAAAAATAGAAGACGATCCGTCCGATCCGAAATATATAAAGACATTATGGGGGATTGGCTATAAGTGGGTTGGTCATTAACATGGTCACTTTTTTATGCATTATCATTTTACTATTAATAGGGATTATTAGTTTTCAATATCAATTTAATAGATCGAGAAGTAAGAATTTAAAGTATATCCAAAGAAGGTTAAATGAAATTATTTCCAATCCGACAAATCAGAAATTATTGCTTTTTACAGATGATAAAGAACTAATTTCCATTTTAGTCGAAGTGAATCATTTGTTAGACGTTCATCAAAAAGCATTAGCACAATATATGAATACAGAAACGTCGATGAAAAGAATGATCTCAAATATTTCGCATGATTTGAAAACCCCGCTTACCGTAATATTAGGTTATATGGAAATGATCCAGCTTGACAGCAATATGAGTCATGAGGAACTAACGGTCTTTCAGTCTAAAGTTTACAATAAAACAATGGTGGTTAAGGAACTTATCCATAAATTTTTCGATTTAGCAAAATTGGAGTCTGGGGATAATGATATTTCGATTACGAGTGTACATATGAATGAGATTTGCAGAAAGAATATCTTAGAATATTACGATGTTTTAACTGTAAAAGGCTTTTCAGTTCAAATCGATATTCCCGACAGTCCAATTCATGCTTTAGGCAATGCAGAAGCGCTTGATCGTATATTAAACAATCTTATTTCAAATGCCATCCAACATGGTGGAGACGGGAAAATGATTGGCATAACATTGAGAAATGATAATGAATATGTTCATGTGGACGTTTGGGATAAAGGAAAGGGAATTAAGGAGCTACACAAAAATCAAGTGTTTGAAAGACTGTACACACTTGAAGACTCAAGGAATAAATCGTATCAAGGAAGCGGGTTAGGTCTAACGATTACAAAGCGGCTTGTTGAGAAATTGGGTGGAACTATTCTTCTGTCTAGTAAACCTTGGGAGAAAACAGTGTTTTCATTCACGTTAAAAAGAATTAATTATTGAAAGAGCTTATAATGGAATTTTTCCTTTATAGGCTTTATTTAGCTAATTGGAAAGTTTAAGTTAAAGTGTGTTTTTAATTAAATATCCGCTAATAGAGAAATGTCTAGCCTTTCGGTCGTGCGATGGCTTTCTGCAGCAGCTTTCCAAGTGGAAGTGACCGATATATTTGAAAAAGTGACCGATATTGGACTTCTGTCAAGAAAAAAGATATTTATTAACCAAGTAGTGGCGTATTTTTTTCTTCCGCGCTTCGTTCTCACTTCGCTTGGAGGCCTCCGCCTAAAGGAACAATTTGAAAAACAATTGTTCCTTCAGGCAGAGGACAGTTGGCTATTACCGGCGTTTTGTCGTTGTGCCTTTTCATACGCCAATTCATGCTCTACTGGAGTGGCGTAACCAAGTGTGGAGTGTGTCCGCTTCCGGTTATAAAATTGTATATAGTATTTAACAGCTGCGATGGCTTCAGCCTTCGTATGGAACACAAATTTATACAGATACTCTTTCTTTAACGATGCAAAAAACGATTCAACACAGGCATTATCATAAGGCGTTGCTTTACGGCTCATACTTATTGTAGCTTTGGCAGCTTTTAGTTCATCTATATAACTATTCGAACAATACTGGGATCCCCGATCGGAATGGTGAATCCAACCTTCCCCTGGGTTACGCAATGTGATCGCTTCTTTTAGAGCACGAAGTGGTAACTTTTTGTCCATACAGTCATCTATGGCATAACTAATAACACGACGAGAAAACAGGTCTATGACAGGATTGAGATAGACGAAACCTTCACCCGTGTGGATGTAGGTGATATCGGTAGCCCAAGCTCGATTAGGAGCATCAGGTTTAAATTCCCGATCTAGTTCATTTGGATAAACCTGCTTGTCATGGTTAGAATCAGTCGTATTGATATACTTCTTTGGTTTGGTTGCGAATAGACCTAATGCCCTCATTCGGTTGGCAACAGTCTTTTGAGAAACTTTCATATGATCTTGATTGATAAGTCTTTCATGAATTCTTGGGCTGCCAAAAGTCGTTAGGTTATCATAAAAATGAAACTTAATACGCTCATCAAGTTGGCTATTCCATTTTTCTTTTTCGGTTTCATTCCGGTTTTGGCGTTTCTCCCATGCGTAATAGCCAGATGTTGAAACACCCAATACTTTGCACATCTTCACGATGGAATGTTCCCCCTTGTGGGACTGAATAAACGCAAATCTTACTTCTTTTCTTGCGTGAAGATGTGCATGGCCTTTTTTAAGATGGCGTTCTCTTCCTCCATCTCAAGACGTTTTAATCTTTCTGCCTCATACAGTTCCTTGAATTCAGAGGCAGTCAGTAGCTGATTCTGTCTTGCTTTTTCAGCTTCTTGTTGCTTTTTGCGGAAACTGCGTACCCATTTTTGCAAGGTATCATAGGGGATATCAAGCTCTCTACTAACATCAACTTGTTTTCTGCCATCAAGAACAATCATTTTAGTAACATATTCTTTAAATTCAGTAGGGTATTTTCTTAGTTCTCTCGTCATGTTAAACACGTCCTTATTAATGTTGATTATGATTTAAACATGACGCCACTGCCTGTGTCCACTTTTTATACTAGCTTCAATATAATGTTAAAACTGACCGACATATTAGCGAAACTGACCGATATCTCCATTAATAAAACTTGAGGACTTGGTTTATGCCAAGTTTTTCTAATTGATTATCGTAACTTAAGAATTTCTTAAGAATTGTATAAGGAAAAAGCAATTTTTACCCCATAAACTTAGGATGGAAAAAATTTGACATATTGAAGTGTTGAGAGGAGAAGTTGATATGACTTACATTTTGAGGACAACGCAATTAACAAAATCGTATATGGGGAATGAAGTTGTTTCGAATGTTAATATGAAGATTAAAAAAGGTGAAATTTATGGTTTTCTAGGACCAAATGGTGCAGGGAAAACAACGATTATGAAGATGATAACCAACTTGGTGAAACCTACCAGCGGTGAGATTGAATTGTTCGGTGAAAAACTTATGAACCAATCCTATCATCTCTTAGGCAGAATGGGTTCAATTATTGAAAATCCAATTTTTTATGACAAGCTTACGGCTAGAAAAAATTTAGAGCTGCACTGTGAGTATATGGGATTTCATAATAAGCAAGCGATTGATGAAGCGCTAGTGCTTGTTCATTTGAAAAATATTGATGAAAAGCCAGTGAAGGATTTTTCACTTGGTATGAAACAGAGACTTGGCATCGCAAGGGCAATTGTAACGAAACCAGAGTTTCTTATTTTGGATGAACCGATAAATGGGCTAGATCCAGTCGGAATTAAGGAAATTCGGGACTTATTTAAAATGTTAAGTAAGGAATATGGCATAACGATTTTAGTATCTAGCCATATTTTAGGGGAAATTGAGAAAGTTGCCGATACAATTGCGGTAATTAATCAAGGAAAGCTAATCGAAGAAGTGACAATGGAACATATTCGTGAAAAGAATTCCGAGTATATTGAATTAGCGACAAATGATTATAAAAAAACAGCGTATCTATTAGAACATCAATTAAAAATTGTGAACTTTAGAGTGATTGATAATTATTTTATAAGAGTATATGAATCGGATGTATCTCTGGGTGAATTATCGAAAATGTTAATTTTGAATGATGTTGTCATTGAATCCATTCATAAGAAAGAAAGTTCGTTAGAAGATTATTTCTTATCTTTATTAAATAGAGGTGGCATAAGTGCATAAGCTGATAAGATTAGAGTTAGAAAAGTTTAAATTAAGTGGATATGTTTGGAGAGCGCTTATTGCAAACTTCGTCATTTTTGGTTTAATATGCGTCATCAGTTTTATTGAAAAAATCGAAGGGGCAGAAGTCTTTCAAGACCGTTATATGGCATTACAAATTATTGAGACCATGATAAGGGCGACGTTTATCATATTTGCTGGGGTTCTTTTATCACGAATTGTCATTAGTGAATTTAAAAACAAATCGATCTCAGTTCTCTTTATGTATCCGATAAACCGCAAGAAACTAATTGTAGCCAAATTATTGATTGTTGTAGCCTTTACGTTTATATGTATTATTTTATCTTACTTTCTAGTGGGAAGCTCATTTTACGTGTTCGATCGTTTCGCACATGTCGTTCCAGATTCATTACCGTTTGCAGATGTCTTGAGTTATTTTAGTATTGTCTTAATGAATGCACTAGCGGCTAGCTGTATGAGCCTTATTCCTCTTTATTTTGGAATGAAGAAATTTTCGGGATCGACAACGATTGTAGCTTCAATAATCACTGTCTTAATTGTCTGTCAAAATGTTGGAGGATTTACATTGAATTCTATTATTTTTATACCCATTTCTCTCTCTCTACTTGGAGTTTTCATCGCCTATTCCGCAATAAAAAATATCGAAAATATAGATGTGATTAATTAATAATTATTCGTATTAAAGCCCAAGCATGGGCTTTTTCTATGCAGAAAATCTATCTTACAAAACTGTAAGACAGGTGTCACTTAGATAGTTCCTATTTTCCTATATAATCAGGATAGAATGATGTTGCGTTATAGTATACTAAATCTAATTAAAGTACAGGAAAGCAGGGAGTTAATTGGAGGTTATCCGCTTAGAGAATGTCAGCAAGGTTTTTGGGAAAGGAGATAGAGCTGTTCCCGCCTTGAAATCTATTAATTTGACGATTCATGAAGAGGAGTTTATTGCCATTGTAGGTCCTTCAGGTTCTGGGAAAAGCACACTGCTCCATACGATTGGAGGGTTGGATTCTCCAACAGAAGGAATGGTTGAAGTAGAGGGGGAGCCTATTTATTCTTTATCAGATGAAGCCTTATCGATTTTGCGGCGCAGAAAAATTGGCTTTATCTTTCAATCCTTTAATCTTGTTCCTATATTGAATGTTGAAGAAAATATCCAGCTTCCTGTATTGCTTGATCACCAAAAGGTGGATGAAGCTTATTACAACGATATTATTGAATATCTGGGCATAAAACACAAAGTTCATGCGATCCCCTCGGAATTATCTGGCGGACAGCAGCAAAGAGTTGCGATCGCTCGTGCTTTAATACATAAGCCTTCCTATATATTAGCCGATGAGCCGACAGGTAATTTAGATAGCAAGATGAGTAATGAAGTGATTAATCTTCTACAATTAACCGCAAAAAGATATAAACAAACATTAATTATCATTACTCATGATATGAAAATAGCTGAAAAAGCAGGCAGGGTTATTCAAATAGAGGATGGTACGATTCAAAAGGATGTAGCCTATCATTAAAGGAGTACGATCAAGATGTCAATTCATCGGAAATTGACGAAAAAATATTTAATACATAATAAAAAAAGAACGATTTTTACGATATTAGGTATCATGATGTCGATTGCACTTACGACTTCAATCGGAACCTTTTTATTCAGCCTGCAGAATTATACAATTGAACAGACGAAAAGTGATTATGGCTCCTATCATTTAAAAATAAAAAACGCTGATTCGCAAACGAAGAAACGTCTGCAAGCAAATCCTCAAATTGATAAAATTGGTGTTTTATCAAAAGAGACATTCTTTATAGATAGTGGAAGACAGATTGAGATGAATTACATCAATCAGGACACCTATACCTTACTGCCTTTCAACCCTGTAAGCAATCGAAAGCAGCAGGGGCTAATAATAGAAGAATGGGTAGCAGCTGATCTTGAGAAAATGGATTATATGAATCTACCGCTAATGCTCAATGATGCTTCTGGAATGAAGCATTCCTTTCATGTGCAAAAGATAGTAGAAAATAAGAAAGCCCTTCGAGATGGGCAAACATTACAAGCATTCCTCGTTCAAAAAGCTGTTAAAAAGGACAGGGATATTGATCTATATATTGAATTAGCTCAGGAAGCAAATTTCCAAGTGGTGTACGACCAAATTCAGGCTTATATACCCAAAGAAAATATCGAAATAAATCACCCATTGGTTGGGGTGGAGTATTCGATAAATAATAGTTTATTCACTATCATTTACATTTTTCCCATTTTCATTGTCGTACTGGCGACTGTTGCATTCATATTTAATACCTTTCAAATAAGCATCGCTGAGCGTATCCGAGATATTACATTATTGAGAACAGTCGGCGCAACAAAAAATCAGATCAAAAAAATGATTGCGTATGAAATGTGGATTTTCGGAGGTATTGGTATACCGCTCGGCTTGCTTCTAGGCTTTTTTGGCTATTGGATTGTTTTAGTCTTATACCAATTAATTTTTGAGGAAACAGAATTCTCTTTATTTTATTTCCCAATCATTTTTTCTCCGGTTATTATGCTTCTAAGCTCGTTAATTGGTGTCATTTCTCTTATTATTTCTGGATGGGTGCCACTGAAAATGGCTAATCGAATTGAACCATTAGATTCTATTAGAAGAAGCAATCGTACTGTTTTTAAAGTAAAAAGGTTCTTTCGCTTCATAGAAAGAGTTTTGAGTATCGAAACGATTATGGCACTCCGAAATATACGGAGGAATAAGCTGAAATCTATTATTGTTATTTTTTCCTTATCCATCAGCATTTTTCTATTCACTGCTTTCTCTAATATCGTTTTGATGCTATTTCAATCCGATATGGATAATAGTAATGGAGATTTCACAATTATTTTTTATCAGTCAGAGGAAATCCCGGCTACATTCTGGAAGGATTTAAACCAAATTCCCGAAATAAGAGAAAAGCAAATTCATTATGCGGGCGAATCAGCTCCATCACAATCATCAATAAGTAATATATCCATTTATTTAAAGGATGAAAATGAAGTGGACAAGGTTCAAAAAAAGCTGGATCAAATAACCGCACACTATCCAAATTTGGAAGTAGTCAATGTGCATGAGAATATGAAAGATCAATCTTCCTTGCAAGTACAAATTCTCATTTACTTATATGGCTTTGTCATCGCAATTGCTATTATTGGCGTTTTAAATATTATTAACACATCCTCAATGAATGTCATTTTACGTAAAAAGGAATACGCAACCCTTAAAGCCATCGGGATGTCTTTAAAGAACTTGCGAAAAATGATTATTAGAGAGGGTTTGCTGTACGCATTTATTAGTGGATTCATCGGAATATCGTTAGCGGTGTCAATTGAATTCTTACTTTATCTCAGTTCTGGAATATCAAATTGGGAAAGAAGCTTCATACAAAATATCGCTGCTTTTATGTCACTCATCATCATTTGTTATCTATCAGCAAGAGTTTCTGCACGGACGCTGACGAATAAGGATTGGAATGATGCATTAAGAGATGAGTAGGAAACGGAGGATTTGAGATGGTACGGATCTTATTATTGGAAGATGACGCTTCACTTGCGCTGGGGCTTAAGTTTTCCTTGAAAGAGGAAGGGTATGATGTCACACATGTAAGCTTAGTGGAAGAATGTAAAGAAGCTATTCATCAAGAATCATTTGATTTAGCTCTTTTGGATGTAACCCTCCCAGATGGAAATGGATATGACATGTGTAAATATATTCGCGAAAGCTCAGATATCCCGATTATCTTCTTAACCGCTATGGATGATGAAGTGAATGTAGTGTTAGGCCTAGATATTGGAGCGGATGATTATATGACGAAGCCATTTCGAGTACGCGAGCTTCTTTCCAGGATTCGGGCTGTGTTAAGGAGAAAGGGGAAAGCGAATTCAGGCCATCTATTAAGAAGTGGCTCTATCATTCTTGATGTCGATCGAGCTGTGTTAAAAAAGGATCGGGAAGAGATTCCGCTTTCTGCTCAAGAATATAAGCTAATGCTGATTTTTATGAATCATCCTGAAAAAATTTTAAGCAGGGATGAAATCTTTGATTTGCTTTTAGAAGGTGGCGGCGGATTTTTTGAGGATAATACCTTATCCGTTTATATAAAAAGATTACGGGAAAAAATTGAAACAGATTTTTCAGACCCAGAATATATATTGACACATCGGGGGTTGGGGTATAAATGGAACAAACGAGTAGTAAGAGAATAGGTTTCTTCGATTTATGGCAAAACCCTGAGGTGAAAATGACGGGAAGGCTTATTTTTCTATTATTCCTTCTATTTCTTATTATGATTAGCACTGGAATCCATTATTTTGGCGAGCAGTTTAAAAAGGAATATATTGAATCGAATGCTGCAATGATGGGAGTTATAGTAAAAGAACATCCAGAGCTTCAAGATGATTTGGCGGTACTGCTTTCAAAGGATTTTAGCAATGAAGAGAAGAAACAGGGAATGGATATATTAATGGAGTATGGAATATCCCCAACTCTATCTATGAATTTTTTTCCGGAAATATCGGACCTTTTTTATTCGCTTATTGTATTAATGACAATAAGCTTATTGCTATTTTTCATAGGTTCCTTCGGATTGTATTCTTTTTTTACAAATAGGATATATAAAAGAATTCGTGAGTTAACAGGCTATGCCGATCAAATATTGGAGGGTGGAGATATTTCCCCTTTAAAAGAAATGCGTGAAGGTGATTTTTCCAAACTAACACATAGCTTTAATCGAATGCGCTTTGTGATCCAAAAAAATATTGAGGAATTGCAAAAGGAAAAACAATTTCTTGTCGATTTAATGTCCGATATTTCGCATCAATTGAAGACACCTTTAGCAGCGTTAACGATGTACAACGATATTTTGACGGAGAAGGAACTTTCGAAAGAGCAGCAATCGATGTTTTTAGATCAGGGTAGGCAACAGCTGGAACGAATGAACTGGCTGATTCAGAGTTTATTAAAGCTGGCAAAGCTGGATGTTGGTGCCATTCAGTTTCAGAAAAAGAATTCCTCACTTTCAAGGACTATTCAAGGGAGTGTGGAAATATTAAAAGACTTTGCGGCACAAAAAGGTGTAGAAGTGAAGGTAACCACGGATAAGGAATGTATTATGAAGCATGACACGGATTGGTTGACCGAGGCACTCCTAAATGTAATCAAAAATGCGATTGAGCATACACCCTCTGGTGGAATTGTTTCGGTCATGTTAGAAAAGAGTGAAACCTTATATCGAATTCAAATTCGTGATGAAGGGGAAGGAATCGAAGCAGAAGAAATCCACAATATATTCAAACGGTTTTATAAAGGAAAGAAGAACAAAAAGACCGGCTCTGTAGGTATTGGTCTCTCATTAAGTAAGGCCATCGTTGAGGGGCATAATGGGATGATTCAAGTGGAAAGCAGTATTGGTGAAGGAACTACTTTTTTATTTTTATTTCCGGTTGGAGTATAAGGTGACTAATTCTTTGTCTCTTTCTCGTTTTAATAAATGTATTTCTGATTGTAAAAGCCAACGAAATAATACAAATAAAATTAACGGCCAAATCATCGTTTATTGGCAGTTTTAAATTTTTTCAAAACCAAATTAGCTTGTTCATATGTCTAATAAGTAAGGAGGTTGGAAGTTGAA
Source organism: Cytobacillus citreus (assembly GCF_018343665.1). Lineage (GTDB taxonomy): Bacteria > Bacillota > Bacilli > Bacillales > Cytobacillaceae > Cytobacillus > Cytobacillus citreus. Next base: position 868,130 of record NZ_JAGYPM010000002.1, read on the forward strand.
GACGTTAGAGCTAGTCCAACAGGCGATAAATGGAGACAAGCAGGCTTTTCAGCAGCTGATTAGAGAGGTTCGGCCGAAGCTTGTAAGAATAGCAGGCTATTATGTGAAAAATGAATATGATATGGCTGATATTGTTCAAGAGGCCACTTTCAAGGCATATATGGCTATCCATAAATTAAAGAATCCAAACTACTTTTTAACTTGGATAACAAGGATTGTTATCAACTGCGCATTTGATTTTTTGAAAAAGCAAAAACAGCACAATCCCTTAAGTCAAAAAGAGGAGCCGAGTGTAGATCCCGCATTTGATATACAGTTATACATGAAAGAAGCCGTTGCAAAGCTCACAGAAAAACAAAGGCAGGTAATTGTCCTAAAGTATTTTGAAGACTTAACCATTCAAGAGATAGCAAAATTATTAGATGCACCACTAGGAACTGTTAAAACCTATTTGCATAAGGGGCTAGCACAGCTGCGGAAAGAGCTTCATGTCGTACAAGAAAAATCGCCAAAAGTTACGGAGCCGAAATTAACGATTGAGGAGGCAATAAAAATGGTAAAAGATGAATTGAAAAATCGTGCCTTATCGATACTCGAAATACCTAAACATTTTAGCCCTGTGATTGAAGATTATATTAAACATGAAAAAGAGAAAGGGGAAGCTTTTTTTACTTGGTCAACGGAGGATGAGGAAGAGAATATTGAAATTACATTAAATGAAGATGGAGATCTTCTCAGTTTGACGATCGATATGAAAGAAATGACAGAAGAGCAAGTTGAGATGACTTTAGAAGAAAAGCGAAATCGAGCAGAGGCTTTCTTAACTGACCATTACCCTGATGCCCTTAGAACATTGCGCTTATTTCAAGAGAAAAAGCTTGAAAATGGCGTTACTCGTTTTAACTATGAGCAGATCGTTTTCAATTTACCTTTAAATTTAGCGGGCTGCTATATTGATGTAAATAATAAAGGGATAATTGTCAATTTCCGTTATCATGGCATTAAACCCGTCCCAAATATTCCAAAAGAATTAGTAGCAAAAGAAGCGCTAGTTGATAAATTAAAAGAGCAATTATCATTTAAATTACAGCTTGTTTATTTTCCTGAGGGTGTTTACGATAAATACGCTAAAAAGCTGAGACTTGTTTATGAGCATACACCTTCTTATTTAAAATTTAGGGCAGGAGATCTGGAACCTAATTTGCTAGTGGATATAGAAGAAGAAGGGGGAAAATATATACCACTCGCTCCTTCTAATAAAAAAATCATTCAAAGACGATCGATTGAAGAAATAGTCGGAGTTACGAGTGAGATGGAAATAATCCGAGAAGTGGATTGGGGAAGTGAGATAGGAAAGGTTTGGCGTGAACGTGACTGGCAAGAGGATCATGAGGATCTTTCTTTAAACGGCTATTTCGAAAGACGAAACGAAGAGACTGTAAAGGCATTTATTAACAAAGAAACAGGAAAAGTAGCGAAGTTTATGTGGTTTAAAGAACGTAAGGGAGAACTTCAGCTAACAAGAGAGGAATGTCTGGAAAAGGCAGTCGATTTTTTACAGATAATGATTCCAGACTACCATTTATATTTGGACCTTCTTGATCGGGAGTTTGATAAGGACGATGAGGATAACAGTCAAAAGGAAGTTTTTACTTTCAAAGTAAAAAGTCAAAGTGGTTACCCTGTCTTCTTAGAAATCATTCACATTGCTGTTAATTGTACAACTGGAGAAATTGATCATTACAGTGGCTTAAGCTTTGATGTTGGCCTTTTGAGTAAAGTTCCATCAAAACCTAGCATTTCGGAAGAAGAAGCCCGGAGAATCTATTTTGATCATCTTGATTTTCAATTATCTTGGCAAACGGATTATGAATCAAATGAAGAAAAGCGATATTTAGAGTATGAAGTTTGTGCAAAGGATTCAAAAAAGAAAATTCGTTATATTGATGCGCTGACAGGTGAGTTATTATGCTCGGAGATATAAAGAGTTAATTATTTCCGAGCCAGAGTATTTCTTCATGAAGGAGAAGTGCTCTTCTTTTTTGGGACAACATGGGTGCATTCTAAAATGTCCCCACTCGATTTTTTGTAGTAATAGGTAGGTCTGTTTAAGAAATAGGGGGGATTTCCACAAATAATGAAGAATAATTAATAGAAAAGAAAAAAAGGAGAGATTAAATGTTTCCAATTTTAGAGACGGAAAGGCTTATATTAAGAGAAATAACGAAAGAGGATGCTGAAGATATTTTTGCCTGTTTTTCTAACAATGATGTAACACGTTATTATGGACAAGAGACATTAGATAGTATAGATCAAGCAGAAAAAATTATTGAGTTCTTTTCCAATAATTATAATGAAAAAAGGGGCATTCGGTGGGGGATTGAAAGAAAAGGTTCCAAAGGAATAATTGGAACAATTGGTTTTAATGCCTGGATACCTAAACATAAACGAGCAGAAATAGGTTACGAAATCTATCCAGAGCATTGGAGAAAAGGGTATTCTTCGGAAGCTGTATCTAAAGTTCTTTCCTATGGTTTTGAGGATATGGATTTAACTCGTATAGGGGCTGTTGTCTTTATTGAAAATGAAGCATCTAATAATCTATTAACTAAAATGGGTTTTGAAAAAGAGGGTGTATTGAGGAAGTATATGTATCAAAACGGTATAGCATATGATACAAATGTTTACTCACTACTAAAAAAATAAACTTTCTTCAACTATTGGGAGCAAGAGTTGGAGAAAAAGGTTGTTGAATCAATGGGCTGTTCTTACAGCTCATTTTTTTGCTAATAGGAGAGTTTAGGTTTATTAAAGTACTAAAGTAAAGTGTGTTTTTAATAAAATATCTGCTAATAAGATCGCATAAGAAGAACTAAGACATTCGCCAAAAAGGACTTGGCGAACGCCAAGTTTTTCTAATCGTAATAAGGAAAAGGGTATATATAAAGCTTTAATTCAAAAAATACCAAGGAAAAAACAAAGAGAAGGTTGTGGAATCCTTGGGTCAAAAAAGTCTTCTTATATTTTTCATTATTTCTTTTCTCTTTTCATCCATAACAGTTTTTGCAGAGGCAAATGAGAACACCATATCAGCATTATTAACTGCTAAAGTAAAAAGTACTTTTGATGATAGTGATACACCCATTCGTAACGCTCGAATAGTTGTAATCAATTCTTTAGGGGAGATTATTGGAACAGCATTAACTAATTCTAATGGTGAAGTAAAAATACCTGTTTCAGTCTTTAAGGACCCTAGATTTCCGATGAAGAATATGGGAGAAGTTACCGTCCTAGCGTTTGCAAATGGTTATAACGAACATATTAATTTTAGTGTTCCAGTTAATGAATTTAATGATCATACTGCAAGTGTTTTTATTCCTCTAAAGAAGATAGATCCCAACAGACGAAATGAACCGCAATTTCTTAACGGTAGTTTTCATCGTTTTACTGTCTTTGAAATGCTTGATTATTTTGCTGGGAAATTAGGATTACAGAGACAAAATGTAAATGATCCTACTATAAGTCCTGCTCCATGGGGACCTGAAATAATTTATCAGTAATTTAAGCTTCTTATAAAACCCGTCCAAGCAAGCACATTTCTTCAAGAAAAAGTGTTCTTTTTATTAAACTAAAGTGAAAGGTTTATAGGAAGAAGGAAAGTTTCATTTGCAAATTGAATAGTAAATATAATATGGGCATTAAATATTTTTTTGGGAATAGGTGGTTCGAAGGGATGTTACCTAAATTGGATGATTCAGGTGCTATACAAAGTCAATCTTCTAGGTTGCAGAGTTACATTGATGATCCGGAAAAGCAGCGGCGACTCTATAAACGGACATTGATTATCGTTGTTATTTCACAAATTTTCGGTGGTGCAGGACTTGCAGCAGGAATAACGGTCGGTGCGCTTCTTGCACAAGATATGCTTGGAACGGAGGGCTTTGCGGGTGTTCCTACTGCCTTGTTTACATTAGGTTCTGCCATAGCGGCTTTACTTGTCGGGAATTTATCCCAACGTTTCGGGCGCCGCTTTGGACTAGGACTAGGTTTTTTGCTTGGTGGTATTGGTGCGGTCGGGGTAGTCCTAGCAGCAGTGACGAATAATATTCTATTTCTGTTTGCCTCATTGCTCATTTATGGTTCTGGAACAGCGACAAACTTACAAGCACGCTATGCAGGCACTGACTTAGCAAAGCCAACTCAGCGAGCAACAGCAGTCAGTATTGCGTTGGTTTCAACCACATTCGGTGCTGTTGCAGGTCCTAACTTGGTTGAAGTGATGGGACACTTCGCTGCCTCAATTGGTGTACCTGCTCTAGCAGGTCCATTTATTTTAGCAGCTTGTGCTTATATTCTTGCTGGGTTCGTTTTTCTTATTTTTCTTCGTCCAGACCCTCTTGTTGTTGCAAAAGCAATTGCTAGCTCACAGACAATGGATGAGTCAAATTTTGCAGATAAGAAACGAAAGGGGCTTTCCATTAATAAACGGGGAATCGTTGCGGGTGCGACTGTTATGATTGTTTCTCAAATTGTCATGGTCGCGATTATGACGATGACGCCTATACATATGGGGCATCATGGACATGGCTTAAATGCGGTTGGAATGGTAATAGGAATTCATGTAGCAGCAATGTACTTTCCGTCTCTAGTGACGGGTATACTCGTTGATAAAATTGGGCGCGCGGCGATGGCAATTGCTTCAGGAGTTACCCTGCTTCTTGCGGGTGTGTTTGCAGCTTTTACTACTACAGGTTCCATGCCAATGCTTATCACTGCTCTTACTTTACTTGGTCTGGGCTGGAATTTCGGTCTAATTAGCGGTACCGCGCTCATTGTAGATGGAACTTCTTTTTCCAATCGAGCGAAGGTTCAAGGAACTGTAGATGTCTTTATTGCATTAGCTGGTGCAGCGGGAGGAATATTATCAGGAGTCATTGCAGCTTATTTCAGTTACACTACACTTTCGTTTGTAGGAGGAATTCTCTCACTGCTGCTAATCCCAGTCGTTTTATGGTCACGAAGTAATTCTCACCAGGAATATCATAGATTAGAGGAATGATAGGGTTTTAATGGATGTGTATATTAAATAATAAAATTCGGTTTCCTATTTAAAATAAATGATTTGCTTACTTAGAGAAGGATGTATGGTTATGGATTTAAAAAGCCTGCTGATTGAACTTAAAGATATGTCTGAAGAACAAATAAAAAAATCAATAGCGATTCCGTATTTACTCGTTCTTTTTCTTCATTAGTCATTGCGGTTATTTTGAATAAAGATAAGGATGTTCGATTTCTTTCAACTGACATTTTGTTAAGAGCATTTGAAAGCAGTATTTCTTACTTACGGCAAGAAAAGGATACAAGGGGTTATGTAGAAGAAAAAGGGTGGGCTCACAGTATTGCACATGGGGCCGATTTATTGGCATCAGCAATAGACCATCCGAGCTATAATACTGATATGTCTAAAGATTTTCTTGATACAGTGCATAATTGTTTATTTAAAGGTCCAGTTTACACAGATGATGAAGATGAAAGACTAATATTTGTTATTGAGTCCCTGGTGGATAAAGATTTGTCGGAAACAGAATTAGAAGAATGGGTTATTAATATATTTGATGAATTGGAAGTTGTGTTTGAGAAAGAGAGTTCTTATATAAGCTTTTATCGGATTAAGACAAATGTAAAGAACTTTGTAAAAACACTCTATTTTAGATTAGGGTATAAAAATATAGGCTACCATGCAAGAGGTACAATAAAAGAGAATTTAGAAAGTTGGTTTAAAAAGTTTTATATTAAATAATTGAATGAGGGATGTCTTTGATAAAAGAAATTGATATTCGTAATCGAGAACTTGCTGAAGAAGTATTGAATGTTCAAATACCTTCTTATATGGTAGAGGCAGAAATAATTGGCTTTTCCGACATCCCCCCATTGAAAGATACAGTTGATACATTGCAGCAATGTGGAGAAACTTTCTTTGGTTATTATATTGAGGAAGAGCTTTGCGGAGCCATATCATTAAAAGTAGAAAAGGGTGAAATCGATATACATCGGTTAATCGTACACCCAGAACATTTTCGAAAAGGAATTGCCCAAAGTCTATTGGATTTCATTGAATGTAAGGAAGAAATTGAAACAATAAAAGTGTCAACTGGCTCTAAAAATACTCCAGCCGTTAGTCTTTATATAAAGAACGGATTTCACAAAGTTGATGAAGTCAGAGTAAATGAACAGCTATCTCTTACCTTTTTTGAAAAGAAAAAAATTAATAATGGGAGTGATGAATTATGATTCACAACATTAATGAATATGTAGAGTATTTGGATAGTGTTCGAAAGCGTACTATGCAATATGTGAAAGCTACTCCAAGTTTTACTTTAGAATGGAAACCAGCAGAAAATAAATTTTCAACGGGAGATTTACTCAGACATTTAGGTTCTTCTAAAATATATTGGAGCAAAAGGGGTGGACCTATCCTGGGCATGAAAGAAGTAAAGGGGAAACGATAGAGGAAATTACTTATTATTTAGAAGCGTGTCATGACAAATTTATAAAAGGCTTATTAATTCTAGGCAATGATCTATTAACCAAAAGAATTCCGACTATGCATGGTCATGAGGTAAGTTCATGGAGGATTATGATGGCATTCATAGAACATGAAATACATCACCGTGGGCAGTTATCTTCTTATTTACAAAACAACAATGTTGAACCACCGCAAATTTTCGGATTAAAGATTGAACAAGTTAAAAGAGTATAAACTGCAACATTACTTTAAGTCGTTAGGCTTCTTTAATAGCCCATTTATTAAACTGAGGGAGTAGAAGAAGGAATAATGATTTTTTGTTCCATTATCCAATACCCCACAACAATAAGGGGTATTGGATAACCTTAGGATTATCAGCAATCTACTATCCGTTTGAATCTATTATTCGTGATTCTGCCATTAACATTTTATGGCTAAACCACTAAATGAAATTGGCCCGACAATTGCTGCTTCTGTGTCACAAGTAATATTTTCAGCAGTCACTTTATATCGATGTGTTCCCTTTCTCACATTCTTATCTATAGCTTGGAATGTCACAATATAATTTACCTCTGATGTAGGATCCGATTCTATTCCATTTTGAGCTCTAAAAATTTCTTTTCCATCACGAAAGATCTTAAATAAAATTTGAGATGTTTCATTTATCCCTCGAAGGCCCGCTGTTGCAATTAATTCTACATGATTTTTCTTTGCATTCTTTGGTATAGTTATACGGATTGAGGCTAGTACAATATTATCTGGAGAATGAGGAATAGGAGTTGGCTTATTATTGTTAACTTTACTAATAGGCTGCTTTGCTTGATAATCAATAACACGAACCATTTTGTCACCCCCTTAATTTTTATGTTATAAAGTATGCAATTAAGTGAAACCTAGCTTGGACAAACATTTAATATTATAAAAAAGGTTCTATTGCCTTATAGAGCAAAAAAAGCTTCTTTTTCCAGAGAGTTTTTGGCTAATAGGAAGGTTTAAGTTTATTAACGTACTAAAGTGAAGTGTGTTTTTAATTAAATATCTGCTAATAAGATCGCATACAAGAAACTAAGGCATTCGCCAAAAAGGACTTGGTGAATGCCAAGTTTTTCTAATCGGTGCTGCAAAAAAGATAAACCTGATTATTAAATGTAAATAAAGAAGACACTTGATCAATTACCATGAAAATAACTTCTCAAATTCTGAAAAAAACAATACTAAAGAATCCCCGCCTCATTCGTTAAAAAATGGAGAGAGCTACAATTTATTAATTTATGGATTGGATCGACTGGATTAAGAACTAGTCATTCTCTGTGTTGAAACGCTGTTTTTTTGCGCTTCTCAGATTGCGAACGGGAACAAGAGTTGAAGAAAAAGCTGCCATCTTGGCGGCTTTTTCTTATTGAATGAGGCTGTTTAATTGAATAAAGGGTTATCTTATGGAAAAACGATTTGAATTTGGAAAATTAGACCTATTCAAAAAAATGGCGTTATAAGATATAGTATGTAACCGTAAGCAATGAAACCAGTATTAAACATTCGCCTGAAATCTAAGAATATAATGCTCTTCTAAACTCGTGCATGGGAGTGAGAGGAATGACAAGTAGGATTGAAAGCATTAGATTAACAATAAGGACGAAGCTGGAGTCTTTCTATCATTTTTGGAAAGAATGGATCCGTAAACATCCGTCGCTTTTTCGAATTTATGCCATTTTCTCTTGGATTTCTTTGATTGCCTTCGTTCTCAGTTTGTTTTTCATGGAAGACTCACGAAAAATACTCGTGCAATTTTTTTGGTCGTTTTATGTGATTTTACAATTTTGGCTTTTATGCCGAAGTAAAACGCTATCATGGAAACAATATACCTATTTCTTTCTTGCAGGAGCATGGATGATCGTGCCACTGAATTCAGTTTTAGTAGGATCGATTACCGCGGTTTTCGGCGGCGAGGCTTCTGATGTATGGAGCCAAGCTGTTTTAACACCCATTGCTGAAGAAGTGTTGAAATTGATCCCCCTTGGTGTCTATCTTTTTTTGTCACGCCGTGCCTCATCCTTAAGTTTATCCGATTTTGCCCTTATTGGAGCTGCATCGGGAGCCGGTTTTCAATTTGTAGAGGAAACAACTCGCCGTTTAATAACTGGAGATCAATATGGGGTTAGCTTTCTTGCAGGGAAAGTGCTTCATTGGGACTTGTTCACATTGTTTCCAGGGTATTTTGAGAAAAGTTTTTTGCCCGATAAAATGTCCGCTGGGCATTCGTTGCTCACCGCTATGGTTGCATTGGGAATCGGGTTAGCTGTAAGATATCAAAATCGATTTAAGCATTATACCTTCATTTTTCCCTTCTTCCTTTTGGTTTGTTCCATTTTAGATCATGCCATTTGGAACGCCGATTATCATACTCCGAAATGGCTCGCTGGAATACATAGTTTGTTTGGAAGCGGCTATGCCTCAAAACCAGTATTTTTGCTGATGCTTGTTGCAGCTTTACTCATAGATTATTGGCAATTGAACCAAGTGAAGGAGAAAATTCCGAAACTTGAAGGCGAAAAAACCATTAATCCTGTATCCGAATTATGGACCTTGTCGAATTCTCTCATAAATGATAGACAGCGCTTTGGTTCATTACTCTACTTCTACCGAGAACGAAGAGAACTTGGTTTTACATTAATATATGGAAATGCAGAAGCAAAGAAACGTTTGCCTGTGCTAATGGCAAACGTTCAGAAGTATCATCAAGCGTTAACTTTAATTGCAGCAGCGGTCTTATTTTTTGTACTTGTCCTCGTCAATTGGGAAAGTTCATATGGTGGCATGGATGCTTGTTTTGCTTGTTTATTTGATAATCTACAAAACTGGTGGGACAGCTTGTCCGGATGGGAAAAAGGAATCATTATTGCTGGAGCATTTGCCTTATCGGTACCTTTTCTAGGAGTCTGGTCGGCCCTTGGCGCCGTTTCAGCCGGGGTTGGCTTTGCAGCCAGCGGCCAACAGATAGCAGACATCATACGGAATCCAAGAAAATTACTTACACCTGAATATGCAGCTGCAGCTATTTTTACTTTGGGGATAAGTCGTTTTCCATTCGGTAAGATGGCTGCAGCAAAAGTATTAAAAACTGCAAAAGGATTTACAAGACATGAAATAACGACTAACGCAGGGCTAACTTATCGAACAATCCACGGAAGTAATGGAGAACTACGATCCGTTTTCGCGAAAATCGAAAAGCATCATATTAAAAAGGGAACAAGCACTAATGATGCTTCTAGGGAATATGCAAGAGCACTTGGAAGACAGACTGACGATGCTGGTCATGGAATTGGTTCCCAACTTGGTGGTCTTGGTTCAAAGAATTCCGGAAATATTTTCCCGCAAAACCTGTCTGTTAACAGAGGGAGATTTAATCAATTTGAAAAAATGGTAGCAAATGAAGTTAAAGCGGGGAAAACTGTTTTTGTTCGTGTCGTACCTAAATATACTGTCGGTTCTACAAGACCATATGAGGTTCTATATCAAGTAAGGATCAATGGAAAAACGATCTCGAGGATTTTTCCCAACCCATAATGATCACAATGATTAGTTTTAGCAGACGATATAAGATAAACTAAATTTATACTGAAACGGGAGATGAAAGGAAATGGAGTCTAGTTATATATTAAAGGTGGACCCATCCAATCAGCAACAAAACGAAAGCGATCGATCATTTATTGGAGGCTATCCTTCCATACCGGCTTCAATGGAAATACCGGTCTGCCAATTATGCGGTGCCGAGGAAACCTTCTTTTTTCAAGCAGCCTTTCCAGAAAGTCATGAATGGCATGATTTATCAATGGCTGTGTTTGCGTGCACTTCTTGTGCTCATGAAGAGTATCTTATCCCGGAAATGCTTCAAGATACCCTGCCAGGTGTAGATATCCCAAAAGGCTTTCTGGAATCCTACCAGCGGAACTTTAAAATCAATATATTTAAAACAAAAGAAGGTATAATGAGAAAGGGTTACAAAGAAAAAGTTCAATTTAAACGATGGAATCTTACACCTGTTTCTGAAAATGCCATCAGTGAAAATAAAATAGGGGGACAACCGAACTGGTTACTGGAAGATGAATCACCCACTTCCTACAATGCTACTGTTCCGATGTTTTTTTTGCTGCAACTTATGGAGGATTTTAAATTCGATATCGTACCTGATGCTCATCCGCAAATAATAATCAGCTTAAGAGGTAACCCAGAGCCTTCGGAACATCGTTATTACGAACTTTTCCTTGCCAACCAATTATATTTTTTTGGAACGAATGACCGTTCAGAACCGCTCGTTTATATTCTTACACAGGTATAAAGCAGTTTAAGCATCTTTAGAGATTCAGATGTCATACGGGAGGAATCCTACATGGAAAAAATGAAAGAAATTGTGGCAGAGCGAAGAACTTATACAGCTCATCAAGACACTCATTCACATTCATACGCCCAGTTAATCTTACCTCTTCAAGGGGAACTTAATATAAAGGCGGGGGAACAGAACATTAAACTAGATCAGCAAACATTATTTTTTGTTCCTCCAAAATGCAATCATACTTTTCATTCAGTCGTACGTAACGAGTTTTTGGTTTTAGATATCCCTGATTTTATGCTCACCTGGAATGAGTTAAAGCTACAAAATAAGGGAGTTTCTTATAAGTTAAATAATCGATGGAAAGGGATTCGAAATCTTATTCTAGATGAGATTAATGAGTATTCTGTGCATTCCTCTGCTCTTAAGGAGCTTTATCCTTACATTTCACATTATTTACTTCAAAAACAACAACCAAAATCGATTCGCTATATTCATGAACATTATGATCAAAACATAACCGTACAACAATTAGCTTCAATTGAACATTATCATCGTTCTTATTATTCAGATTGGTTTTTAAAAGAAACCGGTAGATCACCTTCAGCATATATACAAGAAGTACGTTTGAATAAAGCAAAAGAATTACTCCGTAACACGGATTTACCAATCTTACACATTGCTATTCAAGTTGGTTTAGAACATCAATCGTCACTAACACGTTTATTTCAAAAACATGACGAGCTAACACCTAGTCAATTTAGAAAAAAATACACAATTTTAGCGAAATAACACCCATCAATGAGTAATAATTTAAGTTTCAAATTCGGTTACAAGGAATGATTCCGATGTAATGGGTGCCATGAGTATTAATATCGTTTTATTTTAGGATGGTTTAGCGTATTTTATCATTAAGGCTTTAAAGAATCGTTCTAAAAATTAGCTAAATAACGATATTTGGATAAAATAATCTGACTTTCGGTAAAAAACAATAACTCAATATAAGTAAAATTTAAATATAGACTTGGTTAGAACCCAAGTTGCTCAAGATAACTGTGCTCACCATTGAACACAGTTATTTTTTTGATAAACCACCTTTGAAAAGGGGCTAATAGATGAAAACAGCATTAGGATTATTTTTTACATTATTATGGTCATCTGCAGCAATAGCAACAAAATTTGGGTTGCATTCAACTACTCCTCTCGTATTAGCTACCACTCGCTTTCTTATCGCTGGAGGTTTGTTATTCCTTTATGTATATGTAATTAGAAGAAAATATCCTTGGCCTAAATTACAGGAGTGGAGATCTCTAATTATATTAGGTTTATTAAATACAACCATTTATTTAGGAGCAACATTTTGGGCATTAAATTATGTTTCAGCGGGTTTATTTAATTTATTTGTAACAACCAATCCTTTCATTGTCGCTTTTCTTTCCTATTTATGGTTAGAGCGAAGAATTACTTTAAAAGAATGGATAGGTATGATCATTGCAGCTGCTGGATTACTGATTGCTTCATGGCCATCTCTAACAAATAGTGATGCAACTGTAACTGGGTTAATTATTTTAGGGTTGGGGATGGTTTCAATGGCTATTGGGAGTGTTTACTTTACAAAATGCAATTTAAATCTGCCAAGTATTGTTATTAATACATGGCAAGTAACTATAGGTGGATTGGTCTTAATTCCAATAACCTATGTTTTAGAAAAAGAAATTTATTTTTTAAAACTGGATTTGTATCTTATTGGATCGTTAACCTGGTTAGTGTTCATTATTTCAATTGGTACAATGCTGCTTTGGTTTTACCTATTGAAACAGGATACGGTAAGGGCTAATAATTGGTTATTTACGACTCCAATCTTTGGTTATGTATTAGCTGTTATTTTTTTGAATGAATCCATAACTATATTTGATATTGCCGCAACTGTATTAATCATAATTGGTTTATTATTTTCAGGTAATATAGTCATTCATCCTATCAAAAAAACACAGTATTCGAAGAGTCTGTAGGAGTAAAGATATGAAATAAGTTCTACAACTTTCATGAAAATACTTTTACAAGAGGTGATGTATTGTGACAACTCAGTTGTGAACTATAAACGTGAAAATCAATTTACCATAAGAAAATCAATATTAATCTTTCATTTATTTAAGTAAAATCAAAATAAGTAAAAAAGGGAGGTAATATTAGTGGCAACAATTGAGGATTTTTTGAAATTGGATATACGTGTTGGTACAGTAATTAAAGCAGAGGCATTTCCAGAAGCAAGACAACCAGCAATAAAATTAGAAATTGATTTTGGTGAGATCGGTATTAAACATTCTTCAGCCCAAATTACACGTAGATATGAACCAAAACAACTTATTGGAAGTCAAGTGGTTGCAGTAGTAAATTTCCCTCCTAGACGTATCGCAGGTTTTAAATCTGAGGTTTTAGTAATTGGTGGCGTTCCACAAGAAGGTGACGTTGTACTCTTAAAACCAGATGAACCTGTTAAAAATGGGACACCAGTTGCTTAAAATATTTTGAGACAGTTTAAAGATGATGATATGCCTTCTCTTCATTCTGTATTTTCAGATTCTGAAACAATGGAATATTACCCAGCCCCATTTAGCTTTGAACACACTCAAAACTGGATTAAAAGAAATCAAGAAAGATACAAAGAATGTGGCTATGGATTATGGGGAATATGTTTAAAGGAAACTAACGAATTAATAGGTGATTATGGACTTGTTAATCAAAAAGTGGATGGAAAAACTGAGGTGGAAATTGGATACCATATTAATAAAAAGTATTGGTCAAAAGGGTATGCATCTGAAGCAGCAAAAGCTTGCAAGGAATATGGGTTTTATCAATTAGGGATTAATAAGTTGATAAGTATAATTGACCCAAGAAATCTTCCATCGATTCGTGTAGCAGAGAAAATGGGTTTCACTAAAGAAAAAGAATCCTTTATTTTTGACAAAAACCATTATATATATTCAGGGTCTAAAGATACATAAGTAACACTTATTAAGCTAAAGGGCGTTATTATTAAAGAAGGATTGCAGCAACCTTTTTCTTATTTAAGTAACGCTGCAGAATTTCTTAGTAATAAAATTATTTGAATACATTTAATTGGAGGTCACGACTATGAAAATTAAAGGTTTTGGTGGGGTTTTTTGGAGATCAAAAGATGTTGTTTCATTAAAAAATTGGTATAAAGAAACACTAGGAATTTCGATGGGAGATTGGAATGGTACTGTCATCAAGCCAGATGCTGACAACGAAACGATCTTTACTTTCTTTAAAGAAGATAGTGATTATTTTCCAGAAGAACAATCAGTGATGCTAAATTTTCAAGTAGAAAATATCGAAGCTTGGATGGAGCATTTTAACAAAATTGGAATACCACTTTTAAATGGACCTGAAAAAAGTGAGTTTGGAACATTTATTTGGATTTCTGATCCAGAAGGAAGATGGATTGAAATTTGGGAGAAATAATCTTGAATTAACTTCTTATTAAAGAAACGTGGGCTAGAGCCGGAAGCAAAATATCAGTTTGTTGAGGGAGATAAGTAAATCAGTAAAGCTATACGGATGGTTGAAAATGATCCTGATATGAGTGGGGGGCAAAAACGTCAGGAAATCGATAAATTAAACAAATTACAAAACTATCTTGCTTATGAGGTCAGAAAACAAATGGAAGCACAAAAATAGTGTTATGGGGTAAAGTAGCGGTTTTTCCTGCTCCTTTACCCCGTCTTTTTGAATAACACGTTTTGGATAGAATTTTATAGCTAAAACAAGTACTGTGATACTAAGATATGGGCTGGGGTTAATGCTGGAGGCTTAGTCCAAATAGATATGTTGACCTTTTGGGAATTAATACTAATTTTTTTGTTTTTAATAACATTATTGGGGAGTTACAGAATTTGGTTATGGATAAAACAAAGGGAAATGTAAGGATCCTTATTAAAGTAATGGGTACTTTTATTAAAAAAAGGTTGATACGTCAACTTTTTTCTTATTAGGTGAGAGGAAAAATATAGTAGCAGTTTAGAAGCCACTATATATCTTTTTATTTTGTTTATAGCTGACCTGATTTATTTACCATTCTATTTTCTGCTTTCCCAAAAAAACAAAGCCTCGATCCGAATATCGAGGCCATTCATAAAATATGGGAAGTGATAGCGAGTTTAATGTATCGACAGCATTTATTTTTCCAATTCAAAGTTAGCTTCACCAACGCCAAGCTCAGTATTCACAACAATTTTCACATCTGCATTTTCGAAGGCTTCGTTTACATAGACGCCGTTTCCTTCAGAAATAAATCCATTGAAGTTCGATTGACCAATTCCTTTAGACGATATGATTTTTACCCCTACGTCTTTCGGAAGGATAATAGTTGATCGGCCAACACCCATTTCTAAATCAACATCAAAACTTTCCTGCCAATCCCCACTTAAATCTACAGTAATGTCCCCGACCCCTCCGTCAATATCAAGTTTACTAAGCTTCAATCCTTGTAAATCAAGGTCTGTTTCCGTTGCTCCTGTTTTCACTTTCAGATTAATCGGAACATCATTTGTAAGCTGTAGGTCCCAAGTATTTTTTATTCTGCCCTTTTTAATACCTAATACTTTTCCATCAGATTGCTCAATGGTCATTTTGCCAGTATTGCCAGTATGTTTGTATTTAACTTTAGGCTTAAGATCATCGATATTGTATTCAATTACTCCTTCAGCCCAATCCTTCGCTTCACCCGAAACATTTATTTCTCCGATGCCAGCATCCAAGGTGATATCTAATTTTTCCGCTTTATCTTTCTGAACATGAATTTCAAAATCCTTTTCCTTTCCATTAACACTCGAGCTGCACCCTGTTATCCATAATAAATTAGCAGCAATAATAATTCCCAATACTAATTTCCTTGTCATTTTAATACTCCTCTGTTTTTTTATGTTAATCAAATTATAAGATAATAACGAGAAGGTTTGAATCGGTCTTGGAATGAATTTCCACTAAGACTCGAGACCTAGGGGGATTTGAATGTTCTTCGTATTGGCTCTTAACTTATAACTTTTGAAGTTTGGGAGAGTGATTGCGAAAAAATAATTTCAATTATTGAAGAAAGTGAGGGTTTTAAAAAAATTCATCATGATATTGCTTTGCGGTATAGCTGGAATCGAAAACAGTACATTAGATAAATCAGCAAGCTATATTAAATCTTGGTTAAACGTCTTGAAAAATGCTACTTCATTCATTAATAGTGCTTCACAACAAGCGCAAAAAGCAGTTGATTATATACAAGGAATCTCATTTAAAAACTAAAAATCGCCCCTTGCATAGTCGCGATGCAAGGGGAATAAAGGAGAGTGTTAAATATGGAAACTGTAGTATTATATACTTACAACGGGAGCTTTGAAGTTCCAAGAAAATGGTTAGAAGAAAATATTAACGGAATGAGCTTAGATGTATTTTTTTAGATAGCTATACATGGGATGATATAAAATGGTTATACATTCAATCGTTAATGGAAGATGATGGGAAACAAATAAGAAACCTTACCAAAATGTTGAAAGATGGTTTATCGTTATTTAAAAATGGGGAACAGGAAGTAATTTTACATTCTTGCACCAACGAAAATTATGAATACCAATTTAGTTATTTTGATAAATCCGGTCCCGTAGAGGACATTCAGAAAAACACATTAGAAGAAATAGCAAAGAGCATTTATGAATATGGATTTACACTGTGTGCAAAAGATGATTTGAACATAAGAAAATAGAATTTGATTCCCTGTAACCGTCCAGTAGAATTGAGCAGTTTTCACCAAATAAGTTTAATCAATTTCTCACAATTAAGTTGGAGCACTTACTTTGGAAAACAGACATAGGAATCTTATTAGTAGTGAGGAACCCAGCTCTTTCGCCTAATCTAGGAAGTCAAGTACCTTATGTCTACATGAGCGGCTTTGCTCTGCATCCTTTCTTTTTAAAAAGATTACTTCACGCCTTCTGTCCATTCTTTCACAAGATCCTCATTTTCTTTGACAAACTTTTTTGCAGCGTCAGCAGGATCTGTTCCATTATTTATATCGACCATAACGCCTTCCAGTAAGTCTTTATTCCACTTAAATTGTTTTAAAATTCGATAGGCTGCCGGGGAATCTTCTTCCAATCCTTTACGTACAAGGGTATGTATATCATCCGGTTCACCGAATACCTGCCTCGGGTCTTCTAAGTATTTTAAATCATATTTCGTAAAAGCCCAATGCGGAGACCAAAGGGTAACGATAATATTCTGCTTTTCTTTAATCGCCTTATCAAGTGCTGCCATCATCGATGCATCGCTTGTTGCTTGTAAATTCCATTTATCTAATCCGTATATGTCCATGGCTTCTTCTGTAATCTGCATTTGCCCAGCCCCGGGATCAATCCCTGTAATTGTCCACTCCGTATTTTCTCCGATTGAATTCGTATTTTTTTTCAAATCCTCGATCGAATCAATATCCACATATTCTGGCACAACAAGACCTAATGGCGCGTTTTTAAGGTTAGGGCCGAGATCAACAAGTTTCTCCCCATACTGATCCCAATAACTGACATCTGTGTACGGCAGCCATGCAGAAATCATCGCATCAGCAGCACCGTTCGCAACAGCGATATACATTGGACCTGTATCAACTTGTTTTAAAGTAACATCATATCCAACACTGTTCAATACTTCCTTTATCACATGATTGCTTGCCACTTCGGTTGCCCATGCGACATAGGGAATCGTAAGGTCCTTTTTCCCGAGATTATCTCCGTCTGTTGCTGATTGATTCGTCCCCGCTTTATTACTGCCGCACGCTGTTAAAATGACTGAAAAAATGAGTATGATCGTAAGGCTTGAAAAATATCGAAGTTTTCTTCTATTCACTATGATCTTCCTTTCTATTGATACCGTCCTTTATCGATGTTTGGTTTTTCTGATCTAGAACCCCAATCGAACGAAACGTAAGTGTAATCTACTATTTAGATGGATGCTGACTTCTGGTGTTTTTAGCTGCTTGAAAGGAGTTAACTACCGAGCATCGTCCTCAATCGGAAGAAACTGAAAAATCTCGCCTGATTCAATTAAATCGATAAGACGGCTTAACCATTTATAATATTTTTTTGAATCGATAATTTGTTCATGAAGATTTCCCGCATAATCCCTAATTCCGCGGCTAACTTGATCATTATTCATCACACTTTCTAATCCTTTAGCCGCTTTATCAATGGCCACCAAATTCATTTCAACTTCTCGTTTCCACTTTTCACAATAAAAAGCAATAAACGATTTAAAGAAATCTCTTTCTGCTGTAAAATACTCCCTTCGTGATCCTTTCTTCCATGTTCTTTGGACCATCGCGTTGCTTTGCAGTTTTTTCACAGCGGTACTCATACTCGGTTTCGTCATTCCAAGACGATCTTTCATTTGATCTAATGTCATTTCCCCTTCAATATACATAGTTCCATATAGTCGTCCCGCTGAATGAGTAACACCGTAAAGATCCATCGTTTCCGCAATTGCGCTAATGACAGCCTCCTTTGCCTGTTCAATAACCTCCAGTGCCCTTTCATCGTTTTTCAACTGCTCAGTCATCTATTTAAAACCTCCTTATAAACTATTTTTCGTTTAATTTGTTAAATATATTTTTTATAATACAGGAATGATCTCAATTGTCAAACAATAATTTTATACTTTCCGATAATTATAATTGCCCTTAAATATGAAGAAATCAATGATTATGTATACACTTTTAAATTTTCGAAATAATCCCTTTACAATAAAAGAGAACTTATGTTACGTTAATAGTCGTAAATATTGTTAAAAATAAATTTAACGAACTTAACAAAGGAGGCCGTAATATCATGTCCATACAAAAAATGCACATAGATGGTTCCTGGATAGAGGCGAAATCGCAAGCGACCCGTAAAATTATTAATCCATCTAACCAAGAATTGATTGCCACCGTAGCCGAAGGGAATGAAGAAGATGCTGTGCTGGCCATTCGCGCAGCAAGAAAAACGTTTGATCAAGGGAGTTGGGCTTCAACACCTGCCAATCTACGCGGAAAGCTTATTTACAAAATTGCGGAACTCATTGAACGTGATAAAAGTGAATTGGCCCATCTTGAAACATTGGATACTGGCAAAACGCTAATTGAAAGCAAAGGAGATATGGAGGATATCGCGGAAGTATTTCGTTATTTTGCTGGTCTAGCTGATAAAAACGCTGGTGAAATGATTGAATCTCCTATTCCGAATTCGATAAGTAAAGTCGTTCGTGAACCGATTGGTGTGTGCGCATTAATCATGCCTTGGAACTATCCTTTGCTACAAGCAGCTTGGAAAATTGCCCCCGCGCTTGCAGCTGGGAATACAATTGTCATGAAGCCAAGTGAAATCACACCTTTAACAACAATTAAAATCACGGAATTAATTGAAGAAGTAGGGGTTCCAAAAGGGGTTGTCAACCTTGTGCTCGGGGCAGGAAGCACCGTAGGGCAGGCAATGGCTGATAGTCAGCTCGTTGATTTTATTTCTTTTACTGGCGGAATTGAAACGGGCAAAAAGATTATGTGTGCGGCAAGCGGAAATGTCAAAAAAATTGCCCTAGAGCTTGGCGGCAAAAACCCTAATATTGTTTTTGCGGACAGTGATCTAGATGTAGCCGTTGATCAGGCCTTAAATGCAGTCTATTTTCATGCAGGCCAAGTCTGCTCGGCAGGTGCTAGATTACTAGTTGAAGATCGCATCCATGATTGGTTTGTTGAGCAATTAGTTAAACGCGTGAAAAGAATCAAGCTTGGCAATGGTTTCGATCAGGACACCGAATCAGGACCAATGATATCAGCTGAACACCGCCTAAAAGTAGAAGAATATGTAGCAATCGGGAAAAAAGAGGGGGCAAAATTAATTATAGGCGGGGAACGTCCGAAAGATCCCGCATTGCAAAATGGCTTTTTCTATTTACCGACCATATTTACGGAATGTACTTCCAATATGCGCATCATCCAAGAGGAAATTTTTGGCCCTGTCCTAACTGTGGAGCGCTTTTCTTCAGAGGAAGAGGTTATCAAGTTAGCAAACGATACCATTTACGGCCTTGCAGGTGCAGTCTGGTCAAATGATTTAGCAAAGGCCGAACGTGTCGCAAGCCAATTACGAATGGGTACCGTGTGGATTAATGATTATCATCCTTATTTTGCACAAGCACCATGGGGCGGGTATAAACAATCAGGCATTGGCCGTGAACTAGGGAAAAGCGGGCTGGATGAATATACGGAAACAAAACATATCTATCAAAATACAAAACCTGAACCTATGAATTGGTTTAAGTAGTAAACCTAAACTTAGTTTTTATCAACGGGCAGTCTCCTATACCGACTGTGGTTTCACTTTATCGCAGATTAACGGGCAGTAAGACCCCCACTTCAAGGTTGCGAGAGAATTAAAGAAACCTAAGTGGGGGATGAAAGCCGACTAAGAACGCCACGTCCTGTGGCAACGTCGGCACTAGCACGTCCTGTGCGTCGAAAAACCCCCACTGATGGAAGTTTCACTTTATATGATTGCAAGATTTTTCTAAGTTTTCTATCCCCTGAATCCAATGGGGAATCTTTATCGGTACAATATTTTTTAACATACTAATCAAGATTTAAGCGAATGCGACGAGGAGGAATTTTTTATGGCTGGGATGAATATGAAATTTGAACATATGACAAACATGCATACTTTTGAATTGCCGACTAGAATTAAACATGGAATTGGCATGATAAAAAATGCAGGTGAAGAAATTAAAAAACTAGGCGTTTCAAAAGTTATGCTTGTGACAGATGCAGGCATTTACAGCGCAGGCATGACAAAATCAGTTGAACAATCATTAAAAGAAGCGGGATTAGAAGTGATCCTCTTCACGAAAGTCGAAGCAAACCCCCCAGTTAGAATTGTAAATGAAGGCACCAAGCTTTACCATGAGAATCAATGTGACGGACTTGTTGCAGTCGGGGGCGGCAGTTCAATGGATACGGCAAAAGGAATTGGTGTAGAAGTCTCCCATGGTGGGTCTGTCCTTGAGTACGAAGCTGCGGAAGGAAAAAAACCGTTAGAACACCGAATCCCACCATTAACTACAATCCCAACAACGGCAGGAACGGGTTCGGAAGTAACGCAATGGGCAGTTATCACAGATGAAGAACGGCAATTCAAATTCAACACAGGCGGTCCTTTAATAGCGGCACATTTGACATTGATTGATCCGGAGCTACATGTTTCCATGCCGCCTCATGTTACAGCAATGACAGGAATTGATGCCCTTTCTCATGCCATTGAATGCTACACAATGAAATTTGCGCAGCCGATTACAGATGCTGTTGCCCTTTTAGCAATGGAATATGTAGCAAAATATATTCGCCGTGCTTATGCAGATGGAACAGATATTGAAGCACGTTACGGAATGGCTCAAGCAGCCATGCTTGCCGGTCTTTCCTATGGAAGCGAATCTGCCGGCGCTGCCCATGCAATGGCTCAAACGCTTGGCGGCATCATTAATGTCCCACATGGCCAATGTGTCTCATGGATGCTTGGACCTGTGATGGAATTCAACTGGAAAGGCGCCCCTGAACGCTTTGCCCGGATTGCACAAGCATTAGGAGTCGATATTTTTCACATGACAACTGAAGAAGCAGCAAAAGCAGCAGTCAATGAAATCTATACGTTAGTTAAGGAATTGGATATTCCATCCTTAAAAGAACAAGGTGTCCCGGAAGACATGATCCCACGCCTTGCCGAAGAAGCAATGAAAGATCCGCAAACCTTCGGAAACCCGCGAGACCTAACTGTCAAAGATTATGAATGGATTTACAAACGCTGCTATAATCTTGTACCGAAAACACTTTAAGTTCTGCCATAAATGGATCAAGCAAGAGGGAACTTTTCAGTTTTAGGCTGATTGAGTTCCCTTTCCCTACGGGGAGTGATTTTAGCGTTTACATTCCCCTATGCATACCGTCGTCAGCGGTGGCAAAAGCAATTCCGACAAATCGCTCTCTATACCTGAACAATAAAACTTAGATTAATAGTAAAAAATAAACCTGCCCCCATTTTTAGATTTCCGGGAGCAGGATTTTTTTCTTTAACTTATTAATTTGTTTTTGGAAACACGATCCCTTTATATAATTGAACGGTTATACAATAATAGGATGCGTAGATGACAGTGAAAATGACAATTGGTAGCCAAACTCGGAAGTATGGGGCGATGAGTATAAAGGAGAACATCTCCATTCCGACTAATACATGGATGATTCCGACAATGGCCGGGAATAAGAAAACTAGGAATAGCTCTTTATAGATAGATTTTGTCAGCAATGTAGAACGCACACCAATTTTGCGGAGCATTTGATAGCGGCTAATGTCCTTTGTTGCGCCAGACAGGATTTTAAACATTAAGCAGCTGGCCATCATAGCTAAGAAGGCAATTCCTAAGAAGAAGCCCATAAAAATAGTTCCGCTCGCAAAGCCATACATATCTTGGTAGGATCGATATTTACTATACATATTGGTGTCATTTCCATATTTCTTTTGCTGCAGCTCATCGATTTTTTTCCATTCCATCATATAGGCTTGAAAGTCATCTGATTTTCCAATGATAGCAATGCCTTCTTTTCCTTTTACATCCCCAAACATTTTTTGATCAATAATTTTGATTTTGTGATCTGGATATAAATAATAAGGCTGAATGGTATCCAAGGCAAAAGCCCATTCTTCAGGAACTGCTAATCCACTTTGTTGATCTTCTAATCCTACAATACTGCCTACTGGAAGTTCTCCAGTAACCTTTTCTTTCTTTCTAAAGCTCTTTTCATCCTGAAAAGTTTGGATGATTGGACGCTGTTTCTCTAGATCTTCCTTTGTGTAGTAAACAAATTGGTCATCGACTTTATAATGATACTCGTATTTTTCGTCAAACTTAATGTCTGCTAATATATTCTTTTCTTCTGCGGTAGGATTATGAGTAACGACATCATAGGTGTTGAAGCCTTCTACCATAATCATGACATTATTCTTGAAAGCCATTCCAACTGATATGGCACCAGCTCCTAGGGCAACTAACATCGCAACAGTTGCTAATACTTTCGTTAAGCTATTTATACGAAAGTTCAACTGAGCAAATGTGAAAGCATTAATTCCTTTTTCAAAGCGCTTTTTATTCGCCTTAAGTTTTTTAATAATGAGCGGCAGAACCGACATAAATAGCAAATACGTTCCAGAGGTGGTTGTCACAAGTGAAATAATGATTCCTAGCTGCTGAAGCGTAGCCATATTTAGCATCGCTGCATAACCAATCGCTAATAATATGATTGAAAGAAAAGCAATTCCGAAAGTCTTTTTTCCCTTTACAAAGGAATTTTCTGCTTGTACATCGGAATGAACAAGCTGCAATACACTCACGCGCGATAGCTTAATACTATTCAAAATAGCGGAAAGCATAAACAATACAAGGAAGAAGATGCAAGTAACGACTATTGATGGAACGTAAAATGCATGGTATCCTCCGGCTGTAAATTCTAGCTCTTTCATAAGCAGTTGGCCGATCACTTGAGAAAGTCCTATTCCTAATGCAATTCCGATAATAAGTGAAACAAAACCTATCACAATCGTCTCAATAAACATAAGTACCGTAATCTTACGCTTTTTCGCACCTAACATCATATACATGCCGAATTCCTTTTGCCTTAGTGATAATAAGAAGGAGTTGGCATACAAGATATAGAAGAAGGTAATGATGGCCAGTAGAACGGAACCAGCATGAAAGACAAACTGGATCTGGCTAATAACAGAGTTGGCTTCAATAAATGCTCGGTTCAGCGCAAGAGTTTGGAACAGATAAAAGATAGATACAGAGATGACAAGTCCGACTAGTAAAACGAGATAGTCTTTTAGTTTACTTTTTAGCCCTGACATAGATAGCTTGAATAACATGTCTTTTCCTCCTACGCTTTCTGTGTACCGAGCCCAGCCAGCACATCCAAAATTTCCTTATAAAAGGCATCTCGAGTACTTGTACGATGAATCTCTTTATACAATTCACCATCCTGAATAAAAAGAATTCGACGGCAATAACTTGCACTTAATGGATCATGGGTAACCATCATAATGGATACACCTTGCTCATCATTTAAATTGGTCATTGCTTCTAATAAGCTCGCTGCGTTTTTCGAATCAAGCGCTCCAGTTGGTTCATCTCCTAAAATGATTGCCGGTTCATGAACGAGTGCTCGGGCAGCTGCACAACGCTGCTTTTGACCGCCAGAGACCTCTGAAGGATATTTTGAAAGAATTGCTGAAATTCCTAATGTTTCTGCTACTTTTTTAACCTTTGGACCAATTTCTCGAGAAGGGACACCCTGCAAGGAAAGAGGTAAGGCAATATTTTCATAAATCGATAAATTATCGAGCAGATTAAAGTCTTGGAAAATAAACCCTAGCTTTTGTGAACGGAAATCTGAAAGCTGATCCTGCTTCATTATTGTAATATCGGTACCGGCAATTTGCACGACACCATCTGTAGCATGATCTAAAGTTGAGATCACATTTAATAGAGTTGTTTTCCCAGAGCCAGATGGCCCCATGATCCCAACAAATTCACCCTCATGAATTGAGAATGAAACGCCATTAAGAGCAATGGATTGGTTTTCACCCTTTTTTCCATAGAATTTTTTTACGTTTTTAACGTCAACAACTTGTGTTTTCATACCTTATAACCTCCTAAGATTCTTTCTTTATCGCAGATTAACGGGCAGTAAGCCCTCCACTTCAAGGTTGCGAGAGAATTAAAGAAACCTAAGTGGGGGATCAACTGCCCGTAAAGGCCCATAAAATGAACACAGACTAAAAGCGCCACATCGTGTGGCAACGTCTGCGTGACCCACTTCCTGTGGGCCGCAACTAACCATCAGTGGGGGATAGAAGCCGACTAAGAACGCCACGTCCTGTGCGTCGAAAAACCCCCACTGATGGAAGTTTCACTTTATCTTACAAAAGGCATTAAAGAATACCTATAGTTTTCCCTTACAGATTCTCTTACAGTTTTGTAAGATATGAAATCTGGATGTTGTCTCATGAGAGAATAAAAGGGGCGAATACTTAAGTTGACAATTAATCATTTTGTAAGTTATTATACCCGTTGGGGTAATGGTGATCTATTCATATTATTGGAGGGAACTTTATGTCAAAGAAAGTAATCATTGTTGGTGGAGTTGCAGGCGGGGCTACTGCTGCAGCGAAATTAAGAAGAAATAATGAAGAGATAGAAATAATACTAGTAGAACGTGGAGAGCATATTTCATTTGCAAATTGTGGACTGCCTTATTATATTGGGGAGACGATCAAGGATCGAAGCAAATTATTAGTTCAAACTGTAAAAGGAATGTCAGAGCGTTTTAATTTGGATATCCGTAATTTAAGTGAAGTTTTGAGCATAGATCCTGAAAATAAAAAAGTAACGATAAAAAATTTAAAAACCGATGTGGTATATGAAGAAGCATATGACAAATTATTATTGTCACCAGGAGCAAGACCAATTGTACCGCCAATCCCTGGATTGCAAGAAGCCGAAGCTTTATTTACGTTAAGAAATATTCCAGATACAGATAAAATAAAAAACTATGTCGATCAGCAAAATCCAAAAAAAGCTATTGTGATTGGTGGGGGATTTATCGGAATTGAAATGGCTGAGAACCTGGTTGATAGAGGGATTGCAGTGACCCTCATCGAAATGGCTAATCAAATAATGGCTCCGATTGATTTTGAAATGGCAAGCATTCTCCACACCCATTTAAAAGAAAAGGGAGTCCAGCTAGTATTAGAAAACGGTGTTCAATCCTTTGCTGATAATGGGAAGAGAGTGATTTTATCAGATGGAACAAAAATCGAGACTGATATAACTATCCTTTCAATTGGGGTAAGACCTGAAAATGAATTAGCGAAAGCAGCTGGTCTTCACTTAGGAGAGCGCGGAGGAATTATTGTTAATGAATACCTTCAAACTTCGAATCCTGACATTTACGCAGTTGGGGATGCTGTGGAAGTGGTCGATTTTATAAGCGGTACGAAAGCAATGATTCCACTTGCTGGCCCAGCTAATCGACAAGGGCGAATCGCTGCGAATAATATAATGGGAAAACAGGAGAAATATCAAGGGACCCTTGGTACGTCCATTGCAAAGGTGTTTGATTTAACCGTAGCTGCTACAGGTAATAATGAAAAAATATTAAAACGATTAGGTGTGCCATATGAGGTTGTTCATATTCATCCAAGCTCACATGCAGGCTACTATCCAGGTGCGTCTTCCATTGCATTAAAACTAATCTTTGACAAGGAAACAGGAAAAATTTTCGGTGCACAGGCAGTTGGAATGGATGGGGTCGACAAGCGCATGGATGTCATTGCGACAGCCATTAAAGGCGGGTTGACAGTCGAAGATTTAACTCATTTAGAATTATCCTATGCACCCCCATATTCTTCTGCAAAAGATCCTGTAAATATGGCAGGATATGTTGCGGCAAACATTATGGAAGGTGAATTGGAGCATGTCCAGTGGCATGAAATTGATGACATTATTGCCAGTGGTGGTCTATTAATTGATGTTCGCGAACCGATGGAAAGAGAATTCGGGTTTATTGAAGGATCCATGAATATCTCATTAAATGAGCTAAGAAATCGATTAGAAGAACTTCCGAAAGATCAGACTATATATGTCAGTTGCCAGGTTGGTTTAAGAGGCTATTTAGCGAGCCGTATATTAAAGCATAATGGTTTTAATGTTAAAAATGTGGATGGCGGCTGGAAAACCTATTCTTCTGTTTTCGGAAGCAATATAAATAAAGGCGTTGAAACAACAACAAATGACCTAGGTGAAACAGTTGTCAAAAAAACTAATGAAATAAAAGTAGATTCAATCCTTGATGTAACAGGATTAACTTGCCCAATGCCGATTGTTAAGCTTAAAAAAGGCATCGAGCAGTTAGAGAGCGATCAAGTATTAGAGCTCCATGCAACAGATAAAGGTTCGCTAAATGATCTTCCAGCATGGGCTAATAATGCCGGTCACACCATCTTAAAAACGGAACAAGAGGGACCTTTTATTAAATTCTGGGTGAAAAAGAAATAATGGTAGCGATCCTCTAATTTCAATGGAATTAGGGGATCTGTTTTTTGGAGGAGTATTAAATTTATTTGTTGATAAAAGAAGATTGGCTGATAAAACAGGGAAAATGGCTGATAAAGTATACTAGCTGGCAGAAAAAGCCGTGGAATTGTATGATAAGTATTCAAATTGACTTTCAAACGTCGGATTTTCTCTAATATATGTAGTAAATACTCATCATAAGATGCAATTCAATTATAGTAGGGAAGTTTTAGAAGTTGACAATATACCTGTTAGGGTATAATATTAAGCTTGTCATTGCTCTATATTACAAATAAACTCGGAAGGTTTTTATAAATGCTATATTTTATCATCATGTTGCTCGCAATAATCACTGGAAGCTTTTTTTTAAGATACTTACCTGTTGGGAATGTTAAATGTAAAGATTTATATAACATTGATAAAGATTCACTAACGATTCTAGACGTAAGAGATTATAATTTATCATATAACGATCCCATACAAGGTGCTAAAAATATACCGGTAGCCTATTTAAAAAGAAATTATGCTGAGATTCCAAGTTTATCTGTCCATATTATAGCTGCTGATCATTTGGAAAAGAATATTAGCATTCGGTTCTTAAGAAAAAGAGGCTTTAAGATTACAGGGTATACTTTGACTGGTTGTAAATGTAAAGAAAGAATAAGTACAGTGTGCTAGAAAGGAGATTAAAAATGGAATACAATGATCAATTGAAAAATAGGGTAAAGCGCATAGAAGGACAGCTGCGCGGAATTTTAAGAATGATGGAAGAAGAAAATAATTGTAAAGATGTGATTACACAGTTATCTGCTGCTAGATCAGCAATTGACCGTACAATCGGTGTGATCGTTAGTTCAAATTTAGTGGAATGTGTGAAGCATGCGGAAGAAAATGGAGAAAAGAATACAGAGGAATTAGTGAAGGAAGCAGTAAACTTACTGGTAAAAAGTAGATAATAAAAAGGGTTGACACTCTTTTTTATTTTTCATATCATTATACCCATAGGGGTAATGGTAATTAATTTTTATTTATTAAAGGAGGATTACCTTGGCTAATAAGAAAACAACAAATATTATCCTATTTAGTGGAGATTATGATAAAGCAATGGCAGCGTATATTATTGCAAATGGTGCTGCCGCATATGATCATGAAGTAACAATCTTTCACACATTTTGGGGATTGAACGCACTGCGTAAGGATGAACAGATCAACGTCAAAAAAGGTTTTATGGAAAAAATGTTTGCCAAAATGATGCCAAGAGGCGCTGATAAAATGGGTCTATCCAAAATGAATTTTGCTGGATTTGGACCAAAGATGATAAAAGATATTATGAAGAAGCATAATGCAATGACACTTCCTCAGCTAATTGATATGGCGCTGGAGCAGGAAATTAACCTAGTTGCATGTACTATGACGATGGACCTTTTAGGATTAAAGGAAGAAGAGCTTTTAGAAAACGTTGAATACGCAGGAGTTGCTGCCTATTTGGCAGATGCTGAAGATGGAAATGTGAATTTGTTTATTTAATTTATATTCGTGAAAAGCGGAATGCGAAGCCAATAGGCGAGTAAAGTACTAAAAAAGTTAGGTTTCTCAAAAATTGCGAACGTAAAAGGCGGAGTCAGTGCCTGGAGATAAAAAGGAGTGAGTGAAGTGGAACAATTATCTGCAAATGAAATAAAAGATTTATTAACGGAGGGAAAGTCTTTAAATTTCATTGATGTTCGCGAAGTGGATGAGGTGGCGATGGGGAAAATACCTGAGGCCAGGCATATTCCACTAGGATTACTCGAATTCAGAATGCATGAATTAAATAAGTCAAAAGAATATATTATGGTATGCCGTTCAGGGGCCAGAAGCGGACGTGCTTGTCAATTTCTTGAAAGCCATGGCTATAAAGTAATGAATATGGCTGGTGGAATGCTTGCTTGGGAAGGAGAAATCGAGTAAATTTTTTAAAATAAACATATACCCTGGTAGGTAAAAAGGAGGCTTTATTGTGATTCAAATAAAAACAGACTTTGTATTGGATGCAAAGGGGCTGGCTTGTCCAATGCCCATTGTGAAAACGAAGAAGTCAATGAATGAATTAGAGGAAGGCCAAGTATTAGAGGTTCAAGCAACGGACAAAGGCTCAAGGGCAGATATTCAAGCATGGGCAAAGACTTCAGGGCACCAATATTTAGGCACATTGGAAGAAGGAGATGTACTAAAGCATTTTTTAAGGAAATCATCCAGTGATGAAGCAATTGAAAGAAAGCATCCGAAAGTAGCTACTAATGAAGAGCTAGAAAAAATGCTGAAAACAAACGAAAACTTTGTTGTCCTTGATGTTAGGGAATCAGCTGAATATGCATTTAGTCATATTTCAAACGCCATTTCAATTCCTTTAGGAGAATTAGACGACCGTATAGATGAGCTTAATAATGAAGATGAAATTTTTGTTGTGTGCCGTACGGGAAACCGCAGTGATCTTGCTGCACAGAGGCTAGCAGAAAAAGGATTCACAAAAGTTAACAATGTTGTACCGGGAATGAGCGGCTGGACTGGCAAAACAATAAATATCAATAACTAAGAGGTGTATAAAATGAATGCAATTACTGTATATTCAACAACAAGATGTCCATATTGTGTGATGCTAAAAAACTTTTTGTCAGAGCAAAATATTTCTTTTAATGAAGTAAATGTTGAAACAAATCCTGAAATCATGCAGAAGCTAATTGCTACTACAGGGCAAATGGGTGTACCTCAAACGGAAATAAACGGAAACTGGGTCATCGGGTATGATCCAGAAACGATTATGAAGGTTTTACAAAACTAGAAAAGCGAAAAAATTTTTAATTACTATAATACCTTAGGGGGTAGGTTGGGGATGGCTGTAAATGCAATGAAGGCAACAGAGGTAACAAAGAGAGTGTTTAATAAAGAGGAGCTATTTATTCTGGATGTCCGTAATACAGAGGATTATCAGGACTGGAAAATTGAAGGTGAAAACTTCGAGTATTTAAATATTCCGTATTTTGAACTGCTTGACGGCGTTGAAGGGATTCTTGATAAGCTGCCAACAGATAAGGATGTTTTAGTTGTATGTGCGAAGGAAGGCTCATCTATTTTTGTAGCAGAAGAACTTTCAGAGGCTGGGCTTACTGTTTCATATTTAGAAGGCGGGATGAAAGCTTGGAGCGAGCACTTGGAGCCTGTCAAAATTGGAGATTTAAAAAATGGCGGTGAAGTGTATCAGTTTGTCCGCATCGGAAAAGGCTGTCTATCCTATATGATCATCTCAAATGGGGAGGCGGCGATTATAGATGCAACAAGAATGACGGATATCTTTACTGATTTTGCAGATAGCAAGGGAGCAAAGATTACTCATGTATTCGATACCCATCTGCATGCCGATCATATTTCCGGTGGCCGAAAAATTGCTGAAAAGACAAATGCAATGTATTGGCTGCCGCCAATGGACGCTACAGAAGTAACATTTAAATACGAGCCCCTTGAAGGCGGAAATGTTATAAAAATTGGTAATACTGCGATCGGTATTCATGCTCTATATACACCAGGACATACAATCGGGTCAACATCATTTGTAGTTGATGAAAAGTATTTGCTATCAGGTGATATTTTATTTATCGACTCAATTGGACGCCCAGACCTTGCTGGTTTAGCGGAAGACTGGGTTGGAGATTTAAGAGAAAGCCTGTATAAACGCTACAGAGAATTATCAGAAGACCTTGTGGTACTGCCAGCACACTTTATGATTATTGAAGAATTAAATGAGGATGGTAGTGTAGGTAAAAAGCTTGGAGATTTATTTGCAGAAAACCATGGTTTAAACATAAAAAATGAAGAAGAATTTAGAAGGCTTGTGACTGAAAATTTACCGCCGCAGCCAAATGCATACCAAGAGATTCGCAAAACAAATATGGGGAAAATCACCCCAGACGAAGAAGAGCAACGCGAAATGGAAATTGGCCCAAACCGCTGTGCAGTGAGGTAGAAAAGCGTAAGGCGCCCGCCTATCAGCGACAAGCATAAGACGAGCCGGCATAAAGGTTGTTCTTTAACCTTTGTGACGGATTGGCTTATGACCTCGAGCCGATGGCGCCTGAAGCTAGACAATAAGAAAGCGTAAGCACCCTAAAAAATTATTGGAGGTAATAACAAATGGAAGCTACAAAACTATTAGATGCAAAAGGGTTTGCATGTCCAATGCCCATTGTAAGAACAAAGAAGGCAATGAATGAGCTTGAATCAGGTCAAGTATTAGAAGTACACACCACAGATAAAGGATCGAAAAATGATATTACGGCTTGGACAAAATCAGGTGGTCATGAATTAGTAAAGCAAGAAGATGAAAATGGAGTATATAAATTTTGGATTAAAAAGGGTGAATAAAAAACTGAAGAGGGAACCAATTTGGTGCGCTAATAGGCAAACTTAAATTTATTAAAGTACTAAAGTATAATTGGAATTTTAATAAATTGTCTGCAAATAATATCGCATAAGAAAAACTAAGCTTTCGCCGGAAGGACTTGGCGAACGCTAAGTTTTTCTAACCTTTTCTTAAGAGGAAGTGCAAGATATGGATATGACATTTATGATTACGATCTTTCTAATAGGCTTTATTGGATCATACATTTCCGGAATGGTAGGAATTGGCGGTTCGATTATAAAATATCCAATGCTGTTATACATCCCACCTTTATTCGGCTTTGCTGCTTTTAGTGCTCATGAAGTAGCTGGAATCAGTGCTGTTCAAGTATTTTTTGCTACCATTGGCGGTGTATGGGCCTATCGCAAAGACGGATATTTAAATAAAACATTAATCGGGTATATGGGTGTTAGTATATTAATTGGGAGCTTTATCGGTAGTTTTGGTTCAAAAGCAATGTCAGAGGGCGGGATTAATTTAATCTATGGAATTTTAGCTCTAACCGCTGCGGTTATGATGTTTATTCCTAAAAAAGGTCTTGATGATATTCCGCTCGATCAAGTGAAATTTAATAAATGGCTTGCTGCAGCACTAGCTTTAATTGTTGGAGTTGGGTCAGGAATAGTAGGGGCTGCAGGTGCATTCCTATTAGTTCCAATCATGCTCGTTATCTTGAAGATTCCAACTCGAATGACGATCGCATCTTCATTAGCGATTACATTTATTTCATCTATTGGTGCTACAATTGGTAAAATTACAACAGGACAAGTTGAATATGGACCTGCACTTATTATGGTTGTTGCTAGCTTGATTGCCTCACCATTAGGTGCAATGACTGGGAAAAAAGTAAATACGAAAATACTTCAAGTTATTCTGGCTGTATTAATTGCAGCAACAGCAGTGAAAATTTGGAGCGATATCCTGTGAAAGGGATAGATTAAAGGTGGTGTTTTCATGGAAAAGAAACGGATAAATGATTGCCAAACTGGTACTTGAGGCATTAACCGGAAAAACCCTGATGAAGGAAAGAAGAAGTTTTCATTTCCGCCAATATGACCTGGGGTTTTCGTTTGGCTCCTGGTAGGAGTCATTTTATTGATATCTAAATTTTTTTAGCTAAGGAGTGATTTTGTGGCTGGACATCGCTTTAATCCTGAAAAGGCGGATAAATTACTTTCGCCTAAGAGAAGAGAATTAATTGATTTAGATAAAGTTATCTCTCTACTTGGTATCCAAGCAAGTGACAAACTCGCAGATTTCGGAGCGGGCAATGGCTTTTTCTCGATTCCTTTCGCACAGCAAACGAATGATACGGTTTATGCAATAGACATTGAACCGAAGATGCTAGATTTGTTGAGAAAACGAGCAGAGCAAGAGGAAGTTAGGAACATACATTACATTGAAAGTAATCTTGAAAATATTAAGCTTCCTGACAATACGATAAACAAAGCAATCGTAGCTTTTGTGATGCATGAAATCCCGAATATGGAAAAAGCCCTTAAAGAATTTAAACGGACTATTCAACCGAATGGACGGCTGCTCATTCTTGATTGGGAAGCGGTAGAATCAGAAATGGGTCCCCCTCTCCATGAAAGAATTTCATCAGCTGACATGCAATCGTTTCTCCTGGAAAATGACCTCCATGCAAAAGTCACTATTCTAAATGAAGCTGTTTATGCAATTGAAATAGAAATGACTTGATACAAATAGACAAAAATACCGGCAAAATGATGCCGGTATTTTTTTAGAATTATGAGGTCTTTTTTTCTATTGATTACTTAAACTTCAAAGCTAACAAATAGGTGAATTGCTCAATGAGGACAAGTACCGAATAAAAAGCCTCGTAGATGTCCTAATTAGTGTTCCATGTGAACCCTACAATTATGAGAATAACTGAACGCCTATTAAGATCAAAAATCAACTCTAGGAATGGATTTGTCAGTCTCAAATACATGTCAAAGCTTACTAGTCATTATTAATTTACGGAGCTTGTCATAATAATAAAATGTATAAAAAAATGCCAAAAATTTTTTTTGATAGATATGCGATTAAATCTATGTGTGATATTATTTTTATAATAATTCGAATTTTCGATTCTTTGATTCCTCAGCATTAAATAGGCATTTTAAGTAGTAATACAATTGAATAAGGGAGGATAAAGCAGATGTTACATGAAGGCAGTAATTTACTTTTTAACTTACTAGTCATCCTGATTACCATGACTATTCATCAATTTTGGATTGAAAGTAAACCGAATAGTTCATTTGTAAAAAATTACGCAATATTATTCACATCTGCTTTAGCTATTTTTCTGAATATGGCATTCTCATTCGTTGAGGAAGATGGCATCAAATTCGATTTAAGAGGAATTCCACTTTGGTTTGGAACAATATATGGCGGACCGTTAACAGGCATTCTCCTTACTTTAGAAATACTTATTATTAGGTTATATCAAGGTGGAATTGGAGCGATTATTGCATTATTCAGTACTCCTCTTTTACTTTCTATAGCACTTTTGGTCAGACCCTATTATTTTCGCATGAAAATATTAAAAAAAGTGATGGTAGCTTCAAGTATTTATATTCTACTTTCAATATTTGTTCTCACATCTGTTTCAATTGTCAAAGATACATTTGTTGGTATCGAATTTTTGACCAGTTACCTAATGACGAATTTATCTGGGATTATTATTGTTAGTCTATCTTTAGAAGCTATTAGGAAAAACTATTTATTCCGTATGAAAATATATCACTCTGCTAAGCTTGATCTAATCGGTCATTTAGCTGCAGCAGTCAATCATGAGATCAAAAATCCCCTGACGACTGTTCGTGGAATGATCCATTTACTTAAAGATGATCCGTCTCTTCCTAATGATAAAAAAGAATCTTTTTTTCAAATTGCTATGGATGAAATTGATAAAATCGATCGAATTGTATCCGATTATCTCACTTTTGCAAGACCTTACCCAAATAAAATAGAGATGCTTCCAGTCGGACAAGTCTTATCCGAATCAATTAACATAGTTAAGCCATTAGCTGATCAGGCCAATGTGAAAATAGAAATAAAAGAATTAAGCCATTGTACCATTCCTGGAGATCACTCCAAATTCGTTCAAGCTTTAGTGAATATTCTTAAGAATAGTATAGATGCCTTGCCCAATGGCGGTAGCATTGAGATAAAAGCAGTTATAAGGAATAATTTATGCAGCATTCATATTTTAGATAACGGTGTTGGTATGAGCAGTGAAATAATCAGCAGATTAGGAGAGCCTTATTTTACTATGACTAGTAATGGGACAGGGCTTGGTATGATGGTTGTGTTTAAAATTATTGAAAGCATGAAGGGTAAAATAAGTATAAAAAGTGAGCTAGGTTCAGGAACAGAAGTAATTCTTTCTCTGCCAAGCTCTTGATGAGAAATTGTATCACCAAGCTATTGAAACTATGAATTTATCGCAGATTAACGGGCAGTAAGACCCCCACTTCAAGTTTGCGAGAGAATCAAAGAAACCTAAGTGGGGATCAACTGCCCGTAAAGGCCCGACGACGGACACGATGTCCTAGTCAGGCGAAAGCCACAGGACGTGGCGTTTTGAGCGTGATTGGTTCAACTAACCATCAGTGGGGGATGAAAGCCGACTAAGAACGCCACGTCCTGTGGCAACGTCGGCACTAGCACGTCCTGTGCGTCGAAAAACCCCAACTGATGGAAGTTTCACTTTATGTTTTATTCAATATTTCACGTTAACTGTTTCATTCTGAGGCAGTTAACGGTTTTTAATGGGTATCCAGAATCAATGAAACAAATGAAAATACCGTACAAAACTGCCGGTATTATTTACATATTTAATAATGTCTAAGTCTTATTGACAATGATTATCATTTTCCCTTACTATAAAAGTAACTTATTTTCCAGATATAATTCATTCTTGGAGGGAACATCGTGAGTATGCTTCATGGCTTGAAAGATATTGATACGGTTATTTTAAATCAACGTAATATTGGTGGAGCTGCAGAAGCGGCCATTTTACAATTAATATCAGGTGAAACCTTTAACAATCCAGTATTCACCAATATCGACAAGTCTAAAGGACAATACGTTTCCTTATGTTTTATTGATGAGGCTGGAATGAATATTTGCATTCATGTTGACCAAATTGCCATTATGAAAGGCTTAGAATATAAATTAATTTGTCAATTAAACAACCAGCATGTTAAACAATTATTGCTTGCTGATACATTGCAATACTTACAAAGATTATGTGAAATCAACGACGGCTTTATCACACCTACATTTAAAAAAGAAGCGCTAGTGCTTGTAAGGGATATAAGTATGGAAGAGCTTGAAAAGAAAAATATTACTTTACCTTTCATAATCGAAGATAATCTTATACATTTCAGTGAACGAAAATTTGCATAATAAATGAAAAAAACGAGGTCAAACACCTCGTTTTTTTATCTAATCACAGATTGACAAGCTAATCGATACCCATCGTCCAATGCATTCTTTAACTTTTTTTGCTCTATATCATTTGGCGGAAGCAAAAAGGCTGATCCATGATCAATTTTCACTTTACATAAACCACATGTACCTTTACGGCATTTATATTGCAGCTCTTGCCCTTGTTTTAGGGCTGCATCTAATAATAACTGCCCTTTTACTTGCTGAATTTCATAGCGTTTTCCATTTTGTATGAGCATCATACTTTGTATATTGTCTGTAGGGGAACTTTTATGAATGCTTGAACTTGAATACAGTATCTTTAATGATTCTGATACAATATTACTTGGAATGAGCGAGCCAACAGTAAATAATCTACTATCCAACATATATGCTCCCTATTTTTCAGGATTATCAAGAGTGCAAATAGCTGCTGGACGTTTGATTCTGAGTACGACTGTTTCATACACTCGAAATGGATGATTCATTCCTTCATCTCCAAGATATGCTATTTCAAAATCCTCAGAAACGGCCATATCGAGATTATTTCTCCCTGTGTTAATGAGTACGCCAGTTTTTCCTTTTAAAACGGGTGATTGAAATACACCATCTGTAACAAGCTCACGGACATGTTCAATTTCCAATACATTTGTATCCTTATGTACACGGTGCAACAGTGAATAAAGTTCTGGTGACAAAACGAGTGCGTAAGGACCATTATGGTTCATTTCGAGTAATTTATTTCTTGCATCCACAATATCCTGAAAGGCACTTCCTGACTCATACCAATTTCTAATTAAATGGGTTAGCCTGCCTTTGACATTCATTAATCCAGGAATATCAAATTCCTTTGATCCATGAAATATCAATTGGTCCTCTAAAATGGCGACATCACGAGAAGCATTGGCAGCACTTGAAAAATCAATAGGAATGTCTAAAACCTTTGCTTGCTCAATATCACGCCAATAAAGAACAAAATCTTTATAAAGCATAGGAATCGTATAATTTACACGTTTGCCAGGTTCGATATTTGTATCAAACGAGCCTTGAAAATCTATTTTTGCTTCGTGATTTTCTACATAAATATCATTAAAAATGCTCTGTACCCCTCTCCCAAGCGGTCCATATAATTCGATAAACCTGCGCCCAACTAATTGTCTTCGTGCTGCATCAATCACGATTTGCTGCAAATGATTTTATTCCGAATCTGAAAAGGGTAAATCTGGTGTATAACTCATCTCTTTCTCCTCACTTTTTTATTTAAATAAGTTTAAGTTTTTCCAAGTTAGAGAACTGTCTAGCTCCAGCGCCTCCCCCCGACGTACAGGACGTACTAGTGTCGGCAATGCGACAGGACGTCGCGTTTTTGTCGACCTCGAGGTCACAAGCCAATCCTCCCAGAAAGGTAAAGTACACCTTTCCGGGAGGGTTCGTCTTGTGCTTGTCGGGGGTGACCAAGGCGCTTACGCATTTCTTATGTTTTTAAACTGCCAACAGTAAAATCTTTTTTTATTGAACTGACTTTCTTGCCTTGTGCATCATTAGGGAGGGCTAAATGATCATGGTCTTTATCATGATGTGCATGAGGATCCACATAATTATGGTCAAATCGCTTATTAATCTCCAATAGCATTTCTTTTACTTGCTGATAATCATGATAGGCATCCGTTCTTAATTTTTTTAATAATGTACTCCGTTCTTCATCCGTAAACTGAAAAAGTGCTAAATCAAGGTGCTCAACAAAATTATGTAAACCAAACTTTTCAAGGTTTAACTCTTGTAGAAGTCGATTAAATTCATTATTTGTCGGTGAAAATGCTTGTACATCCTCCATACTTTCAAATTTTGAAATAAGAGGGATCAAGACGTCTAACCGTGAAAGCCTCTGTTCCTCTTCCTCATAAATATGATGGTAGTAAAGGCGTTCATGGTCGTCTTTTGCAAATTCAATTACCGGATCAAGCATACTCATAAATTTTTCAATAGCTTCCTTTGTAGTTGAAAAAATTCGATTAAAGATATCTAACTCATCCTTCAATAATTAACACCTCCCAGCTAATAATCGTTACCATTATGGTCAATCGCTATTGGATTTATTACTTTTTCATTGGTTATGTTGATGATTTTTGTTGAGAAATTGCCTGTAAGAGTTTTTTGAAAATTTGCTAAAAATAAATTGACTATCCAGTCAATCGGATTTACAATGATATTGACTGAACAGTCAATTGGTGGATTATCCGAGTAGAGGAGGGTTCATGTATGGCAATTGTAGAATTAAGGAATTTAACAAAATCGTATAGAAAAAACAGGGGTATTATCGATGTTTCTTTTTCAATTGAGGAAGGTGAAGTATTTGGATTTATCGGTCCGAATGGAGCAGGAAAAAGTACAACAATCAGAACTCTATTGAACTTTATCTATCCTACGAGCGGGAGTGCAACGATTTTTGGTAAGAATATTATTAAACATTCACAGGAAATTCGGCAAAATATTGGATACTTGCCGTCAGAAATCCACTATTACGATGATATGAAGGTAGTCGATTTATTGAAATACTCAGCACGGTTTCATAAAAAATTTAGTGCAGAAAGAATGAAGGAATTGGCTTCTAGGCTTGATCTCGATGTAAATCGGAAAATCGAGGATCTTTCGTTTGGAAACAGGAAAAAGGTTGGGATTGTGCAAGCATTGCTTCATGAGCCTAAGCTTATTATTTTAGATGAACCAACAAGCGGATTAGATCCATTAATACAGAATCACTTTTTTGACCTACTTAAAGAAGAGAGAGACAATGGGGCGACGATCTTTTTCTCGTCACATATTCTAAGTGAAGTCCAAAAAATGTGTGATCGTGTGGCAATAATTAAGGATGGTAAGCTTGTTACGGTAGAAACAATTGAGCATTTAACAAAGAATAAGGTGAAAAATATTACGCTAACTCTTGAACATCCAGAACAGCTTCATTTTGAACTGAACGGAATGATCAAAAAAGAAGTAAATGGGAATGCAGTTACCTTGCTTTACAGTGGAGATATTAAGGCACTTCTCAAGCGTTTAAATGATTTGCCGGTTCAAGATGTATTGATTGAAGAGCCGACCTTGGAAGAAGTATTCATGCACTATTATGAATAGTAAGGAGTGAGACAGATGATTTTTATGAGAGAGTTGAAACGAAGCCGGAAATCGTTAATCATTTGGAGCCTTGTACTTGCAGGGTTAATCATATGGCTTTTAAGCATATTTCCACAGTTTGCTGAAGGTCAAAAATCGATGAATGATCTTTTTGAAGCGTATCCAGAATCAATGAAACAAATGTTTGGAATGGATAGGATTAACCTAGGGACATTAATTGGCTTTTATGGGATTGAAATCTATATGATGACAACTCTATTAGGAACTATTTATTCCGCGCTTTTAGCTTCTAATATTCTGGCAAAGGAAGAGAACGAAAAAACGATAGAATTTTTGCTCTCCAAGCCGGTATCAAGAGGCCGAATCGTTTTAGAAAAGCTCCTTGCTGTTGTTGTAAATATCGTGATCTTAAACATTGTTTCAACCATTTCAAGTTTAATAGGTTTTCAGTTTACGAAGGATGCTGATGTACCAGGAAAAACATTTGCCTTGTTAATTATCGCGACACTTTTATTGCATTTAACATTTGCGGCCATTTCCTTCATGCTTTCATCGTTAATGAGGAAAACGAGGAATACATTATCGGCATCGCTTGCCATTGTCATCGTTACCTACTTCTTAAATGTGATGTCAGGCTTATCGGAGGACTTGGATGTCTTAAAATATTTTAGTCCGTTTAAGTATGTAGATGCGGCTAATATTATCAATGAAAATATGTTAGAACCCATTTTTATAGTCCTCATGGCTGCTATTATCATTTTTAGTATTTTCACTGCATTTATGGTATATAGAAAAAAGACATTGCCGTTTAATTGGTCATGTGGTGCTAAACAATAATAAGAGGTGTTCGTCATTGTATTCAGCTTTCGAAAAGCAGCCCCAGGAAAAAAAAGATCTAATTATAAAAGTGGCGTATGAGGAATTTGTGAAGAATGGATATGAGAAGACCACTACAGATATCATTACAAGTAGAGCAGGAATTTCCAAAGGGCTCCTTTTTCATTATTTTAAGAGTAAGAAAAACTTATATCTTTATTTAGTCAATTATGGAATAGAGATTCTCACTGAAGTAACGATGAAGGAACTAAAGGAAGTTAAATCTGATGATTTCTTTGAAAGGGTAAAAGAAATCTATTTATTAAAACGCGATTTTACACAACAATATTTGCATGAAACGATGTTAATCACAGATGCTTTCATTAATCCACCTGTAGCCGTGAAAACGGAAATGGAAAAATTAATGACGAAGTTTTATGAAACATACCAAAAAGACTTTATGCTTGAACATATTTATCTTAAGGATCTTATTCAAACGGATAGGCTTAGAGAAAATGTCTCGGTTGATACAGTAATCAATATGACGATGTTTATTAGCGAACAGCTAGGTAATAAATATCAAGCGCTTTATAAAAGTAATCAATATAATTTTTTCCATGAGCCAGATCCTCTCGTACAAGAATTAAATGATTATCTTCAGATTGTGAAAAATGGAGTTTATAAGTAGTTGGGGAAATTTCGCAAATTTCTTGGTTTTGCTTGTACAGGAATTTATCAAAGCTTTTCACTGCTATAGTATGTTACTAAATATAAAAATTTCTTATAAGCGAACAGCAAACCCCTGAGCCAATTGGCCTCAGGGGATTGGCATAAAGGTTTATAGCAATAATAGATTGGATGAACCTGAGGGAGGTGGACGAATTGTATAAGCAAAGAATAATGACTCTGATATTATGTTTAGTTTTTTTTACCGTAACTTTAGCTTGCCAATCGGAAAAAATACCCCCTGCAGAAAAAACACAGCCGCAGGAGAATGCCTCACACCCTAAAGAGGAGAAGCCTCCCCAAACTGCATATCTGGATGAAGTAATGGCAAGAGCACAAAAAGGGATGACGTCAGATAGTCCGTATAATGTGTTGAATAGCTCGATGAAACAAGTTAAAGCCGAGTGGGGAGAGCCAGATCAAGTCGATAAAGTGGGATTTGGTTATTATGCAACCTACAAGAACAAGAATGTTGTTCTAGGGTTTAATGAGTTAGGACAGGTATTTGATATCCGTTCCTACGCGAAAGATTTAAGAACCGTTACGGTTAAAGAGGCAGAAGAAGCTTTTGGTGAGCCAATGGATATTAGAATGGTAAATGATGAGTATATTTATGTATATAAATTAAATGAAAGCATTGAACTGAAACTGATTATACCAAAAAACATGAAGGGAATTGATCATATATCTGTTTTCAATTCACAAAGGAAAATCGTAAATAAGCATACAGATGACGAGTATAAACTAGATATAAAAGGAAAATCGAATCAGCTAACAGCCCAAGCTTGGGGAAAAATGCAAAATTGGCGAGAGCAAATTGTTCAGTTCTCCAATGAGCATGAAAATGTGTACACAAATGGCCCTAATAAAAAAATGGTGGCTTTAACATTTGATGATGGACCAGATGAGATTGTCACTCCAGCTATAATTGATATATTAAATGAATATAAGGTTAAGGGTAATTTTTTCTTTTTAGGCAGCGAGGTAAAGAAATACCCGGATGTCGTAAAGGAAGCCTATGTTAAAGGTAATTTAGTTTTGAGCCATAGCTACAATCACGTCGATTTAACAAGCTTAAGTAAAGAAAAGATTCAAGCGGAAGTGGACCAGGCAGGAAATGCTATTCAAGCAGTAATAGGGCAAGAGCCAGCTATTCTCCGCACGCCATATGGAGAAACGAATGATAAGGTTGCGTCCATCGCTGAACAAGAAGGCTATTCCATCGTTCTGTGGTCCATTGACACACTTGACTGGTCACAAAAGGAGTCTAGTAATATTGTAAACAACGTAATCGAAAATGTTCGAAATGGGGATATCATTCTAATGCATTCTGATTCCGAAAAGACAGAGACGGCAAAAGCACTCCCTCTTATTATTGAAGCATTGCAAGAACAGAATTTTGAGATAGTAGATCTAGAAACATTATTAGGAGTAAAAGCATATCAGTAAGTAGCGGTGCCCAATTCTTTTGGTGGTTATCGCTCATGAAAGTGATCAGGTGATGCCAAACGAGTCTGTTTTTGTGTGGGGGTGGTCCCAAAAGCACCTGATTGGTGCCTGCGCAAGGTCTTTTTTTCGAAAACCGGTCACCTTCTCCAATTTAGGATTTTGGCTAAGACAATAGGGTTATTCTAAAGAAATTATTGCACTTATATTACCTGAAGTAAACATATATGGGAAATCTATTGTGATATTTATTTTTGCGTGTTAAAATAAATTCAACTTACAAAGAACGGAGGGTTCCCTAGTGTCATATTGCAGACTTCGATTCCAAACTTTTAACCAGTAATTTAATACGGTTAAGGCTCTGCCTGCTGTGCAGAGTAAACGGGATTGGTCTGCCTTTTTAAGGGAACCTAATTTTTCGGCATACGTGAAAAGAGGGGAGAGACGATTCTCCTCTCTTTTTTGTTGTCTAAAAAAATGGAAAAATTTCATATGTTCTAATGGGCTATCTTCATAATTGCCCATCATATGCATGTGAAGACCATTCATCCACCGATTTTGGATGGTTTGTTAACCATCCTTATTAGGTTTATTTTGTTATATTTTTCGTTTACTCAAACACAGGCAGCTAGCTTGTGTTTTTTTAATAATAAAGGAAAACGCAACTTTTTAGAGTTAGAGAAATGTCTAGCTCCAGTGCCTACCCCCTCGAGGTCATAAGCCAGTCCGCCAAGAAGGTTAAAGAACAACCTTCTCGTCGGCCAGTCTTATGCTTGTCGGGGGTGATCAAGGCGCTTACGCTTTTCTAATTTGAACGGAGTGATTAATATATGGAAAGAAAAGCTATTTTAGTAGGTGTGAATGTAAACAATAATCAAGAAGACTTTGTATACTCGATGCAAGAGCTCGGAAATTTAACTGCTGCATGCAATGTCAACGTACTTGGAAAAATGACGCAGAATTTGAATCAAGTAAATAAAAGCCATTACATTGGTACTGGAAAGATACAAGAACTGCATAATTTGCTTAAAGAGAAAGATGCGGATATGGTCATATGCGATGATGAGCTATCTCCTTCGCAAATTCGAAATTTAGAATCGGAGCTTGAATGCGAGGTAATAGACCGTACAATGTTAATCTTAGACATTTTTGCAAGTCGGGCAAAAACGCGAGAGTCCCAGCTTCAAGTAGAAGTGGCAAGGTTAAAATATATGCTTCCTCGACTAATTGGCATGCGCGAATTTTTAGGCCGTCAAGGTGGAGGGGCAGGGTTAAAAAATAGGGGCGCCGGTGAAACAAAATTAGAGCTTGATCGACGGAAAGTAGAAGAGAAAATTGCTAAATTAACAAAAGAGCTTGAGAAGTTAGTGGCACAACGTAAAACGCAAAGAAAGAAGCGCACCAAAAATGAGATTCCAGTCGTTTCACTCGTGGGCTACACGAATGCTGGAAAGTCTACGATCATGAACGCGATGCTTGAAAAATTCAGTCGAGGAGCAGATAAACAAGTTATTGAAAAGAATATGCTGTTCGCCACTTTAGAAACATCTGTCAGAAAAATAAAGCTAAAGAATAATAAAACTTTTTTATTAACGGACACAGTGGGCTTTATCAATAAGCTTCCTCATCATCTCGTAAAAGCATTCCGTTCAACATTAGAAGAAGTGATAGAAGCAGATTTGCTCATTCATGTGATTGATTATTCGAATCCTTATCATGAGGAACAGAAGAAGCTTACGAATCATGTATTAGCCGATATTGGTATCAAAGATATTCCGATTATCTATGCCTATAATAAAGCTGATTTAATGGAGGGAAGCTTTCCATCTATTCATCATGATCGAGTATATTTGTCGGCTAAAAATAGGATTGGATTGGATCAACTAAGCCAACTCATTAGTAATCAAATTTTTGATGATTATATTAATTGTGAATTCCTTATTCCTTACTCAGAAGGAGAAGTTGTCTCATATTTTAATGAACAAAGTCATGTTCTAACAACTGAATATGAGGCTAGTGGAACGCTCCTCAAGGTGGACTGCAGGAAAGCGGATGCCGAGAAATATCAGCAGTATATAAGATGAATAGAAAAACTAAAAAACAATTAAAAATAGCTGTTGACCTTCACGTTGCGTAAAGGTGTAAATTTTAATTATAGAAGGTTTAACTTCTTGAATTAAAAAAGGAGGTGAGCGAATGGAATATACAGTGCAAAAGCTAGCAAGATTAGCAGGTGTCAGCACCCGAACCTTAAGGTATTATGATGAAATTGAAATTCTTAAGCCGGCAAGAATTAATTCATCTGGATACCGGATTTATGGGCAAGAGGAGGTTGACCGATTACAGCAAATTCTTTTTTACAGGGAACTAGGCGTTAGTTTAGATAGCATAAAGAATATCGTTACTTCGCCTTCGTTTGAGGGAGCGATTGCACTGAAAGAACATCGCGAAAAACTCCTTGAAAAAAGACAACAATTAGATTTGCTCATCGCCAATGTTGAGAAAACAATTGCTTTAACGGAAGGGAGAATTCATATGTCAGATAAAGAGAAATTTGAAGGGTTTAAGAAAAAAATGGTCGAGGACAATGAGAAAAAATACGGGAAAGAAATTCGTGACAAGTACGGAAACGATATAGTTGATAAATCCAATGCCAAGTTTATGAACATGACTCAGAAAGAG
This sequence comes from Cytobacillus citreus, assembly GCF_018343665.1. Classification (GTDB taxonomy): domain Bacteria; phylum Bacillota; class Bacilli; order Bacillales; family Cytobacillaceae; genus Cytobacillus; species Cytobacillus citreus. The sequence goes on from NZ_JAGYPM010000002.1 coordinate 912,866, forward strand.
AATGAAGAAGTGACGAACTTGGCGAATGAGGTCCAGGTGACATTAGCTAAAGCATTTGCAACAGGGGATCCAGCGAGTGAATTAGCTCAGAAAGCAACAGATTTGCATAAGCAATGGCTATGCTACTATTGGAGCGAATACAGCAAGGAAGCACATGCTGGACTTGCACAAATGTATGTTGATGATGAAAGATTTACAGCTCATTATGATAAAGAGCAGCCGGGAACAGCTGAATTTCTAAGAGATGCTATTCTTATTTATACAGGAATGAAACAATAATCGATTTAAAAACTGTGATTATTAAAATTTAAGCAAGACTTAAGCCCGGTTCTGTATTAAAGGATCGGGTTATTTTTATTTGTCGTGCCGCTTCCATTCTTTTTTGCAGGAAAACACACGATGAGCCCGTTATTATCATTTTATCCGTATAACGGTAACAAAGAGTCCATCAATGAGCCCATAAAAATTAATCAATATATGCTCGCCCGTATTTCCTTTAAGTCCCTAAAACAAGGAATACAATCGGCATTATCCCGAATGTGATATTGACGATGAAATGACAGATGATTAAAGGAAATAGCCTTTTTTGTTTGTGATAGATAATCCCGCTGCCGATTCCCCATAAAAAGAATGCAACAGCATATACAATAGCCCCCTGTAGAGTAGTCGCTAAGATAATATGTTGCAATGCAAAACCTATGGACGGAATGACAATGCCGATCCATACTTTTTCGTACTCTTTGATAAAAAGTGGCTGGGAATATCCTCGATACATGAGCTCTTCAATGGGTGCATTTAAAAAAGGGAAAATTGCGGATACGCTAGCAGTCATCCATATTAGCCATCTCGGTACTGCTAAAGAAATGGATTCTTCATCCCCCACAAAGACTGTTTGAAAGTGCTGGAATAAATCCGTTCCATATAGGAGAAACATCGTTCCCGTAACTGCCAACAGAAAAGGAATATATAAGACAAGTAACCACAAAAAACCGAATAAAATATCTTTTACTAAAAAATCAGAACGAAATCCGATTAATTTTTTCATTGATTGGCCTTCTTTTTTTAATAGAAGATACAACAATATAAAACAAACGATATTGACGATTGTAAAGGAAAGTGTTGATAGGATAGGGAGTAAAGTGAAAGCAGATTTTTTTCCCAAAAAATGAAACAATAAATACAGAACCATTAAACAGATAAAGAGCAAAGGTAGTCTGATAAATGCTACTAGCCATGCTTTTTTCAAGGAAATCACCTGCTCATTAAGTGTAATTTATTCATTATATAAAGATGGATAGTAGTGATTTATGAAAAATATTCCTATTCATTGAAAAGGGATAACTGCACAGCAAAAAAGCTGATCCAAATTGCAGGTAAAACAAGATTTGGGCCAGCTTTACTTATAAAAGATAAATTATTTCATTAACAACATGTCAAGGAATTCCTCTGATACATAGGATTTCCCATTTTTAATTTCAGGAGCTACGTCAAAATATTTTATACTACGATTGTAACTGTATTCCTTCTTGCCAATTGAGATAAGAAATGAGCGATTTTGCTTACTTACTAAAAAGTTTTTCTGTTTATCATTCCATTTCACATTGTAGCCTAAATGCTCTGCTACTTTTCTAATAGGGATCATTTTTGTTTCGTCTTTAAAATAATGGTCTTCATCAATAATCTGTTGCATTTCCACCAACTTTTCGTCAGTATACTCTAGAGCAATGATCTTTACAGGGGTTGTTTGGGCTGGAATGCTTCTGGTTGAGATATTGTAGAATACGATTAATTCCTTGCCTGTTAGGTCAGCTTTCTTAATTGTTTCTCCCTTTTCATTTAAGAGTATTGTATCTTTAGAAATATTCAATTTAAGCTCATTATCAAGGCTTATGAGATTTTTATCATATTTTGATATTTTAATTTGTCCCATCTCTTTGCCGTTCACAATCATTACTTCAGGTGTAATGGTAGCAGGATAAATAAGAGGCATTGGCTTATTTTTATCATAATAGGCTTCGACCTTCATTCCTTTTTCAAGTGTATCTTTTTTATGTTTTTCTCCTTTGCCGTTGTCGAAAAGCAATACTTCATCTGTGATTGGGAAAACCATTTCTAAGGATTCATTTTGATTTTCAACCAGTAACCGAGATGATTTCTTATCTTTTTCAATATTCTTAATGGTTCCAGAAAATTTGATGAATTTGGATGTCTCGATTTGTTGAGCAGGTTCTTTTATAGAGATCCCTTTTGTGTCTGCAGGTTTATTGGCAGCAAATCCTGAATGATTGCTAAATGCCAATCCAGAAACCAAAGCTGCTGTTGCTAATATACCTATTCTTTTCATTTGTCTCCTCCTTGAATTTTTTCCGGTTCTCCTTGAATAAGACGTTAAGTGAAAGGAAAGGTTACAATTTGAATTAAATATAATATTTTCCAATTAAAAACGAACAGTGACTGGCACTGTTCGCAAAAAAATGAAATGTGTATTCCTATTTTAGCTTTCATATTCTGCTTTTATTACTTTCAATTCTTCTTTTTCTCCTTTTTCAACTACATGCTTTAGAATCGATAGCTTGTTGCCCCAGAATTGATCGAAATAAGAAAGCCATTGTTTTAGTTCAGAGAAAGGTTCTGGCTGCAATCGATAACGCTTTTCTCTGCCGACTTTTTTCCCCACAACCAATTCGGCTTCTGATAGAACATGAAGATGCTTTGCGATGGCAGTTCTGCTCATTGGAAAGTGGGAGGTGATTTCTGAAATCGGCCGTTCTTTCTCAGCAAGTAATTTCAGAACCTCTCTACGGGTGGGATCGGCAATCGCTTGATAAATATCGTACTTTTGTAAAGCAGACATTAACCTTCAACGACTTTACGAAGTTTTTCATTAACAATCGCTTCCCAGCCGCCATTCATTCTATCACGAATAACAGCAGCATTTTCCCCTGCTTTTGGAACAACTGTATCAGATTGATTCCATCCGCCATGAATCAGTGTAAACTCCGTCTTGTCCCCAATTTCCTTTAGTGTAAATGAAACGATCCAACCATCTGTATCCCAAGAAAAGGATAGATGATATGGAGCATTGATTTCTAATACTTTACATGGAGATGGACCAAATGGCGATTGTATATGGAACTCATGTCCCACCTCTAGTTGAAAGTCATTTTGCATGAACCATGATGCAATTCCTTCTGAAGTAGATACAACATCCCATACTTTTTGAATAGGAGCTTCAAAAATAATTGTTTTCTTTATGTCAGGTACTTTATTTTCCATTTCAATGATCTCTCTTTCTAGAATTAATATGAAACTAATTGGTTTCTCTTTTTTGATTATATACAACCATTTGGTTTTATGTCAATAAAATAATTAACATGAATTGGTTGAGATAGTATAGTCTCTGTAGAAATGCATTTTTCCAACCATCTATTATCGTGACAATTGAGAATGACCAACACGGTAGATCTACGAAAAAATCGATGATTAATTTGCCTGCTTAACTTAAATTTAATAATTTTTGTAAAAAAAATACAAAATAAAACTTGAAAATCAAAATAAAAAAGTGTAAGATATTTACACTATTACACGAGAGGGTGACCATAGGGCGATGATCAACTAATCCCGTTTTCAAAAGTACATTCGTAAATTTGCGAAGTCATATTTGAATGGGATTAGTCTATACTTTTTTAGAAAAAAGATGATCATTACAATAGTACTGGTGTGCTATGTCTTTTTCTATGGTTTTTGACGACTCCCATCCAAAATGGCGGATGGGAGTTTATTATGTCTAGCGTAAGCAGCCTGCCAGAAACAATCCGTTCTTTGATTGTTACGAAGGCGCTTCGGCTATTCTTGTTCTATAGAAAAATGTTAAGCGTTGAGAGAGAGGTTTCAATCAAGGATTCGGTTCATTCGCCGTTCTTTCTCCTATCCTACCTCTCACCTTCAGAAAAGAGGAATGTTATGTCACAATTATTAAAAAATCGTTTTGTTCGGGCCATTTTCCTATCTTCCTTGTTTCTTCAGGTAGGAATCTGGGTTCGAAATTTTGCTGTGCTTTTATTCGTTATGGAAAAAACAAATGGAGATGCCTTTGCGGTTTCGATGATTTCAGTTGCTGAATTTGCACCTATTTTCATCTTCTCCTTTATTGGAGGAACCTTTGCTGACCGCTGGCGGCCGAAGAGAACCATGATCTGGTGTGATATTTTAAGTGCCATTTCTGTGTTTGCGGTATTAATTACGCTTGTGTTTGGATCATGGAAAATTATCTTCTTTGCTACATTAATTTCAGCTATATTATCACAGTTCTCTCAGCCATCTGGAATGAAATTATTTAAGATGCATTTGGGTGAAGAATTGATTCAATCAGCTATGGCTATTTATCAAACCATTTTTGCTGTTTTTATGGTTTTTGGACCAGTGCTTGGAACCTTTATTTTCCAACAATTTGGAATCGACGTGTCTATTGCAATTACTGGAGTTGCGTTCCTTCTTTCAGCAGTAATGCTTGCATTTATTCCTGCTGACCATTCTATGGAAAATGAAAAGAAAGAGTCAACATTACTTGAGGAAATGAAAAGCGGAATTCGCTATGTGATGTCTAAAAAGGAATTGAAGCTTCTTGGTCTTTGTTTTATGGCAGCCGGACTTGCAATTGGTTTAATTCAGCCCCTGAACATTTTCCTTGTTACAGAGCGGTTAGAATTACCGAAAGAAAATTTGCAATGGCTATTAATGGCGAACGGAATCGGAATGATCGTAGGCGGTGCTGCATCTGTGATGTTCTCAAAGTCGGTTCCACCGCAAAGGCTGTTAATGCTTGGGATGCTAGCGAATGCCATTGGTATGGCTGTAGTCGGGTATTCAACCAATTTGCCTATTACACTAGGGGCTGAATTCTTTAACGGATTATTCTTCCCATGTATTCAAATTGGGATAAATACAATGATCCTGCAAAATACAAAGTCTGAATTTATTGGAAGAGTGAACGGTACACTTAGTCCACTTTTCACTGGATCCATGGTATTAACCATGAGTATCGCAGGTGTTTTAAAGGAATCATTCTCGATCATTTTCATGTTCGAATTAGCAGCGATTCTATTTGTATTTGGACTTCTCGCTATATTGCCAATATACAATTTGAAAGCTCCGAACCAAGAAAAAGTAATGTTAGCAAAAGATTAAGGAGTTCAAGGGACAGATTTTTTTCAAAGTCTGTCCCTATTTAAGCTAATAGGGGTACAGGTGCCACACGAAGAAAAAGCCGTGGCTATGGAAATGATTAGCTGGGATTAATCACCCATTTGGAAAAATTTTCAGATGTGGCAGGTTATTCCTTGAATCGTTTCCGTACCCCAATTTAGTGTAAAAGATTCAACTCCTCGTGAAGCACGAACTGTGTGGCATCATCGATGAAGGTGACCAGATACACTTGCTTCATGGAGCTCCCTAGCCGATAGGATGATAGGATCCATACTCGAGTCATATTGACTCATGCCTTATTCAGTATTATTCTTAAAAACGGGAATAGCCCAATAAAATCTTCATCTAATTAATGGGAAACTTCGTTAGTGATCTGATATGGTCAAAATCCAGTTTTTCTTGTCAACTCAATTCTTTGAATAAAGAGACAATGATACATTTGAACAAGAAGAGTGGATCGGACTTAAGAAAGAAAACCAATGTCTTACCAATTAGAGGAGGCTATTTTGGTGAAATTTAAGAAAAATGATTTTTATCAACGTTTGGAACAGCATAAATTAATTGCGGTCGTGAATGATCCTTCACAAATTGAGAAAGTGATTAAATATAAAGAGCATATTAGTGCTGTTACATTAATGACGGGAAATATCTTAACGGTTAAAAGGTATATAGATATACTACAAAAAGAAGAGATTCCAGTTATCCTGCATATTGAGAAAATAGAAGGTTTAAAAGCAGATCATTACGGAGTTGATTTTATTATTGAGTATGTCAAACCTTTTGGAATTTTAACGACGAAAAAAAGCGTAATGAAACAGGCGAAATCAAAAGGGGCTTTTGTCATACAGATGGTGTTTTTATTCGATACTGGGATTTATCATAACATACTAGATAGTCTGGATGATATCAAAGTCGATATGCTTGAAATCATGCCTTGCAGAGCTACCGACCTTTTAGAGGAAATTGTCAGGTTATCTCCAGTACCTGTTGTTACTGGTGGATTGCTAACTGATATACGTTATGCAAAAGAAGCATTATCGATAGGTGTTGCTTCGTTAGCAACAACAAACGTAGAAATATGGAAACGAGGCGTGTATGGATTATTAAATGAATGATGCAATTCAGTTAGAGGGCTATTTTGGGGGATAAGAGTATTTACCGAATTATGACAGATAGGTTGACAAAATCTTTACAAGCAGTTAATAGGAGCTCAATATTTAGTGTATATGATGAAACTATAAAGTGAATAGCAAGTTGGCAACAATAGGAGATGCCGTAAATACCTTATTTATTTAAGGTTATTTACGGTCTTTTTTTATCTTATTTTTAGATAGGAGTTGGTTCAAAATATTTAAAGTTCAAAGATACTAATAAAAAAAAGTTAACATTTGGAGGGAACAACATTGAAAAAATTATTGGCAATCTTTCTAGCAGTAGCATTATCTTTTTCAGTAACCGCTTGCTCATCAACGAAGGAAGTAGCTACTGGAGAAAAAGAAAAAATTGAATTGAATTATTGGTTTGCGTATGGTGGTCCAACAGAAGAGGCAAACAAAGGGTTAGTTGAAAAATTTAACAATTCCCAAGATGCCATTCATGTAACAGCAACAAATCAAGGCTCTTATTCTGATGTAAATTCAAAAGTGCAGGCATCTATTGCTGCAGGTAATTCTCCTGACATATTTGTGGGTCAAAATATAATGATGGAAACTTTCGCGAAAGAGGGGATGATCGAGAGTTTAACTCCGTTCGTCAAAGCTGATTCTGAAGAAGTCAAAATTGAAGACTTTATACCAGGCCTACTCGGCAATTCCTATGTGGATGATCAAATGTATGGTCTGCCATACTTAGTAAGTACACCATTATTGTATGTAAACAAAACAATGCTTGATAAAGCAGGAATTGATGTTAGCCAGTTGGAAACGTGGGAAGGTTTCTCCCAGGCAGCAAGAAAACTTTCGAAAGATGGAGTAAAAGCTGTTTCCATGGAATCGGATATCTGGATCTACGAGGCATTTATCGCTCAAGCTGGTGGAAGCATGGTAAATAAGGATGGCACACAATATACTTTCAATGAAAAACCGGGTGTTGAAGCGCTTGATTTTATGAGGGATCTCGTCATTGATGGAGCATGGAAAGTTCCAGTTGGTGATAATGCATCAGATGTTGCATTTCAGGATTTTGCAAGTCAAAAGTCTGTTTTCCGGTTTGCTTCCACAGCAAATTTAACGCAAATGATACAAGCAGCTGAAGAAAATGGATTTGAACTAACTGCACTCATGTTACCTAAAAATGTAAAGCAAGCTGTTAATACTGGTGGAAGCAATATCGTTATGATGGCTGGTCTGGATGAAGAAAAGAAACAAGCTGCATGGGAATTTATTAAATTTATGACAGGTACCGAGCAAAACCTTTATGCAAGTAAAGTTACTGGTTATTTGCCTACTCGTTATTCGTCTATTGAATCGGATGAAAGACAAAAACTTCATGCAGAACAACCAATGTATAAAGTTGCGGTTGATCAATTGAAGTATGCGGAACCTCGTCCAATGATCCCTGGTTATAACGAAATTGAAAAAAAGGTTTATCCACAGGAAGTGGAGAGACTTATCATTGATCACTCTATCGACACGAAGCAAGGATTAGATAGAGCGGTAGATAGAAGCAATGCACTCTTAAAAAACAAATAATCTATATCAAAATATAAAAAAACGATCATTACGTTAGAATCTTTGTTTTGAGGACATAGATTCTACGCAATGATCATTAAAAAGATATGATCAATGGGAAGGGTGTAAAAATGGCAGGGATTAAAATAAAAAATGTATCAAAAACCTACCAGAATACAAATGAAAGAGTGCCAAAAAGAATACATATATTTAAGAAGAAAATAAAAGAAAATACAAGGAATGTACAGGTGATTGACAAGATAAACCTGGATATAAAGGATGGATCATTCACGGTATTAGTAGGACCTTCAGGGTGTGGAAAGTCTACCATGCTTCGGATGATCGCTGGTTTGGAAGATATCACAGAAGGTGAAGTATGGGTTGGAGATAAATTAGTCAATCACATGTCACCTGGTGACCGAAATATTTCCATGGTGTTTCAAAATTATGCATTATACCCGACCATGACTGTGAGGCAGAATATTGAATTCAGTCTAGAAAATATAAAGGTACCAAAAGTGGAAAGAGATCGAATGGTCAAGGATGTTGCCGAAACAGTGGGCCTAATGGAATACTTGGATACGAAACCAGGCAAACTCTCAGGAGGTCAAAGACAACGTGTTGCATTAGCTAGAGCAATTGTTAAAAGGCCCGATGTATATATATTTGACGAACCGCTCTCGAACTTGGATGCAAAATTAAGAGCAGAAATGCGGACCGAACTCATTCAAATGCATGAAAAACTGAAGACAACTTTTATTTATGTTACACATGATCAAGTTGAAGCTATGTCGATGGCAGACGAAATTGTACTGATGAACAGAGGGGAAATTATGCAGATAGGCTCCCCTGTAGACATTTACAATGATCCAAAGAATATATTTGTAGCTCAATTTATGGGGACACCTTCGATGAATGTTATGCCGATTGGCGAATTAATAAATCGATTGGAACCTCATTTCCAACATGTATCTTATTTTGGCTTTCGACCCGAGAAAGGTATTCTATTAGGTCGTTCAATACTTCATTCCTATGAAATTGAGATTGCCAGCAAAATTTTAACGAGAGAAATCCTCGGTGCAGAAACGATCTATAAGATAGAAAATAAATATGGAGTACAAAATATTAAAACTACCGAGACTCATTATTCTCTAGGAGAAGAAGTGAATCTTTGTTTATCACTTGATTCCTTGTACTACTTTGATCACGATGAACAAAGAGTTTACGCTGACAAAACCGTTTTAGAGGCGGGCATATCATGAGAAAGCATCAAATAACGCCATATATTTTCATAGCACCCGCCATCCTCGTTTTCAGTGTCTTTTATATATATCCCTTAATGTATATGGGGTATTTAAGTTTTCATAGTTGGAATTTTATCAGTGTGGAAAAGCCATTTGTAGGATTAGATAATTATATTCGCATCTTTTCTGATCCTATTTTCTATGAAACGGTGTGGAATACGTTAAAATATGCATTTTTTACAGTTGCTCTTATCGTAATCATTGCAATACCTTTAGCCATTTGGTTAAACCAAAAAGGCAGAATCTTTACTGCTGCTCAAGGAGCTGTATTTAGTCCCCATATTATTTCATTAGTTTCCGTTTCGATGATATGGATGTGGATCATGGATGTGGATTATGGGCTGCTTAATTGGATTGTTTCTTTATTTGGAGTCAAGTCTGTCGGCTGGTTAACGAATCCAAATGTGGCAATGTATTCGTTGATTTTTGTCTCTGTCTGGAAAAGCTTGGGCTACTATACCTTAATTATTATTGCAGCTTTGCAGAGCATTCCAAAAGACCTCTATGAGGCTGCAGCTATAGATAAAGCTTCCAAATGGAGGGTATTCAGTAAAATTACTTTTCCAATGTTAACACCAACTATCTTTTTTATTTCGATCATTGCTTTGATAAATTCAATCCAGGTATTTGAAACCATTGATATTATGACTGGAGGTGGGCCAATCAATTCCACTACTACCTTGGTCTATTACATCTATGAAGAAGGATTTAACAATTTTCATTTAGGAACAGCTTCTGCAGCCGGAATGGTGTTATTGTTTATTTTAATGTTGCTTACGATTTTATACTTTAAAGTGTTGAGTAACAGAGTTCATTATCAATAGAGAGTCCAAGCATTTTTATCATTAGATGGGGAGGCCAATGGATGAGTAATCTAAAGAAAATACTTACGAGAATTGGTTTGGTGGCGGTGATCATATTTTTCGCCTTTCCGTTTGTTTGGTTGGTTTCTTCGAGTGTAAAAACGGTAGCGGAAACATTGTCCATTCCACCAACTCTGGTTCCAGAAAATTTTCAATGGAATAACTTTGTTAGCGCTTGGAATTCAGGACCATTTCTCCAATTCCTAATCAACAGTATTCTCGTGACTTTCGGAGTGCTGGTGCTTCAAGTCATTACCGTTGTTCCTGCAGCTTATGCATTTGCCCGATACGAATTTACTGGAAAGAAAATCCTTTGGGCGATTACCTTAATTACGTTAATGATTCCATTGCAATTAATCTTTTTACCCGTATTTTTGCAGTTGAGCAGCTGGGGAATATTAGATAGTTTATGGGGTTTGATTTTGCCTTTTGCCTCGGGGGCATTCGGTATTTTCATGTTGAGACAGACTTTTATGCAAGTACCAAATGAAATTCTTGATGCTGCAAGATTGGATAAAGCATCAGAGTTAAAAATTGTTTGGAAAATCATGATGCCACTTTCAAAACCAACGATTATTACGATGTTGCTATTTACCTTCATTTCCAGATGGAATGATTATTTCTGGCCTTTAGTAATGACTACGACAGAAAATGCGAGAACACTTCCAGTTGGTGTTGCAATGCTCCGTACATCCGAGACTGGGGTGGATTGGAATATTGTAATGGCTGCAAATGTCATCCTTGTTATTCCCATATTAATTGTTTATTTCTTTGCACAAAAGAGAATCATCCAAGCGTTTACTTACACAGGTGTTAAATAAAATAGATGAGATACGAGGAGGAATTAGTATGAAAATAGCGGTCATGGGGGATTTGCACTATCCTAGCAGACATGGAGTAACCAAAAGATTAGAAGAACATGTAATCGAGAGCAGAGACTCTTTTTATCCCAACTATCTCAAGTCTTTCTTTAACCAGGAAGCTGATTTGTACGTATCGGTTGGTGATTTGACGAACTTTGGTACAAAAGACGAGTTTGAAGAAGTATATGAATACATTCGCAGCTATAACAAACCCTTTTACCAAACTCTTGGAAATCACGATGTATATAGCATGTCCCGTCGTGAAGTATTGGAATTAACCAAGATGAATGGGAATCTTATCATGGAAGAAGAAGCTATTTTACTATTATTGGAAACAGGAAGAGAATTGGACACAGTTAATTTTGATGGTTGGGTAACGAATGAGCAGTTAGAATGGTTGGAAAAAGTAATTGATGATTCTGGGGAAAAAACAATGATCGTCTTTGCCCATCATCCAATCTATGATACGACTGCACACTCCAATAAAAATATGCTCTCGATCCATCCATCCATTGATTTGTGGTCAGTCCTGAATAAGAAAAGAGGAAAGGGTATATACGTTAACGGGCATACACATGCAGACTCTATTGTAGAAAAAGAGAATTGGACATTTGTTCAAATTTCAGCAGTTTTAGACGATCAAAGTGTTCGAATTCTGGAAATTGATCATGATCAATTTTCTGTTACTGCAATTGATGTATCTGATGATGAGTCAATTAAGCTAGCAACGACGATTGGCAATGCCATTGAAAGATTTACTCTGTTTCCTCAAGGTGTTTGTACAACTTTAAATCGCAATAAATTAGTCAAATTACGTTAAAACAGAGACGAAGTTACTTGAGAGGAGTATTATCTTGAAAAGAATCGCAATTGATATGGATGAAGTCATGGCCGACACGATCCATAAAAGCTTGCTTGTATTTAATGAAAAATTTAATATGCATGTAACAAGGGAAGACTTAACAGGAGCCAAGTTGGATCATTTGTTTCCACATTTAGAAGAAGAGTTTAATCAAATCTATAATCATCCAGATTTTTTTCGAGATTTGCCCGTTATGGAAAATTGCCGAGAAACCATTTTAGAGTTAAGCGAACACTATGAAATTGTGATCGCAACAGCAGCGATGGAGGTACCTGGATCCTTTCAAGCGAAATATGAATGGTTAAAAGAGCATTTTGAGTTCTTAGATGATCAATATTTTGTCTTTTGTGGAAATAAAAGTGTTATTCAGGCAGACTTTTTAATAGATGATAATATCTATCAACTAAATAGCTTTAAGAACCAAGGCATACTTTATACTGCAGAACACAATATCAATGAAGAATATAATGTCCGGTGTAATGATTGGTTTGAAATAAAGAAGTATTTTATGGATAGTTTGGCTCAATTATAGTCTATTCATTTCATAGACTAAATCCATACATCTTACCCCGGAAATTGACAGCCTAAGCTATCTTGCTGGTGGGGTCTGTCAAGAATTTTGGATAAACGTAAAACAATGCACCCTGAGTGGATCTAAAGTTTCGATAAAGTCTCTGCTTAAAAGATAGCTTAGGCAAAACTTAAGGCATTCGCCAAAGGACTTGACGAACCCCGTGTTAGTTAAGGGAATATTCGTAAATAGTAAAAAGTGTTGTAAGGGAAAACACAGTCATTACATGCAATGACTGTGTTTTTTTTATTGTATAGAAAATTATAATTTTCGCTATCTGTTGATAACTTGAGATATAGTTCATCTACGTTCAGCTCCAGCGCCTACCTCCGACGTACAGGACGTACTAGTGTCGACAATGCGACAGGACGTCGCGCTTTTGTCGACCTCGAGGTCACAAGCTTGTCTAGTTACGGCTCCTAGGGACTCGCGTCATAAGCCGATCCCTTCCAGAAGACAAAGAACGTCTTCTTACAGAGCTCGTCTTATGCAGTCGTCCCTAAACAGTCGCCTTCACATTTCGATCAATCCTCCCAGAAAGGTAAAGAACACCTTTCCGTGAGGCTCGTCTTGTGCTTGTCGGAGGTGAGCACAAAGGAAAGCTTCTTTGAATATTCATCTCAGGAACAATTTGTCCTTTAATTGTTCCGAAGGCGCTTGCGCATTTGTTCTGTCCAAATTTGCCCTGTTTTACAAAAACTTCAAAAAAATTCGCAAAATTACTTTGACAGATAGAGTAATTTAAAGTAATATTACTCCATCAGATAGAATAGTGGATGAACAGGATGTGTCAATATGATCAGAAGTGATATCATTCGCGGACATTTGGATTCGATCATTTTGCGGCTGATTCTTGAAGAAGACAGATATGGATATGAAATATCAAAGGAAATCAGTTCACGTACAGATAATCGATTTCAAATAAAAGAGGCAACATTATATGCAGTGTTTCAGAGATTAGAGAAAAAAGAGCTTATTGAATCTTATTTAGGCAGTGTTTCGAAAGGCGGGAAGAGAAAATACTATAGAATTACATCGCTGGGAAAAGCATATTTAAAAGAAATGATTAACGAGTGGAATGAAATAAAGGATATTATGGATTTATTTTTGGAGGGATTACAGTGAAAAAGCTGAAAAATCATGTGGATGAGTTATTCAAAGATATTCCTGATAGTCAGGAAAAAAGAGCAATAAAGCAAGAGGTACTGGAAAATCTTGAAGAGAAAGTGTCAGATTTAATGGAATTTGGAAAAGAAGAGGAAGATGCAATTAATAAAGCAATCGTTGATTTTGGCGATATTGAGGAATTGAAAAAAGAGCTAGGTATGAAGCAACCAGTAAAGAAAACCCATTCAAAATTAAATTTAATGTATTCCATTTGGGGAAGCGTTCTAATCATTGCACTTTTTCTTTTTATTAATGTTTATTACACTCCAGATAATATATGGTTTGTTTATCCGACATTTGCGATATTGTGGTGGCCGTTGACGATGTATTTTAAGTGGCAGCGTTCAAAATAAGGGGGGACATAGTATGAAGAAATTTGATACTGGTTTTGCTTTAGCAGGAAGTGTGATGAGTATAATCTTTATTATGCTTACCAATTATTTAACAAGTCCCAATTACCCTTGGTTTATTTATCCTTCCGTAAGCTTGCTGCTGTGGCCGATTGGCGTTTACTGTGCGAAGAAAAAGAAACACAAGCTATTTTCCGTTCTCTGCTGCATGCTCATTATTGTGTTTCTCATTGCTGAAAACCTAATAGAATCACCGAACTACCCATGGTCTTTATATGCAATATATCCAATTATCTGGTGGCCGATTCTTGTTTCGTTAGGGAAGAAAAAGGCAGGTACAATGACGGTTGCTTGGATTGGAAGCTTGAGTATTATTCTTTATTATTCAATCCTGAATGTGACCTTATCACCAGGCTATCCATGGGCGATATATCCAGCATTTGTGCTGTTATGGTGGCCGCTAACATTATATCATGCACAAAAAAAGACATACTTTGAATATTCTATCCATGCCAGCCTTTTAGTTATCTTGTTTTTTATCATTGTGAATATTGTATCCACACCAAATATCATTTGGGCCGTTTATCCGATTTTTTGTGTGCTATGGTGGCCATTGAGTATGTATTACTTTGTTTACAAAAGGAGAACGTAAAAAGCTATGAAGCACAATAAACTTTGGCGGTGCAGTTAAATGGGGGACAAAAAGATTTATCTTATTTTCACAGATACTGGAACACTATTTACGAAACTAATAAAATTATATACGAAAAAGGCTATGAATCATGTGTCGATATCCTTTGATGATCAATTAAATGAAATATTCAGTTTCGGACGAAAAAAACGATATAATCCTTTTATCGGAGGGTTTGTAAGGGAGAAAATAGCGGCTGGTCTATTTAAAAAGGCAAAATGTGAAATATACAGCATTGCCATTTCGGAATCGGAATATGAACAAATGCAGGTTAAGGTTAGACAAATAGAGGCAAAGAAAGATTTTTATAAATACAATTTACTAGGGATTTTTGCTATTATTCTAAATTATAATCTTAAAAGAGAAAATGCTTATTTTTGCTCTCAATTTGTTGCAACGATTTTAAATGAAAAAAAAGAATTACTTTGTAAATCACCGAGTCTCTGTACACCGCAGGACTTAATGGGAATATATGGTCTTCAATTCATTTATAAAGGTGATATTATTTTATTTCCACTTCATGCTAACAAAGAAATAGATTCAGAATTAACTTTTTCGAATTATTTTATGTGTAATACAGTTGATTTTAGCTAAGTATCAAGCATATAAATTATTGAGCAAGAAGTTCATCTCCGCCTTATGGCGGATTTTTTTTTCTTAGATTTTCTTTAGAATGATCCTCGTAAGCATCTAAGATATTTCCTTTAGTATTACTTTACATCAGGGTGAAGGTGGGAATGAGGAATGCTAAGTGAAACAATTATTCAACTGGTGGATCAGTATGGATATTTAATTTTTTTTCTTGCCTTCTGCTTAGGTCCTTTTGGGATACCGGTTCCAAACGAAATTACAATTCTAACTGGGGGAGTATTGGCGAATGAGGGTGTTTTGAATCCTTGGATAATCTATTTTTCCATTCTTACAGGTTTATTAACAGCTGTAACGATTGGTTATATACTTGGCAAGATGTTTAGTCAACGAATTCTTTTGAGATTAAAAGGGAAAAAAACTCATCGTCATTTTATAAAGGCTGAAAAGTTATTTAATAAATACGGTAATCTTGCGATTTGTATTGGTTTTTTTATTCCGATCGTCCGCTATCTAGTTCCTGTTGCTGCTGGAATAAGTGGGGTGAAATACAAGGTATTTGCCCTTCTTTCATACTCCACTGCAATAATATGGACATCTGCATTTTTTGGTCTAGGGATAACAGTTGGCGATCAAATTACCCAGATACAGTTTTTTTATTGAATATGATTAGGGTCAGTTCCTTACTTTTCTATAGGAGTAGGAACTGACCCATTTTTTCTATTCTTGGATGTTAAAAGGGTTTATTTGAGGGGTTTATATAATGTTTTTTATAGATTTGGTAAGAACCGAGAAGAAGTATAGCAATTAATAAACCTAAAATCGTTAGAAAAATAATGAGTAATGATTTTACAGGAAAAAACACACATGGAAGCATTAACAAACCTCCAATGAAAAGTCCTTTTGCTACAAAATGTCTAACTTTATTCCAAAGGTCATTGTGGGCATTTATTAAAGGAATAGCGGTATGATCATTAGCCTTATATCTTTGAATCTCGTTTCCTGTTACGATTAAGGATAACCCTACACTTAATGGTACAAGCGGTAACATATTAAAGTTAAGCTCCAATCCATTTACGATGATCCCTGAATACACAACAGATAGCAAAAGGATAATGATCAAAAAAATTCCTTCGATACCCTTTTGAAACCGTTGGTATTTAGACTGAATAATGCGTGATACAAAGAGCATTGTTAAATAAACAGTGAATATGCCTATACCAAAAGAAATCATTACGCTAAATTTCGATGAATAACTGCTAGGTTCACCGTAATTAGCAAATGCATTTGGAATTTGATCAGGCAACATTGGATAAATCAAAAAGCTTGAGATAACAAACCCTACCAATAGAATGGCGCCTAAAAATTTACTCATTTCCTGTTCCTCCTTGATTTTGGAATTGTAAAACCCACTTCATTAAATCTTGAAAGACCGTTGTGTTTAATGAGTAATAGATAAATTGGCCTTTCCGTTCATCCCATATTAACTCAGCTTGCTTCAATAAATTTAAATGACGTGAAATACTTGGCTTTGTCATATTAAAATGTTCAGCAATTTCTCCTGCGGTTAAATCCTCTTCTTTTAAAAGATCTAAGATCTTTCGTCGAGTTGGATCAGACAATGCTTTAAATGTGTAATTCAATGTCATAAGGATTACCACCTACTTTATTATTAGATATTTAGCTATTTAGCTAAATATATAATTTATTTTATTTTCTAATAACAAGTTTGTCAAGTAATTGTTTGAATTATTTTAAAAGTTGTTCTATTCGTGTGAAAAAGTATCTCAGCAGTTATCGAAAAATTCGCTCCTGCGGGGTCTCCCTTTGACTCGCTTTTCCCGCAGGACATTGAATAAGCTTCCTAGAATAATCACCGCACGAAGGAAATGCGTTAGCATTTTCGAGGAGTCTCGCGCCTGCAGCGAAAATCAACAACAAAATAGCATTATCAACACTAAGCTTTAACATAGCCTAATAAAAAAGGAGTATCCTCCAATATGTAGATATAAGAAGTTAAAAAACACCGCCAAAGTCCTAAGGTGGTGTTTTCAAATAGAAATGAAGCTTATTCTAGTTAATGTTATTTTGTTCTTAGCTTTTTGCAAGTTTATCGCAGATTAACGGGCAGTAAGATCCCCACTACAAGGTTGCGAGAGAATCAAAGAAACCTAAGTGGGGGATGAAAGCCGACTAAGAACGCCACATCCTGTGGCAACGTCGGCACTAGCACATCCTGTGCGTCGAAAAACCCCCACTGATTAAAGTTTCACTTTATATTGAAATGGGGGGCAGGGTGTTTCCTGTTTCGAGAAGACTTTTCAAGTTGCTTAGAATGGCTGGCCACCCATTGTTAAATCCTTCGAAGGTATCGTTCTTATCCACCAAGTCGGAAGGTAATAGATTTTCATGCTTTAGCGTCAATTTTACAGTCGAATCCATTGGTTTCAATTCAAAAGTAACCTGTGACGGATGCTCACGAGGGGTTTTATCAAACACATAATTCCATGTAAAGGAAAGTATCCGTTGTGGCTCGCACTTTAGGATGTTTCCATGATCAGTGACCTGTCCATTCCTCGAATACGTAATGCTTGAGCCTTCTTTCCAATCGGATTGAATAGAGCTGCCGAAGAAGTATTTTTCAGTAAAATCACTGCTTGTCAAAGCCTCCCACAGCTTTTCGGGTGTCGTTGCGATATAAGTAACATAAACAAACACAGTTTCAGTCATTTTTTTCCTCCTTAAGTAGTCATGATACTAGCAATTATACCTATTATTTACGTAATTTAGGATTTTGCTCATAAAGTTTATGTATAAAATGGCTTTAGCCCCTTTGTTTTTTAACCTCCTGGTGTGTTAAGAGAAGAACATATGAGGAAGATTGTTCGTTGATTCTATCGTACTTGAATCAATAAAATCAAGCTCATTTTCGAGGTGTTCACTATTAATACCGTTTATTCAGGACGCTAAAGTTATTGGAATAATAGGAGTTTTTTGGTATATAAGTTTTCTAGTTTATGGCAGCCAGAATACCTATTTTGATTAAGCAAATGCTTATTGTAAAGCCTTATTCATGCAACAAGCAATCAGCAGAGGATGAGAAAACAACGGATAGCAGTTTCACTTTATACTTTCATTCGGGACCTAGTACTTCCCTCTTATTGTCGAATTTACAGATAATATGGTAAAATCCAATTATGTAGTCAATTTAAAATTGTTATATTATTGCGTCTCTTGCTGAAAATTGTAGACAAACTAGAAAAACAGAGAGTGGTGAATCATCATGAAGCAGCAAGAATTGTCAAGAGGTCTAAAAAACAGACATGTACAACTAATCGCTATTGGCGGTGCAATCGGAACGGGTCTATTTCTTGGAGCAGGAAAGTCGATTCATTTAGCAGGTCCGTCGATTTTATTTGCTTACATGATTACAGGTGTAATTTGCTTTTTAATCATGCGTTCACTCGGAGAACTGCTCCTATCCAATTTAAATTATCATTCTTTTGTTGACTTCGTAAGAGACTATTTAGGCAACATGGCAGCATTTATCACTGGCTGGACCTACTGGTTTTGCTGGATTTCAATCGCAATGGCTGACTTAACAGCTGTTGGTCTCTATACCCAGTTTTGGCTTCCGGATGTACCACAGTGGATGCCAGGATTAATTGTACTGGTCATTTTGCTATTTATGAACCTTGCAACCGTAAAACTTTTTGGGGAAATGGAGTTCTGGTTCGCATTAATTAAAGTCATCGCGATTCTAGCACTTATTGTAATCGGCATTTTCATGATTATTAAAGGGTTTTCCACTAATTCGGGCGCATCAAGTTTCACGAATCTATGGAGCCACGGCGGCATGTTTCCGAATGGCATAGATGGATTTATCCTTTCATTCCAGATGGTTGTGTTTGCGTTTGTTGGTATTGAACTGGTCGGACTAACAGCAGGTGAAACAGAAGACCCAGAAAGAGTTATTCCAAAAGCTATCAATAATATTCCCATTCGAATTTTAATTTTCTATATCGGTTCACTTATTGTTATTATGAGTATTTATCCGTGGAACGCCGTTAACCCAATGGAAAGTCCATTTGTACAAGTATTCGTGGCAGTTGGTATTGCTGCAGCTGCTGGTATCGTCAATTTTGTTGTACTAACATCCGCAGCTTCGGCATGTAACAGTGCTATCTTCAGTACAAGCCGGATGCTATATTCACTTGCAAAAGATAAAGATGCACCTATACCAATGACAAAACTTACTTCACGTAAAGTCCCTTCCAATGCATTGTTCTTTTCAACGGTTGTCATTCTAATTGCTGTTGTTTTGAACTATATAATGCCTGAAGGAGTATTTACTCTGATTACAAGTGTTTCTACAGTATGTTTCATTTTTATTTGGGGAATTACAGTTATTTGCCATTTGAAATACCGAAAAACTAGACCTGATCTAGCGAAGGTGAATAAATTTAAAATGCCACTTTATCCATTTTCGAATTACCTGATTCTTATTTTTCTTGCCTTTATTCTTGTCGTACTTGCACTTGCGGAGGATACTCGAGTTGCCTTATTCATAACACCTGTTTGGTTTATTATGCTGATTGCGATTTATAAAATGCGAATAGCCAAGGCCAATCGGTTAGAGGAAGCGGAAAATTAAGAAGTAACGGAAAATAATCCATATCCATGTATTTTTTAATCAAGAGGCTGTCTCATAAGTCGTAATTTCGGCTTAGAGACACCTCTTTTGTTCTTACTTCAGACTATTCATAAATGGGAGTGATTTATCATACAACAAAAATCTTACGAATAGAAGTTTTACTTAATATTTGCATCTAGGAATAGCTTGTTGCTCTCTTGAATAATAAAGTCCATATATAGTAGAGCGTCATTTCTTCTTTCGATTCTAGATGTATAATACGACTGGGTAATTCCTTTACGCAGCCGCATTGATTCATTAATAATTTTATGCCACCTTGGAGGCACTGTTCTTAATGCATATTCTCCGGCTCCAACTTTTGAAATAATATCATTTTCTAGAAAAGTATAAAAAAGACGTGTAATACCGAGAACTCCCCACTCAATCATACTTAAACTAAAGAATAGGCCTGCGTAATGAATGGAAGGAAATTTTCCACAGTTGTCTCTCCAATTTTTCCAATAAGTATTAAGGTTTTCATGCATCCCACTAAGCAGTTCTTCCCAATTTACCGTGTAATTTAAAGTCTCAGCATCTCTTCCTTTGAGGGCAATTCCATATTTTTTTAGTTGAAAAGCATCAATAGAATTTTTGTTGAATTTCGTATGACCTTGAAATTTCCCTTCCCTAAATTCAAGGCATGAATTCTCATTTTTTAGTGACTCTAAATCACTTTGCATGACATAAATCCCATCCAAGCTCGTTCTTAGATATCTTTTCTGAATTTGTTTATGAACTTCTTTTAATGCTGCGATATCTGTATTGGTTAGTTTCCTTTGTAAAACTGCTATAAAATCAACATCACTTAAACCATCTAAAAATGCTCCCAGTGAGATGGAACCGTATACATAATAGGATTCAAGAATATTCGGCAGCTTTGAGTCTAGTAAACCGAAGTAAGAATCTATGACTAGTTTAATATTGCTTGAAATCTTACTCATTTTCCCTCCTGGATTTCAAAAGTATTTGATCAACCATATTTACCACACCTTTTATGAGGTCTTTTCCTGACATTATTTGTAAACAAACAATAAACACTATTTATTTATTGACTATATTAAAAAATAGGAGTAAATTTAAAACACTAGTTTTTTTAATTGTTCATTTTAGAACTGTTTTGTTTTGAACGGAGTGATATAAATTATGGAAATTGAAAATCAAGCATTCTTACGTTCGTCGGAGCTATTCCGTACATTGTGGCGTGTGAATTTGAGCATGAGGCGAATCGTGCAGAAGTCAGCAGCGGACAATAACCTTTCAGTCCCTCAATACGCGGTATTAATGACATTAACGCCGCGTAAGGAAATGACTCAAAAGCAGCTCGGAACGGTCATGCAATTTCCAAAGAGCACATTAAGCCAGGCAGTGGATGGACTTGTTCAAGCGGGATTGATTAATCGTCACCCAGTTAAAGAGAACAGGAGAGAAATGCAGCTAATTGTTAGTGAAAAAGGAAAAATGCTTTATGAAACAATCAAGCGCAAGGAAGGCAGCATACACCATGCCTTTGAATCTGCCATTGATACACTGTCTGTTAAGCAATATGATGAATTACTTTGTTCACTTCGACAAATTGCCTCATTTTTAGAAAATGAATCTGAAGAGAATGGAGAAAGCAAACATGATTAAACTTTTAAAGAATCTTTCATTGTATAAGTGGATTGTATTAGCTGTATTTGGACTTGTTTTTGTACAGTCCATGGCAGATTTATTTTTGCCAACCTTGATGTCAGATATTATTGACAAGGGAGTAGTAACAGGAGATAAATCATATATTTGGAAAATTGGCGGTTTCATGCTTTTAGTTGCTGCAATAGGGGCATGTGCATCGGTTGCTGCAAGCTATTATTCTTCTAAAGCGGCGATGGGGCTGGGAAAAGATATCCGCCGGAAGGTTTTTACACATGTGGAGAATTTTTCTCTCCAGGATTTTGATAAGGTCGGAACAGCCTCACTCATTACAAGAACAACGAATGATATCACCCAAATACAGCAAGTCGTAATCATGATGCTTCGTTTCGTTGTTAGTGCTCCGATTATGTTTATTGGTGGAGTGATGATGGCCGTTTCGAAGGATGAAAAGCTATCATTAATCATTGTAGCAACAATACCAATATTGGTTGGCTCAATCTTTCTCATTATGAAAAAAGGCATGCCTCTTTTTAAAATAGTTCAAAAACGACTTGATCAATTAAACCTTGTTTTACGTGAAAACTTAACAGGTATTCGTGTGATTCGTGCTTTTAATCGAGAGAAACAAGAAAAAGATCGGCTGCAGAAGGCCAATAAGGATTTAACAGATGTATCGATCAAAGTCAATAAAGTCATAGCATTTATGATGCCGATTATGATGCTCGTCATGAATTTAACAATCGTTGCTGTCATTTGGTTTGGCGGTATTCGCATTGATAATGGCGGGATGGAGATAGGGGATTTGATGGCTTTCATTCAATACGTGATGCAAATTATGTTTGCTCTTGTCATGGCATCGATGATGTTTGTTATGATTCCACGTGCTGCTGTTTCGGCAAACAGAATTAATGAAGTGCTTGAAATGAAGCCTAAAACCTCTAAAGAGGGAACGGATAAAGCAGACCGAAGTCGCGGTACGCTTGAATTTGAGCATGTTACCTTTCATTATCCGGGAGCGGAAGAACCTGCCTTATCTGATATAAGTTTTCAAGCTGGATCAGGAGAAGTAACTGCGATTATTGGCGGAACTGGCGCTGGGAAGTCAACCCTTGTGAATTTAGTACCTCGTTTTTATAATATTTCAAGCGGTGTGATTCGCGTAAACGGAATCAATGTACTTGACGCTTCTAAAGAGGAAATTCGTTCGAAAATTGGCTTTGTTCCACAAAAGGCATTGCTTTTTACAGGGACAATTGCTGATAATATTCGTTTTGGGAAGGAAGATGCAACTCAGGACGAAATCGAGCATGCAGCACGAATAGCGCAAGCCGAAGATTTCATTAGCAAAATGGAGAATGGCTATGATTCTATCATTTCACAAGGTGGTTCAAATGTTTCAGGAGGACAAAAACAGCGCTTATCGATTGCAAGAGCTCTCGTTAGAAAACCGGATATTTACATTTTTGATGACAGTTTTTCAGCTCTTGATTATAAAACAGATGCAAAATTACGTGCAGCATTAAAGGATGAAACGAAGGAATCAACGGTTTTGCTTGTTGCACAACGGGTCAGCACTGTTATCGAAGCAGATCGAATCATTGTGTTAGATAAAGGGGAAATTGCCGGAATCGGTACGCACACAGAGCTGCTTGAAAACAATGCAGTCTACCGTGAAATTGTTGAATCCCAGCTCTCAGAGGAGGAAATTGCATGAGTAAGCATAAGAAATCGCACTCTCATGGCGGAGGGCCAATGGGACATGGAAATATGATGATAGCTGGTCAGAAGGCGAAAGACTTTAAAGGAACTTTACGTCGTCTGCTCAGATATTTGAAACCGCGCCGTAATCAGTTAATAGCTGTGTTTTTTGCGGCTATTATGAGTACTGTTTTTATGATTGCAGGACCGAAGATCATGGGGAATGCGCTGACTGAACTTTTTGAAGGTGCATACGGAATGTACAAGGAAGTACCTGGCGCAGGAATTAACTTTGATGCAATTGGCAGATTGTTACTACTTTTAGCAGGCTTATATGTTACAAGTAGCATCTTTAGTTATATTCAGCAGTACATCATGGCTGGTGTAGCCCAAAAGACGGTCTATACTATAAGGGAAGATGTAAATGGAAAGCTTGAAAAACTGCCGCTAAAATATTTTGATGGTCGTCCAAATGGGGAAATATTAAGCCGTGTGACAAATGATATTGATACAATTGGCAGTACACTTCAGCAAAGTATGACTCAGTTTATTACATCGATTGTAACGATCGTAGGAATTATCATCATGATGCTCACCATCAGTCCGATATTAACGCTGATTTCAATTGTCACACTTCCGCTTTCAATTTTTGTGATTAGGCCATTTTTGAAAAAGTCACAAAAACACTTTGCTAATCAACAGCGAACACTTGGGGAATTAAATGGACATATTGAAGAAATGTATACCGGTCACCAAGTTGTGAAAGCGTTTGGTCATGAGAAAAAGGCCATTGCTGAATTTGATAAAGTGAATGAAGAGTTATATGATGCAGGCCGTAAGGCTCAATTTATTTCGGGTATTATCATGCCGATGATGTCTTTTGTTGGTAATTTAGGCTATGTTTTAATTTGTATTGTCGGCGGTATTTTAGTTACTAATCGAGCAATTTCTATTGGTGATATTCAAGCGTTTATTACGTATTCGCGTCAATTTACACAGCCGATAGCACAAACAGCAAATATTGCGAACATCATTCAGGCTACTATCGCTGCAGCAGAGCGGGTTTTCGAACTGCTAGATGAAGAGGAAGAAGTTCAAGAAGCAAATTCCGTTACTTTACAGCGTTCAAAAGGTGCAGTTGCATTTGAGCATGTCGATTTCGGGTATGGAGATGAATTATTAATAGAAGATATGAATATTAAAGTTCTCCCTGGACAGACAGTCGCTATTGTTGGGCCAACTGGAGCCGGAAAAACGACGCTCATTAATCTATTAATGCGGTTTTATGAAATAAATGGTGGGAAAATCACGATTGATGGATACGACACACGTGATATGTCTCGTGAAGATCTTCGCTCTACCTTTGGAATGGTGCTTCAAGACACATGGCTCTTTAATGGAACAATTAAGGAAAACTTAGCTTATGGCAAAAAAGGTGCGACGGACGAAGAAGTTTTCTTAGCTGCAAAGACAGCACGAGCAGATCATTTTATTCGAACGCTTCCAGATGGATATGATACTGTCCTAAATGAGGAAGCATCCAATATTTCTCAGGGACAAAAGCAACTGTTGACTATAGCTCGGGCAGTACTTGCTGATCCTCCAATTATGATCCTTGATGAAGCAACCTCAAGTGTCGATACACGAACAGAGGTACTTATTCAACAAGCAATGAACAGATTAATGGAAGGAAGAACAAGCTTTGTTATTGCCCATCGCCTCTCAACAATTCGGGATGCTGATTTAATCTTAGTCATGGATCAAGGGAAAGTAATTGAGCAAGGTACACATGAAGAGCTTTTAGAGGAAAATGGCTTCTATGCTGAGCTTTATAACAGCCAATTTGCAAAGAAAGTGGCTGGATAAGTATTAGAAGCTTGATTCCATAACGGAGTCAAACTCTCTTTTTGAAAAAACTAGCTTTACAAGAGCATTTTTAAAATGTAAGAGCCGAGCGATGAAATAAGCTCGGCTCAAATCTTAATATTAAAGAGACGGGATATTCATTGGGTTTTCTGCTGCATCGACCGTATGTTTTAATAACATAGATATCGTTACTGGGCCAACCCCACCAGGAACAGGAGTAATAGCACTAGCATTTTCATAACATGCCTCATAATCAACGTCACCGATATTTCCTTTGTTATAACCTGCATCTAGGACAGCTGCTCCTTTTTTTATCCAATCACCTTGAATAAAATTAGGTTTTCCTACAGCTGCTACGACAATATCAGCCTGTTTTACGATTTCTGGTAAATTTGTAGTGTGTGAATGACAAGTAGTGACTGTTGCATTTTCATTTAAAAGTAAAGCTGATACAGGCTTGCCTAAAATAGGGCTTCTCCCGATAACAACGGCATGTTTCCCATCAATATGAATATTATAATGTTTTATGATTTCCATGATAGCTGCAGGAGTACAGGAAGGATATGTTCCAAAACCAAAAGCGGTTTGTCCATAACCTGTGCTAGTCACTCCATCCACATCTTTCTTTATATCAATAGTTTCAAAAGCTTTGCGCTCATCAATATGTGAAGGAACTGGATGTTGAAGCAGAATCCCGTGAACGGATGGATCCAGATTTAATTTTTCAATGGTCTCTAATAGTTCCTTTGTTTCGGTTTCTTTTGGGAGATGAATACGCAAGGATTGAATTCCAATTCTTCCACATGCATTGCCTTTCATTTTCACATAAGTTTCTGAAGATGGATCATTCCCTACTAAAATAGTAGCAAGACATGGAGTAATTCCTTTTGACTTTAAATTAGTTACTCGTTCTTTCAATGAATCTGTTATTTTTTTTGCAACAAGCTTCCCATCTAGAATAATCTTTTCCATATTAATACCTCCTAAAAAAATAAAAGAGATAGGGATATATTATCCCTATCTCTGCCCAGACGACCCGACTATATAAAATGCAGTTTCCATGTGGTTATTTCCACTATTGTCGTCAGTTACTGCATTTCCTAAGTTGTTGGCTTGAGCATATCACACATAAAATAAAAGTTCAATATGAAAAGAATAGGCTCAAAAACTTTCACACAAGTGAAAACTCTATTATAATCAAATTCTAAATCATCGTTTATCCCGCATTAACGGACAGTAAGCCCCCCACCTCAAGATTGAGAGAGAAGCGAGGAAGATAGGTGGGGGACAACTGCCCGTAAAAGCCCGTAAAATGAACACAGACTAAAAGGCGCCACATCGAGTGGCAACGTCTGCGTGACCCACTTCCTGTGGGCCGCAACTAACCATCAGTGGGGGATGAAGGCCGACTAAGAACGCCACGTCCTGTGGCAACGTCGGCACTAGCACGTCCTGTGCGTCGAAAAACCCCCACTGATGGAAGTTTCACTTTATGTATGAAACTATTAATACTTCATTAGTACCTTGTTCATTTAAGTAATTTAATTTATCATTGCAATTGCTTAATTATTATAAGTAATAATGCTGGAGGTCATGATTTTGAACAAAGAGATGTTAAAAGGGACGATTGACCTTCTTATTCTTTCCATTCTTAAGGAAAAAGAAAATTATGGATATGAAATATCAAAGGCGATAAAGATAAGAACAGAAGGAACATTTGAAATTCAGGAAGCTACCCTATATTTATCACTGAAACGATTAGAGAAACAACAAGCGATATCTTCCTCCTGGGGAAATGAAAGTCATGGAGGCCGGCGTAAATACTATACGGTTACAGAAGATGGCTTGAAACTGTTGCAAAGATCCATACTAGACTGGAAAAAAACAGTAGATATGGTTGCTAGGTTTATTTAAGGAGATAATAAAATTAGAAACTCTCGAGGGAAATGTTCAGCTGAACGATTTAAAATACAGCTAGCTATAAATTAGAGCTTCTAATTTATTCAGAAGACTGTGTTGATGATATAATAATGCAGTAAAGAACGAAAGAGAAAGCTTCAAAATAGACTTTTAATAGGAGCATATATAATGGAAATCTGGATTACAGATATAATGAACGAATTCGGATATATAGGAATTATGCTATTAATCGCTTTAGAAAATATCTTTCCGCCCATTCCCTCTGAGGTTATTCTAACTTTTGGAGGCTTTATGACGACGACAACAGATTTAAGTGTAATGGGGGTCGTTGTATTTTCAACCATTGGTTCTGTTGGAGGAGCGGTTATTCTTTACGGCATTGGCCGACTCATTGATGTGGAAAGAATGGAGAGAATCATTGATAAATGGGGTCATATTCTTCGATTAACTAAAAAAGACATTCATAAGGCAGAAGATTGGTTTAATAAATATGGCGTTTGGACTGTTTTTTTCTGCCGATTAGTTCCTTTAATTAGAAGTCTAATCTCGATCCCTGCTGGAATGTCACATATGAATATATGGTTATTCCTGATTTTCACAACACTCGGAACAACGATTTGGAATGTGATTCTTGTGAATATTGGCGCAGTAGTTGGGGCTTCGTGGGAAGATATTGTTAAATACATGGATATTTATTCAAATGTTGTCTATATCATTTTGGCACTCCTGTTCATTTTATTTATTGTTTTATTTGTTAAAAAAAGGGTAGCACGTAAATAGCGGAAATTGGACAGCCCCAGAAAAGGGAGACTGTCTTTTTTTTGTATAGGAAATTATAATTTGCGCTATCTGTTGATAACTCGAGATATAGTTTATCTACGTTCAGCTCCAGCGCCTACCTCCTCGAGGTCACAAGCCAATCCTCCCAGAAAGGTAAAGAACACCTTTCCGTGAGGCTCGTGTGCTTGTCGGAGGTGAGCAAGGCGCTTGCGCATTTGTTCCTATTTCCTTGGGCGATATACAAAATAAGCCACCCCTTTGACAGGTAATAAAATATGCCAAGACAGCAATTGGTCTCGGCAATGTAAGGAAGAGAAATCCGTATTAATTCACTTTTTGATTAACTTGCTCATTTACTTGTATTTTGTTCTTTTCTTTTCTAATGGAAAGGATGCCGATTGTACTTAAAATACATATCGTTCCTAACCATTCAGCATAACCGAAAGTGACATGAAGCCATACAATGGCTAAAAATGCCGCTGTCAGTGGTTCAGCACAAGCTAGTAAACTAGTGTCAGATGCACTAATATATTTAAGACTTTCTAAATAGCAATAGAAAGCAATAATTGTTCCAAATACAATGATGAATAGGACGGCAAAGAAAGTAGGAAGGGACCACTGACCTTCGAACAACCATGGAGGATGAATAAAGCTAAAACTTATTCCGCCTATTAACATACCCCATCCAACCACAATGGTTGATCCCCATTTTACGAGCAGCTGGAGAGGATGAAGTGTATAAAATGCTAATGCGACCGCTGAAGTAAGACCCCAAAATAATGCTAAGCCTGATATAGAGAGTGTGTGGATACTTCCTTGGGTAACAAGCAAGAAAGTGCCTGAAACGGCCAAAACTAATGCCAAACCCTCCATCAAAGTTGGTAACCGTTTTGCACGAAATGCTGAATAGCACATGATAAGGACTGGAGCCAAGTATTGCAGTACGGTAGCAGTTGCTGCATTTCCGTGCTTAATAGCAGCAAAAAATGTATATTGGACAGCTAACATCCCAAGGATTCCGAAGATGATAATATGAACTCTATCATGCTTATTTTTCCAAATTCCCCAAACTTTATGTTTCTCATTTTTATAGGCAATTCCTAATAACAGAATACCTGCCACCAATAACCGGATGACTACTAACCACTCTGGGCTGAATCCTTGCTGAAAAAGGTACTGTGCTACAGTTCCTGAAACTCCCCAAAAAATCGCTCCGGCAAGTACTAGAGAAATTCCTTTTTTTCTTGAATTTGATTGAACAACACTACTAGAACTCATCATATATCCCCGCAATCTAGCAATTGGTCATATTACCTTACAGTTGTGACCAATTAGTTATAGATTAATAAACATTTCTGTTAAAAATTAGTTTGAATTTTTAGAAGTATACAGTTAGTTACATATTAAGTCAATAAGAACTGACAGTACATAAAGTGAAACTTCCATCAGTGGGGGTCTTACTGCCCGTTAATCTGCGATAAAAAAACATACCTGTAATCCGTTTGATAAAGCTACCCACTATTCAATCATATTTATTGACAACAAAGGATTTGTGCAATAAAGTTAAACACGTTAATAGTTAAACGATTTAATAATTAAATAGTAGAATTATTTTAGTTGGAGGTGAATAGACATAAATGTCAGATACAGTGATTCAAGAATTAATCGATCGATATATTGAGTTATCTTTTTCTGTTCATCGAAGAGGGGAGGCTCTAGTTAAGTGCCAAATTGGCAGTGATCTTACGAATGATCAGCATTACACGTTGCGTTATATAAGTAAGGCGGGCTCTTGTACCTCGACAGAATTAGCAGAAGAATTCGATGTACAAAAAAGTGCCATTACTGCGATCATCAATCGATTATGGGAAAAGGGTTTAATAAAGCGGACTCGTGATGAGAATGATCGAAGGGTTGTATATTTGACTTTAACAGATAAGGGAAATGAACTGTTTTATCAAGCAGAAGAACGGATTTATAGGCTTGTTGAAACATTTATTACGAAATTTGATCAAAGTGAAATAAAGCAATTTATTGAAACATATGAAAAGTTAAATCAAGTATTAAAAGAGAGTAAAGAATTATGGTGGGGGAATAGGGCATGAATTTTATCATAAAAAACAAATGGTTTGTCATAATTGCCTGGATTGCCATTGTAGTTGGACTTTTTTTGACGGCTCCCAATATGCAAGATCTTGTTCGTGAAAAGGGTCAAATTACTGTTCCTGATGAATATTCATCTAGATTAGCCGGAAATATTATGGACGATGTTCGCAAGCAGGAAGGCGGCGGGAATGAGACCCAGATTGCTCTTGTTTTTCATAATGATAAAAAACTGACTCAAGAGGATATAAATGAAGCGGAAAGAGCGATTCAGATTCTTAAAGATAAAGAGAAGGAGCTAGGAATAACTGAAATTCTTACTCATTTTAATGAAGAGGGCCTTAAGGATCAACTTGTTTCAAAGGATGGCAAGGCTATTTTAACATCTGTTACTGTCAGCTGGAATGACAGGGAACCTAAAGAATTAAGCGATGCTATGTACAAAGCACTTGATGATATTAAAGTAGATCACTATTTTACAAGTGAATGGCTTATTAATGAGGACTTAATGACTAGCTCTGAGGAAGGGCTGAAGAAGACAGAAGGGATTACAGTTGTTTTCATTCTTGTTGTTTTATTACTAGTATTTAGATCGGTTGTTTCCCCAATTATTCCTTTATTGACAGTCGGATTTTCGTATTTAGCATCCCAGTCCATCGTAGCGTTTTTAGTAGATAAGTGGGACTTTCCTCTATCAAACTATACACAGATTTTCTTAGTTGCCGTATTATTCGGTATCGGAACAGACTATTGTATTTTGTTGCTCAGCCGATATAAAGAAGAACTTTCACAAAGAGAGAGTATATCAGAAGCCATTGTTGAGACATACCGCAATGCTGGGCGCACAGTATTTTTTAGCGGAATCGCTGTTATGATTGGATTTGCTGCGATCGGATTTTCGCAATTTATTCTTTATCAATCTGCAGCAGCCGTTGCCATTGGGGTGGCTGTTCTATTGCTTGCGTTATTTACAATTGTTCCATTTTTTATGGCTATGTTAGGAAATAAAATTTTCTGGCCTTCAAAAAACAAGGCGGAGCATGGTGAAAGCAAGCTTTGGGGCATAGTTGGAAGATTTTCATTGGCTCGTCCGTTCATTGCTTTACTTATCGTTGCTGCAGTATGTGTGCCTTTTCTTGTTACATATGACGGAGAGTTATCCTATAATTCCTTGGACGAAATTAGCGGAGATGTTAATTCTATAAAAGCCTTCAATGCCATTGCTGATAGCTTTGGTCCTGGGGAATCGATGCCAACTCAGATCGTATTGAAAAACGATGAAAGGATGGATTCCACTGAGTACATTGGTTTGGCAGAAAAAATTAGCAAAGAATTAGAAAAAGTAGATTTGGTTGATACGGTACGTTCTGTTACAAGACCTACTGGGGAGCCGATCGAGGATTTCTTCATTGCAAAGCAAGCTGAGACTCTTGAAGAAGGCTTAGGTGAAGGGAAGGAAGGGTTAGATAAAATTAGTGAAGGCTTAAATGAAGCCGGAAGTGAATTATCGAAGTCTGAGCCAAAATTAAAAGAAGCAACAAATGGCATCAATGACTTGATTTCAGGAACAAACGAAATCCAGTCAGGACTAAAAGAAATTCAAACGAATCTTTCAAAAATTGAAAATGGAATCCGCCAGGGCTCTGCAGGATCTGATCAGGTTAAGGCAGGTCTTAATAAATCAAAAGCAGGCGCAGAAGAATTATTAACAGTTTATCAACAGCTTCATGGCGGCTATAAAGAATTACAGGGAAATTTGAACACACTAACAACCAATTATCAAAAAATTGGTGAGGGATTAACTGGATTATCTAATGGGATTGCACAAGCAAATGGAGCCATGTATGGTTATTTAGAGAATACCTATACAGGCTTAGCTGAGGACCAGCAATATCAAGCGATGAAACAAACAGTCATTGGTTTGCAGCAACAATTAAGCGGCTTATCTGCAAATGTTAATGAACTTAATGCAGGTCTAGCAAAAATTAATAGTGGAATGGCAGGAGCTAACACAGGCTTTGAAAAAGCAATTGCAGGTCAAAATGAGCTTGCAGGAGGTCTGCAGCAATTACTTGCAGGTATAGAAGCGCAGCAAAAGGGGTTAAACCAATTAGCGGATGGCCAGGGACAAATTGTCAATAATGTTCCAAAGCTTACAAACGGCCTAAGCAGCATCAATGAAGGCCAAAAGCAGCTTCTTTCAGGCTTTGGTGATTTAGGAGGCCAAATTAATCAATTAACAGAAGGGCTCAGTCAAAGTACAGAAGGGTTGAATCAAGTTTCTGAAGGTCTAGGGTCTGCGCAGGATTATTTGTCTGGATTATCTAGCTCAGAAAATATGGACGGCTATTATTTGCCTAAAGAAGTTTTAGAAAGTGAAGAGTTTGCTCGCGTAATTGATGTTTATATGTCAGAGGATCGAAAGGTCATGACAATGGATGTGATCTTTGAGGCAAACCCATATTCAAATAAAGCCATTAATCAAGTAGACGAAATTAAAGAAGCTGTAAAGAGAGCGACAAAAAATACGAAGCTTGAAAATGCAGTTGTTGCAGTTGGCGGAGTCACTAGTACGAATGCGGACTTAAGCAAAATGTCGGATCAAGATTATTCGCGTACAGTTGTCTTCATGTTAATTGGCATATCGATTATTTTAGTCTTTTTATTCAGATCTATTATTATGCCGATCTATATTATTGGTTCATTAATCTTAACCTACTTTACATCAATGGCGATAAATGAAGCGATCTATGTAAATATTTTAGGATATTCTGGCATTAGCTGGGCAGTTCCGTTTTTCGGATTTGTTATCCTTGTCGCATTGGGAGTAGACTATAGTATTTTCTTAATGGATCGCTTTAATGAATATAAGAATCTATCTGTTGCAGAGGCGATGCTTCTTTCGATGAAGAAGATGGGGACGGTAATCATCTCAGCAGCCATTATCTTAGGTGGAACATTCGCTGCCATGATGCCATCTGGAATGCTATCATTACTGCAGATTGCTTCCATTGTGATCGTCGGTTTATTCTTATATGCCATTGTCATGCTGCCGTTGTTTATACCGGTCATGGTCAAAAACTTTGGAGAGGCAAACTGGTGGCCATTTAAAAGAGATGCAAATTAGAAATGGTAAAGCAACCCGTTTATGGGTTGCTTTATTTAGTAGGAAAAGGTACTAGGAAATACGAAATAGCCTATTTTTTACAGTTTAGTAATAGATTCAATAATTATAAATTCCTTGTTGACAAGAATATGAATGCTCAGTAGAATAAAATATGTAAGTGATAATAATTATCATTATCACAATGTGAGAAAATAAAAAAAGGTGGACATACATATGAATCTTTCAAAATTACTAAAGCCTTTCATTGTAACTACTGCACTTACAATTGGCTTAGCTGGCTGTGGAGCAAATGACAACAGCTCGGAGGAAGAAAAGCCAGCTTCAAAGCCTGAAAAAGCTGAGAGCCAAGAAGTTAACGTTTATACAGCTAGACATTACGAAGCTGACGAAGAAGTGTTTAAGAAGTTTACAGAAGAAACGGGCATTAAAGTAAATGTTGTAAAAGGTGAAGCAGAAGAACTTATTGAGCGTTTAAAACGGGAAGGTGAAAGCACACAGGCTGATTTATTTATTACTGTTGATGGCGGAGTTCTTGCAAATGCAAAGAAAAACGATATTCTTCAGCCAGTTAACTCCGATATCATAAATAAAAATGTCCCTGAGAACCTACGCGATTCAGATAATAACTGGATTGGATTATCAACAAGAGCACGTGTCATTGTTTACTCAAAAGATCGGGTGTCCCCAGATGAGCTTTCTACATATGAAGCTTTAACAGACGAGAAATGGAAAGGGAAAGTGTTGGCTCGTTCTTCAACAAGCCAATATAATCAGTCTCTTCTTGCTTCCTTCATTGAATTGAACGGAGAAGAGCAGGCTGAGCAATGGGCACAGGGAATCGTTAATAATTTTGCTCGCCAACCTGATGGCGGTGACCGTGATCAAGCAAAAGCGATTGTAGCTGGTACTGGTGATGTAGCAATTATGAACACATACTATGTTGGGCTGCTTGCGAACTCAGCGGACCCTGAAGAAAGAAAAGTGGGAGAAAGTATTGGTGTATTTTTCCCGAACCAAGAAACAAATGGAACGCATGTAAATATTAGTGGAATTGGTTTAACAAAGCATAGTAAAAATCCTGAAAACGCAACAAAACTGATTGAATATATGACAAGTGTAGAAGCACAGGAATATTTATCTGCAAATAACTATGAATTCCCAGTTAATGCAGAGGCGAAAAAACCAGAAATTCTAGAGTCTTGGGGCGATTTCAAAATGCAAGAATTGGATTTTGATACTTTAGGAGAGCATAATCAAGAGGCGATTGCAATCTTTAATAAAACAGGCTGGAAGTAAAATGAGAACAAACCTAAAACGTTTCTTACAAAAGGATTTTAATAGCTGGTGGATGATCAGTATTATTGGGGCGGCAGTTATTTTGCTGCCCATTCTGTTCATCTTCTTTTCCTTATTTCAGGAGCCGAATGAAAATTGGTTTCAAATTCGCGAGTATTTACTAAAAACATATGTAGCAAACACGGTAATCCTTGTATTATTAACAGGGATTTTTACTGCGATTTTAGGGGTCTCACTTGCGTGGCTTGTTGCTGCTTATGATTTTCCGCTCAAACGATTTTTTCGCTGGGGACTATTATTGCCGCTTGCGATTCCTCCGTATATTGCGGCATACACTTACAAAACGATGTTTAGTTATACAGGGGTCATCCAAACGACGCTGCGTAATCAATTTAATTATCAAATCGATCCTGAAATCCTTTCGATTTCATCATTGCGCGGAGCCATTTTCATCTTTACGTTTTTTCTTTTTCCATATGTCTATATCATGACGAAAGCTTTCCTCGAAAGCCAAAGCTCATCTTTTTTCGAAAATGCGAGACTGTTAGGCAGGAAGCCAATTTCCATTTTTGTAAAGGTTGTGCTGCCGCTTTCAAGGCCAGCTATTGTTGCTGGGGCAGTATTGGTCATATATGAAGTGCTGAGTGATTATGGTGTGACAAGCTATTTTGGTATTCACACCATTTCAACCGCTATTTTTCAAACCTGGTTCGGCATGTATGATATTGATTCTGCTATGAGGCTAGCGGCATGGCTAATGGTTATTATTTTAGGAATGTTTATCTTAGAAAGGCTGCTCAGACAAAGACGGCGCTACCATTTAAATAATAAGTCAAGGCCTCTCGTACCGATGAAGTTGAAGGGATTCAAGGCAGCAGCAGCATTTGCGTATTGCAGCATTGTGTTTCTAATCGGATTTCTTATTCCATTAATTCAGCTAATCGCTTGGGCGAAGCTGACATTTAGTAAAGTATGGGATGAAACTTTCATTACGTTATTTTTCCAAACAATATTTGTAGCAGCTATTGCCACTGTGCTGATTCTTTTTCTATCTGTTGTGGTTGCTAATGTATGTCGTAGACACACGACGGGTTCATATATTTTAGCCAAATTAACGACAACAGGTTATTCGATTCCTGGGGCGATTATTGCGATTGGTGTTCTTGCCATGTTCATCACACTTGATAAATGGCTTGCTCCCCTATATTCTTATATTGGATTGGGCGATGCTCCGCTAATCTTAAGCTTATCATTGGTAATGCTTATTGTTGGCTACGTCATTCGCTTTATGGCTACAGGATTTAATGCAGTCGAAGTTGGTTATGAAAAAATTGGGACGAAATTTTCAGAAGCGTCAAGGCTCCTTGGGTTTGGAATGACGAAAACTTTTTTTAAAGTGGACCTCCCTTTAATTAAAGGTGCATTAGTAAGTGGCTTCATTTTAACATTTGTTGAAATTTGCAAAGAGTTGCCTTTAGCATTACTTTTAAGACCTTTTAATTTTGATACGCTGGCAACAAAGACTCATCAGTATGCAAAAGATGAACTAATACATGAAGCCTCTATCTCATCCTTAATGATTATTGGAATTAGTATTTTGTCTGTTGTCGTGTTTCAAATGATTGATAAGAAGGTGCAACGATGAAAGTAGTTGAAATTCAAAATCTTACTTTTTCCTATTCCCGATCGGCGTCACCAACAATTGACGATTTTTCTTTCTCGATGAATACAGGAGAAATCGTTGGTGTATTAGGGCAGAGCGGAAGTGGAAAAAGCACATTACTGCGTTTAATTTCTGGTTTGGAAATGCCAAAAAAAGGATCCATTACGATTGCTGGCAAACCAGTTGTAAACGATCGATTATTTGTTCAGCCAGAGGATAGAGGGGTAGGCATGGTTTTTCAGGATTATGCCTTATTTCCACATATGACAGTGAAGGAGAACATCCTTTTTGGGTTATCACGAATGGCCAAGAAGGATCGGAAGCCGCGTGTAAAAGAGATGCTTGAGCTTGTACAAATGGAGGACTTTGGTGACCGCTATCCTCACGAGTTAAGCGGAGGACAGCAGCAAAGGGTTGCTCTAGCAAGAGCACTTGCACCAAAGCCGAAAGTATTATTAATGGATGAGCCATTCAGTAATTTAGATGCTGACCTAAAAGAATCAATTCGGGAAGATCTGCTTTTAATCTTAAAAAAAGCGAATATGACCTGTATGATTGTGACACATGACCGCAATGATGTTGAGGCCATTTGTAACTATAGCATCACCATGTGCCCGCTCATTGCCGAACAGGGGGCAGCAGGAGAAAAATTTCAAACACTTTAATTGATATATTTAACGAACTTGCTTATAGGCAAGTTCGTTTTTTTGATAATAAAGGTGGCCATTGTCTATGAGTAAAATAGGAAAACTATCTTCTATGACATCACATATAAATAAGCATATGCTGGCAAAATATAGACTGAAACCTGTACAAAGGTTTTACTATATGAAACATTAAAAAAAACGAAGGGAGCTCCAAAATGACGAAAAAATTTAATAAAGGAAGCAAGAACCAAAACTCACCAAGAGAAAATCAGTCAGATAACGTAAGCGGAGATAATAGTAAAGGAAATAAGCGGAACAAGGATCGAAGCAATAAAATAGAGTAATAAAATGAAGCTTCCCATTACAATGGAGGGAAGCTTTATTTAAATTAATTCTATTTGTTGAAATATCTATTATTGATGGGAAGAATGATCGTTCTTGCTCAATCGGATTTTGAAATCGTGAAAATATATTTATTAGACCATAAAATTTTTTTCAGATCCAATTAAGTCTTAGGTCTTAGAAAGAATTAATTCTACAGATCAATGTTTTTTGGCTAATTATTCCTGTAAAATAAAGGTACGATGAAATGAAAGAAAGCAGGGATACCCGTTGAAAAGAATTTTATTCATTTTTTTAGTTTTAGTAGGTCTTTATATTTTGATGACTTCGAATGTAACGAGTTTATTAACCTTTGGAAAAAGTGACAGTGAAGTGAAAGTAACCAACAATATTGATTTACTAGAGGTTAATGTTTCAGCAGCTAATGCAAACATCATCCCAGAAAAAAGAAATAATGTAAAAGCAGAGCTTAATGGAAAAGGAAATTTGTCCATAGATAAAAGTGGAGACACTATTATTGTTGAATATAAGCAGAGCTGGCTTAAAGGCTTTCAATTTTTCAACAAAGCACCGGAGTTGAATATTTATATTCCGGAAGATTATAATCGCAGCATAGATATTGATATTGGGTCTGGCTATTTAACCTTTTCAGGAACCTCTAAAAAACAACCAATCGAGCTAGAAGAATTGACGATTAACATGAGTTCAGGAAAGGTTGATTTAAAAAACATTAAAACAGAAGAATTTAATCATGAAGGATCTTCCGGAGTGATTGATGTCGATAATCTTAATACTGGTACAGGATCGATTGATATGAGCTCAGGAATAATAAAAATCAGAAATTATCAAGGCAAGCTTGATGCAGAAGTTTCCTCCGGTCTTTTAGATGTTCAAATGGATCAGCTAACAGATAGTTTAGATCTTAAGGCTAGTTCAGGGCAGATTAAGCTTAACCTTCCGGATCATGCAGACTTTACTTTAAACGGAAAAAAAACAAGCGGCTTTATCGATTGTGAATTTCCTCTTAAAAATAAAATAACAGAGAAAAACAAAATTACAGGTGTGTACGGCACTGGAGAACATGTTGTTGATGTCTCTATTTCTAGCGGACTAGTTAAGGTTTATTAAAATTGGCGAAAACACCGTATTGCAAGGTGTCAACAAAGAACAAAAACAAATTCTCTAAAATATCGGAAAGAATCATAAAACCTAGTGAAATTATCCTTTTACCAGTCACATAGCATTAATTATTCAAATGCTTTGGATCAGAAAGCTTTCCATGAAAGATTCGGATAGCAGTCTACTATACCTAATTATTCTTGGCGCAGTCTTATTCATTGGTTTGAGAAGAGTGAAAAATAGATGGGATTCATAATAAAAACTATCTATTAAAATGCAAAAAAAATGCCTCCATATGGAGGCTAGAAAAATAAGGGGAATATAAACTTTTTAAGATTAGTATGGACAATTCGTGTGTTAATTATTCACATCAATTGACTAATACTTGTTATTTAATAAGCTCATTTACATGATACACTTTTCCGTTTTCTATTTGCTCTCTCATTAACAGGTCTACTAATGCATTCGCAACAATATTTGCAGGTCTTAGTAGCCCCTTTTCTTTATATTCCTTAAATTTTTCAAGGTCATTAAATGTTTCTTTTGATGAGGAGCGTATTGTTCCTTGCATATCTGTATCCATAATTCCTGGGCTAAAGGCAATAATTTTATGAGATGATCCGATAGTTTCTTGCTCGGCTGCAGCCGTTTTTGTGAACATATTTAGCCCTGCCTTTGTAC
Organism: Cytobacillus citreus; assembly: GCF_018343665.1. GTDB lineage: Bacteria > Bacillota > Bacilli > Bacillales > Cytobacillaceae > Cytobacillus > Cytobacillus citreus. Next base: position 951,566 of record NZ_JAGYPM010000002.1, read on the forward strand.
TGCAGTAGGCACTCCAGCCTTGGTATGGTTTTTCGGCAGCACCTGAGGATACATTCACAATCTTCATTTTGCCTTTGGCTGTATTTAATAGGATATTCGAAATCATAATAGGAGCAATGAGGTTGATATGTACATTTTGGATGAGTGCTTGATGATCAAGATTCCCTGCAGTTGAGATTGGATCAATCACTCCAGCATTATTGATTACATAAACAACCTTAGAATCATATGATTCTAGAGTTGTTAAAACTTTCTTAAATGTAATTTCGATCTCTTCAGGCAGGGTAAGGTTGCAAGAAAAATGTTGATAGAATACTTGATTTTCTGCTGCTAATTCTTTCAGTCCTTCATTCTCTGTTCTTGAAACGGAGATTATCCCAATTTTTTTCATAACCATTCTTTCTGCTATTGAAGCTCCAAGACCTTTTGAGGCGCCAGTAATTATTGCAAAATTCATCCTCATCACTCCTTTTATTTTCTCCTTTAATTAAAACAGAAGATATAAGGTGAATACTAGTTGTATCCCATTTTTTTTAATTTTTCCTTCATCCTTCATGTACTTGTAGTAGGAAAAATAGAAAAACAGCATATAGAATACCTAATGCTGACAGAGTGTAGACAAAGTATAATTAATTACTTTTTCAGACTGATTGAAAACGCTTGTCTTTCGAGGCACGAAGCCTTACGAGGAGCGGAGTTACCATGGATGGGTAATGAGCACCGCAGGAAGGTGAGTAACGAAGAAAGCGAGCGTTTGTCAACAGCCTGACAGCATATAGAATACCTATATGCTGTCATTATTCAAGATTAAGCGTCATTTCGTTTAAAAAGCTAGCCGCTTCATGATGAGGGGTTTGGAGTACTTCCGCGGTAAATCCGAGTTGTATTATTTCCCCTAATTTCAAAATGGCCAGCCTATCAGTCAAGAATTTCACTTCCGAAATATCATGGCTAACAAACACTGTTGTTGTACTTGTTTCTTTCAGTATGGAACTAAAATCTCTGATCAGCCTTACCTTTGTAGGATAATCAAGAGCAGAAAAAGGTTCATCCAAATAGAGTACCTCAGGTTCAAGAATTAACGCTCTTGCAAGATTAACTCTTTGTGCTTCTCCTCCAGATAATTGATGGGCGTTTTTCTTTGCAAGGTGAGAAATGCCGAATTTTTCGAGCCAGTATTCAACCTTCTCTTTAATCATAGCTTTTGGCACCTTACGGATTTTTAATCCTGCAGCAACATTTTGAAAAACAGTTGTGTCAAAAATAAGTGTTTGTTGCAGAACGACTGCCCATTTCCTCCTTTGTTCCAGAGATACATTACCGGCAGGAACTTCTACACCGTTATAGAATATCTTTCCAGAAGTAGGTGCTTGCAGGCATGATAGGATTTTGACAAGTGTGCTTTTTCCTGCTCCATTTGGCCCCATAACCCCAAGGATTTCCCCATGGAAAATCGATAGTTCTGGAACCGAGAGAATGGTACGCTCTTTGCTTGTATACTGAATATGATCTAAGTGGATGAGCGGTTTCATTGTTTTTTATTCCTTTGCTGTAAAATGGTTAAGAAAAAGGTAATTATAAAGGCCAAGCTCATTAGGATGAAAGAGAGGGCTAGTGCCACATCAAAGTTCCCTTTGGATACTTCCATAACGATGGATGTTGTTAAAATCCTCGTTTCCCCACGAATATTTCCACCAACCATCATCGCTGCTCCGACTTCAGCAATCACTCTTCCAAATCCAGCCATTATGGCAGCCATGATAGCAATTCTCGTTTCCCTTAATAGTAATGAAACGGTTTGAAATCGTGTTGCTCCTAATGACTTGATTTGGATGAGCATGTTTTTATCGATTTGTTGAAAAGCACTGCACGTTAGTCCGATAACAATTGGAAGAGATACAAGGACTTGTGCCATAACAATTGCAAATGGACTATATAATAAAGAAAGCGAACCTAAGGGACCGGATCTCCATAAGAGCATCGTAATCCATAAACCGGCTACAACAGGAGGAAGCCCCATTCCAATGTTGACTAAGACAAGCAGCAATCGTCTGCCACGAAATGCAGTAAGTCCTAATATGACTCCGATCGGAATACCGATTAACGTACTGATTAAGATAGCGCTTAATGAAACCTTTAAAGTGAGCCAAGTAATCTCGAATATTTCAGGATCTCCTGAAATCAGCATTTCGATAGCTTCTCTCATTCCTTCAATTAATAAGTCCATGTAAATTCCAGCTTTCATAAGTAAAGGAGCGCTTGCGCTTTTCTTTTTAAAAATAAGTATATCTTTCTCGAGTTAGAGAAATGTCTAGCTCCAGCGCCTACCCCCTCGAGGTCATAAGCCAATCCTCCCAGAAAGGTAAAGAACACCTTTCCGGGAGGCTCGTCTTATGCTTGTCGGGGGTGAGCAAGGCGCTTGCGCTTTTCTATTCTGTATATGGAACGAAAAGTGATTCTCCGAAATCTTCTTTTCCGAATTCTTCAATTACCTTTTGTGTTTTATCAGCAATCATAAATTGTACAAATGCTTCTGCACCTTCACTGTTTACTTTGTCATGCTTTTCATGGTTTACCTGCATAACATGATAAATATTTAATAGATCATCGTCACCTTCAACGAGGATGTCTAAATCGACATTATCTTTTTGGGCTAGATAGGTTGCACGATCAGTTAATACATATCCTTGCTTTTCAGCAGCAATTTGGAGAGTATTCCCCATACCTTGTCCAGTTTCAGCATAGCCTTTATTATCTGCTGGTGTAATCTCAATTGACTTCCAAATTCCAAGTTCTTTTTTATGGGTTCCAGAATCATCTCCTCTTGAAATGAAAACAGCGTCTTTATCGAATAATTGCTTGAATGCTGCTTTTACTTCCATCCCTTTAATGCCTGCTGGATCTGCAGATGGGCCAACAATAATATAATCATTATACATTACACGCTTACGGTTGATTGCATCCCCGCTGTTAACAATTTCCTCTTCGGCATCGGGAGCGTGGACAAGAAGAACGTCAGCTTCACCTTTCACGCCCATTTCCAATGCTTGTCCTGTTCCTACCGCGATTGTTTTTACATTCGTATTTTTTTGTTCTTCTTCAAACATTGGAATTAAAACATCAAGCAATCCGCTATCCTGCGTACTTGTTGTTGTCGTTAAAATTAAATCCTTTACTTCAGCTGTGTTTGTTTCATCAGGCTTTGCTTGATTTTTTTCATTTGTGCCATTTGTTGAATTGGAACAAGCAGACATCATAAATAAGAACACAGCTAGTAAGCTGACTGTAAAAATTTTGTTTAGTTTCATTCTAGTTCCTCCATGCTTTTGTGTTATAAGTGATTAAACCAAACTCATTAACATCATACCCACCGGATTGACCAATGCTCTCTTTAAAATCTGTGAGTTGAATGATATCCATTAATAACTGCAAGGCTTTCTCATTTTGCGGTGTCCATCTAAATACGAGGTCAAATTTTTCCTTCGCAATAGGAATAAAGTTTAAATCAAGCTTGCTTGCAGCAGAGCGAATCCCAACTGCTGCATCCGCTTCACCATTGCTTATATAAGCAGCAGTTGAAAGATGATTCCATTCTTCATTCTCATATCCTCTAATATCTGATGGTGCAATTTTTTCATCAGCTAAAATGGTATCCAAAAGAAAGCGGGTGCCTGAGCCTTTTTGCCGGTTAACGAATCGAACATCCTTACGGGCGAGATCTTTAAAACTATAAATCTCTTTAGGATTTTTTTGGGCTGTAATAATGCCCTGCTCTCTTACAGCAAGCCTTAAAACAGTGATCTTTTCATGAGTAAAGAGCTGCTTAATAATAGGAAGATTGTATTCTTTCGTTGAAGGATCTAGCAAATGAATGGCTGCTACATCGCAATTTCCTCTGTAAAGCATCATTAACCCCTCTAAACTTCCTATAAAAGTAGGCTGAACCGATAAACCGCTAGATTGCCTTGTCATGTATTTAATTAATTGTTCGATTAAAAAATCATGACTTCCAGCAAGACGCAGCTGTTCCTCTTGATAGGGTACACTCATCAGTCGTGAAGAGTCTGTCGGTTTCCTTCCATCTATAAAGCGATCAATCTCACTTTTTTCGATTCTCATTTTATTTCCTACTTTAAAAGCAAGAAGTTCTCCTCGCTTAATAAGTTCATAAACCGTATTCTTAGCTATTTTGAACATTTTTGCGACTTCATCAGGTGTATAGGTCTTCTCCAGCATACGATCACCTTCTTTCCTATCCCTTTCCATAAAATACTAGAAAAAAAGACAGGTATCTGTGACTTTTGTTAAGTTTCATTTAGTTTTGTTGAGTTTTGTATCTAATTGTCACAATTTGTACATATTTTTAAATTAAGGAGTATTTTAAAGCTCATTGTTGATCATGCTATTTTGTTGTTGATTCTCGCTGCAGGCGCGAGCTCCTCGAAAATGCTAACGCATTTCCTTCGTGCTGTGATTATTCTAGAAAGTTAAGTCAATGTCCTGCGGGAGAAGCGAGTCAAAGGGAGACTCCCGGACCGCCCTCTACGCTTTAGTGCCTGCAGCGGAAATCAACAGGGAAATTTAACGCAGTCAGCTAATAAGAAAGTATAAGTTTATTTGCGTACTATAGAGCATGTGACGTTTCAATAGTAACTTTGCTAAAATGATTGTATAAATAAAACTAAGGCATTCGCCAAAGGACGTGGTGAACAAGAAATTTTTCTTATATACGAGAAAATTTCATTTTTTTATCACAATTAACATCTATAGTGTTACTATGAAGACGATTTATATAGAAAGTGGGTATAACCTTGAAAAAGTGGATGACAATTATATTAATGAGTTCTGTATTATTAGCAGGGTGTGGTGATACGGGACAAGGAAAAAATAATGGAGATCAAAATGAGGCCGAAGTGCCGGCTATAATAGAAGCCGTGATTGATATTCCTGAAAAAACAGAAGTTGGTAAGGAAGTAGAATTAGTCGTTACGGTTAAGCAAGGTAAAGAATTAGTTGAAGATGCAAGCGACGTGAAGTTTGAGGTTTGGAAAGAAGGACAAAAGGATTCAAGCGAAAAAATTGAAGCTAAACATACGGAAAAAGGGAAGTATATAGCTCATCACACCTTTTCTGAAGATGGAGTTTTCAATGTTCAATCCCATGTAACTGCAAGGGATATGCATACAATGCCAACTAAAACCATTCAAGTAGGAAATGTGGATGCAAATCAGCATGAACATAATGATCAAGGTGAAGAGCATGGCCATCATCATGGTGACGTATCTATTCATCTACAAAAACCCGAGCAAGTCAAAGCAACTCAGCAAATCCCTTTAGCCGTACATTTACAAAAAGACAATAAACCGCTTACGAAAGCAAATGTTCGACTTGAAATATTCCAAGAGGAGTCCAATCCAGCGTGGGTCGATATGACAGAGAGAGAGAATGGGGAATACACAACTGAGTATCAATTTCCGGAAAGTGGGAATTATACAGTAAGAATTCATGTGGAAAACGATGAAGGACTTCATGAGCATACAGAAGAAGCTGTAACTGTTGAATAGTGACTAATGGCGCATCGATTATGGTGCGCTTTTTCTTTGTAAAAACGAAGGCATTCTTTTGCCGAGTTCCAATTTTTTTCAACATACATTCCTCTCGCCAATTCGATATTAATTCAATAGAATAAGAGTAGACAGAAGAAAAGCAGGAGGATTTATAATGAGTCAAACTCATCTATTTTTTAATACAGGTATTGGACGAAAGAAACCTAATAGTATTAGAGATAAAGAACAAAGCTGTCCTTTTTGTGAAAGGGAGAAGCTAACGGATATTTTAGCGGTAGATGGGTCGATTATATTATTAAAAAATAAATACCCCGTTTTGGAAAATACGTATCAAACGGTATTAATCGAAACCGATGATTGTCATGGGGAGTTATCCATCTATCCAGAAGATCATCTAATAAAGCTGATTCGATTTGGCTTAACTCACTGGCTTGAAATGTCCGAATCCAAGCAATATCAATCGGTTATTTTCTTTAAGAATCATGGTCCATTATCTGGCGGATCGATTGCACACCCCCATATGCAAATAATTGGACTACATGAGATTAATTATGAAGACAAGGTGCAAGCGTCCGATTTTGAAGGGGTAACCATCCATGAAAAAAATGGGACGGTTTTTACCATTTCTACTGCCCCAAGAGTAGGCTTTTATGAGTTTAATGTAAAGCTTGAGGATATCGATGATCTTACGGCATTTTCTAAATACATTCAGACTGCTGCTCATTATATTTTGAATAATTTTCCTTTTTATTGCAATAGCTATAATTTGTTTTTCTATCAGCTGAACGGTGATATATATGCAAAAATTGTTCCGCGTTTCATTACAACGCCATTATTTATTGGGTATTTTATTCCACAAGTACCAAATAATATAGAATGGATGAAGGAAGATATTCGCGAGCACTATTTTGGATAATAGCAATTATCACCAAACACAAATTTGAAGTTGTGAATTGTGTTGATAATTAATATAATGAAGTGTTGATATGTTTCTAATAGACACAAAAAAATAGATTTTGGTGAGTTTGAGAAATATCTAGCTCAAGCGGACTACCCCCGACGTACAGGAAGTATTAGTGTCGTCAATGCGCCAGGACCTTTCCGTGAGGCTCGTCTTGTGCTATGTCTGAGGGTGAGCACAAAGGAATGCTCCTGCGAATGACTATCGCAGGAGCAATTATTCTTTGATTGTTCCAAGGGCGCTTGAGCTTTTCTGTCGAGGAGATTGATATGACTTCTAATAAAACAACAAACCCTCCTAAGTTAGATTATAGTCTGGTATTGATATTATTTTTATTATTTTTAGTAAGCTGTATTTCAATTTATAGTGCACAGACGACAGGGCAATATAGTGAGAATTTCCTTTTAAAACAAATTGTTTGGTACATGGTTGGTACAGGTATTATTGCGGCAGTTATTACGCTGGATTCAGAGCAGTTAAAGAAGATTTCTTGGTATGCATACGGTTTTGGGTTATTCTTGCTTGGTTTCTTAATTGTGGCACCTAGCAGTATTGCTCCTGTTATTAATGGTGCCAAAGCTTGGTTTATTGTCCCAGGGTTGGGGTCGTTACAGCCATCAGAGCTTGTAAAGGTTTTTATTATTCTTGTCCTTGCGAGAGTAATTGATGAGCATCATCATAAGAACCCAATTAAAACAATCCAAACTGATTTATGGCTTCTCATCAAGATTGGCTTTTTTACAGGATTGCCTCTATTGCTTGTGATGCAACAGCCTGACCTTGGTACGGGCCTTGTTTTTATTGCAATCATGCTCGGGATGATTTTTATTTCTGGTATTACATGGAAGATTCTTGCGCCTATATTTGGAACGGGTATAACGCTAATTTCGGGTGTTTTATACTTAGTTCTTGCGAAGCCTGAAATTTTAGAGAAATATTTTGGCGTTAAGGAGTATCAATTCGGGCGTATTTATTCATGGATTGACCCATATAATTACCAGAGCTCTACAGGATTTCAATTAACGAGGTCTCTTCTTGCGATTGGATCGGGAGAAACAAGTGGGAAAGGCTATGGAACAAGGGAAGTGTATTTGCCTGAGAGCCATACAGACTTTATCTTCAGTATTATAGGCGAAGAGTTTGGCTTTATCGGTGCTAGTCTTCTTGTGAGTTTATTCTTCCTTCTTATTTATCATATAACGAAGGTGGGGATGGAAACGAAAAATAACTTCTATACTTATATTTGTGTAGGGGTTATTAGTATGATTACCTTCCACGTCTTCCAAAATATTGGTATGACAATTGGTATACTCCCGATTACAGGAATTCCCTTGCCATTCATTAGCTATGGTGGCAGCTCACTTATGGGGAATATGCTAGCGATTAGCTTAATTTTTTCTATTCGCTATCACCATAAAAAATATATGTTTTCAAATTAATGATTAATTAAGAAAGTTTAGGCGCCTATAGAACAATTAGAGTTCAGATTGTTTCTGCGATTATTATTCGGAGGAGCTTGAGTTAGAGAAAGAGCGGTGGTCATGTGTGACCAGCCGCTCTTATTCAATCACGCCGGTTTCTAAAATTTTGACGTCGGCATTTATTTTAAAAGTTAGATTTTGATAATCTTTTTTCCAATTCTTTTCAAAATCATACCCACGGATACTTTTTCGATGTAAATAGCCAAATCCAATTGGATCGATGTCTAGTTTCTGAAAATGTTTCACCAATTTCATACATTCCACTTCTATTTCTTTTTCAAGTTTTTTGGCAATTTGATCTACAATGGCCTGCGTTAGTTTTATTCCGGTATACTCCCGAATTTCTCCCCTTATTTTAATTTGAATATTCACCTGAGAGCGGTCTTCTTTCGAAAGTCTATACTTATGTTTAGACCTTATGCTTCTTACCGCACTTTTCCTTCCTTTTCCTATATTTACATCAAAACTGCCTTCACCACTATGTCTATCTGCCAATAGCTTAAAAAAGAACATTTTTTCTTTAGGCAGGACATAGGCTTCTCTATCCCCTCTAAAAAGGCTTAATCCGCTTATTTCGACCTGTGTTTTATTTAACCTCCTTAGTTCCGGAAGATAAGGATCCTTTCCTTTTATATAAAAGTCTCTTAAAAAAATGTGTAAATTTGTTACTGGCACATCCTTCTGGTTAATATTATGTTCAATGAGTGTATATAAATAATTTGAAACTCCTTGTGGTCCATAATCACCCTTTAGTATTTCCAGTGCACTCCCATGGGAGGTTGCAAGAAAGTTTCTTGATCCAATGCTCGCATCTCTTTGATAAGTATCTACGAAATCTACAATCCCTTTATCAGCAAGTTTATCTCCAAAAATCGTGATCAGTAGACCTCCAGTAACAAGATCCCCAGAGGTTTGCTTTTGTATATTCAATAATAAATCCCTTCTTAGACTGCCTTCTGTTGTAAAGACTTTATTTATTATAGTTTTATCAGGAAGATAATCTTGAACAAGGATAGTGCCAATAAACTCATCCTTTTTCAATTGGTCAAATGCTGCCGCTGTTTCAATATCAATTTCATCAATAATTTTCTCTTGCACACAGCCTGTCATAATAAGTAGAAAAAGGACCATGAATGGAATTTTTTTCATTTTTCTTTCACCTTCTTTGCAATCATGATGCAAATGTATAATAAAGGAATATAAATAAAGGTAAAGCCAAATCCCATTTTTCCAGTAAAATTATTTAATACGTTAATCTTTTCACGAGTATCAATAAAACTGATAATGATTAACATAAAAAGAGCAATAATAATGACACCATTTCTATGCTTGAGGTGAAAAATTCTTTTTATTAGTCTAGAGGCAACCCAGATTGAGACACAAACATTAGGCAGAATGACTAAATTCCAACTGGCAATTCCGATATACTCAAATCGTTCAACAAATGGCAATTGCACTATTTTCCACATTGTTAATGTCACCCAAATGGACTTTTCAATCTTTAACTCTGAGAAATAAGCAATGGCCAAGATCATTAATCCCGTATATAAGAGTGTAGATGTTAACAATGCAAAATGTGCCCACTTTTTGGATTTTTGCGGTTCTTTAATAAATGGATAAAAAAATAAGATTATTTCAAAGCCGATAAAAGTCAGTGACATTTGGTATGAGCCTAGTATGATGTTTTTTATCGAAGTGTCAAATATTGGCAATAGGTGACTGAAATCTGCATATTTAATGTTATAGCCAAATGTAAGAAACAAGTATGAGGGGATGACAAGCCCGAAAAAGGCAATGCCAACAACAACTCGAAATCCACCATATATAATATAAATACATAGGACCATGAATGCGAATGTGAACCAAAAAGTGCTTACTTCTGGAAACATCCATACTTGGATGACCTCAATATAAGATCGAAGAACAGTTAATGCATAAATGAAGAAATAAACGATAAATAGGGAACTTATAGTTTTCCCTACTAATTTTCCCACTACATATTCATGGGCTGTAACGATATCTCCGTTCACCTCTTCGGCAATTTTATAAATCATCCAAACAATAATATGCAAGAGTGCACCAGCTAATAATACAGAGATCCAAGCATCCTGATATGCGTATTTAGTGACACTTCGCTGATATCCAAGAATGCCAATCCCAATTTGCATAGATGCCACCATATAAAAAACTAAGGAAGGGGATATCTTAAATTCTTCAGGTATTTGCTCCTGCATAAACTATTAGTCACCTCCAATACTACTCATCGATGTCTTTTTTCATATGAGCCTTTTCTTTATTAAAACGGGTACGATTTTTCGTGTGTAAATAATAGGGACGTAAGGACTGATTACTAAAAGGAAGCCTAATAATTGAATCCTTTAAATCTTTAATTCTTGGTGGATAAATAGGCTGAAAATACGGACGTCCAAGTGAAGTAAGACGTAATAAATGTGTGAGTAAGAAACAGGTACAAAATACAATTCCAAGTAAACCCCAGAGTTGTGCAAAAAGCAAAAATGGAAAGCGTAATAAGCGAATTGTATTTGCCATCTTGTAGACCGGTGTTGTAAAGGAAGCAAGAGCAGATAAGGCAATGAAAATTAAAAGAATATTACTCGTCAGCCCCGCTTCTACAGAAGCTGTCCCAATAACAATTCCTCCAACGATACCGATTGTTTGCCCAACCTTCGTCGGCAGCCGTGCACCTGCTTCTCTTAAAAGCTCGATCGTCAGTTCAAGAAATAAAGCTTCAAGTATCGGCGGAAGAGGCACCACTCTTCTGGATGCAATTAAGGTTCCAATCAAGTCTCGTGGAATCAATTCGTAATGATAGGTAAGTACGGCCACATAAAGCGGTGTTATTTGAATTGAGAATATAACAGCGAATACACGGATTAGTCTAAAGAAGGAAGATAATATCCAATTAAGTAAGTAGTCTTCGAACGATCCAAAAAATTCTACTAAAGTTGTTGGCGTGATTAATGCATGAGGAGAACCGTCTACCATTATGACAACCTTTCCTTCAGCCAGAACACTAGAAACCCTATCAGGTCTTTCTGTATCCAGTAACTGTGGAAATGGAGAATTTGAGTTATCACAAATGAGCTGAACAACAAAGGAACTATCCGTAATCGCATCAAACTCGATACTTGTAATTCGCTCCCTCACTGTATTCACATTTTCTTCATCTGTGATTCCATCCATATAAAGAATGGCAATTCGTGTTTTGGACAGGCTTCCCAAAGTATATTCCTCAATGATAAGTTCTTTTACAGGCAGTCTTTTCCTCACGAGATTTATGTTTTGACCGATTGATTCAACAAAGGCTTCTTTTGGTCCAATGACTGAAAATTCTATTTCAGGCGTAGTTAATCCACGAACAATTTCCTTTTGTGCTGCAATGAATCCAAACTGATCTTCATTAGATTTCAGAGTCAGCATTACGTACCCATTAAGTAATTTTTGTTCAATTTGGGAAGGATCATTCGATATTTCCACATCTGCCAATGGCAGGATCTTTTTGATATCACTAATTGTTTGCAGCTCATCTGCTAATAAGTTTGGTAATACACTTTGCTGGATAATCTGTTCATCAACTAATGATGTAACAAAGGTTAGAGAAAAAGGGATATTTGTTTTTTTGTTGATATGAAAGGACTTTTTAAAGTCCTTAGATTTTTCTAATGCTTTCTCCCATTCGCTTTGTTTACGACCATTTTGAGTTTGGTTTTTCTTTATCCACTTTTTCATAAAATCACCATCAAATTTGTCATTATGTTTATTGTTACCGTAAGTGGAAGGTTTATGAATAGAAATTAGGAAAGGAATTGAAGTTTAAATAAAAAGAATCCGTCATTTATGACGGATTCTTTCGTAAAGAGGGATCTGGCTCCAAAAGGGGTAAGGAGCATCGAAATATTGAAATTTATTTTAGGAAAAATTCCTCAATATCATCAAGCAATAATTTTGCAGCAATAACACCGCATGCTGTATTCCAAATAACATCATTTACTTTGTGAACATTTCCTTTTTGAGCAACTTCAAGCTTTTGGAATAATGGAAATAATGGATCCTCTAACCAATCTTTTTCAATTTGGGCTGCTGCTCCAATGCTACACCAGAAAATGTATCATTCTGATAAATACGCACTTTCAAGCTCTGTTCCGACAAACTTCACATCTTTCAGCTTGTCTGCAACTTTAACACAGCCAATAAAAAAGAAAAAAGTAGTTTTTTCATGAAAAAAGCCGCTTTCTATTTAGAGAACGGCTTTAATTAGTTGTTGGATTGATAAGTAACTAATCCTCATCCAAGGAATTATAGATGAGACAGGATTTTGCAAAATACAATTTGTAAATTTTAACTTTTTTTAAATTGATTATTTTGGCTGTTCACTTTCCCGCCACCGTCAGCTTCTACTGTAGGTCCAGCATTGCCCTTAACACTTGCTGCACTTACCCCAGCCTTAGAAGGATCCTGTTTTCTTCTTGCCATTGCATCTTCACCTCCAGTAGTAGATTGCCCATTAATCATATTTTCATTAGAAAGACTGAAGGGTTAATGTTCATTAATTAAAAATTTTCTAATATTTAAGATGAAAAATATTGCGTAAATTTTTGAAATATTTTATAGTTATAGATAACAAGACGAATTCAAGGAATTTTTTTGGTAGAAAAATGAATGAGTATTCATTCAAAGGTGAAAAAGGAGGAAATAAAATTGATCCAACAAATTAAAAAAGCGGCCGTTCTTGGTTCTGGTGTAATGGGCTCAGGTATCGCCGCTCACTTAGCGAATATTGGAATTCCTACTTTGTTGTTAGATATTGTACCTCGGGAATTAACGGATGAAGAAAAAGCAAAAGGATTAACTATTGACGATAAGGCAGTTCGCAACCGCATTAGTGAAGCGGGCAGACAAAAGCTGTTAAAGCAAAAGCCTGCTCCCCTTACTTCTAAAAAGAATCTTGCCTTAATTGAAGCTGGGAATTTTGATGATGATATGGAACGGCTTAAGGAAGTTGATTGGGTGATTGAGGTTGTCGTAGAGAATCTCAATATTAAAAAACAGGTTTTTGAAAAAGTAGATCAATACCGCAAGCAAGGAAGCATCGTAAGCTCAAACACTTCCGGTATTTCTGTAAAAGCGATGGCAGAAGGACGGTCTGAAGATTTCCAAAAACATTTTCTTGGAACACACTTTTTTAACCCGCCTCGCTATTTAAAGCTTTTAGAAGTGATACCAACAAAAAATACAGATGCTGAAGTTTTATCTTTTATGAAGCAATTTGGTGAGGATGTTTTAGGAAAAGGGGTTGTTGAAGCGAAGGATACCCCAAACTTTATTGCAAATCGAATTGGAACTTACGGCTTATTAGTGACAGTTCAGGAAATGCAAAAAGGCGGTTATAGTGTCGGTGAAGTCGATTCAGTCACTGGTCCACTAATCGGCAGGCCGAAAAGCGCTACATTTAGAACATTAGATGTTGTCGGTCTTGATACATTTGTTCATGTTGCCAATAACGTATATGAGCTAGTAGATGGGAAAGAAAGAGAAGCCTTTGAGGTACCCGCATTCATTAAAGAAATGCTTAATAAGAGCTGGCTTGGCAGCAAATCTGGTCAAGGTTTCTTTTTGAAAAAAGGGAAAGAAATCCTCGAGCTTGACCCACAAACATTAGAATACGGACCACGTAAAAAGCTTAGCACCGCTGCGACAGAATTAAGCAAACAAGAGAAGGGTACCGCAAACAAAATGAAAGCGCTTGTTTATGCAGATGACCGTGCTGGTAAGCTTCTTTGGAATATTTTAAGCCCGGTGCTCATATATTCAGCTGAATTGCTCGGGACAATTGCAGATGATGTAGCGGCTATTGATAAGGCTATGAAATGGGGTTTCGGCTGGGAGTTGGGTCCATTTGAAACATGGGATGCGATTGGTGTAGAAAAATCCGTGAAGAAAATGGAAGAGTCAGGAGGAGAAATTCCTTCCTGGATACATGAAATGCTCGAAAAAGGCTTTACATCCTTCTATAAAGAAGAGGAAGGAAATCTATATTTCTATCATAACGGCGAGTACAAACTAGTAGAAGAAAACCCAAAAGTTATCAATTTAAAAAGACTAAAACAACAAAAAGGCGTTATTAAAAAGAATAGTGGTGCTAGCTTAGTAGATCTTGGCGATGGGGTTGCCCTGCTTGAATTCCATTCAAAGAGCAATGCAATTGGTCTAGATATCATTCAAATGATTAACTTTTCAATCGATGAAGTAGAAAAGAATTTTAATGGATTAGTGATTGGCAACCAAGGCAAGAACTTTAGTGTTGGTGCAAACCTTGCCATGATTTTGATGGAAGCTCAGGACGACAATATATATGAACTTGATATGGTTGTACGTCATTTCCAACAGGCAATGATGAAAATTAAATATAGTTCAAAGCCAGTTGTTTCAACACCGTTTGGAATGACTTTAGGTGGAGGAACAGAGGTTTGTCTCCCATCCGCACATATCCAAGCTTCTAGTGAAACCTATATGGGACTTGTTGAAGTTGGAGTAGGTCTCATCCCTGGGGGAGGCGGAAACAAGGAGCTTTATATTAAGCATCTTGAAAGTATGCCAAAAGGAGTAGAATTCGACCTTCAGAAAGTAGCAAATAAAGTATTTGAATCAATTGCCATGGCGAAGGTTTCTACGTCAGGAGAAGAAGCTAGGGATAACAATTTCTTGAACTTTGCGGACGGCATCAGTGTCAATGGTGATCATCTTCTATATGATGCAAAACAAGCTGTTCTAACTCTACATGAAAAAGGCTACAAGCCACCTATCCGTAAAAAGGTTCCAGTTACAGGGGAAACAGGATACGCAACCTTGCTCTTAGGAGCTAAGGCTATGATGTACTCTGGCTATATCTCTGAACATGATATGAAAATAGCGAAAAAATTAGCTTATGTAATTGCTGGCGGAAAAGTCCCTTTTGGAACAGAGGTTGATGAGCAATACCTGCTGGAATTAGAGAGAGAGGCATTTTTGAGTTTGCTTGCAGAGCCTAAAACGCTTCAACGGATGCAGCATATGCTCGTTAAAGGAAAGCCATTACGCAATTAATAGATTGCTAGATTAACGAAATTCGCAAAAACTAAGCACTCGCCGTAAGAACTTGGCGAACACCAAGTTTTTCCTTAAAAATTAATCACATGGAAAGAGAGGGAACAAAATGAGAGAAGCGGTTATCGTTGCAGGTGCCCGTACCCCGGTTGGAAAGGCAAAGAAAGGAACATTAGCTCATGTAAGACCGGATGACCTAGGTGCCCTTGTAGTTCAAGAAACATTAAAACGAGCAGGAAATTATGAAGGAAATATAGATGACTTAATTATTGGATGTGCCATGCCGGAAGCAGAGCAGGGCTTAAACATGGCTCGTAATATTGGTGCGCTTGCTGGTCTTCCATATACAGTACCAGCCATCACTATTAATCGATACTGCTCTTCAGGCTTACAGTCAATCGCTTATGCTGCCGAAAAAATTATGATTGGCCACGCTGATACGATTATTGCCGGTGGAGCAGAGTCCATGAGCCTTGTTCCAATGATGGGGCATATCGTCAGACCAAATGCGAAGTTGGCTGAAGCAGCCCCTGAGTATTATATGGGGATGGGCCATACGGCAGAGGAGGTTGCTAAAAAATACGGCATCTCCCGCGAAGATCAGGATGCATTTGCTGTTCGCAGCCATCAAAAAGCAGCAAAAGCGATCCTTGAAGGTGAATTTGTGGATGAGATCGTTCCTGTTGATGTTACTTTAAGATCCGTTGGGAAAGACAATAAGTTAATCGAAAAGACAATCAAGTTCAGCCAAGACGAAGGTGTTCGTGCGGATTCAACAGTTGAAACTTTAGCAAAGCTTCGTCCAGCATTTTCGGTAACGGGAACAGTAACAGCAGGAAACTCATCCCAGACAAGTGATGGAGCTGCTGCCGTCATGGTTATGGACCGTGAAAAAGCTGAATCAGCAGGACTCAAGCCAATGGCCAAATTCAGATCATTTGCTGTCGGCGGGGTCCCTCCTGAAATTATGGGGATTGGACCGATTGTAGCCATCCCGAAAGCGCTGAAGCTTGCAGGACTTGAACTTTCAGATATTGGATTAATTGAGCTGAATGAAGCCTTTGCATCTCAATCCATTCAAATTATTCGTGAGCTTGGACTAGATGAAGAGAAAGTAAATGTGAATGGCGGAGCTATTGCATTAGGACATCCACTTGGCTGTACAGGTGCTAAACTAACACTTTCTCTTATCCATGAAATGAAGCGCCGCAACCAGCAATTTGGTGTTGTAACGATGTGTATTGGCGGCGGAATGGGTGCAGCTGGAGTATTTGAATTACTTTAATCGCAGATTAACGGGCAGTAAGACCCCCACTTCAAGGATTCGCGTATGCAAAGAAGAGTAAGTGGGGGATCAACTGCCCGTAAATGCCCATAAAATGACCACAGACTAAAAGCGCCACATCGTGTGGCAACGTCTGCGTGACCCACTTCCTGTGGGCCGCAACTAACCATCAGTGGGGGATGAAGGCCGACTAAGAACGCCATGTCCTGTGGCAACGTCGGCACTAGCACGTTCTGTGCGTCGAAATACCCCCACTGATGGAAGTTTCACTTTATGAAAAATAGAATGGGGGAAAAGAATATGTCAAATCAAACAGAAAACCTAATCAAGGGTGGAAGTTTTTTAATTGAAGATCTTTCCTATGACCGTGTTTTCACACCTGAGGATTTCTCAGATGAGCATAAAATGATCGCAAAAACAACAGAGGAATTTGTTATTAATGAGGTCCTTCCAGAGGTTGAGTATTTGGAAAACCATGAATTTGATCGGTCTGTCAAACTTTTAAAGCAAGCGGGGGAATTAGGACTATTAGGAGCAGACGTTCCTGAAGAATACGGTGGTCTAGCATTAGATAAAGTAAGCTCTGCCCTTATTGCCGAAAAAATGGCGCGCGCAGGCGGCTTCTCTATTTCACATGGTGCCCATGTGGGAATTGGCTCCCTGCCAATTGTATTATTCGGCAATGAAGAACAGAAACAAAAATATTTACCTGCTTTAGCAACTGGTGAAAAGCTTGCCGCTTATGCATTGACAGAGCCAGGATCAGGTTCAGATGCACTTGGTGCTAGAACAACTGCAAAACTAAATGCTGAGGGTACACACTATGTATTAAACGGTGAAAAACAATGGATTACAAATGCTGGATTCGCTGATGTATTTGTCGTTTATGCAAAAATAGATGGAGAGCATTTCTCAGCCTTTATCGTTGAAAGAGAGTTCCCAGGTGTATCTGTCGGACCTGAAGAAAAGAAAATGGGAATTAAAAGCTCTTCTACTCGTACGCTGATACTTGAGGATGCACTTGTTCCAAAAGAAAATCTATTAGGTGAATTTGGAAGAGGTCATGTCATTGCCTTTAATATTCTAAACATTGGTCGTTATAAACTAGGTGTTGGTGCTGTCGGCGGTTCAAAGCGTGCCTTCGAACTTGCTGTTCAATATGCTAATCAGCGTCAGCAGTTTAAAACACCGATTGCTCAATTTAATTTAACGAAAGAAAAATTCGGAACAATGGCTTCCAAAATTTATGCTGCTGAAAGCTCTGTATACCGAACTGTTGGCTTATTCGAAGACCGCATGAGCAAGCTATCAGAAGAAGAAGTAAAAGATGGAAAAGAAGTAGCAAAATCCATTGCAGAATATGCTATTGAGTGCTCTTTAAATAAGTTTTTCTCTACAGAAGTTCTAGATTATGTCGTGGATGAGGGCGTTCAAATCCATGGCGGATACGGATTCATGGCTGAATATGAAATCGAAAGGGCTTACCGTGACTCACGTATTAACCGCATCTTTGAAGGGACAAATGAAATTAACCGTTTATTAGTTCCAGGAACTTATATTCGCAAAGCATTCAAAGGTGAGCTGCCATTATTCGAGAAAGCAACGGCATTGCAGGAAGAGCTAATGATGCTAATGCCTGAAGAACCAGGTGATGAGCCACTTGCTCAGGAAAAATATTTAGTAAAAAATGCGAAGAAAATCGGTCTTCTTGCTGCAGGCTTAGCTGCACAAAAGTACGGAAAAGCACTTGAAAAAGAGCAGGAAGTTTTAGTCAATATTGCTGATATTATTTCAAATGCATATTCAATGGAATCTGCCGTTCTTCGTACAGAAAAGGCGATTGAAAAATACGGTGTAGAAAAGAGCAAGCAAAAGCTTCTATATACACAAATCTTCTGCCAAGAAGCATTTAACAAAATTGAGCAAGATGCAAAAGAAACACTTGTGGCAGTTGAAACGGGTGATGCTTTAAGAATGATGATTTCAGCACTCCGTAAGTTCACACGCCATACACCGATTAATGTGATTGCGAAGAAACGTGAAGCAGCTGATAAAATAATTGAAGCAGAGAAATACATTTTATAATAAGCCACTTTTGGGTTGTCCCATAAGGTGTCTTGCATCCACTTAATACATTAATCTAGAATCTCACTCGCTTATTGATACTAGATATTGTTCGTGGTGCCTGACACCTTTGTTTTTGGGACACCCCCGATTATTGTTCGCGTTTTTTGCAAGCTTTGGCGCTCACAATCCTTATTAGATAATCATAATGGATATAAATATCGAACTTTCCTGTGTATTAAAAGTTATGAATAAATGAAAATTTATGATAGTATTTGCTTTATAGCTGTAAGTTTATTTTTTTGATTGGACATGCTAGACAATGGTGGTGAAAAAAATGACTCTAACTTTTTATTGGTATCCTAAATGTGGTACCTGCAGAAATGCAAAGAAATGGTTGGATGATCATCATTTAAGTTATGAAGCTGTACATATTGCTGAAAATCCGCCTTCCCGCAGCGAACTGGAGGAGCTATACAAAAATAGTGGTTTAGACATTAAGAAATTCTTTAATACGAGTGGGATGAAATACCGGGAACTTGGGTTAAAGGACAAGGTCAAATCACTATCAGATGAGGAACTTCTTGATGTATTGGCTACTGACGGAATGCTCATAAAACGTCCAATATTAACAGATGGGCATAAGGTGACAGTTGGCTTTAAGGAAGAGGATTATGAAAAATCATGGCTTTCATAAAAAAGATTGAAAAAAATCATTCTTTTTGCCATGATGAAGGAAGAGATCGATTTTACGATCATCAAATAATATAATAATTGGAGGCGTTTAGAATGAACACACCTAAAGAACTACGTTATTCAGAAGAGCATGAATGGGTAAAAACAGAAGGCGAGCAAGTTCGTATTGGTATCACTGATTTTGCTCAATCTGAGCTAGGAGATATCGTATTTGTTGAGCTTCCAGAGGTAGGAGACGAAATTTCAGCGGACGAGCCTTTCGGAAGCGTAGAATCCGTTAAAACTGTATCTGAGCTTTATGCACCAATTAGTGGGAAAGTTGTCGCTATTAATGAAGATTTAAACGATAATCCTGAGTTTGTTAACGAATCACCATATGAAAAAGCTTGGATGATCGTTGTTGAGCCATCTGATGCTGGTGAAGTAGACAAGTTGATGACTGCTGAACAGTATGAAGAAATGGTAAAGGAAGATTAATTAAATATCTAGTAGCTGGGTAGGAAAGTAGATTTCCCTAGCATATGAGAAGACATGAAAAGGGAGCTATCACATTTTATGGTAGCTCCTTTTTCAATAGTTTTAGTACGTTAGATGAGATTTTCCATCCATTGCATTATAGGTGGCTAACATGAGGCAAACTTATTAATAATGGTTAAATGGCAGGATATCCACACCATTATCAAGAATAATGAATATGGTAAGGTAAGTAAATTCTCCATTTTTGAATGTATACACACCCATGGTTGATCGGGAAAAATTACAACTCAGTTCAGGTGATTAGGATGAATGAGGAGCTAACGGAAAAAGTAATCATTGTAGAGGGAACAACAGATAAGAGAAAAGTTCAGGCCATAGTCAGAGAGCCGGTAGAGATTATCTGTACAAATGGTACAATTGGCATCACGAAGCTAGATGAACTAATAGATATGCTATATGATAAAGATGTTTTTATATTAGTGGATGCAGACGCAGCAGGTGAAAAGCTCCGAAAGCAGTTTAAGAGGGAATTCCCAGAGGCAGAGCATCTATATATTGACAGGATGTATAGGGAGGTTGCTACTGCACCAGAACATCATATTGCATCTGTATTACTTGGTGCTAATATTGACGTTTATACGGAGTTTTTAGATAAAGGATGATATGATTGCAGAAATGGTCTCGGGAAGAAATTGAAGAATTTATTAACGACAAAAAAACTGGCTTACTTTACCTTTACACGCCTCTTTGCGGTACTTGTCAGGTAGCTGGTAAAATGTTAATGATCATAAAGGAACTAATATCAGATTTGTCGATAGGGAAGTCGGATTTGAATTATATATCTGATATCGCTGATCAATGGGAAGTTGAAAGTGTCCCCTGTCTTATAATTTTTAAGGAAGGCAGGCTTTATGAAAAATTGTATGCCTTTCATTCCGTTCCCAACTTATTAGAAAAAATTAAAAAAACCATCTAAAAAAATGTCAGGTGAAATCGCTTGGCATTTTTTATTTTTTTAAGAAACTATAATAAGACAAAAAAAGCTGCAACAGCAGTAAAATTATTTTGAATTTTATGAGTATATGACATATTTCTTGGGAAATGAAAGACAATGCTGAATATCGTCGAGGCATTGTGTTTTTTTGCTTTAGGGTTGTCGAAGGAAAAATAGAGGAGTGATTTCCTTCGATGTAGAAGTATAAAATATGAATATTAATAACTTCTAATAAAGTAAGGCTGTAACAAACTGAGGTGAAAAAATGGTTGAATTAGCAACGGCATTTATAGAAGAAGTAAAATTAAATGGACATATAAATCAATTGCTAAGGGGCACTGCTTTTTCAATCTGTTTAAAGTCTGAGAATGAAGAGATACCCTTACTCTTTCGTGATGGTGAAATTACCGTACACTTTCCCGATCCTGATCAAATCTATGATGCAATCATTACAGGACCAAAAGAAAGGATTTATTCGATATTAACAGGACAAGAGAAATTAAGAGATGTGATCAGTAGAAGTGGGATTACTGTTGAAGCTACATTTCGAAAAATACTATTTTTAGAATCACTCTTTTTCTTATGTAAGGTTTGTTAGTCAGAAATTTCAAAATTAATGTTGACTGCTTATTGTTCGTATGTTAGTATCTCTTTAATAACTTAAGTGAGTAAAGTAAACTGAATATTCTTATCAAGAGAGGCGGAGGGACTGGCCCTACGATGCCCGGCAACCGGTACATTACACGGTGCTAATTCCAGCAGAGCATTCATGCTCTGGAAGATAAGAAGAGATGATAGCAACCCTCTTCTTTTGAAGAGGGTTTTTTCAGCTCTCTTTTAAGCGGTAAAAGTAGCATAAACAAAAAATGATTTAATACACGAAAAGAAAAGGAGAGATAAATATGACAAAAAAGCAAAAAAACTATCGATTAGAAACACTTGGCGTACATGGCGGTTTGCAGCCAGACCCTGTAACTGGTGCAAGAGCTGTTCCGATTTACCAGAATAATGCTTACCAATTTAAAAACACAGAGCATGCAGCCAATTTATTTGGATTGAAGGAGCCTGGATATATCTATACTCGTATTCACAATCCAACCGTGACTGTATTTGAGGAAAGGGTTGCTTTATTAGAGGGTGGGGTTGGTGCATTAGCGGTAGCCAGTGGTATGGCGGCCATCACATTAGCGATTCTAAATATTGCTCAAGCTGGGGATGAAATTGTGGCAGCGTCAAATCTTTATGGAGGGACGTATAATCTTTTAGCTGTTACACTTCCTAAGTACGGCATCCAAGTAAAATTTGTTGACCCAGAAAATCCTGAAAACTTTCGAAAAGCGATTAATGAGAAGACGAAAGCTGTATTTGCAGAAACGATTGGAAATCCAAGTCTTAAAGTATTGGATATTGAAAAAGTTGCGGAAATAGCACATGAGAACGGTGTACCACTGATCGTTGATAATACCTTTGCAACGCCATATCTGTGCAGACCATTTGAACATGGCGCAGATATAGTGATTCATTCTGCTACGAAATGGCTGTTGGGAAATGGAACAACATTAGGAGGAATCATTGTAGACGGGGGAAAATTCAATTGGAATTCGCCAAAGTTCCCAGGGTTTACAGAGCCTGATCCAAGCTATCATAATCTAGTTTACAGTGAAGCACTTGGTCCTGTTGCTTATATTATTAAAGCTAGAGTTCAGCTTCTTAGAGATTTAGGGCCCGCATTAAGTCCACAAAATGCATTCCAGTTTACACTTGGTCTCGAAACTCTGCATGTAAGAATGAAAGAGCATATTGCCAATACAAAGAAAGTGGTTGAATATTTGGAGGCCCATCCAGCCGTTAATTGGGTCCTATATCCAGGAAATGATAATCATTCAGATAAAGCATTAGCTGATAAATATTTACCAAAGGGAGCAGGAGCTGTTGTTGTATTTGGTATTGCAGGTGGAAGAGATGCTGGGGCAAAGTTCATTAATAATCTTGAACTTTGGGCCCATGTGGCAAATGTAGGGGATGCTAAAAGCTTAGTGATTCACCCTGCAAGCACGACACATCAGCAATTAGATTCTGAAGGGTTAAAAGCAGCTGGGGTTCCAGAGGACCTAGTTCGACTATCAATTGGAATCGAAAACGCTGATGACCTAATAGAAGATTTAGAACAGGCAATTGAGGCCGCAACTGGTATAGTATCATTCATAACAAATGCATCGTTGTAGATCGTTCGAGATTAAAGGAATTTAAATTCCAAAAAATTACCGTTGACCCCTCTTCATATCCGTGATACGATATCATTCATAAATGAGAAATGCTTAATTAATGTACAGTGTTAATTGAATATAGATGCTATGCTCTTATCAAGAGAGGTGGAGGGATGTGCCCGATGAAACCCGGCAACCGTCATTTAATGAAATGGTGCCAATTCACACAAAGCTATTTAATGCTTTGGGAGATGAGAGAAAGGATATGATTACCTATGCCTTTCTGCTCATGTCAGAAGGGCATTTTCTTTTTTAAAAGGATAAGTACTTATATTCCAAAGGTAGAATACTAATTTCTCAATTATTATCTAATAAACATGAATAACGGGTTATAAAGAGGGTGAAGCATATATGATTTCAATCAAAAATGTACAGAAAATATTTTCTTCCAAGCACGGCCAAGTAAAGGCAGTAGATGAAGTCAATTTAGAAATTAATGAGGGTGAAATTTTTGGTGTTATTGGCTATAGCGGTGCTGGAAAAAGTACATTAATTCGGATGTTGAATGGACTTGAAATCCCATCGAGTGGGACCGTCGTTGTTGCAAATAATGAAGTATCACATATAAAGGGAAAAAGCCTAAGAAAAGCTCGTCAGGAAATAAGCATGATCTTCCAGCATTTTAATTTACTTTGGTCACGGACCGTGCGGCAGAATATTGCCTTTCCCCTTGAAATTGCAGATGTACCAAAAGGGGAAAGATTAAAACGTGTCGATGAATTAATAAAGCTTGTTGGCCTTGAAGGAAGAGAGGATGCCTATCCGTCGCAGCTAAGCGGAGGCCAAAAACAGAGAGTCGGGATTGCAAGAGCATTAGCCAACAATCCGAAAGTATTATTATGTGATGAAGCAACATCGGCATTAGACCCTGAAACGACGAATTCCATCCTTGAATTATTAGTCGATATAAATGAACGATTAGGGTTAACGATTGTCCTTATTACACATGAGATGCATGTAATCCGCAAGATATGCCATAGAGTTGCGGTAATGGAAAACGGTAAGGTTGTTGAAATGGGCCCAGTAATGGAAGTGTTTAAAAACCCTAAAGCACAAATTACTAAGCGCTTCGTCCATCAAGTGACAGAGTCTGAGGAAACGAAGGAAACCATACAACAAATTCTTGAATCTTATCCACAGGGACAAATCGTCCAGTTGAGCTTTGTCGGTGATGCAGTTGAGCAGCCGCTTATGACAAATCTTATTCGGGATTTTAATATTACAGTAAATATTCTTCATGGGAATATATCACATACACAAACTGGTTCATATGGAACATTGTTTATCCATTTAGATGGTGATGAATCTGAGATTACAAGGGCAATTGATTTCATCCATTCCAAGCAAGTAGGCGTGGAGGTGATTTCAAATGCTTAATAGCTGGTTTCCAAATGTTAGCTGGGAGAAGATGTGGGAAGCAACAATTGAAACACTTTATATGACAAGCATTTCGGTTATTGCAACATTTTTTCTTGGCATCATTTTAGGATTATTATTGTTTTTAACTTCTAAAGGGAATATTTGGGAGAATAACATCGTTAACAAAGTAATAAGTGCTTTTGTTAACATCTTTAGGTCAATTCCCTTCTTAATCTTAATTGTACTTTTAATTCCTTTTACGATGTTCTTATTAGGAACAATGATAGGAAAAGATGCGGCTCTGCCTGCATTAATTATCGGGTCAGCACCATTTTATGCACGGATGGTTGAAATTGGTTTGAGGGAAATAGATAAAGGTGTAATTGAAGCGGCAAAATCAATGGGGGCAAAGACAAGTACGATTATCTTTAAAGTACTTTTACCTGAATCGATGCCTGCGCTTATTTCAGGGATTACGGTTACAGCAATTGCTTTAGTCGGATATACAGCTATGGCTGGTGTGATTGGGGCAGGTGGTCTAGGGAATCTCGCCTATCTCGAGGGGTTCCAAAGATCTAGAAATGATGTAACTCTAATGGCGACGATCATCATTCTTATCATTGTATTTATTATTCAATTTATTGGCGATTTTATTACAAATAAGTTAGATAAACGATGAGGAGTGTTAGTAAGATGAAGAAAAAATGGTTATCATTCGTATTAACTTTAGCTGTAGCACTAATTCTTGCTGCATGCGGAGCAAAAGATGAAAATAATGGCGGCAGTGCAAGTGATGCAGGGAAAGATGAGAAAACAGAAAATGTTACAACATTAAAAGTTGGGGCTTCAAATGTACCACATGCTGAAATTCTTGAAGAAGCAAAACCATTATTAAAAGAAAAAGGCATTGATTTAGAAATTATCCCATTCCAAGATTATGTTCTTCCAAACAAAGCATTAGAATCAAAAGAATTAGATGCAAACTTTTTTCAACATATCCCATATTTTGAACTTCAAATCAAAGAAAATGGATATGATTTCGTTAATGCAGGGTCAGTTCATATCGAGCCAATGGGTGTGTACTCAAAAAAATATAAAAGCTTAAGTGATTTACCAGATGGAGCACATATTATCATTAGTAATTCTGTAGCTGACCATGGTCGTATCTTAGCAATTCTAGAAAGTGAAGGGCTTATCAAATTAAAAGAAGGTGTAGATAAATCAGCCGCAACTTTAGAGGATATTGTTGAAAATCCAAAAAATATTAAGTTTGACACAGATTACGAGCCGTCATTATTACCACAGATTTATAATAACAATGAGGGTGATGCGGTTGTCATTAATTCAAACTTTGCTATTGATGCTGGTCTTAACCCATTAAAAGATTCAATTGCCATTGAAGGGAATGAGTCACCATACGTCAATATTATTGCAGTCCGTAAGGGTGATGAAAATAGTGAAGCAATCAAAGCTTTAATAGAAGTGCTGCACTCTGATGACATTAAAAACTTTATTCTGGATAAATATAAAGGTGCAGTTGTTCCTGCATTCTAATTTAATGAAAACTCGCCAGTTGGCGAGTTTTTTATATTTTAGGTTTTGTTTAGTCATTATGGAAATGGATCTATTATAGTTCTTAGCTTCCAAGGTACGCTGAAGTCTACAAGTGAAATTGTCTCAGACGTTTTAAACGCTTGCTGCACAGGATTTTTTGTATCAATATTATTTCTTAAAAAAATTATTATACTTTCTTTCTTACGAATTCTCACAATATTTTAAGCATGATAAAGATGTAAGCGTTTTAATCAGTTTTAATCAATTTATTATGATGTTTTTTTCTAATTTTCGCCTTTGTAATTCATTTCACTTCGGTGTAAAATCTAACCTGAAAAAAAAACCCGAATTGATGAAAGGATTGGTTTTTATCAACCAGCTGCAATTAAATTACACACACGATATGGAAAAAGCTATGCGTGGATCCCATGGTGTTGGGTATGCATTGTATAGTCAAAAACACGAAGTAAGAATGAAAGTAGAAAAAAAGCGTCAAGAAGACTATATAAAAAGCAAGCAGATGGTTGCTGATTTCGAGAGAAAGATTCACTCATAAAAATGAAACTATAATATAAGGAAGAAAAGGGGACTCAGCTGTAAGTGCTGATCTCCTTTTTTTCAGCTAAAAGGAAAGTTTAATTTTATTAACGTACTAAAGTAAAGTGTGTTTTTATTTAAATATCTGCTAATAAATCCTAAAGGAAATTCTCAATAATTACCTCCTCATACATGAAATTAATGGGCAAGGTTAAAATAAATAAGGTGAATTTTATGGGGAATAATTAGGCTTTTTTAAATCTCCGAGTTGATAATGCTATTTTGTTGTTGATTGGAGCGGAAGGCGCGAGATCCTCGAAAATGCATTCGCATTTTCTTCGTGCGGTGAGTATTCGGGGAAGATTATTCAACGTCCTGCGGGAGAAGCGAGTCAAAGGGAGACCCCGCAGGAGCGATAGCGACGAGGAGGCTTCCGGACCGCCCGCGATCGCTTAGTGCCTGCAGTGGAAATCAACTGGAAAGTTTAACATGGTCGATAATCAAAAAATCCTTTAAATAAATATACCTTGAGTTTCCACTATGAACGACTTGTTAAATAAGTGAAAGAGAGTTGCTAACACTTTTAATTTGTTATAAGATTGTAATGAGAATAAAATGAGAATAGAGGGTTGCGGCAAACTGCCGTAAGATAAAATCTTCTTTTATTGATGGAGGGTAAAGTAATGGCAGGTTCAAAATTATCAATTAATGATCTTCATGTTGAAATTGAAGGCAAAGAAATATTAAAAGGCGTAAACCTAGAAATAAAAGGTGGAGAAATCCATGCAATCATGGGACCAAACGGTACAGGTAAATCAACACTTTCATCTGCAATTATGGGTCATCCTAAATATGAAGTAACTAAGGGAAGTGTTACCCTTGATGGCGACGATGTGCTGGAAATGGAAGTTGACGAGCGTGCACGTGCAGGTCTATTCCTAGCTATGCAATATCCAAGTGAAATTAGCGGGGTTACAAATGCAGACTTTTTACGTTCAGCGATCAATAGCCGCCAAGAGGAAGGCAATGAAATTTCATTAATGAAGTTTATCCGTAAAATGGACAGCAAAATGGAATTCCTTGAAATGGATCAGGATATGGCACAACGTTATTTAAATGAAGGATTCTCAGGTGGAGAGAAAAAGCGTAATGAAATTCTGCAGCTTATGATGCTTGAACCTAAGATTGCGATTCTTGATGAAATCGATTCAGGTCTTGATATCGATGCATTAAAGGTTGTTTCCAAAGGAATCAATGATATGCGCGGTGAGGATTTTGGATGCTTAATCATCACTCACTACCAACGTCTTCTAAACTACATCACTCCTGACTATGTACATGTTATGATGCAAGGACGCATTGTAAAATCAGGCGGCCCTGAGCTTGCACAGCGTCTAGAGTCAGAAGGTTATGACTGGATTAAGAAAGAGTTAGGTATTGAAGACGAAACAGTTGGCCAAGAAGCGTAATTGTTAGGGGGATCATTATGTCAACAGAAACAAAATTACCATTTGACAAGGAATATATTCGTTCCTTTTCAAAAGATATGGGTGAACCGGCTTGGTTAACAGAGTTTCGTTTACAAGCTCTTGAAATCTCTGAAAACTTGCCAATGCCTAAGCCTGATAAAACAAATATCAAAAATTGGAACTTTACACAGTTCAATCAACATATTGTAGCCAGTGAGGATTTCTCATCATTAAATGAACTTCCTGACGAAGTTAAAACATTAATCAATCTTGAAGCTACTGAACACAATTTATATATTCAACGCAATAACAGACCAACTTATTTAGCAGTTTCTAAAGAGCTTCAGGAAAATGGAGTTATTTTCACTGATATCTTTACAGCTGCTAGAGAGCATAGCGATTTACTCCAAAAGTATTTTATGACTAAAGGCGTTAAAGCAGATGAAAATAAGTTAACGGCATTACATGCTGCTTTAGTAAATGGTGGAGCTTTCTTATATATTCCAAAAAATGTAGAAGTTAGCCAGCCAATTCAAGCTATCTATCTTCATGATAATCAAAACACAACTCTTTTCAATCATGTGATTGTCGTTGCTGAAGATAATAGTTCAGTCACATACGTAGAGAACTATGTTTCAACAATGGATTCTGCAAACGGAGTTTTCAATATTGTAACAGAAGTAATAGCAGGCCCTGGTTCAAAAGTGCAATATGGAGCAGTTGATACGCTTGCTAAAGGTCTTACTGGTTATGTAAACCGCCGCGGTATTGCTGACAGAGATGCTCGTATTGAATGGGCTCTAGGCTTAATGAATAATAGCAACACGATTTATGAAAATGTGACAAACCTAATGGGTGACGGATCATTTGGAGATTCGAAAACGGTTGTTGTTGGAAATGGCGAGCAAACACAAAATTTCACAACTAGTATTGTACATTTTGGTAAGAGCTCAGAAGGCTATATCCTTAAGCATGGAGTAGTAAAAGATTCTGCAACTACTATCTTTAACGGAATTGGGAAAATTGAGCATGGGGCATCTAAGTCTAATGCAGAACAAGAATCTCGCGTTCTTATGTTGAATGAAAAAGCACGCGGAGATGCAAATCCAATTCTATTAATTGATGAAGACGATGTGACAGCAGGCCACGCTGCTTCTGTAGGGCGTGTTGATCCGCTTCAGCTCTATTATTTAATGAGTCGTGGTATTCCAAAGACAGAAGCAGAGCGACTTGTTATCCATGGTTTCTTAGCACCTGTTGTAAATGCACTTCCAATTGAAGGTGTTAAAAAGCAGCTCGTTGAAGTTATTGAAAGGAAAGTAAGATAATGAATATCCAGGATATCCGCAACCAATTTCCAATTCTTAATCAAGAAGTTAATGGGAATCCGCTCGTATATCTTGACAGTGCTGCAACATCCCAAAAGCCTGTTCAGGTCATAGAAGCGGTGGATAGATATTATCGTGAATATAATTCAAATGTACACAGAGGTGTCCATACGCTAGGTACGAAAGCGACGGATGGCTATGAGGGTGCAAGAGAAAAGGTTCGAAAGTTTATTAATGCAAAATCAACAGAAGAAGTCATTTTTACAAGAGGAACAACGACGGCTCTTAACACTGTTGCAGCAAGCTATGCAAGAGCTAACCTCTCAGAGGGCGATGAAATCGTCATTTCGTATATGGAGCATCATAGTAACATCATTCCTTGGCAGCAAGTGGCAAAGCAAACGGGTGCCGTCTTGAAATACTTGCCTCTTCAAGAAGATGGTACGATTTCCCTTGATGATGTCAAAGCAACAGTAACAAGTAATACAAAGATTGTTTCCATTATGCATGTATCAAATGTACTTGGTGTCGTGAACCCTATTAAGGATATCGCGAAAATTGCTCATCAAAATGGGGCAGTCATGGTTGTAGATGGTGCACAAAGTACTCCACATTTAAAAGTGGATGTTCAAGATTTAGACTGTGATTTCTTTGCTTTTTCCGCTCATAAAATGTGTGGACCTACAGGCATCGGTGTTCTGTATGGAAAGAAAGAGCATCTTGAAAACATGGAACCAATCGAGTTCGGCGGAGAAATGATTGATTTTGTAGGATTATATGAATCCACATGGAAGGAGCTTCCTTGGAAGTTTGAAGGAGGTACCCCAATCATTGCTGGTGCAATTGGATTAGGAGCTGCCATCGATTTCTTACAAGAGGTTGGTTTAGAAAATATTGAGGCTCATGAGCACAAGCTTGCTGCTTATGCTCTGGAAAAAATGTCACAGGTTGAGGGAATCACGATTTATGGCCCGAAAGAAGCAGCAAAACGAGCAGGGTTGGTTACCTTTAACCTTAATGATGTTCATCCTCATGATGTAGCAACTGTATTGGATGCTGAAGGAATTGCTGTCCGTGCTGGCCATCATTGTGCACAACCGTTAATGAAATGGCTGAAAGCTTCTGCGACAGCACGAGCAAGCTTCTACCTGTACAATACAGAAGAAGAGATTGATAAGCTTGTTCAAGGGCTTGTCAAAACAAAGGAGTATTTCAGCGATGTCTTCTAATAATTTAGATACTCTATATAGACAAGTAATCATGGATCATTATAAAAATCCTCGTAACAGAGGGGTTTTAGAAGATGGTAGCTTAACAATCAATATGAATAACCCAACATGTGGAGATCGAATTCAATTGATGTTAAAGCTAGAGGATGGTAAAGTAACTGATGCGAAATTCGAGGGTGAAGGCTGCTCCATTTCGATGTCGTCCGCTTCCATGATGACCCAAGCAATAAAAGGATTAAATATTGAAGATGCCTTAAAGCTTTCAGAGGTTTTTTCACATATAATGCAGGGGAAAGAATATGATGTTGATTTAGATCTTGGAGATATCGAAGCTCTTTCAGGTGTTTCAAAATTCCCTGCTAGAATAAAGTGTGCAACATTAGCGTGGAAGGCAATGGAGAAAGGGTTAAAAGAGGATTCTAAGTAGCTTTTTATAATGGTTATGTTAAATGGGAAGTTGATAACGCAATTTAGTCGTTGATTGTAGCGGAAGGCACTCGACTCCTGCGGGAGAAGCGTGTCACGGGAGACCCCGCAGGAGCGATAGCGACGAGGAGGCTCCCGGACCGCCCGCGGAAAGCGAGTGCCTGCAGCGGAAATCAACTTATGCCAAACAATTATGTAAGTGTCTTGCTTGTTCTGGACACTTTTAAGGAGGAATACGACGATGGCAAAAAAGATGCCTGAAATTGGCGATTACAAATATGGATTTGCCGATAAAGACGTTTCCATTTTCCGCTCAAAACGCGGTTTGACGAAAGAAATTGTTGAAGAAATTTCAAAAATGAAGGAAGAGCCACAGTGGATGCTAGACTTCCGTTTGAAATCATTAGAGCATTTCTACAACATGCCGATGCCGCAATGGGGCGGAGATTTAGCGTCATTGAACTTTGATGAAATTACGTATTATGTTAAACCATCTGAGAAAACTGAGCGTTCATGGGATGAAGTGCCAGAGGAAATTAAGCAAACATTTGATAAGCTTGGGATCCCTGAAGCGGAGCAAAAGTATTTAGCAGGGGTTTCTGCTCAATATGAATCTGAGGTTGTTTATCATAACATGCAGGAAGATCTTGAAGCACAAGGAATCGTATTTAAAGATACAGACTCTGCTTTACGTGAAAATGAAGATATTTTCCGTGAGCATTGGGCGAAGGTAATTCCTCCAACAGATAACAAGTTTGCTGCATTAAACTCAGCTGTTTGGTCTGGTGGATCTTTCATTTATGTTCCTAAAGGAATTAAAGTGGAAACACCATTACAGGCATATTTCCGTATTAACTCTGAAAATATGGGTCAATTTGAACGTACGCTTATTATCGTGGATGAAGGCGCACATGTTCACTATGTAGAAGGCTGTACAGCTCCTGTTTACACAACAAACTCTCTTCACAGTGCTGTTGTAGAAATCATCATCAAGAAGGATGCTTACTGCCGTTATACAACCATCCAAAATTGGGCAAACAACGTGTATAACCTTGTTACAAAGCGTGCCGTTTGTGAAGCAAATGCGACAATGGAATGGATTGATGGCAACATCGGTTCGAAATTAACAATGAAATATCCAGCAGTTATTTTAAAAGGAGAAGGTGCTCGTGGTATGACTCTTTCCATCGCGTTAGCAGGTAAAGGTCAGCACCAGGATGCTGGAGCGAAAATGATTCACCTTGCACCAAACACTTCTTCTACGATCGTATCAAAATCCATTTCTAAGCAAGGCGGAAAAGTAACATATCGTGGAATCGTTCAATTCGGGCGAAAAGCAGATGGTGCCCGTGCTAATATCGAATGTGACACGTTAATTATGGATAATCAGTCAACTTCAGATACAATTCCATATAACGAAATCATGAATGATAACATCTCATTAGAGCACGAAGCGAAGGTTTCAAAGGTTTCTGAAGAGCAATTATTCTATCTCATGAGCCGTGGAATTTCTGAGGAAGAAGCAACGGAAATGATCGTAATGGGCTTCATCGAGCCATTTACGAAAGAACTTCCAATGGAATATGCGGTAGAAATGAACCGTTTGATTAAGTTCGAGATGGAAGGCTCTATTGGTTAATATAATCCAAATGTCCGCTCACCAGTAACGGTGAGCGGATATTTGTTTAGCCATTATTGCAATCACGTTCGATTATACTGATTCAAGAATGTTTACCCTCAAATTGGAGGTTGGTTTTCATGATATTAATAGGTGTAACAGGTTGGGGGGATCATGACAGCTTATATTCAAATCCAATTTCCCCTCGAGATAAATTAAAGGAATATGGCGGTTTTTTCCCAACGGTTGAGGTGGATTCAACCTTTTATGCTGTCCAGCCCAAACGGAATTCTGAGAAATGGGTTAATGATACTCCGAATTCTTTTCAATTTATTGTTAAAGCCTACCAAGGAATGACGGGACATGAAAGAGGCGAAATTCCTTTTCAAGATAAGAACGAAATGTTTGCTGCCTTTAAGGATTCACTGCATCCATATATAGAGTCAAACAAACTTGCAATGGTGCTCTTTCAATTTCCACCATGGTTTGATTGTAAAAAACAAAATGTAGACTACTTACGTTGGTGTAAAGAACAGATGACAGATATACCATGTGCATTAGAATTCCGTCACCAATCATGGTTTAAAAAAGAATATAAGGATAAGACGATCCAATTTATGAAGGATGAGAAATGGATACATAGTATTTGTGATGAACCACAATCTGGAGAGGGCTCGGTTCCTACAGTTCTAGAGCCAACGAATGATGAAAAGGTGTTAGTTCGTTTTCATGGCAGAAATGTTCATGGGTGGCAAAAGAAAAATGCTGAGAACTGGCGGGAAGTTAGATATTTATACCGTTATAATCATCAGGAGCTATCAGAGTGGGTTATGCATCTGCAAAAGCTCGAAAAAGCGTGTAAGAATGTATATGTCGTCTTTAACAATAATTCTGGTGGTGACGCTGCTGACAATGCAAAACAGTTAATAAATATATTAAATATACAATATGACGACTTAGCTCCGAGACAGATGAATTTATTTTAACGCAGAATGTTTTAGAATATTGCCGGTTTTCCCTTACCTGTTTTCCGAATTCTAGATGAATACACTCTTTTTATTATTTTGCATACTTTGTAAAGGAAGGGAAAGGAGTGTTCATCTGTTGATTGATTTGAAACCGATAGACATACTAGGACATACCTTTTTAAGTGTTTCTGTTCAACTGCCCAAAACAACTTTACTTGTTGTTACAAACGATAAAGGATATATAATGTGCGGCGCTCTTGATGTCGCATTATTAAATGAGAAGCTAAATGATCGTAAAGTGATAGCAGGCCGAGCAGTAGGCGTAAAAACTATTGACCAGCTCCTTGATGCTCCACTTGAATCTGTCACTTATGAAGCTGAGGCTTTAGGTATTCACAAAGGAATGATAGGAAAAGAAGCACTTCTAAAGATGCTATAGGCATGCCAAAAATATGGCTGCCTTTTTTATTGTTTAGCGTAATTTGACAGTTGGAGTTATTACGGTAATCCATACATTTGGAAGAGATTTAAAATTCAACCCAGATATTCATGCCCTAGTAACAGAAGGAGCGCTAGATAATCGAAATGAATGGGTTTCAAGTGAGTATATTCCCTATAATTTTTTGGGAAAGTCTTGACAAAAAGTTGTATTAGATTTATTGAAGGCGTGGTTTCCGAGTAATCAAAAGGTGATTTTCCAGTTTGATGATCTTCATACCAAAAGCTCATAACTTTGCCATCATATTCTTCAAAACGATAACGCCAATTTAACTTATCAAACCTTAGTTTTATCAGAATAACCGGAAGTTTGATCCGGAAGTTTGATATATTATGTATTAATTTCATAGTATACTATTAGAAGTAATATAAAATCTGAGGTGTATTATGTCGAAAAAACTCTATTTTGGAGAAATGTTTTTTGCTATCTTTTTATTTTCAGGAGTGTTTAAAGAAAGTTTGAACTTATCTATAGATATATCTGCTTTATTTTTAGTTCTTACTGGGCTTTCAATACTGTATCGTTTAAGTAGGAATACTTCAATTGCAAAATATGCAAGAATGCCTCTTTTTATTACAATGTTAATTTTCGGATTGTTATTGTTCAGCTATATGTTCACACCGAGTCAAATTTACGCAACTGAAAAGATAATTAAGTTCGCTGTAGTAACAATGCCAGCAATTGTTTTTCCTTTCTTTTTGTTTAAGGACAAACAGTCTATTGTTAGATTTTTACTTTATTTATCTGTACTATCAGTGATATTATCTGCTGTAATGTTACCTTCAATATTTTTAAGAGGCTCTTCAATAGGTTTTATTGGATTTAATGATGGAAATTATCAAGGTTTAGCTAGGCTTAATGGTGTAGCATTAATTATCTTAATATTTTTGTTTTTAATAGGAGAGAGCAGTAAAAAAGTTAAACTGATTTCATTCTTTTCAATTATCTTAGTGTCATTTGTATTGTTTTCAACTGGAAGTAGAATGCCATTAGTTGCTTTCGCTTTATCTTTGATCTATGCATTGTATAAATCCGTTAGAATAAAAAGAGGTTTTATTTACATTAGGAAAGGAACCAAAGTTTTACTAGCCTCTATTATTTTAGGGTCAGTAATTTTAGTTGGACTTGCAACAAAAGGTTTTTTTGATACGATAATATATCGATTTTCAGTATTATTCACAGAAAGTTCTTCTGCGGATGGAAGAACTGAGAGAATGGAATCTGCATTTGACACTTTCCAAAATCACGTCATCTTTGGTGGAGGTATTGGTAGTTTCCCACTTTATTATAGTGGGTTAGATGCATCTGATTATCCGCATAATATTGTATTAGAAATACTTTCCGAGTTAGGTTTGGTTGGATTATTTATCTTTTCTTTATATTTCATATTAAGCATTTATAGAGGTATGATACTAAAGATAGATAGAAGTAGATTTAATAATAGCGTTCATTTAACGGTAATATGTTTGTTCATATATTATTTAGCGAACTCAATGGTTAGTGGAGATATAAATAGCAATAGGGCGCTTTATGTTTTTATGAGTATTATGTGTATAATTCCTTTCGTTGATAAAGATTATCCATCCTATAAATCAAAAGAAGTAAACGAATCGCAGAAACAAAGAGCAATTTGATAATATTTTGAAATGAACGCATCTCATAGAGGTGCTTTTTTATTTGGCATACGCTCTTTTCTTGTTATATATGGAAATTTAAACTTTCATCTTCATTTAAAAATACTAACATATTTTTTATAAAAAAAGGACTATTGTAGGTTGAAATTTTGACTAAAAAAAGGTTAATGTAGAATCAATAGGAAAAATGTCGCAAAAAGTAGAAAAAGCTTTATGAAATAATTGGTAATGTGGATGATTATTTCAATTTATAGATGAAAACTTTACATATGAAATAGGTGTAATTCATGAGATTAGTGACAACAGCATCGGTGGAAGCAGGTTCATTCCTTGCTAAAGCGATATACAATGAAAAGGGACAAATATTGCTAAATGAAGGAATGGTATTAAAGGAGGTCATCATTCAGCGTCTTCAAGAGCTAGGAATTAGTTATATTTATATAAAAGATAGCCAGTCAGAGGATATTATATGTGAAGGGACACTTTCTGATTCCCTTCGGAGAGAAGCAATTCAGACCATCTTTACAACATTTCATAATATTCAAAAAGAACAAAAGCTATCCAGCTCCTTCGTTGTTGAAAAAACTTCAAAGCGTTTTTCTCAATTAATTCGTTCACTCCTTGAAGAAATAAAAAGTAAAAATGAATTATTAATTTTACTCTCTGATGCATTTACATACGATAATTATATTTTTACACATTCATTGAATGTCACGCTATATACTTTAGCAATTGGAATGGAATTGAAACTTTCTCCAAAGGAGCTTGAAATTTTAGGACTTGGGGCGATATTCCATGATATTGGGAAACTTAAGGTTCCTTTAGATGTTTTATTGAAACCAAATCAATTAACCGCGGATGAGTATGAGGCGATCAAAAAGCATGCAGAAGAAGGCTTTGAAATTTTAAGAAAGGTACAGACGATTCCACTGCTAGTCGCACACTGTGCCTATCAGCACCATGAGCGGATAAATGGTACTGGTTATCCAAGAGGAATAATGGGATCTGAAATTCATTATTTTGGGAAAATTATTGCTGTTGCTGATGTGTTTGATGCAGTTACATCGAATCGAGTATACAGGAGAGCAATGCTTCCACATGAAGGTTTGGAAATTCTTTACGCAGGATCAGGGACATTATTTGACCAGAGAATTGTTGAAGCCTTTCGCTTAGCCGTTGCGATATATCCAGTTGGTATTACAGTAGAACTTAATGATGGACGTAAAGGGATCGTTTCAGGACAAAATACTGGATATGGTGATAGGCCAATAATAAGAATTATAGAACAAAATGGAGAGAGAGTTATTCCGTATGAAGTAGACTTAAAGAAGGAACTAAACCTAATGATTCTAAGTTGTGATACCGCATTTTAATGAGAAAATTGTTTGCTATTTTAGCAGGAATTACCCATTAATAAAGTTGCAGTAGGCTTTCTCTATTTAGGGAAAGTTTTTTTATACGTTAAGTATAAATTGCCAGCGCAGAAGATGATCCGACGTAGTTGCCAATTTTAGGAGTTAAGTATAAGTGCAACTACGCCTCTGTCTTCGCCTTTCCAAGGCTCGCCAATCGGCGAGTTTTCTTTATGGAAAGAATAAATTTGTTAGCATATACTCACTTTTTTTCAAATATAGTCGTAGTAATCCTTTGAAATTCCATTTTTTTCAGAATAATAATTAGTATAATAATAAATTGATAATAATTTAAAGTATTTCATTAACGTAGCAGAGAGTCTATGAATTTTTCTATATTCATTCCTTTTTATAAGAATGTTTTGACAGACTAATTTAAAAATAATATACTAGCTTTATATTAAATTAAATAGTCAGAAAACTTAGAATCCCTAAACGAATTTAGGTAGAAAGTCTGACTGCAATAGTGGGTAAAAGGGAGATTAACCACACAATAATCGAACAAATACCTTATTATGTTTTAAATTGTTTGAATAATCGAAAAAAGGGGGAATACAAGTGGTTTTTAAGAAAAAAATTACTTCTGTCCTAATGGCTTCAGCATTAGTTGCAGGACTATTGGCTGGTTGTGGAGTGAGTAAAGAAACAGGTTCAAAAGATGGAGACACAATAAAGATTGGTTTGAACTTAGAACTTTCAGGTGGAGTTGCCTCCTACGGGACAGGTATTGCTGATGGGGTCGCTCTAGCAATTGAGGAAATTAATAATAATGGTGGAGTAGATGGGAAAAAGTTAGAACCAATTAAAGTTGATAATAAATCAGATGCAGCTGAGGCGACAAACGCTGCAATTAAATTGACGAGCCAAGATAAAGTAACAGCAATTATTGGTTCAGCTACAAGTGGTAATACAGTGGCACAAGCGCAAATTGCAAATGATACTAAGACAGTACTTATCTCTCCATCTGGAACAAGCCCAACTGTAACAGTAAAAGAGGATGGAACAGTAAATGAGTTCGTATTCCGTACTGCGTTTATTGACCCATTCCAAGGAACAGTTGCAGCTAACTTTGCTCTAAACGAACTTAAGGTAAAAAATGTAGCTATATATGCGGATAATGCAAGTGATTATGCAAAGGGTCTTGCTGCCTCATTTAAAGAAACTTTCGAAGCTGGAGGAGGAAAAATTGTAGCTAATGAATCCTATGTAGCAAAGGATACTGACTTCCGTTCGACATTAACTCTTATTAAATCAAAAAATCCAGAATATATTTTCATTCCTGGATACTATGAAGAAGTAGGTCTAATCGTTAAGCAAGCCAGAGAAATGGGAATCACAGTTCCTTTAATGGGAGCTGACGGCTGGGATTCTCCGAAGCTAGTTGAATTAGCTGGTGCTGATGCTTTAAATAACACTTTCATTATTAACCACTATTCTTCTGAAGATCAAGATGCAACAATTCAAAAGTTTGTTAAAGCTTTTGGAGATAAGTATAACGGCAAATCACCAGATGCCTTTAACGCACTTGGCTATGACACAGTTTACCTTTTAGTAGATGCAATGAAACGTGCTGGAACTACATCTGATTCAGAAAAAATTAAAGATGCTCTTGCCGCTACTAAGGATTTATCTTTAATCACTGGTACAATCACTGTTGATAAGAAACACCACTTAATTAAATCAGCAACAGTTTTAGAGTATGTTGATGGAAAACAAAAATTCAACACAAAAGTTAATCCTTAAGATTAACCAAGGAAATGGGGGGATTATCCTATCCTCCCATTTTTCATTCTTAATGATACGAAATATCAGTTTTTATGTCGAAAAGTCAGCAAGCTCCAGCGCCAAGGCGCTTCCGCTTTTCTAAAATGTCTAGCTACGGCGCCTAGGGGCTCGAGGTCACAAGCCAATCCTCCCAGAAAGGTAAAGAACACCTTTCAGTGAGGCTCGTCTTGTGCTTGTCGCCCCTGAGCGAGGCGCTTCCGCTTTTCTAATATGTCTAGCTACTGCGCCTAGGGGCTCGAGGTCATAAGCCAATCAGTCCAGAAGGTTAAAGAGCAACCTTCTAGCCAGCTTGTCTTATGCTTGTCGCCCCTGAGCACAAAGGAAAGCTTCTGCGAACAGACATCGCAGGAACAATTGTCCTTTGATTGTTCCGAAGGCGCTTCCGCTTTTCTATAAAGGAGTGAGAGTTCATGGAATGGGTACAACAATTAATTAACGGTATTTCACTCGGCAGTATTTATGGGTTAATCGCATTAGGTTATACGATGGTTTATGGAATTATTAAATTAATTAACTTTGCTCATGGCGATGTTTTTATGATTGGTGCGTTTGTTGGCTTTTATGCTATTACAGGATGGGGATTAGGCTTTTTCCCGGCTTTATTACTGGCCATGACTGTCTGTGCCATATTAGGAGTTCTTATTGAGAGAATCGCTTATAAGCGTCTTCGTAATGCTACCCGAATTGCCGCTTTAATTACGGCAATCGGTGTTTCCCTTCTAATCGAATATGGAGTGATCTATGTTCGAGGTGCACAACCGGAAGCTTATCCGAATGTATTACCAAACAAATCCTTTGAATTTTTTGGTGCTCAAATCAGCAGCCAATCTCTATTAATTCTCTCCGTGTCCATTGTTCTAATGCTTATTTTGCAATTTATCGTTCATAAAACAAAAATTGGTAAGGCCATGCGTGCGGTATCTCATGATATGGACGCTGCTCGTTTGATGGGGATTAATGTAGATAATACAATTTCAGCTACTTTTGCTATTGGTTCAGCTATGGCAGGGGCGGCAGGCGTAATATTTGGTGTTTATTATACGAAAATAGAACCTTTAATGGGGATCATTCCAGGTTTAAAGGCTTTCGTAGCTGCCGTTTTAGGCGGAATAGGTATTATTCCAGGAGCAATGGTCGGTGGGCTTGTACTTGGAGTGGTAGAGACAATAGTAAGTGCTTTAGGCTTTTCACTTTGGAGAGATGCAGCAGCATTCATCATTCTTATCCTAATTCTTCTATTTAGACCGTCGGGCATCTTCGGCAAAAATGCTAGAGAGAAAGTGTAGGTGAACAGATTATGAAAAAGGCAAAAGGATTTTGGCTATTTTTGATAGTATCAATTATTGTATATGGAACTGTTCAATTTCTAATCAGTGCCGGAATCTTAAATTCATTTTATTCTAATACGCTTATCTTTATTGGCATAAACATCATTTTGGCAGTAAGTCTTCATTTAGTAATAGGTATTACTGGTCAATTTTCAATTGGGCATGCTGGATTTTTAGCAGTTGGGGCATATATTTCAGCCATTTTCACGATGAAATTACATCTTCCTTTTCCAGTGGCTATATTAGTCGGTGGGATTGTAGCTGCTTTAGCAGGACTCATAGTTGGGATCCCAAGTCTACGTTTAAAGGGTGATTATTTAGCGATTGCGACATTAGGCTTTGCTGAAATTATTCGGATTGTATTCCTAAATATTGATTATGTTGGTGGAGCTGCTGGAATGCAGGTTTCCCATCTAACAACCTGGACATATACGTTCGTATGTCTATTTATTACAATATTAGTTATTATGAACTTTACA
The DNA here is from genome assembly GCF_018343665.1 of Cytobacillus citreus. Lineage (GTDB taxonomy): Bacteria > Bacillota > Bacilli > Bacillales > Cytobacillaceae > Cytobacillus > Cytobacillus citreus. The sequence continues at coordinate 992,087 of NZ_JAGYPM010000002.1, forward strand.
AATTCCAGACACGGACGTGCATGTATATCTGTTCGGGAGAATGAAATTGCTGCGGATGCTATGGGGATTAATACAACCTTTTATAAGGTTATCGCTTTCGCGTTAGGCTCCTTCTTTGCGGGGATTGCAGGCGGTTTGTATTCTCATAACTTTTATATTATTCTGCCGACAAACTTCGGGTTCTTAAAGTCATTTGATATATTAATTTTTGTTGTTCTAGGAGGACTTGGCAGCTTATCAGGAGCAGTAATTTCAGCTATTCTATTAACTCTAGTTTCAACCTTCTTACAGGATTATCCAGAAACACGAATGATCTTGTATAGTCTTGTGCTAATTATTGTTATGTTATATCGCCCACAAGGATTGATGGGAACGCGTGAAATTACTGATTTCTTTGGAAAATGGAAAAGTGCGAAAGGAGGTAATTAGTATGGGGAAAACGCCTTTACTTCAAGTTCAAGCTGCTGGCATTCAGTTCGGTGGACTAAAAGCTGTTTCCGGTTTTAGTATGGAAATTCACCAAGGCGAGCTTGTTGGGCTAATCGGGCCGAACGGTGCCGGAAAAACAACTAGTTTTAACTTATTAACCGGCGTCTATGTACCTACAGAAGGCGAAATTTTACTAGAAGGAAAGCGTCTTAATGGGCTGCCTCCATACAAAGTTACACGTCTGGGAATTAGTCGTACGTTTCAGAATATAAGGCTTTTCAATGAGTTGTCTGTGTTAGACAATGTTAAGGTAGCTTATCATTCATTAGCAAAGCATTCCATTATTAGCTCAATCCTACGCCTCCCTTCTCACTTTTCTGGAGAAAAAGAGATGGAGGAAAAATCATTAGAGTTCCTAAAGATCTTTCAATTAGATAAATTTAAAGATGAAAAAGCGAAAAATTTGCCCTATGGACAACAGCGACGGTTAGAAATTGCAAGAGCATTAGCAGCAGGGCCGAAACTTTTATTACTGGATGAACCAGCAGCTGGGATGAATCCCCAGGAAACGCATGATCTAATGGAGTTAATTGCCTTTATAAGAAAACAATTTAATTTAACGATTCTATTAATTGAGCATGATATGAATTTGGTAATGGGCATTTGTGAAAGGATTTATGTGTTAGATCATGGCCAGCTTATTGCCAAAGGTACACCAGAAGAAATTCGTAATCACCCAAAAGTCATCGAGGCTTACCTAGGAGAGGAGGTTACTATCGACCATGCTTAAAGTAGATCAAATTGATGTTTTCTATGGGAATATACAAGCACTTAAAGGTGTTTCGCTGGAAGTAAATGAAGGCGAAATTGTTACATTAATTGGAGCGAATGGAGCAGGGAAAAGTACTCTTTTGAAAACATTATCAGGACTTCTTAAACCCAAAAATGGATCTATCCAATATTTAGGTGATTCAATAGGAGGAAAACCAGCACAAGCGATTGTAAAAGCGGGGATATCCCAGGTACCAGAGGGGCGTCGCGTGTTTGCGAACATGACAGTTGAGGAAAACCTAGAACTGGGAGCGTTTTTAAGGAAGGATTCAAAAGAGATCCACAAAGATATCCAAAAGGTTTATGAGACTTTTCCGCGTTTGCTTGAGCGAAGAAAACAGCTGTCAGGGACATTATCAGGTGGAGAACAGCAAATGTTAGCGATGGGGAGAGCAATCATGGCAAGACCTAAGCTCCTTTTACTAGATGAGCCTTCCATGGGGCTAGCTCCACTTATGGTTAAAACCATCTTCCAAATTATTGAGGATATTAGCCGCAACGGGACAACTATTCTTTTGGTGGAACAAAATGCACATATGGCTTTATCGATTGCCAATCGAGCTTATGTTATTGAAACAGGACGTGTAACTGTTTCTGGTACAGCAGCAGAGCTGCAAGCAAGTGAAGATATAAAAAAAGCATATCTTGGCGGTCATTAATAAAAATAATAAAAGCTGACTCAGATTGTTTCAGATCCTGCACAACATATTAAATGGCAGGGTTTTAAACTAATACAGTCAGCTTTTATATTTCTTCAAATTTCCTGTTTTTATGGTATTAGGACAGTCTAAATTACCGATGATTCAGCATGCTGAAATGAGCTCACTTCTTTTTATTCCGCTCCTGTCTCTCCCATAATTTTAGATGAGGGTATGGATCAAAAGACCATTCCGTATAGCCATTGTCTTTATATATTCCATAATGGAGATGTGGTGGAAACTTTCCAGAAGTTCCAGGTGGTCCATAACCAGAACTGCCAACTCCGCCTATAAGCATTCCGGGCTCAACAATTTGACCAAGCTTTAAATCTTTGGCGAAACCGCTTAAATGTGCGAAATAATGATAATTATTATTTATATCTCGAATTCCAATCCGCCAGCCGCCAAATCGATTCCAACCCTTCATTTCCACGATTCCATATGCAGTTGCACGTACTGGTACGCCGTAGCCTGCAAAAATATCCGTTCCTTCATGACTTCTTCTTCCACCCCAGCCACGGGCAGCACCCCATGTGTTTCTGTAACTGTAATGACTTCTTACAGGTAATGGAAAAGCATGATCGTCTAAATCTATTCGTTCAAAATGCTTATAAAGCCTTGCTTTACCAATTATGATGCCTACAGTTTTGTCACGTTTATAATAATCCCACAATCCTATTTTAATATTATCGTGATTCGTTCCATATGATTGAAGATAATGGGCAAAAGTGTAAAGAATATCAACATCATTTTTTAAACTTGCTTTCTTATCTCCATCCCCATCTAGCCCAATACCATTAAAAAATTGAATGGATAATTGATTTTCGTCGGTCGTGTCAGGGTTTAATATTCCAGCCCATATTTCTGGCCTTATATATATGCCTGTAATCCCTTCGGCTTTCGGAAGGTCTCTTCTTGCTTGCCGGACATTTCGCTCATATTGGTCAATCCCTGCAAGATAATACCAGGGGATATTCGTTATAGACTCAATCTGTTTATATAAATTCATTCTTTCAGCGTATATATCAGGCTTCTTTTCTTGAGCATAACCGTTCGATTGAGGTAATAAGGTAAGAAGCAATGTAAAAATAATAATCTGAATGAGCCTCACAATAATCCTCCCTTACTATTTTAAGCTCCACTGTGTGCCTATTTAGTTTGTGAAATTTGTAAAATTTAATCTATATCAATTAATGGTAATCGCGTGCATCTATGGCTTGTCCTTGCTTTTATCATATGTTAAAGTTGCATCATACGAATGAATTATTAGGTTCGCTAGTTGGAAAGGACTTGCCGAACTCCAAGTTTTTCTAATAAGGAGTAGATACAATGAGTACCAAAGAAGAATATATACGTAAGCCAGAATGGCTGAAAATAAAACTGAACACAAATGAAAATTATACCGGTTTGAAAAAAATGATGAGGGAAAATAGCCTCCATACTGTATGTGAGGAAGCGAAATGCCCAAATATCCATGAATGCTGGGCAGTAAGAAGAACAGCTACATTCATGATTCTTGGTGATACATGTACAAGAGCGTGTCGATTCTGTGCAGTCAAAACAGGATTGCCAACTGAATTGGACATGCAAGAGCCGGAAAGAGTGGCAGATTCTGTTGTGCTAATGAATTTAAAGCATGTCGTTGTTACAGCAGTAGCACGGGATGATTTAAAGGATGGCGGTGCAGGGGTTTTTGCTGAAACTGTTAGAGCGATACGCAGAAAAAATCCCTTCACAAGCATTGAGGTTCTCCCATCAGATATGGGTGGAGTATATGAAAATTTAAAAACACTTATGGATGCACGTCCAGATATTTTAAACCATAATATCGAAACAGTTGAGCGTCTGACTCCAAGAGTAAGAGCACGTGCAAAATATGATCGTTCTTTAGAATTTTTGCGTCGGGCGAAAGAGATGCAGCCAGATATTCCGACAAAATCAAGCTTAATGATAGGACTAGGGGAAACGAAAGAAGAAATTATTGCTACAATGGATGCTTTAAGAGCAAACAATGTTGATATTATGACAATTGGCCAATACTTACAGCCTTCGAAAAAACATTTAAAGGTCTTAAAATATTATACTCCAGAGGAATTCCAGGAACTTAAGGAAATTGCTTTAAGCAAAGGCTTCAGCCATTGTGAAGCAGGACCTCTTGTCCGTTCTTCCTATCATGCAGATGAGCAAGTAAATGCTGCAACTAAGCGAAAGCAAGAAATGGGAGAGCAGGAATTAAGAAAAGCATAATGATTGAATTGCAATAGCACCAAGACATTTCTCAAATTCAAGAAAAGATGACGAAAAGAGTTCAGCAATAAATTAGCTGAACTCTTTTTTCTTATGGCAATATGGTAATAATCCATGTTATTTTAAGTTTCGATTATCATTCTTATATTTTTCTCCAATGATTTCGCCATTTTCGTTTTCGCCGCTGCTCATTTTATTACCTTGAGGAGATTTGAGCATTTCTTTAATGACTTTGTCAATGCCATTATTTGCATTTGGGTTGTTAGAGGCGAGAGTGGCAAAATTTTCAACATTTTTTCTTAATGCTGTATTATCACTAACATAAACATGGTAAAATCTAGGGACAAAGGACATGGCCATTTTCTTCACCTGATCTGCGGTTTCATTTCGATTTTGGGAGTCAGTATCATAAATAATCAGTACTTCCTCATCTGTAACGAGTGTTGAAACATCATCAACATTCGGAATATCGGTGCAATTTTGTGAAATGATATCGGCTAATTGTTCTCTATCCATAGATGCATACTTGTTATTAGAAACATTTTCGCCCATTACATTGCTTCTTTGATGACGAACATAGCCGAAATCAGCACTTTTATTCGTTTGCCCATTGTCACGATTATATAGCTCAGAACGCTGGTTATTGACATTTATAGTATTGCCGCTGCTATCATATATTCCGTCTCCAGCCATTTCCTTGTTTTGACAGGCAGTTAACGCCGTAAGTCCGCATAACCCTATGATGATTAGTGATTGTTTTATTTGAAACACCTCCTCATGTATAGAATAACCATGCAGATTGTTTTTTCTCTTAGAAATTGATGGAGTATCAGCTATAATTTATAATAGGAAGAATATACTCGTTTTTAACTTGAGGTGATGAATATGATTTGGATAAATAATGTTGGCTATGAAGTGATAGAAGATCAGCGAAATGGGTTTAATGAAGAAGCCTTTCGAGCAAGATATAGTGATATATTGACCAGATATGATTATATAGTAGGGGATTGGGGGTACGGGCAGCTTCGTTTGCGCGGCTTCTTTGATGATCAAAATCAAAAGGCGACCTTTGATACGAAAATAAGTACATTAACTGAATATTTATATGAATTTTGTAATTTTGGCTGTGCTTATTTTGTCGTAAAAAAAGTGGATAAGTAATGGTGAAAAGGCAATCAGTCATTAACCGATTGCCTTTTTTAAAAATAAAGTACGGCTTTTTGCAATTTGAGAAATGTCTAGCTCCAGCACCTACCCCCTCGAGGTCACAAGCCAATCCTCCCAGAAAGGTAAAGAACACCTTTCTGAAAGGCTCGTCTTGTGCTTGTCGGGGGTGATCGAGGTGCTTCCGCTTTTCTAATCATCGTGGGGAGGATGGGCTCCTTCCATTTGACGAGGGAGACCTTCGTGTAAGGTTTTATTTTCATAATTAAAGGCGCTATGCTTGCGCTGCCCCTCAAGCCATGGGGTACTTTTATTTTCAACTGGTTTATCCTTATTGAACCGTGAACCGTAAGCTCCCTCTGGCAATTCTTCAGCTGTAAGATAATTCCTTTGAGATTCTACGTTTAAAAAATCACTGAATTCTCTTTGGTCTTTATCATTCAAGACGATCACCTCTCATATTAATCGGTACGACAAAAAGGAGAACCCTAATGGATAGAGGTTCTCCTATATTATTTGTGCTTTCGGTTATAATAAACAGAAGAATTCAAAAGACTAAACTAACTCAAATAGAAAAGAGCGTAAGTCTTCAGCATCTTCCTCGGAAAGATTAAACGCATATTCTAAATAGCCCTCTTCTTTTAAATCATCTGTTCCAATAATCGCAAAACGGTTGCTTTGAATATCAAGTACGATATGTTTTCCATAGTAACGATCTGATTGAATAATGGCTAAATCAAATCGTTGATTTTCTCCCATAAAGCTAACGAAGCGTGTCTTCGTATTTACCGTATCATCGTATAAAAAAAATCGATCGGACATATTTGTTTACCCCTTAAATTTAATTATATATCTATACTATCAGAACGAAATGGAAATCTCACTTCTTTCTCTTTAGATCATAATTTATTGTTTTAATAAATCTTTCTAGGATTGGAAAATATAATCGAATTTTGTGATAAAATGGTGACATATGTCAATACAAACGCTGCATCTGAGAGGAATGAATTCACGGGCCATCAATATAAAAAGAAAATCAAAAATCTTAAAAAATGGATGAAAATTTTCTTGCCATTAGATAAAATTCGATTTTATCCGCCACAATTTATTATCCGTGATCCTATCATGAAAGGGGTTAAAAAAGCGTTTGCAAGTGGTGAGGAAGTGGCCGTCATTGTTTTTAATATAAAGAATTTACGTGAAATGTCTGAGCAGCTAGGAGAACAAGGTTATACTCAATTTATCAGATTACTAAAGAAAACCTTTCAAGAAATAATTGAGCAAGAAATCAGTAGTAAAGAAATAATTGCTCTCCATGATTATTCAAGTGATGGATTAACATTATTAATGAAAATAAATCATGAGTACCATTGTGTGAATGAAATAGATCAAAAAATGAAAAAGATCTTACGAAATTCAGAGAAAAAACTTCATGAGGAGATGCCGCTTGCCCGTCCAATATTTGAAACTGGCTATATGTTTATAGAGAAAAAGCATTACTCAATTCAAGAAGCGATCATGAAAGCTCATCAGCAAGCACTTGCGATGGCAGAGAAGCGTGTTCAAACTGAGTTTAATGAAATGTTATATACTGTCAGCAAAATAGTGTCCCAAAAGGAAATCAGTCTCCTTGCTCAGCCGATAATTGATTTAGCAACAGGAGAGGTTCGAGCATGGGAAATGCTCACTCGTGGACCGAAGGAATCTATTTTAGAAAGTCCCCTACAGCTTTTTTCTGTGGCTAGACAAACAAGCATGCTTTATGATCTAGAGCTTATCGTTTTCGAAAAGACACTTGAGCAGATACATACTACTGGCTGTACACAGGATATTTTTATTAATTTTACCCCAATTACGTTAGGGAATAATCGGTTTATTCGTGATATTAAAAAATTACTTGCAAAAAATAAAAATATTTCTCCACGCCAATTAACACTAGAAATAACAGAACGTGATTCGATTGAAGGGATGGAGAACTTCCTATACAATATAAAGGTATTGAGAATGTTAGGATTTAGGGTAGCTATTGATGATACAGGTGCCGGCTATGCAAGCTTACATTCTATAAGTGAAATTATGCCTGATATCATTAAGATTGATCGATCTGTTATTCAAGATATTGATAAAAATACTGTTAAAGAATCTATGTTAAAAGGACTTCTATTGGTTGCAAGGGAAGTAGGCTCATTAGTTGTCGCAGAAGGAATTGAAAATGAAGCGGAAGCGTCAGTCCTTTCTAGAAATAAAGTTGATTTAGCTCAAGGGTATTATTACGCACGCCCGAATGCTCTTATGAAAGGTTTAAAGTCATCGTAGTGAAAGAAAGGTGAAACTTATGTATTTTGTTGATCGAGAAAAAATAGAAGCGACACTCGTTTATTTAGAGCAGCAATTTGCTCTCTTTGAACAAATCGATAATTTGGATTCACACCTTAAAATTGCAGCTATGGAACGGACAAGCCAAATGATGATCGAAGCGATCCTCGATGTCGGAAATGCTATGATCGATGGGTTTATTATGCGCGATCCGGGGAGCTATGAAGATATTGTCGACATTTTAGACGATGAAAAGGTCATACATGATGAGCTTACAAAGAGCTGTAAGCAAATTATTAAGTACCGGAAAATGCTTGTTCAGAATTATATAGATATTAATCATGCGGAAGTAAAAGCCGTCTTTAGTGAGCATTTACCGATCATTAAGGAATTTCCAGAGAAAATAAGGCTATATTTACTTAATGAGCTCGGGCCGGTGTCTGCTTTTCGGAATTAACCATGGAATTAAGGAATGATAAGGAATGAAATATAAAGGATATTTAATCGACTTGGACGGTACGATGTATCGGGGGACAGAGCTGATCAAGGAAGCAGCTGACTTTGTTAATAAACTGCGTGAGCTTGATTTGCCATATCTCTTTGTTACGAATAATTCTTCAAGAACACCTGCCCAAGTAGCAGATAAGCTTAGAAAATTTAAGATACCTGCTGAAGATGAGCAAGTATTTACAACGAGCATGGCGACGGCGAATTACATATTTGAGCAAAAGAATGACGCCTCTGTATACGTAATTGGGGAAGAAGGCATTAGAAGTGCTTTGAAAGAAAAGGGATTACGATTTTCGGAGAAGCATGCTGATTATGTTGTGGTTGGAATTGACCGCACAATTAATTATGAGAAGCTTGCAACTGCTTGCCTAGCAGTTAGGAATGGAGCTACCTTTATTTCAACAAATGGAGATATCGCAATTCCTACTGAAAGAGGGCTTCTCCCTGGAAACGGATCATTAACTTCCGTGATTACTGTTTCAACGCAAACAAAACCTATTTTTATTGGAAAGCCGGAATCGATCATTATGGAACAGGCTTTACAAGTACTTGGTACGAAAAAAGAAGAAACCCTCATGGTAGGAGATAATTACGATACCGATATTTTAGCAGGAATGAATGCAGGGATGGATACATTACTCGTTCATACAGGGGTAACGACAAAGGAATTGCTTGCAAGATATGAAAAGAAGCCTACCAATGTTGTTAATTCTCTTGATGATTGGGAGTTTTTATAGAATAACCAGATTGTGAAGGTAGATAGATATATCAGGGATTATGGCGTGTATATTATCAGTGCTTCAAGAATACTATTTTTTCTAATAATAATGCCTCTAATAGAAGGATAGGGATTTTTTCCTCATTCCTTTTATTAGAGGCTTTTGTTTACAGATAAGTATAACTTTTCTCGAGTTAGAGAAATGTATAGCTCCAGCGCCTACCCCCTCGAGGTCATAAGCCAGTCCGCCAAGAAGGTTAAAGAACAACCTTCCTGTCGGCCCGTCTTATGCTTGTCGGGGGTGAGCAAGGCGCTTGCGCTTTTCTTAATTTTATTTTGGGAATAAGTTTAAGTGCAAAAACGCCACAGTCTTCATCCTTCTTAGGCTCGCTATTCTAAGAGTTTCTGTATTCAAGAGTACTCCTAAGTTCTTGATCAGTGCTAATGGCCTGAGGTCCCAATTCTGATTATCCTATTTCAGTTCGAAAAAATATTTAGGTAATTAATAATGGTCATTAATTTTATGCATATACATATATAATATGATATCTAGTTTTCCTTCCTTATTCCCAAGCTGAGAAAATGCCGTCTTTAGGTCAAATTCATTATTTATAACAATTGTTTTAGGGACTTTTATCCCCTCTGCTTGCCAAAGCATATAAGATTGATATTTATCTGTACACTTTTTTTCACCTCATGTCTTGGCATAAATAATTGAGTTCCTGTTGCAGTAATTTCCTCTCTAAATTTAGATGCTTCCAAAATTTCTCTATCACTCATAAATACAGCAAGACTAGGCTTCACTTTTTCTAATATCTTTAGAAATGCCTTTTTATATTCGTTATCAAGAGCATACTCATATGGTATGTGACGTTTAATTTGAACTCTAGAAGTGAAAAGATTTATCGGATTTCTTGACACGCCGATTATTTCTTCCTTCACTAATGATTGATTGCATGACTTTATAACATTTTCAGCAGGGGAAGCGCCAACCTCAGTAATCAGGATTTTTTCCATACAAACACCTCATTATATTAACGAAACGAATCTATAGTTACTATTTAAAGCATTTTTTGCATATTCTTTTTTATTCCTTAAAGCGTTCCATACTGTAATGATCTCTAGCGCTGACCCCTTTTCTTTTCATTACTTTAATAACAGTAAGGGCCATTATTTTTAGGTCAAGTGAAATAGACTGATTGTCTACATATCAAATATCTAATTTGAATTTTTCTTCCCAATTAATTGAGTTTCGACCATTAACTTGAGCCCATCCTGTAATTCCTGGCTTGACCTCATGCCTCCTAGCTTGTTCTGTTGTATATAAAGGAAGATATTCCATTAATAAGGGGCGTGGCCCAACTAAACTGATGTCTCCTCTTATTACATTAAACAATTGGGGTAATTTATCTAAACTATAATTTCTTAGCCATTTTCCTAATCTAGTTAATCTTAACTGTCCCGGCAACATATTCCCATCTTCATCTAGCTTTTCTATCATTGTTCTAAATTTATAAATATAAAATGGTTTTCCGCTAAGGCCAGGGCGGAGCTGCTTAAACAAAATGGGAGTGCCCATATTAATAAAAATCATACTGGCAATCGTGACCATAATCGGTGAAAAAATAAGTATCAATAAGAAAGCACCAATCAAATCTATCATTCTTTTCATAGTAAATACCTCCTGAAAAAGAGATATGGATCTTGTTTTAATTGTCTATAGTATTCAATTTTTTTGAAATATGGTTGGATTTTGATGGCATTTGATATTGGAGAATGGCTATCTGATGAAGTACTGCCACTTTTTTTCGATTATTATAGGCTCGGTGATTTTGAAGTCAGTTCCTTCCAAAACATGGATTGCATTGCCTCAAGTAACTTTCGGTAGTTCGAAGAATAGCTCTTTTCAATATATTCATAGGAATTTATTAGTTCAAATTTTCGACGTGAATGATGGTGGGCATCTGAGGCAACAAAATGAACTAGGTTATGATCTAATAGATGAAGCGAGAAATTCTTTAAACGTCTTCCATGGGATCCTGTTATACTACCTGCTGTAATCTGGACTAATATTCCATGTTGAATCATATCAAAAATTTTTGATGGATTTTTTCTCAATACTTTATTCCTTTCAGGTTGAGCAAGGATCGGAACAAAGCCTTTCTTTTGTAATTCATAGAGAACCTCTTCAGTATAAGATGGATAATAGTGGCATGGAAGCTCCATTAACAAATATTTTCCTGTATTGTTTAAAGTTAAAAAATGTTCCAAGTTATTTTCTATATCGAATTGAATATTTTCATGTAAGTGAAATTCTATTCCGGGATAAACAGTTAAAGGTATTTCATTTTCTTTTAATATTGATTAACTTTCTCTACCATGAATATAATGGTCGATGGATCAATTCCATAAACATGGCCATTATGAAGATGTTTATGATGAGGGGTTGCAATAACATGACTGATCCCTGATGCAACTGCTTGTTTGGCAAGTAAAATCGTTTCATTCTGATTTTGAGGACCACCATCAAGCTCATACAAAATATGGTTATGTATATCTACGATCATTTTTTAACTCCTTTCCGTCCCATCCTAAAACCATATTTTTTATTAAGTTATTATTTTATTCATAATATAGAACTATTTTTCGCTTTTTATGAAACGACGAATCTTAGTAAATAATTTTGTTTAATTAAAAGAGGTATGAGAATTGAAGTGGTATGGGAGAAGAAATGCAAAACAGACAGCGACTTACTAAGTCACTGCCTGTTTGCCTTTACAGCATCGGCGCATATGAAATCAAATCTACACTGATGAGAGGGATTCCTACTCCACAGATCCATAAGCTCTATGTGCCAAACGACTTGAGGCTGCTGCAGCAATCGCTCCAACAATGTCATCTAAAAATGTATGACATTTTCCTGAGCTTTTATCATTTAGATCTTTTAAGATCCCAGGCTTTAGCTTATCGATATAGCCAAAGTTTGTAAATCCAATCGATCCATAAACATTCACAATGGATAAAGCTAATACTTCATCAACACCATACAGCCCTTCATCGATTTCGATTACATTCTGCAAGGGCTCTAAAAGTTGCTTATTTTCTGCTAGCAAATCAAGTTGAATGCCTGTCAAGATGGCATTTTGAACTTCCCTTTTGGAGAGGACTCGCTCAACATTTTCAACACAATTCTCCATCTTTAAATTAGGATGATATTTTTCTTGGAGAAAATAGACTAATTTTGCAATATCCTCAATTTCTACTCCACGATCTCGTAGCCATTTTCGCGCTGTTTGCTCAATCAAGTCTGCTTGTTTTTCCTCGTTCATCGGCTCCACCTTTTTTCCTATTAGTTTCAATATATATATACCCTATTTTTGAAAAATATGCTAATGCCAAGCTTTTGAAGGCTGAACATCATTCATCATTTCCTTACAAACTTCACTTATTCAAGAAAAGAACAAGTTTTGCGATTTCATTTCATATATTTGCGATAAGGAGTTGGATAATGGAGGTGCGAAATGTTAAAATTGCTTAAAAATTCATACGGGGTTCAAGCGGATGAAGAGATCAGAATAGGAAAATACCATGCTTTCAGGAAGCAAGGAGAAATATATATCCTTGTCCCCACCGGAGCGATAAATGACGAGGAGCTCGGTGAATTAGAAATGCTTACTGATCATCTTGTCAAAAACGGTGAAAAATACTGCAGTACTTTTCTAAAAACAAAGGATGGCAGGAAATATACTGAGTGGGAGAATAGAAATTATTGTGTGCTGATCAATAAGCAAACGCAAAACCGAAAATTAAATCATTTTGGCAGGAAGCTCGCAAGGTTTCACATCAGAGGGAGAGCGGTATCCTTTCCAGTAAAAAAGATAACCAGGGTCGGACAGTGGAAGCAATTATGGGAAAAAAGGCTAGATCAAATGGAAAGTGTATGGAACGAAATGTCGTTTCAGCAGCCAGACCAAGAATTTGATCGGATGTTTCTCGAATCCTTTCCATATTATAGGGGAATAGCTGAAAATGCTATTCAGTATCTTGTAGACACAGAAATTGATGATGAGCCCTCAATAGTAGATAGCGGCACAATATGTCATATTCAGTTTACCCCGGATACATGGGCAAACTCTTACTATATGAAAAATCCATTGGACTGGGTTTTTGATCATTCTTCAAGGGATATATCTGAATGGACGAGAGAAAAGTACTTCCGAAATATTAAAACATATGAGCCAGATCTTCGAAAATTTATTAGGGATTATCAAAGCATTGTTCCGTTATCATCATTTTCTTGGAGACTATATTTTTCCCGAATTTTATTTCCGCTTCATTATTTTCATTGCATCGAATCATATTTTGGAACAAGCTCAGAACAGGAGAAAAAAATACTCGAAGAGAGGCTGCAAAAGTTTCTGCAGCAAACAGATGATCATGAACGATTTTTAGGAGGATTTTATGAATTTGCCGAAGTGCCTGTCCAAAATATGAAAATTCCATTAATAAATTGGCTGAAAAAATAGCATCCATTAAACCATTAATCCTGCCATAAGCATAACGAAATGCGCCCTTTTATCAGGTCGCATTTTTCTGCTTAGAGGAAAGTTTAAGTTTATTAATGTACTAGAGTAAAGTGTGTTTTTAATTAAATACTCTGCTAATAAGATCGCATAAGAAAAACGAAAATTAAGATTGCGGTTATGCCTCCACTGATTGAAGTTTCACTTTAAATTCAAATTAATATGAAAATATCTGTTGTAAAAAATAGAAATTCACACTATAATGTCTACTATACAAATACAAATGTACATGCAGAAAGAACAAAGTGAGAGGGGTAAGAAAGTGGAGGCAATCTCAATCGGCTTATTAGGTCTGGGCACCGTTGGCTCAGGTGTTGTGAAAATTATTGAAAATCATCAGGATAAGCTTATGCACCAAGTAGGCTGTCCAGTAAAAGTGAAGAAGATCCTAGTAAAGGATTTAAATAAAGAACGTGCTGTGAAAATAGACAATGAGAAGTTAACAACAGATCCGGATGAAATATTATATGACCCAGAAATCGATGTCATTATTGAGGTTATGGGCGGGATGAAAGAAACGAAAAATTATATGATAAAGGCCTTAAGGAATCGGAAGCATATTGTAACAGCGAACAAGGATTTAATGGCAGTACACGGCTCAGAGCTTCTGACAATTGCATCGGAGAATGAATGTGATCTATTTTACGAGGCTAGTGTAGCGGGAGGAATTCCGATTTTAAGAAGCCTTGTAGATGGTCTTGCATCTGATCGGATTACGAAAATGATGGGGATTGTCAATGGGACGACTAATTTTATTTTAACGAAGATGAGCAAGCATGGCAGTGCCTACGAGGAAGTGTTGAAGGAGGCACAGGAGCTTGGCTACGCGGAAGCAGACCCTACTTCTGATGTTGAAGGGCTTGATGCAGCGAGGAAAATGGCGATCTTAGCAACACTTGGATTTTCAATGAAAATCGATCTTGATGATGTAAAGGTTGAAGGCATTACTCGGATAACGGAGGAAGATCTTCGATATGGACGTCAGCTTGGCTATACGATGAAATTAATCGGAATTGCTCATAGAGAAGGGGAAAAGGTCGATGTCAGTGTTCAGCCTACTTTATTAGCCGATACTCATCCTCTAGCATCTGTTCAGGATGAATTTAATGCTGTTTATGTATATGGAGAGGCCGTTGGCGAAACGATGTTTTATGGCCCAGGGGCAGGCAGTTTGCCGACAGCAACAGCTGTTGTTTCTGATCTTGTTGGTGTGTTGAAAAACATGCGTTTAGGTGTAACTGGAAAAAACGCTGTAACACCTCAATACAAAAAACAGCTAAAAGAACCGAGTGAAATTTATTCCAAATATTTTCTAAGATTGCATGTGAGGGATGAAGTTGGTGTCTTTGCAAATATCACATCCATTTTTTCTGAGCATCGTGTAAGCTTCGAAAAGATTCTTCAGATGCCATTAAAAGAAAAAGAATATGCAGAGATTGTTTTAGTAACTCATCAAGCATCCTTACAAGATTATGAGGAAATTTTAGTGAAATTAAGAGATTTACAGGCAGTTAAAACAATTGAAAGCTCATATCGGGTTGAAGGGAGTGCAAATGTATGAAATGGGAAGGACTTCTAAGAACATATAAAGAGTATTTACCTGTTAATGAGCATACACCCTTGCTTACATTGAACGAAGGAAATACCCCTTTAATTAGGCTTGATAAGCTATCTGATGAATGGGGCATTGATCTTTATGTTAAAACAGAAGGCGCCAACCCGACTGGTTCGTTTAAAGACCGTGGCATGGTTATGGCTGTGGCGAAGGCGAAGGAAGAAGGCAGTGATGCCATAATCTGTGCATCTACGGGTAATACTTCTGCAGCGGCCGCAGCCTATGCAGCAAGAGCAGGACTCAGGTGTATCGTAGTTATCCCAGAAGGAAAAATAGCCATGGGTAAGCTTGCACAGGCTGTGATGTATGGAGCAGAGATTATCTCAATCGAAGGAAACTTCGACCATGCTTTAGCAATGGTGAGAAAAATTAGTGAGACAGAGCCTATTACTCTCGTAAACTCTGTAAATCCTTACCGCCTTGAAGGTCAGAAAACAGGTGCATTTGAAATTTGTGATGCTCTTGGGGCTGCACCAGATATTCTTGCGCTGCCAGTCGGGAATGCAGGCAATATTAGTGCCTATTGGAAAGGGTTCAAAGAATATCATGAGTCAAAGCAAACTGGACTTCCAAGAATGCATGGGTTTGAAGCTGAAGGATCAGCAGCCATTGTCCATAATAAGGTATTTGAAAATCCGGAAACGATTGCTACTGCAATCAGAATCGGTAATCCTGCAAGCTGGCATTTAGCGAGTGCAGCAATAGAGGAGTCAAAGGGAAAAATCGATGAAGTCAGTGATGAGGAAATCCTTTGTATGTATCGAAAACTAGCTCGGGCAGAAGGAGTTTTTGCTGAGCCTGCATCTTGTGCTTCACTTGCAGGAATCTATAAGCAGCTTCGAAACGGTGAAATCCCCGATAAAATAAGAGTAGTTGCCATTTTAACTGGAAATGGACTGAAGGACCCCAATGTAGCAATCGATTGCAGTCCAATCAAGCCAATCGTATTACCGAATGATGAGCTTACTGTAGCAGAGCATATTAAGGGAGTTGTTCATGTATGAGCGAAGGTGATATGCTCATCATTCAAGTGCCAGGAAGCTCTGCAAATTTAGGACCAGGCTTTGATTCCGTAGGATTAGCGTTGAATGTTTATTTAACATTAGAGGTAGAAAAAGCTGATAATTGGGAAATAATCCCATTATCGGATGATTTGAATGTTTTTCCAAAAGATGAATCAAATTATATCTTTCAAATTGCCATGGAAACGGCAAAACAATATCATCATCAGCTGCCAGGCTGTAGAATAAGGGTAAAGAGTGATATCCCATTAGCTAGAGGGTTAGGTTCCAGTGCTGCCGCCATTGTAGCTGGGATTGAATTAGCAGACTCGCTTTGCAATCTTCAATTAACGAAACAGACTAAACTGGAATTGGCTTCGAAGATCGAAGGGCATCCGGATAATGTAGGCGCATCCCTTTTGGGTGGATTAGTTGTCGGGTGCCAACTGGAAGAGAAAGTATGTGCTGAAGTTTTTACTCATTTGAATTTAGATATAATAGCGGTTGTGCCAAGAGATGAGTTGTTAACAAAGGAATCAAGAGGCATTTTGCCTAGCTCCCTTTTATATAATGAGGCTGTACAAGCAGGAGCAATCGGGAATGTACTAATCGCCGCATTATTAAGCAATAATTTGCAGCTTGCTGGAAAAATGATGAAGGCGGACTTATATCACCATCCTTATAGGAAAGAGATTGTGCCGCATTTAACAATCATCGAAGATAGAGCAATTAGTCTTGGTGCCTTTGGTGTAGCCTTAAGTGGAGCAGGCCCAACTGTCCTTTGCCTAGCAAAAGAAGGCGAGGGAGCTGCTGTTGCTGAAGGATTAGGAAGAGTTCTTCCTCATATGGAGTGTCGCTTATTAAAGATTGATCAAGTCGGAAGTAAGGTATATACTAGGACACCTGATTTATGTGAAAATTAAGGACGTTTTTTGAAAATAGCTTCAATCAAAAAAAGCGATACCCTCACTTTTTTGATTGAAGCTTCTTTTTATGAAATTTTTTTAGACCAATGAAAGTGAATTTTGTAAAAAAGTGGTCCAATTCCATGCTAATAAGACCAACGAAGACAACATTTCTAGGAAAAGTGGTCTTAATATAAAAACTTGTCTTCATAAATTGCATTTCATTGTAATAATGAAAACACAAAATCAAACGTTTTTAGAAAACGAGACAAAAAAAGAAATCAGCAACTATTGCTGATTTCCTTACGTCCAACATTAAAAATTCATATCTTTAGAATACTTGCTCTACCTCTACAACACCTGGTACTTCTTCTAATAAAGCACGTTCAATACCAGCTTTTAATGTGATTGTGGAGCTAGGACAAGTTCCGCAAGCGCCAAGGAGGCGAAGTTTCACAATTCCATCCTCTACGTCAACTAATTCACAGTCTCCTCCATCGCGTAGAAGGAATGGACGTAATTTATCTAACACTTCTTGAACTTGTTCAAGCATTGTTGTTTGTTCAGCCATTGTTATCTACTCCTTTCTTAATATTTATTATAATCATATTGCGAATAAAAATCTATTTAAAGAGAGGGATTTCCACTGAATGAAAAATTGTAAGGTTTCTAACGACTTTATCGCAGATTAACAGGCTTGTAAGATTATCGCAACATCTGCACTAGCACTTTCGGTGCGTTGGAAATCCCCCACTGATTGAAGTTTCACTTATATATTGTAAAATAGAGTTAGATATATTGTTAAATAAGCTTCTATCTTCATCGAGTGCAATAAAGGGGGAAAAGGAATTGAATCGAGTAGTTGAAATGACCGTTTATGGGGCAGAACAGTTATGTCCAAGCTGTGTAAACCTTCCATCCTCAAAGGAAACGTACGAATGGTTACAGGCTGCTATAAGTAGAAAATATCCAGATCAGCCATTTAAAATTACGTATGTAGACATTCATAATCCTCCAGATGATGCAGAAAAAAAAGAATTTGCACAGCGCGTTATTGAGGAGGATATGTTTTATCCTGTTGTTCTTTTAGAGAATGAGGTGGTTGGAGAAGGAAATCCGAAGCTAAAAACCATCTATAATGAAATGGAAAAGTACGGATATAAGCCAGAATAAATGAAAAGGAGCATTTCCAATTGGAAAATGCTCTTTTTTGGTACCTCTACTTTTCTTATTGTCTAGCTCCAGCGGCTACCCCCGACGTACAGGACGTACTAGTATCGACAATACGACAGGACAAGGAAAGCTTCGTCAGCGACACATCGCACGACCAAAAGGAAAGCTTTTGGGAGGACGTCGCGTTTTTGTCGAACTCGAGGTCATAAGTCAGTCCGCCAAAAAGGTTAAAGAACAACCTTCTCGTCGGCCTGTCTTATGCTATGCCTGAGGGTGATCAAGGCGCTTCCGCTTTTCTTATCCCTTGTGGTTTTTGTACATCCATAGGATTCCTGATTTAAGTATTCGAGCAACTCTGCCTGTGATGGCACGGTCTGCCACAAGTCCGAATCCGTGTTTTTTGCCAAGTGAGCCAAGTACACCTTTTAGCTTTATGGTCGGTAGCGATTCAGGAAGTTCTTCACCTTTCCACCGTTTCAATAGGATTTGTACAATTTGCTCAGCCTGACCTTCTGCAAGCTGGGCACTAGGTGCATGAGGTAAGCTTGCGCAATCACCTACAACATAAACATGTCCATCATTTGGAAGATTATGATGTTTTGTTAAAACGACACGTCCTTGAGTATCTTTTTCTATATCCATTTCACGAACGACTTTATTTGGCTGAATTCCTGCTGTCCATACAATAACATCACATGGAATAGGCTCGTCATGGTTAAATAGAACTTTATCCTCTACACGTGTGATATTTGAATGACTAACAATTTCTACATCATGGCTGTCAAACCATTTCTCCACATACAGGCTTAATCTTTGCGGGAATGCGGAAAGGATATGGCTGCCTCTGTCAAATAATTTTATTTTTAAATCAGGTCGACTTTCATGCAGCTCCGAGGCTATTTCAACTCCGCTAAGACCAGCACCAACGATTCCCACAATTGAACCAGGTGTTAAATTATTTAATGCCTGATAGGTAGCACGAGATTTTTCAATTGTTTGAATGCTGTATGTATATATATCTGCACCCGGAACATTGTGGTACTTATCTTCACATCCTAAACCAATAATCAAATCATCATAAGGAACAGGCTGCTCATCTTGCAAGAGAATTTTTTTATTTTCGAGATCAATTTTCGTAATTTCCCCATATTTAATTGTTAGTCTAGGGTGCTCTGGGTAGGATACTCTAACATGTTGATCAGAAATAGTACCTGCTGCTAATGCGTAATATTCTGTTTTTAAGCAATGATAAGGAACACGATCGATCAAAGTAATAGATACATCTTCTGGAAGCTGGTTAGGTAAAAGACGAGCAAGAACCCTCATCCCACCGTAGCCTCCGCCAAGTATCACAAAATTTTTCATTTTGAAATCCCCTTTAAGTCCGTTCTAATGTAGTATTTTTTTGCAAAAGAGCAACAAATTTAAATAATCTTAATCCCATAGAAAGTATAACTAAATTGTGACAAAATCACAACCAAATAAGGAAAGAACTTGACAAAACATAACAAAAGGTGATAAAGAAGCATTTTTTAAATATTGGTAAGAGAAATATTCTGATGCACTTACGGATGGTGTAAAAATATTGCGGAAATATGTGAAAAAAGGTAGCATAATAAACGTATGTTTCAATTAAATTTAAATCCATTTCAAGGCGCTTGCGCTTTTTTAAAGGTTAATTAAGTATAAATTTTTCGAGTTAGAGAATTGTCTAGCGTAAGCAGCTACCCCCGACGTACAGGACGTACTAGTGTCGACAATGCGACAGGACAAGGAAAGCTTCGTCAGCGAAACATCGCACGACCAAAAGTGAAGAATTTTGGGAGGAAGTCGCGCTTTTGTCGACGTTCCTTTGCAAAGGCGCTTGCGCTTTTCAAATTGAGGTGATAGAAATGATTAAACCAATCATTGAGTTTTGTGTTAGTAATTTGGCTAGCGGATCTCAAAAAGCACTAGAAATATTAGAAAAGGATTATGACCTAGATGTGATTGAATATGGCTGTCTCGGCTATTGCGGCAAATGCGCATCTACTTTGTTCGCTTTAGTGAATGGTGATGCAGTGACAGGTGAAACTCCTGAGGAATTAGTTGAGAATATATATCAATACTTAGAGGATAATCCAATGTTTTAATTAGAAAAATTCAGCAATCGCCAATTTTTTCTGGCGAATGTTTAGTTTTTCTTATGCGGTATACTTTGCAGTTATCGAAATTACTTTATTTTTATAAACTAATACTATCCTTTAGCTCAAGAAACCCCTATTTGAACAATAGGGGTTTCTAAATTTCTTGCGCTTGTTTTTCAGTCTTTTGGTTTTCCCGAATTTCATACCATCGTTCTCTGGCCATATCAATAATTCCGGATTCGACTGTTTTGTTTTGTTTTTCAATGACTTTTGAAAAGAATTTAACGGCTTGTTCATTTTGATTGGTTCTCCTCGATAATTCACCAATCAAATAAAGCATTTTTACTTCTGATACTTGGGTGATATTATAATCATCCGCCATATAAGAATCTAAATAAGCCTTCGTTGCAAGCTTCAAAAATCTCTGCTCTTGTTCTTCATTTTTTGTGCTTCTGTATAGCCAAGCAAGCCTTACATAAATTCCAGCAATAATAACATGCTTTTCTTTTTTCAATAGCCCACTGTATACAGCTAATTTGTAGGTCTTTATGGCGTCAGTTATACTGCGTTTTTGTCCGAAATCACGAGAAACCCACTGGTGACACACTTTATCTTGGATGTCTTCAACTGTTCCCGGTGGAAAATAAGGTGAAAAATCCTTCGTGGAAGAATAGCCGCAATGCGGGCAAACACTCACATGATATAATAGTGGATTTGTTTCATCAGAAGTATAAATGGGACAAAAATCAGTATCATAGCTTGTTACTTTTATAAACCTAGAACGTAGCTTTTTAGTAGTAAAGGATTTTTTACACATTCTACATTCACAGTTTTTATCAAAGATTGGTTCAATCTCTGTCATTACGATCGCCACCTAGGAGAAAAGTTTTATTCAACAATTAGATATGTATTTCATTATAACTATTATTATACTCTTTTGTATGATGAAAGCACTATGGATCTGTTTATAAAAAATAACAATATTGTTAAAACAAATCTTTGATTAGGAAACAAAAAATGTATAATTCGGATTAGTTGAGGACAATGACTGCAGTGTATATACTAGAATGAAGAGATGATTCATAAGATAATGTCCTTGTTAAAAACAATGCTGGCATTATTAACAAAGCTTAAATATTAGGGAGGTAAAAATATGAACGACGTTGTGTTTATATCTGAAGCAGCAGCTTTGCAAATAAAGGAAATGATGAAGGCAAATGAAGAAGAGAACGCCTTATTGCGTGTTTCTGTAAAGGGTGGAGGTTGTAGTGGTTTGTCATATGGAATGGGATTTGCACATGAAGTAGAAGAAAATGATACTCAATTCGAGCAGCATGGAATTCAAATTCTTGTGAACAAAGAGGATGCACCCATTCTTCAAGGAACGAAAATTGATTATAAGCAATCTATGATGGGTGGCGGGTTTACGATCGATAATCCAAATGCCATTGCTTCTTGTGGTTGTGGTTCATCGTTCAGAACTGCTAAAAATACCGGAACGCCTGAGGAATGTTAATTTTTACAATCTAAAGGAAAATGAAAATTAATTAACCCTGTAACAATAAGGGGGTACCCATTTATTAATTGGATACTCCCTCTAACTAAATAATAAAATTTAGCTTTTTTCGAATTAGAAAAACACCTGTTCTTTGATTCCAAAGGTGCTTGCTCTTTTTTAATTAAACATAGAGCTGCTGTGCATAGGCTGGATTTTTGCTTTTGGATCAATGTAAGCCTTTGCATGATTAACTGCTGTAGGAGCTTCTCCAAAGCCGCAAGCAATAAGTTTAACTTTGCCATCATACGTACAAATGTCTCCGGCTGCATAAATTCCTGAGATATTTGTTTCCATTTTGGAATTGACGACGATGGAGTTCTTTTCAATTTTAAGTCCCCATTCTTTAATTGGACCAAGTGATGAAACGAATCCATAGTTACAAATTACTGCATCTACATCGATTGTTTCTTTTTCCTTGTTATTTACACCTTCTAAAATAACTTGGCTAATGCCTTTATCGTCACCGATTAATTCTACTGGGACAAAAGGTGTCTTAATATCAACCTTTGAGTTATTCAGATTTTCTACACTATGCTCGTGGGCACGGAATTTATCGCGTCTGTGAACAATCGTTACCTTTTCAGCTACTGGCTCTAGCATTAATGCCCAGTCAACAGCAGAGTCTCCTCCGCCAAATACAACGACCTTTTGACCAGCAAATTGATTTAAATCGTCAATAAAGTAATGCAGGTTCTTACCTTCATATTGTGCTGCACTCTCTAACTCAAGTCGTCTCGGTTGAAATGCACCGTTTCCAGCCGTAATAATTACTGATTTCGTATAATGAATTTCTTTATTCGTTGTTAGTTTGAATGTACCATCTTCTTGTTTCTCGAGCTTCTCTACAGATTGCTCAAGAGCAGCAGCAGGTTCGAACTTTGCCATTTGCTCCTTTAAATTATTGATTAAATCTTGTGCACGTACTTTTGGAAATCCTGCTACGTCATATATGTATTTTTCTGGATAAAGGGCCGATAATTGTCCGCCAAGCTGTGGCAAGCTTTCAATAATTTTCACAGAGGCTTGTCTCATTCCTCCGTAGAAAGCGGTAAATAATCCAGTAGGGCCTCCACCGATAATCGTGATGTCATATACCTTTTGATCTTCTTTCACTCCATATCCCCCCAAAATAAATAGTACAATTCCACCCTATATCATAACATAATTTCTAGTAAAGCTCACATTCTTGTAAAAAGATTGTGAATAGGATAATTAATCTAAACAGAGTCAGATTGTTAAATGGTTAATAAAAAAATGAATTTGCAAAACGTATTTTCTTCACTTTTTTAGGCTTGAAATCCTAATTGAAAACGCATAATATGAATTGTAGGTATAATGTTAATATTTTGTGACAAATTTTTAACTTTTTTTGACATCTTAAGTGAATTTCATCACAAACTCTTTGTATTGACAAATAAATATGAAGAGCGGCGGTTTATAGAGAATTTCGCAAGAATAAGGAAAATTTTAAAAAAGGTGGAAGATATACGTTGAGAAAGCAAAAGATAGTTATCTTAGGAGCAGGCTATGGTGGATTAATGACTGCTACTCGTTTACAAAAAACTGTAGGCGTAAATGAAGCCGAAATCGTTTTAGTAAATAAGAATGAGTATCATTACGAAACAACTTGGTTACATGAAGCATCTGCTGGAACGCTGCACCATGATCGCGTTCGCTATGATATTAAAACTGTTATTGACCAAAATAAAGTTGATTTTATTAAAGATACAGCCGTTGAAGTGAAAACGGATGAGAAAAAGGTAATCCTTGAGAATGGCGAAATTGATTATGACTATTTAGTTGTTGCGCTTGGAGGAGAGTCTGAGACATTTGGAATCAAAGGCTTAAAAGAGTATGCGTTTTCAATTGTGAATGTCAACTCTGCTCGTCAAATTCGTGAGCATATCGAATACCAATTTGCTACTTATAGTTCAGAAGCTGAGAAAAAAGATGAGCGTCTTACAATTGTTGTTGGTGGGGCTGGGTTTACAGGTATCGAATTTTTAGGCGAATTAGGAAATCGTATCCCTGAGCTATGCCGTGAATATGATGTTGATTTTAAAAAGGTGAAGGTCATTTGTGTAGAAGCTGCACCAATGGTTCTTCCTGGATTTGATCCTGAGCTTGTTGAATATGCTGTTGCCCACTTAGAGAAGAAAGGCGTAGAATTCCGCATTGGTACAGCGATTAAAGAATGTACTACTGAAGGAATTATCGTTGGAAAAGGTGAAGAAGAATTAGAAGAAATAAAAGCAGGTACAGTTATTTGGGCTGCGGGTGTAAGAGGAAACTCACTTATTGAGAAATCAGGTATTGAGGCAATGCGTGGGCGTGTGAAAGTTCAGCCAGATTTAAGAGTGCCTGGTCACGACAATATTTTTATTATCGGAGATTGTTCATTAATTATTAATGAGGAAATTAATCGTCCATATCCCCCAACAGCTCAAATAGCAATGCAACAAGGGGAAACATGTGCGAGAAACTTAGTATCATTAATAAGAAACAAAACGGAATTAGAAACATTTAAGCCAGATATTAAAGGAACTGTATGCTCTTTAGGTGAAGACGATGCAATTGGAGAAGCATTCGGCAAGAAAATGGTTGGTTCAAAAGCTTCATTCATGAAGAAGATGGTGGACAACCGTGCTCTCTATATGATCGGCGGACCATCGTTAGTACTTAAAAAAGGGAAATTTAATATTTTTTAATCAAATTTCTAGAAAAACTAAGCGTTCGCGAAGTCCTTTTGGCGAATACTTAGTTTTTCTTTTGTGATCACCTATGCAGAAACTATATTCTAATTAGTACGCTAACAAATTTGAATATCCTTAACTATTTAAGTCTGGCCTATTTTTATTTTAAAAAAATCTGAACAATAAACGATTCTTGATTAATTTTCCATGCCGGCCTGAAATCATGTTTGTTATTTGTTACACTAAAAATATAGATTCAATAAATATTGGGGGATTTTTTATGGAGGATAGAAAAAATAGGGGTAAGGTATGGCTGGCCGTTTCTGGCCTTGTCATCGCGCCGGATAATAAATGGCTTGTTGTCAAGAAAAAGTACGGAGGTCTAAAAGGAAAATGGTCCTTGCCTGCCGGATTTGTCAATCCAGGAGAAACGGCAGATGACGCAGCAATCCGAGAAGTACTAGAGGAAACAGGAATAAAATGTACAGTTAAAGAGATGATTGGCCTGCGTACAGGTGTCATAAAAGAAGAAATTAGCGATAATATGATCCTGTTCCTGTTAGAACCCTTACCAGAACAGAACATTCAAGTACAAGCTGAAGAGCTATATGATGTGCAATTTATTGATCCATTTGTATTGGCTGAAGATAAGGGTGCTTCTGTGCTTCTAAAATTTTTAGTTCATAGATCAGATTCATCAGCCAAGCCATTATATGATGGAATCAACCCTGGGGACCAGTTTGGATATACAGCTTACAAACTGTTTATTTAAGTTCAGTGTCATAAAAATGAAAACGCTACATATCTAGAATCATACTTGGCATACTATTGTCCGATTAAATAATTGACGCCATAATTTACATTCAGTACACTAAATATTGATGTGCTGAGGGAGGAACAGAATCAATGCAAATGACTATTTTCGTATTGCCTATTTCCATGCTGCTTTTCTTTGTATTATTTTTTGGAATCGGTTTTATATTAAATATGCTGCTAAGAATGTCTTGGGTTATGGCAATAATTTATCCGATTATCGCAATTCTGATTATTGATAAGGTACGGTTTATAGAATATTTTCAAAACACAGGAGAAGCCCTTTCCAGCTTAGGTAATGAATTATCACAGCTTGCAACAGCGGATGTGCTTATTTTAAGCAGCGGGTTGGCGGGGGCTATCCTTGCTGGGGTAGCAATAAAAATTCTTCGCAAAAAAGGATATCAAATGTTTTAAATGTCTGGAAATCTCTACTTTTAGTGGGGGTTTTTTACATGTTAAGTATAAATTGCCGGCGCGGAAGATGATTCGACGTAGTTGCCAATTTTAGGAATTAAGTACGACGGACAGGACATGGAAGGCTTCGATAGCGATTAACATCGCACGAAGGAAAAGCGATAGCTTTTACGAGGATGTCCTAGTCGGGCGAATGCCACAGGATAAGGAAAGCTTCGTCAGAGATACATCGCACGACCAAAAGAGAAGCTTTTGGGAGGACGTGGCATATATGAGCGCGATAAGTGCAACTACGCCTCTGTCTTCGCCTTTCCAAGGCTCGCCAATCGACGAGTTTTCTTTATTTTTATGTGTATTTTTTGAAAATTCATTATTATTTTTTCTTCAATCATGAATATTCCTTTGAAAGTTGGGAAATGAATATTCTTGGGAGGAGTGAAATAATAAAATGAATAGTATAAAAAATTGGACAAGACGAATAATAATGTCAATTCTATTTTTAACAGCATTGTTTACAACCTTTCAATCTATTTC
Source organism: Cytobacillus citreus (assembly GCF_018343665.1). Lineage (GTDB taxonomy): Bacteria > Bacillota > Bacilli > Bacillales > Cytobacillaceae > Cytobacillus > Cytobacillus citreus. The sequence continues at coordinate 1,018,418 of NZ_JAGYPM010000002.1, forward strand.
TGGGGTTCAAGCAAAATCTTTTGCAAATTATTTTAATAAAGAGGATTTACAGCGAAGCAAGAATGAGGATGATGGTATTTTCGATCATTCCTTTAAGACAGTTGGGATTGCCTTTAAATATTTAAAGCAATTAGCTAATTCCGACTTAAAGATTTCATCAAGTCTTGCTGTGACTGGGCAGCCGCTTAAATTAGAAGATGCCATTGACTGGACAAAATATCCCGTTAGAAAAGTGACAGCAACAGGATATACGGCCTATTACGAATCGACAGGTAAAAATCCTGGACACCCCGGATTCGGTATTACATATTCAGGTGTAAAGGTGAAAAGAGATTTATATTCAACAGTAGCGGCAGATCTTAATGTATTCCCGCTTGGCACAATTCTTTTTGTACCGGGTTATGGCTATGGTGTAGTAGCTGATAAAGGTGGAGCGATTAAAGGGAATAAAGTAGATCTCTATTATGAAACAGTAGATGATGTTTATAATCAATGGGGCAAAAAGACACTCGATGTCTACATCGTTGAAATGGGAGACGGCTCCATAACAGAAGAAGAAATACTTGCATTAAACGAAGAAGAATCCATGCAAGTATTTCGTCAACAATATATAAAATCAGAGCGAAAATAAAAAGACAGGCAAATCCGAAAAATGGATTTGCCTGTCTTTTATTTATTCACTGAAGAATCTTAACTTTCTCTACTAGAATGAAATAAAGGCATCAGGGTGGATTTTCTTCGCAAGTCTAACAGCACCTTCAATTAATCGTGGAGAGGGTCTACAATAAAGCTCTTCTTCTAAGACAAGAATGTTACCATTTTTAACGGCTTTCATTTGACCCCAATTCGGTCTTTTTAGAACAATATCCGGTTTGACCTTTTCCTTTCTTACACCAACCCATGCTAGGCAAATATAATCAGGCTGTCTGGAATATACATCATCCCAATCCGTTTGTACGCTTGCAAGGGCAACATCCTTAAACAAGTTGGTAGCTCCAGCAAGCTCACTAATTTCAGTAAGCCAATTTACTTCTCCTGGAGTAAATACTGGCTTAGGCCACCATTCCCAATAAAGTGTAGGCTTTTTCTCAATTTTTGCTGCAATCGACTTCAAGCCTTCAATTTTTGAACGGAAATTCAAGGCTGCCTTTTTTCCTGCTTCAGGCCGCCCTAAAGCATTTGCAGTTATAATTAAATCATTTTCGATATCTGTTAGGCTTTGAGGATTTAAGGTGATATGGGGAATATTCCTGCTGACCAATTCTTCGATGTTTTTTTCCATACCAGGTACACTTAATGAAGCAATAACTAGATCTGGACGCAGTGCCTCTACCTTATCCATATGAATAGATAAATCCGGTCCAAGGCGAGGAAGATGCTTAATTTGTTCAGGCCAATCAGAGTAATCATCAACTCCTATAAGAAGGTCAGTAAGCCCCAAATATTCGATTATTTCAGTATTACTTGGACAGATCGATACGATTTTCAATCCAATCACCCCTTTTTAGTTTCATTTTTGAATGAGATTATAATGAAACAAGAAAATGAAGACCAAGCGTTAAAAGAATTCCTGTTAATCCGCCAAAAAACACTTCAATTGGCTTGTGGCCGAGCAATTCTTTTAGCTCCTTCCGCCTTTCTTGTACTGCTTTTTTCTGCCACATCTTTGCTTCTTCAACAAAACGATTAAAGTCAGAGACTAATTGATTTAATACGATTGCTTGTTCACCAGCCTGTCTTCTTACCCCAGTTGCATCAAACATTGTAATGATGGCAAACACAGCTGAAACAGCAAACACAGCCGAATCTAAGCCTGTTTCTAAAGCAACTCCAGTTGAAAGGGCTGTAACGGCTGCCGAGTGTGAGCTCGGCATTCCCCCTGTGCTTGTAAGCAAAGACCAATTTAGTTTCTTTGTAGCGATGAAATGGATTGGCACTTTCACAAATTGGGCGAATAAGATAGCTGCAATGGCAGCCCAAAGAGGGAAATTCATTAATAATTGCATGGATTAACCACCTTTATGTATAAGAATCAGGCACAATTGCATATCTGCATTAGGTAAAAGAAAATGCGATTAAAGTGTTAAGACCCGAGTCCTTTTGTTAAGATGATAATAATAAATCTTAGATAGTGCAATGTTTTTTAAAGAATAATCACCCCTTTTTGCGATTTAGAGAAATGACTAGTTCCATAAGTGCTTGCGCTTTTCTTAGTTGATGATTATTAGAGGAGTGATCATAGTGGCAGAATACCCAATAGAGTATTACGAGTTTTTCATAAAATTTAATGAAGGGGATTATTATACATGTCACGATCTTCTCGAGGAAATGTGGATGACAGATAAAGGGAATTTATTTTTCAAAGGACTTCTGCAAATGAGTGTGGCAATCTATCATTATGAATACGGAAACGTAAAGGGAGCACGACTCATGATGAAAGCTGCTCATGATTATTTACAGGAATACCGTCCAAAGCATTGGGGGCTTGATTTAGAGAACATATATATTTTTATCGAAAAATGTCATGTTATTTTTCCAAAAGACATAAATCGTGTTCCTTTTGAAGAAGTAGAATCTCTTCCGAAATTGCCTAAATTATATTTATATCTTAATGATTAGACCGTCGAAATATTTCCCTTTTTCCGCTATAATGAGAACATCTAATATGGGGGTGAAGGAATGTTTACAGTAATAAAAGAAATGAACTACTCGAATGAGCATGGGTGTCTGATCCTAGGTATTTTTGAAAAACCTAATAAATTTGAAGGCAGTCTAGCTTATGTGGATAAGCAATTTGAAGGCCAATTAACAGAGCTTGTAAAAAGCGGGGATCTTTCTGCAAAGAAGAAATCGGTTTCAAAAGTACATACTTTCGGAAAAGTTGGAGCAAAGAGATTATTTGTAGTCGGGCTTGGCCGTGAGAAGGATTACTCCTTTGAAGTTTTGCGCGAAGCATTAGGAAAAACCTTTAAAGCGGTAAAAGCTGCAAAGCTTCAAGATGCAGCCATCTACTTAGATTCTTTTGTAAATGATGATGTTGATGCCTTGGATGCAGCACATGCTGTAAGTGAAGCGTACGCGATGTCTACCTATTGTTTTGAAGGTTATAAACAAAAGATCAATGAACCTGAGAGATCAATTAATTCCATTTCAGTTTATTGTGAATTAACAGAGGCAGAAGATGTTAATGCGGCGTTAACGGTAGGATATGCATATGGAAAAGGGACAAACTCTGCACGTACACTTGTGAATCTTCCTGGAAATATGCTTACAGCCACCGATATGGCTAACTATGCGAAAGAACTTGCAGCCAAATATAACTTTGAAGCGGAAATTCTTGATAAGGAAGATATGATAAAGCTTGGCATGGGAGCGTTATTAGCTGTCAACCAGGGATCAACAGAGCCGCCAAAAATGATTGTACTTAAATATCAAGGAAAAGAAGAATGGACAGACGTCATTGGTTTAGTCGGAAAAGGAATTACATTTGATACAGGCGGCTATTCATTAAAGACGAAAGATGGAATTGTTGGAATGAAATCGGACATGGGTGGTGCTGCTGCAGTTCTTGGCGCAATGGAGATTATTGGTGAGCTAAGACCAGAACAAAACGTTGTTGCTGTTATTCCTTCAACTGATAATATGGTCAGCGGCAATGCTCTAAAGCCTGACGATGTCATTACTTCCATGAGCGGAAAGACAATTGAAGTATTGAATACGGATGCAGAAGGACGCCTTGCTTTAGCGGATGCCGTTACATATGCTAAACATCATGGTGCAAATTATCTTGTTGATGTGGCAACCTTAACTGGTGGTGTCATTGTAGCACTTGGAAACGACACAACAGGTGCTTTAACAAACAATGAGGCATTGTGGGAGCAAGTTCTTGAAGCTTCCTATGAAGCTGGAGAACCAATCTGGCGCCTGCCTTTATTTGAAAGAGACAAACAAAGAGTTAGAGGCAGTAAAATTGCTGATTTAAATAATTCCCCAGGACGCGAGGGCCATGCCATTATGGGAGGCGCGTTCGTAGGAGAATTTGCTGGGGAAACTCCATGGGTTCATCTTGACATTGCAGGAACTGCTACAACTCGAAAAGAACATGATCTTGGACCATCTGGTGCTACAGGTGTCATGGTTCGAACGCTTGCATTACTTGTTGAAAGATTTGAAGCTGAAGAAAAATAGTAGAAAAGGCTCTGGAATTTTCCAGGGCTTTTTCTTTTGAAAAATATTTGACAGAAAAACATAATATATGATAGTTTTATATCTACGTTTTAGTTCTCTACCAGTTTAGCACAGTGAAGCAAAAAGAAAGAGAGGATTTCATCATGAATGCTGTTGTTCTAGCAGTTTTCACAATGCTTATACTTAGTCTCCTAAGGGTTAATGTCGTATTTGCCTTAATTGCGGGTGCGCTTGTTGGAGGCTTGTCTGGCGGATTAGGTATCCACCAAACAATCGAGGTTTTTTCCAATGGTCTAGGTGGCAGTGCTGAGGTTGCAATGAGCTATGCTTTATTAGGCGGTTATGCCATTGCTTTATCTAGAACAGGGCTTCCTAACTTAATCGTTGAATGGATTCTTCAAAAGGTTAGTAAGGATGGAGAATCGAAGGTGAAGAGTCTATCAAAAGCACTTATAATTTTGTCTATATTAATTATGTCATGTTTTTCTCAAAATGTTATTCCAATTCATATTGCCTTTATTCCAATTCTAATTCCACCATTATTAATAGTGATGAATGAATTTGGTATAGATCGCCGTTTGATAGCTTCAGTATTAACTTTTGGCTTAACGGCTCCTTATATTCTTCTACCAGCAGGTTTCGGAAAAATATTTCATGAAATCTTAGCTGATAATATGACGAGTAGTGGACTTGTAGTTGATCCTGCCGATATTCCAAGAGCGATGCTTATCCCGACAGCTGGACTAATACTTGGCTTGCTATTCGCGATATTTTTCTCATATCGAAAAACTAGGACGTATAAACAGCATGATGTAATAGAAATGGAGAAAACACATTATTCAAAGGTTGGCATCGTTTTTTCACTTATTTCTATTGTTGCTGCACTATATGTACAAATCCAACTAGACTCCATGATTTTCGGTGCAATGACAGGTATTCTTGTGATTTATTTAAGCGGAGCTGTGAAATGGAGGGAAGCTGATCAGCTTTTAACAGATGGAATGAAGATGATGGCCTTTATCGGCTTTGTTATGCTTGCTGCATTTGGATTTGCAGATGTGTTAAAAGCAACCGGTGATGTAGAAAAGCTTGTAGAGCAGGTAGCAGGAATTATTGGAGACAATAAGTCGCTTGCTGCACTTCTCATGCTTATTGTGGGACTCCTAGTGACAATGGGAATTGGTTCTTCCTTTTCGACGATTCCGATCATCGCTACGATTTTTGTTCCATTATCATTGGAACTTGGCTTTAGTCCAATGGCGACTATTGCCTTAGTAGGTACTGCTGCCGCACTTGGCGATGCGGGTTCACCAGCTTCAGATAGTACCTTAGGGCCAACAGCCGGGCTTAATGTGGACGGGCAGCATAATCATATTTGGGATACATGTGTACCTACTTTTCTTCATTACAATATCCCGCTTATTCTATTCGGCTGGGTAGCCGCAATGATTCTGTAATAGTAAAAAAAGCAGCTTCGGAATCCAATCGAAGCTGCTTTCGTTTAAGGATATAAATAACTTTTTTAATAGAGAATTGTCTAGCTCCACAAGAAGTACTGCGCGAGCGTATGCATCGTAAGAACCATTGTCCGAAGGCGCTTTAAGTTTTTCTAATTAAAATCCAAATAATGTTGTAATAATATTTTTCTTTTTGATTTTTTTCCTAGGTAGTTCCTTTTCGAAAACGAACAAATTTTCCGCAGGGATGTTTTTCTTAGAAATGTCATGTCTTGCTTCAAGTTTTTCTATCCGTTCAATTAGCTGACTAAGCTCTGCTTGGAGATCCTCGATTTCCCGTCGGTGCTGGAAAAGCTGATAGGATACAACATCATCAGCTTTTCCATTTATTCTTTGCTCCAATTCTTCTAATTTCTTTAGAATCTTTTCGGTTGCATGGTCGTTTATACTTACAGATGCTTTCATTGTTCCTCTCCTGGCTTTTTTGTCGGTAATGGATACATCCTGCAGGATAATGCCTTTATTAAGCTGCTCCTGCACCTGTCTGAGCAATTGAATATCTTCCTCTGTGAATAAATAATGGCCAAGTTCATTCCGATCCATTTGGAGCTCCAGCTGTCGTACCCAACGCTGCACCGTGCTCGGCGAAACCCCTAACAACTTTGCAACAGCACTTGTATTCATACTGATCTCCTCCTTATTAACAATGGAATTCTCCTTTGAATATCGGATTCCTTCCCATATGACAAAACAAGTTTCTATTCGGCAAAGAAAGTGGATTTATTACAAGTTTTCTTGGATCTGTTGTTTTGAGTGTTAATCGTCAAATCATGACAAAGTTCCGTATAGATTATTTAATTGATGTTGATTATTTCTATTTCAATAATTATACTTAGGATAGCTTTAATTATTATAATAATTTGGAATTGTTTGGAAAGGGGATAATTGACATGATCATTGGAGTACCTAAGGAAATAAAAAACAATGAAAACCGTGTGGCTGCGACTCCTGCTAGTGTTTATACACTTGTAAAAGCAGGACATCAAGTTTTAGTTGAATCTGGCGCAGGTCTTGGAAGCGGGTTCACGAACGAAAATTATAAAGAGGTTGGAGCAGAAATCGTTCCTTCAGCTGTAGAAGCATGGGCAGCAGAAATGGTCATGAAGGTTAAAGAACCGCTTGAGTCAGAATATACATATTTCCGTGATGGATTAGTATTATTCACATACTTGCATTTAGCTGCAGAGCCTGAATTAACAAAAGCATTAAAGGAGAAGGGTGTCACTGCTATTGCTTATGAAACTGTAGAAGTAAATCGTACATTGCCATTACTTACACCAATGAGTGAAGTAGCAGGCCGCATGGCAACTCAAATTGGCGCGCAATTCTTACAAAAAACGAATGGCGGAAAAGGTATTTTGCTAGCTGGAGTTCCAGGTGTTTCACGCGGTAAAGTAACCATTGTCGGCGGGGGAGTAGTTGGGATCAATGCTGCGAAAATGGCCATCGGTCTTGGTGCAGATGTAACAATCATTGACCTTAGCCCTGAACGTCTTCGTCAATTAGATGATATTTTCGGCAATAGCATTCAAACATTAATGTCAAATCCATTCAATATTGCGCAAGCAGTGAAAGAAAGCGATTTAGTAATCGGTGCTGTTCTAATTCCAGGTGCAAAAGCACCGAAATTGGTTACTGAGGAAATGGTTAAGGAAATGGCTCCTGGCTCAGTTGTTATTGATGTGGCTGTCGACCAAGGTGGTATTTTCGAAACGGTTGACCATATTACAACTCATGATAACCCAACCTATGAAAAGCATGGAGTTGTTCATTATGCAGTTGCGAATATGCCTGGTGCTGTTCCAAGAACATCCACAATTGCTCTTACAAATGTAACTATTAATTATGCATTACAAATTGCTAATAAAGGTGTTAAGAAAGCAGTTGAAGACAACCCTGCATTAAAACTTGGTGTAAATGTCTTGAACGGTAACGTTACTTACCAAGCAGTTGCTAAAGACCTTGGTTACGAGTATGTACCTGTTGAACAAGCATTTGAAAACTGATTCTAGAAAAGCATGTTTATTTAACAATAGTAAATAATAATTTCAATAGACGACTCTTTCACCAAATGGTTGAGTGGGAAATTTACAAATTGTATTTGACATGCTAAATAAATATGTATATAATTTTTCGAAAATAGTTTAAACATTGATGAGGATTAGTAAAGTGAAACTTGTTTATCCTAGAGAGGAGGCCATCTGCTGAAAGGCTTCTATAAACAGACTCTTGAACCTGCCTCTGAGTTCTGTATCGGATGTTTTACTGAAGATACATGCGGGTCCATATCCGTTATCATGATTCGAGTGTAAAGCCTTTGCTTTAAATTAGGGTGGTACCGCCATACTTTGGTCCCTAATTTTGAGCAAGGCTTTTTTTATAGCTATTTTTAAAAAAATTTCATATAAAAATAAAACTTGGGGTGTGAAAAATGGGAAAAGAATTTGTTAAAGATATTACAGCAATGGATGATGACTTTGCCCAGTGGTATACAGATGTCGTAACAAAGGCAGATTTAATCGATTACTCAAGTGTACGCGGATCGATGATCATCCGTCCATATGGATATGCACTTTGGGAAAATGTAAAAACTGAATTAGATAATCGCATTAAAGCTACAGGGCATGAAAATATCTATATGCCGCTATTTATTCCAGAAAGCCTTTTACAGAAGGAGAAGGATCATATTGAGGGCTTTGCTCCTGAGGTAGCTTGGGTTACTCATGGGGGTTCAGAGGAGCTGACAGAGAGGTTATGTGTCAGACCTACTTCTGAAGTGCTTTTCTGTGAGCATTATAAAAATATTATCCACTCATATCGAGATTTGCCTAAGCTATACAATCAATGGGCAAATGTCGTGAGATGGGAAAAGACAACAAGACCGTTCCTTCGCACGCTCGAGTTTTTATGGCAGGAAGGACATACATGCCATGCAACAGATGAGGAAGCACATGAGGAAACGAAGAAAATGCTAGAGGTATATGCTGATGTTTGTGAGAATGTTCTTGCTATCCCTGTTGTAAAAGGACAAAAGACAGACAAAGAAAAGTTTGCTGGTGCAAAGTTTACATATACGATTGAAAGCTTAATGCATGACGGAAAAGCTTTACAATCAGGAACTTCGCATCATTTAGGAGATGGATTTGCTAAAGCCTTTGGCATTCAATTTACAGATAAAGACGGGCAGCTCCAATATGTACAGCAAACATCATGGGGATTCACAACTCGTATCATTGGAGCCATGATCATGGTTCACGGGGATGATAGAGGTCTTGTCATTCCACCAAAAGCAGCTCCTACTCAAGTGATGATCGTGCCAATTGCTCAGCATAAAGAAGGAGTTTTAGACTTTGCCTATCAATTAAAAGAATCGTTATCCGCGATTGCGCGTGTGGATATTGATGCAAGCGATAAAAAGCCAGGCTGGAAATTCAATGAATATGAAATGAAAGGGGTTCCGCTTCGATTAGAGGTCGGGCCGAAGGATATTGAAAATAAGCAAGTCATTCTAGCAAGACGTGATACTGGGGAGAAGGTCATTGTCAGTATGGACCAATTAGAATCCCAAATTGAAATCATATTAGATGACATTCAACGTAATTTATTCGCTAAAGCGAAGGAGCTTCGTGAACAAAAAACATATTCTGCTACTACTTTTGATGAACTTAAAGATATTTTTACGAATAAAACAGGTTTCGTTAAAGCAATGTGGTGTGGGGACAGAGAGTGCGAGGATCAAATAAAAGAGGAAACAAGTGCAACATCTAGATGTATTCCATTTGAACAAGATTCAATTTCGAGAGAATGTGTTTGCTGTGGCCGTGAAGCAGAACAGCTAGTTTATTGGGCAAAAGCTTACTAAAGAAATGGTAGCGATAAGCAACTTTTATGAAAAACTAAGGTCCATGTAAAAAAGGCCTTAGTTTTTTTAGCTAGTAGGAAAGTTTAAATTTATTATGTATTAAAGTAAAGTTGAAAATGGCAAACGCCAAGTTTTTCTAAAAATGATAAGATGTATATATAAATTTTTTTAATCGGTATCAATAATATAGAACAGAAAAAATTTTTGAAAATAAAAATATTAATAAATCATTTTACCCCGTATCTTTTCAGACTTCTGCTTCGTTTTACAGATAGGAAGGTGTTAAAGGAGTGAAGAAAATGTACAGTGAGCTTAGTAAAGGGAGCAAGCGGAGCGAGGAATCAAATGAGAATGTATTTATTGAATTGTATCCTGGGCTACAGCGATATTGCCGCTTTCTTTCCAAAAATAAATGGGATGGAGAAGATATCGCTCAAGAAACGATTTTAAAAGCAATTCAGCATTATCAAAGTAACAATAATATGAATGCTGCTTTATTAAATAAAATTGCCTATCATCATTGGATAGATACAGTTCGTAAGCGAAAGCATGAAACCATTGAGGAATCTCCTGCTTTAAGCACATTTGAAGATAAGAGCCTTATAGAAACAGTTGAAAAATTAACACAGCAATTCACACCGAAACAAGCAGTGATATTTACCTTAAAAGAGGCATTTCATTATAAAACAAGTGAAATTGCCGAATTGCTAGGCATTTCAGAAACAGCTGTGAAAAGCAACCTGTACCGAGCGAAAAAGAGGCTCATACAAGATGATTCCTTTGATGTAGGACCTTTTTGGAGTAAGGAAGAGCATGTTTTGTTAACTGAGCTCTTCTACGAGTCATTAAGGACACAGGATCCGTCTCGCTTGTTAAAAATGCTTCCGGTCATTAACTCCCTAGCCAGAAAAGATCAAGCTCCGCAGCTTGATAAACGAACAACCAAAAGACCATTTACTCCTTCAACCACCTTCTCTATGGCAGCATAGCTTTGTTAAAACGAAGAGGAGGAAATCAGTTTGAATACTATACCTTATGTAATTGAACAATCGGGCCGTGGTGAACGTTCGTATGATATTTACTCTCGTCTATTGAAAGATCGTATCATCATGATCGGGGATGAAATTAATGATCATCTGGCAAATAATGTGGTCGCTCAATTATTATTTTTAGCTGCTGAAGACCCTGATAAAGATATCTCACTGTATATCAATAGCCCTGGTGGCTCAACTTCGGCTGGATTTGCGATCTTCGATACAATGCAATTTATAAAGCCTGACGTTAGAACAATATGCACTGGGATGGCTGCATCATTTGGAGCAATGCTTCTTCTTGCTGGAACGAAGGGGAAGCGTTATGCGTTGCCCAATAGTGAGATTATGATCCATCAGCCTCTTGGAGGAGCACGTGGGCAAGCCACAGAAATTGAAATCTCCGCACGCCGTATTTTAAAACTTAAAGATCATCTTAATCAAATTATCTCTGAACGCACTGGACAGCCTGTAGAAAAAGTATCCAAAGATTCAGACCGCGACTACTTTATGAATGCAGAAGAAGCAAAGGAATACGGGATCATTGACGACATTTTGGTTCCGAAGTGATTTTGGCTATCCATAATTGTTCTACTGTAAGCCCACTCAAAACCTCCTGAAATTGCATATGAAGTAGTGTAGGCAAAATAATAGGAGGTTGCTCATTATGTATTATTACAGAGGAATACCCCATCCTGGAGAAGAGAGATTCTTTTTCGGTGCTCCATTTTTAGGTGGTTTATTTGGCGGCTTACTTGGAGGGGCTGTTGGAAGTGCCCTGTTTGCACGCCCGATTCCAGTCCCGTATCCGTTTCCGTATGCACCATATGGACCAGGCTTTGGCCCATACGGACAAGGTTTTGGTCCATACGGTTATGGACAATCGTTTTATTAAATCTATTATAGATTTTTGTAGAAGAATAATTAAACAAAGAGCCAACAGATTTTATGACATATTGAGTAATCGTCATAAAATCTGTTGGCTGCTTTTTTATTTGTCTAGCTCCAGGCGCCATCGGCTCGAGATCATAAGCCAATCCGTCACAAAGGTTAAAGAGCAACCTTTATGCCGGCTCGTCTTATGCTTGTCGCCGATAATCAGGCGCCTTCCGCTTTTCTATTTGTCTAGCTCCAGCGACTAGCCCCGACGTACAGGATGTACTAGTGTCGACAATGCGACAGGACAAGGAAAGCTTCGCCAGCGACACATCGCACGACCAAAAGACAGCTTTTGGGAGGACGTCGCGTTTTTGTCGACCTCGAGGTCATAAGTCATGCCGGCAAGAAGGTTAAAGAACAACCTTTATGCCGGCCAGTCTTATGCTTGCCGCCGAAAAGTTGGCGCCATCGGCTTTTCTTATTTCCATCTTAAATTTAATTTTAAACTACAGCATTCTTGGTATTTATCACCTGATTCAAAAGTTAGGATAAGACCATCAGGAGTATACTTAACGATAGGGATTAGGACTACACCTGTTGATTTAATCATATTTTCAATTTTTTTTTGGTCGGCTGCTTGAGCCGCACTCATTAATTCTAATGAGAAGCGTCTTGAACCAGCCATTTTTGCTAATAATAGGCTTGCATCATTCATGAGCTTTTTCATGTTTTGGGCAGAATTCATAAACTTTCCCGGATCAATAGGAGGATATTGCCGATAGCTTAATTGCTGATAATAAGGAAAGTAAGGATCATTATAATGTTGTTGATAGTTTTGGTAATAATAATGGGGCATCAAGGAAATAATCCCCTTTCTAAATTAATTTCTTTTAACATGATTTTATTGTATGCAAAGTGGGCTTTCTGTGTGTTGGATCTACACTATATAAATGGGTTAGAACTCTGTTATAGTAGGATTAATAGCGTAGAAAGGGGAAAACGGAATTGAACTTAAAAAATACACTTATCGAAGCTCTTGGGATGGAGATTATTTCACTTGAAAAAGGTAAGGTCGTTGCAACAATGCCTGTAGATGAACGGACTCGGCAGCCATTTGGCCTATTGCATGGAGGAGCATCAGTTGCACTAGCTGAGACAGTTGCAAGTATTGGTGCCTACGAGCTTGTAGATAAAGAAAAGGAATCGGTTGCAGGACTTGAAATAAATGCCAACCATATTAGAGGAAAACGGGATGGCATGGTTACTGCAATTGCAACTGTGCTTCATCAAGGGAGAACAACAATGGTATGGGATATTAAGATTGTGGATGAAGAAGAGAAATTGATCTGTGTATCAAGATGTACAATGGCTGTTCTAAAAATTAAATAGGCAGTGTTAAAGCTCAGTGTTGAAAATGCTATTTTGTTGTTGATTGGAGCGGAAGGCACGAGACTCCGGCGGGAAAAGCGAGTCATAGGAAGACCCCGCAGGAGCGATAGCGACGAGGAGGCTTCTGGACCGCCCGCGATCGCTAAGTGCCTGCAGCGGAAATCAACAAGGAAATTAAACATAGCCTAAATAAAAAATAGGAAGGACTGGTTCTGATTGTAAAAGGGAGCAGTCCTTTTTTGCTATTAGGAAATAATAAGTGTATGAACGAGCAAAAAAATTAAGTATAATATCGCAAAAGAAAGATTAATTGTTTCCTTTTAAATGGATATATCGGTCACTTTTTCATTATATCGGTCACATTCGCTGATATATCGGTCACTTTTTCATTATATCGGTTACATTCGCTAATATATCGGTCAGATCAACATTATATCGGTCAAAGAGAAAAAGCCTGAGGGGCATGCCAATCAAAAAGTCATTCAATAGAAGGATCAGACTTTTTCTGCATACCTCACAGGCATAGATAATCGTTTGATTAATTTTTCTTTTTACTCTTTGCTGCTAATTTCAAATCGTCCTGGACACTTTTATCCCAAAGCTTAACACCAGAGTTGTAAGCAGCGCGGCTAATGAGGTGGCCTGCAACTGGTGAGGTTATAAAGATAAAGACAATTCCGAGTAGAACACTAGAATCGAAATGCCCTTTCTCAACATAAAAGTAAAGAAAGGTCCCAAGTAATATCGACATTACCCCTAAGGTGGCTGATTTAGATGCAGCATGGTTTCTTGTATAAACGTCAGGGAATTTAAGGACTCCAAAGGCAGCTACAAGACTTAAAAATGCTCCAATAATGATAAATAGAACAATGATTATATTAATTATCCCGATCATGATCAAAAATAACCCCCTTTTCCAAATATTTGGAGAAGGCAACTGTGCCGATAAATGAGAGAATTCCGAGAAGCAAAATAATTACTAAAAATGCGTCTGTTTTTAGTAATATCGACGTTAAAGCAACGATAGCAATAAGGTTGATACCAATAGCGTCTAGGGCAACCACTCGATCTGGAATGGAAGGTCCTTTAATGACCCGATATAATAAGGCAAGTATCGCAACCGATATAGCAAATATGGCTATAAGTACGACTGTTTCAATCATTATCGGCTCACCTCCATTATGGCTTTTTCGAATGAATCCTTTATCGATATAATCGCATCCTCTACATCATCAATATCAATTGCGTGAATATATAGAAGCTTATTATCCTCTGATACATCAACAACAAGTGTTCCTGGTGTCAACGTGATTAAGTTTGCTAAGATCGTTATTTCCCATTCCTTCTCTAGCACAGTTGGCAAAGCAAAAATGCCAGGTCGAATATCGAGCTTTGGTTTCAATACAAGCTTGATGACCGAAATATTCGAAAGGATTAGCTCTTTAATGAAGAGGAGAACGAGATTAATGGCAGCTATCACTCTTAAAAGGTAAAAGCGAGACTGAAAAAATCTTCTGAAAGAAAAAATAATAACTAGCCCTAGTAAATATCCCTTTAAAAATGTAACTGGTTCGTATGACACAGTGAAAAACATCCATAAAAACCCGAGAAATACATTTAACAATATTTGAAATGCCATACTCACTACTCCTTTAAGACTGCTTCAATGTAGATACTTGGGTTACTAAGTGTTTCTGCAGCCTGTGAGATATATGGTAGTACAAATTCTGATCCAGCCCCATAAAGGACAGAAATGATTACGAGGATAACCGGTGCAACTAATAGCTTACGCACTGGAACAGCTTCTTCGTCCTTATAGGCCTGTGGAGTACCCCAAAACCCATTAATAAATATTTTCATGATGGAAAACAATACGAGAAGGCTCGACATTAAAACAATACCTGCTCCCCAATAATGCTCTTCCTTGAATCCTTCTTGAACAATTAAAAGCTTGCCGATAAATCCACTTAACGGAGGAATTCCTGCTAGTGCTAATGCAGCGATAAAAAATGTCCAGCCAAGGCCAGGATAACGTTTGATCAATCCGCTAATTTTCCTAAGGTCGCTTGTTCCAGTAATGGCAATAATAATCCCAATTAGCAGGAAGAGTGCTGCCTTTATGATCATGTCATGGATGAGGTAGCTCACGGAACCAGTTAATGATTCAGGGGTCATAACAGCGACACCGAATAAAATGACTCCAACTGCCACAATAATATTATAGATGACAATTTTTTTAATATTGGAATAAGCAATCGCACCAATGACACCAACAATAACGGTTATAATGGCTAGAATGCCTAGAAGTTGATGTGTAAAGTCCTTATCATTTAAGAAAAATAAAGTGTATGTTCGCATAATGGAATACACACCCACTTTTGTCAGCAACGCTCCAAACAATGCCAAGATTGGAGCAGGTGGGGCATAATAGGAGCCCGGCATCCAAAAATATAATGGGAAAATAGCGCCCTTTAATCCGAATACAATTAAAAATAACACTGCAATAACCGTAACGATGCCTGATTCGCCAATCTCACTTAACCGAACGGAAATATGAGCCATATTCAGAGTTCCTACAACTGAATATAAATAGGCAACTGTAATAACAAAAAGAGCAGAAGAAATAACATTTACTAAAATGTATTTTAGCGATTCCCTTAATTGAATTTTTGATCCTCCATGAACAAGTAAAACATAGGAGGACATTAGTAAAACCTCAAAAAAGACAAACAGGTTGAAAATATCACCAGTCGTAAAAGCACCAATAACCCCGACAGCCAAGAAGTTCATTGCTGAATAATAGTAAAATCTCTCTTGCTCTTTTGAAATGGTTTTAAATGAATAAATGACACAAGTAAAAAGAATGATGCTTGTCGTTAAAACAAGTAATGCAGAAAGCATGTCCGAAACTAAGGTAATCCCGAAAGGAGCTTGCCAGTTGGATACATCAAGTGTTTGGATTCCATCGACTCTTACTTTTTGAACGAGCAATGCAGAAACAATGATCGTAATGAAGCTTGAGATACCAGCAATCCAACGTGAAAGCGAAACATTTTTGGCAAAGAAGATTAAAAGGATTCCTGTCAGAAAAGGAATAAGTATCGGCAGTATCAAAAAGTTAATCATTTCCTTCAGTCCCTCTCAATCTTTCCATATTGTCTGTTCCTAATTCTTGATAAGAGCGATAGGCAAGCACTAAGAAAAAGGCAGTGACCCCAAAGCTAATAACGATGGCTGTCAGGATTAAAGCTTGCGGAATGGGGTCTGTATAGGCGCTTGCTTTCTCATCAAGTAATGGAACCGTTCCTCTTTTCAAACCACCCATTGTGAGTATGAGAAGATGGGCACCATGGCTAAGTAATCCTGTTCCAACAATGATACGCAATAAACTTTTTGAAAGCATTAAATAGGTGGCAGACATAAACAAAATGCCAATGACAAATGCCATAACTATTTCCACTATTCATCTCCCCCTATCGTTTGAATAATGGTCATCGTAACACCGACAACAACTAAAAATACTCCAAGGTCAAATATTGTAGCTGTATGAAGCGACGTTTTCCCAAGTATCGGTAAATACACATCTCCGAAAGCATGAGTAAGGAAAGGCACATTAAAGAATAAAGCGCCTGCTGCTGTTCCTACGGCAAAAAGGAGTCCAGTGGCTGTCATATATATATAATTAATCGGCAAAATCTCTGCTACCGTTTTCATGTCAAAAGCTAATAATAGCAAAACAATTGCTCCTGACGTTAATAATCCGCCGACGAATCCTCCACCAGGTGTATAATGCCCTTTGAAAAAAATGAATATAGAGAAAAGAATAATGATGAACACAACAACTTTAGTCGTTGTTTGCAGGATAATATCATTTGTTTTCATTTTTCCTTCCTCCTTTCATTTTTAATTTAATCATCGTGAAAATTCCAAGTGCAGCAATTGATAATACAGTTATTTCAAACAATGTATCAAATCCACGGAAATCAACAAGGATGACGTTAACCATATTCTTACCAGCTGCTTTTTCATAAGTGTTTTCCACATAATACTGAGCAATCGAATCAAACATTTTATTACTGTGCGCAGATAAGGCAATGACAGTCACGATTGCCCCGACACCTATAGAAATTAATAAATTAGTCAATTTGAACCGAATTCGTTCTTCGTTCTTACTGTTTTTAGGCAAGTGATAGAAGCATAACAGGAACAAAGCGACAGATATCGTCTCAATGACTAGCTGTGTTAATGCTAAATCTGGTGCCCGGAACAAGACGAAGAATAGAGATACCGTGTACCCTACAGAGCCTAAAAGGATGATAGAAGTTAATCGAGACTTCGCAAACAAGATGCTAATGGATGCTACGACAATAGCAAGTGCTAGGAGTATCTCGTAAAAACCGATGGATGAAATATTGCTCGTATCCATTTTGAAAGCATCTTTTACAGCAATGGTAGACGCAAGTATCACAATGAAAAATGAAAAGATATATACAAGATACGTCCGAATAGATCCATTCATATAGCCGCTTGTTAATTTCTTAGAAATACTTTGTGCAAACTCTAAACTTCCATCATACAAACGGTTTAGTGTTAGTTTTTTAGGGAAAAGATCATACACTCTTCTCCACTTCGGAAGAGAAATATATAATAGAATTCCTGTAGCAATCACACCGATTGTCATGAATAATTCAGGTGTAAAGCCATGCCAGAAAGAAATGTGAACATCAGCAGCATTTCCCGGCATGATTGCATTTATTGCTGGTGCAATCATACTGTTAGAGAGAATATTAGGGAAGAGGCCGAAGATAATGACTAGTGAAGCAAGAATAATGGGCGAAATTAACATCCCAATTGGTGCTTCATGTGGCTTCTTCTCCAGCTTCTCTGGCTGGAATTTACCAGTAAATGTTTTAAACACTAAAATCATACTGTAAAGGAATGTGAAAACACTGGCAAGCCAAGCAATGACAGGGAAGAGAAGTCCCCATGTTTCGAAACTAAAGATATCTAATTCAAGAACGCGGAGCATACCAGCAAAAAACATTTCTTTACTTAAGAAGCCGTTAAACGGCGGCAAACCAGCCATCGAAAATGTTCCAATTATGGCTAAAGTAAAGGTTATTGGCATAAAATTCATTAATCCGCCAAGCTTGCGAATATCACGAGTACCAGTTTCATGATCAACAATCCCTACTACCATAAATAAACTTCCCTTAAAGGTAGCATGGTTGATTAAATGGAAGACGGCTGCTGTTATAGCTGCAGCATATACACTTTTCTCAATACCTTCAAAATGAAGGGCAGCAGCACCAATTCCAAGAAGTGACATAATCATCCCGAGCTGACTGATGGTTGAGTATGCAAGTATGGCCTTTAAATCTGTTTGTTTAACAGCATTAAAGGAACCCCAGAAAAGCGTGATAATCCCAACTCCACCTACAAGCCATAACCAAAGCCCTTCCGCAGCGAAGACGGGGCTCATTCTAGCCACTAAATAGATTCCTGCTTTAACCATTGTTGCTGAGTGCAGATAAGCACTAACAGGTGTAGGTGCTTCCATTGCATCTGGCAGCCAGATATGGAAAGGAAATTGAGCAGATTTTGTAAATGCACCTACTAAAAAGCATAGTAAGGCAGGTATAAAAAGCGTATGATCTGAAATAGATGGCACTATTTCCATGATTTCAGAAATATTGAATGAGCCAGTCATAATATAGAGGAGAATGATTCCTCCAAGCATAGATAATCCGCCGAACACGGTAATAATCATTGATTTTTGGGCGCCATATCTTGACTTTTCTTTATGATACCAATACCCGATTAATAGGAATGAAGAAAAACTAGTAAATTCCCAAAACATATACAGGACAATTAAGTTATCAGATAGAACAACTCCAAGCATTGCCCCCATGAATAGTAATAAGTATACGTAGAAGGTGTTTAGTTTCTCTTTATCCTTTGACAAGTAATAAACGGAATATAAAACTACTAATGAACCAATTCCCGTAATAAGCAGGGCGAATAATAGACTAAGTCCATCTATTTTTGCTATGAAGTCAATCCCAAGAAAAGGGATCCATGGAACTGATTTTGTTATTGGCTCCTGTATAGATAAAAATGATAGAAAATAGCTAAATAAGAGGATTGGTAATGGAAGAACGAACCAACCCGTATGAATTTGTCTAAAGGACTTGTACAAAATAGGTACAAGGATTGCAAGTAAAAATGGTGATATTATTGCCAAGTGAAGCAAAGACAAAACATGACCCCCTTCATTTTCTATAGCTCATATAAATGAATATAAATGAGCTACTTTTTATTATGTTCTTTATTGAATTAGGTATATTCACAAAGGAATAAAGCTTCAATATTGGTTTGAATTACAATTACAATTACCTACTAAAGGAGCAGCGTTAATAGAGCGCCAGTTTTTGTTTAATGGGAATATATAAGTTAATTAGTGAACGAAAGTGGATGTGTAGCTTCAATTAAGTTTCTGCAAATATGATTGCATAAGTAAAACTAAGGCTTTCGCTGAAAGAACCTAGCGAACGTCAAGTTTTTCTAAAATTGAAATAACTTGCTGTTTGGGGTATCTTAATACTCGTGGCGAGGGCTTTCAAGCCGTAATAAAAAGGATGGCGTAATCCTTACCATTTGAATATGGTAAGGTTTCGTCACCCTTTATTTTCCTGTCTGTTTATTTTCCTTCGACCTAGCCAACAACAAGAATGACAATAAAATAAGCTACCATTGTAATCAAACCAACGGGAACGCCAAAACGCGCCCACTCTTTGCTTGTAATATTCAATTTTCCGGCAGAAATAATATTAGGAATATTTCCTGGTATAAGCATTCCGCCGCTAATTAGTAGTCCAAGTAAAATAGCTTTTATTGTTGCGCTATCCATAGCAGGGCTAATTTCTGCAGCAGCGAGTGTTGCGTTATCCAATATAGCTGAAATCATATTTATCCAGTAAAGAATAAGTGGGCTAAGTTCTAATAGATATTTTTCAATAAATGGTTCAAAGCCGGCACCTAATAATGTTAACCCCATGACAAAAAGATAGATTTTAAATGCACGGATAATAATTTCTTTATAGCTTTCCTTTTCAAGAGATGACGTTAATCCATCAGCGCCTTTTTGAGGTTTAATAATGATAGCTGTAAGAATCCCAAAAATAAGTATAGCGATGATAACATCAGCACCAATTAGCCTAAATAAGTAGAAAAAGTCTGCATTCAATTTGCTTATGGCAATGGTTGAAAGCGGTTCTCCAATTGGCGTTAAAGCTGCACCAAGTCCAATTGAAAAACAGGCTAATACAACAAGGCGAACTTCTGACTTACGGTCAAGACGTATGACACTAACAATAACGACAAGGACAATAGCTGCTATGATCGCAGTGATCATGCTAGAAATTAATCCAAGGACGATAACAACAAGTGCCATAAATAAGCGAAACGGCATCATATTGCTTAATCCAAGAATCCCTTTTTCTATTGGGTTTTGGCACCATCTAAATAGTAATCCAGCTATTAAAACGGCAAGAGTAATATTAATGGGGTCTTCGAGAGCTTTAATCATTAAATCGCCAGTCATAACTTGACTGATTGTCGCTGCAGCTAATCCCATAATAAATAAGAATGCTTCTAAATTATGTTCCACTGCTTTCACAGTGAACGGCAAAAATAGAACCAGTATTAAGACGATTGTTAATCCTAGTATCATGAAAATTTTCAGCCCTTTTCCCTAGTAATATGTATATGGATTAATGAGCCATAGGTAAGGATAATACAAAAGAGAAGCTCACTTATAGTCATTTTCATTTTATATTATATCATGAATATTTAGTTTTTCTGCATAGATTTAGCTTTTATCTATTTTTGAGAAGTAATTATTAAATAGGTAGAAACATGTATAAAAGAATGAAAATTTTTTTAAAAAAAGCCTCTTATTTTGGAATAAAAGGGATGAAATTGAGGGTGAACTAATTTCTTCTCGTTATTTAAACTAGTAAAATTTGCATATGACATCTATTATTTTCTATTATTTTTTTATTAGAAAAGGTGAATTTTTATACAATTAGTTGATTATTAATGGTTGTAAATAATTTTTACTTTTCTACAAAAATGATTTTTATGTACGAGGGATATATTTAGAAAAAATGATTGAAGGAATTCCAATAAGAAATGTATTGGATCCGAAGGAGGATGAAAAGGAATGGCCTTTGAATCGAGAGAATATGTAAGAATGTAATCCTCACGTGAAAGAGGATGAGTTTGGCTCATCCTCTTGCCTTATTCCTGTAAATATATATTGATGACAGAACTTCTTCCTTTATTGTGAAAAATCATAATTAAGATTGGTACGGTGATTATAAATGAGAGGATAAAAAGCAACAATATTTCGGAGAACAGAGAGAGCTTCTTATGGATATCGTCTTTATAAGCGTCAAAGAAGGTTTTCACTTCAGGATTAGAAAAAACTTGACTAGATGTTAAAAATTCTTTTTTATCTAGATCATAATAGTAGAAGTCTGCTTTTTTAAATATAAAAATACTATCGCGCTGCTGCTCGAGTTCTATAAATGCTACCGTTATGTTAGAGCTATATTCTTCAATCATTTCTTCATTTTCTTCTGTTGCAGGATCATCTGTCTTTAAAATCTTCATAACATTTCCTTGAAAATAAATGTCATCAATAATTTTGGCTGAATTTGGATAATAATAGTTCATGGAGTTTTTTAAATGATCCTCTAACGCTTTTAAGAATTCAGACTGGATAGTAGGATCTATGGTTTTTCCTTGAAATGAAGCCGGTTTCATCATGAAGAATAATGCTAATACAATACAGAAAGTTAAAGTAGTTCGTTTTTTCATTCGCTTTCCTCTCTTTTCGATTTTATTATCTTGCCTATTGCGTACGGATTTTGTGTACTAAAAAATCAACTATACTACGTATTATTTCTGTTCATGCTTATCTCCTTTCTAAAAGAAATGGCACAATTTAATCTAGTACTAAATCTATGCTATGAAACTTAGAAATATACAGATCATAGACATTTCTTATATATAGTGTTTTTTCTGAAGTCTAGCCTTTTCTTGCTATTGTCTAAAAAGATGGAATCCGTGATAATGGAGAAGTTAGTATTAGATTTTCCTAGTAATTCCTAAAGAAAAATAGAAGGCGAATGGGGTTTAAATGAAAAATACATATTTTACGAGTTACTTTCCTCTCCTTTCCATTATTTTGTTTAGCTTATCACTCTCTATTAAGGTTGAAAAAATTCTGCTTGATTTTTTGAAGGAAAATGGGATATATGTCGGTATGCTCGAGTTTTTTTCCGAGGGCGGCATTAAGCTATCATTGCTAGTTCTTTTATTGCTTATATTTTTCATGGTATTTGCTGCATTAAAGCTGATTGCAAATACGATTAACGAGCTATCCCTTCTTTTCTTTTCAAAGGACGCTGAGGGGGAAAACTTAAAGCAAATTCGCAGTGGAGCTGCTATATATTTTATTGGAAGTGCGCTGTCTTTAATAAGCATGAATAGCTTTATAGGGATTGGAATCATTTTTGTGGCAACGACAGTTGTTTATTTTATGTATTTTGTTTACAAAGTGAGTAATTCCCTTTCGGTTATGGGTCTTATAGGAATTATCTTTTTCCAAGTGTTGATTTGGTCAACTTTAATCACGGGTGTTATTTATCTTGTTATTAAAGTGTATAACAGTATAATGGCGAGCTTACCCATATAATGTAGTAGTAAGAAGGGGAATGGTCAACGACCATTCCCTATTTTAATAGATTTAACATAATATCCTTCCAAATTAGCTGTTGCGGGGAGGATGACTCAATGGAGGCTATATTTTCTGGTTTATCCTTTCCTACCCAAACTCCTGCAGTATACTGATCGGTGAGTCCGATAAACCAGAAGTCCTTGTAATCATTGGTTGTTCCTGTTTTTCCGCCTGCATATCCAGAAGGTAATTGAGCTTTCTGGGCAGTACCAGCTAGAACAGTTTTTCTCATTAAATGATTGATTTTATCGGTCGTTTCTTTGCTCCATATTTGAACAGGCGTGTCATTCCAGCTGTAGAGAAGCTCTCCATTTTGATTCGTCACTTTTTGGATTGCTCTTGAGGGCTGATACATGCCATCATTCGCAAACACCGTATAGGCTGATGTTAACTCAAGTGGTGTCATGCCACTAGAAAATCCTCCAATCGCAGCAGCAAGTGACGGATCATTTGAAGTAACCTTGCTAAATTGAAAGTTTGCTAGATCATGGAATCCATTCTCAATCCCAATTGAATCTAAGATTCGTACTGCAGGTGTGTTATAGGAGTGAATAAATGCCTGTTCGATCGATACCATCCCATAGCTTGCTCCCCCATAGTTTTGTGGGCAATAGCCGTTCTTGCAAAAGGGATCCGCACTAATTTTTTTTCCTAATGACGCATGAGTGCGTTCAAGATAGGGAGCATACACGAGCAGCGGCTTGATGGCTGAACCTGGCTGCCTATAGGCTTGATAGGCTCTATTGAAATCATATTTGTTATACTGTTTTCCTCCAACAAGAGCAATTAGCTGATGACTAGAATGATCAATAACTGCTGTTGCTCCCTCAATATCTTTATAAGGCAATCTTTGTAAAGTTGCTGATTTTGCTACTGCTTGTATGCTTGGTTCAAGAGCGGTTTCGATGATGATTCCCGATGCCATTACTTCTTCAAATCGTTTATCAAGTTCAGCTTCAATTTTTTCTTTTTCTTGCTTTGATTTAGCAGCAAGTCGTTTTTTTTCAAAGCCCTCCTGCTGACTAATTAAATCTTTTAGCTCAGCTTCAACATAGGTTACATAATCAGGAAATAAATCAATTCTTTTATTGTTTTTTAAATGAATGGGCTCTTCTTTTATGTTTTCTGCTTCTTTTGGATCTAGGTATTGTTTCTGTGTTAATTGATCAATAAGCCTTTCTTGCCGTTCTTTTGTCTGCTTGAAGTTTTTTAACGGATCATAGAGAGTCGGGTTATTTGGAATTGCTGCCAAAAATGACAGCTCAGCTTTTGAAAGCTCACTCGTATGCTTTTGAAAATAAGTTCTTGCAGCAGCCTCAATTCCGTAGGCACCATTTTGAAAATAGATTGTATTAATATAAAGCTCAAGAATTTCCTCTTTTGAATAATGGCGTTCAATTTCATAGGCATATAGAAGCTCACTTAGCTTGCGATTATAGGTTTTTTCATTATTTAAGTATAGGTTTCTTGCAAGCTGCTGGGTTATGGTGCTGGCACCCTGTTCAATACGATTTGATTTCATATTAATTGCAAGCGCCCGTCCGATTGAGGTCAAGTCAAAACCAGAATGTTCATAAAAATGCTGATCCTCTGAAATAATGAATATTTCTTTTAAAAAGGATGGTATTTGCTCTGATTCAAGGTTCACTCTGTTATGAGGACGATGGATTTCTGAAACGATGGAGCCATCCCTTGCCTTGATATAGCTCGTTTGTGGTAAAGAAATTTCTTTTATTTGGATCTTTTCTTCTAATACAGTTTCAAAGCTTTGTACTTCATTTATTTCTGACCCCGTTTTCAAAATAAGGATCAAAAAGACGGGAAGCAAAGCAGCGATGATGAAATATCCAGCGAATGTACGCAATTGCCTCACTTTCCTTTCTTTTTGCAGAATAAAGAGAATTACTTTTAGGGAAATGTCTAACTCCGACTTATAAGAAGTATTAGTGTCGGCACATCTTGCATTTTTCTGCCTATACGTATTTTATCGTAGTTTTTTTCATTGGTTTTAGAAAATAAATAAAAATCCATTGAAAAGTTAATTTACACAGAAAAATTAAAATATTCCATGTTATAATAATATAAGGTAATTTTGTGCGTAAATCATTTTTGAAAGAAGGTGTTATGATGGGGAATGAACTTCGGTATTTGTTTATCGATTTTGAATTTACGATGCCTGAGAAGGGGAAACGGTCCAAAGGCTTTTATCCAGAGATTATTGAAGCTGGAATCGTTTCTGTGGCAAATGATCGTATATATGACCAGTTTTCCTCCTATGTTTCTCCGGTTCGTTTCCCGAAATTAACAGAGCGCTGCAAAGCATTTCTTCATATATCACAGGAGCAGGTAGATCAAGGAATTACCTTTCAAGATTTGGTCAAAAAGATGAAAGAAATGAGCGGAAATCAATCTTGCTCCATTATTACATGGGGAAATATGGATATGAGGGTTTTAAGGAATAATTGTCAACAAGCTGGACTTCCATTTCCATTTAAGGGGAGAGAAGTGGACTTTTCCATGGAGTATAAAAGATTCTTTGGAGATCAGAACCAAACTGGCTTATGGAAGGCTGTCCAGGAATACGGAAAGGAAGGTACTGGAAAACATCATCGTGCACTAGATGATGCTATGACCACTTATAATATTTTTCGGTTAGTGGAGAAGGATAAAAGATATCTAGAAAGACCAGAGCCTACGACAATTGGGGACCGAGTTGATTTTTCAAAACTTTTGAATAAATTCGCATAGAAAAGCCAAATCGTACTTCAATCGATTTGGCGAAAGCGAAGTGATTCTAAAAATAATCCTTTTCAAGCGATGTTATATTTTTTAAGCTTTGCTCTGCCCATGGTGTGCCAGCTTCTTTCAGTTCTTGCTTCATTTTTTCTAATGATGCCCGTAAAGAAGTTGTATAATCAGGTGTTTCCTCAGTAAATGGTTTTACCATCTGTTTAGGGACATTGGTTTGCTCTCTGTATGCTAACGCCCGCCGTTCATGGAAAAAGAGTACATCTGCTTCCTTTGGGTTATGCAAATCACCCTGCATCGGATGCTTGACTACTGCTAGCACTCTGACTAGATAATGCTGTGGTCGAATTTCTGTTACTTCTCCAACATACTTCCCCGTTTTATATATCGCTGTTACAATGTCTCCGACTTTCATTTCATTCATAATAAAATCTCCTTCCTAGAGTATTTTTACTCATTCCTTCATCATGTCCCCATTATGAACTAGAATCGAAGAAAAACAAAGTGCAAAAAAAATTGAAATCATGTAATCTAAAGAAAGATCATTGGAAAATCTGGGTAAGAATTGGAGGATTGAATGGAATGAAATTAAAATTATTTCTTCCTGTAATGGCTATTATGTTATTACTATCTGCATGCGGGACAGGGGCAGGTAAAGAGGAAGGCAGTCAAAACTCTGCTAATAAAAAATCAGAATATCCTCAATTAGTATTGGATGTTCAAGAGAATGAAAGACTAGTTGAAATGGAAACTTCAATGGGGACGATAAAGATCAAATTATTCCCTGAGTATGCGCCAAAGGCTGTTGAAAATTTTATTACACATAGTGAGAAAGGCTACTACGACGGATTGATTTTTCACCGAGTTATGCAGGACTTTATGATTCAAGGTGGAGACCCTGAAGGAACGGGCATGGGTGGAGAAAGTATTTATGGAAGTCCTTTTGAAGATGAGTTTTCTGATAAGCTTTTTAATCTTCGTGGTGCTTTGTCTATGGCAAATAGCGGTCCAAATACGAATGGCAGTCAATTTTTTATCGTACAAAATAGTGCGGTCGACGAAAGTTTAAAGCAAAAAATGGAAAAGGCGGGCTATCCTGAGGAAATTATGAAAGCGTATGAAAACGGTGGTACGCCATGGTTAGATTCAAAGCATACTGTTTTTGGACAAGTCATTGATGGTATGGATATTGTGGATAAAATTGCAAATACGGAAACTGGGGCAAATGATAAACCTGTTGAGGATGTCGTGATTAAAAAGATTAAAGTAGTAAAGTAAATGAGAAAAGAGAAGCATCGCAGCCTCACTTGCGGAGCAATATCATTCTCTAACTCGATTTTTTTGAAACGATATTTCTTTGGAAAGAAATCCAATTGCAAAAAGATTGGATCGTTCCTTCAATGTTGATATAATAACATATTGAACCAATCACAGCTTTTTAGCAGAAAGGATAGATAATATGTTGGAATCGTATATCATGTCGTTATTTTTATATTTTCCTCAAGATAAAACAGAATATATCCCTGCTGCGATAAGCTTTACGATCTTTTTTATCTTATGCGTGCTAACCTTCCGATTTATTATACGTGTATCTAATCGTCAAGCGGCAAAGGCAAAAGAGCTAGAAGATCAAATTATGAATGAAATTAATAGCAGCGAAAAGAACAGCTAATCCAAGGGCTGTTCTTTTTTTGTTTACTAGAGATTCATATTGGGAATACTATTGGACAAATTGTCTGATGGAGGATTTTACTAATGAAAAAGGCATGGATTCTACTTCCTTTTCTTATTCTTACAGGATGTGCAGAAGAAAATATTAGAAGATTAGATGTTGAAATGTACAATGCTGACGGGGATTCTTTAGGAACGATCAAATTAGAGGAACAAGCAAAGGGAGTAAAGTTGAATGTTGATTTAAAAGGTTTGCCTGCAGGTGAACATGCGATTCATATTCATGATAATGGTAAATGTGAACCTCCTGATTTCAAATCGGCGGGTGATCATTTTAATCCAGAAGTTAAAGAGCATGGGCTGCTTCACCCGAAAGGTGCACATGGAGGAGATCTTCCAAACCTTATTGTAGGCGATGACGGGAAAGTGAAGGAAGAGCTAATGGCTCTTGAGGTTACATTAAAAGAAGGAAAAAAATCCTTATTTACAAAAGAGGGTACATCGATCGTTATTCATGAAGGGAAGGATGATGGAATGTCGCAACCTGCTGGAGATTCTGGTGATCGGATTGCTTGTGGATCCATATCTAAGGATAAAAAAGAGGAGTAACTACATAATAAAGGGCTACTTCATGAGTCGATTTTTTCGACTATGGGGTAGCCCTTCTACTGTTAGTTATCAAATGCCCTTCTTAATCTTTCCAATCCATCTAGTAATATTTTTCTTGGGCAGGCAATATTCATTCGGACAAATCCTTCGCCGCCTGTCCCATACTTTGTTCCCGGTTCGAGTGCAAGTTTGCCTTTGTTTAATAATTGATCTCTTATTTGATTATCATTTAAACCAAGACTACGGCAATTAAGCCAAATTAAATAAGTTCCTTCTGGTTCCATCATTTTAATCGATGGTAAATGCTCTTCGATAAATTTTCTTGTTATGTGAATATTTTCATGTAAATATTCCAGCAGCTCTTCCAGCCATTGTTCTCCAGAACGATAGGCAGCTTCCATCCCAATAAAGCCAAAGGTCGATAAGGAATGAAAGCCTTGCCTTGCTTGAACCATTTCAAATGCTTTTCTGCGTTGTTTGTTTGGAATGATAACGGCTGAAGCTTGTAATCCAGCAAGGTTAAACGTTTTTGTTGGGGCAATGCAAGTAATAACAAGGTCCTTCCATTTTTCATCTAGAGAGGCGATTGGAATATGAGTGTTTGGGCTGAAAATAAGGTCAGAGTGAATCTCATCGGAAAGAATTAAACAGTCATATTGATAACAGAGCTCACCAATCTTTTGTAATTCCTCTTTCTTCCAAACTCTTCCGCTAGGATTATGTGGGTTGCATAAGAGAAATAACTTCACACCCATTTTTAATTTCTCTTCAAAGTCAATGAAATCAATGACATAGTTGTTATTCGTTAATGTTAATGGTGAGTTTACAACTACCCTATTATTTTTCTTAATCATGTCAAAAAATGGAGCATATACAGGTGCTTGAAGTAATACTTTATCTCCCGGGGCTGTGTATGCCTCGATTGCTGCTGCGATGGAAGGAACAACTCCGTGGTGATAAAGTATCCAGTCACTTTCAATTTGCCAGCCATGCTTTTTCGCTAGCCATTGCTTGATTGATTCTGGAGTAGAAGTTGGGGCATAGGTGTAACCGAAAATTCCATGCTGAACTCTTTCCTGAATGGCCTCCTTTACTTCAGTTGGAGGTTGAAAGTCCATATCTGCAACCCACATAGGCAGTACTTCATCCGTTCCAAATACCTCCTTTGTTGATCCCCATTTTACGGAGGAGGTGTTTTCCCGATTGATGATCTCATGAAAATCATATTTATTCACTTCTATCCCCACCTTTTCTTTTAATTGATCTTTACCCTATAATAAGATATAGAAGCAAAAAGTTAAAATAAAAGGTGATCATATGCAAATTCAAGAATTGAATCTTCAGCTTGTCGATCTATTAAATGAATGGGATCCTTTCGGTATTGGTGCAGGAAATTATGATACAGAAATTGCTGATATTGTTCAGGCAGTTCATGATTTAGATGATGAAAAGATTCTAGCAAGGAAAATACAGGCTATCTTTGAATTTTCCTTTGAAAAGCTGCTCCCTCTAAATGAGTGCAAAGAGATTGCCGCGAAATTATTAGCGATAAAAGATGGGGGAGCATGCACGATATAAGCGGCAGTCTAACAAGAGTCTGCCGCCTTATTTGCAAATTGCTTAATATAACGAAAAACTTCCTCGGGTTTTTCTTCTGGAACGAGATGACCAGTTTCCTTTAAGATAATTAGCTTCGAATTTTTCAAATCCTTATTTAATCGTTCCCCAACGCTGAGAGGAACGACTTTATCATGCTCTCCCCATATCAATAAACAAGGAATATCAATTTTATGTAGAATTTCTTTAGATAAATCGCCCTCACGATCCCGAATCATCTTTGTTAAAGCTGGAAATATATCATCTTCCAGAAAGGGAGATAGATAGCCATCTTCCATATCTTTATCAATTAATGAATGGTCATGAACAACTAGCTGCAAGTTTTTCTCTACCCCTGAACGC
Source organism: Cytobacillus citreus (assembly GCF_018343665.1). Lineage (GTDB taxonomy): Bacteria > Bacillota > Bacilli > Bacillales > Cytobacillaceae > Cytobacillus > Cytobacillus citreus. The sequence continues at coordinate 1,048,076 of NZ_JAGYPM010000002.1, forward strand.
CCTAGCCAACGCTTAACAATGATGTGGAAAAAGGGAAAATAACTTGCGAAAATAAGCATAGGCTTTGATTTTTTCAAGTATGAAGAGCTGCATAACAGTACCATACTACTGACAAGATCAGGACGTAAATACGCGATATGTAAAGCAATTTGCCCTCCCATAGAATGGCCAATTAGAGTGATTTTATTTAGATGTAGTTTTTCAGCAATCTGAATCACAGTTGTTGCTAGATTATGATAAGAATAAAGAAAACGCCGTGATTTTCCGCTTTTTCCAAAAGGGGGCAGATCAATGGAAATAATATTATATTCATTTGTTAAAAAAGGAATGAGGCGCCGGAAACTAAAGCTGGATGAAAGGAATCCGTGTATTAATATAATCGTTTCTTTGGAAGAATCATTTGAGTAGCTTTCATAATAAACATCTGTACCATTCATATTTATTTTTTTGCTTAAGCTCGTATGCGTCATTTTAATCCCCCTCACTAGCTAAATATCCAATATTTTCTCCATGAGTGTGCAATCTATCCCACATTTTTTTCAACAATATTATTATTTAGTATAACCAAAAAAAAGGACAATCCAAAAGGATTGTCCACTTCAAAAAGGGGGAATACTAGAAAGCCTTATAAAACAAGCATGTCCAAGTTGAATAGCTTTTATACATAATTGATCAAAAAATTTCTTTGTTTTTAGCAAACCTTTCCGAGCTACATAAATAATAATATGGTTTAAGTGCAGAATAGAGTTATCTCCTGCCGGAAAAAAACTTTTTGAAAGTTCGACTAGACTATGGTATAATTTTTAATTGCGAATAAATGGGATAAATATAATATAAATTAGGAGTGTTTCCATGTCTGAAAAAATCGAAGTAGGCAGTGTAATTACAGGTAAGGTGACAGGAGTTCAACCATATGGTGCGTTCGTTGCACTAAATGAAAATACTCAAGGACTTGTTCATATTTCTGAGGTTACTCACGGATTCGTTAAAGATATCAATGAGCACCTTAAAGTTGGAGATGAAGTAGAGGTTAAAGTATTATCTATTGATGAAGAAGCGGGCAAGATTGGATTATCTATTCGTGCTACACAAGAAGCACCTGCTGCAACGGAAGTTAAGGCGAAAAAGCCTCGCAAACGTCAAGCTGCTCCAATTAAAGTGGAAAGTGATTCTACTCAAGGCTTTAATACATTAAAAGATAAACTTCAAGAATGGATCGACCAATCTCGAGCGTAATAATTGAAAAATAATGAAAAAACCGGGCGTTGCTCGGTTTTTCCATTATTTTGGATGAGGGGAATATCGGATATAGTTTTCTTTCCTTTCAAATAATAACCTTGTCTTTGAAAAATAACCAAGGGGGAAAAAAATGACGGAACAAACACTTTTTGAAAAAGTCGGCGGGGAACAGGCGATTGTAAGAGTGGTCGATTATTTTTATTCTGAATTAGTGTTAAAAGATCCAACCGTCAATCACTTTTTTGAGCATACAGATATGGAGAAACAACGTCACCACCAAACAAAGTTTATCAGCTTTGCATTAGGTGGACCCAATCAGTATACTGGTACATCAATGTCCAAGGCACATAAAGGCATGAATTTACAGCCAGAGCATTTTAACGCCATTGCTAAACATCTCCATGATGCACTCGCTCATTTTGGTGTTAGTGAAGAAGATATTGAACAAGCATTAACGAAAGTTAATACACTAAGAGATGATTTATTGTATCAATAAGGGATTTTTTGAAGATGAAAACTGCAAAGGCTAAAAACCTATTTCGAGGCGAAATGGTTTTTAGCTTTCTTAATTTCTTAAGCCTGTTTAAGTCAAGTATTTCTATTAATTTGATATTTTTTCAATCTGTATTGGAGGTTTTGCCTACTCATCCCGAGGGATTTTGCTGCATGTGTTATATTATGATCGTGATGGTTTAACACTTTTTGTAAATAATGTCTTTCTGCCTCTTCAATATATTGCTCCAAAGGCTTAAATTGGCTGTTAAGGTCAATGAAATGATCAATAGACGCAGGTTCATCACTCTTAATTTGCGGTTTATTACGAAATTGAATCGGCAAATGTAAATAGTTTATTCTTTCCTCGTGAACGATTAGATTCATAGCCCCTTCTATCACATGTTCAAGCTCACGGATATTTCCTGGCCAATCGTAATGTTCGAATATGTTTTGAACATCCTCAGCAATCCCATGAACATGCATCCCGAATAAATGATTATATTTTTCAATAAAATAATGCACTAAATCCCGAATATCACTTTTTCTGTCACGTAATGGCGGGATAAATAGAGACACTACACTTAGTCGATAATACAAATCTTTTCGGAGTCTGCCTTGAGAAATGGCATCGATTGGATCTTCATTAATGGTCGCAATAATTCGGACATCGACTTTTCGATCGTTTGTATCGCCTATGCGCCGAACGGTTCTTTCTTGTAGTACGCGTAAAAGCTTAGCTTGCAGGGATGGATTTAGCGAATTGATTTCATCTAGAAGCAATGTTCCGCCTTCTGCCTGTTCGAAAAGCCCTGGTCTTTCGATTGAGCCAGTAAACGCCCCTTTCTTTGTTCCAAAAATCAACCCCTCAATAAGGCTGTCTGGAAGGGCTGCGCAATTTTGTGAAATGAAGGGCTTCGAGGATCTGCTGCTTCCATTGTGGATGCTTTGGGCAAATAATTCCTTTCCTGTACCAGTATCACCGATAATCAGAACAGAAGAGCTTGTTCTGGTTGCTCTTTTGCTTGCTTCAATGAGCTCTTGAATTTGCTCGCTGCTTCCAATAATACTATCGAAGGTGTAGCGGGTATCCCCTTTTTTATTCATATTTTCCCTTATCAGCTTTTCTAATTTTGTTACATCGCGGGCAATTTCCATCGCCCCGATACAAACACGATCTTCAATAATTGGGAAAGTATTATTAATGGTCGTAATTTCTTGCCCTTTATTATTAAAATAGGTTTGCTTTGCGTTAATAGTTTTATCCCCCCTAGTGAGGGCCTTTATGAGTGTGCTATCTTCATTCTTGTGAAAGGTGAATACATCTAATAGATCTTTATCTAGGACGTCTGAGAAATTCATTCCTTCTATTTCAGCCATTTTTTTATTATAAATAAGGGTTTTCCCTTCATGGTTGACAACATGGACACCTATATCAATTTCTTTAAGTATTTGTTGAAAAAGTCTATTAAGCAATTGAATATGTTTGATATCCTTTTTATCCATTTACTTCAACTCCTTAATTATTCTTTAAATAAAGGCTGTGTTAAACTTCCCTGTTGATTTCCGCTGCAGGCACTTAGCGATCGCGGGCGGTCAGGAAGCCTCCTCGTCGAAGAGCGCTCCTGCGGGGTCTCCCTTTGACTCGCTTCTCCCGCAGGACGTTGAATAATCTTCACCGAATAAACACCGCACGAAGGAAATGCGTATGCATTTTCGAGGATCTCGCGCCTTCCGCTCCAATCAACAACAAAATAGCATTATCAACAATGATCTTTAACATAACCTAAATTAAAGTGTAAACTTAGTGTGGGTTGAGTGCAATTAATTTTTGCATGGTCATATAAAAAGACGCAAAGAATATTTGCTCTTTAAGGTAAAAGTGTTGATGAATGGCCCCTTTCATAATTGGCATAATTCTTGCAGAAATAAATTGTGATAATGAAAAAATTATTTCAGGAGGATTGGTATCATGGTACAACCTTACAAACACGAACCATTTACTAATTTTAAATTAGACGAAAATCGTCAAGCCTATTTAGCTGGTTTGAAAACAGTTGAAGGCTATTTAGGACAAGATTATGATTTAGTAATCGGTGGAGAGCGCATCTCAACGGAAGATAAAATCGTCTCTTATAACCCAGCTAACAAAATAGAAGTCATTGGACGTGTATCAAAAGCTAATCGCGACCTTGCTGAAAAAGCGATGCAAGAGGCTGTAGAAGCATTCAAAACATGGAAAAAAGTAAAGCCAGAAACACGTGCCGATGTTTTATTCAAGGCAGCTGCGATTATCCGTCGCCGCAAGCATGAGTTTTCCGCCCTATTAACAAAAGAAGCAGGGAAGCCATGGAATGAGGCTGATGCAGATACAGCAGAAGCAATTGATTTCTTAGAATTCTACGCACGTCAAATGTTAAAAATTAAAGACGGTGTACCAGTAAATAGCCGTCCGAATGAATATAACCGTTATGACTATATTCCATTAGGAGTCGGAATCATCATTTCTCCTTGGAACTTCCCATTAGCGATCATGGCCGGAACAACTGTTGCGGCAATCGTGGCAGGAAACACAGTTCTATTAAAACCAGCTTCCACTACACCAGTTGTAGCAGCGAAATTCGTTGAAGTCATGGAAGAAGCAGGTCTGCCAAAAGGCGTTCTTAACTTCGTTCCAGGAAGCGGTGCGGAAGTGGGCGACTACTTAGTTGACCATAAAGATACTCGTTTCATCAGCTTTACAGGCTCACGTGATGTCGGCTTACGTATTTTCGAACGTGCTTCCAAAGTGAACGAAGGTCAAATTTGGATGAAGCGTTTGATCGCTGAAATGGGTGGAAAAGACACAATCGTTGTGGATAAGGAAGCAGATCTTGAATTAGCGGCAACTTCTATTGTTGCTTCAGCATTCGGCTTCTCTGGCCAAAAATGCTCTGCATGTTCTCGTGCCATAATCGTTGAGGATGTATATGATCAAGTGTTAAATCGTGTAGTTGAATTAACAAACGAATTAACGCAAGGTGATCCAGTAGATCAAAACAATTACATGGCAACCGTTATTGACCAAAATGCATTTGATAAAATCATGAGCTATATCGAAATTGGTAAGCAAGAAGGAAAGCTTATGACTGGCGGAGAAGGAGACGATTCCAAAGGCTACTTCATTAAACCGACTGTATTCGCTGACCTTTCACCAGATGCTCGCATCATGAAGGAAGAAATCTTCGGCCCTGTTGTCGGCTTCACAAAAGCAATAGATTTCGACCATGCGATTGAAATTGCGAACGACACAGAATACGGCTTAACAGGTGCAGTTATCACAAATAACCGTGAAAACATCCAAAAAGCACGTGAAGATTTCCATGTTGGTAACCTATACTTCAACCGCGGCTGTACTGGTGCGATT
>NZ_JAGYPM010000002.1:1053222-1130741 GCF_018343665.1 Cytobacillus citreus
CGATTGAAATTGCGAACGACACAGAATACGGCTTAACAGGTGCAGTTATCACAAATAACCGTGAAAACATCCAAAAAGCACGTGAAGATTTCCATGTTGGTAACCTATACTTCAACCGCGGCTGTACAGGAGCGATTGTAGGCTACCAGCCATTTGGCGGATTTAATATGTCAGGAACAGACTCTAAAGCAGGCGGCCCTGATTACATCATGCTTCATATGCAAGCGAAAACAACATCTGAAATGTATTAATAAAGTGGAACATCAATCAGTGGGTCTTACAGCCCGTTAATCTGCGATAAAATTCTTTTTGGTTTAAATTACAATCGCTTAGCGATACAATAAGATGGACACGCAAATGGGAGGAATGAATGATATGACTGAAGCAGTAAAAACGAATTCATTAATTGAACAGACTGAAAAATATGGTGCGAATAATTATCATCCGCTTCCAATCGTCATTTCAAATGCGGAGGGTGTATGGGTTGAGGATCCTGAAGGCAACAAATATATGGATATGCTGAGCGCTTATTCAGCAGTCAACCAAGGACATCGTCATCCAAAAATCATTCAAGCATTAAAAGATCAAGCAGACCGCGTTACCTTAACATCGCGTGCTTTTCATAATGACCAGCTTGGTCCATGGTATGAAAAAGTGTGTAAGCTGACGAATAAAGAAATGGCTCTACCGATGAACACAGGTGCTGAAGCAGTTGAAACAGCTATTAAGGCTGCACGCCGCTGGGCATACGATGTCAAAGGGGTTGCTGATAACCAAGCTGAAATCATTGCATGTGTAGGCAACTTCCATGGCCGTACAATGCTAGCAGTTTCTCTTTCTTCTGAGGAAGAATATAAGCGCGGATTTGGTCCAATGCTCCCAGGTATTAAACTCATTCCTTACGGAGACCTGGATGCGTTGAAAAATGCTATTACTGAAAATACTGCTGCCTTCTTAATCGAGCCGATTCAAGGGGAAGCTGGAATTATCATTCCACAAGAAGGTTTCATGAAACAAGCATATGAAACTTGTAAAGAAAATAATGTATTATTTATTGCCGATGAAATTCAAGCAGGACTTGCTCGAACTGGTAAAATGTTTGCATGTGAATGGGAAGATGTAGACCCAGATATGTATATTCTAGGTAAAGCATTAGGCGGAGGAGTTTTCCCAATTTCTTGCGTGGTTGCTAATAAAGATGTTCTAGGTGTCTTTAACCCAGGATCACATGGATCAACTTTTGGTGGAAATCCTATGGCATGTGCTGTTTCTATTGCAGCTCTTGATGTTCTTGTTGATGAAAAGCTAGCAGAGTGTTCTCTTAAGCTTGGTGAATACTTCGTCAATAAATTAAAAGAAATCAAAAATCCAATGATCAAAGAAGTTCGCGGCCGCGGTTTATTTATTGGTGTAGAACTAACAGAACCTGCTCGTAAATATTGTGAAGCATTAAAAGAAGAAGGCTTATTATGCAAAGAAACTCATGATACAGTTATCCGTTTTGCTCCTCCACTAATTATTTCTGAGGAAGAGCTAGATTGGGCAATTGAACGTATAATTAAAGTTTTAGCTTAATGAAAAAGAAAATCCTTGCACAGCTGGTGCAAGGATTTTTTGCGTTTATTGAGAGAGGTCTCAAAGAGAGTTCATGAGACCACTATTTCGAGAAGTAAATTCGCCAATCTTCATTCAGGTATAAAAAACATGTCAATAAGTTTACACTTACATTAAGCGATGTTTCTTGATTATGATTGTTCTTTTCGTTAAAGTGATATAAGAAAAGAAGTAGATTCAAATGGAAATTGAATATATTTAATACATAACTTAAAACAATATATAAGGGAGGATCAGAAATGACACATGTTCGTTTTGATTACTCAAAAGCATTACCGTTTTTTGGTGAACACGAACTTACATATTTACAGGATGCTGTTAAGGTTGCACATCATTCTTTACATGAGCAGACAGGGGCGGGAAATGAATTTTTAGGCTGGATCGATCTTCCGGTTAATTATGATAAAGATGAATTTTTCCGGATTCAAAAATCAGCAGAAAAAATAAAGAGTGATTCTGATATTCTGCTAGTTATTGGAATCGGCGGCTCTTATCTAGGTGCCCGAGCTGCGATAGAAATGCTTAATCACAGCTTTTATAATGCTCTTTCGAAGGAGAAGCGAGGAACGCCACAAGTAATATTTGTCGGAAATAATATTAGCTCCACTTATATGAGGGACGTCATTGATGTTCTTGATGGGAAGGACTTCTCCATTAATGTTATTTCTAAATCTGGTACGACAACAGAGCCAGCAATTGCTTTTCGTATTTTCAGCAAGATTTTGGAGGATAAATACGGAAAGGATGAAGCGCGTAGAAGAATTTATGCAACAACAGATAAAGTGCGTGGTGCATTAAAAACAGTTGCAGATGAAGAGGGCTATGAATCATTTGTGATACCTGACGATATAGGAGGCCGTTATTCAGTCCTAACAGCCGTGGGCTTACTGCCTATAGCGGTGAGCGGTGTAAATATTGAAGAGATTATGAATGGGGCAGAACAGGCACGTGATGATTTCAGTAGTTCGGAGCTTATGGAAAATTCTGCTTATCAATATGCTGCCATCCGCAATATCCTATATAATAAGGGAAAAACGATTGAAATGCTCATTAACTATGAGCCTTCACTGCAATACTTTGCTGAATGGTGGAAGCAATTATTTGGAGAAAGTGAAGGCAAAGATCAGAAAGGAATTTTTCCTTCATCTGCAAACTTCTCAACAGATCTTCATTCGTTAGGCCAGTATGTACAAGAAGGACGCCGCGACCTATTTGAAACGATTTTGAAGGTAGAACAGCCACGTCATGAACTTGCGATTGAGAAATCCGATAATGATCAAGATGGATTAAATTATCTAGCAGGAAAAACGGTTGATTTTGTAAATAACAAAGCATTCGAAGGAACCATGTTAGCACATACAGATGGAGGAGTTCCTAATTTAATTGTATCCATTCCTAAATTAAATGCGTATACATTCGGCTATCTCGTTTATTTCTTTGAAAAAGCATGTGCAATGAGCGGCTACTTACTAGGTGTAAATCCTTTCGACCAGCCTGGAGTAGAGGAATACAAGGTAAATATGTTCGCGCTTTTAGGAAAGCCGGGATTTGAAGAGAAAAAAGCAGAACTTGAAAAGCGGTTAACATAAGGAAAAGGAGTGCTCAATTGGATGAGCACTCCTTTTTCTGTATTTAGAAGTATAGGAATAAGCAGGAAATCATACTAGAGTGTGATTCCAACTGACAGTACGATTTAAATATTGGTTCATGAAACCCTTCCATTTGGAGAAGCTAAAAAAAAGCGTGGAAAGGGGAGTTTCGTAATGATCGAAATACCTTCAGAGGTTGAAGGAAAAAGTTACGATTTATATAAGCTAGAACAAGTGCTTAAGCCGATTGGTTATTCAATCGGAGGAAATTGGGATTATGACAAGGGCTCATTCGATTATAAAATTGATAGTAAAGATGGCTATCAATTTTTACGTCTTCCATTTACTGCTATCTATGGACAGCTGGATGAAAAGGGCTGTACGGTTGCTTTAGGACGGCCGTTCCTGCTCTCTCATCAATATGAAGAGGGCTTGGATGACCAGTCGAGCACTGCTGTATTTTCAGGATCATTTAATCAGTTCTCTGAGCCTGTTGATAAAGATGCACGTTTTCCTGAAGAGTACGTAAGAGTCGGAAAATCCTTAGTGAAAGAACTAGAGTCTGTATTAATAAATCGCTAATTTTTTATCATAATAAGCTGATCCTGAGGGATTATTTTAAAAGGGTGTGGGGGATTTAGTAAAGTTTTCTCACCCCTTTTAATTCCTAGTAAAAGAACGCTATCTTTGATTAATAATTGGCTAAGTTCCAAATAAGTCATATTAGTAATTTCAGAAGTTGCAGGTTTAAAGGTTAATTTTCTTTTATCAAGCTGGTTTAATAAGTCCAATAAGGAAGTGACAAGCTCATGTGAAGAAATACTATTAATCATAACAAAGCTTGTTAAAATATTTGTTTGCACAATTTCATCAGCGCCCGCCCTTTTTGCATTAGCGACCTGATCGGATGTTAAAATTTCAACAATACATTGGACATCACGATTTAGTCCCTTCACTGCCAGTAATGTTAAAATAGAACCCATATCCGCTTGACGCTCTCCTTTGTTTGGGTCCGCCGTAATGATGACCTTGCTTGCATCAAAAACATTTGCCTTTATAAGAACATGATCTAAATTAGAACAGCCTTTAATAAAATGAACATTCATGTGTGGCAAAGGATTCAATTTAAGTGTTTCATCGATTAAAGTAAATGACTGATCTTTATTGTGATTCCCAAGTGTTTGGAGGATTTCTCTCGACCTTTCATTCCACCCAATGACAATAATATGCTTTTTTCCTTTGAATACGTTTTTTCCTTTAAGCAAATCATTTTGTTTTGTGACTGCAATAGCAGCTAATGTGACAAAATAAGTGGCTAAAAAACCAGCACCAACCATGATTAAAGCGATTCCAGCTAATCTTCCCCCTACTGTTTTGGGTGCATAATCACCATATCCAACCGTAGCAGTAGTAACAATTGCCCACCATACACCCTCGAAGAAAGTAGGAAATTGGTCAGGTTCTATTATATGTACAATCCATCCAAATGTAAAAATCAAAATAAGAGAAATAATAAGTATTCTAAAAATAAGCGGTAATCGAGCGAAGCTTGTAAACAAATTGTATGGCAAGAATGACACCCCTAATATTGATTATTAGTTCATTATTAACCAATTTTAGCGGTTTCATAATAATGCTCGAAATAAATCCTCAACGATTACTAAATGAAAAATCTCCTATCTTATTCGAGTAAAATAAAAAAAGCTAGAATCTCTAGCTCAATTAGGAAAAATGAAGGATATGTAAATAAATTAGCCTATCTAATTTTTGGCTATAAGTTAATGTTTCTATACTATTTATCCCTGTTTCATGTGCTATACGTATCATTTCTTTTCTCATCTTGTTAATTCTCTTTAGTACTAATTGTTCAATTGACGCCTTATTCATTTTACTCTTCCCCTATTAAAGTTTTCATTAATACTATTATAGGAGTTATTTCTAAATACGAAATAGATTCGACAAAGGATCTGAGAAAAAGACAAAAGTCCGCATTTTTTATCAAAACTATTTAATCTCTTAATGGGAATGTCTATCTGATTCTTGGTAATATTCCCTATTCAATAAAGGCTTAGGCGTGGTATATTCCACTCCTTATTTTTTCATACTTTTTAAGTAATTTACCTCGGTAAACTTTTTTGTAAGCTTGTTATTTTTATAAACCCGTGAAAAAACGTTGCTCTAGACCCACACGCCATCTGGTTGATAAGATAATCAAGAGGTTACAGATGGAGGGTCCAACATGGATGAACAAAGGTATGAACAATTAAAAATGGGAGAGCGCGGTGCTATAATAAGCATCGTGGCTTATATTTGTCTATCAGCTCTTAAGTTAATGATTGGCTATATGTCTAACTCAGAAGCTTTAAAGGCAGATGGTATGAACAATATGACTGATATTATTGCTTCCATTGCAGTTCTAATTGGGTTGAGGCTCTCTCAAAAACCCGCAGATAAAGACCATCCTTATGGACATTGGAAGGCTGAAAATGTTGCAACACTTGTGGCCTCCTTCATAATGATGGCAGTTGGAATTCAAGTATTATTCGAGGCGATAACCTCTTTCTTTCGTTTGGAAAAAGAAGCTCCGGACCTAGTTGCTGCATGGACTGGGATCTTTTGTGCAGGTATTATGTATTTTGTGTATCGATATAATAAAAAGCTTGCAAACAAAATCAATAGTCAATCGGTTATGGCGGCAGCAAAGGATAACCTATCAGATGCTTGGGTAAGTATTGGAGCGGCTGTTGGAATTATTGGCTCACAATTTAATCTCCCGTGGCTCGATCCTCTGGCAGCGGTCATTGTAGGACTACTCATTTGTAAAACAGCTTGGGATATTTTTAGAGAGGCTTCCCATCATTTGACAGATGGCTTTGATGAAAATTTGCTTGAGGATTTTAAAGAAACTATTCTTCATATCAATGGGGTAAAGGGGATTGAGGAATTAAAGGCTAGAAACTATGGAAACAACACGGTGGTAGACGTGGTTATCCTCGTAAATTCTAATTTAAATCTAGAAGATGCACATGATATATCGACAACAGTCGAGAAGGTTTTATATAAAGAACATGAAGTGTACGCTGTGCATGTGCATGTTGAACCAAACTCTGTAATTAAAACGGAAAAGAATTCTCTAAGAAATGGAGATAGTCTAACGGAATAAATTGATTAAAAATAAGACTCCGTTAGACTATTTACGAATAATGAATTAAAAAGAGCGAGGTTTTACCCCTGTGAGATGTCTTTCAAACATATCAATAATTTCTAGAAATCTTTCAGCCTCACGGAAAACATGGTCAGCCAGTAGAGGGTGGATGATGCTCTTAATTTTACATTCTTCGATTAATTCTCGTGCTGTTTTCTTAAAGTCCTTTAGAGAAACAACTGACACACGATTTTGATCTAGGAATTGATCTAAAAGGGGTACAGTCTTAGACTGTGGACTCATAGATTCTAAATCTCTTGCTTGAAAAACTAATTCATCAAAATCATTACTGAAATTTCTGGCCAAATCAACTAGCTTTCTTTCAGACGGATCAAGGAGATGTCCGATAAATTTAGCGTGATCAGCCATTATTCTTAAGAAGAAAACATTTTCTTTTATTATCGCGTCTGGCAGTGATTTCAATTTTCCTTCATTTAATTCGATTAATCGTTTTCGAAAATAATTGGCCTCCCTGCTGGTATGATCAACTAAAAGCGGAAAGTTATTTGCACCAGGCAATTTGCAAGAAAGTATTAATCCTAATACTTTACGCTTAAAAGCAAATATATTTGTTGCAGCTTGTTGAACTTCACTATTAAATCTTCTTATTACTTCTGGTGCTGTTTGATTATTGAAAGCATGGGACCGTTGCTCAATTTGTTCAAATAAATGATAAAAGTTATTCGCTTCCGCTATTAATTGTGTATCCTCGCATCTAAAGCCTAATCTAAGAAATAGCGAATGCTCCTTCATAATCCTAGACCAAAAACGAATTTCGTCTAAAGAGCGTGAAACAAACATGGTTGGATTGATTTGGGTATCACGATCTGAAATTTCTTCATGCTCAGTCATTGCATAATCTCCTTTCAAAAAAATGTCGTCTTTAAAAACATATTTTGAAGGTTTGGGAAAATACATTGTCCAAGAGTTTATTAGCAAATTTTACAGTGTTTACTAAAATACAGTGAACTATTGTTCTTTAGATTTAGTTTTTATTGGCAGGATTAATTGTCCACCTTTCTCATAAACACCTAACATCCTTTTAGTAATACTTAATTTAGGTACAACTCGATAAACGATTATTGCTGTAAATATACTTATAGCGGCTCCCACAATGACATCTGCTGGATAATGTACCCCCACCCAAATGCGCGAAAGACCTACAAGGGATGCTAATAAAATCCATAAAAATCCCCATCTTCTTCTAAAGAGATAGAAAGTCATACAAAATGAAAAGAACAAAATGGTATGATCACTTGGAAATGAATTATCTACTGCATGATCGATGAGTTTATTAACATTAGACAGTTCAGCGAACGGTTGATTATTTGAATGAAGTTTTCCAGCAATTTTGCCTGCTATTTCAGCTACTACAAAAGTAATCGATGCACAAATGATCATAATTCTGTTTGTGTTACTTCTTGTAAACCAAAATATTAAGACACTTAATACTAAGAAAAATACCATATATTCAGCAACAAAAGTCATAGTGGGATTTATGTACGTGAATTGTTTACCTAGATTATTAATTATTCTAAACAAATCAATATTCATTTCCGACAAATTCATTATAACTCCTCCATATGTGTTATTAGAGAGAATTATAGTGAATTCGTTTATTATTAAAAATTTGTTTATCTTACAATTTCCCTTACACTTTTGTAAGAATTAAAAATGTATCGTTGATAAGGGTATAATCTTTGTAAATCTTTCTATATTAGAGGAAAATTGCTGCATAAAGATTTCCTTGTAAGGGAAATAGGGGGGGCGCTACCAGGGAAGAGTTAAAGAGATTGAGGTCAACAGTTTTATCGCAGATTAACGGGCAGTAAGACCCCCACTTCAAGGTTGCGAGAGAATTAAAGAAACCTAAGTGGGGGATCAACTGCCCGTAAAGGCCCGACGACGGACACGATGTCCTAGTCAGGCGAAAGCCACAGGACAAGGAGTACTTCATCCGCATTTCATCGCACGACCGAAAGCAGAGCTTTTGGGAGGACGTGGCGTTTTGAGCGTGATTGGTTCAACTAACCATCAGTGGGGGATGAAAGCCGACTAAGTACGCCACGTCCTGTGGCAACGTCGGCACTAGCACGTCCTGTGCGTCGAAAAACCCCCACTGATGGAAGTTTCACTTTATATTTAATAAGTTGAATACCGGGGCGAGTAATTTCCACGCCCCGATTATACTTATACCTCTAAGTGTTTAAATAGAAAAGCATAAATATCAGTATGTTCACCTATTATTTTTTCTACGGGTTTTCCTAACCCATGGCCTGCTCCTTTCTCAATTCTTAATAATATTGGGTTTCTAGATTTTGGATTAGCATCCTGTAATGCTGCCGTAAACTTTCGGGCATGCGCAGGGACGACACGGTCATCTGAATCGGCAGTTGTAATTAATATGGGTGGGTATTGATGTTCTTTCTCAATATTATGCAATGGCGAGTATGCATATAAAACTTCGAATTCCTCACGCGTTGCTTCTGGGTCCCCAAATTCTGTAACCCAAAACCTTCCAACTGTAAATTTTTGAAAACGGAGCATATCTAAAACTGGAACATTACAAATAATTGCACCAAAAAGCTCTGGTCTTTGTATCATACAAGCGGCAACAAGCAGTCCGCCGTTACTTCCTCCCATTATTGCTAATTTTGCTGTATTCGTATAACCCTCTGAAATTAAATATTCCGCTGCAGTAATAAAGTCATCAAACACATTCTGCTTTTTTTCCTTCATACCAGCTTCATGCCAGGAAAGTCCATATTCGCCTCCTCCTCGAATATTGGCAACTGCATATATGCCTCCGTTTTCTAGCCATAATAAATTTGAGGCTGAAAATGAAGGGGTTAAGGAGATATGATATCCACCATATCCATACAGAAGAACTGGATTTTGCCCATCCCGTTTCATTCCCTTTTTATATGTTAAAAACATCGGTATTTTTGTACCGTCTTTTGAATGATAAAAGACTTGCTCAGTTTTGTATTCAGAAGGATTAAGCTGAAAGGAAGACTTGAATACAGCAATAACTTGTCCAGTTTCAAAACTATATTTGTAAATAGAAGTAGGTGATAAAAAGGATGTAAAACTAAAATAAAGCTCATCGCCTTCTTCTTTCCCATGAAACTCAACAATCGTTCCTAGTTCAGGCATAGGAACTTCTTTTATAAAATTGCCAGACGTAGTGAAGAACTTTAAACAATAGGATGCGTGACGAATATAAGAAACAACCAAGTGATCAGCTATGATTTTTATAGAAGAAATGGATTCGTCCATCTCAGGAATAACGACTTTCCAATTCTCATTTTCTGGGGAATCCACTGAAATACTAATGATCTGGCCATTTGGAGCTTCTTTATCCGTAAAAAAATACAATTGATTTTCTTTTTTGCCAATAAATGAATAAAGAGCATCCCCATCTTTTAAAAGCCACTTAAATTTACTGTTTGGAGTTGATAAATCTTTATAAAGATATCTGCTTCGATGTTCTGTCCCCCTGCCTGCATGAAGAATTAAATAAGAATTATCACTTGTAATGGAAGGATAAAACATCATTTGCTGATCTTCGGGATATTCAAAGATTATCTCATCTGCACTCTGATCAGTATTCAACGAATGCCAATACACTTTATTAAAGTGATTTTCGTCATTCAATTCATTCTGTGCCTCTGGGTAACGATTATAATAAAACCCTTTTCCGTCTTTTTCCCATGCAATACTTGAAAATTTGCACCACATAATCTTTTCAGAATAATGCTCCAAAGACTCTAAATTTAATATTTGGAATTCCTGCCAGTCACTTCCCTTTTCAGAAAGAGCATAGGTAAGTAACATACCATTGGAATGAAATGAGAGATTCGTAATAGCGATCGTTCCATCATTACTCAATGAATTGACATCAATGATTACTTCTTCTGTTTCTTCAATGGCTTCTAAATGTTTTGAGCGATAAAGATTAGGCTGATTATTTGAGCCGCTATTTTTTAAATAATAAAAATAGTCCCCGTGTTTTTTCGGCACAAAATATTTAGGATAATCCCAAAGGTTTTCCAGTCTATTTTTAATAATGTCTCTTTGTGGAATTGCTTCAATATATTGTTTTGTTGCCAGCATTTGCTGCGAATCCCATTCTTTCGTTTGAAGAGAATCTGAGTTTTCTAACCAACGAAAGGGGTCATTAACAATTGTGCCGTGAAAATTATCCATTATCTTCGTTTTAAGATCTTCCATTATAGAGCCTCCTTATTTTTATGCTTCGACTTAATAATGATGCAATTAATGTGCCAACTTATTCCAGTAGGATGTATGATAATGCAATCTGTATAAAATTATTGACACAAATAATACTTTAATGAACCAAATCTGACATAAATACAACTTTCTAGTTAAAAAAACAATTTAAACAAAGGAAGAGACTGAAAATTCTAAAAAAATTTACAATTATAAATCAAATGTAAAAAAAAATTAACATATTTTTTATTTCGTTCTCACTTTAATTCTATTCATTAACACTGCATTTAATTGAATTGTATACTGATAAAACATAATTTTAAGAATAATCAATTAGTTGGCACGATATTTGCATTTTAGTAAAAGGATAATTATAAGGGGGTGGTACCTTGGAGAATTTGTTGACAATAAAAAATTTAAAAACAGGTTTTCCCTCAAAGAAAAATACTACAATCGCTGTTGACGGATTGGATTTGCATATAAAAGCAGGAGAAAGTATTGCTCTTGTAGGGGAATCAGGTTGCGGAAAAAGTATGACATCTTTTTCAATCATGAGATTACTCCCACCTCCAGGGGAAATTTCAGACGGGGAAATATTGTTTGAAGGAAGGGAATTACTTAAGTTATCTGAAAATGAAATGTGCAAGGTTCGTGGAAAGGAAATATCTATGATCTTTCAAGAACCTATGACATCTCTAAACCCAGTATTAACTATTGGGGAACAAATTATTGAAGTTATTCAGTACCATCAAGGCCTCAACCGTCAACTGGCGAGGGAGAAATCAATGGAAATGCTAAAGCTTGTGGGCTTCTCCAGAGTTGAGGAAATTTTAAAGGAGTATCCTCATCGCCTTTCAGGAGGTATGAGACAAAGAGTAGTTATAGCGATTGCGATGTCTTGTAATCCAAAACTGATAATAGCCGATGAGCCTACTACTGCTTTAGACGTGACAATACAAGCTCAAATCTTAGAATTAATGCGAAATATTAGACGGAAATTTAATACTTCAATATTACTTATTACTCATGATCTTGGTGTTGTTTCCGAGCTAGCGGATCGAGTTGTTGTTATGTATGCAGGGCAAGTTGTAGAAGAAGCAAATGTTAGAGACATTTTTAGGAAACCTCTTCATCCATATACGGAGGGTCTCATTCATTCAGTTCCGTCCATTCGGGGAGAAATAAATCGATTATATTCAATACCAGGCAATGTTTCCTCATCTAATAAAATACATTCGGGATGCAAATTCGCGCCTCGTTGTCCAAAGGCTTTTTCTAGATGCTTCGTGGAAAAGCCGCGTCTAGCTGAAGTAGAAGAATTGCATACTGCTAGATGTTTCTTATATGAATAGGAGGAAAAAATATGACAGTGAACACAGGTCACCAAGCGGTATTAGAAAAACATACGGAACAAGAAGTAATTTTGAAAATAGAAAACTTAAAAAAGTATTTTCCTATTAAAGCTGGAGTCATACAAAGAACAATCGGTTATGTTAAAGCAGTTGATGACATTAGCTTAGAAGTTAATAAAGGAGAAACCCTAGGAATCGTTGGTGAATCAGGCTGTGGAAAATCAACAATGGGACGAACTCTTATTCGACTTTACGAACCAACTGAAGGATCCATTTATTTTAAGGGAAAAGATATCTCTACTCTTCCTGAAAGAGAATTAAAAAGGTACTTTCGGAGACAAATTCAAATGATATTTCAAGATCCTTATGCATCATTAAATCCAAGAAGAACAATTCGAAAAACACTTCTAGACCCACTAGTTACCCATAAACTTTATGACAAAACAGAAGAATATGATCAAAGAATTAAAGAATTGCTAGAAATAGTTGGTTTGGATGCATCAGCGATTAACCGTTATCCACATGAGTTTTCGGGTGGACAAAGGCAAAGAATTGGAATTGCTAGAGCAATCGCATTAAATCCAGATGTCATTATTGCTGATGAAGCTGTATCAGCCCTTGATGTGTCCATACAAGCACAAATTATTAATCTATTAAAAGATCTTCAAAACGAATTCCAACTTACATATATTTTTATCTCTCATGATTTAAGTGTTGTACGACATATATCTGACCGAGTTGCTGTTATGTACCTAGGAAAAATCATGGAACTAGCGGTTAGAGATGATCTATTTGATGATCCGCTTCATCCGTATTCTCAGGCTTTGCTATCGGCTGTGCCGGAAATGGAAATAGAAGAAAATGGCCAAAAACGCGAAAGAATCCTTTTAAAAGGTGACCTGCCAAGTCCTTCTTCGCCCCCAAGTGGATGTGTTTTTCACACAAGATGTTCTGCTGCGATGCCTCACTGCATGGAGGTGATGCCGGAGCTTAAAGAAGTAAAGAAGAACCATTTTGTTGCATGCCACCTTTTTAAAGGAAAAAATGAATGAATGGAGGAGTTAGTTTGAAAAAGCGAAATTTATTTTCTATTTTATTTGCGTTGACTCTAATTCTTGGAATGCTAGCTGCTTGTTCAAATGGGAAAAGTCAGAATACTAACACTTCGGAGAATAGTAACAAAGAAGAAAAAAATGAGGAACACGCTAATAAAGAGCCTCGTCAAGGCGGCAGCCTAATTTTGGGAACAACAGCTGCACCGTCATTATTTAATCCATACTATTCTACTGATACGTCAAGTCGTGCAATAGAAAATTTTATTTTTAGCGGATTAGTGACTATTAACCGAGAGTTCAAGCCTGAGGGAGACGTGGCAGAAAGCTGGGAAGTATCAGACGATGGACTGAAGTGGACCTTTAAAATTAGACAAGGAATGAAGTTCCATGATGGTCATGATTTAACAGCTGATGATGTTATTTTCTCTTATAGCCTGCCATTACATAAAGATTATAAGGGACCATCAGGATTACCTTTCCAAGTTATTAAGGAAATTAACAAAGTGGATGATTATACTGTGGAGTTTGTTCTTACAGAGCCATATGCTCCGTTCATTACGATCACTGCAACAATGGGGGTTCTTCCTAAGCACATATTAGGGGATGTTCCAGTAGAAGAATTGGGAAAAAACGAATTCAATACGAAAAAGCCAATTGGTTCGGGTCCATTTAAATTTGCAGTATGGAAGGAAGGTCAATACGTAAAGGTAGAGGCATTTGATGATTATTATGCTGGCAGACCGTATTTAGACTCTATTATTTATAAAATTGTCCCAGATGCTAATGCAATAATTGCTCAATTACAAGCTGGAGATATCACCTACACTAGTATCTCACCTACGAATGTGTCCATTGCTAAGAAAATGGCTGATGAAGGAAAATTAGTATTAAAATCCGGCGTATCAAATGCATGGGAGTATATTGGATATAATTTGCGTAATCCGTTATTCCAAGATATCAAAGTTCGTCAGGCTTTAACCCATGCGATTGATCGTGAATCAATTGTACAGTCAGTGTTGGATGGAGCAGGTGAAGTGGCACATGGACCTGGAAGCCCTGCAAACTGGGCTTTCACAGAAGATGTTCCTAAGTTTGATTACGATCCGAAGAAAGCAAGTCAAATGCTTGAAGAAGCAGGCTGGAAAAAGGGCTCTGACGGAATTCTTGAAAAGGATGGAAAAAAATTCTCTTTTACATTAACTACAACAAGTGCAAATGATATTCGTCAGCAAATTGCTACTGTAGCACAACAGCAGCTTGCTGAGGTTGGCATAGAAGTAAAAATTGAGTTATTAGAGTGGAGTGCATATATAGAGGAAACAACTCCACCAAAATGGAACTTCGATGCGATTGTAGCAGGCTGGTCTATTGGAAGTGATCCAGATCCGACATATTTCTGGCATTCAAAAGAGATTGAACAAGGACTGAACTATGGTGCATTTTCAAATCCTAAAGTTGATGAATTGCTTGAAAAAAATACACAGGTATCGGATATCGATGAAAGAAAGGCCGTTATTTCTGAAGCTGAAAAAATTGTTACAGAAGAACAGCCATATACATTTCTTTACTATCCAATGAGTTATTTGGGGCATTCACCAAAATTACATGGTCCAGAGTTTTCAGTAGCTAACAGCTACTACGATATTCATAAATGGTGGATGGAAGAATAATAGAATGACAGGTATCCGAATTAGAGGTTGCTCAATCGCTTTAGAGTCAGCCTCCTTTGGATGCTAGTTAGAAAGTTAGGGGGTTAATCATGATTAACTATATAATACGCCGTACACTCTTGGCTATTCCTCTCCTTTTTGGAATAACAGTTGTGTCATTCATTATTATGCAGCTTGCACCTGGTGACCCGACTGCACTTATGATTGATCCAATGATAAAGAAGGAGGATCTTGAAGCCTATAAAGAAATGTATGGATTGAATGACCCGATTTATGTTCAATATTTTACTTGGTTAGGAAATATGCTTCAAGGAAATTTTGGAGAGTCTCTTATTCGCCAAGGTACATCAGTGAGTGAGCTGATTTTTGCAAGGCTTCCTAACACACTTCTATTAATGGTTGTTTCTACCATCATCGCTTTTCTTATTTCGATTCCATTAGGCATTTTATCAGCAACAAAGCAAAACAAGTTATCTGATTATGTCATAACGATTATTTCTTTTTTAGGTGTTGCCACTCCAAACTTCTGGTTCGGATTAGTTCTTATTATGGTATTCTCAGTTCATCTTGGCTGGTTCCCAACAGGTGGGGTAGAGACACTAGGATCGTCATTTAGCATATTGGACCGTATTCACCATTTAATATTACCTGCATTTGTATTAGCGACTGCGGATATGGCAGGTTTAACAAGGTATACCAGATCAAATATGATCGAAGTACTACGGCAAGATTATATACGAACTGCAAGAGCGAAAGGTTTTAAACAGAATAAAGTTATATACAAACACGGTCTTAAAAATGCATTAATTCCTGTTATTACGATATTTGGACTTATGCTCCCTTCCTTTATAGGTGGATCAGTCGTTGTTGAAAAAATATTTACTTGGCCAGGGATAGGATTGTTATTCTTTGATGCTGCGTTTCAACGAGATTATCCAGTCCTAATGGCCATAACCGTCATTGGCTCAGCTTTAGTTGTTCTTGGAAATTTAATAGCAGATATTTTGTATGCAGTATTTGACCCTAGAATAGAGTATTAAGATGCTGCAGCTAGCTTGAAGGAGGGGATGAAATGCCGCTGCTAAAAGAAAATGAAACAGTAGAAATTAATAATCACCCAATAATTGATTTAAATAATGAAAAACCAGAGAAAATGTCAGCAATTATTTTTCAAAAGTTTATAAAAAATAAATTAGCTGTAGTTGGAGCAATTTATCTTCTTTTAATTATTTTTGCAGCCATTTTTGCTGATGTTCTAGCACCTCATGATCCAAATTATCAGCAATTACTAAAAAAATTAGCTCCTCCAGGAAAAGAATATTTGCTGGGGGCAGACAATTTAGGAAGGGATACACTTAGCCGTTTATTGTATGGGGCTAGAGTTTCATTAATAGTAGGGTTTGTTTCAGTTGCTGGCTCGATTTTTATAGGAACAGCTGTTGGAGCTATTGCTGGCTATTATGGTGGAAAAATAGATGCCTTTTTGATGAGGTTTGTTGATGTTATGATTTCTTTCCCATCAATCTTTTTATTAATCATATTAGTCACTATGTTTGAACCAAGCATTAGTACACTAATTTTTGTATTTGCTATTTTTGGATGGACTGGAACATCAAGATTGGTTAGAGGAGAGTTTTTGACACTCCGTTCCCGGGAATACGTTTTAGCTGCTAAAACCATTGGGATACCGAGCTATAAAATTATTTTTGCGCATATACTTCCGAATGCAATGGGGCCGATTATTGTGTCAGCAACATTAGGTGTTGGAGGAGTAATATTAGCAGAGTCAGCCCTAAGTTATTTAGGGTTAGGGATTCAGCCGCCAACACCAAGCTGGGGAAATATGCTTCAAAGTGCCCAAACCTTACCAATCATGCTTGATTCATGGTGGTATCCACTATTTCCAGGTATTGCAATATTACTTACTGTTCTTGCCTTTAACTTTGTTGGTGATGGACTTAGGGATGCATTCGATCCTAAAATAAAGTAAAACATTCCAAAGAAACAATTAAATAGTGATTCAGCATTTTATTATTGATTATTTCTTAACATTGATATATATTTTCCCCCTATTTATTTTTTTGTGAAGGCATGCAACTTCCGAGGTTTCCGAGGTGTGTGCCTTTTTTTGAGCCATTAGAAAGGCTAGTTGAAGAACAACTTATTTTGAAAGAAAAAAATAGATAAATTAAAACGCTTAGATTAATCATAATCCAAGCGCCTCGTCTTTATATTATTTTCCTTCTATATACGTCCACTGGTAGCTATAAGTAGAATTAGGGTTTGCGACCAATCCTTTTACATATGGCTTTACAAGGTAAGCGTCACTTGCTTGATACATCGGGGAAATAACTATATCTTTTTCGATAAGGATCTTTTCGGCCTCTTGTAAATCTGCAAAACGTTGATTAATATCAGAGAAGTCCACTTGTGCTTTTTTTACAAGCCTATCATAATCAGCACTTTGGTAGCTTTGCCAGTTGTATGGTCCGTCAGAGAGATGAATAGACATAAAGTCAGTTGGATCAGCAATATCACTGCGCCAGCCGGAATGAGTCATGTCATACTCTTGTTTTCCTTCAAGGGCAAGCTTTTGCTTATTCGGCTGCTGGTTGATCTTAACTGTAAGTCCTGGAAGGTTTTTCTCAAGCTGATTTTTAATATATTCAGCTACGGACTTGCGCTGACCGTCATCGTAGCTTAAAAATTCCAGTTCAATTTTGTCGGTACCTAGCTCAGCAAGCCCTTTTTGCCAATATTCATTTGCTTTTTCAACCCCCTCTGCGTTAAAATCTCCATATTTGCTTCTGAAATCCTTTCCGTCAGGTGAAGTTGTCAGTTTCTCAGGAATTAAGTAGTAAGCTGGGAGTGAACCGTTTTTAAGAATCATCTCAGCAGCTTCTTTCTTGTTCCATCCCATATCAATGGCTTTTCGGATATTAGCATTACTTAAATATTTATTTGCAAGGTTAAAACGGATGAAATACATTTCTCTTTTCAAAGTGGAATGCAGATCTGAATGATCATGATACAAATCTACAAATTCTGAAGATAGGGTTGCGACATCAACAGATCCTGATTCATAGAGATTTACACCTGTTGATACATCTTTAACAACTTTAAAGTTTATGTTTTCCAATTTTACATTTTGAGAATCCCAATAGGTTGGATTTTTCTTTAGA
This sequence comes from Cytobacillus citreus, assembly GCF_018343665.1. Taxonomy (GTDB): domain Bacteria; phylum Bacillota; class Bacilli; order Bacillales; family Cytobacillaceae; genus Cytobacillus; species Cytobacillus citreus. Next base: position 1,071,123 of record NZ_JAGYPM010000002.1, read on the forward strand.
ACCCATCCTTCTTCATGTTTCCATGAATCAAGAAGAAAAGGTCCATTATAGATTAAGTTTTCTGGCTCTAATGCATAATTGTCACCTTGTGCTGTTACAAATTCCTCATTTTGTGGATAGAAAACGATATTATTCAGAGTATCAAGGAAATACGGAATTGCATTTTTTAGTTTTACTTCTAAAGTAAAGTCATCAACGGCTTTAACACCTAAAGCATCTACTTTTCCGTAAAGTTCATGATCTTTATCTTGGATTTCAACTGCATTCACAATGTTATCAAGTTCATATGAGTGTGGAGAAAGGGTATCAGGATGGAGTGCTCGATGCCATGCGAAAACAAAATCATGTGCGGTTACCGGTGTTCCATTACTCCATTTTGCATCATCACGCAAATGGAAGGTGTAGGTTTTACCATCTTCACTTACTTCATGTTCCTTCGCTATTCCAGGAATAATATTCTGATCTGGATCTTTGCGGTAAAGTCCCTCCAAAATATTCGTCATGATGGTTGCAGACAGGCCATCAATTACGCCGTTTGTCTTTAATGTAGGTATTTCATTTGAGGCATACAAATTCAAAGTTTGAGATTCATTAGGAGTTGAGACTTGGTCTGTATCCTTCCCGTCCGTCTCTGGTGAAGTTGCAGGCTTAGAGGTGTCACTGTTTTTCCCATAACAGCCTGATAAAGCTAAAGCGATTAATAAAGAAAGCAGAAAAGTAAATGCTCTTTTTCGATTAATCAATTAAACCCCTCCTTTATTAGAATATTCAAAATATAATTAGCAAGAATTATGCCATGCAAGATTATTGATAAAAGAAGCAGTTAAGAAACCCATATTATTATTGTTCTTTTAATAATGAGGCTGTGTTAAAACTTAGTGTTGAAAATGCTATTTTGTTGTTGATTGTAGCGGAAGGCGCGAGATCCTCGAAAATGCATACGCATTTCCTTCGTGCGGTGTTTATTCGGTGGAGATTATTCAAAGTCCTGCGAGAAATGCGTGTCCAGGGGAGACCCCGCAGGAGCGTTAGCGACGAGGAGGCTGCCCGACCGCCCGCGATCGCTAAGTGCCTGCAGCGGAAATCAACAGGGAAGTTTAACATAGCCAATAATAAATAGAGTGTGTTTAAAAGTTTTTACAACTAATTGTCTAAATATTTAGAAAGTGTAAAATATATTGAAAATACAATACTAAAAATTGCCACTGTAACACAAAAAAGATATTTACATTCATGGCATAAAAATTGCATTATTATTTATGAATAATTAACGTGAGGAGGAGAATGATGGAAAAGATTAATAGACTCCGTGAAAGATTCCATGAATTAGGTGTAGATGGGATGATGATTGTTCATCCATGGAACAGACTATATATGTCTGGCTTTACGGGAAGTAATGGGGTTATTCTTATTTCTGAAAACGAAGCTAAATTAGTTACTGATTATCGTTATGTAGAGCAGGCCCAAAATCAAGCGAAGGATTACGAGATTGTTTTACACGCTGGTCATACTGGCCATAAGGGAAAAATTTTTGAAGAAGTAGTTGTACAGGCAAATAAAATGAAGATTAGTAAACTTGGTTTTGAGCAAGAACATTTATCATTTGGGTTATTTAGTAGAAATGAAGCTCTCTTTTCTGCAGAATTAATACCTACTCGCGATGTTATAGAAAAACTCCGAATGATTAAATCAAAGGAAGAAATTGAAAAACTAAGGGTAGCGGCAAAAGTTACTGATCAAGCGTACTTACACATCTTAAACTTTGTCAAAGCCGGTATTTCTGAATTGGATGTAGCTAAAGAACTGGAATCATTTATTCATAAACATGGGTGCACGACTACATCTTTTTCACCGATCGTAGCATCGGGATATCGGTCTTCATTGCCGCATGGCCGCGCTAGCGAGAAGATAATTGAAAAAGGCGATATGATTACGATTGATTTTGGTGCTAATTATCAAGGCTACTGGGCTGATATTTCAAGGGTCATTGCTGTGGGAGAACCTTCATCTGAGCTAAGACATATACATGATGTTGTACTTACCTCATTCGAAAATTGCGTATCTGCATTAAGACCAGGACTGACTGATCAAGAGGTCGATGCTTTCATGAGGGAAAATATAATAAAGCATGGCTATAATGAACGTTCAGGTACAGGTACGGGACATGGTATCGGTCTGGAGGTACATGAAGTTCCACTTTTCTCTATTCTAAAAGATAAGATTCTAGAAGAGAATATGGTGATTACGGTTGAGCCTGGTATTTACCTTAAAGGAGTAGGCGGGGCGAGGGTAGAGGATGTTATTCTGATAACTGAAAATGGTCGTGAGGTATTGACACCATCAACAAAAGAATTATTAATCTTATAACAAACGAAAAAACTGCATACTAAAGTTCTGTACTATCCGCAACTAACTGAGAAAAAACTGAAATAAAAGGGAGTAAACATATGCAAGAACAATATCAAAGTAGATTAAATACATTAGTAAATTATTTGGAAAATCTGCATGTGGATTTAGCCATTATTAAAGATCCTAAAAATGTGTTCTATTATACAGGCTTTAATTCTAATCCACATGAGAGATTTATGGCGTTAGTAATTGATCTAAAAAAACAAAGCCAATACTTATTCGTGCCTTCCTTAGATTTGGAAATAGCTGAGGGAGATTCGCATGTTAAAAGAATTATACCTGTTTCAGATGAACTCAATCCATATAAAGTATTAAAGGATACAATTGGTGAAGGTGTTAAAACGATTGGGTTAGAAACAAAGGTGATCTCATTATTCCAACAGGAACAACTGGATTGTTTCTTCCAAGATTTCAGCTACGAGAATATTGGAGATTTTATTTCTGGACAGAGAATGAGAAAGTCTCAAGAGGAATGCAAAAAGGTTCAGCGTGCTATTCATGTGATTGAAAAAGTAATGGAAGAAGGAATCAAAAAGGTTAAAGAGGGTATGACAGAGCAGGACTTAACAGCAGAACTTGAGTTTTTAATGAGAAAGTTTGGCGCAGAGGGCCCTTCGTTTTCATCTATTGTCCTTTCTGGTGCGAAAGCTGCACTGCCTCATGGCCGTCCAGATAGTAAAACGATCAATAATGGTGATTTTTTACTAATTGATATGGGCGTAATTGTGGATGGCTATTGTTCAGATATTACAAGAACTTTTGTCATTGGGGAAGAAACGTCAAAGCAGAGAGAAATTTATGATATCGTTCGTAAGGCAACTGAAGAAGGAGTAAATGCTTGTCAAACGGGGATTCCTGTTGGACAAATTGATATTGCAGCTCGTAATGTTATTAAGGAAGCTGGGTATGGGCAATATTTCAATAACCGTGTTGGGCATGGCCTCGGAATTGATGTACATGAAGAACCTTCAGTTCATGAAAACAATGATCTAATAGTAGAAAGCGGCCTCCTATTTACAATTGAGCCAGGTATTTATATTCCAGGCTATGGAGGAGTTCGCATTGAAGAAAATGTATATATTGATGAAGATGGAAATGGAAAGCTTCTTACCTCCTTTCCGACTGAATTAATTAGAATTGGAAATTAGTAAGTTTAAAAGCAAAAAACCAGCACAGTGCTGGTTTTTTGCTTTTAACTATTAAGCACCTAAGTACGCTTTAATAATTTTATCATCCTCACGCAGCACTTCTGCCGTATCATGCATAACAATATTTCCAATTTCAATTAAATATCCTCTGTTTGCTAGACGAAGGGCGGCTTTAGCATTTTGCTCAATTAAAAGAATAGTAGTCCCTTGTTTATTGATTTCCTGTATGATTCTCATTATTTCTTGGACGATAATAGGCGCAAGTCCCATCGAAGGCTCATCAAGCATTAGCAGTTTTGGATTTCCCATCAGACCACGGCTAATCGCAACCATTTGTTGTTCCCCCCCACTTAAAGTACCTGCTAGTTGTTTGGCGCGTTCCTTTAAACGCGGAAACAAGTCAAATGAGCGTTCGATTCCATCTTTTATCCATTTTTTATCTTTTCTAAATGTAAAAGCTCCTAACTCTAAATTCTCAGTAACTGTAAGGCCGCCAAAAATTCGTCTTCCTTCTGGAACATGAATGATTCCTGCTTCAACAATTTTATGTGCAGGAACTCCAACAATACTCTTAGCATTCCATTCAATAATACCTGATTTGGGTTTGATTAAACCGGATATTGTTTTTAGGGTGGTGCTCTTGCCTGCTCCATTACTTCCAAGCAAAGCGACAATTTCTCCTTCGTTTATTTCCAAATTTATATTTTTAAGTGCATGGATTTTCCCATAGTAAGAATTTACATCCGTCAGTTTTAAAAGAGGCTTCAAACTACTTCCTCCTTGCCTAGGTATGCTTCAATTACCTTTTCGTTTTTCAGTACTTCTTCCGGGGTGCCTTCCGCAATTTTCCATCCATAATCAATGACGGTAATATGTTCAGAGATTTCTTTGATAAGTGCCATGTCATGTTCAATCATTAATACCGTAATACTGAATTCATCACGAATCCGCCGAATAAGCTGAATTAAATATTGTTTTTCTTCAAAATTAAGCCCTGCTGCCGGCTCATCTAAAAGCAATAATTTGGGTTTAGTTGCTAATGCACGGGCAATCTCTAAATAGCGTTGAGCTCCATAAGGGAGATTCTTTGCTGATCTTTTCATATTTTTAGTTATCCCTACAAATTCGATGCAATCTAGAGCAACCTTTTCTATTAGTCTTTCTTCCTCTTGTTGACTTTTTGTTTGAAACAAGGCTCCCCAAACAGCTTGTTTTGTACGGCAATGCATACCAGACTTTACATTATCTAATACGGATAAGTTTGGAAACAAACGAAGGTTTTGGAATGTGCGGGCCATTCCTAATTTCGTTATTTGACTTGGCTTTTTATTTATTAAGCTGATTCCATCCAATTCAATTTCTCCGCCAGTTGGCCGATAAAAGCCTGTAATCATATTAAATACAGAAGTTTTTCCGGCACCATTGGGACCGATAATACTAGATATGGAGTTTTTTTCAACAGTAAAGGATAAATCATTAACTGCGAGTAATCCTCCAAACTGAAGTTTTAAGTCTTTTACAGTTAATAGAGACATCCAATTCTCCTCTCTTCCGAAGTAAAATTAACATAGAGAATTAAACAGACATGGACTGATTTGGGTCATTTGATTTTCCGTTTTCGTCCATATCGGTAGCATCCTCGGTTCCGTTTTTTGATGGCCATATTCCTTGAGGGCGGAAAATCATCATAGCCACTAAGGAGACCCCGAATATTAAATGGCGCCAATCATCTGCTCCGCGTAGAAGCTCTGGAAGAACAATGACTAAAACAGCACCAATAACGACCCCAGGAATACTTCCTAGACCACCTAATACAACGGCAAGGAGGATCATAACGGATTGTAAAAAGCTAAAACTTAATGGTGCGATCGCACTCATTTTGACAGCGAAAATGGATCCGGCAATACTGCCGATGACAGCTCCTGAGGCATATGAAAGCAATTTTAGCCGAATACGATTAATTCCCATTGCCTCTGCAGCATCTTCATCTTCGCGAATATAAATCCATGCACGTCCAATTCTTGAACGGCCTAACCTGTAAACAGCAATAATGGACAGAATGGCAACAATTAAAATTAAATAGTAAAAATCTTTTTGTGTGGACATGATATAGCTGCCAATAGCCGGTCTGGGAATTCCATAAATTCCTGATGCGGAACCTGTGATTTCTAAATTTGTTGCTAATATTTTGACGATTTCACCAAAACCAAGGGTGACAATTGCTAAATAATCACTTCTTAATCGGAGAGTTGGAGTTCCGATTATAACTCCAGCAATTACTGCAAATAGAAAGGCGACAGGGAGTGTGAGCCAGAAAGACCAATGAAAAGTTGTCATAAGTATTGCAGTCGTATAGGCACCAACAGCAAAAAATGCCGCATAGCCTAGGTCAAGCAGTCCTGTATATCCGACTACTATATTTAATCCTTGTGTAAGAACGACATAAAATAGCACAAGAGTTAAAACATCCAGCCAATAGCTATTCAGGAAAAATGGAAGAATGAATAATGCGATGATGAGCAGTAAAAGGGTTTGATTCTTATACTTTTTCATCTTTACATCCTCTCCATTTCTTTTGCTCCGAGTATGCCAGTTGGCTTAAACACTAAAAACAGAATAAGAATTCCGAATGCAAGTACATCCTTCCACGACCCGCCAAAATAAAAGGTACCGAAAGCTTCTATGACCCCAAGAACTAACCCCCCAAGCATAGCTCCGGTAATATTTCCGATTCCTCCTAGAACAGCTGCGGTAAAAGCTTTCAGACCAATAATAAAGCCCATCATAAAATTAATCGTTCCATAATAAATACCTGACATGATTCCGGCTCCTGCAGCTAAAGATGCACCAATAAAGAATGTAAGTGCAATAATTTGGTGCACATTAACACCCATTAAGCTGCAAGCAGTTTGGTCTAGAGCAATTGCTCGCATAGCTTTTCCATAAATGGTTTTATCGATAAAAAGGCGCAGTCCGAGCATTAATAAAGCTGAAAGTAAGATCATTCCTATTTGAGCAAAAGTGATTTGTGTTCCTAATATTTGCAGTCCATCATTAGGCAGTATAATAGGGTATACTTTGTACGAAGCACCCCATCCGATCATAGAAGTATATTCAAGTGATAATGACACGCCAATTGCTGTAATGAGGATGGAAAGCCTGGGTGCTAGAAGAAGGGGACGATAGGCAATTCTCTCTACACCCATCCCAAGTAAACCGACAATAACCATCGTACCAATGAAGACAATTCCAACACCTAATAAGCCAGTATTAACTCCGCCATCGCCTGTAAATATAGAGAGAAAGGTAAATCCAATGAAGGCGCCCATCATATATAGATCACCATGGGCAAAGTTTAGCAGCTTAATAATCCCGTATACCATCGTGTATCCTAAAGCGACTAAACTATAAAAAGCACCAATAACCAGTCCATCAATCAGTATTTGAAAAATAATTTCCATAATTATTCTGCCTCTCCTCTGTGCTAAACTTTAGCGGATTGCATCATGTAATTTCGGTGCTGTCCCAAAGGGGACTGACTCTGCGATATATATATATCCTATGCTCATACATAAGAGGTCAGTCCCGTTTATGAGACAGCTCCAATATGAATAAAAGAGGAATGTTAAACACTATACATGCTTAGCATGAAAGGTTTAAACGTTCTAACAACGCGAATTACTTTTCTAAAGTAAATTCACCATTCACTACTTTCATTACATGGAAGTTTGATTGATTTAGAGAGTTTTGGTCATTAAATTCAATCACCTGTCCGATACCTTGGAAGCCTTTTGTCTCTTTTAAAGCCTTTTTCAAGTCTTCACTGCTCGTTGAATTAGCTCTTTTTAATGCATCGGCCAATAGATTCATACCATTGTATGATAGAGCAGAGAATGGACCAGGAGATAAGTCGTTATACTTACTTTTATATTCTTTAACAAATTCATCGGCCCCAGGGATAAAGTTCGCTGTTGGAGTTGCTGTCACTAATAGACCGTCAGCACTGTCTGCTCCAGCGATATCGATAATGTCCGGGGAATAGCTGCCATCACCAACCATAAAAAATCCTGAAACGCCTTTCTTTTTAAATTGCTTTAGCATGAGACCTCCAGCTGCATAATACCCTGTAAAATAAGTTCCATCAGGATTCAAAGATTTTAGCTTTGTCATTAATGAGCCAAAATCCTTTTCCTCTGGATTAATGGCTTCAAATCCAATGACTTTACCGCCATTTTCCTCAACAGATTTCTGGGCGAAATCCGCTAAATTTTTAGCATAAGCTGAGTTATCATGAATAATTACAATGTTTTTAGCACCTTTGTCCTTGAAATAATCAGTACCTGTTTTTGCCTGATCAGGAACAAGTCCATTAATTAGGAATAGGCTTTCATATCCTTGTGCAGGCAGTTCTGATGAATTAGCCGCAGCAACGATCATCGGGATGTTAGCGTTATTGAAAACACCTGAAGCAGGCAATGTAGATCCAGAGCAATAGCCTCCTACAACTGCAGTTACCTTCATAGATACAAGTTTATTTGCAGCTGTTGTGGCCGTTTGAGGATCACAGGCATCGTCAGCTACTTCCAGTTTTAATTTTTTTCCAAGAACTCCGCCATCATTATTAATTTTCTCGGCAGCCATTTTCATGGCATTTAACATGTCTTTTCCGTCTGTCGCGTTATTACCTGTTACTGGCAAAAGAACGCCGACCAATATTTCATCAGAACTGCTTTTTTTTCCTCCAGAACTTCCCTCACTGGAACAGGCACTTAGAAAAAGAGAAAGAATTAGCAGCATACCGATTGCTATAATGGAATACTTTTTCAAATGAACCCCCCCTAATTATTGTTTTTCTATTACAATACTTTCTACCTAGGTTTCTCCCGGAATACTTTAGTAGATTAAAAGGATAAGGACGATTTATTCACCTCCTTTACTAAATAAACTTTCAGAAAATAAATAATGTTCAGAAAATAAATATCATTAAATTTTATTTATTTGTAACTGTCTTATTACAAAAGAAGAAGCTTTTTTATTAAATTTAAATGTATGGAAAGTAATAGCAAGAAATGAATGATATAAATCAAAAGTTGAAAATTATTTTAAAGAAGTGGAAGGATTTTGTGGTAGGACTTGATGCTGGTTAAAATTAGCAGACTATAATTACGTAAATTTTTTTGAGGATTGACCCGGGCCGGGGATTACACCCGGATTAATCCTATGTTAAGCTATCCTCTGTAAAATATTTATTAGCCAATTTTTATCTGGGAGTTTTCACGTGTGTTCTTTGAATAAAGGCTTTCCCATAGCTCGGACATCTTTCTTCTTCCACTATCAATTTCAGGGTTGAATTGAATAGCAGCCTGCTCGCGGACAGAACGCACATTTTGTACTGCTTCCTGCAGCTGTTTATCTATTGCTGCTCCGTCCTTACCAGCATGTTTTGCAATCGCGTAGCCTGCTGTTGTTCCTTGGGCCATTGCAATTTTCCCGCTTTCGATTCCGGTAATATTGCCGGCAACAAAGAGACCTTCAAGTGGGGTTTCCATCATTTCTGAATGGTGAGGGACATGACCACCAAGTTCAGGTATGTATTGGAATGGACAGCCAGAAACGGCAACGAGCTCAGCAAGCGGATATAAACCGCCTGCAATACAAACGAAATCAGCTTCATATATCTTCTCTGAGCCCGGAATGATGTTTCCGTTCTCATCGGTATCAGCGACACGTACACCTTCTACCTGTTCTGTGCCAATAATTTCTATAGCTGCTTTGCGAAGAAGCAAAGGTGTACCATTAACTTTTACCCCATTTTTAGGGTAGAATTTCATTCCAATTTTACGGAAAGAACCATTTTTCATGAAGCGGCTTCCCATCCGTAAAAGAGGTGATGGAGCAAGATGTGCTGCATTTAAAAGTGATTTCATGACTTCTTCTGGTTCTCCTGCTTTCCCGCTTAGCGGGTTTTTTTCAGGCAGTACAATTCGATCAACATGAATGCCAGCTAATTGCAGCTCATTTAAAATAGCAAAGGCTAAAATATTAGCACCAATGATGATCCCTTTTTTACCTACTTCTACACGGTGTACATTTGTCATCACTTGAGCAGCCCCAATGGACATGACTCCTGGAAGAGTCCAGCCGGGAAGAGGAATAGGATACTCTGCTGCCCCCGTTGCTACTAATACATAGGGAGCGGTCAATGTACCAATGCTAGTATGCACATTCCATAAATCATCGTCTTTTTCTAAGTTATAGACAGATACACCACAGCGAATGTCGACTGATAATGTTTTTGCTTCTTGATGAAGGCGCTCAGATTCTTTAATACCGTTCCACCATTCACCAGATGGTTCCTGATGCAACTGACCAATTAGTCTGCCTCCAGGTTTTATAAATTCATCAATGACTGTTACTTTCAGGCCAAAAGAAGCACTAGCAATAGCTCCTGCTAATCCTGCTGGTCCCGCACCAATTACAATTACATCCCTCATTGCTGTTCCACCATCCTTTTCACAATATTAGGATGCTGTTTTCCGCTTTCAATGACCATGTTTTTTTCTACAACTGTTAAGCAGGCTCTAACGTTCGCATGATCATTCACTGTTACACGACACTCCATGCAATGGCCAATATTGCAATAAAATCCACGAGGTGTCCCACTATCCTCGTGAACTCGCAATTTTCTTATTCCGTTTGCCAAAAGGGCTGCAGCAATGGTTTCATTTTCAAATGCTTCATAGGTTTTCCCATCAAAAGTAAATGGAACTGCTTTCCTATCTTCTAATTTACCTAAAATCGGATGATTGATTATTCTAGTCATTTTTTTCACCTACTGTTCCAAATGTTACCGGTCGAATGGGTGGCTGGTATTTTAATGGAGTATCGCCTTGAGAAATATTCGAAACGACATTTTCTATGATTCTATCCAATGGAATTCTGCATGTGCGCCCTCCGCAAAAGCCCATACCTGCCCTTGTTCGTAATTTTAATTCCCTAGCTGTGCATTGATGTTCTTCTGCCGTAAATCGAAGAGCACCATAGGTAACTTCCTCGCAGCGGCAGACCACAATTGCTTCATTGTTGTTCATTTGGAAACCTCCTCTATTTTCTTGCTATAAAAATACTATGCAAAAAACGTACCAAATATAGAAGAAAAGGATTAAATGATCACAGATTAACAGTCAGTAGGACCTCTATTTAAAGAAGTATAAGGGACTAAAAGGAATAATTAGGGGTCCAGAAGTCCGTAATGGCTTGACGGTGGACAGGAGAAATATCATAAGTCGTACGAAGGTAAAGCGATAACTTTTTCGAGGATGTTCAAGTCAGGCGAAAGCCACAGAAAATGAAGTACTTCGATAGCCATACATGGCACGACCAAAAGCAGAGCTTTTGAGAGAAGGTGGAGGTTTGAACATAATAAGAAAAACAAACAATCAGTGGGGGATGAGAAACCCCACTGATTGTTTGTTTCAATGTATGCCAAGACGCTTTAAACGATTATATAAAGTAGCCCTAGTGATGCCTAGCTTTTTGGCACATTCTAATTTATTGCCATTAGCGATCTGTAGCGCTTTTTCAAGTACTCTTTTCTCATGCTGATCCATTTCTTCTTGCAAAGGTAAAATGGTGTTGTCATTTTCATTCGAGTCATATTGTGAAGTCAGCTGATTATTTTCGTTATCGATAGAATTAGAATGAAAAGGCAAATATTCCTTTCTAATTGCCCCATCTGTCGCAAAGACGACAAGACGTTCGACAACATTGCGAAGCTCGCGAATATTCCCTGGCCAATCATAGCGCAGCATTTCCTGCATTACCACTTGTGAGAACTGATGAATTGGTCTCTGATACAGCATAGAAAAATCGTTTAAAAAATAATGCGTTAATTCAATAATATCCTCTCGTCTTTCTCTTAACGAGGGAATATGTATACTAACTACATTTAATCGGTAATAAAGATCTTCTCGAAATTGTCCTTCGTTCATTAAATCTTTTAAATTTCTATTTGTAGCAGCAATCACGCGAAAATCTGTATCAATTTCTTTTTCGCCACCAACCCTGTAAAATTTCCGTTCTTGTAAAACTCGCAGCAGCTTAACCTGCATCTCAAGAGGCAATTCACCGATTTCATCTAGAAACAGGGTGCCGCCTTTTGCTAATTCTATTTTTCCTTTCTTTCCTTTCTGATCAGCACCTGAAAAGGCTCCGCGTTCATACCCAAAGAATTCACTTTCAAATAAAGACGCCGGGATTGCGCCGCAGTTTATCGAAATAAAAGGAGCATTTGCTATTTCGCTTGCTTCATGGATTGCTTTGGCAAACACCTCTTTGCCGACACCGCTTTCACCTAGTATTAAAACAGTCGATTTCACAGAGCACACTTTTTTAGCCAGATGCACCGTTCTTTGTAAGGCCGCACTATTTCCTTTAATTAAACTAAAGGGGTCGACGGAAGGTTTATACCGCGCTACTTCTTGCTCCAAACGGTGAACCTCTGTAGACATATTAAATAGTTTCTCGTTTAATACGACTTGATTTGTGATATCGGTCTCCGAAACGACTGCCCCTATAATTTGATCATTAAAATAAACAGGATTTGAGTTAATTAGGACAAATAAATCTGAACGAGGCTGATGATGCTGACCAGAGATTTTTTTTCCTTTATAAAGAGTTTGCAATATTTCAAGGTCTTTGTGTTCAAAAAAATCAGTGATAGGTTTGCCGATGATTTCACTTTGTTTCACCGAAAAGATTTTTTCAGCCCCTTCAGTCCATGTACATACACGCTCATTGGCATCAATAACGGTGACTGAAGCATCCATTGTTCGAATGACAGTTTCATAGAATGCCTTTAATTGATGATACGAATTATGAAGAAAATGATTGATTTGAGCTGCAGTTATACATCCTATAGGCTTTTTTTTTAAATCCAAAACAATAACAGTCGGATATGCCTGAGCTAATTGAACTAATGTATCAAATGAATCATCCATACATACAATCATGCTAGGAACTTTCGATAATCCTAAAAAATATTCTCCATTTTTTTCGGAGATTTCCTCTTCGCAAGATAACGTGATTAATCTATTTTCAATTATTTTTTTTAATGACGGCAAAGAAAACATGGTTCTCCTCCTTGAAGTGTAAAAAAAGTTGAACACTGTATAAAATATTACACATAAGTTTATCAAATTTTTTAAAAATTCCTAGTGAATTGAAATCTATTTTTCGAAAAAAATTAAATATCAGAAGACAATTGCTGTTTTGTAGAAAAGCATTCTTTTAATTTTATCAGCGTACAAAAGTAGAAATGAATTGATCGAAACAGTGTCTGCTAAGAAAAATTAAGGCAGACGTCGCAAGGAATTAAGAACGAAAATTTTTTCTAAAAAATGATTATTCTGTTGGCACACTATTTGCATTAAAGAAGATAGGCAGCCAAGCGAAGGGAGATTGGTTATGTGAAACATTGTGATGTGTTAGTCATCGGCGGTGGAATAATAGGCTGTTCAATTGCCTATTATACTTCTAAATCAGGAAAAGACGTAACGATACTTGAAAAAGGTGAATTTGTCAGCGGAACGTCTTCCAGGTGTGATGGTAATATCCTCGCCATAGATAAAGATCCGGGCTTTGACAGTCAGATGTCTTTAGTAAGCCAGAAATTAGTAGATGATTTAAGCAGAGAATTAGAGCATAAATTTGAATATCGTGCTCCAGGGAGCATCCTTGTTTGTGAGTCAGAAGAGGAAATGGAGGCAGCACAGAAGTGGGTGGATCGCCAAAGAGAAGCTGGATTGCCATTCCGCATGCTTGACCGTCAGGATATTCGCCAAGAGTCTAAATTTTTTGCAGATGATTTATTAGGTGGATTAGAATGTGCAACTGATTCCACGGTTAATCCTTATCTTCTGGCTTTTTCTATGCTTGATGCAGCAAAGAAATTTGGGGCCAAAGCATATAAGCAGACTGAAGTTAAATCAATGAAAAAAGAAGAAAATGGCACTTTCACTGTTGAAACAACAAATGGAGTGTTTACTGCTAATCATGTTGTGAACGCGGCAGGAATATGGGCTCCTAGATTAGGAGAGATGCTTGATCTTTCCATCCCGATTCAGCCAAGAAAGGGACATATTATTATTGCGTCAAGGCAGGAGCATGTAGGTTCAAGAAAGGTAATGGAGTTTGGCTACTTAATTTCTAAATTTGGCGGACAGCGCCGTGTTGACCCTCTAACTGAAAAGTATGGGGTAGCACTTGTCTTTGAACCAACGGAGAGCCAAAACTTTCTCATTGGGAGCAGCAGGGAGTTCGTCGGATTTAATACAAAAGTAAATAATGAGGTTTTAAAATGCATTGCTAATCGTGCGATCCGCTTTTATCCGAAAATGGCAGATATGATGGTCATTCGATCTTATGCAGGCTTGCGCCCATGGACGGAGGACCATTTGCCAATCGTTTCTAAAGTGGATCATATTCCAAACTATTACATAGCGGCTGGTCATGAGGGAGATGGAATTAGCCTTGCAGCTGTTACAGGTAAAGTCATCGAAGAGGTAATTAATGATAGGGAAACGAGTATCCCTGTTGAACCGCTAAGCTTTAACCGCTTTAACTTTATTCCGCATTCATCTCCTGCTTCTTTAAGTGTGAGATAAATACAATAAAAAGATAACCAATTCGACGGGGGTTTAAATCCTTGCTGAATAAAGTTAATCCTCTGGCAGATGCCTCAGATTTTTTAGAGGAAATTATCGGGCTATGCCCGATAAAAATCTGGGCGCAAATCCGCCAAGGCGGATCTGATAGAAAGGGTGTTGACCAGATGAGGGCAAATAGAGTCTTTACAACAATTGATACACATACGGGAGGAAATCCAACAAGGACATTGATTAGCGGTCTTCCAGAACTCAAGGGAGAAACGATGTCGGAAAAAATGCTCCATATGAAAAGAGAGTATGATTGGATTCGCAAATTATTAATGAATGAACCAAGAGGCCATGATGTTATGTCTGGTGCTCTATTAACGGACCCGTGTCATCCTGAAGCCGATATTGGCGTGATCTATATAGAAACAGGCGGTTATTTGCCAATGTGCGGCCATGACACAATTGGTGTGTGTACAGCATTAATTGAGTCGGGATTAATTCCCGTTCACGAGCCGATTACTTCGATCAATTTGGATACACCTGCTGGGCTAGTAGAAGTGGATATTACTGTTGAAAACGGCAAAGCAAAAGAAGTGTCTTTTTGTAATATCCCAGCATTCCTGCTAAAAAGTGTTTCAGTCGATGTTGAAGGAATCGGTAGAGTTGATGCAGATATTGCCTATGGAGGCAACTTCTATGCCATTATCGATGCAAAATCGGTTGGATTGGAATTAGTACCAGACAATGCTTCAAAAATCATTGAAAAAGCGATCAAAATTAGAAATACGATTAACGAAGAAACCGAAATTGTTCATCCAGAACATCCATTCATTAGAGGCTTAACCCATGTCGAGTTTTTCACCGAACCTACTCAAGAAGAGGCCCATGTAAAAAATACAGTCATCGTTCCTCCAGGTGGAATCGATCGCTCTCCATGTGGAACCGGTACATCTGCCAAACTAGCAGTGCTTTTTTCAAAGCAAGAAATTAGTATTGGTGAAGAATTTGTCCATGAAAGCATTGTTGGTTCTTTATTCCGCGGTCGTGTCCTTGAAACAACAGATGTTAATGGAGTATCAGCAGTCGTTACTAGAATTGCAGGATCAGCATGGTTAATGGGAATGCATAAATTCTTTTATAACGAAGAAGATCCGCTTAAGGAAGGATTTCTCCTCATTCCCCCAATGGAGGAACATGAAATGGAGGATGTGAAATGAAAATTCAAAAGGCATATACCGCAACAGATGTCCACGTAGCCGGAGAGGCTTTTCGTATTATAAGAGATGCACCATTCATACAGTATCAGAGCTTGAAGCAATTAGATGAGCAGTTTTTTCATACTTATGCTGATGAAATTAAGCTTTTGTTAAATGAGCCTCGCGGATTTGCGGGCTTGAATGGCTGTTTGGTGGTTCCGCCGTTTAGTCGGGAAGCAGATGCTGCAGTTGTATTTTTCAATCATGAAGAAACTGTTCCAATGCTTTATGCGGGAGCGGTGGCAGTCATTACCGCCTTATTAGAATGCGGTCATTTGCCAGTAAAAGAATCAAATGAGTACACATTAGAAACTGTTAGCGGTGCCATTAAGGTTCATGCTGTAATGAAGAACGATGAGGTTGTGTCCGTTCTGCTTGAAACAAAGCCTTGTCAAGCCGTTCAATCAAATATCTCTTTAAGAGGGAACGGTTTCCAAACAGAGTATTCTCTCGTTCAAGCAGACCAATTATATGCCATTTTTAACAAAAAGGATGTTCCATTCCAGATTCATATAGATGATCTTGCCGATGTACAAAGCTGGGGGCAGGCTGTAAATGAAGCTCTTGCGGCTAACCAATCCATTCAGAGAGTCGTTTTATTAGATGATTCTGAGGCAGGATCAGGACGAATTAAAACCGTTACCTTCCGTAGAGATCATTTTATCGTCCGTACACCAGGATTTGGAACAACTGCAGCCTGCTATGCAAGCCTGCATTCTAGTGGTGCGCTTTCTAAAGAACAGAATCTCGAAAATGAAAGTGTTTTTAATAGCTTACTAACTGCTCAATTAACGGATCAATCAGACAGCGGATATAAGTTTACATTGACAAGCCGCGGTTTCATTACAGGCATGCAAACATATCTGCTAGACCCAACTGACCCGTTAGCAGATGGATTTTTATTAAAATAGGGATTATTTCAAAAAGGTGTTGCTTTGATTGATTGGCTGACAAATAGGTGAAATTGGCTGACAAACCAATAAAATTGGCTGACAAGCCCACATTAACCATTAAAAATTATTCGAATTCACTGAAAAGGTGTTATTTTACCACATTTTTTGACGATTTTTAACAATTCCAAGGAGGAAAATGAACATGACAACAATTAGAGGAGCTTATCCAGTATTAATCACTCCAATGACACAGGCACAGGGAATCGACTGGGGTGGAGTGAAAAATAACGTAAACTACTTCCTTGACCAAGGTGTTGCAGGACTTGTAATTAACGGCAGTACTGGAGAATTTGTAAGTCTATCAAAAGAAGAAAAATACCAAATGGTAGAAACGGTATTAAAAGAAGTAAACGGCCGCATTCCAGTTATTGTTGGAACAGCTGCTGAAACAACGAAAGAAACAATCGAATATACAAAGCAGGCTGAAGCACATGGTTCAGACTGTGCATTAATTATTAACCCTTATTACATGAAGCCGAAGGAAAATGAAATCTACTACCATTTCAAGGAAGTCTCAGATGCTGTCAATCTTCCAATCATGCTTTATAATAATCCGTTCACTTCTGGCGTGAATATGAGTACTGATTTAATGCTTCAAATTGGAAGAGAGTGCGAAAACGTTACACGTATTAAAGAATCAAGCGGAGAAATTGGCAAAGTAAGAGATCTTGCAAGACAAGCAAAAGGTGATTTTGAAGTGTTCTGCGGTGCAGAGGAGCTTGTCATGGAATCTTATTTTGTCGGTGCGACTGGCTGGATTTCTGTTGCTGGAAACATCGTGCCAAAGCTTGTAACAGACATGTTCAACCATTTCCAAAATGGCGAAATCGAAGAAGCATGGGCTATTAATGACCGAATCTTGCCGCTTTGTGCATTTTTAGAAGGATCAGGCAAATATGTGCAAATCGTGAAGAGAGCAATGGAGTTAATGGGTCATGCGGGAGGACCGGCACGGTACCCACGTTTAGGCTTATCACCAGAGGAAGAGCAAAAGCTAAAAGAACTACTCACAAGTTTGGAAACAGTAAATAACTAAGATAATGGAGGAGTGAGAACATGCAAGCGACTAATTACAAATTGAAACCCAAAGTGCAAGAATTCTTGGAAGGCGTGAAAGGACTAAATATCAACGGTGCATATGTTCCGGCGATCAGTGGTAAAACGTTTGCCGTCGTTAATCCAGCAAGCGAAGAAGTCATTGCGGAAGTAAGTGAAGCACAAGAAGAAGATATTGATGTTGCGGTAGCTGCTGCAAGAAAGGCGTTTGATGAAGGGGAATGGACTAAAATGGATGCGGCTGATCGCTCCCATCTAATCTATAAATTTGCGGATCTCTTAGAAGAGAACCGTGAAGAGCTTGCACAGCTAGAATCATTGGATAATGGAAAACCATACAAAGTCGCACTTGCAGATGATGTTGACGGAACAATCCGCCATTTCAGATACTATGCGGGCTGGGCGACGAAACTATTAGGTAAGACAACTCCAATTTCAAAGGATTATGTTACCTATACTGTCCATGAGCCAGTTGGGGTTGTAGGTCAAATTATTCCATGGAATTTCCCGCTTGCAATGGCAGCTTGGAAGCTCGGTGCTGCACTTGCTGTCGGTTGTACTGTTGTCATTAAGCCAGCAAGTGAAACACCGCTATCCCTTCTTTATGTAGGAAAGCTGTTTAAAGAAGCTGGTTTTCCGGACGGTGTTGTGAACATTGTCCCAGGATCGGGCCGGATTGCGGGAGAAGCAATCATCACGCATAAAGATGTTGATAAAGTTGCATTCACTGGTTCAACAGCTGTCGGAAAAGAAGTAATGAAAAAAGCTGCAGAACAAATCAAGGGCGTTACATTAGAGCTTGGCGGTAAATCACCAGCCATTATTTTAGAGGATGCTAATCTTGAAGAAGCAATAGAAGGCGCATTTAATGGAACGATGTACAATCATGGGCAAAACTGCAGTGCTTGCACACGTGTATTTGTACAGCGGAGTCAATATGAACGTGTCGTAGAGGCTTTTGCAGAGAGAGCGAACGCATTGAAGGTTGGTCCTGGTATGGATCCTGAAACGGATATGGGGCCACTTGTTTCAGCTAAACAGCAGCAAACCGTCCTTAATTATATCGAACAAGGGAAAAAACAAGGGGCACGACTAGTGGCTGGTGGAGAAAAAGCCTTTGATAAAGGGTATTATGTACAGCCAACCATTTTTGCTGACGTGGAAGATCATATGGTCATTGCCCGTGAAGAAATCTTCGGTCCTGTCATGGCCATTTTCGTTTTCGACACAATTGAAGAAGTCATTAAACGTGCAAACGATAGCGATTATGGTTTAGCTGCGAGTATCTGGACAGAAAATATCAAAAAGGGTCACTACATTGCCGGGAAGCTGCAATCAGGTACAGTCTGGATCAATGATTTTGGTCTTGAATGGGAAACAATGCCTTTCGGCGGATACAAACAATCAGGAATCGGCCGTGAAATGGGTGGAGAGTACGGCTTGCAAAACTATACAGAAGTGAAAAGTGTTTTTGTTAATATCAAGCAGAATGACCAGTACTAATTTGAAATAACTAATCTGTCAGAGTCCTTGCTTAAAAGATAATGTTAAAAAAGGAACGGGCAGCTTCTTTGAAAAAGCTGTCCGTTTTCTTATTAGCTGATTTTACTGAAAATTCCATACAATCATGAAAGTATAAATTATTAAATTGTTCACAACATGAGGAGGTATAGGATGGAAAGCATAGTAAATTGGGCAGTTGATCAGGTATGGAGTCTAGGCTTAGTTGTTTTTGCACTTGGAGCGGGGTTATTTTTTTCCTTTGCTACTCGCTTTGTTCAAATCAGATATTTTAAAGAAATGATTAAATTGCTTTTTGAAGGAAAGAGTTCAGAATCTGGTGTATCCTCCTTTCAGGCCTTTTGTATGGCACTGGCTGGACGAGTAGGTGTTGGAAATATTGCGGGTGTTGCTACAGCTATTGCCTTTGGAGGTCCAGGTGCGGTTTTCTGGATGTGGGTAATGGCGATTTTAGGAGGGGCAAGTGCTTTTATAGAATCCACTCTTGCCCAGGTGTATAAAATTAAAGTAGGAAACCAGTATCGTGGAGGGACACCTTACTTTATTGAAAAAGGATTAAAGATGAAGTGGTTCGCAGCATTGGTTGCTATTGTTGTTACTATTTGCTATGGAATATTGGTGCCTGGCATACAGGCAAACACGATAGCAGTTGGTTTTGAAAATACTGCCGGCCTAAATAAGAGCATAACTGGAATCATATTAGTTGCCTTACTTGCTATCATTATTTTCGGTGGAGTAAAGCGAATCGCAACAGTTACAGAAAAAATAGTTCCTTTTATGGCTTTAGGCTATGTGATTGTTACGTTTATGATCCTATTTGCCAATATATCAGAAGTTCCCGCTATGTTCGCTCTAATCTTCTCCAGTGCATTTGGTGTCAATGAGGCCTTTGGGGGAATCATCGGTGCAGCTGTTGCCTGGGGGGTTAAGAGAGCGGTATTTTCAAATGTTGCTGGTGTTGGTGAAGGCACATATAGTTCAGCTGCGGCAGAAGTTTCACATCCAGCAAAGCAAGGGCTAGTTCAAGGCTTTTCGGTTTATATCGATACGATTGTTGTATGTACTGCAACTGCCCTCATGATTCTCGTAACAGGAATGTATAGTGTTACTCCAGAAGGAGAAGCACCAATTGTTGATAAAATGGGCAGCATTGAAGCAGGGCCAATTTGGACCCAGGAAGCAGTAGAAAGTGTTTTACCAGGATTTGGTTCTATGTTTGTTTCCATAGCCATATTTTTCTTTGCTTTTACTACCTTGATGGCTTATTACTATATCGCTGAAACCACTCTAGTCTACCTTGATAAAAAGCTAAAGATGAATTGGATGAAAACAATATTGAAAATTGTATTTTTAGGAATGGTATACATTGGCAGCGTTGAATCAGCATCTTTATTATGGGCTCTAGGTGATTTAGGGTTTGGAAGTATGGCCTGGCTCAACCTTGTAGCGATTTTATTTTTAACAAAGCCAGCTATAAAAGTATTTAAGGATTATGAAGCTCAGAAAAAAGCAGGAAAGGATCCAGTCTTTGATCCAATAAAAGTCGGCATAAGCGGTGCGGATTTCTGGGAAGAGAAACGCAAGGAAGAGAGCGCTTTCAATGTCGATAGGTCTGTAGGATAATTAGCATTATATACCGAAAAAACTTTAATTTTTTTTAATGGACAGTTCTACTTTAAAGGAGACTGTCCATTTTATTTTTCCAAAGGCTGTATTAAAGATCAGTGTTGATAATCTATTTTGTTGTTGATTGGAGCGGAAGGCGCGAGACTCCTGGGGGAGAAGCGAGTCAAAGGAAGACCCTGCAGGAGCGATAGCGACGAGGAGGCTTCCGACCGCCCGCGATCGCTAAGTGCCTGGAGCGGAAATCAACAGGGAAGTTGAACATAGCCTTTCTACAAGATAAACTTTAAAAATTTTTTTACACTTAAAAAAAATTATACATAATCATGTCCAATAATTTCTACACTCTAATTAATTATGAAATTTTAATAATTTTTATTTTCTGAATGTTAGTTGAGTTTTGTCGAGTTGGAATGAAAATTGCATTACTTTATTTTAATCCTGGCATAATCAGAAATCCCTTAGATGGAGGTGGAAAGAAATGGGCCGATATATTTTCGGAAGAATAGGTTACATGCTAATAACATTTTTCGTCATTGCCACTTTTACATTTTTCTTAATGCAGACACTCCCTGGTTCACCATTCAATGATGAAAGATTATCTGAAACACAAAAAGAAAGGCTGTATGAAAGATATGGATTAGATGAGCCTGTTCCAATTCAATATGTCAAGTACATGACTAATATATTTAAGGGGGATTTTGGAGTTTCCTTTCAATATGATGGCCGAGCAGTATCAGATATTATCGGGGAACGGATTGGAGCATCTGTTGTTTTAGGGGCTCAATCCTTAATTTTTGGATGTATTATCGGACTTATTCTCGGAATCATTGCTGCAATAAAACATAATACAGCGATTGATTACGTGGCGATGGTCATTGCGGTTATCGGGTTATCCGTTCCGAACTTTGTATTTGCTGGATTATTGCAATATTGGGTTGGAGTTAAGCTGCAATGGCTTCCTGTAGCATTTTGGGAAGGATTTGAATATTCGATTTTACCAACGATTTCTTTATCTGTTTTTGTAATTGCAACAATAGCGAGATTTATACGTACAGAAATGCTTGAAGTATTAGGACAAGACTATATCGTAACAGCGAAGGCAAAGGGTTTAAATCAATTTGCTATTGTCATGAAACATGGAATTCGTAATGCGGCAATACCGATTATTACTATACTAGGTCCAATGACAGTATCACTTTTAACTGGGACATTGGTGATTGAACAGATCTTTAGTGTTCCAGGACTCGGGGAGCAATTTGTTAAATCGATTATGACGAATGATTTTCCGGTAATTATGGGTGTGACATTATTCTATAGTATTTTATTTATCGGTGTAGTTTTAATTGTTGATATTTTATATGGCGTAATTGATCCAAGGATTAGATTATCTGGGGGGACAAAATGATGATTATAAACAATAAAGAAATCACAGATGACCTGTTCCAACCAGCTGAATTAGAGAAGGGATCAGAAGACATTTCTCGTCCGACCATAACCTATTGGCAAGAAGTATGGAAACGCTTCCGAAAGAATAAAGCTGCATTCACAGGGCTAATATTAATTTCTATTATTCTCGTTTTAGCTATTTTTGGCCCCTATGCTAATGAGCATGGCTATGATGAACAAAATCTAGCAAGGGCTAATTTACCTCCAAAGATCCCTGTGCTTGAACAATTTTCTTGGTTAGGACTTGATGGAACTGACATTCAAGGAGTAGACCGCTATAAAGAAAATGGAATTACTGAATACTTTTGGTTTGGTACAGATAATTTAGGAAGAGATTTGTGGACACGCGTTTGGGAAGGAACGCGAATTTCACTATATATTGCCTTTTTAGCGGCGATCATTGATTTAATTATTGGTGTTGCTTATGGCGGCATTTCTGCCTACTACGGTGGCAAGGTTGATAATATTATGCAGAGAATTGTCGAAATATTAGTAGGAATTCCAAATCTAATCGTTATTATTCTACTAATCCTAGTTTTACAGCCAGGGATTGTTTCTATTACTTTAGCAATGGTTATTACAGGTTGGGTTGGAATGGCTAGAATTGTCCGCGGGCAAATTCTTAAACTTAAGGAGCAAGAATTTGTGTTAGCTTCCAAAACACTCGGGTCTAAGGATAGACGATTAATTTGGAAGCATTTAATTCCTAATACAATGGGGCCAATTATTATTACGACGATGTTTACCATTCCTACGGCCATTTTTACAGAGGCGTTTTTAAGCTTCATTGGTCTAGGGCTGCAGCCGCCAACCGCTTCTTTAGGAACATTAATAAATGATGGATATAAACTATTGCGGATCTATCCACATATGCTTGTATTTCCTTCGATCATTATCAGTTTAATTATGATTAGCTTTAATTTGATAGGAGATGGCCTTCGTGATGCTTTAGACCCTAAAATGCGCAAATAGGAGGATGAAATGTGGATAAAATACTGGATGTTAAAAATTTACAAGTATCCTTTGATACGTATGCTGGGGAAGTTAAGGCAGTTAGAGGAGTTTCTTTTCATCTGAATAAAGGTGAAACACTTGCCATCGTTGGAGAATCAGGGTCAGGAAAGTCGGTTACATCTAAAAGCTTGATGAAACTAATTCCTAACCCACCTGGAAGAATAACAGGCGGGGAAATCATTTTTGAAGGAAAAAATTTGGTCAATTATACAGAAAAGCAAATGCAGAAAATTCGCGGGTCTGATATTTCAATGATTTTCCAGGACCCAATGACATCTCTTAACCCGACAATGACCGTCGGAAAACAAATAATGGAAAGTATTATAAAACACCAAAAGCTGCCAAAGAAGCAGGCGAAAGAAAAAGCAATTGAATTATTAGAAATGGTTGGGATTATTAATGCACATAAAAGATTGACAGCTTATCCGCACCAATTCTCTGGTGGAATGAGGCAAAGAGTAGTCATTGCCATGGCTATTTCCTGTAACCCAAAGGTTTTAATTGCTGATGAGCCAACTACTGCTCTTGATGTAACGATCCAGGCACAGATCCTTGAGCTTTTAAAGAATTTACAGAAAAAAATGGGGACTTCGATTATTTTTATTACCCATGATTTAGGGGTTGTTGCCAATATAGCAGACCGGGTTGCTGTCATGTATGCAGGCAAAATTGTTGAGATTGGAAAGGTGGATGAAATTTTTTATAATCCTCAGCATCCGTATACTTGGGGTCTGTTAGGAGCGATGCCAAATCTAAATGAGGATGCTGAAGAGCTAATAACGATTCCCGGTTCACCTCCAAATCTCTTAAATCCGCCAATTGGTGATGCGTTTGCCAATCGTAATAAATATGCGATGAAAATTGATTACCAAATAGAACCGCCTATGTTCAAGGTGTCTGACACACATTATGCAGCTACTTGGCTGCTGCATGAAAAATCACCTAAGGTTCTGCCCCCAGATGCCTTAAAAAAACATAGACAGGTTCACTCAAAGGAAAGGAAAAAGGAGCGTTTGTCAAAGAAGAGAGTGAAAAGGGAGAAGCTTCTTGAAATAAAAAATTTGAAGCAATATTTTTCTTCTGGATCAAATGTTGTGAAAGCTGTAGACGGCATCAGTTTTGAAATATTTAAGGGTGAAACCTTTGGACTTGTAGGAGAATCTGGGTGTGGAAAATCAACAACCGGTCGAACGATTATCCGACTTTATCATGCTACAGAAGGAGAGGTTCTATATAACAATGTAAATATTCACGATAAAAAATCATCTAGTGAATCTCAAAAACTAAATCAAAAAATCCAAATGATCTTTCAAGATCCGTACTCTTCATTAAATCCGCGGCAGACAGTTGCCGATATTATTGCAGAGGGCATGGATATTCATGGGCTTGCAGCCGGGAAAAAAGAAAGATTGGAAAAGGTATATGAATTATTAGAAACGGTTGGATTAAACCGCGAACACGCGAATCGATATCCACATGAATTTAGTGGAGGACAGCGCCAGAGAATTGGAATTGCCAGGGCATTAGCTGTCGAGCCGGAATTTATTATTGCAGATGAGCCTATTTCTGCTCTTGATGTGTCGATTCAAGCACAAGTTGTTAATTTAATGAAAAAGCTGCAAAAAGAAAAAGGGCTTACTTATCTCTTTATTGCACATGATCTTTCCATGGTGAAATATATTAGCGATCGTATAGGGGTTATGTATAAGGGGAGAATTGTTGAATTAGCTGAAAGTGAAGAACTTTACCAAAATCCATTACATCCTTACACAAGATCACTTCTTTCAGCCATTCCTTTACCCGATCCCGAAACGGAGAAGACTCGAAAGAGAGTAAAATTTGATGAAAAATTCGTTTGGAATGGCAATGGTGAAGAGCCTGTTTTAAGGGAAGTAAAGGAAGGGCATTGGGTTTCGTGTACAGAGCAGGAGTTCCATGACTATAAAAAACATTTTGACGCTATCTAATCGAGTACAAAATAAGGATTCAATAAGGGGGAGATATCGATTACTAAAATCACACTAAGAATAATTTTTACTTCTCTTATCATTTCGCTTATTGGTTCCTTTTTTTTAGAAAATGGGAAGTGGATTGGCTTTATCAATTTCTTATTTTTTATTGGACTCCTGTTACTAATGATTGGAGGGGCATTATTCGTTCTCAAAGGCGGAATGTTTGACGGGATGATCTATAGCTTTCGCCGCTTTTATAAACATACTTCAAAGTTAGAGCAGTATGTTTCTGAACAAACAGGTGAGTCACATGATACTCCTATAAAAAATAGCTTCAGAGGTTTATATATCTATCCAATCATTATTTCCGGAGCTGCATTATTCTGTTTTACTTTGCTTGTATCAGTAATTTAATAGTAGATCACTGCAATTTTACTAGAGTTACAAGGTTAATTTTTATCTCAAAGAATGATTTTACATAACATGGAGGGATAGGCTGTGAAAAGACTTGAAAAATTAAGAGCAGTATTTAACGAACTTGGAATTGACGCGATGCTAATCACGAATGATCAGAATCGCAGATATATGACAGGGTTTACGGGTACAGCAGGTCTCGTATTAATTACAAAGGAAGAAGCATTTTTAGTTGTAGATTTCAGATATGTCGCACAAGCAAGTTTACAGGCGAAAGACTTTTCTGTCATCGAGGTAAGTACGAAAGCGGCATTACTTAGTGAAATTGTTCGACATACGGATAGATTAAACATTTCTAAACTCGGATTCGAACAAAATCATGTAAACTTCTATACTTATTCCCAATACAAAGAGAAGTTAAATGCCGAAATGATTCCACTGTCAGGGGTTGTTGAAAAGCTTCGGATGGTTAAGGATGAGGAAGAGATAAAGACAATAAGAGTAGCCGCAGAAATTGCAGATGCTGCCTTTACCCATATTCTTGGTTTTATTAGACCTGGGGTGTCTGAAATTGAAGTCTCAAATGAATTGGAATTTTATATGCGGAAACAAGGGGCTACATCGTCAGCGTTTGATACGATCGTTGCTTCTGGGCATCGTTCAGCATTTCCTCACGGTGTTGCCAGCAGTAAGTTAATTGATAAAGGTGATATGGTGACCCTTGATTTCGGTGCGTATTATCAAGGGTATCGATCAGATATAACAAGAACGCTTGCAGTCGGTGAACCGAATGAAGATTTGAAAGGAATCTACGATATTGTTCACAATGCGCTATCAAGAGCACTATCTGGCATTAAACCTGGAATCACAGGTGAAGAGGCAGATGCTCTCTCAAGAGATTTTATTACCGAGAAAGGCTATGGAAAACAATACGGACATGGCTCGGGACATGGAATTGGATTAGATATTCATGAGGAACCTTTTAAGAATGTGAATTGCGAAATTATCATACAGCCTGACATGGTTCTTACTGTTGAGCCGGGAATATATATTCCTAATCTTGGTGGCGTTCGAATTGAAGATGATATTTTAATTACTCAAGATGGCAATGAAGTGATTACGAAGTCAACAAAGGATCTAATTATTTTGTAATGAACATGCTGACCTTATGTCATAAAGCCTTATTCTAATGAATCGCTAATATAAATAAAAAAAGAAAGATAGAAGGGGAATTTTTATGAAAATGAAAAGTCCGATTATCATAGTTTTGATGCTCCTTGTTAGTACCTTTTTATCAGGCTGTTATGGAGGAGAGAGTAAAAAATCTTCCTCAGATGAAAATTCGAATAAGAATTCAAGCGAAAAATCGACTGAACAAGTATTAAACCTTGTTGAAGGCGGAGAGCTTCCGACCCTTGATACACTTGGACTATTTGATGCTCTGTCCAGTAGAACAATGAATAATATTTTTGAAGGCCTATACAGGCTGGATGAGTCACATGCACCAATCCCAGGAATGGCAGAGAGTTATGAAGTGAGTGAGGATGGTAAGGTCTATACCTTTCATATTCGTTCTGATGCGAAATGGAGTAATGGAACACCTGTAACAGCAAAGGATTTCGAATATGCATGGAAAAAGGCAATCAACCCTGAAACCCTATCAACTTATTCTTATCTATTTAATGATATAAAGAATGCTGCTGCTATACAGGATTCTAAAAATAGTTTGTATGGAAAGGTAGAGGAATTTGGAATTAAGTCTGTTGATGATCATACATTCCAAGTTGAATTAGATCATCCAGTACCTTACTTTTTAAGTCTTATTACGTATCCAGTGTTTTTTCCGCAAAATCAGGAATTTGTTGAATCTCAGGGAGATAAATATGCGCTTGAAACAGAAAATCTTTTGTATAACGGACCTTTTGTCCTTGATTCATGGGAGCATGAGGTTGGTTGGGTATATAAGAAAAATCCAAGCTACTGGGATGCAAAAACAGTTAAGCTAGATACAATCAATGTAAAGGTCGTAAAAGAAGCGGCTACAAGAGTTAATTTATATGATACTGGCAAAATTGATGCAACAGAAATAACCTCTGAGTTTATTAACCAATATGCTAGTTCTCCAGAATACAGTACATTGCTTAAACCTGAAGTATTTTTTATCCGCATGAATCAAAATAATAAATATTTGGCTAATGTCAATATTCGCAAAGCAATCGATATGGGTTGGGATAAAAAAGCAGCAGTGGATAGTCTCTTAAATAATGGATCAGTTCCGGCATACTACTTAGTACCTAAAGAATTTGCTTTTGATGAGAGCGGAAAAGACTTCCGTGCAAAATATCAAGGTTTTAACGATGAAGGAGTAGAAAAAGCAAAAGAATATTGGGAAAAGGGTTTAGAAGAGCTTGGTGTTGATAGCATAGAGCTAGAGTTTTTGAGCTATGATAGCGAGGAAAGAAAACAAATCAGCGAATACTTTAAAAATCAGTTAGAGACTAATTTGCCTGGTATTAAAATAAAGATTAATCAGCAGCCTAATAAGCAAAAGCTTGAACTTGAATCAAGCCTGCAATATGACCTTACTTATTCAGGGTGGGGACCAGATTTCCAAGACCCTATTACTTTTATTGATCTCTATCTTTCGAATGGATCGTATAATTGGTCAAATTATGCAAATGAAGATTTTGATAGTCTCGTAATGGAAGCGAAGACGAATCCGACCGATATTGCAAAACGATGGGAAAATATGCAGGAGGCAGAAAGAATTCTAATTGAAGAGGACGCTGCCATTTCTCCAATGTACCAATCTGGCCAAGCCCGACTTATGAAGCCATATGTAAAAGGCTATATCTCACATCCATTCGGTGTATTTGCTTCATATAAGTGGACATATATTGAAGGGAAATAAGTTTTTCTAATGGTTACCGGCTCTGAATCTATTGAAATAGGTGCAGAGCCAATAGTATTACAATTTATAATTATTTAATACGGAGGAGATAGTATGAACTTTAGCAAAATGTTTACAACCGTTGATCTGCATGTAGCAGGGGAACCTTTACGCGTCATAACTGGAGGGTTTCCTGAAATAAAAGGAAGTACTCAATTGGAAAGACGTGCCTATTGCATGGAGCACTTGGATCATCTTCGTGAAGTTTTAATGTATGAACCGCGTGGACATCATGGAATGTACGGCTGTATTATTACACCTCCAGCTAGTCCGCATGCTGATTTCGGTGTGCTGTTTATGCATAATGAAGGATGGAGTACGATGTGCGGGCATGGCATTATTGCTGTTATGACAGTTGGAATTGAGACTGGGATGTTCGATCTTTCGAATGGCAAAGAAAAATTTATTATTGATAGTCCTGCTGGAGAGGTTATCGCCTATGCAAAATATAGTGGGACCCAGGTTGAATCTGTTTCCTTTGAAAATGTCCCTTCCTTCGTTTATAAGAAAGACTTTCCTATCAAAATGGATGGCTATGAATTTAATGTTGATATTGCTTTTGGAGGAGCTTTTTACGCAGTAGTTGACAGTAAAGAAATGAATTTAAAGGTAAACTTTAAAGATTTACGTGAAATTCAAACATGGGGAAGCAAAATCAAACATTGTATTGAAAGCCAAATAGAGGTTAAACATCCGCTTGAGCCAGGATTAAAGGGAATCTATGGAGTGATTTTTTCTGATGTACCGAATAAAGAAGGTGCTGACTTACGGAATGTTACTATTTTTGCCGATGAGCAAGTAGACCGTTCTCCTTGTGGTACAGGTACCTCTGCCAGAGCTGCAACACTAGTTGAGCATGGTCGTTTAAAAGAGGGTGAAAGCTTTGTTCACGAGTGTATTACAGATGGACGGTTCATCGGTGAAGTATTGTCTCTTACTAAAGTAGGAGAATATAATGCAGTTGTTCCAAAGGTATCAGGTCAAGCATATATCACTGGATTTCATCAATTTGTTGTAGATCCGAGAGATCCTTTGAAGCAAGGATTTTTATTAGACTAAAGATAGGCATTCAAAAAACCTTTGATATTTTATCAAAGGTTTTTTGAATGGAAAACAGGGGCTCAAAGCCCTGGCCTCTATAGCATCAGTGCGCACGACATCATAGAATAGAAATGAATCTTCTTAGGGGATTGGCAACCAAAATATGAAAGAGCATTAGTAGCTGCTTTTCAAATTAATAGGGAAAAGGATAAAGCTGATGAAAAAAAGATAGATTCAAAAAGAAAAAGAAAATAGTATTAGTAAAATATCCCTTTTCTGAGATATGATGAATTCATATCAATAGTCGGGAGGTTCCAATGAAAAGAAATGTATATTTAGTACTTGCTATTATTTGGGGTCTTTATCTTGTTTATGCGATTTTTACTTATATTACTCACGTTTGGGGGTATAAAACTATCGCAGATCATATTATTGCCAATGCGTTTATAAGTTTATTTATATTATTAGAAATATATTTAATAAGAAAATTAATGAAACCTAAAAATCGTGATTATATGACCAAAGAAAAAAAGCTATTGATTTTGAGGAAAAAAGCTTAAAGGCAGGATGATCAAATATTGGTAATATTTAACGTTTCTTATTTTCTTAAAGTAAATAATGGTATAATTAAACTTGAGAATTAAGGGGTGTGAGAAGATGAGAATCATCAAATTTTTAATTATAACTTTAGTTCTGCTTGGTGTCATTGGTTACGGTGTTTATCATTATGGTACTAAGATTGCTTCCGATAAGGTAGTGGAGACTATTTCCGCAGAACTTGAGAACAGCGGAGAATTGGAAGAAATAAAGAAAACAATTGAAAGCGATCCTGAACTAATATCATTTATTGAAGAGGCTGAAACAGTAGACAGCAGCAAATTGCCGTTTACTACAAAAGAAGAGGCAACAAAAGTGTTAATTCAAAAAGTCGGCATTTCTGAACTAAATGATATTAGGGCACAGGTACAGAATGGATCTATTTCTAAAGAAGAGGTTCTTCAAGAAATCCAGGGGAAATTAACAGATGAAGAAATCATGGCATTAAAAGTAATTGCTTACAAAGAGCTATATAAATAGATTAGTAGGGCTGAGAAATTCAGTCCTTTTTTTATTTTGATCTTAACCCTAGTCTACCTCAGTTTACTTGTTTCTAGGGCTTTTAGGGCCTGGTATTGTATTCACAAAATAATAATCTCTCAAAATCTATTAAGTCGACAGCGTTTCTTTTAGACATAAGGCGACTGATAATGATGGACGAAAAAAATTAAGGCTTTTATCACAGATTATAAAATCAGAAAATTGGTAATTATTACTCTAATAGAAAATCCCTCCATATCCTACAATGAATTTAATAGGGAGAGGAGGGTTTTGATGAAAAGGAAAAAGTACTTTCTAGCAACCACTTTTTTAACTACAATTGCTTTAACTCTATCATCTTTGAATTTTACAAGTGCGGAAACAATTATGCCAAAGGAGTTGCAGTCAGTTAATTCTTTAGGTGAAGTAAAATCGCAGCCGAAGTATTCATACAAAGACGCTATTCGTGAAACAGTTTTTGTAGAATCAACCCTAGACACTGACAATAATGGTAAACCCGACCGGATTGCGGTTGATATCATTCGGCCGAAGGAATCGAATGAAGGGCTTAAAGTTCCTGTTATTATGGATGCCAGTCCCTATTATGAAAGTTTAGGAAGAGGAAATGAAAGTGAAGTGAAGGACAAAGATAAGGATGGGGTCAATGAGAAGTTTCCTCTTTTCTATGATAATTATTTTGTTCCAAGAGGGTACGCAGTAGCATTACCAGAAATGGTCGGTACGAATCAATCAGATGGATGTCCCACTACTGGCGGATATGAGGAAATTGAGAGTATAAAGGTTGTTATTGATTGGCTTAATGGGAGAGCTAAGGCATGGGATAAAAATAATCAGCAGGTAAGTGCTGATTGGACGACAGGTAATGTTGGCATGATTGGAAAATCATACGACGGTACTTTAGCTAACGGTGTTGCAGCTACGGGAGTAGAGGGTTTAAAAACCATCGTTCCAATTAGTGCGATTAGCAATTGGTATAATTACTATCGTTATGCAGGGGTTACTTACTATAATAATGGGCCTGGCGGATTAGCCAGCAGAGTAGTAAGCAGCTCACGCAAAGAAGCATGTCAGCCTGTATTTGATCGGTTAAATAGAGAGGCTGATGACGTAACAGGGGACTATAACGATTTTTGGGATGAAAGAAATTATGTGAAAGATGTCAAAAATGTAAAAGCAAGTGTATTTGCTATCCATGGTTTAAATGATTTAAACGTAAAAATGAACCATTTTGGTGATTGGTGGGAAGCTCTTAATAAGGAAAAAGTTCCTCGTAAACTATGGCTGACTCAAACTGGGCACGTAGATCCTTTTGATTTCCGCAGGGCGGAGTGGGTAGACACACTTCACCGCTGGTTTGATTACTGGCTCTTAGGCATTCAAAATGGCATCATGGATGAACCGGCTGTAGATATTGAAAGAGATGCTGATGTATGGGAAACTCAAGCCTCATGGCCGGAACAAAAGGCAAAATCCATTAAAATTCGTTTTGCTCCTGGAGAAGATCAAGATTCACCTGGAGTATTGACGACAGGTCCAGTAAAAGGTAACTTTACCCAAACCTTTACGGATAATCCACGGCAAACCGAAAGAGAAATGGTCACAAACGAAACAATGGTGAAAGATGATCGTCTGGTGTTCCTAACTGAACCATTAAGCGACGATGTTCGTTTTAGTGGTACGCCAGAAATTTCGCTTCGAGCAACAGTAGATAAAGAGAAAAGTAATTTAACAGTGCTAATCGTAGATTATGGAACAGATACCCGGGTCAATCATGAAGGAAGAGGAGAGGGCATTCAGACATTAACAAATGAAACCTGTTGGGGAGAAAGCTCGGAGACAGATGATGCTTGCTATAAAGAAACAATGAAAACTACCCATACAGCACCGTATGAGATTGTCACTCGAGGCTGGTTCGACCCGCAAAATTGGAAGTCACTATTAATATCAGATCCACTAAATCCAGGTAAAAATTATAAATTCGAGTGGCAAGCATTGCCTGACGATTATGTCTTTAAGAAAGGACATCGCATTGGAGTGATCATTGCTGGAAGTTCTTATCAGCGCTTCATTCCTTCCACTACAGGAGCTACTTTCAATGTGCATCTAGGGCAAAGCTTTATCAACCTGCCAATCGTTGAAGGTAAAAAAGCGGTTGATTTTTAAAGTATTTTATATAAAAAAGATAAAACCAGCAGTCTTCACTTTGAGTCTGCTGGTTTTATCATAAAATAAATCGATTTTATCTATAAAATAAAAGGAGGAGGCACTCTTAAGCACTTCCTCCTTTCAACTATTTATTTTCCGTTACCAGGTCCAATGCGTCGAGTCATATTAGCGCTCTTACTGTCATCCGTTTCTGAAGTAACTGTAAAGGTAAGGTTGGTTGGAGCCGGTTTATCGCTGCCTTTTGGAATCTTAACGTACACAGGTACAGTGGCTGTTTTTCCAGCTTCTACCTCAATGACATTATGCTGCAGTTGAACATCCCAGCCAGCATCCGTTTTGACATTAAGTCGTACAAGGTCAGTTGCAGTACCGGTATTTTTTACATTGAAATTATAAACGGCTATTTTTCCTGGTGTGGCAAATTGGGATGTACCGTTTTCAACCGCGACACCGCGTTCGTATGGACCTGAGCCATCCATATGACGAACTGCTACACGGTAGGAAAGGGCACTAATATCGTCATATTTCTTATCTAAAATATAGAAGTGAAGACGGTTATACTCGTCCTTATACTCACTGACAACGCCTTCGCCAGTTCCAGCTTTAAACAGGGCGTCCGCAAGCTGTTGGTAGTCTCCCTTGGACAGCATGGCAGTGGAGCCATCTGGTCGATTGAAGTCTACGAGATTGATATCTTCTTTATGTGAATCAATGACCCAAATGTTTGGTGAAGATTCACTGTTCTTTGTTTTCGCTAATAAAACACCTGAGTCGGGGGCAAAAGAATCATAGCCAACTCGGTCTACAACTTCCAATGTATAGTTATTGTACCACTTGGCACCACGCTGCATGTCTGCACGCCAATCATCGTTTAGTGAGTTAGGCGGTGTGTTATCTACCATGCTTATATTGATCCCAACTAATTCCTCTCGTCCAAATTGGCTACCGGCTGGAACCTCCCGTGCAAGGATATCTGTAAAGACTGGACCTGTCTCTGCAAGCTGATCACGGTCTAGGCTTAAATATTGATCCGGTGTTAAGAAGCCTTGTTTAATTTTGTTGCGCAGCATATGGTGTGCTGGAGCAGAAGCACCTAGTGTGGATGGGACCATCCAGCGAGTGTGCGGGCCGCCAGGACCATTAAAGCTGCCACGGCTCATTAATTCCCAAGGACCGGAGTAAGTTCTAGAAACTGGCTTCGCATATGGATTGTTGTAGTTGTCGGCAAGAGCCATGATATGTCCAAATTCGTGAGCGAAAGTACCCATGCCATCATTTTCACCTTGAATCGAGGTACCGCCGCCAGCACTTGACCAAATACTTTTCGCTGCATACCAAGAAGTCCATGGAACGTAACGAGTTACTGCTGAGTTAGGCATACCTGGAATTTTCGGTCCGAAGGCATCAGTCACTTGATCAGGACCTTGGAACATCATTTCGCCTAATTCTTGCCAAACACCTGATTCATCATAGCCTGCATGAACAATAAAATTAAAGTCGAATGTTTCCCCAGAAGCTTCAATGTCAGCTTTTGCTTTCGCAACGGCTTCAGACCTCAGGTTTCGACCTTTGGAACCTGGAGGCATATTCACTTGCTGTCCAAATTCATTAAGTCCATACTCGTATTCATTTCCATCCATCCGATAAGGCCCAAAAGCTTTAAGCTCAATTTTCCATTTACCGAAGGAGTTTTCTCTCCAATATTCATTTACTGTCCGATAGTTATTCAAGGCTGAAGGTTTGTTGAGAAAATCTTCCCACCACTTACCAAGCTGATCGCGCGGAACGTTTCCAGTACCGATAGGGTTGCCGGCAATTTCCGAACCCTCAGTCTGGCTTAGGATAAATTCTTGATCAGGGAAATCGACAATGATCAATGTACCTTTAATAACTCGTTCCGGTGTAATATCTGAAGTATTCCAGTCAATTCCGGGTACTGGACGGTAATCACTCCATGACATGTCCCGTGGCAGGACCCAGGATTGCGGATCCACCGGTTCTGGAAAATCAGATAATCCTGGCTGATCTGCGTAAGCTGTTGAGGAAACGGCAACCGTTAAAAAAGTAGTAAAAGCAATAAACGTCTTCTTCATGTTCCTCAAAACACCAACCTCCTATTATATGATCTGTACAGGCAAAGTATACCATTTTCGCAATAATCAGAACATATACAAAAGTCTGAAATACGAATAGTGAAAAAGTCATGGTTGGGAATAGGAAAATTGTTTTCATAAAAGGGGTATTTGATCTTTTCTGGAATAGTTCCATTTGTGGGGATTTTATGAATAGAATAATAGGTTGATTTGTAACGTTATTGGGATTGGTATTTCTTTTAATAGAATTCCAAAAAGCAAAAACGAAAAGAGAAAACTGAGTAATAGTTTTATTAGTAAGTGTTTAAGTTACAGGAGTTTTTTTGACGAAAATATAAGAGGTCGATTTCTAACATAAATGTACCTTATAGGGCAGATGATTTACTCGATAGGGTACATTCTGCATTATGATTGCTCTTTTTTAGTGTCCGATAAAATGATGTGAAAAAAGGAATAAGCATTTATTCATATCGGTGGAGGTCTTTAAAAATATGTTTTGCATTGAATAAAATTTTGAGACCCCAAAAGAATATTTCGATAGGAACTGACGAAAAGCAACAAATTATTCTGTTTCTATATGCGGAAATCATTCAAATGATATCGATATTTATAAATAGTAATTATTCTATAAAATTCAAGTTTAAATTGGCTTCAACAAAACACAAACGCTGCCAAGAACAATAAAAACTTAATTCCTAAAGTAGATGTGGGAATTACGGATAAAGAGGCAAATAGAAGGAGAACTGTAGGCTTCAAGCCGTCGTTTGAGGAAGGTCATGAAGAAGCGATGGAATTTGCAAACGGATTAATTGGTTTTGATAAAAGTTGTTTACAACCAGTCTAAAGATAAGCAGCCATCATCAACAAAGGCTACTCCTGGAAATGGAAAATATTCTGGTCCAGTCGAAGTAAGCTTTGAAACAAGCGAACCTGCTACAATCTACTATACTCTTGATGGCAGTCGTCCAACATTTCAATCACAAACAATTCGACTAAGTGGGCGCGCGAAATTGCTGAAACGTTAAAAATTGATAAGGCTACGACGATCAATTGGTTTGCGATAGATGCGGCAGGCAATATTGAGAAAAATTATAACCCGATGAACATTACTATTAAATAATCAATAAATTAAATCATGACCACCGGGTAGACCGGTGGTCATGATTATTTGTTAACAGTTTTACATCATTTCACCAACAAATTGTGGATGAAAGTGAACCGGAAATGTTCATGTTGTTGGAAATAATAGGTTGTAAATCTTTCTTGGCCTGCCACGGCCTGGGGGTTGTACTTCACCAACGATTTTTGCTAAGCCAGATTGGTGCAATTGCTTTAATAATCTGCTTGATGTTCTTAAAGAAATATCAAATGCCTCTGCAAGTTGATGAATAGTTAGATTGTTATTTTTGTTTTGTTCAAGTAAAGAGACAAGACGGGATATCGTAACTGCACTTAAATTGGCCTTTTCAGCGATTTCTTTCAGTTGATTATTTTCCAGACTTGTTGAAAAATGAAGTGGAGAAAATCTATCATTTTGAAGAGGGCCGCTGCCGCCAGCCCAATTGCAGTAATCAACCCAAGCAATAAATAAAGAAATTTTTTCATCCACCGCCACTTCTTTAATTTTTGAGATTTGAATGAAATTAGCTGTCTGCCGATCAAAATCCTTTAAAAATATTTCAACAGACAAATAGGGATATTGATTTAATTCACAGGTACGAATTTTTATGAAAATATCACAAAATATAATTTTCTCTTTCAAATTTTGGCAATGTATGCTAGTTTTATAGTAATTTAATAATTTAATTTAAATAAGTGCTCATATTTGTGAGGTAAAAGGGAAACTAGTGAAAGTCTAGTACAGCCCCCGCTACTGTAAGAGCTGATGAAATTACAATACCACTGAGAAATCGGGAAGGTGTAAGAGTAAGAAGAAGCTTAAGTCAGGAAACCTGCTTATTTAAACGACACTTGCTTTTCGGAGGGAGAAGTATAGGCAGGACAATTACACCTATTGTTTTTGAGTTTCGGTATGCGTATTTTTATACTGCGAATTTAAATGCCTGTATTCCTTCGAAAGGGAGTGCAGGCATTTTTTATTTGGAGGTAAGCCGATGAAAAAGGGGAAAATTTTCGTTGTTGGTTTCGGTCCAGGAGATCGTGAGCATATTACAAAACGGGCTGTAGATGCCTTGCAGCAAAGTGATTGTATTATTGGCTATAAAACATACGTAGACCTTATTGAACCTTTAGTAACAGCCAAAACCATTGTTAGTACGGGCATGACGGAAGAAGTGTCACGTGCACAAGATGCAATAAAGAAAGCTGAGGCAGGTAATATTGTCTCAGTGATTTCCAGTGGGGATTCAGGCGTATACGGTATGGCTGGATTAGTGTATGAAGTGTTAATTGAAATGGGCTGGATCGAAAAAGAAGGAATAGAGGTAGAAATTGTACCTGGTATTTCAGCGATTAATTCATGTGGGAGCTTATTGGGCGCCCCAGTCATGCATGATTCCTGCACAATAAGTTTAAGTGACCATTTAACACCTTGGCCTGTTATTGAAAAGCGGATTGAGGCAGCAGCTATGGCAGACTTTGTGATTGCTTTATATAATCCGAAAAGCGGACGGCGGACACGTCAAATTGTAGAAGCACAAAAGATTCTATTAAAATATCGTTCTCCTGAAACACCAGTAGGTCTTGTAAAAAGTGCCTACCGTGAAAAACAAAATGTAGTGCTGACAACACTAGCGGAAATGCTTGAACATGATATCGGGATGCTGACAACTGTCATTATCGGAAACTCTTCTACTTTCTTTTACGATAATAAAATTATTACTCCCCGAGGTTATCAACGTAAATATACGTTAGGTGAAGAGACCCAAAGTTTAAAACCACATCAGCGTTTGAAAAAGGAAGCTGAACCGTGGGCATTAGATCAAGAAACAGGAAAAGCACAAGCTGGTTATGAGCAAATCATGAAAAAAAAACAAGAAGTTAGCCCCTTAGAAATGGCTTTACAGGCAGTATCTATGGTGACTAAAACGGAGATGGAAAATCCATTTTTCGTACAGCAGCCAATCGAAGATATATTTGAATTTGCTGTTTCTCCAGGTGTTGCCAATAAATTTATTACGCCAGAGCAGATGGGCGTATTAGCTAAAATTATTGGCAAGAAAGGCACCATGGAATATACACCAAATCATTATTTCATAATAAAGATTCCGACAGATCAGCCTGAATCAATTATTGAGAAACTTGAGCAAAGTCATTTAACTGTTATGCCGATAGGTGATGTTGTAAATGTAAAAGCTTGTGATTTCTGCTACGGCGAAAAAGCAGAATCAATTCCATATGCAGAAGAAATTGCAAAAAAATTGGGGGGCTTAAAGCTTCCGAAAAAATTACATATTGGTTTCAATGGCTGCGGTATGGCTTGTTATAGACCTGTATTTGACGATATTGGGATCGTTTATCGCAAGAAAAAATTTGATTTATTTATTGGTGCAAAGCCGGTTGGCCGTACAGCCCATGCAGCTCAACCAGTGGCAGAGGGACTTGAACCAGATCAACTAATCCCGTTATTAACGAAAATCATAGAAGAATACAAACAAAATGCACATCCAAATGAACGGCTTTTTAAATATTTTAAACGGGTGAAAAAAATTCAGAATTTTAACTATCATGACATGAGCTGCAAAATTGAGTTAGAGCCAGCGCCATGCGGGGATTAGGAGAAATATATGATTCTATTTTTAGCGGGCACAAGTGATGCGAGAGAATTAGCCATTCAAGTGCAAAATCAAGGACATCCTTTATTAGCAACCGTTGTCACAGAATCTGCAGCCGAAAGTTTAAAGGCTCACGATATTCCCTATCAGGTAGGGCGGTTATCAGTAGATGATATGATAGTGCTTATTCAAAGGCGTGAGATGAACTGTGTTATTGATGCTAGTCACCCCTATGCGGAAGAAGCATCGAGAACTGCAATGGCAGCAGCAAAAGCATGTGATATTCCATATATTCGTTATGAAAGACCAAAGGAGCAGTTTACTTCTCCACTAATTACAGAAGTTGAAAGTTATGAAGAGGCGGCTAAAGCGGCTCAATCTCATAAAGGAACGATTATGCTAACAACAGGCAGCAAAACATTAGAAATATTTACGAAATATTTAATGCGTGATGAAATCCGACTTATTTGCAGAATGCTTCCCAATATTGGGAACATGGAAAAGTGCAATCAACTAGGTATTAAGCAAAAGGATATTGTTGCAATCCAGGGCCCTTTTTCAGAATCATTGAATAAGTCTTTATATGAGCAATATAATGTGACTTTAATGATTACAAAAGAAAG
This sequence comes from Cytobacillus citreus, assembly GCF_018343665.1. Classification (GTDB taxonomy): domain Bacteria; phylum Bacillota; class Bacilli; order Bacillales; family Cytobacillaceae; genus Cytobacillus; species Cytobacillus citreus. Next base: position 1,110,278 of record NZ_JAGYPM010000002.1, read on the forward strand.
CGGTAAAGTCGGTTCTGTAGATGAAAAGATGACAGCTGCTCTACAATTGGGAATTCCTATTATTCTTATAAAAAGGCCAAAGATAGATTACGAGAATTTCTGTTCTTCCTTTGAAGAAGTTACTCAAACTTTAGGAGGTTTTATTAATGGCAAACATGAACTTTAATACAAAATTTACTCCGCTAACGGTAGATCCAGACAAAATTTATGATTACAGTTTCTCTATTATTAAGGAAGAGATGGGGGAACATTCATTTACAGACGAGCAATGGTTAGTTGTTCGGCGAGTGATTCACGCTTCGGCTGATTTCGAGTTAGGCCGCAGCATGATTTTTACACCTGGCGCTATTGAGGCAGGAATTCAATCCATTTTAGCAGGACGTCATGTGGTAGCGGATGTACAAATGATTGAAAGTGGTTCTGGACGTAAACGATTCCAAAAGCATGGTGGAGACTTGCATTGCTATATTGCGGATGAGGATGTCGCAAAAGAAGCGAAGGCTCAAGGAACAACACGTGCGATTATTTCCATGCAAAAAGCAACGCGCTTACATGATGGAGGAATCTATGCAATTGGTAATGCACCAACCGCTTTGTTGGAGTTAATTCGTTTAATTAAGGAAGGTATTGCAAAACCAGATTTAATTATTGGCATGCCGGTCGGTTTTGTATCAGCAGCAGAATCGAAAGCCGAGTTAGCAGTACTTGAAGGGATTCCATTTATTACAAACGTTGGTAGGAAGGGTGGCAGTACAGTGACAGTTGCAGCACTTAATGCCATTTCATTAATGGCTGATGAACGTGCAAAGCAAACGAAGTAAAAAAGACCCATCACGAATGCGCCATGGCTACACGACAGGATCTTGTGCAACAGCGATGACAAAGGCAGCCTTACAAGCACTTGTGACAGGAAAAGTACCGAATGAGGTGACGATTTATTTACCAGTTGGACAGTATGCGACATTTAGAGTATCCGCATTTGAAGTATCAGATGGCCAGGTAATGTGTGAAACGATTAAAGATGCTGGGGACGATCCTGATGCTACACATCAGGCACGAATTCAAAGTACTGTTCGTTTTTCAAAGGAAAAAGGAATCCATTTAGATGGCGGTGTTGGTGTAGGGCGAGTTACGAAGGCCGGAATTCCTGTACCAGTAGGCCAAGCGGCGATAAACCCCGTACCGCGTAAAATGATATTGGGTGTTGTACATGAAGTCGTCGAAAAATTCAAATTGAATTGTGGGGTTGAAGTCATTATATCTGTACCAGATGGTGAAGAGATTGCAAAAAAAACATTGAATGGGCGTTTAGGTATTATAGGTGGAATTTCTATACTAGGTACACGAGGAACAGTGGTGCCATTTTCAAGTTCTGCTTATATGGCAAGTATTGTTCAAGCGATCAATGTTGCCAAAGAAGCAGGATGTGAGCATTTAGTCATTACAACAGGTGGACGAAGTGAAAAATTTGCCATGCAGCAGTATTCTGATCTACAAGAAGAAGCATTTATCGAAATGGGCGATTTCGTCGGTTTTACATTAAAGAATATTGCTAAGAAGAAAATTCCTAGAGTCTCGTTAGTAGGAATGATGGGGAAGTTTTCGAAAGTAGCACAAGGTGTTATGATGGTTCACTCAAAAAGCGCACCCATTAGCTTCGAGTTTTTAGCGGGTATTGCAAATAAAGTGGGTGTTGATGAGACGATGCAAAGGGAAATTTTACAAGCGAATACGGCTTCACAAGTTGGTGAAATGCTTCAAGGAAACGAGGCATTCTTTGAAGACCTTTGTAAGAACTGCTGCTATTATGCAATAAATCATATGAATACTGATATAAAGGTGTCGACAACCTTGTACGCCATGAATGGAGACTGTTTAGGAAAGGCTGAGAATATTGACGAATTGGATGAAAATGATTGGTATAGGGGATAACGGTGCGGAGGGATTGCTCCCCAAATATATAGAATGGATCAATGAATGTGACGTACTTGTAGGTGGTGAACGCCATTTGCAATTCTTTTCGGAATTTAAAAAAGAGAAAAAAGTATTCAAAGGTGGTTTGTCAGTTTTAACAGCTGATTTACAGAGTGAAACACGAAATGTTGTTATTTTGGTGTCTGGGGATCCGCTGTTTTACGGATTAGGCAGTGTACTTGCAAAAAAGCTTCCATTAGAAATTCATCCTTATACCAGTTCTGTCCAGCTAGCTTTTTCAAAAATGCAGGAGAGCTGGCAGGATGCGTATATTGTCAGCTTACATGGCCGTTCAATGAAAGGATTTGCACAAAGAATTGATGGTAGGAAAAAAATTGCCGTTTTAACAGATGAAACGAATTCCCCGCAGGCCATTGCAACGTATTTAAAGCGTTTCGGCATGAAGGAATATGATGCCTTTGTTGCTGAAAATTTACAAGGTGAAAATGAGCGTTGCCGGTTTTTTACATTGAATGAAATGGAGAAAACCTCCTTTTCTCCATTAAATGTTGTGATTCTAAAACAACGTGTAGCGGTCGAACGTGTCTCTTTTGGAATTCCGGATGATGCGTTTCTTCAGAGAAAACCAGATAAAGGTCTAATTACGAAAAAGGAAGTCCGAACTCTTTGCTTGCAAGAGTTAGGGATTAAAGAAAATAGCATTGTTTGGGATATTGGAACTTGCACAGGCTCAGTCGCAATAGAAGCAGCAAAAATTGCCCGAGAAGGCGAAGTGTATGCGATTGAAAAAAATGATGGCGATCTTCAAAACTGCTTGGAAAATCAATTGAAACATCGGACAGATTTTATTGCGGTCCTGGGAAAGGCTCCTGACCGGCTAGATGAATTTCCTGACCCACATGCGATTTTTATTGGAGGCAATGGTGGGAATATGGAGAATTTATTGATAACGTGTATTTCACGCTTACAGCCCAATGGTCGCTTAGTTATGAATATTGCAACGATCGAAAATCTGGCAGAAGCACTGCAACATCTTAAAACATTAGGATGTGAAGTATCAATAGTACAAGCACAAATTTCAAAAAGTAAGTCAATCTTAAATCTAACGCGTTTCGAACCGTTAAATCCAATTTTTATTGTGACAGCAAAGAAAGGAAAAGAAGAATGAGTATAGGAACCTTATATGGATTAGGTGTTGGGCCTGGTGATCCAGAATTAATCACGGTAAAAGCATTTCGCAGACTACAAGAAAGCCCGGTTATTGCTTACCCTAAAAAATTAAGGGGCAGTAAATCTTATGCCCATCGAATTGTTGAAGTGTATATTAACCCGAAAGAAAAAGAAATGCTTGGTTTAGTATTCCCGATGACAAAAGATGAAGAGACCCTAAGGGCTGAATGGACAAAATCAGTGGAAGCTATTTATCAATATTTAGTTCAAGGAAAGGATGTAGCTTTCGTTACTGAAGGGGATCCGATGCTATTCAGCACATTTATTCATTTAATGAACTTAATGAAATCGATGCACCCAGATGTCCCGATTGAAACGGTAGCTGGTATTTCATCGTTTAATGGTTCTGCTAATCGTTTAGGAATTGCATTAGCTGAAGGGGATGACCATGTCGCTATGATTCCTGCTACAAAGGATATGGAAGAAATGCGAAGTGTGATTGAAGGCCACGATGCGATTGTCTTTATTAAAGTAGCTAAAGTATTAGACGTAATGCTTGATCTACTAGAGGAAATGAATCTATTAGAAAAAACACATGTTGTTACAAAAGTGACTTCTGACGAAGAGGTAATTTGGAATGTCAACGAACTTCGGGGTGCAGAATTAAATTACTTGTCATGTATGGTGGTGCGCAAATAATGAAGAAAATTTGGATTATCGGAGCGGGTCCAGGAGATCCGGATTTAATAACGGTGAAAGGTTTAAAGTTATTAAAAGAAGCGGATGTTGTGATGTATACCGATTCACTCGTAAGCGAAACGTTAGTAGCGGAAGCGAAGGAGACGGCCGAAATTATCCGTACAGCAGGAATGCACCTGGAGGAAATGGTGGATTGTATCGTTGAACGTGTGAATGCAGACAAAAAGGTTGTTCGATTACATACAGGCGACCCAGCTATGTACGGGGCAACGATGGAGCAAGTAGCATTGCTAAAGCAACATGATATTAGCTATGAAGTTGTGCCAGGTGTAAGTTCTGTTTTTGCATCTGCAGCAGCAGTTGGTGCAGAATTAACTATTCCTGATTTAACACAGACGCTTATTTTAACACGGGCTGAAGGGCGTACACCTGTGCCGAAGCGGGAAAAGTTACAAGCACTGGCAAGTCATCATTGTACGATTGCTATGTTTTTAAGTGCGACATTAACAAAGAAAATTACAAAAGAATTGCAGGCGGCGGGATGGGCAGACGATACACCGGTTGCAGTTATTCAGCGTGCTTCATGGCCAGATCAAAAAATTGTTCGCACTACACTGGTTGAATTAGACGAAGCGATGCGTGTCAATGGTATTCGAAAGCATGCGATGATTTTAGCAGGCTGGGCATTAGACCCGCATATCCATGAAAAAAAGTATCGTTCGAAGCTATATGATAAAACATTTACCCATGGCTTCCGCAAAGGTGTGAAGGCGAATGATTAGTTTACGTGAAGGTGAAATTCCTGTCGTCGAGAAACGGAAACCATATGCTCTTGTTGCTATTACGAAACATGGCGTGGCACATGCAAGAAGCTACATTGAGAAGTTTCCATATGCGGACCTATATTATATGAAGAAATTCGAACAAGGGGACGAAGATGCACGCCAAATTCAGTTGTTTGATGGTACGGTACGTCTATTATTGCCTGCTTTGTTTCAGCAATATAAAGGGATCATTTGCATCATATCCCTCGGTGCTGTCGTTCGCATGATTGCCCCACTTCTAATAGATAAAATGAAAGACCCTGGAGTGTTAGTTGTTGATGATAAAGGTCAGTATGTTATCAGCGTATTATCAGGGCATATTGGCGGTGCCAATGCCTTAACTCATGAATTTGCAAAAGCGATCGGTGCAGAGCCCATTGTTACAACCGCATCAGATGTTCAAAAAACGATTCCCGTCGATTTATTTGGTGCACAATTTGGATGGGTGTGGGATAGCGAAGAAAAATTATTACCTGTTAGTGCATCGGTTGTGAATGAAGAGCATGTTGCAATCGTACAAGAAACTGGTGAGAAAAATTGGTGGATGTACGAACGTTCTATACCAGCCAACTTAAAAATATATCCATCGATAATAGAAGCGATTAGGGCAAAGCCACATGCAATCCTGCTTATTACTGATCGTTTAATTGAAGCACATGAAGAAGTGTTGATTGAGAACGGAGTAATCTATCGTCCAAAATCAATTGTCCTCGGCATTGGCTGTAATCGGGGTACGGCGATGGAAGAAATTGAACAAGTCATAGATGAAACATTAGCGGAGCTACGTTTAAGTAAAAAAAGTGTCAAAGCAGTTGCGTCCATCAATTTAAAGAAAGATGAGACAGGGTTGCTTGAATTAACTGCTAAACATAATTGGCCGTTTGCTACATACACACCTGAACAGCTGAATGAAATACCGTTTCCCAATCCGTCGGAAACAGTCTTTAAATATACAGGTGCATATGGTGTGAGTGAACCGGCAGCATTACGTTGTGCAAATGCGAAGGCTTTATTACTAGAGAAAAGAAAAAGTGGCAATGTGACCGTGTCCGTTGCACGTGTCAATTTTGAGGAGAGAGGACAATGAATCGATTTGTTCTAGGCGGTACAGGAAGTGGTGTTGGGAAAACAACATTCACGATTGGAATTATGCGTGCGCTTATGAAGCGCGGTTTAACTATACAAGGCTTTAAATGTGGCCCAGATTATATTGACCCAACGTATCATACAGCTGTCACAAAGCGTCCTTCTCGAAATATTGATAGTTTCATGATGGATCATGATACAGTCCGTGCCATTGTCGCTAAAGCAAGTCAAGATGCAGATGTAGCTATGATTGAAGGCGTGATGGGCTTTTATGATGGTAAATCCCCATTATCAAATGAAGGATCTGCTGCTCATATTAGTGAGATAACAAATAGCCCAGTCATTTTAATTGTCAATGCGGCTAGTATGGCAAGAAGTGTGTCTGCAATCGTCAAAGGCTTTCAAATGTTAGACGAAAACTCCAATATTGTGGGTGTTATTACCAATCAATTAGGAAGTAAAAGTCATTTTGAGATTGTCAAAACAGCAATTGAACAAGAATGTGGAATTCCTGTCATTGGCTATCTGCCAAAAGGAGCAGTGCTTGCGATGCCAAGCCGTCATCTAGGGTTAGTACCGGCTATTGAACGTGGTGATTTAGACTCATATTTTGATAATCTTGCAGAAGCGATTGAAGAAACGGTGAATATTGAGCAGCTGTTAGAAATTACAAGAGTGCAGCCAATTCACGTTTCGGCGTCTATTTTTGATGCACAGCCTGGGCGACAAGAAGTACATATTGCCGTTGCAAGGGATGCCGCTTTTAACTTCTATTATGAAGAGAATTTGGAATTACTACGTGCATATGGGGCAACATTACATTTCTTCTCTCCATTACAAAATGAAGTGGTTCCAATAGAAGCGCAAGGGCTGTATATCGGCGGCGGTTTTCCCGAAGAGTTTGCAAAAACATTAGTAAAAAATGAAAGAACAAAGCAATCAATACGCGCCGTAATTGAGCGAGGGTTACCAACATTAGCAGAGTGCGGCGGTTTTATGTATTTAACGGAGGAGATTGTGAATCGTCAAGAGCAGGCATTTCCAATGCTCGGGGTGATTCCAGGACGTGTGCGTATGCAAGATAGATTAGCGGCAATTGGGTATCGAGAAATTACAGGTGTTACGGGCAACTTCTTAATTGGTAAAGAGGAGCGGGCAAAAGGGCATGAGTTCCATTACTCAACGTATGACGGGGAGCATAAAACATCCGCTTATTTTAGTAAAGGGCGTTTTCGTGCTCAACAAGAAGGCTATTTACATAAAAATCTTGTAGCAGGATATACACATTTTCATTTTGCCTCGAATCCACAGCTTGTGAAAAATTGGTTGTCAGCATGTTTGGAGGGACAACAATGAGTTATTTCCCGCTATTAATGAATATTGACTATAAAAAGGTTGTTATTGTTGGGGGCGGACATGTAGCACGTCAAAAGGTAGAAGCGTTACTTCAGACAAAAGCGGTACTGACAATAATAAGCCCAACAGTGACTGGAAAATTACAACAGTATATAAATGATGGACTTTTGACATGGAAAGAAAAGGAATTTGAACCTGGTGATTTAGATGATGCAACACTTATCTTTGCAGTTACAAATGATGAAGAAGTAAATAATGCGGTAGAAGAAGCTACACAGCATTGGCAATTACTCAGTCGTGCAGATGCAAAGGGACGTGTTGATTTCATTAATCCAGCAGTCGTTCGACGTGGTGAATTCGTAGTGACAGTATCAACATCCGGAGCCAGTCCAGGTCTAACAAGCCAAGTAAAGAAGGATCTAGAGGAGCAATTCGGAAATCATTACGCAGAGTATGTTTCTTTTTTAAAGGAGGCACGTAAGCAAATCTTACAAGCGTTTACGGGCGATACGAAAAAACAACTATTAGCCGAGCTGCTAGATCCGCAAGTTTTACAGTGGGTGGAGCAAGGTGAAAAGCAAGAATGTGAAGCGTGGCTACAACAACGTATAGGAGAACAACTGTGAGTGGATTTGTATATATTGTAGGAGCTGGTCCAGGTGACCCAAAACTATTAACGATTCGAGGATTGGAATGCATCCAGCAAGCAGAGGTGATTTTATATGACCGTCTAGTGAATATTGAATTATTATCACATGCGAAAGTGGATGCTGAGCTCATTTACTGTGGCAAAGAGCCGGGTAAACATGGACTGATACAGGATGAAATTCATCGTGTGCTAGTGGAACAAGCCAAAATGGGCAAGCAGGTCCTTCGCTTAAAAGGCGGCGACCCATTTGTCTTTGGACGCGGTGCCGAAGAAGCTACGATTTTACGACAAGCCGATATTCCATTTGAGATTGTGCCTGGAATTACAGCAGGGATTGCTGCGCCTGCTTTTGCAGGGATTCCTGTAACACATCGTGACCATGCTGCAAGCTTTGCGATTGTTACAGGCCATGGGCGCCCAGAAAAGAAGCAGGACTTTTTAAATTGGTCTGCGCTTGCTCAAATTGATACCGTGGCATTTTATATGAGTATTGGTAATATCGCGCATATCGCGAAAAGCTTAATAACATATGGCAAAAGTGAAACAACCCCTGTTGCGGTTATTGAATGGGGAACAACTGAAAATCAGCGAACAATTACTGGTGAACTCTCAACGATTGCACAAGATATTCAACTTCATGGTATCTCTAACCCATCAATGATATTAGTTGGTGATGTTGTTCGTGTACGGGATCAAATTTCCTGGTTTATAGAAAAGGAGCATGAATTATGTTAGAAGCATTAAAAAAACGCCGTGCCATTCGCCAATTTGATCGGCGCGAGGTGGAGCGTAACAAAATTGAGATGTTATTAGAAGCAGCAACGTATGCGCCAAATGACCGTATGCGTGAGCCTTGGCATTTCTATGTATTACAGGGTGACAGCTTAAAACGTTTTGAGCAAGTAGCGCTTGATTATTTACAAGAACGTTTCCCAACAAAACCACATTTAGTGGAAAGTTCCATGAAAGCCATTATTAATACACCGCTTGTGATTGTAGTGACATCTGCCATTGTCGATGGAGATGAAGGGGCAACAATAGATAATACCTTTGCTGTCAGCAGTGCGATTATGTCGATGTGGTTAATGGCTGAACAACTGGGTTTAGGCATGGTATGGCGTACACGTGGTGTAGGTTTAGTGCATGATACAGCTTTACACCATTTTATTGGTGCAACCGATAGCGAGCAGTTAGTAGGGACATTATGCATCGGTTACCCTGCTGAAGAAATAACTTCTGTAAAAAAGCGCACATCATTTACAGAAAAAACAACTTGGCTATAAGGAGGTGTGTACATGGCACGACAAGGGATGTTGTTAGTGTACACTGGCGAGGGGAAAGGAAAAACAACTGCGTCACTTGGTGTGACATTGCGAGCGATTGGCCGCGGTATGAAGGTGAAATATTTTCAATTTATTAAATCGCCTGAACGTACTTATGGTGAACAAATTGCCTTACGGAAACTAGGTGTCGAAACCGTGCAATTAGGGGTCGGATTTACATGGACGAAAACACCAGAGGAGCATCGCCAAGCACTTGCAAAAGCATGGCAAATTGTAAAAGAGGAGCTTCAGGATGAGACAACAGATCTATTAGTGCTAGATGAGTTGAATAATTCATTGGCTATCACACGTTTTCCAATCGATGATGTATTGCCAATTGCAGAAGTGGTAGAGGCAATACAAAACCGTCCCAAAACGATGCACGTAGTCATCACAGGGCGTTCTGCACATCCATCATTGCTGGCATTAGCTGATTTAGTGTCAACAATTGACGCAACCAAACATTACTATACAGAGCAAGATGTCAAGGCAATGAAGGGGCTTGAGTTTTAATGAATGCTATTGATATTAAGGAGAAGATCCGATGATATGATAAAAAAATCCCCATTAAAAATTGACTTTGAAAAGCTGTGGAAAGAAGGCATGTTAGATTGGCATGGAAAGATGCCAGAGCGCATGGTCGATGATGTATTGGAAGAAGCCTTTTGGGCTCAGTCCATGAAGAAAAAAACATATAAACAAACAGATGATTATGCGAAAAAAGTTTACGAAAAAATAAGGCAGCATATCCCACAAGAGGCAAGCTGTATTGAAATTGGACCAGGTTGGGGTAACTATACATTCCGATTAAGTGAAGATGTCAAAAGTTTAACTCTAGTTGATGGTTCTGAAAGTGTGCTTGCCTATTTAAAACAATACTATGATAGCGATGCACCCGTTCAGTACATTCATAGTAAATGGGAAGAAGCACAAATTGAGCCTCACGATGTTGTTATTGGGGTGAATAGCTTTTACCGCATGTATGAAATGAATGCGGCACTAAAAAAAATCAACAAGCTCGCCAAAAAACGTGCCATTATTGGTTTAACAACAGGACCCATTCAGCCACACTACGTTATCTTAGATGAGCAGTTTGGCTATGACATTAAATATCCGCGTCGTGATTACATTACCATCATGAATATGCTGTATCAGTTAGGCATTTATGCGGATTGTGAATTGGTCAAGCTAGAGCGTATATATCGTTACGATACATTAGAACAACTCTATGAAGAACAAAGTAAAAAAATCTTATCACCACAGCATGAAATGGCACATGTAAAAGTCTCGATCGACCGTTTTATTACAATGGAGAGTGGCCAGTATGTATATCGATATCCATTCTATGCTGCGATAATTAGTTGGGAGCCCACAGATTTACATGCCTAAGTTTCGATTTACATTTTTAATATTGGCGCTAATAGCAGGCCTTCTTGCTTCAATGACTTTTGCGGTGATGGTGGGCTCTGTTGGTATAACGCCGCGTATTATTTGGGAAGTACTATTCTCTAAATTAGGTCTATTGACAGAGACGAATGCTTCAAGAGCACAAAGTATCATTATTTGGGAAATACGTTTCCCCCGTGTAGTACTTGCAGCGATTGTTGGAGCGGCACTTTCAATTAGTGGTGCAGCAATTCAAGCATTAGTAAGGAACTCGATTGCAGATCCCTATATTTTAGGGGTATCGTCAGGTGCTTCAGTGGGTGCAACATCGGTCATTTTACTCGATGCATTTAGTGCTTTAGGGATCTATGCCCTATCCTTTGCCGCTTTTTTAGGAGCTATTGTCGCAGTCATAATTGTGTTTCTATTAGCACGCGTTAATGGACGCATATCTGTTATTCGTTTACTTTTGGCGGGGATTGCGATTTCGATGGTATTATCCGCTATTACAAATCTTATGCTGATGATGTCTAAGCAACAAGGCGGTATTCAGGCTGTTATGTATTGGATGCTAGGTAGTTTAGCAGGTGCGAAGTGGTCAACTATTGGAATCCCATTTTTTACGTTTCTCCTAGTTTTTATATTACTATCATTGAACTATCGTCAGCTTAATGCTTTACTTCTGGGAGAAGAAACAGCCGCTACACTTGGTATTAACTTAGACCGTTTTCGAATCTTTATTATAATTTTTGTCTCATTACTTACAGGTGTTGTTGTTTCAGTCAGTGGAAGCATTGGCTTTGTCGGATTAATCATTCCACATCTCGTAAGAATGCTGATAGGTTCAAATTACAAAGTTGTTATACCGATTAGTGCATTAATCGGTGCGATTTTCTTAGTTTGGGCGGATATGGTCGCACGAGTTGTTATCGCACCTGCAGAAATGCCAATCGGAATTATTACCGCTGTTTGTGGCAGCCCCTTCTTTATTTGGATGCTTAGACGTCAAAGATATTCTTTTGGGGATGGTGAGTAACGATGCTCCAGGTTAAAGATATATCATTTTCAATAATGGACAAGCAAATTTTACAGAATCTTACGTTTTCGATTGATCAAGGGAAATTTGTTGGCATTATTGGACCGAATGGAAGCGGAAAATCAACGATGTTAAAAATCATCTATCGTCATCTTAAACAAACGAGCGGTGTGGTGACATTATATGAGAAAGATATTGTTTATTTCGCACAAAAAAAGCTTGCACAGGAAATATCTGTTGTTAGTCAAGACACACCGGTACTTTTTGATTTTACCGTGAAAGATTTAGTCATGATGGGGAGGACACCATATAAAAAATGGCTTGATAACGATAATCACGAAGACTTTGCTATTGTCGAAGAGAGTATGCGGCTTGCAAACGTATTGCATTTAGAAAACCGCTCTTTTGGTCAATTATCCGGTGGTGAAAAGAAACGGGTTATGCTCGCACGCGCCCTCGCACAGCAGGCAAAAATTTTAGTATTAGATGAACCGACCAATCATCTTGATATCGAACATCAATATCAATTAATGGATTTAGTGAAGGATCTGCCCATTACGATTGTAGCGGCACTGCATGATTTAAATTTGGCTGCTGCTTATTGTGATGAGTTACTTGTAATGAAAGACGCGGCTCTCTATATGAAAGGAACACCCGAACAAGTATTGACAGAAGAGACATTGAAGCAAGTATTTCATATGCAGGCTGGTGTAACCAAAAACCCCTTTACAAAAAAACTACATTTATTTTTTTACACAAGAAGTTAAATAGAATTAAGGACATATGAACATGAAAAACAGAAGAATTTGGACTACTCTAATTTTAATGGTAACGCTATTACTAGGCGCATGCTCAAGTGAAGAAGGAAAAACAGTAAATATAAAAGATGAAAAAACAGAGCAATCGGAAAAAGTCGTTATTGAGAATGAGGGGTTTGTGAATGAATACGAAGAAGCACCAAAACGTGCTGTTTCATTAAATCAACATGTGACAGAAATCATGTTAGCCCTAGGCTTAGAGGATTCAATGGTTGGTACTGCTTATTTAGATGATAAAATTTATGAGCCATTGCAAGAAGCCTATGACAAGGTACCAGTAATTGCTGAACAATATCCATCAAAAGAACAAATAATCTCTGTAGAAGCAGACTTTCTATATGGTGGTTGGTCAAGTGCCTTCAATGAGAAAAATATTGCAACACGTGAAGAATTAAAGGATTTAGGCATTAATAGTTACTTACAATCATCGTCCGTTAATATAGCACCAACATTAGAAGAGATTTATACAGATATTCGAAATATCGCAAAAATTTTCCGAATAGAAGATCGCGGTGAGGCACTAATTGACAAAATGAATCAAGAGATTGAAGGGATTACATCTAAACTACCAGAAGTAAAAGAGCCACTAGATGTTTTAGTATTTGATAGTGGAGAAAAAGAAGTATTTACTGCAGCACAAAACTTTATGAATACACTTGTGACAATGGCTGGTGGGCACAATGTTTTTGGTGATGTTGAAGGAAATTGGGCTACCGTTTCAAAAGAAGATGCAGTCGAACGTCAACCTGAAGTGATTGTTGTGATTGATTATGATTCAACGACAGCGGATCAAAAAATCGAGTTCTTAAAATCAGACCCGGCATTAAGCCAAACACCTGCTGTACAAAACGAGAAATTTGTCATTTTACCGTTATCGGCAGCATCTGAAGGTGTTTGTGTAGCAGAAGCCATCGAGATTTTAGCAAAAGGTTTCTACCCGGATGCTTATTAAACCATTGAGAAATTTCTAGCCTTTATCACGATTAGCAAATGATTTACAAATCGAATGAAGCACTCATGCAAGAGGGGAGAGTTCTCACTTTATGACGACTTGGAATTTAACGCAAATGCAGCGTCACCTGCTTATTTGCAATGGGGCTACCTGTATGGGAGCAGGAGCGGAAGAGGTCACGCAACAAATTCGTAATGAAATCCGTAATAATCGTTTAGATGAGCATATTCATACATCGCGTACACGCTGTAACGGTCGCTGTAAAGATAAATGCGTCGTCATTGATTACCCGAAAGGGACATGGTATTCGGTGCAACATGAAGAAACGGCACGTGCTATTGTTCATGAAGCAGTTGAAGAAGAATCGATTATTTATTCAATGGAGCACGGTGAACGTAAACGTGGTGACAACCGCTTTAAAGGAATCAATAAATACAGGAAAGGAAAAGGGCCGTTGAAAAAAGCTGTATTATTTGTTGGCCATGGCAGCAGGCTAGAGGCAGGAAATGAAGAAGTTCGCCGATTTATTGAACAAACGAAAGAATACATTGATCCGGCCCTTCTTGTAAAAACGTGTTTTTTAGAATTTGCATCACCAAATATTGAAGATGGGATTCAATTATGTATTGAAAAAGGTGCGGATGAAATCCACGTGATTCCTATCATCTTATTACATGCCGGACACTCCAAACTGCACATCCCAGCTGAAATTGAACATGCTAAAGAACATTTCCCGGATGTTCAATTCACCTATGGCCAAACGATTGGCGTTCATGATAAGATTATTGAAATTCTAATAGCAAGACTTACTGAAGTAGGTTTTGATGTGAATCAAAAACATAATGATACGTCAATTCTATTAATTGGTCGTGGTGGCAGCGATCCATATGCTAATAGTGACTTTTATAAAATTAGTCGGTTATTATGGGAAAAATTAAATGTATCTACCGTTGAATGTGCTTTTATGGGGGTAACGAAGCCAACTGTGCAGGATGGAATGGAACGTTGTCTTAAATTAGGTGCCAAAAAAATCATTATGTTACCGTATTTCTTATTTACCGGTATATTAATGGAAAGAATGAATAAAATGGCTGAACAGTTTAAAGAGACTTATCCGCATGTATCAATTGATATTGCTGAGTATTTTGGCTATCATCCAAAGTTAAGAACGGTATTATTAGAACGTATGAATCAAGCTTTAGACGGTACATCGACTGGAATGCAAGATTTAGAAAACTTCCGGAAATATACGGAAGAGCATGGTTATGAACATCATCACCATCACCATGATTAAATAGATAGAAACTGGATTTTGTTTTATGGTCTGGGTACGGCTCTAACTTTTGGGGCGTGCCAGAGGCAAATTATTAACCGTAGTAGTAAATTATGATTATGTTATTAATTAGGAAGCTTGCCTATGAGGGTGAGCTTTTTATCCCGCATTAACGGGCAGTAATACTCCCACCTCAAAATTTAGCGAAAGCAAAGAAGTTAGGTGGGAGATAAACTACCCGTAAAAGCCAGTATTAAATGCTGTCATACTTACTAACAAAACTACAAACAATGAATAAAAAAGTTTTTTCACTAAAATCTCTCCTCTATTATTTTTAAACAACTAAATATTTTAATTTGGTTGTTTTTCCCACTAGATTTGGTAGTATTGTATTTAACAAATAACTAGGAGGTGCAAAATGTTAACTTCTTTTAATTGGCCTTTAATTATTATTATGTTGTTATCTGTGGTAGCTATTATACTTGGTGTGATTTACTTATTGAAAAAATAAATTGGGTTTTCAACCCTATAATTTCATATTTTTATAATTAATTCCTTATACTTGGGGTCCTACTATATTTTCAGGTATTCTAGTCTCCCATATATACCCGGCAAATCCTTCGCCTTTCTGAAAGGATCTTTTTGCGACAGACTCAGCATTAATTCTTACAGACTCAAGTAAGCACATAGCTTTCTTAATAATGTCCCGATCATGCTGAGGTATCCTGAGCATACTAAATCCTCTCCACAGCGGTTATCATTAATCAATATTTTTTCATTTCCATTGTTAGTATCCAGTATCATGTATTTCATAAGATGGTCCACTTTAGAAATAATTCCTTCATGAAATTTAAAATAACAATCCTGCCATGTTGTAATTTTTATAGGCAAAGTATAGTTCAACGAGTCCATCACCATAATGCCTATCTCTTCAAGCTCTTGTTCATCTAGTTCGGGCTTTTTTTTCTTCTTTTCATTCCGATCATATTCTTTCAGCTTGCCAATATGTTCAGGCATAAAGAATCCCTGCCATTTTTTAATCCCTCGATCACGTATCATTACATGTCATCTCCTTATAAATAATTATACAAACATTCGTTCGGATATCAACTTGAAATCGAACAAAAGTTCGTATATAATTATTGGTAAGGGAGGTTCGACCATGAAAAACACACTAAAAAGGGCTGTTAATGATTGCACTGTACTAGAAATGATTTATCAGGACATCAGAGGTAATATTAGCCAGCGACGAATAAAGGTATTATCCTTTAACGAGGACTCATTTCGAGCTTATTGCTATATCTTACTTTTCGCACTGGTCCGACCGATAAGATGTTACTCACCTTAAAAGTACGCTGCTGCTTCATTAAAGAGGGGCATAATAATGGCTGTAAAGAAAAAACGACCAACAAGAGACGAGTTCGAACTTGAAGAGATTGGTAATGCACTTGTAGAGGCAAATGGGGAAAATTCAGAAGTAATATTGAATGTTTGGGAAAAAGAGCCAGTCCAAGGGAAGATAGTTAAGATGGATAGCCGAACAAGATTAATACATATTGAAAAGAACATAGAAATTACTAAGGTTCCTTTTATGGATATAATGAAAGTTGAAATTGCTCCTGGATACTAATCAAAAGAACCGTCTAATTATGAGGCGGTTCTTTTCGTTTAAAATAGTGGATTAGGATAAGTGTTGATTCCGAGTTACACCATTAATATTAAATGTCCTAAAACAAGTAGGAAATGCAGTTTAAAATTCAAGAAAATAATCAAAAAATCTATTTCGGCGACAATCCGGCGATAATCCAAAAAAATAAATATACAAATGATTAACTAAAATAGAAAAAGCCTTGATATACAAGGCTTTTTCTGATGGAGAATAGGGGGCTCGAACCCCTGACCTCTACGCTGCCAGCGTAGCGCTCTCCCAGCTGAGCTAATCCCCCGTATTGAGATATATGAAAAATTATAGCTGCAAATGGAGTTTTTTTCAAGAGGGAAATTATTTAAGCTAATCAGAAGGTTTAAGGGTAATAATGTACCAAAGTGAATGAGTAGTTAAAATAATATTTTTGCACATAATATCGCATAATTAAAACTAAGGCCTTCGCCAAAAAGGACTTGACGAAGACCAAGATTTTCTAATACGTTAAGAAAGTATAAATTGCCAGCGCAGAAGATGATCCGACGTAGTTTCCAATTTTAGGAGTTAAGTATCAGTGCAGCTACACCTCTGTCTTCGCCTTTCCAAGGCTCGCCAATCGGCGAGTTTTCTTTATCAAAAGCCGGTATCTAAAGGCTTTCAATATCTACGCTTTTAACTCCCTTTAGCTCAGATACGCTGTAGTAAACATCTGTAATGCTCTTCTTATTATTAATAGTCACTATTAGTTGAATAAGATGCTTTCTTTCTTCCAAATCTTTGATTCGGACACGTTTAATGGATATTTTTAAATTTTTTATTGCTGAAAGAATTTCTGAAATGTTTTCCTTATTGGTTACTTTTAGCTGCAGGGTAATTTCCTTCTCTCTTAATTGCTTTGGACCAATAAGTCCTATCAAAAAAGGTATGACCTCAACGCTAATAATTAACAAAGCAACACCTGTCATTGCTTCGAGATAGAAGCCCGCTCCAACAGCGATACCTATTCCAGCTGCTCCCCATATTAAAGCTGCTGTCGTTAGGCCGGAAATGGTGTCATTTCCCCTTCTTAAAATAACACCTGCTCCTAGAAATCCAATGCCTGATACAATTTGTGCGGCTAAACGGAGAGGATCCATTTGAATATTAACTCCCTCTTTTCCAGGGAAAATATAGGCTGACTCTATCGATACAATTGTCAATAGGCAGCTAACTATAGAAATAACGAGACTTGTTTTTAACCCGACAGGTTTTCTTTTTAATTCACGTTCAATCCCTATTACGAGACCGAGGACAGCAGATATCCCGAGTTTTATTAAAATTTCTAATTCTAGTTCGCTCATATTATCCCCACTCCTCATTATTTTTTCTATGAAAAGGGACAAGAGCTGGTTCGGCTCCATTTTGAATCAACCTCTATTCGGAATGCATTCTCCATCATCTTAAAGTTTTTATGATGATTTTTTTATAATATCATAAGATTTTATAAAGAATTTTGAAAAAGTATAGAAATTATCGTAATATAGATTTGGTAAAACAACCTAACCTAAAAAATAAGGAGAGTACTATCATGTCAGACACAAAAATAAATCCTTATGTAGCCTTGGCCATTGGTGTTTTTTCAGTATCAACATCTGCCATTCTTGTTAAAGTATCAACAGCTCCATCAGGGGTTATTGCATTTTACAGGCTATTCTTTTCTGTCTTAATTATGTTACCTATATTTCTAATAAAGTATGTTCCTGAGCTTCGACTTATTACTAAACGGGATTGGCTCTTCTCCGTTATTGCTGGTGTCTTTCTTGCCTTTCACTTTATTCTTTGGTTTGAGTCATTAAATTACACATCTGTTGCGAGTTCAACCGTGTTAGTGACTCTGCAGCCACTTTTTGCTTTTATTGGAACTTATTTTTTCTTTAAAGAAAAGTTTTCATGGAAAGCAATTCTAAGCGGGATTATTGCAGTATTAGGAAGTGTCATAATTAGCTGGGGAGATTTAAAAATTAGTGGTTCAGCTTTATTTGGAGATATCTTAGCATTGATCGCCTGTGCGTTAGTTACCGCATATTTGATGTTTGGCCAGACAGTCAGAAAAAGATTATCTCTTATTACTTACACTTTTGTTGTTTACAGTATCAGTACTATTACACTATTGATTTATGTTTTGATAAAACAGGAACCGCTGCTTCCATACGGTACGAGCGACTGGGTTTACTTTATCCTTCTTGCCCTCATCCCGACATTATTGGGTCATACCATTTTTAATTGGTCTTTAAAATGGTTAAGTACCTCTACAATTTCAATGGCTATTCTTTTTGAACCAGTAGGTGCAGCTGTTCTCGCATATTATTTATTACAAGAATCAGTGGTTTGGACACAGCTTCTTGGAGGAGGGATTATCATCATTGGAGTATCTCTTTTCTTACTTGATGAAAGAAGTGTAAGGGTGAAGAAAAGAAAAGTTTCTGATCAAACTCGTTTAAACTAACAAGAATCATTAGGAGTGAAGAAAATGCACTTTGAAAGAACTTTTGCTGAGTTTCCAGAATTGGAGACAGAAAAAGTTATTTTACGTAAGCTTCAAATGAGTGATGCTCCTAGAATGTTTAGTTATTTTTCAAAGGACGAAGTGACAAAGTTCTATGATCTTGACACGTTTACTTCTGAAATACAAGCTGCAGATCTAATTGAAAGACTTCTAAATAGATACCATGAAAGAAAACAAATTCGTTGGGCAATCGTTTTAAAAGAAACAGGTCTGTTTATAGGTACTTGCGGATTTCATGCGATTGAAGAGGAACATTGGAAGGCTGAGATTGGTTATGAACTTCATCCTGACCATTGGGGTCAAGGAACTATGACTGAAGTAATTGGTGCAGTTATTCAATACGGATTTAATGAAATGAAGTTAAACAGGATTGAAGCATTTTATGATCCACAGAATATTTCCTCTGGCAGAGTTCTTGAGAAGAATGGATTTGTCTATGAAGGGGTATTAAAGAAGAGGTTTTTTGAAAAAGGAAAATTTGTTGATGCAGCCATTTCTGCCATTATTAAAGACAATTTTTAAGGAATCCTCTTAAGTTAAGGGGATTCCTTTTTTAGATAAACACATAAGTCAATCCTGAGAAAATAAAACCAGTTGTTACTGAAAATATGAAAGTACCACCATATATTTTTCCTTCAGAATTTGCAATCTTTATACCTTCTACGTATGCATAAGAGAATAGGTATACTGCCATTAATACTGATAGATATAATGCTGCCGATTCCAGTAAGATTCACACCTTTCTCCAAAAGCTAGTGTTAATAGATAGTATGAAATAAATAAGGGTACTATTCCTTATTATTTTTAGTTATTTTCAATTTAGGGCTGTGTATAACTTTGGATTTCTCGCAGTAACTGTGGATAAAGCGCACAAATTTATCCACAACTTGTGGAAAAGTCAGTGGATTACTTTCGTTTTAATATTTATTTTGTTAATAAGTTTGTGGATGTGAAATAAAATAGCAATATGTATGGTTTGTTCTCGAAGTCTTAATTTCTTATCACATATTGAATTTTATATAGCTAAATGATCATCCTGTAGCCCTTTAAGAAAGTTCAGAGGGAGTATTTATTGAAAAATCCTTTGAAGTAACTCTTCTTTTATACACATGTAATGTATCATGAGGATCTTGGGGAGTATAAAAGTGTAATTTCTTTATTTGAAGGAAAATGGTGTTTTTTTAAAAATGAAGCGATTTGTACTATTGTTATGAAGTGTATTAAGATACTTGATGCTAAATTTTTTCAAAATAAAATCCTTCATTACTTATAATCCCAAATGACTTCATTAACAAATAAAAACTAATAGTAGGGAATAGGAAGAAATTATAAAGAAAAAATAAAAATTATATTGCAAACATTTTTTCTGCATGTTATATTAGATCTCGTCCTCACAAAATAACTTAAATATGAAAAAAGATTTTTTGAAAAAGTTATTGACTATTAATGAGGTAATATGGTAAATTAATAAAGTCGCTTCTGAGCGATAAACAAGAAAAACATTGTTCTTTGAAAACTGAGCGAACAAAAACGTCAACGTTAATTCTAAGTCTTTTTATAAGACTATAAATGATCGTCGATTAAGAACGCCACGTCCTGTGGCAACATCGACGTCAGCACATCCGTGTGCAAGTGAGCTATATCAACTCTTTATTGGAGAGTTTGATCCTGGCTCAGGACGAACGCTGGCGGCGTGCCTAATACATGCAAGTCGAGCGGACTTGTGAGAGCTTGCTCTCGCAAGTTAGCGGCGGACGGGTGAGTAACA
>NZ_JAGYPM010000003.1:0-277486 GCF_018343665.1 Cytobacillus citreus
ATGTTTCTGTACGAATTTTCAGATACTTGAAGTACCGCTAACGATTTTGACCTTTTAGCGGTACTCCGTATCTGACCTCACTTTCATCCCACGTCTAAAGACGGGCTATGCCCGGTGTGGGCTTTCTCGTTCGGGAAATCTGTAATACAATTGGTAAAAAGGCTTTGAATGTCGATGGCATTTTACCAAATGAACGAACAATTTCATCGTAATCTAATTCCTCGCCATCATCTTCCACTTCTATTTTTCTAGCAACCGTTGTCGCCCAAAAATAACCGACAACGGTTGCAGGAATAGCAACAATTAAACCGATTAAAATGATTGTCCCTAAGAAACCATCCGCTCCAATATTCCCTGCAGCTGCAATCGGGCCAGGAGTTGGCGGAACAAGTGTATGTGTAGCGTATAAACCAGTTGCAAGTGCAACAGACATAGAGGCTAAGGCAACTTTCGCTCGTTTCGCTAATGCCTTTCTTAAACTGTTCAAAATAACAAAGCCAGAGTCACAAAATACTGGGATTGAAACAATGTAACCGATTAAGCTCATCGCTAACTGTGGTCTTTTCGGCCCAACAATACGGAGAACTACTTCTGCCATTCGTAAAGCAGCACCAGATTTCTCCAAGATTGTCCCAATAATTGTTCCGAATACAATGACTAGACCAATTCCGCCCATTATTCCACCGAAACCTGTATTGATATTTTCTACAATTTTCATAAGCGGCATTCCAGAAGCAAACCCTACAAACAATGTACCTAACATAAGTGATAGAAAAGGATGCACTTTAAACTTAGTCGTAGCAACGATAATTAACAATACTCCAATGGCTATTACAAGAAATAACATTTTGTTTCCTCCTGCTTTTTCTATTTTTGTAAACTTATCATATAAGTACGGATGACCTGTTCAGCTGTTTGCTCGAGCAGTTCAGCTCCTCTTGTGATGGCTTCTTGAAGAGTCATAGGAGCATTTACAATGCTATTAACACTTGTAATCCCATGCTGATACAAAACTTCAATTCCCTGACCAATTGATCCAGTAAGAGCAAATACCGGGATTCCCTTCTTTTTAGCGGCCTCTGCCACCCCCATTGGTGTTTTTCCAGATGCTGTTTGGAAATCAATTTGTCCTTCTCCAGTAAAAACACATTCTGCACCATCTAAATGTTGATCAAGCTTTGAATACTCTATAACAATGTCAATCCCTCTTTTTGTTTTTGATGGAAAAAAAGCTTGGAAAGCTCCACCAATTCCGCCTGCTGCGCCAGCACCAGGCTTATCATGCAATCGAATTCCTGTTTTCAGTACAACCAAATCAGCCCAATGAAGTAAGTTGTTGTCTAGAGCCTCCACCATTTCAGGTGTTGCTCCCTTTTGAGGTCCAAACACATGAGATGTTCCATCTTTACCAATAAATGGATTTTGCACATCTGTTGCAATCAAAAATTCACAATTGGAAATACGAGAATCAAAATCTTGGTCATCAATTTGGACAACTCTTGAAAGTTCACCGCCTCCAAAGCCAACAAGCTGATTGTTTGAATCTAACAACCTCATCCCCAAAGCTTGAAGCATGCCGATTCCACCATCATTGGTAGCGCTTCCACCAATCGCTAAAATGAATTTACGCAACCCATCATCCAGCGCTTTTTTAATTAATTGCCCTGTACCAAATGTTGTAGCAGCCATCGGATTGAGTTTTGTAGGATCGACAAGACATATGCCTGAAGCACTTGCCATTTCGATTACACAAGTTTCCTCGTCACCCAATATTCCATAAGCTGCTTCAACAGGATCTAGTAATGGTCCTTTAACTGTTAATTCAACCTTTCGTCCATTCGTTGCCGTAACTAAACTTTCCATCGTCCCCTCTCCACCATCGGCTACAGAAACGATAACTGTGTTTACTCCTTGTACTGCCTTTTTCACCCCTCTTTCAATTGCTTGTGCGGCTTCAAGTGCCGTCAAACTTCCCTTGAATGAATCGGGTGCAATGACAATCTTCATATTGCATACCACCTTACTAAATAAATTATCTACTGTGGAAACAGCACTTAAAAGAATTAATATTTGAAGATTTAATTAATATTCCATTAAAAAGTGAATCTATTAATACGGCCCGCGATCGCTAAGTGCCTGAAGCGGAAATCAACAGGGAAGTTTAACATATCCATAAAAAAAACACCTCCAATTGTTAGTTGTGTCTAACAATTGAGGTGAAGTTAAACTAATTCTACTCACTCTTTTTTTATTCTTGTTTATTTTATATCCACCCTAGCAACCTTGCTGTTTGTGCAATGATAAACGTTACAAGAATAGCGATTACTGTTGGAATAAGGAACGCAAGAAAAGTCCATTTCTTACTTTTCGTTTCTTTATAAATATTAATTAGTGTTGTTCCACATGGATAGTGCAGGAGAGAAAATAACATCATGTTAAGCGCTGTTACCCATGTCCATCCTTGTTCAAGAAAAATTTTCTTTAAGTCTACTAAGCTATCAACCTCTGTGAGAGCGCCAGTTGATAAATATCCCATCAAAAGTATAGGAAGCACAATTTCATTAGCAGGCAAACCTAAAATAAATGCCAACATGATGTAACCATCTAATCCTAGCATTTGTCCGAACGGGTCCAAAAATTGAACCATATACATTAAGATACTTGTGTCACCAATGTATATATTTGCAACGACCCAAGTTAATATTGCTGCTGGTGCTGCTACCTTAACAGCTCTCACTAATACTGCCCATGATTTTGTAAGAGATGATCGGATTACCGTATCAAAGAACTTCGGACGGCGGTATGGAGGTAATTCCAACGTATAATGAGTAGGAACACCTTTTAGCGCTGTTTTGGAAAGAACCCATGAAACAAAAAAGGTGACTATAATCCCAAATAAGACCAGTCCGACAATTACCCCAGTTGTTACAAGTGATTTAAGTCCGCCAGTAAAATTTGCCGCCATAAAAAGAGATGCAAATACAATTAATGTGCCCCAACGTCCATTACATGGAACAAAATTATTCGTTAAGATTGCTAGCATACGCTCTCTTGGCGATTCAATAATTCGAGTAGAAATAACTGCTGCTGCGTTACAACCAAACCCCATCGCCATTGTTAGTGATTGCTTTCCATGAGCCCCAACTTTTTTAAATATCCGATCCATATTGAATGCTACACGTGGCAGATAGCCATAGTTTTCTAAAAGAGCGAATGTTGGAAAAAAGATAGCCATAGGTGGAAGCATAACACTTATGACCCAAGTTGTTCCCCTATATAAGCCTAATACCAATACACCATGAAGCCAATCTGGAGCATGAATAAAGGTAAAGAATGCAGTTAAATAATTTTCTAACCATCCAAAAAACTCTGCCAGCATTGTAGAGGGAATATTAGCACCGGCAATGGTTATATAAAAAACAAGCCCTAACATAACAATCATTATTGGAAACCCAAGGAAAGGAGAAGTAAATATCGCATCTAACTTTTCTGTCTTCGTATCACTTTTTGATTTCGAATAAGTGACTCCTTCTTGACATAATTGGTTACTCCTCTGATATAAATGATGAACAATTTCGTCCCTAAGCTTTGGTGAAGAAAGTTGTTGCGCTTCAGAGAATAGCTGTTGAATATTCATCTGTTATCTTAACCTCCTCCAATCGCAGACGTTTATTTATTTCATTTAGTAACTTCTCATCTCCATCTAGTAATCTTAGTGAAACCCAACGTGACGATAAACGATCTCCAATCATTCCTCTTATATATGGTTCGATTTTATAAATTTGTTCTTCGATTTCATCGGAATATGTCATTAGAGTTGGCTTACATTCTATCGTTCCATTTGCAATCCGTTCGATCGTATCAAGCAACAGGTCAAAACCTACTTTGTTTCGTGCTGATAACTTAATAACTGGAACGCCGAGTTTATTAGTTAAAATACGTTCATTAATCTTGATGCCTTTTTTTTCTGCTTCATCTATTAAGTTAATGCAAACGATCACATTGGTTGTCATTTCCAAAACTTGCAATGCTAGATTGAAATTCCTCTCTAATGATGTTGCATCTAACACGACAAGCGTTACATCTGGTTTTTCAAAAACAATATAATTCCTAGCTACTTCTTCATCCGTTGAATTTGAAAATAGAGAGTACGTACCTGGAAGATCAATAAAACTATATGTTTTTCCTTTATATTGAACTTTGCCTTCTGCAAGCGAAACGGTCTTACCTGCCCAATTTCCTGTATGTTGTCTAAGGCCGGTTAGGGCATTGAATAAGGTGCTTTTTCCAGTATTCGGGTTTCCTGCTAAGGCAACTCTAATTGGATTTGTCATTGCTGATCAGCTCCCCTTCGATTTTGGAACTCTCTTCTTTCCTTAATGCAATCGTTGTTTGACTTACTCGAAAAGCGATTGGATCTCCAAGAGGGCTTTTTTTAAGAACTTCAATTATGGCTCCCGGCACAAACCCTAGGTCTAATAACCTTCTTCTCATTACTCCTTCTAAAAAGATATCAGTAATACGGATGAAATCACCTTTTTTCCCTTGATATAAGGTCAACCTATTGGTTGTATGCATATTTTTTTCACCTCTGCCTTTATTTTTCCCTAGCGCAACTTTTAGTATAATAATACGAATATATTTTTATATTGTCAATGGTATTATCATATTCATTAAAAATTTTCAAAAAAATTACACTCTATATAACCATCGTTATGCAGGGTTATTAACACATGTGATAATTCGGAGACTTATACTCCATGTACATTACACCTCGTTTAAAAAATAAGCGCTGCTGAAACTTAGTTCAACAGCGCTTTCATCATTTATATAAATGTATAACAAATCCATTGATCTAATTGTAAATAAAACTCCAAATGGATAGGACCACCTTTAATAGGGTATTCCCTTTTTTGGCTCATAATAGAGTCAATAATTAAACTGAAAATTGGGACACTATTTATGCAACACTAGTGTTTTTAATTAAATAATTTATAAACATCTTTTTCCCTTCCTCAACCACTTGTTCGTAAGGATTATCTTGATCCATGGTGGCATATTGAAAACTAATGCCATTTATTATGCTCCAGAACAATCTTGCTATAAGATCATTGTTAAATGTTGTTAGAAATTCTCCACTGTCTTTACCTTCTTGAAGCATATCAATAACGACTTTATTGTAGTAATGCCTTCAAATAATGTAACCTCTTGACTGGATTGACGATAGTGGCTATAAAGTTCAGGAATAATGATTGGCATTTTATACATCGGAAAATTTAGCATCTTACTGCGCTCTTTTATGGAAAGTTTTTTATATCTTCTAATTCACCAAATGCAAGTTTCTTAAATCCATGTTTATCAGCTAAATTGATACAAATGTATTCTGAGAATTTGCCAGAGTACCATCGAAATCAAATATAATATATTTAATCATCATTTCCCCTCTTTTCTCTTTTAAAATTTCATTTAAATAAAAAATACAATTGCAGCTGCTGCCACACTAATAAAAACTGATGATATTACATAAATGAATGCTATTTTAAATTGTTTTTCTAGAAGAAGTTTAACGGTTTCATTGCTAAATGTTGAAAAGGTTGTAAAAGCCCCGCAGAACCCTATTCCAAACATAAACCATACCCAATCTTGGATTTGGTTTGTTATATGTAATTTTGCAAGTAATCCTAATAATAATGACCCTGTAAGGTTAATGATCCATGTTCCTAATGGAAAAGTACCTTTTGATTTTTTATTAATAAAAGCACCTATTAAATACCTTAACAATGCCCCAAATGAGCCGCCTACTCCAATTATCCAAATCATAAAACATCAACTTTTTCTTTATTATTTAATGTGGCTAATTTATATCCAAGAAAAGCAAAGACTAATCCTAGTGTGACACTTAATAATACATAAATGATAGCTAAAAAATAATCTTTATTTACAATTAAATAAATGGTTTCCACTGAAAAGGTAGAGAAAGTTGTAAAAGAACCTAGGAAGCCTGTACCAACAAATAATGACAATCTTTTCATAGCTTTTCTTCTTTGACTTATAAATGTTAAGAGCCACCCAAGAACTAGAGAGCCTGTAAGATTTATGAAAAATGTTCCTAATGGAAATCCATTATTAATATGCACCCATTCTCCGATTCCGTATCTTGTTATAGCACCAAAAAATCCGCCAATCATTACCAAAAGAATATTCAATAATTTGTACACCTCAAATTAATATTTATCTGTATGGATATCATACCAAAAAATAGAAAAAGATAAAGGTTGACTAGTCCCTATATTATTGTAAATTTTTTGTTGAAATATTTTTATTATATATCATGAAATGATACAATAATTGATGTAAATTGTTTTTAAATTTGATCTTTAGGGGTGACTAAAGTGGCTATTAATGTCTATCTTAATTTTAATGGAAATTGCCGAGAAGCAGCAGAGTTTTACGCAGAGGTTTTTGGAACAGAGAAACCACAATTTATGACTTTTGGTGAATCACCTCAAGATCCTAATTATCCCCTTCCAGAAGAGGCAAAAGATTTAATCATGCATACTCGACTTAATATTGATGGCAGCAACGTAATGTTTTCTGATACTTTTCCAGGAATGCCATTTGTTGAAGGCAATAATATCACCCTTGCCATTGTCAATAAAGATTTAGATGGTTTGAAATCTACTTTCGAGAAACTTAAAGTTGGTGGTACAGTTGCCATGGAACTTCAAGAAACATTTTGGAGCAAATGTTATGGCCAGTTAACTGATAAGTTTGGTGTTAATTGGCAGTTCAACTTCGAAAGTGAAGAAATGTAATGTAATTTATAAAATGGAGCATCCACCTTAGTGAGATGTTCCATTTTTTTATTAAATGCCTCTAGTTATTCCTTTTAGTCGCATCCCCTTACTTCCTCCAAGAATTCAACCTTATCCCTTTTCACCTGACTAGCAGATAATACATATTTTAAGGTTAAGGAGTGGGTAATTGATGACTTTACTACAGAAATCACAACTTGAAGAGCTTTCAAAAAAATCTTGGCAATATCATGCTTATAATCATTTTAAAAATAAAATAATCGATAAAAAGAACCTTTTCCCTTGTATACCAGCCACTCAAGCATTTTCATTAAGCCATTTAAGATACGGTTTTGTTGGAAGTCCTATAAGTCCCGAAACTTCCAAAGAATTGGCAGAATTACTAAAGGATTATTCGATTCACTATAAAGACTTCGGAAAATATACATCACTCATCGTTTTTTTTAATACTTCCCAAGAATTGAAATTAAAATCCAATGTAGAAGACTTCGAAGCTTTTTTTTGGCAACATCTTATTAATTTAAATAACCTCGATGAAGTACAATGGCCGGTAAAGATTCCTAAAAACCCAGATAATCCTTTTTGGGAATTTTGTTTTCACGGCGAGCAATATTTTATGTACTGTGCTACTCCCGCTCATAAAAATAGAAAAAGCAGATATTTCCCTTATATGTTATTAGCTTTAACCCCTCGATCTGTGCTAATGGAATTTAATACAAATGAACAATTTGCGCTTAAAGTAAAAAAACAGATTCGAAGCAGATTAAAAGATTATGATACATTACCTATCCACTCTTCCTTAAATAGCTATGGAAACAAAGACAATTATGAATGGAAACAATATTATTTACATGATGATCATACTGAATTAATACAATGTCCGTTTACAAAAAGAAATAAGAATTAAAAACCCTTCCAAATATGGAAGGATTTTTAATGTAATATATTTAAGGTTAAAATACTGTACTTTTTGAAAATAAGTTTGAAATAATTACAAACCTCCGCAAGAGGAATTATTATTTTCCTCTTTTTTTTCGGTTGTTACAGATTCTAATCCATAGCCAGTAGAACTAATTTCTAATACTTCTTTATTTGTTGTCCCTTTTAAGCTTTGCTTTAATTCTTCACCTTTTTGTCCTAATTGATTTTCTTTCATTTTCATGCCTCCATATTATTTTTTCACTTTAATTAAAAACTAGATGCTTCTGCCCGAAATAGTTCATTACTGTATAAAATCCTGTTCCAATAAAAACGGCTAGATTTTCATTAGAAAGGAAGAGGTAACTAAAGAAAGAGAGATCGGATATGATTTCTGCTGCAATGTGACTAACTGTGAATGAAATGAAGTAACAAACAAGAATGACTGTGATAAATCGCGGTAAGCTTTTTGTTATTTTCGAGTTACTTTGGAAGGTAAAGCTTCGGTTCAAGAAATAGCTTACAACCGCACCAGCACTATTTCCAAAAAATGTTGATAGCCAATATGATAACCCAGTTACATTTAATAGAAAAAGCATAAGTGAAATACCTGTCAATGTATTCATGATTCCAACGAGCAAAAAACGAATAAAAGAATTAGTTCGTTTCAGATAGTTTTCCAAAATCAGCGTTAAAGAGTTCATTTTCATTCCCTCCGTCATTTATGATATGTCGGGGTATCGGCATGTTAAATGTATCTATATCAATCATAAATTTCGGCCTGCGCTTCGTCTCACTATATATTTTACCTATATATTCCCCAATTAATCCTATCGCGATCAGCTGAAGCCCTCCTATTAGCCAGATGGATGTAATTAAGGAGGTCCAGCCCATTTCTGTATGTCCAAAAAACTTTAATCCTAAAAAATATGCTCCGAACAAGAAACTAATACAGAATGACATAAACCCAATGACCATTACCAATCGAATAGGAGTGATAGAAAAAGAAGTAATGCCTTCAAAAGAGAATGCAAGCATCTTTTTTAATGGATATTTCGTTTCCCCTGCCAGCCTTGGCTTTCTGTCATAGTAAATAGTTGTTGATCTAAGTCCCAAAAGGGGAATAATACCACGCAGAAACAGATTTACCTCTTTAAAGCGACTGAGTTCATCAAGTGCCCTCTTGCTCATTAAACGAAAATCGGCGTGATTATAAATGAGATCCACGCCCATTTTTTTCATTAAATTGTAAAAGCCTTGGGCAGTATTCCTTTTGAAAAAAGTATCGGTATCCCTTCTGCGTCTGGCACCATAGACAATGTCATTTCCTTCATGAAATTTTATAAGAAACTCTCGAATTGCGTGTATATCATCTTGAAGATCAGCATCAATGGAAATCACACAGTCCGATGCTTTTCTAGCGGTCATAAGTCCTGCAAGAAGTGCATTCTGATGTCCTACATTTCTTGATAGCTTCAGTCCCCGAATCATCTCATTTATTAAGCTACTTTTGTAAATGATCTGCCAAGTTTGATCCTTGCTTCCGTCATCCACGAACAAGATTTTACTTTTTTCCGATATAAGTTCCTCCTTCACCATTTCTCCTAGAAAGCTGCTTAGCTGTAAAATGGTATCTGGAAGAACCTCTTCTTCGTTGTAACAAGGAATGACGATTGTAAGCACTGGATTTTTCATTTTGTTTCCTCCTGGCAGTTAAATGGCTTTATATAGGTAGATTTTCCATGCAGAGCTTTTTGATTCAAAAATTTTTTCTAAATTCAAACCGTTGTCAGATGCATTATCAATAGGGATGGCTGAGAAAATATGTGTGCCTCCCATTTCCTTAAATGGAGCCATATTAAGTTCAAGGTTCTTCAGCCGCTTTTTTGAATGTTTCTTAAACATATAGCGTTTACCCAGCTCTTTCGTAAAGATATAGCATCTCCCGCCCCATTCATCAAAATAGGTTCGAATCGTTTTATTTTTTGCAAGTTCTTTCTGGATAATTCTTCTAAACTGATATTTATAGCTTAATGGATAAAAATTATTATAGGTGTCGAGGGTGTAGAATCCGTTATATTGTGCAATTGCAGGATGGATACCAATGCTTGCAACTCGATATTCCTCTTGAGGGATGCCTATAAATTCTTTAATATCATTAAATTGCTCCTCAGCAAAAAATTGTCTAACTGTTGGTTTATTTTGAAATAATATCTCTTCATTGGTTAATGAAACAACGAAAATCTGTGCAGCAATAAAGACTGGAACAGCCCACGTCCATTTTATTTTCAGCAGTATTTTTAAAGAAATGGCAAACAAAACATAAATGACTAGCGGTCTTAAAAAATGGTAGCGGGCAAAATTGAATGTATTCATAAAGTGAAAACGTTCTGTTAATGGCAGCCAGCCTTTATAAAACCAAAATCCATACCATGCAGATAAAACGAAATTAAGAAAAAAAAGAAAAACAAACTCCTTTTCTTCCTTCCACAACCCTTTTCTAATAACGATGAAAAATGCCATCAGCATAACTGGCAGGATAATAATAGAATGTATTGTTGCAGCATGATGGTGGCCAAAAATATAATTTTTGAAGGTTAGCCGGATACAATGCCAAAAAGACAATCTTGCGTGAATATATTCATCTCTGCTGTTTGGCTCATCATCAAACAAGAAGGAATAAACAAGACGATATTCTACGATAAAATAAATAATGGTCATATAGGCTATGGATAAAAGGAAGCGCCAATTCAACCCTTTCCGTCTTATTACATCAGATAACCAAAAAAGTCCCATTGCACTTAAGAAAAAGAAAAAACCTAATACGATACTTGAATAAAACGGTAGAAGAGTTAGCACAACATAGCTTTTCCACATACTTTCTCCCTTTCGGATATTCAAGAACGCCCATAATGCTAAAGGCATTCCAAGTGTGCTTAACATACCTGAAGGCCAAAACGGAGTAAATGCAAATGCAAGCGAGGTCCCAATATTAATAGCTATTGTCTCCCATCCTCTTCCTTTAAGAAAATGAGTTTTCAATAGTAAATACATCCCTGAAAAAGCAACGAATCTTGTTATCGTCTGGCTTAATGCATATGCAACCATTGTTGGTAACAAAGCATACAGCCAAACGATTAAGCTGTATTCCGTCCCAAATGCATTACGAGATAAATATCCATTAATCACCTGCGGGATCCTTGCATAAACAGAACCGGTTAATTGATCGCTTTCCGAAAGAACCTTATACCACGCAAGATTGGAATCTAAATTATCATGAACACGTATATGTGCATCCTCCCCTAAAATAAAGAGCGGGGATAAAAATATTGCTATTGCGAGCAAGGCAAATATAAGTAATCTTTGCTCGACTTTATTTTTTTGTGTCAGCAATCATTACACCCCATGAAATTAATTCTTAAAACACTTTCTGTCTTAAGATGCTCGGGGGGAAAGAAAAATATTCCTGCATCCCATTTATGTTAAACAACCTATTTTCCAATCTTTAAATTGGGGTCCTTACTATCCATAGATATCGATTGACTCTTATAACCATCCGGGTGCCTCAAATGCCATTCCCAAGCATCCTTAATCATTTGATTAATACATTTCTTTGGCTTCCAACCTAATATTTTTTTTGCTTTGTCCGCAGAAGCTACCAACTCTGCAGGATCACCTTGCCTTCTATTCCCTATAATCACATGAAAATTTTTCCTGGTTACCTCCACTGCTGTATTTATTACTTCTCTAACTGAATATCCAATTTTGTTGCCTAAATTAAAGACATTACTTTTACCCCCACCTTGTAAATAGCGAAGTGCAAGCAAATGAGCTTCTGCCAAATCCTCTACATGAACATAGTCACGTATCTATTACAATTACCTCTAAACCTTGCTTCAGCAGAAAATAGACAGTATGTGACCCTATATAACCTGCCCCGCCTGTTACTAAAATCGCCATTTAATCACCCCGCATCATATCTTGTAACTCATTTTTCTATATGCAGAGATATCGGCCAGTATCACTAGCTTTATGAAACTCTTTTCTTAAGAGACCGGAGTCAGCAATTCGGCAATTTAATCCATAGAAAAAAGCCAAGCAAGATGCTTGACTTTCCTGATTCTTGTTCAAATAGCTTTTCACTTATTATATTCATCATCCATCTTTTTCAAGTCTGTTTGATTAGGTGTCAGTTCTTCTGAAGCTTCGGTCTGAAATTGCACTTTTAAAGGGTTAATCGTGCTAATTTGTGTATTATTAATAACCTGATTGGTCATATATTTGTGAAAGAAGAATTCGAAAATTGCAATGCCTACTGATGCGATAAGTGACCTCATAAACAAATTATTAGCAAAGGTTAGACTATAGATCATGAGCCATATGATAAATATGGACATTACAAAATCTGCTAAGGTTGCAACAAAGTTATATGTTCGCGGCAAAATGAGCAAGTCTCCTATAGTATAGGAAACAAAGACTAAACCAAAAGAAATAAAGAACACCCCCCAAAAGGTCATTCCGTAATATACACCGAGAATAATATATAAAAGGACAAAACATGAAATAAACTTTATGGCCAATGCTTTAACATGCTTCATATTATCATCTCCTTTTATTTTATTTTGCTTTTTTATTTTCTTATTTATCATTCATTGATCGATATAATTGCGTATGTATGCTTCCTTGTACAATATTTTCAAGAAAAAATTCACCAATTAATTTCACATATTCATCATCATCAAACATTCTTTTGTTCTGCAGCTCCATTTCTGCAAGTCCATCATAAGTTGAAATTAATGCGTATGTATGGTCCTTCCCCGTAATGGGTGTCAAAATATCTACCCTATGATTATAATTTTCATTTCTAAACTTCTTAATATCTTGTAAGTTTTCTATTCCTTCTTTAAATTTATCCTGTTTAATCTCAAAGGTTTGATAAACAATAACTGACATCTTCTGCCCTCCCAAACGATACACATTTTTTGTTTTATTATTTGCTAGAAAAGCCTAATTATTCATGATCATTCCTTTTTCAATTTTAAGGATTATTATTTTTCGCCTGTTATACATAAAACAAAAGGCGAGCTAAACATGCTCTCGTGAATTAATAACGTAAAACCCTTCTTTTTTATTCTTGCTTCCTTGAATCTGTCCCAAAAAGATGTCGTACAAGCCCTCCCTAAAGAATAGAATTGTACAAGTATTTAAATGTAAAACAGGGAGTTGTTTTTATGGATTTATTCTTTAGTTTTATTTTTCTAGGTTTGTCTTTAGCTGCACCGATTGGACCTGTAAATGCTGCCCAATTGGATAAAGGTATTAAAAGCGGTTTTTTTCACGCTTGGCTAGTAGGATTAGGGGCTATGGCTGCAGATGTTATCTATATGATTACAGTCTTTCTCGGATTCGTGAATTTTCTGGAGATTTCTTTCATAAAGGTCTTTCTTTGGTCGTTTGGATTTTTCGTACTCGTATACACAGGGATAGAAAGTATCATAAGTGCCAATAAATTGATTTCATTTACAAGAAAAAGCGAAGAAGCTGCAATAAAATCATTTTTTTCTGGCTTCCTGCTTTCCATTTCAAATCCATTGACAATTCTATTCTGGCTAGGCATTTATGGTTCTGTTCTTGCCAAAACGGTTTCAGAATATAATCCATCGCAGGTTATGATTTATAGTACAG
The DNA here is from genome assembly GCF_018343665.1 of Cytobacillus citreus. Lineage (GTDB taxonomy): Bacteria > Bacillota > Bacilli > Bacillales > Cytobacillaceae > Cytobacillus > Cytobacillus citreus. The sequence continues at coordinate 13,419 of NZ_JAGYPM010000003.1, forward strand.
CGATAATTATCGGACTTCTGCTTTGGGATATCACTATGGCAGTTGTTGCTAGCAGCTTTAGAAGATTTTTAACAGGAAAAATCCTGGCTGTTATCTCAATCATTTCAGGTTTATCCTTAATCGGGTTCGGCATTTATTTTGGTTACCAGGCTATTTTATTGCTGTTTTTTACATAAAAAAACTCCACTTCAATAACATGTTGAGTTATGCTTCCTGAGGGTTATATCCTCTATTTCTTTTCCTTTTTTTAATAATACTCATGATCAATAACACAATCACTATTAGCCCGACAAACAATAAACTGACAAAAAACCCTGGTCGACTCGATTTTTGAAAAAGTGTTCCGCTTATAGCAAGCAAAATCAAAATCATTCCAATAAATCGTTTTACATGATCAAACCTCGTTGCTTTTACAAGTTTTGGAAAATAAACAAGGATAAAAAGCCAATTGTATAATAACATTAGCCCTGCTGCTGTAGTAATATATTCGTAAACACGATCTGGCATGAATAGAGCTAACACTACTGAAGTAATTAGCCCGCAAATTGTTAAACTAAGCGCAAAAGGAGGGACCTTTAGTTTACCTTGTTTAGAAAAAATTTTTGGCGCATCTCCATCTTCTGATAAAGTGACAATCATGCTTGTTACAGCAAATAAGGATGCAGCCATTGTTGAAAAACCGGCTATAATAATTCCTCCATAAAAAACATGTGGAAAAAAATTAATGTCATATTTTTCGAGTGCAATGACAAAAGGACTTTCGTTTGTATGAAACTTATTTAATGCTGCCAACCCTGTTGCTAAAGCTAGTGATATTAAGTAAATAGTTGTTAGCAACATTAGCATAACAGTTCCTGATTTCCGTACATCCTCTTTATTTTTTAGCCTTGTAGCTAATATTCCCATAATTTCAATCCCGCCAAAAGCATAAAATCCAAAGATAAGTGCTGACCATAATCCATATATCCCTTTTGGTAAAAACTCTTTTTTATCAGTCGGAACATTGAAATCTTTTATGCTTCCACCATATAATCCGAATAAAACTGCGATTGCTAAAAAAATAAACATAATAATAGCTGCAATTTTTATTACTGCAAAAACATTCTGGGCCTTTTCAAATCCCTTCGTTCCAATAACCACGACAATTACTCCAAGTACTGCGTAAATCATCGAAAAAATCCACAGAGGGACATTCGGAAACCAAAAGCGAGTGAGCAGAGAAAGTGCAGTCAGCTGACTCCCTGAAATCAGCATTTCCGAAAACCAATACACCCAGCCGCTGCTAAAACCAGCCCAACGGCCATACGCTTTCTTCGCATATGATCGAAACGCACCCTTTTGCGGATCTTTGGCAGACATTTTTCCTAAGGCATCAAATACAATATATGTACCCAAGGCAGCAACGACAAATGCGATTAGAATACCTGGACCTGTCATTCTTATCCCGATTCCAGATCCAACAAAATAACCTGTACCAATAATGCATCCTACACCAATAAGTGACAGCTGCCACCATGCTAATTTTTTGTTACCCTTCTCATCGCCTTGACAAGCCGCCCGAGCAGGTATCTCCATAGAGAATCCCTCCCATCCAATTCCAAATTATTATTAGCTTTGGGTAGTTAAATATGTATTGTTAGGCTCGTTCTAGAATAACGAATAATTACTATTTTCTCGTTTCACAATAAATTCAATTGGACAAAAAAAGGAGGACATTTAAATGAATCAAGAATGTTTTTATTGTCAGAATGAAACGGAAGAAAAAGATATTCATCATGTTACTTTCCAGATTTCTGATATGGATAAGGATGAAGTATTATGCAGTGAATGATACCAAGAATGGCTACACGGGATAAAGGGTTAATTGATTTCAAAGCACATTCTTTTGCGAATGTTATAGAAATTCATCGTACTATAAAAAGGTTGTCAAAATTTAGAGTATGACTTATAATCATAAAAGTACATATATAGTGCTGTTTTTACATCATCAACACAATATACAGTAACAAACCAATGAATATGGTGTCGATTAAGACTTAATAGGGAATCTGGTGAGAATCCAGAACTGTCCCCGCAACTGTAAGTGCCATCGAAATAAGTAAATCCACTGTCTGTCAAGATGGGAAGGGCTTAGAGTAGGAAAAGGCACAAGTCAGGAGACCTGCCGTATTTATAGCGTGTTATCTTCTTCGGGAGTTGGGAAGGTAGAACGAGGGTATTTTGATAGATATTTTATGATCTATGAATATATCAACGTTTTTAAAACCCATCCTCTTTTTTGAGTGATGGATTTTTTATTTAGATGCATATTATTCCTCTAAATCTACCCTTATATCCCCTCATACCTAGGAATCAGAAAATCCAACTTTAAGAAAAGAGGTATGAAATGATCCCGTAATTTTCATCGAACGTATCCAGTACAATTCCAAGAAAACTTGTCTTAGCGCCTGGTATCAATCATAGAGGACTCAACTTCAGTGGAACTTAATTATCTGTATTTAAAAACTCATTTAAAGGGGAACTTTTTTAATGACATCACTTACTCATATTAATTTGGATTCAGTAATAGAAACAATAGACAAAGCTTCCTATTTATACAAACTGGATATTGATGAGCTTAAAAAGCAATTATTTGAACAAAATTTAACCAGTGAGTCAGCAAATCACCATGCACTCCTCTATTCTTTAAACCAAATTTCAATGGATAATCCAAACTGGACCTATCTAGCTGCAAATTTATTTTTAAATGAACTATATTCAAAAGCAGCTGTAAATAGAGGATACGAAAGAGAAATAAAATATGGTGATTTTTACGAGTTGATTCAAAATTTAACGAGGATTGGAATTTATTCTAAAGACTTACTTGCCATATTCACAAAAGATGAAATAGATGAATTTGCAAAAGAAATTGTTCCAGAGAGAGATCATTTGTTTAACTATGTGGGTTTATTTTTACTTGCAGATCGCTATCTTGCGAAAGATTATGAAAAAAATATATATGAATTGCCTCAGGAACGATTCATGATCATCGCAATGACATTAATGAAGAATGAAAATAAATCGAAGCGTGTACCATTAGTAAAAGAGGCTTACTGGGCTTTAAGCAATCTATATATGACTGTCGCCACTCCTACCCTTGCCAATGCAGGAAAAAGTTACGGTCAACTTTCTTCTTGCTTTATTGATACGGTTGATGATTCCTTAGACAGTATTTATTTAAATAATTGGGATATTGCTAGATTGAGTAAAGATGGTGGTGGCATTGGCATCTATTATGGAAAGGTCCGTGCTTTAGGGTCTGATATTAAAAGATTTAAAGGAAATTCATCAGGTGTCATTCCGTGGATAAGACTGTTAAATGATACTGCAGTCAGTGTTGATCAACTAGGGCAAAGGCAAGGAGCAATTGCAGTTTACCTCGATGTTTTCCACAAGGATATCATGAATGGGTTTTTAGATTTAAAAACAAATAATGGCGATGAGCGTCGTAAAGCACACGATATTTTCACAGGCGTTTCTATACCAGACCTGTTTATGAAAAAGCTTGAAGAGATTGATGATACTGGGCGAAGCATTGGACAATGGTATACTTTTTGTCCTCATCAAGTAAAACAGATTATGGGCTGGAAGGATGAAAATGGAGCTTCTTTAGGGCTTGAAGATTTTTATGATGAGTTAGATGAGAAGCATTTTACAGAAAAATACAAAGAAGCTGCTGCACATCCTCTACTTCCAAGAAAGTCATACCGTGCAATGGACATTATGGCCCGAATAATGGTATCTCAACTTGAAGCAGGAACTCCTTATATGTTTTATCGAGATGAAGTCAATCGGCAAAACCCGAACAAACATGTGAAAGGAAGAGGCCGTACTTCTATATACTGCAGTAATTTATGCACTGAGATTACCCAGAATATGTCACCTACTGTTATACAAAATGAATACGAAGATGATGAAGGAAATATCGTCATTATCCGTAAGCCTGGAGATTTCGTTGTTTGTAATTTATCCTCTATTCATCTCCCAAATGCGGTCAAGGCAAATGTGTTAGAGCGTCTCATTCGCATCCAAATGAGAATGTTAGATAACACGATTGATATTAACAAAATATCAGTCGGACAAGCGAAACAAACCAACTCAAAATATAGAGCAGTTGGTCTAGGAACATTTGGCTGGCATCATCTGCTTGCTACGGAAGGAATCTATTGGGAATCAGAGAAAGCAGTTGAGTATGCAGATGAACTTTATGAAGATATCGCCTATTATTCCATTCAATCATCAATGGAGCTTGCAATGGAAAAAGGCCACTATTCAATGTTTCATGGCTCAGAGTGGCAAACAGGCGAATATTTTAATAGGAAAGAATACAATTCTGAACGATGGAAAAAGCTGCAGGAAGATATTCAAACATATGGGGTTCGCAATGGCTGGATGCTTGCAGTAGCACCAAATTCTTCTACTGCAAAAATTGGCGGTTCAACAGACGGAATTGATCCCCTTTATGCGATTGAATACGCGGAAGAAAAGAAAAATTTTAAGTTAAAAATAGTTGCACCTGATCTGGATCACCATACTTACACCTATTACCGACGGGTAAGACATGAACTCGACCAATTATGGAGCATTAGACAAAATGCCGCACGTCAGCGTCATATTGATCAATCTATTAGCTTCAATTTATATGTCCGTCATGATATTAAAGCAAAAGAGCTGCTTCAGCTTCATATGGAAGCTTGGAAGCAAGGATTAAAAACTACTTATTATATACGAAGCACTTCTCAAACTGAAATTGAAGAATGTGAAGCATGTCATAGTTAATATTTTCAATAATCATTAATATGTTATGTCGAAGTAAATAGAGGGTTAGACTCCCTAACCCTCTGTATATAAGTATCTATATAAAAAATCTTTTGGAGTGATTCCATGAATATCCAACAACCACTAAGGAAAATAAAATTATTAAACCCTGAGTTTCCAAATAAATCTACAGGTTTAATTAACGGTCAAGCTTCTGGTATTTTAAATTGGAATGACATCAAATACCCGCAAATGTATCGGATGTATCAAACATTATTATCTAATTTTTGGAAGGCTCAAGAAATTAATATGCAGGATGATATAAAACAATGGGACTTACTTAGCTCGATTGAACAAGATGTATTTTTACGAATAAACACACAATTAGCTTCCCTAGATAGCCTGCAGACACCAACAATGACTCAAGTAATGGACTATGTGACAGATCCAAGCTTTAAAGCAATTTTTGCCGTTATCTCACAGCAGGAGGCTGTTCATAATGAATCATACTCTTATATATTAAGCTCGCTCATTCCATTAAGTGAACAAATTGCCAGGTTTGATCAAGCAAAAGATGATCCAATTGTCCAGAAACGAAATCAACTAATATTAGAGAGCTATGAAAAATTCAGAAATAGTCCGTCACTGCAAAATTTATTTGAGCTTGGAATCCATTCAATCATATTAGAGGGAATTTATTTTTATGCAGGCTTTGCCTTTTTTTATAACCTAGCCCGGCAGCAAAAAATGCTCAAAACTAGTACAATGATCAGCTATATTCAAAGGGATGAAATGCAGCATGCCTACTTTATCGCTCAATTTATTCGGATCCTGCAAACGGAGAACCCTGAGTTACAAACAGATCTTAATACACAATTCGTTTATGATACTATTCACAAAGCGGTTCAGCTTGAAAAAGAGTGGGCTCAATTTATTTTAAAAAATATTCAAGGCATTGATTTAACTGAATATGAAAGCTATGTGGAGTACCTGGCCAACAAACGTCTTCGACAATTAGGTCTTGATAACCTTTACGAAGGACGCGAAAACCCTATGCCTTGGATTCACGTTTTTAGTGATGAAATGATGAATGAAACTAAGTCTGACTTTTTCGAGCAAAAATCACGAACTTATACGAAAGTATCTCAAGATAACGGTTTTGATGAGCTATGAGAATAGCTATTGTTTATACATCAATTACTGGGAATACAGAAGAGTTGGCCTTATTGCTTTGTGAACAATTCAAGAAGAATGTTGACGACATATTTCTTTATAGGATTGAACAGTTTCCACTTCATACATTGGAAAACTTTGATGCCATCGTAATAGGTACCTACACTTGGGGAAATGGCGATATTCCTATTGAAATGGAACAGATTTTTCAAGCGATTGCAAAAAGAGAGCGAAAAAACCTAGTTACAGGAATTTTTGGAACTGGTGATCGTTTTTATCCTTATTTTTGTGGGGCTGTAGACAGATTCAAGGATGTTTTAAACAACAGTACAGATCTAGCGGTAACACTAAAGGTCGAATTATTGCCACAAGAACTTGATTTAAATCGATGCATGAAGTTTGTTAATATCATTAGCGAACGTGTCCAAATGAAGCATCAACTAAATGTTTATTCATAATGTATTTAAAGATTCATTTAAATCAAAAAACCTGTAGGATGCATTGAGACTCCTACAGGTTTTTTGATTTAAATTTTCATTACTCCTCCTGTACTAGCTGATGTAACTAGTTTAGAATACCGAGCTAAATATCCTTTTTTGACTTTCGGTTCAAAGCCTTTCCAGGCTGATTTGCGCTTCTCAAATTCTTCATCTGATATTTCCAGCTGAATTGTGCGTTTATTTAAATCAAGCTCGATGATGTCACCATCTTGTACAAAAGCAATTGGGCCACCTTCTGCTGCTTCTGGAGAAATATGACCGATTGAAATCCCTCTTGAAGCACCTGAGAATCTTCCGTCTGTTATTAAACCAACCTTCGCTCCGAGACCTCTTCCGACGATTTGTGAAGTTGGTGCAAGCATTTCCGGCATGCCTGGCCCACCTTTAGGACCTTCATATCGTATGACTACAACGTCACCTTCTTTCACTTTACCAGTAATAATACCGGATAGAGCATCTTCTTGAGAATCAAAGCAAATTGCAGGGCCTCGATGATAGCCGCCAACAGATTCATCTACTGCACCCACTTTAATAATAGAGCCATCTGGTGCTAAGTTGCCAAATAATACAGCTAGCCCACCTTGCTCAGAATGTGGCCGGTCCAATGGACGAATGACATCCTTGTCCAGAATATCACTGCCCGCTACATTTTCACGTATTGTCTTTCCTGAAACAGTCAAACAATCGCCATTAAAAGCACCTGGCTTCTTAAGCAGCTCATTGATGATGGCACTTACCCCTCCTGCATTATGTACATCCTCAATATGATAGTCTGATGCAGGAGCAATTTTTGCAAGATGCGGTACACGACTTGCAATTTCATTAATACGTTCCAGTGAATAATCAATTTCAGCTTCATGGGCTAATGCTAGCGTGTGAAGAACCGTGTTTGTAGAACCCCCCATAGCCATATCCAATGCAAATGCGTTATCAATTGCATCTATTGTTACGATATCACGAGGTTTAATATCCTTCTTAATTAGCTCCATTAATTGCTTGGCTGATTGTTTAACAAAGTCTTTGCGTTCCTCAGCAACAGCTAAAATCGTTCCATTTCCTGGAAGCGCAAGCCCCAGTCCTTCTGCTAAACAGTTCATTGAATTTGCAGTAAACATCCCTGAACAAGATCCGCAGGTAGGACATGCCAACTGCTCGATCTCTTGCAATCTTTCTTCATCAATTTTTCCAGATTGGTACGCACCGACTCCTTCAAAAACAGATGTTAAGTCAAGTGGATTACCAGCTTTATCTTTACCGGCTTTCATTGGCCCGCCACTTACAAATATCGTTGGAATATTAACACGAAGGGCCGCCATCATCATTCCAGGAGTAATTTTATCACAGTTAGGAATACAGACCATTCCATCAAACCAATGGGCAGCAACGACAGTTTCTACTGAGTCTGCAATAATTTCTCGGCTTGGCAGCGAATACCTCATTCCAATATGACCCATTGCAATTCCATCATCAACGCCGATTGTATTCATTTCAAATGGTACTCCACCTGCTTCACGGATCGCTTCTTTGACGATTTGACCAAATTCTTGTAAATGAATATGGCCTGGGACAATATCAATATAAGAATTTACTACTGCGATAAACGGTTTATTAAAATCTTCTTCCCTCACACCAGCTGCACGAAGCAAACTTCTATGTGGTGCACGATCATACCCTGTTTTTATCATATTACTGCGAAGATCAGCCACGATAAATCCCCCTCCATATCCAAAACAAAATAAAAAATTGTAACTTTTTTTATTGTTAAAATATTTTAATAATACTTTTTATTTAACACCACTTCTTTACTTGTGTAAAGGAGTTTTTCAGGAATCTTCACTTTCATATATGGTAAAGTATAGATATTACTTAATTTTTTTACTTGCATAATAAGAACGGGGAGCTTATTGCTCCCCATTTCTTACATAAGTTGCCATCAAAAACTACTATAACAATTTCTTCTTCTTATTAAGAGTCAATTCAACTTTGTCTCTTAAACTCTGTCCATATTTTTCAAAAATGTAATTTTGAATTGTTTACTACAATAAAGAAGTTTATTTTTTCTTTATAAAAACTAAGACACCTCCCAGTTAACTGGAAGGTTTTACAAATAATACACCTAATTTCATTTCACCAATACAAAGCATTTAACCTAATTCTTAAGAGCTAGATGAAGTTCCAGCAGCTTTTTTTGTGTTAGAAATTAGTTATTTTTTTATTGAAGTCTCTACTTTTGCTGTAGGACGCTGATCATACCAATTCATTATTTGAGTGAGTATTGAGAATAATAGAAAGAAATTCATAGCCCAGACCGAAATAAATGGGCTAATTCCGCCAAATTCAATCGATTGATAGCCTTTTAAAAACATAACTATATAGACTTCTAGGAAAATTAGAATAAATCCACCGATACCTGATATACCTACACGAACCATTCCTCTCCCTCCTTCTTTTAATTATTTTATAAGAATAATAAGATAATTACAAATAAATCGTTCATAAAAATGACAATATATCATAGCTTTTCCTCTTGACTACATAAACCCCCTTCAATTTGATAAATCGTTCTAAAATAATTCACATTTAATTTGCAAATATGTGAATTAAATTACAATATTGTTAAATATAGGAATTATTTATGCTATTATTAACATGTAATTATTATTTATTGAAAGGAAGAGATATGTATGTTTGTTAAATGGTTAAGAGAAAGTCAAATTGCTGCAGGATTATTAACAATTATTCGATTATATCTTGGCTATTCATGGATTACAGCTGGATATCATAAAGTTGTAGATGGTTTTGATGCTTCTGGTTTCTTACAAGGTGCATTAGCTAAAGCAACTGGTGATCATCCGGCAGTGCAGGGTTGGTGGGCAAGCTTTTTAGAAGGGATTGCAATCCCTAATGCGGGATTATTTAGTTTTCTGGTTGCATGGGGAGAACTGTTAGTGGGAATCGGCTTAATTTTAGGTTGCTTAACGACAGCGGCTGCATTTTTTGGTATTGTTATGAACTTCGCATTCTTATTTTCTGGAACAGTTAGTACAAATCCACAGTTAGTTTTATTAACTATATTCATTCTAGTGGCAGGTTATAACGCAGGAAAGTTCGGATTAGACCGTTTTGTCATACCTTTTATTCGTAAACAATTTAGAGGAAAGAATAACAAATCTGGAACTCTTGCCTCATAAGCTAATAAATACTATTAAATATGAAAACAAAAAGGAATATGAGGATCCCATATTCCTTTTTGTTTATATTTATTTATTCAAAGTATGCCCATTTGTATTGAACATCTCCAAGTCCTGATACGGCTACTCCTTTTAAGCTTTCATTCTGGATCCAGTTGTTTGTATAGAAGTAAATTGGTGCTACTGGCATATCTTCCATAAAGACTGCTTCTGCATCTTTTAATAATTGCTGACGCTTTTCATGATCAGCCTCAAGAGAAGATTTTGCAAGCAGATCTTGGAATTCTTTACTTTCCCAGCCAGTATCATTATTACCACCATCAGCATCTCGGTACAATTCAAGGAAGTTGATGGCATCATTAAAGTCTCCTAACCAGCCTAAACGTCCGATTTGATAATCAAGTGAGTGAAGCTTATCAATGTAAACAGCCCACTCTTGGTTATCTAATGTTACTTCAACACCTAAATTTTGCTTCCACATATCTTGAACTGCCTGCGCAATCTTTTGATGAAGTTCTAAAGTGTTAAAAGACAAAGTAACTGCTGGAAACTCAGAAACATCCTTATATCCTAATTCCTCTAATCCTTTTTGCAAATATTCTTTAGCTTTCTCTACATCATTATCAGAGAAAAAGCCTTTTTCATTATCAGGGAACATTGATGGCGGAACGATTGCCATAGCAGGCAATTGCTCACCTTGTGCAATGTTATCGATAATTTCCTGACGGTTGATTGCATGTGCAAAAGCTTTACGGATGTTTACATTGTTAAAAGGCTCAACTGTAGTATTGAATTTATAATTATAAACACCAGCAATTGGTTGCGTCGTTAAGCGGCCTTCATCTTTAAGAGTCTGCATTGCATCTGTCGGAAGATTGCCATTAGGAGATCCTGCCCAATCAAGTTCACCATTTTCAAACATAGATAGTTCAGTGTTAGAATCATTGATCATGACCATTTCGATTGTGTTAAGTTTTACAGTTTTAGCATCCCAATATTTTTCGTTCTTTTTAAGAAGGATTTTGTCGCTGTGAGACCATTCTGTCATCACAAATGGACCATTGGAAGTATAATTATCCCCTGCATCATTTGCCCAATTTGGATTTGCTTCGGCAACTTTGCTATTAATTGGAAGGTAAGTATAGAACGCTGTCAGCTCTAAGAAATACGGTGTTGGATTTTCAAGTGTTACTTCAAGCGTCTTCTCATCTAATGCTTTCACTCCAACTTCATCAAGTGATCCACCCTCAGCATTGGCTGCACGAGCTCCTTTAATATAATAAAGCTGATAGGCATATTCAGATTGGTTTTCTGGATCTAATGCCCATTTCCATGCATATTCAAAGTCTTTAGCAGTTACAGGATCGTCATTTGACCATACCGCATCACGAAGAGTGAAAGTATAAACCTTCTGGTCATCAGAAACGGCAATTTTTTCTGCAGCTGCATCTTCAGCTTTTCCTTCTGCATTAATACGAGTTAACCCTTCAAAGGTTTGGCGGAGTACTGTTCCAGATGTTGAATCCTTCGCTAAACCAGGATGTAAAGATGGTGGTTCAGTATTAATGTTTATTCGTAAGTCCTGTGGTACTTCAGGCTTTTCTTCTGTTTTTTCAGGCCCAGTTGCTGTTTCACCGCCAGTTTTCTTCCCGCCGCTACAAGCTGTAAGGAACATACTAAAAACTAATAAAATGCTAAAAAAGACTAAAAATTTCTTATTCACCTATTTTCCCCCTTTATAATTTTCCACAAACTTGGTTCCATAGCTCCGTTCTGTTTAAACACAACCTAAACTAAAGTACTAGATCATAATTGATTTATACAAAACAATTCTAAACTAGTATTTAATTCCAGTTGTATACTGTGACGGTTCCTATGTTATAAAACTATTTCTTTAGATAATTATAAATAATCAAAAAACTAGGCGCAAGAGATATTTTTGTACTATCTTATACATTTTTCGACAAAAAAGTGAAATTTCTAATTACTTAATAATTTCAAGAATGGCAAGTATTTCATTCGAACTTTGCTCAATTGATCAATCTTAAGTTGAATTCACCACTTGTGTTTTTTCCTTTCCAGCACTCGCGGGCGTTTCGGAAGCCTCCTCGTCGCTATCGCTTCTGCGGATTCCCCCATTGACTTCGCTTCTCCCGCAGGACGTTGGATAATCTTCCCCGAATAAACACCGCACGAAGGAAATGCGAATGCATTTTTCGAGGATCTCACGCCTACAGCGAAAATCAACAACAAAATAGCCATTATCAACACTGAGCTTTAGCACAGCCTCCCTTTTTAAAATGGCAACAACCCTATCTTCATAATTAACTGCCACAGATAAATTTCTAGTGTGCCCTAAAGGAATCCCAAGAAAGAACAAATGCGCAAGCGCCTTCGGAACAATTAAAGGACAAATTGTTCCTGCGATGAATATTCAAAGAAGCTTTCCTTAGTGCTCACCTCCGACAAGCACAAGACGAGCCTCACGGAAAGGTGTTCTTTACCTTTCTGGGAGGATTGGCTTGTGACCTCGAGGAGGTAGGCGCTGGAGCTGAACGTAGATAAACTATATCTCAAGTTATCAACAGATAGCGAAAATTATAATTTCCTATACAATCAAAAAAGCACTTGTAGCAAGTGCTTCAATTATCTATCTTCTTTTGTAAACGTTAATAGGAAAAATAACAGAAAGCTCAACAATAAAATGGAGCCTCCGACAATATATAATACCGTGTTTAGTGTACTAGGAAGAAACTCAGGTTTAAAGATATAAAGTGCCATTCCAACTGTTAACCCAATTGAGCCTATAGCAGCTGTATAAACATGAAGCTTAGCTAATATCCCAATTTTTGGTGAGAACACCTTATAATATATCGCCCATGCAAATAGTGTTAACCAGCCAACAACAAGTATATGTGCATGAATTGGTCTGAAAGCATAATCACCGGAACCAGCCATATGTGAACCTAGAAAAGCACCGATAAGACCAAATAATGCTGACAATCTTAATAATAATTTACTATATTTATTACCCATCTTTTTATCCTCCATTTCGTTTTTTTACTACTTAGTTTAATAGGTTATTAAAGCCTAATCAAAATAAAGCTTTTTGATAATTTTATATTATTCAATTCCACACAATATTACTTCTTTAATATAACTTTAGAATATGAACAGAAGATGAACAGTACTTTACAATCTTTCATTAACCTATCGCAATATGTCAACTTAATAATTACTAAGTTGACATATAATAACTTAAGATTTATTCTTTATTTATATTACTACTGTTTTTGGAGGAATACTTTATGAAAAAGAGATTAAGACCAATTGAATTAACACTTGCAGGAATGTTTGTTGCCTTGATGTGTGTAGGTGCTAATATCACTTCAATTGTTCCATTCATGGTTATTGGCGGAGTACCAATCACCTTACAAACGTTTTTTGCTATTCTTTCAGGAGCCATTCTTGGAAGCAGATTAGGAGCAATCACCATGGCTGTATATGCATTTGTTGGCCTTGTCGGAGCACCTGTATTCGCTAAATTCGGCGGAGGATTATCTCATTTACTAAGTCCTACCTTTGGTTTTATTCTTTCTTTTATTCTTACAGCCTATGTAACCGGAAAAATCATCGAAAGAAAAAGGACCCTTCCGATTTATATTTCGGCTGCATTAGTTGGCTTAGTGATTAATTATGTTTTCGGTACAAACTGGATGTATTTTGCTTATAAATTTTGGGCAGCAGCACCAGATGGTTTTACTTATAAATTAGCTTGGCTGTGGATGATTCCACCTCTTCCAAAGGATATCATTCTTTCTGTTTGTGCAGGGATGGTGGCTTATCGATTGGAGCACAAAGTTCTTGCTCGAAGCCAATTTAGGAATATCCAACGGGCATCATAATGAAAGCGGAAGTAAGATAATGGCAAAATGGGAAACACTAGCTCAACAAGTATTAAAAGGATACGAACTAACTGATGAAGAAGCCTTGAGTATTTTAGAAAGCCCTGATGAAGAGCCTCTAGAGCTGTTACATAGCGCCTATCAGATTCGTTATCACTTCTATGGAGAAAAAGTTAAGCTTAATATGATCATCAATACAAAATCAGGGCTATGTCCTGAAAATTGCGGATACTGCTCACAATCTAGTATTTCTACTGCACCAATCGAAAAGTATCGGATGATGAATAAGGATGCTATTGTAAAAAGGAGCAGAGCAGGCATACCAGATGAATGTCGGTACCTATTGTATAGTTGCCAGCGGCAGATGGCCTAGTAGTAAAGAGGTTGATCACGTTGTACTAAAAAGTGCAGAAGCATGGTCTCAGCCATGCTTCTGCACTTTTTAGAAAATATTTTCCTTAGGAACTATCACTGTAAAAATGGACCCTTCCCCTTTTTTACTCTCTACCTTAATCTCTCCATTATGCATTTCAATAATGGATTGAACAATAGATAATCCCAAGCCGGTCCCTTCAATTGATCGCGTTCTGGAGGAATCCGATCGATAAAAGCGATCGTAAATTCTATCAAGCTCCTCAGGGTCCATCCCAATTCCTTGATCTTTAAAGCTAACTTCTATTGCAGCGCCCCCATCATTCAGATTGATATCTATCTCTCCTTCTTCTTCGCTATATTTAATAGCATTCGTTACCAAATTTTCCCATACAGAATATAGCAAAAAAGAATCGCCATATATATAAGTTTCTGGAAGAGAATAACTTATCATTATTCCTTTTTCACTCAAATTCCACTGATATTGACGAATAACATTTTTAATCTGTTCACTTACATTAAATCTTTTCGGTTCTAACATTTCTTTCTTGCTATCTATTGAGGATAATAGCAAAAGCTGCTTCGTCATATATGACAATCGACTTACTTCTGAATCAACAATTTCAATATACTGCTTATCCTGATCCGTTAGCTGACTACTCTTTAATAGCTTCATATAGCCCTTAATATTAGAAAGTGGTGATTGAATGTCATGAGAAATATTTGAGATGAACTCTTTCCGCATCTCATTTACTTTTTCTAGCTTACTTGCCATGGAATGAAAGCTTGCTGCTAGATCCCCTATTTCATCATTTCGTTTTATATTTAATTTTATTCCAAAGTCCCCTTCAGCTATCAGCGCTGTTGCTTTGTTCAATTTTGTTATCGGGTTAACAAGGAATTTTGTACTAATTAAAACCAATATTATGCTAAAAGAGATCGTACCTATGAGAAGCCAACCAAACATTTTATGCATTTCATTAAATAATAGCTTAATATCTGGACGGAGAAATAAGGCGTAATTTTCGTTCTGGTATTCAAAAGGAACACCAACAGTATTCATTAGTTCATTAGCAAAAAAACCAGTAACAAAAGTTTTATGAGGAAAATTCTCAATCCCATGATAAACCTCGCCATTCAATACTTTCTCTATAGCTTTATTAGATAGATTATGCTCTCTATATGGAGCACCAAAGAATTGCCGATTCCCCTTATTATCAATGATAAAAATTTGATACCCTATCAAACCTAGATGACCAAAGTATTCATTTAAGCTGACCTCATCATGTGATTGGATAAACCTAGAAACCTCTAAAGCAATATGAGTCATCTTCTCGTCATTTTGCTTTTTTAAAATACTTTGGTAATGGATGTTTGATAGCAAAAAAGAAATAATTCCACTTAAAAGCATAATGAAAATCGTTGTTACTGCAAATTTGGAATAAAGAGACTTCATTATGAAACCTCCAGGGAATAGCCAATCCCTCTAATTGTCTTTATGGAAAAATCATTCTCAGCTTGCGCAAACCTCTCCCTTAGCCGTTTAATATGAACATCAACCGTTCTCTCGTCTCCTTCATAATCCATACCCCATACATTTTCAATCAACTGTCCCCTGCCAAATACTTGATTCGGCCTGGATGCTAAATAATAGAGCAGTTCAAATTCTTTTAAAGGCAATATGTATGTTTTTCCATTCCATTCAACTTCGTAGCTTTTTTTATTAATGAACATGGAGCCTATCCGAATATTCGTTTCGGTAACCTTTCCATATCTTCTAAGCAAAGCATTCACTCTAAACAAAAGTTCCTTTGGCTCGAAAGGCTTTACTAAATAATCATCTGTCCCTGATAAATAGCCTTTCTCTTTATCTTCTATTTGGCTCTTAGCGGTTAATAATACAACGGGAATATCGTAACTCTTTCGTATTTCTTCTGTTAATTTATAGCCATCCATAACAGGCATCATAATATCTACGATTGCTAATTCACATAATTGACTCTCGAGCATTTCCAATGCCTTTACTCCATTTTCTGCCTCAACTATTCGGAAACCTTCTTTCATTAATAATTCTTTAACTAAATACCTTACATGCTGGTCATCGTCTGCTACAAGTATTGTTTTCATTATGACACCTTCAATCTAATGGAACTTTACTGATATTGTATTTAAACATTTGCTATAAATCCAATATTTTTTAATAACAACAGCCACCCTAATTAAAGGGTGGCTAAAATGTTATTGTTCCTGGAGTTCAGAAATTACAACAACAGATCTTTCTTCTAATGGACCACGTAAATGAACAGTTGCGGTATTAACATCTTCATTAATTTTATCAATCCATATTGACACACCATTGTACAAAACCTCGATGTCTGCAGAAGAGGAAAGGATTTGTTTTACTCGATTTACATCCATATCATTCACTCCCTATCTATTGTCATTTTATTTTTTGTTTGAAAGTGAATTTTATTCTATTTCTTTTCGGAGTGACTTAAAGCGTTTGTGATAAAATAACATGTTAATAAAAAGTTGTTTTAGATGGAAAAGGAAGTAATAGTCATTAAAAAACTACTTTTATCCTTACGAGATCTTGAATACTCCCATCCTTAGCGCTTCCTGTGAAAACTCAAAGTTTACCTGTACTTGCTGTTGGTGTTTTGCCAAAAAAGTAACGTACTTCGGAAATTTCCAGACTCAGGAGCTCTTGCATCGGCCATAATAGTGCGCTCTTTGGAAACGATCAAGCCATTTGCATCTCTTACTTCATAACTAAGTGCCGCTTCGAAGACTCTTGCTTGTCCTTCTACACGCTACCCATTAACAGCTTTTATCCCAGGAAGAGGAGTCTATTCAACAATATTTACAGTTGTTAGAAAATGGAGAATCAAATGAAACTTTGCCCAAATTTACTTTTAAGTGATGTAAGCGGCATCGAAATTCTTTTAAAAAATAAAAAGGGCGATTGACATCGCCCTGTAAAAATTATATATTAATTATTCGAATAAATACTATTATTGTTGACTACCTGCAGCTCTTTTGTCGTTTCTTTCATCTCACTGCTGCAGATTGGGCAAGTTGGTTTTTGACTACTTTTAAAATTATCTCGAATCCAGCAATTACACGTTTCAGAAGTACATTCCCAAATCTTAATTTCTTCCAGCTTAATTTCTTCTGTATTCTTTCTTCCAAATCCCATTGCCATTTAAAGGCACCTCCTAAAGAGTTGAACCCTAATTTCCCCAAAAAATAAAAACACTCGTTAAATAAAGCGACATAAAATACCAACTCTAAATAACAAGTGAATTATGGGATTCATTCAATATTATTAGTATAACACATATCCCCTGCTCCGTCAAAAATCATATCTCTTCTTTTCACACTAGCCAAATTATATGAAGAAAACTTATAGAAAATTATATTAATATGAGTTATACTATTACATTCTTGTGGGTAAGGTGTATAATGTTTTCGTTAACCAAGATTATGGTTTATATACGAAAGGGTGAAAGCAATGAATATCACAGGCTATACTGCTGAAAAATTAAAAGACCCTACAGGAATTTTAATAGGAGATCGCTTTGAATTCTTTTTAAATATCGAAGTAGATGAGGACGATGAGCTATTCTCAGAAAATGGCGTCCAGCTCCGAGTTCTTTTTTATATGCATGAAGATGATAGCAGGATTTTGAATTATTATTTCCTTTCTTCAGAGCAGATTTTAGACTTTGCATTAGATGAAGAAGAAGAAAAAACAATTACGAAATTTTGCAATGAGCATCTTTCAGATATTGATGAAGAATAAAGAAAACTCGCCGATTGGCGAGCCTTGGAAAGGCGAAGACAGAGGCGAAGTTGCACTTATCGCGCTCATACACGCCACATCCTCCCAAAAGCTTCTCTTTTGGTCGTGCGATGTATCTCTGACGAAGCTTTCCTTATCCTGTGGCATTCGCCCGACTAGGACATCCTAGTAAAAGCTATCGCTTTTCCTTCGTGCGATGTTAATCGCTATCGAAGCCTTCCTTGTCCTGTCCGTCGCACTTAATTCCTAAAATTGGAAACCACATCAAATCATCTTCTGTGCTGGCAATTTATACTTTCTTTACGTGTAAGAAAAGAGCAGGAATCCCCTGCTCTTTAAACTTCAAGATCTTTTCCATCTTCAACAATATGGTACATTAAGTGTGCCAAATGATGAATGGGGCTATATTCTTCCTCATCAGAATCATTCTCGTCATTCTCTTCTTGAAACTCTAAATCATTCAAATGCAACGCTGCAAACTGATAAAAATCTTTCAATTCAAATGCATAGCATGCACTTGGATCTTCATTATCCTCCTCATATTGAAGAACCATATATGATTCCTTCCCATTATTGTCAATAGCATCAAAATAAATAAAGAAGCCTATATTTGTATCCAATTCGAATAAGTGTCTTGTTCCTCCTTCTGTCAATCTTTCAAAATCCGCTTCACTTAATTTCTGGACCTTCATTGATTCGACTTGATCTTCCTTATGAAAATGGACTGTAAATTCCTTCATGCCCCTTCCCCTTCTCTAAAATGATTTTATCATTCATATTATGACCTACTTTAAACATTACACATAATAAAAGAGCCACTATTGAGGGCTCTTTTTTAGGCTTTATGCTTTCGTTACATTTACAGCTTGAGGTCCTCTTTGTCCCTCTTCTATGTCAAAATTAACTTCTTGGCCTTCTTCAAGGGTTTTGAAGCCTTCGCTTTGGATTGCAGAATAGTGAACGAAAACATCCTCTCCGCCCTCTACCTCAATAAATCCAAAACCTTTTTCTGCGTTAAACCATTTTACTTTACCTGTTGCCATTTTAATCCTCCTAAATATCAATCACTGACAGAATTATTACCCTGCATCAACTATTATGGGTAATATTTAGGATTTTATCCAAATATGGCTCTAGAAATACATAATAAATTTAGTTTCAATTATTTATTACGAGTTCTATTTCTTTTTCTTCTGTCCCAACCGTCTTTGCTGGAATTTCTTCCGCGATCATTATAACGTTTCCTGTCTCCACCTCGATCAGCACGCGGCTTTCTAACACGAATAGGCTCGACAGCTGATAATTTTACCGGAGTAGCATCTGGATCTTTCGTTAATAATTTTAAAGCAGCTGCAAGCAAAGTGACAGAATCCGTGTCTTCAAGCAGAGACTCTGCTGCTCTTTTATAATCATTATGGTCGTTTCTTTCAATAACGGACATAAGACGATTAATTGTAGCCTGCTGATTACCTGCAAGAACATCTTTAAAAGATGGAACAGGCTTTTTCATCATTTTGCTCTTAGTTACATTTTCAATAATTTTTAAATGATCAATTTCTCTAGGTGTTACAAAAGTAACTGCCAATCCCTTATTACCTGCACGACCTGTTCTTCCAATTCTGTGTACATAGCTTTCAGGATCTTGCGGAATATCAAAATTATAAACATGTGATACGCCGCTTATATCAAGTCCCCTTGCCGCAACATCTGTGGCAACCATAATATCGATCGTCTGCTCTTTAAATCTGCGGATAACTTGATCTCGTTTTGCTTGTGGAATGTCCCCATGTATGCCTTCAGCAGAATACCCTCGTTTAATTAAACCCTCCACCACTTCATCCACACGTTTTTTTGTACGTCCAAAAACGATGGCCAGTTCAGGAGATTGGATATCTAAAAGACTGCAAAGCACATCAAACTTTTGCTTTTCATGTACTTCCATATAGTGCTGCTCTATATTTTTTACTGTCATTTCTTTTGCCTTGATTTTGACTAATTCCGGATCACTCATAAACTTTTCTGCAAGTGATTGGATTCTTTTTGGCATTGTTGCAGAGAAAAGAAGGGTCTGACGCTCTTCTTTTATTTCACTTAGAATTCGTTCAATATCTTCAATAAAGCCCATATTGAGCATTTCATCCGCTTCATCTAAAACAACCATTTTTATGTTTGCAAGACGTATTGTTCTTCTCTCTATATGGTCAATCAATCTTCCTGGAGTTGCAGCAATGATATGCGGTTTATTCTTTAATGCACGGATCTGGCGATTGATATCCTGCCCACCATATATCGGCAAGGTTTTTACACCCTTCACATGCCCAATACGGTTTAATTCCTCTGCTACTTGGACAGCAAGCTCACGCGTAGGTGCTAAAACAAGTCCTTGGATTCCATCATTAATATTTATTTTTTCCAATAATGGCACTCCGAATGCAGTTGTTTTCCCTGTACCTGTTTGTGCCTGCCCAATCATGTCTTTTCCTGAAAGTCCAATTGGGATCGCTTGTGATTGAATTGGTGTAGGTTCCTCAAATCCCATGTTTGAAAGGGCTTTTATTAATTCATTACTTAAACCAAAATCTGAAAAAGTTGTCAAATTTGTTCCTCCTTAAATAACCTCTAGTTATTTATTCTTATTCGTTTAGTTTTTAAACAATCGTTACGTTAGTAGGTTTTCCAGTTTGCATCTCTTTTTTACATTTCTAGATTAAGAATTTAAATTCATTTTTTAAAAATTGAATTCATCTAGCCCTTCTCCAAAAATTAAGAGAGGAAAACTTTTATTCCAAAAAAGTTAATAAAGGATGGATTCTCTTTTGAGGAATGAATGAAGAATACAAAGTGGAGAAAAACAACGTAAAAAAGTGATGCATGAATGACATGCATCACTTCATTTCTCACAATATTATGCTTTTGCTACGTTAGCAGCTTGAGGTCCACGGTTACCTTCAACGATTTCGAAAGTTACTTCTTGACCTTCTTCTAAAGTTTTGAAACCTTCAGTTTGAATTGCAGAAAAGTGTACGAATACATCTTGACCTTCTGAAGACTCGATAAATCCAAATCCTTTTTCTGCATTAAACCATTTAACTTTACCTGTGTTCATGTTATTACCTCCAAAAAAGTGTTCACTATAAGTCTTGATTATATAAACTTAAACATAAAAAGGTCGTGCAACAATATTGAGGAATAAAAAAATCGTCCACAATTGATTGCAGCTACGACCACTTATCCAAAAAATATATAACGAACATTACAGCGTTAACCTAATCATAAGGGGAGAATATCCATTTGTCAAATCTTTTTCATGCCAATAAGACCTTATGATCGCATGTTCGGTTATTCGAGTGCTTTACACCTAAAACAATGAAAGCCCTGCCTCTCTTCCATCCTTACGGCTCCTAGGCCGTGCCAGTGGGAATCAGGAATTTTTAATAATTAATTTCGGAAATGATACTCTTGAGATTTTTCACGTTGCTAGTTAAATAATTGAAGTTTTAAAGCGAGGTAAATCCTGGTTTTTCAGAAGATGACTTAAGAAGAAATTCAACATAAATAGTTGTCCACAAATTACTCTTAATTTCAAACCCATTGCTCACCTATTAATCTAAAGAGCAGTAATCGAATAAAACGATAGTCGTATTCTATATATATCGAAGGGCAAAAGCTCCAATATTTGCATGATTTTCACGACTTTTCCATAACACTTCGAATACAGCATTTTATATAATAGCATATAGATTAAATCATGTCAAGAATCTGTTGGTTAATCATTCAATTTGAAACATTTCCCACCTCACCCTCGTATAATAAGTACATTGAGAGGAGGAGATATTAGTGGAATATGGTACTGGTTTTAGTCCAGGATTTAATATATTTTCATTTTTTTCTTTTATATTTCCTATTTTATTTATTGTCGTTTTCGGATTCATTCTTTATCAATTTGTTCGGGGAATAAAGCAGTGGAATTATAATAATAAGCAGCCAGTAGTAGATGTGTCTGCCAAGCTCGTAACAAAAAGAACGCAAGTAAGCAGACATGCACACAATCACGATAACCATGTCCATCACCACTCAACTACGTCCTATTTTGCCACTTTTGAAGTAGAAAGCGGTGGCAGGATGGAGTTACAAGTAGCTGGCAATGTGTATGGTCAGCTTGCTGCAGGAGACTATGGAAAATTGACTTTTCAAGGGACGCGTTTTTTAGGATTTGAGCGAGAAAAAAATGTTAGGTATTAAAAAACACAATAGACCGAATATCCAATTAGTTAAAATATTATTCCCAATCTACGATATTATTTAAAATCCATGCCAATACTAATTTTGAAAGGGATTTTTATTATGAAAGAACATATTCTAGAGGTTATTAAGCAGATTGAAATCGATTACGATGTAAAAATCCTCTATGCCTGTGAAGCAGGAAGCCGGTCTTGGGGATTCCCATCTAAAGATAGTGACTATGATGTACGTTTCATTTATATCCATAAGAAAAATTGGTATCTGTCCATTGATCGAAAACGTGATGTTATTGAAGTTCCGAAGCATGATTCTATTTCTATTCCTATTGATGACCTTTTAGATGTGAGCGGTTGGGAATTAACTAAAGCTTTAAAGCTTTTTAGAAAATCGAATCCGCCACTTTTGGAATGGTTAATGTCCAACATTGTGTACTATGAGGCAACCTCTATGACAAACAAAATGAGAACCTTTGCTAAGGACATCTTTGCTCCACATTCTTGTCTTTATCATTACCTTAATATGGCTAAAGGAAATTATCGTGATTATCTTCAAGGTGAGGATGTGAAAATCAAAAAGTATTTCTATGTGCTTCGGCCAATACTTGCAGCTAAATGGATTGAAAAATACAAAAATATCCCACCAATTCAATTTCAAAGCCTTCTCGAAGATTTATTACCTTCAGGTGAACGTAGAAATGAAATCAATACTTTACTGAAACGAAAAATGGCGGGTGAAGAGCTAGATTTAGAACCCAGAATTGAACTCATTAATCAATACATAAACAAGGAAATTGAACATTTAGAGGTATATGCGAAGAGCTTAAATATTTATATCCCAGATCCGACAGAGCAATTGGATCAGCTCTTTAGGGAAACATTAGATGAGGTTTGGGGCAAATCGAATATCAAAGCAAATTAGAAATCTATTTAATAAAAGCTAACAGTAATTAATTGTGGAAGAAGTGCAGAAATACAATTTGCTGATAAAGACCTATCAGAACTTGGAAAAGGGAGAGAGCCAAGTATTACTTTCCAATTAGAAGATGACTTCAAGAACAAAAATTCTCTTATTAGTATTTTACTCGTATTAATTGGAACTGTTTCGATAATTGTTCTTTTTAGTATAGTGAAAAAGAAAAATTAATAAGTGCTCCTAAAAATGCAGGACTGTTTCAGATGTCCAGTTTTAGACTTCGAAACAGTCCTGTACAAAAAATCGGATACATAATAGATAAACTTATAGCTGATCAAATGGAACAGTTGCATCTTGTAGTTCTTTTTGTAATTGATGATCGTATTTCGCCTTTGAATCCTGATTCCATTCAAAATAATCAGCCATATAATCAATCACTTCGTTTTGATACTTTCTGACTGTTTCAATGTCAAACAATAAGGCACCTGTCCTGCGAATAAAAAAGTCGACGGGTGTTGCAGTCAATTCGTGTTCCAACGCATATCTCAATTTAAGCCATAGTTTTATAGGTAAATAATATTTTTCTGCCTCACTCGTTCCATAGTCTTCAATCATTTTAAATAAGATAGATACATTTGAACCATACATTGAAGTAAGTTGAACAGCATCCTCTTTTGTTAAACCTGCATCAATTCCTTTTTGGGACTCCTTTGAAATGTATTCAACAAATTTACTTGAACCGCCCACATCACCACCAGAAATTGGCAAAAATTTCGTTTGACAGCTTGGAAAGCTTTTATTTTGTTCCTCTTTGAATCTCTTCGCTAGAACATCTACTATTGTTTCCGCCATTTTTCGGTACCCAGTAAGTTTTCCTCCAGCAATTGTAATGAGCCCTGACTCAGATTCCCAAATTTCATCCTTACGAGAAATTTCTGAAGGGTCCTTCCCTTCTTCCAAAATAAGCGGACGAACTCCTGCCCAACTGGATTCCACATCTTTATCCGTGATTTTGACTTCTGGGAACATATAATTTATCGCATTAATAATATAAGTTCGATCTTCAATCGTCATTTTCGGACTCACTGGATCTTCTCCGTAAAAAGTATCTGTTGTTCCTATATATGCCTTTCCTTCTCTTGGAATCGCAAATACCATCCGATTATCAGGTGTATCAAAATAAACGGCCTGTTTTAGAGGGAATCTTGATTGGTCAATTACTAAATGAACGCCTTTTGTTAACTGCAATGTCTTTCCTTTTTTGGACCCATCCATTTCACGTATGGAATCGACCCAAGGACCTGCTGCATTAACAATTTTCTCAGCCTTGATTTCATATTTCTCCCCTGTCAGCTGATCGATAACAAGAACACCGATAACTTTTCCATTCTCATATAGGATTTGGTCAACCTTAGTATAATTTATTGGAATTGCACCTTTTTCTGCAGCAGCTTTGATAACTTCAATTGTTAAGCGCGCATCATCTGTACGGTATTCTACATAATAGCCCCCGCCCTTTAATCCATCTTTCTTAACAAGCGGCTCTTTGTTAATGGTTTCTTGTACACTAAGCATGCTTCTGCGTTCAGACTTTTTAACCCCTGCTAAAAAATCATACACTCTCAAACCAATTGAAGTACTAAATTTCCCAAAAGTTCCTCCTTTATGCATAGGGAGGAGCATCCACTCTGGAGTCGTTACATGAGGACCATTGTCATAAACAATAGCTCGTTCCTTTCCAACCTCAGCAACCATCTGTACTTCAAATTGTTTTAAATATCGAAGCCCTCCATGGACTAGCTTTGTTGAACGGCTTGAAGTTCCCGCAGCAAAATCCTGCATTTCAACAAGAGCTGCATTTATTCCTCTCGTCACACCATCGAGTGCAATACCTGCACCAGTAATTCCCCCACCGATTACTAATACATCGAATTTTATAGTCTTTAGTTTATTTATCATTTCTTTTCGATTATGGTTTGAAAATTTCATTTCAATGACCTCCTATTATAGAAAGAGTTTTACTATTACAAATTATTCCCTGTTACGGTAGATGGTAAAAAAAGACCACAAATAACATTATCAATTAATGATAATGAATTTGTGGTCTCTCCATTTCTCCTACCGAGCTATTAACTTATTTTTATTTTAACATACTTCATGTTGTTTGGAAACATTTATCATGTTTAAAGTTTCACATTATTTAAAAGCCATTGCAGCATGTACTGCTTTTTTCCAGCCATTATACAAATCATTACGAATATTAGATTCCATGGTAGGTGCAAACGATTTGTCGATTGCCCATTGACCGGCAATCTCTTCTTGATTTTTCCAGAACCCAACTGCAATACCTGCTAAATAGGCAGCTCCAAGAGCAGTTGTTTCATTAATTGTCGGTCTTTCAACAGGGACATTTAAAATATTGCTTTGGAAATCCATAAGAAAATTATTCTTAACTGCACCTCCATCAACACGGAGTGTCTTTAATTCGATACCTGAATCTGCTTCCATCGCTGACAATACATCTTTCGTTTGGTAGGCGAGTGATTCTAGTGTAGCACGAATAAAATGCTCCTTAGATGTACCTCTTGTCAGGCCGAATACAGCTCCTCTTACTTCACTATCCCAATAAGGGGTCCCTAGTCCGACAAAAGCAGGTACAACATATACACCATCCGTTGAATCTACTTTCTTAGCATAACTTTCGCTATCTTGTGCACTCTGTAGCATTCTCATCCCATCGCGAAGCCATTGTATCGCTGATCCAGCAACAAAAATACTTCCTTCAAGAGCATATTCTACCTTTCCACTTAAACCCCATGCGATTGTTGTTAATAGTCCATGATCGGAACGAACAGCTTTTTCCCCTGTGTTCATAAGCATGAAGCAGCCTGTTCCATATGTGTTTTTCGCCATCCCTTTTTCAAAGCATGCTTGACCGAATAAAGCTGCCTGCTGATCTCCGGCAGCTCCAGCTATCGGAATCTCCTTGCCAAAAAAATGATAGTCAGCGGTATAACCATAAATTTCTGATGATGACCTTACTTCAGGTAGCATGGATGGCGGCACATCCAGAATTTTCAGCAACTCTTCATCCCATTTAAGATCATAAATATTAAACATAAGCGTTCTTGAAGCATTAGAATAATCCGTTACATGGGCATTTCCGCCAGAAAGCTTCCATATCAGCCATGTATCAATCGTTCCAAACAATAATTTCCCTTGCTTAGCTTTTTCTCGAGCGCCTTCTACATGATCCAAAATCCATTTCACTTTTGTACCTGAAAAATAGGCATCGATTAGTAATCCTGTTTTTTCACGGAAAAGATCATTATAGCCTTTTTCCTTCAATTCATCGCATATTTCACTAGTCTGCCTAGATTGCCAGACGATCGCATTATATACTGGCTTACCGGTTTCCTTATCCCAAACAACAGTTGTTTCACGCTGATTTGTGATTCCTATACCAGCAATTTGCTCAGGTTTAACACCAGATTCAGAAAGCACCTCAGCAATGACTGACAGAATCGAGCCCCATATTTCATTGGCATTGTGTTCTACCCAGCCTGCTTTAGGGAAATGTTGCGTAAACTCCTTTTGGGCTACATGGGTAATGCCTCCTTTTTTGTTAAAAAGAATTGCTCTTGAACTTGTTGTTCCTTGATCCAAAGATAAAATATATTTTTCCATTTTCCCTTCCCCCATTCAATCGTTAAATTTCTATTATGCAGATATATTCGATGATTCCATTTTTACATCTTCTTTTTTTCCAAATAGATATACAATGATTAATACAACTATATTAACAGCAAGGATCGTCCATAACATAATTGAACTCTTTCCTGAAAACACAATTTGATAGAATATGGAACCGAGAGAACCTCCCATAATCGGTCCGACAACAGGAATCCACGCATAGTCCCAGCCAGATTTCCCTTTTCCAGGTATCGGTAGAAGAAAATGAGCAATTCGAGGACCAAGATCACGTGCAGGATTGATCGCATATCCTGTTGTTCCCCCAAGTGACATACCAATAACAACAATTAATAGCCCAACTGCAATTGGATTCAAGCCTTCTGTAAATTGATTTGCTCCAATAAATAGTAGGCCTAACACAAGAATAAATGTTCCAATGATTTCACTTAAAAGATTGGAGAAAGTATGACGGATAGCAGGGCTTGTTGAAAAAACTGCCAATTTCGCTCCTTGATCCTCTGTAATTTTCCAATGTGGCAAATAATGAAGATAAACAAGAACGCCTCCTAAAAATCCACCAATCAATTGAGCAATTATATAGCCTGGGACGTCTGTCCATGGAAAATCACCATTCAAAGCTAAACCAATCGTAACCGCTGGATTTAAGTGGGCACCGCTAATTGATCCAACTGCAAAAACACCCATAGTTACTGCTAATCCCCATGCAATGGTTATGACAATCCATCCGCCACTAAAGGAAAATGTCTTCTTTAAATTCGCTCCGGCAACGACTCCTCCCCCGAATAAGATCAGAATCATCGTACCGACGACTTCCCCCATAAATGCTGACATATAAAATCTCCCCCTAGATATTTTGACTCATAAAACACAAAAAAGGAGATCACAGCAGAATAAACCATGAGTAGTAGGTCTAAGCTGTGTGCATCTCCGTATCTCCAACACTAAAATTAACTTGTAACAGAAAGTATACATTCCCCTGAAAGCGCTGTCAACATTTTCATTACATTTCCCATAGATCAGTTTTTGATGTCGTTATCGCTGATGCCCCAGCTAACAGCGCATTTCGCACCTCTTCCCTAGTCCGAATAAGTCCTCCTGCAAAAATAGGAGTTTTTACTCGGGTACGTACTTCTTCGATCATCCAAGGCATAGCTCCTGGTAATACCTCTATATAATCAGGTTTTGTCTTTTCTAATATCTTATAGTTTTTTTCAAGGGCATGCGTATCAATAAGAAAGATCCTCTGAACTGCAATAACTCCTTTTTGTTTTGCCTTTAAAATAACACTTGATTTTGTTGAAATTAAGCCAAATGGTTTATATTCTTGACAAATATACTCTGTTGCATATTCGTCATTCTTGATTCCATGAATTAAATCTACATGATAAATCATTTGTTTATCATGTTCTTTTGCCATTTTATCAATATTTTTTAGCTGAGCAATATGCATATCAAGAAAGACACCGATTTTATATGGGCTTATTAAAAATCGTTCAAATTCTTTCATAGAAGATGATGCAGGCAAGATTTTTTGGTCCATATTTTCAACTCCAACTACTTAATATCTTTTAATCATACCCGAAAATGATGAACATTCCCAACAGTTGAAAAAACCGATTTTGTCTATATAAAATCGGTAGATCCTCAAAACAATATTCAGTATAAAGCCTATGCTTCTTTTTTGGCTTTTGTTGCGGTGGTTCTTTTCTTTTTTGCTGCTGGCTTTTTTGGTTTCGTTTTATCAATGGATGCTTGTAATGCTGCCATTAAATCGGTCACATTCGTTGTAGGCTCTTTTTCTACTGGGGTAACAATCTCCTTGCCTGTCCGCTTCGAATCAATAAGCCCTAATAAGGCTGTACGGTAATCATCTGTATACTTTTCAGGGTCAAAATCTGATGTTAATTGGTCAATTAAAAGAATGGCTGTATCAATTTCTTTTTTCGTTACCTTATCATCAGCTGGAACATTAGGTACATCTTCAGATTTCCGAACCTCATCAGGGTAATGGATTGTCTCCATAACTAAGGTATTCTCATAAACACGAAGAACAGCAAGCTGTTCCTTAGAACGAATTATTATTTTTGCTAATCCAACTTTTTCTGATTCTTTTAATGCTTTACGTAATAACGAATAAGCTTTCCCTCCACCATCACCGGGAGACATATAGTATGTTCGGTCATAATAGATCGGGTCAATTTGTTCCATTTTTACAAAATCCATTATTTCAACTGCCTTATCCTCATTTTCCTTTTTTAATTTTTCCAAATCCTCATTCTCTAGGACAACAAATTTTCCTTTTGTATATTCGAACGCCTTTACAATATCCTCGTTCTTAATTTCCACATTGCAAACAGGGCACATTTTTTCGTATTTTATCGGGGAATGACATTCTTTATGAAGATTTCTCAGCTTAATATCCTTATCCTCTGTTGCTGCATGAAGCTTAATAGGAATATTCACTAAACCAAAGCTAATGCTTCCTTTCCACATTGTATGCATATTATTACTCCAATCATGTTTTTACCTTTAATTTGCGTGAAACCTATGGATACATGCATAAAAAATTATGGAAACTGAGTAACAGTAAATGATAATGGAAAATCTATAATGACTGCTTAATTGATAGAAATGAAAAATGCATTTGGAAAGGATGTTGTTTTCTTGTATGAAGCCAATGCTGCCAAGTTTAACATTTGAGGTTCCAAAAGTGAATGACTGGCTCTATGAAGTGAAATATGATGGATTTCGTGCAATATTACACTGGGATCATAATGAAATGTCATTAGTAAGCAGAAATGGCAAGCCATTATTAAACATTTTCCCTGAAATAAGCTCATTTCTTGAAGATTATAAAGACAAGCTCAAACCCTATCTTCCTTTAACATTCGACGGAGAACTCGTCTTTTTAGAGAATGCATATAAGTCACAATTTTCTACAGTCCAAGTAAGAGGAAGAATGAGATCTTTGAGTAGGATTACTGAGAAGGCAAAAGCATCTCCATGTCATCTTCTCATATTTGATGTCCTTCAAATAAAAGGAAAACCCTTGAAAAATGTGGATTATCTTTCAAGAAAAAAGACACTGTATGATTTTTTTAAGAAATGTCACCTTCCATTACTCCCTGATGAAATGAATACCAAGCTTGTACAATATATCCCCTACTTTGATGAATTTAATGAAATTTGGGAAAAGGTAATTCTTTTCAACGGAGAAGGAATTGTAGCAAAGCAAAAAACGAACATATGGGAAGAAGGAAAAAGAACAACGCTATGGTTAAAATATAAGAATTGGAAATATGTTTCATGTTTTATCACTGCATACGAAAAAACAAATGGATACTTTTATGCCAGTGTTTATCAAGACACAAAAGTTATATCCATCGGGCAATTCATTTTTGGTTTAAAGCCAGACGAAAAAAAAGCATTATATGAAATTATTAAAGGGAATAAAACAGATGAGGATAATAAATATATTTATGTTGAGCCGGCAATTTGTGTAGAGGTTAAATATTTGGAGATGTATGAGGGGCAGATGCGAGAACCTCATTTTCACCAATTTAGATTTGATTTAAGTCCAAATGATTGTACTTACGATCAATTCATTCAAAAGCAAAAGAATTTCCCATCTGATATTGAGGTGACACATCCTGATAAACCTTTATGGGCTGAACCACCCATTCAAAAAATCGATTATATTCATTATTTACAAGAAATCTCACCCTATATGCTTCCATTTCTTAAAAATCGATTATTAACTGTTATTCGGTATCCACATGGTATTTTTGGAAATCCTTTTTATCAGAAAAATTGTCCAGAGTACGCTCCAGAATTTGTTGAAACTGAAATGTCAGACGAGATCATCTATATTATTTGCAATCAATTAAAGACACTTCTCTGGCTTGGTAATCAATTGGCATTCGAATTTCATATCCCTTTTCAAACGACTCTAAGTAAAGGCCCGAGCGAAATTGTATTTGATCTAGATCCGCCATCAAGAGATGCATTTGGTCTAGCCATCAAAGCTGCTTTGTTAATTAAGGAAATTTTTGAGCAGCTGGAATTGATTAGCTTTATTAAAACGTCGGGAAACAAAGGACTACAAATTTATTTACCATTACCAGAAAATACATATTCCTATGATGAAACAAGATTATTTACAGCTTTTATCGCTGAATATCTTGTTACTAAGGATCCCGCTTCTTTTACCATTGAAAGGATGAAAAAGAATAGAGGCAACCGACTTTATGTCGATTACATTCAGCATGCAGAAGGAAAAACCATTATTGCTCCCTATTCACCTAGAGGTACAAAGGAGGCTACCGTAGCAACTCCGCTTTATTGGGAAGAAGTAAATGATCATCTAAAGATGGAAAATTTCCAAATACCACAAATCATAAAACGAATTAATAATAATGGAAATCCATTCCATTCCTATTTCGAAGCGAAAGATAAGCAAAAATTCGGACCCATATTGGAAATTTTAAGGAAATAAAAACCTGCCCTCTTTATGAAGGCAGGTCCAACATTAATTAATAAACTTTTCCTTGGATACTAGTTCATTCGACCAATTTAATGATTCTGCATATAATTTAAATAAGTCTTTTTCATTAATATTCATATCCTTACATTTTTCACTTATTACATTCCATTGAGCAGTTTCTACAGCGAGAACAAGATCAAGAACTTCCTTCAACGGATTTCCTTTTCCATTTAAAGCATCACAAATATCTTCTTCAAGGGGAAGATCCTTTAATATCATACTCATCGGAATTCTTAAGATCGAATCCATAATTGAAAACATACCTGTCATAAAATAACTTGGAGAAGGATTTCTTTTCATTCTAATTTTTTCAATTTCCTCACACATTTTTGCTCTCGTAAGACTCAATTGAATGTTTTCCTGTGAAATCTCTCTTTTCTCAATTGTGGACTCGCGTACTGCGAGTACATAAATCCATTTTTCTAACTCAATAAGCCCTAACAAAACAACGGCTTGTCTGATCGAATTGATTTTTTGTTTTGGCCTGTATGCAGGCGAATTGATTAATTTTAATAATTTATACGATAAGGAGATATCCTTCTCTATTAATTCAGTAATTCGGTCTATACACGGATCATTAGTCGACAAGTGTTGTATCATTTCATAATATGAATGAAAATAGGTAGGAACATCACGAGTTGAAATTACCGTTGGCTTAGCAAAGAAATAGCCTTGAAAATAATGATAACCCTTTCTCTTTCCCTCCTCAAATTCTTCTCTCGTTTCAACTTTCTCTGCAACCATTTTTAGGTTCATTCGTTTGACAATGGACTCTACTTTGTCTCTCATTTTTTTCGGTGTAAACAGGAAATCAACTTTTACGATATCTATATGTTTCAAAAGCTCATATGAATATGAATTCTCCTCATTAAAAACATAATCATCAAGTGCAATTTGATAACCAAGTTCTTTTAAATCCTTACATATCTGAACTAATTCTTTACTTGGTTCAATAGATTCAAGTATTTCAACAACAATATCACGCGGCTGGAAATAAGTTGGTAGTCTTAGTTTAAGTAGGTTTTCAGTAAAATTAATAAAACAAGGCTTCCCATTTGAAAGCTTGTCAATTCCAATATTTAAGAAGCTGTTGATGATGAGCTCAGTTGTCGCTTGATCCCCATCCATATCAGGAAATGCATTTTCATCTTGATTTCTCCGATACAAAAGCTCGTATCCGTATACATCTTCATTTGCATTAAAGATGGGCTGTCTTGCTACAAAAACCTCCATAAATTACCCTCCGACAAATTCTGCATGTATGATCGTATATATTTTATACAACAAAACTAATTAAAGTTGTCGAATTATGTAGTAAATGAAAAAAATTTATATTTTTGAAAAAATAGATCATGAGCACATATTAATGAAAAAAGGAGCACTTTAAAATAGCGCTCCTTCATTTCTTATATAAAAAGATATAATAATAAAGCGGTTCTCGTAACTTTGAGATTTACTTGGACATCTGTTTATACAAATTCCCCATCTCTATAGCCCCAACAGCAGCTTCCCACCCCTTATTTCCTGCTTTAGTTCCAGCACGTTCAATCGCCTGTTCGATGGTATCTGTTGTCAGAACACCGAAAATAATCGGTATGCCACTTTGCATCCCTGTAGCAGCAACCCCTTTTGCCACTTCATTGCTAACGAAATCAAAATGAGGTGTTGCTCCTCGAATGACTGTTCCAAGCGTAATAATTGCATCAAAGTCACTAGCTTGAGCAAGTTTCATAGCAGTTAAAGGGATTTCAAATGCACCTGGCACCCATACAACAGTCACATCTTCATCCTTAACACCATGACGCTTTAAAGCATCTTCTGCCCCACTTAGTAATTTTCCAGTAATAAATTCATTAAAACGTGATACTACAATTCCAATTTTTAATCCAGTCCCTAATAAATGTCCTTCAATCACTTTCTTCATTTTCTTCTCTCCCTTTATAGTTTTAAAAGATGGTCAAGCTTTGCTTTTTTTGTTTTTAAGTATTCTTCATTCTCATTTTTAATAGGCATTTGTAAAGGGACACGCTCAATAACCTCTAAGCCGTATCCTGCTAATCCGGCTATTTTCCTTGGATTGTTCGTCAAAAGCCGCATTTTCTTGACACCTAAATCCCTTAATATTTGAGCGCCTACCCCGTAATCACGCAAATCATCACCAAATCCAAGTTTATGATTTGCTTCAACTGTGTCATATCCTTCTTCTTGAAGCTTATAAGCTTTCATTTTGTTAATGAGTCCAATGCCTCGTCCCTCTTGCCTCAAATAAAGAAGAATTCCCCTTCCCTCATTTTCTATTTGGGAAAGTGCTGCTGCTAATTGTGGTCCGCAATCACATCTGTTGGAGCCGAAAACATCTCCAGTAAGACATTCTGAATGGACCCTTAGCAACACGGGCTCGTCCTCTGTTATCTCTCCTTTTACTAAAGCAATATGCTCTTTTCCATCCATCGTATTCGTATAACCCACTGCCCTAAACAATCCGAATTCTGTCGGAAGCTTGATTTCAGCTTCTCTCTTTACATGTGAATCATGTTTTAATCGATATTCGATTAACTGCTGAATTGAAATCATTTTTAAATCAAATTTTTTGGCAATAAGCTCAAGATCCTTAACTCGTGCCATTGTTCCGTCATCTTTCATTATTTCACAAATAATTCCAGCTGGTTTTGCTCCCGCAATACGTGCCAAATCAACTGCTGCTTCCGTATGGCCAGCTCTTCTTAAAACTCCACCTTGTTTAGCAATTAAAGGAAAAATATGGCCAGGACGGTTAAATTCTTCTGGACGGGCATCATCATCCAGCATTTTTTCAATAGTCAAAGCCCTCTCGAATGCGCTAATTCCTGTGGTTGTTTCTTCATGGTCAATCGAAACGGTGAACGCTGTACCGCGACTGTCCGTATTTCTCTCAACCATTGGAAGCAGTTTAAGTTTTTCAGCTAATTCTTTAGAAATCGGTGTACAAATTAAGCCTCTACCTTCTTTAGCCATAAAGTTTACTGTTTCTGGCATCACGAACTCGGCAATAGAAAGAAAATCACCTTCATTTTCCCGATCTTCATCATCACAAACAATAATGACTTTCCCTGCTTTTAAATCCTCAATGGCTGCTGTAATCTCACTAAACATAGTGCCTTCCTCCTTATCTCACTTGATTAATTAGAAAAACTTGGCGTTCGCCTAGTCCTTTTTGGTGAATGCCTTAGTTTTTCTTATGCGATCTTATTAGCAGGTGTTTAACTAAAAAAACACTTTACTTTAGTACGTTAATAAACTTAAACATTCCTATTAGCTTATAAAAAGCCATTGCTTCTTAAAAAATTTTCGGTAATGACTTGGTCCTGACTTGATTCTTTTTGCTCTTTTTTCAAAAAGGAAAACATATATTTTGCAAGCATATCAAATTCAATATTAACTATATCTCCAACACTTTTTACTCCCAGGGCTGTCTCTTTTGCAGTATGAGGAATAACTGATACCGTTACTGACTGATCAGTTATTCCAAAAATAGTTAAAGATGTTCCATCAATTGCAATGGATCCCTTGTTTATTACGAGATGATTTAATGAACTTGGAATGGATACCTCAATGTAAATGGCATTTTCTTTTTTCTTCTTGTTTAGAATTTTTCCAGTTCCATCTACATGTCCCGTTACAAAATGTCCTCCAAAACGCCCATTTGCAGCCATAGCCCTTTCTAAATTAACCATAGTTCCTTCCTTAACTGAAGTTAAAGAGGTACTTTTAAAAGTTTCAGGCATCACATCTGCGGAAAATTCTTCCCGTTGGAATTCAGTAACAGTTAGACATACTCCATTGACAGAAATGCTATTACCAAGCTGGATATCTCGTATTATCTTTGTAGCTTGAATCGTTAATTTAATTGTGTTTCCATTTTGAATGGCTCTTTTTACAGTGCCAAGCTCTTCTATGATTCCTGTAAACATGACTTTTCTTCCTCCTCTAGAGGTTTAGCTATAATTTTTAGATCACATCCAATTGTTTGTACTGATTCAAACTTAAGTTTTTTTGCATCCTCGACAATTTCAATACCTTGTCCACCAATAAAAGGGATTGCAGTCTTTCCGCCTATTATTTTTGGTGCAACATATAAAATGATTTGCTGATAAGCATCATTATCAATAAAGGAAGAATGAATCTCTGAACCTCCTTCTACTAATAACGACATAATGTTTCTTTTTCCTAACTCTTGTAGCACTTCCTGAATAAGAATAGTTGGCTGTGATAATGGTATAACTTCTACATCAAATTCTCTAAAGCTTGCTACTTTTTCTATATCTATCTCATTTCCAGTAAAAATAATCGTTTTTACCGCTCGATCTTGGATCATATTTGATTCAAGAGGAGTCCGTAAATACGTGTCTAATACAACTCGAATGGGATTTCTTCCACCTCGGGGCAGTCTGGTGGTTAAATGTGGATTATCATGAATAATGGTATTCACGCCTGTTAAGATTGCATCATGTTCATGTCTTAATTGGTGAACATCTAATCTGGATTCTGGAGAGGTAATCCATTTGCTGTCACCAGTTTTTGCCGCTGTCTTTCCATCAAAAGAAGCAGCTGCCTTTATTGTTACAAAAGGAGTTTTTGTTTTAATAAAATGAAAGAATGGTTCATTCATGGCATAGGCTTCCGCTTTTCCAATGCCAATTTCAACTTCAATCCCAGCCTCTTTTAGTTTGGCAATTCCTTGTCCAGCTACGAGAGGATTTGGATCAAGTCCTGCTACGATTACCCTTTTAATCCCTGATTTTATTAACAAATCAGAACAGGGAGGAGTCTTGCCATAATGGCTGCAAGGTTCAAGAGTAACATATAGATCTGCCCCTCTAGCTTGTTCACCAGCTGCATTGATGGCATATACCTCTGCATGTGGTGTTCCTGCTCTTAAGTGGGCACCAAGTCCAAGTACTTCACCATTCTTGATAACTACTGCTCCAACTTTTGGATTAGGGCTTGTTTGCCCTCTTGTAGCTTGAGCCATTTTTAAGGCTAAATCCATATATTCAATATCATGCATTTAATTGTAGTACCCCCTTTCACTAAAATTCTCCAACAAAAAACCCCGCACACAACTCTCATGTACGGGGCAAAATCGCATAACGAAATAAGCGTTAAAAATTGATGTTTTTTACGCAAATAATCATTCATTTCTTCTCCCATCCAGACTTTAACTGTCGGCTTTGGAGTTTCACCAAATCCACCGTTTTCAACGTATTGAAACCGGGTCACGGACTGAGAGGCCAGGACCTCATCACCGCCGGTTGGGAATTCCACCCAGCCCCGAAGAAATCATATTCGTTTAATTAAATAGTATCACGAGGTTTCCGAATAAACAATATGTATGTTCCAATGCATAATAAAAAATGGAAACCATTCAGCCTCTATGAACGTAAAATAATCATCTAATAATGGAAGGATTTATGCGTTGTGCTAGAAAACGAAAAAGAAAGAAGCTGCAATGGTGCTGAATAGCCTTGCAGCTTCTTTCTTTACTTATGGAATACAGAATTACTTTTTTGAATTAAGAAATTTTTAGAAGCACTTTTAAGGTAATCGTTTAATTTCATGCTCCATTACCTCTTCATTAACAGCACCTAACACTTTTTTACGAATGACACCATCTGAATCGATAAAGAAGCTTGTTGGATACACCCTTATATCATAATCATGTGTTGCAGTCCCTTTTTCATCTAGCGGGATTGTGAAGGTTAGCGCATTATTTTTTACGAACTCATCAACATTGGTACGTTTTTTCTCAGAAGTCGTAACATTAACCGCTAAGATTTCAAAACCTTCGTTTTTATATTTATTATATAATTTTTCCATATAAGGCATTTCAGCCATGCATGGCGGACACCAAGTAGCCCAAAAGTTCAATAAAATTGTTTTTCCTTTATAATCACTTAACTTCACAGTATTACCTTCCAAGTCTAATAATTCAAAATCTGGTGCCTTATTACCCTCTTCTAAACCGACCGGAAGCTGATCAGCATTTTCTATCTTCTCGTATTTCTTCGATTGTTCAAGATTATTAACCATACCTTTTTCTTTAAGGATTGTCTTGTCAATAATAAATAAGCAAAGGATGATAATTCCCGCTACCAGCAAGAATTTTTTCATGAAAACACCTCATTTATGTAATCCAGAAGGAAGTTTAATTGATGTAATCATACTATATCAAACCAATCGAAGCTATTGTTCTGCATTAGAGGCACATGATTGTTGAAGACATCTTTTGATCTTTAAACTGATAGAAGTGAAATATTAGTGATTTGTTGACTGAAACAGTTTTACTATGATTGCATAAACAAGTAGCTTTTCTTCCACTGGCAATTGTTGCTCAAATATTAGTATGGGCGTATTCGGATCTTTAAATCTGTTCCCCCACTCTATCGGCATCCAACCTTTACGCAATCTCGCAATATTTTTGTAACCATCCTTTAAAAACTGAATATCCATAAATAATCGTGATTGCTTTACTAAAAAACTCCGATTTTCATGCCCAAAAATAACGGCTATACCATTTCCTAATGTATTCTGTATCGTTATTGAATGAATCTCGTTTCCTGAACTCGCTATTTCAATACGATTCTTCTTAAAAGTAAAACTTCCAATTAGCTTATTATTCGCATCATATAAACCATATTTTCTTTCAATAAACTTATCAAGCAGAAAAGGTAAGAACCATCGAAAAGGCTTAAAATTGATATCTCTTATTTCTCCAACTAGCTGACCATTTGTGCCAAAGACAAGCAATCTTAATGTTGGTGCTGGAAGAAACGTCAAAAGGACATTTTCTTCATATAAAAATGATCCTTGATTTGCAATGCCCTCATCTATTTTCTTAATATCTTTTGATCTGTTATCATTTATTAAATAAGCTTGATAGCTTATAAAACTATAAAGTAAAAAAGGTACAACCAATACAACCATTTTGCCATTAGGTACAACAATAATACCGTATATTATTAGGAAAAATGGAGGAATAAGTGCAACAAGACTGGAATTTAAGGAAATAGATGCTGTTTTTTGATAAAATTGCTGTATATTCTTCATAATAATCCCCTAACATCCTTAAAAGGAAAATACTTCCTAATAATAGTTTTATATGCTAAATTAATAGAGTCATTTTATTCTATTAATTAAGAAGCGTAAACATGAATACTTGGAGGAAAAATATGAAAAAAATCATAATCATATTCGGTTTGATTTTAATTTTCTCAATAATCATTATCGCACTTTTACATTATCAAATGAAAAAAACCGCACGCTCAACTCCTCCACCTAATATTCCTTATTTAATCGTTCTAGGAGCTAAAGTGAATGGAGATGAAATGTCTCTCAGCTTGCTTAACAGAGCAAATAAAGCACTAGAATATTTAGAAGAAAACCCCAACACAGTTATCGTTGTAACTGGAGGACAAGGCAAAGGAGAAAATATAACCGAGGCAGAAGCTCTAAAAAGATTTTTTCTTGAAAATGGGATTGAGGAAGAAAAATTACTAGTAGAAGATCTTTCAACATCTACATATGAAAATTTGAAATATACAAAAGACCTATACAATATTGATCAGGCAGTTATTGTCAGTAATGATTTTCATTTATATCGATCAATCAAGCTTGCCGAGAAAGTCGGAATAAAAGGACATCCTTTAGCTGCCGAAACACCAAAAGTCGTGAAAGCAAGTCTATATATACGAGAATATGCAGCCATAATAAAGATGAAAATATTTGGAACATAATCATTTAAAATGCACCCCTATTGTTAGACATAAATCTAACAGCTGGTGGTGCATTTCATTTAAGCAAGTTCTTTTCTTCTAAAAATAGAAATGCTGCAAACAAGTAGAACTATCATACCAATGATTGCAACGATTATGGCAGATAATACATTGTCAGGAATTTCATTGCTTAAAAGGAATGTATTCGTATAAGTTGGCAGCAAAGAAGGACTCCATTGTAGCCAATGTGAGAATGAACTGCTCAATACGCTTAAAAGGATGATGATAGCAATAGTTATAAATCCAACAACACCTGGTGATTTATTAAATGAGTTAAAAAATATCGTCATCGTTAACACAAAAGAAAGCCAAATTCCATTCAATAAAAAGGATTGAAAGAAATCAATAAAAGGCACAGCTTCAAACAAAATGACAACATAATACCATGATGCTACATAGCCAATAAAATAGGATACCCACAATAAGAGCATTGCAGCTGCCCACTTAGCAGTTACGAATGATGCATATGAAACTGGCTTAACCAAAATGATCGCAGCAACTCCGCTTTTCCTTTCAGCTGCGATGATCCCCATCGAAGTTAGCACGATAATTAATACACCTAACGTATTGAATTGGCCAAGAATGGCGATTAATACTTCTGAAGCTGAGGGAACTGGAAGCTCAATCACCGCTCCTTCTGGCAAGCCACCTAGTGCATCTATTATTTGCGGCATATAATATAAGGTAAGCGGTTCTTTAACTGCAAGTAAAATAAAAACGATCGGAACCCAAATCCATTTGAAATTTCTCGACATTTCAACCAATTCTTTATTAAACAAGACCATCCAAAGATTCATTTTTCTACCACCTTCATAAACACAT
Organism: Cytobacillus citreus; assembly: GCF_018343665.1. Taxonomy (GTDB): domain Bacteria; phylum Bacillota; class Bacilli; order Bacillales; family Cytobacillaceae; genus Cytobacillus; species Cytobacillus citreus. The sequence continues at coordinate 53,206 of NZ_JAGYPM010000003.1, forward strand.
CTTCCAGACTTGTTTTGCTAATTTCAAATTTTAGAAGTGGCCAATTCCTATCAGTAATTTCACGAAGAAAAGCATGTTTTGCGTCATCGATATTATGGACAAAAAAACTAATTTTGTTCTCATGTACAGAGATCGATTGAATTTCTACTAGAGATGATAGCTTTTCAATATATTGATCACTTTCGCCCCGGAAAACAAGGTCAATCTTTGATTGTTGATATTTGTCGCGAAGCTCCTTCATTGAGCCTGATTCTACAATTTCACCCTTATGAAGAAAAAGAATATCATCGCATACTTCCTCTGCGTCGTTAAGAATATGTGTTGAAAAAAGAATGGTTGTTTCTTTTTTCATTCGTTCCATAAGCTCAAGAACCTCTCTTCTTCCAAAAGGATCAAGGGCAGAAACAGGTTCATCAAGCATCACTAATTTGGGACGATGAATAATAGCCTGAGCAATACCCAATCTTTGCTTCATTCCACCTGAATATTTTCCTATTCTGCGATTCTTCGCATTAGAAATACCAACCATTTCGAGTAATTCTTCTGCTCTCTCTTTGGATTCCTTTTTCGACAAACCTGCAAGCATACCTGTATACTCTAAAAACTCACGTCCACTCATCCACTCATAAAATACAGGGTGCTGTGGAAGGTATCCAATTAATTTTCGAAAATCCTCACCCTTCTGAACACCATCAAAAGCAATACTGCCAGCTGAGGGCCTCAAAAGTCCAGATAACATTTGTAAAGTTGTAGTTTTTCCAGCACCATTAGCTCCTAGCAATGCAATACATTTCCCTTTTGTTAAATCAAATTCCAATCCTTTGATTACATCTTCATTCTGAAAGCTTTTTCTTAACCCACTGACGGTTACAACGGCAGACATTATTGATTTCTCCTTCCAATAACAAAATAAAGTATTGGGCCAACTAAGTTTACAAATAGAATGATAATTGCCCATAACCACTTTGGCCCATTCGTCTTTTCTATCCGGCATAAGTCAATAACAGCGATTATCAAAAGAATAAGCTGTATCAAAATAATTGGAACAATGATTGGAACAATAGCTGCCCAATTAATACTATTAAAAAGTTCCATAGGCTTATCTCTCCTTTTTGGGTAAATATTGTTAACATCAATAAGACGCACAAGTTAGATTTTCGTTCACCACAATTGAAAAATAAACAAAAAAAGAAGCCTATTTGAAATATAGAGGCTTCTGTTTAAAAATTCTTATTTACTTAATGATTAACGAATTATTCTAAAAATTAGTGGGAAATGATATTCTTTCCCTTCATAAGCTTTAATTGCTGCAATAATCGTAAAGACAAATGCGACTATTCCTACGATCCACATCAAAATGAAACCGATTAGAATAATCATCAATACTAAGCTGATAAGGAAATAAATCGCATAGGAAATAATAAAGTTGAAATACTCCTTCCCGTGATAATCAACAAACGATGATTCATCTTTCTTTATGAGCCAAATTATAAGTGGACCAATAATCGCTGTAAAAATGCTTGTCACATAAATCAACGTAGCTAGTAATCGTTCGTCCTGAGATGGCATTAAACATTCCTCCACTTTCATTAGTTTAGGGAAGATCCTTAATAAATAATATCCAGATTAATTATTCCAAAAACAATTTTCCCTTTATATATTACTATTTACGCTTTATAGAAAGAAATGTTTCGTATTTTTTAACAATTTTATTATTATTTTACAACTTCACCTCTTTTTCAGTTCTTGTTTAGGACAAGATGAATAAACTTTGTATAGAACGCCTTTGTAAAGGATGATGCCATTTGATGTCTAAACTGGAAGCCTTTGTCCTTGGATTAATTCAAGGTCTAACTGAATTTCTTCCGATATCTAGTACAGGTCATTTATATTTAGGACGGCATTTATTCGGGCTAGACGAGGCTGGACTTTATCTAGATACGATGCTCCATGTTGGGACATTACTAGCTGTTCTAGTTGTTTACAAAAATGAATTATTACAAATATTAAAGAACCCACTAGGCAAGCTCTCCATGCTGCTTGTTATTGGAACCATACCTGCTGTAATCGTTGGATTTCTATTTAGTGATATGTTCGACTCCATTTCTAAAACGGGAATAACAATTGGATGGGAATTTTTAATTACAGGAATAATACTTTGGATGTCAGAAAGCATCAAAAACGGAGCAAAAAAAATGGATAATATAAGCTATGGAGATGCATTATTTATAGGCACCTTTCAAGCAGCAGCTATATTTCCTGCCGTATCAAGATCAGGACTAACGATTGCTGCAGGGCTATTTAGAAGGCTAGATAGGGAAACTGCAGCTTATTTTTCATTCTTATTATCGATTCCAGCTATTGCAGGTGGAATTGTTCTACAATTTGGTGAGATGCTTTCAGGGAGAACGGAATCCATCCCTTTTGACAGTCTATTCATTGCTACACTTTCATCTGCTCTTTTTGGCTATTTAGCAGTTGTCTGGATGATAAATTTCCTCAAAAGAAAATCGCTTAAAATATTCGCTGTTTATGTTTGGATTCTAGGTATTTTCATACTAATCCTTCAGATGACAGGAATCTTTTGATACTTTTTGCTTTGAGAATGTAAAGGAGCATTCATGATGAAAGAATTCATCCTTTCTTTTTTTGAGTTATTATCACAACTAGGCTATTTAGGAATTTCACTTGGTCTTATGGTTGAAGTAATCCCGAGTGAAATTGTCCTAAGCTATGGCGGGTATTTAATTAGCACAGGAAAAATCAATTTCTTGGGCGCACTTGCAGCAGGGGTAATTGGAGGTACATTAGCACAAATTTTTTTATTTTGGCTAGGTGTATATGGAGGCAGGCCGGTTCTTGATAAATATGGAAAATTTTTGTTGATTAAAAAATCTCATTTAGATGCTTCAGAACAATGGTTTGATAAATATGGTACAGGTGTCATTTTTACTGCTAGGTTTGTCCCTATCATCCGTCATGCCATTTCGATTCCAGCAGGCATTGCTAAAATGCCGCTATCTACATTTACAATTTATACACTTGCCGCCATGATTCCTTGGACAGTTCTATTTTTATTATTAGGAATGGAGCTTGGAGACCATTGGGAAGATATCAAAGAATATGCACAACCATTTCTCCTCCCCATAATCATTCTTGCAGCCATATCAGTTACAATCTATTTATACTATGAAAGTAAAAAATAAAAATGCATTCCTTAAGCCCGCAATAATGCGGGTTTTTAAGTGGATTTTTTTAGTTAAAAATTTCTATTACAAAAATTATTTCCTATTATGATTACACTTGTTAAAATAGGAAAATAAGTATAGATGGATATATGAAAGGAATATTATGTCGAAAATATTGTTAAAAAACGCCAATGTGTACCCTGTCACGACATCAGCTTTTTATGGCGATGTTCTAGTGGAAAATGGGAAAATAAAAAAAACAGGGAAAATAAATTTATCCGATTCTGACGTGCAAATCATAGAGTGTGAAAATCATTATTTATTTCCAGGATTTATTGATGTCCATACTCACCTCGGTTTATATGATGAAGGTACTGGCTGGGCAGGAAATGATGCAAATGAAACGGCTGAATTAATGAGTCCTCATGTTCGAGCAATGGATGGAGTATATCCGCTCGATCCAGCGTTTTCTGATGCTGTAAAATATGGAATTACTACTGTTCATATTATGCCAGGCAGCGCAAATGTCATCGGAGGTACAACATCTGTAATTAAAACCTCAGGAAAAAATATAAAGAAGATGCTAGTCCAAGAGACAGCCGGATTAAAAATTGCTCTAGGTGAAAATCCAAAGCAAATCCATAGCCAAGGGAATAAAGACTCGATTACGAGAATGGGAATCATGGGAAAACTTAGAGAAACCTTCTATGAAGCAAGTAAGTCAGAAGAGCCTGATTCGTTAAGAACAATTCCGATTATCCAAGCTTTAAATCGGGAAATTCCGGTTCGTGTTCATGCCCATCGTGCAGACGATATCATATCTGCCATTCGGTTTGCTGAAGAATTTAATCTTGATTTGCGCATAGAACATTGTACAGAGGGTCATTTAATTGCGGATGAATTGTCTGGTCTAGGATTAAAAGTTTCGGTAGGACCTACTTTAACGAGAAGGTCAAAAGTGGAATTAAAAAATAAGACTTGGAAAACTTATCAGGAGCTCACCAATCACGGTGTAGAGGTCTCTATTACGACTGACCACCCTTATACACCTATTCAATACTTAAATCTATGCGCAGCCATTGCGGTTCGTGAAGGTCTTCCTGAGCAAAAAGCCTTAGAGGGAATCACTATTTTCCCAGCCAGAAATTTAAGGCTTGACAATCAGCTAGGCAGTATCGAGGAGGGAAAGGATGCCGATCTAGTTCTTTGGAGCCATCACCCGTTTCATTATCTTGCAAAAACAAAATGGACGATGATTAATGGAAATTTTGTCTACAAGGAATAATAGAAAATGTTGAAATATACTGTTGAAAATTGTTGAAAAAAATAAACAAAAAACCTATTTCATTTTTCAACTTTTTTTAGTATTATACGATAGTAAAATACTTTTTTAATGTATCGAAATCTTTCACAAAATTTAATTATCTCAAGTGTAAAATTGGGAAGGCAAATGGTGCGCCACCAGGTTAACTGGTTCTAGTGGGTTCGATTCCCACCCCGAAATTTTTTAGCAACATACAAAAAATTTCGAGGGTGGACCGTAATCTCTATTTGGCATGGAGTAGGACTGTCCTCATAATGGAGGGATAACCTATGCTCAAGAAACGTGATTTTCATGAATGCCATTTTTTATATGATTTAATGACGCATCCTGATGTCTTTCCTTTTGTGCGCCAAAAAGCCTATTCCTATGATGAGTTTGTCTTTATGACTAAGCAAACGATTGAAGCTGAAGAACGTGGAGAACTCATATCACGCACGATTCTTGATGAATGGGGTACTCCAATTGGTACGATTAATTTATTTGATATACAAGACAATGCTGGTTTTTTAGGAACTTGGTTAGGGAAGCCTTACCATGGCAAAGGCTATAATAAATTAGCAAAGGATGCTTTTTTTGAAGAGTTGTTTTATGAAACAGGAATTGAAACGATTTTCATGCGTATTCGTATAGAAAATATTCGATCACAAAAGGCAGCAACAAAGCTCCCTTATATCGTTCCTGCTAATGAAACAAGAAAGTCCATCCTTGAACAATTAAATTCTAATGGTCCAATCTATAATTTATATGAAATACCAAAGGATTTATATACCCTTCATGTTTTACGAAATGGAACCTCAGGGGAACAAGATACTTCCCAATTAATGGAGGCATAATATGAACAGAGCCAATTTTAATTATAATATTGGCTCTGTTCTTTTCTAAGCTAATGAAGAGTGTTTAAGTTAGTATAATCAATAATGTAACTGTGGAGCTTCAATAACGCTCCTGCTAAAAAAATCGCGTGAGAAAAACTAAGGCATTCGCCGAAAAGACCCTGCGAATGCCAAGTTTTTCTAGTTCGTGATATTCGAATCCAATTCATTTGTTCCTTCACTAATTCCCATCTGTGCCATCAATTCTTCTAATTCATCATTCGTGAGCGTCTCAAAGCGGCCATCATGAAAGATTACTTGTGTCTGATTCGGATTGATTCTGTTTAATTGAAAGTTCATGATTCTCACTCCTTTTTAGAATGATTAATACAATTCATTATGGGAAATTTTCTTAGATTGTAAATTCTTATTTTATATATTTCACAAAATTATTAATTTCCATTCCTACTTTTTAAAAGTTCACACAATTGCAAAATCCTTTTGTCAAAATGATGACAAATAAAAAAGCTCCTTTTAAATTAAGGAACTTTTTCGTTTATACTCATTTATTTTCTTTACTGATTAATTCAAGATATAAATTTCGCACGATATACGTTTTATACAATTCAAGTTTTTTTAATTCAACAGGATGTTTGCTAATACCTGATTCCTTTAATTTTTGAATATACCATCCCTTTGATCCCCTAAATGCCATACTTATTCCCTCCCATTTCCTTGTCCATATAACTATATGCATCTCATCCTTGCTCATGACCATCCAATAAAGTGAAACTTCCATCAGTGGGGGTTTTTTTCATCCCCCACTTATGGTTAGTTGCGGCCCACAGGAAGTGGGTCACGCAGACGTTGCCACACGATGTGGCGCTTTTAGTCTGTGTTCATTTTACGGGCTTTTACGGGCAGTTGCCCCCCACCTATCTTCCTCGCTTCTCTCTCAATCTTGAGGTGGGGGTCTTACTGCCCGTTAATCTGCGATAAATCTTTATTAAAAATTCGATTCAAAACTTTCCTACAAGAAATTGTGATATAATTTTCGAATATAAAACGAAGAGGAGTATACAATGAATCAAACTTTTACTAGAAGAGGTAAAATAAAGCAGCTGCTTATTATTCTTATTCCAATATTAATCACTCAGCTAGCGATGTATTCGATGAATTTCTTTGACACAATGATGTCTGGCCACTACAGTTCAAAGGATTTAGCGGGTGTAGCTATCGGGTCCTCATTATGGATGCCGGTCTTCACTGGATTAAGCGGAATTTTATTAGCTGTTACGCCAATTGTTGCTCAAAGCTACGGTGGCAGAAAACGTGAGGAAGTAGCATATTCAGTCATTCAAGGTGTTTATCTTGCCATAATCATGGCGATTATTGTCATGATTGTAGGAGGATTTGCCCTTAATCCCATTTTAAGCTCAATGAAACTTGAAGCGATCGTTCACGAAAAGGCACACGATTACTTAGTTGCATTAAGCTACGGAATAATTCCATTATTCATTTATAATGTCACTCGCTCATTTATCGATGCTTTAGGGAAAACTCGAGTAACAATGTTGATTACTTTATTGGCATTACCGATAAATATTATTTTTAATTTTTTATTAATTTATGGAAAATTTGGATTTCCTGAGCTTGGAGGAGTAGGAGCAGGTTATGCAACTGCTATTACTTATTGGCTAATTACTTTAATTTCCATATTTATCATTCATAAACATAGCTCTTTTGCAACTTTTGGTATATTTAAGAAGCTCTATTTTGTTTCACTATCAAAATGGAAGGAAATTCTCATAATAGGAATTCCTATTGGCTTCGCTATCTTTTTCGAAACGAGTATATTTGCTGCTGTTACTTTGTTTATGAGTAATTTCAACACAACAACGATTGCCGCTCATCAAGCAGCACTTAATTTCGCTTCATTCTTATATATGATCCCTTTAAGTATTTCAATGGCATTAACGATTGTTGTCGGATTTGAAGTTGGGGCTAATCGGTATAAGGATGCTAAGCAATATAGCTGGATTGGCATAACTATAGCCGTGATTATGGCATTTCTATGTGGGGTTATTTTATTTTTTCTACGTACTGAAGTGGCTGCGATCTATACGAAAGACCTTGAAGTTGTACATCTAACAGCTCAGTTTTTGATTTATGCGATTTTTTTCCAGTTATCAGATGCAATTCAGGCACCAGTTCAGGGTGCGTTAAGAGGCTACAAGGATGTTAATATCACATTTATTATGGCTCTAATCTCCTATTGGATCATTGGCCTTCCTATCGGTTACTATCTAGCCAATAATACAAGCTGGGGAGCATTTGGATACTGGATTGGTTTAATTGTCGGTTTGGCTGTAGGGGCAATTTGTTTAATAAGCAGGCTTTTTCATGTTCAGAGGAAAAATCTTTTTTTTGAGAAAAAAAACGCTGTATAAAAAAGTGGGGAAAGTATTTTGCCTTCCCCACTTTTAATTTCTGAATACCTTTCCCAACACATCTTTTCCACCTGTGACAGGAATAATGCTTCCAGTAATGAAGTCAGATTTTTTATCAATTAAAAAAGAAATGACCCTAGCTATATCTTCACCTGTCCCCGGCCTGCCAATTGGTGTATTTTGATCAGTCTTTCCTACAGCTTGAAAAATGTCTTTTTCCTTCCAAGCTCCAGTAATATCGCCGGGACATACCATGTTAGCCGTTATTCCATGCTCTGCCTCTTCAATTGCTATTGTTTTAGTTAGTGATGCCGCACCGCTTTTTGCTGCAGCAAATGCAGACCGATAAATCCAGCCAGGAGTCGTTTCTACTCGATCAAAGCCTACAGTAATAATACGGCCCCAGCTATTCTCTCTCATTTTGGGTATTAATAGCTTCGTTAAATAAAATAAAGCATTTAAATTGCCGTTAATAATGTAATTCCAATCTTCAAATGAGTATTCAGTCATCACTTTTCTTTCATGCATATAGGGTCCTGCATTATGAATTAATATATCAATACATGAGAAAAAGGAAAATGATTCTTCTACAATTCTTTGACAATCATCCTGATTAGAAATATCGCCACCAATGGCAATATTCTTAGTTCCCCATCTTCTAGATAACTCATCGGCCAATAAAACAGCTTTCTCCTTGCTTGTACGATAATTAATCACAAGATGAACACCATTTTCAGCAAGTTGATTAGCTGTTCTTTTGCCAATACCAGTTGCCCCTCCCGTAATTAAAGCTGTTTTTTCTCTCACAAAAATACCTCGCAGTTTTCATTTTTTTAATCCTCTATAATAATTATACTAGTTAGAACTACAACGATATGCAAATGAAAAGAAATTTAACTATGATATCTTCATTATTTCTTGTGTTTAAAATTTTATTAACGATTAGGTGTGTACCTGCATACCTTAAACCAAATAAACAAAATGTATGACACTTTCGTCTTTTCCGATACAAAATAGATGGAATAGATGAGCCTCTATACAACTGCTCGAAAGGAGGATATCTCTATGTTTCCCTGGAATCTTTTTCCGTTTCATAAAGATATGAAAGATATGAAAAATTTAAAGGCCCAGATGAAGCCAGAAGAGGTTGACAAATATGTCAAAGATATTATGAATCAAGTGTTTCCTCAGCAAATGCAAAAGATGCAGGGAATGATGAATCCACAAAGCTTTATGCCTGACTTTAATAACGATACAACGGAAACTCCCAAGGATTCTTCTCTTTCTTCATCCGTTTTTGAAACCCATAATCATGTTTTTATAAGATTGGCAATCAAAGAAGATAAATGGCTGAAGGACATGAGAATTTATCATACATCCAATCAATTGATCATAGAAAATATACCTGAAAAAGATGATAAACACTCGATTATCCTCCCTGCTATCGTGAAAAAAAAAGGTGCTACCGCATATTATAAGGACGGCATGCTTGAAATTAAAATTCAGAAAAACATCGATATGCAATACTCGCAAATAGACGTTTCAGAAATTCTTTAAAATGAATATTAGAAAAACTTGGCGTTCGCCAAGTCCTTTTTGGTGAATGCCTTAGTTTTTCTTATGCGATCTTATTAGCAGATATTTTATTGAAAACATACTTTACTTTAATACGTTAAAAAAACTTAAACTTTCCTATTAGCTTAGAAAAACTTGGCGTTCGCCAAGTCCTTTTTGGCGAATGCCTTAGTTTTTCTTATGCAATCTTATTAGCAGATATTTAATTGAAAACACCCTTTACTTTAGTACGTTAATAAACTTAAACTTCCCTATTAGCCTAAAAAAGAGCAGCTCAATTATTTGAGCCTGCTCTTTTTGAAGATCATTTAAATTATTATTTTCCAATAAATTGTTGTGTCCAGTAGTTTCCTTCAGCTACATAACCAACACCGATATGTGTAAAGCTTGGATTTAAGATGTTCTTGCGGTGTCCATCACTGTTCATCCATGCATTTACTACTTCTTCTGGTGTACGTTGACCCATAGCGATGTTTTCACCAGCTGAACTGTATGAGATGCCAAATTGCTTCATCATATCGAATGGTGAACCGTAAGTTGGGCTATTATGGTCAAAATAACCTTTTGTTTTCATATCCATTGACTTTGTGCGTGCTACTTTGCTTAAGTTTACATCAAGCTGTAATGCTGGCAAGCCATTTTTAGCACGTTCTTGGTTTGTTAAATCCACTACCTTTTGCTCATAAGCACTTACTGATGATGAAGCAGGTGTTGATGGCTTTTGCTCTACTGGCTTTTGTGCTGGTTGCTGTTGTACTGGCTTTTGTGCTGGTTGTTGTTGAGCTGGTTGTTGTTGTACTGGCTTTTGTTGTACAGGATTTTGAGCTTGCTGCTGTTTATTTATTTGGTCAAAGTTCCATTGAACGTTTGAATTATTCATATGTTTTTGAAGAATGCTATTAATTTGATCAAGATTAATATTAGTAGGTTGAGAGTTAAATCCTTTTGCTTGTTGCGGTGTTGGACAATTTGATGCTGCGTCTGCCTTATTCACCACTGGATTAGAAACCAATAAAGCTGCTGCAGCTGCGACTGAAAATAACATTTTTTTATTCATGTATTAAATCCTCCCCGATGTCGAATAATTTTTGTGTTGTTTAACTTGCACAATCATCATAACACATGGTTTTCGTAATAAAATCGGAAGGATTTAACAAAATGATAGATTCAAAGTCACAATTAGAAGAGTAGAAGAATGAAAAAAGTATTTTTCTATTAGAAACCGTTACAAATATGGATTTTTAATGGAATTGACTGGATAAGAATGACATGGTTGTATAAACCTCGTTTGGAAATTGGATTAGTTAATTTCCATTATTAAACTAGAAAATCAATGTTGACAGGATTTAAAATCAAAGACTCGTTTTACTTTTATTACGAAGATGTTACATGTGTAAAGGTTTAAAGAATATGATTCACTATGGGGTTTACATTAGAAAAAGCAGCAACTCGCTGCTTTTTCTTAATATACGCTATGATTTTTTTTCAGTTCGCTCTATTCCATAATAACTGGAAGTTCTATTTTTACAGTTGTACCTTTACCTAATTTGCTTTTAATTGTCAAAGTACCGTTATGAAGATTTACAAGCTTTTCTGCAATAGCCAGACCCAAACCTGTACCCCCATCATTTCTCGTTCTTCCCTTATTAACTCGAAAGAATCTTTGTTTAATTTTGCCCAGATCTTCTTCTGGAATTCCTATACCGGAATCTGTTATTTCAATACAGCAGCCTTCATTCACTTTGTAAAGCTTTAGAGATATTTCTCCTTCATTCGTATAACGGATAGAATTATCCATAATATTTTGGATAATTTGCTCTATTCGACCTTCATCACCATTAATAATAATGTCTGGATCTAAATGAAGTTGAAGCTTTAAGTTCTTTTCTCTCATTATAGGCACATACTTTTGCAAGGAATCTTCAATAAGCTGAGCAAGAGGTAGTGGTATTTTTTCGAGTTTATATTCATCCGAATCTAATTTTGAAAGATCTAGCAAATCTCCTACAAGCCTTTCCATCCTTACCGCTTCTCGATGAATTAAACTTAAATACCGATTGCTCTCTTCCTTTTTTACAATACCAGAAATTAATGCCTCACTATATCCTTTGACATAGCTTATAGGAGTTCTCAGCTCATGCGATACATTTGCAAGAAAGTCTTTTTTACGATCATCCTCCTCTTGTATGGAGGTTGCCATGTGATTAAAGGCATTGGCTAACTGGCCAATTTCATCTGTTGAAGCATTATTTAATTTGATTGAGTAGTCTCCTCTTGAAACACTTTCAGCAGCTTTTTTCATTTCAATCAATGGTTTTGTCAGCCTGCGAACAAGATATGTTCCAAAGAATAGAGCAATTATTAAAAAGAGAAAAGCAGCAATCATCCATAAATATGCAAAATCGGTTGTCACTTCTGAAATTTTTGCTAAAGGCAAATATAAATAAATGATTCCTTCCAGCCTGCTTTCATCCAATAGCGGGAAAACCACAGCCATTATTTTTCGATCAAATCGTTCTTCATACCCGATCTTTTGAACTGGATTTCCATTAAGTAATTCTTCTCTTTCAGCTCCATTGATTAGTGATTCATAGTCAATTTCGAATGGCAGGCAAGCACTTAACTCTCGAGGGTTGCTGACAATAAAAATTTCCGATTCAGATTTTGTGCTATACCATTCGATTTTATCCTTTAACTCCTGCGATAATGGTCCTCCTTCATATTCGCTCGCTAGCCTGGCTCCTTCTTCAACTAATGCAGCCTCAACATTTTTAACATATAGTTTTTCATAAAAAAGATAAGATAAAAAGTATGAATACAAAATGGTAATGACGATTGCCGCTGTTATTGTGAGCCACAGCTTTTTAGTCAGACTATCCGTAATAAAACTCATTCTGCTGGGACCTCAAATTTATAGCCAATTCCCCATACTGTTTGTATATAGTCGCCAACTCCAAGCTTCATTCTTAACGTCTTTATATGTGTATCCACTGTCCGCAGGCTTCCGATATAATCGACACCCCATACGTGATCAAGCAGCTGTTCCCTGCTCAAAGCTTGCGATTGATGGTCTACAAAAAATATTAAAAGTTCAAACTCTTTTAGTGTCAAAGAAATACTTTTCCCATCAACTGTTACACTTCTCGCTAATCGATCAATAATCATTTTTCCAATATGTAAATGGGACTCACTTTTTATTACGCCTGTCCTTCTTAAAACAGCTTGAATTCTAGCGATTAGCTCCCCGGGACTAAAGGGCTTTACAATGTAATCATCCCCACCGAGCTGCAGTCCCTTCACCTTATCCCACTCTTCTCCTTTGGCAGATAAAAAGATGACAGGGATATCATATTTCGTTCGAATTCTTGAACATACTTGGAATCCATCCTCTTCCGGCATCATAATGTCAAGAATAATTAAGTTAATGGATGTACGATTAATTAATTCATACCCTTCCTTGCCACTAGCTGCTGTAAAACAGTGAAAACCAGAATTTTCAAGATACATTTCAACTAGATGCCTCATGTCTTCCTCATCATCTATTATTAAAATGTTTAACTGATCCATTATTTTCTCTCCCTTAACACTATTTGAAAAGGACCTTTTCCAACAGGAATTGTTTTAATTATATTCAGATTATCTGGGTCAACAAAATGAACATCATTACTGTCATAACCAGCTATCATTATATTCCTATTTGTGAACACCATTTCAAATGGGTTAGCACCAACAATCATGGAGTCTAACACTACACCATCTTCATTGAGCTTGTAAAGCTTACTGGAACCATGACTCAACACAAAAACATTTTTATTTGATCCTAAAAAATTGACAGGCATTGACGGTGCAGGGATATTATATTTAAAATCTCCTGTTACGGAGTCATAAACATGAATGTCCGTTTCGACTTCTTCTCCCGCTCCATGACCACCTATCCAAAGTTCATTTTTGTCTTCATTCAGCCATGCACCAGCAGCGGATGGGTGGATAGGAAAACTAGTCATTTTTTCTTTTTTGATTAAATCAATGACTGTAAGCTTTTCTTTATTAAAGCTAAGTACATAAAGAATTTTGCTCTTTTCCGATTCCAAAATCGTAAGAGGATTAAGCTCTGTACTTATTTGAATAGCTTCTTCTCCATTTAAATCAAAAAAACGAATATTATTTAAATTCTGATCCACGAAAGCAATTTGTGAAGTCGTTTGAAGATACTTTCCATTTACTATCCCTTTACCTGTATTCCAGCTTCCTACTGCTTGTCCAGATTTTAAAGAATATAAGTCAGCAGTTTCTACCTGCTTACCGTATAGGATAATCGTATCATTATCTGGCAATATAACAGCACCAGTATAGGGTTTTTCAAGCTTCCAATCCGCAATTTTTTCCATACTATCCAAATTAATGAATGAAACGGACATGTCCTTAATATTGACTGTAGCCGCAATGGAAATATCCTCTGGAATGGACGGGTATCGAGGATTGGAACAAGAAGACAGAAAAACTCCTGCAATAATAATGAAAAGAATTCTCTTTAAATAGTGCACGTTTTTCTCCTCAACAATCTTTTTTTTCGTTATTATACCTCTTATATGTGATTAAACTATGAAGTCGATTATGAACTTTTATATATATCCTTCATTTGCTCTATATGTAATTGAATTAAAGAAATTTTGCTTCCTTCCGAAAAATTTGATTCCATGATGCGTTTTGTCGCGAGATAATATTTCTCAATTGAAGTTTTACGCACTCTAGGATGCGTATTTTCATCCTTTAATTCTCTTCTTATTGCATCGATTAAACTGTTTTTTGCATCAAGGTCAGTAGAAAGAAGACGATTTTTCCAAAGTGAACGATATTCTTGTATTAAATACTCATAATTAATAACATTCTCCATATCAACTTGCCTTTCTTTTTTATATTTCTTGCTTATAAAACCATTTTTACATAAATAAATTCAGATATGCAAAAAATATTTAAATAGAACAAGAAAGGAGCTTCATATGAGTACACCATACTGCTGTCCGAATTGTAAAACAAACAGAAGCAGGTTCAATATTATCAGGCAGGTTCCACAATCTGTTAAGCTGGATCCGCATTCAGGAGATATTATTGAGGAATATTCAAGCGAAAACTTAAGTCCTTTTCATTTAGCATATAAAGGACCAGAGATCAAGGTTCAATGCGGTGCATGTGGATTAATTGAGGATGAAAGAACATTTATCAAATTTGGAGAAAGATAAAAAACTTGAGGCATCTCAAGTTTTTTATTCTTTTTCAGTAATGAAGTGATTATCTTGTAAGAATCTTACACTATCAATTTTCCATGCGTCGGCATGTGAAAAGCGAACTAAATATATTTTCCCTTTAAAATATTTTTTCCCTGAATTTTTCATTATTAATTCGATTTCTACAGGGATTTCCAAACTTAAATCTCCGATAAAATCCTCTGCAGGAAGAACTGGCATACGATTCAATTGAATGTTGTCTATTCTTTTCACATATTTTTTCCATTTTATTGTCTGTAATGAAAAGATCGATATTATTTTTGCATCCTGCTGTTTAATTCCAGCAATATATGCGCTTATCACTTCATATGGATTAGCACTTCCTGCATATTCCTCAAGCAAGCTCGCAGCCTTTAATATCATTAATTTATGTGATAAATCCATAAAGTTAGTGCGATGAGTTGTACTTCCATAGAAATGAATACAAAAATGTCCGGGAAAATTATTTTCTAATGCCCCAGCACCATGCGGCATTCCATGCATGGAAGCTGCGATCCACTGGCCCTTATGTATCACAATGATCGCTCG
The DNA here is from genome assembly GCF_018343665.1 of Cytobacillus citreus. Taxonomy (GTDB): domain Bacteria; phylum Bacillota; class Bacilli; order Bacillales; family Cytobacillaceae; genus Cytobacillus; species Cytobacillus citreus. The sequence goes on from NZ_JAGYPM010000003.1 coordinate 68,368, forward strand.
GCGCTTCCAGCTCCATTCCCCACCATATATTTCCTTCATTATTTTTGTTTCTTTCGAATTTAAAGGCTGCACATCAGCATGATGACTTCCTGCTCGCCGCTGTACTTGAAATTTTTTACCAGTTTCAACATCCATAACAGTAAATTTACTGTATTTTGGTAAAATCTTATTTACATTCTCCCATGGTATCATTTCAACCTGAATGCCAATTTGATCATTATTTGCTAAAGTATTCGTGTTATTTACAAACAAACATAATAAGATACATACAATGACTGACTTCATTTTCTCCACTCAATTTCTAAAATAATTAGTTTGCTTCTAGAAGTTTTCCTAAAAAGCAGTTATTGTATTCATCTTAAAATATTCGTGTATTGATAATATAACGATTTAATATGAATGCCCTTCTAATTTTTGAAGCTTACTTCCTACAGATTGCCAATCCATTTTTTCACCAATAAAAACTAAATTTAAAGGCATATTCATATTTTCTTGCAAAAAGAGTGGCATTCCATATGAATATTGGAAGAGGAAGGGATATTTTGAGGAAGTAAATTTTATATACCCCTTAATCCGATAAATTGTGTCTGGCAGGGCTCTTAGAAAAGCGTCAAATTCAGTTTGATTAACTGGATTTTCGAATTTATAGACAAAAGTACTAAGTTTTAAATCCTTGAATACGTGACTGTTTCCTGATGCTTCCTTTTTATTTACTGAAATTTTCTTAACTATATCCATTGGAACTTTTGCAAATGAAGTCAAGATAGCTGTTGCATGAGAATTAAGTGCCTGGATTTCGATGGTAAGTTTAGATTGTTCTCCATCAGTTAATATGTCTGTTTTGTTTAACAAAATTAAATCCGCATGACGAACCTGTTCAATTAAAAGCTGCTGTACTTGAGGACTTAATGTTTTGCGGTTCAGCCAACGATTTCCATCAACAACGGAAATAATTCCTTTTACATTTAATTTATCTGCAAAAAGAGGAGATAAAACTGCGTCCAATACTTCAATTGGATGTGCTGCACCTGTTGCTTCGATATATATAACTTCAGGCTTCTCGTTCATGATCAATCCCTGAAGCTGAGCTTCTAATTTATCCTGAATCGAACAGCAAATACACCCATCAAGCAGCTCCTTTAAGGGCACATCTTCATCGACTGCATCAGAGTCTATAGATACTTTCCCAAGCTCATTCATCATGACTGCAACATTGCGATTTTGCTTCTTTTCCTCAATGAGAAGCTGCTTCAATAAAGTTGTTTTTCCGCTTCCTAAAAAACCTGCTAACACATATATTTCAGTTTTCTTCATTTATTTCTAACTCTCCCTTGTGATCTTCCCACATCTCTAAAATTATCCTTTTCATTTTTTTCTCAAGTGCTTGTATATTTAAATTAATTAAATATCCGACTGTATGGAACATCTCCTGTTTGCATTTCCATATTGGGATATATGCGTTAGGAAAATACACATTATCTTTTTCAACTCCTATTTCAATATACGACTCATAGCAAGTGTTATATATATCAACTTTTGAGGCAGGCTTACCTTTTTTCTCACGAATCAGTTCAATGACAACTAATTCATTGATTCTAAGAAAATCGTCTTTATAAATTTGTTTCAGTCTATTTCCAAGAAGTTCACATTCAGCTTCAATGCTGGTTACCTCGTTTCGTATCTGATCATTCAGGTGAACAATTTGCTTCAAAAAAATCACCTCATTGCTATTTATGTTCAGGAAGATTTATTTCACTACATTTCGTAGATTAACGAGTAGTAAGAGCCTCACGTCAAAATTCAGAGGAATCAGGAAGTATGAGGAGGAGACAAACTGCTAGTAAAGGCATCACAAACGGAAGAAATCTTTAGGGAGGACGTGGTTCTGTGCGTAATTGATTCATCTAAAGACACATTTTATCTGATTTTATTAATCCTTTCAAACAAAAGGAATAACAAATAAATGGATGTACAGAAAAAAAGCGGGCATACCCGCTTATTAATCATCTTCATTTAAAAAAAGTTTGATTGCTTCTTCATTTTTTTCAAAGTTTAATTTAAGTACTGCCCCTGCATGCTGAAAATACTTATTTTCAAAACTGTTCGATACAGGGACTCGTAATGTTTGAATATCAGTAACTGGATTCAAAATGAAGCTTGCACCGAGTGAAAAAGCTTCATCAAATTTCAAATCGGTTTCTACATTTTGCATCGTAAACTTGATTACTTCTGGAAATTTCGCAATTCCTTCAAGGGAGGAAAACTGGTCAAGAACTTTTTCTTTTAGAGATATCAATACCTCCTGTTGTCTATTTACCCTTCCAAAGTCACTCATTTTATCATGTCTAAATCTGACATAAGATAAAAGATCTGCTCCGTGAAGCTTTTGTTTTCCTGGTTCTACTTTTAAATTCAAATCCTCAATCATGGATTTTGAAACTTCAACATCAAGTCCTTCAGGGGCTATTGTGTCCATTATGTTAACAAAACCGATAAAATCGATTACAGCTATATGATCTACCTTTACCCCGAAGTTTTCTTCAACAGTTTCTTTCAACAAATTCTTACCGCCTAAATTATATGCATGATTTAATTTACTATATTTAAAAGGATGATTCGGAATTTTCACATAACTATCTCTCATCAATGAAATAAGCTTAATCTTTTTTTCTAAAGGTTCATATCGAGCAAACATAATGGTATCTGATCGTGAAGCTTTTTCATCACTGCTATCGACACCGATTAATAAAAAATTTTTTGACTTTTTTTCTATCCTAAATGGTTCCACAGGCGGAATATTCTTTTCGATTACTTTTTCAATTGCTTTTATTGGTTTGGCATCTTCAGCTTTATTTTTGTTGCTTTCTGATGAGGAAGAGGCACATGCGGTCAAAGTCATAACAGCATAAACCAAAAATATCATCCATATTTTTTTCAAGTTCATCACCTCTTTTGGAAATCACTCCTGTTTTTCTTAGAGGGAAACAAAGTAAAGTTAACTCGTATTAATATCATTTTTGGATGAAATAGAATAATCTATACCCGGTGGTTTTTGACATAAAAACATGTCAACTGGATAAGAAAAGCGCAAGCGCCTTCGAAACAATCAAAAGTCAGATTGTTCCTGCGATGATTATTCAAAGCAGCTTTCCTTAGTGCTCACCCTAAGGCAAGCATAGGACAGGCCGACGGGAAAGGTGTCCTTTAACTTTCTTGGCGGACTGGCTTATGACCTCGAGGTCGACAAAAACGCGACGTCCTCCCAAAAGCTTCTCTTTTGGTCGTGCGATGTGTCGCTGACGTAGCTTTCCTTGTCCTGTCGCTTTATCGACACTAGTACGTCCTGTACGTCGGGGGTAGGAGCTGGAGCTAGACAATTCTCAAACTCGAGAAAAGTTATACTTTCTTATTTTTTAAAGAAAACTCACCGATTGGCGAGCCTTGGAAAGGCGATGACAGAGGCGTAGATGCACTTATCGCGCTCATACATGCCACGTCCAGTGGCATTCGCCCGACTAGGACATCCTCGTAAAAGCTATCGCCTTTCCTTCGTGCGATGTTAATCGCTATCGAAGCCTTCCTTGTCCTGTCCGTCGTACTTCATTCCTAAAATTGGCAACTACGTCGGATCATCTTCTGCGCTGGCAATTTATACTTAACGTGTAAAATGAAAGGCACTTTCCATGACGAGGAAAGTGCCTTCTATTTACTATTCATTTTAAAATTATGAGCCCATCTTCTGCTTTAAAACTTCAGTTGCTTTTTGAATTTGAGTATCATTTTTATTGAGTTTCTCTCTTAATCTCTCCATAAGCTTAATGGTTGATTCACCCGTTAATATTCCATTTACCTCAAGCTTTTCAGCCGATTGGAATGCTTCTACGGCTTCCTTTGTCTTTTCATCAAAGAAGCCATCCTCCCTGCCTGGATCATAGCCAATAGCTTTTAACATTTGCTGAGCAGCTTTAACCTGTGCAGATGAGGTGGAAAGTTTTAATTCCAGGTCAGGATTAATAATCGGCAAGGAAGCATATTCCGGCAAAGCTACTTCATAGTCGGGTTTAATTCCTTTTTTGTGAATCCAATTCCCATTCGGGGTTAACCATTTTTCAGTAGTAAATTTCATATTTGAACCATCTGAAAAATCCTCAGCACGCTGAACAGTACCCTTACCAAAGGACTTCTCCCCAACTAATGGAATATCTGCTGATTCTTTAACAGCACCAGCAAGTATTTCAGAAGCACTTGCACTTCCTTTATCAATGACGACAACTAAAGGAATTTCAGGAAATTTTGATCCTTCCGATTTGACTTCCTTTCGATTTCCATTTCGATCTTCAATTTGGAAAATATTTTTTCCTTCTGGAACAAATAAGCTAGAAATCTCAACCGCTTGGTCTAATAAGCCACCTGGATTTTGTCTTATATCTAGGATTAGCCCCTTCATTCCTTTTCCTTGCAATTCGTTTAAGGTTGCGATCAATTCCTGCGAAGTATTTTCTGAAAAAGAAGTAATTTGGACTTTTGCTATTCCATCTTCAAGCATTTCTCCATAGACAGTTTCAATTGGAATCGTATCCCTGATGATTGGAACATTTATCGCTTCGTCCACCCCAGCTCTCTGAATAGACAGCTCTACTTTTGTCCCTTTTTTCCCTCTTATTAATGTAACTGCCTCCGATGCACTCTTACCTTGTAAGCTTTTTCCATCCACCGATAAGACCTTATCATTAGGCTTTATACCAGCTTTTTCTGCTGGAGAGCCTTTAATCGGTGTAACAATCACAATATTCCCGTTTTGTTCTTGGACTTCTGCACCAATTCCTTCAAATGATGAAGAAATGCTTTGATGGAAGCTGTTGGCCTCATCAACAGTCATATAGTCTGAATAAGGATCTTCAAGTGCATCCACCATCCCATTAATGGCACCATTAATTAATTTTTCAGTATCAACCTCCTGATAATAGGAGCTTTTCAATGTATCATATGCATCATAAAACTTATTAAAATCACTTCTATTTCCACTTATATTTACAGCCTTTTCATCGCCAAAGGTAAGTGCTAACGCAGTAATACCTACTGATAAAACAACGATCATAAACAGCAAAATGATAAAAGGAAGCTTTTTCATACGAATAAATCCTGTTTGCTTTTGAGCTGATTCCTGATTAATATCTTTTTCTTCCATACTCCCCACCACTTTCATAATTAGAAAGACTTGGCATTCGCCAAGTTCTTTCAGCGGATGCCTTAGTTTACTTATACTAACTTTTTAGAAAAAACTTATCAAAACATTACATTCACTTTTGTATGAAAAAATCATAAACTTTCCAATTGGCCCAAAAACTGTACCGGAAAAACCTTTATTGAATAGGATACCATTTTTATCACGAAAAGAACAAAAAAAACTAACAAGTATAAAAAAAAATTTTTCAAAAGTATAAGCTTGTATTTCGCAAAGAACTTCCTCATATGCTTAGCATTTCTAACAGCAATTTTTTCGTGAATTCATTTTCACTTTACTATGTACATCACTAAAAATATTTCTTTTGCCAAGGCTATGTTAAACTCCCTGTTGATTTCCGCTGCAGGCACTAAAACGTAGCGGGCGGTCCGGAAGCCTCCACGTCGCTATTAGGGGTTTCCCTTTGACTCGCTTCTCCCGCAGAATATTGAATAACATCCTTGATTAAACACCGCACAAGAAAATGCCCATGCATTTTTGAGGAGTTTCGCGCCTGCAACGAAAATGAACAATAAAATAGCATGTTCAACACTGAGCTTTAACACAGCTTTTGCCAAAAAAAGTCAGACAATGTCTGACTGCTAGATTTTTTTTACAATTTCAAAATATTCTTCAAGTGTTAATTGTTTTTCATAAATGACTGTTGCTGCTTCCTTTCCTACATAGCGTAAATGCCATGGTTCAAATTTATACCCTGTAATTCCTTCTTTTCCTTTTGGATATCGAATAATAAAACCGAAGTGATGAGCATTTTCCGCAGTCCATTTTCCTTCAATCGTTTCACCAAATTGTTCCGAGAGCTCAAAATTCGCACTTTGACTTGAAATGTCCATCGCTAAACCAGTTTGGTGTTCGCTGCTGCCTGGTATTGCAACCGCTTGAATCGCCTTGTCTTCCCCATATTTTTTTACCTCAGCATTGAATACGGCAGTTTGCCTGTCAAAAGAACGATAGCCAGAAACAGCAAATAAATTGATTCCTTTCTTTTGTGCTTCAGAAAACATTGTTTCTAGAGCCGTTGCTGCTTCTTCTCGTAAATAACTTTTTTCAATATCCTGATCTCCGAATGAGAATGGAACTTTCGGGCGTACTAAATCTGAAGGTGCATAGCCATCCGGAAGGCTGTATTGTTTATTTACAAGCACCAAATGGTTAGTTGGATTCTGTATAATATTTTTCCCATCTACTGTTACAATATCGTTAAAAAAGGCCGCTTCAAGAGAAGGGTTATCATTTCCTTTTTCTTTTAATTCGCCATTCTGAGTTTCCTTTTCTTCTTCAGTGCCTTTCTTACTCTCTTCATTGTTTGTACTTTCGTTTAATGCACCTTTTCTATCAGAAGGTTCTTGGGGATTTTGTTCTTTTTTGAGAAAAGGAACTTTTTCCGACAAGGTCTCAATGGTACTGCATCCAGAAAGTAACATCACTGTACAAGCTGTTAATGCTAGTTTTTTTTTCATTTTTTCACCTGTTTCTTATTACTTTTAACCGCCACTTATTTTAACACGAATGGGGAATATTTTCAGATTAAAGTTTTGTTCCAATTATTTGAAGAAAAAAACTGGCTCAAATAATTGAACCAGTTCGATAGATTTATTATGCTTTAATAACTGCTTCAAGAGCGACTTCGATCATATCATTGAAAGTTGTTTGTCTTTCCTCAGCTGTTGTTTCTTCACCAGTTAGAATATGATCACTTACTGTTAATACAGATAATGCCTTTCTACCAAATTTCGCAGCAAGTGTGTATAGAGCTGATGTTTCCATTTCAATAGCCAAAATCTGATATTTTGCCCATTTTTCCAACTCAGAATTGTCATTATAGAACATATCTGATGTGAATACATTTCCTACTTTAAGATTTAGACCTTTTTCAAGACCCGCATCATATGCTTGTTTTAATAACTCAAAATTAGCAGTTGGAGCAAAATCTACGCCTCCAAAAGTAAGTCGATTCATTTGTGAATCAGTAGAAGCTGACATGGCAAGAATAACATCTCTTACTTTAACATCTTTCTGAATTGCTCCACATGTACCAACTCTGATCAAATTTTGCACATTATAACTATTCATCAATTCATTTATATAAATCGAAATGGATGGCACTCCCATGCCTGTCCCTTGAACAGATATTCTTTGCCCTTTATATGTCCCCGTGTAACCAAACATGTTACGGACTTCATTATAGCATGTTGCATTTTCTAAAAATGTTTCTGCAATATATTTAGCTCGTAGCGGATCCCCAGGAAGAAGAACCGTTTCAGCAATCTCATTTTCTTTAGCACCAATATGTATACTCATTGATATACCCTCCTATAATTTCAAACCCTAATTAGAACTCCCTTCAAACACTATACCATAAAACAATCCTGCTTAAAAACCTTCAACCATTAGCATGTTTTCAAAATAATCGGGAAAGCTATTCATAGCTTTCTAAAAGGAGGTTGCTACAATGCCTAAAGAAATGAGTAAAAAATTAAGACAAGCGGTTCAGCACGCAAATGAGACAAACCCTTCATCCAGATCGAATACTGAGCCTAATACTTCTAAAACAGTAAAAACAAAAAGTAATAAGTAATTTGGAGGAAAAAAATGGGTAAAAAACATCGCAATCGAATCAAGTCACCCAAAAAAAATAATCATGCCCCACCTGAAGCCATAATTGCCGAGCAGGAAGCACATGGAAAAGAGTTTGCTGCGGACAAACGAAAAAAATAAATAGGTTTACAGATAGACACAGGAGAGTACCTGCTCTCCTATTTCTATCTTATATGAACACGATTTATTTCTTTCCATCCACCTAGTCTCAACTGATAATAATAATGTCCCTTTCGTCCTTCATCAATAGATAAAATATCTCCTGTAGAGATAAATCGTCCCTTGTAATCGGCAGGAATTAAGTCTGTAACATTGAATTTGGCAAAAACAGAATCTATACAATCAACATGATCTGATCCTTGAATCATTAGTCTATATACTGGCTGATATCCTTTACTTTGGCGAAATTCTGGTGTTTGAAATATAGTAACATCATAATATTTCTTTTTATTCCTTGTTAACTCTTTCAACATCACGATCCCCCTAAAAGTTTCTCGGCAAACGATATCCATAATAACATCACTGACTTTGCCTTTCTTTTCGGGATCTCTCTTGTCGTTTCCTTCATCAAAAAACAACTACTTTTGTCGATTAATGATTAATCAATAAATAGAAGTAATATTTATTAGATGACCTCCCTATCCTTGATTGAATAGCAAAAAAAATCAGCCTATATACAGGCTGATTTACTGGAAAGTCTACTTATCATGCATACCTTTGAATAACAGATTGAATCTTTTGCTGCATTAGGGAAATATCACTCGTGTTTACAGTAAAGCGGATATGAGACTCATCCATATTTAATGCTTCTGAAAGGAAACTGCTAAGACCTCTAGCCCTTCTATCTACTTGCATCAATATTTCTGTCTCAAAGCTCGAAACCGGAAAGAATGTAACTTCTAATTCATCTAGTCGACCGCGAAATGGACCTGATGTTGGTACAAATTCAAATTCCTGAATAAAAGGAAGCCTGCGTTGAAGTCTGTACGAAGCTTGTTCACACTCAGCTTCACGTAAACGGAATCCTAAGCCGCTTACAGCCTGTAAAACGGAATCCATTATTTCGTTCGGATGAACTCTAATAAAATCTTTATCTGTTGAATCAACTGCATTTTTAATATCAAGTCCTGTAGCAATCCACACCTTTGTTTTACCAATTGAAAGTGGGGTATCAGCTGGAATAATAAAAGAGAAAGGGATCACCTTGCGCTCATTTGCCATCAAAGTAAACGAATCAGTGAGGCGAAAACGGTCAATTAATCCTGAAGCAGTATATTTTCTATCATCTACTTCCTTCACATATGTTGTATTTAATGACAAATATATATCATCTATTCTTTGTTCAACATTACCGCCATTAATTTCAACCACACCTCTAATTTCTCCCCCAGGAACGACCGTATCGTGTTCAAGCTTCGTATCAACCGTTGCCGCCCCAATTCCAACACTTGCTAGCATTTTATTAAATATTGACATGAAGAACTCCTCCTTATAATCAAACACAAGTCAAATTACTATACGAAGGGCCCATTCTAAAGGTTTCACGATTCAAAAAAAAATTCTTTTATTATTAAAGTATTATTGATGCTTAAAACTCATGATTGTGGATGATACAATTTCTAATATAGCTATTTTTCAATATATTTAAATAAAAAACCATTAGGAGGATGAATTCTATTAAAAAGAAAATTTTTATTACCCGTAAACCGCCTGAACACGTTTTAAATAATCTCCAAAAAATCTTTGAAGTTGATATATGGAATTCTGAAGACACAGAAATTCCTAGAGATGAATTACTGCATATCATTCATAAATTCGATGGACTTCTATGCCTGCTTACCGAAAGCATTGATGAAGAATTGCTGGACAAGGGAAGAAATCTAAAGGTAATCAGTAATTTGGCAGTTGGTTATAATAATATTTGCATAGAAGAAGCTACCTCTAGAGGCATAATGGTAACCAATACACCTGGGGTACTTACAGAAACAACAGCAGATCTTACCTTTGCACTAATGCTTGCAGCCTCTAGAAGAATAGTTGAGGCTTCTCATGCTTTACGTGAAGGTAAATGGAGAACATGGTCGCCTATGTTTATGACAGGTATGGATGTTCATGGCTCAACACTTGGAATTATTGGACTTGGTGAAATTGGTGCAGCTGTCGCAAGAAGAGCAAAGGGCTTCAATATGAAGTTAATGTATTATAGCCGTAGTCGGAAGCCTGAGTTTGAGGCAGAGCTTGATATTGAATATGCTGATTTACATACTGTGCTGCAAACATCTGATTATGTATGTATTCTTACACCATTCACTAAAGATACTAAAAACCTGATAACGATGAAAGAATTAAAACTAATGAAAAATACAGCCATTTTAATCAATACAGCAAGAGGTGGGATTTTGAACGAGATGGATTTAATCCAAGCCTTATCTGAAGGTATTATTTGGGGCGCTGGATTAGATGTATATGAACAAGAACCTTTGCCATTAGATCATCCTCTTTTGCAGTTTCCTAATGTTGTTACTCTGCCGCATATCGGCAGTGCCAGCATCCAAACACGTACAAAAATGTGGGAGCTTGCTGCAAAAAATATAACACTGGCACTACAAGGAAAAACTCCACCAAATCTTGTTAATTGATTGAAATTATGTGAAAAATGACGAGAGCTTTCTCGTCATTTTTTCTATTTTAATCTCCTTCTATTTCCTCATCAATAATACATTTTTGTAATAGGTAATCGAATGTAATATCCGCAAGTTCTTCTAATTCACCTTCAGTAGGCACAAACCCTCTTCTTGTCAGCTCATGAAAGAAAAATTCTGCTATTTCTTCCGTATCAATAATCACTTCTATTTCTTTCATAGCTACGCCCCCTTTGTAGAGAATGTATGTTGTCCTTTTGATTTTCATGCAAATAACAAGCATTTTGATAATGATTCTAAAACATTACTAAAAATCTTTCTTCATTTTTTTCTGACATTTTTATTAAGGACAAGCATATAAATGAAACATAAGTACCTTGCGCAAAATTGTAAGGAAAATCGTTAATAAAATTGAGGAGAAAGATATGACTAAATTATCTAGCTTAGCTGCAGTAATTTCAGAGGACTTAAATAAGGAAGAAAGTTTGATCATCCAATTTTACGGCCAGTTTTTAAATGGTCTGTATAAGGTCGTACTATGGTTTGGTATCCCATATATTGTGTTCTTATTAATTCAGTTTAACAAATGAAATTATACTGTACTTTTTCCATCATTGTTCGAAATCTGCTTCAGTTTTCTTAAAATTACACGCATTATATGTCTATATTCTTCGTCATGAAACATCTCGTAGAGAATGCGATAATCATTAAATATATCTAATAAACCATCGATTAAAAGCTTTTTTTCTCGTATTTCTGCTAATATTTCCTTTTCTGCTTTGCGGAAGGAGCTTCCCTTTTTCTCTTTTAGTTCTGGCAATTTTTCCTTCTTATTCAGTAAGTACAGAAGTCCCAGCTTCTGAATGAAGGCATCCGCACTTTCCGCATCCGCTACAAGTATTAATTCCTCTTCATTTGCTTCAAGCCATTCCGCATCACTAATTCTCGTTAGTTCGTATATGATATCCTCCCAAGCATCCTCTTTATAACGCCATATTTCTGTTCTAAACCCAACGACTTTGAACAAGTCTGATCCATAGCCCTTTACTTGTACTAAATCTCCAAAAAAATACTTATACTCTATATCAATATGTTCCTTTTCCATTATTTCTCCTTTATAATCAGAAAGCATTTCCAAGCTTGATTCCATATATAGACCTTCACTTCTATTAACCTCATAAACATACATACCGTCGAGCCACTTCATATTTGTAATCTTACCAACCGTTCCATACATAGTGATCACGACTGTATCACCGATATTAAATTTAGGTTTTTTCCTATCGCTCATTTCCTCCATCCTCTCGGGTGTGAGTCGTGAATTATTGATTACGATAGTATATGCAAAAACAATTAATTGCGGTCCGTTTATGGGAACACAGATTATCTCTGTTCTTCATATAACTTGTACAATTCCCACACATCGTCAAATACAGACATGCTCTCCATATAAGAACCATTTAATTCTAAATATGTACTAAGCTCATGATAATTTGAAGATGTTTTTGGAAAACCGTGATCTTGGTAGACATGATTTGCAAAAAAGCTAATTGAATCTTGTGGGGATGGATGCCGATATTTCAGTAGAAAATGATAAAATGTTTTTGCCATTATACACACACGCCTTCCTAACCCTTAATTATTTTACGATTATTATTTGCTCTGTAGTTCATCAGAATGAAAGAATATATCGTATACTATAAGCAATTATACGCATTTTGTCCAAATGAAAAAGCAATCCAATGCCGGATTGCTTTTTCATATAATGCACCAATGGTATAAACCCTATATTTATTACTGATAGCGTTCTGATTTTGCTAATTCAGTCAGTATCCAAATAATATTAAACAGTAAAATCGCTACTGTAATCGGAACAGCCTGAAGCCAATTTTTCCCATACTTTTCTTTAATAACACCTGCATAATACCCGCTAAAAAACAAGCCAAACATGGCTACTGCAAGCATAATCATTAGCGTTAGATGCATTCCCTTTTCCTCCCAATTATAAATGAATAATATCCCTATTACTCATTATAATGATAGTGGAAAAGGAGTTTGTGAAAAAACATGAATTATTTGTGAACTATTCCTATTTATTTTGCTATTAAAAATCAAAATAATTCCTTTTCAAAAGCCTTGGCTGTACCATTAAGTTCTTAAAGCTGGTTTCTCGCCCAATCCCATTCGTATTAATAAGAAACAATTGATCTTCTATTTCTTTCACAAGCTGATCTGATTGGTATACCATATTACATGAGTGGCATTTAACTGATGGTACCTCACTAATTTTTACAGCTCTCGTTCCGTCGGGCATCTCCCAGTAAACATTGTCCAAACGATGCTCAATCTTTTCACTTTCACACCATGCACATTTCTTATCCATTAATATTAGTATCCACCCTTTCCGATGCAATTTCATTTATTTCTGATTCGAAAGGCTTTTGCATAGTCTGTTGAGCTTGAAATTTTTTCTCTTTTAACTGATCACGCTTTTGTCTCTTATCCTTTAATGTTGCATGTAATGGATCATGTTCATACCTTTCTCGACGATCATGCCTTGCCAACCCTTCAGGAACAAGATTAAATTTCTGATCACTCATTAGGCCAGCAATACCAATAGTCGATTTTTTCTCGTCCATATCAGGATATATTTCTTTGAAATACCCTTCCGCTCGTCCTGGTACATAGGATTCTGGTTCAGGATAAGTTGTAATAACTCCTTCAAAATTTCGTAAAACCACTTTATCAACACTTTGTGAAATTAAATAGTTAGGCTGAAGAGAAATCTTCCCTCCACCTCCAGGAGCATCCACAACGAATGTTGGGACAGCATATCCTGATGTATGCCCACGCAGTCCTTCAATAATTTCTAGCCCTTTTGAAACAGGTGCACGAAAATGGCCAATTCCCTCTGATAAATCACATTGATAAATATAATAAGGTCTAACTCTAATTTTAACGAGATCATGCATAAGTTTTTTCATAATCGGGACACTGTCATTTATTCCTGCAAGAATGACAGATTGATTCCCAACTGGTACACCTGCATTAGCAAGCATTTCACATGCTTTTTTGGATTCTTCGGTAATTTCTATAGAGGTATTAAAGTGGGTATTTAGCCATACTGGATGATACTTTTTTAAGATATTACAAAGGTTTTCAGTAATTCTTTGAGGGAAAACAACGGGTGCTCTTGTACCAATACGAATAATTTCTACATGGTCAATTTCGCGGAGGTTTTTTAAAATATATTCTAAAATATTGTCGTTTATTAAAAGCCCATCTCCACCGGAAATAAGAACGTCTCTTACTTGGGGTTCACTTCTTATATAATCAATGGCAGCGTCCAGCTGTTTCTTCGGTACTCCCATTCCAATCTGCCCAGAAAAACGTCTTCTTGTACAATAGCGGCAATACATTGAGCATTGATTCGTGACAAGAAAGAGAACACGATCTGGATATCGATGTGTGAGGCCAGGCACTGGTGAATCCTCATCTTCATGTAGTGGGTCCTCTAGGTCATATTTCGTCTTATAAATTTCCTTTGAAATCGGTACTGATTGCATGCGAACTGGACAACGCGGATCATCTTGATTCATTAAAGAAGCATAATATGGAGTAATATTTAAGGGAATTGTTTTCGTTGATATCTTTACACCTTCCTCCTCTTCAGGTGTAAGGTTTATAACCTTCTTTAAGTCATCCACTGTACGAATTGTATTGGTCAGCTGCCAAAGCCAATCATTCCATTGTTCTTCTGATACATCCTTCCAAAGCTCAATATCCTTCCAATGACGGGATGGTTTGTATAAAAATTGTTTCATTCTTAATCCTCCTCAGAATTTCTATATAAAAACACATGCAAATATTGTGCCAAATCAAAGATTTTCATATATCGTATTCCTGTAAGCTTTACAGCGTCCGCCATTACTCGTTTTATAATTAATCGTTTTTTCAAGAGAAAAAAATAATTTTATTAAAATTCTAATACAAAAGAAAAAAATGCCGATTATTCGGCATTCGTTCATTTCAGTTTTTGTAGTTTATATTGTAATGTTTGCCTAGGAATCTCAAGAAGCTTTGCTGCCTGATTAATATTTCCATCGGTTTGTTGAAGAGCATCCATTATTAACTCTTTTTCTAACTGCTGTAGATTATTTCTCAAGGATAGGCTTGAAATATTCTTCTCCCTTTTTGAATGCATAAAATTTTGCTTTAGCATGACTGGCAAATCTATTTCTGTTAAAAACTCACCTTCACATACATTCATCATATACTCAATTGTGTGTTTTAATTCTCTTACATTCCCTGGCCAGTCATACGTTTTAAAGTAATTCATCACCTTTGCATTCACACTTTTTACTCTCTTCTTAAATGCTAAATTAAAAGAAGAAATAAAATGTTCGGTCAGAAAGCTAATATCTTCCTGCCTTTCCCTTAACGGTAGAAGTTTAAAGGTCAAAACATTCAATCGGTAAAAAAGATCATCTCTTATCTGCTGCTTTTCAAGAGCTTTTTGCGGATGAACATTCATTGCCGCAATAATACGGACATTGACAAAAAAACTTTCCGTACTGCCAACTCTTCTCACTAGACCATCCTCCAGCACTCTAAGCAGCTTCGCCTGCAGTTCAATTGGCATAGCATGGATTTCGTCAAGGAAGAGGGTACCCCCATCAGCAAGCTCAAATAAGCCCGGCCGGTCTACTGCACCTGTATAGGATCCTTTGGATGTTCCAAATAAAATGCTTTCTAGTAATGTCTCTGGGATTGCTGCACAGTTCTGGGCAATAAAAGGTCCTTCTGCTCGTAAAGAGGCATGGTGAATACCTTGTACAAACAGCTCCTTCCCACAACCGCTTTCTCCAAAAACCATTATTGGGGAATCTGACTTTGCAAGCTTTTTTGCTTCTTTCTTAACAGCCATTAAGTCAGAGCTAACAGTTAATATACTATCTAAAGTATATTGCGTACTAGTTGAGGATTTCTTTTTTTTCTTCACTGGCAGTTCCATCTTTTTCTGTAAATCAAGCAATCTTTCAGAAAGTACCTTCAACCTTGAATAATCCTTCGCAATCTCCACTGCCCCGACTGTTTTATCACTTACTCTAATTGGGAGTGTAGTATTTATCGTATCAATTTGATGTCCGTGAGCATTAACATATGACTGAGTTTGATTATAAATGGGTTTATTCGTTTTCATCACTTTTAATAGTGTACTAGTCTGTTCATTCAACGAGGGAAAAGCGGCTAAAAGTGGTCTATCTAATACTTCATTTACATTCATTCCGTCATGCTTTGCTGCGATTTCATTATAATATATGGTTTTTCCATTTAAATCTACAACATGAATTCCTTCATCTATTCCATTTAAAATGGCTGAAAGAACCTCTTTTGATTTTACATGTAATTTAGTGATCCCGATCCCCCCTTTGATAATATGTAAGAACAGCCGAAAAATTGTCTTTTTTCTGCCGAAAATTTGGCACCAGAAAAGGGTAAGCACCCTTCTGTATTATTTCGAAAGATCCTTGACCCAAACATTCATATCCTCCAGCTTATCAAAAATATAACAGTTATTGATAAGCCTACCTCGATAGTAATATCCTAGCTGATGCAAGGCAGCATTCATACCAAATGATAAGGATCTTGCAATTGAATAAGCACAATATACCCCATTTTCTTTCAAATCAGCTTCAAGCTTCTCTAATAAAAATTTCATTAAGCCATGCTTACGGTGTTCAGGTAATGTTGCACAATCGGTTAATTCTGCATTTTTGTAAAAGGAATTAACTTCAGCTGATGCTGCGCTAACAATTTCTCCATGATGTTGGAAGCAATAATAGATAGTCCCTTCTAGTATTGTATTTTCAATATATTGAGGATCATTGAGTGGAGTTGGATATATTTGAAAAACCTTTTCATAAAGGCTTGCTAAGCATTTTGCATCCTCAATGGTTATTTTTTTCAGTTTATACTCGGATGGAGGAAGGATTGGATGACTGTTTCTTTCTAATGCGAGAACATTTTTTACAATTTGATCTTCGTTCAGCCACTGAGTGCTTGTCCTTCTTTCATTAGTACAATATTTGCAAAAAAAATAAAGATTTGAGCCGAGAAAATAATTCTCAATCACTGCTTCACACTGATACCCATGTTCAATTAATTTAACAAAATACTCTTTTCTTGCTTTAATAATTATTTTTTCTGCATGAAGGCTATTCGCGACCGATTCTGCTTTTTTAATTGCTTTAGGGATATTTCCACATAAATCATCAACTCGAATACGTTTGTTAAACAAATCTTTATATACTTCTATTGAAAAATGATCGGTTTGAATTAATTGTATATCTGCAATTTTTTCCATTTTTTCTTTCCTCCTTAATTGAAAAGACTAAGCGCCTTCCCTCGAGGTTGATAAAAACGAGACAAAACAATTATTAGAAAAGGCACTTTAATCCAAATAAATCTAATTAGTTTCACACCATTTTAAAAGCGTTAAAGCAATTATTTCTGCCGCTTCAAATACTTCATTAATTGAAATATACTCATTCACATCGTGTGCTACCTCCGTTACTCCTGGTCCAAACACAACAACGGGGGTCCCCGCCACAGTAGAAAGGATCCCACCGTCTGTTCCCCATGGTGATGCTTCAACTACCGGTCTCGTCTGTTTCACTTTTTGAAAGCATTCTGAAATCGTTTCTATTAATGGATGACTAGCTTCAAGATTTCCTGGAAGCCATCTTCCTCCAAACCATTCAATTTTTGGGGGATTTTCACATAACCAATCGTCCATTTCTGAGATTTGGGCTAACATTGCCTCCATTTCCTTTTCTGCATCTTCCATTTTTTCATCAGGAGCCACACCCATCCTCCCTTCAATAACTGTTATATCAGGAACTGATGATGGCCATTCTCCACTATGGATTTTCCCTATATTAATAGGAATTGGAATCGGTATGTTTTCATAAAGTGGATCAGTAATTTTCTCATTTCTCTTTTTCTCTAAATTCTGTAATCCTGTAATAACAATCATCGCTTTTTCAATTGCACTTATCCCTTCATACCTTGTTCCACCATGTGCTGAACGTCCTTTTACAGTGATCCGAAACCACATTGAACCTTGCTGCTTTGGAAACAATTTCATATTTGTAGGTTCTGGAATAATGGCCCCATCCGCTTTGTAGCCTCTTAAAACTGCCGCGAGCGTGCCAGCCCCTCCACTCTCTTCTTCAATAACACTTTGAAAAATAACATCCCCTTTTAATTGAATACCGGAATTTATTATTGCTTCAATTGCTAATATAAGGGAAACAGTCCCTCCTTTCATATCTGTTGAACCTCGTCCATAGATAATCCCTTCCTCAATGTGACCGCTGAAAGGGTCATGTCTCCACTCATTACGATCCCCTTCTGGGACAACATCAATGTGGCCGTTAAGAATAATCGACCGGCCTCCACCAGCACCTTTGAGCACTCCAACGATATTTGGATTTCCCGAAAAGTCTTTTCGGTCTGAGCAAAAGACTGGATGCGTGAATAAATCATCCTCTCCAATCTCCCAAATATCTAATGAGAGACCAAGCTCCCTGCATTTTTCAATAATAATTGCCTGCGCACTGCTTTCATTTCCACGAATACTGCCTTCCTGAACAAGTCTTTGCAGAAGGTTCATTCCTTTTTTTTTATTTTCCGCCAGCCATTGTTTTATTTTTTTTTCTTCCAGCATACCGTCACTCCTTAGAATAAAAATCTATTACATTTTCCTAATGATTAATAGTCTATAATTCTTAGATTTTCAATTATTTGAAATTCACAGCCAGTTTTCATTCTAACTTCTTCAACCGTATAAGGTGAAAATAATTCTGTAAGAATTAATCCATGTCCCGATACTTGAAAAGCAGCCATTTCAGTAATGATCAAATCTACACATCTTGAAGAAGTTAACGGCAAGGTGCATTCGTTAAGTATTTTTGCATTCCCTCTTTTATCTGTATGATTCATTAATACAATCACTTTTTTCGCCTTTTGGGCTAATTCCATTGCTCCCCCCATACCAGGAACTTTCTTTCCCGGAACAATCCAATTAGCTAGATCTCCTTTTTCACTTACCTGCAGGGAACCAAGAATGGTCACGTCTATTCTCCCGCGACGAATCATGCCAAAGGAAACTGAACTGTCACAATAGGAAGCCCCCTTGACAACTGTAACTGGATAGCCCCCCGCATTGCATAAATTTTCATCTTCTTCTCCTTTAAAAGGACTTGCCCCCATTCCTGTAATTCCATTTTCCGCATGGAACATGACATTAATCTGCTTGGGCAAATAGTTCGGAACGAGGGAAGGAATGCCGATACCAAGATTCACGACCATCCCATCTTTTATTTCCTCTGCAGCACGCTTGGCAATTCTATTTCGACTTTCTATTCCCATACCCATTTCCAATTCACCCCTTTAGAAGGAACGATATAATCAACAAATACTCCAGGTGTAATAATTTCGTCTGGATTTAAGCTGCCTAATGGGACAATTTCCTCTACTTCTGCAATTGTAATATTTCCTGCCATTGCAACTAGTGGATTTGTATTTCTCGCACTTTTATCATATATGAGGTTTCCATATGGATCAGCTTTTTTCGCGAATACGATAGAAACATCCCCTGTGAGTGCCGTTTCAACCAAATACTCCTTTCCATTTGTTTTGACTTTCTGTTTATTGCTTGAAACCATTTCATTATCGATTCCGATATCTGATAATATTCCGGCTAGTCCCACGCCACCTGCCCTAATTCTTTCAGCAAGAATACCTTGAGGTGAAAATTCCACGTCCAGCTTCCCTTCAGTCATTAATTGCCCGGCAACTGGATTTGAGCCTATATGCGAAGCAATGATTTTCACAGCTTTTCCTTGACTAACGATTTTACCTATCCCTATATGAGGAAATCCTGTATCATTCCCAATTAGTGTTAAATTACGAATCCCTTTTTCAAGAATACCATCGATAATCGTAGGTGGTGAACCAATTCCACCAAAGCCGCCAAACAATATTGTCATTCCATCATGAAAATTCTCCATTGCCTCCTCAATAGAAATGATTTTTTTGAAGGAATTTCCCATTACTCTATTCCCTCCTTGACTGACAAATATTTATTCGAATAGAGTTGGAATGTCTCTTGTAATCTCCTTATTAACTCATCTATTTCAGGAATCGTAATAGTTAGTGGCGGAGCAATTAATACTGAATCACCATTGATTCCATCAATTCCTGCCCCTGCTGGATAAATGAGCAGCCCACAATTCTGTGCAAGCTGAATGAGTTTCTGTGTAAATTGGAGCGCTCGGGGGAAAGGAGTTTTTTCTTCCCTATTCTTAACAAATTCCAAGCCGATCATGAGCCCCTTCCCTCGGATATCTCCAATAAATGGATAATCTTTTTGGAGCTTCTCAAGCCTTTCAATTAAATACACACTTTTTTTGTCTACTTCTTGTATAATTTTGTTCTTCTCTAAATATTCAAGAACAGCAAGTGAAACTGCACATGATTGTGGATTAGCACTTAATGTATGCCCGCTCAATACAATTTTTGATCCTGCCAAAATGGGTTCCATCACTCGATCACTTACTAAAGTTGCTGCAATCGGAGCATAGCCAGCCCCCATTCCTTTACCAAGTGCAACAATATCTGGTTCAATATCCCAATGTTCACATGCTAACATCGCTCCTGTTCTTCCAAAGCCAGTCATGACTTCATCAGCAATAAAGAGGATGTCATTTTTTTCACATATCTCTTTAATCACTTTATAGTAGCCCTTTGGTGGTGTGACTGCTCCCCCAGATGCACCGATAATCGGTTCCGCTATGAATGCTGCTATTTGATTTTCTCCGATTCTCTTAATGACTGTATCAAGCTCCTGTGCGCATGCAAAGCCACAGTTTGAAGCTTCCAGATTATATGGACATCTGTAGCAATAGGGTGGATGAATGACTGGAAAATCTTCAAGAAGTGGGATGAATCTTGCCCTCCTACCTGTATGGCCAGACATTGATAAAGCACCTAATGTGATCCCATGATAGCTCATCCATCTTGATAGGACTTTCTGTTTTGTGTGGATCCCTTTTTCTTGCCAGTATTGAATAGCGATTTTCATTGCCGTCTCAGTTGCTTCAGAGCCGCTATTTACAAAAAAACACCAGTTTAAGTCACCAATCGTGAGCTCAGCAATTTTTTGGGCAAGCTTTTCCGCAGCATCACTCGTAAACTGAGATCGGTATACGAATGAAACACGTTTTGCCTGTTCTAGCATGGCATCAATTATTTCCTTTACTCCATGACCAATATTAGCGGTTATTGCACCTGATGAGGCGTCCAAATATTCCTTCCCTTCTTTATCATATAAATAAATTCCTTTACCATAATCGATTACTGGATAATTAGCGTCCAGCAATGGCTTAATTAAGTTTGTTTGGTTCATAAGCCAGCCTCCTCCATCCCATTTGCAACGATTTCATACCATTAGGGACAATACTAGATTATATGAGATGATTGTCTAAATCTTTCATATATATCGTGAAAATAAAAAAAAGACAGCAGTTTACGAGCTGTCTTTAGAATAGATATTTTTTATTTGTGGTTTACTTAATGATATTTTGCTCTATTAGGATTTCTGTTTTATTGCCAGTAGCTGTAACTGTTGCATGCGCCCCTACCGGAATCGTTGCGTACGGCTGAACATGGCCAAAATTAACATTGGATATAATTGGAATATGCGATAATTCCTTCTTTGATGCAATAATTTTTCTAAGAGCTTCTTCTGTTATATGTGAATCTTTTTGAAATCTACCAATCAAAACAGCTTGAATATCTTTTGCATCTGGAAGATGAAGAAGAGATTGAAGATCACGATCAAATGTTAATGCATGTGATTCATCATCATCCTCAATAAAGAGGATTGCATTTTTCAGTGAAGGCATAAACTCTGTACCTTGCAATAAATTAAGTGTGCATAAATTTCCGCCAATTAAAGTACCTTCTGCTTTTCCTTCCTGCAGCACTATATAGCCATCCTGTTCAATAAATGTTCGATCCTCTTGGTCAAGATACCAAGCATCATCGCTCCATTGAGAGGATGGTTCAACCTCGCACGGAGCATCGTTTGTGACAGCTTGAATGAAAGATTCTAATGTATACTCAAATCCATATTTTACTCCAAAGCTTGAGAAATGTGGTCCTGAATAATTAATCAAGCCGGTTTTTTTGTATATCGCTGCGTTTAACGCTGTTATATCACTATATCCGCAAAATACCTTTGGGTTGGCGCGGATTAAGTCAAAATCAATATATTTTAGCAGCTGATTCGCATTATAGCCGCCAATAACCGTGAGAATTCCTTTTACATCAGGATCACGAAAAGCATCGTGTAAATCCACAATTCTTTCTTCAATTGAGGTACTAAAAAAGTCATCATGCTGCTCAACATTTTTTCCAAAAGTAACAGTGAAGCCGAGTTAATTCAACCGCTCCGTCGCAATTTCTATTTGCTTCCCTTTTAAAATCGTCATACTTCTTGATGGGGCTATTACCCTAATTTGATCTCCTGGTTTTAACCGTTCCGCAAGCATAATAGATCTCTCTCTATTCATTTATAAAATAACAATATTTTACCAGACTTATAGGAAGTATAAAAGGACAAATACTAAAATAGTATGGAGTTAGACATAAAAAGAGCCAATCCGATCATTGGCTCTTTTTATATTTATATTATTTAAACAAGAACAGCTTCTTTTCGTGTACCTGTTTTTGATTTTTCAACGATATCTCTCGCAATCCAAACACCACATGCTCCTGCCTGTGCAAGACCTCTCGTAATACCTGCACCGTCTCCACCAACATACAAACCATTAATTTCAGTTTCGAAACGATCATTTAATTTTGGGCGGGCAGAATAGAATTTAGCTTCAACCCCATAAAACAACGTATGCTCTGAGGCAATACCAGGTGTTACGTGATTTAATGCTTCTGTCATTTCGATAAGACTTTTCATTGTATTATATGGAAGGGCCAATCCAAGATCACCTGGAACTGCTTCCTTTAAAGTCGGCTCAAGGAACCCTTCTCTTATTCTTTTTTCTGTTGATCTTCTTCCCTTTAAAATATCTCCGTATTTCTGAACGATTAAGCCTCCATTTGATAAGCTATTCGCTAGACGCGATACTTCATGCGCATATTCATTCGGCTTATCAAAAGGATCTGAAAAAGTATGGGAAACAAGAAGGGCAAAATTCGTATTTGGACTTCCTAACTTTGGATCTTTATAGGCATGACCATTCGCTAGCATGATTCCTGAATGATTCTCTACGACAACATGACCAGACGGATTGCTGCAAAACGTTCTCACTCTTGTACCGACTGAAGTGTTAAACGTGAATTTTCCTTCATATAAATGCTCGTTTATTTCTTCCATAATAACGTTTGACGTCTCAACCCGTACACCTATATCTACTTGATTGTTAATCATTTTTAAACGGCGAGATTTTAATAGATTTGCTAACCACACTGAACCGTCACGGCCTGGTACTACAACAATCTTGTTTGCATTAATGATATCACCAGATTTTAATTTTACCCCCGTCACTTTCAATCCATCTTGGCTCTTTTCTGTTATTAAATCCTCAACCTCTGTTTTATAAGCCATATCAATTTTTTCATTTAAATATTCATAAATGCTTTTCATGATTTGCAGGTTTTGTTCTGTACCTAGATGTCTAACTTGTGCACGAAGCAACTTTAAACCCGCAGCATATCCGCAGCGTTCAATTTCTCTTACCTTAGGTGTCAAAGGATCTGTTATTGTTTCTGTTGCACCATGCTTTAAGTTTATCTCATCTACATATTTTATTAACTCAATGACTTGCGAATCTGGAAGATAGTCTGTCATCCAACCGCCAAATTCACTCGTAATATTAAACTTTCCATCTGAATATGCCCCTGCACCACCAAAACCATTCGTGATTGAACATGCTGGTAAGCAGCCAGCAAATTCCTTTCTGCCAATAGCAGGCGGGCATTTTTCTATTTTCTTTTGTAAAATAGGACAATTTCTTTTATAAATATCATGACCTTTATCAATTAAGAGTACATTTGCTTCAGGCATTTTTAAATTTAATTCATAGGAAGTAAATATTCCAGCCGGGCCAGCTCCAACGACAATTACATCATAATTTTGTTTCATCGTCTAATTCCTCCAGACGCGGGCATTTTCGTCATTTCCTCAACCAAAGGTAACTATAACAAACGAAAACGGTATCGTCAACCATTAAAACGAACTATTTTAAAAGTTAATATAGTTATTGTTCGTATTTTGATCAATATATGTATAATTCGAAATTGGCAGATACATAATTGGGATTTAAATTTCCTTTAGCCCGTTATAAATCTTGAACATTTCATTTAACCAAAAAAGACTGCCCCCTTTGAATAAAAGAGACAGACCTGATTTTATTATTAATACGAATAACTTTTTACATATTATTTTAATATCTAGCTCATGTTCAAAGCGTTTCCGCTTTTCTTTTTATCAGAAGCCTACACAGCTTGCTCCAATAATAATCAATAGAATAAACAATACAACAATTAAGGCAAAGCCGCCAAAGCCACACCCACCTACAGGTCCTATACCAGCACCAGCAACTGGAAATCCATATCCACCTACAGGTCCTATACCAGCACCAGCAACTGGAAATCCATATCCTGGATAGCATGGATCACAACCATATCCACCATAATACATAATTCTTCACTCCTCGCTTTTTAGGGGCATTTTCCATATTAACTTATGATGTTGGTGCTTGACCTGTACGGGTGTTTGCCTATTTTATCGAAAAATGCAGTCTAAACTTTTTAGCACAGATTATAAATTAGAAAAACTTGGCATTCGCCAAGTCCTTTTTGGCGAATGCCTTAGTTTTACTTATGCGATCATATTAGCAAATATTTAATTGGTGACACACTTTACCTTAGTACGTTAATAAACTTAAACTCCTATTAGCTAAAATAGACCCCTTTATCCTAAGAGGTCCACAATTTCTTTAATTAGTAATTTTACTTTTTTGCGTTCTTTACACTAATAGTAATACTTTTCCGGCGTTTTTTCTCCTCAACCTGGGCACGTTTTTCTTGCTTTCTTTCTAAATAGGCTAGTTCTTTTTGGAGTTTTTTATAGCTCAAAAGTCGATCTATATCAAATATTCCATCATGAATTGCCTGTTTAACTGCACAACCCGGCTCCTGTTCATGAGTACAGTTCCTAAACTTACATTCTTCAGCAGTCGTTTCTATATCTGAAAAGCTTTCGACAAATCCATCACTGCTGTCCCAAAGCTGAAGCTCCCTCATACCTGGCGTATCGATTAAAACTGTTCCTCCAGGAAGAAGTATCAATTCACGATGAGTAGTGGTATGTCGACCTTTATCATCAACTTCACGGATTTCCTGTACCTTCTGCTTTTCATCTCCTAAAAGATAATTCGTCAATGTTGATTTTCCTACTCCAGAAGATCCAAGTAGTGCGACTGTTTTCCCTGGCAAAAGAAATGGTTCCAGTTCAGAAATCCCCTTTTCTTCCATGACACTGACAGGAACTACGGGTACACCCATTGCAATTCCTTCTATAGCGGATAATTTTTTTTCCAAATCATCACATAAATCTGACTTTGTTAACACGATAACTGGAGTAGCTCCACTTTCCCAAGTTAACAGCAAATATCTTTCAATTCGACGTAAATTAAGATCATCATTAAGAGAATTGACAAGGAATATGGTATCTACATTCGTAGCAACAATTTGCTCCTCGGTATTTGTACCAGCAGCCTTTCTGGAAAACTTACTTTTCCTAGGTAGTACTCCGTGAATCATACCACGGTCTTCTCCAGTCCGTGTTTTTAACACTACCCAATCCCCTACTGCAGGAAAATCCTCTCTAGTGGCAGCCAAATAGGAAAACTTCCCAGAAACTTCACAAAGAAGCTCTCCTTCCTCAGTCCACACGCGATACATTCTTTTATGTTCAAGCGCTACCCTGCCAACAATATAGCCCTCTGCTTTATATGACTCAAATTCGTTCTCAAAAAATTCATTAAAACCAATTGCAGATAAATTCAATTTTATTCCTCCATGCATATAAAAGTATAAAAAAACCATAGACTACACAGCCCATGGTTTAATAAGCATAGAAAAAACTAAATTTCTACAAAATTAAACAGATCTAGATTGGGCTGTGCAATAATTATCAACAAATAACGTATTTACAAATAATAATATTGACATTGCACTTCACCCACCTTCCATATATTTGTTTTTATTATATGGAATAACCATCCAAAAGTAAAGTACCATTTACAATTTTTTTAATAACATGCCCTCAATACATGACACCCTCCTATACAATCATGCATATGTTAATGACATATACCATCTAGATAGGAGCGAGAGGTATGTCCAGAAATAGAAATGATAATGATCTTTTTCAAAAAGCTGTCAAATCCGATTTGCTAGCAAATTACTATAAATATTCTGATCCTAATAAACATATTGCATATTACCAAAAACATTTACATTATATGAATATGGCCACGCACTATTTACGCTCGAACATGATGTCTAATCATCAAAATATAAATGGTTCCGGGAAAATCCGTTTCGTACATGCTTCCACGGATGCAAAAAATGTAGATATATATATTAATGGAATAAGAATACTAAGGGATTTCTCATTTAAAGAAATTAGTAATTACATGTCAATTCCCATAGGCAAGCATCAGGTCGATATTTATCCTGCTGGAAATATGGTCTCAACTATACTAAGTAGAAAAATAAAGATTGAACAAGATAGGCTTTATACTTTTATTTCTACAGGTTTTGTAAAGAATATAAAGTGGGTTACATTAGAAGATGATCCACGAGTACCTAAAAGAGAAACCAAAGTAAGATTTGTCCATCTTTCCCCCGACTCACCTGAAATGGATATTGCCGTTAAAGACAGGGATGTCTTATTCTCAAATCTTTCATTTCGCAAATCTACTAGTTATCTTGGCCTCTCTCCTATGATTGTAGATTTGGAAGCTCGAATTTCAGGATCTTCTAATATCGTCCTTCCATTTCCACAAATCCAACTTAAGCCAAACAGAGCTTATTCTATTCTGCTTATTGGTTTAGCAGCTAGCGAACCTAAATTAGAAGCAATCATCATAAAAGGATAAAGTGAATCATCTATCAGCGGAGGTCCTACTGCACATAAAAATTTACAAAAATAGGCATGACACAAAAGTGCTAAGAGACTTTTGAATCATGCCTTAATTTCAATTTATTTTTACTTTACAGGTACTAATAGTGTGAATCGAATATCATCATTTCTCAAATCGAACTCATCCACTTTTACATGAATATCACTTTTTAACTTCATTTTCTGCAATGAAACATATATTTTTTCTTCATTCGGCTGAATTGTAACCCATTTTGGGAGTTTATATTTATCTCTAACAAATTTTAATACATATGAAACAGGTAATTGCAGCTGTCCAACAGAAATTGACTTTTGCTGGAGAAGAATATCGCCATTTTCCAAAGCAATTGGTTCAAAAGTTAGCTTCATTTGAATTTCTTGACTAAATACAGGGAGTGCACCTCTTAGCTCTACTTCATCATTTAATAATATTTGATAGTCGTTCTCCCCTGTTAAACCTTCTTTTTCTAGATAATGATTAATTACTTTATTTAAATCCTGTTTATCTGTCTTAATCTTAAACGGGACATGAGATGTTGATTTCACGTCTTCTGATGTATATTTTTCTTCTTCAATAGGACTGTAGATTAAAAATAACAATAAAACAATTATGAATAAATTAATACCCAGTAAAAGGAAAAAGAGATTTTTCCATTTCTGTTTTTTCAACTTTCATTCTCCCCATTTCCCTCTGTGTAGTATTTATTTGGCAGCTTTAATAAAGCTTCCTCTTTTAAGGTTTCGTAAACTCGGACTGCAATAAGTTCATATCCTTTATCATTAGGATGGAAATAATCCTTGAACAGCAGGTCTTCCGAATTATTTTCGAAAAGATCATCAATTTCTACAAAATAAGTATCTGGAAATTTTGCAAGCACATTTTTACTTGTTTCATTCCAGTCGTCAACAATCTGATTAATTTCGGTAATATTTGCAAACCATTTCAAAAATGGATTATACAACCCTACTAAAACGACCATACTGCGTGGGTTTTCTTCACGTATTATTGTTACCGCTTGTTCTAAATTATCTTTATAAATTAGTTTCTGCTCTTGAAAGGCCTGCATATTTAAATTTGAGAAGTTCTCTTGAACAACCTTCATCATATCATTTCCGCCAATTGTCAAAATAACAAAATCTGCATCACCAATCGCTGTCTTTACCTTATTCGAGTTAAGCCTTTTAAGGAGCTGATCTGAGCGATTACCTTTAACTCCAAAGTTATAAAAATGAGCCTCATTTATCCCTTTATCTTTCTCTAGATTTTCTTTAAGATAATGTGTATATCCGCCCCGATTTGTGCTATCCCCAACCCCTTCTGTTAATGAATCTCCTGCTGACACAATCGTAATGTTTTGCGGAATAAAATCATTTGGAAGCTCTGTTTTAGCCATAAGCACTGTTTCCTTTGAATGGTTAAAGCTAACTGCATTGGAAGAGGAATGTGTACTGCATGAGGTTAATAAGACCGTACTCAAAACGATAATAAGCAGTTTACATCTCATATATTCACCCGCCTTACAAAACGTAATCTTTTAAGAAGTGGGGGAGTAATTTTTTTCTGTAATATATTATAACACGAGCAGACACATTCTTTTCAAAACATCGTTACCATTAGCATATATTTCCCATTTTACAGAGAAAAAAATAGACCAAAAAAGGTCTATTGTAATGTCTTTATATCTTTTATGATTTCATCATATGGAGTTTCTTTATCCCCAGAATACATTTTCATAATTTTTCCTTCTTGATTAACTAAATAAAAATATGTTTGATGTATGACATCAGGGTCATTTTCAGGTTTTTTGACGATCGTTTTAAAATTATCCATCGCGAATTTCTCTATCTCTTCCTGTTTATAACCGGTTAGAAAGTGCCAGTTCTTAAAATCTACATTAAATTCCTTTGCATATTTCGTTAATACCTCTGGACTATCGAGTGCAGGATCTACACTAAAAGATACAAACTCAATGTTTTCGATCTTTTCCTTTTTGGCCAACTCTTGTAATTTTGCCATATTAAACGTCATTGGCAAACATACAGTTGGACAATTCGTATAAATAAAGTCTGCAACCCATACTTTTCCTTTTAGATCAGCTAATCCGAATGTTTCATTATTATTGTCTGTATATGTAAAATCAGCAATTGGCCAATTTTTGGCATCTTGAATTTCACTTTTACCACAAGCTGAAAGAACAAATACTGTTAAAATGGTTATGATAGTAATAATTCGAAATTTCATTTCTCTATCCGCTCCTTTACATATTCGAAACTATTCTAGCAGACGTAAACGAGAGAAGAAAGAAAAAAGAATGGCGAAATTGTGACATACATCAATTATTAACTATTTTTCAACTATTTTTTCTAAAAAAAGATCTTAAAAAATTCCAAGTAGTTTAACAGAAGAACAACCTTATTATTACCTTTCCATTTCTTCTTCAATTAACGGTATATAAATTTTGAAAGTTGTTCCCTTTCCTTTTTGACTTTGCACCACTATTTTCCCCTTCATTCGATCAATAATCTGATAACAAACCATCATGCCAATACCAGTTCCCTTTTCTTTAAGAGAATAAAAAGCAGTTCCCAATCTTTCAAGTTCTTCACTACTCATTCCAATTCCAGTATCACTTATTTTAAACACACCAAATGTATCTTCTTTGTATACGAATATGCTTAAAGTACCGCCATCTTTCATTGCTTCTATTCCATTTTTTAAAATATTGATTAGGACTTGCTTAATTTCGCTTATATTCCCATTAATAATTACACCTTCATGTAAATCATGAACAAGCGTTATATTTTTTGACATCATTGCATAGGAGTTTATTAAATCAAGTACTTTAGATGCCATTTCAGCTCCGTCTACCTTTTCGGTCTGTTCAAGGTCCGGCTTTGCTAATGATAAATAATCATTGATGATCGTTTCAGCGCGATTCATTTCCTCAATCATAAGTCGTATGTACATCCGTTCTTCATCACTCATCTGATCTTTTGCTAAAAAGATTTGTAAAAACCCTTTCACGACAGTCATCGGATTTCTTATTTCATGAGCAACTGATGCAGCCAGCTGACCAATTGCATTCATTTTTTCCGCTCTTTGCAGCTCTCGCTGAATTTTAGATCTTTGTAGTATTTGTTCCATCTCATCAATGGCTACCTCAAATCTATGCATCGAAACGCCACTTCTATTCATTGTTCCAAATTGTTTAGAAGTTGCAGATAATCGATCAAACAGCAAGGAAAGCTGATTCGTCATATTATTAAAGCGTTCAGATAAAACACCCAGATCGGATTGATTCGTAAATTTTAATTTGACATTGAAATTTCCATTACTTACTTCATTAAAGCCTGTAATGATCTCATTAATCGGGGCAAATACATTTTTTAATCCTTTCCTTAGCACGAAATAGCCGAGAACCATTATTATTAGAAAAATACCAATTAAATATACAGATATATCTTTTTGATATTCTCTAATAATTCCAGCATTTATATCAAAGCTTAGAACCCCTACAATATTATCATTATTATCTTTAATTGGAGCAAATGAGGAAATCCAGAGACCAGATTTCCTATAATAAAGGCGACTAGAAGCTATATCCTTAGTTGATAGTGCTTCTTTAAATCCCTCTAAAAATTCTTCTTCTGCTCTATAATAAGTAAAGGGTTCCATCCCTAATTTTTCATAGCTCTTTGAGGTGGCTAGAATGTATATTGTATTTTCACTTGTTACTTCGGGTGTAAGAAGGAAGGAATCCATGTATGGTGCCTTTTCATTCACAAGGGAAATTCTTTCATTTATGTTTTTATAAGCAGGATGATCTGGATCTTTATTATCCTTCATCTTCATAATTTCTTCCGCATCAAATGTCGTACTCCAAAGAGATGACAGTTCTCCTACTCGATACCGTAACTGTTGCTCCATTTGTTTTGTTTGAAGGATAAGGATAATTCCCGCTGTAGAAACAACTAAAATCAAGCTTATATAAAAGGAGAAAAATAAAACCTTTCTGGAAATAGGCAAGTTATCAATATAATCCTTCATAATTTGTCACCAAATCCTCTTTTCCTCTACAATCTATAATCATTTTCGACATAGAAGGTCTTAATTCCTTTAAAATCATGAAATTACAACAAAACATGAACATTTTCTTAGTTAAAATGAAAAAATGATGAATTATGTAACGTATTCCAATCAATCACCGTTATTTATGATTTAGTGTATAGGAGGAAATTTTAGGAATATGGGTGATTTGGTGAAGAAAATTTTTACTTATTTCCTATTTACATTAAAAATATTTTTTTAAGTCAGCTTATGATTCCACAGTTTCTAAATAAACACGAGCCATTTCAATTGATATATCGTGCTGCTTTACAGCACAAAGATCTACTTGGATATATTCCATGTTATTGTTGATGTAGTTAGTCCGAGAATCATAAAGATAACTATGATTGTTTTGTCCACGACAATAAGGAAAACTGCGAGGTTGTATGGGATGATCATGGAACTCGTTATGGTGTTTGTCTTGATATAGTACTGAAAGCATAATCCAATATAAAATGGTAACTCAATAAAGGATTAGACAGTATATTGATGAAAAATATAAGGAAGGCTAGGCAGAATCAACCCCTACAGCATTCACTAGTTAATCCTTTTTAAAACTCTAAAAACCGAAGTGCTTATCCATTCAGGTTTTTTCTTTAATTCTATTCCACTTCCCTTGAATATAAAAAGGTACCAGCTCTCACTGATACCCTAAAAAAATTAAGCATTATTCATTAATTCTGGAGTCTTATACAACTGCCTATAAATAGGCCATTTTAAAACTCTTTTTAAATATTCTCTAAAGGAGATAATGTTGTTAACTTTTTTATTACTTCCATAAATGGAAGTGATTAAAGTTTGCAAACGGACTTGAATCATGAAATGAAATGGGCTATTTCTATCTAGTACAGGAATTTCCGTAATCTTTACCTTCTGTCCAACAGCATTTTTGAACTCTAGGCTTTTCAATAGCAAAATATCAATCCTCTTTTTTACCCGTTTGACTATATTATACATGAAACAGCTAGCAAAGTATGTCTAATTATGCCCTAAGTAGAAATTTTTTTCAATTTAATAATGTTTACTAGTTTTCATCAACCGTTTCAAACTCAGAGTTTTCTTGCCATTCCTTTTCCTTTTTCATTTTCCGCTTGTATACAATTTTTGATAAATTAATGCTGATTTCATACAAAAATAACAACGGAATTGCCACAAGGAAATCTGACATAAAATCAGGTGGTGAAATGACTATCGCAATCAAAACCAATGCAAAATATGCAAATTTCCTAATTTTTGTTAGTGCATATGGATTTAGTATCCCTAAGGAGGTTAAAAACATGACAACGACTGGTAATTCAAATAACACACCAAATGGAATCGTCATATGCAAAATAAATCTGAAATATTTATCAGCTGTAAAATTCGTTGCCATCATGTCACCACTCAGATCAACTAAAAAGTTCAACACTGTTGGAAAGATGACAAAATAACCAAAGCAAAGACCAACAATAAATAAAATAAATAGTGCTGGAATATAGGAAAGCGATACTTTCCTTTCAAAAGGCTTTAAAGCTGGTTTAACAAACAACCAAATTTGTAAAGCAAGTACAGGGATTGTTACTGCTATCGCAATGACGGAAGCAATCATAAAGTATACCCAAATAATATCACTTGGTCCAAGTACAATTAACTTCACATCAAGATCGCGAACTAACCATTTATAAATCTCTTCAACATATATGAAACCCACTACAAAAAAAACTAAAAAAGCTGCAACAGAAATAATAAGCCTCTTCCTTAATTCATCCAAATGCTCAACTAAGTTCAGTTCTTTATCTTCCATTTGTTTCTCCTGCCAATATCAATGTTTGGAATAAGATAAGCGAAGCTATACCTTTTTTTCTTTTACAATTAGGATGAAAAAAGGGCAAGATTAAAAATCTTGCACCTTATTTAATCACTTTTTTCTCGTTGTCGTCTTCTAACTCTTCCATAACATCACTTGTTAATTCACGAGTTGATTTCTTAAATTCTCTAAGCGTTTGCCCAAAAGCTCGACCAATTTCCGGCAATTTTTTGGGACCAAAAATAATTAATGCTAAGACAAGAATTAATATTAATCCAGGAACTCCGATGTTTGATAACATAAACATCCTCCTTCATAATGACTTTCTAATTAATCTAGTTTCATTATAGAGCTTTAATAGTATTTTGTGGGTAAAGTTGAATAAAATTCACATTAAATTCACAAAAACGACTATGATCAATACAATTTTACAAAATGAACAGTTATCTTTACATAATAATTATAATATTTAATTGTTGTTTAAACAAGCAAATGAAAAAGATTACTATCTTTGTTGATTTCCGTAAAAGCAAACCCCTTTTTGTTCATTCTATGGATTAATCCAGGGTAGTCTTCTCTATTTTTTAATTCTATCCCTACTAATGCTGGACCATTATCTTTATTATTCTTTTTCGTATACTCAAATCTTGTGATATCATCTGATGGACCTAGTACTTCGTCAAGGAACTCCCTTAATGCACCTGCACGTTGAGGAAAGTTTACAATGAAATAATATAACAGACCTTCATATTGTAAGGATCTCTCTTTCATCTCTTGCATTCTGCCGAAATCATTATTCCCACCGCTAATTACACATACGATATTCTTTCCCTTAATTTTTTCTTTATAGAAGTCAAGTGAAGCAATTGATAATGCACCTGCTGGTTCAGCGACAATAGCATGTTCATTATATAATTCAAGGATTGTCGTACAAACCTTTCCTTCAGGTACAAGCAAAATATCGTCAAGAAGCTCCTCGCAAATGTCAAAAGTCTTCTCACCAACATTTTTAACTGCTGCTCCATCTACAAATTTATCAATTTCCGCTAATGAGGTTACACACTTATTCTTTATCGATTTACTCATAGATGCTGCACCTGCTGGTTCAATACCAATCATTTTTGTTTGCGGAGAAATACTTTTAATATATGTACTTAGCCCAGCCATCAATCCTCCTCCGCCAATACTTGCGAATATATAATCTACAGACTCCTCGCAGTCATTTAATATTTCAACAGCAACAGTACCTTGACCTGCAATGACTCTTTCATCATCAAAAGGATGAATAAATGTACTCTTTTCTACTTCAGCACATTTATTGGCTTCAGCATAAGAATCATCAAAAGTATCACCAACTAGTACTATTTCAACAAATTCTCTGCCAAACATCTCAACCTGACTAATCTTTTGCCTTGGAGTCGTTGTGGGCATAAAGATTTTCCCATGAACGCCTAAATGTCTGCACGCATATGCAATCCCTTGAGCATGATTGCCTGCACTTGCACAAACAACACCATTTTTCGTTTCCTCAACACTTAATGACTTAACAGAATAGTACGCACCTCTAAGCTTGAAAGAACGGATATGCTGTAAATCTTCCCTTTTCAAAAATACATTACAATCATATTTTTCAGAAAGACGCTCATTTCTTTGTAAAGGTGTATGGGAGACGATATCTTTTAGCTGCTGGTATGCAATTAAAATCTCCTCCAACTGCACCCACCGTTTTTTCAATACTTTCTGTTCCATATTGTCACCCTCACTTCTTTTTGATTTAATTTTTCCATTATACCATTTGAAATCATGATTTCAACCTTATTTTTTCAAAATTTATATTTTTCGGATATTAATTGAATAGCATAGGAGGAATTCATCATATAATAAGCGAAAGTTAATCAAAAATATTTTTTTACTGATTTATTGAGTATTAAAGTGAATTTGAAGTTTTTGTAAAGTTTCTGCTGAAAGATCGCATAAGTAATACTAAGTCATTCGCCGGAGGTCATCGCGAACACCAAATTTTTCTAATCATTTAACGGAGGTGGAGGAAATGGAGTTTTCTTTATGTAGCCTAGATTGTGCTTTGCCTGTTGAAGTAATTTTGGATGAGGATAATGGAAGATATATGATCCGTAAAAGCGATTCAAGTGGAGAATTTTTTAATACTCCTTATGAATTAATCCAATGGGTCAATAATAATTTTAGAGCTGAAGAATTCTGCGATCCATCTGAGTTTCAATTGATGATCAAAAAATTAAGCGATTATTTAACGAATCAAAATTGCTAGTCAATCCCCTTGCTTGAAAATGTAAAGTTGCTATCAACAAAAAAGACTCCTCAATGGAGTCTTTTTTGTTAAAGGCTACGTGTTAAACTTCACTGTTGATTTCCGCTGCAGGCACTAAAGCGTAGCGGGCGGTCCGGGAGCCTCCTCGTCGCTATCGCTCCTGCGGGGTCTCCCTTTGACTCGCTTCTCCCGCAGGACATTGAATAATCTTCCCCGAATAATCACCGCACGAAGGAAATGCGAATGCATTTTCGAGGATCTCGTGCCTGCAGCGAGAATCAACAACAAAATAGCATTTTTAACACTAAACTTTAACTCAGCCTTGTTGAAAGGATCTAGATTATTTTGCCCTCTAGTTAAAAATTATTTTCTTTTATAGATTTCAAATTCATAATCAAATGGATTCTTCTCATCCTTGAGACCTTTTTCCTTAGAAATAAGCTCCCAGTCTAAAAAATTTATCTCAGGAAAATATGTATCTCCTTCAAATTGGTGATAAATTCGAGTTAAATATAATCGATCTGTAAATGGCAATACAAGCTTAAATATTTCAGCCCCGCCAATGACAAATATTTCATCTTCTCTTTGGTTACTAAATTTAATCAACTCTTCAATTGAATTTAGCACAGTACATCCTTCGCTTAAGAATGCTGGATTACGAGTTACAACAATATTCTCTCTCCCAGGAAGAGGGCGCCTGAGAGAATCCCATGTTTTTCTTCCCATTGCAATCGGTTGCCCCATTGTCGTTCTTTTAAAAAATTTTAAGTCTTCAGGAATATGCCAAGGAAGCTCGTTAATTCTGCCAATAACACGATTTTCATCCATTGCCCAAATAAGAGAAATCATACGCTAACAACTCCTTTAATATGCGGATGGGGATCGTAGTTTTCTAAGGAGAAGTCCTCAAACTTAAAGCTGAAAATATCTTTTACTTCAGGATTTATCTTCAATATCGGCAATGAACGTGTATCACGGCTCAGCTGCAGCTTTATTTGTTCTAAATGATTAGTATATATATGTGTATCACCAAATGTATGGATAAATTCCCCAGGCTCTAAATCGCATACTTGAGCAATCATGAAAGTCAGCAATGCATATGAAGCAATATTAAATGGAACACCAAGGAATACATCCGCAGACCTTTGATAAAGCTGACAAGATAATTTTCCTTCTGCAACATAAAATTGGAACATGCAGTGGCACGGTGGAAGCGCCATCTTCTCAATATCACCAACATTCCATGCATTTACAATCATTCTTCTTGAATCAGGATTCGTTTTCATTTGCTTGATTAAATCACTGATTTGATCAATTGTCTTTCCGTCAGCACCTGTCCATGATCTCCATTGATGTCCATATACAGGCCCTAAATTACCATCCTGATCGGCCCACTCATTCCAAATTCTTACTCCGTTATCTTGAAGGTATTTAACATTCGTATCACCTTGCAAAAACCATAGCAACTCATGAATGATTGATCGTAAATGCAATTTCTTTGTTGTTAAAAGGGGAAAGCCCTTTTGCAGATCAAACCGCATTTGATATCCAAAAGTGCTTATCGTACCAGTTCCGGTTCTATCCTCTTTTTTTACCCCGTGTTCTAAAACATGCTCACATAGTTCTAAATATTGTTTCATATTTTACACAACCTTTTCTTTTCAACATGGTTATTATTTTATCAAAGGAATCAGTTTTAGACTAATTTAATTTTTTGATAAACTTGTATGTTTCAGGTGCTTTTTCTTTTAATAATCTCCGATCATTTCCGCCGAGAAAATACATGGCGAATGTTTCAGCAAAGTATTCTTCAGGAAATGAAAGGAAATAGTCATTATTCGGAAATAAAAGTGTTTTTTCTTTATTCCATACGGAAAGAAATTTTAGATCGTACCTGATTCCATCATAAACGTAGCGGTCAATTGAATGTGCAAGCTCATGCAGCTCTAAATTGACAGAGCTGTGTCCTTTCCCCTTTTCACTGTTGCCGATCTTTACAAGAACTGTTTTAGATCCCCCTATGCCAGGTACATCATCCCAAGTCGTTCCGTTTTTATATCCCCTCGGAATAATTCCTGTAAGATCACTAGCAGTCGGATTATCAGTTAATTTACCTACAAATAATTTAAGCTTAATATTCTCTTTTTCAATTTTCTTTAAAAGTGAATAAGGTAAATTATCAATCCGTGAAATAATGTCTGCTGCCTCTAGCTCATCGAATGGCTCAGTCGGAAGAATGATGATATTCCCTAATAAGTTTGGTGAGTTTAGAACTAGTGATCGTTTGAGAAGGGACTTTCTAGCATAATCCTTAAGCATAATACCGTCAGTCTCAGCCTGTGAACTCCCCATTAATGGAAGAGAAATTAATAAGATGATTAAAAATGACATCATTCTTCTCATCGTTTTCACCTTTTCTGCAAATCTAAGATGCTTCTAATCTATGTTTTTTACCGAATAGAATTATTTTAGTATGATAGTTTACATAAATTATATCATAAGAGAAAATCTCAAAAAATGATTGCTTATTGGAAAAACTTAGAAATAAGAAAAGAGGCTCTGATATAATTTCAGAGCCTCTTTATTGATTGTTCAATTAACTATATGAACGAACAACATCTGCTAATCCAGGAGCGGTTGTACCAGTTCCAATAGCGGCAAATTTCCAATCTCCACCATGGCGGTAAATTTCTCCTGCAACTAAGCAAGTTTTGCCACTATAATCATCTGTTAAATTGAAATGTATTAATTCCTGGTTAGTTGCTGAATTAACAATACGAATGAAGGCATTTTGTATCATACCGAAGTGCTGTTTTCTTTTCAAAGAATCATAAATATTTACAACGAAAACAAGCTTTTGAATTTGAGATGGTACTCGATTCAAGTCAATTAGGATTTGCTCATCATCTCCGTCACCATCACCAGTTATGTTATCTCCAGTATGCTGTACACTGCCATCATTGCTCTTTAAATTTCCAAAATAGATGACATCACTGTTATTTCTAATTTTTTCGTTTTCTCCAAGCATTAAAACAGAAGCATCACAGTCAACATTTTGGCCTCCACCGCCCCCAAATAATGACCCGAATAATCCACCGCCTTTGCTTTGAACGGGATCCCAGCCAAGTCCAACCAAAATTTTCGATAAACCTGGATTTCCCTTAGTTAAATCAACACTTTGACCCTTTTGTAAATTTATTGCCATTATTTTCACCTCATCAATTTTTATATAAGAATTAAACAGGCAAAATTACCCTTAATTCTTTAATTTAATAAAATTGTCCTGCAGCTGTTCTAATCTTCTTGTACCCTCTTCACGTAAGCGTCTATTATCTTCTTCAATTGCTTTTGTTTCCTGCATTCCTTTAATAATGATATTCCAAGATTCTTCAATCGTTTCGATCTTAATACTAGGTCCTCCTGCAAGTCGAGCAATGTCAGCACTTTGTGAAGAAATATTTTGAGCATTGCGCAGTAGCATCTCATTTGTTCTTCTATCAAGCTCATTCATAGAGTCTGCAACAAGCTTTTGTCTTTTCGCAGCAACCGCTTGAATTAAACCGTTTTTAAAGATAGGGATTGTTGTGACAAAAGCTGAATTGATTTTCCCAATTAGCTTTGTATTCCCTCTTTGTAAAAGTCGAATTTGCGGTGCAGTTTGTAAAGACACCATCTTTGCCATTTCAAGATCGTATACTCTTTGCTCTAATAAATCAATTGCATTTTTTAGTGTATCGAGCTGCATAGAAGCCATTTGATCTCCTGATGCAGTGCGAGCTTCAAGCTGTGGAAGCTGATTTTCCTTTAATTCATCAACCTTCATTTGTCCTGCAACAGCATATTTTTCAAGCGTTAAATAATATTGATAGTTTTGCTCGTACATTTGATCAAGCATTGTTGTAGAGTCGACCATCTCATTTTGATACTTTGATATTTCGACATAGACTTTATCAATTTCCATTCCCATTGTTTGGTATTTTCCAAACAGTTTATCAACTAGCTTCTCCCCTTTTTTGAAGATCTTTCCAAAAAATCCGCTAGATGTCTTTTCAAAATCTTTTTTATCAAACTTATCCATGATCTTACCAAGTTGCTTTAATAGTTCTCCCGAATCTTCTACTTTTGTAGCTCTCATATTGCCTAAAATTTGATCAGAGAAACGGGAAATTTGTGTAGCTGGCTCTTTCCCAAATTCTAGAATTTGAATTTGGTCTCTTTCATCTATAGAACGTGCTAAATTCTGCACTTCCGCATCATTACGAAGTGCTAATTTTATTTCTGATGCTGTTGCTTCAGTAAGCTTTTCATCCTGCGTTTTATTCAAGGTCAGTTCTAGATTGGACTGTTGCATTTGATCCATAGATTTATTCGCCCCTTAAATTTTTGATAATCCCTTTAACCTTTTTAAGTAAAGATGGTTCCTTAAGTTCCTGTTCAAAAACAACATCTTCAAGCCAATGTACATCATATACTCCTTCATCAATGAAGTTTTCTAGATCGTTATGGCCGGATGGATTGTATAAAACAATGTCAATTCCAAATTGATTTAATAATAACAGAAGAGCAGCATCTGTTCTTGTCATAGTTCCATTCAATTCATTATTATAGAGAATTAGCTTTGGCACATCTTGAGAATAGTCAAACTTTTGCATAAATTGCAAGACACTTGCAGGTATTTGCATGCCTTGAGCAAAAAGATAAGATTTTATCTCTTCTATATTTTCATGATGAGCAGGCTTTAAATATGGTTTTGCACAAATATTTCGAATAGCAGTAGCTATGCCATTTTGAAGACCAGTCGGCAAATGCTGATATTTCCAATAATGTGCACTCACCATTTTTTGTGGATCTAATAGTCCATCCTTTCCAAGAGCATTCCGATAATGAAAACGAAAATCATTATTTACAATATTTGTGAAAGGAAATCTCTTGATTAAAAGACTATACTCATTTTCACTAATGAATTGTAAGCGATCCCAATACTCTTTCCGATTTTTACTTACCCCATGGATTTTCGCAAAAATCGAAGGGATTTTTACTTGTCCGTTTTTCACTTCAAAATTTGGACGAATCATAGCCTTTTCTTTGATCAGAATGAAGAGCTCATCATAGGTTGTTTTAAGTGTGACTGATATTGGTGTATAGTCCCGAAGCTGCCATGGCTTATAAAGACCGGAACCTTCTTGGTTTAATATAGACTCTATTTCTCTTGATGCCTTGTATGCAACCGTTGCCGATCTTCTTCTCTTTTCTATTGGAAAGGATTCAGCCTGTTTCCGCTCAGGATAGCTGTAAACAAATACACCTATCTGATTTCCTCCAATACTTGAGAGCATATCGTCGCCTGATGGCGAAAAATAAATAATATCGCAGCCAAGTTCTATTAAAAAATATAGGAAATATTCCTGGCTTTTGTTAGAATCTCCATACCATAAAAATTTTGGCATAGACTGCTCTGGATTAACCATATTCCAATTATCACCAATATGGTTAAATGACCATTTCACTATATCCACAAGAATTCTTCGTAGCTCATTACTTTTTAACCCTTCTACCTCATTAGATGAAAATTGCTGCAGCATAGAGATCATTGCTTCCCTAACCTTTCTATGCATGGAGGGGTTCTTTGATTTTAACAGAAGCTGTTCTCCATCTAGAAATGCAACAAAACGGTTAATGGATAATGTCTGCTCTCGATTAATATTTAGCACCTTTTGAATACCTTGAAAATGGTGGTTATCAATTTTTTTGTCCAGTGAATCATCACTAATCAAAATAAGTCCTGTCTGTTCAGTATGAATCAAATCATATAAGCGGTTATAATACTCGTCCTCATCTAGAGATATACCTAAGAAACAAGCAATAACCTGAGAGATATGAATTGAATCTTGTTCAATAATAAATTGCGGTCGTTCCTTCATTGGCTTTTGCAATGTACTAAGCCAGTTTTCATATGTAATGGGCAAAATTTGTGTTTTTATTTGGCTATAAGAGTGATTCATTATATAATCCCTTCCCCTCTGCGAGCGAAAGATGGTAATTAGAGCATAAGTGCCTAGAAACAAATCAAATAACAAATTGTTACTGCGAAGACTTTTCGATTGAGTTTTTATTTTTGTTCCATCTCGATAAACCATAAGACGATCTTATGAATACGAGGTGGCAGACGCTAAAGCTAATCATAGATAAACATTCCGTGAAGTTATCCACAAGAAGCAACTTAATCATTTCCTATACGAGGAAAAAAAGCGAATAATAGTCTCCTCAAGCAGAAAAAAAATTTTTTATGTAAAGTTATTACCATCATACCATAAATGAAGTAGTTTTCTAAAACGATTCCTTCAACATTACGAAATAATTATGAAAAAAGATTCATGAATATTTGAAATTATATTGTAGGTTCTTAAATTTTATCTATATTTTCACTATTCACCTTTATTCTTGTCCTTGCATAAGTTTAAGTATTCTTTATAAAAAGGTGAGATACTATGAGATTGCTTTTTAGAAAATCAAAATATCAATTAAATGATTCGGACTTAGAGACAGTAGAGGAAGTATTAAGGTCAGGATATTTTGTATTCATTGATTTATTTTTTTGGTCTCTCTTCATTACTTTAATAACCATCTCACACCATTTTTCAATTTTGTGGGGAATCCTTATTTTCATTAGCTCATATTTCTTTGGTGGAGGATTGTTTTTCTGTTTGAGAAAATGGCTGGGAGATTAGCTGGAAAAAATCCTATTTTTTGTAATTTTTGTTATTTCTGTAAGGATTTCCTCTCCAGCCTTTACTCCCCACTTTTTTGTATATATATAATGCTTGTTAAAGCGATCGTTTTTAGCTAATTCTCCATGTGAAGGAACAAATGAATAATCACATTGCCTTAAAAAATCATTATCAAGCAGTGAGTCTCCCGCTCCAAAGGCAGTATTTATGCCTTCTCTCACTTTGATAAACTTTACTGCTTCTCCCTTACAAATAGGTATTGGCATGAAATACAGCTTTCTCCCTTGTATCGATACCCTCCATCCATAATTGGATGCCATTTTCTTTATACTTTTTACCGTATCCAAGTCTAGCCCTTCATCAAGAAGGTAGTAAAAGAATAGATTATCAGCTTTTTTTATATGTCCTTGTATATTGTAGTTCATTATTGCTGCAGTCATTTCTGTAAGACTAGCACACTCGATTTCTAGACGTTTTCGGACATGTTGATTCCATTCCAGAAGAGGTTCACCATTATGAAAAATATTCGCGCCGTTTGAAGTTACAGCATATGCTAATGGAATCGTTTCTGTGAAAATATGAATTCGATTAAATTGAACAAAAGTTCTTGTCGTTACTGGTACAAACAACATTTTTTTAGTAATTTCAAGTAAAGATTCATAGGATTTTTTCGACATAAAAGCAACATCCCGATCGTCTTTCCTTTCAACACCAATTAAATCATCCTTTTCAATTTGTTTAAATTCTATTAATGCCCTTTCTGAATAAATGAGTGTGCGGTCTAGATCTGAAGCAAACATTAGCATTGATTTTTTCCAACCTTTT
This sequence comes from Cytobacillus citreus, assembly GCF_018343665.1. Taxonomy (GTDB): domain Bacteria; phylum Bacillota; class Bacilli; order Bacillales; family Cytobacillaceae; genus Cytobacillus; species Cytobacillus citreus. The sequence continues at coordinate 110,866 of NZ_JAGYPM010000003.1, forward strand.
TAATTAGTCCACAACAAGTATAGCTCATATTTGGATAATGGATAATTTCAACATTTCGTTCCTTCGCAAGCATTATAATATGTCTGACATATGGGCTTTCAGGATCTTTCATAAGAATTCTCCAAGGCACTCTCCTTAGTAACACTCTTGTCGTTTCTCCTACACCTGGCTTAATATAATGAGTCGTTTCAATATTAAATTCAGCTTGAATATTTAGCACTTCCTGCATTCCTTTGAAGGTTGCCTCTTCATGAAGATTGATTTTCGAAAATGCCTCTTTTGATGCTTCATTTATGATAAATGGAAATTCCTTCGTGATGATATCTAAGAATTCATTAGATACATCTGCACTTTTTAATTCTTTATAATATTTAGCACCATGAAAATCATCCGGTCCAATTAGTTCTTTATTTAAAACAGTCCTACTTACTAAGCCAGATACGGTTGAATTTAAGCAAGCACTCGGAATTATAAAGTCCTCCCTCGTCCCGTATAAACTCGTACAATGCCCAGGATCTGCTAGTACAGCAAGTGTATCATCAAGCATTATTCCATACCTCTCATGAAAACGATGACAAGCTTTTGTTAATTCAATTGAAATAGCTCCTTTACCAGTCCAACCATCTACGAACTGAATCTTTTTACCAGGATGTTGCTTCAATATATAATGGATTGCATTTTCATCCAGTCCTTTGTCTCGGATAATGGATACACTATAATGCGGTAAATCCACATGGTAACGTGTTGTTATATAGCGTTTGATTAAAATCCCAACCGGTGTTCCTGCTCGAGCTAATGATACAAGTACAGCATCTTCGCCCTTATTTTGAAAAATTTGTTCGGATACAATTCCAGTACATAAAGCCACTTTTTGCTTATATTCTTTTAGAGTTTCTTGGAATAATTGCATATATTGGTCTGGTGGCAGATATTCTATTGGCAATGATTCACTATAATGCTGGCCAGACTGAATTTGCTTTTCTCGATTATCAATCGTACCCTCTAATTGAAAATTACTTAAATCCTTTAAGAGAAATATGACATCCCTCTTCGCATATGATCCGAAAATTTCCATTTCATCTATACAATCATTCATCTACTAAGCCTCCATTAAAGAATACTATTTTGATATCTTTAATGAATGATCTCTTCAATTCGTTAAGTAATGGACTAAGGTCTTGTTCAGTAACTACTCTTTCAAAGAAAATAAATAGGTCATCATATCTATACGGAGGAATATTATAAACGTATTGATCAATTTCCCAATCATCTGGATTGGGAAAAGAAAGACCATATCTTGCTCCGTAATGATCATGATTGTCGACATAAATTGGACTTCTTGTAGTCGACTGATAACAAACCCCACTACCCATATAAGAAGAGATCTTCATAGGAATATACATGAATTCACCTGTTCCGAGACAGAGAGTGTTCCTTCCATTTCTCAAATCTGCTAAATAAGCACCCATTTTCTTAGTTGACTGGTTCAATTTAGAGTTGGATATTGAATTTATCCCAAATCTACCAGTCTCTTTTAAGTATGGGACATGTCTTACTTTACCTTCCCATGATTTTGACGAAAAGTTCATTAGTGTTAATTGCTCTGGGAAAACTTCATCAATAAAAATCGTAGAAATAGTTTGGGAGGCTTGAGGAACTACCGTTGGAGCAGCCTGATATTTAATATTAGGAGAACCCGATGCGTTCATCCTCCCTTTTAGGAGATTAACTGATTGTATTGTTATCCCAAGCTCCCTTTCAAGATCTTTAAACTCTTCAAGATTTTCCTCGGAACGCCAATCTAGTATAGAAACTACCGTATACATATCTCTCGGAAATCTCTTCTGAATTGAACGAATAATATTGATTGTCGTTTTTCCTGTCGTCATTTCATCATCTACTAGAATTACCTCTCTATTATTATTTAGGAGAGCTTCATCTACATAGCACCGGTGTGAAGTAGCATGGGAATGTTCTTCCTCAAATGTAATAACAGGCTCAAGTCCTACAATCTGTTCTCTTGTTGTATGAAAGTAATCAGCATTATGAAAACTTTGATAAAAAGCGTGTCCAAGAGCAGTAGCTGTTTCTGCAAATCCGATAATAACTGGGTTGATCTGTTTATTTATGAACGGTTCTTCACAGTAGGAGTCTTCTATTTCGTTCATGAACGCGGAGACCATTTCATTCCTTAGACTAGAATGCTCGCCTTTAACAATTTCTAAATATCGGTTTGCCAACAGCGCTCCAATCAAAATACCCGTTTTCGGGTCAATCGGAATGTGTTTACCTAATATTTTACTTACAAATAAAAATGATCTTTTCTTATTAATTCTTGCCGCCATCTCAAATAATTGATCTATTGGCAAATTATAGGGATTTTCTAATATTTCTATATCAACCCTTAATTGGTTGAGGATTGGAAGCATATACTTCGTTGGTGAGCAAGTCGATGTATGTATAGTCTTCATTTAGCACCCCGTATATTTTTGATTTTAATAGAATCTTTTTTGCCCAATAGTAATGAGGTTTAATTTCATTCATCTTATTAGAGAAACTACTTTTCATTACACCAATTGTTCCATTCGCTTGATCAACGATACTTTTGGCATCTAAATATTCTTCATATGTCACTGTGTTTAAAGCCTGTACAGGTCTGATATGAGTCGGATGAATAATAGTTTTCCCAGTCAAACCGTTAGTTTTATCCATTACAATTTCCCTAATTAATCCGTCCATATGTTTATCAATTAATTTTGATCGATAATGAATGCCATCCTGACCGTAACGTTCACGAAAAGGTGTTTGCCTTAATTGTGGCTTTAACATTCTTTCCTTTGAAAAGAAATATTCCCAAACAGGACCAGAGATAACATACGGGTGATCAGAACGTAGAAATATGTTGACGATATCTGAAATACAATCACGGATAACCGCAATATCATAAACGGTAGTATCAGAATTTCTTCGAATTCCATATAAACCACAAAAATCAGTTGCACCAATTCGAATATTCAATATGAAGTCTTCAAATTGATCAACAAGTTTTTTTATCGCTAAAAGCTCATCAAGTCTTGTTTCCTTTTCTATAACTTTTTTCGTTTCTAATATTGGTAAAGCATAGAGTTTATACCCTTCAAGATTAAGCGCTTTTATTTCCTGTAATACTAACCTTCCCTTTTCTGAAGAAAACTTAGGAATAACGATTCCAGTTAAAAGCTCTAATCCGTTATCAATTCGGTTTTTTAATCGCACTAACTGGTCATAGTCCCTTATACGAATAAATAGTAGGGGAAGATCGTTCTCATTTAAAAGACCTTTTTCCATGTCTTCTTTTATGTTATACAGTTCAGCTGCAAGTAGTGATTCAGCCCTCTCTACTTCTTCATCTCCGATTGCATCTTCTAAGCAAATCACCATTGATGTCAGCCCAGAATGTTTTTTTGAAAGTAAATCCTGATGAATATTAGGTCTAGTGGCAGGCATATATAGTGTTGCTCCAAGAGCATACGATAAGATTTCTTTACTGGAATTCTTCGAAAATTCCGTTGGCTTTTTGTAGAAAATCTCATCATGCTCTACATCATGAAGATCTGCAAATAATTTCATACATTACACCGTTCCTTAATCATTTATAATTGGAAATAGATAATAGGATAGATAAACTTAACATCCGCCAAATCCTTTCGACGAATGCCTTAATTTTACCTATGCAATCTTTTTAGCAGGTTTTCATCGAAAACTTTACACCCATTTAAGTAAATGGTAAAAAACACTTATACATCCAATTATCTAAAAAGAAAGGGAGCGGACAAATGTCTGTTCCCTTGGTAAAAAATCATTTAATTTGATCGTTCTCTTTATTCACCAGCAGCTTCTTTCTTCTTATTCATAAAGTGAACAACGAAAGTTGCTGCAAAAGTAACAAGTAATATGATGAAGAAATAAATAGGTTCGATTTCGATTCCGATTACACCTAATAGCATTTTAACAGCGATGATTAGAATAAGAATATACGCAGAAGTTTCAAGCTCAGGAACTCTATCGATTAGCTTTAAGAAAACACCGGCAACTCCACGCATCATCAAGACGCCTATCATTCCTCCCAATAACAAGACCCAAACTTCCTCACTGATACCAAAGGCTGCTAATACACTATCAACGGAAAATGCAATATCCATAAGCTCTACAGCTGCTATAGTTCCCCAGAAAGTACCGAAAAGGCGAATTAATAAGCCACCTTTATTAATTCCTTCAGCTTCTTCTTCCTCAGCATCAGCTTCCTTTTTCTTATCCATGAAATATTTAATTGAAAGCCATGCTAGGTAACCAGCACCTAAAACCTTAACCCACCATAATTTAATTAAATATACTCCGACACCAATCGCAATAAAACGGAATATATATGCTCCAAGCAAACCGTAGAACAGTGCTTTCTTGCGCTGTTTTTCTGGCAAATGTTTAACCATAACTGCAAGGACCAGGGCATTATCCGCTGATAAAAGTCCTTCCATTATTACAAGTGTCCCAATTAATCCCCAGCTTACTGGATCTGTTAAAACTGTTACCCACATATCCCAATCAAAAAATTGGGCATAGGTATTTATAATACCTTCAATAATAGTCATTCGTGTATGTTCCTCCTGAAAATACGTGTCTTTTATTATGTGCTTGAAACAAAAAGTCAAACGACTTTATTCTATTATCCAACCTGCAACCCAAAATCTTTTGCTAATGCAGCTAAACCGCCTTGATATCCACTACCATTGGCACTAAATTTCCATTCTCCATTGTGTCTATAGAGTTCACCAACAACAAGTGCGGTTTCAATTGAGAAGTCTTCTCCTAAATCATAGCGAATAAGCTCCTCACCAGTATCTTCACTTATAATGCGGGCATAGGCATTTGAAACTTGGCCAAAGTTTTGATTACGTGCTTCACCTTCGTGAATAGTTATTGTGAAAGTAATTCGCTGAATATTAGAAGGAACATTCGCTAAGTTAATTTTTACTTGCTCGTCATCTCCTTCTCCTTCACCTGTACGGTTGTCTCCTGTATGTACCACGGAACCATTTCCGCCATTTGTGTTGTTATAGAAAACGAAGTCAATATCTGATGTAACTTTTCCATTATCCCCGAGTAGGAAAACAGAAGAATCTAAATCAAAATCATGTCCACCATCATATTTATTAACATCCCAGCCTAATCCTACTATTACTTTAGATAAACCAGGATTAGTTTTTGTTAAATCTACTTTTTGACCTTTTGATAAACTGATTGCCATATTCTTTAGCCTCCATTTAATAGATTACTTATTATCTACGATGTTTCTTGAAAAAGGTTTCACGATTATCTAAAAAAATTTCTTCTGTTTCAATTAACTCATCCACTTTGGCGGAGTATTTTTATCCCAATAAATCGTGCCGAGCTCGTGGTGTGCCTGAAATTGATCATGGTGAGTATGATAATGGAAATTAAACCAATAACCTTGCTGTGGTGGATGATCTCTTCTTACATGAAAACGAATGATATCCTCGTTTGTTAATTCATTTGTGATATGAAATATTTTTTCTGAATTTCCTCCTTTTGGACTTTCAGAAACAGTTAAATAAGCTAATTGATCTTCAGGATGCTGTGAAGCAACCATTTGGATCGCCTTTTCAATATTTGGGAAAATCACCTCTGAAAACTCATTTTCAATAACAGGTTTTATTTTAGACCCAAACTTTGTAAATGATTGTATTTCTGCTTCATACAACATTTGTTTAATAAAATCATCTTTACTAGTATATCCATCATCTTCAGAAATTGAAGATAAATTCTTTATTTCTGCCTTATTATCTGTAGGGGTTTCTATAATATCCCTTTTTGAGGACTTCTCTGCATTTGAATGATCATATAGAAAAGCTTGTGAAGGTGTAACTAAACCAAATGTCAAAATGGAAACCATAACGACAAATGATTGTCGAAGCCATTTTGGCATGTAACATCCCTCCTTCTACTACTTTTTAACTATTGACTTTAATATCCCTGACTTCTCTATATTGAAGATTGCTTTTTTCAATTTTTCCTCAGACTGGACGAGTGCAATTCGGACAAAGCCTTCTCCCCAAGACCCGAATGCATTTCCAGGTGTAACAACCACATTCGCTTTCTTAATTAATTCAATCGCAAAACTTTTCGAGGAAAATCCTTGAGGAATTTCTGCCCATATAAACATAGAGGCCTTAGGCAAGCTCACCTGCCAGCCAATTTCTTGCAGCCCTTCTACAAGAACATCCCTTCTGCTCTTATAAATAGCACGCAAGTCATTTAAAAAATCAGATTCCTTTGTTAATGCCTTAGCGGCTGCTGTTTGTATTGGAAAAAATACTCCATAATCAATATTCGTTTTGAATTTTGAGAGCATCGAAATGATAGTAGGATTTCCTGCAGCATAAGCTATTCGACATCCGGCCATGTTAAAGCTTTTTGATAAGGAATTCATTTCGATTCCAACTTCCATGGCTCCTTCAATAGATAAAAAGCTGATGGGTCTTTCTTCGTAGTACAGCTCAGAATAGGCAAAATCATGTAAAATAACAATATTATTTTTTCTCGCAAACTCTATTGCTTCTTCAAAAAATGCTTTCGTTCCCATTGCAGGAACAGGATTACCAGGAAAATTTAATATCATTAATTTTGCCTTTTTAGAAATTTCCTCTGGGATTTCTGAAAAATCAGGAAGAAATTGTTTCTCTGATTTTAATGGCAATGGAAATAAACAAGCTCCAGCCATATGTATACCGGTTTCATACGCCGTATATCCTGGATCCGGAACTAGCACATAATCCCCAGGATTACACAGTACCATTGGTAAATGAACTAATCCATCCTGAGACCCCATTAAAAGTAATATTTCTTCTGCCTGGTTGAGCTTTACCCCAAAGCTTCGAGCATAATAGGAACTAACTGCTTGATGAAATTCATCAGTTCCTTTTAATGAATAGCCGTATAAATTAGGGTTTAGCGATAATTCAGAAATCGTTTCAGCTACTATTGCAGGTGGAGGTGTATCAGGACTTCCAACACTTAAATCGACTACTTCTTCACCTGCAGAAAGCTTTAGTTTTTTATAATAGGATAACTCAGAGAATATACTCTCCTGAAAAGAATTCATTCTGTCTGCCATAGATATCTTCATCATACTTCCCTCACTATATACGCTATCAATGCTATTATTCTATTATACTTTCTATTACGGAAAAATGGAAAAATGGTTTCGTTTTTTTTTATAAAAATAAATAGATAATAAAAAAGACCTATTTTTTAATTCACTATTTTCAGTTGTTTGAATAGATCTTTTAATTTTTGAGAATAGTAAGATAAAATATCCATATATCTTAATAAAGATCATTTGAAAGGGGTAATATTGGTGGATTGGAATGTTGTCTTTGTAATTATTTCCTTTATTATGCTTGGCTATTTTGTATATCTTTCCATTGCTGATTAAAAGAAAAGACTTGCTAAACTATAATTTTATTTTTATTAGAAAAACTTGGCGTTCGCCAAGTCCTTTTTGGCGAATGTCTTAGTTTTTCTTATGCGATCTTACTTAGCAGATATTTACTTGAAAACACACTTTACTTTAGTACGTTAATAAACTTAAACTTTCCTATTAGCTAACATAACCCAAAGCAAAGAAGAATATTGGTACAAATACCCTTTTTTTTCCGCTTTGGGTCATATTATTTCTTAATAACACCGAAATGAAACTTAGCTGTTTTCCGTATCATCACTTCAAAATTATACATTCCAAATCTTGAACTCCGGTAATAGTCTTTTAAAACTACACGTTCCTTTGCGACTCTTAGTGCCTCTTCTATTAATTCATGAGTTATGTCCTCATAAACAGCAAATCGGCTCAATGCCTTTATACCATCAGATTCAAGAATTTGTTCTTCAAACATCGGGTCAAAATAAACACAATCAAAGCATTTATCAGGAAGATCCTTTAAATAGGATAAAGAGAGTCCATTTATTACTCTTATTCTTCCCATCGCCTCGTTCATGGCCGGGATTCCGGAATCCCATGATACTAGACCCTTTTCTACCATATAGGAAATAAAAGGATTTCCTTCAACCCCTGTTACATTCCCCTCTTTTCCTACGACGAAGCTTGCTACAATACTATCTGATGCAAGTCCCAATGTACAATCAAGCAGAGTTTTTCCTGATTGAAGACATGAGGCTTCAATAAATGGATCATGTTCGTCTTTAGAAATTCGTTTTATACGGAACATAGCGGAGTTCGGATGAAAAAAGAACGGATTCTTCTCAAGATAAGGATATAGTTCAAGCCTTTCTTTCCCTACGACTATACAATCATCCTCTTCTAGTTCTTGAATATTTTCAATTGCTCGCTTTCTTCTTTCGATAAAACGGCTATTTAATTCCTTCGAGATTTTGATTGCTTGAGCAGTCATTGTTTCATTTGTTCTACCTGCTGTTGTAATGATCATTTCGTTCACCTGTAATTTATTATTTATATAAAGAAAAGGACATCATACGATATCCTTCTCCTTCTCTATCATTATTAGCAATTAGCATCAAATGCGGCAAGCAAATTTTCCATGATCGCTTCCATCGAATGATCTTCAATATCATGACGATGGATAAAGTGTACTACTTCTTTACCTTTTAATAATGCCATAGAAGGGGAAGATGGTTCATAGCCTTCAAAGTATTCTCTCATTTTTGCTGTTGCTTCTTTTTCTTGTCCTGCAAACACTGTTACTAAATGATTAGGCTTCTTATCCGTTCTTAATACTGCTTGGGTTGCCGCAGGTCGTGCTAAGCCAGCCGCACAGCCGCAGACAGAGTTAATAACGACAAGTGTAGTCCCTTCTACGCTTTCCATAAATTGATCTACCTCATCAGAACTCAACAATTCATTAAAGCCAGCTTGAACGAGTTCCTGTCTCATCGGTTTAACCATTTGCTTCATATATTCTTCATATGCCATTGACATATCAGTTCGCCTCCCGTAAATCATTTGCAAAGATAGCATACTATATTCTATGCCTTACTAGCAAAAATCAATGAGTTAATTATTAGTATTCATTTTTTTCTTGATTCAGTCATTTGCTTCCAAACGGACCCTTTTGCTTCTTCACCTTGTTCAATTCTTTCAATCGCAAGTTTTATTTGCAGGCTAACCTCAAATTCTGGATCATTTTCAGCTTCTTTAAGTGCAGACAATGCAGCCTCATCGCCCACTTCATAAAGGAACATCGCAGCACGCCAACGGACAAGCTTGCTATCATCCTTCAAGGCTTCTATCATGTATGGCATGGCTTTCTTGAAACCTAAATCTGATAAACAGTCTCCAGCTGTTCTTCTAACGGTTACTGTTTTGTCTTTAAGGGCCAAATATAGAAGTGGAAGAACTTTAAGGTCTTCAATCATGCCAAGATAAACAGTTGTAAGTCTTCTTATTGAAGCCTTTTCATCATGCAGCGCTTTTTCTAAAACTGGTAGATCTTCAATCGTCGGATCATTCATTTGTTCTAATTTTTGATAGCGAATACGCCAATCTGGGTTATTTAAATCATCAAGTTCAACTTTTATTCGCTTATGCGCTAGATTTTGCTGAACTTTTTCAGGGTTCTTCGCCTGATCAACAAGCTTTTGCAGGCGATCCTCGGGATATGCAGCTATGAGTTCTTCGATAACATCTTGACCGACTTGTTCGAAATCACCATAACGAACGCCAACCTCAACCCATTTACGTTCTAATACAACATTATCCGCTTTGTCCTGCGCTTCTGATAATGCTTTCATGAAAGCAACAGGCAGTCCAAAACGCCTCTCTTCTGTTCCATCCGTAAGCTTTACTTGCATGGGTATAGCTTTATATTTTTGAAGAAAAACTTTGATTTCACCAAAATGTTCACTCACCTTGGAGCGGTTTTCATTATCCTCATCAGTATTTTCCCCAAAAGCCATTCTCACTTGAGGCAAGATGTCCTTCCAGTCATATTTAGCATTCCTTTCTACAGCTAAAAAGTCGGCTACATGATAAACACCTTTAACCCCATCTATATTTAGGATATCTTGAATTACCTTTGGCGCATCTTCACTTTTATCCATTTTATAATTATTGCTCTTTCCCATTGGAAGCTCTTCATCCAAAATAACCTTCATTGTATTCGGACTTGGAGTTGGTTCAATTGATTTTATTCTCACGGTATATTCACCCTTTACACTATCATCAGCTTAGTAACTAAAACTATTTTATCATATTGTAGTGAAAGAGAAGGAATTTGAAGCATTTCTAACGTTTCTTTTTATTCTACTAGCTCGGAAAGGTAAGTCCAGCGCTCAATCAAATGCTCTAACTGTTCATTTAATTGTGCTTCCTCTTCCATTAGTTTCTGAGCTTTCTCAAAATCGCTGCCTGTGTTGGCAATCTCATCAGATATTTCCTCTAATCTGGATTCTACAGCTGCAATTTGATCTTCGATTCCATCCCATTCTCTTTGTTCGTTATAGCTCAATTTTTTCTTTTTTATCTTTTCACGTTCTTTCGGTACTTGTGCTTCAGATTTTGCATGCACAGAGACCTTTTCACTTTCCTTTTCAAGATATTCGGAGTAGTTGCCAAAAAAAGAATTGATTTGGCCGTACCCATTTAGAACAAGAAGCTGATCGGCAACTTTGTCAAGAAAATACCTATCATGGGATACTGTAATGACAACGCCAGGAAAATCTTCAAGATAATCTTCAAGAACCGTTAATGTTTGTGTATCAAGATTATTCGTTGGCTCGTCTAGTAGCAGCACATTTGGCTCAGACATTAAGATTTTCAATAAATAAAGTCTGCGTTTTTCCCCACCTGAAAGTTTTCGAATAGGTGTCCCATGGGTATAAGGAGGAAAAAGAAATCGCTCAAGCATTTGCGCAGCAGAAATTGTCTTTCCATCAGATGTCTCAACAACCTGTGCTGTTTCCTTTAAATATTCAATCATTCGCTTATTCTCATCCATGTCTTCGCTTTCTTGGGTGTAATAAGCGATTTTCACAGTCTGACCGATAATGATTTCACCAGAATCTAAAGGGATTTTTCCAGCAAGGATATTCAAAAGGGTTGATTTTCCCGTCCCGTTTTTCCCGATAATGCCAATTCCATCACCCGGCTTCACAAGTAAATCAAAAGAATTTAAGATCACTTGATTTCCGTATTTCTTAGAGGCAGATTTCATTTCAAAAACTTGTTTTCCTAGCCTGCTTCCGTTTAATGACATATCTAGCTTTTCCGAGGTTTTTACGGATGCTAGCTGATTATCAAGATTTTCAAATCTTTGAATTCTTGCCTTTTGCTTCGTTGTTCGAGCTTTTGCACCTCTACGAATCCATTCTAGTTCTCTTCTAAAAAGATTTTTCTGTTTTTCAACCGTAGCGGCTTCATTTTCTTCTCGGATCGCTTTTGCTTCCAAAAATGCCGCATAATTTCCTTTATAACTGTACAGCTTTCCTCCGTCCAGCTCAAATATTCTATTAGTCACCCGATCAAGGAAATAGCGGTCATGGGTAACGAGGAAAAGCGCACCTTGATAACGGGCTAAATATTCTTCCAGCCATTTGACAGAATCATAGTCAAGATGGTTTGTCGGCTCATCAAGAATTAGCAAATCTGGTGATTGTATTAAGCTTTGAGCAAGTGATACCCTTTTCTTTTGTCCTCCAGAAAGCTCACCAATTTTCTTTTCGAAATCCTCAATTCCAAGCTTCGTTAAAATAGATTTTGCATTTGTGTTTGCTTCCCAAGCATTCATCGCATCCATTTTCTTTTGCAGTTCAAAAATCTTTTCTTGCAAAACGGTATTATTGGAATCATTATTTAATTCCAAAAGGACCTTTTCATATTCTCTAAGCAATACAAGAATTGGAGCATCCCCTGCAAACACTTGAGCTAGGACAGTCATTGCAGGATCTAATTCTGGCTCTTGTTCGGAATAGGAAATGGTATAATCCTTTGGAGTTACGATATCTCCAGAATCGGGTAAATCAACTCCAGCCACTATCTTAAGTAAGGACGACTTGCCAGTTCCGTTTACTCCAATAAGTCCAACCCTATCTTTTTCAGAAATTGTAAAGGAAAGAGCATTAAATAATTCCTTTTCCCCGTAAGTTTTCGTCACATTTTCGATTGATATCATCTTCATGATTGACCGTTCCATTCATGATAAAATTGTTCCAGAAATTGTTCCAGAAATTGATGACGTTTTTCAGCCATTTTTTTAGCCGTTTCTGTGTTTAGCATCGTCTTCAGCTTTAAAAGCTTTTCGTAAAAATGATGAATCGAAGAGGATTTTCCTTTTCTGTATTCTTCTTCAGTCATTCCTTCTCTTACTTTTAAATCAGGATCGTATAATGCCTGCCCCTTTTTGCCTCCATAAGCAAAAACCCTAGCAATTCCGATCGCTCCAATTGCATCAATTCTGTCAGCATCCTGCACGATTTCAGCTTCAATACTCATTAAATGAGTTTTCTTTCCGCCTTTAAATGAAATCGATTCAATAATTCCAATAATTTTTTTAAGAACTTCTTGATCTAGCTCGAAAGAATATAAGAATTCTAATAGCTTTTTCTCGCCAGCTTCTTTTGATAAATTTAATTTTTCATCTGGAATATCATGAAGCAGGGCCGCCATTTCTATGATAAAACGGTCTCCTTTCTTTTCCATTTCCGCTATATATAATGCATTCTTTCTCACTCGTTCAATATGATACCAATCATGCCCAGTACTATCTGACCCTAGTTCATTTTTAACAAAAGCTTCTGTTTTTTGAATAATATTTTCAAACATCTTACGCACCTACTTTCAACACTTAAAATCCATTTTAACATGAAAAGCTTAGTACCATAAAAATTTAGTTCACCTTATGGGTGAAGCTCATTTATTCGGCAAATGAATCCTTTTTAGAAGAATAAAACATTGGGGCATGCATGAGGAACGGGTTACAAGATATGATTGCAAAGATACGGTAATATTAATGTATTAGAATAATTAAGATTTTTTTCCAATTAATAGTAACATCAAGGATGTCGTCGTGACCTGTGGATGACTTTTTTCTGTTGCTCGGTAACGATTGGGTTTCTTTCGTGACCGGTTCGTCGACTTTCTCTCATTTTCGGTTACGATTAGGCTTCTTTCGTGACCGGTTCATCTCTCTTTTCTGAATTAGAGTCCGATAGAAGGATTGACCCTTTCAAATTAGTTACAAAGTAATAGAAAAAAACTTCACTTCATTTCGAAGTAAAGCCACAATTGGTATATATTAACTGGATTTCTAATTTCATTTTTTATTATTGCAATAGTTATTGACCTTGACCACCACTTAATGTAACCTTCCTTACATGTTCATCCTCAAAATTGTTTTTTCGAAGGGCTTCAACTTTGTCATTTAGTAACTTCTTTTGATCGACTTCTGATGAAGGGGTTTGCTTTTTCTTTGTCATTTTCGAAAATCCTCCTAAATCTGTAAATCAGGAGTCGTAATCTCTATTCATTTTTGTTGGACTAATGAATTATCTTACTTTTTTACATACATAAACCATCCCATAGCTATCAACTGTTATAGGATTCTCTTGCCAATCTTGAAAAATAGATATTATTTCAAATCCATTATTAGATAAAATTCGTTCCATTTCTTTTGGAAAGACATATCGCAAACTAATATTTGTACTTTGTTCTCCTAGAACGATACCTTGATTATTTTTCATTCTTCTGATTGTTGTATAGTACTGAATTTGATTAAGTGAATCATAGTTACTAATTGTGTATACATCTACTGCATTTCCATTTTCATTATCGATATAGGTTTTCCAATATTCCTCTGTATTCGGCTGCAGTAATTCTTCTTTACTTGGATATCTTGTATCAAAGATGAATATTCCTTCCATTTCTAAATGTCTATTCACTGATGATAAGAGCTTGTCCTGTGCATCATTCGTAAGAAAATGTTGAAATGAATTTCCAACCATAAAGATTAAATCACATGTTATCTTTAATGAAAGTTTAGTACAATCCTGTTGGACCCATGTAATATTTACATTTTGATTATATGCCTTCTTCTTTGCTTCCTCTAACATGCCCTTATGTAAATCAACGCCAATTAGTTTATAGCCTCTACTCGCAATCGGTATGGTAACCCGCCCTGTTCCACAGGCTAGTTCAATCATAACTTCGTTTGATGTATCAGCCCATTTCAATAAAAATGGCAGCTCGTCTATAAAGCTATTTTCCTTATCATATAATTTAGGATCATCATATTCTTCTGAATTTTCAAAATTCATTTTTATATTCATATACTTCTCCTTCATTATGCTTTACAACTTATTTTTTTATGATCTAATAATAAGCCTTCATTCAAATTAATTTAATTTATTAATCATCCCATTTTTTAGATTTAATAAAGTAAATCAAAATATTGATAAAGCTGAAAAAGGATATTCCTTTAAATAATATGAAGCAAAACGGATCTCCTGCCATTCCTAGTTCATTTGCTATTATTCTTAATTGCCAAGCAGCAATGGCGGTATTACAACACTAATAAATGACTTTTACAGTCCAATCTTTTTCCAGCAGTTTATTTTCACCTCATCAGTTTTCTATAAGATTATCATAATATTCGGCAATATTATCATATACTCCTTTTATGTCTTTGATCAAAAATCTGCTGTAGGAGTTGAAGTTAGGGATGGCGTTAAGCAAAAAGTTAATTGATGCTCCACGATTATGTCCTTTTAACAATCGCTGGGGGTTACCTTCATAAACAACCTGGTTACTCGGTTTCCTTCAGACCTTTTCATTGTTCTCATAAATTCAGTTTTGTTTCAAATCTTATGGGCCAATAAGATTTTCAAAGCAAATTTTGACCAATTAGAACGCATAATAGAGCCTCCTTTTAACGATTAATGAAAACCTTTAGTATCATTTTTTTGGTATCTATAAACCACCCTAATCACATTTAACATTATCCTCGATTATTATTGATGCTCCCTATCTCATCTGAAATTATCAGTTATACATCCATGTGGAAAATAAACAGTTCTCCCTTTTTACCCATTACGCGAATTCCTTTATCCTCAAAACCGCACTTTAAATATACTTGCTGAGCTGCTTTATTCTGATAATTTACTGCTAAAATGATTTCATTCTTGTTTGGAAAATGTTTTCTCACAAATAATGGCAGTAAAAGCAGCGACTCTTTAGCTATTCCTCGGCTTTGGAAATCAGAATGAACCGAATACGCTCTTAACAGAATGGCCTCTTGACTATCGCAATATTCTTTCACTCCCTCCCAGCCATGAAGAACAAAAAATCCGGCAGGTTTATTATTATGAAGAATCACGATAGGATATCGATCAGATTCTAATTCACATTTTTTTACTGCATCGATCGGTAAAGAGGTGAATTTTAGCTGCTCCTGTGGCAAATAATAATTTTCTAACTCAAATTTATGGCTTGGTTTATAAAAATCTAAGGAAATAACATCTTCTTGAACATTATTCTTTAACATATGCGTACACGCTTCCTTTCTATAAAAAGAGAACATATATTCTATTATATTATATTTTGATTTATTAGTAATCTTTTACCATAGTATCCTTTACATTGTAATTTGCATAATCAACAAATATTGATTTAAAAATATTCTTTTCTTGCTAGAAACATTATTATGAAGCGATCAAAAAAAGACCAAATGTCTTCACATCTGATCTCCATTCTCTATGTTTCAATTCAATTTAAACCATTAAACCAGTTGATTCCAATTGTGTTTTCTCCTGCGTGAACGCCAATAGCGGCTCCAAGTGGATACGTTTGAAACTCGATTTCTGGGAAAAACTGAACTAGTTCTTCCTTCCATTTTATCGCTTCTGTATCATGTAGACCGTATAATATATAGGCTTCTTTTAATGGCTTTAGCATATGTGCATTTCTTAATAACTGAAAAATTTTATCCTTTGCCTTTCGTTCACTTCTTACCTTTTCCTTTACGTATAATTCACCATCTTCAATTGAAATAATTGGTTTTATATTTAGCATGCTTCCCAGAAAAAATTGAACTCCTGACATTCGGCCGCTCCTATGAAGCTGTTCTAGGCTTCCAATCAAAACATACGTTTCACTTGAATCACTTAATGCTTTTAATCGAGATCTGATTTCTTCTATATCCATTCCCGATTCTGCCCATTCCACTCCCTTTTTTACAATACGAGTTAATGGGTACGTTAGTATTTTCGAATCAATCGTGATTACCTTAGTGTCTACAAGCTGTGCTGCTTGTTCACTCGAAGAAGCAGTTCCGCTTAGTTTACTAGAAATATGTACAGAGAATATCACATCATATGTTTCTCCCAATCTCTCATATAATTCTTTGAATGCGCCAATGGATGGCTGTGATGTTTTCGGCGGACTACTTAGTGTTTTCAATCGTTCGTATAAATTCGAAGGGGTTAAATTAACACCTTCAGAAAATTCTTCACCATCAAGTAATATTGTGATTGGAATCGTATAGACATCGGGATGATTGATCATCTGTTCCTCTAAATATGCAGTACTATCAGTAACCCAAGCTATTTTTGTCAAAAATATTTCCCCCTATTTATTTTACATATGAAAAACTTGGTATTCACAAAGGCATTTCGGCGAAAGACTTAGCTTGTCTTAAGCGGCTTAATCAATATTTCAATTTTATTTTAACACGAGAGTATACTTAAAACTTCCATTTAGATGAAAGGAGACTGTCTTATTGCTACAGCCTCCTCTAATAAATTATCGTAAAAAAGATTTAATTTTCGGAAAAACTTTTACAGCATTATTGTAAAATACATCTTCATGACGCTCTTTTGGTATCAAATTTTTAATAAAATTAATGTAAGGTTCTACCGGAACTAGCGGCCAATCTGTCCCAAAAAGCAATTTGTCATAGGAATTACTATAGACAAGCGCATGTCTTAAATGATCTAAAAATCTGCCTTCACTATGCTTTTTAAGCTCTCTCTCGGTACCAACGATTAATCCAGATAAGTCAGCATACACATTGGAATTTTTATAAATAAGTTCTGCTCCTGTTAATGTCCAAGGATCTCCAAAATGAGCCATCATAAAATTGACATTTCGATGCTTAACCGCGACTTCATCTATCGCAAGAGGATGTGAGTACTTTAAAAGCCCTCTCTCTGAATAAGTATCACCCGTATGGAAAACAACAGGAAGGCTGTATTTTTCCGCTAAACGATAGACAGGCTCATATACTTCATCATAGGCATAGAAAGGATAATAGCCTAAATAAATTTTAATACCTACTACATTTGGTTTTTGTATTTCTGTTTCTAGCCTCTTAATCGCTTCTCTATCCATGTCGTATGGATTTATCCCAGGACAATAGACGACTGAATCAGGAATCCGGTGACCTAGATCAATTCCCATAGGAGTTGCTGCATGATGATCTGGAAAGCCCATTTCATCCGTTTCCGTAACCCCCATTGCAATACTCAGTACGACGTTCGCTTCATTGTACTCTTTTACATAGCCATTGTATGAGTAATCGACCAATGAAAGCTCATTGGCCGTTTGATGAAATGATTGGATGTCTGAAAAATGAATATGTGCATCTATAATTTTCATGTAATCTCCTCAAAAAAACTAAAATTCAAATTGATTCAGATCTCGCAGAATAGACTCAGATAAGATTCTCTCATCAAATATAATAAATCCAGGCTTCGTTTTCGCAGTTGATTTCTGGATATTGTTCACTTGAAAAACCTCTTTATTCATATAGCACTCTAGATGCTTACTATCTGTCCCTTCAACCAAGTACATTTTATCCTGTCTGTTTTCAGAAGCTATAAAGCTGCCTTTCTTCATGAAAAGCAATTGCTCTTCCTTTCCTACAAAATACTTTTTCGCATCAGTATGTTGTGAAGGTGTTACTGAAAGATCATTCAAGGAATCGCCTTTAATAAATAAGTCGGTATTCCATGTTTCACCAATAAGAGATTTTCCTCCAGAATCTTTAACATGAACAAAATAAGCCAAAACCGGAACACCTGGAAGAATCGCAAAATATTGGGTATATTGCAGCCCCTTCCATATGTCATGGTGAATTATTTTTGTATGAATGGCAAGAGACTTCCATTCATTGCCTCTATTATCCTCTAAATCTATAAACTCTGCAATTGATTCCCCTTTCATTAATGAGAAGGAATTTAATTTCGAAGGGATCGTCTTCATTCCTCCAGCCCAAGGGTTCCACCAGCCTTTAGCAATACTCTCTGGAAAAGAATGATCGAACCATTCGCGGTTATCTAATTTAAGTGAATACAATCCTGGGTAAAACGAAGGAGCTGCTTTAATTTTTATAACACCATTTTCTAACACATATGATGTAAATTGATCCGTTTCTTCTGTATAAGCTTTCACTTCTCCATTTGTAATAAGAAGCAACTTTTGTAGCTCTTTGTATTGGCTGCCAGAATTTAATACCCCTTTTAATAGAGAAATTGGAGAAGCATCCTTTAGAGAAATCGAGTTTGTATAAGTTGTTATTTCCTCATTTTCCGAGATTACGGTAGAAAGATTTCGTTCATCATTTAAGAATAGTTCGAGTCTACCTTGTAAATAATTGGTTCGGAAAGACCTTAACTGGAAAGCTGCTTGATCATCACTTGAAAATACTGGACTTTTCCCCTCAAATGCAAGACCTAACTCAGAAATTAAACTTGAACATTGTTGATCTGTTTGATAATTGACAAACGCTTCCCATTCCTGCCAAGTACGAAACGCTCCGATTGATAAGATGCAAGGCTCTATTTCAATCTCATCTCCAGGATTAAGTAATCCAAGTTCGTATTCTAAATAAAATTGCCAGCTGTCAATATTCGCCGTACAAGCTTTTGGCCAGCAGAAGCCAATCGGCCCATTATGATCCTCTGAAAAATACCAATTACCTGTTAAACTGATTTGATGAATATCACCAAATTCTAAGTATTTCGTATTTGAAAATTCAACGACATGATGATTTAAAGGAAAATAGGCATGACTTTTTTCATGGTATAATGCTTGATTTAAGTGTAACTGTCTAAAAGACTCTATACCATTGTTTTTAATCACAGCCCATTTTTTTACAATCCCATCTCCATAAAGTGAAGTATACAACCGAATAGAAATACCTTTAAAATCCTTTGAAGTAAATTCTAATTTGAAAGTAATGGACTCTTCTTCACTGTACCATTCAATTTTATCCGCTTTATGCTTTGAAAATTCTGTTGAATATGGCTTACCGAGTTTTGGAACGAAAAAAGCAAGTGGCTGTTCGGTAAGCTGATCTTTTCCAGCAGTCATCAAGTAATCCATTTTACGAATATTTACTTGGCATAAACCATTATAGATATGCCAATATTCCTTCGATTCTCCTCCAAATTTTTCACCGAAGCCTTTTAAGGCAATCCCAATAAATTGATTGGTAAATGAAAGCCCCGTTCCGTCCGCCTTTTTCGCTTTACATGTTAGAGTAGGCTGATAAAAGCCAAATTTTTTAACAATGAAAGGCAGTTTAATTAATTTCCGTTCATTTTTCTTTAAAGAGATATAGTGAATGGAATTGATTAATTGAACGTATTCATTTTCAGGAAAGTTCAATTCAAATTCTGCATCTACCTTCAGACTATTTTCAATTTCAAGCTCTATTATTTCTTTATTATTTAGAAAGCTTATATTACCATTCGTTTTTGCAGTTATTTTTGCAGGCTGCTTTGGAAACACGCCAAGCCTTAATTCACATTCCATTCCATTCACTTCTACATGTAATGATAAATACGGATGTGTCTTCCAAGCACTCGGCTCATCACCTTGCAAAAAGACAACCTCATTCCTAATAACTGCTTCTTCAGCAACGACTAACTCCTCGTTCAGTGAGAATATTGCTCGTTCATGTTGATTTCCCTTCACCTTTAATGAAACTGGCTTATTCGTCTTATTTACGAACTTAAACTCGTACATTTGTGCTTCTTCTTCAATCACTTCATGATCCATCATTCGAAGCTCAAGCAAATAATCATCTGTTTCAATTAAACTAATTCCTCTTCCTGTCCTTTCGAATCTCACTCTTGCTTTTGTTTGATCATTCTCCCAAGCATACTCATAATAGGTAAAGCCATTCTCTTTCTTCCCATCTGGCTTAACCTCTATTACTTTAATACTTGAATTATACCAATCAAGCTGTGAAAATAGGGGCTTTAATAATGGTGTGTTTAAAACAGCCGGGATGAAATTCATTAAATGAGTCGTATCATCACGATCTTCCCAAAAAAATCCGCATTTCTTGTATAGTGGGACTGCTTTAACATTTCCTGGCCAAGTATATAAGTCTAAGCGAGGCCATCCTAATTCAATTGTTTTATTTAATGCTTTCATGAGAAGCATTTTTCCTATTTTCTTTCCGTGGTAATCAGGCCGTACATTTAGTAGAGGAATATATAATGAACCAGTGTCCTCTTTATATTCAGACAAGCCACAATATCCTACAACCTCAGTACCATCTAAAGCAAGGTATAAAGCAATGTTGCCAGAATTCGCTTCCTTTAATTTAATCTGCTCTTCAGTATAGACACGTGTATCTCCACCCCAGCTATCACGGCTTAGATTCCACATTTTTGCAATTCCAGCAGCTAAACCTTTATGATATTCTTCAATCAAAATTGTATTTGTCAATTGATTCATTATTTTTCCTCCCCAACTAGGTTACATCCTGTCTATTCCTTTCGTTTCCTTTAACTTTCGTCATTTTTGTCATCATTTGCATCTCCTCCTTATATTATTTTTGAATGTTTTCCACATTCTTCTATATCGTATTAGCTGAAAAGATGAATGTAAAGACAATTTTGAATCTATATTCTATTTTTGTTTTTTTAACAATAGTTCAACTTTATGCCTCTAACACGATATCCGATATAGAAACTATTCTTTCTTACAATCAAAAAAGCCTGTGGTTTAAGCGCTAATTAAAACGCTTCCCCAACAGGCTTTGAATATATACTTTTTACTTTGAAGTTAAAATAACTGTCTTATATTTTTCAAGCTTAGTGTCATATAATCGATCATTGCTTCAATATCATTCATTTGATCCTCGTATACTAACCGATTGAATGAAACTAAAACCTCATTGGTTATTAAGGATTGATCAGAGAACGGTTCACTCATTATCAATTGCTTGATGGAGCGCTCCTCTCCCCATATAGTCTTTAATGTCTCTTCTATTTTTTGAAAAATAGATGCTTCATATTGATGCTTGAATGAAAACTTTACAAATAAATGACAACCTGCTAGCCTATCTGAATGTGCTGATTTTAAAAGCTCTGCTGCAAGGTTTTCAAGGCCAGCTTCCATAATAAATGTACAATATAAGTCATGCTGAAAGTTCGGTTGAACAGTAAAGGAGACCTCATATCTTCTTGATAGCTTTGCAGCATTTATGTAATCATTTCGATCAAAAATGCTTATTTCTCCATCTAAATCACGGTCATATAATGCCCCTTCAATGACAACCTTCATATTTTCAAATGCTGTTGGATCAAACATATTTTCACCTTTTTAGAATAGTCCAATTGCCTTTCCATTATCGTCAACGTCCATTTTTAAAGCAGCTGGTAATTTAGGCAAACCTGGCATTGTCATGACTTCACCTGTAAGAGCAACAATAAACCCTGCGCCAATTGAAGGCTTTAGTTCTCGAATTGTTATCGTAAAATCAGTTGGACGGCCAAGCTTTGTTGGATCATCTGAAAGTGAATATTGAGTTTTGGCCATACAAATTGGTAAATGCCCCCAGCCAAAGCTATCAAAATCCTGAAGCTGTTTTTTCGCTTTTGGTGAAAATTCAACCTTTTCAGCGCCATAAACCTTTTGAGCAATCGTTAAAATCTTGTCTTCAAGTGGGTCAGAAAGATCATATAAAGGCTGGAAATTAGACTCTGCTTTTTCGATTACTTCAAGTAATTTATGGGCAAGATCAACTCCTCCAGCTCCACCTTTTTCCCATACCTCTGTCAATGACACAGGAATGTTTTCTTGCTTACAAAGATCCGTTAACTTATTCACTTCATTTTCTGTATCGGTAATAAATCGATTAATAGCCACAACAAAAGGAAGTCCAAAGCTTTGAATCGTATCGATATGTTTCTTTAGGTTAGAGAATCCAATTGTTAGAGCTTGTACATCTTCTCTGCCAAGGTCATTTTTCGGAACGCCTCCGTGCATTTTTAATGCCCTAATTGTAGCAACAATTACAACGGCTTCAGGCTGAATTCCTACGCTTCTTGCTTTAATATGTAAAAACTTCTCTGCACCTAAGTCCGCACCGAAGCCGCCCTCGGTAATGACATAATCCGCGATCTTTGAAGCTGTTTTTGTTGCAATTACACTATTGCAGCCGTGGGCAATATTAGCAAATGGGCCGCCGTGAATAAAGGCAGGTGTGTGCTCAATTGTTTGAACAAGATTAGGTTTTACTGCTTCTTTTAACAGCATTGTTAAGGCGCCTTGAACACCTAAATCTGCTACAGTAACTGGCTGTTTTTCAAAATTATAAGCTACAACCATACGGCCAAGCCTTTCTTTCAGATTTTGCAAATCTGTCGCAAGGCATAAAACAGCCATGATTTCTGATGCAACCGTAATATCAAATCCATCTTCTCTAGGAACTCCTTGCACTGGACCCCCTAAGCCAATAATGATTTTTCTTAGAGCACGATCATTGATATCTAATGCACGCTTCCATACAATTCTGCGTTGATCTATTTGAAGTTGGTTTCCTTGTTGAAGGTGATTATCGATGAATGCTGCAAGTGCATTATTAGCAGTAGTAATGGCATGCAAGTCTCCAGTAAAATGCAAATTAATGTCTTCCATTGGCAATACTTGGGAGTATCCTCCACCAGTTGCACCGCCTTTAACACCCATCGTCGGACCAAGTGATGGCTCACGCATAGCAATAATTGCTTTTTTGCCTATTTTAGTAAAAGCATCACCGAGTCCAACTGTAACAGTTGATTTCCCTTCTCCAGCTGGAGTTGGATTGATGGAAGTCACAAGAATAATTTTTCCACTTTTATTCGTTTCAAGCTTTTTTAATGATTCTGTCGTTAATTTCGCTTTATACCTTCCAAATAGTTCAAGATCATCCTCATTCATGCCAAGTTTTTCTGCGATTTCAATAATTGGTTTCATTGGTGATTGTTGAGCGATTTCAATGTCTGATTTAATGGTTGGTTTTACATTCATTTTTATCCCCCTAGGCATCCAATAATGTAAGCGATTACTACTTCATTATTGTACCATTTATTATATCTTTAGTAGAGAGAGAATTTGGAAATATATTTTAATATCATAAATAAAAATTGCTCCTGCGATTATTCATCATTATAATAGATTTAATTAAATTTTCTAAAAAGGAGATGCCTAAGTTGCCAATTAAGATTCCTAAGCTCCTACCGGCTAGAGAAATATTGGAGGAAGAAAATATTTTTGTTATGGACGATGATCGTGCAAATACGCAGGATATCAGGCCTTTAAATATACTAATCTTAAATTTAATGCCTGAAAAGGAGAAGACTGAGGCACAACTACTGAGGCTGCTTGGAAATACCCCGCTTCAAGTTAATATTTCATTTCTGAAAACTGCTACACATGAATCAAAGAACACGAGTCCAATGCATTTAGAACAGTTTTATACAACTTATTCAGAAATAAAACATCGAAAATTTGATGGAATGATTATTACAGGGGCTCCTATTGAATTACTTCCTTTCGAACAAGTCGATTACTGGGAAGAGCTAACTGAAATTATGGATTGGACAAAAAAAAATGTGACTTCAACCCTTCATATTTGCTGGGGAGCTCAAGCTGCATTATTTCACCATTTTGGAATAAGAAAATATGAGCTTTCAAGTAAATGCTCAGGCGTCTTTATGCACCAAATCCTTGATCATTCAGAAAAATTATTAAGAGGATTTGATGATATTTTTCTAGCCCCACACTCAAGGTATACGGATGTATACATAGAAGAACTACAGAATCAACCTACGCTAAAATTACTCTCTTCATCTCAAGAGGCTGGTCCGTTCATTTTATATGCAAACGATGGTAAGCAAATTATGATTACGGGGCACTTTGAATATGAAGCTACTACATTAGCCGAGGAGTACAGAAGGGATGTCGAGAAAGGTTTGGACATTCACGTCCCTGTACACTATTTTCCAAATGATGACCCTAAGAAAAAGCCATTAAATACTTGGAGATCTCATGCCCATCTACTGTTTTCAAATTGGCTGAATTATTATGTCTATCAAGAAACACCATTTGAATGGGAATAAATATCATTAGAAAAACTTGGCATTCACCAAGTCCTTTTTGGCGAATGCCTTAGTTTTTCTTATGCGATCTTATTAGCAGATATTTATTTGAACACACACTCTACTTTAGTACGTTAATAAACTTAAACTCCTATTAGCTTATAAAAGCCCGGTAAACACCGGGCTTCGTTTAAGTAAAAAATTATGATCTTATGATTGCTGAGATAAATAAACTTCTTCAAAAGGCTGAACCACTACGAAGCCATTTCCAGAAAATTTCATTTGAATAGATTCTCCACTTCCCCTTCCAAT
Source organism: Cytobacillus citreus (assembly GCF_018343665.1). Classification (GTDB taxonomy): domain Bacteria; phylum Bacillota; class Bacilli; order Bacillales; family Cytobacillaceae; genus Cytobacillus; species Cytobacillus citreus. Next base: position 135,577 of record NZ_JAGYPM010000003.1, read on the forward strand.
GAAGGTTTTAAAGGAAACATCTGTCACGAATTCAGGCTGAAGGTTTCCTGACCAAGCAACAGTTGCATTTGGATCTGTAAAAACAGGATTATCAGGTGTTACAAGCAATGTTAATGGTTCATAATGGGATGTTATCGCCACCATGCCAGACCCTTCTAAACGCACATTGAAAAGTCCCCCTGAAAGCATTCCTGCTACTTTTTTCATTAATTTAATATCCCATTTGATAGAAGGCTCAAAGGCTAATAAATCATTTCCATTTACAAATATTGAGTCCCCTTGTAAACGAAGAATTGAGATTTTTTTTCCTTGATCGGCTAAATATAATTTTCCATTCCCAGTTGCCTTCATTAAGGAAGATCCTTCTCCTGTAAATGCTTTTTTGAACATCTTCCCTAACCCGTGCTCAAGGATTCCTTCCCTTTCAAATTTTATTTTACCTCGATAGGAAATCATCGCACCCGCTTTAGCCCAAATTTGATTGGTTAAGTTTATTTCTAGCATTCTAGGGTTTTCTAGTTCAAATAATCCTTCCCCTTTGTCTTGCTGCTGTGTTTGATTTACAAAATCCTCAATAGTATACCGACTCATATTACAGCTCCTCCATTTCTAGCTTTACATTTCTTAACATGAACACCCACATAAATGAAAGAGATTGCCTTAATTCTGTGGAAATAGATCCAGTTGGGAGCTGATCAACACCCTTTTTATAAACACCGAACTCAGCTATTTTTTCCCAACCATTATCCTTTGCGAGTTTTTCAAATTCCCATGGCATCATTGTATTGCATATGACCCTTTCGCCGTATAGACGAGGAAAGCTATTTATCCTTGGAGCTGCTGTCGGTCCTAGAATCCCAATACACGCTAGTCCACCTGGCATCACAACCCTTTGAACTTCTTTTAATACGAAAAGGGGATGTTCAGTCCACTCGAGTGAATTAATTGCCATAACTCCATCTAAAGAATTATCAGAAAATGGAAGAAGAGTGATATCGCCTTTAATAAATTGAGCCGAATTATCCGCATTCGTTTCTTTGGCTTTCGAAATCATTTCCTCTGAAACATCAATCCCTATTACAGAATATCCTTGTTCAACTAGCTTTAAGGAACCGAAACCATCTCCACAGCCAAGATCACATATGGTGCTCCCAGCAGGTACATGATTTGCAATAAAAGGCGCTATATCCTTTCTGCTACCATTATCCCACATATCACGGCTCTTCGAATTCCAATTGCTCGATTTTTCATCCCATTGTTTCTCTGATTCTTCACTCCATCGAAATTGACTCATCAAATTCCTCGCTTTCTCATTTTACGAAAATACATTTAATGTCCCTCATTCATATATTTCGCTATGAAGCAAAAGATTCCTTTGATTAGAAAGAGAAAAATAATGAAACAATAGGAGTAGCTAATAAGTACAGTAGGAGGATTTAAATGCTTAATGAACAATTAATAGCCGTTAGCCGTAATTTTCATGGAGAGATAATCAGCTTTAAGACCTCAAGCGGACGAATTATTTCTTATCGAAAAGCTTTACAAGAGGTAGAAGATGGGATCATTACTGGGGTGAATATTGTAGAAGGAAACGATGAACAATCACTTATTTTAATTCCTATGACCACTGCCTCATTTGATCGCTTACCAAATATGTATTAAGAAAAGCACGTGTGCCTTCAGTAAAATCAATGAATTAATTATTCCCTCTATGATTATTCTAATCCGCTTCACTTTTCCAGTCGCATTCTAATACAAATAGGTCAGGTACAAAGTAACTAAACATCATAGAAAGGGAGCTACAATAATACAGCAGCTCCCCTTACTTATTCCTCATTCTTCCTTTGAATGTCTCGTAATGCTTCTACCCGGTTATCATCTTCCTCAAAAAACTGCACTAAATCGCCAATCCTATCGATTGCATCCCAGCTTAGATGATGTTCAATACCTTCTACATCATTGTAAATATTTTCTTCCTTAACTCCTAATAAACGAAGAAGCTGTTCAAGGAGATCATGTCGATAAACAAGCCTTTTTCCAATTTTATTACCTTTTGGTGTTAAAATTAGTCCTCTGTATTTTTCATAAATGAGATATTCATCTTTATCAAGCTTCTGAACCATTTTTGTTACAGAGGAGGGATGAACGGAAAGGGCTTCTGCAATGTCCGAAACACGTGCATATCCTTTCTCATCAATCAAAATATATATTTGTTCTATATAGTCCTCCATACTAGGTGTTGGCATCCCATACCCTCCCATAAAAACTGTACACTTTCATATTGTTCTCTTATTTTAATCATCATTACAATATATGAATAATTCATATTCATGTGACTAGCCCAATAAAAAGAGGGCCAGTCTATAATAATTTCAAATCTCGATTGCCTTTAAAAAGTTTACTACACTTAGAATGGGGAGACAAGGATATCAATCACATTTAAGACAATTACCCATTAGAAAAGGAGAAATTAATCTTTTTTTCATTTTCTTCCCATACTAATTTTGCTGAGAATGATCTCTCTTTGCTACTAAAACCTTCAATCTCTTCAGTTATTCCGTCCTTTAAAAGCTGTTTTATTAATTTTTGTGTAAGGGCTTTCCCCAATATATTTTTAGAAATTGTAAAATTGCATTTTGTTTTACTATAGTTCGTGCACCCGTAAAAACTTCCTTTATCAATAACTTTCCCATCACAAAGCTTACAGTTGCCTAAATGGCTTGTTCTTTTATACTTGCTCTTCCCTGGCGTAAAGCCAGATCTCTCTTCCTCATTAAATGTCCAGCCGCTTGCATTATTCAGCCCAGCTTCGATTAAATGTGAGACCATTTTATTTGTTTGTTCCATAAACTGACTTGGAGAAGCTTGTCCTTCTGAAATATTTTTTAGTCTTTGTTCCCATTTTGCGGTCATTTCAGGAGAGGCAAGAATTTCATTCCCAATAGCAGAGATTAGTATTTTTGCCTTTGAAGTAGCATAGACAAGGTTTTTCTTAATTTCAATATAATTACGATCCTTTAGCATCGTTATTATGCCAGCTCTCGTCGCTTCCGTTCCTAATCCTTCTGTTTTCATTAGAACCTTTTCTAACTCTTTATCTTCAATATGCTTGCCAGCTGATTTCATCAAGGTAATTAGCTGACCTTCTGTATATCTTTTAGGAGGTTGTGTTTTACTTTCTTTTACCTCTGCCTTATTAACTTTTCCTTTTTCCCCCACTTGCAATTGAGGCAATTCAGGTTCATTTTCTTTTTCATATTGAGGAATGACCTTTCTCCAGCCCTCCTCAAGCTGAACCTTTCCTTTCGATTGAAATTCTGCTCTCCCATCAACGATTGTTTTCACTGTCGTGTATTCAGTGACTGCCTTCCCATAATGAGCAGCAATTAAGCTTCTCACAATTAGGTCATATAACTTTCTTTCATCAGGAGAAAGCTTCTCAAGATTAGGCACTTGCTCAGTTGGAATGATGGCATAGTGGTCTGTTACCTTTTTATCGTTTACAAACCTTTTATTTTCCATTAATGAATTAGAAGGCACCGGGAAGAAGCTCTTATAATCATCAATTCTTTCAATTTTCTTAAGCGTTTCAGGAAATATTTCCGCTTCCCCTTTTGTGACATGTCTTGAGTCTGAACGAGGATATGAGACAATTCCCTTTTGATAGAGTTTTTGTAAAACATCTAGTGTTTTTTTGGGCGGAAACTTAAAGCGACGATTCGCATCAGCTTGAAGGGCTGATAAATTATAGAGAAGTGGAGGAAGAAATTCCTTCTTTTCAGCTTTAACCTCCGTTATTTCAGCCTCTTTATTCTGGCAAAAAGCAGCGATTCTCTCAGCTAGGTCCTTTGTTTTTATTCTAGATTCTCCATCCTTTTCCCATTTCCCTGTGTATTTTTTTCCATCAATACTGAATTTGGCTTGAATCTCCCAAAAGGGCTCTGACACAAAGCTTTCAATCTCGTTTTCTCTCTTTACAATTAGAGCAAGTGTCGGTGTTTGTACTCTTCCTACCGAAAAAACATCGGAAAACCCCTTCTGCTGTAAGAGTACACTATATAAACGTGAAGCGTTCATTCCTACAACCCAATCGGCACAAGCCCTTGTATATGCCTCATAATATAGGTTTCTAGTATCTGATTCACTTAATAATGAGATAAAACCTTCCTTTATGGATTTTGGAGTAAGAGATGAAATCCAGAGCCGTTTCATTGGCAGTTTTGAATTGGTAAGACGGAGTATGTTTCTTATTATTAACTCACCCTCTCTTCCAGCATCTCCAGCATGAATTACTTCTGTAAGAGCGGGGTTAGAAATAAGGTTCTTAATAATATTAAACTGCTTTGCTTTATCCTTTGTCACTTCATAGTTAAATTGATTAGGTATGATTGGCAATGTCGAAAGTGACCATTTTTTCCATTTAGAATCGTACTTCTCTGGTGCAGAAAGCTGGCAAAGATGCCCAACTGCCCAAGTTACATAAGCTCCATTCGGAAAAACTTCATTTGGAAATATTTCTACAAATCCTTGATACTTTTTCATTTTAAATACAGAAGCCAACGTCAATCCTTGGTCAGGCTTTTCCGCAATAATGAGTTTCATAATCCAGATCACTTCCAGTTTTCTTTAAACAATATAATATCTATCTTAATATTAATGAATTATATTGAAAAGAACTAGAGATATCTTAAAAAGAAAAAAGCTAATCGTTAGGAATCACCCCGATTAGCTCAGAACCACCATTACTGGTTAGCTTTTTTAACCCATTCTGCGACGGTAACAGTACGTTTTGCCTGATGTTTTACGGCAGCTTGTACATCCTCAATCATTTTTCCATCTTGACCAACTGTTACACTTGTTCCATATGGATTTCCTCCTGCAGCAAATGTTACTGGATCTGTAAAGCCTGGAGCTGCAACAATAGCACCCCAATGATACATCGATGTATAGAGTGATAAAATGGTTGCCTCTTGTCCACCATGAGGATTTTGTGCAGAGCTCATTGCACTAACCACCTTATTTGCAAGTTTTCCATGAAACCATAGCCCACCTGTTGTATCTAAAAATGCCTGTACCTGTGAAGGTTTGCTTCCAAAACGGGTTGGAACACTGAAAATGATTGCATCGGCCCATTCTAAATCATTTAATGTTACCTCTGGAACATTTTGAGTTGCAACATAATGAGCTTTCCATGCTGGATTTGATTCAATGGCAGCTTGAGGAGCCGTTTCAGGTACTTTTAATACCTTAACCTCAGCACCTACTTCTTTCGCTCCTTCTTCCGCCCATTTTGCCAATTGATAGTTTGTACCACCAGAACTATAATAGATAACCGCTAATTTTACATTTGTCATTGTTTTTTCCTCCTTATTAATTGATCTACCAAATAATTTATCTAAAAGACCCATTTTCTGTACCACCTTTAATATTGTTTGTATTTACGTTCATATTATTAATAATATCTACCCCTTTAAATTGGAAATTTAATTTCCAACTGAGACTTATTCCTAAATGAAATAGTACTTATCCAAAAAAATTCACATGCTTGTACGATGCTAAAATATATTTTTAAACCATTGGGCAGCTGCGTTCACTTCCTCAAAGGTTAATTGATGACCGCGATTTTCCCAATGCAGCTCTACCTTCGCACCGGCATTTGCTAATATTGCCTCAAGTTCTTCAGATTCTTGTGCCGAGCACATCGGATCATTTGTTCCTGCACCGATAAAGACGTACTTCCCTGAAAGATCCGGTAAAGCGATTCCCCTTCTTGGAACCATCGGATGATGCAAAATTGCTCCTTTTAATGCATCCTGATAATGAAACATTAAGCTTGCAGCAATATTTGCACCGTTAGAGTATCCTACTGCTACAATATTTTTCCTGTCAAACTCATACTTCTCAGCTGCTTCATTTAGAAACTGATATAACTCTTTTGTCCGAAAAACAAGGTCCTCTTCATCAAATATGCCTTCAGCTAATCTTCTAAAAAAACGAGGCATTCCATTTTCAAGAACATTCCCACGCACACTGAGGATGGATACTTCTTCATCAATTCTCCCTGCAAGAGGCAATAAGTCTAATTCATTCCCTCCTGTTCCATGCAGAAATAACAAGATTGGTTTTAAAGGATCTTTACCTTTTTGAAATATATGTTTCATCATTTGTCTCCTTTCGATTCTTAATCTTTATCTAGATAGTTCTCTCACTTCAATTGGGATTAATGAATTTTTTAGCCTCTCCCTATAGTGTTCATACTGGCTAGGCAGCTTTAATTCAGAACCCATCGTCTCTTTAGATTCATCATGAGCAAAACCTGGAGGATCTGTGGCAATTTCGAAAAGTATTTCTCCGTATTCCCTAAAATAAATGGCATTGAAGTAATTTCTGTCCTGAACAGGTGTTACAGTATACCCTTTGCTTTCAATATAATTCTTCCAATCCAATTGATCCTTATCATCATTTGCACGCCATGCGATATGATGGACTGTTCCTATACCGATTTGCCCTCTGCCACTTAAAATCTTTTTCAAATCTATCACATTTCCAATGTCACCAATGGATTTTAAGCGGATAAACTCCCCATCTTCACTGACTGTTTCAAGCCCCATTGCCTTTTCTAGCAATTCAGCTGTCTTATTAGGTTGTGATGAAAATAATGTTGCTCCACCAAAGCCTTTAATCGCTACATCAGCAGTAACGCCACCAAATTCCCACGTGTTTATCGCTCCTTCTTCTCTTTCCACAATTTCTAATTTCAACCCATGCGGATCAGAAAAACTTACATATCGTTCCCCAAATCGTTCTTCTTTAGTAAAAGGGATATTGAATTTTCCTAATCTTTTTTCCCAGAAGGCAAGCGCACCCGTCGGAACTACATAGGATGTAACTCCTACCTGTCCGTCACCAATTCGCCCATTATACGCATTTGGCCAAGGAAAAAACGTAATAATCGTTCCTGGCTTACCACCTTCATTTCCGAAATATAGATGATATGTTCCAGGATCATCAAAATTGACGGTTTGCTTGACTAATCGCAAACCTAAAACTCCAGAATAAAAATCTATATTTTCTTGTGGATGTCCAACAATTGCTGTTATATGGTGAATACCCATCGTTTTCTTAAGCATATTTAATCTCTCCTTTTTTAAAATCTAATATTTATTATTTTTTCCATAGTCATTACATCTACTATTTATATGCAATTGTTTTATCTCAAATTAAAATATCCTTAATTCGAGATAATATTATTAAATTCTTTTCACTTTGTCAATGTAAAATATATATGTGAACCTTTTTTTAATTAACATATTATGTTTCTTACGTTTATTTTTTCCCAGGATATTGAATAAACATCCTTGGTTAAAACACCGCATAAGAAAAACTTGACGTTCGCCAAGTAGTTTTCTTATGCGATCTTTTTAGCAGATATTTAATAGAAAACACACTTTACTTTAGTACGTTAATAAACTTAAACTTTCCTATAAGTCGAGAAAATGCCCATGCATTTTTAAGAGTCTCGCGCCTGCAGCGAAAGTCAACAACAAAAATGCATTTACAACACTGAGCTTTAACAAAGCCTTATTAAAAAAAACGGCTTTTGCCGATTTTCATTTTTTCACATATAAGGTCTAATCGTACAATTTTCTTGAATATAACATTTATCCTTACTAACAATATTTGAAACCGTTAAAATAAATGAAGGTATTTTTTCAACATTAAATACAATAAGTCCGATATGATTGCTCTTTATAATAAATGACTCCCCATGGGAGAAAGAAGGCAGTTCATTTCCTAATTGAATAATGGAACTGACAATTATTTTTCTAATTTCTGATTCAATTTGAATGTGAGGAGAGAATCGTAAAATCCAATCATCAGCTCCAATGGAAAATCGGAACATTTGCTCACCCTCTAATTAATTTATTTAAAATAAATCTGTAAATCTCACCGTTTACTTTTAGTCCTACCTTCATCACTTTCTTCAAGAGAGTTGACATTAAAGTAAAAAACAAGTTAATTAATAATATTTATGAGGGTAAATGCATAATATGATTCCCTTTGTCTACAAAATAAATTTATTGAGAGTGAATCATAAAATGATAGAATGTTATAAAGATCATATAATGAATATTTTTTAAATATTTCAAATTTTTATAGTTTTTTTTAAAAAAAGTCCTTAAACACCTTGACTGCTTACTTCCATTCGTGTATATTAAAATCATCATTTAACAGAATATATTTCCGTTATTTCTAAAAATATCTGTTTTTTATTTTGTTGAGTGGTAATATTTATCTTGGACACTAATTGTGTCTTGAAAGGCTTAGGAGGAAAAGTTATTATGCAAAACGGTAAAGTAAAATGGTTTAATAATGAAAAAGGTTTCGGTTTTATCGAAGTTGAAGGCGGAGACGATGTATTCGTTCACTTCACTGCTATCACAGGAGATGGCTTCAAATCACTTGAAGAAGGTCAAGAAGTTTCTTTCGAAATCGTTGAAGGAAACCGTGGACCACAAGCTGCAAACGTTGTAAAACTATAATCTTATAAATAATCAGGCTGGCAAATTTATGTCAGCCTTTATTTATTTTCATTTCCTCTCTTCTGAAAGCTTGCTTCCAAAAGCTTTTATTTTTTCACCGACCGTACACTTTGTAATACAAAACTTGTGTGCATACCTACGCCCCATTTCCTCTTTATGAAATTTATACACAAAACAGTCTTTACAATATGTGATCATTAGGTATTCTACTTCATTAAATATTTGCTTTCTTTTCATTCAGTTAACACCATCCTTCTAACCAACTAAATCACTTGCATTTTACTATTAATTATTTTTCCTTCAAGTGCTTGAGTTGCAAGCTTATCAGCTTCTTTGTTCTCAGTTCTTGGAATTGATGTATACCTTGCTTCAATATTAAGGGATTTAATCTTTTCTTCAATGCGGTCAAGCCAACGGTTAAGATTTTCTTCATAACACGGCCATTCCCCTTTTAGCTGCATTAATACACCTTGGGAATCTCCTTTAAACTCGCAAATCATATGATGAACACCTATCTCTTCTAGTAAGTTCACCGTATGATAAATAGCAGCATATTCAGCTTCATTATTATTTTCAATTTCATTAATCAAAGCATTCGCACGAATACGATACTTCTTTTTACCTTGCTTATAATAAATAACTGCACCTAACCCTGCTTGATATGTCTCTTTATTAAATCCTCCATCAAAATAAACCGTTAAGTCGTGAGGTTCCTCTTCAATCTCAGCAAGCAGTTTACGCATTTCTTTTGTACTCCATGTTGTCCCCATTTCATCATGATAAACTAAATCCGTCCCCTTTCCGCTTTTCTCAATATCTTCCCCAATTAATAGTGCCTTTTCACCTTCTACCCAATCGGAGTTAAAGGTTACTCCTTCTTTTCCTTTTATTTTATAATTCCATTCCAATTTATATTTCATTTTTCTCAACCTTTCTAGGTTTTTACTTTTTCGGAGTTTAATTGGGGAAAATCACCCCACTGACGCAAGTATCACTTTATCGCAGATTAACGGACATTAATCCCTTTATATGTTATTTTTTGTATCGCCAGTATCACTTTATGGTACACTTATTTTATCTTACCCTGGTGTAGGTTTAAATAAAAATTTCTATTTGTCTTTGGAGGATGGATTTTTGATTGAAGTATATATCGATGGCGCAAGTGCAGGCAATCCAGGTCCTAGTGGTGCAGGAATTTTCATAAAGGGTAATGGGGTTGTTGAAAAATTTTCCATTCCACTTGGTAATATGGAGAATCATGAAGCTGAATACAATGCATTGATTAAAGCACTTGAAATTTGTATCGATCGAGGCTATAAAATTGTCTCATTCCGAACAGACTCTCAAGCAGTTAATCGGGCGATTGAAAAAGAATTCGCTAAAAATAAAGCATATGCACCTCTTCTGGAAAAAGCGCTTAGTTTAAGTAAAGAACTAGATTTATTTTTTATGAAATGGATACCTAGCTCAGAAAACAAATCAGCAGATGAATTGGCTAGATCAGCCATCCGTGAAAATAAATAGAGGGGATGATTACATAATTGAAAAAATCTGTTTTATTTGCTGATGTGAGTCTATTGCTTGTTGCTTTCATTTGGGGAGCTACGTTCGTATTAGTACAAAATGCTATTGCTTTTTTAGAACCTTTCTCATTTAATGGCGTAAGATTTTCCTTAGCTGCTATTCTACTTGGAAGCTGGCTACTTATTTTTGAAAGAAAACAGCTAAAACATATTAATAAAAAATTGATATTATCCGGAATTATTATTGGAATCTTTTTGTTTATAGGCTATGCTTTTCAAACTCTTGGCTTATTATTTACGTCTTCTTCAAAAGCAGGCTTTATCACTGGATTAAGTGTTGTACTAGTACCTCTATTTTCATTTTTTTTGTTAAAAATTAAACCTGGGAGAAATGCAATCATTGGTGTTTCTATCGCTACCTTTGGACTATATTTATTAACGATGACGGATTCTGTCTCCCTCAATATAGGGGATGGATATGTTTTTATTTGTGCAATCGGGTTTGCTATGCATATTATTTTGACTGGAAAATATAGCAGTAAATTTCCATCACTTTTACTTACCGTTGTCCAAATTATAACTGTCGCTGTTCTATCCATTGTCTTTGCCTACCTGACTGAAGATTGGAAACAGGCAGTCCGCCCTGAAGTAATACTCCAAGGAAAAGTATTGTCTGCTTTAATTATTACGTCCGTATTTGCAACAGCACTGGCTTTTTTCGCACAAACAAGTTTTCAAAAATATACGACACCAACAAGAGTGGCATTAATTTTTGCTATGGAGCCAGTGTTTGCTGCTGGCACCGCATATATTTGGGCAGATGAACGACTTTCTTACAGTGCTATCATAGGTTGTATACTTATCTTTGCAGGAATGATATTTGCAGAATTGCCACGAAAAAAGAAGACACTTTCGATGAAAGAGGAACATAATGAAGTAGTATAGATAAAATTGGAAGTATTCAATTCATTATGATTTCTTCCAATTTTTTGTCTATACATTTCGTCTATTATATACTGATTAAATTCTTCTCTTTTACAAATTGAATGGCCTCAAGCCTATTTTGTATCTTATTTGCTACCAGCATTTCTAGTAGAGATACAAAGAAACTGCCATCAAACGATTTTTGTGCTTTCAGTGTTAATTCAATAGCTATGTTAGTCAGCTCATCTGATGCATTTGTATATTGTTTGCCAAAATAAATAAAACCAATTGCATCTTCTTGGAGCTGAAATCCTTTACTTTGTAAAAAGCTTATATACTCCTCAACATTATTTACAAACATGTTAATCTCTCCCTTTGCTCCCAATCCCCTCTAAATTTTATCTTAAATTTCGACAATTATCTATCTTTTTTCGTTAAACAATGTCCTATTGTCCCCGTTAAAATTCCAAGTAATGCTCCCCCGATTACTTCTGCTGGCTGATGACCAAGCATTTCCTTTAATTTCTTTGGCTTTTTTTCCTTAAATTCAACTGATTCTTCTTTATGAATTTTTTCCATCAATTCCCCCAAAGTGTTCACTTTTAATGTTAGCTCGCCTGTTTGACGTCTAATCCCTTGTGCATCATACATGACAATAAGCCCATAAATGAACGAGAGAGCAAAGTCAATTGTCGGTATTCCACGTTTTAGAGCAATAAATGTAGTCAAGGAAGATACCCCTGCAGAATGAGAGCTTGGCATCCCACCTGTTTGAAAAAACAATTCAGGACGAAATTCTTTTTTCATAATTAAGTGTATTGGAATTTTTAATGCTTGTGCCAAGCCGATGCTAAATAAAGCAATATAGACACCTTTATTCAATGAACTCACCTCATGCTTAGTTTGAAGAAAAATGAGTTTATTTATTCTTTTCGGAAATACTACTTAAAGCTTTTACAATAGGAGGTGATTGTATGGGCAAAAGAGAAAGAAATAGAGGAAAAGTAGCTTCAGGAGTAAACCCACAAGGTTATGGTCAAGATGCTGAATTTGCTGTGGAGCCGAAAAGTAAACTAGAAAATGCAGCGAAAAAAAAGAATACAAAATAAGATTGTATATAAAAATAAAGGCTGACTTAAAAGAAGAGAACTAAAGCTGATTCACTTTTCATTTTCTAAATTAAATAAAAAATTGATCAGCTATGAGTTGTCTGATAAAGATTCTTTTAAGTCTGCCTACAAATTAAGCATATTCTTTTATGTCTAGAAAGGAATGGAGCCCTCGAAACTCAATTTCAGCAAACTTGTCCATTACCTTTTCACGGTTAATTAGCCATGCTGCTTCTTCCATTGCACATTCAACTGGTACATCACATTTTATTTCTGCTAGCTGACGGCTTAAATGCAGCATTTCTAGATCTTGTTCGATTTTTGTTCTCTGCGCTTTTGTTAATTGATCTAAATTAGCTAGTACACCTTCGATATGACCGTATTGCTGTAATAGCTTTAATGCCGTCTTCTCCCCTATTCCTTTTACACCTGGGTAATTATCACTTGTATCACCCATAAATGCTTTTAAATCGATCATTTGCTTCGGATGTATGCCCTTAGATTCATAAAAGGTATCCTTTGTATGAACTAAATAATTTCCATATCCTTTTTGCAATAATACAACCGATATTTGATCATCTAATAGCTGTAAAATATCTTGGTCACCTGTTAATATGTTTACATGTGCTATTTCACTAGCTTGTCTTGCTATTGTTCCGATGCAATCATCTGCTTCATAACCTTTTAAACCAATATTCGGTACATTGAAGGCTTCAACTACTTCTTTGACAAGATCAAATTGAGGAATTAATTCAACTGGAGCATCAGGGCGATTTGCTTTATAGCCATCGTACATCTCTGTTCTGAAGGTTTTACTTCCCATATCCCAACATACTGCAACATGTGTTGGTTTGAACTTTGAAACGGCTGTTAAAAAATGCTTTACAAAGCCATAAACTCCATTTGTTGGAATCCCTTTTGAATTTATCATAAATTGGCCCGTAACTGCTGTAGCAAAATATGCTCTAAACAATAATGCCATACCATCTACTAACATAAGTGAATGCTGATTTTTATTATTCAATATTCTCTCTCCTATACTCTTTTCATAAAGTGAAACTTCAATCATTGTGATTTTCTGAAGTGCAGAATTTGTTTGTGCAGACAATGCGACAAAACAGCACGTTAAACTGCAATAGAAACATTATAACATGGTTTAGACTATCTTATTTTTGTTAAATTTTATCCGTATTATTTTTACAAAGGAAAAATAGCTCTTAATCAAGAGCTATTTCAATTTTTATTCACCAGTTTCTACCTTGTTCTCTTCATAAGAGATCCAATCGCTAAAGCTGCCAGCATATAATTTAACATTTTTGTAGCCTGCTGACATTAGTGCCATGAAATTTGGAGTTGCGGTTACTCCTGAACCACAGTAAACAATTATCTGCTTGTCTTTATCAATGTCAGAGAATCTTTTAGCTTGATCTTCTCCACTTTTAAATGATCCGTTTTCAAAGCCTTCCATCCAAACTTTATTAATTGCACCTGGAATATGACCAGCTTTTTTATCAATTGGTTCTTCCAAGCCTAAATAGCGCTTATTTTCTCTAGAATCAATAATAACCGTTTCTTGACATTTCGCTTCAACAATTTTTTTCACATCATTAGAAGATGCAAAAATTTCTTCATTATGCTTTATATCAAATTCCGTTTTAAGGTATTCAGGAACTTCATTGTTAAGAGGCAACCCTGCATCTTTCCAAGCTTTATAGCCCCCATTTAATACATACACTTTTTCATGCCCTATATAATTTAACAGCCACCAAAGCCGTCCAGAATATGAACCCTCACCACCGTCGTAAGCAATGACAATTGTGTCATTGCTTATTCCCGCATTTTGAATTGTTTCTTTAAATTTCTGGACATCTGGTAATGGATGTCTTCCCCCATGTAAAGAAACAGGCCCAGACAGATCTTTTCCGAGATGAAAGTAGATAGCTCCTGGAATATGATCCTTTAAATACAATTCAAATCCTTCACCTGAAAAACTTAGGTTATAGCGGCAATCAACTATTCTGACATTTTCATCTTCCAGTCTTTCTTTTAACCATTCTTTTTCAACGATTAAGTTCATTCCTTCATCCCCTTCATTCTTTTTTTCATAAGCTTTTGAACATGCTCCTTTGGTGTCCAGCATTGGAATTGATAGTTAGGTTTTGTTTCATAGCCTAGGCGCTTACAAAAATAGTTCATCCCTGTCTTGTTTTTTTTTGCCTGAAAATGTATACAGGTTGCACATGCATGAAAGGATTCAATTTTCATGGGAGCTCCTTTACTATCCTTAATATATCACTCTAACATCTTAAGAAAAATTCGCAATTTCCTTTTCTGTTTTTTCAAGCTGATCGATTGGAAAATCATCGCCTAAAACTGCTAGAATTCCATCATAATACTCATCTGCCTGTTCAATAAGCATATTCAATAACAGAATGAATTCTCTTTTTAATAAAGATTGATAATGATCCTTTAATCTTTTACTTTCTGTTAATAAATAATTCTCTGCCGGCCCTTGCATGATTTGCTCAAGCTCATTACTTAAAAGCTTCCTTTCATTCTTTTCAAAAAATGATTTAGGATTTTTAAAATAGGATAGAGCTTTTCTAAATTGAGTTCTGTCCTCATTTTGGAAGGCAGTTTCAAAATCAATTCCTTCCATGTTTTTTGCATCAAATGTACTGAAGCTTAATTCTTGATTGATATTGGCTGCTGATTGGACAAGTATTGCTTGAGCTTCTTTACATAATTTACTAATATAAGCTTCTAACCTAAGTGTAGTTGCTCTCATTTCCTGTGCAAAATCAAATCCAAAGCTTTGCAGAAAATCTTCAAGTGCCATTTGTAACGCCTTTTTTAAATTTCGTCCATCATCTTTTAAAAGTGCAGGATTGAAGGATTCTTTAACGAAATCCCCAAATCGTAAAAATACTCTTTGCTTAATATAGAACACTAGTTCATCTGCTTCTTGATCCAATCTTTGTGAGAAAATAGCATCATCTAGCGCCCCAATAACATCATGGATCGATTTTTTCTCTTTTTCGAGTAGCATTCGTTTCTGTGCCCTATCTTCTTTATTTTCCTTAGAAGATTGGATAAAGTTCTGAAGCTGATCTAAAACTCGCTGCCATTCCATCTCAGCTGAGGTAACGGAAATCTCCATTAGCTCATTTCGAATAAATGAATAAAAGCTATGCTCAAATTTATCAATTTTCGACTTTCCTTCTTGTCTTTTCTCAAGCTTTTCACTTAGAGCTTTAAGACTTGATAATCCGAATAGATGTGGATGTCGAATGCCATATTGTACAAGCTGATCCCCGACATACTCTAATACAGAATTCATTTCATCTTCATTATTCGCTAGATCAATGGCGTTTACAATAAAGAACATTTTATCAAGCTCAAATGAATCCTTCACACGGCCCAATTGAATAAGAAACTCACGGTCAGCTTTAGAGAATGCATGGTTATAATAGGTCACAAACAGAATCGCATCAGAATTTTTTATATAATCAAAGGCTACTCCAGTATGACGGGCATTTATTGAATCAGCACCTGGTGTATCAACTAGCGTAATTCCCTTCTTGGTAAGTTCACAATCATAATAAACTTCAATCATTTCAACAAAACATGATTTTTCTTCAACTGCTACATAGTCCTTGAATTCTTCCAAATCCACTCTAATCGTTGTTCCTAAGCTTTGGCGAAAATTCTCAAAACCTTTTAAGAATGCTTGCAAAAAAGCAAAATGAGTTTTTTCATTTGCATCGAAATCTGCCTTGTTAGCTATTACTTTTTTGATGCGTTCAATCGCTTCATTAAAGTCGGTAGCTGACAAATCAAAAACCTTTAAAGAACGATTTACATCATCAAATAAAACTTGAGAAGATTTTACCTTCACTAGTACTGTCCCATGTCCATATTGCTCATTCACTGGCATTATTTTATTAATCGCAGCTGTAGTAGGGTTTGGAGACACTGGGAGTAGTTTATTTCCAATAAGTGCGTTAGCGAATGACGACTTTCCTGCACTAAATGCTCCAAATAGTGCAACAGTAAATTGTTTATGCTCAATACGCTCTGCTTTTTGTAGTAATTCAGCAGTCATTTTTTTGAATCCAGGTACGTTTCGAACGGCATTTGCGGTAAATTTCAATTTTTGGACTAAAGTTTTTATTGTCTTTTCTTCAATATTAATTCCTTTTTCATCTTGAAGGTCTTTTTCTAGAGCTTCAGTATTCTTCCCGATTCCATTCTTATCTTTAGAAATTCCTTCAGTATGATATACAACTTCCACTACATCCTGTGAAACTACAAGTAATTTTTCCACTTTCTCTTCGTATTCCTCTTCAGGAAAATGACCAGCTAATAATTCAGTAATCTTTAGCTTAGCTAATCGTAACTCTTCTTTTAAGTTGTTTAGTGATTTCCACGCTTCGTTATACGATTGAAATTTTTCCAATTCTTTTTCAAAGAGACTATACTCATTTTGATTCTTTAATTTTAATGCATTTAGATATAAATCATTTAATTCTAACAAACTATTTTTTGCTATTTTCTTTATAGAATCAGCAAGATCATTTGTATACTGTAGGACATAATCGCCAGAAAGAAGTGCTCCATCCTTGAAGGTATCTGCAATCATTTCCTTTTGATAAACAACTTTAAAGTTCTGTGCTTTCGCAAGCAGAATAGGATCATGTATATCATGCTGTTTAAGCTCATTTAAATAAAGCTCTTTTAAATGCCAGTCAAGCTGTGATTTTACTTTTTCTGAAAAATCACTAAAGAAGCTATCTAGTCTATTGGCTTTTTCCTGGTCCGTCTTTTGTTTTGAAAAGAATAGGCCTACTTTAAAACCTGATTGTCGTGACTCGATATATTTTTGTGCTAGCTCTCTCGTTTGAAATGGCATTAAATAAGCATTTTTTAATATTTCATCAACTTTATTATTTAGATCAATCTCTGTCATTTTTAATGCAGCTTGAATATCATTTAGTCCATTCTCTAGCTCAACCACTTTTGCAGGCAATAAATTTCTGTCTTCACTAGAAAGCTCTGAAAGCTGACTCTCGTATTTTTCAATATTGTTCCAGCTTTTTTCTTCGAGATAAATCAAATGCTCGCTCGATAATTTTTTTAAAGAATGAAATACAGACTCCGGAAGAAGCAACTTCCTTTTAGCCATTTTGTCTGCAATAAATTGCTGCAAGGAATGGAACTCATTTTCCTTATGAGATTCCTCTTTTAATGAAGTGAAAAATATTCTTGCAGGTGTAACACCCCATGATGAAAATGAATCTACGACACTTTGCTTAAACTGACTAAAGCTTAATTCTTCTTCCCGATGCTTATCTATCATGTTAATGATTAAAAAAACCTGTTTTCCTGCAGAAGCTAATTCCTTTGTAAATAGAAAGTTTAATTCTGATTGAACATGATTATAATCCATGACATAAAACACAAGATCAGCAAGATGCAATGCAGACTCTGTTGCAATCCGGTGAGCATCATCCGTTGAATCAATACCTGGGGTATCCATAATGATCGCATTCTTAGGCAGACTCGTCTCAGAATAGCTAATTTCAATAGACTGGATATGGTCTCCATCCTTACAGTATGACTTCACGTCGTCATAATCATATGGTGCTGGGTATAATCTTGAATTTCCTTCTTTAAAAATTACCTTTGCATAATCTTCTCCTGATCTTATTTTCACCAAATTGGCACTTGTTGGGATCGGGCTGGAAGGAAGCAAATTTTCACCAATTAATTTATTAATCATACTGGATTTTCCAGCTGAAAAATGTCCACAAAACGCAATGGAATACTCTTGATTATCAAGTTTTAAAGCTAAATCCTTAGCCCGTTCCGCCGATTGCTTGTCTTGATTCGACAAGAAATATTCATTTAATGCTGTGATTTTTCTTAGTAAATCAACAGTATCTTGTTTTAACACAGTTTGAACCATGAATACTTATCCCCTTGTAACATCATTTACTAACTATTTTAAATGATTTTTCTTATAATTCCTATCATTAGAATTTGGAACTTCTTTATTCAAAGCGACGTACTATGATTAGCTATAAAAAATAGGCCCTGTTTAACTTCCCTGTTGATTTCCACTGCAGGCACTAAAGCGTAGCGGGCGGTCCGGAAGCCTCCTCGTCGAAGAGCGCTCCTGCGGGGTCTCCCTTTGACTCGCTTCTCCCGCAGGACGTTGAATAATCGTCCCCGAATAAACACCGCACGAAGGAAATGCGAATGCATTTTCGAGGATCTCGCGCCTGCAGCGAGAATCAACAACAAAATAGCATTATCAACACTGAGTTTTATCACAGAAAAAAAATAAAAACCAGGTTTGCACCTGGCTATGTAGAAAGTATCAAATTATCTAGTATGTGGCTTTGCAACATTATTTAAAACATGTTTCATGATTAGTACATAGGCTGTTACTGTACCCGCAATAAAAATCGCTTCCATACATAACATCACCTTTCCATATAATTAATTGATAATAATTTTCATATTCAATTAGAATTTTAGCATTGCCGATAATCATTTTCAATAGGGTTAATTTATTTGTCACACTTTTTTATAATTCTTCGAAATACTATGCATATTCGAAAAAGCTTCTTCATATTTCGTTAATTCTTTTAAAGCCTTCTCCTCCGCAGGAATACGAATGAATAATATGATAGCATTTAAAATTGTAAAAAGAACGGCCGTCAAGTATGCCTGAAACATGAATGGGATGATAATAAATTCGATTGCAACTATGGTATAATTAGGATGCTTCATGAAACGGTATGGTCCTTTTTTCACAATATCTGCGTAAGGCAAAACAATTATTTTCGTATTCCAATACGACCCGAGTGAAAATAGTGCCCATATTCTCCCTGCTTGAGTGAATAGGAATAAGATTAGAAGGACTGCCCAGCTTGAGGATAACTCCTTATTAAAACAAATGACTTCTATAATAAAAGATACAAAAAACATACTATGTACAAAGACAATAAATTTATAATGTGACTGCCCAAACTCCAAAGCTCCCCGTCGCTTCATTTGACGTTCATTTCTTTTGGCTATTAGCAATTCGAAAACACGCTGGAAAATGATAACCGTGATAAACATAAAAAAAATCATTTTCTAATTCTCCCATCTTAGCAATAGCATTTCAGAGCTAAAGCCTGGACCTAATGCTGTGGCAAGTCCGTATTCCTTCGTCTTACCTAATTCCATAAATCTTTTTAGGACATATAAAATAGTTGCTGATGACATATTACCGTATTGCTTCAAAACTTCCAGAGAGATTTTAGTCATTTGTGGATCAATCTTTAATGAATCAACATATGCATCAATCACTTTTTTTCCTCCAGGATGTGCAATAAAATGATGAATATCACCTAAATCCATCTTCTTTTGAAGTAAAAAATCATTTACATTCGGCTTTAACCAGCTCTCGATAATTGATGGAATGTCCTTAGAGAAGATTACAAAAAGCCCATCATCCCTTATCTCCCATCCCATAACATCTAAGGAATTTGGTAATAAGGTTGAATGAGTTCTTATAATTTTTGGTACCGATTCAAGCTTCTGAAATGTTCCCCTATCAACCTGTTTCCCGGCGACAAGTGCACACGCTACCCCATCAGCAAAAAGTGAAGTTCCTATTAAGTTGCTTTTTGACCGATCATTTCTTTGAAAGGTTAGGCTGCATAATTCAATCGATAGTACTAATACTTTAGCTAGTGGAAATGCAAGACAGTATTCAAATGCACGTGACAAGCCGGCTGCGCCTCCAGCGCAGCCTAATCCCCATATTGGAATTCTCTTTGTATTTTGTGAAAATGGAAGCCTATTCATTATTCTTGCTTCAATGCTTGGCGTCGCAAGCCCTGAGCTTGAAATAAAAAAAATCGCTTCAATTTCATTATATGGAACTTCACTTTTAAGAAAGACATCGCTCTTTAGGCAGTTTTCAATTGCTTCAACCCCTAGATCAGTGGCACAATCAATATACGCTTTATTTTTTTCTGAGAAAGTTTTATCAGTTTTAAACCATTCCATGTCTTTAACAAAATGCCTTTTTTCAATTTGGCCATTATGAAAAACCTGTAATAATCTTTCAATATTATGAAAGGAATCAGAAAATAAATCTCTTGCAAAATCCATGACCTCATCTTGCTTAAGAATATGTCTGGGAACTGCTTCTGCAATTGATACGATTGATGACATTGCGTTCTCTCCTTCTTAACACTTAACGATATTTTTTCCCACAAATTGCATAATATTCATTATGTTGTTAAAATCAGGAAATAAAAAAACTTCCCCTAATGAGGAAGCAAGTGTTTTGAAGGAGTCGTTGTGCAATTTAATTATAGATTTTTTTTAAAAAGGATACATCACCAAATCTTTTCCAATTAATTTTTTTGTTTTTTATTCAAAAATTTATACGTTTGGATTTGATATTGATGTTAAAATAGTCCTAGTCAATAAGTTGGAAGAATGCCGGGTGACAATAACAAAAAGTGTGACAGATATTTTAAACGGGACTATTGATGCGGTTAAATCAGTCTTACCATTGGAGATTACAGTAGAAAAACCTGCATTATTTAATCAACCTTTCACCCAACATTCTATTGGTGTATTAATAGGATTGACAGGAGATGCAAGGGGCAGTATTATCATTGACGGCGATGAAAAGATTTTCGGAAAAATTGGGGAAGCCATGTTTGGAATAGTCCTTGAGGATGAGATGCTTGAATCCTTTGCAGGAGAGCTTGGCAATATGATTGCAGGCAGCATTTCTACGCATGCCTCACAAAGAGGCATTGAGATGGATATAACACCTCCAACGGTTTTAGTCGGCCAAACAAAGGTATATGGGTTTACAAAGGCCTTCAGACTGCCAATCACTATTCAAAATGTTGGGAGTTTAATGATTGTTTTAATGGTGGAATTAAATTAATCAACGGTACGAATCGTACCGTTTTTTATTTTCTCAAAAATTACTCCTTTGATGAAAAATCATTTTCATTCTTTTGTTTTTGAACTTCAATAAAAATTTTTTTCTTTACTAATTTACCGCACCCCTTGCACAATACTTCGTGGTTATATAAAAGTCTGCAATAATCGCAATAATATTTTTCCATATGATACTCACTTCCTGTAACTCTGTTTCCGTATTATATTTTTTCGTTTTAAATGTGTGATTACATGGAAAATCGTTATTTTAAAAATATTAATTTGATAAATAATATTAATTCGTTTCTCTGCTTTTAATCTCTTTATTAAAATTTCGGAATGCTCCCAAAGTTTTCTGGGACTTCCTTTAAAATGACCTTAAGCCTCCCCACACTCCTCTTCAAACATGTTTATTCCCTCAGCTTCAAATTGTTTAACAGCATTCACAACAACGAGTAAATATCCCCAATTCTTTACCAGCTTATTTTTTTGTTACTATACCCTTCTTAAAAAATATGCTACCTTTGAATTTTATATCATAGGTTTCTCTATTTTTACCCATAAAAAATCCCCTAATAGCAGACAGATTAATGTTTTCTTTTTCTGTCTACTATTAGGGGTACTATCAGGTTATAGTGGATTCCACCTGCAGATGATGGATATGAGTACATACTTGTAAAGGTTAAAGGAACTGTAAAAAACTCTGAAACTGATGATGATTTTTATTGGTTATCTGATATGAACTTTAATTTCGTTAGCAATGAAGGAAAGACTTATGATATAAAATCAGTGGTCATTCCAAATGAGTTGTCTAGTGAATTATATAACTGTGCTTCTGCTGAAGGATAAATTGAAGGACATGTTGAAATTGATAATGATGTTAAACTAACTTTCGATAGTGGAGAAGAATCTCCAATTTTCTTTTTACTTAAATAGATTGTCAAAGCCCCTCTTATTTGAGATTGCCTTTTTAAGAATTTTATAGGTATAGTAGATAAACGGATATAATATCTTAAAGATGAGAGGAGATTGGATATGTCTGATGCAGTTGGACTGTCATTAACAATTCTGTTTGAAATTATTGCGTTTAGTTTAATCAACTTTTATGTATTCAAGTTTTCTCAGAAAGATATTAAAAGAAGAATATGGTCAGGGGTTATTTTTCTCCTCTTAACACCACTTATTTTCTTTGGCACATTATTTTTTGTCTTATTCTTTGATGAAAGTGGTTGGGGTGCGGGTATATTGACTGTCGTTTTTACTGGTCTTTATATAATAAACGGTATTTTAGTGTTACTTTCTTCCATCTATTTATATTTTATGAAATCTAAAAAACGAGTAGTTTAAAGTGTTCCTCTTTCATGTAATTAATGTAATCTCGAATTATTTTTGCAGTTATATCATTTACATTTGAAATATCATTATTGCTTTTCTCTAACTAACTACAAAAAAATCTATAATGTCGTCTTAGCCAATGAGAGTTTTTTCTCTTAATCCCTCCGATTTTTTGGCAGACTGAAAGTATTCGTATGCCATTTTTAAATGATAAATTGTATTCAATTTCATTTTGACTATTTAACTGTATCTCTCAGTGTTATTCGTTTACGTTTCATAACAAAAAACGTCACCACCAATTGCTTATCAAATTATTATTAGATAAGCAATTGGTGATGACATATCGACATATTTTCACCTAAAATATGTGGGGTATTCTAAGTGGAAATTCACTTATTTTTCCATTCTATAATACCTTTGATTCTTTTATTTTTACAGGATGCTTCTGTTTGAACTTTATTTCATTAAATAGAATATTTAATAAAATTGCTGTTAAGCTCCCTGCTACTATTCCATTTTCAGTCAAAATTCGAATGCTAACAGGCAGTTGAGCAAATAACCCTGGTACAACAGAAACGCCAAGTCCCATTCCTACAGAACAGGCAATAATCAATAAATTTTCCTGAGATGCAAATTCAACTTTGCTCAGCATTTTTATTCCTGAAGCAACAACCATACCGAACATGGCAACCATCGCTCCTCCTAAAACTGGTGCAGGAATGATGGTTGTAATAGCACCAATTTTTGGAACGAAACCAAGCAAAATAAGCATAGCAGCTGCTGTATAAATGACATTGTTCGATTTAACTCCAGAAATTTGAATTAAGCCAACATTTTGCGAATAGGTTGTATAAGGAAATGAGTTGAAAATACCGCCGATAATGCTTGCTAGCCCTTCAGCACGATAGCCATTTACCAAATCTTTTTCTTCAATTTTCTTACCACAAATGTCACCTAGTGCAAAATAAACACCAGAAGACTCAACTAAGCTTACTAATGCAACAAGAATCATTGTGATTATAGGTGTTATTTCAAAGGTTGGCAGTCCAAAATAAAACGGTTTTGCCATATGAAACCATGAAGCTTCCCCTACAGCCGTAAAATCAACTTTTCCCATAAATGAAGCTGCAATAGTTCCTGCAACTAAACCGATTAGAATCGAAATAGAACGAATGAATCCTTTAGAAAACCTGAATAGGAGAATTATGAATAGTAGAGTACCAAATGCAAGAGCAATATTGGATAAAGCGCCAAAATCAGGACTTCCTTGACCTCCTGCCATATTATTCATTGCCACCGGGACAAGTGTAATCCCGATAATCGTTACCACCGATCCTGTAACAACTGGCGGAAAAAATCTCACGAGTTTCCCAAAATATTTACCTATTATTACTACAAAAACACCTGATACTAAAATAGCTCCGTAAATAGCTGATATCCCATATTGATTTCCTATAGCAATGATGGGACCTACAGCTGTAAATGTACATCCTAATACAATAGGAAGACCTATTCCAAAATACTTGTTTCTCCAAACTTGAAGGATTGTAGCCACACCGCTTGTCAAAATATCTATGGATACTAAGTAGGTAAGCTGTTCCCCTGTTAATCCAAGTGCTCCTCCAATTATTAATGGCACGATGACAGCCCCAGCATACATGGCTAATACGTGTTGAATACCTAATGAAGCTATTTTTAGTCGTTGTTGATTCATTTCACTGTCTCCCCTACATTATCTGTAATAAAGGTAACGATTCCGTTTTCTAGTGAACCAATTCTAGCTAATGATTCAACACGATAGCCCTGTTCTCGAAGAATTTTACCCCCATCTTGAAAACCTTTTTCAATTACTATGCCAATCCCTGCAATTTCTGCCTTTGCATGCTTTGCAATATCAGCTAATCCTATTGCAGCCTGACCATTTGCAAGGAAATCATCTATGATAAGAACTCTATCATTCTCGTTTAAATACTTTTTCGCAATAGAAATTTCATTCGATTCTTGCTTCGTAAAGGAGTAGACCGTTGAAGAATAAAGTTCATTTATAAGAGTCAATGACTTGCGTTTTCTTGCAAAAATAACTGGAACCTGAAGTTGTAAACCTGCCATAACTGATGGGGCAATTCCAGAAGATTCTATAGTTAATATTTTCGTAATCCCTTCACTTTGGAAACGGCTAGCAAATTCTCTGCCAATCTCGTACATTAGTTGAGGGTCAATTTGATGATTTAAAAAAGAATCAACTTTTAAAACAGAGTCTGATAAAACAATTCCATCCTCTTTAATTTTATTAATAAGTAACTCCATTTTTATCCTCCTTCTGATGTTGATTTCAAGCTATTAAAGCAAAAAAGCTTGATGGATCATTATCTTCACTTCATGAAAATGAGTGAAGCAATGACCATCAAGCTTTATCGTAAAAAGATGACAATAATAAGGAAATACAACTAAGTATCCCGATCATTACTTACTCATAGTCAGGTCATTTACGGTAACCCGGTAGAAACTTGCAAGCCATATTCCTGCGATTATATGAGTGAAACTTTATTAGTATTTTATTATTTTGCGATAAAAGTATTATATCATCATTTTTTAGGAAATCAATATAACAAATTAGATCGATGCATTATTTCTTTGAATGGCTATGTTTTCTATTTTTAAGAAAGGCTTTGTTAAACTTCCCTGTTGATTTCCGCTGCAGGCACTTAGCGATCGCGGGCGGTCCGGATGCCTCCTCGTCGAAGAGCGCTCCTGTGGGGTCTTCATTTGACTCGCTTCTCCCGCAGGAGTCTCGCGCCTTCCGCTCCAATCAACAACTAAATAGCATTATCAACACTGAGCTTTAACAAAGCCCTAAGAAAATGAATTATCCCGAGAATATTTAGCAAAAAAAACATACATCTTAAGTACTATTCCACTATGCTCACATATACTCTCATCAATAATTTCGTCTTCACAATATCTTCACAATTACACCCCTTCGTTCGTGATATATATCACTGAAATACCAACTTTACACTATTAACATAGTGTAAAAGTTATGAATGAACAATTTGTGAACACACTAAAACCATCTAGATTCTCCTAGATAGTTTAGTATTATGAAAATGTAATCATTTACTTTTTCCAAATTTCCAAAAAGGAGTGAGAGAAAATGGCGAAAACGGAACTCAATAGAAATACAGAAACTGAAACTGAAATTGAAGTAGAGGATAGTTCTTCTTTAAAAGGGACGTTAGCTTCCGTTTTCTTGTTAGGGTTTATCCTAATAGTTACGTGGGTTAGCGTTTACTCATTATTTTTAGATCGTTCTTAATTGAAGAGAGGGGAAAAAGCCATGCATTTGCATAAGTTTGAAAAAATTTGGCTTATCTTCGGTATAGGATCGCTGCTTGTATTTCTAACCGTACTAGGGGTTAGCGCTTTCTATCTCGGAAATCAGCCGCCAAGTTGTTTGGCAACTATAGATCCTGAAAAGGTAGATACACAAGCTCCTTTTAATGAACCAGGTCTTAAAAAAGTAGAAGGCAAGGAATGGGAATATGAATTAGTTTTTGTTGCTTCTGCCTTCAATTATACTCCTGGAGAAGTTCAAATTCCAAAAGGGGCGAAAGTAAAAGTTATTGCGACAACAAAGGATGTTATCCATGGATTTGAAGTAGCAGGCACAAACGTTAACATGATGCTAGAGCCTGGCTACATAAGTGAACTTGTCTATACTTTTAACAAAACTGGTGAATTTTTAGTCCTTTGTAATGAATATTGCGGGGTTGGTCACCATATGATGACTTCGAAAATTGAGGTGGTTGAATAATGCTAAACCAGCTAGCAAATACAAAAGTTGACCGCCGTGATGGAAAACTTGCAATGGCACATTTTTATGTCGCATTCATTGCTTTAGCAATTGGCGGCCTTGCAGGATTATTGCAAGTTTTAGTTCGTTCTGGAAAATTGGAATTACCTGCTGGAATCGGTTATTATCAAATTTTAACGGTTCACGGTGTTATTTTAGGACTTGTACTAACTACTTTCTTTATTATTGGCTTTATGGTTTCTTCTGTAAGTAAAACAGCAGGTACATTTACAACTCGTCAGCGTACTCTCGGTTGGATCGGTTTTTGGTTTAAGACGATTGGTACTGCTATGGCTGCTGTGATGATTCTTCTAAACGAAGCTACTGTACTTTTCACATTCTATGCACCACTACAAGCTCATTTTCTTTTCTACCTAGGATTAACATTGGTTATTGTCGGAACATGGTTTGATAGTGCAGCTATTTATATGAAATATGGTCAATGGAAAAAAGCAAATCCTGGCCAACCAAGCCCGTTGCTTACTTTTATGACAGTGATTACTTTAATCATGTGGGACGTTGCAACACTTGGTGTAGCTACAACGGTTTTATTCCAATTGTTACCTTGGTCTCTTGGTATTGTTGATACAGTAAACGTCGGTGTCAGCCGAGCATTATTCTGGTATTTCGGCCATCCACTT
Source organism: Cytobacillus citreus (assembly GCF_018343665.1). Lineage (GTDB taxonomy): Bacteria > Bacillota > Bacilli > Bacillales > Cytobacillaceae > Cytobacillus > Cytobacillus citreus. Next base: position 162,469 of record NZ_JAGYPM010000003.1, read on the forward strand.
GTATACTTCTGGTTAATGCCAGCATATATGGCATGGTATGTAGTCATACCAAAAGTTATTGGTGGAAAGATGTTCTCAGATTCTTTAGCACGTATGTCATTTATTTTACTACTGCTCTTCTCAATACCAGTTGGTTTCCACCATCAATTGTTAGAACCAGGAATTGACCCAGCGTGGAAATTCTTACAAGTTGTCTTAACTTTCTTAGTTGTTATCCCTTCCCTGATGACCGCTTTCTCTTTATTTGCTACATTTGAAAGCTATGGCCGTTCAAAAGGGGCAAAAGGACTTTTTGGTTGGTTTAAAAAGCTTCCTTGGGGAGATGCTCGCTTTACCGTTCCATTTATCGGTATGTTAGCATTCATTCCTGGTGGTGCCGGTGGTCTCGTTAACGCTTCACACCAAATGAACCAAGTAGTTCACAATACAATTTGGGTTACAGGACACTTCCATTTAACTGTCGCTACTGCCGTTTTATTAACATTTTTCGGAGTTGCCTACTGGCTCATTCCGCATTTAACCGGAAGAACTTTTACTAAGAAGATGAATAAATTAGCCCTAATTCAAGGAATAACTTGGGCAATAGGAATGACATTCATGTCAGGCGCAATGCATGCTGCTGGGTTACTCGGTGCACCACGTCGTTCATCTTTCTCTGATTATGGTGGTGCGGCACAAGCTGCTGAATGGGTACCGTATCAAATCGCACAAGCAGTTGGCGGAACAATCCTATTCTTATCCATTATCTTAATGCTTTATATTTTCGTAAATCTTGCCTTCTTTGCACCTAAAGGAGATCAAGAATTCCCTGTCGGAGAAGTTGCAGACCAAGCCGAAAAGACTCCAATGGTATTCGATAACTGGAAATTATGGATTGGAATTACTGCATGCCTAATCTTATTTGCTTACACACTACCGTTAATAGATTTAATTCAAAATGCGCCACCAGGAGCGAAGGGCTTTAAATTCTGGTAATTAAAAGGGCTGTCTCATAAGTCGATTATTCGGCTCAGAGACAGCCTTTTCTAGTTTTCAGAAGGATTTGCTTATATGGAACAGGCACTTAATTTTTATGATAATTTTTGACTGACAGAGCTAACATTCTTTTTCTGAAAAGAAACATTAACGATTATGACTGAACAGAGAATTAATATAGCACCAGCAATTTGTATAAGACCCAGCCTCTCCCCGTATAGCATTACCCCTAAAAGAGTTGCAATAACAGGTTCCACTGTAGCAATTACCGCTGCTTTACTCCCCTCCGTCTTTTCAAGACCCCATGTGTAAATAAAATAAGCTAATACTGTTGGGATAAATCCTAGACCAATACTATATAATAACACGTTCACATTTAAGAGAAGATCAACCTTTTGCCAAAGCTGTGTAATTGGCAATAAGAAAATTGCAGCTACGATAAAGGTATACATTGTAATGGTAAATGGCTGATATTTCTTCAAGGCAAATTTGCTGAAAATTGTATATAATGCGTAGCCGAGTCCAGAGCCTAAACCCGTTATGACCCCAATGAACGTAAGCTTGCTATCACCTGCAGAGACACCAGCAATTAATATACATCCGATAATTGTCCCTATAACTGCAATAATCTTGTTCATATTAAGGTTTTCTTTTAAGAAAATGAAAGACAAAATTGTCACAAATGCTGGAGCAGTATAAAGTAGAATAACTGCAATTGATATATTCATTTGACTTATCGTTGTGAAATAACAGAAATTAAAAAATACGACGCTGAATATGCCTGTTCCAATAAAAAATCGAATATCTGTAAAACGAATTAGTTTCATTTGTTTACGATAATGGATAATGCCAATTAATAATAAAAATATTGCCGCATAAATGACTCTAATAGCTACAATTTCCATTGAAGTAAATCCATAATCAGCTAACCCTTTAACGAAGAAAGCAATAATTCCCCAAAGACTGGCTCCTGCAGCAATCATGAAATAAGGCAGCAGCTTTTTCATAAAATTCTCTCCTTAAAGAAAGAGAATGACGCTTGCTCATCCCCTACTCATCATCATGTCTTATTGTAGTTTATATACATTGATGTACTTATCATATAGATATTTTATTAAGTATTCGGCATTCAATCCCTCACCTGTCACATCATTTAGAATATCTAGCGGCTTCTTCAGCTTACCATATTTGTGTACATTCTCTGTAAACCATTCTTTAATCGGTAATAAATTCCCTTCCTCCAGCAACTGTTCATAATGTGGCAAGTCTTTTTGCATCGCATTTTTCAGTTGTGCTGCATACATGTAGCCTAGTGCGTAAGAAGGGAAATAGCCGAAGCTTCCTCCAGACCAGTGCACATCCTGAAGCACTCCTTGTGCATCATTTTCAGGCTTTACTCCTAAATATTTTTCATATTTATCGTTCCAGACTTGAGGAAGATCTTTAACCTCGATTTCATCATTAAATAATCCTTTTTCAATTTCATAACGGATGATAATATGTAATGGATATGTTAATTCATCAGCTTCAATTCGGATGAGAGAAGGCATAGATTCATTGATTGCACGATAAAAATCTTCGAGACTGATTTCATCAAATTGTCCTGAAGCATATTCCTTCAGTAAATCATAATTCTTCTTCCAGAAGGATTGATTGCGCCCGACAAAGTTTTCATAGAAAAGTGATTGTGATTCATGGATTCCCATTGATGTTCCGTCGCAAAGAGGAGTACCGATTAAATCTTGAGAAATATTTTGCTCGTATAGTGCATGACCTCCTTCATGGATCGTACCAAATACAGCTGTACGGAAGTCGGCTTCATCATATTTTGTTGTTACACGAACATCACCAGGGTTAAGTCCTATGGCAAAAGGATGTACAGTCTCATCTAATCTTCCTGCATTAAAGTTATAGCCCATCTGCTCAAGAATGGCTAGACTAAAATCACGCTGTTTATTCTTAGGGAAGTGTTCAAACAAGAAGCTAGTTTCCGGTTTATTGGCAGATTCTGAGATTTGTTGTAGAAGCGGAACAATTTTCTTCACTAGCTCGCCAAATACCCGATCTAATACCTCAACAGTAATTCCCGGCTCATACATGTCAAGCAAAGTATTATATTTATTCCCTTCATATCCCCAATAGCCAATAAAGCGTTTTGTTGTATCAATAAGTCTTTCTAAATATGGGCGGAACAATGAAAAATCTGCTTTCTCCTTCGCCTCTTCCCAAATACTTTCAGCCTTTGATTGTAGAATAACAAATTCTTTATATTCTTCTGCTGGAATTTTTTTATTACGGTCATATTCCTTTTTACATTCTTCCAGTGTCTTCCTTGTCTTTTCTGATAATTCATCTATTCTGCCAGTTAATTGTTCTATGTATTCTGCCATCTCATTTGACGTAGACATTTTAAAAACATCGGAAGAAAGCATACCAATGACTTCAGAACGCTGCTCAATTCCTTGCTTTGGTGCGCCAGTACGCAAATCCCAATAAATTAATGAGATAGCTTCGTTATATGACTCCATTTTTTTTACATATTCCAAAAATTCTTTTTCAACATTATTTATTTGATCACTCATTATGATTCCCCCCTCATATTCAAATACGCTTTCTATTTTATCATATTTTTCTGAAAAAAAAGGAGCAATCAAACCAAAATAATTCCAGTCACAGTAAGTTCAATTCCTATATTCGTTTTCTAATAGAAAAGAAGTTATAATTAGAAATGATATATTGCCTTGATCAACTTCTTTAGTAAGACAAGAAAGTTAAACTCTAAGACATAGGAAGAGATACTATGAAACAATTTATATTATTTATCGTTTTGATTTCATTTTTTGACATGTTTTCCCAATTACCGATCATGAGTCCATTTGCCAAAAGTTTAGGAGCAACACCTGCTATAATTGGCTTAACAGTAGGTATGTATTCCTTTACCAATATGTTCGGTAATATATTAGCTGGATATTGGATAGACAAACAAGGAGCAAAAAAAGTATTATTATTTGGTTTTTTCCTAACCGGTGGCAGTTTGCTTCTTTATACAATTGTTTCTAGTCCAGAGCAATTGATGTTTGTAAGATTCCTACATGGTCTATTTAGTGGATTTCTAGTTCCTGCCGCTTTTACCGTCATTGCAAATAAAGGTGAAGAGGGAAAACAAGGAAAATCTATGGCTATTTCAGGAGTTGCAGTTGGCATTTCTGCAATTATTGGACCGGCATTTGGAGGAATTGTTGCAGCAAAATATGGAGTTAATTGGGTATTCATTATAATTGCTCTTATCATGCTTATTATTGCTGTACTATCATTTTTTATTATTCCTAGTGGCTCTACTCCAATATCAAGGAAAATTGAGCCGCCATTAAAAACTCTTGTAACCATAATAAAAACACCCATGATTGCTACTAGCTTTATAGGCGCTTTCTCGTTAATGTTTGCCCAAGGTGTACTAGCATACATGCTTCCATTACAGGTTGAAACACTAGAATTTGGGAGTCAATATAGTGGGGTTCTCCTAAGCACTTTCGGAATAACAGCGATTTTAATATTCGCTTTGCCAACTAATAAAGTTTTCGATACTTATCAAAATCATTCTGTCATGATGATTGGAATGTCAACAATTGGAGCCGCGCTTATATTATTAAGTATGTCCTCCTCGCTGTCATTATTGTTTTTCTGTATGATATTATATGGCGCAGGGTTCGCTTTATTGTTTCCATCAATTTCAGCAATGCTTGCTAATCATACTGACCCTGAAACAAGAGGAAAAGCATTCGGACTGTTCTATGCCTTTTTCTCACTCGGAGTAGTTGTCGGTTCATCACTTACAGGTCTATTGGCAGTATCTTTTGGAGCTGGCTATATAATCGCGTCATGCATATTATTTATCAATACGCTTTGGATGTTTGTTTATTTTCGAAGCAAAAGCCAAGTCAAAGAAAGCATGGAGTGATAAATAGATGCGAGATCTGATAGGTCATTGCACTTCCTGTGGAAAAATTCTATATTGTATGGATGGTTTTTTTAATGGTATTCATACAGAGGATATGAAAATAGTATGCTTTGAATGTGCAGAGGAAAAAGAAAAATCCGCAGAATAAAGATTTCTGCGGATTTTAACTTTTAAGGCTATGAATAGTCTTATTTGCCAATTAAGACACCACATTCTGCGGAATCGTCGGCAAGACACTTTTTACTAATTCAACTACTTCTTGTTTTTCATTTTGATCCATTAGGATATGAACAATCCCTTTATCTTCATGTGTTCTAATTAATCTCCCAATACCTTGTCTTAACCGCAGGATCATATAGGGTAAATCAACCTCTTTAAATGGCTCATTTGCTCCTTCACGTTTAGCGGTAAAGACCGGGTCATGAGGAGGAAATGGAAGCGAGTAAATAAAAACATTCTCAAGGGATCTTCCAGGAACATCGAGCCCTTCCCATAGATGAACCGAACAAAGAACAGACTGTTCATCGTTTTGAAAATCAGAAACTAAAGTACTGATCTCAGCATCTCCCTCAAAATAAATTGGGAAATTCATTTTTCCGTATATTTGTTTCTTAAAGCGAGCAAGATCAGCATGATTCGTAAATAATACTAATGCCCTGCCTTTAGTCTTTTCCAGTTGTCCTTGAACATAATGCATTTTCTCTTTTTCCGCTTTACTCGGAAATTCTGGCATAGTAATGATCATATTTTCCTCATAATCAAATGGAGAAGAAACAGAAAAAGATAAATATTGATCAATACCAAGGCTTTTAGCCATATAATCAAATGAATTATTCTCAGATAATGTCGCAGAGGAGAAGATAAACGGTTTCTTTTGGGAGAAAACCTCTTCCCTCATAATATCTTCAACCATCCTTGGCATAATGACTAATGTTCTTTCTCCATTATTCTCTTCAAACCATGTAATGCCTTTTAATTCTTTTAAAAATAACGATAAAGAATAATAAATTTGCTCTAAATATTCTTCAACAATTTTCAAATCATACTCGTTGATAACATACATTTCACTTTCAAATACTAGTTCTTCCTCAAGAGTGCTAATAAGCTCAAGGAGTTTTTTTCCTTCCTTTATCACATTTTCAGATTTTTGAACTGTTCTCTTTTCTGAAATTTCGGCTGAGGAAGATGCATGCTCAAGTGCATAAAAAAATTGCTCATTCTGGACAATCGTTTTTTCTATAATATATAAAGTCTTTTCCCTAACATCATTAGCCATTAGCCTCGTTAAAAGAGATTCAAGTATTTGCTCTGTAAATCGATATGTTAATGCTTTTTGGGAAGCGAACTCTAATAAATGGCCTTCGTCAAAAACAACACCTGAACTTTCTGGCAATAGAGGCAGCTGACCTTCACGCTTCCTAGATTCCTTTGTCCAAATATGCTCCATATAAAAATCATGAGAACAAATAATGATATCCTTTGCACTGCGGTAATAATCTCGATTTAGTGTTTGTCCACAACGATGGCGCTTTTCACATGTAAAGCAATCTTGAAATGGATCCCACGCAATTTTTCCCCACATCTCATCTGTTAATTCTGGATATTCCTTACGATCACCGTATTTTTCGAAGTTTTGCATGGACGAGCCAGAATGAACAAATTCAGGAAGCTGATCATAAAGCGCATTATAAACATCCATATCCTCACTTGCAATGTGTTGATCAAGCTTTTTTAAACATAAATATTGATCTCTCGACTTAGCCAGACGCACATCAATGTTTAAATTTAAAGCCTTCTCAAGCTTGGCAATATCGCCTTCCTTCTTAACAAGCTGTTCAATTAATGTTTCATCCGCACAAGCAATGATCGCAGGCTTATTTATGTATCTTGCATAAGCAATGCAATAAAGTAAATAGACGATGGTTTTTCCTGTGCCTACCCCTGCCTCCGCAAAAATAACTCTCTTTTCTTTAAATGCCTTTTCAAGTTGAAAGGCCATAAAAATTTGTTCGTCCCTTAACTCAAATCCTGATTCCGGCAATATATCGTAGAAAACATCACCAATCCACTCGTTTAATTTATCAAAAAAAGAATCGTTTTTGGACAATGCAAACGGCATCTTGCTTTGCATATTACCCCTCCGGTAAATAAAAAGTTTAAGCGCTTTGATAGAAAAGTGGAAGCGCCGTGCACAGGGGCGACAAGCATAAGACAGGCCGACGAGAAGGTTTGGTCTTTAACCTTCTTGGCGGACTGGCTTATGACCTCCGACGAACAGGACGTTCTAGTGCCGACGTTGCAACAGGACGTTGCGTTCTTAGTCGGCGAGCCCCTAGGCGCTGAAGCTAGCCTTTTCTAGAAAAGCGCTTATTTCATAACTGTATCATTTAATCATTATTAAACAAAAGAACATCAATCATTTTATCGTAAATAATAAAAGTGTCAAGTAAGAAAAAAAAGAATCTGACTGACTGCCAGATTCAAGTAAGAAAACCTTGTTTTAATGAATAAACAAGTAAAAATTTTCTCGAGATAGAGCAATGACTTGCTCCATAAGGAAGTCTATCCGAATAATCATCCCAGAATCAATCTGAATTTTGATTGATCCAAAGGCACTTTCGCTTTTCTTATTTTTGTATTGATGAAAATGAAAAAGATATTGCCTGCTGGAGATCATGCTGAGCATTTTTCAGCTGCTCGAGAGCCGTTAAGGATAAATCCTTTTCATCTTTAATTGCTTCGATCGTATCGGTTAAAGCCTGTGATATTTTATTAAAATCTATAATGGGTTGATTCAATGAATAGCCCTCCTGACCTTTTTTGATGATAAGTATATAATATTCAAGGTCAGGAAAACGTATGCAAAGAAAATTGCAGTTTTATTTTTTATTTGTCGGAAGCAATCGAAAGTCTTCCATAAAGTGAAACTTCAATCAGTGGGGGTTTTCCTCATCCCCCACTGATTGTTAGTTGAACTTATCAGGCCTTTACGGGCAGTTGATCCCCCACTTACTCTTCATTGTTTTACTCGAATCATTGAAGTGGGGGTCTTACTGCCCGTTAATCTGCGATAAACTACTGCCTAGCTTTTGGCGGTCTTTTTCCCCAATATTGATAATAATCTGTGCGGATAAATCCATTAAATAACTTTCGTTTTTTTGTTGCTGGATTTCCGTAATATTTTTCAAATTCTTCATTCGAAGTGAGTATATAAATGGACCAAGTATCAAGTGAGGAAAATGTTTTTCCCATCTCTTCATACATTTTCTGTACAGCTTCTTTCTCTCCAAGTCTTTCACCATACGGCGGATTCCCAACGATTACTCCATATTCCTTAGTTGTTGTAAAATCCTTCACTTGCATTTGCTTGAAACTAATTAACTCTCCTAAACCAGCTTCAAAAGCATTTTCTTGAGCAATTTTGACCATGCGGTGATCAATATCTGTGCCTGTAATATCAAGTGGCTGATCATATTTCGCTAAATCTTCCGTTTCAATTCTTACTTCTTCCCATACTTTTTCCGGTATCCAATTCCACGACTCTGAAACAAATTCTCGATTAAATCCTGGTGCAATATTTTGCCCAATTAATACAGCTTCGATTGGAATAGTACCCGATCCGCAGAATGGATCGACAAAAGGTTTCTCTGGTGTCCAATTTGTAAGCATAACAAGGGCAGCTGCAAGTGTTTCTTTTAAAGGTGCTTCCCCCTGTCCAGCTCTGTATCCCCGTTTATGCAGTCCGCTTCCACTTGCATCTATTGAAATTAAGGCTATATCTTTATGAAGAGCAACTTCGATTTTGAATAAAGGTCCATTTTCTTCAAACCAACCCGTTTTTTTATAATGAGATCTCATTCTTTCGACGATTGCCTTTTTTACGATTGCCTGACAGTCAGAAACACTAAACAGCTTTGATTTGACAGATTTCCCTGTAACCGGAAACTCCGCATTCTCTGGCAAATAATTTTCCCATGGCAATGATTTCGTTTTTTCAAAGAGCTCATCAAATGTAGTTGCCTTGAATTCACCGATTTTTATTTTTATTCTATCAGCTGTTCTCAGCCACATATTAGAACGGGCAATTGCAAGAGCATCGCCTTTATATGTAATTCTCCCATTTTCAACTTCACAATCATACCCTAGAGCACGCACTTCTTTAGCAACTAAAGCTTCAAGCCCCATTGCAGATGTTGCAATTAAATCATACTTCATGAACGTTTCACCCTATTTAATGAATTCCTGATCCCAACTTTCAAAAAAGGTCATTAGCTTATGAAAAGGGATAGGTTTAGAAAAATAAAATCCTTGAATATAATCACAATTTTCTTTTTTAAGAAACTCATATTGTTTTTTGTTTTCTACACCCTCAGCTATCACCTTGAGATGCAGTCGATGAGCCATAGTAATAATTGCCTCAACAATTGAGCAATCTTCCTTATAATCCAACAAACCGCCTATAAAACTTTTATCAATTTTTAAGATATCAAGTGGAAAGCGATTCAAATAACTTAATGAAGAATATCCGGTTCCAAAATCATCTATAGATAATTTTATTCCAAGCTGCTTTAATTTTACTAGTTTATCGACAGATTCATTTGCTTTTGGCATAATCATACTCTCTGTTAATTCAAAATCAATATAATTAGGATTAACATTAGTCTTTTGAATGATGTCATCAATGGATTTCACAAAGTTTTCCTGATTAAAATGAATGGCTGATATATTGATACTCATTCTTAGTTTAGGTTTTCCATGTAAATGTATCATTTTCAAATCTTCACAAGCTTTTTGGATAATCCATTCACTTATAGGAATAATTAAGCCTGATTCTTCAGCTAGTGGAATAAATTCTGAAGGTGGAATCACACCTAATTGCTTTTGTTTCCATCTGACTAATGCTTCTACACTTACGATTTCATTCGTGTTTGCATCCATTACAGGGTGATACACAAGATATATTTCATTACGCTCTAATGCTCGCCGTAAATTATTTTCCATTATCATTTTTTTAGATTCGTTTCGATGCATTTCTGTATGGTAAAGCTCAAACTGATTTCTCCCACTATATTTTGCCTCGTACATCGCTTTATCTGCATTTCGTAACAATGACTCTATATCATTTCCATCCAATGGATATAAACTGATTCCGATACTCGTTGTAACAAAAACTTCCTGACCGTTTAGCAGAAATGATTTTGATAATGCTTCAATTATTCCTTCTGCAATATGAACAGCTTCCCTTGGATGCTTAATATTAGGTAATACAATGACAAACTCATCTCCACCAAGGCGGGCAATCATATCTTTATTTTTTATGATCCCCTTTATTCTTTAAGAGCATATCCCCATAATTATGGCCTAGTGTATCATTTATTTGCTTGAATCTATCTAAATCAAGAAAAAGAATGGCGAGCAGCTGCTTATATTTTTGTGCTGTATGTAATAATCCTTCGAGACGCTTATTTAAACTATAACGGTTTGCTACCCCAGTAAGGGAATCATGATGTGCTAGGTACCTAAGCTGATCTTCAGCATGTTTCCTATCTGTAATATCTGTAAAAACCGCAACAAAGTTATTAATATTGCCATGTTCATCTTTAATAGAGCTAATTGTTATCCATTCCGGAAAAACTTCTCCACTTTTGCGTTTATTCCAAATTTCACCTTTCCAATAACCAATATCATTAATTTGTTTCCACATATTTTTGTAGAATAATACATCGTGGATTCCTGATTGGAGAATATTTGGATTCTTTCCTACTACTTCTTCATTACTATATCCCGTAACGATTTCAAAGGCAGGATTTACAGAAATAATCCTGCTGTTTTTATCCGTAATCATAACACCTTCACTTGTATTTTCAAGAACCTTTTCTGCTAGCTTTTTTTCATTTTGCGATATCTTTTGTTGAGTATTATCGCAGAAAATAACGATATATTGGGGATCATCTGCTCCTTTTTCAGAAAATGTTCGGATCAACATCCATTCTGAATATAATTCACCATTTTTTCTTTTCTTTTGAACTTCACCCTCCCAATTACCCAATTGTTGGAGGGAAAATTTAATTGTGAGAAAATCATTCATCTTTTTAAACAAAGAAGCGAAATCAATCCCTGCTGCATCCTCATCTTGAAAAAGTGTGATCTTTTTCGCCGCTGGATTTAATGACGTGATGTTAAAATCCTTGTTTAAAATGATGACTCCTTCCTGCATATGGTTTATTACAATGTCAGATAATTTCATTTTTCTCGTCCCTATTTGCTATATATTGTCATGTCGACTTATTTCAAATCATTCGTTTATTATCATATATGTATTTTATCCAATATACAAGAATAGCCTTATCTTCACCTTATCAATGAAAAAATGCTGTCATTAAATCGACATAAAATAAACTGTACAAAAAGAACAAATGCGCAAGCGCCTTGCTCACCTCCGACAAGCACAAGACGAGCCTCTCGGAAAGGTGCTCTTTACCTTTCTGGGAGGATTGGCTTGTGACCTCGAGGAGGTAGGCGCTGAAGCTGAACGTAGATAAACTATATCTCAAGTTATCAACAGATAGCGAAAATTATAATTTCCTATAAAATAAGAAAAGCTCTCCTTTTAGGAGAGCACTCATCTCAATTATTAATCTCACTAATAACGTTCTGTAAGCCATGTTTTGTACCTGTGTACTGCAAACGACCTTAGGTCTCGTACTTAGGTGGTAATCATCTATCTACAGGTTAACCTGTCCTTCTCCTCGTTCATTTCCTTAGAGAAAGTGCCCCTACCATAATTTGGGTTTCTCGCTCGTGGGGTTTACCTCGTTCCACCCTTTTCATTTCTGAAAAGGCTACGTCACTGTGGCACTTTCAAGGTATTCATGCCATATCCAGTAATGGACTTAGGCATTTTCCCTGCCGTCAGCCAAGCAAATGGCTGCCCTAGCTTATGATTTCACTAGGCACGAACACTACGGACATCTCAGCCCGTGCGAGCATGGACTTTCCTCTGCAATTCACTTACGCTCATTACAGCGATTACCCGAACGCTATTAATGATGACAAAAGTTATTATATGTAACTTTCGTGTGAATAGCAATGGTTTTCAGCTTGAAATTGAGGAAAATTTCATCAATCGTACAATTTACTGCCAAAAACATGCTTTTCTAAATTGGATAGCCGTTTTAGTATATCGAAATTAGTAGTTCCCGCTGTTTGCGTAGCTGGGCGCCTTGAAGTATCTTCAAGCTGTTTTCTTAATCGCATATTTTCTTGTTGCAAATCTTCAATTTCCTGATGAAATGTCTCATAATCCTTTATGACCCAATCCAAAAATTTATCTACTTCTTCTGGCTTGTAGCCGCGCATTGCAGTTTTAAACTCTTTTTCCAAAATATCTTTTGCTGTTAATTTCACTTTATCAGAAAGCATGATAATCACCTCTAGTAATACCATCATCAACACTATTTTTTCAAAGATATGCATTTTTGTCAATTTTTCTTTTGAATTAATTTTTAATCATCCATAAGTTTCATCTGTTCTTCTTCAACAAGCACTTGTAAATCATCGAAATTTATCAATCGGATCTCGTATTCATTCTTCTCCTGCTCTTTTTTTGCTTCTTCATATATGTACTTCGGACTACCTTCTTTTTCAGTATCATAAAATAAAAGCAGCACATCGCTTTTCTGAATAAAAAATTTGTTTTTGAGGCGAAATTGCCAAGAATTTTCATAAGGTTTTCGAGAAACAGAATCGACAAAATCAGCTTGAACGATTATTGATTCGTACCATTCTCTATTCGATTCTTTCCAAGATTCTTCCTGATTCAAAAATGGAGTAATAACTGCTAGCTTTAAATCATTAAAGCCTTCTAGCTGTAAATCAAAAACTACTTCTGCTGCCCATAATTCTGTTCCTAGCTGCCCGCTAATCATTACCCATTCCAGACCTTCTTCTAATAAGGAAATAAGATTGGCTTTTATGGCCCTTTTTATAAACAAAACAGCAGGATCATCGTTTTTAAATATGCCAATCTCATATGGTTTGTAACCAGATACAACCGCAATATTAGCCATTTTTAAACCTCAATTATTATTTAATAAAATAAAATAACAAGGGCAACAATGCCCTTGTCAGCGTTTTTACTTTCAATAAAATGGTCCCCCACCGAACATGCCTGGTCTTGGAACACCATATCCTCCGGCTCCGCCATAACCGCCAGGATATGGTCCAGGTGCTGCAACAAACTGCTGATTTGTCACTTCATTCACAACTGATTGAGTGTGTGGAAATGAGTGCACATGTTGAAAATGAGTGTGGTTAACATTAGTTGTATGACTAGGATGAATATGTGGGACGATATTGTTTTGGAAAGTATTGTTAACACAACATTTTGTTGGATGAACAATCGCAGGCAAAACATGAGTTGGTCTTGGTCCACAATACATGTAAAGATCCCCTTTCTACAATAAATTATTTACATTAATAGCCTATGTCGAAAAAGGGATTCTTGTACTAATGAAAAAACCTAATTTATACCTATTTTTATAATACTACACATTTACCTATTAGAAAGTATAAATAAACATTCATGAAAATATTCTCGATTGCCGATTACTAAAACATGCTATAAAAACCGTCTTTCATGTTTGAAAAAAGAATAGCTGTAAATAAAACCACGAAAAAAAACAGGAATAAAATTGCTTTATACATGTTATCTGCCTCACTATTTTCCATTCTGTACACAATTACACATTTTACAGCTTTCCTTATCTACATACAACTAGGAAATTAGTGGATGCTATGTGAAAACATTAATATATTGTTTTTTTATTTTTTTGTCTATGCTAAACTTCCTTGTTGATTTCCGCTGCAGGTACTAAGCGATTGCGGACAATCCGGTAGCCACCTCATCGCTTTCGCTCCTGCTAGGTCTTTCTTTGACTCGCTTCTCTCGCAGAATATTGAATAAACATCCTTGATTAAACACCGCATTAGCAGTTATTTCATTGAACACACACTTTATTTTAGTACGTTAATAAACTTAAATTTTACTATTAGCCGATAAAATGCCAATGCATTTTTGAAGAGTTTCGCGCCTTTCTCTCCAATCAACAACAAAGTAGCATAATCGTCACTGAGCTTTTACACAGCTTTTTTTTAAAAGTCTCGTAAATCGTTTCATAATGTCTTCTTCTGAGAATGGTGATTTTTTATTCTCTACAGTATGGGAAATTGATTTAGCCATTTCTGTATAAATGAGTGCTTCTCTGTAGTTTTTCTTACGGTGTTCATAGATTTTTGCAAGCTCAATGCAGGCCTCCAACATTACTTTGTTATTTCCTGCGTCTGCGATCTCCTTCCATAACTGTTCCGCTTCCGTCCATTTTTTTTGCTTTTTATACTCATAAGCTAGCGCATGTTTAGCATAAAGTGAATCAAGGTTATCCCCTTGTGAAATATTTGAAAATGCTTCTCTTGCAGAAGCTGAATCCCCCAAATGTGAAAACCACCTTCCAACTTCATAAATTTCCCTGGCAGTCTGTTTCTTATCAAGTCGAAGTATTTGAAAAGAAAGATGAGTATATAGACTAATGAGTGATAAAATATCAGTTTCATTATGCTTTAAAATACCAATCATACCTTCTGGATCTTTTCTTTCCACAAAATCAAAATAAATCATCGGTGCAAGATAGCCTGGAAGATCATCCTTCCTTTCTACCCCTAGTACTTCCTGTTCTACGATCGAAAGCTTCATTCTATCCAGTTTATGTTTCCACATTCTTCTTGAAGCATGATATAGATCAAAATGACCAAAAGGAGGAAGCTTTGGTACATGTTCCTTGATCAGCGTATGCCTTGTCTTAACTTGAGGCCAATCAAATGACTTTCCGTTATATGTAGCCATTGTTCTATAATCAACACTATCAAGAAAGCTTTTATACAAGGGAATTTCTGCACCTGGATGGGGCAAAATATGTTGTTTTAGCTTTACCTTGTTTTCAATTAAGCTTGCATGTCCAAGGATAAAGATCGTATTGCCTACCCCTCCTCCTAGGCCCGTTGTCTCAGTATCAAAGAAAAAAAAGTTTTCTGGCTTATAGCCCGCTGCAGAAAGAGGATGATCTATATATGAAGAATTCCACGCTTCAACTGCATCTGAGAATTGAGAAAAAGAATAAATACCGTGTTTTTGATCGATTGGGAATTCTTTCTCTCGAACAAGGCAGTAGGCTCCATCGAAATAATATGGGGATACCCCCTCTTTTGTCCAAGAATCTATAAAAGGGATTTCTTCTAGGTGAATGCATTGAAATTTTTCCTTTTCTGTACGATCAATCGACAAATGTGGTTTTAATCTATTTAGCTTGCTTTTAATTGACATGATTTCCACCAGTGCGAATCTTCATATTTGTGAAACTTGCTAAAATACTTTGCACATCTCTTTTAGCTGTGCCCAAAGACATGTCTGTCCCAATACAGGAAGGACAGCCAATATCACATTGACACCTATTCACCATTTCTTCTGCTTCCATCAGAACATGTTCGAATCCTTCATATACCTTTTCACTTAATCCAACCCCACCAGGATACCGATCATAGAAGAAAATCGTCGGCTTTTCATTATGTTCAGCTTTCACTTGAGGAACTACATGAATATCTTGAGGATCACACATTACAAATAGTGGTGCAATATGTCTTAACGCATGAGCTGCACCTATTAGCCCCTGCTCCAAACGTCCTCGATCATTCTGTAAAAATTCCTCATTTAAAGAAAACCATGTAGAACTTGTATGCAGCTCTGCCTCAGGCAAAGTAATCGGCCCTGAACCAATATTTTCGTGAGTTTCAAACTTGATTTTTTTAAAAAGTGTTGCCATTGCTATGACACTCACATCTCCATAGCCTATCTCTCCCGAAGCTGTAAACCGATGCTTGTCTTGTTCAAGAACCTTGAGCTGAACTGCAAGATTAGCATCTGTGAAGTAATCAACATTAACCTCTCTAACGAACGCTTTTTTCTCCTCCCAATCAAGCTTCTCTACTTGATATTGCGTACCTTGGTGAAGATAAATAGCCTCATCATGAAGTAATGTCATAGCAGAAAATTGATCCATTTCTCCAATCACTTTCACATTCGCGATATCAGATTGATCTATTATGACAACATTTTCTTGTGAGGCAGAACGAAGACTAATATTATGGGCAGGAAATGAATCATTCATCCAATAATATTTTTCTCCATTTTGAAAAAGGATACTTTCTTCTGCTAAGTATTCTAGAACCTCATCTGTTTCAAATGAACCAAATGGCTCTCCGACTTTAAATGGGAGCTCATATGCCGCACATTTTATGTGATCAATTAAAATGATTAAGTTATCAGGATTTATTCTTGCTGTTTCTGGGCTTCTTTTGAAAAAATAATCCGGGTTCTGAATAACATACTGATCAAGCGGACTGCTGCTTGCTATCATAATAACAAGGGATTCCCCATGCCTGCGCCCTGCTCGTCCAGCTTGCTGCCAAGAGCTTGCAATCGTCCCCGGAAAGCCGGTCATAATACATACCTGAAGTTGTCCGATATCCATACCTAGTTCAAGTGCATTCGTACTAACTACACCATAAATTTCACCTGATCGAAGGCCTTTCTCAATTTCTCTCCTCTCCGTTGGCAAATAACCTCCTCGATAACCTCGAATTGCTTTCGGACCTAATTTATGCTTGATTAAATCCTGTAAATAGGTCAGCAAAATTTCAACTCTAACTCGGCTCCTGGCAAAAGTAATCGTCTGGATTTTGTTTACCAAAAGGCTAGCAGCAAGCATTCTAGCTTCTAAAGTAGCACTTCTTCTAATATTTAATGGCTTATTGACAATCGGAGGATTATAAAAAACAAAATGCTTTCTTCCGCTTGGCGCTCCATTATTATTGATTAATTCAACTGATTTTTCTGTAAGCTTTTCAGCAAGCTCTAATGGATTTGCTATAGTCGCTGATGTACAAATAAAAATTGGATCGCTCCCGTAAAAACGGCAAATTCTTTGCAAACGTCTTATAACATTTGCTACATGGCTTCCAAAAACACCTCTATAAATATGAAGTTCATCAATAATAACAAACTTCAAGTTCTCGAATAAGGAAACCCATTTTGTATGATGAGGCAAGATGGCAGAATGCAGCATATCAGGATTTGTTATCACGACATGGCCTGCTTTCCGAACCTTCTGGCGTATATTTGATGGAGTGTCTCCATCATATGTATAACTGTTTATCGCCAATCCTGAATCTTCAATGATTTCGTTTATTTCACTTTTTTGATCCT
Organism: Cytobacillus citreus; assembly: GCF_018343665.1. Classification (GTDB taxonomy): domain Bacteria; phylum Bacillota; class Bacilli; order Bacillales; family Cytobacillaceae; genus Cytobacillus; species Cytobacillus citreus. The sequence continues at coordinate 179,718 of NZ_JAGYPM010000003.1, forward strand.
GTGCTAAAGCTTTTGTTGGAAACATATAAAGTGCTCTTGAACTTGGATCATTTATGACCGTTTGCAAAACTGGAAGATTGTAGCATAACGTTTTCCCAGAAGCTGTTGGAGTAACTGCAACAAGACTTTTCCCTTTCATAGCCGTATCATATGCTAATTTTTGATGTGTATATAGACTTGTGATTCCCCTTTTTTGTAATGCCTCTTTTAGAGAAGGATGTAAATTCATTGGAAGATCTGCAGTATTTGCCTCTTTTTCATCAATTGTGTGCCAATGAACGATATTATGTTTAACAGGATCTGATTCTTTCATTTCCTTCATGATTTCATTCAAGTTTTTCCGTACTTTCATTGTATTCACCTCATACTACTATTCTAGCGAATAAGCGTTCGTTGTAAAAGAGGGAGCATCTCTTCTTTTTCTTCATAGAACATTCATATTCTTAGAGTTTAAAAACACTTCTTTCATATGTCTTTTTTGTTACAATATTAGCAATAATGGTTTTACCTTCAGAGGTGAAAAGATGATTAATTTAGAAATAAAAAAAGTACTGTCTCAATTTACTCTTTTTCGAGACTTAAGTGATTCAGAAATGGAAAAAATTATCGAAATCTCTATCTCTAGAGAATGGAAAAAAGGCAGTCATGTCTTTATGCAGGATGACCCACTAGAAAATGTATATTTTATACAAAGTGGACGGATAAAAATTTATAAAAGTGATATTAATGGGAAAGAGCAAATTGTAGCAATTATGAAAAATGGCGAGATGTTTCCACATGTTGGCTTCTTCCGTAAAGGCGGGTATCCTGCTTTTTCTGAAGTGCTAGAAAATTCAACATTAGTCGTTGTCCCTATTGATCTATTTGAAAAAGTATTAATTGATAATCCAGAGCTGTGTATTAAAGTATTTAAAGTGCTTGGGGAAAAAATCGTTGATTTACAAGAAAGATTAGAGTCGCAAATACTTAATAATACGTATGAACAAATTATTAAGCTGCTTGTCCGTTTGGCAAAAAATCATGGGGAAGAAATGGATGAAAGACTGTATCTGTTAAAATCTGAATTCACCAATAAGGATCTTGCCAATATGATTGGAACGACGAGAGAAACCATGAGTAGAACATTAACAAAGCTAAGGAAAGACCATTTAATTGAAACAGACTCAGCAGGGAATATTATTATTGATCCTGACCGACTGTTAGAGGAAATTTTTTAGTTTAAAAAGAGAAGAACCCATTTGACAACTATGGTTCTTCTCTCTTTGAAAGGCTATGATAATTGCAGCATTTCTTGCATGTCTTCTTGAGCTGTGCCAATTAATTTTAAATTAAAGGTTTCTTGAAGGACATTTAATACTCCCTCTGAAATAAATTCTGGCGCTTTTGGTCCAATACGAATATCTTGGATTCCTAAGCTAAACAAACCTAAAAGGATGGCAACTGCCTTCTGTTCGAACCATGAAAGCACAATACTTACAGGCAGCTCATTAATTTCACATTCAAAAGCCTCTGCTAATGCTTTTGCAATTTTTACAGTAGATCCAGAATTATTGCATTGGCCTAAATCTATATATCTTGGGATATTTGTTCCAGGTACGACTCCATAGTCAACATCATTAAAACGGAACTTCCCACAAGACGTTGTTAAAATAACTGTTTCTGGCGGCAAGGATGTAGCTAATTCACGATAGTATTCTCCTCCCTTGCCCGGTGCATCACACCCTGCAATAACGAAGAACCTTTTAATCTTTCCCTCTTTAACTGCTGAAATGACCTCGGGAGCAAGACCTAATACTGTTTCATGATGGAAGCCTGTCAATAAAGTTTCATCTGAATCAATACTTACTTCAGGCAATTCTAATGCTCTTTTAATTAATGGGCTAAAATCATCATTTTCGATTTTCAAAACATTTTCAAGACCCGCTACTTCATAGGAGAACATGCGGTCAGCATATGTACCTTTAATTGGCATCACACAGTTCGTTGTTGCTAAAATCGCTCCCGGGAACTTTGCAAATAAGCGTCGTTGGTCATACCAAGCTTTACCAATATTCCCTTTCAAATGAGGATATTTTTTCAATTGTGGATAGCCATGTGCTGGTAGCATTTCCGAGTGGGTATAAATATTGATACCTTTTCCTTCTGTTTGCTTTAATAGCTCTTCAAGTGCAAATAAATTATGCCCTGTAACAATGATACATTTACCTTCAATTTTATTTTGTGAAACACGGATCGGTTGTGGAATACCAAGTCTTTTAGTATGGGCTTCATCAAGAATTTCCATTACTCTAACAGCAGAACGTCCGACCTTCATCGCCATTTCTATATGTTCCTGAACATTAAAGTTTGAATTAGTTAATGTTAAATAAAGGGCCTCATGTGTTGTAGCATCGACAAATGGATCTGTATATTCCAACTGGTTCGCATGTGTACGATAAGCAGCAATCCCCTTCAATCCAAAAATAATTATATCCTGTAAGCTTGCTATTGTTTCATCTTTTCCACAAACACCGATTACTTTACATCCCCCAGTTGGCGTCTGCTCACATTGGTAGCAAAACATGAATCATTCCTCCTCATTAATTATTGAACGACTTTAGCATACCGTTTAGTTCACACTTACAGTGTGACGCAGATCACGTTTTTTCTTATGTCAAGAAGTGTTCAATATTGGGAAAATATAAAATAAATTTTAAAGAAAACTCGCCGATTGGCGAGCCTTGGAAAGGCGAAGACAGAGGCGTAGTTGCACTTATCGCGCTCATATATGCCACGTCCTGTGGCATTCGCCCGACTAGGACATCCTGTCCGTCGTACTTAATTCCTAAAATTGGCAACTATGTCGAATTATCTTCTGCGCTGGCAATTTATAATTTCCTAATGTGGAACAAATACCTAATTATGTTCATAGAATATGGTGGTTGTGCCTTATTTAATTCATGATTGGAGATGAAAATATGAGTGATCAAGGAAGAAAGGCAAAAAATGAACCTTTTGGCGAATTGATGAAATCAATGAATCAATTTTTCCACGAGAAGCCTGTAAAAGGTTTATTACAAACGATGGATGATTTTTTTAAAAACCCGTTCCCATCTCATTCATCATTTCATATTGATGTACATGAGACTGCGGGTGAGCATATTATCACTGCAGAACTTCCTGGTGTAAATCGTGAACAAATTCAACTTGATGTGCTTGATAATTATATAACTATTACAGTTAATTCAAATGAATTATTTACTGAAGAGGATGAAAATCAAAAAATCGTTAAACGGCGGCAATCAATGCAAAGATCAAGCAGAACAATACCTCTTCCACAACCTATCAATGAAAGTAAAGTAAAAGCGACTTATCAAAATGGGCTTTTACAAATACGTATTCCGAAACAGTTAGGAAAGAAAATAATAATCGATGAAATCAAATAAAAACAAGCAGCAATAGACTGCTTGTTTCTTTATTCGTTAATAAGAATATTTAAATTATTCAACGTACTAAAGCAAGATTAATATTTCGATTAAGTTTCTGCTAAAATATAGCATTAGGCGGATGCCTTTGCGATAACCAAGTTACTCAAATGATGTATCAAGCCAACGATTAAAATACCCTGAAGGGACGTTGAAATAAACTTTTGTAAATCTGATGAACTCTTTCGTATCTACTTCTTTGTATTGAAAATGATGATAATAGTCTGAAAGAAATTGCATACTGACCTCTTTGACATCTTCTCCTTGCACTCTATACTTATCCTTCATCAAATTCAATAATTCAACAGCAGGTTGGCCATATATAAATCCAGTATTCTTCATTTTATTTAACGGAACATTTGAATATTGTCTCCCAAGAGGAGGTTCTGACGATGCGATTCTTTCCATACGGCGATATGGAATACTAAAAGCATGTCTTTCGGTTTGATTTTTACCAGCATAAAAATACATAGAGGTTGCAAATTCAGTTATCCCTTCGTCAACCCAAGCTTGATTATACTGATCATTTGCGACAACACCATAAAAATATTGATGGGCAATTTCATGTACAATTGCGTTTCGATAAAAATAAGTATCCTCAATATAAGGATTAATTGTAATAACACCAGAATATTCCATAAACAGGCCGTTATCAAGTATGATATCTAATTGTTTATGAGGGTACTTTCCGATGTTTTCCTGATAAAACGACAATGCGTCTTTAGCATGGTTCATTGTTTCTTTCAAATCTTTATGATGATCATTTTTAGTGAATATACGAATTTTTACTCCGTCATTTGCAAGCGCCTCATGAACTTCCATGTCCTTTATGATTGCAACGAAAAAGTCTCTAACTTTATTTATTTTTACTTTACCTTCATTATTTTTGAGCTGTGGATCTTTCTCTGCAGATGAAATGAATGAATACCCCTTAGGAAGCTTGTATGCAATCTCAAAGTCGGAAAAGTCTGTATGATAAGTTTCAATCCCATCTGAATATTCCTCCTTATTCCACTTCCCTTTTTGATAGGTTGCAAGCATTGGATACCATTGTGCTAAATAATAATTTTCCTTTTCCTTCGAAAAGCGAACACCTTCCTCTGGAACAGTAAATTCATAATCGATTTTTACATTAAACTTTTTTTTATCTTTCATTGCTTCAGAAAGATTAATTTTCAGCGTATCCTTTTCTAAACTATACTTAGCTTTTTCACCATTGACCTTGATTTCACCCATTTTTATTTCGGAATAGCCCTTAACGGATTGAAACTGATGACCTCTTTTAAATACATTTGAAATAAAGTAAAAAATGAGTTCATCCCATTTTTGATCTGATTTATTTTTTACAAGTATATTCGCTTCTGTGGTAAAAACACCATTCTTATCCATTTCGAATTGAATATCATATTTAGCTTTGCTGTAATTTTTAACGCCAACATCATTATCTTTTGTTACAACAACATATACACTTGCACTAATAAAAATAAGGAGCAATCCCATGAGAGCAAGCCTTTCGCCACTTGGCTTCCAAATATTCCGCTTATTACTGTACTGTTTCCTAATTGGTTTTAATATTTGTATTTGTCCCGTTCTTATCCATGGGCTTTTTGAATAGTTTGATTGAAAGCGATTTTTCAAACCATTTGCTAGTAAACTAAATGAAATTGTCGTAAATAATAAAATAATTAATGGGACAACTAGTATATGAGTATTCCCGTAAATATTTCCCCTTGCTTGTCCGACTAATCCTGATAGCTCCTTCGTAGTGGAGAGATATATAAGAGGATCAAACCTAACAATTGTTCCACCAGCAAAAATATTCATTAGTGCGAGCTGCCCCATTATCGTTATGACATACACAATTTCTAATATGAACATAACTAATATCGTTTCCTTTAATTGAGGAAAAATATGCTTCCAAATTAACCTGTTTCTGCCAGCCCCTAGAACATTTGCTGCCTCAATATATACAGATTTATGCAATTCATTCGTTTTCAATCTTACGGAGGAAACAATACTTGGAATACTGATTACAGAAGCAAGAATAATAAAATAGAAGACGAGAGCCCTTGTTTCTAAACTACTATTAAAACTAATCGGTTTCATAAAAAAATATAATATTAGAAACAACGGAACATAACTCCAAGCATTCTCGAAGGTAATAACCCAGCTAGGGGTTTTTTTCCAGGTTCCAATATATAATCCAAAAACCGTGCCAAATAGCATTTTTATACATGTTACTGCTAATGCAATGAACACAGTATAACGGATTCCGTGCAATACCATTGTCAATAAATCATAGCCCCATTTATCTGTCCCTAATGGATAGCTTGCATTTTCGAACGGTTCCAATGGAGGTGCTAGTACTTTTCCATTCGTATATTGAGTTTCTAGCAATTCTGTTAATGAGAATGGAGCCATCATCGGGCCAAATAAGCTAAGAAAGATTAAAACAAATACAAAAAAAACTCCAAAATATAAAGAGGAATTAAACTTATAAAGTTTATTCATAAATAAATCCTCGTTTGAAAAGATAGAATACTAGTCTGACACTAATATAAACAAATCCTGAAATTAACAGCATTGAAAATAGCCCGATAGCTATCGGCTGTATCTCATTGCTCTGAAAAATAAATTTTGTTATACCCGAAACATTCATTATGTATTCGATAATAAAGAGATTTCCAATTGCTAATGATATGACCTTAACTAGTTCTGCTTTAATAAAGGGCTCAACATTTTTATAAACATGTTGAAAGTTTATATAATTTAAGCTCATCCCTTTCGCTACTGCAGTTTTAATATAATCTTCACTACTTGTTTGATAATTCTTAACAGTGACAAGCTTAAATAAATACAGTGTTGGGGCAATACTGACAAGAATCGTCGGAAACCAAAGGTTTAAAGCTCCTGCATCTGGCCGTAATGACATTATTCTTATTCCTGTCATCTTATAGATTTTTACGGCAAGGATCATCGCCATTATGATGATAATAAAATCCGGTATCGCTGATAAAATATTCAATATGAAATTAAAAACTTTTGTTAAATGAAAACGACTAATGAAAATTCCAAAAAACAGGCTAATAACAACTGCTGCATTTACACCCAAGAGCATGATCTTTAAACTTGTAAAAAAATTATCTCCAATATCCTCTTCAATTGCACGCCGCTGTGTCCCTAATTGATAGGTACCTAAACTCCCCTTACTGATTTCAGAAATAAAATCACCAAAAACCTCAGGTAATTTTTCAAAATTCCAATCCAAACTTTTCTCTACAGAATTGACTTCAATTATCATTGGTAATGCAGCAAGAGAAAGTATTAATAGGAAAATAATAACAATTTGTTGTATCGTTCGTAACACATGTTTTTCCTCCTCTGCTATTATTTCTCTATTTTTTCATTCTTTTTTATTAATTGTCAGCAAAATTTAGTTTATTCATATAATTCTATATATGATTTTACCTTTATCACTCTAAAAAAACTCAAAGACCTACTCTATTTGATAGTCATACGTCGTGCCAGAACTATCGCTCAGGGTAGGTCAACTTTTGTTCATGTAATAAGGGATTTTCATCCATGTATATTCACTTTCCTATACTTTAATCATACCACCCAATCCCTTTACTAGAGACGAGACTTGATTAACTGCATTCATCATTTGACCAGCAGTATTCATCATTTTATTAATATCGATTGAGCCATCCTGTGCTTTAAAGGAATTCATTATTGATTGAACACCAGATGGCTGCTTTGGAATAAATGATTGTTTCGGATATGGATTCAAGTATGGGTTGGACATGTATGGATTTTGAGAATGCACCATTTGGTTTTGTTCTGGCTCCAAAGGATTTTGAAAAATACTCTGAGTATAGTTGCTTGATGGCATTTGCATTCCTGTTTGATGCATTTTATATCCTGTATTTTGGTATTGATTATGCATCATATTTTGTGATGCAGCATATGGATAAGTATCTGGGTGTAAAGTCTGATTTCCGAAAAATGGCGGCCGTTGAAATTGATGATTGAATGGTGCAATATTTTCAGGATAATAAGGGAATTGCTGCTGTCTCCAATAATTTTGGGATATAAATCCTGATTCATTTGTAAATGGATAATCCGGGTAAGAGTGGTTAATATAAAAATTTGGTACTCTAAGTACTCTTTGACCGAACATGTGCTAGTTTCCTCCTTTACTTACTGTAAAACTCATATGAAAAACTTAGGGTCCACCAAGTCTTTTCGGCCAATGCTTAGTTTTTCTATGCGAACTCCTATGAAGAGACTTGATCGAAATTTCCAATCTCACTTTAACAGATTAATAAACTTAAACATTCCTCTAGCCAAAAAATCACATAATTATTTCTATAATTTATGAAAAAAATGCCCATCATGTGAATGTCCTGTAATCGCTTTCTATTGATGTCTAACAATGAGGAATCATGTCGGAAGTCTTAATATTAAAAAAATAATGATCACTACTTATTTTATGATAGGATATAAAAAAGTAATTAAGCTCTTATTTCTTTATTTTCGTCATTAAAATGGTTTATAGAAAACTGGTGTTGGCTAAAGCTTAACACGAATGGCGAGACTGACAATTATGAGGAGGGAAATAAAATGAATGTTCACGAACTAACAATGAAGTTTCTTCAAACAAGGAATTATAGTCCAGAAAATGTAAATGAATTGCTTGATTTTACGAAAAGGTCTTATATTCATGATGATATTTGTATTTCAGTTTATCGTAAGCTTGTTCGTGAACTCGAGGCACAGGGTGCAGAGCTACCAGATTTCTCTTAAATCATTCCTTATAGAAAACTAGAAAACTATTCAATACAGAACCTATTTTGAAGGGCTCTTCACCTCTTATATCAAGATGGCGGAGAGCCCATTTCTTCGATCAATAATAACTGAAGCATTTGATTTAATACATAATTCGATGATGCCACTAAATTTTTAAATCTTGATCGACTCGTTTCCGGGAAAAAAGCTTGGACTGAAATCGTTTCTAGATGTTCGTGTGTAGATTCAATTTGTTGGGGATACAGGTTTTTCGGCCTTGTTGCTATAACCCATTTTATTGCTTCATTTTTCCATTTGTCATTAATTAACTTTACTTCGTCAGCAAAAGGTTTGACTTCTTCATAAAAATCTCCACTCTTTCCTGTTTCCCTTACCATTGAATACATTTCTGTCATTTTATTAATACGCTTTAATAGCTGTCTTGTTAGTGCTGTAAGCTCATTCTGCTTATCCATTATTAATCAGCTCCGAATAATAAAAAAGTAAAAACTGTTGATTGGTAAAATAAAAGTAGCTTAATGAATTAAGCTACTTTAATGACCCTATTCTATTGTAACTAAAACCCAAGTTCAAGCTTAATGCCTGCTGGATGATGATGAGTACCTTTTTTATCTAATTTTCCATTTAAATCATAAAGGTTAGCGGTTTTCATTTCGAGTGAATGAATTACCTCTGAGCAGTGCCTCATTTTTATCGTACAATCATCTTGCCATTTTTGACGGGCATTCGAAAAGGTTGACTCTATTGCATCCTCTAACTCCTCTAGCTGATCGTAAATTTCAGTCAGCATATTTATCAATTCCTCTTTAGGCATTATTTTTTCATTCATCTTCTCGCCCTCCTTAAAATAAGCAATCTCAATTTTTAAAATTTTCACCTTGATGCCTATTCTATTCGCCCTCTCTAAATACTTTCCTTCACCACTGACAAAACTAGAAGGATTTCGCCAAAGAAAGTAGATTTTTTTAGTACTCAATACTCAATTCGACATACTCAATTAGAATGAAAGCAACTGCATTGCACACAATAATATGTGGAGGTGCATGACTTATGAAAAGAACTGAAAAACATAATAAAGATCAGCCAAAAAAACTAGAAGAATCAAAATCTGGTCATGGGGATAAAAAATTAGAAGGTCCAAACCGACCTTCTACATAGAAAAGGTGGAGTACACTCCTAAAGAGCGTATGGACTGAAGCTATCCTCCTTTAGCTGCGGCTCACAGCCTCTATAATCAAGATGAGTCCGTGAAATCCTCCTTGAATATTTCTTAAATTTGAGAGCCGATGATGTTCGCAGCTAGACAATTCATTAACTGAAAAAAATATGCCTTTATTAGTTTCCAAAACGTTTAGCTAATATTATTTAAGATTTTATTAATTTGCTTATGTAGATAGCCTTCTTCAATTGCCTTTGCTTTTTCAAATACCACTTCGTCATTTCAATTGGATGTTTTTCCTTTACGTTCACACTCAACCATTTTCTTCTTAATCGTTTATTTTTTGACCAATCTTCAATAATATCCCTTTTATGATCAATCACCGGAAAGGTACACCGTAAAAAAGGGGTTGATCTATTTGGTCTGTTTTTAAAATAGTACTCATAATCGTATCTAGAGCCTGTATGTACTGTTTTGAGAGCAAATTCATAAAAAGCAGGATATAACTTCTTATCAAACAAAATATCTGCAAGCCTTTTTCCAAGATCGATTCTTTTTGAAAGAGATTTAAAGCCATTCACGCTTGAACCATATAACTTCCCTTCACATGTTGGAAAAATAACCGCGCTAAAATGAAACCAATCTTGAAGAAAAAAAATTAGAGATTGAAAAACACGTTTTTTATAAACTGGATTTTTAATAACAGGTTTATGAATGATGTTTTGTTCATTGATAATTTGAGATATTAACAGCCTTTTATAATTTCTTTCTTCCCAAAAAACTCCCCATTCTCTCTCCATAAATTTGGAAACGTGAAAAAATCTTAATAAATGAAACATTGGCCGATTTATTTTCGTCGAATATTGATAGAGAAGCAATTGAGGATAAGCATCCTGGAAAATAAGCCAATTTGCCCGTTCATAAGTTAAAAATATTTTTTTCCTAACCTGCTTCTTTATTATTTTGGGAAACCAATTTCCTTCAAGATCGCACATATTCCAACCAGCATTTCGAGATACCATACTTGCTAAAAATGACCACAGCACTTCTGGATGAAGTTTATAAAAGTGAAAATAAGCATCCGTTCTTGAAATATTATCAGCATTATTTTTCATTGTTTGATCATTTATATGCTGGATTAATTCGATTTCATCAATATTTAGTTGCTTTAATGACTTTTTTTTATGGAATTGCTTCATTATTTTTCCTCCGAAAAAAGCATATTGCTTAACATTTGCAAATCGGTGCTTTTTATTCAACCAAAAATTATCGAGATTTGTTATGATAAGTAATAGCTTGTGAGGTGAACATAATGAAATTCCATTATCCTAACGGCAAGAAATTTGTACCGAAAAACAAGGAATCGATTGGGATTAAAAAAGAAAAAAAATGGTCTTACGGTAATCGCGGTATGACTTTGGAGGAAGATATTAACGAAACAAATGAGTATTATTTAAAAAATGGAATTGCTTCTATTCATAAAAAACCAACACCTGTTCAAATCGTTCAAGTAGATTATCCAAAAAGAAGTGCTGCTGTCATTAAAGAAGCATACTTTAAGCAGGCATCAACAACTGATTATAATGGTGTTTATAAAGGAAGATACATTGATTTTGAAGCGAAAGAGACGCAAAACCCAACATCATTTCCTTTAAAAAACTTTCATGAACACCAAGTAAAACATATGGAAAATATCATTCAGCAAAAAGGAATCTGCTTTGTCCTTTTACGATTTTCAATGACTGAAGAAATTTTCCTACTTGAAGCCCTTCACTTACTCACTTTTTGGAAGAGAATGAAAGATGGAGGTAGAAAGTCAATAACCAAGGAAGAAATAGAGATTTATGGTCATCCAATATCGCTTGGATATAACCCCAGAATTGACTATATTAAAAAAATCGATTATCTTTATAATCTTAGATGAAATGCGGAAGCGCCTTCGAAACAATCAAAGTTCAAATTGTTCCTGCGATAATTATTCGAAGTCTCTTTCCTAATAGCATAAATAACTCTTCTTATCATCAGAAAGGATGAACATATATGGCAGAAAAATACCAATCAAGAGAGGAGCGCCGAAAACAGCAATCTTCAAATCCAAATAAAAAGAAAAAAAAGCAGCCAAAAGGGATATTTAAACGTATCTTTTTAATATTAATAGGCATTGGTATTGCGAGTATGCTGCTTGGTGCTGGCGCATTTGCCTTTATGGTAAAGGATGCACCAAAACTTGATGAAAAACAATTACGGGATCCGATCCCATCCAAAATATTAGATAAAGATGGCAATGTCATTACAGAAATTGGATCTGAAAATCGGGAATATGTAGAATATGAAGATATCCCCAAATTGGTAGAGGACGCGTTTCTTGCCACTGAGGATGTTCGTTTTTATCAACATAACGGGATGGATTTGAAACGACTAGGCGGTGCTGTAATAGCGAATATTACTCGTGGATTCGGTTCTGAGGGAGCAAGTACGATTACTCAGCAGGTCGTAAAAAACTCCTTCCTGAACAATGAAAAAACTTTAAGCAGAAAAGCTCAAGAAGCTTGGCTTTCCTTTCAGCTTGAACGTAAATATACAAAGCAAGAAATTTTCGAAATGTATGTGAATAAAATTTGGATGTCAGAAGGCAGTCATGGGGTATTAACAGCTTCCCATATTTATTTCGGTAAAGATCTTGACGAGCTCGAGCTACATGAAGCTGCTTTACTAGCAGGGATGCCGCAAAGTCCCGAAAATTATAATCCTTTCAAGCATCCAGATAAAGCAGAAAAAAGACGTAATATTGTTCTTTCTTTAATGAATCAGCATGGTTTCATCTCAAAAGAAGAAATGGAAGCTGCTCAAAAAATTCCAGTTGAATCAAGTCTTGTTAAGGAAGAAGATCGCAAGCACAATGACTCACCTTATGATTCATTTGTTGATGTTGTCTTAGATGAGATGGAACAAAAATATCCTGATTTGAACGTTTCTTCAGATGGTTTAACCATTCATACTACATTAGATACGAATGCACAGGATTATGTTGAGAAAATGCTTAATTCAAATGAAATTGTTCAATTTCCTGATGATGAATTTCAAGCAGGTATTACCCTATTGGATACAAAAACAGGTGAAATTAGGGCAATAGGCGGAGGTAGAAACCTTGAAGTAAAAAGAGGATTTAACTACGCGACGGATTTAAGAAGGCAAGCTGGTTCTACCATTAAACCAATACTCGACTATGGTCCAGCCATTGAATATTTAAATTGGGGTACGTATCATCCACTTAATGATGAACCATACACATATTCAAATGGTACGAAAATCAATAACTGGGATCGTAAACATATGGGGACGATGTCAATGCGTGAGGCATTAGCACGTTCACGAAACATCCCTGCTCTAAAAACTTTCCAAGAGGTTGGCCCAGATAAAGCGAAGGAATTTGCGAATAAACTGGGTTTTCAACTAGACGAGGTAAACGAATCCTATTCAATTGGTGCAAATTTAGTGTCACCACTGCAAATGGCAGGAGCCTATAGTGCATTTGGAAATAACGGCCTATATACTGAACCTCATGCCATTAAAGAAATTGTAATGCGTGACGGAACAAAAATTGATGTCACGCCTGAAACAAAACCTGTCATGAAGGACTCTACAGCATTCATGATTACAGATATGCTAAAAAGTGGTGTAAAGGATTCTTACGGTACAGGAAAAGCGGCAAATGTTCCAAACCTACATGTTGTTGGGAAAACAGGAACGACCAACTATGATGCTAATCAAATTCAAAAATGGAATATTCCAAATGGTGCGTTACCTGATTCATGGTTTGCTGGTTACACAACAAACTACACAGCAGCAGTTTGGACTGGATATAAAGATATGGAAAACTCTATAGCAGCAGGCTATGACCAAAGAATTGCACAATTGTTATTTAAAAATTTAATGCAGTATGTATCACAAGGAATTGAAACGCCTGACTTCCCTGTTCCAAATAGTGTGGAAAAAGTAGCTATTGAAAAGGGAACATCAAAGCTAGCAAGTGAATTTACTCCTAAAGATCAGATCATTTATGAATATGCTGTTAAAGGTCATGCACCAACCGCAATTTCTAATAAATACGATAAGCTTGCTTCCCCTTCAAACTTAGGTGCAGCATATGACGAAGCAGCAAATGAAATTGTACTAAATTGGGAGTATCCAGATAAAATAGATGATGTACAATTTGAGGTATCAGCATCTCTAGATGAGGGCGCAGACCAGCCATTACAAGTCGTTTCTGAAAAAGGAATAAGAGTGGCTAACCCTGTTCCAGGAGGAATTTATCAATTCAAGGTCGTAGCAATTCGAGATGATCAAAGAAGTGATTCTGCAGTTGTAAAAGTCGAAATTCCAGCTCCTGAGACCAGTGATGATCAAGATGACAAGGGTGAAGAAGGAATAGATAATGGCCAAGGCAACGAAAACGGGAATCCTGGAGATAATGGATCAGGTCAAGGGAATGGAAATGGTAGCGAAAATGGACAGGATGGCAGCACTGACCAAGGTGGCAGCAGTGGCCAAGGTGGTAACAGTGGCCAAGATGGTAACAGCGGCCAAGGTGGCAACAGCGGCCAAGATGGTAACAGCGGCCAAGGTGACAACAGTGGCCAAGGTGGTAACAGCAGCCAAGGTGAAGAAAGTGGTGACGAGTCAGACTCTGGACAGACGCCCCCTCCTTCAAGAACTACACCTCCTGGTTCAGGCCGACAAAGAAATTAATAGAGCAAGCTTCTTCGGATCAATCAACTAGACATGATTAAATGTTTTTCTTATTAATAAAAAAAAAGCGTCTCTAGCTTAGTGCTGAGACGTTTTTTTTATTGCTATTTGCTTAGCGTAAAGCTTTTCCATTTCAATCATTAATTCAGATAATTGAATAAATGATTGATATAGGGTCGGTCTTTGCAAAATAAACTCTAATCTTTCTACCATATTTACAGGCTTAATGATTAAAGTTTTTGCATTTTTATCATTTGAAAGAGAAACGGGCAAACCATTTCCCCAATAAACAAACTCAAGAAAAAGACAAATTCCTTTTTTCATCGGAGCAGTTACTTTAGTATGCTCCCTTTTGGCAAATAACTTTTTTAGAAGCTCTTTTTCTGAATTCCATTCATTTAAAAGAATAGGAATGCACTCTTCCTGCAATTCCCACGGCTTTATTGCATTTATTCCTAAATAATAGGCTGCCTCATATAGAAATGGGACAGATGGAAGTATATGAGCCAATACATGTTCATCAATTGTGAATGATTCATTCTTAGTAAAGAAGTCTGGGTCCATAAGCTCCTCGGGGATTGAAAGAGTTATTTCAGTACTCATTTCGTGCTCTTCTCTTTCATGCGCTTTTTCCCTTCTCTGCATACTTCTAAAAGTGGGCAAACATCACATTGAGGATTTTGTGCTTTACAATGGTATCTACCAAAAAAAATCATTCGATGGTGAGTGATATGCCATTCTTCCATTGGGATCTTTTTCATTAAGGATTTTTCTACTTCCAATACGGAATCCTTCCACCTGCAAAATGCAAGTCTCTTGCTAACTCGTTCAACATGTGTATCAACAGCAATTGCTGGGACACCGAAAGCAACAGACACAACTACATTTGCAGTTTTCCTTCCGACACCCGGCAACTTTGTCAATTCGTCCCGATCTTGAGGGATAACACCATTGTATTCGTCTAATAATAGACGGCATAATTTTTGGATATTTTTAGCTTTATTACGATATAAACCAATTGACCGAATATCATCTTGTAATTCATCAAGAGAAACGTTTAGGTAGTCTGATGGTGTTTTGTATTTTTGAAATAAATCTTTTGTTACTTTATTAACTAATACATCTGTGCATTGAGCCGATAAAGCAACCGCAATGACTAGCTCAAATGGATTAGAATGTGTTAATTCACAATGAGCATCTGGAAACATTTCTCCCATTTTATCAAGACAAAACCTTATTTGATTTTTATTTAACAATGTTCTCACCACTTAATTTTGTTTTAACAAAAATATAGTCGCTTTATGAACGGGAAAGTATGTGCAATACCTTTTATTTATTGTTCCAACCAATTATAAAAGGGGATGGATTTTGTTGTTTGTGCCGAGCCTTCATTGGCTTTATATCGGTGCTGTGATTGATTTTGTCTAAACTTTTTACCATAACTTTTTGCTTGTTCGATTGTTTTGATTCCATTCTTCTTCCACTCGAACAAAATTCTATCAATATAACGAAAATTTAGCTTTCCTGAAATCACGGCTTCTCTAAGTGCAGCTTTTATAATGTGAGGATCATGATGATCATCATCCATCCATAATGCAAGAGTCTCACATTCAAATGGTGATAAAGGCCGACCAAACTCCTGTTCAAAGCATGTATATAAATCTGTTTCATTTTGCTGATTTATGACTGCAGCTTCTTGTTTATTCTTTAAAAGAAAATGATCAATTAGTTTTTCTAATAAAGGTTCAATATTGTACCTTTCATATCGGATTCCTTCAGCTGAATAATTGTCTTTAATTTCTATATAACCTTTTTGAATTAATTTTCTCAGTATTTCAGTACACTCTGATACAGAAATGGTCATACGTGAAGACAACTCAACTGGGGTAGGAAATTCATTTCCTTTCTCGATAAAAGAAATGACATGCAATATTAAAACTAATTCATGCTCATAGAGATTCATTTCTTTATAGTGATTTAATAAAGCTCCAGGTATCGTTACATTTCCTTCCTGGAGCCACTTTAATATATCTGTTTTAGACATCCCTGACACCTCTTTATAAGTATAGCATGAACAGCCCATATCTAGTAAGGAGTATAATCGGTAACTTTTTTCAGCTAACAGAGGAACAAATGCGCAAGCGCCTTGCTCACCTCCGACAAGCACAAGACGAGCCTCACGGAAAGGTGTTCTTTACCTTTCTGGGAGGATTGGCTTGTGACCTCGAGGTCGACAAAAACGCGACGTCCTGTCGCATTGTCGACACTAGTACGTCCTGTACGTCGGAGGTAGGCGCTGGAGCTGAACGTAGATAAACTATATCTCAAGTTATCAACAGATAGCGAAAATTATAATTTCCTATACAGTAAAAAAAGAAATCGGCAGAATTACCGATTTCCTCTTAAACTTTTCACATCTCACATCCAACCTCAGAATTTCGTATTGCGATTTCTAATTATGGATATAAACGATTTAATAATCTAGGGAATGGAATGGATTCACGGACATGTTCCACTCCACTAATCCATGCTACGGTTCTTTCAAGGCCAAGACCAAATCCTGAATGAGGAACAGAACCATATTGACGCAGCTCTAAATACCATCCATACGCGTCTAAATCAAGGTTATGCTCTTCCAAACGCTGCTTCAGAAGATCATAATCATGAATACGCTCTGATCCACCGATAATCTCTCCATAGCCTTCAGGAGCAATTAAGTCAGCACATAGAACTACATCTTCTCGATTTGGATCTGGCTGCATGTAAAATGGTTTTAATGACGTTGGATAATGAGTGATGAAAACTGGCTTATCATAGCTCTCAGCAATTGCTGTTTCATGCGGAGCTCCAAAATCATCTCCCCATTCAATATCATTAAACCCTTGTTCATGTAAAAATTTAACCGCTTCATCATAGGTAATGCGAGGAAAAGGTGCCTTTACCTTCCCTAGCTTTGATGTGTCGCGACCTAATGTTTTTAACTCTAAGCTGCAATTTTTTAATACAGATTGAACAATATGAGAAACATATTCCTCCTGCACCTTTAAGCTATCCTCATGTTCATAAAAAGCCATCTCAGGTTCAATCATCCAGAACTCAATTAAATGGCGACGTGTTTTTGATTTTTCCGCTCTAAATGTAGGACCAAATGAGAAAACCTTTCCAAGAGCCATAGCAGCTGCTTCCATATATAATTGTCCGCTTTGAGATAGATAAGCATCTTCATCGAAATATTTAGTATGGAATAATTCAGATGTACCTTCTGGTGCACTTCCGGTCAAAATCGGAGGATCAATCTTTGCAAAGCCTTGTTCATTATAAAATTCATATGTAGCTCTAATGATTTCGTTTCGAATTTTCATAACTGCATGTTGGCGACGAGAGCGGAGCCACAAATGACGGTTATCCATTAAAAATTCTGTTCCATGCTCCTTAGGTGTGATTGGATAATCAACAGCAGCATGAATCACTTCAATTCCTGTTACAAGTAATTCAAAACCAAATGGAGAGCGCTCATCCTTTTGGATTTTCCCTGTAACATAAAGGGATGATTCTTGTGTCACTGATTTTGCCGCTTGGAATACTTCCTCTGGGACTTCACTTTTGACAATAACTCCTTGAATAAATCCTGTTCCATCACGAAGTTGAAGGAAAGCAATTTTTCCGCTAGAGCGTTTATTCGCAACCCATGCTCCAATTTTCACCTCTTGTTCAACATATTTGTATACTTCAGATATTGTCGTTTTAATCACTAATGTTCCCTCCAAAAACTAGCAAATCTCATGTTATGTATCCTATATATTATACCTTCCAGCTAAAGCACAAGCAACAATGAAAAGCGCAAGCGCCTTGAAAGAGGTTCGTCGACTAAAAACTGCCACGTCCTGTGGCAAACATCGACGTCAGCACATCCTGTGCAAGTCCGACAAGCACAAGACAAGCCTTTCGGAAAGGTGTACTTTTCCTTCATGGGAAAAAACATAATTAAAGCAGCAGCCGATTTCTTCGGCTGCCACTTTTTTATTTCATATTTTTTTCGACAAATTGATGAATTCGATCTACTGCTTTTTCTAATAAATCTAAAGATGTTGCATACGATAAACGAATGTTATTCGGTGCACCAAAGCCAGAGCCAGGGATAACCGCAACCATTGCATCTTCAAGCAAAGCTTTTGAAAAATCATCAACATTTTCGAATCCTGTTAATTCGGCAGCCTCTTTAACATTTGGGAATAAATAAAAAGCACCTTGAGGCTTTATACATGAAAAACCAGGAATAGCAATTAACTTATCGTAGATAAGGTTTAATCGATGTTCAAATGCTTCTTGCATTTCTTTAAGCATTTTTTGTGAACCCGAATAAGCAGCTATTGCTCCATATTGAGCAGTTGTAGTTGGATTAGAAGTGCTGTGACTTGCAAGGTTTGTCATTGCTTTAATAAGATCTTTATTTCCTGCTGCGTATCCAATTCTCCAACCTGTCATGGAATGAGATTTTGAAACACCATTTATGATAATTGTTTGCTCTTTTAATTCAGGAGAAATCTCAGCTATAGATACATGCTTAAACTTACCATAAACTAGCTTTTCATAAATTTCATCAGACACAATTAGAATATTATGATTTAAACAAACCTCACCTAATGCCTTTAATTCTTCTTCTGAATAAAGCATTCCTGTTGGATTACTAGGTGAATTGATTATTACGGCCTTTGTCTTATCCGTTATGGCAGTTCTTAATTGTTCAGGGGTAATTTTATACTCATTCTCCTCTTTACCCTCTACATAAACGGGAATGCCATCTGCTAATTTTACTTGTTCAGGATAGCTTACCCAATATGGGGTTGGGATAATAACCTCATCCCCTTCATCAAGGAGTGCCTGAAATAATGTATACAGTGCATGCTTCGCACCACTTGCAACAATAATTTCACTTGGATCATATTCAATTCCTTGATCATGTTTAAACTTTTCAACAATTTCCTTTTTCAGAGCAGGAAGACCAGCAGAAGGTGTGTATTTCGTATGACCTTCATTCATTGATTGAACTGCTGCATCGATTATATGTTGAGGAGTATTAAAATCGGGTTCACCTGCTCCTAAACCTATTACATCAAACCCCTGCGCCTTTAATTCTTTTGCTTTCGCAGTAATTGCAAGTGTTGAAGATGGTGTTAATGCTTTTACTCTTTGTGCAAGATGAATCTTCATTTCAATATTCCTCCACTCTTATTAGGTAGTTCATATTTAATTGGCTGTGTTTAACTTCCCTGTTGATTTCCGCTGCAGGCACTCGCTTTCCGCGGGCGGTCCGGAAGCCTCCTCGTCTCTATCGCTCCTGCGGGGTCTCCCTTTGACTCGCTTCTCCCACAGGAGTCTCGTGCCTTCCGCTCCAATCAACAACAAAATAGTATTTTCAACACTGAGCTTTAACACAGCCATTTAATTTAGTCTTTCTTATAAGTTCTCAATATTCTTGAGCCATTTCCCTGTTTCAAAATCAACATAATAATAATTTATTAAATCTCCCTCAGTACGGTAGTATATTTCCCATATAGGGACATTCTTTTCTATTATCCCAAGTCGAATGGATATGATTTCTTTCGGATTTTTTTCTACTTTTAGTTTATTTAATGCTTCTTGTTTCGACACTCCATCTTTCACATTTCGGACAATAATTCTACCTTCCTTTTCAGGTATCCAAACATAGATGGCTGTCCCATTTTTGTCCTTGCCTTTTAATACATAATAGGTTTCTTGGCCATTGTATAATTGAAAGTCATCTACTTCTTTCAGCCTAGTTTCTTTCAATGCGACCTCTATTGCTTTCTTTTCGGCTGCTTTTACTGGTTCAACAGCTTTTAAATACACGAAAATCCCAGATCCTAAACCAACTGCAAGTATAATTAAGAATATAATAATTATTTTTTTCACATTTGTCACTCTTCTTATGTACGATAAATTGAAAAAACTGCTTTATTTTGATCTTCCTTATCAAGTGCTAAACCAAACATTAAATCTTTTTCTTTTAATGTTCTATTTAATACATCAACAACCTTATAGAGGTCTGGACTAAGTTGAATTTTCAATGTTGAAATAACCTCAATTTTGCTTTCCATACTGGAATTCCTCCTCAAGTACAACAATATTTGTAACTCATACACAATTAACACATCGTACAAACTATATGTACGTAACATTTTAAACCTTAATCTTTAGTATAACAGCTCTAAGTAAAGCCTTGAATAAAAAAACTAATATTTTTTCTAATCCACTTTCGTTATTTAGCTGCGCTTAATTAAGCGCAGCCCTTTTACTTTTTTCAATTAGTTCATCGACTTTTTTATGGTATCAATCATACCGTCAATTTTACTTTTATTTATTGGGATTTTAGGAATAGATTCTAAAAATGCTTTCCCATAATGAGTCGTAATAATTCTTCGATCAAAAATAAAAATAAATCCTTTATCACTTCTGGTTCTAATCAATCTGCCAAATCCCTGTTTAAAGCGAATAATCGCATCTGGCAAGGAATAATCTGAAAATGCATTTCCGCCATTTTGTTTAATTTGATCACATTTTGCTTCTGTGTAAGGATCATCGGGAGGTGAAAAAGGTAATCTTATTATTATTAAGCATGACAAATCTTCTCCAGGGATGTCTACCCCCTCCCAAAAACTGTTTGTGCCTAATAAGATTGCCTTATCAAACTTTTGAAAATTCCTTGTTAATCTTGAGCGGCTCCCACTGGAAATACCTTGTGCAATAATAGCATAATCATCAAGAAAACCCGACTCTTTAATGAGTTCGTATGTTTTTCTTAGCATTTCGTGGGAAGTAAATAAAATAAGCATCCTACCTTTTGTCACTTCTGCAATTGAAATAATATGTTCGCTAATGGCCGTAACATACTCCTCTATTGGAACCGCATTAACCTCTGGTAAGTCCTCTGGAATAAATAGCTTTACTTGTTCTTCATAATCAAATGGTGATGGAATCTGTTCAACCGAACAATCAGAAAGCTTTAAACCAAGTTCGTTTAAAATATAATGAAAGGAATTTTTCACCGACAAAGTGGCCGATGTAATAATGACTGATTCCTTCTTATCAAAGAAATCCTGCTTAAGAATATCGCCAACCTCAATAGGCTGTGCATAAATTGTCGTTGCATTTTGCATAGATCTTACATCTAATTCGATCCATATTACATAATCATCGGAAGGATGTAAAATGGCTTTTTTTATAACTAGCATTATTTCTTTTAGTTCTACACATAATGTTACAAGCTCTTCCATAAACGATTTTTCACGTGCAGATAAATGATCTTTGATTGAGCTAATGAAATCTAATCTATTATTTAATTCAGTATAAAAATCCTTTAATTGAAAGAGAAAACGCTCCGCACTAGTTTCAACTGCCTTCCACTCCTTACTTGTTTCATCAGCTGAAATACGGCAGTTTATTCGATTATATCCTTTTCTAGACCTAGTTTTCTTTTTCGCAAACACCCCAATTATTTTAAACAGCTCATCCATTTCAAAAAGAAGTTCAATCATCATTTGATTTAATTCAAAGGAATGTTTTAACTCATCATCTCTTCTCTCATCTTTTTCAATGATTTGCTCAAGCTTATATAACAATTGCTTTTGCTCCAAATGTCCAATTCGACCGAGCAAGAAACGAGTTTGCAAATAGTCTAATGTAAATCCAAAATGCTTGCCTGAAGCCTTGACAAAATGATGACCTTCATCAATTACAACATGGCTATATTCAGGCAGTATTTTATTATCTGCTACTAAATCCGATAATAGCAAGGCATGATTAGTAATAATGATATCTGATTTTAAAGCTGCATTTCTCGCTCGGTAATAGAAATCTCGAGAAAGCCATGATTTATTTTGAAGGAAAATGGCTTCATCATTTTTTATTTTATTCCAATAAATCATACCTCCACTTGATAAATTTAACTCATCGATGTCTCCAGTATTCGTTTCTGTCAACCAAACAAGTATTTGCATTTTCGTTAAGACGGTATCGTAATTATCTTCCTTATCTTTTAATGTTTGTTCAAATTTAGCCAAACTTAAATAATGACTTCTTCCTTTTAGCAATACAGCTTTTAGTGGGAAAGGAAGCATTTTTTGCAATTTTGGGATATCATTTGAAAGAAGCTGAGCTTGCAGATTTGTCGTAAATGTACTAACAACAACTGGTTGTCCAATTTCTTTTCCAAAAATAACTGCTGGGATCAAGTAAGCTAAAGATTTGCCTACTCCAGTACCAGCTTCAATGATGGCATGTCTTTTTTGTGTAAAGGCTCTATATACAGAATCCATCATTGAAAATTGACCTGAACGAATTTCATAGGCAGGAAAAGTTTTTTTGAAAAGCTCTGTCTTCTGCGATTGCTGAGTAGGGAACTCCATCTTATCATGATGGTTGTAATCAATTTGATCTAGGGTCCTTTTTAATGCAATTCCATGATGAATTTCGAGATCATCCTGTAAATATTCAATCGAAGATTCTTTTTGAATAATGATATTATCGAGAAGTAAATCTAAATCACTTTTTAATGAACCAGAGAGCTTATGAATTTGTTTGGTTGTATTTAATGGTAATTTTTCAAGGCGGACTAAAAGGCGCAATAATAATTCCGCAGTCACATAAGCGTCACTGTCTGCCTGGTGCGGACGCTCATGATTTAGCCCTTCTCTTTGAGCTAATTCTGACAATTGAAAGCTATCTGCGGTTGGTATTAATATTCTTGAAAGCTCTACTGTATCTAATACAGGACCATAAAAGCCATTATATCCAGCCTCAATTAGCTCTTCTTGTAAAAACGAAAGATCAAAAAGAACATTATGGGCGACAAAATAAGCATCTTCTAATAGGGTATGCACTTTAGGAGCGATTTCAGAAAAAACGGGAGCATCTTGCACTATTTCATCATCTAACCCCGTTAATTCTTCAATAAATGGAGGAATTGGCTTTCCAGGGTTTATAAGAGAGGAGAATTCTTCAATTATTTTTCCGTTTTTGATTACAACAGCAGCAAACTGTATTATTTTATCACCCTTTTTCGGTGAATTCCCTGTTGTTTCCAAATCAATCACAACATATTTATTACCCATACTTCACACCTCTAACATTCAGTCATTCAAACGGTATCATAAAAACGGAAAAAGAAAAAGCAAAAAACTCCCTTCTTTTATTTTAAGCAGATATTTGGAAATATATAGCTTCACTTAAAGAGTAGGTAAATAAGCTATTCTTTTTTGCTAAAAAGGCTGACACGGTACATTCCCGTTCAGCCTATTTTGATTTATTCATTTTATTGCAAATTTAATTTAAATAATTGTTCTTTCAGGCTCTTTATTAATCATTTCCTTGATTTTATTATTATCGGCCATAATGGCAACTTTTGGTTTATGTGTTAATACTTTTTCTTCAGAAATTAATGCATAGGATATGATAATAACGATATCACCCTCTTGTACAAGTCGTGCCGCAGCTCCATTTACACAGATTACACCGCTTCCTCTCTTTCCAGGAATAATATATGTTTCAAATCTAGCTCCATTGTTATTATTGACAATTTGTACCTTTTCATTGGCAACCATCCCGACTGCATCAAGTATATCAGTATCAATTGTAATGCTGCCTACATAATTTAAATTTGCTTCTGTTACAACAGCTCTGTGAATTTTGCCGTTCATCATGGTGCGAAACATGATGCTTCCCCCTAAAATATATTTATTTTCATTTTATATTCAAAACCAAATTATCTATTAAACGAACTTTTGAAAATTTAACTGCTAAGGCGATTATTATTTTGCCTTCCAATTGATTTAATTCTAAAAGATTTGGATAAGAATATATTTCTACATAGTCAATTTTGCCGTTTGTTTTACCTAAAATCATTTCTTTAATAAAAGAAATAACAAGATTTGGATTTTTTTCTCCATTTTCAATAAGGGCTTTTGCACCTTGCAAACTTTCATATAGTACTGGTGCTTGATCCCTTTCATAAGAAAGCAAATTTACATTTCTTGAGCTTTTGGCAAGTCCATCTGATTCCCTTACAATTTCAATTGGAATAATTTCAATTGGAAAGTGAAAATCATTTACAAGTCCTTCAACAATGGCAATTTGTTGAGCATCTTTCATGCCAAAGTAAGCTTTTGTTGGCTGAACAATATTAAAAAGCTTTGTAAGTACCGTTGCAACGCCATCAAAATGCCCCATGCGGGATCTCCCGCATAATACATCCGTTCTGGCATTTACTTTCACTGTTACTGTCAAAGGCTCGGGATACATCTCCTCAACTAAAGGGTAAAAAATATAGTCTACACCATTGTTTTCAGCAAGCTTAGAATCACGTTCAAAATCTCTAGGATACGAGCTTAAATCCTCATTCAGTCCAAATTGGAGGGGATTTACAAAAATACTTAAAACAACAATGTCCGCTTCCCCTCTAGCCTTTTTAATTAGGGATAGATGACCTTCATGCAAAAAACCCATCGTTGGTACAAATCCAATCGATTTCCCAATCATTTTTTCTTTTAATATGGTTGCCTGCATTTCATTAATTGAAGTAATTACTTTCATATTTTTCCTCCGTATAGGCTTATAAGCTCTGATTCTTTCATAGTAAAGCTATGCTGATCTTCTGGAAATTCACCTAGCTTTACATCTGTCAAATAGTTGTTTAGTCCCCGTAGAACTATTTCATTCACATTTTCATACTGTTTTACAAATTTCGGAACTCTTTCTACTCCATATGAGAGTACATCATGATAGACAAGAACTTGTCCATCTGTATAAACACCGGCTCCAATTCCAATTGTCGGGATTGATATAGAGCCTGTTACAGCTTTTGCTAATTGCTTTGGTACACATTCTAAAACAAGTGCAAAAGCGCCTGCTTGCGCACATTTTTTTGCATCTTCCATTAATTTTTGAGCCGCTTCTGCATTTTTCCCTTGAACTTTATATCCCCCAAGAACAGCGACAGATTGTGGCGTAAGACCGAGATGGGCAACCACTGGGATTCCTGCCTTTGTCAACGCTCCGATATTAGCAATAATCATATCATCTGCTCCTTCAAGCTTCACTGCATGTGCACCTGTTTCTTGAATAAGCCTCGCTCCATTCAAAAGCGTTTCACGAACAGATAAGTGATAGCTCATAAATGGCATGTCGACAACTATAAAAGTATCTGCAGCACCTCTTTTAACAGCCTTTCCGTGGTGAACCATGTCGTCCAATGTAACAGGTATAGTAGACTCATATCCTAGTACGACCATTCCTAGTGAGTCACCGACAAGAATCATGTCTACACCAGACTTTTCAGCGAGCTTCGCTCCAGGGTAGTCATATGCCGTCAGCATAACGATCTTTTCCCCATTCTCTTTCATTTTCAAAAAATCTGTCGTTTGCTTCATCCTTAATCCTCCTTTTTTAAGAAAAGCGGAGAGCGCCTGCCTATCGGCGACAAGCATAAGACATGCCGGCAAGTATGTTGTTCTTTAACCTATTTTGACGGATTGGCTTATGGCCTCGAGCTGATGGCGCTCAGAGCTAGACAATAAGGAAGAGGGTGATAACAAAAATAAAAAATCCTTCTGAATGCAGAAGGATTCCGAATTTAGTCATTATTATGTCTCATCCCTCTGTCCCGGTCCATTTTTGGATCTAGGCAGAAAATCTTTATTTTTTTGGCGTATTTCTTCATGAATATTGCATCATAAAATCTCATATACAAAGCAATATTATAAAAATTCACCTTAAAAAACTCGGTGCAGTTCAGCTGATGATACTGCCCATTTGAAAAGCGCAAGCGCT
This sequence comes from Cytobacillus citreus, assembly GCF_018343665.1. GTDB lineage: Bacteria > Bacillota > Bacilli > Bacillales > Cytobacillaceae > Cytobacillus > Cytobacillus citreus. Next base: position 205,743 of record NZ_JAGYPM010000003.1, read on the forward strand.
AGACAAATAAATTATAACAAATTAATGATTAAACTGGCTACAAAAAATTTCATTTATAGTTCAATATCTGCAGAATAGATATGATGAACTTTTCCTGAATCATCCTCAACTTTTAAGACGCCATCTTCTGTAATCCCAAGTGCCTTTCCATGAATACTACCTGTAATCGTCCTCGCTGTAATGTATTTCCCAATGCTGATTGCGTAGCTTTCCCAAAGCAGCTTGATAGGATAAAATCCCTTCTCAAGATATAGAAAATACAATTGCTCTAATTTTTGAAGAATCAATTTGATAAGATCTGCTCTTTGGAGTTTTTTATCACATTCAATTGAAAGTGAAGTAGCGATTGCTCTTAGGTCCTCAGGGTACTCTTCTACCTTCTGATTGACGTTAATCCCAATTCCGATAATTATTGAGGTAATCCGATCTGCATCAGCCTGAAGCTCTGTCAGTATCCCTGTTACCTTTTTTCCGTTTATCAAAATATCATTTGGCCATTTTATTTGCGGTGATAGTCCTGTAAAATCCTCTATTGCCTGAACAACTGCGACCGCAGTAATTAAAGTAAGCTGCGGGGCTTTCGGTGGAGGAATATTTGGACGTAAAATGACGCTCATCCAAATCCCTGTATATTTTGGAGAGTGCCATCTGCGATCCATCCGTCCTCTTCCTAAAAGTTGCTCCTCCGCAATGATGATGGTTCCCTCAGGTGCATCTTCATTTGCTAGACGATGAGCAATTTTTTGTGTTGAATCCACAGTTTCCTCATAATGAATATCCCTGCCTAAAACCTTTGTCGGTAGTCCCAGTCTTACTTCATCTGCTGTAACACGTTCAGGAATCTTTATAATTTTATACCCTTTCCTCCTTACAGCTTCTAGCTCAAATCCATCCTTACGCAATTCTTCTATATGCTTCCAGACAGCTGTTCTTGAGCAGCCAATAATATCAGCTAAATGCTGTCCAGATAAATATTCAGCCTCATTATTTGTAAATGCATCTAGGAGCTTCTTTCTTAATTCAGATTGCACTTCAACAGCCACTCCTTTAATGAATCTCTTCGATTGTTAACCTGTTTGTATAATACTGCTTTTTCGGCTGCTTCCAACTTTTCTTTAATCCATGGTCCAGGACTCTTATGAAACCATTCTTGCAAATCAGTTCCCGAAACCTGGAGCTCACTGCGCTGTTTAATAGGCAGTAAATCATATTGAGCCTTTAAGCGATTAAGATTTAGATCCACGCTTTGATTATGCAAAACATTCTTAATTCTTTCAGTACTGCTTATATACCCTTCACCAGCTTCAAACAAGTATTCTTCTATCCAATCATTGTCCACTCTATACTTTAGCCATTTTAATAATTGCCGTATTTTTTTTGTTTTTTTCACAGACAGCTTCCATAGTTTCAAAAATCCTTCTGACTCATGATCTTCTATTTCAAATATAAATAGAAGCAACACCCACATTTCATCAACTGTTAGTTGGAAACAATCATATTGACCAATTTTTCGTAAACCTTCATTTCTTTGTTTCATGGCAGGCAAATATCTATACAACTCTGTCTCAGCAAGTGCATAAAGAGCATTGATTCGATTTTTTCCAGCTAATAATTTTTCAAATTCCACTAGCTTTCTTTCTACAGATATCTTATCTAGGAGATGACTAGATGAAATGATAGCTTTTCTTGTTGTATCATCAATTTTAAAATCAAGTTGGCTATAAAATCGAACAGCGCGCATCATTCTTAATGCATCTTCTTGAAATCGATCTTCAGCATTTCCAACTGTTTTGATGACTCTTTCCTTTATCGCTTCTCTTCCTTGAAAAGGGTCAAAAAACTGCCCATGCTTATCCATCGCGATGGCATTCATTGTAAAATCCCTTCGCTTTAAGTCTTCATTCAATGATCGAATAAATTGCACCTCTGTTGGCCGTCTGAAATCTATATATTCTGATTCTGTTCGAAAAGTCGTGACCTCGTAAGGAACTCCATTAAATAATACGACAATTGTGCCATGCTCGATTCCAACATCTACAGTTCTTGAAAAGATTTCTTTTAATTCTTCTGGTGTGGCTGAGGTTGCAATATCGACATCAGCTATTTCTTTATGGAGAAGACAATCTCTGACAGAGCCTCCGACAAAATATGCTTCATAGCCGGCTTCTTCTATTTTCGATAATAGAGGAATAGCTTTTTGAAAAGCTTCCTTCAATTTATCTCACCTTCTTTAAAAGCTTGTAATAAATATTTTCGTATTGAGCGACAATAAGCTCAGATCGAAAGTTTTTGTAGGCAGATTTAACAGCCTCTGCAGAAAATTTTAGATGAAGTGCTTGATTAGAAAGCAGCGTAACCCCCTTTTCAACAATAATATCAATATCACCAAGTTCACAAAGGTACCCATTTTTTTCATGAGAAATGACTTCAGGAATTCCACCAATATTTGTCCCAATACAAGGTACGCCGCATGCCATTGCTTCGAGGGCAACTAAGCCAAAACTTTCTTTTTCTGAAAGAAGGAGCATTAAATCACTAATTGAATATAATTCTTCAAGATTATCTTGTTTCCCTAAAAATAGCACTTGTTCATTAATTCCTAATTCAGTTACAAGTCTGCACACTACAGATATTTCTGGTCCATCCCCAACAAGCAGAAGCTTTGCTGGAATCTTTTTTGCAATTTTAGCAAACGCCTTGACAACATCTTGAACTCTTTTTACCCCGCGAAAATTAGATACATGAATAACAACCTTTTCCTCGTCTTTAATCCCGTATTCTTCTCGCAAATAGTTAGAATTTGTTTGTCGATAAATCTGTTCATCAATAAAATTGTAAACAACCTCAATGGATTTTTCAGGTTTAATAACATCATATGTTTGAGTCGTCAATGAACTAGAGACAGCTGTTACAGCATCTGATTTTTCTATTCCAAAACGAATCGCATCGGTCAAGGAAGGATCATACCCTAGAACTGTAATATCCGTCCCATGTAAAGTTGTTACAATTTTTATATCCTTCTCGCTCATTTGTTTAGCCAAAATAGCGCAAACAGCATGTGGAATAGCGTAATGGACATGAAGTAGATCAAGGTTTTCACGATTGATTACTTCCGCCATCTTGCTTGCAAGTGCAATATCGTAAGGTGGATACTGAAAAACTGAATATTGATTTACCTCCACTTGGTGATAGAAAATATTTGGGTGCATTTTATTCAAACGAAACGGAAGGCTTGATGAAATGAAATGAATCTCATGGCCTATTTCCGCTAGCTTTTTTCCTAATTCAGTTGCTATCGCTCCAGACCCTCCAACAGTAGGGTAACAAGTAATTCCAATTTTTAATTTTGTTTTCATTCTTTTTCTCCAAATAAACCAAGATTCATTAGCAATGGTTTTTTTTGCATAAAACCTTCTGCATATTTTACTTCTACTTCTTTACCAAATAATCTTTCTCTAGCCTCAATTGATTCAATATATCCATTTACTAATGGAGTATCTACTGCCTCATCAGCCTTTATAAATTGACTTTTATATGCCTGCAGACTTGCAATTTTTTTATCCATAAATTCTGATACATCTATAACGAAATCAGGTTTATGAAAACCATTAATCATATAAAAATAACAATTTTGCACACGATGAGGTTCGAAAACATCTTCTGTTTCAAATTTTTTAATGCCTGCTGAAAAAATAGCCTCTTCCACTAATCGTGCACAATTCCCATGATCAGGATGGCGATCTTCAAAATATGGAGCAAAGACTAGATTTGGACGATATTTACGAATTACATTAACAATTTTTTTTATGTATTCTTGATTCATGTAAAGCCCTCTATCTGGAAGACTTAGAGAGTCCCTTATATCTACTCCTAAAATTTCTGCTGCCTTTATTGCTTCGTTTTTACGAATTTCTACCGTTCCATTTGATGATAGCTCGGCATCGGTAAGATCGCAAATACCAATTCTTTTACCGTCTTTTGCAAACTTAGCAATGGATCCACCCATTCCAATTTCAACATCATCAGCATGTGCCCCGAAGGCAAGTATATCTAGCTTCAATTCACGCATCTTGATCACCGCTTTTTCCATACACAATCGTTCTCCAGGATAAGTCCCCTCGTTCAAGCCCCTTTATGATAATTTCAGCAGTACCCATATTTGTAGCTAAAGGAACTGAGTAAACATCGCATAATCGGATTAATGCTGTGACATCTGGTTCATGCGGCTGAGCGGTTAAAGGGTCTCGAAAAAAAATAACAATGTCCATTTTGTTATTTGCCACATATGCACCAATCTCCTGATCCCCACCATATGGACCAGATTGAAAACGGTGAACAGAAAGACCCGTTTCATTCATTATTCTAGTCCCTGTCGTACCAGTTGCGAATAGATTATGTTCAGCCAAGATATCTTTATAGGCAGTCACAAAGCCGACAAGAGCATCTTTTTTCTTATCATGTGCAATCAATGCAATATTCATCTTATCGCCTCTATTCCAAAATATTTTCAAGCCCATATACAAGAGTATCAATTTTCAATACAGTATCTAAAGCTAACTTCACACCAGACATAAAGGATTGACGATTATACGAGTCATGTCGAATCGATAATGTTTGTCCTTCTGAGCCAAACATAACCTGCTGATGAGCAATTAATCCAGGTAATCTGACAGAATGAATATGCATTCCTTCATACTCTGCCCCTCTTGCCCCTGTAATGACTTCTTTTTCATCTGGATGTCCCTGTTTTTTTACTTTTCGTACATCTGCGATCATTTCCGCTGTTTTTACAGCTGTACCTGAAGGAGCATCTAGCTTCTGATCATGATGCAACTCAATAATTTCAACATCATTAAAATATTTACCTGCCATTTGAGCAAATTTCATCATAAGAACGGCTCCTATGGCAAAGTTTGGTGCGATGATACAGCCAATTTCTTTTTCACGACAAATAGAGTTAAGTTCCAATAGATTCTCTTTAGAAAAACCAGTTGTTCCAACTACTGGCCTGACGCCATACTCCAATGCTGTTTTCGTATGAAACATACCATGTTCTGGTGTCGTTAAATCTATAAGCACATCAGCCTTTGTCTCACGAAAACATTTTGCTATATCCGAATAAATCGGTATTTCTAAACCAAAGAAGCCCTCTACTTCACTTAATAATCTACCATCATATTTATGATCAACAACAGCAATTAAATGGTAATTTTCCGTCTGTTGTACAAGCTTAACAGCCTCTCTACCCATTCGTCCTCTTGGACCAGCGATAACGACATTAATTTTTCCCATATCAGCTTCTCCTTTATTCCTCGATTCTTGTCCATCGATCTTTATCACGAGTGTTGAATTTTTTCATGACAATGTCATGAGCCTCTTCTAAGTTAATATTTAATGAATTGGCTAAGCAAATAAGGACAAATAGCATATCACCCATTTCCTCTTCAATCGCCTTCTCCGTTTCTGTCTCTTTCTTCGGCTTCTCCCCAAATTGATGGTTAACCTCTCGAGCAAGCTCTCCTAATTCTTCTGTCAATCTCGCAAGCATTGCCAATGGGCTAAAATAACCTTCTTTAAATTGGCTAATATAAGCATCTACTTCCGCTTGAAGCTCTATCATTGTTTTATGTGACATTTTCAATTACACCCTTTCCAAAAATAAAACAATTAAAACACCATCATTCTTTCATGTTAGCTAAACAAATGCCCATTGACAAACATTTTTTATCAGAAAAGCGGAAGTGCCTTGTTCAGGGGCGACAAGCATAAGACGAGCCGACAGGAAGGTTGGGCTTTAACCTTCATGTTGGATTGGCTTATGACCTCGAGCCCCTAGGCGCTGGAGCTGGACATAGAAAAGCGGAAGTGCCTTGTTCTGGGGCGACAAGCATAAGACGAGCCGACAGGAAGGTTGGGTTTTAACCTTCATGTTGGATTGGGTTATGACCTCGAGCCCCTAGGCGCTGGCCGACTAAAAACGCCACGTCCTGTGGAACGTCGGCACTAGTACGTCCTGTACGTCGGAGCTAGACAAAGTAAAGCGGAAACCCTTTAATCTATCACCCGAAACTCTCTTGACTTTATCCACTATAAACAGGCACAATTATTTAAGTGAAATTTAGGAAGCGGAGGATTTTTATGAAATTAAAAAATATATTATATATCCTGTTAGGGTCAGCTATTTTTTCCTTTGGAATTGTCCATTTTAATATGCAAAATAATTTAGCTGAAGGTGGCTTTACAGGAATTACACTTCTTCTCTATTTTCTTTTTAATTGGGATCCTTCCTATACAAACTTATTGTTAAACATACCACTTTTCCTAGTAGGGTGGAAATTACTTGGGAGAAATTCTTTTTTATATACAATCCTTGGGACGGTAAGCGTATCGGTCTTCCTTTGGATTTTTCAGCGCTTTCAAATACATATGCCGTTAAATGAAGATTTAACATTAGCTGCATTATTTGCGGGCGTTTTTATTGGAACAGGATTAGGAATTATTTTTCGCTTTGGAGGGACAACTGGAGGCGTCGATATAATAGCAAGATTAGTGAACAAATATGCAGGAATAAGCATGGGAAGAACAATGTTCATGTTCGATGCAGTTGTCATTATCCTATCTTTAATTTTTTACTTATCATATAAGGAAGCTATGTATACACTTGTTGCTGTATTTGTTGGTGCTCGGGTAATTGATTTCATGCAGGAAGGCGCCTATTCCGCTAGAGGTGCGATGATTATTTCAGATTTGAATGATGAAATTGCCTCGAAGATCATGAATGAAATGGAACGAGGAGTAACTGTATTAAAGGGCTATGGCTCATTTACAAAAAAGGAAAGAGAAGTATTATATTGCGTTGTCGGAAAAAATGAAATTGTTCGTTTAAAAAATGTCATTACTTCCGTTGACCCGCACGCATTCGTTTCAGTCACGATCGTGCATGATGTTCTTGGAGAAGGCTTCACATTAGACGAAAATAAAAAGCCGCTTGAACTATAAATGAATCTTTCATCAGCGGGGGGATCTTTTTCTTCCACAATTAAGCGGAAGACCTACTTCCCGTTAATCTTCAATAAAAAACATTTAAAGGTGCCTATCAAAATGAATGATAGGCACCTTTATAAAAAAATGGCTATGTTAAACTTCCCTGTTGATTTCCGCAAGAAAGGTAAATAGCTTTCTGAGAGGCTTGTCTACTTCTATGCCTAAGGCTAAGTAAGAAGTTTACGTTTTCTATCTATTCTCGTCTTTGCTTGTAGATAAGTATAAGTCGAAGTAATTCCAATACTGCTACAGCTGCTGCGGCTACATATGTCAATGCAGCTGCGTTTAAAACCTTTCTTGTTTCCTTTTCTTCATCATCCCTGATCACCCCAAGAGCAATTACTTGATCCATTGCCCTATTGGATGCATTGAATTCAACTGGTAAAGTAACAAGTTGAAAAATAACGGCAGAAGCCATAAAAATAATACCTAGAAGAAGCAATCCATTCATTCCAGCAAGCATACCAATTAAAATTAATATCCAAGAAACATTAGATCCTAAATTGGCTACTGGAACAAGTGAATGACGGAAACGTAAAAATGCATAATCTTGTTGATCTTGAATAGCATGGCCTACTTCATGAGCAGCTATCGCAGCTGCAGCTACCGAATGTCCATGATAGTTGCTTGATGATAGCCTTACTGTTTTTGAACGGGGATCATAATGATCTGTTAAATGTCCACGTGTTTCTTCAATTCCTACATGATATAAACCATTGGCATCAAGAATTCTTCTTGCAACCTCTGCTCCTCTCATATGTGAAGAAGATGGTACTTTTGAATATTTTACATAAGAACCTTTTACTCTCATTTGCGCCCAAATTGGCACTATCATAATGATGATAAAATAAATTAGATATCCTCCCATTTTTGTACCTCCTTTACTGCGGTCTTTAGAAGGACACCGGAAATGGTGTAAAGCGTTATTTAACTTAATTCTATTTATAATAATGGATATCGTCAATCTTTTTGCCTTTTAGAAATATTTTTTTCAGCTTGTTGAGCCCCTTTGTATTTTCTCCAACCAACATAGGATAATGTAAGAATAATAATACTCCCAGTAGAAATTATTACCCACCATAAAGATGGATCAGCTTCGTCATCAGTCATTTCATCGAATAATAGCTGCAAATCTGCTTCTAATGCCTCAAGCTCCTTTTGTGTCGTTGATTCTTCTAAAACTTGGTTGCGATATTTATCGATGACCTCAATACGCGCATCCAATTTTTGGATTCTCTCAATATCAACATTTATTTTCATACTAGGGTAGATTACATCATACAAAGATAAAAAACTGTTCAAATTTTCATTGAATCGTTCCTTTTCGCCTGCATATGCAGCATCCTTCACTTGATTAAATGCATTCATGATCGGAGATTCCATCTCTGTCCACAACGGCTGATATGGAGACGTAACGGCATCCATAACAAGTCTAAACTTTGTAACACGATTTATTTTCTCTTCATGATTCAATGTTGCGTTTGCTGTTGCTTGAACAGCTTCATCATGTGAGATCGAAACGATCCTCAATTCATCAACAGTGAAGGATCTGCCTTTTCCTGAAACTGTTACAAATTGTTCCGAAAAATAATCAAGCAGCTTTTTAGCATCCTCATATCGATGTAGCTTGACCATTTGTAATGCTTCATTTGATAATTGATCCAATTTATCTACAGGTGAGGTTTCATCTGCATTTACTGATATGGGCAATAATAGAAAAAACATTATAATTGTCATAAATAGTCTTGCTTTCATTCTTGTCCCCCCTCAAATTACTATTAAATATGTATGAGAGAGTGGACAAGGTTAGACCAGAAAATAAGACCTTGGATTATCTATTCATCTATATATTCATTTTGAGTGTAAATCTATTTTTTCGTAAACATAAATAGGCAGTAATCCCCAGTGAAAATATCGTTAGCCAAAATGTAAAATATCCAATTTGAGGTGTATATAAATCCAAAATCGGATAACGTGGCAGCATGAAAAATACATAGTCGATAACATCATTATGTAATGTCCATATTGCTGTTACAACAAAGTGCCAAGTCTTAATACGGTAAAATGGTGCATAAAGCATCCCTTGAATGGCCATTGCTCCATGCGAAACAATAAGCATTAGTGCTACAATATCTAGTTCTCCTGTAACTTGATAAACTAAAATATTCATAACAACTGCCCAAATACCATACTTGATCAGAGTAACAATAGCTAATGCTTCGAATAATGGCCAATTTTTACCTAGCAAAAAAGCAATTAATACAAAAACAAAAAACAAACTAGCTGTTGGACTGTCAGGAACAAATGGCAAGAAAATAGTCGGGGTATCAACCAGTTGCCATTTGTACCAAATATAGCCATATATCGTACCTGCAATATTCACAATTAATAAAAGCCATAATACCGCTCGATTAGCTAATAAAGGATATATCCACTTCATTATTGCCCTCTTCTCTTTAAATATTATTCAACCATTATTTTACCATAGAGCATTCTAGAATATCTTATTTCACAGAAAAAAGCTGACGCAAAAACGTCAGCTTTTTCCATGAATAAGAAGTATAACATTTCTAAAGTTTTGAGAAATGTCTAGCGTAAGCAGCCACCTAAGAATTACAGAATGTACTATTCTTTGATTTTTCCGAAGGCACTTACGACTTTCTTATTTACTTGTTAGACCTGAAATATATTCAGCAAGTTTTTTAAGCTCTTCATCTGTGCCTTTGAACATACCAGCAGGCATTGAACCTCTACCATTTTTAGCAATCTCAGAAACCTCTTCAGGTGTTAGTCCTGTATCGACAAGAGCAGGTGAACCTCCGCCACCTGTAAGCTCTGCTCCGTGACAGGATAAACAGTTATTTGCTTCAAGTAGCTTATAACCTTCTGCTTCTGTATCAATTTCAACTTCTGCTACAATTTTCCCTTGATTTGCAGCAGCTTCCCAGTCATGAGTAGCAACTGACTGCCAAGTTAAAAATGTAATCCCAGCTATAGCAAGTAGCATAAATCCTGTAGCTAATGGACGCTTTGAAGGTCTGCGCTCAGGACCACGGTCGATGAACGGCGCTAATAATAATGCTCCAAACGCTAGGCCTGGAATAATAAAAGCACCTACGGCATTAAATGGACCAGATGCATAAGTATACTTAAGTAATTGATATAAGAATAAGAAATACCAGTCTGGAAGTGGAATATAAGCTGTATCACTAGGATCAGCTATTTTTTCAAGCGGTGGTTCATGGGCAACTGTTAAACATAAAAATCCAATTAAGAATACAGCACCAACCATCCATTCCTTCAATAGGAAGTTAGGCCAGAACGCTTCTGTTTTTCCAGGGTATTCCGAATAATCTTTTGGAATATTCGGTTTTCGTTCAGAAGGCGCAGGTACACGAGAGTCACCTACGAATTTCATACCTTTTCCACGATGCATTGGGCGATTCCCCTCCTTTTTCAATATAATCGTGTTTTTTACAATGGTCCGGAAATACCTTGTTTACGAATCATAACAAAGTGAGCGGCCATTAATCCAAATAAAGCAGCTGGCAAGAAGAATACGTGAATCGCAAAGAAGCGGGTAATCGTTTGTGCTCCGACAATATCTGGATCTCCAGCAATTAATGTTTTTAAGTATGTTCCTATTAAAGGAGTAGATTCAATAATTTGCATTGTAACTTTTGTTGCGAACAGTGCTTTCATATCCCAAGGTAATAAGTAGCCTGTTAAACCAAGTGCAAGCATAACGAAGAAAATAAGTACTCCAACTACCCAGTTTAATTCACGAGGCTTTTTATACGCTCCCTGGAAGAAAACGCGTAACGTATGTAGAAACATCATTACGATAACTAAGCTTGCACCCCAGTGATGCATACCGCGGACAATTTGTCCAAATGCAACATGGTTTTGCAAGTAATACACGGATTCCCATGCATTTTTAATATCTGGAACATAATACATAGTTAAAAACATTCCAGATAAGATTTGAATTACAGTAACGAAGAACGTTAATCCGCCAAAACAGTAAACAAAAGCAGAAAAGTGATGTGCAGGGTTAACATGCTCAGGCACTTCATGATCTGCTATGTCTCGCCATAAAGGCGTAATATCTAAACGCTCATCTACCCAATCATAAATTTTGTTTAACAATGATTACGCCTCCTTTTTTGGCTTGGCTTTTCCTAAATAAAGAAATCCGTCTTTTTCTTTGTAAGGATATACATCTAGCGGTGCAACCGGTGGAGTTCCAGGAACATTCGTACCATCTTTCGTATAAAGTCCACCATGACAAGGACAATAGAACTTATCTGGATTTGCCTTATCAGTATTCCAGTCTACTACACAGCCTAAATGCTTACATACAGGCGATAATGCGACAATTTCCCCTTTGTCATCTAAGTATACCCATGCAGTACCAGTTACTTCTGATGTGTACCAAGCATCCTGCTGTTCAAATTTAAAGTCAACCCTAGTTGGAACTTCAGTAATTTCAGAAACTTTTTGTGGAGTTGGAATGAAATCACTTTCAGCTTTAGCTTGCAAAACTGGATCAACAGCAAAACGAACCATAGGCATTAACATACCTGCAGCCATGAAACCGCCTACACCAGTTAGAGTATAGCTAAGGAATTGACGTCTAGATACTTGATTTTTGCTCATACATTTCCCCCCTCTATTATGAAGTAAAGTCCAACGGACATAATTCAACACAATATAAAACTAGGACATAACCATGATATATCAATCTGTAATGAAGGTCAATATAATCCTAAGGTAAAACATGTCAACTATGTGTCCTATAGAGTGTTTTAGTCGGCTGATTGCCATTTTTGAAGAAACAAATTCATTAATTGCTTCACTTGATCCTCTAAAAGCGAATTTCGATTCTTCTCATCCATATGTACTAATGGAAGTGAAGGCATCCAAATTAGCTCGCCTTCTAACTGATTTTCAACAGCCTTCCAATTACTATCAGAAGTTAAGAAAAGAACATGTTTAAAGCCATTTTCAAGTAACTCTCTCTCCCAAACTTTTAAATCCCCTAGAAGCTTGTCTATAGACTCTGTTTTTATGTAAGAATAGCCAGGTAGCAAGAGAAGTCTTCCTCTAAATTGTCTTTCAAGCTGCATACTTAGTAATGAGATAAACTCAGTCATTGATGCTGCTTGTTTTGTATCTTTACTGATAGCAACAGGCAGCAATGGCAAAACAGCAGTATCAACATATTCCTTTGATTGCAGGAACATATCAATGTCTTGGGGGTTCCACTTCATCCACTTCACTCCATTACTTAATTTATCCTTTTCATCATATCACTATTATTGAACTGCTACAAAAAAATAAAAAGCCTGCTAAATAGCAAGCGAAAAATTAATACTTTAGTTTTTTTAGTTCTTCTGATAAACGCAGGAAGCTATTTTCATCATGTTTATCAAGCGCTTCATCAATTTTCTTTAAAAGACTTTCTTTTTGAAATTTCTTTATACTGTCATTTAGGAATCTTTCGGCAACAATTTTATCCTTTTCACTAATTTCAATACGATTCGGCATAAATGGATTTTCTTCTAGAACTGCAGCATATTGATGAGCTTTATTCGATGCATGGAAATTTAGTTGAATAAAAATATCCTCTTCACGGTTCAGACGAATATCATGAAAAGATTTTTCAGCATCAGTCGTCATAACATTTTCCTTATAGAAGCGAAATGGCACTTCTTCTACACAATGGGTTGACATAATTAATCCCTTAGGGCAATACTGAGCTTGTTCTACAAAATGAACTTTTTCCATTAGCTGGTCATGGCTCATCAAATAATTCAATATCCAGACGCATTCACGCCTTTTTAATTGATAATGATTGAGAAACCAGCGAATAAAATCCTTTTTCTCGTTGACAGATACAGGGGCTGACATGTTCGATTCCCTCCTCTGCTTTTTAGAGGATAGAGATTTGAAGCAAGAATTGAAGAAAACAGTCAATGAGCCGATTCCTTTCATTTACTCCTATATTCTCTATCCCAATTTTTTAAATTAGTATTAGTTGATTACTCTAAAAGCCTTTGTAGTATATCTTGATATTCTATGCTGTCTGGCTCCATAATAACTAGCTTACTAAAAATTTCGGCAGCCTCACTCATTTTTCCTTCCTCAATTAAAAAATTCCCGTAATCCGAAAGAAAATCTGAATGCTCTTTAAAGTAAGTATATGCGATTGTGTATTTGTTTAATGCTAATGAATATTCCTCTAAATGTTGATAGGCAATGGCAGCATCCCATAGAAGCCGAGGCTCTTCTTCTTCAAAGTCATTAAATAAATCTGTTATTTCTAAAACATCTTCATATCTTTCCTGATGAAGGAATAATTTAGTCAAGGTGGAAGCAGCTTCTGTATACTCTGGATCAAGGGCCAAAGCCTCTCTAAAAAGCACCTCTGCATCCGCTTCCTTATTAAGCTTTAGTGCAAGTTTCCCGCCATGAAAAAAAAGTTCTTTATTAAAATTATCGTACTCAATTCCTGTTTTTATGGCATTGAAGCTATTTTGCAGCTCTTCCTCACGCTCATATGCCTTTGAAAGATATAAGTATAAGGAATGGTATTCCGGATCAAGCTCTTTGAGTTCATTAAATTTTTCGATAGCAGTCCGATTAAAGCCAGCTTGTAAGGCTGTGAATCCAAAACTAAAAAGGGTATTAATTTCAATTTTTTCATTCAAAGCTTTTTCATAATAGGGTAAAGCTTTCTCAAATGCGCCACCAACACTAAGAACTTCCGCCATTCTTTGATTGACATTTACTCCAGCTATCACATCGTCCGTCATAAGAACTTTTTCGTAAGCCTTTGTTGCCTCTAAGAATTTTCCTTGTTCAGCGTATAACTCCCCTAAAGCAAAATCAATTATAACTTCATTTTGTAAAATAGATTTTGCTCTCATTAGCTTTTGCTCGCTTACTTCATATAGGCCTTCCATTTGATAGAGATCAGCTAGCAATAATAAGGATTGAGGATAGCTTGGATCTTCTTCATTTAATCGTTCTAACACAAGTATTGCTTCATCCTCTTGACCAAGGTCAATATGGGCCTCTGCTAAGAGGACAAGTAACTCTCCCTCTTCAGGATAGGACTCAAGCAATCTTTCGAATAATGCCTTTGCTTCCTCAATAAAACCAAGCTGAAATAATTCCTCTCCAAGAACAAATCTCTCTTCATGGGAACCGTTTGTAAGTATTTTTCGATAGCTTCTTAACGCTTCTTCATGATTACCGTTCTCTAAAAGCGTTATGATTTGATTTATTTTATCCATTCTCATTATCCTTTCAAGGTTAAACATCAATTTTATAGAAAGATGGTGTATTTATTTTAACATGTTCTCCGAATCCTGGGCGAAAAATAACTTCATCCTTCACTCTAATGACTTCACCCTTATGAACAGTAATAACCAGCTTATTTCTATGATTATGAAACAATTCCTCTTCATCAATTTTTCTGATTTCGTTACTTTTTAAGTATAGATTATAAGACAATTCACAGCCTTGATGAATACTTGATTTAAGTGGAAATATTCCAATTTGAGATCGTACAGGATATGAAATGGGCTGATTTTCTACTAACTCATCAGGAACGCAAGGAATTTTTTCTTCCTCCATTATTCTTTTCCATTCCACTTTTGCTTGTTTGTTCTCCTTTTCCTTATTATTAATAAACATTGGTATAAGTGGACTATTATAAGGAAACATGGCCTCTCTTATCCAACCCCAGGGAATTTCATATAGCTCGTCCACACATTGAATATCAACGAACACTGCAGGTACTTTTTCACGTTTGCACCTTCTCATGAAAGATTGTGTTATTAATCGTATTGGACATCTAACACCTATAATATAATCGACTGGACAATTTAATAATCTGATCTTCAATTTCTTAATTTCTACATGTACTTCATACTCATGTTTTACGGTAGCCATTGTTAAAAAAGCTGTGCTGCCTTTAAGAATATATTCCTGAATATAGTATTTTTTTATTTCTTGAAATGAGAGATCACCCGGAATCTCTTTAGTGAATAGGATTGGTGAGGGCGTCATAATATAGGGGTCAGCATCCATTCTCATGTGCCTATACTTTTTAAAAATAGGTTTGATGGATGATATTTTCCCATTTTCAATTAACAGAGAGGACTTAGTTAATTTTTGATCTTTCAAAATATTGGCATTTTCAATTATATAAGTCATAATACCACCCTTTTAACGGTCTTATGACAAGCTATGTATATCTTTTTGAATTTATGATTATTTATTAATCACTAAAATTGAATAAGGGCTGCAGTACAGCCCCCAAAAGATTATTGTAGAGATTTTAAATGATCGAAAAATGAAGGATAGGATATATATATTGATTCTTCATTTTCAAGGAAAACTTCATTCTTACAGATAGCTGCAGCAACAGAAAGCATCATTCCAATTCGATGATCTCCATGGCTTGATACTGTTCCGCCTGTTAAGTTTGACTTTCCTTTTATGATCATACCATCATCTGTCGCAACAATTTTCGCTCCAAGCTTTGCTAGCTCATAGACAACAGTATCAATTCGATTCGTTTCCTTTACCTTTAGTTCATGCGCGTCTTTAATTACAGTTTCGCCCTCTGCTTGTGTTGCTAAAAGAGCTATCACAGGGATCTCATCAATTAATCTAGGGATCATATCCCCTTCAATAGTAATTCCATTAAGAATAGAAGATTTTATTAAAATATCACCGCAAGGTTCAAAAGTATCGTCTTCATATGGGATGATTGTAATATCTGCACCCATTTCTTTCATCACATCAATAATACCCGTTCTTGTTGGATTTAAACCAACATTTTTTAACGTGATTTCACTGTTAGGTACTATAGCACCTGCAACAAGGAAGAAAGCAGCAGATGATATATCTCCCGGAACATGTATGTATGTCCCAGAAAGCCGCTGACCTCCTTTTAAACGGACTGTACGTCCATCAATTTCAATTTCACCGCCAAACTTTTTGATCATTCTTTCAGTGTGATCTCTTGTTTTTACAGGTTCAAAGACTTTCGTTATTCCTTGTGCCTGTAATCCCGCAAATAGCAAAGAAGATTTGACTTGAGCACTTGCTACTGGCAGCTCATAATCTATCTCTTTCACATTCCCGCCTTTTATCGACAAAGGAGTAAATTCGCCGTTTTTTCTGCCTTGGATAACAGCACCCATTAACCGCAATGGCTTGGTTACTCTTGTCATTGGTCGTTTGCCAATCGATTCATCCCCTGCCAAAACTGAATGGAAGGGACGTCCAGCAAGTATTCCTAAAAGTAAACGAATCGTTGTTCCTGAATTTCCAACATCTAATATTTCTGAAGGCTCTTCTAGCCCATAAAACCCTTTGCCATTAATAATCACTTTATCTTCTTTCTGTTGAATGGATACACCTAATTTTTTAAAGCATGAGATAGTGCTTAAACAATCCTCGCCCAATAAAAAATTAGTTACCGTCGTCTCACCCTCTGCTATTGCCCCAAACATTATGGATCGATGAGATATTGATTTATCACCAGGTATGGCTAATATCCCCTTCAACGAAGGAATCTTCGTTTGTAGTTTTATTGGCTTCATGAAAATCCTCCTTCCTAATATCTATAAAAACCTAGTAGTTTTCCTAAAGACCTTCCGACGTTTCATAATTAGTATACTTATGAATACAAAGATCTGCACGAGTGCGGTCCTCTTCCGTTTGGAAACTAATTACTAGAACCCCATTAATATCTTCACGTGTTTCTAGAATCCTAATATTCGTTATACTAATCTCCTCTTTTGCTAAATAACCAGAAATTTCTGAAATGACACCCGGGTAGTCTGGTACATCGACAAAAAGATCGTAAAAAGACGGAATTGCTCCTCTTTCTTTTTGTGGCAATTCATCACGGAATTGCTTTGCATAAAAAAAATAGTTAAAAATCTCCTCACTATTTTCAGCTGCAATCATTTCAGCTACTTTCTTCATTTCCTCTTGCCAATCATCTAATAAACTTAAAAGTACATCTTTGTTATGTAGTAGAATATCTCTCCACATTTCTGGACTGCTGGATGCAATTCTTGTTACATCGCGAAAACCACCTGCTGCCAAACTTGGAATTAACTTTTGCTTCGTACTCGTTTTCTCAGCTTGATGCACAAGGGATGCAGCAATAATATGAGGAAAATGACTAATAACACCTGTCAAATAATCATGTTCTTCCGGTGTTATTGTGATAAACCTAGCTTTTGTCCCTGATAACCAATTTTGCAGCTTATGCAGCTGTTCCTCAAGAATATGGTCTTCAGGGGTTAATAAATAAAAGGCATTTTCAAATAAAATCGCTTTTGCAGCGGTAACCCCTGTCTTATGAGAACCAGCCATTGGATGACCACCAATAAATGTGATTCCCATATTTTTGAGATTTCCAGCCAATTGCACGATTTCCTTTTTCGTACTGCCCGCATCAGAAATAATGACGTTACTTTTTAGCTGTATGCACTCTAATATTTGTAAGACCTTCTCTGTTTCTTTCACAGGAGTAGCAATTAAAATTAAATCTGCATTTTTCGCTCCCTGTTCAATCGTTTCAGCTGTTTCATTAACAACATTTAGCATCCTAGCAAGTCTTGTTTGCTCTTTATTAACATCATAGCCGATTATGAAGGAATCTTTATGTTCTTTTTTTATACATAATGCTAATGATCCACCAATTAATCCTAATCCAATAATAAATACACGGCCATCCAAGAAGCTCACCACCTATATTGAGGTTAGAGATTGGAGGTTAGACTGGAAGAAATCGGCCAATTAGCCGATTTCTTTATTCCTACCATTATTCTCTATTAGAAAACCAGAGATTCATCAAATCCTTTTTGACGAGTACCTCCGATTTTTCATATGCAATATTAAATGACTGTTTTTTCAGATATTAATTTGACCATTGCTTGAATTACGCCTTCGTTTTGCTCTTTTGAACCAACCGTTACTCTCACAGATGTCGGAAACCCGAGCGCCTTTCCAGAGCGAACAATGAACCCGTGTTCTAGCAAAAACTGAAAGACTGCATTTCCGTCCTTTTTAAAATCAATCAGTATAAAATTTGCTTGTGAAGGATAATAATCTAAACCGTTCTCCTCACAAAAACGGTAAAACTGTTCGAGTCCTTCACGGTTTTTTTGTTTACAAATTTCTGCATATGGCTGATCTTCAATTGCTGCTTTAGCTGCAGCCTGACCAATTGTATTCACATTAAATGGCTCTCTAGCAGGCTCTAATGTTTTAATGATTTCCGGATGACTAATGCCATAACCAACTCTTAGGCTTGCTAAACCATAAATTTTTGAGAATGTACGTAAAATAATTAAATTAGGAAACTGATCTAATAATTTAATTGACTCGCAATAATCGTCTGCAACGACATAGTCAACATATGCTTCATCGACAACAATCAATGTATCACTCGGAACTTTTTCTATAAATGCCTTCAATCGATTTTCGGAAATATAAGTCCCTGTCGGATTATTTGGGTTACATACCCATACGACAGCGGTTTTTTCATCGATAGCTTCAAGCATGCCATTAAGATCATGCTCTCCGTCTATTAGTGGAATTTCCTTAATTTCTGCTCCATCGATCACAGCATTGTGTTTATATTGTGAAAAAGTTTGTTTCGCCATAACCGTATTAGTTTCTGAACTTAGGAACGCCCTAGAAATAATTTGAATAATGTTATCTGCACCATTTCCAAAAATAAACTGTGCAGGACTTAAGTTAAAATGATTTACTAATGCTTCTCGTAAATTTGTTGCATATCCGTCTGGATATATTGGAAAAGATGCTGCAGAACACTTAATGGCAGCAATCACTTTTTCTGAACAGCCAAATGGATTTTCATTCGAAGCTAGCTTAACAATCTTCTCAAGGCCGTATTGTCTCATAACATCATCAATTGATTTCCCAGGCTGATAAGGGGTTAATTCAAGCAGTTGCTGTTTCCATTTCATGTTATTCACCTATTTTCCTTCATTATGATCCATTTCTAGATTAAGATTGATCAACTGTATTTAAATCGGGTCTTAAACTAATTGCTCCCCCTAAATATATATGGCTGATTTCTTTCTGCGGAATATTTGTATTCACGTGAATCATTACACGTATACATTTTGGCAATGAGGATGCGACGGGAATTTCTCTCATACACATGACAGGAACATACTTCCACCCCTCTATTAAACGCATAGCTTTTGCCGGAAAGACTGCTGTGATGTCCTCTGTAACGGAAATGAAGACGGAAGCAACCAATTCTGCTTCAATTTCATTTTCTTCGATCATTTTACGAAGTAAGATTTCAGTTGCCTGGACAATTTCAATTTCATTATCATCATTAACGGTTGTAGCTCCTCTCACGCCACGAATCACACTCATTCCCTCCTTCCCCTTAGAAAAACTTGGCGTTCGCCAAGTCCTTTTTGGCGAATGCCTTAGTGTTTCTTATGCGATCTTATTAGCAGATATTTAATTGAACACACACTTTGCTTTAGTACGTTAATAAACTTAAACTTTCCTGTTAGCTAAGAAAAGCGCAAGCGCGTACCCATCAAAGGACCATAGTTCCTGTGATGACAATTGCAGAAACAATCCTTTGTTCTTACCCTTGACGTAAAGGACGTCATAGTGCCGACGTTGCCACAAGATAAGGAAAGCTGTGGCAGCAAAACATCGCCCGAGCAAAAGAATGCTTTTGGGAGGACGTGGCGCCTTTAGTCGGCAAAAGGGTGGCTGCTTGCACTGACCTTTCTCATACTTAAAAAAATAATAATTATCTTTAAAAAATTTCAAGTTGCATTAATAACTCTTCATCGGAAATTTCATAAAGGACAGGACTGCCAACTTCCTTTAATAAAACAAAATTCACCTTTTGACCAACTGATTTTTTATCCTGCTTCATTCTCTCTAGCAATTTTTCTCGGGATAATTCTTTAGGAATTTCAGTTTTATAGCCTAGGTGATCAAGCCAAGCATTAAAATTGTCAGTATTAAAGTCAAGGCCTGTAATTTTCTTACTTAATTTCAAGGCAAATAACATACCGACTAATACAGCTTCCCCATGTGTCCATTTGCCATAACCCAACTCAGCCTCTATTGCATGGCCTAAAGTATGCCCAAAATTAAGATAGGCCCGTATTCCAGATTCCTTCTCATCTTTTGAAACAAAATAGTTTTTTATTTCAATTCCCTTTATTAATGAATAGGCTAAATCACTATCAGAAAAATCCCCTAGAGTGGTTATTTTCCCCATAAGCCAAGTTAAAAAAAATGGATCATGAATAAGACCGTGTTTTATCACTTCTGCAAAACCAGATCTTCTCTGATTTAAAGGGAGTGAGCCTAAAAAATTTAAGTCATAAAAAACCGCTTCAGGCTGGTAAAATGAGCCAATCATATTTTTGCCTAATGGATGATTGATCGCTGTTTTACCTCCAACTGCACTATCATGCGCAAGAATAGTGGTTGGCACTTGAATAAACGGAATTCCCCTCATATATGTTGCAGCGATAAACCCGCCAAGATCTCCTACTGCTCCACCACCAAAGGCTAGTATCAGTGATTTACGGTCAAGCTTCCGTTCAAGAGCAAAGCTTAATACTTGATAATAAACATCAAAGGTTTTCGCCCTTTCACCTATTGGAGCAACATAAGAAAATGTTTCAAAATCTGATAGATTATCTTGAAGTTTTGTTAAATAAAGACTTGCAACAGTTTCATCTGTGATGATCATTATATCCGTTAATAAATGGAAGTTTTTGTATATATAGGAGTTTAGCTGTTTCACTACTCCTGAACCAACATAAACAGGATATGTTTTCGAATCAGTCCCAATGGTGATAGTTTCCATTTTAAAAATCCCTCGCATACGCTCTTTGTTGGTCAATAACTTCCTTTAATGTTGTAAATCTGTCTGAGTAAAATTGTTCAACAATTGCTGCCGCCAATTCCCATGCAACTACATTCTCCGCAACTACTGCCGCCGCAGGAACTGCACAGCTATCAGAGCGTTCTATACTTGCTGTAAATGGTTCTTTTGTTTCTATATCAATACTTTTCAGTGGTTTATATAGAGTTGGTATTGGCTTCATTACACCTCTAACAATAATTGGCATCCCTGTAGTCATACCGCCTTCAAGACCACCTAATCGATTCGTTTTTCTGTAATATCCTGTTTCCTTACTCCACGTAATTTCATCATGCACCTCGCTGCCCGGCTTGCTTGCAACTTCAAAACCAATGCCAATCTCAACGCCTTTAAAAGCATTAATACTCATAATCCCACTAGCCAATTTAGCGTCTAGCTTGCGGTCATAATGAACATAGCTGCCTACCCCAGGAGGCATTCCCTCAACAATGATCTCAACAATACCACCGATGGAATCTCCTTGTTCTTTTGCCAAATCAATCGCTTCCATCATTTTCTTTTCAGCCTCTGGGTCAAGACAGCGGACAGGTGAACTTTCTGTTATTTCTTTTAGTTCATCAAGAGACTCATATTCTTTTACAGAAGATCTCACTCCGCCAATTTCAACAACATGAGAGCCAATATTAATTCCTAGTTCCGACAAAAGTTTTTTTGCAACTGCACCAGCAGCAACTCTTGCTGTTGTTTCTCTTGCTGAAGAGCGCTCAAGAACATTTCGCATATCCCGATGTCCATATTTAATTGCTCCATTTAAGTCCGCATGACCAGGACGTGGACGAGAAATCTTTCTTTTCATTTCTTCTTCTTCATCTGGAGCAATTGAATTCTGTCCCATTATCTTTGTCCAATGCTTCCAATCATTGTTTTCAACAACTAAAGCTACCGGAGAGCCAAGTGTATAACCATGCCTTACCCCACCAGTAATTTGTACAGTATCCTTTTCAATTTGCATGCGTCTGCCACGTCCATGACCTTTTTGACGCCGCGATAATTCCATATTGATGTCCGAATCAACTAACGGCAATCCTGCAGGCAGTCCTTCAATAATAGCTGTCAGCTGCGGTCCATGTGATTCACCTGAAGTTAAATATCTCAAAACTCTTTCCCCCTTCAACTCATTAAAGGATTATGTACCAATATAACATAGGAATAAAAATAAACATAGTAAAATATTGAAAATTCCTATAACATTTTCGAATGCACTCATTTTAACATGAATAATTGTATTTCGACAAAACAATAAAATTTCAGGCTGCTGACAAACGCTCGCTTTCTTCGTTACTCACCTTCCTGAGGTGCTCATTACCCATCCACGGTAACTCCGCTCCTCGTAAGGCTTCGCACCTCGGAATTCAAGCGTTTTCAATCAGCCTAAAAAGGAAACGAATTATACTTTATCTACACTCCGATACATGATCCATTCTTTTTAAAAAATTGTTAACTGCAAAAAATAAATAGAACCTGGAAATCCAGGCTCTATTTATTTTTTTTTCTTATAGAAAAAAGTATCCTCTGTTTCAAAATCATATTTAACGGGATTAAAGATTTGCTCAGTACTCCCAACGAAAAAAATTCCATCAGATTTTAATGCGTTACTAAATTTAATATAAAGTTCATCCTTGGCTTCTTCTGTAAAATAAATAAGAACATTTCGGCAAATAATTAAATCAAATGGCCCACCAAAGCTATCTGCAAGTAGATTATGCTTACGAAATGTCACTGTTTTTTTTACATCCTCTGAAATCCTATAAAAGCTTCCATCTTTCTGAAAATATTTCTTTTTCATATCTTCAGGTACTTCATTCAAGGATCTTTCGGGATAAACACCTAATTTCGCTCTAGAAATGACATTTTCATCAATATCCGTTGCTAATATTTGAATTTGTGATAATGGCATAAATTTCGACATTACCATTGCTACCGTATATGGTTCTTCACCTGTTGAACAGGCAGCACTCCATATTTTCAAACGTTTATTTTTAGAAAGCAATTTGGGAAGAATTTTATTTTCAAGAACTTCCCATCGTTTTGAATTTCGGTAAAATTCCGATACATTAATAGTCATTCGATCTAGAAATTCGTTTAATATCTCATTATCTTTTCTTAATGCTTCAAAGAAATCATGGAAGGATTGAAATCCTTTTTTCTCATATAATGATAGCAGCCTTCTTTTCATTTGCGCTTCTTTATAAAGGGAAAGATCAATCCCTGTTTTTTTCTTAATATTGACTATAAATTCCTCATAATCCCGAGACATCTTTTCTTCTCCTCTAAATCCTATTTTCTATCTCTATCCTATTGTAAGTATAGCTGAAAATAAGGAAAAAAGGACTAGTTTTTTCCTACAAAAGTTAGAAATTAAATAGCACCCGCATTTTGCAGGTGCCATTTTATAAAGATCAATTATATTATTTTTTGCAAGAGTAAAAACAATCTAGCTTCAGTGCTTGGACTATTTTAGTTAATCCACTCATTCATAAGCTTTGAATATTCTACAACTTCTTCTTGTTTGAAGAATAGTCCAATTTCACGTACTGCACTTGAAGGTGAATCAGATCCATGGATAACATTTTTTCCAACTGTAATTCCAAAATCGCCACGAATCGTTCCAGGAGCAGCGTCTTTAGGATTAGTCGCTCCCATCATTTGACGTGCTGTAGAAATCACATTTTCGCCTTCCCACACCATAGCAAATACAGGACCAGAAGTGATAAAGTCCACTAACTCTCCAAAGAAAGGACGTTCTTTATGTTCTCCGTAATGATTTTCAGCAAGCTCATTTGAAATTTGCATTAATTTTGCCCCTACTAACTGGAAGCCTTTCTTTTCAAAACGAGCAACTATTTCTCCAATTAAATTACGTTGAACACCATCAGGCTTAACCATTAAAAATGTTTTTTCCATTAAATTCAACTCCTAAAGCTTATGTATAGTGAATTACCTAAATGTGATAATCCACGAAAATATTAACATTGTTTTGAAAATTTTACAACTAGGAAAGGAAAATGGCTGTCATAGAAACATTAAAAACTTCTCTTTCCTATTACTTTTGCAATGTCATTCAATGTTTTCTTTGCACGATTTTGAGGAAGGTCATTTAATATTTTAAGTGCTTTATTTAAATAATTATCACTTACCCTTAGTGACTTTTCAATAGCACCTGACCCTTTGATTAACGAGATTATCTTCTCCATTTCAGCTCTTTCAGTATTTTCCCGAACCTTGACTATTTCCTTGCGAATCTTTGCATCTTCCATGGCAAACAAGACTGGCAAAGTAATATTTCCTTGATGAAGATCATCTCCTGCTGGTTTTCCTAATTCCTTCTCCGTACCAGTAAAATCAAGTACATCATCAATAATTTGATAAGACATCCCAACGTAATATCCAAACTTGTAAAGCTTTTGATGAATCTCATCATCGACATCAGCAGCTATTGCACCGAGCTGACAGCTTACTGCTATTAATATGGCAGTTTTTCTTTTAATTCTACGAAAATAATTTCGGACATTTTGTTCAAAATTATATTTATCTTTAATTTGCTCGATTTCCCCAATACATAACTCAACTAATGTGTCAGCCAATATTTGATGTGCAAATGGCTTTTCGATTTTTGTAATTAGTTCAAGTGAACGTGCAAATAAATAATCGCCGGTATACATAGCAATTCTGTTGTCCCATTTTGCCTTAATCGTTGGCTTGCCACGACGCAAATCTGCATCATCAATAACATCATCATGAACTAAGGAAGCCATATGTATGAGTTCAAGTGAAACAGCCACATTTTTTATGATATTAATGTCATATTTTCCAAACTTACCTGCAAGCAAAACAAAAACAGGGCGAATTCTTTTTCCCCCGGCCTTTAATAAATGCAAGGACGCTTGGTGTAGTAAAGGAGACTCTGCGTGTACCGTCTCCTCAAGTGTTTGCTCTATATTTTTTATATCTGAATTCAGAAATGAATACATTATTTTCAACTTCATTTCCCATACTCACCCAGCTTAACATCCTGTCTGCAGCTTCCATTTACGAAAAAAGCATTCAGAAAAAGTTTTATTTTTCTTTGTAGCCAATATGAACCGCTGCTACTCCACCGCTGTACGGCTTGTATTTAACATTTACAAAACCAGCCTCTTCAAACATTAAGGCAAGTTCCTTCATTCCTGGAAAGTCTCTTGCTGATTCCTGTAGCCAAGAATATTCCTTATAGCTTTTTGCAAATATTTTTCCGAACAAAGGCATAATGAAGCGGAAGTATAAGTAATATGCCTGCTTGTAACCAAACATGGTTGGTTGGGATGTTTCTAGACAAACAGCAATTCCTCCAGGTTTGACCACCCGATGCATTTCTTTTAAAACTTGTAAATAATCTGGAACATTTCTCAGCCCGAAACCGATCGTAACATAATCAAAGGAATTATCCTGGAAGGGCAAATCCATAGCATTCCCATGCACAAGTGATACTTGATTAATTCCTAGATCCTTTACTTTTTGCTCTCCAATTTTCAGCATGTTTTTGCTAAAATCAAGACCTTTGACCTCTCCTTCAGAACCTACTGCTTCTGCTAATGCTATCGTCCAATCAGCTGTCCCACAGCATACATCTAGCGCTTTTTCACCCTTTTGGACATTCATGCGCTTCATTGTGTCTTTGCGCCATCTTAAATGTTGTTGAAAGCTGATAACAGAATTCATTTTGTCATAATTATTAGAGATTTTCTCAAATACATGATGGACGCGCTCTTCTTTTGACTGTTGCATGACTAATAACCTTCTTCCACAAAAATATTTTCTGCGGGCTGATGCTGATTTATTATAGTTTGAACTCTTTGTATCAACATATCATTCATATTAGGGAGATTGCTTATACATGTTTGAATATTTTCATATGAAGAATCAATGTATCGGTCACATGTATGTACCAAAAGTTGCTTTTGCTCACTACTTAATTCTGTATGCATTTGATCAGTTAATAACAATTTTTTTAACGACTCAAAAATGACAGGTGAAACACCCTGTAAAAACAGCGTCTTTTCTGCTATCAACCGTTTCATTAATAATAGATTTGAAACAAATTCACAATAATTAGGATCATCTAAGTAAGTACAAAGCTTATCAAACAGGGAGTATTCAATTTTTTTAATACTATCCATTAATTCATCAATATTCTCAGATTCTTTCTGGTATACTGAAATTTTTTGTTCATTCACTTCTTTTATCCCTGTTGCTAGTGAACGAATCATGTTAACATCATCTAGTTCTGCAAGAATTTTATAATATAAACCACTATAATAAACACCTGCTAATACAGTTAACTGTCTATGCTTAAACTGATTAGGATCTGATTTCTGATTAGAAACAAGCTCATGAGTATCAAGGGCAATTTGAATAAGCATAGTTGTTATAGCATAGTTCATCGTTTTTTTTTCTGGAAGATTGACCTGTTCAAGAATTGAAATTAGGAGTAAAAGCTTATCTTCGTCAATAATAGGAGACTTAATATATTTAAGTAAATAAGGGTGCCGAATCTTTTCTTCGATTTGCTCCTTAACATCTGCCAATTTAACCTTTATGTCTTGCATGCAATCACCCTTGTTTTTTTTTCCTTGTTTTCTTTATATCTCTGCTATAAATTAATTCAATAATAAAAAATAATCTATTTTTTGAATGGAATAATTATTTTTTATCAAAAGCTGTATTACTTGAATACTTATGAATTACAACAAGACAGTGACAATTATATCATAACTTACTTTTTCATGATAGGCGAAATTCAGGAGAGCATAAGAGTCTTTTTAACCTCTTTTGCACTTAAACAAAATTTATTTCTTTGCTTCACTTTCAACTTCACCAAATGAGGTAAAAATCTTTGCATTTCCTCTTATTTTGATTGCTGAAGTATGTTCCGTAAACTGGGCAATCATCACTTCTCCTTGATCAAGCTTTTCTGAATGATGAAATCTTGTATCAGAACCTCTTGTTAACCCAATTACATTGACCCCATCTTCCTGAGCTTTAATAACAATATAATCATTACTTGTCGAATTTCTTTTCTCCATAATTACACCCTTCAAGGTTTTTTTAGCGTGATAAAGGAGTATTCCTATATTTTTGCTTTATTTGATTAAAATTTTATCAAAGATAGTACTTCAGCTCGAACTTTTTCATCTTCTGCAAATATCCCTCTAACCGCAGTGGTAACTGTTTGAGAACCAGGCTTTTTTACTCCACGCATTGTCATACACATATGCTCTGCTTCAACTACCACCATGGCCCCATGTGGTTCAAGCTTCTCCATTATTGCTTCAACCACAGTTGATGTAATACGCTCCTGCAACTGGGGACGTTTAGCAACTGCTTCGACTGCTCTAGCCAATTTGCTTAAACCTGTCACCTTTCCATTACGAGGAATATATGCCACATGTGCTTTCCCAAAAAAAGGTACAAGATGATGCTCGCACATTGAATAAAAAGGGATATCTTTCACTAGAACCAATTCTTCATGATCCTCACTAAAAATAGTTTCAAAATATTCCTTAGGATTCTGGTTCAACCCCATAAATACTTCTTCATACATTTTTGCAACTCTTTTTGGTGTATCATGTAATCCTTCTCTATCAGGATCTTCCCCCACCGCTTCTAATATTAAACGTACTGCATCTTCAATCTGCGCACGATTTACATTTGCCATCATACTTCCTCCTCAAATCACAGCTTTCTAAAACTCCAATATTTCCATATTAGCATATTATTTTCTAAACAAGCAAAAAAGAAACGCTGAAAGTACTAGTTCGCCCATAACAATCATAAGTCAAGTGTAAATGAAGTTTGATTTTTTAACCTTCTTGATGGATTGGCTTATTACCTTCGCTCTATTGAAATAGTGCTGACGTAACAAAACAAGGAGCCATACACCACGGTACGACCAATAGCATAGCTTTAAGTTATTTGTCGGAGAGGGGCTTGTTGCTCGAGCTATTCGAAGTATATAGTAGCCAAATGGAATATCAATTATAGACTGCAATTCCACGAAAATCTAATTCTTTTCCTTTCTAGGATAATAATGCTTATCCAGGTTCCTTATCCTGAAGCCAACATCGGAGTCTGCACGTCCAATGCAGTCCAAAATGAACAAAAAAAACCGCGAAAACTCGCGGTTTTAATTTAATGCTTACTTTAAGCACTCATATGTACTTATTTAACAGCATCTTTCAATGCTTTACCTGGTTTGAAAGCAGGAACTTTGCTTGCAGCGATTTCGATTTCCTCACCAGTTTGTGGATTGCGCCCTTTACGTGCAGCACGCTCACGAACCTCAAAGTTACCAAAACCAATCAATTGTACTTTATCACCATTTTTTAACGCATCTAAGATTGCATCAAAAACAGCATCAACTGCTTTAGTTGCATCTTTCTTAGAAAGCTCACTGCTTTCCGCAACTGCGTTAATTAGTTCTGTCTTGTTCATGCCTTTCACCTCCTCCCAAAATAAATATAAACCCAAAAATATTAAGCATTCTACTTACATTTGTAAACAAAATTACTGAAATCTAAACATTGCAATGTATTTTTGTTTAACAAGCCCAATAATAAATCAAAAACGGAAAGTTTTCAATCTATTTTTATTAAAAAGCCTTTAATAATAAGGGTTTATGGTATTACAACAGTAATTCTGTTAAAAGATTATCACAATCATTTGCTGTTATCAAGAATAATTCACGTTTTAATGGGGAATATTTCTTATTTTAACGATATTGTAACAAGATTACAGTAAAACTTTAGTCTTAAAGAGTATTAGAAAAACTTGCGTTCGCCAAGTCCCAGGCTGTTGACAAACGCTCGCTTTCTTCGATACTCACCTTACTGCGGTGCTCATTACCCATCCATGTTAACTCCGCTCCTCGTAAGGCTTCGTGCCTCGAAAGACAAGCTTTTTCAATCAGCCTGAAATAGTTTTAAATTATGCTTTTTCTACACTCTGATACATGCCATCCACCAAGTCCTTTTTGGCGAATGCCTTAGTTTTCTTATGCGATCTTATTAGCAGATATTTAATTGAGCACACACTTTACTTTAGTTCGTTAATAAACTTAAACTTTCCTTTTAGCTAAAACAATAAAGACTCCTAATAGGAGTCTTTATAAAATAATTGCGATTAATCCGCCTGAACCTTCGTTTATAATTCTTTCTAACGTCTCTTTTAACTTATATCTTGCATTTTCAGGCATCATGGAAAGTTTCGCCTGAATTCCCTCTCTAACAATTGAGCTTAAGCTCCTTCCAAATATATCAGAATTCCAAATGGACAAAGGATCATCTTCAAAATCCTGCATTAAATATCGAACAAGTTCTTCACTTTGTTTTTCAGTTCCTATAATTGGAGAAAACTCTGATTCCACGTCCACTTTAATCATATGAATGGATGGTGCAACAGCTTTTAATCTTACACCAAATCTTGAGCCATGGCGTGTAATTTCTGGCTCATCAAGACTCATATCAGCAAGCGATGGAGCTGCAATTCCATAGCCAGTTTGTTTGACCATTTTCAATGCGTCTGAGATTTGATCATACTCGGATTTTGCATGAGCAAAATCTTGCATTAACTCTAATAAATGATCTTTTCCTCGAATTTCAACGCCAACAATTTCTTTTAATACTTCATCGTAGAGATCATCTGGAGCGAATAGATCTATTTCTGCAACTCCCTGCCCCATTTCTATTCCGGCTAAACCTGCACGGTCAATAAATTCAAAATCACTGAATTGATGAACGACCCTATCGACGTCCCTTAATCGCCTAATATCTTTTACAGTTTCTTTAACTGCTTCTTTATAGCTCTCTCTCAACCAATGATCTTCACGTAAAACCATTACCCAGCTCGGAAGATTTACATTAACCTCAAGCACTGGAAACTCATAAAGTGCTTCTCTCATGACATTATACACATCTGATTCACGCATACCTTCAACACTCATAGCAATAACTGGAATATCATACTTTTCTTCCAATTCTTTCCTGAGTGCATCTGTGTTTGGGTGATGAGGCTGAACACTATTTATAATCATTATGAAAGGTTTACCAACCTCTTTTAGTTCATTGATCACTCTTTCCTCAGCTTCTAAGTAATTCTTCCGAGGTATCTCCCCAATCGTTCCATCAGTTGTAATTACAACACCAATTGTGGAATGCTCTTGAATCACTTTTCTTGTTCCTATTTCTGCAGCCTCATGAAATGGAATTGGCTCTTCATACCATGGTGTATTAATCATTCGTGGACCATTCTCATCCTCATATCCTTTTGCACCTGGAACGGTATAACCTACACAATCAACTAATCGAATGTTTACATCCAAGCCTTCATCTACATGGACTGAAGCGGCTTGGTTTGGTACAAATTTTGGTTCAGTTGTCATAATTGTCTTCCCGGCTGCACTTTGAGGGAGTTCATCCTGGGTGCGAGCACGGTCAGCTTCATTACTCATATTAGGCAAAACAACTAATTCCATAAATTTTTTTATAAAAGTTGATTTACCTGTACGCACAGCTCCAACTACTCCAAAATATATATCGCCGCCTGTTCTTTCGGCAATATCTTTAAAAATATCTACCTTTTCCAAGTGATCCCCTCCCGAATCTGTGGGATAATATTATCCTATCTATTATGTTTGGACAGTATATGTTTATGACGTTGTCCTATCTCGTTATGACAGTTTTTATAATTAATTACCCCTTTTATTTGAAATGCGGATGCGCCTTCGGAATAATCAAAGAAAATATTATTCCTGCGATGATTATTCTTAGGAGCATTCCTTAGTGTTCACCCTCGACAAGTACAAGACGAGCCCTGCAAGAAGACTTTCTTTGTCTTCTTGAAGGGATTGGCTAGACATTCGTCCCTAGGAGCCGCAACTAGCCAAGCTTGTGACCTCGAGGTCGACAAAAACGCGACATCCTCCCAAAAGCTTCTCTTTTGGTCGTGCGATGTGTCGCATTGTCGACACTAGTACGTCCTGTACGTCGGGGGTAGGCGCAGGAGCTAGACAGTTATCTAACTCTCAAAATAAAAATATTTTGCTTTTCATTTACTTTCAATGTAAAAATATTAATATTAAAAAAACCCTTCTCCTACAATATATTTTGCAGAAGAAGGGTTATGCCTATTTCACCAAAAAGATAGGTTTTTTTGTTTTTTCATCAATTGTATATGGTAATGAATATACGGGAACAAAGACTGAATCTTCAACTAGTATGTTCCTGATATCATCCCCTGGTTTATATGAATTTTCTTTATTTTGCAATGCTTCATAAAGATCACTCGTATAATCTACATAAACCTCAGCATCACCGGTTATTACAAAAGGAAGATTTCTTCCACTATAAGGACTAAGAGCTACTGGATCTTCTTTATATCCCATTTTTTTATAATCTAATGTAAAAACATTTCCTACGATGTGTTCCTTATATGGTGGGTACTTATATGATTTCATTCTCAATTTTATCTCACGAATGGTTTCAGCCATTCTTAAATCAAACAGTTTTACTTTAGGATCGGTTTCAGCATCAACAAGAACATACTGAAATACACCGCCTGATTCATATGCATTCCCTGGTGCCTCAGCCATATACTGTGGCACCAATTTCTTAAAATCAATCGGGTATTTTTGGTATATTGGGGTCGACTGATCTTTTGTTTTTATTGGCAGTAAACCATTATTATCTTCTTTAAATTGATCTACAGCTGTTTGTACAGCTTGAACCTGATCTTGATATGGTATTTTATTTTGTGCTAAATTTTCTTTTGGATACATGCATCCAGCAAGAATAGGAATTAATAAAACTAACATACTTAAAAGCTGCAAACCTTTTTTCATTTCAATCAACCCTTTTAGACTATGTATAAATTTAATTAGTAATGGCTCGGCTAATACTAAGCACCTTTTAGCATGCAACTTCCCTTTCGATTTAACCACTGGTAGGGCCGCTAAAGACAACAAAAAAGATGATAATACCTGATACAATCATTAAAATATAAGCGATAAGTGCTGTTAAGAACTTTAATATTCCACTTAACTTATAACGGCTCAAATAAATCATTAAAATAGAAATAAACATGAAGGCCATTGAAGCAAGAGATATCCACATTTTCATTAATGACGGTGACATAAAATCAACTCCTTTTTCCGAATTGTATTATATCATACCCCTTATCAGATTGAAAAAGAAACTACTCTTAGCTCTTGGTATGAAGTCATTAATAGAAAAACTTGACGTTTGCCAATTCCTTTTTGGGCGAATGCTCTAAGTTTTACATATGCGATCTTTTGGACAAAGACATTACCGAACGAACATCCCTTTTTGGACGTTATTTACTTAAATCTTCCTTTAGCTATATACTTATTTAACACTAAGCAAGTAAAATATATTTAAACAAAAAAAGGCTAAGCTAAGGAAGGGGCTATTCCTTAACTTAGCCGGGTGACTAAATAACCCACGCACCCTGTTCATTTCACCAGTTTGCTTCGTTGCATTGTATGCATCAAGATGCTTTCTCGCATCCTCGAATGCCCATATTTCAAAAATATTAACGATTATCTCCATTCACTAAATTTAATTCGCCTTCAAGTACGTTTGTAAAATCCTCCATCTCATTCTTTTTACCACGTGCCATCAAAAGATCTACTGCATCCTTTGCATTCACATCATTAAAAAGCACATCATAAAGAACATCGGTGATCGGCATATTTACATCATATTTTTTGGCTAATTGTTTAGCGGCCTTTGTAGTTCTTACACCTTCGACTACCATTCCTATATTATCTAAAACCTCTTGAAGCTTATGACCTTTACCGAGTAAATTACCTGCTCTCCAATTTCGTGAGTGTACGCTTGTACATGTCGCAATTAAGTCTCCGATACCCGTTAATCCTGAAAAGGTAAGCGGACTTGCTCCCATTTTTATTCCTAAACGAGCAATTTCAGCTAATCCTCTGGTGATTAAGGCAGCTTTCGCATTATCACCATATCCTAATCCATCTGTAATACCAGCTGCAAGTGCAATAATATTCTTCAATGCTCCACCGATTTCAACACCGACAAGGTCTGGATTTGTGTATACCCTGAAATTATGATTAATAAATAAGTCTTGAATTTTTTCAGCAGCATTCATATTTTTCGATGAAACAGTAACAGTTGTAGGATGACGTAAACTAACTTCCTCAGCATGGCTCGGTCCTGAAAGAACAACTACACTATCCAAAATATTGACGGAAATTTCTTGTTCAATCATCTCAGATATACGGAGTAAAGTATCAGGCTCAATTCCTTTGCTAACATGGACAACTGTAAGCGGTTCTTTTCTAATAGAGTTGATCTTCCTAATTACTTCACGAATCGCTTTTGTTGGGACAGCTAGTACCATTGCATTGACACCTTCTAATGCTTCCTCTAGATGTGAAAAACCAATAATTCCTTCTGGAAGAAGTACTTCAGGTAAATACTTTTTATTTGTTTTATATTCATTGATTTCATTTATTTGGTTTGGATTATGCCCCCAAAGGCGAACTTCATGTCCATTATCCGCTAATACCATGGCTAATGCAGTTCCCCAGCTGCCTGCTCCAATGACAGCAACACTTTCTGTCATTCGCTCCATTAGATCACTACCTTTTATTGATATTTGTTCAGCTTTCGCTTTTCTCTTTCAAGATTCAGAGATGGTCCGATTATTTTCGTTCTCTTGCAAATATCTTAATAGGTGTTCCTTCAAAGCCGAAAGCATCTCTAATTCGATTTTCTATAAAACGCTCATAAGAAAAATGCATTAATTCAGGCTCATTCACAAACACAACAAAAGTCGGCGGCTTAACAGCGACTTGTGTCGTATAGTATATTTTTAAGCGTCTCCCCTTATCCGTAGGTGTTGGATTCATTGCAACCGCATCCATTATTACATCATTAAGGACACTTGTGTCAACACGTAATGCATGATTTTCACTAGCGGTATTAATCATCGGAATAAGTGTATGAATTCGTTTTTTGGTTTTAGCAGAAAGGAATACAATTGGTGCGTAATCAAGGAAAAGAAAATGTTCTCGAATCTTTTGCTCAAACTCTTTCATGGTCTTTTCATCTTTTTCAACAGCATCCCACTTATTTACAACAATGACTACTGCTCTCCCTGCTTCATGTGCATATCCTGCAATCCGCTTGTCCTGCTCAATGATACCTTCCTCACCATCAATCACTACAAGAACTACATCCGAGCGTTCAATTGCCCTTAAAGCGCGAAGAACACTATATTTCTCGGTTGTTTCATATACCTTACCTTTTTTACGCATTCCTGCTGTGTCTATAATGACATACTTTTCTCCATTAAAAGTTAGCTCTGAATCGATTGCATCTCTCGTAGTACCGGCAACATTGCTAACAATTACACGATCTTCTCCTAGAATTGCATTAACAAGAGATGATTTCCCTACATTCGGTCTTCCAATTAAGGAAAATTTAATAACATCATCTTCATAATCTTTTTGCCCATGTTTAGGAAAATGCTTCGCAGCTTCATCTAGTAAATCACCTAATCCTAACCCATGTGAACCTGATATGGGAAATGGCTCTCCAAATCCTAACGCATAGAAATCATATATTTGATCTCTCATTTCTGGATTATCAATTTTATTAACCCCGAGTACGACAGGCTTTTTTGCCCTATAAAGTATTTTGGCCACTTCCTCATCTGCAGCAGTCACCCCTTCCCTGCCATTTGTCAGGAAAATAATGACATCTGCTTCATCTATAGCAATTTCTGCCTGTTGGCGAATTTGCTCTAGGAACGGCTCGTCTCCGATATCAATCCCACCGGTATCAATAATATTAAAATCATGATTTAACCATTCTGCTGAACTGTATATACGATCCCTAGTCACACCAGGAATATCCTCAACAATAGAAATTCGTTCCCCGACAATTCTGTTAAAAATTGTTGATTTTCCTACGTTTGGACGTCCGACAATTGCCACTACAGGTTTTGCCATGAACATCACCCTTTCTTTCTACAATAGTTAAGTAAAGCTTTAGCGAAAATCAGTGAATTGTATATTTTTACATTTAGTTTGCTAAGCAACTACTTAACCTCCTGAATTTTTAAAAATCCTATTAAATAAACCCTTCTTTCAATTTTTATAGAAGGGTCTAACTTCATTATCTTATCAAAGCAGTACAAGGCTCGCAATGAAAAACTTGGAATATCAATCAGTGTTTCACAATTTTGTCCATTTTTTCAGTTATAATAATTTTTGTTTCTCTTTTTCAACTCGATTCAAGTTTTTCTCATAGAAAGTTGACAAGTATTCCAATCCATTCCATGTAGCAATTATTATTGTTGAGAGCGCAATAACATCTAAAAAAGCATATGAGCCAATGACATGAGGAAATG
The DNA here is from genome assembly GCF_018343665.1 of Cytobacillus citreus. GTDB lineage: Bacteria > Bacillota > Bacilli > Bacillales > Cytobacillaceae > Cytobacillus > Cytobacillus citreus. The sequence continues at coordinate 241,222 of NZ_JAGYPM010000003.1, forward strand.
TATATTTTTTTAGGATAAGTGCATATAGAAATTCGCCTTGAATTGATCCTAATAAGATAATAATAATACGATAAATCTTATTTGTCTGTAAGACAATGGATAAAGATATTAATAATACAGTCAACATCCAAATTCTTGGGAAAATAATCCAAACAGGATCAAATAACTCAAATAAATGAAAGCATACATAGGAAAGCATTATGATAAATGAGCATAATAATAAATAAGATGCTTTTATTTTTTTCATTCTAACTATGACTTTGAATAAAGGAATTACGAGTATTATACTAGCTAACGATATTTCCATTTCAAACAGAAGAATGGAATGCGGCGAAAATATGATTAGTAATAAAATCCAAAGTGATAGTCTTAACCTATTTACATGTTTTTTTTTCAACAAAAAGGTGGCAATAACCCAAAAAAACCATGCAATCCAGTAAAATGTTAATCCTTCCATTTATTATCCACCTCCTAACATTCCCATTATGACACTTATCTATGTACTTTAGTCATAAGGAATCGAGATTTGATGGAATCATTTTATTTTCTTGTTGCAAACTACATCTTAAGAAAGGAAGGTGTGCAATATGGGAAGAGATCGTCAAGAAATGAAACTAAAAAAAAGTAAGAGAGTAGAATCAAACCGAGATCAGGCCCTTCATTATCCCGGTTCTACAAAGTTGCAAAGTCCAGAAGAAGCTAGAGAATTGAATAATAATAAATAAGAGTATATGTAAAAACTCTTGCTTTAGTTAGCAAGAGTTTTACTGGCTCATTTATGAATTTTCCTCTGACTAAATCCTTTTGTATCAATACTTCTTTCATTTAGCCAATGATGTGTATGACCTGAAATAATAATAGGAGTTTTCTGAAGATCTTTAATCGATACTGCACCAAGGGCTGTCATCATGATCGCTAATTCTGAATGCATGACTTGGATAACCTCAATTAATGATTCGATTCCATGATTCATTAAGATTTTTAGGAAATACCCTGCTATCCCTACAGCATCTGCACCTAACGCAATCGCCTTTGCAATATCAAGACTAGTTTGAATGCCGCCAGAACCTAAAACAGATAAATCTTTACTGCCATTTTTTGCTTCCACAATTGAAATAGAAGTCGGAATGCCCCACTCATTAAAAAATTGTAAATCACTTTCTCGTCTTTCATTTTCAATTTGAGCAAAATTTGTTCCGCCAAATCCACCGACATCGACTGCGGATACACCGACTGATTCAAGTTTAGAAACTGTTTCTTTATTCATTCCGAATCCAACTTCCTTTACGATTATCGGGACATCGGTTTTTTTAACGATATCCTCAATACGGTAAAGTGCTGAACGGAAGTCTCGGTCACCCTCTGGCATTGTCAGTTCTTGCACGACATTTAAGTGTATTTGCAGCGCATTTGCCTCAATCATATCAATTGCACCCTTTGCTTGATCGACTGTTGCCTCACTGCCTAAATTTCCGATTATGATGCCATTAGGGAATTCTTTACGTACCACCTGATATGTTTCTTTTTCTGATGGGTCCTTAAGCGCAGACATTTGGGAACCTACTGAAATAGCTAAATCTAGCTCTTTCGCAACTAACGCAAGATTGCGGTTTAATTGTAATGTCTTTTCTCCCCCACCACCTGTCATACCATTGATAAAAATTGGCGAACTTAAATGAAGTTCGCCAATTTTTGTACATAAATTTGCCTTTTCTAATGCCGTATTAGGTAAACTTTGGTGGATAAATGCAATATCCTCAAAACCTGCAAGCCGTTTTTGGCCTGTTGTAAGTGCTATTTGTATATGATCCCATTTTCGTTTTGATCTAGACACAATAATCACCATTTTTATTTTAAATTCTTTAACTGATCACCAATCACTTCACCGAGCTGGAATCCTTTTGATTCCTCTGGAAGCTCATAATCAGTTACAGTCTCAGTCTCTCTTTCTTGGAGCTCTTTTAAACTGAGAGATAGACGCTTGTCTTGTTCATTCACATCTAGTACCTTTACCTCGACCTCTTGACCTTCCTTTAATACCTCATGAGGTGTAGCTATATGCTTATGAGAGATTTGGGAGATATGAACAAGTCCTTCAACTCCAGGGAATAACTCAATGAACGCCCCATAGGATACAAGCCTTTTTACAACACCACTTAGTGTACTGCCTTTTGGAGCTTTATCAGATATATTAGTCCATGGTCCAGGAAGTGTTTCTTTAATGGATAATGAGATTCTTTCATTCGTACGATCAACACTTAAAATCTTAACTTGAACTTTTTGACCTTCTTCTACAACATCTGACGGTTTGTTAATATGTTCATGGGACAATTGTGATATATGAACAAGCCCATCAAGTCCACCAATATCAACAAAAGCACCAAAATCAGATATTCTCTGTACAGTTCCTTCTAATACCTGACCTGCTTCAAGCGATTCTAATAGTTGATTCTTTTGCTTTCCTTTTTCTTCTTCAACAACTGCACGATGAGATAGAATCAAGCGGTTTTTCTCTTTCTCTAGCTCAACAATTTTAAAGGCCATTGTTTTACCTTTATAATCAGAAAAATCCTCTACAAAGAATGCTTCAACAAGTGATGCAGGTACAAATCCGCGTACACCTAGATCAACAACCAATCCGCCTTTAACTACATCCTTAATTTCTGCATCAAAAGTTTCACCATTTTTAAATTTTTCCTCAAGATTTGCCCATGATTTCTCAGCGTCTACTTTTCGTTTAGATAATATTAAGGCTTCCTCTTCCACTTTAAGGACTTCAAGCTCAAGCTGATCTCCTTCTGAAACTACATCACTTGCTTTTTCAACATGAAGGCTAGATAATTCACTAATAGGAATAATACCATCAAGCTTACAATCATTAATATTGATAATGACTTGCTTCTCCTCAACTTTTGTAACTTGCCCAGATACCTTATCCCCAACTTCGAAATTTTTCACTTCAACTTGATTCATCTCTTCAGTCATATGTACTCCTCCTTATTTGAAATGCAAAAGTGTCTTCGGAACAATTAGATTGCTCTTCCCGATGACCACTTGTAGTAGCTTTCCTTATGAGGTAAGACAGCTATCTAATTATTATAAAATTCCTTTTTACTAACTTCTTACAAACGACTTATTTTGTCAAGCAAGAAGGTTTAACGATTTTCATTTATCAGTTTACGGATTTCTTCCATGATTAATTCAGTTGTCTCCTCAGCAGAAGCTTTCTTATCACGAAGTTCCTGTATGTTTATTGGTTTTCCATATATGACTTTTAATCTTTTAAAAGCCTTATAAGGGCCAATTATTGCACAAGGTACTACCGCTGCATCTGTGCGTAGGGCAAAAAAGCCCACACCTGACAGCCCTTTCGTCAATTCCCCTGTTTTACTTCTTGTTCCTTCAGGAAAAATCCCTAAAACATGGCCTTCTTTTAAAATTGCCAGTCCTTTTCTTAATGCTTCACGATCACTCATACCCCTTTTAACAGGAAAAGCATTTAGATTACTGACTATTTTCCCCAATAAAGGGACCTTAAAAAGCTCTTCCTTAGCCATGAAGTGAACAGGGCGTGGTGCGTTAATCCCAACAACAGGAGGATCAAAATTATTAATATGGTTAGAGCACAGCAGTACTCCACCTTCTTTTGGAAAATGTTCTCTTCCAGTAACTTCAAAACGATATATTGGTTTTAAAATTCCCAGAACAACTGATTTAACAAATGAATAAAACGTCAATATCATCCGATCCTTTCAAGGGCAAGCACCATAATTCTCTCAACAACTTGTTCAATCGTTAGAGCCGTCGTATCAATTTCAACAGCATCCGCTGCTTTTTTTAATGGTGCGAATTCCCGTTCTGAATCTAATTTATCCCTCAATGAGATTTCTTCTTTTAATTTCGCTAGATCGGAAGGAAATCCCTTTTGAATATTTTCATTATGTCTGCGAATTGCTCGTTCATCCACGGAAGCCAATAGAAAAACCTTCACTTCTGCATCCGGAAGGACATGTGTTCCTATATCTCTTCCATCCATTACTACCCCGCCATTCACAGCAAAGCTTTTTTGCCTTTCAACCATCTCTTCTCTTACTAATTTATGTTTTGCCACAATGGATACGGTATTCGTTACTTCACGAGTCCTAATATCTTCCGACACATTTTCTTCGTCAAGGAATATTAACTGACCTTGATCACCGGGAAGTAAAATGATTGTTGTATCATTTAATAAATTTATCAATTCATCTTCATTTTCTAAGCTTATATGTTTTTTTAACGCTTTATACGTTAGTGCCCGATACATTGCGCCAGTATCTATATAAATATACGAAAGTTTTTCGGCTACAAATTTCGCTACGGTGCTTTTCCCTGCTGCTGCAGGACCATCAATTGCTATTGAAATCTTCTTGTTCATAGTGCCTCCTGAATATGTTTCTTGTCTACTTTATTTTAACATATGATTACATAAATAACCGAATTAATCTATGTTAGTATAATCAGAACAAATGCGCAAGCGCCTTCGGAACAATTAAAGGACAAATTGTTCCTGCGATGAATATTCAAAGAAGCTTTCCTTATCCTGTCGCATTGTCGACACTAGTACGTCCTGTACGTCGGAGGTAGGCGCTGGAGCTGAACATAGATAAACTATATCTAAAGTTATCAACAGATAGCGAAAATTATAATTTCCTATACAAAAAAAAAGCAGGCTCAGCCCGCTTAAAAATTATTTACCCCTAAATGTTTCCAGAAATTCCGTGAAATTATTATCAGTTACCCCTTCGTATTGGGTAAGCTGTTTCAGTTCAGGGAAAATATTCAATTTATGAAAAAATAATTGAGTTATGATCAAGAATAAAAATTGAATCATAATAATTTTAATAATGATTCTTTCTATTGCCTTCATAATAAGTCGCTCCGTATTTTTTATTCTTATTATGAGGGCGAATATGAAAAATTATACTTATTTCCCCATATTAACGGCAGTAAGACCTGCATTTCTAGATTGCGAGTAACAAGATAGCTATTTCCGTAAATACCCGACAACAGACAATGCAAGGAAGGATTGGGAGAGCATTAACATCACACATAGGAAAGGTGATAGCTATGACATGGATGTTCAAGTCAGCCAAAAACCACAATTCATGGAATGTTACTTTAGCAATACTTCGCACGACCAAAAGAGAAGTATTATGGGAAACTTAGGAATCTGAGAGTATATTGTTCAATTATTATTCAGTGGGTGATTTTAGCCCGCACTGATTGGAGTTTCACTTTATACTTCTAATCCTTTTTTTCTATGTGCGAGTTGTCGGTCAAAACAGAAACGGAGTAAAATTTGTCTATCTAGCGGTGAAATATCAATAAATTGAATAGAAATAATAGACTTTGATTCATTAACTTCCAATATTCTAATAATTTTGCTTTTCAATTTCAAATAATGGACCTCTCCATTTTGCATCGGCAAGACAAACCAATTATCAATCATCATATTCGGCGAAAGGTTTCTTTTATTATCACTAATAATAGCTGCACCCCCAGCACTAATATCATCAGTAACAGTTACAAAAGGAGGGAATTCACCTTCTTCAGAAGCATAAACTGCAACATCTACAGCTGTTTCAACACGGACAAATTGCCGACGTTGAATCCTGACAAGCTGATCCGCACCAGGATATGATATGATGATCATCGGAATATTTAATTTTATTCTTCTCAACACTTCACATTCAAATAGGAAAACAGATCCATCTGCCGTAACAAAGCTAGCCTTAAATTGAGCCCCATCCATAAGAAATATAGTTCTACCAGTCTCCATATTAATTGGATAGTCAATATACAAGCTATTATCTTTCTTTTCAACAATTTTACATTTATATTTTTCAATTTTATCAGAATATCTAGGCTCTAAAACAAGTACATCACCAATTTTAACCATCTGGACCACACTTTCCTTTTTCAAAACAATAGAAAAATATCAAAATCCATTTCCTTTAAAGGATAATCTTGTCATTTAATTATGACATTTATCATGTTGTTTGTACATGATCATTTTTATTTTCAGGAGGGAAAATTAAAAAAGGGAAAAGCTATATTACTTTTCCCTACAGGCTTTTGACAAACGCTCGCTTTCTCACCTTCCTGCGGTGCTCATTATCCATCCATGACAACTCCGCTCCTCGTAAGGCTTCGTGCCTCGAAAGACAAGAGTTTTCAATCAGCCTAAAATGTATTAATTTATACTTTGTCTATACTCTGAAGGAAAAAGCTATAAAACTTTTCACTAAACAACATTCTCAAAAATGGGTTCTGCATTTTCAAGTTTTTCAACTTTTTCTTCATGTCCATTATCTGAATTAATAAAAATTCGATACGTATCCTCTCCAAGAGTACCAAGAAACTCATAGCAAAGGACCTCTTGATTAATATCATTTTGAATTATTGCTAACCCTTCTTCCATTATTTTCACTTGAGGATTAATTTTAGTCCTTGCATCTTCTATTGAAATAACCGGTTTTGGAATATTTCTTTTATGGTTAGATCTTAAATAGTCTTCTGCAGAAAACCCAACTATATTCCCATTATCCAGCGCAATTTTAACATTTATTGAATCAGGGTATATCCTTATATCATTTTGTTTTGAAACAAATGTAAACACACCTGTATGATTATATTGTGCACTTTCGAAAAGGTCTAAATCTTTAAATCCATTTTCTTTTAAGAAGGATACTGCTCTATTGCTAGCCTCATTTAAACTAATTGTTTGTTTTTTAATATCCCTGTCTAAAATAAACCAAATTGGATAGCCGCCTTTTTTTGTAATATCCATACTAGCTTCCTGTTTTGTTTTCTTATCTTGAATTGTGACACTATAAAAACCGTAAGCGGATCCTTTTCCATTTTCTGTTACGTTAATGTTTACATTATTGCCGAATCCTGCATAATTTTTTGCTTCTTGGACTGCTTCATTTTCTGTTATTTCTTTACCTTTTAAATATTGGAAGTTTTTATCTTTTTTCTCGAGACTTACCATAGTAGGACCGAGATCAGTCTCCCCATGCCCTTCAACTGTTTTTTCAACTGTTTTAAAACCATCTATGATCGTATTGTCAGCAGCTTCTTTCCCCGTTGCAAGCGCCATTTCTACATCCATCCAGCGGAGATTATTTTTTAATACTAAATGCTGAACCTTACGCAATTCGTTTTGTATATCAGCTGAATTTGAGTATAATTTCTTTAAGTTTTGATATTCTTTGTCAGTTAGTGGTTCTTTATCTAGATCTCTTACTGCTGTTCGATAACTAAAATCTCCGATATTAGAAAGAAACTCCTCCGTTTTATTAAAAGGAAGCAAGGTAAGCGGAAGCTGTCCAACATCTGAATGTGCCTCTGCCGTTAGCCTCCAAACATCAGCCAGCGCTGGTGATAATGATTTTCTAGAATTCATTGCCAATGTTGTTCCGATTTTGTCATGTAATAAATCTATTTTATTGGTTAGGCCATGAAATGCCCTCTGATAATTATTTTCTGCATTAATGAGAATCGCATTTTTCTCACGATGCTCTTGGTAGCCCCAAAATGCAGTACCTGCTACTCCTAAAGTAAGTACACCTATTAATATTCCTCTAAGCAATATTCCTCACCTCACTATTTACAAAAAATATGTTTACCAATTCTTTTAATCTGTGGCCTCGACCAAATCCAAGCACTTGTCGCTGTATCTGGATTAAAATAGTATAATGCATTTCCAGTTGGGTCCCAGCCATTAATCGCATCAATCACCGCCTCTTTAGCCCTTTCATTCGGGGTTAGCCAAATTTGTCCATCAGCGACCGCAGTAAACGCACCTGGTTCAAAAATAACGCCTGAAACAGTATTTGGGAAAGTAGCGCTATTTACACGGTTCAGAATAACTGCTGCGACAGCAACTTGACCTGTATATGGTTCACCCCTCGACTCACCATATACAGCATTTGCCATTAATTGAATATCGTTTTGTGAAAATCCGTTAGGCACATTAGCAGCTGTTGGTTTTTGCTGTGTTGGTTTTTGCTGCGTTGGTTTAGTCTTTTTTGCAGGTGCTCCCTTAGCAGGTTTCTTTTGAGCTTCAAGATTCATTCCACCGTAATGAGTAAACTTATTTCCCTTTGCAATTTGATTCTTGACAAATTGTTCATTATAATTTGATGCCTTGACAAGTTTATTTTTCGTATCAGCTCCACCAAGTCCATCAATCTTTAAACCAAATTCATATTGAAAATTTCTTAAAGCCCAGTAAGTTCCCCATCCAAAAACTCCGTCAATCTTACCATTGTAAAAACCAAGATATTGCAGCCTTGATTGCAGTTCTATCACATCATCTCCTACAGCTCCTTGTTGGATCACTTGATTTGAAAAAGCTAAAGCTCTTTCCTCATTGCCATTCATGGGAAGTACCATTATACATAGAGAGATAATAAGAATTACCTTAGTAAACAACATGTTCTTTTTCATGGATAGTAACCTCCAATGTAAATCTTTATAACATTATCTCTATATTTTGTAGTAGTTGGTTTTTTATGCAAACACATGGAAATAAAAAAACTCTTCATTCGATATTGGAATGAAGAGTTCTTAGAAGTCTAGCTGATTTCTGAAATGTTGGGCACTTAATTCTCTAGCTTTCTTAACTTTTCTTAATCCTAACCACCAAAGGAAAGTCATAAATGGAAACATTACAAATTGCCAATTTTTTTGAGTAATTAATATGAAGTCGTAGGTACCGTGAAGAATGATAGGAAAAAGTAATGAAAGAATAATCCATTTATATTTAGAGGTTGCTGAAAATTTCCCTTTTCCTATATAATAACCCATGATAACTCCAAACAACGCATGACTTGATACGGGAAGAAGAGCCCGGCCAATCGCATGTTCTAACCCATACGTAATAAGATAAAAAATATTTTCTAACGTAGCAAAGCCTAATGAAACAGATGCCCCATAGACAATTCCATCATATGGTTCATCAAAATCTACATGCTGATAGATAGTATAGAATAAAATAAACCATTTAAAAAATTCCTCTAGCGTTGCTGAGGAGAGAAACGCATTTATAAAGCTGGACTCGATCAAATTTTCAGTTTCGAGAACATACTGAATAAACGCTATTGGGAATACAAGCAGCGCACCAAATAAAAAAGTCTTAAATACTGTATAGATTGGCTCTGAATCATATTGATCTTTTAAATAAAAATAGCTTAACAACGCTAATCCAGGGGCAATACCCGCAGATAATATACCAAGCATGTACTGGCCTCTTTTCTATAATTAAAAAACTTTTCATTGCCATGTCCTTCTGGCGAATGGTTAGTTTTTCTTAAACAATCTTAAAAGCAGTATAATGAATCAAAATTCAATTTCTCGTTAATACGCTAAAACACTTAGCCAAAGAAATAATTAGTGCTTTTTTCTATTTGCAACAATACTTCATAGAAGGAAACAATAATAATTATCACCTTCTTAATCGTATCATGATATGAGTAGAAAGAAAATCATATTTCTATAAATAGCACAAAAAGTGTATTATCACTCGATTCGTGCCATTTCGACCAAAAACACACTTTTTGCACTTTGGAAATTTTAGAAAGTCGAGGGAATCATAATGCAAAAGAAAAAAATTCTCGTCATTCACACTGGTGGAACAATTTCGATGAGTGAGGATGCATCTACAGGTGCAGTGAAGCCAACCGAAATCAACCCATTAACAGAAAAAACGAAAGAATTACTATCACTTGCTGAAATTATTATTGAAGAACCATTTCATCTTCCTTCACCTCATATTACACCTATTGAAATGTTTAAACTTAAGGAATTAATTGAACATCACTTTGATAAAGAAGAAATTGAGGGTGTTGTCATAACACATGGGACAGATACTTTGGAAGAAACAGCTTACTTCCTTCATTTAACAATCCAAGCAACCTTTCCAATCGTTGTAACAGGAGCAATGCGATCTAGCAACGAAATTGGTGCTGATGGCCTTTATAATTTAATTTCTTCAATAAGGGTTGCGTCGTGCAAAGAAGCCAAGAACAAAGGCGTCCTTGTCGTTTTAAATGATGAGATTCATACAGCAGAAAATGTAACAAAAACACATACTAGCAATGTATCAACCTTTCAAAGTCCTCAATATGGACCGATTGGTATTGTAACTAAAAGAGGTGTGTTCTTCCACCATCTCCCAACAAATGACGAATATTACAAAATTGATAATGTTTCAAAGCGAGTTGCTTTAATGAAAGCGCACGCCGGAATGGATTCAACTCTACTTTATGCAATTCGTGATTTAAATTATCACGGTGTTGTAATTGAAGCGTTAGGACAGGGCAATTTGCCGCCTGCAACAATTGAAGGAATCAAAGCATTAATCGAAAAAAATATTCCTGTTGTCCTCGTTTCACGCTGTTTCAATGGAATTGCTCAAGATGTTTACAGCTATGATGGCGGAGGAAAACAATTAAAGGATTTAGGAGTCATTTTTTCGAATGGCCTAAATGGTCAAAAAGCACGAATTAAGTTGCTTATTGGCTTAGCAAGTACGACTAATAATAAAGAAATTGAAGACATGTTTAACGTTTAATGGTTTGAAAATATAACTCTAGGGGCAGTCCCTAAGCCGAAATTCGACTTATGAGACTCCCCCTAGTTATTTCTTGTTTTTTATTGATTCAGCTATTTTCCCACTGTGAAAGCGGCCATTTTCTATGAATATCTCATTTGCATTATTCCCTGCAGCAATAACACCAGCAATGTATATGCCTTCAATATTTGTTTCCATTGTTTCACTATTAAAAAATGGTCTTCCTGTCTCAGTATCAATCTTGACGCCTATCGCTTTCAAAAATTTATGATCTGGATGGTAGCCTGTCATGGCAAAGACAAAATCATTTTTTAACTCAAAAACCTTATTATTTTTCATATAAATGACTTTATCATCAAAAATTTCTTGTAAATGTGCATTAAATTCCATCTTAATCACACCATTACGAATTAAGGAATCAAATTCTGGTAATATCCAAGGCTTAATACTTGGTGAATATTCGTTCCCCCGATAAATGACTGTAACCCTTGCACCAGCCTTGACTAATTCTAACGCCGCATCGACACTTGAATTTTTTCCGCCAACAACTACTACATCCTTATCAAAATAGGGATGCGCTTCTTTAAAGTAATGGTAAACTTTATGGGAATCTTCTCCAGGAATATTCATGTAATTAGGATGATCGTAATAACCGGTTGCAATGATGACATAATTTGAAATATATTGCCCTTTATTTGTAATAACTAAAAATTCCTTATTTTCTTGCTTAGTAATCTTTAATACCTTTTCATAAGCATTAATATTTATGTTTTTTCTTTTTACCACTTCACGGTAATAAGATAAAGCTTCATTTCGTCTAGGCTTATATTCAACAGTAATAAAAGGTATATTGCCAATTTCTAATTTTTCACTTGTACTAAAAAAAGTTTGGTGTGTTGGATAATGATATATTGCATTAACAATGTTCCCCTTTTCAATAACAAGTGGTTTTAAGCCAATTTCTTGAAGCGAAATGGCCGACGCTAACCCACAAGGGCCACCACCTACAATTATTGCATCTTCTCTTCTCATTTTCTGTGTACTCCTTTCAGAAAGGCGAAACTTAGGAAAGCACAAGCGCTTTCGGAACAATTAAAGAACAGATTGTTCATGAGATGCTGCTTGAGCTAGACAGCTAAAAAATAAAAATCTCCCACCAAATATGATAGGAGATTTCTAATAAAGAATCAAATGAACAACTTCTAATTACTAACATCTATAAGCCCGTTAAAAATGGTCGTTCCACTTAAACCCAACCACGGAACCTTGATGCTTCAGCCATTTTGCGAACTCCAACCATATAAGCAGCAAGACGCATATCCACACGGCGGGATTGAGCTGTTTCATAAATATTATTGAAAGATTGCACTAAGATTTTCTGTAATTTTTCTTCAATCTCTTCCTCAGACCAGTAATAACCTTGGTTATTCTGTACCCATTCAAAGTAGGAAACTGTTACTCCACCAGCTGATGCTAATACATCTGGTACAAGTAAAATTCCTCTTTCAGTTAATATTTGAGTAGCTTCTAATGTTGTTGGACCATTTGCAGCTTCAACAACAATTTTCGCTTTAATATTGTGTGCGTTTTCATCTGTAATTTGATTTTCGATTGCAGCTGGAACTAAAATATCGCAATCTAACTCTAAAAGTTCTTTATTTGTAATTGTATCGTTAAATAAATTTGTAACTGTGCCAAAGCTGTCGCGGCGGTCAAGTAAATAATCTATATCTAAGCCATTTGGATCATGTAATGCACCGTAAGCATCGGATATACCAATAACTTTTGCACCAGCATCATGAAGGAACTTAGACAAGAAGCTTCCAGCGTTTCCAAAACCCTGTACTACTACTCGAGCACCTTTTAAATCGATGCCTTTCTTCTTAGCAGCTTCTCTAATGCAGATCGTTACTCCTTTAGCTGTCGCTGTTTCGCGTCCATGTGAACCACCTAATACTAATGGCTTTCCAGTAATAAATCCTGGTGAGTTATATTCATCCATTCTGCTATACTCATCCATCATCCATGCCATAATTTGTGAGTTTGTAAATACATCTGGTGCTGGAATATCTTTTGTCGGTCCAACAATTTGACTAATTGCTCGAACGTATCCACGGCTTAATGCTTCCAATTCTCGGAAAGACATATTACGTGGATCACAAATTATTCCACCTTTTCCTCCACCATAAGGAAGATCAACTATTCCACACTTTAAGCTCATCCAAATTGAAAGGGCTTTAACTTCCTTTTCAGTTACTCCTGGATGAAAACGGATTCCACCCTTTGTTGGTCCAACTGCATCATTATGCTGTGCACGGTAGCCAGTGAAGACCTTCACTGTTCCATCATCCATCCGGATAGGGATATTAACTGTCATCATTCGTAGAGGCTCTTTCAGGAGCTCGAATACCTCATCAGAATAACCTAGCTTTTCCAATGCCTTATGAATAACAGTTTGGGTTGACTTTAACACGTCAAGCTTGTCTTCTCTATTTGTCTCAGTACCATTATTGGCTACCATTTTGTGTAAACCTCCTAGAATCACTTTCATTTGTTGTCCGCTTCCAGACATTAGTATACACCTTTGATTTTTTTATGCAAGATGAAAGTAGTTTTTTCCGCATTTTTTGATAATTTTATGTAACCGCTCTCAATTCTTTTATATAAAGTGATTTTTATTTTTTGCCAAAGTTAAACTACCTTATTGATTTCCGCTGCAGGCACTAAAGCGTAGCGGGCGGTCCGGAAGCCACCTCGTCGTTCCCGCTCCTGCGTGGTCTCCTTTGACTCGCTTTTCCCGCAGGATATTGAATAAACTACCTTGATTAAACACCGCACGAGAAAATGCCATTGCATTTTCGAGGAGTCTCGCGTCTGCAGCGAAAATCAACAACAAAATAGCATGATCAACACTGAGCTTTAACACAACCTTTTGTTAAAATAGATCAGTATGTACGAAGTCCCTATTCTCTACTCAATCATTACTTTTAGAGAAAGTTATAAGAACAAAAAATAAAATATATGAAAAGAGGAGGAAAAAATCCTCCTCAAAAATATATATAGCTTTCATTTACTAAAAAAATGTACAAGCTTTTCGATAGCATTGTCCTTTATAACCACAGCCCCATATTCTTTCAGTATATGGATGCTTACCATTGAAGGATTTCCGTATTCTGTTAGAACTGCGATTAGTCTATTTATATCATTCGCATTTTGATTGGAAAGATAAAAATAATAGAAATTTTTAAAAGCATAAAGGCTTCCGTTTGTAATGTTCATGTTGTTAAGGCGCTTTGCAAGCTGAATCACATCTTCAAAATCCAAAAATTCAAAAAGGATTTCCTCTTCACCACCCATAATTACCTGCATTTCGATAAAGCCATCCTGAAGAAGCTCCTCATCGCCCTGCTCTTCCATTGTAACGATCATAATCATCCCTTGAGCCTGCATAGAGAAAATCTCTACAGCAACGGAGCCTTGAATTTCAACCCCGAATTCTGCACTCGCTTCATCTAGCATATCATGAAAAAGTTGATGCCATTTCATGGAATCCTTCCAAATATCTTCTTTTGTAAGCCCTCTTTCTGATAAATCATCTAGGGTAAGAAATATTTTAATTTTATTGTAATTTAATCGTTCTAAGCGCATGTATATGCCCCCTGATGTGAACCAAATCTTTTGTTTAGTGTATGAAAGAAAATAAGATTGGTGAGTCATGTAAGTTATTTTACCCAATTTGCGCCTTTTTCCGCTTCATTCTTAATATTTGTTACCCCTTTTTTATAGTGACAAGATGTGTCTCAGCTTTTGCACCTAATCTTAATGGTAAAGCAGTTGTTCCATAGCCATTACTAATTAATAAAAATGTTTCCTTCCTTTTCTTTAAGCTACCTTTTTCATACGGACTATAGCCCAAAATATGAATTTGGCCACCATGGGTATGCCCACTTAACACTAAACGTATACGGTGTTCTTTTTTTATTTTGCTGATAATTTGTGGATTATGGCTGACTAAAATTTTAAATCCAGTTTCATTTGCATCTTCTAATGCTAAATCTAATCTGTCACGTTTTTTGCCAATATCATCAATTCCTAAAAGGATTAACTTATCTCCTTCTACTGATTCAAAGGAAACAGCCGTATTGGCAAGAACCTTTATCCCGCAATCCAGTAGAAGCGCATCCAACGCACGAAAATCCACTTCATAGTCATTATTTCCCCAAACAAAATATACTGGACCCAGCTTTCTTAAATGTTGGAGATTTTGCTTTACTCTTTCAAAGGGTACCCCCTTTTCCAATAAATCCCCCCCAATAATAACCAAATCGGCTTTCATTGATTGAACTTCCTCGATAATTTTTTCAGAGATGGCTCTCCTGTGTATATCAGAAATGAAAAAAATCTTGACTTCCCCAAAGCTTTCTGGAAAGTCTGAAAAAGTAACTACATTTTGAATAACTCGGTCAGCAAACGCTTCCTTATACATATAAATAAGAAGTCCTACTCCTAAAATGAAAACAAATGTGATAATAAAAATCATAATGCCTCCTGCTACGTTTTCAATTGACTAGTTTTCAACAAATTTTTGCTTCTAAAAATCTATAGAAATAATACCATATATAATTGAAAAACAGAAAAATACTACGGTTTGCCATGATCCAATATGAATTAAGGTGATAAAACTAATAAATATAATAATGCATTTTAGAGTATTAATATTACATACCCTATTTTTAATAGAATCAACTGCCTTTAATATCATTTCTTCTCTGATAATTTCTGCAGTAATTAAAACACCAATGATAAAAACAATACTTGCTGCAAAAAAATATAGTGGATTTAATATACCTGAAACAACAATTTCCTCAATATTATTTTCTTGAATTGGAAACCATTTTATAAACAATAATCCACAGAGAAAACTAATGATACAATTGAATGTATAACGAATCAAAAAGAATCCCTCCCTTACAAATTGTATGGGAGGGATTCTTCTTTATTTCTTAATCTTCGTGAACATCAAGAATTCTAAATCCTGAAGCTTCAAGTTTTTCTATAAATTTTTGAATATTGTCCTTCTTTTCAATTTTCATCACGATTCTGCGAACTAGCTTGTCGGTCTCATCGAAGGTTACAATTGAAATAATATACTCATGGAATTGATGGGCTATTTCTGACAACCTCGCCAATCTTCCTTCTGTTTCAGATGCGGTAAAGGCAATACGTACGCCTGGTTTATCCATTCCAAATGCAGATTGAAACTGATTAAGAACATCAAATCGTGTAACGATCCCCGCAAATTTCTGTTTTTCGTCAAGAACAGCAAGCAGCGGGAAATCCTTCAAACTTAATAAAGTTTTTTCGAAAATCTCATTCCCCTTGAGGTATTGATCCTTATGGGTTGCAATATCCTTCACTTTTGTATTCTGCAAATAATCTTCCTTTGTTTGTCCAGCATTAAAAAAGTTTTCATAGATTCTGTATCTTGTTACGACACCAAGATAGTTATCACCATCTAAAACTGGTAATCCATCAATATGATGCTCTTCTAATTTTTCAAGTGCTTCCTTAATTGACGAGTCGTGATCAATCGTATAGCTAGAATATTTAGGAATCATGACGCTTTTGACAAACATTACTATCACCTCAAAGTATTATTTACAGTTCCGTATTTAATAATTCTACAATAATATTTAAAATCCCTTTTTATATCTAACATGATTTTTAAATTTTAGTCATAAGATTGAATGACGCACACTAAAGGAGGGACAGCATGTTTACACTTCGAAAAGCATGGCATCCGTATATTAGTCCATTTGATCCTTGTAAGCCTATTACAGTAAAAACATATTCGACCCCACCCAATCTCTATATTGGTTTTCAGCCTCCAAATCTCCCACAATTTTCACCGATAGAGGCTTTAAAAGCTGGTACACTTTGGAAGGCCTTTTACGATCCTTGGTATAGTCCATATGAAATAGTAAAAAGGGGGCAGTCTCAATGAAACAAATGCCCGCCGATTATTATCAATTATTAGAACAACTCCAGGCGGTTGATTTTGTATTAGTGGAACTCACCTTATATTTAGATACCCATAATGGTGATGAGGATGCTATCAATCAATTTAATCATTATGTTAGTGAAAGAAAAAAAATACGAAAGGATTTTGAAAGCAAATTCGGTCCACTTATGCAATATGGGCATAGCTATTCAGGTAAACCATGGAATTGGGATGATACTCCATGGCCTTGGCAAGTGTAAAAGCAGAAGCGCATCCGGTAACATTAATGATCTGATAATAGCTTGCGATTATATTGCTAATTAAGCATTCCTTGTGAAGTTATTGTTTGTCTAAACAATCGAATTTTAGAGGGAGTTCATTAAGGAGGGGCTGATAGAAATGTGGGTCTATGAAAAAAAATTACAATACCCAGTTCGTGTAGGTACTTGTAACCCTAAACTCGCAAAATTCTTAATAGAACAGTACGGTGGAGCAGATGGGGAACTTGCTGCTGCTTTACGATACTTAAATCAACGCTACACCATTCCAGATAAGGTTATCGGACTTCTCACAGATATTGGAACAGAAGAGTTTGCTCATTTAGAAATGATTGCAACAATGGTGTATAAACTAACGAAGGATGCAACACCAGAACAAATGAAAGCAGCTGGTCTAGGCGCTCACTACGCCAACCATGATAATGCACTTTTTTATGAAAATGCTGGTGGATCACCTTTTACTGCCACATATATACAAGCAAAAGGTGATCCAATTGCTGATTTATACGAAGATATTGCTGCGGAAGAAAAAGCACGCGCAACTTATCAATGGATCATTAATATGAGTGATGATACAGACTTAAATGATAGCTTACGCTTCTTAAGAGAAAGGGAGATTATTCATTCACAAAGGTTTAGAGAAGCAGTTGAGATTCTAAAGGATGAACAAGGGAAAAAGAGGGTATTTTAGAAAAAAGAAGCAGTCAAAACTGCTTCTTTTTGGAATTCTGCTGAAATTATTTATTTTCATGATACAAATTAATATCATAATTTGCTTTCATCATTTCAAAAACAGTATGCCTGTTTTTCCATTCATCTTCTTTTTTCCAAAGATCTTTGCTTTTGTCAATGATTTCACATCGTAAACCATGATATTCTTTTTCTGCTTTTTCCCTTTTCTCTTGTAATAAGTTCATAAGCCCATACAAGCCAACAATAAATATTAGATAATATAAATTAGCAGAATGGTTGACATAGGTCGAAAACATAGAAGAAAATGAATAGGAATAAGGCTTCATTATTGTTTGATAAATATAGAAAAAGTAGAAAAATGACAAAAATACAGTTGCCCACATAATAATTAAATGGCGCATCTTATATTTATCAAACTTTCTTTTCCTTTCTACAACTTTTTGAAGCATTTGCCTTGTTGCCTGATCAGTTCGATCATCTAAAAGTTTTATTGATGACTCCATTATTCCCCCTCCATCTGCATAGCACATTTAGAGAACGAACAATCATTTGTTCCAGTCCCCTTTTCTTCTAGTGTATGAGCTTGTACCTCATTATATGATCGGGAGAATAGGAATCTATTTTTTGGGAATGACTAAAACTTGCCCTACTTGTATTTCATCATTTTTCAGGTTATTCGCTTTTTTAATAATATCGACTCCTGATTGATACTTCAACGCTATCCGAAAAATGTTTTCATTCGGCTTCACAGTATGATAAATTACTTCTTCAGCTTCTGCTTTTTGATCTTCCTTGTCTTGTTGATTTTGATCACCTTCAGGAAGAACTGCTGATCCTTTATTATCCGAATTTTCCTTTGCTTGCGTTTTAGGAGCAGGGATGGATCCTTCTTCTTTCTTTTCTGAATCATCTACTGACGATTCCTCTTTTTCTGGAGGTTCTTCTCTTTCCTCTATCGTTGTCCCTTTATCCTCGTTTTGATTTTCATATCCAACTGCTTCATACCCTTTCTGACTTGAGCTTACCTTTTCTGCACTACCAGGCTTATCCTTATTTAAAGAATAATGTATGCTGAATATTGCAATTGGCAGGAGAATAAACATTAAAGCAAGAAGGCGTATAACAGGATATTTAACCTTCCATTTACTTTTTTGCCTTTTTTCTCGATGAAGCCTGCTTCTTGGTGGTAATGAAGCTTTTTCTGTTGTCATGTCTTCTGGCTCCAAATTCCTATAAACTTTCTTCCGCAGCCGTTCTGCTTGATCTCTATAAGGGCCTTCTTTGTTCATGGAATATCCCTTCCTATATGTAATCGAATGTTCAAAAAGTCTAAGCATATATTACTAGTATTTCTTCGTCGCTAGTCCCTGCAATCCTTACAAATTATAATATACACTTTGATCCTTAAGACTCTTTCTTCTCGAAATTCTCTTCTCTTTTTGAATCTGTATTATTACGGTATTTTATAACTATTCCTAGTAAAAAATCAATAATAAAATGCATAAACATGGTAACAAATAAATTTTCTGTTATCAAAAATACATATCCTATTAAAAAGCTTAATACAATGACATTTAAAAACAAAAACCAATTAAATATATAACGATAATGAACAACAGCAAATACAACACTTGATACCACTAGTCCAAAATGTGTTTGAATAACACCACGAAATAATAGCTCCTCACAAAAAGCAACAATTGCAGCAATGAATGCGATATGAATAACACTTCGATTGCGAAATATCCTTTCATTTAAACCGCCATCATCGTAATATGCAGGAGGTAAAAGCTTCATTAAAGTAATATCAAGCATAACGACAAGCAATCCGGCGATTCCCCCAATAAGCCAAATATTCCAATCATGTATAATAAAGAGGTTTAGAAAATCTGAGAAACGATCAAATAAAATTATTCCTAAAATAGAAGATATCACTAATAGGATTACTTGCGTTAAATATAAATGAAATAGCAATTCCCTATCTGAAAGCTCTTTAATTAACTCTGAATACTTATCCTTCATGTTTTTCTCTCACTTAAAAGAATTTCTGCCAAATGATTTTTCCAATGAAAAGAAGACTCAATTTTTATAGAAGGCTCTTTTGTTATAAATGAATAGAACCCACTATAATCAACTCCACAGCAATCACAACAATTCCTCATCTCTATTGTCTTTTCTTCATTAAAATAGTTCAAGATCTTTTTTCTACGGCAATCTGTTAATTGTGTCCATCTATACATATCCTGAATCTTTGTCAACTTTATCAGCATTCGTTCGTTTATGAACTTTTTTAATTGATCAATTGTTTTTTCTATTTGTTCTCCATCATTAAACTGTAAAAAAGCTTCAACCATTCTCCATTGGTTGTCTGTGAACCCTGAAATTCTTCTTATTTCACTTTCAAAAAGGCTTAAATTATATAATGCTTCACGATGATCAATCAGCCAATCATATAACCAATCTATTTGTGCATCACCTGGCAGCTCTCCTTCAATGAGCTGATTAGGAAGATGCTCGTCCCCAGGAGAATACAGTAATAGAGCTAGACTTTGTTTTCCATCTCTTCCGGCACGCCCAATTTCTTGTAAATATGATTCAAGCTGTAGAGGCATGTGAAAATGAATGACATAGCGAATATTATCCTTATTTATTCCCATTCCAAAAGCACTTGTCGCACAAATCACATCAAGTTGACCTTGGATAAATTGCTGCTGAATTAATATTCTAGTTTCTTGCTCCAATCCTCCATGGTATGCAGCTATCTTACTGAATCCTATCTCTTTAATTAGCGACGCCATCTGTTCAGACAATTTCTTACTTGAAAAATAAATAATTCCTGGCCCTTCCAAACTCGTAATAAGCTCCACCATTCTTTTCGTTTTCTCTTGATAAGTTCTGATGTTTTCCACTACTAATGAAATATTCGGACGGTCAACAGAATAAATATATTCCTCCCATTCCTCTATTTTTAGAGAAGTGATAATATCATCTTTAACTTCAGGTGTGGCTGTTGCAGTCAATGCAAGCGTTAATGGCGACCCTAATCTCTCTCTAATCTCTCCAAGCTTATTATAATCTGGCCTGAAATCATATCCCCATTGTGAAATACAATGGGCTTCATCAATAACAAATAAGTCAATACCAATTTCTTTAAGCTTATTAATTACTTGATCTGATCTAAGCATCTCTGGCGATAAAAAAATAAATTTATATTTCCTTAATTGATGCAAAGCTTGATATTTTTCCTCATGGGATAAAAAGGAATTAAAAGCAATCACTCTCTTTTCTCCATTCATCATCATCTGCTCCACTTGATCCTGCATTAAAGATAAAAGAGGTGAAACAATAACTATTTTTCCTTTTAATAAATATCCTGGTAATTGGTAGCACAGCGATTTACCAGTACCAGTTGGAAGCATGGCTATTGTATGATTCCCACCTAGAATGGAGGAAATTATTTCTTTTTGTCCAATTCTAAAAGAAGAATAATTAAAATGCTTTTGTAGCACATCTTCAAGCTTCATATTTTTTCACCAACTCGAGTCAATACTAAGCGAATTTCAAAATAATTTGCATCTGGTATAAATTGTCGTATTTGCTTTAACTGTTTTGAATTACTCGCCATTATTGCATCTAAAATTAATTTTTGTTTTTCGGTGGAAACAAATGAGGAAATATCAAAACTGCTACTGTTTAATGATATTTCAACGATATGATCCTCGATTGTGTTACTTTTTAGTCTTCGTATCCGCGCGATCTCCTCTATAAAGAAGCCTTTTTTCAGTAAATCATATGTCTTCTTTGCAGAGTGAGTTAGTGGGAAAATTTCGTTATCTTCCGTAACAAACAATCTTAATATTGGATAATCTGTCGGATTCTCCTGGATATTCTCAAGCATATAATGAATAAGTGCTATAAATCGGAGCTGATAAGTATCATTATCCACGTTCATTTTTTCAGCAGCTTGGCGCGTGGTAAGCCCAATAATCTGATACCCTGTTAACCTTAATACAAGTAACGAAGGGTCATTTTCTTTATATTCTTCAAGGCAATCTACTAATTCTTCGTAAAGCTTAACGCCGAGTTCTTCTCTGTTCAAACCAGTTCTTTGTATAAATCCTTTAAGCCAAGAATGGAGTTCTTTTTTTCGTTGAATCGGGATAAACTTTGAATCCCAGCTTTTTAAATGCGAAACAACTTGTACCGCAAGCGACAGCCTTTCCCAAAATAGCTCGGTTACTTGATGGAATTTCCAACCATTCAACGACATAGGAATTGGCTGTTTCTCAAAAAACAATTCCATATGCTTATATCCATCTGAAGTTAAACGAAAGCTTTGGTGAGGAAAACCCTCTAAATATCCTTGTTTTTCCATTTCCAAAACCAATTCCTCAAATTCGGTACGTGTTAAGTCAGTAAAAGTATGGAAAAGGTTTGTCAATTGAAAGAAATGAGCATCTTGTATAGTTTGAGCAGACTTTTTTCCCTTTAAAAGGTGAAAAATCGAAAAGATGGTTCGCTGTCTATCAATGCGATGTAAACAATATAATATTAGCATCTTTATTAAAGAGTCATTCATTTGATCACCAATATGCATAATTTTATGGATTTTACAATACTATTTAGTATAGATTAAATATAATTCTATTTTTATTCTATCACGAATGAAAATAGAGAACCTCTTTAATTCTTACTTTTCTAAGAACCTTATGTGATAAGCATTCTCAATACTTTTCCTATTGAAAAGTTAATCATTCAGTTTTACAATAGGGATGAGGAATTCGTTTCCATCTTTACAAAAGATCAAGTTTAGAATAATTCGCTTAATATTTTGGGAGGTAATTTTTCATGGCAAAGTACACTATTGTTGACAAAGAAACATGTATTGCATGTGGAGCATGCGGAGCAGCTGCACCAGATATTTACGATTACGATGATGAGGGCATTGCATTCGTTACTCTAGATGATAACCAAGGAATTGTTGAGATTCCAGATGTATTAATCGATGATATGATGGATGCTTTCGAAGGCTGCCCAACAGACTCAATTAAAGTTGCTGATGAAGCATTTGATGGCGACGCACTTAAATTTGAATAGTCATTACTTGATATATGTTAAATATTGCTCCCTTACTTTAAAGTGTAAGGGAGTTTTTTATATAATCATAATAAAAAGCAACGGTGCAGGCCGTTGCTTTTTATTATGATTATTAAGCTGCACTTTTTAATGATTCTTGCTTGTTAATCCAAGCGTTCATTCGTCCAAAAATAAGCATAAATACTGTCGTTATGATTAGACCTTTAATTATATTAAACGGCAAAATGCCCTTTACGATCATTGTACGTATTTCGGGCGCTGACATAGCTGGCATATTTAAGAAGAATGTATAGGCAGGTAGAATGAGAAAATAATTTAACACACTCATCATAATTGCCATAATAAGTGTTCCTGCTACTAAACCAAATGTCATGCCTTTTTTTGTTTTTAGTTTATTGTACACATAGTAAGTTGGCAGAACAAACAGAATGCCAGCAATAAAATTGGAAATATGGCCAACTGGTACACCAGTAGCACTTCCTGTCATGAAATAATCTAAAATGTTTTTAAACAATTCAACTAGAATCCCAGCCATTGGTCCAAAGATTAACGCTGCGATTAATGCAGGGATATCGCTGAAGTCAATCATAAGAAATTGCGGAAATGGCGGTATCGGAAAATTTAACAGCATTAATACATACGCTATACTGCTTAACATCCCTATCGAAACTAAAGCTTTAACTGAAAGTCTATTCATGTTCCTCTCTCCTAATTAGGACTATCTCTCCTAAAGAAGAAAGGTTCAGCAGTTCAGGTTAAGCCCATGAAAAATAAAAACCCCAAGCATTACACTTGAGGGAGATTTTTTCCAAGAGTTCACTAAATAAACGTTCAAGTAACCTGCAATTTTTGAACGTCTGCAGAACCTCCATCTTCTCCCATCCAGACTGTACTGTCGGCTTTGGATTCACACCAAATCCTGCCCAAGCTTAAGCTATTTACCAAATTAATATTCGGATAAATGGCTCCACTTTCAAAAGGCTCGCGGGCTTAGAGAAAACTCTCATCACCGCCGGTCGGGAATTTCACCCTGCCCCGAAGATAGACCGTATTTTTTTTTTCAAATATAATTATACTTGAAAGCACAAAAAATGAAAAGGTTTATTCGTCAACCTCAATCAGAAATAAAATATGGAAACTAATGACTTTATTAAATTAAAGCGATTACACGTTAAATATGCACAATCAATTGAATTGACAGATGATTTTTCGTCTTGTAAAATTATCAGAAAATTGTTATTTTGGATGGAGTGTTAGAATGTTTACTATATTAGTATATTGCAACAATGCAGGTAGGAAGAAAAATGGCTGGTGGAGAAGCAATTATGGTGCTCTCCTTTGGATAAAACATTAGAAGATTCATCACTTGAATTATTATGTCAGCTCAAGGACATCGTCTCAATAAATCGGATTATCCTTTAATAAAAAAATAGAAGACATTAACAGACATCTTACATTTTTTCGGATGTCTATTAATGTCTTCTTTTAGGCTTATTTAACATTTTTCTAATAAAAATTGATATTTCATTATCATTATTCCTAGAGCTTGTACATACTTCCTCCTATAAATAATAAGCTGATACAAAGCCCCATTAAACATACAATAATAAATCGTTTTAAATAATCCCGCATTTTTTCCTCCTACTTCATTACATAATCCTAGACCTCTATTACAATATTCACACTATGTTGACTTGATCCTATTTAGAACCATATAAAGTAAAATAAACAGTTTGACTATATAGAAAAAGACGAACCAAATGGATCGTCTTAATAATTACTGTCCTATCATTCGCTTATTAGCTGCGACTGGAACCTTAATTTCATGTTCTAAATCAAATCTTCCTATTTTATCTATTTGTGCATTTTCCAATTTCACTTCATCATAATTGAATTCTTTTGCTGTTAGCAAAATGGCTTCAATTGTATGCAATGTTGAGGCGTCGTCATTAATAGTAGTTCCTTTCTTAAAGCGAATCGTCAATTTGTTTTCTGCAGGATCTTTTACTGTATCAAACTGAATATCTTCAGGAATAGAAGGAATTAATTTCTCATCTCCCATTCCCTTTCTCATTGATGAAAACGCTTCTTCGATTGTACTAATTTTTTCATTATATGGAACAATAAATGGTTTTATTTCTGCCTTGCTTGGATAATAAAAATAATAAGCATGATTTCCAAACTGATCATCATCAGGAACAAATTTCTTAATCTCTCCATTATACCCAAAATTAATTCCAGGATTTCCATCTGTTGATAAATTAATTTCCTTAATATCTAAAGACTTCATCGTACTGGTTAAAACCTGAGATAAAATATTCTCAGCAGAGCCTGACAAACTATATGACTGATTTGCTGGCACATCCAAATTTAATATTCTGTTTTCTTCTTCATATTTTAATTCAGCCATTAAAGGGTAATAATCGTACAAACCCCAGTCATTCTCAGTAAGCCTTTCCATATAATCTTCAAAAAGTTTAAATTTGGTTTTATTCTCTTCCTTTGAAACAATAATACTTACAGGCACAATAAACTCAACATTATCATCAGGTATAGCATATGTTAAAACCTCACGACCACCAATATCCTCTTCATAAACAGCTGTACTTTGATCCTCGAACTCTATCGAGCGCATACCAATATTTTTATTCGTATCATTACTTTCTTTTGCTGCAAAAGGTACTGCACTTTCTTCATTGGTAGAATTTTGCTCTTTGTCTTTGGTTATATTCTTTTTTTCCATTGCAATCTCGGCACTTGGTGAAGATTTATCAGCTGATTCCATTGATTTTTCTTCTGTATTCTGAAAATTAAATAGTCTGGGAACAAGTATGACTAATAAGAGCAAAGCTGCTGCAGTCGCTGCAGTTGGCATTATCCAAACTTTATGCTTTCGCCTATTTAATTTAATTGAAATGTTTTGATAAACTTCCTGCGGATCCCGTTCATCTATAATTTTAGGAAGTTGCCCTAATAATTCCTCTATCTGCTCATCGCTCCACTCTGACTTCCTCAATATCCATCCCCTCCTTTCTTCTTTTATCTTCCATATGTCCTTTAAGAATCTTTAAGGCTCTATGCTGAGTCGTTTTCACTTTGCTTTCCGTCCAGTTTAACGCTTCAGCTGTTTCTGTAATAGTAAGCTCATGCAAATATCTCATAACAATGACCAGTCTTTGATCAACCGTACAATGGTCAAGACATTGATAAATGAGCTGAATTTCTTCCTTTTGAATAGCAATTTCTTCAGGTACTGGATATTCATCCTTAACCTGCTGTGTCGTCCAGTCAAACTTCTCTAAAATTCTTTGTTTCCATCCTTTTTGTTTTCTGAAAGAATCGATCGCAACATTTCTAGCAATTGAAAAAAGCCATGTTTTTTCACTGCTTTTTCCTTCAAATCGTTCATAGGATTTAAGTACTCTTATATATACCTCCTGAACTAGATCCTCAGCAAGTTCCTTGTTTTTGACCATATAAAAAAGAAATTGAAAAACATCATGATGATATTTTCTATATAATTCATCAAAAACGGAGTCCATCAGTTCCCCTCCCCGTTCAATAAAATAGTCGTAAATAACT
Organism: Cytobacillus citreus; assembly: GCF_018343665.1. Lineage (GTDB taxonomy): Bacteria > Bacillota > Bacilli > Bacillales > Cytobacillaceae > Cytobacillus > Cytobacillus citreus. Next base: position 267,491 of record NZ_JAGYPM010000003.1, read on the forward strand.
AAATAAAAGTTACAATTGAATATAGATTCCTCTTTGAACTATTATACTTTCTCTCCTAATAAAAAAGGAAGGATTTTTCTGTAAATCCTTCCCTCTTACAATAGCTTTTCAATTATAATGTTTCTTGTGAATCAAGAACAATCGGCATCCTCTTCTATATTATTCTATATTTCGAGGAATAAATAGAGAAAATGTCGTACCTTGGTCAACCTTGCTTTGGACGGAAATTTGTCCTTTATGGGCATGAACAATATTTTTCACAATTGCAAGGCCAAGTCCTGTCCCTGAGCGACCTCGAGTTCTTGCTTTATCGGCTTTATAAAATCGTTCGAAAACAAAAGGAAGGTCTTCTTCTGGAATACCTGATCCCGAATCTTTGACCTCAATAGTTAAGCCTCGATCATCCGAATGCTCTGATACTGTCACTTTCCCCTTATTTGGGGTATGACGTATTGCATTATCAATTAGGTTTGTCAATACTTGTTCCATTGCATCAGGATCGAAGCAAAAACAAACCTCTTTATTGCCAAGTTCTAGGCCAAGCTGAATGTCTTTTTCTTTTGCTAGTCCCTGAAACTTCCGGTTAATTTTTTGAAGAAAAGGATGAACCTCAACTTCTTCCTTTATTAATTGTATATGTCCTGCTTCCATTCTCGCAAGATCCAGAAGTTCATTGACTAACCTGCCCATTCTTAAAGATTCATCGTATATGACTCTTGCCATTTCTTTCTTTTCTTCATCTGTTCCAGCGATATCGTCTACGATTGCTTCACTATAACCTTGCATCATCGCGATAGGTGTTCTAAGCTCGTGGGAAACATTAGCGATAAAATCCTGCCTTAGCTTATCAAGCTGTCTTTCTTCGGTCATATCCCTAATAACTGCAACCGCTCCTCGAATATACTTGTTATTATAGAGCGGACTCACAATCATGACCCAGAATCTTCCTTGTATGGATATTTCGCCCACTTGCTCCATTTCAGTATTAACAGCTTGCTGAAAAAGCTCCATTACTTTAGATGGGACAGCGGCAGTATCCATGTTGTCTTCATCCTGCTCATAGTACCAATTATGCAAAAAACGATCTGCTGGCGGATTCGTAATCAAAATCGTCCCATCATTATTAAAAGTGATAACACCATCTGCCATTCCGCTTAAAATACTGGCAAGCTGCTCTTTTTCTTGACTGAGTGCATTCATATTAAACTTCAACTGTTTCCCCATCTGGTTAAAAGCAATTGCTAATTCCCCAATTTCATCTTGAGATGGAAAAGGTACCTTCGTATCAAATTTTCCTCTTGCAACCTCAAATGCTGCTTCACGCATTTTTCTTAACGGGGCAGTAATTCTTGTTGATAAGAAAAAAGCAAATATGGTAGTTAAAATTATTGCTACACCTGCAGCAAGAAAAATAAACTTTGTTGTCGAACTAGTTGTTTCTTGCATAACTTCTAGTGATTGATAAATATAAACCGCACCATTTTTACTTGTGGTATCTTTTAGAGGGACACCGATGATTAATATTTTGGATTGATCTTTACTGTTATCTTTATCCTCACTAAATGAAGACATTTTTTTTACAATTTTATCCTCAGTGATAACCTTTTGTAGATCAGCATCCTCAGTAAAATATTTGGTTGGCAAATTGAATGATTCATTTCCTTTTGGCGAGTAATAAATTTCATTAGGATTTGTCACTATGACAACCTCAGTGACATCATCGACCAATTCCCAGGATATTTCCAACCCAACATCTCGGTCATGCTCGTCTAATATACGCGCAATTTTCTGCGCAGTATCAGTTAGTCCTCTTTCCAATTCATTAATATGGTAGTTTTCAAAGAACTCTAATAACATAATCGTTAAAATAAATAGTACAAAAGAAACGAGTAAAAGAATTGTAAACCAAAGCTTGCCTACAACACTACGCCAGAGCATCATTCATTAATAACCTCGAACTTATAACCGACACCCCATACAGTAACAATCATTTTTGCTGCTTGCTCAGAAACTTTATTTAATTTCTCGCGTAAGCGCTTAACATGTGTGTCTACAGTTCGTAAATCACCAAAAAATTCGTAATGCCAAACTTCTTTAAGTAATTGTTCACGATCAAATACTTTATCTGGAGATTTCGCAAGAAAATAAAGCAATTCATACTCTTTCGGAGTCAGGCTAACTTCTCTTCCATCTGCCAACACACGATGGGCATCATGATCAATCGTTAAGTGAGGGAACACAATGACATCTTTTGTTGTTGTTTCTGCTTGGATAAAAGAAGTTTTAGATGATCGGCGCAATAATGCCTTCACACGCAAAACCACTTCTCTCGGGCTGAAAGGCTTAACAATATAGTCGTCCGTTCCTGCCTCAAATCCTTGAACTCTGTTTACTTCTTCGCCTTTAGCTGTCAGCATGATAATCGGAGTTGCTTTTTTCTCCCTTAGCTCCCTGCATACTTCGATTCCATCCTTGCCAGGCATCATTAAATCAAGAAGAATGATGTCAAAATCATTAGCAAGAGCCTTTGTTAACGCCTCATTGCCATCTTCCGCCTCTTCAATAATGAAATTTTCACGCTCTAAATACATTTTTAGTAAGCGTCGAATTCTTTCCTCATCATCAACGACTAAAATTCTAACATCCTTTTCCATATCCATTATCCCCCAATTTAGTTCCCAAAAATGATTTATATTTTGAAATAAGCCCCCACAAAGGTGAAGGCTTTTAAAAATATTAATTAATTCATTAATTCTTAAGATCCTGCGTAAGAATGAAGACCAGCTAGAACAAGGTTAACAGCTACTAGGTTAAACATCATGATAACAAATCCTATAACTGCAAGCCATGCAGACTTTTCACCATGCCATCCTTTAGATAGGCGGAGATGAAGAAATGCTGCGTAGAAAAGGAAGGTAATGAGCGCCCAGACTTCCTTCGGATCCCATCCCCAAAAACGTGTCCATGCAATTTGCGCCCAAATCATCGCAAATATCAACGCGCCAAGTGTAAAGATAGGAAAACCTATTAAAACAGAACGATAGCCAATCTCATCTACTAAATCCAGATTAATATTTTTAACAATTGGTTGTAAAGCAGCACCTATACGTTTACGTAATATTAATCGAAGAAGTAAATATAAAATAATCCCTGATGCTATTGACCAAATTACTGTATTCAATTTTTTTGCATTAATGATGGCAGGTACTTCAACAATTGGTTCAAATTTCTCAGCTGTGAGCAATTCACCTTTATGAGGTCCTACTAATGCAGGCATATGATATTCTAATTTAGCTTCCGTGCCAGTTTTGTCGATCCAATTAAATTCAGCTTTATAATCCATTGCTGAAAAAGTGGAGGATACAATGACAAATCCAAGGGTACAAACTAAACCAAACATAATTGCCTCTAACCAAAATGTCTTTTTACTTGATTTGGACTGGTCAATTGCCTTAATTAAATAAATGAGCCCAGCCGCAAAACTAATTGCTAAAATTGCTTGCCCAACTGCTGCGGTAGTCACATGGATATGTAGCCAATCACTCTGCAAGGCAGGAATAAGCGGAGTTATCTCACGCGGGAACATGCTTGCATAAGCAATCATCAAAATAGCTACAGGAAGCGTAAATAGTCCAAGCATTGGCGTTTTGTATATAAAATAAATGACAATAAATGCTCCTACAAGCGACATACCAAAGAAAGTTGTAAACTCAAACAAATTACTTACTGGAGCATGGCCAGCAGCAATCCAGCGAGTAATAAAATACCCCAATTGTGAAGCAAATCCAACAATAGTAGTAATAAGCGCTAATTTTGCCCATTTATTCGGGCCCTTTTCTGCACTTTTCCCTTTTTTATCCTTTATAGAGCCAGCAAATAAAACAGTGGCCACTAAATATAAGAAGAAGGATGCATATAATAAATTTCCACTAAGAGTTACCACTTAGCTCCCTCCCGATTCCTTATTTTCGTTTTGAACTTGATCTTCCGGTTCGTTAATTCCAGTATTTTCTAGAATGATGCTAATTTCTCTTTTTAAGCCATGCCAGTTTTTATTCGTATGACCTGCAACCCAAACTTCATCATTTACTTTACGAATCCAAATACGGCGGTGATTCCAATATGAACCTTGAGCAACTCCAATCATAAAGATTAATCCACCTAGAGATATTATCCAAAGCGTCAAATCTTTTCGAACAGTTAAACCAGATACATTTTTCGTGTCGATCCCCTTAAACGCCATTTTATATGTATTATCTCCGAAAGGCTCAATCGTTTGACGAATAGCAACAAAACTAACTTCCCCTTCAGGCTTATCAGGAGTCAGCATTTTAAAGACGAAAGCTGGATTATTAGGAATTCGTGATTTTGTAACCGGCTCTCCACTTTCATCAAATTCGAAATCTGGAAAATAGCTCACTACCTCAACAGAATATCCGTTCCCTAAATCATATTTTTCCTTAGGGTCATTTAAATCTACAGTCAGCATGCCGAACTCTTCATTTGTTTGCTTATTAGTAAGAGCAAAGGTCATTTTGTTCAATTCATTTAATTTATAGGTGGATTGATACAAAGCAAAGTTTTCAAATCGCAAAGGTTCATTAACACGAATCTCATCATCCTTCACTTTTTCAAGCTCAGGCTTTTCTCCAGCAATCGAATCCCCTTTCTTTTTATATAGGGTCACATCGGACTGGAAATTTTTCGCTACCATCCCAGAATTTTCAATTGCTTCACTAAAAACTTCCTTGTCTTTATTTTTATCATAAACTTCCAGTATAAACTGGTCATTTTTCAAATAATATTCTCCGTCTGTTTCTGGAATTACCTTCGTTTCCCCTTCACGGATCCACATAACCTCGTCTACATACATACCAGGGACAAAGCGGAGCATTCCACCAATTAAGAAAATAATTAATCCAATATGATTTACATAAGGACCCCATCTTGAAAATCTGCCTTTTTCAGCAAGAATATTGCCATCCTCTTCACGAATATGGTACCTTTTTTCCCTTAATTTTTCTTTTACCTTTTCATATGATTCTTCCAAGTTTTCAGCTGCTGAAATTCCAAATAGCCGCTGGCGTTTTAGAAAACCTTCATGTCTGGTCACTCGCTGAGCCTTCAATGCTCGATAAAGTGGAATTACCCTATCTAAACTACAAATGACAAGCGAAATACCAATTGATGCTACTAACAGTAAATACCACCAAGAACTATATAGATTGTGGAAACCAAGTTCATAATATAGTTTTCCTAACCAGCCGTACTGATCTTCATAATACACTTCAGCAGGCATCACAGGAGGAATATACATTTCCTGTGGGAAAATAGTTCCCAAAGCGGATGCGATTAGTGTAATGACTATTAGCCATACACCAACCTTTACAGATGAGAAAAAATTCCAAATTTTATCCACTATTGTTTTATTGTATGTTTGCGAGCGGCGTGCACTTCCTTCATAGCGCATATCAACAAGCTGCTTTTCCCTCTCATGCTCCTCGAGAATTCTTCCGCAAGCTTCACAAAGAATTGTGCCATGGGGATTTACATGTCCGCACTCACATTTTACATCCTTCATCCTAAAAACTCCCTATACCTTATGGTTTAACCTGTTCCATTAAGTCTTTAATCATATCTTCTGTCAATTGACCTGTATGGTATTTCACTATTTTCCCTTCCTTGTCAATCATATACGTCGCAGGGAGAGGGCCAATCTTATAAGCTGTCATTACCTGTGAATCCGTATCCTTTAATATAGGGAATTCTAAATTGTGCCGATCCGCAAATTTTTGTATTGCTAATTCAGATTCCGCTACATTTACAGCTAGGATTGTAACACCTTTGTCTTTAAATTGTTTATATTGGTTATTCAAATATGGCATTTCTTTTTCACACGGCTTACACCATGTACCCCAAAAATTTAATAAGACTCCTTGTCCTTCATAATCTGAAAGACGATGTTTCTTTCCATTCATATCTTCTAATACAAAGTCAGGTGCTTTTTCACCAACCACTGCTTTTTGAACATCATCCTTTGTAAAATTAGCGTATAAAGTGTAAGCAACTGCAGCTCCTAATAAGAGTAAGATGACTGCCCTTATCATTAGTCGCTTTTTTTTCATTAAACTATCTCCTTTGTATAAGTCAGTTCAACAATAAAATTTCACACGTGTATTATTGTTTTCCAAACTAGAATACCTGAATTTCCATACAGTCTGATTCTAATTATATCATTTATTATCACTATGATAATGTTAACGATATGAAGGAAGTGTGACTTTTCTATGAAATTTCGCCTCAAAATTACTTTGCTTGCGCAAGCGTCCGTAATTGCTTTACTTCATGAGCTGTTAATTCCCTGGCATCCCCTGGTTTCAGACCATGAAGAGTTAAAAAACCGTATCTTTCACGTTTAAGTTTCATGACAGGATAGCCAATTGCCTCAAACATTCTTCTTACCTGTCGATTACGCCCCTCATGTATTGAAAGTTCAATAATGGCTGTTTGCTTCTTCTTATCCAAAGAAAGCATCTTTGCCTTTGCCGGCGCAGTCATTCCATCCTCCAATTTAACACCCTTCTCAAGACTTTTCGTCTTTTCGCGTGTTGGTATCCCCTTCACCTTCGCGACGTAAACCTTTTCAATTTCACTTTTTGGATGCATGAGAAGATTCGCAAATTCACCATCATTTGTTAATAAGATAAGCCCTGATGTATCGTAATCCAAACGCCCAATAGGATAAATTCTTTGTTCTATATTTGGAAGAAAATCAGTGACTACCTTCCGTCCTTTGTCATCGTGAACACTCGAAATAACCCCTCGTGGTTTATAAAGAAGAAAATATACTGGCTCCTCTCTTTCTACAGGAATGCCATTCACTTCGACCCGATCTGCGGATGATACTTTAACACCTAGCTCTTTTACTACTTTTCCATTCACCTTCACATGACCTTCGATAATAAGTTGCTCAGCCTTTCTGCGTGAAGCAAATCCAGCATGTGCGATTACCTTTTGTAATCTTTCCAATTATGTCACCCCAAATAATTGCTTTAATATAAGGATAATACCAATTTCTATCCTTATGAATTATGACATAAATCGGGCTTTTTTCAAAGCTGGGGTTACTTTTGAGAAAAAGAACAAATGCGCAAGCGCCTTCGGAACAATTAAATGACAAATTGTTCCTGAGATGAATATTCAAAGAAGCTTTCCTTTGTGCTCACCTCCGACAAGCACAAGACGAGCCTCACGGAAAGGTGTTCTTTACCTTTCTGGGAGGATTGGCTTGTGACCTCGAGGTCGACAAAAACGCGACGTCCTGTCGCATTGTCGACACTAGTACGTCCTGTACGTCGGAGGTAGGCGCTGGAGCTGAACGTAGATAAACTATATCTCAAGTTATCAACAGATAGCGAAAATTATAATTTCCTATACAAAAATGAAAGATACCTTCGTTTGAAGATATCTTTCATAGCAATACATTATATACCAAATATAAACGTTACAACGACAATGGCAGCAATAATCCCAACTAAATCGGCTAAGAGGCCAACTTTTAATGCATCTCCCATTTTACGAATTCCTACCGCTCCAAAATACACTGTTAACACATAAAACGTAGTGTCCGTGCTCCCCTGAAGAACGGAAGCAAGACGGCCAATAAAGGAATCAGGACCATATGTAGCAATGAGGTCGGTGGTCATACCAAGTGCAGCTGAGCCTGAAATCGGCCGTATCAAGGATAACGGAAAAATTTCAGGTGGGACCCCTATTGCTTCGAGTGCAGGTCTTATCAGCTCGGTGAGATACTCGAGTGCTCCAGAAGCTCGAAATACCGAGATTGCAACAAGCATTCCGACTAGAAAAGGGATGATTGAAACAGCGATTTTAATTCCCTCTTTACCACCTTCTACAAAGCTCTCATAAGTGGGAATCCGTTTGAATGTGCCATATATTAATATAAATCCAATCAGAACCGGTATAAACCATAAAGAGATCATCGACACAATTTGCATGCGAATTCATCCTTTTCTTGTTCTTCGATAGTAAAAATATCGATCAATTAAAATGGCACCTAATGCAGAACTGATTGAAGCTATTAATGTTGGGCCAACGATCTCTGTTGGAGAAACTGATTCATATTTCATCCTTATTGCGATAACCATTGTAGGGATAAGTGTAATGCTTGATGTGTTTATTGCTAGAAAAGTAATCATCGACCGACTTGCTTCACTTTTCCCTTCATTTAAATTTTTTAATTCTTCCATTGCTTTTATTCCAAGTGGAGTTGCAGCATTTCCCAAACCGAACATATTCGCTATCATATTTGATAAGATATAACCCATTGCCGGGTGGTCACTCGGCACTTCTGGAAAAAGTCTTTTGACAATTGGTTTAAATAATAGGGCTAGTCTTTTTAATAGCCCTGCATCCTCTGCAATTTTCATCATTCCTAACCAGAATACAAGAATACTTATTAATCCGATACATAATGTAACTGCATCTGCCGCCCCTTTAAAAACCGCCTCATTCACTTTATCCATCGTCCCGTTGATCATAGCAAAAACAATTCCGATCACTGTCATCAAGACCCAAATTAGGTTAATCATCTGTTTTTACACCAACTATCGCTGTAAATAAACTCCTAAATATCCCCCAAAATGACTCATTATCTTTAGATTTAACTTGATCATAATAAATTGGAATCGTTTTTAATGGTCGATTATCAAAATAAACTACCGCTTTTCCAACAATATATGGTACATCCTCTTTAGTTCGCCACTCCTTGTCAGGTTTCATCATTTTATATTCAATATGAAATAGATCTTTTTCATCTGAAGAAACAGGGTATTCAAAGCCATTTTTAACATATACTTTATTTTTATAAAACTTATCTTTAATAGCCTTTAACTCGCCTTTTGGCAAAACCTCAGCTATTGTATATGTGTTAAAACCATTTTCATACATTTGAATATGGTCATTCCAGTCATCAGGCGCATTCAATGTAACAGCAATTAAATTCATTTTATTTTTTGTAGCAGTTGTAACCAATGTTCTCTTTGCTCGCTTCGTAAAGCCCGTTTTTCCACCTGTGCAATATTCATATAGTTCTGTCAATAATCGATTCTTATTAGACCATTTTCTATCCCATTTTTCAGTTGGATTCGGTGCTGTATGAACCTTTGTCCCTGAGATTCTCACATACTCTTCATTATTCATAGCATAACGTGTTAATAGAGCCATATCATAAGCAGTTGAGTAATGATTTTCATGATCATCTAGTCCGTGTGGATTTGCAAAATATGTGTTTTCCATGCCAATTTCTTCAGCCTTTTGGTTCATTAAATAAACAAAACCATCAAGACTTCCTCCTACATATTCTGCAATGGCTTCAGCAGCATCATTCCCAGAACGGAGCATTAATCCAAAAACTAAGTCTTCCAATTTGATCTTTTCTCCTGGCTTTAAATAAATGGATGACCCCTCAGCTCTTACCGCATTCTCACTAACCTCCACCATTTCATCCATTTTCCCAGACTCTATAGCCAAAATTGCAGTCATTATTTTTGTAATACTTGCAATTCTCCTTGGCTTGTACGCATCCTTTTCAAATAAAACTCTTCCTGATCCCTGCTCCATTAAAATAGCACTGCGCGCACTTACATTAACAGAAGCCTTGGCTTTCTGCGGAATAAGAACAATGACCAATGCAGCAATCAAAGGAAAAATAAATAGCTTGTGTAAATTTTTCATTCCATAAAGACCCCGTCTCCTATTGTCTAGCTTTAGCGCCTTGCACCTCGCTGAAGGATTTTAGTTATTGATCCTATAACAAGGCACTTCCGCATTACTGTTTGTCCAGCTACAGCGGCTAGGGGCTCGAGGTCTTAAGCCGTTCCGACAAAATGGTTAAAGAGCAACCTTTCTGCCGGCCCGTCTTAAGCTGGTCGCCCCTGAGCAAGCCGCCTCCGCTTTTCTGTTTGGTTTGTACAA
>NZ_JAGYPM010000003.1:277496-956686 GCF_018343665.1 Cytobacillus citreus
GGCTCGAGGTCTTAAGCCGTTCCGACAAAATGGTTAAAGAGCAACCTTTCTGCCGGCCCGTCTTAAGCTGGTCGCCCCTGAGCAAGCCGCCTCCGCTTTTCTGTTTGGTTTGTACAATTTTATGCAGGACAAGTATGGTTATGACAAAAAAGCTATTTTGAATGGGTCTTTAAAGAAAAAAATCAATGGTAGCAACATATAAAGAGGCGAACCTTTAAGAAATAAATCACCTTACTCTCAGTTAGCCTCTATGAATGTATTAATATGGCTTCCATTTAAGCTCAGAAGCTTTTTGAAAGCGCTCCTCTACATTTTTCCAATTAACAAGATTCCACCAATTATTGACGTAGTCTCCACGATTATTTTTGTACTGAAGATAATAAGCATGTTCCCAGACATCTAAAACAAGTAATGGGATTGTATCCCATTGTGTTAAATTCATATGCTTCTCTGATTGTAGAATTTCAAGATGACTTGACCTTGGTGACCAAACAAGTATAGCCCATCCAACACCTTCAACTTGCTTGGCAGCTTCGCTAAAATGCTTCTTAAAGGCTTCAAAACTGCCAAAATATGTTTCTATTTCTTTTAGTAGTCTCCCGGAAGGTTTCCCGCCACCCTTTGGCTTCATATTACTCCAGAATATTGTATGCAAGTAATGACCAGAGCCGTGGAAAGCTAGTTCACGTGACCAATGCTTCACAAGTGCATAATCTCCAGTTTTCCTTGCCTCATCAAGCTTTATTTCTGCTTTATTTAACCCATCGACATAAGATTTATGATGCTTATCGTGATGTAGCCTCATAATTTCCTCTGAAATATACGGTTCCAGAGCATTATATGGGTATGGGAGTGATGGGAGAGTATGCTGACCAACTGCTATGCTTCGTTCATGCATATAAATGCCGCCAACCTCCTGTCTTTCGGCAAAATATTTCTCTATCCCAGCGTGCAGCTCTTCAACCTGTTCCTGTACTTTTGATAAATCTTCAATATTCAATGGATTATTAATTCCTTCCATTATATCGGTAAACGAGTCCATTTTCCGCCAAATCTCAGTATTTTGATTGACATCCTCAGATTTAAGAAATACTCGCATCTCTTGATTCCACATAATTACATCTTGTATATACTCATCCAAACGACTCATTCTTAACCCTCTTTCCTATGAACTTTCTGATTTCCCTTTCTATCGTATGACCGATTGGCTGAAATATTGCATAAACAAAGTAATACGAAAAGCCTTCGGAACAATCATCTCAGTCACCAACGGAAACAGGACTAACTCCATTAACTTAGACAACTGTTCCTGCTATTCCCACAAACATGTTTATTTTTTGGCCACTCCTTCCCTCTCTAGTTACTAGATCTGTCCGATTAACTGCCGCAGCCTGAATTTTGAATAAAATTTCTTCATTCCTTCTGGAAAAATTTTTATAAATTGTATACATTTTATAAAAATAATGCTATTATCATTTTATATAATGATAATGACTTTGGAGGGATTTAAATGACAAGGAAAGCTGATCTGCTCCTTCATCCAATTCGAATGAGAATTGTGCAACAATTGCTACTAGGGAAACCGCTGACAATTGCGCAACTTTTAGATGTTCTTGGCGATGTTCCTCAAGCTACTTTATATCGTCATATTAATCTTTTAATAAATGCAGATCTTATTGAGATAATCGATACGAAAAAAGTAAAAGGAACGGAAGAACGAGTGTTTTCAGTCAAGAAAGAGAACTTACAGGTACCTGAAAGTGAAATAGAAGCTACTTCACAGGAAGATCATATACGTCATTTTTCAGTATTTCACGGTAATTTGCTTCAGTTAGCGACAACTTATCTGACGGAGACTTCACCAAAACAGTATGAAGAAGAAGGATTTGCTTATTGGTATACACCTATTCATCTAACAGACGGGGAATTTCAGGAGCTCGTCCAGTCAATTAATAAATCTATTGAAAAAGTGATAAATAACAAGCTGACACCTGAACGAACCACTCGAATATTTGCAGGCATGTTCATTCCACAAAAATCACGAGAATAAGGAGGAACCGCAAATGCATTATGGCTATGAAATTGGAATAGAAAAACTCGGGAATTGGCTGCCTCTTCTTCTTCCCATCCTCATTTTACAATTAATTTTAATTTCTGTTGCATTATGGGATTTGTTAAAAAGGGAACTTAGCAATGAATATAAATGGCTTTGGATCGCGATAATTGTTTTTGTTAGTATTTTTGGTCCGATTTTGTATTTTACCGTAGGGAGGAGAAGACGGTAATATGAACATACTCCAGGTAAGCCATCTTCAAAAGAATTACGGAGATCATGAGGTCATTAAAAACATTGACTTTCAAATCGATTACGGCGAATGTGTCGCTCTTCTTGGTCCAAACGGAGCAGGTAAAACTACTATTATTAAAATGCTTTTAGACATAACAAAACCTACTGGCGGTCAAATTCTATTCGAAGGAGAGTGTCATGACCAAAAGCGTCAGTTTATAGGATATTTGCCGCAACATCCCACTTTCTATTCGTGGATGACAGGAAAGGAATTGCTCGTATTCATGGGGGGGCTATCAAATATAGATAAGGAAAGCTTAGAACAACGAATAAATGAAATACTAGACTTAGTGGGACTGAGTAATGCGGAAAATAAGCAAATCGGAACCTATTCAGGAGGGATGAAGCAAAGGTTGGGCATCGCCCAGGCACTTATCCATCAACCCAAGTTACTTATTATGGATGAACCTGTTTCCGCACTGGATCCAATAGGGAGAAGAGACATGTTGGAATTGCTAAAATTCATCAAACAGAAATCAACCATCCTATTTTCCACTCATATTCTGCACGATGCGGAAGAGCTTTGTGATAAGATACTTATCCTTAATCAAGGTAAATTACTTGTCAATGGCTACATTAATCAGGTGATTAATCAAAATCAACAACCAGTATTTATTATTCAGGCACCTCGAGTTAACGAGTGGGCTCCACAACTAGTAAACGAAGATATCGTTGAATCTATTGTACAAACAGGAAGTATCGCAAAAGTCCATGTTAAAAACATTGAACAAGGAAGAACTTGGCTATTAGACAATATTTACCGCTTGAAACTGCCTATCCAAAAATTCGAACTAGTACAGGAAAGCCTTGAAGAGATCTTTTTAAGGATGGTGAAGTAAACATGGACCACCTATTTGTTCTATTAAAGAAAGAGTGGCTTGAAGCTAGAAGAAGTTACAAATTATTGTGGTTTCCTGTGGTATTTATGTTTTTGGGAATCATTCAGCCTCTTTCGTCCTATTATTTACCTCAAATATTGCAAATTGCTGGCGGATTGCCTGAAGGTATAGAGATTACATTGCCTAAATTTACTGCAGAAGATGTTCTGGCTTCGACCTTGACTAATCAATTTGACCAATTGGGCTTGATAATTATTGTAATTGGTATGATGGGGATCGTAGTATCGGAAAAAAACAACGGAATGCTCGCGTTTATTTTGACACGCAACACAAGATTAGGAGAGTATTTACTTAGCAAGTGGATTGGGCAGGCTGCTATTGTCGCAGGGTCAGTTGCAATTGGATTTCTGATGGCAATATTTTATACCTCCTATTTGTTTAAGGCTGTGTCATTAGCTAGAGTCGCTGCAGGGCTTGGTGTTTATTACATTTGGTGTCTGTTCATATTAACTTTTGCACTTATGTTGGGTGCGTTACTATCTAGATCCTCGGCAGTCGCTGTATTATCCATTTTTGTTCTAATACTTTTGAAAGCCACAACTCCACTCGGGGCTGGATTTCAAATCTTAAATCCCGCGTATTTGACGAATCATGCGGTCAACATCATGATATCCGGCAATGCTTTACCTCATCTTTTAACAACAGTGACTATTACTTTATTCCTCAATGTACTTTTCATGTTTTTATCAAAATATTATTTAAAAAGAAAAGAGTTGCCCTCTATGTGACTTAATATGTATACCAACAACCATGATGAAGCTTTTGTATAAAGTGAGAATTATTAATAAACCAATCATGCATTTATAACAAGGAGGAGATAAAAAATGAGTATTCAAGTTGTATTGGAAAATAGCGAATTAATATTGGATATTTCAGGCTGGACAGCGGTAACTAATTTAAGACGGAGGATAAAGATTCCTTATAATTCAGTCGTTGACGTACAGACGGGTAATTTCAAGTTTCCCTTGACAGCTATAAAAAGAACAGGCATTACTACATTGGATTATAAAGCTGGGATTTTCCTTATTGATGGAAAAAAACATTTCTTAACCTATCATGAAGACAGTAAAGTAATAATTCTAAGTTTGAAAGAAAATGAATTTGACAAGGTAGTAATTGAAAGCGAAGATCCAGAACAACTAGCAAACAATATTTTGCTTCGTTGCTCTTCACTTAAATAATCAAAATTGCTTAATGATTAAACGGTACACTTTTTTGGACATATAAATTGGTCTTCCTTTATCTTGTCTGAGGGATTAGTCTTTCTCTTTCCCATTTGTAAAATCCACTTCTTTAACTTCTGGAAAGGATTGGCTAGACTTAATAAGAGCAGCTCGAAGGCTGCTCTTTAAGACAGTTATTATTGCGGTTGAACAATATATTCTAATGGCGAACGCAGATTATAGCTATTTTGGCTATTTAATGATTCAAATATTGCTGGTAGTTTTGAAAAATCTATATCTTGAAAATATGATGCAAATTCGATTTTGGAATTGATATAGACTCTTCTCCGATGGCGAAATCCTGGATTTTTCAATAAACAAACAAGTGCAACAATATCTTTTAGTTCTACATCTGCTGAACCTGCTTTAAAAATTGGATTCGATTCGAATGGAGTAAACTCATTAACTAATTCTTCAAAATAACGGACATACAATACATGCAATGTTTTTTCTTGTCCATCTTCTTCAAAAGTTATTTCACTTCTGTTAAAAAAATCCTCAGATGTATTAGATTTTTCCTTTTCGAGTTCATAGCCTTTACACTGTTTAATAAGCATGTAAGCCCCTCCTAGAACATATTCCCCGTGTGTAAAATTACATGAGTAATGCACAAATCTATATTATCATAAAGTTCAACTAACAATCAGTGGTTGTTTTCGTGACCACTGATTGTTAATTGAATTTATCATGAGTAGGCCACGTCTTCCCAAAAGCATCCCTTTTGGTCGTGCGATGAATCTCTGACGAAGCATTCCTTAGCCTCCGGCATTCACCTGACTAGGACATCCTTGTTCGTCGTCGGACTTTACAGGCTATTGAACCCCTACCTAGAATTTTTTATTCCCTAAACTTCATTTCGTTATCGGGCATACAGCCAATTAATCTGCGATAAATAATTTCAACTAAATGACTTAACTTAAGAATCAAAGGTTTCCTTAAACTTATCAAAGAATAAATCTGCTTCATCCTGAAGGAATTCTTCATCAACCTTTTCGGGAAGCGACGGTAGCTCTTCTATTCTTTTTAAACCAAAATAATCAAGAAATTCTTTGGTCGTCCCATATAAATAAGCCCTACCAGTCCCTTCTGCTCTGCCCACTTCTTTAATTAATGCTTTTGCTGCTAATGTATGTAATGGCCTTTCCGTTTTTACACCTCTAATTTCTTCTATTTCCGCTCTTGTAATTGGCTGCTTATAGGCAATAATAGCAAGGGTTTCAAGTGCTGCCTGAGATAGAGTGGCATTGGAAGGAGACACAACAAGTTTCTTTAGATAATCGGAATTTTCCTTTTTAGTAGCTAGCTGAAAGGTTCCAGCTATCTCGACAATTGTTATCCCACGTTCGGTTGTCTTATAATCCTCCATTAACTCTCTGAGCACAGTTTCAGACTGCGACTCGTCCATTTCCAATACAAGGGCAATTTGTTTTAGAGAAAGCCCTTCATCCCCAGCAGCGAATAAGAGACTTTCTACAATTCCCTTCCAATTAATGATCTCCAAGTAATACTACCCCTTTCGTTGTTCGAAAAGTGAGAAACCTTTCAGCTTCTAGTGTCAAATTGAATCAATGGTGCGAAGCTAGATAATAGTTAAAAAGATTTCCGAAAAATTTCTTTCTTGTTCCATATGAATTTCCTTGCGTTTTATTAGCTCTAAGACAGCAAGAAAAGTAACAACAATTTGCTCTCTATCAGGTATTGGAAACAGGTCGTTAAAGCTTTTCCTTCCTTTATATTCCTTTAAATCGTTTAAAATTTCATCCATTCTTTTCTCAATCGGAATTTCCTGACGGGCAATTTTTGTTGTAAGAGGTTTTTGCAATTTTTGCCTGCGTAAAAGCTTCTGAAACGCACCTAACATGTCATAAAGAGTTACATTTATATCAGTTTTCTCAGGCTTTATTTCTTTGGCAAAATCTGATAGGTCACTCGGTGGCTTAGTAAAAATTAAGCCCCTTTCCTGCTCTAATTCTTTCAACTCAACAGCTGCTTCTTTATATTTTCGGTATTCAATTAATCTTTCAACTAGCTCGTCCATTGGATTCTCTTCTTCTTCAATGGAATATTCATTTTCCAGTAATTCCTCTTCATGCTTTGGTAGCAGCATTTTGCTTTTGATTGCTAGAAGAGTTGCAGCCATAACTAAATACTCGCTCGCAATATCAAGCTGAAGCTCTTGCATTGTGTGGATATATAATAAATATTGCTCCGTTATTTCTGCTACGGGAATATCGTAAATATCGATTTCAAGACGATTTATCAAATGAAGGAGAAGATCGAGCGGCCCTTCAAAAGCATCAATCTTTACATTATAATGCTTTATTTCATGCATACTTTCTCACCAAAATTTCTAAGTATTAGTTTCCACATAAAGACTATATTAAGTATAAATTATTCATACACGTTATCCAATAGAAAAATAACTCTTACTAAGATTGGTGAAAATAATGAATCCGCCCATACCATTTCACATATGCCTACATAAGATGATTTTGAACAATAAATTAAGAAGAAACAGGAGGTATTAAATATGTCTGGTGGCTTTGGTTGTGGAGGCACAGGATTTGCCTTAATTGTCGTATTGTTTATTCTATTGATTATTGTAGGTGCTTCTTGGTGCTTCTAATGAAGTAAATCTGAGAGTACTCTTTTAAAGGCGTTAAGATTGCCCGGTTTTATGCCGGGTTTTTATTATGCCTATTTTATTTTAAAATCCTCAATCCAAACATATCAACATCGTTCGCAGCAGGCTTTCTATGGTAATATTAAAAAGGGGGTGTAATGGTTGTTTCCAAAAGAATATATTGAATTTTTAGTTCATTTCCATAGTGATCGAGATTATTTTGAGTGTCACGAGGTGCTTGAGGATTATTGGAAAAGTGTAGACCCAAGTAATAAAAGATCCATCTGGGTAGGTTTTATTTTATTTGCAGTTTCTAATTATCATCATCGGAGAGGAAACTACAGCGGAGCAAAAAGAACATTGACCAAGTCTATCAGCATTTTTCATGCAAATATAAATCAACTATCCATGTTAGGCATAGATAAAGAAAAATTTCTTAAAGATTTAAGATTAAAACATAATGATATTTCAAAAGGAAGTAAATATATAAGCTATAACTTGCCACTTATTGATCAGTCTTTACTCTCTCAATGCATAAATAAATGTCAAAAAGACGGCCTAAAATGGTGTTCTGCTAGTAATTTAGAAAATGTACAGATCATTCACCGCCATTTACTTCGAGATCGCAGTCAGGTCATTAACGATCGATTACTTGCATTAAATAATAAAAATAGCAATCGATAAATCACGATTGCTATTTTTAAATTAGACATTTACAGGAAGCAACAATAAAAACAGAAATTACTCGCTCCCTTATCTAAAATTATCCCTCAAAATCGCATTTTTGAAGAAATGATTTCGTATTTTCGTTTGGTATAAGCTCTTTCGCTGGATACATTTCTTTGAATGCTTTCACCATTGTTTTTCCAATCCCTTGATGCCTATGTGAAGGGGTGACAGAAATATGTTCAATCATTGTAGCACTATCCTGAAATGAAACCCCCATTAAACCAATTATATCGTCCCCATCTTTCCATAAAAATAATTGCTTTGTATCATCATTTTCATATTGCTTCATTGTCTGCTGCAATATTTTTAAATCTTTTTCATTTGGCATAAATGATAACAGGCCCATTGCAATCTTCTCAAATGCTTTCTTATATCGTATTAACATATTATCCCTCATTATTAGAAAAACTTGCGTTTGCCAGGTTTTTCGGCAAATGCTTAGTTTTTCTTATGCGATCTTATTAGCAGAAACTTAATCAATTTCACACATTTTATTTATTAAGCTAATTAATATAATCATTCTTTTTAGCTTAGAAAAACTTGCGTTTGCCAAGTTTTTCGGCGAATGCTTAGTTTTTCTTATGCGATCTTATTAGCAAAAACTTGTAATAATATCTATTATCTGTCCAACCATTATAACACTATTTTTTCCATAAACTCTTCATTTCAAACTTACTAATAATATATGTATCCAGCCTCTCATTGTTCCTTCAGACTAACATTGTCTTTTACTTTGATGGCATAATCACAAACCAATAAAAAAGCCCCCACAAAATGCTAAACACTAAAAATAGAACAAAAAGAAACCAATTATTTTTCTTCATAAATCTTAAGTTGCCCTCCCGTAAACAAATCTAAAAAAAACTTGGACAATTTTATTTTACACGAAACCCATTTATATTTCCATGATCCTAGGTAAAAAAACAATTGAACAAATACGCAAGCGCCTTCGGAACAATTAAAGGACAAATTGTTCCTGAGATGAATATTCAAAGAAGCTTTCCTTAGTGCTCACCTCCGACAAGCACAAGACTAGCCTCACGGAAAGGTGTTCTTTACCTTTCTGAGAGGATTGATCGAAATGTGAAGGCGACTGTTTAGGGACGACTGCATAAGACGAGCCCTGTAAGAAGACGTTCTTTGTCTTCTGGAAGGGATCGGCTTATGACGCGAGTCCCTAGGAGCCGTAACTAGACAAGCTTGTGACCTCGAGGTCGACAAAAGCGCGACGTCCTCCCAAAAGCTTCTCTTTTGGTCGTGCGATGTGTCGCTGACGTAGCTTTCCTTGTCCTGTCGCATTGTCGACACTAGTACGTCCTGTACGTCGGAGGTAGGCGCTGGAGCTGAACGTAGATAAACTATATCTCAAGTTATCAAAAGATAGCGAAAATTATTATTTCCTATACAATAAAAAAACTGCCTAAAAAAGGCAGCTTAATTATTTATCCTTTTTTTAATCGACATGTCCATACGAATTAAATCCTCATAAGTTTCTCGTTTTACAACAAGCTTTGCTACTCCATTTTCAACAAAAACAACAGCAGGTCTTGGCAAGCGATTATAGTTATTAGCCATTGAATAGCCGTATGCACCTGTACAGAAAACTGCTAAAAGATCATTGCTATGTGACTTTGGAAGCGGGAGATCCCAAATGAGCATATCGCCAGATTCACAGCATTTTCCTGCAATTGAAACTGTTTCACTAGATTTCTCAAGAGGACAATTTGCAATTACAGCTTCATATTTGGCTTGATAAAGTGCAGGTCTTATATTATCATTCATACCTCCGTCAACTGCCACATAATTTCTTATATTCGGTACTTCTTTTCTTGAACCAATTTTGTAAAGAGTTGTTCCAGCATCTCCTACTAGTGAACGTCCTGGCTCAATCCAAATCTCAGGCATTTTCATTGAATAATGGGATGCTTGCTTCTTAACTTCTTCAATAATTTCCGCAACATATTGAGCAGCAGGGAGGGGCTGATCTTCGGCTGTATATCTAATACCAAATCCGCCACCTAAATTTAATACCTTCGATTCAAAGGCAAATGCCTCTTTCCAGTCATGAAGTTTTTCGAATAATTTCTTTGCTGCTAAAATAAAGCCAGTCGTTTCAAATATTTGTGATCCAATATGGCAATGAAGCCCAAGTACTTCAATTCTTTCTAATTGAAGAGCCTTTGCCAATGCTTCTTCTGCTTGCCCATTTTGCAGATCAAAACCAAATTTTGAATCAGCTTGTCCAGTTAAAATATAGTCATGGGTATGGGCTTCGATTCCAGGTGTAACTCGTAATAGGATTTTCGTATTCACTCTCATAGATTCACAAATGGAATTAAGCAATTCCAGTTCATAAAAATTATCAACAACAATGCAGCCTATTTCGTTCTTTAATGCCATTTCAAGCTCTTCTTTACTTTTATTGTTTCCATGAAAATGGATTCGCTCTTGTGGGAATCCAGCTGCTAAAGCTGTGTATAATTCACCGCCTGATACGACATCCAGAGAAAGACCTTCCTCATCTGCTAGTTGAACCATTGCAATCGTTGAAAATGCTTTGCTTGCATAAGCCACCTGTGCTGGTATGTTTAAGTTTTCAAATGTTTGTTTAAATCCTCTAGCTCTTTCCCGTATCAAAGAAACATCATATACATATAAGGGTGTGCCGAACTCATTGGCCAGTTCAACTGTATCAATACCACCAATCTCAAGATGTCCTTTCGCATTCACTTTCGAAGTTCCGTGAAAATACATAGTTCCCCCTCTTCCCTATCTAAACTTATATAGAAAAACTTGTCGTTCGCTAAGTCATACTAGCAAATGCTTCGTTTTTCTTATGTGATCTCCTTTGCAGAGACTTAAACGATATCTCATATTTTCTTTATCACGTTAATATGCTTTAACCTTACTAGCCAAAAATAGACAGATTTCACAAGGAATCTGTCTATTCTATTATTTCGCATCTTCAATTATTTAATTTTACAATTATTGAACTAATTTAAAAATATTAAAAATACTTTATCATAAATTGAATTGAATCGCAATTACTATAGTGAAATCTGAGTAATTCGTATTTATTTTACTGATTGCTTATATCGGTTATGCGTATGAACAATACTTGGACGAACTACTGATCCTGGTACAGACGTCCTTACCAATACATTCCATAAAGCTATAGGATGAAATGGGATAAATGGCCATAAATAAGGAATATTGAGTGGTTTATTATTAGCTAGCCAGATAATAAAGAATGTCCCCCCGATTATAAATCCAGGTGCATGAAATATAGCAACAATTGCCAAAAAGATGAGACGCACAATTTTATTTGCGATGCTTAATTCATAGCTTGGCGTAGTATAATTTCCAATAGCTGATAAAGCAACATATAGGATTACTTCGGGTGTGAATAAGCCAACATCAATTGCAATTTGTCCAATTAATACTGCAGCAATTAAACCCATCGCTGTTGATAAAGGTGTAGGAGTATGAATAGCTGCCATACGGAAAAATTCGACACCTAAATCGGCAAGGAATATTTGAAGGATTATCGGAATATTATTTTCTTCATTAGGGCCAATAAATGAAAGCTTTTCAGGTAATAAAGACGGCTCTATTACAAACAGAAACCATAGCGGCAGTAGGAAGAGTGATGCAATGACTCCAAGAAAACGAATCCACCGTACAAAAGTCCCTACTGCTGGTGATTGTCTAAATTCCTCTGCATGCTGCAAGTGGTAGAAATATGAAGTTGGTGTAATCATAACACTCGGCGATGTATCAACATAAATAAGAACATGTCCATCTAGTAAATGTGCAGATGCCACGTCAGCACGCTCTGTGTAACGAACTTGTGGAAAAGGATTAAATCCTTGCTTAAAAATAAATTCTTCAACCGTTTTGTCCGCCATTGTAATTCCATCAATATCAATTGAATTAATTTCTTTTCTGACAATTTCAACTAAATCAGGATTTGCAATATCCTTAATATAGCCAATCGCAATATCTGTTTTAGACCTTTCACCGACACGAGTGATTTCAAAGCGGAGTCGTTCATCCCGAATTCGCCTTCTCGTTAAAGCAGTATTAACAATGATATTCTCAACAAACCCATCCCGTGAGCCGCGTACAACCCTTTCCGTATCTGGTTCCGTCGGTGTTCTGCCTGGATAGCTGCGAACATCAACAACAAAGCCGACGCATTCTCCATCTATTACTACAACGATAAGTCCGGACAATACTTGATCCACGAGTTCATCCATTGTTTTTATTGGTACAATGGATGGATGAACAAGTCTATTTTCAATGATCTCAAAGAGATTGCTTGATAACTTCTCGTGATCGTTTATTGCAACAAGCTCTTCAATCAGTTCAACGATTATTCGAGAATCTGTTAACCCGTTAACATAATAAATTTGAACATTTTTACGAAGAATTTTTAACTTTCTTACACCTAAATCGAAGCTTTTCCCAAGCCCAATTTTCTCTTTCATATATTTTTCTATTTTATCTACTGATTCTGGAATAGGCATTTTATTTTTCATTTTGTTCTCTGTCACGAAATCCGCTCCTTTCCAAAATAAGATCTACTGCTTTTCTTGTAATTGGCGAACCATTTTCATAATGATCTTTCTTAGCCATTTTTCCAATATCTCCAATTCCAACAATGATTGGAACATTAAGCTCATCTAAACAATAAACAGTATCTCCATAAACCCTCCCCATATCCATTTCAGGCAAACCATACTTATCTACCCCGTAAGGAGTTAATACACCATCACGATCGATAGAAATATTTACCCTAGTCCATTCTGCCTGCCTTGTTTTTGCTGCGACAGCAATAATTCCTAAGACCTCAATATCTTTATGACTTGCAACATATTTTAAAGCCTTTTCTCCTGCACCTTCTCCAACAAATCCACTGTCGTCAAACATAACAAAAACAGGATCATGAGGAGCTTTTTTAATTAGTTTAACAAGCACTGGTCCATCCAAAGCTGAAGGATTCCCGTGCGATGACGTGATGCACCTGCCCCCTACCTCTTTTGCAATAAATTCCACGGATCTTCTTGCATAATCATCCCCATCGGTTATTAAAATAACTCTCCTCCTATCATCCATGTTTTTATCCCTTTCCTATTAAGTTGGTTTGTTATTTATTCACAAAATACATCCATTGATAAAGGGAGCCAAAAATTTTCCCAAATACAATAGCCATTAATAAAATCACAATCTGTCCATCAATTCCGATCCTTTTCGCTAGTATCGGAAGTACATTCAGTACTTCAGTTAATGCTGCAGCCAGCATTCCAACAAACACCCCTGCCGCTAAACCAATAGGAATTAATAAAGAAGGTGTGAAAACGAAGATTGGATTCCATAAAGTACACATACCTCCAAGGACCGCACCCATAATAACTGCCCATTCATAAAAACGGATCATTTTCATTGTTTTGGTCAACTGCATGAGTCTGGGAATAATGCCTAACACGGTTAAAAATGCAACGAAACCCGAGCCGACAGCTAGTCCGCCAGCTAGGCCGATAAATATGACTAAGACAATATTAATGGTCGTCAAAATTCTTCATACTTTCTTTGTTTTCATTAAAAGCAATATAGTTATCAAGATCCATTTGATAATTAAAAATTTCTACTTCTAAAGGGCTCGGTTCCTCATTAATGCGCTTTTTAAATAAATGATTAAAAAAAAGGATCATTCCCAATCCTAAACCAAAAGAGTATGGTATTTGGAAAATTAATGGTTTCGAATCAACCTCACCAGTCATAATTGTATAAATTCGCTGTTGAACTTCCTGCATGCTTACGTCCTCATGAAAATTCATTATCGTAAGGGCCGCACCAAAAAATAATAATAGCCAGACTAAAATAAATAGAGGCAATGATACCTTCCGTTTTTTGAAAACAACCTCGATAATTACCTGCGCGGGACCAATTGTTTGAATATCAGCTTCTGGAATAATACTATTTATTGATTTGATCACCTTCATTACATCGATAACAATCATATTTTGATCCTTTTCACTTACCTCATAAATCTTTAAATTTCTTATTTGTTCATAAATATTTTCACCAGCAATAATTTGCGCAATGTCCTTTAGTAAAATGGATTCGTACGGACGAACTTGCAAACGATGTCGCAACCGAATATATACCGTTTGTTCCATTTCATTCACTTCCCACACATTGATTTACTTGTATAAGTAGTATGAGTTACATATATTTACTTCATGATGACCAATAATTGGATAATCGAAAAAGCAAAAAGACCGTACGGATTTATATATCCATACGGTCTTTCATTTGCTGGAGAATCTTTTTTTCCAGCCTTGAAACTTGAACTTGAGAAATACCCAATCTTAAGGCTACCTCAGATTGAGTTTGATCTTTGTAATATCGTAAATAAACAATTAATCTCTCTCTCTCATCCAATTCATTAATAGCTTCCTTTAATGCAATTTTATCAAACCATTTCCCTTCATTGCCATCATCGATTTGATCAAGAAGTGTAATTGGATCCCCATCATTTTCATACACGGTTTCATGAATCGACGAAGGTGTACGTCCTGCTTCCTGCGCAAGAATGATATCCTCTGGAGAAATATCTAGGAATTCCGAAAGCTCATTGACGGTAGGAATTCTTCCGAGTGATTTGGATAATTCATCTTTTGCCTTCCGAATTTTGTTTCCCATTTCCTTTAGTGAACGACTAACCTTTACCGTACCATCATCACGAATAAAGCGCTGAATTTCCCCAATAATCATTGGAACAGCATATGTTGAAAACTTTACATCATAACTTAGATCAAACTTATCAACGGATTTTAATAATCCAATACAACCGATCTGGAAGAGATCATCTGGTTCATATCCCCTGTTTAAAAAGCGCTGGACTACAGACCATACGAGGCGCATGTTTTTTTGTACGATTGTATCCCGGGCACTTTGATCACCCTCCTGGCTCTTTTTAATTAATTCCTTGACTTCATGATCCTTCAAAAATGCTTGGCTTTTCTCCGTTTTTACCTCCACATCCATAGCAAGACTCCTTAATTACACAGCATTTTACTTTTTGATAAATGCTTTCTTAATCGGATCTCTGTGCCTTTCCCCGGTTGCGACTGTATTTCGATTTCATCCATGAAATTTTCCATAATCGTAAAGCCCATTCCAGATCTTTCTAGTTCAGGCTTTGTTGTAAATAGCGGCTGACGAGCTTCTTCTACATCCATGATACCTAAGCCTTGATCTCTAATTGACATATCAATAAAGTCGTCCTCCATTTTGACAGAAATATATACCATTCCATTAGGATCCTGTTCATAGCCGTGAATAATTGCGTTTGTTACGGCTTCTGAAACAACAGTTTTAATCTCTGTTAATTCATCCATTGTTGGATCAAGCTGAGTAATAAAAGCGGCAACTGTTACACGAGCAAATGATTCATTTTGACTCAACGCACTGAATTGGATATGCATTTCGTTTTTCATCATCACGCAACCCCCAGTCTTTGCAAAGCAAATTCTTCAGTCGGCTCTAATCGAATGATTTTAAATAAACCCGACATTTCAAATAATCTTTGAACGGCTGGAGAAATTGCACAGACGACCATTTCACCATGGATCTGTTTTATTTGTTTATATCTGCCAAGAATGACTCCTAATCCAGAGCTATCCATAAAGGTAAGCTTCTCCATATTTAATACAATATGATGGATTTCATAATCTTCAATTGCTTTCGTTGCTTTTTCACGTAGCTCATCTGCAGAATGATGATCTAACTCTCCACTAAGACGAATACATAAGACATCTTTTTTAACTTCTAAATGAATGGTAAGACTCACTACTATAGCCTCCTTATCTAGTATCAACAGTTAAAGCCAGATTTCATTTCAAACTTACTTTAACCGTTTTTTAGGATTGGCTCTACCGATATCACTTAAATTATTTGTTTGCATAAGGACAAAGCTTATAAGGGTCCTTAGCTATTAAATTAAGTAATACACTTTTGGCCTTTTATAGTGAGTCCAATTCGATATTCGATAACCTATTTCCTTCTGTAAATACAAAACTAGTGCTAATTCGCTAAAAGTAGAATACATATCAGTTGATTCGACAAAAGTGAATGTAAATTATTCTCCTGCTTTTGTGAACATTCCAATAGAGCGCTTATACAATGTCCACCAGCTTGCTTCCTTGCTCGATTCTTTTGCTACAAGCGGACTTTTCACTATTGCTTTTCCATCTTGGATCAGTTTCAAGGTGCCAATCTTGTCTCCTTTTTTCACTGGTGCCTTTACATTTTTGTCAAAAACAATAGATTGTTTAATATTTTCAATACTTTCTCCTTTTTTTGTTAATAAGGAAATTGATTCACTTGTTAGAGCTTCGATTTTTTTCTTTTCACCTTTACTAACTGCGACTTTTCCCAATGTTACGTTTCTTTTATACATAGGGTGTGTTTTATATTGGCTAAATGCATAGTCTAGCATTTTTGTCACTTGTGCATTCCGTTCTTTAGAAGTAGGTGCTCCAAAAACAACGGCAATTACTCGCATTCCTTCTTTTTCTGCTGTTGCTGTTAAGCAATATTTTGCCTCGTTAGTAAATCCAGTTTTTAAACCATCAACCCCCGGGTAAAAACGGACAAGACGATTTGTATTGACTAACCAAAACTTTTTATCAGTTCCTTCACGAAGATATGATTCGTATGTACTTGTAAATTTTGTTATATCTTCATATTTAAGCAGCTCTTTAGCCATTTTCGCCATATCATTTGCAGAGCTAAAGTCATCCTTGCCCGGTAGTCCAGTAGCAGATTTAAACTCTGTATTTTTTAATCCAAGTTGTTTTGCTTTTTTGTTCATCATTTTTACAAATTCCTCTTCCGAACCTGCCAGCCTTTCTGCCATAGCAACTGATGCATCATTACCTGAAGCAATGGCGATCCCTTCTAGCATCTGCTTTGTTGTCATTTCTTCTCCAGGCTCAAGAAATATTTGAGATCCGCCCATTGATGCCGCATACTCACTCGTTCGAATTTTTTCGTCCATTGAAAGCTTGCCTTGATCGATTGCTTCCATTATTAGGAGCATCGTCATGACCTTTGTCATACTAGCAGGCGGAAGTTTTTCATTACTATTTTTTTCATATAGTACGGTTCCTGTGTCACGCTCGATTAATATCGCAGATCTTACATTTTGAGCTAAATCTACTTCATTTTCTCTTGCTAAAATTGCAGGAGTAAACATTGAAGATATTAAAAAGGAGATAACTATAAAAGAGACAATTCGTTTCATTACATAACCCTCCATTCTTTATAGCCTCCATCTTTTCCAATTAAAAGAAATTTATACTATCCACTTCATGGTGAAATGCATATTTTAAGCTTTGACAATATTTGGGCCAAAATAAAAAAACGCCAGAGCTTTTTCCTCTGACGTTTTTTCATAATATTATCTCTTCCTACTCAGTAATTTCCTCATGAATAAGAACTGGTGCAGGAACTTTTTTACTTGAAATTGTTATATTCTCATAAAGCTTTGTTTTTACTTCTTCAACATCTTCAAAATTACTATAAATAGTAACAAGAGACTCGCCTTTTTTCACTTGATCTCCAATTTTTTTACGTAGGACAAGGCCAACTGCTAGATCAATAACCGATTCTTTTGTTGCTCGGCCAGCACCTAGAAGCATCGCAGCTGTTCCAATTTCATCAGCAACTATTTCTGATACATATCCATCTTCCTTCGCCTCAAGTTCAATTAAATATTTTGCTTGTGGCAACTTTGAAGGGTCATCAACAACAGATGCATCTCCGCCTTGAGAGCTTAAAAAGGTTTTAAATACCTTTAAAGCAGTTCCGTCATTTATTACTCCTTGGAGCATTTCACGGGCTTCTTTTAGAGTATTGGCTTTTTTAGCAAGATAAACCATATGACTTCCCAATGTTAAACATAATTCGGTTAAGTCCTCTGGGCCTTCCCCTTTTAATGTATCTATCGCTTCTTTTACTTCTAGAACATTTCCAATTGCATATCCAAGTGGCTGGCTCATATCAGATATTACAGCCATTGTGTTTCTACCTACATTATTGCCGATTCGGACCATCGCTTTGGCAAGTTCTCTAGAGTCATCCAGTGTCTTCATGAATGCACCTGCGCCTGTTTTAACATCAAGAACAATCGCATCCGCTCCAGCAGCTATCTTTTTACTCATAATCGAAGCCGCAATAAGAGGAATACTATCAACAGTTGCCGTTACATCACGGAGTGCATAAAGCTTTTTATCAGCAGGTGTCAGATTACCACTTTGCCCGATAACAGCCACTTTATTTTTATTGACAAGATCAATAAATTCTTGGTTTTCTATTTCTACATGGAAGCCTTTAACCGATTCAAGCTTATCGATTGTCCCACCAGTATGCCCTAACCCTCGACCGGACATTTTTGCTACAGGTACATCTAAAGCTGCAACTAATGGGCCTAATACAAGAGTTGTTGTATCACCAACACCACCAGTTGAATGCTTATCTACTTTAATTCCTTCAATTTCTGATAAATCAATCTGATCTCCCGATTGAACCATTGCTAGGGTTAAATCAGCTCTTTCTTTTTCTGTCATCCCTTGGAAAAAGATAGCCATCATTAAGGCACTTGCTTGATAGTCTGGAATGGAGCCATCTGTATATCCTTTTATAAAAAATTGAATTTCTTCCGTTGATAATTCTCTTCCGTCTCTTTTATTTTCAATAATATCGACCATTCTCATTATTGATCACCGCTCCGCTCTAGTTTTTTATCTTGAACCGAGTTCAGCTACGATAGCTTTTACATATTGAAGAAAACTTGCTTTAACTTTTTCTGTTGTTTCTATAACTTCCTCGTGATTGAGAGGCTGATCTAAAATCCCGGCTGCCATGTTGGATATACAGGATATTCCTAATACACTCATTCCTGCATGTCTAGCTACAATAACCTCTGGAACTGTAGACATACCTACTGCATCTCCACCTAATTTCCGTATCATGCGCACTTCTGCAGGTGTTTCATATGTAGGTCCTGTATTTCCAACATAAACACCTTCTTGCACCTTCATGTTTATTTTAGATGCGATTTCTTTTGCCAGCTTTCTTAAATTAGCCGAATAAGCCTCAGACATATCAGGGAAACGAACGCCCATTCGAGAGTCATTTGGACCAATTAATGGATTACTGCCCATATTATTAATGTGATCCGAAATTAGCATTAAATCGCCAGGAGAATAGCTTTCATTCACTCCACCAGCTGCATTTGTCACGATTAATTGTTGAATTCCTAGGTCTTTCATTACACGAACTGGGAAAGTTACTTTATCAAAGCTATACCCTTCGTAATAATGAAAACGCCCTTGCATGGCAACAACCTGTACACCATTTAGCAATCCGAAAACAAGCTGGCCCGCATGTCCTTCCACTGTTGAAATAGGGAAATCTGGGATTTCATTGTATGGGATTTTAACTGCTTCTTCTATTTCATCACCTAGCACGCCTAATCCTGAACCAAGAATTAAGCCAATAATCGGCTGTTTTTGGTATCTTTTCTTTAAAAAACTAGCTGCATTTTGAATTTTTTCATAATCCATTCTAAAATATCCCCCTTAATTCAAATCACCTAAGAAGCTCTCACCGTAAGCAGGCATTTTTACTTTAAAGTTATCTGCTACACTTGCTCCAATATCAGAGAAGGTTTTCCTAATTGAGAGTTCTTTACCATCTTCCATATTCTTCGCATAAACAAGAAGAGGGACAAATTCTCTCGTATGATCTGTTCCATGATGTACCGGATCATTCCCATGATCAGCAGTAATAATTAACAAATCCCCTTCTTTCATTTTTGCAAATACTTCAGGAAGTCTAGCATCATATTCTTCAAGTGCCTTGCCGTATCCTATTGGATCTCTTCTATGTCCGTATAGAGCATCAAAGTCAACCAAGTTAAGGAAGCTTAGACCTGTAAATTCCATATCAAGGGATTGCAGTAATTTATCCATACCATCCATATTAGAAACAGTGCGAAGTGACTTGGTCACACCTTCACCATCAAAAATATCAGAGATTTTTCCGATTGCAATGACATCAAAGCCTGAATCCTTTAACTCAGACATCACTGTACGATCGAATGGCTTTAACGCATAATCATGCCGGTTTGAAGTTCTTTGAAAATTGCCTGGTTCTCCTATAAATGGTCTTGCAATAACCCTGCCGACCATATATTTTTCATCTAATGTCAACTCACGAGCTATTTTACAGATTCGATATTGCTCTTCTATCGGAATAATATCTTCATGTGCTGCAATTTGAAGAACCGAATCTGCTGAAGTGTAAACAATTAGAGCACCTGTTTTCATATGCTCTTCACCAAGCTCAACAATAATTTCCGTTCCACTCGCAGGCTTATTCCCAATCACTTTTCTTCCAGTGCGTGTTTCTAACTCTGAAATTAGTTCATCAGGAAAGCCTTCAGGGAATACTTGAAATGGAGTCTTAATATTTAGGCCCATGATTTCCCAATGACCTGTCATCGTATCCTTTCCATTAGAAGCTTCCTGCATTTTCGTGTAGAAGGCAAGCGGTTTTTCTGCCTTTTCGACACCTTTAATTTCACGGATATTGCTTAGTCCAAGACTCGCCATATTCGGCATATTAAGTCCATTCATTCTCTCTGCAATATGACCAAGTGTATCTGCACTTAAGTCACCAAATTTTTTCGCATCAGGTGCTTCACCAATTCCTACTGAATCCATGACGATAACAAAAATCCTTTTATATGCAAATGGTGTCATGATATTCCCTCCCCAATTTTTGAATACGGTTACAGTAAATTACGTAAGTACACAGGTAACAACGTAAGGATGGAGCTGCCAAAATCACCTGCTTATAAAGATATAAATATAAGTTACCCATTACAACAGCGAATACCCTAATAAACTACCAAAAACGTCAGAAGTCTGACATCTTTATTTTACATAAGATTATGTAAAATTGAAAGAAAAAGCTGCCCAAATTTCATGGCAGCTTTTTGACTGAAAAATAGGTCTTTTAAGCGCGTGGGTGAAACTGGGTATACACATCTTTTAACCTTGTCTTTGTTACATGTGTATAAATTTGTGTCGTTGAAATATCAGCATGTCCAAGCATTTCTTGAACTGCGCGTAAGTCAGCCCCATTTTCTAGCAAATGAGTTGCAAAAGAATGTCTTAATGTATGAGGGGTCAATTCCTTTTCTATTCCTGCTTCTCTTGCCAGTCGTTTTAGTATTTTCCAAAAGCCTTGTCTTGTTAGTCTTTTACCATGATGATTTAGAAAAAATGCATCTTCATGATGTTTTTTTGAAAGAAACTGGCTTCTGCCCTCTTTTATGTAATGATCAAGTGCTTTTGCAGCTGCTTTTCCTATTGGGATAATACGCTCTTTATTTCCTTTTCCAACACATCTGACAAAACCCATTGTTAAATGGACATCTCCCATATTTAATCCAATTAACTCGCTAACCCGAATTCCGGTTGCATATAAGAGCTCAAGCATTGCTTTATCACGAATACCGTAATGATCCGTGTGTTTAGGGGAATCTAATAAGGTCTCCACTTCTTGCATATTTAAGACCTTAGGAAGCGAACGCTCAAGCTGAGGCGATTCAATATGAACGGATGGGTCTTGATCGACTGATTTCTCACGGAGAAGAAATTGGTGGAATGCCCTTATTGAGGCAACATGTCTTGCTAATGTTTTTGAAGATTTCCCCTGATCTTTTAAGTACCCAAGAAAATGAATAATCTGCGCACGCTGAACACTATTAAGCGATAACATATTTTCGACGTTTTTTAAGTATTTTGTGTAGCTTTTTAAATCTCGTTCATATGACATGATTGTATTTTTGGCGAGACCTTTTTCTACGATTAAATAATGTATAAAATCTTTAAGCTCGTCCTCCATTGATTCCACTACTCCCCATTTAAATAAAAAAGAATTAACCGATCTAGCCAGTTAAAGGGCTCGCTGCTGCTTGCACTGGCCGAAACCTTTACAGCCGCTCCCTTTGGCTCATCATATCGATGATAATCTTGATATTCATCATTTAACCACATAATACCATAATAAAAAAGGATTGTGCATCCTGTGAAAAGCACGAATACCTTTATCGTTTGAAATGCAATTAATAACCAAGATCTCATCTTTTACTATCCCCCACAAAATCATAATAGTAAAAGGTATGCCATCTTGGACAAGAAATATACCTAAATCCACCTTAAAAACAATTTTAGAAAAACCCTTTTCTAAATTAATTCGCTTTACTATAAGAACAAGAATTAACTTTGCAAGAGATAAAAATAAAAATTCCAATATAATTAGAAAAGCCTGTAGGACATGCGTTAAAAAAATGATCCAGAAAACGGATCAAAATTTCTTCCGCATACCCAACAGGCAGCTTCATCAATAATCAATAACTATGTTAATTAGCTATAATAGGTTCCAACTTATGATTAGTTGCTTATTTCATTTTCTTCTTCTTTGTTTTTATCATGACAGCGATAGCAAATACCATGGAATGTTAGACGATGGTCTTTAATCTTGAAATTCCATCTTCGCTCAACAACTTCTTCTACATCCTCTAATAAATCTTCCTGGATCTCATCCACTGCTCCGCATTCAATACAAACCAAATGATGATGAAAATGTGCAGCTCCTTCTTGTCTGAGATCATAGCGGGAAACACCATCACCAAAATTAATTTTATCTACAATTTTTAATTCTGTCAGTAATTCAAGCGTTCTATATACAGTTGCTAAGCCTATCTCAGGCGATTTTTCTTTTACTAGGAGGTAGACATCTTCCGCACTTAAATGATCCTCTTCATGCTCTAATAAAACGCGAACGGTCGCTTCACGCTGAGGCGTCAATTTGTAGCTGGATGAATGCAACTGCTTCTTTATTCTATCAATTCTGCTTTCCATTACGAAGTCCTCCTCGCCCACTAACACATTCTCATTATAACAGATATTGGGATAGTTTCAAAATAAAATTATTACAATCAAATGATTATAATTAATATTATATAATATTAATTATAACGAATGCAGATATGGATCTTCTGTTTTTAATTTCTGCTTGTAAATAAAACAAGACGGATAACCGATTATCGGTTTTTCCGCCTTTTTTCTTTGATCTTCTAAGACTGAAAAGAATGAATAACTGATTTCATTAGGAGTGGTGAGATAAAAGCCTCAATGATTGCCGCTGCACATAAGAAAATAATGGCAATTGCAAACGCGATCATATATCTTCCTAATAAAGGCATAATCGGTGGACCTACTTTTTTCATAAATTGTCTGCTTATCATTTTTAAAGAGAAGGAAACGGAAAGTGTTGCCGAGATAATAAAAATCGGAATGATGATTAGATTTTGTGGTAGAACCGATACAAATGAAAGCCAAAAACCATCCCATCCCATTTGATTGACTAAAAAACCTACAGTAAAACCTATTACCATTCCTTTCATGAATAAAAGAATCAAAATTATCGGAAGGCCAATGACGGATATTCCCAATAACCACATTAGACCAATAAATTTCATATTATGAAACAAGCTTTGTCTAAATAAGTCCTGCGATGCCGCTACTTCTTCACTTGATACTTGGCCAAAGAATTGAGACAGGTAGTAAAATAAGTCCTCTTTCTGTGTAAAACTTAAGCTATTGACAATAACAGCACCAAAGATTACACCCATTAAAAATAATACAATCACAAACAAATAAATTGAGGAATGCTCGCGAAAATGATTGGCGACGACGTTCTGGTACATTTTTTTTCTCATTTGCTATCCTCCTGGTACAAATTCAGTTATTTAATTGTATGCCTGTCCTTTTAACGTATGACATTTTTTTAGGAAAATTAAAGACTGGAAAAATATTGTTGAATATTTTAAATTTTGCATTATAATATTCAAAATCAGTTTTTTATTATAAAGGAGGAGGATTTTTGTTGAATCCAATTTTAGTAGATTTTCCAGAGAGGATTGAAACAGAACGACTATATTTACGACCGTGTTTACCGGGAGATGGAATCATCACTCATGATGCCATTGAAGCATCAGTGGATGATTTAAAACCTTGGCTTCCTTTTGCTAACAAAGAGCAAACTGTAGAGGATAGAGAGGCTAATATTCACGAGTCTTATTCAAAATTTTTACTGCGCGAGGACTTCCGCATTCATATTTTTAGAAAAGAAGATGATGTTTTTGTTGGCTCGACCGGGCTTCATCGAATTGATTGGAACGTACGAAAATTTGAAATTGGATATTGGTGTGACTCAAGGCATAAGAAAAATGGATATATTACAGAAGCAGTGGATGCCTTAGTAAAATTCGCTTTAAACCATTTTGAAGCCAATAGGATCGAAATCCGCTGTGATCCAAGAAATACGAACAGCAGAAAAATCCCAGAAAAATTAGGATTCACGCTTGAAGGAATTTTAATCAATGATGATTTAAGTGCTAATGGGAAAGAACTCCGGGATACTTGTGTTTTTGCGAAAGTTAGGAAGTAGTTAGAAAAGCGTAGGCGCCTTCGGAACAATCAAAAAAAGCCAGCTCCTGTTTTGGGGCCGGCTGTTCTTACAAGTATAGGATTGTATTTTAGATTTGTTCCTATCTCTACAAATATTTTAATTTAGAAATTTTGTATCCGTCACGAAACATTTGTTTACACATGAATATTATTCAACTGTAATTTTTCCGTATTTCCCACCACCACCGGCGGAGAGATTTAATTTTCCCTCTCTCGCTTTTACGATGAGTTCAGCCGTTTTTTCTGGGACGATTTCACTTAATTTTTCTAATGGCACTTCATGCAAAATCGCCATTTCCGTACCAAAATGATTGAGAAGCTTTTCAAGCATTTTAGGACCTAAGCCTGGAATGAACTCAAGCGGAACCTGATGGACATATGGCGGCCGATCTGCAGGAGAACTACTCGCTGTTTTTAGCTCGGATATTCTATCTGCGACACCTTTTACAAATTTAGTGCACCCGCAATGACTGCATTCTTGTTTCTCGGGATGAAATGAAGCAAAACACTGTGCGCACACTGTTTGATGATATTTCCCAAGCATCGGATCAAGTCCGTAATTTCCTTTGATTCTTCGGCCTTCTATTCCTTTTAATGCCTTTTTCAGTTCATTAAACGTTGGTTCAGCCATTTGCAGTACATGATATTCCCTTGCAATTTTCTTTAATGAATGAGCATCTGAATTTGTAACAAATGAATAGTCATGCAGCTCTTTAATTTGATCAGCCATAGCAGTGTCTGCACTTAAACCAAGTTCGATGCCGTCGATCATATCTTTATCGAATACCTCTGTCAACGATTGCTGGACGCCTTTTCCATATAAGCTTTTAAAAGGAGTAAATACATGAGCAGGAATAAATAATCCTCCAAGTTCCTTCACTTTCTTTTGCAGTTCACGTCCTGAGGCATAAATTCGTTGCGAGCTGAGTGTAATATTTTTCATATAGTTGGAAAGCCACATTGAAAATTCTCTCATTATTTCTAAGCCTGGAAAATAGCAAAGAACATGAATTGGACCATTGCAGTTTTCATCGAAGATTTCCAGCTCTGATCCTGGTATGATTGTTAAGTCCCCGAATTGTAATCCTCCTTCCGGGTGCTCCGTCACATCCTCAGTCTCCATTAGCTGAGCAATTTCCAAAATGACCTCTGGCGAATGACAGTCGATAATTCCAATCATATTCAAGCCTTTTTCATTTCTTGCGTGCTCAATAATATTTGTAAATGTAAGAGATTTAGCTCCTGTTATTTTCACAGGTTTGCCTGTCATTGTGCGGCCGATATGAATATGTAAGTCAGAAAAGTAATCCTTCATTATTTTTTCAACGCCCTTTGCAGTTGCAGATATTGTACTGCATATGCCGTTTTTGCATCGTAAATTTTCTTTTCTTTTAAAAATTGCTCTGCCTCATCAAGTGTCAGCTCTATTAAATTGACAAATTCGTCTTCATCAAGTGAAGCTGCATTTTCTTTTTGTACAAGCCCTTTCGCAATATATAAATGAACAATTTCATCAGCAAATCCCGGAGATGTATAGAAGGAGATAAGCCAGTCCATTTCCTTGCAATCATAACCTGTTTCTTCTTCTAACTCTCTTTTGGCACATTCAAGCGGATCTTCTCCTGGCTCCAGTTTTCCCGCCGGAATTTCAACAATTGTTTTTTCAAGCGCCTTTCTATATTGCTCAACCATTACAATTTTTTCGTCATCTGTTAATGCAAGTACAGCTACTGCTCCTGGATGCTTAATAATTTCACGCTTGGATGTATTTCCATTCGGCAACTCAACATCCTCTAATTGAAGACTAATTACTTTACCCATGTATATTTTTTCTATGTTGATCGTTTTTTCTTCTAGACGACTCATAACCTATGCCACTCCTGTTCTATTACGATTATGTGTACTCATACATATTATCATACTTTAATTGGGGGAGTATGAGATGAAAGTATATGTTCACGATAAGGGTGTTACGTTAATAGGAAAAGCCTGGGAGATACAAGCAAAATTGAAGGAATATAGGAAGGATTATCGCTTACTCAAAGATTGGGTTAATTTAGAAAATACCCCTCATCAAATTAAGCGGATATATTGAGAAAGTAGCGTATATTTATTAAGTGACCGATATAATTCGAAAGTAGCCGATATATATATAAAGTGACCGATTTATTAAAAAAAGTGACCGATATACGCTGTTCATACACGTTTTGAATACGTGAAGATTCAATTTATTTGTTGTTTGATCCATTCTTTCGTTAAAATAAGAACAAAAGGATGAAATTGAGGTTGTTTTATGAAAAAAAGACAGTTAGGCAAATCAGATTTATTTGTAAGTGAGCTTGGGCTTGGGTGCATGTCACTTGGCACAGATGCAAAAAATGCTACAGCCATTATTGAAGCTGCGTTAGTGGAAGGCATTAATTACTTTGATACTGCCGATTTATATGACTTTGGACAAAACGAGCAACTTGTCGGGCAAGCCTTAAAGACTGTTAGAGATCAAGTTATTATTGCAACAAAGGTTGGAAACCGCTGGAACGAGCAGAAGAATGGCTGGAGCTGGGATCCCTCTAAAAAATATATAAAAGAAGCAGTGAAGGGTAGCTTAAAAAGGCTTGGAACCGACTATATCGATTTATATCAGCTTCATGGAGGAACGATTGAGGATCCGATTGAGGATACAATTGAAGCATTTGAAGAGCTAAAAGCTGAGGGATTGATTCGTTATTATGGAATCTCTTCTATCCGTCCAAATGTTATTCGTGAGTATATCAAAAAATCAAATATTGTCTCAGTCATGATGCAACACAGTATACTAGATCGACGTCCAGAGGAGGAGATGCTGCCGCTTATTCACGAAAAAGGGATCGGTGTCGTTACTCGAGGTCCGCTAGCTAAAGGGATTTTAAGCGGCAAAACGCTTGAGAAAGCTGCTAAAAGTGGCTACCTAGATTATAACTTTGAAGAATTGCAAGTTACGATATCAAAACTTCGGGAAAAACTCACAGATTTATATTCCTTAACAGAAATTGCACTTCAATATAATTTAGCTGATCCAGCTGTTTCTTCCGTGATTGCAGGTGCCAGCAGTGTAGAACAATTAAAAGAAAACGCAAAAGCAGTTCGTGCTAATCCGCTAACAAAAAATGAAATAGCCATCATTCAAGCAATTTCTAAATCAAATCAGTACGATCAGCATCGATAAAAAAGAAATCACAAAAAAAATGAAGGGCTTCACTAAGTCAATATCGACATTAGTGACAGCCCCTTTTCTCCTATTTATTTAAACTCTTTCCAATTCAAATTGCTTTCACCAAGCAGCTCTTCAAAGCTTTTATTCTTTTCACGCAATCTTCTTTCCTCTTTCTTGCGCTGTTCTTCCTCTTCCCTTTTCTTATCTTCTTCTGCTTTTAATTCCTGCTTTGTATCTTTTAACTTTTTCATTAATTCTTGATTCAGCATATCGCCAAGTGTTACTGGTTTATCCTCTTTTTTGGGCTGGGAATGCTGCTTTTTCTTTTTCATTGAAATCCCCTCATAAAATAATGTTGTCCAATATTATATCACTTTTCATTCATAAACTCGAGAAATTCAATGCGATTTCCAAACGGATCATCAATAAAAAAGCGGTTTCTGCCTTCTATTGGCGGTTCTTCT
Source organism: Cytobacillus citreus (assembly GCF_018343665.1). Classification (GTDB taxonomy): domain Bacteria; phylum Bacillota; class Bacilli; order Bacillales; family Cytobacillaceae; genus Cytobacillus; species Cytobacillus citreus. The sequence goes on from NZ_JAGYPM010000003.1 coordinate 305,591, forward strand.
TTTATCAGAACTCCTTTTTCTGTCAAACTATTGCGCAAAACTTCCAAATTCTCTACTACGAATCCAGGATGTGCTTTTTTGGCAGGTAGAAAATCTTCTTGAACTCCGATATGTATTTCCTGATTACCGCATTTAAACCAACAGCCCCCGCGCTTTAAGAGATTTTCCGGCTTTGGAATCTCTTCAAGCCCGAGGATATTACCGAAAAACCCTCTTGCCTGCTCCTCACAGTCTTTTGGAGCGGCTAATTGGATATGGTCGATTCCTTTAAAAGCAAAATTCATCATGTAGTCCCCCTTTTTAGTAATGCGGAAGCGGAGCTAGACAGTTCTCTAACTCGAAAAAATTTATACTTATTCATTTAAATAGCGAAAAGCACAGTATTAATACTGTACTTTTCGAGTAAATTAATAAGCTTCTGTTAATACGTTCTCGTCCACCTGCAGCTCTGCTTCTGTTGATTGAACTACCTCTTCAACGGTATAGCCCTTTGCAACCTCAACGAGCTTTAGGCCAGAGTCGGTAACATCAATTACTGCTCTTTCTGTAATGATTCGGTTTACAACTGATTTTCCTGTTAATGGAAGTGTGCATTTTTTTAGAATTTTCGAGTCGCCGTTTTTGTTCGTATGGTCCATGATGACAATGATTTTCCCTGCACCGTGAACAAGATCCATCGCGCCTCCCATTCCTTTAATCATCTTGCCTGGAATCATCCAGTTCGCTAGATCACCATTTTCAGAGACTTCCATTCCTCCAAGAATGGCAATATTCACATGCCCGCCACGAATCATCGCAAAGGATTCAGCGCTATCAAAATAGGCTGAACCAGGAATAGTTGTAACAGTTTCCTTTCCTGCATTGATTAAATCAGGATCCACTTCTTCTTTTGAAGGAAATGGCCCGATGCCAAGCAAGCCATTCTCTGATTGCAGCACTACTTGCTTATCTTCTGAAATATAATTAGCTACAAGTGTTGGCATACCAATCCCAAGATTAACATAGAAGCCACTTTCAATTTCCTTTTCAGCACGTCTGGCAATTTTTTCGCGAACAGCTGCTTTATCGTTACTCATGTCTTCGTCTCCTTCCCAAATTACTTTGTTAATGTTAGCCTTTCAATGCGTTTTTCCTGATTTCCTTGAATTAAAGATTGAACATAAATGCTTGGCGTATGAATAAAGTTTGGATCAAGCTCTCCGATTTCATAAAGGGTTTCGACTTCAGCAATCGTTACCTTTCCAGCCGCTGCAATCATTGGGTTAAAGTTTCTAGCCGTTTTATGATAAACGAGATTCCCCATCTTATCACTTTTCCAAGCCCTCACTAAACTGAAATCAGCTATTAACGCCTCTTCAAGCAAATATTCTTTTCCGTTAAAGTATTTTGTTTCTTTTCCTTCTGCAATGGGCGTTCCTACTCCTGCAGGCGTGTAAAAAGCTGGAATACCAGCACCCCCTGCGCGGATTTTTTCTGCAAGCGTTCCTTGTGGGAGGAGTTCGACTTCAATTTCTCCTGAGAGAACCTGTCTTTCAAACTCTTTATTTTCTCCAACATAGGAGCCAACCATTTTCTTAATCTGTTTATTATTTAAAAGCAAGCCAAGACCCCAGTCATCCACACCACAGTTATTTGAAATGACGGTTAAATCTTTGACGCCTTTTTCCACTAAAGCTAAGATAAGATTTTCTGGTATGCCACAGAGTCCGAATCCGCCTACCATTAAAACAGCGCCATCATGAATATCCTTCACTGCTTCATTAAAGGAAGTACAAATCTTTTTCATGTCCATTCTCCCCTCTCAATTGAGAACGTTTTATTTACTCTTTATACTTGCTTCCTAAATTGAATTACGCCAGCTCTACCACGGTTGCAACACCTTGACCGCCACCGATACAAAGAGTTGCAAGTCCTTTTTTTGCCTGCCGCTTTTTCATTTCATGAATCAATGTAACAAGGATTCTCGCACCGCTTGCACCAATCGGATGCCCTAAAGCAATAGCTCCCCCATTAACATTTAAAATGTCTTTATTAAAATGCAGCTCTCTGTCAACAGCAAGTGATTGTGCCGCAAATGCTTCATTTGCTTCTATTAACTCCATTTCATCTATAGAAACGGATGCCTTTTCAAGGGCTTTTTTCACAGCGCTGACAGGTCCAATCCCCATAATACTTGGGTCTACTCCTGCACTAGCATTTCCTTTAATCGTGACTAATGGCTGAATGCCCAATTCATCTGCTTTTTTTCTGCTCATTACTATTAGAACTGCAGCTCCATCATTAATGCCTGAAGCATTTCCAGCTGTGACACTGCCATCTTTTTTGAATGCTGGACGAAGGGCAGCTAATTTTTCAGCAGTTGTTCCTTTTTTTGGATATTCATCCGTATCAAAGACGATTGAGTCTCCCTTTCTTTGCGGGATTTCAACAGGGACAATTTCATCTTTAAATTTTCCCTCTTCAATTGCTTTTGCTGCTTTCGTTTGGCTTAAAGCAGCAAATTCATCCTGTTCTTCCCTGTTCAGCTCATATTTTTCACAAAGATTTTCTGCTGTTACACCCATATGATAATCATTGAATGCACACCAAAGCCCATCAGATATCATTGTGTCAACAAACTTCTGATCGCCCATTTTAAATCCATTTCGTGCATTTTTTAATATGTATGGTGCTTGGCTCATATTCTCCATACCACCAGCGACAACGACATTTGCGTCTCCAGCCAAGATTGCCTGTGTTGCCAAATGAACGGCCTTCAATCCCGATCCACACACTTTATTAATCGTCAAAGCGGAAACGCTTTCAGGGAGTCCTACTTTAATTGCCGCTTGCCTTGCTGGATTCTGACCAAGGCCAGCCTGTAATACATTCCCTAGAATAACTTCATCTACCTCTTCAGGTTTCACACCCGCTCTTTCAAGTGCCCCTTTAATTGCCACTGCCCCTAATTCTGCTGCGGATATATCCTTTAAACTTCCATTAAAGCTGCCAATTGCTGTTCGGACTGCGCTGACTATGACTACCTCTATTTGTGTCATCTTACTCATCCTCTCTCGGCTATTTCATTAATACAATTTCGAGAAATAACGCAAAAACCCTTTTATTTTGTCAAAATTTCTATAATTCTTGCATTTACAAATACAAGAACACTAAAATATAGAGAAGAACAGAGCGTTCGCTCAGAATAGTTGAAAACAATTTCAATATTTTAATAAGGCATTTGTAAAAAATGAATTGTACTTCTATTAAACTATGAGATTGGAGAGAGAAACATGACGCTTCAAATGCCCGAAAAAGTAACAATCATTGAAGTTGGTCCGCGTGATGGATTACAAAACGAAAAATCCTTTATCCCAACAGAGATAAAAAAAGATTTTATTAAAGGATTAAAGGATGCTGGATTAACTGAAATGGAGTTGACTTCCTTTGTATCACCAAAATGGGTTCCACAAATGGGAGATGCAGCTGAAATTGTTGCCGATTGCTTAGATGATCGTACCCGAAACATTGTCCTTGCCCCGAATAGAAAAGGAATCGACAGAGTTTATATGACCGATTGTAGTGCCGTTGCTGTTTTTGTTGGTGTCAGCAATACGTTCAATCAGAAAAATATTAATAAAACGACTCAGGAAAGCATGAATGAGTTAACTCCTATTATCGGTGAGTTAAAAGAAAAGAGATTCTTTGTTCGTGCATGCATTTCAACTGCATTCTACTGTCCTTATGAAGGAAAAATGGAATTAGAGGATGTTGTGAGCTTGTGCCGTCAATTTGTGGAGGCTGGTGCTGATGAGCTAAGTGTGGCCGATACAATTGGAATGGCTGCACCCCATGAATCCTATGCATTATTCAGCCGTTTAAAAAAAGAATTTCCTTCCACCCTTATAACTGCTCATTTTCACGACACAAGAAAAATGGCTCTTGCAAATATTTATGCTGCCCTGCAAGCTGGCATAGATCGCTTTGATACTTCAGCTGGCGGACTAGGCGGATGTCCATTTGCTCCAGGAGCAGCAGGAAATGCTGCTACAGAGGATGTCGTCTACATGCTTGAACGAATGGGAATTGAAACAAGCGTAAATTTAGAGAAATTAGTCAAAGCCATTGATGTTGTTCAGCCTTATTTATCACGTTCAATTGAAAGCACCTATTATCGACTTCACATACAGAAAGTTTAATTATGAATAATCTTGTACTTCTTAATCCATCTTATTAGGTGAAGTAATAAGAAGGGAGATATGAAAATGAGCCAAAAGCGTGAAAAGGGCTTCAGCCAAAAAGGTAAACCAAACAGCGATACCGTTAATCCAACGATTGCAGCAGAAGAATTAGAAAAAGCGATCCACCCTACAAAACGACAGAATGCTAAGCAATAAACCGCTCTCTCCAGCGGTTTTTTTATTCCTTCATTTTTTAATACAAGGATCATACTGAAAATGCATTTAATATGTTAAACAACTTTCAAAATGGTAAAATAATAAGAAAAGCGTTAGCGCCTTGGGGGGATGAATTTGAAAAGACTACTCAGGCTTACCCGTTATTTCATTTCCTTCATTCTTTTTTTATCGTCAATTGGAATTTATTTTACGAATCGGCTGATGTATATGAGGAAAAAGGAAGATCAATTTATTCTTGAACGGGAAAAGGAAGCTGGCCGGCTTGATCCAATAGAATATGAAAGTCTGCCGAAAAAAGAAGTGCTTGTCCCTTCTCCGTTTGGTTATGATCTTAAAATGGTCATTATTGAGCCGTATGAAACGAATCGTTATATTATAATTGCTCATGGAGTTACAGAAAACAAAATGAACTCGATTAAGTATATGAACCTTTTTTTGAAGCGCGGATTTAATGCCGTTATTTACGATCATCGCCGTCACGGGGAGTCTGGAGGAAAAACGACAAGCTTCGGTCATTATGAAAAGTTCGATTTAAAAACGATCGTAGATTGGCTAAAAGAAGAAAAAGGTGCCAACATCCTGCTCGGCATTCACGGAGAATCAATGGGTGCAGCAACAATGCTGTTATACGCAGGAATGCTTGAGGACGGAGCAGATTTCTATATTGCTGATTGTCCCTTTTCCGATTTTAAAGAGCTGCTTACTTATCAATTAAAATCAGAAATGAAGCTGCCGCCAAAGCTCATCTTGCCTGTAGCTGATTTATTTTTGCGCATGCGGCAGAAATACTCGATTAAAAATGTCTCTCCCATTTCCTTTATCGAAAATATTCAAAAGCCCATTTTATTTATTCATAGCAAAAAAGATGATTTTATTTTACCATCCATGTCTCAAGATTTATATGAGCGAAAAATAGGGCCAAAAAAGCTTTACTTAGCTACAAATGGCGTTCATGCCCAATCATTGAACGAAAACCCCGATGATTATGAAAAATCGATAGATGAGTTTTTAAGTGAATTTGTATATCCTGACCACCAACAATTCAATCACTAATATGGCCTGGTTTCCCAGGCCTCAGGCTGAAATAGTATTAATTTATACTTTGTCTACACTTTGCGGCCTTATTCTATTTTATCACCCATCGCCTTTCCGTCACTCAAAAGTCCTCTTGCATTTTCGTAATCCCCTAATTTTAAAAAGTAGCGCCCGTTTATTTTTTCAATGATGTGAGCATGTTCTAGCTTTTGATCCTTTCCGAACACCTCAACAGATTTTATTTCCTTACTTTCGATCTTCCCGTAGATGACAGGAATCCGATTTTCCAAATTCCCTTTATAATCATAATCGTAAAATACATCCGTATAAGTGGTCAGCAGTTCATTTTCCTTATGCTCCCAATGATTATGTCCAGCGTTTTCCCATCCGACTTGATCATTTCCTTTTAAAAAAGCCACTGTTATAGCATCAAATTCTCCTTGTTTATTTTTCTGGCGCGTGACATACAGGAGAATGACGCCATCTTTCACTTTTTCTTTATGAATAACTTCCTGTACATTAAACGGAATATCTTCTTCAATTACCTTATTCATTGGCACCGGCCTACAAGCTACCAAAAATAAGGCACACATAATCAAAAGGGTCATCATTTTCTTTTCCACGCTGCTCCCTCCGCTTCACTGACATCTTTACCATTAAATGTTGGTAACGAAGAGAACATGCATTTTTTCGAAAATTTTCCAATAAAAAGGGATATTCCCCCAAAATACTATCGTTACTAGTAATCCTGTAAAGCGAAAACAAGAAGTACTAATTTCAAATAGAACCATACAAATTCAAATACGCCAGAAAGTAAAAAGTGAAACTTCCATCAATAGGGATAACCCTACTAGAAGTTTCACTTACTGATGAACTATCTTTCAATTTTCCGTTAACCAATTGTGCGATCAAAAAAGCTCATTCTTGGATTTAAGTACTCATTTGGACTCTTCAATTGAAAGCAGTTTGCCTTTTCAGAGTAATCTATTTTTAATTGTTCATCGAGAAAAACTTCCTTTGATTTTTCTATATAAATACCGCCTATATTGGTTTTAATTTCGCGATCATCCTCATCCAATTCAGGAACTAACCAGAGAGCCGTTACCCCGCTTACAACACATCCACAGCCCTCTGTATCGTATTTAAGCTTTAAAAATCCTCTTTTATCTGCCATTCGCTCTTTGATTTTTTTTGCTGCTTCTTCGGTTATAGTGATTTGCATTCTTTCTTACCCCTTGCTACCATTTTCCTTTATTGTAGCATACTCTACTTTAAGCCAAGCGATTAGCCGGTAAAGTCACCGTCATACTCCTTCAACTATCTTAATAAAATCATCAAGAGTAGTTGAATATTTTATATAAATTCGCGGTAAAAGATAGAGTTCATCTTTACTCCCCTTTTCAGAAAATAGTTCAGGAGTAGTCGTAAGTCCAAACAAATAGTACTTCTTCGTTTCTGCTACAACCTTATCATTGAATTTTCCATATGGATACGCTAAAGCAATCACTGGTTTTCCCGTTATTTTTTGAATTTTATCCTTGGACTCTTTCAGTTCGTATTCATAATTTGTTATTGTCGTCAAATCAGGATGTGTGGCTGTATGTGACTGGATAGAAATTAATCCAGAATCCGCCATCATTTTTATATCCGACTTCGATAATCGGTTTGAACGGCCAATAAAGTCAGAAATAACAAAAATGGTTCCAGTTGGTTTAAAGCGTTCATTTTTCAGTTTCTGAAAGATAGCAAATGCATTAAGATTGTTTTTATATCCATCATCAAATGTAATGAAAATCGGTTTGTTTACTTTATGGATATCCTGCCACCGCTCAAAAGTTAATAAAGTGTAGCCATGATCGCGCAAATAAATCATTTGTTCCTCAAAATTCTTAGGGGTTACATATAACTCTTTAGAACCATGGCCCTTAAACTCATCTATTGAATGATAAATTAAAATAGGTATATTTCTCCCCGCAAAGACTTGTGATGGAAGCAGTAAAATAAGAACAAATAAGAAAAACATAGAAAACTTTTTCATTAAACCCCTCGCTTTATTCTTTTTATTACTAATTTATTATCCCTCAAAAGCTTGGCTTTATTATTTCTATCTTTTAGTCCTTCTATAGCAGAGCCTGAAAATTTTCACAAGAGAGTAAATCCCCGTCCCTCTACTTTAAGCAATACGTTTGCTTTTTTTCATTTTTCCTTTTAATATGGGAGATAAAATGTGACATTTTTGTGAAGGGATGGTTATGTATGTCAAAGGTTACAATTAAGGTGAATGATAATGGCTCATACCGTATTACGGGGGATGTTGAATTAATCGATGCGGAAGGTAATAAATTCGAAACAAAGCAAACTTTTTCTCTATGCCGATGTGGCATGTCCTCCAAAGCTCCATTTTGTGACGGAACGCATAAGGGCCAATTTGAATCAGTTGTTCGCGCGCCAAAGCCAGAAGAAGAGTAGGAAATTCTGACTTTGCACTTTCAACATGTACAAAAGCTGTTCTTAGTTTTACTTATTCGCTCTTTTAAGCAAAGACTTTATCGAAGCCCAAAAAACGGAGGAATCACCTCCGTTTTTTCTTTTCCTTCCCAGCCTTTGCAGGAGCCACTAGCTCCTCCTCAGTAATCCCCTGCAGAATTTCCCGATCCATGTGACTGCTATCATCTCCTGCACTAGGGGCAAGATTGGGCATTGGAAGCTGCTCAAGTTCCTTTCCTCTTGGCATATAGAAACACCTCCTTAATGTTAAGGTGCTACATCAATGGAAAACTACCCATACAACTTTTAAATATCCTCACAGTACTTATTTTCAAAAATATTTTCAATCCAATCTTAGAGTCAAAAATAATTTAGATGCGCCCCTTTTTTAATTAGAATTAGGATAACAGTGAAAGCTTTCGAAGACTCATGAATGAAGAAAACTTTTTACGGCAGCTAAGAAGGCTGGTAAATTAGCATCATGCACATAGTGCCCAGCATCCTCAATCGTCACCAATTCGCAATTTGGAATAAGCTCAGAAACTTCCTGCAACTTACTTTGAGGAACATGACTGGACGACCCACCGCCTATAATAAGAGTCGGCATACTAATGTCGGTTAGACGTGCCCACCATTCGGGATTAGGTTCATTAAGTTGCCGTATAATCGAAGGCACAACCAGCCAATCAAACGGCAGGGGGTCAGAAGGTTTAGAAGGAACTTCGATCTGCTTATCCGGAAAAGGAGGAGGAGGAGTGTCTTCAACAATCAACCGGTCTATCCTTGACGGAAATGCTTCCGAAAAAAGATAGGATACTGTTCCCCCCATGGAATGACCAATTAGCGTAAACCGTCCCAAATCCATTGCATTCACAAAATGAAGCAAGTCATCGCACATCAGTTCAAAAGTGTATGTACTAGTTCTCGCACTTCCACCGTGACCCCTTTGATCTAAAGCTAAAACGTGATATTTTTCTCCTAATACAGCGGCCACTTGATCCCATGATTCTGCACTCTTTCCTAGCGCGTGAAGTGCAACAATTGGTGGTGCAGAAGGTTCCCCACTCTCGCGATATTGAAAAGTAAGTCCATTCAATTCAATTTGATTCACCCGTGTTTTCATCTCCGATCATCTCCTCGGAAGGGTTTCGTCATTTGAAACCCAATTTATTTAATTTCCAATTCTATATATTCAGCGAATATGTGAGTATTTCCTTCTTAAACTATTCTTCCCTTTCGTTGAATATTCCCTGCTTATCTCAATTATTTGGCCTCTCAGTAGAGTAAAACAACGGGTGTTTTATAACATCAGCAAAAGCAAAAAAGAAAAATCCTTTTTTGAACTTATCTCTTTCTATAAAAAAATGGCTAGAAACCATTCTAAACTTTGAATAATTTCTAGCTTTTCTAAATAAAATCAAATTCATTAGATCTAATTCAGTAAATCTGGTACTCCCCATTTTACAATTAATCCTGTATAAGTAAGTCCTCCCCCGAAGCCATATAGAATGACTGTATCTCCATATTTTAATTTTTTCTCTGCCACCCCTAAACTTAGCGCTAAAGGGATAGATGCAGCGGATGTATTCCCCATATACTCTACACTATACAATGTGTTTTCAATGTTAATATTAGATTTTTCACAAATCGATTCAATCATTCTTAAATTAACACTGTGGGGAACAAACCAATCGATGTCTTCCGTTCTCAGATTTGCCCCTTCTAATAAGGTTTTAATACCTGTTGAAACAGTGCGAACTGCCCACTTATAAACCTCCCTACCATTCTGAACAATGTTTCCGTTTCCCCTAAGCTCCATGCCATGCATTTTCTGAGATAAACCAGTACGATACAGATGTAATCCTCCTTCACCATTGGTCCCTTGGATAAAAGAAACAAAGCTAGGATTTTCATCATCATATTCAACTAAAATAGCACCCGCTCCATCGCCAAAAAGAATACAGGTTGACCGATCCGTGTAATCAGTCACTTTTGATAATGTTTCTCCCCCAATAACCAGTACTTTTCGATGAAGCCCGGAAGTGATTAATCCATTAGCAACGTGGAGAGCGTATGCAAAACCAGCACATGTTGCGTTCAAATCAAAAGCACCTGAGCTTTTAATATTAAATTTCTCTTGAATTTGACATGCCACACTCGGAAAAGGAAAATCAGCTGTAGTTGTTGCCACAATAATTAAGTCGACGTCTTCTACACTCTTATGATAAGTCTGGACAAGATTCTCCACTGCCTTTATACATAAATCTGATGTAAATTCATTTTCTTCGGCAATCCGCCGCTCTCTCATTCCCGTCCTTTGAACAATCCATTCATCATTCGTATCCACTAACTTTTCTAAATCATCATTTGTCATTTTTTTGTTTGGAACATAGCTCCCAATTGCCGTAATACGTGCCTTCGAATTTTTTGAATTCATAGCGCCACCTCTTTTTATACCTTATTATAGCACTAACTATTAGTATCTAGTGCTAATTTATAAAAAAATTCATTCCATACTAATTAACTGAATACTATGTTTGCTATAATTCACTACAGAATAATCGTTTGTAATAGGTTAAAATATAATTTCCGAGTTAGTTATTTTGAAGGGGTGAAGTGAGTGATCGTAACAGATAAAATTTATGGGGGATTTATAATAGATGGAATTCTCGAAGAACTAATTTACAGTAGTCCTGTACAAAGATTAAAAGGTGTTTACCAAGGTGGATCAAGTTATTTAGTTAATCAGGAATGGGATGTTACAAGGTATGAACATTCTATCAGTGTAATGCTCTTAATCAAGAAATTCGGCGGCTCCCTAGAAGAATAAATGGCAGGACTGCTTCACGATGTATCACATACAGCATTTTCTCACGTTATTGATTTCGTATTTGAAAATATTGAGGAGAATTACCACGAAAAAATTTATCATCAAATCGTTACTGAGTCTGAAATTCCTCTTATCCTAAAAAAATATGGCTATGACTATAAAGAAATATTATTAGACGACTCCAAGTGGCCATTACTTGAACAACCAGCGCCTGAGTTATGTGCCGATCGAGTAGACTACACTCTCCGAGATATGTATCATTACGGAAATATCACAATGGAAGAGATTCAGAGTTTTTTCGAGAATTTAATCATAATAGATGGGAAAATGTATCTGAAAAATATCGAAACAGCTGAATGGTTTGTAAAAACTTATTATAAAGAAGTTATTGATTACTTCATGGACCCTCTGAATATATATGGCTATGATTTCTTGGCAAAAACTTTAAAATTAGCATTAGAAAAAAATATTATTAACCTTAATACCTTGCTCGGAACAGATAAAGAAGTAATGCTCTTATTACGTTCATCTGATGACAAAGATATACAAAGTCTTATAAAACGAATTCATCGTAGAGTACAAGTAAAAGAAGATAATAACGAATATGATATACACCGTAAGAATAAAGTGCGACTTATTGACCCTTCTGTCCTTTATGAAAACAAATTAATTAGAGCTTCAAAATTATCAGAGTATGTTAGGAGTATCGGTGAAGACGCAAAGAAAAAATTCAAGGACGGTATGTATGTAAAAATAATTTCTAATTAAATAATATTTTTCTTTTGTGAGCTTTTGACAGAAAAGAAAAGTAATTACCAACGAGACTTCTAATTTGAAGTCTCAATTTAATAAATATAGCCATTCGAATAAAAAACTGAACAATTGAACAGTATATCCTTTCTATTGCTCAGTTTTTATAACGACTAAAAGGCTACTACATGGTAAACCGTACATCCGCTATAGCAGAAATGTGTATCCGGTGTATCTCCTCAAATCGATCTACAATATGCAGCTTTTGATTAATATCATCCCAAAAATGAATATTTCCAATAACAAGTTCGTAATTATTATGCCTATAGTGAGTAATTGTAACGCTTTTTCCAAATTCCATTGCCTCGGAAATGATGTCATTCATGCTCTCAAGCTTTTGTTCATCGATCTCCCGCCTTTGGTCGTACGTATCTTCCTTCGCCCAATCTCTTAATAGCTTTACATGTTCTGGGAGCATCATGGATGTCCATTTTATTCTGCCCCTGTCTCGAATCATGATCCAACCCCCTTATTTAACAAAGTGACCGCCTACATTTTATGACCGCCGACAAGTGTTGCTCTATGTCTGGCCGTTCCCGCAGCTGTATAGGAGACCGCTCTTAGAAGTGCCCCCGCTCCAAACTTCGATCGGATATGGTCAACGGTATAGCCAAGCTCTCTCTTCTTCCAACCATTTTGATCAAAAAGATTGAGCTGCATTTCATTGTCATCAACAAGATTGCCAATGGAAAGAGAAATTTGCCGCACTGTTTTTCCTTCATAAAATTTATGAAAAAGCTGTACACACACACGATAAATATCCATTGTAATGTTTGTTGGCTCATCAAGCGTTTTCGAACGATAAAAGCCGCCGCCTAATTCATCTTGGCTATAGCCTACACCGAAGCTGATCGTCCTTCCAGCTTTCCGATGATTACGTGTCCTTCTTGCCACTTCCTCACACATCTCAAGGATGACATACTTAATTTCATGCTCTTCCTTATAATCCCGGAGCAAGATTTGACTTTTCCCAAAACTAATCTGTCCTTCTATTATCGGTGCCCCGATTTCAGAAAGATCAATCCCCCATGCATGATGGTAAAGCTGATTTCCCATGATGCCGAATTTCTTCTCAAGCTTCTCCAAATCATAATGGGCAATCTGTCCAACGGTAAAGATCCCCATTCCATTCAGCGTTTTTTCCACACGGCGCCCAATTCCCCACATCTCCGATAGAGGTGAAACAGGCCATAATTTCGTTTGGACATCATCGTATGTCCATTCGGCAATCCCCGATCTTTTCGCATCCAAATCAAGGCAAAGCTTCGAAATCAGCATATTAGGCCCAATTCCAATAGCGCATGGCAGCTGAAATTCCCGATCTAAATCATCCCTGATCTTACAGGCAATTGTCAAAGCATCCCCCCAAAGGTGCAGAGCCCCATCCACCTTAATAAAACTCTCATCTACACTGTACGTATGAATCGCTTCCTTTGGAACATAACGATTAAAAACACGGGTAATTTCCGTCGAAACCCTTAAATAGGTTCCCATTTTCGGCTCAGCTACAATAATCCGCGGGTCGTCTGGAATTTCATACAAACGGTTTCCTGTCTTTATACCGAATTCTTTTTTCATCCTTGGTGACGCTGCTAGAACAACACTTCCCTTCCGCTCTTGATTTCCAGCAACAACGAGATAGCATTCAAGAGGATCGAGCCCGCGCATAATAGCGGAACAGCTTGCATAGAAGCTCTTTATATCCACACACAAAATCTGTTTCTTTGGCATCGTGCTGTAATCAATCATAGCTCTTCCTCCTTGAAAAGCAGACAATCTTGTTGGGCGAAACTCCTTAAAAAACAAGAACGTTTGTTCTAATTTTAGTATACACATTATAATAAACGAATATACGTTCTCTTTCAATGGGAATTTCATGACTTATTTCTTATAAAAGGGAATTTTTCCAGTATGTCTATCGACCTAAAAACCGTATAATCGACATGAGGAGGAATTTTTAAATGGATAAGAAGTTCATATTTAAAATGATCCAAAGCTGCCTAAAACAATACAATGAGTCTGTATCTTTTGGCAGCGTGGAATTTGAGGAAATGTATCAAAAAATTAATTTAATGAAAGAAAGTGAAAAGGAAAGTGACTTACATGACATTGTCAATGATGTCGTATATGGCTATATAACAGATTCACCGTATTTTTAGAAATTAATGCTTATTTTTGATTAAAAGCCCTTCTGCCAAGACGCTCAAACAAGCGCGGAAAAAGAGCATACACAATACTGCCTGCATTCATCCAGCGCGGCAAATTAATTTCGCGAGTAGGCGTCAGCATTGCATCCACCACTTTTTTGGCCACATACTCTGGCTTTAACATAAATTTCTTTACATTTTTAACGTATGTTCCTTTTTCATCGGCAATCGTAAAAAAGTTCGTTTCAATCGGACCTGGATTAATGGCAGTCACAAAAATATGATGCTTGGAAAGCTCCATCCGAAGGCTGTTAGTGTAACCGAGGACAGCATGCTTCGTTGCGGAATAAACACTTGATTTCGGTGTAGCAATCTTACCAGCCTGGGAGGCAATATTAATGATGTGGCCGCTTCCCTGCTGTTGCATTTTAGGCAAAACCATACTCGTACAAGCCATTAAGCCGACAACATTAACAGCAAACATCCCTTTAATATCATCAATTTTTGCCTCATGCGCTTCACGAAAAATACCGTACCCCGCATTGTTAACAAGAACATCAACTGAACTTAGCTGCTCCAAAACTTTTGAAAAGACAGCCTCCACCTCGTCCGTGTTTGAAACATCAAGTTTATGTACATCTACATTCACTTGAAAACGCCTTTCTAAATCAGCTTTCAGTGTACCTAGCTTCTCATCGTTTCGGGCGAGCAAAACAAGATTTGCTCCTCTCTCCGCACAAAGGGCCGCCATGGACGCACCGATTCCACCTGAAGCCCCTGTAATAATAATATTTTTATTTTTCAAACGCTCTGACATTGTGTCACCTCATTAACTGCAATTGGGAAGCACCTCTCTTTCCAAAAAGCTAAGCAGAAAAAAGATAAGCTTTCCCCTCTTTATTTATACTAATTGCTCCCAATGCATGCAAATAATCAAGCTGTGCGATTGTTTCAGAAATTGTTAAGGAAAATTCTTTTTTATATACTGTTGGAAAAAGACGCTGACAAATTTCAAAAACAGTAAGGGGCTCTTCTTCCAGCCATTTTTTCACATGCAAGGCGCGCTCATGCTGGCGGACAAGTCTTTTTTCGATAAGTTCATGAACATGATAAATATTATCGCCATGTCCAGAATAACAGAGCTGTATTGGAAGCTGCAGCAGCTTTTTCAAAGACTCATTATATTGCACTTGCGGTTTTGGGCGCTTTGTTTTGCCAGGCAAAGGAGGTTCCATTAATGGATTCGGAGAGATATGTGCAAGTAAATGATCTCCTCCAATAAAAACGCCGTCCTTTTCCCGGAATAAACCGATATGACTCTGAGCATGCCCAGGTGTTTCAATGACCGTCCAACTGTAAAGACCTGGCGGGATGTCCCCTTCCTTCAATTCCCCTGAAAGAGAACGGCTGCAGGAAAAATACAGCGGCTTTTTCATCAAGTCAATAAACGATAAATATTGCTCCGGAATCCCACACCTAGGAAAAAGATCATAGTAGAATTCATCATGTGCTTTTAAAAACGCATCCGTACGATGTAACCATCTTTGATTATTTCGATGTCCATATACATCCAAAGTCTGCGGGAAATAATCTAAAAGACCAGCATGATCAGGATGGTGGTGAGTAAGGACAACCTGCTCAATATCATCAGGCGATAAATGTAAATCTTTTAATTGTGCATTCAAAGCCTCCCATGCCTCTTCCGTTTTTGGCCCAACATCGACAAGCGTCAGCCTTTCCCCTTTCACAACATAGACATTTACATCACCGACAGAAAAAGGTGTCGGAATGACTAATTTAGCAAGGCCATCTTTCCATTCTGCCATTTTTTCAACTCCTCAAAAATTACTATATTTAGATAGAATCAAATTTACATACCTCAAAGGATTTCAGTTTTTCTGATACCATTTCCAACAAAACTTTTATACTTTCTGACCTTTTAAACATAAGTTTAACCTTATTTTTAATTGTTGTCATTATTTTCGCATAATTCAATATACACTAATGGAGAGCAGATAATCTGTGTTTGACTCTAAATGTGGACCAAAAAATTTCATGCTGCATTTGATAAGTTGATAAAGTGAAACTTCCATCAGTGGGGGTTTTTTTCACCCCCCACTGATGGTTAGTTGAACCAATCGGGCTTTTACGGGCAGTTATCCCCCACCTATCTTCCTCGCTTCTCTCTCAATCTTGAGGTGGGGGTCTTACTGCCCGTTAATGCGGGATAAATAAAAAACCTCTTTCAGGTGAATATGTTTTTATGTTTTTATGTTTTTATGTTTTTATGTTTTTATGTTTTTATGTTTTTATATTTTTCAATTAACACTCAAGGAGGGTATGTAATTTATTCCTTTATTACTGAATAGAAATGACTAATAGCTCTTTTTTAAAAGAATAGCCCCTATGACACAGACAGATGGGTAGAGTCTGGTAAAAGATAACATATTTATTAGAGGTTTTAGGCAATCGAATTTTTGTGTAATTGGTAGGGGAAAAGTATGAGATCTGGAAAGAATAGAATGTGGCTCCGCGTAACAGGAATAATTATTCTATTTATTTTAATAGGTACGAGTATTTATGGATATTCATTTTATAAATCTTTGACAAAATCGATTGAAACAATGCATCAGCCTATTGATAGGGGGAAATCAATTAAAAGGCAAGAAGAAATTACACTGACCAAACAAGACCCATTCTCTGTATTAGTGCTTGGTGTTGATGAACGTGAAGGAGATCGTGGACGTTCAGATTCAATTATTGTATTAACAGTTAACCCTAATCAAAACTCTGTCAAGATTCTTAGCATCCCTCGAGATACAAGAACAGAGATAATAGGTCATGGTACAGTCGACAAAATCAATCATGCCTATGCATATGGTGGAGTAGAAATGTCAATAGCAACAGTGGAGAACTTTTTAGATATCCCTATTGATTATTTCATACAAATTAATATGGAGGGTTTTACAGAAATTATTGATTCTGTTGGCGGGGTAACTGTTAATAATGACTTAGAATTCACCGAAGGAGATCAGCACTTTCCACAAGGAGAAATAACGTTAAATGGGGAGCAAGCTTTATCGTTTTCCAGGATGAGATATGATGACCCAAGAGGAGATTTTGGCCGTCAGCTTAGACAGCGTCAAATCATACAAGCCGTACTTAAGAAAGGAGCAAGCCTCTCCTCATTAGCAAACTATAAAGAGATATTTCAAGCATTAGGAAATAATATAAAAACAAACCTAGAGTTTGAGGAGATGATAGACATTCAAAAAAATTATCGGGTTGCTGTCAAAACCGTTGAACAATCATCCATTAACGGGAGTGGGACAAAAATTAACAGCATTTACTATTATATCGTCCCCGATGAGGAAAAAGTACGTGTTCAAGCTGAAATGAAAGAGCATTTAAAATAAAAAAGCAAAAACTAGAAAATAACCGAAGAATTATCTCCTAACAAAAAGGTGTATAAAATAAAACAGTGACTCAAACCTATAAGGTTTTAGCTGCATAATCGTCTTTTAAACTCCTAGCAAATTTTCTGTATCAACTCAGGAGAATTATTTTTCGGCGAGTTAACGAGCGTAGATACCTCATACGTCTCCATCAAGTCCTGATTAAGAGCCTTTAGCAATCCATCAAGATAAGATGGATCTGTAATTGATCGATCTAACCATATTTTTTCATCTTCTGGCTTTAATATAACAGGCATGCGATCGTGTATATCTTTTACAAGTTCATTAGGCGTTGTGGTGATAACAGAACAGGAGAACACAGATTTCCCTTGTGGAGATTTCCAGTGCTCCCATAATCCTGCCATTGCGAAAAGTTCATCTGTTCTCAGTTTTATACGCATCGGGGTTTTCGTTTTATTATCATGACGCTTCCATTCATAAAAACTGTCCGCAATTATTAAACAGCGTCTTTTCATATAAGCATTACGGAAACTAGGCTTCTCCTTTAAGGATTCAGCTCTCGCATTAATCATTTTATAACCGATTTTCTCATCATTAGCCCATGAAGGAATTAATCCCCATCTTAAAAACCCTAATCTATTTCTGCTGCCGTCATTGACGACTGCTAATACAGATTGTGAGGGAGCGACATTATAATTCGGAGCATATAAATCTTGTTCGATAAGTTGTTCAATATCAAATCGATCAATAATTTGTTCAAAAGTCGCTGTTAAAGTAAAACGTCCGCACATCTAAATCACCTCAAGGCTTTGTTTTGTTCATTTTACCAATAATAAGAGGCTGTCACCACTTCAAGAATATTTCCGATTTCCTTATTAGCAAAAAGAAAAAGCTATTCGCAAAGCGATAGCTTTTTTAAATTAGGCTGTGTTAAACTTCCCTGTTGATTTCCGCTGCAGGCACGCGCCTTCCGCTCCAATCGACAACTAAATAGAATTTCCAACACTAAGCTTTAACACAGCCATAAATTAATAAATATGTCCAAAATTTTGATATAACCAAAAACAAATTATTAGTTAGCTTTTTCCCAGATCATCTGCGCCCATTCAGGATGGTCAATGAACGGATTGCGGTTGTGCTGCCACTTTTCATAAATAATATTGTTGCGGTTTCGTTCAAAATCGTCTACTGGGTCTTGATTATTCCATTCTAGTAAGACAGACAGCTTACCGTGATATGGGCTGTTTCCATTTCCAACTTTATCATTCAATTCCAAATCGATTTCACCATTCGTTCCTTCATAGCGAACATCCATATAGAAGAGCATTCTGGCAACATCTCCCTTAACTCTATCTGGAGGTTCCCAAGAGTTCGATGTTTTGAAACAGCCATCACAGCCACTGACTGGATTGCCGCCATTATCAAAATCTAGATTTCCTCTAGTACTATTAATCTGTACATCGGAAGGCCGGAGATGATGAAGGTCCGTACCTGGTCCATTATTTGTCCCAAATCCACCATGGGATTGGGCCCAAACATGCTCACGATTCCATTGACCTACATTTCCGCCATTACTGCTCTTAGGACGGGATTCACCCTTATAAATCAAAATAACATTGTCCTCGTTATTAGGATCCTCATCAGTTTCCTTTAATGCTTCCCACACTTGACTATACGAAATTTTGGTTTGCTCGCTAATAATTTTGTGAAGAGCAAGTTTCAAATCTGCTCCGGTTTTCCCAGCAGCTGGATCATAATAGCCATCAAACTCATTCTTCTCTTCAACAGTTAATGAGAAGCGGGCAGTAATCTCTCCGCCATTTCCGTCCTTGGCCGTAATTGCGATTAAGTAATTGCCGATTTTATCGGTTGGAAGTGTAAGCACAGAACCCGATACAGTACCAATTGTTGTAGTGTAAACCAATGGATCTCCATCTGGATCTGAGAAATGCTCGCTTAATTGAATCGAAACCTTCTCACCAGTTTTGACATTAATTTTGTCTAATGGCTTAGTTAGTACTGGTGCTTTGTTCTCTTTAGGAGCAAATGGAGAAGGAATCTCTTCCCCTTTCGCATTTGTAAATTTAATAGCGGAAGGGTCGACTTTTTTACCTAACGTCCATTGCTTAACATTCTCTGCTCCTCTAATTTCCTTCACCTTATCACTCTCTATTAGAACTTCCTTTATCTCTGTTCCAGTAAGATCAACAACTGTGTCTTTTTGGGCAGAGCTTATGACAACTCTCGTTTTCTTTAATCCTTCCCCTTTAAGGGTGGCAGATTTTTTGAGCCAAATTCCTTCGGTGATTGTCGAATTTTTATCCATGATAATTAACGCATTATCCGGTCCTATGACAAGTTTTTTTGCTTTGTAGTTGACAAGATTGTACACTTTATCATACTTCGGTTCTTCTGGTTTAACGGGTTCTTTTAGAGTCGTTTGAATTAAAACCGGATCATGGTCGCTGGCACGTCCATGTTCTTCCATGAAGCCGGAATTAATATGAACAATATCAACTTCAGTTGAATCTGCTAAATTGTTAGAAACTAAAATATGATCTAAAACTTGAGCATTCCCTTGGTAGTTATAAGTATAGCGCTCATCTGCCGGAACTTTTTCTATCATGTTCGTTAATTCTTGTCCTTTTAATGCTTTCAACGGATTAGAAAATTCAAAATCATTAAAGTCACCAAGCAATACAATATTTGCATTCGGATCCTTTGATTGAACATCCTTGACGAAATTGTTTACAATCGCGGAAATTTCCATCCGCTGTTTTTCACTATTTAAAACTGGAGGCTGAGTTTTTCCAAACAGAGGAAGGTCTCCGCCTTTTGAGTTAAAATGGTTTGCTACAACAATGACATTTTCTCCTTTAAATTCAAACTGTGCGGCTAACGGTTTTCGGCTTGAATTGAAAGCAGAATTTGTAGGATCGATACGACCTGGATTAAGTGTAAGCTTGCCATTTTCAAATCCGACTGCTTCTGTAGCAGAGCCTTTTACACCTTCCATTAGTGATACTCGTTCCGGATTGTAAAGGAAACCAACACGGATATTTCCTCCTGGCTGTCCGCCATCTAATTTATCTACCGGTGAAATATCTGTATAGACATATGTTGGGCCACCTAAAGATACTATTTTTTCGATTAATTTCGCTGCACTTTGGCTTGCATCAGTCGTTCCGCTGTCCGTTGGTCCATCATTATCTTGAACCTCTGTCAAGCCAATAATATCTGGTTGTTTCATATTTGTAACAATAGCTTCTGCTAGTTTCGTAACCTTCGAATCATCTGTTTTCGCTGAAAAGTTTTCTACATTGTATGATGCTATAGTCAATTTTTCATCCTCTGGCGCAATTGCTGTTGTTTCGCGCTCGTTTGCTCCAGGCAACAGTGATGGCAATTTCGCTTTATCACTTAGGATTTTATAGTTGCTGAAACCATAGCTTACAACCCCCTGAATAGATCCATTGAAGCGATCCCCCATTTTAGCTACAAATGAATTATCATTAATATCAATAGTCATTCTTTCTGGGTTAAAATCCGTTTCTGTAATGCGTAACCCACCCGCTTTTGTATTTGTTGGAATATTTTCGGGAACGACGATAATTTCTCCATATTTTTGTGGAGCTACTACCTTTGGATTATTTACTTGTACGAGCATACCCTCAAGGCTCTCAAAAAAGTCAATACCATCAACCTCAGGATTAAAAGCTGTTAAACTATCGCTGTCGATCACTTCAAGAGGCGGCATACGATCGACTCCCAGAACAACAGGAGCAGGTAGGGGCTCATTGCTTTTAATCATTTGAATATTAGTTGCATTTATTTCAGTAACAGGGAGGTCCGTTTGCAGCTTTTCAGCATATCCCTCCAAAACCCATTCTTTCACTTGACCACTAGCTTTTACAACATCACCCACTTTAACATTATGGGATTTTTTATAAACTAAAATGCCTTCAGAAGTGTTTGGATCTTCATCTGGCTGCCTGTCCTGCATATAAAAATTGCTTCCATCAACTACATATGTAACAATTCCCTCAATACCTACTACGTTTTGATCTGCATATGGAGAAGAATGGCCAGCACCCTGAATATCATGAATACGGATCGTATCCTCCTGTTGAATGCTATAATCATACACCTTTACTTCACTGTCTGTTAAACCTGCTTTTACGGCAATGGCTTTGATGGTGACTGGGGCATTTATTTCGATCGGCTCTGTGTAAAGCGTGCTGAATTTAGTAGGTTCTGAGCCGTCTAAAGTAAAATAGATTTCTGCATCTTTAGTAGTTGTCGCTAATTCAACTCTTGTACCTTTGACAACTGCACCACTATCTGGTAATGCAGTTACAGCTTGAACCTTGACAGGGTCAGTATCCTCGACAAATGAATAAGCAGTAGGACTTTTCAAACCTGGAACTGCAAAGTAAGCAGTTAAATTACCAGTAATATTAATTTTTTTTCCTAGATTCTCTGGGTGATCCACAAGATTCAATGCTGTTCTAATAGAACCTGCTGGCAGCTGAACAGGCAAAATTTTCTTTGCATCCGTTTCATCTGCTGAATCTGCAATAGCAATATTAGTGTTCACTGTAAAAGGCCCTTGATGCTGATATTTTGGGCCATTATTAGTAACACCAACAATGTACCCTTCAACCGTGGCAAATCCACTATTATTTGCAATTGCCTCTGCAACCGTAATTGTTTCTGCTGCCTTCGATACATTTCCAAGGAATGGATTAAACAGGCTGAAAATCATTGTAAAAATTAGAGCGAGGCTAAATATCTTTTTCTGAAGCCTACCTTTCATTTGAACTCCCCCAAACCCTCTTAATTATATTAATACCTTCTTCTCATTTAGTTAAGCATTCCTCTATTAACTGCACAATCACATTTTTGTAAATTTTAATTAAAATACCAAAAATAAGAAGATTATACTATTTGTCATATAGGCTTAACTACTCAAATTCTAAGGAAAAGGGATTGACTGAGTAAACATTTTGGCCTTAACGCTTCCTGCTAGAAGGATTAATAGAATTACTTAGTCTATGAAAATCTGCAGCATTAAAACCATTCTTCCATGAAAAAAGACATGGATTAAAAAAGATTGCAAGAAATATTCTGAAATAATACATTGCCGAAACAGAATTTTCTATATTTTTAGATATTAAACCCTTGACAAACTTGCTCGTCCTCGTCCATAATCTCTATTAATATCATTAGACAGAGGAAAACAGCGATGAATAAGGCCAGTAAATGGAAC
This sequence comes from Cytobacillus citreus, assembly GCF_018343665.1. Lineage (GTDB taxonomy): Bacteria > Bacillota > Bacilli > Bacillales > Cytobacillaceae > Cytobacillus > Cytobacillus citreus. The sequence goes on from NZ_JAGYPM010000003.1 coordinate 327,982, forward strand.
AAAGACGAAAGAGAGTGAAGCTCAGCGGCTGAAAGGCTTCACCGTCCACTTGACCATTGAACCTACCTTATGAGCAGTTAGGAAAACCTAAACGTGTTTCCGGCGTTAACGGAGAAGAGATACCCTTTTGCTGCATTTAAGAAAGGGTAATTAAGGTGGTACCACGAAAACTTAGCCCTTTCGTCCTTTACGGATGAAGGGGCTTTTTATTTTTATTTTTGATAAATGGGGAAATTTTAACTAACTTACACGAACCTTCTCCCTAACGTAAATCAAACAAAATCGTCTACAAAAAAGTTTTATTCATAAGGAGGCATTCAGAATGAAAAAAGTAGCGTTTATCGGTGCAGGTTCTATGGCAGATGCATTAATTTCCGGAATATTAAAAAATAAAATAGTTGATCCACATCGTATTTGGGTAACGAATAAGGCTGATCACGACAAGTTAAAGGAGATGCAAACTCAATATGGAGTTCAAACAACGTATCAATTAGAGGAGATTTTTCATGATGCTGAGATTGTCTTTTTGGCGATGAAGCCTAAAGATGCGGCAGTGGCGATTACTCGAATAAAGAAATACTTAACGCAGGAAATGCTTGTTATTTCCGTTTTAGCAGGAGTGGCGATCAACAGCATCGAACACTTAGCAGAAAAGGAGTTGGCCATTGTGAGAGCAATGCCGAATACTTCTGCTGCTGTCGGAAAATCAGCAACGGCCTTGGCGATAAATGAAAATGTATCTGAGGAACAAGTAAAGCTCGTTACGAAAATATTCGGAACAGTTGGTTTGACTGCAATAGTTGAAGAGGAGCAGCTTGATGCAATAACAGGTTTATCAGGCAGTGGGCCAGCTTATATCTACTATCTTACAGAAGCGATGGAAAAAAGCGCATTAGACATTGGACTTGAAAAAAACGTCGCAAAGGAATTTATTGTACAAACATTGCTTGGGGCAGCTGAAATGCTATCAAAATCAACGAAGGAAACTCAGCAGCTTCGCAAAGAAGTGACAAGCCCAGGTGGAACAACGGAGGCTGGTATAAAAATTTTAGATTCCTATGGTGTACAGAATGCATTTATTGATTGTATTAAAGAAGCGACTGCACAGTCAAAAAGACTAGGACAGGCGTTTAGAGCTAAAATGGAGGTTTAAGTAGGTACATTTAATAACTACTTTACAAGTTGATCGAGTACTTTCCTTGAGGTATGTGGCACATTTCAATATTTTTTTAGCATAGCACTGAGATAAAATAAAAGCCGCCAACTGACTTAACCTTCAATTGGCGGCAAATGAACAAATATTTTTTATAATCCGCCTGGAGTTCTTACGCTTAACGGAATGCTTTCATATTCTTCTGGATTTAATTGATATACAGATCCATCTGTCACGCCATTAATAATGCCCATGAGACCTGTTTCAACCGTTTTTACGAGCTGCCCTCTCTTCTTTTGACCAAAATTTTGCGTTTGCCCACTTACTTCAAAAAGAACTGTTCCGCTCCCATTTAATGCAAACGCGCCTAAAGCTGTTCCTGGTAAGTCAATATTTTGATCGTACAATGAAATATTTGTAAATACAGAATTGCCTTTTTCCTGAAGTGCGTTATATGCCGCTAAATTCAATTGTCTTGAAAAATCATAATTATAGTTCTCAGCGTACGCAGCATATTTTTCACCGCCAGGGCTGTTTGGATGCTTGACGAACTTTCCTGAAATAGACATCGTCACACGATCATCCGTACCTTCTACGTAAGGGAATCCTTGATGATGAAGATCAACGAACACATCCACTTTTCCGAATTGTTCCTTTAAGCCCTTGTAAACATCTCTAACTGTTTGCGCTTCTGGTGTAATAAACCAGCCGTATTTATTAGATGCACCAGGGAAATCTTCAGGCTTTGGAACATAGTTCAAGTCTGGATTAAAGTCTCGGTTCACATCAAATCCTGGGTTGAGATTATAATTATAACTTCCAGGATAATTGTAATAATTCCAGGCAGGCTGGACATTTGCTAACTGAGGGAATTTCGCAACTACCTCCGCCCAATCCATGTCATTCGCACGGCGGTCAAGCTCAGAGCCATCAGCGTTCATCATTGGAATGGCGACGATTGTCAGCTCATCCAAAATCTTTTTCGCTTCTTGTGAATTGCTTGATCCAAGATTTTGCAAAATGTTTAAAAGGGCAACTGTTCCTGTTTTCTCATTTCCATGAATCTCACTCTCGATTAATACAACCTTATCTCCATGGCCAACCGTTACCTTATAGATGTCACGCCCTAAATTTGTTTTACCAGCCGTTTCAACCTTTACTTTGCCTTGGCTAGATTTCTGGATCTGCTCTAGCTTCTTTGTAAGTTGATCATAGTTGATAAACCCTTCAATCGATAGATTATCCCCTTGTTGTGGACTTGGCCCTGGCTCAGCAAAACCAACATTCGGTACAGCCAATAACGATGCAGCTAAAGCTGTTGAACTTAATACCTTCCAAAGCTTATTCATTCTCCATTCCTCCACCCTTTTTTATGTAAAAACAATGTAAGATTTCTACGATATTTCTCCGTTTCCTCTCGCTTTTTTGAAAATGAATACATAAGACTAAAAAAGGAAAAAAAACGCTTGGTAACTAAGTATTCGTTATTTTCTGTTTATTTACAAACGCAAGTTCAATCGAACTATTTCTAGTCACGAAATTTTCAATTCACTAAATATATGAATAAAAAATGTTGTAAGTTAAAATGGAGGAAAAGGAGTAGGCCATTTTGATATACTTAAATAAATTTACAAAAAGGAGGCATTTTCGATGGAAGCAAAGCTTTTTACCCCTTTTTCAATAAAAAATACGACATTAAAAAACCGGATTGTCATGTCCCCGATGTGTATGTATTCCTGCACAAATGAGGATGGCATGGTTGAGAATTGGCATCGGACTCATTATTCAAGCCGTGCGGTGGGCCAGGTTGGGCTGATTATTGTGGAGGCAACCGCTATTACCCCTCAAGGCCGAATTTCGCCAAACGACCTTGGTATTTGGAGTGACGAGCATATTGATGGTTTGAAGGAACTTACCAAATTAATGAAAGAGCATGGTGCTGCACCTGGCATCCAGCTTGCCCATGCAGGCAGAAAAGCAGTGCTTGAAGGTGAAATCATTGCCCCCTCTGCCATTCCATTTAATGAAAAAAGCAAAACACCTAAGGAAATGACTTTAAGTGATATTCACAAAACGATAGAAGCCTTTAAGCAGGGGGCATCACGTGCAAAAAAAGCTGGATTTGAAGTCATTGAAATTCACGGAGCTCACGGGTATTTAATCAATGAATTTTTATCACCGCTGTCAAATAACCGGATAGATGAGTACGGTGGTACTATGGAAAATCGATACCGCTTCTTGCGTGAAGTAATTGAAGCAATACAATCCGTATGGGACGGTCCGCTTTTCGTTAGAATTTCAGCAAACGATTACCATGAAGAAGGCTTAACAGTTGAGAATTATGTACAAATGAGCAGTTGGATGAAGGAACAAGGAATTGACCTTATTGATTGCAGTTCAGGTGCAGTTGTACCAGCTAGGATCCATACATACCCGGGATACCAAGTAAAATTCTCAGACAAAATTAAGAATGAAGCAGGTATTGCAACGGGTGCTGTTGGCTTGATTACCTCTCCCTTACATGCAGAAGAGATTCTGCAAAATGATCGTGCTGACTTAATTTTCCTTGCTCGTGAATTGCTTCGTGACCCATACTGGCCACGAACTGCTGCGAAAGAATTAGGTGTGGATATTGAAGCGCCAAAGCAATATGAACGCGGGTGGTTTTAATATTTTAAAGGGATGGATACAAATGTTCCATCCCTTTTCTCTAAAAAATATCTAATGAATCTATGAACACAACAATAATTATAACCGGTATGATATAACGTAATAAAAAGTGCCAGCTTGTGAAAACAAAATTTAATCCCTTTGATCCTTGAATCATTTCACTTCTCAATAGATCCTTCTTCATTTTAAAGGAGACGAAGATAGAGATGAGCAGTGCTCCAATCGGCATCAGGATATTGCTGACAAGGAAATCTACACTGTCAAAAATAATTTTCCCAAAAAATGTGATGTCTGAAAGTACATTGAATGATAAAGCCGAAGGAATCCCGACTATAAAAATCGCAGCCCCTATGATCCATGACATCGTGCTGCGCCCTCTCGACTTCTTAGTAGTGGTAGCTGCCACTACGATTTCAAGCATAGAAAATGCCGAGGTTAGGGTCGCAAATAAGAACAAGGCTAAGAAGAGCAGCAAAAAGATTTTTCCAAAAATAATTTGATCGAAAACAGATGGCAACACAATAAATAATAATCCCGGTCCTGCTTCAGGCTCAAAGCCCAATGAAAACACAGCTGGGAAAATAGCTAATCCAGCTAGGATTGAAATGATTAGATTCATAATAACAACTGAAAAAGCTGGTTGGAGAAGACTTTCCTTTTTCGATAAATAAGAGCTGTACGTTACCATGACGGAAACCCCTACGCTTAATGAGAAGAATGATTGCCCCATCGCATAAAGGACGGTTTTAGAAGTCAGGCTTGAAAAATCCGGTTTTAAAAAGAACCGTACCCCATCTATCGCATGATCTAATGTGAGAGAACGTATAATTAATACAATAAATAATAGAAACAAGGCAGGCATTAATATTTTACTAACCTTCTCGATTCCTTTTTGTACGCCTCTAGCGACTACAACAATCGTGATGGCCATAAATAGACCTTGGGATATAAGAACGGAAACCGAATCAGATACCGAGCTGTCAAACAAGGCACCATAATCGCCCGTCATTTTACCTGATACCGTATAATATAAATATTGAATAATCCAGCCGCCAATGACACTATAGAAAGATAGTAAAAGAAAGCAAGTAAACACGCCGAGATACCCAATCCAATGCCATTTAGTTCCCGGAGCAATCGCTTTATAAGCAGAAATTGCTTCTTTTCCAGTGCTGCGTCCTATAACAAATTCACCTAATAATAGCGGAAAACCGATAAGCAGAGAAAATATTAAAAATAATAGAATGAATGCACCGCCTCCGCTCATCCCCGTTACATATGGAAGCTTCCAAATCGCTCCGAGTCCAATCGCTGAACCGGCTGATGCCAATATAAAGCCAATTTTCGAAGACCACTGTTCACCTTGCTGCATAACTTCTCCTCCTTTATATGGTAAAAACAATTCAGAAATTGGCCAATTTCTTTAACAAAATTTCAATAATACATTAACACATTAATAAGATAAAATTATCCTAAAAACAAAAAAAGCCCCACACTTCAAAAGGGACGTGATCAATTCACGCGGTACCACCCTTTTTGAAAGCATGTGACTTTCCACTTAATATGTTAACGGTATAACCGTCTTTACTTCCAATAGAAAAAGTAAAGAAAAGCTCCAAGCTGAAATTCATCTTATCTTTGTATCAGTTTCCACCAGCCACTGACTCTCTATCAACAGGGAAATAAGACTTAATAGATTCTCTTCATTGCTTTTTAAATATAATATTTATATTATTGAGATTATAGTATATCTTTAAGCAAGTCAATAAATTTTTTGAATTTTATCGAAATGAAGAATCGAAACTTTTTAAAAGTCAAAATTCAGTTCCTCATCCCAAATCCTCCTTAAGGTCGCTTTCTCATTCTCAATGACAATTTCAAATACATCTGGATTGCTCATTTCCATTAAATGTTCAAATCCATAGCACTCGTCAAAACAACGGAGCATTAAAGTCGTTAAATTACCGTGACTCACTAGAATAATATGCTTATCATCTGACTGGATAATCATTTGAAGCATAGAAGCTGCTCTTTCCATTGCAATGGTATTGGATTCTCCCCCTTCAAAAGCAAGGTTTAAATCCTCAAAACTTTTTTGAAGCTTATCTTGCCAATCCTCTAAATTTAATGAGCTCAGGACACGTTCTCCTAACCTGTCATCCTCAATAATTTTCAAGCCTCTCGATTCCGCCAGCGGACGAATGGTGTCAACCGTACGCTTAAAAGGACTAGAATAAATTCGGTCAATTTCTTTATTTTTGAAAAAAGGTACAAGAGAATTAGCTTGTTCCTTTCCTTTTTGCGTAAGATTTGCTGTGATGGGCTGTCCTTTAGCCTGGGCATGCCGGATTAAATAAATAGTTTTTATTTTGAACAGCTCCTATCTATTTTTCAAGTGGAATATGAATTTCTTTAAAATCCTCTGCTATGACCGTATTTTGAAATAGCTTTTGCGCTTCTTGAACAAGTCTATCCCAATCCGTACGGTCATATCGTGAGCTTATATGTGTAAGACATAGCTTTTTTGCATCTGCTTCGCTGGCAACAGCTGCGGCTTGTAAAGTAGTGGAATGAAAGTATTCGTAAGCAAGGCTTTCTTCCCCAGCTGCGAAGGTGGCTTCATGAATGACCAGATCTGCATTTTTAGCTAATTGGATAGCGGCTTTACATTTTCGCGAATCTCCTAACACAGTCACCACACGTCCTTTTTGAGATGGACCTAAAAATACTTTCGATTCAAGAACTCGACCATCCTCTAACTGTATCGGCTCGCCATTTTTAATTTGTTTATAAATTGGTCCAGGCTTAATGCCAGCATCCATTAGCCTGTCTGCTAATAATGTGCCAGGTCTGTCCTTCTCTATAATTCGGTAGCCATACGAAGGTATACCATGCTCGAGAAGAAGAGCTTCAACTGCAAATGCCTCATCTTCAAAAATAATTCCCTCGTCAATTTCGATTATGTGTAAAGGATATTTTAAATATGTTTGGCTGACCGATAGCGAAATATCAACATATTCCTTCAGTCCTTTTGGCCCGTACAAAGTCAATTCTGAAATGCCGCCTTGAAAAGATCGGCTTGATAATAATCCGGGTAGTCCATAAATATGATCACCGTGGAGATGAGTAATGAAAATCTTTTCAATTCTTCGCGGTTTAATTGATGTATGTAAAATTTGGTGCTGTGTCGCTTCCCCACAATCAAAAAGCCAAATGGCTCCCCGTTCTTCAAGAAGCTTCAAGGCAATTGAAGTCACATTCCGTAGCTTCGCTGGCATCCCAGCACCCGTACCTAGAAAAAAAACATCCATAGAAAACTCCCCCTTACAGAGTTCGTCTTAATTAATATACTTACTATACCATATGGCTAATGAGGGATAGTAATCAATTATTCGCAAAAACTATATGAAAAATTGGGCAAAGTTGAGGAAAATACAGTTTTTTATCTATAGAAGCTTTTACAATTCCATTAAAAGCAGTAATATTGAAAGGTATAATTGAATTATCGAATTGAAATGAGGTCCGTAACCGTGATACATAGCGAAAAACCGATGGGATTAATAATGATTTTTGGAGCAACGGGAGATTTAGCAAAGAGGAAGCTATTCCCATCTCTTTATAGATTGTATCAGGAAGGGAGGCTTTCTGAACGATTTGCTGTTATTGGTGTAGCTAGAAGACCGCTTTCTAATGAAGAATTTCAGAAAAATGTTAAGGATTCTGTCCTTACCGCACTAGGGGAAGCTGGCGATATTAGCGAATTCATCACGCATTTTTACTACCATTCACATGATGTCACAGATTCCAGCTCTTATCTATCCTTAAAAGAAATGGCTCAAAAATTAGATACCCAATATAGCTTAGCAGGCAATAGAGTTTTTTATTTGGCGATGGCGCCTGAATTTTTCGGAACGATTGCCGAGCATTTAAAGATGGACGGGCTTACTGATGTGCATGGCTTCAAACGCCTCGTCATTGAAAAACCATTCGGACATGACCTAGAATCGGCGAAGCAGCTGAATAAACAAATCCGTAAAGCTTTTTCAGAAGATGAAATTTACCGGATCGACCATTATTTAGGCAAAGAAATGGTGCAAAATATTGAGGTTATCCGATTTGCGAACGCGATTTTTGAACCGCTATGGAACAATCGCTACATTTCCAATATCCAGGTGACATCAAGTGAGGTACTAGGGGTAGAGGAGCGCGGTCGCTATTACGAAACAAGCGGAGCTCTTCGCGATATGGTGCAAAACCATATGCTGCAAATGGTAGCGCTACTAGCAATGGAACCCCCTATTCGTCTGACAACGGATGAAATTCGCTCCGAAAAAGTAAAGGTACTTAGAGCGATGCGCTCATTTGATGGAGATATGGTAAACGAGTTTTTCATTCGCGGACAATATGACAAGGGAGTTATGGATAATGAAGAGGTTCCTGCTTATCGCGAGGAGCCGATGGTCGATCCAGCTTCCAATACGGAGACCTTTGTTGCCGGTAAGCTTTTAATCGACAACTTCCGTTGGGCGGGGGTTCCGTTTTACATCCGTACAGGAAAAAGAATGAAGACAAAGTCAACCAAAATTGTTATTCAATTCAAGGATATTCCGATGAATTTGTATTACAAACCCGAACAAACATTAAATCCAAACCTGCTCGTCATCCATATTCAGCCGGAAGAAGGCATTACCCTTTATTTAAATGCGAAAAAAACGGGTCAGCATATGAATGCAACACCGATTAAATTAAATTTTTCCAATAAGGGAGTTCACGGAATTAATACGCCTGAAGCATATGAAAAGCTATTATTCGATTGTATGCGCGGTGACGCGACTAATTTTACCCATTGGGATGAGGTTGCACTTTCTTGGAGCTTTGTCGATAAAATTTCTGAAGTGTGGGAAAACACCAAAGCTCAAAATTTCCCGAATTACAAATCTGGAACAATGGGACCAAAAGAAGCGGATCAATTATTGGAAAAAGACGGATTTTTCTGGTGGCCTGTGACTGATTTGGATGTGGAGAATTGCTAGAACAGCTTTCTAAAAAGGTTAAGAGCAATAAAGGATCTTCGTCTTATTTGCCCATGGGAGTGTAAAATCCATGTTGCAGGTAGTATTAAAAAAAATCGATTGGATTAAAATTCCAATCGATTTTTTGATTTATTTCTCCATCCAATTCGTATGGAACACGCCCTCTTTATCTACCCGCTGATAGGTATGTGCACCAAAGTAGTCGCGTTGTGCCTGTATCAGGTTTGCTGGTAGTACCTCCATGCGATAACTGTCATAATAAGACATTGCCGCAGAGAAGCAAGGGACAGGAATTCCATTTTGAACAGCCACACTAATAATCTCGCGAAGGGCATCCTGATAGCTTTCCACAATTTCCTTGAAATATGGGTCAAGGAGAAGATTTTTCAAGTATGGATCACGATCATAGGCGTCCTTAATTTTCTGAAGGAACTGCGCGCGAATAATACAGCCTCCACGGAAGATCATTGCGATGTCACCATAGCGCAAATCCCAGCCGAATTCTTCAGAGGCAGCCCTCATTTGCGCAAATCCTTGGGCATAAGAGCAGATTTTACTCATATACAGAGCTTTACGCACAGATTCGATAAATGACTTTTTGTCTCCTGAAAATGCTGCTTTTGACGGCCCGCGCAATATTTTACTAGCCTCGACGCGTTCATCTTTCATTGCAGATATAAAGCGAGCAAATACCGATTCTGTAATAATAGGCAGCGGCACGCCCATATCTAATGCACTTTGACTAGTCCACTTGCCAGTACCTTTTTGACCAGCTGTATCAAGAATAACATCCACTAACGGCTTGCCAGTTGCATCGTCCTTCTTCGTAAAAATATCTGCTGTTATTTCAACTAAATAGCTGTCAAGCTCGCCTTTATTCCAATCAGCAAATACCTTATGCAGTTCATCTGCATTAAGGCCAAGAATATGCTTTAAAATAAAATACGATTCACCGATTAATTGCATATCCCCATATTCAATACCATTATGTACCATTTTCACATAATGGCCAGCACCGTCAGGGCCAATAAAGGTCGTACACGGTTCACCATTTACTTTAGCGGAAATATCTTTGAAAATTGGAGCAATAAGATCATATGCTTCCTTTTGTCCACCAGGCATTAGCGATGGTCCTAGCAATGCCCCCTCTTCACCGCCAGAAACCCCTGAACCGATAAAGTGGAAGCCTAATTCACTCAATTCTTTATTACGTCGTTGTGTGTCTGTGAACAGGGTATTTCCGCCATCAATGATAATATCATCCTTGTCGAGCAGAGGTTTTAATTGCTCAATCGTGCTGTCTGTAGGTGCTCCTGCTTTCACCATCAGCATGATTTTTCTCGGTTTTTCAAGAGATTGAACAAAATCCGCCAGCGAATATGTACCATTAATATTTTTACCTTTTATTTCGTTAAGCATTTCATCCGTTTTTTCGCGTGAGCGGTTGTAGACAGACACGGTATAGCCCTTACTCTCAATGTTCATAGCCAAATTTTTTCCCATGACCGCTAAGCCAATTACGCCAAATTGTGATTTTGCCATTTTCTAACGTCCCTTCTAGCCTATAATCCACTTAACTTTAGCAAGATTAAATAGTATATGCAATTATTTATTATCTTTTTTATCAGGTAAATCTCGCAGAAAATCTTTATTAAAACTTGTTTCCGTACCAATATTTTCCTGTTGTTTTTTCAACTCAGGCATTCCTGAAGCACGTTCAATAATTTGCGAGCCGTATTTCTTGCGCAAATTGTTTAATACTTGAAAAAGCGGTTCCTTTTTTGCTTCTTTTTCAAAGCTAAAAAGATCTAGCTGTTTAACCGCCTCATTCTGTTCCACTAAATCCGTACCAGTTATACCTAGCAAGCGGATTGAATCACCATTCCAATGCTTTAAAAACAACTGCTTCGCCGCTTCAAAAATTTCATCACTCTTCTGAATAGGATTTGAAAGTTTTTTGCTTCTTGTTATTGTTTTTCTATCTTTATAACGAATCATGACACTTAATGAAGTTGCGAGAACCTTTTTTCTTTTTAGCCTGACGGAAACGGTCCCTGCAAGATTTTCTATGACACGAAGGAGCTCCTGTTGATTGGAATTGTCCCTTGGTAAAGTAGTAGAATTCCCAATACTCTTAAATTCAGCAGCAGCGTCAGGATCAACATGCCTGTTGTCAATGCCATTGGCTCTTTCCTTTAGACGATGGCCATTGATTCCAAGTGTAGATTTAAGCTGGATTTCACTAGCTTTTGCTAAATCACCAATCGTTTTTATCTCTAACCTGCGTAACTTTTCACCTGTCTTCTTACCGACCCCATGCATTTCTTCTACTTCTAGCGGCCAAAGTATCTTTGGAACATCCCTTTTCCTTAGGACTGTTATTCCCATTGGCTTCTTCATATTTGAAGCCATTTTTGCTAGAAACTTATTCGGTGCGACCCCAATACTACAGGGCAGATCAAGCCGTTCAAAAATCTGCTTTTGAATCGTTTCAGCAATTTCAAGAGGGGCTCCGTGCTCAAAACTTTCCGTTATATCAATAAAGCCTTCATCAATTGATACAGGTTCAACAAGGGAAGAATATTCATTTAAGATTTCAAACATGCCAATAGAGGCGGCTCGATATCGATCAAAATTAGGCTTTTTTACGATAAGCTGTGGGCAAAGCTTTTTCGCCTCCCATAGCGTCATCGTGGTTTTCACCCCAAAGCTCCTTGCCTCATAGCTGCATGTAACAATAATTCCTCTGCGTTCCTCAGGATTGCCTGCAATAGCCAGAGGCATCCCTTTTAGTGAGGGATCATAAGCCATCTCGACTGACGCATAGAAGCTATTCATATCCACATGTAATATAACTCTTCCATTTTTAGGATACATATGTTTCATGCCTGCACTTCCCTGTTCTTATTCTGCTACTATTTTATCAAATTAATAAGGTTCCTTTCATCTTTGGACTAAAATGAGTTTGAATATGCTCGCTTCAAAATGCCGATTAAAAACAAAACAGAGGATGCCTTAAACAATCCCCTGTTAATAAGCAATTATGTAGTTTTTTGCTCTTTCATATATTCTTGAATCTCTCTAATACCTTCAAGGGACTGTACCATCTGAGTTGGGTCAATTAATGTGATAATTCTAGAATTCAAGTTAGCAATTCCTGTAAAATAAGTTGTCTTTTTATAAGCAATAAGACCCAATTGCTTTATTACCCCTTCTGGAATGTTAATTATTTCCTTTGTATCCGATACTACCACACCGATTAAAAGTTCATCAGTTTGCAATACAATTATCTTCGTTGATTCCTTTACTTGAATAGATTGATTATAGAGAACTCTTTCAAAATCGATAACAGGGATAAGCTCTCCCCTTACATTGAATATCCCATTTACATAAGCAGGTAAATGCGGAATTGGTGTAACGCCTTCCATTTTCTCTATTGATACGACAAATCGGATTGGAATAGCGTATTCCTCATTCCCAACTTGAAAAACAACAACTTTATTTGTCTCTTCCAAAATAATACCTCCAGTAAATCAAGTGGGCATTTTCCCCTATATCAATATTACTAAAGGAGGATGAATTTTTGAAGAGAATTTATCTGTAATACTGAAATTCATAGCCATCGGTGACTTTTAGAAAAACTTGGCGTTCGCCAAGTCCTTTTTGGTGAATGCCTTAGTTTTTCTTATGCGATCTTATTAGCAGATATTTTATTGAAAACATACTTTACTTTAATACGTTAAAAAAACTTAAACTTTCCGATTAGCCAAAAAAAATAGAGTGAAAATCCTATTAGATTTCACACTCTATTTTTCCAAATATGATTATGCAGCGATTTCCTCAATGATCGCAATAACCATTTCAGCTAGCTTATTCAGCTCTTCAATTGGCATGCGTTCGTTCGTTGTGTGGATTTCCTCGTAACCGACTGCCAAGTTAACGGTTGGGATGCCAAAGCCTGCAATTACATTTGCATCACTGCCGCCCCCGCTATTTAATAATTCACAGCTACGGCCAATTTTTGCCGCGGCTCTACGTGCAACCTCGACTACATGGTCTCCTTCACCAAATTTGAAACCAGGATACATAACTTGAACTTCAACTTCTGCTTTTCCGCCCATTTCATTAGCAGCACTTTCAAAAGCTTCTTTCATTTTACGCACTTGCTCTTCCATTTTCTCATTAATTAAAGAGCGCGCCTCTGCTAGAATATCAACACGATCACATACGATATTCGTTTGTGTTCCACCTTCAAAGCGGCCAATATTTGCTGTTGTTTCCTCATCAATTCGGCCTAAAGGCATTCTAGAGATCGCCTTAGACGCGATTGTAATAGCAGAAACGCCTTTTTCTGGAGCAACACCTGCATGGGCTGTTTTTCCAAAAATCGTCGCCTTTACTTTTGCTTGAGTTGGTGCTGCAACAATAATATTCCCTACTTTGCCATCACTATCTAATGCATAGCCATATTTAGCAGTAACTAATGATGAATCAAGGGCTTTTGCTCCAACTAATCCCGATTCTTCACCGACTGTAATAATAAATTGAATCGTTCCATGAGGTATACTTTGCTCTTTTAACACCTTAATAATTTCAAGCATGACGGCCAGCCCTGTTTTATCATCTGCTCCTAGAATAGTTGTACCATCTGATACAACAAAGCCATCCTTGATTGAAGGCTTTACACCTTTTGCAGGAACTACTGTATCCATATGAGAAGTAAAATAGATCGTATCAACACCATCTTTTGTACCTTGAAGCGTACAAATCAAGTTGCCTGCACCATGACCCGTCTGTGCTGTTGTATCGTCCTCAAAAACTTCAACACCTAAATCACTGAATTTTTTCTTTAAAACTTTTGCAATTTCTGTTTCATATTTTGTTTCAGAATCGATTTGTACAAGCTCTAAAAATTCGTTAAGCAAGCGATCTTGATTAATCATTACTATTGCCTCCAATATTTTACGTTTCCTTTATTAGTATACCTTTATAAACTCTAATTGCAAAAGATAAGAAACTACTTTATGTTCAAGATAATGGAAATTTTTAAGTTTATTAACGTACTTAAATGGATTTGAAGTTTCAAGATGGTCTTTAAAAAAATCGTATAAAAGGCATTCGCCACTTCAAGATTTTCCCATGTTACAATGGGATATTTCCATGCTTCTTCTTCGGTCTTTTTTCCTGTTTATTCCTTAGCATTTCTAGAGATTGGATAAGCTTGATTCTTGTCTCGCGTGGATCGATCACATCGTCGACCATTCCTCTGCTTGCAGCAACATAAGGATTCGCAAATTTCTCGCGGTACTCTTCAATTTTCTGTGCTCTTGTAGCTTCTGGATCATCACTGTTTTGAATTTCTCTAGCAAAAATAATATTCGCCGCTCCTTGTGGGCCCATTACAGCCACTTCCGCATTTGGCCATGCAAAAACAAGATCAGCTCCAATTGCTTTACTATTTAAAGCAACATAAGCACCACCGAAGGCTTTTCGTAAAATGACTGTAAGCTTTGGAACAGTCGCTTCAGAATAAGCATAAAGAATTTTCGCGCCGTGACGGATTATTCCGCCATGCTCCTGTTTTACTCCAGGGAAGAAACCCGTAACATCTTCAAATGTTATAATCGGAATGTTGAAGGAGTCACAAAAACGAATAAATCTTGCTGCTTTATCAGATGAATCGATATCTAATCCCCCAGCCATAAATTTCGGCTGATTACACACAAGACCGACAACCTCCCCTTTCATTCTCGCTAAACCAACGACTATGTTTTTGGCAAAATCCTGCTGAACCTCCATAAAGGAGCCTGCATCCACTACCTGCTCGATGACTTTACGGACATCGTATGGACGTACAGCATCAAATGGAATGATATCTGTTAAGTCCGGACGGTAATCATCATCTTCAACTGCCTCTGCCATCGGAGGCTTTTCCGTATTATTTTGCGGCAGGAAGCTTAATAATCGGCGAACCTGTTCGATGACCTCAGCTTCTGTCTCCCCTTTAAAATGTGCATTACCACTTATTGTATTATGTACACTCGCACCACCAAGATCTTCAGACGAAATTTTCTCACCTGTTACCGTTTCAATAACCTTCGGACCGGTAATAAACATCTGACTTGTCTTCTCTACCATGAAAACAAAATCCGTAATTGCCGGCGAATAAACCGCACCACCCGCACATGGTCCCATAATCACTGAAATCTGCGGAATTACACCTGAGTATATCGAATTTCTATAAAAAATATGTCCATAGCCATCCAGAGAAACTACACCTTCTTGAATCCTTGCACCACCAGAATCATTTAAGCCCACAAATGGTGTACCATTTTGTGCTGCTAAGTCCATAACATTCGCAATTTTTTTAGCATGCATTTCCCCAAGTGCTCCGCCAAACACTGTGAAATCTTGTGAAAATAAAAAAATTGGCCTGCCATTTACTTTTCCATAACCTGTTACAACACCATCTCCAGGCCCTTTTTGACTCTCAAGTCCAAAGTCTGTACAGCGATGCTCAATAAAAGGATTAAGCTCAACAAATGTACCTGGATCAACTAATAGATCAATCCGCTCCCTAGCAGTAAGCTTTCCTTTTTCATGTTGCTTTTCAATTCTCTCATCTCCGCCACCTAATTCAATTTCTCTTCTGCGATCATATAATTCATTAATTTTCTCATAGATATCTGCCATTATTGCTCCAATCCTTTCTTTTCACAAAATTCATATAGAACGCTGCCAGTTGATTTCGGATGCATAAATGCTACTTCGGCACCGCCGGCCCCAATTTTTGGCGAGTCCTGAAGCATCCTGATTCCTTTTTCTTTCATTTCATTGATACGTTCTTGAATTGAATCAACACCTAAGGCCACATGATGAAGACCTTCGCCGCGTTTTTCAATGAACTTTGCCACAGCACTTTCCTGGCTTGTTGGCTCTAATAACTCAAGCTTTGTTTCACCAGCTTTTAGGAAGGCTACCTTTAGCTTTTCACTCTCTACTTCTTCAATTCCTAACAGCGGGAGCTTTAGAATCTCCGTATAAAAAGGCAGTGCCTCATCAAGTGAGCGAACTGCAATCCCGATATGGTCTACTTTTTTGATCATAGTTGTTTCCCCTCTCAATTTGCTAAACAAATCACTACCTTTAAAAATTATAAGCTTTTCTGACAATAATAAAAATAGATTTACATTAAGAATTCTCTAATAATGTCGAAAATTCCTTTAAACAATCGAACGGTTGTTCATTTTCATTTTTCTTAGTAAAATAGGAATAAGAGAAAATAGATTTAAGGAGGAATTTATTTGTCTAATAAAAAAACGCGAAAAATTGTTGTTTATTTAATGATTTTTGCAATGTTAGCTTCTTCATTGGCCGTGGGCGCGACAATGTTTTTATAGTAGATCTTAGTTAATCATCAAAAAGGGACTGTCTCGAAACAGTCCCTTTTTTAATGATTAAATTAGAGTGAGACTTCCAATAAGGAAATTTCACTTAATCGCGCCATATACTCTCCCAATCTGTTCAAAGTTATCAGAAGAAGTAACAATTAAAATTTTTGTTCCAATTGGAACAATATCATATAAGGATTCTACTGTCTCATTCTGCAGTCGGATACAGCCTTGAGATACATATTTTCCAATCGAGGATGGATCATTAGTACCATGAATCCCATAGATCCTTCCATCTGTTTCGGCAGCATCAAAGCCAATCCATCTTGTACCTAACGGATTATTAGGATCTCCACCCTTAATATCCTTCTTACGGTAGTATGGCTCCACCGCTTTTACCGTAATAGTAAAAAATCCTTCCGGTGTTAAATCTTCCGTTTTTCCAGTTGCTGCAGCCATTACCGTTTGCACTTTATTGTCTTTAATATAGGCCACTTCGTTGTTTTTTTTATTTACGATAATAAATGGATCTCCTGGCATTGGGTTTTGTCCTAATGGCCAAATTGGGGAAAAGATAAAAGTAAGGCAAACAGCTGAAATTATTTTGAGCATATAATCACCAACTATTTTCTAGAAGGAGTTCCTTCTTTTGTTTTCCCCTTAGTTTTTACCAGAATTAGCATGTCCATGCACTTTTTTTCCTTTGGGCAGCTCTTTTGTTGAGCTTTTGACCCATAAATACTGTTCCATTTCTCGAACAAATTGAAAAAGGGCAGCCCTTGCTTCAAATTCCTGTCTAGTCTTCGGTAAATCCATTCTTTTAAAAGAAGCTTTCATGACGAAAAGCTTGTCTAAGAAGTGATCAGCTGTATTTCCAGGATGAATATTTTCCGCTAGTTCTTCAATAAAGTCAGCTATCATCTCCCCCTGTTCAACCGTATGTGAGATCGAAGTGACGATTGGCAGTACACGTTCAATAATCTCAAATTGTTTTTCCCTCATTTTGAAATAATGAAAATAAACATTTTCATTTCGGAGGAAATGATTTTCAACATCTCGAAATGCTAATGATTCAGCCTGTTCAATTAATTTTGTCGTTTCAGTAATTTCGTACCCATCCCAGTCGCTTTCATTTGTCCGTAAATATTTAACAATTTCATCAAAAATTCTTTTGAAATTCTCTTCTATTTGCACCTGATATTCTCTCAGCTTGATATCAAGGCTAGGCATAAAAATATTGGCGACAAGCGCAACACCGATTCCGATCGTAATGATGCCTATTTCATTCAAAATAATATCCCATGTCATTTGGCCAGCTGAGTAAATATGTAATATGATTACACTGCTAGTAACAATTCCATCGCTCTTCCTAAGCATAACAGCAGTAGGAATAAATAAAAGAAGCAGTAGTCCAATCATTAATGGATGGTAGGCAATTCCTTCGAAAATAATTGCACAAAAAACCATTGCTAATAAACAAGCAAAAAAACGATCCCACGACGCTCGAAGTGATTTCTTTTTCGTTACTTGTATACATAGAATTGTTATTATTCCAGCTGATGTGAAGTTTTCAAAACCTAGAATTTGAGCCAAAATAATCGCTGCTGAAGTGCCAATTGCTGTTTTTATGGTTCGATATCCAATACGAAACTTCATATGTATAAACTCCTATTTATGTCCATTATCTTGCGATATAATTATATAGCTTCTTATTAAATTATGTCCCAAAAAAAGAAGATGATCAATAGAGATCATCTTCAAAATGCTATATTATCAAAAATAATGGGGAAAAAACAATACACTATTAACTTTATAATACTTTCTTCAAGAAATCCTTTGCCCGATCTGATGATGGATTTGTAAAGAATTCATTTGGTGGAGCATCCTCCACAAGAACCCCGCCGTCCAAAAAAAGAACTCGATCAGCAACTTCTCTCGCAAAACCCATTTCATGCGTGACTATTGCCATTGTCATTCCAGTATCGGCTAATGTTTTCATAACATCTAACACCTCTTTGACCATCTCTGGGTCAAGGGCAGATGTCGGCTCATCAAATAACATCACTTCTGGCTCCATCGCAAGCGCCCGAGCGATGGCTACCCTTTGCTTTTGCCCCCCTGATAACCGATTTGGATAAGTATCGGCTTTGTCAGACAATCCAACTTTACTTAATAGCTCCATCCCAATTTTTTCAGCTTCAGGCTTGGAAAGGCCTCTTACATTCATAGGAGCATACGTTAAATTTTGTAGGACTGTTTTATGGGGAAAAAGGTGAAAATGCTGAAAAACCATTCCAACATTTTGACGAACCTTCATAATATTTGTTTTTTTATCTGTTATCTCTTGATCTCTAATCCAAATTCGTCCATTTGTTGGCTTCTCTAAAAAATTGATACAGCGGAGAAAAGTCGATTTCCCTGAACCAGATGGACCGATAATGGCAACGACCTCTCCCTCTTTAATTGTAGTTGAAATACCTTTTAATACTTCAAGCTTTCCGAACTGTTTATATAAATTTTCAATTTTAATCACCGCGTCTCATCCTTCTTTCTAATGCTTTTCCGAGGATTGTTAAAATGATTACCATTAAGTAATAAATGAGACCTGCTAATAATAATGGCTCGATGAAGCGGAACTTGTCCGCACCGACTTGATAAGCTCTGCGCATGATATCCATAACTCCGATCGTTGTCACGATCGCAGATTCCTTTGTTAAGGTGATGAACTCATTTAATAATGCTGGCAAAATATTTTTCAATGCTTGCGGCAAAATAATATGAAGCATCATCTTTCTGTAAGGAACTCCAAGTGCCATAGCGGCCTCACTTTGTCCCTTATCAACTGCAAGAATTCCAGCACGAATGATTTCCGAGATATATGCTGCAGAATTCATCCCAAATGCCGAAACAGCGGCTGTAATTGGTTCGATTTGATAACCAAATATTTGTGGTGATCCAAAATAAATGATCATTAGCTGCAAAACTAAAGGAGTACCACGAAATATGGATGTGTAGGCATCAGCAAACCAAACAAGTGGTTTAAATGAACTAATTTTAAAAAGTGATAAAATAATTCCAAGTAAAAACCCTAATAAACCTGCTAATCCTACAATTTGGAGCGTAACACCTATACCTTTTAATATATATGGCAGGGAAGGGAGAATGGAAGAAAAGTCAAGATTCATCCGGAAACTCAGTCCTCTCACTATCTAAGTAAACTATTAGAAACAATTGGCGTTCGTTAATTCCTTCCAAGAGTGCTCAGATTTTCTAAGCAGTAAATATATCTGCAATCATATTGTTTTCGTACAATATAAAGTTATCTCCCTCATAAGCTAAGGGCAAAAACGTTCAGAAGCTTTGGTCACTTCTGAACGTATAAACAACAGTACATACAAAGCTAGCTTTATTCAAACCATTTTTTGATAATGGCATCTATCTCACCATTGTCAATCATTTCTTTTAACACTTTATTGAATTCCTCTGTTAACTTACTATTCTTTGGAAACGCAATTGCGTATCCACCGTCTGCGTCCTCAATTGTGAAACCTTCTAAATCAGGATTATTATCTAAATATCCTTTAGCTACTGTATCCTCAATGACCGCTGCATCAAAACGACCCGCTTTGATTTCTTGAATGATTTCAGGAATACGGTTACGATTCTCAACAGTCATGTCTACTTCTTTAGCTAATTTTTTCGCTTTTTCTTCTTGGATCGATCCTAGCTGCACACCAACCTTTTTCTTACTAAGGTCTTCAACACTTTTAATTCCGCTGTCCTTTTGTGATACGATGATGTGCTTTGAAGTATAATAGGTCTCACTAAAATCCACGCTTTTTTTTCTATCTTTCGTTGCTGACATTGCTGACATAACAAAATCTACTTGACCCGATTGAAGCGCCTGAATTAAACCGCCGAAATCCATATCTTGAAATTTAACTTCATAGCCTAGCTTTTCTGCAACAGCCTTCGCAATATCAGCATCAACCCCGATTATTTCATCGCCTTTTGCAGTATCAATATATTCAAACGGTGCATAGTCTGCCGATGTTCCCATCGTTAAAACTTTCTTATTTGATCCATTTTCTCCTGAACCATTCGATGAATCTTTGTCGCTAGTACCGCATGCTGAAAGTAATCCAATTAATAGAATACTAATGAAAAAATAAGAAAATATTTTTTTCATATTTGTTTTCCCCCTATAATTTTCCGAAAATTAATATTATTAAAATATATCATTAGCGATAGTCTATTAATTTTCAAGCACTTCTTTGGAATTAATAATTATTCACCTTTGTGTATTTTAACACATGATTATATTTATGCAATAAAAATTATAAAATATCAAATATTTTATTATTCTGATAAATCTTTTTTGAGTATTTTATATAAAGTCTGTGTTAAAGCTCAGTGTTGTTGATGCTATTTTGTTGTTGATTGGAGCGGAAGCTGCGAGGAGGCTTCTGGACCGCCTGTGGTCGCTAAGCGCCTGCAGTAGAAATCAACAGAGAAGTTTAACATTGCCTAAAAAAAAAAGCCTCGAAAAATCGAGACTTTCATGATATTTAAACATCCTGACAATATTGTTCAAATGCATTTTGAAGCTTTTGAATAACAGCCATCGGTTCATGGCCTTCAATTTCATGGCGCTCAATCATCGTACATAGCTTTCCATCCTTTAATAATGCAAAGGATGGTGATGAAGGTGGATAACCAGTAAAGTAATTGCGAGCAGCAGCAGTTGCCTCTTTATCCTGACCTGCAAAAACTGTCACCAAATGGTCTGGGCGCTTATCATAATGAAGTGAATGAGATGCAGCAGGGCGAGCAATCCCACCAGCGCACCCACAAACAGAGTTAACCATGACAAGTGTTGTTCCCTTTTGATTCAGGGCTTCTGCAACATCATCAGTTGTTTTTAATTCAGTATAGCCAGCAGCCACGATTTCTTTTCGTGCCTGATTAACAACATCATTCATAAATAAATTAAAATCCATATTCATGTGAAATATCGCTCCTCTATAATTTTAAAAAGCCTTTACTACATCATACCAATTGTTCATGCTCTTTATCAACGTATCGAGTTTATTAGAAAAATGAAGATGAATATTTAACTAATAACAAGTGATATTCATACATGAAAAAGCTGCCAATAAGGTAGCTTTTTATGTCTCTTTTTCTGAATAAGCTCTGAATAAATCTTCTACTGCTGAGGTTACTGTCCGATTTCCAGAAATAACTTCATTCTCTATTTTTGGAAGGAGAGACTTTACTTTTTTGTGATAGAAAAAGCTGAATTGCAGATGATCCACAATCATGGAGTAAAGCCATTCCTTTGTTTGCACCCTTCTTCTTTCTTCAAACACACCTGAAGTCTTTGTTTTTTCCTCAAAAGTATGGATCAATTCCCATATTTCCTGCAAACCTTCATGATAGATGGATGAGCAAGTGACTGCATTTGTTTCCCATCCTTTTGTTGCAGGCTGAAGGAAATGAAGAATCCGATTGTATTCTGCCATTGTTTTTAAAGCAAGCCTTTTGTTTGACCCGTCTGCTTTGTTGACAACAATTGCATCAGCAAGCTCCATGATCCCTTTTTTCATTCCTTGTAATTCATCCCCTGCACCAGTAAGAACGAGAAGCATAAAAAAATCAACCATATCCCTGACAATCACTTCACTTTGCCCAACACCGACGGTTTCAACAAGAATGACATCAAAGCCTGCAGCTTCGCATAGGAGCATCGTTTCTCTCGTTTTTCTATGAACTCCGCCAAGCTTACCTGCAGATGGTGATGGCCTGATATATGCCCTCGGATTTCGCGAAAGCTGCTCCATTCTTGTTTTATCACCTAAGATGCTGCCTCCGCTAATGCTAGAACTCGGATCAACAGCAAGAACAGCAACCTTTAATCCTAAATCACATAAAAACGTTCCAAAGGCTTCGATGAATGTACTTTTTCCCGCACCAGGTACACCTGTTATACCAATACGAATAGTATTGCCCGAATAAGGAAGCAGCTTTTGCAAAAGGTCTTGCGCCTTTCGAAAGTGATGCTCTGCATTGCTTTCAATTAGTGTTATGGACTTGGCTAGCACTGTTCGATTTCCTTCAAGAATACCTTCAGCTAATTCATTAGCTTTCAATTCGGATCTAGTTTTCTTTTGAAACTTTCTATTTTTCACAAAAGCAGTTTCTTGCTGCACCTTAACACCTTTTCGAACGATGCTAGTAAAATCGTCAGGATTTTTCCCATCAAACCATTCAGGTTTTTTGTCTTTATCCATTTGATACTTCCTCATAACCGAGGCGGCTATAGATTTCGCGAATCACTTTTTGAGCAGCTACTGGAATAACTGTACCAGGGCCGAAAATGGCTGCCGCTCCATGCTCATATAAATATTGATAGTCCTGAGCAGGGATAACCCCGCCTATTACAACGAGAATATCTTCCCTTTTAAGCTTTTCAAGTTCTTCAACCAGCTGAGGAAGAAGTGTTTTATGGCCTGCTGCAAGAGAGCTGATCCCAATTACATGGACATCATTTTCAACAGCCTGTCTTGCCGTTTCTTCTGGTGTTTGGAACAATGGACCAATATCAACATCAAAGCCTAAATCCGCAAAAGCGGTAGCAATAACCTTTGCTCCACGGTCATGTCCATCCTGACCCATTTTTGCGATGAGAATTCGAGGTCTTCTGCCCTCATTTTCTAAAAAGTCATCCGTCATTTGCTTTACTTCCGTAATTTCTTCTTCATTAGAGAAAGCTGAGCTGTAGACTCCGCTAATAGAGCGAATGATCGCTTTATGACGATTTGCGACTTTTTCGATGGCATCGGATATTTCTCCCAAAGTTGCGCGTACTCTTGCCGCATTAACTGAAAGCTCAAGCAGGTTTCCTTCTCCTGTTTCCGCTGCTTTTGTAATCGCTTCTAATGCCTGTACTA
The DNA here is from genome assembly GCF_018343665.1 of Cytobacillus citreus. GTDB lineage: Bacteria > Bacillota > Bacilli > Bacillales > Cytobacillaceae > Cytobacillus > Cytobacillus citreus. The sequence continues at coordinate 351,179 of NZ_JAGYPM010000003.1, forward strand.
CTTTTTCTTCATCACGTGAAGCTTTTAAACCTTCAAGCTTTTCAAGCTGCTTCAAGCGGACAGCTGTATTATCGATATCAAGAATTTCAATTGGCTCTTCTTGATCAAGACGATATTTATTAACCCCGATAATGTTTTCCTTTCCAGAGTCAATTTGAGCTTGTCTTCTTGCGGCCGCTTCTTCAATTCTCATTTTTGGCAGGCCAGTTTCTATCGCTTTCGCCATTCCACCAAGATTTTCAATTTCCTCTATATGCTCCCATGCACGTTTGATTAATTCGTCAGTCAAAGACTCCACATAGTAAGACCCAGCCCATGGATCGATTACGTTTGTAATACCCGTTTCTTCCTGGAGGAAAAGCTGCGTATTCCGTGCGATACGTGCAGAGAAGTCAGTTGGTAAGGCAATGGCTTCGTCAAGAGCATTCGTATGAAGTGATTGAGTATGCCCCATTGCTGCTGCATGTGCTTCAACTAATGTACGGGTAACATTATTAAATGGATCCTGTTCTGTTAAACTCCAGCCCGATGTTTGTGAATGTGTTCTCAAAGCCATAGACTTCGAATTTTTCGGTCCGAATGTTTTCATCATTTTCGCCCAAATGTATCGTGCAGCACGCATTTTGGCGACTTCCATAAAATAGTTCATTCCGATGGCCCAGAAAAAAGAAAGTCTTGGCGCAAAGGAATCTATTTCAATCCCTGCCTTTAGTCCTGTCCTTACATACTCCAAGCCATCCGCAAGCGTATAAGCAAGCTCTATGTCTGCGGGTGCCCCTGCTTCCTGCATATGGTAGCCGGAAATACTTATACTATTGAACTTTGGCATATATTTGGATGTATATTCAAATATATCAGCGATAATTTTCATCGACATTTCTGGTGGATAAATATATGTGTTACGAACCATATACTCTTTTAATATATCATTTTGAATTGTACCTGATAATTTTTCCTGACTGACTCCTTGCTCTTCAGCGGTAACAATATAAAAGGCCATAATAGGCAAAACAGCACCATTCATCGTCATCGAAACGGACATTTGATCTAAAGGAATTCCGTCAAAGAGTGTTTTCATGTCAAGAACTGAATCAATGGCAACTCCCGCCTTCCCTACATCCCCAACAACTCGTGGATGATCCGAATCATAACCTCGATGTGTAGCAAGATCGAATGCTACAGAAAGCCCTTTTTGTCCCATGGCAAGATTCCGGCGGTAAAAGGCATTACTTTCTTCAGCTGTTGAAAATCCTGCATATTGACGGACCGTCCAAGGCCTATTAACATACATCGTTGGATAAGGACCTCGTGTATAAGGAGGAAGCCCTGGTATTCCATCTAAATGCTGTAAACCTTCTAAATCTTCTTCCGTATAAATAGGTTTTAACGAGATTTTTTCATTTGTTTCGAAAAGAAGATCATCAATCGATACCTTCAAGTCTTGATCTACGTTCTCTTTCCACGTTTCTTTAGCTGACTGGTTTCCTTCGAAAAGGGAAACAGTTTTAAAATCGGGTTTATTAGTCATTGCTTGCCACCTCCATTTCCTTTAACAGAGAAGAAAGAATGTCGAAACAATTGCTACGTATATGAATAAATTGATCGATTCCAGCTTGCTTTAATTGCTCCTGCATTTCTTTCTCAGGACGCCCAGCTAGAAAAACTTTTACATTTCTTTTTTCATCTTTAATTAAACGTACGATTTCTAATGCAGCTTCCTCATATTGCTTGTCCGTACCGCAAATAATGTAATGGTTTAGATTTGCTTCTTTAATGAATTGGATTGCCAATTCTGGCTTTCCTATATTCTCGCTTTTTAGTGCGTGAATTCCTCCTGGAGCAAGAAATCCAGTAATAAAATCCGCTCTAGCTTTATGTGCCTTTAGATCTCCAAGACAAATAAGACCTACTGTAGGCTTTAATCCTGCTTGCTCCATGTTTTCTGCCGTTTTCCGCAGTTTTTCAAATGGCTCAGATAGACGTATTTGCGGTATTACTGTTGTTAATATGTTTTTTGCATTTTTTAAAGGCTGGTCATGTATATTTGCATAAATATTAGTACCAATAATACTTTGCTTTCGTGTAAAAATAGCTTCATTTCTTCGCTGTAACACTTCTTCGATTTGAGCATGAAGCCAGCCAGATTTTAGAGCATTTCCAATACCATCTTTTTCTTCGATTTGAAGAAATAATGCCCATGCCTTTTCCGCTAACTCATTGGTTAAGCTCTCGATATACCAAGAGCCGCCAGCGGGATCAACTACTTTTTCTAAATGAGCTTCATTTTTTAATATCAGTTGTGTATTGCGAGCGACTCGATCGGAAAAAGAAGTTGGTTCCCCTTCAGGCTCATTAAATGGGCTGACATGTAGAAATTGAATTCCACCTAGAACTGCTGCAAATGCTTCGTTACCTGCCCTTAGCAAGTTGACATAAGGGTCATAAACCGTTTTCGTAAAAGAGGATGTTTCAGCAGTAATGACCATTTTACGATCTTCCGTTTTTGCACCGTATGCTTCTGTTACCTTACTCCAAAGAAGCCTTGCAGCACGAAGCTTTGCAATCTCCATAAAGAAGTTAGCACCGATAGAAAACTTAAAAACCATTTTTGATAATATTGTTTCGAGTTTTAAACCACGAAGAAGGAGCTCCTGTATATGGTGCACTGCAGTGGCGAGTGCAATAGCAAGGTCTTGAACAGCGTTTCCGCCAGCATTATGATAAACACTTGTATTAACTAGAATAGTCCGAAGGTTTGGAATCGTTCTATCTGCCGATTGAATGGCTTCTGCCCAATTGTCATAGGCTTCATTATTTGGTGCATGACCTTGAATCGCAGCCGAAGCTAATGGATCAGCGGCAATATAACCAGAAATTTTATCACAATTCGCTAGATTGGATAATATGGAGAGAATTTGACTTTGATTGTCATTTGCTTCCACACTGAATGGGTATTTTGTGTATACTTTCTCAGCTAGCGCTTTAATGTCGTTCAGTTCTATTTTATTTGCATTAAAGGCTATGGCCGTTTGTCCTTTATCAAGAGCAGACAATAGTTTTTCTTGGAACTCTTCTCCATTTTCAATTTTTTGCGCGATTTTCCATTCTTCTGTAACATAACCAAGGGAATTATTCCCTCTACGAAAATCTGCTTGTCCTGGAAATTGAGATATTTTTTGGTGTTCAAGATCCTCTTTCGTATAAAGCGGTTTCAATTCAATGTTTTCAAATGTTTTTGTTTTTAAGGAATTAACTGCTTTTCCTTTCAATGCTTCCTCTGCTTTTTGTGCCCAATCATCAAGTGAATATGTTTGAAATGATTCATTTACCATATCTTTTAGTGTCATATTAACTGTCTAAAGCAGACAGCTTTCCCTCCCTTCATAGATACATAAGACCGTCCATTTTTTACTGGAGGTTTTAGCTAGAGAAGCTTTCCATTGGAGCGGAATTATATCAAAATTCATAAAAATCATGACATTAATATTTTATTATACATATTTAAAACAAGCAATTACGGTTCTGTCTCCAATATTAAGGAACCTCACAAATAAAATTCTGTTTCGCTCATTCTTTTTGTCCAATTATTAGTCTTATTGTCCGTTCTAAGAATTTATTTTTCAAAATCTAATGATATTGTCAGAGTTCCTAACTTTATTGTTAAAGTTCACATTTTTATGACCTTTTGCGCAGTTTAGGATAGGAATAGTGCCCCTTATAGTGAGTACTTAAAAAGGCTGCCGAGTCTTTTTCGGCAGCCTTTTATTTAGAAAGTCCGTATTAATATACAGATGTATTTTCTTTTGAAGTATTTTCAAGAATTTCTTTTACGCGCTGAAGGAATTGGCCGCAAATAAGACCGTCTAGTACACGATGGTCAAGTGACAGACATAGGTTGACCATATCGCGGACAGCGATCATTCCGTTATTCATAACAACCGGACGCTTCACAATAGATTCCACTTGAAGAATCGCTGCTTGTGGATAGTTAATGATTCCATTTGATTGAATGGAGCCAAATGAACCAGTGTTATTTACAGTGAATGTACCACCTGTCATTTCAGCTGAAGTTAACTTACCTGCACGAACCTTCCCTGCAAGCTCGCCAATCTCACGTGCAATGCCTTTGATTGTTTTTTCATCAGCATTTTTAATAACTGGTACAAATAATGCATCATCTGTCGCTACTGCGATAGAAAGATTGATATCTTTCTTCTGAACGATTTTGTCGCCAGCCCACATTGAGTTAATTTGTGGGAACTCTTTAAGTGCTTGAGCAACAGCTTTTACGAAGAATGCAAAGAAAGTAAGGTTGAAGCCCTCTTTTTTCTTGAATTCATTTTTAATGGAATTTCGGTAATTAACAAGATTTGTAACATCCACTTCGATCATAGTCCAAGCGTGTGGAGCTTCATGCTTACTGCGAAGCATGTTAGCTGCAATTGCTTTACGAACACCAGAAACAGGAATTTCAATGTCACCTGATACAACTGGCACATTTGGAGCAGGTGCAGCTTGTTTTGCAGGAGCTGGAGCTGCTGCTGGTGCTGCCTGTGCAGGTGCAGCTGGTGCAGCAGTAGCTGCTGTTGGAATATTTCCAGACTCAATAATTTTCGTTAAATCTTTACGAGTAATACGGCCGCCGGCACCAGTACCCGCTACTTGATTTAAATCAATACCATGCTCTTGAGAAAGCTTTAATACAGCAGGTGAATAGCGAACTTTGCTGCCATCCTCTGCTACAGGTGCAGGAGTAGCTGCCGCTGTTGGTGCAGCACTTGCCGCAGCAGCTGGTGTTTCTGCTTGTGGAGCTGGAGCTGCTTCTTCTGTACCGCCGCCTTCTGTTTCGATCGTAAGTATTACTGCACCAACCTCATATGTTTCACCTTCAGCAGCAATTAATTCTTTAATCGTACCGGTAAAGGAGGATGGAATTTCTGAATTTACTTTATCTGTTGTTACTTCCGCAAGTGCGTCATATTTATTTACTTTATCGCCAACTGATACTAACCATCTATTAATTGTACCTTCTGTAACACTTTCCCCTAATTGAGGCATTTTAATTTGTTCGATAGCCAATGGAATTGACCTCCTTCTAACATTTGAGTGTCTTGGTGTTAAAATTTATATAGCTAGGCTCTTCAGCATTTCTTATTATCTACCATCAACGTACAGAACGTACTAGTGCCGACGTTGCCACAGGACTTGGCTGCTTTTAGTCGACGTTCCACTGCAAAGCGTTTCAGCTTTTCTATTAATATTCAGCAAGCTCTCTAGCTGCTTTTTCTACTTTATCAGGATTAACCATAAAGTATTTTTCCATTGTTGGTGCATATGGCATAGCTGGTACATCAGGACCTGCAAGACGCATAATTGGAGCATCAAGCTCAAATAAGCAATTTTCAGCGATAATCGCAGCTACTTCACCCATAATGCTGCCTTCTTTATTATCCTCAGTTAATAGTAATACTTTACCCGTTTTTGAAGCAGCTTCGATGATTGCTTCTTTGTCAAGAGGATAAATCGTTCTTAAGTCAAGAACGTGAGCCGAAATGCCATCTTTTGCTAATTTTTCAGCAGCTTGAAGTGCGAAATGAACACATAATCCGTAAGTGATTATAGTAATGTCTTCACCTTCACGTTTCACATCTGCTTTTCCAATTGGTAATACATAATCATCATCTGGAACTTCACCTTTAATTAAACGGTAAGCACGTTTATGTTCAAAGAAAAGTACTGGATCTTCATCGCGAATTGCTGCTTTTAATAAGCCTTTAACATCATACGGTGTAGAAGGCATAACGATTTTTAAACCAGGCTGGTTAGCAAAAACTGCTTCTACAGATTGGGAATGATATAATGCACCGTGAACTCCGCCGCCATATGGTGCACGAATAACCATTGGACATGTCCAATCATTGTTTGAACGGTAGCGGATTTTTGCAGCTTCAGAAATGATTTGGTTTACTGCTGGCATAATGAAATCAGCAAATTGCATTTCAGCAATTGGGCGCATGCCGTACATAGCAGCACCAATACCAACTCCGGCAATAGCAGATTCTGCAAGTGGTGTATCAAGTACACGATCTTCTCCGAACTTGTCGTATAAGCCTTGAGTAGCTTTGAATACTCCACCTTTTCTTCCAACGTCTTCACCTAAAACAAAGACCTTTGGATCTCTTTCCATCTCTTCGCGGATAGCCATAGTAACCGCATCAATATAAGAAATTACAGCCATTTTTGTTCCCCCTTACTATTCAGCATAAACGTATTTCAATGCATGTTCCGCTTCAGCATATGGTGCATTTTCAGCATATTCTGTCGCTTCATTCACTAAACTCATTATACGATCATTAATTTCCTTTTCTTTCGCATCATCCATAACTCCTGCTTCTTTTAAATAAGCACCAAAAGTTATAATAGAGTCTTTCGTTTTTGCTTCTGCTACTTCATCTGGCGAACGATAGCTGCGGTCATCATCATCAGAAGAGTGTGGTGTTAAACGGTATGATACTGTCTCAACTAATGTTGGTCCTTCACCACGACGGCCTCTATCAGCTGCTTCTTTAACAGCTTGATAAACTTCAAGTGGATTATTACCATCAACAGTAATTCCCGGCATACCATAGCCAATTGCACGATCAGATACTTTCTCACAAGCTAATTGCTTTTCAATTGGCACTGAAATTGCATATTTATTATTTTCACACATAAAGATAACAGGAAGTTTGTGAACTCCAGCAAAGTTTGCTCCTTCATGGAAATCACCTTGGTTAGATGATCCTTCACCGAAAGTTACAAATGTAACTAAATCTTTCTTTTCCATTTTTCCTGCTAATGCAATACCAACAGCATGTGGCACTTGTGTTGTAACTGGTGAAGAGCCTGTTACGATACGGTTTTCTTTTTGACCAAAATGTCCAGGCATTTGACGGCCACCTGAGTTTGGATCTTCAGCCTTAGCAAATGCAGAAAGCATTAAATCTTTCGGAGTCATACCAAAAGTTAGAACTACACCCAAATCACGATAATAAGGCAGTGCATAATCTTTCTCTGTTTCAAGCGCAAAAGCAGCTCCTACTTGAGCAGCTTCTTGACCTTGACATGAAATTACGAAAGGAATTTTCCCAGCACGGTTCAAAAGCCACATACGCTCATCAATACGACGGGCTAATAGCATGGTTTCATACATCTCTAATACTTTTTCATCACTTAAACCTAAATCTTTATGACGATTTTTTTTAGCCATTTTATAACCTCCTAAATGAGTATGTATGGAGCCCCTAAAGAGGCTCCTAAAATACAATTAAGAATGGATTGCTTTACCTTCAACTGCTAATGCAGCCTCACCAATTGCTTCAGATAATGTTGGATGTGGATGGATCGTATGTGCCACTTCCCAAGGTGTTGCGTCAAGAACTCGCGCAAGACCTGCTTCTGAAATCATATCTGTCACATGTGGTCCAATCATATGAACGCCAAGAATGTCGTTTGTTTCTTCGTCAGCAACAATTTTCACGAAGCCGTCTGATTCACCAAAGACAAGAGCTTTTCCGATGGCACGGAATGAGAATTTACCTGTTTTAACTTTAAAGCCCTTCTCTTTTGCTTCGTCTTCAGTATACCCAACGCTTGCAGCTTCTGGTGCACTGTAAATACATTTTGAAACAAGTGAATAGTCAATTGGTGATGGATTTTGACCAGCAATATGTTCAACTGCCACAATTCCTTCATGAGAAGCCACGTGTGCAAGCTGAAGTCCGCCAATTACATCCCCGATTGCATAAATATGAGATTCTTTCGTTTGGAAAAACTCATTTGTTACAATATAACCTTTTTCCACTTGGATATCTGTGTTTTCAATTCCGATTCCTTCTGTATTAGCTTGACGGCCAACAGATACAAGAATTTTTGCTGCTGTAAATTCTTTTTGCTCACCCTTAACTTCAGCAGAAATTGTTGCATTTCCTTTTGTTTGCTTAAGAGTTTCTGGAAGAACTTTAGCACTTGTAATAATATTTATGCCTTTCTTCTTCATTAGGCGCTGCATTTCCTTAGAAATTTCTTTATCCTCTGTTGGGATAATACGGTCTGCATATTCAATTACCGTAACATCTGCCCCAAAGTCAGAAAGCATAGAAGCCCATTCGATTCCAATTACTCCACCACCAACGATGATAATTGAGTTTGGAATCTCTTCCATTGCAAGTGCTTCATCAGAAGTCATTACATTTCCGCCAATTTCTAAACCTGGCAAACTTCTAGGGCGAGAGCCTGTAGCTACGATGACATTCTTAGGAACAAGCATTGCATTTTCTTCACCGTTGTTCATTTCTACAGAAATAGTTCCAGGCAGTGGAGAGAAGATAGATGGTCCTAAAATACGACCAATTCCTTCAAAAACATCAATTTTCCCTTGCTTCATTAAATGCTGAACACCTTTATGAAGCTGGTCGACAATTTTCCCTTTACGCTCTTGAACTTTGCTAAAGTTAACTGTTACATCACTTGCTGAAACACCAAATTCTTCACTGCGTTTTGTTGTAGCGTAAACTTCTGCACTTCTTAGTAATGCTTTACTTGGAATACATCCTTTGTGTAAGCATGTGCCACCAAGTTTTCCTTTTTCGACTAGAGCTGTTTTTAAACCTAGCTGTGAAGCACGAATGGCCGCAACATATCCACCTGTTCCTCCACCTAGTATGACTAAATCGTATTCTTCTGCCACTTTATTTCCTCCTTACTGAACAATTGCTGCTTTATTTACATTACCTGGGTATTCTTTTTCATTTTCTTCACCACGAAGAACTCGAAGCGCTCCTTCTGCTAGAGCTTGTAATTCGTTTTCTCCAGGTTGGACGATTACATCTGCAATCCAATTAATACGGTCGCTAATTTCTTTAACAAAATCTTTACCGTAAGCAAGTCCGCCTGTAATAATAATGGCATCTACTTTTCCATTAAGTACAGCACTTGCAGCACCAATTTCTTTTGCCACTTGGTATGCCATTGCTGAATAGACAAGCTTCGCATTTTCATCGCCGTCTTCAATCATTTTTTCAACTTTAACAGCATCGTTTGTACCTAGATAGCCAACAAGTCCGCCTTGTCCAACTAGCTTCTTCATCATTTCTTCACGGAAAAATTGACCGGAATAACATAATGAAACTAATTCACCCACTGGAACTGTACCAGCACGTTCTGGGCTGAAAGGGCCTTCTCCGTGTAAACCATTATTTACATCAATAACTTTTCCCTTAAGGTGGGCACCAACTGTAATACCTCCACCCATGTGAGTAATAATTAAGTTTAATTCTTCATATTTTTTGCCTAATTCTTTTGCTACTCTTCTTGCTACAGCTTTTTGATTTAAAGCATGAAAAATACTTATTCTTTCGATTAGAGAAAAACCGGAAATGCGTGCAATTGGAGCTAATTCGTCAACAACAACCGGGTCAACGATATATGATGGGATATTTAATGCAGTAGCAATTTCATATGCTAAAATTCCACCAAGATTTGACGCATGCTGTCCTGCAAAACCTTCTCGTAGATCCTTTAGCATGACATCATTTACTGCATATGTTCCGCCTTCAATCGGTCTTAATAAACCGCCTCGTCCGCATACGGCGCTTAGCTTAGAAACATTAAATCCTTCTTCATCTAATGTTTCAAGGATGACCTTTTTACGGAATTCGTACTGATCAATAATATTTTCGAATGAGTTGATGACATCTGTATCGTGGCGTAATGTTTTTTCTAAAATAGAAATATCATTATCGAATACTCCAATTTTCGTTGAAGTTGAGCCTGGGTTGATAACGAGAATTCGATGGTCTTGTTCTAGCACAATTAAACCTCCATTAGAAAAGCGATTTTGCTCACCAAATTAGACGAAACATCTAATTCGGTGAGCGATTACTAGGTTATCCATTACTTCTATATGAGATTAAGTCACTGAATGCTCAGCACTTATTATTCAGTTATTACTTATGACGGCTTAAAATATGGTGACCGTTTTGAAGGAATTGGCTGCGAGAATTACGCATTCTTTCAATTCTTTCTTCTACCATACGGTCAGCTGCAACATATGTTGGGATATTATCACGTTTTGAAATTTCAACAACTTTTTCAATGCTTTGATAAAGTCCTTCAACTTTTTTCATTGCACGCTCAGCATTATATCCGTATAGTTCATCAGCTACGTTAATAACACCACCAGCATTGATTACATAATCTGGTGCGTAAACGATTCCCATTTCATGGATTACATCACCATGACGCTCTTCTTTTAATTGGTTGTTAGCTGATCCAGCAATCACTTTTGCTTTAAATTGTGGAATTGTATCGTCATTAACAGTCGCACCAAGAGCACATGGAGCGTAAATATCACATTCAACACCATAAATTTCGTCAGGGTCAACTGCTTTTGCACCGAAATCATTAACTGCACGTTGAACCGCTTCTTTATTAATGTCAGTTACGATTAATTGTGCGCCTTCTTCGTGTAAATGTTTACATAGGTTGTATGCTACGTTACCTACACCTTGTACAGCAATAACTTTACCTTCTAATGAATCAGTTCCAAATGCAGCTTTAGCAGCAGCCTTCATACCAACGTACACACCGTAAGCTGTAACAGGAGATGGATTACCTGAAGAACCGAATGCTGGTGAAATACCAGTTACATAATCAGTTTCTTCGTGGATTAGATCCATATCAGCAACAGTTGTACCAACATCTTCTGCTGTAATATAGCGTCCATTTAAGCCTTGGATGTAACGGCCAAATGCACGGAACATTTCTTCGTTTTTATCCTTTTTAGGATCGCCGATAATAACTGTTTTACCACCACCAAGGTTAAGACCAGCAGCAGCATTTTTATAAGTCATACCTTTTGCAAGACGTAATGCATCCTCAATAGCTGCCTCTTCTGAAGCATATGTCCACATACGAGTACCACCTAGTGCTGGCCCTAATGTAGTATCATGAATAGCAATAATTGCTTTTAAACCAGATGTTTTATCTTGACAAAAAACCACTTGCTCATAATCATATTTTTCTAGATATTTGAAAATTTCCATTTGAATATTCCTCCTCAAAATTCTTATCGTATTTTAATTAAAACTGGCTATGTAGCCAATTATTTAGCAGAACAAATTGCTAATGCTAAAGAATATAGTTTGCTTTCTGCAGAATCTGCTCTCGATGTTAGCACAATCGGTGCTTTTGCTCCTGCAATAACAGCTCCAACTTTTGCTTTTGCAAAATAAATTAACGATTTATAAAGTGCATTACCAACTTCAATCGTTGGCACTAATAGAATGTCAGCTTGTCCAGCGACTTCGCTTTTTATTCCTTTATGTTCAGCAGCGATTTGAGACACGGCATTATCTAAAGCAAGTGGGCCATCAACAATACAATTTGTTATTTGTCCACGCTTATTCATCACTGATAATGCTGCAGCATCAAGTGTTGCTTGCATAGCAGGATTTACAACCTCAACAGCAGCTATAGGAGCTACAAGTGGTTTATCAATGCCAATACTTCTCGCAATCCCAACTGAATTTTTGATAATTTGTGCCTTTTGATCTAAATCTGGTGCAATATTCATTGCTGCATCAGTAACAACGGTGAACCGATCATAGCCTGGCACTTCAAAAACAGCTACGTGGGATAAAACACTTCCAGCTCTCAAACCATATTCTTTGTTTAAAACAGCCTTTAATATGGTAGCAGTCGGAACATTCCCCTTCATTAAGACATTTGCTTCATTCAACTTTACTGCTTTTACAGCATGCTCAGCAGCAGAACTGCTTGAGTTCGTATGAATGATTTGAATTTTTTCACTTGAAGCAAGACTACCGTGCTCTTCCATTATTTGAAGAATTTTTTCTTTATCTCCAAATAATAAGAACTTTGCCAAGTTCCGTTTTACTGCTTCAGAAACGGCTTCAATGACTTCATGATCTTCTGCGGCAGCAACTGCTACAGTTTTTTCTTCATATTGGGTTGCTCTCTGTATAAGCGAATCCAATTCCATGTCTGTCTCAACCCCTTTTCAAAACGTGTTGCAACATTACACTATTTAAAATGCAAGAAGTGTGCCAAGTTGAATCCTTAATGAAAACGCTTTTTTTACATCAATGACACATGAAAAAAATTGCGCATTATGAAAATTATTGCACGCCATTATTTGCAATCCCGTATTTTTCGAGTTTATAGTATAAATTTCTTACAGATAGACCAAGAGACTTTGCTGTAACGGTTTTATTTCCATCTGTTTTTTCTAGCATTTGTAAAATCATTCTTTTTTCATACTTTTCGACAAGTTGTGCTAATGTTTGTCCTTGTTCAAAATTCGTTGATATTGCATGAATTTGTGCATGACTTTCAGTCTTTACTAATTCTGGTACATGATGGTCATTTAAAACATTTTCATTGTAGCTCATAAAAATAATAGCTCTGCCCAGAATATTATCTAATTCCCTTACATTTCCAGGCCAATCATACATCATTAATTTCTTCAATGCTGTTTCAGAGATACTCTCAACATTCCGGCCATATTCTTGATTAATTTTCTGAATGAGCCGGCTGCACAGTAAAGGAATGTCTTCCTTTCTTTTTCTTAATGAAGGGATATGAATTGGCATCCTATTTAACCGATAATATAAGTCTTCCCTAAAAGTTCCGTTTGCAATTCCCTTTTCTAAATTTACATTTGTTGCAGCTATTACCCTCACATTTATCTGAATCGGCTTTGTCCCACCAACACGTGTAATTTCTTTTTCTTGCAGGACCCTTAATAGTTTTGCTTGAGTATTAGCAGATAACTCGCCAATTTCATCTAAAAAAATACTTCCATTATTTGCTTCTTCAAAAAGTCCTCTTTTTCCTCCCCTTTTCGCACCTGAAAAGGCTCCTTCCTCGTAGCCAAAAAGCTCACTCTCTAGCAATGATTCTGATAATGCAGCACAATTTACTCGAATAAATTTGTTATATTTTCGATCACTGCCATTATGAATTGCATGTGCAAAAAGCTCTTTACCTGTTCCTGATTCCCCTCTTAGCAATACTGTTGCAGGTGTTTTTGCACCTAAACGCGCTTGTTCAATTGCAATCGTCATTTCCTCTGACATTCCAATAATATCTTCAAACGAGTATTTTGCTTCAAGATTTCGAATGATTTGCCTTGCTCGATTTAATTCTCTATTTAAGGCTTCAATCTCTGAAACATCGTGAATAACCCCGACACTTCCCTTTATTTTTCCATCAACTATGACGGGAGCAACATTTACCACGACTTCTTTTTTCTTTGGTCCTACACGCATAGCCACTCCTCTTACTGCTCTACGCGTTTGCAGAACCTTCATATGCACACTCTCACCTTCTGAAATATCAGCGGTTGCTGGCATTCCTATTACTTTTTCCTCTGATAGACCAGTGATTCTAGAATAGGCAGGGTTAATCAAAAGACCTCTACCGTTTTCATCAACTACAGTAATGGCTTCGTCACTGGATTGGATAATAGCTTGAAGCATTGTTTGAATTTCTTTTAAATTGGTGATTTCCTCAGCAAGATTCATTACTTCTGTCATATCTCGAAAAACAGAAAACGCCCCAATAAGTTCGCCATTTTCATCAACCATTGGAATTCTTGTCGTAATGACCTTTAAGCCATTATCTAAAATAAGCTCCTGATTTGCCTCAATCCTCCTTGTTTCTAATACCCTTTGTAAGTGACTTTTGGATATCACATCGAGAATATGCTTACCAAGTGCTTCCTTTCTTTTTGTTCCAATCATCTTTTCAGCACTTTTGTTAATTAGAATAATTTCGAAATCCTTATTGATCCCAACCATTCCATCGCCCGTTGAGTTAAAAATTAAATCATGTTTAAATTTTTCATTTTGAATACGTGAAATTAAATCCTCTTTTTCCTCAATCAGCTTAGCTATTAAAAATGCTACACTTCCTGGAATTAATACTGAGTTTTTCCTTTTTGCTTCCCTAAGTTCAAGAAAAACATCTTGATTTCCAGTTACCTCTATAATGATATCAATGTCATTGTTAATAAATTTTCTCCAGTCTGTTCCTGTAGGAATATCTTCTTCCTTTGCCATAAATATGCCCGATGCATTCGGATTACTGTCGACAACAGCGATCACTTTTAACATTGCTGTCTCTTTCATTATTCTTAAGATCGCCGTACCACCTTTACCTGCACCAACAATCATAACTGTTTGCATACGTTGTATACCTCTTTTGTTTGAAATTTATTTCATGAATTTCCTATCTTTTATGCAAATTATTTCATATAGTTATATTTTATACATAATTATATGGCTTGACAAATTTCCTTATTGATTTATTATTTTTTATGAATGCAATTATTGAACGAAGGGAATCTCCTATGGTTAGAATTATTGCTTTACTGATACTACTAATACCCGGTTTTTTGGCTGTATATGGAATAAAATTAATGAGGGATATGGTGTTTGGCAATTTACTAAGTCCATTCCCATTCTTATGGCTTCAATTTCTTACTGGGCTTCTTCTATTTCTAATTGGTCTTGGCTTTGTGGCTGGCTTTATCCTCTACCGTGATCGAAAAAGAAATAAAGTACAAGTACGTTTTCAAAGAAAATAAAAAAGCATGGCAAAATTAAAATGCACCCGAAGTAAAGGTCATTTTAAAACGCCATGCTTTTTTTATTCAATATAATGTTTAACAATACTGCTCTCTAATTTTTATTGCTTTTACAGGGTCGTCCGTTATAAACGCTGAACATCTTGCAGCAAATAATCGGTGCATCGTATTTTCCTTATTTACTGTATAAGGCCTAACAGCAATTCCGTATTCCATAGAAACCTTAATTAATTCCGTTTTGGCAATTGTATATTTTGGATGGATGCTTTTTGCTCCAATTGATTCTGCATATATCCACGGCATATAAAGACCTTCTGAAAACAATGGTGCTGTCTCTATTTCAGGAGCCATTCTGTAACACTTTACAATACTATAATGGTTAAATGAAGAAAGAATAACACGATCAGTCATGTTGTAGAAACGGACTAGAGCTATTACTTTTTCCTCCATGCCTTCATATGGAAAAACACCATTTTTTAGTTCGATATTACAAATAATATGGTTCGTTTTCATCCATTCCAAAACTTCAAATAATGAAGGAATGGGTTCTTTTTTTAGAAATGTTTTTTTTTGATAACTCGCGTCTAGCTTTCTTAACTCTTTAAATGTAAAATCTTTTACGAAGCCCTTCCCATTCGTTGTCCTATCTACTTTTTCATCATGGATGACTACGATTTCACCATCATTTGTTAGTTGAACGTCTAGTTCGATCCCATCAGAACCAGCGTATTCAGCTTCTTTAAAAGCTATCATGGTGTTTTCAGGGAAAAGGTGCGAGTAGCCTCTATGTGCAAAAATAAGTGTCATAAAATCAACCCTTTTTTAATGAATTGGATGATAAAATGATGAAACATTTACAAATTTCACCAGAAACAGCCATAAAGCTTGCAGAAAAATTAAAGCTTCCTATTGAGCAAATCATGCATATGCCTCAGCATATTTTGCTTCAAAAAATGATGGAACTAGATAAAAAAGAAAAACAAGATTAATCCATAAAAAAGCGCTCCCAATTTGAGAACGCAGATTATGAGATATGGTTAAAATGATTTCTAACTCTTTCAAGAAGCTTTATGTTCCAACCTTAATTTATCAGCGACCATCGCAATAAATTCACTATTCGTTGGCTTTGCTTTTGACATACTCACTGTATAGAACGTTGGTATATAAGGGTTTGATGGACTTGTATAATAATTAAAATTAAGAAGTTTATCGGTTTGTATTTAGTTTATTTATTGGTCAATTGCATAAGATGTTATTACCATTTTAACCACAGTACCTGATCATTATCAAGAGTTTTCTGTATATAATAGAAGAAATAATTTAATATTATTATTCCTCAACCTCTACTCCACAATATCCTCAAACTGTATCATTTGTAGGGAGTTGCAAATTTGTAATACCCTGTCTCCCAAATTTGAGGGTTAGCTTCTGAACAATTCACAACTTACTTCTGAACCCCCATTTAAAGTGGGAGGATCAAATTTTGTTCACCTTGTGAAACAAGTTCTGAATCATTCGGATTATATTCGATATCTCTTATAATATGATGTCAAATAAAAATCCCTCTAATAAAGAGGGAAAAGATAATCATTTTTCTTACTGTCCTATTCGATATGGCTCTTTCAATGGTTCTGGAAATTTAAAGGTCAAAGTATGATTTTGTTTATCGTAAGTATAGCTAACATCTAAATCTAAAATACTTGTAAAATCTTCAATTGAATATGGATTTAATACATCCCAATTGTAATAACCTTGTCTACTTCTCTTATCTTCAATAATTAATTCTTTATTGTTTTTAGGATTTAATAGTTTATAAACAATATAATAGGGAGAATCTAAACTTGAATTGTCAATGTATTTCCTCTCATCTGTAAAGATAGTTCCTCTGCCCCACGTTATACCTTTAAAATCTTCGGGTAGATTTTTTGATTCGAAATCATAAAAACCAATTGCAACAGATTGCACATCTTCTATAACTCGTTTATTTAAATACAGTTTACCTTCAAAGGTAAAATGCTTAAACATTGTGTATTCTCCAAATTTATCATTATTTGAATAAAGAGTTCTTTGCCCATCACTAAATTCAAAAATTATACGTTTGAATTGAATTTCAGGCATTTCAAAAAGTTTTTTGTATTTATCTTCTAATTCGAATTTTCCTTGCTTACCTTGAGGAAACTTAATAAGCTTTTCATTTATTGAATTGCTCCTAGTTGCAAAATCTTTTTGAGAAATTCCACTCTTAATATCCTTGATAAGACTGTCCATTTCTGCATTTAGTAAGGAATATTCCTTATCAATATTTTCTTTTGGTTTATCTGGTTGAGTAGTCTTACCTTCTAATAATGCTAATTTTGTCTTGGATGGAGTCTCATACTTAACTCCTACTTCGTTCTTTTGAACAAATAGTCCTCCACCTAAACCATATAAGCCACCAAATTTGTTTTGATAAGAGTAAACTCTAAATTCCTCACCTTTATGCGCTCTTTTGACTACTGATGATATGTTTCCTTTATCATCTAGCTTAACAACTGGCGTTTCTCTTAGAATCGTTACCTTTCCAATCTGCCCCTGTTTTAGTTCCGTTTTTCCCCACATTACCTTTGCTGATGCATCACTTGTTGAAAACAAAAACATAAATAAAGCAACAAAACTTAAAACTAACACTTTCCTGATTCTCATTTACTATTCCTCCTGTTTTATGTAGTGCAAATATACCATTCTATAAATGTTAAATATATCCTCTTTTTATAGAATATATTATAATTTGTACAAGGAGGGCAAAATCATGGAAGAACATGTATTTTTGGAAAATGATGATATTTTAATAACCAGTACTAGATTAGTTGTAGGGAACAAAACCATTGCTATAAGTTCTGTTTGCTCAGTAGAATTGGATCGAGAGGAAATAAAACCACCTTGGATTGGCATTGCCTTTACATTAATCGGACTAATAATGATTTTTCTGCTTAATCCCCCATCTATAGGATGGATAATCACCTTCTTAGGTGTCTTAATAATTATAATTGTGTTATTCAGAAATAGAAAAGAAGCTGTAATCATTGAGTTGTTATCAGGGGAAAACGAATATATTTCTAATGAAAAAATCGAAAATCTCCAATCTGTGTTTACAGCGATAAATGATGTGATAATTTTTAGAGGATAATTATGATTGAATCTTTAGTTTTTAATATTCGTAGTATACAAAGATGATGATTAAGGGGAAAACGAATGAAAAAGTTAATTAGGATAACCGCACTAATACTTTTGGGACTAGTTTTACTGACATACTACAAACCAACCAAATACAAATCAGAAAACCTCCCTTTCTATGAGTATACTGATATTTTAACTGGGCAAGAATGGAGAGTAGTAAAGGTTGATAATGAAATAAATGAGTTTCCGATCAACATTTTTGATAGGCTGTCAGGGAGTAGATACGGAGAATACATTGAGTTAAGAAATGAGTTAGATACACTTGAAAAAGTTAAGGAAGATAATGAAGAAATTCATCGTAATTACAATGATTCCCGATACACAGGCGGACTTACGCTTGATGACCTAGGCTATAATGGTGGAAGCACATTAAATGATTGGGAATTAACTTCACTACTTCACAAAGAAGCACAAAAGAGATTGAAGAAACAACATGATTTATATTTAGACGCCTCTAATAAGGCTTATGATTTAAAAGGTGAAATGAAGATGTGGGAAGGCTTATTAACAACTGAGGCTTGGGAATTGCGTAATACCGTAAGTATCATGAGGATTGTATCCATAGTGGCATTACTGCTTGTAATTTTTTACAGCAAAATTTTTAAATTATCTAAGAAAGTTTTTTCATTTATCATCAATGATTAGATTTGAGCCCATCTCAAATGAATGAGAAGGGCTTTTTAATACTACTTTTTCTTTGCAAAATCATAGAATCCACTATTTTTAAAAGCACTATCAATAATAGACATAGTTTCTAAAGTGTTCAAACTTGGCTTATAAGTCTCTGATACTGCTCCGATACTAATTAATCGGTTAAGCATATTCAATTGTCCAGAAGTTAATTCACTATGTTCAATTGGTTCAAATCTTTCTTTTAACATTTCTTCATCCTCCTCATTACATACAATTACAGGCGGTTTCTTTCCTGCTCTTAAATCTGCCAATGACAATCCAAAGGTTAATTGAAAGTGAGGGTAATCAACAAAACCTGTCCATCTTCCTCCCCACTCAAGCCCTAGAGATTCACCAATAGTACCGACTCGCTTCCATCTTGAATCAACATTCCAATTAATCTTTGTTGGATCATCTAAAACGCAAAAATCAAAAGCAAGTCCGAAATTGTGATAAGAGTATCCACCTTTTGCATTAGTTACAATCTTTCCTGCAACTGTTCTTCCTTGGGCATATAGTGCGTCTTGTTCTGCAAAAGACCTAAAACCATGTGTAATTAAAATGTAAATTCCTTCTGAATGACATTTCCTTACAAGTTTAATTGCTTTGCTATGTATAGATGGATGGACATTAATGAGTTTACTATTCGCCTTGTTGATTAAATAGTTTATATCCATTATTTATCACCTTTGCCAACTTTATTTGGATCAAAATACTTAGTAAGGAATTTTAAATCAATCCCTATTCGGCTAAAGTTTTCAACGATACTTAACCCTTCATACGCAACAATTAGACCAACACCAATTTTAATAATTATTCCATTTGAACCTGTAAATGCATCAACAAAAATTAAAAAAGCAAGTGCTACAAACTCACCTACTTTTCTAATTAATCCTATGTAATTGATAGAACTATTGATCTTCTTTTCTGCGCCTGCTGCGAGAAGTCCTGTCACAACATCAAACAAGATAAAGCCTAAAGCTAGATACCAAACATTACCTACAATTGTTGTAATATCAAAACCATTTAATAAATATTGTACTTGTTCCATTTTTTCCATTTAAGTTATTACCTCCTTATTGTGGTGCGTTAATAGAATCACTTGGTACAATCATTTGTACCGCATGTTTGTTGATTACAATGTCACCAATATTCACCATTAATATTTGTGGATTGTTTAATGACTGTGTGAATTCCACAGCATTATAATCTGTAACATTAGCTTTTAATGATTGTCCGTTTACAAGAAAAATTGTAATATCCATTCTAATTTCCTCCTAAATTTTTATATTATTTTGCTACGAATTTATTGTTAGCCCATGCAACAATTTCACTTTCTTTTTGACGTAAAGCATTATTTAGTTGAGTTGTTGTAACTAATCCATTTGTTACTTGTAAAACCCATGATTGAGTAGCAACTCTTGCCCATTGCTCGTAAAGATACGAAGCATTGCAATTGGCATTTACATTTACTTCACCACTAAATTCAGCTTTTCTTCCATTATCAACACGAAAGCCTGATTGTGCGACTAAAGGTGCTCCTGTTGCATAAATACCATATCCTCCATTTGCTGCTAATGAGATTGAACCATTACTACTCATACGGAAACCATTAGCATCATTTGAATGCAAGGAGTGAGAGCCATAAACAGACGTCATGGTTAAGGTTGATCCGGTACCATTTCCAACTACAAAACGCTCACCGTACACGTTACCTCCGTCAATCCTTGTTTGACCTTGTGTACTTAGGTTAGTAAACGTCACAAGCCCTTGCATATTCAAGTTCTGAGCCATTAAAGAAATCGAATAGGGATCTTGAGTAATCATAGATGTAACAGTTGGCCCGTTATACTCTGAATAGCTAACTTTAGATTGTATTTGCCCAGCTTGTATTGATAACTGTGATTCAGCATTTCCCATGCGACCATTTAACTCCGTCACACCCAATTGAATATTGTCAGCTTTTATTTCTAGGGTTGCAATCGATTCATTGACGGATTCAACTTCCATGGTAATACGATCATTTGTCTGCTCTATTTTAGAGCGAAACTGCTTGGCATTTTCGTTTATTTCAATCTTAGTTTCAGTCAGTAAATCTGATAGAGTTTGCTTCCTATTGCCAAGTGTGACTGTATCGGCAGAAGGTGTTTTAGGCTTACTCTTTTTAGCCATAATTCGTGTTTGAAACTCAATTCCTAACTTTTCATGGATTAGCCAAATGGTATCCCCTAATTCGGCTCCCTCTAATAAGATTGCTTCAAGCTCGATCGATGCTTCGGGAGTATCTACCAACTCACGTTTTAACCTTTCGATCATAGTAGACGCTTCGATGATATCGTCGTCTCTCACAGGCTCAGCGTGACGCTCACCAAATACAGAAACATTAGGTGATGTATAGGTGACTTGTAGATTATTGCCCCCATAACCACGGATAACAGTGGCTAATTTAGTAGTATCCACATTTTCTTTAATAGCTTTAATATTATGCTTGTACCTAAACTGGTAATCATCATCCTTGCCAATCTGCTGATAGATTTTAAGGTGTCTATTAGGCTCAATCTTTACCTCACAGTTAAAGGCTTCACATGCTTTACGAATTAGTGATAATGCATTATCCTCACCAAAATTAAAAAGAAGCTGTGGAGGGATGCTGTCCACAACTTCAAAAGTCCATCCGGTGCCAGATAGGATAAAAGCAAATGCATTTTCTGGATACATTGTTCCTCCTTGGATGTCATAAACTTGGTGATCAATCAAATCGAAAAAAACATGTGGAGCATGAATCTGTTTTCTATAAATCTCTTTAGCAATCTTTTTGATTCTATACTCATGCCCTTCATGCTCAATGATTGATTCCTCAACTATCAGATCCCATGCATGACTATTATTCTCCGAATTAATAAACTGGCAAGAAAGTGAAAAGTCGCCATTCACTTCTTCATTAATTTCCAAATCTTTATAATCCGTTAATCCTTCAACATTTCCATGTAAGTCTTTTATAATTAACAAGATATTCCTCCTTTCCTGTTTTTAGGGAAAATAAAAGAGAGATACAAAATGTATCTCTCTTGGTTATGTAATCTCAAAAAATCATAATAAATCTTGTGTTTTATTACCTGTTTATAGGCATAAAAAATACACCTTACTCTGTAGGTGCTTCTGCCGGCTTCGTATATTTCATTGTTTCCACGTACTCTGATTCCGTGATATATCCCTTTACAAGTGCATTATCAATCTGTTCCAATGTGTATGTTTTAGCAGCAAACTCTTTGACTGGCTCATGATAATCCGCAACCACTGTTTCAAATTTACGAGTTCCGTACACATAAACACAAACTGCATATTGCTTTGTTAATAAAGGTATAATAGTCATTTTACATTCCTCCCATTAATATTTCTTCCATAAATTCAAGCAAGGTAGTATTTGTTTCAGCTTGAGCAATTTTTAACATAGAATTTTCTTGTTCTAATATTTCTAGTTTTTCCTCAAGAGTGGGTTCGGGTATTGTTTCAGGTTGTCTGTGCTTAATTATCCAATCTTCAGATGGCTCAATTAACATACGAGAACCACCTTCACCTATTTCCCACATACCTTGATCATTTTCATAAGTATCTCCAACACCTAGTCCTTCTGCTGGGTCAATATACTCCTCTAGCTCTTCCATTATGTCAACTCACCCTCTTTAAATGGTACTCCCCAAACCTCGATTGTACCTCTAGTGAACCCTCCAGATCTGGTGTTAGACAATCCAATTTGGTATGGAGCTTTTCCGTTTATTCTCAAAGGAAAAATCATGTTGTATTCTTCATAAAGTAGATTCTGAGAATCGCTTGTAAGTTGCTTGGCTGACAACCATCCTTTTAAATTAGTACCACCACCAACGTTACCTCCCATCCCATCGTTACTTTTCCATCTCCAAAACTCAAATACTAACTCACCATACAACTCATTATGAGGATATGAGCTAGAACTAGGAAACGTTAACACCAATGGTATTAGATTTCTGAACGAGTTGTTTAGTTGATATTTTAATGGTGATGTTTCGTTCATTGCCATTTTATATCCCAATGTTATAAGTGAGCTATCTTGTGTCGCTCCAAAGAATTCGACATTTATAGAACATATGACATTGATGCTGTACAACTTGAGTCCATGGATACATTTTTCATAACAAATTTTAACTTACTGAACTCATTTTGAAATCGTTGATTAAATGAAATAAATGGTGATGTTGGAGAAAGTTCAATGGTGTTTAGTAATTTCCACTCATCGTTGCTACCACCACCGCTAGGCTTTGCATTTACTTCATTTAATGCTTTAACTATGTCTTCTTTTTCTGTAGTGGTTAAAGTTGTCAAATCACCAATTTGGGATGTTTCCGCCTTTTCATCTAAAGTAGTTTGTAGATTCATAATATCAGAGATGCTATGCTGATGAGTAATATTTGCTTTATCTAATAAAAGTGTATCAACGCCTTCAAATCGTTCATTAGTCGTTTGTTTTATTTCATTTATTGCACTAACTATATTTTCCTTTTCAGTGGTCGATAATTCATTTAAAACCCCAATTTTATTGTCAACATCAGTGACGGATTGTGCAGTTGCATAATGAGAAGGTAGATTTCCTCCAAGTTTTGCAGCATCATCTGCTGAATCAACATTTGTGATATTCACTTCACCTGTTTGACCATTTACGGACTTAACTTTACCCTCAACGACATTACCGTGCTTATCTAATACTTGACCTGATTCATTAAATCCAGCTACAGTTTTTCCTATGTCGGAAGAGGGGATTGCTCCTACATCTGAAGCATTTAATTGAACATCTCCATTTAAATCTGGTGACTTTCCACTTACTGTTGAAACTGCCCCTTGTCCATCGATACCTCTTTGCGCTACTAATGTCCAGTTGACACCTTCAACTGGAGTTACGCCTATGCAATCTTGCATACATCTCCAAGTTGAACCGTTGTAACGGACTTCGTTGTTTGTAATGTAATTAGTGGTAGAAGAGTATTCACCTAAATGCTTGGATGAATTTACAAGGGATTGAGCATTTGTTGCTGATTGATTAGCTGAATCGGCTGCAAGTAGTGCATCTGTAGCATTATTTAATGCAATATCTCCTACTTCTTTGGTGTATATAGCTTGTTCATTCGCATAATCACCTTGAGTTTTTGCATGGTTAGCTTGATTCTCAGCGTTTATTGAAGCAGTATTTGCTGATAGAATAGCGTTTTCTATATCTGTCAAAGCAGTTGATATATTAGTCTGTCTTTCATTCTCAGCAAGAATACGAGTATCCTCAGCTAATTTACGTGCATCTTCATTGCTTTCTCTTACTGTTTCCTGTGATTGACGAATTGCTTCGGCATTTTCCCTTACTGTTTCTGCTGTCGTTATTTGAGTGTTTAACTCTGTGACTTCAATCATTAATTGTTGAAGAATAGTTATGTTTTTATCGTCTTCACTAATACCTGTAGTTCCGATACTTTGAGATAAAATTATCTTAAATGTCCTCGAAGAAATACGCTGAAGGATATCAAGGCTATAGAATTGAATCTCAAGTAAACCCTCACCATGAACTTCCATTTCCGCTTGACCGATTTCATAAACTACTTTATTTCCTTCTGCTGTTAATAAGCGAGAAATAACTTTCCCATCTGGTCTTTTATAATTCACAATAATTTTTCCGATATTCTCTAAATTAGCATCTACTCCGTTATCTAAAACTACAAATTCAAGAATATTGGAATCCTGTTGAATAAATTGAGGAGTAGGAAGCATATTAACTTGTTTTAAATCAATTACTATAGATCGTTTTGTTAATGTTTCCAACTATCACCGCCTCCTTCTAAATGTAATAGAATCGGAAATCAAAGCTGATTGTAAATGGAGATGTCGCTCCAAATATTTCAAACTCATTCCATCCTTTTTCTACTAACTTGATTAATTTCTTATTCGTATCCTTAAAAATAGAAAAACCGTTCTTTAGTGAACGGATTCCATCAAGTGTGATAACATCACCTTCCACTGTTGAGCCATTATAAAGCCAAACATCACCAGTAGTTATGTTTCTTATATATAGATTATTTGAAGCTCCATCGAATGTGATTTTCAATGGGAATCTACAAGGATCTATCTTAACGTCTCCCTCATTCCATACCTTGAAAGTAGATTGATTAAATGTGTACTGCACAGGTTCATTTGAAGATACCTGTAAATAACCATCTGTGTATGATGGGTTTAGAGTTGTTCCCATACTTTCTGCGTATGGAGACGATGATATTAAATCAAGCGTAAATAATCCAACATTATGATTTATTCTTTCAGGTGTAAATCGTGTAGCTGTACGTACTTTCCAACGTTTTTTAGGTTCAAACTTGTCAATAATGTAAAACTTTGTTTTAGCGTTAAAAAGCCTAAATATTTTACTTCTTGAAAAATGGTAATCTACTCTATTCTTTGCTTCCATTAAAAATGAGGCACGCATTGTGCGCCCCTCATAAGTGGTTTCGATATCTATATGTCCATCCATACTATCAACGGTTGTAGTGTCGTGTCGAGGTGATAGGGAGTCCATTTCCAACTTCAATCCACGCAATCCATATTGTTTTAGGTCAAATCGAATACCGTCTAGCGTTTCAATATAAAACATCATCTCACCCCATTTACACGCATATTATTTGAAAAAGTATTTCCGATTTCAGTTGCAATGTGTTGGATATCATAATCATCTCGTACATAAAAGACGGCACCCTCAAACATACGAGCGAAACTATTCATTCCGTTAAATGTTGAATTTGCTCCTGCGAACGAACTATCTATCTTATTGATGTGTGTATCAACAGGATTAATGTTAGGGAAAGCAGCATTCGCCATTTCATCAGCTGCTTGCTTGATATTCCTTATCGTACCATCAAGACCTTGTTCTAAACCTTCACCAATAAAGCCTCCGTATTCCATCATCAACCTTGATGGAGAACGAATTCCAAAGAAGTTTTTAATGGTGTCGCTGATACCACTAGCGATATCTTTAGCTTTATCCCATACAGCAGTTGCCATTGAACCGATACCATTAATTAATCCTTGAATGATATCTTTCCCTATTTGCACTAAGTCTATATTCTTAAAAAACTGCTCTGTATTTTTCCATATATTCTCTGCAGTTTTCTTTATAGTTTCCCATGCACCTTTCCAGTCCCCTTGCATTATCTTCATTACTGTTTGGATGATGCCTAGCACAATATCGATAGAAGTCTTAACAATTGATTTGATTAACTCCCATGTCACCTTTACAACATTTGAAATGATTGGCCATACTGTTTCAAATACTCCTTTGATTAAGCCCATCACCATTTTTATAGTCGCTAAAATTGACTCAAAGTAATTTTTAACAATCTCCATGATAAACTTTCCGTTTTCATCCCAAAAGTCTTTAAATTTATCAAGAAGTCCTTTAACAAAGTCAACAACTTCGCTAACAATTGTCGAGATTGTATTGCTGATGGCTTCAAATGCAACTATAGTAAACTCTTTTATTTTATTCCAGGCTTCATCAACCATTTCACGGAACCAATCAACTTTGTTATATGCAGTCACCAAAATTGCAATAATTCCTGTAATAGCAGCAATCGCTATAGTAATAGGATTAGTTAAAAGTGCTAACACACCACCCATTTCTGTAACTGCTGCAATAACAGGTGCAATTGCAGTTACGATTGAGCCAATTGAGGATATAAGAGTACCTAGTATAATGAGAACAGGTCCAATTGCAGCCGCTATTCCTGCAAAAATAACAATCATGTTTTGCACAGCAGGTGATAGATTGTTAAACCAATCAGCTAATTGCTTTATCCATTCCACAAGTTTTTCAAGCGCTGGTTGCATGTTCTCATAAATAGAAATAGCTGCTTCTTCTAGAGCAGATTTCATTTCTTTTAAGCGACCTTGAAGGTTGTCATTAACAATTGCAGCCATATTTTCAGCTGCTCCACTACTATTGTTAATAGCGTCGGATAACTTATCGTAATCTTCTTGACTAGCATTGATAACAGCAAGGGCACCTGCCATCGCTTCTTTACCAAATATTGTGGCTGCATATTTTGCCTGTTCAGCTTCCGTAAGTCCATCAAAGGAGCCTCTTAATTCTACCATTACCTCATCAAGCGTTTTCATTGATCCATCAGTATTTGTAAGAGAAATACCTAGGTCATCCATTGCGGTTTGCATCTTTTTAGTTGGATTAGCCAAGTTAGTCATCATTGTTTTCAACGATGTTCCTGCTTGCGATCCTTTAATCCCTGCATTAGCCATTAAGGATAAGGCTTTCGATGTGTCCTCTACTGTATATCCTAAGGCACCAGCAACAGGAGCAACATACTTAAATGATTCACCTAGCATTGAGACATTGGTATTTGCATTCGAAGAAGCAGTTGCCAACACATCGGCGAAACGGCCACTATCAGCTGCACTCATACCAAAAGCGGTAAGTGCATCTGTTACAATGTCGGATACCATTGCTAAATCTTCACCCGATGCAGCAGCTAGTGACATAACTCCATCAATACCTCCGAGCATTTGCTCAGTATCCCAACCTGCCATAGCCATGTAGTTTAAAGCGTCAGCTGCTTCACTTGCACTAAACTGTGTTGTCGCTCCTAGTTCCCTTGCTTTTGCTGTTAAAGCTTCTAGGTCAGAGCCTGTTGCCCCAGAAACAGCTGCCACCTTTGACATACTTGCTTCAAAGTCAGAACCAACCTTTGCCGCAACTGCCGCTATCCCCATAATTGGTGCGGTGACTTTCGCAGTCAAACTTTTTCCTGCGTCTCCAACCTTTTTACCTATAGCGCCTATCTTACCGCCTAACTTTTCAAACTTACTTTCTGTTGAAGACAAGCTTCTTTCCGCTTCAGAATTATCTATAAAAATAGAGCCAAAGAGCCTAAAGATTTCCACGAACGTCACCTCCAACACAGGAATCTAGTATTTCTTTAACTTCTGAGAGTATTTCACTTTCAGATTTTCCCTCGATTTGTTCCGTTAATTTCTGAGGACTAAAAAACTCGGTAAACGGAATAAAGCTATTTTCATCCATCCATGCATACCTTGCTGCATAGAGTTGGAAAGCCTTTTCCTCTGCTTGTTTTTCAAACGCTTTTAAAATGAGTTCTGTTCCATCCTCAACATCTAAATCAATTATTCTTTCAATGTTCCCGTAACGTTTAAAAAGCAGGTCAATGACCTCAATGTGATCTATTTCC
This sequence comes from Cytobacillus citreus, assembly GCF_018343665.1. Taxonomy (GTDB): domain Bacteria; phylum Bacillota; class Bacilli; order Bacillales; family Cytobacillaceae; genus Cytobacillus; species Cytobacillus citreus. Next base: position 378,980 of record NZ_JAGYPM010000003.1, read on the forward strand.
CTGCTAATTTTAAAAAATTTGCTAATCCTTTTTGTTCTTTGAAAAGCTTAAATATTTCAAGTGTGTCCTCAATTTCTAACTCTTTAAATTCTTTTGCTTCGAGTCCAACTAGTTCAGCTAAAAATGCACTTACTTCCTCTTCTGCAAGATGAACATTTTCTAATATTCGTTGTACAAATTCGATACCAAGTTGAATTTGTGAAATCTCTTTACCAATCTCAATTTTCAGATTCATCTTTTTTAGAATCTTACTCATTTTAAAAATATCTGAAGTTTTCAAAGGTCTCATCTTAAACTTTTGCAACTAAATCACTCCTCTTAATAAAATAAAAAAGGATAATGAGTCCTCATAATGGACTAACTATCCTAAAAGTTAATATCTAAATTTAAATATTTAAGGTGCTGGTACTACTGGTTTTGGGTAGAAGATTGCAAATGGAGGATTATCTAAATCGGAATCATCATAATGTCCTTCAAATTCCATTGCAATTACTGCTTCTCCTTTATCCTGAGTCTGTAAAGATAGTCCTGTGGTATTGAGCGCATTGTAAATTTGGATAATTACTGGATCTGCAGTTCCTGACTTCTTCCCGACAAAAGTTATGTTTTCAATATAGTCCGTAATTTCAATGTAGTTTTTTGCTTTAATGATGTCATGGGTAGTATTTGTTTCGGTATCAATTTCACTAGCAGTCAATGCTTTTGCAAGTCCTTCTTTAGTTACCTCTAAGACATTCGCAACCATCTTAACTTCCCAACTATCGATGACCTGCAAGCCTTTCGCTTTTCCTTTTACACCATCAACTTCAATTCCCCTAATTTCTGGTACAGCTGAGAATTGACCACCGCCTCTTGTTGCACCAAGAAGTTTTCCTTCTGCTACTGCTGTATCAAATGTATCTGTTTCCATTTCGTAGTTAATAAAAAATGCCCCTGCATCTAGGAGCAAATTCTCTGCCGTTTTGGCTGTATATCCGCTATAAGTTTTACTCATTCAAAAAGCCTCCTATCAAAATATCGTAATTGGAAGATTAACTTCCGTCTTTTAATGTTTGTATCATCCTCATCAAGTGATGGTAGTCTGTTTTCTCGGTAAATACTGAACTGGATATGATCATCGGTGTGTTTGTAGTAGTTTAATTCTTTCCACAATTTACTCGCTAAACTTTCCAATTCAGAAGTGTCAGACCTGTTATCCCAAATATCCACATCCAAGTTAAACACTTCTTGCTGCTCATTTGAATAAGCATTGGGAAGGTTAAACACTATGTAAGGAAATTGAGCCGTATGAGGAACTTTTTGAAAATACACTTGAGGATGATAAAGTTTTAATAGCTTCATTAATTTTTTTCTTAATATAATCATTATTCTTCACCATCTGGACTTACAAATTCTTCTTCGCTGATTAAACCCCTAACTCTATTTTCGTCTGCAATTGCAGATAAATATTGACCTTGAATAATTCTGATCTGGTCAATATTCAGATAGACAGAATCTCTTAAAATTCCCCTAGCAGGTTGCTTATGTGTTCCAAGTTCGCTATCCGCTCCATACCATGTGTTGTGTTTTAATCCAATTTGTAAATCAGATTCCTTTCGCCTAACCCAATATTGTGTTGAGCGATATAAACGTCTATTTTTCTTCATTCCCGGAAGCTTTCTCAACCTTTTCAACATTTCTCTACGAATATATTTTGCCGAATCTCGAAGAGCCGCTCTACTTAACTCTTCAATCGAGTACATAGCTTTATCGACACTGGAAGTAAATTCAACGCCATTTCTTTTAAATTTAACTACAGATCTAGGCATTGCCATTTTTCTTCACTTCCTCGCAAGTTAATTCGATTGTTTCAAAATTACCCATATTCATAGTGTTAGCAGTCTTAAATCCTTTTGATTGTAGAGGTAAGTAATCACGAATGACTTTGTACCTTTTACCCTCAAACTCTATTTCACTTTGTCCTTCATACTCGTATTTATTAACAACAAACACGATTGAGGGCTTTAAATCATGTGTAGCCGCTGCATAATGTTCAGAACGTGAAACAGACAAAACATCACATAATATAGTTGTTGGCACTTCAAAATCAATAGTGTCGCCCATTTCATTTTCTCCATGTGAAATATCAATGAGAGTTAATTCGTAGTCGAATGTCATTTAGCAACACCACACTTAATGATTAAATTGTGCAATCGAAACTGTAAGTGTCGAGGTATACCATCCATATTGTCACGGTTGAGATATCTCCATGTAGAAAAATCAACAATAAACATCAAATGATAAGGGTTAGCCAAATCAATGACTAACCCTTTTTCATCCTCTAATTCTTTAATGATCCCTTTTATAATAAACGTTAAATAGTTATCTCTGACATTCGAGCGTAATCCTATTCTATCTTTGACAAGTGATAATATTGTATCATCGTAATTTTCCACTAATTATCACCGACTTCTTCAACGAAGATAATGCCACGTTTATTTTTAGTGGAAGTTAACTCCTCTATTCGTTCTTTTTTTACACGTCCTGAACGGGGGAATTTATCCCCTACTCGATAAACGTGATTACCATCTTCTAAGTGAAGTTATTTATTACTATGTATTTTGCCATATCCCTTCACCCTTTCATTTAAACATCTATACAGCAGGTGCATAGTTAACTAAAACAAATGCACCATTGTTCGCTGGCTTACCGTCATAACGAGCTGTACCTTTAAACACAGTTTGGTCTTCAACGAAACGTACATCGGATGAAGTTGCTAATTGTACCCCACGTCTTTCACCGAGCATGTACTGTTTAAAGTCACCAAATACTAATGCATCATCAGGAGCATATTGAGAAAATACAACTCGAATACCTGCGATATTAGGATTATCTACCCCTTGCACAACCTGACGACCATCAGAAGTATTTACAATTGTCTGTGGAAGGATGTAATTGTAGTAAGTAACACGCTTCATAACAGCAATTACCTCACCCACTCCATCTTCTCCATTATCAACAGCCCCAACCAATGGAAGCAGTGAGCCTAATTTAAAATCAGAAGTTTTAGATGCTGATGTTACAGCAGGAATAATTCCTTCTGGTTGCTTACCAATTGCACCTGTTCCATTTAAGATTGATTTGTCAACTGCCTTAGCGATAGCACGAGCGATTCTATCTTCAACAAAATTAGCTAAATCAATCATGCTATCCTCTAGGATTGAATTTGGAACTGGTACAAATCCACCGACTTTATAACCATCTAATTCTACCCCTTCAAATGCTAATGCCAATTCTTGTACTGAACCTGTCATTTCAGTCCAAATTGCTTCAGGAATTGCACCATCCACAATCGCACGAGCAGTACCATTCAATTTCATCACTTCAACTTCTTTATATAGGCTTGAATAATCTCCAATCATCGGTTGGATTTTATCCATTACCGCCTCTGGAATTAATAAGCCTTCACCAGTTAGAGAACGCTTATTTAATACCGCCTCACGAACTTTACCATAAAACTCCTGTACTTCTTCCATGTTTAAACGCTCCACCATTTGAGAGCGAGTCTCGTATTTGTTAACTTTCATTCTTGATTCCTCCTTAAAATTATTAGTGGTTTTATTTGCTTTATTAGAACGTGTATTATTACTAGGTGCTTGACTATTTAATTGTTCAAGCTCTCCTTCAAGTTCTGTAATTTCTGATTCGAGATTACTTTTCTTATCGCTAAGTTCTTTCTTTTCATCCTCAAGCTTCGTTATTTCTTCTTCTACTACTGCCACTTCTTCATCGGTATTAGCTTCTTCAATGGAGGCTTCTAGCTCCTTTGAACGCTTAGCAAAATTCTCTTCACTGATAAGTAATTCAGCAAGAGTAGATTTCCTTTGTTCAATTTTCTTCGATAACATTAGTTGCTTTAACATCTTTTCAATCTCTCCTTTAATTGATTTTTCTTTTGTTCCCGTTTTCTTTCATAGTGATCGTTATATTGTGCTTGCCTAGCTTGTACACCAGTATCAGAGTAAGCAGGAAAAGTAACTACCGATACTTCATGTAAATCAATCTCTTTTAAAATCCACTTTACTGTGCCATCTTCACGGAAATCTGTTTCTTCATTTAAGATATTGAATCCAAATGAACACTGGTCAACATCTCCACGCTTTACACGCTCGTATAAATTAACTGCATCAGAATCATTAGGATTAATAGTAATTCGCCCCCAAAGACCATGACTATCAACCTTTAATTCTAGTGTCTTTGATTTATTGCGACCAAGCACTAGTCCTGTATCATGGTTAATTAATGCTCGGATATCATTTCCTAATGTTTTATCAAAAGCACTAGGATCAACCTCTTCAAAAGCACCTCTCCATAATTCAGTAGGATTATTAAATACAGCAAAATAACCTTCTATGTACATTTCGTCATTATCTTTTTCTGCTCTTGTATTCAAGTCAGATTGTAAGCTTCTAAATTGTCGTTCCTTTTCTCTATTCATCTTTACCACCACCTTTCAGCTTAGATTGATTCCCAATCTTATCTAGTGGAATAAAATTCTCCAAAATAACTAATTCAGATAATCCTTCCCTTGGTGACAACCCAATCCAATCCCTAACTTCATTACCTATCATAAGTCCTCTGACATACATTTCTGAGCCAACTTGAGCTAACTCTTTAAGGTCATAGGCATATAGACTTCTAGGATTAAATTTGAAATACAAATCCGGACTGTATAAAAGTTTTCTTGTTAGCTCTTGTTCCATTCCCTTTGCAATTGGAAGGATGGTTGAATTAATAAAATTGTTAAATTCATCTTTGTTATAGGTTCCAACTCCAACAAAAAAAGCAGGTACTCCAAGTAACCCTGCTACTGTTTTTTTATCCAATTCAACTGCATCATTAATTGCCAAATCATTAAGTGATAATGGTTTTACCTGTTCAACTTCCAGTAATTCAGCAGGAATAATCCACGGCTTACCTGCCTCGCTAGATTCGAGGTACTTACTATACACAGCATCTCTACCTTCTTCACTGGATAACTCTGCTGTATTGGCATCGACTTTAACAATCAGAGAAGGCATATATTTTCCACTCATAAAACTTTTCTTTGTTGCAGTAGCTTGTTTTAAATTGTTAACAATATCCTTTAAAACAAACCTATACCCCTGTCCTATGTACGGTTTATCTGGTTGCGGATTAATCATGAAATGTAAGACTTCATCATGATTGTATGGCTTGTTTTCATGATAAATCTTATAAGCATTATCAGTGTCTACAAACCGAACCTTCGATGGACTTAATGGAATCAACTCGTCTATCAATCCATCGTTAAATTTTGGAAAGATAATACTATTTCCATCTCCATCTAAAAGCATGGTGTAAACAATGTTATATATCCAATTTTTCCTTGTCATTAAACTGTATGGATTAACATCTAGTTTTCTCGATAATTGATTTTTAACTCTAATATCACCATCATCAGTATTCTGCATTAAATGAATTGTCATCGAAGAAATAAGTTCTGCAATTCTATGAACTGCCATTCTAACTTCAGGATTATCAGAAATTTTAGTGTAGCCTGGAATCACTAAAGTATCATAGGCTTCCTGACTTAAAAACCAACTCCTAGCATTTTTAGGTTGCGAAGACTTCCTTTTTAAAAAATCTAACCATCTCATCTAGTCACCTCCCTTCCCTAACCATTTTCTTGCGGATGTTGATCTTTCCATGTTCTCAATTTTTCTTACTGCACCAAAAACAGAAGCATCAAATAAATCTATTCGACTGTTATCTTCAACTTTTTCGTACTGAATCATATCATCAGTCTTTTCTATGGCTCTCACATTTTGAACACAATATTCATAAGCATCAGAACCAAGATAATAAAAATTACCGTCTTTAGTTTTCTTTTCGATCCTTCTAAAGCCCTGCGATTTCTTATGAAAATACTGCGGCTCATCCACAATAGAAAAACCTTTTCGCTTCATTCCAAGGAAAAACTCTTGACCAAACTTACGGTCAAATCCAACTTGTTTAATCTTAAATCCCATTTGTTTCATTTGAACAAACCACTTGATAACATCATCATGGTTGACAGTTGGAGTGTTAGTCATTGTCAGCCATCCATCATCCTTCCAACCAAACAACGGAATATTGTCCTCATCAGCTTTTAAATGAGCAGCGACAATTGGGAAGAATGCATGTGTAATTGCAATATCAATGTCATTATAAGAGCCGTATAATGCCGAAGCTGTTAAATCATGCATCTTCGATAAATCAGCACCGCCATACCAATCTATAGGTAATTTCGATAGTGCTTGTAATTTTTGCTCTAATGATTTTCCAGTTAGATTTAGCTTTTCTTCTACTTTGCGGTTAGAGTTTCTAAATTCATCCAAATTGAAATAAGCCTTCATTGCTGAAGTATAAATATTTAATGACTTCGCAAGGAAAGATTTTCTTTGTTGTGGATCATTCTGAGCTTCAATTGCATCATTCATCAATTCCTGTCCTGAAACTGATACATTATAATTTGGATTAGCTTTTTCATGTTCGATTGGATTTGTATAATCCACATTACCATTCTCATCTTCATCAGCTTTTGTGATGAATACAAAAAGTTGTTCATCCTTAGCAGTACCATCTAGGACTTTTTGACAATATTTCATTCGGTTGTAACAAAAACTGTTCGGATTGTCTCCTGCTGTAGTAATTCCAATACACAAACTATTTCGATAAGCCTTTCCTGATTCTCGAATCGTATTGTATTGACTAGCATTTTTATATAGATGTAACTCGTCCAAAATTTGAATGAGCGTATTTAAACTATCCATACGGTCACTGTTACCAGCTATTGTTTCAATTCGCATGTATCCGTCACCAAGATCCCCACTGATACTATGTTCTTGGTTGTTATCAAGGATACGAAAATTCTTTTCTTCACCCATTTGTCGCAAGTTATAGAGAAGAAAATTGAAACTTTGCATGGCTTGCTTTAACATTGCACCAACAATAATTATTTCCGCACCTGATTTTCTTTCAAGTAAACCCAATCCCCATGACAATGCTGAAACAAATGGTGTCTTCCCTTGCTTTCGAGTAAGCATAATAAATGATTCTTTAAATTTTCTTAGAATCGTACCTTTGTGATAAAAACCAAGTAAATTATAGACAACAAATTTCTGCCACGGTTCCAATAAAAAAGGCTTACCTCGTAATGGGTAGCCTCGCATGTCCTCACCTTTTTGGTGTACAAACGTCTTTTCAATTATCTGTATAACAAACTCTGCATCTTTTGGATTGAAGTCGTAATCTGGATTTTCTAAATCATTCATGAACCTTTGACACATTTGTATTGTTTCTTTACAGGCAACTTTCCGACCACCTACAATACTATTCGCATACTCCATTACTGTGTCATAGTTTTTATGCTCTTTATTCAAGATTACTTAGCACGCTCGCAAGTGTGGATTTATTTTTATCTCCACCATTATTATTTGGTTGCATGGTAGATTTAGGATTGAGGCAAAGACGATCGGAGTATGCTAATATGTCCTTCCTCAACGATTCCAGCGTTGCAACAATTGGTGATTTTTTCGCACCGCCTGCAGCTGTATAACTCTCGTATTGATATCCACCAGTTTCAAACTCATCATTCAATTTTAAGTACTGATAAACAAGCTCTGAATAGATGTCAATTAGGCGATTATATTGGGTTTTGTGGACTCCCAAGCCTTTCATATCAGAAATTGTCCTGCGTTTAATTGTTTCCTTCGTTGGGATTTTTGTCACCGTCTTCACCTCCAAAAAAATATTTTCAAAAAATCCGCTCTATTGGAAAGCCTTCCACCCCTTCGGTCCTATAAGTAAAATTTTTATTTTTTAGGACAGGGGGGATTATCACTTTCAAAGGTATCAAACCATTTGTTGATAATCAGCAATTGTAAGTCTTTATCGCTTCTCTCATCGTCATTAATAGCTCGTTGTACACATTCCTCTCTAGTTGCATGAATGTGAATGATATCTGTAGCTCTCAATCTATTGAATAAGTATTCTCTGTCTATTTGCTTGGGTAAACCAGCGACAACCCATATATTGTTACAGCGCATCAGCTCACGGTATTCAATTAAAGAATAAATGTGTTCTCTGATGCTCAACGAAACATTGAGAAGATTATCGCCAGTATTTGTTTTTCCTGCCAAACTAATAGACTGTTTTAAATAATCCAAGTCAACAACCATATCCCCAACATGCATGTGTTTTTTAACATAGGTTGTCTTTCCACTTGCAGGGCTTCCCCAAACAATATAAACTTTTATATCATTGCCTTCCTTGTAATGCACCTTCCACCCTCCCTTGCCAACGTTTACCTACTTCTGATATCTCATTCGTAATTCGATCATGCATTCGTTCATGGCACTTACTGCATAGACTAATGAGATTATCGCTGTTAAGCTTATACTCTGGATAATGCTCAAGAGGAAAGATGTGGTGCACCATTGTTGCAACTGTAGTCTTTCCATAACGCTTACACTCTCTGCATTCGTAATCATCCCTACGCAAAACATTCTCACGCTTGTTAATCCACTTCTTACTTTTATAAAATGGATTGGTTTGTTTCATGTCCTTCCATTCTTTCTGTTTACAATATAAAAAACAGCACCAGTAATAAATAATGGCACTGTCAGGAATTTAGTTAGAAACCATCCAAGCTCAATCACAGTGATGCAACTCTTTCCATACGATCTAATCTTAAATTTAAAGCTTGAATTTCCATTTCCTCTTTATCTGTAAACTCCAAATATTTCTCAATATAATCTACTCCATCAACAGTCAGCACTGCATAACACTTACTACTTTCGAAAGGTGTAGGGTAAATTTCTAATAGCTCAATATATCCTTTTCTCTCCATACGCTGATAATCAAACAGGTTGTTAACTTTTCCGTTTATATCTGAAATCAAGAACTCTGCATCCATATTATCAAGACTTCGTGTAAACTCATAAATAGCTAGCAATATCGCTATTCTAGTTTTATTCATTTCATCCTCTCCCATCGTTTTAATATGTTTTAAAGCAAAATAAAAAAGCACTCCAGAAGGAATACTTTACTTACTTAGTTTGTTTTACTAGCTTGTTTAAATTCATCTCTATCCCATTGTCTTTGTTGAGCTTTCGAAAAGTTTTTAATAACAATTAATTTCCAAGAATCATACTGCTCTTCTAATGTAAAAAGAAATGATTTATCCTTTGATTGATCTAATCCATTTTGAATATGTTCTGGAACCATTCCAAACTCTTCTCTGTATGAGTTGGCTAGATATTCATTATTTAGAATAATTTCTCCATGGCTACTAATAAAGTGTTCAAAGTGGTTATTAACTTCATTAACCAAAGCATTAATCAAAAATTTCTCTCTAACATTTTCTTCTTTTATTAAATATTCAATTCGACTCTTTAATTCATCAGTTGAATTTATAGAAATACTATCTTTTTTACCTAAAAGGAATGCAAGATTAAATAATAACCCTTTAAACTCCTTATCTGTTTGTTCAGAAATAGTTTTCAATTCTTCAAGTGATTGAATAAATGTATTTAATCTATTCATCTCTATCCCTCCTTCCCGCCAAATTACCTACTAATTCGACTTTAAGAAGGAAACATCCTGCAATTTTCCTATAATATTGTAATTTCCTGTGAGTTTTTCTATCTACAATATAAAATTAGGGTAGGGAAGTAGCATATTTTTCCCACACAACGAAAAAGACCTCCAACACTAGGGAAGGAAGTCCAAATTAGAAATAATTATTAAAATGTAAAAGTCCTTAGATAATACTAAGGACTTAGTCCAAATTGGACTTTAATGTAGTGGTTGCTATGTAACTATTACGTCTCAATTACTTAAAGTAAAAGGACAGCGTATGTTTTAACTATCTTTATAATAGTACTCATTTGATTAAATGTCAACGGTTTTATTACCATTTATTATCTTTTCTTGTTCAATTAATTTTGTTATTAACTCCTCATTTTGTTTGCTCAACGAGTCTATCTGTTCTTGTAGCAATTTGTTTGCATAAGGTGAATGAGATTTTATTAATGCCATCTCTAACTCTTCCATTATAGGAGTGTTTGCCAACGAGCCAATAATACCTTTTCTAGTAATTCTATTTTTTGAAACTGATTTTATTTGATGCACTTGAATATATGAGTCATTTTCAAGTTGCGGATAATCCTTTTTGTAAACAGGAATAAAAGTTTTCTTTATATTAGTGGGTACTTTATCTAAGTTAATACTATTTTGAGATGTCAATGGAACAACCACAACCATAGAAGTGTAGTCTGCAATAACAATGCCAGTATGGGTAAGTGAAAATTCTCTTCCTATATTCGTTACACCGAAATCAATACTTAACATTTTTCCTCTGCTGAAAGTCTGATTAAAATGAAATTCAGATCCATCATCTTTGTTATACTTTCTAATCAGATGAGTTTTATAGCCAAAAGTTCCATAATCCTTTAGTGTTCCTTGCCATAATATTGACTTAATTGCTTGTTCAACTGTAATATTTTCATACCATTTTTTAGTTACAAATGAACTATTGGCAATTTCTTTCTTTAAATCGTTGTTTGATAGGGCTTTATCATTTAATATCCGTTTGTTTTTGAGTAATGAAAGAACTTTACCTATATTTACATTCATCCTAACACCTCCAATCTTCCCTATATTATACCATATTTCGATAGGTTAATAGGAGAAAAGTTGGAGAAAGTGAAAATGAGTTTTAGGTCTTCACTCCGACTTACAAGTGAGTAATATTCTCTATTTTACTTTTCCGTTACTCTCGGGAAAGAGCCCTAAAGGCTAAATATTATTGGAACAATTTCTCATACCTTTGATTTGCTCAAATTATTATAGGGACACCCTCCTTTTAGTTGGATGTCCCTAGTTGCCCTTACGGCTCAGTAATCACAAAGGATATGTTTAATCGATGTTACTATCAATAGTATATTTTTCTTTTAAAACAAAATGTATAAACATAATTCTAACAGCTAACATAAACTTTTTCTTTTCGTTTAAAGATTCTGGGTTCCTCAAGTACTCTTCCAACTCTTTTGTATCTATTTTACCAAAGGAAGCCAACGTCTCGTAACTAATTCCTAAATTTCTATGCAATAAATCAATAATATCACATACTCTTTGAGTTTCATCGATATCATCCATACGTGCTAATAAGGTACTAATATCGATTGGATGATATAAATCACTTGAATCATTAGTACAAATAATCTTTTTTATTAATTTATCTGACATTTTGTATTTAAATTTCAATTTCTCTATATTATCTTCTAATTTAATTTCTTCCATATCTACTATTCCTCCTTGGTATTTATAGGTTTAACTATACAAAATCAAAAAAATAAAGTAAATCAAAGAAATTTTTGAAATATACGGAAAACAACCTATAATTTAGATACTAGGTTATCTCATATTGAAAATTTGTCTATTTATCAACAAATCTAACTTTTATAGTTAATGAATTACATAAATAGAAAATATTACTTGACTATCACAACTACAAAGATGATACTAAAATAGTATTTAAAAATAGTAAAAAGGAGATTGATAAACGATGCGTATTTTAAAAAGTATGGTATTGTTCTTTACCCTAGGACTTCTGTTAGTCTTAACTCCAAATTTTGCTAACGCTGAGCAGGGTGATACTATACCTGAAGGTAACCAAGAATCTATACGAATACCAATTGTAGAGCCAGAGGATTCATCTGAAGATTCTTTACAAAAATTTTCAGCTGCTAGTACTAATAACATTGGGTATGTAGATGTATGGGTAACTAATAACCCTAAGAAAATTAATTGGGAAGTAGTTGTATATGCTCCGTATAAAGGTAATGGATTTACCGGCCATTTTAGTATCACAAATCTAAGTACAGGCCTCAGCCATGGTAGTTACGATATTACAGGCATGAAAGGTAGTATAAGTCCACCGATTTATAGAGGCAAATATGGTGGTAGACTTTCTGGGGTTCTTCTTTATAACGGTGTTACAACTGGTGTTACATTATCATCTCCATACCTAGTCTGGACTATTTAGTAATAAAAAAGGATATTAATAAATTCAAATTCCAACGTTAGCAATAATTACAAGAATCACTTACTAAGTTGACGGTTTCTTGATTTATATAAGATAAGGAATTTACAACCAATTAATAATAGATTATAATATTCCTTGAAAGGGAACTTTATAAGCTTCCCCTTCAAGTATTGGTTAGAGTATTATCGGTTCCTTCTTCTAGTCCTTGTCCGACTTGGAGAAGGTTTTTTATTTTGCTTCACCAACTTGTAGATGCTTCCAACTTTTTCTATTAACGATATTCCAGATACTTCTATAACCTTGTCCAAATGCTTCAGCAGTCATATGTATAAATTCACTTATCTTATTATCCTCATCAGACTTCCATTTCTGCAATTGCTCTAAAATTTCACAAACTTCTGCTTCTGTTAATCTCTTACCTTTTCCCATTTTTAAGCGTGTACTTTCGTGGTATTGCCCTTTTCTATCACATAATTCTAAGTTATGTATTCCATTCACATGTTTTAAATGTGATTTAATGTGATCTACTTCAATTCCACCTCGCTTAAACATTTCCAATGGAATTCCAGAATGAGAAGCCATAATTGGACGATGAACTCCAAAACTTCGCTTATGTCCCTTATCATCAATAAGTGAACAATAAATATAGCCATTACTATTTGGGTTCAAATTCAAAAACCTGTTACTTTTCTTTGACCATATTCTTCCATTAATTGTATCAGCTAAATAGTTACTAAAACCAATATTACTTGGAATTGGCGTTAAAATTACTTCTTCTCCCATATCTAACATCTCCCTATAAAAATAATAAAAATCCAAGGAAATTTCTCCTTGACTCATAAATCCGTTTTATGTATAATGTAAATTAAGGATAATTATGCAAATCTTCATAAAAACAAAAAAACGAATACCCTTCTACGTTCCTGTTTTTTCAATCTCCATTTTCAAATCCATCTCACCCCAAATAATAATCAATTCGAATAAAGCGTAATCCGCCACATCACAGACTGGTTGCATGATAACCCTATCGCATGAGTTTATTTAGTTGTAATGGAGATTATTGCAATCTCTATAAATAATTCAGCCCAATCGATACTGGGGAGAAATCAGCACATCTCAAACTGAATTATTTATACAAATTACAATAAATTTCTTGCACTTGTAAATCACATGTGTTAATATTTTGATAAGTATGTGTATGTTTGTTAAAAAATAAATGAAAAAGCAGAGAGGGAAAGTCACCTACTTTGCCTGATACATTCGGTGCTGCGACAATTGCTAGCTTCGCATTCCAGTCCCTCTTCCATTAGGAGATAGCTTATACACTATTAAAAAACGCTAGAACCCTTGTAAGTAAAGGACTCTAGCGTTCTACTAAAATATTAACCGTGACTTTTTCTAAAACAACTTAGGAATGTTTCTCTGTGTGCTTGATATAGGCAATTTAACAGGTTCAATTTAATTGAAGCATACTTTTTATCATCAATATCCTTGAGAATACTGTACATTGTATCAGGTTTAATTTTAAGTTTACCAATTTTATTTAGGTAAAACCTCATAGTATCTGATAACATCATGTTCTTTTCCTTCTTAGCATAGTTTTTTGAATGAATGGATTCTAATGCTTTTGTTAATTCAGCAATTAACTCCCTCACTTTTTCTCTTTGCTTTCGATTTGCTTTATTAATATCCACCTTATTTAAAAACTTCCCAATATTCCACGTTTTAACTTCATTTGCATCAGGTAAATTACTTAAAATGTCATACATGAAATCCATTGGAGTATTGAAATGAGTAAATTCTACATTCTCTTTTTTATCAATATACTGAAAGAAATTAGGCTTTTTACCTTCAAATTCATCATTAATTATTTCACCGATATATTTTTGAATTTTCCTTAACTCACTGCCAATCTTAATTTTATAACTTCTTTTAGCATTATCAATGGAACACATGCTTAGAATTGTAAGAATATCAGTTTGCTTGTAAATATCCTCTCTTAGTTCTCCATCATTGTAATAATGCCAATACAGTGAGTTGCAAAGCTGCCCCTGATTCACTATACTACCAATTTCAGTGGTCGATCTTCCTAGAGTGTGATCCAGTTTGGCCGCACTATGATTTGATAATGTATAGGCTGTTTTATCAGCTTCTAAATCCATTACACAAATGTTGTATTTCCCATAACAATTGTTGGCTAGTCCTAGAAGCTTATCATCGAAAAATACAGCAACAGCATCCGAGTCCATATCTGCCCCAGACAACCGATTCATTACATTTTCTTTAACTGTATTGAATACAATTACATTTGGAGATAAGTTAAAATATTTCTCAATTTCTGCATTGTATGTATTTTTACCAATCCAAATATTTGATGCTGAAGTGTGAGGGTTCCGACAAATTGTAAACTCTTTCTCGAATCCTTCTTTACCGAATAATGTTGTATATACTTCATTACCTTTAAGCACTTCTACACCATCGATTGTTAAATCGTCATTAAGTTTGTCAATTGCATGATACAGATATTGGACTGGGCAACTAAATAATGTTGCGTAATCTCCGAATGTTCTCACATGACCCCTTTTAATATCCTTCACATAGTTGCTAATGGTGTTAGTTCTAAACTTTTTAAATGCACTGTTATGTATAATTTCTTTGTCCAATTCATAAAGCTCAATGAACATCTTATCGGATGAAAAGAAATCGATTCTATTATCCTTGGATTCTTCTTCCTCATCATCTTCAATCTGATCTTTATCATTCAGCTTCGATTTAACATGCTCAATGAATTTATCAGGGTTATTTTTTAAGTCCATGATATAATCCACTTCAAATTGTGTTAACTCTTTAATATCCTCTGGTGATTTAACCTCAAAACTATTTACCATCTGATACGATAGCCTTTGTAACGGCATATTGTTAACTTCACCTTTGCGGTTTGATTTATCATGTTTACAAACACCCCAAATATTTCCGGCATCAATGACAACTTGCTTCCAATGTTCCCACATTCTAGCTTGCCATAACTGCTCATGATCCTTCTCGTTCTCACCTTCCTGTTTGAATAGGTAACTAAACTTGAGTAATTTGATACAAGATTGGTTTAGAATCATCTTCACGTCTTTCAGATAAACATCTTTGTTGAAGACGTCCTTAACAGTCCAAGATTCATAATCAATACCATGCTTTTCAGCATATTCACGGAAAAACAATTGTAAATTTGTAGAGAAACAAGCTACCTTTGTGAAATGGTTACGTAACAATAGCATTGATTGACCTTCATCATAAAATTCACTACTTAGCAATCCCTCACCATCAAAAATACTGTTTTCAATTTCATGATTTTCAGTAGGAACGCTATCAACCTTTTCAACTACTTTATTATTAACAGTCTCTGGTACTACTTTAATAACATTAACTACTTCTGACTCTTTCCAACGTGAGAATACTTCATCTACGACAAGAATCGAATTAGGATCAATTACTTTCACATTTTCAATACTAGAAGTGACCAATGATTGATATGCGGAAAGTGATGCCAGGTCAACTGATTCACCTTCTTCAAACGGTAAAAACATTCTACTCCACTCGATCATATCATCATACAGACTATCCTTGATAAAGAGGCACTGACCTTTACGACTCTTGCTGCTTGATCTCTTGTACATTTTGTAAACATCCTCAGTAATCTCACCTGTTTTCTTATCTACACGTGTGATTGTGAATCCATCCTCATATAATTCATGTCGTAATTTTTCCTTGCTTACACTTTTCAAATTATCAGGTAAATTTCCTAAAAGTCGCTTCCTGCTATACTTGTAAGAATATTCCTTCTTGATCTTCTCAATTTGACTTAATTTTTCCTTATCAGACCATTCATCCCTATTATCCCAATATTCCTGCGTAAGTTTATTTACTTTCTTACTAACATCATCCAACTGTTTTGTGTACAATTTTTTATATTGCTCAGAACTTTTAACCACATTATCAAACTTCACATTGATGACATCACGAGATAGTAGTTTATTTGGACTTCTATTTGATTTAAATGTGGAAAATTTAGGATGATTGATGCTAGACTAAAAAGTAGACACAGATTGTTATAATAAAATAAACAACAATAATGGGGTGTCTACATGACCAAAGGTACTGGTAAACGTTATGATGAAACATTCAAAAAAGAAACAGTGAAGTATATTCTTGAGAACAATAAACCAGTCGCACAAGTGGCTAGAGAAACTGGAATCAATATAAATACTTTACATGGATGGGTCAAGAAATATGGTGAACAGCCCGAGGTAAAGGCTGTACAAACATTTTCATCTCCAGAAGCCGAACTAAAAGCATTACAAAAACAATTGCGTGATCTGGAGGAGGAAAACGAAATTTTAAAAAAGGCGATGCACTACTTCGCGAAAAGCCCTCGGTAAAGTATGATTTTATTCATCATCATCACTCCCAATACCGAGTGGAGAAGATGTGCAAAGTCCTGGGAGTTTCTAAAAGCGGCTATTTCAAATGGATAAAACGACCAAAGAGTAGCCGACAGAAAAAGCATGAGGAACTGTCTCAACAGGTCTTGAAAACTCACATTGAATTCAAGCAACGCTATGGAAGCATAAAAATTACAAAAATGCTAAACAAGCGAGGAATAAAAGTAAGCCAGCGTACAGTTTCACGCATCATGACAAAGAATAATTGGAAATCTTGCACAACCAAAAAATATAAAGCTACGACCAATTCCAAGCACCATCATCCAATAAGTGAAAATGTGTTAAATAGACAATTTAAGGCGGACAAGCCCAACCAGTCGTGGGTTACAGATATTACGTACATCCCGACAAATGAGGGGTGGCTTTATTTGGCAAGTGTCATGGATTTGTATTCCCGCAAAATTGTCGGATGGTCTATGGATAAAACGATGACAAAGGAGCTAGTGATGAATGCTTTAAAAATGGCGTACCATCGCCAGAAGCCTGGTAATGGGCTTATTCATCACTCCGATCGTGGCGTCCAGTATGCATCAACTGAATATCAGAAACTATTAAAACAATATCAGATGATTGGCAGCATGAGCCGCAAAGGAAACTGTTACGACAACGCTTGTATCGAGTCCTTTCACGGTATTCTTAAACGTGAACTCGTTTATCAAACAAGATACAGAACAAGAAATGAAGCCAGAAAATCGATCTTTGAATATATCGAATTCTTCTATAATTCAAAGCGAATTCATTCAACTCTTGACTATCACACACCTAATGAATTCGAGAAAATGTATGTTCAAACAGTGGCATAAAATTTTCCTGCATAAAAAAGTTTAAAAATGGTTTTCTTTTAAACTTTTTTGTGCAGGCCACCAAGCGATAGCGCGGTAGAAAATCTGTGTCTATTTTCTTGACATAGTATCAGATTATCTAACTGTCTTAATTCTAGTGAGTATGGTAAAAATCCGATGTAATCACTTTTAATTTCACGGTTCCTATTCATGTGTTCCCAAATGTCACAACCTTCAATACTAGGAATATAAACACCATTTTCAATTTTATTTTCAACATTAACATTAACATTAGTCATTTATATCATTCTCCTCATTATGTGATTAATTGATTAAATTCGATATGGTATGTAAAACTAAAACTTAAATTATGTAATCGTAAAACTTAACACTGACAATTGAGATGAAGAAAAAAGAGATTCCAATTCGATAAGCAAAGTGGGTTTCTTTGCGTTCGACACCTAGCAACTAGTTTGCGTTGGTGAGAAGATTCTAACGAATCTTCTTGATTATCTTCTTATATTCTTCTTCCAACTCTTCTATTAACTATTAATTAATCTATTAGTATAACTATTATGTAAACTCTTATATTAACTCTTATAGCCGATGTCGAAGCGTCCTCATCCTTACAGCCTCAATGAGTTTGAAACTTCATTTTTCAACCCAATTCCAATTATGTAATATTGATTTCCTATTTAGTAAAATTCATTTCCGTTTATCCAAAAACGTTTTCCAATTCTAAAGAATCTATTTCCTCATTTCGAAAACTCATTTCCTTATTTTCAGAACCAGTTTCCGATTCATTAAAACTCATTTCCTCTTTTTTAGAATCCATTTCCTCTTTTCCAAAATTCATTTCCGACATTTTTAACGGATTGAATCTTGGAATGTATCTAGATGACGGTTCTTCACCTTTTAATATCTGCAATTCATAATTATTTGGTCTGGTTTCTTCTAATAAAGGAACGTCATTTATTTTTACTGACAACAATTTCTCAACATGTTTATGTACAGTTTCAACTAATCTATAATTTAATGCTTCTGCGATGGTGCTTAATTTCCAGTACATCTGCGATCCATCTCGTGTGCCATATTTATAGGTTTTAAGGAAGAATAAATACGTGATAAATTCATTTCTGCTTAATACTCCATTAGTAAGTAAATCAAAGTCCTCAATCGTAACCATGAAAAAGTTTATTGGGACTAACGTTTCGTTCACCCCTTTCTTCTTCACCTGATAACTAGGAATGTAATTTGTGTACCAATGTAATGTCTTTACATTTTTCTTTATTTTAGGGTTGTATGCCACATGCTCTTTTTCAGAAATTAATCTTACTTCTCGTTCCTCAACAATTTGCACCTTGTCCTCATATGGAGAATATTTTGCATTCGTGCTTCCTTTGAAATTCCAAAGTCTTTCTAATGACACTTTTAACTGTTTGGAGCTACATCCTATATAGTCTGCAATTCTCTGTTGCTTTAATGTGAATTTATTTACCATCATAAATTGGAGAAAAATGTATACAACCATATCTAATTCAGTAAATTTCATTTGTCCTTGTTTTAATTCTGTCTCATCTGTTCCCTCGAGCTCTTTTTGAATATAAAGGTGGTCAAAAACTCCATTGTTTATGAGGACATATTTCATTCCATTTTCTTCAATAAGTGTTCTAACCTCATTTCTCATTTCTTCTTTACTACCTTTAATTAAATTTCTTTTTTGACGTGTTCTCATTAATAATCTCCCCTCTGAGTAATTGCTTAAAGTTATGTATTAGCCATTTTGTTTAACATGCTGCTGAATTACTTCATTGACCTGTTCTGTGCGAAAATAAAGCCAGAATCTTTTTTGGTCATTAGATATTGCCGTAGTAACAAAGCGAACCCCATTTGCTTTGAGCTTACGTTGTAACGAAAAATCATAACAGAAAAATAGATGATCCTTTGTTAGTTCCATTCCTCTTCACTCCTTTTAAATCAAATAGTTATTTATTTAGTTAATATAAAATTTCTTAACGGTATATTTCTAAGAAAGGAACAGCAGTTAAGCTGCTCCCTTGATATGTACTTACGCATAATCCCTTGCTATATGTTCCAAGTCCCCATAGATTCCATCGGTATCTTCCTTCATTAATTTCTGCAAAAAAGAATAAAATTGAGACTCTAATTTATGAGTAAATACAAAGTCATAAATAAGGGTGCTGAGTCCGTCCCTTTCCCAGTCAATTCGCTCCTTTTCATCAACAAACCAATCTAACTCATCTTTCCATAGTGTCACTGTTTGGCGATTTGGATTACTTGCGATAGATAATGCCTCTTTGTATTCAGCAGGATACTCCTTTGATGCCCATTTAACGATTGCTTCATGATTGACTTCACCGTTAAAGTGGATTGCTGCTTTAAAGCTTAAATCTCTGTCTCGTACAAGGATGCTGTAGATTGTTTTGTAATTTGGTAAGTTAATAGTGTTTGTTGTCATTGTTTAATCTCTCCCTATAATTTATTTGATTAATGTGTACCAGCGACCAAGTGACAGAGCAACAATTACTAGCGCAGTAAGCAACACTCCCTTCAATTTAATTTGCAAAACGTGCCAATTTTTTAAAAATGAAAAATTGGATCGAAAAATGCTTTACATTGACCATATGTGACTGTATAATGGGCATATAGGTTTTAAAGATAGGTAGATAGTATTTATTGAAAAAGAGAATAAAAAGCCAAGTCATGCTTCAATTGCTATTTTTACGAGCAACCAAAGCAGGACTATTTGTGTTTTTAGAGATACACTCTATATAATATCGGTTGGTTATTACCGATGTTTAGATTTTTGGTAGATTTAATATGGTGGTAGTTGATTTATTATTTTTCTCCGTATATTATTTTTACCTCTATGCTTTATTATATCTTTTTTCCTACTTTCGGCAATTATGATTTTACTAGGTATAGTCCGTGTTTTCGACATATATTCTACTTAACTATCATATAAGTTGTGTTATATACAAGTAAACTTTGTAGAAATTTGTCGCACGATTACCTATCAATGCTCACATTAATTCTTGCCAATCAAATCTGCACTCATTTACAATAACTGATGTTAGATTGTGATTAATGTCCTCCAAGCAGTATGTATTAAGGTCTGTTCCTGTGAACAACCTACTTGCCTCTTCAAAAGCTTCTTCCTCATCATCTGAATTCGGTTGATAACTAACTGCAACAGAAACATTGAAAGTATTATCAGCAATTTGATTTATGAAAATATCTTGTTCCTTCAAAATTACATGGTTGATCAAAAGCTCTTGATTTGGAACTAACCACTCATCACAAATTACCTTGTTTGATTCAACTACCAAATTCATTTGTCCGTATAAAGCTGCCATTCTAATCTCTCCCTTTTTAATTTAGATTTGTTTAGTTTTATCCATCCCAACGAATAATCCGACAACGAATGTAAAGCAAGAAAAGCCAATTAGCAATACCTCAGTCATTCTTGTTCCTCCTCCTGCCTTTCTCCTTCCACTTCGACACACACTTTCAAGATAGCTTCAGCAAACGCTCTAGCATCCTCAATGCTAACACTCACAACTGCATCAATTTCATGACCTTCTTCGTTGCGATGCCCCATTACAAACGATATAGCATCATTTTTCCCTTTTCCTTCCTGTGCATTAATATATTCCGGTTCAACTTCAAGATAAAAAATGACATTATTATCGATTTGTGCAATTCTCATCAATAACCCTCCTTCCTAATTTGTTCGTGCATGAGCTTTTTGTATAATTTCAAACGCTCATTTCTGAATGTGTGGGAACGAGGATGTTTTTTGCTAGGATGGATAGAACTTTTTAGTGCAACTTTTTTTAAATAATACGAAATCCTGTGAGTAACATCCTTTTGCATTCGGTTTCACTCCTTTTCTTAAAATGACAACGTTTTGTTGTTACCCTAATAATACTATATACAACTTTTCGTTGTCAACAACATTTTGTAGTTGTTTGTGAATATTTTTTTTGATAAAATTAAAGTATAGAAAGGAGTGATTTACTTGGCGAAAAGAGTTAAATCTGAACTTAAAAAAATCCTTGATGAAAGAAACATTTCAATACGCCAATTAGCGGAAATGACTGGTCTAAAATTTGAAACAGTTAGAAGACTTTACCATGATGATACAAAGCAATACCAAAGAGACAGTATTGGATTAGTCTGTGAAGCTTTGGAAATTGAGTTATCTGAGTTACTAGTTTTAATAGACGTTAAAGAGGACAGCGAATAAGCTGTCTTTTTTTATTTGTAAGTATACAGATGAGCATTTCCTTTAATCGTTGCACTGTGCAATGATTGAATTTCATCAACTGTTTTTTGTTTACCTGTTGATGGGATGGCATGTTCTTTATTTCTTTCTTCTTCTGGTAGTTTGGATATTAAATATAAGGCATTAATACCTAATTGGTAACCCGAATTTCCATTTGAAAATTCATTGAAAACTTTTACATACTTATTTGCACCCGAGAGCAACTTTGAGTCTCCTAATTCCTCTGCTATTCTGATACGTTCATTCATAAAGTCTCTGTCGATTTTCCAAAAATCCTTACAATAGCTATCAAAGTTGGTGGTTAAGAATAACCGATCATTTTGATCGTACTATGTCGTCACTATTTCAGTTACGACTAAGGAAAGGTCGTAAGATTTTCAATTACGAGGGTATGAGACAGTTTGTCCTAGACATCAAACACACTGAGAAACAGATTGTTCAATTGTTCTCGCTTAAATAGCTTCTTACACACACCGTTATAATAGCCCCTGAGTGATTTAACCTTACCTTGCTTAATTTTATACACCAATGTCTTTAAAGCTTCCACAGCAACGTCTGAGATAGTTTTAGACGGTAGTTTAGCAATTCGCCCATGTATTGTAGCGATACGATAGAGTTCGATAATGTCACTTGAATTATGAAAATAGAAATTTGAAACCCTAGCGAATTCTTTATCAATCCCATTTGGTAATAGATTGGTAAATTGTTCAGTTGATTGATTGCTAGATTCTACGGATTCTGTACGTATAGTATTATTATTTTTAATATTGCTAGATTTAGAAAGATTAATAGTTTTATTATGCTGGTTCAATTTTTCCTCTTTAGGTGGTTCAGTTTGTTTGGAAATAGGAGAATTCTCAACTTCCAGATTTCGGGAATGCGATTGCTCTACACCAGACGTATAGCGATTAAACACATAAACACTATGCCCCTGTTTACCGTTCTTAAAAGTATTATGTACTACTAATAAGCCCACTTCTTTTGCTTTAGTGAGCATACGTTTAAAAGTCGATCTTGAGATTCCGATACCGTTTTGATGGGTAGTTGCAACCAAAGTTCCAATCTTGGCATAGCAAACGCCAGCAATAGATGCTGAGAAGCGTACAAGGCGTTTTAGAGCTATTAGCTCGCTCTTAGTAAACTTATCCTTTAAATCAATCATGTGTTGCTCAAATTGATTGTTAAAGTCGTTTAAATCCTTAAATTGTGATAGTTGTTTGTATTGGTTAATATCTCCCGATTGCATAATAAATAGTCCTCCCTAATTTGAAGGACAATGACCGTTTTTTGGGTATAGTTAATAAGCCTATCTGTTGAAAAAATTTTTCAGATGGGTTATATTGTACTTAACGAATATACGGTATGTCCTTATTGGATGTACAAGGGGTTAGGTCTTTGCCGAGACTTAGCCCCTATTTTTTTTTGGTTATTTTTATATATCTAAATTATTCAATGGCGAATGTTTCTGATATTTTCTTGCCACTTCTTGATCTGTAAAATCCAAGTATGCTTTCATTGTTACATCTACAGAGCTATGCCCAAGCAATCTGCTTAAAGTTGCAAAGTCACCATTACCCTCAATCAGGTAATACTTCGCAAAGTTATTGCGTAGTAAATGCGGATGTATATTAACCCCCACTTTTTCACCTGCAAGCCTCAAGGTTCTTTCGAAGTTTCTGACGTCTAATTTAGTCCCTCTAATAGTCGGAAATAGGTAATGGCTATCTGAGTATCTATCCCTATACTGCATCCATCTCTTGAGGTCGTTAGACATTTTAAATCCAAAATAAACGAATCTTTCTTGATTATTCTTGGGATTTTCAATCAGAATTGACTTATTTTTAAAGTCAATATTTTCTGGAAGTAAATCACAGCACTCTCCTGCTCTTATTCCAGTATCTAAAATAAGTCTTGTCTGAATCCACGATCTATACGAATGGAATTGTGTTAAATCAAAAGTGTCTAAAACCATTTTTAACTCTTCAGGAGTCAATAAAGATTTCTTTTTTCTTTTTGGTTTTATATTCTCGATGTTCTCAACTGGATTTACCTTTATTTCACGTTCACTAAAAAGAAAATTAAAGAACACCTTAATGTTACGTAAATAATTAGCTATCGTTGTATCACTGATTTGCTTATTAAAATCATGTCGGTGATCTGGATGATTAACTTCTTTTGATTTCTGTTTAACAACAACGGTGTATTTACCCCTTTCACGTAAATATTTAATGTAATGTCGGATATGAGAAGATTTTACTTTAACTGCATCTTCAATTTTAAATTCATCTTTTAGATATAGTGCAAAAAGCTTTAGAGTCTGCTCATAACTAGATAAAGTTTTCTTGGACAAATGCTTGGAATCACAGTAGAGCATAAATGAGTCGATTTGTAGTAGGATTTCCGACAACAAAAAACACCTCCAAAATATCAGATTTTTTACAAACCCGATAAACTGTAGGTGTTGAAAATTCAACGGTTTAATTTTAAATATTAGTACACATCCAAAACCTATTTATTGGTCACTTGTGTCAGTGTTCCAATTTATAGGAATCAGCTTCAAACCCAGTCTCACCAACGTTTCTAACTCTTTCAAGAAGCTTTATGTTCCAACCTTAATTTATCAGCGACCATCGCAATAAATTCACTATTCGTTGGCTTTGCTTTTGACATACTCACTGTATATCCAAATAATGATGAGATCGAATCAATATTTCCTCTGCTCCAAGCAACTTCGATAGCATGCCGGATTGCACGTTCAACTCGGCTTGCAGTTGTATTGTATTTCTTTGCTATATCAGGATATAAAACTTTCGTGATCGAACCAAGTAGCTCGATATCATTGTAAACCATGGAAATTGCTTCACGAAGATACATATAGCCCTTAATATGTGCAGGGACACCAATTTCGTGAATAATACTCGTAATGCTTGCATCGAGATTTTTTGGTTTTGATTCCACTTGAGGTCGATAATTTGAGGTTGTAGATTTCCTCATGACCGGATTTGATTTTCCACTTACTTGTCGGATATGGTTACCGAGATTTTCCATATCAAATGGCTTTAAAATAAAATATGATGCACCTAAATCAACCGCTTTCTTTGTAACATCTTCCTGTCCAAAAGCTGTTAGCATAATTACATTCGGCAGACGTGTCTTTTTCATATCGCGCATTTTACCAAGAACAGCAAGGCCATCTAAATGAGGCATAATAATATCCAACACTAGGACGTCTGGATCCTCATGCTCTAAAATATCCAAGCACTCCTGTCCGTTATGCCCCACCCCTATTATCTCCATATCATCCTGAGATGATATATATTCCTCTAAAAGCCCGACTAGCTCTCTATTGTCATCAACTACACAAACTTTAATCTTCTTCACGAATACTTCCTCCTCAGGTCCATTGTGTTCTCTTTACCATCTATTTTTATTCTAAATGAGAAATTCGACAATGCAACTGAAAATCCTTTAGTTTTTTTAAATTTTCTCAAAAATAGGATAAAATCATTAATTTTCTCATATTTACTTTACTATTCGACTTTTTCCGCTAATAATAATAAAAACTCAAATAGATTTGTCGAAATTTTTTTTATATATGATATCATAATCTTTTCAAAAAAAAGAAATCGACTATACGCCGATTTCTTCGAATACCATATTAAACCTCATGAGGCCTTTTCTTTTTGTTTTTCATAAATATCTATTCCAGCTTCATTTAACATCCATTCAATGTGAACGCCGTAGCCTGAAGTTGGATCATTAACAAAGACATGTGTGACGGCACCAATTACCTTGTTATTTTGGATAATTGGACTACCACTCATTCCTTGGACTATTCCTCCTGTTTTGGCTAAAAGCTTCGGATCTGTCACCTTTATGACCATTCCTTTAGTAGCAGGAAATTTTTGAGGAATTGTGCTAACAATTTCAATATCAAAAAGATTTACTTTATCATCATCTACCACTGTTAAAATTTTTGCTGGGCCTTCTTTTACTTGATGTGATAAAGCAATCGGCATCGGCTTATCAAATATGCCATTTTTTAGATTCTGGTTCAGCTCACCAAAAATTCCGAATGGGCTATTTCTAACAATATTTCCGATAACTTCTTTGTCTTCAGAAAAACGCGCAAGCTTTTCGCCTGGATTCCCATTACTTCCTTTTTCGATTGAAGTAACGGTTGAGCGAACGATTTGTCCATCTTCCACAACTATTGGTTTTTTTGTATCCATATCAGATATGACGTGACCTAATGCCCCATACTTTCTTGACTCAGGATGATAAAATGTCATTGTACCTATTCCTGCTGCTGAATCTCTTATATACAACCCTAGCTTATACGAGCCCTCAGTCTTCTCTTTAAGAGGTGTTAATTTTGTTGTAAAATAATTATTTTCACGATTTACGACAATAGTGAGGGGATTTCCAGCTTCCCCCGCCTCTTGTACGAATGGAGCAATATCTAACATTTTTTCAATTTTCTTGCCATTAATTTCTGTGATGATATCGCCAATCTTTATTCCGGCAATTTCGCCAGGTGATGATTTACCATTAATTGTATTTATTTGATGGTGGCCAACTACTAACACACCAACTGTATTTAGTTTTACTCCAATTGACTGCCCACCTGGTATGACTTTAAAATCCTTTAACACATTAACATCGACTTTTTTAATTGGAAAACCTGCTAATTCTAAGAACATTTCATTTTCCCCGCGTTTTTTCGCATTTAGGGATACTGAATGATTGTCTTGCTTAAGTGAAATACTTGAATTATCTGAAGACATCTTTGCTGTTACCATTTCTGCTTTAGCTAAGTCAAACTGCTGACCTTCAAAAAGAGTAATGGATGTCGGAATTTCTATATATTCTTGAAATGGTTTTGAAAAACCAATTGCAATTAATGAAACAAGGAGAATTCCACCAATTATTTTTCTTAAAGCATCTATTGTCAAAATTTTCACTCTCCTCGCTTCTAATCCACTAACGTCAAATGGCTACACCTTTAATTTTGCCTTCAAAGCGAGCATTTATAACCTGTTTGGTGATAAAAAAAGCTATCCTCCTTTGGATAGCTTTTCAATGTATTTTATTTAATCACTTTTGAAGCTTTAACTTGTTCGCAAGCTGAAGAAGCTCTTTAGCATGTTCTCTTGTTAAATCGGTAATTTCCACACCAGATATCATCCTGCCAATTTCTTTTATTTTTTCAACTTCATTCAAAGGCTTGACAGATGTTTTAGTCCTTCCATTTTTAATATTTTTTGCAATAAACAAATGGGTATCGGCCATTGCTGCAACTTGCGGTAAATGAGAAATACATAATACTTGAGAATCAACTGCTACATGATGAATTTTTTCTGCAATCGCCTGCGCGACTCTACCACTAACACCAGTATCTACTTCATCAAAGATGATAGAGGTAACACCTTGATGCTTTGAAAAAATACTCTTTAATGCAAGCATAATTCTTGAAAGCTCCCCTCCGGAAGCAATTTTAGATAAAGGCTTTGAGGGTTCGCCTGGATTCGTTGAAAGGTAGAACTCAACTCGATCGATTCCACTTCTCATAAAGCTCTCAGAATCCGTCTGAAACATTACTTCAAATACAGTCTTTTCCATATATAGTTCTTTTAATTCTTTATGGATTAAACTTGTTAAATTCTGGGCTGAAATTTTCCTCAATTTACTTAATTCCTCTGCCTCAATACGCATGTCCTTTTTAAGTGAGGATATTTCTTTTTCGAGCTTATCAATATGCGTTTCTTTATTTTGTAAAGTTTCGATTTCTTCCTCAATTTTTGAAGCATATTCAAGGATTTCAACAATTGATTTGCCGTATTTTCGTTTTAACTGTTGAATTTCATTTAATCGATCCTCAATGCTGGCCAGCCTCTCTGGATCATATTCAAGAAAATCAAGTTTGTTTCGTAAAATACTAGCTGCATCTTCAAGTTGATAAAAACAATTTGATACATTTTCTGCAAGCTCTTTATAGGACTGATCAAGTCCAGCTGCTTCCTCTAAATGACCCATAACTAAGCCAATCCAATCCAGTCCTCTTTGTTCCCCTTGAAGACCTGCATAGCCTGACTGTAAGGAATCAAATATACGTTCAAAATTACTCAATTTTCTTTTCTCTTCAAGAAGCTCTTCATCTTCATTTAGTTTTAAATTTGCCTTTTGAATTTCATCGTATTGAAATTGAATTAAATCTAGGCGATGCGCCATTAATTGATCATTTTCACTTAAACTTTTCAAGGTTTTCAATATTTGCTCATATGATTGAAAAACTTGCTGGTATTCCAAAAGGGCAGTTGAAATCTTTGCACTACCAAATTGATCAAGTAGACTAATATGCATCGTATCATCCATTAATTCCTGATGCTCGTGTTGTCCGTGAATATCAATAAGCGTACTGCCAACCTCTCTTAAAATCGATATGGTCACAAGCTTTCCATTTATCCTGCAAATGCTTTTTCCAGACTTTGAAATATCTCTTCTAAGTACGACCATTCCGTCCTCAAGTTCTATACCAAATTCAAAAGCTTTTTTGTAAACAGGATGGTTTGTGTCGTCTATTTGAAATAGTCCTTCAATTTCTGCCTTTTCCTCGCCATGTCTAATAAATTCAACAGAACCTCTACCACCGACCAATAAATGAATAGCATCAATGATAATCGATTTCCCTGCACCTGTTTCCCCACTTAATACAGTTAAACCTTTATCAAACGATATAGAAAGGGCTTCAATAATAGCAAAATTTCTAATTGAAAGTTCATTTAGCAAAATAATTCATCCCCACTTACAACATTTCAAGAAAGCGATTTGATATTTCTTCGGTTTCTTCAGGAGTTTTACAAATGATTAAGCAAGTATCGTCTCCACAAATTGTTCCGAGAATTTCTTCCCAATCCAAATTATCAATAAGAGCCCCAATTGCCATCGCATTACCAGGAAGGGTTTTCATAACAAGAAGATGTCCTGCTGTATCAATACGAACGAATGCATCCATTAAATTTCTTCTTAGTTTTTGTAATGGGTTAAAGCGCTGATCTGCAGGAAGACTATATTTATATCTACCGTCTAAAAGGGGAACCTTAACAAGATGAAGTTCTTTAATGTCACGAGAAACGGTTGCTTGAGTTACATTGTAACCAGCATTTTTTAATTCATCGACAAGATCATCCTGTGTTTCTATTTCATTATTTGCAATAATATCTCGAATCTTTATATGCCTCTGACCTTTTGTCATAATGAACACCTCTATATAAAAACATTTGACATACTACCTTTTATGTTAGCCGATTTTACCTATATTGTACATTTTTTCTTTAATAAAATTACTTCTTTCTTCCTCTAATTCGATTAGAAAAATTTTTGTCAAAAAACTTCATCCATTATAAAAGGAACAAGCCGCAGCTTATTCCTCATGGTTTTGTTTTGTTTTCAGTTCTAAATGTGCTTCCTTCACAATTGTATAAGGATCAAACGAAAGCATATTTTCTCCTATTTCTTTTTCACCTGTCCAAAAAAGATGCAGTAAAAACTCAATATTTCCATCTCCACCAGTAATCGGTGAAAACGAAAGGTTCTTTACATCGTAGCCAAGTTGAAGAGAGAGAGAAACCATTTCATGAAGAACGAACTCATGTACTTTAGGATCTCTAACAATTCCTTTTTTCCCTACCTGTTCACGTCCTGCCTCGAACTGTGGCTTCACCAATGCTACGATATCACTTTTAGGTACTAACAAAGTTTTCAGGACAGGCAATATTAGCTTCAACGAGATAAAAGAAACGTCAATGGAAGCAAAATTAGGCATCCCTTTAGTAAGATCCGCTGGCGTTACATAACGGAAGTTTGTCCGCTCCATCACAACTACACGCTCATCTTGTCTCAATTTCCATGCTAACTGATTATAACCAACATCTAGGGCATAAGACATCTGTGCACCATTTTGCAATGCACAATCAGTGAATCCCCCAGTTGATGCACCAATATCAAGGAGGAGCTTATCCTTGACGTCTAGATCAAACATCTTTAATGCCTTCTCAAGCTTTAGGCCTCCTCGGCTCACATATGGCGTGACCTTACCTTTTACTCTTAATGGAATATCACTGTTTACTTTTTCACCTGGCTTATCAAGACGAGTTTCATTGCTGAAAACAAGACCAGCCATAATGGTACGTTTTGCCTTTTCCCTCGTTTCTGCTAAGCCTCTATCTACTAATAAGACATCTAAGCGTTCTTTCTTTATTTTCATTATTTTATGCCCTTTTTTGTTTCTTTCCAACAAGATTACTCATTCGATCGACTACATCACCAGTTGTCATCCCGATTTCTTCCAAAAGCTTATCGACGCTTCCATGTTCAATAAAGTGATCTGGAATTCCCATTCGCTCTATTTGGGCTTGGTGATAGCCTTTTTCATGAGCAAATTCTATAACTGCACTACCAAAGCCACCTTGAAGAACTGCCTCTTCGATTGTAAAAATTGGAAGGTTTTCTTTGAATAGCTCGAGAAGCATTTTTTCATCCAACGGTTTTATAAATCTTGCGTTGATTACCTTTATCGATATTCCTTTTTTCTCTAAAATTGCCGCAGCTTTCATTGCCATAGGGATTGTTGTACCAAATGTTAAAATAGCTGCATCTGAGCCTTTTTTCAATACTTCCCATGTGCCAATTGGAATCGTATTTAATTTCTCATCCATTGGAACACCAATTCCATTTCCACGTGGAAATCTCATTGCAATTGGTCCATCATCATACTTAATTGCTGTGTAAACCATATGCTGTCCTTCATTTTCATCCTTCGGCATCATTAATACAAGATTTGGAACATGTCTTAAAAAGGCAATATCAAATACTCCTTGATGTGTTTCCCCATCCGCTCCTACAAGTCCTGCACGATCAATTCCAATAAATACATTCAAATTCTGACGGCAAATATCATGTACAACCTGATCGTATGCTCTTTGCAGGAATGTAGAATATATTGCGAGAAATGGCTTCATATTTTGTGTTGCTAAACCAGCTGCGACTGTTGCAGCATGCTGTTCTGCAATCCCGACATCATACATTCGATCAGGAAATTCGTTTGCAAAGCCTTCCAGCTTAGATCCAACTGGCATGGCTGGAGTAATCGCTACAATCCTCTCATCTTCTCTCGCTAATCTCCGAACCGTTTCACTCACAAGCTTGCTCCAAGCAGGTGGAACATTTACAGGTTTAACGAAGGCTCCTGTTTCAATTTTATATGGACCTGTTCCGTGCCAAGTACCTGTGGTGTCATTTTCTGCAGGATTATATCCCTTACCTTTTTTAGTAATTACATGAAGAAGGACTGGACCTTCTGATTTCTTGGCATAGCTTAAATTTTCAAATAAGCTTTCAAAATCATGTCCATCAACAGGACCTAAGTAGGTGAAGCCCATTTCTTCAAAAAACATTCCGGTAACGAAAAGATATTTTAAGCTGTCCTTTAATCTTTCAGCTGTAGAAGCAAGCTTTCCACCTACAGCTGGGATTTTCTTGAGAAAGAGTTCTAGTTCATCCTTTACCCAATGATACTTTCCAGCTGTCCGAAGTCTGCCAAGGACATTGTGCAACGCTCCAACATTAGGTGCAATGGACATTTCATTATCATTTAATATAACGATCATATTCTTTTTTTCGTGACCAATATGGTTTAACGCCTCTAAGGCCATTCCACCTGTCAGGGCACCATCCCCAATAACTGGGATAACATAGGAGTTCTCTTTTTTTAGGTCACGTGCAATTGCCATCCCCATAGCTGCAGACAAGGATGTAGAGCTATGTCCTGTTTCCCAAACATCATGCTCGCTTTCAGCCATTTTTGGAAAACCGCAAAGTCCTTTATATTGGCGCAGCGTATCAAATTGACTTGCACGACCGGTTAGAATTTTGTGTACATATGATTGGTGACCAACATCCCAAATGATTTTGTCCTTAGGGCTGTCAAAGCATTTATGCAATGCAATCGTTAATTCCACAACACCTAAGTTTGGACCTATATGGCCTCCTGTATTTGATAATCTTTCAATCAGGAATTTACGAATGTCCTGACTTAATTCTACTAATTCTTTATTAGAGAGCCCTTTTAAAAAAGAAGGGTCTTCAATTTTCAATAGATCCATTCAGTGGATCACTCACTTTCATTTCATTGTCATATATGTTCTATACGAAGTCTTATGATTTATTATAACAGTATGAAAGAAATCCTCAAGAAAATGCATTATTATCCTATCTCACAGAAAATTAATGATCCCGCGTTTCAATTAGATCTGTAATTTCTTCGAGTAAGGATGTATTAAGCCTCGTTTCTTTTAGTTTGCATTTTGCTTGTTGAATATGTTGATGTAAGGATTTCTTCGCTCCCTCTAATGACAAGAGTGACGGATAAGTACTTTTGTTATTAGAGGCGTCACTGCCAACTGGTTTCCCTATAACATCTTCTGTTCCTTCAAGATCAAGAATATCATCCCTAATTTGAAAAGCTAGTCCGAGATGGTAAGCAAATTCAGCAAGTATTTTAATGGTTTCTTTGTCTGCTCCGGAAAGGATCGCCGCAGAAATGACACTGCATTCGAGCAGCTTTCCTGTTTTATGAATATGAATATACTCCAATTCATTTAAAGATAACGCTTTCTCTTCCCCTCTAATATCAGCAACCTGACCGCCAACCATGCCTTCAGCACCAGCTGCCTTCGACAATTCAGCCATTAGATTGAGCTTCATTTCTGCATTTGCCCATTCTGCTGGCGTTTCAGTGATGATTTGGAAGCTATACGTTAATAGTGCATCTCCTGCTAGAATAGCATAAGCATCTCCGAAAATTTTATGATTCGTTGGCTTCCCACGACGTAAGTCATCATTATCCATACTTGGCAGATCATCATGTATTAGCGAATAAGTATGAATCATTTCAATCGCCGCTGCAGTTTGAAGTCCTTTTTTTGTATCTGCACCAAAAGCAGCTAGTGTCGCAAAAAGAAGCATCGGTCTAATTCGCTTTCCACCAGCCTCTAATGAATAGAGCATCGATTCTTTAATTATAGAAGGAGCATTCAGTCGACTAATACTTTCCTTAAGCTCTTTTTCTAATAGTGTTTTATGAGTGTTGGCAAATGATGGAAAGGTTACTTGTTGCAAGATTACTCCTCCTCGGAAATGACGAAATTTTCTTTTCGCCCATCTTCTGTCAATATTTGAGTAAGCTGATTTTCCACACTTTTCAGCTTATCATGACAGAGCTTAGATAGCTCCATACCCTGCTTATATATATTTATAGCCTCTTCTAGAGGAACATCTCCCTCTTCAAGCTTTTCAACGATTACTTCTAATTTCTCCATCGCTTCTTCAAAAGTAAGCTTCTTCTCTGAAGTCAATGTAATCACTCCTCTATATCCGTTACGTAACAATGTATCGTCCCATCGGATACCTTTACTTTAATTTGATCATTAGTATTCACATTATTAACTGAGTTAATGAGCTTATTCTGTGCTGTATAAATAAGACTATAGCCTCTATCCATGATCTTTAGTGGGCTTAATGCTTCCAAATTAGCAATTTTATGTAAAAAATCCTTCTCTTTCTCAGAAAAAATTTGAGCCATCGCTTTATTTAGTTGTTTATGCGCTTTTTCATGCTGCTCTTTGGACGCTCGAATTAATTCATTCATAGACTTTCTTTGCATGCGCTTATGCATAAGTTCCCATTGATTGATTTTCAAATCAAAAAGCTTCTTTGATCCTTTTGCTAACTGTTCTGAGAGACGGTCCACTTGTTCGAGCTTTTGTTCATATAATTTTTGAGGGAAGCGGAATGCATATGATTTTTGGATTCTCGAAAGTCTTTCTTTCCTTAAAGAAATATGTTCCTTTAGCGACCTAATTAAACGCGACTGACGTACAAGCACTTTTTCAGTAAGGTCCTCTATATGAGGAACTGCCAACTCCGCTGCTCCGGTTGGTGTAGGGGCGCGTAAATCAGCAACAAAATCAGCTATTGTAAAGTCTGTTTCATGACCAACAGCAGAAATAATTGGAATTTTCGAGTTGAATATGGCTTTAGCTACTTCCTCTTCATTAAACGCCCAGAGTTCTTCAATTGATCCTCCGCCACGTCCAATAATGAGCACATCTGCATCATTCAATTGATTTGCTATATTTATTGAGTTCACAATAGAAGGTGCTGCGTGTACGCCTTGAACAAAGGCTGGAAAAATAAGGATATCCACTACAGGGTAACGCCGTCTAATAGTTGTTAATATATCCCTAATAGCTGCACCTGTAGGTGAAGTAATAATCCCGACAGTTTTCGGAAATTTCGGGAGAGGCTTTTTATTTTGAGGAGCAAATAAGCCCTCCTTTTCAAGCTTCTCTTTTAGTTGTTCGTATGCTAAATATAAATCCCCAATTCCATCCGGCTGCATTTCCTTAATATAAATTTGATATTGACCAGACGGTTCATAAACTGTGAGATCTCCGCTTATAAGCACTTTCATTCCGTTTTCAGGAGAGAATTTCATCGAACGATTATAGCTCGAAAACATAACAGCAAGAACGCGCGCCTTTTCATCCTTTAATGTAAAATACATATGTCCGCTCGAATGTTGTTTAAAATTAGAAATTTCTCCCTTAACCATTACATCCTGTAAGTGTGGATCAGCATCAAATTTTCTTTTAATATACTTTGTTAGAGCATTCACCGTTAAATAGCGCTGTTCTTTCATGTTATTCTCCTTCTAAATTATGCTTTAACAAATTCACTTTTTTATAAAAACTTGGCGTTCGTTAAGTCCTTTCAGCGAATGCATTCGTTTTACTAATGCGATCTTTTTTTGCAAAGACTTTAACGAAACTTAAAGTCCAGTTATGAACGCTAATAAACTTAAATTTTTTTTATCCAAGCAAAACTGCCCCTTCCATTATAGATATAGAGTCTCAATCCGTCACGTAATATACGCTTTAGGAAAAAAGTCTATAATCAAAAATGGAAAAGGCAGAGTGATCAGAACAGCTTAGCTTTTTAAGAAGGCTCTGTTAAACGTTGTTGTTGATTTCCGCTGCAGGTGCTTAGCGATCGCGGGCGGTCGGGGATCCTCCTCGTCGCTAACGCCCTGCGGGGTCTCCCCTGAACACGCATTTCCCGCAGGAGTCTCGCGCCTTCCGCTACAATCAACAAATGTAAATATCAGCATTAAGCTTTAACAGAGCCTTTAAGAAAATTATGAATGATTATAAATTCTGTTTTTGTCGGA
This sequence comes from Cytobacillus citreus, assembly GCF_018343665.1. Taxonomy (GTDB): domain Bacteria; phylum Bacillota; class Bacilli; order Bacillales; family Cytobacillaceae; genus Cytobacillus; species Cytobacillus citreus. The sequence goes on from NZ_JAGYPM010000003.1 coordinate 413,940, forward strand.
TTGATTTAGCAGCTTTTAACGTATTAAACATAAGCATCGTAATCGTCATTGGGCCGACTCCGCCTGGGACTGGAGTGATATAGCTCGCTACTTCTTTCACATTATCAAAATCCACGTCCCCACAAAGTTTGCCTTCATTATTTCGGTTCATACCTACATCTATTACGATGGCACCTTCTTTAACATGGTCTTTTGTTATTAAATTGACCTTTCCTACAGCTGCAACAAGGATATCTGCTTGCCTCGTATACTGCATTAAATCAGTTGATTTGGAATGACAATATGTAACTGTTGCATTTTTATTTAAAAACAATTGCCCAGCAGGCTTTCCAACAATATTACTTCTTCCAACAACTACTACATGCTTACCAGAAATATCTGCATTAATATAGTCAAGCATCTCTATTACGCCAAACGGTGTACAAGGTAAGAAGGCATCCTGACCAGTCATCATTCTTCCGATATTAACCGGATGGAAGCCGTCAACATCTTTATCTGGAGAAATGGTTTCAATGACTTTAATTTCACTAATATGTATTGGTAATGGCATTTGAACAAGGATACCATGAATGTCAGGATCAGCATTTAATTCCATCACCTTCTCCAATAGCACTTGCTCACTAACATCTTCTTCTAGTTCTATTAAAACGGAATGCATGCCAAGCTCTCGACATGTTCTTTCTTTATTTGTTACATAAGTTTTTGATGCTGGGTTATTGCCAACTAGAATAACAGCAAGTCCAGGAACAATACCCTCTTTTTTAAATTTTTCCACTTCTTCTGCAATAAAAGATCTTTTTTGTCTTGCAATTTCTTTCCCATCAATCAAATTCATTGCCATACCAATTTCCTCCTCATGAATTGTGAAAGGAACCGATTGCTGAAAAAATGTTCATAGCTGTTGTTTAATCTTTGAAAGAACTCCATTTATGAACTTGCTTGATTGGTCATCTCCATACCGTTTTGCAATTTCAATTGCTTCGTCAATCGCTACATTTGGAGGCACATCCTCTTTGCAAAAAAGAAGTTCATAAACAGCGGATCTTAATAAATTTCGATCTACGGTCGCCAATCTTTCAATTGTCCAATTTTCAAGATTCTTTTTAATCGTTTCATCAATATAATCTTTGTTTTCTACAACACCATTTACAAGCTGATTTAAATATGCGTCATTTGGTTTATCTTCTAATACATGTTCAATAGCAGAGCTTGGTTCTACTTGACTTACATCAATTTGAAATAATGCTTGCAATGCCTTTTCTCTTGCTGTTCTTCTTTTCATTCTATTTATTACTCCTTTAACAGGGAAAATTTCAGATATTTACTTACGTCCATTCATTTCCTTTTGCATGAATTTCAGTATAATCTTTATCATTTATACCACTTAAATTTCCAAAAATACATTTTAAATAATAACATAAGAAAATGTTGAGCGCATTGATTACATGAAAAATTCTCCTTGTTAAGACAATAACTTTAAAAATTGCTGCATTAACTTAATTATATTTTGTAAAAAAGCCAAAGACAAACTGATGTCTTTGGCTTCTTGAAGTTCTTTTACATTTCTTGCTCGTATTCCACTACTTGTTTTTGATTTTCAAAAACGATTCCGACTACGTGAATATTCACTTCTTGTGCATCTAATGCAGTCATATTCAATAATGCCTGGCGGATATTATCTTGAATTTTTTGCGCAACACTCGGAATAGAAATGCCAAATGTCATTGAGCAATAAACATCTACTATAATACCCTCTTCAGAAAGTTCTACTTTTACACCTTTGCCATGATTTTTCTTACCAAGGCGCTCAACCACTCCTGTTGCGAAGTTCCCGCGCATTTGGGCTACGCCTTCAACTTCTGATGCTGCAATGCCTGCAATAACTTCAATTACTTCTGGTGCAATTTCGATCTTACCAAGCCCCACATTATCATGATTCATTTCCAGAATATTTTCGCTCATCATTACACCCCCAATTAGTCTTCTATTTTCATCACATTATACATTTCTAAAAACTTCGTATTAAATTGACCATCAATAAATTTGTCATGGCTAAGAAGCTTTAAATGAAACGGAATCGTTGTATGAACTCCTTCGATCACAAATTCACTTAATGCTCTCTTCATCCTTGCAATCGCTTCATCCCTTGTAGCTCCGTAGGTAATCACTTTTGCGATCATGGAATCATAATAAGGTGGAATCATATAGCCAGGATAAGCAGCTGAATCAACACGAACCCCTAAGCCACCAGGAGGAAGGTACATTTCAATTCTACCAGCAGATGGCATAAAGTTTTTTTCAGGATTCTCTGCATTAATCCGACATTCGATTGACCAACCGTTAAAAGTAACATCCTGTTGATTAAAATTCAGCTTTTCTCCTGAAGCTACTTTTATTTGCTCTTTAATTAGGTCAACCCCTGTTACCATTTCAGTAACCGGATGCTCCACTTGAATCCGTGTGTTCATTTCCATAAAGTAGAATTTACGTTTGTGATAATCATAAATAAATTCTATCGTGCCAGCGCCTGTATAATCAACTGCTTTAGCAGCTTTTACAGCAGCATTTCCCATTTCTTGACGAGTTTCGCCATCAAGAGCCGGAGAAGGAGTTTCCTCAAGCAGCTTTTGCAAACGTCGTTGGATCGAACAATCTCTCTCGCCAAGGTGAACGACATTTCCATGCGTATCTGCAAGAACCTGAATCTCAACATGACGGAAGTCTTCTATATATTTTTCAATATAAACGCCTGGGTTTCCAAAAGCCGTTAAAGCCTCCTGTTGAGTAATATTAATTCCCTTAACAAGCTCTTGTTCATTCCGTGCGACCCGAATACCTTTTCCGCCGCCACCGGCTGTAGCTTTAATAATAACGGGGTATTCTATTTTATTTGCAAGCTCAATTGCTTCATCAATATCCTTAATAATGCCGTTCGAGCCTGGGACAATTGGAACGCCCGCTGCCTTCATCGTTTCTCTTGCTATGTCTTTTGTTCCCATTTTCGTAATTGCTTCCGGAGTGGGACCGACAAAAATAATATTACATTCACGGCAAAGCTCAGCAAAGTCAGCATTCTCTGCTAAAAATCCATATCCTGGATGGATAGCGTCACAATCTGTAAGCTTAGCAACGCTAATAATATTTGTAAAATTCAAGTAGCTATCTTTTGATGCTTTCGGTCCAATACAATATGCTTCATCCGCAAGCTGTACATGAAGAGCTTCTCGATCAGCCTCAGAATAGACAGCGACAGATTCAATCCCCATTTCGCGGCAAGCACGTATAATCCGAACAGCGATTTCTCCTCTGTTTGCAATTAACAGTTTTCTTATCATCCTGTTACCGCTCCTTACTCAGCTTTTACTAAAAATAGTGGCTGTCCGTATTCGACTAATTGTCCATCCTTTACAAGTACTTCAACAATTTCCCCATTTACTTCAGCTTCAATTTCGTTAAATAGCTTCATTGCTTCAACAATACAAACGATGGAATCTTTTGAAACTTTGGACCCAACTTTTACATATGCTTCCACATCTGGAGATGATGCTTGATAAAAAGTTCCTACCATTGGTGAAACAATCTTATGTAAATCTTTTGTATCTGCTTCAATTTCCTTAATAGGAGCTTGAACAGCAGGCTCAGTAGCAACCTCCTGCTTAACCATTGCAGGTTGAACAGCTTTAGGTGTTGGAACCTCTTCCATTACTGTCATTACAGGCTTTACAACGACTTCTTCTGCTGTTTTCTTTTTCATTTTAATTTTAGAGCCATCTTGCTCATATACAAACTCATCAATATTTGATTGATCAACAAGCTTAATCAGCTCACGAATTTCTTGGACTTTTAACATTTCAGCACCCCTTGTTTTCAATGAGTTAATTTTTTCATCTTATATTTTTGAACCAAAGATAAAAAATAACACATCAATTAATTTATGACTAGATACTAATATCATACGATAAGATCTTATTGAAATTCAATATTTGATTATGAGGATGAATAATATTTCTGTATTTCTAGCCTTTCGAGTTCAGAAAAAAAGGGGAATTTTGATTTAAAAAACTAAAATGGACTAATGGTTGGGGGGTGAAAATAGGATATGAGTTAAATTGATAAATTAATAGAATTAAACCAAAAATAGCGGGAGAGCTCCCGCTATTTTTCAGATTTGACAAGGCGAATGCCAAGTTTTTCTCATTATTTTGGTGCTTTAAATTCCACTGTTACTGCATGCAAACCGTTAATTTCATTGTTTACTTCTCGAATAATATCATTGGCATCTGATTTGGAAAGTTTTTCTGCTTTCACAGTTACTTTGACATTTTTCCCTTCGGCACGGACAAGGACATCCTCATAGTTCATTGCTCTTATTAGCGTTTCAAGCGTATATTCTTTTTGTGCTAGTTCATTTAGTTCATTAATTTCATCCTGAGCTGCACTAATTTCTTCAGCAGGTAACTCTGTTGAAGCCAGTTTTGTTTCCAATTCTTCTATTTTCCTGCTGCGCTCATCATTTAGCTCCAAACGTAATGCTTCAAACATTTCATCGCCTGCTGCATTTGTAATGACGGCACTATCATCTAAATTCTCTGTTCCAGCCTCTTCCTTGAGCTGGTCTGTTTTTTCCTCCACATCTGCTAAGTTTTGACCTTTTTGTTCTGGTGAGGTAATGTAATAAACTGATAATACTACGACTAAGCTAAGCATTGTTAATAACCAGACAGTTTGTTTTTTTAATAGCATCTATTATTCCCCCTTAGTTTTTTTAGGCATAACAGCCACTCTATGGCTTGGAACATCAAGTACTCTTGATACCGCTTCTATAATCCACTTCTTTACTTGTATATTATCAGCCCCTTTTGCAACGACGAGGACTCCACTAATTTTAGGTTTCCTCGTTTCTATTTCAATAGGAACCTCTTTTTCTCCATTTCTCGTGATAACGAGCTGCTCTTCAATTGACTGATCTTCGACTTTTCTCTTACCGCCTTCTCGATCGGTTTCATCGGTAATTTGTGTTTTATTGGTTCTGTTTTTCTCGAGAACCTTTTTTTCTGTTCCTTCAACGTTAACAACGACCGTCACATCGTCTACACCGATTATGACATCTAGTGCTTCTTTGAGCTTAGCTTCATATGCCCTTTCATAAGCAGCAATCAAGTCATTGCCTTCCTTCTGCTTATGTCCAAAAGCTTCTATATCTTCCTCATTATTCGCCTTTTCTTGATTCTTTAACACTTCTAAGCTTGCATTAGATGGCTCATCCTTAAAGAAAATATTACTTACTAGCATAATAGCAGCGCCAAAAAGGAGGACGAGAAGCAAATACTGATATTTCCCTGGCTTTTTGTCAGTGTGATCTTTTTTAGAAAGCCATTTTTTCAATAAATTTAAAGGCCCTTTTTCTTTATCCATTGTTATTTATCTTCCCTCCTTCAACAAGAACTTCGATTTTTTCTTCATTTACATTCCATTTTTGGGCAAGTAGAGAAGCAACTTTTTCTGTATCTTTGTTTGGCCTATTCGAAGGAAGAGTTTCTCGGGCATTAATTTCTACTTTTTTGACCACCTCAACAGCCTCTGCTTCTTCATCTTTCATTTTTAATTGAACCATTACCTTTTGTAGATTTTCTGGGAAGTCACGTGTGTCATTTACATTTACATCAAGATCAATGTTTACGATTTCTAATCCGTACTGTTCCATCAGCTCCTCTTCTGCTAGCTTATTTAAGTGGACAGCCATTTCTTCTAAAATATATGCATCTTGCCAGGCTTGTATTTCTTTTTTCTGCATTTCAATTGAATTTTCCATATTTTTTTCACCAGATGCTTCAATTGAAGGAATAGATGCTAATGCTTCTTCAAAATCATTTGAAACAAGCTTTAAAATTGGGGTTAATATAACCGCGATAAGCAAAAGACCTGTCACCATTTTTGTATATTTTTGTAAATTTGAATTAGGAAGGAGCATATCAATGACCGTCGCTAAAAGGATGAATAAAATAATATTGGTAATCCATTCTTTAATAAATTCCATTTAGCTTAACCTCCTACCTGACCATCATCGTCAAATTTCCGGCTGCGATTATGACAGTGATACTAAGGAAAAACATGAGAGATACAACAGCTAGTGCAGCAAACACATAAATAACACTTTTACTAATAATGTCCAGACAGGCAATAATAGGTCCTCCACCTAATGGCTGAAGAATAGCTGCTGCAAATTTATATATAAATGCAATCATTAAAATTTTGATTGCAGGAAATGCGGCGATAATTATGAGGATTACCAGCCCAACAATACCGACAGTATTTTTTAATAAAACTGATGCACTTATCACGGTATCTGTTGCATCAGTAAACATCCTTCCTATAATTGGAATAAAATTACCTGTTATGAACTTCGCTGTTCGTATCGCTACACCGTCTGTCACTGCTGTTGAAGCACCTTGAACAGAAATGACCCCTAGAAAAACCGTTAAGAACAGACTGAGAAGTGCTATGCTCCAATTTCTTAATAAATTGGCAAGCTGGGTCACTTTGTAATGTTCAGATAAGATACTGACAATGCTTAACAGAGCCGCTAGAAATAGTAAAGGCAAAACGATATATTGGATTAATAAACCACTAATATTCATTAAAAAGAGAATCACTGGATGAAAGAATGCTGCTGATACGAGCCCTCCTGAGGAAGCAATAAGTGCAAGTAAAAGCGGTATAAGAGCTAAAATAAATGAAATCATTGTATCGATTACATCTTGTGCATAACTAATTGCGATATGGAAGCTGTTAAGGGCAATAATAATTAGCACCATGAACACGATTGCATAAGCAACTTTGCTTACCGTACTTTTCTCAAAGGAATTTTGCAAGGATTGGAGAAACATGCTAAAGATCGTTAACAGGATTAAAGATCCTAATAATTTTCCATTTACAATAAATTCATGAAATATAAACTTCATAAAGCCAGAGGCCCATTCTTGAAAAGAAAATTTCTTTTCTCCTTTAATAAAGTCGTAAAGACTTCCTTTTTGGCTCTCAGGCAAAAACCCTCCATATTCACTGCTTATTTTCTCCCAGAATTGCTTTAATTCATCTAAATTGAGAGAGTCAAGCTGTGAGTTAACGATCGCCTGTGGATTGATTGCTTTATTTACATCTTCTGTTTGTGGTGAGGCTTGTACACTTGGAATTAGTAATAAGAAGTATAGTAGATTCAGAAATAATATTTTCTGCAGCCGCTGCTTCATCATTTACACCCCGTTTTAATAAAGTGAAACTTCCATCAGTGAGGGGTTTCTTTCATCCCCCACTGATGGTTAGTTGCGGCCCACAGGAAGTGGGTCACGCAGACGTTACCACACGATGTGGCGCTTTTAGTCTGTGTTCATTTTATGGGCCTTTACGGGCAGTTGATTCCCCACTTAGGTTTCTTTAATTCTCTCGCAACCTTGAAGTGGGGGTCTTACTGCCCGTTAATCTGCGATAAAGGCTGTGTGAAATTGACAAATTTTCATTCATTAACCAGGTATCATTTGAATAATGGTCTCGATCATAACGGTAAGAATTGGAATCGCCATAGCCAGGATTAAAATTTTTCCTCCTAATTCTATTTTGGAGGCAATTGCTCCTTGGCCCGCATCCTTTGTAATTTGAGCAGCAAATTCAGCAATATAGGCAATTCCTATAATTTTTAAAATGGTTTCAATGTAAATCATATTTACCTTAGCGTTCACAGCAATTCTTTCGATCATATGGATAATGGCATAAATTTGATCGACTAGAAAAAGGAAAATAGTGCAGCCAACGAAAACGATAAGAAGGAAGGCGAAGTTTGGCTTTTGTTCCTTCACGATTAAAGCTAGAAATGTAGCTATAAGTGCAACACCGACTATTTGAATAATTTCAATGGCAAAGACCTCCTTTAGCCTTGAAATAAGAACACAGATTTAATTTTTTGAAATAGTTCATCTACTATGGAGGCAACCATAAATAAAATGTAAATAAAGCCAAACAGCGTTACCCATTGGGCATATTCCTTTTTTCCAACCTGATCGAGAATTGTATGTAAAAACGCAACAACAATTCCGACACCGGCAATTTTAAAAATAATATCTACCTCTAGGCCCATGTATTCTCCTCCTAAATAGAAATGCGCAGGGCGCTCGACCATTCCTTTAAAAAATTAATCCATCCCGATTCTTGCTAGAAAAAATCTCGTTGGTGGATATAGCAAAAACTATCTAACAGCTTGTCTACATCAATAAAATGATTAATAACAGCCCTGATAAAAACCCAAGGCTTTTAAACATCTTTTCGTATTTAGCTTGCCTTTCATAAGCATCGGCCTCTTCACGCTCTAAATGAGAGAGAGCCAGCATGATTTGCTTTTGCTGAGAATGGCGGTCATGTCGGCCCAAGGTTTCACCGAATTGCTTCATGATTTCAAATTCTCCTTGTTTGAAAGCAGTCATTTTCCAAATATCCTTTAGGCTTTGCTCCCATGCCTCTTTTACAGTCGTTTCCGAACCCATAAGTTTTTCCGCAAAATTATCGAAAAATCTTGATAACGGCATCGACACTTGAACTGAAATCCTTCTTGCCGCTTCATGAAGTGGTGTATGACCATACATTATTTCAGCTTCTAATGATTGTAATGCCGATTTAAGTTGGCGCAGCTGCCGGGGTCTTTCATTTAAACGTCTAGAAGCTTCAAATCCCGCCCAGGTGGTGGCAACAATAATGAATATGGCTCCAATAATTTTTATCATTCATGTCACCCGCACTTCGTATTTGATCTCATTACCATAACTATCCTTTATACTTGCTACACTTCCTGGGCCATTTTTTCTATTTAATTCTATAAAACGCTGGAAGATTCCCATTTCAATGATTGGCTTTATCGTAGGCCGTCTTCGTATCTCCTCGAAAGAAGTTCCATGCGTTGTCATCATTAATTTAATCCCTGCATTTACAGCCTCCAAAATTGCATCTGCATCTTCTTTTCTTCCAATTTCATCTACAATTAGCACATCGGGACTCATTGAGCGAATCATCATCATCATGCCATCAACTTTAGGACATGCATCAAGAACGTCTAGACGAGGCCCAAAAGTCATTTGCGGAATTCCTTGCACACTTCCTGCAATTTCAGAGCGTTCATCAACGATTCCAACTTTTTGGGCAGGAAAACGGCCATTTTTATCTCCGGTTGAAATAATTCTTGCGATATCACGAAGCAGAGTCGTTTTTCCTGTTTGGGGTGGACCGATGATCATTGTATGAAGCCAAGATCTACCATTAAATAGACTAGGAACGAGCTTATCTCCTATGCCAATTTGTTCTCTAGCAATCCGAATATTAAAAGAAGAAATATCTCTAATCGCCTTCACATTTCCAGCTTCAAGAATGACTTTTCCGGCTAAACCAACACGGTGTCCACCTTCAATCGTGATATAGCCCCGACGTAACTCTTCCTCTAGGGTGTAAATGGAGAAATGACTTATTTTGTTTAACAAATGCAACGCATCCTCTTGTTTCACGATATAAGGTAAAAAACGCGGACTTCCCTTCATTGTTAATTCAAGGGGTCTATTGATCCGGACGCGAATCTCTTCTAATTCAACCAATTGAGGAGGTGGAATTTGCAGCATGTATTCTGAAATCTTTTTTGGCAAAAAGGCTAAAATGGTTTCCAATGCATTTTTCCTCCGAATTTTTTTCTTTAATAGCTCTAATTACTCCACAATTTTCTTTGTCCATCTCCAGATGCTATACGCTTTTCTTTGTCTAGCTCCGAGCACCATCGGCTCGAGCCCATAAGCGGGTGCTCTACGCTTTTCTAGTTGGACTAGCATCTTTCTACTTAAAATGTATGCCTGCTTTGAAACAATATGACTTTGTTTTATTTTCATTGTTTTTTATTAGCCTATTTATAAAATATTTGAATGTTATTTTTCTTACAGTCGTACATTTTATTGAGACCATGTTCAATGAAAGTGAGGAGAGTATATGTATTATCAACAGCCATCTAATCGGAATACTCAAACTATTGGCAGTAAGCGGAATATAATAAGAGTCACTGGAGAAGGAAAAGTATATGCTAAGCCCGATAAAGCAGAAATCACATTGGGTGCTTCAACAGAGGATAAGCAATTAGAGGTTGCGCAAAAAAATAATGCAATGATTATCTCGAAGATTAAAAAAGGACTTAATCAATTGGGTATTCAAGATGAGCAAATCAAAACCGTTAATTATTCAATTTTTCCACAATATGATTATGTTGAAGGTAAGCAGATATTCAGGGGATATAAAGTAGAGCACTTGCTTCAAATATCTATTAATGATATTGAAAATGCTGGTTTAGTAGTTGATACGGCAGTAAAAAATGGAGCCAATGTCGTTTCAAGAATTAGATTTTCCGTTGGAGACTCTATTCAATATGAACAGCAGGCATTATCAATAGCTGTTATCAATGCGTATCAAAAGGCCGATACAATCGCCCGAACTTTAGGAGTTCAATTAAATAAAGTACCAATATTAGTTGCTGAAATTGGTCGGCAACGCGGAGAACCAATCCCGTTTCAGATGACTGCACTCGTTAAAAGCGAAGCAGCTACCCCAATACAACCAGGTACATTAGAAATGAGAAGTCAAGTTTCAGCCGAGTTTGAATTTCATTCTTAAAAAGTAGGTTATATTAAACTTCCCTGTTCGAGGAGTCTCGCGCCTGCAGCGAGAATTAACAACAAAATAGCATGATCAACACTGAGCTTTAACACAGCCAAAAAGTAAAAAAGCAACAACATAAAATATCCCAGTCTTTGCACACATTTCAAGTACACAAAACTCCCGAAAGTATTTACTTTCGGGAGTTTTTGTAAATCTTTATGGGTAGCGTCAGGAAAATTACGATTTCCTGAGGCAACCCATAAAGTGAAACTTCAATCAGTGGGGCTTTTCCTCATCCCCCACTGATTGTTAGTTGAACTTATCACGCTCAAAACGCCACGTCCTGTGGCTTTCGCCTGACTAGGACATCGTGTCCGTCGTCGGGCCTTTACGGGCAGCCCGACCCCCACTTACTCTTCTTTGTTTTACTCGAATCATTGAAGTGGGGGTCTTACTGCCCGTTAATCTGCGATAAAAGGTTTATTGATTGGTTATATCGACATGGCCATACTTGTTTTTCAGCTCTACAATCCCTTCCTTACAAACCCCATATGAGAGCCATGAGCAGCCTTTACATAAATAATCTAAATCCTCCATTACTACCTTTTGGGCTGTTAAGGACACTAAAAAAGATTTCTGATAACTTTTATTTTTTTCAATTCCGAGATGACGAATGGTTTTTTCGTCCATTGATAAGACATGCTCATCAGAGCCTTCATTTGCTTCACATTCCGTCTTTCCTTGATGTGGGCATGTAAAGCAAGCATCATCAAAAGCAGCAATTACTTTAATTGAAAAATCCTTCTGTTCATCTCGAACATCATTTACGATCTCATACATTTTCTCAACAAATTTTGTACTGTAGTCCATTCCTCGAAATCCATGGATGCAAAGAAGGTGATGACCACGTAACACTTTATCCATTTAATCACTTCCTAAAAAGATAATATATCAAACTTCGTGAACATTCGAAAAAAATCTTTTTAGGAAATTAGTTTAATGAATCAACGAACTTTCTTTTATTTTTAATTTGAATTTTTCAGTTAAGCGGTTAGCTGGCTTCTTCAAAAATACTCCAAGCAAAATCGTTAGTATACCGAATAGACTGAGGATAATAGCATCCCTAATAACGATATCCCAGATGATTCCACCTACCGCCTCCCTCATCATACTGATAGCATATGTAAAGGGGAGAAACGGATTAATTGCTTGAAAAAACTCTGGGACAACTTGAATCGGAAAGGTTCCTCCCGATCCAGAGATTTGCAATACTAATAAAACAATCCCTAACGCTTTTCCTACATTCCCAAATAAAAAAACGAAAGTGAACACCATTAGCATAAAAATCCCACCCATAAATAAAGCAAACAGCACAAACCAGAGCTTATCAACAACAAATGTCTTTAATAAAAATATATCCCCTAGTGTAACAATTAGCGCTTGAAGAAGAGCAATTGTCAAAAAGATTAAAAACTTTCCAAAATAGAAGTGTATAATGCTGTCGTTTGTCGTCGTATCGATTGATAAAAGGGACACTAATAACATTGCTCCTACCCATAACGAAAGAGTGGTGAAAAAAGGCGACATTGCTGATCCATAATTAGGAATCGGAAATAACTTATGCTCTTTCAGTAGGACTGGCTCAGCAAAGAAATCACTTTCCTTTTTCATATCATTTTTTAATAAATCAATAATTTCCTTTATATTTGCATTTGCTTCAAAGGCTCTAATTCTCTGAGTAATTTCTTTTAGTTTCCGTTCTATTTCTGGTAAATCCTCTTTAAATTTTTGAAGCTCTTTCGTTCCGAATGTTATTCCTTTTTGTGCTTCTCCTAATATGCTTTTTACATCTGGTAAACTCTGTTTTGCTCCTTTTAAAGCTGTCGTTGAATCTTCGATTAAACTCTTTGTTTTCTGAAGTTGTTTATCGATATTCGGAACTGTTTGATTATCATAATTATCTAGTACTTTGTTTAGTAGCTCAGAAGTGCTTTCGGAAAATTGATTGATTTGATTTGTTATTTTGCTCGTAAGCGGTTCCCCATTTTCAATTAAGTTCATTGTATTTTTTAAAAGTACTTGCGCCGACATAAAATTTTTCTTTACCTCTTGCAGCCTATTTAGCTCTACATCAAATGAGGAACTAGAGGATGATTTAGTTAAATGTTCAAAAAAACTTATCATATCATCAATGACTTCTACACTCTTTTCAAGCCTTTTACTATGTCGTTGTAAGAAATTAATTTTTTCCTCAGTAGGTATTTGATTGTCCAATAAGAAGTCGGTAAGCTGATTTGTTGAATCTGCTGTTTGCTTTAAAATGACGAGATTTTCTTTTATTAATGGTGCTGAGTTATTTATTAGTAAGGTAGCTTTATTTAAATAGCCAGTGAAACTCTCCGCAAGCTGTACCCCTTCATCGGAAAGCACTGCAATGCTCTTTACCTTTTCTTGTGTGGTACTAATAACTTGATTCGCCTTCTCTACATCATCTAGCACTTTATTGGTTGTATCCCGAATAGTGGGAAGTTGTTTCTCTAATTCAAAAATCAAATACTTTACTCTTTCAATCGTTGGTAAATCTCTTTCTAGTTCAATCCCAATCTCATTAAAAACTTTAAAGATAGCACCATTTGCCGTTTTAACAAAGTTTTTACTAATTTGCTCAACCAAACCCGTAGCACCTGTTGAGGTAATTTTAGGAGCAACAGCATTTATTTTTTCATTTACATAATAAGAAAGCGTAGGTTTTTCTGGATCATCCGTTAATACTGTCGTAATTTTTTCAGAAAAATTCTCCGGAACCGTTATACTTGCGTAATATTTACCTCGTTCAACACCCTTAATGGCTTCCTTTTCATCAATAAACACCCAATTGAAGTTTTCATCTGTTTTCAAGGAGGAAACCAGTTCGTCCCCTACATTAATTTTACTTCCTCTAATGTTTGCTCCTTTATCCTTATTTGAAACAGCAATCGAGATATCACTAGTATGACCATATGGATCCCAAGAAGCTTCAATATTAAACCAAGCATATAAAGAAGGTAGGAGTGTTAATCCTGCAATTAAAATAAAAACAGCCCAATTTTGATAAATATTTTTCAAATCTGTTCTATAAATCCTGAAAATGGTTTTCATCATTTCGTCCCCAATTTTTAAAGTTGTCATTAGTATTATTTAAAAACTTGGGTTCATACATCATCTTGAGTTTTTAACGGATGGGACAGTAAAAAAGTCATCTTTATTTTTCACTTAACCTTGGGACGTACTAAAAAACATTGAAATACAAGAGTTCTTATCCTTAACATTGTAAAACAGCATTTATCCTGACGCTACTCCTATACAACCAGCAACCAGGTACAATAGAAATGAGAAGCCTAGTATCACAGAGTTTGAATTTCATTCTTAAAATAAAAACTCCCGAAAGTATGTACTTTCGGGAGTTTTTGTAAATCTTTATGCACGAGATACGTATGTACCTTCATCCGTATTAATAATAAGCTTATCACCTTGGTTAATGAAGAATGGTACCTGAACGATAAGGCCAGTTTCAAGCTTAGCAGGTTTTGAACCACCTGAAGCTGTATCCCCTTTAATCCCTGGTTCAGTTTCAATAACTTCCAATTCTACAGATTTAGGAAGCTCAACTCCAAGTGTTTCAGTATTATACATCATGATATGGACTTCCATGTTTTCTTTTAAAAACTTCAGCTCATATTCAATAGATGCTGTTGGCAATTCAATCTGTTCATAAGATTCATTATCCATGAAAACATGCTGATCGCCATTTGCATATAGATATTGCATTTTTCTATTGTCAATTTGCGCTTTTGCAACTTTCTCACCAGCACGGAAAGTTTTTTCTTGTACCGCACCGTTTCGAAGATTACGCAGTTTTGAACGTACGAAAGCAGCTCCCTTTCCTGGTTTAACATGTTGGAAATCCATTACACGCCAAATGCCATTATCTACTTCAATTGTTAATCCGGTACGAAAATCATTAACTGAAATCATTTAAAATCCTCCTAAATATTGTCTAGCCCATGTTTTCTTGGTCCAGCTTCAGCGCCTAGGCCCGACGTACAGGACGTACTATTGTCAACAATGCAACAGGACAAAGAAAGCCCCTTTGAATAATCATCGCAGGAGCAATCTGACCTTTGATTTTTTCGAAGGCGCTTCCGCTTTTCTTAATTAAAGAATAATCAGTTCCTTCGTTGAATGTGTCAGTGCTTCATTATGATCCTTTGTTATGACAGTATCGTCTTCAATCCGAACCCCGCCGAGTCCAGGTATGTAAATGCCTGGCTCACACGTTACAACCATTCCTGGTTCAAGAATGATATCAGATTTAAACGAGAGGGATGGTCCTTCATGAACTTCTAAACCAATTCCATGACCAGTTGAATGTCCAAAATATTCACCATATCCCTTTTCGGCGATATAATCACGTGTTAGAGCATCAGCTTCTACTCCGCTAATACCTGGCTTGATGCCTTCCATTCCACGTAATTGTGCTTGAAGAACGATATTATATATTTCTTTCAGCTTGCTATCAGGTTCGCCAACTGCGATAGTTCTAGTAATATCGGAAACATAACCTTGATAATAAGCACCGAAATCAAGAGTAATGAAATCGCCTTTTTCAATTACTTTGTCACTTGCAACCCCATGTGGAAGTGCACCACGAAAGCCAGATGCAACGATAATGTCAAAAGATGATGAAGTTGCGCCTGCTTTTCTCATAAAGAACTCTAATTCATTGGAAACATCAAGCTCAGTTAAGCCTGGGCGAATGAAATCTAGAATATGTTTAAATGCAGCGTCTGCAATGTTCGCTGCATCCTTTAATATCTTAATCTCTGCATCAGTCTTTATCAAGCGTAACTTTTCAAGTTCACCAGAAACAGGTACTAATTCTGCTTCCAGCACCTTCTCATATGCTTTATACGAGGAAAAAGTTAAATGATCCTGTTCAAATCCAAGCTTTTTTATGCCTAATTTTTTTGCCTGATCTGCCACTTCATCTGGAATTGAGCCCGTATGCTTCACGATTTCATATCCTACGCATTGTTCAGTAGCCTGTTCAATATAACGGAAATCTGTAATAAATTGTGCTTTTTCCCCACTTATCAGTACGACACCTGAAGAACCGGTAAAATTCGCCATATAACGGCGGTTATACGCACTTGAAATAAGAATTCCATCAATTCCTAGTTTTTCAAAACTAGAGCGAAGCTTCTGTAATTTTTCCATTTTCTCTCTCCCCTTTATGTACTTTTTATCAGGCTGCCTTTAATATTACTTACCCGTGACATCCTTTTATTGAATAACAAGAATATTTTATCATAATTGAAATTAATTTAACTACCACGAACAATCGTGCTTAAATATTACATATTTAAAGTTTTACATTTTTGAATATAAAACATTAAAATTTAGCCCCTTTCTTTTTTTTATAGTTCATTTCACCTTCTTCATATGAAATCGAATATCCTACAAATACGCCATATAAAACATATAAACATACAGAAGTAATGATTGTATTTCTTCCTAGTTCATTGAAAGGACTTATCCCTGGGAAAATTGGATTTAATACGATAAAGACTAACAAGAAAAGAATAATCCCATAGCAGATTCCAACCCACATACTTGGAAATCTGCGTAGTACTGCATAATAAAAAAGTGCGGCAACAATAGACACAACTCCGATCATTACAATCGATATGACGGTCCCTAGCCAGCCCTTTTTCCAGCTTCCAAGTGCCCATGGCTCTAATAACACATTAGGACTGATTTCAGTTAAATTAATGACGTACGCAAAATAGCTTAGTCCACTCCAGAAAATTCCGCCAATTAAACCTGTTAGGATCACCGTATTCATATAGGACATCGGTCTATCTCTGTGATTTTCTTCATGCTGTTTTTCTTCCGACATTAAAAACCACCTCCATTAGCTATTATGCCCCCAGTATTTATTCCCTTGCATACCAAAATTAAATAAGTGATTAAATTAAAAATACATGTGATTCCTAGAGGTTTTATTGAATTTTTAGTAGAATAAAGATAGGTATATACAGCTTTAGATGGATTGATGCTTTGAAGATCAAAGTGTACCATGCCTAGAAAGTATTGTGCTTTATAAATCTACAGTATTAATGTCAGATTTAGCTGTGAATTCCGAGTTCGAATTAGGTTGGTGCAAACGCATGTCAAAAGATCAAAAACCTGTTTATGGTGGCCAAGCTGTTGTAGAAGGTGTTATGTTTGGTGGGAAACATCATTATGTGACCGCTATTCGCCGAAAGGATGACTCAATAGAATATTTCGAGCTTCCTCGAAAATCTAACCCTTCTTTAAAATTCCTAAAAAAAATTCCTTTTATACGAGGAATTGTTGCCATTATTGAAGCAAGCGCAAATGGTTCTAAGCATTTAAACTTTTCAACAGAAAGATATGATTTGGATCCTAGTGAGGATCATAAACTGAAAGAACAAGAAAGTTCTAAGTTAACATTGTGGCTTGGTGTAGCTGCAATTGGAGTGTTATCATTCCTTTTTGGTAAGTTTATTTTTACACTCGTTCCTGTCTTTTTAGCAGAATTGACTAAGCCAATTTTTCCTGGTCATCTTGCTCAAATATTAGTCGAAGGTTTTTTTAAGCTTCTCTTATTGCTTGCTTATATATACTTTGTATCCCTGACACCGATTATTAAAAGAGTGTTCCGGTATCACGGTGCAGAGCATAAGGTAATAAACGCATTCGAAAATGGGAAAAATCTTACTGTTAAAAATGTGCAAGCTCAGTCTCGTCTACATTACCGATGTGGAAGCAGCTTCATTTTATTTACAGTTTTAGTCGGCGTTTTTGTATACTTGCTTGTACCGACTGAACCATTATATGTCCGAGTCCTTAATCGCATAGCCCTTATTCCTGTCGTTCTTGGCATCTCATTTGAAGTTTTGCAATTAACAAATAAAGTTAGAAATGTGCCTTTATTAAAATATTTAGGTCTTCCTGGTCTCTGGCTTCAGTTGCTAACAACTAAGGAACCTAATGATGATCAGGTTGAGGTTGCGATTCTTTCTTTTAAAGAATTATTAAAAAAAGAAGAGGAAACTGAAAACCTTCTCAAAACAAAAGAAATCGTTTAAAAATATTTGCAATAAGTTTAAAAGATTGGAAAAATGCTCATCATGCTCATAGGGAGGTGGCTTTCTTGAAAAATCGGATTTCCTTATTCGTTATCTCTGGTATTATACTTCTGGCTGTTTTAGGAGTTTCATCCAGTTTGATTTCAAATCCCGCCGGTTTTTTGCGGAGAATAGCTGTCATTTTATTAGTAGGTGCTATTGTGTACTTTATTTTTCAACGCTTCTATAAAGCTAGCCCTAAAAAACAAGAGCAACGAGCATTCAATCGTGCGGCAAGAAAATCGAAAAAACGATTTTTGCCTAATGATCCTGCAAAAAACAGTAATCGCAAAACAACTACTGGTTCATTAACATCTATTAAGAGAACCAGAAAAAAGTCGTCTTCGCATTTAACTGTAATCGAAGGGAAAAAAGGAAAAAAGAAAGATCGGGCTTCTCTTTAAACGCTCGATCGAATTAAGGATTAGCAATCGGCGAATAGCCGATTGTTTTTATTTTAATAACTCCATTGACTGAAAAATTGCTTTGCGCATTTCCTGCCTAAATCAACAAGTGCTTTCTTTTTCTCATGTGTTAATTGAAATTCTGTTAATAGCACACCTTCTGTTGGAATGAAAATAATATTACGCGCATGTTTTCGAGAAATATAACGAGAATCATGGGCATCCTTCATTGTCTCAAACAAAGCTTCAAACATTTGAATAGCATTATTAACTTTGTTTTTTGGCCTTTCTATAGAATTGTGACTTAACTGTACACCCAAAACAGGACGAACCTTCTTTATGTTTTCTTTATCAAATAGCCACATCGGAAAATTACTTAATACCCCACCATCAACAATAAGATTCGTGTTTTTTTTCACATTAAGCTTTACAGGTTCAAAGAAATAAGGAAGGCTGCAGCTCATACGGATTGCTTTAGCAATTGAAAATGAGCCTGGCTCAATCCCATATTTAATAAGATCATCTGGCAACACGATAAGCTGGCCATTCGTTAGATCTGATGCAATTATACGCAAAGCTTGTGGAGGTAGATCTGAAAACTTCCATATTCCTTTTTCTCCGAGCTTGTTAGCAATCCAATTCTCAAGCTCATCCCCTTTATATAAGCCTAAACGCCAATAAAGGAGTAGCCATTTCGTGATTGCAAAAGGGACGAAAGTCTTGCGCGTATCCAAAAATTTCTTTAGATCCAGTTCATCAATTAATTGATAAATTTCTTTACTTGTATACCTAGCTGCTATTAATGCAGCGATAATTGATCCAGCGCTAGTACCCGCTACCCTTGTGAAGCAAAAACCTCGTTTTTCAATCTCCTCATAAGCACCAATAAGTGCAAACCCTTTTATACCTCCTCCAGAAAAAACACCATCGATATTCACGGCAGACACCCCTGTTGCTTTTTAATACATCTTTAATCAAGAGAATCTGTAAATAGTACAGTGGACAATGAAATTTTTTATAACTGTAATAAAGGTAGATCTGTCCAAAAAAAAATTCATTCCTGAATTTTGTATTCAAATAATTGATAGATTTTCAGAAACGCAAAAAAGGGGCGCCTCTTTGCCTATAAATCGACTTATGAGACGTCCCCTATTTGTAGCTTTAAATTAAAGTTTGATCAAAAATACCTCAAAAAACCCATATCTTACGTTAATTTAAAAGAATCCGTTTTGAAAAAAAGATTGATCAAAACTGGTTCTTTCTTTGTGAAACATTGTACAATTTTTATAAAAAAGTTTGATAATTTTCTGTTATCCGCTTTTAAACAAAAGTACCCGTTATTTTAGGTGTGATTCTTCACAATCTTCAATTTCTATTTAAACTTATTCGATAATAGACTCTCAAAATTGTAAGTACAAATCCAATGATGAATACGATCGCCAAAAAGATCATCGCAGCGGGGAAAAGACCGAACGCATCCATCATCGTCGAACTGTTATCCTTTAGTGTAGGAACAATAAATAATAACCATCCGATTCCTATGACAGGTATCAATTGTGGGAGTAACCGAAGATAGAATCTCCAAGCTGGATGTTCTTTACGTTTATCCGCCCATTTCTTACTTCTCAATATTCCTCTGACTCCTAAAATCAAATAAGCTAATGTTATAATACCAAGTGATAAATCAATGATTTTAGATGTTGGAGCTTTTAATTCTGGAGCGTGACCCTCGGTCAATTGTATGATTCCTGAACTAATCTCATACGCATGTTCGAAAGTAGGCGTGAAGCTATTGAGTAAAACGGCAACAGCATAACCACTACTTGGAACGATATCTTGTTGAGATTGGAAAGTAGAGATTGAACCACTATGAGAAATACGGGCTGGTTTAATATTTGGCGAGCTTAACGACCAGCCAAGTCCATATTTTTCACTGCCAGCTTGGGGAGAATAAGATTCTTTCAACAGCTCTCGGGATAATAATGGTTCCCCATTTTTATTTTTCCCCTCGTTCGTATGCATAGATAGCCATTTTCCCAAATCACTAGCTGTCGTAAAGATACTCCCTGAACCACTGAACATTTTTTCAAGCTCACTCCATGGTATTGCAGTACCATATAAAGTGACATATCCTCTAGGTATTCCTAATTCTTTTACAATATCCCCAGAGTTAACTGCTGAAATGGAGTCCGTCATTCCGAGCGGTTGGAATACCTTTTGTGTGAGATAGTCATTAAACTCCAATCCACTAATTTGTTCGACTAAATAAGCAAGAGTCCAGTAGTTCGCATTACTATAAAAATATTTTTCTCCGGGATCAGATTGTAGTTTCCAATCTTTCAGTCGCACTACACCATCTTTTAACGTATTTGCAGGGGATACAATAGTAGGATCTGGCAGTCCTGATGTATGACTCAACAGCTGACGCACCGTCACCTGTTTCCACCTTGGATCATCAAGGGTTATTTCTGGAAGATAATTTACAACAGGTTCGTCCAGTATAATTTTACCTTGATCAACTAATTGTAAAACAGCAAATGCAGTAAACGGCTTAGTACCTGAAGCAATACCGATTTTAGACTTTGCTGTCAGTGGTTTTCCGTTAGAATCATGCCCATATCCTTTTTCATATAGTACTTTCCCATCCTTTACGACGACAATGGCTGCTCCAGGCAGTCCGTTTTTTTCGATATAATTCTCAACATATTCATCAACATCTGCTGTATCGAACGACTCTTCAGCCTGAGTTAATAAAGGTTGGTTCCATAAGTTCAATAAAATCATTGATATTAAAAGAACAATACCTAGTTTCTTACACATATTCTATACCCCATTCTATAAATATTTACTCCGCTGCTTTCCATTCACAAACGATGGATAATTGCTCATCCTTTAGATGTCCCGTAATCTTCCCATTCATTTTTTCCATTAACCTTTTCACAATCGACAACCCTAGTCCGCTACTTTTACCTGAACGGGATTGATCGGACATATAAAATCGGTCAAACATGTGATTAACATCTTTTTCAGTTAATGAATGTGCGTCGTTTTTCACGATAAGTCTTACCCTTAAATCTTTTTCCTCCAGACTGATGATGATATTCCCATCTGAATGAGTAATCACATTGGACATTAAATTTTCAATCACTCTCGTTACCGCTGATTCATCTGAGAAAATAAATACATCGTGTTCTGGCATATGAATGGTCGTCTCCATGTTCTTCTCATTAAGACGGTCATAAAAAGTCATTAATACATCGATAGCGACATCCCTAAGATTGATGCGCTCAGATTTTAGATGATGATCCGTAGATTCAATGATGCTCAGCTCAAAGAATTCCTTTAACAATGTTTCCAGTCTTTTTGCCCGGTTGCTTGCAATCGATAATAGTTCATTCTTTTCCTCGTCCGTCACATCATCCGCTTCTGCCATTTGGATATACCCTAGTATAGAAGTTAATGGTGTTCTCAAATCATGGGACATATTTGCGACAGCCTGTTTGTGTTCATCTTCAAAACGTACTCTCATTCTATTTTCTGTCACGTATAATTCAATTAGCTTATTAATTTCTAATCCCAGGTTTTCGATATCTTTATCAATAAGAGCCATATCAATTTTTTTGTTTGTTTTCCGATTATTATAAAATTGCAGCTGCTTGTTAATCTTTTTCACTTCTTTTTTTAGAGCGAATAAACGAGAGAGCAAAAATACTGTCACTAAAGATAGGATTAATACCACAAACATCAATGCTCTCACCCGCTAACCTGAAAATTATTTAATTTCTTTTCGATTGACCATAAAAATTCCAAGGAAAATAATGATAATCAAAGATATGACCCCAATGAAAATGGATTTTATCATTTCTCCACTTGTCAATGTATATTTGAAGGCTTCACTAAACTGATAAAAGATTGTATTTTCATACATCATTTTGATGAATGGTACCGTAATCAGTTTTTCGATTGCAAACATCACAATGGAAAGCAAAAGGGGAAAAAGAATTGTCTTCCCACTATCTTCTGTAACAATCGCAATCAACAACACGATACCCGTAAAGCTTAAAAATTGTAGGGTAAATAAACCATATGCTCTTGCTAAATACATTAGATTTGTAGGGCTTAATGTATCCCCTTGTCCAAAGAAAATGATTAAGATAAAAGCTGTTATTAGTGGAATCAGTATCGTAACAATGAAGGCTCCGAGCGAGAATACAAGATACTTTGCCATAAAAATATTCGCTCTTTTATTCCCACTCATCATTTGATTTTTGATTACACCGCTTTGTGAAAATTCAGTTGAGATATAAAAACCAGCCAACGTGCTCACGATAATATTAAAGAATAATGGTATTGTAAAAGTGGATAAAGCGTTTAAATCGCTTAACTGAGCTTTATCAAATTCAGTTCCTGATAATTGCCACCAGTCCAGAATAATTAACAGATGTAATAGTGCACTAAAACCTGTCAGGCTTGTGATTAATACCCAAAATGTTTTATTACGTGATAATTTATATAGTTCTGCCCTGATTAGATTAGTCATGCTCTACACCTCCAACAAGCTTTGAAAAATAGCTTTCAAGACTGTCACCATTTTGTGAGAGATGTTCGATCACAAGACCATTATTTGTGAGTGTTTGTGAAACTTTACGCACATCATCAATATGACTATAAAGCTTGATCACTCCATCTTGCATAACTTCGAAATCGGTTGTGAAGAGGATCTGTTCTAGTACGATTGCTCCTCTAGTGGGATCATCTACTTTGATACGTAAATGCTGCCTGCATTTTTCATCCAGCTCTTTTGAGGTGAGTTCTTCTAACAGCTTCCCTTTATGGATAATACCGAACTTCGTGGCGAGTTGATGAAGTTCACTTAATATATGGCTTGAAATTAAGACAGTAAGACCTTTTTCACGATTTAATTTTTTGATTAATTCCCTCAACTCAACGATTCCCATTGGATCCAATCCATTCGTCGGCTCATCTAGAATAATGAATTCTGGATCACTCAATAAAGCAATCGCCAGTCCCAGCCTTTGTTTCATGCCTAGTGAGAAGTTTTTCGCTTTTTTCTTTCCTGTATCCTTCAGACCTACAAGTTCCAGTGTTTTATCGACACATTCCTTTCCTGGAATACCCTTTTGCAAGCGATGAACTTCCAGATTTTCACGAGCCGTCATATTGAGAAAAAGCGCAGGATTTTCGATTATGGCTCCCATTCTTTTCTGCACGCCTGTTAACTCATTACGGTTATCATTTCCAAATAGTTCGATTGATCCGCTTGTCGGGAAGGTAAGACCGATTATTAACCGTAACATCGTTGATTTACCTGCGCCATTTTGACCAATGAACCCATAGATATCACCTTGTTTGATGGTGACATTAATATTTTCTAATGCGAACTCATGTTTATATTTTTTTGAAAGCTTATTGGTTTTTAAAATGTATTCACTCACATGAATAACCTCCTTCGCTCTTCATTTAGTTTAGGGGTTATATTGTAAGAAACCTTAAGGAGAACCTTAAGAAAACCTTAAGATTTGAGACGATAGCCCATCCCCCAAATGGTTTCGATATAGTCTTCATTTGGATTGGCTTTAAAGAGCTTGTTCCTTAGGTTACTCATGTGGACGTTCACTGTATTGTCATCACCTTGAAACGATTCATTCCATACACTTGCAAACAGATTTGATTTTGAGAAGATTTTATTGGGGGATGACATAAGAAGGACTAAAATGGCGTACTCACGGACGGTCAATGCCAGTTTTGTACCGTTTACAACCACCATTTTCGCTTCTAAATCAATTTGAATGTCTTTATTGGTTAACTGATTGCTTGAAGGGGTTTCCTTATTTTGTTTGGTTCTTCGTAACAGTGATTCAATTCGTGCCGATACTTCTTCCACATCAAAGGGTTTTGAAATAAAGTCATCTGCCCCCGATCGTAAACTAGCAATTTTTGTTTGCTGTGTGTCTTTCGCCGAAATAATAATAACCGGAGTAGGATCCTTCGAGGTGATCTTTGCAAGAATCTCTTCACCTGTCATACCTGGTAGCATTAAATCTAGCAAGACCAAGTCCCACTTTTGTTTTTCTAAATAAATGAGCGCTTCCGTACCTGAATAAGCTGCTTGGGGGTTAAAATTGCTCTTTTTAATAATTTTACATAGCAATTGATTTATATCATTATTATCTTCAACGACTAAAATGTTTATTTGTTGTTCCACTTACTTTCTCCCTTTCCTATCTGATCATTTCACTCCGATAGGGCAAAATTGAAATGGTAACCGAGTGGTTTCTGTATTATTTTTATTTAGTATAATCCTTTAGTTTTCCCTGGTACACAAATTGAAAGTTAGAAACTTGCTGCAACTCATTCGTTGTAATAAGTGATATAACTGCAGCTACCATATTATAAAGACTGATTTATTTTACTCCCTTTTTGTAGGTATGAAATTCCGAACAAACCGATATTTTTTCTGGCCGTGCCGAGCGTATAGATAGCCGAATACACTAAAGACAATAGCACCAAGCAGGTTGACAAATAAATCCTTCATCGTATCAATAATTCCAATATCAAGATATCCACCGTCAATAACGGTTTCAGTTATATTTCCCGAATCGTCTTTTCTTTCAACAACTGTGCGCTGAATATTTTCAATATGATAAACGGCATTGTTTTCTAAACCAATACTTACACTGTTAATTTCCTGAACGATTCGGTCTTTCTGCATATCAAGATTCATCCATCGGTCTGCAGAGAATTCAAGAAACTCCCACATCACACCAACGGTCATAGAAAAACTGAAAGTGACTATTGCAAGATACAATGGGGTCAATTTTATACCCTCGGCATTCTTATTTAACAAATAGACAAGTGAAAAACCGACACCCGCAGCTAGAAAGCCATTGAGCGTATGCAGTGCTGTATCCCAAATTTTAAAATAACCGTAAAAATCGCTCAGTTCTCCTAGAATAGTCGAACTAAAAATAAATAATATGATAATCAGTTCCAACAAGTTGGGAATTTCAATTTTAAACACTCGTTCAATAAAAAGCGGTATAGCAAATAAGGCAAGGGTCAGTACAAGAAGAAAAGCATTCCCCCATCTTTGCATAATTAACTGATTGATAAGCATAAAAATTGCAATTGTACGAAATAAAACATACACTGCAACGATATTCTTATCGGCTGTTCTCGTGCTACTAGTAAAGAATCTTTTTATGATATTCATGACCAACATCCTCTAATTAATTTAAATATTTTATCTCTTTTTATTATATTTTACTTTTAAATCCCTTTGAGAACACTTGCTTTACCCAAAGAAAACACCCGGTGCAGTTCAATTCTGTGACTTAGAACAATAACGAATACTTTCAAAAAAATTCAAGCTAACAATGCGAAGCGCTTATATCCAAAGGGAGAAAGCATTATTTGAATCTATGTTTTCCACCGGTTGCAGAATTGGTGAAATTGTACTTTGGGTCGCAATAGCATTAATTTTCCAATCATAGCTATAGCAAGAGAAAAAGGAAAAGGAGGTAAAGAGCGGGAGTTTACTTCAATATTCGTTGTGATATTTGGCTAAAGCGATATGTTAATGATCGTGAGGATAGTGATCCCGCCATATTTGTAACTGAACGAAATCCTCATAGAATGAGAATAACTCAAATGAAATACATCATAAAGCGCATTTCTAAACCGAGCTGGCTTTAATAAGACGATTTATCCCCATCAGCTTAGACACAAGTAAACTAACCAAAATAAATATTGGACTATATTTAGGAAACATTCATAACTGTATTTTTCAGAAATATAAAAAAACAACCTCTTACGGCCATAATACCGAAAAGGTTGTTTTTTATCAAACTTCAAATTATCAATCTTTTTTATAATTATCAATCTTTAATTCAAATCTACATATAATTCAAATATTTAATTTTATAGACCGCACTTTAATTGGGAATTACAATTTGTACAAGTGTTGCAGCCACCAATTTCTTCTACTTTCCCTTTACGACAAACTGGACAAGTATTGCCTACCTCTGAACCAATCACGTTAGTCGATTGCAGCTCATTAATTGTATCAACTAGAACAACATGATGTTTTGTTTTTTCTTTTTTGTCTACTCTTGTTTCTTCAAAATTGTTTTCTTCTGCTTTTAAGGTTAGAACTTGAGAATCACGTGATCCGTCAACGTAAACCGTTCCGCCTTTAGCACCACCGCGATATAAACGCTCATATACTTTTTCTACTTGTTCAACACTATATCCTTTTGGTGCATTAACAGTTTTACTTATGGAGCTATCAATCCAGCGTTGGATGATACATTGAACATCCGCATGTGCCTCTGGTGCTAATTCCATCGCAGATACAAACCAATTTGGAAGATTTTCTGAATCTGCTTCTGGATGCTTATCTAAATATTCCTGTACGATATCTGCTTTCACTTCAATGAATTTTCCAAGACGTCCGCTTCGGAAGTACGAGAAGGAAAAATATGGTTCTAACCCAGTTGATACCCCAACCATTGTCCCTGTTGATCCTGTAGGAGCAACAGTTAGCAAGTGAGAATTTCGGATTCCATTATTTAAAATAGATTTACGAATATCTTCTGGCATTTTACTCATGAATCCTGTTTCTGTAAAAGCTTTACGTAATCTGTTTGTTCCTTCTTCTGTCTCCCCTGTTAAGAATGGGAAACTTCCTTTTTCTTTTGCAAGCTCTACGGAAGCTCGATAAGCTGTTGTTGCGATTGTTTCAAATACCCTATCGACTAGTTTATTGCCTTCTTCTGAACCATATTCTGATTCGCAATAGATAAGAAGGTCATGCAGCCCCATCACGCCAAGGCCGACACGGCGCTCGCCAAGGGCTTGCTTTTTATTTTCCTCAAGGAAGTAAGGAGTAGCGTCAATGACGTTATCTTGCATTCTAACTCCAACTTCGACTGTTTTCTTTAATTTTTCAAAATCAACTGTTTTGTTTTCCTTATCTGCCATTTCAGCTAGATTCACAGCAGCTAAATTACAGACACTGAAAGGTGCGAGAGGTTGCTCTCCGCATGGGTTTGTCGCTACTACCTTTTGTCCATATGCTTTCGCATTCGTCATGTCGTTTGCATTATCGATAAAGAAAATTCCTGGCTCAGCTGAGTAAGTAGCACATATGTTGATCAGGTTCCAAAGCTCTTTTGCTTTGATTTTGCGATACACTCGAATCTTATGACCGAGCTTTTCCCATTCACGAACATCCCCAACTTTATGCCATTCTTCGTTATAGGTCAACATTTCATCTTTTTCATAGCTTTCGACATCTGGGAAGCGCAGCTCATATTCTGCATCATTTTCAACTGCGGCCATGAATTCTTTTGTTAAACAAACAGAGATGTTTGCACCTGTTAGGAATTCAGGATTGTGAACAGAATAAGTACCGCCATTAACAAGCTTTTCTTCTGCATCGCTAATAATTTTCTCATTGAAGCCACCGTGTCCAGGAATGCTCTTATAGTTAACAATCCCTTGATACATAGCTAATTCTTGTTCAGTGAAAGGAGTAAATTTTAGTTTTTCTTTTGCGTATTTCTTAATGGTTTCATCATTTGTTGTTTCAAGAAGGAATCGTAAAATTCTTGGATTTTGCATTTTCGAAATGATGAATTCAATAATATCTGGATGCCAATCCGTTAACATGATCATCTGAGCACCCCTGCGGGATCCACCTTGCTCAACAAGATGTGTTAATTTCGCAATATCATCCAGCCAAGATACAGATCCGGATGATTTGCCATTTACGCCTTTAGCAAGTGTGTTGCGCGGTCTCAAGGTAGAACCGTTTGTTCCTACTCCGCCACCACGGCTCATGATTTCCATGACCTGCTTACGATGTTCGGAAATACCTTCACGAGAGTCCTGAACAAATGGCATAACATAACAGTTAAAGTATGTTACATCTGTATCTGCTCCTGCACCGTAAAGAACGCGTCCAGCAGGAATAAAATTAAGGTTTACTAGCTCCTGATAAAACTTTTCAAACCATTCCTGTCTCTTCTCTTCCGTTTTTTCTACTGAAGCTAGGCCTGTAGCATTACGTTTTGCGATTTGCTCATAAAAAAGCTCTAGCGGTTTTTCAATGACATCAAGAGATCTCTTAATGATTCCAGTTTGTGATTCTTCTGTGTCATCAAGTACCCCTCTGTAATCTTCTTCCACTAGAACGGTTGCTAACTTTTTTTCCCAATCGATATCTAAAATGTATCCAAGTCCACGTGCAGGAAATTTAGGATCTTCTTTGATGGTTAATACGATAAAGTCCCCATTAGTCAAAGTAATCTTTTCAGTATCCTTAAATGTATATCTGTCCAGCATGACCAAACGGGAAACCCCTTTGTGGGTCATTTTCATATCAGAGGTAATTGGATGTACCTGAGGAAATAATCGGATATCTTCGTTTAATCGTTCAATGTTTAAACTCATTTTTTGTCCTAATGCTACAGACATTTTTACAACTCCTTCAAAAGAAAATATTCAATTTTAATACTAGATTCTGTTTATTCTAGTTGATATTTAATAATCTTAAGTTATCATAGTAGATATTTAAAATCAACAACTAAATCTACATGTAGTAGCGAAAATATTTTCAGAGCCACTATATATTGTGTTTAATTCACGTTTCACTTTTTTTGTCAAAATCAAAAAAAACTAGAATCCCGAGAAAAAAAGAGAGAATCTTAGATTCGCGACAGATTTTGATAAATTTTAATAAATTTCGAGGCTTGCACTTTAATTAGGTAACAATTCCTATAAAAACAATTATTATGAATAAGAAAAACACAGGCTTTTTACCTGTGTCGATAACTCATTCCTTATTATTTTCCTTTGGAATAAAATCAAAAATCTTTCCTGATTCAAAGCTATCCACCAACCGATTTAACCATTCATAATATTGAAGTGCTGCATTCATTTTTTCAATGTCTGTTTTTGCTGCTGTTCTAACTTCTTCTCCAAGATCTTCAGATTCTATTATTTTTTCAAGCTCTGCTATCGCTCTTGACATCGCGGAAATATTCATAGAAATCCCTGAACGCCATTTAATAGTAAAAAGGTCTATAAAAGTTTGATGCCAGTCTTCCTCTGCTTTATATAAATCCTTTCTTGTTCCTTTTTTCCACACCTTTTCGACCATTTTAAGCTCCAATAAGTGGCGGATAGAAGTACTCATACTTGTTTTACTCATCCCGAGCTCTTCCTTCATCTCATCAAGTGTCATAGGATGATTTTGAAAATACAACATCCCATATAACCGCCCGATGGAATCTGTTACTCCATATAAATTCATATTATTAGCTATCGTTTCGATGACCCGTTCTCGTACATGATCAAGCTGTTCTTTCTCATCCATTTAATCATTCACATCCATAAATGAAAAATTAACTTTTTTCTGCTTCCGCCCTCAGGCGCTTCGAAAAAATGAATTATCCATGTAATAGACTACCATGTTTTTTTTGAAAGTAAAGAAGCAATTGAGTGAGCATATGAGAGTATACGAAAGGAATTGTAAGTAAACCTTTTTTACAGTACGTTCAGTTTATTCTGTACGTACATTACGTCTGAATATGCCTAATTACCAGCTTTGCCCTCTTTTTCTATTAATACTACAATTAAAAGGTCGCATAGACCGGTGTGGTTATGAACGGAGGGACTATTTTGAATGATAAACATGTAAAATTAAGTGTCAAAAGCGTAACAAAAATATTTGGGAAACAGCCTAAGAAGGCATTACAGCTATTAAAGGAAGGAAGTCCGAAGGGAGAAATACTGAAAAAAACCGGCTCGACTGTGGGTGTTAATCAAGCTTCCTTTGACGTTTATGCAGGTGAAATTTTTGTCATCATGGGACTTTCAGGAAGCGGAAAATCAACTTTAGTCCGTACATTAAACCGGCTCATCGATCCAACTGTCGGAGAAGTCTGGATTGATGGTAAAGAAATAACAAAAATGAAAAAGGATGAACTTAAAAATGTTCGCCGCAAAAATATAAGCATGGTTTTTCAGAAATTTGCTTTACTTCCGCACAGAACAGTTCTTGAAAACACTGAATATGGCTTGGAAGTGCAAGGGATTGGAAAAGAAGAAAGAAAACTAAAAGCAATGAAGGCATTAAAGCTAGTCGGACTAGAAGGCTATGAAAACCAATTTCCTAAGCAGCTAAGCGGAGGAATGCAGCAGCGTGTTGGATTGGCAAGGGCTCTTGCCAATGATACAGATATTCTTTTAATGGATGAAGCATTCAGTGCATTAGATCCTTTAATTCGTAAAGACATGCAGGACGAACTACTTGAACTCCAGTCATCGATGGAAAAAACGATTATCTTTATTACCCATGATTTAGATGAAGCACTTCGAATCGGGGATAGAATTGCCTTAATGAAGGATGGGGAAATTGTACAAATCGGCTCTCCAGAGGAAATATTAATGAATCCATCTAATCAATATGTTGAGAGATTCGTAGAGGATGTCGACTTGTCTAAGGTGCTGACAGCAGGTCATGTAATGAAACGAGCTGAAACCGTCCAAATTGATAAAGGCCCTCGAGTTGCTTTGCAAATGATGAAGGATCTTGGTATCTCAAGCATCTATGCAGTAGATAAGAAAAAGACGCTTATTGGCACCATTCATGCCGCAGATGCTAAAACAGCAGTTGAAAAAGGTCAAAGCTTACATGAAATTGTAGATCGGGATGTAAAAAAGGTTGCTAGCGGAACATTGTTAACGAATTTATTTGATAAAGTTTCAACTGCTACAATTCCGGTTGCCGTTGTTGATAATAATCGTCTTCAAGGCATTCTTGTTAAAGGAGCTGTTATTGGCGCGCTTGCAGGAAATAATGAGGTCATTAATGATTTAGAAAGAGTGAATAATCAAGTTCCTATTAGTCAGTCCGATAAGGGGGGTGTTTAAATGGAAAGCTTAATGCCAAAACTCCCAATTGCCGATTGGGTAGATCGATTTGTTGATTGGTTGACCATTACTTTTGAGGCAGCATTTGACGGTATAACAGTAGGGCTTGAAAGTGTTGTTGAAGGTCTTGTTACAGGCTTAGGATTCATTCCTTCTTATTTATTTATGATTCTATTAGGCTTGTTAGCATGGAAGCTATCATCAAAAGGAATTGCACTTTTTACCATCATTGGGTTGTTATTGATAAATAATTTAGGCTATTGGGAGCCAATGCTTGAAACACTGGCTTTAGTATTAACAGCTGTTTTCCTTTCAGTCATTATTGGTGTTCCAATTGGAATCTGGGCATCACAAAGCAAGAGAGTAAAGCAAATTGTGACACCAATATTGGATATTATGCAAACAATGCCTGCATTTGTTTACTTAATACCTGCAATCTTCTTCTTTAACATTGGTGTTGTTCCTGGTGTAGTAGCATCTGTTATTTTTTCCATGCCACCGACAATCAGATTGACGATATTAGGAATCCAGCAAGTCCCGGCAGATATTATTGAAGCAACTGAGGCATTTGGTTCAACTACAAGCCAGCGGCTATTGAAGGTTCAGCTTCCACTAGCTATGCCAACAATTATGGCTGGGATTAACCAAAGCATCATGCTGGGATTATCTATGGTAGTCATCGCGTCCATGGTTGGAGCTCCAGGACTTGGTGCTGATGTCTATCGTGCAGTTACTCAGATTCAAATCGGTAAAGGTTTTGAGGCTGGTCTTGCGATTGTGGTCATTGCCATCATCCTTGACCGGATTACACAAAATATAGGAATCAAAAAACAAGGGGGAAACTAAATTGAAAAAAAAATGGATGTCTGCCCTAATGATGCCTGTTCTAATATTAGGACTAGCGGCTTGTGGTTCAGACAAAGCAAGTAATGATGAAGGTAAAACAGATAATGGTTCTGCAAAAGCTTCGGTTGGGGAAAGTGTTGATTACAAAATCATCGGTATTGATCCAGGTGCAGGATTAATGAAGGCAACGGCAGCGGCTGTCGAAGAATATGAGCTTAGTGATTGGGATGTAGTAGAAGGCTCAGGTGCTGCTATGACTGCAGCATTAAAAAAAGCATATAATAAGAAAGAGCCTATTATTATAACTGGTTGGACACCACACTGGAAGTTTTCCGAATTTGATCTGAAATATTTAGAGGATCCGAAGGGCGTATTCGGCGGTGAAGAAAATATCAATACGATCGCACGTTTAGGGCTAGCAGAAGATCACCCATCTGCCTACAAGGTTCTTGATCAATTCAATTGGACTGCTGATGAAATGGCAGATGTAATGGTAAAAATCACTGATGGAGAAGATCCAGAAAAAGCTGCCAATGAATGGATAAAAGCGAATGCTGACAAAGTATCTACGTGGACAGAAGGTGTAGAAAAGGTAGATGGTGATAAAATAACATTGGGCTATGTTGCTTGGGATAGCGAAATTGCAAGTACAAATGTTATCTCACAAGTATTAACGGAGCTAGGGTATAATGTTACTCTTCGCCAAATTGAGGCAGGTCCATTATGGGCTGGAGTCGCTGACGGAAGTCTTGACGCTAGCGTCGCGGCGTGGCTCCCTATCACACATGCTGATTATTACGAAAAGTTCGAAGGCAAATTTGAAGACTTGGGCCCAAATTTGAAGGGAACTAAAATTGGATTAGTTGTTCCATCTTATATGGATATTGATTCAATTGAAGATTTGAATAAATAATAGTAATAAAAGGGCAATGTCAAATCGACATTGCCCTTTTACATGATTAGATTCTAAATATCAAAACAATAAAGCTCCATTTCCTTTGATTATCAATAATAGAGGCCTTCATTTTCCAACTGAAATTAATCTCCTATATCCAGCCTTTCTCCGCTGCAACACTAATCGCTTCTATTCTATTTTTCACTTGCAGCTTACTTATGATTTCAGACATATAATTACGGACGGTCCCTTGTGATAGAAAAAGGATTACAGAAATTTCTTTCGCTGTTTTCCCGTCCGCAACCATTCTTAACACTTCACGCTCACGTTCAGATAATGGATTTTCTTCCTTCAGACTTCCAAAAACTAATTCAGGAGAAAATTCCCGTTTTCCTTTCATCACATTTCTTATCGCTACTGCCAGATCATCACTTGATCCATCCTTTAGCAAATACCCATGTACGTCAACTCGAACTGCACGTTCAAAATATCCAGGTCTTGCAAATGTTGTTAATATAATAATTTTGCAATCTGATCCAAGCGTCTTCAATTCACATTGCGCCAATTCGCTCACGCACTTTCCTTTCCTTTGGCTGCATATTAAAAATTTGCACATGACCACTTGTTGGCTCAAGCAATCCAAGCATCATCATGATAGTAGTTGTCTTTCCAGCTCCATTCGGACCAAGAATTGCCACAATCTCACCCTTTTTTATAGAAAAAGAAATCTCATCAACTGCTTTTTTATTTTTATACGTCTTTGTAACATGATCGAGCTGTACTATTGTTTCCATTGCTTCCACCTCCGCCATTTCTACCCTCATTATAATTCGGAGGAAATTATTGGTTTAGTGGATAATGTCATTTCTTACAGATGACATTTGTCATTTTGCTTTTACTACGTTTGGAAAAAAACAAAAAAAGAGCCGCATACAGCAGCCCTTCTCACTTCTTCATGAAGTCTATCCCATTATATGATAGCCTGAATCTACATATACAATTTCACCTGTTACCCCTCTTGAAAGATGGCTCAATAAAGAAAGAGTCATATCCCCAACTTCTTCTTGGGTGACATTTCTTTTTAGAGGAGATTTTTCTTCAATTAAATGAAGGATTTCATTAAAAGAAGGAACCCCTTTCGCTGCAAGAGTACGTATAGCCCCTGCGGAAATGGCATTTACGCGAATATTGTGCTTCCCTAAATCTAGAGCCAAATATTTCACAGCTGCTTCAAGCGACGCCTTTGCAATTCCCATTACATTATAACCTTCGACTACCCGCTCGGCGCCAAGATAGCTCATCGCAATAATGGAACCTCCCTCTGTCATAAACGGCTTTGCTTCTCTTGCAACAGCAATTAATGAATATGCACTCGTATCCTGGGCAAAAGCATATCCTTCCCTCGTTGTATTAATAAATGCCCCTTTAAGGTCTTCTGCATGGGCAAAAGCAACCGAATGCACAACTCCGTGTATAGTACCAGCAGCTTCTCCAATATTCGAAAAAGCTTCCTTAATACTTTCATCACTATTTACATCGCATTGAACGATTAATTTCGCTTCGAATTGATTCTCACTTAAAAGTTTACTTAATTTCCCTAAAGAGCGTTCTTTTCGATAGGTAAAGATTATGTTCGCCCCTGCTTTATAAAGAGACTTTGCTACTCCCCAAGCAATGCTTCGTTCATTAGCAACTCCCATTATTACGATATTTTTGCCTTTTAATTTTAATAAATCTTCCATTTTATCCTCCAATTATTAAATAGGTTAACACCTAATAATAGTATCTACTATCAACATTAAATTATATCATACCTATTTGAATATGTACTCCATTGTTTCTTTATGAAAAATACTTCTCTTCTATTATTAGAAAAATTTAGCATTCGCCAAGTCCTTGTTGGTTAATGCCTTAGTTTTACTTATGCGATATTGTTTGCAGGGAATCTTATAGAAACTTGACATCACATTAGTACGTTAATAAACTTAAACTTTCCTATTAGCTAAAAAAAGCGGCATATGCCGCTTTTATCTTTTGAAATTCCATTCATCCTGTTCATAACGCTCTTGAGCTATTTTATTAACATACTCAAGCTCTTCAGCTGTCAATTCGTATGGCTTGAGCTCGATATTGAGCCCCTCTTCAAAGCCTTGTTTAAAAGCTTCCTTTGCTTGTTCAAGTGTAACTCTTTGTTTACTTATTTCGTTTATGGCAACAGCCTTGTTTTTAAAAGCCTTTTGCATCCGTTCTTTCACCCGATCATTCGGATATTTGAAAAGGCTAAAAAGCTTGTCCTCCTCTATATCGAGTAAGATCGAACCATGCTGCAGAATAACACCTTTTTGCCTTGTTTGGGCACTTCCAGCTACTTTGCGACCTTCAACGACAAGCTCATACCAGCTCGGAGCATCAAAGCAAACGGCAGAGCGGGGATTTTTTAAGGAGTCTCTTTCCTTATCTGTTTTTGGAACAGCGAAATAGGCTTCCATTCCTAAATAGTGAAATCCCTTTAAAACCCCTTCAGAGATGACTCTGTACGCCTCAGTCACTGTTTTTGGCATGTCCGGGTGCTCTTCAGATACGATGACACTATATGTAAGTTCATGCTCATGAAGAACCCCCCTTCCCCCTGTAGGCCTGCGGACAAACCCAAGTCCATTTGCCTTAACAGCTTCCATATCAATCTCTTTATCCACCTTTTGAAAATAGCCTATCGAAAGTGTAGCAGGATTCCAACCATAGAATCTAATGGTTGGAGGAATTTTCCCCTCGCTATTCCAGTCAAGGAGTGCTTCATCTAATGCCATATTAAATGAGGGTGATCCAGCACCCGTATCAATAAAACGCCAAACTTCTTTTGCCATTCATAAAACCTCTTTTTCAATAGTTTCCATGCGAATTTAAGTCTATCAAAATTAGTCCAAAAAAAAAAGTTTTGCGATTTTTGCCATGAAATTTGTCTGATTTCCTTTACTCGAATGATAGAAGACTTATATAATATTATTGAAACCTCCACCTGTAAGTGTTCACTCGTGGTTAGTTGAACATATCACGCCTCAGAACGTCCTGTGGCTTTCGCCTGACTAGGACTTCCTCGTAAATGCTATCGCTTTTCATTCGTGCGATGCTTATACTAGAGGTCATCCTTGTTCTGTTCGTCATCAGGTCATTATGGGCAGTTTCCCTCCACAAATCTTATCAATATCATTTTAGATCTTAAGTTTAGTGGGGCTATTGCCCGTTATCTGCAAAAGGTTTAGTAATGCTTGAAAGGAGAAAAACAGATTTGGATACACTTTATTTCCTTCTTATCATCTTAGGTGCAATTATTGTCTATTCGGTTATTAATTGGCTATATCAGCGAAAAATCGTTAAGACACTAACAGAAGAGCAATTTCGTGAAGGTTATCGAAAGGCTCAATTAATCGATGTTCGTGAACCAAATGAGTTTGAAGCAGGACATATTCTTGGAGCCCGTAACATCCCGCTATCACAGATGAAAGTACGATTAAAGGAGCTTCGCCCGGATAAGCCTGTTTACTTATATTGCCAAAGCGGCATGAGAAGCGGCAGAGCTGCCCAATTTCTTTACCGCAAAGGCTATAAAGATTTATCACACCTTAAAGGTGGTTTCAAAAAATGGTCTGGAAAAGTAAAAACGAAATAATATAAAGAAAACTCGCCGATTGGCAAGCCTTGGAAAGGCGAAGACAGAGGCGTAGTTGCACTTACACTTAATTCCTAAAATTAGCAACTGCGTCGAATCATCTTTGCGCTGCCAATTTATACTTTCTTAATGTGGAACAAATGCGCAAGCGCCTTCGGAACAATTAAAGGACAAATTGTTCCTGAGATGAATATTCAAAGAAGCTTTCCTTAGTGCTCACCTCCGACAAGCACAAGACTAGCCTCACGGAAAGGTGTTCTTTACCTTTCTGGGAGGATTGATCGAAAAGTGGAGGCGACTGTTTAGGGACGACAGCATAAGACGAGCTCAGCTAGAAGACGTTCTTTGTCTTCTGGCTGGGATTGGCTAGACATTCGTCCCTAGGAGCCGCAACTAGCCAAGCTTGTGACCTCGAGGTCGACAAAAGCGCGACGTCCTCCCAAAAGCTTCTCTTTTGGTCGTGCGATGTGTCGCTGACGTAGCTTTCCTTGTCCTGTCGCATTGTCGACACTAGTACGTCCTGTACGTCGGAGGTAGGCGCTGGAGCTGAACGTAGATAAACTATATCTCAAGTTATCAACAGATAGCGAAAATTATATTTTCCTATACAATAAGAAAAGACCTCTGCAAAATGAAGAGCAGAGGTCTTTTTAATTGAATCGATCATTTCTTATTGCTTTTGGTAGCGAAGAACAGGCTTTCGGGCTGCAAGTGTTTCATCAAGACGTCCGATAACTGTGTTATGCGGTGCTTCTTGAACGATTTCTGGATTTTCT
The DNA here is from genome assembly GCF_018343665.1 of Cytobacillus citreus. GTDB lineage: Bacteria > Bacillota > Bacilli > Bacillales > Cytobacillaceae > Cytobacillus > Cytobacillus citreus. Next base: position 451,352 of record NZ_JAGYPM010000003.1, read on the forward strand.
TCTGCTTCCTTCGCGATTTGCAGCATGGCATCACAGAATGCATCAAGTGTTTCTTTTGACTCTGTTTCAGTAGGTTCAATCATGATACATTCTTCCACATTTAATGGGAAGTAGGTTGTTGGTGGATGATATCCAAAGTCAAGAAGGCGCTTTGCAATATCAAGTGTACGTACACCAAGTTTCTTTTGACGTTTGCCGCTCAATACGAATTCATGCTTGCAATGTCTGTCAAATGGAAGATCATAGGCATCTTGAAGCCTTCTCATCATATAGTTGGCATTTAAAACTGCATATTCTGTAACAGCTTTAAGTCCGTCTGGACCCATTGTACGAATATACGTATAGGCACGAACATTAATTCCAAAGTTTCCATAATAAGGCTTAACTCGGCCAATTGCCTGTGGACGGTCATAATCAAAGACATATTTCTCGGCTTTCTTCACTAAAACTGGCTTTGGAAGGAATGGAATCAAGTCTGCTTTTACTCCGACAGGACCTGAACCTGGGCCTCCGCCTCCGTGTGGGCCAGTGAAGGTTTTATGAAGATTTAAGTGAACTAAATCAAATCCCATATCCCCTGGACGCGCCTTAGACATTACAGCATTTAAGTTAGCTCCGTCGTAATAAAGCTTTCCGCCAGCACTATGGACAATTTCTGCCATTTCAAGAATATGCTCTTCAAATAAACCTAATGTATTTGGATTTGTAAGCATTAAAGCAGCAGTATCTTCTCCAACTACTCGTCTTAAATCCTCTAAATCTACAAGACCATTGTCATCAGATTTTACCGTAATCGTTTCAAATCCCGCTACTGTAGCTGAAGCAGGGTTCGTTCCATGTGCAGAGTCAGGGACAATGACCTTTGTACGTTTAAGTTCTCCATTTGCTTCATGGAATGCACGAACCATCATTAATGCTGTCCATTCTCCATGTGCACCAGCAGCAGGTTGTAGAGTAACTTGATCCATACCAGTGATTTCAATTAAATGCTCTTGTAAATCGTACATAAGCTCCATTGCCCCTTGAACAGAGCTTTCATCCTGTAGTGGATGAACATGAGCGAATCCAGGGAAACGAGCAACATTTTCATTGATTTTTGGATTATATTTCATTGTGCAAGAACCAAGCGGATAAAAGCCTGAGTCAACACCATGATTTCTGTTAGAAAGGGCTGTGTAATGGCGCATAATATCGAGCTCTGCTACTTCTGGTAGCTCTGCCTCTTCTTCCCTTAAATATCCTGCAGGAATCAGTTCATTAATATCAGTTTCCGGAACATCCATTTCCGGGAGACTATAACCGATGCGGCCAGGTGTGCTTAATTCAAAAACGAGTGCCTGATCGTCCTTATGCATGGTACTCCCCCATTTCTTTAACAAATGTATCGATTTCTTCTTTCGTTCTTAGTTCTGTTACAGCAACAAGCATATGGTTTTTCAAATCAGAAAAATCGCGTCCTAAATCGAAGCCGCCAATGATGCCTTTTTCAAGAAGCTTTTGATTCACTTCTTTTACTGGCTTATTCAATTTAACAACAAATTCATTAAAGGAAGGTCCTTCAAATGCAAGCTCAAAGCCATTTTCTTTAAATAGCTTTTTCGCATAATTTGATTTTTGAATGTTAGCAAGTGCCATTTCCTTAACACCTTTTTTACCAAGAGCTGTCATGGCAACTGAAGCTGCAAGTGCATTCAATGCTTGGTTGGAACAAATATTTGAAGTCGCTTTGTCACGGCGAATATGCTGCTCACGTGCCTGAAGCGTTAATACAAAGCCTCTGCGTCCTTCCTCATCTACAGTTTGTCCAACAAGGCGTCCAGGAACTTTTCTCAGCAATTTATTCGTAACAGCAAAATAACCACAGTGCGGTCCGCCAAATGCTGTTGGAATGCCAAAAGGCTGTGCATCCCCTGCAACAATATCAGCACCGAATTTCCCTGGAGATGTTAAAGCTCCAAGAGAAAGCGGATTGCTTGAAACGACGAACATTGATTTTTGCGCATGGATAATTTCTTCCAGTTCTTTTAATGGTTCAATTCTGCCAAAAAAGTTTGGGTATTGAACAATAACAGCAGCAATATCATCACTGATCATTTCTTTTAATGCTTCTAAATCTGTAACCCCATCATTATGCGGAATTTCAATGACTTCGATATATTGGCCTTTTGCATATGTTTGAACAACATCTTTGGATTCAGGATGAACTGCACTTGAAATAAGAACTTTTTTACGGCGAGTTTGGCCTGCACTCAGCATTGCTGCTTCTGCCAACGCTGTGCCCCCGTCATACATAGAAGAGTTTGCAACATCCATACCCGTTAATTCACAAATCATTGTCTGGAATTCAAAGATTGCCTGAAGCTCTCCTTGAGAAATTTCCGGCTGATACGGCGTATAAGCTGTATAGAATTCTGAACGTGATAATACATGATCAACGATGACAGGCATGTAATGATCATAAACCCCTGCTCCTAAAAAAGAAGTGTTGCTTTTAAGATCTGCATTCTTCTGAGCCATTTTAGTAAGCTCTTTCATCAGTGCTGTTTCGGTTGCAGCTGGTTTAATATTATATTCCCCTTTAAATCTAACACTTTCAGGAATATCGCTGAATAATTCATCGATTGAGTTTACACCGATTGTTGCAAGCATTTCTTTCTTATCTGCCTCAGTCATCGGTAAATAGCGATGTTTCATCATAAAAGTCTCCTCTCCTATTTTTTCTCTCTTTTATAAAATGGCGTAGCTGCTACTACTGCCTTTAGGCGCTTTCCACGAATTTCAACTTCTACTTCTGTACCAACAGCAGTATTTTCGCAGGATATTAAAGCTAGGCCAATATTTTTCTTTAATGTTGGCGATTGTGTGCCTGTTGTCACTTCTCCAATTTGCTCTTCACCCTTGAAAACCGGGTAGCCATGACGTGGAATTCCACGGTCAATCATTTCGATTCCAACTAATTTTCTTGATAGTCCATCTTCTTTTTGCTTTAATAGCACTTCTTTACCAATAAAATCAGCTTCTTTATTTACTTTCACTGCAAAGCCAATGCCAGCTTCTAACGGTGAAATTTCTGGAGAAAGTTCTTGGCCATAAAGAACAAGGTTAGCCTCAAAACGCAATGTATCGCGAGCACCTAATCCACAAGGAATAACGCCTTCTTCTTTACCCGCTTCTAAAATATCCTTCCAAATTGAAACTACATCATTATCATCGCAATATACTTCAAACCCATCTTCCCCTGTATAACCAGTTCTAGAAACAAGGGCTTTTTTGCCATTTAAATCAACATCATTTTGGAATTTAAAAAAGCCAATATCTGATAGATTTGTTTTACTAGCTAGCTTTTGTAATACACTCTCTGCCAAAGGACCTTGGATGGCAACTTGTGCTGTCTGATCAGAAAGATTTTTAATTTCTACATCACCCTCAAGATGATCAGCAAGCCATTTGTAATCTTTTTCAATATTAGATGCATTTACAACAAGTAAAAAATGATTTTCTGTAAATTTATAGACAAGTAAATCATCAACAGTCCCGCCATTTTCATAACACATCGCAGTGTACTGGGCACCAAATTCTTTCAATTTTGAGATATCATTTGTCATCATTTTTTGAAGATAGGAAAGGCTATCTGGCCCCTTTACTTCAATTTCACCCATATGGGATACGTCAAACAAACCAGCTTTTGTACGGACTGCTTCATGCTCTTCTTTAATGCTAGAAAATTGAACTGGCAGATCCCAGCCGCCAAAATCAATTGTCTTTGCGCCATAGTCCTTGTAAACATCGTATAACGGTGTACGTTTTAACTGTGACATCCACTTGTCCCCCTTATAATCTAAATTAAAAGCTTGAAATTTGAACCAAAAAAAGGACAGAAAATCCCCTCTATTTCAAGAAGATCCCTGTCCTTGCACCTGAAAGTTTACCGAATAACGGTTTTCCCCTTTGGTGGCTCCAAAAAATTAGAGCGCTCTCCAGAGTTACGTCAAATAAGGGTTCTTTTGCCTGAGAGATTCACAAATCCATTGCTTGCTCCTTCGGCGCCACAAAAGTAGTCTCTCCCCTTATCATCATCCGTATTTATAAAATTTTTCAAGTTGGTTCATACTAAACAAAATGGCGTCTTAAACGTCAAATTGCATGAATATGAGTTAGCTAGCTTTCAGCTTTCAACTCGAAACCAAATTTGAAAATCAATAAAATTATATTTCGATAAACTAAATGATTGTGGCAAATTTCAAAACTTTCAAAGCTATTCTTATCCTACCATTCGAAGGCCATTTGGGCAATGGGTAATCTGATTTTAACTACAAAACGAATACTTCCAATTTTTTAAAGGAGCTGTTTTTAATGACAGTGCGGATTGAATTTGATTCCTCTTGGCAGGAGGAGTTATTAACTAGAATTGAAAATGACGGACCTTGGGGGAACTGGGAGCTATATAAATTAGCAGTAGCAGTAGAAACACATACTACAATTCCTGATTTTGAAGGATTGCAAGCTCCAAAACACCTTTCTGGCCTTACCCCATTGCCACATCAACTTGAAGTTTCCAAGCAGGTTGTAGAAAGTATGAATGGAAAAGCTATACTTGCAGATGAAGTTGGATTAGGGAAGACAATTGAAGCAGGATTGATATTAAAGGAATATATGATTCGAGGATTAGTTAAAAAAGTGCTCATTCTTGTGCCAGCCTCCCTTGTCACCCAATGGGCAATTGAGCTGAACACTAAATTTTTCATTCCAGCAGTAACACAGCGAAAAAGCTATGTATGGGAGCAATGTGATGTGGTCGTTTCATCCATTGATACCGCTAAGCGCAATCCTCATAGAGATATCATTTACAAGCAAGATTATGACTTAATCATTATTGATGAAGCACATAAGCTTAAAAATAATAAAACGAAAAACTATGAGTTCGTTCAAAATTTGAAAAAGAAATTCTGTTTGCTCTTAACAGCTACACCCATTCAGAACCGTATTAGCGAAATCTTTAATTTAGTTTCTTTATTGAAGCCAGGGCATTTAGGAAATGAGTCAGCTTTTTATCAAAAATACAATAAAGATTCCCGTAACTTGAATGATCATGAACATTTAAAAGAGCTTGTCAATAAAGTTATGATCCGTAATAGGCGAGCTGATACAGGAATTGAATGGACGAAGCGAAAAGTAGAAACCATTCCAATAGAATTCAATAAGGAGGAAAGAGACCTTTATGACGCAGTCAGCAGTCTCCACAGGGAAGGTGACTGGTTAAGCTCTAGCCAATTTTCTATTATGACACTTCGGCGTGAAGCGTGCAGCAGCAGGGAAGCGGTCTATTTCACTCTTAAAAATATGCTAGAAAAACAAGAAGAGCCATCAAAGAGTTTCCAAGACCATATACAAGCATTAATCGCGAAGGTAGAAGCTGTTCAGCAAAATTCAAAAGCTGAAAAAGCACTTGAATTAATTCAGCAAATCAATGATAAAGTAATCATTTTTACTGAATATAGGGCAACGCAAATGTATTTGCAATGGTTCCTCAAACAATACGGAATTACCTCCGTTCCATTTAGAGGTGGTTTCAAACGAGGAAAAAAGGATTGGATGAGGGAGCTTTTCCAAAAAAACGCGCAAGTTCTTATTGCTACTGAAGCAGGCGGTGAAGGTATTAATCTTCAATTTTGTAATCATATTATCAATTTTGATCTGCCATGGAATCCGATGAGGCTTGAGCAGAGAATTGGTCGTATCCATCGCCTCGGACAGGAGAAAGACGTCATGATCTATAATTTTGCCACAAAGGATACTGTTGAAGAGCATATTTTAAAGCTGCTATATGAAAAAATTCATCTCTTTGAAAAAGTAATTGGCGATTTGGATGATATTCTAACAAAACTAGATTTTGGTAATGTAGAGGATCATCTAATTGATATTTTTGGCAAATCGGCTTCAGAAGGAGAAATGAGAATCAAAATGGAGAATTTAACAGCAATGATTCAGTTTGCTGAAGAAATAAGGGAAGGTGAGAAAAATGCAGCAACAGGAAATTCATAATTTCCTCGAGAAATATTTCAATGCGAACGGATGCGAAATCATTCAGAACGGGCAAGGCTATTTAACTGTACAGCTTACAATTGAACTAGATAAAGAACTGATGAACAGGCCCTTCTACTGGCATTATTTAGAGAAAACTGGTGGAGTGCCTAATCCAATGCAGCTCACATTGATTACGAATCCACAACTTGCTTCTGATCAATTGAAAGGGGAGACTATTCACTTTGGATCGCCTCGCCTCCACCAAATTTTTGAATCAACTAAAAATTTAGCCGGCTCAATTCGTTTATATGAAAAACACAATAAACCACAAGGACAGCAGACTCCTTTAAGACCATGGCTTGGTATGAATATTCGGATCTCATATGAATGCGACAGGAAAAGAGATGTCTTTAAATCAATTGGGTTACAATTAATAAATGGGCAAATGGTTGAGGGTTTTCATGATAAACTTCTAAACTTACCTCTGACACCGAAAATTCCTGACTATTCATTTACACTTTCTCCATTAATAATGCCAAAGAGCGGCATATCAAGAGTGGAGAATTTCTTGAGATATGAGATTGAACAAGAGGATCACTCATGGGCTGATGATGCAAGAAATCGTTGGCAAAAGGATTTAAAATTGCTGGAACATTTTTACGAGGAAGCTGATGAAAAAGATGAAAGTTATGAAATCGAAAAAATAGCTTTAAAGGAGCAATATGAGCCAAAGGTTAAAATCTCAATCGTAAACGGTGGTTTGTTTTATTTAACAGATCAAGCTGTTTAAAAACATTAAGAAAAGCGCAAGCGCCTTCAGAACAATCATAGTTCAGATTGTTCTTGCGATGATTATTCGGAGGAGCTTTCCTTAGTGCTCACCCCCGACAAGCATAAGACAGGCCGACGGGAAAGTTGTTCTTTAACTTTCTTGGCGGACTGACTTATGACCTCGAGGGGGTAGGCGCTGGAGCTAGACAATTCTCAAATTCGAAAAAAACTTTCTTATCTTTCTAGAAAACTTGGCATTCGCCAGTTCCTTTACTAGCCAAAAGAAACCGATCATTTGACCGGTTTCTTTTGCTGTTCACTTTCCTCTTTTTCTTTTGACATAATAGTACAAAATATAAGGAATCACACCGAACCACCGAAATAAAAATGGCTCTTTCATATCTTTTTTTTCTAGACGATTTCTTTTCCGTTCATTTTTGGGCTGATCAATATATTTAACTACTGTTTGGGTAATGTATTTTACGTAATCATTCGATTTCAATGGCATCACCTGCTCATTTACATATACTTTTTGATCAATTATCTTAGCTTTCAATTCAAGTATGTCCTTTAACAAAAATTAATAAACAGATGATAAAAAATGTGCAGCCAAATTAATTTCTTTCTACCCATTTAATCATCTTACCTGATTCTTCATCAAAATAACCAAACCCTTTGATATCAGGATAAGATCCTATTTTTACATTGAAGGTTACCATGAACAGAGTTTCAGTAAGTTGGGACGATTCATAATGAATCGTTCCATCAGTATACGTAAAGAAGCCTGAAAAAAGTTCTTCATCCCCCTCTATTAATATATTTTCTACCCTTTTCATTGAACTTAACAAATAGTATTCTTGCTTTAAAATCGCCTCTGATTCTTTTAAAAAACGTACTTCTGCTAAATAGGAGTCAATTTGAATAGTAAGCACTAGAGTAGCTAGCAAAATAATGCAAAATGTAAGTGGATACGTAAAGCCCTTTTCATTCCGCAGCATTTTCTTCCTCCAGTTCAATATAAGAGAAAAGAAGCGCTGAGTGGGATTGATGATATAGATCTTTTACTGTAAGTTTCATCCCGTCTTGAATTGGGGTAAAGTTGAATGTATCCACTTTCTGGAGCACAATTTCATGCCCTTCATAGTTTACTCTCCGACGCAAATTTGTGCCATATTTCTCATAGATGACATTTTGACCGTTCTTTCTTAAAATTACCTTGTTTTCATATACCTCCAACCCTTCTGACAACCTTAACTCTTTTTTCAACTGACTGACAAATACTTGCCATTCCATCCTGCTTACTCTTGCTTCAAGCCCCTCATTATCTAATAAATATTTCATGCATAAGGGAAAAAAAGAAACAATAAGAAGAAATATCGAAAATGCATAGAGCATTTCAAGCATTGTAAACCCTCTATTATTCAAATATTTCACACTTCTTGTATTCATGTTCGAGAATATCTTCATATTTCACGCAAACCTCCAAACTACCATCATTAACAGACTCTTGATAGACTTCATAAACAGTTTGATTTATTTTAATTAATTCATGAACTGGAACCCTTTCTTCCTTCTTAGCCTTTTGTAAAGTCTCATATAAAAGTTGAGTCCCATCATATTCCTGATGCAATTGAATAGATCGATTGATAACTCCCATTATCAGGGGGAAAAAGACCATTGCTATGATTAGCCAAGCGGATAAAGATAACAGCATTTCAGGCAAGAAAAAGCCATTACTCCTTCTGCACATAAAACCTTCCCTTTCCTATTAAAAAAGTAAATTTGTAACTTTCCTTATCATCAAAATTGATCCAGAATGAGCCAAATCTATTAATATTCCCATCAGCCTGAAATTGAAAAAAAAGCTTCATTGATCCCGGCTGAATCTTAATCCTTTCAGGTATTTTCCTTTCGATTAAATATTGGGAACTAACCTTTTCATGTATATAATAGGCAGCATGTCCAGATGGAAAATGCACGATTACTTCAGTATGATGAGAAATAGCATATTGTTGTGCATACAATAGATCTGATTTTAATTGGGTTAAAAATTGTTGTTTTTCAACGGAGCCAAATTGGGGCTTTATAAGAAAGGCTGATATCGAGGCAATTATGAGAAAAACACTCAATACAAACAAAGATTCTATCAAGGTGAAGCCAGCTTCTCTGCTTCTCATTCAGAAGAAGACCCCTGTTTGACTGCTATTACTTTTCCATCTTCTGTAATCGTGACCTTTGCTCCATTTGGACATGAGGTTTCCCCTTCATTTAGATATTTATCATCTACAAGTGCTTGAATACTGGCAGGAGGCTTTTTGTGCTCGATTTCATATGCTTGTACCTGGGCTTGTACCATTTTCACGAATGCTTCACATCCTGTACTATTTATCTTCGAATTATGCTTCGTAATATTTGGAATCGTAATAATTAGAAGAACTGATATAACAAGCAAAACAATTAACATTTCTATTAATGTAAAACCCTTAGTATTTTTTAAAAATTTCATTTCTAAATTCCCTCCAATAAATGAAACATTGGTAATAGAACTGCTAAATACATCGATACAATTAACAAACCAATTACAGAATATAGACAAGGCTGAATTGTTTTTAGCAATTTTTCTGACCTTTCTTCAATTAAATTTAAACAATGTCTGCTAAAGAAAAATAATTCTTGATCAAGTTTTCCGTTCTTCTGTCCGTGTCTAATGATGTGAAGCAGATCACGATCAAAAAACGGATAAATCTTTAATATTTCTTCCAGCCTCTCCCCCTTTCGTAAGCTCTTTTTTATTTCTTGGCCTAATTCTTGGTACAGCGGCTGCTTATCATTTTTTTCAAATAGACTCAGGGCTTCGTGAATCGATAATCCCCCAGCTAATAAATAACTAATCTGTACTGAAAAATATTGCGTATAAAATAATTTTAGGAAGTACCCTATGATAGGAATTGAAACGAGCACATTTTTTTGTTTAATCTGGGAATGTTTTTTAAATATCAGGCCGTAATACCCGAAGAAAATGAGGAAAAGAGAACCTATGCCCCCTATTAGAAAGGGCATCATTTTACCAAACGAGGAAACGATCTTCATGAAAAAGTTTGGCTCTAGACTCATTGAAATAAACAAGGAGGAAAATCTCGGCAGTATAATATAGTCAACAAATAGAAACAAAACAACAGTAATAAAGATCAACATAAGAGGATAAACTAGTAACTTCTTTAGTTTTTCAAAATCTTTATCCCTTTTAAGCATCATTTCGCTGCCTTCTTGGAGAGCACTCGCTAAGCCGCCATGCTGCTCTGCAAAGTATACATAGCCAATTAAATTTTTATTGAAGTTTAATTTTGATAATATTTGATAAAAAGGATAACCCTCTTTTAAATCTGCTAGACATCCTCTAACCTCCTCTTTTTTGTTTTGCGGCAACTGAAACAAGATCGATTCAATTGCTTCTGATAAGGGATAACCTCTTACTAGCAGCTCGCTTGTTCTTTTTAAAAAATGACTTTGCTCCTGCAGATTCCATTTACGCTTTCGCATGATCTAGTACCCATCGGTCATATTCAGATTCCTTGATATATCCAAGAGCAATGCCCTTTTTAATAACCTCTTTCAATGTTAAATAATCTACATTTGCTTTTTCACCCTTCGCAACCATCATCGCTGCATTTAAAGCACGCCCTGCAAGTAGCTCAAAAACGCTTGCTCTCTTCCATCTGCCATAGCTATAGCAGAAAGGAGAACACTCCCCTTGGCAAAATGGACACCTTAACTCGACAAGTCTTTGTGCTGTTACCGCAACAAGCGTTTGTTCAATCTCGACCCAATTTACTCCGAATTCATTTAATCTGTAGATAGCTCCTTTTGCATCTCTTGTATGCATAGTGCTTAAAACAAGATGTCCCGTTAATGCTGCACGAACTGCGATTTTTGCTGTTTCAGCATCACGTATTTCCCCGACCATAATAATATCTGGGTCATGCCTAAGAATTGCCTTTAAGCCAGCAGCATAGGAAACACCTGCTTTCTCATTCACTTGTACTTGAAGAACCAAATCATTATCTTTTTCAATCGGATCTTCTAGCGTTATAATATTGCGATTGAACATATGGGAGGTTTCGTTTAAAAGGGAGTACAATGTTGTAGTCTTTCCTGAGCCGGTCGGTCCAGTAAATATAATTAAACCGTGTGCATGCTTTAATAAAGCGAGCATTTTTCGTGTCATAGCTGGGAATAAAGAAATTTGGAAAAAAGGAATTTGTTCCTGCTGAGGGAGGATTCTAATAACGAGACTTTCATTATGACTAGAAGGAAGGGTGGAAAATCGAAGTCCAATCATTTGCCCATCTACTGGATAGGAGTATGCCCCACTTTGAGGCCTTCTTTTTTCACCAATGTCCATGGAAGCTGTGAATTTAAAATGGGAGATTAGTCTGTCACATTCTTCTTTCGGTAAATATAGTCTTGGAATTAATTTGTTAGCGAGTCGCATCTGGATGAGTGTGTCTTTCCTTCGGGGAACAATATGAATGTCTGAGGCTTGGTTTCTTACTGCATCTTTAATAATTCTTTCAGCTAGTTTTTCTATTATGTTCAATTGAACATGCCACCACCTTTTTTAATATTCGACCTTATTATATATTTTCCATAATTTTTTGACAAATATTTTGCATTAAAAAAATACATTTTCATATAAAACCTTTCAACATTTGGAGAAGTTTTTTAACTCATTAAATACTTCCGAGAAGCATGGGGGATATTTGTGAACATTTTATAAACTTATAGTGAATACAGTGTTAACTCTTAGGACCTGTATTATAATAGAATCAATATCGGTCTGAGGTGAGCCAAGGTGGAACAAACTTTAAAAATTACAAATGTTTTATCTGATCCAACACGCTACTATATTTATCAATACATAACAAAAAGACATACAGAAGTAACTGTTCAGGAAATTGCGGATAATTTTAATATTCATCCTAACGTTGCAAGACTTCATTTATCAAAGCTAGAAGATGTTAATATGCTTGTATCAGAAACACAGAAAACGGGAAAAGGAGGCCGACCGAGTAGACTTTATCGCTTATCGGATGATGTCATTCAGCTTCATTTCCCGTATCGGGACTACCAGCTTTTATCAAAAATAGCGATGAAAACACTGCTATCCCTTGGTGAGCAAGCTAAGAATGCGTTATATGAAACAGGAAAAAAATTTGGTCTTGAATTAATTGATCAGGAAAAGAACCGCTCTTCCCAATTTAATGAATCACTTTCCTTTGATCAAAAATTAAATATCATTAAAAATGCAGCTACTATGTCAGGCTTTCATCCTGAGTTTGAAACAAATGAGGAAAAAACAAAGATCTACTTCCAAATATTTAATTGTCCTTTTAAAGAAGTAGCTGAGGATCATAATGAATCAGTATGTAATATGCATTTTGAATTTCTAAAGGGTATGTTTGAAGCCCTATTCGATGAAATTGAGTTAATTGAAAAGGAAAATATGCTCAATGGCTGTGAATCATGCTCCTATCATGCATTCGTCACAAACTAACTAGAAATGCGGAAGCGCCTTGACCAGGGACGACATGCATAAGACGAGCCTGCAGCAAGGTTGTTTTTTAACCTTTTTGACGGATTGGCTTATGACCTCCGGCGTACAGGACGTACTAGTGCCGACGTTGCAACAGGACAAGAAAAGCTGCGGCAGCAAAACATCGCACGACCAAAAGCATGCTTTTGGGAGGACGTTGCGTACTTAGTCGGCGAGTCCCTAGGCGCTGCAGCTAGACAATAATATACAAAGAGTTATTTACTTTTAAGCTGGAAATAACTTATAATATGTAATGATGTACTTATAATATGTAATGATGTATTTTTTTGGGGTAAAAGGAGGGATACATATGGATCGTATGTACAGAGTATTAGGCTTCTGGACGGGGATTTTTGCTATCATGTTCTTTGTAGGCGACATGTATACAACATCTTTAATCTTCTTCGGCCAAACAGGATTTTTCCTACTTTTAAGTTACTTAAAGCTTTCAGAACGTATGTATATGTATGTTTTTGGCGCATATTTAACAGTGTTCTTTATTGGCTTTACATACTGGACTACATTTATGATGACTCCAGGTGTAAGCGGCCACTAAAAAGTGAATACGTACATAATAAAAAAGCGATGGATCATCGCTTTTTTATTTTTTCCGATTTTCTTTTTCTTGCAGGATAACATGAAAGGATGAGCTTATTCCAGAAGGCATAATTAGACTGCGAATAGCCCTATTTCTCCTACTCACTTCAGAAAAGGGATTTGGATCATAATGATCCTGTAAATCCTCTAAAATTCCTGATGTTAGTAAAAATTCATCTTGCCTCCATTTCTTCGTAAACTGAAGTCCATACTTACTTCCTTGACGAATGAAGGCATCAAAATGAACATGACTCGTTATATCCATTTCTCCGGGATATAGAAGGATATTATTCATTTGCTGATGTCGATAATAGCCTCTTAGACTGCCTTCACTTCTCCATGGTTTCTGCCATTCCTCATTCGTATAGCCATAATCAACGGTCAGAACCATTCCATTAGCAAGTACATTGGCAATGCTACAAACCATATCCTCCATTTGTAAAGGAATCTCAATTCTTTGACCGTCTTTTATTTTCAATCCACTTTCTTTTAAAAAGGTTAATATTTGCTCGTTTCCCAATGGAACTACAATCTCCGTAAGCTGATCATTTTTAACTGTGACCATTATTTCCATTAATTGTCCATTTTGATTTTCGATGACGTGAACGGGAAAAGCATCAAATAGTTCATTCGAAAAAATCAGTCCTTCAAACGGAGAAATTTCCATTAAGCTATCTATTTGTTTTACTCTTTTAGAAAAAATGATTTCGTCCTGCTGTAGCTTTCGATGATGTGGACTTTCCTCTAAAATAAAATAATGAAGCGGTTCAGTTGATATTTTATTCCATTCATCAATAAATGCTTTGGCAAAACGCCCTGTTCCTGCACCAATTTCACATATAGAAGCCTTGAGCTTATTTGCATTCACTTGATTATAAAACCATTTTGCTATTGATCTCCCATAAATATCTGACATATTGCTTGAAGTAATAAAATCCCCATCGCGTCCAATCTTACACTTATCTTGCATATAATATCCATATTGAGGATGATAAAGGGCAAGCTTAATATATTCTTCATATGTAATTCTTTGTAATGGGCTTTTCAATATCCATTCTTTAAAAAAATTTATCATATTTGCTCCTTTTTACGTTTTCACCATTGACATAGTGATAACTTTATTATATTTTTATTGTAGTAGCTTAACTATATCCCCTCCCATTATATGAATAGAACATCCCCCAGAAAAGCCCTTCTCTTTTGAGAAGGGCTTTTCTATTTTGAAAAATAAGATGGAGATTATCTAGAAGTCTGTTGTGAGCATTAAAAGAATCATGAGATAACCTATTTGATTATTTATATTTTATTAAAAGCCATTAAGAAATGGATTGGAATCCATCTCCTGTCCAATCGTTGTAGCTGGTCCGTGTCCAGAAAGAACGATCGTTTCTTCTGGGAGTATTAATAATTTATCATGGATACTTTTTATAAGTTGATTATGGTTTCCGAAAGGAAGGTCTGTACGCCCAATACTCCCATTGAATAGCGCATCACCGGCAATGACTAAGTCTGAATCTTGGAAATAGAATGATAAACTTCCCGGAGAATGTCCTGGAGTTTCTAAGATTTGAAAAGTGAAATCTCCAATTGTCATTTCTTGTTCTTCAGAAATAAAATAATCTGCTGGCTTTCCACTCACATTCTTAATCATCTCATAACGCAAGGAGCCATTCAATGCTGGATCAAGCAACCAATCAGCCTCCTTTTTATGAATATAAACAGGAATGCCGAATTCTTCTTTAATATCCTCTACCGCTCCAATATGATCAAAGTGGGCGTGTGTAAGAATTATTGCATGAGGCTTCAATTGGTTACGAGAAATAAAGTCGCTAAGCTTATCACTTTCTTCACCTGGGTCAAAGATTAAACATGAATTGTCTTTCTTTGACAATACATAACAATTTGTTTGTAATGGTCCTAATGGTATCTGATTCCATTTCATGTGAATACCTCCATTCGATCGATTGATTAGATTTATTTTACACTAAAGTTAATAAAAATTTAAAGAAAACTCTCTCAAGAAAAGATAATCTGTTCCTACTTCTTTTTTTCTAATGGCTGTGTTTAACCTCAGTGTTGATAATGCTATTTTGTTGTTGATTTTCGCTGCAGGCGCGAGATCCTTGAAAATGCATTCGCATTTCCTTCGTGCAGTGTTTATTCGGGGAAGATTATTCAACGTCCTGCGAGAGAAGCGAGTCAAAGGGAGACCCCGCAGGAGCGCTCTTCGACGAGTATGGCTTCCGGCCCGCCCGCTACGCTTTAGTGCCTGTAGCGGAAATCAACAGGGAAGATTAACATGAAATAATAATCTCAAGGAGAAAAATATGAAAATAATTTTTGCTGTTGAAGCAAACAATATCATTGAAGAAGTTCCTGAATTTATGGAACTCCTTGTAAAAGAAACAAAGGTATTTGATTTTCATGATCTAACCTTTATGTTTGAAACATATGCAGAGGCAAGTCATGCAGAAGAACTACTGCGAGAGGCTGACCTATTAGAAAATCATTTCGAACTTCTTCTCGTAGATAATGGAGAAAAGGGAGAAACTTTTTTTGACTTTGGAATTGAGACTCCCAACAGAACTTATCTTCTAAAGGATCTGCTTTGCTCTTTTTCAATTATTGGTGGAGATTATGATTCCATACGTATGGCAGTATTACAGGTCGATGAACATCTCATTTATAAAACAGTCCATGAAAAAGAAACAGTATATTTCGTTGAATCTCATTTAATTGAATTAGTAAAAGGGATTGCAGATGCTTACGACATAAAAGTGTCATTTTTTGAACTCGACAAACAAGTGAAAAAAATATAGAATATAATACGAGTGTATAAGTAAGTTTACATACAGTTTTTTATTTTCAATTAAAAAGGCATTTGCCTGCTGATTATTATTTAAAAGGGGGCTATAAATAATGGGACTAGTTATTATCTTCGCATTAGTTGCAGTTCTCGCTGCAATTGGTACATGGACTGCGCTTAAAAACAAGAATATCCTAGGCATTGTATTCGGAGCCGGTTCGTTTGTTGTTTTCGGCGGTTTTGCTTTATTGACACTTATTAACAGTGGATACCCTGCAGTACACTAAGAGATGCGTAAGCGCCTTCGGAATGTTCCGAAGGCGCTTACGTTTGTGCCAAGCCCTTATTAGCATAAGACAGCCTTACGAAAAGATTGTTCCTTTTGACAAAGACACGACCAATGCCTAACTTTTTGGTCGTACGATGTGTCGCTTCCAAAGATTTCCTTTCCCTGTCGCGCTGATGACTAGTTCGTCCTATACGTCGGGGGTAGCTGCTTGTGATAGATAATTTTCTAGCTTGAAATAGCTATAGTTTTATAAAGTTGAGGGCTGTCCAAACTATCTTAGACAGTCCTTTTTCTATTCATCATTTAATTGACTGACAACTCTTTCAACCTTTTCTTCCATCCTTCTTTTTACATCCCTACGATCATCAATACGGATATTTGTCGCTACCCTCATTAACCCATTTTCAAATGGAACCTCATGCATGGACTGAATGACTTCGAATAATACTGGCAGCTCTCCTTCGATAATAGTATTCATCGGTGTTAACTGATATCTGATATGCCCTTTTTCTTCATACCCCTTTAATACACGTTGAATATCGGCTACATAGCTGCTGACACTCGGTGTACTTGTTCCTATTGGTATTACAGTTACATCAACAATTGCCATGCTAAATCATCCTTTTTCTTTTTTTTAGAAATCCTTTATAAGTGGTAATACTTTTTTTGATTGTATGTCAATCAGCTTTTCAAAATTAAAGCCATATAAACAATACTTCCCATCAGGTGAACAGTTCAACGGTTCATTTTTTAAATTTTCCATGACCATTTCTTTCTCACCTTTTACTGCATCAAACGACCATAGCTGAAATCCATCACGATATAAATCAGCTTCTGTACTTAAAAGAGGCTGTAAGGTAAAAAGTTGATTTTCTGCATCAAAATCAAAATAAGGTACAAGCCAATCAGAATAGCGTGTCAAATGCGGAACAGTAAAGGACGAAAGCTCTTGCAAATCTTTAGAGAGAAAGGTATAAACAGCCTCATCTGATGCGCTTGAGTTTACAGTAATCGTCATAATTAAATCCTTAGCGGCTTTAGCATAATAAACATCTTCAAGGAGCATTTTTTCATTTTGCTCGTTTATGCTTTTTTTTACAAGTGGAGCAAAGAGAGAAACATCTTTTTGATCCCAATTTAAATAAATGATTTCATCCTTCCCTATCCAATTAACAAATGGCTCCTTATTATGGATCTCGTCAAACTTTTTCTCTTTAATATTCATTTGAAACATCGAAAAATCCCAATTCTCCGCAAATGCTGAAATAAGCATCAAGTTTTCATCGTAAGGATTCCACTCGAAAGCAAACTCATATGCACTGATCCGCTCAGACATTAATTGTTCGCCTTTTGGATTAATAATCGAAATAATTCCTTCATATGTACTTGGAGCGGAATGGATTAGAATGTAATTACCTGATGGACTAGGGACTACTGAAGATATTGGTACCTCACTCTCAAAGATTAATGAACTATCGCCTGTAAAAACATTATAAGTATATACATTTGACCCTAGCCCTACGTTTGTCATGTAAATAATGGTTTCATTATTTAACCAGCCATATATTGTATTAAATTGCCCATTTTCAATTGGTATAGGGGTCATAATTTCATTAGAAATAAACGAGTGAGGAATGGCTTCTTTACCTAGTGAATGATTATGCTTCTTTACAGGCTGCACCCCAACATCTTTTTCATGTTGGCATCCAAATAAGATAATAAGGGGGATTGTACATAAAAAAAGAAACATTCTGATGCTGCTATTTTTCCTTTGCTCCAATTCCTCACCCCATTTTCCTATCATATACTTATTACGAACGAAAATACAAATTGTTTCATATTTAACAAAGAAAAAGCCGGAATAACGGCTTTTTCTTAATCCAAAACTAATTCTACATGTATAATGCTGCTAGGTAAATACCGAGAACCTCTTCAAAAATTTCATCAAATTGTGATAACGGTAGAGGATTAATTCCTTTTCCCATTTCTATTGTAAAACCTGGTTTACGAAATTCCTTTATAAACCAATCTTTATACCCGGCAAAGCTATAAATATATTGTACTGATTTATAACCGCTTACTCTAGAAAATTCTGCAGCAAGAACTCTTGATTCAGGAGGCTCTAAACCTTCATAACCCCAGTAAATTTCTTCACCCTGAGTATGAAAAGCAAGAACACGATTAAATTGGCGATTTTTTGTCAAATCCGCCATTGCAATTGCCTCAGGTTCAGTCAATGGCGCTGTCCCTGGGTAGTCTCTTGGTGCTGGAGACTTCTCAGGTGATCTTTCTTTCTCGATCTCCCATTTTGCCGGAAATTGATCGTTTAAATCAACCCCCCTTATGTTTGCTTTCCAACCTGAGAAGTTTGTACTTCCTCGATTAATATTTACTACTCGCTCTCTAACTTCTGGAGAGGGCCCGTTAAGAACTAAATCGACTCCATCGGGATTAACCATCGGTACTATTGAAATATTTACCGATTGATATAAGGGCATTGTTTGAAGTCCTCTTATCGGTTTGATATTTGTTAGCGATAAGAGAAAATAATTTAATAACGCCATTAAAACACTAGAGGTAATCCATTCATTTGCATGAATGGAAGCATTAAAATGCACTTTTTTCGTTCCGTTACCAAGTTGAATCTCGTAAATAGGCATCCCTAATATAGTGTTGCCAATCGTAGTCACCTTAATAAACGGAAATATTGCCTGTAGACTTCTTATATCCTCTGTTACTGCTTCGTAATTATAATTCTTCATTCCAGAGACTATAGGTGTGATGACCCTCTTAGGAATAAGTATTGTTGAATCTGTTTGCAGCTGATTTGGGTTTATATTTTGATTAATTAGGAGCAAAGCATCAACTGACAGATGTTTTGCTACACTTATCTTCCATAATGTATCGCCTTTTTTTATTTTATACGATTGTGTAGAAAATCCGGGTATATGTACCTCCTGTCCTATAAACAAGGAGTTCGGTTTGATACTGGGATTAGAATCGATGAGCAAATTAAACGGGATCATAAAAAGGCGACTATAATACCATAAAGTATCTCCAGAACGTACTTGAACTCTCATTTCAATCACCCTTCCTTATCCATTCATTTTTATGTAGGATTGTAGAAAAAAATGACAGGACTTTATGTAAAACATTAGCGGTAAAGAAACTGTAAGAGGACAATTGTTCTTGCAATATTTATTCGCAGCAGGCTTCCTTGTGAGTAATACATTTCTTTAACTCGAGATAAGTATTTGAAAAAAGAAAAAACCTGCAAATCGCAGGTTTTCTCACTAATTAGAATCAATTTTAATATCATTACCAAATGAATTTGAATTTCTAGACTCTACATCTTCATAGAACCGAAGCAGATCTCCATAAATAATCTTATCAGAGTATTCTAACTCATTTTTCGCTTTTTCAATATATGGTTCACATGCACTGTTATCTGTAGGTTCACCTGTTTCTTTGTTGTAACAAGTCTCACGAGTATAAATATTATTTTTTGTAATAAAGCTTCCATCTCGTAATACAGTAAATTCCAATTTATCCTCAGAGAATAAATCTGATCCAAAATTAATATTATTTTTCGTATTAATTCCTAATAAATGAAGAATAGTTGGCTTTATATCAATTTGACCAGAAACAGTTGAAATTGTTTCACCTTTTTGCCCAGGTATATGGATGATAAAAGGTACTCTCTGCAACTGAGTGCTAACAAATGGAGTCACTTCTTCTCCTAAAAATTCACCCATTGCTTTGTTATGATTTTCAGAAATACCATAGTGGTCTCCATATAGAACGATGATTGAATCATCATATAGCCCTTCTGTCTTTAATCGTTCAATGAATAGTTTTAAAGCTTCATCTTGATAACGGACTGTCGGGAAGTAATTATTCAGCGTTTTATTATTCGATGTATACGGCTCAATAAATCGATCTTCTTGATCTAATTCAAATGGAAAGTGATTCGTTAAAGTAATAAATTTCGCATAATATGGCTGTGGCATTTCCTTCAAATGCTGAATAGATTGCTCAAAAAAATCAATGTCCTTTAATCCCCAGCCTACAGAATTTTCATCTGTCACTTCATAATCAGGAAGTGAATAGAATCTGTCATAACCCAATGATTGATACATAATATCTCTATTCCAGAAGCTCTTATTGTTGGCATGTAAGGAGGCTGTGAAATAACCATTATTTTTTAAAATATCAGGTGTAGCAGTATATTCATTACCAGAATGTGTAAAGAAAACAGCCCCACGACTTAATGGATAAAGAGAATTTTCTACAAGAAACTCTGAGTCTGATGTTTTTCCCTGAGCAGTTTGATGGTAGAAATTATCAAAGTAATAGCTTTCTTTTATAAATTCATTCAAAAACGGCGTTATTTCTTGACCATTTACCGTTTCATTAATAACAAAACTCTGAGTAGACTCCAATGAAATCAAAATGACGTTTTTATTCTTCGCAATTCCAAATAAATCATCATTTGGTTTTTTATAATTTGCATTGATATAGTTATCAATATCTACTAACTCACTGCCATCTGCCAATGCCCTCTGGGCAGATGATTTGGATTGAAGAAAAGCATCATAAAGATGATAGTTATATGTCCCAATATTTTTGACTAGCATTTCACGGTCAAAGGTTCTAGTAAGAAGCTGTGGACGTTCAGTTTCAGCTAATCCAAGATTAAAAAAAGCAATGGCGATTGCAATAAGGAAAAATGCTCTTCGATCCACCTTGGAAAATTTTCTTTGTATGACAAATTTAGGTTTTAAAAATACAATTAACACCAAAATTATAACATCAGCAAAATAAAAAATATCAGTGAATTTCAATAATTCACTCACACTACTACCTAAATCATTCATATTACTCGTTTGAAAAAGAACTGGAATCGTTAAGAAATCATTAAAGAACCTATAAAAGACTACATTTGCAAATAATACTACGGATACGAGAAAGCTTGTTATGAGTATGTAGCGTTTTTGATTCTTTTCTTTCAAAAATAAGCTTATTCCAAAAACAAAAAGCAAAAAGCTTAATGGGTTAATAAATAAAATAAATTCCTGTTTCCAATTTTCAATTTTAATATCAAAGCTAGTTTTGTACGTAATGTACGTTTTTAGCCAAATGAGCACTATTGCAATACCTAAAAGTGATATCCTTGACCACTTGAAATTCTTCATAATAAGTATTACCCTCCCTGTTTTCAAAGAACAGATATGGAATTTTTTGTCGTTTTTTCACAATATTAGGATAGATCATTTTGAATCAAACATTATCTTAATACTTTTTTTACAAAAAATCAAATGAGAATTTACCATATTTTTATATAATTATAGATTGTCTTTTATTCTCTTTTCCCTAAGTATTAGACGATTGAAACCTTTAAAAGTTTCGTATTTGTCCACTTTTTGGAAAAATAATTCCTCCGTCATGAATCATTTTTCCTTCAAATAAAAAAGAGAATCCGCTTTGATCACGAATTCACTTGAATTTTTCAGACCTAAAGTCCTATACAGTTTATGTCAGCCAAATCGCCACAATAAGCCCAAAAAGGATCAGCCTTTTTCTTTTAAAAACTGAGCCTCATGTCTTAGTAATAAAATTGCAGTTTGGTAATCTTTTGTTTCAATGAGCTGTGATTGATAAAGCTCCTTAATTTCAGCCTCCATCAGCTCTAAATCTGCAACCCTGTCACCAATATAGATGATTGTTCCAAACCTTTTTAGGAGTTGTTGAATATCGTAAATTGTTTTCATTCTGTTCCCTCGTATCAAAAAAAGTAAATTTTATTGATTATTCTGTTCGTTAATCCGTTGCCATAATTGCTTATATTCCTTTTGATCCGGCATTAATTCAACGGCCTGTTTGGCATATTTTTTAGCTTCCTCAATATTCCCCTCCTGGATATAGATAAGGGCTAGATTATAATATGCCTCATGAAAGTCTTTCCTTTTCTTAATCGCTAGATGCAAATGCTCTTTTGCTTTTGAGAGATCATTTGTTTTGATTTCTGCATATGAAAGCAAAAAATAAACTTCTGCAGATGCTGAGCTTTCGTTAGAATATTCATGCAGTATGCTTTTGACTTTATCATATTCTTCCATCTTCAAATAGTTATCAGCCATAACGATTGCAGATTGCTCATTCAGTAATCTTCCAGGCTCATTAAAGCCAAATTTCAATAATCCAGTTATCGTTAAAGCAGTTATTACCAACAATAAGAGCTGCAGCCATGGCTTTTTTTGCTTTGGAAAATGTACAATACCAGTAGCCAGAAAACCACCGATTAGCCCACCAATATGTCCAGCATTGTCAATACCAGGCATAGTAAATCCGAAAACAAGATTAATCCCTAGAACAATGATCATATTAAAGCCCATTGTTCTGAAAAAAAGATTTGGATAAATGACTCCAAAGTAAAGCATAGCACCAAAACATCCAAATATGGCTCCACTTGCTCCCGCAGATAAATTCTGACTAAAGATAAAACTTGCTAATGAACCACAAAACCCTGCGGTTATATAAATAAATAGAAATCTCATATTGCCAAATATTCTCTCTACTGCTGTTCCTAGATAATAAAGCGCCAATGTATTCATCAATAAATGCAGCAAGCCAATATGAAGAAAAATCGGAGTGAAAAAACGCCACCATTCACCTTCTAGTATTAGCGGGTTAAACTTAGCGCCGTACTTTATTAAGTTAGATGTATCTGTACTTCCTCCCTTCCATTCCAAGAAGAGGAACATGGCTATTTGTATAGCCATAAACATATATGTAAAGAACGGCTTTCCATACTCAAAAAGAGATTTTTCCTTCTTTGAGCGATTAGATGCTGCTGATAATGCAGCAAGCTTAACTGAGTCTACTTCTTGCTCTGTATACCCTTCCTCATTAATAGGAAAGGTTATTGCTTTTTTGAAAATCGTGCCGAGTTCATGGAAACCTTCTCCGTAATGCGTTCGATCGAAAATAATGGATTTTACCTTTGTTTTTTCATTACCTGGTTGAACAAAAGGTTTCTCGATTCTAAATGCGTATTCATCAACTGGAGGATGTGAAGACACGTATAAATTAATGACATTCATATCTCCTTTTAGTAACTGCTTACGAATTCTTTCACCATTCATTGCGGTAAGCTCAATATCTTTTTGCATCCAGTTGCTCCAATCTAAATTATAGCGGAGCAGCCTTATGACCTGTGCCTCTTTATTCTCCATTTTTTCAAGCCATAACTCATTATGCTCTTCCGATAATTGAACAATTCGGTATTCATGAACTGAAATGAAATAATGTGCAAGCTTCCAAAAAACATATTCCTCTTGAAATTTCAAATTTCCCCCTACTCTCTATCAAAACATACTTCATTTTTATTAGTCTAGATTCAAAATAACTACTTAAGATTTAGAAAAAACTTGGCATTCCTCAAAATATCCGACAAATGCTTAACTTTTTATATGATCTTCTCTGAAGAAACTTAATCAAAATTTCATTTTTTACTTTAATACATTAATAAAATAAACCAAATCTAAAAGAAATTAAAATGATATTAAAAAGCTTTATTTTAAATATAGGCAATATCGCTTCTTTTTGTAAAGTTAAAAGAAAAAAAGACCTTAAACAGGTCTTTTCTAATGCAGCTCGGCAGGGCCTGATGGGAAAACCATTTTCATCAGCCTATTCCTTACCCAAGGAATCCCCATGAATACGCTGACAAGAATACGCCGTAAAAATGCATTCTTAAAAAGCATATTCATAGCGCGATAACGGTTTTGGAAAATAAAATAACTGCCTAAGCCTATCAAAATGATAGAAAAAATGCGTCCCATAATCATCCCTCCTACATTTAGTTTGAGATGAATGTCTCGATTTTATCCATCATACTGTCATGTACTTATTCAATATTCTAATAAGCATACATCAATAGTGTATGAAGAAAATCAATGAATGAAAAGCATCCCAAGTAATGCAGCGAAAAAACCAGAGAGAAAGTTTACAAAGTCGTTATTCATAATTAGTATGCCTCGTTTATGGGTTGTTTTAGCACCACAATGATGAATAGCTTCTACTTCAGTTCTACATATTTCACATTTATATACAGCCTGAACAAAAGCCCCCAGCAACGTATCTATTACATTGCCAATAAACCCGAAAGCAAAAATGATTGTCATTTCTCCAAAAGAGAAATGAAAAAAATAATTAGCGAAAATCACAATTGTAAATGCCCCGCAAATAGCTGCAAATGTCCCAAGCATGCTCATTGCCCCAGATGTGCCAGCTTCAATCCGTTTGAATGAGCGTATATAAATCGGGGGTCGTTTACTTAAAGATCCAATTTCAGAAGCCCATGTATCCGAGTTAGCAGCTGCAATGGAAATGACGAAGCCGTAAATCCAAAGTGAATCGGGAAAAAAAATATTTAGTAGACTGATTAAAGCAGCAGTACCTCCATTAGCTGCCACCTGCTGCCAATCTCTGCGGGAACCTTTTTCGTGTCGGTCCTCAATTTTAATTTTATTTTTTCTCTTGTACTTAGACCAAAAGCTAGAGCTTGCAAAAAAGAAACCAAGCAAAAGCAAACCTTCGGCCCCAAAACTAAGACCGACAGTGAGCCCAATGATGAGGGCTGCAATACTGCCAGATTTCGTAAGTAATTTAAGAAAAAATCCACAGACAGAAGTCGCTCCAATAAATAGAATAAGAAAAATGACTTCAATCATTCACGCTCAGAACCTTGCTCGGGGTTATGATCTTATTAACAGGCCTATCATGATACTCAACTGGCAAATCTGAAATGATTTGAGGTTGAAATGCGAGGGAAGCTGTACGGCATTTATAATCTGTTAGATAACGGTCATAATAGCCTCCTCCAAAACCAAGTCTAAAACCTTCCTCGGTAAAAGCTAGGCCAGGTACAATTAACAAATCAATATCACTTTTGGAAACTTCTTTCGTTTCAGCTTCAATTGGCTCAAATAACCCTGAATAAACAGATTCTAATTGATCAAATTGACAAAATGTACGAAAGACCATTTCTCTTATCTTAGGTAGACATTTAGGAATGACAATTTGCTTTCCCTCTTCCCATGCCTTTCTAATTATTTGATATGTATCAACTTCTGGTTGTTTAGAAATGGTTATTCCTATCGTCTTAGATTCTTTCCAATAAGGATCTTGAAAAAGATTTTTTGCAATTAAATAGGAAAAGTGTTCATACAGAGGCTTTTCTATATTTTCGAGCTCGCCCATTACTTCCTTTCTCAGGAACTGTTTTTCATTTTTCATTTTTCCTCAGCCCTTTGTTTTCTAGATATGTGCAATAGCCATAAAGGCAATTCTATTGATTAGAAAAACTTGATGCTCACCAAGATATCCGTCGAATGCAACAAAAAAAGCAGTAGGAATAACCCCACTACTTATTTTGTCTCACGATGAGTTGTAGAACGCTTTTCTCTTGGGCAGTATTTTTTAAGCTCAAGACGATCTGGATTGTTTCTTTTATTTTTTTTAGAAATATAGTTACGATCTCCGCATTCTGTGCAAGCTAACGTAATATTCACACGCATGTAATTTCCCTCCAAACTATATATGACTAGTTCGTTCATACGACTTTTCTATAATAGCATTTTTCAATTGGAAATGCTAGTATGTTTTTAAAAGTGCCTCGTTTAATTTTATTAATTCTACCTCATTTCTCCCTTTTATCATCCATGTTTTCCCTTCAAAGGTTTCTATTCCCTTAAAATTAATATTGTAAAGAAGTATACTTGCTGCATTGCCGTTAGCCATCGGGTTATATTTTAGCTTTCCCATTTTTGAACAGGACCAAATTCTATCCATATAAATATCCCAAATTGGCTGCACCGAACAAGCTTCCCTCACCATCCCATGACAAAATCCATCTATTAAATAAACTTGATTATCAATCAAATGGAAGACAGCATTTTCAGTAGGTGAAATAAATGAAAAGTGATTATAGTCTTGATGTTGATACCTATTTTGTATGAGCAGCTTAACATTTTTTGATTGCTGATAATGATTCGTGATATTTATATTAAATGATTGTAAATCCGATCGACTACTCTCTTGCTCTACATCCACAGAAATGCCTTCTTCTTGCATTAGTTCTTCTGTCCCAGATGTCAGCCAATACGTTTTCCCTTCAATCCAGATGCCTGGAATCATTTCTAATCCTTCTTTATTGCTACTTATAAATTTTCCCATCCTATATGATGGAATATAAGTATTTAATTTCATCAGATTTCACCTCTAGAAAATTTTGTATGTATTTAGTCATAATGGGTTAATATCCCCTACTACAGATGATGAATTTACCTTATTATTTATAATTGCTTCTTTATAAACTTTATTTGTTTCTTTTGCGATTCTTTCCCAACTAAATACGCTCTCAACCATTTTTCTTCCATTACTTCCTATTTTCCGAGCTTTAGATTCATTTTCTAAATAGGTAACTACTTGTTCGAGCAAACTATCTGAGTTACCAGCTTCCATTAATAATCCATTTACTTCATGCTGTATTATTTCTTTCAAGCCTCCTGTATTTGAGGCAATAGTTGGAATTCCTTTACTTAATGACTCTATAGCAACAATCCCAAAGGGCTCATAGCGACTAGGAAAAACCGCAATTGTGCAGTTAGAAAAAAGTGCGTTTTTTTGTTCATCTGTGACAAAACCTATAAAGAAAACGACGTCTTGGAGACATTTCTCAATCACTTTATTCCTGTATTCATTTAGCATTGGTCCCTTACCAGCAATAATAAAATACAAATCTGGATAGATGAGGTGCAGTTTATATGCTGCTTCAATTAATGTATCAAAGCCCTTTTCCTTAACAATGCGACCAACAGAAAAAATAAGCCGCTTGTTTTTTTGTATAGGGATTGCTGATAAAACTTCTTTAGTTATTCCTTTATGACCTTTTTCTTCAATTCCATTTGGTATCGTCCATATCCTTTTATCTTTCTTCATTGAAAATACATGATGGAGTTCTTTTTTCATATAGGTACTGCAGACAATTAGGTGTTTCGTATGATGAATCAATTGCTGTTCCTTTTCATAAATAAACCTTTGAAGCTCATTGTATATTCCATTGTTTCTACCAAACTCAGTTGCATGAATGGTTACAACAAGAGGTGCTGCTATGAATTCCTTCAGAGTAAGTCCACAAGCTCCCACAAGCCAATCATGCGCGTGGATTAATGAAAAATGATGGATTTTTGATAATTCCATTACCTTTTGAATCATCGCTAAATTTAGCCCACCAATCCAGCTCAGAAAATCATTGTCTTTTTCAAGTAATGGGTTTACTCGATAAATATGGATTCCATCACTGAATTCTTCCTGTATCTGATGATTAGGATTTGCAGTGATTACATGTACTTCATAGTCTTTTTTATGTAATCCTCCTGCAAGGCCATGTACATGTCTTGATAAACCTCCAATAATGTATGGCGGATACTCCCATGTCAATAAAAGAATCTTTTTTCGTTTGTGATCTTCATGTAGAAAAATAGTCGTTTTATCAAATGGTTTTTTTAAATAAATATTCGGTTTTTTAATTTGACACGAGAACTGTCCTCTCTCATAGATAAAGGAAGGATAGCTCTTCCCATAATATGAATATGTGCTCACTAAATCGTTCCAATTCCTTCTAGCATCATTATTTTTGGACGAAGAAGATACTTCAATTTCATTTTTATCCTCAAAGATAGCCTTGTTTTCCCAAGTTCGAACAGTATTGGATCGTAGCAATGGGAAGAATTGATTTTCTGAGATCTTAATTCCTACTTCTACACAATAATTTCGATTTGCCTTTAGATTTTTAAATTTCCAATTTTCTTGGCTTTCCCCGATCATTGCCTCTAAATAATAGTGAGCGTTACTGCCATCAAAAATAATACTTGTAACATCATAGATCCTTATTGCACTTATCATTGATGTAAATAATAGTTCAAAATAATTTTCAACTAAGCTTATGATAAAATCTGGAACTTTCCAAGTAATAGATAATATATCCTTTGATACCAAACTTACATTTATTCCTTCTTCCATCATCCCTACACCTCAATGTTTCTTTCACGTATCTCAAATTGATTCCATCAATATTGTCCTAAATAAGTATGATATGAGTAATAGAGACAATTTATTCCTCTTTTTTATAGTTTAATGTTATCATTGAAAACTAACTCTCACAACGAACGGAAATTGTCGTAATCTGCGTTTCTATCTAAAAAATACGACAAAAAGGATTCTTTCTTTCTTCATATGAATATTTTGAATCGAAGTTTGTCGTAAATAATGGTAAAATATTTAAGAAAGGGAAATATCCTGAAGAATTAATTGAGGTGACATATTTGGAATTTGTAATGATCAGCTTACTTGCTTTTGCTATAATTCTTTTAATTTTTTCCGCTTTTATGAGGGACCCATATAAGAGCATTCGAGAAGAAATAGACCAGCTCACTATGCAGCAAATACAAGATATGTATGTGATAAAGAAGAAATTAAAGGTTCTTGAAGAAGAACTGCTAGTCAATGACGTCGATTTCCAGCCTGCTCTTTCAGTTCAGCAATCACCTAGCCCAAAGCAGAAAAAAGACATTCATGAAATAATAAAAAATCAAGTTTGGTCTTTAGCACAGCAAGGTTTAACCGTTGACCAAATCGCTAAACAATCTACTTTGATGCCAAGTGAAGTCGAATCTATTTTAGTGGAAAAGATCGGAAGAGGGTAAAAGTATGAACAAAAGGAGCATCCGTGCGTTTGCATTCGGAATTCTGATTACCGTATGTATTCTAGGTTCATTTTATTATTTTTTTGAGGATGGAAAAAAGGAACAACTAAATATTAACGAAGCAAAAGCATTGTTAGATGAAAACGGATTTATTGCAGTAGATAAGGAAAAGTATGGTAAAATGGAAAACACCTTAAAAAAACTAGATAAAAAGGAAGCTGAAAAACCACAAAAAAAAGAAACGGATAATCATCCAAAAGATGTGGAACCAACCTCATCTTTCACCCTTGAAATTGTTAGTGGCATGGTTTCACATGACATTGCTTCTATGCTAGAGGAGAAAAAATTGATTGATGATGCAGACCGTTTTGAAACATATCTTGAAGAAAACGGGTACAGCAAAAGAATTCAGCTCGGAACCTTTGCAGTAAAAAAAGGAATGAGCTACAAAGAAATTGCTAATATCATAACAAAAAGCTAAAGAAGCACATATATGCTTCTTTAGCTTTTTTCATCATTTATTTATTCAAATCGTACTGTCGCCCTTTAACAAGAAATAAAATACTTTCAGCAATATTGGTTATGTGGTCCGCTGCTCTTTCAAGATAACGGCATATAAAGGATAGCTGTAAAATTTGGGGCAAATATTCAGGCTTCTGTAAGTTGATTTGCATTAAGTCTCTAATCGTCTGACCATATAAATCATCTACCGTGTCGTCCATATCAGCTAGCTTCTTTGCTTTTATAATATCTTCATCATTAAATGCCTCTAATGATAGTTTTAGCATTTCTAACGTAATTTTATGCATTTCTTTTATATGAACAATCGGTTTAACAAGCGGCTCAGAACCAATTCTAATCGTCGATTTTGCAATGTTTACAGCAAAATCGGCAATTCTTTCAATATTAGCCGCAATTTTTATGGCAACAATGATACGTCGGAGATCAATCGCAACAGGCTGCTGCTTTGCAATTAACAAAATGGCAAAATCATTGATGTCTTCATACATAAGATTTGCGTTAGAATCATCATCGATAATTTCAAGAGCCATTTCAATATTTTGTGTTTCAAGTGCTTCAATTGATTTGGAAAGGGCTGTCTCTGCAAAACTTCCAAGCTCCAGCAATTTTTCTTGTAATTCTTTTAAATCTATATCAAATTTTCCACGTACTGGCATTGGTTTGCATCTCCTTCATTAACCGAATCTACCTGTGATATAGTCCTCTGTCCGCTTATCAGATGGGGTTGAGAAAATTTTATTAGTGTCAGTGAATTCAATAACCTCTCCATTAAGGAAGAATGCAGTTTTATCAGAGATCCGCGCTGCTTGCTGCATATTATGAGTAACAATAATAATACTGAATTCCTTTTTTAATTCTTGTACGAGTTCTTCCACTTTTAAGGTTGAAATCGGATCAAGAGCTGATGTTGGTTCATCCATTAAGATAACATCTGGTTCAATGGCAAGACATCTTGCTATACAAAGACGTTGCTGCTGGCCGCCTGATAGCCCATAAGCATTCTGATGTAGCCTATCCTTAACTTCATCCCATATTGCAGCACCTTTTAAACTTTTCTCTACGATTTGATCAAGAATTTTTTTGTCGCGGATACCATGAATTTTTGGACCGTATGCTACGTTTTCATAAATAGATTTAGGAAAAGGATTCGGCTTTTGGAATACCATTCCAACTTTTGTGCGCAGCTCTTCTACACCGTATGAGCGATCAAAAATATTGCGGCCGCGATAGGCAATTTCACCTGATGTTTTCACACCTGGGACTAATTCTATCATACGGTTTAATGTTTTAATATAGGTCGATTTCCCACAGCCTGATGGTCCAATAATAGCCGTAACTTCGTTCTCATAAATATCTAAATTAATATTTTTTAGAGCATGATTTTCCCCGTACCATAAATTAAGCTGGTCTGTTTTATAGACTATATTTTTATTTTCCATTTCAACCTGTTTTTCTTCACCTTGAACAATTCGAACCCTTTGTTTTTCCATTGTTGCATTCATATTAAAATATCCCCCTCATCCACTTTAACTTTAATGCCTAAAATCTTTTTTGATATTTATTTCGAATTAATACAGCAATAGAGTTCATTATAATTAGCATAACAAGAAGCACGATGATTCCAGCAGCTGCTAGAGATTGAAATTCTGCTTGCGGCCTTCCAGTCCAGTTGTATATTTGCATAGGCAATACAGTAAACATATCAAAAACTGATTTTGGCAAAAATGCTAAGAATAACGGAAGACCAAGCACTACTAAAGGAGCCGTCTCGCCTATAGCTCTTGATAATGCTAGAATCCCGCCTGTCAATATACCTGGAATTGCAGCAGGTAAGACAACATGAACAATTGTTTGCCATTTTGTTGCACCCATTCCAAAAGAAGCCTCTCTTAATTCTTTTGGAACGGATCTTATCGCTTCCTGTGAAGCAACAATAATAATTGGAAGAACTAGTAAGCTCATTGTTAAACCGGCAGCTAAGACGCTTGTTCCAAGTGAGAGAGCACGAACGAAAACAGTTAGTCCCAATAAACCAAAGACGATTGATGGAACGCCTGCTAGATTTGAAATATTCACTTGAATAAAACTTGTAAAGCGGTTTTTCTTCGCATATTCTTCTAAATATATGGCCGTTCCAACACCTAAAGATAAGGAAATAGGCGCCACTACCGCCATTAACCAAATTGTTCCAACCAAAGCAGTTTTAATCCCAGCCTGTTCTGGCTTACGTGAAGGAAGGCTTTGGAGAAACTGCATATCAAGATAAGCGATTCCTTGAGTGAATATCCGATAAAGTAAAATTCCTAAAACTAGCAAACCAAACAATGTAGCTGCAAAAAACAAAGATTTAAAGAGAATGTTTATTACTAGTCTAGGTTTCATATGCTTAACAACTGATGTGTGGTTAATTAGTTTCATTTAATACTCCTCCCTGAAACGACGAGAGATAAACTGGGCAAATAAGTTCATCACTAATGTAAAGACGAAAAGTGTAAATCCAACCGCATAAATGCTGTAATAAATAGTTGTTCCATAACCAGCATCACCTTGGCTTACCTGAACGATATAGGCTGTCATCGTTTGAATTGAACTAGTTAGATCCCAACTCATACTAGGTGTAGATCCGCCTGCAACTGCTACAATCATCGTTTCTCCAATTGCCCGGGAAACAGCGAGGACGACTGAAGCGATAACACCAGAAATAGCAGCTGGCAGAACAACTTTTAAGGAAACTTCCAGCTTAGTTGAACCTAGGGCGAGTGCCCCTTCGCGCATTGAATTTGGTACTGAAGACATTGCATCCTCAGACAAAGATGCGATCATTGGTGTGATCATAATCCCAATAACGATCCCTGGACTTAACGCATTAAATATTTCAAGGGAAGGAATGAATTCTCTCAATAACGGTGTAACAAATGTTAAGGCGAAAAATCCATAAACGATAGTAGGAATTCCTGCTAATACTTCTAATATCGGCTTTATGATTCTGCGAGTTCTATCTGATGCATACTCACTCAAAAAAATCGCTGTAGCTAATCCGATTGGGATCGCTACAATGGCAGCAATCCCTGTTACTTTTAAGGTTCCTACAACAAGTGGCAAAACGCCATACGATCCTTGAGTAGGTGAGAAAGGATACCATTTTGTTGACGTAAAGAATTCTACAATCGAAACTCGGCTAAAGAAAGTAAATGTTTCAACTATTAGTGTAAGTACGATTCCAAGAGTTGTTAGTACCGAAACAATAGCTGTAAATAGCAATAGTATAGGAACGATTTTTTCAATCGTTGAGCTTGTATTCTTTTTTTGTTTTTTTACCTGAATCATTTCCTGTACGGAAAACGTCTTTGTTGAATTTTGCAAAATGAAAACCCCTTTCACCCTAAAAGCGGAAGCGCCTTGCTCACCCCCGACAAGCACAAGTCAAGCCTCTCGGAAAGGTGTTCTTTACCTTTCTGGGAGGATTGGCTTGTGACCTCGAGGGGGTAGGCGCTGTAGCTAGACAATTCTCTAACTCAAAAAACTTTCCCCATATATTATCAAAAACAAGAGGAGAAGCACTAAAAACGTGCTTCCCATCATTTCTGTTTTGGATCTTACTTCAGACCTTCAAGTGTTTCTAAGGCCTCTGTATATTCTTCATCCTTTAATTTAACGTAGCCAACATCTTCTGCAAGCTGAGCTGCATTTTCAATTGTAAATTTAACAAATTCATACACTTCTTCTTTTTTAACAGAATCATTTTTTACATAAGTGAATAATGGACGTGATAATGGAGCATATTCTCCACTTTCAACAGTTTCATTTGTAGGCTCAACCGGGCCATTACCTGCATCGATTGGCACTACCTTCAATTTATCTTTGTTTTCAGCATAGTAAGCATAGCCGAAATAACCAATTGCATTTTTATCCCCTGAAACGCCTTGTACTAAAATGTTATCGTCTTCAGAGAGTGTTGCTTTTTCAACTAACGGTTGTTCTTCTAGAATAACTTCATCGAAATAGTCGAAAGTTCCAGAATCTGTACCAGGTGAGTAGAATTTAATTTCTTCTTCTGGCCATCCCTCACGAATATCAGACCATTTCTTAACTGTTCCATCTTCTAACCACATTTTCTTTAATTCATCTACAGTTAAATAATCAACCCAAGTATTGTCCTTGCTTACAACAACGGATAGTCCATCATTTGCTAATTTTAATTCTGTATATTCAATTCCTTTTTCCTCTAACTGTGCTTTTTCTTCATCTTTTATTGGACGAGAAGCGTTACTCATATCAGTCGTTCCAGCAATAAAGGCTTTAAAACCGCCACCTGTACCAGAGGTCGCAACAGAAACTTTTACTCCAGGCTGCTCCGTATTAAATTCTTCAGCTACAGCTTCCATAATCGGAAATACAGTAGATGATCCATCAATATTTATTTCACCTTGAAGTTGCTTTCCTTCTTCATTAGCTTGCTCAGTATTGTTTCCTTCAGTTTGAGAACCGCTGTTTGTTGTTTCTTCTTTTGACCCACAAGCTGAAGTGAATGCTAGCACTGCTCCAATCATTGCTGAAAGTGCCAAGAATTTAAAGCTTTTCATTTCTTAAATTCCCCCTAAAAGATTTGGTTGTTTTGTCCTACATTTAATAGAATAATACTCAAGCATTAATCTGGTTTTAACAAATTGTAAAGGTTTTGTAAATTACGTTGTAAAAACGAATGTTTTTATAAATAAATAAAAATGGAATAAAAAAAGCCTGCCCCCTAATAATTAAGAGACAAGCTGTTTGCAAGCTATACTATTGTGCTTCTTCGCCTTCTGGCACATTTTCTTTGTTTTTATCATCTTGGCTTGATTGTGCGGCATTTTCATTCCCATTTTGTCGCTGCTTTTTTAGGTCAAAATAAGTATCCATAACACGTTCCGCAATTTCAAGATTCATATAATGGCCTCTTCCTGAATCATATGCCCATGGAACGAGAACAGCAATCGCAATTTCTGGCTCATCCGCTGGTGCATAGCCAACGTAGCTTAAATTAATGACTTCATGAAGCTCTTTTCCATATTTTTCTTGTTTATCAGGTCCATCGTAAAATGCTTGAGCAGTCCCGGTCTTTCCAGCAGGGTTATAGTCTTTGTCTCCGAACCAATGGTAGGCTGTTCCACCTGGCTCCTGTGTAACTCTGCGGAATCCGCCTTGAACCCTATCGAACCATTCGTCTTTCCCATCAGCACGGTTAAGTACTTTCGGAGAAATTTCCTCAACAATTGGACCGATCTCATCATTTTCCATTAAAGGCTCATGAATCGATTTCACAATATGGGGCTCCATCCGGTTGCCGCCATTAGCAATTGTAGAAACATATTGGGCTAGCTGCATATTTGAATACGTATCATACTGACCGATGGAAAAGTCAAGAAGTAAACCTGTTGTTTCAGCTGGCCCTTTAAATCCAATTTGTTCATTCGGAAGGTCTATTCCAGTTCTCACACCAAGACCATATTGTGCAAAGGAATCCCTCATTGTTTTCATTCCATACTCAAGATTCAATGGTAAAGGACCATTTGGTATATACTTACCACCAGCTATGTTAATAACCGTGTGGAACATATATATATTCGAGGACATTTTTAGTGCATCACTATCATTGACAGGACCAAGGTTTTTCCAGGATTTTTTCACAGGTGTATTTAGAATATGCATCGGCTTGTCATAAAAAGTTGTACCTGGCTTGATTGCCCCAGTATTATACCCTGTCATGATTGTTGCTCCCTTGACTGCTGAACCGACGTTATATGTCATCGAAATATTGCCGAGTGCGTCATCCTGTATTTCCTTTTTTCCTGTTTCCTTATCTTTAACTATTTTCTTGCCCGCCATTGTAAGTACCTCACCAGTGCGCGGGTCCATAACCACAACATTAGCACGATCAAGCAATGACGTACCACCTTTAGTTTTTTTTGTTTCATTTATCTCTTCTTCAATGATTTTTTCCGTTGCTTGCTGTAACTCCATGTCTATACTAAGGACAAGGTCGTTTCCTCTTTTCCCTTCCGTTATAGGAATCGTTTCAAGAACATTACCCGCCTTATCAGTAACATTTTTGACTTTCGCTTTATGACCATTCAGAACCTCTTCATACTGCTGTTCTATATAGCTCTTCCCTACCCGATCATTTCGACTGTAACCCCTTGCTAAATAATAATCAAGCTGCTCTGCTGGCAAACCTTCATCAGAATCTGTTACCTTCCCTAGAACAGACTTTAAAGTTGAACCAAATGGATAATATCTTTCCCAATCTGTTGTTGTATCAACACCTGGAAGAAGCTGTAGATTTTCACTTACAACTGCAAATTCCTCAGGCGTTACATCTTTATTTTTTACAATTTGGGGTGTCAAAGCATATCCAGTTGAAAACTCTCTATATATGGCAAGAATCTCTAAATCCTGTTCTGTGAGCTCATTCAGCTCTTCCTCTGTAATGCGATTAAGCTTTAATTGATAAATCTCTTTATCTAATTCTTTTCCCTCATATTTTCCCTTCAATTTATCAATTTCTTTTTTTGAAACCTTTTCATCCGCTCGCTCCTCATTTTTCATAATCCAGTAATCTTTTTTATCTCTCTCTTGGACCTTTTTTGTGTCCATTTCTATGCGCATAGCAAGGTCCTCTGCTACTTCAAGCATTTCATCCTGTTTAACTCCCGTACTCTTCGTATAGGTAATGGCATTTTGCGGTTTATTATCAACGACTACCTTTCCTGTCCGATCATACATCTTTCCCCGTGGTACAGGATTATTGACAGTTACATCCTCTGTTCGCTCTATCTCCCGTTTATAATCGTCTCCATACACAATTTGAACAACACCTAATCGAAGAATCAATATAGAAAACAATATAAACACCATCAAAAATAAAATGTTCAAACGGAATGGAACATGTGACTTTTTCTTCTTTTTATTTTTATTCAATTTGAATCTACACTTCCTTTAAAAAGGTTAACTTGTTTATTCCCCTCATACCATTCTATAAGAAATCATTCATTTATTCTAGAAAGAACCTATAAGAAAATAGCTGGATATTTTTTAAAAATATGTGAGCTGGTTGGATTTTTAAGAAATCGGCTCTTATCCTAAGGCTGTGCTAAAGCTCAGTGTTGATAATTCTATTTTGTTGTTGATTGTAGCGAAAGGCGCGAGATCCTCGAAAATGCATTCGTATTTCCTTCGTCCAGTGTTTATTCAGGGAAGATTATTCAACGTCCTGAGGGAGACGCGAGTCAAAGGGAGACCCCGCAGGAGCGACAGGGACTTCCAGACCGCCTGCGATCGCGAAGTGTCTGCAGCGGAAATCAACAAGGAAGTTTAACAGAGCCTATCCTTAAAAAAGAGAAGAGGATCATACTCTTCTCTCATGTTGATTGAAAATGGATTTTTCGGATAAAGAAATAAATAATTGAATGGCCGGCACCAAGAAAAAGAAGAAGAATAGGAATGCCTTTTTGTTCATCAAAAAAGGTAATTACTACTAGGAAGCACAGGACAGAAAAGACTCTGCCAGAATTGACGAATAATTCTCTTACGACAATATATTCTATTCGCATTTCTGCAGCCTTCCATCCTGTTCCGATCACATCATAGGTCATTGATATATACGGGACAAGTAAAAGAGGATACGCGATGGCGATTGTAGCTCCATAGATAAGCAATTTGGAGTAGCTTATTTCAAATATGATTAAAAATATGGCGGCAAACAATATGATTCCACCAATTAATATTGCCTTTTTCCGATACTGTTTCTTAAGTAAACGTGACACAGCATAGTATGCAATAAATGAAACCCCGGAATTAACTAGTCCGTAAGCCCCTAAAGCTAATTCACTGCCGGTTGAAATAAAGACGAAGACTGATATGACAAAAGCAAAGGTACCTTCACGAAGACCTTGAAAAAAATGAGCATTTGTAATGAGCCGCCAATTCATATTATTTTTTCGTTCAGAAACTATTCTTCTAAACCAATACTTTCCTTTTGCAGGACGTCTTTTAATAAAAAAACTTAAAAAAACTGCAAGCGAAAATAGACCAAGTGAAATTCCAAAAATGATTGAATATCCCGTGAATTTTTCCAATTTCGAAATAATGAAGCCAGCAGCAATTGGGCCAATCATTCCACCTATAGAAGTTAAAATTCCAAGAAACCCGTTAAAGAAATCTCGATTTTCAGGTTCAGTAATTTCAAATGTTAGTACGTTGAATGCCAGCCAGTAAAAACCATAGCCTATTCCAAGAAGCGTTCCTAACAGAAATAAAAATTTCGAAGCATTCGTTCCAATGATTAAAACAGCTAGGTAAAATGCAGTTAGAAAAATAACTCCGATCCTAAGCACGATTACACGGTCCACTTTTTTCGCCCATCTGCCCGCTAAGATAAATGTCAATGGCTGTATCACAACGACTGTTAGATTATATAAACCTAAATCCCTGAACTCTCCTGACTGCTTCCAAAGATAAATATTCACAAATGTATTGGATAGAGCGACACTTAATGAATATAATCCACCAATTATAAGTAATAATCCTAAATCCTTTGTTATTTCAACATCACCGATCAATTTCTTTACCTTACTCATAAAAAAACTCCCCTTTGCATCTAAAGGGTAGTTTCCAACAAATCCAGTTCTCTTATACAATTTTTTAGGGTTTAGTTAGAAAAACACGGCAGAGACACTCTCTGCCGTGTTAAGTAATGACATTATTTTGCAGCACTATAGCGTTTTGAAACCTCATCCCAATTCACAACATTCCAGAAAGAATTGATGTAATCTGGACGACGGTTTTGATATTTTAAATAGTAAGCATGCTCCCAAACGTCTAAGCCTAAAATTGGCGTCTTACCCTCCATTAAAGGAGAATCTTGGTTTGGAGTACTTGTTACTTCAAGCTCGCCATTGTTTACTGCAAGCCAAGCCCAGCCAGAGCCGAAACGTGTAGTAGCTGCTTTTGCAAACTCTTCCTTAAAGCTTTCAAAGCTGCTGAATTTGCTATTAATTGCCGCTGCTAAATCACCAGTAGGCTCTCCCCCGCCATTAGGAGAAATAACTTGCCAGAATAATGTATGGTTTGCGTGTCCGCCGCCATTATTACGTACAGCAGTACGTACAGCATCAGGTACAGCATCCATATTTGAAATAACATCTTCTACTGATTTAGAAAGAAACTCTTCATTTCCTTCTAAAGCGTTATTTAAATTTGTTACATATGTGTTGTGGTGCTTTGTGTGGTGAATATTCATTGTTTCTTTGTCAATATTTGGTTCTAATGCATCGTAAGCATAAGGTAATTGTGGTAATTCAAATGCCATTATACATTCCTCCTATGTAAATAATTATTAGCCAATTAAATTATTCTAGAGTTCTTATTATTCTGAAATTAGAATGATTCTTCATGGCTATATTTGTAGATTACCAAAGAAAGAAAATCGTTTCAATCAAAATGCTTAATTCCAAATATACATTTCCCGATTTTAATAAAATATATCCAATTTTTCAATCTGCCATTTTATTTTTTATCCTAGATTATGGTTTTCCCTCTAATTGTTAAATAACGAGAAAAAAATAAACAATCATTATGATCTGAATGATTCCTTTTGTAACAACACTGCTGATAAATCCAATAACTGATCCAAATCCGATTTTGACAGCTTCTTTCCATTCTTTTTTGTTTACAGCAAATTCAGCAATGATGGCTCCCAAAAATGGGCCGATTAGAATACCAAATACAGGGATCACAAAAGGTCCTAAAATAATTCCAATTGTACTTCCCCATATTCCTGCTTTTGAGCCGCCAAACTTTTTAACCCCAATCATATTTGCTAAATAATCTGCTCCAAAAAGCAAGACAACAAACAGACCCTGAATGACCCAAAATAACCAGTTGAATTCATCAAAAGTAAACACAAAGCCGTACAATAAAAAGCCAGCAATGAGGAAAAGCACACTTGGAATAATCGGATATACAAGCCCAACAAATGAAACAATAAATAAAATAATAATTAAACTCCAATAGAAGTGTTCCATTTTTCACCATCCACCATTATTAGTTTACTAATGAACATAAGCTTTCCCAAATAGCTTAATAGAGCAAGGAGGGACACCCTCCTTGCTCTTTATCATTAACTAATTTTCTTCTCCTAAAACAGCTTCGGCAATATTTACTGCATGATCACCAATTCTCTCAAGATTACTTACAATGTCTACATATACAATACCCGCTTGTCCAGAACATAGTCCTTCATTTAAACGCAGTATATGCTGTTTACGTAGCCTTCTTTCCATTTTATCAATTTCTTCTTCTTTTTGCACAACATGCGCAGCCACTTTTTTATCATTATGATCAAGCGCTTGTATTGATTCTGATACAGTAGAAATAGTGAGGTTAAACATCTCCTCTAAATCTGCCATAGCAGGTTCTGTAATCTTTACTTTATTCGCTTGAAGATATTCAATAAGCTCAATAATATTTTCGTAATGATCCCCGATTCTTTCAATATCTCTAACTGTATCCATCAGCATTGTATGCTCTTCTGATTCATGATCAGACAGTGAGCTAGTAGCTAGTTCTATTAAATATTCCGTAATTTTTCGATCTAGATTATTAAGTGCATCTTCAATTTGTATGGCATTATCTGAATGCTTTTGAAGTCTAGTCTTTAAGAATTCATGTGTTTCCTCTAAACCATGTATCGAAAATTTGCCCATTCTTAATACTTCCTCTTTTGCTTGTCCAAGCGCAATAGAAGGTGACTGTTCGATAAATACTGGATCTAGATGTTTGGCTTTGTATTCCAAGACAGAATCTTCACCCGGAATCAATTTTGTCACAATCCATGCTAATACCGCGACAAATGGCAATTGAATAATCGTATTAGACGCATTAAATATTCCGTGGGCAAAAGCGATTGTCATTTCAGGATTAAGACCCAAAGCATCCTGTATATTTCCAACTAATAACGTAAATGGTTTTAATAATATCAAGAAAATCGTTGTTCCAATTAAATTGAATAAAACATGTACTGCTGCAGCTCTTTTCGCAGCGACAGAAGCACCAATGGATGCTAGTATCGCCGTGATCGTAGTTCCAATATTATCTCCAAAAAGCACAGGTAATGCAGCATTTAAATCAAGAAGGTTTTCAGAAAATAGCCCCTGCAATATCCCGATGGTCGCACTTGAGCTTTGAACAATGACAGTAAAAACTGTTCCGACAATGACTCCTAAAATTGGACTTGAACTCAGATTTACTGTTAGATCATGAAAAGATTCAAGGGAGCTTAATGGTTTCATCCCTCCACTCATTAACTCTAAACCATAAAACAGTGCGCCAAATCCGAATACGATCTGACCAACATTATGAACCTTTTTATTTTTGAAAAAGAATAGTAAAACAGCACCCGCTGCAATAATAGGAAGTGCATATTCACCAACATCAATACCAATAATAAATGCTGTAACGGTTGTTCCGATATTTGCCCCCATTATGACGCCGATTGCTTGGCGCAGCGACATAAAACCAGCACTAACTAATCCAACTGTTATGACTGTTGTAGCCGAACTGCTCTGTATGAGGACTGTTACGAGCATACCCGCCAATACACCCATAAGAGGATTTGTAGTGAAACGATCAAGTAAATCTCTTAAACGGTCACCTGCTGATTTCTGAAGACCATCTCCCATATATTTAATTCCAAATAAGAAAATTCCAAGTCCGCCTAAAAATTCAAAAAGCATCTGCTGAATATTTAGTTCCACTTTCCCAACCCCTATTAAGTAATTAATTCGACATTTTTCTTCAAACACCATACAATTATTAATGAAGTTTTATTTCAAAGTAAAGAGTTCTCGGTCTAAATTTACAATACCTTTACAATAGAGCTTTATATTACAACTATATTACATTATTCAAAGGTCTTTTGCAGATCAAATACTTGTACTGCTGTATTTATCCGGTTAAAATAATGTGATGATCATTTTTAAGGGTGTGTCAAAATGAATATTTTCAAGCAATTTATTAAAAGTTTCTATTCTCCTAAGGACATTGCTATGTTCCGCTTTCAAGGAATAGGGAAAACGATTTTATACGTGTTTTTTCTTGTTTTTTTATCTATTATCCCATCTGTATATTATTTTAGTTCGGCTTTGATTAATGGTGTTAATGCAATTGAGGAAAGTGTAAAAAATGAACTTCCCCCTTTTCAAATTGAAAACGGTGTGCTGCAAGCAGAACAAGATGCTCCAATTATTATTAACAAAGAGGATTTTACGATAATTTTCGATTCTACTGGAACTGTAGATACTGAGAAGTTGGCAAATAGCGATAATACTTTAGCGATATTAAAAAATGATGCCTATTTTATAGCTGGAGGACAAGTTCAATCTTTGCCTTACTCCATGTT
The DNA here is from genome assembly GCF_018343665.1 of Cytobacillus citreus. GTDB lineage: Bacteria > Bacillota > Bacilli > Bacillales > Cytobacillaceae > Cytobacillus > Cytobacillus citreus. The sequence goes on from NZ_JAGYPM010000003.1 coordinate 493,160, forward strand.
TCCAGATCTATCATTAACAAATGAGAGTTTGCTTGAATTATTAGCTAATGCAGATTCATCGTTACCTATTTTCATCCCATTACTTGCTGTTGTGATTTACATTTTTGCTAGCGGAATGAAATTTATCGAAATATCTATTCTTGCTTTATTCGGATTGTTTATGAAAAAAATGATGTTTAGAAATCTACAGTACAGTCAGTGTTGGAGATTGGCAGCTTATAGTGTTACACTTCCAACTATGTTTTTTACAATCATGAATAGTCTTCAAACTGTCGTACCCAATGGAGCCATCATCAATTGGTTCGTTGCCATTATGATCCTTTTCTTAGCTATAAAAGAAATACCTCAGCCGAGAAAAAAATAAAACGCGCGAAAGCGCGTTTTATTTTTTAGCTAAAAGAAAGTTTCAGCTATTAAGGTAATACGTAATGAGCAGCCTTGATAAATTACTGCTAATAATATCGCACAATAAAAACTAAGGCATTTCTCCAAAAAGGATTTTGCGAAGGCCTTAGTTTTTCTAATGTAAATTAATTGTTTATGGAATAACTGAACTCAGAGCTATGTTTTGCTAATGATTGCGATAAATCCTTTAACTTTTCTCCAGTCTGATGATTCATTCTCACATTATTCATTTGCCTTTGTGAGGCTTCAAGCATTTGTTCTGCACTCGCAAGAGTTTGCTGGGAAACTGAAACAAAGTTTTCTGCAGAAGATTCCATCTTTGGCATCGCATGATTAAGAGTTACTAACTCATTCTGGGCATTTTTTATCATGCCACTAACTTTTTCAATTTCAATCATTAGTGAATCAAATGATTTTCTACTTGCAGATGCCGTTTCAAGATGTGATTGGAAATTCCCTAGCATGTTGCTAAATTCACTGGATGCCTTAGAGGAGATCATCTCCATTTGCTCAATTGTTCGTTTTATTTCCTCAGTTGCATTTGATGATTGTTCAGCTAATAATCGAACCTCATTTGCAACAACTGCAAATCCGCTTCCAGACTCGCCTGCCCTTGCAGCCTCTATTGCAGCATTCAGGGCTAAAAGCTTTGTCTGTGCAGAAATTTGTTGAATAAAGGTAATAATTTTTGCAATGGATTCCGAATGATCTTTTACTTCTTGAACCGTAGATGCAACTCCCTGAAACTCTTGTCCAAAATGATCAAAAGCCTGAATTAGATTGCCTACACTCTTTTCACCATTATGTGCTGAATCATTCATAGATTGTGCTTTAATCATGACATCATTCATATGTACGAAAATATTTTCAATAGAGTTTTTCATATTTTGAAACATTTGAACGCTTTCCTCTGAACTGCTTGCCGTTTGTTCTGCACCTGTTTTAACAACTTGAATTGCTTCCATTAGCATTTCGTTCTCTTCCAATACCGTTCCTGACAGACTCTGAAGATCACCACCCGTTTTAGAAAGATCCATTGTCGTGGAGGATATTTTGTAAAGGAGAGCACTCATTTGCTTAATCATCGCGTCAAAGCTTTTGACAAGAGATGTTATTTCAGGAGTCGATGTATTTGCTTCAACATGAACATCTAAATTTCCATTCCTAGCTTCTCTCATTACTTCTCTTAATCTAGATAGCGGCCTCGTAAGGTTTCTCACTAAAAGACTAACTATGATAGAAGTAATTGTGAGACTAATTAATACAACAATAAATATGTATTTGGCCGTTTCATTATTTTCTTTTAAATACTGCTTTTGCGGGATAGCAATGGCATATATCCCTTTTAATTCTTGTACAGACTGGAATGATATTGTATACGGCTCCCCATTAATATTTTGATGGAAAAGACCATTCTCTTTTTTTCTGATTTCATCAATAATTGACTGAGAAAATTTGATATTTGTATTTTTGCTGATTTGAAATGGAGTAGCACCTTTTTCATTAACTAAAAAGAAATTCCCCGATATTCCATCTTGTGCAAGCTCCGCATCCTGGCTTTTTATTACTTGATTCATTTTTTTATTAAACTTTTCTTCATCACCTACATAGAGAAGCATCAGATTCTGTGCCATATCATAAATGGTCTGAACCTCTTTTGTTAAACGCTGCTCTATTAAGTTTATCGTTGTTTCTTTTGATTTTGCATATGAGATATACGCTACAGTAGAAACACTTACAAGAAGTAAGCCTAAAATCAAAACTAAAAGCCTTGTTTGAAGAGATATCTTTGTTAAAAAAATGTGAAAATTCTCTTTTATTTTCTTCATTTACAAATGGATGCCCCCTTCTATTCCCTGCGATCATTATTGCAAAGAAATATTAATAAAATGTAAAGAATAAGTAAATAAAACGTAATGATAACGTAATGATTATGTTAATTTTTTCTATTTAAAATATTTATTCTTCCTACGTTCTAAATTCTTTGGACAAGCATACTTATTTGTTATACAGCCATTTATTCTTGGAGGTTAATGAATATGAAGCGTCTAGCTGCATTTCTTATTTCTATCCTTATTGTATATGTGATATATTACGATTTAACCCAAGGTACATTGCCAGAATCAAAAGAACCAGTCATAGAAGCAATGGCACCAATAAACGGTTCCCTACCGTTTTTCGAAAAAAAGGTTAGTCCAGGTGAAACTGTTCTATCAATCGTTGAGAAAAAAATAAATGGACCCCTTCCAGTCCCCATTAACAAGGTTATTTCTGATTTTACAAACTTGAATAAAGGTATAAAGCCAGAGGAGATAAAATTTGGATATACTTATAAATTTCCGAATTATTAGGAAAACTTGGCATCCGTTCTTTTTTAGTTTCTTATGCGATCTTTTAGGAGTTATTTAATTAAACACTAACTTTACTTTAGTACTTTAATAAATTTAAACCTTCCTATTGCTCAAAAAACTAGTCATTACATAGTCCTTTCGGCAATTGCATCTTAACAAAGTGGAGTGCCTTTTAATCAGCGATTAAAAAAATCCTATTCATGAACAGCCAACATTCTTGTCAATTCCAGAGAATCATTGATACAATATTAATGTGAAGTTTTATTTCATTATTGGAAACAACATAAATAAAATGATCAGTAAAAAGGAGCGAATCTCCATTGAGTGAACTTATACATCGTACAAAAACTCGCCCTGTTAAAGTTGGACCTTTAACAATCGGCGGCAGTAATGAGCTTTTTATCCAAAGTATGACAACAACAAAAACACATGATGTCGAAGCTACAGTTGCTGAAATAAAACGCTTAGAAGAAGCTGGCTGCCAAATCGTGCGGGTTGCTTGTCCTGACGAAAGGGCGGCAGATGCTATTGCAGATATTAAAAAACAGATCAACATTCCTCTTGTTGTAGATATACATTTTGATTATAAGCTTGCTCTTAAAGCAATTGAGGGCGGTGCTGATAAAATCAGAATCAATCCAGGGAATATCGGAAGACGTGAAAAGGTTGAAGCCGTTGTAAAAGCGGCAAAAGCAAAGGGTATTCCGATTCGAATCGGTGTAAATGCCGGATCGTTAGAAAAAAAGATTCTTGAAAAATATGGATATCCAACTGCAGATGGAATGGTGGAAAGTGCCCTTCATCACATAAAAATTCTTGAAGATCTAGATTTTCATGATATTATCGTCTCAATGAAAGCATCAGACGTTAACCTAGCTATTGAGGCTTATGATAAAGCAGCGAGAGCCTTTGATTATCCATTGCATTTAGGTATAACTGAATCTGGCACTTTATTTGCTGGTACTATTAAAAGTGCAGCAGGATTGGGTGCTATTTTGAATAAAGGCATTGGAAATACACTTCGTATTTCATTAAGTGCGGACCCTGTGGAAGAAGTTAAAGTTGCGCGTGAATTACTTAAGGTATTTGGCCTTTCTTCGAATGCAGCCACGTTAATTTCATGCCCAACTTGCGGTCGTATCGAGATTGATTTAATTAGCATTGCAAATGAAGTAGAGGAATACATCCAAAAAATAAAAGCCCCTATTAAAGTAGCTGTTCTTGGCTGTGCTGTTAATGGCCCTGGAGAAGCCAGAGAAGCTGATATTGGTATTGCTGGTGCAAGGGGAGAAGGCCTTTTATTCCGCAAAGGAGAAATTGTACGCAAAGTTCCTGAGGCCACAATGGTCGATGAATTAAAAATTGAAATTGACAAAATAGCAGCGGAGTATTTTGCAAAGCAAGAAGAGGAAAAGAAAAAAGCTGAATCAGTAAATTAAACCTTAAGCCTTCAATATGGAGCTAGACATAACTCTAACTGAAGAAATATTATTAATTCATAAAAAGCCTGGCATTCGGTGCCAGGCTTCTTTATTTTTGTTAAAAATTTTTTAAAAAAATGGTAGGATAAACATCCCTACAATTATTGATACAACTCCGATTCCTATTGCCCAGTTTCCAAGGGTTCTAGCCCCTCTCGCCCGTGCAACAAAGCCAAGCACAATGCCTGTCGCTCCTAACAGGATTGGTAACACAAACAATGAGATGATGGAAAGAACCAAAGCAGAAATCCCTATTCCCCTACCTGCTGTATCAGTCTCATCTTCCTTCTCATTTTCTATATCCCTGTCCCTGTCATATGAAACAGGTGCAGCAAGTTCAGCAGAGGTTTCTTCTGTATAATCTGCAACTCCATATTGGTTCTTTTCTTCAATTTCTTTCGCTTCACGAAGATCATAATCTTCGTATTCACGTTCTTGATCTGCCATCATGATCCCTCGCTTTCAAATATGGAAACAATTCTTTCCATTTAGCAACCCTTGATGCATTTCTTTTGGAGCATTAATATTGTTTACGAAAATGTTTTATTTAATGATGTTAATGTTTTACTTTAGCTCTTGTTTTTACTAAGATATAGATTGAACTTTGTTATAAGGGGAGTATTTTATGAAAAAGCGGTTTGGTATAGATATTGATGGGACCGTCACTTGTCCATCATCTTTAATTCCATATTTAAATCATGCATTTAATCTTAATATTACATTAAATGATGTAAAACAATACGACCTTAACCATTTAGTCGATATTTCTGAAGAGGAGTTTGCTAACTGGTTTGCTGAAATAGAGCCAGTTATTTATGCTGAATCCCCACTTGCAGACGGAGCTAAACATATTTTGAATAAATGGGAAAAGGAGCATGAATTGTTTTTTATTAGTGCACGAGGATCACATCTGCTTAATTTGACAAAGGAATGGTTCTTAAAAAACGCATTGAGCTTTCATCATATTGATTTAATTGGTACCCATAATAAGATTAAAGCAGCTAAAGAATATAAAGTAGATATCTTCTTCGAGGATAAACACGACAATGCTGTAATGATTCATGAAGAATGTAAAATACCTGTCGTTTTATTTGATACTCCATACAATCAGGAGCCAATTCCAAGTGGGGTCATCCGTGTAAATAATTGGGCAGAAGCAAATATTTGGGTAGAAAATTGGCTAAAAGGAGAAATAAGACAGAAAAACGGCAGTTAAGCCGTTTTTCTGTTTTAACTAACACATTCAGGACATCGGCCATATATTTCAAACTTATGTCCTGATACATCATAGCCTCTTAAATTATCCTGCAGCTCTTTCATTGGACAGGTTTCAATTTCTTTCGTTTTTCCGCAATCTAAGCAAATGAAATGATGGTGATGATGATCATGAGAACAAGTAAACCGAAAATGCTTTTCTCCTGATAGCTCCGTCATTTCAAAAATACCAAGTTCAAAAAATAAAGACAAATTCCTATATATTGTATCAAAGCTTAATCCTGGATAATCATCCTTCATCCATGTAAGAACATCTCTTGCTGTTAAATATTTATTGCTTTTAGCAAATAATTGCAGCATTTCTTCTCTTTTACCCGTATGCTTATACCCTTTATCCTTTAGCAGCTGTAATGCTTCATTAATATCCACATCATTCACCTCTTTATAAAGTAACCCTTCGTCTATACCTATTTTAGCTTAATTGTCAATTTTTTCATAAGAATTGTTATAATCAAAATAAGTACTGCGATCATGACGATCGTTCCACCAGGTGCTATATCTAAATAATAGGAAAGCGAAAGCCCACTTAACACAGATATTTCTCCGAATAGAATAGAAAATAAGATTGTTTGTTTAAATCCGGTAGCAATTCGGATACTTGCAGCAACTGGTAAAGTCATTAATGAAGAAACAAGTAAAATACCAACAATTCTCATCGAGGCTGCAATCACGAGTGCAACCATTATGATAAAAATAAAATGAACACTTTTTGCTGCAATTCCAGACGCTTTCGCATGCTCTTCATCAAATGATAATAAAAATAATTCTTTATATAATAAAATAACCAATGTAATAACAAGAATGCTTATGATCAAAATCGTCCAAAGATCGATACGGCTTACCGCACTCACACTTCCAAATAAATAACCCATTATATCCGTATTAAGCCCATCAGTAAGAGAAATAAAAATGGCTCCTAAACCAATCCCCCCTGATAAAATAATTGGGATAGCAAGCTCTTGGTAATGCTTATATACAGCGCGTAGTTTTTCAATAAATAATGCCCCCGTCACTGAAAAGGCCATTCCCATATACATTGGATTCAAGCCTGAGAAAGTCATAAAATTTTTCTCTAAATAAAGACTCGCTGCAATTCCTGCTAGAGTCACATGGCTTAGTGCATCTGCTATTAAAGATAATCTTCGAACAACAATAAAAACTCCTAATAAAGGAGCAATAATACCTATGATAATGCCTGTTAAAAAGGCATTTTGCAAAAATTCATATTGTAAAATCCCTGCTATCATTGCTCTGTACCTCCATGGTGATGATGGTCATGATTGTGTGTGAGAATATGGATATCATGACCATAAAAATCCGACATTTCATCCTTTTTCAATTCCTCAAATTCTGCCGTTTTTCCATGGAAATGCAAATGCTTATTTAAACATGCCACATGTGTAACTTTATCAGAAATGGCACCGATATCGTGAGTCACTAATAAAAGAGTAATTCCTAGATCCTTATTTAGGCTATCGAGCATTTGATAAAACGATTGAACATTTTGAGCGTCAACTCCTACTGTTGGCTCGTCAAGAATCAAAAGTTTCGGATCACTCACTAACGCTCTTGCAATAAATACACGTTGCTGTTGTCCCCCTGAAAGCTCACCTATATTGCGATTTTTAAAAGGGTGGAGGCCCACAGAATCTATAGCCTGAATAACCTTTTGGTGATGCTCTTTTTTTAGAAATTTAAATAATCCAAGTTTTTTCGTTAATCCGCTCGCAACAACCTCAAATACAGTTGCAGGAAAGCCTGTATTAAAGGAGTTTGCCTTTTGGGAAACAAAACCAATCTTTTGCCAGTCTTTAAAACGGCTAATATCCTGTCCGAAAAGGTGAATTTCTCCCTTTTGAGTTTTTATCAATCCAAGAATTAGCTTTAACATTGTAGATTTTCCAGACCCATTTGGTCCAACAATTCCTAGAAATGCCCCTTCCTCGATAGACAAATTAATATTTTCAAGCACATTTTCTTTATCATAACGATACGAAACTTGCTTTAATTCAATAATTGGCTTTTTTTGAGCCTTCATTTTGTATCACCTTTTAATATTAAGAATCATTCCGATTTAACAATGGTTAGTATACATGAACTATAAAGGAATGTAAAGAAACAAGATTAGATTGGAAAAGATCTGATTTAATCGCTGTATTACATACTTTAATCCTCTGCTAAATAAAGTTTAACACTAAACTAAAATGTTTTTCGTTCCATATAACTGTCACGATTTTCATTTCGCCTACATAAAGTACATTGGAGGAGTGATAAGAATTGAAAATATTTGAGAACATCATCAATTATAAAATAAATAATATGACTGCCGCTGAATTATTAAAATATGCTGAGCAATTTCAAATTTCTATTACAAAACAACAGGCAACTAAAATAGCTGAGTATCTCAGAGGAAAACAGATCGATATTTTTAATGATACTGAACGCTCCAAAATTGTGAAAGAAATTGCAAAGATTGCTGGACCAGAAACCGCTAGGGAAGTAAATCGACTATTTATTGAATTTACAAAATAAAATGAAGCAAAAGCTGTGAGTATCATTCCACAGCTTTTGCTTCATTTTGATCATAGCTGGCAATATTTGATAATTACCCTTGCATAATTATATCTAATAGATTTTCATTAAATTCTTCTGAACGAAGCATTGAAATTTCATGTTTATACGGTGCCTTTTTATTATTCTTATCCTCACCGACAAAAGGAGTTTCAAGAATTTTTGGTACATCCTTCAACTGCGGATGATGGACTATATAGTTTAATGCTTTGAAACCAATATGGCCAAAACCAATATTTTCATGACGGTCTTTTCTCATACCCCGTTCATTTTTACTATCATTAATATGCAAAACTTTTAATCGATCAAGACCAATAATCCGATCGAATTGCTCTAAAACACCATCAAAATCTTCAACGATATTATAACCAGCATCATGTGTATGGCAAGTATCAAAGCAGACAGATAAGTGATCATTATAGTTAACACCATCTATAATCATAGCAATTTCCTCAAAGGATTTTCCACATTCAGAACCTTTACCTGCCATCGTTTCAAGAGCAATCTGAACTTTCTCATCTCCAGTTAAAACTTCGTTAAGACCTTCAACAATTTTCTTAATACCAGCCTCAGTACCAGCTCCAACATGAGCACCAGGGTGTAAAACAATCTGTTTAGCTCCAATTGCCTCTGTACGATCAATTTCCGTTCTTAAAAAATTTACACCTAAATCGAATGTAGCTGGATTTGTCGTGTTTCCAATATTAATGATATAAGGAGCATGTACGATAATATCAGAAATACCATTTTCCTTCATGTGTTTCAACCCAGCATCAATGTTTAATTCTTCAATTTTTTTTCTTCTCGTGTTTTGAGGTGCTCCTGTATAAATCATAAATGTATTTGAACCATAGGAAACAGCTTCCTCACTAGCTGCCAAAAGCATGTTCTTTCCACTCATAGAAACATGTGATCCAATTTTTAACATTTTATATCTCTCTCCCTGTTAAATGCTTATTTTTTACGCTGCAACCTTTTTTGTCGTTTTTTAAAGCTCTCTATTTCGGATTGCATTTTCTTTTTGTAACCAGGCTTTACTTTTTTTGGTTTTTTAACAATAGATTTTGCTTGTTTATCAATATCATCGGCTTGTTTCTGGCGATTTTTTCGTTTATTTCGTTGTCCTAAATCAGTCCATCCATCTTTTTGAAGATCAACATGTTTGAATTCAATTCCCATTTTCTCAAGACGGTTTAACGAATCTTCATCAGCTGGGTCATATATGGTAAGTGCAATTCCTGAATGGCCAGCACGAGCTGTTCTGCCTACACGATGAATATAAAAATCTAAATCTGATGGAAGCTCATAGTTGATTACATGGCTAATCCCTTGAATATCAATTCCTCGAGCAGCTAAATCAGTTGCTACAATAAATTGATACTCTAAATCTTTTATTTGCTTCATCATTTTTTTACGTTCCCGTGGATTCAAATCACCATGGATTCGTCCAACTTTTAAGCCGCTCTCAATAAGCATATCTGCGACCTCATCAGCCATTTTCTTTGTATTTGTAAATACAATAGCTAGATACGGATTAAAAACAGTTAAAGCTTCTTGAACAAGCTTAACTTTTTTTCTATGTCTAGACGGCATAATCCAGTGTTCGATCTTTGCAGCTGTAACCTGTTTTGGTTCTATTTGAATAAATTTTGGATTTTCCATATACTTTTTCAAAAACGGCTTTAATTTTTCCGGAATCGTTGCAGAAAAAACAAGCATTTGCAGTTTTTCCGGCATTTTTGCTGCGATTTGGTCAACATCCTCAATAAAGCCCATATCAAGCATTAAATCTGCTTCATCTACAACAAGCATGTTTGCTGTATGCACGAATAAGGCTTGTTCCTTCACTAGATCATTAATTCTGCCTGGTGTCCCAACTACAATTTGCGGCTGTGTTTTTAATTTTTCAATTGATCTCTGCTTATCCGTTCCACCAATGAAAACTTTTGATGATATTTCTTCTCCAACTCGACAATGCTTCGTAACCTTTAAGATTTCATGGTAAATCTGACTTGCAAGTTCTCTTGTTGGTGCTGTAATGACTGCCTGTACTTCCTGTTTTTCAGGATTAACTTTTTGTAAAATCGGTAAAACATAAGAATGAGTCTTTCCTGTACCTGTTTGAGATTGACCAATTGCACTGTCACCTTTAATAATTGTGGGAATCAATCTTTCTTGTATTTCTGTTGGCTCATAAAAGCCCAATTCCTCCACAGCATTTAGAATAAAAGATTTAAAATTAAAGCGATCAAATTTTGTTTCATTCATATTGTTAACTCCTCAATTCATCTAATCATCCTGTTATTATAATAAAATTCGTATGAAATAACCACAAATTCCTCTTTTATACGAGAAATTAAATCCTCCCAAACGAACAAAAACCATTTCAAAAATAGTGCATACCTTATTAATATTAGAGAAAAGATAGGAGGCAAAGTAAATGAATTATGGATCAAGGATACCATCTCGAGGTGGCATGCCTCCACAGCCATTTATGAACCCAATGCAAGGGCGTCCTCCAATGATGCCTAATTTACCAATGATGGGCGGAGGTTTTAGGCCTCCTGGGGGACCTTTTCCAATGAGGCCTAATTCACCAATGATGGGCGGAGGTTTTAGGCCTCCTGGAAGACCTTCTCCAATGAGGCCTAATTCACCAATGATGGGCGGAGGATTTAGACCTCCTGGAAGACCTTCTCCAATGAGGCCTAATTCACCAATGATGGGCGGAGGATTTAGACCTCCTGGAGGGCCTTCTCAAATGATGCCTAATTCACCAATGATGGGAGGGGGATTTAGGCCTCCTGGGGGACCTTCTCAAATGCGGCCTAATTCACCAATGACGGGAGGGGAATTTAGACCTCCTGGAGGACCTTCTCAAATGATGCCTAACTCACCAATGATGGGAGGGGGATCTAGGCCTCCTGGGGGACCTTCTCAAATGCGGTCGGGTAGAGGAGGAGGATTATTAGCCAAACTCTTCGGTCGAGGCAATCAATCTTTGGGTATGGCGGCTGGACCTATGCAAACTGCCAGCAGAGCTATGGGGTCAGGCGCTGCAAATACAGGAGGAGGCATTCTAAAATCCTTAAGCAATCCAGCGGCTATTAACGGTTTTTTAACCAATTCACAAAAAGTATTATCGACCGCACAGCAATTTGGGCCAATGTTCCAGCAATACGGGCCAATTGTTAAGAATATCCCATCTATGTGGAAGGCTTTTAGAGGGCTAACAAGCTCAACAGATAAATCTGCTGGGGATAATGTCCGAAAAAATAATAACTCGTCTATAAAAACCACTAAAGAAAAGAAAAACGAAATTCCAATTGAGAAACTACCAATACAAAATGTTAAAAAAGAGAAAAAAGGGCAATCAAAACCAAAAATATTCTTTTAGAACCGTTTGACATTTAACATTGGAAAGAAAAAGGTTAAAAGGAATCGTCAATATAGTCGATTTCTTTTTTATTTTTCTGCAAATCTCTATTAGTATTATTATTTACAGATGTCCTATATAATAGTATACGTAATTGCAAATTTTCCTGCTAAAACGTCAATTATTTATAGATCATAAATATTTGGGAGGTAATCATACATGGAAGTTATTAAAATTTCGCCACGCGGCTACTGTTACGGAGTTGTTGATGCAATGGTGATTGCACGAAATGCAGCTCTTGATAAATCCTTGCCACGTCCAATTTATATACTTGGCATGATCGTCCATAATAAGCATGTGACTGATGCCTTTGAAGAAGATGGGATTATTACCCTCGATGGGAATAACCGAATGGATATTCTTGAAAAAGTTGATAAGGGCACAGTCATTTTCACTGCCCACGGGATTTCTCCTCAAGTTAGGGAATTAGCAAAGCAAAAGGGACTAGTAACAATTGACGCTACTTGCCCTGATGTAACAAGAACGCATGAATTAATTGAGAAAAAAGTAAAAGAAGGCTTCCAAATCATTTATATAGGGAAGAAAGGCCATCCAGAACCAGAGGGAGCAGTTGGAGTAGCACCAAATGCTGTACATCTTGTACAAACAATTGAAGATGTTCATGCGCTTAACATCCAAAATGATAAGATTGTCGTTACCAATCAAACAACAATGAGTCAATGGGATGTTAAGCATGTGATGGAAGAAATTAAAGAAAAGTACCCACAGGCAGAGTTCCATAAAGAAATATGTCTTGCAACCCAAGTTCGGCAAGAGGCAGTGGCTGAACAAGCTGGTAAAGCAGATGTGCTAATTGTAGTCGGCGATCCGAAAAGCAATAATTCGAATCGACTAGCACAGGTTTCAGAAGAAATTGCCGAAACGAAAGCTTATCGAATTGCGGATATTTCCGAGCTTAATATAGACTGGATTATGGATGCAAAAACGGTTGGTGTTACATCTGGTGCATCAACACCAACCCCTATTACAAAAGAAGTTATTTCTTTTATCGAGCAATTTGATCCCCAGGATAAAAATACGTGGGTAAAAGAGAAAAAAGTACCATTAAGTAAAATCTTGCCTAAAGTAAAGAGATAAAGTGAAACTTCCATCAGTGGGGGTTTTCTTTCACCCCCCACTGATGGTTAGTTGAACCAATCGGGCCTTTACGGGCAGTTGATCCCCCACTTAGGTTTCTTTGATTCTCTCGCAACCTTGAAGTGGGGGTCTTACTGCCCGTTAATCTGCGATAATTAGAAAATCGCAATTTCAAATGAAAAAAGAACCTGTTCACTTGAACAGGTTCTTTTTAATAATTGGTTATAACTATACAAATTGAAAAGGGTCCGTATTTATTTCTGAAGGGAAGATAGTGACTTTGAATTCCTTTTCTCGACACATTTGAGCCAATTTCTTGGCCACCCCATTTTTCATTACTTTTTCAACATTATGACCGGGGTCGACAATATTTAATCCCATCATCATGGCATCATGAGCAACATGATAGTACATGTCACCTGTAACATAAACATCAGCACCCTTAAATTTTGCAGATATAAAATATTTATTTCCGTCTCCGCCTAATACAGCAACTTTTTTCACCTTTGAATTTAAATCTCCAACGACGCGAACACCTGAAACATCTAGCGACTGTTTAACATGGTTGGCAAAGTCTCTAAGAGACATCTCAGGAATTTCACCAATTCTTCCTAAACCTAACTTTTCTCCTGAATTCTCAAGCTTATAAATATCGTAAGCAACCTCTTCATATGGATGCGATTTAAACATCGCAGAAAGAATCCTCTTTTCAAGATGCTCTGGAAATATAGTTTCAACTCTTTGTTCTACAACTGTTTCCAACTTTCCTTGTTGACCGATATGGGGATTTGTTCGTTCTCCAGGTAAAAATTGTCCTGTACCAGTTGATGAGAACAAGCAATGGCTATAATCTCCAATTGAACCTGCACCTGCGTCACCTAAAGCTTTTTTAACAACCTCTGCAGATTGTTCTGGAACATAGACAACTAGTTTTTTCAATTGTATTTCTGTTGTGGGGTAAAGAACCTCTGTATTTGTTAGCTGTAATGCTTCCGCTAGCATATCATTCACACCGCCAACTGCTACATCTAAATTTGTGTGAGCAGCGTAGACAGCAATATCATGCTTTATTAACTTCTCAATAATTCTTCCTGAGGGTGTATCTGTCGCAATGGATTTTAGTGGACGAAAGATCGGCGGATGGTGCGCAATAATAAGCTGAACATTTTTCTCGATTGCTTCATCAACTACTTCTTCTAGCACGTCTAAAGCGATCATTATATTTTCAATTGGCTTATTTAGCCTTCCAATTTGCAGACCTATCCGATCTCCTTCCATTGCATAACTTTTTGGGGAAAACTGTTCAAATAGCTGAATGATTTGGTGCCCATTTACTACCTTCAATGACTTAATACCTCCTCGGCCATTTCTATTTTCTTTATCAGTTCATTTTTTTTGTTAATTGTTTCTTCTGTGTCAGCAGCTCTTGAGAGTTGATCTAAAATCCTTTGCCAGTTATTCAACTCGGTTAACCACTTCTTCTTAAAAATGTCTGATTTCTCTTTTAATAAAAACGGTCCAAACAGTAATTCCTTTTGCAAATCTTCTCTAGGTTTACTTGTTGCTATTCCTTGTTCAGCTACTATAATCTCATATATCTTTTCATCTTCTTCGAGAATTTCTTCTGCTATTAACACCCAACCATTATTCAAAAGCCAATTTCTAATAGTCACTGCACTAATATTTGGCTGCAGCACTAATCTTTTTGTTGAACTTAACTTTTCCTTTCCTTCTTCCAGAATACTTGTGATTAATGCACCACCCATTCCCGCGATCGTAATACAGTCAACTTCGCCAGAGCTAATTACTTCTAAACCATTTCCCTTTCGGACAGTAATTTGATCATTTAAGCCTTCAATTTCAACTTGTCTTTTCGCAGATTGAAATGGCCCTTCTACTACTTCTCCAGCAATAGCAAAGGAAACTAGTCCTTTTTTTACTACATGACAAGGTAAATAAGCATGATCAGAGCCAATGTCAGCCAACCGAGAGCCTTTAGGTATATAATTCGCTACAGTTTCTAAACGTTGTGATAATTTATCAGTATTCATTCGTTCACCATTCCAATAATTTTAGAAAAGAAGGAGATCTTTCTATCTCTATAGAATTAGAAAAACTTGACGTTCGCTAAAATTCCTTTCTGCGAATGCCTTAGTTTTAATCATATTAGCAGAAACTTAATCAATATTTCAATTTTACATTAACACTTTAATAAACTTAAACTTTCCTACTAGCTAAAAAAAGTCCTTTACGAATGCAAAGGACTTTCTTTATATTAGAACATTATTTAATTTCAGCTAACCACGCAGCCATATCGCCAGCCTTGTCAGCAGGAACTAAACCAGGAGGCATTGTACCTTTACCATTTGTAACAATATCAGCAATTTCATCCTTCGATAGACGATCACCAACTCCTGTTAATGCAGGTCCTACTCCGCCCTGATACTGGTCACCGTGGCATCCGATACAGCTTTTTTTATAAATCTCTTCAGGGCTTGCTGCAGCCGTTTCTTCTTGTTTCTCGCCCTTGCCTTCTTTTTCAGCAGCAAGTTGTTCCGCATCACCAAGTCCTTTGAAGGAAATCAGGAACATTGCAACAATACCAAATGCAAAAATTAAGATATACGGCATCACTGGATTTTTCATGTATTAACCTCCCTTATGTAAGAACATATCACTTTTATTAAGTATTTATACAAACAATCTCTATTCTACTTCAAAATAGGAAGAAGGAAAAGCCCTAAAGCAAATTTTGTCAAATCAATTTCGGAAATTAGACAAAAACTCCATCTACGAGGATGGAGTTTTGTTCGCTATTCTTATTAATCAACTCCAATAGGCTCGAGTTCGCAAGCCAATCCTCTCAGAAAGGTAAAAGAACACCTTTCAAAAAGGCTCGTCTTATGCTAGTCGTCCCTGAGCACAAAGGAAAGCTTCCTTGAATAAACTTCGCAGAAACAATTTGATCTGTAATTGTTTCGAAGGCGCTTCCGCTTTTCGATTTGTCTAGCTACAGCGCCTAGAGGCTCGAGGTCATAAGCCAGTCTGCCAAGAAGGTTAAAGAACAACATTCTCGTCAGCCCGTCTTATGCTTGTCGCCTCTGATCAAGGCGCTTCCGCTTTTCGATTTAACAGCCAATTTGACGTGCTATGACCATTCTTTGTATTTCAGATGTTCCTTCTCCGATTTCTGTTAATTTACCATCTCGCATATACCGCTCTACATGGTAATCCTTCATGTAGCCGTATCCTCCATGGACTTGCACTGCTTGATCCGTGATCTCCATGCAAATCTCTGATGCATACAATTTACACATTGATGCTTCCTTTGAAAAAGGTCTGCCTTGGTCTTTTAACCACGCTGCTTTGTACACCATATTTCTTGCAAGCTCTATTTTCATTGCCATATCTGCAAGCTTAAATTGAATAGCCTGAAACTGGGCCAGCGTCCGACCAAATTGCTGTCTTTCCTTTGCATATTGCAATGTTTTTTCATATGCTGCCTGAGCAATTCCAACAGCCATCGCGCCAATTCCAATTCTTCCGCCATCTAGAGTTATTAAAAACTGCTTAAAGCCTTCCCCTTTTTTGCCGAGCAAGTGCTCAGTCGAAACGCGAACGTCTTCCAGTACGAGTTCAGTTGTATTTGATGCATTCAACCCCATTTTTTCGTAATTATCTATTACCTTAAAGCCTTTTGTATCCGTTGGTACTATAATCGCACTTATTTCCTTCTTACCTTCCTTTTCTCCAGTAACGGCCGTTAAAGCTAGATTCTTGGCATAGCTAGCATTTGTAATAAAACACTTATTGCCATTAATAATATATTCTCCATCTTTTTCTACAGCAGTTGTTCTAGTTCCTCCTGCATCTGAACCAGCGCTCGGCTCTGTCAGCCCAAATGCTCCCAGGGATTCACCCCTACAAATAGGCACCAAATATTTTTGTTTTTGTTCTTCTGTTCCGAATAAATAAAGTGGCGCTCCTCCTAGTGAAATATGGGCAGAATAGGTTATTCCCGTTGAGCCACATGCACGGCTTAATTCCTCTGTTACAATAGCAAAGCTGATTGTATCTGCACCTGAACCGCCATATTCTTCAGGAAAAGGCAAACCCATTAATCCAAGATCAGCCATTTTCTTAAATATTTCTTCTGGAAATTTCTTTGTCCTATCTCTTTCAAGCGCTCCAGGAGCTACTTCTTCATCTGCAAATTCCCGTATCGTTTTCAAAATCATTTCCTGCTCATTTGTTAAATTAAAATTCATCTTCATCCCCCTCTTGAAGCTCATTTGTATACGCTTTCATATATATTATAAGAGAGAAGGGGTAATTTTCACAACATTTAAAAATTTTTAAAAATATATTATTATTTAAATATAAAAATAAGTAATAATATTAATCCTGAAATGCCAGAGATGCTAAAGGAAGGAAGTTTTAATTTCCATCCCACAATCATCCAAATAATGCAATTTATTACTAGGTTAGAATACAGTAATAATGGACTATCAGGGTAGACACTTGAAAAAAATTCAACAGAAGCTAATAATATTATTAATGCTGCTACAAAAAGAGGAATTTGCAGTAAGATTCCTTTTCTAGAAAAGTAAAATGTGAATAAAATGGCAGTAAAAACAAATAAAAGTGAAAAGGTCATTTGCAAAATAATAGATAATTCAGTAAAATGGATTAAAAACACGGATAATGGAACAAGAAGTAAAAAAAGGTAATGATTTTTCTGAAAATTTTTTTTAGTTATACCTAAACCTTCCGTTTCCTCCTGTTGGTTTCCTTCCGTGTATAAAGCTAATAAATAGTCACAATATTGTTCAGGAAGCATTCGATTTTTTTTCCAATTGACAATTTCGTTAATGATGATCTTTTTTCTTGTTTCATTCATTTTTGCTTCACGCCCATTCTGGAACTTAAAGATAATATGTAATTTCTAGAAAAAAAATAGTTTACCTCCATTTTAAGAAGTAAACTATTTTCTGACAATCATTTTCTATTCTAAAAAGTCTTTTAGACGCTTGCTTCTGCTTGGATGTCTTAATTTACGAAGTGCTTTCGCTTCAATTTGACGAATACGTTCGCGTGTTACACCAAAGACTTTACCGACTTCCTCCAACGTCCTTGTGCGGCCATCATCAAGTCCAAAACGAAGGCGAAGGACATTTTCTTCCCGATCGGTTAAAGTATCTAAAACATCCTCAAGCTGCTCTTTAAGAAGCTCATATGCGGCATGCTCTGATGGTGAAGTAGCATCTTGATCTTCAATAAAATCACCTAAATGGGAATCATCTTCTTCACCAATTGGTGTTTCTAATGAAACTGGCTCTTGTGCAATTTTTAGTATTTCTCTTACTTTATCTGGTGTTAAATCCATATCTTCCGCGATTTCCTCAGGAGTTGGTTCTCGGCCTAGATCCTGAAGTAATTGACGCTGAACTCGTATCAATTTATTAATTGTCTCTACCATATGAACCGGGATTCTTATCGTTCTTGCTTGGTCAGCTATTGCTCTTGTTATTGCCTGTCGGATCCACCATGTAGCATAGGTACTAAATTTAAAGCCTTTTCTATAATCAAATTTTTCAACTGCTTTTATTAATCCCATGTTCCCTTCCTGAATTAAATCTAGGAAGAGCATACCCCGGCCTACATATCTTTTGGCAATACTGACGACTAAACGAAGGTTTGCTTCGGCTAGGCGCCTTTTTGCTTCTTCGTCACCATCTTCAATACGTTCCGCAAGAGAAATCTCTTCTTCTGCTGAAAGAAGATCGACACGGCCTATTTCTTTTAAATACATACGTACAGGGTCATTTATTTTTACTCCCGGCGGTACACTTAAATCGTTTAAATCAAATTCTTCTTCACCTTTTGCTAATTCCTGTACATTAGGGTCAGCATCTTCATCATTGTCACCAACAAGCTCAACACCTTGATCCCCAAGGAATTCATAAAACTCATCCATTTGATGAGAATCTAGTTCAAAATGAGACAATTTTTCTGCAATATCATCATAGGCTAAGACACCTGTCTTTTTCCCAGTCTCAATTATTTGTTCTTTTACTTGATCTAGGGTCAATTCTGAATCAACTTCTTTTGATCGAGCTGATTTTTCAGCCATATAGCCCCCTCCTTCCAAAGTCACAACAAACCTAATATAATTAACTCTCTATAGAGACTTACGCAATTGAATTATTTCCGTTGCGATTAAGGCTGCCTTCGCATAATCACTTCGGCGCTCCGCTTCTTTCTGTTCAATCATTTTTTCTTTTATCTTTAGCATTTTTGGATAATTAAACACCTGTTTAAGATAATCACTTAATTCTTGCTCGCTAATTTCTTCATTTATACTCATCATTTCAATATCAGCAACAACCCGTTTAAGCCTTTCATCGTTAATATAATTGATAAAAGCACTTGGATCAGGTGAATGACCATTTTCATAATAACCTAATAAGTAAGTAATGATTGCTTGATGTTCATCAATATTAAATGTGTTACCATGTAGCAAATCTTGCACTTTAAAAGCAATATCGCTATTTCTCAGCATGCGTGCAATAAGCCTTTTCTCTGCGGTATAATAAGCAGGATTAAGCTGCTTTGATTGTTTCGTTAGAAGGAGCTTTTTATTTGCCGCATTTCCGCTTTTCCCTTTATTATTCTTCCGTTTTTCCGAAAAATTAATTTGTTTTTCTTGCTCTTTAAGAGCATCTAACGAAAGTGAAAACTCGTCTGCTAGCTGTCGCAAATAATAGTCTTTTTCAACAGCCTTATCCAGCTTGCTAATTTCCGTTACTACTTCTTCGATATAAGAAAGCCGATCTCCTTCATCTTGCAGTTTTTTTCCCCTGCGGTAGTATAAAAACTTAAAAGCCATTAGTGTGACACTTGCATCAATTACCTCATTGCGGAACCTTTCGGGGCCAAATTTTTTAATGTAATCATCGGGATCCAGTCCATCTGGCATTACTGCTATTCTTACAGAGCAATCAGCATTTGATAGCATACTTGCAGCTCTAAAAGCTGCTTCAATTCCAGCATTGTCTGAATCATAGCAAATGGTGATTGACTGCACATTTCGTTTTAATACGGAAATATGATCTTCTGTTAAAGAGGTTCCCATTGTGCCAACACCGTTTTCAACCCCTGCAAGATCTGCAGATATTACATCTGCAAAACCTTCAAAAAGTACTGCATGCTGTAATTTTTTTATTTGAGGTCTTGCTAAATGAAAATTGTATAATATTTTACTTTTATTAAAGATCGGCGTCTCAGGACTGTTTAAATATTTGGGCTGGTCGTCCCCTAGTGATCTTCCTGAAAAGGCAATCGTATTTCCACTTCGGTCAAAAATAGGAAACATAATTCGATTACGAAAGCGATCAAAATAACTGCCATCTTTTTCACGTCTAATGATCAAACCCGCTTTTTCAATAATCTCCGAAGGAAATTTCCTTTTTGTTAAAAATTTGTAAACAAAATCCCATGATTGTAGAGAATATCCGATTTGAAATTTTACAATGGACTCCATTGTAAATCCTCTTCCAAGCAAATATTCTAATGCATGTTCGCCATCTTTTGTATTTACAAGAAGATGATGATAAAATTTACGCAATACTTCATGAGCATCAAGCATGTGTTGAATATTTGGAGAAACTTGCTTTTGTGTTGCTATTGGGTTAAGGTTATCAAGCTCTATATTAGCTCTTTGAGCTAGTTTGACAGCAGCTTCTTGGAATGAATATCCTTCAAGATCCATTAAAAATGAGAAAGCATTTCCACCTGCACCACAACCGAAACAGTGATAGATCTGTTTATCTGGTGAAACAGAAAAAGAGGGTGTGTTCTCTCCATGAAAAGGGCATAGACCAAAATAATTTCGTCCTTGCTTTTTTAATTGTACATAGTCGCTAATAATATCAACAATATCGACAGCTTGCCGAATTTCATTCACTTTCTCTTCGGCGATGCGCTCTGCCATGGGAACAACTCCAGTATCGAAAGCTTTTCATAATAGTATTTCTATAAAAGTCAGCGTTTTCCTTCAAATTTCGACAAAATCTTTGTCAATTCTTTCACAAACCTTAAATGATCTTCCCGACTGTAAGGCTTTGGACCTTTTCCTTATATCCCCCTTCGCCGCGACTATGCAGATAAATATCTCATATCAAGTGCGGTGTGAATTTCCTTTTCCTCGTATAAAATTCCCCTCGGAGAAAGGACATAAACTCCTTTGAGTAAGAGTGTCGATGCTAATCCTATACCTTGTGTAACAACAATATCGGAAGGACTTGCATGATTCATAAAAAATCAACTTCCTCTTTACTTGAGTCATCAAATTTCCACTTAGCCCCAATTAAATCATTTTTCATATGGGCAAAGGAGGCAATAAATATTGCTTCTACAGAATTCTTATTGCCTATTTCGACAATATTCTCTTTTACAGGACATGAATCTGCATCAATCAAAATTAATGGATTGCCTAATGTTCTAATAATTCTACATCACTCCACATAATCCTTCTTTCTATAAACAACTTTTGACTTATGGTGTACAAACATTAAAAAGCTGCAATATGAAGAAGGGAGTTCATGTCGAATTTTTTTCAGGGCGTGCCCTTGACTTCTCACAATAAATAGTTTATTCGTTCATACTGAACTCTAAACCTAATCTATAACATTTTTATCACAATTTTTTATTATAGTATAAAATAATATGAATATCTATTGTTTTTATCATTTTTTATCGTTATACAACCATTTTTCTTAAATAAAAGGAAGGATTCAGAAACTTCTGATACTATCTCTTCAAAAAAGAAAAATGCACATAATTCAAATTATGTGCTAGCTTTTCGGAAAGCTTTTGTGATATTGATTTAATATTAAGTTGGCTGTTTCTTCCACTGCTTTATTTGTAACATCAATAACTGGACAATTAATTTTATTTACGATGCTTTCAAAATAACTGATTTCTTCTTTAATTCTCTCAATATTTGCGTAGCTGGCATTGTCGCTTAATCCTAAAGAAATTAGACGTTCTCTACGAATATTATTAAGCTTCTCTGGGCTTATTTTTAATCCAAAGCATTTTTCAGGACGAACAAGAAATAGTTCTTCTGGAGGATCTACCTCTGGTACTAAAGGAACGTTCGCAACTTTAAGCCTTTTATGTGCTAGATATTGTGAAAGCGGGGTTTTTGATGTTCTTGATACACCGACAAGTACGATATCCGCCTTCAGTATCCCTCTTGGGTCTCGTCCATCATCATATTTTACCGCAAATTCAATCGCTTCGATTTTTTTGAAATAATCCTCATCAAGCTTTCTAACCAGACCTGGTTCAAAAAGAGGGGTTTTTCCGTATAAATGCTGGATTTGATCCATTAACGGACCGATAATATCAAAGACATATATTCCTTCTTTTAAAGCCTTTTCATTGATATATTGACGTATTTCTGGCTTAACGAGTGTATAAGCAATCATACCTTGATCTAATTTCGCCAATGAAATAACTTCGTCAATATGCATTTTGTCTTCGACGTATGGAAATCGTTTTATCGTTACTCCATTGCCATTAAATTGACTAACTGCTGCTTTTGTAACAAGTTCAGCTGTCTCCCCTACAGAGTCAGATACAACATAGATGATTGGCTTATTTGTCATTCCTTAATACCATCTCCTCTGTTCATTTACTTAGTTACCTTCTGCAAGGGCAAGAAATGCCTTTGTTAGATTTGTTTTTGTAATCCTGCCAATAACTTCAAAACCTTTTTCAGTTTCTTTCACAATTGGCAAAGCATCAATTTGTTTCTCGATCAGCTTTTTCGCGACGTCAATTACTAAATCCTCTTTTATACACATCGCGATATTAGGCATCCTCGTCATAATAATATTTACTGGTATGTTCGTCAATTCTTGTTTACCAATGCTTGCACGCAATAGGTCTTTCCTTGACAGAACCCCAACAAGTAATGATGCTTGATCGACAACGAATAATGTCCCTACATCCTCTAAAAACATCGTACAAATCGCATCATAAACAGATACATTTTCATGCACAACGACGGGAATCGATTGATAATCTTTTACGTGCAGCTTATTTAGATTCTCTGTAAGGAGCTGTGTGCCTGATTTCCCCGTGTAAAAATACCCCACTCGAGGTCTAGCATCTAAAAATCCAGCCATTGTAAGAATGGCCAAATCTGGTCTTAGAGTTGCTCTCGTTAAATTCAATCTTTCCGCAATATTCTCACCAGTAATCGGACCGTTCTCTTTTACAATTTCTAGAATTGTTTCCTGCCTTTTATTTAATTCGATCGTCCTCACCACCTTAATAGAAAAGCGTAAGCGCCTTGGTCAGAGGCGACAAGCATAAGACAGGCTGACGAGAAGGTTGTTCTTTAACCTTCTTGGCAGACTGACTTATGACCTCAGACGGACAGGAAGTCCTAGTGCCGATTTTGCTACAGGACGTGGCGTCTTAATCGGCGAGCCTCTAGGCGCTGGAACTAGACAATAGAAAAGCGCAAACGAAAAATGACATACTATTATAGATTTATTATATACTATTTAAAATAAATGAAAAGATTTACTGTATATAAATGAGCCTGTCAATTTTAGGACAGGCTCATTACAATAATACTTTTTTTATATATTTTAAGCAAAAATTAAGCTCACTTCACAATAATCTCGTTAACATTCGCAAATTTCCTAATGATGCGTGCGAGCATAACCATCTGGTTTAACCTGTTTTCACGAACTTCTTTATTGTCAGCCATAACCATTGTATGATCAAAGTAATCATCAATTTCTAGTTTCAAAGAAATAAGCAGTTCATATGAATCGCTTTCTGAAATTTTCTCTTCCATCTTCTCGCTAATCTGCATGTATTTATTATAAAGATTTTTTTCGTATTCATTTTCAAATAAATCTCTATTTATTTCTCCTGCATTCTCTGCTTTTGATGAGATATTTAAAATACGGCTTAAGGCTTCCATATTTTCTTTAAAGCCTTCATCATTTTTCCTTGTTTCAAGAACTTCTGCTCTTTTTACTAGTGATGGTAAAGATCCAATTTCATTACCCAACACCGCTTCAATTAAATCATATCTCACTCGTCTTTCTTGAAGAATATGCTTTATTCTAAGCTTAAAGAATGCAGCAATTTCTTTAGCAATCTCATCTTTAGATTTTTTTGCGATACCCGCTTCTTCAATTTGTTTTAATGCAGATCCAATGAGCCATTCTAATTCAATTTCCCACTCTTTATTTAAGAGGGTTTGGACAATTCCTGTTGCTTGACGTCTTAGCGCATAAGGGTCTTGGGAACCGCTTGGTATGATGCCAATTGCGAAACAGGATGCAATTGTATCCATTTTCTCCGCAATTGATAGCGCCGCTCCTACATGACTGCCAGGAGTGTGATCATCCGCATTCCTTGGCATATAATGTTCGTTGATCGCCTTAGCTACTGCTTCCTTTTCACCTTTTTGCATAGCATATTTTTCTCCCATATAGCCTTGTAATTCAGGGAACTCATATACCATATTGGTAACAAGATCGAATTTAGAAATCTCAGCAGCTCTATCTGCAACAGTTTTATCTTCTTTGCTAAAATCAAGTTTTTCAGCCATTTCATTCGTTAGCTTCCGAACACGGTTAACTTTCTCAGCTAATGTCCCAATTTCTTCATGGTATACAATCGTTTTTAACTTGGCTAGTAAAGATTCTATTTCCGTTTTTTGATCTTCTTTATAAAAGAAATCAGCATCTGATAGTCTTGCTCTTAATACCTTTTCATTTCCTTTTGCTACTTTTTCTAAATGTTCATGTCCTCCATTTCTTACAGTAACAAAGAAGGGTAATAGCTTGCCATCGTAGGATTTTACAGGAAAATAGCGTTGATGCTCTTTCATTGATGTAATAAGAACCTCTTCAGGAAGTGCCAAGAATTCTTCTTCAAAACGGCCGTAGAGAGCAGTTGGATACTCTACAAGATTTGTAACCTCTTCTAGTAACTCCTCATCGATTGGAATAACCCATTTGTTTTCCACTTCGATTTTAACTAACTGGGATCGAATAGCATTCTTTCTTTCTTCTGGGTTAACAATAACATATTGTCCAAGAAGAGCTTTTTCATAGTCCTTTGGCTCTTTTATTTCAATTTTGTTTCCAAGGAAACGATGTCCGATTGTCCAATTGGAGGTTTCCACTGTTGTAATTGAAAATGGTATAACTTCACTGCCATATAAAGCTAGCAGCCATTTGATTGGACGTATAAAGCGAAGATCCTTATCAGCCCATTTCATATTTTTTGGGAATGTCAAACTTGTAATAATTTGTTGTAATTCAGGCAATAAGGATTTCGTTTCATGCCCTTTAATAAATTTTTTCACATGAACATATTCAACACCATTAATCTCTTTAAAAAAGATATCTTCAACGCTTGCTCCTTGACCACGGCAGAATCCAATAGCTGCCTTTGTCCATTCTCCGTTTTCATCGACAGCTATTTTTCTTGCAGGACCTTTTGATTCTTCATGAATGTCTTCTTGAGCTTCAACAACTCCCTCTACTTGTACCGTTAAACGACGAGGAGAGGAGAAAGCTTTAATATTCTCAAATGAAATTTTCTTTTCCATCAACCAAGCTTGGATTTTGTCTGAAAGCTGAATCATTGAATTCGTTACAAATCTTGCAGGCATTTCTTCTAAGCCAATTTCTAAAAGGAGATCTCTTTTAGTCACGGTCCATTTCCTCCTTTGTTTGTAAAATTGGGAATCCCAACTTTTCACGTTCTTCATAGAACGTTTTTGCTATCTTTCGCGCAAGGTTTCGGCAGCGGCCGATATATCCTGTTCTTTCTGTTACTGAAATAGCCCCTCTTGCATCTAAAAGGTTAAATACATGAGAGCATTTCAATACATAGTCATAAGCAGGATGGACTAGTCCTTCCTCCATTTGCCGATGTGCTTCTTTTTCGTAAATATTAAAGAGATTAAATAACATCTCTTGGTCAGACGTTTCAAATGTATATTTTGAATGCTCATATTCTGGCTGCAAGAATATATCTCTCACGGTAAAACCATTTGTCCATTCAAGATCAAAGACATTTTCCTTGTTCTGAATGTACGAAGCAAGTCGTTCAATTCCATAAGTAATTTCAACAGATACAGGCTTACACTCAATGCCGCCAACTTGTTGGAAATAAGTAAACTGAGTAATTTCCATTCCATCCAGCCATACTTCCCATCCTAGTCCTGCACAGCCGAGTGATGGATTTTCCCAGTTATCCTCAACGAAGCGTATATCATGCTCTAACGGATTTATACCAAGTGCACGTAAAGAGTCTAAATACATTTCTTGAATATTATCTGGTGATGGCTTCATAATTACTTGAAATTGATGATGCTGGTATAGACGGTTTGGGTTTTCACCATAACGGCCATCCGCGGGACGACGGGACGGTTCAACATATGCTACATTCCATGGCTCTGGCCCTATTGCCCGAAGAAACGTATAAGGGCTCATCGTTCCCGCTCCTTTTTCCACATCATAGGCCTGCATCAAAATACAACCGTAATCAGACCAATGCTTTTGTAAAGTTAATATCATGTTTTGAATATTCATACGGCACCTCTTTATAGATTTTTTTCTAAAAACAAAAAACTCTCGTCCCTATGCATGAAGCATAGGGACGAGAGTTAACCCGCGGTTCCACCCTATTTGCTGCAATTTGAAAAAGCAGCCACCTTATTTACATGTTGCTCAAGAGCGCCTTCCTTAACAATTAATTCCCTAGCTTACACCGTCCTAGGTTCGCTTTAATTAAGAGAGTTAAGTACTCTTCTCCATCCATGCAACTATTAGATTTAATAATTTGAATCTTAGACGAAACAAAATTAAATGTCAATAATAAAAGCTTTTCTTATTTCGGAATTTTTGATGAGAAAATTCTGTTTAATGAAAATTAGCGTATTTGAGGATTTTTTGTCCTATTAAAGCATATCCCCAAACTTAGCCATTTGATTAAGGAATTTTTTCGTTTTTAAATTCAGGCCTGAATATTCATCATAATAAGCAGTTATCACTCTTTTTAATTCAGCCTTTGTTTCTGCCTTAACAGAGATATTTCCAAGACGTGATAAATCAAAAAAGTAAAAAAGCCTTAAGAGCTTCACTGTAGCCGAAGAAATTTTGAAATGATAAGGATCTTTTTCAAAGCAACGATGGCAAAGGAGTCCTCCTTCACGAATAGAAAAAGAATAATGTCCGTCTGTACTGCCACATATGGCGCATTGATTCAATACGGGATAAAGGCCAAGTGAGTTTAACATTTTCATTTCAAAAATGTTCACAAGAATTTCGGCATCATACCCCTCATTAATTAAATTTAATGTTTGGTGAACTAATTCGAATAAAAAAGGATTGGGTTTCCTATCATCAGTACCTTTATCAGTTAGATCAACAATATAGCTTGCATAGGCTGTAAGAAAAATATCTTCTCGGATCGATCGCATGGATGAAATCATTTCTCCCTGCTGCAAAGTTCCTAAGCCGTTACCTTTCTGAATTAAAAAATAGCCGTATGTAAAAAGCTGGGTGACAGCAGCAAGCCGACTGTTCGGCTTTTTTGCACCGCGCGCCATCACACCAACCTTTCCCCATTCTCGGGTATAAAGAGTGACAATTTTATTAGTTTCACCATAATTTGTTGCTCTAATAATGATGCCTTCACATTTTTCAAGCACCATATCCACCATCCCTATATTAAGACAATCTATGAGATGGGAAAGTCAACTTCTGCTAGTTCTGCGTCCTGATTTCCGGGTATTTCTTGAGTTTCCTTTTCTAGCTCTTTAAAGAGAAGATATGTGTCTATACTACCTGTCTGCGAAAACACTTTCCAGGTAAAATCCATCATCGAAAACCCCACCTTTCAGTTATTCAACGCAATAATCTAATTCCCAAATCCTTACCATATATCATAGCCTGTCTTTCTGATTTCATAAGAGAAAAATATTGTTAATCTTCATTATGCATAATTCTTGAATTCTGGTAATAACTTAGTTAAGGCTGTACAATTTTTTTGGTGACCACTATGGAAAAATTCATCATATAAACATCGCAGGGACAATCAGATCTTAAATCGTTCCACAGGCGGTTATGCTTTTCTAATACTCATCTTCACGAAATCCGAAATCTCTTAGTTGTGACATCTTGTTACGCCAATCTTTTTGAACTTTTACCCATAGCTCTAAAAACACTTTAGATCCGAGTAGATTTTCAATATCGATTCGTGCTCTTTGGCCAATTTCCTTTAGCATTTTTCCTTGCTTACCTATAACGATCCCTTTTTGAGAATCTCGTTCGACAATAATGGTAGCCATTACATGAACTACATCTTTATCATCACGGCGCTCCATTTTATCAATCAACACGGCAAGGGAATGAGGAATTTCTTCCCTTGTTAAATGAAGAGCTTTTTCTCTTATTAATTCTGATACGATAAATCTTTCAGGATGATCTGTTACTTGATCAGCTGGATAGTATTGCGGCCCTTCTGGAATATATTTTTTGATCTGCTCTAATAATGTTTCAATATTATTTCCTTCGAGGGCAGAAATAGGTATGATTTCACTAAAATTATATTTTTCTTTGTAGGATTCAATAATTGTAAGCAGTTCATCTGGATGAACTTGGTCAATTTTATTAATTACAAGGAATATTGGTGTTCGAATGGACTGAAACTTTTCTAGAATAAATTCTTCCCCACGTCCATAGCCTTCTTCAGCATTAACCATAAACAAAATAACATCTACTTCTTTCAATGTATTCTGGGC
Source organism: Cytobacillus citreus (assembly GCF_018343665.1). GTDB lineage: Bacteria > Bacillota > Bacilli > Bacillales > Cytobacillaceae > Cytobacillus > Cytobacillus citreus. The sequence continues at coordinate 521,630 of NZ_JAGYPM010000003.1, forward strand.
GACCTTCATCATGAAATCACCTAGTTTGTGCTTTGGCTTGTGAATACCTGGGGTATCAATAAAGATAAATTGAGCATCATTTGTTGTTAAAACACCTTGAACCTTATTCCTTGTCGTTTGAGGTTTATCACTCATAATCGCAATTTTCTGCCCGATTACTCGATTTAAAAAAGTGGATTTTCCAACATTAGGTCTTCCAATGATTGAAATAAACCCAGATTTATGTTCTTGTGCTGTATTATTCATGCAAATCCTCCGGTGAAAAAGCTCCTGGCAGCAATTTTTCTATGGTGATTTCTTGAATATCACCTTTAAGGTTAGTAAGGATAACCTTCATGTCTTTCGGACATAATTCCGCAATAACCTGTCTGCAGGCGCCACAAGGAGAACATGGTCGCTCCGTATCAGCCACAACTGCCATTGCTGTGTATTTCTTATCTCCTTCAGAATATGCTTTAAAAATAGCCGTGCGTTCAGCACAATTACACATGCTATATGCCGCGTTTTCAATATTACATCCATGATACACTTTTCCATCTTCTGTTAAAAGAGCCGCGCCTACTTTGAATTTTGAATATGGGACGTAAGCTTTTTCTCTTGCAATTTTTGCTTCTTCAATTAGTTTTTCAATTTGCACAAATTGTCTTCCTTTCTTGTAAGAAGGGCTACTTCTTTTATTTTACCTCATATCGACTTCAAAATCATCGATTGTAGCAAAATCGTAATATAGAAAATTGAATTTTCTAAAAATATATTTTGTTTATAAATGATGCCAACCCATTTTACCAAAAATTATGGAGCAAATTCAAATGAGTAAAAAGACTGCCCTACTTAAGAGCAGTCCTAACTAATGAAAAAGAACAATTATTTTCGGCAAAAAAATGATTAACCCAATGATTACTGACATTATCGCAAAAATAAGTACGGCACCTGCAGCCATATCCTTTGCAGCTTTTGCTAAAGGGTGAAAATCCGTTGTGACAAGGTCAACAACTCTTTCTATAGCAGAATTGAGCATTTCAAGTGATAGCATTCCTGCAATAGCCAATACAATGATTAGCCACTCGTATACAGAAATAGATAACCAAATTCCCATACATATTACGATTACTGAAAAGAAAAGATGAATTCTAAGGTTCCTTTCACACCTGACAGCTTCTTTGATGCCGGTTAAGGCAAATCCGAAAGATTTGAGTAATCGATTTTTCTTAACGCTGGAGTCCGTATTCATTTAAAATATCCTTTTGGCGGGTAAACATTTCCTTTTCATCCTCAGCTGTTTCGTGATCATATCCAAGAAGATGAAGAAAACCGTGCACGGCTAAAAAACCTATTTCCCGCATATTAGAATGTCCGTATTCTTCAGCCTGCTCCCGTGCTCTTGCAACTGATATGATAATATCGCCAAGTACGCGCGGCATATCAACGCCTATAAGCTCGATCTCACCCTCACCCATTTCTTCCATCGCAAAAGAAATGACATCGGTAACACTGTCTTTATTTCGGTACTCTTTATTTATTTCACGAATTTTTTCATTACTTACAAAAGTTAGCGAAACTTCACTATCTGGTTCAATATTTTCATACTTTGCAGCAAAATTCAGTAGATCTCCTATATATGATATTTGCTCCTCAGTCAACTCATTCGTTTCATCTGAAAAATCAATACTTAAACTCATGCCTGCTTCACCTTCTGTTTTGACATTTCTGGATACTCTATTCGTGAATGGAAAATACCATTTAAAGTTTCACAAAAAGAGTTCTCTATTATAACTAATTCTTTTAAGGTTAAATCACATTCATTAAGCTGTCCGTCTTGAAGGCGATCAGCAATAATATTCCTTACGAGATTTTCTATTTGATCTGAAGTCGGGTGAGACATTGAACGGACAGCAGCCTCTACACTATCAGCAATACCAATTATGGCTGATTCTTTCGTTTGTGCTTTCGGTCCTGGATATCGATAGTCTTCTTCTCTAACTTCAAGCCCATTTTGCTTCGCCTTATGATAAAAATATTTAAGCAGTGTTGTTCCATGATGCTGCTCAGCAATATCAACAATCTCCTTAGGCATTTTATGTTTCCGAAGCATTTCAGCCCCGTCAGTAGCATGGGCAATGATTATATTTTTGCTAGTTTGAGGCGGAAGTTTATCATGCGGATTTTCAATATTCATTTGATTCTCAATAAAAAACTGTGGCCGTTTTATTTTTCCAATATCATGATAATAACAACCAACTCTTGCTAATAACCCATTCGCTCCAATTGCTTCACAGGCTGATTCAGATAAATTTGCTACCATGACACTATGATGATATGTTCCAGGTGCCTCTGTTAGAATTTTTCTTAGCAGCTGATGATTTGGGCTAGTCAATTCAATTAATCTCATCGTGGAAAGAATGCCAAATCCCGCTTCAAAAAACGGAAGCAAGCCTATTGCTAAGACAGCTGACAAAATACCTGAAATAATCCCAATGATAATATAAAATCCATATTCTATTCCATCATATTGTCCATTCCTTAAAAAGACGAGAGAAAAAATAACTATAACATTAACAACAGCTACAAACATACCTGCTTGTAATATTTTCGACCGATGATTTTGCTTTGTTAAAAAAATAATACCAGCAAGTCCGCTGCAGATTATGTATATGCTTGAAGAAACATTAAAAGTTCCAGTTACTCCTTCATTAAAGATAATACTTCCACAAATGGACATTATAATCGTAAAAATGACTGCCATTCGCTCGTTAATTAATATTCTGATTAAGATTGATCCCATTGCTGCTGGGAAAATATAGCTAATCTCTGAATATTTAAACTCAGGAAATAAGCTTATCCCTTTCATTATTAATATGGATAATGTAAAAATTAAACTAAACAGCAATAAATAGTTCTGCTTTAACTCTGACTGCAGCTTTATATCATTAAAATAAAAATAAAGAGCTGCTAGGATAACAAGGGTAATTAATGCAAGTCCCGCAAAAGGTTGTATCGAGTTGTTGCTATCCAACATTCCGATCAGCTTCAATTGCCTATATATATCCCTAGTGATTAATTGCTGTTCCTCAACAATGATTTGCCCTTGAAGAATCTTAACAGGCTCAACACTTTCAACAGCCTGCTGACGCGCCTCTTCAGTTGCGGTCGGATCATAAAATTCATTTTGATAAACGGCATACCTTCCCAGTTCAATAGCTGCCGACTTTAAGCTTGCATTCAGACTAGTATATTTCAATTCTTCCTCAAGACTCTTTTTTGCATTTTCTACACCATCTGCTGGGATTCTCTTGCTCATAACATTATTTATGGCGGTCACTGTCATATCTTTCGCAATTGTAAGTTCACCTTTGGAAGACTGTAATAACGCTAGCAAAGATTGATCTGATATTTCCTTCGTAATATCCTCAGTAAGTTTTTCTTTCATTCGTGCTAATTTATCTGCTGGTGACGGTTCTTGGATATTAAATGAACCTTTTTCAGCCGCTTCTGATTGTTCTGCAGCCTTTTGCTGTTCCTCTAAATCCGTTTTAATCTCATCCTTCACTTCTTTAGCAGAATCAAAAATAGAGGTTATTAAATCAACCCGATTTTGCGCAATTTCCTTTTTAACAACATATATATCTTGAACTTGATCTGCCGCTTCTTTCTTTCTTTTTTCTGTACTCGCCTTATCCTCAATGGTGATAGGGGATCTGATTGTTTGTTCAGCAACTACGAACAAATCTAAGTCCAATTTTTCAGGCTTTACATTACTGAACATAGAAAGAAACATAACGATTCCAAGTAAAATAAATAAAAGGATTCTAAAGAAAGTTAATTCCAATAAATTTTTCATTTTTGTCAAATATTGCTGAAGCTTGTCCAATGTTCTCCCTCCCATCTTAGTTAATGGTTCATTCACACTATAATTATGTAAAATGATAACAGTTTTTCTATCAAGATGCATCTTTTATAATGAAACTTCTATATATCAATAATTTTATAAAAGACAAAACCAAAAGAAAACCGTACGGTAATACCGACGGTTTTTATTAAGGGCTTTCGCTTTTCTATTCTAGCTGCCCATATGCTTGAATAATTTTTGCCACAAGAGGGTGACGCACTACATCACTTTCTTCTAAATGGACAAATGAGATACCCTTTACTCCTTGTAAAATCTCTTCACCAACAATTAATCCAGATTTAGCTCCTTTCGGAAGATCAACCTGGGTTTTATCACCAGTAATAACCATTTTTGAGCCGAATCCAAGACGGGTTAGAAACATTTTCATTTGGGCATGTGTTGTATTCTGTGCTTCGTCTAATATAACAAATGCGTCATCAAGTGTTCTTCCCCTCATATATGCGAGAGGAGCAATTTCAATTGTTCCTCTTTCGATAAGCCTTTGCGTTTGCTCTGCACCTAAAATATCATGTAATGCATCATACAATGGTCTTAAATAAGGATCCACCTTTTCTTTTAAATCTCCAGGTAAAAATCCAAGGCTTTCACCTGCCTCCACAGCAGGGCGAGTTAGAATAATTCTTTTCACATGACCATTCTTCAATGCATTGACACCCATTACGACCGCAAGATATGTTTTACCTGTTCCTGCTGGTCCAATTCCAAATACAAGATCATTTCTTCTTATAGAACGAATGTATTGGCTTTGTCCGATTGTCTTTACTCTGATTATTTTTCCCTTTGCATTTCTAATTATTTCTTCGTCATATAGATCACTAAAGTAATCTAAAGTTCCTTTTTTTGCCATTTGAATCCCGTACATTACATCTCTTTGGTTAATATTGATTCCTTTTCTAATCACTTGCAATAATTCAGCAAGTAAGAGACCAGCCATTTCGACCAATTCTGTTTCTCCAGAAATAAAAACAGTCTCGCCCCTCGTAATGATGGTTACATTTAATTCCTGCTCGATCATTTTTATGTGTGCGTCCGAATTACCAAGTAAAGAAACAGCTTCATTCGGATTTTCAAGTTGAACATTCATTGTTTTCAAGTTTTCTGTCATTCCGTATCTCCTTGAACAATTGGTTGTGCTTCAGCAATATTCTCAATAATTTGGAAATGTATTGATATAGTTACTTTATCATTGTCTACAGACTTGTGTAAAACTTTTTCGCCTTTTATTTTATCATTTTCAGATAGCCCGCTTTTTATTTTGTTTCGAGCCAAAGTTTTTGCAACTTCAAAGGCTTGCTCGTTATCGTAGATTAAAGTTTCCTGTTCACTTTCCCTAATTGTCTTATCTACATACGAGATAGGAAGCTCCCACTTTAAAAAATTAATTTTCTTTTCATTCGACTCCGTCTCAAATTCTTTATATTTCACTTTTCCGAAACCCCAAACTAGAATTTCAACATTTCCTATTTTGATGTAATGTTTCCGCTTTTCATTCCCATTAAATACTTGAAAGGTTTTTTTTAGTGGAAGAGTCACATCTGTTTTATACCATGTTTCTCCATAAATTTCACCCTTAGCAGGAAGTGTTTCAATATTTCCTTCTTTTCCAATTATACCAGAAACAAGCAATTGTCCTGGTTTCACATGATCGTTGACACTAACGACTGGCTGTCCTTCTTCTACGAACATATACACAATAACTGCCTTCTTTTTTGCCACTAAATTTCTTGGACTTAAGTATTCAGGTTTCTTCGGATCGTTTTTCTCCACCACTTGTAGATGGTAGGTTGTCCCTTTTAACTCCACACCAACCCAAGTGATTTCTTCAATTTTATCTGATAGCTTTCTTTGAATTCCTTCAACATTATCTATGAAAAACTGAAGCTTCCCCCTCTTAACACCCATTTCAGTTAATTCTTTACGAATTTTATATTCAGTTGCCGGATTTGCTCCTTTAATTTCAATTCCCCAAACCATATTGGACAATACCAAAATAACGATAATAAATGCTGTCGCACCTAAAACAAAACCAAAGCTTTTTAGCAAGCGCTTAAAAAGAAATGGAAAGCCTGTCCGTTGTAAAAATTCAATTTTGCAATCACTGTTTCTGACAGCGTTTCTAATCTGATTAACATCCTTTAGCTTTATTTTAAATATTACTGCTTCGACGCCATGCCTTTTAACCTGCCAAATATGAATCCCGTTCCGAGTAAGAGTATTAATAAAACGCTCTATTCCTTTCCCTTTGGCTTTTACTGTAACAATACCCCCAATAAATTCAATCCACAGATTCTTCATTTCCTTCCCCCTGATCTATTTTGTCACGTTCGTTTGATTATTTTCTTCATTGCTCTTCTCATTTAGATAAGGAGCTTATACGTAGAAAAATCCTTACAGAAGGTGCTCTCCTTCTGTAAGCATGCCTATTCATTTATATATGTGACCTGATCAATTTTCCCTTCTAGCAGGATCTCCTCTGGTAATATCGTTTTTATTACAAAAGCATTTCCCTTAATCAAAAGCTGCCCCTGCTTAAGAAGAAGCCTTAATTCTTTGTCGGAAAAAGCGATTAAGCCCCGGTGGTTCTCAATATATATATGGATTTGTCCGATCATTGTAATGCGGGGTAAATCCATCATGACATCCTGAGGAAGCTCCATATTTTTTGTTATCCATTTTCGAACGAAATGTCCCCATTTTTTTGCCATAAAAAAAGAACCCCCCTTCATCTCATATGTATGAAATGACGGAAGGTTCTAGCACTTATTTTTCTTCATTTTCATAAGCCTATTTCTTGATTCTCATTGATTTATGGGGATTTAGAGCCCTTGGAGGGCCAATTATTTCTGACCATATAATGCCATCCACAAGCTGTTTTTGGCTCGGTGAAAAGGATGAATTTGTTCCTTTTTGCAAAAATGAATCTGAATGCTCTATCGGCAAAGTTTGAACTATTTGTAATTGTTCTATAAGATCTTCAGCCTGTTTTTTCCGCTCCGAATACTCAGCTTCAATCTTATTAGGAGAGAGTGGCTTCTCCTGTATTTGCGTTTTCTTAGACATCTGATCAAAAGTGTAAGCTGGTATGGGTGTTCTCTTTGAATGAATATTTTTATGTTGCCCTTGGTTATCTTTTTTTCTCTTTTTGAAAATCGAAAAGATATAACCGATTATTGCAATGATAATAATAATTGGAAATTCAAATAAACCTTCCAAGTTGATCCCACTCCCTTCAAAAATAACAATGTATTAGGATCAAGAAATTTACATAAAGGCCTTAGAGCAATTTCAGCAGTGACTTGCCGTTTACTTAATTATTTTTTACCGCCATCTTTGTGCTCATCGTTTATTCTGCCAATAGAATCTCTCATGTCCGTATCGGCAGAAATGTTTTTAATATTCATATAATCCATTACACCAATATTCCCTGTTCGAAGGGCTTCAGCCATTGCAAGTGGTACCTGAGCCTCTGCCTCAACAACTTTTGCTTTCATTTCCTCTACTTTTGATTTCATTTCCTGCTCTGTGGCTACGGCCATAGCACGGCGTTCTTCAGCTTTCGCTTGTGCAATCTTTTTGTCTGCTTCAGCTTGTTCAGTTTGCAAATGAGCACCGATATTTTTGCCGATATCAACATCTGCAATATCAATAGAGAGAATTTCAAAAGCTGTTCCTGAATCTAACCCTTTTGCCAGGACAGTACGAGATATCATATCGGGATTTTCAAGAACTTTTTTATGACTCTCTGATGAACCAATTGTAGAAACAATCCCTTCACCTACACGCGCGACAACCGTTTCCTCACCTGCTCCACCAACTAGACGGTCTATATTAGCTCTAACTGTAATTCTAGCCTTTGCTTTTACTTCAATCCCATCCATTGCAACACCCGCAATAAATGGTGTTTCAATAACATTTGGGTTAACACTCATTTGAACTGCTTCAAGAACATCACGTCCTGCTAGATCAATAGCGGCACTTCGTTCAAACTTTAAATCTATGTTTGCGCGATGTGCAGCAATTAATGCATTAACAACACGATCAACATTCCCGCCAGCTAAATAATGACTCTCCAACTGATTTGTCGTTACATCAATTCCAGCCTTATGCGCTTTAATTAAAGGGTTAATGACACGACTTGGAATGACACGACGAAGCCGCATACCAATTAGTGTAAAGATACTCACTTTAACACCTGCAGCGAGTGCAGATATCCACAGCATGACTGGAACAAAGGTAAGCAACACACCTAAAAGAATGATAGCAAGAACAACAAGAACTATTACGAGTACCGAGCCTGCTCCTAAGTCTAACATACTACATCCTCCTCTTTTTATTTATCTAAATTAGGTATTTCTCTTACAACAATACGGGAACCTTCTGCTTTCACAACACGAACTCTCGCATCTTTTAAAATAAATTCACCTTCACTTACAACATCAATCCGTTCATCTTCAATGACAACAGTTCCAGATGGACGGAGTGCTGTCAATGTATAACCTTCCAATCCAATGAGCTCAAGCCTGCTTTTATTTGATACATAGCCTTCTTCCGTTTTCGTTGCGTCTGTTAGGATTATTTTCTTAAATATACTCATCTTTTTACCAAACACCTTTACCATTAGTATCAATGCCAAGATAGCAACACCAATTGCAATTAATATAGAAATCCCCATATGAATGACATTTTCCGATGCTAAAAATAAACTGCCTAAGACAGCAGCCACGCCAAGTACCCCTGCTACAGCCCCTGGGAGGAAAAACTCTGCAATGATCAGTCCAATTCCAATGATAAATAGGATTAGCGTTTCATAGCCTGCCAGTCCAGCAACTAAATGCCCATAAAAGAACAATAACAATGCTGTTAATCCCATAAATCCAGGTACTCCAAAGCCAGGTGAGTAAAGTTCAATAACTAGACCAAGACTTGCAATTGACAGCAAGATCGGTATCACAACAGGATGAGTAATAAATCGGGCAATTTTTTCTGCAAAGCTCTCTTCTACTTTATGAACTTCGGCATTTTCATACCCTAGATATTTTAATAATTCATCGATATTGTTAAATGTTCCTTTTGAATAACCGACCTTCTCTGCTTGGTCTGCTCCTAAAGTTAAGAGCTTTCCTTTAGGTGCTCCAACTTCAGGCAAATGAACAGATTCATCCGCCATGGCGAGTGCATAAATAGGATCTCTTTTAGTTTGTTTTGCTGCCTCTTCCATTGCTGCAAACCAATATGATTCAGCTTTCTTCCCAGCTGTATTACCTTGTTGATCAATAATAGCTGCAGACCCAATAGTTGATCCTGGAACCATATAAATTTCATCTGTATTTAAAGAAATATAAGCACCTGCAGATAAAGCCTGATTATTCACAAAAGAAATCGTTTTCAAATTTGTAGAGGTTAAAAGTTTTCCTATTTTTCCAGCAGCATCTACAGTCCCGCCTGGAGTATTTATATCAAAAATGATAGCAGATGCTTGATCTTCCTCAGCCATCTGAACTGCTCTGTTTAAAAAGGCATATAGCCCATTTTCTACCGTTTCGTGAATAGGCACAATATAAATGATTTCATTATCCGTATTTCCTTTAGATGGGGCACCTACCATTAAAATACACGCAAAAAGAAATGAAAAAATGATTAATATCCTTCTAAATCTCAATCCTTCCCCCTCCCCCATTCTTTTCTCTCTTTCTTATACGTATGTCTGTAAAAAAGGTTTCAATGATCTACAGCTATTTTTCTAACTAACTTAAAAAAGACCGTTAGCAAGAGCTCACGGTCTTTTATAATAGGTTTGTTTTTATGAAAGGTGTTGTTGTACAAGTTTATTTACAAGTGCTCCATCTGCTTTGCCTTTAACTTTCGGCATAATGGCAGCCATTACTTTACCCATATCGGCTTTAGATTTTGCACCTGTTTCAGCAACAGTTTCTTGAACGATTTTTGAAACCTCATCTTCAGAAAGCTGTTTAGGCATATATAATTCGACGAACTGAAGTTCGGTACGAATTTTTTCAACAAGATCTTCACGACCTGCTTTATCAAATTCATGGAGGGAATCCTTGCGTTGTTTAACTTCGCGAGAAAGGACAGTAAGCTCTTGCTCTTCGGATAAATCTGCTCCTTGCTTAATAGCTTCATTTTGCATCGAAGCTTTAATCATCCGAATAACAGTAAGCTTATCTTTTTCTTTGTTCCTCATCGCTTGTTTCATATCCTCATTTAAACGTTCGAGAAGACTCATTCAAACACCCTCTCTTACCACTTACGTTTTCTTGCAGCCTCAGACTTTTTCTTACGTTTAATACTAGGCTTTTCGTAGAATTCGCGCTTTCTTGCTTCTTGCAAAGTACCAGTTTTAGAAACTGTACGTTTAAAGCGACGAAGAGCATCTTCAAGCGATTCGTTTTTACGAACGACGGTTTTAGACATTCTCTTTCCCTCCCTCCGAGCACAACACACTTACACCAACATGGTTTTTCCATGTACTTTGCAATTATAATATAACAGCGATTAGAGGTCAACAGTTATTAGCCTTTAACAGCAGTGTTTTTCAAGCTAATAGTAGTAAAATCCCAGATAAACGTGAATGCAAATTTTTTTACTTTTAAAGGCATGTCCTTCCACTCGTTTCCATACAAATAGAGTAGGGGGTGAAAGCTTGACCCAGCTAATCCTATTTGTTGTATTTATTGGGTTATTTATTTATGGAATGACTTTACTAAGGTTAGGTTTATTCAATTTATCTGCTGATTCATTAAAAATTTGGCTGACAAAATTAACTGATACACCATGGAAAGGCTTATTAGCTGGGATTGTCATCACTTGCATTCTACAGAGCAGTTCTGCCGTTATGGTCATTACGATAGGACTTATTTCTACAAGATTGCTTTCATTTCCTCAATCTATTGGAATAATATTAGGTACGAATATTGGCACAACATTAACTACAGAATTAATTACATTTGATATTGAATCATTGCTTGCACCCATTGCTATTATTGGAGCTGCTTTTCTTTTACTTGGTAAGAAAAACCTTCGAAGTATTGGGCTGATCCTTCTCGGTATTGCGTCAGTATTTGCAGCCATGGGTGGTTTTGAATATTTAGCAGGTCCCCTAAGATCAATTGAATTCATTGATGAGTTGCTTATTACATTAGATAATAGTCATATATATAGTATCCTTGCAGGAACATTTATTACTGCAATCATTCAGTCCAGTACAGCTACAACCGGTATCATAATGGGTTTCCTCACAAATGGAGCAATTGAATTAAATACTGGAATAGCCATTATGCTAGGTTCGAATATTGGCACATGTGTAACAGCTTTTCTAGCCTCTATTGGAGCTGGAAAAGAAGCTAGGCTGTCGGCTTACGCTCATATTTGGCTAAATATTCTTGGAGTGTTTGCATTCTATCCATTCATCGGCATACTTACAATAGCTGGAAATCATCTAGCTAATAATCCTGATGTACAGCTGGCACATATAAGTGTCATATTTAATGTCATTTCTTCTCTTATTGTACTTCCTTTTGCAGCGCCATTTGGGAGGCTAATCATTCGAATCCATGATCGCTAATCTATCCACTTATGGTGGCAGGCACCGTAAAAAGGACACTTTTACTCGCTTGCCTATGACTGGTGCCTGATACCCTAAAACATAAGAAAAGCACTCCAATTGTTACTAACAATAAGAGTGCTTATAGTATCCGACATTTTTTTAGTAATCAGAATCGCTTGTTAAACCATTCACGATGGCTGCACCAGAGCTTGCTCCAATTCTTGTAGCCCCAGCTTCAATCATCTTAGCAGCGTCTTCTGCACTTCTTACACCACCAGAAGCCTTAACACCAATTTGGGGACCTACCGTTTTTCTCATAAGGGCGATATCTTCAACCGTCGCTCCGCCAGTGGAAAAGCCTGTTGATGTTTTAACAAAATCTGCTCCAGCTTTAACCGATATTTCGCACGCTTGGACTTTTTCCTCTTCAGAAAGCAAGCAAGTTTCAATGATAACTTTAGTTAAAGCTTTTCCTTTTGCCTCATCTACAACAGCTTGAATATCTCTTTCAACTAATTCAATATCTCCGCCTTTTAATGCTCCGATATTAATGACCATATCAACTTCTGTAGCACCATTTTCAATCGCATTTTTCGTTTCAAATGCCTTTGTTTCAGGCGTAGATGCACCTAAAGGAAAACCGATAACTGTACAAACTTTTACTTCTGTTCCAGCCAGTAATTCACTTGAAAGCTTTACCCATGTCGGATTTACACATACTGATGCAAAATTATATTCCTTTGCTTCTGCACAAATTTTTTCAATTTGATTTTTTGTTGCTTCTGCTTTTAACAATGTATGATCGATCATTTTCGCTATTGATTGTGTCATTTTTTTAATCTCCCTTCAAACAAACTAGTTGTCCGTACCTCTCACATCATATCATGTCAACATAAAAATAGCGAGCAGGAAAACAGCATTTTTCAGTACAACAGAAGCTTTATCTAGCTTATTTTTACCATAAAAAAAGGAATTACTCTAATGTAATTCCTTCTTCATAATCATATTATACAGCCGTTTCTTCGCAATTAGCTATTTCATCTAATACGCGTACAAACTGTCCTTCGTTATATGGATAACCCGCTTTATTAATTTTCACTTTTACAATTTGTCCGACCATTTCCTCCATTGCTGGAAAAACGACTTTTAAATAATTATCGGAATACCCAACATACAGGCCGCTTTTTGCTTCATCCTTGTATTCTTCCTCTGGAATTACTTCGAGAACCTCTCCTTCAAATTGGGAAGCATATTCTTTAGCAAGCTGATCAGATAATGATATTAATCGATGTACACGATCATTTTTTACTTCTTCATCAATTTGGTCTTCCATTCTTTCAGCTGGTGTACCTGTACGTTTTGAATATGGGAAAACATGCAGCTCTGAGAATTTATGCTTTTTAATAAAATTGTATGTTTCCATAAATTCTTCTTCTGTTTCGCCCGGAAAGCCTACAATTACATCTGAAGTAACAGCTAATCCCGGAAGCGCCTCTTTTAAACGATCTAATCGTTCAGCAAAGTATTCCATCGTGTATTTTCTACGCATTCTTTTTAATACTGTATTTGAGCCAGATTGAAGTGGGATATGAAGATGTCTAACAACCATATTGGATTGATTAATTACTTCTATCACTTCGTCAGTAATTTGACTCGCTTCTATTGAAGAGATTCTTATACGCTTCAATCCCTTCACCTGCGCTTCTAAATCTCTTAGTAACATGGCAAGATTGTAATCCTTCATATCTTCTCCATAGCCGCCCGTATGAATCCCTGTTAAGACAATTTCTTTATAGCCGGAATCTACGAGCTGCTGGGCCTGACGGATAACCTCTTTTGGATCTCTGGATCTCATTAATCCACGTGCCCAAGGAATGATGCAGAACGTACAGAAGTTATTACAACCCTCTTGGATTTTTAACGAAGCACGAGTACGATCAGTAAAGGCAGGCACATCAAGCTCCTCGTATACCCGATTCTTCATGATATTTCCTACTCCATTAATCGGCTGACGCTCCTCTTTATATTGCTCAATGTATTCAAGCATCTTTACTCGATCTTGTGTTCCAACGACTATATCTACACCTGGAATTGCCATAATCTCAGCAGGTGATGTTTGTGCATAGCAGCCAGTTACACAAATAACAGCATTTGGATTTTTTCTAATCGCCCTGCGAATCACTTGACGGCTTTTCTTATCACCTGTATTTGTAACAGTACAAGTATTAATAACATAAACATCTGACATAGACTCAAATTCTACTCGTTCATAGCCTGTGTCTTTAAACAATTGCCAAATGGCTTCTGTTTCGTAATGGTTGACCTTGCAACCAAGTGTATGAAATGCAACAGTAGGCATATTATTTCACTCCATTAATTCAAAATGATAGGAAACAGCTGATAAAGCATACAGAGGTGCTGTTTCAGTTCTTAATATGCGAGGACCTAACCCGCATGAATGAAAACCGTGTTCACTAAATAGTGTAACCTCTTGATCAGTTAGCCCGCCTTCAGGTCCGAATACAATCATAAGTGACTGACCATGTTTTATTTCTGTCAAGGTTTTCCCCAAGACAGACTTTTCCCCTCGCTTAGCATCCTCCTCAAAAGCAATTAATCTATAGTCATAGCCCTCACTTACTTTTATCAATGATTTCATATTTTGTGGGCTCATTACTTCAGGAAGAATCATACGATGAGACTGTTCTGCAGCTTCTTTGGCGATTTTTTGCCAGCGTTCTATTTTTTTTGCACCCTTTTTCTCATCCCATTTTACTACTGAGCGTGCTGAAATAAAAGGGATAAACCGATAAGCGCCTAGTTCAGTACCCTTTTGAATAATCCATTCCAACTTATCCCCTTTAGGCAGTCCACTCACAATCGTAATATTAATGGGCAGTTCTGAGGATTCTTCTTCCCATTTTACAACTTCTGCAATCACTTTTTCATCGGTAATTTCTACAATTGAACAAACAGCACTTGATTTCACGGGATCAACACAGATAAGCTGATCACCTTTCTTCATTCTCATTACACGAACGATGTGATGGTAATCATCATTTGAAATGGTAAAACGATTTTCATTTGCAGATTGATTGACAAAATAACGCTGCAAAATCAGCACCTACTTTTCAAAAAAAATAACTTATTAGAAAAACTTAGCATTCGCCAAGTTCAAAAGGCAAATGCTAAGTTTTTTATGCGGTCTTCTTAGCAGTGATTTTATCGACATTCAAATTCACTTTAGTATGCTAATAAACTTATATTAGCTAATTAACTAAAAAGAGGGAACATGTTCTTGGCCCCCCTTTTTTATTAATTAGTACTCTTGTCTTTTTCCAATAATGGCTACCCAATCTTCCATTTGAATCATTTCTTCAATGATAAAACCTGCCCCAGTCATTGCATCCTTAACTTCCTGCTTTTTCTGTTGAATAATACCTGAAGCGATAAAGTAACCGGATTTTTTAACTACTGAAGCAACATCATCCGTAAACTTAAGGATTACTTCTGCTAAAATATTTGCAACAACTATCTCTACTTCATCTTTTACGCCATCTAGCAAATTATTTTGTGCCACGCTGACGACATGATGAACTTTATTCAATTCAATGTTTTCCCGTGCAGAGTTAACAGCCACCTCATCAAGGTCAAGAGCAGTTACTTTTTCAGCACCAAGCATAGCAGCTGCAATACTCAAAACGCCTGAACCAGTACCAACATCAATGATATTATCGCCCTTTTTCACTGTTCTTTCTAATGCTTGAATACACATAACGGTTGTTGGATGGGTTCCAGTTCCAAAAGCCATACCAGGGTCAAGCTCTATGATTAATTCATCACTTGATACAGGTGTATACTCTTCCCATGTAGGTACTATTGTAAACTTTTCAGAAATTTTTACTGGGTGATAATATTTTTTCCAAGCTGTTGCCCATTCTTCTTCATTTACTTCACTAATGCTAATATCATTTTTGCCAATATCAATATTATATAGGAGAAGATTATTGATCTCTTCCTTAATTTCATCGACTGTTTCAGCAAGGAAGCTATTTACAGGCAAATAAGCTTTGACGATTACCCCTTCTTCGGGATAGTCTAATGGATTGAGCTGGTAAATTTCACCGAATTGATCTTTTCTTTCTTTTACAAGTTCAAATGGATCCTCAATAACAACTCCGCTTGCTCCGGCTTCATGCAAAATATTCGAAATCGGTTCGACTGCCTCATTTGTCGTATGGATACTGATTTCTGACCATTTCACTGCTCCCCAACTCCATTTCCATTATTCGCCCTTAAATGCACGTTTCACTTTATCAAAAAAACTTCCTTCTTGTTCGCCTTGAGGTGCTTTACCACTAACCTCTGCGAATTCATGAAGCAATTGCTTTTGTTTTTCTGTTAACTTTGTAGGTGTTACAATTCGAACGATGATATGCTGATCACCTTTTCCGTATCCCCTTACATTTGGGATGCCTTTTTCCTTTAAACGGAATTTCGTACCAGTTTGTGTACCTGCAGGAACCTTTAATTTTATCTTTCCATAAAGGGTAGGGACTTCGATTTCATCCCCTAAAGCAGCTTGAACGAATGTAATTGGCATTTCGCAGTAAACATCATCTCCATCACGTTCAAAAAACTCATGAGATCGTACATGGAAAACGACATAAAGGTCTCCTGAAGGACCACCATTTACTCCTGGCTCCCCCTGCCCAGCTACACGCAGCTGCTGGCCATCATCAATCCCTGCAGGAATTTTCACAGAAATTTTCCGGCGTTTCTTCACTTTACCTGCACCATGACATGTAGAACATTTATGCTTAATTTGCTTTCCTGTTCCTCCGCAATGATTACATGTTCTGCGATTAACAATTTTACCGAATGGCGTATTTTGCTCAACATTAATTTGACCAGAACCATGGCAGTGGCCGCATGTATCTGGTTTTGTTCCAGGTTTTGCACCTGATCCGTTACAGGTTTCACATGTTTCTTCACGCGGTATTTCAACGTCTGTTTCTTTACCAAAAACTGCATCCTCAAAAGATAAGGTCAATGTGTATTGCAAATCAGATCCTTGTCTTGGTGCATTTGGATCTCGTCTTCGTGAACCACCACCACCAAAGAAGGTACTAAAGATGTCTTCAAAGCCGCCAAAACCTTCAAAACCACCGCCGCCAAAGCCTTGATTAGGATCTGTATGGCCAAACTGGTCGTAATGAGCCTTTTTTTGATCATCACTTAATACTTCATAGGCTTCCTTCACTTCTTTAAATTTTTCATCTGCACCCGGTTCTTTATTAATGTCTGGGTGATATTGCTTTGACAGCTTTCGATAAGCCTTTTTTATTTCATCCTTCGATGCACTTTTACTGACACCAAGGACTTCATAGTAATCCCTTTTACTCATGATTACCACTCCCCGATCTTTTCACATGAAAATTATTTTAACACTCTCTATTTGTTTTGTACAATAGGAAAAGCGGAGGCACCTTGACCAGGGGCAACAAGCATAAGACGAGACAGCGAAAAGGTTGTTCTTTAACCTTCTTGATGGATCGGCTTAGACCTCCGACGTAAAGGATGTACTAGTGCCGACGTTGCCACAGGACGTGGCGTATTTAGTCGGCAAGCCCATAGGCGCAGGAGCTAGACAATAAGAACAGCGGAGGCGCCTTGATCACTTTTAATTTATTAAAACTTTGCGTTCGCCAAAACCTTTTTTTAGCCAAAATAAAAGCCAAAGCCAAGAATTCCCTGACTTTGACTTTTACTAGAGAGAAATTGACTTATTTATCGTCTTTAACCTCTTCAAATTCTGCGTCAACTACATTGTCATCATTGCCTTTTCCACTATCTTGTCCTTCTGCTCCTTGAGCAGATTGAGCTTGCTTAGCTGCTTCTTCGTAAAGCTTCATTGTTAAAGCTTGAACGATTTCTTGAAGTGCATCCTTCTTTGCTTTGATTTCTTCTAAATCATTCTTTTCAATCGCAGCTTTTAAAGCATCCTTCGCTTCATTTGCTTTAGCAACTTCAGCTTCGTCCACTTTGCCTTCAAGGTCCTTTAACGTCTTTTCAGTCGTAAAGACTAGCTGATCTGCTTCATTTCGAAGCTCTACTTCTTCCTTAAGCTTCTTATCTGCTTCAGCGTTTTCTTCTGCTTCTCTTACCATTTTATCAATTTCTTCATCAGATAAGCCTGTTGAAGATTTAATTGTAATGGCTTGCTCTTTATTTGTCCCAAGGTCTTTCGCACGTACATTCACAATACCGTTTTTATCGATATCGAAAGAAACTTCGATTTGCGGAATTCCTCTTGGTGCTGGAGGAATATCGCCTAATTGGAAGCGGCCTAAAGTTTTATTGTCCGATGCCATTGGACGTTCTCCTTGTAACACGTGAATATCTACTGCTGATTGATTATCAGCTGCTGTAGAGAATACTTGTGATTTAGAAGTTGGGATTGTCGTATTTCGGTCAATTAGCTTTGTAAATACCCCGCCCATTGTTTCAATACCAAGTGAAAGTGGTGTAACGTCCAGTAGAACGACATCTTTAACGTCACCAGAGATAACTCCGCCTTGGATCGCAGCTCCCATCGCAACTACTTCATCAGGGTTAACGCCTCTATGAGGCTCTTTGCCTGTTTCTTTCTTAATTGCCTCTTGTACAGCAGGGATACGTGTAGATCCTCCTACAAGAATTACTTTATCGATCTCTGAAGGAGATAGTCCCGCATCCTTTAATGCTTGACGAGTTGGTCCCATCGTACCTTCAACTAAGTCACTTGAAAGTTCTTCAAATTTCGCTCTTGATAAAGTTACTTCAAGATGAAGAGGACCTGATGGACCCGCAGTGATAAACGGCAAGGAAATTTGGGTAGATGTTACACCTGAAAGATCCTTTTTCGCCTTTTCTGCTGCATCTTTTAAACGCTGAGCAGCCATTTTATCTTTGGATAGATCAATGCCATTTTCCTTTTTAAATTCTTCAACTAAATAGTCTATAATAACTTGGTCGAAGTCGTCTCCACCAAGACGGTTATCACCCGCAGTTGATTTTACTTCGAATACTCCGTCTCCAAGCTCTAGAATGGAAACGTCAAATGTTCCGCCCCCAAGGTCATATACAAGAATTGTTTGATCTTCATCTGTTTTATCCATTCCATAAGCTAATGCAGCAGCTGTAGGCTCGTTTATAATACGCTCAACTTCTAACCCTGCGATCTTACCTGCATCCTTTGTAGCTTGACGTTCAGCATCATTAAAGTAAGCTGGTACTGTAATAACAGCTTTTGTTACATTTTCTCCAAGATAATCTTCTGCATACGATTTTAAATATTGAAGAATAATCGCTGAAATCTCTTGTGGCGTATATTCTTTACCTTCTGCTTCAACTTTATGAGCTGTACCCATATGGCGTTTAACAGACATAATCGTATTTGGATTTGTAATAGATTGGCGTTTTGCTACTTCGCCGACCTGGCGTTCACCATTTTTAAAAGCAACAACAGAAGGTGTTGTACGGTTACCTTCTGGATTTGGAATAACTTTTGCTTCTCCGCCTTCTAATACGGAAACACATGAGTTTGTAGTACCTAAATCGATTCCAATAATTTTGCTCATGTTTTTTTACCTCCCCAATTTATGTAATTATTGATTAACTTTCACCATTGCTGGACGAATCACTCTGTCCTTTAAGATATAGCCCTTTTGAAATTCTTCTACAACAGTATTTGATTCAAAGCCTTCAACCTCCACTTGCATAACTGCCTGGTGGATATGAGGGTCAAATTCTTTCCCAACTGATTCTATTTGCTCTGCCCCTTCATTTTTAAGAGCTTCTAATAGGCTGCGGTAAACCATTTCCATCCCTTGAAGGACAGATTTAACTTGTTCGTTATCAGTCTCCATTTGAAGTGCTCTTTCAAAGTTGTCAATAGCAGGTAATAAATCAGAAATTAACTTTTGTGCTCTATATTTTTCAGACGCTTCTATATCTAATCTTGCTCTACGTCTAGAGTTATCAAAATCAGCCTGAAGACGGATATATCGATTTTCAGCATCTGCTAGTTTAGCTTCCAATTCAGCTGATTTATTTAATACTGCCTTTAGCTGATTTTCATGAGAAGCTTCTGCTTCCTCAGAACCTACAGCATCAGCTGCTTCCAACTCTTCATGTTCCATTGTTTTTTCGGCTTGGTTATACTCTTGAGTTGTCTCTTCGTTTAAAATGGTTTTTTCATCTGCCAACTTTTTTCACCTCCCCATAAGAATATTTAAACTCCTGATAAAGTGAAACTTCCATCAGTGGGGGTTTTTCGACGCACAGGACGTGCTAGTGCCGACGTTGCCACAGGACTTGGCGTTCTTAGTCGGCTTTCATCCCCCACTGATGGCTAGTTGAACCAATCGGGCCTTTACGGGCAGTTGATCCCCCACTTAGATTTCTTTGATTCTCTCGCAACCTTGAAGTGGGGGGCTTACTGCCCGTTAATCTGCGATAAATCTATAACAGACATAGGGAAAGGGATGGAGATCAATCGTATTGCCCCATCCTTATACAATTTTTTAAAGCGTCAATTCCTTTGATACAGTTTGGTTAATACCGATGACAAGTCTGAACTAATATAATTTAATAGACTAATGACTCGTGAATATTCCATTCTTGTCGGACCTAATATTGCGATCGTTCCTAGCTGTTCTGTTCCAATAGAGTAGGTGGCTGTAATGAGACTGCAATTTTCCATTGCAGAATTATTATTTTCTTTACCTATTTTAATATTGATCCCAGTCTTATTTTTTCGTATGAGATCATAAATACTATCTTCTTGTTCAATCATTTCCATCAAGCTTTTAATCTTATCTAAATCGTGAAATTCCGGCTGGCTCAGCATATTAGATTTCCCGCCAAAGAATAATTTTTCATGTACAGGAATTTTGAGCGAATCGGCAATTGAATGGAGAATGTAATCGTAATTATTAATATGCTGCCTTAAAAGAATTGCAACCTCTTTATACATTTTGTCATTCAAGCTTTCAATTGGTACACCTGATAGGCGATCATTTAAAATATTTACTAATTTTTCAAGCTCGTTAGCATCCATGGATTCTGGTATTTGAAACATGCGATTTTCTACTAGACCTGAATCCGTTATGATAATTGCAATTGCCGTCTGATTATTTAATGGGACAATTTGAATTTTCTTCAATTTGTTTTCCTTAACAGCCGGCCCCAAAACAATTGAAGTATAATTTGTAAGCTCAGATAAAATCTTTGCGGATTTTTGCACAATCTTTTCCAATTCAAAAATTCTCTCCGCGAAAACCGATTTTAACTTGTGGACATCATGGTGATTTAGTTGTTGAGGAGAAAGCAAATGATCCACATAATATCGATATCCTCTTTCCGAAGGAATTCTTCCTGATGAGGTGTGTGTTTTTTCAATAAACCCCAGCTCTTCTAAATCAGCCATTTCATTACGGATAGTCGCAGAGCTAAATGCTATTTTGTCCTTTTTCGACAAACTTCTTGAACCGACTGGCTGCGCAGATTGAATAAAATCATCAACAATTACTTGAAATATCAATAATTGACGATCAGTCAACACAGTTATCACCTCTGTTAGCACTCCCTACATGTGAGTGCTAATTCTACTAATAAATTATCAAATCAAGAGTTTTGTGTCAATAAAAAACGATTTTACTTTAAAAAAGATTGAAACACTTCATTTCCTAGGAAACGACCTTTTTTCGTTAACTTAATAAAATTGTCTGATACCCTAATTAATTCACGATCACTAAGCTCTCGCAATTCCTTACTAAATAAATCAAGCGGATTTTCAGCAAATTTCCCTATAAATCGAGATATGGATACTCCATCTGTTTTTCTTAAACCTAAAAACATTTCCTCTTCTATTTGCTCTTTTACTGTCACATGATGCTTATCAATAATCGGCATTATTCCTTGACTTAGAGCTTCCATATATTTTTTTAGTGGACCATGATTAGAAATACGATTGCCATTCACATATCCATGAGCACCTGCACCAAAACCGTAATACCATTCATTATTCCAATAGGTTAAATTATGCCTGCTTTCATAGCCAGGTTTGGAAAAGTTGCTAATCTCATATTGCCTGAATCCGTGCTTATCCATCTCTTCCATTAATAATTCGTACATCTCAGCTTCAATATCTTCTCCAGGTGTTGGCAGCTGACCTTTTCTCATTAAATTATAAAAAACAGTTTTCGGCTCTATGATTAAAGAATACCCAGAATAGTGCATTATATTTAAGCTAAATGAAGTTTCGAGTGTTTCCTTAAAATCCTCTAAGGTTTGCCCTGGCAGACTATAGATAAGATCAATGCTAATATTTTCAAAGCCAGTACGTTTTGCCGATTCTACTGAGTGAAAGACATCTTTTGCACGATGAGCTCGTCCAATTTTCTTTAATAATTCATCATTAAACGTTTGCACACCGAAGCTAATTCTATTAACACCAGCATCATATAAAATCTTTAGCTTTTCTTCAGACAAGTCCCCTGGATTAGCTTCAAAAGTAAACTCTGATCTTTCGTTATACGGCAAATGCTCCCTAATCATGCTGCACAACTTTTCTAGCTGTCGTTCATTTAACGCTGTTGGAGTTCCGCCACCAATAAAAATCGAATGTAAGTGATGAGTCGGTGTTTCATGTAAGGTTAGCTCCATCTCTTTTCCTAGTAAGTCAAGGTATTCATCTACTGGCTGTCCTTTTAAATAGAATTTATTAAAATCACAGTAATGACAAATATGCTCACAAAACGGAATATGAATATATGCTGCTTTAATCAAATTCTCACAACCTTTTATTAAAAACTAATAAAGTGAAACTTCCATCAGTGGGGGTTTTCCGAAGAACAGGATGTGCTAGTGCAGACGTTACGACAGGACGTCGTGTCTTTAGTCTGCGTTCATCCCCCACTGATGGTTAGTTGCGGCCCACAGGAAGTGGGTCACGCAGACGTTGCCACACGATGTAGCGCTTTTAGTCTGTGTTCATTTTATGGGCCTTTACGGGAAGTTGATCCCCCACTTAGGTTTCTTTGATTCTCTCGCAAACTTGAAGTGGGGGTCTTACTGCCCGTTAATCTGCGATAAAGTAAAAAGAGGCTAGACTTGCTTTTACTAAAAAAGCATATCCAACCTCCCCATACAAATCAATTTTATTGTTTCTTCGACCCAGTATCATCCATTTTCAACACAGCCATAAATGCTTCCTGTGGTACTTCAACAGACCCAACTTGCTTCATACGCTTTTTACCTTCTTTTTGCTTTTCTAAAAGTTTTCGTTTTCGGGAAATGTCACCGCCATAGCATTTAGCTAATACGTTTTTCCCCATTGATTTAATCGTAGAACGCGCAATAATCTTCTGACCTATTGCTGCTTGAACAGGAACCTCGAATTGTTGACGAGGGATTAGTTCCTTCAGTTTTTCTACGATTACTTTTCCACGGTCATATGCAAAATCATTATGGACAATAAAGCTTAAGGCATCCACTTTTTCCGCATTTAAAAGAATATCCATTTTCACAAGTTTGGAAGGCTTATAGCCAATTAATTCATAGTCAAAGGAAGCATATCCTTTTGTATTTGATTTAAGCTGATCAAAGAAATCATACACAATTTCAGATAATGGTATTTCATACGTAATATTTACACGCGTCTCATCCATATATTGCATATCAATAAAGATGCCGCGCTTTTCCTGGCAAAGCTCCATGATCGCCCCAACATAGTCATTTGGTGCCATCATTGTTGCTTTTACATACGGCTCCTCAATACGATCAATTTTTTGTGGATCAGGCATTTTGGATGGGTTATCAATTTTAATATTTGACCCATCTGTCATTATCACATCGTATATTACACTTGGTGCTGTAGTAATTAAGTCAATTTTGAATTCACGTTCAATCCGCTCTTGAATAATTTCCATATGAAGCAGACCTAAAAATCCGCAGCGGAAACCGAATCCGAGTGCTTGAGACGTTTCAGGCTCAAACTGAAGGGCCGAATCATTTAATTCTAGCTTTTCAAGCGCATCGCGCAGATCGTTAAACTTTGCACTGTCAATTGGATATAATCCGCAATACACCATTGGATTTAATTTACGGTATCCAGGAAGTGGCTCAGTTGCCCCATTTTTTGCATTTGTAATGGTATCCCCAACCCGAGTATCGCCAACATTTTTGATTGAAGCAGTTAAGAACCCAACATCTCCAACAGTCAGTTCATCAAGGACTTGTGCTTTAGGTGAAAAGACACCTACTTCAACAACTTCAAATTCCTTACCAGTTGCCATCATTCTAATTTTATCCCCGGCTTTTACTGTTCCATCAACCACCCTAATATAGGCGATAACACCGCGATAAGCGTCGAATAATGAGTCGAAAATGAGGGCCTTTAAAGGAGCGTCTGGATCCCCAGTTGGAGCATGCACTTTCTCAACTACCTGTTCTAAAATTTCCTCGATCCCAATTCCTGCCTTTGCAGAAGCAAGGACTGCTTCTGAAGCATCAAGACCGATCACTTCTTCAATTTCATTTCGAACACGTTCTGGATCTGCACTCGGAAGGTCAATTTTATTAATAATCGGTAAGATTTCAAGATCATTATCAAGCGCTAAATATACATTCGCCAGTGTTTGCGCTTCAATTCCCTGTGCTGCATCTACGACAAGAATCGCCCCTTCACAGGCAGCAAGGCTACGAGACACCTCATAGGTAAAATCGACATGCCCAGGTGTATCAATGAGATGGAATGTATAAACTTCGCCATCTTTTGCTTTATATTTTAATTGAACGGAATTTAATTTTATCGTAATCCCACGTTCTCTTTCTAAATCCATGGAATCTAGAAGTTGATTTTTCATTTCCCTTGAAGTTAAAGCATTTGTTTTTTCCAAAATACGGTCAGCTAATGTTGACTTTCCATGATCGATATGTGCGATGATGGAAAAATTTCGAATTTTGGATTGTCTTTTAAGTCTTTCTTCTCTATTCATCATTTCACTCCTACTAAGAAAAGCGCAAGCGCCTTGATCACCCCCGACAAGCATAAGACAAGCCTCTCGGAAAGGTGTTCTTTACCTTTCTGGGAGGATTGGCTTATGACCTCGAGGGGGTAGGCGCTGGAGCTAGACATTTCTCAAACTCATGAAAACTTATACTTTCTTATCTTTTAAGAAAAGCGCAAGCGCCTTCATTACCCTGACAAGAGGGGGCCTAAATTTGTCAACATGCACTATTTTTTGATTATAGCAGTCCGTTTATGAAGATTCAATGCTAGTCCTAGAGAAAGAGTTCGGTTTTTTTCAAAAATAAAAAACGACTACATGAAGCAGCCGCTAATTACCGGTAATGAGATCGGTTATGAAAGTAATCGTGGATTCTGATAGATTCGAAATACCTTCTGAGAGCTTTTTACCCACTGTGGAAAAGAAATTAAAAGATTTCATCTCTTCAAGTTTTTCCTTTTTTTGCTGAAGATCATGACTAGATACATCCTTTCCAAGAATGGATGCTTGCACCTGTCCATCCTTTCCTTCTTGAAAAGTGAATGCCCCTTTAAGATTAGAATCATGGTAACCCTTCATATTTTGAATGCCTTCATTTGCCTGCTGCATACCGAATAGAACGGCCATGAACATGAGTGACACAAGGATAAAACTTTTTAGCATGAACCATTTCAAAACCGATCACCTTTTCTTAATTATTTCTTATCATTCTGTTCATTTACCGGCTTATTAACCTCTTCAGCCTGCCAATAGAATTCACTGAATACATCTGCTAAAGCCTCTGCCGAACGATTTAATTCTTCAAATGTATTATCTACACCGCCAAATTCAATTAGCATGGCGTTTTCTGATAAATCCTGATTGTAGATTCCATTGTTATCCGGACCTTGCTGTGGCAAAATCCCCCTACTTAAACCCTTATATTTTTTTTCAAGTCTTTTATGCAATTCATTAGCGAGACGAACATTTTTTTCATAGTTTGGATGTTCTGTTCCAATTACAAAAGCTAGCTTTGCATATGATTTCCCATTGATCTCCAGCGTTGTATGCTCTTTTCTTCTGGCATCTCGATGGATATCGATAAAATAAGTTAAATTTCTATCACCAGCTGTAGCTGCTTGTACAACTGATCTTGATTCCTTATAGGATCGCGGATATTTCCAACCCTTTTTAACAAGATTTCCTTGAACATCCGTTTTATCAACCGTTGTCCCAATACCTTTGCTTTCTAGCGCTTCTTTTAGCTTATCGCCAATTTTCGTGACGTTTACTTTAGAATGTTGCGCATCATTTGGATTAGTCACTCCTTTTAAATACGGAAGAAAGGATTCTCTGTTATGTGTAAAATAAACATATACTACCTTTCGATCCCCAGTCGTATTTAATGGCTTTCCTGAAGATTCCTCTCCTGACGATTTATCTAAATCCTCGATATTTTGCAATGTTGCTTCTTGCTCTGCCATTAAAATCTCAAGGGGGGGAGCAGATTCAAAGGGCATATTTGTATAGTTTGTCCCCTCACCTGCGACAATTATTTTCTTATCATAAAGTGAAAAATACGGTAATTCATTTCCAAGCAGGCTTCTTGGATCATCCAAGTTAATATTGGTTGAAAGCTTTAAAAAAATATTCGTCAAGGTTGGTGAATTAGATGAATCATCTATTCCCTTCGTAAAATGATGATTCTCCCAACCTAGAAAATGATAGAGCATTTCTCCTGTTATTTTATTGGCCGCAGTATTCACAGAAGAAGAACTAATTCTGTATTCAGGTTTTAACGATGTTATAACGCCGCTTATTGAAAAAATCATCAGTAGGAACAAAAGGAAACCGCCTATTATTTTTATCAAGGTTGTCCCTTGTATAAAAACAATGTATCCATTTGTTTTTAAAGGTTTCATCTTTCCACCCCTCTTTGCAAGTCTAGTAATTCATATGACTTTGCTAGGAAAGATAGAACAGAAAAAAATTATCTTGTGTAAAATCCAGCGTTTTTTTGATTAACATTATGATGAAGTGCTGCGTTTAACCCATTTGCTAAGAGATTTGCCATATCCTCAATAAATACATCGACTTCTTTCGGTGTCACCATCAGATTGTGACCAAGGGGAGATAAAACCTCGTATATTAATTTTCTTTTTTCTTCTTCTGGCAATGTTCCAATCATGCCAAGAAATGTCTTTTTATGATGTTCCTCAGGTAAATCTTCATCAGTGAGCTTTCTTCGTTCCCCAAAGCTCATTCCCGCCGGTGCTAATGCTCTTGATGGCCTGTCTCCCTCTCGTATTTCTTTCCCGAAATGTTTTAAAATATAGTCAATCGTATCACTCGTAATCGAAACAGCATCCACAACTGTCGGCACTCCAATCGCAATCACGGGAATTCCAAGCGTTTCCTTGCTAATTTCTTTTCTTTTATTCCCTACACCTGAACCAGGATGAATGCCGGTATCCGAAATTTGAATAGTAGAATTCACCCTTTCAATTGAACGAGATGCAAGTGCATCAATGGCAATGACGAAGTCTGGTTTTATTTTTTCAACTATACCAAGTATAATATCGCTTGTTTCTATTCCTGTAAGCCCCATAACTCCAGGTGCAACGGCACTGACCGGTCGATATCCTTCTTCTACACTTTCGGGCTGCAGTTGATAGAGGTGGCGTGTGACAAGCAGGTTCTCACATACTTGAGGCCCTAATGCATCTGGTGTCACATTCCAATTACCTAAACCAACAACTAAACAGGAGGCGTCGTCTGTAATTCCAAGATGCTTCAAAAACTGAGAAAGCTCCATCGATAATAATTCAACAACCTTTTTTTGCATCACTGTATCTTGCTGCCGAATCCCAATGGCTTCTATTGTTAAATATTTTCCTTCCTTTTTTCCTATAGATTGCGCTCCCTCTTTTGTTACCTCAACGTATGATACTTTCATATCATCCTCTTCTTTTTCCTTTATAATAACCCCTTCTAATTGTGAAAGGTTTTCCTGCTCCTGGACATGTTTCTTACGATCATCTATGACCATTTCACGAGCTTCAATGGCTAAATCTGTTCTAATCGAGTATTTACTTAAATCCAATGATTCTTCCATATAGAACCCCTCGCCTTTTGATTAATAATATGTTTTGCATTCATTCTTGCAATTCGAATATGAATAACCAAACAAGTTTCTATGATCTATCCTTTCCTTTTTCTAGCAGAATCATTCCTAATCATTTGGCATTGAGATTTTCTTAGCTTCATTGAAAGGGTGAGCAATCCTTATGCAATTTAAAAGCTGAGTATTGCAATATAACCAAGTGTTTGATAAAATATCACTTGTTCTTAATAATTGATTGTTAATGAATGTGAAAGTCGAGTTTATATAATCTCGATGCTGTTTGCGGGAGGTGAATGGAATGCCAAATATTAAATCTGCTATTAAGCGTGTTAAAACAAACGAAGCAAAAAACGCTCAAAACACTATCGCTAAGTCTGCAATGCGTACAGCTGTTAAAAAGGTTGATGCTGCTATCGTAAATAACGATGCTGCTGCTGCAAAGGAAACTTTCGCTGCTGCTGCTAGTAAACTAGACAAAGCTGCTGCTAAAGGTCTTATCCACAAAAATGCTGTTGCTCGTAAAAAGTCTCGTTTAATGAAAAAAATGAACACTTTAAACGCTTAAGTTTTAAGATGATGGCTATCTTAAATAGATAGCCTTTTTATATTGAAAAAAACGACCTGATATGGTCGTTTTTTCATTCATATTATTGGTGATGTAAACGGAATAAAAACATTTCAATGAGCAATTCCTTATTCATTCCACCCGTTTTCATTTGATAATCTGTTTCAGCTAAGCTTTTCATAATATGTGTGAGTTCTTTATCTCCGAAGACATTAGCTTGTCCCGCAGCTAGCTTAATACGAAATGGATGAACTTTTAAATGTCCCGCAATCTGCTGCTGCCCGTATCCTCTTCTGGCGAGTTCCTTTACTTGATAAATAAGCCTAAATTGTCCAGTAATAATCGATAGAATTTTTATCGGTTCTTCATTCTGTTTTAGTAAATCATAATAAATCCTTAATGCCTCTTCAATTTTGCGGTTTACAATTTTATCAATTAGCGTAAATATATTCTGTTCTAACGAGCGAGAAACTAAATTTTCTACTATATGTACATTAATTCGATTACCAGAACCAGAATATAAAGCAAGTTTATCAATTTCACTCGTTAGCATAAATAAATTTGTCCCAGCTAGAGACAGTATTAATTCAACAGCATCCTCTTCTATTTCCACATGATTTAATGCTGCACGCTCTTTAATCCAAGATTTTAACTCTACTTCGTTCAACTTTTTTGCTTCTAGGATTGAAGCATTTCTTTTTAATTCTTTTGTAATCTTTTTTCGTTCATCCAATTTCTCATAAGGTGCAATGAAAACAAGTACAGTGAAAGGAGAGGGTTCTTTAATATACGCCCCCAATTTAGACAAATTATGCTCGACTTTTTCTTTCGTTTTTTCAGAGGTTAAGAAAGCAGGGTTTTGTAAAAAAATTAGTTTTCTTTCTCCCATAAAAGGAAAAGTTTCAGCATCTTCAAGTGCAATATCAATAGGCGTTTCCTCTAAATCATAAGAAAAAAGATTAAAATCCATTTCTTCCTCATCCAGCAAATGATTGATTAAATGCTGCCTTGTTTCATTAATAAGAAATGATTCTACTCCGTATAATAAATAAATAGGAGCAAACTTTTTAGCTTTTATTTGTTTCCATAAATCAAAAACCACTGAATTTCGCTCCGTTCACATTAGGATACTTTACCTTTTATCCTAAAGAAGCTTGGACGTTTTGACAAGTACAAAGGGAATTGACACGTATCCATTAGCCATAGTGCCAATTCCCCCATCTATAATGAACGTCGTAAATTGAGGCCTAGGATACTCAAATCACGACGGTGCATCACCGTATGAATTATTGTTGCCTTACATTTGTAACTTATTTGTGACAACTCTTGTCATCTAAGGAAAAGCCACGAGGAAAGCTAGATTTTTTTTTATGAATCGCTTATACTAAAAGGCGAGCCTTCCATCAATTAACACATTGATGATTAGTTAGTTCGGAATGTTATGGGCAGTTATCCCTACTAGCTATTTGATATCCATCACTTTGGTGTTGGGATACTGCTGCCCATTAATGTAGGAAATAGGAGGGGTAGACTGTGAACGAATTTGAAAAGAATGTCCAAAGTAAAAGAAATGATGCTGTCGACTCTGGAGTAGGCTTTATCGTATCTTTCGGATTCTTTGCAACATTATTTATTATTGCAACAGTCGTTAAAGTTGTAGGATCGTAAATCTACATAGAAATGCGGAAGCGCCTTGCTTACCCCCGACAAGCACAAGACGAGCCTCACGGAAAGGTGTTCTTTATCTTTCTGGGAGGATTGGCTTGTGACCTCGAGGGGGTAGGCGCTGGAGCTAGACATTTCACAAACTCGAAAAAGCTAGACTTTCTATTTATGGAATGTACGGAGGCTGCATACAATGCAGCCTCTTTTCATTTACTGATTAATATATCTTATGGGAGCTGCTTGTAAAAAGTTCCAGCATTTCCTTTAAAAATATAAGAAATCGATCCATGCTCATCTGTACGTAAAATTTTAATATTTCTTTCATTTAGATTGTTTAGCACTTCGCGATTTGGATGGCCATATCGATTATCTTTACCTGCTGATATCACCGCAAGATTAGGCTGAATATGATCTAAAAACATAGGGGAGGTTGATGTTTTACTGCCGTGATGACCAACCTTTAACACATCAATATTCAAGTTATGATAGCGAGTCATTAATTTTTCCTCTCCATTCTCTTCTAAATCACCAGTAAATAACCAATTTAATCCTCCTATATTTGCCAACAAAACGATTGATCCGTTATTTTTATCTGCCTCCAATCCAGGGTGTGGAGATATTATTTTAAATTCATTTTTTCCTTTCTTCCAGCCTTGCCCTGCTTTAACAAAATAAAATGGAATATTTTTCTTTTTGGCTGACAGTAATAAATTTTTTTCTAATTCAGATAACTCATCCGTTTTTGGAAGAAGGATTTCCTTAATTTTTAGCTCTTTAACAACTTCTTCTGCACCTCCTATATGATCGGCATCTCCGTGTGTCATAATAAGCTTATCTATTGTTTTGATCCCCTTACTCTTTAAAAAAGGAACAACAACATCTTTTCCAACTTCATATTTTTTCTTTCTTACTTTCCATTCATCCGTATTAAATCTCACGGTACCTCCAGTATCAATTAAATAATTTCCTTTCCCATGTGGAAGTTTTATCAGTATACTGTCTCCTTGCCCTACATCAATAAAGGTTATTTCCCCATATGGAGAGAGTATAGGAACTAACGCATGCAATAAAATAATAGAAATGGGAAAAATTTGAATTTTTAATAATCTCTTTATATTGGAAACCCGCTCCCATAAAGAAAAATACAATGGGATGATTAGTATGTAGAAGATTAATATTAGTAATGCTGGTCTCCCAAGAATAACTGTTGCAAACGGGAGCTGCGCAAACCATTTAGCAGCAAAATCCATCCAATAAATGATGTAGTTCATTAGGGAAATGAGGAAATAAATATTTGCACCGAATAATAAATGTAAAAGAAAGAGAATAAAAATAGCAGGTAATATGAGAAAGGAAAATAGCGGAACAAAAAGCACATTAGCAAAAATGGAGATTAATGAGACTTCATAAAAGTAAAAAAACAAAATAGGGGTTGCTGCTAATTGGCATATAAATGATGTTACAAAGATTAATGTAAATGAATGTGTACACCTTTTTAATATGATTGGAGCAGAAAGAATAAGTGAAAAGCTAACACTAAAAGACAGCTGAAACCCTACATTATAAATGACGAGAGGCGAAAAGAAAGTATACACCATAAAGACGATGCCGATGATATCAATTGTTAAAAGTGAAAAATGATTGCCCCACTTTTTTAGCATAAAAAAAATTATCATCATACAGACTGCACGGATTACAGAAGGAGTAGCACCCGTTATTAAGGCATAGCATGGCAAAAACAATAATAAAGCCGAAATCATTTTTTCCCTCGAGATACCAATTCGCATGCCTAGATAATAAATCATCCCAGTAAGCATGCCGACATGGAGACCAGAAATTGCCAATAAATGAACAATTCCAAGCTTTTGATAAGAGGCCAACACATCTTCATCCATTAAATTTCGATCACCAAAGAGCAGAGCTACTGCTAAAGGGGCACTTTCCTTCGGGAAGTTATTTTGTACGTATTCAATTCCTTTTTGCCTAATAGAACGAAAGAATGAAAGAGGGGTCTTCTTTTGGGGACTACAATTTGAGAGGGTTAGATGCTCAACTTTTAATATCCAATACATTTTATTTCTTTTTAAATATTCCTTATAGTTAAAGGCATTTTCATTTGTAGATGTTATTGGTTCTTCTAATGTGCCACTTAATTGACAAGCAATTCCTGTTTTCAAATGTTTCGAAATAGCTTCCTTTTCTTTTTCCGTTTTTATTTTATATGAGAGGATAAGCTTTTCTTTATATACAAGCTCCTTTACAGTTGCAGAAAAACGATCCCCATCCACTTTCAAATTTTCTTCAAAACGAACAATAAAATTAGTTTCTTGCGGCGGTAATCGTGTCTTATTCCCCTTTTCAACCATTTCACTTCGGATAAAAAACACAAAAAAAATAAAACTTATTAAAATAATCATCCTTTGAGAAAAGCCTTTCTTTTTATAGAGAAAAAGAATAATCAGGATAAAAACAATTACAAAAATAAGCACATTTACAAAAGCAGCTAATATTCCTATTAAAGAAATAAATGTAAAATAAATCCATCTCCCTTTCATTATTAGGTTCTCCTTCAATAAAATTCTGTTCTTTACTTTTATTAATCGCCATTCATTCCCACCCTTCGGCTAGTAATGAATGGAATTCTATAAAAAGGCATAGAGAACACCTTACTCTATGCCTTCGTTAATTATTGGCAAGTGAATCACTTCAATATCCTTCAAAAAATATTTATTCAACTTATTTGGATATGCGTTTCTAAAAACAACCCTAGTTATGCCTGACTGCGCTAACGTTTTTGAACAGTTTTCACATGGTTCGTGGGTTACGTACGCTGTTGACCCCAACAGCAACCCTCTATCAGCATGCAAGACGGCATTATTTTCAGCATGTACAGTCCTGTAACACCTGCCGTCCTCACCAGTCAAACATCCCACATCGTCACAATGGTCATGCCCATGAATGCTTCCATTGTAACCTGTCGAAACAATATGTTTGTCTTTTACGATGACACAACCTACATGTAATCTTGGACACGTTGAACGTGTGGCTACTTGTTCTGCTATATCTAAAAAGTATTCATCCCAATTTTTTCTCGACATATTCTATTCTCCTCTAATTATAGTTCCTATAGCCATTAGTTTAAGCTTCCGAAATGAATGGGTCAATGGAAGATATCCTATTTGACTTTAATACTGTCTTTTAATTTTTCAAAGGTTTTATCGCCAATGCCACTAATGGATTTTAAATCTTCTATCACTTTAAAAGGACCATTCGTTTCACGGAACTCAATAATTGCTGATGCTTTGGCAGGACCAATTCCTGGCAAGGTTTGTAACTCGGTCTCATTCGCTGTATTCAAATTTACTTTGCCATCATTTTTTGCTTGACCTGAAGCTGCTGGAGCGCCTAGTAACAAATCTGTACCCGATTCTTCCACTTCCTCCCCAACTTTTGGAACATAAATGACCATTTCATCCTCGACTCTCATGGCAAAATTTATTTTCGCTTCATCAGCAGTTTCATTTAATCCACCAGCCATATTTATTAAGTCAATCACTCGATCATTCTGCTCAGCTTCATAGACTCCTGGTTTCATTACAGCTCCCTTAACATCTACAATAACTGTTTCATCTCTGATTTCAACTTCTGCAGTCTCAACTACATTCGCCTCCTCATTTTTTAGAAAATCTTCTTGTTCTTCAAAAGGGATCCCTTGGTCTTCAAATGGTTGATATACGAAATAAATCACAATTATAAGAACCCCTATTCCTAACGAAAAGTAAAGTTTATGTTCTTTTATAAAGTTAATCATCTATATCATCCTTTCAAATAAGCATATTCTATTATGGTATTTCATATTGTATAGGAGATATCTTGCTTGTGAGGGAGGGAAGGGACATTGAAAATTGGAATTATAGGAACAGGAAATATGGGGAGGATTCTGACAGAGTCATTAATTGAAGGAAAAGCCGTTTCTCCTTCGTCGATGACTATTACGAATCGAACGATTGCGAAGGCATTGGAAATAAAAGAGAATTATGAAGAAATAAATATTGGGGAAAATGGAAAAGAAGTAGCCAAACTATCTACACTTATCTTTATTTGTGTTAAGCCGCATGACATTCATAACGTCATTCATGACATTTCTCCTTTTTTAACGAAAGATAAGTGCATCGTTTCGATTACGAGTCCGATAAATGTAGACCAATTAGAATGCATTACCTCTTGTTCAGTCGCAAGAGTGATTCCTAGTATTACGAATCGAGCGCTCTCAGGAGTTTCATTATTATCATTTGGAAAAAGATGTGATGAAAATTGGAAGGAGAGTATTCGAAAATTAATTGAAGCCATATCCACTCCAGTTGAAATAGAGGAAAATATTACAAGAGTAGCATCAGATATTGTAAGCTGCGGACCTGCATTTTTTAGCTATTTGACGCAAAGATTCATTCTTGCAGCTGTGAAAGAAACTGCTATCGACCAGGAAACAGCAACCATTTTAGCAGAGAATATGTTGATCGGGATGGGAGAATTATTGAAAAAGGGCTTATATACATTGCCGACTTTACAGGAAAAAGTATGTGTCAAAGGAGGTATAACTGGAGAGGGAATCAAGGTGCTTGAAACCGGTTTAGATGAGGTGTTTGAGCACGTATTTCAGGCAACTCATGCTAAATTTGATGAAGATATAAAACAAGTGAAAAAGCACTATACGTTACACTCTAATTAATTCTTCATAAAAAAACAAATTCCTTCCTGTATCAAATAAAATTTTTTATAAAGAAAACTCGCCGATTGGCGAGCCTTGAAAAGGCGAAGACAGAAGCGTAGTTGCGCTTATCGTGCTCATACATGCCACGTCCTCCCAAAAGCTTCTCTTTTGGGAGGACGATGTATCTCTGACGAAGCTTTCCTTATCCTGTGGCATTCGCCCGACTATGACATCCTCGTAATAGCTATCGCTTTTCCTTCGTGCGATGTGAATGCTATCGATGCCCTCCTTGTCCTGTCCGTTGTACTTAATTCCTAAAATTGGCAACTACGTCGAATGACCTTCTACGCTGACAATTTATGCTTTCTTAACGTATAAAAAAATGGGCCAGCTTTTTCAGCTGGCCTTTCTCTAACATTAATCATGCACTAGCTTTCCGACAAATAAAAAATATCCTTTCAGAATGGGTTTGTGGAGGAACATCCTCAAAATCAGATGTTATTTCAAGTAATTCAAAACCTGCCTTTTTTAACCATCCTTCATATACATCAATTGGAAATGTGCGCTGAAAATGAAGTTCATTATACCGTTCATATAAGTCAGATTCTTCATCAAGAACAAAAAAACTCAAATCATGCTCAACACTGTTCGGGAATTCCCCTTGATAACAATGCCAAATATAACTAATTTCATCATCATTGACGGCAAAGGTTTGATTCATAAAAATCTGCATGATTTTATATATGGAATGAACATCAAACAGGAAGAGACCATTCTCAGCCAAATGGTGATGGACGCTATGAAATGTATCCAATACATCCTTTTCTGATTGTAAATAATTTAAAGAATCACAGAAAATGCAAATGATATCAAAATGGCCTAATCCTTCTAGCTCAGCCATGTTTTGCTGATAAAATTTAATATCTAGCCCTTTCTCGATCGCCTTTGCTTGAGCAACTGTCAACATATCCTCTGAAAGATCTACCCCAACTACATTAAAGCTCTTTTCTGCTAATTGAACAGACAGCTCAGCAGTGCCACATGCAAGATCAAGAAGATTATTTCCGTTCAAATTATATTTCTTTGTCTTATTAACGACTACTTCAACCCATTTATTGTAAGGGACATCTTTCATTAACTCATCGTAAAGATAAGCAAACTTCCCGTAACTCATTGATTAAGCTCACTTTGCACATTTTCAATCGGTGCATCTCCCCATAAGCGTTCGAGATTATAATAGCTTCTTTCATCACGATGGAATATATGAGCAACGACATCGCCTAGGTCAACAAGAATCCATCTAGCTTCATCAAAACCCTCGATTCTTTTTACAGAATACCCCTTTTCCTCCGCCTTCTCTTTCATTTCACGTGCAATCGCCTGAACCTGCTTATCAGAATTCCCATGGCAAATAAGAAAATAGTCAGCAATAAGAGAGATCCCTTTCATATTCAATGCAATAATTTCTTCAGCTCGTTTATCATCTGCAGCTTTAACAGCAGTTAATAGTAATTCTTTTTCACTCATTCAATCAATCCTCCTGATACATCACTAAGTTATTATACGTATAAAAGGTAGCAGGAAAAACTGGCTGACCCTTTTTCATTAAAAATTGGATTGTATTTTGCATCGCTTTGATTAAAGCTTGATTTAAGTTTACCTTAGCGAGATCCCGCACTTCTTCCACTCCAGGAAAGTGTCTTCCTGGTTCAATATAATCCGCCAAATATATGACCTTATCTAGCAAAGTCATATTCACTCTGCCAGATGTATGATACCTTATTGCATCTAATATTTCTTCATCATCCAATCCAGCTTCTTTTTGAACAAGAAAAGCCCCCACTGGAGCATGCCAAAGTTCACTATTGAATTGTAAAAGTTCACTAGGCATTCCTTGCTCTAGTATGATATTTTTCATCTCTTCTTTCGGTCGAAACTTGGCATAATCGTGAAAAATGGCAGCAAGTTCTGCTTTTTTTTCTTTTGCACCATATTGATTAGCAAGAATAATGGCTGTTTCCATAACACCTAGTGTATGGTTATAACGATGGTCAGTCAATTGTTCTTTTACTAATCGTAATGCATCATTGCGATCCATAGTAATTCTTCTCCTTTATATAATTCCTAACAGATTCAGGAACCATATATTGAATCGTTTTACCTTCCTTTAGTCTGCTTCGAATAAGGCTTGAGGAAATCTCGATATTCGGAACTTCAGCATAAAGTATAGGATAAGAGCTTTTTTGATTGTAAGTTGATCTATTGACACCAATAAATTGAACGATTTCAACCAATTGATCAATATTTCTCCATTTTGGCAAATATTCAATCATGTCTGCACCAATAATAAAATAAAATTGTTTATCAGGATGCCTTTCCTTAAGAATTTTCATTGTCTCATAAGTAAAGGATGGTCCTGATCTTTTAAGCTCAATTAATTCAAGTTTAAAGTTAGGATGCTCACTTATCGAAAGCTTTAATAATTTTACCCTGTCTTCATCCTTGATTGCATTTAATTTTTTCTTATGTGGAGGTTCTTGATTCGGCATAAACCAAATTTCATTTAAATCAAAGCTATTTAATACTTCATTTGCAATTATTAAGTGTCCAAGATGCGGCGGATCAAAGGTGCCTCCCAGTATGCCGATTTTGATCAAGTAATTTCCTCCTAGCTTATTCTAAGCTGATATTTCTTTTCACAAACCTATGGTAAATTAATTTGCTTATTTTCTTTTGATTCTTTATACAGCACGATTGTGTTCCCGATAATTTGAACTAGCTCTGCGTTTGTTCCTTCAACTAATTGTTCTGCTACTGTGTTTTTATCTTCATCACAATTTTGCAAAATCGTTATTTTCATCAATTCACGTGCTTCTAGTGCATCATTTACTTGTTTGATCATATTATCATTTACACCGCCCTTACCAACTTGAAAAATTGGATTTAGGTGATGAGCTTTTGAACGTAAGAATCGTTTTTGCTTTCCTGTAAGCATTATTGTTATCCTCCTAGTTGTGTTAGAACATTCTCTTTCATTCGGCTTGTTTCTGGAAAAATACCTGTCCATTTTTCAAAGGCTAAAGCACCTTGGAAAACAAACATATTTAAGCCATTTTGAATTCTCGCACCCTTTTTTTTCGCTTCCCCCAAAAACTTCGTTTCTAGAGGATTGTATATTATATCACTTACGAATGCATCCTGGTTTAGATTATGTAAAGAAAGAGGCAGCTCGAAAGTTTCAGGCTCCATCCCTTTTGGAGTCGTTTGGATAATTAAATCGTATTCACCTAAAATATTTTCGGCTTCATTCATCCCATAAACATTGGAGTTAGCAGCATAAGGACATTCTTCCACAATCACTTCAGCCTTTGATACTGTTCGATTACAAATATCTACTCTTCGTACACCAGCTTCCGCCATAGTAAAATAAATTGCTCTAGCTGCTCCACCGGCCCCAATTATCAAAACATTTTTATCATTTATTAATGGAAATTCCTCTATTAATCCTTTTAAATACCCACTGCCATCTGTATTATAGCCTATTAATTTTCCATTCACATTCACCACTGTATTTACCGCTCCAATTGATTTTGCAAGTGGATCGATTTCATCCAATAGCGGAATAATTGTTTCTTTATGCGGAACAGTTATATTAAAACCTGCGATTCCGATTGCCTTTAGTCCCTTAATAGCCTCTTCTAAGCTGCCCCTTTTCACATGAAAAGGATGATAATGCGCATCCATTCCATAAATTGAAAAAAGATCATTATGCATGGCAGGTGACATGGAGTGGGCAATTGGGTCTCCTAATACAGCAAATAGCTTTTTCAAAATAGCTTCCCCCCATATAATATTTCGAAGTAAGCCTATTGTTAGACGTCAACCTGCTTTAATAAACTTATTATATTAATGATTTTCTTAATAAGACATGAACACCTTTTGGAACATATGCAGCCACTTTTGCTCCTGGATCATTTATCGTTATCCAGCCAAGTCCTGAAAAAACTACATCCATTTTTCCTTCTTTAATCATAAATTCGTGCCTAATTAATTCAGGAAAAACTACGATTTGCTCTATTCTTGGCGGAGTTAATAGTTCTCCAAGATGATTTTTATACAATTCATCTGCATTTTCCAATTTTGTACGATGAATATTTATTTCGTTAGAAAAATGGCACACAAAAGACCTTCGTCCACCAGCAATATAATCAAACCTAGCTAAGCCGCCCATGAAAAGGGTTTGTTCTTCATTTAACTGAAAAACAGTTGGTTTTATTTCTTTTTTCGGTGTAATTATTTTTAAATCCCTTTTATCCACATAATGTGCCATCTGATGATGATTAATAATTCCTGGTGTATCTACCAGTGCTTTTCCATCGGCTAGCGGAATTTCGATGATATCAAGAGTTGTACCAGGAAAATGCGAGGTTGTAATGACATCGCCTTCACCAGTTACCTCTTTTAATATTCGGTTGATAAAGGTTGATTTTCCAACATTCGTACATCCGACTACATAGACATTCTTGCCTTTTCGATGTTCATCGATTGCAGCAGCTACCTCTTTAATATTCTTCCCTTTAGCAGCACTGACGAGATAAACATCTTCTGGCTTCAAGCCAAGCTCCTTCGCTTCTTGCTTCATCCAATTAATTAACTTATTGTGTTTAACTGATTTTGGAAGTAAATCAACTTTATTCCCAACAAGAAGAATTTTATTATTACCTACAAATCTATGAAGCCCAGGAAGCCAGCTTCCATTAAAGTCAAAAATATCAACTATTTTTACAATTAGAGAATCACTTTTTCCAATCTCATTTAAAATTTTCAGAAAATCATCATCGGTTAAATTGACATCCTGTACTTCATTATAATGCTTTAATCGAAAACATCGTTGACATATAATATCATCCTTAAGCAATGCAGATTGCGGTGCATAACCGATTAGAGCAGGATCCTCTGTTTGAATTTTCACACCGCATCCTATACAAATATATTGTTCACTCACGAATTAATCCTCCCACTGAATCATACCTTTTTTTCTAAACCAATTTAATATTCTTCTTTCTACTTTTCGATTAAAACGGGTTATTAATCCATCTGTTTGTGCAACCGGAACAACAAGAATCGTACGGAAACCACTGCGATTGCCTCCCAAAACATCTGTCAGTAATTGATCGCCGATAACAACTGTTTCTTCTTTCCTAAGACCCATTTCATGTAAAGCCTTATTAAATGCTCGTCCTAAAGGCTTTCTTGCTACAGAAATGAATGGTATATTTAAAGGCTCAGAAAAAGACTTCACACGACTTTCATTGTTATTAGAAACAATCGTAATTTTTACATTGCTGTTTTTCATTTCTTCAAACCATTTTATTAATCTGGGAGTTGCATGTGGGCGATCCCATTCGACTAACGTATTATCTAAATCGGTAATAATCCCTTTTACTCCATTTTCCTTTAAGCTTTCAGGAGTAATTTCAAATATGCTTTTCGCATGCTGATCTGGTAAAAAATGTTTTAACACTTTATTAAACACCTCAGTTAGTTTCTAATGTGATTTGTATATAAAAGTATAATTCCATTAATTTGTACTCATCATTTTAACTAATTTTATATACTGTTTCAAACTTAGGTCAATTTGATTAGATCAATAAATTTTTCGACATTTTTTGATATATATAAATCTGTGGATAACCTTATACACATTAACCACACTCATATACCTACTTTTCCCTCTTTTATTAACAACTTAACCACAGGTTTTCCACTGTTAGCTGTGGATAAGAGAACGATTGTTCTAACTGTTGAATTTTGCTAGAGTTAAGATACATTATTAAAACTTACAGTATATGCTCGTTAACGCTTAATTAGAATCGTGACATTTCAGTAATGGAGGTGAATAGACATGCGCAAGCTGTCAGACGAATTATTAATCGAATCCTATTATAAAGCCATCGAGCTTAAATTAAGTCTAGACTTTATCAGACTTATTGAAACTGAAATTCACCGACGTTCATTATCTCACAAATTAAAGGTTTCATCTTAATTAAATTCTTCTATAAGTGGGGGCTTATTACAAGCAATGCATTGACAGCAGGCTTTATATGAATTTTATAGAATCGCCTGTTTATCCTACAGACCATATCCCCCACCTATCCTTTCTTTCTCAGAATCCTTGTTTCCATTAAGATTAACCTTTCATTTCTTCCTTTTTCCTAGTCAAATATCCTATTTTTTCCCCAACTTTAATATGGAATGGTGTCTTTAATGTCGTTAGTGGTTGAAAACTATTCTTTTCGAATAAAAGAACAACTGTTGATCCAAAAGAAAAGTAGGCCATTTCAGTTCCCTTTATCAATTGGTCTCCTTCATGAATGACCTCAATAGAATTCACAAACATAGCTCCAACTTTCACAATGGAGAGCAGACCGGTTTTATGCTCCACCTCTGTAATGGTACGGTAATTTTTAGAAAGAGTGTTCTTCCCATATTTTAGACCATATTTGTTTACCGGATAAGACTTTGATCCTAATGTCCATTGATCAATGACACAACCTGTAACCGGACTATGTATCCGATGGTAATGGCTAGGACTCAGATAGAAAATCATATAACATCCATCTGCATACTTTTCTATTTTTTCATCTTTACCTAGCATTTCTCTAATCGAATAATCCTTCCCTTTTACTGTTATTATATGCCCGGGCTTAATAACGCCAATATCCTCAATTACAGCATCAACAGGACTAATAATAGAATCCTGATCAATGTCTGGCTTTCGCGCCCCTTCTTTGAGCCTTCTTGTGAAAAATTCATGCAAGGTCAGAAACTCTTCTAATGTTTGCTCCATTTCATCTTGATTTATTTGGTAAACCTTAGAGAAAGAAGGAATAAACATTCGACTTGCTTTTGAGCAAGCAAATCTTCTTATCAAACCTGATGTAATTTTGCCATTTGTTAGTTCAATAAACAGCCGATAAATAGACTGAATCAACGGTACCCCTCCATTTGGTGTATTAATACTCTTTACGGATAGTACTAAAAAGCTTAAAATTAAATATTATTATAGAAAGCACAAGCGCCTTCGGAACATCAAAATTCAGATTGTTCCTGCGATGATTTTCAAAGCAGCTTTCCTTGATCGTTACCATTCGGCAAATCATAAGACAGGCTAACTTGATAGTTGATCATTAACCTTCTTGGCGGACTGGCCTATAGGTGGACAAAATTTAATCCTCTAATATTAAAGGAGTGTGGTGAATGTTTTTATTAGATATATTTGATCAAACCATAAAGAAATTAAAAGCTCAGATAGCAAATGTATTAACAATAACTAATTTATTCCTAGGTGGCTTTGCCATATTATTTTCCATAAATGGTTATTTAGACTTGAGTTTATTACTTATTTTTATTGCGGCACTTGCTGACCGATTTGATGGCATGGTTGCTAGAAAGCTTAATATCGAATCAGAGCTTGGCAAGCAATTAGATTCCATGAGTGATATTATATCATTTGGAGTCGCACCTGCACTATTAATATATCAAGGAATTTTATTTGAATTTGGTGCTCCTGGTTCATTTTTCACCATTTTTTACATAGGCTGCGGCGCCTTCAGACTTGCAAGATTTAATATCAGTGAAAATAATGGCTATTTTACTGGCCTTCCGATTACTGCTGCAGGCTGCCTTGCAACTCTAAGTTTTCTTACTATACCATATTTGCCTTCCCAATTCTTCTTATTTATCATGATTATTCTTTCATTCCTAATGGTTAGCCCATTTAAATTAAAAAAGGTATAAAATTGTAAAAGCCGCACCTGTTAGAATGGGTGCGGCTTTTATTAAAGAATAGCTTGTTTTCATTACTTTCCTTCGGTCAAGGCTAAAAATTCCTCAATATCATCAATGCATAATTGAACTGCCCTTTCCCAAAACTCATGTCTCGTTAAATCAACATTCAAATGCTTTTGTGCTAATTCCTCCACTTTCATTGATGCTGTATCCTTTAATAAATCTATATACTTTTGTTCATAGCCCTTTCCTTCCTCGATTGCTCTAGCATAAATTCCAAGTGAGAAAAGATATCCAAAAGTATAAGGGAAATTATAGAATGGAACCCCGGTAATATAGAAATGAAGCTTAGAGGCCCAGAATGAAGGATGATATTCCTCAAGTGCATGACCATATGCTTCTTTTTGGGCTTCTTCCATTAGTTGATTTAACCTATCTGTACTTACCGTACCTTTCTTTCGTTCTGAATAAAAGCGGGTCTCAAATAAGAATCGAGCATGAATGTTCATCAATAATGCAACAGTTCTCTGAATTTTATCCCCAAGGAGCGCAATTTTTTCCTCCCCAGATTGAGCGCTTTTAACTGAAGCGTCCGCTACAATCATTTCTGCAAGAGTAGATGCCGTTTCTGCCACATTCATCGCATAATTGCGATTCAATAAATGCAGATCCCTCATCGCATAGGTATGGAATCCATGTCCAAGCTCATGTGCTAAAGTAGAAATATTTGAAGGCGTACCAGAATAAGTCATAAAAATTCTCGACTGACTGCTTTCTGGAAAATACGTATGGAAACCTCCAGGTGATTTCCCAGGTCTATCCTCCGCTTCGATCCATTTATCTTCAAAAGCCATTTTGGCAAATGAAGTCATTTCCTCACCAAACTTTGAAAAGTTCTCCAAAATAAACTCTGTGCCTTCTTGATAAGAAACTTTTGATTCAGTTTTATTAATTGGGGCATCAAGATCATACCAACTCAATTTTTCTACTCCTAGCAGTTTTGCCTTCCTATCTAGAAACTGTACGAGAGGCTGTTTATTCTTGGAAATAACCTCCCACATTGCATCTAAGGTTTCTTGACTCATTCTATTGATTGCTAATGGCTCTTTTAATACATCCTCCCAGCCGCGCTGTTTATACACATTAAGTCTAAATCCGGATAAATGATTTATGACTCTAGATAAATAATCTGACTGTTCCTTCCATGCATTTTCCCACTTTTCAAACATATCTTTACGAACCTTTCGGTCTGGACTGGAGAATTTATTAGCAGCTTGCCCAACTGAGAGAATTGTTTCCTCACCGTTCTCATGAAATGGAATCTTAATTTTTCCAACAACCAAATCATAGAACTGGCCCCAGCTATGGTAGCCATCCACTCCTAGGGCATTTATTAAGCTTTCTTCTTCTTTCGATAATTTTTCTGCAGCAGTTTGACGTCTTTCTGTTAGGACAAAGGCCAATTCCCTAAGCTCTTCGGTTTTTAACATCTCCTCCCAAATTGAAGTATCATAGCTTGTTAGTTTTTCATCAAATTCGGTCAAAGCAGTTTGAAAGCTCGCACTGAGTTGAGTAATTGCAGCACGATGCTCGCTTGCCTTTTTATCACCTGTATTTTGAGCCTGGAGACAGCTTACAAATGCACCTGCTTCTCGCAGTTTTTTCGTT
This sequence comes from Cytobacillus citreus, assembly GCF_018343665.1. Taxonomy (GTDB): domain Bacteria; phylum Bacillota; class Bacilli; order Bacillales; family Cytobacillaceae; genus Cytobacillus; species Cytobacillus citreus. The sequence continues at coordinate 565,659 of NZ_JAGYPM010000003.1, forward strand.
GCTTCTTGAAAACGATCAATTAAATGATTTAATGCTGATTTATCAGATATAGAATTCGTTGTTTCCCAGTTATGTACCTGTAATGTAAATTCTTTAATTTCCTCTTCTGTGGTCATTAAATGCTTAGCAAATGCTTCTGAAGAACTGCCGCCATTAAAAAATACATCTAAATCCCAAACTGTTGAATATGTTTTTGTTGTCATGCATCTTCCTCCTTATTGTCTAGCTCCGGCTCCAACTCCCATGTTAACGAAGGACGCCACTCCCTCCTAAAAGCCATCCTTTTGGTCATGTGTTGTACGGCTGACTAAGCGTTCCTTATCTATAACTACAAAAATATTATAGGTTAATAATTCAAAAAATTCCATTATTAAGGGCAGTCTCATAATTTTGCAAAAAAAACACTTATGAAAGCTAGCATAAGTGTTTGGGCTTAACATCCTGAACAAAAAAACAATCCACCAAATACGATTAACAATATCAATAGTACGATAGCTAACGCTAACCAAAATCCCCCTCCACAATAATATGGGGCTGGAGGTGGAGGATAAGCAAATGTGTATGGAAAACCATAACCATAAGGCATTGATTTCTACCTCCCTGTGTCCTTCTTTTTATAAATTATGATGACTAATGAAGAAGAGTGTAGGCAATTGTTCGTAACTTCAAAAATAAGGATATAACCAGTGTTACTTTTATAAAATAATTATTAAACCGATTTTTTAGGACTAATCCTTTGCTTCCTAATTAAATTTTCCGTTACTATAGGGAAGGGTTTAAACATTAATAAATAAACGCAGTTGGAGTGAGATACATTGAAAATATCTAAAAAATATTTTTTACCATTCATGTTTACTTTAATAGCAGCTGGATGTTCCTCAACAAATGATCAAGATGAAGGTAAACTGACTGATAAAAAGACTGCACCTATTCAGCAGGCTGTTCCTTACAACATCCAAAAAGCAGAGCCCCAGCGTTTAGAACAAATTTATGGATTGGGTTATCCTGGAAACGATGATGGACTTTATCTTTCTTCACAAGAGGGAATAAAAATCAGCACAAATGATGGGTGGCTCGAAGGTTCTTCACAAAAACATGAATATGTAGGATTTCAAGCAACGAAAGACGGTTTTATTTCAAGCGGTCATCCTGAAAAGGACTCCAACATGAAAAATCCATTTGGCATCGTAAAAAGTATTGATAAAGGAGCAACGATTAAGCCTCTCTCATTTTATGGGGAAGAGGATTTTCACTTTTTATCTGCAGGCTATGAAACAAATGTTATTTATATCATTAATGAAAAAGCCATACCTGAATTAGAACCAGGTGTCTTCATTTCGGAAAATGACGGGAAATCATGGGAGCCATTAAAGTTAAATGGATTAGAATCAGATACATTGGGAATGATCGCAGCTCATCCAACGAATAGCAGCATAATGGCAATGTCAACTCGGAGCGGTGTATTTATATCAGAGGATAAGGGGCAGCATCTGAAGCTAGTAACAGCCCCGATAATGGCTACAGCTCTAGCATTTTCCGAAAACGAGCTATACTATTCTTCAGTTGAAAATAATAAAGTACTTTTTCATAAGATAGATCTGCGTACGAATAAAGCAGTTGAAATTGAAATTCCTTATTTAAATTATGATAACCCTATTACCTTTATTTCTGTTAATATGAAGAATCAAAATACACTCTCATTTGCTACTTACTTAAATGATGTGTATGAGACTACAGATGGAGGTAAGAATTGGAATTTGGTATTAAAGAACGGTAAAATAGAATAAAGTGAAACTTCCATCAGTGGAGGTTTTTCGACGCACAGGACGTGCTAGTGCCGACGTTGCCACAGGACGTGGCGTTCTTAGTCGGCTTCTATCCCCCACTGATGGTTAGTTGCGGCCCACAGGAAGTGGGTCACGCAGACGTTGCCACACGATGTGGCGCTTTTAGTCTGTGTTCATTTTTCGGGCTTTTACGGGCAGTTGTCCCCCACCTATCTTCCTCGCTTCTCTCTCAATCTTGAGGTGGGGGTCTTACTGCCCGTTAATGCGGGATAAAAAGAGATGCACAAACACAAGAAATATACTTTTTTCCTTGGTTTGTGCATTTTTTCATGCATATATAATTTTAGTTATTCTTCCGCTTCTCTTTCTCTTTTTCCGCACGGTAAAATTCATGAAACATTTTCATTAAGGCACGCTTCTCAATCCTTGAAACATAGCTTCTTGATATTCCTAGTTCCTTAGCAATTTCCCTTTGTGTTTTTTCTTTTTGCAGATCTAAACCAAATCTGCCGACAATGACTTCCTTTTCTCTTTCATCCAAGACACAAATATATTCCTTCACTTTTTCAAGCTCCATATTCAATTGAATTGTATTAATGACATCTTCTGATTCAGATTTAAGAACATCAATGAGTGATATTTCATTTCCTTCTTTATCCTGACCAATCGGGTCATGAAGGGAAACATCTTTTTTCGTTTTTTTCAATGCCCGTAAATGCATGAGAATTTCGTTTTCAATACATCTTGCTGCATAGGTTGCAAGCTTCGTTCCTTTTCCTTCAGAATAGCTTTCAATTGCTTTTATTAACCCTATAGTTCCAATTGAGATAAGATCCTCTGAATCCTCACCTGTGTTTTCAAATTTCTTTACAATATGAGCTACAAGTCTCAAGTTGTGCTCGATTAACATATTGCGTGCATGTGCGTCACCAGAAGCCATCAACCGCAAATACTTTTTTTCATCAGCAACCGATAGCGGTTGAGGAAAAGCATTGTTTTTTACGTACGATACAAGAAACACAATCTCTTTTACTAAATAGCCAAGTGCTGTTAGAATTCCAGACAATTTTTCCACCCCCGCTTTTAAAAAAACACTTTAGCCTTAACTAATTCCTATGAGTAAAGAGAGTTGTTTTTGTCTGTCCAATTCATTTATTTTGTTCAGGAAATTTTTCCCTCTTAAATAAAGATATTGAAATTGATCCTGGATGACCAGAATCCAGTTAAGTAAAATGATTAGAGCGGGTTGAATAGGAATTTGGCTCTATATTAAGCTTTCATTAAATATGCTTGCACAAAAATATGGTAAAATAATAATACTACTTTATGAAAGTTGGATTTTTCATGACAGCCCAGCGTATTATTCTATTGCTTGTACTATTTATCGTACTAATAGCAACCGGTGCAGAAATAATTTTTGAAGGATTTTCCACAAAACCAATCATCTTATTAATTGCAACAGTAGCAGTCATTGTATTCTTATGGGTTCGTCCAGAGAAATAGCAAAAACGAAAGCATTAAAAAAGGATTAACCATGAAGGTTAATCCTTTTTTTATTCAACACCTACTACGTCGACACTTACTTCAGAAATAATAATGCTGCCAATCGCACAGCAAATAACTAGACCCATCACCATCATAAACATGCTTTTGCACCCCTTTAAACCACCTATTTAATATTAAATTACCATATTCATACCCTGATGATTTCATCTAAATATGAACATTCTGTTAATTAGGTGATTTAATGAATTGCCATATATGATGATGAATTCATTTATTTTTCTTTTTACGGAACCTAAGTGTTAGTAGTAAAACATGTAGTGACATATAGCTGCTCCTCCTACCTTATAGGCTAGGTGGAATCATTCTCCACCCAAAAGATTGCTTGACGTCCTTGCATTAAAAAAATCATTTTCATTACCACCTTTCACTCTTTTTTTAAAATCAAATTAATAAGTGCGATACAGCGTGTATTGACGATCACGATTTTCATCTTGAATTTTTTTTATCATTTGATCATGAAGTATTTCTTCTATCGTTAGCTCGCGTTTTTTAATCGTTATCGTTAAGAAAAAAATATTTAGTGTCATTATTGTTTCACCTCCTCAAATAAACGTAATTGGTCGGTAAGATCATTTCCGAAAATACCCATTTCAAAACCCTTCCTTTCATTAACATAGACACAAAAAAGCTGCAAGGAGACACCCCTGCAGCATAAATAGGCACAAAAAAGCCACAGGGAAACGAATCTCCCTGCGGCATGGATAGGCTATGTTAGATTAAGCAATCCATTCCTGATAGGTCGAATTCGTTACGTATAAAAAAGCATGAAGTTTTGCATTGCCAATTTTCTTCATCATCATTTCATTCGACCTCCTTTTTGGAATTTTTTCACTTACAATGGTAATTATAACCACACACATAGTATTTGTAAACCATTTTATTGCAGAAAATAAAAATTTTTTCAAAATTAAGCAATAAACAGTATTTGCTGTTACTTGAACTTATTTCATAGCACTTACGATTTTCATTACTAAATCAGCTGAATGAAGTGCAGCTTTTTCAAGAAATTGCTCAAATGACACATCTGATTCCTTCCCTGCAATATCTGATAAAGAACGTATTATCACAAAGGGAGTTCCAAATTGATAAGAAACCTGTGCGATTGCAGCTGCTTCCATTTCTACTGCCTGTAGATCGTTAAACTTATCACGGATAAAGTCCACACGAACAGGGTCATTCATAAATGAATCGCCAGTAGCTATTAATCCTCGTACGACTTGGATATCCTTGATTTCTTTTGCACATACTTCTGCTGTACGTACTAATTGGCTATCAGCTTCGAAGGCTGCCGGCAACTGAGGAACTTGTCCATACTCGTAACCAAATGCAGTAACATCAACATCGTGGTGCCTTACTTCTGTGGAAATGACGACATCACCAACATTTAAATCTGGATTAAAGCCTCCTGCAGAACCAGTATTAATGACAAAATCAGGGTTGAATTTTTCTAGTAAGATTGCCGTCGATAAAGCAGCATTCACCTTTCCAATTCCAGAACGCAGCAGGATTACTTCTACTCCATTCATTAGCCCAGTTGTATACTCACAGCCAGCAATAACAATCTGATCCATATCTATTATTTTTTCCCGCAGTAACGTTACTTCTTCTTCCATTGCTCCAATAATAGCTATTTTCATTTGTTTGAACCTCTTTCTTGTTTTTGATTCCAATCATTCATGTTCCCAATTTACCATTCTCATATGAACCAATCAACTGAAAAATTTCAGAAGCTGCCTTGGCTTAGTCCGTTCACATAGGATAAAATACATTATATAGTTATTTGATTAAAAGGAGATTAGTAAGGAATATGAAGTTCAATCTAGAATTAATTGATGATAAAATTGAATTTTTTGAAGCTCATGACTTAAAGACCCTTGAAAAAAATATCAATACACAAATCGAACATAACAAGGCCATTTTACTTTCTGTCCATCACGTCTCGCACCAAATGAGTGTTGACGAAAACGGGAAAAGGTTTTATTCCGCAGTCGTTCATTTTAAATCAAAAAAATGAGGAAGGTCTTGTGCCCTCCTCGTTTGTTACCTACATTCGTCTTCATTTTTTTATTCTATTTATTAATCTCTTCTACTTTCGTAGGTTTCCAGCCCTGTCCATCTACCCAATCAATATAAACGCGATACTTCTGCTTCTGATTTTTTGCCGATACCGTTCCTACGGATTTATTTTGTCCGTTATTGCCTAAAAACCATACAGTCATATTATCTTGATCAATTCCTGTAGCATACGAAATGGCTTGAGTCATTTCTGACCAGTCTACTGAATCTTCCTCATATACAGAAACGTGTTCACCTACTTGAGATGTTCCGATGGGCTGCCAGCTTGAATTCTCAATAGTCTTATTTACATCTTCGCTTTCCCCGCCATTCGTAACAACTGCATCCTCTTCTTTTTCTGAAGCTGGTGCTTGTATAACGGGTTTGCTTTTATTATCATTTTTCTTAGTAGCTTCTTTTGGTTGCTTTTCAGATGTTTCTTTTTCTTTTTCTTTTTCTTTTTCTTCCTGTTCTTCATTATCAGAACGATTTTCGGTTTTATTACCTAATTCAGTGTCTTCATCTTTAGTCTTTACATTTTCCTGTATTTTTTCCTTATCGTCGACTTGTTTTCCTGCTGTTTCCTCATCATTTCCCCCAAAGAAAATAATCGAAGAAACCACAATGATTAACAATATAACAAGTCCGATTAGCATATTTAATATTAAATTTGTTTTTCTTCTTTTTCCCCTAGTTTCAGAACGGGATTCCCGACCTTTCAAATAATTCTCCTCCCTACTAAGCGTCTTTTCATTCCAATTTATATAGAATGAAAAAATAAATTACCATCCTTATTCAAACATGAAATAGTTGATTTGTCTATGAATGAGATGTTTTAAACAAGCCTTATTCCTTTTTTCGCTTCTATATTATAAAGACGAATTTTAAAAAAGGTAAGTTTCATTTTATCGCAGATTGGATACATACAAAAGAGCCAAATTCATCATATTCTAATTGTGATCCATGTTATAGATACCTTTAACAATATCAGCAAATAAAGAATTCACTCCACCGGATTCGCTCGTTACTCCTAAATTTACTGTTACAAGCGCGTATTTAGGATTTTTATATGGAAAATAACCAGCAAACCATTTATTATAAAGCGGCTTCTCACCTTCGACTCTGCCAGTCTCTCCTGTTCCAGACTTACCTGCAACCTCGTATGGAAGGTCTTGAAACCCCCTTCCAGTTCCATTTTCATTCACTACGACCTCATGGAGCAGTTTTTGAAGCTTCATCGCTGTATAGGGTGATATCGTCTCTCCCTCAAGTTTTTCCTTTTTAAATTCAAGTAAAGATGTTCGATTCTTATATTCTATTTTTGAAGCAACGCGAACCATTTCCTTCTCGCCCCCCCTTGCAATTGTTGCCATCATATTGGCTACGGCAAGGGGTGTAGCTCGTACCTCGTGTTGTCCAATACCTGTTAGACCTACAAAGTTAGAATCCTTTTTCTCATCATCCGTAAGAAAAATTCTCCCTTTTTCTTCATCTTGCAATTGTTTGAAATTAGGAAAATGATAAATATCCCCTTTCCATCCAACAGTACCAGTTAATGAAAGTCTTTCTGCATAATCCTCTAAAATATTCGAATCAATTTCCTTTAATTCCTTTGCCAATGTTGCAAATGTATTATTACAGCTTCTTGCAAAGCTATTAGTAAAATCAAGCATACCGTACTGAAATTGTAGGTCTGGCTCACCATTAATTTTCTTACTGCAATCGAATTTTCTTGATGGATCTGTCAGCTCATAATCAATCGCTGCAGCAGCAACGACCGTCTTAAAAACTGAGCCCATTATTTGCTGTTTCACCATTAAATTTTCTATTCCACTCGTTTCTTTATTAAAAGGATCTTTACGATTGATTGATGGCTTGGAAACCATTGCTAAAACAGAATTAGTTTCTATATCGAGGAGAACGGCTCCCCCTCTTTTCATACCGCTTTGTTCTACAAGCTTTTCCAACATTGCCTGCAAGTCTGAATCAATAGTCGTTTTAATATTTACTGGGTAATACGGGTTGGCAGGTTCCACATATTTAACATTTATCCCGAATAGTGGTCCACCAGTTGCATCAACATGATAAACAAGTTTCGATTTTCCATCAGGTAAGAGAAATTCATCAAAGCTTTTCTCCATCCCTGTTAAACCAATCATTGTATTTGTAGTAAGATCCTTTTCTGAATAACGGCTTCGAAGTACTGTTTCGTTTTCTCCTGTAATCCCTATTAAATGTTCTGCTAAATTTTCAGTTAGGTGATATTTTTTTTCAACAGCAAACACTCCAGGAATTTTTAAATTATTTATTTTTTCGATTTGAGATTCTGTTAAAAGAATAGGATCTTGGTCTCCATAAGCGAAGGGTTGCTTTGCATTTTCCACAGCATAGCGAAGGGAATATACAGAAATCCCTGTTATATTAGATACTTTCTCAATATCCCATTCCATTTTTTTTAGAAAAGGAAAGAGGATGAGAACTGGAAGGGTTTTGTGCGTGATTGGACTGCCATCCTTGTAGAGAAAATTTCCTCTGCCAGTATCAAGTACCATCTCTTGAGATCTTTGTCGTACACTTGCATCTAATAAGTTAATTTGCCTTTTGGTAAAATCCTCTGTTGCGACTAATTGAAGTTGAATCAGTCTTCCGATTAAGACAGTGAATATCGCTAAACAAATGCAAAGCCATACAATCGCTCTCTTTTTCCACATAAAAAACACCTCGTCAAAAGTTTTGACGAGGTTTCATATTTTCAAACAAAGAATAATTATTTAATTGTTATAATTCTTACATCCATTTCTCCACCAGGAGTTTGAACTTTTACTTCATCTCCAACTCTATGGCCAAATAGGCTTTTGGCTATTGGAGAATCATTAGAGATCTTGCCTTCGAATGGGTCTGCTTCTGCACTCCCAACAATAGTATATGTTTCTTCTTCTCCATTTGGAAGTTCAATAAATGTTACGGAGCTGCCTAATGATACAGTGTCGGCACTCATTTCAGCTTCTGTAATAATCTTTGCATTGCGGATCATATTCTCAATCGTTGTAATTCGACCTTCAACAAAAGCTTGCTCTTCTTTAGCAGAGTCGTACTCTGAGTTTTCAGATAAGTCTCCGAAGCTGCGTGCAATCTTAATACGCTCTACTACTTCTTTACGCTTAACAGACTTTAAATATTCTAATTCCTGTTCAAGCTTCTCTTTACCAGCTTGCGTCATAGGGAAAACTTTTTCAATTGCCAAAACCTTCACTCCTTCAAAATTTCACAATTGTACTTTCATTGTGTGCTTTCTTTATTTTATGTACTGCTAATTAATATAGGAGCGCGACCTTTATAGGGCGCGCATAAAAGTTTGTCCATATTGGACCTTTTAATAAAAGATAAAAGTATAACTATTTTGTCGAGTTCGGAAATTGTCTAGCTCCGACGTACAATACGTACAAGTGTCGACAATGCAACAGGACAAGGAAAGCTGGTACTTTTCTTATTCTATGCTATTGTGTCATAAAAACGATTTTTGTTCAAGAATTGTTTGAATTTTTGTTACCATTATATCGATTGCCACATGATTATGACCGCCCTCAGGAATGATAATATTCGCATATCGCTTCGTCGGTTCAATAAATTGATTATGCATTGGCCGGACAACATTTACATATTGTTCGATTACAGAATCCATTGTCCGTCCGCGTTCTTTAATATCTCTGAACAAACGGCGAATTATGCGTAGATCTGCATCCGTATCTACAAAAAGTTTAATATCCATTAAGTCTCGTAGGCGCTCATCTTCAAGGATGAGAATTCCTTCTAAAATGATTACATCCTGCGGCTCTACGTAAATGACCTTTTCAGACCTTGTATGCAGCGCATAATCATAAACAGGCTTATGAATAGATTCATAGCGCAATAATTTTTGGATATGTTCAATTAATAAATCATTGTCAAAAGCTAGAGGGTGGTCGTAATTTGTTTTTAATCGGTCTTCAAACGGCAAATGAGTTTGATCTTTGTAGTAATAATCCTGTTCCAGCATCAAAATCGAGTGACCTGCAAAGCGGTCAATAATTGATTTTGTCACACTCGTTTTTCCCGAGCCAGAGCCGCCGGCAACACCGATAACAACGGGTTTGCGGGTCATGGTGATTAAATCTCCTTTCGCATCATGTTGTTAGGGAATACCGGCTTATCGAGCTTAAATTGAATAATTTGAAGCGGATGTCGGGCTGCATCGAGTTCATTCCCTTTTTCATCCCAAATCTTATCTATGATGTGGGTGAAATTTTCGATTTCAGGCCCAAAAAACTCTACTTCCTGACCTGGTTTAAAGTGATTACGCTGCTGTAATGTAACTATTTGTGTATCTGGATTATAATCCAACACTAATCCAACGAAATCGAAATTTGTCTTTTTGCTATGATTTCCAAACATTTGCTCCTTATACCCTGGTACTCCTTCAAAAAACGCAGGAGCAGTTTCGCGGTTTGCACACTTAGCTAATTCCTCTAGCCATTCCTGTTTAATCTTAAATTGCTCAGGATCTGCGCAATAAGCATCTATTACTTTACGGTACACACTAACAACAGTAGCAACATAATGAATGGATTTCATACGACCTTCAATCTTTAGACTATCAATTCCAAGTTCAATCATTTGCGGTATAGATTGAATTAAATTTAAATCTTTTGGACTCATGGCAAAAGGTGAGTCGCCCTCATTAAAGAAGGGAATTTCATTTGTTCCTTCTAATTGATAAAGGTCATAATCCCATCGGCATGATTGACAACATCCACCCCTGTTGGAGTCACGAGCTGTCATATGATTACTTAATGTACAGCGTCCAGAATAAGCAATACACATTGCTCCATGAATAAAGGTTTCAATTTCAATATCAACCTTTTCCTTCATTTCACGAATTTCTTCCGCACTTGTTTCACGGGCAAGAACTACACGCTCTAGTCCTTCTTCTTTCCAAAACTGAACAGCTTTCCAGTTGGATAAAGATTGCTGTGTGCTTAAATGAACTTCTATTTCAGGTGCAACCCGTCTGCAGGTTTCAATTATAAGAGGGTCTGCAACAATGATACCTGCTACACCCGCTTCTTTCAGACCAAGCAGATAGTCTTCAAGACCATCAATATTCTCATTATGAGCATATATATTTGTCGTTACATATATTTTTGCCCCATATTTTTTGGCGAATTGGACGCCTTCTTTCATTTCTTCGAATGTAAAATTATCAGCGTTTGATCGCAGGCCATATTCTTGGCCACCAATAAATACGGCATCGGCTCCATAATGAACGGCAATTTTTAGTTTTTCTAAATTTCCAGCTGGCGCAAGCAATTCAGGCTTTTTAACGATTACCCGTTTGCCGTTCACAATTTGGGAAATATTATCTTTCACCGTTGTCATATAGCTGCCTCCTTTAATATACTGTTTCTTTAAAGAAAAATCCTGTATCTAGCGGGCGATTAGCTGGCTGAATTTCCTCGATTCCCTCTAATAGCTCATCCTTTGCATCTTCATACAAATCCGGATCATCGATACAAAGATCAATTGCTTTTCTATATAGCTTTGTTACTTCAACAATGTATTCACTACTTTTTAATATTCCATCGATCTTAAATGAATCAATGCCTGCATCAATCATGTCTTGAAGCTCGTCAATTATACACATATCGTTAGGACTCATAATATGTGTTCCGTTTTCGTCTTCAAAAATCGGATATTTGTTCTCCCGTTCTTTATCATGTAAAAACATGTTATGTTCCAATTTTCGGTTCTCAACTTCCATCACTTTTCCTTGGTATTCATAATAATTACCAAGAAGAGAACGCTTAGATTGGAACATTGCAGTCATACCATGAACTTGAACTTCGATTTCTACTTCTGCATTTTCCTTTGTCTCGATAATAGCATCCATATTTATTTCACGAGCAAGCACTGCACGTTTTGCTCCTTTTCTTCCCCAATAATTACATGTATACCAATTGGTCCCCGTTGTTTCTGTACTCCAGTGCAATTTCATACTTGGTGCAGCTTCACGTGCTGCCATTAATACAGCGGGATCACCGAATATAATCGCATCAGCATTAAATTCTTGTAAGAAAGAGATATAATCTGTTAGCTCATCAATTTTTTCATTATGAAATAGAGCATTCATTGCTACATACACTTTTTTCCCATTTTTATGCGCTAGCTCTATTGCCTGCTTTACTTCATCACGGGAAAAATCTCCTGCTAGCCGTAATCCATAGCGCTGTTCTCCTATTACGAACGCATCGGCTCCAGCTTCTGCTAGAGGGATAATATCTTCAACACTTTTTGGTGTAACCAATAATTCTGGCTTTTTCATTATTTTCACCTCTTTTTACTAATCGCGATTCCATCACCTACAGGAATAATGACTGTGAAATAATCTGGATGATTCATTAACCATTGGTTAAAATCATTTATTTTTTTCACAAGATTACGAATTCGTTTATTTTCTATATTTGATTCGTAGACTAGTCCTTTAAATAGGACATTATCTGTAATAATCATTCCATTACTGCATAAATACTGAGAATATATTTCAAAGAAGCGCTGATATTGACCTTTAGCTGCATCGATAAATATTACATCAAAGGGAGCATATTTTTTTATATCGGCTTCTGCTTCAAGAGCATCACCCTTTATAATGTGAATTTGTGCTTCCTTTTCTGCCTCTTGTATATATTTTTCAGCTAACAGATAGCGATCGGCATCTCTTTCGATTGTAATTATTTTGCTAGAAGGACAAGCGTAAGCCATTCGTAAAGCCGAATAACCGATTGCTGTACCGATTTCTAATATATTTTTAGGGCTGTGAATTCGCAAAAGCTGGAGCATCGCTTCAATGCCAGCAAGTTCCATAATAGGTACACCATTTTCCTTGGCAAACTGCTCCATTTGTTCTAAAAGCTTGGACCTGCCTGGAATGATGTTCTCAATATATGCTTGCAGCTTCTCATTTTCCAAGCTGCCACCACCTTATCTTCATGACATTTCTTTTAAATGCACTTTTTTGACAAGAAAAAATAGCGTTCACAGAGAGGATTTAAAAAATGCAGGGATTCTGCATTTTTTTCGGTAAAAAGACCGGTCCTAGCTTGTCCGTGGTTTACGCTATAGAAATCTTATTCGACACTTGAACTATTTTATCATAAATAAGAGGGGAATGCTAATTTTGATTCCCCTTTTATCGAAAGAATTAATTATTATTCGTAATATATTTCGCTTTCTTTTGATTATGTTCTTGTAATGTTTTAGAAAAAAGAACTTCCCCAGTAGAGGTAGCCAGAAAATATAAAAAATCCGTTTCAGCAGGAGCTAAAGCTGCTTCAATCGAAGTTGTTCCAGCATTCGCAATGGGACCTGGTGTTATTCCTACATTTTTGTATGTGTTGTATGGCGAATCAATTTCCAAATCTTTATAAAGCACTTTAGACTTATGTTCACCTTGGGCATAAAGAACAGTTGGGTCTGTTTGCAAAGGCATACCTGCTTCTATTCGGTTGAAAAAAACACTAGCTATTTGATCTCGATCTACTTGTTCTGTAGCCTCTTCCTCAATTAATGACGCCATAGTCAATAATTGATGAACCGTCCATCCTTTATCCTCCAACTCTGCCCGATAATCCTTAAGAACTTCAACTGTTTTATCTAACATTACAGTTACAATTTCTTCAACAGTAGGATTTTCTTTATAAAAGGAGTAGGTAGCAGGAAATAAATAGCCTTCTAAAGGATATTTAATATTTTCATTAAGGATTTCTTCTGTTAGCAAATCAGGATATTTCGCCATCATGGATTCAATAAATGCTTTATCATTTAGCATTTTAAAAACGTCTTCACCTTTTTTATTTGTTTTTTCTGCAATAATATCCGCGATTTGCTCAAGCTGCTTTCCTTCTGGAATTGTCATTTTCAAAACGACTTGATCGACTATTTTTCCTGATTTCAGGTTATTAATAATTTCAGGCATGGCCATAGAAGGACTCAATGTATATTCTCCTGCCATAAAGCCTGTTTCATTTTTAAATTTTACATAAAACTTAAATACCCGTGCATCTTTAATAATTCCATTATCCTCTAGAATTTTTCCAATGCTAGACGTAGAGGAACCGATTGGAATTTCTACTTGCTTTTCCTTTTTATTATCCGGATCTTTTGGTTGTACAGCAGATTTTATATAAAAATAACCACCACCAGCAACGGCACCACCAACAATAAATAAAATAATTGCTATGGTAAAAACAATTTTTCTTACTACTCTCGCTTCACTTTGACGCTCAAGCATTTTTTGTCGAATTAACTCTCGTTTTGCTTTTTTATCTTCTATCGACAATGACATCCCCTCCAATCCAAAAACAATTCCTTTAAAGCCATATTATTTTAATTGGCATTAGACACTTTTTATTAATACCTCGGCTTATTATACTATATTTTCTTTTTTGCGTCGTAAAATATTACCTAAAACAAGCTTATCCACAACATGGGTCACTTTTTAATCAGAAGTGACTACCATTAAAATAGTTATCCTGATAATAAAAAAAACTGGTCAAAAGACCAGTTTTTTTATTAATTTTCTTCTTCTTCCTCAAGAAATGTATTGAGCATTTCTTCAATCAAATCCCATTCCTCGTCTGATTCAATCGGCATTAATTCGCCATCTTGATTGTCTTCGCTTGGTGAGAAAGCAGAAGCATGAATTTCGATATCTTCATCATCATTTTCATCTGCACCTACTGGATAGTAAAGAACATATGACTTACCAAATTCCTCAGAATCAAATGTGAAGAGCACTTCACATAATTGCTCATTTCCTTCTTCGTCAACTACTGTAATATTATTTTCTCCGTGATTCATTCTTTTCACCTCATTAAATTTGACTATTTAAATAGCCTTGTAAGATCATAACTGCTGCCATTTTATCGATTACCTTTTTTCGTTTTTGTCGGCTAACATCAGCTTCGAGAAGAACTCTTTCTGCAGCGATCGTAGTTAATCTCTCGTCCCAAAGAATGACAGGCAAACCAAATTGTCTTTCTAATTCTGTAGCGAAATTTTGACTTGCTTCTCCACGCGGCCCGATCGTGCCATTCATATTTTTGGGTAATCCGACAACAATTTTACTTACTTCATTTTCTTTTATTATTTTACCAATTTGCTCGAAACCAAATTCATTTTTTTCCTCATTAATCTTTATGGTTTCTAAGCCTTGCGCTGTCCAGCCAAGTGCATCACTAAGCGCAACGCCGACTGTTTTAGAGCCGACATCCAATCCCATAGTTCGCATACTCTAACCCTTTCGCTGCTGATTTAAATATGATTTAACTAGCTCTTCGATGATTTCATCCCGTTCGAGTTTGCGAATAATATTTCTGGCATCCTTATGGCGGGGAATGTAAGCAGGATCCCCTGATAGCAAATAACCAACAATTTGGTTAATAGGGTTATACCCTTTATCTTGAAGAGCTTCGTACACTTGTAATAGCACCTGATTGACATCATGTTCTATCGGCTCTTCAGGAAAATTGAATCTCATTGTATTATCAAATGAGCTCATATCTTACACCTCGCTTATTTTGGATAAATATATTACATTCATAAATAACAATTTTCCTATTCAATAAAGGTAATGAATCTCTACTATTATCCATTAATTGAACAATTTCGACAGGCTACCTACATTTTACACTAATTTGGTAAGATATCAAACGGATTTAACCCATTCTTCAACAAAATTCAATGCACTTTCCAACTTTTCTGGGTCTTTTCCACCTGCTTGTGCCATGTCTGGACGACCGCCGCCGCCTCCACCACAGCGAGTTGCCACTTCTTTAACTATTTTTCCTGCTTCATAGCCTTTTTCAATTAGATCCTTTGTCACTCCAGCGATTATATTTACTTTTCCATCATTTACACTGCCTAGAACGACGATTCCAGAACCAAGCTTATTCTTTAAGTCATCTGCCATATTACGAAGATTATTCATATCCGTTGCAGCTACCTTAGCTACTAATAGAGTAACACCATCAATTTCCTTAGCTTTTGAAACTAAGCTCCCAGCTTCAATATTGCCCAATTTTGTTGCTAATGATTCATTCTCACGCTGAAGCTGCTTAATCTCACCTAATAACACTTCAATTCTTACAGCCAAATCTTTTGGATTTGTCTTTAATTTACCTGCAGCTTCTTTTAAAATACCGATTTGGTCGTTCAATAGTTGATACGCAGCTTCTCCAGTGACTGCTTCTATTCTTCGAGTACCAGCACCAATTCCACTTTCGGATTGAATTTTGAATAAGCCGATAGCTGATGTATTTGGAACATGGCACCCACCGCAAAGCTCCAAGCTATATTCACCAACTTGGACAACACGGACGATTTTGCCATACTTTTCACCGAAAAGTGCCATTGCTCCCATTGCTTTTGCTTCTTCAATTTCTTTATAAGAAATCTCTAAATCCATGCTGTGCCAAATCTTTTCATTGACAATATTCTCAATCTGCTCGAGCTCCTCAGCTGTAATCTGACCAAAGTGAGAGAAGTCAAATCTCAGGCGATCAGGCTCAACTAATGAACCTGCTTGGTTTACATGGTTACCAAGAACATCCTTTAATGCTTGATGCAGTAAATGGGTTGCCGTATGATTCTTTACAATCTTAGAACGCATTTGTTCATTGACCTTAGCATGTACTCGATCGTTTAGTTTTAGAGTTCCGGCCTCTACAACTGCCTTATGAAGATTTTGACCATTTGGTGCCTTTTGAACATCCTTAATTGATACTTTAAGACCTTCAGCTTCTAAAACGCCCTTATCAGCAATTTGTCCGCCGCTTTCAGCATAAAATGGAGTAATATCCATCATTACCTGAATTTCCTCTCCAATGGATGCCTCTTCAATTAATTGTCCATCTTTCACAATTGCCACGATTTGAGCTTCAGTTTCAAGTGTATCATAGCCAATAAATTCACTCTCAACTTTTATGTCTCCAAGTACTCCCCCTTGAACCTGCATAGAATCAACATCCTGTCTTGCTGCTCGAGCACGTTCACGCTGAAGATTCATTTCAGCTTCAAATCCATCATGATCTACCTTCATGCCTTCCTCTTCTGCATATTCTTCCGTTAATTCAACTGGAAATCCATACGTATCGTAGAGACGGAATACATCTTCACCTTGAATTGTGCTACTTCCTTTTTCTTTTTCTTTTTTAATAATCTCTGATAAAATGGCTAATCCTTCGTGAAGTGTTTCATGGAATCGTTCTTCTTCATTTTTTATTACCTTTTGAATAAATTCCGTTTTTTCCTGAACTTGCGGGTAAAAATCGTGCATGATTTCCCCGACAACAGGTACTAGTTCAAACATAAATGGGCGATTAATATTAATTTGCTTTGCATAACGAACAGCTCTGCGCAGCAAGCGGCGCAACACGTAGCCACGGCCTTCATTTGACGGCAATGCTCCATCACCAACCGCAAATGCGACAGTACGGATGTGGTCTGCAATTACCTTAAATGCTACATCAGTTTCTTTACTTTGACCGTATTTCACTCCAGAAATTTCTTCAGTTCCACGAATAATTGGCATGAAAAGGTCAGTATCGAAGTTGGTAGGAACATTTTGAACTACGGAAACCATCCGTTCAAGGCCCATCCCTGTATCAATATTCTTTTTCGGCAGCGGTGTATACGTTCCATCTGGATTATGATTGAATTCTGAAAAAACAAGATTCCAAACTTCTAAATATCGATCATTTTCTCCACCTGGATATAATTCTGGATCGTTAACATCATCACCATATTCAGGTCCGCGATCATAGAAAATTTCTGTATTTGGTCCACTTGGCCCCTCACCGATATCCCAGAAGTTTCCTTCTAAACGAATGATTCTTTCTTCGGGAACACCGATTTGTTTGCTCCAAATTTCGAATGCTTCATCATCTTCTGGATGGATCGTTACAGATAATTTTTCTTTCTCAAAACCAATCCACTTCTCATCGGTTAAAAATTCCCATGCCCATTCGATAGCCTCCACTTTGAAATAATCCCCGATAGAAAAGTTTCCGAGCATTTCAAAGAAGGTATGGTGACGCGCTGTTTTTCCAACATTCTCAATATCATTTGTACGAATTGATTTTTGAGCATTCGTAATCCTTGGATTTTCAGGGATTACACGTCCATCAAAATATTTCTTCAATGTTGCAACACCACTATTAATCCATAGAAGAGATGGATCATCATGTGGTACAAGTGATGCACTTGGTTCAATTGAATGCCCTTTTTCCTTAAAAAACTCTAAAAACAAACGGCGGATATCAGATCCAGATAATTGTTTCATTCTATATTCCTCCTAAAAAATTGGTTTATCATTTTTAAAAATTACCATCTTAATATTTTTTCTACACAAAAAAGCTCTCATCCCTAGACAGGGACGAGAGCTTACTCGTGGTACCACCCTGATTATGAAAAAATAAAGGAAGCGCCTCACTCCTTACAAGAAGCCACAAAGCCACTAACACTTAAAACTTATCTTTTCATCTCTCAGATCCTTAACGCGGATATACGGCAGGGATTAGCTGCACTCCGGATTAGCGTTCTGTTATCCTTCATCTAGGAATTCTTTCAGCCAAGGAATTCCCTTTCTGATATGAAATGCGGAAGCGCCTCGATCAGCCCCGACAAGCATAAGACAAGCTGGCTGGAAGGTTGTTCTTTAAACCTTCCTGACAGATTGGCTTATGACCTCGAGGGGGCTAGGCGCTGGAGCTAGACATTTCTCAAACTTCAAAAAACTTATTGAAATTTTAAAAATGGACTCCGCCTTTCACGCAGATGGTCTATAACATACTCTTTCCTTCTTCATGTTCACCATTTTTATTCATTATAGTCGCATTATAGCTATTTAAAATCATACTTGTCAATATTTCCTTTACGATCGTGAAAATTTTGGATTCGGACCTTTAATAAAATGCGATCTTGCATGAACAAGACTAACCTTAATAACAGCAAAAATTGGAACCGCTATAATTAGACCAATGACCCCTCCAGCTTCTCCACCTGCTAGTAATGCAAACATGATCACAAGAGGATGCATGTCTAAGCTTTTTCCAACTATTAATGGCGATAGAATATTTCCTTCTAAAAATTGAAGGACAGCGACAATGCAGATAGAGATTATAACCATTTTAATCGAGATTGTAGAAGCGACAATGATAGCTGGAATGGCTCCAAATATCGGTCCGAAATATGGGATCACATTTGTTAATCCAATAATAAAACCAAGCAGCAAAGAATACTTCAAATCAAAAATCCAAAAAAGCAAAGATGAAATGCTCCCAATTACTACACAAACAAGAAGCTGCCCCCTTATATAGCTCCCAAGCGATTTATCAACATCCCGTAAAAACAATATCCCTTCCTGCCTCCATTTTCGTGGTGTTAAATACCATACCGTCCGTCTTATTAAATCATAATCTTTTAGCATATAAAATGAGATAAACGGAATTATTGCAATAATAATCGTATAATTCAATATCTTCAGTAAAATATTTACACTTTTCGTTAGAAGTTTATCTAAAGTAGTTTCCATAGCAAGAATACCATCGTCTATTCTTGTTTGAAGGCCGTCTGGCCAAGTTGCCGTCTTCACCTGAATAAATTCTATCCAACCTCGATATTGATTCGCAAATTGGGGAGCATTTTCAGATAAATCCTTTAATTGGTGAATAAAAGCTGGAATGCCCTTATATAAGGCAAAACCAACTCCTCCGAAGAAAAGAATATATATTCCAAATACAGCAACCCCTTTATGAAGACCGCTATCATTTAGTTTTTCTACTATTGGATGGAGTAAATATGTAATAAAGGCTGAAATGATAAATGGAAGAATGACGACAAAAATAATTTTTATTATTGGTAACCATAGCTGCTGAAGCTTTAAAAAAACAAATAAAACGATGAATAGAAGTAGGAGAAAGCCTAACCGATAAAACCATTTTAATCGAATATCCATAGCTCCTCCTCCTTATTGCTATTATTTTGAGTGTGTTTAGGTAATATTATTCATCGGATTATTAGCTCACAAAAGGGCTAACGTAATGATACGTTAGCCCTTCGTAATTAAAATATTGCCTTTGAAATTCTTTTTTGCAGCTTTTTCATTTGGCGGCCCGACATCAAATTATTTCTCTGAGCTAAATTTAATACGACCATCCCTGCTCCAAAAGCAATTGCTGAGGTATACATTCGATTCAATTGTCTCACCTCGTATTATTATTGTTGAATACGATAATAATCACTCATCATCGATCGCTATTTCAATTTCTATTTACGAAAGGTAACGGCGCTCTTCCTCTCCGAATAGATCATCAAGTGAACTCAAGGTTCCGTCTTCTTCCACCTGATGTGTATTAATAATGCCTTTATTTATGGTAAGTTCAATAAAGCAGCCCCAGCAGTAATATTGGCTAATGCCTATTTTTCCAATATCCTTGCTATTGCAGTTAGGACATTTCAACACGGAAAAGACACCTCACTCATTAATATTTACAATGATGGCGTCCTTTCCAATTGCAGGTGGAACTTCGGTCTTGATTACTCTTTTTCCTTCCAGCATATCTGAAAAGAAGCCATCCGACAGTTCATACCCTACGATTGTCCCCATTTCCTCTTGAAAATATACATCCTCAAGCAAACCTAGTCGTTCTCCTTCTCTGGTCATAATGATTTTCCCAGTCAAACGGTTTTGGCTCTCAAATGTATAATCTTCTGTTTTCTTGATTGGCTGCAGTACGGTTTGATCCTCAACCATAACCCCATCCCATCCAAAGGAAGCGACATCTTTCACATCGAGAAGAAAAGTTTTTTTCAATAGCGCACTTTTCCGAACGAATAAACCTTTGACAACCCCATAACCTGAAATACTTATATCAAATACCTCACCAATTTTTGTACCACTTTTAATTTCAATGACCGGAAGCCCTTTTAGTAATGAAAATGTCCGCAAAAGTCTATCCCACCTTTCCGGAACATTTATAGTTTACGCCCTACTAGAAAAAAAATAATGTGAATCGATTTCCAATCCCACAAGCAAAAGTATTTGTCAAACTACATATATCTCGGTTTCAAAAATCTTTCATTTCTCTCTCCACCATCGGAAAGCTCTTCAGAAAATTCATGCTCGTATTTCTTATTTTTTTGCTTCGCTGCTCTTAATTCCTTTGAAGTCAAATTATTATTTGGTGCAGCCTCCTCATTCCATTTACCCACCATAATTCCTCCTTTAAAATAGCAACTTAAAAAAATTAGATTAACTTGGCGTCCCTCCAAGTTCTTTTCGCTTGTATATAAAAAGAACAGCCTAATTGACTGTTCTATTACTAGTTATTTTCTTTTTCCAAAAAATCATACGGTGTTATGTTTTCCATTCCAATAAGAGGATCGATTTTCATCAACTCATCCTCATACGCCAAAGCTATCACTGTAGGATCAGAAGTGGCAGAAGCGGAATTCATTTCTGCCATCGTTTCTTGAAGCTTTTCAGTTAAAGTGGTCAATCTAGCTTGCTCGTCTGCTCTTTCCACACCTATTCTAAGTGCTTCTGCTTCACCACATAATATTAAAAATTGCTTGCTCCGGGTAATTGCGGTATAAAGTAAATTCCTTCTCAGCATTCGATAATAGCTTTTTACAACCGGAAGAATAACAATGGGAAATTCACTACCCTGTGATTTATGAACAGAGCAGCAGTATGCAAGTGTAATTTGATTCAAATCTTGACGTGTATAAGTTGCTTCTGCTCCATCAAAGGAAACGACAACCATATCCTGTTTTTCTGTGTTTTCCTTAGCATAAAAAATGGAAACGATTTCCCCCATATCACCGTTAAAAACATGATTATCAGGCTGATTTACAAGCTGGAGAACTTTATCCCCTATTCTGTATTTGACATCTCCAAACTCAAGTTCTTTGCGAGTTCCATCTGGATTTGGATTAAATATTTCTTGAAGGATTTCGTTTAGCTTATCGATTCCTGCAGGTCCCCTATACATTGGGGCCAATACTTGAATGTCCTTTGCTGTATAGCCTTTTTTCTTTGCATTCAATACTACTTTCTCCACTACGGTAGAGATTTGACTAGGATGGCATTGAAAAAAGGATCTGTCAGCTTGCAGTGCGGTCACATTCGCAGGCAGCTTTCCCTTCTTCATTTCATGAGCAAGCTCAATAATTGATGATCCTTCTGCTTGTCGGTATATATTTGTTAATCTAACAGTAGGAATTCGTTCAGAGCGAAGCAAATCCTTTAATACCTGACCCGGGCCAACAGATGGAAGCTGATCCTCATCCCCTACAAGAATGACCTGCATATTGTCAGGGAGAGCTTTAAATAGCTGATGAGCTAGCCAAATATCAACCATTGAGGTTTCGTCAACGATTAATATTTTTCCTTCTAATGGACTTTCCTCATGACGATCAAATCCCTCAGTTCCATTCCATCCAAGCAGCCTGTGTATCGTTACAGCAGGTAAACCTGTTGATTCAGCCATCCTCTTTGCCGCTCTTCCCGTTGGTGCAGCTAATAGAAATGGAAAGGGTTCCTCTTTTTTATAATCCTTTGGATTTAACGAGCAGCCATGTAATTCTGCATATAATTCGACAATACCTTTAATAACAGTTGTTTTTCCAGTACCTGGTCCGCCAGTTAAAATGAGCATTGGAGACATTAAGGCTGTTTGAATTGCTTCTTTCTGTGTAGGGGCATATTGCACTTTAAGGCGTTCCTCTAAATTTCCTAATGCGAGGAGAAATTCGGACTCCGGAAATTGTTCATCGTACTGCGTTTGATTTAAAATCCTTTTAATATTTGTTACAAGCCCTTTTTCGGAAAAATAAAGAGAAGGTAAATACAATTTCTGTTCCTCTCCAATAATCTTACCCTCTTCTTCAAGCTTAATGACCTCATTTGAAATGTCATTGAAATCAATACCGTCGCGCTTGTTTTCCTCAAGAAGCTTTTTTGTGCTTTGCAAAAGCTCTCTTGCTTCCATATATACATGTCCTGCTTGCATGCTTTCTACTTCTAAAACATATAAAATAGCTGCCTTTATTCGATCTGGATGATTTCCGGAAATACCAAGCTTGTATCCGAGCTCATCTGCCCTGCCAAATCCTATCCCCTCAATATCCTCTACTAATTTGTAAGGGTTATTTTGAATAATCTCAATTGTTAATTCCTTATAAACTTGGTAAATCTTCATCGACAGCTGCGGCCCAAATCCAAATTGATTCAATGCGATCATTGCCTGCTCTAGCCCTTGATGCTCCATAAGCGTGTCATATAATGATTTTGCTTTTTCTGATGGAAGTTTGGGAATTTTATCAAGCAAGGAAGGCTCATTTAAAATCTTAGTTATTGCATTTTCGCCTATTACCTCAACAATATTTTCAGCAGTTTTTTTTCCAATTCCCTTAAAGAGCTCACTTGATAAATAATTTACTACGCCCTGTTTAGTTTGTGGAATGTCTTTCCGATAATGATTGGCATGAAGCTGGACTCCAAATTTCGGGTGTTCTTTCAATTCGCCATAAAAAATATATGTCTCCTGCTCATGCATTTTTGGAAAATAACCGGTAATAACGGCCTCTTTATCTTCATAATGATGATTTGTTTCTTCAACACGAATACGTAAAACAGTATATAAATTTTGCTCATTATGAAATATCGTAACAAGATGCCTACCTTTTATGTACTTCTTTTCTTGTTCCGGATATAAATCGAGAGAACCCTGCAAGTCCTGCTTCTCCATCATCACTCCTCCTCCTTCCCTCAAAACTAACCGCTTTCTATTGTTCTATTCCTTTTTCAATCAATTTCTTTCCATACCCTGCAAGTAAATGTTCTGGCCTGATCTCTAACGCCTTTTCGAAATAATGAAGCGCTTGATCTTCTACTTCCTTAAATCCGAATGCGACACCTAAATTATAATAGGCATCAGCATGGCTAGGATCGATACTTACACATTTTTCTAATTGTGAAATGGATTCGTCAATAAAATTAAGCTGTGCTAAGCATAGGCCATACTGAAAAAATGCCTCTGCATCATTTTCATTTAATTCCGTGCTCCTCTGGAGATAAGGCAAAGCTAATTTTCCTTGTTCAAGCGCCACTAACGTTAAACCTAGCATAAAATAATTATCACCGGATTCAAGTCCTTTTTTCATTGCCATTTCAAACATTTTTTTTGCTTGTTCAAACTCCTGAAGATCATAATATAAATTCCCTGCACTATAATAAGCTGTTGCAGCACCATCATCTATCTTGATTGCTTTTTCAAAAAACTTTAATGCTTTTTCAGTCTCTCCGACGACAGATAAAACATTGCCGAAATTAATGTAGGAAGACGGATCAGAGGGCTTCTCTTCAATTGCCTCCATGAATGTCTTAGCAGCTTCTTCCCATTTTCCTTCTTGCATATATTGAATACCGATTTGGTTTTTATCCATTTCAATCACTCCATTCAATAAAAAAGTATAGCATAATCCTTTACAGATTTAATATCAAACAAATTTACATCATTTCAAAATAATAGCCTCGACTCTATTTAAAGAACCGAGGCTTAACTTATCCTACATAATCAAGACGTTTACCATCTTTATAAACTTCATCAATTGTTCCGCCACCTAGGCATTCATCACCATTGTAAAATACAACTGCTTGGCCAGGTGTTACTGCTCTAATTGGATCTTGAAAAACAACTCTTACTTTATTATCTTCCATCATTTCAACCGTAACCTTATTATCCGGCTGGCGATATCTAAATTTTGCTGTGCATTCAAATGTCTGTGGTTTTTCCTTGTCTGAAACCCAGCCAACATTTACAGCAACGATAGAATGTGAGTACAGCTTTTCATTGTGGAAGCCTTGGCCAACATAAAGAACATTTTTCTTTAAATCTTTTCCAATCGCAAACCATGGTTCACCTGATCCGCCAATTCCTAAGCCATGACGCTGGCCAATTGTATAATACATGAGACCATCATGCTTTCCCATTACCTTCCCATCGAAGGTTTCCATATTTCCAGGCTGTGCAGGTAAGTAGCTGCCAAGGAATTCCTTGAAATTCCGCTCACCAATAAAACAGATTCCTGTGCTGTCCTTCTTCGTTGCAGTAGCAAGATTTGCCTCTTTCGCTATTTCCCTAACTTTAGATTTTTCAATATTACCAATAGGGAACACGACCTTCTCAAGCTGATCTTGGCCAAGCTGATTTAGAAAATAGGTTTGGTCTTTATTCTCATCGATACCGCGCAGCATTTTATATTCACCATCGCGATAAGCTACTCTGGCATAATGCCCTGTTGCTAAATAATCAGCTCCAAGTTTCATTGCATGCTCTAGAAAGGCCTTAAATTTAATTTCCTTATTGCACATTACATCAGGATTCGGTGTTCGCCCCGCTTTATACTCATCAAGAAAATAAGTAAATACCTTGTCCCAATATTGCTTTTCAAAATTAACAGCATAATAAGGAATACCTATTTGATTACAAACACGAATCACATCATTATAGTCCTCTGTAGCTGTGCAAACACCGTTTTCATCTGTATCATCCCAGTTTTTCATAAAAATGCCGATTACGTCATAGCCTTGTTCTTTTAAAAGAAGTGCTGCGACTGAGGAATCAACTCCACCTGACATTCCAATTACTACGCGGGTATCTTTCGGCTCCTTTTTCATTGGATTCACCACGTTCCTGTTCAAAAATTCTATTTTGTTAATCGCTTAACGATTTTACTTGTTTCTTTCGCTGCCCTTTCGATTTGCTCCAAAGTATTAAATAGCCCGAAGCTAAACCGAATGGAATTTTGGATACGATCATCATCTTTTCCATACATGGCAACTAGTACATGTGACGGATCGATTGAACCTGCTGTACAAGCTGATCCACTAGATGCAGCAATTCCGGATAAATCTAGATTTACAAGCATAGCCTCTACATTCGTTCCCGGAAAGCTTAAGTTTAAAACATGTGGCAAGGAATAATCAAGCGATCCGTTTTGAAAAAATTCCACTTCATTCTCAGAAAGTATTTTTGTAAAAACAGATTTAAATTCAATATATTGCATCGCTTTATTTTCCATCTCTTGCTGAGAGATTCGAACTGCCTCTAATAAACCAGCAATTGATGGGACATTTTCTGTACCAGCGCGCCGCTTTCTTTCCTGTTCCCCGCCAAACAGACGAGAAGAAAGTTTTACATCTTTATTTACATACAAAAATCCAATTCCTTTAGGTCCATTAATTTTATGTGCAGAGACTGACATTAAATCAATTCCACATTTCTGTACATTAATATTTTCAAGGCCAAATGCCTGAACAGCATCTGTATGAAATTTCGCAGAGTGACCTGCTAAAATTTTTCCTATTTCTTCAATAGGCTGAATCGTTCCGACTTCATTATTTCCATACATAATGGTTACAAGAATCGTATCTTCTCTTAATGCCTTCTTAACATCTTCTACTGAAACCCTGCCTTCTTGATCAACAGGCAAATAAGTAACTTCAAACCCTTCCTTCTCCAATTGCTTACATGTATGAAGGACTGCATGATGTTCAATTTGTGTTGTGATAATATGCTTTCCATTTTGTTTGTAAGAATGAACTACACCAAAAATAGCATGATTATCTGCTTCAGTACCACCACTAGTAAAAATAACTTCATTTGCCTCTGCGCCAATGCTTTTAGCAATCACTGCACGAGCTTCATCAATTATATGACGTGCACCACGGCCAAATGAATGTATGCTGGAAGGGTTGCCGAATTCACTATTCATCACTTCCATCATTTTATCAATTACTTTTGGATGCATAGGAGATGTTGCTGCATGATCAACGTATATCCGATCCAATTCCATTCACCTTCTTATCCTTTACAATTAATCCTGCAATGATTGAACTATTAATAATGCTGCTTATCAAATATATCCGTAAGTTTCACCAGTTTATCCGCCAATTTTCGAATATATCGCTTTCACCGTTTTATCCGCCACTGACACAATTTCATGATTAAATATAAAACATATATCCGTCAGCTGCACCATCATCTGTATAATTAGCAAGATCTTCAAGTGTAGTACTATCCAAAACTTCCTTTACAGCATCACGAATCCTCATCCAAAGATGTTTTTTCGCTGGTTCCTCATCTTCAATTCCTTCAACAGGACTGATTGGCCCCTCTAACACCCGAATGATATCTCCCGCTGTTATTTTAGTAGGCTCATCTCCTAATATATATCCTCCATAAGCACCTCGGATACTTTTAACTAAACCTGCATTTCGCAATGGAGCAATTAGCTGTTCAAGATAATGCTCAGAGAGACCATTTGTTTGAGCTATTAATTTTAATGAAGTTGGTCCTTCTCCATTTTTTTTAGCAAGTTCCATCATAATCGTTAAACCATACCGGCCTTTAGTTGAAATTTTCATTAACTGACACCTCTATCCTTTTCTTGTACTACTTGTTTGACATTTTTCTGATTCATTCTAACTAAAAACGCATCCGTTACTCTTTGACATTGCGGCAAGGCTATTCCAGCAATTGGGCCGATCGCTAAACCAATAATGATTGTCCCCAAAAAAACAGGTCCTCCCAGCTGCCACCCAATTAATAATACAACTACCTCCATACAGGCTCTTACAGGACCGACTTTCCATCCAGTTTTTGAGGTTAAAGCAATCATGAGACTATCTCTTGGCCCTGCGCCCAATTGTGCCGAAATATACATACCCATTCCATAGCAATAAATCATAATTCCACATATAAACATGATGATTTTTCCGGCTAGTGAAGATGGTGTTTGCATAAATGGCAGTAATAAATATAAATCAATAAAGACACCGATTAAAACCATATTTAAAAAAGCACCCATTTTTGGGAACTCTTTTGAAATGAGAGAAGCAATCGTTAAAATGACGATCCCAACAATTATCGACCAGCTTCCAATTGTTAAGCCGAGCTGATAATATAAACCAACATGGAGAACATCCCATGGAGTTGCACCTAAATCTGCAATAATGAGCAAAACTATACCTAGACTCATTACAAGTAAACCCGTTAAATATACAAGGAATCTAGGTCCAATTTGACCACTTTTTTTATGATTCATCCTCCGGATTCTCCTCGCCGAATATGCTTATTCTTAGTATTTAGATAGACTTTTGTTATTATAACATATTTTAGGAGAGATAATCATTTTGTCATATCTTTTATTATGGTATGTTAATGAAAGAAACTTTTAAAGGATTGCAAAAGATTTGGAGTGATGAAATTGAACATTAAACCTTTAGCATTCCGAATGCGACCAAGAAACATTGAGGAAATAATTGGACAAGAGCATCTTGTAGCTGAAGGAAAAATCATAAATCGGATGGTAAAGGCAAAACAGCTTTCCTCCATGATATTATATGGCCCGCCTGGAATTGGAAAAACATCGATTGCAAGTGCGATTGCTGGAAGTACTCGTTATGCTTTTCGGAATTTAAATGCCGTTACCAATAACAAAAAAGATATGGAGATAGTTGCTGCTGAAGCCAAAATGTCAGGAAAAGTTATCCTTCTTCTTGATGAGGTGCATAGACTTGATAAAGGAAAGCAAGACTTTCTGCTTCCTTATTTAGAAAATGGAATGATTACCCTAATCGGAGCGACAACGAGTAATCCATATCATGCAATTAACCCAGCAATTAGGAGCCGCTGTCAAATTTTCGAGTTAAAACCTTTATCTGTAGATAATATTAAAGAGGCATTACTGCGAGCGACCAGTGATACTGAACGAGGGCTTGGTGAAAAAAATATTCATTTGAATGAAGAAGCTCTAACACACTTTGCAACAGCTTCAAACGGAGATGTAAGAAGTTCATTAAATGCTCTGGAATTAGCTGTTTTATCAACAGAGCCAGATGAATCGAATACGATTCAAATTGACTTAGCAACAGCAGAGGAATGTATGCAACGTAAAAGTTTAGCTCACGATAAAGATGGTGATGCCCACTATGATGTTCTCTCCGCCTTCCAGAAGTCAATCAGAGGAAGCGATGTAAATGCTTCCCTTCACTATTTAGGAAGATTAATTGAAGCAGGAGATCTGCCTAGCATTAGTAGACGATTATTGGTGATTGCCTATGAAGACATTGGTCTTGCTTCACCTCAAGCTGGTGCAAGGACACTGGCAGCCATCGAAGCAGCAGAACGAGTTGGCTTTCCTGAAGGAAGAATTCCGCTCGCAAATGCAGTTATCGAGCTTTGTCTATCTCCTAAATCAAACTCTGCTATTATGGCGGTTGATGAGGCACTAGCTGATATACGAGCAGGAAAAAGCGGAGAAGTCCCTGATCACTTAAAGGACGCTCATTATAAGGGTGCAACAGAGCTTGGAAGAGGAATTGATTATAAATATCCTCATAATTATGATGGCGGCTGGGTTAGGCAGCAGTATTTACCTGATAAATTAAAGAATAAGAAATACTATCAGCCGAAGAAAACAGGAAAATTTGAACAAGCATTGGCTGTCATCTATTCCAATTTACAAAAATAAATCTATACTATATCCGCAACAAGATGGCAGAAGGGGCGTTTCATAAGTCGAGTTTTCAACTTAGAAATGCCCCTTTAGCTTGAATAAATGCAGTTTTTTAGCGGTATTTAGGATTGCCCCTCTTCATCCATCCCTAAGCCGCTACATCTCTCTTTTTAAATACTCCAAAAGCGATTACTTGGAACAATAAGAAGTACAAGATTAACATTACAGCAGAGAATCCTAATGTCATCCCTTCTACCATTGGAGTTCCTTCAATATATTGCAATAGATCAGTATTAGCGAATAAAGAATATTTTGCCCATTCATATTTCATAGAAATCAATCTAGTTACTTGTTCCCCCATGAATAAGAGGAATAAAGCTAATCCTATTGCAAGCGAGCTATTTCTAAATGCTGCTGAGATCATAAAGGCCATCGTTGCAAGCATTAACATACTAACAGACTTCATACCATAAGTGATGATAAGATGAACAATAATATTTTGTTCTTTAACTTCGCCTGCATAATAGTTTAAATATGAGAGCGGGTTTTCTGGCAGTCCAAAAAGAATGGCGCCAAGTACTGCAGAATAAGCAAATAAAATGAATAGCATAAAAAGTCCAAATAACAGAACAGTTATATATTTCGACAATAATATCTTTTCTCTTTTAATCGGCCGTATCAGTAGTAGTTTGATCGTTCCCCAATTAAATTCACTTGATACAATCCCTGCTGCAATAATAATGACAAATAATCCAACAAAATCAATTAAATCTGATATATTTGATACAAATCCCCAAACCGAATATTCTTCATTAGGAGAAATATCATGTTCAATTCGGTAGTTATTAATCGCTATATTTCTTTCATAATATTCTTTCACATCCTTCGATGCTGAGGAACCCATCTCATTTAAATGTTTATTATATTCTTCGTTTTGAACTTGAAGCCCTTTTTTCCAATCTGAGTTGTCAGGTACTGATCCCTTTGAATCTTGGTATTTAATAAATCCGCCTGCAACAGTTGTTACTAATAACAATATTCCGATCATTACATATGTGCCAGACCGTTTAAATATTTTCATCCATTCATTTTTTATTAAATTAAGCATGGGCGGTTTCCTCCTTATTTGAAGTTACTTCGAGGAATCGATCTTCGAGAGTCTTTGTTACTTCTTTAATGCCGTATATTTGAATTTCATTATGAACAAGCACTTGTACTGTTTCAGGAACATCTTCCTTTATGAGTGGCAATAACACACCAATTTCAGTCTGTTTAATACGGATTAAAGGATAAGTCTTTTGCAGCAATTTCGAAGCTTTATCCTTATTATCCACCTCAATTTCATACATTTTCTCTTTCCCATGTACAAAATCGCTAATTAGTTGAACATCGATGAGTTTCCCATTTTGTATAATACCAATGCGATCACACATCATTTCCATCTCAGAAAGTAAATGGCTTGATACAATGACCGCCATATCCTTTTCTCTTGCAAGCTTCCTAAGATGATCTCTAATCTCTCTTATTCCTGCAGGATCCAGCCCATTTGTCGGCTCATCTAGAATTAATACCTTCGGATCGTGGAGAAGGCATTGTGCTAATCCAAGTCTTTGCCTCATCCCAAGTGAATATGTCTTTACCTTGTCATGGATTCGGTCTGTAAGTCCAACAAGTTCTACCGTTTCATCGATTTTCTTTTTCGATATCCCTTTTGACATTCTCGAATAATGAATTAGGTTTTGGTAGCCGCTCATGAATTTGTACATTTCCGGATTTTCAACAATCGCCCCGATATGAGAGACCGCTTTTTCAAAATCTGTCTTGATGCTAGTCCCTTGGATTTTAATGTCACCAGACGTAATCCCGATTAGACCAACAATCATGCGGATCGTTGTTGTCTTACCAGCTCCATTGGGACCGAGAAAGCCAAAAACCTCCCCTTTATTTACATTAAAACTAAGTGAATCAATGATCGTTCTTCCCTTAATTACCTTTGTTACATTTTGAATTTCTACAATGCTCTTCATTATTATCTCCTCTCATTCTTTGAAGGTTCTTTTCATCCACTCGATAATCGATAGACCTTCCATCTCCCGTAATTCCTCGACATTATGGCGTCCAATTATCTTTCCATCTTGAATAGCTAATACCTCATCTAGCAGTGGCTCTATTTCATCAATTTCATGTGTAGCAATAATAACGATTTGGTTGTCAAAATCTATATATGAAAGCAATCCTTTTACTATCGAATCCCTAACCATTGGGTCAAGGCCTGAAAAAGGTTCATCCAAAAGCAGCACAGATGCTTCCCTTGCCAATGCAAGTACTAGTTTCAATCGTCCTCTGTTTCCTTTTGATAGCTGTTTAATATTTTTTTCTTTGTCTAATTTCATGAATTGAAGTAATTCATTTGCTCGATCAATACGAAAATCCTGAAACTGTGTAGCATAGAAATCAATCATATCTTTTATTTTAAAAGGCTGATAAAACATATCTAGCTCAGTCAAATAGGCTACTTCATTTGCTATTTTTCGATTTGCTAGTTTTCCATTTACTAGTACTTGGCCACTAGTTGGATGAACGAGACCAGCAATCAATTTCAAGGTTGTTGATTTTCCGCTTCCATTTGGTCCAAGCAGCCCATAAATTTTCCCTTTCTCCAACGAATAGGTTACATCGTTAAGGCCATATTCACGTCCATATTTTTTTGTTACATTTTGAAACTCAATCATATCCTTTCTCCCGCTTTCCTTTAATATAAAATTCTAAGCCGGAGAGCATTTCTTCATCAGAAAAACCAAGTTCCTTCATATTGTTGAAAAATCCTTCAATGATTTCCATTTGCAAACGAACTTTTAATTCCTTAATTAGATTGTCATTTTCTGTTACAAATGTCCCCTGCCCACGCCTTGTTTCCACGATTTCCATCCTCTCCAATTCACTATATGTTCGTTGAATCGTATTTGGATTAACACCCGTTTGTATCGCCATTTCACGAACAGAAGGGAGTTTGTTTCCAGGCAATAAATCTCCTCTAATAATTTGCTGATTAATTTTATCAACGATTTGCATATAAATTGGCTTCGATGCTTGGAATTCTTCTCCCATTACACTACACCTCAACTTTCCGCTCTAAAAGCCAAACTGCGATGAAGAAGACTAAGATGACAACTGCTGCGTAAATAATGCCATTCGTCAATGATATTTCTGCTGCTTCTACAACTTTTCCAGTATCTAATGAGTCTCCCACTTCAATCTTAATTGACTTCATAAAATCAAGGGAAATTACACCACTTTGTTTAAGGTTTTTATAAAACGGGAGATTTTGAATATAATTACTAACAACTTCTAAAAGAATCCAAAAACCTATTAAGATTGGCCATCTAAAATTCCTTGCAATAGGCACTCTTTTCAACGAATGATAGAATGACCAGTAAAACAGCACCCAAACTCCAAGGTAGATAGAACTTAAGACAATGGCTACTCCCATCAACATCATATTTGGAAAAGGTTCTTCAATAAATTCGGTGACCCCCCCTCCATGATCTGATAAATTTACTTGCCAATGTACAAAGAACATGGCAAGTAAAAGGGAGATAAGAAAATAGACTGAACCCGCAGCAAGCTTTGCCAAAAATAGCTTAACTCCGCTATTAGGATTGTGAAGCCAAAGCTGTGATTGACCTTCCGTATTTAAAGAAGTGATTAAAAATGCAGGTAGATACAATCCGTGTGCAACTAAAATCATTATAGAAACAATCGGTAAGATCTCAGGCTCATTGAAATATCGTTTTAAAGCAAGTCCCGCAAAAATTGCTAGGATAAACAAAGCCAGCCCAATTAAGAACCAATTTCTCGATAATTTTATTTCTTTTATAAATAAACCTTTAAAAGCCCTCAAATTTTCCTCCTCCTGAGCGATTCAGTGTTCTAGATAAATAGTACACTCATACATATTCAAATGTCAATCCTCATTTACTTTTATGGATAAATTAGGCTGTTGAAGAAAAATAAAAAGGTCTGGCATTAATAGACCAGACCTTAACTATCAATATATTAATCATTTACCCGATTTATTGGTACATCCTTTAGCAGTTGTCTGACAACATAGCTGGCCATAACTAAACCTGCTACAGAGGGAACGAAGGCATTAGAGGAAGGCGGCATTTTTGCTTTTCGTATTTCTGCGTCGTCTTTCCCTACTTCCTTCCTGACATCTTCACGAATGACAATCGGACTTTCATCTGAGAAAACAACAGGAATCCCTTTGCGAATTCCCTCTTTTCTTAGGCGAGTTCGAATAACCTTGGCAATTGGATCTGTATGAGTTTTAGAAATATCAGCAATTTGGAAACGAGTAGGATCCATTTTATTGGCTGCCCCCATACTTGAGATGATGGGGATATTTCTCTTCAAACATTCCTTCATCAAATGGATTTTATAAGAAATTGTATCAGATGCATCGATCACAAAATCAAGACCATGCTCAAAAAACTGCTCGTACGTTTCCTCTGTATAAAACATTTTCAATGCGATTACTTCACACTCTGGATTAATATCTTTAATTCGCTCCTTCATTAAATCAACCTTTGGCTGGCCTACAGTAGAAAGCAAAGCGATGATTTGCCGATTTACATTTGTTATATCTACATCATCTTTATCGACTAACACTAAACGACCAACACCTGACCGTGCTAATGCTTCTGCAGCGAAAGTCCCGACACCGCCAATTCCTAGAACAGCAACAGTGCTGTTTGTCATAATATCTAGCCCTTCCTTGCCAATGGCTAGCTCATTCCTAGAAAATTGATGCAACATATTTATCTCAACTCCATACGTTTCAAATCCAGACCCTTTTTTGGGACATTCCTTTATTTTTTTCCCGATATGACTATATCATACTTATTCAGTGAAATAATAGTTCAAAGAACAAATGCGCAAGCGCCTTACTCACCTCCGACAAGCACAAGACGAGCCTCACGGAAAGGTGTTCTTTACCTTTCTGGGAGGATTGGCTTGTGACCTCGAGGAGGTAGGCGCTGGAGCTGAACGTAGATAAACTATATCTCAAGTTATCAACTGATAGCGAAAATTATAATTTCCTTTACAAATAAAAATCCAAACTTAAAATTAGTTTGGATTACGTTCATATGTATGGAAAGAGTCCCAATCGTGCCGTCGCTTTGATGCCTTCGTTTTGAACCCGCACTTAGCAGGTGGGTGTCCTGTTCCCTGCTTTTTGCAAGTCCTCGTCTAGGAGGCATTTACGCGGCTGGAAAACTCCGGACTCCCGAAGGAAAAATGTTCGGTCAAAATTTCAGGTTACACAACGAACACATCAGGACTCTTCTATTGAATTACTGATATTTTAACATAAAAACGGTGCTATATCAAGGAAGCAGCAATAGGTCTATTTTCATTTTTTTACAGTTTTTATTGTTCTGATTTAGCTTTTTTTAAATTTAATGCTAAATGCAAATCATCTAATTGTGCTTCACTTACTTCACCAGGAGCATCTGTTAACAAGCAGCTTGCACTTGCTGTTTTCGGGAATGCAATCGTGTCACGCAGATTTGATCTGCCAGCTAAAAGCATGACTAATCTGTCAAGACCTAGAGCAATTCCTCCATGTGGAGGAGTCCCATATTCAAATGCTTCCATTAAGAAACCGAATTGCTCATTTGCTTCCTCTTCAGTGAAACCAAGGACCTTAAACATTTTTTCCTGTACAGTTCTTTCAAAAATACGAAGTGAGCCTCCGCCAAGCTCATATCCATTAAGAACTAGGTCATAGGCTTGTGCCCTAACTTGAGATGGATCTGTATCCAGAATTTCTAGATCTTCTCTAAATGGCATTGTGAAAGGATGGTGAGCCGCGAAATACCTGCCTGCCTCTTCATCGTATTCAAGCAATGGCCAGTCAGTGATCCATAAGAAGTTAAACTTGCTTTGGTCAATAAGCTCAAGGTCTTTACCTAGCTTGGAGCGTAAAGCACCTAGTGCATCCGCTACAACATTTTTCTTATCGGCCACGAATAATAATAAATCTCCAGGTTCAACTGATAAGGAAGCAGTAATTGCTTTTTGCTCTTCTTCCGTTACAAATTTAGAAATTGGTCCTTTTAATCCATCTACTTCTGCTTTTAACCAAGCAAGTCCTTTAGCACCATATACGGCCACAAATTCTGTTAAAGCATCAATATCCTTTCTAGAATATTTGTCTGCTCCATCCTTAACATTGATTGCCTTTACTTGTCCTCCTGATGAAACAGCTCCTGCAAATACTTTGAAGCTAGAATCCTTTACGATCTCTGATAAATCTATTAATTCCATTTCAAATCGTGTATCGGGCTTATCAGAACCAAAGCGATCCATTGCATCTTGATACGTCATACGTTGGAACGGTGTTTGAATATCAAGTTCTTTTACTTCTTTCATGATTTTTTTCATCATGTTTTCCATAAGGCCAATGATTTCATCTTGGCTCATAAAGCTCATTTCGATATCGACCTGTGTAAATTCAGGTTGACGGTCAGCACGTAAATCCTCATCTCGGAAGCAGCGGGCAATTTGATAATATCGTTCAAATCCACCAACCATTAACAGCTGTTTAAAAATTTGCGGTGATTGTGGCAAAGCATAGAATTCACCGGGATGAACACGGCTTGGAACTAAATAATCACGAGCTCCTTCAGGCGTGCTCTTTGTCAAAATTGGTGTTTCCACATCAAGAAAACCTTCTCCGTCTAGGAATTCTCTCATCGCTTTTGTCACTTGATGACGCATTTTAAATGTTTCAAATATCATAGGTCTTCTTAAATCTAAATAACGATATTTTAAACGTATATCCTCTGAAACATCTGTCTTATTATCAATCATGAATGGAGGTGTTTTCGCTTCATTTAAGATCGTAATCTTTCCAGCTTGGATCTCCACTCGTCCTGTTTTTATATTGTCATTAATGGTACCTTCCTGACGAGCAATTACTTCTCCTTCAATATCTAGAACAAATTCATTTCTTACTTTTTCAGCTACAGCAAGCGCTTCTTTTGAAACTTCAGGGTTGAAGACAACTTGAACGATTCCAGATCGGTCCCTTAGATCAATAAATATTAATCCGCCTAAATCACGGCGCTTTTGTACCCAGCCTTTTAAGACAACTTTTTCGCCTATTGACGCCTCAGTTATTTCCCCGCAGTAGTAAGATCTCCCAAACATCATTTTTCCTCCTATTGTCTAGCTCCGGCAGCTAGGGGCTCGAGGTCTTAAGTCGGTCCGACCAAAAGGTAAAGGGCAACCTTTCAATCGGTCCGTCTTAAGCTGGTCGCCCCTGGGCAAGCTGCCTACGCTTTTCTTATTTATTTAACTCTGAAAATTTTTCTATAAAAGAATCAAGCGCAATTTCAGACTGCTCTCCAGTTTCCATGGATTTCAGGTTGATTTTATTCTCCTTAAGCTCATCTTCCCCTAAAATTGCAACATATCTTGCATTTAGACGGTCAGCTGCTTTAAATTGTGCTTTTATTTTTCGATCCAAGTAATCTCTTTCAGCAGTAAAGCCTGAAAGACGAAGCTTTTGCAGCAATCCTACCGTATAATCTTTCGCTTCTTCCCCTAGTGAAACGAGATAGCAATCGATTTCTTCCTTGATAGGAAGCGTTATTTGTTCAGCATCTAATGCTGCGATAAATCTTTCAATACTCATTGCAAAACCGATTCCAGGTGCCTCAGGGCCTCCTATTTCTTCAGTAAGACCATTATAGCGACCGCCACCGCAAAGAGTTGTTATGGCGCCAAAACCTTCCGCCTCGCTCATTATTTCAAAAGCAGTATGGTTATAATAATCCAGACCGCGAACTAGATTTGAATCTACCTCGAATGCGATATCAAGATCAGTTAAATACTGTTGCACTTTTTCAAAGTATTTTTTTGAATCCTCGTTTAAGTAATCAATAATTGATGGAGCTGTTTTCATAAGCTCATGCTCTCGGTCCTGCTTGCAGTCTAGGATACGCATGGGATTTTTCTCTAATCTATTTTGACAATCAGAGCAAAAATCGAAAATAGCCGGCTTAAAGTGATTCACTAAAGCTTCTCGGTGTGCTGCTCTGCTTTCCCTATCTCCCAAGCTATTAATGATTAACTTTAGCTTTCTTAATCCTAATTCCTTATAAAGAGACATCGCTACCGCAATCACTTCTGCATCAATGGCCGGATCATTACTTCCTATCGCTTCAACGCCAAACTGGACAAACTGGCGGTATCTTCCTGACTGTGGACGTTCATAGCGGAACATCGGCCCCATATAATAAAGCTTTACAGGCTGATTCGGATCTCCATACATTTTATTTTCGACATAGGAGCGAACAACTGCAGCTGTTCCTTCAGGCCTTAATGTTAAGCTTCTCTCTCCACGATCTTCAAATGTATACATTTCTTTTTGCACAATATCAGTCGTATCTCCAACACTTCTTAAAAATAACTCCGTATGTTCAAAAATCGGTGTTCTAATTTCGCGATAGTGGAATTTTTCACATATCTCTCTTGCCTTTTCTTCTATAAAATGCCATTTTTCAATTTCTCCAGGGAGTATGTCTTGTGTTCCCCGTGGTATTCGAATTGACATATTCTATTTCCTCCTAAATTCGAATTAATATAGTATGCAAAAAATCATTCGACCTACTTCCTTCACAAGTCATTCAGGATTGTTTAAGTAAATCGACCAACTATTTTTTTACATATAAAAAAGCCCCCGCCTCCTTGTATAAAATACAAGGGACGAGAGCTTTATAGTTTCCCGTGGTGCCACCCTAATTGAAGATGTAAAAATACGTTCTTCCTCTTTTACAGTTAACGCCTGTGAACGTTCAACTCCTACTAAAAGCAGATGCTTCTTTCAGAGAGAAACCTACGAAGTGTTCTTTCATTAAATCATCATGCAGAAATGTTTTCAGCCTATGACATTTCTTCTCTTTTCATGTGGGGTTTAATTACTCTTCTTCATCAATCGGTATTAGAAAAGCAGTGAGTGCCTGTGTATCGGCTTAATTCATAAACCTATGGCCCTCGAAGCTAGACATCTATTTATTTTTAAACTTCTCTTAATGTTTATATAATAATACGGATCATCATGGCCATTGTCAATAGTGTTTTAAGATCTCTCCAAATGTTTTTTCAACTTCCTAACATCTTTAACGGTTAATCCAAATTCAGAAGCTAATTCTACCATATTAGAGCTTTGCTCTTTTTGAATAAAATCATGAAAATCCACTCCAAAAAGTTGATTTTCTCCCTTCTGTATAGAAAATCCTTTCTCCCCAAATCTCATATATATCACCTTTCATGCAATTAATAGTAATAAACTGGTTGCACTACCATAATATTTACGGAAAATACTTGACTAGCCGCATCATTTTTGTTTTCCTTTAAGAGAACGAATCTATCAATTATCATTCCCAAACTACATAATATTTATTAGTTTTTTTGAAAAAGGTAAGGAGGAGACTAATGTTTAGAAAGAAACAAATCCTCTTGTTCTTATGTTGCATCCTTCTTATTGGAATTGTTACTCCCTTGTCGACAACTAAAGCAGCAAGTTCAACTGTTAAGATTAGTTCAGATCAATTAAACATCCGTAAAGGACCAGGTTTAAGCTATCCAATTGTTGGAAAGGCGAAAAGAGGAGAAAGCTATCCATTACGATCAGAAAAAGAGGATTGGATTGAAATTGAGCTAGGAAATGGAAGTACAGGCTGGGTTGCAAATTGGCTTGTTTCGAAAGTAAATTCCAGTCAAAATGATTCATCTTCAGTTAATAACAATGAAAACAGCATTGCAATCATTTCATCAGATGGATTACGTGTAAGAAAAGGACCTGACACAAGTTATCAGGTAATCGGAACTGTTCAACAAGGGGACACCTTTGCTATTAAGAACATAAAGAGTAATTGGATACAGCTTAAAACACCATTTGGTGATGGCTGGGTCTCAAGTGATTTTGTCAAAATCCAAAACAATAAAGTTAATAATTCATCTTCAGCAGGTTTTAATGGAAGAATAGCTGCAGATTCCCTAAATGTCAGAAGCTCGCCTTCATTAAACAGTCAGATTATCGGAAAACTACATTCTGGGGATACGGTGAAGATACTCTCTCAAAATAGTGAATGGACAGAAATATCTTTTTCTGGGAAGAAGGCATGGATTAGCAGTCAATATGTCGAAGCCATTAATGCTTCCAAAAGCGGATCTACTAGTCAAAAAATTCCTAATAAATCAGCTACTTTAAATAAAAATGGTATAGTAACAGCTACCACATTAACAGTTCGTGATACTGGCTCCTTAAATGGAAATGTAGTCAGTTCGGTGTCAAAAGGACAAAGCTTTGAAATTCTTGAGGAATTAAATAATTGGGCAAAGATAGAATACAAAAAAGGATCTTTTGGGTGGGTAGCAAGCTGGTATTTAGATATTTCTGAGGACAAGCATTCCGCTTCTTCTGGGCAAAAAATAAAGGACAGCTCAGTCCAAATCAATCATAATGGTACTAACATAAGAAAAAGCCCAAATACTAACGCTCAAGTAGTTCAAAGAGCTAATCAAGGTGAAACATTTGATATTATTAGCATTCAAGATGATTGGTATGAAGTCCGGCTCGCAAATGGAGATATCGGATTTATTGCAGGATGGATTGTTTCGGTAAATGGCTCCGCCCCAATCGTTGAAAAGCCTGGATCAGAGCAGCATTTACAAAACAAAAAAATTGTCATTGATCCTGGACATGGTGGAAGAGACAATGGGACAACAGGCGCTAGCGGAACTTTAGAAAAAACATTAACACTTAAAACCGCACAGCTACTTTACGATAAATTAAAAGCTGCAGGAGCAAATGTAATCTTGACACGTAATAATGATTCATATATCCCATTATCATCAAGAGTCTATGCCTCACATTATCATAATGCCGATGCTTTTATTAGTATCCATTACGATAGTTTGATGGATCGCAGTGTGAATGGGATAACAACCTATTACTATCATTCCTATCAAAAAAATCTTGCTACAAATGTTCATTCATCTATAACATCCAATACAAATTTGAAGGATCGCAGCTATCGATTTGGCGATTATTATGTTTTAAGAGAAAATAAACAAAATGCCATTCTTTTGGAACTTGGTTATTTAAGCAATCCAACAGAAGAAAAAGTTGTTTCTTCTGCGCAATTCCAAGATTCCGTTACTTCAGGAATCTATCAGGGTATTGCTAGATACTTTAAAGAAAATAATTAAACTAAATAAAAAAACTAAGCATTCACCAGAAGGACATAGCGAATGCTTAGTTTTTCTTTTTCGACCTTCTTAGCAGATACTTAGTCGAAATATAAATTTTAGTACGTTCAATAATAATAAATTCCTTTTAGGCAGGGCCAGATTTACATTCTTATTAGCCTAAGAATAATCTGCTCATAATTTTATTTACTCTCAAGAATTAATGTAACTGGTCCATCATTTACTAACTGAACATCCATCATGGCACCAAATTTTCCTGTTTCCACTTTTAATCCTTTCTCCTCAAGAAAAGCATTAAAGGCTTCATAAATTTTCAGGGCATGATCCGGCTTAGCTGCTTCCATAAAATTTGGTCTGCGACCCTTCCGACAATCTCCATATAAAGTAAATTGCGAGACAGATAATATTTCCCCGCCTTTATCCAAAATCGATAGGTTCATTTTCCCGTTATCATCTTCAAAAACACGGAGATTAGCAATTTTATCTGCCAAAAACGCCGCATCCTTGTCTTTATCATCATGGGTGACACCAACCAAAAGGACAAAGCCCTTTGTAATGCTCCCTACTATATCACCATTCACCTTAACTTTAGCTTCCTTGCTTCTTTGTACAACAACTCGCATGAAAAATACTCCCTAATTCATTATCCTGCGGACCGCATAAACATCTGGGATTTGTTTAATACGTTCTACTACTTTTTGCAAATGGTTTACATTGTGTATAGCAATCGTCATATTGATCGTCGCCGCTTTATTTCGATCAGATCTACCCGATACCGCAGATATATTTGTTTTTGATTCATTGACTGCTTGCAATACTTCATTCAATAATCCCCGTCTATCATACCCGGTAATTTCAATCTCAACGCTATATTCTTTCCTGTCATTTAAGTCAGTTTCCCATTCAACAGGTATTAATCTTTCTTTAGCTTCATCATTAACAATATTTGTGCAATCAGCCCTGTGAACGGAAACCCCGCGTCCTTTCGTTATAAAGCCAACTATTTCATCTCCCGGCACTGGGTTACAGCAACGGGAAAGTCGGATAAGCAAATTATCTATACCAGAAACTCGAACCCCAGATTCACGCTTTTTAGTAGATGGGAATGACCGAAGCCCGGAAACAGCATTGGTAATATCGGTTACTTGCTCCATGTCGCGCTTTCTACGTAATTTTTCCGTTAAGCGATTAGCAACCTGTAGAGCAGTTACGCCGTTGTAGCCCACAGCCGCATACATGTCTTCCTCATTCATGAAATTAAATTTTTCTGCAACTCTTTTTATATTTTCATTCGTCAAAATTTCTTTTAAGTCGAAATCCATATTACGAATTTCTTTTTCAATTTGCTCTCTTCCCTTTTCGATATTCTCATCTCTTCTTTGTTTTTTGAAGAATTGACGAATTTTATTTTTGGCTTGGGAGGTTTGAGCAAGCTTTAACCAATCTTTACTTGGACCATATGAATGCTTTGAAGTTAATATTTCAATTATGTCGCCAGTTTTAAGCTTATAATCAAGTGTAACCATTTTTCCATTCACTTTAGCTCCGATGGTTTTATTGCCAATTTCAGAATGAATTCGGTAGGCAAAATCAATTGGTACTGATCCTGATGCCAATTCAATAACATCACCTTTAGGTGTAAAAACAAAAACCATGTCAGAGAATAAATCTATCTTTAGTGATTCCATAAATTCTTCAGCATTTACTGAGTTATCTTGAAACTCTAAGATTTCACGAAACCATGTCAGTTTATCTCCTATTTCGTTAAGCTTTTTTCCTTCCTTATAAGCCCAATGGGCAGCAATCCCGAATTCTGAAATCCTGTGCATTTCAAATGTACGAATTTGCACCTCAAGCGGGTCACCTTTAGGCCCGATTACTGTTGTATGAAGGGATTGATACATATTTTGCTTAGGCATTGCAATATAGTCTTTAAAGCGCCCTGGCATCGGCTTCCAGCATGTATGAATAATACCTAGCACTGCATAACAATCTTTTATATTGTTAACAACAATTCTCACAGCTAGGAGATCATAAATTTCATTAAATTGTTTATTTTGCAGTGCCATTTTACGATAAATACTATAAATATGCTTCGGACGGCCTGAAATTTCGGATTTAATTGAAACCTCATTCATACGATTACGCATTTCGCCGATTACATCTTCAAGATATTGCTCCCGTTCAGCTCTTTTCTTTTTCATTAAATTTACAATTCGATAATATTGCTGTGGATTTAAATATCTTAAAGCAGTATCCTCTAGCTCCCATTTAATTTTTGATATTCCTAATCGATGGGCAAGAGGAGCGAAAATTTCAAGTGTTTCATTTGATATACGCCGTTGCTTTTCCGCAGGCAAATGCTTTAACGTACGCATATTATGAAGTCTGTCTGCAAGCTTGATTAAGATCACACGGATATCCTGTGCCATTGCAACAAACATTTTCCTGTGGTTTTCTGCTTGCTGCTCTTCTTGTGATTTATATTTTATTTTCCCAAGCTTTGTTACTCCGTCAACAAGCATTGACACTTCTTGATTAAACGCCTCTTTAATATCAGTTAACGTGACGTCAGTATCCTCTACAACGTCATGAAGAAAACCGGCTGCGACCGTAGATGGATCCATTTCTAAATCAGCTAAAATACTTGCAACCTGAATAGGATGGATGATATAAGGCTCACCCGATTTTCTATATTGTTCACGATGGGCATGTCTCGCAAATTCATATGCTTTCTGAACAAGTGCCACATGCTCATCATTTAAATATACTTTTGTCCTGTCGATGACTTGTTCAGCGGTCAGAACATGATCGTTCGCCATGGGATCACCTTTTATCTAATAATTTTCATATATATTATAAGAAATGCGAAAAAAACGCTATTGCCTTCTTATAGAAAAAGTTTCCGTTTTAACAACTCAAAAAATTTGAATGATTAGCTACTATTATCGAAAAAAAAAATGAATATGTAAAGGGATAGAGAAAATTTTTAAGAAAAAATAAGAAGTTTGTCGAATAATTAAATTCCTAACCATCGAAAAAAGAGCGCCAATCGTTAGCGCTCTTCCACAATTTAATAATTCATCAATGTCAGAATATCATATTTTTCAAGCTTATCACGACCATTTAAATATGATAATTCGATAAGGAAGGCAATCCCTGCGACAATGCCGCCCAGCTGTTCAACTAACTTAATAGTTGCTTCAATCGTTCCTCCAGTAGCAAGCAAATCATCAGTAATTAACACTCTTTGTCCTTGCTTAATCGCATCCTTATGTATCGTTAGGACATCTTTGCCATATTCTAATCCATAATCTACTTTAACCGTTTCACGAGGAAGCTTTCCTTCCTTCCTTACAGGTGCAAAACCAACTCCTAGAGAATATGCAACTGGACAACCTATGATAAAGCCACGTGCCTCTGGACCAACAACTAAATCAATTTGCTTCTCACGGGCATACTCTACTATTTTGTCAGTGGCATATCTATATGCATCACCATTATCCATTAATGTGGTAATATCCTTAAATTTAATACCTGGCTTTGGCCAGTCTTGGACGATTGTAACATATTGTTTTAAGTCCATTCTATTATTGCCTCCTCAAATTTCACAGAACCTTGGATTACTGAATCAAACCAACTTTTTAATTGATGATAGTTTGAATACAATAAATCGCTTTCAAGAGAATACTGTGCACGTCTTTGCTCAAAAACAACCGATTCTGTTAAATCACGTTTTTGTGAAGTCTTATTTATAGAAATAATTCCATTGTTTATTTTAACAAAATCTAGTTCAAAAAACACCTGTGACATAAAGTCAATTGTTTCCCTGCTCCATCCTTTATATTTAGCTATTTCCATTCCGTATCTATCAATATCAAGAGGTCCTCTCTTCAATAAAAAAGCATAAAACCATTTGAAATGTTCACGTGTCGGAATTGTACTAAAGTAAGCACTATCTTCTTTATAAAAATGTGCATATATTCTAGCTGGATTTTTCCCTGAAAATATTTTAGCAAGAAGTTCCTTTGATGGAGGCATATCCAATAAAATGACATTTTCCATTTCTATATTTAATGCAGCTGCTTCTTCAATAGAACTTACAGTTACTACTTTTTCATTTATATATGATTGAAATTTATTTGCATTGTCATGATTAAAAACAATCCACTTGGAATGTTCCTTTGGGATTAGTTCTTCTAGTTGCCCAAGACGTTTTATACCTCTAATATCAAAAAGCTGCCAGTCATCAATCGCTAAATCTTGAAGAAAGATTTGTGGCTTTCGAATATTATTCCATTCGTTAATCGAAAGTTCACCGATTACGGATATTTTTGAATGTGGTGAAATATGATCATGTAAAGATCCTAACCCGAAGCCAACACCATCAAGTGTATTGCCATCATGTTCAATAGTCATTTTCAAATGGTTTTGATCAGAACCGATCTTTTTCATTCCAGAAATATTAGCATCTTTAATTAATATTTTTGGTTTCGGGTTATCCATGCCATAAGGAGACAGCATCTGTATTTCCTCTAAAGAAGCTAGATGAATATCATGTAAAGT
The DNA here is from genome assembly GCF_018343665.1 of Cytobacillus citreus. Classification (GTDB taxonomy): domain Bacteria; phylum Bacillota; class Bacilli; order Bacillales; family Cytobacillaceae; genus Cytobacillus; species Cytobacillus citreus. Next base: position 610,535 of record NZ_JAGYPM010000003.1, read on the forward strand.
GATGCTTCCATCCAGAGTCGTTACTGGAATAAAGTCCTCATCGGTTAGTTGGGTTTTCGCTGCTTGGTTTAATCTCATTCGCAGTTCGTCAACATTCTCAAGCTGTAAAGTCATACCTGCAGCCATTGGGTGACCGCCGAAATGAGGCAAAATTTCTCTACAATCGGAAAGATTTTTAAATAAATCAAAGCCCATAATACTGCGAGCTGAACCCTTTGCCAGACCTTTTTCTTTATCATAGCTTAATACGATTGCAGGACGATAAAATTTTTCAACAAGCTTTGAAGCAACAATTCCAATTACGCCTGCATTCCAGCCCTCATTTCCAATGACAAGAACGGAATGTTCGTGTATTGGATACTTTTCCTCCACTTCACGAATAGCTTGCTCTGCTATTTCACTTACGAGTGCCTGCCTATCCTTATTCATCTGTTCAATTTCTGCTGCAATTGTCTCTGCTTCATCAATATCCTCTGTTAAAAGCAAATCAACAGCAGGATCAGCGCTGTCTAATCTTCCTGCAGCATTTAAGCGCGGTGCAATAAGAAAACCAACCGTTTCTTCGTTAATTGAACTTCCCTCTACTTTATTTAATTTCAGTAATGCTTTTAAACCAACATTATTCGTAGACTGTAATTTTTTTATTCCACGTTTTACAATTAAGCGATTTTCTCCTTTTAACGATACTAAATCAGCAATTGTACCAATGGCCGCAATTTCAAGTAAATGTTCAGGTAATTCGCCGTATAAAGCATGAGCTAATTTAAATGCTACACCCACTCCAGCCAATTCTCGAAAAGGATAACTGCTATTCGTGAGCTTAGGATGAATAATTGAAAGTGCCTCAGGCAATTCAGGTCCTGGTTCGTGGTGATCCGTAATAATTAAATCAAGACCAAGCTCTTTAGCTGCCTTTGCTTCATTTACAGCGGCAATGCCTGTATCAACCGTAATAATCAATTTTATTCCAATTTCTGCTGCATATTGAAAAGCAGGAATATTCGGTCCATATCCTTCTGTAAAACGGTTGGGTATGTAAAACTGAACATTAGCCCCAAGTTCTCGAAGAGTTTTCATTACGACAGTGGTGCTTGTAACACCATCTGCATCATAATCTCCAAATACTAATATTGCTTCTTGCTTTTCTATCGCCGCTTTTATCCGTGAAACTGCTATATCCATGCCATTTAATAAATATGGATCATGAAATTCTTGATTATGATCAAATAAAAAATACCTTGCTGATTCGGGCATATCTAATCCCCGGTTAACAAGTAAAGAAGCCAGGAGAGGAGTAATATTTAATTCTTGTACTAATTGATTTTCCTTTTCTTCATCAGAATTCCGAACAATCCATCTTGTTTTTGAATGTAGCATATGTTCACCCCTCAGCCTATTAATTATACAAGAGGCATTCATGTGTTTCAATGATTGAAAATGAAGATAGGAAATAATCTATTGCCCAAAAGTTCTTAAACATTATAAATAGGTTACACTAAAAATAAGTTCATTTGGAGGAAGGAAGTTTTGTCTTGAGTAATAATGATCGTTTTAAAAAGGCTGAGTTTGCTGCAATGCTGGGCATTATCATAAATATACTCCTTGCTGTTATAAAATGGTGGTTAGGGATCTATGCAGGAAGTAAGGCATTAATTGCCGATGCTGTCCACTCCGCATCAGATGTCGCAGGATCCTTTGCTGTTTATTTAGGACTTAAAGCTGCTAAACAGCCACCAGATGAAGACCACCCATATGGACATGGAAAGGCTGAGTCAATAGCAGCCATTATCGTAGCCGTGCTATTATTAATAGTTGGAATTGAAATCGGGAAATCATCATTTGCTGCCTTTTTTGAACCAATATCAGCACCTAAAACAATTGCTATTGTAGCAGTATTTATATCCATTATTGTGAAGGAGGCTCTTTTTCGCTATAAGTATAAATTAGGGAAAGAGCTTAATAGTGATGCATTAATCGTTAATGCCTATGAACACCGCTCTGACGTCTATTCATCTATTGCTGCATTAGTGGGAATTGGCGTTGCGATCATTGGTGGTAAGCTAGGCATTGGATGGTTGGAATATGCGGATCCAGTTGCTGGTGCTATCGTGTCATTAATGGTTATTAAAATGGCCTGGTCCTTAGGAAAAGAGTCTATTCACAATACACTTGATCATGTACTGCATGAAGAGGATTCTATGGAATTAAGAAAAACTGTTGAATCGGTAAAGGAAGTAAAAAAAGTAGATCAGCTGCATGCTAGAGAGCATGGACATTATGTCATAATTGACTTAAAAATATCGGTTGATCCAAAAATGACCGTAGAAGAAGGACATCGGGTTGGAAAAAAGGTAAAGAATAGATTATTAGAAACTGACAATGTACATAATGTTTTTGTCCATATTAACCCCTATTACGATGACAAGGAAGAGTAAGCAAAGGATGAAAACAAGGTTAGAAAAACTTGGCGTTCGCCAAGTCCTTTTTGGTGAATGCCTTAGTTTTTTGTATGCGATCTTATTAGCAGATATTTAATTGAAAACACACTTTACTTTAGTACGTTAATAAACTTAAACTTTCATATTAGCTAAAAAATGAGCCTGGAGAATTCTCCAAGCTCATTTTTAATATAGAAGTATAAGTAATTTTTAAACTTGTGGTTCGTCACTCGATTTTCGCTTTTCTTTAACAGTCTTAATTACGCCTTTTTCCTTTAATTCTTTTGCTTTCCAATCACCCCATAACTGAGCTGCTAAGAAAATGGAAGAATAAACTCCTGCAATTGTCCCCACAAGCAATGCAATGGAGAAGTTACGGATTGACTCACTGCCAAAGATGAGCAAGCCAAGTATAGCAATAATAACTGTTAATACCGTATTAATAGATCTTGTCATTACTTGACGAAGGGCTGTATTGATAACATCGTGAATATCTTCAACTGTTTTCAGACGTTTTTTCTTTTTCATATTTTCACGCATCCGGTCAAACGTAACAATTGTGTCATTAATGGAATAACCCACAACCGTTAATACAGCCGCGATAAAGGTAATATCAACTTCTAATCGGGTAATACTAAAGACTGCGACAATTAAAAATGCATCATGCAACAAGGAAACAATGGCTGGTACAGCCATTTTTATCTCAAAACGAATTGTTACATAAATGACGATGCCAATCGAAGCAATAACCAACGCAATCAATGCATTTTTCGCCAATTCCTTACCTACAGTCGGCGACACTGTACTTACCTTTGTTTCAGCGTCAAATTCTTTTTGAATATGAGCTTTTAAATTTGCTATTTCTTCCATAGTAAGCACTTCTTTTATTCTAGCTACTCCGATTTCTTTATTCCCACCAGAAATCACAATATCATCTGTTTCAATATTAAGCTTAGACAATTCTGACTGAACTTCAGCTTTTGTCAAGGAATCATTTGAATGAATTTCAATTCGCGTACCTTCAGAAAAATCGATTCCTAAATTTAATCCAAAAACACTAATTGCAATGATCCCTGCTGCCATTAATATTGCAGAAAAGACGTAGAATTTTTTACGCATTTTCACAAAATCAAATTTATCAAATTTTGTTTTTAAATCATGTGCATCGCAATTTTCGGCAATATCATGAATATCACTTTTCTTAACACCAAACCAGCCCGGTTTTTTATTAAACAAATTACTATTTACCCATAAGCCAAGCAATAATCTAGAGCCATAGACTGCCGTCAAGAAGCTGACTAGAATACTAATAATCAGCATCGTTGCAAACCCTTTTACTGAGCTTGTCCCGTAGGCAAATAAAACACCTGCTGCTAAAAGCGTTGTAATATTAGCATCAAAAATGGATACGAATGCATTTTTGCTGCCAACATTGAAAGCAGATTTTACTGTTCTGCCGACTTTTATTTCTTCTTTAATTCTTTCATAAGTAAGAATGTTGGCATCTACCGCCATCCCTACTCCGAGTATAAGTGCTGCAATACCAGGAAGTGTGAGAACTCCATTCATCCAGTCAAATATTAAAAGAACTAAGTAAATGTAAATGGACAATGTCACTGTTGCAATTAAACCTGGGAAACGATAGTAAACAATCATAAACAAGAAAATGACTGATATACCGACTATTCCCCCAAGAATGGTTTTTTCCAATGCTTTCTCACCGAATTGTGCTCCAACAGAGGTTGAATAAACCTCAGTTAGTTTGACTGGCAATGAGCCTGCATTCAATAAATCAGCTAATGTTGATGCTTCTTCCACTGTAAAGCTGCCTACAATCGAAACAGTGTCTTGGTTAAATACTTGACTTACTGCAGGTGCAGATAAATACTTTGGATTTTCCTTCGCAGCTTCTGCACGGAAAGAGTCTTTTCCTTCTTCAAAATCAAGCCAAATGACTAATAAATTATTAGGAGCACCCATATCAACAATTTTTTGAGTTACTTCTTTAAATTTACTTGCGCTTTTCAACGTTAAGGAAACACTTGGCCTTCCATTTTCATCAAAGGTTTGCTTTGCCCCATTTTCAGCCAGATCCGCCCCGTCCATTAACAGATTATCATTCACGTCACGAAATGATAAATTCGCTTCAGTCGATAACATTTCACGAGCTTTATCTTGGTCAGTAACTCCAGCAAGCTGAACACGAATTCGATTTTCTCCTTCTATTTGAATATTAGGCTCGTTTACACCTAATACGTTTACCCGCTTATCCAATGCTTTTGCGGTACTAGCTAATACATCTTTATCGACCTTTTGACCTTTTTCAATTGGAGACACTTCATAAAGAACTTCGAATCCACCTTGAAGGTCCAAACCTAGCTTAATATTGTTTAAAATATTATTTGTTGTTGTACCCATCAAACTTCCTAACAATAATACGATCAGGAAGAATGCTACTATGCGACCGCGCTTAACCATTATGTAATTGTCCTCCTTAAATACAACGAGAAATACCATTTCTCATTATGAAACAGTTTGTAAAAGCTGTCAATTTTTCTGAAGCTTAATATTACTCTTAAAAAGCAACACTCAACCTGATTCCTACATGTTTCAATCTACTTAAAACGGACTTACTATTTCAAAAGCTCTCGTAGTTCATCTTCATCATCAAAAGCAAATTCCGCCGACTTAAGAGACTCAACGGTAGCATAGTTAAAATATTCGCCAACCTTAATGGATAGAATATCCTGAACAATTTCAGATATTTTCTTATTTTCAACTGCATTTCTCCATTTTTTTCTAACCAAAAAATTCCACAAGTCCTGTTCTGCTACTTCACCGTACTCTAATAACGAAAATTCCTCCAATTTACTTTGCAATACTGGCTGTAATTCAATTCGAAGATGATCATATGTATGGCTGATATTCATAACAGCCGCCTCCCCAATAGAATTCAAGTTATAAAATAATTTATCATGGATTTTCTTGTTTGCTTGTCATGCTTCGTCCACATGATTGCATATAGTTAATTGTATATGATAACACCTATTTTGAGAAGGCAGGGAGCTTAATGTCGAAGTTTTTAAAAGGAACAATGATTTTATTAGCAGCCGGACTTGTCACTAGGGTGCTTGGATTTATAAATCGTATTGTCATTGCCCGATTTATAGGAGAAGAAGGCGTCGGTTTATTCATGATGGCTTTTCCAACATTAATTCTTGCTGTTACAATCACACAATTCGGATTACCAGTAGCAATCTCAAAAAATGTTGCTGAAGCGGAGGCAAAAAGGGATACTGCTAAAACGAAAAAAATATTAGTTGTTTCTTTAGCGACAACGATATCTCTATCAGCCATATTTACTCCAGCACTAATTATTCTTGCTCCATATCTATCGGATACCCTTTTTACTGATTCCAGAACATATCTTCCTTTACTGGCAATAGCGCCTATTGTTCCTATTATCGCCATTTCTTCAGTCATAAGAGGCTATTTCCAAGGAAAGCAAAACATGAAGCCAGCAGCAATTTCACAAATGCTTGAACAGATTGTAAGAATTTCATTAATCGCTGCAATGACGAAAGCGTTTCTTCCATATGGGATCGAATATGCTGCAGCTGGGGCGATGTTAGCTTCTGTTATTGGTGAATTAAGTTCATTATTATATTTATTGGCAACCTTTAAAATAAAAAAGAAGTTCAGAGTTAGAAAGCATTTCTTTAAATATGTAAAATCAGGAAAAAGTACTTTTAATGAACTTATGAGCATTGCTCTTCCTACGACTGGAAGCAGAATGATCGGATCGCTAGCTTGGTTTTTTGAACCGATTGTTGTTTCTCATAGCCTAGCAATTGCTGGTGTTGCTGCAGTCGCAGCTACGAAGCAATACGGTGCACTTACAGGATTTGCACTACCTTTATTAATGCTGCCATCATTTATTACTTATTCACTTTCAACCGCCCTAGTTCCTGCAATAAGTGAAGCTAATTCTCGCAATGAAAAGCAGCTAATTGAGTATAGACTGCAGCAAGCGCTCCGTCTTACTTTTTTAACAGGGGGCCTAGCTGCTGTCGTTTTATATGTCCTATCTGAAGAATTGATGAATGTAATGTATGGCTCGAATAGTGGGGCTCAATTTATTAAGATCATGGCTCCATTCATTATTTTTTATTATTATCAAGGCCCACTTCAGGCGACACTTCAGGGATTAAATTTAGCAAGAGCGGCAATGATCAATAGTTTAATCGGTGCTGTTGTAAAGACAGCAGTCATTTTCATACTTGCCAGTCAGGCTTCATTTGGGATCAATGGTGTTGCAATGGGAATACTTGTTGGATTTGTTCTCGTCACTTTGCTCCATTTCGCAACTGTACTAAAAGCAATTTCATTCACTTTCTATATCCGTGATTATGTTAAAACTTTTTTTGTTATGGCAGCTTCTGGTTGGGGGGGCTTTTGCCTCCTTCAAAATATAGACGTAAATATTCCCCTCGTCATTCAAGTGATGATTATTACTATTACGATAACCGTTATATATGCTCTTCTTACTCTGCTTCTAGGGCTTGTAAGCAAGGATGAAATTAGCCGTATTCCATGGATAGGAAAGACTCTATCAAAGTTATCTTTTAGATAAGCTATGATAAACTTCCCTGTTGATTTCCGCTGCAGGCACTAAAGCGATCGCAGGCGGTCCAGAAGCTCCTCGTCGAAGAGCGCTCCTGCGGGGTCCCTTTTTCTTGCTTCTCCCGCAGGACGTTGAATAATCTCCCCCGAATAAACACCGCACGAAGGAAATGCGAATGCATTTTCGAGGATCATGCGCCTTTCGCTCCAATCAATAACAAAATAGCATTATCAACCCTGCGATCTATTTTTTTTCATTCTTTAAATCAATATAAAACTGTCCATTTTCAAAACTGCAAAAAGCAATTTTTTGAATATCTGTATATCCACGTTTTCTTAGCTGCTGACGAAGCCAAAGGTTTGTTTCGTTTATTTTTTCTAAGCCAGATTCCTGTATTACTCCATCTAAAATAAGTGGAATTGTTATATTCCCAGTCTTCTTTTTATCTTTTTTAATTACAGATAATTCACCTGTCGTTTCTAATATAGCAAACTCAACATCCGTTATATTTCGAATATCCTTCCCTCGCAGTTGAAGAAGCAAATCATCAAAATTATAACGGTGCCTTTTCATAGCTTCTTCATCGATTTTCCCTTTACTAATAATAATTGTCGGTTTTCCGTCTACAAGATCTCGGAATTTCTTACTCTTTAGTGTAGCAAAGGCAAGTATGATTTGAATCGCCATAAGTAATAACATTGGGAGAACATTTGTAAATAAAGGAGTATTTGGGTTTTCAATTGCTAATACGGCCATTTCTGCAATCATTATCGAAACGACAAAATCAATCATGCTTAGTTGACCGAGTTCCTTCTTTCCCATAACTCTAAAAATGATCAAAATTAGTATATACAGGAAAATTGTCCGAAGTATGATGATAGAAAAATCCGCCATATGCCATTTCCCCCTCTGTGACATTCTTTTTTATTATTTACAACAGCTAAGTATTCATGTTGTAAATTTTTTTAAAAATTTACAAATGATTCTTTATCGCAATTAAGATTTCGATTCTATTTTTGCTCTGTGTGAATATGCTTGTACTAAGGAAACATGCTGATTGGATCATTCCAATTTGCTATATCCGTAGGACCGAAGGGAGAGGGACAATATAGAAGAATCAAAAAATTTTAGTGGTGCAATCCTTTATGGGATCATTGCAGTCTTTTTACTTGCCATATTTAGCAGTCTAATTTTTTCTATGTTATTAAGATTTACATCTCTTCAGGAATCATCTTTACAATTTATCATTACAGCGATTTCCTTTGTTTCTCTGTTTATTGGAGGATTTATCTCAGGAGGAAAAGGGAAACAAAAGGGATGGCTTCTTGGAGGGTTAACAGGGATTATCTACTCCATTATCATCTTCCTATTTCATTACCTAGGATATGATAAGCTATTTAATTTTCAGCAAATGATTTACCATATTTGTTTTATCCTTACTGCAATGATGGGTGGTATTCTTGGTGTGAACTTGTCCAATAAATCAAGAAATGCTTAAAAATAGAAAGAGCATGTTTTGAAAGAAGCTTACTTAAAACATGCACTTAACTATTCTTACGCTCTCTTTATGCAATTTAAGAAGGATTGCTATGCTTCTATCCTTTCCATAAAGAAAACTCGCCGATTGGCGAGCCTTGGAAAGGCGAAGACAGAGGCATAGTTGCACTTATCGCGCTCATACATGCCACGTCCTGTGGCATTCGCCCGACTAGGACATCCTCGTAAAAGCTATCGCTTTTCCTTCGTGCGATGATAATCGCTATCGAAGCATTCCTTGTCCTGTCCGTCGTACTTAATTCCTAAAATTGGCAACTACGTCGAATCATCTTCTGCGCTGTCAATTTATGCTTTCTTAACGTGCAAAAAAAAGTGAGATCTATTTTACATGATCTCACTTCTTTTTATTAAGATTTTGCAAGCATATCACCGGTAGCAGATTCTGTTACTTCGCGGATAGCTGCTCGATCGTATGTAAGACGGCTTCCGTCACCACATTTAATGACTACTTTACCCTCATCTATTGCATCGACTAAGCCATGTAGACCTCCAATTGTTACGATCTTATCTCCCTTTTTCAAGTCATTCTGCATTTGCACAACCGCCTTTTGACGCTTCTGCTGCGGACGAATAAGCAAGAAATAAAAAAGTACAAACATTAACAATAGTGGTCCTAGTGTAGCTATCATATTCTCCATTCACTTTCACCCCTTTCAAGATTAAGAATTTTTTCAAAAAGTTCGGTTTATTAATCCATCTTTTTGATATTACAATTAGAAATTTTTCGCATTAGGCTTGTTAAAGCCGTATTTTTCGAAAAACTCTTCTCTAAAGTCACCAAGACGATCTTCTCTGATTGCTTGTCTGACCCCTTCCATCAATTTTAGCAGAAAATAAAGATTATGGTAAGTTGTAAGTCTTATTCCGAATGTTTCATCACATCGAATCAAATGACGAATATAAGCACGGCTATAATTTCGACATGTGTAACAATCGCAATGCTCATCAATCGGACCAAAATCTCTTGCAAATTTAGCATTTTTTACAACTAAACGACCTTCACTCGTCATTAAGGTTCCATTACGTGCAATTCTTGTTGGAAGTACGCAATCAAACATATCGATTCCACGGATAGCTCCATCAATTAACGAGTCTGGAGATCCAACCCCCATTAAATACCTCGGTTTATTAGAAGGCAATAAAGGAGTCGTAAATTCTAGAACACGATTCATAATATCTTTAGGCTCACCTACAGATAGTCCGCCAACAGCGTATCCAGGAAAATCCATCGATACTAAGTCCTTTGCACTTTGTGTTCTTAATTCTTCATACTCTCCACCTTGGACGATTCCGAATAAGCCTTGATCATTCGGACGTTTATGCGCCTTTAAACACCGTTCCGCCCACCGAGAAGTCCTCTCTACGGACTTTTTCATATATTCGAATGATGCAGGATATGGAGGACATTCATCGAAAGCCATCATAATATCCGATCCAAGTGAGTTTTGAATGTCCATCGCCTTTTCGGGTGATAAAAAGAGCTTATCACCATTTAAATGATTGCGAAAATGAACTCCTTCTTCTTCAATTTTTCGGAACTCACTTAAGCTGAATACTTGAAAGCCACCAGAGTCAGTCAATATAGCCCGATCCCAGTTCATAAATTTATGAAGGCCGCCAGCTTCTTCAACAATATCTTGCCCAGGACGCAGCCAAAGATGATACGTATTGCTCAAAATAATGCCAGCACCCATTTGCTTCAATTCTTCAGGTGACATGGTCTTTACAGTTGCAAGAGTACCTACAGGCATAAATACTGGTGTATCAAATGAACCATGTGGTGTATGGACACGTCCAAGACGGGCGCCTGTTTGTTTGCAGGTTTTTATTAATTCATAACGAATTGCTGTCAATTTTATTTTTCTCCTTCCATGAAGTCAATCTAGTTAAGAAAAGCGGAAGCGCCTTCGGAACAATCAAAGGGCAATTGTTCCTGCGATGCCTATTCGCAGAAGCTTTCCTTTGTGCTCACCCCCGACAAGCATAAGACTGGCCGACAGGAAGGTTGTTCTTTAACCTTCTTGGCGGACTGACCGAAATGTGGAGGCGACTGCTTAGGGACGACAGCATAAGACGAGCCCTGCAAGAAGACGTTCTTTGTCTTCTGAAAGGGATTGGCTTATGATTCGAGTCCCTAGGAGCCGCAACTAGACAAGCTTATGACCTAGAGGTCGACAAAAACGCGACGTCCTTGTCGCATTGTCGACACTAGTACCTCCTGTACGTCGGGGGTAGGCGCTGAAACTAGACATTTCTCTAACTCTAAAAGTTATGCTTTCTTATTCATTAATAAGTAAATCTGTCTTCCGACTATAAAATAAGCATTGCATCTCCAAAACTAAAGAAACGATATTTTTCTTCAACGGCTTCATGATATGCCTTCAATACACTTTCCCTGCCTGCTAAGGCACTAACTAGCATAATAAGAGTTGATTTTGGCAAATGAAAATTCGTAATCATGCCATCAATTTCCTTGAATTCATATCCTGGATAAATAAATATATCTGTCCAGCCACTCCCTTCTTCAAAACGCCCATTATGCACAGTTGCTATTGTTTCAAGCGTTCTTGTCGAAGTGGTACCAACAGTGATGATTCTGCCTCCATGATCACGGACCTCGTTAAGAAGTCTTGCTGTTCCCTCGGTTACTTGGTAGAACTCAGAATGCATATCATGCTCGTTAATGTCCTCTACACTAACAGGCCGGAAGGTTCCAAGTCCAACGTGTAGAGTGATGAAGGCAATATGCACACCCATATCTTTAATTTCTTCTAATAATTCTTCTGTAAAATGAAGTCCAGCTGTAGGTGCTGCTGCAGATCCACGTTCACGTGCAAAAACTGTCTGGTATCGTTCGCGATCATCTAATTGCTCTTTTATGTATGGAGGTAGCGGCATCTCACCTAGCTGATCCAAGACCTCATAGAAAATCCCCTCATACTGGAATTCAAGAATTCTTCCACCGTGTTCAGAAGTCCCAACACAAATAGCAGTCAATATACCATTTCCAAAATCAATTCTTGTTCCCTCTTTTATTCGCTTTGCAGGTTTGACTAACGTTTCCCAAATATCTCCATCCTGCTGCTTTAACAACAGGACTTCTATTTTTGCGCCAGTACCTTCTTTTTCACCTAATAGTCTTGCAGGCAAAACCCTTGTATCGTTTAAGACCAGACAGTCACCAGCTCTTAAATAATCTTTTAGATTTTTAAATGTGTCATGCTTAATATCTCCAGTTGCTTTATCAAGCATCATCAATCTGCTTCCTGTTCTCTCAAGCAAAGGAGTCTGTGCAATTAATTCCTCTGGTAAATGAAAATCAAATAATTCTACTTTCATGCGACACCAACTTTTACAATATTCTACTCTATTTTTTGGTACAAATTAAAAATTATCCATTAGAAAAGTTCAAGCCTCTTAGGAAAAGTAAAAGAACAGATTGTTCCTTCGAAGATTATTCAAAGAAATATCCATCCTACTTCTATTGCACATTTATTGAGATGGCAGCTCTATTTGAAAATGCCGATACACAAGGTCTGTTACAATTCTTCCTCTCGGTGTCCGTTGAAGAAATCCAATTTGTAATAAATATGGTTCGTAAACATCTTCAATTGTATGTGCTTCCTCACCAATCGTTGCGGCGATTGTTTCTAAACCAACAGGGCCTCCACGGAATTTCTCAATGATCCCTCTTAATAATTTATGGTCAATATGGTCAAGGCCTAAACGGTCTACTTGAAGAAGTTCCAATGCTTCTTGTGCTTGCCCTTCATCAACTACCCCATTTCCCTTCACCTGAGCGAAATCTCTTACCCTTCTAAGCAGCCTATTCGCTATTCGGGGCGTCCCTCTCGATCTTCTGGCAATTTCTTTTGCTGCTTTGGCTTCAATTTTTGTATCTAATACATCTGAAGTCCTTGTCACTATTTCTTTCAGCTGAGACTCGTTATAATACTCAAGTCTGCTAAGAACCCCAAACCGATCTCTTAATGGAGCAGACAAAGAACCAGCTCTTGTTGTTGCACCTACTAATGTAAAAGGAGGCAGATCAAGCCGTACTGATCTTGCGCTCGGGCCCTTTCCTATGACAATATCAAGACAGAAATCTTCCATCGCTGGGTATAAAACCTCTTCAATTGTTCTTGGCAGACGGTGGATTTCATCAATAAATAATACATCTCCAGGCTCTAGAGCTGTAAGAATTGCAGCAAGATCTCCTGGCCGTTCAATGGCTGGGCCAGCTGTGGTACGGATGTTTACACCCATTTCATTAGCAATTATTGTAGCGAGGGTCGTTTTCCCTAATCCTGGAGGACCATATAGCAAAACATGATCAAGTGTTTCCTGCCTAAGCCTGGCAGCTTTAATGAAAACTTCAAGATTTTCTTTTACTTTATCCTGCCCGATATATTGATTTAAGTTCTGAGGACGAAGGCTTTGCTCTAATGATATTTCATTCATGTCAGCCTCACTCGATATTAACCGCTCATCCATCGCTCGATCACCACAATTTCACAATATTAAATGAATCCGCCTGCATTATCCTTCAGGCAAATTCAATATTTTACATTAACAGAGTTTTATTTTAAAAGACTTTGTAAAGCTTTCTTTATGTATTGGTCGGTTGTAAGCTTTTCGTTCTTGAGCTCAGGTGAAATCTTCTTAATTTCCTTCTCTGAATATCCAAGTGCTTTCAATGCTAGAATAGCCTCCTCAAATTCTGGAGCATTTTTGCTGGCTAGAGACTGTAGCTTATCCTGAGAAAATAGATCTGGAAAGTAATCCGGCACGATTGTTTCTAATTTCCCTTTTAAATCAAGAATCATTTGCCTAGCTGTTTTCTTGCCAACACCAGGGAATTTAACAAGAAAAGCTTCGTCCTCATTTTCGATTGCTTGGACTACTTGTTCAGGTTCGCCTGAAGCTAGAATCGCCAAAGCTCCTTTTGGACCAATTCCCGTTACATCTAACAGTTTAATAAACAATGTTTTCTCTTCCCGAGAATGAAATCCGTATAATGCTATCACATCTTGCCTAACATGATGGTAAGTAAAAACTTTTACTTCTTGTCCATATTCCTTTGTAAAACTAAATGGATTAGGAGTAGATATTTGATAACCGATTCCATTATTTTCGATTACAATAAACTCCGGCCCAATATAGTCAACTTGGCCTTTAATAAATTCATACAAAACACTCGCTCCTCTAATTTGCTGTACATCATTGTATCATATTTTAATTCATTTCGTTTTATAAAAGGTTGCAAAAATCACTTAACCTTCACTATAATGGAAAAGCTTGTTAAATTGACTGGAGGATTCAGACATGAAAAAACTTTTAGTATTTTTAACTATTTTTTCTCTATTATTAGCTGTTGCAGGCTGCTCATCTACGAAAGATAAAGAAACAAAAACAGATACTGATCAAAAAGAAACGAAAGAACTTACAGATACAGTTAAATCCAAAATGTATAATTCCGTTAGGGTAGCAGAATTGAAGGTTAATGAGATATTCCATAAAGAAACAGCAGCAGACGGAACAACACCTATTATTAATAGTAGTTTCTCTGATGAAAATAAAGCAGTGGAATTTCTTTCAAAGTATTATAGTGAGGATGTAGCAAAAAGCATCTATACTCATTATGCAACAGACAAAAAAACACCTGAAGGGCAATTAATTGTCAATGCAGAACCATATTTCACTCCTTCTTTTTTGGATACAACCCAAGATGATGTAACAATCGAAGGGGATAATAATAAAGCGACAATCAACACAGCGGAAAATAAAATTTATTCTATTGAATTAGTGGATGAGCAATATATTGTTACAAGTGTAGAATAATAGAAGCGGAAGCACCTTTACCTGGCGCTTCCGCTTTTCTATTTGTCTGGCTTCAGGCGCCATCGGCTCGAGGTCATAAGCCAATCCGTCACAAAGGTTAAAGAACAACCTTTATGCCGGCTCGTCTTATGCTTGTCGCCGATATGCGGGCGCCTTCCGCTTTTCTTTCTGTCTAGCTACAGCCGCCTAGCCCCGACGTACAGGATGTACTAGTGTCGACAATGCGACAGGACAAGGAAAGCATCGTCAGCGATACATCGCACGACCAAAAGGGATCTTTTGGGAGGACGTCCCGTTTTTGTCGACCTCGAGGTCATAAGTCATGACGGCAAGAAGGTTAAAGAACAACCTTCTCACCGTCATGCCTTATGCTTGTCGGACTTGCACAGGACGTGCTGACATCGACGTTCGCCACAGGACGTGGCGGTATTTAGTCGATGTTCCCCATCCGATGCGCTTCCGCTTTTCTGGTTACTTTGCCTGTTTTTCAACTTTTGAATATGATTTAAAGGTTTCTAGCACTTCGACATATTGTTCCTTCGATTTTATCGGAATGCCTTTTTTTAGTTCCTCACATTTTTTGCTTTCTAGCCGCCCTAAATCAATCTGAAAGAAAGACTGAATGATATTCGACTTATGAGGTCTCCCGTTAAAAATCGTCAAAACTCCATCATCTGTAATGCCAAAATAGCCATTTGTTTTTAATAATGGTGAAATATCATCCATATACCTGCGGAAGATAATTTTATCTTTTTCCATTTCTATAAGCTCCCAATTGTCATATTTGGCCCAAAACTCTTCCATAGACCAAATTGTTTCTTTTACTACTTCCTGACTGACTTCTCCATCCATATACATTTGTTCTAAAATAACACTTATTTGAAGTGGATCCTCAATTGACCTTTTATTCTCTATATTTTCTTTAGCTAATGCAATATTTGCATTTACAAAAAAGCCATCAAAAGGAATTAAGTGCAAATGAAAAAATAGAACAGCGGTTACAATAATGACAGAAACCGATTTGGTTCTCAAAATGGATCACCTCGTTTTAATGGCGGTGCTTAAAAGCTTGTCTCTTTATTCTCTATTGTGACCATTTTTATCTAGCTTATCCGGATATTTTTAACAATTTACAAACCTACTTACTTACTGATTGGAATGAAATTCGAAAAGAATGAACTGTTTTTCCCATCAAAGAAGAACTATAATTATGTCAAGTTATTCATTCATTTACATAGGGGGATACAGAGTTTTGTCAAATCATAAAATTCCTTTAAAAGGAAAAAGTATTGTATTTATAGGGTTTATGGGAGTTGGAAAAACGACTATTGGAGAACTAGTAGCCAATAAACTTAACCGTGATTTTATTGATACGGATGTAGAAATAGAAAAGGAATATCAAATGCCCATTACTCAGATTTTTACTACTTTAGGAGAAGAACATTTTAGGAAAAAAGAAAAAGATTTTATAACAAAATTATGTCAAGAACCATTCCTTGTAATTTCACTAGGCGGTGGAGCATTCTTACAAGAAGAAATTAGAAATATCTGCATAGACAATTTTATTGTTATTTACTTACACCTACCTTGGGATAGCTGGAAAAATAGAATTCCATTAATCATTGAAAGCAGGCCTGTTTTACAAGGGAAATCCTTAGGAGAAATCGAAGAGATTTTTAATAAAAGACAGGAAGTATATTCGAAGCATCATTTTAAAATAGAATGCGAAAATTTAAGTGCTGAAGAAATATCCGCTGAAATTTTAGAATCCTTAAAAAATATAAAGGGTTAGCAAGACTTAGAATTCGTTTGTCTTACTAGTTAAGAAAAAAATAGAATTTGTTTTTGGAGTGAAAAATGATGAAAACAGTAAAAGTAAAGGATATCGTGATTGGAGAAGGGGTACCAAAGATCTGTGTCCCACTAATCGGGAGTTCTTTAAAACAATTAATAGAGGAAGCACTATTCCTCCAAACCCTTCACATGGATGTGATCGAATGGAGAGCAGATTATTTCGAACACGTTGACGAAATTGAGGAAGTGATAACAGCAATTAAAGAGATACATTCTATCCTCCCTTCCAAGCCGCTTATATTTACCTTCCGCAGTTTGAAAGAGGGCGGCGAAAAGGAAATTCACAATGATTATTATGTAGCTTTAAATAAAGCCATTATAGAAACTGGATTAGTAGATATTATTGATGTTGAGTTATTTAATGATGAAGATATCGTGAAAGAACTTGTCGATTTTGCCCATTCTCATAAAGTCTATGTCATTCTTTCTAATCATGATTTCAAGAAAACTCCATCAAAAGAAGAAATTATTTCTCGATTAGTTCGCGCCCAAGATTTTGGAGGCGATCTACCCAAAATTGCTGTCATGCCAACATGTGCCGCAGATGTGTTAACCTTGCTTGATGCAACCTGCACAATGAAGGAGCAATTTGCCGATAGACCGATTATTACGATGTCAATGAGCGGGCAAGGCGTTATCAGCCGGTTAGCAGGAGAGTTATTCGGTTCAGCACTGACATTTGGGGCTGCAAAAAAAGCTTCTGCACCTGGTCAAATTGCTGTTACTGAATTGAAGAATATGATAAACATTTTGCACCAAAACCTTTAGGGACAGAGTCTTTTGGCTCTGCCCCTTGTTTTATACCATTTAAAAATCTTTTGCTTCATAAATTTTTATCGTACAAAACCAAGATACTAAATAAATGATTGCTATAATTAAGCCACCAGCAAATATTAATTGATTCACAGTAAACTGGCTTAAAAATTGCTGAATTTCATACACTTGATCTTTCAATACATACATCATTATTTGTCCAAACGCAATAACAGCAATGACTAAAAACATCGTAACAATTCTTGTATATTTCTCCCCAAATTTATATAAAATCGGGAAATAGATTGAGGTAAATAAAAGGATACAAAGCATACCGATGAATAAATGTTTAACCTCTGGAAATGGATGATCGTAAATATGAAAAACAAAGTAAAACACTGCTTGAAATATAACGGACATTATAACTGCGAATACTCCAAAAATTAGAGCCCCTACATATTTTGATGAGATAATATTTTTTCGATTTAATGGCAAACTATTTAACATAATATGAGAATTGCTGCGATCTTCAAAGCTGCCAATACTTGAGATGAAAAAAATGCCTGCCATTGAAATGGCTAAAGTTGGGGGATTCTGCAAAATATGAAAAAAAGCAATAATTACAACTATTAGCAGAAGCATCCTTTTTAACATAAGATAATCCTTTAAAATCAATGAGTACATGTCAACTCCCCCTTATTTGTATAATACATGATGTCATCTAATGTTGGCTTTTCAATCAATACTTCATGACCAAAAATCTCTTTTGATTTCTTCACATCGCTAGTTAAAGCCTCAAATCCAACATTTGTCTTTCGAATACTGACAAATTCCTTTTCTATATCACTGTCTAATAAATCAGTACTTCCCTTAACAATTCCGTATTCAGAAAGAAGTTCATCTCTTTCCTTTGAAAACAAGATCCTACCTCCATGAATATATGTTATATAATCTGCTATTCGATCTAAATCTGTCGTAATATGAGTTGAAAAAAAGATTGTTTTTTGTTCATCTAACATAATATCATGCAATAGTTCTAATATTTCTCTTCTAAAAACGGGATCTAGTCCTGATGTCGGTTCATCCATAATAATGAATTCTGGGTCATGGCTGATTGCAAAGGAAATTGCCATTTTCATTTTCATTCCTTTAGAAAAGCTTTTAATTACCTGCTTCTCGGGTAATTGAAATTGATCAATATACTTATAAAAGATATCGTCATTCCAGTTCTGGTACATTGGTGCAATTATTTTTCGCAGCTCACGAATAGATAACGTTTCATAAAAGCAATTCTCGTCATAAACAAAACCAATACGTTCTTTGATTGCTTGATTATGCTTATCTTGATCAAGACCAAAAATGGTTATTTCTCCGCTTTCCTTTCTTAATAAATTCATTAATAATTTTATCGTTGTACTTTTACCAGCACCATTAGCACCGATAAAACCTGTAACATATCCCTTTTTAATTGAAAAAGAAACGTCCTTTAATGAAAAATTTTTAAATGATTTTGTAACCCTTTTAAATTCAACTACATTTGTCATATCACATCATCCCCATACAAAATTAGTACCATTTCAATTAACTCATCCTTTGAAAGATCGATGATTTTGCTTTCTTCAATTATTTCGATTAACTTTTCCTCAATTATTTTTAATCTGCGCTCTTTTAATAACTCTTTATTTTGACTTGCAATAAACGACCCCTTGCCGACTACAGAGACAATAAATCCATCTTTCTCCAATTCTTCATAAGCCCTCTTTGTCGTAATGACACTAATTTGCAAATCTTTCGCAAGCTGGCGAATGGAAGGCAGTGAATCACCTTCTTGCAGCTCTCCTTTTAAAACAAGCTCCTTAATTTGTTTAATGATTTGCTCATAAATAGGTTCTTTTGAGGTATTTGAAATTATTATTTTCATTTATCCACCTGCACTTTATATAGTGTATATATATAATATATACACTATATACATCGTAGTCAATGTTTTTGTAAAAAAGCAAGAGAGTAAAGCGACGATGCTTTACTCTCTTCATAATTCATTATTTATTTGCATTCGTACTGAACAAATTATCAATATCTAAATTAATTTGATCTCTCGGACCGCCATCTCTTAGATCATTATCAATTACTTTTATACGATTATAAGTAGATGGATTTGTTACAATTGTACTTTTCTTCCCATTTAAATACGGTTGAACTGCTTGACGAATATTTGCTATCGTTTCCTTTTCGCGATCATTGTCTACAAGAAGCACTGCAATGAGGACATCATTTCCTTTAACAACTGATTGGACATCTTTAACATTGCTTACATGAGCGGCCTTATTAATCTTTTCAACTAACTTCCCATCATATGCTTCATAATAAGAGCTTTTTGCTTGGCGTACATTATAGCCTAAATGTCCGTGGTAATTTTCATCATTTCGGCTGAACGTATTATTTCCGTTATTACGATATGCTTGCCCTTCTTCACCCATTGTATGATCCATCATTTCGGTTACTGGACCGTCATTATCTGCACCATCAAGAATTTGGGCATTGCCTCCACGATTATCATGGTTCTCATTTGAATAGTAGCCTACTGGCTGCATGGAATCATTATAGCGATCCTGAACTGCTGCTTCATCGTTCATCCCACAGCCAGCAATACCTAGTGACATGATCGCTGCAACTGGAAAAACATATAGCTTCTTATTCAAGCGAAAAGCCCCCCTCGCTAATATAACAAGCATGAGCAATATGCCTGAAAAGGTAACAAATTACACTTTGTCTACACTCTTGCATTAGCAATATGCTCATTAATATGGTGGCAGGATCGGGGGACTTTCATTCTGACAGTTACGTCCAATTAGAGATTGCTGTACTTTTTTCAAGGGCATAAATATAAATTAGCCGATTTCTATAATTTTCTCTTGTAATGCCTTAAAAAATTCCTTCCTTTCTTTAAATTGTCCGATCGTTATTTCAAATAATTGCTTCTTTCTTTCTGGCTGAAAATATGATTTTTCTCTAATTGCGCGATTCCATTCCCTAAAAATATCTGTCGGATATGCTAGTGCATATAAAAATCCCTTTTTCTTCAAAGCTGGATGAAAGCGTTTATATTTAGATAACTCAGGAATTGACCAATTTAAATAGGGCAATATCCGATTCGCATATTGTAGTAAATCAGAAATTGGGTTTCCAATGCTGATCAAATCGAAATCAATCAGATATACTATTTCATTTTTCGAGCGTAAAAAATTATGATGAGCCACATCACCGTGAAGAATAGCTGCTTTCTCAGCTTTGAAAAAACTTGACTCCGCCTGTATTCCTTCTAATGACCAGTCAGCCCAATAAAGTAACTCATCCAATATTTCCTTTTGTACATAATATTTAATAACGGGAAGATTATATAAAAACGTGGCAGATCTTTCCTTCCATTTTTCCAATTGCTTAAAAGAAGGAATAATTCCTTCAAATCGATTTATTAAATTTCCTGTTATTTCATGGAATTGAGATAATACTTCGAGCCCTTCTTCCTGATCTTCACGAAAATGATACGTAAACTTCTTTTCAGATGGATGGATGAATTCAAGACAACCATAGAATGTGTTTCTGAATTGGAGCGGTGGATTTTTAGCTAATTGGTGGAAAGAATAAGTCTTCTCAAATCCTTCTTGTTTTAATGCTGATAAAAAATCATTTTGTACTAATAAACGATTATACGAAGAATAGCCTTTTAAAATAAAATTTGTTTCTTTAGATTTTACAAAATATACATGTTTTCTAATTGGAATTATTTTATCTATTTGGATTGTGAGTTGCTTTTGTAAATAGGAGAAGAGACGACTAAGAAATAAATCGTCTCCTCCATGATTTTTTTTAATCGCCATATTCACTGCTTTCTTCAAAGCTTCGTGGCATTTCGAACGCATGGTCATCCATCGGGTGATAACCATAAGGACTTCCATATGGATTCATGTATGGCTCTTGCGGCTGTCCATATTGTGCTCCATACAGAGGTGTTAAATTCGTATCGTACATGCCTTCTGTGCGATAATCTGGACTATATGCACCAGGATACATTTGTGGAATACCGCCATCACAGCCGCAATCAGCTTCTGCACCCTTTACTGGCATTAGAGGCTTTTGTGCTCCTGTCGGCATAATCGGCATCTGGGTTTGAGTTGGCATAATCGGCATTTGGCTTTGAGATGGCATGATTGGCATTTGACTATACGATGGCATGATTGGCATTTGCGCCATTCCTGGAGATTCTTCCATTACCCCCTGAACTAGTGGCATTTCTCCCATTTGTGGATAACCATAGGGCATGTGTCTATAAGGCATTGGTCCACAAAAACCAGAGCCAGGCATGACTGGAGTAACTGGGATTATATGAGTTGGATAAGGAGGGCATGGATACCCATATGCAGGCTGCACTGCAGGTGCCGTGTAAGTTGGTTGAAGAGGCAATTGTTGCTCTGCAACACCCATTACTGGTGCTGGTGCTTGCATTCCTGCTTCTGCTGGTAATGTCTGAACATGATGCGGCAACTGATGATGATGATGATGATGCATTGGCATGTACGAAGAAGATTCCATATATATTGGACTTTCAACTCCTGCTACACCATAGCTAGGCATTAAAGGCATTTGGTGCATTGGCATTGTTGCTGCGCCATGAACTTGTGGATACGGCATGTGCTGGCTTGGGTATCCCCCATGAAATCCAGAGCCAGGCATGACTGGAGAAACAGGATAATAACAACTCGGATGATATGGATACATTGGCTGATAAAACCCTCCTTGGTGTGTATGATAAATTGATACACTTTCAATTGATTCTGGACTTTCCATAGCAATTGGTTTAGCTTGTGGAAGGATATTTACTGGTTTTGGTGGTAGTTGTGGCTGCAAATGTGGCATTTCTTTCGGCAATTGCTTTGGCAGCTGTTTTGGTGGTTGCATCGAAACTGGTTGTTGCATTGGAATTTCCTTTGGCTGTTGTTTTGGTAATTGTTTTGGTAGTTGTTTTGGTAGTTGTTTTGGTAGTTGTTTTGGTAGTTGTTTTGGAGCAGGCTGCTGAACAGGGAAATAATATTTATTTATTTCTATTTCCGGCATAATTGGTTTAGGCATTTTTGGAATATAAGGTTTAACTGGCACTTCCTTTGGAATTTCAACCTGTGGTGCCATTACTTTTGGTAACTCCGGTGCTAGTGCTTTAGGTAATTCCTTTTTCGGGGGTGCAACGATTGGAGCTTCTTTTTTCGGCGCTTCCTTAACAGGAACTCCTTTTGGTGCTTCCGTCACTGGTAATGTAATCGGTTTTTCTTTCGCAAAAGGGTGTTCTGTTATAGGCATTTCCTTTTTGGCACCCATCTTGATTTTTGCATCCGGCACGCCCATAATCGGGGCTTCTTTTTTTATGGATCCTCCTGGTCCAGGAACCTTTATTTTCATACCGGGCATGATCATATCAGGATTGCTGAGCTGTGTATTTAACTTTTTCAGCTCTTCAAAATTCACGCCGTACTTTTTGGCGATCTTCCATAGAGTATCCCCTTTTTGTACGATATGGATCTTCACTCTGATTTCCCTCCTAGTCAAATGTCCATATAGTGTATGACAAAATGGGCAAATTGCTAATAATCTACACAAAAACTTATGCAATTATTATTAAAAATATGATTAGAGTCAGAATTCCCACTGGAATAATAAAACATAAAACATAAAAGCCTTCTAAAAGGTGACATTGCTTCTGCAACACTCCCTATTGTTAGAAAAAAGAAATCTTTCGCTTTTTTCAAGGTTTTCAAAGATAATAAGAATATGGAATATAATGCTGAGCTGGTAACATATGAAATATTTTGATTATGCAGCAACGTGGCAATTGATGAAATAGGCAGCTGAAGTTTGTATAAAAGCTTCAACTGAGTTTTTCTGAAACTCACGAACCTTTCATAATACGGGCAGTGGATACTCGCAGCTTATTAGAATCCTGCAAGAGTGAATCTACACGAACCATTAGGTTTATAAACTATTTGGCCTGAATTGGATTAGCTATCCACATAGTCTGCTTTTCCAAATGGATTTTTTATTAGCCTGTCAATTGTGATAAAATGGAACATTATTGGTAAAGAGGGAGATTAAAAAATGAAGGAACAGAAAAAAGTGCTCGGTGAGGAAAGAAGAGAGCTTCTGCTCCAGCTATTGAAAGAAAAAGAGGAACCCATAACTGGAAGCGATCTCGCTACGAGAACAAATGTGAGCAGACAAGTTATTGTTGGTGATATTACTTTGTTAAAAGCAAAAGGGGAGCCTATAATAGCAACAAGCCAAGGGTATATGTATTTATTGCAGGGATCCCTTGCAAATACGATTGAACGAACAATAGCTAGTTCCCATCCTCCAGACAGAACAGAAGATGAGCTTAATTTACTAGTAGACCACGGAGTTACAGTCAAGGATGTAAGGATCGAACACCCAGTATATGGAGACTTAACAGCTTCTGTCATGGTTTCAAACCGGAAAGAGGTAAGAGAATTCATCGAAAAAATAAAAACGACGAACGCCTCTTACTTATCCGAGCTTACTGAAGGAATTCACCTTCACACCATTTCAGCATCCTCTGAACAGAAACTGGAAGAAGCAATTAAAGCATTAAAGAGAGCCTATTTTTTAGTTGAATAAAGAAAGGCAGAAGCTCCTTCGAAACAATTTAAGGTCAGATTGTTCCTGGGATGAATTATTCAAAGAAACTTTCCTTGGCTCTAAGCCTCTGGCATTGCAATAGACGAGCCCTTTCAGAAAACATTCTTAGCCTTCTGAAGGGGCTTGGCAAGACTTTCGACCCTAAAAGAGTCACTACTAGTCAAGCTTGTGACCTCGAGGTTAACAAACACGCGACGTCCTTCCAAAAGCTTCACGATTGGCTCATGCCATGTATTTGCTACCGATGCATTCCTTGTAGAGCTAGATAGTTCTCAAACTCGAAAAAACTTCCTCTTTTTAATATTGAATCCTCTTGTTTGCCTTCTGTTTATCTAACCTTGCATTTTTCCATTCCAAGTTGATAATAAGGATAGCTTCCTAAAATTTTTACTTTACAATCTAATGCCTCTAATTCTGATACGACACCAGGTATTAAAACATCGTCCTGCTTCATGTCAACATCAATGATAAAAAAATAATTACCGAGTCCTGTTTTCATTGGCCTTGATTCAATTTTTGAAAGGTTTAACTTTCTCCATGCAAAAGCAGAAAGGACTTGATGCAGAGCGCCTGCACGATCTGAAGGCAATGTAATCATGACAGTTGTTTTGTAACCCTTAAAAGAGTCTTTCTCTTCACGAAAAGGAAATGGCTTCTTTGATAGTACAATAAACCGAGTATGATTATAGCTTACATCGTGAATATCCTCACGTACAATCTCAAGTCCATATTCTTTAGCCGCAAGCTCGTTTGCAATAGCTCCCGCTTTAATGTCCGGATTTTCCTTAACAAATTGAGCTGCCGCAGCTGTAGAAGTCGTTTTTTCACAAGGGGTTCCCTTTAATTCTTTATGTAAAAACTTATGACATTGTGCAAGTGCGTGTGAATGGCTATAAACGACTCCAGTTTCCTTCCATTTTTTCGAATTTGCTGGATGCACCATGAAATGCTGGCGAATTGGACAAGTAATTTCTCCAATAATCGGATAATCCACTTCATGAACTAAATAATCGAGAGTTATATTAACGGATCCCTCAAGTGCATTCTCAAGTGGAACAACCGCCATTTCTATTTCATCCCCCATTAAAGCATCGAAGCAATCGGGAATGGTTGAAAATGGAACTGCTTTTTCTTTAGGAAACATTTCACGAACAGCAATATCCGTAAATGTTGCTTTCGGACCTAAATACCCTACTTTCACGATTATCTCTCCCTTGAATCACTTCTTTATACATTACTAATACTTTATCACTTTAAACAGAGGATGTGTGTAAAAATTAAAAAAATTCACTCGATCCCTATACAGATTATTTACATAAGATCCTTATATTGAAAAAAATTTCGTTTACTAAGTCCTTTTAGTTAAAAAAACAGTGCTTGAACAGGCACACATATAAAATTATGCACCTGAACCAAGCACTTCAACTTTTTCTACAAATTCTAATCTTCTTAACTTTGTTAGCAATTCTTCAATTTCAATTTCCATTTTCGTTACATTAAGGGATAGTGTAATATTGGCTCTACCCTGTAAAGGTATTGTCTGATGAATTGTAAGGATATTACATCCTGCTGAAGCAACAACGCTCAATAGTTGGGACAAGGTACCTGAGCGATCCTCTAAATAAAAAAACAATGTTATTATTTTTTCTTTGACAACAGTATGAAAAGGAAAAACTGTATCTCGATATTTATAAAAAGCACTTCTACTTAAATCAACCTTTTGAACAGCATCCCATACAGACTCAGCTCTTCCTCTTTCTATCATTTCTTTTGCATCTAACGTTTTCTTCATTGCTTCTGGAAGAACATCTTCTCGAACTAAGAAAAATTTCTTATCGAATTTATCATGTCTCATATATACACTCCATTTAAACTTTAGAGATTATTCAATAAACTCGAATTCATAATCAAGCAGCTTTACCGTATCCCCATCCTTCGCACCTTTTTCACGAAGGGCATCATCGACACCCATTCCGCGAAGCTGTCTAGAAAAACGTCGGACAGATTCATCTCTTGTGAAGTCAGTCATTTTAAATAGCTTCTCAATCGCATCACCAGATACAATAAATGTGCCAGCAGAATCTCTTGTGATAACAAATTCGGTTAGTTCAGCTTCATGCTTATAAACTACACGATGAATACCTGTTTCTTCTTCTTGATGTAATGGGAATTCTGGTGTTTCTTCAATTTTATCAGCAATAGCAAATAATAATTCTCTTAACCCCTGTCTAGTGATGGCAGAGATTGGGAAGATTGGATAATCCTCTTTCATTTGCTCTTTAAACGTTTGAAGATTTTCTTCTGCACCAGGCATTTCCATTTTATTTGCCACAATGATTTGTGGCCTTTCGGTTAAGCGTAAATTGTACTCTTTCAATTCTTTATTAATGGTTAAATAATCTTCATAAGGATCTCTACCCTCGATTGCCGCCATATCAATGACATGGACGATAACCCGAGTGCGCTCAATATGTCTCAAGAACTGATGGCCAAGCCCTACTCCAGAGTGTGCACCTTCAATTAAACCCGGAAGATCGGCTAAAACAAAGCTGCGGTTATCCTCTGTTTCAACCATCCCTAAATTTGGCGCAATTGTAGTAAAATGATATTCTGCAATTTTCGGTCTTGCAGAAGAAACAACAGATAAAAGAGTTGATTTCCCTACACTTGGGAAGCCTACAAGTCCTGCATCTGCTAGAAGTTTTAATTCAAGAACGACATCCCTCTCAATTCCAGGCTCACCATGCTCAGATAATTCCGGAGCAGGATTTGATGGGGTTGCAAATCGTGTGTTTCCTCTGCCGCCCCTTCCGCCTCTTGCAATTACCGTCCTCTGCCCATGTTCAGTTAGGTCAGCTATTACTTCATTTGTTTCAGCATCTGTTACAACAGTACCAGGTGGAACCTTCACGATCATGTCCTTCGCATTTCGGCCATGTTGATTTTTGGACATACCGTGTTCACCACGAGGAGCCTTGAAATGACGTTGATAACGGAAATCCATTAGAGTACGCAAGCCTTCATTGACCTCGAATACTACATCTGCGCCTTTCCCACCGTCTCCTCCAGCAGGTCCGCCCTTTGGTACATATTTTTCGCGGCGAAAAGCGACCATCCCATTGCCGCCATCTCCACCTTTTACATAAATTTTTACCTGATCGACAAACATATTATTCCTCCTGTCTTAGCTGTCCTTACATTCTGACAGCAAGAACCGTTAGTTTTACCTATGTAGATATGAAAATCATTTTGGCTTTGGATTATTACTTGAAGGGATTAAAAATTCCAGGGAAAGCTCTTTTTCTGTGAAAGCATGAACATCTATTTCGGGAAAAGAAGTACTCTTTTTTTTCAAAAATAACTCAATTTGTTTCTTATCTGTTATTATTCCTCTAAAATCAAAAAAGAAACGGGTTCCCTCTATCTGAGGATCAATTGTGACTGATAAATGATTCTCGTAAAAACGCTTTATAGATGAGTTCAGGCAGAGAAAAAAAGTTTCGGTCCAATTTGTAAGCAAATCATCGTCCAAGTGATCGATTTTCGAGCATTCCAATATATCATATTCTACTTGAAACAAATGATTTTCCCAATTATATGTAAGAAGCAATGAGGCGAATTGAGGAATATTCAAATTAGAAAGCTTAGCTTCCTGCTGGGCCTCTACAACAATTTCATCGATAATTTCCTTTGCCCGGTCTATTTTATTTAGTGCTAGATTGCCTTTTATTAGTTGGATTTTATTTAGCCAGTCGTGGCGTGCATAGCGCAGCACCTCGATCATATTCCAATCTGTTCTCATAAATGCACTCCTACACAGTAAATTAAGTGTCAGAAGACTGCTTGCTGTTAGTATATCAAAAAACGAAGCAGCCGTAAGCAATTATTACTAAATAATCAACACATATAACCAAAAAGAAAACTCTAACCTTAATGGTTAGAGTTTCCACCAGAAGCCTAAGCTTCTTGAGCTACAGGATATACGCTAACTTGCTTACGATCACGGCCAAGGCGCTCGAATTTAACTACACCGTCCACTTTCGCGAAAAGTGTATCATCTCCACCTTTACCAACATTCACTCCAGGATAGATTCTTGTTCCGCGTTGACGGTATAGGATAGAACCGCCAGTTACGAATTGACCGTCTGCACGCTTAGCACCAAGGCGCTTAGCGATTGAGTCACGACCGTTCTTAGTCGAACCTACTCCCTTTTTAGATGCGAATAACTGAAGATCTAATTTTAGTAACATTTACTCCACCTCCTGCTTTTTGAAGGTCATTTTTATATGCTGTCCGTATTCCTCTTCAATCGTCTGCAATGAGACAACCATTCCTTCTAAAAGAAGTTGAATTTTCTCATTTGTAGATTCCGGTAAATCAGCCGGAATTACACAGTGGAGAAAGCCATCCTTGTTTTGTTCAATTTCGGGCGTAATGCCGGTTAGGGCATGTACCGCATTAATTGCACCAACAGATACAGCAGATACGCCTGCACAGACGATATCATTTCCTCTTTTAGCAAAGAAGGCATGGCCGCTAATTGTAAATGATTGAATCATACCAGAGCTTTTACGATTAATCGTAATATTAATCATTTTTTTCGCCTTAAGCGTTGATCTTTTCAATCACAACTTTAGTGTATGGTTGACGATGACCTTGCTTTTTGCGATAGTTTTTCTTTGACTTGTACTTGAAAACAATGATCTTTTTTGCACGACCTTGCTTTTCAACTTTAGCTGTAACAGTAGCACCTTCAACTACAGGGCTTCCTACTTTTACACTATCTCCGCCTACGAAAAGAACTTTGTCAAAAGTAACTGTTTCGCCAGCTTCAGTATTTAGCTTTTCGATGTAGATAGCTTGACCTTCTTCTACTCGTACTTGCTTACCACCAGTTTCAATAATCGCGTACATGAACTGCACCTCCTCTTAGACTAAGACTCGCCATCATCAGGCGTTTCACTCAAAAAGCTGAAAGTGCTTAGCATTCGGTTTAGGACCTCGAGCAAATGGCACTAGAGCTAGTCATAAATGAGCAAAAGCTTAAAACCTGTTCTGAGCGGTTGTAGCACGGGTGCGCTACAAACATAACATTAAAATCCTATCATAAATAGGTTTGAAGTGTCAATATACTTTTCCTTTTAACTCTTCCGCTTTTCCGAATTGACGAATTTCATAAAAGGGTTTTTCTGACTGTTTTTCAACAAAAATGATTTTGAGTCCAAGCATTTCCTCGATTCTCTTTTTATAGCTTTTCTCCTCACCAGAAAAGACCGTTTTCACTTCTTCAGAAGTATCGATTAAGACGGCCTCATGATCTGCTCCCGTATACCCCAATAGCTCACGCTCCAGGCGAAAAGCAACCGTTTCTGGACTTAATATTCGCCCAGTACCATCACAGGATGGGCACTTAACTGTAAGAGACTCTGAAATAGCTGGCTTTGTTTTTTTTCGCGTTAATTGAAGAATTCCCAGCGGAGTAAAGCCAACAAGATTTGTTCGTCTCTCATCCTTTTCTAATTCAGCTTTCATTATTTCTAAAATACAAAGCTTATCCTTTTCCTCTTTCATATCAATAAAGTCAATCAAAATCATGCCCCCGATATCACGAAGGCGGATTTGTCTTGCTGCCTCAACTGCAGCCCATTTATTTGTTTTCAAAATCGTTTCTCGGCGGTCATTTCTTCCGGAAAATTTCCCAGTATTTACATCAATGACGGCTAATGCCTCAGCTTCATCAAAAATTAGGTACGCTCCATTTTCTAACCATACAATTCGTTTTAACGCTTTTTCAATTTCATGTTCAAATCGAAAGGCTGAAAAAATATTTTCTTTCCCATTGTAAAGCTGGACATTAAGATGACTATTATTTTGAATTTCATGCTTGATAACTTGGTCATCGACAATAATTTCAGCAATATCCATTCTTGTTATTTCCTTCATGACCTCTTCTAAAAAAGAATTCTTTTCAAGCACGATTCTTGGCTTCTTAAAAGTGTTTGCTTTCGTAAGGAGTTCATTATACTCTTGCCGCAGCTCCTCTATTTCTGCTATTAATTTTTCTTGTTCCACATAACTGCTGGATGTCCGAAATATAAATCCCTCTTCTTGCTCTTTTAAATCGTACCCTAGTGTGCGCAAATCCGTTCTTGAACGGACATCTTCAATTTTTTTTGAAATGGCAACATATTTTCCATGTGGCATATATATTATGTTGTTACTTTGGAACTCTATAATGCCCGTAAGCCGAGGCCCCTTTGTTCCTGCTGCATCTTTTTCTACTTGAACTAGCAGTCTCTCTCCCTGGTGGACATAGGAAGAAATACTTAGAGACACTTTATCGTCATCCGCTTGGACAAATGAAGCTAGTTTGTCTCTATGCAAATATCCTTTTTTTCCTTCCCCGAGATCGACGAAAGCAGCATTCATTCCTGGAAGCACTTTTTCAACAATCCCCAAATAAATATTACCTACGGACGATTGATGACTCGGCTGATTAATTACAAGCTTTTCAACTTCATTATTCTTTAGTAATACATAGCGTTTTTCCCTTGTTAAATGGTTGATAATTAATGTATACAAACTAATTCCTCACTTAAATTACTAGTATGCGAATATTAGATCGCCGATCCGAGTAGTAATGTTCTTTTCCGAAAAATAGGCATGTAATAGCTCGTTTTCATCCATAGAACCTTTTTCTTTTCCATCCTTTTCAATAATAATTGGGTGCTTATAGCCACGTTGAAACTTCTCAAGCACGTGAATAACCAGTTCATTATCGTTTACGACAAGCGGTTTTAATTTAAGTACTTCACTGTCTTTCCCGTAATACCGTTCCAGAAGAAAACGAATAAAAATGTATCTGCTTTGCTTCCATTCATGGTAAAGCGAAAATAGCAAAAATGCAATTACGACCCAAATATTTAAATTTAACGGTGAAAATAATAAAATCATCACAGCAAAAATAGCCATACAGCAAGCAGATATTCGTAACGCTTGCCGATGTGCATTTGGAAATGCTTGCTTGAGTGAAAAAAAGAGAAAAACTAATTTTCCTCCATCCAAAGGCCAAATAGGCAACAGATTAAATAGCAAAACCATCAAATTATACTGAATAAATACATGATATAGTCCTTCGGAAAGGTAAGAAAATTGATATAGGATAAATGCCAGCCCCATCATCCAAAGATGCTGTAGAGGACCTGAAAGGATGACAATTACCTCTTCCTTTAATGGCCTATTCCCATGCTCATCCATTTCTGCTACTCCACCAAATGGCAAGAGAGATATCCTTTTTATCCGCCACGAAAAAAAAGACGCTGCTGCCGCATGCCCCATTTCATGTACAAAAATGATCAGCAAAAGTAATGACAATTCTAAAAAATGAGCGGTTAAAACTGCTAATCCAATTACTATCCAAAGTAGAGGGTGAATATGAATATATTTTATCAATCCTATCAATTTATTCAAATGGAATCACCTGTATAGGGTCAATAAAATCATCACCCTTTTTTATGGCGAAATAAAAAGAACCATTTATCCCATCTTCCTGTGCAGTTGCCGATCCTAGCTCTGTTCCTTTTTCTATATAATCCATAAATTTAACATTGATATTATCTAAATTTCCATACCATGATTCACTTTTATCCGCATGTTTGATAACGATAGTTTTACCAAATCCTTCTTTTTTTCCAGCGAATGTGACAAGCCCCTCACTCATTGCCACGACTGCGGCATCTTTGCTCGTTTCAATTGTAATCCTTTGTCCGTTCTCTTGAAAATCTTCCACAATTTTAGCTGATGCGGGCAATGCATATTCTGAGTTTGGTGATGAATCCTTCACGCCTTCTTTCTCATCTTTGAATGGCAATAATGCAAGTGGTTTCCCGAAACGATCTTCATACCAATTGGCAACAGTAACAAATTGAAAATCTTCCTCCATCGATTTTTTGACAAAATCTCTTGCAGGTTCAAATGTTTCTGCATTATTTTTAAACATAATTGCCACGATCAGAAATAAGCAAGCGGACAGTAGAATTTTAAACAAAAAATATTCTTTTCTAAATAGAGGATGATTTCTCTCACCTGTGCTCCCTTCATATGAATGTATTTTATCAAAGCCGTATCTTTCTTCATCTTCAGGCCACTTAATTTGTTTATTCGGATTCTTAGTCGTTCTTTCGCGTTCTCTTTTTCTATTCGCCACTCGTTTCCGTAGTTCATCTGCTCGTGATCTCATACTTCCCCACCATTCCCTTACAATCTTTTGTACAAGTCTATGAGTTGTCCATAGGGAGTATGACAGGAAAAAGCCAGGGATCAACTCCCTGGCTTTACTTAACACCAAAAAACTTTTTAATTTTCGAGAAGACGCCTAATGTTTCGGCCTCAAGTGGCTGAAGTGGGATAGATTCTCCCAAAATACGACGGGCAATATTGCGATAAGCAATGGATGCTTTACTGTTTGGATTTAATGCAATCGGTTCCCCGTGATTAGAAGCTTTAATGACCTCATCATCATCTGCAACGATTCCAATCAATTCAATAGAAAGATGGGTTGCAATTTCATCAACATCTAACATATCTCCATTTTTCATCAATTGATTACGAATACGGTTTATCACTAATTTTGGCGACTCTACATTTTCTTCTTTTTCAAGTAAGCCAATAATTCGATCAGCATCTCTTACAGCTGACACTTCTGGTGTTGTAACAACGATTGCCTTGTCAGCTCCAGCAACAGCATTTCTATATCCGTGCTCAATTCCAGCAGGACAATCGATGATAACATAATCATAATCTTGTTTCAATTCATTTATGAGCTCTTTCATTTGCTCTGGAGTTACTGCCGTCTTGTCGCTCGTTTGGGCAGCAGGCAGTAAATAAAGCAAATCCTCAAAACGCTTATCTTTTACTAGTGCTTGATGAATTTTACAACGCCCTTCCAATACATCAACTAAATCATAGATAATACGATTTTCAAGTCCCATCACAACGTCTAAATTTCGGAGGCCAATGTCTGTATCGACGAGGCAAACCCTTTTCCCTTGCAGAGCCAAAGATGTACCAATGTTCGCTGAGGTCGTTGTCTTTCCAACTCCACCTTTACCTGATGTAATGACAATTGCTACTCCCATACCTATTGTCCTCCTTCCAATCTAGTAATATTCGGTCTTAAATGCATTAACACTTGCAATCTATCAACCGTTATTTGATTTTTATCATTTATGTAAGCACATTCCATTTCTCTTTTTTCATCTTCTTGATAATTGTCAGGAGCTCTCGTAATGCAATCACCTATACGTATTTGTGAAGGCTTCATGACCGATGCTGCTACAATGGCTTTTTTATTTCCATAAAAGCCTGCATGAGCAATTCCTTTCAAAGCCCCCATAATAAAAATATTTCCACCTGCAATGACTGTTCCACCTGGATTAACATCACCGACGAGAAGCAAATCACCTGCAACATGCAAAACCTGGCCAGACCGAATAATTCTAGCAATTGAAACAATCTCTGTTTCTTCCTTTAATTTTGCTGCCTCTTCTTTTGTTATTACATTAGAGCTTATAGAATCAATAACAAGATTCTTCTTTTGTCTAATTAATTCTTTTAGCTCCTCCTCTTGTTCATTCGTTAAATATCTATTACCGACCTGAATTTTCACTGTAATTAAATGATCTTCACGGGATCTAGAGCTCTCCGAAAGCTTATAATCAAGCTCCCTTTTCAATTCTTCATAGGAACAAGAATCATCAAGTTGAAAGATTAACCCATCCTTTGTTCCTTTAATCATTACATTTTGAATTTTCTTCATGTCAAGATGTTCACCTCGTAAGAAAAGCGCAAAGAGCTTTTCTATTCCAAACCTAAGTTCAAAATAATATGTATTATGAATATTTTCAGCATTCCTATACGTAAATAAACGCAAGTTATCCCTAAAACAAGCATACCTTCTTTTATTAAAAATCAAAAGAGGAAATGCTAAGTTGAAGGGTATCAAAAATAAAATCTATTAGAATAATTCGACAGAAACAATGTAATATCCTTTTTTAGCTCAATATTATTCATTTAATAGACATGTGAAGCAAATGAAAAAGGACATCCCTCTAACGTCCTCTTTCATATACTATACATCTAGGCTTGCTGCTAAGTTTTCAAAATGCTTTTTGAGAGGATAAGCGACTATACACGTAATGACTAGATTAAAAATGACTGTTGGTATTAGTCGAAGTGAAACAAATGATGAAAAATCCATGCTTGTCTGGTGTATTAAGAAGTTCATCTCGTATACTCCCATTTCTAATAGGATAACCCCAATGATAGTCACTAATGATACCATAACAATATTTGTTTGAAGAATTTTCATAAGTTTTGATACGATATAGGATACTAAAGGGAAGATAAACAAATAGATCCCTATGATTTCCGTGTAAACAACATCGAATAGAAGACCAAAAATGAAGCTATAAATAATTCCATACTTTTTCGGACCATAAATTGTCAGAAATAATAAAGTTATCATTAAAAATCTTGGGACGATAATTCGAGCCTCATCAAGTAAACCTTTAGGAAAGAGTTCAATAAATATACTTTCCGAAATGAAGAGGAGTAATAATAAAAGAGGAAGAAGGAATTTTCTCACAGTTCCTCCTCCTCATCATCTATCATATCTTCTGGTTCTGGCTTTACCATACTTCTTTTTACAACCATGACATGTTCAATATCATAAAAATTCGCACCTGGTTTGACGAATGCGGTTTGTGTAAGGCCATACTCTGCTGGTGTAACATCTACGACCTTTCCAATTGGAAGGTTTTTCGGGAACACCCCACCCATTCCAGAACTGACAACATTTTGTCCTTTCTTAATCTTCGCATCATATGGAATTCCCTTTAATAATAAAAGTCCCTTATCTTTATCGTATCCTTCAATTAAGCCAAAATAACTTTCTCCATCTGCTTGAATTTCAGCTGAAATTCGATTTGTCGGGTCCATTGAACTCAATAGCTGTACTGTAGAAGTTAATTGTGAAGTGCTTTTCACTTTTCCAATTAAGCCATTTGCCGTTAAAACAGGCATATCTTGTTCGATTCCATCCTTTGTGCCCTTATTTATTGTAAGAAGCTCATTCCACCTATCTGGATTTCTTCCCACTACTGTTGCTTGTATAGGTTCAAAATCACTTAATGATTCTTTTTTATCAAGAATTTCACGGAGCTCAGCATTTTCCTTTTCCAGCATTTGTACATCCGATTCGAGACGAGCAAGTTCATCTAATCTTTTTTTCAACTCTTTATTTTCAGTATATGTATTTTGCAAGTCTTTCAGATTGTCAAAAAAACCAGCAACATAATGGGTTGGCCTTGAAACTGCCGTTTGCACCAAGCCAATCGTATCTTTAACAAATTGTTCTGGCCAGGTTAACTTTTCTCGTTCCTTTAAAGAAAACCCAATCAATGCCACGAGAATAATGATACTAACAAGCAAAATAATCAGGCGTTTATTCAGAAAAAACTGTGGCATTCCTTACACCTCATTTCTAGAGATTAGAGGTGAGAAGTTTGATTACGAGGTAACGGCGAATATGCCATTATCATTCATAATAACCTCATTCCCAAAACATAACCTCTAATTAAAAAAGTAAATACATAGGTGGAGCCCACTCACATTTTTATTTTGTGTGTGGGCTTAAATCACATAAAAGATTTTGTTCAGATTAATATTAACGAAAATCTTTCGATTTATTTTTAAATAAATCGATATGATCCAGCGCTTTTCCTGTACCGATCGCAACACAATCTAGAGGATTTTCAGCAATTAGAACTGGCATTTTCGTTTCTTCACTAATAACCTTGTCCAAATTCCGAAGTAAAGCGCCTCCACCCGTTAACACAATTCCACGATCCATAATATCTGCCGCAAGCTCAGGTGGTGTTTTTTCAAGCGTTACCTTTACAGCATCAACAATGGCATAAACTGTATCATGCAATGCTTTACAAATTTCCTCAGCAGTAATTTCAATTGTCTTCGGAAGTCCTGTCAAAAGATCCCTTCCACGAATTTCAAAGTTTTCAATTCCCTCAGGATCACCAGCTGAGCCTATTTCAACCTTAATTGTTTCAGATGTACGATCCCCTATTAAAAGATTATACCTTTTACGAATATAATTGATAATGGCGTCATCCATGTCATTTCCTGCAACTCGTACTGATTGGCTTGTAACAATTCCTCCCAGTGAAATAATCGCTACTTCTGTTGTTCCGCCGCCAATGTCAACGACCATACTTCCCGTTGGCTCCCATACAGGCAGATTTGCTCCAATAGCAGCTGCAAATGGCTCTTCAATCGGGTATGCATCTCTCGCTCCTGCTTGGCGAGTAGCATCAATAACTGCACGTTGTTCCACAGCAGTAATTCCTGAAGGAACACATACCATCACATAAGGTTTTCCGGAGAATAGACCTTTATTCTTAATCGCTTGCTTAATATAATATTTCATCATAACAGCTGTTGTCTCATAATCAGCAATAACCCCATCCTTCATAGGACGCAGGGCAACAATATTTCCCGGTGTTCGGCCGATCATATTTTTTGCATCATTCCCAACAGCGACAATATTTTTTGTGTCCGTTTGCAATGCAACAACTGAAGGCTCTCTTACAACAATTCCTTTTCCTTTTACATAGACAAGTGTATTAGCAGTACCTAAATCAATTCCAAGATCCTTTGTTCCAAACATGGTTGTATCTCCCTTTCTGATACGAAATGCAAAAAATAATTGGAGCTAAAACATTCATTAGCTTCAAAAAATTTATACAAATTTCAAATGCTTTGTTTTTTTAAAAAAACTGTGGTCAAATTGTGATAAATTTCATATTGACGTAAAAAAGCATAAATAATATTATAGCTTATCGTCAAATAAAAACATAGTGTTATAAATACCCTTTTTCCTTTAAACTCACAAATTTATTTTCCCCAATAATAAGATGATCGAGCACGTCAATTCCAATTATTTTTCCACATTCAGATAGACGCTTTGTCACCTCGATATCCTCTCTACTCGGAGTTGGATCACCACTCGGATGATTATGTGCACAAATGATGGAAGCCGCGGAACGCCTGAAAGCTTCTTTAAACACCTCTCTTGGGTGCACAATTGAGGCATTTAAGCTGCCGATAAAGATAGTCTGCTTGTGCAGAACTTGATTTTTTGTATTAAGATAAAGGCAAACAAAATGCTCCTGCGACAGGAATCTCATATCATTCATCACATATTTCGCACCATCCTCAGGAGAGCGAATCGTATAGCGATCGTCAAATGATAGATTTGATATTCTTCTGCCAATTTCTACAGCAGCTAACAGCTGAATTGCTTTTGCGGCTCCAATGCCTTTTATGGATGTAATTTCATCTAATGAGGCATCCTTTAATAATCTTAAACCTTCAAAATGCGTTAGAAGCCGATTAGACAGTTGTAGAACAGATTCATCCTTTGTCCCAGTTCGAAGTAGAATGGCTACTAGTTCATGAGTAGATAAACTTTGTGGTCCATTTTGGATAAACCGTTCCCTTGGACGTTCATCCTGTGGAAAATCCTTAATCAATAAGGATTGAGTTTGCATGTATTAATTCCTCCCTTATTATCACAGATGATAGGGAGTTTAAAGATGAACAAATAATTATTTAGAAAATGGCATCACATATCCTGCATTCCTTAATTCTCGAACTGTTTTTGAAATAGGGAGGCCCATGACAGAGAAATAGTCACCGTCTATCTTTTTGACTAGCATACTGCCGAAGCCTTGGATCCCGTATGCCCCCGCTTTATCAAACGGTTCACCGGTGTCAATGTAAGCATTTATTTCTTCATCCGAAAGCTCCCAAAACACCACGTCAGTTTTTACATAGAATTTAATTTCATTTTCAGGAGCAACAATCGAAACCCCCGTGTAAACAGAATGCTCTTTCCCAGACAATTTTTTTATCATCGAATACGCATCTGCCCTGTCCTTTGGTTTTCCTAAAACGATCTCGTCTAAAACAACGATTGTATCAGCACCAATTACAAATGAATTTTGGTGCTTCATACTTACCGCTCTTGCTTTTCTGCTGCTAAGCTCCATGACAATTTCTCCAGGGGTTAATGCGGGATCAAAGTTTTCATCAACATCACTGCTGGATACTTCAAATGTTATATGAAGATTTTCAAGAAGTTCTTTTCGTCGTGGAGAAGAAGAGGCTAAAATGAGGTTTTGCATATTATCACCTGACCTTATATTCGTATCAATTTGGGAGATACATTATAATCGTACCAAAATTTGATAGGACAAACAATTTTTAACCCGATAAAAAACGTAAATTTTGTTTTTTCTTCTGAAAAAGTTTTAAGAATGAATGCAGATAAAGGAGCCTGTAGAAAAATATTGCAACAGACTCCAATAATTATGCGTTATTTCCTAGAAAATATTCGATTTTGAGCGGATGATGTAAAAAGTTAGAGTGTTATGCAGATTTATGAAACAG
This sequence comes from Cytobacillus citreus, assembly GCF_018343665.1. Lineage (GTDB taxonomy): Bacteria > Bacillota > Bacilli > Bacillales > Cytobacillaceae > Cytobacillus > Cytobacillus citreus. The sequence goes on from NZ_JAGYPM010000003.1 coordinate 648,834, forward strand.
AATGGAAGGTGGAAAGAAATCCTAATAAATGCTGTTGGAGTTTTGTCAACACATTAGAGTCGTTTGACTCACTATAAGATTTTAGCTGTGCATAAGCAAGGTCCAACTCACTTTTTAATAAGATGATTCCTTCATGCTTGAATTGATCCGTTTTACTAGCTTTTAAAATCGCAGCTTGCTTTTCGATATTTTTTAAAGTTTCTTCAGATATACTATTATCGACTGCAGCTTCTGTCGCACCTGCTGTCATTACTTCAAAAATTAACGGAACAGCTTCCATAAATTTTTTTTCTTCAGGAAGAAGACCAGCTATAGACTTCTCTTCGAATGAAATTGGTTTAGCAAAAACCTCAATGTCCTTTCCCTTTAATTGTTGACTCATCTCTTTAGCGTTCTCAATACTATCTGCCACACTTAAATAAAGAACGGCTTGCTCATTCATCTCAATGACTTGAGAAGGAATTCCTTTCTGAATATTATCCTCTTGAACTTGTTTTGCCGATTCTACAGTAGAGAACACTCCCCCTTGAATGACGAATGTCGAAAGTGATTTAACTATTACGGTCTCCGAGCCTGCCCCTTCTTTTTCTTCTGGGACTGGTTCAGTAATAGCTGGAAGTTCGGTTTCTGCCGTATTTTCAGTTATGACTAATTTCAACATAATAAAGCCGAAGCTTGTACCTAACAGAATGGCAAAAAAAACTGTAATAAAAACAGAAGAAAGCAGACCATTGCGATTATTCTTTTTCAAACTACTTCCGAAAGCAGCTAAACCTTTCTTGTTTATCTTTTTCGATTTAGTTGCTATTTTATATTCCGCTAAGTCCGATTGTTCAATAGTATCTTCAGGAAGGATCCAATCAAAGTTGTCATCGTCTGTTGTTTCTTGAGTTGCTGCTGCTTCATTTGAAGAAAAATAATCGAAATTAACCTTTTGATCTTCGTCTACTATCAATCTATCATTCTCTAAATCCTCTTGATTTAATTTATTCTCCGGAATCTTATTTTCTTCATATGAACGCTGATTTCCATTAATTTTTATCGTAATTGTTCTCCCTTTATCCGGCCTGTCCACCATTCGTCCTCCCTCCATGTCAATGGCTAATTTTGTTTCATCCTACCATATCAACAAAAAAAAATAACAAGACTTTTGTCGTCTTGTTACCTTGGATTTTCGTCAAATTTTTCAAGAGAATCATCTTTTTCTTTCTCAAATTCATTTGAAATATCTTCCGAAATACTAAACGGATTTTTTTTGCCGCTTGGCTTTGGAACTTCCATTTTTGGAAGTTGATCAATTAAATCAGTTAGATTTGGCATATAAAATGTTGCAATCGTGATTTGAGAAGTAATCAATTCTTTCTCTTGATCCGTAGAAATAACCTCTTCAAGTCCGTTAATTTCTAATTTTTCGACTAGAATGATACGCTCCTGAGATTCTAGTGTTTCAATAAATTTCTCCAGTTCAAAATAGCTCGGAGATTGAACAAATAGTACAGCAGTTGTTTTCTTCATTCCCGAAGGCATTGGAATATTTGATTTTTTATCGTCTACTTGTTCAGCCTCTGTATTATCAGTATTTATTTCTTCATTAGCTGTATTTGTATTTTCTGATTCATTCATGGGAGTTTCAATAATATCTCCATCAGTAAACTCCATCTCAAGTACTAAACTATCTGAAATGATCTCTGCTTTTTCTATATCAAGTAATAATTGTTCGACTAAAGGCTTAACTGGAATCTGTTTTTGCAGTGATTCTGTGCTTGTAAAAGTATCTGACTGTGGATCATCAGGTCTATGGCTTTCAACAGCTTCAAACAGCTTCTCCGCAGAACGCAATTCACTTTCTTTCGTAGATAAAGCTGATTTCAATGGCTGTAAATAGAAAAAGTAGAGTCCAGTAATAAACAAGATTAATATAATTACTCCCAAGATACCAATTTGCTTCTCTTTTTTAGAAAACTGAAGGGTCATGATTCATTCCCTCCTTGATTTTCCACTTGCAAATCTGCTTTTATTACTGATCGATTTAGAATTATTTCATAATTCGCAAGATAACGTGGAATATATTGGTTCTCATGTTCCATTTTCGACGTTTGTTCTGTCTCTTCTTCAGTTGGTTCATTCGCAGTTAAAGTAATTAGCCTTACATCCTCGATCCAATCTGCATCAAGCATAGATTTTAAATAGTAGGATGCTTCACGTTTTGTGTCAAATTGAACAAGCAACTGAATATTTCCTGTTTCCTCATATTGAAAGGATTGAATAAAACCTCGTTCAGGCAGCAACGCTGTAAATTTTCTTAATAAAGGAACTGTCTTAATTGGGTATTCCTTAGCCCATTCCACTGCTTTTTCTAATTCTTTCTGTGAATTTGCTGATTCCGCATCAGTTATCTTTTTCTCATCAATCTCAATTAATTGCTGTGTTGTTGAAATTTGCTGTTCAACTGTTTTTAATTTAGCTTTATAAGACTGGCCTACCCACATTGTAATGAATATGCCTACTAACAATAATAAGAAGAAGACTCCGACTAGCACAAAAAGAGCTGTATTTCTCGATTCCTTTTTCGGTAATAGGTTAATCTCAACGAGCATAATTACACCTCTTTTAATGCAAGTCCCAGAGCTAGATAATGCGTCCTCGGAAGACTATCTTCTGTTGCTGAAGTTATTGAATTAATATTTAAAGTTTGAAGGGGGACATCAAATCTCTTCTCCATTTCTTTTTTTATTAGGTCAAGAAACGGATGATCCCCATTTAGTAATATTTTTGACACTTGCTGCTTTCCTTGATTAATTGAATATCGATAGAAATCCATGAATTTACTTATTTCCTTATAAATATCCTCCAGTTGTAATAGCAGATCATTTGTTTCCCCGCTATACTGAAGCGCCTGCTTTCCATCCTTATTCATATGGATACTCCACTTATCTTCATCAAAATCTATTAATAAATGATGCATAAAAAATGGAAGGTGATTTTCAAAGATGCAGATGTTTACTACATTCGTATCAAACTGAACCATTAGCAGGCTTTCTGCCTTCCCTTGAAAACCCAATTGATGGTAAAGCCGATAAAGTGCAAGCGGAGAAATATCCGCCGCATCAGGTAGGAGTTTTACACCCGACAGTAAATTGGAGTATTCTAAAACATTTTCTTCATTACTGGCAAATACGAGAACTTCACTCTTTTCTTTCCCTTTCGAAACTATATATGTATCAAAGACAGGCTCATCGAATGGAAGATGGATTCTTGTACCAAGTTCTAAATATAAATAGCCATTGATTTCGTCATCCTTCACATCTGCTGGAATCTCGACTTTTCGAATGATGACAAAAGAGTCTGGCACAATAAAACGAACAAAACGCTTTTGAATCTTCCACTCTTCAATACATTCTTCTAGAATCATTGCCAAAGTACCATACTCAATAATCTTCCCATCTCTAATGATGCCAAACGGAATGAACCGCTCACCCCATCGTAGAATAATAGGCGGTTTCGTTTGCTTCAATTCAACAAATCGAATGGAATAATCATTGATAATAATATTAACCGTACGGTTTTTACGCGAAAAGACGGAAAGAGCCATATGAAAAACTCCTTAGTTAAAATCCTGTTGCTAATAAAGCACTAAATAATAATGGATGATCAAATCACCGTAAAAATAAGCTGTCAGTGTTCCAGCAGCAATAAAAGGACCAAAGGGAATCGGTTTTTTTCTTTTTAGTTTTCCTAGTATTAATCCAATAACACCAAAAAGAGCACCATATAAGGTTGCGATAAAAAAAGATAGCAGGACTAGTTTAATCCCTAGGACAAATCCAAGAACGGCAAACAGCTTAATATCTCCGCCCCCCATTCCTCCTTTGCTGATGACCGCAATAAGCAGAAGAAGAATAAATCCAACAGCTGCTCCTAATAAGGAATCCCACCATGGTTCAAGCGGAATGAAGATTCGTTCCAACAAAAAAATCCCCATGAAAAAAACAAGCACTTTATCAGGGATAATCATATAAGTGACATCAGAAACAAAAATAATTACAAGTAATGAGATTAGCGTCCATGCGACAAAAAGCTCACTTGTCCAGCCAAGAATGAGCGGGGCTCCAGCGAATAATACACCTGTTATGAGCTCAACAAGTGGATAAAGAGGAGAAATGCGCGCCTTGCATTGGCGACATTTCCCTCCTTGAATCACATATGAAAATACAGGAATCAGCTCGAATGCTGTAAGCTGATGCTGGCAATTAGGACAGGCTGAGCGTGGTGCGACGATTGATTTCTTTTGTGGCAGGCGCAGACCGACGACGTTGAAGAAGGAACCGAGTATTAGACCTAATATAAAAATAATAAATATTAATAAGATAGACATTTTATAACCATCCACTATTTTAGTTCAACATCAGAACGTTGTAATTCACTCGCTTTTTTAGAACCTTTAATGTAAGTGGTAGATTTACCTTTTATAGTGACCTTATATTCTTTTTCCTTAGTAGTAGTATTTTCTGATACTGCTACTGTTGTAGCACTTTTATCATAAATTTCTTTCGTATCACTAGGATCTTGGATTGTTTCTACAAACCCAGCTTTTATCAAATCATCTAATGTAACAGGTGATGTAGCAGAGGGGTTTTCAACAAAATACAATTTAGATGCATTTTGTAATTGTAGAGCGTTAGCAATATGAGCATCTTTCTTTGAATTCTCGATAATATTTCCAATTGCTGGAACTGCAATCGCCGCAATAATCCCCAAAATAACTACAACCGCTAGTAATTCAACAAGCGTCAACCCTCTTTGATCTTTTAATCTTTGTCCAATTTTCTTTAACATACTAACCTTCCTCTCATTTTTGTGATAAAAGCACTATTACTATTATACTGCTAGACTAGTATATTAAAAGTAAATTTTGTTAATATTTTGCAAACAATTAACCTATTTGATTAAATATTTCAAACATCGGGACCATAATCGATATGACGATTGTTCCAACTATGCCTGCAAGTAAGACAATCATGAGTGGTTCGATTAGAGATTTGATTCTATCTGTACTGTTTTCAACTTCTTTTTCATAGAAATCTGCTACTTTACCGAGCATAGCGTCGAGTACGCCTGTCTCTTCCCCGATCGCAATCATTTGTGTCAGCAGGGGCGGAAAGGCCCAATGCTTTTTCATTGGTTCTGTCAATGATTGGCCTTTTTCAAGTGAATTTCTTGATTGGCGAATAACTCGTGCCATTACTTCATTTTCTACGACTTTTTCAACGATGGACATAGCTTGTAAAATAGGGACTGAGCTTGTAAATAATGAGCTCATGGTCCTTGTCATCCTTGCTAATACAGCCTTTTGCAGCATCTTTCCAAACACAGGGATGCGTAGAATGAGTAAATCCAAATAGTATTTCGTATGTTGGTTCTTTCTTAGGATAGCAATTGTAATTCCAAAGGCAAGAATCAGCAATAGAATTAACCACCAATAAACCTGCATAAATTCGCTTGAGCTTAAAACAAAACGGGTAATAGCAGGCAGTTCACCGCCAAAGTCTTCAAACATGGCCACAAATGTTGGAACAACAGATACTAATAAGAAAATAACAACTGCGATTGCAATGATACCAACAACAACTGGATAAGCAAGTGCTGAAATAATTTTTTGCTTCGTGTTATGCTGCTTTTCAAAATGATCAGCAAGCCTTTCTAGTGTTTCATCCATATTCCCACCCGCTTCACCTGCTCTAACCATGTTGATAAATATAGGTGTGAATATTTTATTATTTTTTGCGGCAGAATCTGATAACGGAATCCCCTCACGCAGGTCTTGTTCGATATCGAGCAGAACTTTCCTTAATGGTTTACTCTCCGTTTGTGCAGCAAGTATTCTCGTAGAATCAACTACAGTTACACCCGCTTTTAATAAAGTTGAAAACTGTCTTAGGAAAATAACAAAATACTGAAGTTTAACAGGATTGCCAATGGAAATATCTTTTGTCAAGAAAGATTCAGGAATTTGGGCAATTTCAAGTACCCGAATATCTTCCTCCTTCAGCTTAAGCATTGCCTCTCTTTTGGAATTAGCTTGTATGACTCCCTCTTTTTTTCCTTTACGGTCTCTTCCTGAGTATTTAAATCGTGCCATACTAAATTAAAATCTCCTGTAAGTAGGGTTCTGCAGCTTCTTTTGAAATAATACCTGCATGAACGAGATCCTTAATGCTGTTCTCAAGTGTATGCATTCCTTGAGCACGCGACGTTTGCATAATGTTTATGATTTGATGGATCTTTTCATTGCGAATAAGATTGCCAACCGCCGCATTATTCATTAATATTTCTGTTGCTGCTTTCCGCCCTTCCCTATCTTCTCGCCGGAAAAGCCGCTGGGAAATGACCGCTACTAAAACAGACGCCAGTTGAATTCTAATTTGAGGCTGCTGGGAAGGTGGAAAGACATCAATTATTCGATTAATCGTTGCTGGAGCACTTGATGTATGCAGGGTTCCTAACACTAAATGCCCTGTCTCAGCTGCCGTAATCGCTGTTTGTATCGTTTCCAAGTCTCGCATTTCCCCGACAAGGATTATGTCAGGGTCCTGCCGAAGTGCTGCCCTTAGACCATTGGCAAAATTCATCGTATCAAAGCCAACTTCTCGCTGGTCAATAATCGAATTCCCATGCTTATGGAGATACTCAATTGGATCTTCAAGGGTAATAATATGTTTTCGCATCGTATTATTCATATACTGAATCATTGAAGCAAGGGTCGTTGATTTGCCGCTTCCAGTTGGACCGGTAACAAGGACTAGGCCCTGTGGAATTTCTGATATCTTCCGCAATATATTTGGCAATTCCAACTCATCAATGGATGGAATTTTCGTAGGAACCACCCTTATCGCCATAGAAATACAAGAACGTTGATGATATGTATTTACACGAAACCGAGAAACACCTGGAATGCCATATGAAAAATCTAATTCTCCCTTTTCCTTAAACTGCTCCCACATATGGTTCGGAATTATCGCTCTTGCCATACCTTCAGTCTCATTAGGCTTCAAAATCTCTTTCCCATATTTTTTTAATTCGCCATTAATCCGCATAATAGGTTGAACACCTACTGTTAAATGAAGATCTGAAGCTTTTAATTCAAACGCGGCGCGCAATAAATATTCTATTTTTTCCTTCACTATTTGCACCCCTATTCGAGAGTTGCTACTCTCAATACTTCTTCCGTCGTTGTTAAACCTTGTTTTACTTTTAATAAGCCGTCGTCAACAAGAAAAATCGTTTTATGTTTTATAGCTAATTCTCTTAATCTTGCAATAGATTCTCCATTCATAATCGTACGTCTTATGTCATCATTAATCACAAGTACTTCATGTATAGCAATTCGTCCTTTATAGCCTGTCATACTACAAGAGGAACATCCCCGTCCACGAATTACTTTTTCTATATTCATACCTCTTCTTGCAAAAATTTCAATTTCCCGTTTAGATGGAACCTGCTCCTCTGCACAATCACGGCATACCCTTCTTACAAGCCGCTGTGCAACAATTCCGCTTAGTGATGAGGCCACTAGAAATGGCTCTACCCCCATATCCATTAATCTAGTAATCGTCCCAATCGAATCATTTGTATGCAAAGTACTAAGAACAAGATGTCCTGTTAACGAAGCACGAATCGCGACTTCAACTGTTTCCTTATCCCTAATTTCTCCAACCATAATAATATTCGGATCTTGGCGGAGATTGGAGCGAAGCCCTGTAGCGAAAGTCATGCCAATATTCGTGTTCACTTGAATTTGATTGATTCCTTCCAATTGGTACTCAACAGGGTCTTCAATTGTAATAATATTAACCTCTTCACTGTTCAATTTATTTAATGCAGCATATAAAGTAGAGGATTTTCCCGATCCAGTAGGACCTGTTAGGAGTACAATTCCAGTTGGCTTTTCAATTATTTCTATGAACCGTTTTAAATTTAATTTATTAAAGCCAAGTTTATTTATATCATTCAATGAACTGCCTAAATCAAGGATCCGCATAACTATTTTTTCACCAAAAACGGTCGGCAAAGTAGATACACGTAAATCTACTGGATGAAAATCGAGATTAACCTTTATTCTGCCATCCTGAGGAATACGGTGTTCTGTAATATCTAAATTGGCCATTATTTTTATTCTTGCCGTTAAAACACCCTGCATATGCTTTGGAAGAACTCGTTCAACTCTTAAAACTCCATCAATCCGATATCGAACAATTACCTTCGTTTCTTGATGGTCGATATGAATATCACTTGCTTTCATCGAAACTGCATTTGAAATTATTTGATTTACTAATCGTACAATAGGAGAGTCTTGATCAGTAATTTTTTCCTCTTGGTGACTTTCTGTTTTAGGATTATAACTTATTAATTCTTCAAAGCCCTCATCAATGTCATAATATTTATTAATTGCTCTTAAAATATCATCTTTAGTTGCAATCGCCGTCTCTATTTGGAATCCTGTAGATAAACGCAAATCATCGATAGAAAAGAAGTCCATCGGGTCTGCCATAGCGACAAAAAGCTTGTCCCCCTCTTTTTTTAGAGGAATTAAGAGCTGCCGTTTTGCTGTTTCCTTTGAAATAATACTAAATAGGTTTGTGTCAAATGGATACCGATATAAACTAATATGAGGAATCCCAAGCTGAAATTCAAGCACTTCAATAAGCTGTTGCTCTGTAATATATCCCCTTTGCAGTAAAGCATCACCGAGTCTTTGCCCTTCACTTTTTTCCTTTAATGTCGTTTGTAGCTGATCTTCAGTTAATAGACCAGCATCAATTAGTAGATCCCCAAGCCGTTTTCGGATTTGTTTCATACATCATCCCTGCTTTATTGGTGATTATTTCATTTGTTCCTTTGGTTTCCCCCAAAGCTCATTTGTATTTTCGATGGTTCCAGATGAATTATCGACTATTCCAGATGAATCATCAGTGTTTTCTGGAAATGAAGATTTTTCATCATCATTTTGACTCTCGATAGTGTAAACATTTTCTCCCGAAGGAGACTCTTCTTGTAATTCATTATTATTTTTTTCTTTGTTAATTAGCCCGTACACTTCTATACGATGATTGGGAGGATAATAATCCTCTGAGATTTCTTCTCTTCTTAAAAACGCACCTTTTTCATCATAAACTTCACGGAAAACTTTAATTATAAACCCCTCTTTTCCTTCAGTTTTAACTGTTTTTTCACTCGGGTTCAACAGTGGGCTATAATGCTTGATTGTTTTCGGTTTAAAGGTCTTTTCATCCTGTGTCGTAATAACATATTTATTCAAAAAGGTTGTCCCTTTTAGGGATAAAGTTAATGTATTCTCACTCCACAAAAAGTCAATTACATACCCATTGTCATTCGGATTAGCAAAAATCAAATCCATGCTTTTGTCGGCATCAACTTTTGCTTCAAATCCTAATTGTGCATATTCAGGCATTTCATTGCTAATATATCTTTCAATTATTTGAAAATTAGTTGGTAAAATTAATTGATAAATCGCCGTAGCTAATATATTGATAGCAGTAGGAGATTCCTTTTCCAATCCATTCTCTTCTAGTAATTTTAAAAGAGAAAACTGAGAATTTGGTTGAATTTTGATGGTTGAAAGCTTTTCTATTATCTGCCTCATGTCAGCATCTGAATCCTTGATTTCTATACTAGATTCCTTAATGACAACATTTTGATTTTTGTTTGCTCCAACTAAATAGTTTTCTAGACGAAACTCTAATTCCCCAGGCTCTAATAACTTGGCACTGTTTAATAAGTCGGACTGAAGCTTATCAGAGTCTATCATCTCACTATTTAATGATGAGAAAGAATCCAGGATATCATTCTCTACTGAATTATTTTCAAAATCAACAAGCAGCAAATTTTTCTGTCCATTATTCACAGACTTTACTGAATCAACAATGTTAAAACGAAAATGCGAATTATTTAGTAATATTTTTTTCTCTTTATATCCAATATGTACAATCATTTCATCTAACCAACGGGTCAGTTGTTCGTCAACTAATTGCATTGCTTCTGTTTCAGTTTTCCCTGCAACATTTACAATACCAACCGTCGTTCCTTCGGCAAAGCTGTTTGTATTATTCAAAATCGAATGAAATGCTGAGGCACCAAAATGTGAGAAGCCAAAGATAAAAAAAGTGCATAGAAAAAGAATGATAAATAGTTTAACTCCTAGCTTATTTCTCACATGCGGACTCTCCTTTATTAGACTGCTTATTACTTTTGTACAAAGACTAACTCCTCTATTTCAATCTCATCGCTAAAAACATTTTCTTTTTCATCTATTTCCGATTCTTGATAAACTAAAGATACCTCTATTTCTGACAATTCTTCCATTTCTATCTTATTACAATGTGAATCTATTTCAATATTATCGATATAATTCAAATCATTTTTTTTCATTAACTTTTCAATTTCTGACATATAGCCGATTTCAAAATCATTCCCTTCTTTTTCATGCTTTTCCTCCACTAAATTATCATTATTCAGGAGATTCGAACGATTATTCAAGAAAGAAATGTCTTCATCTATAGCAAACGAATCAGCAAACTCATTTGATAGATTCGGATTTATGGCTATTTTCTCTAGTGACGTAAACTGTGCCGTATCGGATTCTTCTGTTTTGTCTTCTAAGTTTAAAAGAACTCCTTCTTCCTCTGAGTAGTTATCTGCAGGTGATTGTATAATTTCATCAGCTTGTATGTTTATTTGGTTTAAGGGGGATGCTTCCATTTGTACATTATGTAAATTTTCATCATCTTGGGAGTTTGACGTCTTTTCTATTAAAAATGCACTATCTTGTAATGCAGTACCCCTCTTATATCTTGAATTTAAAATAATGGATGCTAAAAGTATCAGCAAAAGAAGAATTTGTACTGTATTCCATAAGTGAAATAAAGTACTGACAATTAGTCCTACATTTGCAATTAGAAAAGCCATTCCAACTAAAACCCATTTCCTCTTAAACGATATTCCGATCGGCAGAAAAGCTACAATCGGTATAAGAATTAGTAAGGAAGCTATTGAGAAAATAAATACTACCACTTCATCACCCCAATAAAAATTATAAACCTAAATTAATATAAAATAAGTTAAGAAATTGTTACAACTTTCCAAAAAGTACGTAAAAAGACCTAAAAATAACTTAAATTGTTTGATAGATATTGTATAATAACAATAAGCATTTTGAAAGAAAATGATTAATATCCTAGTGCTTTGTAATCAATATTAAAACGCGAGGGCAGATGCTCTATGAAATTAATAACATTTAATCAAAAAGGGATTACACTCCTTGAAGTATTATTATCGATTCTCATCTTATCTATCATTCTAGTCACTATAATGAAGTTCTTCCCTCAAATGGGACTAATGAATCAAAAAAACGTTGACAAGACTGAGGCAATAAATATAGCAAAAGAAGAATTAATTGCTTGGCAAAAAAATAAAGAAATCAATTCTCTTTTGAAATTAAATTCAGTTGAGTTGCCAAGCAATATTACGGAAGATGCCGATTACTATTATTCGGAAAAGAGGAAAAAAAAATTTAATATTCATATAAAAATTAATAAAAAATCTGATTTAATAACAGGACCAATAAAAGCCAATCAAATTCATATTCAACTCCTTAATGATAACAATTCTGTAGTTACTGAGATTTATGGTTATATAATCGTGGAATGAAGGGGAAGAAATCGTGAAGCAAAATGAAAATGGAATTACACTTATCGAAGTCCTAATAACATTGGGTATTCTCTCCTTTATAGGTATCATCATTTGGAATAGTTTTTTTCAAGGCTTTCAATTTTCTCAAAAATCGATCATAAAAAATCAAATTCAGCAAGAAACGAATATTATTTTAAGCACATTAACAAAGGTTCATCAAACTGCAAATTTATATACAATTAAATCCGAAGGACCATCAGACTGTAAAAGTATTGCCATTTCAACTTCACTAGAATCATTCATTTTTGATAATAGTAAATTATGCTATAACACTGACTTTAATGGTACTGTTACACCTAATACTGAAAATGAAAAAAAAATAGTGGTTACTGTTTCTGACAAAAATGATCCTGGGAATTATATTACGATAGAGCCACGACTATATCGGTTAAAGAATGGTGATTAGAATGGAAGAAATAAAGAAATTACTAGTTAATAAACGAGGTTATGCCCTATTAACTGTATTACTCACCATAACAATTTTTATGATAATTAGTTTATCCTTTATGGGGCAATCCGCTAACAGTATGAAACAAAATAAAGAGGTGGAAAAAAAATCTCAATCTGTTGCCCTATCAGAAATGGGAATATTGTATTTTGAAAGTGCAATTAAAAATGCCTATTATTCAAACTATAACATCGTATTGCAGGAAATTAAAAATGAACGAGAAAATCATATAAAAAATAAGGAGCTAAAGGATAATCAATATTATATTCAAAAGGCAAGAGATAAAATGAAAGAAATAATAAAAATAAAAATTATAACGGAATTGGAGAATAAACCGCCTGTTCCTTTTGAAATAGATTATCAAGTAGATCCAGATGGCTCAAAAAGTAATGAGATTAGTATAGTTTTTATAAGTACGGGTAATGAAAGTGGTAAAAAAACAAAAATTAAAGCTTCCATGACAATCGATTTTACCGATTTTCTAACCATGGAAGACAAAGATAGTGGTAATCCCGGAGAATCGGAAAGTCTTCTTAGCGGCAACGAGATACTTGATCCTGGAAATTTAACAGCTTGCAGAAATGAACAGACCGATTTTACTAACAGTAGATGTCAAATAAATGGAAGCGCTTCTTATCATAATAATCAAAAATTGGTTTTCGACAACTCTGTTTTCAGAGTTAATGGGACACTAAGCTTCCAAAATTTGAATAATAAGGATATGAATGATTCAATCATTTATGTTCTCGGAAGTATGACAACAGAAAATTTGAATAGTCTAAAACAATCAAAAATACATGTTAACGGAGCTGCAAATTTTGGTCACTTTAACGGAAGTGGGCTTACTGATTCAATCATTGAAGTTGCCGGAAGTGCAACATTTGATAATATGAAAATGGATAACTCAAAAATTTTTGTTGGATCCCCTGCTAGATTTAATCAAATAAATAATATGAATAATTCTATTATTTTTATTAATTCTTCCGCATCCATTCAAGGAATAAACCTTGAAAGTAATTCAACAGTTTGTGTAAATGGCAACCTAAGCATAAATAATATTAATGATAACAGCAAGGGAAGCAGTAAAATCTATGCGGAAAGCAGCAGCCATTCGAAGGTCATTACAAATCCGACCTCTTTTGAAAATGCTTGTAAAAGAAATTCTACGATAAAATGGGGCGATCCAACTATTTCTATCAAATATGATTACAATTATAATTAAAATTTGAAAAAATTTAAGAGGATTAACTTTCCATTTTTAGATCTTTTTTAAAATTATGTATAAGCTACTACATGTCATTTCTTAAAACGAAAACCCCTTAATCAAGGGGTTTTTGTCATTGTATAGGAAATTATAATTTTCGCTATCTGTTGATAACTTGAGATATAGTTTATCTACTTTCAGCTCCAGCTCCTACCTCCGACGTACAGGACGTACTAGTGTCGACAATGCGACAGGACAAGGAAAGCATCGTCAGCGATACATCGCACGACCAAAAGGGATCTTTTGGGAGGACGTCGCGTTTTTGTCGACCTCGAGGTGAGCACTAAGGAAAGCTTCTTTGAATATTCATCGCAGGAACAATTTGTTCTTTAATTGTTCCGAAGGCGCTTGCGTGAGATAAAGCTCTTCATTATCAATCGGTAATGATATAAATGTTGTGATTGTCTCCCAAACGAAGTCTATCCCAAAAACTTCTCTTTTTCCTTTGTATAAAATATAGTTAATTATCGCTATGAATAAATGATTAAAAAAATAAAAGAGAACGGGATAAATGGCATATAGCCATAGAGATAGCCCATCTTCGTAATAACTAGCACCGGTATACCCTACAATATAATAAAAGATCCCTCCGCTCAGTAAAGATACGAGAAAAAACATGATGGAGTTAAGAGGAATCCTATAACATTGTTCCTTTGATAGTCGTATTCTTATGAAGAGCACAGCTAACGTCAATTGAGCAATTACAAGCTCTATAAACAAACCAAAAGTTTAAAAAACGGCCAATGAAATCCATTGTAACAAAAAAATCGGGGCACCATTTATGAGCATCGGAGTTGCCGCTACAAAGAAGGCTAGACATAAAAATAATAAAATGTCTACTAAATCAACAGAGATTTGAGGAGGATACATTCGATATGTTAGCCATAAGCCAACTGGAAAAACTAATAGCCATAAAGCCCAAATTAATTTTTTCTTACTAGTGCTAACCATATATACCTCTCCTCTCCAATGAAATTTCTAGGTCATTAGCACCATTAACATCTTATCAAATTTTCTATTTATTGTCACATATCATTTTTCTGAATATTTAGATATAAAAGGTTTAATTTCAGATAAAAAGTATAGTGATCCAGTTACGATTAGCATTTCATCAGCCTTTATGTTACGAATGTTTTCTTCAAGTGTAATTGCCCAATTTTTATTAAAATGCTTATTTTTATTCGTACTCAGATCAAATAGATTCTCAGCTCGTGCTGCTCTCGGGTAATTAAATTCAACAAAAGTTATTTTATCGGCTATGGCATCTAATTTCTTGATCATATTATCTAATTTTTTGTCAGATAGAGCTGTAAAAATAATGTTCTTATTTTTATCAGGATAGCGTTTTTCAAGTTCACTGACTAATGACGCCGTTCCTTCCTCATTATGTGCTCCGTCCATGATGATTAAAGGATTCTTTGACACGACTTCAAATCTGCCTGGCCAATATGCCTTTTTAAGACCTAAATATACATGCTCGTCCTCTATTAAAAATGAATAGTACTTGTTTAAAATCTCAATAGCCATAACTGCTATTGATGCGTTTTCAGTTTGATGCTTTCCGAACATCGAAATTTCAAGATTCTCCCATTGCCTAAAAGGGGTTTGTTGCGTAAATCCCTCACCCGTTTTTGTTGATATATGCTCATTAATCAAGAATTGGCTGCCGAGTGTATAGATAGTCGCTTTCTTTTCACTTGCTTTATTTTTAATGACCTGAAGAGCATCCTCTTGATTAACTCCTGTAATGATGCTAACACCTGGCTTTATGATCCCGGCTTTTTCATAAGCAATGTCAGTATGGGTTTCTCCTAGGATGCCTGTATGGTCTAGGCCAATGCTTGTAATGATAGAAAGTATCGGTAATATAATATTAGTTGAATCAAATCTGCCGCCAAGTCCCACTTCAAAAAGGGCAATATCAACAGGATTGACGTGCCCAAAATATTGGAGAGCCATTGCCGTTATAATTTCAAATTCGGTCGGACCTCCGAATTCGCTTTCTTCCAATTCTAAAGAAAGTGGATAGATATCGTTAGCTAATCGAACAATCTCCTCGTTGCTAATGGGCATTCCATTAAAGGATATTCTTTCATTAAACTGTTCAAAATATGGGGATGTGAATGTCCCAACTACGTACCCAGCCTCTTGAAGAATCGAGTGGAGATATGTAACTGTTGAGCCCTTCCCATTTGTACCGCCAATATGAATGGATTTAATCCTTCTTTCTGGATGATCTAGCTTTTCCATCATCCATTCCATCCTTTTTAGTCCTGGTTTTACTCCGAGCCTTAACCTTGAATGAATCCATGAAATAGCCTCTTCATATGTAGTAAACACAATAACTGCCCCCTATCGAAAAAACATGTATATGTGATTTTTTTACTTTTAATACTGAGGAAAGCTAATATAATGTCGGTATTATCGTCATTTCGCTCAGTCTTCAATTATATCAGTCACCTTTTTACAAAATATCGGTCAGTTTACTCCATTTATCCGCTACTAATAATAATTCTTTAAAGCATGAGGAAGACGAATCCATAGAACTGGATTCGTCTTCTAACTTTTTAAAGAACTTATTCGCCTTTTAATTCTTTAATTCGTGCTTCAACAGCGGCTCTTTTCTCGGTGTAATCTTTTTCTTTTTCCTTCTCTTCCTCGATCACTTTTTCAGGAGCTTTCTTAATAAAGCCTTCATTACTCAGCTTCTTTTGAACCCTTTCAACTTCATTATTAAGCTTTTCCCATTCCTTCTGCAGACGGGCAACCTCTTCTTCTATATTGATCAGCCCTTCTAGTGGAAGGATAATCTCCACACCTGTAACAATAGATGTCATTGCTTTTTCAGGTGTTTCTGGATCCATTGCAACCGTTAATTCTTCTGGGTTACAGAAGCGTTCAATAAACTTAAGATTTTTCTCTAATGTTGATAATACATCCTGATCTTTTGCTTTCAAGATCATCTTTATTTTCTTGCTCATCGGAGTGTTTACTTCTGCTCGGCTATTACGTACAGAGCGAATGATTTCAACTAAGAGCTTCATCTCATTGGCAGCTTGCAGATCAGTGAATTCTGCTTGTGCTTTCGGCCATTCGGCAATTGTAATCGACTCGCCAGAATGAGGAAGGTTTTGCCAAATTTCCTCCGTAATAAATGGCATGAATGGATGCAATAAGCGCATCGTATTATCTAATACATAAGCCAGAATAGAACGAGTTGTTTTCTTAGCTGCTTCGTCGTCCCCATATAACGGAAGCTTGGCCATTTCGATATACCAGTCACAGAAATCATCCCAGATAAAGTTATAAAGTACACGGCCAACTTCTCCGAATTCGTAACGGTCAGATAATCTCGTAACTGTTTCAATGGTTTCATTTAAGCGAGTTAAGATCCATTTATCTGCAACTGATTTTTCACCAGTCAAGTCGATTTCTTCGAATGTTAATCCATCCATATTCATTAATGCGAAACGAGAAGCATTCCAAATTTTGTTCGCAAAGTTCCATGTTGCCTCAACTTTGTCGATGCTAAAACGCAAGTCATGCCCTGGTGAGCTTCCTGTTGATAGGAAGTAGCGGAGTGCGTCTGCACCGTACTTATCGATTACATCCATTGGATCAACACCATTGCCAAGGGATTTACTCATCTTCCTGCCCTCAGCATCACGTACAAGACCGTGAATTAATACATCTTTAAATGGTCTTTGATCCGTAAATTCTAATCCTTGGAAAATCATTCGAGATACCCAGAAGAAAATGATATCATATCCTGTTACGAGGCAATCTGTTGGGTAATATCGTTTATAGTCCCCAGATTCAGTATCAGGCCAGCCCATTGTTGAAAACGGCCATAACGCAGAACTAAACCATGTATCAAGAACATCTTTGTCCTGTTCCCAGTTCTCGATATCTTCTGGTGCTTCATGAGCCACATATACTTCTCCAGTCTCTTTATGATACCAAGCTGGAATACGATGTCCCCACCAAAGCTGACGTGAAATACACCAGTCACGAATATTTTCCATCCAACGCATGTAAGTATTTTCAAATCTTTCAGGAACAAAGTTTACTTTTTCTTCTTTTGATTGGAGCTCAATCGCTTTATCAGCAAGCGGCTGCATTTTAACGAACCATTGTGTAGAAAGATACGGCTCTACTACTGCTCCGCTTCTCTCAGAATGTCCAACTGAATGCATATGCTCTTCAATTTTGAATAATACACCTTGATCCTGTAGATCCTTAACGATTTGCTTTCGACATTCGAAGCGATCTAACCCAGTGTATTTACCAGCTTTATCATTCATTGTACCGTCTTCGTTCATGACAAGAACACGTTCAAGATTATGACGATTACCAATTTCAAAGTCATTCGGATCATGAGCCGGCGTAATTTTTACCGCACCTGAACCGAATTCCATATCAACATAATCATCGCCTACAATTGGAATCTCGCGGCCTACAATTGGAAGTGTAACTGTCTTTCCAATTAAGTGCTTATAACGGTCATCTTCTGGATGAACAGCTACAGCAGTATCTCCTAGCATTGTTTCTGGGCGAGTTGTTGCAATTTCAATATGCCCAGAGCCGTCTGTAAGCGGATATTTCATATGATAAAACGCACCCTGTACATCTTTATGAATAACCTCAATATCAGAAAGAGCTGTCTTCGTAGACGGATCCCAGTTAATAATATATTCACCCCGGTAAATTAGCCCCTTATGGTATAGAGAAACAAATACTTCACGAACCGCCTTTGATAATCCTTCATCAAGCGTAAAGCGCTCACGACTATAGTCAAGACCAAGTCCAAGCTTAGACCATTGCTGGCGAATATGACTTGCATATTCCTCTTTCCACTTCCAAGTTTCCTCAACAAACTTCTCACGGCCTAAATCATAGCGCGACTTTCCTTCACTGCGAAGTTTTTCCTCTACTTTTGCTTGGGTAGCAATTCCAGCATGGTCCATTCCTGGCAGCCATAGTACATCATAGCCTTGCATCCGTTTCATACGCGTTAAAATATCCTGTAGGGTTGTATCCCATGCATGACCAAGATGAAGCCTTCCAGTAACATTCGGCGGCGGAATAACGATTGTATAAGGATGTTTATTTTGATCATCCTTCACCTCAAAAAACTTACCATTTAGCCACCATTCATAGCGTCCCTGTTCAATTGATTGTGGATCATACTTTGTAGGCATTGTTATTTCCTTCGTTTCCATCACATATCATCCCCTTTACAAATAAAAAACTCCATTCGCCATAAAAGGACGAATGGAGTATGCTTCGCGGTACCACCTTTTTTTCAAACAGAAAGATGAGCGGTAGCTAGACTGTTGTCTAACTCTAAAACCGACATCCCTGTTTGACTCTTAAATTGATAACGGATTTCCCGTCCTTCACTACACGATTTTGCAATCTTTCGCGAAAGAAGCTCAAGGGCGACCTTCCAACGGTTCTACTTAGAAAACCTTTCAGCTAATGGTTTTCCTCTCTAAAAGCAAATAGCCATTGTACTCTTCCCTATCTTTGCTGTTTATTTTTATTATCAATATATTACCTATAAAATAGGATTGTCGTCAATCATTATTCCTATTTTATTTTTATTTTATACAACGATAATTAGCAGTGTTCCATATTTTATTTAATTTTATTAAAAGAGCTATCAGTAAACTTACAATGTAATTTGGATTATATAACGTATGGTAGGCACTAATAAAGGATGTCCTACATAGAATAATTTGAGAAAAATTTCGAAAGGGGGCATGTTCCAATGAGAAGAAAGTATAATCCTTATGGTTTGCCACCGTGGCTAAGAACAATTAGGGGGGCCTGCTCGCAATTTATTATTCCATTTTGCTGTTTTCAAGGAATAAGAGTGATCATTTTTCCAACAACATTTGATGTTTTGTTTCTTGCCATTCTGATATTAATTGCGGTAGCCCTTCGTTTTGAATGGCTATAAAAGCCCAAAATCCTATTAATTTTGGGCTTCTTCTTGTGGTTGCGCAGCCGTTTTTGCTTCCGCTTTTTGCCGCTCAATTTCTTCCATTCTCATCAAAACGTATTCAGTATTTTTAAGGAGCCAAAATTGCTTCTGAAAATGTAACGTCGATTTCCTTTCTCCATTCCCATAGCGGTTTTTAAAATACCTTTCTGCAGAACGCATAACAGCTCCTGGATGAGCAAAATAGCTTTGAAATAGAAGGAATTCATCCTCTTTAAACGGGGAATATTTTAGATACGTATAGATCCATTCTATACATTCTTCTGATTTTTTTGGATAGGTTTTCAATGTTCGTGAAAGGAATGGTAATATATCATGAATCGGCGAGCCTTTTTTGGCTCGTTCAAAATTTGAGAAATAACCATAACCCTTTTCATCATATAAAAAGTGTTCAGTTGAGACTTTTCCGTGAACAGTTACAGTACGTGCCTTATCACTGTCCTTCGTCTTCTCATACCAATCTTTTAATTTTCTTATCGAAAAATTTAATGCCTGATAGATATCATGATAAGAAAGTACATACGATAATTCAAAGGGAGACATATATTCCCTTTGCTCACAGGTCTCCAAAAATCCTTCTAAAAATTCCAGTTCCTTTTCCCATTCCTGCAATGTTTTTTCATAATGCTCCGTTCTCTCTTCTTTATTGATTGTTATTTCCTTTGAAGATAATGAATGGAGTCTGGCTAACTCACGAAAGAGCTGATGGTGGCGCTCGTATCGGTTCTCTTTTTCTTCATTTCCTAGCCATGGCATGAGGTAATACATTTCATTTTCATGCAAAACAGCATATCGGCCATCAACAGATGGGAAAATCGGCACTATACGGTTATAGCCTTTTTGATATAAATCTTGAACATGCCGAATAAAATCAGCGCCCTGCTTTGGGTTGATTTTTTTCAAGGCAAATACACCTTTATTTGTATAAATTTTTTGTACTAGGCCATATTCTTCAACAAAATGTGGTTCAAGGGCATATTGTTTTAAGATCGGATATGCCCTAGTTAATCGATTCTTTTCATACATAAGAATCACTCACTTTCATAGAAAAGCGGAAGCACCTTGGTCAGGCTAGACATTTCAAAAAGCAGAAACAAAATGGCTGGACAGGTTAATGTTTCCCTGCCCAGCCTGTTTTTATCGCAGATTAACGAGCAGTAAGACCCCCACTACAAGGTTGCGAGAGAATCAAAGAAACCTAAGTCTAAGTGGGGGATGAACGCAGACTAAAGACACGACGTCCTGTCGTAACGTCTGCACTAGCACATCCTGTGCTTCGGAACCCCCACACTGATGGAAGTTTCACTTTATCTTTTTTGATAGGCTACTACGGTAACTGGAATATAGAGAACTTGCCCTTCATATATATCTTGATTTATTTCTATATGGTTTACACTAAGTAGTCTTTGAACAGTAATATCGTATCTTTCGGCAATTGTATCGACTGTATCTCCATTCTGAACGATACATACTTTTAACTTTGCAACATTATCTTCAGTCTTCCGCGCAAAAAACTCCGTTAATGTCATGCTTTTCTTTTTGGAAATCTTTTTCTTTTTTTTCGGAGCTGCTTCTTCTTTTCCCGCTGCTGGCTTTTGTTCCTCTAGTTCAAAAATTTCGTCTTCTAGCCATTCTCCATCTTGTTCAGCTGTATCCTCTAATACCTCCACTTCCTGTTCAAGACTTTCCTCAATTTCTGTCATTTTATAAATTTCTTCCGCAGTTGGTGGTGATTCTTCATTTCTTTGAGCAGAGAAGGAAAATTCTGGCGTTACTCTAACTTTTTCTTCTTCTACTTTTACCTCTTCTATTATCTCTTCTAGTATCTCTTCTTCTTCTCGCATCTCATCCAATTTCTCTACTTTTATCTCTTCATTTACTCGCATTTCATCTAAGATCTCTACTTTTATCTCGCTTATTTCTCTTTTCTCTTTCTCGACTAATTCTGGTTGCTTTCTTGCCTCAGCTTCAAATGGAATATAAATCTCTTCTTTTTCTTCTAATTCTTCTTTTGCTACAGGCTTTTCCTCTTCTATTGTTTCTTTAGAAGGTCTTTCTACAGTTCCTAGATCTATTTCTGATACTGCAGCAGAAGATCGATTTATCGTCTCGAATTCTTCTTCCTTTGCAAATGACGGAGAACGCTGCTGATCACCATAAAGGCCAGAAATAGTTAAATTGGCTGTTAATTTCATGCAGCTTCGCTCAGGAAATACATAATCAAATGATTCAACAATAACATCAATATCTTGAATGTTTTCGATCCTATTATTCGGAATTGTTATATCCACTGGGAAGTAATGTGTAAATTCGCAAACTCCCTCTTCTCTTTCTTCAACGTATTGAATAAATTTGGGGGCTTTAAATGTTTCCTCATTTTCAATTGCCCCTGTGTCATACCGGTTATACTCTCCTGACAGCTCGAGAGCACCTTGGATCGTTACATATTGATCATTTTCCTGTATGAGAATATCTGGGTCTAGGGAAATCGTAATTAAATCATCTACTTCCTGTCCTTTTTGAAACCATACGGACTCTTCTAAAGAAAATCGTAAACACGATTGGTTTCCTTGAGACAAAGCGACTCCTCCTTTCGTAACCTTCACGTTAAATCACTATGTCATTTACACTTTATGAGAAGGATTATTTTTTTATGATTGAAAAAGCAAGCACGCCATAAAAAAACACCCATCTAAAAAGATGAGTGTTCGAGTTTTATCCTTTAAGCTTTGAAAAAGCAATATCTACTGCTTGTAGTGTTTTTTCAATATCCTCATCACTATGAGCAGTTGATAGGAATAGGCCTTCAAATTGAGAAGGTGGAAGGAATACACCTTGATTTGCCATTTCACGATAATAAGCAGCAAAATAATCTAAGTTTGACGTCTTAGCTTTTTCAAAATTAATAACATCTTCATTTGTGAAGAAGAATCCAATCATAGACCCAGCACGATTAAATGTAAGAGGAATATCATATTTTTTGGCAGCTGCAGTTATACCTGCCTCTAGCATATCTCCTTTACGCTGGAATTCCTTATATGAATCTGGTGATAGCTGACTTAATGTTTCATATCCTGCAGTCATCGCCAGCGGATTCCCTGATAATGTTCCTGCCTGGTAAATCGGCCCGCTTGGAGCAATTTGTTCCATAATTTCCGCTTTACCGCCGTATGCTCCAACTGGAAGTCCACCGCCTATTACTTTTCCTAAACAAGTAAGGTCCGGTGTGACATTGAAATACCCTTGTGCACAATGATATCCAACACGGAAGCCTGTCATTACTTCATCAAAAATTAACAGAGCTCCATATTGAGTTGTAATCTCTCTCAAACCTTCTAAGAAACCTGGCTGTGGTGGGACAACGCCCATGTTACCAGCAACCGGCTCTGCAATAATACATGCAATATCTTCCCCAAAGTGCTCAAAGGCATATCTAACACTTTCAAGATCATTATATGGTACTGTAATCGTATTTTTCGCTACGCTCTCAGGCACTCCTGGGCTATCAGGAAGTCCTAGAGTTGCAACACCTGATCCTGCCTTAATAAGCAGAGAATCGCCATGACCGTGATAACAGCCTTCAAATTTCAAAATTTTATTCCTTCCAGTGTAACCGCGAGCAAGTCGTAATGCACTCATCGTTGCTTCTGTTCCAGATGACACCATACGAACGATTTCAATGGATGGGACTCTTTCTTTTACAAGTTTAGCCAGCTCATTCTCTGTTACAGTTGGAGCGCCGAAGCTTGTCCCCATTTCAGCAACCTTCTTAATGGCTTCCACAACACGATCATTGGAATGTCCCAAGATTAATGGGCCCCATGATAAAACATAGTCAATATATTCATTTCCATCAATATCGTAAATTTTCGAGCCTTTTCCTCTTTCCATAAAAATTGGATTCATCTTTACCGATTTAAATGCTCGAACTGGTGAGTTCACTCCTCCAGGCATTAAAGTTCCAGCTTCTTTAAAAGCTTGAATAGATTTTTCATAAGAGCGCATCTTTATCCCTCTTTTCTTTTTATTTTACTTTTTTATCCATCTAGCAGCATCTTTCGCATGATATGTAATGATTAAGTCACAGCCTGCTCGTTTCATTCCAGTCAACATTTCCATTACAATTCTTTCTTCATCGATCCAACCGTTCTCTGCAGCTGCTTTTACCATAGAATATTCTCCACTCACATTATAAATAACAAGCGGCAGATTTATATTATTTTTCACATCGCGAACGATATCAAGATAAGGCATTCCAGGCTTAACAATGATAAAGTCTGCACCTTCTATTAAATCAGACTCTGCTTCCCGTAATGCTTCCATTCGATTTGCAGGATCCATTTGATAAGCTTTTCTGTCCCCAAATTGTGGAGTACTATCAGCAGCATCCCGGAATGGACCATAGAAGGCTGAAGAATATTTCACCGCATAGGACATGATCGGTACATTTTCAAAGCCCGCCTGATCAAGTCCTGCACGAATGGCGGCAACGAATCCATCCATCATATTAGAAGGAGCAATAATATCTGCACCTGCTTTTGCTTGGCTAACAGCAGTCTGTACCAATAATTCAAGGGAAGGATCATTTAACACCTGTCCATTTTCGATTAAACCACAATGGCCATGATTTGTGTATTCACAGAGACAAGTATCAGCAATGACAATAATTCCAGGATACTTGTCTTTAATAAGGCGCGTAGCTTCCTGAACAATTCCATGGTCATGATAGGCTTGTTGTCCACATTCATCCTTTTCAATTGGAATTCCGAAAAGAAGCACAGATTTAATGCCTAATGAAACTACTTCATCCATTTCCTCTTCAAGATGATCCAATGATAGATTAAAGATTCCAGGCATAGAGGATATTTCTTTTTTAATATTATGGCCCTCAGCTACAAAAATTGGATAGATGAAATCATCCGTGCTTAATTGATTTTCACGGACTAATGCTCTCATGTTCTCACTTTGACGAAGTCTTCTATGACGCGTAAATTGGATATTCATATTGGATTCACTCCTTGATTATTTATCTTCCATATTTAAATACTCAATAATGCTTTTTATCATATGATCGACCGTATAAATTCGTGGTTCACAATGAATTTTTAACCCATACGATTCAATTCTTGCTTTTGTTACTGGGCCAATACAGCTAATAATACATTCATCAAGCTTTTGCACTAGATTATTTTCCCTAACAATCTTCATGAAATGATCAACTGTTGATGGACTTGTAAATGGCAAAATATCCAGTTTATTAGCTGAAATTCCTTCAATTAATTGCTCTCTGCTTTCCTCAGGAAAAAAAGTCTCATAAATGATTATTTCATCCACAAAAGCGCCTTTTTCCGTTAAAGCAGTACAAATATAATCACGTGCTAGGCTCCCTTTAGGGATAAAAATCTTTATTCCTGGTTCAATAAGTGACAAAAACTCTTCAACAAAGCCTTCAGCAACATATTCCTTTGGAATAAAATCTACTTTAAAACCTGCTTGCGTTAAGCAGCTTGCCGTCTTACTGCCAATCGCTGCAATTCTCGGCAGCTTGCTTTTTCGAATATGATCACTAAACGCAAGGAATGTTTCTACAGTCACATCACTCGTAAAAATAATCCAATCATACAAATGCACCTGGTTTAATTTCTCAACAATTTCCTTTGTTTCCTTTACAGGTTTAAAGGCGATGAGTGGGATTTCGACTGGAATTCCGCCATAGCTATTTACAAGATCAGAAAAGGATTTTGCCTGTTCCTTCCCTCTCGGAACTAATACTGTTTTTCCTTGTAGAGGGAGGGTAGAAGCGGTCATTCTCCATCAAGCTCCTTTTTTACTTGATCAATTAATTTTTTTGCACCTTGCTGAATTAACAAACTAGCTGCTTCTTTTCCAAGCTCTTCAGGATTGCTTCCTTTTACTTGTTCTGAATAAATAATTTTGCCATCAGGAGATCCGACTAAGCATGTTAAAACAATTTCATCTTGCTTATTAATCTCTGCAAATCCGGCAATAGGTACTTGGCAGCCTCCTTCCATTTCATGGAGGAATGACCGTTCAGCCCTTACAGTAGCATCTGTTTGTTTACATGAGAATTTATTTAATAATTCAAGAAGTTCTTCGTCATTTCCACGACACTCGATTGATAGTGCACCTTGACCAATTGCAGGTAAGCAAATATCTGGATCTAAAAACTCTGTTACGACATCTGTGGCCCAGCCTAACCTTTTTAAACCAGCAGCAGCTAAAATGATCGCATCATATTCATCGGTTTCTAATTTCGCTAGCCTCGTATCAATATTTCCTCTAATCCATTTAATCTCTAAGTCTGGACGGCGTGCTAATATTTGAGCAGCTCTTCGTAAGCTGCTTGTTCCAATAACAGATCCAGGCTTAAGCTCTGAAAAACGAATATGCCCTTTAGAAATGAGTGCATCTCTATAGTCTTCTCTTTCAGGAATACAGCCGATTACCAGTCCTTCTGGAAGAACAGCCGGCATGTCCTTCATACTATGAATAGCCATATCAATTTCTTTATCAAGCATTGCCTGTTCGATTTCCTTTACAAACAATCCCTTTCCACCAACCTTAGATAGCGTAACATCCAATATCTGATCACCTTTTGTCACGATTTCCTTTACCTCGAAATCAAAGGTAGGATCTATAGCTTTTAATTGATCAATAACCCAATTTGTTTGTGTTAATGCAAGTTTACTTCTGCGCGAACCAACAATAATTTTTCTCATGATAGCCTCCTAATTTTTCACGTAAGCCACGAATTTGGGCAACAGTGACAGATATCATAAATCAACAATCAGTGGGATTCATCTCCCATTCTTCAACAATCAAATTCAACTTTTCTAACTCTTAATATAAAATTTCTACTTTAAGAATACCAAAAGTGGAAAGATGATAGTTTTCCAAAAAGAAAGAAATTAATTAAGACAATTAGAAAGGATGCAATATTCCATAAAGCTAATTGTTTACCTGCTAAACCTTTTCCTACTTTTAAATAGAGGAAAATGCCGTAAACAGCAAGAACAACGAAAGAGCCTAAAACCTTTGAATCGTACCAAATCATATTTGGTACCTTTAAATAAGCCCATTGTGTACCAAGGATTAAGCTAATGATTAGCATAGGTACACCTATTACATTTAGAACATAGGACATATTTTCCAGCTTAGATAGATCGGAAAGACGCAATAGGCGAGTTCCCCA
The DNA here is from genome assembly GCF_018343665.1 of Cytobacillus citreus. Lineage (GTDB taxonomy): Bacteria > Bacillota > Bacilli > Bacillales > Cytobacillaceae > Cytobacillus > Cytobacillus citreus. The sequence continues at coordinate 675,532 of NZ_JAGYPM010000003.1, forward strand.
TTTTTTCCTTTTTAATAAGTCATACTGGATTAAATATAATACTGAAAATACAAATGATAGAGAAAAAGCCCCGTAAGACAGAATGGCTACTGTAATATGTATGAGCAGCAGTTCTGAAATGAGCTTTTCTGCCATAACATGGGATTCATACTGGATAGGTGCGAAAGTATGGATCGCCATAATAATAAAGCCAAGCACATTTGTAAAAAAGACAATAAAATCTACTCGAAGGACACGGTTTATCACTAATGATAAAGTAATAAGCACCCATGCATAAAAATATAACCCTTCAAATATAGTAAGTACAGGAAATCTCCCCGTTTTTACCATATAAAGAACAAGAAACATTGTTTGTAAAACCCATACAAATGCAAGTAACCAGAAGGCAATTCGGTTTGCCTTCCGGTTAGACGTTAGAAAATCAATAAAATATAATAGGACACTTAAGGCATACAGAACAACGGTAACTTCGTGCAGTCGTGTCAAATAGATGTCAAACATAGTCAGAACTCCTCTTATGGTTGAAGGGAAGCCTGTGACATTTGAGCGGCAATTTGCTGTGATTCAGCAGCTACAGTGTTCTTTCGCTCAGAAACAAGTTCTTCTATATTAAAGATTTTTATAAATAATTCTAATGCCTCATCAGCATCTTTTCCTCCGGCCATTTCTTTAGCCTGTAAAATGGGATCCTTTAACAGCTGATTAATAATACTTTTTGTGTGCTTATTAAGCACTTTTTTATCACGTTCCGTTAAATTGGGAAGTTTTCTTTCTATACTTGTCATCGTTTCAGTCTGAATGGCAAGTGCTTTTTCACGTAAAGCAGATATTACTGGAACGACACCAAGCATATTCAACCATTGTTTAAAATCAACAATTTCCTTTTCAATCATAAGCTCAATCACTTCTGCAGCCTTTTTGCGTTCCTGCAAGTTTGCTTCAACAATACCTTCTAAATCATCAATATCATATAGGAAAACACTATCTAAATCCGCGAGCATCGGATCTAAATCCCGCGGTACAGCGATGTCTACCATGAATAGCGGCTTTCCTTTTCTCATTTTTTCAACATTAACCATCATATCTTTAGTAACAACAAATTCTTTAGCTCCTGTTGAACTAATAAGAATGTCAGCCTCGATAAGAGAGCATTGTAGCTCTTGAAGAGTCTTTGCCTTACCTGCATAACGCTCTGCTAAATCATGTGCTTTTTCAAAAGTACGATTAATGACGGTTACTTTGCTAGCACCATTCGCATGAAGATTTTGAATAGCAAGCTCTCCCATTTTTCCAGCACCCAAAATAAGAACATGTTTATTCTCTAAGGAACCAAATATCTTTTTGGCTAACTCTACTGCTGCATAACTTACAGAAACAGCATTAGCACCTATTTCAGTTTCTGAATGGGCTCTTTTAGCTAGGGTAATGGCTTGCTTAAATAAATGATTGAAAACGGTTCCAGTTGTTTGTTCATCCTGTGCTTGCAGAAAGCTTGAACGAACTTGTCCTAAAATTTGGGTTTCACCAAGTATCATGGAATTTAACCCACAAACAACATTAAATAAATGATCAATTGCCCCATCTTGCTCATAAATAAACAAATAAGGGGAAAATTCATCTTTTTCTATTTGAAACCACTCTGACAAAAATTCTTTTATATAGTAACGGCCTGTATGAAGCTGATCAACAACCGCATAAATTTCAGTCCGATTACATGTAGACAGAATAACATTCTCTAAAATGCTTTTTTTATTCTTTAATGTATTTAAAGCATCTGTTAGTTGAGAAGGGTTAAACGTCAAGCGCTCTCGAATTTCAACAGGGGCTGTTTTATAATTTAGACCGACAACCAATATATGCATTTAAAATTGATACCCCCCCAAATTAATTGCACAATCCTAATATAATTGTAACATTTTTATCTTTCTATTTTATGAGAAAATGTGAACAGAAATCGAACTCATATGATAAAATATTCATTGTGTTCAATTGCTATAAGTTTTGAATCACTTTTTTATTTTCGACAAAATACTCCCTTATGTACAGTACCAAAAATAACTAATAGATTCAAGTGAACCTTATTGGAAGCGGTGTGTAAATATGAAAAATCAGCGAATTTTTGCAGGAATTATCCTTATTGGCTTTGGAGCATATTTCTTTCTTCAACAGTCAAATATTACTGTTTTGCAGCCTTATTTCACTTGGCCAAGCCTTTTAATCATTATTGGTATTGCCTTTTTATTTCAAGGCTATGGCGCAAAGGATTATCATGCCATTCTTCCTGGGGTCATCTTAACCGGCTTTGGTTTGCATTTTCATATCGTTAATCGACTGGAAATATGGCCTGATCATATAGGTATCTTTATTTTAATCATCGCTCTTGCCTTTTTACTTCAGTATCAAAAGACAAGAACAGGATTATTTCAAGGCATTCTTTTTTTGATTCTTGCATCCTTACTATTGTTTTACGATCGTATCGCGATCTGGTTAGGCTTATTAGAAAACGGCGTTTCAAACCCTTGGAAGTTTTGGCCTGCAATATTCATACTTGCTGGAGCCTATTTTCTCTTTATTAAAAAGAAATAGAAATGACAGGGATTATTATCTTTCCCTGTCTTTTCTATTCATAATACTGAATCTAAAAAGTTTTTCGTTCGCTTCTCTTTTGGATTAGAGAATAATTCCTTTGGATGTCCCACCTCAACAATACGCCCTTCATGCATATAGACCGCCCAATCAGCTACCTCTCTAGCGAAGCCCATTTCATGAGTAACGACAATCATAGTCATCCCTTCCTCAGCTAGCTCCTTCATTGTAGCTAATACCTCTCCTACAAGTTCGGGATCTAATGCAGAGGTTGGCTCATCAAACAGCATAATTTCTGGCTTCATTGCAAGTGCTCTTGCGATGGCTACTCGCTGTTTCTGTCCCCCTGAAAGCTTTGAAGGGTACACATTTTCTTTATCTGATAGACCTACTTTTTTCAATAATGCTTTTGCTTCTATTATTGCTTTCTCTTTTGAAATCTTTTTAACATATATAGGAGCCTCTATTACATTTTCAATAACCGTTTTATGCGGAAATAAATTAAAATGCTGAAATACCATACCTACCCTAGCCCTAACCTTATTAAGGTCATGCGTTTCTTTTTCAATCTGTTCTCCTCCGATTATGACAAGCCCGCTGTCTTTAAACTCTAAATAGTTCAAACAGCGAAGAAGCGTGCTTTTCCCTGAACCACTTGCACCAATTAGACATACCACTTCGCTATCCTTCACTGTCATATCTATATCCTTTAAAACGTGTAGGTTTCCAAATGATTTATTCAGCTTTTCTACTTTTATCATAATGAAATCACTCATATTGATTAAATCCCCTTTCCTTAATCACTGCTGGCCATTCTTTTTTCGATCATTCTAACGATAATGGAAAAGAAAAAGACTAATACTAAATAGTAAACAGCTACAATAAGTAAGTAGCTCATATAGTCAAATTCCACAGATCCATATGTAGTCGCTACGTTAAATAGCTCATACATACCAATAAAGGAGGCAAGCGAGGAATCCTTTAATGCGATAATAAACTGGTTGCCTAGTGGCGGCAGCGCTCTTCGAATCGCTTGTGGCAGAATAATTCTACTCATAGCTAATCCCATTGTCATACCTAGAGAACGGCCAGCCTCCAGCTGTCCATTATCAATGGACTGAATGGCACCGCGGAAAATTTCAGCAATATATGCGCCATTGTGGAAGGCTAATCCAAGAACAACAGCCCAGAAATCTGGCATATTAATAGACGTTAAACCAAAATAGAATATGAAAATTTGTACAACTAATGGGGTTCCACGCACTAGAAAAATGTAAATATCTGCTATCCGTTCCAGCGCTTTCACTTTAGATATTTTTAAAAAGGCAAAAAAGAGGCCGATAAAGATAGCAATAAAAATTGATACAATCGATAATTGAAAAGTAAGCAGCATTCCTTTTAGAAATACGGGGTAAGTGTCAATAAACTTAGTAAATAAATCCATAGGCTTTCTCCTTTACAAAACAGCATTTTTAATAGATAGAGCGAATGTATTTCTCTACATTCGCTCCGCATGCTTATTCCTTTTCAGGATCTTTCGTAATATCCTCACCAATATACTTTTTACTGATTTCTGTTAATGTCCCATCTTCATGTAGTTTTTCAATCGCTTTATTTATTTTTTCTAGCAGTTCTTCATTTTCTTTTGCTACTGCAATGGCTTGTTCACTTTTTCCAAGTAGTTCTTTCCCGACTATTTGCATACCAGCACCAATTGCTTCCTTGCCAGTAATAAAATCAGTAATAACAGCATCATGCTTTCCCTTGCTCAATGCTTCAAGAGCTACAACATCGCTATCGTAGAACTTAATATTGTCTGTTACAGGCTGTGCAACTTCTGCATAAGTTGTTCCCTTGGCAACTGCAACTTCCAAGTCTTTTAAGTCATCAATCGTTTCGACTGTACTATCAGGACGCACATAGATCTGCGGCCCAGAATAATAATATGGAATAGAAAAATTTGCCGCCTTTAATCGTTCTTTCGTGATGGAATGACTTGCAACAGCCGCATCAAAACGTCCTGATTTTACTCCTTCAACGATTCCTCCGAACTTGAACTTTTTCTGAATAGGTTCAAGTCCAAGTTCCTTTGCTATAGCCTCTCCTACTTCAATATCGAAACCACTCATTGTTCCATCGTTATTTGTAACACTAAATGGTTTAAATTCACCCGAAGATGCGTATATAAACTTACCTTCCTCAACAAGATTCATGCCCGCTTTAGATGCTTCCTTTGATCCGCATGCAGCAAGAATAAGAATTGATATAACCAAAAACAATCCCTTTCCGAAATGTTTCACTAGCATAAATGCCCCCTTCTTTTTCTCTCAAGTATATGTCCTTATTACCATAACATATGATTAGAATCTTCCCAAAATTCATATTTTATGATAATTAGTATTCTCACTTCATGTCCATGCCCCTCGCCTGCTGACCTGCCAGATGCTGAATAATAACCAAAAATCCTGCAATCCTCTCTAGATTCCCTATTTTCCGACAAGTTTTGTAGCATTTAGAAGTTTGGCTTTGTTAGATTAATAGAGTATAGAATTAAATTTTATAGAAATAATAAATATATAAGATATGATAGCAGTAGATTATTCTAAGCCAGGAAATGAAAAAACCCGCTACATTTTAATCATGTAACAGGTTTTATTCCTTACATATAGCTTTCCATAACAGACCATGCTTCATCCTTCCCTTGACCAGTTTCAGATGAAAAGAGAATGAGATGATCATTTGGATCAAGATCCAGTGTTTCCTTTGTAATTTTTATATGCTTTTGCCACTTCGACTTAGGAATTTTATCAGCCTTCGTCGCGATGATGATGCATGGAATTTCATAATGCTTTAAAAAATCATACATCATCGTATCATCCTGTGTTGGGGGATGCCGTAAATCAACGATTAAAACGACAGCCTTTAGCTGCTCTCTCGTCGTTAAATACGTTTCGATCATTTTGCCCCATGCTTCGCGTTCCTTTTTTGAAACTTTTGCATAGCCATAGCCGGGAACATCGACAAAATGTAAAATTTCATTAATGATGAAAAAGTTCAATGTTTGCGTTTTTCCTGGTTTCGATGAAGTTCTTGCCAAGCTCTTTCGATTTAACATTTTATTGATAAAAGAGGATTTTCCAACATTGGATCTTCCCGCTAATGCAAACTCAGGCAAAGTCTGATCAGGGTATTGATCAGGCTTTACCGCACTAATAACGATTTCCGCTGAATTCACTTTCACTCTTGGACACCACCTGACAGTGCATGCTTTAATACTTCATCTATATGCGAGACTAGGACAAAATCAAGATCGTCTCTTACACTTTCAGGAATATCATCAATATCCTTCTCATTATCTTTCGGAAGAATAATTTTTGTTAATCCTGCTCGATGAGCACTTAATGTTTTTTCCTTCACACCACCAATTGGCAGAACTCGTCCTCGCAATGTAATTTCTCCTGTCATTCCAACCTCTTTCCGAATCGGATTTCCTGAGAGTGCTGATACTAGTGCAGTAGCAATCGTAATACCTGCTGACGGACCATCTTTAGGTACTGCTCCTTCTGGCACATGAATATGGATATCATATTTTTCATGGAAACCTTCTTCAATTCCGAGTTCAACTGCTTTTGATCGTACATAGCTAAATGCAGCTTGAGCTGATTCTTTCATGACATCTCCAAGCTTCCCTGTGAGCACAAGCTTTCCTTTTCCTGGTGAAAGGGAAACTTCAATCTGAAGTGTATCTCCACCAACTGTCGTGTAAGCAAGACCAGTTGCAACACCAATTTGATCTTCAAACTCTGCTTGCCCATAACGAAACTTTGGCTTGCCTAAAAAATCTTCAATATTCTTCTCGGAAATGATGACTTTTTTCTTCTCGCCCGCAACAATTATTTTCGCTGTTTTACGGCAAATGGTTGCTAATTGGCGTTCTAGACCACGGACTCCCGCTTCCCTTGTATAAAATCGAACAACCTTTTGAAATGCCTCATCACGAATTTGAAGCTGAGATTTCGTCAAACCATGCTCTTTAATTTGCTTTGGTAATAGGTGGTCTTTAGCAATATGAACTTTTTCTAGCTCTGTGTACCCTGCGATCGTAATAATCTCCATCCGGTCACGAAGAGGTCCTGGGATTGTTGATAAGTCATTTGCTGTTGCAATAAACATTACTTTAGAAAGATCATAGGTTTCTTCAATATAATGATCGCTAAAGTTATGATTTTGTTCAGGGTCTAAGACTTCTAGCATCGCTGAAGATGGATCACCGCGAAAATCACTCGACATCTTATCAATTTCATCAAGCAAAAACACTGGATTTATCGTTCCAGCTTTCTTCATTCCTTGAATAATCCGGCCAGGCATTGCACCTACATATGTTCTTCTATGACCGCGAATTTCCGATTCATCACGAACACCGCCAAGGGAAATACGAACGAAATTTCTGTTAAGTGATGTAGCAATAGAACGCGCTAAGCTTGTTTTCCCTACGCCTGGCGGTCCTGCTAGACAGAGAATCGGTCCTTTTAGTGAATTAGTTAGCTTTTGAACGGCTAAATATTCAAGTACACGCTCTTTTACGTTTTCAAGACCATAATGATCATTGTTTAAAATACGCTCAGCTTTATGAATGTCTATATCATCTTCAGTCGCTTTAATCCACGGTAAGGAAATGAGCCACTCTATATAATTACGAATGACCCCGCTTTCTGCTGAACTTGAAGGAATTTTTTCGTATCTTTCAAGTTCCTTCAATGCAGTCAATTGAACATGTTCAGGCATACCAGCCTTTTCAATCTTTTCGGTAAGATCAGCAATTTCACCTGTCTTTCCTTCCTTGTCCCCAAGTTCTTTCTGAATAGCTTTCATTTGTTCGCGCAAATAATATTCCTTTTGCGTACGCTCCATGGATTTCTTAACACGCTGGCCAATTTTCTTTTCTAAATTTAATACTTCTCTTTCGTTATGAATGATTTCTATAACACGATTCATACGGTCTTTTACATTAAATGTTTCTAAAATATCCTGCTTTTCCTTAAGCTTCAAAGGTAAATGAGATGAAATAATATCGGCCATTCGGCCAGGTTCTTCAATATCTGCAACAGCTGAATATGTTTCTGCTGACACTTTTTTTGATACCTTTATGTATTGTTCAAAGTACTCGAGCATCGTGCGCATTAATGCTTGATCCTCGACATCCTTTGTTAGCTTTTCATCAAACACTTCTATACTTACAGCAAAGTGGTTTGCTTCATCTTTAAAATCAATAATTTGCGCTCTTTTTAGCCCTTCTACTAATACCCGAATGGTCCCATTCGGCAGCTTGAGCATTTGTTTAACACGCGTTAATGTTCCTATATTGTATAGATCCTCTTCTGCTGGTTCGTCTATAGATATTTCTTTCTGCGTAGTTAGGAAAATTAAATGGTCATCTACCATCGCTTTTTCGAGAGCCTCTACCGACTTTTCTCGGCCCACATCTAAGTGGAGTACCATTGTCGGATAAACAAGTAAACCCCGAAGCGGCAGGAGGGGGACGATGATTTCTTTCTTTTTCGCCAAACCAAAAGCACCTCCATATTACATATCTTTATTAGCATAATGTAAAACTTCCATCAGCGAGGGATCCCTAATCCACACTGATTATCAGTTGAACTTATCACATTCAGAACGCCACTTCATGTGGCATTCGCCTAACTAGGACATCCTCAAAAAAGCTATCGCTTTTCCTTCTTGCGATGCTAATGGAATTGAAGCCTTCTTTGTCCTGACTGTCGTTGGGCCTTTACAGTCAGCTGAGTCCCCTACTTTTAATTCTTAGTTTTACTTACATCTTGAAGTGGGGGATAACTGCCTGTTACTAAGTGATAATTTTGCTAATATTTTCTTTGTACAATTCTAACTTATTTATGTGACACTGTCTAATAAGAAAAGCAGAAACGCCATTGAATGGAACACCAACTAAAGACAGCCATCTCATGTGGCGAACCTCGTGGTCAGCACAATCTTGTGTTTGTTACTACGACAAACACAAGACGAGCCCTGCAGGAAAACGCACTTTGCCTTCAGTAAGGGCTTGGCTTGGCTAGACTTTATGAAAAGTGAAAACCTTTTTGTACATAAATAAAACTCCGGCTTAGAATACATATTTATAAGCCGAAGTTTAGCCACCCTAAATGCTTTCTTTTTTTGCCAATTCTATTGAAGCAGTGATGGATTGTTCCCGATTGAAGTTCTTAATTAATGCAAGGTCAAAAACTTCTTTTAAATGGCTTACAGGGATTATGTTAATTCCTGTTATATCTTTCAATATAGATTGCATATTTTCTTTTGGAATAATTACGGTTTTTGCTCCAGCTCTTTTCGCTGCCTTCACCTTAGGATAGATTCCACCAACCGGTTTGACATACCCATGGATACTAATTTCTCCAGTCATTGCAAATGTATGGTCAATAGGGTATTTATAGATGGCTGAGTATATCCCACTCGCCATTGCTATCCCTGCTGAAGGACCATCTATCGGAATCCCTCCTGGAAAATTAACATGAATATCATAGTCATCAGCTGGAACTCCCATTGAACGAAGAACTGTAATGACATTTTCAATCGATCCTCTTGCCATACTCTTTCTACGAATCGATTTACCTTGGCCTCCAATACTTTCTTCTTCTACGATTCCGGTAATATTAATACTGCCCTTTTCTCTCGCTGGAATAACGGTTACCTCTATTTCGAGGAGAGCACCTGTATTTGGACCGTAAACAGCTAGACCATTCACTAGCCCAACCTCTGAGTTTGAATTAATTTTTCTTTCCATTCTTGGTGTAAGCTGGCTAGATTGAATAACCCATTCAATCTCTTCATCTTTAATATAACTTCTGTCCTCGGTAATAGCTAGTCCTGCAGCAATTTGAATCATATTAACAGCTTCACGGCCATTTCGTGCATAGGAAGATAATATCATTAATCCATTATCACTAATCGAAAGATTAACCTTTTCAGCCGCTTTTCTTCCAACTTCCACTATTTCTTCTTCCATCAATTCCCTGAAAAAAACTTCCATACATCTAGAGCGAATAGCAGGAGGAATTTCATTCGGCGTTCTTGTAGTTGCCCCTATCAGTCTAAAATCAGCTGGGAGGCCATTTTTAAAAATATCATGTATATGACTAGGAATTTGCGTATTTTCTTCATTGTAATAAGCACTTTCAAGAAATACTTTCCGATCTTCTAATACTTTTAATAATTTGTTCATTTGTATTGGATGCAGCTCCCCAATCTCATCAATAAACAAAACACCACCATGGGCGTTTGTTACGGCCCCTTGTTTAGGCTGAGGGATTCCCGCTTGTCCCATTGCTCCAGCACCCTGGTATATCGGATCATGGACCGAACCTATTAATGGGTCGGCAATTCCTCTTTCATCAAAACGGGCAGTTGTTGCATCCAATTCGATAAACACCGATGACAGCTTAAATGGAGATTTTGCCGTTTTTTTCGCTTCTTCTAATACAAGTCTTGCCGCAGCTGTTTTTCCAACCCCTGGTGGACCATAAATGATAACATGCTGAGGGTTTGGACTACATAAGGCAGCTTTTAATGATTTAATCCCATCTTCCTGGCCGACTATGTCTGCAAAGCTAGATGGACGAACTTTTTCTGCTAATGGCTCAGTTAAAGAGATGGATCTCATTTTTTTCAATTGGTCCATTTCTTTTTTCGATTCCCGATCAATAGACACTTTTTGTGTTCGCTGATTTTTAAGCAAATTCCAGAAATATAGGCCTATCACAATACCAAAAAACAATTGAATAAATAAGGCGATCCCCGTCCAACTCATACGTTTCCCTCCTGCATAATAGTTCTCGCTGATATATGCTAGTATCTCCCTCACTGAGTTGGAATAATCAAGTTTTTAATGTAAAAAGATGGAGGTGGTTAGAAAAGAGGAAGCGACTCGATGATGTGAAGATAAGTACAATTGAGTAAGTAACTGATTTCAAAGGGCACCTATGCTGGGTACACCGCAAAAAACAAAAGCCAAACCGAAATTGGTTTGGCTTTGTTACACGTTAAGAAAGTATAAATTATCCAGCACAGAAGATGATTCGACACAGTTGCCAATTTTAGGAATTAAGTGCGACGGACAGGACAAGGAAGACTTCATTAGCATTCACATCGCACGAAGGAAAAGCGATAGCTTTTACGAGGATGTCCTAGTCGGGCGAATGCCACAGGATTAGAAAAGCTTCGTCAGAGATACATCGCACGACCAAAGAGAAGCTTTTGGGAGGACGTGGCATGTATGAGCGCGATAAGCGCAACTACGCCTCTGTCTTCGCCTTTTCAAGGCTCGCCAATCGGCGAGTTTTCTTTATTTATGCTGATGTTTTTCGTTCTTCGTTAACTATTGTCCCATCCTCTAGAATTAGCTTAGGAGACGTATTATCAATGACTGCTTCTTTTGTAATGATACATTTTTTAATATCATCACGAGATGGGAGCTCAAACATTACGTCAAGCATGATTCCTTCAATAATTGAACGTAAGCCACGCGCTCCAGTTTTACGTTCAATTGCTCTTTTCGCAATTTCTACTAAAGCAGCTTCGTCAAATTCAAGCTCAACGTCATCAAGTTCAAGCATCTTTTGATATTGCTTAACTAACGCATTTTTAGGTTTTGTAAGAATTTCGATTAATGCTTCTTCATCAAGCGGAGTTAGGCTGGAAATAACCGGCAAACGTCCGATGAATTCAGGTATTAATCCGAATTTTAATAAATCCTCAGGAAGTACCTTTGATAATAAATCTTTTTGTTCTACTTCATTTTGTTTTGGGTCAGAGCCGAAGCCAATTACTTTTTGACCAAGACGGCGTTTAATTATTTGCTCGATGCCATCAAAAGCACCACCGCAAATAAATAAAATATTAGTTGTATCAATTTGAATAAATTCTTGGTGTGGATGTTTACGTCCTCCTTGAGGTGGGACGCTGGCTACTGTGCCCTCTAAAATTTTTAACAAAGCTTGCTGAACCCCTTCACCTGACACATCTCTTGTGATAGAAGGATTTTCTGATTTACGAGCAACTTTATCGATTTCATCGATATAGATAATGCCTTTTTCCGCTTTTTCTACATCATAGTCAGCAGACTGAATAAGCTTTAAAAGTATATTCTCAACATCCTCACCAACGTATCCAGCTTCAGTTAATGAAGTTGCATCTGCTATCGCAAATGGTACATTTAATATACGTGCAAGTGTTTGTGCAAGTAATGTTTTCCCACTTCCTGTAGGTCCAATCATGGCGATATTACTTTTGGATAGCTCGACATCATCGATTTTACTATTAGAATTAATACGCTTGTAATGATTGTAGACAGCTACAGATAAAGATTTTTTAGCCTGTTCTTGGCCGATAACGTATTCATCAAGAATATCACGAATTTCTGATGGCTTCGGTACATCTTTGAATTCTACTTCTTCCTCAGTGCCAAGCTCCTCTTCTACAATTTCAGTGCATAATTCAATACATTCATCACATATATATACGCCAGGACCAGCAACTAGTTTGCGTACTTGATCCTGTGTTTTCCCACAGAAAGAACACTTTAATTGCCCTTTTTCATCATTAAATTTAAACAAATCCTTCACCCCTTGGAAAACTTCAAATCATTAAATATACTCTGTGCATCATATGCAAACTAAATTGGTTTTTTAGCTTTATTATGGTCAAGAAAATAATACTTTTCTCGAATTAGAGAACTGTCTATCTCATGTCTTCTTTTTTGTTATGTATTGCATTGTAACACATTTACACATTGGACAGGAAATGAAAGCTCTTATAAACATGATCGTTATGTAATACCTGCTTACATAGTGGATTCACAGCTAATGCGCAGCTAAAAATATTCCCAATAAGCTAAGCTTAACCATTATTAATCAAATTAAGTCGATTTAATTTATCCAAAAACTTCATATGTATTTTATATGTTAAAGATCGGTGATATTTGGCAATTAGAGATTAAAATTAATTCCTAATCAAATGAAAATTCTAAATATGTATTCCCTGCTATTAAAAACTTGAATATATGTATGTCTATTGTATAAAACAAGGCACGATCATATCGCGCCTTGTTCATTATGATTGTCTCTGTATCTGCTTTTCTTTGTCTAGCTACGCCTTCTTGCCACTCGAGGTCATAAGCCAATCCGTCAAGAAGGTTAAAGAACAACCTTCCTGCCGGCTCGACTTATGCTTGTCGTGGCAGAACAGTCGGCTCCGCTTTTCTTTGTCTAGCTACGCCTTCTTGCTACTCGAGGTCATAAGCCAATCCGTCAAGAAGGTAAAGAACAACCTTCCTGCCGGCTCGTCTTATGCTTGTCGTGGCAGAACAGTCGGCTCCGCTTTTCTATATAGTTTTGCTGTTTTCTACAAGGAATTCAACTGCTTTTTTAATTTGAAGGTCTGCTTTAACACCTTCTAAGCTGCCAAGCGCTTGTTGAATACTTTCAACTGTCATGTTATACATTTCTGACATTTTAGTAAGCTCAGCATTTACTTCTTCATCAGTTACTTCAATCTTTTCAGCTTTAGCGATTTCTTCTAATGTTAAGTTAACACGAACGCGTTTTTCAGCTTCTTCTTTCATTTGCTCGCGTAATGCATTTTGATCTTGACCTGAGAATTGGAAGTAAAGATCAAGGTTCATTCCTTGCATTTGAAGACGCTGTTCAAATTCTTTCACCATACGGTCAACTTCTGTATCAACCATGACTGAAGGTAGATCAATTTCTGCATTATTTGTAGCTTGTTCTACTACAGTATCTTGTACAAAATGCTCAGACTCATGCTTTTTGCTGTCAACTAAGCGCGTTTTTACTTTTTCTTTAAGCGCTTCTAAAGATTCAACTTCCTCGTCTACATCTTTTGCAAACTCGTCATCTAGTTCAGGAAGTTCTTTTGTTTTGATTTCATGTAGAGTCACTTTGAATACAGCAGGCTTACCAGCTAATTCAGCAGCATGATATTCTTCTGGGAATGCTACTTCCACATCTTTAGATTCGCCAGAAGCTGTACCTACTAATTGATCTTCAAATCCTGGGATGAATTGTCCAGAACCAAGTTCAAGCGAGAAGTTTTCAGCTTTGCCGCCTTCAAAAGCTTCTCCGTCAACAAATCCTTCAAAGTCAATTACAACTGTATCGCCATTTTCAGCTTTTCCTTCTTCTCTTACAACAAGTTCAGCCTGTTTTTCTTGCATAGACTTTAATTCATTATTAACATCTTCTTCAGTTACTTCTGTATTGAATTTTTCCACTTCAATACCTTTGTAATCGCCAAGTTTTACTTCAGGCTTTAATGTAACTTTTGCTGTAAAAATTAAGCTTTTGCCCTTTTCAATTTGCTCAACATCGATTTCAGGGCGATCTACTGGCTCAATTCTAGTTTCTTCAATTGCATCTGCGTATGCGTTAGGAAGTAGGAAATCAATTGCATCTTGGTAAAGTGACTCTACGCCGAAACGTTTTTCAAACATTCCACGAGGCATTTTTCCTTTACGGAATCCTGGTACATTAATTTGTTTTACCACTTTTTTAAATGCAGCGTCTAATCCTTCAGATACTTTCTCTGCATCTACTTCAATTGTAAGAACTCCAAGGTTCCCTTCAAGCTTTTCAAATTTTGCAGACATATGATTATTTCCCTCCAACAATCTATTAGCATTTCATTCGTAACGAATTGGTATTGATACAGCTTGATTTTCAAGCATTATCATTTTTTTACATAATAAATACCATTTACATATACAACCATTATATTATAACATATGAACCCGAGCTTTCAACAAAGAACCTATAAATTGGTGGATGAAATTTCTTCTATTTTCATTAAAATTAATCCTGCTCTTATCAATTCTTCTTCTTTGACTTGATAACGCTGTGAGAGCTCTTCCAGTGATTGCGATAAACCAAGATACTCTGACGCAAGAGAGTGGTAGGCTGCCCCCCAAACTTCATCCTTAAAAGGTTCTAGCTGAAATGGGTATATAATGAGATTATGTCGAGCTATTAAACTTTTTATATGTTCATATAGGATCGGGTCTTCATGTTCAAGTTGATTTCCTACAACCTGAAGCAGGCTTTTCATCTGTTTCTGTTCATGAACTCCTAGCAGATTGGCCGGTTTAATCGCCTGTTTTCTGTCAAGCTTTTCTACAATTATTTCCTTCTCATATTCATGTTCTGTTAAAACATTTAAAAGGATGGTTTTAAAGAATGGTTGCCCTTCTTTTAACTGAAGATATGATTTAATTTCATCGATAAAGGGTCTTATATTCCGTTCTGCTAGCTGGGCTGCGATCATGATCTGCTCTTGTTGATCCTTAATTGATATAAGGTTTAGCTCCAGATGATTAGGCTCAGGTTCATAAGCAGGATCTTCAACAAATCCTATCTCTTGATTTGATTCTATCATCTTTTTGCTGAATTCAAGCAATCGTGTAAAATGTTCAAGTTTGTCATGCGGAATTTCTTTTTCTTCTATTAATATTTCAATCGTAGCAACAATTTCATCATATTGATGTAATTGTACAAGAATCATTAAGTATAGATCAATAATTTGAATATAATCTCCTAGCCCCTCTTGGAGCATGCTATTTGCTAATTGTTTTGCTTCAGAAAGACGGCCGGCTTCAAAATAAGCAAGAACAAGACCAATATGGATATCATTATTATTTTGCTCTAATGCCATTGCCCCTTCAAGAAATTCAATAGCTTCCAGATATTTTTTTTGTTGTAGACATTCTAATCCTTTTTCCATAAGCCTTTTTTCTAGATCGGGAAAAAGAATAATTTTATCATTTAGTTTTTTCCGATCTCGTTTTTTCATAATCGTCACGCCTCTAATGTATTTTTTGGCTTTTTTGCAAACCTTTTTTACAGAATAATTTAAAACACTTTTTTATGTAGTTTAGCACGGGATTTTCGAAAAAACAAAAAGATTCACTGTGCAGTCCGCGAATCTTTTTGACTAATAGAAATGATAAAATTTTCAAACGTACAAATGTGAATTTGTATTTCGATATAGTATCTGGAAAAAAGATTTCATCAGAATAACTAGGCATTCGCCAAAAAGTCTTGGCAAACGGCAAGTTTATCTAATTTACGAAAAGACACCACCCGATTTTTCAAACTCCGAAATTTTTTCTTCTAGTTGAAGAGTGATCTCAATTTCATCCCAGCCATTCAATAGCATGCTCTTCCAATAACCATTAATTGGAAATGCCGTTAAAAAACCATTATTATCTGAAATTGTTTCATTTTCTAAATCAACTTTTAATTGATAAGGTTGTTCTTTTGCTTTTAAAAATAAATAATTTACCTCTTCGGTTTGTAATTTAATTGGGAGCATACCGTTCTTTAAACAGTTTTGATGAAAAATATCTGCAAAAGAAGGTGCTATTACCACTCTAAATCCATAATCCAACAAAGCCCATGGTGCATGTTCCCTTGAAGAACCGCATCCAAAATTCTCATTGGCGATTAATATAGAGGCATTTTGATTTTCAGGCTGATTTAATTCAAAGTCAGGATTAAGCTCTCCATTTTTCAAAAAACGCCAATCATAGAATAAATATTGACCAAAGCCTGTTTTTTCTATTCTTTTTAAAAATTGCTTAGGAATAATCTGATCAGTATCAACATTTGCCCTGTCAAGAGCTACTGCTTTCCCCTCAAAAACTTTAAAGCCACTCATATACAATTCCTCCTATTTCGATTAGCAACGATACCGCATTTACTTTTCTTAAACTGTTTCAGCAGCACTCATGGCACCCACATCTACGAATCGGCCATAAACGGCTGCTGCTGCTGCCATGGCAGGACTAACCAAGTGTGTTCTTGCACCAAACCCTTGACGGCCTTCAAAATTCCGGTTAGAGGTTGATGCACAATGTTCTCCACTTGGGACAATATCATTGTTCATACTTAAGCACATACTGCAGCCTGAATCACGCCATTCAAAGCCTGCCTGCTTAAAAATGACATCAAGCCCTTCTGATTCTGAGAGCTTCTTTACAGCTTGCGAACCAGGTACGACCAGCGCCCTCACAGTTGGATGAACCTTATTCCCTCTTGCAATACTTGCAGCCTGTCGTAAATCTTCAATTCTAGAATTTGTACATGATCCAATAAAAACATGCTGAATCCTAATATCCTCGATTTTTTGCCCTTCCTGCAGTCCCATATAGGCTAAAGCTCTTTCAAGGGATTTTTTTTCTAATTCAGAACTGCAATCATTGATGGTCGGAATTTTTTCATTTATTTTTCCTGTCATTGACGGGTTCGTTCCCCAGCTTACCATTGGGGCAATATCATTGGCATCTATACAAATTTCCCTATCATAGGAGGCATCATCATCTGATGCAAGCTCTTCCCATTTTTTTACTGTCAGAGAGAAATCCTCATCTTTTGGTGCGTATCTTCTTCCTTTTATATAGGAGAAAGTTGTTTCATCAGGACTAACTAGACCTGCACGAGCCCCTCCTTCAATAGACATATTGCAGATCGTCATTCTTTCTTCCATTGACATCCTTCTAATTGTATCACCACAGTATTCGACGACATGACCTGTACCAAAATCTATCCCATATTTCGCGAGTATATATAGTATGACATCTTTTGCTGTCACGCCTTTTCTAAGACTGCCGTTAATTTCAAGCTTTAATGTTTTAGGCTTTATTCTCCAAATGGTCTGGGTTGCTAATACATGTTCAACTTCGCTTGTCCCAATACCAAAAGCGATAGATCCAAAAGCACCATGGGTGGAAGTATGGCTATCTCCACAAACGATCGTCATGCCTGGCTGTGTCAAGCCTAGCTCAGGTCCAATGACATGGACAATTCCTTGATCGGGGCTGTCAATACCAGCTAATTGAATACCAAACTCTGAGCAATTCTTTTCTAAAGTTGTCATCTGATTTAATGCGACAGAATCATTAATCTCATATCGATTATCTGTTGGAATATTATGGTCGACTGTAGCAAAAGTTTTATCTGGCCTTCTCACCTTTCTATTTTTCATTCTTAAACCTGAAAATGCTTGTGGAGAAGTAACCTCATGGACTAAATGAAGATCGATATACAATAAATCCGGTTTCCCCTCCTCCTGATGAACAACATGCTTCTCCCATATTTTATCAATAATTGATTTTCCCATACTATTCCTCCTCCTTTTAAAAGAAACACGACCAAAAAGCTGGCCGTGTCACTTTCAGTTTTCTAATTATAAGCCTTAAGGCGATTACGCTTCTCTATTGTCTAGCTCCAGCGCCTAGGGGCTCGCCGATTAAGACGCCACGTCCTGTGGCAAAATCGGCACTAGGACTTCCTGTCCGTCGGAGGTCATAAGTCAATCCATCAAGAAGGTTAAAGAACAACCTTCTCGCTGGCTCGCCTTATGCTTGTCGCCCCTGAGCAAGGCGCTAACGCTTTTCTATTTGTCTAGCTCTAGCGCCTAGGGGCTCGAGGTCATAAGTCAATCCATCAAGAAGGTTAAAGAACAACCTTCTCGCTGGCTCGCCTTATGCTTGTCGCCCCTGAGCAAGGCGCTTACGCTTTTCTATTTGTCTAGCTCCAGCGCCTAGGGGCTCGAGGTCATAAGTCAATCCATCAAGAAGGTTAAAGAACAACCTTCTCGTTGGCTCGCCTTATGCTTGTCGCCCCTGAGCAAGGCGCTTACGCTTTTCTATTTGTCTAGCTCCAGCGCCTAGGGGCTCGAGGTCATAAGTCAATCCATCAAGAAGGTTAAAGAACAACCTTCTCGCTGGCTCGCCTTATGCTTGTCGCCCCTGAGCAAGGCGCTTACGCTTTTCTAGGCATAAGCACTCATGATGTTCAAAATTGCTTCATTGTCAAGTAGTGTTGCTTTAACTTCTTCTACCATTTCAGAGGTAGAGACTTTTTTCTTTCCAAATGACATAATGTCCGCCGTTCGATATCCTGCATCTAGAACTTGATTAACAGCCTGTTCAACCGCTTCAGCTTCTTCGTTCATTCCAAAAGATAGACGAAGCATCATTGCTGCAGAAAGAATCATCGCAATCGGATTCGCAACATTTTTACCTTCGATGTCTGGAGCAGAGCCATGAATTGGCTCGTATAAATATGGCCCTTTTTGTGAAAGGCTTGCTGAAGGCAGCATTCCTAATGATCCAGTAAGTACAGAAGCCTCATCACTTAAAATATCTCCAAACATATTTTCTGTGACAACAACATCGAATTGTTTCGGTTTTTTAATCATTTGCATCGCAGCATTATCCACTAACATATGCTCAAGAACGACTTCAGGATATTCCTTCCCTACCTCTTCTGCAACTTCTCTCCACATTCGACTAGATTCCAAAACATTAGCTTTATCAACAGAAGTTACTTTGCCTTTTCTTGTTTTTGCAAGCTCAAATGCAAGTTTAATGACTCTTTCCATTTCCTTTCTTTGATAATATAAAGTATCTACAACTGCATCTTCACCATTTTTCTTTGTTCGTTCACTTGGTTTCCCAAAGTATAAGCCACCTGTCAATTCCCTAACCATTACCATATCTACACCTTCAATTACTTCATTTCTAAGAGGTGAAGATTCAGCTAAACTTGGATAGTAATTAGTTGGCCTTAAATTAGCAAAGAGATTTAAGTCTTTACGAATTTTTAATAGACCACGCTCAGGACGGAGGTGGACAGGCTGACGATCCCATTTATATCCGCCAACTGCACCTAGTAAAACCGCATCGCTTTGTTTACATAGCTCAACAGTTTCATCGGGCAGCGGGGTGCCAACCGCATCAATTGCTTCTCCACCGATTTTTCCGTATTGAAAATAAAACTGGTGACCGAAACGTTCTGCAACAGCCTGTAAAACTTCAATCGCTCCTTTTACAACCTCTTTGCCGATTCCATCTCCTGGTAATACTGCGATACGCTTTTTCATCGTTATCCCTCCGTTGTATGATAGTGACCGCTTATGATTTTTTAGATTACTATTTCTATTAATATAGGATAAGTTTTACAGAGTTACACTTAACTCTGGATTTTTATCCTTCAAATAAATAACTCTATTCACTGCATTTAAATATGCTTTCGCTGATGCCTCCAGCACATCTTGCGCCAAGCCGCGTCCACTCGTTTCAAAATCCAAATACTTAAGTTTTACATAAACCTGTGCAAGAGCGTCCCTGCCAGCACCAACTGACTGAATTCGGTAATCTAATAGATTAATTGGGCCAGCCATGCACTTTTCAAGCGTATTATATAGTGCCTCGATACTTCCTGCACCAGTTCCCGCTTCTTGGATAACTTCTTTCTGCGCACCAGATAATGTGACAGTAGCAGTTGGTACTTGGTTTGTTCCGTATTGAATTTGAATTTGGATTAATTCATAGAAACGCTCTTCTTTCGATAGCTTTTCTTCCAATACGAGCGCTACTAAATCATCATCTGTCATTTCTTTTTTACGGTCGGCTAAATCTTTAAAAGCTGTAAACAACTCCTTAATATCCTCGTCAGTTATATTCAGTCCAAGTTCATTTAAGCGGTTCTTAAAAGCATGTCTTCCCGAATGTTTACCTAATACTAAAGAATTGGATTGGAATCCTACTAATTCTGGAGAAATAATTTCATAGGTTGTTTTCTCCTTTAAAACACCGTCCTGATGGATACCAGATTCATGTGCATAAGCATTTCTGCCAACAACTGCCTTATTGGCTGGGACGATCATTCCTGTAAGCTTACTGACAAGACTGCTTGTTCGGCTAACTTCTTGCAGATTTAGTCGAGTAGAAGCCTCATAAAAATCTTTTCTAATATGCAAGGCAACAGCAATTTCCTCAAGAGCGGCATTCCCTGCTCTCTCGCCAATTCCATTTATTGTTCCCTCAACTTGAGTAGCCCCATACTCCACTGCCGCTAATGAATTTGCAATCGCCATTCCTAGATCATCATGACAATGTGTAGATAATGACACTTTATCAATAGAAGAAACATGTTCTCTTAAATACTTAAAAATCTTTCCGTATTCTTCTGGTGTTCCGTATCCCACCGTATCCGGTATATTAATGACTCTAGCTCCTGCTTGAATCACTTTCTCTACTATTTCAGCTAAATATGGAAGCTCTGTTCTTGATGCATCCTCTGCAGACCATTGAACAATCGGAAATTTACTGGCTGCGTATTTTACAGTTTGAACTGCGGTTTCAATTACTTCCTCTTTCGACATTTTCAATTTATATTGACGGTGTATCGGTGATGTAGCAATGAACGTATGAAGCCTAGGTTCTGCTCCATTTTTTAGCGCTTCCCATGCGGCATCAATATCGGAAATTACCGCGCGGGCAAGACCTGTCACTGAACAATTTTTAACCATTTGTGCAATTTTTTGAACGGATGTAAAGTCTCCTTTAGATGCTGCCGGAAATCCCGCTTCAATGATATCCACATTCAATCTTTCCAGCTGTCTTGCAATTTCTATTTTTTCTGAAAGATTAAGATTGACACCGGCTGATTGCTCTCCATCTCTCAAGGTAGTATCGAATATTTTAATGTTTGGCACTTGCAACAACTTCTTTCTTCTTATCTTTATTGACAAATGGCATCATTTTTCTTAAATCTCTTCCTACTTGCTCAATAAGATGTTCCTTTTCACGTGCATTTATAGCATTAAAGACTGGGCGATTGGCCTGATTCTCTAAGATCCATCCCTTGGCAAATTTTCCATCTTGAATATCTTTTAGAATGGCTTTCATTTCATCTTTTACTCTTTCATCAACTACACGTGGGCCACTGACAAAATCTCCCCACTGAGCAGTATCAGAAATCGAATAGCGCATGCCTTCCAATCCGCCTTCATACATTAAATCTACAATCAGTTTTAATTCATGCAATGTTTCGAAATAGGCTAATTCCGGCTGATACCCTGCCTCGACTAATGTTTCAAATCCAGCTTTGACAAGAGATGTTAAACCTCCACACAGAACTGCTTGCTCTCCGAATAAATCTGTTTCTGTTTCCTCTTTAAAAGTTGTTTCTAACGCACCTGCTCTAAGTGCACCAATTGCTTTTGCATAAGCTAAAGCAAGCTCTTTTGCCTCACCTGTTACATCCTGATAGATGGCGAATAGTGCTGGAACACCAGCATCCTGCTCATATGTTCTTCTAACAAGGTGACCTGGCCCTTTTGGAGCAACAAGAAGCACATCACTTTCCTTTGGTGGTACAATTTGATTAAAGTGAACATTAAAACCGTGAGCAAACATTAGCGCTTGATTTGTTAAATTTGGTTCAATTTCTTCTTTATAAACTTTTGTCTGCAGCTCATCTGGCAAGAGAATCATCACGACATCTGCTTGAGCTGTCGCTTCCCCAACAGAGTATACTTGGAATCCATCTTCTACTGCCTTATCCCATGATTTACCCTTCCTGAGCCCAATGACAACCTCTACACCACTATCCCTCATATTTAGTGCGTGTGCATGACCTTGTGATCCATAGCCGATTACTGCTACTTTCTTTCCGTTTAAATATGCTGCGTTTGCATCTCCGTTATAATACATTTTTGCCATTTTTCTTCTCCCTCTCTTTGTTAAATAGTTTTTTTATTGGGTATGTTAAACTCCCATGTTGATTTCCGCGCAGGCGCTCCGATCAACTACAAATTAGCAATATCAACACTAAGCTGTAACACAGCCTTTTTTTAATAACTATATCGACGATTTAAGTTAGTTAAACAATCGAATATGCTTTAGTTTGGCTTACTGAAGGCTGTGTTCCTCGAGGGAAAGCTGTCGTTCCTGTTCTGGCAAGTTCTTTTATTCCGTATGGCTTAATTAGCTCAATGAATGCCTCGATCTTTTCTGATTCTCCAGTAATTTGAATAACAAGGCTATCCCTCCCCACATCAATGACATTTGCTCGAAATGGTTCAATTAAAGCATAAATTTCATTTCTTATTTGTGGAGTTGAAAGAACTTTAATTAAAGCTAATTCTCTTGCAACAATTGCTTGGTCACTAATATCAGTTACTTTTAAAACATCAATTTGCTTATTCAGCTGTTTCGTAATTTGTTCTGTTTCTCGTTCACTATCTACATGTATAACACAAGTAATTCTAGAAACGCCTTCATGTTCAGTAAGCCCCACAGAAATACTTTCAATATTATAATTTCGCTTGGAAAATAAATTTGTAATTCTATTTAATACCCCAGGGCGATTCAATACTGTCATACTAATCGTTCTTTTCAAGGCTTAGCACCTACCATTTCATGCAATCCTTTTCCTGGTGCGATCATTGGATATACATTTTCATTTGGATCAATTCTAAAATCTAGCAGAACTGGCTCACGATTATTTAAAACATCGTTTAATATTTCCTCTGCGTGATCCACTGAACTGATTACATAACCTTTGATATCATAGGCTTCAGCTAGTTTCACAAAGGAAGGCTGCACGGAGATTTTACTATGAGAAAAACGTGATTCATAAAAAAACTCTTGCCACTGACGAACCATTCCTAAAGAGTGATTGTTGAATATGCAAATCTTAATTGGAAGATTAAACTCCCTGATAACTGCAAGCTCTTGAGTCGACATTTGGAAACCAGCATCTCCAAGAACGGCAACTACACATGCATCAGGATCAGCAAACTGAGCTCCAATACTGGCTGGGAGGCCAAATCCCATCGTTCCTAATCCTCCTGAAGTTACCCACCTATCTGCTTGATTGAAACGATAATATTGTGCAGCCCACATTTGGTGCTGACCAACATCTGTTACAACAATAGCTTTACCTTCTGTTTTCTCGAAAAGCATTTCCATTGTCTTTTGAGGTTTTATAGAACCTTCGCTTGACTTGCCATAATAATAGGGGTATTCTTCCTGCCATTTTTGAATTTGTTCATGCCATTCCTTATTGGCAGGCGGCTTACCATCTTGCTGAATTAACTGCTTTAATGCTTCTTTTGCATCTGCTACAATCGGGATGGATGTTGGTACATTTTTACCAATTTCTGCTGGATCAATATCAATATGGGCAACAGTTGCATTTGGAGCGAAATGCTGTAAATTGCCTGTCAGTCGATCATCAAATCGTGCCCCTATATTAATTAATAAATCACATTCACTTAATCCCATATTTGATGCGTAACAACCATGCATCCCTGCTAACCCAACAAATAGTTTGTGATTTGCTGGAAATCCTCCTAAGCCTAGCAATGTATGAATAACCGGAATTTGTTGCTGCTCTGCATATCTCTTTAATTCATCTGATGCTTTTGCATGTAGGATACCTGCTCCAGCTAGTATTACTGGCTTTTTAGCCCCGCTAACCGCTTCTGTTAATTTACGAATTTGTAAATAGTTAGGATGAAGTGTCGGCTGATATCCAGGTAAGTTTATTTCTTGCTCTATCGGAGGTTTTGATACAAAAGCTGCAATGTCTTTTGGTATATCGATCAGTACTGGTCCAGGTCTTCCGCTTGATGCTATATAAAATGCCTCTTTAACAATCCTTGGAATGTCTTCTATGTTTCGTACTTGATAGTTATATTTTGTTATTGGGGTTGTAATCCCAAGAATATCTGCTTCTTGAAAAGCATCTGATCCGATGACACTTGTTGCCACCTGACCAGTGAAAACAACAAGTGGTAAGGAGTCCATCATGGCATCCGTTAGTCCTGTAACAATATTAGTAGCTCCTGGGCCTGATGTAGCGATGACAACTCCAGGCTTTCCTGAAATCCTTGCGTACCCCTCAGCTGCGTGAATTCCCCCCTGTTCATGTCTGGGTAATACGTGGAGAATTTTTGAATGATATAATTTGTCATAAATCGGTAAGACTGCTCCTCCTGGATATCCAAAAATCACTTCAACCTTTTCCTTCTCCAAGGCTTCTAATAACAGATCAGCACCTGTGACCAATTCTGTCTCAGCCTTTGTTTCTGTAAAGGCAGCATCCTGCAACATTCTAATTTAACCTCCTCTTTGTTCATTACTTAAATTCAATATAAAAAGCCCTTTCATCCCTCATACACCTACTTATACTAGGTAAAGGGATGAAAAGGCTTTAAAACCTGTTCCACGGTACCACCCTAAATTCACGCTATTAACGTGCACTTATGAACAGCTGAAATGCTGTTCGTTTTGATAACGGGTGGTAACACCCGACCAACTCTACTAAAAAGAATCTTTCAAGCTGATGCTCTGAGGCGAGTTCACTTTATGCAAGAATTACCGGCTTTCAGCAGCCGCCGGCTCTCTGTAAATTCCTATGCATAAGCTACTTATCCTCTTCTTTGCTTTTTTCAATATTCTTTATTTTTTTACCGCTTTAAACCATTGAATTTTTAGGTTAAAAAAAACTACTTGTTATAAAAGTTTGATAACCCAAAGGACTGTTTGTTATATTTTTGAATTATTTGTTTTCTTATATTGAGGACTATCTTACGCCCATTTTACTAAACCGTCAACACCTTATTTGTGAATTATTTGATAATTTTAATAAATCAGTTTTGTTGTATCCGCTTTCATTGTTGATATATATAAGATCAGATGCCTTTAAATTTTTTATATATTATTTTGTGAACAAAGGAAATTTTGAATTAAACTCCACCATTAGAGTCTTATTTTTGGGGAATGGCTATGTTAAACAATAGTCATTAACAAAGCCTTGAAAACAAAAAAACTCACCATAAAGGTGAGTAGATGTCGGTAGATATGTAACAATTTGATGTATAAATGGCGTCCCAGGAGAGATTCGAACTCCCGACCGACGGCTTAGAAGGCCGTTGCTCTATCCAGCTGAGCTACTGGGACATTAATAAATTTTTTAATTTTACATACTTTAAAAAATGTAATGTCACTTTCAAGGACAAGTTTTATTATATTAGACTAATAATCAAAAGTCAACATAAAATATAAAATATTTTATGAGGGAAGCTTTTTTCTTCCCTCAATAAGTATATGCCGTTTACTCTTTTTTTGGAAGTGAAAATTTCTGAGCTAATTCACTAATTTCTCCTTTCTCTAATTCAAATACACGGAGATTGATCTCAGCACTTTCTATTTCCAAAATAACATATGTCTTTTCTGTTCTCCCTCTAGGCTGTTTAATGCTCCCAGGATTGATGAATAGTATGTTATCGATCATTTCTGCACCAAGATAATGTGAATGGCCGAAACAAACAATACTGGCATCGAGTTCCTTTGCCCGATAGCATAGGTTCATTAATGTCGATTTTACAGAATAGCGGTGACCATGAGTAACTAATACTCTATGATCCCCAATATTTTCTACAAGATCCTCTGGAAAATTATTATCAAAATCACAATTTCCACGAACAACTGCAAATCCATTTAGGCACAGATCATTAGCGGCTAGCTCTGAATCGCCACAATGGATCATGAGATCAACTTCCATAGCATGCTTATCCTTAATCGAAGTTAAATCTTCGCTTAGTCTATGACTATCGCTTACAATTAAGAATTTCATATCTATTTTCCCTCTGAAAAGAGGATCGGAAGCTGACTTTCTAACTTTCGAAGAGCATGAGCGCGGTGACTAATTTGTGCTTTTTCTTCAGGATTTAGCTCAGCCATCGCTTTATCTTTTTCGATAACATAAAAAACGGGATCATAGCCAAATCCAAATGCACCTCTTTTTTCCCGTAAAATCATCCCTTCGCATGTCCCGGTGACAGTGAAGGTTTCTTGCCCAGGAGCTGCAACCGCTAATGCACAGTAAAATCTTGCCTGGCGTTCGTGATCGTCAACATTTTGCAATTCTCCCAACGCCTTGTCCATATTGGCTTCGTCATTTTTTTCTTCTCCTGCATACCTTGCTGAAAAAATTCCTGGCCTTCCATTAAGCGCATCGATTGCTAATCCAGAATCATCGGCAATGACCATTTTATTCAAAGCCCTCGAGATCGTTTCTGCTTTTAATATGGCATTTTCCTCAAACGTATTCCCTGTCTCTTCGACATCATGTAATTCTGGGAAATCTAATAGTGTTTTTACTTTATAGCCTAATGGTTGGAACATGTTTTCAAACTCTTTTGCTTTCCCAGCATTTTTTGTGGCAATGATTACTTCCTGCATTCTAAGCCTTCCTCTCCGCTTAATCTTTTCTAGCATTTATTTTGTTTGTGATCTCTTCGCCAAGAGCTTCTTTTTGCAATTCGAATATGGACGTAAGTCCGTCTTGTGCAGATTTTAATAATTCTTGAAGCTCATTGTAGGAAAAAGTCGCTTCTTCCCCTGTTCCCTGTAATTCGACAAATTCCCCATCGCCTATCATGACAACATTCATGTCTACTAATGCTTTAGAGTCCTCGATATAATTTAAATCAACAACTACTTGCTTATTTTCTAAAATCCCTACACTTGTTGCTGCTAAAAAATCCTTGATGGGATAGCTTGATAGCTTTTTACTTTTGCTGAGATTATCTAATGCAAGTGCCATAGCAACAAATGCTCCTGTTATTGACGCTGTTCTCGTGCCCCCGTCAGCTTGGATAACATCGCAATCAAGCCAGATTGTCCTTTCACCAATTGCTTCAAGATCAACGACTGCACGTAGAGCACGGCCAATTAAACGCTGAATTTCCATTGTCCTTCCTGATATTTTTCCTCTCGCTGCTTCTCGAATATTTCTTTGCTCTGTTGCTCTAGGCAGCATGGAATATTCTGCAGTAATCCATCCCTTCCCTTCTCCACGCATAAAAGGCGGCACTCGTTCATCTATACTCGCCGTACAAATCACCTTTGTATCTCCAACGCTTATTAATACGGAGCCTTCAGGATGCTTTAAATAATTGGTTTCAATATGTATAGGTCTTAATTGTAATTGCCCTCTTCCATCTACACGCATAAAAAGATTCCTCCTTAACTTCATAGAAAAGCGGAAGCGCTATGATCACCCTAAGGCAAGCATAAGACAGGCCGGCGAGAAGGTTGTTTTTAACCTTCTTGACGGACTGACTTATGACCTCGAGGTCGACAATACCGCGACATCCTCCCCAAGCTCCCCTTTTGGTCGTGCGAGGTGTCGCTGACGAAGCTTTCCTTGTCCTGTCGCATTGTCGACACTAGTACATCCTGTACGTCGGGGGTGGCTGCTTACGCTAGACATTTCTCTAACTCAAAAAAAGCTATACTTATTCTTTAAAAAGCCAATGACAACGGAAAGAGGCGACATGAATTGCCTCCTCTTTCCATTGTCACTATATAGTATATCAAAAAACTTTTTTTAAAAACTACCTGTGTTTACTTTTTCAGGTCGTGTAACTGGTTCCGTCAGATTTTTACCCGATTCGTCTACAAGCTCTGCCTTGCCATCGACTGTTATAGCGACACTTTCAATTCCTTTTTGCTCAGTAATTGAGAGTACAAGAGCATTTATTAGATGTTTAGAAATAACCTTCTCTTCAGAGCTGCTGCTAAAAATTGCTTCATTAAAGTTTAAAGTAACTTTGCCATTTTCATCGATCTTTGGATCTTCCAAAAGCTTTACATCCGCTAAGAAATCGCTATCTAGATTTGTATCATAACTTGGCCCCTTCACAAGCTCGTTAACTGCTGCACGCAAATTATTAGATTCTTTATTAGAAACACGCTTCGTCACAGGAACATAGTAATAGGCATCTTTATTGCCACCAATATAGTAGACCGTTACTGGTTTCGTATTACGAATATCAGCCACGTCTGTTGTATCAAGGTTTATTCCATTCGCCCTGCTGTAGCCTTCGCCAATAGGAGATCCCTTAACAGGCATTGCCTTAAGATCATGACCGTTCATTTGAAATTTCACTTTATCTACCGAATCAAATTGTGTTAAAGTCCAAGTCACAGATTGTAGAATTTTCATTTCTTCTTCTGCTTGATAATCCTTAAATTCTTTTGAAAAATTAACCGTTGCAACTTTGTCTCTAATATTTACAGATAATGTCGTATCTGCTGGAAGGACAGCCTCAAAATCATTTGGCAGCATTCCTGTGACGGGACCATCCTTAACAAGATATTCTAGCGCCTGCTTGGCCACTGATTCAGTTTTCGGAAGAGCTAATGTTTGAGGAACTACTATTCCATCTTTATTAACTAAATAAAGCTCTGTTTGAACCGTACCAGTAACCTCTGCTTCCTCAGTTCCAGTTGTTTCGGTTTCTGTTGATTCCTCTTTAACAGATTTTCCATCTTCTGTATAGGATACTGTTTGAGGCGGATCCATTTTTTCCTTTCCGCCAGAGCTAAACAATCCGCATCCAGATAATAATACTGATGAAACAAGGACGGCAGACACAATGGTTGTTTTCTTATTTATAGACATATAATCCCTCCAAGACAGTTTTACTACATGTATACGAGCCTGTTTGCAATTTAGACCGTCTCGGAGAAAAAAAATTAGTTTTTTTAATAGGATAGGTTACATAAAAATTTGGCTATTATCATCGGTATTCAGCCTACTTCTAAACTAGCTCTTTTTTTGCTAGCACTGCCTTAATCGTAAAATAATCTATCTCTGGATCAATCTCATCCTTAATAAGCTTCAACTTTTCTTTTCCCACTCTGTTTACAGCTTCTAAAATGATCTTTTCTGTTTGCTCATCAAAAATTTCTTCCCATTGAATTTTATTTCCTTCCCTAACAGCACGGATAATATGATCCTGAATGGTAACGGGTGAAAAATTACGTTTCTTTGCAATTTCATTCAATGATTGACCGTCTAAATAATAATTATATGATACTAGATAGCTAGGAATATCATTTGTTTTTTCATTCTCTTCCGGTACAGATATTTCCGGCATAGATTTTATTTGGATATTATGATCGCTAATAAACTTCTTTATTACCTCTATAAAAAACTCACCGTATTTATCATATTTTACTTGACCTACTCCTTTAATTCTTAGCATTGATGATTGATCAATTGGATAGTACCTGCTCATTTCTTTCAATGCTGTATCAGCAAAGACAACATATGGTGGTACTTTATCTTCATCTGCTAATTTTTTTCTTAGTGAACGAAGAACAGTAAATAGATCGCTATTTTCTTCCCTTTCAAATGCAGGTGCATGTATGGTCATTTTCATATAAATTTGCTCTTGTTTCTTTAAGACTGGTAAAGCATTTTCAGTCAATTTAACAATTGGATATTTACTATCTGTTAATGATAAATATCCTTCCGCTAGCAAATAATTCATTATATCTATAATCTCTTTTTCTTTATATCGTTTAAGTAGACCGTACGTCGACAGCTTATCAAATTGAAATTCACGTATCCTTTTATTTTGAGATCCTTTTAATACCTGTGCAGTTAACGTGATCCCAAATCTTTCACCCATTCTTTTTATACAAGAAAAAACCATAAGTGATTCTTCTGTAATCTCGATTTGCTCACGCTTGTCCATGCAATTACCGCATTTTCCACAGTCATCCTGTACACCGTCAGCATCAAAATATTCAATAATATACGATTGTAGACATTTTTCAGTATGGCAGTAGTGAATCATTTGCTTTAATTTATTGTATTCTTGCTCCCTTTTTTGAAAATCGAGATTTGTTTCCTCAATTAAAAATTTTTGAAGCTGGATATCCTGTGGGGAAAATAATAAGTAGCATGAGCTTTCCTCCCCGTCTCTGCCTGCACGGCCTGCCTCTTGATAATAGGCTTCAATATTGCGCGGAAGATTGTAATGAATGACAAAGCGGACATTCGACTTATCAATTCCCATCCCAAATGCATTTGTTGCAATCATAATATCTGCTTCATCATAGACAAATTGGTTTTGAGCATTTTTCCTTGCTTCCTCACCCATACCAGCATGATATTTGGCAACAGATAGTTGATTCGCATTTAAATAATTGTATAGCTGGTCTGCTTCTTTCCTACTTGAGGTATAAATAATTCCTGATTCTTGTGGGTGATTTTTAATATATTGCATGATAAAGTCTCTCTTATTCACACCCT
The DNA here is from genome assembly GCF_018343665.1 of Cytobacillus citreus. Taxonomy (GTDB): domain Bacteria; phylum Bacillota; class Bacilli; order Bacillales; family Cytobacillaceae; genus Cytobacillus; species Cytobacillus citreus. The sequence continues at coordinate 706,131 of NZ_JAGYPM010000003.1, forward strand.
TCATCACATGAAAAGCAAGATTCTCTCTTGCAAAACCGGTAATAAAGCTATCTGAAAGTTGAATGTTTAAGAGGTTTCTTATATCCTCTGCAACATCCTTTGTAGCTGTTGCGGTTAGTGCGGCTAACACAGGACGAGAATGCAGCTTACTAAGATTTTGAATAATTGAACGATAGCTTGGTCTGAAATCATGTCCCCATTGTGATATACAATGGGCTTCATCGAACACGATCATAGCTATCGACAAAGAATTCAACATTTCTAAAAAGCCTTCCGATTCAAATCGTTCTGGAGCAGCATAAACAAGCTTATATTTACCAGAGCGGATTCCCATCATCCTTTCCTTATATTCTTGCTGATTAAGGGAACTGTTAATATAAGTTGCTGGTATTTCAGCAGTAAGTAATGCATCAACTTGATCTTTCATGAGAGAAATTAAAGGGGATATTATGATTGTTGTTCCAGGGAGCATTAGTGCGGGAATCTGAAAACAGAGGGATTTTCCGCCACCGGTTGGAAGGATACCAAGAGTGTTTTTATTTTTTAACAGATTTTGGATAATTTCCTTTTGACCAGAACGAAATGAAGGATAACCAAAATATTGCTTTAAATATTTTTCTGCTTCTAATAACAAAATACATCACCTAATTCAATAAAGTTTCCTTTATTTTAACATGTATGCAATGATTATGGTATCTAGGACAATATTACTTGTATATATGACTTTGTTAATGTCTATGGTTGAAATTATTAACGACGCAATATATTATACTACGCATTCCGAGGCGGAAACGTACCTCTTAAAAGCTACCGATATTTCTGTGATACATTTAAAAAGAAAAACCTTCGAAATTCGAAGGTTTTTAAATAGTTATTTTCTCCACATTATCAATTGGGATATTTAGCCATTTTGTAGCGATAGTTGAGAAAATATCCTTTGATCCAGTAGAAAAAAATTGATGGTTTGGTATTGAATGGCTACTATTCAATATACCCTGATGATAGAGAATAGCACTTGCCTCCCGTGCTGTTTCATCTCCAGAGCTTATGATATTTACACCATCTCCTACCACCTTTTTGACGAGTGGCTCTAAAAGAGGATAATGCGTACAGCCTAAAATAAGTGTATCCATTCCATTATTTTTTAAAGGGTTTAATGTTTTTTTTACAATTCTTGCAGCTAATGATCCCTCATACTCTCCGCTTTCAACAAGTGGGACAAATCTAGGGCAAGCAAGACTATGGACTTTGACATGGCTATTAATTTGCTTAAGGGCTTTCTCATAGGCTCCACTTTTTATAGTCCCTACTGTTCCGATAACACCGATTGTTTGATTATTTGTTTTTTTAATCGCTGCTCTAGCACCAGGAGTGATCACTCCAAGAACTGGAATAGAGAGATGGCTTCGGATTTCATCCAAAGCAACGGCTGTTGCAGTATTACAAGCAATAATGAGCATTTTTATTTCTTTGGTTAATAGAAAATTAGATATTTCCCAGGTAAATTCTTTTACCTCATCTCCGGGCCTTGGACCGTATGGACACCGTGCCGTGTCTCCTAAATAAATGATTTCTTCATTTGGCAGTTGACGCATAACTTCTTTTACTACAGTCAAACCACCGACACCAGAATCAATAATACCGATTGGTTTATCCAAACATACCGCCTCATTCTTTACGCATATCTTGATGCAATCTTGTCAAATTATTTTTGAGTAACTCTACATCCTCATCTGAAAAATGAATGAGTACTTCTTTTAAATATAATTGCCGCTTTTTAATGCACTCCTCAATTATTCGCTCTCCTTCTTCTAAAAGATGGATACGAACAACCCTACGATCATTTGGATCCTTCACCCGTTTAACAAGATTATTTTTCTCCATTCGATCAACCAAATCGGTCGTAGTACTAAAGGCAAGATACATTTTATTGGACAATTCCCCGATTGTCATATCCCCCTCTTCAAATAGCCATTGAAGGGCAATGAATTGTGGAGGGGTAATCTTATAATTGCTTAATATTTCACGACCCTTTTGCTTAATAATACCTGATATATAACGCAATTCTTTTTCTATTACTGCTACATAGTCGATATCTTCATTTATTTTCACTTCACCAAGATCCATTCAAGACAACTCCCATATTACATTTTTGCAGATATTATGTATCATCCCTATAGCATTTATTTTCACCTTTTTTCGACTAAATTTCAAGATAGAATTATGGAGGGAGGGATCTTGGCATTATTTGTGCTATTAAACATAAGATACGTTTGTATTCATTTTCTTTTCGTACTATCCTAAAATAATTTAAACCGGCATCCAATAATGGATGCCGGTCTTAATTACAGTTCTAGCTCTCCCATTCGAAGGAGCTCTACAACAGCTTGTGATCGCCCCTTAACACCAAGCTTTTGCATGGCATTCGAAATATGATTCCGAACCGTTTTTTCGCTTATAAACAATTCACCAGCGATTTCTCTTGTTGTTTTATCTTGTACTAACAGTTCGAATACTTCTCTTTCTCGTTTGGTGAGTAACGGCTTGTGAGTAAATTCGTTCTCCTTCAAGTATTGTAACCCTCCTTGCCTTTCGCCAGCTATGAACCGCGGGATGGGTATATATTTAGTCACCATATAATATGTCAACTCAACACTTGAAGTGACAGCATTTCCATCAAGGAGAACATTATTTTTATTATTCGATTCGATTCACTTATCATTTAGCACAAGCATTTTCATTATTTTGAAGGAGAGCTTTCATTTCATCAGACCAAATTACCCCTTTTCCGGTTTTTTTAGAAATTTGTACAATCGTTCCTCTGCCTGTAAAACAGATCGTTCCGTCTTCTTTTTTCCCCATGTAGTGTAAATCAACAGACGATCTCCCAATTGAATTGGCTTTCACATAAACAGCAATATTTTCATCAAAAAAAACTTGCTGCAAAAAATCGCATTGAAGATCAGCAACAACAGGTATGGTTTCGTTTTCCGGCTTAACCCAGTCCTGCATAAATCCTAAATGCTTAAAATACTCAATTCTAGCTAACTCAAAATATGTAAAAGGGACAGTATTATTTACATGTCCAAACATATCGGTTTCAGAAAAACGAACCTTTATAGGATGATAAAACTGAAATTCTTTCTCCCATGCTGCAACATCCGGAATATAACTAATTTTCGACATTTTCCCTTCCTCCATACTATTCACATAGTCAAAAATGAATGAACATTCACTCTTTATATTATATTTTATTTTGAATAATTTGAAAGTAATCCGTTTTATTATCATTTTTACCAATCCATTTTGACGGATATTTTCAAAAAAAATCCCCTTTTCTTTGAAGGAAAAGGGGGGAAATGATTATACGTTGTCACTTCCAAAGAAGTTTTTAAAGGACTGTAATGTTGCTGCACGGTTTACTGCAGCAATTGAAGTTGTAATCGGAATTCCTTTTGGACATGATTGAACACAGTTTTGTGAGTTACCACAGCCTGTCATTCCCCCATCTTCCATAAAAGCATTTAAGCGCTCAGCTTTATTCATTTCACCAGTAGGATGCGCATTAAATAATCGCACTTGGTTAAAGACAGCTGGTCCCATAAAGTTCGTTTTGCTATTAACATTTGGACATGCTTCTAAGCAAACACCACATGTCATACATTTTGATAATTCATAAGCCCATTGACGCTTCGGTTCTGGCATACGTGGACCTGGTCCAAGATCATATGTCCCATCAATTGGAATCCAGGCTTTTACCTTTTTCAAGGAATCAAACATACGACTTCTATCAACCTGTAAGTCGCGTACTACAGGGAAAGTACGCATAGCATCTAAGCGAATTGGCTGCTCTAGCTGATCAACAAGTGCCGAACAAGACTGTCTTGGCTTGCCATTAATAATCATTGAGCATGCACCACAAACTTCCTCAAGACAGTTCATATCCCACGCAACTGGAGTTGTTTTTTCACCTTTAACATTCACTGGGTTACGGCGAATTTCCATTAACGCCGAGATCACATTCATGTTCGGACGATAAGCAATCTCGAACTCTTCCTGATAAGGGTCAGAATCAGGATTGTCTTGACGAGTTATTATAAAGCGAACTGATTTTTTGTCACTCATCATTTACTCTCCCTTTCTATTAGTGTTTTTTTGTATAGTCACGTTTACGTGGTTTAATTAATGATACATCGACATCCTCATAATGGAATGCTGGCGCTGAATTGGAATCCACAAACTTAGCCATTGTTGTTTTTAAGAATTCCTCGTCATTACGATCTGGGAAGTCCGGCTTGTAGTGTGCACCACGGCTTTCATTACGGTTGTATGCACCAATGGTGATAACACGTGCTAATTGAAGCATATTTTGTAATTGACGAGTAAATGTCGCACCCTGGTTGCTCCATTTTGCCGTATCATTAATATTAATGTTTTTATAGCGTTCTAAAAGTTCAACAATTTTTTCATCTGTCTTTAATAGTCTGTCATTATGTCGAACAACTGTTACATTATCTGTCATCCATTCACCAAGCTCTTTATGGATGACATATGCATTCTCTGTTCCATCCAAGGACATGATGTTTTTCCATTTTTCTTCTTCTTGTTTCACATAGCCTTCAAATAAGGAAGAAGATACATCATCCGAACGCTTTTTAAGGCCCTCAATATATTCAAGAACCTTAGGACCTGCAACCATCCCGCCATAAATAGCAGATAATAATGAGTTAGCACCAAGGCGATTTGCACCATGCTGAGAATAATCACACTCTCCTGCTGCAAATAAACCTGGAATATTAGTCATTTGATCATAATCAACCCAAAGCCCGCCCATTGAATAGTGAACTGCAGGGAAGATTTTCATAGGAACTTTCCGTGGATCATCACCCATGAACTTCTCATATATTTCAATGATTCCACCAAGCTTAACATCTAGCTCATGTGGATCTTTATGAGAAAGATCAAGGTATACCATGTTTTCTCCGTTAATTCCTAATTTTTGATTTACACACACATCAAAAATTTCCCGAGTAGCAATATCCCTTGGAACAAGATTTCCATATGCAGGATATTTCTCCTCTAAGAAATACCAAGGCTTACCATCTTTATATGTCCAAACACGACCACCTTCACCACGTGCTGATTCACTCATAAGACGAAGCTTATCATCCCCTGGTATAGCTGTCGGGTGAATTTGGATAAATTCTCCGTTTGCATAATATGCACCTTGCTGATAAACAATGGAAGCTGCTGAACCAGTATTAATAACTGAGTTTGTTGATTTTCCAAAAATAATCCCAGGTCCGCCAGTTGCCATAATAACAGCATCAGCAGAGAAGGATTTAATTTCAGAAGAGGTTAGGTTTTGCGTTACTACTCCACGACAAATCCCCTCATCATCGATCACAGCACCCAAAAATTCCCATCCCTCATATTTTGTCACTAAGCCAGCAACCTCGAAACGACGAACCTGCTCATCCAAAGCATAAAGAAGCTGCTGACCAGTAGTTGCACCAGCAAATGCTGTTCTATGATGCTGAGTTCCTCCAAAGCGTCGGAAATCTAACAATCCTTCAGGTGTACGATTGAACATAACCCCCATACGGTCTAATAAATGAATGATCCCTGGTGCAGCCTCAGCCATCGCTTTAACAGGAGGCTGGTTTGCTAAAAAGTCTCCACCATAAATGGAATCGTCGAAATGGATATATGGAGAATCCCCTTCTCCTTTTGTATTTACAGCTCCGTTAATACCACCTTGAGCACAAACAGAGTGAGAACGTTTAACCGGAACTAAAGAGAATAACTCAACCGGAGTCCCAGATTCTGCAACTTTAATTGTTGCCATTAAGCCGGCTAAACCGCCACCGACAATAATCACCTTACCTTTAGCCATTGTGATTCACTCCCTAATACTTAGTAAACCTAAAGTTCAACTCATAAATCCGAACAAATTTTTACTATAATATTAAATAAATGCTGTAATTGCACGAATACCTACAATAGATAGAGCAATAAAGATAACGATCGTTACATATGTTGATATTACCTGTGAACGAGGTGAGAGTGTAATTCCCCAGCTGACACAGAAAGACCATAAACCATTTGAGAAGTGGAAAATGGTAGAAATAACACCAATTATATAAAACCAGAGCATAAACGGATTTGAAAGAATGCTCGCCATCATGTCGAAGTTAACTTCCTGACCGAGTGCAGCTTGTATTCGAGTTTGCCATACATGCCATGAAACAAATATAAGCGTGATAACACCAGTAAAACGTTGGAGCATAAACATCCAATTTCGGAAAAATCCAAATCTACTTACATTGTTTTTAGCTGTAAAGGCAATATAAAGTCCATAGATAGCATGAAATAATAAAGGCAAGAAAATAATAAAAGTTTCTAAGAAAATTCTGAATGGCAGATTTTCCATAAAACCTGCAGCCTTATTAAATGACTCCTCTCCCCTTGTTGCAAAATGATTAATTACAAGGTGCTGTATTAAAAACAAACCTACAGGTATTACACCAAGTAATGAATGCAATCTGCGATTAAAAAACTCTCGATTACCCGCCATGATTTACCCCCCTAAATTTTTACAAGATGCTCAAGGTCTCACTTTAAACATTTCTCAATATGTATAAAAGACGTGTTTTTCCTTAAACATCAACTCGAAAATGTCATATCATTTTCTTACAATTATGTGACATGTCCATTTTACTCTCAACATCTTAGAGCGTCAAGGAAACGATTTCATAAAATGTTCAAATGAAAAAATTTTTGAAATATATTGATATTATAAAAATGGCATGAATGAACTTGTTTTTTTCTATAATTAATTCCTAATCTCTCTATATTTCAAAATAGGATTTTTTTCTAGTCATAAAAATAGCCTTTTTTCATGTTTACATGTCTAAATTACTTCCACATTGTATATAATAGAAGAATAATAGAAAGAGAGGAATCTAGCTTGAGTGAAACAGCTGCAGAATTAAGACAAAACGAAAAAAAATCCGAAACCATTCCTGTATTTGGTTATGAACTTATTCGAGAAGTTCTACTTTACGAAATATTAGGTAATGATGCACCTGACATTTTGTATTGGGCAGGAAAAAGACTTGCCCGCCACTATCCCATGGAATCTATATCCCAAATGATCGAATTTTTTCAACAGGCCGCCTGGGGAAACCTTACCATAATAAAAGAATCAAAAGACGAAATGGAATTTATGCTATTCAGTTCCTTAATAAGTGACAGGCTGCAAAAAAATGATCAATGCACATTTCAGCTTGAAGCTGGGTTTATTGCACAACAATTAGAAATACAGAAAGAAGTAATTTGCGAAGCATATGAACAACCTCACAAAAAAAGAGGAAAAGTGCACTTCACGGTAAAATGGGATAAAAAAGACACCCTGAATCGATCATAAGAATACATGAAAAAGGCTTTCTAAGTAAAATTATTTAGAAAGCCTTTTTTGTTCAAAACTAGGATTCTACAGGAATACCAGATAAATTGAAAGACTTGTGCAGCATCTGAACAGCCTGAAGCATTTTTTCTTCCTCAATGACAGTTGAAACCTTAATTTCAGAAGTACTAACCATTTTAATTGGAATATTTCCTGTTGATAGTACTTCAAACATTTTAGCTGCCACCCCTGGGTTGGAGATCATCCCTGAACCAACAATGGAGACTTTCGCTAGCCCCTGCTCAGATTCAATTTGATGATAGTTTAGTCTTTGTTTACAATTTTCTAAGACCTTAAGCGTCTCAATAAGATCTTCATTTTTAATTGAGAATGAAAGATTTGTTGATTGATCAGCTACCGTACTTTGAATAATAATATCGACATTTATATGATTCTTGGCTAATTCAGAGAATATAACAGATAGCGCTGACAAGGAATTAGACAAACCTAAAACGGTTAATCTCGTTATTTCATTTTCAAATGCAATTCCACGTACAACTAAATTTTGCTCCATGTTGACTTCCTCCTCGATGACCGTTCCTGCTTCCCTCTCACTGCTAGAACGGACCTCTAATGGGATTTTATAATTTTTTGCAAACTCTACCGCTCTTGGATGCAAAACACTTGCACCTAAATGAGCAAGCTCCAGCATTTCATCGAATGATACGGATAATAGCTTCCTAGCATCTGTTATATAGCGTGGATCTGTTGTAAATACTCCTGTTACATCTGTATAAATATCACATTTATCTGCTCTAAGAGCTGCAGCTAGTGCAACGGCTGTTGTATCAGATCCTCCACGTCCTAATGTAGAAATTGCCCCTTCCTTTGTAAGCCCTTGAAAACCAGCGACAATGACAATCGAGCCTTTGCCAAGTTCACTTTCTAACCTTGCTGTATCAATATCTATAATTCTAGCATTTCCATGAACAGATTCAGTTTTTATTCCTGCTTGCCAACCTGTTAAGGAAACCGCTGGATAGCCCTGCTCAGATAGAGCCATGGCCAATAATGCAATCGTAATCTGTTCACCCGTAGTTAAGAGCATGTCCATTTCTCTTTTATTTGGGTTAGGGGAAATTTCCTTTGCTAAGCTAACTAGCTCATCAGTTGATTTTCCCATCGCAGAAACAACAACAATACAATCATTTCCTCTATTCTTTTCTTCAATTATTCTATCAGCTACATTTCTTATTTTCTCCACATTCCCAACAGATGTTCCACCAAACTTCAATACAATTAGTCCCACGGTTTCCCCTCTTTCTAATAATTCGAGTAGTTTGTATTGACCGTCTTGACTACAATTGCTTTATAAAATATGCCTGCATCCTTAGTTTGTTTGGATTATGGCATAAAAAAAAGCAATGAGATTCTATCCCATTGCTGTGATCATAAGCGTATAAAAAATACGATTATTCACAGTGTGATAGCTCTCCAAGACGAATTTGTCTTGACAATCTTGCATTTATTCAATACAAAACCAGCAAAGAAAGTGATGAGACTTTCTCCACTTCGGCAAACATTCCCTTTCAAAGCTTTTCATTGAAGCCCATTCTTCTCCAAGCATTTACTATTGAAGTTCGCACCTCTATCTTCACTTTAAGAGACATTTCAAAAATTAAGAGTTAACTCTCTTTTTGAGGTCGCTTTAATGTGATAAAGTAATATTCAATTTTCAGTTATTATAGCACATTCAATTTTTTTAAACAATATTATTCCTGCAATTTTTTAATTAAATCCTCTGCTACATTAGCTGGAAGACCAATTTCTCTTAATTCCTCTATTGATGCAGCTTTCATTTTCTTTATGGATCCAAAGGTTTTTAACAACTGCTTCTTCCTCTTTTCACCGATTCCATGAATATCATCAAGTACAGATTGAAAGGCATTTTTTCCTCTTAGCTGTCTATGAAATGTAATCGCAAAACGGTGAACCTCATCTTGAATTCTCTGCAGCAAATAAAACTCTTGGCTATTTCTGCCAAGGGGGACAATTTCTAATGGATTTCCATGCAAAAGCTGGGAAGTTCTATGTTTATCATCCTTTACAAGACCGGAAATAGGTATATCAAGACCTAGTTCATTTTCCAGTACATCCCTAACCGCCTCTACATGACCTTTTCCTCCATCAATAATAATTAAGTCTGGCAGAGGAAGATTTTCCTTTAAAACCCGAGAATATCTTCGGCGAACAACCTCACGCATTGAATCATAATCATCTGGGCCTTGAACAGATTTTATTTTATACTTACGGTACTCTCTCTTCTCTGGCTTGCCGTCAATAAAGACAACCATTGCAGATACCGGGTCTGTTCCTTGAATATTGGAGTTGTCGAAAGCCTCGATTCGGTGAGGGGTATAAATCCCTAACTGATTACCTAAATTTTCAACCGCTTTAATAGTTCTTTCCTCGTCTCTTTCAATGAGAGAAAATTTTTCTTGGAGGGCCATTTTTGCATTTTTGCATGCAAGTTTGACTAAGTCTTTTTTCTGTCCACGCTGTGGTTTAAAAACTTTAACCCCTAAGAGCTCTTCAGCCATTTCAGCATTCACTGTATCAGGCAGCAATATTTCATTAGGTTTAAAGTGATTTGCTTTTAAATAAAATTGCCCTAGATAAGTTAATATTTCTTCTTCAGGTTCCTGATAAAGCGGAAACATCGAAACATCTCGCTCGATTAACTTTCCTTGTCTAATAAAGAATACTTGTACACACATCCAGCCTTTGTCCACTGCGAAACCAAATACATCACGATCAGTAAAGTCTGTCGTAGTTATTTTTTGTTTTTCCATTGTGGCTTCAATATGAGCAATTTTGTCTCTGAACTCCTTTGCCCGTTCAAAATCTAGCTCGTCAGCTGCAGCTATCATTTTCTCTGTGAGATCCTTTTTTATTTCTTTATAGCCGCCATTTAAAAAACGGATAATTTCATCTGTCATTTTCTTATATTCTTGCTCGCCCACTTCCTTTACACAAGGTGCAAGACATTGTCCTAGATGATAATAAAGGCAAACCCGGTCTGGAAGCGTTGTACATTTTCTTAATGGATAAATTTTATCCAGGAGTTTCTTCGTTTCATTAGCAGCTGATACGTTCGGATATGGACCAAAATACTTTCCCTTATCTTTTTTTACCTTTCTTGTTGTAATGAGGCGGGGGTGTTTCTCAGCAGTTAATTTAATAAATGGATAGGTCTTATCATCCTTGAGCATTACATTGTATTTCGGATCATACTTTTTGATTAAGTTCATTTCAAGGATTAATGCTTCCATATTAGAGGATGTTACAATATATTCGAGGTCTTCGATCTCATTTACAAGCCTTTGGGTTTTCCCGTCATGCGAGCCAGTAAAATACGATCTAACACGATTTTTTAATATTTTTGCTTTCCCTACATAAATAATTGTTCCTTGGCGATCCTTCATTAAATAACAGCCAGGCTGATCAGGCAAAAGCATTAGTTTGTTTTTAATCATTTCATTCATAATATCACTTCCAAATTTATATGCAAAAAACAGCTATCTGTGTTCTTTCCCTTAGCAAAACCCCCGGACTTCAATGGAGAAGCCGGGGGTTTAATTTAGATTTAATCTAATTATGCATGTTTAGAAAGAAGTTCTGCAAGAGCTTCTTTCGGTTGGAAGCCAACAACTTTATCTACAACTTCACCGTCTTTGAAAACGAGTAAAGTTGGGATACTCATTACACCAAACTTACCTGCTGTTTCTTGGTTTTCATCAACATCAATCTTTACGATTTTCACTTTATCACCAATTTCAGAGTCAAGCTCTTCTAAAACTGGAGCGATCATTTTACATGGTCCGCACCATGGAGCCCAAAAGTCTGCAAGAACAACTCCTGAACCAGTTTCAGTAGCGAAGGTTTGATCTGTAACGTTTGTAATTGCCATAATATATGCCTCCTAATATTCAACTTATATACTACCGACAGTATAACATTGATTATTTACTGATGCTATTAATTTGCTTCGATACGTAATTTTCCCTTATTCCGTATTACTATTCGTATATGTAAGAAAGATATGTATGAGCATAAAAACGAGCGGCATCAATACCGCCCGTAATTTATACAAAATAATTTTTTTCTCGAGTTAGCTGTCTAGCTCCTACGCAGTGGACGTATTAATAATCAATCAGAGCCTTCTGCTTTTCTATGCATTAACTAATAATTTTCTAAACTCTTCCGTAAGTATTGGGACAACTTCAAACAAGTCTCCAACGATACCGTAATCTGCCACTTTAAAGATATTTGCTTCAGGATCCTTATTAATAGCGACAATTACTTTGGAGTTTGACATTCCTGCAAGGTGTTGAATCGCACCTGAAATACCGCAAGCAATATATAGATCAGGTGTAACTACCTTACCTGTCTGACCGATTTGTAATGAGTAATCACAATAGTCTGCATCACAAGCGCCTCGTGAAGCTCCGACTGCACCGTTAAGAACTTTTGCAAGTTCCTGTAATGGAGTAAAGCCTTCTTCACTCTTAACTCCGCGTCCTCCAGCTACAATAACCTTCGCTTCAGATAGATCCACACCCTCACTTGCCTTGCGAACTACTTCTTTAATAATCGTACGAAGATCTTTAATATCAACTGATAATGAAGAAACCTCACCAGTTCTTGATTCATCCTTTTCTAAAGGACTAATATTATTCGGGCGAATGGTTGCAAAAATTAATCCATCGGTAACAATTTTCTTTTCGAATGCTTTTCCAGAATAAATTGGACGTGTGAATACTAAGTTTCCTCCTGCTACTTCTAAAGCGGTCACGTCTGAAATTAATCCAGAGTCTAATTTAGCTGCAATTTTAGGGGCTAGGTCCTTTCCTAATGCTGTATGACCAAAGATAAGACCTTCAGGTTTTTCAGCATCAATTACAGCCATGATTGCTTGAGAGTAACCATCTGGAGTATATTGTTTTAATTTTTCATCCTCAATTGTAACTACTCGGTCAGCACCAAATTGGATCAATTCTCCGCTTAAAGCGTTTACAGAATTACCGATTAAAACTCCGACAACTTCTCCGCCTTCAGCAGTTGTTTTTGCTGCGGCAATTGCTTCGAAGGAAACATTACGCAATGATCCATCACGGACTTCACCTAACACTAACACTTTTCTAGTCATTATGATTTACCTCCTGCGTTTTTCTAGAGGTTAGACGCCAAAAGTTGAATTAGGAGTAATAGAGAAAAACAAAATTACCTATTCCAACAATAGCTCTACCTAATCTAAATTATTGTTTTAGCACTAATTTTTATTTAAAAAGTTATGATCAGACTACTTTAGCTTCGTTGTGCAGTAGATTTACAAGCTCTTTTACTTGATCAGATAATTCACCTTCAAGAACTTTACCCGCTTCTTTTTTAGGTGGCAGATATATTTCAATCGTTTTTGTTTTTGCCTCTACATCGTCTTCATCAAGATCAAGATCGTCTAACTCAAGCTCATCAAGAGGTTTTTTCTTTGCCTTCATGATTCCTGGTAAAGAAGGGTATCGTGGTTCGTTCAATCCTTGCTGAGCAGTTACTAAAAGAGGAAGGGACGTTTCAATTACTTCAGAATCTCCTTCAACGTCACGAACTACCGTTACATTGCTTCCTGCAATGTCAAGCTTAGTAATCGTTGTTACATATGGAATATTAAGCAATTCCGCAACGCGTGGTCCAACTTGACCTGAACCGCCATCAATGGCAACATTTCCTGCAATAATCAAATCAGCTTCTTTATCCTTTAAATATTCAGATAATATTTTTGCTGTTGTAAATTGGTCCCCATAGTCTAAATCATCTTCTGTATTGATCAAAACAGCTTTATCTGCTCCCATAGCTAAAGCTGTACGCAGCTGTTTTTCAGTTTCTTCATTTCCAACAGAGATAACAACAACCTCTCCGCCATTTTCATCACGAACTTGAATTGCTTCTTCGATCGCATATTCATCATAAGGATTAATGATAAACTCTGCCCCATCCTCGTTTATTTGGCCACCAGAAATAGTAATTTTTTCTTCCGTATCAAAGGTTCTTTTCATTAAAACATAGATGTTCATGATTTCCCTCCTAATAATAAAAGCCTATGTGCCTTACTCAGGGGCGACAAGCATAAGACGAGCCGGCGAAAAGGTTGCTCTTTAACCTTCTTGACGGATTGGCTTATGACCTCTGACGTACACGACGTACAAGTGCCGACGTTGCCACAGGACAAGGAAAGCTTCGTCAGCGCCACATCGCACGACCAAAAGGGAAGCTTTTGGGAGGACGTGGTGTCTTTAGTCGGCGAGCCCCTAGGCACTGTAGCTAGATAATAAAAGCGTAATTACAAACAAAACATTTCATCACTTCGAAAGATTAAGATAATTTTTGCTATACAAGGCTAAAGAGCAGCCTCGTATAATTCTATTATAATTGATTGCTAGTTTAATTGTTATCTAAAAATAATGACATTTCTACTTTCCTGTAAAATTTGGCTCTCTCTTCTCTATAAATGCTGTAATTCCTTCTTTACCATCTTCAGAAACAAAAACATCACCGAATAGCGTAGCTTCCCTTTTAACCCCATCATAATACTTGTCGGTTTTTGCATATTTCAATAGCTCGATAGCAGCTTTAATAGAAACTGGGCTCTTCTTTGCTATTTTTTTCGCCATATGATAAGCATTTTCCAATAGCTCATTCTCAGGGTATGCCTTGTTTGCAAGCCCAAATTGAACGGCTTCTAATCCTGTAATAGGATCACTCGTAAATAACATCTCAGCAGCTTTTGCCGAACCTACAAAACGAGGAAGACGCTGCGTTCCGGCAAACCCAGGAATTAAGCCAAGCTGAAGCTCAGGTAAACCGAGCTTAGCATTATCAGCTACTAATCTGATATGACATCCCATTGCAAGCTCCAAGCCTCCACCAAGTGCAGCACCATGAATGGCAGCAATAATTGGCTTAGGGAATGTCTCCATTCTTTCAAAAAGCTCTTGACCAAATGATGATAGTTTAGAAAAGTCTTCTCTATTATCTATTGTCGTGAATTCTTTAATGTCGGCACCTGCTGAAAAAAATCTGCCTTCTCCATGGATTAAGATGACTCTTATATCATCATTGGATTGAATTTCATCTAATACCGAAGAAAGCTCTTTTAATAATCCTGATGAGAGAGCATTTGCCGGTGGACGCTCAATCGTGATGGTAGCTACCATATCTTGGAATGACCATTTTAAATAATCCATACTCCATCCCCTTCTCTAAAAACAAATACACATTATCATCGACCTGTACAGCCATTTAGAAGTAATTGATGTACAGAGTCTGCTAATGCGGTTAAATCATATTTCTGATCGTTCATAACCCATGTTGTAACTGTCTCATCCATCGTACCAAAAATCATTTGTCTAGCCAATCGAATATCGAGAGTAAGTGAAAACTCTCCACTTTCTTTTCCGTCCTTTAAAATCTTTTCCACTAATGATAAATATCCCTTTAGGACTTCATTAATTTTTTGGCGAAGATCTTTATTTGACTGTCTCAACTCTAACTGTGTTACAATGGCCAGATGTCTATCTTCTGAAAGCATATTAAAATGCGTTTCAATCATCATTAATAATTTCTCCGCTGCTGTTTCTTTTCCTTTAATTTTTTCTTCTATTTTTTCAACAAAGCTGCCCATTTTTTCTTGAAAGAGAGAGATGAGTATATCTTCTTTATTCTTAAAATATAAATAAATAGTACCATCAGCAACTCCAGCCTGTTTTGCAATTTTTGCCACTTGCGCTTGGTGGTAGCCATTTTCTGCAATGGCAATAACGGCCGCATCAATTATTTGACGGTATTTAGGTCTGTTCTTTTTCAATTTTTCCCTCCTCTCAAGAAATTCCTGCAATCTTTTTTTGAAATTTTTATACTTTTATAAATGTCAAATATTTTATGAAACCAAATAATGAATGAATGATCATTCATATTTTTATAATAGTATTACAATTTCATTGTGTCAACAAATTGCTTATCTTTTTTATTCTTTATTATGACATTTCCGAAAAGAATAGACAAGCTTAAATATTCAAAAATAAAGAACCGAATGAGCTCGGTCTATAATTAAGCCTGCTTTTCTATATGATCATTCGTCTTCTTTTTTTCTTCATCTATTAGAGCTCTTCTCAAAATCTTTCCTACAGCTGTCTTCGGAAGTTCATCGCGGAATTCATAAAGTCTTGGAACTTTGTAGGAAGCTAGGTGCTTCCGTGCAAATTCATTTAATTCTTCTTGAGTTGTTGTTGCACCTTCTTTTAATACTATATAGGCTTTAACCGTTTCACCACGATATGGATCAGGAATTCCAGCTGCTACAACTTCTTGTACATTTGGATGTTCATAAAGCACTTCTTCAATTTCACGTGGGTAAATATTATATCCGCCTGCAATGATCATATCCTTCTTCCGATCGACTACATAGAAGTAACCTTTTTCATCCATATAACCAAGATCGCCTGTTAATAGCCAGCCATCTATAAATGTTTCAGCAGTTTCCTCAGGACGGTTCCAATATCCCTTCATTACTTGTGGACCTTTTACAACAATTTCCCCGACCTCACCAGGTGGAAGATGCTCACCAGTTTCCAATGAAAGAATAGCTGAATCGGTATCTGGCCATGGTACACCAATGCTTCCTTTTACACGTGGACGATCCCAAAGGAAGTTCGCATGAGTCACAGGTGATGATTCAGTTAATCCATATCCTTCCACTAGTTTTCCACCTGTTACTTCCTCGAACTTTTGCTGAACTTCGACAGGAAGCGCTGCAGAACCACTTATACATGAATCTATCGAAGAGAGGTCGTAGTTCTTTAAATCCGGATGGTTTAATAATCCAATATAAATTGTTGGAGCTCCTGGGAATAATGTCGGCCTCTGTTTTTGTATGGTCTTTAGTGTTGTTTCTACATCGAACTTGGGTAGAAGTACCATTTTATGTGCTTCCATAACTGATAAAATTAATACAGTTGTCATCCCATACACATGGAAGAATGGCAATATGCCTAGTACGACCTCTTGACCTGCCTTACATTTATATAACCATGCCTTGCACATGGACGCATTTGCAACGAGGTTCCGATGTGTTAACATAACCCCTTTCGGGAAGCCTGTTGTTCCGCCTGTATACTGCAATAATGCTAAATCTTCTTCAAAATCGAATTCATATTCCTTTAAAGATCGAGTTGGCTGCTTTAATATTTCAGTCAGCAAATGGTTGTGGCCTTCATGCTTAACATTGACAACAATGCCATATTGCTTCTTTTGGATAAAAGGGTAAACGAGATTTTTCGGAAAAGGAAGAAAGTCTTTGATAGCGGTTACAATTACATGCTGTAAATCCGTCTTTGGCATCACCTTTGTTACCCTTGGAAATAATATATCCATTGTAATGATCGCTATTGCTCCGGAATCCTTCATCTGATATTCAAGTTCTCGTTCCATATACAATGGATTTGTTTGTACAACGATCCCTCCCGCCATTAAAATCCCATAATAACTAATAACAGCCTGAGGGATGTTAGGCAGCATTATGGCGACTCTGTCACCTTTTTTTATTCCTAGTTCCTGAAGATATCCTGCCAGTTTGATTGATGATTCATAAATTTGTTGATAAGTAAATTCCTTACCCATAAAATGAATAGAAATTCGATTAGGATTTTCGTTTGCTGCCATCTTTAGGTAATCTTGTACCGGCTGGTTAGTATATGTCAAAGTTGAGGGGATTTCATCCGGATATGTTTGAAGCCAAGGCTTATTATTCAATCTTTATTCCCTCCTTCTAAAAATTAATTTTTTAGAACATTCAAACTGTTCATTCCTATTATAATATAATGAAGTTTACGTGACAATTAGAATAAGACTTTTCACACTGAACCAAAAAAATCGCCATTGTGTCATGGCGATTTTTCCGAAACTATATTGATAAAACATTAAACTATGAATAATAGATATATGGTGCCTATTAAGATAAATAAACCACAGAGAACAAATAATATTTTTGCTAATTTATCCACTTTTTTCGCTCCTTAAGATAGCCCTGCCCCAATAATAAATGACAAACCAATTGAAATAATCATGGATATTAAACCAACTGCTTTATTATTATTTTCAATTTCTTCATCTATTTTGAATTTTGGCGTAAGAAATTCAAAAATAAAGTAGCCAATAAGTAATAGGATGAAGCCAAAAACGCCCCAGCTTATCATCGTTAACAATGTATCATTATGCATAATGGAATGTCTGAAAATATTAGCAATCCCAAAAATCTTTCCCCCTGTTGCCATAGCAACCGCTACATTTCCATTTTTGATTTCTTCCCAGTTCCTATATTTCGTGACAAGCTCAAAAACGGCTAGAAAAACAATCATACAAAGGACTACCACACTGTAATACCCAGCAGTTCTCACAAATTCATTTTCCCAAAATTGATTCATGTCATTTCTCCCCGCACGTTATTTAAACTCAACGATTGTAACGCCTGATCCACCTTCACCCGCTTCTCCAAAACGGATTTTTTTCACAGACCGATGATTACGTAAATATTCTTGAACACCTTGTCTTAATGCACCTGTTCCTTTACCGTGAATTATGGATACACGTGGATATGCTGCAAGCAACGCATCATCGATGTATTTTTCAACGCGAAGCAAGGCGTTTTCATATCGTTCCCCGCGCAGATCCAACTCTAGATTCACATGGAAGTCCTTGCCTTTCAGAGTTGCCATTGATCTTGTTTCAACTGGCTTTGGACTTTTGATAAATTCCAGATCCTTTTCCGATACTTTCATCTTCAAGATACCAATTTGAACATTCCATTCATTATCAGAGGTTTTTTCGATCAGATGACCCTTTTGATCAAAGCTTAACACCTTGACTTCATCACCAGGTTTTAGTACACGCTCTTCCTTCCTTGTGATCGTTTTCTTTGACTTTTTAATTTTAGGGACCGCTTCCTCTAATCTCTTTTTCGCTTCAATTAATTCATGCTCTTTTATTTCTGCTGCCTTTTCTATTCGCATTTGTCTTAAATCACGGATGATTTTTTCCGCATCTTCCTTAGCTTGCTCAACAATAGCTTCTGCCTTTTCTGCAGCTTTTTCATGAAGTGCGTCTTTTTGCTCGTAAAATTCAACCATTTGCTTTTGTAAATCTTTATGAAGTTTTTCAGCACCTCTTAATAATTCATTTGCTTCTTCCCGTTCAGCCTCTGCCAATCTTTTACTCTCTTCCAATGAGGCAATCATATTCTCAACTTGATTACTGTCCGCACTAATATAGGAACGAGCAGTATTGATAACATCTTCTTGTAGACCAAGCCTTTTTGATATTTCAAATGCATTGCTTCGACCTGGAACCCCTATGAGGAGTTTATATGTTGGGCTCAATGTATCAATATCAAATTCTACACTTGCATTAATGACTCCTTCTCTATCATATCCGTAAGCCTTTAGTTCTGGATAATGAGTAGTGGCAATGACTCTTGCTCCTCGTTTATAAACTTCATCTAAAATTGAAATCGCAAGTGCAGCCCCTTCTTGGGGATCTGTCCCTGCACCCAGCTCATCAAAAAGAACAAGGCTATTGTAATCAACTTTATTTAAGATATCTACTATATTCACCATATGAGATGAAAAAGTACTAAGGCTTTGTTCAATCGATTGTTCATCACCGATATCCGCATAAACCGCCCCAAAAACAGCGACTTCTGATCCATCCAATGCTGGGATTTGCAGCCCAGCCTGGGCCATTAGTGTACATAAACCGACCGTTTTTAATGTTACTGTTTTTCCTCCAGTATTAGGACCCGTAATAACAATCGTAGAATAGTCTTTTCCTAAAGTAATATCATTGGCCACCACAATATCCTCATGAATAAGCGGGTGGCGTGCCTTAAATAAAGCGATTCTGCCTTCATTATTCACTTCTGGCTTCGTAGCTTTAATCCTCTTACTATAACGTGCTTTAGCAAACATAAAGTCAACTTCTGCAAGTACTTCTACTATTACTTCTAACGCTCCATATTCCTCTGCAACTTTGCTTGAAAGTTCGATCAAGATTCGTTCAACTTCCTGTATTTCTTTCACTCGAATTTCTTGGAGTTCATTATTTAATTGTACAATCGATTGAGGTTCAATAAATAATGTTTGACCTGAAGAGCTTTGATCATGAATAATCCCGCCGTAATGCCCTTTATATTCCTGTTTTACTGGGATGACGAAGCGATCATTTCGAATGGTAATAATGGCATCTGACAGCATTTTCTGGGCGTTTGATGAACGAATCATGCTTTCAAGTCGTTCTCTAACCCGTGACTCTTTTGTCCGCAATTGATTTCTAAGCGACCGGAGTGCATCGCTCGCACTATCAAGGACTTCTCCATTATCATCAATCGCATTTTTAATGGACGTTTCTAAATCTGCTAAAACGATAATCCGATCAACATAGCTTATTAAACTAGGTAATTCATCTCTCTCATCTACAAATTCCTCGATGAATCTTTTTATTTGTCTACTCGCATGTATTGTGCTTGCTACTTGAATTAGCTCCTGAGGGCTTAGCATTCCACCAATGACTGATCTTTTAACATGGGGACGAATATCATAAATGCCGCCAAGTGGAACAATCCCTTTTATTCTGAGAACTTTAACCGCTTCGTCCGTTTCTTCCTGCCATTGCAAAACCTCTTCAACATTCACAGAAGGCATTAAATTTTCCGCTTTCCTTTTTCCTAAAGTAGAAGAAACATGCTCGAGTAATTGCTCTTTCACTTTATTAAATTCTAATATTTTTAGTATTCGTTCCTGCATGAGGGTATGACCTCCAATTTTGCTCATTTTTGCTTATTGCACAAAAATGTTATCAGTTCATCTGTATTGAAAGCATTAAGGACAGTGCTTTTCTTTATCCATCCTTTTCTGGCTGTTGAAACACCAATAGACATATGACTAAGTGTATCAATTTTATGAGCATCTGTGTTAATGACAATTTTCACACCTGCATCCTGTGCTTGGCGAATATACTGTGGAGCTAGATCAAGTCGATTCGGATTTGCATTTAGCTCAAGGACAGTGTTCGTTTCTTTTGCCAGCTCAATTAACATATCCATGTCTACTTCATAGCCATCCCTACGGCCAATTAGTCTTCCCGTAGGGTGAGCGATAATGTCAACATGAGGATTATTCAAGGCTGTTTTCAACCGCTCCATGATCTTCTCTTTTGGCTGTGTAAATGATGAATGAATAGAGGCAATGACTATGTCCATTTCAGCAAGCAATTCATCATCATAATCCAATGTACCATCTGGAAGTATATCCATTTCAACCCCTGAAAGTATTGTAATATCATTGTAGCGTTCATTTAAACGCTTTATTTCTACTTTTTGCTGCCTTAATCTTTCAGCGGTAAGGCCATTCGCTACTTTCAAATATTGGGAGTGGTCGGTTATGGCTAAATATTTATAACCGCGTTCACGACAGGCTTCAATCATTTCTTCTATTGAGAAGGCTCCATCGCTCCATGACGTATGCATATGTAAATCGCCCTTAATATCTGCAAGAGAGATTAGCTCCATATCAGTTGTATATTCATCTACTTCCTTCCCATCCTCCCTTATTTCCGGCGGGAACAACGGAAGTCCAAAATAAGCATAAAATTCTTCTTCACTCGTAAAAGTGGTAATCTCACCCGTTTTGTTATTTTCCACTCCATATTCACTAATTTTTTCCCCGCGTTCTTTAGCAAGCTGGCGCATTCTTACATTATGATCCTTCGATCCAGTAAAATGGTGTAGAGTAGTTGCAAATTCATGGGGCTTTACAAGACGAAAATCGACGGATATATCATAGCTGAATTCAAGAATAACGGAAACTTTTGTGTCGCCAGCAGCGATGATCTCCTTTATTCCTGGGAATGCGAGTAGTTTTTCTTTTACTAAAGAAAGCTCTTCAGTCGCAATGATAAAATCTAAATCCTTAATCGTTTCGCGCATCCTTCTTAAGCTTCCAGCTCTTGAAAACCTATTGATTTCAATGATCTTGCTTAAATAAGATTCAATGCTTTCGGCAATAGGCAGCATATAAGCAAGCGGAAGACGTTCTGGCCTTGAACCTGCATTTTTTAGTGCTTCTAGGATTTTTTCTTCTGTTTTTTTTCCGAATCCAGGAAGTGATTGAACTTTACTATTCCGACAGGCTTCTTCTAAATCAGCAGCATTTTCAATCCCTAGCTCTTTATAAAGCTTGGCAATTTTTTTGCCGCCAAGGCCAGGTAATTGTAGAAGCGGGATTAATCCTTTCGGGACTTCTGCTTTCAGTTCATTTAATACTGTTGAACTTCTTGCCTTTATATACTCCTCAATGACGCTTGAGGTTCCCTTTCCAATACCAGGGAGCTTAGTGAAATCATCTATTTCTGATAAGCTAAGATCAATCGATTCAAGGGCTGCTGCCGCTTTTCGAAATGCTGCTATTTTAAAGGTGTTTTCCCCTTTTAACTCCATATAGATTGCAATCGTTTCTAGTAGCCGAACTACATCTTTTTTATTTACAGACATCTGAACACCTGCTTTTTTGGTCAAGTTAATGATCTAGTTATTGTTTCCTTTAAAGCCAAATAATATCTTTCGGGAATGTTGTTATGGGCATATCCCTGTTAATATTTTTCTTCACTGCTGCCTATTAAAAAGAAAACTTCTCTAACTTAGAGAAGTTACGATGCCATATATTCGATCCACATCTCTTTTATTTGCTGTGAGAATATTGGAGTATTTTTCACAATACCTTTTGCCATAAAGGAATCATTCAAGGCATTTTGAATGGAATCCACTGGTACTAAGGCAGCTATGTATAATAAAATAAACATGATAAGATATATTTCTACAAATCCTAATATTCCACCTGCCCAAATATTCAACGCCCTTAAAATTGGCAGATTCGAAACAAAATCAAGCATGCTTCCAATTAGATGAAGAACGATTTTGACAGCAAAAAAAATCACGACAAAAGCAATGGCGCGATAATAGGCATCTTCCAAATTGGCATTATCAAAAAACATTTGAATTGTTGAATCGCCGCCAAAGCTTGGGTAAGGTACCCATAATGTTAGCTTAGGTGCAAGTTTTTCATAATACATATTCGCTATAATAAATGCAATGATGAAGCCTGTTAAATGGATTAATTGAAGAATAAAGCCTCTTTTTAAACCAACGATAAAACCTATAATTAAAATGATGACTATTGCGAGATCTAGCATGACTTATTCAGTCCTTTTCCCTTTTTAATTCATTTTCAAGCTGTTCTAAGCGGTCTTTCACCTTAATATAGTCATTAACGGCATTGACTGCAGTTAATACAGCTAACTTACTGCTGTCAAGATAAGGATTCTTAGAACTGATTTCTCGCATTTTATCATCAACCATAGAGGCTACAAGGCGTGTATGACTACTGCTCTCAGTACCAATAATTATATATTGCTGACCATATATATCTACACTTGTACGGCTTTTCTGTAAATCTGACAATATGAATGCCTCCATCCTTTTGAATCCTATTCCATATCATAACACGAAATATAAAATCGTGGGAAGTAGAAGCATGTCAGAAACGCACAGTATATGTATTCATTTAACATTAAGGAGAAAATTCAATGAGTAATGTTGTAATTATAAAGAAAATGAAAGAAATAGATGAAATGAAAATATATTATCAATCCTTTTTATCTGATAAAGCTCCGTCTGGTAGTATATTTACTGCAAAAACGCCTACTTGTACAATTACCGCTTATAAATCTGGAAAAGTGTTATTTCAGGGAAATGGCAGCACAGAGGAATCTGCAAAATGGAACCAAAATAGCCAGATTACTTCTTCCCAAAAGGAGAGCTTTAACCAAGGAAATTTGCCTGAAAATATTCGTCATCTTTCAGTTATAGGTTCAGATGAAGTCGGGACTGGTGATTATTTCGGACCAATCACGGTTGTGGCAGCATATGTAAAGAAGGAACAAATCCCATTATTAAAGGAATTAGGTGTTAAAGATTCGAAAGATTTAAATGATGAAAAAATCATAAGTATTGCCAAACAAATTAAGGATATTGTCCCATATAGCCTACTAACATTACACAACGAGAAATATAATATGCTGCAAAAATCAGGGATGTCGCAGGGGAAAATGAAAGCTCTTCTACATAATAAAGCAATTGGACATGTACTTAATAAAATTGCTCCTGAGCTCCCAGAAGCGATATTAATTGATCAATTTGCAAAAGAGGAAGTTTATTATCAATATTTAAAAAATGAAAAAAATGTTGTTAAAAAGAATGTTTTTTTCAGTACGAAAGCTGAAGGCATCCACCTAGCTGTTGCAGCAGCCTCAATTCTTGCAAGATATGCCTTCGTTAGCCGTTTTGATCAATTAAGCAAGGAAGCCGGATTTACCATTACGAAAGGGGCGGGGCCAAAAGTCGATGAAAACGCAGCCCGTCTCATTCATGAAAAAGGAATAGATGTCCTTCCTGCATTTACGAAGCTGCATTTTGCTAATACAGAAAAGGCAAAACAAATTTATATGAAAAAATATCAAAAATAAAACTAATCTAAAAAAATGCGACAAATGGTCGCATTTTTTAATTCAAGAAATATCTTTTTCTCTTTTTCGCAGGATAAAAGACAATTGAAGGGTCTGTTAATCGGGAATTTGGAAAACCAGGTATCGTACTTACAGCTTCTCTGCTGCAGAAGCTATCTAAATTTTCCATATCTATCGCTCCTGTTGAACAGGCCTCTATACAAGCTGGAAGGAAGCCTTTATCTTGACGAGGATAACACATTTGACATTTGCTAACCTTGTGCAATTCTGGATCGTACTGTGGTGCACTAAATGGACAAGCCGAAATACATAAACCACAGCCTGTACATAAGTTGGAATTTATTTGTACAATCCCATCTCCTCTTTTCGTAAATGCATTCTCCGGACAAACCCTAAAGCATTCCGGGCTGCTGCAATGATTACACGAAATGGAAAGATAAGTGTCGTCTGTTAACTTTGAAACTTTGCGCCATTTAACTGCACTGACAGTTTGATTTTCATTTCTACAAGCGATTTCACAAGCTTTACATCCAATACAAAGATCAATATTAAAAACAAAACCCATCTGTTTAACCATTTCAGTCACGCCATTTCCGAATATTTACGCTGCTATCATAAAAATTTGCACTTGATTTTCCTATATTTGAATTCTCTTCATGCACAATAACCTGATTGATTGGATTTTTTCCAACTTGATTAACTAAAATAACCTTTTTCGGTAGATACCGGTTTATTCTCGCAGTAGCAGCTATACTTCCATTTAGATTATAAACTTCAACCTTTTCTCCTTCTGATATCCAATATTTTGCTGCAGCATACTCTGACAGTTCTACAATCGCTTCATCATTTTCTGATGAAAGCCAAGATAATGTTTCATATTGTGAATGAATTCTTAATAATGACTGTGGTGTTATCAACTTGAAAGGATAACTATCATAATCCTCAATTACATTAGTAGAAGCTTCAGAGCCCAAAGCATCTTTCTTTGGAAATACAAAATGAAAATTCATTGACGTTGATCCTTCGCTATACTTCTCGTCATTTCTTAAATGCGGTCCATCAAGAAGCTGTTTATAGCTTTTTAAAGAATAAAGCTCCTTTACTGATGGAGTTATCTCTCGTTCAATCCAATCAATTGGTTCCAATTCATAGGGGAAATTTGAAAAATTCGGCGAAAGCTCATTTAATTTTTTTGTTAAATCCCTTGCAATTTGCAAATCACTCTTCGATTCAAAATATGCAGGAATTGCTTGTTCATTATAAGAAAGCCACTGATGCCAATAGCTAATATTTAAATCTGGGTCTTCAAAATGGGTCGTTGCTGGTAAAACAAGATCAGATAATTCTGCAGTCCTCGTCATAAACAAATCAACCGTCACGATTAATTCAAGCTCATGGAAAAGTAACTCCCATGTTTTAAAATCATGATCCTGTGAAAGTGGATTTCTTGAAGCAATCCATAAAAACTTAAGCGGTGGTTCAGATAGTTTTAATGCTTCTTCAGCAAAATTATTAATATTAATTTCCCTTGAAGTGTTTATATAAGAATGTTTTGGACCTTGATGATTCAATAAGTTAGCAGGAAAATCCCCTAAACCATTATGTGCATAATATACGCCGCCTTTTCCCCTTTGAAGCGTACCTGCTAATGCTGCCAATGTATTTATAGCACTAATATTTTCCCTGCCATTTTTATTCCGCTGAATACCAAAGCCAATCCATGTAACACAAGGTTTGGAAAATGAATATAAATTAGCAAGCTCATTTATTACTTCAATGGATACGCCAGTTTCTTGACTAACTTCAGTTATATTTACTTCGGTACTTACGTATTGACGAAATTCTATCCAGTTTGTCGTTTGATTATCTATAAATTCCTGATCATATAAAGATGAATCTATTAAAATTTTAGCAATCGCATGTGCGAGCAGACCATCGGTGCCTGGGTTTACTTGAATATAAATATCTGCTTTAGCGGCAGTTTGAGTAAAAATTGGATCAATAACGACAAGCTTTGCACCTTTTTGCCGAGCTTTGAATATAAATTTCATTTGATGAACATTCGTTACAGCTGGATTTGCTCCCCAAATAACGATTAAATTAGCATCTGCCATTTTTTCAGGCATTAAGCTAACAGTTTGTCCGAATGAAGATCTTATAGCTTGCTCACCAGAGATTAAACAAGGGTTCCCAACAGGTTTCGTATGAGGTCCAAAACTATTAAACATTCCTTCGACGGCATAATGAAGAAGTCCGAGATTCCCAGAAAATTTATTATAGCCACAAGCTAGGTTTGAACCGTATCTTACATTCAATTCCAAAATTTTATCGATTATTATTGAATATGCCTCATCCCAAGTAATCCTTTTCCAATTTCCAGATCCCCTTGGTGACTGCATAATAGGATATTTTAATCGATATGGACTATATACATATTGGGTAAATGCATAGCCTTTTGCACATAACCTCCCCTGATTAAACCCATGCTTCGGATCTCCAGAAACCTTAATAATCTCCCCATTATGTACATATGACAGCATGCTGCATGATGCGAAGCAATTTCGGGGACATGCATTACGATAGATTTCCATTTCTATCACCTACATTTGCATAATTCCTTAAAACTTCCTAAGTTGTCTAATCTTTAATGCTGCAGTGATATTTAGTTTTACATTCATATCATCTAGCTTTTTATCTAATATCTCTTCAATTTTTTTTATACGATAGCGTAAAGTATTACGATGGAGAAACATGGCATCAGCTGTTTTTGTTAAGTCATATTGATTTGCAGAAAAGTTTTCCAGCGTGCGCATGAGCTCTCCGCCATGAAGGGAGTCGTTCTCCTCAATATCACCGAGAATATGAAAATAAAATTCCTTCAGATCTTGGAGATCATGTTTAAATAAAATTCGTTCAAGACCTAAATCATTAAAAAACGGAGTAGTGATATCTAATAATTGGCCAAGCTCAAATGCTACCTTAGCTTCTTGGTAGCTTCGAAAAATCATTTCTGGATTTGCACATGCCCTGCCAACACCAGTAATAATTCTTGATGATAAATTAGCTTTGTCAACTTGATTTATTATATGTTGAACAAATGTATTTACTTCTGCTCGCTTCTTTACTTGCTCACTTTCATGTAAAGGAAAAACCACAATTACTTCACCGCGCTTTTTCATTGCTATCGGCTTCAAATTTCTTTCAATCAACGATTTTTCAATTGCATAAAATAAAATTCCGATAAAATGCTGATCCTCAGAATAGTATTCAAAATCCCTCAACGAAAAGACAATCACGGTATGTGGGAGGTTAAAATCCCAGCCCCAAAACTGACCGTAAGAGATAATTTCATCTTTCTTCTTTATATTTCCATATAGCAGATCATATATAAATGCTTCTTTAAAATGCTGGCGTTCTTGTTTTATTTGGAATTTCTTTCGAAGCTCTAATGAGCATAGTAATGAAGCATATGAAATAATTGAGTTTAATTGTAATAACTTATCATCTGATATTTCACCGCATGAAATAATTAAGTAACCACGTAATTTTCCATCCACTATTATTGCTGAACCTATTCCTTGTAACGAATCGTTGTTAAATGTCAAATGGCATTTGTATATATTAGATTCCTCTATCTTTATATCATCTAAGTATTCAACTAATATATTATTTTCAGGATTGGAAGATGATAGAAGATTATATAATGGATCAATCGCAATGACAGGGAATGATAGTAAATTAGCTAATTTATCACAAATTCCTTGCAGTCCTTTTTCCAACCCCTCAAGCAAATGATGTAGATAATCTGGGACATAGAGGCATCTCTCCACTTATCTCCATTCCTTTCTATACCTTTGTAAAAAAAATACCTTCCTATTAAATACTATATTATTCTCTTACTAGCTTCAATGGATGTCACAAGACCGTAAAAACTCGTTGTTCTTCTGTACAAAAAAAGACGATCATTTTTGTACATCAGGAATATATCATCTCTTTAATAGTTTTTCTATAATAAAGATAACAACATATTGTGAATTAATTCACAAATAAAACAAGTGCCTTGTCTTCATTTCAATGTACTTGTTCATCCTTCTAAAATAAGTTGTAACTTTATAAGGAATAGTTTTCAACAACTATTATTTTTCACAAAAGGAAGTGAGGAAATGATAAAGAAAATCACAAAGGATAGTTTATACGTTATTAGGAATCAATTATTTTTAAGATATGCTCAGCTATTCACAAATATTGAGAGCAACACATTAGTAAATATTAAGGCATTTGGGCTTCCCTTGGAGCATGCACAAAGCAGCATTGAAAAAACAAAGCTGCTGACTAAATTAAAGAATAGCGGAGCTCATTTTCGTAACAACAATAAAAGCATCTATATAAATCGTTTTTCAAGTGCTTGTGAAGCATGTCAAACAGGTTCAGATAGCTATACTACCTTTCTCTCAATGAAATGCCATCGAAATTGCTATTTTTGCTTCAATGAAAATCAAGATAACTATACGCATTATTTAGAGAATCAAAGAGAAGCAACGGAAGAACTAGCCTCATTAATCAATAACGGTTACCAGCTAAAGCATATTGCCTTAACTGGTGGTGAGCCTCTTTTATTTCCAAATGAGACGATACATTTCTTCCAATTTGCTAAAAAAAATTCACCAGAATCATTCACTCGTCTATATACTGCTGGTGATCTATTAACTGATGATATTCTGAAAAAATTAATGGAGGCAGGATTAAAGGAAATTCGATTCAGTATAAAGATGGAAGATTCTACACAAAAGCGTAAGCACATTTTAAGAAAAATTAAACTAGCAAAAAGCTATATTCCAAATGTTCTTGTAGAGATGCCAGTCATTCCTGGGACATTAGAGAGAATGAAAGAACTTCTCATTGAGTTAGATAAATTAGATATTTTCGGGATTAATTTATTGGAATTCTGTTTTCCATTAAAAAATCCCAAACCCTTTATTGAACGGGGATTTGAACTAAAAAATCCACCTTATGAAATGTATTACAACTATTGGTACGCTGGCGGTTTAGCTATCGCTAAAAGTGAGGAGGATTGCCTGAAGCTAATAGAGTTTGCTATCGAGCAAAACTTAAAGCTTGGTGTTCATTACTGCTCACTAGAAAATAAGTTCACAGGCCAGATCTATCAACAAAACTATGACCAGAAACTGGAGAAAACATACTCTTTTTCTAATCGAGATTATTTCTTTAAAACTGCCAAAATTTTTGGAAAGGAAAAGCGAAAAGCCCTTTTCAAGCTTGAGGAAAACAACATTCCATACGAAATAAATCAACAATATGATTTCATTCAATTTCCAGTTGAAGCCATAAAGCTATTACACGATATGAATGTCGAAATTGCTGTTGTATCTTGCATTGTTGAATTTGAGAACATGGAAAGATTGATTAAGGAAGTGAGTATTGATTGGACTACACCAGCATTATTTCAGTTAGAAGATGTTAGTTAATTAGAAGGAGGGATATCCATGAATGAGAAATTGACTTTATCTGAATTAGGTCACCTATTTTATGCC
This sequence comes from Cytobacillus citreus, assembly GCF_018343665.1. GTDB lineage: Bacteria > Bacillota > Bacilli > Bacillales > Cytobacillaceae > Cytobacillus > Cytobacillus citreus. Next base: position 735,774 of record NZ_JAGYPM010000003.1, read on the forward strand.
AGACAATATGCTTACGACATTCTCCGAAGATTTTTTGTAGAAGAGCCTTCAAAGGAATATTTAAAGCAATTTGTTCAGAAAAACATGATTGATTTTTTTCCATTTAAAGAGGATTCTGCTGGGATCCAAGAAGGAATTGAAGACATCAAAGCCTATCTAGCTACTCACGATGTCGTTCATATTGGACATCATTTTGATGAATTACATTGGGACTACACAAGAATGTTCATCGGTCCCTTTACACTAAAAGCACCACCATGGGAATCGTCTTATGTGAGAAAAGACAAGCTTCTATTTCAAGGAACAACGATGAATGTTCGAAGATTTTACGATAAATACGGAATGGCAGTTTCTGATTTTAATATTGAAGCAGATGACCATATAGGGTTAGAGCTCGATTTTATATTTAACCTTAATGAACTATGTATTCAAGAAATAGAAGGAATAGAGCAAAACGATTTTAAGCTCTTAAAACAATTACTGCAGGATCAGCAAGCTTTTTTGAATGATCATTTGCTTAAGTTCACACCGGAATTTTGCAAATCAGTTAAAAAAGATGCAAATACACAGTTCTTTTCCGGTTTAGCTAAGCTTCTTCATTACTACTTATTTATTGATTCAATGGTACTAAAAAAACTATTAAATATAGAATTTATAAAGAGGGGGCAAGTAGAATGTTTGATTTAATAAAGAAAATAAACGACTTTAAAATATCTCGTAGATCATTTATTGGCTGGACATCTGCCATTGCGGCAACAACTGCGATTCCAGTTGGACGCGGACTAATTGCTAAAGCCGAAACCAATATTGGAACAGAAGCAGCAGGTGGTGAAGGCATTTGGAAAACGGCAGCCTGCTGGCATAACTGTGGAAGCCGGTGTCTTAATAAAGTACTTGTTAAAGACGGTGTTGTCATTCGTCAAAAAACAGATGACACACATGAAGACAGCCCTGACTTTCCTCAACAGCGCGGTTGCTTACGGGGACGTTCCCAACGTCATCAAGTTTTTAATGCTGACCGTTTGAAATATCCAATGAAAAGAAAGCATTGGGAGCCTGGTGGAGGAAACAAAGAGCTACGTGGGAAAGATGAATGGGTTCGCATTTCATGGGATGAGGCACTCGATCATATTGCTTCAGAAACGAAGAGAATTAAAAACAAATACGGAAATGAATCCATCTATGTATCAAGTGATGACAGTGATGATATCAGAACTGTCATGGCGACTCAAGGTGGCTACACCACAAGTGATGGAACGATTTCTTGGGGTGCATGGCTTTACACATATGACATGCTTGGTGTTGGCGAGGGCTTATATGTAAACGGAATTAATGACCGCTTAGATTTAAGAAACTCACAATTAATCGTACTTTGGGGAGCGAATCCTGCATGGAGCACAATGGGCAGTGTCACTTATAACTATTTACAAGCAAAAAAAGCTGGAGCTCGCTTTATTACGATTGACCCACTTTATACTGATTCAGCTAGCGTATTTGATGCTGATTGGGTGCCTATTCGTCCTGGCACAGACGATGCGCTTGCTTTAGGAATCATGTATACACTGCTTGATGAAGACAACCCAGTTACAAACCCATTAGTAAAATGGGATTTCTTAAATAAATATACGATTGGCTTTGATAAAGATCATATGCCTGAAGGTGCAGATCCAAAAGATAACTTTAAAGATTACTTATTAGGTACGTATGATGGACAGCCTAAAACACCAGAATGGGCTTCGGAAATTTGTGGTATAGAACCGAGCAAAATCCGATCTCTTGCACGCGAAATCGGTGGTACAGAAAGAGTAGCACTATTAACCGGCTGGGCTCCTGCTCGGATTAATCACGGTGAAGGCTGGGTTCAAGCATTCTCTACGCTTGGAATGATGACAGGTCATATGGGAAGCTCTGGAAATATGACAGGTGTGAGCTGTTGGGAATATGCTGGGAACATGGGTCCAAAGCTATTAAAAGGTGGCGGCAGTGGACTCCCTTCAATAGAAAATCCTGTGACGAACGTCATTAATGAAAATGAAATTTGGGACGCCATTTCGAATGGGAAATTTCTCCAAAAGGGTGAAAGGGAAAGAAAGGTGAATATTCAATTCATTTATCATAACTATAGTGCTCATCTCCAAACTCGGAGTAATATCCCAAGAGGGATTGAAGCTCACCGTAAAGTAGAATTTGTCGTGACAAATGCTTACGCTTTAACGACAAATGCGAAATACTCCGATATCGTACTCCCTGTTGCTACTCAGTGGGAAACTGAAGGATCAGTTAAGGGTGGAAACAGAGAAATATTAATTAATTGGTCAAAAATTGTTGACCCTTTATACGAATCAAAATCAGACCAGCAAATTGGGATAGAACTATTGAAGAAACTTGGTGAAGACCCTGAAAAGTATTACCCGATTTCTGAGAAACAGCAATATTTTAATAAATTGGCTGGCAGTACGGTTATAAAAGAAAATGGGGTTGATTATGAACCTTTATGTACAATTACGGCGAAAGATATTGAGGAATGGGGTGTTGATGGAACTCCACAACAAGGACGAATTCCTCTTAAAGAATTTGTCGATAAAGGAATTTATCAAGTGCCTAGAAAGAAAGGCGATAATTTCAGCTTCATTGCCTATAAAGATTTTATCGATAATCCAGAAGCAAATCCGGTATCAAGTGAAAGTGGGAAATTCGAAATTTATTGTAAAGCACTGAACGAAGCATCAAAAACTGCTTTTACTGAAATACCGCCAATTCCAAAATATGTTCCAAAAGCAGAAGGCTATGAGTCTACTTTCGAAGACTGGAATACAAAGAAAAAAGGAAAATACCCATTCCAAGTCTTTAATCCACATTATTTAAGACGCTCCCATAGTACATTTGATAATGTACCTCAATTACGTGAAGCGTGGCCTAATCCTGTATTTATAAGCGGGAAAGATGCAAAGGAACTAGGAATTAAAGATGGCGATACAGTGTTAATGTCGAATGAACATGGAAAGGCATTACGCCCTGCTAAAGTTGTTGAAACCATTATGCCAGGAACGATCGGCCTTCCTCATGGAGCATGGGTAGATATTGATGAGAAGACTGGAGTCGATAAAGCCGGTGCTGATAATATGCTTGTTGGTTATATCCCAACTGGTCTTGGCACTTCAGGCTACAATACTGCACGTTGTAATGTAGAAAAATGGAACGGTGAACCACTCGAAGAAGATGTGAATTGGGAACAACGCATTATTAAATTTAAATAAAAGGAGGGCGTAGATTATGGTTCAAATGGGGTTTTATATAGACGTTGCCAAATGTATTGGCTGTAAAACATGTACCATTGCTTGCAAAGATAAAAATGATTTAGAAGTAGGTAGAAATTTTCGTAGGGTCTATGATTTTGAAGAAGGAAGTTTTCCAAAACCATCTATTTATCATCTATCAATCTCTTGTAACCATTGTGAAGATCCTAAATGTGTAAAAAACTGTCCAACTACTGCCATTCATAAACGTGCAGAAGATGGTGTTGTTGTCATTGATCATGATAAATGTGTCGGTTGTAAATATTGTGAATGGAATTGCCCATATGGCGCACCACAGTTTTCTGAAGAACTTGGAAAAATGACAAAATGTGATACTTGTCTTGATTTACGTGAAAAAGGTGAGGATCCTGTTTGTGTAAGCTCTTGTATTATGAGAGCAATTGAATTTGGTCCAATTGACGAACTTCGAGCTAAATATGGAACGATTAACGAGGTTAAAGGAATGCCAAGTGCTTCCATAACACAGCCGAACATTGTCATTCATATGTAATCAATATTATGTGGGGAGACTCTTCCCCCACATGCAGAAAAATTAATCAATTTAATAAGGAGGGAAATCCCATGCATGAGTGGGCATTATTAATCTTTTCAATTTGTGTACAGACTGCAATTGGCGGAATGTTCATGCTATGGTTGTATCAGCGAAATATTAGCAAAAGTGGTGATGAGACTACATTTACGATTTTGAAAACTCCTCTCATCATTATTGCAGTCCTTTCATTAATTGGTCTAGGTGCTTCATTTGGACACCTTGGTGCACCAAGCAATGCATTCAACACAATTAGAAATATCGGCTCTTCATGGATGAGCCGTGAAATTGTTGTAACAGGTTTATTTATTGCAGCTGCTTGTATAACCGCTGGCTTGGCCATCCTACAAAAAAAAATAAACCCGATATTATTGATTGTAACGGCCATTATTGGATTTGTTGATATTTACTGCATGGCTTCAATTTATTCAAATTCTCTAATAAGTGGCTGGAACTCAATCAACACGTTCACTTCCTTTTATGGAACAGCCTTTGTTTTAGGAGCAGTACTTATTGCTAGCTTTACAATACCTGCTCTTCGGGCAAAAAATATGGATGACAATGCAAAGGCTCTTTTAAAACTATCTTTTTTTACTGCTTTATTTGGAATTGCCATCCAGCTTTTAGGTGTTGCATTATTCCCTGCTGCTATGACAGATGTAAATATAATGGCTGCTACAGCAGCTACATCTTCCCTTGAACCTTATCAAGGAACAATCGCAATCAGATGGGTGATTGAAGTCATTGGAATCGTTTTATTAGGTTATATGGCTCTATCACCAGTTAAGAAAACTACAATTACAGTTGCGTTTGTCGCATTAATCGTAATTGGATTCGCAGAAGGTTTAAGCAGATATGTATTTTATGTACTAGGTTCATAGAAAGAACTATAGACAAATATTTTAAAAAAGGAGTGGCTTTGATGGGATTATTAAACAAATGGATGGAAAGTCTAGATTATGAATTTAAAGTTTTACAATCATGTACACGCCATCAAAGTCCTTACTCCTCCTGTTCTAGATGTAAGGATGTCTGTTTCGATGAGGCAATTACTTTCATTGATGAAAAACCGTATATTGATAATGAAAAATGTACGGAATGTGGATATTGTATAGCCGAGTGCCCTGTTCAAGCAATTGAAGGATTTTTTCCAAAAAGAACGGTTGTTCAAGATCAATTAGTTGTGACAGACGAACATCCTCCTGCTTTAAGAGAACTGCTTGGATATAATAAAAAAGGCATTACAGCGATTATTAGTGAACAAGAGAAACTCAATGAAAATTGGCAATATACGATATCAAAAACAAATGAGATGCTAGAAAAGCTTAACGAAGCTCCCTTCTCTATTTACTTGAAAAAAATAGAACTAAAAGAAGAGTCCTTAACACGTAGAGAAATATTTTCATTTTGGAAAAATGAAGCTCAATCAACATTGAAGCAAATGACACCTGCTAAATGGCGTTTTAATCATGAAGAGCTAGATATAGCAAAATTATACCCAAAACATCAATTTAAAGAAGTGGCAGTAAATTTGAGTAAATGCACTCTTTGTAAAGCATGCCAAAAGCTCTGCAAAAAAAATTGTTTTCAAATAAACGATACTAGTTTTACAATTTCAGCTCAAAAGTGTTCAGGCTGTATGCTTTGCCAAGATATATGTCCTGAAAAAGCTATAACGATTCAAGAAAGAATTATGTCTGCAACAGAAGTGGATCATTCTCTTCTTATAAAAACATGCAAGATATGTAATAATAATTATCAATCACTAGTAGATCAAAGTGAAAAATGTGTTAAGTGTAAAAAGCAGGAAGAATTCACTGCAATTTTATCTTAAGAAATAGGATGTGATATTCATGTTTTCAAACATTGGAATACCAGGTTTAATCATCATACTCGTTCTTGCGCTTATTATTTTTGGTCCGAAAAAGCTTCCTGAAATTGGGCGTGCAATGGGGCAATCATTGAAAGAGTTCAAAAACTCTACTAAGGGCATGATGGATGACATTGACGATTCTGAAGGAAAAAAGGAGCTTGAAGAGAAAAAGATTTAATATATACAGCATTAAATGATACTTTTTTTTACAAGTGGAAACCTCAGATATAGTAAATGATTCCTGTTTACCGCTAAAACAGGATGGTACTCGAGTCATTCGAGTTGAGGTATTTGAGGTATATAAAAAATAAACTGTCTCTCAGTCAAAGATTAACTGAGAGACAGTTTATTTTTATCCTCTTAATACCGCTCCTGCTTTTTCCTTTACTGCATGTAAAACTTTATCATGAGCTTTCACAACTTCTTCATCCGTTAAAGTTCGTTCTGGATCGAAATATTTAAGAGAGAAGGCGATTGACTTCTTGCCAGCTTCCATACGTTCACCTTCGTAGAGATCAAATACATGAACTTCTTTTAACAAAGCTCCACCTGCATCAATAATGATGCTTTCTAACTCCCCTGCTGCTTTATCCTTATCAATAACAAGTGCAATGTCACGAGTAATTGAAGGGTAGCGTGGTATAGATTGATAATGAAGTGGTTCAACTTCAGCTTCTAAAATAGCTTTCAATGAAAGTTCAAACACATATGTTTCTTTTAAATCATATTCCTTTTCAACTGTTGGATGTGTTTGACCAACAAAACCTATAGATGAACCTGATAAATAAATTTCAGCTGTTCTTCCAGGATGCATGCCCTCTTTTCCGGTTTGACGGAATTCAATTGCTTTTTCTAGACCTAACTTAGCAAATAAACCTTCAAGAATTCCTTTAACCACAAAGAAATCAACAATTTTCTTCTCCCCTTGCCAAGGTTGGCTTTGCCATAAGCCTGTTAGAGCTCCAGCAAGATGCTCTCGTTCTTCAGGCAAGTTATCTGATCCTTGTGAAAAGAATACATCCCCAATCTCATAAACAGCGAGACTGTCATTTTGGCGTGCAGCATTGTATTTCAATACATTTAATAGCTGGGGAACAATACTTAACCTAAGTGTGCTATGGTCCTCACTCATTGGCATAGCTAAGCGAATTGGTTCACGATTTTCTAATGCAAATTGAGTTGCTTTTAATCCGCTTGTAAGGGAATAAGTAATCGCTTGATTTAATCCTGCTCCTTCAAGGAATCTGCGGACAATGCGGCGCTTATTTTGATAAGCAGTCAGATGTCCTGGAGTTGCTGAACCAATTGGCAGAGTTGATTTTAAATTATCATAGCCAAAGAGCCTTGCTACTTCTTCTATTAAATCCTCTTCAATTGTAATATCACCACGGCGGGTAGGCACAGTAACAATAATTGTATTGTTATCAATATTTGTTTCAAATTGAAGGCGTGCAAAAATGTCTTCAACTTCCTTCATTTCTAATTCTAATCCGAGCACACGGTTAATTTTCTCTAATGTTACAGAGACAACAGCAGGTTCTACTTTAAGCGTATTTGCTTCAACAGAGCCTGCTAATACTTCTCCCTCAGCATATTTTGCTAAAAGATGTGCAGCCCTTTCAGCCGCTGCTCTTACTCTATTTGGATCTACTCCTTTTTCAAAACGTGCACTTGCTTCGCTGCGAAGATTATGATCTTTAGACGCTTTTCTAACTGTTGCACCTTTAAAATAAGCTGATTCCAGAAGAACTGTTTTGGTATCAGATTGTACCTCAGAATCCAAACCTCCCATAACACCTGCAAGTGCAACTGGTTCTTGGCCATTTGTTATGAGAAGATGCTCTGAAGTTAATTCCCTTTTCGCTTCATCTAATGTTTGGATGATTTCTCCATCTTTTGCACGGCGAACAAGAATTTGCTTTGAACCTAGACGGCCATAGTCAAATGCATGAAGCGGCTGACCGTATTCAAGCAAAATATAGTTCGTAATATCAACCACATTATTATGCGGACGGATACCCGATGCCATCAAACGGCCTTGCATCCATAATGGTGATGGCTTAATTTTTACATTTTTAATTATTTTTGCAATGTACAAAGGGCTATCTTCTGTTGCTTCTACATCAACACGAATGTAATCAGAAGCGTTTTCATTCGACTTAGCATAATCTGTCTCTGGCAGCTTCACCTCTCTGCCTAAAATCGCTGCCACTTCATAGGCAACTCCAAGCAGGCTTAAGCAATCAGATCGATTGGGTGTTAAGCCTAGCTCAAGTACTTGGTCATCGCGATGTAAGAGCTCGATCGCATCTGTTCCAACTTCAGCATCTTGATGAAAAACATAAATTCCTTCAGAAAATTCCTTTGCAACGAGCTTGCTTTCTATGCCAAGCTCTTGAAGAGAACAAATCATTCCATTCGACTCTTCTCCTCGTAGCTTTGCTTTTTTAATTTTGAAATTGCCTGGAAGAACGGCACCTACAGTCGCAACTGCAACCTTTTGATCTTTATCGACATTTGAAGCACCGCAAATGATTTGTACCGGTTCTCCTTCACCGATATCTACTAAACATTTATTTAATTTATCTGCATTCGGGTGCTGCTCTCTTTCCAGAACATGACCGACAACTACACCGCGAATTCCTTCATTCAGCACTTCTACGCCTTCAACTTCAATCCCGCTCTTCGTAATTTTTTCTGCAAGCTCAGCAGGGGTAATGCCTGATAAATCTACATAATCCTGCAGCCATTTATATGATACAAACATGTAAAGTCCTCCTTATTGTCTAGCTTCGGCTCCTAACACCTCGAGGTCATAAGTCATTCTGCCAGGAAGGTTAAAGTGCAACCTTCCCGGCAGCTTGCCTTATGCTTGTCGGGGTTGGACAGTCGCCTCCGCTTTTCTTTTTGTCTAGCTTCTTATTCTTGAATGGAAAATTGTTTTAAGAAACGCATATCATTTGTATAGAAATGACGGATATCATCAATGCCATATTTCAGCATCGCAATCCGTTCAACTCCCATTCCGAAAGCGAAGCCTGTATATTTCTTAGAGTCAAAGCCTGACATCTCTAATACATTAGGATGAACCATTCCTGCTCCTAGAATCTCGATCCAGCCTGTTTTTTTACAAATATTGCAGCCTTTGCCGCTACATTTAAAGCAGGAAACATCAACCTCTACAGAAGGCTCCGTAAAGGGGAAAAAGCTTGGGCGCAAACGGATTTCACGATCTTCGCCAAATAATTTCTTTGCAAACACTTCTAATGTCCCTTTAAGATCACTCATACGAATGTTTTCATCTACTACAAGTCCTTCAATTTGCATAAACTGATGGGAATGGGTTGCATCATCATTATCACGACGGAATACTTTTCCTGGACAAATAATTTTTACTGGTCCTTTTCCTTTATGCTTTTCCATAGTTCTCGCTTGTACAGGAGAAGTTTGGGTACGAAGAAGAATTTCGTCAGTAATATAGAATGAATCCTGCATATCACGAGCAGGGTGATCCTTCGGTAAATTTAATGCTTCAAAGTTGTAATAGTCCTTTTCTACTTCCGGACCTTCAGCAACTGTATAGCCCATACCAATGAATAGATCTTCAATTTCCTCGACGATACGTGTTAGCGGGTGAAGATTTCCTGTTTTGACTGGACGCCCTGGTAATGTAATATCGATTTTCTCAAGCGCGAGTTTTTCTTGAACAGCGGCTTCTTCTAAGTGTTTTTGTTTCTCTTCAATTCCTGCCGCAATTGCATCCCTTACTTCATTCGCAAGTGCTCCCATTTTCGGGCGATCTTCAGCCGATAATTTTCCCATCCCTTTTAAAACTTCTGTAATCGGGCCTTTTTTCCCTAAGTACGATACACGGATGTCGTTCAATTCTTTTAAATCAGATGCTTGGCTGATTTTTTCCAACGCTTCAGTTTGCAATTCTTTTAAACGCTCTTGCATCTTAAAATCCTCCTTTAATTCCTGTTTTTTTGCAAAATAAAAAACCTAATCCCTATAAAGGGACGAGGTTTTGGATTCGCGGTACCACCCTTTTTAACACAAAAAGCATATATAGGCAGCTTTATGTATTCGCTTCATTAAGATAACGGCTTAATCCGGTACATCTTTACATTGATAAGCCTAGATAATATCTAACTAAAATAAGCAAATCAATGGTCCCGACGTCAACTCTGGAGGTGAATGTTCATTTGCAATCACTTGACAATGCTCTCAGTCTAAGGCATTCTCTCCCTGAAAAGTTCCATGCAAGCTACTTTTCTCCGTCATTGTTTTATAACATATAATTTTGCTGTTTATTATAGTATATTCTGCACATTGTTTCAAACGGTTTTACAAAAATTATCGCCCAATTTTACTTTCTTAAGAAATAAAGTAAAATTCCAGTCGCAATCGCGACATTCAATGATTCGCTTTTCCCGTAAATGGGAATGTACAGATTTTCTGTTGTTTCCGCTAATACAGACTTCCTTACACCGCTACCTTCATTGCCAACAATTAAAGCAAATTTTTCTGAACTTTGTATCTCCGTATATACTTTTGCATTTTCTAAAGCTGTGCCATACACAGGGATATTCATTTCTTTAAACCTTTGAATCCATTCTGCCAATTCCCCTCTAATAATTGGAAGGTGAAAATGACTGCCTTGAGCAGAACGGAGCACCTTTGGATTGAAAATATCAACGCTTCCTTCCCCGACTATGACTGCATCAACTCCAGCAGCCTCAGCAGTTCGAATCATTGTACCTAAGTTGCCAGGGTCCTGAACTGCATCAATCAGCAAGAAACGATGTCCTTCTACATTAGCAGCATCAAATGTCTGCTGGCGGCATACACCAATAACCCCTTGTGGCGCTTCTGTATCCGATAAGCTTTGAATAATTTCGTTCGTTACCATTGTAACAGGTATATCCCCATAATCCCAAGAAGGGGGAAGGCCAGTATTTTCTCCAACAATGATTTCTTTCATTTGCTCACTTGATAATGCTTCTTCGACAAGATGAAAGCCTTCAACTAAATATGTACCTGTTTTGTCACGTTCCTTTTTTGTTACAAGTTTCCTCCATTGCTTCACTTGTGGGTTACTTGCAGAGTGAATATATCTCACACTCTCACTCCTTCTATTTTTAATAAAATGTAAATGCAAATTTTATGGTAGAGAATTGTCTGCACGCTGGACCCTGCCCCACGACTGACAAAGCCCTTCAGCTTTTATATCAATTTTCTTATTATAGCCCATTTCAAATACATAATAAATCCAAAAATAGAAATCATAATAACGAATTGAAACATTTTAAGGAGGGCAAGAAATGAACTTAAACTTACGAAATGCAATTATACACAATGTTTCCGGCAATTCAATGGATGAACTGAAGGATACAATTGTTGATGCTATTCAAAACGGGGAAGAAAAAATGCTGCCTGGTTTAGGGGTACTGTTTGAAGTAATCTGGAAAAACTCCTCTGAACAGGATCAGCAGGAAATGCTGCAAACGTTGGAGAGCGGATTGAAATAGTGAACGGCTTCTAAACACTTTTTTAGAAAAGGCACATCGAAACTTCACAGCTATTTAATTCGTTAATAAACTTAAACATACTCATTAAAGAAAAAATACCGCTTGTTATTCATAAACAAGCGGTATTTTTAATTTAGTTTTCACATTTACAGGGGCATAATTTATATTAAAATTCAAAAATGATCTTTCTTAAATAATATGATCAATGAAACGTAAGCTTATCAACTGTTTCTCTATCCAATCGCTTGATAACTTCCGCAATAAGCTTTACTGCATTCTCATAGTCATCTCGATGAAGCATTGCAGCATGAGAATGAATATAACGAGTTGCGATTGTAATAGAAAGCGCAGGTACACCGTTATGTGTTATATGAATCGCACCTGAATCTGTACCTCCGCCAGGAACTGCATCAAATTGATATGGAATATTTAATTCATCTGCTGTATCTGTTACAAAGTCACGCAACCCTTTATGAGAAACCATTGATGCATCATAGAGAATAATTTGTGGACCTTTTCCCATTTTACTTAGTGCTTCTTTTTCCGTAACTCCTGGTGTATCTCCAGCAATTCCTACATCAACACCAAAAGCAATATCTGGCTCTATTTTTTGAGCAGATGTACGAGCACCACGCAGTCCGACTTCCTCTTGCACTGTTCCAACTCCATAAACAACATTCGGATGGTCAGTGTCTTTTAAAGTCTTTAATACATCAATTGCGATTGCACAGCCTATACGGTTATCCCATGCTTTCGCAAGCAGCATCTTTTCATTATTCATCACTGTAAATTCGAAGTATGGAACAACCATATCACCAGGTTTTACTCCCCAGCCCTGTGCTTCTTCACGGCTAGAAGCACCGATATCAATGAACATTTCCTTAATTTCAACAGGCTTTTTACGCGCTTCTGGTGAAAGAATATGAGGAGGCTTTGATCCAATAACTCCTGTGACATCCCCTTTACTTGTCACAATCGTTACACGTTGGGCAAGCATTACTTGAGACCACCAGCCACCAACCGTTTGAAAACGAAGAAAACCTTTTTCATCAATATTTGTAACCATGAAGCCAACTTCGTCTAAGTGACCAGCAACCATAATTTTCGGGCCGCCTTCTTTCCCAACCTTTTTCGCAATTAAACTGCCAAGACCATCTGTTGTCACTTCATCAGCATATTCACTTATGTATTTTTTCATCACTTCACGCGGTTCACGCTCATTGCCAGGAATCCCTTTTGCATCTGTTAATTCCTTAAGCATTGTTAATGTTGCATCTAGTTTTGTCATTATTTCGACTCCCTTAATATATATTCAAATTTATTATACAAAAGACAATCATGAATATAAAGAATTATTAGAAAAACTTAACTTTTCATATGTTTATACATAAGTAATAAACTTAAAATTTCCTATTAATTCAAAGGCAATGTTAAACTTCTCTGTTGATTTCCGCTGCAGGCACTAAAGCGTAGCGGGCGGTCCGGAAGCCTTCTCGTCGCTATCGCTCCTGTGGGGTCTCCCTTTGACTCGCTTCTCCCGCAGGACGTTGAATAATCCTCCCCGAATAAACATCGCACGAAGGAAATGCGAATGCATTTTCGAGGATCTCGCGCCTGCAGTGTGAATCAACAACAAAATAGTATTATCAACACTGAGCTTTAACACAGCCAATCAAAAAGAATTTCAAGTTGAAAAGTGCTTTTTTATTTTGTACTTATTAAAGTGTATTTATTAGCTAATTAAAACCGACTTCCTTCTAAAAGATAAATACTTTTCACAAACTCAGTAAATTTCTTAACATTATTTGAAATACTATCATCACTTTTTCTGCTGCAAAGAAATACAGGCCGGCTTATTTCAACTCCTTTTACCTTAACTCTGCCCACTTCCCTACGTTTTACATATTCTTCAACCCCTAATGAAGGAGCAAGCATTGCTCCATATCCAGCCATAACGGAACGCAGCGATTCATTCAAACCATGAAATTGTAATCCGATATTTGGAATACTTTATTATATAAAAAACCACCACACTTATATAAAAGCTGTTCAATTGACAAGAGTTTTAATTTTTGGAAGTTGTACTGGAGGTTTTATCGTCTATTACCAAACAGGCTTTATACAATGGCCTTATTCCATGGCTTTCGGCTCTATTATTGGTTCTCAAATTGGTCTATTTATTTTGCCAAAAGTTTCTATGAAAATAGCAAAAACCTTATTAATTACAATTCTTTGTTTATTAATGGGGCAGATGATTCTAAAAATAATTTAATGGCCAATACAAACTACCACAGCAAAAAAACTGTGGTAGAGAATAATTTTATAGAGAAGCGATTATACTTCTTTTTCAATAAAAGCCTGAAGGAAGTTCAATCTATCTTAAAGTACAGCTTCAATATCCTTGCTTCTGCCTCTCATAATTAACCTCATTTTTATCAATATATGCCTTTTCCATTGCTTCTGCATTAATTCCTAGCAGCTCACCCAAATGAATATATGCCTGAAAAAGTTTTTTATAATCTTCCAATGATTTGCTATGTTTGAATTTACTAATAAGATCATATACAAATAAAAACTGATCATTTAAGCTACTTTTTCCTGCTACTTCACCTTTAAAATCATCCTCTTGGTCAAAGCCGCACTCTAGCCCAAGGGAAAGAATAAAATGAATACCATCAACAAATTCTTCTAATATTATTTCCTGTGGAGATGAAGACTTTAAGCTCCAAAATTTAAAACACCTTGTTTCATTCGCCAATTCCCCTAATTCTACTAATAAAGCAAGCACTTTTCGTTCAAATAGATCTTCATTATGTAATTGATGCTTCGTTTCTATATGCTCGTCTAAGCCTTTTTGCATAGCCAATAATTTTTGATAATTCATAAGAACACCATCCTAATTGTTATTAACTTTACACCACTTTAGTCCAGTAATTAACTTAAACTTTTCTACTAGCCACAAAAATTATATCAAAAAGAAAAAAAGTTGAAACTTTTTGTTGAGTTATTCGTAATGAATAGAAAATACTTTGGAGGGTCTTGTTATGATGTGGCTGATACGTCTCCTGCTATTTGCACTCATTATTTTTCTCATATACAGCATCATTAAATACCTTTTGAACCCGAAACGCAAGCTAGAACTTGCACATGAGCAAAAACGGTACTTTTTTTTAGATGATCAAGACAATGTACGTAAAAATTTTCTAATTACCTATAAAGGCGTCCTATTTGAAGGGGAAAAATATTTAGGAACAACCGAAAACGCTTTCGAAGTGATTTCTATATTTATTTGGCCTCATAGTGTTGCTGCTTTAAAAGGGATGGTGCGTGAAGATTTACAATTTATTGAAAGAAAAATAGTTGAAAATTACCCAAATGCTAAAATTGACTGGAAAAGCCCGATTAAAGAGTTCATGGAAAAGAGCAAAAAGCCTGAAACACCTTTTAGTGAACATAACTGAGATTCATTAATCTAAAAGGATAAACTGATAAAACGAAAGAAGGGGTGTCTCAAAGCCGAAAAGTCGACTTAAGAGATGCCCCTTTACTTTTAACTTATGCTGTTTTAAAAAATTCTTTCCACTTTATGATGGTGACTTTTTCTCTTAATATAAATACAAGAATTCCTAAAGAAAATAAAATAAGGAGAATCATAGATGGAGTAAAGCGACTAATAAATTCACCAAACACTGTATAGAAAATGGCTAATGGAAAATTTGTTATCCATGAGTTTTTCAGATAAACATGGAAGCTTCTATTTCGCTCAATTAAACAGAAGTTTAATAAGTGGTAATGAATAAATGGAATAAGCCTTAAGACCACAACCTGGCCTACGCTCAAATTACGATACTCACCGAACCACCGTTTTTTCAATTTCGATAGTTTCGAATGAGTTTTTGGCATACGGCTAATGAGAAAATAAAAGAGGATGCTGCTCATCATTAAACCAATAATGGAAAATATACTTCCAAAAATGCTCCCAAACAATATTCCCCCAGTAATACAAACAAGTGGCACTGGAATAAATAAAAACTGTCTAAGGACATGAAATAATATAAAGGCAATCGGAGCTAATATGCCAGCTGTTTCAACCATCACAAACAATAATGATAACTGATCATTCATTTTCTCACCCTCTTTTTGCTGATTTCCATGTTGTCTCTTACAGCTTATTGAAGGGACGAGATCGTTATGACAAAAGATTAATGAGATATAGGAAGAGGCCTATTTCTACAATTGATAAGAATGGAAGTCCATATTTAAACTGGAAATGCTTTGTTTTATGCCTAAATAATTTCATTCCCAGCGTCATTCCGACCGCTCCAAATAAGAAAGCAACAAGCCACAGAGTCCCTTCACTTATACGATATTGTTTCAATTTAGCCTTCTTCTTATCTACTTTCATTATATAAATTCCAACGAGATTCATTATGATAAAACTGGAAATAATTAATTTAAGCATCGTATCACCTCTGTGAAAATATTCTATCACTCTATAAAATTCTACTATTAAAATGGTTATTATAGCCTTCTTTTTAACTTACAAAATAACGCACTATTTTATTCTAATATGTAGGACACAAATCTCGTAGTAATGGACCGTTTTTCTTCGGAATTGTGCCATCTGTGGTCCATTTGGAACTTTATTGGACCACTTTTCTTCGGAATTTCAACTTATGTGGTCCATTTAGAACTTTAATAGACCACTTCTCTTCGAAATTCTACCTTAAGTGGTCCATTAGGGGCTTCTGCTCTTTTCATATCCGCTTTAGGCCGTTATTAGGACATTTACTATTAAATTGTTCCTAAATGAAAAGCCATCCTCAAAACTTTTGAGAATGGCTTTTCATTTATATTTAGCTCCAGGTACCAGCGACTTGTGACAGCATTTTTATCTGCCTTCCTCATTAGCTAAGCACCTTCTGCTTTTCTTATTACTTGCTTAAGTTTTGTTTTGCAACAGATGCTAATTCAGCAAATGCCTTTTCGTCAGCGATTGCTAATTCAGCAAGCATTTTGCGGTTTACTTCGATGCCAGCAAGCTTTAAACCATGCATTAAACGGCTGTAAGAAAGACCATTCATGCGTGCTGCTGCATTAATACGAGTAACCCAAAGTTTGCGGAAGTCGCGCTTTTTCTGACGACGATCGCGGTAAGCATACATTAATGATTTCATTACTTGTTGGTTAGCAACTTTGTATAATGTATGTTTTGAACCGAAATAACCTTTAGCTAATTTAAGAACTTTTTTACGACGTTTGCGAGTAACTGTACCGCCTTTTACACGTGGCATATGATTTCCCTCCTAATTTCGGATATTACTTAAGATTTACTAGTAAGTTACGGATGCGTTTGTAATCGCCTGAAGAAACAAGAGTTCCTTTGCGAAGTTTACGCTTTTGTTTTTGAGATTTATTAGCGAACATATGGCTTCTGTATGCATGTGAACGTTTAAGTTTTCCAGAACCTGTTCTTTTAAAACGCTTAGCAGCGCCGCGGTGAGTTTTCATTTTTGGCATTAGGGATTCCTCCTCTTACTTTTCAATTTTAGGTGCTAAGACCATGAACATGCTTCGACCATCCATTTTTGGATGTGATTCAACTGTAGCCACTTCATTACATGCTTGGGCAAATTTAATTAAAACGCGCTGGCCAATTTCCTTATGAGTAATGGCACGTCCTTTGAAACGAATAGACGCTTTTACCTTATCACCCTTTTCAAGGAATTTAACAGCGTTTCGAAGTTTTGTATTAAAATCATGTTCCTCAATTGTCGGACTTAGACGAACCTCTTTAACACTGATAATTTTTTGATTTTTTCGAGCTTCCTTCTCTTTCTTCTGCTGCTCGAATTTGAACTTACCATAGTCCATGATACGGGCTACAGGAGGCTTCGCATTCGGTGCAACAAGAACTAGATCAAGATTTACTCGTGAAGCAATTTCAAGTGCTTCGATTTTTGATTTAATGCCTAATTGCTCGCCGTTTTGGTCAATGAGACGAACTTCACGGGCGCGAATGCCCTCGTTTAACAACATATCTTTGCTAATAGTTAGACACCTCCAAGGATTAATGCGAACACAATGTTTGGGTCAAGAATGACTTTTCAAAGGAAGTCAACTGCACCAGACAAAAGCTAAATCGCAAGTATACATAACATTTCTGCTAATAAAAGCAGATTTGTTTTAAACCAATAAAAAAAGTGCGGATGCTAACACCCACACTTTACGGACAAAAATTAAACAGACAATGTTCACGTAAAACCTGCCAACTGCTCTTTGCGTCAATCAGGTGAGAAGCGGGTGCTTCTTCTTTTCCTCAAACTGTATTCAATTACCTTAGCTACTATATCACAAAGGATGATATCATGTCAAACGATCATTTTTATTACAACGAAGAAAATTGTAACAAAAGATTAGAAATCATGCAATACATTTTTGAGATTTAAATATATCACTTAATAAATTTACTATTAAAGTGAAAATCTCAATATTATAGAGAAATACCTTGTTTCATTTTAGTGAAGTTCCAACTTATTGTCCAATTTTTGATTTACTTGTCCGAGGCCGTAATTTTCCACTCTATATAGAAATAGAGAGGCAAAAGCCTCTCCAATTCATTAATTCTTTACTTCTTCTTTCAATGCTGCAATAAAGTCCGCAAAGGAAATCGTTTCGGATTTTTGCTCTCCATATTTACGGACATTGACAGCTTTTTCAGCCACTTCATTATCACCAACTACGAGCATATATGGTATTTTTTGCATTTGAGCTTCACGGATTTTATAGCCGATTTTTTCGTTACGATCATCTAGTTCAACACGGAAACCCTCCGCTTGTAGCTGCTCCTGAACTTGCTTCGCATAGTCATAGTGTACATCTGGTGAAACAGGAATCACTTGAACTTGAACCGGAGCAAGCCAAGTTGGGAACGCCCCCTTATACTCTTCAATTAAGAAGGCTACAAAGCGTTCCATTGTTGAAACAACACCACGGTGGATAACAACTGGTCGATGCGGCTTTCCATCTTCTCCAACATACGATAAATCAAAGCGTTCAGGGAGAAGGAAGTCTAATTGAACGGTTGAAAGTGTCTCTTCTTTACCTAAAGCCGTTTTTACTTGGACATCTAATTTCGGACCATAGAAGGCAGCTTCTCCTTCAGCCTCAAAATAGTCTAGTCCAATCTCATCCATCGCTTCTTTTAACATTGCTTGTGCTTTTTCCCACATTTCATCATCGTTGAAATATTTCTCTGTATCCTGTGGATCACGATAAGACAGACGGAAAGAATAGTCATTAATATTAAAGTCCTTATAAACCTCAAGAACTAATTGAACAACACGTTTAAATTCTTCTTTGATTTGATCTGGGCGAACGAAAATATGTGCATCGTTCAAAGTCATTCCACGTACACGCTGAAGACCGGATAAGGCACCTGACATTTCGTAGCGATGCATTGTTCCTAATTCTGCAATTCGAATTGGAAGTTCACGGTAGCTATGAATGCCATGCTTGTAAATCATCATGTGGTGAGGACAGTTCATTGGACGAAGAACAAGCTGCTCATTATCCATGTCCATGACAGGGAACATATCATCCTGGTAGTGATCCCAGTGGCCAGAAGTTTTATAAAGCTCAACACTTCCCATCACTGGTGTGTATACATGGTTATAGCCTAACCGTTCTTCTTTATCAACAATATAGCGCTCAACAATGCGGCGAATCGTTGCTCCTTTTGGAAGCCACATTGGCAAGCCTTGACCTACCTTTTGAGAGTTCATGAACAAGTTTAATTCTTTCCCAATCTTTCGATGGTCACGCTCTTTTGCTTCCTCAAGCAAGCGTAAATGCTCGGCCAAATCTTCTTTTTTGAAGAAGGCAGTTCCATAAATGCGTTGAAGCATTTTATTATCACTGTTTCCGCGCCAGTATGCACCCGCAATGCTTAATAATTTAAATTCTTTCAGTTTGCCTGTTGATGGGACGTGAACACCACGGCAAAGGTCAAAAAATTCCCCTTGCTCATAAATTGTTACTGTTTCATCAGCAGGAATGGCTTCGATGAGCTCAAGTTTGTACTCATCGCCAATTTCCTTGTAAAGTTGAATCGCCTCATCACGGCTAACTTCTTTACGAACAATATCAATATTCTCGTTAATGATTTTCTTCATTTCCTTTTCAATGACCGAAAGATCTTCAGGTGTTAAAGATTCCTCAAGATCAATATCATAATAAAATCCGCCTTCAATAACAGGACCGACACCAAGCTTAACATTATTATATAGACGTTTAATTGCTTGGGCCATTAAGTGAGCAGAGCTATGACGCAGAACCTCTATAGCTTCTGCACTATCCTGTGTAATAATTTCGACCGCTCCATCTTCTTCAATTGGACGACGAAGATCATACATTTGACCGCTTACTTTTCCTGCAATTGCCTTCTTCTTTAATCCAGGGCTAATTGAAGCGGCAATATCTTCTGTTGTCGTTCCTTTAGGAAACTCCTTTACGGCACCATCTGGAAACGACACTTTAATAACTTCTGACATCATTTTTTCCTCCTCTAAAAAAATAAAAAACCCGCCCCTAAAAAGGGACGAGTTGTTATTAACACGTGGTTCCACCCTACTTCACATTTTCCAATAAGAAAAATGACTTGTAGTTCAATAACGGCTTATTGAGCCGCCAGCCCATACTACTTGACGAATGATAAGCGGCGAATCTCTTCGTCAGCTGCACTCGGTCGGATCCTCACGTATTCGATACGCTCCGGTCCTCTCTCCCTTGCTTCCTTGACCTTCTTGCTTCTCTTTCGTCAAGAGGAAGGTTTTACTGAGAAGGATACAGTTATCTTCAATCAAGATTCAAAACTGGAGTTCAAAGGTGGTAAGCATTCTAATCGTGTTAGGAAGTTTTCAGCCGAGCCTTCCCTCTCTATAAACCGTAAAAAGAATACCCTTGTCCTCATCATAACTTATGAATATTACGAAAAACTGCTTTTCCTATTATGTACGTATTATAGATTGTTATTTCAGGAAAATCAAGGGGACTTTATATTTTTTCATCAGCAATAAATGAAAGCTCTCTTTTATTTTTATAAAATTCATCTATTGATCCAAGAATCAGTCTTTCTTCGAAAATATTATGGATTGTTCTAATTAGCGGTTGTTCAATATCCTCTGAATATAAATAAATAACCGCTGGGGCAATCGAAAGCAACGGGGCAATCGTAACAGAATCAACGTATACTGGATGATTAAACAGAAGTTTTCGATCGATCATTCGTTTGAGATCTGCGCGTTTAATCTCAAAAAAATTCTCATCAAAAAATTGTATTCCATCATCAATTAGTAAATGAATCGACCAGATCTTCTCCTTTCGTCCCGCTAAAAAATCTCTTAACGTTTGAATAAATATTTGGTATTCCTGTTCCATCTTATATTCATCAATCGATATTTCTACATATTTAGCCATCTGGATCATTAATGGGCGCATTCTGAATTTCACAAAGGAATCAAAAGAAAAAGAAATATTTTCATCAAAAAGATCGTTTATCGCTGTTTTTAAATCTCCTTCCATATCAATATCATTTAAAAATGCCGTTAACTCTTCCCTGTTTCCTTCTAACAAAGAGTGAATAATTTCAAGTATTTGCTGCTGTTCTTCTTCATCTTTATAATAATAATGCTCTGACAGAATTCTGCGAAACCAAACATCTTGTTTGCTTTTTTTTATAAACTTATAAAAAACATCTTTTATTATGTTCAAATGATTTTTCATTTTCGGATTAATATTTATTCGTACTATATGTTGATCTTCAATTTGAAGAATATCTTTATTAGCTAGTGTAGAAGATGCAAGATAAAACTGTAAATATCCAAACATATTCATAGCATCTTCTTTCTTCTGGAAAGTGATTTCGATCAACCAAATCCCCCCTGTTAAAAAGTTTCCTGTTATAAATGTATATGGGGAAGTTGGACAAAATAGACTTAGGCTTCTGAAAGTCCTTGTCACGTTTTGCAGGATAATCAGAACAAATGCGCAAGCGCCTTCGGAACAATTAAAGGACAAATTGTTCCTGCGATGAATATTCAAAGAAACTTTCCTTAGTGCTCACCTCCGACAAGCACAAGACGAGCCTCACGGAAAGGTGTTCTTTACCTTTCTGGGAGGATTGATCGAAATGTGAAGGCGACTGTTTAGGGACGACTGCATAAGACGAGCCCTGTAAGAAGACGTTCTTTGTCTTCTGGAAGGGATCGGCTTATGACGCGAGTCCCTAGGAGCCGTAACTAGACAAGCTTGTGACCTCGAGGTCGACAAAAACGCGACGTCCTCCCAAAAGCTTCTCTTTTGGTCGTGCGATGTGGCGCTGACGTAGCTTTCCTTGTCCTGTCGCATTGTCGACACTAGTACGTCCTGTACGTCGGAGGTAGGCGCTGGAGCTGAACGTAGATAAACTATATCTCAAGTTATCAACAGATAGCGAAAATTTAATTTCCTATACAATAAAAAAATAAAGCAAAGGTTCAACTAAGACCTTTGCTTTACTTCATGTTTGTATTAACTATTTTTATACCCTTCTATTTTGACCTTCAACTAAAACGGGTTCAGCTAAATACTTAATTCTTTCCATTACCCGTTTCGCCTTCATTTTTTCTTCCTCGCCGCGCTGGCTATATGTTAAATGATGCTCAAGCTCCTGAAAATCAAAATTAGACGTAAAGAATGTAGGGAGACTTTCTTGCATACGGAATTGAAGAATAGGACCTAGCACCTCATCCCTTGTCCAGCTTGACATGGTCTCGGCACCGATATCATCAAACATTAAGACTGGAGCTTTTTTGATTCTTTCAATCTTTTCATTCAGTGTAGAATCTGCTATCGAGTTTTTCAGTTCTCTAAATAATTCAGGAACATAAACGATCATTGAAGATATTTTCTTTTTTGCGAGTTCATTAGCGATTGCTCCTAATAAATACGACTTGCCTACTCCAAATTTCCCGTGAAAAAACAACCCCTTTTGCCTAGAACCTGGTGTATAGTTCATACTAAACGATGCTGCTTTTTTAACTGCATCAATTCGTTCGGCATCCTTGTAAATTGAAGCAAAAGAAGCCTCAATAATATCTTTAGGAACATACAAGCTTTGAATTAGTTTTTCATTTTTACGTTTTTCATCTTCTACGATCTTCCGAGGGCATGTATCATAATGAATATCAATACTTCCTCTTTGAATGACAAGTTTAGGATGATATCCCTTCATAAAATTCACACAGCCGTCGAGACTAGGACATTTATTACACTCTTTGCTCAGATTGCAATACTCATACAGTTTGACCAAACTTCTCTCAATCATGCTGTCTGTTAATTGGTCCTCATGGCTCTTTAAGAAGGCCTTTACATCTGGATGGTTTAATGTTTGTCTTCGCTGCAGTTCATACCTCTTCTGGAAGTCCTCGTTGCCAGCCAATCTTTTTAATGTATCATTAATTCTTTCCATTACTTACCCTCCTTTCCCGTTTGTAATCTTTTTAATATTTCATTTAATTCTTTCTCTTTCAATTCAAGTTCTTCTTCATTATATTTATTTTTACGTTCTGGGGCAGGATTATCGATTTCTTCAAACCAATCAGGAAGCATTTCTGTTCGGATCACCTTCTTGTTTCCTGCCGATTTCGTTCTTTTCTTCTTCCCTTCAGCCCATTCCATGTATTGTTTATGCTCATTTTTTGCTAAATCGATTGCCTCTTTCGCTGTTTTAATTTTCTTCCTTGCCCAATGGCTAGCGATTTTTTCAACATATCCCTTTGTTAATTTCATATCTGATTTAAGCATAACATACTGAATAAGAACATTAACGACTCCTGGTAAAAGCTTTTGGTGAAACATAACATCTTCAATAATTTGAAGATCTGCTTTAGATGGCTCTGCCCCTCCTGAAATATCCTTAAGAACCTGTCTAGGGGAAGTAATCTCTAGAGCATTCAATAATTCTTCCTCTCTCGATAACGCCTCCTTCTTTTGGATTCTATGTGCAACTGGCTGTATGCGGTCAACAAGAGATGGGAGCTGGTCATTATGTTGAAATTGATACCAATCACGAGCTGATTTTCTCAATTCTTCAATATTAATTTCGTCATCCTCCGTAATGGCACTAATGACGATATTTTTCATTTGAATAGCATCTAATCCATATAAAAATGCAAGATTGCTAATTGCATTCCTCACTTTATTCGTCAGAGCCTTCTTCGGAATGAGAGATTCATTCAATCCTGCTTCAAGAAGTTCAAAATTAAATATGTCATGACTTATTTGAATGGGATCGTTTTCCTCCCTGCCAATAAAACTGTTTCCGTTTGCAGCCTTCATCGCTTGTTCTGTTTCTACATCATAAGAAATTGAATCTATATAAGTGGTCATATATACATCTTGGAATGATTTAGTCACCTCAGAATAATCGTCTTTAGATTGCAAACTATCTTCAGAAAAAAAGCGTTTCAGCCTCGCATACTGATTTTTGCCTATTTTTCTATACAAATATATATTTAACATGCCATCTAAAAAAAATTGCTCCGGTGTTAATGGAGGAATAAGTTCATAAATAAATGACCTTGAACTATTATCCTTTTTTTCATAAACCTTAAGTAGGCCGATCCCCTCAAGCTTTATGCGCGCTTTGTAAATTTCACTTAAGCCTAAGTCCATAAAGTTCATTAGGCTATGATGGGTGTTGGAATTAGACCATAATCTATTTTCTTCCAGCTCAGACCATAGTGTCATATACAAGCTAAAGCAAGTAGAACCGATTAAAGGCTGGTACAAAAAGGTCAGCACTTTCCGGTCATATTCATGCAGAAGTCCTCTAGCGGAAACTGCATATCTGTCAATCGGAAGCATTTCCTGCCAATGCTGGGCCATTGTCATCAACCTTTCATGTGAAAAATACTTAAGCCACCAAAAAAGAGCTAAAGAAATTCTTCAGCTCATAAGAAAAGCGTAAGCGCCTTGCTCACCCCCGA
This sequence comes from Cytobacillus citreus, assembly GCF_018343665.1. Taxonomy (GTDB): domain Bacteria; phylum Bacillota; class Bacilli; order Bacillales; family Cytobacillaceae; genus Cytobacillus; species Cytobacillus citreus. The sequence goes on from NZ_JAGYPM010000003.1 coordinate 760,052, forward strand.
CAAGAATAAGACTGGTCGACAGGAAGGTTGCTCTTTAACCTTCTTGGCGGACTGGCTTATGACCTCGAGGTCGACAAAAACGCGACGTCCTGTCGCATTGTCGACACTCGTACGTCCTATACGTCGGGGGTAGGCGCTGGAGCTAGACAGTTCTCTAACTTCAAACATTTACATTTTGAATTAATCAGGATTATTCCTTTTCTTTCTTCATTAATTCCTTTAATTCTTCAATAAAAACATTTATATCTTTAAACTGTCTATATACAGATGCAAATCGAACATAGGCAACATCGTCGATTTTCGCAAGTCTATCCATAACCATTTCACCAACAGATTCACTTTGAATTTCAGAAACACCATTGCTGCGCAGTTCTTTCTCGACACTAAAAGTAATTTCTTCTAGCTCTTTTAGCGCAACAGGACGTTTTTCACATGCTTTAATTAGACCGCGCAAAATCTTTTCACGGCTGAATTCCTCTCTTGTTCCCTCTTTCTTTACAACAATAAGTGGAATCTCCTCGACTTTTTCAAAAGTTGTGAAACGATATCCACACGCCTCACATTCCCTTCTTCGACGAATAGACCTATAATCATCAACCGGGCGGGAATCTAGAACACGTGTATTATTATTTTGACATGAAGGACATTTCATTCAATCAGCTCCGGATTCTATTCGATTTAGAAAAACTTGGCGTTCGCCAAGTCCTTTCGGCGAATGCCTTAGTTTTACTTATGCGATCTTTTTAGCAGAAACCTTATCGAAAATTCATACCCACTTCAGTATCCAAAAAATTAAGTCATTCATATTAGCCAAGAATTGAGATACCTTTATTGTACTATTTTATTGAAAAAAGCCCAATACTTAAAGGGAAAACAATTCACAGCTTTTTTGAAGAATTGACTATGAAGAATTGACTAGTGGTCTTAAATTAAAGGATAAAGTCAGACAATTTATTTATTTATTTAAGATTAAGTATAATTTTTCTCGCGTTTGAGAATATGTCTAACACCTTGTGCTATTTTTAATTGATAACAAAATAAAAAGAGGTGTATCAATACACCTCTGAATTTTTACTCTTTGTCAAATTATAGAGCATTTACTTGTTTAACTTGAACTGGACCCATACCTCGTGGAATTTCAATATTCTCACACGTTTCTGCACCTAACGCTTCTGCAATAAAATTCGCAGCAATGCTAGGGTCAAGATCACCACACGTATATACATCAATGCTGGCATAACCATGTTCAGGAAAGCTGTGAATAGTTAAATGGGACTCAGAGATAATGACAACTCCACTTACACCTTGAGGTGCAAATTTATGGAAAGCAACCTCTCGAACCTCAGCTCCAGACTTTAAAGCTGCATCCACAAAAGTACGCTCAATAAAATCCATATCATTTAACTTTTCAAAATCGCATCCCCATAGTTCTGAGATTACGTGACGACCCATCGTTTCCATATTCAAATTTCCCCCTTTAACAATAATAATGAAATTCTTAATTTCCAGATAACTACCACGGGGGAAAGTTAGTCCAAAGAGGTCCTAACCCTTTAAGTAGCTACTATAAACAAAATAAAGAAGTTCACGAGGACTAGTATACTTTGTTTAATTTCTTTTTGCAATATGATTTCTGAAAAATTGTGAAAGGACTAAAGTGAGTCCCTTTGTATAAGGCTAAAATTAAATTCAAAACGATATGGAAATGTAGAACAACACAAATGAGGCCTGCCATTTGTTGACTGGCAGGCCATCATAAGCTTGTCTAGTTTCGGCTCCTAGGGACTCGTGCCAAAACCAATATCTTCTACAAGACAAATAATGTCTTCTTCAGACAAGTCTTGTGATTGTCAGGTTAGCACCAAGGAAAACTACTTTGAATAACCTTCACAAGAATAATCTGAACTTTGATTGTTCCGAAGGTGGTAACGCATTTCTAATTAACCTACATTTACAGCAGTAGATTTATGAAGCTCTTGTGCTACATATTTCGTAAGGTCAACAACACGGCAAGAATAGCCCCACTCATTATCATACCAAGCTAAAACCTTTACTTTATTTGATCCTATTACCATTGTTGATAATCCATCGATAATAGCTGAATGCTCATTTGTATTGAAGTCAATTGAAACTAAAGGCTCATCAGTAATATCTAATATGCCATGTAATGCACCTTTAGAGGCTTGTTCAAATGCCTCGTTAATTTGTTCAATCGTTACATCAGATTTTAGATCCACAACTAAATCAACAAGAGACACATTCGGCGTAGGTACACGTAAAGCCATCCCATGTAACTTTCCTTTTAAATGAGGAAGTACTAATGATAATGCTTTAGCTGCTCCTGTTGAAGTTGGAATAATGGATTGAGCACATGCACGAGCACGACGCAAGTCCTTATGAGGGTTATCAATATTTTTCTGATCATTTGTATATGCATGAACTGTCGTCATTAATCCATTCTCAATCCCGAACTGCTCATCTAGAACTTTAGCTACAGGCGCTAAGCAGTTAGTCGTACAAGATGCATTTGAAATGATATCATGTTCCTGGATATTTAATGCGTTTTCATTCACTCCCATAACAATCGTTACATCTTCATTCTTTCCAGGTGCAGTTAGGATAACCTTTTTCGCACCAGCTTCTAAATGAAGAGCTGCTTTATCACGAGAGTTAAATTTACCTGTTGCTTCTATCACAATATCAATATTTAATTCTTTCCAAGGAAGCTCCTGAGGATTACGGTTGCTCAATAATTGAACACGCTTTCCATTCACAATAAGCGCTCCATCTTCGGGAATAACCTCTGCTTCAAATCGTCCATGATTTGTATCATATTTTATTAAGTGTGCCAAAGTTTCAGCAGGGTAGCTTGCATTAATGGCAACCACATCAAGTTTATCATCAAGAATGGCCTTTCTAAATACCATTCGTCCAATTCTTCCAAAACCGTTAATTGCAATTTTCGCCTTCATTTTACGGCTCCTTCCGCATAAGTGTTATACTTTTTATTGTTATCTGATGCAATTAGTATAACATATTAATGGACATTTGTAATGATTAAAATATGGATTTTTAATGTTTTATAATTCAGACATATTAATAAACTTATTAATGTACATAATTTAAAATCACATAAAAAAAGAGCCCTTTTTAGGCTCTTTTACAATGCATTCCATTTATTTAATATCTCAATTAATTGCTGTTCGGTTTCTTTAATTGTTCCGCTATTATCAATAACTGCATCTGCTAGCTGGATTTTATCCTTTAACGGCATTTGCGAGTTAATTCTCGCGAGCGCTTCCTCTTTCGAAAGCTGATTACGCTTCATTAAACGCTCCAATTGATTGTATTCGTCAACAAAAACTAATATCGTTTTATCCACCATGTAGGTTAGCTTACTTTCAAACAAGAGCGGAATATCTAATATGACCAATTTTTCACCATTAGCAATAGCCTGATCTTTCTTGGCTAACATTCTTTTTCTCACTGCTGGATGAACAATATTATTTAGCCTTAAACGCTGACTTTCATTATGGAAAATAATCGAGCCTAGTTTACCTCGATCAATAGATCCGTCTTCAAGCAAAATATGATTGCCAAAGTGTGCAATGATTTCATCATATGCTTCTTCACCTTTTTCAACAGCTAAACGAGCCTCTAAATCTGCATCAATAACAGTAATACCTTTATCAATTAGTAAGGAAGAAACGGTACTTTTCCCGCTTGCAATTCCACCTGTTAAGCCAATAATAATGGACATAGACAAGACCTTCCTATAGTTAAATTTTCCAAATCCCAATTACTATTAATAGAAGTCCAGGAACAAACGAGAACCTTTGAATCCAACCGCTATTAGAGAAAACTGATCCCACTTTTAAGCCAAAGTAAACAAACATTGAACTCATAATCGCAACAGATAGTGCTAATAAATACGGAGAATAGCCAAGCAGAGCCGCTCCAATTCCAGCACCGAATGCATCAATCGAAAGTGCAAGCCCAAGCATTAAAGCTTCAATTCCTGTTATCGTTCCCGATTTATCAAAATCTGCCGACATTGGTTTTTTTAAGATATTAATGACTAATCCTAATGATTTTATTTCAAAATTAACGATCGTTTTTTCATGCGGAAGAATATCCCTTGTTTTTTCAGGACGAAAAAATTGAAAAAGTACCCAGGCACCAAGACATATAAGAATAATTCCCCCTATACTTTCTTCAAATGCAGGCGATAAAAATTGAATGGTAATATGGCCGATCGTCATTGCAATCATTAATGCAATTGCTGAGCAACACGCGATTATTCCAATTGATTTAAATGGGATACGCATTTTTCTTAAGCCATAAGTTAATCCAACACTAAAGCTGTCAATACTGACAGCAAACGCTAGTATTAGAAGTGAAATTGTATGCATCATTTGGATAGAACTCCTCCCTGTCAATCGCTAAGATAGTATATGGGTGAAGCCTATCCAATGTTATACGAAATGCTGAGGTACCTTGAAGAGGAAGGTCAACTAAAAACTGCCACGTCCTGTGGCAAACGTCGACGTCGGCACATCCTGTGCAAGTCCGGCAAGCATAAGAAAAGCCGGCATAAAGGTTGTTCTTTAACCTTTGTAACGAATTGGCTTATGACCTCGAGGTCGACAAAAATGCGACGTCCTCCCAAAAGCTGTCTTTTGGTCGTGCGATGTGTATGCTTTCGAAGCTTTCCTTGTGAAGCTAGACAACGAAATGCGGAACCTCCTCAATCAGTGTCTAAACTTTAGAAAAAATTCACTTTTTTTGGCATGTAGGACAGAATACTGTGCCACGGCCACCAACAATAATTCTTTCAAGCTCACTGTCGCATACTTTACAGTTTTCACCTTTTCTTCCATAGACTAAATGCTCTAGTTGGAACATCCCGATTTGACCTTGAGTGTTAACATACGACCGAACCGTACTCCCCCCTTTTTGAACAGCCTCTGCTAATGTTGAAATAATTTCCTTATGCAAGCTTGTCAATTCAGATTTAGTCAAGCTATCTGCCTGTCTTTCAGGATGAATTCGTGCTCGAAAAAGTGCCTCATCAACATAAATATTTCCTAAACCAACAACGACCTTTTGATCAAGGAGAGCAGTTTTTAAATGTCTTTTCGACTTCGCAAGCTTTGCAGCTAAAACCTCTTCCGTAAATGCTTCGGAAAGAGGCTCCGGGCCTAATTGAGATAATGGCAGGAAGTCAAATTCCTGTCCTTTTAAAAAGAGATGCATTGTCCCAAATTTCCTAACATCTTTATAGCGAAGTTCTGTGTCATCCATAAAGTGAAAAATAACATGGTTATGCTTATTAGGCTCATCTATTTTCTTAAAAAGTCCGTAATTCCCCTCCATTCTTAGATGGGAAACAAGGGCAAAATCATCTGTATAAAGAATAAGATATTTACCTCTACGCCCTGTATTGATAAAGTTTTGTCCAACTAAGGCATCTTTAAATTGACCAACCTCTGCAGGATGCTTTACAATTTTGGGCCAAAAAACTGAAACACTCTCAATTTTTTTATTGAGGATTAATTCATGTAATGTTCGGCGGATCGTTTCCACCTCTGGCATCTCTGGCATCGAATCCTCTCCGTTCTTTTAGTAATGTTTAATAAATTTACCTTATTTCAGTAAGAGAATTATTCGAACTTCGATTGTACCTAAGGCGTTTCTCATTTTCTATTTTGCATCGAACCACGTTGGTCCGTATGAAAAATCAACTTTTAGCGGGACTTTTAATTCAACCGCATTTTCCATTACCTCGGGTACTATTTTCTTCAATACTTCAATTTCTTCTTTTGGTGCTTCAAATATTAATTCATCGTGAACTTGAAGCAATAGCTTTGTTTTCAAGTTTTCATTTTTTAGGCGAGCAGCCATATCAATCATTGCTTTTTTAATAATATCTGCCGCACTACCTTGTATAGGTGTATTCATTGCAGTACGTTCTGCAAAACTGCGAAGGTTGAAATTTCTGCTAGTTATCTCTGGGAGATACCTTCTACGGTGAAGCAAAGTCGATACAAATCCTTTTTGTTTCGCATCTCTTACGATCTCTTCCATATATTGTTTTACGCCTGGATAACTTTCTAAATAACGGTCAATAAATTTGCCTGCTTCTTTGCGCGTAATCCCCAGGCTTTGAGACAGACCGTAATCACTAATTCCATACACAATTCCAAAATTTACAGCCTTGGCATGGCGACGCATATTAGAAGTGACTTCCTCTTCACTAACATGGAAAACTTCCATAGCTGTTTTTGTATGAATATCCATATCCTTTTTAAATGCATCAGTTAACTTTTCATCATCGGCAATGTGGGCTAGCACCCTTAACTCAATCTGAGAATAATCCGCAGCTAAGATAACCCAATCCTTTTTAGATGGAATAAAGGCTTGTCTAATTTTTCTTCCTTCCTCAAGCCTTATTGGGATGTTTTGAAGGTTCGGATCCGTCGAGCTTAGTCTTCCTGTTTGGGTCAAAGTCTGGTTAAACCTCGTATGAACTTTCTCATTTTCTTTATTCACGATTTTAAGTAAGCCTTCTATATAGGTAGATTGAAGCTTTCCTAATTGTCTGTAATGAAGAATTTCCTTGATAATTTCATGATCCTGTTCAAGCCTTTCAAGAACATCGGCTGACGTAGAATAACCAGTTTTTGTCTTTTTAAACACAGTGAGTCCTAACTTTTCAAATAAAATAACACCTAATTGTTTTGGTGAATTGATATTAAATTTTTCCCCTGCTAATTCATGAATCCTTGCTTCAATTTCTACAAGCATTACTTGAATTTCCTCTCCCATTTTCCTTAAACGGTCGAGATCCATCTTAATCCCTGTAGATTCCATGTCAGCCAAAATTAGTGATAGAGGCAATTCCAAATCATAGAATAACTCTGCCTGCTGATTTTCCTGAAGTTCATTGTCCAACTTATCCTTTAAAGACATAAGGGCATCAGCATTTCTTGAAAGATGCTCTGCAAGTAAGTCTTCTGCTGGCACCTTTCTTTTTGCTCCTTTTCCATAAAAAGCTTCATTTGATTGAACTGAAGTATAGCCATGGCTTTTTACAACAGATGCGACATCTTCAATCGTTTCGGATGGATTGATCAAGTAGGAAGCAATAAGCAGATCGAAGCTTATTCCAGCTAAATGAATTCCATGATGTCGCAGCGAGACCTCTGATCTCTTCGCGTCATAAACAATTTTCTCCTTGTTTTCATCCTCTGCCCATTGTTTAAAAATTGGCGAAGCAAGTGCTGTCTCTGTTGAAACATAGAAGTTGCCTTTATCATTCGCTATGGCAAAACCAATAATATCTGCATAGTGGTAATTATCTTCCAAAATTTCTACATAAAAAGCATTTTGATCAGAAAAGATTTCCTCTGTTATTTCTTTTACTATGGTAAAATCAATTTCTTCTAGATTTAATTCATCATTACCGACTGTTTCGTCACCAAGCTTGTCTAATAATGAATTAAATCCAAGCTCTTTATAAATGCTAACGACCTTGTCTTTGTCGAATTCTTCATATTCTATCTCGCTAATTTGTATTTCCACTGGAGCTTCTCTCGTAATTGTTGCAAGTTCTTTACTCATTAAAGCCTGGTCCTTAAATTCTTCTAACTTTTCCTTCAGCTTTTTCCCGCTAACAAGATCGACAGAATTAAGAAGAGACTCAAGAGTCCCAAATTCCTTGAGTAATTTTAAAGCTGTCTTTTCACCTACACCCGGAACACCAGGTATATTATCAGAGCTATCCCCCATTAGTCCCTTCATATCAATAATTCGGTCTGGCGTAATTCCATATTTTTCTTCAATATAGGAAGGTGTATATTCTTCAATATCCGTGATCCCTTTTCGGGTAATAGCAACCGTTGTCAAACTTGAGCTTAATTGAGTTAAGTCCTTGTCTCCAGAAATAATCTTCACTTCATAACCGTCTTTTTCAGCTTGAAGTGACAGAGTTCCTATAATATCATCTGCTTCATAATTCTCAAGTTCATACCGTGAAATCCTATAAGCGTCCAAAAGTTCTCGAATAAACGGAAATTGTTCGGATAATTCAGGAGGTGTTTTTTGTCTTCCACCCTTATATTCACTAAACGTCTTATGGCGGAATGTAGTTTTTCCTGCATCAAACGCCACAAGGATATGAGTAGGTTTTTCATCCTCAAGAATTCTTGATAGCATCATTGTAAATCCATAGACAGCGTTTGTATGTATTCCTTTATCATTATTCAGCAATGGCAAAGCAAAAAATGCACGATAAGCAATGCTGTTTCCATCAATTAAAACTAGTTTTTTATTCAAATGAAACCCTCCTATTCGAAAAACTCGGCTTTTGCCATGTTCTTTTAGACGAATGCCTTAATTTTCTTATACGATCTCCTTAGCAGATACAATATCGAAACCTTTACTTCCACTATCAAATGAAAATAAACATAGAATTTACGATTAGCTCAAAAAACCGTTATTTTCTTTCTTTATTTTACCATGAGCAAACAAAGAAAGAAAAATAACGGTTTCGAATTAATTAATATTTCCCATTAGTAAGCGGGCATACGGTGAATCAGACGGCAGTACGATGACCGTTTCGCCGTTAATTGTCTTTTTATACGATTCAAGAGTTCTGTATAAAGAATAGAAGCTTGGATCCTTTGAAAAAGCTTCATTATAAATCTTCGCAGCTCCTGCCTCGCCTTCTGCACGAATCGTTTCTGCATCAGCTTGAGCTTTTGCTAATATTTCTCTAACCTGCTTATCCGTGTTAGCGATTATTTTATTTTTCTCTGCATCCCCTTTTGATAAATATTCTTGAGCTGTTGATTGGCGCTCAGAAATCATTCTAGTGTACACAGATTGCTCATTCTCAGATGGCAAATCTGTTCGTTTAATCCGAACATCGGTCACGACTATTCCATAATTATCTTTTTCTAATAAATCATTTACCTTTTCAGTAATTTGGTCATTTAATGAACCGCGAGATGATTTCTCATCATTAATAATTTCATCATAATTTAAACGACCAAGCTCTGCACGAGTGACAGAATAGATGAATTCTTCCATTCTTGATTCCGCACCTTCTAACGTCCTAGCGTTTGCAATCATTTTCTTTGGGTCTTCAATTCGCCAGACAGCGTAATTATCAATAATCATCCGCTTTTTATCTTTTGTATTAATCTCTGCTTCTGATACATCATATGTTAATTGATGTTTTGGAAGTGTTGTTACACTTTGCACAAACGGAATTTTATAATTAAGACCTGGTTCATCTATAATTCTAACAACTTCACCAAACTGGCGAACTACTTTAAATTCTCCCTCTTTAACAATAAATAGGTTACTTAATATCAACCCAAGCACTATGAGAAGGATAACTAGAAATATCCCGCCTTTAATATATTTTCTCCATTCAAAATTATTTCGGCCATGTTCATTTATATTCACTACATTTTGATCAGACATTATTTCTTTTCACTTCCTTCCTTTTTTTCTTCTGGAAGTTCATTTTCTTTTGGAAGTTCTTTTTCAAGTGGCTGAATTGGGAAGTACTTCATGGTGTTCCCATCATCATTCATGATATATATTTGTGCACTAGGCAGAACTTGCTCAAGTGTTTCTAGAACAAGGCGCTCTTTTGTAATATCTGGATTTTTGCGATATTCTTCATACAACTTATTAAAAACCGCAACATCACCACGTGCTTTTTCCAAGCGTGCTGCTTTCTCTCCTTCTGCCTTTAATTTAATGGCAGCCTCTTCTCCCTTCACTTCATTCATACGTTGATTGACGTATTTATTTGCTTCATTCTTTTTCGTATCCGCTGTTTCACGTGCATCAGTTACATCTGTAAAGGCTTTACGGACTTCTTCATTCGGAAGTTCAACATCTTGAAGCTTTACTGCTAGGATAGAAATTCCAATATCATATTTCTCAATCAGAGATGATAATAAATCTCTAACATCTGCTTCAATATCTGCTTTTCCAGATGTTAAGGCGTTATCAATTGATGAGTTGCCAATAATGCTTCTTAATGAAGCAGATGTTGCATCATAAAGAATTTCTTTTGGATTTTGCGCATTATATAAATATTTTTCAGGATCTGTGATTTTCCATTGCACAACTAGATCTGCTAGAACTATGTATTCATCGCCTGTAATCATTTTTGTTTCTTCAGGAAAGTCTTTCGATTTTCCTTCTTTACCTCCATTACCAAATTGGAGGCTGAAGGTTTCTTTAGAAACCTTTTCAACACTTTGTATCGGCCATGGTAATTTAAAGTGAAGACCAGGCTCCGTTATTCCTTCCTCAACCTTTCCAAAAGTTAAAATTACGGCTTGGTCAGATTCATCAACTGTATACCATGTAGTAAATGCTGTTATACCTAAAATAATAATTAATAGTACAAGTCCAGTTATTGTATAAATTTTCTTTAAGCTGACCATTTTCTCTCCCCTTCCTTTTACTTTTTATAACATTTAATACGATTTATTCTAAAAAAGGTTTCATTTATATAACGAAAAAAGACGAAAGCGGGGTATGCTTTCGTCTTTTTTCATTTTTAGGATGAAAGGGTATTTCACTTATAATTGTAGCAACCATATATTAAGAAGAAGTTTACAATTTGTTAAGATCATGTAAAAAGCACCCTTTTTCCACTTCATCCATTCATTAGCTAATCGGAAATTTTTTATTCAATTCTATTAAAAATCTCGTCCCTTTACCAACTTCACTTACAACATGAATTTTTCCTTTATGCGCTTCTACTAAATGTTTTACTATAGCAAGCCCTAGCCCTGTTCCTCCAGAATTACGGCTCCTAGCTTTATCCACTCTATAGAATCGCTCAAATATTCTATTGATTTCTTCTTTTTCTATTCCGATCCCAGTGTCTTTTACTTCTACAAATATATTTTTTTCTGTTTCCGATATTGAAAGTGAGACATTTCCTCCATTTGGAGTATAAGAAATAGCATTCGAAACTAAATTTATAAAAATCTGTTTCAGCCGATCTGCATCTCCCTCAATGAGCATTGGTTTATGCCCTTTATCAAATGTAATCTGTATTTCCTTTTCTATTGCTTTTTGATTTACAATGGCAATCACTTCATGAAGTGTGTCTGTAATATTAAATGTCTGAATAGTGAGACTGAAACTTTGTTGTTCGATTTTCGATAAATCCAGCAAATCATGAACGAGCGACTGCAATCTGTCACTCTCTTGCAGAATGATTTTTACAAAAGCTTCTAATGCTTGTTTGTCCTCCATGGCACCATCTAAAAGCGTTTCTGAAAAGCCTTTAATTGAAGTAATCGGAGTTTTTAATTCATGAGAAACATTCGCGACAAAATCCTTCCTCATTTGTTCAAGCTTCTTCAAATCCGAGATATCATGGAAGACTAGAAGGACACCCTTCCATACATCATTCGTTCCTATAATCGGCGCACCATATACCTCAAAATAGCGTTTCCTACTTCTTAAAGGAATGATCATTTGCTTTTTTATTTTTTCCTCTGTCATAAAAATCTCTTCTATTAATGAGCTGATTTCTCGATGTTGAATCACTTCATAATAGAGCTTATTTATGAATTCATCAGAATTTGAAACAAAAATTTCTTTATAAGTACGGTTCACTATGTTGATGTAACCTTTGCTATCAATTAATATCAATCCACTGCCCATGTTTTCGATAAGGGCTGCCAGCCGGTCTTGGTGCATTTCCTGGGATTTTCTCATATCCTGCAGGTTCCTTGCTAAGACATTAATTGAAGCACTTAGCATTCCAGTCTCATCAATATGATCCTCATATGTTCGGGCTCGATAATTTCCCTTTGCAAGTTCAATTGCAGCATTTGTTGCTGATTCAATCGGCTTAGTGTAACGTGCTGTAATCCTTGAACCTAATAAAAGGATGACAACAAATGAAAAACCTAGGCTAATCGTTAGCAACCACCATATTTGTTTATAAGCATTATTAATTTCAGTCATTTTTGAACTAAGAAAAATGTAGCCCTCGATTTTACCAGCTTGATACACTGGCTTCCAATAATACTGCAAATCATCGCCGGTAATATCTCCAATTAAATAATGATTTTTACCTTTTTTCATGATCATATCATTAATATTGTTTTGGTGTTCCTCATAGCTAGGTTCTTTTAACTTTCCACTATCATAAATAATGGCTCCTGAAATATCTACAACTGTTACACGAGCATCAAGCATCCCACTAAAATTATCTATCGTTTCATTTTTAAAAGATCGTATACCGCCCTCTTCTTCAACAAAACTTGATACGATTTCGATTTCTTTATTTAATCGCTGATCAAAGGCATTTATATAATAACTTTTGAAAAGTTGCCCTAATAGTAGACCTAATCCGATTAAGACTGCAGATATTAGTGTGATTAGTGCAAAAAGGAGCCGTGAACGAAATTTCGTCATACTTATTTAGGCTCCTCTAGCTTATAACCTAATCCACGAATAGTCTTAATATATATTGGCTTTTTAGTATCTTGCTCAATTTTTTCTCTTAGATGGCTAATATGCACATCGACAATTCTTGTATCACCAGCAAAGTCATAGTTCCATACCGCACTTAATAATTGATCTCTCGTCAGTACACGACCCTTATTTTTTGCTAAATAAAGCAGAAGTTCAAACTCCTTTGGTGTTAATTCAATTAATTTCTCTTCAAAATATGCCTCATATTGATCAGGGAAAATTTTAAGACCTGAAATTTGAATATAATCTAATTCCTCTTCGATTTTCTCCATCGTCTCAGTTAGTGCTTGGGTTCTTCTCAAAATCGCTTTAACCCTTGCTATCACTTCTCTTGGACTAAATGGCTTCGTCATATAATCATCTGCACCTAGTTCTAAACCAAGCACTTTATCAAATTCATCATCTTTTGCAGTTAACATTAGTATTGGGGTCATTACCCTATTTTGGCGGAGTTCTTTACAAACCTCAATTCCATCCATCCTTGGCAGCATAAGATCAAGCACAATTAACTCAGGATTTTCTTGGATAGCAAGGTTCTTTCCTTCTTCCCCGTCCATAGCAGTTATCACTTCATAACCAGCCTGCTTTAGATTGTACTCCAATAATGTTAAAATTGATTGTTCATCATCTACAACTAGAATTTTCTTCCCCATTTTTGCCTCCGTTTTTCGGTATTACCCCTAAATTAGCCCAAACCATATTAACTAACCTTAGTTCTATAATTCTGAGCTAACCAAACCCCTTTTATACCATCCTAATAATAATATATACTGGCAACCTAATTGTAACAAGAGCAACATTAGAAGAAGTGCCTTTAGAACTGCCTATTCGCCGCAGCTTTCCTTATCTTGTTGCATTGTTGACACTAGACGTCCTGTACGTCAGGGGGAATGCTTGCTCTAGACAGTAATCTAACTTCAAAGAAGTTATTCTAATAAAACAAATAAAGAGATATGCAATTTTGCATATCTCTTAGTAAGATAATAAGAAAAGCGCAAGCGCCTTGCTCACCCCCGACAAGCATAAGACAGGCCGACGGGAAAGTTGTTCTTTAACTTTCTTGGCGGACTGACTTATGACCTCGAGGGGGTAGGCGCTGGAGCTAGACAATTCTCAAACTCTAGAATAGTTATACTTTCTTAGTTTTTTGTATGCGATCTTAATAGCAGATATTTAATTGAAAACACTCTTTACTTTAATACGTTTATAAAGTGAAACTTCAATCAGTGGGGGTTTTCCTTCATCCCCCACTGATTGTTAGTTGAACCAATCGGGCTTTTACGGGCTGTTGATCCCCCACTTAGAAATTTATTCTTAACTCAACTTCTTGAAGTGGGGGTCTTACAGCCCGTTAATCTGCGATAAACTTAAACTTTCAGATTAGCTTAAAAATTTTCAAGGGCTTCGCCATCCATACCTTGAATGCGATGTGGGGGACATACTAGTAATGATCCACGTATAACCGTTTCTTCTTCTTCATTTGTACCTTGTACTTTAATTTGAACGGTATGACTACTATTGCTAACCTCTGTAACCTCAAACAAAAACTGAACAGTTCCATAATGATATACCGGCTTTAGATATTCGATATCCTGCTTTAGGATATGGCTTCCTGGACCTGGTAAATATTTAGAAACGGCAGAGTTTATTATACCATTTAGCATAATACTAGGAACAATTGGCTTTTTATAAGGAGTTTGTGATGCATAATCATGCTGGATATAAAGTGGGCTCGCATCATTTGTAAGTCCAAGATACAATAATAAATCTTTATCCTCTATTTTCTCAGTTAATGTAAGTTTTTCCCCAACAGAAATTTCTTCGATTCCTCTTCCTAACTTCCTCTTTTTTCCAAGTAACATTTTTGCTGCACCTCCAAAGTTATGTAAACGGTTCCAATGATACTTTTAAAAAATAAACTAAATAAAATCTATTAGAATTATTCAGTTTATTTCATTTATTATATCATTTATATAGTATCCAAAAAAGATAAATAATAAAAAAATTCGGGAGTGCTCATTCCCGAATTTTTTTATTTTGGTATAAATATTACGCTAATACAGCCATAACACTGCGTACAGCTTCAGCAGACTTATCAAGAGCTGCTTTTTCATCTGCAGTAAGTTCAAGTTCGATCACTTTTTCAATACCGTTAGCACCTAGGATGGTTGGTACACCTAAGTAAATTCCTTCGTAACCATACTCGCCTTCTAGATAAGCAATGGAAGGAAGGACACGGCGCTGGTCTTTAAGAATTGCTTCACACATTTCTACTAGAGAAGCTGCTGGTGCATAGTATGCACTACCATTTCCTAGCAGGTTCACAATTTCTCCGCCGCCTTTACGAGTACGTTCAACGATTGCATCAAGACGATCTTTCGGAATTAAAGTTTCAAGCGGAATACCGCCAGCATAAGAATAACGTACTAAAGGAACCATATCATCCCCATGACCACCAAGAACAAATCCAGTAATATCTTTTACTGAAAGATTTAATTCTTGAGCAACAAATGTACGGAAGCGAGCAGTATCAAGAACTCCAGATTGTCCAATTACACGGTTTTTAGGAAAACCAGACTCTTTAAAAATAGTGTAAGTCATTGCATCCACAGGATTTGTTAATACAACAATAAAGCAATTAGGGGAGTGTTTTGCAATCTCTTGTGAAACACTTTTCATGATTTTTTGGTTTGTTTGAACTAAATCATCACGACTCATACCCGGCTTACGTGCAATACCTGCTGTTACAACAACGATATCAGAGTCAGCCGTATCTTCATAACTTGAAGTTCCTGTAATATTTGCATCAAAGCCTTGAACAGGACTTGCTTCAAGCATATCTAAAGCCTTACCTTTTGTAGGATTTTCCATTTGTGGAATATCAACGAGTACGACATCACCAAGCTCTTTTTGTGCTAGTAGGAAAGCAGTTGTTGCTCCTGTAAAACCGCTGCCAATAACAGAAATCTTTTTACGCTTTAATGACATTTCGAGTTCCCCCTTAGAAATATCGTGTAAGGTAAAGATGTAAGGAGAGCTGTGGCGCACAGGATGTGCCAGTGCAGATGTTGCCACATGACATAGAAAGCTCAGTCCGCAATATATCGCACGACCAAAAGCAGAGCTTTTGTGAGGACGCGGCGATCTTAAGCCTGCGCAGCTTTAAGAACAGTCTCCATTAAATATATTACTCCATATTCTTAATTAATTCATCACCAAATTCAGAGCATTTCACTTCAGTTGCACCTTCCAATAAGCGGGCAAAGTCATAAGTAACAACTTTAGAAGCAATCGATTTTTCCATTGATTTCACAATCATGTTAGCAGCTTCGTTCCATCCTAGATGTTCGAGCATTAACACACCTGATAAAATTACAGATGAAGGATTCACTTTATCTAAGCCAGCGTATTTTGGAGCAGTTCCGTGTGTTGCTTCAAAGATTGCATGTCCAGTAACATAGTTGATGTTTGCTCCAGGAGCAATACCAATTCCTCCAACTTGTGCAGCAAGTGCGTCAGAAATATAGTCGCCATTTAGGTTCATTGTTGCTACAACATCGAACTCATTTGGACGAGTAAGAATTTGTTGTAAGAAGATATCAGCGATCGCATCTTTTACGATAATCTTACCAGCAGCTTCTGCATCAGCTTGTGCTTTATTCGCTGCTTCAACGCCTTGCTCATCTTTAATACGGTCATATTGTGCCCAAGTGAATACTTTATCCCCATATTCTCTTTCAGCTAACTCATAACCCCAGTTTTTAAATGCGCCTTCAGTAAATTTCATAATATTGCCCTTGTGTACAAGCGTAAGTGATTTGCGTCCTTCTTTAATAGCATACTCAATTGCTGCACGAACTAAACGGCTTGTACCTTCTTCTGATACAGGCTTAATGCCGATTCCAGAAGTTTCAGGGAAACGAATTTTATTAACACCAAATTCATTTTGAAGGAAAGAGATTAATTTCTTCACTTCATCAGTGCCTTTTGCGTATTCAATTCCTGCATAGATATCTTCAGTGTTTTCACGGAAAATAACCATATCTGTATCTTGTGGACGCTTTACAGGTGATGGTACTCCTTCAAACCAGCGTACTGGACGCAGACACACAAATAGATCTAATTCTTGGCGAAGTGCAACATTCAATGAACGAATACCACCTCCGATTGGAGTTGTTAGTGGACCTTTAATGGCGATTAAATAGTCATTAATTACTTCTAATGTTTCAGAAGGAAGCCATTCACCTGTTTGATTGAACGCCTTTTCTCCGGCTAATACTTCCTTCCAGACAATTTTACGTTCGCCATTATATGCCTTTTCTACAGCAGCATCCAATACTCTAGAAGCAGAAGCCCAAATGTCTGGACCAGTTCCGTCTCCTTCAATAAATGGGACAATTGGATTATTTGGAACGTTTAATTTACCATTACTAACCGTGATTTTTTCACCTTGCATTGTTTTTTCCCTCCATTTTTTAACAGCATGACTTATCCCCTGGAAAAGACCTATTTAGGGGTATCGAAGCTATTTATCAGAATCAAAGGTTAGATGGCGATTGCCCCTAACCTTTATCTGCTCTCTTTATATTACAGCAATTTTTTCAAATAGCGTAAATTACTCTTTTTTTAGATATTTATCCTCTTTGCTCAATCGGTATATACTTTTGCATACCAGGTCCTGTATATTCTGCACGCGGACGGATTAAACGGTTGTTCTCATATTGCTCTAGAATATGAGCAAGCCATCCAGATACACGGCTTACAGCAAAGATTGGCGTGAATAAATCATGATCAATTCCTAAGCTATGATAAACAGATGCAGAATAGAAATCAACATTTGGCGGCAGATTCTTCTCACCAGTTACGATGCTTTCAATTTGTGTACACATTTCAAACCAATGTGGTTCACCAGTCAGCTCTGTTAATTTTTGAGACATTGCTCTTAAATGTTTAGCTCTTGGGTCACCTTTGCGATAAACTCGATGACCAAAGCCCATAATTTTTTCTTTCTTTTCTAGCTTTTCACGAATATAAGTATCTACGTTTTCAAGTGTACCAATTTCAGAAAGCATGTTCATAACTGCTTCATTGGCACCACCGTGTAATGGTCCTTTCAAAGCACCAATTGCAGATGTAACCCCTGAATATACATCTGATAAAGTAGCTACACAAACACGAGCCGTAAATGTTGACGCATTTAATTCATGATCAGCATGTAGAACTAATGCTTTATCCAAAGCTTCAACTGCAATTGCTTCAGGTTCTTTTCCTGATAGCATGTATAAGAAGTTCGCGGCAAAGCACAGGTCCTTTCTTGGAGCAATTGGTTCTAGACCTTTTCTTATCCGTGCGAATGCAGTAACAATTGCTGGCATTTTCGCTTGCAGACGAATTGCTTTTTTATAGTTTGATTCTTTATCCATTAAATCTACTTCTTCATCATATAAGCCTAAAAGAGACACAGCCGTACGAAGTGCAGCCATCGGGTGTACTTTGTTGATAGGATACATCTTAAAATGTTCCAAAACTTCTTTTGGTAATTCAGCATTTTCAGCTAATTGATTTTTTAGTTCCTCTAGTTGAACTTTATTCGGAAGCTGTCTGTGCCAAAGCAAATAAATTACTTCTTCAAAACTTGCATTTTCAGCTAAATCATCAATATCATATCCGACATATGTTAATGTATCATCAATGATTGAGCTGATAGATGATGTTGTAGCCACTACCCCTTCAAGACCGCGTGTTACTGTCATACTGAATCTCTCCTTTACATAATAAAGTGAAACTTTAATCAGTGGGGGTTTTCTTCATCCCCCACTGATTATTAGTTGAACCAATCGGGCTTTTACGGGCAGTTTATCTCCCACCTAACTTCTATGCTTTCGCTGAATTTTGAGGTGGGAGTATTACTGCCCGTTAATGCGGGATAAATATTCCCCATACCCATTTTGTCTGTAAATCATGTTCTTAATCTCATGACTCTATTAGTAAAAAACAATCTGAGATTTATAGGCTAATAATCGCCATAAAAGCCGACTAAAAAGTCCGAACCACAGACCAAATTAATAAAATTAAAAGGCAACCATTTGAAACTCTCCTAATTATAATAAATCAACATTTAGGAGTTGTAAAAAATCGAGCGACTGCTCGGTAACATGACAGAAAGAAAATGCTTACAATTTTCAATATATATAATAGAACTAATTTAGTAAAACTAGCTTTCATTTAGCTCTATGAGAAAGGTTGCACTTTCAAGTCCTATTATAAACAATTATCAGACTTTTGTGAATGGAAAGCGACGAAAAATAAGAATTAATTAATATTTTTTTAAAAATACATAAGTTTATCTTATGGAGAATTATTAATATTTCTTATATACTAGAAAAACTTACCATGCGGCAAGCTCTTTTTTTGCAAATTCTTCGATTTTCTTATGCGTTTTTCAAAGCTGTAATTTAATCAGAACTCAAATTTATCTTTCTACTTTAATAATATCATTCCTATTAGCCAAGAATATTCACTTAAAGAATTCAAATATTTTCATCGCCATGTAAGCAATACCTGCACCAATTAATGGTCCAACCGCAACTCCTTTAAATAATGAAACTGCTAAAATCGTTCCTAATGCCAGAGCAGTTGTAATTTCAGGATCTTTACTTAACAGCGTAACTCCACCTTTGGCTAGTAATGCAACAGCTACTCCAGATATTAACGCAATCCACGCATAGGGGGATTTAAATGAAGCTATTAACTCCTTGAACCCGATATCTCCGCTTGCAATCGGCGCAAGAACTGCAATAGTAATGATCGTTACTCCCCAATTTATTCCTTTAGACTGTAAGAATGAAAAGCCTTTCGAATCAAATCCGATAAGCTTTAGAATCATGAGTACAATAACAGCAATTAATATGGATTGATTTTTAGCAATGGCTCCAATAACTAATAAAAGCAACAAAAAAATGAATGATTGGGAAATCAAATAATTACCATCCTTCCGATATTATCCTAACATAGCATTAGAATTATTAAAAATGTAAAAATTTTTATTCATCGATTAACCCAAAATAATTATAATAAATTTTTTACTAATCTAGAATCTTAATTGAATCCTTTTAGATCTTGATACGTATCTATTAGATGAATATGCTGCATGAAAATGGTAAAATATTTTTCAAAGAACATTCCATTTGAATTGATAGATCTTCTCATTTATAAGCGAAAAGACCAGCAGAAGATTATTTATTTAAGCTACATAAGGGAGGAACCTAATTGAACCCTATATACATTAATCGAACGATACGTTTTTTAATTGTTATTGGTTGCATTGTTTTATTTTTCATGAGCTTTTTCTATTTATCAAAGTTAACCTATCCTTTTATAATAGCATTTGCTATTGCATTTCTAATAAATCCTCTCGTTAATTTCCTACAACATAAGTGTAGGATACCGCGAGGACTTTCAGTAGTAATAAGCCTAGTTTTATTAATTTCTATTTTTGCTGGTCTGATTACTCTCTTAATAGTAGAAATTGTTTCAGGGACAGAATATTTAGCGAAAGTTGTTCCTGATCATCTTGATACATTAATTGATTACACTGAGCAATTCTTTGCTGCACAAATTATTCCATTATATAATAAGATAACAAGCATATTTGTTAATCTAGGTACTGGACAGCAGGATACAATCTTAGCGAATATAGAAAGTGTCGGTAAAGAGATCGGTTCTACTGTTGGAGCATTTATCCAAGACTTTTTTGGGAAAATCCCCAAAATTATTTCTTGGTTTCCAAATGCAGGGAGCGTTCTGATTTTCTCTTTATTAGGGACATTTTTTATTAGTAAGGATTGGTATAGACTATCCACCTTGGGAAGCAAGCTTATTCCTAACCGAGCTAAAAAAAGCGGTATCACTGTGTTTTTAGATTTGAAAAAAGCTCTATTTGGATTTATTAAAGCTCAAGCTACACTCATTTCCCTTACCACAGTCATTATCTTAATAGGTTTGTTAATATTACGCATTGATTATGCCATTACAATCGCATTAATAACGGGAATTATCGATGTTATACCATATTTAGGAACTGGGTTAGTCTTTGTTCCATGGATTATTTATGAAGCAATTACTGGAGATATTGGAATGGCTATTGGATTAGGGGTATTATATACAATCGTTCTTGTTCAGCGTCAGATAATGGAACCAAAAATACTTTCATCCAGTATTGGACTTGATCCGCTTGCAACATTAATTGCCTTATTTATTGGATTTAAGCTAATAGGATTTTTAGGTTTAATTGTCGGACCAGTGACTCTTGTGATTATTACGACTCTTCATAAAGCGAACGTATTCCGAGATATATGGGCATTTATTAAAGGTAGCGAAGCATAAGATTATTTTATGAGGATTTTCATGAATAATAAAAGCCAAGGATTTTAAAGACATATTTTAAACAAATATTACAAGGCCACTCTTTTAGAGCAAAAGAGTGGCCATTTTATTACAATCACCTAATGATTGTAAAGGTATTTTTTTCTATCCATTTTCGAAACTCCTTTAAAATTAGTTTTTTGAAAAAGAGCTTCGTTGGTGGGGCAAGCATAAGCAGTCCGGTAATATCCGTTAAAAATCCAGGTGTGAGCAGCAATATGCCACCGACAAGAATACAAATTCCATCCAAAATAGCATCACCTGGCATATGGCCGTGCTGAAGTTGCTCATTTACTCTTCTTATCGTCTCAAGCCCCTGCTTTTTAGCTAAGTAGGCACCTAATATTCCAGTAAATAGAATTAAAGCTATTGTCGGCCAAACTCCAATAATTTTACCTGATAAGAGTAATACTGCAATCTCGGCAGCAGGAACAGCAATCATGATTATGACAATATAACGCATGCTATCACCTATTAAAGTACACTAGCGTGTCCGTTATATATAACACCACGATTGGAATCTACTGTAATTTCTTGACCATCTTTAAATAATCTTGTTGCATTTTCAACCCCAACTATAACCGGAATGCCAATATTTAATCCCACTACTGCTGCATGGCTAGTCAGCCCACCCTCCTCAGTAATGAGGGCACTGCATTTCTCTATAGCTGGTACCATTTCTCGATCAGATCCAATTGTAACTAATATCGAGCCTTCTGTAACTTTTGAGATTGCTTCTTCTGCATTTCGTGCAATAACAACCTTTCCAAATGCAGATTTACGTCCAATTCCTTGAGCTTTTGCAACGATATCCCCTATTACATGAATTTTCATCAAGTTCGTTGTTCCAGTCTCACCTACGGGGACTCCAGCTGTAATCACAACTAAATCACCAGAGGATACGATTCCACTGTTTAAACTTTCTTCAACAGCTGTGTCTAGCATATCGTCTGTAGTTGTCGCTTTTTTTCCAATACAAGAATAAACTCCCCACACTAATGCAAGGCGTCGTGATACATAATCATTTGATGTAACAGCAACGATTGGAGCCTTTGGACGGTATTTTGAAATCATCCTCGCTGTATGGCCGCTTTCAGTCGGAGTGATAATCGCATCTACACCTAAATTAAGAGCAGTATGTGCAACAGATTGACCAATAGCATCCGTGATATTATGTTCATTATCTTTACTGCGAGAAGATAGAATTTCTTTATGTGCTAACGCCGACTCAGCTCGAGAAGCAATATTATGCATCGTTTGTACAGCTTCAACAGGATAGGATCCCGCAGCGGTTTCACCTGATAACATGATTGCATCTGTACCATCAAAAATAGCATTCGCTACATCACTTGCTTCCGCACGAGTCGGACGAGGATTACGCTGCATGGAATCCAGCATCTGTGTTGCTGTAATAACCGGTTTTCCTTGTGCATTACACTTTTTTATTAATTGCTTTTGTACCAAAGGAACCTCTTCAGCTGGGATTTCTACACCGAGATCTCCTCTTGCTACCATTAAGCCATCTGAAACTTCAAGAATTTCATCGATCTTATCGACCCCTTCCTGATTTTCAATTTTAGGAATAATATGTATATGCGAGGCATTATTCTCTTCTAATAGCTGTCTAATTTCCAGAACATCTGAAGCTCTGCGAACAAAAGATGCAGCAATGAAATCAATTCCTTGTTCAATTCCGAACAGAATATCCTGTGCATCCTTTTCTGTAATACCCGGTAAATTAACAGAGACTCCAGGAACATTTACACCCTTTTTATTTTTTAATGTCCCACCGTTTAAAATTTTGGTAGAAATCTCCTTTGATGCATGATTAATATTGATGACTTCTAGTGCAATCAAGCCGTCATCAAGTAATATTTTTGAACCTATTTCGATATCATCAATTAATTCTGCATATGTAACAGAAAACTTGTCTGCAGTTCCCTCTACTTCTTTCATCGATACGATAATTTCGTTTCCAGCCATTAATTCAATTGCGCCATCTTTCATATTATGTGTACGAATTTCTGGACCTTTCGTATCTAATAGAATCGCTATTGTTTTCCCTGTTTGTTTTGCTGCCTCCCGAATATTATTAATACGTTGCCCGTGTTCTTCAAAATTTCCGTGAGAAAAATTTAATCGTGCAACATTCATTCCAGCTTTAATTAACTGAATTAATTTCTCCACACTTTCACTTGCTGGCCCTATTGTACAAACGATCTTTGTTTTACGCATAATGATTCCTCCTCAATGTGATAGCTGCGGCTCCCAAATTATTGAGATCGGATTGTGCCGTTGCCTCACTTTTCTTAAATAAAGAACAATTTAAATCGAAAGCTCTTTTGATAAATTATAAAGAGTAAGATCGATTGAATGCTTCGTTCCTAGGATTTCACTTAAATAATGGTCAACGACTTGATTATTTTCGATCCCAACAGCGCGTCCTCCTTTACCTTCAAGAAGAAGCTCTACCGCTCTTGCACTAAGTCTGCTTGCTAGAACACGATCGAATGCCGTTGGTGACCCACCTCGCTGCATATGTCCTAAGACGGACACTCTCGTATCAAAGTTTGTCGCCTCTTCAACTTGCTTCGCAAATTCCATCCCTGTCGCTACACCTTCTGCCACAATAATGATACTGTGTCTTTTCCCACGTTCATGCCCCTTTACTAATCTTTGTGCTATTTCATTCATATTATAATTCTCTTCAGGGATTAGAATCGTTTCTGCTCCCCCTGCAAGCCCTGCCCAAAGAGCAATATCTCCAGCATTCCTTCCCATCACCTCAATAATAAATGTTCTTTCATGTGAAGTCGCCGTATCTCGAATTTTATCAATAGCGTCAATTACTGTATTAATTGCTGTATCAAAACCGATTGTATACTGTGTCCCTGCAATATCATTATCAATTGTTCCTGGGACACCTATACAAGGGAATCCAAGCTCAGTTAGTGCTTTAGCTCCTTGATAAGATCCATCTCCCCCAATAACAACTAATCCATCAATTCCATTCTTCTTTAATTGTTCAATCCCTTTTTGTTGGCCATCTTTTGTTTTGAATTCCTCACATCTCGCAGAGAAAAGCACTGTTCCGCCGCGATGAATAATATCTCCAACAGATCCAAGCTCAAGTTTTTTTATATTTCCGCTTATTAAACCTGAATATCCCCCATATATACCATAAACTTCGATATTGTGAAAAATCGCCTTCCTAACAACTGCACGAATAGCGGCGTTCATTCCCGGAGAATCTCCACCACTCGTAAGCACACCAATTCGTTTCATATCTCCCACCTCTTAATTTATATTTTCGAAAGAAGACATCAACCATGCTTTTTCTTCGGATCTTGTCCTTATTGAGCTCATATGTAAATTGTGTGAAGTACTATGTTTAATAAAGTGAAACTTTAATCAGTGGGGGTTTTCTTCATCCCCCACTGATTATTAGTTGAACCAATCACGCTCAAAACGCCACGTCCTGTGGCTTTCGCCTGACTAGGACATCCTGTCCGTCGTCGGGCTTTTACGGGCAGTTTATCTCCCACCTAACTTCTTTGATTTCGCTGAATTTTGAGGTGGGAGTATTACTGCCCGTTAATGCGGGATAAAAATCACAATGAGTACTATGCTGGTATTAATAAAATACATAGTATAAATCTACCAATTATACAGAAATTCTTTCATTATGTTGGTTTATCTCTAAAATACCATGAAGATACAACTATCACAACTTAATCCGTTTGAGCGTGTAATTAATGTGTATAGTAGCGTATCTGGAAGTAAAAAAATAAAAACGTGCTTTAATAGCACGTTCTTATTTTACCCCAATAAATTCCTTTAAAAAAGAATATTCTCCAATTGCTTTGTACTTATCATATCGATGAGCGACTAATTGGCCCTCAGATAATCGTCTAAGCTCTTTTAGAGATGATAGTAGTATATTTTCAATATTTTTTGACTGCTCATCTACATTTTTATGTGCTCCACCCTTAACTTCAGGGATGATTTCATCTACAACACCTAATTCCTTTAGATCAGGAGCCGTAATTCTCATACTTTCCGCAGCCCTTTTAGCTTGAGAGGCATCCTTCCATAGAATGGCCGCAGCACCTTCTGGTGATATTACCGAGTAGGTTGAATTTTCAAGCATATGAATATGATTTCCAACTCCAAGTCCCAGCGCACCACCACTTCCACCTTCTCCAATTACGATGCATATAACAGGTACTTTTAAACCAGCCATTTCAAATAAATTCCTAGCAATCGCTTCACTTTGCCCGCGTTCTTCCGCTGCTTTTCCAGGGTATGCCCCTTTTGTGTCGATAAAGCAGATGATTGGACGTCTAAATTTTTCAGCCTGTTTCATTAATCTTAATGCTTTACGATATCCTTCAGGATGAGGCATTCCAAAATTTCTACGAATATTTTCTTTTGTGTCTTTCCCACGCTGATGGCCTATTACCGTTACAGGAAGCCCTTTAAATTTAGCAATCCCACCAACAATTGCCTCATCATCAGCATAAGTTCGATCTCCATGACATTCAAAGAAATCAGTGAAGAGGAGTGAAATATAATCCAAAGTTGTTGGGCGCCTAGGATGGCGGGCAATTTGTACTCGATCCCACGGTTTCATATTTTCATAAATATCTTTTTCTAATTTTTCTAATCGAGCTTCCAATTTCTCTATTTCAGCTGATAAATCAACATCAGCATTTTTTGTAAATTCTTTTAGCTCTGCTATTTTTTTTCTTAGTTCTGTAACTGGACGTTCAAATTCTAGTTCTCCTACCATTCGAGGTCACCCCCTTGTTGATGTATAGATAAAATCATTGCAATCTTTTCTTTCAATTCAAGTCTAGAGATTACAGCGTCTA
Organism: Cytobacillus citreus; assembly: GCF_018343665.1. GTDB lineage: Bacteria > Bacillota > Bacilli > Bacillales > Cytobacillaceae > Cytobacillus > Cytobacillus citreus. The sequence goes on from NZ_JAGYPM010000003.1 coordinate 785,878, forward strand.
ATTGTCCATGCTTTAATAGGAATTCAGCAGTCTGAAAATCTTCTGGCAATTCTTCACGAATCGTTTGCTCAATGATTCTTCTTCCAGCAAAGCCAATTAATGCGCCAGGCTCCGCAAAGTTATAATCACCTAAAGATGCGAAGCTTGCTGATACACCACCTGTTGTTGGATGTGTCATGATCGATATAATCAATCCGCCATTGTCACTAAATCTTTTCAAAGCAACACTCGTTTTAGCCATCTGCATGAGACTGAGTACACCCTCCTGCATCCGAGCTCCACCCGATGCTGTAAAAATGATAAACGGAACGGATAACTCATCTGCCTTTTCAATAGCAAGGGTTATTTTCTCACCTACTACGGATCCCATGCTCCCCATTCGAAAGGTAGAATCCATAACGGCCACGACCACTTTTCGCCCTTCTACCGCACCAATTCCAGTCACAACCGCTTCATTTATCCCACTTTTTTTACGGTCTTTTTCAATCTTCTCAATATAATCCGGAAAATTCAGCGGATTTTCCGATATCATACCAGCATTCAATTCTTCAAAACTTTGTTCATCTAGGAAGCTTCCCAGCCTTTCTTTTGAGTTCATTGAATGATGGTATTGGCAGTGAAAACAAACCTTTAAATTTTTGATCAATTCCTTTGTATACATAATCTTTTTGCAGTTCGGACACTTCGTCATAATTCCTTCTGGTACATCCTGCTTGGCTGTTTCCGAAGGGATTGTTGCATATTTCTTCTTTTTTGGTTTTGAAAAAATCTCTTTAAGCAAGGTTATACCTCCCAGTTCTATCTATAACTGTGCATGACTTTAAACAATAAATAAAGAAAAATAGCTAATAATAAGTTACAAAAGAGAAAATACGTGATAGTGGTCAGACCACTATTTAAAAATAAAAGTCATACAGTCAAAGGCTTGTCTATCCTATTTAATATAAAATAAAAAAGCTACAAAATCTGCAAAAAACTGTCGTTAAACATTCGACATTTTTCTTAAGCTTCTATAGGCTTCCCTAAGTTCTACTCTTTGTCTGGATAACAATTTATTTATTACATTCATATACTCAAGCTTTGTCGTTTCTACCTTGTCCATTTTTAATGAATTATAATAGTCTTTTAATATTGTCCAAATTCTAAGAAAAAGATGATTGTCTGCTAGCAAAGCAACCTTCAGGAAAAACTCGTCATCTGTAAAGACTGCAGTATCTGCCCAGCTTTTGAAGCTCAACAATTGATCGTCATTTGATTTATTTTGAGCTAACAGCAAGCAGTCCATTTCAATTAAATTTTTTGTTTCTACTATATCCTTTTTCGCCTTTTCATCTTGCAATATAAAGGTACTTAACAATTGTACAAGCTGGTTTCCTTGAAAATCACGAATAAAGGTTCCTTCTCCCCTTCTCGTTTCAATTAAACCTAGGAGTTCAAGAGCCCTCAATGCTTCACGAACGGAAGAGCGCCCTACAATCAGGCGCTCCGATAGCTCACGTTCAGAAGGCAATTTATCACCAGGCTTCAATCCATCTCTATCAATCATCGTTCTTAATTCTTTTACAATTTCAACATAAATCTTTGAATCTTTTTGATGTTGACTCACGATTAAGGATCACTCACTTTTCCCAATAACTGCGAGTTTTCGTGTTTTTTCTTTAATTTCTTCTGGATCTACTTTGATTCGCGCTACACCTGTTTCCATAGCTGATTTAGCCACTGCTGCGGCAACCTCAGGAGCCACCCTTGGGTCAAAAGGACCTGGAATGACATAATCTGCATTCAGTTCGCTTTCTTTTACAAGACCAGCAATCGCTTCTACAGCTGCAATCTTCATTCTTTCATTAATATGAGTCGCACGAACATCTAATGCACCACGGAAAATCCCAGGGAATGCAAGGACATTGTTTACTTGGTTTGGGAAATCTGATCTTCCTGTTCCAATTACAACTGCTCCAGCAGCCTTTGCTTCCTCGGGCATAATTTCTGGTGTTGGATTTGCCATTGCAAATATAATTGGGTCTTGATTCATCGAACTAACCATTTCTGATGTCAATGCACCTGCTGCAGACACACCAATAAATACATCTGCACCTTTAATCACATCAGCTAAACTTCCTTGCAATCTATCACGATTCGTAAATTTCGCAACATTATTCTTTACTTCATTCATTCCTTGTGGACGACCTTCGAAGATTGCACCCTTTGTGTCACACATAATAATATCCCGAACACCATAAGTATAGAGAAGTTTAATAATGGCAATACCAGCAGCACCAGCACCACTGGCAACTACACGAATTTCATTCATTTTTTTTCCTGTTATTTTTAGTGCATTAACGAGTCCTGCAACCGTTACAATAGCAGTTCCATGCTGATCATCATGGAAGACAGGAATATTTGCTTCTTTCTTTAATCTTTCTTCAATAGCAAAGCAATTTGGAGCAGCAATATCCTCCAGATTAATTCCACCAAATGTCGGTTCTAGTAACTTAACTGTTTCAACTATTTTATCAATATCTGTAGTATTTAAACAAATTGGAAAGGCATCTACCCCTGCAAAGCTTTTAAAAAGAACAGCTTTTCCTTCCATAACAGGTAGAGCAGCTTCTGGTCCAATATTGCCAAGACCAAGTACAGCTGTTCCATCTGAAACCACTGCAACCATATTGCCTTTCATCGTATATTCATATACTGTTTCAGGCTTATCATAAATTTCCTTACAAGGCTCAGCAACACCAGGTGAGTAGGCGAGACTCAAGTCCCTAGCATCCCTCACAGGTACTTTGGACTTTGATTCCAGTTTTCCTTTGTTCACTCTATGCATGTGAAGAGCTTCTTCACGTAAAGTCATCTAGTTTCTCTCCTTTGGATTACTATTATTCGTGAATAATCCCTTAGTTGCTATTTTTAAATAATGGTAACCGGTTAATATGTAAACCTCATAACAATCATCTCCACTACTTATTATAGTGGTCAGACCAGTTCTCTTTTTACAAATATATCATATTTGATCATGTTGTAAAGTATAATCATGAGTAGAAAAATGTCCTATTTCTTTAGAATTACATTATTTTCGCCCAGGGATGCTTTAATTTTTTGGATAAAGTTTTCACTAGGATTTACCATATCCTCTTCACCTAAACGAATGCTCTTTTTTGTGCTTTCATAATATAACACAACTTGAATGTTTCCTTCATTTTCACCAAATAATTTTTTTAAGAAATGAAGAACTTCTGTATTTTCATTTTCTTTTGTAATTTTTAAATACAATACAGGGTCTTTATTTTCTTCCTCTTCTATAGCCGCTTTCACATCTTCACACTTATCAATAATAAATTGACGTTTCCCATCCTTTTCTTCGATCTTACCCTCAATAACAAGAATATTTCCTTGTTTTAAAAGAAATGAAAACTTGCTGAATGTAGTAGGAAACACAACTGCTTCTATTTCCTCTGTTTGGTCACTGACAGATAAAAAGGCCATAGGTATATTTTTTTTCGTTCGGATTTTTTTGATATTTGTCAAATATACAACAGCTTTCGCTTTTTTCGTGTTCGACTGCAAATGATAAAGCGGCTTTGCACCTAATAGAGATAAATACTGTTCATATATGGAAACAGGGTGATCTGAAAGATACAGTCCTAGCACTTCTTTCTCAAACGAAAGCTTATCCTCTGAGCGAATTGGGTCTACTTCTGTATACTTCGGCTTTGGAAAAAAATCACCATCTGCAAAGAAATCAATTTGTTCGTCATCAGACTTCAATAAATTGGCATGATCTATTGCTGCATCAAGGCTTGCAAGAAGTATCGCCCGGTCTTGTCCAAACTCATCAAAGCTTCCTGAATGTATGAATGCCTCCATCACTTTACGATTAATCGCTTTAGAAGATACTCTAATACAAAAATCAAATAAATCGTCGAATTTTTTATTTTTCCTCGAACTAAATATTTCCTTTAACGTAGACACACCAAGACCTTTTATGGCTGATAAACTGTATCTTATCGCATCTTTTTCTACTAAAAATGTATAGCCGCTATTGTTGATAGAGGGAGGATGTATTTTAATATTCATTTGTTTAAGTTCTCGAATATATTGTGAAACCTTGTCCTCATTTCCTATAGCTGAACTTAGAAGGGCAGCCATAAAATGTAATGGATAATGACTCTTTAAATACGCTAACTGATAAGAAATGAAGCTATAGGCGACAGCATGGCTTCGGTTAAAGCCATAGTTTGCAAAGCGAACGATTAAATCATAAATTTCATTCGCTGTTTTTTCGTTATACCCATTGTTCAATGCCCCGTTTACAAAATGACTGCGCTCCTTGTTAAGTACCTCTTTTTGCTTCTTGCTGACTGCTCTCCTTAGTAAATCTGCTTCTCCTAATGTGAATCCTGCCATTTTTGCCGCTATTTGCATGATCTGTTCCTGATAAACAATGACACCGTACGTATTCTCTAGGATTGGAATTAAATCAGGATGTGGATATGTAACCTTTTGCTTCCCATGCTTTCTTTCAATGAATAATGGAATATTATCCATAGGGCCCGGACGATTTAAAGCGTTAACAGCCACTATATCATCAAAGCAGGTAGGTCTAAGTCTCGTTAAAACTCTTTTGACTGCTTGGGCTTCAAGCTGAAAAATACCAGTCGTTTCTCCTCTGCTTAATAACGCAAAGGTTGCTTCATCATCTAGTGGAATCTCTTTAATCTTGATTTCTTTTCCTGTTTTTCTTTTGATCGAAGTTAAAATATTCTCTATCAAGGATAAATTTCTTAATCCAAGGAAGTCCATTTTTAATAAACCGACATCTTCTAAATGCTCCATCGAATACTGAGTTAGATAAACATCGTCGTGGCCATTCTGGATTGGGATGACATTTACTAATGGCTTCTCACTAATTACAACACCTGCAGCATGTGTGGAAGTATGTCTTGGCAAGCCTTCAAGTTTAAGTGCTGTTTCAAATAGCTTACGATTAAAATCTGACTCCTTTACAAACATTCTTAACGCTTCAGATTCCTTATAAGCATCTTTAAGCGTCATACCTAATTTAGATGGAATTCTCCTCGAAAGATTATCCAATTCCTTAGGATTTAACCCGAAAGCTCGTCCTACATCACGTACTGCAGCCTTAGCCGCAAGTGTTCCAAATGTGATGATTTGTGCAACATGTATATCTCCATATTTGTTGGAAACATATTTGATTACTTCATCTCTTCGATGATCCGGAAAGTCGATATCAATATCCGGCATTGAAATACGCTCTGGATTGAGGAAGCGCTCGAATAACAGCTTGTGCTCAATAGGATCGACATCCGTAATATACAAAACATACGCTACCATCGATCCAGCTGCCGATCCCCGACCTGGCCCTGTTAAAATCCCATTCTCTCTTGAAAACCTCATAAAATCCCAAACAATTAAGAAATAAGCACTAAACTTCATTTTTTTAATAATTTGAAGTTCATATGATAATCTTTTTTGATGCTCATCACGAATAGTTGAATATCTTTCTTTAAAGCCCTGCCAACAAATCTCCTCTAACAGCTCGTCAGCAGTTGTACCCTTATCAACTGGGTACTTAGGCAAGTGTTGCTGATTAAGTTCAAGACTAACATTACATTTGTCAGCAATTTTCAATGTGTTTTCCAGAGCCGTTGGATATTCCAAAAACAAATCTACCATTTCAGTTGAAGTCTTTAAGTGGTATTCATCACTATTTAGATGTTCTCTAGCATCATCCTGTATTTTCTCACCATTTTTTATTGCTAGCAGGCAACCTTGCGCAAATGCATCCTCTTTTGATAAATAATAGACTTGATTCGTTACCGCTATTTCTATGTCTGATTCACCTGAAATACGAACTAAATTAGGAAGTATTTTTACTTCTTGATCAATACGATGATTCTGCAGGGAGAGATAAAAATGTTTTTTTTCAAACAATCCTTTATATAATTCCGCCACTTCTTTTGCTTTATCATAATCATCATGTCTCAAATACTGCTCGATTTCCCCTTCCATTCCAGGGCTGATGGCAATTAGACCATTTGAATACGCTTTAAGCCATTTCATCGGAATTCCCTCATGAGATTTCGTCTGAACAACACTTGAAATCTTTATAAGATTTTGAAATCCTATTTTGTTTTTGGCAAGAAGGACGAGCGGATAGGCATTAGAAGGAGTTATTTCACTAAGTACATCAACTGTTAAGCCCATGATCGGCTTGATTGATTGCCTTAAGCATTCCTTATAAAAAGCAATCGCACCGTACATGACATTACGATCGGTTAATGCTAGTGAGGAAAAACCTTTTTGCTTTGCGTCTGCAACCAATTGCTCAATAGGTGCAGTACTAGTTAACAAGGAATACGCACTATATACATGAAGGTGAATAAATGACAATTCGTTCACACCCTTAATTCTTCTACTATTGAATATATTATAGGACGATTATAGAAAAAAGGAAAATATGTTCTATTTTGTGAATGAAAAATGCTTTTCGTAAATGATCATATTTTAAAAGGTTTGTCCATATGATGTAGTAACAGTGTATCTTTTTCAGGGGAGAATTAAAGGGAACATATTTCTGCAGTAAGGATGATAGAAGATGAATGACCAACCATTTTTCGTATCATTAATAGAAAGCTATTTCATTGCATTGGGTGTTGTTATTGGTGGATCCATCATTGGGGCGCTCGCTGCCTTTCTAACAGGAAAGCCTCCTTTAACTGAAGTAATAAGGATATCTAATTTGATTCGGATTTGGGCCATCATTGCTGCAATCGGAGGGACATTTGATACTGTTTACAGCTTCGAGAAGGGATTCTTAGATGGGCAAACTAAGGATTTATTTAAGCAATTTTTACTAATCCTCTCTGCTCTTGGAGGTGCGCAAACTGCCGCTATGCTCATAAATTGGCTCGCTCAGGAGCAGATTTCACCATGAGGATTCCTCCATATTACCGTCGGCCTTCCTGGCAGCGATTTTTAGCTGGAGCAGCAATCGGAGGTATTATAAGCTGGACTGTTTTTTTGTTTATTTTCGGTGAATGGCAGGAGAAATATAGTCACCTGATTAAAATGCAAGCTGAAGAAATATATGATCTTAAAGAAGATAAAAAAATTTGGCAGGAAGAATTTAAAGAGCTTAATAAAAAGAATCGTGAGAAGTTAACCGTTCAAGATATAAAAATAAAGATTAAAAACAGTGAAAAATATAAATTGGACTCCTACAGCGTTTTTGAAATTGAACATCAAATTCAAGAAGACATCAACATGATGAGGGCTAAAGATATTGAAACTGTTGATAAAAGCAGTGATTTAATAGAAAAGATAATCGAGAATAAGGTCTTTAAGGTAAATGATAAACGTTACAGTCTTGAGGTAAAAAAAATGGTCATTTATACAACTTTATCGATTCAATTGGAAATTAAACTAGAATAAAAATAGAAACTATGCCCGGCGTTGCTGCCGGGCAATTTTTATTTTTTACAAGCTTCTTCTAAATCCTTTATGACTAATCCCATATCATCCCAAGAATAGATGGAAGCTCCTGCAGCGAGCGGATGACCGCCGCCTCGATATTTTCTAGCAATTTCATTGATAATTGGGCCTTTAGAACGGAGCCGAACCCTTATCTGATCTTCTTCCTCAATAAAGAAAACCCAAGCTTTAATCCCTTTAATATTTCCTAATGTTCCGACAAGAAGGGATGCTTCAGATGCACTAACTTGAAATTCCTCCAATAATTCCTTCCTTAAAACCATCGCGACGGCACCGTTTTCTTTCGTTTCAAAGTTTTGGAGTACATAGCCATTTAATTTAATAACATTCGGTGATAGCTCATACATTTTGTCAAATAACTCTGGGCGAGAAAAATCATAATGAATAAGCTCTCCTGCATAAGCAAATGTTTTATCTGACGTGCTTGGAAAAAGGAATCTGCCTGTATCCCCAACAATTCCTGCAAATAATAGTCTGGCTGCTTCATTTGACATTTTTAAACCTCTATCTTTTCCAGCTAGATAAAATTCATATATCATTTCGCTGACAGAGCTGGCATCCGTATCAACCCACATTATGTCCCCATAAGGGTCTACATTTGGATGATGGTCAATTTTTATTAACTTATCACCTAGATGATAACGATCATCACAGATCCTTTCAGCATTTGCGGTATCACAAACAATGACCAAAGCCCCTTTATAAGTCTCATTGGGAATTTGGTCAAGTCTTCGAAGATAATGTAATGTTTCTTCCTCCTTCCCAACCGTGTATATATTTTTTTCCGGAAATGATGCTTTAAGGATTTCGGCTAGCCCTCCTTGAGAGCCATAAGCATCTGGATCTGGCCGCACATGTCTATGAATAATGATTGTTTCATATTCTTTTATCACTTCTAAAATATGTTCTTTCATTGTTTGCTCCTTTATCATCGAGAATTTTTTTATTACATAATACATGAATAAAAAAAGTAAATGAACAAGTAATGGCATTTTCTCGAATTAACCGTTAAAATAAAATCAAAGTGCCGAATCATGGAGGTTATTCTATTATGCCAGTGTTAGTTATTTTAATCACGATTTCATTTTCATTTTATCTATACTACAAAGTAAAATATGTACGCTGTAAACGACGTCCTGCAGAAAGAAAATGGATTTCTTCTAAATCCAGCATTGCTCTAGGAGTTTTTGTAGCCCTTTTTGGAATTAATCAGCTATTTTTAAATGGTGACACTATTACTTATATAGTAGCTGGGATTTTCATCCTTTTAGGAAGCTTTTCAATATATGGAGGCATTAAAAGCTATAAATTTTATTTACCGCTTGCAGCTCAAGAAGCTAGAGAATAATATGTTTTAAAGCCGTTCCTAAGGGAACGGCTTATCTTTCAATCAATTGACACATCATCATAGCCTTACCTACTAGGATACCTTCGTTATATACTTCTACATCCACTTTTCCGAATTTTCGGCCAACTTCTAGCACTCGCGGATATATTTCAAGCATGCTTTCAATTTGTACTGGTTTTAGGAAATAGATTGTCATGTTCTCTACTACAAGATCTCCCTTTTTATAATTTCTTAATACTCTATTGGCTGCTTCAGATACGATCGTTGTAAAAACGCCATACGAGATTGTACCAAGATGATTTGTCATTTGTGGTGTCACTTCACAACGATACACATCATCACCTTTTGTTTTCCCTCTAGTTAATACAAGCTGATTTGTCACAATGTCATCAATGGTTTCACCTACTTGAGGCTGCCGTTGAATCATTTGCAATGCTTTTAACACATCTTGTCTACTGATAATCCCTTCTAGTCTATTAGAATCATCAACTACAGGCAGTACTTCAATCCCTTCCCATACCATCATATGGGAGGACGATGCCACACTTGTCTTTTTTCCTACTGTCATTGGATTTTTTGTCATGAGCTTATCAATTGGGGTTTCGTGATCATGACCCATAATATCTTTAGATGTTATCATGCCGCATACCTTTAAATTTTTATCAACAACAGGAAAGCGGCTATGTTTTGTTTCACTATTATATTGAAGCCAATCTGAAACCTTTTCAGTTGTTTTGACATACACCGTATTTTCAAGAGGGGTTAAAATATCCTCAACAAGAATGATTTCCTTTTTGATAAGCTGGTCATAAATCGCACGGTTAATCATCGTAGCTACTGTAAACGTATCATAGCTGCTAGAAATGATAGGCAGCTGCAGTTGATCCGCTAGTTTTTTTACATGATCATCCGTATCAAATCCACCCGTAATAAGAACTGCTGCCCCCGCTTTAAGAGCAAGTTCGTGTGCACGAGTTCGGTTCCCGACTATGAGAAGACTTCCAGCATCTGTATACCGCATCATGGCTTCAAGCTTCATGGCACCGATTACAAATTTATTCAGTGTTTTATGCAAGCCATCTCTCCCACCCAGCACTTGCCCATCGACAATATTTACCACTTCAGCAAAAGTAAGCTTTTCAATATTTTCTTTCTTTTTACGTTCAATTCTAATCGTACCTACTCGTTCAATCGTACTGACGTATCCCTTATTTTCTGCATCCTTAATAGCTCTATAGGCAGTACCTTCGCTTACAGTCATTGCCTTGGCGATTTGTCTTACTGAAATTTTTTCTCCTACAGGCAGTTCATCGATATATTGCAATATTTGTTCATGCTTAGTAGCCAAGACGTTCACCCTTTTTCTATAATTCCTTTATCTTCATTATAAGGTTATAAACGCCTTAATATCAATTCGGTGCATGAATCGTCTTAAATATTCTACATTTACCGATAGAAGGATCTTGCTCTTTTTCTCTCATTAATCGCTTGCGACCTTGTACTTGTCATGGTTTTCTTTGGAGAATAAAGCAGTGCGGTTAAATTCCCAGCTATCACAATAAGTGCAAATACAAGCCAAGATATCGCAAATATCCCTTCCAATCCTTCACTAAATACATCGAGCCTTGGCATTGCAAAATAAAGCAGTGCACCACAGACGAGTAAACATAGTAAATATCTATTTTTTTTCACCAAGATCCCTCCCGCGTTTCTCTTATTTCATTTATATGTATGCGGACAGACAATAGAAAATGATTTCTACCCAATGAATATGAATAAAAGCGCAGCCACTGTGGGAAGCTGCGCTTTGGATTATATTTGTATGAACTCTCCCGCCTCAAGAACATGGCCAACACCAGTATCAAGCATCTCAACAAATTTATGTGGGTCCTGCTTAATGGGTGGGAATGTATTATAATGAATGGGAACGATCCGTTTTGCGCATAACAGCTTAGCAGCATATGCAGCATCTTCTGGTCCCATTGTGAAATTATCACCAATCGGCAAAAACGCAAGATCAATAGGATGGCGATCTCCAATTAATTTCATATCAGAAAATAGGCCTGTATCACCAGCATGGTAGATGGTCTTATCCTCCAAAGTGATAAGAACTCCTGCAGGCATACCTAAATAGATAATTTGTTTGTTCTCATTAACTAATCCTGTTCCGTGAAAAGCAGGAGTTAACTTTACCTTCCCAAAATCAAACTGGTAAGCCCCTCCAATACTCATTCCATGTGTACGGACATCCTGCCAGCTTAAGTATGTGGCTAATTCAAAGTTGGAAATTACAAGTGCATTGTGTTTTTTCGCAAGTTCCACTGTATCCCCAAGATGGTCTCCATGACCATGAGTAACAATAATGACATCAGGCTTCACATCATCAACCTTTACATCCGTTAAAGTATTTCCAGTAATGAATGGATCAATTAGAATGGTCTTTCCTTGGGACTCAATTTTTACAAATGAATGACCATGATAGAATACTTTCATTTCAATTCCCCCTTCAGCTAATCATTATGTAGAATAGTTCAACGAAAGAATAATTTTTCCTTCTTCCTACTCACTTATACCATTTTTCACATTGTTCTAAAAGTTTACATTTGCTCATTTCATTGCTAATCTTTTTATATGAATATATAGGAGGTCCTATCATGAATACTAGATTGAGAAAGTTATCCGAGTGGATGAAGGAAAATGATGTACAATTTTGCTTTGTATCATCGCCTGAAAATGTTTTTTATCTAAGTGGTTTTTTAAGTGATCCTCATGAGCGACTTCTTGGTATAGCTGTTTTTCAAGAGGAAGAACCCTTCCTTGTTTGCCCTGCATTAGATAAGACTGATGCAAAAAATGCAGGCTGGAACAACGAAATTATCAGCTACACAGACATTGAAAACCCGTGGGAATTTATCCATAAAGAGATTGATAAACGATTGAAAAAGATTGAGAGAATTGCTGTTGAAAAAGAGCATATGAATGTTGAAAGATATGAAGTGCTTTCGCAAATGTTTAATGGAGTACAATTTATTTCAGCTGAAGAAAAATTAAGAAAGCTGCGCATGGTAAAGGATGAAAAGGAGCTAAGCATTATTCGCGAGGCTTGTGCATTAGCTGATTTTGCCATTGAAACTGGTTGTGCTGAAATAAAAGAAGGAAAAACAGAGCTTGAAGTTCTAGCTGCTGTCGAACTCGCTTTAAAGAAAAAAGGCGTTCGTGAAATGTCATTCTCTACTATGGTACTTACAGGAGCGAATGGTGCTTCTCCGCACGGTAATCCCGGAATGACAAAAATCAAAAAAGGCGACCTGGTTCTATTTGATTTAGGTGTTATCGTTGATGGGTATTGCTCTGACATTACGAGAACGGTTGCCTATGGAGACATTGATGATAAACAAAAAGAAATTTACGATACCGTTTTAAAGGCCCAGTTGGCTGCTGTTGAAGCATGTAAACCAGGTGTCTCATGTTCTGAAATTGACCTAACTGCTAGAAACATAATTGCAGGAGCTGGATACGGAGAATACTTCCCTCATCGTTTAGGTCATGGACTAGGCATTAGTGTACATGAGTTTCCTTCATTAACCGAAACAAATCCTCTATTGCTTGAAGAGGGTATGGTTTTTACAATTGAGCCTGGGATTTATGTACCTGATGTAGCAGGTGTTCGAATCGAGGATGATTTAGTGGTCACAGCAAACGGGGTTGAAATCTTGACAAAATTCCCGAAAGAGCTGCAAATTATTAAATAAATAGAAAAGCGGAAGCGCCTTGGTCACCCTAAGGCATAGCACAAGACGAGCCTCACGGAAAGGTGTTCTTTACCTTTCTGGGAGGCTTGGCTTGTGACCTCGAGGTCGACAAAAACGCGACGTCCTTGTCGCATTGTCGACACTAGTACGTCCTGTACGTCGGGGGTAGGAGCTGGAGCAAGACATATAGTAAGAAGCTGTCAATTTAGCATGACAGCTTCTTTTTTACTTAAAACTGTTGATTTTCTCCTTCAACAGGAGCATCATTTGAATCGAGATCAAAATTAGCATTTGATTGGTCGATTACGCCGCTATTATAAACATCCATAATTTGATCTGATACCTGGTTCATTCCTTCCTCATTAAGAAATAGATTTGATTGCTTTTTAGGATCACGTTTTTCCATCGCTAGACAGCTCCTTTTTATTATTTTTTCTCACTACTTTATTGTTCGATAATTTGCTACAGATATACACATTTTGGTATTGTATAATTAAGGTAAAGGAGGAGATATCTATGGGAATGAAATATTCAAACATTTTAGTAGCTGTAGATGGTTCAACTGAAGCAGAATGGGCTTTTAAAAAATCAATAGAAGTGGCTAAAAGAAATGATGCACGAATCACAATAGCACATATTATTGACACTCGTACTTTTGCAACTGTGGAAGCTTACGACCGAACAATCGCGGAAAGAGCTGATATGTTCGCAAGAGAATTAATGGAGAAATACAAAAATGAAGCATTGGAAGCAGGCGTTTCTAATGTTGAGTATGTAATCGATTACGGCTCACCTAAAATTAGAATTCCAAAGGACATCGCCAAAAAGCATTCCGTAGACTTGATTATTTGTGGAGCTACAGGAATGAACGCAGTAGAACGATTCCTAATTGGCAGCGTATCTGAAAACATTGTCCGATATGCTCCTTGTGATGTATTGGTTATTCGTACAAATAAAGAAGATGAATAATTTTAAGACACTCAGTTCTTATTAATATTATTGATTTTCAAATAGAAAAAATGATGCATGGAAAATATTATCCATGCATCATTTTTATTTCTTTTTTGATAAGTTTAATGATGGTTTCGTAATATGATATGTCATGTGGTACAAAGTCATTTTTATCAACATTTTTCTTTAACAAGGTATTCTCTCCAGATTTATTTATTTTGAACCCTTCGATAGTAATGACAGATTTTCCCCCTAACCAAAGCTGACAAAAATCAGTAAATTTCGCCCTTACAATTCCTGATACTTCTTCTTTTTGCAACCGAAAGTCAGCAAATGTTTTTTGACTTTTGAATAAAAAAACATGAGCAATTTCATTATCAATTAATTCAGCTTTAATCACACTATAATCAATGATTTCTAATGAAATTAAATCAGTAAACCCAACTTCAATCCCTAGCTCTTCCTTAATTTCCCGCACTCCGTCATAAATAGTTTCATGAGCTAATAAGTGGCCAGCTGCAGTAATATCTAATAGATTTGGATGATCTTTTTTTTGCTGCTTCTTATTTGTAAGTAAACATAATCGACTCCATCCTCACGACGAACAAACCAACAATGAAAGGTTTCATGCCAAAGCCCGAGTCTATGTACTTCTTCCCGAGCAGCCACACCAATTGGCTCTCTTCTTTGATTAAAAATTTTTAGCTTTTCTTTCTCCAATTTCTTCTCCTACTTCCGTTTTTCTTGAAGTTGTTTACACCAAAGGCTTTTTTATCAATAGTTAACATTCACATAGCTATAAAATAAACTACTTTTCAGGGAATGGTCCTATTACTTGTAACATTATTGGATTGGAAGTTACGGTTACTCCATTTAGAGTAACAGTTACGGCTATCAATGTGCGTCCAGGATGTTTTGCTACAATCGTTCCATCTTTATCAATTTCTGCAACTTTTGAATTACTTAACTTATACTCAATATCAGCACCAGATAATTCTTTAGTCGTCATTCCATTTTCTAATATGGCAGAAATATTAATTTTTGTTGTTTCAGTTGGCTTCAATTGGCTATCCTCAATTTCAGACTTAACCTCTTTAAGTTTTACAACAAGCTTCGGATCACTATATTTCATTAATTCACTGCCATATTTAAAATAGAAATTCCCAAAATCATCTTGCGCTAACTTCTCGACATTTCCTTCGAGTAGAACCTCTACTTCTTTTGTAGCAGCATCAATTTTTATAAACTTGCTTGTGTATGTCTTTTCTGCAACGTATCCAATAAAGATGGACCCATAGACATTTCCATCGGTTCCAATCATTAATCTTGGATTTGAATGGGCAAAATCTGCTGTTGGAAACTTATCATCACGATAAATAACTTCTTTTGTATTAGGGTCAAAAATAAACAATGTCCCGAGTGCCATTCCCCATATATTCCCATCAGGACCCCATACAAAACCTGATATAGCCTTTTTCCCCTCTACAGGTATTGTTTCAAATTCGATTATTCCTTTTTTTGTAACATAAATAGCGAGTTTTGCAGATGCACTGTCATCCATTGCACCAGTACCCAAAAAAAACTTTCCATCTTTGTATAATATTGTGTTAATGGAGTGCTCAGGAACAATATTTCGTTTTACATCGAATAGTCCAGTTATAGGATCATAAATGGTAAGAGCACCACCTGTTTTTCCCGCGATTGGGTATGTTCCAATATATAGTTTGTTTTCTTCTTCTACTCCAACCATCGCTACTGGGCGATCTTGTTCATTCCCGAGTTGAGCAAGGCGTGGAGGATTATAAGGTTCGCTTGGATCTGTTCTATTCCATGGTTTTGATGGATCATATTCAAATATTGAAGCTTTAGGATAAACACCAAAATACACTTTTCCATTTAAGATTCCATACCCTTCTACCTGACCAAGTGAAGGATATAAAGTGGTTTGATCCTGAGTTGGAGAGTAGACTCCTAATCCGCCTCCAGAAATGAAGCCTGAGCTGAGTATCTTACCATCTACACTTTTCCCAATATTGTGCAATTCAACAAATTGTGGAGGCAATGGAAGCTCTGGCGTTTCCAAGTAACCTGTTTCTAAGTTATAGTAGAAGGCCCTGCCGCTATTTCCTGCTAATCCAACCAATGTTACGCCAGGGAATTTCGGATCGTTTAACTCAACATATGCGAACGCAATGCCCGCTCCTTTCACATCAACGCCAAGTGATCCATATTCTCCTGAATTCACATCATACGCATACAATGACCATTGGTTTCCACCTTCTTGCTTTAGCTCGTAATAGGTATAAAAAACCCTTCCATCTGGGGAGACTGGTGAAAATCCTCTTGTGTTGTATTCGGAATTTTCTTTCACAATTAGTGTATTGTTTTCTGGCGTATAAACATACATAATCGGTCCGGGATCTACGCGTATAAATAATTTGCCTGCAGTGTATTTTAAGTCATAAACAGATGTTTTTCCTCCGAATCCTATTATGAGAGATTTTTCCCCCGTTGTTAGATTATATTTATATAATTTCGCAACATCAGCACCGCCAACATAAAGTGTATTGCGTTCCTCGTCAAACGCAAGAGCACGAACATGCGATTCTTTTGATGATGTCTTAAAAGTAGTCAATACCTTTGACTGATCAGTAACTGGGTCATATTCAAAAATGGATTGTGAATACCCTGTTCCCCCATAAACCTTACCGTCCTTTCCAGGTGTCAGTACCCAAATGACAGTATCTGTTGGAACTGGTTTTCCAATTGTACGCATGGACTCTGTATTTGGATCATATTGAAATAATGTACCGTTAGGTGTGCTCCCGATATAAACCTTTCCATCAGAGGCTACTGTTATTGCCCATGCTGCTATAGCATGACTGCCATCAAGTGCAACTAATGGCTCTTGATCATAAATTTGCTTCGTATGAACATCACT
Source organism: Cytobacillus citreus (assembly GCF_018343665.1). Taxonomy (GTDB): domain Bacteria; phylum Bacillota; class Bacilli; order Bacillales; family Cytobacillaceae; genus Cytobacillus; species Cytobacillus citreus. Next base: position 802,385 of record NZ_JAGYPM010000003.1, read on the forward strand.
TACAATAAACTTAGCTGGATCTCCTTGAGCAACTGTATACATCACATCACGGCCGCTTTTATCTTTACCATAGTCGCCAGTCATAATTGTAAGACTAGTCGATTGGGGACCAAGATTTGTTATTTTCCCTGGAGCTTTAGAAAGCGTAATTTTTGCATCATCTGCATAATATACCCCTACTTTTTCAGCGGGAGAATAGAAAGCTACTTTAAAATAGGCAGCATTTTTTGGTGAAGCAGCTGCCAGTCTAACATCTTGCCAATTTTCATTTTCACTTACTTCATTATCAATTAATGAGCTAACAACTGATAACAATTTCCCATCCTGATCAAAAAAACGAAAATCAATCTTTCCGCCAGAACCAGATTTTTTTAAGACTTTAACATTTAGGATTACATTCTTAAATGAATCCACTTCCATTGGATTACTGATAACACCAAGTATATCTTCGGGTGATGCATCTTCAATCACAAGACTGCTTTTCCCTTCAAAAAATACCTCTTGATCGACCGATACCTTTGTTGACGCTCCATCTGGATGCCAGCCAGGTACACTGCCATTCTCATCTATTTCAAAACCCCCGTTTTGCAGTAGCACATTTAATACTTCCGAACTCGCATTTGAAGAGGTTAGATACTTTTTCATTTATATCCTCCTTTGAAAGGGTCAAATTTTTCCTATTTAAGCTGTTATATGTTATCTGTCAAAAAAGCGGATAGACGCTCTAATGATAATTTTTTTATGAAAATGAATAGAGGAGCTTGTAACCCCTCTATTCATATTTTGACTATTTATTTCCACTCTTTATCTACTTTACCTTTAGCTTTAATCCCTTCATTCATCTCTTTAATAATTTTATCTCCGCCGCGTTTTAAGTACTCTTGAACAAGTTTATCCCAATCAGAAATAGGTCTTTGCCCAGCAATCATTTTTGCTTGCTCATTTATTACAAATTGCATTAAATCTATACCCATTTCTTGTTCTGCTTTGGAAATAATTCCATTAGATGGGTTAACATAAAGCTTGTTTGATTCAAACATATTTTGTAAAGAATCGATCAGATTTTTCATTGGTTCAAGATTATAATCATCTGCATATCGAACTTTTGCACCCTCAGGTAAATGTCCACGGTTATCTAAGAAATAAGTGGAAGGGGCTAAACCAGCAGAAGAGAAATCTGGAACACGTACAGGAATTCCATCTTCCATATTGTAACCTGTACCCTCTTTACCCCAGAAGAAGTCAAAATCTGCATTTTGTGGATTCATTTGATCTTGTGTATAGAACTTTTTACCGAAATCGACTAACTCTAGAGCACGATAGATTTTCCCTTCATCGTCAGCCATTTTTGCATTTAATGCTAGAATACCAGAGTTACCTGTCCCCATCGTAAATCCAATCGAACCGTCTGGTGCTTCAAACGGAGGAATGGCAACTAACTCAGCCTCAGGGTTTATTTCAAGCAGTCCTTCTAAGTAAGGCTCAGACATACCAGCAACTCCTCCAATGAAAATTCCAGCTTTGCCAGAATAAAACTCAGCATTCGTATCCTGCCAATTTAGAACGGCAAAATCCTTTGTCATTGCTCCATTCGCATATAAATCCGCAAAAAAACTAATCAATTCTTTTCTTCCTTCAGAAATAATTCCTGGAATAAAGTCTCCATCTTCATTTTGATGATACCATGCATTAGTATCCCAATACGTACCCATATTGAAATCTGGATTAATATTCTCTCCAATTGCTAAGCCATAAGTATCTTTCTTTCCATTTTGATCTGGATCGTCATTTGTAAATGCAATGGCTACCTTCTTTAGCTCTTCATAGCTAGTTGGAATCTTTAAACCTAGATTATCTAACCAATCTTTACGAATAAATGGTGTAACAGGATAAATTTGTGTATATCGAGGAATCCCATAAATTTTTCCGTTAACTTTAAATGCATCATAAATATGCTCCGGAATATTACCTAAAGTTTCATAATGTTTTAGATAATCATCTAATGGAAGAAATGCTCCTTCTTCAGCCCATTGATAAAATCTAGCATCTTCTGCTGGGAAACCAATTAAGTCTGGCATCGATCCTGATGCAACAATAGCGGAAGATTTCTCCACATAATCCCCTTGAGGAATAATTTCAGGCTTGTAGTCAATATTGAATCTCTCATTAATTAAATCTAAGCCAGGGCTTGATGATGGCGGCGGATCTCCAAAACGAAACGTCATACCAGTAATCGTATATTTTGTAGAATGATCAAAAGGATCAATTGCCGTATTTTTCTCTGTTTCCTTATCCCCGTCTTTTTCTTTTTCATTATTACTAACTTCATTCGTCTTGGATGTACACGCAGCCAATAAAAGCGATAAAATCAACATCATAATTAACAAAATTTTACCCTTTTTCATCATTTTCCCCCCATTTTTCGTTTTAAGTGCTTACTTAAACCAATTGAATGAATATAACTCACCCTTTAACTGATCCAAGCATCACCCCTTTAGCAAAATGCTTTTGTAAGAATGGATATACAATCAAAATTGGTAAAGTTGCTATCAATATTGCGGCCATTTGAACCGTTACTGGGGGTGGCATCGCTTGAAGCATTTCATTAGCGCCCAAAGCTGCGTTTGGTTCATTCACAATGACTATTTGCCTTAAAATAACTTGTATTGGCCACTTTGCAGGATCACTTATATAAAGAACTCCCGTAAAGTAACTATTCCAATGCGTGACTGCATAAAACAGCCCAAAGGCTGCTAAAGCCGGCTTCGATAATGGCAGGATTATTTTTCTGAAAATTTGTATTTCGTTTGCTCCATCCATGATTGCCGCTTCCTTCAATTCATCAGGGATGCTTAAAAAGAACTGTCTCATAATAATTAAGTAATATGGACTAATTGCTACAGGTATTATTAACGACCATATACTATTAATTAACCCGGTTGCCTTAACAACCATATAAGTTGGAATCATCCCTGCATGGAATAGTAGCGTAAAAATGACCATTAGTAGAATGGCACGTTGGCCGATGACCGCTCTAGTAAGTGCGTATGCCATTGTTGCTGTAAAGAATAAATTTACAGCCGTTCCTACAACAGTAATAACAATTGATACAAGAAGGGATCTTATAAATCGATCTGAACTAAATATATACTCATAAGCATCAGTCACCCATTCTTTTGGCCAAAATAGAAAATCGTTTTCAAGAAAATCACTGACAGACGAAAATGAAACCGCAAACACATAGAAAAACGGGAATAGCATCGTAAACGCAACAATAACTAGAATTACTGCATTAATGGTGTCAAAGATTTTAGAGCCAAGAGTATTGTTATACATTGAATGTTCTCCTTTCTCAATTAATACAAGCCTTCCTCACCAAATTTCTTTGCTAAACGGTTAGCAACGAAAACTAGCACTAATCCAACTAATCCCTTGAATAACCCAACTGCTGTTGCAAAACTATAATTTGCCTGCTGAATTCCTTTGAAATAAACAAATGTATCCAACACATTTCCCGATTCCATATTAAACGGATTGAGCATCAAGAAGATTTGTTCAAACCCTGTTTCCATCACATTTCCTAAACGAAGAATTAAAAGGATGATAATCGTACTTTTTATCGCCGGCAATGTAATATGCCAAATTTGTCTCCAGCGATTTGCTCCATCCATTGCTGCGGCTTCATAAAGCGCTGGATCGACTCCCGCTAATGCGGCTAGAAAGATGATTGTTCCCCATCCTGATTCCTTCCATATAACTTGGAGAATTACGATTGGCTTGAATAGATTTGGATCAGTTAAAAAGTCTATCGGGTTCATTCCAAAAGCATGGACTAAAAACGTATTCAATAGCCCCTCACTTCTTAGAAAAATAACCGTTATTCCGATTACCACTACCCAAGATAAGAAATGAGGCAGATAAACAATTGATTGAACAACCCTTTTAAAAAATTGATTTCTCACTTCATTTATCATAAGAGCCAAGACAATTGAAATTGGAAAAGCAAAAAAAATCTGCAAAAACGATATTTGCAATGTATTCCAAATGACTCTTAAAACCTCTGTATCTTGAAAAATTAATTTAAAGTATTTTAATCCAACCCACGGGCTATCAACAAATCCTCTGAAAGCACTATAATCTTTGAAAGCGATAACAATACCAACCATAGGTACAACTCGATAAATAAGAAAATATAAAATACCAGGTAAAAGCAATAAGATTAAATACTTATCCTTTACTATTCTTTTAACAATACGACTCCATTTGCTTTCCTTCGGGCTGATCGGAAAAGGTTCTTCTACATTTAAGGTCTTCAATTCCATAACTACATCTCCTTTCCGAGTATCTCCATCCAATAACTACATGTATTTAACATGTATTTATAATAAGAATAATATAACGTTGGGTCATTATCAATATTTTTTAAATATTGAGTCTATTGGTTATCGTTGAAATTATCAAATAATTTTAAAGACACCGATAACATGCAAAACGCAATGAAACTGCCACTAAAAAACAGCAATAAGCCCGGAAATTTAAACACTATGTAATAAGGAAGATAGAAAGAGATTACAAAAAGGATTGCTGCAATTGGTCGAGATAATGCCAGTAGTACAGAATTTTTCACAACTTGAAAGATTTTTTGATCATAATGAACATACATAGATAAGGAAATTAAGAACGAACAAATATAAATAACTCCGATTATAAAGGTAATATAAGTAAAGATTAGACTCATTACATTTGAAAACCCACGGAAAAAAAGCAGATCAAAATATAAAATAAGCCCAAGAATTACCCAAATATATCCGAAGGCGTTTCCTTTTAATAGTTCACTTTTGTAAGTTTTCCAGAAGAAGGAGGCTGCTTTCAAATCTTCCTCTTTTTGCAGCCATTTTCGTATGACTGCAAACAATGCAATCGTTGCTGGAAAAACTCCTGCAACAATAAAACCTGCTAATATGCCACAGAGCCAGAGTAAATTTACATATGCAAGTCTCGTTACCCATTCTAAAATTTCATGTACTTTCCCTTTCCATCCTGTCAGTATCATATATGTCCATCTCCTTCAAATTCAGCAAAAATCAATCTTCCTTTATTACCACTATGACATTCCTTCCTATCGGCAAAACAATCTCTATCTGTCCACTTTCTTTTCCTTTCCTATCATGTCTATTGCCATTTACTATGATCATAGATGAACGCTCACATGAAATATGAATAATCGTCTCTGCTCTTAATTCTATATCATAGCAAATGGAATCCTGTTTCATTTCAACCATTACATTTAGTTTTTTATTTGCAGTAATATATCTTTTACTTCTAAAATTTAATTCTGTACCATTAAAAAGGAAAAGCTTTACAGGACATTCAAGCTGATTATCAAAACAAACCCACGCGTGATCCCCTGTTATCGTAAGATCTCCCTGATTCGAAGTGATCGTGCTACTATCTTGCTCTTTAGCAAATAGGAAATAATCTGTTAAAAAATCTTTATTTCTATCAATCTTTAAATTGATTTCTCCCCTGCTAACATCACTTTCAAAGACAAGTTTTTTGTCCATTAACTGTTTATTTGAATGAGGATAAATCATTGTAATACCAATTTCATCCTGATTAGTGGCAGCTGGTTCTACGGTCATATAGGTGCCATATTCTTCTGCCCCTAAGAACTGTTCCAACTTCTTTTTTGTCTTTTCTGGATAATAGTGATATATGGTAGCACTTGCCCTCTCTCCAATTATGCTAACAATATTGCCCTTTATCGTATCATTAATCTCGAGCTTTTTGCCATCTTCAACGACCATTGATGTTGTATGATATAAAAAAGTTAGCTGATCCTCTTTATAATTTTTCAACACATGATCAAGCAAAATATAATACGATTGATCAATGTGGAGGAGTTTTCTCTCCCACTTTTTCACAGCCCCATTATATGCCCTGGTCGCATCTCCTAAACAATAGTCATAGGAAGGAGACAGAAACCAATCGACAATTCTGCTTTTTCCTAATTCCTCTTGCCCTTTCCCATTTACAAGCATAGAATTATGACCAATTGTTCCTAATGTAAAAACATTTCTTGGTCCTTCAACATAATCCTGATAACCTGGATTTGTAATTAACCACTCATCATTTACGTGCAAAACAAAATTATTTTGATCATAATGATTATGCCCTTTTGCAGAAGAACTCGAAGCGAATGCTAGAAAATGGCTTTTTCCCTCCCATCCACTTCTGAATGCAGCCCACCCAATAGTTGGAAAGACTTTTGAGTTCTCACCTTGATAAAATTCGTTAGGTGACATAGGTTTAACCATATTATCCATGCTTAAAAGAATATTTTGACTATTGGTTTTTGCTCTTTTGAAATACCAGCTAGTAACTGGATGCTTGTTTCGCTGTGCTAATTTTCCCATTAAGAAACTTACATCTAATATATAAAAAGAATCTGAAAAATTTACAAAGGTTTGCTTTTCAGCACTTCCTAGCATATAAAAGAAAAGATCAGGCAAAAAAGATTTGAAATACGGATGGCTAATAAGAGTGTTGTCTCCAGTTGTTCGGTATAATGCATCAGCTGCCATTAGAACATGGCGTATGGCTACCCCAGTATAAAGAAGCCCTTCAATTTCTGGACTTGTCAGCCTATCCTCTAAGTATGAAAAGAGATAATCATAGGCATTTGTCAAATACTTATCTACATCCCTTTCGCCTATGACGGAAAGGGCTCCTATGAGCATTGACACTCTTTTTGAAGCAATAATATTATGACTGTCGTAATTTTCAAAATCGATTACTAAAGGCTTTAAACCTTTTTCAACGATTGCCTCTTGTATTAATTCTTTTTCTAGGCCGTTCAATAGATGTACGATAGAATCATAGCCAATAGCCATTGCCAGAGTAAAGTGAGCATTACTTAAGTTTCCTTCAGCACCTCTGTTTGGAAACTCATACCATCTAGTAAATCTGCTTAGTGCTAATAGGTATTCTTTTACCTTATCTCCATAAATCCCCTTACCTGTTAAGGCATAAGCAATTGACAATACAGTCATTCTATCTTCTATTGCGCGAGAATACATTGTCCAATAAGGAAAATCGATATATCCATGTGCCTCTGGCAGCGGCTCTAATTGAATTAGTGGAAGACTCACGTTTAATTGGAAATCAATCATAGGATATGACACTTGAAACTCATCTTCATTTAAGAATTGATCTGCTTTTTCAAGAAAGGTGTCTATCTTTGGGCCATTTCCCACTTCTTCTATCTCCTGTTGAGTAAATAAAATACGCGGATGACTTTTAATTCTAGAATAATTTTTTTGATTATTCATAGATAATCTCCTCACCTTTCCGATCAATGATTCGTACTGTTCAACATGTCATTTAAAAGCTTCTCTATTCTTTTGCATGCATCCTCAGGTTTTTCCATGTTAGCCCATAAAAATTGCAATTCATTTTCTAGCAGCTCAATGTCATTATTCGTCAAATTTAAATCTCTTGTTGTATACGCAAATGGCATGACTTCTTTAAAAGCATTGTAGTTATCAGGATGAATGCCCGGCTGAAGCAAATGATTATCTTCTGCTACAACTCTTAGCATTGGAATGGTACATCCGTTTCTTTTTAATGTCGTTTGAGCTTCCGTGCTTACCATGTAATTTATAAGGGCTTTAGCAGACTCCTTCATTTCGCTATGCTTATTAATGCCTAATGAACCGCCGAGAAGTAAAGTTGCATTTTTCTTATTTTTTGGAACAGGCATAACATCCCATTTGATTTTATGATCCCGAAATTCATTCATAAAGAAATAAGTGGTTAATATCATGGCCGCTCGCTCACGCATAAATAGGTTTTCAGCCATATGATTGCTGCCATGTGAAAATATCGGTGAAACCTTATCTTCATACATCAAATCAACACAAAACGTTAATGCTTCAATATTTTCCTTGCTATTTAATACCGAACACGTTCGATTTTCATCAAAAAACCTGCCGCCATTTTGTAGCATAAAGACTGGAAAACGGTTTGAAGAAGCTGAAAAACAAAAACCGTATTGTTCAACGAGATCCTGAACAGTTTCATCCTTGGTACATTTTTTAGCCTTGTCAAGCAAATCAAGCCAATTTTCCAATTTATATGAATTGGAAATGCGAGCTTCTGAAAACATTTTTTTGTTGTAACAAATAATCACAGGTGAGAATAAGAATGGAGTTAAAATTGTCTTATCGTTTAAGGAAAACATCTCAAATAATTTTGGATAACTGTCTTTATCAGGATGCAAGTACTCTGGAACATAGGGATCAATGATATCTAATTGTTTACTTGCCGCCAATTGCCGAAAATGTAAATCTGATACCATAAAAACATCGGGTCCTTGCCCTCTTTCGATTAATTGAGTCAAAGAGTATACATAATCTGTACCAGGAAATAGTTGTAAATTTACTTTTACATATGGATTTAATTGCTCAAATCTCGCAATAATTTCCTCAATGATTTCGATTTCATAGGAATCAGAGTACCAGCCGAGAGTGATCGTTTGCTTTGAGGTTTCTTCTGGCAATGAAACCCGATTTCCTTTCCCAGGAATTTTCTCAATTAATCCTTCATCAACAAGTTCGGCAAGTGCTTTCCTAATTGACACTCTACTTAATTCGTATTCTTTACTTAATGTATTTTCAGGCAAAATAAATTCTCCTGGTTTCAATCTTCCTGATATGATTTCATCTTTTAATTCTGATAAAAATTTATAATATTTAATTTCAAATTCACTTCGTCTTTTCAACACCGCATACCGCTCCTATATAACTTGTTGATTTAATATTAAATGTGGTTGAATAGGTTTTGCAAAATACTAATTTAAGAACTATTTTAAATTTATTTTAGTTTTTCATCTAGAAAATTATAGGCTAACGTACGAATTTCACTTGGAAAATCATGCCCCGCATTCCCTATTAATGATTTAAAATGGATTTCTTCTTCTAAAAATGTATATAAATGATCAATATCATTAACCGCAGCAGCCATTTGTTCCCAATGAGGAAAAATTTTGTCCTTTTGACCAATCCAAATAAAAAAAGGAGTCGGGGCAACTAAGGCAGCAATTTCATTAAATTCAAACGGCACTTCATTATTTAATAGGTAATCACTTACCTTTGGAATGTGGGAAAACCAGCTCCGCCTTCCCCAGCGTTCTCTTTCCGGATCATTAGCAAAAACCGCAAAACCGCAGCTGCAAACAACTGCCTTCACACGCTTATCTATCCCTGCCAGGAAGTAAGCATTATATCCGCCGAGTGAATGACCGATTGCCCCAATATTATTTACACTCGTAATCTTTGACAACACAGAAACACCTTGACGATGGTCAACAAGCATTTTCGCCACCGCTGACCAATTAGGGTTTCTTTCATAAAAGGAGGCTGTATGATAAGACTCCTCAGAAGATTGTACCCGTTCGCCTGCAGTGATTGTATCCGGCGCAAGCACAATATATCCCCTCTTCACCAATTCTAATCCGTATGTTCGATTCACTCTTCCACTCGTGAGCGTCACATCATCCTTGCCTTCTGGTGAAGTGGGATGGAGTGCAAGAATTGCCGGCTTCTTCTTTGAAGCGCCTTTAAAAGAAAATAAAGCATCTTCCAAATTAGATAAAGTTAAATGGCCGTTCCCATCATTGGGTATCAATAAGTTTGCTGTTACCCAATCCTCATAAACCGTTTCGTATTTCAAATGAATACGAAAATGGTCAATCTCATCATCAATAGAAAGAAATATAACATTTACTGAATCACAAGCAGGGATCGGACCAATGGCTTCAAGCCAGCGATCTAGAATAGTTTTTCGTTTCACTTCCCACTGTTCAACAGTATGGATATCTTTTAATAAGGGCGGGATTCCTTTTTCTTGTAAATATTTCAAAGTATATGCCATCTTGACATCACACTTCCATCTGTAGATTTAATCTTGAACTTTCACACTAATCAAATGGCTTCCCGATCCATAATAAATGCTGCCCTTGTAATATACAATTCCACTTGTGGCTCGCTGCATTAATTGTAAAGAGAGAATTGGTTCCGTTAGTGGGCTCTCATTCAAATTAATCTTCATGATTGCTCTGCTTAATAAACAATAGAGTGCTGTATTATTTTCATTTAAAACAAAGCTATTTCGTACTGGTGCACCAAACCTTGATACATCTTTCTTATATAAAACCTCTCTTTTGCAGGAGTCAAAAACAAAATAAATTCCTTCCATTGTCAGGCCATGCGCCATTCCTTGCTGATCGATAAATAATTGTGAAATTTCTTTGCTCCCGGGAACAGCATTGATCGAATAAATAACTTCCTTATTTTCCCAATCAAACAAATATAATTTTCCTTCTTTTTCATTAGAGCTTGCCCCACCAGGTGTTTCAATACTTGTTCCTCCTAATATATCACCTGAACGAAATACACCTAAGCAAACAGTACTTTGGTTCGGTACAATGGAAGTATGAGAAATCACTTTGTTTTCTCTTGTATTAACATTATAAATCCCAAGACCTCCACCTGTCAGTCCGTAGTCAGGGAATCCTCCCCATATAATATTGACTCCATCTGGATGGGAAATAGCACATCTAGGTCGATGAATCCATTTGTGTTCGCTAATTAATTTTGGATTTCTACTTTTCTCTGTATAGTAAATTGGTTGTTCAAGATTAAATTCGTATATTTTTCCTCCAGCATAGGCAAATCCAAACATCTTCTTGCCTTGAACAGCATAAGCAACTATATTACCACCACCGCCATTTTCAATGACACTTCCACCATAGTTTCTTACAACATTAGATTCTAAATCAAAACCAAAAAGATGCAGCGGATGCATGGATGTCCCATAAATATGCTGACCACGAATGGAAAATAAGGTCGATAATGTAGCCCCTTCAGACTGATACGAAAACTCAATTCTCTTTTCCTTTTCTTGCTCCTTTTTTACTACTAAAAACCCTTCTGCTAGATTATGCTCCAAAACTTTATAACTGGCTTGGGCATTTCGATGAATTCGATTGAATCCATTGCCGGAATAAAGAGAAGGGGAAACATTTTGTACTTGTTGACCATATCCATCTAATAATACCCACCATTGCGAGGAGTCATTTACATCCTTTAGGTCCCGCGCTTCCCAATGCCCGTAAACAGAACCATCCTCACCTTTATACACATGCCCTGCACCTCGAGTTCTTTGATGACAAGGAACAAGTGACCTCTTTTCCTTTGTTTCAGGATGATAGGCAATAACATTTTTCCTTTCTGTTCCAATCCCTATATAAACCCATCCATGACGATCGACAGCAACACTTGCTGGATATTTTTCCGTTTCATCCATCGATCCATGATCTATAAGCGTTTTAGTTTTTAAATTATACTGTAGAAGGTGACAGCGAGGATAGGAAGTAAAAAACATATGCCCATACGAATGCTCGGCAAAGCTAAAACCAAAGATTTCATCTCCATTTTCAATCCATTTATAATCAATAATCCTTTCTTTAAATGGATCTATAACCATTAGCATTTTACCTGCACCAGTGTAAAAAAATCCTTCCTCACTGCTAAAAGAAGCAAATGGATATTCTACATACTTCTCCGGAAAGAATAACTGTCTTGTTTCATCTGTGCTAGGATTAATAATAAGCACGAATCCCTTTGCAGCTATAACGAATCTTTCTTCGCCTTCTTTGTTTATACATTGCGCTGCGGTCCGAGATTCTTCTGCATTTACTAGGATTCCGTGGTCAATGGCATGAATATTTATCGTCATTAATATTCCCCTTTTATGCGAACTCATTGCCAATTATTTATTTAAGAATAAAAATTTGCTACTTTTACAATGGCAGCAATTATTTCTTCAAGATCTTTACGCTCGTAAAATTCACTAAGATTAATTCGTATTGCAGTATCCAAAATTTCTTCAGCAACAGGACATAACCCTTTATGATAATCCTGCGATGAAAGACTAAATGGAAAGCTGCTATTTAAGTATGCTTGTTTATTTTGAAACATTGGTTGTTCATAAAGTACTTTTGGAATGTATCCGGCCTGATTAGGAATCCCTTCGGCTGCAAGTGCTACCGAAAATTGTTCATTTGTACACTTAATAACCTCTTTATCTAACCTGAACATGTAGAACCAGTAAGTGCAAAAATCTTCATTAGAAACAGCCATTGGATGAACACCTTTAATAGCCCCAAGTGCTTCTCCAAGTAATTCGCCATATTGGTTTCTCGTTTCACAAATCCAGTTTAGCTTTTTTAATTGTGCTATCCCAACTGCACCTTGAAGTTCTGTCATTCGATAATTCGGTGCTAAAAAATTTATATCTCTCGATACGTGATCATCTAAACGCTGATAGTTTTTATCGGCAAATGCATGTGTTCGATGATAATCATCTTGATTTCCGGAATTAATGGTAACAATTCCGCCATCCCCCGTGGAAATATGTTTAAAGTCATTCGTACTAAAGCATCCGTAATCTCCGATGGTTCCTACTAATCTTCCTTTATATCTTGTTAAATAGCTTTGAGCACAATCTTCGATTACCTTTAACTTATGTTTTATTGCTATTTCAATAATTGAATCCATATCACATGGATTTCCGGCTAAGTGAACGACAAGAATGGCTTTCGTTTTAGATGTTATTTTTTTTTCAATTGAAAGGGGATCTAAGTTAAATGAATATGGGTCAAGATCTGCAAAAACCGGAATGGCATTTTGATAGAGTATTCCTATAACAGTTCCTTGATCAGTTATCGGACTAGTAATCACTTCATCTCCCACAGTTATACCTGCTGCACCAAGGGCAACATGAATAGCTGCAGTTCCTGAAGATGTTGCTACACTATATTTTACTCCATGCATTTCATTAAAATTATGCAAAAATTGATTTACTTTTTTCCCGAAATGATAGAAAAGGGTATTTTGATTAAGTGCCTCAATTAATTCCTTCATTTCTTCCTCACCAAACCGATTACCCGATTTAAATGGCGTCGTTTTGGTTTTAGGCCCTCCATGAATAGCAAGTTGGTCCATTCCCATTATATCCACTCCTCATAATCCAACTTTATTTAACTGAACGCTTAATATTTTTCTTTTACCAGCCAAACCAAATTTATAAACAAGTTCATCCTCGGAATCTATATCTGAAGCTGGAATCCAAACCTTTATATCTGGCATTTCAATATCGCTAATAACCTTTAACCCGCCACTAATGAAAATTGTAAGTTGACGGCGTGCTCGCTCCCAATCATTAATTTGCTTGGAAGTCCAAAAGGTGAATCCCTTTGATTTTGCTTCTCTAATAAATTGAACAAGCGCATTCTTAACCTCGGGTAAATGATAGACGTGATACTGGTGAAATAAGAAATGCCCTACGCCGTTTACGCGCTTTACTTTTTCCAAAAAAGGCTCAATAATCGTTGTATCCGCCAATGACGGATGATTCATATCCTGGGTTAGAAAGCCAATCTCCAAAACATCATAGAAACGATTTTTTTCATCTGACATTGAAATAGGGAAAAACGGGTGACACGTTCCAAAAAGAAATCCCACATTTCCTTTTTTACTTGGCCCTCTCGTTTGATCAGCCTTAATACCGTTCTTCTCACACCATTGAAACAGCTCCCCCCAACCTTCAAAACGGGTATAATGGTTTTTATTAGATGTAAGATTTTTTTCACCTATTTCCTTTTTCAGCCATTCAAGCTGCTCGTTAAAGGCTGTTTCTGACCAAACTCCTTCTTCCGCGTCTAATGCATTAAAATGAAATGCAAGTTCATGTCCATTGGCTTTTGCTTTTTTATAAATTTCTGAACTGAAGCCAGGTGCGATCATACACCAAGTTGTCTGAACATCTTCTTCTTTCAAAACCTGTAACGTCACTTCTGCTGCTTGATTTATATTCATGTCACTATCAAAAGAAATTAATGCTACATGATTAACCTCAGCTGGCCAATATTCAATAACAGGCAATGTTAACCCTTTATCCAATGCTCTTCGGATAAGGTGTCCAATTATTGCTTCCCTCCATAAATCTGCATAGGGAATTGAAAAATATGGCATACCTGTTTCTGTGAATTCACGGTCAACTCCCCAGTCTAATTCAAAGCCATCATCTGCTTTTAGAATTCCCTCATCAATATTCGCCGTACCATCAGATGCAGGGATTCCATCCTCGATAATCGGTTTTGTTCCCTGTTGCAGACTGACAATTGTACTTGGTATATTGACAGCCCATCGATCGAAATGACCATCTCCCATTGGTATCTGAAGCAATGCAGCTGCTTGTTGTGTATCACTTTTTAATTCACCATAAACACGGACTGCATCTGAGGAAATGTTTTTCCATGGATGTGCCTGTAAAAACCGAAGAGGATTTTCCTGGTCAAGATACTTCATTAAATCTGCATACCCAGTATCCATTGTAGACATCTTTGTGCACCCAAGGTCTTGACAGAGAAAATCTAATCCGCCGTAACTTATTACAATTCCTCCAGAAGTAGCATACTTCATTAACGCTTTTTTTGTATCTTTATCTTCATTTGAGAAACCAACAATCAATAAATCAACCGTTTTAAATGCCGATATATCATCTATTAATTGATAAGGTACACGAGCATGCTCCAACACCTCAATTAAATATCTTTCAAAAATATTATTTTGATTAAACCAACAATCAAATTCTGCTTGTCTATCGAAAAACAGACCTATTCTAGCCATCTGCATATACCATCACCAATCTTTCTCCATTTCAAGAACATGTATTTTACCTGTATACGAAAATGATAAACTATTTTATTTTATATTTCAATATTTTTAGAATATTTTTATTTTCTTTTGAATCGATTAAGTAAAACTGTCTATTGGTGTGATAACACTTTTTCATCATTATTGAGATTAGAAAAACTTGGCGTTCGCCAAGTCCTTTTTGGCGAATGCTTTAGTTTTTATTATGCGATCTTATTAGCAGATATTTAATTGAGCACACTCTTTACTTTAGCGCGTTAATAGACTTAAACTTTCCTTTTAGCAAATAAAAAAACTCTGGTCTAATCTTCCAGAGTTTTATCTTCATTATTTTGCATAATTTTCCGAAGCTAATTCCTTATTAACCCAATACATTGTACAATCCTCGCTTATCTCAAGTAAATGATAATCGACTAGATACCTTCTTAAAATTGCAAAGTCCCCGTAAAAGCTTTTAATAATTTTATTCACTTCTTTTTCAGAATAAAAATTACCCTCTTCAAACTTTTTTATCAACTCTAATAAGATAATTACCTTTCGCTTTTCTTTGCTTGGCAATTCTCTTAGTACTCCATTTTTAATAAAAGCTTCAATCATCTTTTTCCGTTAAATATTCAATCGTTCGAAACATAAAGACTCCTTTTTCTCTCTTAATTTATGCATTTTACTTTGTATCTTATTTCATTTTTGGGCTTCTCCTATGTTTAGTCGCTTGTTCAAACGCAAAGGCAATCTTTATCAAAACCCCTTCGCTAAAAGCGGTGCCTGCAAACGTTACTCCAAAAGGTCTACCACTTTCCATATATCCTGCAGGTACAGCAATGGAAGGATAACCAGCTTTGGCACATAGTGTTGAACCAATATACGAAGGAAAAAGAATCGCATCTAGATCATACCTTTTTAAAGCATAATCAATCCCTTGTTCCTGTGAAAAATACAAATCTTCTAATTTGGCATTCAAATACTCAGGATTTCTTAATGTATTTGGCAAAGCTTCTCTCATTTCTAATTTATTTTGGCCATATTTTAAAGCCCTTTCTTCTAACTTCTTATTAAACTCAATCAATTCAGTAATAGAATGTACAGGCAAGTGTGAAGGCAACTTGGAAAGATAATTGTCTAAGCTATGCTTCAACTCATATAACGGCACTCCCCAACTCCATTCTCGATGGAAAGAGGGGATCTCGATATCATGAATGACTTTAGCTCCTCCATCCGTGAGAGTATGAATTACATTCTTAAATAAATCTTCATTGGTTTCTTTTGAAAAATAATGTTCATTAGCTATAAAGTATTCATTAGAAACAGGGTTGAATATACCAATTCTGGTCCCTCTCAAACCTTTTGTATCTAAATATTTCGAATAATCTTCTTGTATCTTTCCTTCACATTTAAAAGTAGCAGGATCATCCTGATCTACACCTGTTAAAGCTCCTAATAAAATAGCGGCATCTGTAACAGTTCTAGCAAATGGTCCCGCTGTGTCTTGTGAATATGTAAAAGGTATCAAACCAGTGCGGCTTATTAAACCAACAGTAGGCTTTATCCCGACAACTGAGTTTTGAATAGCTGGACTAAGAATCGAAGCATCTGTCTCAGTCCCTACGGATAAAACGGTAAAATTTGCAGCAACCGCAGCCGCTGATCCCGAGCTTGATCCCCCAACATATAGGTTTGCATCCCCATATGGATTTAACACTTGTCCCCCTCTGGAACTGTAACCTGCCCACATTTCAGTTGACATCCCATTTGCTATTTCAGTCATATTTGTCTTTCCTAAAATAACTGCGCCTGCTTTCCGAAGCTTCTCTACTAGAAACGCATCATGGCTGCTAATATTATTTTCAAGTGCAATGGTTCCTGCACTCGTATGCATGGAGTCATTCGTTTCAATATTATCCTTTAGCAAAACAGGAATGCCATGTAATGGTCCTCTAGAACCTTTCGTTTTTCTTTCAGCATCTAATGCTTCAGCAATAAAAATGGCATCAGGGTTTATTTCAAGAATGGAATTAATATTTGGACAAGATTGGTCATACTTTGCTATTCGAAAAAGATAATACATTACTAACTCTTTTGAGGTAATTTTTCCATCTTTCATAGCTGCTTGAATAGCTTGAATCGTAAGTTCTTCTTTAAAAAATTCATTAGAAATAATTCCCATTCAATCTCTCCTTTGCCAAAGTGTTCAATATAATGAATCATTCGTTCTCATAGAAAAAATGCTCTTCACAAATGCTTCCTTATGTTCTGTATATTCATTTATACCCGTAGCGTAATTTTTTACATAATCCAACTTTAGATTTTGATAGTCTTTCCTTGCAGCTTCACCTTTCGCTTTTCTTTACTTGGCAATTCTCTCAGTACTCCGTTTTTTATAAAAGCTTCAACCGTCTTTTTCCGTTCTTCTTCAGTAAAATGAAACTTTTCTATGTACATTTTCGACACCCTCCCTTACTTCCCATTTTCAAAAAAACAGTTAACTAGACCTATAAACCATTCATTATTTCTGTACTTAAATAATCAACTCGTTTTAAATAGTGCTCTCTTTTCTCCACGTCATTGACAAAAGAGATGAATAAAATAGAAAGCATTAATGCCGTGTCAAGGCGATAAATAAATTGAATAACCTTATCAGTTTTTTCAATAATACTCATATTGTTATATCCCTTTAAAAATTCTTCTACATGCAGCTCCTCTGTTTCAGCAATTCTCATTAATTCCATAATTGGATTACCAATAAAGGCATTATCCCAATCAATAATCGCTTTAATGCTTCCCTTTTCTCCAATTAAGTTCGGTCGCCTAACATCAAGGTGCAATAAGCAATTATCAGCTTGTGGTGTGTCCAAAATCTCCTGCAATTCTTCTAAACAAGGAAGAGCAATTTTTGAGTTTGTGAGTTCTCTTAGTGTTTGCACACGATTGATAATTCTATGGGATATAATTTGACTTAAAGTCTGCTGATGTTGATCAATAATTGACAAGCCACCCAATGGAACTTTATGTATCTTAGAAGTAAGTTGACCAATATCAAATGAGGAAATCGGACTATTATCTCCCGATATGAAATCAGATATTAGAAAGTTAATATCACTACTTAAATGCAGTTTATGAACTTTAGGGACTGGCAAACTATAATTGTGGCAATGTTCAGAAATCTGAACTTCCTTTTTAAGTGAGATAATTCCACTCGAATGCTTATCCATCATATTTTCTTCAGCTCGCCAAGGTGTTCTAACAGCAAGCTCACCTAAATTTTTCTCTCTTATAAGAAAAACAGCATTAATCACTCCGCTTCCGATTAATTTTATCTCTTCAAGCTGCCAATTCAAATCTTGAATAATTACATTTGAAATACTAGCTTGTAATTTTTCAATACTATTTTTTGTTAGAATCATTGTTTATGACCTCTTCTAATGTTTCCATTTAATTTGCTTTATTTTACCATATTATTTTGCTTTTCTCTTATTTTACTTCTTTTTAAAATATAACCTTCTTAAATCATCTCGATTCAAGAAGGTTTTGATAATTATTGTGTTTGTATAATTGCCTCAATACTAACTTCACTTTCGTTATGAAGTCGATCAAGAGCGGTTACTACATACGTATAAGTTTCTTCCGCTTTAGCTGTTTGATCAATAAAGACTTGTTCATTTCCTGTTTTTCGAACTGTCTTCACTAAATTTTCTGAGTCCTCAATATTTCCTTGTATATCTCCAGTAAATCGATAAATAGCATAGTATGTAGAGTCTTGATTTAGTGTATGATCCTCAATTATTACCTCGATCCCGTCTTCTGTTCGATTAGCACTTTTTATACTCGGTGACTGTGGTTTAATATTATCAAGCCATGGCATCGTTGGAATTAAGGCTGGCTGCCTATAAAGATCATTACTCAAACGATCTTTTATTCCGAGTGGATTTCGATTTAGATCTTTTAAGCTAAAATGCATACTGCCCATAAATGTATCATATTGACGATTTAAGAGAATTTGCTTTGGATACTCTTCAGCCTTCTTCCATGCTGAACTGGAATCATTATTGATCTTATAAGCTGCTTGTCCGATATAGAGGTGAACCGGCTTGCCGCTCGTTTCCTTACCCCACCAATCTAGTAGAATATCATAAGCTGCTGGCTTATAGCTGATATTCCAATAGATTTGTGGAGTGATATAATCGATATAGCCTTGGCGAATCCATTCTCTTGTATTAGCGTATAAGTCATCGTAATTCGTTACGCCGGCTGCTGTTTTAGAACCTGTTGAATCATTAGCACTGTTTCTCCATACTCCAAATGGGCTTATTCCAAACTTCACATAAGGCTTTTCTTTTTTGATCGCTTTATTTAGATCACGTACCAGCTGATTTACATTATCTCTGCGCCAATCTCCGACCGTTTTAAACTTGCCTTTTCCATACTTTTTAAATTCAGCCGCATCAGGAAAATCCTTTCCTTTCACTTTATAAGGATAGAAATAATCATCCATATGAACAGCATCAATATCATAGTTCTTTACTACTTCTAATACTCCGTCAATAATAAATTGCTTTACCTCAGGAATTCCAGGATTATAGTAAAGCCTTCCTCCATATGAAGCGATCCAATTTTGATGCTTTCGAGCTGGATGGTCAGCGGCTAAGCGTTTAATATTCGTATGGTTCATCGTAATCCGGTAAGGGTTGAACCATGCATGAAACTCCAGATTACGTTTATGGGCCTCCTCAATCATAAAAGCAAGTGGATCATAGCCGGGATTTTTCCCCTGTGTTCCCGTTAAATACTCTGACCACGGACCGTATTTTGAAGGGTAAAATGCATCTGCCGTTGGCTTTATCTGAACAACAACCGCATTCATCCCCATTTTCTCAACGTCATCTAGAAGCTTCACGAACTCTTGCTTTTGCTTATCTATTGAAAGTCCTTTTTTTGAAGGCCAATCAATATTCGCTACTGTAGCAATCCATACAGCTCGAAGCTCTCGTTTTTGGGACTTAGTTTGTATTTCCGCCTGTCCATCTTTAGGAGATTGAAAGATTACTATCCCCATTAAGGAAAAAATCAGCAATGACATTGCTGCCTTTTTTAATACCCTCATTAATTACCCTCCTAATAATTAAAAGAAACTCTATGCATCATCCATTTTCCTAATTATTAGAAAAATAGTCAAATATTATATTAACGGAACTGATTGATTGTTAATTATCTTAATCCTCTTTAAAAAAAGAAATAGAGTGCAAATCACAAATGATTTGCACTCTATTTCTTTTTATCTACTTGCTATTTTTCATCGATTCCTTCGCTTTTTCAATAGCGGACACAATTTGTACAAAGCCTGTTCCACCTGCACTATTTCGTCTTTTTACTGCAGTGATAGGATCTAGAACAACGTAAATATCTTCAGCAAATAATGGATGAGCCTTTTTATATTCCGCAATAGGCAAATCACCAAGGAAACAGCCTTGTTTAACACATGTAAGAACAAGCTTGCCAACAATTTCATGAGCTTCTCTGAATGGAACGCCTTTATCCGATAAATAATCAGCAAGCTCTGTCGCATTGGAAAAATCAGTTTTTGTCGCCTTCTCCATATGATTCTTGTTTACTGTCATTGTCCGAATCATACCTGCAAAAATTTTAAGGGATCCTGTAACTGTTTTTACTGTATCAAACATGCCCTCTTTATCCTCTTGCATATCCTTATTGTAAGCTAGAGGTAAGCCTTTTAAAACAGTTAGGAGACCCATAAGATTTCCATACACTCGACCTGTTTTTCCACGAATTAATTCTGCCATGTCAGGATTTTTCTTTTGCGGCATGATGCTGCTTCCGGTTGCGAAACTATCATCAAGCTCGATAAATTTGAATTCTTGACTAGACCAAAGAATGAATTCCTCACTTAATCTTGACAAGTGCATCATCAAAATAGAGCTGTCTGATAAAAACTCCAAGATAAAATCTCTATCGCTTACTGCATCAAGACTATTTTCGTAAATGCCTTCAAATCCAAGCAATTCTGCACTTAAATGACGGTCAATTTGGAATGTGGTTCCTGCCAATGCACCAGCACCAAGCGGGGATAGATTGATTCTTTTCACACTTTCAATGTAACGCTCTTTATCCCGTTCCAGCATCCAAAAATAAGCCATTAAATGATGAGCAAATGATATCGGCTGTGCCCTTTGAAGATGGGTATAGCCCGGCATAACTGTTTCAATATTCTCCTCAGCTTGTTCTAATAATGCTTGCTGCATTTCCTCAATTAGTTCAATGATTGCTTGAACCTGATTGCGTAAATATAAATGCATATCGGTCGCAACCTGGTCGTTTCGGCTTCGAGCCGTATGAAGCTTTCCGCCAACAGGACCTACTAATTCAGTTAAATAGCTTTCTAGATTCAAATGGATATCTTCTAGCTTGACTGAATAAGAAAGGTCATCGTTTGCTGCTTTATCTTTCAATTGTTCAAGGCCATTTTTAATCTTGGCTGCTTCTTCTTCGAGGATGATTCCACATTTCGCAAGCATAGTGACATGCGCGAAACTGCCTTCAATATCCTCCATGACTAATTCCTGGTCGAAGGAGATTGATGCACCAAATTCATCTACCCATTCCTCAGCTGATTTTGTAAAACGGCCGCCCCATAATTTTTTCACACTGTCACCTTCTTGTTTTGCTGAACAATGCTTTGAACCTTCGTTGGTAAGCCCCAAAGCTTAATAAAGCCAACTGCTGCATTATGATCGAATTCATCATCAGATGTATAAGTAGCAAGCTTTTCATCGTATAAAGAATATGGAGATTTTCTGCCTTCAACAATCGCATGGCCCTTAAAAAGCTTTACTCTTACAGTTCCTGTTACAAAGGTTTGTGTTTCCTCTAGGAATGCAGCCAATGCCGTTCTTAAAGGCGAGAACCATAGACCTTCATAAATTAACTCAGCAATTTTCTTTTCAATAATTGGTTTAAAATGAGCTACTTCTTTAACAAGTGTTAAATCTTCAAGCTCTTTATGTGCTTTAATTAATGTCATCGCACCTGGGCATTCATAAACCTCACGTGACTTAATACCAACAAGTCGATTTTCAACATGGTCAATACGGCCTACACCATGCTTGCCAGCAAGGGAGTTCAATTCCAAAATAAGCTCTGCTAAAGGATATTGTTTTCCATTCAAGCTAACAGGAACACCCTTTTCAAATCCAATTTCCACAACATCTGGTGTGTCAGGAGCATTTTCAAGGCTTGAAGTAAGTTCATACGCTTCTTCAGGAGGCGCAGCCCATGGATCTTCTAAAATTCCACATTCATTGCTTCTTCCCCATAAGTTTTGGTCAATCGAGAACGGAGAATCTAGATTAATAGGAATTGGAATATTCTTTTGCTTAGCATACTCAATTTCTTCTTCACGTGACCATTTCCATTCACGAACAGGCGCCAATACTTCTAGCTCTGGATTTAATGCATGAATAGCAACCTCGAAACGTACTTGATCGTTTCCTTTACCAGTACATCCATGTGCAACAGCAACTGCTCCTTCTTTTTCAGCCACTTCAACTAGTTTCTTCGCAATAAGTGGGCGAGAAAGTGCAGAAACAAGAGGATATACATTTTCGTATAATGCATGTGCCTGCATAGCCATTAATGCATATTCATTAGCAAACTCTTCTTTTGCATCAATCACATGCGATTGAACAGCCCCAACCGTTAATGCTTTTTGCTGAATAAAATTTAAATCCTTTCCTTCCCCAACATCTAAACAGCAAGCTACAACGGAATACCCTTGTTCCTCTAACCATTTAATTGCTACTGAAGTATCTAAACCGCCTGAATAGGCAAGTACGACTTTTGGATTTGACATGATAAAATCCTCCTTTATTATCGAATAAATATTCATATTATATTATGTTTATTCATTATATTGTATTATATTATCATAATTAAATTGAAAATCAATACTTATTCTTAAAAATGCATAAAAATTAATTTTAAAAATGGTTCCGAATCTATAAATTAAAAAAAGCAGAATTCCACTGAAGGATTCCGCTCTCTTTTTGCCCTAATTAATCATTGCTTCATATACAGCTTTTATTATACTTCCATATTGACTAATCTCATATGTGTCCCCTTGAAATCGATTAGAATCGATTTGCGGATTTATAACTGGTGAATGCTTTTTATTTGTTAATAAAGCGATCGCTAATTGATTGTCTCGATCAATAACTGTTATCGTCCCTGTCCAGCCTGTATGGCCTATTACATTATTATTAGCATATTCGCTGAACATCCATTCCATACTTTCATTCGCGTTAATCCTCCAGCCTAATCCATATGTAGGGTTCATATCCGAAGGTTTAACAAAAAGATCGATAGTTTCTTTATCAAAGAGTTTCACTTTACCGTATCCACCATTATTAAGCATTACTTGGAGCAATACTGCGAGATCGCCTGTTGTGGAAAATAAACCAGCATGTCCAGAAACTCCACCCATGGAATAAAATGATTTCTCATCATGCACTTCGCCTTGTAACGTATACGTCCTTATATTAGGAAATGAAATGACACCATCTCGTGTATTTCCCATTAATTCAGTTGCAGCAAACTCCTTTTCTTTATGACCTTTATTAAGCGGATTGAACATCGTAGAAGTTATTCCTAATGGTTTATAAATATGTGTTTCAACGTATTTGTCTAATTGCTGTCCTGTTACTTTTTCAATAATAAATCCAAGGAGCATATAATCGATGTCGCTATAAATTTGTGAAGTGCCAGGTTCATATTGTAGTGGAGTTTTTAAAATCATTTCCACAGTGGTTTTTCGATCTTGAGAATACAAATCTCCTGCTCTTGCTGGGTTATGGTAATGCACACTAGAAGGAAATCCTGCTGTATGGTGGAGAAGATCGATGATTCGTAAAGAATCTTTTCCCTTAATTTTGTCCGCTTCATTGTCTTTAAAAGATGGATAATAATGCTGGATTGTTTGGTATAAATCAACTTTTCCTTCGCTAACCAAATGCTGAAGTGCATAATTGACGGAATACATTTTGGTATTTGATGCCAAGTCAAACATAGTATCCACTTTCATTTTTTGAGGATGTTTTAAAGGAGTATGGCCATCATACTTTTTGGCGTAACCATAAGCTGAATTTTTTATAATTTTTCCGTCTTTAATCACAACAATTGCAGCCCCAGGGAATCCATTTTTAATTTCCTGTTCGATTAGCCTATCAACCTGTTGTAACTTTTCAGAAGAAAACCCTACTTCTTCCGGTTTACCAACTTTTTTTAAAGTAGGATATTTCAGTGTTTCTTTTTTATCATAATGATTGAACATGGTAGAGCTTGTTAAAATTTTTTCTGAATTGGAAACTATATCTGCGGAAGCCGTTGATGTCCAAGGCATTATTATGCCTAAAATCATGAAAGTAATGAGCATACTGTAAAATAGTTTTTTCATTATTCTCCCCCTCTTAAAAAGACTGAATATTCATAAATTTTATGATTAAATCATAAACTCACAATTTTCCCCTGTAAAGAGAATCCTCAACAAATAGTTCCTTTTGCGTAAGATTCAGTAAAAGTGGACCTAGAAAAGAATCATTCACTGATAAAATTTTAGTCCATTTATCTTAATCAGAAATCATAATACTTACACGCAATAAAAGAGAATTGGAAGAATCCATGGAATGAAGTACCTGTATATAGTAGAATGGAAGCAATATAATTCACTGGAGGATTTTTAATGAATGAGCATTTTTTATATGACGAACGCCTTGGAATTCCGATTCCATCATTCAAAGTGGATTGGGATCAATTTTCTAAAAAGATTCAGCAATCAATCTTATTCCAATGGGAAAAAATTAGAGGAACAATCCCTGATCGAATCACTGAACTTGAAAAAAAAATCAACGTAAAACAAGATCAGCTCTCAGATGAAGAAAATTTCATTAAATCTTGCGAGTTGAATAGTCAAATATCTGAGCTGGCTTCCATCATAAATGACCTATGGCTATGGTATCGAACTAATCAGGACATATCTGAGAAAGTTCATATGTAAAGAAAACTCGCCGATTGGCGAGCCTTGAAAAGGCGAAGACAGAGGCGTAGTTGCGCTTATCGCGCTCATAAATGCCACGTCCTGTGGCATTCGCCCGACTAGGACATCCTGTCCGTCGTACTTAATTCCTAAAATTGGCAACTGCGTCGAATGACCTTCTACGCTGACAATTTATACTTACTTAACGTATAAAATAAAAAATCCTTTCAATCTGAAACTGAAAGGATTTTTTTTCGCAGAAATTAAGTTATAGATCCTTTTTAAGCTCACGTACGACATGTCCCAGTTCAGGCAAGATTAGTTTATTCATAGCTAAGCGAACTGCACCTGATGAACCTGGAGTTGAAAATACAGCTTTATTGTTTACAACTCCCGCAGCTGCCCGTGAAAGTATTGCGGCTGAGCCAATATCTTCTTGATAACTTAGCATTCTAAAAAGCTCGCCAAATCCGGAAATTTCCTTATCAAATAAGTCCTTGACTGTCTCAATTGTAATATCTCGAAGTGCGATTCCTGTTCCACCATTCGTGAGAACGACATCAATTTCTGGATCTTCACATCCTTTAAACACTTCGGCACGAAGCTGATCTGCCTCGTCTTTCACAATGACATAATCACGTATTACATGACCTTTTTCGAATAAAAGATCGATCATTAGCTTTCCGCTTTTATCTGTTTCTTTATCCCTTGTATCACTAATCGTTATAACTTTACAACTAACCTTTTTCGGTGCTTCATTTTTATGCTGGGTCGTACTCATATCATGACCCCACCCTTCCTATGTAAATATCTAAATTGATAATACTTATGGGCGAATTCAGTCACATTCCGTGTCAGCCGATAATTTGTTCCGGCTCCGATGGATATACTAATGAGAGGAATTCCTTGAATTGACTTTTTCCTGAATATAAAAATAGCTATTCCCTTTAATAACTGTTGTATTGGCTGCTCAATCCAAGCTAAATTAGCGAGTTCCTCATTTCCTTCATAAAAGTAAAAATCCTTTTCACTATTAAGCTCTGACATTAATTCATCCCAAGCTCTGCTTTGCATACGCCTTGGAAGTGTAGCTGCATGAAAAACTTTAAGCGAACACATCATCTCATAAGGAGTATTAACCTCAATACCGTATGTCATTGCGATTAGCTGGACGACCCTAAGATTAATAACTGCCATTGCTGGTATATCCGCCCCTAGCATAATGGAGCTTCCTGTTCCAGCCAATCCTCCTTGTGCTAGTGAATACACCCTATGGCGAGAAATTTGCTGCTGTGCGATGTACTGAAGCTTATCAATATCTAAAGAAATTAATTCTTCAATTGTTTCTATTTCTGGGTTAAACACCCGCCCGGCTGTTACTATCCGTTCTTTCGCATCAAGTTGCAGCTGAGATCCTTGAATAAGAGCATGAAGATGAAACAGCCAATTGTCCAATACTGAAAAAAACTGTTGCTGAATGTTTTCTGGAAGCAGCGAAAAAGATCTTTCCAAATATTTTTCATATGTTAACTCAAAATCATTGGGTTCATAGCTATAAAGTTTATTCACCCAATCTTGGATCTGGGCAAATACAAATTTCTCCCGTTCGGACATCGCCATGCTGTAATCCTCCATTTCAATTCCTTTTGATTCAGTATAGCATAATCAAAATGGTAATTTCCCAAGAAATGTGCAAGTGCCTACGGAACAATCTAAGCCCTGATTGTTCCTCCTATCCTTGTGAATCTAGAATTTTCTCTAAACAAAAAAGCCACAGCCTTTTAAAGAACTGTGGTCTCTCAAATTAATTTGTTAGTCTTATTACATCACGTGCAATCATAACTTCTTCATTTGTTGGTATTACCATA
Source organism: Cytobacillus citreus (assembly GCF_018343665.1). GTDB lineage: Bacteria > Bacillota > Bacilli > Bacillales > Cytobacillaceae > Cytobacillus > Cytobacillus citreus. The sequence continues at coordinate 829,072 of NZ_JAGYPM010000003.1, forward strand.
ACTTTTACAGGTGAATGAGGGTAATTAATAAATGCTTCTTCTCCACGAACTTTATTTAGTGCAGGATCGCAATAAACACCCATGAATTCAAGACCTTGAATCACTCGTGCACGAATGACATCACTGTTCTCTCCAATTCCTGCTGTGAAAATGATGGCATCAACTCCGTACATTCGCGCAGCGTATGAACCAATATATTTATGGATTCTGCCTGCAAATACTTCAAGTGCTAATTTCGATCGTTCATCTCCTTTTGATGCCTGGATCTCTATATCACGCAAATCACTTGAAAATCCTGAAACCGCTAGCATTCCACTCTCTTTATTCAGGACATCTAATACTTCGTCTGCCGTTTTATTTGTTTTTTCCATTATAAATGGAATTAAGGCAGGGTCAATATTCCCTGATCGTGTTCCCATTGTAACACCAGCTAACGGTGTAAACCCCATTGAGGTGTCAATGGATTTACCGCCTTCAATCGCAGCAATACTTGCACCATTGCCAAGATGGCAGGAAATTAAGCGCAGTTGATTTAATGGGCGGCCAAGCATAGCAGCTGCCCGCTGCGAAACATATTTATGAGAAGTTCCGTGGAAGCCATATTTTCGAATTCCATACTTTTTGTAATATTCATAGGGCAAGCTATATAAAAACGAGCTTTCTGGCATTGTTTGATGAAATGCAGTATCAAAGACAGCAATAGCCGGAACATTTGGAAGAACTTGCTTAAAAGCTTTAATTCCCGTTATATTAGCAGGATTATGTAGGGGAGCAAGCTCTGAAAGTGCATCAATTTTTTTCAGAACCTCTTCATTAATTAAAACAGAATCAGAAAATTCTTCACCGCCATGAACGACTCTATGACCAATTCCTTCTATTTCATTTAATGAATGAATAATTCCTAAGGATGTTAATTTCTCTAATAATAGCTTAACCGCTATTTCATGATTAGGTATTTCCATCGTTTCTTTTATTTTTTCACCATTTGCAACAATGTTAAATATCGAATCATTTAATCCAATTCGTTCAATTATTCCCTTCGTAATTACCTCTTCGGTCGGCATTTCAAATAGTTGGAATTTCAATGAAGAGCTGCCGGCATTTATCGCAATTATTTTTGCCATATATATAATCGCTCCTTTTAAAGGATTTCTTAATATTCATACTTGTTTTCTTTTATTTGTACTTCAAAGCCTATTAATATCTCTCGAGTATTCATTTAATCATTATTAATCAAAGTTTTCAAGAATCACCATATTTTTTACCTACTATTAGAATACTACACTTTTGAAAATAAATAAGAAGGAAGCCGCAATTTTGTCGGCTTCCTTCCTATTTATTTTCTTTAAACCAAATTTCAATTTTATTCAATATTTTCTCTACTTCCGCAGTTTTTGACAAGCTAGGCAGATGCACAAGAAGAACTTGTTTCGGAGGCTTTACACCTTCCCCTTTCCTTTGCAGGATCAATATACTTTTTGCAGCCTTTTCATTTTTAAATATTGAATGAGGCAGCTGTAATAACCCCTGAATATTTGTATATTTCTTTATGTATTCATGAAGCTTTGGAGCCTGCTCACTTTCAAAAAGACTATTCGGTACAATAAAGAATAAATACCCGCCCTCTTTCACATGCCGAACGCTTTGTTCAATAAAAAGATGGTGAGCAAATGTATGCCCATGATCTGCCTTCATTTCATATTCTGATGCTCTAAGATCATTTGGATAATATCCTACTGGCAAGTCGCTTACAACCACATCTGCCTCGTTTATAAATAATGGTTCTAGGCTATCTTGATTAAAAAATTGAATTGGGTGCTGCTGCAGATTTGCATTAACATAACTCAGTTTAATTAATATATCATCAATATCGATCCCCGTAGCATCAACCATTTTGTTTTGCTGTTGATTAATAACGGTTGTTAGAAGGTTTCCTGTTCCCACAGCAGGGTCAAGTAAACGAAACTCGTTTTTCTGTACAAACTTATTAACTAAATAGCCAATGAGCAGTCCAACAGCATCAGGTGTCATTTGATGATTCGGCTGAATAAGCTCGTTCATTCCTTTAAGAATGGCAAGCTGAATGGATTTTCGAATTTCTTCCTTAGAATAATTCTCAATTTGAATCGTTTCATAATTTTTCCTTAATCTTTTTACTGTCAATTCGCTCAATTCTTCCTGAAGGATACTTCCATGAAAAATATTTTCCCCTGTTTCAGCTAGTGCTTCTAAATATGTACATGCTAGTTCTTCTTGAATAATCATTGCCGTTTCATTAAAAACAGTAAACAATTCCTCAACCGGTGTACTATTCATTATAAATTCCTCCCGATTCTTTTCTATTGTCCTATTTTAACGAGGTTTTATTGTTATCACAAGTATTAGAGGATAAGAATTAACAAGTATTCATTTTACTTACTCCAGTAAATCTTATCCGTTTGAAAAAAAGAAAAGAAGCTCAAAATTGAGCTTCCATTCAAGACGTGACGGTCTTTGGTCGACCTTCCGTTTCAAGGCGCTTCCGCTTTTCTACTTACTTCGCTTGCTTTGCTGCTTCAACTGCTGCTTCGTAATTTGGATGATCTGTTGCTTCGCTCACATATTCTGCATATGTAACCGTATCATTAGAATCAACTACAAATACAGCACGTGCTAGAAGACGCATCTCTTGAATAGCCACTCCATAAGCTTCTCCAAAAGAAAGCTCGCGATGGTCTGAAACAGTTTGAACATTTTCAATCCCTGCTGCTGCACACCAGCGTTTTTGAGCAAATGGAAGATCAACACTAACAGTTAAGATCTTCACATTATCTAATTTAGATGCTTCTTCATTAAAACGGCGGGTTTGCGCATCACAAACACCCGTATCGATTGAAGGAACTACACTGATTAAACGAACATGTCCTTTGGAATCAGCTAAAGTAACTGCAGATAAATCATTTGCAAGAACCTTAAAATCTGGAGCTTTATCTCCTACTTTAACTTCATTGCCTAATAAAGTTACTGAATTTCCTTTAAAAGTAATTGACGCCATTATTTCTTCCTCCTTAAACAACATATGTACAATGTAAATCATATCTTTTCAAAATCTTTTTTGCAATTATTTCATTTTAATTCGTATTAAAATTTTCTTCTAATTTTTCATTACTCTAATGGCCAAGAAAAAAGTTAACCTCTCCTAGCTGTTGGAAAAGTTAACTTTAATACTTAAATATTTAAATCATGCTTTGGTCCATTATAGTCTTGGTTATTATGATGAACTTGATCGCAGCTTCCTTGTTTGTTTTTATTGTTAAACATCTGTTGGATCTTATCGACTGCTTGAGGAGCAAGATCGAGAATTCTCTCGTATAAATGAGTGCTTTCATCAAGATGAACCATTTTCACGCCACTAGAGTTGACGATAAGAAATGCGATTGGAGTGATCGATACTCCGCCACCACTACCACCGCCAAATGGATTTCCACTCGATTGACCCTGTCCGCCGATATTGGACTGGCTGTCTAGCTTGAATTCGCTGCCTCCTGCTGCAAAACCGAATCCAACCTTTGAAACAGTCAATATTACACTGCCATCTGGTGTTTCAACTGGATCACCTATAATTGTATTAACATCAATCATTTCCTTCAGATTTTCCATAGCAGTTGTCATTAATCCTTGAATTGGATGCTCAGACATCTACTAAAACCCCCTCTTCTATACTGATTTTGTTTTATTATTGGAAAGAGCGGCTAACGGCTTTGTTCTAAATCTAGCCCTTCCGCCTTTCCAATATTTCATTAATTTGATTCCTGCAAACATAGCATGTCCGATACGAAAATAAATCATACATGAAATGGTTGTTTGTGATACGGCAACTTGGAATTGCGGGGTAATCGTGATGTCCGGGAATGATTTCAATCTCATAAAATGACTAACCACTCCAACAATGCTTCCTTTTACAGCCCAAAAAGCACCTGTTAGCATCCCCGTATACGCTGCATCTCCAATCCCAATTGTTGTATGCCACTCCAGTGTATGAATCGTCACTTTTCTCAAGAACTTTTTAATAATTCTATTAAGCGATACTACAATATGAAGTAATTCCCTCATATCATGCATGCTATCCAGCATATAGTTTGCACTATATTGCTTCGTATCCTTAATTGAATCACTTTCCTTCCCCTTCTTTTGCTTCACAACAATGGTTGGGGAATCTTCATCAATTTTAATAAGAGGCATTTCAATTTTATATTTAATTAAGCCAAACCAAGCTTTGAATTCAATTTTCAAATGATCATTATCGTTAATATGAGTATAATGCAATAAAATTTTTAATTTCGTTATTATGAGGATAATAAAAAGTAATATTAGAATTAATAAGGCTATAAGCACCCATTTCATATATATTCACAACCTTTCAGCCTATTATTATAGCCTGAGCAAAAAAAAATAAACCTGTAAGCTCTATTGAGTCGAACAGGTTTATTATGAAATCATGAATTCTCGTGGACAACAGTTGTATCTGTAAAGATATCATGTAATCCTTGTTTTTTCGGTAAAAATGCAACAATGACATACCCAATGACGATTGTACCTGATATAAATCGTCCAATCCATTCTCTAAAAATAATGGTTCCCCATGTCAGCTTTTTCCCTTTTAGATCAACAACCTTCAAGCCAAATACCATTTTCCCTAAAGTTTGGTTAAAGAAACGTGTCATAAGAACGAAATAGGCATAAAACGTAATAGCTGTTGCAATTGAAATTGGTGCAAAGAAATTATATTCAATTAGAGAAATATCTAATAGCCTAAAAACTGGGTTAATAATTAATCGATCAATACTGCCTATAACAATTAAATCAAATAGAAAAGCCCAAAAACGCATCCAAAATCCAGCAAATCGAACCGGATTAGAGTTGCTATTCGATTCACTCTTTTCTATAGATGAACTGGCTATCATTGTATCAGTATGATGGACATCTTGCTCATCTTCTTCCACAATTGAAAACTCTTTTTCTTCAGATTGATTTAAAGTCATCTTTGCACCTCCTACTCAGCATATAAATACATCAGACGCGGAGAATTAGGCTGTGACAAGAGCTTCATCAAGCCTGCCATTTCGATGTCTTTGCCGATAATCTTTTGCGTTCCCATACTAAATATTGAGCTAAATCCAAGATTCTCTGTGTACTTTACAACTTTTGCATCATTAAGTTTATGATCCTTCTTCATTGTTTCAATAACGTCATCAAGATAACCGAATTCATCAATTAAATTTATCTCTTTCGCTTGACGACCATCATAAACTCTTCCATCTGCAATTTCTTTTACTTTTGCAGCAGGAATATTACGCCCTTCAGAAATCACCTTCACAAAGCCTTCATAAGAATTATTGATCATTGTTTGTAGAATTTTTCTTTCTTCTTCTGTCATTTCCCTTGATGGGCTCATGATATCCTTATATGGACCACTTTTAATCGTTACGAAATCTACACCGTACTTTTCAGCAAGACCAGAATAATTGATTCCTTGCATAATGACGCCAAGTGAGCCCGTTAATGTCTCTGGACTTGCAAAAATTTTATCAGCTGGTGCTGAAATATAATACCCTCCTGAGGCAGCCATTGAGCCCATTGATACATAGACAGGCTTCTTTGTTTCCGTTTGAATTTCTTTAATTTTATCGTGTATCTCAGCACTTTCTACGACTCCACCGCCTGGGGAATTCACTCGAATAATAACCGCCCTAACAGTATCATCTTCCTTTACTTGCTCGAGCTTTTTCATAAAGCCTTTATGATTATATCCTGCTGAAGTAAAAAGAGAAGTGGGCTGGCCTGTATCTTGGATGACACCATCTACCTCAAGGACTGCAATTTTTTTGAGATTGTTTCCTTCCTCAATTACTTCCTCTACCAATGCATCATTACTGCTAGCAAACAATTCTGTAACTGAGCTTTCAACATCCTTGAATGCAAGCCCCGAAAGAAAATTTGTAAAAACTGAAAAAATAAATAATCCAACCGCAATCCCTAATGCGGCCCAACGCTTTCCATTCATTTCTTATTCCTCCCTTTAACAAAAACAAACTTCTGAATCTTTAAGAAGATAATATAATATCCCCTAAAGATGTCTCGCCCAATCTTAATAAGTCATAAACTTTTAAATTGTTTAAAAAAAGTGTAAACTAATTTCGATGAACATTACATATCATACCAAATAATCATGAACTTGGGTCGGTCTATATTTTTTTATTATTTTATTGTTTGGAGGAAAATAGATGTCTACTCGTCGTAACATATATTTTTATCATAAAAAAGATTCGGACATGAATCTCAAGGTAAAACCTCTTTATGAGCTTGCTAATATTCATAATTTTACAATTGTCAATGATTATAAAAAGGCCAATGTAATCGTTAGCATCGGCGGTGACGGAACATTTTTACAAGCAGTTCGTAAAACGGGGTTCCGGGATGATTGTTTATATGCAGGGATATCTACTCTTGGAAGTCTTAGCATGTATTGTGATTTTCATATAGATAATACAGATAAAATGATTGAGGCAATGACAAATGAACAGATTGAAGTCCGCCGCTATCCTACAATTGAAGTGACGATTGATGATCAAACTTCATTTTATTGCTTAAATGAGTTCAGCATCCGATCAGCTATTATTAAAACATTTGTATTAGATGTATTAATTGATGACTTGCATTTCGAAACTTTCCGCGGAGACGGAATGGTTGTTGCAACGCCTACTGGAAGCACCGCCTATAATAAATCTCTCAGAGGTTCAATTGTCGATCCGCTTCTTCCATGTCTTCAAGTAAGTGAAATGGCTTCACTTAATAATAATCGCTATCGGACACTTGGCTCGTCCTTCATATTAAGCGGAGAGAGAAAACTAACATTAGCAGTCGTACAAGACGGAAATGATCATCCTACCATGGGAATGGATAATGAGGCATTAAGCATTCAGCATGTTGAGAAAATTGATATAAAGCTAAGCGACAAAAAAATAAAAACGGTAAAATTAAAAGATAATTCCTTCTGGGAAAAGGTAAAAAGAACATTCTTATAAAGAAAACTCGCCGATTGGAGGCGTAGTTGCACTTATTGCGCTCATACATCGCACGACTAGGACATCACGTCCGTTGTACTCAATTCCTAAAATTAGAAACCGCGTCAGATCATCTTCTGCGCTGGCAATTTATACTTTCTAAACGTATAAGAAAAGTGCAAGCGTCTTCGGAACAATTAAATGACATAGTGAATGCGATGAGAACTCCCATAAGCTTTCCTTGTGAACCTTGATATATCTACAATTTAAGAAATCTATGCCCGTTTATTCAAAAAAGTGCTAACCTTCTTTGGTCAGCACTTTTTTTTGGAATCTTTACTTTTTAATTCACATTAAGCTCCAAGACTTTTTCCTTTCTTCCTCTTTAGATCAAAGGAGGAAAAAATCTTTGTTTTAGAAAGAGAAAACAGTGTAATAGCCAACCAAATAAACAGAAATGAGATGAAATGTACTTTTGAAAAAGGTTCATGATAAATAAAAATACCAAGAATTAATGTTAAGGTTGGCGCAATAAATTGTAAAAAGCCAAGAGTCGACATTGGTATCTTTTGTGCTCCTTTAGCAAAATACAGAAGCGGAAGAGCCGTGGCAGCTCCTGCACCAATCAAAAGCAAATCCGTACCGACAGATACTGTTAAAAATGATTGTGTTCCCTTAGCAAATAGAATGACTATATATAATAATGATATAGGCATAACAACAAGAGTCTCAAGGGTTAATCCGATTGCTGAATCTACCTTTATCATTTTTTTTGATAAACCATATAAGCCAAAGGACAATGCCAGAATAAATGAAATCCATGGAAATCTTCCATAGGATATCGTTAATATTAGAACCCCTATTATTGCTAAAGCAAAAGAGAAATACTGGGCAGGCGACAATTTCTCCCTGAATACAATCATTCCAAGTAAAACACTTACTAGAGGGTTAATATAATATCCTAGACTAGCTTCAATTAACTGATCTGAATTGACTGCCCATATATAAATAAACCAATTGCAGCTTATTAACAGTGAAGCAAGCACTAATGCAAATAGCTGTTTTTTATTCGAGCGGAAATTCTTCAGTGTATGAATAAATTCTCCCCATTTTCTAGTAACTAGAAGAACACCTACCATAAAGAAAAATGACCAAAAAATCCGGTTTACCAATATTTCATCAGCACTTACGTGATGAAGAAGCTTCCAATAAATCGGCAACAATCCCCATATAAAATAGGAAAAGCCTGCATAAAAGACCCCCATCTGGACTTCGTTTTTTTTCATTTACTTTTCCCTCAATTCGTTCTATTATCGAAATAATATTATTATAGATTGAACCAAAAGAAGCTGGCAATCTTTTATGTATAAAATCGAGGCAGAGGGACAAGATAATCGTTTAATTTTCAACCTCTGAGTCGTAAACAATTTCCCCCCCAATAGCCGTTTTTGAGATTGCTATATAAGGAATTTTTTCAGGGTTGATATTAAAAACATCTTCATTCATAATTGTAAAATCTGCCAAATACCCTTCTTTCATAACACCTCTGTCATTTTCATGACAAGCTGCATAAGCACTTCCTTTTGTAAAAAGGCTAACAGCTTCAAAAACTGATAAACACTCGAGCGGATGATACACCGTTTTCGCTGGATCATCAACATTTGTCCGAGTTACTGCAGCATGGATGCCTAGAAGTGGATTTAGCGGTTCAATTGGTGCATCAGATCCACCTGCACAATGTAATCCATTTTGTAGTAATGTTTTCCATGCATAATAACAACCTACACGATTCTTTCCGATGCGATCGATTACCCAAGGAAAATCTGAAGCTAGGAATCTAGGCTGAATATCAAGTATCACCGGTAATTGTCTCACTCGATCGATTAATTCTTCCCGTAAAATTTGCGCATGGATGAGTCGGTCTCTTCCATCTCCCTTTAGTGGATGCTTTTCAATCGAGTTTAAAACCATTTCAAATGCCAAGTCTCCAATCGCATGAACAGCTACTGGCAATTTATATTCTCGCGCTTTTTTAACAAGCTCATCTAACTCTTCCTGTGTAAAAATCGCTACCCCTGAAGTTGAAGGATCATCTGCATAAGGATGACTGAGTAAAGCGGTTCGCCCCCCCAATGCCCCATCGGCAAAAATCTTCATAGCTCCAAATTCAATCCATTCATTTCCACTCAAAAAGTACTCACCAGCAGATTTCATATCATCAACAACTAGGTGGTGGACAAGAAGATGCGCTCTGAATAAATAGCCCTCCTCTTCGATAACGTGCCTAAATGCATGATATGTCTGATTGTATCCGCCATAATAGCTTAAATCTTCTGTATGGGCGCCTGTTATACCTAATTGATGTGCATCCTTTATTGCTGCACGAAGGGCATTTTTCAAATAAGTATCTGACACTTTTGGAAGGACATTGTAGAACAATTCCTGGGCCTGATCTTTCACAATACCGGTTAACTTTCCATATCCATCCTTTTCGATTACGCCACCAGCTGGACTTATCGTATTTTCATCAATATTGGCGGTTCTTAATGCTGAATTATTCGCTACGAGAGCATGACGGCAGATTCTTTTTAGGAGAACAGGGTGATCGGGCACAATCTCGTCCAATTCATGGGCAAAAATAGGCTCTGCATCTGGCCCCCATAGATTTTCATTCCAACCTTCCCCTATAATCCAATCTCCTTTTTCTTGTTTTCTAGAATAATGTTTTACGGCCATTAGTACTTCTGCTTTCGATTGACAGCCAGAAAGATCTAATCGAATAAGCTTTTCACCATGACCAATTAAATGCATATGACTGTCAACAAATCCTGGGATCATCGTACCACCAAGCAAGTCCATTCTCTTTGTAATCTCATTGTTATATTTCTTTTCTAAGTCTTGTAGTGTACCTAACTCAATGATTCGATTCCCGCTAGTAAAAACAGCTTCTACGATATGATTTTCAGATTGCATCGTATAAATATTTCCTCCATACCAGAGTGTACCCAATTTCTTGATCCCCTTCCTTCAATTTTTATCACAGAAAAATGCAGGTGTTGTATTCACCTGCATAAAAAAATACAATTAATTTGTAGTTGCTTCCATTTCTTGTTTCCTAAGTTCAATACGTCTAATTTTTCCTGAAGTTGTTTTCGGAAGTTCAGATATAAACTCAATTTTTCTTGGGTATTTATATGGCGCTGTCAATTCTTTTACATGGTCTTGAAGTACTTTAATAAGATTCAGATCATCTTCATCTACCCCATCCTGTAAAACAACAAATGCTTTTACAATATGCCCGCGAACTTCATCAGGACTTGCTACAACAGCGCATTCCTTAACAAAAGGATGCTTGACAAGTGCATCTTCTACTTCGAATGGTCCAATCGTGTAACCAGAGCTAATAATAATATCATCTCCACGGCCTTCGAACCAGAAATAGCCTTCTTCGTCCTTTTTTGCTTTATCTCCTGTGATGTAGTAATCTCCTCGGAACTGCATAGCTGTTCTTTCAGGATCTTTATAATAGTTTTTAAATAACGCTGGCGTTTCGATATGAACAGCGATATCACCAACTTCATTTACTTCACAAGGTTCTCCATCTTCATTAATGATTTCAACTCTGTTTCCCGGTGTTGGCTTGCCCATAGAACCAGCCTTTAAATCCATGCCTATCGTAACACCAATAAGCAGTGTGTTTTCGGTTTGTCCATATCCATCTCGTACATTCACATTAAAGTGTCTTCTAAATGTATCGATCACTTCTCGGTTCAATGGCTCTCCTGCCGAAACAGCACTTCGAAGGTGAGGTAGTTTGTATTCATGAATATTATCCGCTTTCGCCATAATTCGGTACTCTGTCGGTGTACAGCAAAGAACATTCACATCATAATTCTGGAGAAGCTGTAAATACTTTTTCGGTTCAAACTTTCCATTATAAACGAACCCTGTAGCGCCAGAGCCTAGTACAGATAAGAATGGACTCCATATCCATTTTTGCCAGCCAGGTCCTGCTGTTGCCCAAACTGTATCGCCTTCTTCAATGCATAGCCAGTTTGGAGCAGCCGTACGAAGATGGGCAAATGCCCAACCATGAGTATGAACGGCCCCTTTCGGATTCCCCGTTGTTCCAGATGTATAAGATAAAAAGGCCATATCATCCTGTTTCGTCTCTGCTATGTCTAGCTTATCAGATGCAGCTTTCATTGCGTCATCTAGATCTATCCAATTTTCTGCTTGACCACCGATTACAAACTTCGCAAGTTGCTCCGCTTCCTTTACTTCCGTAAACTGATCGGCATATGGATAATAGCTAATAATTCCCTTCACATCACCGTGAGTAATTCTATATTGTAAATCTTTTTCTCGCAGCATTTCAGAGCTTGGTATAACGACAAGTCCAGCTTTTAAAGCAGCTATATATACTTGGTAAGCTTCTATTAATCGTGGAACAATTATGAGCAGTACATCACCTTTTTTTAACCCATGATTGATAAAAACATTTCCAATTTTGTTTGCATTATTAATCAGCTCTTTGTAAGTGATTTCTCTCTTATCCCCTTGTTCACTTTCCCATCTGATCGCAAGCCTCTGAGAATCACAGGCAAAACGCTCTATCTCCGATACAAGATTATACTTCTCTGGAGCCAATAAGTCTTCCCGCTTCATCATATCTCCCCCTATAATGTATGTATTGTACTACTTAATTCGATTGATACCTGATACTATTAATAATTATACTAAATTATTTTAAAATTTTAAATTATTTATTTTCACCAAGGTTGTTTAAACCCATTTTTACTTGAAAACATGAATAAGGAGCAGGAAAGATATCCTGCTCCTTGTAGCCATATTATTTATTTTTTATATTATCTTTGGAAACCACCTAATTGCTGTTCAGCCATTTGTACTAAACGCTTTGTGATTTCTCCTCCTACTGAACCGTTAGCACGAGAAGTTGTTTCTGCACCAAGGTTAACACCAAACTCAGTAGCAATTTCATACTTCATTTGATCAAGAGCTTGCTGTACTCCAGCAACTAGAAGTTGGTTTGAACTGTTGTTTGCCATGTGACTTCACCTCCTTGTGAGTATAGAATGTGTAGAATCACATGGCCATATTCAGTTTTTTATTGGTAATTGTTTCTTTGAATGGTAAAGCAAATTAAGCTGTATTTCATGCAGACAAGTCTTAACTAAAATAAATCTTCAAACGATTCTTGCTTCACAGTTTGAGGAGTAATTAGGATTGTTTCGGTATTTTCTACTGCTTTTGAAATATACGGATCAAAATCTGTATAGCTCTCAAAGTACCTCACTTTATCCCGTTTTGGTTTTGTTTTTGGTGATGATGGTACAAAAACAGTGCAGCAATCCTCATAAGGGCGATTGGAAATTTCAAATGTATCGATTTTTTCTGCTATATTAATGATCTCAGATTTGTCCATTGTAATTAACGGCCGCAAAATCGGTGTGTTTGTAACATCATTGATCGCAAACATACTCTCAAGGGTTTGACTTGCAACCTGACCGAGACTTTCCCCAGTAATAATCGCTAACCCTTCGTTCTTCCTTCTAATCTCATCTGTAATTCGCAGCATCAATCTTCTAGTAGTTGTCATTGAATAATTCTCAGGAACCTGCTTCTGAATTAACTGTTGTATTTCGGTAAATGGAACGATATGAAGGACGATACTTCCACTAATATTCGCCAGTTTTTCAGTCAGATCAATAACCTTTTGTTTTGAGCGCTCACTCGTAAAAGGCGGACTGTAGAAGTGAACGGCTTCCATTTCAAGCCCTCTTTTCATGGATAAATATCCAGCTACTGGGCTATCAATTCCTCCTGAAAGCATTAACATGGATTTTCCGCTCGATCCAACTGGAAGACCTCCTGCCCCTAGAATATTTTCACAGGACAAGTACACCGCTTCCTCGCGAATTTCAATTTGAAGATTAATATCTGGGTTTTTAACATCAACCTTTAACCCTGGAATATTTTTAAGTAAAAGTGCGCCGAATGTATGATTTATTTCATCTGTATTGAGAATAAATTTTTTATCTGCTCTTTTCGTTGTAATTTTAAAGGTATTTCCATCTTTATATTGATTTTTGAACAGGGTAAGTGCAGCATGCTTCATATTTTCTAGATTCTTATCTACTTTTATTGCTGGACTAAAGGATTGTATGCCGAAAACATTCTTTAAGTGGTCAATGATTTCAGACCCGTTTTCCCCATTCAAAAGAACAAACATTCTTTCTCTATTTCCTTCAATTTTTACATTTTCAAAATTACGTAAAACTTGCTTAATATTTCTCTTCAATTTATCAATAAAATGTTTCCGATTTCTTCCCTTTGTTGATAACTCGCCATATCGGATTAAAATGCGATCATAATTCATATTATTTCATTACCTCTCTTAGCCTTATAACTGTTTCTTTAACCGCTTCAATAAACTGAGCAGCCTCTTCTAGTGTATTTTCATAGGATAAACTTATCCTAATGGCACTCATCGCTTCATCCTCTGGGACTCCTATTGCTAGTAAAGTGCTGCTAGCCTTTTGTTTTTTAGATGAGCAAGCACTTGTCGTGGATACAAACATTTCCTTTTCCTCAAGTGCATGGACAAAAACTTCAGCCTTGAAGCCTTTAATTGAAAAATTCAAAATATGAGGAGCTGAATGGTTAAGTGGGGTATGAATTGTAACCCCTTGTATCATTTCCAATTCTCTCCTTAAACAATCCTTTATTTTGATCATTTTATCTAAGTGTTTTTCTTGCTGCTGAAATGTTAATCTTAGTGCCCTAGCCATTGCTACCATTCCAGCCACATTTTCCGTTCCACTTCTAAGCTTCCATTCTTGGCCACCACCAGAAATTAACGAAGAGATTTTTACACCATTTCGGATAAATAGTGCGCCTGTCCCTTTTAAACCGTGAAATTTATGGCCTGAAATAGTACAGAGATCTACAAAACATTCAGAGATCGAAAGTGGAACCTTTCCAATACCTTGAACATGATCAACATGAAAGAGTACTTTCGAATACTTCTTTAGGAGCTGGCCGATCGCTTTAATTGCCTGAATAGATCCAATCTCATTATTAACATGCATAACAGAAACTAAAATCGTTTCATCAGTGATTGCATCCGCAATATCGTTAACATTTATGATTCCGTTATGATCAACTGGGATATAGGTTATACTAAATCCAAGCTCTTTTAATTGTTCCATTGATTCTCTTACGGAAGGATGTTCTATTTCCGTGGTTATTAGATGACGGCCTCTTCCTCTATGCATAAGAGCTGTCCCTTTAATAGCAATATTATTGCTTTCCGTTCCACCTGATGTAAATAAGATTTCATTTGTATGAACCTTTAGTAGTCTGGCCATTTGCTCTCTAGCTTGAAATAGAAGCTTTTCTGACTTGGCACCCATGCTATGCAAAGAAGAGGGATTGCCAAAGTACTCTAAAGAAACTTTGCAAAATGAATCCATAACTTCTTGATAAGGCTTGGTTGTAGAACTATTATCAAAATAAATCATTTTTTATCCCTCTCATTCCAAAAACGGATGGCAACTGCATATATTATCATAATTTTACTTTTATTAAAATGATCATTTTTATCTTACCGCAAAAACTGACCAAAGATGAAATGATTTAATCTGTTTATTGTAAGAATTAATTTATTTATTTTAGATTATTTTCATTAAAAATCTATTTTATTATTGTATGATTATACAATACAATTAAAGATTACACTGATTACATATTGTTATCTCAATATATTTAATATTCAAACTTTAGTCATATTCGACAATTCTGTTACAACCTATGTTACTATGTAAGCGTTTGAAATAATTTGATACGGATTCAGGGGGATGAAGTATGAATAAAAATTTATCTTCGAAGCAAATCATGGCCGTTGGTCTTATGTTATTTGCTTTATTTTTTGGTGCTGGAAATATGATTTTCCCACCATTTTTAGGACAAGAGGCAGGAACCAATATGTGGACTGCTATTATAGGATTTTTAATAACTGGGGTAGGATTACCACTACTTGCAATTATTGCTATCGCAAAAGCGGGTGATGTTCAAACGATGGCCAGTCGTGTACATCCCGTATATGGGATTATATTTCCAGTCGTGATGTATTTAGTCATTGGACCATTATTCGCGATTCCAAGGACTGGGACTGTTTCCTATGAAATCGGTGTTTTACCGTTTCTATCTGAAACCGCTTCCAGCAGCAGTTGGCCATTACTTATTTTTTCGATTGTTTTCTTTTTCGTTACAGCATTACTTGCGATGAATCCGACCAAGCTAGTAGACACAATTGGAAAAATTTTAACACCAGCTTTATTAATTATTTTAGGAATCATTGTTGTTAAAAGTCTAATTACTCCATTAGGAGAGCCGCATGCACCTGTAGGTCCTTATGCTGATGGTCCTTTATTTAAAGGGTTCGTCGAAGGCTACTTAACAATGGATACGATTGCCGCTCTTGTATTTGGGATTATTGTCATTAGCTCAATAAAAGGGCTGGGTGTTACAAATAAAAAAGCATTAACAAAGATTTGTGTACAAGCAGGTGTAATTGCTGCAACAGGTCTTGTCATAGTTTATCTTTCTTTAGCTTATATCGGTTCAACTGCACCAGATACTCTAGGAACTCAGGAAAACGGTGGAGCTATTCTCTCCGGAGCTGCTAATTACTTATTCGGATCATTTGGATCCATCATACTTGGATTAGCGATTTTATTTGCTTGTCTAACGACTTCAATCGGTCTTGTGTCAGCTTGTGCAGAGTATTTTTCAAAGCTTATGCCACGTTTTTCTTATAAATCTATCGTTATAATTTTCTCAATCTTTAGTACAATTATAGCAAATGCTGGTTTAACACAGCTTATTAAGTTCTCAGTTCCTGTGTTAGTTATTATTTATCCATTAGCAATTGTTTTAATTGTCTTAACCTTTTTGCATAATGCATTTAAAGGTTCTTCAATCGTATATATATGTGCCTTAATTCCAACAGGTATCATTAGCTTAATTGATGGTTTAAGCTCAGCAGGATTAAACATGACAGCGATTACAGATGCACTTAGTTTCTTACCGCTATTCGCTCAAGGAATTGGCTGGATTGTACCTGCTATTATAGGAACGATTGTCGGATATGTTTTTTCTTTAGCTTCTGGATCTACTGAGGAAACGATTACGAATTAACGTAAAAAAAAGCAATCAGCGAAAATGCTAATTGCTTTTTAATTTGCCTTCACTCAATAAAGTGAAACTTCCATCAGTGGGGGTTTTTCTTCATCCCCCACTGATGGTTAGTTGAACCAATCGGGCCTTTACGGGCAGTTGATCCCCCACTTACTCTTCTTTGCAACGCGAATCCTTGAAGTGGGGGTCTTACTGCCCGTTAATCTGCGATAAAAAAGCTGAGTTTTCCTTTAAAGTTCACTTATTATTTCTTCTATTTTTTGCATTGCACCAGGATCGATTTCCTCAATTGCTGTCGCTGCCTGTTCTAAAGCTATTTTGTAATCAAAGCCTCTGAAAGAGATCTCAGCATCTCGCAAACCTTGCTCAACAGAAGGATATCTTCTTCGATATCTATTTCCATATTGAATGACTGTTTCTACAAGTATGACTGTTTCAATCATATCATTTGTCATGTTAACCATCTTTTCTACTGTAAGGACAGCAACCTCTAAATATTGTTGTACAACTGGGATATTTAATGGCTTCTCATCCAACTTAACAAAGACGTTTTCAATACTTTCCTTGGCATCTTCCATTAAATATTTATAATCTTGAGGAAGACCTGGCACATTACTTTTTGAAACAAGCCTTATTGTATCAGCTAATTTTTTTCTTAAGTCATGAACACTTTCACGTACAGCCATTTCGTCTTTTCTTAATGCTTGCAGCTTTTCAGCAAACTTAGCATGTTCCTCTTCAATTTCTTCTAACTGTGTTTTTATTTCTCCAAGTTCTGCCCTTAATATAGAGTGTGCGGTACTTTTTACAATAATATTATGTTCAAGGACTTCGAATCTCTTAAAAATTTTCGTTAACTTCTTTTCTAATTCGCTTTGAATGTCATTATCCTTATCTGAAATGTGATAGCTTTGACGAACAAGGGCTAATTCATCTTTTAGTTGTTTGTTAATTTCTTTGTTAGAATATAACATATTCTTTGTAGTCTCGTTCTGTTGGCCAATATAATGCTTTGCATGAACTTCTTCCTCAAGTAAATCATAGAGCAAATCAATATTGTCTTTAATTTCAACTATACCCTTTTCAGCATCTGTAATTTCTGCATTTTCAACACTACTTAAATAATTTGTTATTTCGTGCTCAATTCTTACCAGCTCTTTATCAAATTGGATATGATCAAGGATAAAGCCTTGACTCGCCATTTCTTTAAAGCCCTCTGTTAGCTCTTTTAATTGAGTTGGTATTTTTGATTGACATTCAACGAGGAATGTCGGTATTACATCCATTTTACTTTTAATCTCTTCCAGATTTCCTTTTATTGTTAAGACAACTTCTCTTGCTTCAAGATAGTTGCCATTTCCTGTTTTCTCATCGTAATCTTCGAACTTTATGAAGGTATCATCTAATTGCTGTTCAAGAATTTCAGCGACTTTTCCATACGTATGGTGATGAGCAAGTAATGTTTTCTTGCTTTCACGGTATAAATCTTTAAGTTCTTCAATCTCCGTCCTATTTTTCTCTTCGCTTCCAACAAGCTCATTCAATTCATT
The DNA here is from genome assembly GCF_018343665.1 of Cytobacillus citreus. Classification (GTDB taxonomy): domain Bacteria; phylum Bacillota; class Bacilli; order Bacillales; family Cytobacillaceae; genus Cytobacillus; species Cytobacillus citreus. Next base: position 846,887 of record NZ_JAGYPM010000003.1, read on the forward strand.
TAATAAGTTTTGTATACTCTCTTCAATTTCATTTAAATATTTTATAATCGATCTTTGAACTTCTTTTGCTCTTTTAAAACGATATTTATCGATATATTCCTCCGCATCGAATAAATATTCTTCAACATTCGGCAGCTGAGCTGTAACAATATCATCCCATTCCGTTCTCCAGCGCTCAAATAGCTCTTCCGTCTGACCTGTCATATTTAATTGCTTTACCTTCGACAATTCATCGAGAACAGGGCGATTCACAATATCCATCTTCCATGTTTCTAACCGATCAATTTCTTTATAATGTTTTTTCTTTAATATAAATCCTGTAGAAAATAGTCCTATTACAATGACGATTACGCCAATTATGTATTCCATTTTTTCAAAAGCCCCCTGTTCTTTTCCGAGCCAGAATTACATTTTATATATTTTTTAAATATCATGTTCAGTTCAATGTTTTTATGATACCATGTATACGACAATTTTTGACTATTTATTTCATTTTTTTATCTAATTTATTGTGAAAAAATTGGTATTATATCCTTAATTGAACACTAAGCATTTAATATTTTCAAATATTTCGCTCTTTTTAACGGAAAGAAGGCAGCTATCAAATGATAAAAGATGGTCACATTCATACATCATTTTGTCCTCATGGCACACAAGACTCGTTGGAGGGGTATGTGGAAAAAGCGATTGAACTCGGTTTTAAAGAAATTTCTTTTACTGAGCACGCCCCATTACCTGAAGGGTTTCAAGATCCAACCCCTGCAAAAGACAGCGCTATGAAAATGGAGGATTTGGGATTTTATTTTGAGGAAATTAGCAGAGTGAAATCCATTTATAAAGAAAAAATAAAAATTAATACGGGTCTTGAAGTCGATTTTATCGAGGGATTTGAACGCGAGACTGCAAATTTTTTAAATCAGTTTGGCCACCAATTAGATGATTCATTATTATCTGTGCATTTTTTAATGTATGATAGCGAATACGAGTGTTTGGACTATAGTCCAGAATCATTTGGCGTGATGATTCAGAAATATGGCTCTATTAATGAAGTATACAGTGTGTACTTTAAGACATTGCTTCAATCCATCCATTGTGAACTAGGTCCTTTTAAACCGAAAAGGATAGGTCATATTACATTGGTGAATAAATTCCAAAAGAAATTCCCTGCCGAAAAGGACTATACTCCAGAGATATTAGATGTGCTTTCAGCTATTCAAAAAAAAGGCTATGAAATTGACTATAATGGAGCTGGGTATTCCAAGCCTCTTTGTAAAGAACCATACCCTCCTAATTGGGTGGTAAAGGAAGCGATGCATAGAGGTATTAATCTTGTCTATGGTTCTGATGCTCACCAAATTAAAGAACTCGGCCAAGGTAAACATACCATGTTATTTTGAGGGGAATCCATGTTTTGGATTTCCTTCTATTTTTATTTTACAGCAAGATAGAACCTATCAATTTCTCGATTACATAGAACTCCATCGATCCAATGGAATATTTCTCGAATGTATTTTTCTGCAAAATATTTTTCATTAGGTAACACATGGAGAACCTCAGTCATATATTGTGTATTTAAAAAAGGCATACTTAATAATCCCTTTAGCTGCAATATCATATAATTAGATGCCAGCGTCCGAAACTCTCTTGTTTTTACTCCTCTTTCCATTACCTTACTTAAATAAAACCTTTCTTTCATCAAATAGGTAGACATTATTTCACGAACAATTTGAGAATCAATCGAAATTTCCCTTAAAATCATCCTTGTAAGTTGCATGTTTTCATACTGGTAATACATGATGTTTTCTGCTATTTTTTTTAAACAATTGGCTGCACCTTGATCTAGAAGAGATAAACCCTTTTCAATACTTTCAACATACCCTTCAAAGAAAGCAGTAAAACAATGCTCTAGCAAACCGTTTTTACTCTCGAAATAATAGGAAATATTTGCAGGATTCACCTTTGCCTTTTTAGCAATATCACGTATGGATGTTCCATCAAAACCATTTGAATTAAATAAAGCGATTGCAGCTTTAACAATTGCCGCCTTACCATTTTCACCCATGTTATCACCTTCTTTCATTCGATATCTTGTTATATAAAAACATTCTTGTTAAAATCACCTTATCCTTTATAAAAATCTCGACAAAGTTTCTCTAATTTCTGCGAATTTTTGCAAATTACAGCCTATTTTTTGAAAAAGGAGGTTGCTTTAAGATGTTTAAAGTCGAAAATTATCGTGGCAGCCGAGAAGAAAATTATTCAATAGTGAAGAAACAGCTTGCTGCATTGCTTGATGGTGAAACGAATCGAATTGCGAACTTGAGCAATGCATCTGCTTTATTAAATCAATTTCTAGATCGAATTAATTGGGTTGGATTTTATTTACTGGAAGATTATGAGCTCGTATTAGGGCCTTTCCAAGGGCTTCCTGCATGTGTCAGAATACCGATAGGAAAAGGTGTTTGCGGTACGTCGGCGAAGAATATGGAAACAGTGCGTGTAGATGATGTACATCTATTCCCTGGCCATATTGCCTGTGATGCAGCTTCACAATCAGAGATTGTTGTACCGCTCATTAAGGATGGAAGCCTTATTGGTGTATTAGATATAGATTCTCCTGTGAAAAAACGCTTTGATGAGGTTGACCAAAGGGGATTAGAAGAGTTTACGAAAATACTTGTTTCATACTTATAATTTCAGGGGAAAGAGCGCAATGATCAAACTTCTAATCATTGCGCATTTTTTTTAAATCTTTTCCAGTGCCTGTTCTAAATCATCCCGTATATCCTCCCATGATTCAAGACCAACTGATAGTCTTAATAATGAGTCATCGATTCCCATATTTTTACGAGATTCTCTTGGAACGACTGCATGAGTCATTGTTGCAGGATGCTGGATTAATGTTTCTGCATCACCTAGGCTGACGGCTATTTTTATCATTTCTAAATTGTTCATGAATGATTGAGCTGTGTCTTTATTCCCTTTCAATGTAAAAGAAATCATCCCACCCGGTTTTCTCATTTGTTTTTGTGCTATTTCATACTCAGAATTTCGGAAATCTCCTGGATAATATACTTTTTCTACTTTAGGATGTTGCAATAAATAGCTTGCTAATTTCTCAGTATTCTCACAGTGCCGATCCATTCTAACAGCAAGTGACTTTAATCCTCTCAGTAATAGCCAGGCATCGAATGGAGAAATGACACCGCCAATATCCTTTTGTGTAGTGATTGCTACTTTGCTAATAAACTCCTTTGTTCCGACCACAAGACCAGCAATGACATCCCCGTGACCGCAAATATACTTTGTCGCACTGTGAATAACAACATCGCAGCCAAGAGAAATTGGGTTTTGCAAATATGGGGAACAGAATGTATTATCCACTACAACTGGAAGTCCTTTTTCTTTTGCAACCTCAGCCACTATTTGTAAATCTACTAACTTCATTGTTGGATTTATTGGTGTTTCAACATATATACAAACCGTTTCTGGACGTATCGCCTCTAAAAGCTGCTCTCTCGTTTCCATTGCTGAAAAATCATGGGTAATTTTATATTTTTCATTCATCATTTCCAGCAATCCAAAGGTACAGCCATATACACCTTGTGAGCATAATATATGATCTCCCGTGTTGGTCATAGCAATCAAAACAGCAGATACAGCAGCCATTCCAGACCCAAATGCAAGAGCAGCCTCTCCATTTTCGAGAGCAGCGATTCTTTCTTCTAACATTTTAACCGTTGGATTTCCAAGTCTAGAATAAATAAAGCCTTCTTCTTCTCCTGCAAAACGCTTTTCCCCTTGCTGAGCTGACTCGAAGATAAATGTTGAAGTTTGGAAAATAGGAGGAGCGAGACTTCCGCTATACTTCTCTGCATCATAACCTTCATGGATTACTTTTGTTTCGAATTTTATAGCCTTATTTTCTTTCATAACACTCTCCCTTTCATCGGAAACGCTTTCATAAAAGCGTAAAAAAATCTTCTATTTATAGATTATGATAAATAAGAAACTTTTGAAAGTTATTTATTTTATATACTTTAAGATAAATCCGATAAATTATCGCATTTTAAACAGCTCATGAACAAAGTACGAAAAAAGGCCAGCCGAAGTAATAAAACTACAGCTAAGCCTTTTCTAATACAATGTCATTCTCTTGGACGATAACCTTATTTTTACCAGTTTGCTTCGCAACATACAATGCTTTATCTGCCCGTTTAAATAATGCAGCATAAGAATCTTTTCGCCCTTTGGACCAATGTGAGACACCACACGATATGGTCACCTGTGGTTCAGAACTTTCAAACACTTTATTTACTAGCCTTTCAGCTATTAACACACCTGCAGTTAATGACACTCCTGGCAAATAAATAGCTAGCTCTTCACCACCCCATCTTGCACCAATGTCAGAGCCCCTTATATTTGCGTTAATTAAATTTGCCACTTGTATAATGACATCGTCCCCGATTTGATGGCCAAACGTATCATTTATCATTTTGAAATTATCGATATCAATCATGATAAAGGTTCCTTCTTGATCTTCATTCAATGATTTATGAATCTTCTCATCTAGATAACTTCTAGAGAACAATTTCGTTAAATGATCCGTGACAACCATTTTTTCCAGTTCCTCTCGCAGCATTGTATTTGTGAATGCGAGAGTTGAATGATGGATAAGTGATTGCAAAAGTTTAAATGTTTCAAAAGAAAAATGGTATGGCGCTTTACTCATAACTAGTGCAAATCCCTTTAGCACACCCTCCTGCATCATAGGAACTGCCATTATAGATTTATAATGTTTAACAGGCAGATTATCTGGTAGATTATAATCGCCAATAAATAATGCTTCCTTCTCTTTTTCAATTTTATCTTGCACAATTTCAATATAAATTTCAGCATCCGTTTTATAAAAGAAATCTGTACTTCCTCTTAATATTTCTTTTTGTGAACCATTTTTAGAAAGCAGGATAAAACCGATTTCTTCTGCATCAAAGGAGCTTGAAATTTGTTCTGTCATGTATGCAATTGTTTCTGTCAATCTCATATTTGAATTTAAACGATGTGAGGTTTCATTAATTAATTTAAGATCAGCAACTAATCGCTTTGATTGCTGGTAAAGTTTAGCATTTTCTAATGCACTTCCTGCTGTATTCGCTAATAGAGCAATAAATTCTACTTCATTGTTAGGAAAAACAAGTGTATTTGGAGCAATGACTTGCAAAACTCCATACACTCCCTGTTTTCCTTTTAATGGTGCATACATAACCGACCTTTTGTTTTGAATGGAATCTTCTAATTGGATGTTGCCTGTAACATATGCTTGCATGGCTGCAATGTTTTCACTGTCATATTCTAAATCTTTAATTGGCAAATCGCTTAGCTTGTTATTATCATGAGAAAGGAGTAAATAGTATGTAAATGTTGGATAAACCTCCTGAAGTGTATAAATGATTTCTCCTAAAACATCATCCATGTTCATCGTAGAATGAAATTTCTCCGTAACACGAAACAGCTGTTTATACCTTTTTTCTTCTGAAGCAGTCTTAGTCAAAAATTGCGCTTTATCTAGAAATTTCGCAGACTCCAAACTAATCGCCGCGAGAACTTGATCCGAAAATTGAACAAATGCCCCACTATTACCCTTTAAAGCAATAACACCTAAAAAATGGTCATTTCTTTTAAGATTGAGTAGTAAACCATCTCCCTCAAATCCAGAAAAAACTCGCTGCACATTCCTTTTTTCTTTTACCTTTTCTGTAATTTCTAAAATGGAGTTATTCGATATCTTCTGTTGGTCATCAATTAATTTGGTTGAAGCTTCTATCAACAATTGCTGTTTACAATTATTATAGCTATACAGAGTTGCTTCCTCAGCATTTATCAATGATTGGATGGATTTGAGCATATTAAGTAATAAATCTTCATATACCAAAAAACCATTTTCTGTATCAATGATATCCAAAAAATGACTTTTTAATTTTATTATTATTTTATGCTCTGAGTGTACCATCTTTATCATCACCTATTATGAATACTGTTTATGGATCTATAAGTTGGAAAAAAATCAAATTCTCCCACACCTATTTATGTCTATTTCGTTTCAATTGCCGCAATTTTTATACTTGTCTTAGTCAGAACTAACCATAATAACCCATCCTCTGATAGTGAATGTAAACCAACTGGATGAGAAGTTCCTGCATTTAATGATATTGATTGGTTGTTGTTTATTTTTATTAATGATTTGCTCTTATCAAATTCATACTGTGTTTCATAAGGACTATAGAGGCTTCTATTTTGCACATGCCTTTTTTCTTCTTTTAAACTTGAATTAAAGTACAGCCATTTTCCGTCTATAAGAGCCCAAATTCCACTTTCCTTTCGGTCAGGTGATAATTGAGTTGGAGCACTTTTTAATTTTATAGCATGAAGGGTGCGAAATTTAAAGCGGTCCATTCTATCAATTTTATAAATAGCTAAAATGTGCTCGTTATTTTTATTTTCATATAATGCTACAATCGGATCATCTGTCGCATGTACACTTGGCTTCAATACAATTGCAAGAGGTTGTTGTGGCTCTTCCTTTTGTGCTGATTGCCGATCATATCGATATATAAAAGCAAATATCGTCACAAGAATAAAAAAACCGATTAACACAAATCGGATAAACTTCTCTTTAGTCGTTTCATTCACAAAAAATCACTCTTATTTCAAATTATCTTACTTTTTATTATATCATATCTACATAGATGAGATAGTATAAAGTGAAACTTTAATCAGTGGGGGTTTTCTTCATCCCCCACTGATTATTAGTTGAACCAATCACGCTCAAAACGCCACGTCCTGTGGCTTTCGCCTGACTAGGACATCCTGTCCGTCGTCGGGCTTTTACGGGCAGTTTATCTCCCACCTAACTTCTTTGCTTTCGCTGAATTTTGAGGTGGGAGTATTACTGCCCGTTAATGCGGGATAAAAATACAAGGTTTCTTTCAATACACTGTAAAATTCCCCTTGACTATTTATGTTTAAAAACGATATAATATTCTTTGTGTAAAATATTGCAGCCTATGTGAACTCTTTAATGATTTCATTTTGTTCCTCAATCAGACATTTCTGATGACGGGGTACTGTGTAACCCTTAGCTGCTAGGGCGAAGGTACATGAAAACAAAATGTTCATCAAAGTTGAGCACATCTGTTTTTATTTTACAAAATAAAAACATAAAGGAGGAGTCTTAAATGGCTCGTTATACTGGTCCAAGCTGGAAACTATCTCGCCGTCTAGGAATTTCCCTAAGCGGTACAGGTAAAGAATTAGAAAAGCGTCCTTACGCTCCTGGACAACATGGTCCAAATCAACGCAAGAAATTATCTGAATACGGATTACAATTACATGAAAAGCAAAAGCTTCGTCATATGTACGGAGTAAATGAGCGCCAATTCCGTAACTTATTTGATATAGCTGGTAAAATGACTGGTAAACATGGTGAAAACTTCATGATTCTTTTAGAATCTCGTCTTGATAATGTTGTTTATCGCCTTGGCCTTGCTCGTACTCGTCGTCAAGCTCGCCAAATTGTTAACCATGGTCATATCTTAGTTAATGGTTCTCGCGTTGATATCCCATCATTCCGCGTTCAACCTGGTCAAGCAATCAGCCTTCGTGAAAAGTCTCGTAACCTTGACATCATTAAAGAAGCTATCGAAGTAAACAACTTCGTTCCTGACTTCTTAACTTTCGATGCTGACAAATTAGAAGGAACTTTCACTCGCTTACCAGAGCGTTCTGAACTTCCAGCTGAAATTAACGAATCTCTAATCGTTGAGTTCTACTCTCGTTAATCTCTTTAAAAAATCCTGCCAAATTCTTGGCAGGATTTTTCTAATTATAATCGTATCAAAAACAGGCTGAACTTCCTTCAGCCTGTTTTTTTCTTAGTATTTGATTAAGAAATATTTCTTTTTCCCACGACGAATTATGGTAAACTGATCTTCAATCCGATCATTAGAAGATAATACATAGTCTATATCCGTCATTCGCTCTCCATTAATTGAAACCGCTCCATTAGCAACATCTTCTCGCGCTTGACGTTTAGATGGCGAAATTTTTGCAGCTACAAGCAGGTCAACAAGACCGATTTCCTCACCGGAAGTATGCTCATATGAAGGCACATCTTTAAAGCCTTGTTTAATTTCTGCAGCTGATAGATTTCTCACTTCTCCGCTGAAGAGAGCATCCGTAATTTTTATCGCTTGATTTAAGGATTCTTCTCCATGAATAAGACGAGTCATTTCCTCTGCCAGCGCTTTCTGAGCCTTGCGAAGATGTGGTTCATCTTGGACAGATTGTTCTAAAGCTTCAATTTCTTCTCGGGATAAGAATGTGAAATATTTCAAGTATTTAATAACATCTGCATCAGCTGAATTAATCCAGAATTGGTAGAATTCATATGGAGTCGTTTTTTCCGGGTCTAACCAGACAGCACCGCTTTCTGTTTTACCGAACTTTGTTCCGTCAGCTTTTGTAACAAGAGGAATTGTAAGTCCGTATGCTTTAGCGCCTTCCCCTGTCATTTTGCGAATCATCTCAAGACCAGTTGTGATATTTCCCCATTGGTCACTGCCGCCAATTTGCAATTTACATTGATAATTCTCATATAAATGTTTAAAGTCCATTCCTTGTAAAATCGTATAAGTAAACTCAGTAAATGATATGCCTGTTTCTAAACGAGAGGCAATTGTATCCTTCGCAAGCATATAATTAATCCCGATATGCTTTCCGAAATCTCTTAAAAAGGTAATGATATTTAATGGCGCTGTCCAATCATAGTTATTTACCATCGTAGCACCATTTTCACCATCAAATGAAAAAATTCTCTTTAATTGTGCTGTTAAGCACTCTACATTGTGTTGCACAACTTCAATCGTTTGCAGCGTTCTTTCCTCAGTTGCCTTAGGATCACCGATTAATCCCGTTGCCCCGCCTACAAGAACAATTGGACGATGTCCATGGTCTTGAAATCTTCTTAAAGTTAAAAACGGAAGCAAATGACCTATGTGCATACTGTCACCAGTTGGGTCCATTCCACAGTATAAAGAAATTTTCTCTTTATTTAATGTATCCTTTAAGCCCTCTTCATCTGTTTGTTGATAAATAATTCCTCTCCATTGCAATTCTTCAAGTAAATTCATTTCTCATTTCCTCCTTTTTAAAAAATGGCTCTGTTAAACTTCCCTGTTGATTTCCGCTGAGGGAGCTCGCGCCTTCCGCTCCAATCAAGAACAAAATAGCATTATCAGCACTGAGCATTAACACAGCAAAAAAAATAAAAAGCGCCCCTGCTAAATTGCAGGGACGCATATTTTTGCGCGGTACCACCCAAATTTGAGGACAAATGCCCTCCACTCAACATGTTAACGGTTTAACCGTTCACTGCTATAACTGGAACACAGGTTGACAGTGAAAGCTCAGGGAGGTAATTCATCCTTCAATATGTATCGGCTCACAGCAACCGCCGACTTTCTGAAACAGAGATTGAAGCATTACTAATTCCCATCAATGCTTATATTTTTTTTGTATTAAAGCATTTTTATCATACAGTGCAAAAAATGTCAAATACCTATTAAAATATTTTCGATGACGTGCTGGAAAAGCAAGTAGGTTATTTTCCCATTACGAAAAAAGGAAATTTCAGAAAAATTGCGAACCAAACCATATTAATATCTCTGTTTATGCTATAATGTATGTGATTTTAGGGGGATGATGTGCATGAAAGAAAATCAACGTTTTAAGGATAAATTGAGGTCGTGGTTCAGCCTATTAACGAATAAAAAAACAGCAAAAGGAGCGCGTATCTCCTTTCAAGTTGTTTGGAACTTAATTTTACTTTTTATCGTGGTTGTCGTTATCGTCGGTTCATTTGCCGGGGGAGTCGGTGCAGGTTATTTTGCCTCCCTCGTAAAAGACGAAAATGTCCGTCCATATGAAGATATGAAAAAAGATATTTATAACTATGAAGAAACCTCAGATTTATATTTTGCAGACAATGTATATCTCGGTAAGCTTAGAACGGATCTAGAACGTGAGGAAGTAAAGCTCGAGAACGTTTCTCAGCATTTAATTGACGCAGTCGTAGCAACAGAGGACGAATATTATTATGAGCATAATGGCGTCGTACCGAAAGCGATAATGCGTGCCGTGTTTCAAGATGTGACAAATTCTTCTGTACAAAGTGGAGGAAGTACACTAACACAGCAATTAATTAAAAACCAATTATTAACGAACGAAGTATCCTTCGAACGAAAGGCTAAAGAAATATTACTCGCTCTCCGTTTAGAAAAGTTTTTTGATAAAAAGGAAATCTTGGAAGCCTATTTAAATGTATCAACATTTGGAAGAAATTCATCAGGGAGAAATATAGCAGGTGTTCAAGCTGCTGCTAATGGAATATTCGGTGTTAATGCTAAGGACTTAAATCTTGCACAATCCGCTTTCATCGCTGGTCTTCCGCAAAGTCCATTCGGCTACACGCCTTATACACAAGCTGGAGAACTAAAAACACCAGAAGGGCTTGAACCCGGCCTTTTGAGGATGAAAACAGTTTTAAAAAGAATGTATGATAATGGAAAAATAGATCAAAAGCAATACGAAGAGGCATTAGCCTATGATATCACAAAGGACTTTATTCCACGCGTTGAAAGTACAGTTGAAAAGTATCCATACTTGACCATGGAAATAGAGAAGCGCGCTGTTGAAATCATGACAGAAATATTAGCAAAAAATGACGGATACACTGAGCAGGATTTAAAAAATAATAGTGAGCTTCAAAATGAATACGAGATCTTAGCAGACCGTAATATACGTCAAAATGGTTATCAAATCCATACTACCATCCATAAAGGTATTTATGATGCCATGCAAACGGCAAAAGATAAATTTCCTTACTATGGAAGCGATAAAGTAGAAATGGTTAAAGACGCTGAAACCGGTGAAATGAAAGAGATTATTGAACCCGTACAACTTGGGGCAATTCTGATCGATAACAGTACTGGAAAAATTCTATCATTTGTCGGTGGAAGAGACTATAATTTAAAAACTGTAAACCATGCAACGGATACAAAACGATCTAATGGCTCAACAATGAAGCCTTTAGTTGTATATGCTCCTGCCCTAGAGTTAGGAAAGGTATCTCCAGGGACAGTCATACCGGATGTCGAGGTCTACCTAGATCCTCACCGTCCAAATGTACCATATCCAAGTAACTATGATAAAACATATAGTGGATTAGTTTCTGCACGCCATGCATTGGCAATGTCCTATAATGTGCCTGCCATGCTAACCTATCGGACAATTATTGATCAACGACCAGCACAATATCTAGAGAAGATGGGCTTTACCACTGTTATTGAGAATGACTACACAACAAATTCATTAGCACTCGGCGGCATTACAAACGGTGTAACAGTGGAAGAAAACGTTAATGCTTATGGCACATTTGCTAATGGCGGAAAATTTATAGATGCTTACATGATTGAAAAAATCGTAGACAAAAACGGTAAAGTCATCTATCAGCATGAAGTAGAGCCAGTTGAGGTTTTCAGCCCTCAAACTGCTTATCTAACCATTGATATGATGAGAGATGTTATTAGTAATGGAACAGCAAGCTCGCTAAAAGGCCGATTAAAATTTAATTCCGATTGGGCTGGAAAAACAGGTACAGGCCAAGATTTAAAGGATTCATGGTTTGTCGCAGTTAATCCAAAGGTTAGCTTTGGTGTCTGGAATGGATACGATACGCCTAAATCATTGGAGCTTCGATATAAAGGTCTTCACCATGGAGCTAGAAATGTTTATTTATGGGCAGATTTAATGAATGCTGCCTATGATGCGGCACCTGAACTTGTAGCATCCAATGAACAATTCCAAATGCCTAGTGGAATTGTACGCAGATCATACTGCGCTGCTTCTGGACTTCTTCCATCTGAAGCATGCTCAAAAGCTGGCCTTGTTGAAACAGATTTGTATAACGCCAAGTTTGTTCCTACAAAGTCTGATGACAATTTTGCAGATGGAAAATTTGTGTATATTGGAGATAAACGATATTTAGCATTGGAAAGCACGCCAGAGGAATTTACTAAATCTGGCGTCATTATCAGTCCTAAGCTTTTTGAGGAGAGGTATGGAATTCCAATTAAAAATGTATCACAGCTAATACCAAAACGAGAGAAATGGTCTAACCTCTTTGTAGCCGATTCAAAATTAGAGGAAAATGGAAAAAATCCGGCTGCACCAAGTGTCAGTCTATCTAATTCTACTATCTTATGGAAACACCATCCTGAAAATGATGTAATAGGCTACCGTATTTATCAAAAATCTGGGGACACAGTCAAAAAGGTTGGAAGCATAACTGCTGGTGATAAACTATCTTATAATGCGTCAAATGGAGAATATTATGTAACAGCAGTTGATATTGCAGGTAAAGAATCTGCCCCATCCAATACTATTCAAATTGGGCAGCCTGAACCACCACCTGATAAAGATAACCCTTCTAAACCACCTAAAGAAGACAAAGATCCACCTGATGATGGGGATGGTTCAAATCCAGGATCTGGAACGAGCCCTGGCGATGGTGATGGAGGTGGCGATGGAGATGGTGACAATCAGCCACCTATGGACAGTAATTAATCGCTTTTAAAGTAATTAAAGAGGGAACTGTTCTAAAATGGCAATTCCTTTGTAAATAAAAATTATGTTAAATCGGCATTTAATACATGATAAAGGGCAGCTATAAGTCGAGAACTCGACTTATAGCTGCCCCTCTTTTTGATCTATTTTGCTCAGGTTAGTCTTCCATTGTTGAAAGATCACCTGTAGGAAGGTTTAATTCCCATGCCTTTAAAACGCGGCGCATGATTTTTCCACTTCGTGTTTTTGGAAGCTTATCACGGAATTCTATTTCACGAGGTGCTGCATGCGCTGCAAGACCTTTCTTTACAAATTGACGAATATCCTCAATTAACTCTTCAGAAGGTTCATACCCCTCAAGTAGGGCAATAAACGCTTTAATAATTTCTCCACGGACTGGATCTGGCTTTCCAATTACACCTGCCTCTGCCACAGCTGGGTGCTCTAATAGCTTACTCTCTACCTCAAACGGCCCTACCCGTTCTCCGGAGGTCATGATCACATCATCAACACGTCCTTGAAACCAGAAATAACCGCCCTCATCCATATAAGCTGAATCACCTGAAACATACCAGTCACCAGGCATGAAATAGGAATCATATTTCTCATTATTATTCCAAATGGTTTGCATCATTGAAGGCCAGCCCTTTTTGATAGCGAGATTGCCCATACGGTATGGAGGAAGTTCAGTCCCTTGATCATCTACGATTGCAGCGATTACTCCAGGAATCGGCTTACCCATGGAACCAGGCTTTATTTCCATACAAGGATAGTTACAGATCAATAGTGCTCCCGTTTCAGTCATCCACCATGTATCATGAATGCGTTTTTGGAATACTTTCATTCCCCACTTAATAACCTCTGGATTTAACGGTTCACCAACACTGACAATATGACGCAGAGTGCTAAGATCAAACTTCTTTACTATCTCGTCCCCAGCTCCCATAAGCATCCTAAATGCAGTAGGGGCACTATACCAAATCGTCACTCCATATTCCTCAATTATTTTATACCAGGATTCTGGATTAAATCTTCCTCCAACAATCACATTAGATGTACCTGTAAGCCAAGGTCCAAATATACCATAGGAAGTTCCAGTCACCCAGCCAGGATCAGCCGTACACCAATATACATCTTCTTCCTGCATATCTAGCACCCATTTTGCCGTATGATAGTGCTGAATCATGGCGTTATGAACATGTAATACCCCTTTAGGCCTTCCTGTAGAACCCGAAGTATAGTGTAGAATTAACCCATCTGTACGTTCTACCCATTCGATGGAAAGCTTGTTGCTTGCCTCACTCAATCTTTTATTAAAATCAAAATAAGATCCTTCTTCCTCAATTCCTTCCCCAACAAGGAAAACAGTTTTTAGTGCAGGAAGTTCATTCACTGGAACACGATTTAATAATTCTGGTGTCGTAATCAAAATCTTCGCTTCGCTATCTTCTAAGCGATCTCGAACAGCACCTTCCATAAACGCTTCAAATAATGGTCCAACAATCGCTCCAAGCTTAATCGCACCTAATGCAGCAAAATAAAGCTCAGGAGAACGTGGCATAAAGATAAATACTCGATCTCCTTTTTCAACATCTCCATAAGATTTAAGGATATTACCAGCCTTGTTGGAAAGCTCCTTCATTTCCTTAAAAGTATATTTTTCATTTCTCAAGCCTTCACGAAAATATAAAGCTATTTTATTCTTTCTAAATGATTCTGCATGTCGGTCAATCGCCTCATAAGCCATATTCACGCGACCTGTATCATACCAAGAAAAAGCCTTCTCCCCTTCAGCCCAATCGAATTGATTGTACATTTCATCATAGTTTTTTAAATTATTATTCCCTCTTGTTGCCGGTAACGCTTCCACTTTCATATATCAATATCCCCCTTTTGATAATGTACAGCTTAGCATCTGAATATCCACAACAAATTATTCAGTGTGCTTTTACTGTGGTAGTTTGCTAATATTATAGTATAAGTTTGTTCTTTTCTCAATTTTTAAAATATTGTATTCGAATTTCCCATTATACTAGAAATTAAGAAACTACCATAAAGATAGGAGACTTTTTAGTCATTTGAACTTTTCAACTCTTTTATCGCTTAGTTCATCTGACAAAAATGTCACAAAATGTTTTCGAATAATACAGAAAATATCGTGAAAGCGCTTAAAATCAATTAATTTTATGTATAATAGTATTCATAATGAACATGTCATTAGGCGGTGGATAAATGGAACATCGAAAAACGTATAATGCAAAAGAAATAAAAACACCTAAGGGAAATTTAATTATTGAAGGACCCATTTCTGCTCAAAAATTAGCAGACTTAGAGTTTCATAAAGATTTAGTCGCATTTCGTCCCCCAGAGCAGCAGAAAAAAGCGCTGATCGAAATTGCTGGCCTTCCAGAAGGTAGAATCATTATCGCCAGGTATAGAGACACCATTGTCGGCTATGTCACATTTGTATACCCTGATCCACTTGAAAGATGGTCAGAAGGGAAAATGGAGAATTTAATAGAGCTTGGTGCCATCGAAGTTATTCCTGAGTTTAGGAGTACAGGTACTGGTAAAAACCTTATAAAGGTCTCGATGATGGATGATGCGATGGAGGATTATATCATTATCACAACAGAGTATTATTGGCATTGGGATTTAAAAGGAACTGGCTTAAATGTCTGGGAGTATCGGAAGATAATGGAGAAAATGATGAATGCAGGCGGCTTAATATGGTATGCAACAGATGATCCAGAAATCAGTTCTCATCCTGCAAATTGCTTGATGGCAAAGATCGGTAAAAGGGTTGACCTTGACGCCATACAAAAATTTGACCGCCTTCGTTTCATGAATCGTTTTATGTATTAGATTGTTATTTATCATTTTATAAGGGTGATATGAAGTGATTGTAGAAGAAATTATGAAAACAGATTTAACTGCACTGTCAATGGATGACTGTATTGCAGATGCTATCAAGTTAATGGGTGAAAAAAAAATCCGCCATCTTCCAATAATCGATCATGAACATCATCTAGTAGGACTTGTAACCGATAGAGATATTCGCGATGCAACACCATCCATTTTTGATACTGATAAATTTAAAGAGGGATTACAGAACCCGTTAAAAATGATTATGAAAACAAACATTATTACGGGGCACCCTCTTGATTTTGTTGAAGAGATTTCAGCCATCCTCTACGAACATCGAATTGGATGCCTTCCAATTGTAAAAGATGAAAAGCTGGTAGGAATTGTAACTGAGACAGATCTACTAAGGACGTTAGTTGAATTAACAGGTGCACACCAGCCAGGATCACAAATTGAAGTAAAAGTTCCAAATAAATCAGGGATGCTGTATGAGATCGCTACAGTAATCAGAAACCGTAAAGCAAATATTCAAAGTGTACTAGTTTATCCTGATAAAAGTGATGAAAAATACAAAATCATCGTATTAAGAGTACAAATGATGAACCCTCTATCTATTATTGAAGATTTAAAGAAAGCAGGTCATCAAGTGTTATGGCCTAATCATCCGGGGCAGTCTTCATGAAACAAAATTCTGTATTTATCTTTTCAGAAGACTTGCTGAACTATAAATTCAGTGAGAATCATCCCTTTAATCAAATAAGAATTAAACTTACACTTGATTTGCTTCAACAAATAAAGGCAATTGAGGATCACCACATAGTTCCTCCTCGTATTGCCTCCGATGAGGAGCTTCAACTCATTCATGACCCAAGCTATGTGAATGCAGTGAAGCTGGCTGGCAACGGCCAGCTCCCCTCTGAAGTAGGGGAAAATTACGGCCTTGGTACTGAGGATACACCCATTTTCAAAAATATGCATGAGGCAAGTTCATTATTAGTTGGAGGAACACTATCTGCTGTCGATTATGTCATGAGCGGTCGTGCTAAGCATGCTCTTCATCTTGGAGGCGGCCTTCACCATGGCTTCAGAGGAAAAGCTTCTGGCTTTTGTATTTATAATGATAGCTCGGTAGCAATAAAATATATACAAGAAAAATATAATGCTAGAGTCCTTTATGTAGATACCGACGCACATCATGGGGATGGGGTTCAATGGTCATTTTATGATGATCCTAATGTTTGTACACTTTCTATCCATGAAACTGGGCGATATTTATTCCCTGGAACTGGTAATGTAAATGAACGTGGACAAGGAAAAGGGTACGGTTATTCATTTAATATTCCGGTTGATGCGTTTACAGAAGATGATTCATGGCTTGATATTTACAGAACATCATTAAAAGAAATTGCTGAGTTTTTCAAACCCGATGTCATTTTGACACAAAACGGGGCAGATTCTCATTATTTAGATCCCCTTACACATCTTTCTTCAACTATGAAAATTTATCGTGAGATTCCAAAGATTGCCCATGAGATTGCACATCAATATTGTGATGGAAGATGGATTGCAGTAGGTGGAGGAGGATATGATATATGGCGGGTCGTTCCCCGAGCATGGGCGTTTATTTGGTTAGAAATGACCGAAAACTCTAACTGTTATGGAACTTTACCGTTAGGATGGTTAAATAACTGGAAAGATATTTCTCCTGTTCCGCTTCCTATGCAGTGGGATGATCCTGATGACTTGTACAAGCCTATTCCAAGAAAAATAGAAATAACCGAAAAAAACAAACAAACATTAGAAAAGACTCTATATCCTATTAGAAATCAGAGCAAGAGGGAAACAAATTAAAAGGACCTTATAGGTCCTTTTAGTTTGAAACGAGATCATCTTTACTATATTTTGGATCAGAAATAACAATTTCAACGCGACGATTTTTTTGTCTATTTTCTGGTGAATCGTTAGGCATTATTGGTCTAGTATCAGAATAGCCAACGGCAATAAATCTGCTGCTATCCAATTGATGCTCTTCTATAAGATAGTTGATAACACTGCTTGCCCGTGCAGCAGATAGCTCCCAATTGGAAGGATATCGAAAACTATTCATAGGACGGTCATCTGTATGTCCTTCAACCTTTACTAAATTAGGCAGTTTTGTTAAGAGCTCGCCTACTTTATCTAGGAATAGATGAGCATCAGCAATTACATTTGCTTCCCCTGGTGCAAATAAAACCTTTTCCTGAAGGACCAGTACAACACCACGTTCAGTTCGATTAGCGATAATTACATCATCCATACCGTTTTTATCTAAGAAGCTCTGAACTTCTGTTAAAAGATTATCTAATGACTCATCCGTAGAATCTTGATCGCTATTTTCACTTGATTTTCCTTCATTCTTGTCTTTCACAGGCATATCCGCCTCTAATCCGGCTGGATTATCAAGAGGCACAATAGAAGGATAGAAATCAAAAAATTGCTCCCTAAATGATTCTGTAATTGCCTTAAATTTTAGCATATCAATCTGAGACATTGAGAATAGCAAAATAAAGAAAACTAATATTAATGTAACTAAGTCAGAGAATGTAACCATCCAGCCAGGAGCGCCCTTAGGAGCTTGAGATTCCCTTCTCCTAAGCTTCATTTTTTAAATCCTCCCCTGATTGCATCAATGACGCTGCTGCTTTTCTCTCTTCTGAAGATAAGAAAGCACTCAGCTTTTCTTCAAGAAGCTTAGGGTTCTGACCTGCTTGTACACCAAGTACACCTTCGATAATTATTTGCTTTAAAAAGACTTCCTTCTCTGTTTTTAAAGCTAGCTTTGAGGCGATTGGAAGAAATACTAAATTCGCTAGTAATGTTCCATATAAAGTGGTTAATAGAGCAATTGCCATATTGGGACCGAGGCTTGATGGATCATTTAAGTTTCTTAGCATGAGAACTAGTCCAATTAATGTACCAATCATCCCCCATGACGGCGCGTATTCCCCAGCTTTTTCGAGAATACTTCTTCCCTTTCGATGTCTCTCCTCCATAGCTGTAATTTCCGCATTCATAATATCGTTAATCATATCAGGCTCAATTCCATCAACAGCAAGCAATATTCCCTTACGAATAAAAGGGTCTTCAACCTTTTCTAACTCAACTTCCAATGAAAGCAGCCCTTCACGACGCGCACGCTCAGAAAGAGTGACAAACGTCTTAATTAATTGGTTCAAATTTTGCTCATTTTGGCTAAAGCCTTGTTTAATAACAGTAAAAACATGTTTCATATCTTTTGGTGGAAAGCTTACAAGCAACCCTGCAATTAATCCACCTAAAACAATTAACATGGAAGCTGGATCAATAAAGGAAAAAAAGCCACTTATTCCTCCATTTGAAATAATCCCAAAAATAAGCATAACTAAGCCAACAATCAAACCAATTGGCGTTAGTGCATCCAACTTTTTCATATGGTCCTCTCCCGATCTTTTAAAAATAATGAAAAGTGCATCCGCTAGGGGCTCGAGGTCTTAAGCCGTTCCGCCAAAAAGGTTAAAGAACAACCTTTCTGTCGGCCGTCTTAAGATTGTCGCCCCAGGCAAGCCGCTTCCGCTTTTCTCTGTCTAGCTACAGCACCTAGCCCCTCGAGGTCATAAGTCATTCCGTCAAGAAGGTTAAAGAACAACCTTCATGCCGGACTGTCTTATGCTTGTCGGGGCTGAACAAGGTGCTTACGCTTTTCTACTTATATCGGCATTTCCATTATTTTGTTGAGCTTCGTTGTTCAATTCGGTGTGGGAGAACGACAATATGATCCCTTACTTCTTCTTTGTTCATATACTTAGTTAAGAGCCTCATTGCAACTGCTCCGATATCATATAGTGGCTGTACGATAGTTGTTAGCTGAGGACGAACCATCAATGATAATCTTGTATTATCTGAACTGATTACTTCGAAATCTTCTGGAATATTAAATCCTTTATCTTCTGCTCCATGAACAATGCCTAGTGCCATTTCATCGGATGCTGAAAAAATTGCAGTTGGCTTCTTATCTGCTTCGAGAAGCTTTTCAAATGCTTCAATTCCAGAATCATATGTGTAATCACCTTCAGCTACTAACCCTTCGTTATAAAATATTCCTTCATCTGCTAATGCTCGCTTGTAGCCTTCAAGTTTTTTCACGCTATTAATCGGCTCATGCAAAGGTCCTAAAACGATTGCTACTTCTTTATGGCCATTTTTAATAAACGATGTGACAGCATCATATGTCGCCTGCTCATAATTAATATTTACTGATGGGATTGTTTCAGATTCCTCAATTGAACCTGCCAAAACAATTGGTACTGGAGATTTTTCAAATTCCTCAACTAACTCCGGGGTAATATTCCCTCCCATAAAAACAATTCCATCGACTTGCTTTCCAAGCATTGTATTTAATAAATGGAGTTCTTTATCTAAATTTTGATCCGAATTACTAAGAATAATATTGTATTTATACATGGTTGCAATATCTTCAATTCCTCTAGCCAGCTCCGCAAAGAAGATATTCGAAATATCTGGTATGATTACACCAACTGTAGTCGTTTTTTTGCTCGCAAGACCGCGTGCAACTGCATTTGGACGGTAACCAAGTCTTTCAATCACTTCGGATACCTTTTTCCTAGTTGCGGGTTTTACATTTGGATTCCCATTTACAACTCGGGAAACCGTTGCCATTGATACATTTGCCTCTCTAGCAACATCATATATTGTTACATTCATTTTTTTCACTCCTTATACTCTTAGATGATTCATTTTATTATAGTTTACTACAAGTTTCTAAACCTTATCACGATGATAATTGTGATTGGTTACACATGCATAATTATGTAATTAATCATACGACAGTCAACGAATTGCCGCAATGTCAAGACTCATTTTTTTACAAAAACGACACTCAAACATAGAAATAAAAGAAGCCTTCTGTCGAAATGCAGAAGGCTTTCCAGCAATTATACTTTAACAAAGGCAGACGATCGCAGCTCTTTCATAAACTCATCAAACTGTTTTAAATCCATTTGCTGAGCATTATCTGATAATGCAACTGCCGGGTCTGGATGAACTTCAGCCATAACACCATCCGCTCCAATTGCTAATGCCGCTTTTGCAGTAGGAAGAAGTAAATCGCGTCTTCCAGTTGAATGTGTGACATCAACCAGAACTGGTAAATGCGTTTCTTGTTTTAAAATTGGCACTGCAGAAATATCTAAAGTATTGCGGGTTGCACGCTCATACGTACGTATTCCTCGTTCACAAAGTATGATCTGCCCATTTCCTTGAGCCATAATATACTCCGCTGCATTTATGAATTCTTCAATCGTAGCTGAAATTCCACGCTTCAGTAACACTGGCTTTTTGACTGCACCTGCTGCTTTCAATAATTCAAAATTTTGCATGTTTCTTGCACCGATTTGGATAACATCAATGTAATTTACAGCTGTTTCTATATCAGCAGGACTTACTATTTCACTAATGACAGCTAAATCATATTCATCTGCTATTCTTTTTAATATTTTCAGCCCTTCGATGCCTAGACCTTGGAAATCATATGGTGATGTTCTAGGTTTAAATGCACCTCCACGAAGAAGCTTAAGACCTTTTCCTTTAATTGCATCAGCAACGGTAGCTACTTGCTCATACGATTCTACCGCACAAGGACCAAATACTAAATGTGGATTTCCATCGCCAACTTTTTCTCCTTTAATATCCACAATCGTATTTTCGGGCTTTTTCTTCCTAGAGACTAAAAGAGCCTTTCGGTGATCATCCTCTTGCAGTTCCAATCCAGCCTTAAAAATCTCCTTGAACACATGTTCAATTGTAGAATTTTCAAAAGGACCATCATTATGCTCTTTAATTAAATTCAGCATATGTCGTTCGCGGACAGGATCGTAACGATGAACCCCTTGTGTTTCCTTTGCCTTCCCAATTTCCTGAACTAATTTAGCTCTCTCATTAATTAATGAAAGGAGCTGCAAATTTAACTCATCTACTCGATTTCGCAATTGATTAAGTTCATTACTCAATTCAATCCCTCCCCTTCAATAGTTAATTAAGATCGATATGAATGAGGTAACCATTAAGAATAAGTTATCCTATCCTAATACACATGATTCCTCTCATTCTTCTTTATCGCCCCTTAAATATATGATACATTTTTAATAATTAGAGTTATTATATATGAAAATAACCTGCATGTCACGAATTTTTTCTTTATTAATTAAACGCTTTTAAGTAATAAAGTAAAGTATCTTGTTAAAGAAGGTGTATTCACATGCACGAACAAAAAAAGCTATTTGCTTTAGATATAGGAACGCGTTCAGTAATAGGAATCATATTAGAAGAAAATCAAGGTCAATATCATGTTGTCGACTTCCTTCTGAGAGAGCATACAGAACGAGCGATGCTTGATGGGCAAATTCATGATGTTTTGTCTGTTTCAAAGATTATATTAGAAATAAAAGAAATGCTTGAGAAAAAACACGGGCCTTTGAAAAAGGTTTGTGTTGCAGCAGCTGGGCGGGCTTTAAAGACAGAGCGAGCAAAAGTAAGCATCAATATTAATGGGAAGCCATTAATCCAAAAACAAGATATTCTTCATCTAGAATTAAGTGCTGTACAGCAAGCACAGGCTTGTGTAGCAGAAAGGTTTCAATCAGAAAAGACTTACTATTATTATTGTGTAGGTTATTCTGTTCTTTATTACCGGTTAGATGGTGAAGAGATTGGTAGTTTAATTGACCAGCAAGGGGAGGAAGCCTCTGTTGAAATAATAGCAACCTTTTTACCAAAGGTTGTTGTTGAATCACTCTTATCTGCCCTTCACCGAGCAGGACTGGAGATGGAAGCACTCACTCTAGAACCTATTGCAGCTATTAATGTGTTAATTCCACCCACCATGCGCAGATTAAATGTCGCTTTAGTAGATATAGGAGCTGGTACTTCAGATATTGCCATAACAGATTTTGGAACAATTATCGCATACGGCATGGTTCCAGTAGCAGGAGATGAAATAACGGAGGCGCTTAGCGACCATCTGCTATTAGATTTTCCACTTGCTGAAAAAGCAAAAAGAGAATTACATAATAATGACACAATAAGGGTCACGGATATTCTTGGATTTGAAACGGAAGTAAAGAAAGATGAAATTATTCAGAGCATTTCTCCTGCATTAGAAAAATTAGCAAATTCTATATGTGATGAAATTCTGAGTTTAAACAATCATCAGTCTCCAAAGGCGGTCATGCTCGTAGGCGGCGGCAGCCTGACACCAGAATTGCCAATAAGAATGGCAGAAAAACTCAATTTGCCAAACAATAGAGTCGCCATTAGAGGTATAGATGCGATTCAATCTTTATCCTTATCTGATCATATAACGAAGGGGCCAGACCTCGTTACACCTATTGGTATTGCGATCGCCGCTCATAAATCACCTGTTCAATATAAAACAGTATATGTTAATGAACAGCCTGTGAGATTGTTTGAGGTAAAAAAACTTACTGTTGGTGACTGTCTTCTTGCTGCTGGTATAAAAATGAATAAACTATACGGTAAGCCTGGATTAGCTATGATCGTAACAGTAAACGGACAAAATATTACCATTCCTGGCGGTCATGGAAAAGCTCCTCTGATCTTATGCAATGGAACATCATACTCATTAGATAACGAAATTGGAAACGGTGACCATCTCATTGTTGAAAAAGGGGAAGATGGCAAAAAAGCTGAACTGCAAATCAAAGATTTAGTTGATGAAATACCTAGTAAAGAAATTAAAATAAATGAGGAGCCATATACAATATCAGCCTCCTTATCATGTAATGGAGCACCAGCAAATCCAGACAAGTATATAGAAGATCGAGATGTCATAGATTGCAAAATCTCAGAAACGATTGAAGAAATGCTTATTTCCTTGAAATTACATGAGCTAGTCTCTGGGATTAGACCCTTTAGCGTTAAAATAAATGGAAAAGAAAACTTTATCCCTCAACTTTCAGGGGAAATTTCCCGAAACGGAAAAGAAGTTAAACCATATAATGGTTTTGAAAATGGCGACCATATCATTATAGAAAATAAACAAACAATTTCAGTAAGAGATCTGGCAAGTATGAAACAAATGATGTTATCACAATACCTCCCAGTTTCTTTTAACAACAAGAATATTAATCTAAAAAAACAAATTTCAGTCATGAAAAGAGATGGCGTAGTATTATTAGAAGAAGACATCATCCGAGATGGGGATCAACTTTTCATTGAACAAGGTAAAATAGAACCATTCATTTTTCAAGACGTATTTGGCCATGTAGATGTTGAAATACCTGCAGAATCTAATGGTAAATTTGTGTTATTAATAAATGGAGAAGAAGCCTCATTCCATAGCAAAATTGAACCAGGTGATGAATTAAAAATAGTGTGGCCTACAAAATCAAATACTTTGTTAAATTAAAAAAACATCCAAAATTGGATGTTTTTTTATACGTTAAGCGAAAGTATAAATTTCCAGCGCAGAAGATGATCCGACACAGTTGTCACTTTTAGGAATTAAGTACGACGGACAGGACAAGGAAGGCTTCGATAGCGATTAACATTGCACGAAGGAAAAGCGATAGCTTTTACGAGGATGTCCTAGTCGGGCGAATGCCACAGGATAAGGAAAGCTTCGTCAGAGATACATCGCACGACCAAAAGAGAAGCTTTTGGGAGGTCGTGGCATTTATGAGCGCGATAAGTGCAACTACGCCTCTGTCTTCGCCATTCCAAGGCTCGCCAATCGGCGAGTTTTCTTTATGCATTTAGAGCCTTTTTTAATGAATCATATGTAATTTTCCAGTGAGAAGCATGCCAAACGGCGTTACCATTATTAAATAGAATTGCTTGAGGAGACTCATGCTTAATATTGAACTTTTCTGCAATATGGTTAGACAAAGGACGGTCTTCTTGAACAATAAGATAGTAGATGGATAAGTTTTCATTTTCGCTAGCAAAGCTTTCATATTCTTCAAAGGCTGCCTGACTAATTGGACATGTTGAACTATGCTTTAAAACCATGATCTGCTCTGCAGCTTGTACAGTTTGATCAAACTCTTCAATCGTATTGAATTTATGCATTATTTGATTCCCTCCTAAATAGAAAAGCGAAGCGCCTTCGGAACAATCAAAGAACAGATTGTTCCTGCGATGATTACGCTGCCGGAGCCTTCCTTGTGTAGCTAGACATTTCTTAATCTCAAAAAAAGTTATACTTATATTAAATAAAGGTGAAGTAATCTTATCACTTCACCTTTATGAAAACAATTTAATAAGCTTATTGATTATATTTAGATTCTGTGTCATCAAATGCTTTTTTTGTTTCTTCTAGCTTCCTCTGGATATCATCACTTATAGCTTGATCGCTTTTATCAATTTCACTATTTTCAACTATTCCAATTGTCTTCACTGTTGGCGTCAGGTTTTTTACTTTATTTACGATATCGGTTGACTGTTTGGAAACTGTTTGTGCAATTACATTTGATTTCTCTTTAGCCACTACAGCCAATTGTGTTCCTTTTGCCTTTGCTGTATCTCGAAATTGATCTGTCTTTTCCTTTAAAACGATTGCTTGTTCATTAAGATTACTTCTCAATTCCTTACCAGATTTAGGGGCTAGGAAAAGCGCTGCAGCTGCCCCTACCATTCCACCGATTAAAGCACCGATTAAAAAGTCCTTTGTGTTAATACTTTCTTCCGATTTCGTTTGGTTTTGTTCATACTGCCCACGCTCTTGACTGCTCATGTTCTTTCTCCTCCTTTTAATTTCTACTTCGAATCCATTTTTTCTGAGGCTCTTGCTTGCCCATTTTTTGGGGTTCACTCTTGTCTTCTACAATTTCATGAGCCTGCTTTCTCATTTTCCACTTATCCTTGAGCTCCAGGATAACTTGCCCCCATTGAACGACTTGCGATATTCTATCTTGATTTTCTTCTAGCTGCTCGTTAACAGAGCTAGTAATCCTTTTAATAGAATTATTAAATCCTCGAACAGATTCTCCAACATCTTTAACAGCATGAACAACACTATTTAGATTTTCAGATTTTTGTTGAATATCCTCTGCTAATGCATTCGTTTTTTGGAGTAAAGCGGTTGTTTCTCTCGTTACTCCATCTAACTGACCCTCTAAACCACTTAATGTTTTAGAAACACTTTCTAAAGTAATTTGCAAGGATTTCAATGTTTTTGATAAATAAATGACTAGAATTAAAAACGCAATTGCGATTACTGCTATACTTAAATACATAATAATTTGCAATTTAATAACCTCCGTTTGACTGCTATTATCTTTTTACCTAGATGTAATGGACATAAACCTCCCTCTTAATAAAATACCATTTAATAGAACAAAAATCCTTCTTCTTATTTCAAAGATTCTATGTACACTGGACATTTTAACATATTTGTCAAAAGTGAAAATATATTATTAAACAAAAAAGAAAAATTAGGATACAATATTTATTGTAAATCGAAATAGTTTTATCGGAGGGATAGATTAGATGAAGGATCCTCGTATTGAAACACTTGCAAAAAATTTAATTAACTATTCTGTACAACTTCAAAAAGGTGAGAAAGTTCTTATTGAAAACTTCGGATTACAAAGAGAACTTGTTACAGCTCTTGTAAAAGAAGCATATGCTGCTGGCGGATTTCCATTTGTTTTATTGAAAGATCATCAAGTTGACCGTTCACTCCTCCTTGGTGCACAGGAAGAACAATTTAATATGATGGCGGATTTTGAAGCAAATGTTATGAGTCAAATGGATGCATACATAGGTCTCCGCTCTGGGGATAACATTAATGAACATTCTGACGTACCGGATGAAAAAATGAAAATCCATGGATCAACGATTGGGAAGAAGGTCCATCGTGAAATTCGTGTACCAAAAACAAAATGGGTTGTTCTCAGATACCCAACCTCCTCAATGGCTCAATTAGCGAAAATGAGCACAGAGGGTTTTGAGAACTTCTATTTTAATGTATGTAATCTTGACTACGGAAAAATGGACAAAGCAATGGATAATCTCGTTGAATTAATGAATAAAACAGATAAAGTAAAGATTACTGGTCCTGGAACAGATTTAACCTTCTCCATTAAAGATATTCCAGCAATAAAATGCTCTGGACAGATGAATATTCCAGACGGAGAAGTCTATACAGCACCAGTTCGTGATTCTGTAAATGGAGTCATCACATACAATACACCATCACCTTATAATGGCTTTACGTTTGAGAATGTGAAGTTATCCTTTAAGGATGGAAAAATTGTTGAAGCAGTAGCCAATGATACTGAGAGAATAAACAAAATCTTTGATACAGATGAAGGTGCCCGCTATATCGGAGAATTTGCCATCGGTGTAAATCCATATATATTACATCCAATGCAGGATATTTTATTTGATGAGAAAATTGATGGAAGCTTCCATTTCACGCCAGGCCAATGCTATGACGAGGCTAATAATGGCAATAAATCAAATATTCATTGGGATATGGTCAACATCCAGCGACCAGATTACGGCGGCGGTGAAATTTATTTCGATGATTGTTTAATTCGCAAAGACGGCCGTTTTGTCATTCCTGAACTTGAAGCACTGAACCCAGAAAACTTGAAATAAGAAAAGCGCAAGCGCCTTCGGAACAATCAAAAACCAGATTGTTCCTGCGATGATTATTCTAAGGAGCTTTCCTTAGTGCTCACCCCCGACAAGCATAAGACAGGCCGACAGGAAGGATGCTCTTTAACCTTCTTGGCGGACTGCCTTATGACCTCGAGGTCGACAAAAACGCGACGTCCTGTCTCATTGTCGACACTCGTACGTCCTGTACGTCCGGGGTAGGCGCTGGTCGACTAAGAACGCCACGTCCTGTGGCAACGTCGACACTAGTACGTCCTGTACTTCGGAGCTAGACATTTCTCTAACTCGAGAAAAATTATACCTTCTTATTTTACAGAAAAAAGGATGCAGTCAGTATAGCTGCATCCTTTAATATTGATTCATTCATGGTCAATTTTATAATAATAATTGACTCTCGTATGCCTCCTGAAACTTCTGAACATCTCCAGCTCCCATAAAAATAATTACGCTATTTTCATGAGATTTTAAAACAGCCGTTTCTTCTTCTATTATTTTTTCAGCACCAGGAATTTTCCCTATTAAATCCTTGATTGATAATTTTCCATGGTTTTCACGGGCAGAACCGAAAATTTCACATATATAAACTTTATCAGCTAAATTTAAACTCTCTGCAAAGTCATCAAGAAATGCCTGTGTTCTTGTAAATGTATGTGGCTGAAATACGAAAATAATTTCGCGTTCAGGGTACTTCTGTCTTGCCGCATCAATGGTGGCCTTAATTTCAGTCGGATGATGTGCATAATCATCTATGATTATTTGTGTTCCTACCTGCTTCTCTGTGAATCTTCTTTTCACTCCACTAAAGGATTTAAGGTAATCCTGGACAATGTGTGCATCGATTTCTTCATATTGACAAAGGGCAATAACTGCCAAGGAGTTTAATATATTATGATCTCCAAATGCAGGAATGAAAAAAGTTTCAAAAAAAGTGTTTCTCACAAATACATCAAAAGTGGTTCCTTCAGTCGTTTTAATAATGTTTCGAGCCTGAAAGTCATTTTCTTCTCCAAAGCCATAAAAAACCACTGGTACCTTTGCTTGAATCCTTTGCAATTGCTCGTCATCACCGCATGCAAAGATACCCTTATTAACCTGCCATGCCATTTCCTGAAATGCAGAAAACACATCATCAATATTGGCAAAGTAATCAGGATGGTCGAAATCAATATTCGTCATAATTGCATAATCAGGAAAATAAGACAAAAAATGCCTTCTATATTCACAAGCTTCAAATACAAAAAACTCAGCGTTCTCGTCTCCGCTACCAGTTCCATCACCGATAAGGAATGAAGTTGGTTTAGCACCTTTCATTACATGTGCCAGCAAGCCTGTAGTTGAAGTTTTCCCATGAGCACCTGTCACAGCGACACTCGTGAATCTTTTCAAAAAGTCACCAAGAAAACGGTGGTAACGAATAACAGGCAATCCAAGCTCCATTGCTTCTTGAATCTCTTCATGAGAATCCGGAAATGCATTTCCAGCAATTATCGTCATACCAGGCTTAATATTTTCCTTTTGAAAGGGAAGGATCTTTATTCCTGATTGCTCAAGGGCCCTTTGTGTAAAAAAGTGTTTTTCATAGTCTGAGCCTTGCACCTCAAATTTCATATCATGAAGAATTTGTGCCAAGGCACTCATGCCGGACCCCTTAATACCTACGAAATGGTAAATAGTCATATAAAGAACCTCCAACCATCGTATATCTGTAAAATAGTATATGACATTTATCTAGTTATGCGCATATCCCATTTATGGACATCAATTTGAAATAGGACTGTCGTTCTTATTGATTATAGAGTATAAACTTTAAATATTTTTAAGTGTAACTCTAACTTCTCTTAAAGCTTTACAGCCCACTGATCATCATATTCAAACATTATAGCACTATTTATTTTTAAAAACTATGTAATGAAATCCCAGCTTGATCTATTCATGCCGTTTTGTCTAGCATCTTGTGCCATCGGCTCGAGGTCATAAGTCAAATCCTCCATGAAGGTTAAAGAGCAACCTTCTTGGAGGCTCGCCTTATGCTTGAGGCCCGCAGGATGCGGGTCATGCAGACGTTGCCACAGGACAAGGAAAGCACCGTCAGCTATAATACATCGCACGACCAAAAGCAGAGCTTTTGGGAGGACGTGGCGGTTTTAGTCTGCGTTCCTTTTGCACATTACTCTTTTCTTTGTTTAGTCTACCTTTTCAAGGCGAGGGTTTGGACGGTACCGTCTACCAGCCTTTGCAGCATGTTTGCCATTAATTAATACATTATCTCCTGTAAATCCTATATTAATTTTTAATAAGTTGCTGCCTACTCCGTACAAGTCTACAGGAACGCCACGCTCTTCAAATTCAAGTATGCGAGATTCATTAAAACCTCCGCTTACAACAATTTTCACATGATTAAACCCTTCATCATCCAGTGCTTTTCTAAGGGCAAAAATTAATTCTGCATTAACTCCTCGCGGGTCAAACGTACCTAGTAAGTGCTGGTTTCTAAGGAAATATTGGTCAATCATTGTACGAGAAGTATCAATGCGTACACCTTTCAAATCCTTCCCAAAAGTTCTTGCTACTTTTAGAGAGTCAGTGATTGCATCATTATTATAATCAACTAAAGCAACTAATTCATCTTCCGGAAATGTATCCTGATAAGCCTTCGTTGCAGCAACAAGATCTCCGTTGAACATCTGAATAAGTGCATGAGGCATCGTGCCCATGCCCTTTTTCCCCCACCATTCATTCATAGCATGAGTGGCTTGTGCTGTTGCTCCACCTATGAAAGCCGCATATCCATCCCCTGCTTGAGTGGTATAGTGGTCATCACGGTCACCCATGAAGATGACCTGCTTCTGTTTCCCAGATACGCTTGCAGCTTTCACAACATTATACACATTTGTAGCGACTGAAGTTCGACGAGAGAGAATCCCATCTATCACTCCCTCTAGATAACCAAAGTCTTGATATCGCCCCATAATGGTTAATACGGTTTCAAATGGTGAGATTTGGTCACCATCCTTTAAAGAATATATTTCAAGTTCATCCGGATTATCAGCAAAAGTTTTTATAAGAGCAATTGCTTCATCCGTACCACAAAGAACAGCATGATTTTTTTGAAAAAATTGCATCGTAACAATATTATCTTTATGATATTTATTTACAATATCTCTAGTTTTTAAAAAATATACCGCAGAAAACCAGCCATCTCTGACCCTTTCGTCAAATTTGAATGTCTGATTTGTGAGGCGTTTTATTTCCCCTTTTACCTTAAGTTCAATTTCCTTCATTCCTAAAGCTCCTCAAATACATAATTAGAAAAATTGGTGTTCGCCATGTCCTTCCGGCGAAAGCTATGTTAACCTTATGTGATCTCATAAGCTGAATCTATATCGAATGTTCGTAACCATTTTAGTTAGCTATAAACTAAAACTTTTCTATTAGCTTAAAACATGCAAGTAAAGGATACCATTTATTAATTTATTGTACTAGTGTCTAAAATAGATTCAAGTTCTTCATCTGTTATCAGAACCTCTCTAGGCTTGCTTCCACGTGTTTCTGAAATATACCCTTGTTTCTCCATCATATCAATCAGCCGTGCTGCTCGATTATAACCGATTTTAAATCTTCTTTGGAGACTCGATGTTGAAGCAGCTCCTTGATCAATAACAAACTCGCAGGCTTCATAGAAAAGTTCATCCTCCTCTTCAATGGCCTGTGTCTTTTTCAGTAACTCCTCTTGTTCAAATAAATATTCAGGGGCTCGTTCCTTTCTTACATGGGCAACGACAGCATCAATTTCCTGATCGGAAACATATGTGCCTTGAAGACGAACAGGCTTGGATGAGCCATTTTCTAAGAATAGCATATCTCCTCGTCCAAGTAGTTTTTCAGCACCACTAATATCAATAATTGTCCGAGAATCGATTTGGGATGATACAGAGAAAGCAATTCTCGTCGGAACATTCGCCTTTATTAATCCTGTTATGACATCAACGGATGGTCTTTGTGTAGCAATAATTAAATGTATTCCACAGGCTCTTGCTTTTTGGGCAATCCGGCAAATCGCTTCCTCTACATCTGCAGGTGACATCATCATTAAGTCTGCGAGCTCATCAATAATGATAACCATATATGGAAGCTTGTCAGAATAGCGCTTATGTTCTTCAGCAACCTCATTAAAACGGTTAATATCCCTAACGCCCGCATGGGCAAACAACTCATATCGACGCTCCATCTCATCCACAGCCCATTTTAAGGCAGCAGTTGCCGCCTTCACATCCGTTATAACAGGGCTAACTAGATGTGGAATTTGATTATAAGGAGCCAGTTCAACCATTTTTGGATCAATTAATATTAGCTTTAATTCGTCAGGTGTGGCTTTGTATAAAAGACTGACAAGAATTGAATTAATGCACACGCTTTTCCCTGATCCAGTTGCACCAGCAATTAAACCGTGTGGCATTTTCCTTAAATCTGTTACGATTGGATTCCCGCCTATATCTAATCCAAGAACAGCCGTTAATGGAGATGCATGATCATTAAACACTGGGCTATTAATGATTTCACTAATAAATACCGGCCTGCTTGCTTTGTTCGGCACTTCAATCCCAATCGTATGTTTTCCTGGAATAGGTGCTTCAATTCTAATATCCCTTGCTGCTAAGCTTAATTTAATATCGTCAGTGAGATTTGTAATTTTATTTACCTTAACGCCTGGTTCTGGCTGGACTTCAAACCTTGTAACCGATGGCCCTTGCGTAACATTGACAACTTTCGCTCGAACATTAAAGTTTATTAATGTCGAGTTCAATAATTCTTCTTGCTCAATTAGCCAGTCAGAGGATTTTTCTTGATAGACCGGAGGATTAAGCAAGCTTTTGTAAGGAAATTCATAATATGAAATGTCCTCATCCAAGAATGGTTTTTCAACTGAAATTGTATCTGACTTAGTTTCCTCATCGCGTAAGAAATTTTTTTCTATTGTAGATGATGGAATTGTTTCTGTTTTCTCGGTAAACTTTTGTTTATCATTTTTGAGCATTATGACATTAAATGGTATATGCTTTCTAGTAGGAGATGAGATTTTCTCCTCTAATTTACTTTCTTCATTTGGAATCCTGCTCTCGTTTTGTTCTTCTTTTCTTTCTTGGTCAACAATTATCTTCGAATTTTCACTGACCTTCTCTTCATTATTTATTTCAAAACCACTATTCCAGGTTTCGAGGTCTTCTTTCTCTTCTATCACTTGAAAATGATCTATAGAGTTTGATGATTCTTCAGATATACTCTCTTGAGTCTCCAATACTGAAGCTGAGAAATAAGGTGCTTCTTGCTGATTTTCAACTAACTGATCCGCTAGTGCTTCTATCTTATTCGTGTTTTCATGTGAAGAATGATCCATTAACTCTTCATTTATAGATCTTAGCCCCTCTTTAAGCACGAGCTCTCCTTTCATTTCTTCAGAGACGCTATCAGTTAGTTCATATTCTATCGGTTCTGTCTCTACCTGCCTATTAGTAACTTCTGTCTTAGGGCGATTATACCCATAGATCGGAGATGGAATTTCCGTTGGCTGAAAAGGCCTTTTTCTTTTGGAAACTTCCTTTTCATTATTATTTTTAGGTGTAGCAGCATTTTGATGTTTTGGATTTCTTATAGGCTTTTCTTCTTTTGTTTTTGGTGAGAATGACGCTTTTTCTCTTTCATTGCTTCGTTTTCTTTCACCTTTTGTTTTTTGCTCATGGTTATCATCAGGGATCAGTGGAAAACGGAATTGTCCTTTTGGATATTGATAAACAACCTTTGCGTTTACATCTTTAGAAGAACCTTTTTGACTGTATGTTTCAGATTCATAATCTTGATGATTATGAATCATATTTTCTTGATTATATTCATTCTGATCCTCATCATCTCTGAACATTTGAAATAGCTTTTTAATCCAACTCATTTTATACCAACTCTTTCTTCGATTCTATCCCATCCATTTTATCGCAGTTTTACAAGCAGTAAAACCCCTACAAAATGTTTGGGAAACCCAATTAGTATGTTTAATACGGTTAACTGTCTGTTAAAGCCCGAGGACGAACAAAACATGAAAGACTTCGATAGCTTTACAGGAATGTCCGCCAAGCGAAAGCCACAGGACAGAGAGCACTTCGTCAGCAATACATCTCTCGACCAAAAGAACAGCTTCCGGGAGGATGTAGCGTTCTAAGCGTAATTTACTCAACTAACACCCATTGGGAATAAAAAAATCCCCAACGGGTGAAGTTTTATTTTATCAGTATTTCTCGATTTTTGAAGAAAAAATAAGAGATTGTTTTTAATGGTTAAATATTTCGATAAAAATAAAATAATTTTGTCATAATCGAAGGGAATTTTTGTAATAAATAAAGTAGGGAAACCACTCTCATGGCTTCATCGAAATGACGTCTCTGTCAAATAAAGAAAAGAAGAGTGTTGACTAGTCAACACTCTATGCGACTGTCCGTCGCACAAAAAGACCACAGCTGAACTTTGTGATCCCTAAAACTTTTTGTTATGAATTATCTACTTCTTTCGATTTTGGCCAAGGATAAATATTGGTTCAAGCTCACTGTTTTCATATAAAAAGGACAAAGCTGTAATTGGTACTCTCCCGCTTGCGAAAAAGCTCATTGTCATTTCAGCGAGAATGTCATAGCCTGTATCATTCATTATGTCTGCAATAATAAGAACATCCTGATGAGGGACTGCCACTGCCATTGTACCAATTATTTTCTTTTCCACTTCCTTAAGAAAAGAATCATTTAAAAGTCTGCTTGCATCATATCCGTCATTTTTATTTAAAAAATAAAAAGTATTTCCAGCAACTGTATCACTTTTCAAATCTGTTGAAAGCGAGCGTACATTAAATAAAGCAATTTCTTTTATTCTTTCATGGGCCCATCCTTCTTTTTGCATAAGCTTTGTATCAATAAGCCGGTAGGTTGTTCCAAGATCGAGTGCATAATAAATTCTTGTTTCTGCTGTATGTTCATCTGTTAAAAATGGAACATCTTCCTCAGATTCAGTCGGGAATGAAGTTGAACGAATAACTGGAAATATATTCTTTTCATATCCTGATAACTGAATTGCTCTTCCTTCCATTGCCTGTAATCCTTCTTCAACGTAATAGACGACCTCGTCAATTGCCTTCACGTTTTGTACTTCCCATTTAGCAATAATTCCTGGCAATGAAATTGTAATTCCTTTTCCAGTTTCTTTGTTTTCAATGCGAAGTTCATCCTTTTTCTTATCAAATAAAAAAACTCGATTGGAATTTGTTAATCGTTTTTCTAATTCTTTTTTCATTTTTATACTATTCATTTTCATATTAGTCCCTCCTTAGAAGAAAAGCTGAAGCTAGGCAAGTATTTATCTATAAAAATTGTACACTAAAAGCCCCCCATCTAAAAGGATGGAGGGTTATCATTTTACTGATCCAGTTGATTAATAAAATTCTCAATTTCTTCTTGTGTTTTTCGATCTTTGCTGACAAAACGGCCAAGTTCTTTCCCATCTTGGAAGCCAATAAAGCTTGGAATGCCGAACACATCAAGCTGAATACATAAATCAATAAATTGGTCGCGGTCAATATAGATAAAGGTATAATCTTGATATTTCGCTTCAACTTCTGGAAGAATTGGTTCAATTATGCGACAATCCGGACACCAATCAGCAGAAAACATAAAAATATGCTTTCCATGATCTCTAAGCTGTTCAAATTGCTCCATTGTTTCAAGCTTTTTCATTTCGATCTCCTCCTGTGTGAATTTCTATATCACGATATTTAAATCGACTTTTTTCTCATTTCATATATTTTGATAATAACAAACTTATTATAGCTAAGCTAATAAAATGCGCTAAACCACCTTCAAGAATTGGGAGCTGATCTTTTGGTTACTTAAGTACGCTTCTAAGGCCTTAGGAATCATCTTTTTCAGCGTATATTACCTCTTTGTATTACTTTTGACCTATTTTTACATATTGTCATTATAGAAAATAAGTTCTATAATTAAATAAAATTAAATTTTATGAATATTTTTCAAACTAGATGATGTTGAAGAAAACACAGATGATAAAATCGTACAAAAATCAAGTAATCGTTTACTATCTACTCTCCAAAAAATAAAAATACGAAAAAAGAAGATGAAATAAAAAAGCGAAAGGGCAACCTTCGCTTTTTCTTATTTCATCTTAACGGATTGAACGATATCGATCATTGAACTTGCTTCGGTTGATAAACTTTTTGTTTTTGTATTGGTCGTAATTTTTACTCCACCAACACCGATTGTCATTTCATTCATTTTTTTGTCATTATTTTTTATTAATAGAAATCCAAACTTTCCATTTTCATTATATGTTTCTTTTAAATCATACTCATTTTGCTTTAGTGTAGCATCATACACAACTTTACTATCAGGGCCTTCATGCTGATTATAAAATAGTATATATTTTTTCGAGCCATTTTTTAGAATGATATTGTTTGGTGACTCTTCTTCTACTTCAAAACCAAATGGTAAATAGAACTTGATATCTTCATTTTCATTATTTGTCTCTTTTGGTTTATTGTTGAAGGCTTTATTTACAGTATCCATTGTCACTTTTTGCTCTTCTTTTAATGAAGCAGAACAAGCACTCAGCAGTATAATAGCAAAAAACAAGAGCAAGGCAGCTTTATAATGGCTTCTCATACTTTTTTCCTCCTTGCCAGGAAAATCTATAATCCTTTTCTATCATACATTTCTTATTGATCATCTGGCAACCCTTTGACTAAATTGTAACAAGAAACCATATTTTCACTACCTTTGTATAGAAAACCACCCTAAATCCTATTTAGATCTATACTCGTATTGGCCAACAAGAAGCTTAACCACATGTGTAAACATTTCAGACCGGCTGATTTTTCCATTTGTAAAGATTCCTACTGCCCCTTCTTTTTTCCTAACATCCTCTTTATCTGTAAATCTATCCATTACTGGACCAAGTTCTTCTCCGGAATGCAATCTGTCTGCAATTTTCTTTGGGAGAGGGATTCTAGCACCACCAGAAATAATTGGAGGCTTTCCCTCCTCTGCAAGTGCTCCCCAATTACACAAAAATAACCCATATTCCGTCTCCTGAACCCCACCTTCGAGTCCAATCCCAATATCCCCGCCACCTTCTTTTAAGGCACTGTAAGCTCTATTAATGGCACCTTTCATTGTCTCTTCATCTGAAAATGGCTGATTTCTAACTCCGGATGGAACATTGACTGATATAAATTCAGCTTGATAGCTATGAAATACGGTTTCAACTGCTTTAATCTTAGCTGGATTCTTAGAACCAATTATTATTTTCATAATACGCACTCCTTAAAAATGGAACCGAAAAGAGGCAACAAAATGGCTGCCTCTTTGCTAAGAAAGTATTTGCTTTTTTAACTATTTTGACGAATAGATTCAACCGTTGTACGGTCACACGACTTGACAAGCTTTATTAGTAATTCCTTCGCTGCAGCGTAATCGTCTACATGTACAATCGAAGCATGTGTATGAATATAGCGAGAGCAAATACCGATTACAGCACTTGGAACACCTTCATTGGATAGATGAACTCGTCCTGCATCTGTACCTCCTTGAGATACAAAATATTGATAAGGTATATTATGCTTTTCAGCCGTATCAAGGATGAATTCTCTCATTCCTCGATGAGTCACCATGGAACGGTCTAAAATTCTCAAGAGAGTCCCTTTACCTAGCTGCCCGAACTCATCTTTGCTGCCTGACATATCATTTGCTGGGCTAGCATCCAATGCGAAGAAAATGTCTGGATTAATCATGTTGGCAGCGGTTTGGGCGCCTCGAAGACCAACTTCTTCTTGGACGGTTGCTCCTGAATAAAGGATATTAGGCAGCTTTTCATCTTTTACTTCTTCTAGAAGCTCTATCGCTAATCCACAGCCATAGCGATTGTCCCATGCTTTTGCCATAATTTTCTTTTCGTTGGCCATAGGTGTAAAAGGACAAATAGGGACAATTTGCTGACCAGGCTTAATCCCAATTTTTTCAGCATCCTCACGATTATCAGCACCGATATCAATTAACATATTTGTTATTTCCATTGGCTTACTGCGTTTAGCTTCATCCAAAAGATGTGGTGGAATAGAGCCAATCACACCAATGACAGGCCCATTACTCGTCATAATCTGTACTCTTTGAGCCAATAATACTTGGCTCCACCAACCGCCTAACGTTTGAAAGCGCAGCATGCCATTGTCAGTAATTGAAGTGACCATGAAACCAACTTCATCCATATGGCCTGCAACCATAATAGTTGGACCATTTTCGTCACCTCTTTTTATTCCAAAAATACTTCCTAGTTTATCCTGAACAACTTCATCAGCAAATTGACTAAGGTGTTCTCGCATGAAATTACGTACTAAATGTTCATTTCCCGGCGCACCTGGCAGCTCAGTTAATGTTTTAAAAAGCTGTCTTGTTTTCTCGTTCATCTTTATGCTCCTTTATTTTCATTAAGAAATTTATGTTATTTTTATTTTACAGAACTTTAATTCTACTTACCACTCTAAATGTTTTTATCCGAGCCTGTTCTTTGATAAGATGGTACAGTAGACAGAAAAGCGCAAGCACCTTCGGAACAATCAAAGTTCAGATTGTTCCTGCGATGATTATTCTAAGGAGCTTTCCTTAGTGATCACCCTAAGGCAAGCATAAGACTGGCCGACAGGAAGGTTGTTCTTTAACCTTCTTGGCGGACTGGCTTAGACCCGAGAGGTCGACAAAAACGCGACGTCCTCCCAAAAAGCTTCCTTTTGGTCGTGCGATGCTTACGCTGTCGAAGCCTTCCTTGTGGAGCTAGACATTTCTTACCCGACAAAGCTTATACTTAATTTTTAAAATGTATGTATTATTCGTGTTTATTTATTCTCATCTGGGGGAGTGTTTATGAACTGGAAATCATTTATATTAGGTGTGGGAGTTGGATTAGCTAGTGGATATGCAGCTAGAGAGTTGCTTGCACAAAAAACTACCGTCTCACCTGAAAAAGCATTGGCTAATGCAAAAAATGCTTTTAAGAAAGCGGGGCCAATTAGCGGTTCGTGGATTCAAATGCAATCAGAGAAATACGAAAAGGGCCACCTAAAATACGATATATATCGTGGCGGAATATCTAGACAAGAAGGTGATCGTGTAGAGCAATATGAATTTATTGCAGATACAGGTACTGGATTGATTTTGGATGCATACAAGCTATCCTAGGTAGAGCCCATTTTAAAGAAGATTAAATTTAATAGCAGGCGGGAGCGATTTTGCTATCCTAGAGCTTTTATTTACGAAATCATCACTCATCTCGAGAGATTCATCGAACCCGCCGCTCTATTAATAACTCTTTTTACATTGGTAGGAAAGTAAATAGTTTTTAAATTTTAATATTTTAAGAATTGGCTGTGTTAAACTTCCCTGTTGATTTCCGCTCCAATCAAGAACAAAATAGCATTATCAACACTGAGCTTTTACACCATCTAAAAATTAGATAGAAAATCCGCCAAGCTTCGTTTCTAAATACTCTTCGATTCCTTCTCTTCCACCTTCTCTGCCTAACCCGCTTTCATTCATACCTCCGAAAGGCGCGGCAGCAGATGTAGGATTTATATCATTTATCCCAATAATTCCGAAGTTCAATTCTTCAAATGCTCTCATCGCTCTTGATAAATTATTAGTATAGACATATGCAGCGAGTCCATAATTCGTATCATTTGCCATCTCCATTACTTCTTCGTCAGAATCGAAAATGATAATGGGTGCAACTGGACCAAAGGTTTCTTCACTAAATATTTTCATCTCTTTATTGATTCCCGACAAAATAGTTGGGGCATAATAATTTCCTTTGCCTAGTCCATTTTCTATCATTCGATTGCCGCCAATTTTCAAGGATGCCCCCCTCTCAATAGCATCCTTTACTTGATCATCCACCTTTTCGATTGCGGCTTCATTAACAAGCGGGCCAATACTAACCCCTTCTTCTAATCCATTGCCTGCTCTTAGCTTATTAACTCGTTCAATAAGAGTATTCGTAAATTCTTCAGCAATTGACCGATGAACGAAGATTCGATTTGGACTTATACAGGCTTGCCCTGTATTCAAAAACTTCACTAATGAAACGCCTTTAGCTGCATGGACTGGATCAGCATCATCATAAACAATAAATGGAGCATGTCCCCCTAATTCCATGGAGATTCTTTTAACATATCTTGCTGCTTTTTCTGCTAATAGCTTTCCAACATTCGTTGATCCGGTAAACGTAATTTTTTTAACCGCCTTGTTTGATAATAATTCCTCGCCAATCTCCTCTGGATTAGCAGAAGAAACTAAATTTATGACTCCATTCGGAATTCCTGCGTCCGCTAAAACCTTAAACACTTCCTTTGCACATAAAGGAGTTTCCTCAGCGGGTTTTAATACAACTGTGCAGCCTGCAGCAAGAGCAGGAGCTAGTTTCCTAGTAATCATAGAAACTGGATAATTCCATGGAGTAATAGCACCTATTACACCTACTGGCTGTCGGATTGCCAAAAACCTTTGATCTCTTCTCTGCGCTGGTATAATCTCTCCGTAAACTCGTTTAGCTTCTTCCGCATACCATAATAAAAAATCTGCGCCATATTGGACCTCATTACGTGAAGCTTTTAATGGTTTTCCTTGCTCGATTGTCATTAAGCGAGCAAGTTCTTCTTTTCTTTCCATCATGATCTGATAGGCTTTGTATAAGTAACTTGAACGTTCATATGCTGTTAATTTAGACCAAGTCTTAAAGCTTTGGGCAGCTGCTTCAATAGCCTTTTTTGTATCATTTCGATTCCCATCGGCAACTTCTCCGATTTCTTCGCCATTGGCAGGATTATATACAGGAAATGAACGATTAGTTTCAGATTCGACCCACTCTCCATTGATATATAGCAATTTATATACCTCCAACTCTTTTTAATAAGAAAGAGAGAAGAAACATTTTCTTCCCTTCTTTCGTATCATAACATTCTGAATTTTAATTCTACAATAATTAAGCAGTTTTTGTTTCGCTTGTATCTTCTTTCATATCTTTAACCCAGTTTTTCTCAAGAAGGAGCCATAATACAATACCGACACCAAGGCCCCATGCTGCCCCCTTGGTTGCAAGGATTGCACCAATAATAACTGCTATTCCTTTTTCTAAATTTCCTTTTTCCTTTAACACTTCCATAGCTAAGTAGCCGCATAAATAGCCTTGTATTAGCATAGTTAATGCCATTCCAATATTAATACCAGGTTTGAACAAGGATACGATTGGTCCAAGCATAAGCGCAATGCTCATTCCCCAGAATATCCCTGTCGCACCTCCCCAATAACTATCTACTTGCTTGCGGCCGTTGTTCATATATCGATTAATGACCAATACTTGTCCACCAGTCCATTGTGGACCTGATAAAGGTAAGTATGGCATAAATATTCCTTGTATAAAGTTTCTAATTGAAACGATAATACTATTTCTACTAGCACTAAAAATAATTTTCTCGTCTTTGCGAACCTCATTAGCCTCATCAATGAGAGAGTTAACTACTAATATATCACCAAAAGCGATAATATACGCTGCAACAGCCAACGGAAGCGCTTTCATGAAATATTCAAATGGAGGAAATCCTAACCCAAACACACTATAATTGGAAATAATTTCGCCGATTGGTAATGGTATGAAATTCCATGTTATCTCTGGTACCTTAACCTCGCCGATTAGCATACCAATTAAATAGGAAAGGGCAAAGGGAATGGCTATTCCAAATTGAGCAATATAACGGAAAAGAGAGTATTTCTTTCTTAAAGGTTCTGCTGTTTTCGAAAACATCATGAAAAAACAAAAGGCAGCACCTAATAGAATCGTAATAGGCATTGTCCAAACTCTACCATTTAGGGAGAACTCTCCAAAGATTGCTGCAAATCCTGCACCAAGGAGTATTCCAGCTTTGAGGGAAATAGGTAATCGCTTGACAAGGGTATCTGCTCCTTTAAAGATTCCCATGAGCAAAAATAAAAGGGCAACAGTTAATTGTAAGGCGATGAGAGCAAGAATTCTTGCTTCTCCCTCAGGAAAACCTTTTAAAAACCCTACATACAAGGGAATGCCAGCAGTGATCCATCCAGCAATTGAAGGGTCACCAAAATGGGTATGAAGAAGGTAAAGAAAATTGTTAATAATAACAAAGGCAATTGCTAATTCAAATGGAATCCCCAGTACGTCCATCATGACTGCTGTAATTCCCATAGGAACCACACATAAAATGGCTCCTTGAATCCAGTCAGGATATTCAAATTTATAATGAATAAATGGAAGTCTAAACTTTAGAGGTCCAAGCGCATAAGGTTGTTCACCACCGTCATTCCTTTTCCTATATAATCCCATTTCCCTTTCACTCCCCTAGATTATCGATAATCATTCAATTTTTGCTCAATTTAGACTGTTTGTTGCTCTAATTCTTGAGTAAACAATGTCAATGCTTCAAAAAATTCCTCTGGTTTTTCTAGCATAATATAGTGGCCAGAGCCATCGATTTCGACAATACTCATCTCTCGTTTTATATTTTTCAGCAATTTTTCCGGTTCACTTGGCAAAAGCCTATCCTGTTTTCCTAAAATGGCACAAATCGGAATGTCTAAAGCAGAAAGTCTTTCAGCTCCTTCTAAATAGCTATTACATGCTTTAAAATCTGCATAAGTAATTTCAATTGGAACCTTATTCATCTCTTTCTTTTCTTCCTCAAGCAACGACTCGGCAACATCACTGCTGTATGACGCATGAAACAATGAGCTTGGAAACTCACCATTAGCCAGCTTATCAAGTATTTTTGGGTGCACAGGCAATTCATAAAAGCTTGCTGCGAGGACAATTCCCTTTACACGTTTGTTTCTTGCAGCCAATTCAAGCGCAATTAACCCACCCATTGAATGGCCAACGACAATCGTGTCTTCCTGAATAGATTGGTCAATATAGGCGGCATGATCTTGAATGGAAGTAATAAGATTAAACTCATTTTCTCCATGTCCTGGAAGATCAATAGCTTCATAAAGTGCCTCTTCACAGTAATCTTTCATGGCACGCCATTTGTTTTTTGTTCCGCCTGCTCCATGAATAAACATGATCTTATATTTTTTCATTGCCTTCCTCCTAAAAGATTTCTCGCGATAATTAATCGTTGAATTTGGTTTGTTCCCTCATAAATTTGTGTTATTTTTGCGTCTCTCATCATTCTTTCAACCTCATATTCATGGATGAATCCATAACCCCCTAAAAGCTGTACTGCATCTGTTGTCACCTTCATCGCAACATCTGAAGCGAACATCTTGGCCATTGAAGAGCTTTTCGTTAATTCTGGATTTTTTCCAGTTGAAGTTATTTCATTTACTTTTGAAGCTGCTTTATATACAAGACCCCGTGCAGCCTCTATTTGTGTTGCCATATCTGCAAGCATGAATTGTACCGCTTGGAATGAGGCAATACTTTTGCCAAACTGTTCTCTCTCTTGTACATATTTCACTGCTAAATCAAAAGCACCTTGTGCAATCCCTAAAGCCTGAGCTGCTACAGTTGGCCTCGATTTATCAAAAGTCTTCATCGCAATCAGCCAGCCTTCTCCCTCTTCACCAATTCTATTTTCCACAGGTACTCTGCAGTTTTCGAAATAGAGCTGGGCTGTTGGTGAGCCTTTTATTCCCATTTTCTTTTCTAATTTACCGACATGAAAACCAAGGGTATCTTTCTCAACGACAAAGGCCGTAATTCCTTTTTCAGTTTGGGCAAACACTGAATAGATGTCTGCTACCCCACCATTGCTGATAAACATTTTCTGTCCGTTTAAAATATACGAATCTCCATCACGCTCAGCACGTGTTTTTAAGCTCCTTACGTCAGAGCCCGCGTTCGGTTCAGTTAATGCGTAGGCGGCAATTTTTTTCCCTGCTGCTAAGTCTGGAATAAATCTTTTTTTCAAAGCATCATTTCCGCCAATAATGATTGGCAATGTTCCTAGTTCTTGAACAACAGCTACTTGTGAAGAGGATGCACAAACACGTGATATTTCCTCTACGACTAGACAGAAGCTTAATAAGTC
This sequence comes from Cytobacillus citreus, assembly GCF_018343665.1. Taxonomy (GTDB): domain Bacteria; phylum Bacillota; class Bacilli; order Bacillales; family Cytobacillaceae; genus Cytobacillus; species Cytobacillus citreus. The sequence goes on from NZ_JAGYPM010000003.1 coordinate 890,265, forward strand.
AAGTCCCAAGCCACCATACTCCGCTGGCATATTTGCACCAATATAACCATACTCAGAAAGAAGGTGTAAAATATCCATAGGGTATTCGGCTTTTTCGTCAATTTCCATTGCCCTTGGCTTAATTCGCTCTTGTGCTAAACGATGAATTTCCTGTTTAATTTCGAGATGTTCATCAGATAAATCAAAATCATTGCTTATTAACTTTTCTGCTTTCATTTAACTCCCCCCTCTTCTTTGGAAAGCTCCTTCGCAAGAACAAATTTTTGCAGCTTCCCGCTTGTCGTTTTTGGCAGACTTTCTACAAAGTGATATTCCCTCGGGCGCTTATACTTGGCTAATTTCTTCCCATCTATTAGAAATTGATCTAAATCTTTTTCCGTTATCAAACTTCCTTCTCTTTTTACAACAAAAGCGACAACGGTTTCACCCCAATACGGGTCAGACTTTCCAATAACAGCTACCTCTAGCACATCATGATGCTCTTGAATCGAGTCTTCTACTTCTCTCGGATATACATTTTCTGCACCGGAATTAATCATGTAGTCCATTCGATCTTTAATCCAGACATATCCATCTTTATCTACATATCCCATATCTCCAGTATGATACCAGCCATATGCCAGTGCTTTTTCGGTTGCCTCAGGACGCCTGTAATATTCCTTCATCATACACGGGCCTTTAACAAGGATTTCACCTATTTCACCAATGTCACATTCATCACTAGGATTAGTTGGACCTCCATCTTCTTGTACACGTGCAATTTTCATTTGATGTGTAAGAATAGCTTTTCCAGCCGAACCCGCTCTTTCTAATTGCTCATCCGCATATAAGACACTCATTACCGGACCCATTTCTGTTGTCCCAAACATTTGCACTAGATCTGCATTTGTCTTTTCTTGAAATCTTCTAATCAGTACTGGAGCCATGGAAGCGCCTCCATAACCGAGAATCCTTAATGTTGAAAGATCGTAATTCTCAAACTCTTTAACATTCAAAAGCATGTTTACCATTGTCGGGGCGGCAAATATATGGGTAATCTTTTCTTCCTCAATGGTCTTTAATACCTTTTCCGCTTCAAAATGATGCTTAATTATAGTAGTTGCTCCTACCATTACTCTTGGAAGAAAAGATGTATGTAATTCTGCTGTATGATTTAATGGTGCAACAGAAAGTCCTACATCATTTTTACTGAGTTTCATACATTCAATCATCAAAAAATTATGATGAACCATATCTCTATGCTTATGAATGACTCCCTTTGGCCGTCCAGTCGTCCCGCTCGTGTACATCATGATATATATATCATCTTCGGTTACGGTAACATCTGGCTTTGATGAGTATCCTGTTTCAAGCAGCTTATAAAAATCCATTGCGTATTGTGGCACATATTCATCTGTGTAAATACAATGTGAAACATTGACACCCAGATTCGTTGTTTCTTCAACGACATTAGCTGTATCTTTTTCAAAAATAAGAACCTTGGAGCCAGCATCATTTAATATATATTGAAGCTCATTTGGTGTTAGCCGATAATTAATCGGATTGAAAATAGCACCAAGTTTTGCTGAAGCAAATAAAGTAATAACAAATTCACTCGTGTTATAAAGGAAGGTTGAAACAACATCACCTTTTTTTACACCTAGTTGTGATAGGGAGGAAGCAAATTGGTTTACTTTTTCATTTAATTCTTGAAAGGTAAAGCTTTGCTCCTTTTCCCGATAAATTAGCCCAGTTTTATTAGGGTAATTTATCGCTGACCATTCAATTAATTCTCCTATGGTGCTACTCATCTATTTACCTCCTTTTCTATAATCCAATAAAGTGAAACTTCCATCAGTGGGGGTTTTCTTTCATCCCCCACTGATGGTTAGTTGAACCAATCGGGCCTTTACGGGCAGTTGATCCCCCACTTAGGTTTCTTTGATTCTCTCGCAAACTTGAAGTGGGGGTCTTACTGCCCGTTAATCTGCGATAAACCTATCAATATTCGAAAAAGCCTTTTCCAGTTTTTCTTCCAAGATGCCCTGCTCTTACTAGCTTTCTCAATAGCGGAGCCGAACGGTATTTAGAATCCTGTGTTTCTTCATAAAGTGAATCCTGTACAAATAAAAGTGTATCCAGTCCAATTAAATCTGCTAGTGCAAGTGGTCCAATTGGATGATTTGCACCTAGTCTCATACCTTTATCAATATCCTCAGCAGTTGCCACACCTTCTTGTAAAACAAATATTGCTTCATTGATCATTGGAACTAAAATCCGATTAACCGCAAACAATGGTGATTCCTTTACAGAAACCGCTTCTTTTCCCAGTGATTCAACTAATTCTTTTGACTGCTGATACGTTTCTTCTGTCGTATCATAACCTTTAATAAGCTCTACTAATTTCATGACCGGAACAGGGTTAAAGAAATGGAATCCCATAACTCTTCCTGGATTATTCATCACACTTGCTATTTCTGTAATACTCAAGCCTGATGTATTGCTTACTACTATCGCCTGTTCATTCACTATTTCATCAATTCTCTTAAATATTTCCTTTTTTAACTCTATATCTTCACTGACAGCTTCAATAACGAAATTAGCATCCGCAATCGCTTCCCATTCCGTAGAAGTTGTAAGTAATTGCTCATATTCCTCTCTCTTTGCTTCATCAATTCTTCCTTTTTCGATAGACCTATTCCAGTTTTTCTTTATTAGCGCAAGGCCGCGATCGAAATAAGATTTTTCCATTTCAATGGCGATTACTTCATAGCCTGCTTCCACACATACTTGTGAAATGCCAGATCCCATTGTTCCAAAACCAATCACTGCAATTTTCTTCATGTTAAAACTCCTCCTTAATTTCCTGTAAATACTGGTTCTCTTTTTTCAAAGAAAGCAGCTACTCCTTCTTCTTTATCTTCCGTTGTACATAAATCTCCAAATAATTTTGCCTCAAGACTTAATCCTTCCTTTAAAGAAACTTGCATCCCCTTCATGACCGCTTCTTTTGCAGCTTTCACTGCAATTGGGCCCCTTGATGAAATGGAATTTGCAATCTCGAGTGCTTTACTCAGAGCATCAGTTTCTGTCACTTCTTCAACTAGCCCAATCTGATAAGCCTTTTCAGCTGAGATGAAGTCTCCAGTAAAAATTAACTGCATCGCTTTTCCAATACCAATCAGCCGCGGTAATCTCTGCGTACCTCCATACCCAGGAATTATGCCTAGCTTAACTTCTGGAAGTCCAAATTGCGACCGGGCAGTGGCGATCCGAATATCACAAGCAAGTGCAAGCTCTAAACCTCCTCCTAATGTGAAACCATCAATTGCTGCAATGACAGGTTGCTTTAATTCAGCCAACAAATTAAAAATCGACTGTCCTCTTGTACATAGTGCTTCTCCTGCTTCCGGAGCTAATCCTGGAAACTCCTTTATATCTGCACCAGCTACAAATGCCTTTGTCCCAGCTCCTTCAATGATAATCACGTTTACATTTGCACCAATTTGTGTGACAACACTTTCCAGCTGATCAAAAACTTCGCGATCCAGGGAATTCACTGGAGGTGAATCAATTGTAATGATCCCAATTCTGTTTTTTTCTTCATATTTTACTTTCGACATCCTCTTTTTCACCTCTATTATTTTGACTTATTTCTATATTTGCAATTTTTATGCCAAAAGCTTAAGATTGATTTACTGATTTTATAACTGAATTTTTAGAACATTTTGTTTCCAAAAGAAATACACTTGTATCCTTTGGAAACATTTGTTTCAAAATGAAACAGCTCAGCTAATTAGTGAATTTTAGCTAAAACAATAAAAACCTCTTCCAACATTACGAAGAGGTTTTATAACATAATTTACAAACAATTTTTTAACAATGAGCAGAAATGAGGAGGATAATATGGAAATATTTTCGCTAAGCGGCCCAAGTGGAACTGGAAAAAGTACAATCGCCTTATCATTTGCATACAAAAAAAAGATTACCGCAATTATTGATGATGGTCTGTTAATTTTAAACGGACAGAAAATAGCTGGAACCTCTGCAAAATTTGAGAAAAACGCAATATCAGCGGTAAAGCGAGCTACCTTCTTTGATGAACAGCATAAGCAAGAGGTTCAGCAGGCTATTTGCAATCATTTCATCAGCAGGATTCTTATTATCGGAACATCTGACAAAATGGTCAAACTAATTGCCAGCCGCTTAGAAATAGGGGAAATAAAACAAGTCAATCATATTGAAGATATTCGCTCCTCCAGTCAGATAAAAATTGCACAATATATAAGAAAAACCGAGGGAACGCATGTTATCCCTCTGCCTTATAAACAAGTGGAACAAAACTTCTTCAAGAGAATGATTCAAAAAGGGGTAGAAATATTTTCGCCTAAAAAAGAAAGAATAGGTGAAACGACAATCGTCCACCCTGATTTCCATAAGGGATCTATCAAGATTTATAAAAAAGTTTTTCAAGAAATGGTAGAGTTTATCTGTTTGAATCATGAACAAATAGTGAAATGTGAATCAGTTGTGATGAACTTGCAGCAGCTACCGACCTTTACTATTAAGGTGAACATAAAATATCCAATATGCGGCAGCTTATACGAGAAAATTGAAATTCTTCAAGAGGATATCTACAACCATTTTTTGCGTAATTTACAAATTGAACTTCACGCAATAAACATCTTGATTAATAAAGTAAAATAAAATAAATAGGTAAATGAACTCGTTTCCGTAGTTGATACATCGGGAATTTAGGTAGGGACTCATCCAGCCTAATTGGAAATCACATCTACACAAACGTTTGCAGCTATAAGTCATATTCTCTAAATGAACAGGAATTAAAGGAAGTTCCTGCGCAAAGTGATCTTCCTTTACTTTACTTGTTCCCCATTTGTTGTCCTGCGCGAAAATCTTGGTATCCTTTTTTCAACAAAAGCGGACACACCTTCCGGAAAATCATAAGTATCTACAAATCTAGAAGTTCCTTTCCATAATTCAGGGACACTATTTACACATTGGCTTACCGACTTCTTTATAGAAAGTAATGAAGCTGGCGACTGAGATGCAACCAATTTTCCCATTCTAATCGCATAACGATCAAGATTATCCTCATTTACTAAATAATTGATCATTCCTAATCGGTATGCTTCCTCAGCTTTTAATACCCTTCCAGTATAAACCAAATCTTTGGCAAGGCTCGGTCCAATCAAATCAACTAGCCGCTGTGCGAATTTATTATTTAGTGTGATGCCCAATTTACCAACAGGAATTCCTAATTTTGATTTTTCCGAGCCAATTCTAAGATCACATGCAAGTGCTAGCTCTAGCCCTGCCCCCATTGCTGGGCCATTAATGACTCCGATTGTAGGGATTGGCAAATTTTCAAATGTTGAGATAGCCTCTTCCATAAGGACGAATGATTCTTCTGCTTCCTCTAATGTCATTTGATGAAATTCCTTAATATCCGATCCAGCTGTAAACTGTTCCCCCGCTCCTCGTAATAATACAACCTTATTTTTCGGATTCTCTAATATCTCTCTACCTACTTTTGATAAATGCTGCCACATATTTGCTGTTAATGCATTTCTTTTTTGAGGTCTGTGAATAGTGATGATCGCTAAACCTGCTGTTTCCTGAAGAATGATTTTTGCTTGCTCAGCTTCCATTCTCTCAATATCTACTTTCATTAACTCTTCCTCCTATGCCCATTTTTTTAATCCCATTGTTCCGAAAGGATGGCTTTTCAGAAGAATATAATGCAAGTTTTATGCCAGCATTATTATCTTTAAATATTTTATCGCAGATTAACGGGCAGTAAGACCCCACTTCAAGGTTGCGGAAGAATCAAAGAAACCTAAGTGGGGATCAACTGCCCGTAAAGGCCCGATTGGTTCAACTAACCATCAGTGGGGGATGAAAGAAAACCCCCACTGATGGAAGTTTCACTTTATTGAATTTGGTATTTTTTTATTTTAGCATAGAAGGATTTTCGGCTCATTCCTAATTCTCGGATGGCCTCTGATTTATTTTTGCTGCTTCTCACTACAAATTCAATATGCTCCTTTTCTGCATTTTCTAAGATCATATCCAACCTATTCGTTTTTTTCGGAGTTGAAATAGAATGAACAGAAGGATTGGAGCTAGGCATGGAAAGAGGCTGTTCATTAAATAGATACTCAGGGAGATCTGTTAGGTCAAAATATGATTTAGTACAGACTGCAATCATTCTTTCTAACACATTAACAAGTTCTCGTACGTTTCCAGGCCAATCATATTGTTTCATACGGGAGATGACTTCTTCTTCAATCCTTACATGTTTTCCATACTTCAAACATAAATCATGCAAAATATTATTCGTCAAAAATGCCAAATCCTCTTTCCTTTCACGGAGCGGTGGAATATGGATTGGGACAACATTAATCCTATAAAATAAATCCTCTCTGAACTTGCCTTCTTTAATCATTTCCTTTAAGTTACGGTGAGTTGCACAAATGATCCTAACATCTAAGGGATTTAGTGTTGTGCCACCTACTTTTTGATATTGACGTTCTTGAATGACTCTAAGCAACTTCGCTTGAGCATTTAAAGACATTTCACCGATTTCATCTAGAAAAAGCGTCCCTCCATTTGCCATTTCTAGAAGACCTTTTTTTCCCCCTTTTCTTGACCCTGTAAAGGAACCGTCTTCATATCCAAACATTTCACTTTCAAATAACGCATCTGGGATTGATGCAATATTTATGGCAATATAAGGATTATTATTCCTTTTACTGGCCTCGTGAAGGGCGGTAGCAAAGATCTCCTTACCAACTCCGCTTTCACCGTAAAGGATTACCGTTGCATTCGTGTCGGCAACATTTTTTGTTAAATGAACGGATTTTTTCATTACCTGTGATTGACTTTCGAGTTTAAAAAAGTTTCTTCTATCCAATTGCTCTTGAAGTTTCGTAACGTCGCTTTTATACTTCGTTAATTCATCCTCCATTTTTGTTATTTCTGAAATGTCCTTCATGATTGTAACGACACCAATCATCTCACCATTTTCTATTAATGGAGTTATGTTTGCACATACGTCTTTTTTGAGAGAATGGACGTAGCTGCAATCATTTATTCTCGGTTTGCCATCTTTTAAAACCTCTAAAATTCTTGAGTGTTCCTCAATCTGCTTTAATTTTTTTCCGATTATTTTCTTTGCAGGAACACCAAACTGTAAAGAATAAGCTTTATTTACATAGACAATTGTACTGTCCATAATAATGACAATTACTGCATCATGAAGTGATTCTAAGATAGATAACAAATGCTTTTCTAATCTCATTCGATCTACTCCTTAAATTCAAAAATTGTCTTCTTTACTAATTTTATGGCTATGTTAAACTTCCCTGTTGATTTCCGCTGCAGGCACTTAGCGATCGCGGGCGGTCCGGAAGCCTCCTCGTCACTATCGCTCCTGCGGGGTCTCCCTTTGACTCGCTTCTCCCGCAGGACGTTGAATAATCTTCCCCGAATACTCACCGCACGAAGAAAATGCGAATGCATTTTCGAGGATCTCGCGCCTGCAGCGAGAATCAACAACAAAATATCATTTTCAACACTAAGCATTAACACAGCCAATTTGAAAAAAATATCAATTACATTTCCCCATCATCCTGATCAAAATAAAAAAAAGCTATTAACATATTCATTGCTTACATTATTCAATGAATCAGGATTCCACTTAGGGGAATGGTCTTTATCTACTAATACAGCTCTTACTCCCTCATGGAAATCATTTGTATGTAAAAAGTTTTGAGCAAGTATTACATCCGTTTCATAGCTCTCTTCCAAAGTGTACTCTATTCCTCTTTGCATTAATTCTAATGTGACTTTTAGAGAAGTCGGGGATTTCTGCAACAGTAAACTTCTTGTTTCTTCCGCCCATTTATCACCATTCTCTGTAGCCTCATCTAAAGATTCGATAATCTCTTCCATAGATTTGTATTGAAAATGTTGATTAATCCTCTTTTCATCTAGTGAAATGGATACCTGCTCCTGTTTCATACAAATACTTTCTAAAAAAGAAGTGAGAGGTTCTTCTACTGTCCCTTTTCTCCAACTGAAGCTTCTTATAAAATCCTCCACTTTATGTAAGTCCGAACTCATTAGATAATAATTCGCTGCATTTGTGTAAAGGATATCTCCTGCAGTCAAGACCTTAGCAGTCAAAGCTAGATATGTACCAACCTTTCCAGGCATTTGATTGAGAAAATAACTCGCACCCACATCAGGAAAAAAACCAATATTCATTTCAGGCATGGCCCATTTTGTTCTTTCCGTCATAATTCTAAATTTAGCTCCTATTGAAAGGCCGACACCACCGCCCATAACAACCCCCTCCATAAAAGCAAGAATTGGCTTAGGGTATTCATGAACGAGTAAATCCATCTTGTATTCTGTTGAAAAATACTCCTTAAAAAATGTGCTCGACTTATTTATTTTAGCCATCTCACAAATGGAACGAATATCCCCGCCAGAACAAAAAGCCTTTTCAATTTGGCTTTTAATGCAAACAAGCGCAATGCTTTCGTTTTCTGACCATTCTTTTAGTTTGTTATAAATATCCGTTACCATTTGCAGTGATAATGCATTTAATGCTCTAGGACGATTTAATATGACCCAGCCTGTACCTGAATGCTCTTGAAATATTACATCCTTATCCATTGTACAAACCTCCTGTAATTTCAATATAACGAATATTCAGTTTCTATTCCGATTATAGCATAGTGTATTATCCAAAATAAGAAAAGCACTTTTTAAACGTATTTATATTAGGAAATAAAATTAAAGCATAACAAAAAAACGCATTAAACATAATGCGTTCCAGAGTGTAGACAAAGTTTTATTCATTACTTTTTAGGCTGATTGAAAACACTTGTCTTTCGAGGCACGAAGCCTTACGAGGAGCGGAGTTACCATGGATGGGTAATGAGCACCGCGGAAGGTAAGTAACGAAGAAAGCGAGCGTTTCAGGCTGTCACTTATATAAACTGAACCTCACAGCGATAAATGCGATTGCCCTTGTTTGAAAACTTCTCTTCATACTCAGTCATAATATTTCCTTCAAAATCACTATTATGAAGATCTAAACTCACATATTTTAGCAGCATTCCATATTCAGAAAAACTCATAAGAGAAAATTCAAATAAACCTTGATTATCGGTCTTAAAATGTATTTCCCCATTATCGATAAGAATATCCTCATATATATTCAAGAAATGCTTAAAAGTTAATCTCCTCTTTGCATGGCGAGTTTTTGGCCAAGGATCAGAGAAGTTTAAATAAATTCGATCTACTTCCCCTTTTTCAAAAAACTCTCGTAACTCTTCTGCATTAACATTCATCAATTTAATATTGGGGATTTCTTCCTCAATAATCTTTTCAAGTGCCGTTACAATAATACTGTCCTGTAATTCAATGGCTATATAATTAATATCAGGATTAGCTTTTGCCATACCTGTTAAAAAGCGGCCTTTACCTGTTCCTATCTCTATATGAAGGGGTTGCTTCTTCTCAAAAACATCATGCCATTTCCCTTTAAATCGATCAGGTGAAGCTATTACATATTGCGGGTAGTCGGCAAGTTTTTCCTTAGCCCATGGCTTATTCCGTTGTCGCATGCTTGACACTCCTAAAAATTAATATCAGTTCAAACAATATCATGCAAATACTATAGATGGCAACTATGAAATGCGGTAATACCCCTACGTATTTCTTCTAAAAGTAAACACATTTTGTCGTGCAGCTTTGAAGCTGCCAAAGTATAAGCTGAAGCGCTTATTTTCAAGGATTAAATCTTATTATTTTATTTGTAAGCATAGGTCATGCATAAATGAAAAAAGGAATTCACAACCTAGATATGAATTCCTTTTTTGCTTCTGCCTTATTAAAAAGGAGAAAGGTGGCACCTCTATAATGCCAATTAGTCATCAAGATAAATTAAACTTATTAAAAGATATATTAAACAACCATCAAATGGATTGTTGTGGATCAGTTTCAGAATGTGAACAATTGAAACGGTTAGTTAAATCATTAATGGTTCATCCAAACCTGGATGAACATGCACAATCAGCATTAGAAGAAATATATAAATACAGTCAACATGGTATCAATTCTGTTCATTTGGATAATCACATTGAATCCCATCAGAATAACCTTTCACAATGGGTAAGTGATATTAATCAGTTCACTTAATGATCATGAATTTCATTTAAAAATCCAAGCAATTTTTTCATTTCCTGAAAACGAAGCTTATTTTTATGCCATTGTATTGAATTTAATGTTAGAGCAATTACATACCATTTCATCCTAAGAATTAAATCTTTGGTAAGTGTTCGTCCATATCGCTCAACCCAATCAGACCACTCATTTTTTGGAATATACCAATATAAAATACTTCCAAGATCGATGGCTGGATCTCCAATAATTGCCCCATCCCAGTCAATTAAGTACAGCTGATTGTTTTCAGTGAGCAGCCAGTTGTTATGATTAACATCACAATGGCATACGGTTTTTTCATCACAGCGTATATTCAATATCTCTTTTCTAAGAAATTCAATAGAATGAATCACTGTCTTATCCTGCTTTAGATCCCCATCAAGTTGCTCTTCAATGATGCGAAGCAGCATTTCAGGGGAAAGCGGCGATTTTCCCAATCTCTTAAGCATGCCAAGCAAAGGCTTTGAACTATGGATTTTCTTGAGCAACTTTGCCACACGTACATTATTCATTTCCGTATGATTCAGTTCTCTCCCATTAAGCCATTGCTGGGCAGTTATGACGTCACCGTTTTCTAGTCTTTTTGTCCAAACAAGCTTAGGAACTATTCCCTCTGCAGATAACACTGCAAGAAAAGGAGACGAGTTCCTTTTTAGGAATAATTTTTGCTCTTCGTGCTTTGCAAAAAAAGCCTCTCCAGTCGCACCACCAGCAGGAACGATTTCCCATTCTTGTCCTAATAAATGTTTCAAAATTGTTCACCTGCAATTTAGTAAGCCATTTATGCTAACAGCTATTATAAAAGCGTACACTCTCCTCGTGATGATAAACATAAAGGCTACCAACTGCATTCATAGTAAGCAGAGATTTTCCCTGCTCGAACTACCAGATGATGATAGTTACTTCGCCTATAATTACAGTTTATAAAATGTGGTAGCGTGAGTACGCCAAATGGAAACAGAAGGCGGACTCAATGAAAAGCCCACCAAAAATATGATGTATTCTAATAATGAATCGCAAGGTTATCTTTTGATATCCCTTGCCTCTTTACTTTCATTTTTATTAATAAATGAAAAAAGCTATTGAAAATTCCTCACAATAGCTATCAATATAAATTTTATCTCTTACTAGCTTTTTTCGTCAAGCTTATTTATTTTGGTTATTAAAACAGATTCGTGAATTCTCTTTTTATATGAACGTATATTTTGATCGAATCTATTGAAGTATTAAAAATTATTTACATACTAAAACATACGAGGAAATTGGCATGAGTAAAAGGGAATATTCATAAACATACTTAATTGGTGACGTTCCCGCTTTCTGATCATCTGCAAGTACCTCCCAATTTCCCTCAGGAATCATGACAGTTTGTTTATTTTGGGTAGGATTAAATAATACCATAATCCGATTCCAGGGACCAAAACTTCTTACATCTTCAATAATATAACAAATAACAGGCTTATCAGAGGAGAGAAACCTTAAATGCTTTCTTATTTGTTCAGAAGTGGAAAACCGAAAAGCTTTATGTGCCTTTCTTATCCTAATTATTCCTTTTATATAATTGACATTCTCAGAATATCGAGCTTTTCGATCCCAATCTAAACGGTTTATTTCATCAGATGCCAGGTAACTATTGCCAACTCCTTCTTTTGTCCGGAAAAACTCTTGGCCGCTATGCAAAAATGGAATTCCTTGTGCAAGCAATACCATCACTGTAGCTAGACAATGCTGCCGCTTCTTTATATTTTCTTCCTTCGTAGATGAACAAACATTTAATTTATCCCATAATGTATGGTTATCATGTGACTCCACGTAGTTCACTGATTGGACTGGTGATAGAAAGAGCCCTCTTTCTTTCTTTTCTAACCCGATGCTGCCCGTAAGAACCTGCTTGGCTGCCTCATAATAATGTTCATTCCCAAGAGCATATCCCTTATCATATAAATTAAATGTACTTCCTTTTATCGTATCCCTAAACCAATCATTAAAATGGCCGATTTTCGGCAGCTGCTCCTGATTGCTGATATTCGCCTTTTGATTCTTCTGAATTGGTGTATTCAAATCCCATCCTTCACCAATAATAATGGCTGTTCGATCTACTGAATCAACCGCCTCACGAACTTTATTCATTGTCTCGATGTCCAGGATACCCATTAAATCGAAGCGAAATCCATCTATTTGATACTCCTCAAGCCAAAACTTAACCGAATCTAAAATAAATTTTCTTGCCATTAATCGTTCTGAAGCAAAATCATTCCCAACACCTGTTCCATTTGAAGGCATTCCAAACTCATCATGGCGAAAGTAATAGCCAGGTACAATTTTTTCAAATGAAGAATTTTCTCGTATATAGACATGATTATAAACAACATCCATGATGACTCTTAATCCTTGTGAATGGACAGCATTAATCATTGCTTTCAATTCCCGAATTCTGGCATATGGATTAACTGGGTCGGTAGAATAGCTCCCTTCTGGAGCATTAAAGTGCAGAGGATTATAACCCCAGTTATATTCCTGATTCAATCCCCTTTCATCAATACCTTCAAAATCCTGAAGTGGGAGAAATTCAATATGGGTCGCACCAAGTTTCTTAACATATAATAATCCGGTTGGAGCTCCCTCTTTATCTGTCGTATTCAATTCTCCTGCACCAAGATATGTCCCTTTTTTTGTCACACCGCTGTTTGGATGAATGGTAAAATCTCTAACATGGGTTTCGTAGATAATTGCATCTGTTGGGTTTTCAAGAGGGGGAAGAGGAGGTTTTGCCATTTTCGTTTTTAGTAAATCGACGATGATGCCATATTCGCCATTGACACTAACAGAAAAGGCATATGGATCCACTGCCTCCCGCCATTCTAGGTTTATACAAACGAGAAAAGAATAGCGGTATTTTTCCAAGTCTCGATTGACGTATGTGCACCAAATGCCATTTTCTTTTCTTTCCATCTCAACGGTTTCATGCGTAGTTTCTTTTTCAGGCATCAATTTAAGCTTTACACTTGTTGCAGTAGGTGCCCAAACTGTAAAGCTAGTTCCTTGATTTGTATAAGAACAGCCAAGAGCTCCTTCATAATAAAATGCTTCATCGAAAGCGGGTGTTCGAATAACTGCACCTATTTGTAAATCGGTTCTTCCGCCAAATTCATCTAACACCAAATACTGCTCGCCAATAATAGGTTTCCTTTCGATCTTGCAAACATATTTCATCGAATCTTCTATAGCTGTTCGATTAAGTATTTTTACCTCAGAAATGACTTGATTATGTTCATCTATTAAGGAAAAAAAAGCAGAATTTCCACCGTGATAGTCATAAGGAAGTAAAACAGTCATGATGTTCATCTCATCTAAATATGCAAAGAATTTACGATTAATAGAAATCATTCATGTTTACCTCCTCTTCTTTCAAGTTACCGTCTAATATGACAGGAAGTGCTTTATGGCACGCCGAAACCTCTAATGGGGTATAGCCGATATCTTCCCCATCTGCATGAGCAAATAGCGCACCGGAAGAATGTATTTTAATGCTTCTGCCAGTTAATGCTGTTACTTCCTTAAACTTAGTATGTCCACCCCAAAATACAGTGATAGAAACAAATAATAGCTTGATTCTTGATAAATCGTGGACAACTGTAATGTTTAATAATCCATCAAAAGGAGATGCATCTGGAGAGATTTTCATTCCTCCACCATAAAAAGGCTGATTGGACACAGTTACAAACCAGGCAGAATCAAAGGAATATTTTCTTCCATCAATCTTTATATCCATCGAAACTGGTTTATACGTAAACATATTTTTTAATAAAAAATATACATAAACAAATTTTCCGAGAGAAAAGCGGTTTAAAAGCCGCTTAATTCTTGAACGATTCACTTCTCTAGAAATAAGCGCATCAAACCCTGCCCCCATATTATTAATAAAATATATATCTTTATTGTCTTTTGTTACTATCTTCCCTGTATCAACAAATAACGGATTGTGTTGATCTAGTTCCTTTAATAGTGAAAAGAGGGCTTGAGATGGTTTTTTGGGAATACCAAATCCTCTTGAAAAGTCATTACCTGATCCGCATGGAATAAAAGCTACTTGAACATTGCTAAATAATGCAGCCCCATTCAAGACCTCATGCAGCGTACCATCACCACCAACTGCAATGATCGTAGCCCTATTTCCTTCTGCTTTTGCAGCAATGGTTTGTGAAATTTCCTCGGCGTGCCCACTGTATTCTGTAAAAAAAGCCATATAAGAAATTTTTTGTTCCATTAATATTTTTTCTAATTGGCTCCATACCTTTTGACAATAGCCATTTTTTGCTTGTGGGTTAATGATAAAATAAATATTATTCATAGGATCAACCTTCAAAAATATTAATCTTCATCTGGCAGTTCCCATTCAAGCCTTCTAATTGATGTTGTTTGGCAAAATTGAAGTAAAGCTTGAGCCCCTTTGAGTTGGTTGTGTTTTAATGGTGAACTAAGATTTCTCATACTATTAAACCATTCTTCATAGTTTCGTTTTTCTATAAGCTGGACATCAAATGGTAATGCCGGATAATCAATATATCCGTTTCTGGATAAGACTATTTTGTGAATAGGCAGATCTATTTCATTCATTTGAAAGATTTGCTGAACAATTTTCCCCGTTCGATTTAAGGCGGGTAATGGATTCAAGACTTTTTTCTCCTTACCTTTTCCGCGCTTCAGCCAGAATCTCTCTTTAGAGCCAATAAAAACGGCAAGATCCTCACTCTCAAGAAAACTGATGCACCAAACACCAGTTGGACCCAAGATAATTGTTTCTACTTCTACAGGAGCTTTTTTTAATAAAAAAAGTGGAAAATATAGAACAAGATAAGTATCCGGAAATCTTTGAAGAAAATATTTGAGCCTTTCATCATAATAGTATTTTCTTTCGACGAATGATTTTTCCGTTAATGTTGAGCTGGCCCATTTCATTTGAAAGCTGAAGAGCTGATCAAGAAACTGATGCTTTAATTCTTCAATCGAATCCGGCCGATAAGTAAAGTTTGTTTTGAAATCAAAATTTACTTCCTCATCATCTTCTTCATCCTCCGATTTTTCGGGTTCTTCTAAAATCATTTCTTCTTCATCTATTTCATTTTTTCCTATTTTTAGAAAACCCTTTAATTTGTTCATAAAGGGCTGTTTTTCTTCTATAAACCAGTCAGTTGTATCTTGATTTGCTTGATATTGATCCATAAAAAAACTGGGATCGTTATTTTCCCATGCAGATTTCAATTTTCCCCATTGCTGTTTTTTCAATCTGACATAGCGCGAAGGGTATAAATAAATATTCTGTTCATAACGTGAAACATAATCCTGTATTTTAATTAATTGTCCCATTTCTATTTGCCTGCCTTGTTTGTTCAGAGTTTACCCTAAATTTTCTAAATATAATTAAAAAATATAGAATATTCACTGAACTGTAAGATTATTGTATGATAAGTTTATTCGTCCAGCAACGGAAAGATTGCTGTTCTTTCATATTTAGGAATTTGATCTAAATGAGTCTGATATAAGACTACCTCACTTGCCTTAAAAGTTAGAGGTGAAGGATGAAAAGGATTGTTTTCCCCTAATAGACTTGTGTGAAAAGAAGAGCTGCCTGCCCATTTTCTCGCTAATGTGATATGAGGTTTGAATGGTCTAGTTTCTAATTTAAAGCCTGCATTGACACATGCCTGATATACAATATTATGTATTTCTGTTAATCTTTCCTCTTTTAAAGTATCTGCCCAAAATATTCTAGGCGCATCTCCTCTTCCGAACACTCCAAGCTGATTTATATGTAATGAAAAAGGCTTCTGTTCTTTTAATCTTTCTTGAACAAGGATTTGTGCTTTACGCAGCATATCCTCCTCAGCCGCTCCTAGAAATGCCAAGGTAATATGAAAATCTTCAAAATGAACCCAACGCTGAAACGGAAGATTCTCTTTTATTATCGAACATACTTCCTTTAACTTTAGCTTTGTTTCAATTGGTAAACTGATCGCAAAGAAAAAATGAGTCTTTTTATCCATTTTAGCCCTCCATTAAGTAAGTGAGTGACATATTAACTTATTTTAGCAAATAAAAAAGCCATGTTCTACCTTAGCTGAGGTTCAAAAAAAGCAAGCCTAAGCATCAAAAATGATGTTAGCTTGCTTTTTTACTAAATCATTATTTTTTTACTTTAAAGTTAAGCTTCTACACTTAAATGGCCGCATTCTTTCTCAATTTCCTTCTCAAAAAGCTCCTGAAGCTTTTTCGTAATAGGCCCTGGTGTGCCATCGCCTACTTTATTTCCTTCTATTTCACTAACAGGAGTTACTTCTGTAGTCGTACCAGAGACAAACACTTCATCTGCTGCATTTAGGTCATCTAGAGTGAAGGCCGTTTCTTCATAAGACATATCATTATTTCGGCAAATTTCTAATACTTTCTGTCTTGTAATTCCATTAAGGATTAGATTATCAGCTGGATGAGTGATAACCTTGCCGTCTTTCACAATCAGTACATTCGATAGACTTCCTTCTGTTACTGTTCCATTACGATGCTGAATTGCCTCGAAGCAGCCTGCTTCAACAGCCTTTTGCTTCGCCATTAAATTTCCTAGCAGGTTCAAGCTCTTAATATCACAAAGAAGCCAACGAATGTCTTCGTTTAAAATTGTTTTTACACCCGATTTCATGATTTCTATCGGTCTTACTGCTTCCTTCGTATTTGCTACAAAGGTTGGAAGAACATGATCTCCTGGGAATACATGATTTCGAGGTGCAGCTCCTCGAGTAATTTGCATGTAAATGGTGCCAAGATCGAGATTATTTTTTTGGATTAGCTTGTTTAACATTTCCTTCATTTCTTCAACAGTATATGGAATATCCATTTTGATTTTCTTGCCGCTATCAATTAGACGATTAAGATGCTCATTTGCAGTGAACATTTTTCCGTTATAAACTCGGATAACTTCATAAACTCCATCTCCAAATTGATAGCCGCGGTCTTCCATATCAATCTTTACTTTTGACCGTTCGATGAATTCCCCATTTACGATCACATATTCCATTTCCACATGCATCTCCTCATTGTGATATCTCATTTTTAGAAAATAACTTCGGAGCAATCTTAACAAATTTTCATATTATTTTGCAAGTTCAAAAATTGCTTGAGCATAAATTGCCGTCGCTTTTAGCATATCTTCAATATACATATATTCATCCTTTTGATGAGCGATGTCCTCTCTGCCAGGAAATAATGGTCCAAATGCTACTCCTGATTGCAATGAACGAGCGTAAGTTCCTCCGCCAATTGAAATCAGTTCAGCTTTTTCACCTGTTTGTTCTTCGTATACTTTCTTTAAGGTCTGAATTAAAAAGTCATTCTCGTCCACGTGATGCGGCTTCGAGTCAGAGAAATTTTCAATGATAAAGCTTTCCTTTTGCAGTAAAACTTCAAGCTTTTCTTTTGTCTCTTCCATTTTGCTTGTAACAGGATAGCGAAGATTCAGGCAAAGTCTGCCCCCTTCTTGCTTTGTGTAGGATAACTTCCCGACATTGATCGTTAAATCTCCCGTAATATCATCAGAATAAGCAATCCCCAGCTTCTTGCCTCTTGAATCTTCTCTGAAAGAATCGGCAGTAAATTGAAAATAATGCTGTGCTTTCGCGTCTATATTCAATGTTGATAAAAATTCTGCCATATATAAACCAGCATTTTTCCCATTATTAGGTTCCATTCCATGTGCGGAAATACCCTCAGCCTCAAGAATTAAATCACCATTTTCGATGTAATACTTCCCTTTTAAATCATGCAATTTTAGGAAATCTGCATATTTTTGAATGACCTCTGTGTGTTCATATTGAACAACTAATATGGCCTTAGCAAAGTCTGGAACCATATTATATCTACGTCCTGAATGGAATGAAATGACTTCTACTTGAGATTCTTCATCTTCATTTAAGCTGTCAGCCTTTTGAACAATATCAAAATCAGAAATTCCTTTTTCAGCATAAATAATCGGAAAATCAGCATCTGGAGCAAATCCCATAGCTGGCATTTCTTCGTGCTTGAAATAATGATCTACACAGCGCCAATCGCTTTCTTCATCCGTTCCAATAATCATGCGGACGCGTTTATTAAGGGGCAGACCAAGCTCCTTAATAATTTTCATCGCATAATAAGCTGTCATGGTTGGGCCCTTGTCATCAATCGCCCCTCTTGCATATATTTTCCCATCACGAATTTCAGCACCAAAGGGATCACTGGACCATCCGTCTCCTTCAGGGACAACATCGACATGGCAAAGAATTCCTACAATTTCTTCTCCTTGTCCAAACTCCAAATGCCCCGCAAGATTTCCTACATTTTTTGCTATAAATCCGTCTTTTTCTCCTATCTGCAGCATGAAGTGTAGTGCTTCTTTAACACCTTTTCCAAGTGGAGCATCCTCTGTAGCATTTTCTTCATCTAATACACTTTTTATTTGTAGAAGCTTTTTTGTATCTTCGATCAATGCATCTTTTCTATTCTCAACTTCCTGTGTCCAATTAATTGTACTCACTGCTTTTCCTCCTGATTACGTTAATGGAATTTTAAATATGTATTCCTAGGAAAAATTATATCAATTTGCAATTAAATATGAAAACCTATAGAAAATTATTAATCATTTGGAACATTAACGCCCCAGCATACCAATACTGACTCCAAAATAAGATAGAAGCAAAAACCAACCTGTGATAAATAAGCTTAGTATAAGGATTGCTGCGATAAATAAGGTTGTAACAGCCCTTTTTCTTGCAGAAAAATAGGAAGGCATTTCTCTATACTTATTGCTTATCGGATTTGATGCCGTAATCTTATCCCAAATTAATGAAAGCCAGAAATGCATCATTATTAGAAACCCTATGAAAATAGTCGCCTTAATCCACAGTGGCGGAATAATGATCATTGCAGCTGTCGTTACAGAGATAATTTGAATAAATCCGAAAATATATGAGTAATTTCTGATAAAAATCTTAATAAATAGTTCTGTATGCCCATTCACCTTTGTTCGTTTCTTAAAAATACGTTTCGAGCGGCGAAATAGCAACGGCTTCGTTCTTTTAGAAACAGCAGGTTTTTCTATATCATAAGAGAGGCTAAAAATTATATTAATGTGCTTCATTTTGTCTTCAAGACCCATCGCAATTTCATGATCAATTGAAGAGATTTTTTTTAATGCCTTCAAGCTTTGAAAAACGGATGCAGCCATCAGAATAGCACCACATATATAAATAAATATGAATAAATCTTTTTCCCATAGTAAATAAATTAGTTGGCTAAACAAACTAAATACAATAAATAATAGAATTCCGGCTGCGATTTTTTTAAATTTTATTTCTATTCTTCTTAAATAAAATTTCACAAGCAAAATGGTTGTTTTTAGTGAGAAAAAATAAAAAAACAAAGTAATTATTTTCTGCCAATCTAGAAGATAGTGGTTTCTCAAGAATGGAAGCAAGATTAGTATGGAGACCCCTGTACTAAAAAACTGAACTAGCAGTGAATAAGCATATCCCCACTTCTTCATACCAATAAAGATTGGCCCATTTTTTATAAGGAAAACTTTATCAGCTTCCTGAACATATGTACGAATACGGCCGCTCCATGAAAATAAATAGATAGAGAAGAATATTAAAGAAAAGGGAAGAAATTCAATCCAAGCAGGCGTCTCCTGCCACCACGTTCGGTACATCATGATAAAGATGGCAGCAGATGGAATGATTAAGTATAGAATGATTGTCCAATCTGCTATTGATCGAATGACTCCATATTGATATTTCCACGCTCTTATCAAACGGTTCATAAATATCTTTCTACTATTCATTTGTTTTACCTTCCGCAATCAAATGGAAGCAATCATAAAGTGATCCATTTGGAAGATTGCACTGAGCTCTAATTTCATCTAATTTTCCAGCTGCTTGGAGCTTTCCTTGATGGATAATTAAGAAGCGATCACATACCTTTTCTGCTGTATCCAATACATGTGTAGACATAAGGATGCCAGCACCTCTTCTTCGTTCATTCTGTATCGATTCTAGAAAGAGCTTCATCGCATTAGGATCCAGCCCTATGAATGGTTCATCAATGATATAAACATCAGGATTTGTAATTATCGACATAATGAGCATCGCTTTCTGCTGCATTCCTTTTGAATATTTACCCGGAAATTCATGTGCATGATCTGCTAGATTGTAATTTCCTAGTAATTCTTTTGCTTGTTGAAGGTATTCTTTATCAGGGATCCCCTCGACTGCCGCAATAAAGTCAAGATGCTCCCATAAAGTCAGCTCATCATAGAAAATGGGTCTTTCCGGAATATATGAATATTTGGCTTCTTGCTGAAATATTACATCCCCCTTCATATTTTCCAGCAATCCAAGTATCGTTTTAATTGTCGTGCTTTTTCCTGCCCCGTTCGGTCCAATGAGCCCGATAAGCTCACCCTCCCGGACATTGAACTGAATATTATGTATGACTGAATTATCTTTTTCATAGCCTGCTTCTTTAATATCTACATTTAATAGTTGCATGACTTCTCCTCCTAGCTAATATTACGGATAAAAATTGGAAAAGGTTTCTTTTAAAATCTTTAATAAAATTAAAAAATGAACTGCTCTAAAGCTAGAGCAGTTCATTTTTTATGGTTTAAGTATTTCCATTAAGTCTACATTGCCGTATTCTTCTGCATATTTGTAGGCAGTATAGCCTTCAGAATCCACAAATGCTGGATCGGCACCATTTTGTAAAAGCAGTTCAGCCATTTCAATGTCATCATTAAATACAGAGCTCATAAGAGGTGTAGATTCATATATATCGACTGTATTAGGATCGGCTCCATTTTCAAGTAAAATACTTGCCGCTTCCGTATTTCCATTGTAAACAGTCCAATGAAGTGCTGTCGAACCCTCTTCATCCAATTCATTCACATCGGCACCGTCTGCAAGTAATTTCTGGATTGTTTCTACATCATTTTCACTTGCAGCATTCATTAATGGCGTAGCTCCTTCTACGCCTAGCGCCATTTCCGCCCAGAAATCCATTTTTTTAAGAGTTTTATATCCACCCCATATTCCAGCAGACAGAATAACAACTGAAAGCATGGCACCAAAAAGACCAATCCATACCTTTCCTTTTGGTTCATGAAGTTCAACCGTGGAATCCTCAGAGAAAAATCTCGACAGTGCATATATTCTCTTTGGCAGATGAGGGTGAGTTGATAGCTTTTCATTCAACCAGACAAAAAATCCATGTTCCGTTTGCAGCTGTTCCATATATGCCTGCTTATTGACCTTAGGGTATAATTCTTTTCCGATTGCAAGCATTGTTAAAGCATCTTTTGCAGCATCTATTGATTGAATATAATAAGCAGCATATCGATCACAAGTATATTCACATGCTCTTAAATAGGCACTTCCTAGAAAAGGGATCCACATAGCTGGTAATAGCAATATACTAATAATAACGTGCTTTCTTTTTAAATGGGCAAATTCATGAGCTAGGACGAACAATACTTCTTTTTCTGCTTCCCTCTCGATTAACTCAACAATACCCGAATACAAAACAACCATATTATTTCGAAAAAATCTTGTGGCAAATGCGTTTAACATGCCTTCTGATTCAATAACATAAATATCTGGCATAACTGTTAGACCCATATCCTTTGCAGTCAAAACAGCCTTTTCATATAGATCCGGAAACTGATTTTCACTTACCCTTACTCCATTTCGTCTTATGCCGCCCACCATTATTCCATGAAGCGTAACAGAAAGAAATATTATTGCTAAAATAATGATGATACCTACTATCGAAATGGCTAAATAAATGTAGGTTAAAATACTTAATAAAACAACAAATGCAAAGTATATATTTTCTTTCGGAAATACTAATTGATCTCTTAATGATTCCTCCCGCATAAACCCCTGTCCCTCTCTATGTATAATAAATCCTCCATTGATTATAAAAGAGAAGGTAAACAATGAATACAGGTAATTTCATCCTTATATTTCGAATATTCAAGCATAATATAAACATCGGTTACCATAGTATTTAGAAAGTAGGTAAGGAAGGCTGGAAACTTATAAAGATTTTGTAAATTTCCCAATAAAGTAGAAATTATCAAATAATAAGGGTACAATGTAGGTATAGGATGATATTTGGAAATAATCACCTTAAGTTTGAAAAGGAGATGGCTGCGGAAAAGAAAACCTACATGTCTTTGAAGAACTTGTTTCTTCAACGAAGCTGTCAGTTGCAGGAAATTGCCATTGGTTTGAAAAAAGGATAGGGAGTGGTTCTTTGAAACATTCAACTAACCGGATGTTAAACCGTATCAAATCCGTCTACATGTTTATAAATAAGCGCGGAACTGTAACAACTGGTGAACTTGTAGAGGAATTTGGTATTACTCCTCGCACCATTCAACGAGATTTAAATGTTCTTGTTTATAACGACCTAGTGAAAAGCCCTAGTCGAGGAAGATGGACAACAACCAAAAAGAAAGTGAAAATGTCATCCTAATGAATATATATATAAAAAATCGCCTTTATAGGCGATTTTTACTTTGCTTCATATTCAATTAATTTATTTATTTCCTCATCCGTTAATTCTCTATATTCTCCAAGTTCCAAAGATTCGTCAAGCTGAAGAGCCCCCATAGAAATCCTTTGCAGATAAATAACTCTCTTCCCAACTGCTTCAAACATTCTTTTAACTTGATGAAATTTTCCTTCCGTAATCGTCAGCTCAATATCTGATGTCAAATCTGATTTAATAATCTTTAATTCGCCAGGCTTCGTTAAATAGCCATCATCCAATATAACACCCTTTTTAAAAGCTTCGACATCTTCTTTTGTGACTTCACTGTTAATGACAGCAAAATACGTCTTTGGCACATGCTTTTTAGGAGAAAGGAGACGATGAGCAAGCTGACCATCATTCGTTAACAGGAGCAGTCCTTCCGTATCCTTATCAAGACGCCCTACTGGAAATGGAGAGAATACAAGGTCTCCCGCTTCCAATAAATCCAGAACAGTTTCATGCTCGATATCTTCTGTAGCGGAAATAACCCCCTGTGGTTTATTCATCATTAAATAAATAAATTCCTTGTATTCTACTTTTTCACCATGAATCGTAACCAAATCTTTTTCTGGATTCACATGGTGTTTAGCGTCCTTCACTTTTTGCTCATTAACCTGAACGACTCCATCCTTTAAAAGCTTCTTAACATCCTTCCTGCTTCCATATCCTAAATTGGCAAGCATTTTATCAATCCGCATACATTTGTTACCTCCCTTATAGAAAGCACGATTCCCTCAAACTAAATAATGATTAGGATCTCAATTTCATCTTTTTCAATACGCGGTCAACTTTTTCCCCAAATAAGAAATAAATAAGTCTCGTTTTGAAACTGAAATAGAAATAGATTCCAGCACCGACTCCTGCACAAATAATCACAATGAGTAATGCTTGGAAATCAGATGCAGGTGATAAGAACAGCGTAAGAATTTTGTAAGTAGCACCTGTTCCGATAAACATCAGCAGTGTAATTAAGACAATCAACAACCCTCTTCTGAGTACAAGCCTGAATGGATATTTAGCAAAGGTTTTAATAACAAATAAATTAATTAAGATTGCAGCAGTATACCCAACAGCCGTTGCTATAATTGAACCCTCTGTTTCCATGAGCTTAATTAGTGGGATATTTAGACTTAGCTTTAACAATAAACCAACAAGTAAGCTCAATACGGTAAAACGCTGTTCATTAATCCCTTGTAAAATCGCAGCTGTTACTAAGAAAAAGGCAAATAATATAGCAACAGGCGCATACGTTCTTAATACTTCTGTCCCCAATTCGCTATGGTCATAAAACAAAGTGAATATCGGCTCTGCCAGCATCGAAAGCCCTACTACAGCTGGAAGAGTCAGAAATAATACTACTTGGATAGTCTGATTTAATTGACGATTCAAGCTGGAACGGTCTTGATCAACAAATGCTTTTGTAATTGAAGGAACTAATGTTAATGAAAATGCAGTTGCCAAGGAAACTGGGATAATAACAAGCTTATGCGTTTGCATCGTTATCACAGCATAGGCAGATTCGGCTACATCATAATCAATACCAATGGACCGCATCGCTCGAATAAAGGTAAATTGATCGACTAATTGAAAAAGCGGATTCGCAATCCCTACAAACACAAAAGGTGCAGCATAGATGATAATCTCTTTGTACATATCCTTAAGAGAGATATCCATTGTTCCTTTATCATATAAGAGCAAATCGTCCAAATAGGACTTACGCTTATACCAATACCATAATAAACTTGCTAAACCACCAAGAGCACCAATAAACGCTGCAAATGTAGCTACACTTACTGCTTGTGTAATCGTTCCGTTCATAAAATTCAAAACAACAAATGCACCAGCTAACACGAACGTAATTCGAACAATCTGTTCAATAACTTGAGAAACAGCTGACGGCCCCATTGACTGATGCCCTTGGAAAAACCCTCTAATTAGGCTCATGAAAGGGACAACAATAAGGGCGAAGCTGACGGCCCTTATGACAGTAGTTACATCTTTAACGTTAGTGCCCGCTTCAGATGAAGTACTCATTGCAGCTATAACCGGAGCAAAAAAATACAGCGCAAGAAATGACAGGACTCCAGTACACATCATAATAATCAGTCCTGATTTAAAAAGCTTTCTCCCGACTGCATACTCCTCTAAAGCATTATATTTTGATATAAACTTAGAAACCGCCAACGGAATTCCTGCGGTTGCAATACTAATAAAAATCGTATATGGAACATAGGCGAAAGAATAAAGAGCATTCCCTTTATCTCCGACAATATGGTAAAAAGGAATGACATAGAGCAATCCTAGTATTTTTGAAATAATCGTGCCTAAAGTTAATATAAATGTTCCCCTTAAAAGCTTAGATGACATAGAATCCCTTCCTTTTTAGAAAAGCGCAACGTGCGTATTAAACCACCACAAATTTTCTAGTAAAAATATATATTAAACTTCTTTTGAAATATTAATCCACTTTTTAAAATACCTCAACTATTTTAGCACACTATTTGTAGTTTACTCTTCTTCTAATGTGATTGCCAACAAGTTATTATGTGAAGTTATGATTCTAATTCCAAATCGTTTATAATTCATAAAGTGAAACTTCCATCAGTGGGGGTTTTTCGACGCACAGGACGTGCTAGTGCCGACGTTGCCACAGGACGTGGCGTTCTTAGTCGGCTTTCATGCCCCACTGATGGTTAGTTGAACCAATCGGGCCTTTACGGGCAGTTGATCCCCCACTTAGGTTTCTTTGATTCTCTCGCAACCTTGTTAGCAGGGGGTCTTACTGCCCGTTAATCTGCGATAATTAGACTAGACTAAATAAGTTGGTGAATAAATGAAATACGATGTAATTGTTATTGGCGGCGGTCCCTCTGGTTTGATGGCTGCTATTGGTGCGGCTGAACAGAAAGCTAAAGTGCTGCTTATTGATAAAGGGGACAAGCTTGGAAGAAAGCTTGCCATTTCAGGGGGCGGCAGATGCAATGTCACGAACAGGCTGCCGATTGATGAAATAATCAAGCATATACCTGGAAATGGCCGCTTTCTATACAGTGCTTTTTCTCTTTTTAGCAATGAGGATATTATTAAGTTTTTTGAAAATCTAGGAATTGAGCTTAAGGAAGAAGATCACGGACGCATGTTTCCTGTTACAGACAAAGCACAATCCGTTGTTGATGCTTTACTTTCTAGATTAAGGGATTTGAAGGTAGATGTAAAAATAAACAGCCCTATTCAAGATGTTCATTATTCAAATGAAAGCATTCAGTCTGTTGAACTGAGAAGCGGAGAAATTTATGAAACGAGCTCAGTAGTTATTGCCGTTGGCGGAAAATCTGTTCCCCATACGGGTTCTACTGGAGATGGATATGCTTGGGCGAAAAAAGCTGGGCATACCATAACAGAATTATTCCCTACTGAGGTTCCCATCACATCAGCAGAGCCTTTTATTAAAGAAAAATCATTGCAAGGATTGTCACTTCGCAGTATTGCATTGAGTGTGTTAAATCCAAAAGGGAAAGCCTTGATCACTCACAAAATGGATATGATTTTCACTCATTTTGGCATTAGCGGACCCGCTGTATTAAGATGCAGCCAATTTGTTGTGAAGGCAATGAAAAAATGGGATATAAAAGAAGTCATGATGAGTATTGACGCACTCCCAGAAAAAAAAGAAGAGCCCCTTTATCAAGAAATTTTAAATGAAATCAAGAATGAACCTAAAAAAAGCATAAAAAATTTATTAAAAGGATTTTTACCAGAAAGGTATCTCCTATTCTTGCTTGAACAAAGCGGCATCGATCCTTTATCTCCAGGAGCCAATATTTCAAATGAAAAAATCAGAGCCTTTGTAAAGAACTGTAAAGGATTTCAATTTACAGTAAATGGTACTCTGCCTTTAGAAAAGGCCTTCGTAACGGGTGGAGGAGTCTCTGTAAAAGAAATCGATCCAAAGACAATGGCATCAAAGCTAATGGAGGGATTATTCTTTTGTGGAGAAATTCTTGACATTCATGGCTATACAGGTGGATATAATATTACTTCCGCACTCGTAACTGGAAGAATTGCCGGCATGAATGCGGCACTAACTGCAAAAAGTCAGAACTAATATTTAGAGCCTGATATTGTATCAGGCTCTATAAATGATCATGGCTGAAAAGCAATAAATCTGCTCATCTTCATCTTCTTGAACTGCAGCTACATTGTATTTAATATCCAGAAGCTTTTTTTCCTCAATCCTTTCAAGAAAGCGGTTCATTTCAAGCTCAAGATCCTTCTCATGCTCTTGGTCAAATAATTTAACCTTAATCAAGAAGCTCCTTCCTTTCTGACACTGTTTTTAGCATTATTGACAGAATACTCTATTTTTATAATTTTCATTTACATATTTACCATATTCGGTAAAAGGTTGTTGATATTTTTTATTGCCATAGTTTTTATAATCATATAGACTTCTAATGTTATAGATTTAGGAAAAAGGGGTCTTTATATTGAATCGTATTACTTCAAAAATATTCGGCCAATATTGGAATCCATATTGGGCCATAGGGATTGCAGGTGTATTAAGTGCCCTCTACTTTGGGCTAACGAATACTGTATGGGCTGTTACAGATAAATTTACTCGATTAGGAGGGCAGATCCTTATGCTCTTCGGTATTGATATTTCAGATTGGGAGTATTTCAAACTTATAACAATAAAGGGATCTACCTTCGAAAGAACGGATGGATGGATTGTTTGGGGGATGTTTATCGGGGCATTCATTACGATTCTTCTAAGTAATAATTTTAAAATAAGAATCCCTAAGCAAAAGCGCAGATTAGTACAAGGATTAATTGGCGGGATAATCGCTGGATTTGGAGCACGATTAGCATTAGGCTGTAACTTGGCTGCCTTTTTTACTGGTGTGCCGCAATTTTCTTTCCATTCTTGGATCTTTATGGTTGCCACTGCAATCGGCACTTATATAGGGTTTAAGATCGTCAGCACGAAATGGTGGAAGGGCAAACCAGTTCTCAAAAAAGGGAATACTGCAACCAAGGTTGAAAATAAGAAAATCATTCAGCCTTATATCGGAATCCTCGTTGCGATTTTGTATGCGCTACTCGTTATTTATTTTTTTGTTACTGGTAAACCTTATCTCGGGATTGCCGCTATTTTCGGAGCAGCATTTGGTATATTAATAGAAAGAGGACAGATCTGCTTCACTTCTGCTTTTAGAGATCTATGGGTAAGCGGACGAGCAACTATGACAAAAGCAATCGCCGTTGGTATCGCCATCAGCACATTATTTACTTTCGTCGTCATTGTTGTTTACGGATTAGAGCCGATTACGAAAATTGCTGCCCCAAGCACATTTATCGGTGGAGTCCTATTTGGTCTTGGAATTGTACTAGCTGGCGGCTGTGAAACAGGTATGATGTACCGAGTAATGGAAGGTCAGGTTTTATATTTATTTGTTTTTGCAGGAAATATTATTGGTGCCACCTTCCTAGCATACGGCTGGGATCATGTAGGTATTTTTAACACACTTGTTAAAAGTGGTTCTAAAATTAATTTAATTACAGAATTAGGACCAATAACAGCCCTGCTTCTAACACTCGTTATGCTAGCTGTATGGTTTGCTGTTGCTGTATTTTGGGAGAAAAACTATCGATTCGGAACTGGATTTAAAAAAGGAGGAATGAGACAGCATGGTAATTGATTTTACATTAGATTTAAGAGGAGAGCCTTGTCCTTTCCCTGTTATTTATTCATTAGAAACCTTAAAAGATATGAAAAAAGGTGAGGTATTGCAAGTTATTGCAGACTGTCCAGCATCTTTCAAAAACGTCCCTGAAGAAGTCGTTAAGCATGGCTATACTTTAGCAAAAGAACCATATAAAGATGGGCAAGACTTATACTTTTTTATTCAAGTGTAATAAAGATTAGCAAAAAGACCGAATCCCTCCTACTTGATCGATTCGGTCTTTTTCTTTAATAAAATTATATTGTTTCGCCTTTCCATTGCATCATGCCGCCTGCCAAATTGCGAACCTTATATCCTTGATCCTGCATATAGTAGCAAACATTTTCACTGCGGGCACCTGAACGGCAAATAAAAATATATTCTTTATCTTTATCAAAGTAATCCAAGTTTTCAGGAATTGTCATCATGCGGATATGCTTTGCTCCTGGAATCATGCCATATGCAACTTCTTCATCTTCCCTCACATCGACAAGCTCTAATTTTTCACCAGCAGCTAACTTTTTTTCTAAATCATCAGTCGTCATAATTTCTATATCCATCAAATACTTCCTTTCCAAACCAAATATTAGTTTTCCCTATACCCATATTAAAAAACATCCTCCGAAAACGCAATCGGAGGATGTTATTAGTTAATTGTCTAGATATAGTGACTAGAGGCGATTTGACATTCTCTTTTCATATATCTGCACACTTGGCGATATATCCGCTACTTTGGATGTATATCCTCCACTTCGACTGTATATCAGCCACTTCGACTGTATATCAGCCACTTCGACTGTATATCCGCCACTTCGGCTGTATATCCGCCACTTCGGCTGTATATCCGCCACTTTGGATGTATATCCGCCACTTCGACTGTATATCCGTCACTTTGACTGTATATCCGTCACTTTGACTGTATATCCGCCACTTCGACTGTATATCCGCCACTTCGACTGTATATCCGCCACTTCGACTGTATATCCGCCACTTCGGCTGTATATCCGCCACTTCGACTGTATATCCGCCACTTCGACTGTATATCCGCCACTTCGACTGTATATCCGCCACTTCGACTGTATATCCGCCACTTTGACTGTATATCCGTCACTTATCAGTTCGCTACAATATTGACAAGCTTTCCTGGGACAGCGATGACTTTGCGAATTGTTTTTCCATCAATTTGCTCTTTAACTTTTTCATCTTCAATTGCAATTTTTTCGAGAGCATCCTTTTGAGCATCTGCTGGAACAAGCAGCTTCGTTTTTACTTTACCATTTACTTGAATAACAATTTCAACCTCATCATCTACAAGCTTTGCCTCATCAAATGCCGGCCATGCTTCATAGGCAATGGTTTCGCTATGGCCAAGCTTTTCCCAAAGTTCTTCCGCAACGTGAGGTGTAATGGGTGAAAGCAATTTAACGAAGCCTTCCATAAAGTGCTTAGGAAGAACAGTCGATTTATATGCTTCATTAATAAAGACCATCATTTGTGAGATAGCTGTATTGTAGCGTAATCCCTCATTATCCTCTGTTACTTTTTTCACTGTTTGATGGTAAACCTTCTCGAGATTGCTCGCTTCTTCTGACTCTTGGATTTTTGGATTTAGTTCTCCGTTTTCCTCGATGAATAAGCGCCATACACGGTCAAGGTATCTTCTTGAGCCATCTAAACCATTAGTGGACCATGCAATGGATGCATCTAGCGGCCCCATGAACATTTCATATAAGCGAAGAGTATCTGCGCCATGGCTCGCAATAATATCATCAGGATTTACGACATTCCCTTTTGATTTACTCATCTTTTCATTGCCTTCACCAAGAATCATTCCTTGGTTAAATAGCTTTTGGAAAGGTTCCTTCGTATGAACAACCCCAATATCATAAAGGACCTTGTGCCAGAAGCGTGCATATAGAAGGTGAAGAACGGCATGCTCTGCTCCTCCGATATAAATATCAACAGGAAGCCATTCTTTTAGCTTTTCTGGATCTGCAAGTGCTTCATTATTGTGTGGATCAATATAACGCAAATAATACCAGCAGCTTCCCGCCCATTGAGGCATTGTGTTCGTTTCTCTGCGCCCTTTTTTCCCTGTTTCAGGGTCTACAACATTAATCCAATCCTCAATATTAGCAAGCGGAGATTCCCCTGTACCAGAGGGTTTAATTTCTGTTGTCTGCGGAAGAATTAATGGCAGTTGTTCCTCAGGAACAGCTGACATCGTGCCGTCCTCCCAATGGATGATTGGAATTGGTTCACCCCAATAGCGCTGGCGGCTGAATAGCCAGTCACGTAGACGGTAAGTCACTTTTTTCGTTCCAAGACCTTTTTCCTCAAGCCACGAAATCATTTCTGTGATAGCCTCGTCTTTATCTTTTCCATTCAAGAAACCTGAGTTCACATGCTCTCCGTCGCCTGTGTATGCGTCCTTTTCTACATCACCACCAGCAACAACTTCGATGATCGTAAGTCCGAATTGTTTTGCGAATTCATGGTCGCGCTCGTCGTGAGCAGGTACCGCCATAATTGCACCAGTCCCGTAGCTAGCCAAAACATAGTCCGCTATCCAGATTGGCATTTTTTCACCATTAGCTGGGTTAATAGCAAAGGCACCTGTAAATACACCTGTTTTTTCTTTTGCTAAATCTGTTCTTTCAAGGTCAGTCTTGCTTTTAACTTTTTCAAGATAGGCATTGACAGCACTTTTTTGCTCTGCCGTTGTAATTTTATCTACTAAAGCATGCTCAGGAGCTAGGACTGCATAAGTAGCCCCAAATAGAGTATCAGGACGGGTTGTAAATACTTTAAATGTTCCTTCATGTCCTTCAATTTGGAAGGTAACCTCTGCACCTTCTGAACGCCCAATCCAATTGCGCTGCATTTCTTTAAGACTATCTGGCCAATCTAATAGATCTAGATCTTCAAGTAAACGATCGGCATATTCAGTTATTTTTAATACCCATTGTTTCATCGGTCTTCTTTCAACTGGGTGACCACCGCGCTCACTCTTCCCATCGATGACTTCCTCGTTAGCAAGAACTGTTCCTAAAGCTGGACACCAGTTAACAGCTACTTCATCGATATAAGCAAGGCCTTTTTCATAAAGCTTAGTGAAAATCCATTGAGTCCATTTGTAATAATTAGGATCTGTCGTATTCACTTCACGATCCCAGTCATATGAAAAGCCGAGTTCTTTAATTTGCCGGCGGAATGTATTGATATTCTGCTCAGTAAATTCAGCAGGATCATTCCCTGTATCTAAAGCGTATTGCTCAGCTGGTAAACCGAATGCATCCCATCCCATTGGATGAAGTACATTATACCCTTGCATCCGCTTCATTCGTGAAAGGATATCTGTTGCCGTATAGCCCTCAGGATGGCCTACATGAAGCCCTGCACCAGATGGATAGGGAAACATATCAAGCGCATAAAATTTACGTTTTCCTTTATCTTCACTCGTTTTAAATGTTTTATTTCCTTCCCAAAATGATTGCCACTTCTTTTCAATCTCTTGATGATCGAAACTCATCTCAATTTCCTCCTAAAGTAAAAAATAAAATAAAAAAACCCCTCATCCCATAATAGGGACGAGAGGATTATGTATATCTCCCGCGGTACCACCCACATTAGTGACTAAGTCACTCGCTTCATTCAACCTTAACGCGGTATACGGCAAGCATTACTGTTCATTCACACTTGCTGCTCAAAGGCGAGTTCATGGGATACCTGACTGACTTGCACCACCCGTCAGCTCTCTAAATCAGAATAAAACACCATTACTGCTCCTTATCTTAGCAGATAACTATTTAATTAAATGTAATTGTATATAATTTCCCGCCAAGATGCAAGAGGGCTCATCCTGACGAGAAATTTAATACTTAGCATATGATATAAATGTTCATGTGTGAAAGCATTTACTATATTTCCCCAATAAATTAAGGGACAGTCTATACTGACACTGCCCCTCAAAATGTTTTATCCCGAATTAACGGGCAGTAAGACCCCCAATTCAAAACTTTTAGGGAACTAAAAAAGGATAAGTGGGGGTTCAACTGCCCGTAAAAGCCCGACGACGGACAGGATGTCCTAGTCAGGCGAAAGCCACAGGACAAGGAGTACTTCATCCGCATTTCATCGCACGACCGAAAGCAGAGCTTTTGGGAGGACGTGGCGCTTTGAGCGTGATTAGTTTAACTAACAATCAGTGGGGGATGAAAGCCGACTAAGAACGCCACGTCCTGTGGCAACGTCGGCACTAGCACGTCCTGTGCGTCGAAAAACCCCCACTGATTGAAGTTTCACTTTATTGAACCGTATATCCGCCATCTATAACAATTGCCTGCCCAGTCATTCCCATTGCTGAATCACTAGCTAAGAAAATAGCACATTCAGCTATCTCATCAACAGTTAATAACCTTTTTTGAGGAACTAATGGAAAAATTACCTCATTTAATACATCTTTAAGTGGAACATTTCTCGTTTTGGCTAGATCATTGAGCTGATTACGAACTAATGCTGTATCCACATAGCCAGGACAGATGGCATTAACGGTAATTCCATGTATGGCTGTTTCTAATGCCGCTACTTTCGTTAATCCAATTACCCCATGCTTCGCACTATTGTAAGCTGCCTTTCCCGCAAAGCCAACTAAGCCATTGATGGAAGCCATATTAATGATTCTGCCAAATTGCTGTTTTTTCATAATAGGCAAAACATGCTTAATGGCAATAAATGGGGCCGTCAACATGACTTTTATTAGAAATTCAAACTTTTCGGTTGGGAAGTCTTCGATATATGAAACATGCTGCAAGCCTGCATTATTTATAAGTACATCTAAACTTCCATAATGGCTTACTGCTTCTTGCAAACAGGATTGAATATCAATTTCTGATGTCACATTACATTTTAATCCAATTGCGTCATAGCCTTCATCCTGCAAATTTTTTGCAGCCCTTTTGACTGCATCTTCTTGAATATCAGTTAAAACAATTTTTGCTCCAGCTGCTGCAAATTTTTTTCCTATTTCATAGCCAATTCCCCCAGCAGCTCCTGTAATAAAAATAACTTTTTCCTGAACCATGTTGTGACTCCTTTCAAATGCCAAACATACCAAGATCTCTTATGAAATCTAAATCCCTAATCCTAATGAGAATAAAATGATCGCAATTGCAACACCTATGACAGGAACAATAACCGTTAGTGCGCCAACTGCACCATACGCATCCTGATGAGCCTCTCCGCAAATAGATCGCACTGTTGTCACAACATAACCATTATGAGGCAGTGAATCCAAAGCACCCGATGATATGGCAACAACTCTATGCAATGCTTCAGGATTTACTCCCATATCCATATAATGTGGTGCAATTAAAGGCAAGGCTATCGCCTGTCCTCCAGATGCAGAGCCCGTCATTCCAGCTATTACACTTACAGCAATAGCCCCTCCAATAAGCGGACTACCAGGAATACTAGTCATAAATTCAACAGCAGTCGTAAAAGCCGGAACAGCTTTTGCCACTCCTCCAAATCCGACAACTGCCGCTGTATTACCGATCGCAATCAATGCCCCTAGAGTTCCCTCTGAAACGGCATTCCAGAAATTTTTGAAGTATTTTCTATTCAATAAATAAGTAGCGATAACCCCGCCTAATAATGCAATAATAAGTGCAGATTGCTTAAGAGAATCGTGAAAAACAAAAGAAATTAATAATACGACAACTAAAGGAAGAATTCCCATAAATGGGTTTGGTAAAGCTTTGTTTTCTGTTACTGGATCACTGTCCCTTGAGACAAATGTTTCTCCTTTTTTAACAGCTTTTGTTATCATCCTTTTCAGCCACCAGTAACCAAAGATCATCATAAATACGGCTACAATCAAACTAACCTCCCAGCCTGCATACGGAGTTGTGTTTAAAAATTCAATTGGAATCCAGTTTTGAATCTCTGGTGAACCTGCAGAAGTCATGGTAAATGTTACGGACCCGAATGCAAGTGCAGCTGGGATAAATCTCCTCGGCAGATTTGCCTGTTTGAACAAGCTTAAAGCCATAGGATAAACAGAGAATGCAACGACAAATAAGCTTACACCACCATAGGTTAAAATCGCACAAGATGCTACGATCGCTAAAACGGCATATTTCATTCCTAGCTTATCCACAACCATTTTCGAAACACTATCTGCAGCCCCACTATCCTCCATGACCTTTCCAAAAATAGCTCCTAATAGGAACATTAAATACCACGACGTCACGAAGCCTGAGAATCCGGACATATAATTACCAACTAAATTTGCTTCGCCTTCCCCAACGAGCTGTGGAAATAGCGGCATACCACTAAAAACGGCAACAAATATCGCTGATAATGGTCCAACGACAAGCAGATTCATCCCTCGCATCGTTAAATAAATTAATAATGCAAGACCACCAATTAATCCAATCATGCTTAGCAATTCCATTTCCCCCTTTTTTGTTTTTTTACAATTTTTCACTTGGCTCTTTGCCTCTTTTTACATCCCTCCCACTCTTGTTAACGCTTTCAAAGCACTTTTTTATAAGGCTTCTAAAAGAAGAATCAAAAAAATTCTTCCTACTGACTTACTTGCAAGCTTTGTGCCAAAAATAAAAGCTAATTAGAAGGGGAATTTTCGAATTTTTCATGAACATTTTTTCCGAAAAGCTGGAATGTAAAATTGATAGTTTCTCTTACTTAATAGAATAGTTTCAATAATAGATGTGAAAACCATTGGCTTTTCTGATGTAAAAATTAATAGATATAAGAAAGTCCAGAAAACTGGATTGAATTCCAATTTTCTGGACTAGAGATTAAAAATTCCGTATTTTTTTAATTTCTCATACATGGAAGACTTGCTAATACCTAAAGCTTTTGCGGCTTCAAGCTTGTCATCATTAAATTTATTTAAACTCTGGATCAATACTCTTTTTTCAGTTTCCTCTAAAATTTCCTTTAGCTTTTTACTCCCAACTGGGAAAACCGATGATTCTTTTAAATAATCAGGCAAAGAATCCAATGATATGACCTCGTTGTTTGTAAGATGAACGGAAGCTTCAATGACATTCTCAAGCTCTCGAATATTTCCTGGCCAGCTATATTGAGTAAACCTCTCCAGCACTTCATCTTCAAAAAAGCTTATTCGCTTTCCCGATTTTTTCGTAATTTTTTTGATAAAATAATCGAGCAAAACTGGAATATCGTCCATTCTTTCACGTAATGGTGGAATCGTGAACGGAACGACATTAATCCGATAAAACAAGTCTTCTCGGAATCTTTTTTCTTCCATCATTTTTTCCAGAGGACGATTTGTGGCGGCAATAATTCGAACATCTACGGATACAGACTCTGTGGACCCTATACTTTCGATTTCGCCCTCTTGAATGACTCTTAACAGCTTTACTTGCATATTCAAGGGCATATCGCCAATTTCATCTAAAAATAAAGTTCCCCCATCAGCCAATTGAAATTTTCCTTTTTTTCCGCCTTTTTTTGCTCCAGTAAAGGCGCCTTCTTCATAGCCAAATAATTCAGATTCAAGAAGATTTTCAGGTATGGCCCCGCAGTTAATTTTCACAAATGGCTGGTGGCTTCGATTGCTTAATTGGTGAATGCTGTGTGCGAATAACTCCTTTCCTGTTCCACTCTCACCACGGATTAGGACTGAAATATCGCTTGCAGCAATCATCTTTACTTTTCCCTTAAGACCTTCAATTTCCTTTGATTTCCCAAGCAGATCATCCAGGCTATATTTCACACTGCGATCAATATCTTGAATATAGCTTTGAATCTTTGTTAGCATGCTTTTTACATGGCTATTCATTTTCATCCATTCCCTTGTGTCACGAAAGAACACAGTACCAAAAGCTCCAACTACCTGCCCATTAGATAAGATCGGAATACGGTTTGCAATCATATAATTCCCTTTTATGTACTGAAGGTCAGCGACCTCTTCTTTTCCTGTAGCAGCAACAATATGCATGCGGGAATTTTCAATGACCTTTGAGACATGTACACCAATAACCTTCTCTCGTTCCACCTCTAAAAACTCACAATAGTTTTTGTTTATGTAAATGATTTTTCCTTTATTATCAACAACTACTAGCCAACCAAAAGCATTTTCCACAATTGTTTCAACAATATCAATAGGTATATCTAATAGTGCGCTTTTCATTACAATCCCCTTATTTGGATATTATGGAAATCCCTTTCTATATTTTATCATACTTATCAGATAATTTAGATAAACATGTATCTTTTATACCCTTTTGGTCTAAAAAAATAGTAAAACGAATGGGAGTGTTTTTCTTGAAAGGTGTTTTATTATTGAATGAAAATGAACCGGAGAAATTGTTTGATAAACAAGAGAGAATTGCTTATCAGCAAATGGCAGCAGTCTCTTATATGAAGGCAAACAAAATCCAAGTTGAGAAGCTCAATCCTTACCAAATAAATGATTATTATACCATCCCACACGCTCTTTTATTTGACTTGAAACGAACGAATGCCCATTTAGACTGCCTTGTGATCCCTTCTCAAAGAACGATAGAAAAATTTATTCAAATTTATCCTGCAAGATGGCTGTTATTAAAAAGCTATTTCAAGGAAATCTTATTTGTGAATAAGAGTGAAATCGACGATTTAGATGGAACAAGCTATTAGAAAAGCGCAAGCGCCTTGCTCACCCCCGACAAGCATAAGACAGGCCGACGGGAAAGTTGTTCTTTAACTTTCTTGGCGGACTGGCTTATGACCTCGAGGGGGTAGGCGCTGGAGCTAGACAATTCTCAAACTCGTGAAAAGTTATACTTTCTTATTTTTTTAGAAAAACTTGGCGTTCGCCAAGTCCTTTATGGTGAATGCCTTAGTTTTTTGTATGCGATCTTATTAGCAGAAATTTTATTGAAAACACACTTTACTTTAATACGTTAATAAACTTAAACTTTCCGATTAGCTAAAAAAAACCTGCAAAAATTCTGCAGGTTTTAAGAAGCATGAGCTAGTTTCTTTGTATCCTTTATTTTTTTATCATAAATAAGCGTAGTAAAGATAGAAATAAAGAGCAGGCCAATGACAATAGTAAATAACATTGACATACCGTACATATCAACAAGGATACCGCCTAGCAAGGGGCCAATCATTCTGCCTGCTGTTGCCATGCTATTCACAATTCCTTGATAAAAGCCCTCTTTTCCTTTTGGCGCAAGTTCATTAGCAATGGTTGGGACAGCTGGCCAAACAAACATTTCACCAATTGTTAATATAATCATCCCTGCAAGAAAAGCAGAAAACTCCTCTGCACCAGCTGCAATTAAAAAGGCAAAAATTAAAATAACGATCCCCACATTTATTTGTGTCTTTAGGGATTTTATTCGTTTTACTACTATGTTCACGAAGGGCTGACCAAGAACAATCAATGCGCCATTAATCGTCCATAGCAAACTATATTGCTTTAACGAAATATTAAGCTCCTGTGTAAAGGAAGCAATTGTCGTCTGCCACTGAACATATCCAACCCAGCATAAGCTATAGCCAATACACAATATTAATAAAGCATAAAGCCGAGAATGATTTTTATGAACTGGCTTTTCTTTTAGAACTGAAGTCTGAGTACCTGTTTCGGTATGAATACCTCTATATCCAAAAACGGCAATTAGAAGAAAGAGCGCATACATGAGTGTATTTGCAATAAATATAAACTGGAAGGAGAAAGATGCAACAAACCCTCCAAGTGCAGCCCCAAGTGCAACACCTAAATTTTGTGCTACGTAAAGAGCGTTAAAGGATTTTCTTCCGCCTTCCTTCCAAACTGAACCTGCCATTGCATACATAGAGGGAAAGATAATCCCTGACCCAAAACCAACAATGGTTAAAAAGAGCACATATGTAGGCCAGCCATTCCAGAAAGACAAACCGATTAATGATAATAACGCAGTTACTACTCCAAGCAAGATCGATTTATATCCCCCAATTTTATCAAAAAGGATGCCTCCACATAAATTTCCGACCACACTTGCAGCAGAGTTTAGCATAAGTACAAAACCTGCTACCGATAAAGATTTCCCTAAATGATCATGAATATAAATCGTATTTAATGGCCATAAAAAAGAAGAGCCTGTTACATTCACGACCATCCCAATAATTAATAACCATAAGGCGCGTGGCATGAAACACCCTCCTTTAAAAAATAATCGCCTATCATTGTTTTTCAAAAAACCGAAAAAATTCCATTCTATTTCGGTTACCAAAATAATTTTATTTCTTTTTTATAGTCCTTGCAATAGATATTAAAGCCATT
Organism: Cytobacillus citreus; assembly: GCF_018343665.1. Taxonomy (GTDB): domain Bacteria; phylum Bacillota; class Bacilli; order Bacillales; family Cytobacillaceae; genus Cytobacillus; species Cytobacillus citreus. The sequence continues at coordinate 929,154 of NZ_JAGYPM010000003.1, forward strand.
AAATAAATACAGAAAATACGAAATAATCCCATAAAAACATTATGATATTTCAGGCAGTTTATTGACAGTAGTTCATAATTTTGACAAAATAATAAGGAAAACACCGTACAAGTCTCATTTGTACGGTGTTTTCATAGTTTACTTTTCGCTTTTATTTTTTCGGAGCAGGCTGTATCCATTAATTACATGCTCTTTCTTTTTCGGATTTTCCTTCTCTTCTAAAACAATACTCGTTACAAAAGCAAGGGACATTATCCCTCCTCTAGCACTTTCAAGCCATCTTCTATCTTTTCTTTTCAGTCCGACTATGTTAGCAGCTAATGAGTACAAAGATATGACGATTCCTAAGATGAGAGCAATATTACCAATTAAATACATGTTGTCACCAGCCTGTCTAATTAGTCCTGCTTATTTTCATTTATTTTTTTATGCATTTCGGCATCATAATTTTTAGGATCTTCCACTTCAAATTTGGAAGGGCATTTTGTCTGAACCTTTTCCGCCTCAAACACACCATCTTCCCTTAAATAGCCCTCTACAATGACAATCACATCATCAGAGAAATTATCAGGCTTGACCCCTTCGTATCGTATAGGGAGATAAGTTGTTTTTCCTTCTTCAAAAATTTCAAATTTCAGCTCAATTTTATCTGCATTCCATTTAACTGAATCCTCTTTTAATAATCCTTGGGTTAATACATATTCATCTTGGTAAATGTCTTTTTTTGTCATTAACTCCTCGATTGAAACTTCTTTACTCCCAGCACTTGGCATTGTTGAAGAAATTCCTCGGAAAGCTTAGTACGAGGAACGCTATCCATATCCAGGAAAGAATAATTTTTTTCATTTTTTACACCCTTTCTATTTCATTAAAGCCTTTGTTTAAATTTCGCATTTAGGGCGTTTCATTTGAAAATATGAATTTTTGTGAATATTTTCAAATTTGTTTTTTGTAAAAATATGCAAAATTTGATCCAGTAGGACCCATTTGGAAAAATTATTTACCTTACCCTATTTAAACCTTTTCAACGAATGTCCATCTGTGATTCATATCACATTTTTTCCGTTCGTTATTTACGTTGACAAAAATATAAAGCAGCAGGAAAAAATCATTATAATATGAATTTTAATCAGTGACCGTAGTCTTCTAAAAATAAATATGACCCCAATGCTCAAAGCATTAGGGCCTTTATGATCGCTTATTCAGGATGAAATTTGGATTTTACTGACTGTCCTTTCATTTCATACTTCTTTTTTGCTTGTTTGACGATATCATAGTCATTTCCGAGCTCTATATCTTGATTATTAATCCCATTGCGGTTTTTCTGTTCTGGGTTTCTCTGCTTCGATCGTTTTTTAGCCAATACTATCACTCCTTAATGGGGAATAATAATCATTTGGTTTTGAAGCTTCTGCAGTTGAAGCCTCATTCGATGCAGCTGCTCACGCTGCTGGGAATTCGCACTAAGGGCAAGCTTTGATAAGTCATTGTAAGCAGCCTCAAGAGAATGAAGAGCCTCTGTATAGCCAATATCATTATAATGCTCTTGCATCCTTCCATCTTGCAGATGATCATTGGCGAATCGAATTGCATCCTCACATTGCTGGATCAAGTTATCCATTGATTCACGGGTTGCCATCAAATCCCCTCCTGATAAAGTGAAACTTCCATCAGTGGGGGTTTTTCGACGCACAGGACGCGCTAGTGCCGACGTTGCCACAGGACGTGGCGTTCTTAGACGGCTTCCATCCCCCACTGATGGTTAGTTGCGGCCCACAGGAAGTGGGTCACGCAGACGTTGCCACACGATGTGGCGCTTTTAGTCTGTGTTCATTTTACAAGCCTTTACGGGCAGTTGATCCCCACTTAGGTTTTTTAATCCTCTCGCAACCTTGAAGTGGGGGTCTTACTGCCCGTTAATCTGCGATAAAGAATGGGTCTTTTCAGAAGCAAATTGCTTCATCATTAGTTTGTTCATATTTCTTTTTCCTATCTAGACAATTTGCTGGCAAATTTAGCTTTGGATTACCTTTACACTTCATGATAAGATAAAGTGAAACTTCCATCAGTGGGGGTTTTTCGACGCACAGGACGTGCTAGTGCCGACGTTGCCACAGGACGTGGCGTTCTTAGACAGCTTTCATCCCCGACTGATGGTTAGTTGCGGCCCACAGGAAGTGGGTTACGCAGACGTTGCCACACGATGTGGCGCTTTTAGTCTGTGTTCATTTTACAAGCCTTTACGGGCAGTTGATCCCCCACTTAGGTTTCTTTAATTCTCTCGCAACCTTGAAGTGGGGGTCTTACTGCCCGTTAATCTGCGATAAATTTTATGCGATATTTTGAAAATAATAATTGGAGGTATTTGATTTGACTCCAGCAAATCCTTTTCCATTTGCGTCTGATGATAAACGCTACCATACATGGAATTATCATTTAAGAAATGAATTCGGCCATAAGGTTTTTAAGGTGGCACTTGATGGCGGATTCGATTGTCCTAACCGTGATGGCACAGTTGCACATGGAGGCTGTACATTTTGCAGTGCCTCGGGCTCAGGTGACTTTGCAGGAAACCGTGCAGATGATCTCGAAACTCAGTTTAAGGAGATAAAAGAAAAAATGCATCTTAAATGGAAAGACGGCAGGTATATGGCTTATTTCCAAGCCTTTACGAATACACATGCACCTGTTGATGTACTAAGAGATATGTATGAAAAGGTGTTGAAGCAAGAAGGAGTAATTGGACTCTCTATTGCCACTAGGCCAGACTGTCTTCCAGATGATGTTGTTGAATATTTAGCTGAACTGAATGAAAGAACGTACTTATGGGTCGAGCTTGGTTTGCAAACTGTCCATGAAAGAACAGCACAGCTTATCAATCGGGCTCATGATTACAAATGCTATGTCGAAGGAGTAAATAAGCTTCGGAAGCATGGTATTCGAGTTTGTTCCCATATCATAAACGGACTCCCCCTTGAAACACCTGAAATGATGATGGAAACGGCAAAAGAGGTTGCTAAGTTAAATGTACAAGGAATTAAGATACATTTGCTTCACCTTTTAAAAGGAACACCTATGGTGAAACAATATGAAAAAGGTTTACTTGAGTTTTTGCCATTTGATCAATATGTAAGCTTAGTTTGTGACCAATTAGAAATTTTACCACCGGAAATAATTATTCATCGGATTACAGGGGATGGTCCAATTGAATTGATGATTGGCCCAATGTGGAGTGTAAATAAATGGGAAGTTCTTAATGGAATAGATGCCGAACTTAAACGTCGAAACAGCTGGCAAGGTAAGTTCTATAAGCAAAGTCAATTGGAGGCAACTACATGAAGCTAGATGGAATCCTGCCTTTTGCACGGAAATTAATTGAAAAAGCCGTAGCACCTGGTGACATCGTCGTCGACGCTACTTTAGGAAATGGACATGATACATTGTTTCTTGCAAAATTAGTCGGCAATTCAGGTAAAGTGTTCGGATTTGATATTCAGAATGAAGCAGTTGTTAAGACAACAAAACGTCTTGAAGAGCACTTACTTTCTGACCGCGTTATATTATTCCATAGCGGGCATGAACATATTTTAACCAAAATCCCCTCTGAAAATCATGGGAAAATTAAAGCAGCGATATTTAATTTAGGCTATTTGCCAGGCGGCGACAAAACAATTGTAACAGTTCCAACAACGACGATTTCAGCTATTAAGCAATTATTGGAAATAATGGCGCCTGAAGGAATCATTGTACTTGTTATTTACCATGGTCATGAGGAGGGTATAGTCGAACGTGATACCCTCCTTCAATATGTAAAACAATTAGACCAGAATAATACCCATGTGCTTCAATATCAATTTATTAATCAGCAGAACGCCCCGCCGTTTATTATTGCTATTGAAAAGCGTTAAAAGGACAAAAATACGTCCTTTTCTGTAGATACTCCAGTTTGATGTCTTCATTCGGGCTCGTAGAGGAGGACAAGTATGTTTATGCAGTGTATTTTCTAAAAATGCATTTCTTTTGAAACTAGAGATAGAATACATTATCTCAAAGTTATCCATAAATAGTTAAATGATAATTTCCTTTAAAGTGAAAATTGTCCATTATCGGTTCCATGAACCGATAGTGGACAATATACTTTTTGGCGTCCATTTTTGCATTGTCCTGTATATTCTGCCATTCCAATAAAAGAAATAGCTTACCAACCCTCCCGTTTTAATCATCCCTCTTGCTAGTTTCTTAACATTTTTTTGCTTTCTAACTTTTTCATCTGATAAATAGATGCCTAATAATCCTCGGTTAATCAATTGATGAAAGCGTTTATGAGGGAGGCGATCGGTATGCTTGTCCGCTTCTACAACAAAATGTCTCAGCCTATCGAATAGCTTTTCTTCATTCTCATAATAAAAGCAAAAATTCAAATCTCCTCCAATACGATCTTCTTCCTGATCAATAAAATAATCAAGTAAGATATGCAGTCCTTGTATGTAAGGAAAATAACCATTTCGAATATTAATAGCATCATCTTGTTGAAAATCACTTCTCATTGCATACGACACCAAACAGAAAATCCCTAATGTTGATCCAGAACAAGCCGAAAATTCATACCATTCCATGTCAGGAATCTGTTCCTTATTTTCATCGAACCAATCTTGAAGCCGTGGAACACGCTCCTCAACTTTTACGTGCTTATGAATTTGCAAGTCACAATAATAACTGCATAATTCCATTAATTGATCCTTAATTTTTTCGTAATTTCCGATTTCAGTTAGAACTCCCCTGCAAGTCGCAGCAAGATCTGCTAAATAATTTCCGTCATCCTGTTCACTTCTTAATCGATAATAATTTTTTGATGTGGCATCTATTGATAAGGCATCAGTCATTGACTCATGCAAAGCAGCAAAATCCTCTGGATCTAATGAGGTGCTGCGATCACATAGATTATCTAAGTAATCACTGATGGTTTGGTAGGCAACAATAAATTTTATTGCCTTCCGATAATTATCTTTTGCCATTAATGCCATTATGCTTCCGCCTTCACAATGGAAGGTTTTATGCTCGATGCTTGCCAAAGCTTGTTTTTTTAGCTCTGGATCTGGAATCGCCTCTGCCCTTTTCTTCCAGAAATCTAATTCCTTATGTACGAGAGGCAATACTTTTCTATATACTTTTGACATTAAACTGATTGGCATGGAAGGAACACCCATGAAGCAACTCACTCCTAAATAATATATCCAATTGCCTTTAACTGGCTATTTACGAAATCCTTTGCATATTCAAATACTTCTTCCCGTTCAGGCTCATTAAATATTTCATGATAGCATTTGGGCCATTCTTTAAATCGTTTTTCAGAAAAAGGTGCAAGATTGAACCAGTCATTAACTGTTTTTTTATTTACAATTAAATCCTCTCCTCCTTGCATGACAAGCAGTGGGACATCCTGTATTTTTTCAAGTTCTTCAAATCCGAGCTTAATCGAAGTTATTAGCTCACGGTACCATCTAATCGACACTTTTGTCACATATAAAGTGTCATTCGAGTCAGCATCCCTAACATCTTGATTTCTTGTTGCCATATCAACCGTAAGCTCAGAATTCATTCTTAAGCTTGGGACAATCATGTTTAAGCCAAGAGAAAGCATATCAAGTATTTTGGAATGTCTCTTTATTAAACCAAGACAAGGTGAGGACAGAATAACTCCAGCTAATTTCAATCTTTCCTCTTGCAAAAGACGAATCGAAATCAAGCCCCCCATACTGTGCCCTAACAGAAATACTGGAAGTTCAAATTGATAAGCAGCTTGTATCCAATCCTTTACTTCAAAAATATACTCATCAAATGAATCTATATGACCACGCCGTGATCTTGTTGTCATCCCTTGGCCCGGAAGATCGCCCATTATGACATGAAAGCCAGATAAACGCCATTTTTCAATAAGCCAACCATAGCGGCGATGGTGCTCCATTGCACCATGGACCATGACAATGACTGCTTTAGGTTCTCCTTCAGCTTCCCATTTCCACATCATCTATCCTCCTAACCATTTTGCTCAGCGTACTTTTATATTTAGCTCAATAATATTTCAATCTATTTATAAATTATAGCGTAGTTATATTATTACTTCACAAGATATACTCTTATTTTTAGTATTTATATTAAATACTAAACATGAATAAGAAAATAACCCGTTGAAACCTTATATGTTAAAATCGAGTTATTACCATTATTTAAAGGAGAAAAAAATATGATCTATCCATATAAAGAAAAGATTCCTCAAATATCTGAGTCAGCATTTATTGCCGATTATGCCACGATTACAGGTGACGTTGTCATTGGAGATGAATCAAGTGTATGGTTCAATACCGTGATTAGAGGGGATGTAGCCCCTACGATAATCGGCAATAAGGTAAATATCCAGGATAATTCAGTTCTTCATCAAAGTCCTAATAATCCACTCATACTCGAAGATGAGGTTACAGTCGGCCATCAAGTCATTTTACATAGCTGTGTCATTCGTCGTAAAGCATTAATTGGGATGGGTTCAATCATTCTTGACAATGCTGAAATTGGTGAAGGAGCCTTTATTGGAGCAGGCAGTCTCGTTCCACAAGGTAAAAAAATTCCGCCAAATACTCTCGCATTTGGCAGACCTGCTAAAGTCATCCGAGAATTAAACTCAGAAGATATTATAGACATGGAAAGAATAAGCAGGGAATACGCTGAAAAAGGGCAGTACTACAAATCATTGCAAAAAAGAAAATAGAGCTCTTTTAATATTGAGGAACGCTTGTAAAAGAAGCGTTCCTTTATCTTTGATAATAACCTAATTATTCCCTAATTTAGGCTCTTTCTCCTTACGAAATCATTAGTGTATTCCCTATCCTCTAAAAAAAGGATGCAATATGTTTTTTACCTTTTCCCCAAATAAAATGAGCATTCTTAATGATTAACTTCCTTTAATAATATGGTTTCCAATTCTCTTGAATAATCTTTTTCAATAAAAACTGCGTACCACACCATAAACATCAACACCGTCCAAATTTTTCTGCTATTATCAACCTTGTTACCGCAGTGGTCATCAAGCAGCTTAAATAAATGATCTTTTATAAACAAGTGATCTGTGTTACTTTCGTGAATGGTTTGTTTTACCCAATCATACATTTCATCTTTTAGCCAATATCGAATAGGTACAGGGAAGCCGAGTTTTTTTCGATGTAAAACGTGATCTGGAACAATCCCTTCCATCGCTTTTCGTAAAATATATTTGGTTGTACCTTTCGCAACTTTTAGACTACTTGGTATTTGGGAGGCAAGGTCAAATACTGCTTTATCTAAAAAAGGCACCCTAAGCTCAAGGGAATGAGCCATTGTCATTTTATCTGCTTTTAATAATATATCTCCCCGCATCCACGTATGGATATCAATATACTGCATTCGATTTATCGCGTCATATTCAAGGCTTTCTTTATAATAAGGGGACGTAATGCTGGTGAAATGTATGCTTTTCCTATACTGCTTGTAGAACTTGCATTTCTCTAATTCTGTAAATATTTTTGCGTTTCCAATATATCTATCCTCTATTGGTGTAACCCCACGCTCAATAAAACTTTTTCCTTTCATTCCCTCAGGCAGCATTCTTGTGATGATTCTCAAGAATTTTTTTATACAGAAAGGTAAATAATTAAAAACCTTTAGAGATTGCACTTCATGATATATATTATAGCCGCCGAATAATTCGTCAGCTCCTTCGCCAGATAAAACAACCTTTACATGCTTCCTCGCTTCCTTCGCAACAAAATAAAGCGGGACACAAGCCGGATCGGCAAGGGGATCATCCATATGCCACATAATGTTTGGCAGCTCATTCATAAACTCTTCAGGTGTAATATTAATACTTATATTATCAATCCCAAGCCGATCTGCAGTTTCCTTAGCGACCTCCACCTCACTGAACCCATTTCGCTCAAATCCAACAGAAAAAGTTTTAATATTTGGATGATATTCTCTTGCGATCGAAGCAATAACAGTGGAATCGATGCCACCTGAAAGAAAGGATCCGATCGGGACATCACCTCGCATGTGCAATTTTACTGAGTCAAATATAACAGCTCTTATTTCATGTATAAAAGCCGATTCTTGTTTCTGTACAGGCTGAAAAACAGCTTTCCAATAACGATTCATTTCCATTGGAAAGCCGATTCTCTTCGTAAAATAATATCCTGGTTCAAGCTTTTTAATCCCTTTTGTCATAGTATCCGGCTCTGGAACGAATTGATAGGTTAAGTAGTGCTGCAAGGCACACTCATTCAACACATCACTATGAAGCTCAGCTAAAATGCTTTTCTTTTCAGAAGCAAAGAAGGTAACCTTCTCGCTTTCATAATAGAAAAATGGTTTTATTCCGAATGGATCTCTCGCCCCAAACAGAATTTTCTCTTGCTTATCCCAGATAACAAAAGCAAACATTCCTCTCAGCTTTTCCACTGTTTTTTCTTTTACTAAGCTATATAAAGCGATAATGACCTCAGTGTCAGAACTAGTAATAAATGTTAGCCCATTTTCTGTTAACTCTTTTCGCAATTCTACATAATTATAAATTTCCCCATTATAAATAATCCAATAGCGTTCGTTCTCATATGAAAGAGGCTGTTGCCCATTTTCAATATCAATAATACTTAAACGTCTAAACCCGAAATGAACATATTCATCAAAATAATAGCCTGCCGCATCAGGTCCACGGTGGATCATGAGATTATTCATTTGAAAAAGCAACTGTTCATCCGTATTACATTGACCCTGATCATGTACATATCCAATAAAGTCACACATCTTTTTTCACCCATTCTAATACTTTTTTTAAAGATTATTAATGATTTGTTTAAAATAGAAGTTTGAGATGAAAGGTTTCATGGTTGGATTGTAGTTAAATTAAAGGAGAATGAATAAGAGCGGGAACATTATGAGGATTTAAGCAGTATTTTTCCTAATCATCTATTCAAAGGCTTTCAATCATAAGACGAAATAAAAAAGCGGAAGTTAATTTTGTATGCAACTCCCGCTTATTTCTTATTATTTCAAAGCTTCTGCACGTAATGCTTCTGCTTTATCTGTACGTTCCCAAGGAAGATCAATATCTGGGCGTCCGAAATGACCGTAAGCAGCAGTTTGCTTATAAATCGGACGGCGTAAGTTAAGCATATTAATGATGCCAGCTGGGCGAAGATCGAAGTTTTTGCGAACTAGGTCAACAAGTACATCCTCTTCTACTTTGCCCGTTCCGAAAGTATCTACAGAAATAGATACCGGCTGTGCAACACCAATAGCGTAGGCAAGCTGAACTTCAACTTTATCAGCTAGATCAGCTGCTACGATGTTTTTCGCCACATAGCGGGCAGCATAAGCAGCAGAACGGTCAACCTTTGTAGGATCCTTACCAGAGAATGCACCTCCGCCATGACGAGCGTAGCCGCCATACGTATCAACAATAATCTTACGGCCAGTTAAGCCTGCATCCCCCTGAGGTCCACCAACAACAAATCGGCCAGTTGGGTTAATAAAGTATTTTGTGTTCTCATCAATTAGTTCTTGTGGAACAACTGGGTTAATGACATGCTCTTTAAGATTTCGCTGAATTTGCTCTAAGCTAATTTCAGGATGATGCTGAGTTGAAATAACAATTGTATCAATACGAACAGGCTTGTTATTTTCGTCGTATTCAACCGTTACTTGAGTTTTTCCGTCAGGACGAAGATAAGGAAGAATTTCCTCTTTACGTACTTCTGTTAAACGACGTGATAATTTATGTGCTAAAGAAATTGGAAGCGGCATAAGCTCTTTTGTTTCATTACAAGCATATCCGAACATTAAACCTTGGTCTCCAGCGCCAATTGCTTCGATTTCTTCATCACTCATTTTACCTTCACGAGCTTCTAATGCTTGATCCACTCCCATTGCAATATCTGCTGATTGCTCATCAATAGAAGTTAAAACCGCACAAGTTTCTGAATCAAAGCCGTATTTTGCACGAGTATAACCGATCTCTTTTACTGTTTCACGAACGATTTTTGGAATATCTACATATGTAGATGTAGTAATTTCACCTGCGACTAATACAAGTCCAGTTGTCACTGACGTTTCCGCAGCAACACGAGCATTCGCATCCTTCTCTAAAATAGCATCTAAAATTGCATCAGAAATTTGGTCACAAATTTTATCCGGATGACCTTCAGTAACTGATTCAGAAGTGAACAAACGACGTTTTGTTGACATTCTGATATTCCTCCTTATATATAATAATCGAGATTGCTTTTTGAAACTTAGTAATTTATCATAAGCAAACTCAGTTTGATACGGAACTCATTCCCTAAATAGTATGAAATAAATTTGGAGTTTTTATAAAGCGCTTTTTAAGTGCCTTCCATCAAAATGCAAAATAAAAAACCTTTCCATCCATGTGAAAAGGTTGAAGCAAATCGATTCGCGCCTTTCACTCTTATCGTTCAAGGAATAAATCCTTGCGTCAGGTTAGCACCTTTGCTATTAAAGATCATTAGCAGGTTGCTGGGCTTCATTGGGCCTGTCCCTCCGCCAGCTCGGGATAAGAGAGTATCCGTTCAAGGTTAAATCATAAGGAAATAATGAAAAAATGTCAATAAAATTCTCAAGATCATTTGGTGTTTTTTCAACTAGATGCGCATTATAATGAACAACTGCCATTATCACATTTTTTCCTAAGGATTTTATGTCTATTCTTTGCTATCCATTTATAGATAATAGTTCCTAAAATCGACATTCCTGGGATATAAAGAATAGCTCCTAAAACCATCGTAGCGGGAAAAAGCGTGAGTAAATACCTGACAGCATAAAAACCAGTAAGAACTTTTCTACCAGAAGTAATTATATGAAGTTCTTTACGTAAACTGTTATAATCAAACGGGATAGCCTGATCTTTTTTTTCGTATTCCTGCAACGAAACCCATTCAACCTTATGAAGCCAATCAAATTTTTTAAAAATTCGTTTCGTTTCCTTGCATAAGGAGCATGTTTTATCGTACAATGCTATCGTTTTCATGTAATCATTCCTAATTTCAACATTAATACTTTAAGTTTAACACATTGATCCTAATTTAATATTTTCTTCAAAAAAGATATTACTACTGTGCAAAAGAAAAAAGTTCATAAATAGTATAGACTAATCATCTTAATGTGTTATACTATTTATAATTGAAATCACTATCAAAATAATACTGTATAAAGGAAGGTATTTATCAGATGAATTCTGTTAGCATTCCGAATAAGTTAAACGCTTTATTAAAAGGAATTAATGTTCAAGTACAACTATCTGTTCCTCAGCTTGTGGAAAAGGTATTAAATCGTAGAGAAGGCTCACTTACATCAACCGGTGCTGTTTGTGCAACTACCGGAAAATATACAGGTCGTTCCCCTAAAGATAAATACATTGTAGAAGAAGCATCTTCGAAAGATAAAGTGGATTGGGGCAGTGTAAATCAACCCATTTCAGAAGAAGTTTTTTCTAACCTATATGATAAGGTATTAAACTACTTACAAGATAAAGATGAAGTGTTTGTCTTCAAAGGATTTGCAGGTGCTGATAAAAAACATCGCCTTCCAATTCAAGTTATTAATGAGTATGCATGGCATAACTTATTTGCACACCAAATGTTCATTCGTCCAACAGATGAAGAATTATTAGATCATCAAGCAGAGTTCACTGTTATTTCTGCTCCAAACTTTAAAGCAGATCCTGCTGTTGATGGTACAGCTTCTGAAACATTCATTATTGTATCATTCGAGCGCCGCACTGTATTGATTGGCGGTACAGAATATGCTGGAGAAATTAAGAAATCTATTTTCTCTGTTATGAACTATTTACTTCCGCAAAACGATATTTTACCAATGCACTGTTCATCCAATGTTGGTCTTGAAGGTGATGTTGCTTTATTCTTCGGTCTTTCTGGAACTGGTAAAACGACTTTATCAGCTGATCCAAATCGCCGCTTAATTGGTGATGACGAGCATGGCTGGTCACCAAATGGTGTATTTAATATCGAAGGCGGCTGCTATGCGAAATGCATTAACCTAAGTCGTGAAAAAGAACCACAAATCTTTGATGCCATCCGTTTTGGTTCTGTATTAGAAAATGTGGTTATTAATTCAGAGTCTCGCGTAGCTGATTATGATGACAACACGTTAACTGAAAATACTCGTGCGGCTTATCCGCTTCAAGCAATTGATAATATTGTTGATCCAAGCATTGCTGGTCATCCAAATACAATTGTATTCTTAACAGCTGATGCATTCGGAGTATTGCCTCCAATTGCAAAATTATCGAAAGAGCAAGCTATGTACCATTTCTTAAGCGGCTATACATCTAAGCTAGCTGGTACAGAGCGCGGTATTACATCACCACAAGCAACATTCTCAACTTGCTTTGGTTCACCATTCCTACCGCTTCCTGCAACTGAGTATGCAGAAATGCTTGGTAAGAAAATCGATGAGCACAATGCAAAAGTATTCTTAGTGAATACAGGCTGGACTGGCGGCGAATACGGAGTCGGAAACCGTATGAAGCTTCCATACACTCGTGCCATGATTCAATCTGCTTTAGAAGGCGAACTAAATAATGTAGAGACAATCAAAGATGAAATCTTTGGTTTAGAAATTCCTCTACATGTACCTGGTGTACCTGATGAAGTGCTTCAACCAAACAAAACTTGGGCAGATCAATCTGCTTATGAAGCAAAGGCAAAAGAATTAGCTTCTAAGTTCCGTGAAAACTTTAAGAAATTCGCAAACGTCCCTACTGAAATTGAAGAAAATGGCGGACCAATTGCTTAATATTTTATGATTGAAAAAGGGTGTCTGATTGGGCACCCTTTTCGTTTTTTTTCACATTATGGTTCCGCTTTTTTAACCTCAACAATGGTTGAATGATCCAATATCTTCAACCGATATTTTCCGCTTTTCCTTAAGGTTAATTCACCTGTATACGATGATCCATTTTTCATTGTATCTGCTCTAATAAAATCCATTTTATCCTTAAATATAAAGACCTCTTTCTTTCTATCCTCAAGACTAAATAACTCTACTTCAATTTGTTCAGGCAAATTAGAGCCAGTAATATCTAGAGAGACATCTTTGTAATGTCCAATTTGCAAATCTTCTTGTGAAATTAAGAGTGTCGAATCTCCAACTTGTACATAGGGCTCTTTTACATAAATCGAAAACGTTGCATATTCCTTTCCTTCTAGCATGAATTTTAAATTCCAGTTGCCTGAATGAGGAAAAACCTTAAAACTTGTTAAAGCATGTGCCGTGGCATCATATAGACTTGAACTCAATATAAGATTATTTGTCATTTCAAGCTCAAGGCCTGTATCAGTATGAATGCCAATGATTTGCAATTCTTTATTTAAAAGATTTTCCTTTTCCCCCCATAAGAAGGCAAATAATTTGCCTACGCCACGATAATCCTCCGCAACCCACTCGGGAGGGCCAAAAATACTGGCTTTATTAGGTATGCCAAAGTTATATTCTGCACGAGTTGGATTTCCGCTTTCATCTATTAAAGGAAAATGAACAGCACTGACTGCCTTAGGAGTAACATTCCCAGTTTGATTGCCTATTTCTCCTATTAGATTTTCGAAAAGCAATATAGGCACAATAATGAAAATAGCAAGTACTGCACAAATAGCCCCAGCTTTTCTCCAATAAAAGTTTGCTTTCTTATTTTTCCCCTTATTCGCTCTAATTGCCATCATCACTTTATCCCGCTGATCACACGTTAATTCATAATCAGGGAAGTTTCGCATTTTCTCAAGCAGATGTTTATCTGAAAGATGGGTCACCTTGCACAGCCTCCTTCAAAAGAAAATTTAGCTTTTTTGTCGCGCGATAAAAGTTCACGTTTACTTTATTAGTTGTCCATCCAAGTACCTCTGCTGTCTCCGCTGCAGAAAGCTCCGCAATCCCCCGAAGAAGCACCACATCCCGGTAATTTGCTTTTAATTGATTAATAGCTTTATATAATTGAACCAATTCCGATTTTTGGACGATACTTTCATCTATTTGAATAGAGTCTATGGGACTTTGCTTTAATAATTTTTCTTTTAGGTTTTTCCATGCTGTTCTTTTTCGATAGTAATCAATTGCTGAATTTCGAGCGATTGAAATTAGCCATGTTTTCGGATTAGAATCATATCTAAATCGTTCATAGGAAAGATACGCTCTTAAAAAGGTGTCTTGCACAAGATCTTCGACATCTTTAGATCCTGTATAGTAAACAAGGTATCTTGTTATCTCTTTTTCATAATGATAAAACCATTGTTCAATTTGCTGGCCAGCTTCCATTTTCTTTCCTCCTTCCCGTTATACATAAGACGGAATAGAAATTTTTTTATTACAATATTTTAAAAATTTCTTGTATAGAAAAAAATATGTTTCGAGATTATTTCTGAAAATTACGACTATTATTTTGGTTATAATAAATGCACCTAACAGATATTTAGGCGCATTTTTATCATATTTTCTTTCTGATATGTAATCGTTGTCTGATTATTTTCCATTTCTACTTTATTAATCAATTTGCGATTTCATCCAAGAAGTTAAATCTTTAACTACCCTTCGATTAATAGCGGGTGGAAAATAGTGTGTAAAGTTTTCGAAGAACCAGCTTTCTACTTTTTTATCAAGCATTTTCAATCTTTTCTCAAGTCGGTATGCGTGTTCGATTGAGACATTTTCATCCTTTTCACCGTGAATAATTAACGTCGGTGCCTGCAGGTTTTCCAGGTAAAAAAGAGGAGTGCGATATTCATATCGCTCAGGAAACTTAGTTGGAGTGCCGCCAATAACCCGCTTCATCATCTTACGTAAATCGTGTCGTTCTACATAGGTAAGAAACATATCACTTACCCCGCCCCATGTGACAAGCGATTTCGCTTCTGGAAATTGAATGGCTGTTAATAAAGCCATGACTCCCCCTCTTGAAAAACCAAAAATATGTACACCCTTTGTACGCGGATGTGATCGCAAAAGCATATAGGCAGAAAATGCATCCTCTCTATCTTCTCCTGCAAAGTCCTCATTGCCCTCTCCACCTTGATTACCTCGGTAAAATGGGGCAAACACAATAAATCCTTCAGAAGCAAATTGAATGATACGGCCAGGTCTTACCTGCCCTACACTTTTGATCCCTCCTCGCAAATATAGAAATCCTTCATAAATATTTTCATCTTTTGGCTCAGCAAGAAGGCCCTTTATTTTCAATCCATTTACTTCATAAGTAACAATGGATAATTCAATATTTGGATGAGGGGATGGAAATCTCTGTTTACTTAACACTCAGTATCATCTCCTTTTTAGAAACTGGCGGATATTTTAGCGAAAGTAGCGGATATCCCAAAAATTTTTAACTGAGCTATTTTGGAGAACAAGCTGATATATTGAAAATCTGACCGATATCTTGCTTAAACTAGCCGATATTTCGAAATTCTGACCGATATCTTGCTTAAACTAGCCGATATTTCAAAAAATCCAATACCATTTTTCTAGCTCTCTTCTCAAATAAAAAATTATATATAGGCATTCACACATTTTTTGCACATTCATACGATAATGTAGGCTTTAAAGCTTATTATTTGTTTTTTTAGGGAGGGCTTTTGAATGAAAAAATGGCTAAAGATTAGTTTTTCTCTCCTGATCATTTCCATACTTATTATACCATTGGCAGCCTGCGGCAAAGATGAGGTTAAAAATGTACGGATTGGTGAAGTAACACGATCTATATTTTACGCTCCGCAATATGTAGCGATTGAGAAAGGCTTTTTTAAAGAGCAAGGGCTAAACGTTACGCTAACAACAACTGCTGGTGGAGATAAAACTATGACTGCACTTCTTTCCGATAGCATCGATGTAGCCCTTGTCGGCTCTGAAACATCAATTTACGTCTCTACACAAGGCTCCAATGATCCCGTCATCAACTTCGCCCATGTAATACAAAACATAATACAGGGAAAATATTTTATTTAACCTATCTTAATCTTCAAGCCATTACTCTTAACCTTTATCGGTGCTGGTTCTTCTTTTTTCAAACTGTTTAAGAAATGGTTAAATGATTCGGCTTGGAATATCTTAAAAGGATACCGATCATCCAGGGCATATCTTTGCTCACTTAATATTAGAATGTGTGGAAAAGGCTTTGCGATGATTCCCGTATTAAACAAATCAGCATATCGATCAATCTTATCCTGCATCTGCTTTTCGGAGTAGATGCTTTTTTGTACTTCAATAAAGAAGCCAGTGTTCCTAAAGTTAAGATATGCATCAGGTTCGACATTCCCCTTGCTTCCATACTTCGGCTCAACCAGGAATGTTTCAATGTGGCCGTGCTTCCTTATTTCTTTATATGTTTCAAGGATAGCAAGGAAATGACCAATCTTTGCACTGTTCTTTTTAATCTGTACTTCTGGACCAAAATAGACGTAAGGAGAAAATGCTGTTGACCGTTGGATCTGTCCATCCCTGAGTAAGCGAAGCAAAACATTATTAGCAGCATATTGAGGATTTTTCAAATTTGAGAAGTGTAGCTCGGCAATTGAATCTCGATCCATCACTCTGAATTTATTTAAGTATTTAATGATTGCTTTATCACGTTTAGTTAACATCATTAAACACGTCCTTTTCTGTCAATTCTTTTGGTTTATCCGTAACATCTTTGGCAGATCCCTTAGCAACCATAAATGGGTTAAGAAACTTTTTCGCTTTCTCCATCGTTAAATAAGGAGCTTGGATTTCATACAATTTATCACTATTCATAACAAACCTGCCGCTGGTTTCAATCTTATGTGCATCAGGCGTATTAACTATTTTTGATTCCATTGCATCCCTAAGCTTGAAGCCCATGCTGACGGTTAGATTAGCACGGATTGTTGTGTCTAATACTTTTGCATTCGGACGTTGCATGGAAAGGATAGCATAGACTCCAAGTGTCCTACCTATGGCTACTATTTCAGTAAGAATATCCATTATCAATTCGTCTTTTCTTAACATAACAAACTCATCAATGCAGACAACCAAATATGGCTTTCTATGCTCAGCTGGTAGATCATCCACATGACTAACCTCGAACATTTCCGTTAAATCGCTTCGTTCATCTAATTCTTTCTTGATATGCAGCAACATCCTTTGAATATCTCTTGCACTACTGTGGACACATTGCACATGCTCGACTTTTCTAAATAAATGAAACTCTGATTTTTTACAATCACCAAGGTACAATTCTAATTCATTTGGTTTTTTCGTTTTTATCAAAGTTGTTAAGATGGAACGCAACTGAGTGGATTTTCCGGATCCTGTTTCACCAGCAATTAATATGTGAGGTTGCTGCAGTAAATCAAAGGCAACATATTGTCCGTTTCTATCTTTTCCGCAAATGATACCTAGGCTAAATGGTGCGATTACTGGCTTTATTTGTTCAAAGTTATACCTTAATTCAGAAGGCATAGAAGTATGGTAAACCGTCAATGAATATTTCTTGATCTCTCCATCAAGTTCAATGTTCTTTCCAAAATGCTGTTGAAAGGCAAAGAAGTTCTTTTTGAGTAAATCAGGATTCAGTCCGTTTGGAAGTGTGAAAGTTATTGTAGTAGATTCTTTTTCTAGGTCTACAGAGTGGATTTTAGGGAAGATTAGTCTTTTATTATCTTTATCAATTTTATAAGTTAAGTGGATTTCCCCCGATTTAAAGGCATCGATAAGTTTTTTTCTAGTCTGCAATTTTGCCCATGTTTCTTTTAATTTCATCCTATAACCACCCCAAAATTGGATTAGTTTCTATAAAGTAAATGCCAGCTACAAGTCCTGCTAGTGGTAAAGCTATTTTTAATACATTCCCCAATGCATGAAACCCATAAGCTTCTAAAGTTTTATCGAGACAAGCCAATATAATAGTTACTCCACCAGCAAGTAAAATTGCTCCATCAAATAACATTTTTATTCCTCCTTTTAAATTATCAATTAATTTGAAAATTATTTATCCCCCTCGGACTCCCCCTTCAGGCCTTCCGGCTTCGCCTCCCTCTTAACATATTTTGTTTTTGTTGTTGATACGAGCTTTTTACCTGTACAAGTGCACTAATGCTAAACAGATGATAATGTTGCGAAATAGAAAATTAAAACAGATGATTTCATGTAGCTACATATTTCCTACTGTTTTGCTTTCGTGTTAATAGCCTATGGGCGATTGATCTAAAACTTGCTTGTCCATGAAAGAAAAATTAAATTTTTATCAAACTATTATTAGAGAGGTTTTTAAGCATACTTGTAGAATTGGTATTGAAGGATTGGAGGATACATATGTTTGAGAATAAGCTCGATTACTGGATGGAAAAGAGAGGTATGAAAAACAAACATATCGCCAAGCTTTGTGGAGTTTCGGAAACGACTTTTTCAAAGTGGAGGAAGAATAAAACACAACCGGAACTTGAACCAGCTGCTATCATTGCTAAAGCTCTTTCTATATCAGTAGATCAGTTAATTTATGGAGAGGAAGAGGAAGAGAATTGAAGAAGTTTTTACTTTTATTTATGGCTGCTGTTTTATTAACAGGGTGTGTCCGTTATTCAGGCGGTGAACCTGTTGAAAAAAAAGAAGAAAAAGAAGTGGTCAAAAAAGAAGAACCTAAAAAGGAATTAACTCTAGATGAACAAATAAAGGAAATTGTTGTTGATAAGATTGGAAAAACTAATAATATGAAGAAGGATAGAATAGTTGAGTTAAGCGTCGATAGTGATATTGCTTATCTCAAACTAAACGCTTCTGAAAATTTATCTAACAACATGACTAAGAAAAAAATGTGGATGGATTCAATTTCAATTCTCGAACCTATTTCAAAAATTGAATCGGTTAAAGGTGTGATTATACACTGGATGTTCCCACTGGTGGACCAATACGGCAACTCTGAAGATGTTAATGTGATGGCATTCAACATAGAACGTGAAGAACTCGACAAAATAAATTGGGATAACTTTTTAATAGAGAACTTACCAACCGTAGTAAATGATTACTTTGAGCATCAAGCTTTAAGTAAATAGAGATGAAAAAATAACCGTCTCATCATCACGAGGCGGTTTTTCTTATTTTATCTACAGCAAGAATCGATTCAGTTTTAAAAATACGAGCTTGCTTCTTAGTTAAACAAAAAGCCTTTACATAGCTATCGTTAATAGCCTTAACAAGAATAGTCCTTTTTGAAAATTCATTATCCTTATTACAATAAATTATTTCAATTGGGAAACCCTCTTCGTATGCCCTCACTAGTAATCGATTCATGCTGCAATCCTCCTTTTAATTAACATAATTATATAAGAACATCTGTTCGAAAACAAGTTGATTTACGAACTAATGTTTGTATAATTATTGGTAAGGAGATGAATAGGAATGATTCGAGATCGTGGACTTATAAAATGGCAGCCGGCGCATTTTATGCCTGAGCACCGGAAATTGTTAAATGGCCTTAACTATGATGATAATAAGTGTAAAAAGCCTGAACTAGATGAGCAGAAACTTGAAGAAATCGGTATAGTCGTAATGGACTCGCTTAATCATACTCTTCCTGTTAAAGTGACAACGTGGCAGGATGGTTATTTAAGATTTCATGAAGGAATAATTTCTAAAGTTGACTATCTTATGAAATGCATGATACTGGAGACAAACAATGGAAATGAAAAAATAATGATTAATGATATAACAGCTGTGGAGAGGATTTAGTATGACAAGGATTCCAAATGAGGATCGTGACATTATCGAGAAAGCCATGTATTTACCCATGGTGTTGACAATTTTAGAAAGGGATAGATTAATTTTTGAAAAGGCTCCTTTTAAACTTAAGCCGCCATATTTAAATTTGGTTGAGAAAACGATTAAGGCGGTTCAGAAGGATTTTAAAGAAGTAAAGTTGGAAATGAGGAAAGGGAATATGAAAGTAGAACAAGTAAGTCATGACCAAGAATTTACCCAATTTATGTTCTATTATAAGGGATATAACGAACAGCATAACTACTTTAATCCTCGACTGCGGAACAAGGCGCAGGAATTGTTAGAGCATTATTTATATAAACGATTTAATTCATAATTTCTCCACAAGGACTTTTTAGTTAATTGTCTAACTAATAGATAAAGGAGTTGATTTAATGAAAGTTGGAGATACAAAAAAATGGCTTTACGTACCATGGATAGAATTCATCGATGGTGAAGGCTCTATGTATGAAATAATGAAAAAAGTTAATGCTGCAGAGGCAAGAAATGAAGTTGAAGATAAGAAGGAGTTAAGATTATTACAAAGACAATATCCAGGACATGAAATAACAAAAATCGGTTCCAGTTGGATGATTGTACCGAATGAATAGCCCCTGTCAATGAACAAGGATTTTTAATAAATTTTAAATTAATAAATGTTTCTGGAATATTGATGTTTACTTCATTTTTTTTTAAAAGGAGCATTATATTATGGACGAGATAACTATGAGTAATCTACTTGATAAAGTAAATAAACATATTGAGAAATACATTGGAATAAAAACAGATATAATAGATAATCAATATGTACAACTCTTAGGGGATTCTTCAAAAGTTGTTAGTTTTATAAGAAACTCAAGCACATTAATAATACACAAGAAATTTGAATCATTTTTAAATGGTTTTAAAGAAGTTACAATACCAAGTGAAGAACAATTGAATAGACTTATAGATTATATTAATGATGAAGCAAAGGCAGAATTTGTATCTGATACGTTTTCTAAGATATTATTATCTAAATCCAGTAAAGCGTGTATTATCATGGGAACATTATTAAAGGACATGATTAATAAACAGGATGAATTAAGTCATGATCATCTAATTTGCTTTGATGCATTGATAAATTTTTTCGATGTAGACTTGAAAAATTATCTTGTTATCTTTGAAAATGTCGGTAAAAATAAGATGAGTTATCTCCCTACGAAAAGGTTTAGTGATCAATTAAAGGCAGAAGGTATTGATAATACTAGCGCTTGGTTAACAATTGAAAAATGCGTGTCGTTACAAATTATAAACAGGTATAATGAATTAGACTTGGACATTAATGGTGACGATCCTTCCTTTAGTGACGGCGATATTGACGAGTACTTTAAAATAACTGGGCCAGGTAAGTTATTGTATACATATTTAACAAGAATATTGTAAAAAAGAAGGCCCCTCTCGATTAGAAGGGCTTTTATAATTATTTTACTTTCTTTTCTAGTTCCTCAACTCTTCGAGCTAGAGGAACCATCGCATTCCAAACATAATATTGATTCACTTCACGAAATGGGTTCTTTCCATCCGTAATGCCAAGCCTCATTGCCTCTTGTCTAACTTTTTCTTGTTCTGGAGTTAGTTCTCCCATATTACTCACTCCTTCTTTTTTCTTCAAACCGAATGCCTTCACAATACCATTTGCATGGCCAAGAGCATTTTTTTCAATATAGGTTGTTTGTTTAAGCTTAGCTGCATCATTAGCGTTATCAATAAATCCACATTCTGTCAGTAATGCAGGCATGTTTGATTCACGTAGCATATGAAAATTTGCTTGTTTCTTCCCACGGTCACATAAATCAATCATCTTCATAATTTCTGAGTGGATTGCATTTTGATGTGCTGCAGTAGCTCCGCCAGTACCAGGATAAATATAATCCTCATATCCAGTTCCACCACCAGCATTAATGTGGACGGATAGTAGGAAGTCTGCACACCATGCATTTGCCATATTGGTTCGTTGGTTTAAAGATAATGTTTGGTCTGTCTCCCGACTAAGCTTTACTTGGACATTTTCATAAACTGCTAATAAATCTCGAATACGTTTAGAAATTTGTAAAGTCAAATTTTTCTCTTGAAGTCCATTTCCAACTGCTCCGGGATCTGTACCGCCATGCCCTGGATCAATAAAGATTTTAGTCATTTCTTATCACCTTTTTCAAAAAGGTTCTTAGTACTACTGTATAGTCCACTTGCAGATAGCCCAAGCATAAGACCAACTACAATCCCCTCTTTTACATCGGCTGAAACATAAAATATGCCAAATAACAAACCAAAAATAACCGCAATAAAAGGGCTGTACTTATCAGATAAGCCACCCCTTTTAAACAACTCTACTAAACCTAAAATAAGTGGGATAATCGCAACATCATAGATTTCAAACATTATTTATCATTCTCCTTTTCTAAAGCATCAATTCGTTTATGTGCCTGTTTGCTAGACTCCTCTACCCTTGTAATGCGTTCCCCATATGCAACCATTTGACGTTCATTAGCTCTTAAATCAATTCGAATATCATCCACACCTTTTCCGATATAATCAAGCTGTGCCTGTATTTTAGCGTCTTGGCGTGTATCTGTTTTGACCTCTTTTGTTCTGTTTAGTTGATAAGCAAGAAAGCTAACTAATAAACCGCCAATCGCAATTAGTACACCGATTTCTACTGTCATTACGTCACCATCTTTTTCTAAAATAAAAAAAGGACTCATTGATCCCTTACTTGCGAACCTCCCCGCTGATCTGGGAAAGCTCCTGCTTTATTTTCTTAATCAGTGTCGGCCTATTATTACCAAACACCGCCTCAATCCTAAATCCATTAGCTTCATAAATTTCTTTTATTTCCGTTATTCGCGCATTTAGTGTCACTCCCCAATCAACATTTTGTACAGTGACAATATCACCGAGATCATAGTCCTCTTCGTAGACAAATGTGCTGTGAGTCAATATTTGTCCTTCCAGGTATTCTTCCTGCAAAAATTCCTGTAGCTTCTGATTTCCACGATTGGTTAAATCTCGTATGATGTCTTTCTCAGGACGCTGTTTAGGTGGATCATCTTCTGTTTCTTCGGCAATGTCTCGAGCATCAATAAAGACTTCTCTTCTAAGTGCCCCTGCTGCATCACCCACTATGACAACACGTCTTTGCGCGCCTTCCCCTTGCCCAGCTACATAGGCCACATTTCGATAGTTTAATTTGCTTTTGACATATTGTAATGACTGTAACGATTCAAACTGTGGGGAAAAAATGACAGGCGGAAGAATGTCTTGATCGGCTGTTAAATCCCTACCTTCCATAACTTCAAACACCCATTTTTTATTTTCCAAATCAAGATTAACAGTCCAACCCAATCCAGTGATAAGGGAAATCTCTGCTATTTCTTCTGCCAAATTCTTAAACCGTGATTGCCAAGAAATATTTGCACCTCGTTGTTGGTTAGGTGCTAATGTAACCTCCAGACGCTTCCTATTTACATCAACTGGATTAACCGCATTGTTATTGACATAATGCTTCATGACTTCTTCTGAACTTCCTGACTTATTGTCATGTGATGTATGGCTTGGCGGCACAGTTATTTTTTCAGATATGACAGCTTTTAAATGGAAGCCTTTAATCAACCAATTCTCTGTAGCCTTTCCGTTCTCGTCCAGTTCGATTTCTTGATGGAGAATCATGAAAACCTTATTCATCTGGGCACCAACAAGGATAAGATTTCCTTCCTGCAAATGCTCCGTATGATTCTTATAGCGATTAATACGCATGTCAAAATCCCCGATGCCGTGCCAGCTACGGGTAAACATTAAACTTTCATAATCATCAATTTCAGCTAACATTTCCATTGATGGAGATAAGATTCGAATTGATTTTCTATACTTACGACCAATCGGTGTAGTGGTTTGAAACTTGTCTAAGATAGTTTTTGCTGATGAACCTATTTTTCTAAGGTGTGAAGAGACTTCTACTCTATTATTATTTGTGTAGATTCCTACTCTACTAGTAATAGGTTTGATATGAGTTGAGAGAGATTTGTTAATCTCTTTGGATATAGATGTGGTGACAGCCTTACTAAATGCATCTATCTGCCGATTATACTCTTTTCCTGCTGTCGCAAGAGCGTTGATGTTTTTTACGTGTGTAGTTAAGTCAATGTTATATTCTTTAAATGGTTCTTCATAAGATATCTTAACACCTTCAAAAGTAAGGTTTGGTGGTATAGTTCCAGAAACTGTTGAGTTAGCCGTGATCGTGGACTCTACGTACAAAGGGAAGTTTACAGCTTTATCACTTATCCTTAATAACACATCGTTTCGGTAGTAATATACTCGATCCTTGGTAATAGCTATCTTAAATATATCTCCCTGAACTGCATTGGTTGAGGAAGCCAGAGATGTAGATGTCCCCTCGTTTATATACCAGTAAGATCCACTTACTCGAAGATTAAAGTGGACATCTGCATAATTCTTATTATAAAAATCTTTAGTTAGATTAGATACTCCAACGCAGTACTGCCCTGTACCAGGATAAATGAATTCTATAACCGCTGGCCCTTCTAAGAACTGGCTTGGATGACTGTTCCCTCCTGAGGTCCATCCAGCTGGTGCTCCTGAGGCTTTATACATACCGTTGTTTTCAGTTTCTACCCAGTTTGCTCCTCCAGACCATTTAATAAGCTCTGTTTGCATTTCCTTGCTTGGGGGAGTTCCGGTTTTAAGATTCTCTATATAGGTTGCTTGATCGAATAAAAATACATAGCAGGTATATTCTGTATGGTCCGGTAATTCGTTACTTGATGTCATAAATAATTGGCCGTTTATATACCATACAGCCTTCTTATTTAGTATACCAACCCCATACCTTATTTCGGCTGTTTGCGGTTTATCAGTGTAGTCTCTTTGCTCTTTTGTTACCTGATTTATGGCTCTCATTAATCCCCAGTAAACATACCACTGGTAATCCATATCTGGATAAAAACCCACTTCTTTTGAGGTTGGTTGAAGACCTATCACAAACGTTTTCTGTAAATAAGAAGTGGGGACTGTAAACTCGACATACCTATTTTCATTAGAGTGAAATTTTTCTCTTAGAGTACCGTAGGCATTCCAGTCACCATTTCCAGCTGTTCCCCCTCTAGTTAACCTTCCTAGAGGATGTACAACGCCTCCATTTTCTCCGGTTCCATTTCCGACTGTTAATCCTTTAACATTTACTAATGCGGCAGGTAATCTGTCTTCTACTAACCATTTTTGATGAAGATACTCTTCAATCTGCATCTTATCAGCTTCAGATATTCGACTAGGGAAGATTAATATCTCAGATATTTTACCGTTAAAATAGTGAGCATTTTCTTTATTCGAGCCAATTGCAAAATCTCTATAAATTCCGGATCCCGTTAGGGCTAATGCTTGAGTACCAACATGTCCTTGATTTCGATAATAATCTATCTTTGAATTAAATTTCCATGCCCATGTTCCTATTTGTACTCCAGTTAATACCCTACCTAAATTTGAATAGGTGTTAGCGTTCCATAGACCAGTCCATGAAGTACTACTAGTGACATGGTACAGTCGATGTCCCACAGTACCGTATAAACACTGGTTTGCTGTTACCGTTAAGGACTCATATACAATGAATATTGTGGAGTCCCGACTAGTATCTGGAAGTGATCCCAGTAACTCTTGTGAGGTACCATTGAATACAACTGACGGTTTATTATTTAAACCATGCTTCTTAAATGTGGGAGCCTTGCCAGCAGGGGCAGAGAGGAATAATCCCTCTCCTCTGGCATCATCCCAATGTTCTACATCGGCATCGTTTTGCAGTTCTAATGTACTGGCATCAAACCAAGCTAATAATCCTGTTATTTCTAATGGGCTTTTAATAGCCATATTAAATCACCTGTGGTACTTGAATGTTAAGTGTGACTGCAAGTTTGTCTGCATCAACCTCAATTGTCACAGTGGCAAAAGTTTCAGACACAAGAGGAGTACCACCAATTGCAGCTTTATACAGCTCAGCCTTTGCTATTTTTTGAGGTTTTGTCTCGAAATCAAGACCTGTTAATCTTAATTCAAGAGTAAGAGTCTGTGCTCCTTGTTCATGCAGCCACTGTACTCTCGAGTCATCAGTTTTAACTCTCATGATTTCCGCATTAGTATCACTTTTTAAAGAAATGTAATTCCAATTTGTTTGTATATAATCACGTAAATCCTGATAAGCAGTACTAGTTATTTCAGCCATCTCCTAGACCTCCTGTTCTACTGGATAAGGATTTCCGGTGATTTCTTCGAATTGTTCTGGTGTAATTTTTCCTGTTTTAACAAAATTCCCAACATACATTCTGCTTTCTGGATCATTGTTGTAAAATCCACCGTTATAATATCTCTTAATGAAATCAAACCAATCCATGTTTATAAAACTCCTTTCAATGTTAATTCCATGACTAGTGCGGCATGATCTTCCGTGGCTTTATTAATTTTCTCTTGTTCCATTGATGATTCAACAGCCATCATAGCCAAATCTGTTTGTATTTGCTCTTTTTCTGTATGATCTCTGTTTTTGAAACTATCTAATTCCATGCGAAGGAAATGATTGTCCTTTTCAAGCATTTTGATTCTTTCATCCGTGTTTTTTTTCAGGCTTGATTTATTATCCACAATATCAGGCGGAAGGGTATCGCCTTCTTTAAATTCTCTTTGATCGTCAGTGACTACTAAGTTTAAAAGAGTAAAGTCAATACCGCCCAATTTACCGCTACTCCCGAATAATATGTGTTTCTTAGATTCATCGATTTCTATAATGTCAACAAGTACTCTTAATATAGTATTGTCATCTTTTAAAATTAAACCTTTTAGCATTTAGTTACCTCCCTCCTTATGTTATTCCGAATACTTGCCCACCTCTATCTACTTGGAATTTGGTAGTTGCTCCTGTTATTCCGTACAAAAGACAGTCAATAATAGCACCGTTGTAAGCATTGAATGGAATATCGGAAGACTCTCTGACTGTCCCTTTAGGATTGTAAACAAAAACAAAAGAAAATTCTCCAGCATGTAGCATTGTTCTTACTTTTGTAATTGTAGCCTCTCCTACACGACCTCTTGTTTGTGTAAAATTAAATGCTGGTGTATTAGCACTGTAACCTTCGGGACTCACCTTAGTAAAATCCACTTTTACATTGTTCACGTCTACAAACAAGCAATTTTCAAAACTACACCATTCGCCTACAGTAAGACCATCAAATATTCCAGAATGAAACCTTGTGAAGTTTTGGATACGAACCTTACACCTAATATGTTCAAATTGAGGAACTAATTCATGAGCGTTGTTAAAGTCGAAAACAAACTCACCGCCCCATTTATATTCCACTTTCCACTCTCTATGGTTAGGTGTTAAATCGGGTGTTAAATCTACCCCAGAGCCTATATTGAAAGTACGCTTTCCACCAAAAGTGAATCTTTTCCACATAGACATAGCTTTACCAAAAGTTCTAAAAGCTGTTGCCTCTGATAATCCATCGTTATCGTCGTTACCATTAGCACGCACATAGTAAGTTAAATCAGCAGGATTGTCATCTATCTCATCACCTGCCATCGCACCGATCATTTCAGGTGTAATTTCATCAGGACCACCCTTTCTATGATCATGTGCATGCTGTTTCATATGTGTGGGTGATGCCAGTCCGCAC
>NZ_JAGYPM010000003.1:956696-1015256 GCF_018343665.1 Cytobacillus citreus
AAGTTAAATCAGCAGGATTGTCATCTATCTCATCACCTGCCATCGCACCGATCATTTCAGGTGTAATTTCATCAGGACCACCCTTTCTATGATCATGTGCATGCTGTTTCATATGTGTGGGTGATGCCAGTCCGCACAGTTCTTCATTAAGCCTTTCATCAGCAATTTGAGAACTTTCAATATAAGACTTACCAGCTGAAATAGTTACAGTAGCTACACATATTTCATAAATCTTTGCCGTGCGTTCAAGAGTTGGTGCAGATCCACCAACCACTCCTTGTTTTACATATGCATTAATTGATCTCAAGTCCTTATCTAACCTAATAACAATGCGGTCTTTTCTTTCCTGTGCTTGGTCAGCTGTCGCATGTACTAGGTTGAGAGGTGCATCGTTTTCATAACGGTACCCTTCTAAATAAGCAACACCAGGACTAAGTGTCGTTTCCATTGATGTGCCTGCAGCTGTCACTTTTAATCCATTCACATCTTTATCGAGAAAAACACCGCTTTGAAATAAAGTACGGAAATACTCAGCAAACGCATCTGCAGAATACCTACGTATATCAGTAGGTGTACTGTCAAAAAAAGATGATTTTTCTGCCATGTTTTATCGCTCCTTTCTACACTCCGACATATCGTTTGCGCCAGTTAATTACTACATTTGCATCATCCGAATTGGAATCCATATTGTATTCAATTTCGTTATAGCCAACGTCGAGTTGCCAAAATATGCTGTTTTCATCGAGCCAGTTGAAAGCTCTTGTTTGCTTACCTGTACCATCTATAATTAGCACTGTTTTATTACCAAATGCTGTCCTAACAATTAACTTGTCGTTCGCTCCGAGCGTCCGTTTTACACGGATAAATTCTCCTGTTGTTTTATTTGTAACAATGGGATTTACTGCAGGACCATGAAAAACTATTTCCACTGGTACCTCTACATCTCCATCATTTAATAGAGTAGTGGATGAACTTTTCATTGCGAACTCCACAGGAAGTTGAAACGGAAATTCCATGCCGCCTATCCATGCACTCATTGGTTCAGACTCGGTGTGTGGATCAAGCCAGAAAGGATCTGAACAAATAAGAGACATCAAAGCTACTTGAAAAGTCGAACCCCTATTGCTTTCACCAGGAGGGAAAATTGGTGCAAATTCAGACGTGGCTTTTATTTCTCTATCTAAAGAACCGTATACATATTTCAGTGTACCTGCTCCTAGTTTTGGATTGAAAACACTTGTTAACTTTGCTCGAAGACGGAAAAGTTCATCTTGGCTTTTTGCTTGCAATAGTAGTTCTAAATTAATTGGCCTTATCTCCAACACACTATCCGTATGTGTCTGCCCATCTTGAAAAGGTGACTTTTGCATTTGTACGTTAGATTTTACAGCACCAACGCCTTCATGATTTAACAAAATAAAAGGGGCATCGTTAGCTAGCTCAACGATGTCCCCTCTTGCACTTATAAATATAAATTTTTCATCAATCATTATCTATTCCCCCATTCAAGAGCTTGTTGTCTTAATACTTGTTGGTTTTGTCTAGCTGTTTCAGATGGAGTTAGGTGTTTAGCACTGTTTATTGTTAAATGTTGTGTTATTCCACCAAGCATAGCCACGTTTCCTATTGGTGAGCTTCCTGTATATCCGATACCTTTACCACCAGTAACACCAACTATATTAACATCCGGTACATTTGGAATAGCTGCTAACGATAATTTTTTCGCTGTATTTCTTACTTTTCCGATCATGCTGTCAATTCCATCATCTAAACCTTCACCTGTGAATACGCCCAAGCCAAAAGTAAGTCGTGATGGAGATTTAATCTGTAGAACTTTTTTGATAGAGTCACCAATGCCATTTGCAATTTCTTTTGCTTTATCCCAAACTGCACTTGCCATTGAGCCAATACCATTTACTAGACCTGTGATAATGTCTTTACCTACTTGTCTTAAATCTATGTTTTTGAAGAATGTCATGACGCCATCCCATAGATCTTCAATCGTGGTTTTAACACTTCCC
Organism: Cytobacillus citreus; assembly: GCF_018343665.1. Lineage (GTDB taxonomy): Bacteria > Bacillota > Bacilli > Bacillales > Cytobacillaceae > Cytobacillus > Cytobacillus citreus. Next base: position 958,718 of record NZ_JAGYPM010000003.1, read on the forward strand.
CAAATCGACTTAATAGAGTTTAACATTGCATTGAAAGCAGAGGTCACACCATTTTTTATCATGGTCGCTCCGTTTGTTATGAAGCTAATTAACCCATTCCAAATGGCTTCTAATCCCGCTTTAAGAGAATTGAAGATGGACATTACTACACCTTTAAATGCTTCAAATGTAGATGCTCCTCTTGTTTTAAACAAGTTAAATAGAGTAATTGCTGCATCAACAAAATCACGGAAAAAACCTACTACATTGTCTACAAAACTCTTTGCTATATTTTGCCCTGTTGTTGCAAAGCTTTTGAAAAAGTTGACAATACCCGTCGACATGTTTTTGATAATGTTTAATGCGCCTTTTGCTAGATTAGTTAGGAGTGTTTTTAATCCACCAACAAAAGTAACAGTCATCCATCCGATGATTACATCAATAGCTCCAAAAAATATTTGCTTAATGCCTTCCCACATCTTGCTAAAGTCACCTGTAAACAATCCACTAAATACTTTTATTAGACCCATAATGACGTTTAGGGCACCGTCAATAATCTGTTTAATTGCTGTCCAAACCATTTCAACAATAAATTTAACCGCGGGCATGACAAATTCTACAACTGCCATAATACCGTTAAAAACATTTTCAACTGCTTGCAGAAATTGAGCTCCGTTCTCATCCCAAAATGTTTTGATTGCACCCAGCTTTTCTTGAACAAAAGAAGAAATTGCTCCAAACACTTGTACAGCTGTAGCTTTGATACTTTCCCAAATACTTGTTACTGTGTCGCGAAAAGTCTCACTATGTTTCCATGCCGCAATAAGTGCTGCACCTATTCCGACAATTGCAGCTACTGCTATTCCGATAGGTCCGGTTAAGATAGCTAAAGCTCCGCCTGCACCTGCTATGGCTCCGCTTAATCCTGCGAAGGCAGTTATTACAGAACCGACGCTTGAAATGATTACACCTAAGGTAACTAAAAAAGGACCTATTGCTGCAGCTATTGCACCGATGGCAATAACCACCATTTGGATTGCTGGATCAAGACTTTTAAATTTCTCCGCTGCTTGTTCTGCCCATTGTAAAAGAGGTTTAATAGCCTCATTTACCATTAATAATGTCGGTAGTAAAGCATCGCCAAAAGCTATAGCAATTGCTTTTATCTGATTCCATAGCATTTGTAACTGTGAGGCAGTTGTTGCATATCTTTCCTCAGCCTCATTACTTAAAGCAACATTTTCTTCCCAAGCTTCATTTGATAATTTAACGGCATCGGCAAATAATTCACTAGCTCCTCCAGCACGAAGTAAGCTATCCCGTAACCTAATTTCTGTGATGCCCATCTCCTGGAGCATATTAATAGCTGAGTCTCCTGCTTCCTCTGCATTTGCTAGTCCATTAATAAATGCTCCGAGTGCCCCAATCGCATCTTGTTCAAATGCTTTCTTGAATTCTTCGCCTGTCATCCCTGCAATTTTCGAGAAATTTTCTAGATCTACCCCTGCATTTAGTAGGTTGGTAAGCTCAGTTTTTGTCATGCCCAAATCTTCTGCTAAGTGACCAAAAGCTTTTCCACTGTGAGAAGCCATCATCTGTAAATCTCGAATTGACATCCCTGTTGAATCTAGTAACTCTTGGACTTTGGTAAATCCAGTAGACGTTGCCACTTGCATATTGACCATAACACGGGAAATTGCACTACCTCCCATCTCTGCTTCAATTCCGACAGAAGATAAAGCCGTAGCAAGTGCTAATATGTCTGCTTCCGTCATGCCAACTTGTGCTCCGGCTCCCGCAAGACGCATGGCCATATCCACGATTTCACGTTCTGTTGTTGCAAAGTTATTACCAAGTGCGACAATCGAGGAGCCCAAACGGTCAAAGTCCTTTTGATTCATTTGGGTGATATTTGCAAGCCTTGCAAGAGATGTGGCAGCCTCATCACTGCTCATGTTCGTAGCAACACCAAGGTCAACCATCGTCCGAGTAAAGCCTAGAATATTTTCTTTTTGAATACCTAACTGCCCTGCTGCTTCTGCCACTGCCGCAATCTCAGTTGCAGCAGCAGGAATCTCTTTTGACATATCGATGATTCCTTTTCTCAAAACGGCAAATTCTTTTTCAGTTGCGTTTACAGTTTTTCTGACACCAGCAAAGGCACTTTCAAATTCAATAGCAGATTTTACTGAGGCAGTAGCTAAACCAACAATCGGAACAGTGATTGCAGCTGTAAGAGTTCCTCCGATTGCCGTTAGATCCCTACCGATATTCTGCATTTGTTGCCCAAACTGTCTTACTTGGTTTTGAGCTTGTGTAAATGTGTTAGAGAGGCCGCTCATATTCCCAAGAATACCAACCGTTAAGTTACCTAAAAGGCTCATTCTCTCACTCCTTCCGGTCGCTTAATTTTGTCGCCATATCGTTCATAAAAAGATGTTTTATCTGGAGTATCGTTATAATCTCTTTTCTGCTTTTTAGGCTCTTCTTTAACACCAAAAAAGCCAACCGCTATACGATTGACTAAAATGTTCGCTTTATTCTCTTCAAATTCAACACCATAATCGTAATACATGAATATTTGTTCAATGCTCATATGTTTAAGCATGTACTCTGGAGTTGCCCAGGCATACATGGACCCCATACGGGCAAAAATGCGCCCAAGCTCTAAAGGCTCGGGCTTTCCGCGTTTTTTCCATTTTTAGAAGATCTGTCTTTTAACGGTTTCATGATGAATTCAAGCATCGCAAGTAATTGCTCAATTGATGTTTTTCCAACTAGCCATTTCTTTGTAATTTCATCATCTGGATTACAGGCGTTACAAATTTTAACCGCCAAATCAAAAACCATATCAAAGCTTTCATCAGTTTCAGAGTCCAAAACGGTTTTCTTCTTTGCCAATTCCAAGATTACTTCCGATGGGATTTTTGAAACATCTATTACTTTTCCCGCTAATTTGACAATACGTTTTGCAGGGATAAATTTGTCTAAGTCTAAAATTTCTTGTTCGACTTCTTGGGCCATTTATTTTTCATCCTTTCAAGGTAAAATAAAAAAGCACCCATTAAATGAGTGCTTACGGTGTAGGGATTACTCCTTGTTCATCCCAAATCTCGAACAACTGCTCTCCGACAGCCTTGTTTGTATCTGGTGTACCCGTCATTTCGATAGGGGTCATTGCAGGATCTTCACCATCTGCTTCAGGAAACGTAATATTTAACCCTGTTGCAGCATTAGCTTTAAAAATGGTGATGCGGAATTCCTCTCCTGCTTCGTTATAGTTCGTGATTCGCGCAATTCGAGGTTGGAATGTGCTTGCTCCACCGGTTAGAAGTTTACGGGCTGCTTTCTTACCTGTCTCTTGATCTGCAGGAATCTCATCGTATTTATCTATACCGCCACGGATAGTTGCTAAAGTTTTGAGGTTGATTTCCATCAACTCTCCTGAAATTTTTGCACCGTGATTGGTAATGCCTGCAACAATTACCCCTGCATTATCGCTTTTTACCTGTAACTCATCCCAGGATTCTTCAAAGGTAATACCTCTCATTGCTCCAAGGTCAACTAACGATTCCTCTGTTTCCCCAACTTCAAACTTTGCAGAACCAAAACGAATTGAACTTCGTTGTTGAACTGTTGTCATGTTACGACTCAAATTAATCACTCCCAAAATATAAATTTAAAATCTATCGCAATATGATAGAGTTTGGTGTCTTTTTCATAGTTTTCATATTCATTTTCATAAACAACTTGTATGATATTTGAATTTCCCATCTGCCCTTTGAAACGCTGTAAAATTCCTCTTATTTCAGCCACTATTTCTTTGGCCTCAATGTATTTAGGGGAAAATACAGAAAACTGATATCTTGGATATGCAACATCTATATCATGATGGCTAGGTCTAGAAATACCAAGATAAGCCACGCTTGGCATTACAGCATTTTCAGGAATCCATCCAGGATAAAGACGATTGCTTATTTTTGATTTTAAAGAATCGAAAGTTAATAGATATGTCCTTAAATCTGTTTCTAGCAAGTTATCACCTTCCTAATCCTAGGATGATGCGTTCTAGGCCTTCAATAAGATGTTTTCGCATCTTTGCTTTGCTTTTATCAAATGCCGGGCGCATAAATGGTCTAGGTGGTTGATGGCTCGATCCCAACTCATAAAAAGTAACGTAAAAAGCACTAGTTGCTGTGGTATCTCCATTACGTGCACCGACAACCACATTTGCATAGAATATGCCCTTATTGTTTTTACCAATTTCGATACGTAATGAAAATCTTGTCCTACCTGTTTTACCGATAGGAGCTCTTGCGTCTGCTTCACGAAAGACAATTTCGGCACATTCAGAAACTAAGTCATTTAATTCTTTTTGAATTTGTTGATCGGCATTCCGCAAAGCTTTTACTAATTCTTCTATACCTTCAACTCGAAGGCGCATGCGGTTGTTCTGGCGGACTGATCTAGCCATTATTGCCGCTCCTTGCACATGATTTGCAACTCTTTATTTGCATATTTAGGATTAATGACATAAAGAAACTCAAATTCAATCTCATTGTGGAGAGCTTTCATCATCCGGTCTAACCCTTTTCGGTATCGAACGGTGATCTTTGTTGTGACTTCTGCATTGACCTGCATAGCAGCGAATAATTCACGACCTCTTAAAGGCTCTATTGAAGCCCAGGTTTCAGCAACTGGAATCCATTCGTCAAGAGGTTGCCCTGCTTCGTCTACATCTTTTTCAGGATCAGGCGGACGCAGAATAGAAATTCGTTTGTTAAGCTTACTCGCTAGGCTTGCCATCACTATCACCTTTTAATAGTGATTCAATATGCTCGATAACTGTCTTACGTTTTTTTCCCTCGACTTCCATCTTCAAAAGTACTTCTAATTTTTCTTTACTTAATTCGGCCGTCACTGCTTCCTTTATTTTTTCGACATTAGAATCTAAATCAATTGGATTTCCAGTGTCAGAATCATCTTCTACAACTTTAATAAATCCAAGTTTAATTAGTTGGTTCGCTCTTTCCTCATTTGGCGGTGTATGCTCATGTTTTTCTTGGTTAATCTTCATATTATCAAAACGATCATAAAAATCTTTCAAGACAATGTACTTCAAGGTGTTACACTTCCTTCCGTTGAATATTGTAGTTGTGCAAGCATTGATTGGATGGAAAATCGTACTTTTTCTGACGGTTTAGAACCTATCAAATCCCTATTTTCGTACCAATCTGTGACCAGGACTAAACAAAAAATCTTTGCACGGTGGTTAGTATCATCAAACTTTTTTCCAGTTGCCCCCTCTAAGTACTCTTCAGCTGCACCGATTATTGTAGAAATTATTGAATCTTCTTCAGTTCCATCAACACGGATCCATTCTTTAGTTTCATTTAATTCAAGAATCATAGAATCACCCTTTCAAAGGGAGAACGGCCGAAGCCGCTCTATTAAGGAGTTGGAGTGAGGTCGATTTGTCCATAAACAAATGCCTCAGCATCCCGTGTTTTAACTTCTTCACGCTCAATAGCTCTGAATAAAGTGTTATCTGTTAAATATGCATCACCAGCTACATCAGAGGCCATAATATCTGTTTGCTCACGGTCAAACATTACGATAGCTTCTTTTAAGTCTCCTATAATTACTGGGGCTTTTGTTGTATCTGTCAACAAGTCTTTATTTGAATAGACCTTTACAGGGTACTTACCGAACAAAAGTTTTTGAGTGGCAGAAGTGGGATCCTTCTGTAGCAGATAATTACCATCGGAATCCTTTTGCTTATCTAACCAGTTAAAACCATCTTGGTTTGTAACAACCACAGATGTTTCTTGAAAGGCCGGGTCAAGTTTCACATTGCAAATGTCTTTAAGATCATCAAAACCAGTAACAGCTGTTTTTGCCTTTTTTGCTAATTCGGCAAAAATTAATTTATTTCGAGTTACCCTAGATTCATCACCAATCCATCGAACTAACACGCTTCGTAAAGCTTGATCACTGTCCTTAAGCACCTCATTCGTCATCTTAAAGAATCCAGCATACTTTTTAACCTTGTATGCTAATTGTGTGAATTGAGGTGTTGCCTTTTCTGGAATAGAACCGTCCTCAGGAACTTCAACGAATCCAGTTTGTTGAGCCCTGGCTTTAAACACTCGTGAACCAGAAAGAGTTGTAACGGGCTCAACCGTGATCAGATTCTGTGCAGCATCTTTAGCCTGGCGAAGCTCATTGATTTCTGTTTGAATGTCCTGTGGTACAGTGTAACCACCATCAGTTGCAGAACCTTCACTCATAGCATTTTTAAATTTTTGACGAGCAGCATTAATGAAGTTTTTCACTTCGTCTTTTTCTGCTGGATTTTCATGTTTTTTATTTTCAATTTCTTCTTTTTCTTGATCGTAAAGGTCCTTAGCAATATCAAACTTATTTTGAAGCTCCTGTGCTTCATCACGTGCAGTCTTTGCTTCTTCAATCTTATTTTCTGCAAGTAATTGCTTAGCTTCCGCTTTCTTATTACTGATTTTTTCTAATAACTCACGAAGTTCTTTATTCATTAAAATTCCTCCTTAAATTAGGTCTAAATCCCATAATAATTTTTGTTTTTCTGCTTCATTATCCGTCTTATCCTCATTTTTAGGCTTATCAAATAGTTTAATAGCTTGATTGATTGATTTGTTTGCACTATTAACGATGGATAAACGGTTGAAGTTGAAATTTTGAATAGATGGTTCTTCTGTATCATCCTGGTACAAAACGTTATCGGCAAATCCTTTTTCCACCGCTGCATTAGCAGATAACCACGTTTCAGCATCCATCATATTAGATATATCTTCTAAGGACAGTCCTGTTTTAGCGACATAGGCATTCATGATCGATTCTTTTACTGTGTCCAAAACATCTGCAACTTTCCGTAAATCATGCATATCACCATAACCACCAGTCATAGGATTATGGATCATTAGTACCGCAGTAGGACTCATTAGGATTTCATCACCCGCCATCGCAATAACACTAGCAGCTGACATAGCTTTGTCGTCAATCTTTACAGTGACTTTACCTTTATGTTCCTTTAAGGCATTGTAAATGGATGCTCCTGCAAATACGCTCCCACCATAGCTGGAAATCCATACAGTTAAATCTTGCCCCTTGTACTCATTCAATTCGTTTCTGAATGCATTTGGGGCTGTTGCTGGCTCTCCAAACCATTCATAAATCCAAACGTCTCCATCGTCCACAATGTCGCCCTCGATGCGCAATTCAACGCTCTCCGGTTCTGTTTCAGTGGCTTGGTTCTTAATAAATTTCCAAAACTTCATCTATTCCTCACCTCCTTTCTTGTACTGCGAACCTACTTCAGTAATTGGAATATAGTTTCCGTTAACCATAAGTGTGTCGCCACCTTCTTTAGAAGGTAAATCTAAATAACCTCGAGCTTCATTGGCTGAGTAGATTCCGTTGTTTACACCCTTCGCCAACGCTTCCATCTGCGACTTAATATCAGCCCTCAAAATGACATTGACATTAAACCGCCAAAAATAACCCTGTTTAATTAATTCAGATGAAAGTGTTTTATAGGTTATCTCTTCTTCATAATGCTTTAAAGGAAATAGAAGGGTATCAACATAAAAAGCCAAGTTCTGTGCTTCTGCTGAAGCATAACTTGACTTTTCATAATCATTTATTTGATTAGGTTTAATGCCGAATGCTGCAGCGATCTGTAATGCAGAGTATTTCTTGAGCTCAAAAAACTGTGAATCAGTTAATTTAATATTCAGAGGAACTAATTTCATTCCTAAAGGAACAGGGATTATTTTCCCTGCGTTTTTCGAGCCATTAGCAAACTCTTCAAAGCCTTTGACCAATCTTTCCTTTGCTGTTGAATCCAAGTCTCCAGTGTATTCAAGAATAGCTTTTCCGGTTAATCCTGTTTTATAAAGGTTGTTCATGAATTTTTGGCTTTCGAGAGCACCTTCAACATTGTTCTTTAGAATTTCTCGAACAGGCACACCCGTGATTCCATCAAAAGTTGTGGAGGTCTTAAAGTGTAGGACTTCATCATGATTAAAGATATGGACTTTACCTGTTTTTTTATCAGTGTATCTGTACCATATCTTATCAGCTTTACCTAAAATACCTGCATCATCAATTACTAATGTTACATCCTCACTTGGCATAATCCACAAGTCTTTTATTTCTGGCCCCTTATACCTCTTCCACACATAAGCATTACCATAATGGTTTCTGTTCATTTCTGCCGTTGCCCAAAAAGTAGAGCTGGTCATATAAGGGTTTGGTCTTAGTTTTAAGAGACTGTATAAACTCTCTTTGTCGCTCGTCACAATACCCTTATCAGTTTTTTTCAACATATGAAGAGGGAGCTTACCAATACTTTCTGATAGAATTTTTAAACATGCAAAATAGGTAGATTCAGATAATGCATCTTTTGGTGTGTTTGGATCAATCCCTAACCACTCAAGTAATTTAGGATTATTCATATCTACAGTTTCGTTTTTAAAAATCCTCTTTACCCAAGAAAACAGTTTCATAAATTTTCACCTCCCTCACCATCCCATCATGTTTAGATATTCATTAGTTGTTTTGTTAATATCTATAGTTTCTATATTGAACATTGCCCTGGTATGAGCATTGATCCCAGCTGCTATAGGGTCAATCCGTTGGCGAGATTTTTCTTTATCTAACATGATGTTTCCATTATGATCTTGTCTTGTTACCGCATTACCAATAGCCCATGTTAAAACAGGGTTGTTATTATGAATGATTTTCTTTTGGAGAACAAGATCTCTAAAATTCTTAGTCGGTTCTCCTAGAGTTTTTATCCCTTGTCTAATTTCTACTGGAATAAATCCTTCTGCCTCCATATCTTGAGCAAACTGCGTAGCATTGTAAGGATCATAGCAATTTTCTCCAATGTTCCAACCGTTTTCCTCAATCTCTCGGATTACATATGCTTTAATAAAGTTATAATCTACTACTGATCCTGGAGTCAGCGTAATCCAACCTTCCCTTGCCCATAATCGATAAGGTATTTTATCCTTTTTCTCTCTTTCTTCAACTGTATCTTCTGGCATAAAACTATGGCTAAGAACAGCATGACGGCCATCTTCAAGAGGAAAATCAAAAGTAGTACTGGTTAAATCAATTTTTGAAGAAAGGTCAACTCCCATAAAACCTGTTTTCCCGCGCAAATCTGGTAAAGGGTTCTCTTTGGTTGATCCACAATCCGCCCAACGATCCATCCGCATATAGGCCTTTTCCTTTTGATTTATCCAAACATTCATATTTTTTGTAAGGTAATCATCCATCATTTCAGGTTTTTCTAGGGATTCTTTTAAACGTTTTCGGATATTTTTAATTCCTTCCGGATAAGAAGCAGCGATAGGATTCGCTTTTAACCACGCATCTTCATCTCGAATATTGTCAACTAAATTTCCATTCTCATCCTTATCTAATTCATTGACCATTGCATAATATTCATCGTTTTCAACTGGATTATTTGGATCTAATAGTTTAGAAACATAATCGTATTCTATTCGGAAACAAGGAGAACTTAGATCCTTCCCGGCAGTGGTAATTATTATAATTAATGGTTGTGCACGAGCGATCATTCCAGAATCCATAACATTAAGAATTTCATCTGTCTCATGTGCATGATATTCGTCAATAATGGCACATTGCGGGTTAAAACCATCACCAGACTTCTTATCCTCTTTCGACAAAGCTCTCATTATTGAATCACTATTTAAATGTTTTATCTCTCCATAAGCAACTTTGTATTTCCCTTTTAGTTCTGGGCAAGCTTTTAAAATTGCTTCTGTTTCATTCCAAACAATCTTTGCTTGTTCTTTTTTTGTAGCACCTATATAAACTTCTGACATGTTCTCACCGAAGGCCATTTGCTCATAGGTGCCAACAACCGCTAAGCTTTGGGACTTTGCATTTTTTCGTCCAACTTGCCAATAAGCTTTCCCGAAACGTCTATATCCTGTTTCTTTATGAATCCACCCATAGATATTTCCAAAAATAAATACCTGGATTTCATGCGGTTCTATTCGTTCTCCTCTAAGTACACCTTTGGTATGCCGGAAGAGACTCATCCAGTCAAAAAAGCGCATTGCTTTTTCCTCGTCAAAAATATAAGGAAAGTCTTCTGTTCCTTCTTTTTCGACATCTCGTAAGAATCTCATGCATGCCCAAATATGCTTTTGACATGCAATTACTTCCCCGTTAATTACAGCATGACAGTATTGGACCATCCATTGTTTCAATTCAAACATTAAACATTACCAAATTTCTTTTCGAACTCTGTTGGTTCTTTTTTGTCTTCATTTTTAGGGACAACCAACTTACAGCGAGAAGATATAGTCAAACCAAGGTCGCTTGCTGCTGTACGACATTGTTTAAATAGTTTATCTTGATTGATTAAAAGGTCTGAATATAATCCACTCGATACTTCTACGCTTTCCTCTGTTTCAGGGTCTTCTACTGTTGTAACAGGGTTTCTTGCCATTAATTCTTCCGTAACATCTAGGTATAATTTTTTGGCCAATAAAAAACGAGCTAATGCGTCAACATCAAGATTACTCATGATGCCAATATCCAAAAGCTCGCTTGCTAATTCTTTAAATTCTTTTTTTAATTTTGTTGGTAAGTATTTGGGCGGTTTAATATTATCTGTCTTAGCTTTTACTTCTTGAGACTGTCTTTCTTCAATCTCTTTTTTGGTCAAATTCTTTTTTCCTTTATATACCAATAAACTAACTGGATAACGGGATCTTCCCAAGGTTTTACTCTCCTTTCCAAAATTTCATAAAGGGAACTTTGTGTAAAGAAAGAGGGGCGAGCGGTCTTCTGTGAAAAAATTTAAACTTTTTTGACTCCCCCCTACCCTTCTACTCTTTTCTTTGTTTTATCCATTCCTGCTTTTATCTTCTTTTTAAGTTTAGCTTCCTGCTTTATTAATTTATTTTTATTTTCATTTTCATTCGGATTAGCGAACCGTTTGTGAAGCTTCTGCATCTGCTCTTGTAGTTTCCTTGTCTCAAGGTCTGTGTAATAGCAAATGTATTCATGGTCACAATGAGGGCAGTTAAAGAATACCTTCTCAATATTTCCTGGCAATTGCTCTGATTTAAACTGTTCTAAATAGAATTGATTATTACAGCCTTCATTGCAGTATGCTAGTTTACTCATACTCTACCTCCATACTCCCTCTTATCCTCTGCAGTCTTAGCTGCATGACATCTATTACATAGTGATTGTAAATTATCTAGCCACAGCCGATACTCCCAAGCTAACTTAATAGGAATAATGTGGTCCACCATATCCGCAAGTGTTATCTCTTTGTTAGCAAAGCAATGCTGGCACAAGCCGAGGTCACGTTGCAATGCTTGTTCCCTCATTCGTTGCCATGCGACTGACTTATAAAATGCAGCTGCATCTTTATCTCTTTGATATTTATCATAGTAATTATGTCGTGCTTTGTTCTGCTGCACTTCTATTTGTTTATGCTCTTCACAATAACGTTCTCTTGTTAGGTTACGGCAAGATGGGGCATTGCAAGGCCGTAAAGGTTTCCTTGCCATTAACAAGCAGTCCTTGCACTAATCCTCAATGGCTTATTGATAATTACTTGTGATCTTATTCGATAATCTTTCATGAAACATAATTTGGATGCTGGGTGAACTTGCCTTGGATAATCGGGCTTATATGATGCAACGAATTCTTTCGCTGATTTCCATACTTCTTTAATTACATCCATCAAGAACTTAAGTCCTTCTGCCATCTTCTTTATTGCAGTAGATAATAATTCATAATCTATTATCATTTGAATCACTCCTCTTTTCTCCATAATAAAAAGCCACGCTCATTTGAACGTGACTCTCTATGTAGTAGTTATTTATCTAATTCTAACGCTCTTCCGTTAAACGGTTTTACTTCATCTCCAATAACTTCCCAAACATATTTAGCTGGAGAACTTAATGGATTGTCTTTTAAATTTACTGTTGGGCTAAACCAAAAGACTACTTTACTATTCTCAATTGACCAACCATTTTCAAAGCCTGCATGTTTTGTTTCAACTAATTCTTTATAGGTTTTTCCACTTCGATGTGTATGGTTTTGCACAATACTGATTGTATCCATCTTCAACACCTCCCATCTACCCATATCATAGGATAAATGGAACGGATTGTCATATAAAATATCCAACTAAAAAGTGAATACCAATTTAGTAGCCTCCTATGCTTGTTTCTAGAATACACGTACAAGCAACGTTCTATTATAAAAGCACCCTCGAAAGGATGCGTTTATAAGTAAACTTCCATACTATCAATATAACACAGCAAAAACATTAATTCGTCCGTTAATTGTTCGCTAATAGTTCGCTAATCCTCCGTTAAAAGTTCGCCTTATTTATTTCTTAAGAAGAGCAAAGCTCACCTTCTGTAAACTAACCTAATTATCATTTTTAAGCCCATAATCACTATGAATGAGTTCTCTATAATAGATAGGGAACGGAACTCACATGGTAGTTCACTTTCTTACAGCCATATGGTTTAATCCATTCTCTTTAAAATGAGTTTGAATGTTTCTTTTTGAATCGAATTAAAAAAAGCCTAAAAAAAATAGGCTTCTCTAAATTTTAAATTTCTTCTGATATTTATTTTTTTCATCTTGCTTCATACCGATATAGATAAGCGTTATTTTCGGGTCTGAGTGGTTGAAGTGTTCCATTAAAGCAACTACGTCATTAAATTGTTTATAATGATGATATCCATATGTTTTCCGTAGAGAATGACATCCTATCCTTTCTAACCCAAATTCTTCTTCTATATTTTTCATGATGACATAAGCCATGCTAACTGTGATTGGTTTGTTTTTCCCTTCTCTGCTTTTAAAAAGGTATTCATTTTTGTCCTTCCCCTTTATATAGGAACGAAGAGCCCGTTTGAGCTCATTAGGCATGTGTATCTCTGTCAGTTTACCTGTTTTTCCTTCCTTTAAGAAAATGCTCCAACCTTCCACATCACTGACTCTTAGCTTTAAAATATCCTTAATACGTAGTCCTGTGTTGATTCCCAATAAAAAGAGGATATAATTGCGTTCATTCCAATTCTTCAAAAATTCTTTTATTTCTTGAATGAGCTCAGCATCTCTTATTGGCTGTACAATATTCATGCGCTTCTCACCTCTTTTTTCTTTTTATAAACTTCTACTCTTAAAGCAAATGCCAAACGTAACATTGCTTCGCCTTTTAGTTGGTAGTATTTTGTTTTGCCAATACCGAGCTCAGTCCAGATATCTGGATCGTAGCCAAGGTGATGTTCCATAAAACATTTAATAATAACAAATCGCTCGTCTTGTTTAAGCGAATTAACTGCAGTATGGATAACACTCATAAACTTGTTTCGTGCTCTCTCGAATTCCGCGCGCTCTATGGCTGCATCCTCTGTTGAACTATGAAACTGATTGTTGTTTACTGGAGGAAGCAATGAATATGAAGCCGTAATTGCTGGTAAAAAATCGCTAGGTAGAGTTAGTAAGAATTGGCGATATTCATATAGTTCCTTTTCTACCTTTTTTCTAGTGTCTTTTTCATCTACAACAGGTAAGTAAAAAGATAATTGTTTTTTCATTCATTTTCCCCTCCATTATTACTAAGGAATTTGGCTGACAACCGTTTATTAACGAATTATCTTCCGAACTGTATGTTTAGGTTTTCTATTAATCACTTGGCTTTTTATTCTAGTGTCTTTTGGTGCATTCCAGGAAGAGTGCATATTGTCTATTTGTTTTTTCTTTTTTAAATATTCGTCCTGAGAAGAAGCTATTGACTTTAAAACACTCCAAGCTTCACAAATATTTTTTACGACTGGTTCTAACGCTTCACGAAGTGCTGCAATAGTTTTCTGTAACTTTTCATAATCAATCATTTCCATGCTCCTCCTTTTCCTCTGCGTAATGTGCGCATGTTAGCTCCCATAAGGTTTCTGATGTCTGATTCGCTCAATCGCTCAGTTTTCGTTATTTTTGATTTATTATGATGCTTCTTTTTCTTAGAAACTGATTCTTGGTGTTGTCGCTTCCAGTCCTTTAACTGTTCTTTAAAAGATGGATTCATAATTTCAACTCCTATTAGATAAAATAAAAGAGGGCAAAAATCACCATCACGATATTGCTCGCAATGCATGATTTTTGCCCTCGGTTTTCCCGACAAGCTTATTAAAATTTATAGATAGTCTCTAATTTCCCGTGACAAGGTTTTCCTCCCTGCCAATTGATTATTTGTGTCCCGTAACCTTCAACAGGAGTAGGAACTTCTGTAATCTGTCCGTCTTTAACAATGTATGTTGCATTCTTCTTCAAATCTATTTCAGCGATTGTTTTATTGTTTGCCACAGGACCACTCCTATATGGTAAAATTTATATAGGCTAGCTGGGAGTAATCCTGGCTTTTTTTTATCCCCATCTTGCTTCTGCTGCTTTTTGTCCTCTCCACTTATAGTCCGTATGAATATTTGAGAATGCATCTTCGCCTTTCTTCTTGGTTTTCTTAGTTGGCCTAATCGGATGCTTTTCAATATAAGCAAGACGTTCCTCTTCAGTCATTTGCCATTCCGTTACTCTATTCATATGAATTCCCCTTTCTGATTAACAGGTTCTATCTTGTGTTCACTTAATTTCTTACATATCGACCTCTGGCCTTAAACAAAGATACTCTTCTAGACCATACCGATTAACATTTTATGGATATATACTCTACATACAAACTTTAAAAGGGTGAGTCTTATGTACATATCAAAAAGAATCGGTATATTAAGTTGGGTTGCTACTTGTTTGTACTTTCTTATTGAACCATTTTTCATTTTGACTTCTACAGCACCTTACAGCTTTTTAAATCATGCAATGAGTGATCTTGGGGTTACTTCTTGTGGCGAATACACCTATTCAATTGCACCTCATGAAATTTGTTCCCCATACCATTTCTGGATGAATGTATTGTTTATTGTAAATGGAATTACATTTTCAATTGGTGTTTTGTACCTTTCACAAAAACTTGAGAAAACACGATTAAACAAAATGGCAACAGTTTTTATACTTTTATTAGCTCTTGGTAATATTGTTTCTGGCTTTATACCAGCTGATATTAATCTATTTTGGCATTCAATTGTGTCTCAAATTGGCATGATTACTGTTTTGCCTGGTCTTTGGATATATGCAACATCCTTAAGAAAGGGAAAACGCTGGACTTATTACTGTTTAGCTTCATTGTTAGTCATTCTAATGCTCATCATGCTAATATTTTTTATCCCCATGCCCGCTGGATTATTACAAAGGCTATTCTATATTGTGATTTTCTTATGGGGTACAGTACTTACAATTATTTTAGAAAAATAATTTATAATCAATGTGATTTACTTGAGCCCTCTATGGGCTCATTCTTAATATAAATTACTAAATAAACCCAAGCTATCCTTGTCCTATTTTCCTGAAACATATCCTACCTTGTGTTTATTAATTTCTAATCAAACAAATTTTGGTATATTTTTTAATTACCGTTGAAAACTAATCCTTGTGGATATGAATATCCAACAAAAAGGAGAGAGCTAATTATGTCTTTCAATTTAAGGAGTGTTTTCATGGGAATTCTAAGCGGTAATCCTCAAAATGAACCTATGCATTATGGTGAAGTCTTTGGTGCTTGGAGCTACTTATCTGTAGCTAAAGGTCTTCATGCTGGCTACCAAACCTTTGCTAATCACACAGGTGATAATGACCTCAAAAAACTTATTGAAGAAGCAATTCAAGGTTTAAAACAGGAAATTAGCCAAACCGAAGAGCTTCTGAAAGTAAATGGAGTAGGACTTCCACCTACACCCCCAGATCGTCCAACAGCTGATCTCGAAAGTATCCCTGTAGGAGCAAGATTTGCAGATCCTGAAATCAGTGCTGCAGTATCAATGGACATTGCCGCTGGTTTAGTTGCTTGTAGCCAAATAATTGGACAATGCATTCGTGAAGATATCGCTTTAATGTTCGGTCAATTTCACACAGCAAAAGCTCTTCTAGGTGCAAAATTTTTAAAACTTAATAAGGAAAAAGGTTGGTTAATCCCACCACCGTTACATTTACAAACTCCTGAAAATAATTAATTTACTTAGAACAAAGTCCATTTATCCCAAATCCTTATGGACTTTGTTTTTTATTTTAATAAGCCATGAATAATTTTTACTGAGATTATAAACATTAATGTTATTACCTATGATTGGAGGAAAAACCATGTTTAATAAAATTCTTTATTCATCTATTGCTCTGCTGTTTTCTGTAATGCTGTTTGGCAGTTCAATCGGTAATGCTCAAACCCCCGTCACAGATTTTAACAATAACAAAGTCATCCATGTTGCTCAAAATGGTGATAACAATGATGTTAATGACGACAACGATATGGATTGGGGCTGGATTGGTTTAATTGGTTTAGCAGGTCTTTTAGGTTTAAGAAGAAATGATAAGAAATAAAAGACTAAGTATTTGAACTAATTTATTCTAAATCTTATTGTGACGTAAATATTTAAGATCCTTTTAATCTCAATATGACAAGTTCAAAAAAGTTGTATTCAATTTACAAATTACGTGTAATTTATACTATGAGTTAAGTTAAAACCCTATATAGCTCTACGGGGCAAGGCCCAAAAAATTGAAAAATATAATCAAACTTCAACGCCTGCCTTGCCCTGGAAACAAATTACTTATTGTGATTAGTTAAGAAGTTCTAATAGTTGCTGCCATCACGAATGGCTTTCCATTTGGTCCATATTTCATTGCTTGAGCAACGTTCTTTAACCAATCATGAGCATCTACATTCATTTCATCTTTTGCAGGAATAATAGTGGTTGTGCAATACATTGGTTCACCAGTATATTCAGGATGCTCTTCCTTAAGGAAAAACTGTGCAACCATCGGAAGATTCTCTCTCTTGCATACAGCAATTATCTGCTTCATTAGTGGAGCAATTTCATTATCATAAATTTCCTCTTTATCGAACATGCATCTTCCTCCTTAGGAAATTCCGTTACTCTTAAGTTACCTATTTACTTAATTACCTACTTATTTAAATATTTGGGTATTTTGGTATAATCACCTTAAAGGAGGTGATTATAATGGACCCTATTACGATAGGAACAGCAATTGGTACAACTTTGATAACTAACTTCGCTACTAAAGGCGACAGTGCACCTATTCAAACTTTGAACGACTTATGGTATTTAACTTTTGGTAGGTTACAATTGTTAGTTGATAAAAAACGTGCAAACCATTCTGCCCAATTAGAATCATATAAAAATGAACTGGTTGATGCTGTTTCAGCTATACCCGATGAAAACTTAATTGAACCGCCTTTAAGTATTGTAGGGCCAGCATTAGAAGCGTCAAAATATTATATTGAAGAAGAAGAATTAAGAAAAATGTTTGCAAAAATAGTAGCTTCTTCAATGGATGATAGGAAAGCTTCATTAGCTCACCATTCATTTGTAGAGATAATTAAACAACTATCCCCATTAGATGCCCAAAATATTGCGCTTTTTAAGGGTAATTATCATTTGCCATTGGTGAACTATGGTGTGAAACGAGACGGGAATAATAAAATTACCACTATTACCAATGTTTTTCTAAGTAATCCAGAATGCACTGATATTCGGGTTATAAGAAGTTCAATCACCAATTTACATAGATTGGGATTAGTGGATTTTAGATTTGATATTCTCTTTAATGATGGTCAAAAGTACGATGTATTTACCCACCATCCAGTTTTTAATAATGTGGTTAGTGCATCTATAAAAGACTTGAATGAATTCCCAAATGCTGAGCCGTTTATTGATAAAGGAGTAATTGAGATTACTCCTTTCGGAAGTGATTTTCTAAGTGTATGCTTATAGTGTTTTCTTTTTAAGAATACTTAGTGTTTCATTTCTTAATAGTTCTAATTGTTTTAGAAACCTGTCATCACTATTATTTAGTTCAAAAAGAATTTTATCTAACATAAATTTGGCTACAATTATGGCTGTAATAGTTGATGCAACGACGCTTACTATTACAGTCATCCAATTTATTGCTACCATTCCATTGCCCCCTTATGAAACTTAATAATTCAAGAGTTGATTAATATGCCTTGCCACCATGCTTATAAGTTCGCCCTTTATTTCGTTCCATCTTATCGACAATAGCCTTTTCTAAATCAAGTGTCCGTGAGCCACAAAGGTCAAACACTCTGATACAAACATCTGCCATTTCTTCAAGAAAGTTTTCTGCATCTCCTTTTCTATCTGCCTCAAGAGCTTCACTCACTTCACTGTGAATAAGTGCGAGTAAGGTTCCTGTTTCTCTAGGCTCATCATGCCACCCCTTAGATTTAGCAGTCTCATATGCCTGTTTACACAATTCATTTATCATCTTTATCCCTCCAATTTTAATGAAACATAATTTACAAAATCTATTGATTAATGATAGCTTCTGCTTGAGATTTCTCAGTTTCGTTCAATTCATAAATTGTAGCCATAGTCTCAGTTTTTTGACTGTATTTTCTGAGAAAAGCGTATAAATGTTTTTGAAAATCCTCACTATCTTGATTAGTTTTTAAAATAAACATGTTATGCATTTTCTTTATCCTTTCTTTTAATGATTTAGAGCGAAAAGCCATCAATTTTTTGGTCCATAATATCTTGGTTTATCCCGATATATCTCATGGTTACTGCTGGAGACGAATGATTAAAAATCTCCTGGAGTACTGCTACATCTTTATATTGCTGATAGAAATGGTATCCGAATGTCTTTCTTAAAGTGTGCGTGCCGACCTCTTTCAATCCCACTTCTTCGGCTGCAGCGTTTAAGATTTTCCATGCTTGGACTCGATGAATGCGATCTGTACCACGCCTTGATTTAAATAAATACTCATTACCATCTTTTTTAACAGTAAATTCTCTAATATGCTGCTGGAGCTCGTTATTGATCTTAAACCGTTTTAACTTCCCTGTTTTCTGCTCAGTAATGACGATATGGATTTTATCCCTCACGTCTCCTACCCTCAATGAGAGTAAATCACTAATGCGTAATCCAGTGTTAATGCCTAATACAAACAAGAAATAGTTGCGATAATGCTGTTTCAAAAGAACTTCTTTCATGGCCGCAATCATTGCTATGTCACGTATTGGCTGGACGGTCTTCACAACACTCACTCCTCTAAGTTATTAGTTTGCTAATCCCTTAAACTCGTAAGCTCCAGAAGCATTGTATAGAACACTATGCTTTTTACTGAATGGATTCTCTTTTCGAATATCTTGCTTTGAAATACCTTCCTCATAGATGACAATTACTTGAAGTCGTTCCCGATCAAGGCTAATTCCGTTTGTCTCGACAACTCTTCTTGTCATTTCCTTTTAACCTCCGTTCTAATTCATTCAGCGCAACTTCTCTAAAATCTGTTTTTCGTGCTATGTATAGAAGTTGGCTTAGATTTGCCTTTCTATAATCCAAGAAGAAAACCACCTTTACGCCTTGTAATTCTGTCTGTTCGCCCAAGATGGACTAATGCAAGGATTACTTCATCAGGATCTCTTTCAAATTTGTTAGAAATATACATAATGCTAAATCCTTGCGTCCATAACTCTGCAATTTCTTCTAACTCTGGTTCATCCCAAACAAAGTTAAGTTCCTCCAAAACAACGATTCTGTTTTTCCTTGGATTCCTCAGAACCACCTGATTTCTACCCATTATTCAATCTCCTTGAAGTATTCAGGGCCAAAAGCTAAACGGAATTTTTCAAGCGTTTTAGGACCAATCCCGGGCATTTCTTGAAGTTCAGCAAATTTCTCAGCAACAAAATCAACAGTCTTTTGAATACCACGGTTTTCGCCGTGATTTAGACCTAATTGATAACCCTCCTGCTTTCCTTTTTCAAATGCCTTTTGAATAACTGTATTCCTAGCCATTAAAACCACCCGTTATTCTCGTTCTCAACATCTTTCTGCCGGAATGATGCTAGCACTAACTCATATTTCAAATCTTCGTAATTTAGTTGATCAAGTGGGATTCCTTGTTGACTGACTGTGATGCCTACGTTTTGCAACTGTTCTAGAATAAAGTTGTGCTTTAACTTATTTTCCACAACAACAGCCTTTTTAAGGACAGCCATCTATTTCAACTCCCTGCTTCGTTTGATCTCATCTGTTCCAGCATCTCGTCTAGCTCTTTCTTTTTTTGTTCAATATTTGGGTCAACTACTTTAGGCTTCTTCTGTTGCTGATCATCCTCATTAAACCAACTAGGCAACATTTCAGTTCTGCGAGAATATCCCTGTTTTGGTTTAACGCGTTTATTTTCGAATTCAACGTCAAGAGCAAGTACATCATTAATGGTTTTAACATTGCTATTAGCCCAGGCTTTTAATATCCCTTCTGCATAGCCCCACTTTTTTTGTTGTTTAAGAGCCCTTTTCATTGCTTCTATCACTATTTCTGTACCTAAGTCATTTTCCCAATGAACTATGCATTCTCCGACAAAAGAACTAATGGGTCCAAAATTTACTTGAAAAAAATCAGCAGCAGTATTATGTTGTTGTTTTTCTTCTTCTTTTTCTTCTTCTTTTTCTTCTTCTTTTTCTTCTTCTTGCCACCGTGTCGTTAACGTATCGTAAAAAGGTTGATTTAAAGGCATTTCGTCTTTTTCTTCATTTTCTTCTTCGCTTTTCTCAACGACTTGTTCTCGTGTCGTATACGAATCGTATATTTTCTTGATTTCTTCCCTTTCAACTCGCTCGCCAACATAAGCAATTAAAGAAATATCTTTAACTGTTTTTAGTTCACTACTCACACAATCAAGAACAGGTTTTCCTCCACGGTTGAAGTTATACTTACCCCAGTTTTTAATAGCAATTTCGCGAGTTTCAAAACTATAGGCCACAATCTTATGATTATTTATGAACCTGTTTAACAAAGAATTGATACTTTCAATGGAATATCCCATGTCGAAAGCCATTTGTTTTTTGGTAATTTGATAGATTCCAATTTGAGTAGTATTTGAGTTTGTTAATAGATAAAGAAAAAAGAATTTATCCTCAGGCGTCATTTCCTCGACTACTCTTGGATCATCCCAAAATTCTGTGTGAACCATTCTAAACTTAGCCATTTTGTCCTCCTCTTTCACATACTGCTAAGCCGTCTTCAATGCGAACGAGCATGTAATTTTGATATTTCCTCAAGTATTCTTCAACAAGTTTGAAAAAATCACAATTCGATAAATGTTTTTCTTGTTCTAAAATTCTCAAAGGAATAACAACTTTTGATTGATTGTTTAACATTATTTCTTATCCATTCCAATGCTCAACAAATCGAATAGCTGTCTGCAACTCATGCCTTTTCACATCTCGATATGACTTAACCTTAAATTGTCTTTTCAGTGAGCTATAAATTCCTCTATAAAGTTCACTGTGTTTGTCCTTATTTTTTTCAAGCGTGTATACTCTTTCGGCAACAGCTCTCTGTAAACGTCTTTGTTCACCAGATTGCAAGGTAATTTGCTCAAACATATTCTGCTCTATTGCCAACACCTTCTTTTCGCATTCATAAAGTTTTGATTCTAAAGCAACTATCTTTTCACCTTGGACCTTCAAAAGTTCATCTGGAGAGTTAAGTCTTTTTGTGATATTAAAATAACTGTCAACAAGCAATTCGTATGCTTGCCACGCCTTGTCGTTATTTAACGACTTCGCCAGCATCCATGCTCCTTTTTCAGTCCATAGATAGAGTATCGATGCAAATTTAAGGCTAACGTCATTTTGACGTAATGCTTTAAATTCCTTCAACTGTTCACCAGCAAGTGAAAAGAAATGCTTTCCCTGTTCATACCGTTCTCGATTACGTTGATAGTTTCTATTTATTATTTTCGAATCAACGTTAAATGATTGTGCTAACTGAGTTGTTGTGAGAACTCTCATTCCTTCTCGTTCAATTACTTGAATTTCTATCATTCTCACTCCTTTTTAGGTGTACGTCATTTTGACGCAATCCATTTTTCATTTAACTAAGCAGCAATAAAAATATAAATCTGTTGTTTATTATTTTCTGTTAGATTAGCTTTCATTTCCTCAGCTAGATGCATACACTCTGATACGCTAATTGCTGGAATGAATGCTGTGTGAATCGTTGAAAAAATGTTGTTAACACGAACAGAAAAGTCGACTGAATACAACACTGCTTGTCCACCTTCTTTAAAAATGGTAAAATTTATTTAAGATATTTTTCTTAAGACTCGTGTCGCAAGCATGAGTCTTTTTTTTGTAAGTAATTCCTACACATAAAGGAACCCCTTTCAATTTTTTAGAACTAAATTCGTTCATCAAATTTTGCAAAGTGAGTAAAAGAGGAAGCCCTTAGGGCTTAATAACCTTGATCGGCAAACAATTCGTGCATACGCTTTTTGTAAGCCATTAAGCGCTCATGACGGAAAGTGTATTTTCGTGGCATATCTTTAGCTGGGTGTACCGAAAACCTTTCTGCAACCTTTTTTGTATAAAATGCAATACGCTCTGAGATTGGTTTATGTTCAGCAACCTCTTTAGTCCTAGCCCCATCATTAATCAGATCAAACTTAGCATCACAATGTGGACATGTTGCAAAAATTGATTGTTCATCTTCACCAGTGACAATTAAGTGAGTATTTCTCCTACACTCGTTGCAGTAGTCATTTGGTACAATTTTCATTTTGGGTTTTCCGAAGCATAATGTTTGAACAAGTACACCGTCCCAATACATTTCTAAAAATAGAAAACCGTCTTTATCTAAGAAAAATTGGTCTGTCATTTTTCTGCCATTGCGTTGATCAGATTCAAAAACTGCTTGCACTTCTTGGTCCATAACCATTTGATCAATTGCACTCATACCTGCATAAGCATCAACTTTTGAGATTTTTTTCATTTATGGCTGGTCTCCTTTCTTTTGACAATTTCAAGATAAATTTCAATAAACTTGTCAATCGCTCCATTCGATGGCTTTTTACGATCACCAACGTTTACAACCTTATCCACGCCCACCATCTCCTTTAAGGAATGTATATGATCGGTGGGCGCTAGGACTGCCCTACTCATCTGAATCCTCCCTTATGCTGTTTTTAATTTCCGAAAAAAATCGGATTGTGGTCCAAAAAAAATATTTTCAACCGGAATTTTATAAATGGCCTCGATATTAATAAAAAAAGAACGAGGTACATTGGATGAATCTCTTTCATACTTAGAAAGTGTATCTTTATTAATACCAAACTGTTCTGCGGCTTCAATTAACTTCAAACCAGCGTTTACTCTAGCTGCTTTAAGTGTTATTTTCATCTTTGATCACCTCCTGTTTATCTTGCTTGGTTATAGGATATCCGAATTAATTCGGAATGTCAACCGAATTTTCTCGGAAACAAAATATTTATTCTTCCCTTTCATTACTTAAATATACTTAAATCAGCAAAATAAATTCGACTATTTTCGGACGCATTATTTACATTCCGTATTTTTTCGGATATAATAAAGATATAAAAAGGAGGTGAAAAGCATGATAGACAGAGACTTACCACTTAAAAGAGAAATTTCGGATAACATAAAACGACTGATGAAAGAAAGAGGCTGGACACAGTTAAAGTTAAGCGATGTTTCTGGTATATCCAAAAGTACACTTTCAGACTACATAAACTGTAAAACGCTTATCAACCCTGGAAATGTAGAAAAATTATCAGAGGCTTTTAATGTTCCAAAATACGATATTGATCCAAGCTTTAAAAGAACAGATATTTTGAAAGAAGAAGCTCAGCTTTATGAAATCCCAAATTTCACTTCTATACCTATAGTTGGTTCGATTAGTTGCGGTAATGGCTCTCTTGCATTTCAAGATATTGAAGGATATGAAGAAACGCCAAAATCTTGGTTGAATGGTGGGAGATTCTTTTACCTAAGAGCTAAAGGCGACAGTATGATTAATGCAAGGATAAGCGAAGGTGATCTGCTTCTTATTAGAGAACAGGAAGAAGTTGAGAACGGTGAAATTGCCGCTGTTCAGATCGACGGAGAAGCAGTTTTAAAAAGAGTATTCAAAAGTGGAAACACGCTTATCCTCCAAAGTGAAAACCCAAAATACGAACCAATCATTGTTGATGGCTCAAAAAACATTCAAATTATTGGAAAGTTAAAAAAAGTAGTATTAAATTTCTAGCTAGATGTTTAATCATCAAAGGGGAGGGCGACGGCTCTCCCAATTTTATAAGGTTGGTGAATGCATTGAAAGTTGCTATTTATGTGCGAGTATCAACTCAAGAACAGGCCAAAGAAGGATTCTCTATTCCAGCACAAATAGAGAGTTTGCGCGCTTTCTGCAAAAGTCAAAGTTGGGAAATTGTTGAAGAATACAAAGAAGAAGGAAAATCAGCCAAAGACCTTGACCGGCCCAAAATGAAAAAGATGATGAGTGATATAAAAAAGCGTAAATTTGATTTAGTGTTAGTACACAAATTGGATCGTCTTACTAGATCTGTATCTGATCTATACGAATTACTTGAATACTTCGAGAAATACGATGTTAAATTTAGATCATCTACAGAACAATATGATACCACAACAGCATTAGGGAAATTGTTTATTACACTTGTTGCTTCCCTTGCACAGTGGGAACGTGAGAATCTCGCTGAACGAGTTAAGTTTGGCATCCATCAAATGATTGAAGAGGGAAAGCGACCAGGGGGGCACTCTCCTTATGGCTATAAATTCGAGAAAAACTTTGAATGTGAAATCATTGAGGAAGAGGCAAAATGGGTTAAAAAGATTTTTGATTGGTATGTTGATGGTTTTGGATATAGAAAAATATCCGATAGGTTAAACGAATTGAAAATTAAACCTCGAATTGCAAATGAATGGAATCACAATACTGTTTATGGAATGTTGAGAAATGATATTTATATAGGGGTTTATAGATGGGGCGAAAAAGTTGTTTATAACAACCATCCTGCAGTAGTATCTAATTCCTTATTTGCAAAAGCGCAACAAAAAATTAAAAGTAACCATAAAAATTTAGCTAGAAAAGGAAAGTTTCCGTTAACAGGGATACTCGAATGCGGTCATTGTAATAAACCTATGTCAGGCCTGTTTGATAAGAGAGATAATAAAACATATTATCGCTGCTTTAATTGTAATCGATCTACTGATGGGAAAAAAATCACTGATCTACTTCTAGATGAGATTGAAAAATTGATTACATCAAAAGATTATTTTTTGAAACAAATCGATAAGAATTATCAACCTCAAGCTATCAATGTTAAAGAAGTAAAAAAGAAACTTGAAGTAATTAATCAGCAGAAGGAAAAATGGTATAGTCTATTCTTAGATGAAAGAAATCCAATACCAAAAGAAACTTTATACAGTAAAATTAATGAATTGAATGATCAGGAAGAAGAGCTAAAAAACATACTCTTAGAGGCAGAAATAGAAGAAGAATCTCCAGAAGAAAAATACAAAAAGCTTTCAAGGATAAAGGATATACATTTCGTATATAACGAAGCAGATCCATTCGAACAAAAAGAATTGCTTCAAAGTATATTTGAATGTTTGACAATTAAAAGAGCTGTTGGTCGAAACATGCCTATCACCCTCAATTATAAATTGAATTAACTCCTTTTTATATTTTACCCTGTATTATGTTTAACTTCGCCCAGCTAACGCAAACGGACGGAACTTTCCTTGTTTCACGCACCAAAATTGAAAATTTCACATGGGATCAACTCAAAGGAAAAACCTTCCTTGGTCAACGTAAAGGCGGAATGCCGCAAATGGCCGGTGAATTTGTACTAAAAAAACATGGAATTGACCCTCATAAAGATTTAAATCTGATTCAAAATGTTGATTTTGCCAATATCGCTCCGGCCTTTGCTTCAGGTACAGGTGAATTTGTTCAGCTTTTCGAACCAATTGCAAGCGTTTTTGAGAAAGAAGGCAAAGGATATATCGTGGCTTCCTTTGGCACAGAATCTGGGCATATTCCATATACTACCTTTATGACAAAGCAGAGCTTTATAAAAGAAAATAAAGATACCGTGGAAAAATTCGCAAAAGCAATTTATAAAGCGCAGCAATGGGTCGATTCCCACAGCGCCAAAGAAACGGCAGAGGTCATTAAAGGATTCTTCGAAAATACAGAGCTCGATCTTATTGAAACGGTTGTGGATCGCTATAAAAGCCAAGGATCCTTTGCAACAGATCCAATCCTAGATAATGAAGAATGGGATAATCTTCAAGACATTATGGAGGAAGCCGGAGAACTTCCTAAGCGTGTTGATTATAAAACTCTTGTCAACACAGATATTGCTGAAAGTGTCATGAAAAAATAAAGTGCAACTTTATTAAGTGGGGGATTCCCACATCCACCACTGATCGTTTATCTGCGATAATCGAACCTCCCAATAGATATCACGGAACCTTAGTAGCTTTGAATTTTCACCTATTCGCTAGTGTCATGACTAAAACTTTTAAGAGGAGGGCTTCTATGGATTTCTTAAACATTCAAGGAATTCATCATACCTATTTTACTAAAAACTCAGCCACAACTGCCCTCACCGATGTCTCGCTTACAGTCGAGGAAGGAGAATTTGTTTCCTTCCTTGGCCCAAGCGGATGCGGAAAAACAACCCTTCTTTCCATTATTGCCGGCCTTATTCAGCCAACAGAAGGTACTGTAACCCTAGAAGGAAAAAAAGTAGAACCAACAGGACAGAGCATTGGCTATATGCTTCAACAGGATTACCTTTTCCCATGGAAGACAATCGAGGAGAATATTTTACTTGGTCTTAAAATTAGCAATCAGCTTGATTCTACTAAAAAAGCGTACGCACTAACTTTACTAAAACAAATGGGGCTAAAAGGAGTTGAGTCACAATTTCCAAAGCAGCTCTCCGGAGGAATGAGACAGAGGGTTGCCCTCGTAAGAACCTTAACAACTGAGCCAAAGCTGCTAATGCTTGATGAACCATTTTCCGCATTAGATTATCAAACAAAATTAAAACTCGAGGATCTCGTATCCAATACGTTAAAATCCTTTAAGAAAACGGCTATTCTCGTTACACATGATATTGGTGAGGCCATTGCAATGAGCGACCGCATATTCCTGTTCTCTGCAAGCCCAGGAAAGCTTCATAAAACCTTTATCATACCGAAAGAATTACGGGAAGAAACACCATTTAATGTACGAAGCCATAAAGCCTATTCGGATATTTTTCAAACTGTTTGGAAGGAGCTGGAGTCCCTTGAGCCCGCGAACAAATATTGACCTCCTTCATCAAAAATATCTCCATTCGTTGAAACGTGAAAAAAGATGGGTCCGTTTCTACCAGCTCATAATCTTACTTGTCTTTGTATTTGCCTGGGAGCTCGCAAGCCAGAAGCAATGGATCGATCCACTTATCTTTAGTTCTCCTTCCAAGGTTTGGACAATGCTTTTAACAAAAATTCAGGATGGTACATTATTTATTGATTTAGGATTTACATTATCAGAAACAGTTTTTGGCTTTATTCTCGGCACCATTTTAGGAACATTGCTTGCTGCAATCCTATGGTGGTCTCCTTTTGTTTCAAAGATATTGGATCCTTATTTAGTCGTTCTTAACTCCATGCCAAAGGTTGCACTTGGACCAATATTAATCGTTGCGCTAGGTCCTAACTTCACTTCGATTGTCGCGATGGGTGCCATCATTTCCATCATTATTACAACCATTGTCGTGTATACTTCCTTCAAAGAAGTCGATCCAAATTATATAAAAGTGTTACAAACCTTTGGAGCGAAACGGCTGCAAATTTTTAAAGAAGCGATATTACCAGCTTCCTTCCCAGTCATTATTTCTACACTAAAAGTCAATGTCGGACTGTCTTGGGTTGGAGTCATTGTCGGTGAATTCCTCGTTTCATCAAAGGGGCTTGGATATATGATCATTTACGGCTTCCAAGTGTTTAATTTCACACTAGTGATGCTGTCACTTCTTGTCATTGCCATCTTTGCAACCGTTATGTATCAGCTTGTTGAACTCCTTGAGAAAAAATTAATAAAGCACGGATCATAATAAAACGTATAAAAAAATACCGTTTCAGTGTGTAGACAAAGTATAATTTAATACTATTTCAGGCTGATTGAAAACGCTTGTCTTTCGAGACACGAAGCCTTACGAGGAGCGAGTTACCATGGATGGGTAATGAGCACCGCAGGAAGGTGAGTAACGAAGAAAGCGAGCGTTTGTCAACAGCCTGAAACGGCATGAAAAAATGCCGTTTTCTAATTTTCTGCCATTATTTTGCTTACACTTTTTTCAATGACCTTATCCTTCATGATAAAACTGTACTGAGAATCCCATCTTAATTTTAATATATCTCCTTCAACGAAAACGGGTCCTGAAGTCTCAAAATAATGATCCTTCTTCACCATTTCATCAATGATTCCATAAAAAATTGCTTTTACAAATGTCGTACCATCTTGGGTAACTTCATATTCACCAATGAATTGTAATTTTGAAATAGTGGCACCGGTTTCTTCCATCACTTCTCTTCTAGCAGCTTCCTCTAAAGATTCACCTATCTCAACCTTTCCCCCTGGGAATTCCAATCCCCTTTTTGAATGGTTTGTAAGCAGCCATTTACCTCTTAATTTACATATGACAAGAACATGTTTAGGAGGTGTATCGAAAGAACCGGGTTTATAAGAGAGCCGGACCGTTCCTCCAATTGCATCTTTAAAAGATTCCATATTATCCCTCTTTTCAACTATGGAAATATATTTCAATTATAACTTGTATAAAGTGAATCTTCCATCAGCGGGGTTTTCCGAAGTAAAGGACGTGCTAGTACTGATGTTAATGCTATTGAAGCCTTACTTGTCCAGTCCGTCTTGCCTTGAGGGGCAGTTTATCCTCTTTCAAGTATTGTAATCAAGATCTTATTACTCATTAACCTACTATGAATCCTTGTTACTAATCTCATGTTTTATATGGATTTTTTTGTGAATAAAGTATGAATTTTCATATTTTTGAAACCACCACCTAATTTTTCCGTATATAATAGGTGAATAAACATAAGGGAGTGTCAGATTTTGAAAAAAACATTATCGATTTTAACAGGCTTTTTTCTTATTTTTATGTTAGCGGCATGTAATCAAACAGCCCAGCCTGTTAATGAACCAGCAAAAAATGACGGAAAAACTGAAAAACAATCAGAATTAACATTAGAAGAAGTATTTAAGAAATCTACTGAAGCTTCTAGCAATCTGAAAAGTTTTTCTGTAAAAATGGACATGGAACAGGATATGAGCTCTGATCAAGAAGAATTAAATATGAAAACACAATCAGTTATTGATATGAAAGTTGTTACTGAACCGATGGCATTTCATCAAAAAATGAATATGAAATTGGATGGAGAATCCTACGAAACAGAGAGTTATTTTTCTGAAGACGGAATGTTCTTCTATGAACCTACTGGGCAGCAATGGATGAAGTTTACACAAGATATGACAGATGCATTCTTACAAATGTCTGGTCAGCAACAAGCAAATCCTGGTGAAGAACTACAAAAACTACAAAAGTTTGCAGATGATTTTACGTTTGAACAAGATTCAAAAAATTATATACTTAAATTGAATGCATCAGGCGAAAAATTTAGCGAGTTTATTAAAGAAATGGCCACAAAAGCACTTCCGCCAGAATTGGCAGGAGATGAAGAAGCGTTAAATGAAGTGTTAAAAAATATGAAAATTAATAAGGTTAATTATGAATTCTTAATTAATAAAGAAACATTTTATCCAGATGCTGTAAATGTAAATATGGAGATGGAAATGACAGCTGAAGGTCAAACTATGGTAATGAAGCAAAAAGTGAACGGTCAATATTCAGATCATAATAAAGTTGATAAAATTACCGTTCCTCAAGAAATCATCGATTCAGCGGTAGAAATGGAAATGTAATAACTGCTTATTAAGATTAGTTTGGGAGAAATCGGCGAATAAGCCGATTTCTTCATTCTGTATCATCTAATATCCCCATGCTTTGGATATGCCTTCTTGCTTCTTGATCCCCAAGCTGATATATCATTTCGTACACTTTCCTTATGGTTGAATCATAGGCATCATTATCTTTATCATTGTGGTATTCGATAAATGGAATATGTGCTCTGAAGAAGTTCATCCACTCTGTAGAATAATTTTGATTGAAATAATCACGAAGCTCAATGACCTCGTCATCTGTTGCTTCGATTTTAAAGTCCCACGCTGAATCTGTTTCACTTTGTGAGATTTCCCCGGTTTCAACCTTAATATAATATGCTTTCTTATTTTCACTCATCATTTCATCCCCTTTTTGTCGTCTAAAATAAGCTCCTTGCGCATTTTTCATTATTTAGGGTATCCCATAACACGATTAAAAATTATGTATTTATTTAATCATTATTAAGAAACTCCATAAAATAAAAATATATTAAAGCTAATTTTGCAAACAGCGAATATTTCTTATCATGAAGGGGATTCAATAAGTATAAAATATAAAAAAATATGAGTTGGAGGTGAATATATTGAAAATCATTGATGAACTATACGAGCTTTATCGTCATAAGCTTACTGGAGATGAGGAAGATATCGATATGCTTGCCTTTGCATTTTTAGAAGAAATGAAGAGAGAGGATTTATTAAAGATTATTCACGATTTAGATAACCAAGAGCTTTATGATCTAATGGGTCTTTATTTGATTGAGGGTTTAAAAGGAAAGTTTGCAAATGAGGATTTCAGAAGGCAGCATAATCCCAATACAACACACCGAAATATACATTAAATATTTCTTGTTACATATCTTGGAAAAGCGCAAGCGCTTTCAGATTAAGCATAGTTCAGATTGTTCCTGCGATTGATATGCTGTCGAAGCCTTCCCTGTGGAGCTAGACATTTCTCAAACTTTAAAAAAATTTATTATCTTATGCGCTCTTTAAATCTGAAAGCTTCTCGAAATTTCATCTCTCCTTTAGTATGCAAAAGTAATGAAAGGCTTGTCTGATTAAAATGACAAGCCTTTCTCTTCTCTATCCTAAATACGCTTTTAACATCCAAATATGCTTCTTTAAGCTTTTCTTTACAGCGATAAGCATATCACCGGTTCCCTCGTCATTCACTTCCTCAGCCAGTTCAATTCCTTCTTGAAGCTCGTCCGTCATTCTTTCAAAATCTTCACAAAGGGCTTTAACCATTTCTTCTTCCTTCTCATTTCCGGATGCCTCATTAATGGATGCTTTCTCAAGGCATTCTTTCATTGTCGCTATAGGATTGCCGTTGAGAGCAAGGATTCTCTCAGCTAATTCATCGATATGCTGATTAGCCTCATTGTAGAGCTCTTCAAACTTCTCATGAAGTGTAAAAAAATGACGTCCTTTAATGTACCAATGGAAGTTATGAAGCTTAACATAAAGGACCGTCCAATTGGCTACCTGCTTATTCACCACTTGAATTAATTTATCATTCATCTGATCATCCTCCCATTTTTATACTACCCTTATAGATTTACCTTAAACAAAATATGTATGTTATTTCTTCGTTGTTTTAACAGAATTGCTTAAGTTAGAGCCAGCAATAAAGTGAAACTTCCATCAGTGGGGATTTTTCGGCGCACAGGACGTGCAAGTGCCGACGTTGCCACAGGACGTGGCGTTCTTAGTCGGCCTTCATCCCCCACTGATGGTTAGTTGCGGCCCACAGGAAGTGGGTCACGCAGACGTTGCCACACGATGTGGCGCTTTTAGTCTGTGTTCATTTTATGGGCATTTACGGGCAGTTTTCCCCACTTACTCTTCTTTGCATACGCGAATCCTTGAAGTGGGGGTGTTACTGCCTGTTAATCTGCGATAAAATCACATCTCCATACATCCATTTTCATGGTAAACTAATAGTGAGAAGGGGGGAGTAGGCATGTTAATGTTAATCGTTTTAGCCATCTCAGTAATTATAGTCGCTATTGTTATTGTGCTAGCTGTGACGACAACATCTAAAGCTTATGCATATAAACATTCTGTGGATCCAATAGATCATTCACACGATAATCAGAATAAAGAAGAATTTAATAATGAGAAAAGAACTTCTTAATATTCTTCTCTAAAAATAATAAAACCGGACTGAAATGATACAGTCCGGTTAGCGTATTTTTATGCAAATACTTGCTTTAAGTCTTCTTTTGATTGTTCTAGCCAGAAACGCAATAGCCTCTTGGCGCCATCTAGATCATGGAGCTTCGCTTGCCCACATTGTTTTTCATTGGCAGCAGGAATTTCAGTAATTTCCACTGCATCTTTAATTGTATCATGAAGTAAATCAATGATTTCCTCTACTGACGGCTCGCCACTTACAACTAAATAAAAACCTGTTTGACAACCCATTGGGGAAATATCAATAATATCAAAGTGGTCATATTTCTCAGAATGCTTACGAATATTAAATGCCAGAAGATGTTCCAATGTGTGAATAGCATCAGGCTTCATTGCTTGTTTATTAGGCTGGCAAAAACGAATATCAAATTTATTGACCACTCCATCTGATCCAACTTTATGAATTCCACAATGTCTAACATATGGTGCCTTAACTTCATTATGATCTAAATCAAAGCTTTCAACTGAAGGCATCTTCATCACTCCTTAGCTATTTCTTCCATTGTAACTTATATTCCGAGTATATTCATCAAATTTATTGTATTTAAACAAAACATTTCTCTTTCGACTATTTTTCAATAATATGCTATCTTTTTATCAATAATACATGATACTAAGAACGGAATGATGAAATGCTAAAAAAAGCTTTGATTGCCTTCATTCGCTTTTATCAAATTGTGATTTCTCCACTTAAACCGCCTACTTGCCGTTTTTATCCGACATGTTCACATTACGGGCTTGAAGCCGTCAAACGATTTGGAGCCATTAAAGGAGGATGGCTCGCTATTAAAAGAATTTTAAAATGCCATCCTTTTCACCCAGGAGGGTTTGACCCTGTACCAGAAAAAAGCAATAAAGAATAAAGTGAAACTTCCATCAGTGGGGGTTTTTTTCATCCCCACTGATGGTTAGTTGAACCAATCACGCTCAAAACGCCACGTCCTGTGGCTTTCGCCTGACTAGGACATCGTGTCCGTCGTCGGGCCTTTACGGGCAGTTGAGCCCCCACTTAGGTTTCTTTGATTCTCTCGCAAACTTGTAGTGGGGGTCTTACTGCCGGTTAATCTGCGATAAAACTTGTCATTTGCCAATTGCAATTGGTTCATGACAAGTTTTTTCTATCTAAATTCTTATAAGTTAATCATCGTATCCATTCACTACAACTTTTAATTCTCCCGTACTCGGTTCAATGACTAATCCATGTACTGGAACATCATTAGGCATTAATGGATGTTTTTTTACCATATGGACACTATGCACAACACTTTCCTCGACATTATCAAAGCCTTTAAGCCATTCCCTAACATCAACACCTGAATAGGTAAACGTGTCAAGCGCCTCTTCTGATTTTCCACGCTTTCTCATGCTTTCCAACATGCTATCAGGCTTCATTCCACTCATTCCGCAGTCATAATGCCCAATGATTAATACTTCCTCTGCTTGAAGCTCATAAACGGCAACAAGTAGGCTTCTCATAATACTTCCAAATGGATGTGTAACAAGAGCACCTGCAGTTTTTACAATCTTGACATCGCCATTGCGAATATTCATTGCTCGCGGAAGCAGTTCAACTAATCGTGTATCCATACATGTCAATAAAACCATACGTTTATTTGGAAATTTGGTTGTTGTAAATTCTTCATATCTTTTCTCTTCTACAAATTCATGATTAAATTGTAAAATTTCATCTAGTAATTTCATATGCATGATCTCCTATTAAAATTTTTTACTAATACAAGGATACAAAATAAACATTTATTAAACAATTTTTTTTCTTGATTTTTATTTATTTCTTTTGTAAAATTACATTTGGAATCGTAACGATTACGAATTATAAAAAATTCAGTATTTTTTTTGAACATCAAATCGTAATGAGTACGTTTTGATTAGGGGGAGAAAGAGAAAAAATGAAGAAATTATTTCTTTTTTTATTAATTTTTAATTTGCTTTTAACAGGGTGTACCACTAAAAAAGTCAATTCGAAAAAAGATGACAATAAATTAACCGTCTATACAACTGTTTATCCTTTACAATATTTCACAGAACGGATTGGAGGAAAATATGTAGAAACCCATTCTATATATCCACCAGGTACTGATGAACATACATTTGAGCCCACTCAAAAAGATATGATTAAATTAGCTGATGCAGACCTATTTATTTTCATTGGACTGGGATTAGAAGGTTTTGTTGAAAAGTCAAAGAAAACATTGAAAAACGAACATGTTAAGCTAATTTCAGCTGGAGAAAATGTTCATTTAGAGTCAACTGCAGCAGAAGATGGAGATCATGAAGAAGGGGAACATCATGAAGATGATGGCCACAACCATGGTGACATCGATCCGCATGTATGGATAGATCCTGTTTATGCAAAGGAGCTTGCAGAAGCTGTTAAAGATGCACTTCTTGAAGAAATGCCTGAACATAAAGATGAATTTATTGCAAATTATGATGTATTAATAAAAGAGCTCGATCAACTAAATGCAGATTTCGAGCAATTGACTAAACATGCAAAACATAAAGAAATTATCGTTTCCCATTCGGCTTTTGGATATTGGGAGAAAAGATATGGAATAAAACAAATCGGTGTTTCAGGTCTTAATACATCAAATGAACCATCACAAAAGCAGCTTGAAAAAATCATCAATGTAGCAAAAGAACACGATTTAAAATACGTATTTTTTGAACAAAATGTAAGCTCAAAGCTAACAGAAATTATTCAAAAAGAACTCGGTGCAGAACCGCTAGTACTGCATAATTTATCAACTTTAACAGATAATGACATTAAAAATAATGCCACTTATTTTTCTATTATGAATGATAATTTGCAAGCACTTGAAAAAGCATTAAATTAAAGCCTCTCATTTGAGAGGTTTTTTTGCTTTCATTATTCGTACTTGTCTTCCTTCTATTGGCATGAATGATGGATATTGTCTATACAAAACCTATAATAGGGTTCTAAGCCCTCTCATTTATAGAATTCTTAAGGAGTGATGCGCAATGGCTAAAGACGTTTTATGTGAAGTCAATAATTGTTCATATTGGGCAAAAGGAAATAAATGTGCTGCTGAACAAATTTATGTTGTGAGCCATAAGGGAAAAACAGCAGATAACAGCAAGGAAACCGATTGTAAAACTTTTGAACCTGCTTGATTTTATGAGTGAAGAGATGAATCCAATACTAATTATTGGATTCAACTCTTCATATTATTTATGTCCTATTTGCTTTTACATGCTTTAATTGAGCAACAATCATAAAACTAACAATGACAAGCAATAACCAAGAGCTAATTTTACTAAAATGTACAAGCTCCCATTGCTGCTGTAACCCCTTCTCCCAATTCGATTATCTATCTAATAATAAACGCAGGTTTCTTCGCAAAATCTTCTTCGCAGCATTTCTCGGGATTTCATCTATGATATAGATTTTTTTAGGCACCTTGTATTTTGCTAGTTTTTGTAGGCAATATTGAATGATTTCCTCTTCCATCATATCTTTTTTAATCGTTACAAAAGCGATTGGAACTTCACCCCATTTTTCATCCTTCATCCCGATAACACCTGCATCCGATATATTTGGATGGGAAACAAGTGCCCCCTCAATTTCCGCTGGATATATATTCTCTCCTCCAGAAATGATTAAATCAGAACGGCGGTCTAATACAAATAAAAAGCCGTCAGAGTCCAAATATCCTATATCACCAGTTGATAACCAGCCATCTACAAGTCTTTTAGCTGTTTCTTCTTCTCTATTCAAATAACCAATCGTTATATTTGGTCCCTTAACAATGATTTCGCCTGCTTCATTTGGTTTTGCAACCTCTCCATTAGAGCCTATTATTTTTAACTGAGATGGAAATAAAGCCTTACCTGCGGATCCAAGCTTGCTAATGCTATATTCTGGAGAAAGGGTAACAATTTGCGACGAAGTTTCAGTCATACCGTAAGTTTGGTAGACAGGGATTTGTTTGAACATACATTTTTCAAGAAGTGCCCTAGGTGCTGGTCCACCTCCAAGCAACATGCAGCGAAAATGCTCTGGAAGCCTCTGATCCCCTAACTCCTCTTCTATTCGAGTTAACATGGTACTGACAACAGACATAATGGTTACCTTCTCATCTTCAATCAATTCAATTGTTTTCTTTTCATGGAATGAATCAAGAATAACCATTTTCATTCCATAAATTATGCTGCGCATAAGGATTGAATAACCACTAATATGAAATAAAGGAACCGCACAAAGCCAGCAGTCCTGTTCGGTCAGACCAAGATTTAAGGCAGAGCCGATAGCACTCCACATATGATTTCCGTATGTTTGTAGAACTCCTTTTGGATAGCCCGTTGTCCCAGACGTATACATGACAGTACAAACTTCGTTAAGATTTATTTCATTCTCAACAATCGGTTCTATAAACGGAGATTGGAACAAATTTTCTTTATAAATAATAGTTACGTTTGAAAGGCTCTTCTCCATTTCTTTGCCCTTAAGAGTAAATAGCTCTTCTGTTATCAAAAAAAGAGAATTTGAATCTTCCATTTGCCATGCGAGCTCATGGGCAGTTAAACGGTTATTTAATATGACAGCTTTTATCCCTAATAACTGAAAAGCTAAATAAATAAATGCAGTATCTGCATGATTAGCAAGAAGTACTCCAGCAAACTGCCCCTTTTTTAACCCAAGGCCAGTTAATTGTCCAGCAATATGAACGGCTTTATCAAACACATCTGAAAATGTATATGTTTGGTCTGCGAAACAAATCGCAGGTCTGTCTGGAGTTAAAAAGGCTCTTTTTAGTAAGAAATTTTGCATTATTTGATCATTCAATTTTAACACCTCGAATATTAGAAAAACTTGGCGAATGCCTTAGTGTTTTGTATGCGATAATAATTGCAGATATTTAATCTATGAATTCATATATCCTTTAGCACGTTAATAAACTTAAACTTTCCGATTAGGTTAGATAAAAACAAGCGTACATTTATTTTATTATATATTGACTTAAATAAAAACAGCCTGATGGAATAATCCACCAAGCTGTTTATTTCAAAACGTAAGATTTAATCAAGGAAAACGAGGGAATTGACCAAAATCAGGCTTACGCTTCTCTTTAAATGCGTCACGGCCTTCCTTCGCTTCATCAGTTGTATAATAAAGTAATGTTGCATCACCAGCAAATTGCTGAATACCAGCAAGGCCATCTGTATCTGCATTAAAGGCTGCCTTCAAGAATC
This sequence comes from Cytobacillus citreus, assembly GCF_018343665.1. Classification (GTDB taxonomy): domain Bacteria; phylum Bacillota; class Bacilli; order Bacillales; family Cytobacillaceae; genus Cytobacillus; species Cytobacillus citreus. The sequence goes on from NZ_JAGYPM010000003.1 coordinate 996,173, forward strand.
GAAGAGCTGTTGGACTCTTTTCAAGCATTTCTTCACACCACTTAATTGTTTCCTCTTCCACCTTATCAAGAGGTACAACAGTGTTTACAAGCCCCATATCTAATGCTTCTTGAGCATTATATTGACGGCATAAATACCAAATTTCGCGTGCCTTTTTATGACCAACAATTCTAGCTAAATAGCCTGAGCCATATCCTGCATCAAAGCTACCAACCTTCGGACCAGTTTGTCCAAATACTGCATTATCTGCAGCAATTGTTAAATCACAAACAATATGGAGTACATGGCCTCCACCGATAGCATACCCTTTAACCATCGCTACAACTGGTTTTGGAATGACACGAATTAAACGCTGTAAATCAAGAACATTCAAACGTGGAATTTGATCATCACCAACATAGCCACCGTGTCCGCGTACTGACTGATCTCCACCTGAACAGAACGCTCTATCCCCTGCACCAGTTAAAATAATCACTCCAACATTTGAATCATCTCGCGCATAAGCGAAAGCATCGATCAATTCCATTACCGTTCTCGGTGTAAAAGCATTATGCTTTTCTGGACGATTAATTGTAATCTTTGCAATTCCGTTGTATGTTTCATACATAATCTCTTCATACTTACGTCCGGCAACCCATTCTACTGCTGACATTACGGAATCCTCCTTTATATGTATATGTATTCTATTTGTAACATAACCCTTTAGGTTAAATCACTAATTCTCTCCACTCATGATAAATGGATGATATTTTACTCCTTTTTATCATGCGACAAGAATTCACTTACTATTGTACCAAATATTTCGGGTTTCTCCACATGAATTGCATGTCCACAATCATCAACCGTAATCGATTTGGCATACTTAACTTTTTTTTGCATTTTTTCTGTAATTAGGCAAAATTTTTCATCTATTCTTCCAGTGATGAATAGAGCTGGTGCTTTCAATTGCTCAAGATGCCCCCACCAGGAAGGCTGCGAGCCAGTCCCCATGCCTTTAAGGCTGTTCATTAACCCTAAAGTTGTATTCCTTAATCTTTCCATTCTCAATTTTCGCCGGATTATTTCAGGTAGCCTCTTCTGACTTTCGAAAAGGGGAATGTTTTCCCAATAATCGACAAATTTTTCGATTCCATGCTCTCGAATACGAACTGCCAGCTTTTCATCCTGTAGTCGTCGATCTTCTCTTTCCATATCAGTTTCAAGGCCTGGTGAGGAGCTTTCGAGTATTAGCTTTCTCACCTTTTCAGGATATTTTAAAGCAAAGGTTAAAGCTAGCCTGCCGCCCATTGAGTAGCCAAGTAAATCAGTCTGCTCTATCTTCATTACTTCTAACAGAGTATGTAAATCACTTGCTGCTGATTCAATATCATACTTTTGTAATTCTTTAGGTGAGTCCGTTTGTCCATGACCGATAATATCAACAGAAATGACGTAGGAATGATCTTTCCATTGTGTTTCAAACTGCCGCCAAGATGCTCCATTACCTGTAAACCCATGAAGCAATAATAAAGGTTGGCCTATAGGATTCCCCCATATTTCAACATGATAGCGAATGCCATTGATGACATAATTCATCAGCATTCGCCATCCAATAATTGACTTATTTCCCGGGAAACCGCGTCCCATAATTCTCGATGCTCTTGAATATTTTTATCTCGGTTTGTTGTAATTTCCATTACTTTTAAACCTGGCTTTTCTTTATTTGCATTTATTGAGGAAGAAAGATGCTCCCAGCTAGTTATTAACTCATAATGTCCGCCATACATTTCTACGACAGACTGGAATTTCAAATCTAATGGTGTCCCAAAAAGCTGTTCAAAGTTTTTTGGATGGCTTGCCTGCGGCAGAAACGAGAATATTCCTCCGCCATTATTATTGATTAATAGGATATTAATATCGATTCCAAATTGCTTTGCCGCAATTAAACCGTTCAGATCGTGGAAAAATGTAAGATCCCCTAATACTAAGTAAAGCGGCTGTAAGAATGTCCCTGCACCTAAAGCAGTTGAAATGATACCATCAATTCCATTCGCTCCACGATTAGCCATAATTCTTATTGATTTATGATTAAAATGGAAAAAAGTATCCAAATCTCGAATCGGCATGCTATTTCCAACAAATAATGTAGCACCTTCAGGCAGTCTTTCAGTCAGCAGATAAAATAGTTTTCCTTCACTTAATACATCTAGTTCATTAATTTCTGCTAAATTCTTTCGAGTTAATTGATTTATTTTTTCCCACTTTTCAAAATAGGAAAGACTGTTCTTCTTAGAAATATAAGGAATAATCGAGCGACAAAAATCTGTTTCATGACAATAAACCATTTCTGAGGACAACATTCCTGGATCTCTCCATCCGGCTCCACCATCAATAACAAATTGTCGTACATCACTATTTTCTTTTAGAAAAATGGTTAAAGGCTTAGACACAGGCATTGCACCAAAACGAATGACAACATCTGGCTTTAAATATTGCTTTGTTTTTTCATTTTTTAAAAAGGTGTCATATGTATCAATAATATAAGTTCCACTATGGCTTCCACTTCTTAGTTGAGAAAGCGGGTCAGCAAGAATAGGGAATTGAAGCCTTTCTGCTAAGGCGATGACTGCTTCATTAAAGCCATCCGCTTCAATTGATCCACAAACAATGATTCCTCTTTCATACGAACTGAGATTTTCTCCAATTTCATTGTATTCCTCATTCGTAAGCTTATATTCCCCAGCTTGAATACGTACATATCCGGCTGAGCGCTCAGTTAACTCAAATAAGTCCGCCTTGTCCAATTGCGGAATTAATGGCTCTCTAAAAGGAAAATTCAAATGTACAGGCCCTGCTGGAGAACGTTTAGCTGTAGAAGCTGCCCTAGCACAAATAGTGCGTACATACCGAATCATGTCTTTAGAATCCTCTGGTGGCGCCATTTCAACAAACCATTTAACATGATTTCCATATAAGTGAATTTGATCAATGGCTTGTGGAGCACCAACATCTCTTAATTCATGAGGGCGATCAGCTGTTAAAACAAGGAGTGGCACTCTTGCAATATTTGCTTCCACAATAGCAGGGAAGTAGTTTGCTGCTGCTGTCCCTGATGTACATAGAATAGCTACAGGCCTTTTAGAGGCCTTTGCCATTCCTAAAGCAAAAAAGGCAGCCGAACGCTCGTCCACATGAATATGCACACGAAGTTCAGGATGCTCAGCCATTACCATTGCCAAAGGGGTAGACCTTGAACCAGGACTCACCACAACATCCTCTACCCCGATATTTACTAATTCTGATACGAAAGCAGCGATATAAGTGGTTAATGTTTCTTGATGATTCATTTATTATTTCCTCCAAGAGCAGTCAGCATCGGCCGGAATTTTATTTTAGTTTCAATATACTCACTGTCTGCATTAGAATCCTTTACAACACCGCAACCAGCAAAAATAGAAGCTTCATCCTTCTGAATAAGGCCTGATCGAATAGATACAGCAAACTCTCCATTGTCCTGATAATCCACCCAGCCAAGTGGAGCGCCATAAAAGCCTCTATCAAGCTCCTCAACTTCACGGATTTTCTCTACTGCTTCTTGCTTTGGCAGCCCTCCCAATGCAGGAGTTGGGTGGAGACGGTCAACTAATAAAAGCAAAGAAGTATCTTCTTTAGCTACTCCTGCCACCGGTGTATAAAGATGCTGAATATCTCTCATTTTCAGCAAATTAGTCTCCTTAGGTAATGACACTTCCTCACAAACCTCTTCCATAGCCTCTTTTATCATCTGCACAACATATTGATGCTCGATTAAATTTTTTGGATCATTCAATAATTCTTCTCCAAGCATTTGATCCTCGTCTTTTGTTTTGCCCCTCGCAATCGATCCAGCTAGACAAGTGGTAAAGAGGTTATTCCCAGTCTTTTTCACTAGCCGTTCCGGAGAGGCGCCAATAAAGCAATCACCGTTCGATTCAAAGGCAAAAATAAAGCTGTCTTGCTGCTGTTTCAACAATAGTTCAAGGACATTTTCCACTTCCACTTGTTTGTCATAAATTAATCTCGTTTCTCTAGCAAGAACAACCTTTTCTAACGGACCTTGTTTTAATTCCTTTACAACAGATGAAACAGTTTCTTTCCATTCCGCGGGATTGATTTCAATCTCTTTTACTAGTTGATGCCCATCTTGTTTCTTAGCATCTATTATAGATGAAAAAAGTGCGTTTTTTTCCTTATTAATAATCTCAACAAGCGTGTGATCATCATGTTGAGTACAAATGATATTTGTCGTTAAAAAGGCTTTTCCTTGTATGACACTATACATAAATGTAGGAATATGGAATAGCGAATCGGAATATTTAGACCAAAGCTTGGTTTTCTCTTTTAATGGATCAAAGGAAAATCCACCAAACATAAGAGGTCCTATGCCATTCAAATTAAATCGATTAAAAATGATGGCATCTTTAATTAAGCGCTTCCACTCATTTTCTACATGAAAAAAGCGGCCAGCTGCCTGATCCGATTGAATTTGGTTACATATTCCCATACCGATGATAAAGGTTTCCTCTGAAGGGTCTTTCCAGAAAAAACGCTCACCAAAAAAGCCTTCTACTCCTGCTGTGAAGAAAGTAAGAGGATCTATATGATTAATCTGCTGCACTTCACTTACTAAAACTGGTTTAGATAAGGCTTTTGCCCTATCAATTGCTTCCAGGATCCCTTCTTTTAGTTCCGTTTCTTGTTTGGTAACCAAAAAAACCCCTCCAAAAACACCTAATAACATATTCCAAGCTTATTTTAACATACTCCTCACTACATTCATATGTCAATGCTAGTCATATTTAGGACAAGTTATCTTACTTTAAATTATGTTTTGTTATTCCGTACCATTGACACTTTGCTTCTCTCAACTTACACTTATCGTTGAGAAGAACTCTAGATCAATTTTGACAGTACAAACCTTTTCCATTATAATAAATAGGTTTGATAAAAAGAAAAGCAGAATCGCCTAATTGCGCAAAGCTAAATGGAAAAACTTTTGGATTCAAATTTTACATTTAATATAGACGACGAGGGGAGAGTTCTATGCAAACACAAATGCATACAAATATTCCAACTTCCAATTCAAAAAACTGGAAGGTTTGGTGGCAATTAACAAGACCTCATACTCTTACTGCTTCTTTTGTACCAGTCCTGCTTGGAACGGCCTTAGCCCTTCAAGTAACGGAAATCCATTTTGGATTATTTCTTGCTATGTTAATTGCTAGCCTACTTATTCAAGCTGCAACGAATATGTTCAATGAATACTATGACTATAAGCATGGACTTGACAATGAAGAATCGGTCGGGATTGGAGGTGCGATTGTTCGCGATGGCATTAAACCAAAAACGATCTTGAATTTAGCATTAGCCCTTTATGGAATTTCTCTATTAATTGGTATTTATATTTGTATGAGCAGCAGCTGGTGGCTTGCTCTTATCGGACTTGTTTGTATGCTTGTTGGCTATTTATATACAGGCGGCCCAATGCCAATTGCATATACCCCGTTTGGTGAAATTGTTTCTGGTTTCTTTATGGGCATGATTATTATTCTGATTTCCTTCTTTATTCAAACAGGAACGATAACACCTACGAGTATTTTAGTTTCTTTTCCTATATTAATTCTAGTTGGAGCCATTATGTTATCGAATAATATCCGTGACTTGGATGGCGATAAGGAATTTGGACGAAAAACTCTTGCCATTTTAATTGGTCGAAATAGAGCTATACGTTTGCTTGCTGGGATGTTTATTATTTCATATGCATGGGTTTTCATTCTTATTGCGATGAATATTATTTCTCCTTGGCTGGCAATTGTCATTCTAAGTGCTCCAAAAGCGATTAAAGCAACAAAAGGATTTATTGGAAAAACAGTTCCAATACAGATGATGCCTGCTATGAAGGCAACAGCTCAGACAAATACCACTTTTGGATTTTTATTATCAATTGGCCTCTTTATAGGATATTTATTATAAGATTTAGAATGATCCCATGCATATTGCATGGGTTTTTTTCTGAAAAAATTTATATTGTCATGATTTTATTAATAAGGTTCATACTAACTTCATAAGAATGACCACTGAGAATTTAATTTCAATATAAAGTGGAAACGAACTTATGAGGAAGTGATTAGTTTGTTAACAATTGAACAACTAAGCCAACTAAAGCAGCAATTAAATGAGGAAAAATCTTCTTTAGAATCACAGCTGCATGGAAATAAAGAAGGCAGCCTTCAAGGAGTAAATGCACGCGAGACAGTCGGAGAGCTATCTATTTATGATAATCACCCTGCAGATATGGGATCTGAATTATATGACAGAACAAAGGATTTTGCCTTAGAAGAGCATCATGATTCCGAGCTCAATAAAATAAATGCGGCACTTCAAGCGATGGAAGATCGTTCATATGGAAAATGCAAAGTATGTGGCAATGATATTCCATTTGAACGCCTCGAAGCTCTTCCTTATACTTTATATTGTAAGGAACATAGCCAAGAACAAAGAGTTCCCGGCGATCGGCCAGTAGAAGAAGATGTACTTGAGCCTGCACATGGAAATGCCTTTCAGCACCATCAATTCAGGGAAGTCATTGATAATGAGGATAGCTTTCAAGAGGTTGCCCGATTCGGAACATCTGAAACACCATCTGACCTAAGAGGCGATTATGAAGACTACAACTCCCTTTATAATGAAGGCCATGATGATGAAGGCTTCACAGAGGATTATGAAACTTTCATCGCCAATAACATTGAAGGGACAGAAAGAAGGATTTTTCCATCAAAAAAACACGAAGAATATGAAGCCATGCTTGATGAAGTTGGCAGCGATACACCATTCGGAGACGTACATTATCGACGAACAGATGGATATGTAGAAGTAGATGAATAAATGAACGAAGAGCACCTGAGTATTGGTGCTCTTTTACAATGTCTCTTTCCTAAGAGATTGTTGTTCAATGTTCCAGGACTATTATATAAAAATTTCAATTATGAACAGTGTTGATGACCGTGAGCGCCATTTTCTTCATGAGACAGGCATCAAAGATGGCTTTTGATTACCGTAAACCCCTTTTTCTTCATGAGACGGGCATCAAAGATGGCTTTTGATTACCGTAAACCCCTTTTTCTTCATGAGACGGGCATCAAAGATGGCTTTTGATTACCGTAAACCCCGATTTTAAAGGAACAAAGTCATCAAAGACGAAAACCGCTTTTTCAGTAAGCCTCTAAATTGATTTTATTTTCCAGATCTCTTCTGCATATTCACGTATCGTGCGATCACTGGAAAAATAGCCAGATGCAGCGATATTTCTTAAGCTCTTCTTTAGCCATTGGTCTTGATTTTCGTAAGTTCTTTCTGCCTGTCTTTGAATATTTACATACGAATCGAAGTCACGAAGGACAAAATATTGATCATTTTCCATGAGTAATGAATCAACAATAGGCTCGAATTCACCATCAACATCAGGAAAGAAGCCATTTATTAATTGATCTACTACTTGACGTATCCTTTTGTCATGATGGTAATAATCTAGTGAATGGTAACCACCTTGCTGTTCATATTCCATTACCTTTTCTGCTGTTAGACCAAAGATAAATAAATGGTCGAATCCTACCTTTTCCATCATTTCAACATTCGCCCCATCAAGTGTCCCTACAGTCAAGGCACCATTCATCATAAATTTCATATTCCCAGTTCCTGACGCTTCTTTACTAGCAGTTGATATTTGCTCACTAATATCTGCTGCAGGAAATACTTCCTCAGCTAATGAAACTCGATAATTTTCAAGAAATACAACCTTTAATTTTTCTTTAGTCATCTCATCTTGATTAACTATATCTGCTACTGTGTTAATAAGCTTAATAATTTTCTTGGCATAATAATACCCTGGTGAAGCTTTCGCACCGAATATAAACGTGCGTGGATACATATGGAAGCTCGAGTCCTCTTTCAACCTATTATATAAATACATTACATGTAAAATATTTAAGAGCTGCCTTTTATAAGCGTGAAGTCTTTTCACATGGATATCAAAAATAGAGGCAGTATCCACAACAAGTCCAGTCTTATCCTTAATCCTTCTAGCTAGCCTTGTCTTATTTTGCTGCTTCACTTGGAAAAGCTGCTGTAGAAAGGAATGATCCTCCTCATATTTTATTAATTGCATTAGCTTTTTTGGTTCCCAAATCCAATCATTCCCTATAGCTTCTGAAATAAGGCTCGCTAAAAGTGGATTCGCTTTTAACAGCCATCTTCTATGTGTAATGCCATTCGTTTTATTATTAAATTTTCCCGGAAAAATTTGATAAAAAGAATTCATTTCCCTTTTTTTTAAAATCTCTGTATGAAGTGCAGCTACACCATTCACACTATAGCTTCCTACAAGTGCAAGATGAGCCATTTTCACTTGATCTTGGGCAATAATGGCCATACTCTCAATTCGCTTCCATTCCCCTGGATACTTCCCCCACAGTATCTGGCAAAATCTCTCATTTATTTCACCTACGATCATATAAATACGAGGCAGTAATGGCTGGAAAATACGAACTGGCCATTTTTCTAATGCCTCTGATAATGTAGTATGATTTGTATAGGAAATGGTATTCACAGTTATCTGCCAGGCCTCATCCCATCCAATGCCCTCCTCATCAAGCAGTATTCGCATAAGCTCTGGGATTGCAAGAACGGGGTGAGTATCGTTAATATGAATACTAATGTACTCATGAAAAGCATGTAAGCATTCATGCTGCTTTTTATAGGAGTGGATAATAGACTGAAGGCTTGCAGACACAAGAAAATACTGCTGTTTTAACCGCAGAATTTTTCCTTCATCATGAGTATCATCCGGATATAAAAATTCCGAAACTAATTCTGTATCTCTCTTATATTTTAAAATATCTTTATGCACCGGATAGGCAGACGGCTCTGCACTCCATAGCCTAAGCGTATTGACAGTTTCCGTTTTATACCCGACAATCGGCATATCATAAGGGACAGCTGTGATTGTTTCAGCATCTACATGGCGAAAAAAAAGCCCCCCATTTTCCTCCTTACAATCAACACTTCCCCAAAACGGTACCTTTACTGCCAAATCCTCTCTCCTAACTTCCCACACATGCCCATGCCGAAGCCACTGCTCAGGCAGTTCCACTTGGTATCCATCCACAATTTTCTGCTCAAATAAACCATGCTTATAGCGAATTCCGCACCCATGTCCCGGTAAATTCAACGAGGCTAAAGAATCCATAAAACAGGCTGCAAGTCTTCCAAGGCCCCCGTTTCCTAACCCAGCGTCAGACTCTATTTCCTCTAGAGCACATAAATCAATGCCTAAATCCTTTAAGCCATCCTTTACAACAACCTCTATCCCTAAATTTAATAAATTATGATAGAGAAGCCTGCCTAGCAAAAATTCAATCGAAAAATAATAAACCTTCTTTCCTTTTGAAGTTCGGTAACGCTCATTTGTGTTAATCCATCCTGTACTAATATATTCCCTCACCATGTTTCCTAGGGTAGAATATTGATCACGCTTCGTACTTTCTCCAAAGCTTTTTCCGCACATCATCTCAAGCTTTTGTAAAAAGGCTTGTTTAAACTTTTCTTTATTAGAAAACATGACTTTCACTCCTAGAGATGATTTCTGCGTAAAGACAGTTATATTGATAAGCAGACCGTGCCCAGCTGTAATCCATCGTCATTGCATTTATCACAATCACGTTCCAGCATGATTCATCCCTATAAAAACTAAGTGCTCTTTGTATCGTAAAAAGCATATCATGAGCATTAAAATGCTTGAATGAAAAGCCGTTGCCTTTACCTGTTCCTTCATTAAATGACTGAACTGTATCATTCAGCCCTCCCGTTTCTCTAACGATTGGAATGGCCCCGTATTTCATTGCTATCATCTGACCGAGTCCACAAGGCTCGAATTTTGAAGGCATCAGAAAAAGATCGGCTGCTGCATAAATTTGGTGGGCAATCCCTTCGTCAAAGCCAATATAAGCTCTAAATTTATTCGGATAGGCTAACTCCATCTCTCTAAAAAATTGTTCATACTGGACATCACCTGTACCTAAAATCAACATCTGTATGTTATCTGACATCAACTCTTGAAAAACACAGTGCAGGAGGTCAAGCCCCTTTTGCTCTGTCAGTCTCGTGACCATGGCAATAAGAGGAATTTTATCAGCAATCGGAAGACCAAATTGTTTTTGTATATGTAGCTTATTTACCGATTTCTTTTTTAAATTTTTATGATTATAGCTTTCGGTTAGAAAATTATCGTTTTCAGGATTATAAATTGTCTCATCAATGCCATTTAATATCCCTTCCAGATCGGAAGACCGATGCTGTAAAAGAAGATGCAGCTTTTCACCATAGTGCTCCATTTGTATTTCATTCTTATAAGTGGGGCTGACCGTTGTAATTTTATCAGCTGCCACAATCGCACCCTTCATAAAGTTAATATTGCCATAGAACTCAAGTTGATCAACATGAAAATGACGGTCACTAAGACATAATAAATCAGCCAGTGCATGATTCGGCATGATTCCCTGAAATTGCAGATTGTGAATCGTAAATACAGTTCGTATAAATTCATATCCTTTTTTTGCTTGATATTCAACTCTTAACAAGAAGGGAATCATCCCTGTATGCCAATCATGACAATGAATAACATCAGGGTAGAACGGAATAAATGGAAGAGCATCCAATACCGCTCTGTTAAAAAAAGCAAATCTCTCACCATCATCATAAGCTCCATACAATTTTTCTCGATGAAAATAATATTCATTATCTACAAAATAATAAGTAATCCCTTGATACTCTATCTCTTCAATCCCACAATATTGGTTTCTCCAACCTACCTTAACTGTAAATTCTGCTTTTTTTGTCATTTTTGATTTATATTCGTTTAAGATCAACCCATATTTCGGCAGAATAACCCTGATATCAGTCCCTTGCTTGAAAATCTCCTTTGGCAAAGAACCAGCAACATCAGCGAGTCCACCCGATTTAACAAATGGAACACATTCTGAAACAACAAATAATACTTTCACGAATTCATCAGAGCTCCTTGTATCGTTCCTTTTTGAATTACATAAGGAGATTCGATTGAGCCTTTTAACAATGTGCCTGATTCCACCTTGACATCCTTATCTAAAATCACAGAATCTAGACGGCAATTCTCTCCTATTTGGCTCTTTTGCATAATAATACAATTCTTTACTACCGATCCAATCCCGATCTTAACACCTCGTGAAATGATGCAATTTTCAACCGTTCCCTCAATTTGACATCCATTTGCTATCATTGAGTGATGAACAGTAGCCTCCTTTAAATACCTTGTAGGAGGCTCATCTTTCACCTTCGTATAAATAGGCTGATCCCTTAAGAATAGACTTTTCCATATCTGGGGCTGAAGAAGATCTAGGTTCACTGTGAAATATTTATGAATCGTATCAATCATTTCAGCATAACCTTCATATTCATATGTACATATTCGATAGGATGGATGATAACTTGACACAACATCATGCATGCAAGAATAGCCGGTCATGTCCCTTGTTCGAATCAACTCAATAAGCAAGGATGTTTTAATTAAATACATTTCTAATGATCTTCCATGTTTGCGGATCTCAGTAATATCACAGCCAGTTTGAATATGCCTGTCTAGTACTGGCCTGAAATCCATATTAAAAACAGTATAGCAATTGGAAATGAGGGCATATTCCTGTCTACTTTTTTTGAAATAATCGAGATTGGCTGCAAAATGGCTGAAGGGACCGATTCCATGCTTCTCTCCTTCTATATTTGGAGAGGGAAAAAAGAAAAGGCCATCTCTTTTTCGATTAAGATCCCAGTTTTTCCCTGACCCTAAATGATCCATTAAAGATCGATATTGAAATTTCGGGAAAATCGCAACACTTTCAATATCAGAATTCACCATATTAGAAAGTACAAAATCAATGAGCCGATACCTGCCAGCAAAGGGAAGTGCTGCAAGTGACCTATGGATCATTAACTCTCCTAATTCTTCATGATAGGTTGTCGCATCAATAACACCAAGCAAACGATTCTTCAAACGAATCCCTCCTATTAGAAACGATGGTCAAATATTAGATGTGCAGAAATAGAGGCTAGCATGAAAGAAAACTGCTAGCCTATTAAAGTAAATTATGAAAATTTATGAAACAAATTTTTGCAGCATTTCATTAGAAACTAAAACAATCTTATCCTTTTCCTCAGAGCCTCTAATAACCATTCCATCCGGTATACTCATATCGGTTGGAATAATCGCTTTTTCGATAAAAACATTTTGACCTATTTTTGCATTTGGCATGATGACTGTTTCACGTATAAGCGATCCTTTCCCAATCATTACCCCTTGAAAGAGGACGGATTTTTCAACCTCCCCCTCAACTGTGCAGCCTTCATTAATTAAGGAACACTTAACTCTTGCTTCAGTGGATATATATTGTGGAGGATGATTAGGGTTGACGGAGTAAATCCGCCACTCATAATCGAATAGGTTTAATTCACATTTTTCATCTAATAAATCCATATTGGCTTCCCATAGGCTTTTTACCGTCCCTACATCCTTCCAATACCCTTTAAATGGATAGGCAAATAAATGTTTCTTTTCTTCTAACAACATAGGAATGATATCCTTGCCAAAATCATGACTTGAATCTGGATTTAAGGCATCTATTTCTAAATATTCCTTTAAGAGCTTCCAATTAAATATATATATTCCCATCGAAGCTAGATTATTTTTCGGTACAGTGGGCTTCTCCTCAAATTGTATTATTCTCATATCATCGCTTGTGTTCATAATGCCAAATCTGTTTGCTTCCTCCCACGGAACTTCAATGACCGAAATCGTCGCATCTGCCCCTTTTTCTATGTGATATTCAAGCATAAGCTCATAATTCATTTTATAAATATGATCACCTGATAAAACCAATACATATTCAGGCTCATATTGCTTTAAATAATTTAAATTTTGATAGATCGCACTTGCTGTTCCCGTATACCACTTTACTTCAGATGATTCACTATATGGGGGCAAGACAGTAACACCACCGTTTCTACGATCCAAATCCCATGCGCTGCCGATTCCTATATAGGAATTTAAGACAAGTGGCTGATATTGGGTGAGGACGCCAACAGTATCAATACCAGAATTCGTACAATTGCTTAACGTAAAATCAATGATTCGATATTTACCTCCAAAAGGCACTGCTGGCTTAGCTAGATTTTGTGTCAATGAATGAAGCCTGCTTCCCTTTCCCCCTGCCAGCAGCATGGCTACGCACTTTTTCTTTGCCATTTCCTTTTCTCTCCTTCCTATGTTTAACAGGACGTAATATGGATACGCTAAATGGTGCGATTGTCATTTTTACTGAGTATGGTTTCCCATGATAATCTTGATTTTCTGATTTTAAGACTTTTTTATTAATACAGTCTGAACCTCCAAATACTTCTCGGTCACTATTAAAAATTTCCCGGTATGAACCGTTTTTTGGTACACCTACCCGGTATTCATCATATGCTTGATCTTTGAAATTACAGATCACTACAAGGTGCTCATCCTCTCTTTTTCCAAAGCGGATAAAAGAAAAGATTGATTGCTGATAATTATTTACATCAATCCATTCGAATCCATCCTGTAGAAAATCTAATTCATAAAACGGCCTAGAACGACTATATAGTTTGAGAAGCTCTTTAACAAAAACATTCATTTTTTGATGCATTTCATAATCTAATAAATGCCAATCAAGCTGTTCCCTATCCTTCCATTCTGCAAATTGCCCTAATTCAGCCCCCATAAATAGGAGCTTTTTTCCTGGGTGTGCAATCATATAGCTAAGAAGCAAACGCATTTGCGCAAATTTATCCCAGTAATCACCAGGCATTTTGTTTAAAAGAGATTTCTTTCCATGAACAACTTCATCATGAGAAAGCGGGAGAACAAAATTTTCTTTAAAAGCATATAACAATGAAAAAGTCATTTTCCCATGAGCATGCGACCTTGATTCTGGGCTAGTTTCCATATAGCATAGAACATCATTCATCCACCCCATATTCCATTTGTAATGGAAGCCTAATCCACCATATTGTGTAGGAAACGTAACCTGTGGCCAGTCAGTCGAATCCTCAGCCATCAAAAGGAAGGATGGGTCTCGATCGTAAACGACTTGATTTAATTTTTGCAAAAACTGAATACCAAATGGGTTCTCACTTTTTTCATAACGATTCGGCCAAAATAAAATATTTGCGACTGCATCTAACCGAAAACCATCGATATGATAATATTCCATCCAAAAAATTGCATTCGAAATTAAAAAGCTTTGCACTTCGCTTTTTGTAAGATCGAAATTAGCCGTACCCCAAATCATGTTTTCCCGATCCCACTCGTTTTCATATTCGTATAAATACGTACCATCAAACTGATGCAATCCATTCGCATCCTTGCAAAAATGGCCAGGAACCCAATCAAGGATAACCCCAATGCCTTTTTGATGGCATTGATCAATAAAAAACATAAAATCATGCGGAGTTCCGTACCTGCTTGTAACAGAATAGTATCCAGTTCCTTGATAGCCCCACGATTCGTCGAGCGGATGCTCAATAAGGGGTAATAATTCAATATGTGTAAACCCATGCTCCACGACGTAAGGAATTAATGTATGTGCCAATTCCTTATATGAAAGAAATGATCCATCTGCTCGTTTCCTCCATGAGCCTAAATGAACTTCATAAATCGCAACAGGTTCTGCAAGCAAATTTTTCTTCTCTCTTTTCTGCATCCAAATATGGTCATTCCATTGATAATCTTCAAGGGAATAAACAATAGATGCTGTACCTGGTCTAATTTCTGAATAATAGCTAAAGGGATCTGATTTCAAAAACCTATTTCCTTCTTTTGTAAAGATTTCATATTTATATAAAGCTCCTTGTAAATTGTGATCTATGTCGATCACCCAAATACCCTCATTATTAACTCTATGTAAGGGATACCCATCTCCATTCCAATCATTAAAATCACCGACTAATCTGATAATTTCGGCGTTTGGTGCCCACAAACAAAACCTCGTACTAACTTTTCCCCCTTGCTTAATGACGTGAGAACCAAAGAGTCGAAAACCCTCACATAAAGTACCTTCATGGAATAGATGCATCTCATAATCGGTTGGAGATACAGCATTCATGTATATCCTCTCCTTTAAACCACACTTCCATGATTATATTCGCCTGATTACAGAAAAGACCTTGTAAAGATTTTCTAAAGATTTTGACAACATTTTTAAAGAAATGATAATAATCGAATACATTCAAATTGAATCTTGCCGTTTCGACATAATTTATTGCATTTCATGACAAAATAAAATATAGGATTATTAGATATTTGAAGGAGGAATAATAATTTGAGTAATAAAGAAGAGGATTTTTTAATAAAAGAGGCAACGAAAAACGAAATAAAAATCCCCCTATTTGGACCTCCAGATGGAAAAATCATTGCCACTGGCGAAATGTTCAGAGGACCTTCTACGGGAATTACATCTGAATTTGATTTAGAAAATCCAGGCAGGCAGCTGGCGGAAAAAGATCAGAAGATTGATTGAGGACCACACAATTATTATAACTGCTCATTTAGATCAGCTACAATCGTGAAATATTAAAAATCTATAATAAAAGAGCTGCCAACAATATTGTTGACAGCTCTTTTATATGACCCGTACGGGATTCGAACCCGTGTTACCGCCGTGAAAGGGCGGTGTCTTAACCGCTTGACCAACGGGCCAATAAATATGGCGGAGAAGGAGGGATTTGAACCCTCGCGCCGCTTACGCGACCTACACCCTTAGCAGGGGCGCCTCTTCAGCCTCTTGAGTACTTCCCCATAATGGCTCCGCAGGTAGGACTCGAACCTACGACCGATCGGTTAACAGCCGATAGCTCTACCACTGAGCTACTGCGGAATAGTTAATAATAATCCCTAAATTTTGATAGTAGTCAAAAAAGTGTTCCAAATCTCTTTGTGATTTGTCACAGATTTCTACAGCTTGCCTTTAGGGGATGCTATGCTCTGAACTGCAAGCTTTCGCAATCCACTGCGCTACTGCGGAATAGTTATATAGAAATGGTGGGCCTAAATGGACTCGAACCATCGACCTCACGCTTATCAGGCGTGCGCTCTAACCAGCTGAGCTATAGGCCCACATTATGGAGCGGGTGAAGGGAATCGAACCCTCATCATCAGCTTGGAAGGCTGAGGTTTTACCACTAAACTACACCCGCAAATCTTATGGGGCGACTGATGGGAATCGAACCCACGAATGTCGGAACCACAATCCGATGCGTTAACCACTTCGCCACAATCGCCATCATTAGCTGCATGAATTAACGGCAAAATAAATGGTGGCTCAGGACGGAATCGAACCGCCGACACAAGGATTTTCAGTCCTTTGCTCTACCGACTGAGCTACTGAGCCAAAAATATTAAAATTCCTAAAGTTAGAAAGCAATCAAAAGTGTGTTCCAAATCTCTTTGCGATTTGTCACAGATTTTAAAAGCTTGCTATTCATTGATGAATTGCTTCGAAGCTGCAATCTTTAAAAATCCTCTACCGACTGAGCTACTGAGCCAAAAATATTAAAATTCCTAAAGTTAGATAGTAGTCAAAAGCGTGTTCTAAATCTCTTTGCGATTTATCACAGATTTTAAAAGCCTGCAATAATGGCGGTCCGGACGGGACTCGAACCCGCGACCTCCTGCGTGACAGGCAGGCATTCTAACCAACTGAACTACCGGACCATATTGCGGGGACAGGATTTGAACCTGCGACCTTCGGGTTATGAGCCCGACGAGCTACCGGACTGCTCCACCCCGCGACAATAATATTTAATAAATGGAGGAGGAAAGGGGATTCGAACCCGCGACCTCCTGCGTAACAGGCAGGCATTCTAACCAACTGAACTACCGGACCATATTGCGGGGACAGGATTTGAACCTGCGACCTTCGGGTTATGAGCCCGACGAGCTACCGGACTGCTCCACCCCGCGACAATAATATTTAATAAATGGAGGAGGAAAGGGGATTCGAACCCCTGCGCGGTTTGACCCGCCTGTCGGTTTTCAAGACCGATCCCTTCAGCCGGACTTGGGTATTCCTCCGAATAGTAAAATTCTATTATAGCATGGTAGCGGCAGAGGGGATCGAACCCCCGACCTTACGGGTATGAACCGTACGCTCTAGCCAGCTGAGCTACGCCGCCTAATCAAACTAAAAATAATTATGTTATATGGTGGAGCCTAGCGGGATCGAACCGCTGACCTCCTGCGTGCAAGGCAGGCGCTCTCCCAGCTGAGCTAAGGCCCCATTATTAAGTAGATAGCATGGTCGGGAAGACAGGATTCGAACCTGCGACCCCTTGGTCCCAAACCAAGTGCTCTACCAAGCTGAGCTACTTCCCGTTTATAAATGGCGCGCCCGAAAGGAGTCGAACCCATAACCTTCTGATCCGTAGTCAGACGCTCTATCCAATTGAGCTACGGGCGCACGCTTTTTATATGTGGTGCCGATGATCTTAAGACCTGTGTCGTTAGTTCCACACACCAGCAATAATTGGAGCGGAAGACGGGATTCGAACCCGCGACCCCCACCTTGGCAAGGTGGTGTTCTACCACTGAACTACTTCCGCAAATTAAATGGTGAGCCATGAAGGACTCGAACCTTCGACCCTCTGATTAAAAGTCAGATGCTCTACCGACTGAGCTAATGGCTCGAAACAAGATGATACTTCCTGAATTTTGATAGAAGTCGAACTGTGCTCCAAATCTCTTTGTGATTTGTCGCAGATTACTACAGCCTGCTATTCAAGGATGTAACGCTGCGTACTGCAAGCTTTCGTAATCCTCTACCAATTGAGCTAGGCCGGCATATAAGTTATAGTGGAGGATGACGGGATCGAACCGCCGACCCCCTGCTTGTAAGGCAGGTGCTCTCCCAGCTGAGCTAATCCTCCATATTGGTGACCCGTACGGGATTCGAACCCGTGTTACCGCCGTGAAAGGGCGGTGTCTTAACCGCTTGACCAACGGGCCAACTAATTTTGGCAAAAAAATAACCCTTAATAGGGTTTAGCCTGGCGACGTCCTACTCTCACAAGGGGACAGCCCCTAACTACCATTGGCGCTGAAAAGCTTAACTTCCGTGTTCGGGATGGGAACGGGTGTGACCTTCTCGCTATCGCCACCAGACCATTTTTAGTTAAAAGGATTATTCCTTCAAAACTAGATAACAGACAATCATCATTAAAAAATTATTGGTTAAGTCCTCGACCGATTAGTATTTGTCAGCTCCACGTGTCACCACGCTTCCACCTCAAACCTATCAACCTGATCATCTTTCAGGGGTCTTACTAGCTTGACGCTATGGGAAATCTCATCTCGAGGGGGGCTTCATGCTTAGATGCTTTCAGCACTTATCCCTTCCGCACATAGCTACCCAGCGATGCTCTTGGCAGAACAACTGGTACACCAGCGGTGCGTCCATCCCGGTCCTCTCGTACTAAGGACAGCTCCTCTCAAATTTCCTGCGCCCACGACGGATAGGGACCGAACTGTCTCACGACGTTCTGAACCCAGCTCGCGTACCGCTTTAATGGGCGAACAGCCCAACCCTTGGGACCGACTACAGCCCCAGGATGCGATGAGCCGACATCGAGGTGCCAAACCTCCCCGTCGATGTGGACTCTTGGGGGAGATAAGCCTGTTATCCCCGGGGTAGCTTTTATCCGTTGAGCGATGGCCCTTCCATGCGGAACCACCGGATCACTAAGCCCGACTTTCGTCCCTGCTCGACTTGTAGGTCTCGCAGTCAAGCTCCCTTATGCCTTTACACTCTTCGAATGATTTCCAACCATTCTGAGGGAACCTTTGGGCGCCTCCGTTACTTTTTAGGAGGCGACCGCCCCAGTCAAACTGCCCACCTGACACTGTCTCCCACCCCGATCAGGGGTGCGGGTTAGAATTTCAATACAGCCAGGGTAGTATCCCACC
>NZ_JAGYPM010000004.1:0-700 GCF_018343665.1 Cytobacillus citreus
GGTGGGATACTACCCTGGCTGTATTGAAATTCTAACCCGCACCCCTGATCGGGGTGGGAGACAGTGTCAGGTGGGCAGTTTGACTGGGGCGGTCGCCTCCTAAAAAGTAACGGAGGCGCCCAAAGGTTCCCTCAGAATGGTTGGAAATCATTCGAAGAGTGTAAAGGCATAAGGGAGCTTGACTGCGAGACCTACAAGTCGAGCAGGGACGAAAGTCGGGCTTAGTGATCCGGTGGTTCCGCATGGAAGGGCCATCGCTCAACGGATAAAAGCTACCCCGGGGATAACAGGCTTATCTCCCCCAAGAGTCCACATCGACGGGGAGGTTTGGCACCTCGATGTCGGCTCATCGCATCCTGGGGCTGTAGTCGGTCCCAAGGGTTGGGCTGTTCGCCCATTAAAGCGGTACGCGAGCTGGGTTCAGAACGTCGTGAGACAGTTCGGTCCCTATCCGTCGTGGGCGCAGGAAATTTGAGAGGAGCTGTCCTTAGTACGAGAGGACCGGGATGGACGCACCGCTGGTGTACCAGTTGTTCTGCCAAGAGCATCGCTGGGTAGCTATGTGCGGAAGGGATAAGTGCTGAAAGCATCTAAGCATGAAGCCCCCCTCGAGATGAGATTTCCCATAGCGTCAAGCTAGTAAGACCCCTGAAAGATGATCAGGTTGATAGGTTTGAGGTGGAAGCGTGGTGACACGTGG
>NZ_JAGYPM010000004.1:710-29799 GCF_018343665.1 Cytobacillus citreus
TGCGGAAGGGATAAGTGCTGAAAGCATCTAAGCATGAAGCCCCCCTCGAGATGAGATTTCCCATAGCGTCAAGCTAGTAAGACCCCTGAAAGATGATCAGGTTGATAGGTTTGAGGTGGAAGCGTGGCGACACGTGGAGCTGACAAATACTAATCGGTCGAGGACTTAACCAAATTGATTACTCGAATTCTTCTTCAGCATTATCTAGTTTTGAGGGAACAAAACCTCAATTTTATACAGTTTGGTGGCGATAGCGAGAAGGTCACACCCGTTCCCATCCCGAACACGGAAGTTAAGCTTCTCAGCGCCAATGGTAGTTAGGGGCTGTCCCCTTGTGAGAGTAGGACGTCGCCAAGCGAAAAAAAGAACAGCTAAATGAGGCTGTTCTTTTTTATTTATGTTCGAAGAACATTTGAAAATTTGTATAAAAATAAGAAGAAATATAGAAAGCAAACCCGAGGGTTTGAAGAAGCAAGGAGATCAAGGAAGCAAGGGAGTGACGCCCGGAATGTGCGATGCACATGAGGACGGAACGAGTGCAGCTGACGCAGAGATCCGCCGCTTATTCAAAGCCGAGGCTGAATACGGAAGTTAAGCTTCTGCGCCAATGGTAGTTAGGGGCTGTCCCCTTGTGAGAGTAGGACGTCGCCAAGCGAAATGAAGAACAGCTAAATGAGCTGTTCTTTTTTATTTATGTTTGAAGAACATTAGAAAATTTGTATAAAAATGAGAAGATATTTAGAAAGCAAATCCCGTCGGTCTCTTTAAAATGGCTTAACGACCATAAGCACCAATATGGCAATCATCAGCAGCTGTGCCGCCGTCTCGATTGGTACGATCTTTTTCATCAACAGTCCGAACTCGGCAGGTATTTCATTACCCTGGTCTTGACTTTCAGATACGATCTGTATGATCTTTTTCATATGCGGCTCGATCAATCCGTCGTTCATGACGACCATGAGCAGCGATAAAAGGAAGGATACATTCAGCCACATTTGAGATAACCCCATCTTGGTTATGATCATAAGCCAAACCCCGGTTATAATAAGTACGGCTCCGCCAATTTTAGGTATTATGGCAAGCTTGGTCGTTATACCAAAAGCAAAGCGCAGCTGACCAACGGTTCTAGCGGATCTTCGAATAATAGGCATCACGAAAGCTGGACCAATTATGGCGATCGAAGCCAATATATGCAAAACGAGCAGTAATCCAAACAAACCGATTATCTCCCTTCTCCTCAGTGCACCAGCATATCGCTTTGATAGGCAAGACCGACCCTTTTTCTTTTAAACGATCCTCCGAGCTCTATATGGTCCAGCATACATTTCGCGACATCGTCATAAGCAACATCCAGTTCTTGATGTCGGCTGAACAAGTGACGGGCTATATCTGCCTCGGAATATTCCTTGATCATCTCCGGAATAAGAACGGGCAAGGTTTCCGTTGTTACATGCAGATGAACCGGATCTGGATGCTCTATCGAATCAATCATTGTTCCCGGACACATAATGGACCAATCGAGTTGAGTCTGCTGCAGCCGTTCGAAATTCCGGTTGTGATTTTTATACTCAGGCGGGAAGCCGGGTAAATTGTTGCCGATAAGATCGGTATATGGAATACCCAGCAGTCCGGCTCCTCCCATTATCCATACCCGCCCAGAGAAACTAGGTTGGAATTCACATTGGGTTATAATGTTATCGACGATACGAACAAAATCTTCTCCCTGGCCCGTATGGCCGGCTGCAATAATAGCGGCGTCTTGATGCGCGAGCGCCTCACCAACGCTGACCGGGTCCATAATATCGTCCACGATCACCTTCACATGCTGTGCGGAATGCTCACCTAGTTGATCATAAAGCTTCTCAGAATTTCGTACAAATGCGGTCATTTCATACCCCATTTTTATCCCTTGAGCCAACACTCTTTTTCCTGTATTCCCCGTCGCTCCAAAAACAATAATTTTCATTGTTCTTTCCTCCTCTTAAATGGCTCCTAATATTTGGTTAACTCAAGCTTAGCATCGTTTTAATATTATGATAAGAACCCACTTTAAAGTAAGGTACTTACTTAAAAGTAAGCATGACAGAATGGGATGACTTAATTGTTCACGTGGAGTTCGGGAGGACAGGAAATTTCTAAAGACAGATTGGCGACAATCCTACACTATCAGGAGTTTTATTAACCCAAACCCGAAAATTAATTCATAACAGGAGTGCCGACTGTAGGTACACAAAAGCTGCCCGGTATCCCGTGGCAGCTTTTGTTTTAAGTTGATTGAATTAGTGTGTACAAGTTCATTGAACCAGCTTTAAGACGCTGATTCTTTATATTTCCGCTTATTATGATTTTCTCCCCAAGCACACATGACTTCTGCTACAGGGATCAATGTTTTGCCGTATTCACTAAGGGAATATTCTACTTTTGGAGGGATGGTAGGGTAGATCGTTCTATCGACTATGCCTTCTCGTTCCAAATCTCGGAGATGTTGTGAAAGCATTTTTTGTGAAACATCAGGTATAAGCTTTTCCAGATCGTTGAATCGCTTATTGGATTCAATCAATTGCCATAAAATCATTGGCTTCCATTTGCCACCTAAAACATGAATGAGTGTCTCAACTGGACATTCACGCTGATGAATCATTGATAAATCATCCCCTTACTTTTAAGTAAGTACATTATCTAAAGTAAACAATTAACAAAATTTTACAATAGATATACAAACAAGTCAATCAAATGAAACTAAAAAGGAGCATAGGAAAGAACCCAACTTCTAAACATATAGAAAAGAGCCCTTCTCACCTTGAGAAGGGCTTAATAATAATGATTCAGTTATTTATGTGTGCCATCCGGGAAATTTTTGTTCCAGTATTTATCCCCTTTGTGCTCAAAGTCTTGAGCAGTACGCTCCAAGACATCAAGCATCCATCGTTTAGTTTCTTGTATCATATCGTAGAATACTTTTTCTTCAACTCCAGATGTTTTTATTCCAGCCAATGCGTTCGATGAGATTAGACGTCGATGTTCGTCTGTTTTTATGTCGTATTCATCAAAAACATGTTTTACGAAAATTGCTATGTCTTTGTATTCCTTAGTTAATCTTTGTTCAATGTCAGCTAATCTTTTATCCATTTGCTTCCCCCTTAGACGTATTGATTAGAAGTTTTTAATAATATTCCCCAAAATGTTTCTGAAAACTCAATATCAATTAAATCGCTTATTTAAATAATGTTCTAATAATTCTTCTGTTTTCGAAGTCGAAATCATAAATGCACGTCAAGCATTAAAAACAATTGGAACAAGATCCTTCGTTAAACTTCGATAAATAGGTCATTATTTTTTGTACGACTTAATAATAGGAGTAAAATAATTATGTATAAGGGTAGATTAGCAGAGGACTTGCATTGTTAGAAAATAGCTTTATAATGGTTATCATTATTCTTGTGATTAAATTTGTGTGTAAAAATTTTATCCCGCATTAACGGGCAGTAAGACCCCCACCTCAAGATTGAGAGAGAAGCGAGGAAGGTAGGTGGGGGATCAAAAAACCCCCACTGATGGAAGTTTCACTTTATCGCTAATGAGCCGAAAACGATTCATGGAAGTTTCTGGGTAAATCAGTATAGAAAGGGAAGTTATATTCATGAGTAATGGAAAAAAGAAGATGATTTTTGAAGTAGAAGAAAATGAAACGATTGATATGTGTCTAGATAGAATAAAAAAAGCGGGTTATGTACCTGTGAGAAGAACGGAAAAGCCAATTTTTGAGGAGAAAAAAACAGGCGGTACAGTTTCCTATGAACCAGTAGGACGTCAGATTCTCTTTGAAGCGAAAGCGATAGAATAACAAAACACGAACAATAAATAATTGTTAATTTTTATTGTTCGATTTTTCGGTTGACATGACTACAGATAAGTTGTTAATATGTGAATATAAGTTATAAATTAAAGAAATTACCCCCTCGTATAATAATGGGAATATGGCCCATAAGTTTCTACCTGATGACCGTAAATTGTCGGACTATGAGGGAAAGTAGATATGCCTGGCGTAAATAGGAATCCATCCTGTTCTATTAAGGTGTGTTCCCTATGTGCTTGTTAGCCCAGTCAGATTGCTTTCTCTCATTGTAGAAAGAATCTGTCTGGGCTTTTTAATTGAAAATGATGAGATAAATCAACATGTGGAGGAGAAAGATGAAAGCACAGGTAGCAGTAATCATGGGAAGCAAATCTGATTGGGAAACGATGAAGCATGCTTGCGCAATTCTTGACGAGCTTGAAATTGCATATGAAAAGAAGGTTGTTTCTGCTCATCGCACTCCAGATCTTATGTTTGAATATGCAGAAAACGCAAGGGAAAAAGGCATTAAGGTGATTATTGCCGGTGCTGGAGGAGCAGCTCATCTTCCAGGAATGGTTGCTGCAAAAACTACACTTCCGGTTATTGGAGTACCTGTCCAATCAAAGGCTTTAAACGGGCTTGATTCCCTCCTATCAATCGTGCAGATGCCAGGAGGAGTACCTGTAGCAACTGTGGCAATTGGAAAAGCAGGCGCAGTCAATGCGGGCCTGCTTGCTGGAAGAATATTAGGTGCTTTTGATTTAAAGATTGCAGATCGTCTGGAACGAAAAAGAGAAAAGACTAAACAAGAAGTTTTAGAAAGTAGTGATGAGCTTGTCTAATAAAGTCATCTTGCCAGGACAAACCATTGGAATTATAGGCGGAGGCCAATTAGGGAGAATGATGGCCATTGCTGCAAAAGCTCAGGGCTTTAGAATTGCAGTGCTGGACCCGACAGAAGACTCACCTTGTGGACAAGTAGCGGATTATAAAATCATTAGTGAATATGACAATATCGATTCAATCAAACAATTGGCAAAAGTAAGTGATGTCATTACCTATGAATTTGAAAACATTAATGCTCAAGCCTTGGAGTGGCTATGTACAAACACATATGTTCCTCAAGGATCTAAATTACTTCAAATTACACAGGATCGAAAAACTGAAAAAGCAGCCATTCAAGAGGCAGGTGCAGAGGTTGCTCCGTATGCGGTAGTCGAAACGGCAGAAGAGATTTATATTAATATAGAAAAGCTTGGACTTCCAGCGGTAATAAAGACTTCCAGAGGCGGCTATGATGGAAAAGGACAAGTTGTCATAAAAAATATGCAGGATATAAATGAAGCAGCAAAACTTCTTGATCATGGAGTTTGTGTCCTTGAAAAATGGATTCCATTTTTCAAGGAAATCTCTGTTATCATTTGCCGCAGTGTCTCTGGTGAAACTGCCGTGTTGCCTGTAGGTGAAAACATTCATAAAGAGAATATCCTGCATCAAACAATTGTTCCGGCAAGAATCACGAAGAATGCAGAGGAAAAAGCCATTCATGCAGCAAAACAGCTTGCTAAAGCTCTTGATCTTGTAGGAACTTTGGCAGTTGAAATGTTCCTTACAGCGGATGAGCATATTTACATTAATGAGCTTGCACCTCGGCCGCATAATTCAGGGCATTATTCCATTGAGGCGTGTGAGACCTCCCAGTTTGAGCTGCATATCCGAGCCATTTGTAATTGGCCTCTCGGAAAAACAAGTCTATTAAAACCGGCAGTAATGGTTAATATATTAGGAGAACATGTGGATCCATTAATGAAGGAATTACCTTTATTAAATGACTGGAAGATTCATTTATATGGGAAAAAGGAAGCCAAATATAAACGCAAGATGGGCCATGTCACACTTTTACGAGACTCGATTGAAGAAGCACTTTCAGAGATAAATAAAAGCGACATTTGGTCCAATGTGATAGAAAAGATCGGAGGATAAAAATGATCGAGCGTTACACAAGACCTGAAATGGGTGCAATTTGGACAGAAGAGAATCGATTTCAAGCGTGGTTAGAGGTTGAAATCCTTGCTTGTGAAGCATGGGCAGAGCTTGGCGACATTCCAAAAGAGGATGTTCAAAAAATCCGTGAACAAGCTTCCTTCGATATTGATCGCATTAAAGAAATTGAAGAAGAAACAAGACATGATGTTGTTGCATTTACTCGCGCTGTTTCTGAAACGCTAGGCGAAGAGCGCAAATGGGTGCACTATGGATTAACGTCAACAGATGTTGTGGATACAGCATTATCCTATCAAATCAAGCAGGCTAATAATATCCTTCTAAAAGATTTAGAACGATTTGTTGAGATTATAAAAAATAAAGCAAAAGAACATAAATATACAGTAATGATGGGCCGTACTCATGGGGTACATGCTGAACCTACAACATTTGGACTTAAGCTCGCACTTTGGTACGAGGAAATGAAGCGAAATCTTGACCGTTTTAAAGCTGCTGCAGCAGGCGTTGAATTTGGAAAAATTTCTGGGGCTGTAGGAACATACGCAAACATTGATCCTTTTGTTGAGAAATACGTATGTGAGAAGCTTGGCATTAAGCCCGCACCAATTTCTACACAGACTTTACAGCGTGATCGTCATGCACATTATATGAGCACGATTGCATTAATCGCTACATCAATCGAGAAATTTGCAACAGAAGTTCGCGGTCTGCAAAAAAGTGAAACGCGTGAAGTTGAAGAATTTTTTGCTAAAGGTCAAAAAGGCTCATCTGCTATGCCTCATAAGCGTAACCCAATAGGTTCTGAAAATATGACAGGGATGGCGAGAGTAATTCGTGGCTACATGATGACTGCATATGAGAATGTGCCGCTATGGCATGAAAGGGATATTTCCCATTCTTCAGCTGAAAGAATCATAATTCCTGATGCTACGATTGCCTTAAACTACATGCTGAATCGCTTCGGGAACATCGTGAAGAATTTAACAGTCTTCCCTGAGAATATGAAGCGCAATATGGACCGTACTTTAGGGCTGATTTACTCTCAACGAGTTCTACTAGCTCTTATCGACAAAGGGCTGCCTCGTGAAGAAGCTTATGACACTGTCCAGCCGCGTGCAATGGAAGCTTGGGAAAAGCAGGTCTCATTCCGCAGTCTAATTGAGCAGGATGAAAAAATTACATCAAATCTATCCCCTGCTGAAATTGATGACTGCTTTGATTACAACTACCATATTAAGCATGTAGATACGATTTTTGATCGCTTAGGTTTATAAGAAAAGCGCAAGCGACTCGCTCAAAAAGGAACGTAGGCTAATTGCGCCACGTCCTGTGGCAACGCCTGCATGACCTGCATCCTGCAGGCCTCAAGCATAAGACGAGCCTCTCTGAAAGGTGTTCTTTACCTTTCTGGGAGGATTGATCGAAAAGTGGAGGCGACTGTTTAGGGACGACAGCATAAGACGAGCACAGCTAGAAGACGTTCTTTGTCTTCTGGCTGGGATTGGCTTATGACCTCGAGGTCGACAAAAGCGCGACGTCCTGTCGCATTGTCGACACTAGTACGTCCTGTACGTCGGGGCTAGTCGCTGGAGCTAGACAAAGAAAAGTGCAAGCGACTCGCACCACAAGAAAATTGAAAAGAGGTAAAGGTTGTCCTTTGCCTCTTTTTTAACCAATACGTGTAAAAACATTAGTAAAAAAATTCCTAATCTTTAAAATAAGGAGGCTCTCGTCATGGAAAAAGGATCATTGTTATATGAAGGGAAAGCGAAAAAGGTTTACGAGACAAATGATGAAAATATTGTTTGGATCGAATATAAAGATTCAGCGACTGCCTTTAATGGTGAAAAGAAAGCGAGCATCGATGGAAAAGGCCGTTTGAATAACGAGATTACAAGTTTGCTATTTTCGAAGCTTAAAGAATTAGGCATAGATTCTCACTTCATAAGCAAGGTTTCTGAAACAGAGCAGCTCGTAAAAAAAGTAGCCATTATCCCGCTTGAAACAGTAGTTCGAAATGTTTCCGCCGGAAGTTTTGCGAAAAGATTAGGGGTGGAAGAAGGAAAACCTCTCTCAAGAACGATTGTGGAATTTTACTATAAAGATGATGATCTAGGGGATCCATTATTGACGGACGACCATATTGAAATCCTTCAGCTTGCCAGCAAGGAAGAAGTTGAAATAATTAAAGAAAAAGCACTAAAGGTTAACTCAGTTTTAACGGAATTTTTCAAAGAACTGGGAATACGGCTAGTGGATTTTAAGCTCGAGTTTGGAAAAGATCATAGCGGAGCTATTCTGCTTGCTGATGAAATCTCTCCAGATACTTGCCGACTTTGGGATATCGCTACAAAAGAAAAGCTAGATAAAGACGTATTCCGTCGTGATCTAGGAAGCTTAACAGATGCCTATGAAAATATATTAGCCAGACTAGGAGGCCAAAAAGTATGTACAAAGTAAAAGTATTCGTCACATTAAGAGAAAGCGTATTAGATCCTCAAGGAACAGCTGTAAAAAACTCTTTGCATACAATGAATTACAACGAAGTATCAGATGTCCGCATCGGGAAATTCATGGAATTAAATATTGAAAAGTCTGATCGTGATGTGGAAGAAGTCGTTATAGAAATGTGTGAGCGTTTATTAGCAAATGTTGTTATTGAAGATTACCGTTTTGAAATCGAGGAGGCTGTTGCTCAGTGAGATTCGCGGTTATCGTATTTCCAGGATCGAATTGTGACGTAGACATGTATCATGCTGTGAAGGATGAGCTAGGTGCTGATGTAGAATATGTTTGGCATGATGCTGAAAGCTTAGATGAATTTGACGGCATCCTTCTTCCAGGAGGCTTTTCATACGGTGATTATCTTCGCTCAGGAGCAATTGCACGTTTTAGCAATGTCATGAAGGAAGTTGTAAAAGCGGCTGAAGCGGGGAAACCAGTACTTGGCGTTTGCAATGGCTTTCAAATTTTATTAGAAGCAGGTCTTCTCCCTGGTGCAATGAGAAGAAATGAAAGCTTAAAATTCATTTGCCGTCCAGTCGAATTAAAGGTCGAAAATAACGAAACGATGTTTTCTTCTGCTTATGAGAAAGATGAAGTCATTACGATTCCAATCGCACATGGCGAAGGAAATTACTATTGTGATGAAGAAACACTTGCCAAATTAAAAGACAATAATCAAATTGTTTTTACCTATAACGGCTCTAATCCTAATGGAAGCCTTGAAAATATAGCGGGTATTATCAATGAAAAAGGAAATGTCCTCGGAATGATGCCTCACCCTGAAAGAGCTGTTGATGAGCTATTAGGTGGTGCAGATGGTCTGAAGCTTTTTCAATCAATCGTAAAACAATGGAGGGAAGCACATGTCGTTAAAGCTTGAGCCAAGTCCGGAGCAATTAAAGGAAATGAAAGTATATAAAGAAATGGGTTTAACAGACGAAGAGTTTGCGATGGTTGAAAAAATTCTTGGGCGTCTGCCGAATTACACAGAAATCGGCCTCTTCTCTGTTATGTGGTCAGAGCACTGCAGCTATAAAAATTCCAAGCCTGTTTTAAAAAAATTCCCTACGAAGGGTGAACGAGTTCTTCAAGGTCCTGGTGAAGGAGCTGGGATTGTTGATATCGGTGATGAACAAGCAGTTGTCTTCAAAATCGAAAGCCATAATCACCCTTCTGCGATTGAGCCTTATCAAGGAGCAGCAACGGGTGTAGGCGGGATTATTCGCGATGTGTTTTCAATGGGTGCAAGACCAGTTGCGATGCTGAACTCATTAAGATTTGGAGAATTAGACAATGCACGTACGAAATACCTTTTCAAAGAAGTAGTGGCTGGTATCGCTGGCTATGGAAACTGTATTGGGATTCCAACCGTTGGCGGAGAAATACAATTTGACCCAGCCTATGAAGGAAATCCGCTAGTTAACGCAATGTGTGTCGGCTTAATTGACCATAAAGATATTCAAAAAGGCAGGGCTCATGGTGTTGGAAATACAGTGATGTATGTAGGAGCGAAAACAGGGAGAGATGGAATCCACGGTGCAACTTTCGCTTCTGAAGAATTAACAGATCAATCGGAAGAAAATCGCCCAGCTGTTCAAGTTGGCGATCCGTTTATGGAAAAGCTTTTATTAGAAGCATGTCTTGAGCTTGTTAAATCGGATGCACTTGTTGGAATTCAAGATATGGGAGCTGCTGGACTGACAAGCTCCTCTGCAGAAATGGCAAGCAAAGCGGGTTCAGGCATTGAGATGAATCTTGATCTTGTACCGCAACGGGAAACAGGCATGACAGCCTATGAAATGATGCTTTCCGAATCACAAGAGAGAATGTTAATTGTTGTGAAGAAAGGCAGAGAACAAGAGATTGTAGACCTTTTCTCTAAATATGATTTAGAAGCAGTTGCAATTGGTAAAGTTACAGATGATAAAATGCTACGTCTTATTCATAATGGAGAAATTGTTGCGGATGTTCCAGCCGATGCTCTTGCTGAGGAGGCTCCGGTTTATCATAAACCATCACAAGAGCCAGCCTACTATCGTGAATATCAGGATATGGAAAATGATATTCCAGCAGTAGAAGACTATAAAGAAACATTAATTAATCTATTGCAGCAGCCTACTATTGCAAGTAAAGAGTGGGTTTATGACCAATATGACTATATGGTACGCACAAATACAGTTGTTTCACCTGGTTCTGATGCGGCGGTTATTCGAATCCGCGGTACAAAAAAAGGACTAGCGATGACAACAGACTGTAACTCTCGCTATATCTACCTTGATCCAGAAACAGGCGGAAAAATTTCTGTAGCGGAAGCAGCAAGAAATATCGTTTGCTCAGGTGGTGAGCCTTTAGCGATTACAGATGGTCTGAACTTCGGAAGCCCAGAAAAGCCTGAAATCTTCTGGCAGATTGAAAAAGCAGCAGATGGAATTAGTGCAGCCTGTCTTGCATTAGATACCCCTGTAATTGGCGGAAATGTTTCTTTATACAATGAAACAAATGGTGAAGCGATTTATCCTACACCGATCATTGGAATGGTTGGTCTTGTTAAAGATTTAAATCATGTTACAACTCAAGCTTTTAAAGCAGCGGGAGACCTTATTTATCTTTTAGGAGAAACAAAGGATGAATTCGGAGGAAGTGAGCTGCAAAAGCTGACATACGGAAAGATTTTTGGAAAAGCACCAGAGATTGATCTTGACATCGAAGGAAAGAATCAGAAGCAAGTGTTAAATGCTATACGTTCAGGTCTGGTGGCTTCTGCTCACGATGTTGCAGAAGGCGGATTAGCCGTTGCAATCGCTGAGAGCTTGATCGGTTCAAATGGCCTTGGTGCTAATGTTCAAATTTCAGGAAATAAAGTTTCGGCATTATTCAGTGAGTCCCAATCACGCTTCTTATTAACTGTCAAAAAAGAAAACCAACAACAGTTTGAAAGCTTAGTAGATGCAAAGCTAATAGGAGAAGTCACGGAGCAACCAGTTCTTACTATCTCTTCAGAAGAAGGGCTTGTCTTAGCTGAGCAGGTTGAAGCGCTAGGGCAGGCTTGGAAAGGAGCCATCTCATGCTTGCTGAAATAAAAGGGTTAAACGAAGAATGTGGCGTCTTTGGCGTTTGGGGTCATCCAGATGCTTCTCAAATCACGTATTATGGCCTTCATAGTTTGCAGCATCGCGGACAAGAAGGAACAGGAATGGTCGTAACGGACGGCAAGAAGCTGAAAGGAAAAAAAGGGGAAGGCCTCGTTAATGAAGTCTTTTCAGCTGAAGATATCAATGAGCTGAATGGTAAAGCTGCCATCGGACATGTAAGGTATTCGACAGCGGGTGGCGGCGGCTATGAAAATGTTCAGCCATTGCTGTTCCATTTTCAAAGCGGAAGCATGGGACTTTGCCACAATGGGAATCTAATCAATGCTACTGCTTTAAGACATCAGCTTGAAGGACAGGGCAGCATTTTCCAAACAAGCTCAGATACAGAGGTATTAGCCCATTTGATCAGAAGAGGCGGATTTGCCTCTTTCAAGGACAGGGTAAAATATGCTTTGTCCATGCTAAAAGGTGCTTATGCCTTTCTCGTTATGACCGAGACAGAATTAATGGTGGCGCTAGACCCAAATGGAATGAGGCCGCTCTCCTTAGGAAAAATTGGTGATGCTTTTGTCGTGGCATCTGAAACATGTGCCTTTGATATTGTTGGTGCCCAATTTATCCGCGATGTAGAGCCAGGTGAATTACTGATCATTGACGACAATGGCGTTCGTTCAGAAATGTTTGCTATGGCGTCTAATATCGCCATGTGCACAATGGAATATATTTATTTCTCCCGACCTGACAGCAATATTAACGGGGTTAATGTTCATACAGCTCGTAAAAATTTAGGAAAACAATTAGCCTTTGAATTTCCGATAGAAGCAGATGTTGTAACAGGTGTCCCTGATTCGGGTACATCTGTTGCAATCGGCTATGCAGAAGCAGCGGGTATTCCATATGAAATGGGTTTAATTAAAAACCGTTATGTAGGAAGAACCTTTATTAAGCCTTCACAATCTTTACGGGAACAAGGGGTAAAAATGAAGCTCTCTCCGGTAAGAGGTGTCGTCGAAGGAAAAAGGGTTGTGATGGTCGATGATTCGATTGTACGCGGCACAACGAGCCGTAGAATCGTTAACATGCTGAAAGAGGCAGGAGCAACTGAAGTTCATGTTCTGATTAGCTCCCCTCCAATTCAGCATCCATGCTTCTATGGAATAGACACATCAACAAAAGAGGAATTAATCGCAGCTAATTATTCAATTGAAGAAATAAGACAAATGATTGGTGCTGATACATTATCTTTCCTAAGTGTAGAGGGTACAGTAAAGGCAATTGGACGAAAAGAAGCAGGGGATAATTGTGGTCAATGCCTTGCCTGCTTTACAGGCAAATACCCGACAGAAATTTATCCTTCGTCTATCAATGATAAAGTCCCTACTTGCTAATGACATGATGAAAGAAAGCGGCATTGTTAGATGTCGTTTTTCTTTTCAAAAGCAATTGTAACTTTATGTAAAAAGGTTTTTCATTTGTGAACTCGGATAATAACTTACTAAAATTCCTGTTTTAAAAGATAGAAAGTTTAACTTTTTTCAAATTAGAGAAATGTCTAGCTCCAGCGCCTACCCCCGACGTACAGGACGTACTAGTGTCGACAATGCGACAAGGACGTCGCGTTTTTGTCGACCTCGAGGTCATAAGCCAGTCCGCCAAGAAGGTTAAAGAACAACCTTCTAGTCAGCCTGTCTTATGCTTGTCGAGGGTGAACAAGGCGTTTGCGCTTTTCTATACTAGGAGGAACAAGGATGGCAAATGCTTATAAACAAGCCGGAGTAAATATTGAAGCAGGCTACGAAGCAGTATCCCGTATGAAAAAGCATGTACAGAAAACGATTCGCCCTGGAGTGCTCGGCGGTCTAGGCGGCTTTGGCGGAATGTTCGATTTATCTGCTCTGAATTTAAAGGAGCCTGTTTTAGTATCTGGAACAGATGGTGTTGGGACAAAATTGATGCTGGCGTTTATGATGGATAAGCACGATACGATCGGGATTGATGCGGTTGCAATGTGTGTGAATGATATTGTCGTTCAAGGTGCCGAGCCGATTTACTTTTTAGATTATATTGCTTGCGGCAAAGCCGATCCTGTTAGAATTGAAGCCATTGTCAAAGGAATTGCAGATGGATGTGAGCAGGCTGGCTGCGCCCTTGTTGGCGGGGAAACGGCGGAAATGCCAGGCATGTACAGTGAGGAAGAATATGATCTTGCTGGTTTTTCTGTAGGGGCTTGTGAAAAAGCAAATATTATCACTGGAGCTGATATTAAGGCTGGAGATACCTTAATTGGTCTTTCGTCAAGCGGGATTCACAGCAATGGATATTCCCTTGTGAGAAAGTTATTTTTCGAGAAAGCCAATATGTCTTTAACAGATTATGTGGATGAATTAGGCTGCACATTAGGCGAGGAGCTTTTGCGCCCTACTAGAATCTATGTAAAATCAATTTTATCAGCCTTAGAAAAGTTCAAAATTAAAGGAATAGCGCATATTACAGGCGGTGGTTTTATTGAAAATATCCCGCGTATGCTGCCGGAAGGATTAGGCGCTGAGCTTATTGAAAAAAATTGGGAAGTGCCTGCAGTATTTAAGCTTATGCAATCGATTGGGGATTTGGACTGGAAAGAAATGTACAATATTTTTAACATGGGAACAGGCATGGTTGTGGCTGTTGACAAGGCAGTGGCAGATGAGGTCATTCATCATTTTAACGAACTCGGCGAGAAAGCATATCTTCTAGGGACAGTAGCTGAGCAGGAAGGTATTGAAATAAAATGAAGAATATCGCAGTATTTGCTTCCGGAAGCGGCTCAAATTTTCAGGCCATAATAGATGAAGTGAAGAATGGTGAGCTTCAAGCTAACTTAAAGCTATTAGTATGTGATAAGCCAAATGCATTTTGTATTGAGAGAGCGGAGAATGAAAACATTCCTTATTTTACTTTTTCAGCAAAGGATTATGCTGGAAAAGATGAGTATGAGAATGAAATCCTAAAAAAATTAAAAGAAAATAAGATTGAATTTATTGTACTGGCTGGATATATGAGACTTATTGGATCAGTTCTTCTGAAAGAGTTTGAAGGGAGAATCGTGAATATCCATCCTTCACTGCTCCCAGCCTTTCCAGGCAAGGATGCAATTGGCCAAGCACTAAACGCTAATGTGGAAAAGAGCGGCGTGACCATTCATTTCGTAGATGAGGGTATGGATACAGGCCCGATCATAGCTCAACAAGAAGTCGATATTGATTCAGCTGAAACAAGAGAGAGTCTTCAAGAAAAAATTCATGCAATTGAGCATCAGCTATATCCTGCAGTTTTGAAGAAATTATTTTCCAAAAAAGCGCAGCTTAATTCATAAAACAGGGAGGATATTCGATGAAAAAGCGTGCACTCATCAGTGTTTCCGATAAAAAAGGTGTAACAGAATTTGCCAAGCAATTACATGAGCTAGGCTTTGAGATCATTTCCACAGGCGGTACGAAAAAAGCATTAGAAGAAAGTGATGTACCTGTAATAGGTGTAAGTGATGTGACAGGATTTCCAGAAATTTTGGAAGGGCGGGTCAAGACGTTAAATCCGATGATTCATGGTGGATTGCTTGCAAAGTTTGGTGAGTCCTCCCATCAACAACAAATGGCAGAGCATCAAATTCAGGCAATTCATGTCGTTTGTGTCAATTTATATCCATTCCAACAAACGATAGCAAAACCTGATGTTACAGCCAGCGATGCTATTGAAAATATCGATATTGGCGGACCAGCAATGCTGCGTGCTTCAGCTAAAAATCATGAGTACGTCACTGTTGTTGTCGATCCAGCTGATTATGAAATCGTCTTAGCTCAATTAAAGGATGCAGGAGAGGTACAAAAGGAAACTCGCCGCAAGCTTGCAGCAAAGGTATTCCGCCATACTGCTGCTTATGATGCCATGATCGCTGACTATATGACAAAGCTAGCAAACGAAGAAGCTCCTGAAAAGCTAACGGTCACTTATGAACTAAAGCAATCATTAAGATATGGAGAAAACCCTCATCAAAAAGCGGCTTTTTATCGCAAGCCTTTAGGTTCGGAATTTTCGATTGCCAACGCGGAACAATTACACGGTAAAGAGTTATCCTACAATAACATTAACGATGCAGATGCAGCCCTTCAAATTGTTAAAGAATTTACGGAGCCAGCGGCTGTCGCTGTTAAGCATATGAATCCATGTGGAGTTGGAAGCGGTGCAACCATTTTCGATGCTTTCTCAAAAGCATTTGCGGCAGATCCGGTTTCTATTTTTGGTGGTATTATTGCTCTAAATAGGGAAGTAGATGAAGCCACAGCACAAAAACTTCATGACATTTTCCTTGAAATAATTATTGCTCCATCTTTTTCAAAAGAAGCTTTAGCTATTTTGACAGGTAAAAAGAATCTTCGTCTATTAACAATTCTTTTTCATGTACAGGATAAAGAAGAAGTAAAGCTAACTTCAATTGAAGGCGGAATGCTTATCCAGCAATACGATCAATTAACGCTTGAAGATGCGGAAGTTTCCATTCCAACAAGAAGAGAGCCAACTAAGAAAGAATGGGAAGCATTAAAGCTTGGTTGGAAAGTGGTTAAACATGTGAAATCGAATGCGATTGTCGTTAATAATGCAAACATGACTCTTGGGATTGGAGCTGGCCAGATGAACCGTGTGGGAGCTGCAAAAATTGCCCTTGAGCAAGCTGGAGAAAAGGCAATCGGAGCAGCGATGGCATCAGATGCCTTTTTCCCGATGGATGATACAGTAGAAGCTGCTGCAAAAGCGGGGATTACAGCAATTATTCAGCCAGGTGGTTCTGTTCGTGACGAGGATTCGATTAAAAAAGCTGACGAATATGGAATTGCCATGGTGTTCACAGGAGTAAGACATTTCAAACATTAGAAAAACTTGGCATTCGCCAAGTCCTTTTTGGCGAACGCCTTAGTGTTTCTTATGCGATCTTATTAGCAGATATTTAAATGAAAACACACTTCACTTTAGTACGTTAATAAACTTAAACTTTCCTATTAGCTTAAAAAAACCTTGTGGAGGTTGTTTTATATGAATGTATTAGTCATAGGAAGAGGCGGCCGTGAGCATGCAATATGCAAAAAGCTTTCTGAAAGTCCGTCCGTTGAAAAGGTATTCGTAGCTCCAGGTAATGCAGGAATGGAAGATGTCGCTCAGCTTGTAGAAATAATGGAGAATGAACAAGATAAGCTTGTTCAATTCGCGAAGGAAAATGAAGTGGGCTTAACTGTAATTGGACCAGAAGTACCTCTTCTTGAAGGGATAGCCGATCGTTTTCAGGAGGAAGGACTAACGGTTTTTGGTCCAAAAAAGGAAGCAGCATTAATAGAAGGAAGCAAATCCTTTACGAAGGATTTAATGAAAAAATACAATATTCCAACTGCTGAGTATGCTGTTTTTTCCACATACGAGGAAGCGAAAGCATATTTAGAAGAAAAGGGTGCACCAATTGTCCTTAAAGCAGATGGGCTGGCGGCAGGAAAAGGTGTTATAGTCGCGATGACCATCGAAGAGGCAAGAGCAGGCTTAGAAGAAATGCTGTTAAATAAGCGTTTTGGTGAAGCGTCCTCAACGGTTGTAATAGAGGAGTTTTTGACAGGTGAGGAAATATCCCTGATGGCTTTTGTAAATGGTGAAACAGTTATTCCACTCGAAATAGCCCAAGACCATAAAAGAGCCTATGATGGTGACAAAGGACCAAACACTGGCGGC
The DNA here is from genome assembly GCF_018343665.1 of Cytobacillus citreus. GTDB lineage: Bacteria > Bacillota > Bacilli > Bacillales > Cytobacillaceae > Cytobacillus > Cytobacillus citreus. The sequence goes on from NZ_JAGYPM010000004.1 coordinate 17,898, forward strand.
ATGGGGGCATATTCTCCTGTTCCTCATATTAACCGTGACATCGTAAAGGATGCTGTAGAGAACATATTAAAGCCGACTGCAAAAGCCCTTGTTCAAGAAGGAAGATCATTTTGCGGTGTTTTATATGCGGGTCTTATTATTACAGATGCAGGTCCTAAAGTAATTGAGTTTAATGCTCGATTTGGCGATCCGGAAACGCAGGTCGTTCTGCCAAGAATGAAATCAGATTTAGCTCAAGTCATGTTGTCACTTATTAATGGAGAAACACCTGACATCGTTTGGGATGAACAAGCGATGCTGGGAGTTGTGGCCGCTTCAGTCGGATACCCAGAAGAATATAAAAAAGGCGCTGTTCTAGCTGGACTGCAAGATGTAAGCGATGACGCTTTCGTTTTCCATGCCGGCACTGACAAAAATAGTTCTGGAGAATATACGACTAACGGTGGGCGAGTTCTTCTTGTCGCTGCAAAAGCAAATTCTTTAAAGGAAGCTCAAGAAAAGGTTTATTTGCAATTAAAGAAACTTCATTGCGATGGCGTTTTTTATCGTAAGGATATAGGAATTAAAGCTATCTCGCACGTCTTTTCTTAGACTTGCGCATATAAACAAAAAGTAAAGCAACGATGCCTCCGATTAAAGCAATTAATACAAAGGACATATCTGTTAAATATTCAAGAAACATATATGGCAACTCCCTTATATACAGCCCCCATAATTGGGGGATTATTTTATTTTTGAGCTGGAGAAACGTCTAGCTTTTTTATAATTTATGGCTCATAAGAGACGAGACCACTTATAGCTGATTTCCGTTGGGTGGTCTATTAAAGTAAGTATAAGACCACATGAGGCAGGTTTCCGAAGAAAAGTGGTCACAAAGAGTGTTTATAAGACCACTTATGACAGGTTCCCAAAGAAAAGTGGTCACAAAGAGCGTTTATGAGACCACTAATGACAGGTTTCCGAAGAAAAGTGGTCACAAAGAGCGTTTATGAGACCACTAATGACAGGTTTCCGAAGAAAAGTGGTCACAAAGAGCGTTTATGAGACCACTTATGACAGGTTTCCGAAGAAAAGTGGTCACAAAGAGCGTTTATGAGACCACTTATGACAGGTATCCAAAGAAAAGTGGTCACTAAAGAAGCTATGAGACCACTTAGTCAGATATCAGTCATAAAGTGGTTATTTTTAAGTTGGATTATATGGAATCATTTCTTCGAGTTCCTTATTCTCTTCTTTATTCTGTCTTTCTTTATTTAATTGTTCTTGTCCACATTGAAAAAGGGCAGTAACTGGGCAATATCGAACAATACCCTCTGCAACTTTCATTGCTCCGAGGATTGCGAATAGTAAGTTTGATTGACGCCATGGCCTAGTTACAAGTCTTGCTGTTGAGCATGAAAGGATTGTGAGTCCGATCGTAATTCGGATCAATGCATTAACGATGCCAATATTTGGTTTACAATTCATTACACATACCCCACTTTCCAAAAAAATTATACAAACATTTCTATTTCTTTAATGCGTTAAATTGCGACGTGTGATAATATTATTAAGAAATGAAAGGGCTTTCTTTCATAAATTAGAATACATAAACAACAAAGTCTAAAAAAAAACAGAGGGAGGGATTCTAGTGCTGGAACAGCGTTATCGTTGGAAAAATAAGCACTTGCGTGATCATGTTTCCGTATTGGATGGGAAGCTATCACCGACATTACTACTGAAAAACGCTCGATATCTAAATCAGGCATTCCGCGAATGGAAGTATGGGAATATTTGGATATACAATGATCGCATCGTCTATGTAGGTGAGAAGTTGCCTGAGAACATAGATCAATGCGAAATCGTGGATTGTGATGGCTTAGTGCTTGTTCCAGGATATATTGAGCCCCATGCCCATCCGTTTCAATTATATAATCCCCATACGTTAGCCAGCTATGCATCTCAATTTGGTACAACAACACTGATTAACGATAATTTAATGCTTGCTTTACAGCTGGATAAAAAGAAAGCGTTTTCTTTCCTGAAAGAAATGCGGAATATTCCTTCTTCTATGTATTGGTGGTGCCGATTTGATGCACAAACAGAAATACATAATGAAGAAATAATCTTCTCTCACGGCAATGTAAAATCATGGCTAGAGCATGACGCTGTTTTGCAGGGGGGCGAATTGACAGGCTGGCCGAAGCTTCTAGATGGCGATGATTTAATGCTCCACTGGATTCAGGAAGCTAAGCGAATGCGAAAGAAAATTGAGGGACACTTCCCAGGTGCATCTGAAAAAACATTAGCGAAATTAATGCTTTTAGGTGCGGATTGTGATCATGAAGCCATGACAGGAAAAGATGTCTATAATCGTTTAATGCAAGGATATACGGTATCTCTTAGATATTCATCAATCCGTCCTGATTTGCCGATTTTATTAGAAGAAATGCATCAGCTTGGCATTAATCATTATGATCAAATGATCTTTACTACAGATGGGTCCTCTCCTTCTTTTTACGAACAGGGAATGATCGATCACATGATTCGAATCGCCATTGATAAGGGTGTCCCTATTATGGATGCGTATAATATGGGAACGATTAATATAGCTCGTCATTATAATATTGAATATTTACATGGGAACATCGCTACTGGAAGAATTGCAAATATAAATTTTCTTACGGACGAAACAAATCCGACCCCGGTTTCGGTATTAGCAAAAGGAAAATGGGTCAAGAGGGATGGAAAGCCAATAGCAGAGGACTCTCAGCCAATATCTTGGAAGGATGAAGGCTTTGAACCTTTACAAATTAACTGGGAACTTGATCAAGATGACTTACAATATTCAATGCCGTTTGGAATCAAAATGGAGAATACAGTTATTATGAAGCCTTATTCGATTTCAATTGATGTTTCAGTTGATCAATTATCGACCTCTCATGATGAATGTTTTTTTATGCTAGTAGATCGCCATGGGAAATGGAGAATTAATACATTACTAAAAGGCTTCGCTAGTGATTTAAATGGATTTGCTAGTTCTTTTTCAAATACTGGTGATTTCATTTTAATCGGAAAAAACAAGTGTGATATGATTAATGCTTTTCATCGTATGAAAGAAATGGGCGGGGGAATTGCAGTTTCCGAAAATGGCAGCATCGTTCAGGAAATTCCGCTAAATATTCTAGGTGTGATGTCAGATGAAAAGGTAGAAAGTATAATAAAAAAGGAAAATGAACTTCGCCATTATTTAAGAGAAAAAGGCTATAAGCATGCAGATCCTATTTATTCACTCCTCTTCTTCTCGTCTACCCATTTGCCGTATATTCGGGTTACACAGCAAGGAATGTATGATGTGATGAATAAAACAGTACTCTTTCCAACGATAATGCGTTAAAATATAAAAGGAAATTCAATAAAGAGCATCCATGAACTAGCAAAAATATTTGTGATAATCTTAAACTTAAATTCACTGAGGTGTCTTTATGACTAAAAAATGGATGGCTGTTCTCATAGTAGCGATGCTGTTGGCAGCAGGGTGCAGTAAAAATGATAAAACAAACATCGATAAAGAAGATGCTCAAGATCAGACTGCAGAAGATGACGTGAAAGAGGTTTCAGAAGAGAAGGAGTTACCTTTTCATTTTCCACTAACAGGACTTGGAACAGGGGAACAAGCGAGTGGACGTTCAGTTGCTATCATGATTAATAACCATCCACAAGCCCGTCCACAATCGGGGCTAGATCAGGCTGACATTGTCTATGAAGTACTAGCTGAAGGAGATGTTACCCGTTTTCTAGCTATTTTTCAAAGTAAAGAGCCAAAGAAAATTGGGCCTATAAGAAGTGCAAGGGATTATTATATGGAGCTGGCGAAAGGTTATGATAGTCTTTATATTGCCCATGGGTATAGTCCTGATGCGAAGGCGTTGATCGATAAAGGCTATATTGATAACTTAAATGGTATGAACTATGATGGAACTCTATTTAAACGGGCCAGCGACCGTATAGCTCCACATAATTCTTATATTTCTTTTGGAAATGTGTTAAAGGGAGCTGAGAAAAGAAAATATGAGATGGACAAACCCCCATCGTCCCTTACTTTTCTGAATAATAAAGAAGTAGAGGCACTAAATGGTGAAGAAGCAAAATCAGTGATGGTCACTTATTTTAACAATAGTATTTTTAATTCTATTTATGAGTATGATGAAGCTTTAGAAAAGTATAAAAGGTATTCGAATGGCGAATTAACAGCTGACCATGAATCGGGTGAACCAGTGTTACTGGATAATATTTTCATTGTTGAAACGGAGCATAGAGTGATTGATAACGTGGGCCGCAGATCTATTAACTTAACATCTGGAGGCAAGGGTTATCTGATACAGAAGGGTAAATGGAATGAAGTAGAGTGGGAGAATATAGATGGAAAAATTCTGCCGGTTTTAAATGGAAAAAAGGTTGGATTTGCCCCTGGTAGAACTTGGATAAATATTATTCCATCCACCCCAGGATTAGAGCAAAGCATTTCATTCGATGTACAAGAATAGAATATACAATTAAAGGGGTATGAAAATATGCAAATTGATAAATTAAGAGGCAAAGAGCTAGATCAGTTGTTTAAATCTGTTTTGTCTTTAAAGGATTTAGAGGAGTGCTATCGTTTCTTTGATGATCTTTGTACAGTTAATGAAATTCAATCACTAGCCCAGAGGCTTGAGGTGGCTCGTATGCTTCGAGAAGGAAAAACCTATCATAAAATTGAAACAGAAACAGGTGCAAGTACTGCTACTATTTCTCGTGTAAAACGCTGCCTTAATTATGGAAACGATGCTTATGAAATGGCATTAGAACGAATTAAAGAAGACGAAGCATAAATAATAGATCAACTTAATTGAAATCAAGCTGCAGGTAAAGATTGCCTGCGGCTTTTTATATGCAAATTATATGCAAATGGTGAACTCAGACAATAAAATAGAAAAATGGACAATAACATATTTTTATAAAAAAAATTGGGTGAAGGTGCGGATTTTTTTTCTAATTAAGAGACTCTTCTCATTACTTTTTGATTCATTTCACAAATGTTATAATAATGAAATGGAATGATAGAATGGGGGAAGTATGGATGTACGAAGTTCGCGAGTGGCGCCATGTGTTTAAACTCGATCCAAATAAATATATTTCGGATGATGATTTAGAGAAGGTTTGTGAGTCGGGAACGGACGCTATTATCGTCGGTGGAACAGATGGAGTTACATTGGATAAAGTGCTTGATCTGATGATGCGTATCCGCCGATACACTGTCCCATGTGTCTTAGAGGTGTCATCTATTGAATCGATTACACCTGGCTTTGATCTATATTTTATTCCGACAGTTTTAAATAGCAGTGAGACAAAATGGCTGACAGGACTTCATCATGAGGCAGTAAAAGAATACGGAGAAATAATGAATTGGGAAGAAATCCTTGTTCAAGGCTATTGTATTCTTAATGAGGACTGTAAAGCAGCTAAGCTAACGAATGCAAATTCTAATCTAACTTATGACGATGTAAAGGCATATGCCATGATGGCTGAAAAAATGTTTCATCTCCCTATATTTTATTTAGAATATAGCGGGAATTATGGAGATCCAAAAATGATATCTGAAGTAAGTAAAACGTTAGAGCATACAACATTATTCTATGGCGGTGGAATTGAAACAGCCGAACAAGCGAAAGAAATGGCGGCCTATGCGGACGTGATTGTTGTTGGAAATATTATTTATAAGAATTTGGAAGCTGCTCTTGAGACGTTAAAAGCAGTCAATTAACTGTGTCAGGCATCGAACGTGAACAAATCACCATTTTGTACGTGTGGAATGGACATTAATGATTTGGTTAGTTTCACAATCAAGGAAAATATAATATAATTAAAACAGAACATATGTTTGTATGGTGGTGAAGGATAGAAATGAATTTTTTAACAGATAAGCTTTTAAACGGATTAAATCCAGAACAACAAAAAGCCGTAAAGGCAACAGATGGTCCGCTTTTGATTATGGCAGGGGCCGGCAGTGGAAAAACAAGAGTATTAACCCATCGTATTGCTTACTTGATGGTAGAAAAAAGAGTCAATCCTTATAATATCTTGGCTATTACATTTACGAATAAAGCTGCACGGGAGATGCGTGAAAGAATCCAAAAGATGATGGGCGGCGTGGCAGATGAGATTTGGATATCAACCTTTCACTCGATGTGTGTCCGGATTTTAAGAAGAGATATCGACAGGATCGGCTTTAACCGCAATTTTACGATTCTAGATACAACGGATCAGCAATCCGTTATTAAAGGGATCTTGAAGGATAAAAATCTAGACCCGAAAAAATACGATCCTCGTGCATTGCTTGGATCAATTAGCTCTGCTAAGAACGAGCTAACAACACCCGAGGAATATGCAAAAACATCAGGTGACTATTATCAGCAGGTTGTAAGTGATGTCTATACAGAATATCAAAAAAGGCTAAGAAGAAACCAAGCTTTGGATTTCGATGACCTCATTATGATAACCATCCAGCTATTCCAGCGTGTTCCGGAAGTGCTTGAGTACTACCAGCGAAAATTTCAGTATATCCATGTTGATGAATATCAAGATACGAACAGAGCGCAGTATATGCTAGTAAAGCTTTTAGCAGTTCGATTCAGAAACCTTTGTGTCGTCGGGGACTCGGATCAGTCCATTTATCGTTGGCGCGGAGCGGATATTGCGAATATCCTTTCATTTGAAAAAGATTATCCAAATGCTGAAGTCATTTTGCTTGAACAAAATTACCGTTCTACGAAAAGAATCCTTCTTGCAGCCAATGAGGTTATTTCTAGAAATATGAACAGAAAGCCGAAAAATCTTTGGACTGATAATGATGAAGGGAATAAGATTTTTTACTACCGTGCGGACAGCGAGCAAGGTGAAGCTCAATTTGTTGTAGGAAAAATTAAAGAACTCACAAGCGATTATAAGCGCAATTTATCTGACATTGCCATTTTATATCGGACGAATGCTCAGTCTCGTGTGATGGAGGAAGTGCTTCTGAAATCGAATATTGAGTACTCGATTGTCGGCGGCATTAAGTTCTATGATCGTAAAGAAATTAAAGATATTCTTGCCTATCTTCGCCTGATTGCAAATCCAGATGACGATATTAGTTTGCAAAGAATTATTAATGTACCGAAGCGTGGGATCGGTTCAGGGTCGATTGATAAAATTGCAAACTTCGCAATGCTTCATGATATGACTATGTTTCAAGCTTTAGATTCGATTGAATTGATTGGCTTGAGTCCTAAAATTACAAAGGCAGCAGCTGACTTTAGGGATTTAATTAAAAATTATACGCAAATGCAGGAATACATTTCTGTTACTGAATTAGTAGAGGAATTGCTAGACAAGTCTGATTATCGTGAAATGCTCATTGCAGAGAAATCACTTGAAGCGCAAAGTCGTCTTGAGAACTTAGAAGAATTCCTTTCTGTTACGAAAAGCTTTGAAGAAGCAAGCGAGGATAAAAGCCTTGTTGCTTTTCTAACGGATTTAGCCCTTGTAGCAGATATTGATAAGCTCGATGAAGACGGGGAAAAGGCGGATGCTGTTGTCTTAATGACACTCCACTCAGCAAAAGGACTAGAATTTCCTACCGTTTTCTTAATCGGATTAGAGGAAGGGGTATTCCCTCACAGCCGATCCTTAATGGAAGAAGCGGAAATGGAAGAGGAACGCAGGCTTGCTTATGTGGGGATTACGAGAGCAGAAGAAGAACTCTTTATTTCCAATGCACAAATGCGGACATTATTCGGCCGTACGAGCATGAACGCGCCATCGCGCTTTATTAAAGAAATACCAGAAGATCTATTAGATGGGCTAAAGCCGGTTCAAAAATCAGGCTCTCCTTTTGGAAATTCTGCGTTCGGTTCTTCAGCTTCAAGGCCGCTGCCAAGAAAACCAGTGATTCGACCAGCTATGAACACTACGGGTGGAGATGAACTTGCCTGGAAGGTTGGCGACAAAGCGGTACATGGAAAATGGGGAACAGGTACGGTTGTTAGTGTAAAAGGAGAAGGGGAAGGTATCGAACTAGATATTGCTTTTCCTAAGCCAGTTGGCATTAAACGATTGCTTGCTAAATTTGCTCCAATAACAAAAGGATAATCATGGGAGGTTGAATAAATGGACTTTCAAATGGCAGAGAAGAAAGTAAAGGAATTGCAAAATCTCCTAAACCAATATAATTATGAATACCATGTTCTTGATCAGCCGTCAGTTCCTGATGCAGAATATGATAGGCTAATGAGAGAACTAACGGAATTAGAAAAGCAATACCCTGAGCTGAAAACCTCTGAATCACCAACACAGCGTGTAGGTGGAGAAGTTCTGGATTTGTTCGAAAAAGTCCAGCACCAGTCTCAAATGCTTAGTCTGAGTAATGCCTTTAGCGAGCAAGACTTACTGGACTTTGACCGCCGCGTGAGGCAACTTGTTGAGGATGACTTTTCCTATGTTTGTGAACTGAAAATAGATGGATTGGCTATTTCACTTCGCTATGAGCAAGGGCTATTTGTTCTAGGCGCAACAAGAGGTGATGGTCAAACAGGAGAGAATATTACCGCTAATTTACGAACCATCCGATCAATCCCTCTGCGGTTGAAGCAGCAAGTGACACTTGAAGTCCGTGGAGAAGCCTATATGCCGAGGAAATCATTTGAAGCATTGAATGAGCAGAGAATGGAGAAGGGTGAAGAAGTTTTTGCCAACCCAAGAAATGCGGCCGCTGGCTCCTTAAGGCAGCTAGATCCTCGCATTGCTGCGTCAAGGAATCTTGATATTTTCTTATATAACATAACAAATACAGGCGAAACGGAAATTGAATCGCATAGTGAAGCACTAGAATTTTTAGACACACTTGGATTTAAGACGAATAAAGAGCGAAGAAAGTGTGAAAACATTCAGGAAGTCATTGAATATGTTCAAAAGTGGACAAATGAACGTCCTAATTTACCTTATGATATTGATGGAATTGTAATAAAGGTTGACTCGCTTGATCAGCAGCAAGAACTTGGAGCAACAGCGAAAAGTCCGCGCTGGGCGATTGCTTATAAGTTTCCTGCTGAAGAAGTCATTACGACTTTAAAGGGGATAGAGCTGAGTATAGGGAGAACCGGAGTTGTGACGCCGACAGCCATTCTTGATCCTGTCCGTGTTGCTGGAACAACTGTTCAGCGTGCTTCCCTTCATAATGAAGATCTCATTCGGGAAAAGGATATAAAAATTGGAGATCAGGTTGTTGTGAAAAAAGCAGGGGATATCATTCCTGAGGTTGTGAATGTTCTTGCAGACCGAAGAACGGGTGAAGAAATCGAATTTCATATGCCTACACATTGTCCTGAATGTGAAAGTGAGCTTGTCCGACTAGACGGGGAGGTTGCATTACGCTGTATAAATCCAAAATGCCCAGCCCAAATCCGTGAAGGCCTTATTCATTTCGTTTCTCGAAACGCCATGAATATCGATGGTTTAGGAGAAAAGGTCGTTAGTCAATTATTTAGTGAAAATCTTATTCAAGATGTAGCTGACTTATATAAACTCACCTACGAGCAATTAATTCAATTAGAGCGCATGGGAGAAAAATCGGTTTATAATTTACTAGAGGCGATTAAGGCTTCGAAGCAAAACTCCCTTGAAAAATTACTATTTGGTCTTGGTATCCGCCATGTTGGAGAAAAAGCAGCAAAAACACTAGCGCAAACTTTCGATATCTTAGAGAATCTTCAGACTGCTACTCATGAACAATTGACAGCAATTAATGAAATTGGCGAGAAAATGGCCGATTCAATCGTCACTTTTTTTGATATGGAAGAAGTGAAAGAGCTGATTGATGAGCTTCAAGCAGCAGGAGTAAATATGGTCTACAAGGGGCCTAAGCCCGTTTCGGCTGAAAACGCTGAATCGATTTTTGCTGGAAAAACAATTGTATTAACTGGAAAGTTAGAAAAGCTGACTAGAAATGAAGCGAAAGAAAAAATTGAGGCTTTGGGTGGGAAAATAGCGGGAAGCGTCAGTAAGAAAACGGATATCGTGATTGCCGGGGAAGATGCTGGCTCAAAGCTTACTAAGGCTCAAGAATTAGGAATCGACATTTGGAATGAGGAGAGACTTGTCGAAGAACTAATGGAATAAAATCGTTAAAAGTAATTACCTTTTGTTCCGATTAATATGTGGGAGGGTATGAATGGAATGGATACCAATAAAGTATTTGTTCTCCATTTATTTAAGGTCAAGAGGTGAAGAAAGAGAGAGGGAATACCGTGAAGAAAATATTAATGTTTGCTCTTTCTCTCAGCCTACTTCTTGCTGGTTGTGCGCCAAATTTTGATAAACAGGAAGAAGTAGCCCAAGATAAGAAGGATGCTAAAGAGAAAGTAATCATTCCTAACTATCAAATTTCAGATGAATATTATCGTACTGTTACCCCCTTCAAGCCAAGTGAGTCAAGAGGACTTGTCGTTGGAAACATTAATTCCAAATATGACATCACTGAATTTGAGACTGGTCTAATGAGAGTTGCTCAAAAGGAGTATGATCCTAAAAAGTATGTATTTCAAGAGGGCCTTTATTTAAAAAAAGATACGGTTCGTAAATGGCTAAATCGAAAATACACACCTGAGCAATTGAAAGAAAAAAAGATTAATGAAGAGGATAATATTGGCCTTAACCCTCTTGATCCAAAAGGAAATGATGAAACCCCTAAATATTTGGCCCATATTTTAGAGCAAAATTATTTAGTGGAAATTGAAGAAGGCAAGTATCGGTTAGAAGGGGTAGTCATTGGACTGGCACTGAATTCTACCTATTATTATCAAAAGGTTCAATATGGCCCGACTTATGAAACAAAAATTGACCATAAGGAACTTGAAAAAGAAGGAAAGAAGATTGCGGAAGAAGTGTTAAAGCGATTAAGGAAGATAAAGGGGTTAGAAGAAGTACCTATTACCATTGCTTTATTTGAACAGCAAAGTAAATCATCTGTTGTTCCAGGGAATTTCTTTGCTTATGCCAATGCTCCAGAAGGAAGCGCTAGCTTAGGAAGCTGGGAAAAAGTAGATGAGAAATATTTCCAATTTCCATCATCAGAAGCAGAAAAGCAGCATCGGGAAGATCACTTAGCCTTTTTAAACTTTAAACAGGATGTGGAATCTTATTTTCCGAATTTCAACGGAGTGATCGGAAAAGCCTTTTATGCAGATGGTCAATTACGGGAGCTGTCCATTAATATTCCTATTCAATTTTATGGGAAAGCAGAAGGGATTGGCTTTACGCAATATGTAACAGGACTTATTATGCAGCATTTCCCTGAATATATTTCGGTTGAAGTTAGCATAACCTCAGTAAATGGCCCTGAAGCTCTGATTGTACGTAAAGCAGGTGAAAAAGAGCCATTTGTTCATATTTATCAATAATATTTTTTAGGCAAAGTTTATGTTTATGAACGTTAAAAAGCTGAAGTGAAATATTGGTAAGTCTCTTCTAATAAATTGCATAAAACCTGGTCATTCGCCGCAGAGAATGTGCTAATGCCAGGTTTTTTTCTTAAAATTTCAATAATAATTTTCTTGAATGTTTGAAGAGTTGAATCAAAACATGATAGAATGAAATCTGGATGCAAACGCTTTGCTGAAATAACAAAAACTTAACTTTGTTATTTGCATTCATTGCGAGTTCATTTGTTATAATCAAAACAATAGGTAAACATATTGGAGGCGGTAAAGATGGTACAACCTTACAAACACGAACCATTTACTAATTTTAAATTAGACGAAAATCGTCAAGCCTATTTAGCTGGTTTGAAAACAGTTGAAGGCTATTTAGGACAAGATTATGATTTAGTAATCGGTGGAGAGCGCAT
>NZ_JAGYPM010000004.1:29809-64332 GCF_018343665.1 Cytobacillus citreus
ATGGTACAACCTTACAAACACGAACCATTTACTAATTTTAAATTAGACGAAAATCGTCAAGCCTATTTAGCTGGTTTGAAAACAGTTGAAGGCTATTTAGGACAAGATTATGATTTAGTAATCGGTGGAGAGCGCATCTCAACGGAAGATAAAATCGTCTCTTATAACCCAGCTAACAAAATAGAAGTCATTGGACGTGTATCAAAAGCTAATCGCGACCTTGCTGAAAAAGCGATGCAAGAGGCTGTAGAAGCATTCAAAACATGGAAAAAAGTAAAGCCAGAAACACGTGCCGATGTTTTATTCAAGGCAGCTGCGATTATCCGTCGCCGCAAGCATGAGTTTTCCGCCCTATTAACAAAAGAAGCAGGGAAGCCATGGAATGAGGCTGATGCAGATACAGCAGAAGCAATTGATTTCTTAGAATTCTACGCACGTCAAATGTTAAAAATTAAAGACGGTGTACCAGTAAATAGCCGTCCGAATGAATATAACCGTTATGACTATATTCCATTAGGAGTCGGAATCATCATTTCTCCTTGGAACTTCCCATTAGCGATCATGGCCGGAACAACTGTTGCGGCAATCGTGGCAGGAAACACAGTTCTATTAAAACCAGCTTCCACTACACCAGTTGTAGCAGCGAAATTCGTTGAAGTCATGGAAGAAGCAGGTCTGCCAAAAGGCGTTCTTAACTTCGTTCCAGGAAGCGGTGCGGAAGTGGGCGACTACTTAGTTGACCATAAAGATACTCGTTTCATCAGCTTTACAGGCTCACGTGATGTCGGCTTACGTATTTTCGAACGTGCTTCCAAAGTGAACGAAGGTCAAATTTGGATGAAGCGTTTGATCGCTGAAATGGGTGGAAAAGACACAATCGTTGTGGATAAGGAAGCAGATCTTGAATTAGCGGCAACTTCTATTGTTGCTTCAGCATTCGGCTTCTCTGGCCAAAAATGCTCTGCATGTTCTCGTGCCATAATCGTTGAGGATGTATATGATCAAGTGTTAAATCGTGTAGTTGAATTAACAAACGAATTAACGCAAGGTGATCCAGTAGATCAAAACAATTACATGGCAACCGTTATTGACCAAAATGCATTTGATAAAATCATGAGCTATATCGAAATTGGTAAGCAAGAAGGAAAGCTTATGACTGGCGGAGAAGGAGACGATTCCAAAGGCTACTTCATTAAACCGACTGTATTCGCTGACCTTTCACCAGATGCTCGCATCATGAAGGAAGAAATCTTCGGCCCTGTTGTCGGCTTCACAAAAGCAATAGATTTCGACCATGCGATTGAAATTGCGAACGACACAGAATACGGCTTAACAGGTGCAGTTATCACAAATAACCGTGAAAACATCCAAAAAGCACGTGAAGATTTCCATGTTGGTAACCTATACTTCAACCGCGGCTGTACTGGTGCGATTGTAGGCTACCAGCCATTTGGCGGATTTAATATGTCAGGAACAGACTCTAAAGCAGGCGGCCCTGATTACATCATGCTTCATATGCAAGCGAAAACAACATCTGAAATGTATTAATTAAGAATTGTTTTTTAGAGTGACTTGTCTTTGGGACAGGTCACTCTTTTTAGGTTGATCATTTTCAATTATAGAAATTATAAAGAATTAAAGTATTACACCTGAAAAATCCCCTTTTAATACTTCTTTTTCATTCTGATTTTTACATAAAAAAGATGCAATAATAGCTATTCTATTATTTTCTTGCCTTTCGTATTTTTCAATTTTAACTTCACAAATTATTGTATCTCCGGTAAACACAGGTCTTAAAAACTCGAAATTCATAGTACGAGCCAACACGTTTGCATCTCCACCTACTTTTGTTGGTAAAGTTGCCGTTAATAACCCTTGAACGACAAGTCTTCCCTGTTCATCTGGGGTTATATGATGAATCCCTTCATCACCTGAAATCTCTGTAAATAATTCAACATCCCTTACTGTAAAAGTCCTTTCAAACGTAATTATATCTCCTACTATTAATGGCATATAAATCTCCCTCCTGAAGGTTTTATACTGTAAGATCAGAAATAATACGAATATTACAACAATTTAGAACGGTATTCAACTATCTTTCTCCCTTAGTAAAAAAGAGACTATTTCTATCAAGCGGAATATAATAGTTTTCTATTTACTTCCTACTTCTTTTTTATGTGAGAATATCTTCAGGTTTCCAGTCCTTCGGCTCTAATTGCTGGAAATCACTAAAGCTTCAACTAGCTGGTTTAATAGCTAATTATGATAAGGCGATTTTTAAAATTTTTTTCTTAATATTAAAGTAATTCCCTCTTCCTTTGGAATTCTCCTTCTACTGATGGCACATTAGTTCCATAAGCTTACTTCATTAAATTGCCCTTTAAATAAAATTACTTGTTAGATTCTTCGGCCCCTAATCTGGTATTAATAAAACAGTTCTAATCATATTCTTATAAAAGAAAACTAAGAAGGAGTGTAAAGTTTGTTGATAAAAGTTAAGGTTAGTTTACGGCCCATTGTAAGTAAGGTGAATTTGCCGACTGTTTTGAAAACAGCGATACTTCCGGGTGACTCAAAAGAAACATTATTTATTGCAACCCAGGTAGGAGAGATTTTTTACATAAGAGACGGAGTTGTACGGACTTTTTTAGATATTCGCCCGCGAATCATAAAATTAGGTACTTCTGAACCGGGTGTTTCTGGTACTGGATATGATGAACGAGGATTGTTAGGACTAGCGTTTCATCCCGATTTTTATTATAACAGGCTGTTTTATCTTCATTATTCAGTAGCTAGAACACAAGGTCCAGGTGCTCTACATGAACCTTTTTCACCTAACCCGTGTGATCCCAAAACTTTAAACCTAAGGTGGATAAATAGAGAAACTCAATATGATCATATTGATTCAGTTGAAGAATGGATTTTACCATCGAATGGTCAACCACAAAGCCGACGGACATTACTAAACTTAAGAAGACCATTTTTTAATCATAATGGTGTCAATAGCTTAAACTTTTCACCTGAGACAGGAAAACTTATTTTAACAACCGGGGATGGTGGGGCAGGCTATGATCCTTTCAATTTAAGCCAGAATGATATAGAAATCGCTGGTAAAATAATTGAAATTGATGTAGGTAAGAATACATTTATCCAGAATCCACCCGTAGTCACACGGTTTAATGAACTTCCCATATCTATTCAGGGAACACTTACGGTGATTGCCAAAGGGGTTCGAAATATACCGGGCATTTCATTTCAAAGGTTTTATAATCAATATATCAAATATGTGGGAAATGTCGGACAGGTCTTGGTAGAGTCAATTTTTTCATTCGTTCAGAATAAACCAATACCGGTTACCCAGCTTGTTCAAGCTTTTTTAATGAAATCTGAAGCTGACCAAGAAGGATTTATTAACTTTGGCTGGCGAGGATGGGAAGGGGCATTTCCTACTTCGTTTATAAGGGGCTGCTCTGAAAATTCGGCATTGGATGAGAAAACAATTGCTTTTTACGATGAAGCAATAAAAACTTCGGTGAGACGTCTACAGCCTTTAACTAGTTATTTCCATAAAGATCAAAGGCCCGATAAATTTGGAGGAACTGCCCTTACAGGAGTGCAAGCCTATATGGGGAATAGAATCCCAGCTTTAACAGGAAGTGTTGTGTTTACCGATCTTGCCCGGAAGGAAGAATCCGGGTCTCCGGTTAGAGGGGTTTTAGCTTATACCAGGGTAAGTACAGATTGTAAACTAAATGATTTCAGTGTTATTGAAACCGATTATAATTTTGGGTCCGGGTCGGCTTATTATGTTAGTTTGGGAACGAATCTGGATCAAACCAGACTATATTTAGGGGTTTATGGCTCTATGAAAGTGACTGATTTTAACCAAGGTACTGTTTTTGAAATTATTCCGTGATTCAAAACTATAAAAATCGACTTAATACCTTCGATGCATTACTACCGCAAGACCTTATCAAAACAAAAACACGTTGAAGCCATTGAGGAATTATGAGATTGTATGGTTAAGCCATTGGACCCCAATTTTGTTTGACTATTTATCGAGATGATTTCGGAAGACTAAATCGTGCAATTTAAAAAATGTACGATCGTTTTTTACACGCTGGTATTTTTTCTTCCTTCTTTAAGCAGCCCCATTAATACAATAGATAGGGAGCTGCCGCAGCAACTCCCGGTTCTCAACAAACGTACCCTTTTGTTTAATAACAATTAATAAGCAAGTTACTATTGCTGCTTACTAAAAAGCAAGGCCCGATTGGCCCGGCTTGTTATTTGACTATTATTTTCCCAACCATTCCTTCCTGGAAATGGTACCGACATATCAGTTCATATGTACCGGGCTGTTTTGGTTTAACGGTAATTGTTTTTTCTTTTCCCGGCTGGACTTCGGCGTCAATTCCGAGCTTTTCTACTGTGAAGGTGTGTTCTTTCATACCTTTGTTTTTCAATATCAACGTTGTGGTTGTTCCATTCGAAATAGTAATGACTTTCGGATTAAAGTAATCGTCGTTCAACTGGACCTCAATTGATTTCACCGTCTCCATAGGTTGTGTTACGAAACCGGATTCGGCAAATACGCCGAGTGAGCCTGCAGTGTTCACAACCACAATCATCGCAAGCAAAACTACCAATCCTGTTAAACACTTTTTCACAAACATTCGCAACCCCTCCTTTCCTTTATATTATTTTTTCCAATTCATAAAATATTATCACTATAAATTGGGTTTCACCGTGATTTCAAATAGTAACTCTTTTATCTGAAACAATGACAAGAAAAAAGATCGATTCAAAATGACGATCTTCTGGAATCCATTCTTATTCAATTAGCCTGCCCTGTTTAAGTACAATCTTTCACATTATGCTAAGTCTTTTGTTTCAAATACTCTTCATAAAGTAGTTTCATAGATCTGTTTTTTTTAATCACTAAACCAGCTTATCCTTAGTATGTATACCTATATTTTAACGTTTATTCCATAAATAAGGAATATTCACACGACCTATAACTAAGTAATTGTTGAATGTTTTTCGGCTTAAAGTCTTCTGTAAAGACTTGCTGGATACTCATTAGTATTTATTGCACCAGATTTTAAAAAGTCAAACTAAGGTAGGGGAAAAAATAAAAAACGCATGAATAGCCACGCGTTATGCACAAAACTTTTATTGAAGGTTAGTATTAAATCTATTGATTTATTAGCTCGCAGGTCAATCTGAATCCTGAGTTTTGTTAGCTATACTGCGGGCGAAGCTTTGTCCGCTTATTAACATGCTGTTCTGCACTCAATGCAGCAATCGCTCCGTCTGCAGCAGAAATGACTGCTTGTTTAATAGGTGTTCTTCGTGCATCCCCACCAGCGAAAACACCTTCAGCACTTGTACGTAAATGATCATCAACAACTACATAACCTTCGTCATCTCTCTTGACAGAGTCATTTAGGAAATCAGTTCCTGGTTTCATTCCGCCAAGGTATAAGAAAACTCCATCACTTTCCCAGGTTTGCTCTTCTTTTTTATCATTTAGAATGATGATTTTCTCAACACTATCAGTTCCAGTAATTTCTCTTAAACGATGGCGTCTATAGATTTCGACATTTGGTTGATTCTCAAGCTGAGTAAAGTCAATGTCGCCTTTTAGCTTTTCAGTAGGAATTAATAGTCTAACAGTTTTACAGTATTTAGCTAGTGTTTCCGCTTCATGAATTGCTTCTTCATTATCACCTACCACAGTGACAACCTGATCCTGATAAAAGGCAGCATCACATGTTGAACAGTAGCTTACCCCACGTCCTGTAAATTCTTCTTCTCCTTTAATTTTACTCGAAGGAGCTTTTGCACCTACTGCAATAAAGACGCTTTTAGCTTTAATGATTCCTTCTGCGACTTCAATTTTCTTGATTTCATCAGAAAAATCTACAGAAAGTACAGTCGATCGCACAAATTCCGCTCCGAAATCCTTCGCTTGAGCCTGCATTCTTTCTAAAAGTTCAAGTCCTGTTAACTCTTCTCTAACACCCGGATAGTTTGCAATTTTATGTGTAATTGCAAGCGTTCCTGCCTTTGGTGCCTTATCAATCACAAGGGTTTTTAACTTTCCTCGTGCTGCGTATAGTGCAGCTGAAGCTCCGGCTGGACCACCGCCAATGGTCACAAAATCATAAACCTCATCAAGGATTCTTTCATTAATAGATTGGAAAATAGTATCTGTATTTTCTTTAGGAGCATCACCTTTAGAAGAGTCTGCTACAGGAGCGGCTGTTTCATCTGTTATATCGAGTAGTTTTCTAAACTTCTTCTCTTGGAAGCCCAAAACAAGCTTTCCGTTAATTAAAGTGGCAGGAGTTCCGAAGATTTTACGCTCTTTTAACTGATCAAAATATTCCTTATGTATGGATGCGTTACGTTCCTCATATTCAAATCCCCAGTCCTTCAAAGCAGATTTTACTTTTTCGCAATAGGGACAGCCAGTACTGCTATAAACAATAATTTCAGGTTTAGACAATATTAAAACCTCCGGAATTTATTTCATGTTATATGTGTTGTTACTACAATAATAATATTAATACTATGTGAAAGTCAAACTCTTTTAATAATTATTACAATTTAATTATTAATATTTGTAACAAAAACGTCGTAATTGATAATTTAAAAAAGTAATTAAAAAACTTTATAAAATAAATAAAAATTTTCTAAAAATTTTTAAAATAGGAGTTTCTTTTCTTTAAATACTGTTATATAATACAAGACATGAAATGGTTATTGTAATACAACAACAAGGGCTGGCATATACATTTCAATGAAATGAAGAAAATTGAAGGAGGATTAATCGAATGTCAGAATCAAGAGTACGGCAATTACAGGAAAGCTGGGAAATGGATGAGCGATGGAAGGGGATTGAAAGACCTTATTCTGCCGAGGAGGTCATTCAATTAAGAGGCTCCATTGACATTGAATATACACTTGCTCGCAGAGGGGCAGAAAAGCTGTGGAAGCTTGTGAATGAAGAGGACTTTGTTCATGCTTTAGGTGCATTAACGGGGAATCAGGCAGTCCAGCAAGTAAAAGCAGGCTTAAAAGCGATCTATTTAAGCGGATGGCAAGTAGCGGCAGATGCCAATTTATCAGGGCATATGTACCCGGACCAAAGCTTATATCCAGCAAATAGCGTCCCAAGTGTAGTAAAAAGGATTAACCAAGCTTTACAGCGTGCAGACCAAATTCATCATATGGAAGGCGACTCATCTATTGATTGGTTTGCGCCGATCGTGGCTGATGCAGAAGCAGGATTCGGTGGACAGTTGAATGTGTTTGAATTAATGAAAGGTATGATAGAGGCAGGAGCAGCGGGGGTTCATTTCGAGGATCAGCTATCCTCTGAGAAAAAATGTGGACATCTTGGAGGAAAAGTTTTGCTTCCAACGCAAACAGCAGTTAAGAATTTAATTGCAGCAAGATTAGCAGCAGATGTGATGGGAGTACCAACCCTTGTTGTGGCCCGTACGGATGCAAATGCTGCAGATTTAATTACGAGTGATGTTGATCCCTATGATGCACCTTTCATTACTGGCGATCGAACGTCAGAAGGATTTTTCAGGGTAAAAGCAGGACTTGATCAAGCGATTGCAAGAGGCTTGGCATATGCTCCATATGCAGACCTTGTTTGGTGTGAGACGGCAGAGCCAAATCTCGAGGAAGCAAGGCGGTTTGCTGAAGCGATTCATGAGAAGTTCCCTAGTAAGCTATTAGCATATAACTGCTCTCCATCATTCAACTGGAAGAGCAAGCTGGATGATGAAACAATTGCTAAGTTTCAAATTGAGCTTGGTAAAATGGGCTACAAATTCCAATTCGTTACACTAGCTGGTTTCCATGCCTTAAATCATAGCATGTTCGAATTGGCGAGAGGCTACAAGGATCGTGGCATGGCTGCCTACTCTGAATTACAGCAAGCTGAGTTTGCAGGCGAAGAACATGGTTATACTGCAACTAGACACCAAAGGGAGGTGGGTACAGGCTATTTCGATCAAGTTTCCATGACGATTACAGGCGGAACATCTTCAACGACTGCCTTAAAAGGTTCAACGGAAGAAGCACAATTTACTGCAGTAAAACAGGAAGTATAATTTATTCATTTGTTTTAATGTATTCAACCATTCTATCGTGATTTTTAACTTTTTTTTCTCCCATTTGCTCCTCTCTTCGTAAGAAGGGAGGATTTTTTTCTTTTTTAGAGCCATTATGTTAAGGTTGAATTATAAATAGCTTAAGAATTATAGAGATACGCAATTTGTTTCATAATAACGAAGCACCACATGATCAAATTATTCATACATATTAGTAGCCCTACTTTTGAATTGAGAATTCGAAGCTTTTTTTAAAATAGATTTGAGTAGGAGGTTTTTCTTTGTCTAATAACATCGATGATTATATCCTTCAAGGAATACACGGTGAGAAACAAACGAAGCCAGATGAGCGGAGAAAATTCCTAGGTACCCTTAGAGAGAGAATTGTTATTGCTCTCAAACAATCGCAAATTAGGGAGGATGGGATCTATCCACAAGTTGAAGAGGCCCTTAATAAAAATCGGAAGGCCCACCTTTATTTAAATGGGAATATGAGTTATTCGGAGCTATCTAAATATACGAAATTAGCGTCTAAGTACAACGTGGAATTTACAATGGTCACAAATAATAACTATAATTCAGAGATCGGCTTAGCCCTTGCTTATGACTATGCAATAGATAAAGAAGAAATTTATGTAACAAAGGAAGCCCCAAAAAAAGAGTCAGTAAAAAACAAGAAGAAAAAAGGATTTTTTTCGCTATTTTCAAAGCGTTGAAAAAGGAGTCAATCGGCTCCTTTTTTTTGATTAAGCGATTTTGAGCAAATAATGAACCCATTTTTTTAATTTGGCTGTGTTAAAGCACAGTGTTGATAATACTATTTTTTTGTTGATTGGAGCGGAAGGCGCGAGACTCCTGCGGGAGAAGCGAGTCAAAGGGAGACCCCGCAGGAGCGATAGCGACGAGGAGGCTTCCGACCGCCCGCGGAAAGCGAGTGCCTGCAGCGGAAATCAACAGGGGAGTTTAACATAGCCTTTAATCAAAGTAAAAAATAAGTAGCAATGCGTCAATCAATATCCCCGTTTTTCTTCTATATTAGTTAGAAAGCAAACCCATACAATAAATAACTGCGAATTGCCTAAACTCGTGGTAAAATGTCAAGAGTACTGGTTTTATACTTATATAACATATTGCTTTAACGTGTGAAAGTTTGATATTATCAATATTATTGTGTCAATGAATCGAACACTTTTGGAGGTGTCACGAAATGTCTAGAATTTCTACCGATCAGGTAAAGCATGTTGCGAACTTGGCAAGGTTGGCAATAACAGAAGAAGAGGCTGAGATGTTTAAGAAACAGCTTGATGCGATGATTTCATTCGCTGAGGAGTTAAATGAAATAAATACCGATCATGTGGAGCCGACTTCCCATGTCTTAGATATGAAGAATGTTATGAGAGAGGACAAGCCGCAGAAAGGATTGCCTCAGTCTGAGGTTCTGAAAAATGCACCAGAGCATCAGGACGGACAAGTGAAAGTACCGTCCATTATTGAGTAAGGGGGGAAATACATTGAGTTTATTTGATCATAAAGTATCCGATTTACATGAGCTTTTACATAAAAAAGAAATAAAAGTAACGGATCTAGTGGATGAGTCATATAAGCGTATTGGCGAAGTGGATGAAAAGGTACAAGCCTTTTTAACATTAGATGAAGAAAAAGCTCGTGAAACAGCGAGCAAAATGGATGAAAAATTAGGATCGGATGAATCAAAAGGGCTTCTCTTTGGAATGCCGATTGGAGTAAAGGATAATATCGTTACGAAAGGCTTGCGTACAACGTGTGCAAGTAAGATATTAGAGAACTTCGACCCGATTTATGATGCGACTGTCGTTCAAAAATTACATCATGCAGAAACGATTACAATTGGTAAATTAAATATGGATGAATTTGCAATGGGTTCATCCAATGAGAATTCAGCATACAAAAAAACACGTAACCCTTGGAATCTAGAAACAGTGCCGGGCGGTTCTTCAGGCGGTTCAGCTGCTTCAGTCGCTTCCGGGGAAGTTCTGTTCTCTTTAGGCTCAGATACAGGTGGCTCTATTAGACAGCCTGCTGCATTTTGTGGAGTAGTTGGTTTAAAGCCGACATATGGCCGCGTTTCTCGCTTTGGCCTTGTTGCCTTCGCTTCTTCACTTGACCAAATTGGACCAATTACACGTACAGTTGAAGACAATGCGTACTTATTACAGGCTATTTCTGGTCTAGATCCTATGGACTCTACTTCAGCAAAAATCGATGTTCCAAACTTTGTTCAATCATTAACTGGTGACATTAAAGGATTGAAAATTGCTGTACCGAAGGAGTATTTAGGAGAAGGAGTATCTGAAGAAGCACGCCAATCTGTTTTAGATGCTTTAAAGGTTCTTGAAAAATTAGGAGCTACTTGGGAAGAAGTATCGCTTCCTCATTCTAAATATGCCTTAGCGACTTATTATTTATTATCTTCTTCTGAAGCTTCTGCGAATCTTGCGAGATTTGATGGCGTTCGCTATGGATACAGAACAGAGAACCCGAAAAATCTTCTTGATTTATATAAGAAGTCTCGTGCTGAAGGCTTTGGCGATGAAGTGAAACGCCGCATCATGCTTGGAACCTTCGCACTAAGCTCAGGCTATTACGATGCTTACTATAAAAAGGCGCAAAAGGTTCGTACCCTTATCAAAAATGACTTTGAAGAGGTTTTCAGTAAATATGATGTTATTATTGGACCAACAACACCTACGCCTGCATTCAAAATTGGCGAAAATATCGATGATCCGCTTACAATGTATGCGAATGATATTTTAACTATTCCGGTCAATCTTGCTGGTGTCCCTGGAATTTCTGTTCCATGCGGATTCGCTAATGGTTTGCCACTAGGTCTGCAAATCATTGGAAAGCATTTCGATGAAAGCACAGTTTATCGAGTTGCACACGCCTTTGAACAGGCAACAGATTATCATAAACAAAAACCGGTACTGTAAGGGGGGAGAACAAATGGAATTTGAAACGGTTATTGGCCTTGAAGTACACGTTGAATTAAAGACAGACTCAAAAATTTTCTCGAATAGCCCGAACCATTTCGGTGCAGAGCCGAATACAAATACATCTGTTATTGACCTTGGTTATCCAGGTGTGCTGCCCGTCTTAAATAAGAAAGTCGTTGAATATGGCATGAAAGCAGCAGTGGCGCTAAACTGTGAGATTGCGCCAGTCACAAAATTCGACCGTAAAAACTATTTTTACCCAGATAATCCGAAAGCTTATCAAATCTCTCAATTTGACAAGCCGATCGGTGAACATGGCTGGATTGAAATCGAAGTTGACGGTTATAAGAAAAAAATCGGAATTACGCGTATCCATTTGGAGGAAGATGCGGGGAAACTGACACATGGTAACGGTTATTCATTAGTGGATTATAATCGTCAAGGGACTCCATTAATTGAAATCGTATCTGAGCCAGATATTCGTACACCGAATGAAGCGTATGCATATCTTGAAAAGCTGAAATCGATCATTCAATATACAGGCGTTTCTGATTGTAAAATGGAAGAAGGATCTCTGCGCTGTGATGCGAATATTTCCATTCGTCCAGTTGGGCAAGAAGAATTCGGTACGAAAACGGAATTGAAAAATTTAAACTCTTTCAACTTTGTTCGTAAAGGACTTGAATATGAAGAAAAGCGTCAGGAGAGTATCATTCGTTCAGGCGGTGTAATCGGTCAAGAAACACTCCGTTATGATGAAGCGACAAATACAACGATCCTTATGCGTGTGAAAGAAGGATCAGATGATTATCGCTATTTCCCTGAGCCAGATTTATTAGATATTCATATTGATGAAGAATGGAAAGCTAGAATTCAGGCAGAAATTCCTGAGCTTCCAGATGCAAGGAAAACGCGTTATGTAGAAGAGCTTGGCTTGCCTGCGTATGATGCAGCTGTTTTAACTGTTACAAAGGAAATGGCAGATTTCTTTGAAGCGACAGTTGCTGCTGGTGCTGAAGCAAAACAAGCTTCGAACTGGCTCATGGGTGAAGTATCTGCTTACTTAAAGGCTGAGCAAAAAGAGCTTGATGAAACTCTACTTACTCCTGCAGGTCTTGCTGGCATGATAAAGCTAATTGAAAATGGAACGATTTCTTCTAAAATTGCGAAAACGGTTTTTAAGGAACTAATTGAAAACGGCGGAGATGCGGAGCAAATCGTGAAAGAAAAGGGACTTGTCCAAATTTCTGATGAAGGTGCACTTCTGAAAATCATTAACGAAGTCATGGATAATAATCCGAAAATCATTGACGATTATAAAAACGGCAAAGAGAAAGCGCTTGGCTTCTTTGTTGGCCAAATCATGAAAGCTACGAAAGGACAGGCAAACCCTCCTTTAGTAAACAAGCTTTTATTAGAAGAATTAAAGAAACGTTAAGTTATAGTGAAAATTCAAACAGTGGAGGGGATTTTGTCATCCCTCCACTGTTTATTTTTTTGCTCTGATCGTTTTTATTAAAAATTATCCAGCTTTTCTTTCACTTTTTTTCTTATCTTATAACTTAAGCGATTAGTATGCTCCTCATTTTTTACCAGTAGTTTATATGTATCTAATATTGCTACTGTACGGATAAAAATATAGGCACCAACAGCCATCAAAGCGACACAATACGGATAATAAGGCACTAAAAATCCTGAAGTTATCTCTTTCTCTTCTAATATAAAGGGTAGTCCACCTGCAGCAATAATACAAAATGAAAGGATCATCACTGGAGCATACCGCTTTTTCATATTTTCATATCTTGCTGTCAACTCTTTATGATAATTCTGGTCAAAGAGCAAGGTCTCTTTTCTAAGAATTTTATATTTATTACCTTCATCTATAACTGCTGCCGCCATAAGCGCTCCAATACCAAGCACAGCAATAATAATGATAAGGAAAGTATAAATGGCTGGATCATGTTTAAAAATTATATATGGTACAGTTGCTAAAATAAGCAGGCTCATTCCTAAAGCAATATATTTAGAAGTAACAAAAACCCCTCTAACATAATATCCTTGTTCATTTTCATGACTTTGCTCAACAGTATCTTTTAACAAATAATCAATAGATACCTCAAATATGTTTCCGATCATTAGAAGTTTTTCCGTCTCAGGAAACCCTTGACCATTTTCCCATTTACTAATAGCCTGCCTTGAGGTGTTTAATTTTTCTGCTAAAGCCTCTTGAGAAAGGCCTTTTTCTTTTCTTAACTTATAAAGTTTTTCACTAAATGCCATATGCATGTCCTCCATTGGTTGATAGCTAAATTATATGATAACATTGCTCTATATTCCATCTTATGGCAAATGCAATTTGTCAACTTATGGTTGCAATTAGGTTATATAGGATATTTTTTATAAAATTTAAACTATTTCGACAATTACATTTAAATATTTCCCAGGAAAAGATATGATTTTCTATAATCGGATAAAATATGACATTTAAATAAAGAGAAATATATTAAGCTGGGTCTTATAGAATATTAATCTGCGATAAAAATTTTAAATAATAATATTAGATAGAAGAAATTCCTATTTATCGGTTATAATTACCAAGTGGGAAATTTATGTATTAACACTATGCTTACATAATTCTCATTTTAAAAAAATACGATACCAAGGTGATATAAGATGAGTATCTTAGAGATTAAAGATCTTGAAAAACATGACGAGCATACAATAGTATTTCCATCATTTAGTTTAGAAGTTTCAGAGTCTGAAGTGGTTGCTATTCATACTAGTACGAATGCGAGGACAAGTTTATTAAAACTATTTATGGGCGAAATTCCAATTTCTAATGGAGAGATACTCGTTAATAAGAAAAATGTAAAGCTGTCGAAAAGAGATTTTTTCTTTGAAGTCGGCTTTTTCTGTTTAGATGATGAGTTGTATGAAAGGTTAAGTGTAAAGGACAACTATTCTTTTTTTCAAAAATTATATGGATCGGAACTTTCTATTGATGAGGTATTGCGTATCGTTCAGCTTGAGACGAAACGAAATGTTAGAATCAGTAAATTATCAAATTCAGAAAAGCGAAGAGCTTTATTTGGTCGTTTGCTAATTCAGAATCCTGCCTTATTTGTTTTTGAAGAGCCAGATCAGAATATCGATTTAGAGACAAAACGTGTATTTTTGAAGATGGTACGGGAGCTGAAGCAAAAAGGGAAGGCTGTTTTAGTGTTAACAAGTAATATGGAAAGTGCACTTTCGATTACGGATCAGGTTTATCGCTTAGATGATATAGGTTTGCATGCCCTTGATGTAAGATCGGAAGACGAAACTTCCAATGAGGAAACGACTGGCTCACAAGAAGAAGTTTTAGCGCAGGAAAACGAAGAAGAAATTATCATTCAGCCAGTCAGATTTGAAAAAATCCCAACGAAGGTGAATGACAAAATCGTTTTATTTGATCCGCCTGAAATTGATTATATTGAAAGCAGTGAAGGACAGTCCAATATTTATATTAAAGGTGAGATGTATCCAAGTGTATTTACGATGACTGAACTAGAAAATCGACTGCATCCTTATGGATTTTTCAGATGTCATCGTTCCTATATTGTGAATTTGCAAAAGGTTCGTGAGGTTGTAACCTGGACAAGAAATAGCTTTACATTAGTATTAGGCGATGCAAAAAAGTCGTCTATTCCATTATCGAAAACAAAAATGGCAGAATTAAAGACAATGTTGGGGCTTAAATAAGCTCCATTTCACCTAAAATACTCTCCATTCACCTCAAAAATAACTCTTTTCATCGGAATTATAATGTGCAGATGTGATTTGTTCTTTACTATTAAGGCATAACGAAAAGCGGAAGCGCCTCATCACAGATCGGCAGCTTGAGCTAGAAAAACAAATCAATTAAATCTTTGCAGGAGGATGAATATGGAGAATATCATTGAAGTATCTGGTTTAGCCAAAATGTTTTCAAATTTAGCAGCATTAAAGGATGTTTCTTTTAAAGTAAAAAAAGGAGAAACATTTGGATTTTTAGGACCGAGTGGTTCAGGGAAAACAACTACTATTAAAATCTTAACGGCGCAACTGGCACAAACAGATGGAGAAGCTCTTGTGTTTGGAGTACCAGCCTTAAAGTTAAAAGAGGGTAGCTACCGTAAAAGAATTGGTGTGCTAACCGATAATAGCGGTCTTTACGTTCGCCTTACAGTTTATGATAATTTAAAGCTTTACTGTGATCTTTACGATGTCCCATATACTCGCATTGATGAAGTTCTTGATATGGTAAATTTAAAAGATGCGAAAAAGAAGGTTATTTCTAAGCTTTCAAAAGGTATGTTGCAGCGTGTAACCTTAGCGAGGGCATTTCTACATAAGCCAGATCTGCTATTCCTGGATGAACCAACATCAGCACTTGACCCAGTAAATACAAAGCATATTTATAAAGGATTGGAAAATCTGAAAGAGCAAGGAACAACGATATTTTTAACGACACATGATATGAACGAAGCGGAAACACTCTGTGATCGTGTAGCATTTTTAAATGAAGGAAAGATTCAATTACTTGATTCACCGAAGGCTCTAAGGAAAAAATTTGCAGATAATACGATAACAGTAGAGTTAGCGGATGGCAGCAAGGAAATTATCGATCGTGGAGCTGAAGGGGCACAAACGATGTACAATTATATGTCGGAAAATAAGGTTGTTTCAATCTATTCAAACGAACCGACACTTGGTGATATTTTTGTAGAGGTAACAGGGAGGAAATTATCATGATATTTTCAATTAAACGTTCATTCGCCATTTTTCAAAAAGATTATAAAGATGTTAGTAAAAATTTATATGTAACCGTATCCGTATTAATGCCACTTGCTTTGGCTGCACTCTGGGGAATGGATGGAATAGACAATATTAATATCCATTATATGTTATTTAATATGACATTATGTATGGTGGCAGCTTATGTACAATGTTGTCTTATTGCAGAAGAAAAAGAGAAGAATACATTGCGTGGCCTTATGCTTTCACCAGCGAGTACGATGGATATATTAGTAGGAAAGAGTCTTTTAAGCTTTATTGCAACGTTCATTATTCTTGTTGCTTGCGCATTTTTACAGGATTATAAGCCTGAAAATTTACTTGTTATCTCACTTGCTATGGCCCTATCTACTATTTTCTATATTGGTCTTGGAACAGTGCTTGGTTTAGTAACAAAATCAGTTATGGAAGCGTCAGTTATCATTTTACCATTTATTGGGTTCTTTTCTTTCGGTTCATTTTTAACAGTTTTAGCAGAATCGTTTCCAATTCTAAAAGTGACTGAGTATTTACCGAATTTACAGCTAATTGAAATAGCAAATAAGGTTCATTCAGGTGCTAGTTTATCAGATGTATGGTTCAATCTTGCTGTTATCTTTGCTTCAATCGTTGTTATTTTTGCCATTGCTATAGTGGTTTTTAGAAAGCGAATGATGGATTAAAAAGAAGGGCTGATGGCTATTCCATCAGCCTTTTGACATTTTTCTTACTATTTTTCCATTATCCGCTTTTATTTCCTAGGAAAGAACCTGCTAATCTTGCAAATAGCGACATAGTGTGAATAAGCTAAAAAACAAGTTCGAGTGCTTCGCTTATTTGTCAGTGATATGTCATAATAAGGAAAGATATAAAGGGAAAATAGGAGGTTCATTATGAGCTTAAATCAGTGGTTTGAAAAAGGCTTAACTGCGGATCAATATATGACAGGCATGAAAGTAAATCAGAATGAAATGAATCAAATACTTGCACAATTCTCACTATCTGACGAGGACAAGGAAAGCCTGGCATCTCTTAAAGGGAAAGGATTAAAAGCAATTGTCTTATCGGAAGACTGGTGTGGAGATGCACTGCTAAACAATCCTATTCTTCTGAAAATTGCTGAGGAGATTGGCATGGAGGTCCGCTTTTTATTAAGGGACCAAAACCTTGAATTAATGGATCAATATTTAACAAACGGGACATCTCGTGCGATTCCAATATTTATTTTTATTAATGAGAACGGAGAAGAGCAGGCGGTATGGGGGCCTCGGGCGAAGCAGCTGCAAGACCTTGTGGATCAAGAACGGAGCCAGCTTCCATCTCAGGATGACCCTGATTTTAAAGAGAAACAAATGGCGATGTATAAAAGGTTAGTGGAATCTTACCAAGTAGACGAAAATCTTTGGCATGCTGTAGCACAAAGTATTTGCGATACGATAAGAAAATAATTCTCTTTAAAGGGTGTGTGTGCTTTGAGCTGGAATCAAAATGAAGTGACGGAAATGCTCGGTATTTCTTATCCTTTTTTTCAAGCACCGATGGCAGGAGGAATCACAACACCAGAGCTAATCAGCGAATCATCAAACTGTGGCGGGCTAGGCAATCTTGGTGCAGGGTATATGAAGCCTGAGGAAATAAAGAAAGCTATAAATGAGATTAGAAGATTAACAGATCGACCATTCGGTGTGAATTTGTTCGTTCCAAATGTAAAAGGAATATACGCAGACGAAGATTTAGCAGCTATGACGAAAAAGTTAAGCGTTTATGGAAAGGAATTGGGAGTTGAAGAAACTCTAATTGCTCAAGAAAAAGACTACAAAGCTTTATATGAAGGTCAAGTGGAAGAGGTTCTTAGAGCAAAGGTTCCTGTGTGTAGCTTTACATTTGGAATTCCAGATAAAGAAGTAATGAAGGAGCTTCGCAAGCGGGGCTGCGTTATTATCGGAACAGCTACAAATGTAAAGGAAGCTCTAGAGCTTGAAGAGAGTGGCGTGAACATGATTGTGGCCCAAGGCAGTGAGGCTGGCGGACATCGGGGAACATTTCACCAAGAGGAAAGTGGCTTAATTGGTTCGATGGCACTTATCCCTCAAGTTGCTGATGCCGTTAGCAAGCCTGTCATCGCAGCTGGGGGAATCATGGATTCACGAGGGATCGCTGCATCTATGATTCTCGGAGCAAAAGGCGTACAGCTTGGAACGGCTTTCCTTACATGTAGAGAAAGCGGTGTAGCGTTTGTCTACAAACAGAAGCTCTTGAACAGTACGGAGGAACAAACAACATTTACAAAAGCATTTTCTGGAAAACTGGCCAGAGGTATAAACAATCGGTTTATTAAGGAAATGCGCAATCAAACTGTCATGCCATTTCCATTGCAAAATGACATGACGGGTCCTATCCGGAAGCATGCAGCAAAGCTGGAAGAAGCGGACTTTATGTCTTTATGGGCGGGGCAGGGTGTTAGAATGGCGAAGGAAAGAACAGTCAAAGAATTGATGAATGAACTCACAGAGGAAACAGAAATGATTTTAAATTCTTCATATTAAAAAATGGCTATTCTGAAGTGTGAATATCTTCTAAAGTTAGAAATATTAAATGGGAGTCTTGAAATCGAAAATACGACTTTAAGACTCCCCTTCATTTTTTAAAAATAAAGTATAACATTTCTCGAGTTAGAGAAATGTCTAGCTCCAGCGCCTACCCCCTCGAGGTCAGAAGCCAGTCCGCCAAGAAGGTTAAAGAACAACCTTCCTGTCGGCCAGTCTTCTGCTTGTCGGGGGTGAGCAAGGCGCTTGCGCTTTTCTTACTTATCTGCTAAAACTTTCGTTAAAACCGGTACGATTTGCTTCTTACGGGATACAACACCTTTTAACAATGCTTTGTTGTTCTCAAGTGTAACATTGTAAGCTTCTTCAACAGCTTTTGTTTCGTTTCCGATTGCAATGGCAACTGAATCACTGTTTAGGATATCAGTAAGGACAAATAGGAATAAATCTAATTCCTTCTTTTTCACAACTTCGGAAAGAACGGATTCAAGCTCGTTTTGACGGCTTAGAACATCATTTAAATCGATTGCATTCACTTGAGCGATTTCGGTTTTGAAAGTACCCATTTGGAATGCCTTCGCATCAAGAGAAATAAGCTCTTCGATTGTCTTATCGCTAAGATCTGCACCTGCTTTAAGCATCGCTAACCCGTACTCTTCAGCATTTACTCTAGCAATTTCAGCAAGCTCTTGTGCTGCTTTTACATCTTCTTCTGTGCATGTAGGTGATTTGAAGAGAAGAGAATCTGAAATAATCGCTGAAAGCATCAAACCAGCAGTATCCTTGCTGATTACAACGCCATTTTCTTTATACATCTTTTTCAAGATAGTAGCCGTACACCCAACTGGCTCTGCACGATAATATAACGGGTCACCTGTTTCGAAGTTTGCGATTCGGTGATGGTCGATAACTTCAAGAATCTTCACATCACGAATATCGTCAGCACTTTGCTGGAACTCGTTATGATCGACGAGAATTACTTCGCTAACTTCTTTAGAAACCGCCTCTACTAATCGAGGTGCATCTTTTTTGAAATAGTGTAATGCATATTGTGTTTCTTCATTTACTTGTCCTAAGCGAATAGGCTCAGCGTCTACCCCTATTTTAGTCTTTAGTTCTGCATAAGCAATAGCCGAACAAATTGAATCTGTGTCAGGGTTTTTGTGTCCGAATACAAATATTTTTGACATAATCCTTCTCCTTGATTGAATAGAATACGGCAAAAAGCCTGTTGTCATTTTAACATATCTACAATAATAGGAGAAATCAACTTTTAACTTTCATGTTAATTTCCGCTGCAGGCACTAAGTAAAAATAAAAACCCGAATATCGGATTGTCCAATATTCGGGCAAGGCAGTTAAGCACGATTCGCGTTATTTTTAGGTGGGATACGGTCATCCTTAAGCCGTTTGTCATTGACCTTCGGCTCCTGATTATGAATAAAATTGTTAATATTCGATCGATGGAGAAAAATTAATAATAATAGAAAGATAGAAAATATAAGTTCATGCTCTCGGCCTGGTATAAAGAAAGAGTAGATAAGTAATGTAAGACCGACAGATAAGGATCCGTAAAAAACATATTTCGAAAAATAAATGACGATGAAAAATGCAAGATAAGCAGCAGCAAACATCCAGATGTTCGTTACAAGAAGGACACCTGCTGTAGTCGCAATGGCTTTTCCCCCACGGAATCCTGCAAATATTGGGAAGCAATGACCAACAACAGCGATTAGCCCCGATAATAAAGGATTGATTTCAACGCCTAGTAAAAATGGAAGACTCGCGGCAAGCGCTCCTTTTCCTACATCTACTAGAAGTACAATGATAGCTGCTTTTTTGCCGAGTACCCTTAACGTATTGGTGGCTCCAGGATTATTGCTTCCATGCTCACGAATATCAATATTGAAAGCAATCCTGCCGACAAGGAGAGCAGTAGGGATAGAGCCTATTAAATAAGCAATTAGAAACAGAAATATTGTCATCATATCATCCTTATGGGAGAATAATGGTTATGGATTTCTAAACATGGAAGTATACTTTATTTTATCATGGAATGGTTATGGTTGGCGGTTATTTTTTCACGTTAAGAATAAATTGTCAGCGCAGAAGAAGATTCGATGTAGTTGCCAATTTTAGGAATAAAGTACGACGGACAGGATGTCCTAGTCGGGCGAATGCCACAGGACGTGACATATATGAGCGCGATAAGTGCAACTACGCCTCTGTCTTCGCCTTTCCAAGGCTCGCCAATCGGCGAGTTTTCTTTATAAATTGAAAAAATGTGAGATAAATCACTGTTGAGCGTATAATAGAATGGTAATCTTTTGTTAATGATAAGTTTTCACTATTTTGAAGTGGATAATATAGATTAAGGGGTGGATATACGATGAGTATCGCGATTATTTTGGTAATAGTCCTCACCATTATAGCAATCATAAGTACAATAATGGCCATTTCAAAGGGGGACCCGAATTATCGAAGCTCTGCTAAAAGAAATACAACGAATCTCACTTTAATATATGCTGCAACTACTGTATTATCAATAATTGCTTTAGGTTTTTATATTTGGATAAAGTAATAGAATGATTGGGGAACCATTCATATCTTTAACGACGCTTGGGATGATTTTATCCAGGCGTATTTGTATTGGGAGGAGTTGTGCTAATTGCGAACTTCTTATGAAGAGCGTCTTTCATGTCATCATGTTAACGGCCTGTGGAGCAACCAGTTAATATAGAATTCAAAAGACTGCTCCATATTTTACATAATTAAGGATTCAACAGCATTTATGACCTTTCGGAAAAAAATTTAAAAAAACTATTTTTCGTGTAGGGAAATGATACTTAGCTTTCGTCTATTAGGGTGGAAGCTGTCAGAAAGGGGGAGAGAGAGATTAGCGACCAAGTTCTTATCCAAAAAGTAAAGAGCGGCAACGACCATGCTTTCCGGCTTTTGGTCGAAAAATACCGCAATGATTTGTTTCGAACGATTTATGCCGTATTAAGAGATCAAAAAGAAGCGGAAGATGCTGCTCAAGAAGTGTTTTTAAAGATTTATACCTCTCTCCCCCAATATGAGAATCAAGGCTTTAAAACATGGATTACAAGAATTGCTGTTAACCACGCGATTGATTTGAAGAGAAAGCGGGATCGCAGGCAGGAAGATATAATAGATGTAATTGAGTATGATACGATTGGGACGCAAAGAGAAAGCATTGAAACAGAGGTTATTCTTAAAGAAAGAGCTATGCTTGTTCGGGAAAAGCTTCACGAGCTTCCTGAAAATTATCAGAATGTCATTTATGATTTTTATATCGCTGAAAAGACGTATCAGCAAATGGCTGAAGAACAAAATGTTCAAGTAAAGACAATTGAGACAAAGCTGTACCGTGCCCGTAACTGGATGAAAAAGCATTGGAAGGAGGAGGATTTTTCATGAAACATTATTCTAAAGAAGAGTGGTTGAAATACGTGAAAAATGAGTTGAATAAAGATGTCCGTGAGGGATTTGAAAATCATCTTTATGGCTGTGACCAATGCTTGGATCTGTATCTCCAGGCGGTAGCGGAGGAGGAAAGCCAATTACCGATCATGTTAAATGAAGCTGATTTTACGGATTCTATCATGGCTTCCATTGCGGAATACAAGAATAACCATATTGAAAGGCCGCAAGTGAGAAAGAAGAGTAAATCCTTCTATCAATCAGCTCTTTTCCATTATTCAATTGCTGCTGCCATGACGATTCTTTTAATGACGACAGGAGTATTCCAGTCGATTACAAAATATGCTGAAAATGTTCAGAGTCCAAGTTTTAAAGAGAAGGAAACTTCTATGACAGAAGGGATTGTCAACAAAACCTTTGCTTGGATGGATTCCTTAGAGACAAAAAATAAGAAGGAGGGAAAATGATGAAAAATCCAATTATCGCTTTTCTGCTGGCGTTTTTCCCAGGCGGAGGCTTAATATATTTAGGAAAAGTCTTACGGGGACTTGGGTATATGTTAGGGGAATTCTTCCTCATCGTTCTCACTTTTGTGATCGGTGTAAGCGTTGGTGATGGGGATGTTGCATTTATTGTTGTTTTTGCAGGGATTTTTCTCTACATTGTCAATTTAGTTGATACGGCTATCACGGGTACCAAGCTATTTAAAAACAAGCAAGAGCTTTCGGCAGAGAGTTCAGAGGCTAGTGACCATGAACTTGAACGATTCCGTACAATCCTATTATCTTTTATCCCAGGACTAGGACATTTCCAACTCGGATTGATGAACAGAGGGATTACACTGCTTACGGCATTTCTGGGCTTTGGTGTAATGGTGACTTTTGTTGCAGTTCTTACACACCGAGGTGAGTTTTTATTGTTTTGGGCTATTTTACCGGTTATTTGGGTGTACGGCTTTTTCGATGCTATCCAACAGTTAAACCGGAAGCAGCGCGGGGAAGAGCTTGTGGATCGTACAATCCTTGAGGATTTTGAAACGAGAAGAGAGGATGGTAAGAAAAGCAAATCAATTGCGACCTTCTTGTCCATATTTCCAGGCGCAGGACATCTGTATCTTGGAATGCAGCGTCGAGGCATCCAGTTGATGGCAGCCTTTCTGTTCTCGATTTATATTTTGGATGTATTGCGTCTAGGGATCTTTTTATTCCTCATCCCAATCATTTGGTTTTACAGCTTTTTTGATGGTCTGCAAAAGGCTTCGAAATATGGGGATGAGCCGTTGGAAGATACGCCGATTATCTCCTATCTAATTAATCATCAAAAATGGCTTGGGATCGGACTTGTATTCCTTGGCTTATATTATTTAATAACGAATATTTTGCTGCCAGCTGTTTCACCAATGATCTCTAACATGATTGATATCGATATTCGATATTGGTTTGATCGCTATTTCCAAACAGGTATCGTTTGTATCCTGTTGATCGGCGGCGGTTTGAAGCTTCTTTTTGGAAAAAAAGAAAAGCAAATCGTTGAGCAGCCAAATGAGGAAGTATAGTCCGAGTTTTTCTGAAATGTGAACTCGGACTATATAAATGAGATTTTGGACAGTAAATCTCCAAAGCGGACTATATTCAGGGAAAATTCCACAATAAAACAGCGGAATTACTCTATTTTTTGAATAAGAAAGGTGGGTTAAGTATGAGAACCTGGCGCGTTGGTACTTTTTCAATGGGGGCTTCGCTCCTTTTTCTAGGTATTATTCTACTATTAATTCAATTTTTTAATTTAGATCTGATTCATGTCATGATGTCATGGTGGCCGATTATATTAGTTGTTCTTGGAATTGAGATACTACTATTTTTATTCCTATCACGGCAGGAAAAGCCGTTTTTAAAATATGATTTCCTTAGTATATTCTTTGTTGGGATACTTGGAACAGTTGGGATTGGCTTTGCTATCTTAAGTTCAACTGGAATATTAGAGAAAATGGATGATGTTTTGCAAAGAGAAGAGCGAACGATGGACCTCCCAGCTTATGAGCAACCAATAAGCAATAAGGTGAAACGCGTCGTCGTTAATGCTGATCACTATCCATTAACAATCGAAGGAACTACTGAGAATAATATCGCTATGTTTGGAACGTATCGGGCATTGGTTGGAAAAAATGAAAAGTTGATTTCAAAAGCTGAGGATTATGTTTCAATTCAGGAAAAAGGGGATACCCTGTATGTAACGGTGAAAGGATTGCCAAATGAGACTGCAGGTCCATTTGACCGTTTCGCTAGCCTCAATGCAACCATTCTCATCCCAAATCATGTAAAGCTTGAAGTGAACGGAAACAATAATTCCATTACACTTAAACCACGTACACTTGTGAGCGATTGGGCTGTCGATCAGGCTTCTAATCTTTCTCTGCAAATTCAAAATACTAGCGATGTAAAAGTAACGGCATCAGGAGTACTAGAGCTTGAGGGTGACCGCAAAAAATGGACAGTAACAGAGGAACCAGAGCAGCAAACTGAAGAAGGATATACGGATACTACCTTCAAGCATGCCACTTTCCAAACAGGAAAAGGCAGTCATCATCTTCAAATATTGAATACTAATCAAATCAGCTTAAATATGGTTGAATAAAATAGTATTAAACTTCAATAGAATTGTAGTCTGTATGAGCACTCGTTCCAATAGGTGTATCGGCAATTTGCTCGTATATCTATAGGAAATTTAATTATACTTTTTAGAGTAGGAATTAATATAGGTGAAAAAAGAGGATACCCGGATGATCTGGGTATCTTTTTCAGACAGACAGCATTTATTAATATCGGAAGTATCGTACAGGTTTGTTGGAATTTTACTTTTTTTACTTATTTTCAAATAGACTTTCAGAAATGAGTAAAAAATTGCTATGTTGGTTTCTTTTAGATATGATGTTAACGGGGAATGAGAAAACGGATAAAGTAATATTAAGTTTAAAAAATAGGATGATGGGAATGAAAAGAGCAAGAATTATTTATAATCCAACTTCCGGGCGGGAGATTTTTAAAAAGCATTTAGCAGAGGTGCTGCAAAGGCTAGAAACAGCTGGCTATGAGACCTCTTGCCATGCGACGACAGGTGCTGGAGATGCGACGAAGGCAGCTCGAATTGCTGTAGAGCGTCGCTATGATCTCGTTGTAGCTGCTGGAGGAGACGGTACGATAAATGAAGTCGTGAATGGATTGGCAGAGCAGGAATATCGTCCAAAGCTTGGGATTATTCCAGTTGGAACGACAAATGATTTCGCAAGAGCGCTCCATATTCCTAGAGACATCGAAGCGGCCGCAGACATAATTGTTCAAGGGGATACAATACCTGTAGATATCGGACGGATCAATGATAAATATTTTATCAATATTGCAGGCGGGGGCAGGCTGACTGAGCTTACCTATGAAGTGCCAAGTAAACTAAAAACTATGATTGGACAGCTTGCGTATTATTTAAAGGGGATCGAAATGCTTCCATCGATTCGCTCTACGGAAGTGAGCATTGAGTACGATGGGAAGCTATTTGAAGGAGAGGCTATGCTCTTCCTTGTAGGATTAACAAATTCTGTTGGAGGCTTTGAAAAGCTCGCTCCAGATTCATCGATTAATGACGGATTATTCTCGCTGTTAATCTTAAAAAAGACAAACTTAGCTGATTTTATCCGAATTGCTACATTGGCTATTCGTGGTGAGCATATCCATGATTCTAATGTTATTTATACACAGGCTAATCGGATTAAAGTTCATTCAAGTGAAAAGGTGCAGCTGAATCTTGATGGGGAGTTTGGAGGATTATTGCCTGCAGAGTTTGTCAATCTGTACAGGCATCTTGAAGTATTTGTCCCGATTGATGAAATACGTGAAGAGGATCGTCCAAGAGATTGGGTTAGTAGTAATTAGAAAGAAGAAGCTCGTTCCGAGTAGGAGCGGGTTTTTTTGCGGGTTATTTTGATTGGAGGATAAATGCTGTAAACTAGCTGATAAGTTGTTTTATGGTTCGTCAGCAAAATCATTTTTCGTATTCAAACGAATAATGTGTTACAATTTCCCTTATTAAAAGTTAAAAATGAGGAAGAAAATAATGAGCAAAACACTACCGGTACAAAAAAATGATTATATAGATGTTGAATTTGTGGATTTAACCCATGATGGGGCAGGAGTTGCTAAGGTTGATGGCTATCCGCTATTTGTCCCGAATGGTCTCCCAGGAGAAAAAGCAAAGATCAAAGTGATTAAGGTAAATAAAGGGTACGGATTTGGCAAACTTATTGAAACATATGAAGAAAGCCCATATCGAGTAAAGTCTCCGTGTCCAATCTATAAGGAATGCGGCGGCTGTCAGCTTCAGGACTTAAGCTATGAAGGACAGTTAAAAGCAAAGGAAAAGCAAGTGAAGGATGTGCTTGAACGGATTGGGAAGCTTGAAAATGTTAAAGTTCACCCAGTCCTTGGAATGAAGGAACCTTGGCGATACCGAAACAAGGCTCAAGTTCCTGTTGGTGAACAGGAAGGCGGACTAATCGGTGGCTTCTACCAGCAGCGAAGCCATCAAATCATTAATATGAAGGAATGCATCATCCAGCAGGAGAAAAATGACGAGGTAGTTCAGGAGGTCATTGAAATCTGCAGCCGGTATGGCGTTCGTGCCTATGATGAAGGCAGGCACAAAGGGGACCTTCGCCATGTCATGACTCGTTATGGACTTGTGACAGGTGAAGTGATGGTAGTATTAATTACAAGAACAAATGATTTGCCGCATAAAAAGAAACTGATTGAGGAAATCATCTCACGAGTACCAGGAATCAAATCAATTGTCCAAAACGTCAATCCAAAGAAAACAAATGTGATTTTTGGAGATGAGACAAAAGTACTTTGGGGAGAAGAAGTCATTTATGATTTTATCGGTGATATAAAGTTTGCCATTTCTGCCCGTTCTTTTTATCAAGTAAATCCAGAGCAAACAAAGGTTCTTTACGAAAAAGCTCTGGAATACGCTGATCTAAGTGGCGAAGAAAAGGTCATTGATGCTTATTGCGGAATTGGTACGATTTCTTTATTTCTTGCTCAAAAGGCGAAGAAGGTTTTTGGTGTAGAGATTGTGCCGGAAGCGATTGAGGATGCGAAACGCAATGCAGAACTTAACGGAATCATAAATGCTGAATTTGCCGTTGGGGAAGCAGAAGCAGTCATTCCAAAATGGTATGAAAAAGGAAATTCAGCAGACGTACTTGTTGTCGATCCTCCTCGAAAAGGCTGTGACGAGGCACTTTTGAAAACAATCATAGACATGAAGCCGAAGAAAGTCGTCTATGTCAGCTGCAATCCTGGAACATTAGCGAGGGATTTGCGGATATTGGAAGATGGCGGGTATAAGACGGTTGAGGTGCAGCCGGTGGATATGTTTCCGCAGACTACACACGTCGAGTGTGTCGCGCTGTTGACACGCATGACATCAGAACTAGAAAAGGATAATAACTAGGCCGTAACGATTCCTACTCTTGTGGCAGCGGTCAGAAAATAAGATTAGCATAAAGAGAGCTGAACTCAGAAGGAAAGTGGGGCAATAGAAGAAAATGAAATTTTTAGGATTAGGAAATTTAATTTTATATAGCATCGTTATAGGAGGAATTACAGGGCTTCTGACATGGAGTTTTTTAGCGATTGTTTCTTTAACAACTCACTTTTTATGGGTTGATTTACCAAATGTGATTGATGTTAAAAATTGGACCATAATCGTGTGTTTAGTTGGAGGTATTTTAGTAGGCTTATGTCAAAAGTATTTTGGTAATTATCCACGTAATATGGATGATGTAGTTGCAGAATTCAAGGAAACAAAAAGAATTGATTACAGTTCAGGATATAAAA
Source organism: Cytobacillus citreus (assembly GCF_018343665.1). GTDB lineage: Bacteria > Bacillota > Bacilli > Bacillales > Cytobacillaceae > Cytobacillus > Cytobacillus citreus. The sequence continues at coordinate 57,589 of NZ_JAGYPM010000004.1, forward strand.
ACGCAATAACGGCCATTTGTGTTCTTTCTTTTGGAGCTAGTCTTGGTCCCGAGGCAGCTTTAGTTGGTATTGTAGGAGGTCTTGCTACATGGGCTGGAGATGTTTTAAAATCTTTAGTTAAGAAAAAAACTATTGTAAATGAACATGAAGAAATCGTAATAAAGTATAGTGTTGAGGCTACAATTGGCATGATTTTTAGGTCACCGTTATTTGGAGCTGCTACATTCTTTGAAGATAGAGAAGATCCAAAACGTATAAAGTTGATAAAGACACTTGTATATTCTTTTACTACTATTGCAGGTTTTTTTGTATTTATACTGTTATCCAAAATAGATTACAGACAATTTTCTTTAGCGGATTTTGGTTCAGCAACAATAGGTAAACATGAAATAATAGCCATAATCCCACTTATCCTTTGTGGATTATTACTTGCAAAATTATATGAATTTTTTGGGCATTTTTTCCATAAGGTGCTTAAACCACTTGAAAATTATAAAGTAATTAAAGCTGTTATTGGAGGATTAGCACTAGGATTAATCGGAACTGTTCTTCCTATTACTTTATTTTCGGGAGCTCATGAGCTAACAGAATTAGCTGCAGAGTGGACCCATATCTCAGTTTATCTACTGATAGCAATAGGTATTGTAAAGCTATTCTTAACAGAATTTTGTTTAGCAACTGGTTGGCGTGGAGGACATATATTTCCTATTATTTTCGCGGGTGTAAGTATAGGATATGGACTTGCGTTGATATTCTCAATAGATCCAGTAACATCTATTACCGTTGTCACTACTTCACTCACAAGTGCAGTACTCAAAAAGCCAATAGCAGTTGTATTAATTTTTATCATGATATTCCCACTACAACTAATTATACCAATGCTATTAGCAGCATATTTGCCAATATATTTAATAAAGTTGAAATCGAGATACTCTAAGCAGTCATCACTGAGTTAAGGTCTCAGATAGTCTTTGAAGATGGGGATGGATACTGAATGAGATGAAGCAAATGCCATCCCTTTGTCTCAGGGTTGTACTCCCTGAAAAATTAACACATGTCAATACATGGGGATTTTTCTATCTATCACACATGCACAAATTTGAAAGTTTTTCCCCTTTTTGAATTAGCTTTTGTCTATTTTCGTTAAAAAGATCCCAGTAAGAGTTAATTACTTTCATTGAAAATAGCTACTACACGACTCCAACCAGCACTTGCATTAGTGATATTAATGGGAAACGCACATACGGTAAAACCATAAGGTTTTGGAATCTGATCAAGGTTACAAAGCTTTTCTATTTGGCAATATTCTTTACGTCTACCTACCAGATGAGCCTCCCAAAACTGCGATTTCCCTTCTTTTGCTTCTTTGGCTGTTACATCAAATGGACGATCTAGTCCCCATGCATCAATCCCAATCAGCTTTACCCCTTGGTCAATGAACCACTCCGTTGCTGAAGCAGTTAGTCCCGCATGCATAGACTCGTAACCTGGCTGATGAAAGTGCTTGGAAGCCCCAGTGTGTATCAGTACGATGTCAAAAGGTTTGATAGAATAATTAATATTTTTTAACTCATGTTGTATATCACCGATATTAATCTCTTCACCAGCCTGTTTGTGTGTCATCTTTATAAGAACTCCATCTCCATAACACCAATTTAAAGGAATTTGATCAATGGTTTTTGCCGGTTCTCCGTTAGATGTAGATCCATAATGATAAGGTGCATCAATATGGGTATAGGAATGAGTAGATAAAGTTACTTCCTCTACCGCCCATCCTTCTTCATCGGGCCAATAAGACTTATCAAGTCCCAAAAACTTTTCTGTTACTGCAATTGAATCTTTATGATTTTTATATGTTATTTTATGAGCATTCAGCTCAAAGTCCTGAGTGTCGTTTGATAATCGATCACTTAAATCTATAATTATTGTTCTTTTTCCATTTCGTACAAATGTTTCAATCATGTTTACACCTCCTCAGATTCTTTCAGCAAAAATTTCATAACTTTCCCCGTACTATTTTTCGGCAATTCATCGATAAAGACGATATTATCTAGTATATAATCAGCCAGGTGCCTTCTAGCATATTAGTATATCTTGCTGAGTAAGAGCTGCTCCCTCTTTTTGACCACATAGGTGAGGTAATTCCCCGTGAGCAGGAACTTCAATGCTGACAACAGCAATTCAAATCCAACTTGACAGACGAACCCTAAATGAAATTTAACAAAAGAACTTTCTAGTAAATTCATAATAATTGGATATCTCAGAAAACTCAATCCTGCTTTTGGCTTAGTTTGGTAAAAACTATTGGCATTTAAGACATAAAAAATCGTTTTTTTCTGTCTTGCGGGCAACGGGCGCCCTCCTAGGGTTGCCGGTGAAAACCGGATGTCGTGCACGCCAGCGGAAGCTCCTTCCCAATATTTGATTTGGTGGGGGAGGACCACTGTAGAATGAGCTCCATTCCTAATCTGGATTGCGCCCGATAGTTGAAGAGTCTATTGCATATTTGCTTCGAATTACGACATTAAAAAATCAAGAAACTATTCATCCGCTAAAACGTATTAGTTTGTAAATAAATAATAGGAGTTGATATATTGAGTACTCCACTTTTGATCTTAACATAGCAGGATAGTTGATGAAGAATAACAATTAGAGGAAATTAATAAAGTTTAATAGAAATAATTTAGAAAATTTATTTTAAAAGAGGACTAAATTATGTCTGAATTGACTTATCATGTGGCAACTACGGCCGACGGATATATTCGTAGTGTCTGACACCTTTGTTTTTGGGACAGCTTCATTATTTAACCGAGAAGGGGATTAAAGAGGCTGAAATATTAGTGGAAAAGTATTTACGAAAGATATTAGGAAAAAATGAATGAAATAACGAAAGGTTGAGGTTAGTAATGGAAGAATTACTTTTTTCCTGATGGGTAATCGGCCATCAGGAAATCGAACCGCACTTTATCCCTTTGCATAATCCAAAAGTTTTCTAAAAAAATATTTCAGATGCTAGACTCAAGAGAGCGAACCTATCAAGAAAGGAACGCTCTAAAATCTATTATTCAACATAAAAAACTTGTGAACTCCCAACCTCCAGACAACACAATCTTCCACCATAAGCACAACCGCCATCAATTCCAATGATATTATTATTCCCAAAATAAACATCCTTGCTTTCGTGCAAATAATTTGTCGGCGTATGTCCGAATACAACGGTCTTTTCTCCCGTGTATCCATTATGAAATTCCTCGCGAATCCACACTAATGTTTGAGGTTCAGTCGATTCTATGGGTGTATCTGGATGAACTCCTGCATGAACAAAGATATGGGTGTCTGTTTCATAGTAGTATGGAAATTCTTTTAGTATCTCAATGTGTGAACGAATGTCATCATTCATTTGAATAGGCTCAGGCATTTCATCGGTCGTATACCAATACTCCGAATCGTCCTTTTCAATTTCATAGCCGTAATTTTGGAGCGTGTTTATTCCGCCATTGTAATACCATCTTTTCAAATTCATCGGATCATCAAGAAAAGCATCAATCATCATCTTTTCGTGATTGCCAATTAATGCAATGGCTCCCTCAGTCCTCAGCTGAATGACCTTATCTAAAACAGCTCTCGAATGTGTCCCCCGATCCACAAAATCACCTAATAACAGTAGCTGGTCTCGGTCTTTGTCATATTTAACAAGCTCTAACAGTTTCTCGAATTTTTCTAAATCTCCATGAATATCACTTATGGCAAGCATTCGTTTCAACCGTCTCACATCCTTATTAAACTGCTACAATAGTTTGGTTTATTCATTCTAACATATAAATGGCAGTTAGTAAGAAGGGCAGAAGCATAAGAACTGCCCCAATTTTTCTTCATATGAGAAAACGCCAAAAGATTGCTATAATGATTATTATTATAAACAGTCAGAAATAAGAATAGGAGCAGTATGATACACATGAACAAAACGATTGGAATTTTAGCACATGTCGATGCCGGAAAAACAACTTTTTCCGAACAGTTGCTTTACCATACAAGAAGTATTAAGAAACGCGGACGGGTTGATCATCAAAGTGCCTTTCTTGACAGTCATGAGATTGAAAAGCAGCGCGGCATTACCGTTTTTGCTGACCAGGGAATCTTTGAATTTGGGGACTCCACCTATTATTTAATTGATACCCCAGGGCACGTCGACTTTTCTCCAGAAATGGAGCGGGCAATCCAAGTGATGGATATGGCGATTATTGTGGTCAGTGCAGTAGAAGGAGTAGAGGGGCATACGGAAACCGTTTGGAATCTATTAAAAAAGCACCGCATCCCAACATTTTTCTTCATTAATAAAATCGATAGGACCGGTTCAGACATCAATCGGGTTTTAGATGAGATTCGCAGTCATTTAACAAAGGATGTTTGTGATATTTCTGGGTCATTTATTGATGGCAAAATGGAGGATGAATTAATAGAATTCATTGCAGAGCGGGATGAGAATTTATTGGAGCATTATATGGAAAAAGGATATGAACCAAATTTATGGCTCCAAAAAATGCAAACCATGATTCAATCTGCTCAAATTTACCCATCTTCAAGCGGATCTGCTTTGCAGGATATAGGAGTGGATTCTTTTCTAGAAAAGCTGGAATTATTGTCAGTTACGCATTTCCCTATTCGTGAACCTTTTGCAGGGCGAGTCTATAAAGTCCGTTATGAGGAAAATGGTACAAGAGTCACTTTTATTAAAGCACTTAGTGGCGTGTTAAAGGTACGGGATGAGATCTCTTATGGAAATGAAATAACAGAAAAAGTGACACAAATCCGCCGTTATAATGGAACCCAATATGAACAAATTAATCAGGTAGAAGCTGGCGAGCTTTTTGCTGTTACTGGACTTTCTAGCGCATCCGTTGGTGATGGAGTTGGCGCACTAAAGGAAAAAGCGATGTACAAAATGGTGCCAACGCTGCGATCGAAAGTGGTGTTTGAACCTGGCGTAAACGTAAAGGAGGCTTTACGATATTTTCGCATGTTGGAAGCGGAGGACCCTTCACTTAATATAACGTGGGAGGAGCGTTTGCAGGAAATACATCTTCATGTCATGGGAGCGATCCAGCTAGAAGTGCTAGAGCAAATGGTCTTTGAACGGTTTCGTTTAAAAATTGCTTTTGAAAAGCCAGAGATTCTTTATAAAGAGACCATTGAAACAGATGTCATTGGGTATGGCCATTTCGAACCGCTTCGTCATTATGCAGAAGTCCATGTGAAATTGGAGCCTGGAAAAAGAAATAGCGGGACCCTATTTGAAAGCCAATGCCATACAGATGATTTATCAATTGGATATCAAAATTTGATTGGTCAGCATTTGTATGAACGGGAAATCCATGGCTTGCTTACTGGGTCACCGTTAACAGATATAAAGGTTTCTTTGTTAACTGGAAGAGCTCACAATCAGCATACCCATGGGGGCGATTTCAGGGAAGCCACCTACCGTGCTTTAAGACAAGGATTGGAAAAAGCCAGCAACATTCTGCTCGAGCCATATTATCAGTTCAAGATAAAAGTAGATATGGACCAAATGGGGAGGGTTTTATCGGATATTCAGACGGCATATGGCCGATTTGACCCGCCAGTTACGGAAGGAGAAAAAGCGATCTTATCGGGGATCGTTCCTGTTTCTACCTTTATGGATTACAGTACGGTGCTTGCCTCTTTCACACAAGGAAAAGGCCGCATAAGCTTAATGTTTGCAGGCTATCATCGCTGCCATAACGAACAAGAAGTAATCGAAAGGATCGCATATGATAAAAATGCCGATCCTGACTATACCTCTTCCTCCATATTTTGTGCAAAAGGACAAGGCTTTACTGTGAAATGGGATGAAGCTGAAGGAATGATGCATTGTTTATAATGCGTTAATAAGTCTAGCGGTTAGCGTGATTTCTGTTGTTTATGTGGATAATTTTTATATAAAAGGTAACCAAAGGCGACTATTGGTGCCCGCCACACGCGAAAAATGGTTCTCACGGTAACCAAAGGCGACCATTGGTGCCCGCCACACGCGAAAAATGGTTCTCACGGTAACCAAAGGCGATCATTGGTGCCCGCCACACGCGAAAAATGGTTCGTACGGTAACCAAAGGCGATCATTGGTGCCCGTCATACGCGAAAAATGTTTCACACGGTAACCAAAGGCGACTAATGGTGCCCGCCACACGCGAAAAATGTTTCACACGGTATTCAAAGGCGACTAATGGTGCCCGCCACACGCGAAAAATGGTTCACACGGTAACCAAAGGCGACTAATGGTGCCCGCCACACGCGAAAAATGGTTCACACGGTAACCAAAGGCGACTAATGGTGCCCGCCATACGCGAAAAATGGTTCGTACGGTAACCAAAAGCGACTATTGGTGCCCGCCATACGCGAAAAATGGTTCTCACTGTAACCAAAGGCAGTCAAGTCCATATTTGTGTGTAAAAATTGTATACAATGATTCGACTGTACTAAAAGAGTATTAGTCAAGTGAACTATAATTATTTCGAATTTACATTGAGGGGCGGGCATGATATAAAGCCAGGCATATTAGATGCCTGGCTTTATATCATGCCCGCAGAGGCTCAATGTCAATTCGAAATTAGGCTATTTCACTCTGTAAATGGTCAGTTATTACGCCTTTATTTTTTTAGATATGGAGATTTCTTATTGGTCCATTCTTCCTCAATCTCCATTAATACGGCACCAATGATTCTAATT
>NZ_JAGYPM010000004.1:64342-460370 GCF_018343665.1 Cytobacillus citreus
CTCAATGTCAATTCGAAATTAGGCTATTTCACTCTGTAAATGGTCAGTTATTACGCCTTTATTTTTTTAGATATGGAGATTTCTTATTGGTCCATTCTTCCTCAATCTCCATTAATACGGCACCAATGATTCTAATTGCTGACTGATCATTTGGGAAAATTTGAATGACTTTTTCTCTCCTTCGAATTTCTCTGTTTAAACGTTCAAGCATATTCGTTGTCTTTAAATGCTTGTGGTACTGAACCGGCTGAGAGTGAAATTGAATAGCGTCCTCAAATCCTGCTTCAAGAGTATCAATTGTTTTTGAAAAGCCTTTTACCTCTTCGTACTTCTCTATGAAGCGATTTTTCAACTCTCTCACAATCTCTAATTCGGAATTACGAAACAGATCCTTCAGTTCTTGGCGAGCCTCAGCTGTTCCCTTTTTAGGCATTGTTTCGAAAATGTTTCTTAAAAAATGAACACAACACCTCTGCCATGCAGTCCCCAAAAATGTTTGTTTAATCGCTGTAACCAAACCCGAGTGGGCATCAGAAATAACCAATTTAGGGGATTGGAGCCCTCTTGATTTTAGATACTCAAAGAATAAAGACCAGCTTTCAGTTGATTCGGAATGGTTAATCTTTAAGCCAATGATTTCTCTAAAGCCCTTTTCATTTACACCACATGCAATATGAACGCTTTTGGAAACAACTTTATTGTTTTCGCGAACCTTAATATACAAAGCATCTACATAGAGATACTGGTAATAAAGAGTGTTTAATGGTCGGTTTCTCCATTCATTAATTACTGGATCAAGGGATTTGGTTAAATTAGAAACAAGGGATTTAGATACACTTTTCCCGCATAATTCTTCCACAATCTTCGTTACTTTACGAGTAGAAACACCATTAACCACCATTTCAATCATGGACAGAATTAACGCCTTTTCGCAGCGCTTGTACTTTTCAAAGACGGTTGTAGAGAACTCACCGTCTCTAGTACGAGGAACTTTTAATTTTAGGGATCCGGTCCCAGTAATAAGTTCTCGTTCATAGTAACCATTGCGATAACCTCTACGCTCATCGGTTCTTTCATGGGAGAGCGCATTAATATGTTCGTCTCGTTCTTTTTCCATTAAAGAATTTAGAATTAGTGCCAATGAGGCTTTAACAGGAGATTCTAATGGGCTATTCTCGATTTTTTCTTTGAGATCCTCTAAATTTATTGTAATATTAATGTGGGTCATCATCATGTCCTCCGTTTGTCGTTTTCTTGGTCGAAAACATTGTAACACGGGTCATGATGATGCCCTTTTCTTTTTACACAATTATATGGACTTTACCCCAAAGGCGATCATTGGTGCCCGCCACACGCGAAAAATGTTTCTCACGGTAACCAAAGGCGACTATTGGTGCCCGCCACACGCGAAAAATGGTTCGTACGGTAACCAAAGGCGATGGTGCTCGCCACAAAAACAAAATGGTGCCACAGTCATCCAGAATCAACAATCTCTTAGAAAATTGCCTTAAGAAAAAACGAATAAGAGGTTATCATTTATGATCACTAAAAAAAATGGAACACGAAGCATACGGAATGCCTAAATCTGCAGAAACAGCCTGAGCCGAATCTAAGATTAAAGAAACTATCTGCTTATCTTAATGGTGGTACAGCACTGGATCTTGCCTGTGGTCTTGGCGGAAACAGCTTTTTCCTTTCGCGCCTAAACTATCAAGTTGAGGCAATGGATATTTCAGACGTCGCGATCAACTTTATAAAAGAACAGGCAGCCAAATATAATCTCAACATCCAATCACACACTGCTGATCTTACTGAATTGCACAATCTTAGATGGACACATAAAACTTTTGACTTAATTGTCATTTCTTATTACTTAGACCGCTCTCTTTTTCCGATTGTTCGAAGCCTCTTAAAAGAGGATGGTTATTTTTATATGGAAACCTTTTATCAGTCACCGGAGAACGGAGATCGAAAAATTTCCAATCAATATAAACTGCAGCCGAAAGAATTATTATCTGAATTTGGTGATTGGACTCTTCATTATTTTGAAGAAAATGAACAAGAGGGATGGCAATCGATATTTTGTCAGAAACAATAATTCATCATTTTCTCTTTTGACTGGTTGGCAGAAAAAAAAGAGATCGAGTAAGTAATGGTGCCTCACCCTTTGCGTCAGGGCCTTAATAGGCTAGGGAGAAGGCACCAATATACAAAAATCAACCTCTTGCTTCAGCCTCAGCTACACTTTTTACACGTTCTAAAAATTCAACGACCACCTTATCATTTCCAAATAATAAAAATAACTTCACAAACCATTTTAATGGGCGATTGGTCATTTTATATTTAAAGGAAGTTTTTTTATCATTAATTTTATTTAATTCATAAAAAGCTGTAATTTCAAACATATTAGCAAGTGTAAAACCTACTTTTAGCTTTTTATGATCAGGGGTATTTGTATATTCTAATGTTTCTACATCATACTCTTCTATTCGTGTTCCTTCTTTATATTTTTGATGATATACACTGCCAACCCCATCTTCCGTTATTTTGATAGGCTTATGTTCTATGACTTTAGGCATGATTTTTTGCATATTATCTAGAGAACCATCAAGAAACTTCCAAACCTGTTCAATTGGAGCATTTATATCTATATCTCTTGTCCATTGCTTCATCAAAAAACACCTCATTTAGTAGTTTTATCGCAGATTAACGGGCTGTAAGACCCCCACTTCAAGAAGTTGAGTTAAGAATAAATTTCTAAGTGGGGGATCAACAGCCCGTAAAAGCCCATAAAATGAACACAGACTAAAAGCGCCACATCGTGTGGCAACGTCTGCGTGACCCACTTCCTGTGGGCCGCAACTAACAATCAGTGGGGGATGAAGGAAAACCCCCACTGATTGAAGTTTCACTTTATTACTTTAAACCATTCATTTTTTGTTCTAACATCATTATACAGGAACGTAGGTTCTAATTCACTTCATAACTTTTCCTGTTTGAATATTGCCATAATAGAATATAAAAGTTAGAATAGATTCACTATTGAAAAAGGATTAGAGGAATATTCATGACGTCACTCAAGAATTTACATCCATTAGTGTGGAATATTGTAATAGGAACGGTTTTTGGAAGAATGGCAACTTCCATGAGCATTCCGTTTTTGGCTATTTATTTAACAAAGGTAAAAGGGGTTTCTGCCACAGAAACGGGTCTAATCATTGCAGTTAGTTCACTTGTTGGGATTGCAACTAGCTTTTTTGGTGGTTATTTTTCAGATCGATTTGGTAGAAAAAGAGTTTTATTAATTTCCATTTTTATTTGGTCATTTGTTTTTATTGGCTTTGGTATAGTAGAAGCGATTTGGGGATTCTTTCTTATGAATGCGCTAAATGGTTTTTGTCGTTCAGTCTTTGAACCTGCATCGAGGGCATTGCTCGCAGATTTAACCGAAGCGAAAAATCGTTTGCTCATTTTTAATCTGCGCTATACTGCGATTAATGTTGGTGTGATTTTTGGTCCGCTTCTTGGGTTTTATTTAGGCTCATCTGAAACAACCTTTGCCTTTTTTATTGCAGCAGCTGTATATGCCTTGTACGGTATTTCACTTTTAATTACATATCAAAAGACATCTATTAAAACAGGTCCTAAAGAAAATGAGCGTGCTGGCAATCGTGTCAAATTAATGGAAGCATTAAGGATTACCAAGTCGGATTCAATATTATTATGGTCTTTGATTGGCTTTATTTTGACGATTACAGGTTATTCCCAATTGTCATCCACATTGCCGCAATATTTATCGAACACTCCACTTATTGAAAACGGGGCAAAAACATTTTCGATTTTATTAGCATTAAATGCAGTCACTGTTATTACCATTCAATACCCGCTGTTAACGATCGGAAAACGATATTCCCCATTGACCTCCATCATGTTAGGGAGTATATTGACCAGCTTAGGTTTAATTGGGTTTGGTTTGGCAAAAGGCATGTTCTCCTGGGTTATTGTGATTGTATTATTTACAGCTGGAGAAGTGTTAATGTTTAGCATGACAGATCTATTCATGGACAATATTGCTAAGCCTCATTTACGAGGCACGTATTTTGGGGCAATGGGTTTCACGCAGATGGGGAATGTCATTGGACCAGCACTCGGAGGCTTTCTGCTAGATACATATGGTTATGACAAGCCGATTATTGTATTTGGATTGCTATGCTTAGCCCCATTGTTGGCGATTCCGATTCTTTTAGGGGTCATGGTGAAAATGAAGAAGCAGTCACTTAGTGAGTCGTAAAGAATTAAACCATAATATAACACGCCCTTCCTCTTTTTTGGGGAAGGGCGTGTTATGTGTAAATAGGAATCATTCATTAATCTAAATAGCTTGCAATATAATTTTGACAGTAAATTCTTGATCTTTATAGACGAAATCTATAAATCCTTGGTAGTCTTTGACGATATCATGATGATTTTTTGCATTACCATTAAGAAACTTCCAAAACTGTTAAATAGGAGCATTTCTATCAATATCTTTTGTCCATTGATTTATCGCAGATTAACGGGCAGTAAGACCCCCACTTCAAGGTTGCGAGAGAATTAAAGAAACCTAAGTGGGGGATCAACTGCCCGTAAAGGCCCGATTGGTTCAACTAACCATCAGTGGGGGATGAAAGCCGACTAAGAACGCCACGTCCTGTGGCAACGTAGGCACTAGCACGTCCTGTGCGTCGGAAAACCCCCACTGATGGAAGTTTCACTTTATCAAATAACACCTCTTCTAAAATGTTTATACTTTAATTGAATTTATAGTATACTTTAATCTTCTCCATTTCAAACCCTCATGGCTGCTACAAAACTGAGTCATAAAGGAGACTCGCGCTTAATGAAACTTTCCCCATTTCTCTGCATTGTTCCGTATCAACATTTCCAATGTATAAATAAATAAAATCAACTTGTTTTAATATATTAAATAAATTATAATATATCAAAAGTTCGGAAAATAATAAATTCTAAAGGAGAGGTGTCTTTGAAGATATTTGACATTCACTCAGATCTATTCACTGATATAGTTTGGCGCAGAAGTAAGGGTGAACAAGATATATTTGATCGGATTCATTATCCTCGGCTGCAAAAAGGTGGCGTCGATTCGATAATTTGTGTTTTTTGGGTTGAGCCTGCTTTTCGCCACGACCCTATGACAAGATTCCGAACGATTTTTCAAATGGTAACGGAAGATTTACGAGCTTCAAAACGTGCGAACGTTTGCCGATCTGTACACGACATGGTTGATGGAGCAAGTTCGGGGAAAATTAATATTTTTTTAGGAATCGAAGGATTAAGTTTTATAGAAAAATGGGGAACGAAGCTCGTCGAAGAAAATATTGAAAACGCTTTCGATGACCTTCACAAGTGCAATGTCAGCCATGCAATATTTGTATGGAATGAATGGAATTTATTAGCGAGTGGAACAGGTTCATTTGATGAGCCGAAACGGAAAGGACTTACTAGATTGGGAGAGAAGGCTGTACAGAAAGCGAATGAGCTGAATTGGATTCTTGATGCTTCTCATTTGGATGAAGCTTCTTTCTGGGATATGCATCATACTAGCAGTCAGCCGATCATGGCGTCCCATAGTAATGCTAGAGCACTTTGCAATAATGAACGGAACTTGACGGATGCCCAGTTGAAAGCGATTGCTTCACAAGGAGGTATCATTGGATTGAATGCATACAGCGGTTTTGTCGATGAAACAAATCCGACATTAGATCGTTTTATCGACCACGCGATATACATAGCTAACCTTGTTGGCCCGGAGCATATTGCATTCGGTTTCGACTTTATCGATTACTTATCCTCCTATAATTTAGGGTCATCGTTTTCCGGAAGCATACAAGGTTTGGAGGATGTAACCAAAATATCTGATCTCCTCGAACGTTTGGCTGTAAGAGGATTTTCGAATAAGGAAATAGAAGCAATCAGCTTCAATAATACATTTCATTTCATCGAAAAGCATTTAAAAATATAATATACAGGGGTAATGCTAATGGAAAATACACTAATTAAATCCGACGATTTGATTACACTTTGGGGTATTATCATCATATGGGCAGCAGCTAGTATTGTTTTAGAACAGAAGTATAGGTGGGCAGGGAAAATTTCAGGGGCAATCATTGCTCTAGTTGGTGCAATTATCTTATCAAATACTGGTGTAATTCCGACAGAATCTCCAGTTTATGATGCGGTTTGGACATTCATAATCCCATTAGCGATTCCGTTATTGCTGTTTCATGTGAATTTTAAAAAGATATGGCAAGAGAGTGGAAGACTACTAATCATCTTCCTTCTGAGCTCAATTGCTACGGTTGCAGGGACCATTATCAGCTTTTTCTTATTAAAAGATCATATTCCGTATCTTGATAAAATAGGAGCAATGATGAGTGCTTCCTATGTTGGCGGAGGCGTAAACTTCGCGGCGATGGCTGCGAAATTTGAGCTACCTGGTGAGATGGTTTCAGCATCTGTTGTAGCTGATAACTTAATGATGGCAATCTACTTCGTTGTATTGATGATTATTCCAACGATGAAGTTTTTCAGAAACCGTTTTTCACACCCACATGTATTGGAGGTGGAAAGCGGTAGGAATAAGGATGATGGTAAAACGCTCGCAGAAAAATATTGGAAACGGAAAGATATTTCTTTGAAAGATATCGCCTTATCCGTTGGAACGTCTTTTTTCCTTGTGATTGTTTCATTTAAAATTGCTGCCTTTTTTGGTAGTATCATTCCGTCAGGAGAAGACGTATCATTTGGGTTAAATTTACTGCAGGGGCTAATTGGCGATAAATATTTAGTGTTGACCACATTAACATTTTTAGCGCTTGCACTATTTCCGAAATACTTTGAAAGCATTAACGGCAGTCAGGAAATCGGTACATTTTTAATTTATATATTCTTTGTCGTTATCGGAATACCGGCTTCCATTCCGCTTATCGTACAAAATGCTCCGTTACTGCTCGTATTTGTTGCAATTATCGTCGTAATCAACATGCTCATTTCCCTAGTCGCTGGAAAAGTATTCAAATACGATCTGGAAGAAATTCTACTGGTGAGTAATGCGAATATCGGAGGTCCAACGACGGCAGCAGCGATGGCAATCGCGAAAGGTTGGAAGAATTTGATTGGACCAATTTTGGTTGTTGGTACGATTGGTTACATAATAGGAAACTATATTGGTACGACGCTAGGTCTTTGGTTTTCAACGATGCTATAAGATTGCAAACCCGATATGATGATTGTAAAACACTAGGAATTGGAAGAGGCGGATGCAATGTTTGACGGACAGAAAATAAGACAATTGCGGACAGAGCAAAATCTTTCATTAAAAGACCTTTCTGAAAAGTCAGGGGTTAGTCTGAGTATGATTAGCCAGATTGAAAGGAGAAACACGGATCCAACCTTAACGACCTTATATAAATTATGTAAAGGATTGGATGTTTCCATTTCCACTCTTTTAGGCACGGACGAACAATCGACGCAAATTGTTCGTAAACACGAAAGAAAAACAGTCACTTTTCCAAAATCCAATTCAAAATATCAATTGCTGACTCCTATTAACGAGGGAACGATTGAAATGATCATGATTCAACTAGAAGCTGGGCAGGAGGATCAGCAACTTGTCGAGCATTCAGGTGAAGAGTGTGGCTATGTAGTAAAAGGTGAAATGACAATCATTCTCGGAAATCAAGAGTATATATTACGGGAAGGCGACAGTATCCGCTTTAAAAGTACAACTCCGCATCGATTTTTCAACCATACAGACGAAACCGTCATTTCCATATGGGCGATGACGGGAAGAGTATTGTGACAGTGAAGGTTTACAGGATACAAAAGGACTTAGTAACAGGTTTTCTGTTCCTAAGTCCTTACTCATCTTTAAGCTATATTAAATTTTTCCTTCATATATTTTACATCTTCTGCAATTGCTCGAACATCTTCTCCTATATGCAGACCGTATTCAAGAATTAAATGTGCATTTGGCGTATGCTCTTTGTATAATTTAATGAATTCTTCAAAATTCAAAGTTCCATCTAAAATTCTTTCATGAGAATCTTGAACACCATCGTTATTATGAAGATGATAGTGCGTTATCTTATGTTTTAGTGACTTTATGACAGTTTCTAGATTCCATCCGTTAGCATGAACATGTCCGATATCGATTAACACATTATTCTCTTCATTTAAACATTCATTAATAAATTCTACCTCATTGAATAAGACATTTCTCTTAGAATGAACACCTGCATTTTCTAGTAAAATAGCAATATCATCATTTTTTAATCGTTCATTTAACTCTTTTAAATTCTCTCTGCTATGTTTAATACTTTCTAACCTATTCTCTTCTGTAATCACTTTATTATTGTGATGGAATACAAGGTGTTTAATATTTAAATTTCTGCACAATTCAACAGTTTCAGCCATTTGATCCATTGCCTCATCATATTCTTTAGAACCTTTTTTCTCACTATGCTCTACACCGAAGTAGGGCCCATGAACCGTTAATGGTAAATCTTTAAGTATATGTTCAAAATCTTTTAATTCAGATCGAAACGATTTATTTTTCCAATTTGGAAAGAGTTCAAATCCTACTGAATCATCATTTAAAAGTGGTAATAAATCTTTTATTGGCGATAAACCTGTCGTTAAGAAAACATTTGTACTAATATAGATTGTCATGGTGATTCCTCCTATTATGAATAAATCAAATTTTCTTCTGTGTCGATATCAAAAAGATGGAGATGGTTTAAATCAAAATTAACTTTTACCATTTTATCCTTCACTTTTTCGTTACTGACCGTTATACATTCTTGTCTATTGAAATCAAGACAGACACCGTATTGGCTTCCATAATTCTCAACGAAATTAAATGTCATATCATAAAGTCCTGTTGTGCTGATAGACATATGTTCCGGACGAATTCCTAAATATATTTCATTCTTTTCATAGTCCAACAATCTGACTCTTAAATTTTCGGGTAAATGAATGACGGTTTCTCCTATTTTTAGAGACTTATCTTCAAGAGATGCTTTGAAAATATTCATTGGAGGTGATCCTATGAATTGTGCTGTGAACACGTTGACAGGCTTGAAATAAATATTTTCAGGCGTGTCTAACATTTGAATTTCACCTTTCTTCAAGACAACGATTCTATCACCCAATGCCATTGCTTCGACTTGATCATGTGTTACATAGACAAATGTGTGCTTAAATTCTTCATGTAAGTGAAGTAGTGATTGTCTTGCTGAAACTCTAAGCTTTGCATCTAAGTTAGATAAAGGCTCGTCTAATAAAAAGTACTCTGTCTGCTTTACTATCGCTCTTGCTAGGGCGACACGTTGTCTTTGACCACCTGATAAATCTTTAGGCAATCTAGTTCGATATTCTTGAAGTTCTAACATATCTAACGCTTTTTCCAAACGTTTATTGATTTCTGCTTTAGGAACCTTGTTACGTTTTAAAGCGTAAGTTATATTTTTCTCAACAGTCATATGCGGATAAAGTGCATAGTTTTGAAATACCATTGCTACATTTCTTTCTCCAGCACTCAAATGACTCATTTCTTTATCTTCAAACTGAATACTTCCACTATTAATCTCTTCCAGACCAGCGATAATTCTAAGTAATGTAGATTTACCACAGCCTGATGGACCTAACAGTACAAGTCTCTCACCTTTGTTAATGGTTAAATTTAAATTCTCAATCACTTTTGTATCTTTATAAGATTTGTTAATTGATTCTAGCTTAATCGTACCCATTTCATGCTCCTTTTTTACACGTTAAGAAAATATAAATTGGCCGCGCAGAAGATGTATGGACATAGTTGCCAATTTTAGGAATTAAGTGCGACGGACAGGATGTCCTAGTCGGGTGAATGCCACAGGACGTGGCATGTATGAGCGCGATAAGTGCAACTACGCATCTGTCTTCGCCTTTCTAAGGCTCGCCAATCTGCAAGTTTTCTTTATTTAATACCACTTGTCGTAAATGTATTGATAATATGCTTTTGGAATATTAAATATAATCCGAGTGGAATCGCCATTGTAATGACTGACAATGCCATCGCAACCGTAAAATTCGTTCCACCCTCAGAACTTATATACAGTTGAAGTGCAAGAGGTAATGTAAAGTTCTCCGTTGTCTTCAAAATAAGAACAGGCCATACGTACTCATTCCAAGCTAAAATGAAAAACCATATACTTGTTGATGTTACAGCTGGTTTCACCATTGGAAGAATATGATCCTTCATAATATATTTCGTCGGAATATTATCAAGCTTTGCCGCTTCAATTAATGACTTAGGTATTCCTTTCATCGATTGAGTCAACATAAAGATTCCAATGGCATCAGCCATTTGAGGGAGAATAACACCCCAAATATTATTTTGAAGTCCTAGTTCCGAAATGATTAAATAGTTCGGAATCATCGTTACCGTGAACGGTATAAAGATTGTACAAATTAACGCAAAATACGTTACATTCTTAAACTTAAATTGATAATAGACGATAGCGTATGCTGCAAGAAATGATGTTGCTACTTTGGCAACTGTAATAACGCTCGCAGTAATTAATGTGTTTATCGTAATACCAACTATAGGGATACTATCGAATAATCCTGTGTAATTCTCTAATGTGAATTTTTCAGGAATAAGAGATAACGTAGATGTGAAAGCTTCACTTAACTCTTTAAAGGAATTTGAAATAGCAAATACAATTGGATATATAGTCAATAGAATGAAGCTTATGAGTATGATGTGAAGGATCATGTTTTTGTAATTAGCTGTTTTCATAGTAAATCCTTCTTTCCACAAACAAGAATTCTAATAGTAGTAAAATGACGAAAATTAGGAGTGTTATCATCGCAAGTGCAGCTGATTGCCCGGTTTTATATACAACAAAAGCCTCGTGATAAGCTTGATAAATCAAGTTACTACTCCCATAATTCGGACCACCTTGTGTGATCACTTTTATCGGTGTAAATACATATTGAAGCCCTTGAACGATTGTTAAAATTAAAATGTAAAACCCTGTTGCTGAACTCATTGGCAAGACGATATCTATAAATATTCTAAGGTTAGAAATATTATCAAGCCTTGCCGCTTCAATAATTTCCTTTGATACACCAACAACCGACGCATATAACACGATAAAGTTATATCCAAACACTTTCCAAGAGACAATTAAACTAAGTACAATAATGACTAATCCATCTGTTTTAGACCAATTTGGGATTGAAAATCCAAACATTTCTCCAATAATGGCAACTGGCCCAGAGATGGGGTTTAAAATCCAAGTGAATAAAATTGAACCAACAACAAGTGATATAACAGACGGTATAAAGAACGCCACTTTATAAAATCCTTTAAATCGCTTGACCACATATCCAATAATAAAAGCAAAAATATAAGTAATAACGCAGTTAAATAGAATCAACACAACGATATAGAAAAATGTATTGAAAATCACTTTCTTCGTTGTATCGTTCGTTAATATGTTTATGTAATTATCTAAACCGACAAACTCTTTAGTGGGTGAAATCATATTCCAATCAAAAAAGCTTAAATAAAGTGTGTAAACCATTGGGATAACTGTAAAAACTAACAAGAGTACTATTGCAGGTGCTAAAAATAAATATGGCTTTAGTTTTTCTAACATCTTTTACCTCTCCATGAATAAATCGTCACCTACAGATCATAGACCGTGTAGGTGACGTTGCTTGCTTTATTTTCCTAGCAATTCATTAATTTCTTTTTCAGTTTTCTTCAGTCCTTCTTCAACATCAACAGAACCGCCTAAAATCTCATCTCGAATATCTAATAATTTTTGTTCCGCTTCTAATCCTGAATTACCAGGGAAGCTTGTCCAAGGTACAACGCCGTCCATCTGTTCAATTGCTGCATTCATCATTTCATTTTCTTCCAAGAAAGCCTTTAAGCCATTTTCAGATTGTGCAACATCTTTACGTGGAGGAACGTATCCTGTCCCTTTTGTCCATTCAGCCATACCTTCAACACTATATAAATACTCCATGAACTCCCAAGCTGCTTTTTGTTCCTTCTCATCTTTCGCCGTAATGGCTAACATCGCACCACCTGCTGGAAGCCTAACCTCTTTGCCTTCAAATGCTGGTGATTTAACTGTAGCTACATCAAACTTTGCATTATTTTGAACGTTAGAGCGTTGAGCAATAGTTGTGTACATCATTCCAACTTTACCGTCGATAAAACCTTGGATACCTTGATCCCATCCGATGTGAAGTGCCGTCTTATCATCTACAACCATCTTTTTATACATCTCATATGCTTCGATACCTTCTTTAGAAGCAAACGTTGCCTTACCATTGTCTAACATTTTTGCACCATTACTTTCTAAGATTGCTTGAGTTGCCCAGTTGTCTGCAGGTTCTTGAATATAAATTCCATAATTACCTGTTTTCTCTTTAATTTGTTTTGCAAACTTCTCAACGTCTTGCCATGTTTTTGGCCCATTCTCATCAAGGCCAGCTTCTTTTAACATATCTTTGTTGATGTAAAGTACAGGTGTACTTAAGGAGTAAGGAATACCTACTTGACTGCCTTCAGAATTCTTTGCAAGATCGATGATGTTTGGTAAGAAATTATCTTCTAAGAATGTCTTACTTTCTGGGAAGTGTTTGTCAATTACAGTCTGTGGCTCAACATATTCAAAGTTTTGTGAGAAATAATCTAAGAATGCCCAGCCAACCTGAACAACTGCCGGCGAATTACCTGTTGCTGCTTCAGCTTGTAAATTTTGCATTAAACCTTTATACATATCTGGATTAAACTTTGCAGTAACCTCAACTGTATCACTTTGTGCGTTAAAATCTGCAACTAACTTCTCAACCGTCTTTCCGCCTAATGTTTCAGCATTAACATGCCAATATTCGATTTTTGTCTTTTCTCCACTGCCTGCTTCTTCCTTTTTGTCTTCTTCACCACTGGTTGGTGCACATGCTGATAAAACTAAAACCAATAGTGACATTAGCAATAAAAATTTTTTCAATGTGTTTTCCTCTTTTCATATGTAGTCATTAAAACTTCATTCAATTCTTTTAAATCTTGTACAACTTGAATGTATTGTTCATTAATCGGTATATTGAAATGATTAATATAAATCCCTTTAATGCCAATGTCTTGGCATGGCTTAATATCGTTGATGTAATTATCGCCGATAGAAATAATTTCATGGTCTGGGTACATCTTTTGGATTTCCTTAACGTAAGTTGACATTCCTGTTGGCTTCTTCGCATCATAATAATAGTGATCAAATGCATGATTTAATCCGAATAAATGGACAAATGTCGATGCGTTCTCTTCTGGTGAATTTGTCATTAATATTTTTACGTCATCTAAGTTTTTAACTGTCTCGATATAAGTGTTGTTCATTTTAAGCGCAAAACCTGGTTGTATCATTTGTTCTCTTACTTTGTAAAAAGCTTCGATCTGCTTCGCTTCTTGAATCTCGTATTTACGAGATAAATACAAGATAACTTGCCATGGATCACCGAGTGAATAACTGCCGATTTGATTATTTATAGTGTCATTCAAACCAATTTCACTAACGCCGTTTAGGATGTCATTCAATTCGTTTTTGATCGCATCTTGAATCCAGTGGTCACTCGTTATCAACTCAATATAAGCTTCGACAAATGCCATATCATGATACAATGTTCCGTCTAAATCAAAAATAAAAACTTTCTTTTTCATGGTGAAATTACTCCTTTGATTATTAATAATTTTTGAATCCCTCCTTTGAAATATAAAGAGACCACAAACAAAGTCAGTTCACTTTCCTCTAACTTCATTTGTGGTCTCTTATACCGTCTCGTATTTACTTGTTAATTAAATTGTAACGTTCATTTGTAAAACACATATTAATCTATTGTAAATACTTTATTTATTTATTTTCCATATGTCTGAATTTGATGTTGAAACAGCGATAGCACCATCTTTTAAGCTTCTTTCAAAAATATCAATCGTATCTACCAATCCTCCTGTTATGATTGGGATATCCGTTTTCTTTTTAATTTCTTTAATGACATATGTTGTCGTACTTGGCATTATTTCTAGTATATCTGGCTTTAATGAAATCGCTGCTTCAATAGTATTTTTTAACATTTCACTATCAATCATAAAAGATCTTAATATAGTTTTTAAGTTATGTTGCTTACATTTTGTTACCATATTCGTTTTCGTTGTAATAACGCCGTCTGGTTTAACGTACTTTGAGATGAACGTAAGTCCGTATGAATCTAACTTGAGCCCTTGTATCATTTCGATATGCACATAGACAGGGATGTTTTCTTTTTTAAAGACATCAACATATTCTTTTATATTTTGAACATTTCCTAATAGTAGAAAGACTGAATCGATATTATCTTTATATTTAATCGCAAGATCAATTTGTTTCGGTAATTTAATCGCTGCAATAATATTTCTTTCCATTTACGACACATCCTTTACTCATTTTCGAATTTATCTATTCAAATTATAATCCCATCATTAAAGTTTATAAAAATGAATTTCATAATGAATTTTTTGGAAAAGAACTCAACTACCACTATAGTATATACGCATCGCCACTCAATCAGAATTTATCTTTGCAAAGCAGCATAAAAAATATGATTTGAGACAATAAAGCACTTAGTGTTATGGTTTTTTTCATGTTACCTCCATATTTAGTTCTTTCTTAAAGGAATGCTTTTGATAGGTCTAGTATAAGCTTAAACCCCTAGTGGGAGAAAATAGTTACATATTATTTTTAAAAAAATACTTTTTTTACTTAATGTGTAATTTAATACAGAATGTTGTATAATGAGCTAAATGTAATAGGTAAAATTTCGTAAAAAATCGCAATAATTTACATTGGTTTTACCAATTTTTAATATTTTTAAAGTAAATTAGAATTAAGAGGATGGATTGCATTGAAAGGGAATAGAGTCCCAATATTCTTCATTCCCTTACTAATTTTCCTAAAAAACGGAAATGGAGGTGATGACATGCATGTTGTTATTGGCGATATTTCAATAGAAAATAAGATTGTAGCCCCCTCAACAAAATGTGAGGTAGTTTATTCAATCTTTAATGAAAATCCATCTTTGGAGGGGATTGTCGTATGCGAAAACGACGAGCCAATTGGATTAGTAATGAGAATGCTATTTTTTCAAAAGCTGTCTACTAAATATGGCTTTGACCTTTTTATGAAACGAACAATCGAGCTTATGATGGATCAAGATCTATTAATAGTGGATTACTCTGTACCAATTACTGAAGTTAGCGCGCTTGCGATGAACCGAAAACAGGAGAACGTATATGACTATGTTATCGTCACGAAACAGGATCGAATCTTTGGAATTGTAAGCATACGGGAATTAATAATAAAATTATCAGAGATACAGATTAATATTGCTCGCTATTCTAATCCCCTTAGTGGTCTCCCTGGAAACATTTTGATCGAAGAAACATTAAGGGAAGTTTTAACCTATAAGGAGTTTAGTGTTCTATACATAGATATTGATTCATTTAAAATCTTTAATGATACCTTCGGATTTAGTGAAGGAGATGAATTAATTAAGGAAACAGCAAATATTATTACTGATAGTATTTACACGACAGATAATATGCCTTCATTTGTTGGGCACATAGGCGGAGACGATTTTATTGCAGTTGTTCCCCATTATCAGCATGAAGATTTATGCAATGCAATTATCTCCCGATTTCATCAGTCAATCCTCCGCTATTACTCACATGAAGAATTAAATAAAGGTTCTATTCAAGCGATCACTCGGCAGGGAAAACTAGAAAATGTTCCGTTAGTGACGATTTCAATTGCAGTAGTCCAAAATAAAAATTGTGAACTAAAAACAGTTGGGCAAATAAGCAAAGAGGCGGCTAGAGTGAAGAGCAGGTGTAAGACCATTAAGAACAGTGTTTTCCTAACCCATAAAGACATAAAAGAAGAAATTCTGTAATTAAAAATGGTTGTCTGAAATACGTTTCAAATGTTAATGAAAATAACACTAAAATGAATGATTCCTGATCATGAAAGATACATTAAAGCCTTGTAGTTAGCGAAACTACAAGGCTTTTTTAGCTATAGGAATCTCATTATACTAATTGTGTCTGTAAAATAGTATTAGAAATAGGAATACGCCCATTTACTAACTCTGGCTCCGGTTTTCCAAGTGCAAAGCCCTGTCCCATGTGAACTCCTAGGTTTATTAGGAATTTCAGTTCTGATGCATCTTCAATTCCTTCTGCAATGACTTTGGTATTGGATTGTATAGCAAAATCCATCAGCAATTCTACTAAATGCTGCTTCTCTGGATGGTAATTGATCTCTCGGATAAGAGATTTGTCTAGCTTAATAAATTCTGGTTTTATCCGTACAAGAGTTTGTAAGCTGTTATATCCTGTCCCTGCATCATCTACAGCAATGCGAAAGCCCTGTTTCCGATAATGCTCAATCATTATTTCAAACTGCTTATAATTAAAGACCGCCTCTTTTTCAGTAAGCTCTAAAACAATTTGGTTAGGGGATAGATTATATTTGGCCAACAATTCGAGGGTTATTCCAGTCCGATAAGCTGGGTCAGCTAACACTTGAGGCTGAATATTAAGGAATATTAATGGCTCTTTGTGATGCTTAAAGTTTATAATTTGCTCTGAAAATCTCTCAAGAGATAGATTTCGTAAAAATTGCTCAACAGCAAAAACATCATTGCTTTTCCCTACATACTCATAAAATGATTCAGTTGTAGGAAATAATTCGGTGCTTTGAGGTCGGTTTAGAATCTCAAAACCAATTGTTGAACCTTCTTCTAGCGAGAGAATAGGCTGAAATACCGTTTTTACTTTACATCTTTGCATAAGTTCTTGTAGTTCTATACTTTTCTTATAATCTTGATAAAGACTCTCTTTCTTGGTGTTTAAATAGACAAGAAAGTTGAAAAAGTTGCTCAATCGGTTATTTTTCATAGCGCACCTATTGTAGAAAATTGTCGTTTAATCTATTTATATTATAGTTCCTTATCAACAGTTCGAATAATAATTATTTGTAAAAATTATGTAAAACTATGTAAAACTATGTAATCGTTGGATAAAAGTAAGTATCAAAAGTCATAAATAAAGATAAAAAAGTAGTGACCCAAGAAATAATTATTCTAAAAGAAACAAAGCCAGGAACTTATAAAGAATATTTCCATACAGATTACTTTTCTATGTCATATGTGCAATCTTTTACTACAGGACATTATGCGGAAAAAATGTTTAGCGATTATTCATATCGACTAATTTTAAATTGATCAAATTGGCATTGTTGATCACGTAAAGGTTTGCAGGGTTTTTATTTTTTTGAATTAGAGCAAGTCCTTGACAAACACCCAATGATCTATTATTATATTAATATAAATTCAATATTCCTTTTAAGGGGAGTAGCTTTTACAGCAAAGTCGTCAGGACAGAGTGAATAACTCTCGGCTTTGTTGGCAACTATGACGTTGTTAGCAAGACCTTACCAGTTGGTAGAGGTCTTTTTTGTTTTTTGGGCCTATACCAGGTAACGGTATAGGCCCTTTTTCATTAAGGAAAATACATGATTTTGGAGGTATAGCATGAAGAAGAAAAAACTAAGCTTCAATCGATTAATGGAAGAGAATAGAGAAGAAATTTTAAAAGATGAGTATGTATTAGAAAGGATTGAAAAGAAATTAGATAAAAAACATGAAGATACATTAAAAAAGCAGCAACAAGTTCTATCAAATAATTAATATAAAACAAACTGGAGGAATTCTTATGTTTAAAAAAATAATCGCATCCCTAATGGTATTAAGTTTATGTTTAGCACCAGTGACATCTATTGTTAATCATAATCCGCATGTAGTAAGTGCTAAATCATATAAATCTGGTAAGAAATCGTACAACTCAGGCACTCACAACAATTCGTCGTTCTATAAAAAAGATACTAATCAGCAAGTAAATAAGCAAAAAACAACTACAAATTTCACCAAAAAATCAAAGACTCCAAAGTCAAGTAAAAGTGGATTTTTAAAAGGATTAGCTTTTGGTGGATTAGCAGGATTACTTTTCGGAGGTCTTCTGGGTAACCTTGGTGTTTTAGGCTCTATTCTAGGATTGTTTATCAATGTCATGGCTATTATGGCTTTAGTTATGATTATACGTAAGGTATTCACTTCTTTAAAAAGAAAAAGAAGGGACAATCATACATGGGAAAGATAAAAATAAACGAGCAAGATATAATTAATGCACTCTGTCTATATACTGCCGAAAAAAAGAAAGTCTCTCCCCACGAAGTCGAAATGGAGTTAATGTTTGATGATGAATATGGATTCTCAGCAGAATCCCATGTATTAGGGCGAAAACAAATTTTTATTACGGCAAATATTATCGAGGCAATCCGATTCTGGCTGGATACCGAAATGGGCGTAGATCCGTTTGCAGCAAGAATTGAATTAATCCTCGATGATCATGAAGGTATTATTGCCTTTGTTGAATAAGTTTTATGATAGAAGAAGATCAGTCTCTCGAGAACTGATCTTTTTTTATACGATCAGGTAGCTATGTTTAGTGAACAAAAGAAGGATAATAAATATCTTTGGTGAAGTTAATAGTAAAGAATAGAGTAGTAGGGAGTCAAAATATGAAATTAATTTCTCCGGAAGAATTGGTATTGGAAGATCTTATTAAAAGTTGCAGCTGTTATTTTGGATTTCAAGTATTGGAGACAATCCCAATAAAGCATGGCTGGCTAAATTTAAAGTGGCGCCTAATAACAGATTCTGGCATTTTTTTACTAAAGCAATACAATAAGGAAAGATTAAGAAAATATAACCATGCAGAACTGTTATTTGCATTCACTCAGCAAATGCGATTACACAGGGCTGGTTTTCCATGTCCTAAGCTTTACTCTTATAATGGACAGATTCTGCTTGAATCAAATACTGGTGAACTTTTCTTGTTAATGGAATACTGTGATGGCAATATGATTCCTCCAGGTAAATTAAATAGCCATCAAATGTATGACCTAGGAAGGGCAACAGGAAGAATGCATCAATTATTAAATGATGGATCAATAGTAAGGAAAAGAACACCTGTATTTTCACCATCTAGTAAGAAGGAGCGATTAACCCATTGGAAGTTAGTCAAGAGTCATCTGAGGGACAAGGGTAAAACGCACTTATTACCCATAATTGATACGCAATATAAAACTACTGAAAACATAAATTTTGTAAATGATCATATAGGTGAATCAGGCTGGGCTCACCGTGATCTCTGGGTAGATAATATATTGTTTCATGACAGAGAACTAAGCGCTGTCTTAGATTTTGATAGAATGAAATATGATTTTCCTCAGCTTGATGTTGCAAGAGCTGTCATTTCTGGTGCGTTATATGAGAATAAATTAGATGTTTTCCTTGTTTCAGTTTTTGTTGAAGGATATAGAGAGGCACGTTTATTTGATAAAGGATGCTTACTTGAATCATTAAAATGGTTGTGGTATATGGAAAGTACATGGTGGATCCATGCTGAACTTGATTTACAAAGTGGCCCCTCACAGCGTTTTTCAGAGGAAATACAATGGTTGTCAGAAAATCTGACGGAATTGGAGTTCATGTTAAAGGAGTTATAACTAAGAAAATGGCCATTAAATATGGCAAACAGTGATTGATACTGTTCGCCATTAAGCGAGTCTTCTTAATCTATAAGGATTTCTGAGAACCCTTGTCTTGGATGCCATTAGCTATTATCTTTTTGGCGAATCTTTAAAAGTTCGAGAAATTTCAACAGCACATCACCACCAAACCCAGCAATGATGGAAAGGAAGATAACCTTTAATGTTGAATCTGGATCTGTATAGACAACTAAGAATACTGCACCGATAGCCCCCAAAATGACTTCTTCCCAAAATCCTAGATAGATAAACTTCTTTGTTTTCCGGGGCATTACAATCTTGCCCTCATTTCTAATATGTCCTGCTACACCGACTAGTCCACCAATCATAACAGCGAAGATAATGTTCATTAACATTTGCACTTCACACTCCTAAAGTCGAGATTTTTGGTTAAGCGACCTTAGTTTGATTCATGGTGTATTACCAGTATATAGAGTTATTACAAAAAATAGTATGCGTAAAAATACCGAATTTTCCAAAATTTTACGTAGGAAAACTATACTGCAAAAAATTACATTTTTTAGAAAGTATCCTACTATTGCATTAGTTTCCTATATTGGACAATTACTTGATGAGATTTATTTTACAATATATACCAAAAAATATTTTATCATAAGAAAGAAGAAGGTGTATTGGTAAAAAGACTAAAACTACGAATTGAAAATGAGGGATTAAACATTTGGCTTTCATTAAAAATGGAATAAAAAACTAATAAAATATTTATTTTATTATTAGTGCGAATGTAAAGCGCACATAGAATTCCCAATATATTCGCACCCATTTTTTATGCGTAAATTCCAAATTATAGTATAATTGTATTTGTAAGTTCTTTATTTATTAAAGAAAATAGCGATTATTTGATAATATTAATGATTATTAGTATTTTTTTATCAAAATTCGCTGTCGCACTCAACATGAGTGCGTGGATTGAAATATTGTTTCTGATAAGGATTGAGAAATCATTTTTATTGTAAACTCTATATAAGTGCGATGACTGTGTTAGAATCAAAAGTCTTCACAAAAAAAGACTGGCAAAGATACTTACTCCTCAGCCAGTCTTGCTTTTTTTATTACTTCATACTGTTCAATAGCAAAATCTTTAAATGGGGTCGATGGTAGCTGATAAAAATGGTTGTAAGCTATTTCTGCAAATTGAGATGCTTCATCTACTTTCCCTAGTTCTAAGTGACAAAGTGCTTTATGCGTGTCCATAATAAAAAAGTGAGACAAATCAAACGGATGATGTATAAAAGGTGGAATCTCTATTTTTTCTAGGCAATGGAGTGCTTCTCTATAATGAGCAAGGCGATACAAGGCTTTGCCTTTTTCAAGGTTAAAATAATGTTTAAAAGTCTCTGTCATGCTCGGATCTGTTAAACACTGATCAATCTTTTCTAGTGCTTCTGTGTATTCATGTTTTTCAGAGATAAGGGATTCTATCATCATAAAATGATAAAACAGGATAGAATTTGTATCATCAGCAAACTCTCCGTATTGCTTTAACTTCAGTAAGTAATGGATCTTTTTTTCCTTATTTTTCTCCATCATTGCTTGGGCAGCTGCCAGTCGATATAATTCATCAATTAGATAAAAAATTCTATTCTCTTTGGAAAAGGCAATGGCACTATCCATCACTCGTGTTGCCGACTCCGAATCACCCACAGCAAAGTATAAAATCGCTTCATAATAATCAAGATCCAGCCGAGTCTTTGGATCAATGTAGACGTGTTTTGCTTCGATTTTTGCGCGATCATTTAAAAATATCGTTAAGGCTTCTTCATAGTGATGATCGATGAATTTTTCCGTTGCGAGGAATACGCTGATTGATGCACGCCTTGAAGTAAGGTTCATTTGATCGTATATTTCTGCAGCTTGTCCGGAAAATTTCTGCCAACCTTCCATTTTTTCGTTGTAAAGACAGCGGCTATAAATATCTAATAATCGTGCTGACTCATAGCCTTGAGTTAGGTTTGCAATGTAAGGCTTAATGAGATCAATAATTTCCTTATCTTGCTCTGTCTTTATTAGTTGGTTTTCTGTTTCGCATAAGTTTTCAATATTGTATAATTCCTCTGCTTTTTCAAGGGTTTTCCTTAATTCCTGTAAACTAATTTCCTCTAATAAATCAGACATCTCTACTCCAAGGCGTTCAGCAATATAATGTAAGCTTTCTATTGAAGGATTCGCCTTATTGTTTTCAATAAGACTGAGCATCCCTTTTGTTAGGCTTTCACCAGCTAATTCTTCGAGTGTCATTTTCTTCTGTTTTCGTAGTGTTCGAATTCGTTCTCCTAACATGTTGTTTAGGCACTCTCCTATTTTTAATCATTTGTTTAATTATATTAAACTTTTGCTTGAAAGGGAAGAGAATGTTATGTTACGATTTGTTTAATTAAATTAAACTTTTGGTGTGGAGGTTATTATGGAAAAGGCTTATAAGTTAAAAAAAGCAACATATCATTTATGGACATTTACGATTAGCAAGTTAATTTCCTCATTTGGATCTCAAGTGTATACATTTGCCATTAGTTTTTATATTTTACAAATGACAGGATCTGCCACGAGCTTTGCCACGAACCTTATTTGCAATGTTTTACCTCGTACACTCGTTTCCCCGTTTGCAGGGTATGCTGCGGATAAATATTCAAGAAAGATGATCGTCATTATTGCGCAAATTGGTACGACGATTGCAATTGGCGGGTTACTTGTCGTTAGTTTAACATCTGGTCTTTCGCTTGCTGCTATTTATATGACCACGATTATTTTGTCACTTACTTCAACTTTTTCAGGGGTGACCTTCACTTCGTCCATTAGCGGACTTGTCGATGGAGCAAGAATTCAAAAAGCGATGTCAATGAATCAGATGTCCATTTCTTTCGCTTCGATTGGAAGTCCTGCAGTAGGCGGTTTATTATACGGATCCGTCTCAATGCCAGTTTTCCTTATTATCTATATGATTGCTTCTAGCATAGCTGTTATTCTTGAATCCACAATGAATTTCAATCTCTTCGCTAATCGTAAAAAGAAAGTTGAAGGCGAAAGAAAAGAATCCATGTGGCAAAGTATGAAAGCAGGATTTAGCTATTTGAAATTACAGCCTCTTATTATGGCAATGATTTGGATCGCCTTACTCGTTAATTTCTTATTTGGTGCTTTTGAAGTTGGCTATTCATTTATCCTGATTGAAAAGTTGAAGATTGCTTCTAATCATTTCGGTTTTACACAAGGGGCTTTAGCAGTTGGAATGTTATTGATGTCCATATATTTCTCTGCCAGAAAAGAAGTGAAATTCCCGTTTCTCGTTTCAAAAAGAGGAATTATGTGTATGGGAATGCTCATGGGTGGCGTTTCTATACCATTATTAGTTGCCATGCCGTATCCCATTATTTTTTCCTATTATGCAATCCTTATGTTCGCTTTCGGTGTAATGGTTATTATCGTAAATACCCCATTGCAAGTGTTCATGCAAAAACAAATTGATGATGATTTTAAAGGACGTGTTTTCTCTATCCTGGAAACGATGGCGATGGCACTTATGCCATTAGGGATGGTACTATATGGAGTCCTGTATGATGTATTACCGGCTCAATGGGTACTGTTCTTGTCTTCTGCTGTACTCATCGGGGTTGTCCTTATCCTGGCAAGACCTTCCGTTGTAAGAAAAGCACATCCGGAATATAGAGAAACTAACGTCATTAAAGAAGAAGCGAAATCATTTTCATAAAACTGAATTTCAGAAAGTATAATTTTTTCTATAAAGCTAAATTTTAAAATAGTGGAATTTCACTTCGAGTTAATCCGTGATAAGGTTAAATTTCTGAAAAATTAAAATATATAGCTTCAAAATACAGAAACATACTACTAGATTTTTTACAAGATAGTGAAATTCCTTTCGTATTCCAAAATAAGTAGAGGTGTAATCATATTTAAGGGAGGGAATTTAGAATGTCAGGTCAAGCCATCATTTTGTTTTCAAAAGATTTACATATTCAAAATAATGAACAAGTAAAACAATTTGTTGAAAATGGCTCTGCATCTTTTACTGCCCTTTTTCTTGGTGAAAAGTTAGTAGTGGTTATAAAAGCTTTGAAGGAAAAAAAGCAGACATATGATCAAATCCGTATGATCGCTGGGGCTGTCGCGCGAGAGCTGAGTAAGCGTAAAGTGATAAATGCGGTTATACATGAGGAAGCACTGAAAAAGGTATTGCCGAAATTACATGTAGATGGAATGATAACTGCTTTTGTGGAAGGCTGGCACTTAGGTGCATATAAGTTCGTTATGTATAAGTCAAAGGAAAATTACTTTAAGACTGAGCTGCGAGTGGAAGGCAGAGCAGAATTGAAGCATTTCATTGAAATAGGAAAAATTCGTGCAGAGGCGACCAACTTTTCTCGTAATTTAATGAATGAAATTCCGAATGTACTAAATCCTGAAACATTTCCAACGATCTTACGAGAAGAGTTTGCTCATTCAGATGTACAAGTGAATGTATTTAATAAAGAAAAGCTGGAAGAATTAGAAATGAATGGCGTCTTAACGGTTTGCCGTGGGAGTAAATATAAACCTTCCTTTGTTGAACTTATATATTGCAGTGACGAAACTAAGCCACTTACCGCTCTAGTTGGGAAAGGGGTAACTTTTGATACAGGCGGCATTAGCTTGAAGACTGGAAGAGATATAAGTAATATGCGCATGGATATGGGCGGTGCCGCTGCTGTTGCTGGAGCAGTGAAGCTGTTATCTGCATTGAGAGCAAAGGTAAATGTTATTGCGCTGATTCCAATGGTTGAAAACACAATTGACAATACGTCAGTACTTCCAAGTGAGATCATCCGATACAAAAATGGCCATACCGTGCAGGTTGCGAACACAGATGCGGAAGGGCGTCTCATATTAGCTGACGGTCTCATTCGCGCCGGAGAGTGGGGAGCAAAATACGTCGTTAATATTGCTACATTAACTGGAGCCATTGCTAATGCACTAGGATCAAAAATAGCTGGTGCATTCGGGGATGAACGTCTTTCATTTGAAATGAAGGAAATCGGTCGAGAGAATGGAGATTTTATTTGGCCAATGCCATTAGTTGAAGAATATGAGAGTTACTTAAACAGCGATTATGCTGACTTTAGTAATATTAGTTCAAAGGGAGAAGCGGGTTCAATTACAGCAGGATTATTCCTTCGCCGCTTTGTTCCGAAATCATGCAGGTGGCTTCATGTAGACATGGCTGGAGTAATGGAAAGTGAAGAAACCGGCTATTATGCAAAATCAGCAACAGGATATGGTGTTAGATTACTAGCTGATTTTACAGTGCATGTTTCAAAGTAAGTTTATAAGACTGTATTTGGTAGATTATTTAAGGGAAGTGGTCAATAAGCGTGCTAAGACTTCATAATAACGCCTCCTAAAGTGAGTTCTGAGGGCTGCAACCTAGTACATTCTTATCTTAGCGAGGCGTCCGTTTTTCTGTAAATTGAATCTGTTAACACCTACAGGAATGTTAACGGGCACGATAGTTCAATCTCTAACTATGACTAGGCTGCGACATGGATCGGCAGCCTAGCTCCGTCTTTGACCACTGACGTAAACAACCCGACACGATATTGTAATTGTACTCCAAGCGTTTGCGTGTAATGTCACTACGCTGATATTACCCCAATCAAAGCGAAGTTCCCAACGTATTAATTTAACATATATATCCATCTGCTTTGCCCCTGGTGACAGCGACGCTGGTACTATCCCTATTTGTTAAAAAAATCGGAAGCATAAAGCAAAAAGAACTTATCTAATTTAGTATTGTCTATTATGTCCTTTTTTTACTAACCCCCAATCAATTTCAACATTTTTTCTCATTTTCGAAAGGAGGTTTAAAAGCACTTCCTTTTCTTCCTGGCTAAAACCATTCAAAGCCACTTTTTCAGAATGCTCTTCTTCTCTTTTCAAAAATATAAAAATCACCTTCCCTTTTTCAGTAGGGAATAACTTCTTTATTTTTCTATTTTCAACATCATTTCTCTTCTCTATAAGTTCTTGCATTTCAAGTTTCTGTATTGCGCGAGCAGCAGTTGTTCTATCTACTTTAATCATTTCTGCTACCTTTTCTTGAATAATCCCTGGATTTTCACAAATCCTCACAAGGTATAAGTATTGTCCTTTAGAAAGTTGAAAATCCTTGAATTCAATATTACTAATGGAATCCAGGCACCGAGCAATCATTCCAATTTCGCGAAGAATCTCCATCACCTTACTCCTTTCTTAATTGATATTAGAATAAAGGGTTTTTATTGTATTTACAACAAAAAAACTTTCGATTATACTAATAAACAAGTTCGAAATATCGCACTAATTCGTTGTATTGCGAATAATTGTAGTTGATGTTATCTGAAAATTCTGTATTGTATTAAATTCCCAAAATGTAAGTGAGAATAGTAATAATCAAAATTTTACAGGGTGGGATATGGGATGAATATTAATAAAGAGAGATTATGGTACCGTCTAAATAAGCTTGCTGCAATAGGAAGGAATGAATTTGAAGGAATAACGAGGCTTTCATTTACTGAAGAGGAGAAAAGTGCCAAACTCCTTGTGAGTAAATGGATGGTCGACGCTGGATTAAAAGTAAGAGAAGATGCTATGGGGAATCTAATTGGTCGTTTAGGGGGAAAGAACCCTGCTCTACCTGTAGTTTTAATAGGATCACATATTGATAGTGTGTTCAATGGTGGGATTTTTGATGGCCCCACGGGAGTATTATCTGGAATAGAAGTCCTGCAAACAATGAAAGAAAAGAATTTTAATCCAGATGGACCAGTGGAAGTGATTGCTTTTACGGATGAAGAAGGAGCACGCTTTTCATCAGGCATGCTGGGTAGCCTCGCTGTTGCTGGTAAATTGAAAGAGGAAGAACTGCATCAATACCGTGATCAGAATGAGATATCTATTGCTGAGGCTATGGAAAAAATGGGGTATAATCCAGAATTAATAAAAAATGCTAAAAGGGATCCTGCAACAATTAAAGCCTATTTAGAATTACATATCGAGCAAGGTCGAGTATTAGAAAACGAAAATTTGCCGGTTGGTGTCGTTGAAGGAATTGTTGGTCTCTATTGGCTAAAAGTAACCCTAAAAGGTATAGCTAGTCATGCAGGAAGTACCCCAATGAATCTTAGAAAGGACCCACTTGCCGCAGCAGCATCGATAATGTCGTTTGGGGAGCAACTAGCAAAACAAGAGAGGAATCTAGTTATCACTGTAGGACAAATGAATGTCTCTCCAGGTGGGATTAACATAATACCGGGTGCGGTTGAATTAACATTTGATATCCGCGATATTCAACAAAAAAGGTTGGATAGGTCAATAGAATCCTTAACAACATACATATCTGACGTATGCAATGAAAGAAAAATTGAGTATGAGATAGAAGTACTAGATAGATTAAGCCCTGCTGTTTGTTCAGATAAAATTATTGAGATCATCTCAGATAGCGTTAAGGAATGTAATATAACACCATACAAGTTACCGAGTGGTGCTGCTCATGACGCTATGGTTATGGCACAGATAACAGATATGGCGATGATTTTCGTGAGATCCAAGGAAGGAATAAGCCACAATCCAAAGGAATGGTCAGAAGAGGCTGATATTGCCTTAGGGGCAGAAGTTCTATACCGAACAGTATTAAAGTTAATAAAACAAAAAGTTGTACGGAATTAAATATAAGGTTTGAAGGTTATATATAAGGACTGCCCGGAATATTTCATTTTTTTTAAGAATAGTTATCTGATTATTGGTAATTGATAAAAAATTCACTCTGTTGGAGGTGAATTTTAATATGTTAACTGATACAAAGAAATTTTAAATAAGCTTTTTGCCATTGAATAGAGTCCCAGTAAGGATCTGTCTCCCAGAAACTAGAGTCTTATAAAAATTATAAATATAAAGGGGTATGTAGATGAGCGATTTAGAGACTAAATTGAAGGTTGATGAAGTCAAGGAGTCAAAAGGTATTAATGCATTTGTATTATTGTTTTGCGTAATTATTATTGCAGCCATCTTATCGTATATCCTTCCATCAGGTCAGTATGAAAGAACCGAAGTCGATGGTCGAACTATAATCAATCCAGATTCTTTTCAGTTTGTCGATCCAAATCCGATTGGATTTTTGGATATTTTTAATAGTATTCATACAGGTATGGTTGAAGGATCGGGCATTATCTTCTTTGTATTTATCATAGGTGGGGCATTTGGTATTCTTGCTGCAACAGGTGCGCTAGATTCCTTTATTTCAGTGTTGTCACATAGACTTGCTAAACGTGAAAAATTAATCATTCCAGTGCTAATGCTGTTTTTTGCAGCTGGTGGTTCGTTAATGGGAATGGCTGAAGAAACACTTGTCTATATCGGAATCCTAGTTCCGCTAGCAATTGCGCTCGGTTTTGATGCAATTACCGGTTTGGCAATTGTTTCTCTTGGTGCATCAGTTGGTTTTACCGCAGCAGTAATGAATCCATTTACAGTTGGAGTTGCTCAGGGAATTGCTGAACTGCCAACCTTTTCAGGAATAGCTTTCCGTCTAATCCTGTTCGTAGTGTTGTATGCAGTCGCTGTTATCTATATCTACCGTTATGCAGGGAAGGTTAAAGACAATCCTTCCATTGGATTCTATGGGAATTACAAGCAAGGGAATAAGGATGCTTTATTAAATGTTAATACGAAGATGGAAACAAGACACAAATGGGTATTAATTATATTTTTATTAAATTTTGTTGTTCTTATATTTGGTGTTATTAAGTACGGCTGGTATATTACGGAAATTGCCGGACTCTTCCTGTTATTCGGAATTATCATTGGTCTTGTTGGAAAATTATCCTCTAGCGACATTGCTGAAAACTTCATCAAAGGGGCTGGAAACATTATTAGTGGCGCCTTAGTAATTGGGGTTGCTCATGCTATTTTAGTTTTATTCAACAGTGCTAATTTAACAGATACCATTCTTTATTATGCTGCACAAGCAATCGATTCAATCCCACCAACCCTAACCGCCGTCGGTATGTTTATTTTTCAATTATGCTTAAACTTCTTAGTTCCGTCTGGAAGTGGTCAGGCAGCATTAACGATGCCAATCATGGCACCTTTAGCAGACCTTGTAGGTGTTACTAGACAAACGGCCGTACTTGCCTATCAGTTTGGAGACGGTATGTCTAATATCTTTTTTCCAACTGTTGGTTTCTTCATGGCAGGACTAGCACTTGCCGGAATACCTTGGGGAAGATGGATAAAGTGGGTTTTTCCGTTCTTCTTAATTCAAATCACAATAGGGATTATGGCGCTCATTATTGCACAGGTAATACAATACGGACCATTCTAAAGAGAAGGAGTTGTTTTCATGCAAAGTGTAAGCCTACTTGAGACTTTAACATTACAAGCGATTGATGACCGTCGCTACCTTCATAAACATCCAGAGCTATCCGGAAAAGAATATGAGACTTATAAATTTATTCGAAGTAGATTAGAGGATTTAAATATCGAAATATTAGATTACCAACCACCAAGTGTGGTTGGGTATATAAAAGGGACTAATGGTGACAAAACGATTGCATTACGGGCTGATATTGATGCCTTACCCGTAGTAGAAGAAGGGGAAAAACCTTACCTTTCGAAATTCCCTGGGGTGGCACATGTATGCGGACATGATGGGCATACTGCGATTTTGTTAGCTGTATCTGAATGGCTTTCAAAAAATAGAGACAGGGTAGAACCAAATGTTGTACTGATTTTTCAATCTTCTGAGGAAATAACACCGAGTGGAGCAGAGGCTCTTGTGAAACAAGGAGTATTAGAGAACGTCGACTCAATCTTTGGTATCCATTTATGGCAAGGGATAAAAAAAGGAAAAATAGGCTTAGCCCATGGACCAATGATGGCTTCGGCGGATGACTTTGAAATAATGATTGAAGGATTTGGAGGTCATGGATCCATGCCTCATGAAACGGTTGATCCAATCTATGTCGCTACCCATGTCATTCAATCCCTACAAGGTATTATCAGTAGAAGTCTGAACCCAATTCATCCAGGAGTCATATCAGTAGGCAAAATTGAAGCGGGAACCACTTACAATATTATTCCTAATTCTGTGAAATTAAGTGGTACTGTGCGTGCATTGACGCTGAACACTGTCAATACCCTTCGTCATCAAATAGTGCAAATCACTGATGGTATTTGTTCGGCATTCAACGCAAAAGGTCAAGTAGATTATATATTAGGTACTCCTCCCCTTGTTAATGATCCGAACGAATCCCGTTTTGTGGAGTCTATCATCCGTGCATCTTTTGATGAAGATGTGTTCGAATTGGTTGATCCGGTGATGGGAGGAGAAGACTTTTCTCATTATTTACTAGAAAAGCCCGGAGCATTTATGTTCGTCGGAATGGGTGGAGAGAAGAGCATCTATCCTCATCATCATCCAAAATTCGACATCGATGAAGATGTAATCCCTGATGCGATCAAACTGTTTATTGAAATTCTTAAAAATTACAAGTGAAGGGGTAATTATTAATGGATTTACAAGTGACTTTCCAAGATATCTTAAGAGCAAAGAAACGTCTGAAAGGGAGAGTGATTGAAACTCCATTGGTCCCATCTACAATTCTCTCTAAAGAAACAGATACAGATATTTGGTTCAAGATGGAAAGCTTGCAAACAACAGGCTCATTTAAAGTAAGAGGTGCCTTGAATAAACTTGATTCCTTAACAAAAGAAGAGCTTAAAAAAGGTGTGACGACAGCTTCAGCTGGAAATCATGCACAAGGGCTTGCCTATGCTTCCTTAATGAAGAAGGTTTCTGCGAAAATTGTTGTTCCTAAAACAACACCGGAGACGAAGAAGCAAGGTATTCTTCGGTATGGTGCTGAGCTTGTCGTTTACGGTGAAAACTACGATGAAGCAGAGGAAGTTGCTTATAAACTAGCAGAAGAAACTGGTCGTGTATTTGTTAATGCGTTTGAAGATGATCATATTATTGCTGGCCAGGGTACATCTGCACTTGAAGCATTTTTGGCTGATCCTGACTTTGATGCGGTTATTGTTCCAGCTGGGGGAGGCGGATTAATGTGTGGGGTAGCTCTTGTAGCTAAAGCAATCAATCCGGATATTAAAGTGATTGGCGTGCAAACCCATGCATCACCACCATGGTACCATTCGTTTAAAGCAGGAAAGCTGGTACCAGTTGAATATCAAGATTCATTAGCAGAAGGTTTACATGGAGGCATTACGCAAGGCAACCTTGATCTTGCTTTAAAAATTGTCGATGACATTATTTTAGTGGAGGAAGAAAGTGTCGCTAATGCAATGGTATGGTTGGCGCGCGAACACCATTACATGGTTGAAGGATCTGGTGCGGTTGGTGTGGCCGCGCTGCGTGATGGTCTTGTACCAGAAATTAAAGGCAAAAAGGTGCTAACGTTTATCACTGGTAGCAATGTTGATTTTGCAAAATTATTAAAACTGGCGACAAAGTAAGTGGATGTCCTAACCAATAAAGGGGGAAAATACAATGAAAATAAAAAAGGTAGATGTATTTGCTGCCCGCTTGCCGTTAAAAGAGCCCTTTATCATTGCATACGATCAGTATAATGATATGCCAACAATTTTAACAAGATTGGAAACTGCTGAAGGCACTGTAGGCTGGGGAGAAGCTGTTCCAGATCAGCACGTAACTGGGGAGTCATGGGATAGTACTTTCCAGATTATAAAGCATGAATTAGCTCCACTCCTTATCAATGAAAGTCCTTTTTCTATAGATCTAATTCATAAAAAATTTAATAATAAAATTGATGGTGTACCTTCGGCGAAAGCGGCACTTGATCTTGCCTTGTATGATTTAATGGGAAAAATTACTGGCCAGCCTGTTTATCAATTAATTGGAGGTAAATCTCATCAAGAATTACAAGTACCACAAGTAATCAGTATTAAGGATCCTGAATTGATGGCGGTAGATGCTCATCGCTATGTCAAAGCTGGATTTCGCAATATTAAAATTAAAGTGGGAACAGATCCATCTGTTGATATCGAAAGAATTAAGGCGGTTAGAAATTCAATCGGTAGAAGTACAAAGCTCCGGGTCGACGCTAACCAGGGATGGGATCGGATACAAGCATTAAGAGTGATTCGAGAAACAGTCGATTGTGACGTTGATTGGTATGAGCAGCCTGTAAAAGCGTATGATTTAAAGTCTTTAAAAGAAATAAGAGCGGTCTCACACGCTAAAATCATGGTTGATGAAGGAGTACATAACATTCATGATTTAGTTAACGTTGTAGAGATGCGGGCTGCCGATATGCTTAATATAAAATTAATGAAATCCGGTGGAATATACCCTGCATTGGCATTGGCGAATTTGGCTGAGGCTGCGGGTATGCCATGCCAAGTTGGTTCTATGGTGGAATCAGCGATTGGAACAATGGCCGGAGCGCACCTTGCGATGGGAAGGTCCATCATTGAAACGAATGAAATGGTCGGACCATTGATGTTTTCAAAAGATGTAGCAGCAATTCAATACCACGGTGATGTGATTCAGTTCAGCGATACACCAGGCTTTGGAATAGAAGTTGATGAATATTTTGTAAAGGAAATTACTAGCTTTAGTTGTGAAATTAAATAGGTTTCAAACTTTGAAAGGATGTGTGTTCATTCGTGTTTCCGTTTAGGGTGATGAATCAAGAGGATGTTAAACAGGTTTTGGATATGAAAAATGTAATTAGTATAGTTGAAGAAGCCTATGTATTAAAGGAAAAGAAAGAGGCATCTCTATTTCCAATGGTATTCCATGAGTTTGAACGCGGAAAAGCTGATATGGATATCAAGTCTGGCCATTTAACAGGTGCA
Source organism: Cytobacillus citreus (assembly GCF_018343665.1). Taxonomy (GTDB): domain Bacteria; phylum Bacillota; class Bacilli; order Bacillales; family Cytobacillaceae; genus Cytobacillus; species Cytobacillus citreus. The sequence goes on from NZ_JAGYPM010000004.1 coordinate 96,985, forward strand.
AATATTTTCGGTTTAAAACTAGTGTCATGGTTTGGGGAAAACCCTTCTAAAAATTTACCTGCAATTATTGGTAGTGTTTTGGTTCTAGATAGTAGAACTGGTGCTCCGCTTGGTTTGTTGAGTGGCGAACAAATAACACTAATGCGAACAGGTGCTGCAGGAGGAATTGGCGCAAAATATTTAGCAAGAAGAGAATCAGAAAATCTGTTATTAATTGGTTCCGGTCATTTAGGACCATATCAAATTTTGGCGACACTAATGTCAATGGAGAATATTAAAAATGTAGTTGTATACAATGCAACCTCTAGTGAAAAAGCGAACGCTTTCTGTGAATCAATTAAAGATAGATTACTAGAGATGTTAGAGCCTTATAAGAAGGACAGTGAATATTATCAAATGATGCTCAGTAGGATTAATATCCCGTTTAATGCAACGGATAATGTTCAAAGAGCAACGGAGGAAGCAGATATCATTATTACAGCCACTCCCTCCCACAAACCTCTAATTATGAAGGAATGGGTCAAACCGGGAACTCATTTTTCCTGCGTTGGTGCTGATATGGAAGGAAAACAAGAAATTGATTATAATTTGTTTTCCGTTGCCAGAGTATTTGTGGATGATGTTACTCAAGCAATCAATGTTGGAGAGACTGAGGTTCCTTTCCAAAAAGGAATTATTACAAAAGAAGATATCATTAGCGAAATAGGAAGTGTCATTCTTGGGAATACATCTGGACGCTTAACGGATAAGGATATTACCATTTACGATAGTACCGGGATTGCACTCCAGGATTTAATTACAGCTAATTATATTTTAGAAAAAGCAAATGAAAAAGGAATCGGTGTTGTTGCTTCTTTTTAATTAGTATAGGTTTTAACATTATGTCTGGAATGTTAAGAGATTTTCTTCATGTTACACCTAATGCAGCATCATGAGATTTAGAATCAATAGCTGGGAGGCTTTAGTCATGGAAATTAAACCATTTAAAGTAGAAGAGTGGATGAACGCCTACGAAATGGAGGCGGTTTATAATATAGCGGAGACATGTGTAGATTCAATAACAGTCAATGAATTAATCTCAATTGATGGTACGAACCCTGAAGATTTTCTGCGTGAAATTGGCAAAAAGAAACTAACTTACGGTCATATTGAAGGGTCACCAGAGTTTAGACAATTAGTCGCGAATTTATACCATTCAGTAGCGCCAGAAAATGTATTAGTAATGAACGGAGCAATCGGTGCTAATTTCCTAGTGTTTTACTCACTTATCAAACCAGGTGACCATGTTGTATCCGTCCACCCAACATACCAACAGCTTTATGATGTACCGGCATCTTTCGGTGCAAATGTTGATTTGTTGCGGTTACTGCCAGAAAATAATTACCTGCCTGACCTAAATGAATTAAGATCAATTGTGAATGATAAAACGAAGCTGATTTGTATCAACAATCCAAATAATCCGTCAGGCGCAGTAATGGGAAAAGAAATACTTGAAGAAATCGTAGAGATTGCAAAATCCTGCGGTGCATTTATTCTTTGTGACGAGGTGTACCGAGGGTTATGGCAAGATGATAATGCTTCTATATCATCAATTGTGGATTTATATGATAAAGGAATTGTGACACAAAGTATGTCGAAAGTATTTTCTTTAGCTGGACTGCGTCTAGGCTGGATTGCTGCACCAAACGAGGTTATTACCGAATGTTTAAAGCATCGTGATTATACAACTATCAGCTGTGGAATGCTTGACGATATACTGGCTGTTCATGCGCTAAAGAATTACGATAAAGTTCTTGAGAGAAGTCGTAAAATCGTTAAGGATAATCTCGCAATTCTTGATGAGTGGGTTCATAAGGAGGATGTGATCTCCTACGTGAAACCTCGTGCTGGAACAACTGCTATGCTGAAATATAACCTGCCTGTTACCTCGGAGGAATTCTGTATTGGGCTCTTCAAGTCAAATGGTGCATTCTTAACACCCGGATCTTGCTTTGACATGGAAGGCTATGTTCGGATTGGTTATGCCTGTGATACAAAAGTATTAATTGAGGGTCTTGAGAACGTTTCGGACTATATTCATACATTGTATTAAAATTAAGCAGCTTCCTTAGGGGCGGCTGCTTTTCTTCTACCTAAACTTCAACAAAAGTATTTGAGGTGGGAAAGGCTCCTCACGCGCTGCCCATTGGGTAGTTACCAGAGATTAGGAGCCGCCCTACTGATAACTTTATGTGACCTAAACAGTAAAAGAGCCGAGAATAATCTCGACTCAACAGTTCGTAGGACAAAGCATCATCTAGGGATGTACAATCTTGTTAATTAATAATATACCCTAGAGAGATGAGTTATAAATATTATATTAATTAACATCACGATTACATTATTTAGTAGCTTATTCAAGAATCGGGCGCTATCCTGGAACAAGGATAAGCGCTCATTTTCCTTTTTTGGCCATATTGTTGAACAATTCACCTCATTGGAAATTGGATATTTATGTTAAAATTTAGATGGAATTAAACGATCTTCATTTAAAGATCCTTTTTTGGCTGTTTATTCATTAACTGGTGATATAATTTTTGTAAGGAGAGGTGAATTTGTTGGTAAGGGAAAATTTGAAGATATTCACTAAAATCTCGTTCTTTACAGCACTTGTTACGATCATTGTTATGCCTATCTCCTTATACATAGCATCAAGAACTTTAGTCGAGAGCGTGGAATCTATCCTATGGATATTTATATCAGCTGCGTTTTTTGCTTCTGTGATAGGCATTCCTTTAAGCATAGTTTCAATGTTCAGCAAAGAAAATTTAGCTAAAACAATTTTTGCATTAATTGTAAATTCCGAAGGGAATTACTGAAAAAATTTCACCTAAATCCACATTTGAAGTACTTGGTGGACATTTGATGTTTTGGGAGTATCCAGAGAAATTTAATGAAATTGCTGATCGATTTCTAAGGAATGAAAATCAAACAAAGGTTAATAGATAGTTCGATAGATTATTGAGTCCAATTATTATTTCATCATATTAATTATGATTTCCTTCGACAATGCTTTAGCGTCTTTTTTACAACGTTTGAAGCAGAAGCCAAATAGGTTTCTGCTTCTTTTAGGTGTGCCAAGGAATGACATTTCATATTCTAGTCAGCTTCCTCTAATTGTTTAAAATAATTAGCGACCAGCTGTTCGAGCTGTTGAAGTTCTTTTTTCTCCAAAGATCCTGCCTCTGATTTCAATGATCGGATAGCCATCTCGATGAGAAACTTTCGGGACTCTTTTGAATGTAATAGTTCTTCTAGAATAAAATCAAGCAATTCGATGTATTTTGCCTGATCTTCATTGTGGATCAGAGATTTTTTTAAAGTTGAAATAGAATGATAAAGTTTCTGTTGAAAAGCTTTGTTCGTTTTTTTGCAGTTAGGCATCCAGCTATCTAAAAGTTCAGGCGGTAGCAATTGTTCTCCTGTCTCTGCAACTTCTTCAACCATTGTTACGGTTCGATTTACACTATAACGGACTATGTCATGAATGCTCACATTCGAGTTATTCGCCGCGGAATTGTATTTTTGGTTATTCTGTAATATGCCTCTAAACATGATGGCACAATCTAACAGATAGGGCTTCTTACTCTCGCCGAAGATGTCAATGAATCTTTCATATAACCAACGAATCGATCTTATATGACATCGTTTTAAAAATTGTTTTAGTTCCTCATCATTTAAATAGAATACTTCATCAAAAAGGGAAAGTAGCTTATTTGCTCGATTTGTTTCGTATTTGTATTGAATCTGTTTAATAAAGATTTCAATATTTTTAGGATCCTGGCCAATAAGTAAATCATCTTGTCCTTTTTCTATCTTCTTAAAAAGCGTTGTAAAAAGAGCGATTAATAATTCATTTTTCGATGAAAAATAGTTATAGAATGTACCTTTAGATATCCCGCTATAGTCTAAAATATCTTGAATAGATGTAGCTTGAAAACCTTTTTCAATAAATAACTGATGAGCTATGTCGATAACATGCTGTTTACGAGTATTCAATTTGATCACCTTTTAAAATAATTGTACTGCCTGTATAAAAATCATAGTATACCAATTGAAGCATTTACACAAACCTTTAGAAAAACTGTTTTTTTTGATTGCAATATTTGAACTCTTGGTATATGATATTATTCTAAATGAAACAAGAGTACAAAATAATGTACTGTATGTATAGGGGGGAGATAATGGATCATTCCATAATTAAGACCGGTCGTCCACCGTACGGGATTATTGCTGTCTTAATGATCGGGGCTTTTATTGCATTTTTAAATAATACATTATTAAATATTGCGCTACCTTCGATTATGACAGATTTGAAGATTAAAGAAACGACCGTACAGTGGCTTTCAACGGGCTTTATGCTAGTAAATGGTGTTTTGATTCCAGCTACGGCATTTTTAATTGAAAAATATTCAGTTCGAAGGCTTTTTTTATTTGCAATGGGATTATTTACAATAGGAACTGTCATTGCAGGTACTGCTCATGTTTTTCCAGTATTATTAACTGGACGTATGCTTCAAGCTTCGGGGTCTGCTATTTTAATGCCGCTTTTAATGAATGTCATGCTTGTTAGTTTTCCTATTGAAAAACGTGGGACAGCTATGGGGATTTTTGGATTAATCTTAATGTCAGCCCCAGCAATTGGTCCTACTTTATCTGGATGGATTATTGAACATTATGACTGGAGAATGCTTTTCCATTTCATCACACCAATTGCAGTAGTTGTTTTCTTAATTGGCTTTTTCTTGCTTAAAGATAAAAAGGAAAAAGTGAATATACGTCTTGATATTATTTCGCTTATATTATCATGCTTGGGTTTTGGTGGCATTCTATATGGATTTAGCTCGGCAGGCAGTAAAGGCTGGGATAATCCAGAAGTTTATGGAACCATCATTTTGGGAGTTATTTCCTTGATTTGGTTTATTTTACGGCAAACAAAGCAAGAACGGCCAATGCTTAATTTCAATGTTTATAAATATCCGATGTTTGCGTTATCATCAGCGATTTCAATGACCGTAAATATGGCTTTGTTTTCTGGGATGATATTATTGCCAATTTATGTTCAAACAATTCGTGGAATATCTCCAATGGATGCAGGGCTATTATTATTGCCAGGAGCCATTTTGATGTCTCTTATGTCTCCTTTAACAGGGAGATTGTTTGATAAATTTGGAGGCCGAATATTAGCGATTATTGGCCTAACCATTACAGTTGTTACAACATTTTATTTCAGTAAGTTAACGCTGGATACTAGCTACACTCACTTAATGATTCTTTACTCTGTGAGATCGCTTGGCATGTCGATGTGTATGATGCCTGTTTCAACAAATGGACTCAATCAGTTGCCAAGACGGCTCTATCCACATGGAACGGCGATGAATAATACACTTAACCAAGTATCTGGTGCCATTGGAACAGCGTTATTAGTCACGATAATGGCAAATCGTACCGAATCACATGCTGCAAGTTTAGCCAAAAAAGCAATGGAGAGTATGGGGACTGGGCAGTCAACAGAAGCAGCAATGCTTGAGATGAAGCAGCAAATTTTGATGAAATCCATGCTGGAAGGAATTAATTTTTCATTCATAGTGGCTGCAGTAATTATTGCTGTTGCCCTTATCCTTGCCTTCTTTATGAAGCGTGCAACACCAGCAGACGATTCATTAGAGGAAAAACCCTCTAGTGAAAAAGTGGAACCAAGATTAGCAGAAAACTACAGATCGTAAATAAGAAAAAGCTTATTTGTTAATAAATGACAATAAGCTTTTTCTTTATTATTTCAAAATTATAGAAAAATTTTCAATAACTTAAAAAAATTCAGTTTTAAATTTATCTAAGTATGCTAAAATACTCTTAATATTCAAACTCTTATTTCAGATAAAGGATTTGAGAAGAATTTGTACAGGATTTTTATTAAACGGGAAGATGATGTGTACATGGCAAGTACAATAGGGAGGAGAGTTGCTGAAGATTGTGGCTTAAATAGAAGCCAACAAACCAAATTAGTTGTTTCTATCATGGAGTTAACCCGAAACATTGTCTTTTATGCTGGTAAAGGTGAACTTCAAATAAATCCAGCTCCTCCCCATAGCATAGAAATCATTGCTATTGACAAAGGTCCTGGGATTCCGAATCTGGATCAAATTTTTAATCAATCATTTACCTCCAAAACTGGTTTAGGATTGGGGTTATCTGGGGTGAAACGCTTAATGGATGAATTTGAAATTACAAGTGACATGGGCCTAGGTACGAAAGTTCGAGCCGTAAAGTGGCTCAACAATGGGGGTAACTTCATTGATTAAATTACCTACCTCTAATAAAGTCTCATACGGATTGATTGAACTCAATCCCAATGGGATGATTCAAAAAATAAATACTGAAGGAAATCGATTATTAATTTCGGAGGAAAGCGATTCGAACTACCTTTTTCACCGAGTAAAAAACAATGAAATTAAGACAAAGCTTCATGAATGCTTTATGGGGAAATCCAATGAGTTTATTGCTACCATTGATACACAACCGCATTTTTTTTTATTTCATCGAACATTTAAAGATCAAAGGCTAGTTAATATTCATATATACATATTTAATGTTACTCATATACAAAATTCTCATGAGTATAATAACTGGAATAATCATTTATTATCTTCAATTGGAGAAATGGCTGCCGGCATTGCTCACGAGGTGAGAAATCCCTTGACTGCCGTGAAAGGGTTTCTCCAATTAATTGAACAAAATCATAACCAAGAATATATTCAAATTGCAAAAAGTGAATTGGACCGGGCTATTCAAATTTTAAATGATTTAATGAGTGTATCAAAGCCAGAGTTTTTCCAAGAAAAACATACTACTTTCAATTTATGTTCAGAAATCGAATCGATTTTACTTTTATTTCAAAACCAGCTTTATCATATTGATTTAATAAAAAGGTTTGAAGATGAAAATGCAATGATTACCGGTAGGAAGGATCAAATAAAAAAAGCATTGTTCAATTTAATTAAGAATGCGATCGAGGCGATGACTGAAGGTGGTACTTTGATAATTGAGCAATATGAAGATGCTCATGAAATTCACCTCAGCATTTCTGACTCCGGTATTGGTATCCCAAAAGACAAGTTGCGTTTGCTTGGTACTCCCTTCTTCACATTGAAACAGGATGGAAAAGGGATGGGACTCGCACAAGTTTTTAATGCAATACAAAGCAGCAATGGCAAAATACGTGTCTCAAGTGAATCAGGACAAGGAACGACTTTTTTCCTTTCCTTCACTAAAACACTTCAACATTCTAACTCTTATTTGGGAGGTCATTCCATGATACAAACAGTCAATTCAAAGGAAGAATTATCTCAGTTTTTAAAGGATAATATAGATTTTTATACAAAAGAGTGGATTCAATATTTGCATAAAAATAAAGGTTATTTAATATCTTTAATGAAAGAAAACGGTCTTCTAGAGGAGTACGAAGAAGAAGGAAATCCGATCATTAAAGTTGTGACCGAAAATATTTTAGAGCTTAAAACGGTAGAAATCATGGATTGGGCGAAAGAAAGAGGAGGTAAATGGGGAAAAACGGACTTTCCGATACATTTATCCTTGGAACTTTTTCAATCAGCCCGTGGAATTATTTGGAATGCAATAAAAATATTTTACCTTGAATCCAAACACTCTCTTAGTATGGATGAATTTTTTGCATTAGAACGCTATGTAAACGACATCATAGATTTATATATAGATTCTCATACTGCTTATTACGTTAATTATAAAGATGAATTATTAAAGAGTCATCGTGAAACCGTAGATGAATTATCTGTTCCGATTATTCCAATCGCCGAAAAAGTTTGTATTCTTCCGATAGTGGGCAATGTGGATACATATCGGGCAAAAAAAATCCGCGAAAAGACGCTCTTCAGGGTAAAAGAGCTAAAGGCCGAGCGATTAATAATTGATATTTCAGGAGTCCCTTTTATCGATACATCTGTTGTTAACCACTTGTTTAAAATTGTAAAAGGCATTAAATTATTAGGCTGTTCAACTATTTTAACAGGAATTAGTCCTGATATTGCAGACACAATGATAGAACTCGGAATCGAGATTGACAATGAGTTAAAAACGAGGTCTGACTTACAGCAGGCTTTGCAGGAGATTCAATAATTTTTATCGAGAATAAGACAAAAATGCACTATTCCGAAAAAAAGGAAATGTGCATTTTTGTTTACACGTTAAGAAAGTATAAATTGCCAGCGCAGAAGATGATTCGACGTAGTTGCCAATTTTAGGAATTAAGTACGACGGACAGGACAAGGAGGGCTTCGATAGCATTCACATCGCAAGAAGGAAAAGCGATAGCTTTTACGAGGATGTCCTAGTCGGGCGAATGCCACAGGATAAGGAAAGCTTCGTCAGAGATACATCGCACGACCAAAAGAGAAGCTTTTGGGAGGACGTGGCATATATGAGCGCAATAAGTACAACTACGCCTCTGTCTTCGCCTTTCCAAGTCTCGCCAATCGGCGAGTTTTCTTTAGCTAATAGGAAAGTTTAAGTTTATTAATGTACTAAAGTAAAGTGTGTGTTCAATTAAATATCTGCTAATAAGATCGCATAAGGAAAACTAAGGCATTCGCCAAAAAAAAGACTTGGCGAACGCCAAGTTTTTCTAATCTTTATATCAAAAGAAACTACCTAATTGGAAAAAAGATTAAGTTTCCCAATTCGATCTACGGCCTCCACTAATAAGTCTTCCTCCACTAATAATCCGACGCGGATGTACCCTTCGCCATATTCTCCAAATCCATTACCAGCAGCAACAGCTACATCTACTTTCTCTAGCAGATAATCTGCGAAAGCTTCGCTCGTAAATCCACTTGGGACAGGGAGCCAGGCGAAAAATGATCCTCTTGGAGCTTGGACATCCCACCCAATTTTACGGCATTCATTCATAAGTACATTTCTTCTGCTTTCATAGCGAGCTACCAGTTTATCGACACATTGTTGATCATCTGTCAGAGCAACAGCAGCTGCTTTTTGTACAGCTGGAAAGAGGCTGCAGTACAAATGATCTTGTATAAGATTAAGTGCTTCGATAATGGTCGGATTCCCTACGGCGAAGCCAACACGCCATCCTGCCATATTATACGTTTTCGACAGCGTATACATTTCGACGCCAATATCTTTAGCGCCTTCTACTTCGAGAAAACTGATTGGCTTTTTACCGTCAAATCCAATGGCACCGTAGGCAAAATCATGCAAAATCGTAATATGATGTTTTTTTGCAAAGGCAACGGTTTCTTCAAAAAAAGCTCGTTCAGCCGTTGCACCAGTAGGATTATTCGGATAGTTAAGATACATGAGCTTCGCTTCTTCTCTTTGCTGAACAGGGATGGCATTGTAGTCTGGTAAAAAATGATTTTCGACTTTTAACGGAAAAGTTTGATATTTGATGTTTGCTAAGACAGCACCTGATAAATAATCAGGATATCCAGGGTCTGGTAATAGCATGAGGTCGCCCTCGTTTAGCAAGCACATTGGGAGCTCGACAAGTCCAGCTTTCGTCCCGAAAAGAACCGCCACTTCAGTCGCTGGGTCAATGTCAACACCGTATTGTTTTTTATAAAATATAGCTGCTGCATTTTTTAACTCTTGGATCCCGCGAAAAGGAGAGTATTTATGAGTTATCGGGTCCTCAGCAGCGGCTTGTAATGCTTTGACAATATGGGGAGGTGTAGGCTGATCAGGATTTCCTTGTCCCAAATTAATTACTTCTCGACCTTCAGCTATGGCTTTGCCCACTTTTTCTACTAAAGATGCAAAAAATTGAACGGGTAATTTTTTTAAGCGCTCTGAATATTCCATATAATCCACCTTTTTTGTAAAATGATTGCGATTTAATTTCAAATTTTATATTCTTTAATTAAAAATGTCTAGAAAGTTCTATAATAATGATGCTAAAGAATTTTAGTGGTATAATTCTTATCTGAAGTCTGCAAGTCATAACACTTGAATATCAAAGAAAAGTTAAGAATGGGGCATAACAATAATAGGTAAGTACCTAGAAAAAAACAAATTAGTGAATGTTTAGTAAAAATGGGTTAGATAAAAGGTAAAGAATATATTTTTCTAAATTAAATTCTAAATAAAATTATTGTGAAGATATGATATAATTATTTTAAAAAAATAACAGTTAGGAGCATTCGCTATGTTAAAAGATATTTTTATGGGCCTTTCCCAAAACCAATTACTAAACAGTGCAGCTAAAAAGTACGGGTTAAAAATGGGGGCGCAAAATGTCGTAGCGGGAACGAATATTGAAGAAACGATCAAGAGTATTAAAGAGCTAAATGCTCACGGAATCTCTTGTACAGTAGATAACTTAGGTGAGTTCGTATTTAAGGAAGAAGAAGCAGCAGAAGCGAAAGAACAAATCTTAAATGTCATTGAAGCGATTCATGAAAATAAAGTTGCTGCCCATATCTCTTTAAAGCCGACGCAATTAGGTCTAGATATTGACTACTACTTCTGCTTAAACAACTTAAGAGAAATTGTCGATTTAGCAAGCAAATATGATATTTTCGTCAATTTTGATATGGAAGATTACGGTCACCTACAGCCTTCCTTTGATCTATTAGATGAGCTTTCAAAAGAATATGATAATGTTGGAACTGTTATTCAGGCTTATTTCTTCCGTGCAGAAGATGATATCGAAAAATATAAAAATTATCGTTTACGAATCGTTAAAGGTGCTTATAAAGAGCCAGAGCACTATGCATACCAAGGTAAAATGGATATTGATGCAAACTTTATTAAGTTAATTGAATATCATCTTTTAAATGGTAAATTTACATCAATCGCAACTCATGATCATAATATAATTAACCATGTAAAACAATTTGTTAAAAAGAATAATATTCCGAATGATAAATTTGAATTCCAAATGCTTTACGGCTTCAGAAAGGATCTTCAATTAAAGCTAGCAAGTGAAGGATATAACTTCTGTACGTACGTACCATTTGGAAAAGACTGGTACGGATACTTCATGCGCCGTTTAGCAGAAAGACCGCAAAACTTAAACCTTGTGGTTAAACAAGTATTTAACAAAAAAACAAACACAGTGATTGGTGTAGCAGCAGGTGCGTTTCTACTTGGAAGACTAACTAAGAAGAAAAAAGGAAAATAATCGTCTACACTGAGAATAGATATTATCTTCTTTCATCTTTTTGTACATTGGGTTCTGACCCTTACCATACTAAATATAATTTCCTTTAATACGGTCCAGAGAGGCCGAAAAGGGTTGATAGACTGACACCTATTTTTTGTCATCTTATATTTTCATGCCCTTTTGTCCTCTGTGACAGAAGGGCATTATTTTTGGGGTTAAAGCCTCTGTTAAATAAGTCCTGTGAGACTTGAAAAGAGAATGGAAGAGAAATTTAACTTAGGACGAGCAGTGGGTGGATTATCGCCAATCCTCGTGGGCTACATTCTACAAAACTATGATATGACGATAGCAATGGCTTATCTAGCTGTCTTATACTGCCTATCCTTTGTTGTTATGCTAAGTCTTAAAAAAGAGAAGTTTAGTATTTAAAAAAGAAAGTAGTTTAATATATCAAAGGTCAGTCCCCAATCAAATGTTGGCGGACTGGCCTTTTTTTTGAAATGTTTTTTTATCCAATGGTTTTTTTCTCTTAAAGAGGGAACTTTATTATTATCTGATAAAAAATGGAATTTTACGGTAAGGAGTGTGTGATTATGTATAAAAAGCAAGAGAAAATGCTAATCTTGGTTGCGTTTACAGTTGCTGGTATCATCCTGCTATCCATGATAGGTAGAGTTTTCGGAAGTTAAGGAGGCATTAGGGTATGGGAAATGAGGAGGCAGTGTTTTTTAGTCGAGTGCTTACAGAACTGACATTATCGTTTCATATTATTTTTGCTACGATTGGTGTAGGGGTTCCACTGATGATTATGATTGCACAGTGGGTCGGAATTAAGAAGAATGATGAACATTATATATTACTTGCGCGAAGATGGGCGCGTGGCTTTGTCATTACAGTGGCAGTTGGTGTTGTAACAGGGACTGCCATCGGCTTACAGCTCTCGCTTCTGTGGCCAAATTTTATGGAACTAGCAGGAAACGTTATTGCGTTGCCCTTATTTATGGAAACATTTGCTTTTTTCTTTGAAGCGATTTTTCTAGGAATTTATCTTTATACATGGGACCGCTTTGAAAATCAAAAGAAACATTTGCTGCTATTAATACCGGTCGCAGCAGGTGCTTCTTTTTCAGCCGTTTTTATTTCAATTGTGAATGCTTTTATGAATACACCGCAAGGTTTTGAGTTTGTAGAAGGTCAATTAATTAATATCAATCCACTGATCGCGATGTTTAACCCTGCAATGCCAACGAAAGTCACTCATGTCGTAGTAACTGCCTATATGACATCAGCATTTGTACTCGCAGCCATTGCCGCTTTTCGACTGTTGAAAGGTTCTGATCATATATATCATAAAAAAGCTCTTTTTTTAACAATGAAATTAGGGTTGATTTTCTCAATCGCGTCTGCGATTATCGGTGATTTTTCTGGAAAATTTTTAGCCGAGTATCAACCGGAAAAATTAGCTGCTGCTGAGTGGCATTTTGAAACAGAAAGAAATGCACCGCTGATTCTATTAGGCGTTTTAGAGGATGAGGAAGTAAAGTATGCGATTAAGATTCCATTTGCTTTAAGTATGTTAGCGCATAATGATCCAACGGCAGAGGTAATTGGCTTAGATCAATTTCCGAAAGATGAGATTCCACCGCTATACATTCACTATTTATTTGATCTGATGGTATTTATCGGTATGTGGTTGGTTGCGATTTCTGCTGTATACGTCTTCAGCATATGGAAGGGCTGGGCGTTTGTAAAAACGAAAAGGTTTCTTGGTCTGATCGTTGCTGGAGGTCCGCTTGCAGTGCTTGCTATTGAAGCTGGATGGTGGCTGACAGAAGTCGGGCGCCAGCCTTGGATTTTACGTGGATTAATGAAAACAGAGAATGCAGCGACTTCAAGTGGTCAAGTTGACCTTATGCTTATATTATTCAGTGGATTATATCTGATTTTAGGTATAGGGGTTATCGTTGTATTAAGAAGAATGTTTAAACGAAATCCAGTTGAAAAAGAGATTGAAGATCGGCAGGCGGGAATGGAAGGTGAATATCATTGACACTTGAAATAATCGGAATATCAGTCTTGTGGCTATTTTTATTTGGATATGTGATCGTTGCGTCCATTGATTTTGGCGCAGGGGTTTTCAATGCATATAGTACCTTGACGAACCGTGAGCATATTTTAACGAATATTATTCAACGGTATTTATCACCCGTTTGGGAAGTGACAAATGTCTTTCTTGTTTTTTTCTTTGTCGGAATGGTTGGATTTTTTCCGAAGAGTGCATTTTATTATGGTACGACATTGCTTATTCCAGCAAGCATTGCAATTATTTTGTTAGCGATTCGCGGCTCCTATTATGCTTTTGAGACATACGGATCGAGAGGGCATAAAGGGTATACATTTATGTATGGATTATCAGGATTATTTATCCCAGCCTCGCTCTCAATCGTCCTTACCATTTCAGAGGGCGGATTTGTATTTATGAATGATTCTAAGCCAGTTCTTGATTATTGGGCATTGTTTTCTAATCCTCTGACTTGGAGTATTGTTTTGCTTAGCTTTACAGCAGTCCTTTATATTTCAGCAGTATTTTTAACCTGGTATGCAGATAAAGCACAGGATAAGGATGCAACAGTATTATTAAGGAAATATGCACTTATCTGGGCGGGTCCTCTTATTATTACGGCTGCAGGAATAATTTTTGAATTGAAAGCGCATAATCCTGAACATTATGAGAGGATTCTTGACTTGTGGTGGATGTTTGGATTGTCGTTTCTATTGTTTATTGGTACGGTTTGGTTCGTTTGGAAACGACGGAATTTCGGTCTTGCCGTTTGGTTTCTTATCGGTCAATTTGCATTCGCCTTTTTTGCTTATGGGATTTCACATTATCCTTATCTTTTATATCCATATTTAACTATATATGATAGCTTCACAAACGAAGCCATGGCCATCGCACTTATCATTGCTTTTATTGCTGGCTTGTGTTTACTTATACCATCACTGTGGCTGCTGCTAAAACTATTTTTGTTCAATAAGAATTATGTGCGAGGGAAGGGCTGAACTGCCATAATAAGGAGGTTTCAAGATGGAGAAATTTTTAAGCTCATATGCACCGTTTATTATACTAATTGGATCAATTGTCGTGGCGTTTTGGATAGGTCCGAAAGATCGGGCTGTTAGAAAGGAGCGGAAGGTATAGAATCGTTATTGGGTCAGAATCTTCATGGGCATAGAGGATTCTGACCCTTTTTTGTGTGAAAATGAAACCGACGACATTTTACATATAGAGAAGAGAGTAGATACTCATGATTGTTTTCTATGTAAATCGTCTAGAAAGCGTCAAATGTCTTTGGCTAGTATTAGCTCACCAATTCCAATAATATATTCGTTCGAAAAACTCTTTAATCGTGTATAATATAGAAGAAAGAAAAGGAGGTGAAAAAAATGGAAGAGAGTCGTCTTGATAAAATGGAAGATATGCTGGCAACTTTAATTACAATGGCAGGGAATATGAACAGCAGACTAGAAAACTCAATAGCTGAGCAATCTAAGATGAGTGAGAGACTAGATTGTATGGAAGAAAGCTTCAATGCGAGATTCGAGAAAATCGACGAAAGAATGGACAAATTGCAAGAAGATCAGAGAAGCATGAGAAGAGAAATTATGGAGAAATTAATCGTGATTCAAGCTGATCGCAGATTAACGGGCAGTAAGACCCCCACTTCAAGTTTGCGAGAGAATCAAAGAAACCTAAATGGGGGATCAACTGCCCGTAAAGGCCCGATTGGTTCAACTAACCATCAGTGGGGGATGAAAGAACCCTCCCACTGATGGAAGTTTCACTTTATCAAGATCATATTTTGGAAAAAACAGTTAGAAATGAACGCGAAATGGCAAAAATAAAGATTCATCTTGAATCATGACCACATTACCAATCCTCGAAAAACTTCACTAGGTTGTCTACTGGCTATGGCAATTCAACTAAATTCAATATATTTTCTAGAGACAGTACAACCGAGCATTCATATGCTACATGTACTGTCTTTATTTTGACTTCATCCTATTAAAATTATTATGATAGAACTATAGTTTAACTTCTAAAATATAGACAATTCAAGGTGCGATCCAAATGATTAAAGTAATGATTATTGAAGATGATTTCAAGCTAAGGACAATGATTGCTGAGCATTTAGGGAAGTGGAATTTCGAGCCGATAATGATCAGTGACTTTGAAAAAATCGATGAGTATGTAGTAGAGAATACGCCGGATATAGTCTTATTAGATATTAATCTTCCAAGCTTTGACGGTTTTTATTGGTGTGGAAAGATTAGACGTGTCTCAAACGTTCCAATCATTTTCATTTCATCACGTACGGAGAATATGGATATTGTGATGGCGATGAATATGGGTGGTGATGATTTTATACAAAAGCCGTTTTCTTTAGATGTCCTTGTTGCTAAAATGAATGCCGTATATCGAAGAACAAATCAAAACCATCAAAGCGATAAAGACATCATAACAGCTGGCGAGCTTATTTTAAATCTTGGCAATGGAATAGTCACTTATCAGGAAAAAGAGGTGGCATTAACGAAAAATGAATATCACATTCTTTACTTGCTTATGAGAAAGAGCGGGCAAATTATCTCAAGGGATGAAATTATGAGAGCCCTTTGGGAGGATGAACAATTTATCGATGATAATACGTTGACGGTTAATATAAATCGATTGCGGAAAAAGCTAGAGACAATAGGTCTGGTCGATGTAATCGTCACGAAGAAAAGGCAAGGGTATTTACTACAATGACATTTTTAGGCTACTTAAAGTCGCAAAAATGGTTAATACTCATGTATGTTGTGCTTATGTCCTTTTTTACACTCGTCACATTGATAGACCCCATCATGCAAATACATATTTCTAGTTTATTATATATTGAAGGGATAGCTGTTATTATTTTTGCTTTATACTGTGGCTTCGATTATTATCGAAAAAAATCTTTTTTTAATAAGTTGAAAAGGATAAGTGAGTTAGAGGAGTATATTCCTTTTTCTGATTCAATGATTGATCGTGAGAACATGTATGTTCAACTAATGAAAATCCAGCAGGAAAAGCATATTAAAAAGCTTGAAATAGTGGAGCTGGAGCGAAAAGAATGGCAAGAGTACATGACTTCCTGGTTTCATGAAATTAAGACGCCAATTGCTGTTAGTCGCATGATTTATGAAACGGGTGGCAGTTTGGAAAGCTTAGTAGAGGAAATGGACAAGATTGAGCATTTCATTGAACAAGCCCTTTATTTTTCACGAATAAGCGATTTTCATAAAGACTATTTTATTCAAGAAATCGACCTCGAGCGCATCGTTAAAGAAGCAGTGAAAATGCATACAAAAACATTTATAGCGAAAAGGATCAGTATCAATCTTGACGTTCAAAAATTTGAAGTGCTTACGGATAAAAAAGGGATTCTCTTCATTTTAAATCAATTGTTATCTAATTCACTAAAGTATACGGAGAGTAAGGGCTCAATCTCTATTTGTATTGATTGCGATAAGAGGATTCTTCGGATTAGAGATAGTGGGATTGGCATTGCGAAAGAGGATCTTCCACGTGTTTTCGAGAAGGGTTTCACTGGTAAAAATGGACGGCAACATTATTCTTCAACAGGAATGGGGCTTTACTTAGCGAAAAAGACAGCTGAAAAGCTAGGGCATACGCTTACTCTCACTTCGGAAAAGGATACATTTACAGAAGCTATTATTTCCTTTCCAAATACAGAGGATCGGCTATATATGATGGAACAATAGCATCGGGGATATCCCGATGCTATTCGTTTGATGAAACAAGTTAACTAGGCTTTCTGCAAGAAAACAATAAAAATAAAGGGATTCTCATCCGTCTTTCGTATTCTTCAATATCCTTAAAATGATCCTTTTGAGGTGTCGCCTCTCGTATATCATGAATGATAAAACCAGACTGTTTCAAAATAGCGAAATACTCTTCCATTGTACGATGGTATTTAACGACATGCTCGCCTATCCACGGTTCGACTCTTTTACCACTATGAAAATAGTTATCGACAATCCAATTATTACGCTTTCCTGATGCTGTTAGACTTTCAAAGGATGCTGTAAGCAGCGGGTGCTGAACACTAAAAACAAATTGGCCATTTACTTTTAAGGTTTTGTATATTTTCTTTGCGAGCATAGAAAAGTCTTCAATATAATGCAGAGCTAGCTGAGAAACGACAAGGTCATAAGTGAACGGGGGAAAGTCGAATTCTTCCATTGTTGAATGAACAATCCTTCCTCTACGATCCTTTAAGTGCTGTGATGCTCGTTCACACATATTTTTAGATCCATCTACTCCCGTATAGGAGCGGCAATGCCTCTTTAATAATTCTAATCCAAGAAACGCATCTCCACAGCCTAAATCTAAAACTTCATAATCTGTAACATCATCAAGCAGTTCGAATAGTACAGGCTTTTTTATTTTTTCATTCGGACTTTCTTCTCGATATCTTCTCGCTATATATTGTTCAAAGAAACGATGCTGATCGTATGCAGATGATCCTTTATATTCCAACTAATCTCCTCCAATACGGTATGCTCACTTACAATTCGGTAAAAGATGAACTAATCCTGCCAGATGCTTCCGATTTGTTTTGGGAAATCTCCAACATGTTCGCCTCCTTATCCTTTGCTCACAATTTCTGTATATTTTGATAGAGTAACAAAGTAATAAATCAAATACATTGTAAGATAGGCGCCTATTGTCATCATAAATGAATTCATCATGCTCATTCCTAGAAAAGAGGATAAAGCAATTATGATGATCGAGCTATGAGAAATAGCGATTATTAAAGGGATAAGATATATGAAAATCAATTGCTTGGCGATCGATTTCCTAAGCTGTGATGGGCTCATGCCGATTTTTTTAAGTATTTGGTAACGTGGCTGATCCGCTGTTGCTTCTGTTAATAGCTTGTAATGCAGCATACTTCCCGTCGCAAGCAGGAAGACAAATCCTAAAAAGGCACTAATGAAAATAAGCAGCCCATATACTTGAAAGAATTTATGGTAATTATGATAAAAGCTAGAAAAGATATTTTCTCCTTTTGCTGCAAAATCTGCATAAGGATCAATATAGAAAAGCTCACTAAGCTTCTGATCTAGCTCTTTTGCTGATTTCTCATTTTTTAAGCTATATATTTGCAGCTCTTTTGATAAACCGTCTTTTTCTAATTGCTGATAAAGCTCGTCCTTTACAACCATTGGAAAGACGTAAATATCAAGATTTAATAATGTATAATCTTCGTAAGCTGCAATCGTAACCGTATTGTTGTCTGCAAGAGACACCTTTTTTCCAGTAAAAGGGTCGGAGCTTTGATCTAAATTACCATCATAAAAGGTAATGGCCTCGTTTTCACTAAATTGAGTGGTCTCTAGTCCTCTTTTTTCAGCAAGGAGCTGATAAGTGGACTCTGATAAAAGAATAATAGGAAAATCATTTGGTACTCTTCTAATTTCTGATAGATTTCCATTCATTTCGAGGTAATCTATCCTTTCTGCAGACTTAATTTGTTCCTGACCATTTTCTATCATTAATTTTTCTATTGCTGTTTCTTTTTCTGCATCTGGGACTGTATACATGATGCTATAAGGAAAGTTTTTCTTTGAGATATTATTCATATCCGAATAAAGACTGAATGTTGTACCTAATGCGAATAAGGTAAATGTACTTAACATCGCAATAACTGATAAGATTAGTACATTTCCTTTAATTCGGTAGAATAGATGGGTAATACTAATTAAATTGATGCCTTTAAAATAAAATCCTTTCATTTGTGTTAATTTTTGAAGAATAAACATAATAAAAGCTTGTACAAATAAATAAGTTCCAATTAGCATCAAGATAAATGATCCAATAATTGCTTGGAAACCATAGTCATTCCAAAAAGAAGCATCGCTCGGCTGTAGAATAATTGAATAGCCAGCACCGATAAAGAAAATGGCCAGAAGTGCAGCGAGCCAAGAGGCTTTTTTTGGCCTTTTCTCAGCTTTCTTTTCTGCCTTCATTAGCTGTAATAAAGAATGCCGGTAAATAAGGCGATAGTTATGCATGGATGTGAATACAATAATCAGCATGAAACCAATAATGGTCTGAAAAACGGCCTTAATGGACAGTGATAGCTTTGCGATGATCGTTGTCCCCATTAATTTGATTAAAATCATGGCAAAAAGCTTAGAAAGCAATATTCCTAACAATAGGCCGATACATAGTGAAGCAATTCCAAGAATAATATTTTCATAGAACAGAAGCTTGCCAATTTGCTTTTTTTCAATACCAAATAGGGAATAGAGAGCAACTTCCTTCTTCCGGCTCCTAGTAAAAAAAGCATTCGAAAACCAAATGAAGGCGGCAGCAAAGAAAAATAAAAGAATCGATGCTGTTTGAAAAGCTGGTTCGAGTTTTCCATAAACGGTCATGGAATCAATAATTTGCTTGTTGTATTGCAAAGATACAAACGTGAAATAAATGACAATGCTAAATACCATCGGGTAGAGATAGAGCAAATAGGTTTTCGCATTTCTGCGAATATTCCTTGTGGCTAAGCTATATAATGTCATGGTGACCACCGCCCCCGAGCGTTGCAAGAATATCAATGATAGATTGGAAAAATTGCTTTCGAGATTGCTCACCTTTATAAATTTCTGTAAAGATTACACCATCCTTGATGACAAGAACACGCTTGCAGAAGCTTGCCGCATACGCATCATGTGTGACCATTAAGATGGTTGCATTTTCTTTCTCATTTAAAACAGACAATGTTTGCAGCAAGTTATAAGCAGACTTTGAATCAAGCGCACCTGTCGGCTCATCGGCAAAAATCAAGCTTGGATTTGTAATGATTGCACGCGCTGCAGCCGTCCGCTGCTGCTGCCCACCTGATAATTCATATGGATATTGGTCGAGTATCTTTTCGATTCCGAGTAACTCTGAGATTCGCTCAATTCTACTTTCGATTTCTTTTGCAGGGATACTCGAAAGAGCCAGAGGAAGAGCAATATTTTCTTTTGCTGTTAAAGTATCCAGTAAGTTAAAATCTTGAAAAATAAATCCTAACTGCTCTCTTCGGAAACGAGCCAATTCATTTTCAGAAAGGTTCATGATATTTTTATCATTGATTTTTATATAGCCCCCTGTTGGAAAATCAATAGTTGATAGAACATTTAATAACGTAGATTTCCCTGCACCTGAAGGCCCCATGATGCCAACAAACTCTCCGGCAGTTATTTGTAAATCGATATTCTTTAAAGCGAGGTTTACATTACCTCTTTCCCCATATACCTTTTTCACTCCAGCTGCTTCTAGTACAACCATCTTTCTCGACTCCTTTATCGCTGATGAAGGGAGTAAGCCCCCCACTTTATTATCCATTGGATAACTTTACTATAATTGACTAAAGAAAGGGTAACCATAACTTATCCTTACGATTTTTATATGAAACTTACATTTTTGTAACAATAGGAATTAAATGATAGTCTTAGTTGCCTATTTTTTAGTTTTTTTCATTGAATACTAAGTCCAGTGTTCTTTCAAAATTGGAAAATATACTAGGTTAAGAGAATCGTTTTTAATTTTTTGAAAGGTTTAAGTGTAATTTAAGCGAATACATCTTGATAAATTATTACTTGAGGAGGTATTCGTTTTGAAGAAAGGGAAAAAAAGTTCTTCTATTTTGCTTTCAACACTTCTAGTAACATCAGGCTTGTATTTCGCACCTATGAATCTTACTAATACCGCAGAAGCAGCAGAAAATCACGTTATTCACCCAAGCGAAAAGGCATTTGACCAAAAGGTAATTGCTAGAATAAGTGCTGAACGCATGTATGAAGATGTCCGTTTTTTATCTGAAACAATTGGACCAAGGGTAACGGGTACTGAAGGAGAGCAAAGAGCAGCAGAGTTCATTAAAGAACGTCTGCTATCCTACGGTTATGAAGTAAAAACACAAGAATTCAGTGTTCCAGATAAGATGATGGGGCATTTAATGACAAGTGATAACAACGAAGTGCTGGTTAGTATCCCAGCAGGTTCTGCCAATACACAAGAAGGGGGAATAACTGCTGAGCTATATTATGCTGGACTTGGTAAGAGCACGGATTTTACCACTGAAGCAGCAGGGAAAATTGCCCTTATCTCTAGAGGAGAAATTTCATTTAAAGAGAAGGTGGACCATGCAGTTGCTGCAGGAGCCATTGGAGTTCTGATTTATAATAATGTAGATTCACCAGGACCGCTTAACCCTTCTATCGGTGGGGATGTGACAATTCCAGTAGGAGGGATTTCACAAGTAAGCGGTGAGGCATTGCTCAACGATATAGCAGCACAGAATAAAACAGTGACATTGAATGTGAAACGAATCGAAAATGCAAAATCGCAAAACATTATTGCAACTAGAACACCTAAAAAAGATGAAAATCACGACATTGTACACGTTTCGGCCCATTTTGATAGTGTGCCATTTGCGCCAGGTGCAAGTGACAATGCTTCCGGTACAGCCGTTGCATTAGAATTAGCAAGAGTATTAAAAAGCTATCCAATTGAAAAAGAATTAAGATTTGTTTTTGTTGGTGCAGAGGAGATTGGACTCGTAGGTTCAAATTATTATGTGAATCAGTTAAGTCAGGATGAGGTTCAGAGAAGCTTGGCAAACTTCAATATGGATATGGTTGGGACTTCATGGGAAAATGCCACAGCTATCTATATGAATACAGTTGATGGAAATGCAAATATTGTATCGGATACTGCGCTTGCAACAGCAGAAAGAATTGGGACACCGTCTGAATTAGTATTATATAAACGCGGTGCTTCCGATCATGTTTCCTTTCATGATGCTGGAATTCCTGCAGTAAACTTTATTCGCCGTGAACCAGGTACAGCGAATTTAGAGCCTTATTATCACACTCCGCTCGATAAAATCGAATATATCAGTGCTGAACGTTTGAAGGAGGCAGGCGATTTAGTTGGAGCGTCTGTTTATAGCTTGATTAGAAAATAGTTTAATAGAATGCTATGTTAACGAAAAAAGTGAAGTCGAATTTTCTATTCAAATTCTGCTTCATTTTTTTATTGTTTAAATTCTTGAAAAAGCTATATGATAGAGATAAAAACAGGAGAAAGTAAATGAAAGAACAGTATTTTGAGGAATTACTAAATATAAAAACAGCAGGCGACCAAATGGGATTTAATTCGTCTTTCCATTATCATCGTTATGAACCAACCCCGTATCTTGCATTGGAAACATTGTTTCAAAGCTATAAATTGAAAAGCAGTGATCGGATGGTGGATTTTGGCTGTGGAAAAGGGAGATTATCCTTTTATACGAATTATTTGTTCAATGCTTCGGTTGTAGGAGTTGAGATGAACGAGGAATTCTATCAGGATGCAATGGAAAATCGCTATAATTATCTAAAGAAATATAAAAATAGAAAAGAAAAAATTGAATTCCAATGCTGCTTGGCAGAAGAGTACGAGATTAGTCCTTTAGACAATCGCTTTTATTTTTTTAATCCGTTTTCGATACAAATATTTATGAAAATCGTAAAGAAGATTTTGCTTTCTGTGGAGAAATATGAACGTGATATAGAGCTTGTATTATATTATGGCTCTGAAGATTATATCTATTTTTTAGAAAACCAAACGACCTTTGAAATGAAAGAAGAAATCTTGCTTCCAGGTTATAAACATAACTCTTTTGAGAGGTTTTTAATCTATCAATTGTAATACAGAATTTTAGCGAAGAAGGTGGCTATTTTGGATAAAAGGTTTGAAACGATGGTCTTGCACAGTGGTATTGAAAAGAATAAGAAACCGATAAATAGCAAGGTTACTCCTATTTTTCAAACGTCTGCATTTACATTTAATGATTTAGATGATCTTGAGGGATATTATCAAGGCGAGGGCAATTATTTATATTCAAGGGTTGGAAATCCGAATACGGATGAGCTAGGTCAAATGGTGGCTGCGATTGAAAGTGCTCCAGCAGGCGTAGCAACTTCATCAGGGTTGTCTGCTATTCTAGCAGCGATCCTTTCCGTAGTTAGGAGCGGAGATCATATTGTTGCTGCCGATGATGTATACGGAGGCAGCTTCCATCTATTAAAAGAAGAGTTGAAGCAGCTTGGAATTGAAACAACATTCGTATCCTTTTCAGATTTACAGAAGGTTGAGCAGGTCATGTTGCCAAATACAAAGCTCCTATATACTGAATCGATTACAAATCCGCTTTTAAGAGTGGAGGAACTAGCATCCGTAGTTGAACTGGCTAAAAAATACGGAGTAGCGACTCTAGTGGATAATACCTTTGCAACACCTTATCATTGCACTCCTTTTACATTAGGGGTAGATTTAGTCGTTCATAGTGCAACTAAATATATTGGAGGCCATAGTGATGTGACTGCAGGTGTGGTAGTGGGAAGCAATGATTTAATAGAAAAGGCAAGAGCAAAAGTAGTGAATCTAGGTACAAATGTTAGCCCATTTGAAGCATGGCTTACATGCCGCGGTATCAAAACATTGGCACTTCGAATGAAAACTCAATCTTTTAATGCTAGAAGATTAGCTGAAGCGTTAAAAGGTAATTCTAATGTTTCGAAGGTATACTATCCATTTCAGCATGCGGAAGCTGGATACGGGGCGATGGTTACCATTGAACTCTCGAAAAATATTGATATCAATCAATTTCTCAAATCCTTATCATGGGTAAAAATTGTTCCTACACTTGCAGGGGTGGAAACAACTGTTTCTCATCCTTTGACAACTTCACACCGTGCACTGCCTCCTGAAGCTAATGAGGCCTTAGGCATTACAAGAGAAGTAATCAGAGTTTCAGTAGGAATTGAACACCCAGAAGATATTATTCTTGCTTTTGAACATGCGATAGAAAGATCAATAATTCAATAATGCCCCATCTAGGTGGGGGTATTTTCCATCCAAGCTAATTAGAAATTGGCATTGGGTGGATTTTTTTTTTGATTTGTATGTTTCATTTTGCCGACCTAATCATTTTCGATGAAAAAAATGTAGAATTTTGAAAAATTAAAATATATTGACAAAAAACTAAAAAGATATTACCATTATTCCAATCATATTACTTGGTTATAAGAAGGGAGATAAAAAAATGTTACAAATGATCCTAACAGGTTTATTATGTGGAGCATTGCTTGGATTTGTTATGCAAAGAGGGCGCTTCTGCCTTACAGGCGGATTTAGAGATATGTATATTGCAAAAGATAATCGAATGTTTTATGCCCTCTTGATTGCAATTGCTGTGCAAAGTATTGGGGTATACTCATTAATTCAGCTTGGCATGATTGAATTTTCAGCAGGAGCTTTCCCTTGGATTGCAACAATTGTTGGTTCATTTATTTTTGGAATTGGAATTGTGTTTGCTGGAGGATGTGCAACTGGAACATGGTATCGTGCTGGGGAAGGTCTTATTGGGAGTTGGATTGCCCTTTTTGGCTATATGGTTATGAGTGCCATTATGAAATCAGGTCCATTAACACCTCTGGATCAATCATTACAATCTGTTCAGCTCCCTAAAAATTCAATTGCTGAATCAACGGGTTTATCTGTATGGGTGTTTATTTCTATATTTGCAGCCATTGTCCTTTGGATTTTAATTAAAGAGCAAAGAAAGCCAAAAGTGGTTATTCCGACGATGAAGCCAAAGAGAAAAGGACTTGCTCATTTATTATTTGAAAAACGTTGGCATCCATTTTTTACTGCATTGATAGTTGGTTTGATAGCTATTCTAGCTTGGCCTCTAAGTGAGGCAACAGGAAGAATGTATGGTCTTGGAATTACAACACCATCAGCAAATATTCTTCAATATTTAGTAACTGGTGATCAAAAAATTTTAAATTGGGGAGTTTTCCTTGTTCTTGGAATTTTTCTCGGTTCTTTTATAGCAGCTAAAGGAAGCCGTGAATTTCGCTTTAGAATGCCTGATACCAAAACAGGAATTTCTAGCTTTATAGGGGGAATTTTAATGGGCTTTGGTGCTAGTCTTGCTGGAGGATGTTCCATTGGTAATGGATTGGTCATGACAGCAATGATGACTTGGCAAGGCTGGGTCTCCCTATTATTTATTATTTTAGGAACGTGGACAGCATCATATTTTGTTTTTGTACGGCCAATTGTGAAAAAGAAATCTTTAAATTCAGGAACACCAATTACAACAGCTTAGGAGGAAGTAAACATGCAACAAACATTAGAAGTGATGGGTCAGGTTTGTCCTTTTCCGCTTATAGAAGCAAAGAAGGTTATTGAAGAATTAAAATCAGGAGATGAACTGGTCATTCAATTTGATTGTACTCAAGCAACTGAAAGTATTCCTCGCTGGGCAGCAGAATCCGGGCACACAGTGACGAATTTTGAACAACTTAGTGAAGCAGCTTGGACAATAACTGTAAAAAAGAAATGAAAAGAAAGTGTTAGCCCTAGTTTGATACTGGGGCTATTTTTTTGAAAATAATCTTTGCTGATAATAAACATTCATGTTCCTTCGCTCCTAGCTAAAATTAAATCAATTGAGGCTGCCAGGGCTGGGGATCAAGGTCGAGGATTTGCTGTGGTAGCAGATGAAGTTCGAAAGCTAGCAGAATTATCGGCTCAATCGGCACAGGAAATATCACAATTAATTGTCATGATTCAAAATGAAACAAATCATGCCATTCAATCAATGGGTTCTGCCACAACAGAAGTGGTTGAAGGAATTGGAAAAGTGAATAAGGCAGGGAAATCTTTTGGAATCATACAAAATTCTATCGAAGAGGTATCCATTCAGATTCAGGAAGTATCCTCCGCTGTACAGCAAATGGCTTCCGGAGCGGAACGTGTAGTTCGTTCAATGGAGTTTGTCTCTAAAATAGAAGAAGAGGTTGCAGTACAAACGAAAGACGTATCAGGATCAACGGAAGAACAATTGGCTTCAATTGAGGAGGTTTCCTCATCAGCGGGTGCTTTAGCTAACATGGCTGAAGAATTACAAATGCTTATTAAAAAGTTCAAAATATAAAAATTTCGTTACATCAAAAAAGTTCATACTTTCTTAATAATATTCAACATTTTTAGTATTAAAAATACTCTTAGTCATGCTAAAATCGGGGAAAAGGAGGAGGAAAAATGAACTTAACATACAAAAATATCATCGTTGCTATTGATGGATCAGAAGAGGCAGAATGGGCTTTTAAAAAAGCGGTGGAAATTTCAAAGAGAAACGATGCCGAATTGCATCTTGTTCACATTATTGAATTAAGAACCTATCCGTCAGATGCTGCTTCCATTAAGCAAAGAGCAGAGAAGCGTGGAACAGAACTATTAGATCGCTATAAGAAAATGGCATCTGAACAAGGTCTTCAGAAAGTAGACAAAGTGATCGAATTTGGTTCTCCGAAAGTAACAATTACGAAAAAGATAGCCCCAAAAATTGTAGCCGATTTAATTATTTGTGGCGCTACAGGGTTATATGCAGTCGAACGTCTATTGATCGGAAGTGTTTCCGAGAACATTACTCGTTCTGCGAATTGTGATGTACTTGTCGTAAGAACACAAAAAAATGAAGAATAACTAACCAAACATTAAATAGGCTTGAGCTAAAGTACTAGACAAAAGCGCGTCATTCATACTCCTTTGAATGGCGCGTTTTTGTTCATGAGAAAAAGTATAACTTTTCTAGAGTTCGAGTATTGTCAAGCTCCATAAGGAAGGCCTCGACAGCGTAATCATCGCACGACTAAAAGCGGTAGCTTTTAGGAGGAGCGCCTACCCCCGACGTACAGGACGTACTAGTGTCGACAATGCGACAGGACAAGGAATGCTACGTCAGCGACACTTCGCACGACCAAAAGAGAAGCTTTTGGGAGGATGTCGCGTTTTTTGTCGACCTCGAGGTCACAAGCTTGTCTAGTTGCAGCTCCTAGGGACGAATGTCTAGCCAATCCCAGCCAGAAGACAAAGAACGTCTTCTAGCTGGGCTCGTCTTATGCTGTCGTCCCTAAACAGTCGCCTCCACATTTCGATCAATCCTCAAAGAAAGGTAAAGAACACCTTTCCGTGAGGCTCGTCTTGTGCTTGTCGGGGGTGACCACTAAGGAAAGCTTCTTAGAATGATCCTCGCAGGAACAATCTGAACTTTGATTGTTCCGAAGGCGCTTTCGCTTTTCTGGGCTAATCGGAAAGTTTAAGTTTTTTTAACGTATTAAAGTAAAGTGTGTTTTCAATAAAATATCTGCTAATAAGATCGCATAAGAAAAACTAAGGCATTCACCAAAAAGGACTTGGCGAACGCCAAGTTTTTCTAACTACGTCTTAAGCCTTAGATTAATTTAAGGTTGAGGTCTATGGAATGGATTTTGTTTTTCGTGTATCTTTATAATTAGAAAAGGAAAATTTTTATGAGCTGAAACTATAAGTTCATTTATACGTATATATATTAAGGATTTAAGTCAGGAGTCGATTGATGATGAATCAATTTTTAGCCTATTTACTGCGAATGTTAATTGCCGTTCCTACAAGCTCCTTTGTATGGCTGCTGAGCTTCCTCGTTTTTGACCAAACCTTTTTACTTTCAGGAGCAATTGGACTTGGGGGAGGGGCCCTTGCTTATTGGCTAACGAAATCAATACAAAAGCACAGATTCTTAAAAACCCATCAACTTACGAGAAAAGAGTATCAGTATATCAAGAAAAATATAGATGATGCAAAGCGTAAAATCGCTCGCTTGCATAAGGCGCTTTTTTCGATTCGCCATATCCCATCATTAAAACAAAGAGTGGAATTAATTCGGACATCCAAGAAAATATACCGTTTAACGAGAAATGAGCCAAAACGATTTTATAAAGCAGAACCATTCTATTTTTCCCATCTAGACTCTGCGGTTGAGCTTTCGGAAAAATATGTTTTCCTATCCGTACAATCAAAAAAGACACGGGAGATTGACCAATCACTATATGAGACCCGTTATACACTAGAGCAGCTGACAGCTTTAGTGGAGGAAGACCTGTACAAAGTGATTTCAGATGATATTGATCAGCTTAACTTCGAAATTGATGTTGCAAAACACACGATAAAAACGAACAAGGACTCACGAATTATTGATGAAAGCAGGCGATTAAAATGAGCGAACAAAATCCATCCCTTTTAAAAAATACAGATTTAATGGATGACTTGCTATCCAATCCATTTGGGGATACAAAAGAGCTTTCGAGTGAAAATGAGCCGATAAAGGAGAAACGAGTAAAGCTTGTTGATGTCATTCCCGAAGAAAATAGAATAAAAGCCTATCAGCTTGCAGAGCAAATTGATCCAAAAAACCATCAGGCGATGATTTCCTATGGCACACCAGCTCAGTCGAAATTATTGTCCTTCTCTAATACAATGCTTGAGCATGTCCAGAAAAAGGACATTGGTGAAGTTGGAGAAATTATTAGCGAATTAATGATGAAATTTAATGATGTCAATCCAGATGATTTAAAGGTAGAGAAATCATCTTTTCTGTCTCGAATGTTTGGCAGAATCTCTAGCTCGATTCAAGAAACTTTATCTAAATATCAAAAAACAGGTGCACAAATTGACAGAATTAGTGTAAAGCTAGAGCGAAGCAAGAACGTGCTATTATCAGATGTTGTCATGCTCGAAAAGCTCTACGAAAATAATAAAGAATATTTTCATGCATTAAATGTCTATATCGCAGCTGGGGAAATTAAACTAGAAGAATTAAATGAGAAAATCATTCCTGAGCTAAAAAAAGCTGCTGAGGAATCAAATGATCAGATGAAATTCCAAGAAGTAAATGATATGATTCAGTTCGCTGATCGATTGGATAAACGTCTATACGATTTAAAATTAAGTCGTGAAATTACGATTCAAAGCGCTCCGCAAATTCGTCTTATTCAAAACACGAACCAAGCACTTGTGGAAAAAATTCAATCTTCCATCATGACTGCTATCCCGCTCTGGAAGAATCAAGTGGCAATTGCTCTAACGTTAATTAGGCAGAGGCATGCAGTAGAGGCCCAAAAGCAAGTTTCAAAAACAACAAATGAATTACTGCTAAAAAATGCTGAAATGCTGAAGACAAATACGATTGAAACAGCAAGGGAAAATGAGCGCGGACTCGTTGATATTGAAACATTAAAGAAGACTCAAGAAAATTTAATTTCAACCTTGGAAGAAACACTGAAGATTCAAGAGGAAGGGCGTCATAAACGCCGCATGGCTGAGCAAGAGTTAGCTACCATGGAGAATGATTTAAGACAAAAGTTGCTAGAGATTAAGGAATAAAAACCTTGAATAGGAAGAGGCTGTCCCAAAGGTCATAAAATTATACCTTTTTGGGACAGCCGTTTGTTTTTAATGGTTAAATTTCTTTCTTCCAAACCTTCTTGTTCTATTTCACGTTATTTGCCTTCACTTCTACTGTCAGACCAATTGAAGATGTAAAAGTTGGAGCCATAAATCCAAATAATACTTATAATAACGTAAAGTATAAAGAGTTTCTTCTTGTTCATTTGTTTATTGTAACTCCTGTCCCTATCATAATGGTAAGTAATTGATGCTTCCATTTAGCCATGTTCGTAATAGTATACCTATAATAAAATATTCAATAAACATTTTATCTTAGTTTGATAGGCAGTTAATGACCTACAATATGTTATTGGAGGAATCATAGTGGAAGTAAGCTCAAACATAAAATTCTGTAGGTCTGTCCATCGGAGGCGGACAGGGCTATGCAGTTATTTTTGAAAAAGAAGATTTAAACGATGTAACAAGCACTCCCATAAATTAACGTAAAATACCTTAATATAATACGATAGAAGGAGCATGTTTAGAAAGAAAGATTATTCAAAACATGCTCCCTTTTTTCCCTGTTCAAATTTTATTATTTATTTTGAGATAAATATCTTATAAATCTTGACAGACCCGAGAAAGAAGAAATAAAGAAACTCCTGCTAAAATAAGCTAAAATAGGCTATATAAAGTTATGTAGTAGGAGTGACGAAAATAGTGTATTTAACAGTAGAAGAAACAGCCGATTATTTATCTGTGTCTGTAGCATATGTAGAAAATTTAATATTACAAGGAAAAATTCGAGTTTTGCATGATGGTGAGGGTGTCGTTTTGATTTCCAAAGATCAGTTCAAAACACATTTTGAACAGCTTGAGAAATATAAAAAATTAGTGGAGGAATTGGCGAATGAGCCAATTCCAGAAGATAAAGATATTAAAGATGAAGACTAGTAAAATCACAAAATTTTACAAATGTACTTTTTTTAGTTAATCTTAAATTATTAAAAGAAAAAAGGAGGAATTGGATATGTATGATATTACGATTATCGGAATAGGTCCAGCAGGCGGAAGTGCAGCTTTATTCGCTGCTAAAGCAGGTAAAAAGGTAGTAGTCATTGATAATGATAAAAGTGTAACGAAGCGTGCATGGTTAGAAAATCACTACGGAGTAATGGAGATTTCTGGTCCGGAATTAGTAGAGATAGGAAAAAAGCAGGCTGCTAAATTCGGTGCTGAGCTCGTGGAAGCAACGGTTGAAAATATTGAAAAGGCGGAAACAGGTTTTACTATCCAAACAGCAGATCAGAAAATTGAAACAAAGCACGTCATTGTGGCAACAGGAATGTTAACAGACCTCGCTGAAAAAGTAGGTTTACATACAAAGCCAGGAACTGAGCCGCGTATTAAAACAATTTTAGATGTCGATGCAAACGGAAAAACAAATATTGATGGAATATGGGCAGCAGGTACCGTTGCAGGTGTTAGTATGCACACGATCATCACTGCAGGGGACGGAGCAAAAGTTGCCATTAATGTGATTAGCGAACTAAATGGTGAGCGCTACGTTGACCATGATATGATAAAGTAAAATACACAGATTGAGCCATCCTCTTCTTTCAAAATGGTAGAGGGTGGCTTTTTCGTGTGTGACTTAGGCTCAAGCTTTATTACCTGTGCTTTTTGTCCTAATCTATTAATCAATAGAAAAAAATAGAATTTACGTCCTACTATTATCTAGTAATAAATACACTTATCTGAACATTTACAATAATCTATCATTGGTAATATAAACCTATGGTAGGAGGATTTCTATGAAAAAGCCATTTTTATCAATCGCACTTGCATCTATTTTAGCATTTGGAGCAACCGGCACTCAGGCTGCATTAGCAAAGCCAATAGAAGTTATGCAGAATCAGCCAGTAAAAGTATTCGATCATAAGGTTATTAAGAAGATTAATGCAGAAAACATTTTCAATAATATTGATTACCTATCGAAAACTCCGCGTGTAGCTGGGACCGAAGCAGAGAATCTGGCTGTAAAGTATATTAAAGACCAATTTGAATCTTATGGCTATGAAGTAGATATCCAGCCATTTACGTTTTACGGATATACTCCTCCACACACAATTGATTTAGACGTTGCAGGATATAACGGTGAACTTAATCCAACCTCCTTTACATATTCCGTTAGTGGAAACGTATCAGGTGAGCTTGTTTATGCTGGATTAGGCAAAAAAGAAGAGCTCGCCAATCAAAATCTCACTGGAAAAATTGCACTGATTAAACGTGGAGATATTAGTTTTGGAGAGAAAGTTTTAAATGCCGCTGAAAAAGGTGCTGTAGGGGTCATTATCTTTAATAATACAAGTGGAGCCGTAAATGGAACACTTGGAGAAGCGAATGATAAATATGTTCCTGCTGTTGCATTGACGAAATCAGAGGGTGACGCCCTTTTGGCTCAACTAAATGGTGGCAAAACATTACAGGCTTCCTTAAAAATTGAGGGGGCACGAGCAGGAGAAAGCACCTCTCATAATGTCATTGCAACAAAAAAACCTACAAATAAAAAGAAAGACACGAATAAGATTATTGTAGTGGGTTCTCACCATGATTCTGTTGCAGGAGCACCGGGGGCAAATGATGATGCCTCTGGAACAGCAACGACACTTGAGCTTGCACGCGTCTTTAAAGATGTGCCAACTGATACAGAAATCCGCTTTATTACATTTGGTGCGGAAGAGCTAGGATTACTTGGATCCAACTATTATGTTAAAAATCTATCAGAGGACGAAAAAGAACGCACAATTGCTAATTTCAATTTAGATATGGTCGGAAGTAAGGATGCTGGAGATCTCGTATTGCTTACACTTGATGGCAAACCAAACCTTGTTACAGAGCTTTCACAAGCATCTAGTACAAGATTAAATGGTTCACCAACGCCGTACGACCAAGGTGGGCGCAGTGACCATGTTCCGTTTGCTGAAGCTGGAATCCCTGCAGCATTATTTATCCATAGCCCTACAGAGCCTTGGTACCACACTCCAGAGGATTCGATTGATAAAATTAGTAAAGAAAAGCTTCAGGATGTAGCAGAGATTGTCGGAGCAGCAGTCTATGACCTAGCACGCTTTGACAATATGGGGCCAAAACCAAAGAAAGCGCCAAAGGTAAAAGCGGATATTGATCAATACCATGAGAAGGATGTAAGATAAAGAGAATGTATAAAGCTAGTTCCCTGTCAGGAAGGGAACTAGCTTTTTCTATGTCAAGATAGTTGATGATTAATAATCTAGAAAATTATTCAAAACTAAATTTTTTTAGAATGAAATGGATGGATTGAAGCATGTTAAAATAGGTTCAATGATTTGAGCTTTAAGGAAGAAGGAGTCATTTTGAAACATATTCGAATCTATTTATTACTTATTGGAGTTATGGTAGCGTGGGGAGTCAATGTTCCGATTTTAAAAATTCTTGTTAGTTATTTTCCTCCGGTTACAATTACCTCATTGCGTATTTTTACAGCTGGATTAAGTGTATTTATTATTATGGCCGCGCTAAAAAAAATTCGGAAGCCTAGTTTAGGAGAATGGAAGTTTATTATCATTGGCTGCTTGTTAAACATTGTCGGGCACCATTTCTTTTTAGCAATCGGTTTAACAAGTACAACGGCTACGAATGGCGGGTTAATTTTAGGAACAGGACCGTTATTAACAGCTATTCTGTCGTCTGTCTTCCTACGCAATATGCCAACAGTCATTCAAGTGCTTGGATTCATCTTTGGAAGTGCAGGGGTTTCGTTTATTGTCTTGTCGGGTGAAAAGGGGCTATCAGGCTTGTCGATCGGCGACTTTTATGTGTTCTTATCGATATTGTCGCAAGCACTTAGCTTTATTCTCATCAGTAAGGCAGCAAAAACTTTGGATCCTCGTTTATTAACAGGATACATGCTTATCATTGGAAGCATCCTATTATTTTTCATAGGTCTTTGGCAAGAACCTAATGGAATAGAAGGAATTTTTCACGCACCGTTAATATTATGGGTTGCCTTTTTTTCTTCTGCTATCATTGCGACGGCATTGGGGCATATGGTTTATAATTCAGCGATCAAAAAAATTGGACCTGCTGAGGCATCAATTTTTATGAATTTGAGTACTTTCTTTTCGTTAATAGGATCTGCAGTCCTCTTAAATGAGGAGATTACTCCTGTACACTTATTCGGATTGATGCTAATCGTTTCTGGTGTTATTTTCGGATCAGGTGCTTTGGAGGAATTGATAAAGAAACGAAGGAGAAGGGGATTGGTTTAACCTAGAACTCAAGGACTCCACTTGGGTGGAGTCCTTAAATTTCACGTTAAGCGTATAAATTGCCAGCACAGAAGATGATCCGACGTAGTTGCTAATTTTAGGAATTAAGTACGACGGACAGGATGTCCTAGTCGGGCGAATGCCACAGGATAAGGAAAGCTTCGTCAGCGATACATCGCACGACCAAAAGAGAAGCTTTTGGGAGGACGTGGCATATATGAGCGCGATAAGTGCAACTACGCCTCTGTCTTCGCCTTTCTAAGGCTCGCCAATCGGCGAGTTTCCTTTATGAGAAATTGGCCATGTTAGGAAAGGGATTATTTAGTTTAATAACCTTTAACATAATCGACTAAATTAATTGGGAGCTCGTCTCCTTTAAGATAACTCTTTAAATTTGGAATAAAAATATCTTCAATGACACGTTTATTATAATGTTCAGTTGATCCGGCTGTGTGAGGCGTGATAATTACATTTTCAAGCTCCCATAATGGGCTGTTTTCCCTGAGCGGTTCCTTTTCAAATACATCCAAGCCAGCACCAGCGATTTTTTCTTCCTGCAGTGCCTTGATAAGGTCAGCTTCCACAACAATGTCGCCGCGGGCGATGTTAATGAAGAATGAAGATGGCTTCATTAAGTTAAACTGTTCTTTGTTAAATAAAAGTTTTGTTTCCTTCGTAAGTGGAAGGGTTATGACAACATAGTCACAATCAGGTAATACATCATTCATCTGATCAAGCTTATACATCGTGTCAACATTTTCTTCAGGATGGCCAGAACGACGGAAGCCTAAAACGTTCATTCCAAAAGCCTTTGCAATTTTTGCTGTTTCCTTTCCAATGGCACCTACGCCAAAAAGACCCATTGTTTTTCCATGAAGTTCAAGCTTTAATCCAGAATGATGCCATGTTCTAGATTGTTGATTCTTAACATATGTATTAATTTTTCTTGTAAGTCCAAGCATAAGTGCAAAGATTGTTTCAGATATAGGGAATGAATGAACACCGTTTGCTGATGTTAATTGGATATGGTGAGAATTCAATTCTTCTAAAGGCATACTATTTATTCCGGCAGACCATGATTGAACCCAACGCAGCTTTGAATCATTGTTAAATACATATTCTGCTAAATCTTTCTTCCAGCCAGCAATGATTTCAGCTTCTTTCAAATGATCCCGCCAAATCGTTTGATCTTTTCCAATTACAAGCTCCCAATCAGGGACAATTTCTTTAATGGAATCAATTAGATCTTGATCTAGATTTTGCGTAATAATCATTTTTCTCTTATCCATCTTATTTCCCCCTTTTTAACATATAGTATTATCATAGGAACAAATGCGCAAGTGCCTTGCTCACCTCCGACAAGCACAAGACGAGCCTCACGGAAAGGTGTTCTTTACCTTTCTGGGAGGATTGGCTTGTGACCTCGAGGAGGTAGGCGCTGGAGCTGAACGTAGATAATCTATATCTCAAGTTATCAACAGATAGCGAAAATTATAATTTCCTATATAACAAAAAAAGGAAGATCCAATAAGGAACTTCCTCTCTAAACTTTGGATGTTAATCTTATGATAAAAATTCATTTGGATTCAAGCCTAATTCTATACAAATTTCGGATACAATTTGCTTTTCACTTGGATCAAAATGTCCATCCGCATAGCCAAGTGCAATACAATAGCGTGCAACTAAGCGAGCGATTTCAGGTTTTGATCGAACCCGACCTAAAGCTTTAAACGCCTCTGCACGTCCGATGATTGAATCACGTTCGATTTTTTGGACAAAGTAGTTAAATTGCTGGATGACTTTGTTCGAATCAAAAACTCGTAATTCCTCACTTTGATTGACAAACTCCATCATTTTTTGACGTTCCGTTTCGTCAAGTCTTCCATCTGCTAGTGAAACGAGTGCACATGCGGCAACTACTGCATCCATCACATCTTGACTCTTATAGCGGGCAAATACTTCTTGGGCATTCCTTTTTTGTTGATTTGCCCATTGTGCATAATCTGTTTGGTTTGGGGACCATGTATTTTGGCAATTGTTACAATTAAATTTGAGCTGTTTTTTACCAATAAAACCACCAAGTAAACCAACAGGTCCCAGGATAAGACTACCAATCGCTGCTTTTCCAAGTCCAAAGCCTTTTTGACCTGTCCGTACATTAGAAGAGCCGCAGCGAGTACAAAGAATATTGTCTCCTCCATATGATTGAGAGGAGGAGTAGGGCTGACCATAGGAAGGCTGGTTATAGCCAGAGTGATTTACCTGCTGACCGAAGCTGGACTGATTATAGGATGTATTTGGTTGACCATTGTGTTCGAATCCATTTTGATTGAAGCTTGATTGATTCTGTTGTGATTGTCCGAATCCATATTGGTTATTCGGTTGCTGTGATTGTCCGGATCCATATTGGTTATTCGGTTGCTGTGATTGTCCGGATCCATATTGGTTATTCGGTTGCTGAGAATGACCAAAACTTGGTTGATTATAGGATGAATGTTGTTGGCCTGAGTATGAATTATTAGATTGTGACGGCTGTGAGCCTCCGAAGTTCGAGTTGGATTGGTAGGCTGGTTGTGAAGGCGCAGGCTCATCATCAATATGTACGCCGAAATTTCTGCACAGAGCTGCTAAACCACCTTGGAATCCGCTCGCTATCGCATTGAATTTCCATTCGCCATTATGCCGGTAAAGCTCAGCAGCCACGATGGCGGTTTCCACAGTGAAATCGCGCCCAAGGTCAAAGCGAATTAGTTCCTCATTCGTAACTGCGTTAAAAATTCTTACATACGCATTAGAAACTTGTCCAAAATTTTGCTGTTTTAAATGCGCATCATGGATGGTAATCGTAAAAGCGATTCGATGAATAGAAGGAGGAACTTTATTCAAATCGATTCTAATTTGCTCATCATCTCTAGCCCCAGCCCCTGTTCGATTATCTCCGGCATAAATGATCGATCCGTTCCCGCCAGAAGGATTATTATAGAATACAAAATCCAAATCACTTTGTACCTTGCCAGTGGGGCCAATTAAAAAGGCGGAGGCATCGAGATCATATTGAGAATGGCTTTGGCTAACATCCCACCCCAACCCGGCGACCACAACCTCTAAACCTGGATGAGACTTAGTTAAATCCACTTTTTGACCTTTACGTAAAGTTACACCCACAAATATTCACTCCAATCGATATAAAATGTTATAGAGTATAATAAATTTTATAAAAAATATTCCGACTAAATTTTTTTCTATTAATTCCATATCTATTATAAAGCACAATGAAATCAAAAGGAAAATAATAACCTATTAAAAATAGCCAGACTCTTTGTGAGACTGACTATCTATATAAGAATAGCTATATTGTGCATTCTGAGAGTTAGAATACTATGTCATTCAAATAGATTGTTCTTACCAGAGAACGGGTTTTACAACCATGAACCAGAGCATAACCATTAGAAGAATAAGATAGAGCCAGGTTGACCATGAGAGCTTTTTTATGAGTTGTGTTTGATCTTGACCGGGCTCATGAAACTTTCGAATGGTAGGAGTAAACGCTCGTGCTAGAAAGAATACTGAACCGAACATAACGGCTAAGGTTGCGATAATCCAAGATGTTTTCCACGTCCAATGCCCCATAGCAATGAGTAAGGCCCCGCTTACAACAAGGACATGTCCGGCATGTTTAACAAGCCGGACAGAAGATCGGAAAATATTCAAATAGGCCCGCTGAACCTCATGTTCAGCTTCATGCAATTTTTTTGCGATTGGGATTAATACAACAAAAGGACCAATCGATAAAATGGCACTTCCTACATGGATGTACAGTATCAAGTGGTAAAAGTCCATGAAAAGCTAAATTAGTCCGATACTGGACGGAACTCATGCACCCACACTCTCATTTGCGGCAGCCATGGCATACCTGGGTGATAGGATAAAATAGACTCTTTATACTCATCAACCGTTTCAAAGCCTTCTTGCTCTGCATGTTCATCCGTTAATTCGCCCAGTGACTGTGAATAAACCTTTTCAACGACAAATTTATGGCCTTGAAGATCCATGATTTCACCAATGTCTGCATAGCGTCCATTCCGGCGAGTAGCTGTTTTTTTTCCTGAAAGTACTTTTTCAACATCTGCAGGGACGGTTACGAGACGTTCGATCGTACAGGTTTTTGGTGGTAGTGAATGGTTATCAAGCTGATTGGACATTTTGGATGCCTCCCTATAGTAATTGGTATTAGCTAAATATGAAAAAAGAAATAAAAAAACAAAATATTACAGCTTAAACGAACTTTTTAGCGACACAATACGATTAAAAACTAGTTTTTCATCTGTAGAGTGCTTTGGATCAATATTAAAATAGCCGTGACGGAAAAATTGAAATTTGTCCTGAGGCTTGCTGCCCTTCATATTAGGCTCAATGAAGCCGTGAACAATTTCAAGTGAGTTTGGATTTACATAATCAAGGAAGGTTTTGTTCCCAGAACCTTCATCTTCACCTTCAGCCTCTAATTCTGAATCAAGGATTAAAGGCTCATACAAACGAAACTCAGCAGGGATGGCATTTTTCGCATCAACCCAGTGAAGAGTTCCCTTTACTTTACGGCCAGTAAATCCTGTTCCACTCTTTGTTTCTGGATCATATGTGCAATGAATCTCGATAACCTGGCCATTTTCATCTTTGATGACCTCATTGCATTTAATGAAATAAGCATTCTTTAAACGGACTTCGTTTCCAGGGAAGAGACGGAAATACTTCTTTGGTGGATCTTCCATGAAGTCGTCCTGCTCAATGTAAATTTCACGAGAGAATGGAATTTGGCG
The DNA here is from genome assembly GCF_018343665.1 of Cytobacillus citreus. Classification (GTDB taxonomy): domain Bacteria; phylum Bacillota; class Bacilli; order Bacillales; family Cytobacillaceae; genus Cytobacillus; species Cytobacillus citreus. The sequence continues at coordinate 135,658 of NZ_JAGYPM010000004.1, forward strand.
CATCCCCATTTCTGGATTTTCCGGATTAATTTCCGCATCAAGCATTTCCACTTGATCTTCTGGATAATTGGTAATGACCACTTTAAGCGGATTTAATATCCCCATAGTCCTTGGAGCAGTAAGCTTTAAATCTTCTCTTACAAAGTGATCAAGCATTGCCTCATCAACTGCACCGGATCCCTTTGAAATCCCTGTTGCTATCACAAATTCACGGATAGCACCCGGAGTAAAGCCTTTTCTTCTTAGACCAGATATAGTTGGCATACGCGGGTCATCCCAGCCATCAACAAAGCCTTCATCAACAAGCTGCTTTAATTTACGTTTACTCATAACTGTATTCGTAATGTTAAGACGGCCAAATTCAATTTGCTGCGGCTTGCTTTCCATTTCGCACTCTTCAACAACCCAGTTATATAATGGACGTTGATCCTCGAATTCAGTCGTACAAATAGAATGTGTCACGTCTTCGATTGCATCTTCCAGCGGATGTGCGAAGGCGTACATAGGATAAATGCACCATTTATCACCGGTATTATGATGGGTTGCATGGGATATGCGATAAATAACAGGATCGCGCATATTCAAGTTTGGTGAGGACATATCAATTTTGGCACGCAGCACCTTGCTTCCATTTTCGAATTCGCCGCCACGCATACGTTCAAATAAATTTAAATTTTCTTCAACGGAACGATTGCGATAAGGGCTCTCCTTACCTGGCTCTGTTAATGTGCCGCGGTATTCTCTAATTTCATCCTGTGTTAAATCATCGACATATGCTTTTCCTTTTTTAATTAATAGCACAGCGCGTTCGTACATTTCCTCGAAATAATCTGATGCGAACCGGAGCTCTTCCCATTCGTATCCGAGCCACTTTACATCTTCCTTAATGGAATCAACAAATTCCTGATCCTCCTTCAATGGGTTCGTATCATCGAATCGTAAATTTGTTTTTCCATTGAATTCATCAGCAAGCCCAAAATTCGTGATGATAGATTTTGCATGACCGATATGAAGATACCCGTTCGGTTCGGGAGGGAAGCGTGTAATAATATTTTTGTGCTTACCTGACTCCAAATCGGCGATCATAATATTTTTAATAAAATTTGATGAGTTGTGTTCCAAACCGGTATCAGCCTTTCTTATTGCATGTAGTTATTTCTTATTTTACTGATATTACCCAGATAAATCAATTTATCGCAGATTAACGGGCAGTAAGACCCCCACTTCAAGATTTTTGCGAGAGAATTAAAGAAACCTAAGTGGGGGATCAACTGCCCGTAAAGGCTTGTAAAATGAACACAGACTAAAAGCGCCACATCGTGTGGCAACGTCGGCACTAGTACGTCCTGTGCGTCGAAAAACCCCCACTGATGGAAGTTTCACTTTATCAATGAATTGCTTTTCTGTTAGAAAATCTTGGCTTTGCCAGAAACTTAAATCGAATTCTTTAGTATTCCTTATGCGATCTTTTTAGATTGGGGTATATCGAAACTTCACAGCTGCTTAAGAAACTTATACACTCTAATTAGCTGACAAAAATATCGGCAAGCAAACGTAATATTTACTGTGAGGTAGTTTCATTGTGTGAAACATGGAAAATTAAGTAGAATAAGATTAAGAGCTTTAGCCTATTATTAAAAATATTACAAAGGAATACAATAATGTATCAAAAATGAAATTTATTGAAAATCATATTTTGTTAAAATATTAGAAAGATGTGGGGTTCGCCCAGTGTCTTTCTTATACGATATTTTTTTACGGAGAATTAATCAAAGTTCTTAATTTTACTTTAGTACGTTATTAAACTTAGACTTACCGATTAGCTAAGGATAGGGATGTACGAAAGACTTAGTTTCTAATCGCCTTATTTGGCTGGATTTTTGTTTAGAGGGGGGTAGCATGATGTCAATAGATAAAAAATTAATTAGTAAAAGATATTATGAAACATTGATAGAGGGAATAGAGAATGTGCATCCGATTCAGATTCTAGGAAATATGTATTTGGATGAGCAGCAGGAAGAGGTATCTGAGCTGAGCTTTATTCGCTTTGCACAAGGTGAGGTATATTTCCATAATAGAGATTATGAAGCGGCTATTTTTAAGTGGGAGAATATAAGCAATGAATTGGAACCTTGGGCAAAGAAGAATATGGCCGATGCCTATTTTGAGCTGGCGCTGCTTTCTACTGCGGAAGATATTTATAAATTAATACAAACAGATTCAGACGTGTTGAAAACAGAAGTCCTTCTTCAGCTATTTAGAATATATGTTGCACGCGGAAAGCTGGACTTAGCTGTAGAAAAGATTAAGGAAGCTGTTTCATTCAACCCGGACTATCGTAATGTGACAGAGATTGCTAAGGAATTCTTTGAAGAGCATCAGGATTGGAAGAACGCCATAGAGCTTGCTGTGAACGAATCTGTGCGAACAGGTGACTTAGCATGGTTTGACACTCTACTGTCATATGTTGAGCAGGAAAGAATGAAAAAGACAGAACCGAATTATTTTAATGAAGCTCTAGTTGAATTATTCAAGCTAGACTTGGCTAAGTTTGAACGTCTATCAGGTGCATTTTGGAACAATTATAGAAATGGTGACTTATATATTTCCTGGATCAAGGAGTTTAATCAAATTCTATTGTATCTAGAGAGTGGAAACGATCATACATGGCGGGATTTATCTGCCCTTTATAATGACACCTATTTTGAATTTATTAATGGGAAGTATTTGATTAGGGAACTGGCTCACCTTATTCCGAATCATTTAGCGAACTGGGTGAAAATCACTGATTCAAAGTATGCACTCATTGCTGCAGCTTCAACGCTAGCTTGGAGTGAAATTTTTACTAACAGTATTGATCCATCAACGCTTAATACAGCTGAGAACATAGTTAACAGATCCGCTCGTTATCATGACGGGTTAGATGATGGGTTCAAGCTATTCGAGTCAGTTATTTCTTGGGCGAAAATAAATGGTATTGAGATTGGGAAAAGGTTCGAGTGGATGGTACATGAATTACTTGATCTCCGAGCTTCAAATGTATTAATTACAGGTGTAGATGGCAACAGTAAGTCAAACTTTATTAACGCCGTGCTAGAGGAAAATGTAATGAACGAATCTATTTCATCAACTGTTATGTTCAAGGATGATGAATTTATAGAAATGAAGGAAATTACTGATGAGGGGATCAGAGCCATTTCTGACTTCTCAGATGCTGAAAACATTACGCAAACGATGATCCTTTGTAAAAAGCCAATTTCATTTTTGTATGAGCATGAAATAGCTTTTATTGATACACCTCCTATAACTGGTCTTAACCGATTTAAGAATGATGCATTTCAATATTTGCAGCTTGCTGACAGCCTATTATTTGTTCTTAATCCTGATACATCATTTACTGAGGAAGAGCTTGAAATTGTCGTCAAGATTCGTGATCAGGCAAGCGAGCTGCCGATCCATTTCTTATTAAATGGGATGGGTGCAAACGAATTGACACAGGAAATATTTGATAATACAGTTTCTAGAGTTAACACTTATTTTCCGAAGTCAAAGGTTTTTGCTTACTCCGGGCATGATGATCAATATGCATTGTCAAGTTTCTTAAAAGCAATGAATAACAGTCGGGAGCTTGAAGAGGAACGAATCGCAAAGGTGCAGCATTATGTACGTAAGACAATAAAGTACCTGTTGGAAAGACGAGTTGAGATCGAAAATGGGTATATTGAATCGATTAAATGGAATGAAAATTTGGTCACAAAAATAAATGGTGCAACCCATCAATTAAGCGACCTAGAGGAAGAAAAGACACGTATCATCAAAAGATCCTTTACTAAAATCAAAGATGATATTAAGCAAGGGCTTTTTGAGGATATACCGAAGATTTTAGGAAGCTGCTCAGAATTGATTACGGAAGATAGTGAATTTGCCAAGATTCATATTAAGCTCAACGATGAAATGAATCATCGCATTTCTAAACATATAGAAGAAGCAGTAATGCCAAGATTTGAACGAGCCATCAATCATTGGATTGTGGAAGCGAATAATGAATTTGAGCAAGGGCAAGGTTTTCTGAATGAAATGAGTAAAGGCTTTAACGATTTATATGAAGAGGATAAATTAGTTCTCGCTTGTGATTTTAGAGTGCTGGATGATTGGCGTCGCGATGCTGACAGAATGACAAGAGGAAGTGTGCAACTAGAAAAAGTAAATATTCTCAATCGCTTTTCACCATCACAATTCTTATTAAAAAGTGCTGGAAAGCTATTAGGTGCCCTTCAGCAAAACAATGCAATGCTTCATAACAAATATAAGCAATTTGTCGAGAATGAAGATTATAGTGGAGTGGCTGACACGATATCAAATCAATTTTTTCATGGCTTTGAATTGTTTGAAAAGGCACTAGACAGAGACATTAGTATGTTCTTTAGCCATCCATTAGCTGAGTTAAAAGCGGCAATGGACGAATCATTAAAGGAAATTGAAGAGCATAAAGAATCCTTAAATGAAATGAGAACGAATCCAGAAACATACCGTGATCCAATAACCCTTTTCCAGCTTAAACTGCTCCAAATTGAGTGGATGACAAGCGCAGGAGAAGGAGCTTATCAATATTGATAATAGTAAAGTTACAAAAAAAGTGTATAGGATGATTTGAAGGAATTTCTTCAAAAAAACGGATGATAAAATCTATACGATTTTATTATCCGTTTTTTCTTTTGCACGTTAGAAAGCATAAATTGTCAGCGTAGAAGATGATTCGACGTAGTTGCCAATTTTAGGAATTAAGTATAAGTGCAACTACGCCTCTGTCATCGCCTTTCCAAGGCTCGCCAATCGGCGAGTTTTCTTTATTATTTTTACGAAAATATTGCTATAGAAGGGAGCGTCTCTCAATGTTAAAAGCACCATCTAAAAGAAAATGCACTATGCTAAAAGGCTTGTTAGAGAAAAATAATCAAATCTTCGTAATAGAAGAAAGGAAGACAGTATGAATGGACAACTAGGTATTTAGAACTGTATTGTCCTTTATAAAAGAACAAATGTCTTTATACAGAGGAAAAACACTTGATTATTTTCTGAATAGGAGTAAAATTAGGATATATTTTTTTACAGATTAGGAGATGTCAGGATGAAAGTCGTTAAGTTTGGCGGATCTTCATTAGCATCTGGAAAGCAGGTCGAAAAGGTCTTCCAGATTGTTGTTTCTGATCCAAAGAGAAAAGTTGTCGTCGTTTCCGCTCCTGGAAAAAGGTCGTCAGAAGATGATAAGGTGACAGATTTGTTAATTGAGTGTGCAAGGCTTTGCCTGCAAAATAAAAACCCGCAGGAAAAGTTAAACACAGTTATAGAAAGATATGAAGCAATTGCGCAAGAATTGAATCTATCAGAGGAAATTATCAATGACATTCAACAGGATCTACAAACAAGATTGACATCAGACAAACGCAACCCTGACAAATTCATGGATTTAGTCAAAGCAAGTGGGGAGGACAATAACGCTAAATTAGTGGCAGCTTATTTCCGGAAGCAAGGGGTGGAAGCTCATTATGTAAATCCTAAAGAGGCAGGACTCTTTGTAAGTGATGAACCAGGTAATGCACAGGTTTTACCGGAATCATATGACCAGTTATTTTCGTTACGGGCACGATCTGGGATTATTATTTTTCCTGGGTTTTTTGGGTACAGCAAAGAAGGTGAGGTATTTACTTTTTCACGCAGTGGTTCAGACATTACTGGTTCGATCCTGGCGAATGGACTTAAATCAGAATTATATGAAAATTTTACAGATGTTGATGCCGTCTATTCCGTAAATCCATTTATCATCAACAGCCCGAAGGAAATTAAGGAATTAACGTATCGGGAAATGCGTGAGCTTTCCTATGCAGGTTTTACTGTTCTGCATGATGAAGCACTCGTTCCTGCATTCCGTGCAGGAATTCCGGTACATATTAAGAACACGAATAATCCCAATGCACCAGGTACAAGAATCGTTTATGAAAGGGATAACACGAACGGTCCTGTCATTGGAATTGCTAGTGATAAAGGCTTTTGCAGCATTTATGTCAGCAAATATTTAATGAATAGAGAAATCGGCTTTGGACGGAGGCTTTTAGCTATACTAGAAAGCTATGGTCTTTCCTATGAGCATACTCCTTCTGGAATTGATGATATTTCAATCATTTTAAGAGAAAACCAGTTTACCTCTGGCATGGAAGAGGAAATCATCGATCGCATAAAAACTGAGCTTGATGCCGACGAAGTGGTAATTGAACATAGCTTAGCTCTAATTATGGTAGTTGGAGAGGGTATGCGTCATAATATTGGTACAACGGCAAGAGCCTCTAAGACATTGGCAAGAACTAAGGTTAACATCGAAATGATCAATCAAGGTTCATCTGAGGTCAGCATGATGTTCGGTGTTAAGGAAATAGATGAAAAACGAGCGGTTCAAGCCCTTTATGAAGAGTTTTTTGCGGCAGTAACAGTGTAATAATAGTAAAAAGAGTTGACGCACTCCCGCGTCAACTCTTTTATATTGTTTTTTCAAAATTTATACGTTTATTAAGAGCATACATAATTGGCATTCCTACGATTAATACAACAAACTCACCGATTGCCGTTGTGAGCCATGTAATCATAAATGGCCAGTCAAATGCTAGTTTAAGTTCAAGAGCGATAATCCACATCATGAACGTGAAGACGAGAGAGTTCACGACCATACGAACCCAGATGTTCTTAATATATCGGCAGCAAACAATCGTGATTAATAAAGAAATCACTGAATGACCGACGCCAAAAATCAAATCGTATGGTTTCATTGGTGAAAACAATAGATTTGTTATAAATACCCCTAATACGATGCCGTAAATATATTTCTTGTTAAAAACGACTAGGTGGTTAAACATTTCGGAAACACGAAACTGGATATTCGTAAACCCAAATGGTTGAATGAGCATTGAAACAGCAATATATAAAGCTGCCAAAATCCCATTTCCGACAATTGACTTTATATTCATATTCAATTCTCTCCTTAGTTTTTTATCGTGGGATGGTTACGAACCACGTGAGCTGTTTGCCCAAAGAATATATATTAATATATTTTGAGGCTTTCGTCAATTATGCACAATTTGTGAACATGATCCAAAAGTAAAGATAAAACCAATGTTCAAAGGTTGACATAAATATGTATAAGTATTATTCTAAATTTAAAGAAAATTCAATATGGGCGAATGACGGTTGTGGGAGAGTGCATGATGACTAGCCACCGAAGGAGCAAGTTCCATTAAACACCCTTGGAACAAATCTCTCAGGTAGAGGAACCACAACGGGACGCGTCTCTGGAGAGCTCGTGCTATTGTACGACACCAAAGGGGACCCTATTTGGGTTTAAACTCTCAGGTAAAAGGACAGAGAAAGGGTAAAGTAAGTTACCCTTTTCTGTCCTTTTTTGCGTGGATAAGGTGAACTTCCATCAGTAGGTGGTTTTATTCCAGCTGATGGATAGTTGAATATCGGACCTTTACGGGCAGTTTGCCCCTACCTAACTTCTTTTTGTCAGCGTGGGATATAAGGGGATAATCACGATATGATCCAAGGGAGAGATTGAATTGACCAAAAAATATGAGGTTGTTATTATTGGTGGCGGTACAGGTGGTTATGTGGCAGCCATTCGTGCCTCTCAGCTGGGATTATCAGCTGCGGTTGTAGAAAAAGGCAAGCTAGGAGGAACCTGTCTTCATGCAGGATGTATTCCAAGTAAAGCTTTGCTTCGCAGTGCTGAGGTCTTTGCGACGACAAAAAATGCAGCTTCATTTGGCGTTATTGCCCCTGAAGTTGGGCTTGATTTTTCTAAAGTACAGGCAAGGAAAACAGAAATAACTGAACGCCTGTTTAAAGGTGTACAGCATTTAATGAAAAAAGGAAAAATTGATGTCTATGAGGGAAAAGGAAGAATATTAGAATCAAGAAATATTCTAGTGGAAATGAATAATGGAGAAGGGGAAGTCATTCTTACTCCCAAAAACATTATCATTGCCACAGGGTCACGTCCAAGAACCCTTCCAGGATTAGAAGCAGATGGGAAGTATGTGATGACTTCTGATGAAGCTCTGAATATGGAAGAATTGCCAAACTCCATTATTATTGTTGGCGGTGGTGTGATTGGAATTGAATGGGCTTCTATGCTTATAGACTTTGGATTAGAGGTAACAGTGATCGAGTTTGCTGATCGGATTATTCCGACAGAAGATATAGATATTTCTAAGGAAGTACAGCGTTTAATGAAGAAAAAAGGGGTTAAGATTGTAACAGGTGCAAAAGTACTCCCGCAAACCCTGGAAAAAGGAAATGGCGTAGGTATCAAGGCAGAGCATCGAGGTGAAGTGAAGACATTCTCAGCCGATAAACTTCTTGTATCAGTCGGTCGACTCCCTAACATTGAGAGTATTAGTCTTGAAAATACGACGATTGATGTTGCCCGTGGATTTATTGTCACAAACCAGCACTATCAAACAAATGAGGCTAATATTTACGCAATTGGAGATGTCATAGGCGGACTTCAGCTTGCACATGTTGCCTCACATGAAGGAATAATCGCAGTTGAACATATAGCCGGTAAAAATCCTTCTCCGCTTGATCCTACACTAGTATCCAAATGTATATACAGTAGCCCAGAGGTAGCAAGTGTTGGATTAACAGAGGATGAGGCCAAAATTAACGGTTATCAAGTTAAGACCGGGAAGTTCTCATTTCGTGCAATCGGAAAAGCGCTTGTATTCGGTGAATCGGATGGATTTGTGAAGCTTGTCGTGGAAGAAGGCTCAAATAAGCTGTTAGGTGCTCATATGGTCGGCCCTCATGTAACAGATATGATTACCGAAGCGGGCCTTGCCCGTGTGTTAGAAGCAACAGCAATGGATATCGCAAGAACGGTCCACTCGCATCCAACTTTGGCTGAAGCGATAGGTGAAGCTGCATTAGCAGTAGATGGGAAAGCGATACATGCTTAATTATTAGGAATAGAGGTGTGGCAGATGGCAACAAAAGAAAAGGATAACCGAGTAGTACTATTAATTTCATGTCCGGAAAAGCCGGGAATAATATCAATCGTATCTAATTTTCTATTAGAACATCATGCAAATATTGTCCATTTTGATCAGCATACAACAGACCCACATTCTGGAAGGTTTTTTATGCGAATAGAATTCGATTTAAGAGATTTTGAAGAAGCTTATGAGAAGCTTGAACAAGATTTATATGGGAAAGCAGCGGAGCATTCGATGGAATGGCAGTTAAGCAGTACAAAAAATAGAAAGAAAATGGCCATATTTGTTTCGAAAATGGATCATTGCCTTCTCGAACTTATTTGGCGGTGGAAGTCAAAGGAGCTGCCGGTTGATATTCCTTTTGTCATTAGCAATCATGCTAATTTAGCAGATGAAGTGGAAAGCTACGGGATTCCTTTTTACCATATCCCGTTAACTCATGAAACAAAGGAAGAGGCCGAACAGAAGGCCTTTAAATTAATGGAAGGGAAAGTAGATTTTATTGTTTTAGCGAGATATATGCAAATTCTTTCCCCTAATTTTATAGCGAAATATCCGAATCAAATCATTAATATCCACCACTCCTTTTTGCCTGCTTTTGTCGGTGCAAACCCTTATGTAAGGGCATTTAATAGAGGAGTGAAGCTAATAGGTGCAACGGCTCATTATGTCACGAATGATCTGGATGAGGGACCGATCATTCAGCAAGATGTTTTGCGAGTTAATCATCGCTATTCGGCTGAGGATTTAAAAATTGCCGGACGTCATGTAGAGAGGACGGTGCTCGCAGATGCAGTCGCATGGCATGTTGAAGACCGAGTCCTTGTTCATGGGAATAAGACGATCGTATTTGAATAACAAATAGCAGTAATGGGGATTCAGTTCTATATCATAACGTTTTAAGAGAGGGAGAATATAAAATGACTAGAAAAAAAGTCACATTAACAAGTTTAATTAGAAAAAATAAAGAGGAGCTTATGAGAGATCGAAATCAGCTTGAAGTAATTGAAAAGCGCATAGATGATAAACATACAACGTCTAAAAAAATCGTACAGAGAGTTTGAATACGTGGATAAATAAAAACTATAAAAATAATTGACAGATTTATAAGGATTCGTTTATGATAAATATATAAATTGTATAGTTCCTCCTAAAGGGGAGTAGCTTTAACGATAAGGTCGTCACTTCGGAGTTTATAGCTCCCGGCTTTGTCGGCAACATTCCGTTGTTAGCAAGACCTTTACCTAAATGTGGTAAAGGTCTTTATTTGTTTTATTAACCTTTACCGTATTCTGGTAAAGGTTTTTTGTTTGCTAAAAAAAATGATGAACATAAGTATTTTCAAGGAATGTGAATGCATAAGAAAAAAGGAGGGGAAGAAAGAATCAAGAAGAATGTCCTTTATTTAGCTTTTAAAAGAAAACAAAGAAGACATCATAATTGAGCACCAGATAGAATTAATCGAAAAACGACAGGATAACAAAAATATGTTAAGGCCAATAATGGCACTAATAATTAAGATGTAAGAATTGCTCATGGCTAATGATATGCACTTAATCTAATTTAAAAATGGGGGCCAAACAATATGGATTTTTCGATACTTTTAGAATATGGATCGGTTTTATTAGTATTAATAGTTTTAGAAGGTCTTTTAGCAGCTGATAATGCATTGGTTTTAGCCATAATGGTTAAGCATCTTCCGGAAGAGGAAAGAAAAAAAGCTTTATTTTACGGCCTTGCCGGAGCATTTGTATTCCGTTTCGCTTCCTTATTTGCGATATCATTTCTTGTTGATATTTGGCAGGTTCAAGCAATTGGTGCACTTTATCTATTATTTATCGCCTTTAACCACATCTTTAGAAAGGTATTCATAAAAAAGGATAAGGATAAAGAAATTAATTCAAAAGAGAAGAAAAAAGCAGGTTTTTGGGGAACAGTTTTTAAAGTAGAAATAGCTGATATTGCATTCGCTATTGATTCAATTTTAGCTGCAGTAGCTCTTGCAGTAGCACTTCCGGCTTCAGGCTTGCCGAAGATTGGCGGTATGGATGGCGGGCAATTTCTTGTCATATTCGCAGGCGGATTTATTGGATTAATTATTATGCGTTTTGCAGCTAATTTCTTTGTGAAATTATTGCATTCAAAGCCAGGCCTAGAAATTGCCGCATTTCTTATTGTAGGTTGGGTTGGAGTAAAACTTGCGGTGACCACACTTTCACACCCGGCATTATCAGTGCTGCCAGAATCATTTTCTCATTCACCTGAATGGAAAATTACATTCTATGTTGTGCTCATCCTTATCGCATTAGGCGGCTGGTTTTTCTCATCAAAAAAGGAAACTGATGTAACAGTGGAAGATCAAGCGAGTTAACTAGGGGTTATATTATTCAAGCATTTTACCTGTAAAAAAGCATGTTCATGAGACCACTTTTTCGAAAAAAAGATAAAAAAATCACCAAGCCGGTCACGAAAAGGAGATAATCGTGACCGAAAAGATGAAAAACGTTGAGAGTGGTCTCAAAGCATGTGTATAAGCCCACTTTTTCGAAAAATCACGAAGAGTTTAATAAGGAAAACCCCTTTGCGTATGATTCCTCCATAAATAGTGAACCCTATGAAATAAAAGCTTGAAAGGGTTGCTTGCTATGAAGGAACAAGAAAAGCCTAAGGAAATGGTGAATGTGGATGGTCAAAATGAACAGCAACTTATACGAGAATTCTCTAATCCAGACAATAAGCAGCCGGTTCCTCAGCCTAAGGATTTTGACGAAATAGAATATTAAGCCAGTAACAACGAAGCCAGCTCTTAAGTGCAAATATGTATGCACTTAGGAGCTGGCTGAAATTTATAGCCGATCTTTTATCGCAGATTAACGGGCAGTAAGACCCTCACTTCAAGGTTACGAGAGAATCAAAGAAACCTAAGTGGGGGATCAACTGCCCATAAAGGCCCGATTGGTTCAACTAACCATCAGTGGAGGAGGAAAGAAAACCCCCACTGATGGAAGTTTCACTTTATAAAACTTTTTCTAATTGAATATCTAAAGGCTCTTTGTTAAGGATCTTTTGATTTATTTCTAAAGCATGAGTACACCCGACTGCTTTATAAAAATGCTGTGTTTCTACTGAAGGATGGGCTGCAATGTATAGCTTCTTGGCACCCATTTGTTTTGCTTTTTCACAACATATTTGAAATAGCTTTTTTCCAATCCCGTAATTTCTATATTCATTAGAGACATGAATATAAGAAAGTTCAAGATATTCTTTATTTTTCCCGAATAATTCGTCTTCCACATTTGCGAAACCGATTAAGTTTCTATCTGAAAAGGCTCCGATTACAGTTCCATTTGATAGGACACAATTTTTCAACTCTAGAATGACTTGATTCTTTTTTTCATGATCCCAATGCTCAGCAAAGTAGTCAGTTTTAATGATGTATTCATCTTTTGCTTTAAACCATAGGTGATTCGTTTCCTGATACCGATTAAATGTTGTTAATAGATTAGGGGATAATTCATGTGTAGTTAATACTTTGAAATGAATCATAATTATTTTCCTTCGTATTTCATACCGACTGTAAATATCTCAAAACCAAGTTCCTTATAGTAAGATGCTTTATTGTCTTCGCAGAGCAACTGAATATGTAATTTAGCTTCCTTCCCTTTTCTCACCAATCTACGAACTATTTCCTTTCCGATTCCTTTATTCCGATAGCTTGGCTGAACAATTATTCCACATATATAGCCGTTAATGACTCCATCTGAAATGATTCGTCCAGTTCCAATTAATAGGTCTTCATCATATACACATAGAACATGCCAGCTTTGAAGCATTGCTTTATACAGAGACTCTTTCGGCAGCTTCAAAAACTCATTCCAGCCATCATTTTGATAAAGTGTGAATAGTTGATCGGGATTAGCAATTTCGTCAGTATATCTAATTTTCATCATTATTACTCCTTAAAAAGTTTGGGGTCAAAATAAAATTCTTCATAGAAGTGAAAGAATCCTTTAAAAATGCAGAAGGAATTAAAAGGAAATAGAGCTGCATTTGTAGAAAATATTGAAAAAAAGAGGAGGGGCAAAATGGAACATTATCATAAGGTGTTAAATGATTATTTCCAATGCTGGAATGAGGCTTTATTAAGTAAGAATGGAGATAAACTTAGAAATTATATGTCTAAAAGCTTCGTAGGATATTGGGCAAATTCGAATCTCGAACTGCCTGATCAGTATGATAATACCTATGATATTGAGGCAGTGTTGAAGCAATATGACAATTCCGAAAAAAGCTTCGAGCCAGCTCCATTTCTATGCGAAAGGATGGAGAAGAGTTTGTTGTAATTGGGACTGAAACAGCAGTGATTGACGGTAAAGCCTATCCTGCAAAATGCATGTTTGTTTGGAGACGAGAAGAAAATGAGTGGAAATTGCTAAGAGAATATATAGAGTTAGAAAAATAGATTTTCATTTATATTTGCTAAACTTCGAAACGAATAAAGAGTTTGGATATAATATTATTTGGGAAAAGAATATAGTGAGTAATATAATTTGGTTAGAAGAACTTAATCTTCTTTTAAAGTTATTTTTAAAAAGTATTGAACAAGAGCTTATTTAGTATTAATATTTTTGTGTAGATTCAAAGTGGAAAGAGAGTGTTCATTATGGGCCGTAAGTGGAACAATATTAAGGATAAGAAAGCGTCAAAAGATGCTAATACAAGTCGTATATATGCTAAGTTCGGAGTAGAGATTTATGTAGCAGCTAAGCAAGGTGAACCTGATCCAGAAGCCAATCAAGCTTTAAAATTTGTTTTGGAAAGAGCTAAAACCTACAATGTACCAAAACATATTATTGATCGTGCAATTGATAAAGCAAAAGGCGGGTCAGATGAAAACTATTCTGAGCTTCGTTATGAAGGCTTCGGACCAAATGGCTCAATGGTAATCGTAGATGCATTGACAAATAACGTCAATCGTACGGCATCAGATGTACGAGCTGCATTTGGGAAAAACGGTGGAAACATGGGTGTAAGTGGTTCTGTTGCCTACATGTTTGATCCAACTGCTGTTATTGGTCTTGAAGGGAAATCAGCAGACGAAGTGCTTGAAATCTTAATGGAAGCAGATGTTGATGCAAGCGACATTTTAGAAGAAGAGGAATCGGTTATTATTTATGCCGAGCCCGATCAATTCCATGCAGTGCAGGAAGCATTGAAAACTGCTGGTGTAACAGAATTTACAGTTGCGGAAATCACGATGCTTGCTCAAAATGAAATTACATTACCTGAGGATGGTCAAGAAAAATTTGAAAAAATGATTGATGCACTAGAAGATCTAGATGATGTTCAACAAGTGTATCATAATGTAGACTTAGGTGAATAAATGGAAGCAGACCTTTGGGATGAAAAAAGGTCTGCTTTTTTAGTTAGGCTGATATTAGAAATCTTGTTACTAGCTCACGGTAACAATGTTGCGTTCAATGAGCCCGGATTCTTTATTTTTCCAGGAACACGGTAACAATGAGGCGTTCAATATGCCCGTAACCTCCTTTTTTCCAAGATCACGGTAACCTTCATACTTTCATCGTACCAAATATCTTTCTTTTCTATATCCATGGTAACATTTAGGTTGTAATCATATATCAGCAAAATTATTTTTCAGATCTTTTTCTTTAAAGTAAATGAACGATTTTTCAACGTTAGCCGTCATATAATTAGAAATTAATTAGTGGGGGTAAAACCATGAAAGAACTACAGATTCAATTTGGGTGAAGGCTGCTGGATTGATTTTGCTGGCAGGACAGGCGGACAATGTAAGAAATGCCTCTGAAATGCAGACGCGTTTGCTTGAGGAGGAGGTTACGAACATGAAGGGCTTCCTAGGACTACTGCTTCGAGGGTTAAAGGTGCATAAAATCTCATCATCAAAGCAAGCAAAACTATTTGATGAATTAATAACGTCTAATGAAACCGTAGTCAAAAAAGGTATTGCAAAAATCAATGCTAAATGGATGCGTGAACATTTTCAATATCAGAATGACGAGGATCTTGCAGGTGTTACATGTCCTATACTTGCCATTACAGGAGAGAAGGATGTTCAGGTAGATCCAATGCATGTCCATTTATTTAAGGAAAAAGTAAATGGGCCAGCAGACGCGTATAATGTAAGAGCCATGAATCATCTCCTCCGGGAACAAGAGGAGCCGGTCTCGATGTTAAAACTTAAATCCATTTATAAAAAAGGCTTTTCAAAGCCGTTAAGCCCTGAAATGCTTTCTATTATGAAAAATTGGGCAGAAAAAAATATTCTCCTTAAAAATAGTTAACCCAATATAAAAATGCCTTAGCTTAACAAGCTAAGGCATTTTCTATGACATTCATAATCCTAAAAAACTATGACTTAAATGTTTAATACAACAGCCATTTCCTTCCCAAATCTATCGCCATTATCAATAAAGCCTAAGCTCGCATATAATTGATGTGCTCCAATGTTTTCAGGATGATAGCCAACAACGATTTTTTTACAATTTGGCAATTTAGACATTTCAGCAATCATTAATTTGGTTGCCTTCTTACCTATCCCTTTTTGCTGGTAGTTTTTATCTACCATAATGCGATATATCCAATAACCATCAAGTTCTTCCAGGGTCGTATTGAACATTAGAAAACCTACGATCTTATCTTCAAATTGGATAGCATAAGGTTTCAATGATGGTTCGAATTTTGATTGAGCAATCGAAACGGCATTAGGCTCAATATGATTTACTTGATTCTCAGATACTTCTAAAGTACAGCAGTCATACCAATTATCTTTGTTTAATTCTACTAGTTGAACATTGTTATGGACCATAAATTCCCCTTTTGAGTAATTAATATAATGGAACTTTCCACTTATCCTTGACCTCATTATAGCGAGTGACGGAAAGTAAATGCAGCGTCAATTCCTCTGGAATTTCTTCCAAGTCATACGATTTGAGGTTGATCGATGTCTTGTAGCGGCCATTCTTATCTTTTTCATTGAGAATAGATCCCCCGCCATAAGTAGAATATGTTTTTCCTTTATCATCGACTAAAACCCAATCGCCAAGTTCTGAAGCAGTAGCTTCTCTTCCGCCCTCCATTTCAATGATAAAAGACGTTTCTTTTTCGATAGGCATAAGTGATTTTCGCAGCGAATAATCATTTTCTTTCTTCGCTTTTTTTATCGTGATAAAGTTTCCTTCGTACTCAAATGACACAGGGTTTTTCTTCAAATCATTCGGTTTTATTTTTATAGAAAAATCGGATGGTACGGTTTTAAAAACGCCATCTAACACAAAGGTCAGCTTTTGCTTATCCTTTTGCGGAATAAAGGAATCATTCCAAGCGATTTGACCGAGTTGTTCCATGTCAAAGCTCGAACTTTGTAATTGTCCTGAGCCATGAGAATACGCTTCATCTTCAAAAAAGGTATTATGATTATGATGATAAATCGCTTTCCCTTCCTCATTCTCGATATGATAAGAAATAGCAGTTCCATAGTTGGTTGCACCAGTTACTTTTTCCTCACCGAACTTAGTTTCAAGCTTCTGAACTTCATCTTTTACTTTTACTTGCTCTTCTTCTGTAAAGGTTGTTTCATATAGAAATTCACTAGAGGATGGAGAAAAGCGAAATTCAGTCATATTAATGTTGATACCATGCTTGTTACTATTTTTGTCATTTAATGGAAGAGAGATTGTAACTTGACGAGCTTCCTTAAGATTAATAGGGATTTCTAGTTTCCAGTTGCCCTTTACTCCATTTAGCTCATCAAAATTAAACTTTACGGTCATTGCCTCTACTGTTGGCTGTTCTCGCAATGAAATTTCAATTAAACCGTAATCACTTCCTTCAGACCAACCCATGCCAATGTGTTCAATACGTTTTCCATTTTGATCGAAGGCCATGATGCTGTCTTGTAAAACATCAATGTCTAGTTGTGTATCTTGTAGTTTTCCATCTGTATTGATTATTTGATAGGACAATGCGACCCGAGAAGAATCAGTTATGACATCTTCCACTTTAAATGTAATTCCATTATTCGTTACTTCTTGATTTACTCGTTGTACGAGTCCTGCATCCTTTGCCATTCTTAATCCCTCATCAACTTGTTCGGTTGAGAACAAGCCGCCAATCCACTGGGCAAAGCTAGGATTCAGAGCTGCGCTTAATCCAATAGCTACTACCACTACCGCTGCAGAAAGTATAATCCTTTTCCAAGGAGTTCTTTTTCTGCGGACAGCCTTCTGTTTATAAGGCTCAAGCTGATCAAGAACTAAGGAATCAAAGTCATCAGGTAATGTTGGTGTTTGTAAAGTTTCTCTTAAAAATTGTTGTTCATCTTTAAAAGCTTCCACGATTCTCCTGCATTCATTACAGCTTTTTAAGTGAGTATTTATATCAGATTGCTCCTGTTCTACTAACAGGTTATCAACAAACTGTGAAAGTTTATCCGCCGTTGGACAATTCATGAAAATAGCCTCCTTCGCGTTTTACTATATCTCTCATTTTTTTCTTAGCCCGATGAAGCTTATTGCGGACATCTGAAAGAGGGAGTTCGACAATCTCACTGATTTCGTTATAGCTTAATTCATTTGCATATCTTAAGAGGATGATCATTCGTTCATCTTCTGGCAGCGTAGCAATCAAACGCTCGAGCTGCCTATTTTTTTCTTTCTTTAAGAAAATCACTTCAGGATGGTTCGAGTTCACCATTTTTTCTTCGTTGATTTCCACCTGTTTCATTTGATAGCGTTTCTTTCGGAATTCATCCATACAGTGATTAATCGCCACCCGATAGATCCAGCTGGAAAACGATCCTTTTCCATCAAATTTACCGAGCTGATGATAGACTTTAATAAAAGCCTCCTGTACTAAATCCTGAGCATCCTGAGGATTTCTTGTCATTCGTAAAATTGTGGCATATAACGGATTTTTATATTTATTAATAATGTGTGCGTAGGCATGCTTGTTGCCGGATAGCACTTCTTGGATCCAATGCAGTTCTTCTTCCATTTTGACCTCCTTACTGAAACGATCATGCGCATGTCTCGCTTTGGGATTTCATTTATAATAACGAGTTCAATCTCTAAATAATTTCATCTAATTAAAAAATTATTAAAGAAAAGTTTGTGTTAAAGCTTAGTGTTGATCATGCTATTTTGTTGTTGATTGGAGCGGAAGGCGCGAGACTCCTGCGGGAGAAGCGAGTCAAAGGGAGACCCCGCAGGAGCGATAGCGACGAGGAGGCTTCCGGACCGCCCGCGGAAAGCGAGTGCCTGCAGCGGAGATCAACAGGAAAGTTTAACATAGAAAAAGAAAATGGCTGCCGCAGCAACCATCAAGCCTATACAAAAAACTTTAACTAGATATCTAATCGTATTTTTGAGTTTGATCTACGTGGGTTTGATGATTTTTGAATAATTTTTGATAGCCGTAGATCCCAGAGCTAAGCAATAATATTCCGGAAAACAGATATACAAATCTTGCACTTACTAAATCTACAAGCAAACCAATGATAAAAACAGATAAACTAAAGACTGCTTGATTTATGGTTGCCTTTGAAGCTAAGTATTTTCCTAAAAGTTCTTTATTGATGGAGTTTTGAATAAATGTACTTTGAGCAATATCTCTAACTTGATATAAAGGGCCCATTAAGATAACTAATAACAAAGCGAAAATAGGAACACTAACAAAAGAATAGATGATGGTAAGAATAGAAACACCAACTGATCCAATAACAATGAAAAGTACGAGAGACTGATTTATATATTTAGAACATTTCCATACTAAAATACCGCCTATAATCGTTCCTGCATAATAAGCTGAGTTAATATATCCCCACCATTTTTCATCTTGACCTAATGCTTCTTGAACGAAGATTAAGGTGACAGCTCCAATCCAAATGCTTCCACCAAATAATTCAATGATATCCATTTTCGTAATCGTGCTTAAGGTAGGGTGTTTAAAAACAATGACCCAGCCTTCCTTTAGAGATTCTAATGGACTATTTTTCTTCTTGTTACGAACTGTCACATTCGTCTTTAACATCATTAAAGAAAGGATAGAAATCAACAACAATATAATGGTCATGATAACGACTTTATAATGACCGAGATAAACGATTAGAATACCCCCGATGGACCAGCCAAGAAGGAGTAATATTTGATCAGTAGTAGACAAAATACTATTAGCATTTACTAATTTTTCTTTTGAAACGATCTCTGGGATTAGGGCGCTCCTCGAAGGATTAGACCAGCCATTAAAAAATGAAATAAATGCTAATAAAAAAAAGAGCAAAATATAATTGATTGGTCTAGGGATAAATAATAACGAGATTACTATAAAGGCATAAAAAAGCATATGGAACATCTGTGAAATGAATAGAATCCTTTTCAAAGTATATTTTTCCATCATAAGTGGTACTGTAGAGCCACTTATAATTTGCGAAATCATACTAATAATGGTGACAGCTGATGCAAAAGTGGCTGAATTCGTTTCTTGATAGATAAATGTAATGATTGTCATTGTATATAAAGAATAAGCTAGTTTTGTAGAAGACTGACTTATTAATAATAAGTAAAATGGACATTTCAAAAAAACACTCCTTAATGATAAACCTGTTAAATACGAGAGATACCTACTGTTTTTTTATTATCATATCATTATCGTGCTAAGATTTGGTTAATTTTTCAAATGTACTGCTAAGTGTAGTGATTCGAATATAAATGGTTAGAAGGAAAAAACATTTATTAGAAGAAATACTATTTAACTAACTAATAGGAGATGAAATCATGCGTGAAAAATTAATAAGGGTGGGGACGATTTATATTCCTGTAGTGGATGTAGACAGTTCAGCTCAATGGTATACGGAAAAGCTAGGAGCTGAGCTAAGCTATAAAGATCAAGAAAAGGCTATTCTGAATTTCGCTAACCAGAGCTTTTTTTTAGTTAAATCGAAAGAAGATCAAAGTTCAAATTTTATTGATAGTAAAGGCAATGAGCGCTTCTCAATGACTTTTGAAGTGAATGGAATGGCTGCTTTAGAAGAAATTCATAAGGATTTTATTAACCGAGGAATCAAGGTTGGGGAAATTGAGGATAGGGGACATTCTGGACGGAACTTTGTATTTTCTGACCTCGACGGAAATAAATTTGATGTTTGGAGCGAATTAAGTCCTATTTTTAAAGAGAAATTCTTCAATTCGTATTAAAAAGGATGTTAATTGGGGGACTTATTTATGAAAAAAATAATATTGTTAGTTCTACTGATGATATTTTCAATCAACTTCTCTGTTCATGCTCTTGATTGGGCTTATTCCTTTGTTGTTTGGAATGGGAATGTTTATAAAGTGACAGAAGAA
Organism: Cytobacillus citreus; assembly: GCF_018343665.1. Lineage (GTDB taxonomy): Bacteria > Bacillota > Bacilli > Bacillales > Cytobacillaceae > Cytobacillus > Cytobacillus citreus. The sequence continues at coordinate 156,086 of NZ_JAGYPM010000004.1, forward strand.
AAGGTACTTGAAAGTGAAGTAGGGAAGGTTATTGGAAAAGTAAAAACGAAAACTGACCCTTTGTCTGGCAATTATTATGGCAATGCTTCTAATTCTTATCCGAAAGGAACAAAGTATTATGAAATAAACGGTATTTCCACTGACAGCTCAATTGCCGTTGAAGTTAAAGAAAAACAGTGGTTAAAAGCTGCCTACGTTCATGAAGCACCTTTTCATTGGATGAATATTGTTATGAAAGTGTATCCATTTCTTATAATAGCAGCAGTTATAATCGTACTATTTTTACGCATGAAAAAAGCAAAAATCAGTAAGAAATAAAGAGATTGGAGGTTTTCTATTGTTATACCATTTTAGCGAAAACCCTCATATAATAACCTTTTCACCTAGACCATCCAAAACATCTGCGAAACCAGTTGTTTGGGCAATTGATCAAGAACATTCCATTTACTACTATTTTCCGCGAGATTGTCCAAGAGTTATTTATTGGAAGGCAGATTATACGAACGAAAATGATAAAAATCAATTCTTTTTCGGCTCAAGTGCAGACAAGATTATCACAGTAGAAAGCCGTTGGTTAGAACGGATTCGTCAGACAAAACTATATGTCTATTCATTTAGTGCAGACTCATTTGAAATGTTTGATGAAAACGCTGGATATTATGTATCCGATCAAGAGGTTTCTCCGACTAAGGTTGAGCCTGTTGGAATTTTATTAGAAAAGCTCTTGAGTGAAAGCATAGAATTAAGATTTACTCCGGATCTCTATCCAATTCGAGACATGGTTATTTCTTCAACCTTAGGTTTTTCTATTATTAGATTTGGCAACGCGATAAGTGCATCAAAATCATGAGGGCTTGATATTTAAGAGTATGATAGAGAAAAAATCGGATATGTTATCGAAGTGGTCAATCTATGAAGGCGATTGACCACTTGCTTTTTTATGTTAATTTTTTATACATTACAATATGTGGACCAATAGGAGGATAATCAAAAATTTCACCATATACTTTAAACCCTAATTTATTGTAATATTCTTGTACTGTGGTTCTTGCATTGCACCATAATAGGTCAAACCCCTGCTCTTTTATCAAATTTTCGGAAAAGGTAACAAGTGATCTACCAGCTCCTAAATTTCTAAACTCTACAAGAGTTGCCATTCCTCGTAAGCGATATTGCTTTTCAATTGTAAAATCAGGATTGTTTTCAACGCAAAAGGAAGCAATACTAACGAGCTCTCCTTGATAAAATGCTCCAACATGAAATGCACCAGCTTCATGATCTGTATCATATTTGCAGTCCTCAACTGTCTGGTGAGGACGTAAAACCCTATGTCTAAGACTGTAGGTCATTTCGGGATTAATTTTTAGAACCTCAATCATGTTGTTCCTCCAATCCTTTGATAAAAATTGAATGTAATAGGTAATTCTCTTACTGTTTTAGAAATCCTGCATTAGTTTAATATTTTTTGAGGAATATTTTAGAAGGATTATAAAAATAGGATATTGAAGTCTTAAATTGAAGTTATATTTAGAAGGTGAATAATCTTAAGGAGAAATTAGATATGGACATTAGAAGATATAAGGAAGAAGATGAATTAGGATGGGTACGCTGTAGGATATTATCTTTTTTGGATACAGCATATTTTGATAACGTGTTAAAAGAAAAAGAAAAGTATGAAAATCCATCTATAGAATTAGTAGCAGTGATTGATAATCAAATTGTTGGATTGATAGATATTGAATATGAGATAGAAGAAGGAACAGTTTGTTCAAGAGGAAAGGGAAACGGTGGAATGATATGGCATATAGCAGTCCATCCAGATTTTCGTAGGCGAGGAATAGGTAAAAAGTTACTCTTAGAAGCTGAGAATATATCAAAGGATATTGGATTGAACCGTCTTGAAGCGTGGACAAGAGACGATGATTGGGTAATCAAATGGTATGAGGCTAACCATTTTGAAAAGGTAGAATCGTATCTGCAAGTATTTATAAATGGTGGAGAAGAATTAAAGGGAGTTTTAAGAAGTGAAGTTCCAATGTTGTATCCTGTTCAAGTATTCGCACATTATGTTGGTGAAGAGAAAGAAATAGTAAAGAATAAATTTAAGCGAGTCCACGAATGTTTTTGTTTCGAGAAACAGCTAAGTTAGGTAATTAAACAAATGGGTATAAGAGATGAATTATTGCCTTTTAAGAATAGAAACTTCGCGTTTTGAATTATCGGAATTATTGAATAATATTGATAAGTTTTGTTACATTCCAGGGGGCGGTGAAATTTTAATTTTAGAATAAAATGGGGTGGAAGAATGTATTGGGAAACTCTCCCTAATTGGTTCTGGACAATCTACTACTTATTTTTATCGCAGATTAACGGGCAGTAAGACCCCCACTTCAAGGTTGCGAGAGAATTAAAGAAACCTAAGTGGGGGATCAACTGCCCGTAAAGGCCCGACGACGGACACGATGTCCTAGTCAGGCGAAAGCCACAGGACAAGGAGTACTTCATCCGCATTTCATCGCACGACCGAAAGCAGAGCTTTTGGGAGGACGTGGCGTTTTGAGCGTGATTGGTTCAACTAACCATAAGTGGGGGATGAAAGCCGACTAAGAACGCCACGTCCTGTGGCAACGTCGGCACTAGCACGTCCTGTGCGTCGAAAAACCCCCACTTATGGAAGTTTCACTTTATTTTAGTGAGGATACGAAAGTGGCTAATGGTTAAATAATCATAAAATGCTAGACTAAAAAAATATACCGGAGGATCTTATGGAGAGGAAATATAATGATTTAAATTAGGAGATATTTTAGAAGAAGCAGGGGAAAAAGATAACTATAAGGAGAAAGGAAAACCAATATCTGAAGAATATTTAAAAATGGATACATATCAGCACTTCCAAAATATAGCAAAGGATGCAGGATATATACCTCCTTGGTTAAAGCTACAAAAAGAAATCTCTCAACTAGTGCATTCTTGTAAAACAGAACAGGATATAAAACTAATAAATCAGAAAATTAAAAAACATAATTTAATATGTCCTACCCAAATGCAAAAAAATTTAATTTCATTAGATGAATTAGAAATAGCTAAAAGTATTTGGTGAGCTTCTTTAAATTAAACTCATTATTTATACACATTTTTGATCTCTTCCTTCTTTAATTAACGGTGTAGGCTGAAGAAGGAATTTTCTTAATATATAAAATATCTATTATGGTTGAGTGGAGATATAAATGAAAAAAAATCATGTATATGCATTGATAATTTACTTTGGAGTAGGACTTTTAGGTGATGTAATCACTTTGATATTTAATAATCCGAGAAGTTTAGTGATCATACTTAATTTTATGCTTTCCCCCTTGTTATTGTTCGTAACTTTATATTTATTGAAAGACGATTTAAAACTAATGGTATTTGAAAAAAGAAAATCAACGGTTAAACAATCAATATATGCAATTATCAAATGGTTTTTTATAGTAATAATAGGATTTATAGTTATCGCTACAATAACACCTTTGTTTTCCACGTCTGAAGTATCTAATTCTTCGAGAATGACACAAGCAGTCCCTTTAATAGTTATTCCATTTGTTTTTATAGCACCAATATTAGAGGAGTTAATATTCAGAAGAATTATATTTACCTCATTTTCTAAGAAATTTACTATTTTATTAAGTATTCTTTTTACCTCAGTAATCTTCGCGGGCTGGCATATGACTTTATCAGGTTTTCCTTTAATATTTTGGTTATCAGTCGTTATTACTTATAGTTATTATCAAACTAACAGATTATTAGTTCCAATTACCATTCATATCCTATGGAATCTATTTTCATCAAGCGTAGCTTTAATTGGTGCTTCTTTTTTTGAATAATCAATTAGTGGAGTACCTTCATGTGGCAGTTAGTTAATGCTAAGGGAGGCGAGAGTTGAAGATCCAGCTGCCATTTGGTGGCTTTTTCTTTTTAAGTTAACTGGGCAGCTTACTCGAATAAGAATACTTTCTTGTCAGGGAGGCATACGATATGACAATAGGAAATACATTCCATGCAAATTGCAATATTAATAGAGCAATTATTGCATTTCTCTCGAAAAGAAGAATCAATGATTATTTATTCAAATAAAGGTACAAGTTACAAGAGATAGTATGTAGGGGGAACTAGAGTGAATACAATTACAATTGTAGGCATTGTGGTTATGTTTGCAATTTATATACTTGTAAGTCAGTTGTATTTGAAAAGACATCTTGGTATCCAAAACAAACATGAATGGTTATTCTCTAAGAATAGAAAGACCTATGCGAAAATTATTGATTTTTTCATTCTTATTTTTTTGAACCTTAATAGTGGTACAAATCTTCATACTTATTCACTGGTTATCAGAACAAGTCCAATGTTTGGTATGTTTTTCCTCGATGATGTGAATCAAGGGATTGAAGAACTACTAATAAACCGAACTGAAAAATCCTACTATCATAAATTTATAGGTTCTTTTATGATACTGGTTGCCTTTCTAATTTTGTTTGTAGGAGAAAGAGTATAAAAAACCTTATTATTCAATTAACGAGGGCTGTTAAAAGACCCAACGGTTTAATTCTAGATAAATGAGCGTAAAAAATTCAAACCATTAAATTAATAGATAACTTTCGAATTTTGATAGATAAACCAAGCCATGATACTACTTATAGAGAAATGAGGAGTTTCATCTGAGGAAAGTTGAAGTATGTCCGTATAACGAGCAATGGGTTTCGATGTTTGAAGAAGAAGCTAGCAAATTAAGTGATATTTTCGGAGAAGAAATAGTTGTGATTGAACACATAGGCAGTACATCTGTTCCAGGGTTAAAAGCCAAGCCAATTATAGACATTATGCCTGTCGTTAAAGATATTAACATGGTCGATAAATACAATAAAGCGATGCAAGACATGGGATATGAACCCAAAGGTGAAAATGGAATACCAAATAGAAGATACTTTCAAAAAGGAGGAGACAATCGCACTCATCATGTACATATTTATCAGTTCGGGAACGATGGAATACAACGGCATTTAGCTTTTCGCGATTATTTAATAGCTTATCCTGAAGCAAAGAAGAAGTACGGTGAGTTGAAGCAGCAATTGTCTCAACAGTTTCCGTACGATATTCAATCGTATATTCTTGGTAAGGAAAACCTTGTTAAAGAAATTGAACGACTAGCTATAGATTGGTATAAAGAAAATCAGAAATAAGGTTCATTATTCTGAGTTAAATTATTGAACTATCTGTAGGGAAACTTTATTCCAGGTGGAATGCAATTAAAAGGAGAGTTTTTTTATGATTATCGATCCTAGTGAGGGATCGACTGACTGGAAAAAAGAATCTCCAATCACAGATATGTCACAATAACATCAAATTTTTAGTATGTGGAAACCTCGAAATAAAAATAAGCTGCTTTTTCAAAAAAGTACTGATTAAACATTGTTTTCTTAAAAATTTCAATTAAATGGACTATGAATTTTTTATAGTAGGAGAATAAAACATGGAATCTCTTAAGCCTGTAAAGAGGAGCTCTACTCGAATTTATTTTGGGAAGAAGTATTACCGTTTGAAGAGATATATAGATTGGTTCATAGGGAAAAAGAAGTTTTCAATAAAAAAGAGCAATCCTTTATTACAGCATGTGATTTTCACCCATCAAACATTGCTTCTTCGGGAATTAAAAGATGTAGATATGTGGCTGCAGCAAAATAAAGTGAAGAATCTCAAGGTCGCAACTAATAAACTAGATAAAGTCATTGTCAAACCTGGAGAAAAATTTTCTTATTGGTGCTTGCTTGGTAAGACAACAAGGAGAAAAGGTTATGTGGATGGTATGGTTTTACATTATGGAAAGGTTACAACAGGTGTAGGGGGTGGGCTATGCCAATTATCGAATTTAATTTATTGGATGACGTTGCATTCTCCTTTAACTGTCACAGAAAGATACCGTATTAAACAAATACAGGGGTGGATGAATGGGGAAACGACTTCCTCCATGTTGCAATCAGCAGAGGTTAGATCAAATCTAGAAAAGCGCCTTCAAGATCAAGAGGAAAAATTGGATATGTTGGTTGAGGTTAATAAGGAGCTTATAGAAAGGCTAGATAAACAAAGTAAGAGTTTAAATCAACAGTTGGAGTTGCAAAAAAAATGAAATTATAAATGCACTTAATAAAAAACTTGAAGATGAAACAGAGCGAAGGGATCGGGAATTAATGTTGGAAATGCGAAGAACCCAAGTAGAAATTGCTTCTGACAAGGAAGAAAAGAAATCATGGTGGGGTAAGATCTTTTCAAAATGAAAAGGTAACCCTTAGACGTCCCTCCTCCCTTTTCGCTTTTACCCCCTCTTTCGGGTATTATTTTTGGGTTGGTTGGTCAGTTGGTTACCTGGTCAATGTAAAATGGCAGCAGGGGGGAGTGACGTCATTATCGTCGTTTCCCCACAATCGCGCCTTTAATAGTTGGTTACTAATATTTATTTTTTACACCATATAACTTCACCTGTATTCAAAATTTCAATGGATACAGGTGTATCTTTTGAATTTCCTATTTCTATGAAGTTATTTCCTTTCCCGCGTTCCTTTACTAACGCAACATGAAATTCCTTATAATCAGTTTCATTCATTTCTAAACCATTGTCTGTATCATAAAACGTATCTAATTCATATGTACCTGTATAATTGCTATCCCAGGTTATTTTTAATACGGTACCTGTTTTATATTTAAGAAGTTCCTTTACAATCTTATCTATATAAACCATTTGCTATCACCTTCTTCGGATTTTTATGGTGCTGCTGGAACTATATGGGCACCTGTATTACTATAATGAATGATACCGTTTTTTGTAGGATAGTAATGTTTGGTTGTAGGATTGTAATAATCTCCTATAATTTTTCCAAAATTCACCCGTTCTTTATATTCATTAATCATTGTACCCTTTCCAGCATGGGATTTTAATAATGCATTGGCATCAGCTGATAAAATACTTTTTCCTACCTGGAAGTTGTTGTGACCTAATTAAGAAAAGAAGATAAACAAAAAAGATTCGGTTTTGGTTTTACAGTCGGAATTTTAGCTCTTTTATATTCTTTTTATTGCTTGTTTACTCAAAATAATCTCTTCTAACAGCCCTTGTTCTTTTTTATAATAGGACAACTTTTTATACAGGATTTTATGCAAAATAAGCAATCAGATCCGATTCGAAAAATAACCTAAACCCTTGCACTGCCTAGGCAGTCAGCATTGCTAAAGACAATGTTGAAACTAAGACTTTTTTCATTTCTGCAACTCTCCCCTAATTATATATTTTTTCCAATTACTAATTTTAATTTACCATGTAAGTCCTAATTCATCGCAATAAACGTCTGCTTCAATAAAACAATTCCTCATATCAGCCTCACTATCCAATTCACCGAGAATATCATATACTGTCTTTTTTAATGCATCGACAGTTGTATAAGGGACGTGGATTATATACTCGTTAGCTATGATCTCCATTTTGTAATGATGTTTTAGGAACAGTTCGATACTTTCTCTTAACCTTCCCTTTTCCACGTACAAATTTATTGTTATTTTCTATTCGCAGCCCCATTCTTGTTTTGGCAGTGTTTTCTAGATCAATAGGAGCTTGTTTCTCTTTACCTTTACGAGTTGTTTGTATGTAACGATACAATGTTGCTTGACTTATTCCGGTCATTTCTACGATCTCGCTAATACTGTATTCCTTAGAGTGATATAGATTTAGAGCTTTATTTATCTGTTTTTCTGTCACTCTTGGACGGCCGCCATTTCTACCTCTGGCCCTTGCACTCTCTAACCCCTCTTTTGTTCGTTGAGCAATTAGATCTCTTTCGAATTGGCTGAATGCCTGAAATACAGTAAGCATCAGTTTACCTTGTGGTGTATTTGTATCAAAGTTCTCTTTTATGCTAATCAATTTCACATTTTTATTTTCAAAGTACTCAACTAACTCTATCAAATCTTTTGTACTCCGGCCTAATCTTGAAAAACTTTCAACAACGATTGAATCACCGGGTCTAACCTTATCCTTTAATCGAATAAGTTCTGGTCTGTTCGTTTTTGTACCTGACATTTTTTCTGTTAATATTTCGGTGCAGTTGTATTCCTTTAACAAATCCAGTTGTCGAATCAAATCCTGTTGCTTGGTACTAACTCTCGCATATCCATAAGTATATTGCATCATACTTCCCCCTTTGATAGTGATAATTTTATCATTAAGGGATGTTATTGTTAATTTGTTTTTGATAATAGTTCTGATAACGAAAGATTAGGGATTTTACGACTGCATGTCACTTTAATCGGTAAATTGCACCTGTTTTAAGTGCTATTTTGCACTTAAAAATACACCTATTCTAAACAATAAAAGCATTTATTCAAGCTGTGAGCTGGTAACAAGTGCCTTACGTTTTATTTTAGAGGTTTTTCCAAATAGCGATAAATGGTTGTTCGAGATACGCCATCTTTCGGGGGAAACGCTTTTAATTAATGTGCTCAAGATTGAGCGTATCTGTGTAGATTTTCCTGAACCAGTTTCTCCTGCAATTAATAAATGCGGATTCTTTACCATGTCGTAAACAATAATATTTCCGTTAATGTCCAATCCGGCCACAATCGGAAGTTTCATTTTCTTGAAGTGCGGCTTGTATTTCTCATAATCGTACTCAAGAACGGACGGAAGAACAGCAGTAAATACAGTTAGTTTGATTCTTTTATTTCTCCCTTTATTTCGATGTTCTCTCCAAACACTTGCTTAAAGCAGTATTCTTTCTTCTTTACCTCTTTTGGATCTAACCCGGTAGGTATGGAAAAGCAATAAATGGCTGCCTTGTTCTTGTAATCGAACTTAACAGAACGGATTTTAGGGTACACCATGCCTTTGAAGTTTATGAACAAGCCCACTTGATTACACAGGAATATTGGGGCGGCTACGTCAGACATAATAGAATTCATCGTAAAATATTTAACAAAGAAAATGTTCAAATAGATGATGAATTCGTTACGGAAAACCATGCGATTATGATGTATGAACCACTTCTGGATCAACCTAAAACCGTGTAATTTGTTATTAAAAAATGAGGTGAAATCTAAATTGTTTTACATAAGAAATCTTGAAGAAAAAGAGTTTGAATTTTTTAAGGATATGCTTTATGAATCCATACATATTCCAAACAATAAACCATCTAAAGAGAAGTTATTAAAACTACCTCAAATAAAAAAATATTATGAAGATTGGGGTCGAAAAGGTGATAAAGCATTAATCGCTATAAATAATGATAATCAAAAAGTAGGAGCAGTCTGGTACAGATTATTTGATGAATTGAATAAAGGATATGGATACGTTGATCCTGACACCCCTGAATTAGGAATAGCAGTTTCAAAGAATGCTAGGGGAATGGGGGTAGGAACACTGCTTATGAATAAAATCATTCAGAAAGCACTGGAAGATGGTTTTAAATCTCTTTTTTATTAGTGTGGATCTAGATAATGAAAATGCAATCCATATATATAATAAACTTGGGTTCAAAGAAATCGCTGTATCAGGTACATCTATAACAATGGTATATAGAGTTTTCGAATAGTGTTTTTACTCTTAAAAGTTAATATGGGAGAACCATATAAATTTCATTGTACAAAAAGGCTTTACTTCACTAAGAAGTAAGGTCTTTTTCTGCTTTAAATAAACTTTGGGTAAGTAGGGGGAGACAAATTTTATAGAATACTTTCCAAAAAATACTTTCGTTTCATGAGTTCAGAAAATAAAGAAAATTCTAGTCCCTCCAAGAAAAGTTCAATGTGACCGTAAAAAGGAAACCCCCATCAATTCGGTCACAAAGAAGAGCTTAATGTAACCGTAAAAAGGAAAACCCCATCAATTCGGTCACAAAGAAGAGTTCAATGTGACCGTAAAAAGGAAACCCCATCAATTCGGTCACAAAGAAGAGTTCAATGTGACCGTAAAAAGGAAACCCCATCAATTCGGTCACAAAGAAGAGTTCAATGTGACCGTAAAAAGGAAACCCCCATTAATTCGGTCACAAAGAAGAGTTCAATGTAACTATAAAAAGGAACCCTCCAACAATCCGATAACAAAGAAAAAATGAATGTAATCATAAAAAGGAAAAACTCACTAATTCGGTCACCATTAACTCCTTCAAAGGAAGTGTTGGATGTTGCTCGAAAAGTCAGAAATACAGACGGTCTGCAACTAAAAGGTAATATAGGGTGTGAAGCTCAGATTGCTAGAGTAAGTGATTAGATGCAATCGTAGCACTTAAAGAATATGGCCATTTCATTCTTGAAGAAGAAATCGATCATTGAAGTAAGGGAACGAAGAGCTAAGATTGTAAAAGCACTAAGAGAAGAAGGCTTTACTATCCTGCTTGTGAACTGGGAGGAACAGGGAGTATGGCGACAACTGCTGAGAAAGCAGTAATCACTTATTGAAATAATGTAAATATTTAGTCTGTTAAGATGGAACATTATAGCTAACTCAAACGTCTAAATTAATGGAGGTGTGGGATGAAAAAAATTAAATATTTTACTTTTCTATTTGCTTCTATCTTGTTAATGGCCGGTTGTATGAAGGAAGAAAAGGGACAATTGACAAGAGTTGATTTTCAAAAAATGAACCCTGATGGCAATTATGAAGATGTTGTCATGATAACAGACAGCGAAACAATAAAAAAATTAACAACAGCATTTGAAAAGGTAAAATGGGAACCCAATACAGAAGCGAAAATTGCCAGAGAAGCTGACGTAAAAGCCACTTTATTTTTTGAATATAATAAAAACATGCCTGAAAGATTGTATGAATACGAAATTTGGTTTGGTGAGAATAACGGCACTGCAACAATTATAAGTAAAGATGAAGGCTATGGATCATTAGATAAAGATAACGCACATATTTTAAAAAGTGAATTATTATATAAAACAATAAATTGGGAGCCCCGACATGAATATGCTGAAAATGACAAAGTCTTGTTTACGATATATCCAGACCCAAACCTTGTCGCAGGAAAATCTTACGGGTATATGTTTAGTTTTGCAGAGCCATTTGAAGCTTACAAAGGAAAAGAATTAGCAATGTATGCTTATCATAAAGAAGCTGGAGAGCGCATAACGGCAGTACCTCCAGAAAAGATAACAGAGCCAAGTTCTGGTTATCCTACATTAAATAGATTTACAACTTTTTTCGAACTTCCTATTGGTGGATTATGGAGAATTGAAGTTGAGTTAGATGGACAATTTTATGGGGATGTCATATTAAACGTACCAAACTAAAAGGAAAGAACACAATCGGGAGGAGTCTTCATTGAAAATAAGAAAAGCAGTGAATCATGACAGTGAAGTCCTTAGTGAAATAGCTTACAAATCAAAAGCATATTGGGGATATTCAAAAGAATTTATTGAAAAATGTAAAGACGATCTGACAGTAACAGTACCATACATGAAAGAAAATCATGTTTATGTATTGGAGAAAGATAACACAATACTTGCATTTTATAGTCTTTCTACAAATCCTAATCGTTTGGACGCTTTGTTTATTGATCCTTACCATATAGGAAAGGGAATTGGAAAACTATTATGGGAGGATATAATAAACAAAGCAAAACATTTAATCATGAAAGAGTTTATTATTGATAGTGATCCAAATGCAGAAGGTTATTATTTAAAAATGGGTGCGAAGAGAATTGGTGAAACTCCATCAACAGTGTTTCCTAATCGAAGCTTGCCTCTAATGAGTGTTACTGTAGAATAAATATTTATTTTTATTAATGGTTGCTTTACTTCACAAAGGAGTAAAGCCTTTTTTTCTAATCAAGTAGAATTAATGGTTTACCAACCTTCAAATGTGAGGGAATTTTATAGGACAATCCACAATGAAGCGGTACTTTAGCATAAAAAGAATAGAGGATTACATAAAGTTGACGAATGACACAAAAGTCCATACCAATAAAATGCCTTCGTACCAACATTTCTAAATATTAGTATAGAGAATTGTGCCAATGGTCATTTGTCAAATCAACGGTAGGAGAGGGCTGCTCCTTTTTATTTTGCAAATATTTTATTTAGAACGCTCTCCTGCTTTTTTCTTTTCTATTTTTCATGATAAGTTCTTACAACTATCCCTCTCAACTAATTGAGTTGGTACTATCACTTTCTTTGCAATTTTTCTTTCCTTTTCTAATCTCTCTATAAGAAGCTCAATTGCTGTCGCTCCCATAAATTCTGTAGGAACGTGGATGGATGTTAATGGCGGGTTGGTAAGGGCAGTAAAAGGATGCCCGTCCAAACTCACTATACTGATTTGCTCAGGTACTTTTATCTTTGCCTCATTAAGAGCCTTTAAAGCACCAATAGCGATCGGGTCATTTGCGATAAAGAAAGCGGAAGGTAGTTTGTTAGATTGAATAGCTTTTACCATAAGTTCATAACCACTCTTTTCTCCTGGTTCTCCAATATAAACAATTGAAGAATCAAAATCTCCGTTTCGTTCCAGACAGTGTTTAAAAATAACATCACGGCGTTCCTCTTCAGGAATCTCAATATGCTGCTTCGCGCCCATGTATCCAATAGTTTGATGACCATATTTTTGAAGATATTCCACTCCTTGCTGAACAGCCATTCTTGTATGAAACCAAATAGAATCAAATTTTTGATCATCAGGGCAATTTCCAACTATGACTACGTGCTTTGTTTCAACCCCTTCTAAAAAGTAATCAATTTCATGTTTTGAATAATTACCTAAAATAATGACGCCGTGTAATTCTGTTATTTTTTCATGAGATGTTACAGGATTATTTACTAGTTCAATATTGTATTGTAAGCAAAGATGTTCAATTCCCTTTCTTATTGAGAAGTAATAATCACTATCAATAAAATCTTTAAAAATGATTGGATGATAAATAAGGGCAATTCGATAAATTATTTTCTGTTTTTGTTGATGTCGTTCAATTAAGGTTTTGTAACCCAATTCTTTAGCTATGGATAAAATCTTGTTTCTAGTTTCTTCTGAAACAGAAAATGATTCGTCATTATTTAATACCCTTGAGACAGTTGTACTAGAAACATTCGCTAATTTTGCTATTTCTTTAATTGTAGCCATATGACACCTTTCTAAATGGATGAATTATCCGAAATAATAGTTATTAAGTTCAATCAATATTCAAATTAATTGTACTATTTTTGTGAAAAAAAGTAAATTTAATACTAAAATATTTAGTTTGATTTAGTGAAAATAACATTCAGTTGTAGAGTGGCAATTTCTATTTTATTAAGATAATTCATCTGTTTATTTACATTAAATTCACATTATATCTATATTGAATTAATAAAAATACAGTATATTTGTCCTGTGGAAAGGTAATAGATTAACTTGATATTAGTAAAACTTTTACTAGAAGGTTAATCAAGAGAAGGAAAGGAAAATCACAAACTAAAAGAGTAGGAGAGATGTATTTAATGCGAATGGTAGTATCCTAGATAACTAGAGTAAAAGTCAACAAAGGAGCGAATTCATGTCTATTACGTTATTAGGAGTGATTGCTGGCATCTTTACCAGCTGCTCTTTTATCCCGCAAGCATACAAAGTAATTAAAACAAAAAGGACCTCTGATATTTCGATTCCTATGTATTGTTTGTGTACAGTAGGTGTATTTTTATGGATTATTTATGGACTGTTAATAAAAGATATTGCTGTTCTACTAACGAATATTGTGACCTTTATACCGACAGTAATTATCCTGATCTTGACAGTTAAATATCATGTGCAGACCAAGCTGAAGCAATAAAAAAATTGACAACCTAGGAGAATAATAATGAAATTAAAAAAATCATTTCTACTCGTTATGGTATTCATATTGGTTACTAGTATTTTAGCAGGTTGTATGGGTGGCAATAATTCAACTGAAAATAATACAGAAACAGATAAAAAAGCAGAAAAGAAATCACTTGTTGTTTATTCAAACTCGTTATCTGATGGACGCGGAGATTGGTTAACTCAAAAAGCTGCTGAAGCGGGCTTTGAGCTTAAGTTAGTTGAAGCTGGAGGCGGTGACCTTTTAAATCGTATCGTTGCAGAGAAGAACAAACCTTTAGCAGATGTAGTATTTGGTTTAAATCAAATGAATTTTGAAACATTAAAGTCTAATGATATTCTTGTGCCTTTCGAACCTAAATGGAAGAATGAACTTCCTGAAGGATCTAGCGATAAAGAAAATTTCTATCAGCCACTTGTCGAACAAAGAATTATCATGCTTTATAACAAAGATGTATATACAGAAGAAACTGCTCCTAAAGATTGGACAGATTTAATTGAAAATGAAGAATACAAAGGGAAATATCATGTTCCTATTAATTTAGGTGGAGCGACAAATCAAGCAGTAGTAAACGGCATTTTAATGAGATATTTAGATGAAAATGGAGATTTAGGTGTGTCTGAAGAAGGATGGAAAGCACTTAAAACGTTCTTTGATAATGGATATAAAACGCCTGAAGGTGAGAATAACAATGCAAACCTTGCTTCAGGAAAAGTCCCAATTTCATTTATTTATAGTAGTGGTTTACCGGGTATAGAAGAGGAATTTGGATTTGAAGCGGGTATCGTTTCTCCCAAAATTGGTGTCCCAACTTTAGTTGAGCAAATTGGAATCGTTAATAAAGGGAAGGATCATGATACTCAAACAGCAGAAGAATTTGTTAACTGGTTTGGTAGCACAGAAATTCAAGGTGCTTGGGCGGAACAATTTGGTACTCTGCCTGTAAATGAAAAAGCACTAGAAAAAGCTTCAGACAAAATGAAATCAATTTTTGAAAACACGACAGTTCAAGATATCGATTATACCTTCATTTCGGAGCATATTAACGATTGGATAGAAAAAATTGAATTAGAAATCTTTTAATTAGAAAAGCTTAACTGCCTCGAGGTAGGCAATTAAAGTTGAGAAACTTAATTCATTCCCCCTAGTAAACAACCTTATAGACCGTCGAATCTTAAAGGATTTGACGGTTTTCATTAAAGGAGGAAGCCTTGTGATTAACTTTCAAGATATACAAGTAAAATTTGATGATTTTGTAGCAATACAAAATTTAAATTTATTCATAAAAGAAGGCGAGTTTTTCACGTTTCTAGGACCGTCTGGTTGTGGGAAAACGACGACATTACGAACATTAGTAGGATTTATTAATCCTACTAAAGGAAAAATCACTGTAGATGGTGAGGACATTACAAATACACCAATTGAAAAAAGACAAATTGGGATGGTTTTTCAAAGCTATGCCTTGTTTCCAACGATGTCCGTGTATGAAAACATTGCCTTTGGATTAAAGGTTCAAAAATACAAAAAAGAAGACATAAAAAAACGTGTAGAAGAAGTCGCGGAGGTTGTTGATTTAAAAGAGGATAAGCTTATGAAAAATGTATCCGAATTATCCGGTGGACAACAACAACGTGTGGCAATTGCACGGGCATTGGTACTTGCCCCAAAAATCATTGTGTTAGATGAACCATTATCAAACTTGGATGCAAAGCTGCGAAAGCAATTAAGAAAAGAACTGAAAAAATTGCAGCTCGAACAAGGAATAACCATGGTTTATGTCACACATGACCAAGAGGAAGCCCTAACGTTATCGGATCGCGTGGCTGTTTTTAATAATGGAGTGGTTGAGCAAGTAGGTACACCTGAGGAAATCTACAATCAATCGAAAACAGAGTTTGTTTGTAATTTCATTGGTGAGGCAAATTCAATCAGCACCGAAATAATAGATGAAATCTCAAAAAAATCAGGGATTAAATTAGATCCAGCCAAAAAATATTATATCCGAACGGAAAAGTTAAAAACAAAAGTACTAAATGGAGATCAACAATCTGTTGCACTTCAGGCAAAGGTCGTGTCGAAAGAATTTTATGGCACATACTCTCTATATAAATATGAAGTAATGGGCTCTTCTCTTATCAATATCGAGAAAGAGGATGGTAATTTTCAATATTCTGAGGGTGACGATGTCACATTGTTTATCAATCCAAACGACATCCTTCAATATTAGGAGAATCATCATGAATAAATTTATAAGCGCTCATGTCCAAAATAAAATTTATCTTTGGTTTGTGGGAATCATACTCACTTGGTTCATCACAACGTTTCTCATTCTCCCAAATATTAATATTCTTTATACGACATTTTTCGCAGATGGTGCCTTTTCACTAGAACCTTTTCAAAAGTTGCTATCATCTGAAAGAGCAATGAAAAGCTTATTTAATAGCTTTTTATTAGGGATAACGTTAGTTGTCACTGTAAACATCGTTGGTGTCTTCATAGTGTTAGTCACAGATTATTTTGATATCAAAGGCTCAAAAATATTAAGACTCGGTTATTTTACAACGATGATCTATGGCGGACTCATATTAGTTGCAGGCTATCAATTTATTTATGGGAATACTGGGTTTTTAACAACATTTTTAGTGAAAATCTTTCCTGCGATGAATCCAGATTGGTTCATTGGTTATCCTGCCGTTGTTTTTGTGATGACCTTTTCTTGTACGACGAATCATATCATATTTCTTTCGAATGCGATTAGAAGCATTGATTATCAAACGGTTGAAGCAGCAAGAAATATGGGAGCTTCAACATGGGAAATTGTTACTAAAATCGTTTTACCTGTATTAAGACCTGTTTTAGCAACATTATCTGTATTGCTATTTGCAACAGGATTCGGTGCGATGTCTGCACCGTTGATCGTAGGCGGAAAAAACTTTGAAACGATTAGCCCGATGATCCTTACATTTGCAAATAGTATGAGTTCAAGGGATCTTGCCGCATTATTAGCGATATTTTTAGGAGTTGCACAAATTGTTTTACTTTACATTATTACGAGAAATGAGAAAAAGGGTCATTATATTTCGGTATCAAAAGTAAAAACGAAAATCGTAAAGCAAAAAATTAATAATAAGGCTGCCAATATGATTGTCCACTTTTTTGCGTATGTCCTATTTGCAATCTATGTGTTGCCGATCCTAGCTGTCATTATTTTCTCCTTTACCGATACGTACAGTATCAGTACGGGAACACTTTCGTGGGAGCATTTTACATTAGAAAATTATATCAAAATCTTATCAGACGCTTCAGCTTATGAACCATTTGTTATTAGTATTATCTATTCTGGATTAGCTGCCATCATTGTCGTAGCTGCGATGTTATTTATAGCCCGTTTAATCCATAAACATAACAATAAATTAACAACGACTTTAGAATATTTATTCCATATTCCTTGGTTAATTCCTGGTATATTAATGGCTTTAGGTTTAATTATTACCTTTGATAAACCAATGCCTATTATCGGAAATATCGTTTTGACGGGAACATTAAGTATATTGTTAATTGCCTATGTGATTGAAAAAATTCCATTTACTTTAAGGATTTTGAAGGCAGCTTATTACTCATTCGATAGCTCTCTTGAGGATGCGGCGAAGAATTTAGGCGCTGGACCTTTTTATACATTAATACGCGTGATCTTGCCTATAGTGTTGCCGTCAACGTTAGCCATACTCGCATTAAACTTTAATAGTCTATTAGCAGATTATGATTTAACCGTCTTCTTATATCATCCATTGTATCAACCACTTGGTATCGTGATTCGAAATAATACAGATCCAACTGCTTCGATTGATGCAAAAGCAATGAACTTTGTCTACTCAGTAATTTTAATGGTGATATCAACGATTGTCATTTACTTGGTTTATGGGAGAGGAAGCAAAAAAAATATTTTATAGAAGATGTTTGTAGAGTTGAAATTGAATTAATCAATTTAGACTAACTCTTCATAGATGAAAAAAGGTTTATAAATCATAAATTTAACTTTTCAATTTAAGAAAAGAGGCTACAGAGTGGAAGACTTACAAACAGTTCATAAGGAAATAATTAATTGGTTAAATGAAATTGTTCCAATTATTAAGAGTGATATTTTAGAAGAGTTAACAATTGAAACAAAATTAAATCGTAAAGACCTTGTAACAAATATAGATAAAAAAGTTCAAGATTTTCTTGTTCGAAAAATTACCGATTCTTATCCAACTCATATGATTATTGGGGAAGAATCGCAAGAATTAATAATAAATGATAATAGAGAGCATGTATGGGTCATTGATCCAATCGATGGAACGACAAACTTTGTGAAACAACAAGACCATTTTTGCATTTTAATTGCGTACTATGAAAATGACATTGGTAAATTAGGTTATATTTTTGATGTAATGAATGACGACTTATATTATGCAATTGAAAATAAGGGAGTATTTTTGAATGGGGAAACAATGCCAGCTCCGGAAGAGATATCTTTACAGGAAGGTCTTATTTCAGCAGATGTACGGAATTGGTATGGAAAGGAATGCTTTGGAAGGTTGGCGGAGGAATCCTTTGATATTCGCTACTTTGGCTGTGGCGGGATTGATTGCATTCATGTTATTACCGGTAAGTTTGCAGCTTTTGCGACGTCAAAATCTGGGCCTTGGGATTTAGCAGCTCAACTTGTTTTTGCAAAGGAATTAGGTTTGAAAGCATCTCGTTTTGATGGCAGCGAATTACATTATTTAGATCATGGTGATTGGGTATTTGCTAATAAAGGGACTTATCAGGATCTTATTCCAATTTTAAAAGATTGGGATTTGGATAAGAATTAATCAATGAAGATATAAATAAATCAACAAATGAAGAAAGGAAAAAGATAATGAAATATACAAACGTTTTAGAAAAACTATTAAGAGAAAATGATGTATTAATTGCTTGTCACCAAGGTTCAGCAGGTGGAAACATTGCTTATAACACATATAGATCTATGTTAAATGCTATTAATCAAGGTGCTCATATTGTTGAGTTTGATATTAGTAAAACAAGTGATGGGGTATTTCATATTTTCCATGAAAACGAAGAACCAATTCGTTTTAATAGAGATGAGCAGTTTAGAACATTTACTGCTGAAGAAATTAAAAAGCAAACATTATTTAATATGAACATGCAAGCAGTAGAAGCTCCCCCTACATTAAAAGATTTCATGGCAAATATGAAAAAACATCCAAATATTTTGTTGCATTTTGACCACGCGCAAAAATGGGGTAAAGAGTTATTAGAAGCCTTAGATCAATATGAAGATCAAAGACAAACAATTATTATAAAAACGGATGTTGCTGCAACTGAATGTTTAGAAGCATTAGCAGCACACCATGTTAAATATATGACTTTACCTAAAGTTTGGAGTCAAGATAATTTTGATAAAATTATGGAATATAAAGACAAAATAAACATTGTTGGTTTTGAAATGATTTTTAATGATCTAAATGCAGATTATATTTCAAAAGAAAAATTAGAGCAATTGAGACAAATGGGATATCATACTATGATTAATTCAATTGTTCTTTGGGCTGATCGTCAAATATCACTTTGTGGAGGATTTGATGATGATGTCTCATTATTAGAAAATCCTGATTTAGGTTGGGGGAAATTAGTTGAGATGGGATTTGATGTTATTCAAACTGATTGGCCATTACCGTTAAAAGTTTACCTTGAAGAAAAAGGAGCAAAGTTAATTTATAATTCTCGATAATTTAACCTTGAAAATACAATAAAATATTTTGGGACCATCTACTGAACAAAAACCCGAATAATGGACTCTTATAAAGAAGTCCACTATTCGGGTTTTTCTGTGTCTATAATGAATACAGGTATATAATCAATTCAAAGATATAAGCGGAAGAAGCAAATTGAGTAGATAAGCTAATGGTGATATCTAGGAAAATATGGAATAATATAAATGGACCGTGAAATAGATTATTTTGTGAATTTAAAGTTATTAAAAAGCTAACGTATGGAGGGATACAATGATTAAGTCTGTAAAGGGGCAATTCATTTTATCAATAATAGTGGCTATTGGCTTTGTTGCTAATTCTTTTTTTTATATTGATTTTACAAGGTTCTTATTTTCTCAAAAAATGTTTTACTTTGTTATGATTTTTTCAGTTTTTAATGCAGGATTATTAACACAAAAGTATTTTCAAACAAAGAAGAAATAATTTGGAGGGGAGAAAATCAAAAGAAAAATACTTAAAACATTAATGTATTGGCACTATTTGCTGGTGATTTAATATTTCATTTCTACTTACTAGTATTTAATATGATGATCCATCTTGTTTGGTATACGAACCTTTTAATATCTGATTTCCCAGAGGAAGATATGATGCTAGAGATAAATGATTATATTTTACCAATAGCAGCGTCGGGAGTTATTGTTTATTTCTATATTAAATATTTATTAGGCAATCTCTTGTACAAAAAAATTAAAATCGTTATTCTCATGGCTGGATTAGCTATCTCATTATTTCTTTATTTTATTTGGATAGTATTGTATTTTGCTATGGATCAAGCCTTTTCGGATAATCAATTGATACAAATCCTAATAATTTTGATTACCTTAGTGTTGTTTTTATATGCAAATGTAAGTCGTAAAAAGTTGTTCAGCTAATCTGAAGAACTTCTTTGGGATTAAGGTTTATCGTAGATGAAAAGGCCCCAACAAAGTTAGTTAAGAGAAGGGATTAAGTAGTGATACTTTTCCCCTAAATTAACCAAAAATACAGATTATATTATCTGAATATTAGGAATTAATACACTTATTTTCAGATTTCTTTCCGTCTATACTTATACTATTATTAGCAAACTATTAATATATTCGGGAGGTAAATATGAAGAGGAATCGCAAAATGCCAAAAGTATTAGCAACGGTTTTAGCTGCTTCACTTGCATTCGGGTCTGTCGGGTATGCTGCACCACATGCAGAAGAAAATGGGAATTCTCCTTATTCCCAGGATCAAAAAATCGTAGCAAGAGCGGATGCTGAACGCGCAATCGAACATATCAAATATTTATCGAAAGAAATTGGAACAAGGCCAGGAGGATTGGAAGCGGAGAAAAAATCAGCAGAATACATTGCTAAAACGCTAAAAAGCTATGGATATGATGTAGAATATCAATATTTTCCAGTTGCTGACCAATACATAGCAGATGTTGCTTTTTCCAATGGCACAGTATGGGAAATGGGTGCAGCCCCTAATGGGAAAATTAGTGATGCAGCAGTAAAAGCAGAGGTTGTCTATGTTGAAGGGGGTACCAATATTAACGATTTTAGCGATGTTAGCGGAAAAGTTGTTCTCATGGCAAGAGAATCATCAACAGCTGATTATCGTGCACAGGTAGATAACGCCGTTCAAGCTGGTGCTGCTGGTGTTATTCTTCAAAGTTTAGTAGGAAGCCGCGGAAATTATGGTCAGGCATTTAATCCAAGTTTAACAACGAAGTATGATGTGCCAGTCTTTGGTGCAGCTTATATCCAGGGGGAGTGGCTGAAGGAGCAAATGGAAAAAGGAGCTGTTGAAATCAGTTTAACGTCTAAGCATTATTCAGACCTTCAATCAGTAAACGTTATTGCGACTAAGGAAGCAAAATCGAAGGATAAAGATGTTAAGGAAGTAATTCTTGGCGCTCACCATGACAGTGTTGTCGGAGCACCAGGAGCCAATGATAATGCTTCAGGTGTAGGCTTAATGCTTGAACTAGCTCGTGTGTATAAAGGGTATAATACCGATAAGACGTTGAAATTTATTGCATTTGGTTCAGAGGAAAGAGGTTTACTTGGTTCCAAATATTATGTAGAGCAATTAAGCCAGGAACAAAGGGACCAAATCGAAGCAGTCTTTGTACCTGACATGGTTGCAACTAATTATGACAAAGCGAAAAATCTTTATGCGATGACCGTCGATGGAAGCACGAATATTGTAACGGATTCAACTATAGCTGCAGGTGCCCGTTTGGGGAACTCCGATATCCTGCCGGGAACTTTCGGTTCTAGTGATCATGTGTATTTCCATCAAGCAGGAATTCCAGCAGCCCTATTCATCTGGATGGGAATTGACAGCTGGGACCCGCTTGTCTACCATATTGAAAAGGTTTACCATACACCACAAGACACAATTGAAGACAATATCTCAGTTGAAAGAATGCAGTCTGCTCTAGACATCATTGGATCCGGACTATTCGATGTTGTTCGAAAGAAAGTTCCTGCGAATCAATAATTAAAGGGAAAGTTTCTGAAAGATTGCTAGAACGGGAAGAACCAAATTCTTTCATAAAACATTTTAGAAAAGAGAAGTGTTAGCAGCACTTCTCTTTTTCCTATTCCCTAAAAGAAACAGATTGCTTATAATTACTAACAGACCCAAACAGCTTAGGAGTTGGACTTGCATGAACAAAAAAGACGTAGCAAACATTCGTAAACAATTCAAACTTAATAATGATTTAATGAAAATCACCGACATCTTTAATGTCTATATAAGGAAGGAAAGCAGCGAAATTTATCATCAAGTAAGTCATCCGTTTCCTATGTTAGACCATGAACAGCAAGAGTTATTCATGAGTAACTTCAAAAAAGTCCTTACAGGTCAATTGGATGTGAAGTTATTTGAAGTAAAGTTTCGACGTGAAGCAGAGGATCACAGTCAGCAAATTCTTCTTAACGGTCTGCAATCCAGTGATGTAGAAGAATGGAAAGAGGAAATGCTGCTGATGGTTGAAAAAATGTTTAAAGATGTTCAATATGAGATGGATATGGTCGTAACCTTCATTCGCGGGGAATATTTTAAAGCGACGAAAAGAAGCAATGTAGAGGCTGAAGAGAGCGGACGGAATGAGATGTATTCACATCCTTTTATTCTTTGCAGCATAAATCAAACGGAACAGCCTAAAAGAACCTTATTGTTTGATTACATTGAAAAGGAATTTAAGTCCAGTATTGTGGTCGACTCCATTATTAATCTTACATCTCCAGTAGCGGGCTTTTTATTTCCAAGCTTCACTGAAAATTCGGCTGATGTAAATCGTGTTCTTTACTCAGCTGGCAAACCGAATCAGCCTGATATTCATTTCATCGAGGAAGTATTGAATGGCGATGAGATTATGACCGCACAAGATGATAAAGCGGTCTTCGAAGAAATCGTTAAAGCAGTAGCTGGAGATCAGGTAGACGCTTCTACACTTGCCAATGTATATGAAGAAGTCCACCGAATGATGGTGGAAGATGAAGAGGAAGACACTCCTAAATTGGATTACAAAGATGTGGAACGTGTATTAAAGGTGAGTGGAGTGGAAGATGTTGATACAGATAAGGTCGAAACGGCATTCCAAAGAGTCATCGATGACGAAAAGTATGAGCTGAAAGCAAGCAGCATTGTCCCAAATTTTAATACGAAATCAATTAAAATCCAGACTAAAGTAGCGAATATTTCTATTAGCCCGCAAGATTTAAAATATGTTAAACAGGTCAACTACAACGGCAAGCGTTGTATATTAATCGAGGTTGATGAAGATACCATGATTGAAGGCTTTACATTAATACCAGAAACATTTTAGAGCGAAAGCCTCGATAAGGAAGTATAAATCGAGGCTTTTCGTATTAAAAAATCTTTATTTTTTTTCTAAATATATTTCCCCTAAAATCTCTTTAAGCTGATATTCTTCTGGTGAAAGCTCTTTCTGTATAAATGTGTTAACCTCATTTTGTTTAAGATCATATAATGCTTCAATTTCTTTTGAAAACAGAAGTTCTTCTTTTTCGAGCATGTTCTTTAATGCGGGAAGTGATTGGGATTGAAGCTTTCCAATGGACAGTGCTTGTTCTAGTCCTTTTACATAGTACTCCAGAGGCTTTGCACCAACAATTTTTACCCCTTTTTTCTCTTCATTTACTATGATGATCGTAGGGAATCCACGTACACCAAGGCTTCTTGCAAGAGCAAAGTCTTGCTCTAAAAGCTGCTGTCCTGATGCAAGTCCTGCTTCCTTCACTATTATCTCCCCGTCTAGCCCTATTTGATTGACAATATTCGTTAACACTTTGTCATCGCCAATATTTTGATTGAAGGCGAAAACGGCTTCTCTAGCCCTGCGTAAAAAAACTTTAGCTAATTTTTCATCTTTTTGCTGAATGATTTTAAAAACACGTGAAGGAGGATAGGAAGATTGGATCGGATTATCAAGCCATAAGGAACCGTCAATAGGCATGCGGGAGTGCTCACCGACTTCTCTCCAGTGACCCGCTACATCTGCTGGACTCCTAATGCCATTACTCACATCTGCAAAGCCATCCCAGCTTGCTAGTAATCCCCCCATTACTGTATGCACGCTGAAATAATGGCCATACTGTTCCTCAAATCGTCGAAGAACTGGCTCTAGCGCCCAGCAATGAGAACAGATTGGATCAGTTACATAATACAGTGTAATTTTCTTTGAGGGCTGGTTTAAGTCAATCATTTCAATTGAATCTTCCCTAGCTTCCCCACAAATGCCTGTTTCTAAGTCGCAGACCATTTTATCCATACTCATCTTTGTCTCCTCTTTTCTTATAGATCTTTATATTGGTGTGCCCATTTTTGAATAGGTTCGAGTGCAGCCGTTAATGAGCGGCCCTTTTTAGTAAGTTCATAAAAAATAGTTACAGTAGGTTCAGAAATCACTTTTTTTTCTATTAGACCGTACTCGGATAATTCAGAAAGTTTTAACGAGAGTGCTCTAGGTGTAATGTCTGAAAGGTCCCTTTTTATATCAGAAAATCGAGCTATTCCATCTGGGCAAAGCGACAGGTAATGGATAAGTAATCCATTCCATTTTTTACCTAATATTTCCATAGAGTATTCTAAGAAAGGGCAAATATTAATAAGAATCACCATCCTAATAAAAAGTATAATTAATATAAAAAATATATCAAGTATAAAAAGTATATTCAAATAAAAATATTTGGTTAATCTTCCGTGTTGAAAATTTGATGGGTTTACCACTTGTATTATTTTTCATAAATCGTTAACATGGTTAAGGTACTTTAGGAGGTCTTTAACAATGAATAAACGAGTTTATTTATTAGCAATCGTCTCGTTTGTTGTCGGGATGGTTGAGTTAATCATAGGTGGTTTATTGGATTTGGTTGCGGAAGACTTGAATGTAAGTCTAGGTCAAGCAGGCTTTTTAATGACCATATTCTCAATTGCATTTGCGATCGCTGCGCCTATTTTATTAACCGTAACGCAAAAGGTGGAACGCAAGCGGCTGACTTTGATTTCGCTATTCGTCTTCTTTGTTGGGAATGTAGTCGCTGTATTCAGTCCATATTATAGTATATTGCTAATTGGCCGTATCATTTCAGCTTCAAGCGGCTCATTACTAATTGCTTTATGTTTAACGATGGTTTCAAGTATTGTAGAAGAAAAATATCGCGCACGGGCTATTGCAGTTGTTTTTATGGGTGTTAGTGCATCGCTTGTGTTAGGGATTCCGATTGGATTAATGCTTGGAAATGCCTTTGGATGGCGAGCTCCTTTTGTCATGATTTCATTCCTAACCCTTGTTTCGATGGCAGGTGTGCATTTCTTTTTAGGAAACATACCGCCTAAGCCTGCTATTCCCATTGGCATTCAGCTTCGCACATTGAAAAATCGAAAAATATTACTAGTCCAATTAACGTCCTTGATCTTTTTAGCTGGTCATTTGACATTTTATGGATATTTGACACCGTTTTTAAAATTAGAAATGGGATTAGATGGAACGTGGGTGAGTATCGTTTATTTCGTTTTCGGGATTGCGGCAGTTGCTGGTGGGGGAATAGGAGGCATGCTTGCTGACCGTTTCGGTACGAAGTCTACGATTTTATCAGTCACTATTCTCTTTGGGCTGTCTATGTTTTTAATTCCTTTCACGACTGATTCTTTACCTATATTCTTATTCTTGTTGGGCATCTATAGCATGCTAAGCTGGGCCATTACGCCAGCCGTGCAAAGCTATTTAATCGAATTATCGCCTGAAGCTTCAGACATACAGCAAACCTTAAATAATTCTGCGGTTCATATCGGGATCGCCTTCGGTTCATTGATTGGAGGCGTAGTAATTGAGCAGGCATCTGTGGCGCTAAACCCGACAGTAGGAGGTATATTTATTATTTTTGCTCTAGGAACAGCTGTCCTTTCGATGAGTAAAAAAGGAGCGAAAGTCTTGTCATCGCAAGAATAATGGAATCAACTGAACCTTGTAGTTGCGGTATTTATATATCACCTAAGTGAGTTATTTCACTTAGGTGTTTTTTATAAACAAAAAGAAAGCCATCAATTCAGGCTTTCTATTTATTTAGGCTTTAATTCGCTTTTGATTAATGCTGCCTCGACAAACAATCGTTTATCCGTTAAATATAAGGCGTCTAATGGGTAGCATGTCTCGAGTGCAATGGCTGGGTAAGCCATATCCGGCAAAGAATCGTTTACATTCAAAATGCGCTGTCCAGTAACTGAAAAAGTAAACACACCTTGTTCCGTTGTTACGGAAAATTCCATTCCTTCTTCCAGCTGATCTAAATGACGAAAGGTTGATGAGTTGTGCGCTGCGATGATGCTTGTTCCAATTTGTCCTGGAAATACAGTGCCTGGCAGATGGCCTGGGGCTTTGGCTAACTCCCTCTGTCCGGTTCCTTCTAAAATGGCTTCATGAATCCCGAGATTTGGAATGGTAAGCATACCGATGATCTCTCCATTTTTCGGTTGAACGATTAACTCTGGAGCTGGTTCAGGATACAGTCCAGTTTGATAATCCTCATGTGTTGGGCTGGTCTCATCCATATCGGAGGTTTTATCTTTTTCTGAGATTAAATCTGCAGTCAATTCTTGTACTGGATTTTCAGAAGAATTTTCTACATTGAAACTAGACTCTGCTTCTTCCTGTAAGGCATTGGACATGGCTTTGGAATAGCCTAATATGAAAAAAGGGAAAAGGAGGACAAATATGCCCAATGCAATCAATCCTCCAGATACCTTCTTAAGAGTTTTTCGAGTCATCGATTAATTCATACGGCGGCGAGCTAGTACTGGAAGTGCGATCCCTGCAAGAAGAAGGGCAGCTCCTCCAAAAACCCATGGCATCACATTCATTCCTGTAACAGGAGAAGTTGCGTTCTTCACTGGTGTATTAGGAGAAGTAACAACCCAACCAACCGGTGCTCCTTTAATTGGATGAGACAGTGTTGTTCCTTCGATCTTTGCAGGCACTTTATTTAATGAAAATGTGCCATCCACTAAAGTGTCATAGTATTTGCTGTTTGCATTAATTTTGTCGTTTGTATAGCTAAACATGACAGCTTTTTCAAACTTGCCGACTAATTCATTTGTTGAAAGATCTGTCACTTTGAAAGCGAAATTCATAAGTGCAGTTTCTCCATTGGGTGTATTTTTTTGGAAGTCTGCTAAAGGACCTTCTAACACTTGGAATTTCACTGTGTTTTTGAATGTACCTTCTGGGATATCGATTTTTACATCGCCATACTCAATGGAATAAGCTTTGTTAGGCTCGATTGTCTTCTCAGCGACTACATTTGGGAAACCAAGCGTTTGAAAATCTGGCACTGTTGAAGGTGGATTTTTCACCTCTGTAGGAGAAGTTACAGCCCAACCAACAGGAGCGCCTTTAATTGGATGAGACAGTGTCGTTCCTTCGATCGTTGCAGGCACTTTATTTAAAGAAAATGTGCCATCCACTAAAGTATCATAGTATTTGCTGTTTGCATTAATCTTTTCATTTGTGTAACTGAACATGACAGCTTTTTCAAACTTGCCGACTAATTCATTTGTAGAAAGGTCTGTCACTTTGAAAGCAAAATTCATAAGTGCAGTTTCTCCATCAGGTGTATTCTTTTGGAAGTCTGCTAACGGACCTTCTAACACTTGAAATTTCACTGTGTTTTTGAATGTACCTTCAGGGATATCGATTTTCACATCGCCATATTCAATGGAAGCAGCTTTGTTAGGTTCGATTGTCTTCTCTGCAACTACATTTGGAAAACCGAGCGTTTGAAAATCTGGCACTGTTGAAGGCGGGTTTTTCACCTCTGTAGGAGAAGTCACAGCCCAGCCAACAGGAGCGCCTTTAATTGGATGAGATAGTGTAGTTCCTTCGATTGTTGCCGGAACTTTATTTAAAGAAAATGTTCCATCCTCTAAAGTGTCATAGTATTTGCTGTTTGCATTAATTTTGTCGTTTGTATAGCTAAACATGACAGCTTTTTCAAACATTCCGACTAATTCATTTGTAGAAAGGTCTGTCACTTTGAAAGCAAAATTCATAAGTGCAGTTTCTCCATCAGGTGTATTCTTTTGGAAGTCTGCTAACGGACCTTCTAACACTTGAAATTTTACTGAATTTTTGAATGTACCTTCAGGGATATCAATTTTTACATCGCCATATGTAATCGAATCAGCTTTTCCGGGATCAATGATTTTCTCCGCGACTACATTTGGGAAACCAAGTGTTTGAAAATCTGGTGCTGCGGCAAATGCGGAAGTAGCCAGCAGCGAAAGGGTCATCAAAATCATCACAATAGCAAAAGAAAATCGTTTCATACATACATTCTCCTAACATATATTTTTTATTGCCTACACTAAAGTAAACGGATTGTTTGCTTGAACGGTTTGATATTAAAAAAATATTTTTTTTAGTAGGATTCTTCTGAAAATTTATGAATTTAACTAAAAGAATCAAACCGAAACAAACAATTCATCGTTTTAAATACTAAAGATATTTAAAAATGAGGAAGAGTGGCAAATGAAAAAGTGGTTTAGGAAACCATACGGAAAGAAGCTAAAAAAGCTTCATTTTTGGAATGCTTGGGTGGTGGTTTTCTTAGCAGTCACAGGCTTAATTCTATATATTCCTTCTTTTCGCGGACCCCTTGCATTCATGAGGGTAGGATTAAAAGAGATTCATATAATAGCAGGAATTGTGTCTGTAATCATTCTTTTAGAAGGGGGCAGTTCAATCCTACAGAGGGGTGGCATGCTATGTGTGAGTAATTCAATTAACCATCAGTGGGTACGAATAAAACTCCCACTGATGAATCTCCTTATGCTGCTTCTACTGATGCTGATTTACGCTTTTTCCCTAAAAGGTTGACGAAAAGGACACCAGAGATCGCAATGATGCCGCCAATGATAGAAATTGTACTTGGCCACTCATCTAGCCAAATCCATGCAACGATAATAGCAATGATTGGTTCCAAATACAGCAGGCTTGTTACAGAGCTAGCTTTTCCCATTGAAAGGGCAAGCGCCCAAGTAACATAGCCAATAGCCGCAGGAAATACACCAACAAAAATGGCAGATAGGTGTGCTTCCATCGTTGCATGCTGTAATTCTTGAAAAAGTCCTGGAGAAAATATAAGAAAAGGCAATGTTCCAATCCAAGTAAAATAGGCCGTTAATTCTATCGGGTGATAGCGATTTAAAAGTGGTTTTTGAAAAACAAAAAATACCGATGTGGCAATTGCTGACATCAGTATTAAAAGGGCTCCTTGAGAAATTCTTAGAGATTCTCCAGATCCAAAAGTGATGATCACAATCCCTATAAAACCAATTCCTAGGCCAACCCAGCCGAGTATACCTAGCCGTTCTTTTAATACAATTACAGCTAGGACCGCTGAGAAGATAGGAGTTGAACCGATAAGCATACCAGCAGTACCTGCAGATACTGTTTGTTCACCGAAAGTTACCCCAATGTGATAGATACTAATGCCAATGAAGGCTAGTATTGATATTCTTAGAAGATCTTCCTTTTTTGGCAACCGAAATTTAACACCTGGCCAAAGTGCATACAAGACAAAGATACCCGAAGCAATAAGATAACGGACAAGGATTAAATGGCCGGATGAATAGCCTCCATGTAAACTTGCTCGAATTGCAGCAAATGTAGATCCCCAAATAATGACTGTAAATGAGGCTAATAAAAATGCCTTAGCGTTCAATCTGCTCCCCCCACCCATAATTTCATAAGAACAAGTTATCATGAGAGGGTAATGGACGCAATATGGGATAGCCATTTATCGCAGATTAACGGGCAGTAAGACCCCCACTTCAAGGTTGCGAGAGAATGAAAGAAACCTAAGTGGGGGATCAACTGCCCATAAAGGCCCATAAAATGAACACAGACTAAAAGCGCCACATCGTGTGGCAACGTCTGCGTGACCCACTTCCTGTGGGCCGCAACTAACCATCAGTGGGGGATGAAAGCCGACTAAGAACGCCACGTCCTGTGGCAACGTCGGCACTAGCACGTCCTGTACGTCGGAAAACCCCCACTGATGGAAGTTTCACTTTATATTGGATATGGGGTATTCTTATCTTTAGATTAAATATGCTATCCTATTAAAATAGGGTTTTTCCTTATATGGTTTATCCCGCATTAACGGGCAGTAAGACCCCTACCTCAAGATTGAGAGAGAAGCGAGGAAGATAGGTGGGGGACAACTGCCCGTAAAAGCCCGTAAAATGAACACAGACTAAAAGCGCCACATCGTGTGGCAACGTCTGCGTGACCCACTTCCTGTGGGCCGCAACTAACCATCAGTGGGGGATGAAAAAAACCCCCACTGATGGAAGTTTCACTTTATGCAGAAAGGAAGTTAGAAGATGCGGAAGTTAACTTTGATTATTCCAATTATGCTCTTTGTAGGAGCTCTTGCGATGTGGATGCTTAAGAGAGATTATTCGGAAATTGAATATGGTACGAGAGTGTTGATTTCAGTTGGGGCAGCAATTCTTTCAGGAGTCATTTCATTTTTCCTATTTAAGTCAAATAAAGATAAAAACTAAGCATAAGGACTTGGTAAATGTCACGTTCTTCTTATAGTACTCAAAGCCGGGAAAATAAGTGAAGTGCCCGGCTTCAAGTGCTTTTCCTTTTTCTCATAGTGTTATCGCCAAATTCTATTCCCAAAGCGTCAACCGCTATATGCCTTCATCAAGAAGTTGTGAGTAATAGTGATTGAAATGAAGGGAATATCTTTTGGCATTTCATAATATGATTTAGTAGAAAGGGAGGAATGGGGAGGATAAGGATTGAGCAATTCGCTGATTACAAGAGAAATGCTGGTTCATTACAATGAGTTAAATTTTAAGAAAAAAGAGATTGAATCCCAATTAGATGAGTTGAAGAAGGTTTTCAATCAATATTTTGACATAACCATTGGGAAAAATGCTAAAGGTGAAATGATTATTAATGATTACAAGCTGCAAAGGCAAGTAAGAACCACTGAAAAATATGAACAGGAAGCTACTGTCCATAGATTAGAGGAATTGAATTTAACGGACCTTATTCAGAAGAAACCAGACGAAGCAAAAATAAAATCCGCATTGAATCTTGGACTTTTAAAGGATGAAGATTTAGAAGGCTGCAAAACAATTAATACAACTCAAGCAATCTATGTAAAACATTTAGAGTCTAAATAATATTGTAAGATCATTTAGGAGCCTATAAGGGCTTTTTTTAGTTCCTTTTTATTATTACGGCTTAATAAAATAAATTCTCTATTAATAATGTTATAATATTAAAATAATATAATCTTCTACATCTGAATGGAGTTAGAAAATGGAAAGTATTTCGGTTATATCAATTTTAGATGTTGTCGGTGAATTATTTTCAGATGAAATTTCAATTGCAGTTTCTAATACGAAGGAATACGTTTATTATCGGCCAAGTAAACGTGTCGATTTAAAAATTAAGGCTGGTGATCCTATAAAGGAAGGAACGATTGCATTTAAGGCGATCGTCACTGGACTAAAGGTATCTGAGTTTATCAATCGTGATGTATTTGGGGTTCCTTATCATGGCATGGCTGTACCTTTTCATCATAATGGCTTATTAGAAGGATGTGTCACTGCAATTTATCCTGCATTAACAGATGGAAAGTCGGTCGTTACCGTGAGAAGCCATGATGGCTGGAGGCCGATTCCCTTTTCGAATGTTGTGTATTTAGAGGCAAAGGATAAGAAAACCTTTGTCCATACGGTGGGGTACTCAGGTACACATAAATTCTCGCTTCAGGAATTTGAGTATTTGCTGCCAAAGGATTCTTTTATTCGTTGCCACCGATCCTTTATCGTGAATGTCAATCATATAAAGGAAATATATCCTGATACACATTCAACTTTTTTACTTGTAATGGATAATGGTGCTCAGTTAACAGTAAGCCAATCTTATTCAAGTTATTTTCGGAAACTATTAGGATTTTAGAAATATTCTGTTTTATACAGAAAATGTGGTAGCTTATCCGAATTTTCTATAATTTAATCCCAAAACTCCTATTTCCTATTTTTTCATAGGTAAAATGATTATAACTTCATAAATGGGAGTGGGATGGGGAATGAAAAAGGGGTTTGAACGAATTAGTAATCAACGTTTGCTTGATCGAGTTGTCTCACCTGAAGAAGCTGGTTCATGGATTCAAGACGGCATGACCTTGGGGCTAAGCGGCTTTACACGTGCGGGGGACGTGAAAGCGGTACCATTTGCATTAGTTGAAAGGGCGAAGACAGAAGCCTTTAAAGTGAATGTCTACACAGGAGCTTCTTTAGGTTCAGATGTTGATAAATTATTTGCTGAAGTGGGGATTATTAATAAAAGGCTACCTTTCCAAGCAGATCCGACGATGAGAAGAGGAATTAATCAAGGGGACTTCTTATTTGTCGACCAGCATTTATCTCATACGGCTGAGCTAGTACGTGCCAATGTGATGGAACCAATTGATTTCGCAATTTTGGAAGCGGTTTCTATAACCGAGGATGGCATGATCATCCCGTCCACTTCAATTGGGAATTCCTTAACCTTTGCACAGCATGCAAAAGCCATTATTGTGGAAATTAATCTTGCACAATCTACAGAATTAGAAGGCTTACATGATTTGTATGAACCGGGAAAACAGGGAGAAAGGGATCCTATTCCTCTTACAAAAGTAGACGATCGAATCGGTATGAAGGGAATAAAAGTGGACGTAGAAAAAATTAAAGGGATTGTTTTTACGAATCAAGTGGATTCACCGTCTACGATTGTTCCACCTGATGAAGAAACAAAGATTATGGCTCAGCACTTATTGTCCTTTTTGCGAAAAGAGATTGAAGCGGGAAGACTGACGGAAAAGCTTGCTCCACTTCAGTCAGGGATTGGATCAGTTGCCAATGCTGTTCTTCATGGAATGCTAGATTCAGAATTTGAAAATTTAGAGGTTTATTCTGAAGTATTGCAGGATGCAGTGTTTGATTTAATGGATGCAGGAAAAGTTAGCTTTGCTTCATGCTGCTCCATCACTTTATCCGATGATAAAATGAAGGAAGTATTCTCGAACTTTGATAAATACCGTGATCGTCTAATTATGAGACCACAGGAAATATCGAATCATCCTGAAATCATTCGTCGTCTTGGTTTGATTTCCATTAATACAGCATTAGAGCTAGATATTTATGGAAATGTGAACTCTACACATGTATTAGGTACGAAAATGATGAATGGCATCGGTGGCTCGGGTGATTTTGCAAGGAATGCACGTCTTGCGATTTTTGTCACGAAATCAATTGCTAAAGACGGTAAAATCTCAAGCATTGTCCCTTTTGTATCACATGTGGATCATACTGAACATGATGTGGACGTGATTGTTACGGAGCAGGGCTACGCAGACCTGCGAGGACTAGCACCAAGACAGCGCGTAGAACTAATTATTGAAAATTGTGCTCATCCAATGTACCGTGACCAGCTTCGTGAATATTATCAAGAAGCATTAACAAGAGGTGGACAAACTCCTCATGTTTTGGAAAAAGCTCTTTCATGGCATACGGATTTTGCTAAGAATGGAACGATGTTAAAGGCTGTACCAGCGACGGTATAAAATATATAATTTCAAATAAAGTATAATCAGTGGGGTTCATATAACCTATTAAATAGTTTAAGAAGTGGTCTCATCAGGTAACCGTGAGACCACTTTTTGCTTGATCCCTAAGTGAAGTGGTTTCATAAGTCATCCATGAGACCACTTTTCGTTTAATTCCTAAGTGAAGTGGTCTATTAAGTATAAGTGCAACTATGCCTTAAATCTTGGCCTTAAAATGCTAGCCAGTCGACGAGTGTTCTTTATATTAACTTTTTTATGAGTAATTTAGCGATTTCCATTGCCTGATCATTTAATCTCATCGTGGAATAATAATTAAATAATTCTTTATTCGAGCGTTCAATTAAATAATAAAATCCATTTTTACTGAACATTGGTAATGCTTTATCGACTAAATATTGATGATATTCTTTCTCTTTACATTTTAATAAATAGATAAGGAGTTTAAAAAGATGAATATATAATAATGAATTCATATTTTTTGCAATCGTAAACCCATTTTCAGCAAGTAGAATAAGTTCATTTTTTGGTAAAAGTCCTCCTTCTAATGAACTTCGAATATACCCCTCTAAAGAAAGTAAATAGGAATTCGATACTTGATCTTTTATTGACATAGATTCCTTATAATAAATACTTGCTAGCTCATAGTTAGACCTTCGTAAATATTCAAATGCAAGATTATGCAATACTCTTGCTTTCCGATCAAGGGCATTACATAATTCACAACTCTTAATTAAATTTTTTAATCGTTTAATAATTTCATCATCTGTACTGAAGTCATTTTTTACTTGAATAAGCATTAGCATCTCTGCATCAATGACTCTAAGATAGTTATTTATGTTCTTAAAATATTGATGTGCCTTTTCGGCATAATAATATGCTAACATAGGTGATTGTGTCGTGTGATAAGCAACTGCTAGATGATAATAATATTCCGGGTTATTATAAACAGTAATTTGAATTGATTTAAACGATTGTATTGCACTTATATAATCTTGTTTTTCTAAATAATAAATACCAAATGTATGCATTAATAAATTGGTTTCATAAGGTGAGAGTCTATTTAATTTTCTTTGAATATTTTTGAGGATTTTAAATGCCTCATTTGACTTATGATACATAAGCAAATACCTAGCTCGGAGTAATTGATACATGTATACATATTTCGAAATTTCTAATAATTCATCATGCTCTAGCTCACTATTAATTTGATCCATTTCATTATAAAGCTGCATAATAATCGTTTCTTGCCAATACAGTAATTTTTGTTTGATATTCGTAAGTTTAGTTAACTCTTCTTCCATATTAATCTCAAGTCGTTTACATAATAAATTGGTAATTTCTGTAGCGTAAGTTGTTTGGGCACACTCTATTTTACTAATATGAGATGTTGAACATATATCTTTTCCTAATTGTTCTTGGGTGAGTTTTTTTTTTCTCGATAAAACTTAATGATTTTCCCCTCATACATAACCAAAGCCCCCCTATTTCATATCGATAACAATAAAATTCTAGCCAAGCCTGCGGTTATACATTAATAATTTTATTCGATATTTATTCAATATTCAGAAATATATCCTAATTATCCTTATCATCCCACATTTCTCCTTTTCTGAAAATTAAACATAGGATGTAACTCTTGTTGCTATTTGTTCTATGCCTGCATAAAACAAAAGTACTATACCAAATCGTAATATTATATTTCTACATAATGAATAAATGTCAAATATATCATATAGTTTTTAGTTCTATATACACATTTTAATCAATTGTTTTTTCTTGTTTTCGTAAAATTCTATTAATTATATTTATTTCCCCCATTTTAAGAGAAAATACACCACTAAAAATATTGATTTCGACAAAATCATAAAAAATATTTTTCCTGATAATAACTTGAAATTCTATTTTAACTTTGTTTAAATGACAATCTTTTTAATGAAAGACTGAAAATATTTAGACAATATTTACAACATTCCTTCTAAAAATAGCCGAAAATTCTTTTTAAATATGGATAAAATGATGTTTTTTGGTATAAAAGTATTAAAAAAAATATTAATTGTTTCATAGTGAAATCCCCCAATTTACTATTTTTTAAGGGGAATGTACACTTCGAATTGTATTCATTATCATACAAGGGGGAAAAGAGAGCAAAGGTCAAAGAAAGATTAAATCTATCCATACATAGAAGGTTGGTGTTCATCTGAAAAAATAAAAAATATAACACTGAATCTCAAGTTTAATGTAAGAAAATTTCAAAAAAGGAGTCGAATTGATGAAAAGGAACAGACATGGTCTTGTTGCAGTTAACTTAATTTTATGCATGTTGTTACTCGTCTCTACTTTTTTACCTCAACTCACCTTTGCTAATTCCAACTCCGATGCAAGTATTTCTCTGCTTGAAAATTCTGATGTAGCATCTAAAAATGTGAAAGCAAAGGTAGATAAAAAACTGAATGATCAGTTTAGTAAGGATGAAACGGTTACATTTTTATTAAAATTAAAAGATCAAGTGGATACAAAAAATGTTGCCACCGAAACAGCTAAAAAAGCAAAAGCTCAAAAACAAACTGCTGCCAAAACCGAATTGATGAAACGCTCTGCTGTCGTTTCTTCCCTTCGCGCTAAAGCTAGCGAAACTCAATACTCGATCAAAACCTATCTGGATCAAGAAAAAAAGAAGGGAAATGTCGAAGAGTTTCAATCCTTCTATATCGTCAATGGCATGGCGGTAACAGGAACCAAAGAAGTGATGGAGAAGCTTGCTACCTTCCCTGAAGTCGAAAAAATCCTGCCAAACGAAACGGTACAGCTGAGCTCAAATGAAAGCAGTGAAACATCCATCCAACCAACAGCTGATACCCAAGCAGACACCACTTCAATCGAATGGAATATTGCAAAAATCGACGCACCACAAGCATGGAATATGGGCATTGATGGTACGGGAACTGTAGTCGCTAGTATCGATACAGGAGTCCAGTGGAATCACCCTGCTTTAAAAGAAAAGTATCGGGGTTACAACCCAGCCAATCCAGATCAACCTGATAACACTTTCAACTGGTTTGACGCTGTTTCTGGACAAGCTGCACCTAGTGATAACGTTGGCCGTGGTACCCACGTCATAGGAACAATGGTGGGTTCTGAGCCTAATGGCACGAACCAAATCGGTGTGGCTCCAGGTGCAAAATGGATTGCTGTAAAAGCCTTTACCCCGACTAGTGGAACCCAAGTTGATCTACTGGAAGCTGGAGAATGGGTTTTAGCTCCAAAAGATGCTGAGGGCAATCCACATCCAGAAAAAGCACCTGACGTAGTGGTCAACTCTTGGGGTCTTCCACCAGGAACCGATGAATGGTTCCGCCCAATGGTGCAAAACTGGCGTGCAGCTGAGATTTTCCCTGCGTTCGCTGCTGGAAATTACGGTCCAAAAGCTGGAAGCATCTCCAACCCAGCCAATTATCCGGAATCCTTCGCTATTGGCGCAACGGATAGTAATAATCGAGTTGTTTCTTTCTCTTCACGCGGTCCTTCGACATATGGAGAAGTGAAGCCAGATATTTCCGCCCCAGGTGCAAACATCCGCTCTTCCGTACCAGGCAGCAGCTATGAAGTCAATGGGAATGGAACTTATATGTCTGCACCACAAGTTGCAGGAGTTGTTGCTTTGATGAAGCAGGCGAATGCCTCTCTTACCGTTGATGAAATGGAACAAATTTTATTGGATACGGCAATCCCATTAACTGACTCACTCTATCCAACTTCACCAAACAATGGTTATGGTCATGGTCTAGTGAACGCCTATAACGCTGTCTCTTCCATAATCAGCGGACTAGGCCAAGTTCAGGGACAAGTGGTTAGTGAAGATCAAGATATTGAGAATCCAACATATCTGCATACCGCTCCAACGGAAACATATTCGAATGTGGTATTACCTCTTACTGTTCAAGTACAAGACAATTTCAGGATAGACAGTGTAGAGCTACAATACCGTGCAAGCGAAACTGCCGAATGGCAAACAGTAGCGGCAACTCGTACCGCAGGTGACTATAAGAGCGGAACGTACCAAGCCGTGATTCCGGATGATGCCGTACAGGTCCCAACCCTTACCTATCATTGGCGCATCACGGACTATGGACAAAACGTGGTTACTTCTGACGATTACGTAGTACCAGTCAAACCTGGAATCAGCACAGGTTACTATCAAGATTTTGAATCTCAACCAAATGGTTGGATCTCCTACGGTACCCAAAACACTTGGGAGTGGGGAGTACCTACCTTTGCCAATGGACCAGGAATAGCTGCTTCTGGTGAAAAAGTGTATGGAACCAATTTAGATGGCAACTATGACAACAATGCCAATATGAGCTTGATGATGCCTCCCATCGTCCTGCCTGAAGGTAACGCCTATCTGCAATTTAAAGACTGGTATGCCATTTTAAATTACGACTATGGTCAGGTGCTTGTGTCGACAGACAAACAAAACTGGCAACAGCTGTACAGCATCACTCGTAGCTCTGAGAAATGGATTGAACGCCGAATCGATTTATCAGCATATGCTGGTCAAAGAATCTATATCGCCTTTAACGTCACCACAGATTCTACTGGCACAAAAGCAGGTTGGTATATCGATGATGTCGCCTTAAGCAATACACCACTTACCACAGCCAATGTAGAACTAGAAGATGTACAACAAGACAAGCTGCTAGCTAGACAATTGGAAAATGAGCTACAAACCAATAAAAAAGCAGTCAACCCGGAAGCAATCAAACCAACAGAAATACAAAACGTGATGGCACCTACCGCCACGATCACACAGGCAGCAGTCCAACCAATGTCTCTTCCACTTGGAGCTACAGTGAGCGTGCTCGAATCCGGACGTTCTGTGACCACCAACCCAGTTGATGGCAGCTATGGTATGATTCATCCTGCTGGTGAGTTCACCTTACGTGCTGAAACATCATATGGGTATTACTCTACAGATCAACGGGTGAATATTCCTGCCGATGGTACAGTAGAAGCCAACTTTACATTAAAACCGATCCCGAAAGGAACTATTAACGGAACGGTCATAAACAAGCAAACAGGTCAGCCGCTCGCTAACGCAACACTCTCTCTGATCGAAGACGCGCTCATTCAACCTGTACAAACAGATGAAAACGGACGCTTCTCCATCACTGCCTATGAAGGAACGTATACCTTACATGTATTCAATCCTCTCTATTACGGCCAAGATATCACGATCACCATCCCAGCAAACGGAAATATCGAACAAAACATTCCGTTACAACCATTTGTCGGCTATCCTAATGAGATTGGCTATGATGATGGTACCGAAGAAGACGCTCTCATTTGGCATACTGTTGGAAATGATTATGGTTGGGGTTGGGGTGTGAAAATGTCTCTACCTGAAGGCAAAAATAGCGCCTTAATCACCGCTGGTCTCTTCCGCCTTGGGGATAACTCATATCCGGCCTTTAAGGTTGCCATCTATGATGCTAGTGGACCGAATGGTGCACCTGGTAGAAAATTGGCAGGTCCGTTGAGTGCGACTGCACAAAGGATTGGAGAATGGACAGTTGTCGATCTGAAAGGCGAAGGAGTCATAGTAAACGACGACTTCTATATGGTCTATATCCAACCAAAGTCCTCCCCATATACACCAGCACTTGCTTCTGATTCAAGCAGTCCATACGCAGGTCATAGCTGGCAACTGTATAACGGAGTTTGGTCCAAATCCCCTGAAAAATACGGAAACGTTATGATTCGGGCGCGGGTAGACTTTGAAGCGATGACTCCAGTGATTACAACGCCTAAAGATGAAGCCTACACCAATCAACCTACTTTCACAGTAGAAGGAAAGGCTTCACCTACTGCCCTAGTTCATCTCTTTAATAATGGTGAAGAAATAGCTGCCGCACCAACCAGAGAGGATGGCACCTTCTCCGTAAATGTGCCTCTCCAAAACGGAAAAAACGTGCTGACAGCTACCTCTTCTACCGATCGAGGTAGCACGGATCCGTCTGAGCCAGTGAAGATCATCCTTGACCAGGCAAAACCAGAACTAACCATCACCAAACCTACTGAAGGCTTCAAGATGAATCAGAAAGCGGTTACGATCGAAGGAAAAGCAACTGATCCATATCTAGCAGAAGTCACCGCAAATGGTCAAAAAGCGAATGTTGCAGAAGATGGCTCCTACTCTATAGATGTACTACTCAATAATGGAGAAAACAAATTTACCGTCACTGCTAAGGACCGCGCTGGAAATGAAACTAGCAAGGAAGTCACTGTTTACGCCAAGTTTAATCCACCTGCGATCAAAAATTTAAAACCCGCTCAAAATGTGGTGATAAAAACGGGTGATAAGTTAACCGTCGAACTAGATAGTGAGCCAGGAATTAGCGGTTTCTTCTTGATCCGCTTACCTTCAGCCTATGCAACCGCCACCGCCACTTCTGCTGAAATAGTGTTAATAGAGCAAGGAGAAGGTCATTATGTTGGTACCTGGACGGCACCAAAAGAAAAGTTCAATGGTGCTGAGATTGAAGTGGTGATGAGAGACGATTACGGAAACGAATCTCGTCAAATAGCCACTGGTAAAGTGTATGTCAACGTAAAACCTAAATAAATCTTTGATTGATAGATTAATAGTTTCAATGTAAAAAACATTTATAAAATAAAGCAAGTTGGTGGCCATCTACAACAGTTGGTGGCCATCTTCAATAAAAAAATACAGCTCTGTAACGCAATTTTTAATGCCAGCAAATTTAGGGAGGATTCAAATTGATAAAAAGGAAAAGACATGGCCAGGTCGCATTTAGTTTTATTTTATGTGCATTATTGTTGATCTCTACTTTTTTACCTCAGTTCGCTTTGGCTAATTCCAACTCCGATGCAAGTATTTCTCTTCATGAAAGTTCTAAGGCAGTATCTGACAATGTGGAAACAAAGATAGATAAAAAACTGAACGATCAGTTTAATAAGAATGAAACGGTTACATTTTTATTAAAATTAAAAGATCAAGTGGATACAAACAAAGTTGCCACCGAAACAGCTAAAAAAGCTAAAGCTCAAAAACAAACTGCTGCCAAAACCGAATTGATGAAACGCTCTGCTGTCGTTTCTTCCCTTCGCGCTAAAGCTAGCGAAACTCAATACTCGATCAAAACCTATCTGGATCAAGAAAAAAAGAAGGGAAATGTCGAAGAGTTTCAATCCTTCTATATCGTCAATGGCATGGCGGTAACAGGAACCAAACAAGTGATGGACAAGCTTGCTACCTTCCCTGAAGTCGAAAAAATCCTGCCCAACGAAACGGTACAGCTGAGCTCAAATGAAAGCAGTGAAACATCCATCCAACCAACAGCTGATACCCAAGCAGACACCACTTCAATCGAATGGAATATTGCACGAATCGAGGCACCACAAGTCTGGAAAAATACAGGTATTGATGGTACAGGAATTGTAGTCGCTAGTATCGATACAGGAGTTCAGTGGGATCACCCTGCTTTAAAAGAAAAGTATCGGGGTTACAATCCAGCCAATCCAGATCAACCTGATAACACTTACAACTGGTTTGACGCTGTTTCTGGACAAGCTGCACCTAATGATACCGTTGGCCATGGTACCCACGTCACAGGAACAATGGTGGGCTCTGAGCCTAATGGCACGAACCAAATCGGTGTGGCTCCAGGTGCAAAATGGATTGCTGTAAAAGCCTTTACCACGACTGGTGGAACCCAAGTTGATCTGCTGGAAGCTGGAGAATGGATTTTAGCTCCAAAAGATGCTGAGGGCAACCCGCATCCAGAAAAAGCACCTGACGTAGTGAACAACTCCTGGGGTGGTGGAGCAGGAAAAGATGACTGGTATCGCCCAATGGTGCAAAACTGGCGAGCAGCTGAAATTTTCCCTTCGTTCTCTGCTGGAAATGCCGGTCCGACTAATGGAAGCATCTCCATCCCAGGCACCTATCCAGAATCGTTCGCTACTGGCGCAACGGATAGTAATAATCAGCTTGCTTCTTTCTCCGCACGCGGTCCTTCGCCATACGGAGAAGTGAAGCCAGATATTTCCGCACCGGGTGCAAACATTCGTTCTGCATTACCAGGTAGCAGCTATGGAACCAAGGACGGAACATCGATGGCTGCACCACAAGTTTCTGGGGTTGTTGCCTTGATCAAACAGGCGAACGCTTCTCTTACCGTTGATCAAATTGAACGAATTTTATTTGATACGGCAATCCCATTAACTGACTCACTCTATCCAACTTCACCAAACACTGGTTATGGTCATGGTCTAGTTAACGCCTATGACGCTGTCTCCTCCATTGTCAGCGGAAAAGGCCGAGTTCAGGGACAAGTGGTTCGTGAAGGTCAAGATACTGAAAATCCAACTTATCAGCATACCGCTCTAACGGAAACTTATTCGAATATGACATTACCTCTTACTGTTCAAGTACAAGACAATGTCAGTGTAATCAGTGTAGAGCTGCAATACCGTGCAAGCGAAACTGCCGAATGGCAAACAGTGTCGGCAGTTCGTACCGTAGGTGACTATAAGAGCGGAACGTACCAAGCCGTGATTCCGGCTGATGCCGTACAGGTCCCAACCCTTACCTATCATT
Source organism: Cytobacillus citreus (assembly GCF_018343665.1). Taxonomy (GTDB): domain Bacteria; phylum Bacillota; class Bacilli; order Bacillales; family Cytobacillaceae; genus Cytobacillus; species Cytobacillus citreus. The sequence goes on from NZ_JAGYPM010000004.1 coordinate 198,513, forward strand.
GGCGCATCAAGGACTTTGGGCAAAACGTGGTTACTTCTGACGATTACGTAGTACCAGTCAGCCCTGGAATAAGCACCGGTTACTATCAAGATTTTGAATCTCAACCAACTGGTTGGATCTCCTACGGTACCCAAAACACTTGGGAGTGGGGAGTGCCTGCCTTTGCCAATGGACCAGGAAACGCCGCTTCTGGTGAAAAAGTGTACGGAACCAATTTAAAAGGTTACTATGGCAACAATGCCAATATGAGCTTGATGATGCCCCCCATCGTCCTGCCTGAAGGTAACGCCTATCTGCAATTTAATGACTGGTATCAAATTGAAAGCTACGACTATGGTCATGTGCTTGTATCGACAGACCAACAAAACTGGGAACAGCTGTCCCGCTTTACTGGTAATTCTCAGACATGGACTCAACGCCAAATTGATCTATCCGCCTATGCTGGTCAACGAATCTATATCGCCTTTAACATCATCACAAACTTTACTAACGTGAAAGCAGGTTGGTATATCGATGATGTCGCCTTAAGCAATACACCACTTACCACAGCCAATATAGAACTAGAAGATGTACAACAAGACAAGCTGCTAGCTAGACAATTGGAAAATGAGCCACAAAACAATAAAAAAGCAGTCAACCCGGAAGCAATCAAACCAACAGAAATACAAAACGTGATGGCACCTACCGCCACGATCACGCAGGCAGCAGTCCAACCCATGTCCCTGCCGCTTGGAGCTACAGTGAGCGTGCTTGAATCCGGACGTTCTGTGATCACCAACCCAGCTGATGGTAGCTATGGTATGATTCATCCTGCTGGTGAGGTCACCTTACGTGCTGAATCATATGGATATTACTCTACAGATCAACGAGTGAATATTCCTGCCGATGGTACAGTTGAAGCCAACTTTACCTTAAACCCGATGCCGCAAGGAACGGTTAGCGGAACGGTCACAAACAAGCAGACCGGTCAGCCGCTCGCTAACGCAACACTCTCTCTGATCGAAGACGCGCTCATTCAACCTATACAAACAGATGAAAACGGACGCTTCTCCATCACTGCCTATGAAGGAACCTATACCTTACATGTATCGGCGCCTTTCTATCAGCGCCAAGATATCACGATTACCATTCCAGCAAACGGAAATATCGAACAAAACATTCCGTTACAACCATTTATCGGCTATCCTGGTGAGATTGGCTATGATGATGGTACCGAAGAAGACGCTCGCGCTTGGAATACTGCTGGAAATGGTTGGGCTGTAAAAATGTCTCTACCTGAAGGCAAAAATAGAGCCTTAATCACCGCTGGTCTCTTCCGTCTCTGGGATGACACATGGCCGGTTCCAGGTGGAACAGCTTTTCAGGTTGCCATCTATGATGCTAGTGGACCGAATGGTGCTCCTGGTAAAAAAGTAGCGGGGCCATTTAATGCGACTGCACTAAAGAACGGGCAATGGACAGTTGTTGATCTGAAAAGCGAAGGAGTCGTGGTAAACGGCGACTTCTATATGGTTTATATCCAACAAAACGCTTACCCGTATACACCAGCACTCGCTGCTGATAAAAGCAGTCGAAACGTAGGTCATAGCTGGCAACTGAATAACGGAAGTTGGTCCCAATCCCCTAAAGAGGATGGAAATATGATGATTCGGGCACGGGTAGACTTTGAAGCGATGACTCCAGTAATCACAACGCCTAAAGATGCAGCCTACACCAATCAATCTACTATTACGGTAGAAGGAAAAGCTACACCTACTACCCAGGTTCATCTGTTCAATAAAGGCGAAGAAGTGGCTACCACACCAGCCAGAAAGGATGGCACCTTCACTGTAGATGTGACTCTCCAAAACGGAGAAAACGTACTGACTGCTACCTCTTCTACCGTTCGAGGCAGTACGTATCCGTCTGAGCCAGTGAAGATCATCCTTGACCAAGAAAAACCAGAACTAACTATCATCAAACCTGCTGAAGGCTTCAAAACCAATCAGAAATCGGTTACGATCGAAGGAAAAGCAACTGATCCATATCTAGCAGAAGTCACCGCAAATGGTCAAAAAGCGAATGTTGCAGAAGATGGCTCCTACTCCATAGATGTACTACTCAATAATGGAGAAAACAAATTTACTGTCACTGCTAAGGACCGCGCTGGAAATGAAACTAGCAAAGAAGTCACTGTTTACACCAAGTTTAATCCACCTGCGATTGAAAACTTACAACCCGCTCAAAATGTGGTGATAAAACATGGTGACACATTGACCATCGAACTAGATAGTGAGCCAGGAATTAGTGGTTTCTTCTCGGTCCGTGCAACTTCAGCCTATGCAACCGCAACCGCCACTACTGCTGAAATAGTGTTAATAGAGCAAGGAGAAGGTCACTATGTTGGTACATGGAAGGCACCAAAAGGAAAGGTCAACGGTGCTGTGATTGAAGTGGTAATGAGAGACGATTACGGAAATGAATCTCGTCAAAAAGCCGCTGGTAAAGTGTATGTCAACGTAAAACCTAACTAAATCATGGCTTGAATAAAATAGAAGAGTAGACCATAGAATCACCTTTCACTTATATCCTAAATGGGTAAGGTGAAATGAGGACTCTAAAACAAATATAGCCGGTGATTGGTTGATGGATGCTTCCATTTGCCAATCCCGGCTTTTTTAAATTTGACTTTCGATTCGATTTCAAATCGATTTGCTCCCCTTTTTTAGGCGGATCACCTTTATCCCGCATTAACGGGCAGTAAGACCTCCACTTCAAGACTTTAGGGAACTAGAAAAGGATAAGTGGGGGATCAACTACCCGTAAAAGCCCGATTGGTTCAAGTAGCATGTGGGACTAGTGTACTCATTGATCCGAGTGTATGAAGGACCTTCCGCAAACTTTACTCGTTTATTCCTCAATAATTTTACTAATGTATAAGTAGCTAAATCTAATGTCATTCTATGAAGTGATCTCATCAGCCTTTCTCTTAACAAAAAAGCATTACATAAGTCGATTTTCCAACTTTGTATTGCTTCTTATTATGCTTATGAAATATAGAAATACGATCTTAAGTTTTAAGACAGCCTCTTTTTGGCTTTTTGATTATTTTTTCATTTCGATAAGACCGATTCCAAGTCCTACAGGGTCTACTAAGAATGCAAGATAAAAGTCATCAAACTCCATCTTATCTCGTACGATCATCGCACCATTGTCTTTGGCTTTCATGATCGCTTCATCCATTGAATCAACTTCAATTTGAATACGCGTGCCAAAAGGGAAATCATTTGGCCCTTTTCCAATTCCGCCGTTAATTCCGGGTTTATCATCTTTCCCGGTGGTAACAGCCCAATAATCCCAATGAGGCTCCGCAACATCCCAACCAAAAACTTTCGAGTAAAATTCAGCTGCTTTTTCAGGCTCCTGACTGCTTAGTTCGAATCCTATTACTCGTCCCATTCTAATCCCTTCCTTTCAAAAAATTGTTATTCTATTGTTATTCAGCAAATGTTGGAATTCACCTCTATGTTTCCACCTTTTTTGCGAATATCTTTAAATTTGGAAACTAATGAAGTTTTGTTTCCACTTTTCCACGATTATTTTAAAAAATGGGAAACTATTAGTCTTTTGTTTCCACCTTTTTTGCGAATATCTTTAAATTTGGAAACTAACGAAGCTTTGTTTCCACTTTTCCACGATTATTTTAAAAAAAGGGAAACTAGTATTAATTTAAGGGTATTATATTTAAAGGAATATGCCTTAGAAGCTATAATGAAAAAGTGGTAGCTGAATGAAAATATTTCAAGAATATCGAATTGAAACTACTAATAGAAAAAACAGAGAAGAAAAAATTTTGGAGGTAATACACAATGGAAAAAATAACACCATTCTTGATGTTCCAAGGAAATGCTGAAGAAGCGATGAATTATTACACTGCTTTAATTGAGGATTCATCAATAACCAGCATCATACGTTATGGTCCTAATCAAGGAGGCCAAGAGGGAAGTGTTATGAAGGCGACCTTTTCATTAAAAGGCCAAGAATTTATGTGCATCGATAGTAATATTAAGCATGAATTTACGTTTACACCTTCATTTTCCTTGTTTATCACATGTGATAACGAAGAGGAAATCGATAGACTATATGGAAGTCTATCTGAAGGCGGCGGTGTTCTTATGGCATTAGATAACTATGGCTTTAGTAAGAAATTTGGTTGGATTAACGATAAGTTCGGCGTTTCTTGGCAGCTTACTTTACCGATCGAAATAAGTTAAAAGAATCGTCCTTTGAATAAAAAAGGAGCCTCTATAATGAATAGAAAAAAAGCATTATTATTATTGTTTGAAGGTTATTGTGAATTTGAAATAGCGACAGCGATCTCTATGCTAAGGGGATACACATGATTTATATACAATGGCTTTAGAGAAGAGTCCTTGTAAATCTGAAGCAAGATTGAATACAATTCCTGATTTGACAATAAAAGAAACCCTTCATTCAGAATATGATGTTCTCATCATTCCTGGGGGAGACTTACGACCAATAGCGTATGCAAATGAATTATTTGAATGGGTTAAAAACTTTGCAAAGCTAGGAAAAGTGATTGGAGCAATTTGCAGTGGGGTATACGTTTTAGCCAAATCAGGAGTTTTAAAGGATATTCCCTATACAGTCACTTTATCTAAGGAACAAAGGAACTTTTTAAATTGTTTTGATGAAGAAAAGTTTAGTTATGAACCGCTAGTTAAAGAAAAAAATATCATAACGGCCCAAGGCCATGCTTATGTAGATTTTGGGATTCAGTTAAATAAAATGATTAGAGACGTACGTGACGAATCAATAGATTTTTACATTGGCAAAAGAAATCACTACATGGAAATGGATGATTAGAAAAAATTAAGAAGGGCATGGCGAACACCAAGTTTTTCTAAAATCCTCTTTAGATACATCAAAGAGAACCATACTATAAGTAATGATGAAAATGACTATTGCTATTGAATTATCATTGTAGGTTTTGTAAAGTGAGCACTCAGCCGAGGGAGTAGTCTTCTCTCGGCTATTTGTATTTAAAAAAATATTAACTGAGGATAGATTAGATGCCTAGGTGACCAATCGTGAAGGGAAAATGAAAATCGGTCACCAAAGTACAAACACGACCCACTCGGTCACAAAGAAGAGCTCAATGTGACCGAGAAGAGAAAACCGACATCGAATCGGTAACCAAAGCCAATGAATGGAGCCCAATCACAAAGGAATTCGCAAAAAGACTTGGTGAGCACCAAGTTTTTCTAATATTTTATCGCAAAATTAATATTTGACATTTTTCTGACGTAGTGAATTGTTAAAGTGAATGAAATAGACAAGAATAAATGTGTAGAGGTATGATGAGTTTAGTAAAGTAACTCATATACTTTTTCAGGGAGATAAGCGATGAAGAAGATATTAATTGTTGAAGATGAAATTCCTATTAGCCAAGTGTTAAAGGTTTATTTGCAAAAGGCGAATTTCGATATAGTACAGGCTTTTAATGGAAATGAAGCGCTTGAAAAGTTCGATATGTATAATCCTGCTTTGGTATTGCTGGATGTCATGCTGCCGGGGAAGGATGGCTGGGCTATATTAAATGAAATTCGTAAAAAGAGCACATGTCCTGTTATTATGCTGACTGCTCTCAGTGATGTGAATTATCGATTGAATGGCCTGAATGGCGGAGCAGATGATTATATACCAAAACCATTTATCGCCGATGAAGTGGTTGCAAGAGTAAATGCTGTTTTAAGAAGATCAGATATTAACGAAGGTCCGAAAAAAAGCTTTGGCCAATTGCAAATTGATCTTAAAGCTCATCGTGTTACGATTGGTGGAGAGGAAGTTGAACTTACACCACGTGATTTGTCATTGCTGATGTTTCTATCGGAGCACCCCAATCAAACCTTCACTCGAGATCAACTCATTGAGCATGTATGGGGTTGGGAATATGAAGGCAGTGATCGTGCGGTTGATTTAGCAATAAAAAGATTAAGAAGGTCACTCCATAAATGGCCAGAGACAGAAGGAGAAATAAAGACACTAAGGGGATTGGGGTATCAATTTTGTGTATACCAAAGATAATAAAAGAGTACCATTAAGTAAATTTTGGACGAGCCGTTATTTACTCACCTTATGTATTGGCCTTATTGTCATAGCGATTATTTCTGCCATGTGGATAAGGCATACTACACTTCAGCATCGATTAAGCATGACGAAATTATTAGCAGAGGAAATGGCGAATCGCATCGTTGATATTAGTGAAGGCCGACCAATTCCAAGAGATGAGCTTTCTGGATTATTATTGGATCGAGGACAGATTATGGATTATAAAAGTGACCCTTCAATATATATAGTGGATAGTATGGGAACCATTCTCTCAAGTAATAGGCCATCAGACCGAATGTTTCGGCAGTTTCCACAAGCTATTTTGGAAGATAAAGATAATGTTCAAAAGTTAAAGCTTGATGAAAAGCGTAATTTCTATGTAGTAAAAGAAGAAATTGAAACACAATCAATATTTTTAGGCTGGGTTATCATTATTGAATCCGAAGATAATTTAACTAGCGTGAATCAAGAATATCGGCAATTAGCAATTATGATTATCGGTCTTGCTCTTCTTGGCTGGGCAGCGGTCTATTACTTATCAAGACGATTATCGAATCCAATAAAAGATGTGGCAAGAGCTGCCAAACAGGTTCAAGAGGGTGATTATAATATACATCTGCCTGACGATATGAAAGTGCAGGAAGTTTATGAACTCGTTAACTCTTTTAAGGAAATGTCAACACGTCTTCAAAAGCTAGAAACACTGCGAACAGAATTATTAGCAGGCGTAACACATGAATTAAAAACACCAGTCACTTCGATCAGCGGGCTGCTGCAGGCATTAAATGATGAAGTTGTAACAGGAGAAGAGGCAAAAGAATTTTTGGCGCTGTCTTTAATCGAAACAACTAAAATGAAAAAAATGGTGGAAGACCTGTTAGCTTTTAATACCTTTGCAGCAAATGCTGTTCCAGTAACAATAGAAAAACGTAACATTAATGAACTATTAGCTGAATCTATCCATCAGTGGGAGATTGTTCAGGATGACGATCTAATTGATTTATCTGTAACTCTGCTTAATGAAAGCAGGGAGATACATGTAGATCCAATTCGGCTTCAGCAGATCATGACAAATCTCCTTAATAATGCAAAACATGCGATTGAAGGTCATGGAAGTATTATGGTGAATGTTGCTGAACAATCGGATCAAATAACAATTGATATAAAGGATACAGGTACTGGAATACCAGTAGAGGAACAAGACCTTATCTTTGAACGGTTTTTTAGAGGAGAAGGGAAGAAGTATAAAGTAAGGGGGCTTGGATTGGGCTTGCCATTTAGCAAGATGATTGCCCAATCATTAGGAGGCGATCTCCTGCTAATTTCAAGCTCCTCCGAAGGAACGACATTTAGAATTATTCTGCCAAAGTAAAATTTTTCACTGTGTTATTCGCTTTTAAAAGGAGCTTGAATGATCATTTCAAGCTCCTGAATTATTTTCATTTATTGTGCCTTTGATTGAATAAGAAAAGCTCTCCTCCTACTTAAGGGTGAGCACTACATATTTTCGCTCAATTAACTTTCTTTTTCCCACTCATTTTTATGAAGGGTATAGTGGTAATACTTTTGTTCTTTAATTTCAATATCACCAATAAAATGGAACCCGATCTTTTGGATAACTTTATTTGAGCTTACATTGTCTATTCGTGCAACGGCATTCAAAAGCTCAACATTCGTATTCTCAAACAAATAGTTAATCAATCCTTTTGCTGCTTTTGTGGTATATCCTTTATTTCTATAATGCTTTGAAATAGCATAACCGATCTCTCTATTAGGAGCAGGCAATTCTTCTTTGATCCCAGTATAACAAGTATGTCGGTTTAATGACGTCCAGCGAATTTAGTGAAGCTGATCTAGACAATGTCAAAGTAAATTGGGAAATTGGCAGTATAACTATTCCAGAAAATGATAAGGAAATTAAAGGAGATTGGGACTTTGCTTTTTCAATCGATGCAACAGAAAGTAAATCAAGCTTGATAGGCCAAAGTGTAAAAGAAAAGGGTGTACAAGTAAATATAGAGAAAATATCCGTGACTCCAGTATCCTTTGTTATGTACTATGATCAAGTCGTTTCCGAGGAAATTCGCAATAAGTGGCAAGGTACTTATGTAGATTTAGAAATAAAAGATGACTTAGGAAATGTATATACTGGTGAAGGAAATGGCGGATCAGGCAAAGATGGATATTATATGAGCTGGAGCAAAACTTTTGAAAAATTAAACCCAAATGCAACGAAGCTAATCGTCACTCCTCATGTAACGAACTACAGCTCTGAAAATCAGACCTCTATGGAAATGACAAAAGATGGTCCTAAGGAAGTAAAACTGCCTGAAAAACCGGGTAAAGGACAAGAAGAATTTGTTTTAGAAGACATCATAATTGAATTAAAGAAATAACTTAATACCTTTAATGGACTGTCTTATTTTTATAGGACAGTCTTTTTTATTTCCTAAAAAAAACAATCTTTGACATCTTCCTGACACATTCAACGTTTAAAGTATAACTTGTAAGGCAGCAACCCAGTACTTATCAAAAGAACAAATCGAATATATATATTAATTAGGAAAGCGGGGATTGAGATGAAAGAGGACAGTCAATTTAATAATGAAGAAAACCAATTTACTGAAGACAGCTCACTTAATGAGGAAGGCCCATTTAATGAACAAAACCAACTTCATGAGGAAAGCCCAATTAATGAAGAAAACCAATTTAATGAAGATAGTTCACTTAATGAGGAAGGCTCACATAACGAAGACAGCTCACTTAATGAACAATTCCAGAAAACTGAACAGAGTCGTTTAGAAACAAAGCAAGTAAAAAACTCTAAGGTTAAAAGCCTCTTAATGACTGTATCAGCAGGTGTAATTGGATCAGTTTTAACATTAACAGCTGTAACGTATCTTCCTAATTTTAATAATGATGCACCACAGGAGGAAGTTTCTCAAGCTGCATCAGCCAATCCATCTTCTGGATCTCCAGAAGTAAACAATGTTTCAACGAATTCCTTAGCTGACATGATCGAGCAGGCATCAAAGGCTATTGTTGGTATAACCAATATTCAGCAGCAAAATAACCCCTTCTTAAATCAAACAGGTGGAGAATTTGAAAGTGGATCAGGTTCTGGAGTCATTTTTAAAAAGTCAGGTAATACTGCTTACATTGTGACAAATAATCATGTTATTGAAAATGCAAATAAGATTGAAGTTACTTTAGAGAATGGTGATAAAACAACAGCTGAATTAATTGGAACAGATGCTTTAACTGATATTGCGGTATTAAAAATTTCAGATGCTAAAGACGCAGCTGTTCTAGATTTTGGCGATTCCTCGAAGGTCCGCGCTGGTGATCAGGTATTAGCTATCGGGAACCCACTTGGACTTGATTTATCAAGAACGGTAACTCAAGGGATTGTCAGTGCGGTTAATCGCTCCGTAGAGGTTTCTACTTCAGCAGGAAATTGGGATGTAGAGGTTATTCAGACAGATGCTGCCATTAATCCAGGGAATAGTGGAGGAGCTCTAATTAATACTTCTGGCCAAATGATTGGTATTAATAGCATGAAAATTGCCGAAAACGGTGTAGAAGGATTAGGATTTGCCATACCGAGCAATGAGGTGCAAAAGATTATTAAGGAAATTATGGATAATGGACAAATTGTTCGTCCTTATCTTGGTGTGAGCTTAGCAGATCTAAATGAAATTCCAAGATTCTATTTTCCAGATCTCCCTAGCTCTGTGACAAAAGGGGCAGTTGTAACAACAGTAGACCCAGATGCCGCTGGTGCTAAAGCCGGTCTTCAAGTACAGGATGTCATTGTGTCAATCGGCGGTAAAGAAATTAACGATTCTAATGACCTCCGTAAAAATTTATATAATCATTCCATCGGAGATAAAGTGGAAGTTGAATTTTACCGAGATGGAAAATTAAAGTCAGTAAAAGTTACTTTAACAAGTAAGCAACTGTCATATTGATAAGGAGAAAAAATGAAGAATAAAGAAAGAGTAATTTGGATATCAGCTTTAATGATCATGATTGCCTTGGTCATTACATTAATCGTCTTCCCAAATAAGAATGTAGCAAGTGTAAACGGAGAAAAAATTACTAAGGATGAACTTTACGACCAGCTTGTCTCTCAAAATGGTCCAGAAATGTTAGATAAGCTTATTATGGATGAAATAATTAAACAAGAAGCGAAGAAGGAAAAGATCGATATTAGCCAGAAAGAGATCGATAAAGAAATGGAAAAATATGCAGAACAATTCGGTGGAGAAGAGGCATTTAAGGAAATTCTTAAATCAAACGGAGTCGAATATTCGCAATTTGAAAAGGATATGGAAATCTTTTTGGCTACAAAGAAGCTGCTAGAGCCTAGAATCAAAATTACAGATGATGAAATGAAGACCTATTTTGAAGAAAATAAAGCTAGCTTTGCTCAAGAGGAGCAAGTACAAGCAAGTCATATTCTAGTTAAAGATGAGAAGACTGCAAATGAAGTAATCAAGAAAATTAATGCTGGAGAAGATTTTGCTAAATTGGCAAAGGAATATTCAACAGATGCATCAAATAGCGAATCCGGAGGAGAATTAGGCTATTTTGGACGCGGAGATATGGTTGAAGAATTTTCAAATGCTGCGTTCTCTCTTCCAGTCGGTAAAATTAGTGACCCAGTGAAGACAGAATATGGTTACCATGTAATTAAAGTAACGGATAAAAAGGAAGCTAAAGAAGCAAATTATGAGGAATCCAAAGAGGAAGTAAAAGCTGCCATATTCGAAACAAAAATATCATCAGAGTATTCCACTTGGTTAGATGAAAAACATAAAGAATATGAGATTAAGAACTATTTAAATGGAAAAAGTAGCGAAGAGGAAAGTGAATAGCAGGAGCTTTACGACAAAAGGTTGACTTAGTCTTAAGTCAACCTTTTGTATTTAAAAATTAATATTCATTGCTTTTGCCATTAATTTAGGTAAATCAGTGTTATTGTGCAACCCACTAAAAAGATAAGAGCTAGGTCCGAATGCATATAGAGGTACATCAGTGCCAGTATGGACTAAGCTTGTCCATCCAACAAGTGCACGTTTTGAAATGACTTCATTAATGGCAATGGCCGGCTTTGATGCTGTTTTTATTTTTTGAACTTCCTTATCTGTTAAATCAATTTTAGCATACTCTTTTATTATTTCATTGATATTGCTGCGGTCTGCATTCAATTTGCTTTCCATAAAATCACCTGTAGCTGTTACATTTCGGAGGATTTCTAGGTTGGCATCATACTTACCGTACCCGCCGACTGACATCCCACCCGTGTCATGATCTCCAGCAATAACAACTAAAGTATTTTTATCCATTTTTGCAAATTCCAAAACTTCTTTTAATGCATTTTCGAAGGCCTCAATCTCTTTCATCGCCCATGCCGCATCATTAGCATGTCCAGCCCAGTCAATTTGGCTTCCTTCAATCATTAAGAAGAAGCCATTTTTATCTTTTTTAAGTACATCAAGCGCTTTTTTGCTCATTTCAGCTAAGCTAGGTTCCTTTGTTTCGTCCCGATCTAACTCAGGTGATAAGCCTACAGTAGCAAATAAACCGATTAGCTTGTCTGTTTTCCCTGCCATTTCCAACTTTTCACGGTTATTAATAATTTCATACCCTTTATCTTTTGCGATTTTTAATAAAGGTTCAGTAAAATATTTTCTACCGCCGCCGAGTAATACGTCTACATCATTATTTATTAATTGTGGAGCGATATCCTCTTCATTGGCACGAGAAGCAACATGTGAAGCAAACACGGCAGGTGTGGCATGAGTGATGGAAGCGGTCACAACTAGTCCAGTAGCTTTTCCTGCCTTTTCAGCTGCTTCTAAAATCGTTTTCAACTCTTTTCCATCAGGTGAAGTGCTAATCATCCCGTTATTTGTTTTTACGCCTGTTGCCTTTGCTGTCCCAGCTGCTGCTGAATCAGTTACCTCTGAACTAGCCGAATATGTTTTAACCATCCCGACTAACATGGAATCCATAAGCGATTCTCTCCCTTTATACCAACGATAGTTTGTTACATAAGAAGAGGAAAAGCCATCAGGAATCATAAATATGATATTTTTTACCTTTCCATTACTAGGATTCCTTACTTTCGCTTCTGCAATTGGAGTTGAAAAAGACCCCACTAAACCACCAACAACAAATAAAGATACGACAGCAATAGGTAAAATTTTCTTTTTAAGCCCCTTTTTAAACAATCTTTTTCCTCCTACTTAATAGATAGTCAAACCAATTTAATTTTTGCAATTTACCATGGTATTAAGGTGAAGTGAAAGTGATGTAAATAGTTTCTAAAAGGTTTGTGTTTATTAGTCTAGATGATTAAGGAGATTTTTATGTAGAGTTTGAACAATTTTTTATAGAGTGACTAATTCCATGCAATTAATATGGGATTTTTATCGCAGATTAACGGGCAGTAAGACCCCCACTTCAAGGTTGCGAGAGAATCAAAGAAACCTAAGTGGGGGATCAACATAAAAGATTATTCTTGTGAGCCTGTCTCCATCTGTTGGCTTTTTGCAAGAGACTGTTCAGTGTTCTTTTCACTATCACCGATATTAAGTCCAATTACGCCTAATATAATTAATAGGATAGAAACCGCTTTAATAAGATTCATCGACTCATGAAAAGCATAATACCCGATAATGGCGATAGCAGCCGTACCGAGTCCTGACCAAATAGCATATGCGACACTGACAGGTACTTGTTTTAATGAAAAATTTAAGCATGTAAAGGCTAATAAATATAAAACAACCATTAACACTGACGGCCAAACCTTCGTAAAACCATTTGATAGCTTCATTGATACAGTGCCAGCTACCTCAAGCAGAATCGCTAGCATTAAAAAAACCCATGCCATCTAATATCACTTCCTCTATAAATATTTATTTTCCTTTTGTGGAGTAGCCAATCCATTGATTAAGACATCAACCATTGATTCTAGAGTATTAATGAGGGATTCTGGTGAGCTCATCAAAAACTGTGGGTCAAAAATGGCTGTTGATGCCCCACGCATCATTTGGATAATGCTTGGCACATGGACAGGGCGAAGCTCGCCATTTGCAATACCTTGCTCAATAACAGCGGTTACCGTTCCTCATTCTTCTTGAAGCTGCTTGTCAATTTTCACCCATTCTTTTGGGGCATAACGCTTCATTTCTGCTAACAATCGTGCATCTCCAAACTGTAGTCCACTTGGAATGATTAATAATATCTCTTTTAATTTGCCAACGGTAGTCAAGTCGTCGTTTTCATAGATCAATTTTTCTATTTCTTTTACTTCATTGATTGCATCATCAACGATAACGCTAATCAAATGCTCCTTAGACTCACAATGCTCATAAATGGTCCGCTTACTAATTCCGAGATTTGCGGCTAGATCATTCATTGTAAACTTTAATCCTTTCTGAATGATCAATTCCAGGACAGCCTGATGCAACCTTACTTTGAAGGAAATTTACCCCTTTATAAAACAATAAAACTAAAATGTTTTTATTGGTACCAAAAAAGTATATGAAAATACGCAGTGTTTTGTCGAATTTAACCTTTAAAAAATGTTTGATGAAAACAGACAGAAAGTAACCGTCTGCATATAGTAGTTGTGTATAAAAATTTTCCCAAAGTATTCATTAATTAAACCACTCAAAGCCGTTCATTTTGTATGTTGTAGAATAAACATTTTTTGAAGGCTATTTCGATGCTGTTAGCCTATAAAAAAATATTTACTTTCTCAAAACACAGGAGTCCTTTTCCAGGTTGAGCGAACTAAAAAGATTTAATTCTTTTTTGATAGGAAAATTTATATTTTAAAAAAACTTGCATTAATAAAAACAATATTATAATATTTAAATCGGAATCATTACGTTTTACAAAGGGTTATTTTATTACCTGAAAAGGTAAAAATGAAATACAAATTCAAAAAAACAACCTAGAGTTAATTTAATCATATGGATTTGAACCTGTAAGTGAAAAAAGAAGAGTAAATGATCTCTTTTAAATCGTAATGATTTTGATTAAAACAAAGAGGTGAAAGAATAGTGAAGAAAATACCAGTTACTGTGCTAAGTGGCTACTTAGGATCGGGGAAAACGACATTATTAAACCATATATTATCGAATCGTGAGAATAAAAAGATTGCTGTAATTGTGAATGATATGAGTGAAGTAAATATCGACGCCTCGATGATCAAGCAAGGAGGCTTTTCACGAACAGATGAGAAATTAGTTGAGCTTCAAAATGGCTGTATATGCTGTACATTAAGAGAAGACTTAATGATCGAAGTGGAAAGACTTGTTCAAGCAGGGAATATTGACTTTATCTTGATTGAATCAACCGGAATTTCAGAGCCAATTCCTGTTGCCCAAACATTTACATATGTAGATGATAGTCTTGGAATAAATTTATCGGAGTATTGTCGTCTTGACACAATGGTAACTGTGGTGGACGCTAATCGATTTTGGCACGATTTTGCATCAGGTGAAAGCCTGCTGGATCGAAAACAAGCAATGGATGAATTAGATACTCGTGAAGTAGTCGACTTACTAATAGATCAAATTGAATTTGCAAATGTATTAATTTTGAACAAGGTTGATTTAGTAGATAACGAAAGTGTAAAAGAACTTACATCGGTTCTGCAAAGGCTAAATCCTGATGCATAGATTATAGAAAGTGTCCATGGAAAAGTTGAATGTAATGAAATCTTGAATACTCATTTATTTGATTTTGAAGAAGCAAGTCAAGGAGCAGGATGGATGAAGGAATTAAATGAAGAGCATACTCCAGAAACGGAGGAATTTGGCATTTCTTCCTTTGTCTATCGGAGGAGGAGACCCTTTCATCCTGAGAGATGGACGAACTGGCTAGAAGATTGGCCAGTCGATATTGTTCGTGCAAAAGGCTTCTTTTGGCTAGCAACTCGGAATGATATGACAGGTCTGCTATCGCAAGCAGGTCCATCTATCATTCTGCAAGGAGCAGGTGAATGGCTTGCTGCTTATCCTGAAAAGGAAAGAGAAATGATTCTGAAGGAAACTCCAGAGCTTCTTGAGAGATGGGATGAAGAGTTTGGAGATCGAATGACAGAACTTGTTTTCATTGGAGTTGAAATGAAGCAAGAGGAAATTGAGGCTTCATTAGATGCATGCTTATTAACAGAAGAGGAAATGCAAATAGACTGGATGAAATTGAAAGATCCTCTTCCTCCATTTACGGCATCAGCTTAGTTTCACAAATATACACGCTACCTCTAAATAATAATGAAGGAGATGTTTATCATGAGAGTAAAAATTACGTTAGCTTGTACAGAAACAGGTGAACGAAATTACATTACCACAAAAAATAAAAGAAATAATCCAGAACGTATTGAGTTAATGAAATACTCACCAAAGTTGAAAAAGTATACTCTGCACCGTGAAACAAAATAAATTACTTTAGATGGATTTATGTTTGTAGCTCCAACTGAACATCCTTGTTAATAAACGGTCAGGCTTTGTCTTTGATAAAAATACAATAATTTCTGTATAATGGTTATGATAAGAAGAAATTAACTCGGAGGATAAAACATCATGAGTGATGAAGTTAAGCTAAGACCACTAGAGAGAGTTGACTTAGGGTTTGTTCATAAACTTAACATCAATGGAAATATCATGTCATATTGGTTTGAAGAACCTTATGAGTCATTTGTAGAATTGCAGGATTTATATGATAAGCATATTCACGATCAAGGTGAACGGCGATTTATAGTGGAGAAAAACGGAGAAATGGTTGGGCTAGTTGAATTAGTTGAGATTGATTATATTCATCGGAGGGCAGAATTCCAAATAATTATCGATCCGAATTATCAAGGCCACGGCTATGCAAAGTCTGCAACTGGGCTAGCGATGGATTATGCATTCTCTGTATTAAATATGTACAAACTTTATTTAATCGTCGATAAAAACAATGAAAAAGCCATTCATATATATAAAAAACTGGGATTCCACTTTGAAGGTGAATTGATTGATGAGTTTTTTGTGGACGGCGAATATCATAATGCCATAAGAATGTGTATGTTTCAGCATCAATATTTAGGATGAGATTGAAAAATTGTCTCAAAGGATAAAAGACAGAGCAGGGAATTAGTTTATCACTCTGCTCTGTTTTTTTTCATGGTAGATGGTGTGGTTTAGGTAGCCATGCGGGTTTTCTATGAATAAATAATTGAACACAATTTTTTTAATGCAGTTTGATTAGGTTCCCACTTTAAATATGTTAAATCCTCTTCCTCTGAACACCATTTGTATATTTCAAGTTCATCGGATATCCTCACTGAAGGAATATTTTTAACCTCAACCCCAAAGCAAATATCTTTCATTTTCATCGGAATATTATTTTTAATAGCTTGAAATATAAAAGAATGATGTAAGTCGATTATCGCCTCTACTTTTATAATCCCAGCCTCTTCATAAATTTCTCTTCTTACTGTTTGCGTAGGATGCTCATTATGCTCAATCCCTCCGCTTACTGGTTGCCAAAATCCTCCTCGAGTTACAGCTCTTTTCAAAAGTAAAAATGAGGGATAAGGAATTTTTGTATAAATGAAGGCTTGGATGTTTACTCGATGTATCATTGGAGAGCTCCTTTATAATGTTAATTAGATTCCTTTTTGAAGTAGCCATCATCTAAAATGTTCTCTTTAAAATATTCCTAATATGATTCTATACTTTACATAAAATTTCCTTTCTTTTTTCAAAAAGTGAAACAAAAGTTTTGGATACACGACTAATTGTTTGAAGTGAATGAACCGGGGGATAAAAATGTCTAACAGCAAGATTAGTGAATGGTTTTATGAATATAGCAATGATATATATCAATTTCTTATCTATTATCTTGGCACAAGTGATGTAGAGGATCTAGTTCAGGAGGTTTTTATTAGAGCAATAAAAAGTGTGGACCATTTTGCAGGTAAATCAAGCCCGAAAACTTGGTTATTCAGCATTGCGAGGCATGTTGCCATTGATGAAATCCGAAAAAGGAAAAGAAGAAAAATGAAGGATATTCTGATGATGAGACCTCATGAGGATGAAGCATTAAATAATCCTGAAAAAGTATTCAATATGAATGAGTCAAATCAAGAATTACATAGGGTTATCCAAACATTAAAGAGCAATTATCGAGATGTGATTATATTGCGTGGTATAAAGGAGCTGTCAATAAGTGAAACAGCGAATGTTTTAAATTGGAGTGAAGAGAAGGTTCGACTGACATTTCATCGAGCGATTAAAGCTCTAAAAAAAGAGAAAGAGAGGTTCCTATAATGCAAGAAGATAAGCAAATTGAAATTATGAATGAATTAAAATCCCTTCCAAAGCCAGTTCTTCAGCATCATGTGCAGGAACTAATTCTTAATGAAATTCAGCAGTTTGAATTCACTTATAAGCGAAAGAAATGGTGGAGTATGATCATGAAACGTACAGTTGTTAGTTTCGTAACGGGAGCAGCAATTATTTTTTTAAGCCTAATAGGATTAGAATTTTATCAAGATAAATCTAGCTTAGAGAGAAATTCTACCAACTCACAACAGGTCATTAAGGACAGTAAAGATTCTGAAAGCATAGCCATTAGTGAAAAAGGAGAATATTATGATTCTATTTTAAAAGAGCATCAGGTTGCGTTAGATAATTTGTATGTTTGGATCCCAGAACGAAAAGAAACGGTTGTCATTGACCGTAAAGTAAAGGATGGCATTGTCGTTGTGACAATAAGAGATAAGGATTCGAATGAGCTCTTGGTAACATACGGGGAGTCATTTGGAGAAGAGAGTCAGAAAACAGTATATAAAGAAATCCAAAGAGATAAGGTCAGGATAAAGCTCCAAGCAGATGTGGAAATTGATGTAAAAAATAATAATATTAAGCAGGTATTGGATACAAATCTACAGTTTGATCCTCCGGTATTTAATAATGAAAATGTACGCATGTTTGTTCATGGTAATAATGCGACAGGATTACCACCTGCAGATAATGTAACAATAAGTGCTTATATGAATGGGGAATGGGAGGATGGTTTGAATAGAGAAGCCTTTGTGATAGGTGTAATTCCTAAGTGATAAGATCAAGTATCGTTTTTCATAAATGTCCTTTTCTAAGAAATTATGATTACATGACATTTATTATAAGTCACAGATAATTATGTAGATAACTTATATTGTTTAGATGTTACTTTAAAATGAAGCTTTAACCAAATATTAAATAAATGAACAAATAGAAAGAGTTTGTTTTGAAAAAGCTTGATCAAAACACGCTCTTTCTATTTCTTTTTTATAAAAAAATTAATCTTTCTGAAGAATGTTTGAATCTACGATTAAGGGATTTATTTGTATATATTAACAAAAAAAAATGAGTTTTGTTGTGAAAATATGCAAATTTGTGTTATTTTAGTAAAAACAAGTAGTGCTTATTTACTAAAGTGGGTGAAAATATTGTTAGCTCATGAGCGTCATGAAAATATAATGGAAAACTTGCGAAAAAATAAAATAGTAAAGGTATCTTCGATCACAAAAATGTTTGGAGTATCTACTGAAACAGTCCGCAGGGATTTAGAATATCTCGAGAAAGAAGGATATTTAAGAAGAATACGGGGAGGCGCGGTATTAGATAATGTTAGCAGTAAAGAAATCAATTTTTCATTACGGGAAACTAAGAATATTGAGGAAAAAAAGGAAATAGCGAAAATTGCTGCACAATTTGTTACAGAAGGCCAATCCATTGCTTTAGATGTCAGCACAACCAATACCGAATTCGCGAAGGAATTAAAAAGCAGATTTCAAAGACTAACAATTTTAACAAATTCCTTAATCATTGCCAATGAACTTTCAGAAATGCCTCATTACACAATTATGATGCCTGGTGGAGTAATTAGAAATGAAGAGTTATGTCTTGTAGGTTCGATGGCGGAAGAATTTTTTGAAGGATTTCACATTGATACGTTTTTTATGAGCATTAGCGGTATTTCCTTGAGGGAAGGGCTGACGGATTATGGGTTAGATAAATACCAAGTGAAAAAGAAAATGCTTGAAAATTCTCAAAGCTGCATAGTGTTAGCGGATAGCAGCAAATTCGATGTTTCATCTTTATTGAAAGTCTGTCATTTCGAAAAGATCGAACGTATTATTTCTGATTCAAAGCTATCTGAAAAAATACTGCAGAAATATAATAAAGAAGGTATTGAAATCGTGAATAAGTTAATTGTTGAGGAAAAGTAACCTTCTACTTTTCCTCTTTTTTTGGCTAACAGAAAGTTTGAGTCTATTAACGTACTAAAGTAAAGTGTGTGTTCATTTAAATATCTGCTAATAAGATCGCATAAAGAAAACTCGCCGATTGACGAGCCTTGGAAAGGCGAAGACAGAGGCGTAGTTGCAAAGTTTAAAAATAGATTGTTTCTATTTTTGAAAGCATTCAAAATTCACCGTAAGAGCAAATGTGTGTAAATGTTTCATTTTGTGTTATTAACAAAAAAACAACAATAATTCACACTCGATTTACAGTATATCAATAATTTTTGAGTATTATTAATTCTTGCAAGAAGTAATTTGTGCAAAAATGTTTCATTTTGTGTTATTCGGAGGTGGGTATCAATTGTTATTTATTCCCATGATAATGTGGGAAAGAAGGTTTAATTTTCATGGGATTAAAGGTGCTTTGTTAGGTGAAGATGGTACTTTATTACAATTTAATACTACATTGTTAAGTGACCTTTTTCCTTGGAATTAAAATAAACTATTCTATCATTTGAGAGGAGTAATAATAATGAAAAACGATAAATTGAACCATGAAGATGAAAAAATGTTACACGATGATCTTTTTAAAAAGGAGTTGGATAGACGGACCTTTTTAGGGGGAGCAACCAAAGTTGCTGGAGTTGCTTTAGGATTTTCTCTAGTAAACTCATTAAATAGTTTATCTGTGAGTGCTGCATCTAACACTCCTGTTATAGGTTCAAATGGAAATATACCAAATCTAGTTTTTCCTGTCATAAGTGATGTTCATATTCAACGTCAGAGCGATGATTTTTTAAATAAGTTTATTACTACATTAGAACAGTTAAATAAAGTTGCTCCTAAGCAAGATGCTTTTGCCGTTGTTGGAGATTTAACGGATTTGGGACTTGTAGAAGAATATGATAAGTTTATGTCTGCTTATAATCCACGAAAACAACCTCAAGCAGTTTCTATGTTTGCTATTGGAAACCATGACTACTGGAATGGTTTATCAGCAGCTGATTCTCAAAAAAGGTTCAGTGAGAAAACAGGGATGGAATCGATTTTCTATCATAAGGTAATCAAAGGTTACCATTTCATTGTTCTTGGTACGGAAGATGGCAACACATCTGGGACCTTTTCAGTGAAGCAAATTGAATGGATGGCTGAACAATTAAAGATAGCAAATGCTGATGATCCGAAAAAACCAATTTTTGTCTTCCATCACCAGCCTATCACAGGAACCATTTATGGAAGCGAATGGGGCTTCTCTGGAAATAGAGATCTTTTTTACAATACTTTGAAAAAATATCCGCAAGTAATCTCTTTTTCTGGTCATACCCACTATCCATTAGATGACCCTAGAATCATACACCAAAAAGATTTTACTTCTATTGGGACTTCAACGGGTGCCTATTTGTGGATTGATAGCGGAAGAATCCAAGGGGAAGTACCTGAAGGGGCCGATTTCCTTAATCAAGCCTTAATTGTAGAGGTTTATAATAACAAAGTAATCATTAAACGCCGTGATATTCATAACAATAACTGGACAGGTGAACCATTCGAAATCAGCTATCCTGCTGATAAGCATAATTTTAAATACACAGAAGATAGAGACAAAAAGGCACCTTTCTTTACAAAAGATGCGATGCTTTCCATTGTGAATGAAAAAACGACTGCTACCAGTTTAGCCATCATGTTTACTCAAGCTAAAGACGATCTTCTTGTACATGACTATAAAGTAGTTGCAAGAAATGTAGAAACAAATGAAGTAGCGAAAGAATTTCTTGCTTTCTCAGAGTTCTATAAAGATCCTGTACCAAATCCATTAACATTGCCAATTGACGAATTGAGGCCAAACACTACATATGAGATTGAAGTACACGCTCTTGATGCATACGGAAATGTAAGTAATAATTCTTTAAAAGTATTAGGAAAAACGTTGGACGGTGTAGTAGAAGAAGTAACCATTAGCTTATCCAAAAATGTTTTAAATGGAGTAGAAGATACAGTAGAGGTTACGGTAGAAAATGCTAGAATTCCAAAAAGTGATTGGATAGGTTTATATGAAATAAATGATGAACCGGGACCAATCGCTTCAATATGGTGGATGTACACTCAAGTAACAAATGGAACGTGTAAGTTTACTTATAATCCAAAGAATAATATGTATCCAGGAAGATATAAGGAAGGTTCAACGTATAAATTGGTTTATTTCTATGGCAGCGGTTATGATGCTGTTGCATCAACAACATTCACTGTTGGCAGTAAATAAAACTAGAAATGAATGAAGTTCCTCTAACTTTTGGCTGTTGATAAAAATAGAATAATTTATTAAGGAGGAGACACCATGCTTCAAAATATCGGTATTCCAGGATTAATATTAATCCTGATCATTGCTTTAATCGTATTCGGTCCATCTAAGTTGCCTGAAATTGGACGTGCTTTCGGTAACACACTTAGAGAATTTAAACACTCTACTAAGGAATTAGTGTCAGACGAAAAAGAAGAAAAAGAAGAAAAAGAGGAAGTTAAGTAAATGAAACGAAGATGTAAGTAGTAAGCTTACATCTTCTTATTTTTTAAATAAGGAGAAATAGTATGCCTATTCAAAAGTTGCCTTTGACAGGTCATCTCGAGGAACTTAGGAAACGGATTATCTATACTTTGATTGCTTTCATCATTTTTTTTATCGGTTCCTTCATTTATGTGCAGGATATTTATACATGGCTTGTTCGTGATCTTAACCATAAATTGGCTGTATTGGGGCCAAGTGAAATTATTTGGGTATACTTTATGCTTTCAGCTGTAGTCGCGATTGCTCTTACCATTCCAATTGCCGCTTATCAAATATGGAGATTTGTTAAACCAGCGCTTTCTGATAAAGAACGAAAAACAACGATTTCATACATTCCCGGATTGTTTATCCTTTTTATCGCTGGTTTGTCTTTCGGTTATTTCGTTGTATATCCAACGGTTCTTAACTTTTTAATTTCCTTGTCTGAGGGGCAATTTGAAACGATGTTTACATCTGAAAAGTATTTCAAATTCATGATTAATTTGACACTGCCGTTTGGATTTTTGTTCGAAATTCCGCTAGTGGTTATGTTCCTGACTTCTATTGGCATCATTAACCCTATGATTCTTTCGAAAGCTCGAAAGATTTCTTACTTTATAATTGTCGTCACTTCTTGTATGATTACACCGCCTGATTTCCTATCAGAAATATTAGTAACAATACCTCTTATAGTTTTATACGAAATTAGTATTAACTTGTCAAAAATTATCTATCGAAAGAAACAGAAGGAGCAATCGGATAACGAAATAAAAATGGAGCAAGTGTCTTATTGAAAATCGAATACTTTTGGCTAATAGGAAATTTTAAGTTTATTGACTAAAGTAAAGTGTGTGTTCAATTAAATATCTGCTAATAAGATCGCATAAGTAAAACTAAGGCATTCGCCAAAAAAGACTTGGCGAACGCCAAGTTTTTCTAATCGTCTCAACAGGTAAAGGCCGCGCTAGGACAGTAAATCCAAGCGCGGCCTTTCAAAATATTTTGTGTGTATCTTTTTCCATACTGGTTATGTGAAAGCGTTAGTTTCCCTATTGATTCATCTCTCTCCCGATATTAATAATAACTTATTAGTGCTCGAAATTTAATTTAGGTAGTTCGTCCTTTTCTGTATTTTATCAAAACTTAAATATTTTCCCGAAGAAAACCATAGCTTCCGGACTAGATGTCTGGGCTAGGCGATCGTAAAGATGTCGCTTCGCTTTTTCGGTTGTTAAATTGCATTTGCTGATATTGGCATTGTTCATCCAATACTCAGCTGTTTCATAAGAGGTGCTGCTCCAACCGTTTATTTCACCCGCTTCGTTTGTTTTTTCTTTTACTCCTGCAATAACAATATCAAAAGATCCTTGAAGCTCTAATAATGCCTTATCAAATGGCTTCTTCCATTCCTTATCCTTCATACCCGCCATCGCTCTTAATGCCCTTGTCTCAATTCCTTCTTCTTGTTTGATGATTGAAAACAATTCCTTCATTTCTTTTGAAATTAATCCATCGTTATATCGTTCTTCTAGCGAATTTTCACTTCCAACAATAGCTTGAATATAGGGAAAGAGATCACTAGAAATAAATACGGCTTTCTTCTTAATAAATTTCCCGTAAGCAGCTGTTCCGTCTGCAGGAAAACGAACTCGCCATTTCCATGGATCCAATTCGGTATCAGTGTGCCAAAGTTCAGCAGCAGTGATGCCACTGAGGGAAGGGTGATTAGGGATAAGTGGCGCTAAAGGAAGAATCCCAGCTTCTTCTATAATCCGAACGGCTTCATCATAATCTCGAATTTTTATATCTTGCATCTTTTTCCGCTCCTTGCTTAAGGTTTTGAAAAAGGAATTCTGCATTTATGAACAAAGTCCTTCTTCTTCGGAAAAAAACACAAAAATACGCATGGATTTTTACCATCCATGCGTATTAATATTTAGTTTATCGCAGATTAACGGGCAGTAAGACCCCCACTTCAAGTTTGCGAGAGAATCAAAGAAACCTAAGTGGGGGATCTACTGCCCGTAAAGGCCCGATTGGTTCAACTAACCATCAGTGGGGGATGAAAGAAACCCCACTGATGTAAGTTTCACTTTATCATTACCCTTTGCAAATAAAAAGCTTTGATACTAGTTTAATCTTATTTTTACAAACTTCCGCTTCCCAACTTGCACAATTAAGTTGTCTGTCATTGAAACGACTAATTGAATATCAAGAACCTTTTCTTCATTAATTTTGATTCCGCCGTTTTGAATCATTCTTCTTGCTTCGCTTTTCGAACTCTGTAAACCGAGGATTGTAAGCAATTCCACAATCGGAACTTGTTTTTCTCCTTGCCATTCCACTATGGGAATATCATCAGGGATCGAACCTTGCTGGAACACAGCAATAAACTGCTGCTTCGCCTTCTCAGCTGCCTCTTCACCATGAAACATTCTGACAATGGTTGTACCTAGGAGCATTTTGGCGTCTCGTGGATGTAATTCTCCACTGAAAAGCTCCTTTATAATGATTTTAATTTCTTCTGGTGGCAAATCCGTTGCTAACTCAAAATATTTTTTCATTAATTCATCAGGAATGGACATCGCTTTTCCAAACATTTCTTCGGGAGCTTCATCGATTCCAATGTAGTTTTTCTTCGATTTAGACATTTTTTCAACACCATCAAGACCTTCTAATAATGGCATTAACAAGGCAACCTGCTTTTCATTTCCAAACTTTTCTTGAAAGTGTCTGCCCATTAAAATATTGAAATGTTGATCTGTTCCACCTAATTCAATATCATTCTCCAAGACAACTGAATCATATCCTTGCATTAATGGGTAGAAGAATTCATGTAGGGAAATTGGTTTTCCGAGAGCAATCCGTTCTTCAAAATCATCTCGTTCAAGCAATCTGGCAACCGTAATTTTCCCAGCTAAATTAATTACTTCTTCAAAGCTTAAGTTTGATAGCCACTTCGAATTATAATGGAGCTCTACCTTTTCCATTTCCAATACTTTGCCGAATTGCTCGAAGTATGTTTTGGCATTGAATTTTACTTCTTCATCTGTTAGTTGCTTTCTTGCAGCTGATTTGCCAGTGGGGTCACCAATTTTTCCTGTGAAATCTCCAATCACTAATTGAATAATATGACCATTCTCTTGAAACTGCCGAAGCTTATTTAAAACAACCGTATGGCCAAGGTGAACATCTGGTGCAGAAGGATCTAATCCTAATTTAATTTTAAGCGGGTTATTCAACAATACGGATTTTGCGATTTTATTTTTTAACTCCTCTGTTGGAATAATTTCCTGAACACCGAGAGAGTACATAGCCATTTGTCTTTCAACTTCGACTAATTGTTCTTTTGATAATTGCTCGATAAAATTCTCCATGATTCCGCCTCCAGTTTATTAAAAAAATATATAAAAAAACCACATCCCTAAAAAAGGGACGTGGTTGATTGCACGCGGTACCACCCTTGTTGAAGAATTCAATTCTTCCACTTATACGAATAACGGCTCGTCCGTTCTTTGCTAGTAAAGCTTAGGTTCACAAAGAAAGCTCAAGGAGGTAATTCGCTATTATCTTTGTACCGATTCGCACCTGCCATCGGCTCTCTAAAACAGGGAGATAATAAACTACTTTATCCTATCATTGCATTTTATAAAATTAGTTATCTAAAAGTTGTTACTTCTTATGATTCGTCTTAAAAGTGTAGCTAATAATGCTTGTTCATCAATGGATAGATGGCTGACTAGGTCAATTTCTCCTTGATGGAATTTTGGGTATAATTCCTCCATTGCCTCTATACCAGCTTGTGTAATGGTAATAAAAACATTTCTTCTATCATGGTGATCGACTTTTCTAGTAACGAATTCTTTTCTTTCTAACGTATTTGTAATATTGCTTACAGTGGCTTTTGTGACTCCTAATGATTGAGATAGCTTTTTTGTTTCCATAGAACCTGAAATCCAAAGATCGTATAGCAGGGAGAAGGCTGTCCACGATAATCCGTATTGTCCAAGAACTTCTCGCTCCATCTTTAGCTTTAGCCCTTGTGCACTTCGATATATGTTAGTAGCGACAGCAATGGCATTAAGATTTAATGATGGTAAAGATATATTGCTTAACCTATTTTTTGTATCAATTTCCTTTGGAAGTAATTCTCTATCTTTGTTAAAGTTACTCATTTGATCATCCTTCAAGTTTTCACAATCGTTAGCTATGAAACGATTTTAGCAAAAGAATGGAGCATCTGCAAGTAGAAAAAGAAAAAGCCAACAAAAATATGTGGCTTTTTCTTTTTCAAAAAAATTAATAAGGTAAAGGCTGAATAAAATAATTCGGTGATTTTGTTTCATTATTATATGGCTTATGAAAAATATGTGTTGCAGCAGGAGAAACTGGAGGAATGAGCCATGTCCAGTCTCCTGTTACAGATCGTCCGCACTCTGATTCTTTTTCCTCAAATCGTTTAAATTGCTGTGCTGCTGTATGATGATCAACGATACTGACTCCAGCCTCTTTGTATGAATATATGATAGCAGCATTCAACTCAACTAATGCTCGGTCCTTCCAGAGAGAACTATTTCTGCTTTGATCTAATCCCATTAATGAGGCAATTTTCGGAAGCATATTATATCGAAAATCATCAGCTAGACTTCTTGCTCCGATTTCAGTACCCATATACCAACCATTAAAAGGAGCGGCGGAATAATTAATTCCTCCTATTTCAAGACTCATGCTCGAAATAATCGGAACAGCATACCATTTAAGCTGCATATCTTCAAACCACACATAGTGAGGATGACGTATAGGAACCTCTAGGATAAGCTCATTAGGTATTTCAAACATTTGCGGGCTGTTATCATTCATTTGAATAACTAAAGGAAGTACATCAAAGTGCGTCTCATTCCCCTTCCAGCCAAGTCCAGTACATATTTCGGTAAATGCGATAGAATCAGGATCACCTATAATGCCATCTTTTGTTTTATAACCGGCATAACGTATTAATTGATGATTCCATATCCTGACTGATTCCTTGTTCTTTTTTTGGCGGAAAATAGTAATGGTGGGCCTTATACGCCCTTGGTTTGTAGCATATTCGATATGCTCAAATAAAGCATCTCGAATGGATTCTTCCGTACTTAAATCTCGCTTATCAAACACCTTTAGACTTTCCCAAAATAACCTTCCAATGCACCGATTGCTATTGCGCCAAGCCATTTTAGCTCCATGCTCTAATTCTTCTGAAGTGTGCTCATAATATCCGACTCTATTTATTTGCTTTTTAATTTGATGCAAACGATTGTCTATTTCTTGTTCACTCTTATTTAACTCATAATAGCAGTTTCGAATAAATTCTTCTGCATCTTTATATAAATCCGTAATCAAACGTGAATCCTCCTTGCTGAATGACTAGTCTGATTATACCATAAGGAATTCGTTCGTTTCCTGATGGATAGTTTGTGCAAATTCGTTTAATAAAAGTAATAAAGTCTTTTTTGATCAAAAATCTTTTCTTGAAAAATGTACGAAAAGGCAAAACTATTTATTATTGTTTTACGAATAAATAGGTATAAGCTTATAAAACAGATGATGTTATAGAAATTGAGTGGTGAGAAATGGACAAAGAGCTTAAGCTGATTAAATTAATAAAGAAAAAGGGAAGTGAAGCGGCAGCGAATGAACTTGTTTCCATCTATTACCGCGAAATATACCATTACGTTTACAAACAGACTCTTGATCAAGAGCAATCGCTCGATTTAACGCAGGAAATCTTTATTAATATGCTCCAAGGACTCAATCAGTTTGAAGGGCAAAGGGCTTCATTTCGAACATGGCTATACAAGATTGCTACTTATAAAATAGTCGATTATTTTCGATCGAAGCATTATAAAATACGCAATCTCTCGGAGGATCTTGCTGATATAGCAATCAGCGGGGATGAAGACTTTACGGAAATGCTGCTGCAGAAGGATGAGATAGGGACTGTTATGGAGGCTGTCAATGTACTAGAAACTTCTCTTCAGCAAATATTTCGTCTTAAGTTATTTGCGGATTATACCTTTCAAGAAATTGCAGCAACATTGCAAATCCCTGAATCGACAGTTAAAACCAAGTATTATCGAAGCTTGAGGTTTGTACGGAAAGAAGTGAAGGAGGTTCATGCTGATGAATGATGAAAAGCAATTCTCTTACCCTGATAAAAAAATTATTGAACGTGAAATAACTGCGATTGTTAAAAAAGGCAAGATTGAAAGAGAATCATTTCCTAGACTACTACTCAGTATGTACAGACAAATTGGCGTTCGTTTTTTAATACGGGATAGAAAGGAAATCTCAATTGCTGTGACGATGGCAGTGATCTTGATGTTTGCAGTATTAACGAGTGGTCAGGAGAGGTATGAGTCATCTTCTAGTTTTTACGGTATTATCATGCTTGTTTCACCAATTCTTTATGGTGTGCTCTCACTATTGCCATTTCTACACAGTAAAATTAACGGAACATTTGAAGTAGAGATGACATGCAAATATAACCTGTATCAACTAGCTGCTTTTCGAATGCTTATATTTAGCGTGTTTTGTTTTCTATTAAACACGGTATGGGTACTTGCTATGGCGATGAAATTTTCAACTGTGCATTTCGTTCAGGCATTCATGATTTCGACAACTTCCTTGCTGATTTTCTCCTTATTGTTTTTATATGTGTTTACAGTTTTAAAAAAGATGATTACGAAGGTGGCAGCGGTCATGAGCTGGATAGGGCTTAACGCTTTGTTTGTTTTTATTGATTCAGTCGTTTACCAGCAACTTCTTGTTTCTGTCCCATGGTATTTATATGGAATTGTCATTTGTCTATCTGCCTATTTATTTTTGAAGAAGATAAAAGAGTTCATTATTCAGAATCAAAGGGAAGGAGCAATCAGCTATGTTAACAGTTAATAGTGTAAGTAAGGATTTTGGGAATTTTCCAGTTTTACAGGATATCCAGCTTGAGTTTTCGAACGGAGTATATGGTTTGCTTGCCCCGAATGGAGCGGGGAAAACAACTTTAATCAAAATGCTGACAACTTTGCTGTTTCCAACAAAAGGAGAAATTCTATATGAGGGACAAACTATTTTTAGCATGGGTGAGAGGTATCGTGATTTAATTGGCTACCTTCCTCAAAACTTTGGCTATTATAAGAACTACAATCCGAATCAGTATTTACAATATTTAGCCGCTCTTAAAGGGATTTCTAAGCAAGCTGCAAATGAAAAAATTCCTCAGTTGCTCAAGCTTGTTGCATTAGAGGATGCAATCAAAAAGAAGATGGGAAAGTTTTCGGGAGGGATGATTCAAAGAGTTGGAATTGCTCAGGCAATGCTGAATGATCCCAAAATCCTAATCCTAGATGAACCGACTGCAGGTCTTGATCCAAAAGAACGTGTTCGTTTCCGAAATCTTTTATCTGACTTAGCTCGAGATCGAATTGTTATTTTATCCACTCATATTGTGTCGGATGTCGAGTCCATTGCCAATGAAATAATTATGATAAAAGATAAGCGTGTTCTTTATAAAGACAGCATCCAGTCAATTTGTCAGCAGCTTGATGGCAAAGTGTATGAAATAGAAATGGATTTTGATCAGGTAAAGGCCTTTCGGAAGAATTTTTTATCTCTTTCTGAAAGGCAAGACAATGGCAGGATGAACATTCGATTCATTGCAGAAGAAAACATAAGACCAGAATGGAAGCGTGTGAAACCTACTCTGGAGGATGTTTTTCTTTATCAATATCAGGATAAAGAGGTTGAGCAAAAGGTATGAGGGTCCTGCTGTATGAAATCCGTAAAGCATTCCATTCGCCGATTATCCTCGGGCTTTTAGGTGTATTTATTGCCTTTAATTTTTTCTTAATCTATGAAAATTCCTTTATTAAGGATGATTTACGTAAGGTAAATCAATTTGCTGATAAATATGGAACGGAAATCAATGATGAAATGCTGGACAAGATGAAGCAAGATTATGAAGCCCAGATGAAAAAGGTAAATGAGAAAACAAATGAAGTTCTGTCAAAGACTTATGAAAGCATGGACGAATTTTATTCTGATCAATCCTTTTATCCGGCTGATCATTTTAATGAAAAAGAGCTTTTGCTTTTTAATGAAATAGCTTTGCTTGAATACTACTATTTCACTAGTCTTCATTTAGAAGAAAGCTTTCAAAACATTGATCCAATAGCAATCGCTGAACTTGAGATAAAGCAGTATGGAATTAGTGGGCAGGCGGCAGAATTGATTAGAAGTCAGTATGGGAAATTTACGGAACGCTATCAGGAAGTACTTGAAAATAAGGAATATAAGCATCTTTTCCCATCGCAAAGAGTGTTTGAAACACATCTATTGCTATTTAAAAAGATGTTTAAAGCAATCTTAATAGAAAGCCTAATTCTGACAGTCCTTGTAACGGCTTATATAATAAATTTTGAGTTTGATAAAGGAACTTATTTAATTGCTTATAGCTCAAAAAGAGGAAGAGGATTATGGGGAGATAAACTAAGGGCTGCGCTAATCATCAATGTTTTGCTATTCACTTTCATACTGGTTCTCGGGCTGATAGCTTACTTCAGCGTGTTTTCCTATAAGGAATTTTGGCATGTACCAATCAGCAGTTTTTTCAATGCAGGAAAAGAATGGTTTATGTCTTGGTGGAATCTCTCATTTATTGAGTATTTAACATCTTGTATTTTGTTAGCTTATGTATTAACCATTTTATTTACTATGATGACGGCTATTTTAGCTCGATATGTACGGAATAGCTATCTAGTATTCTTTATTTTTCTCTGTCTTTTTGGAGTGATTTTTGCTAATCAAGGAATTATTCCACGTAGTAATATAGCTTTCCTATTAGGATATTTTACACCAGTTAATCTTGTACTAAATTCGTTTGTATGGTTTATGCATAGAGCGGTTACGTTTACTCCATATTTTGAGGTGATTACAGTTGGAGTTTGGTTTGTAATTTTGCTACTTGGCATTCTTTTTTGCGCAAGAAGTTTTCGTAAATGTGATCTAAAGTAGAGGAGTGGATATTTTGAGGATCATATGGCAGGAAATGAAGAAAATTTTTAATCCGGTCATGCTGCTGATTTTAGTTTTAATAAATATGCTCATGTATTATATTTTCATAGGTTTTGACATATCTGTTTTTCCAAATGGTAGACCAGCGACGGATCATTATCATATTGGCATTGAAATGGTTGAAAAATATGGTCATGAATTAGATGAAAAAGAATTTAAGGATTTTAAAGAGGTGCTTCAGCAGGAAATCAAGAAAGCAGATGAATACATTCAATCAGACAAAGAATTTGCAGAGCTTGGCATTACGACTTATGAAGAATATCGGGAAATGAAAAATGAGGTTGTTAGGGATCCTGTTTTTAGTCAGCTAGATTCAAAAATAGTATTTGATATAGGTGTTGATTTATTTTGGGAGATTCCTGCAAGAGAAGACATAATTGAGGATTTTGAATTTGTTAAAGAACGCTACGGCTATGGTTATATTGAGCAACCAACAGAGGACCAGGAGCGGAGGATTCAAGAAGTGGTCAACACTGGTGCCGTCAATTCTATTTTTCCTGCTTATCCTGTGGAGGATAACTTCCATTCAATTAGTAAAAATATAACAATCACCATTCTAGTAAGTGTTCTATTTATGATTTCACCGATTTTTATTAGAGACTATAAGAATAATATGATTGGTTTACAGTACACCTCAAAGGCAGGAAGAAGTTTATTTAAGAAAAAGGTTGCTGCAGGGGCACTTTCAGCCTTCTTGATTACAACGATTCTCTTGGTTGTATATTACAGCATTTATGCTACAAATGATATCGGGATGTTTCTTGCTAGTGGGATTAATTCCTTTATGGGCACGGTGTATTGGTACGACTTTACTTTTCTGCAATTAATAATTTTAACGATTGGGTTAACCTATGTGCTAACGTTGTCTTTATCTCTCGTAGCGATTTATGTTTCAAGTATTTGCAAGAACTACATCGCCATCATCGGCTTTCAATTGCCCATCTTTGTGCTCGTATGCGTGCTTATTTTTAATAGATCCCTGCTAAGTGAGGCTTTTTTAATCTACAGTTCGCAGCTGAAAGTGGCTGTTTTGTATTGCGTGATCATTATTTCTCCTATTATCATGCTTATTTGGAAAAAGAGGCGGGAGAAAAATCAGGATATTTTATTTGAATAGAGAATAAGAAGACAAGACTTTTTTGAAGGTCTTGTTTTTCTTTGATATTGGGGGAAATACTTTTACAGTCTATATTTTTT
Organism: Cytobacillus citreus; assembly: GCF_018343665.1. Classification (GTDB taxonomy): domain Bacteria; phylum Bacillota; class Bacilli; order Bacillales; family Cytobacillaceae; genus Cytobacillus; species Cytobacillus citreus. Next base: position 230,765 of record NZ_JAGYPM010000004.1, read on the forward strand.
TCGAATAAAATATAGACTTTTGTACTATCAACACTTAGTATTAGTACCAGATACTAACTTTAGGATTATATGTTTTTCAACTGGAGGGTACACATGTTATATAAATTGTTTAGCAGTATTCTGTTTTTTATCATAAAGCTGTTTAATAGATTGGAAGTTAAGGGAAAAGAAAATATCCCTGCTGGGCAAAGATACGTAGTAACTTGTTCCCATAAAGGGTGGGTGGATGTCATTATGCTGGCGGTTGCATTATATCCCATCCCCGTCCACTATATGGCGAAGAAGCAGCTGTTTGAAGGGAAATGGAAGAATCGATTTTTTCAATCGATTAATGCATTTCCGGTTAATCGGGAAAATCCCGGACCAAGCACTTTGAAAATTCCTCTTAAACTATTAAAGGAAAATAAATGTGTAGGTATTTTTCCAAGCGGCACAAGAACTAGTGAAGATGTGCCATTAAAAAAAGGTGCTGTCACGATTGCAATAAAGGCAAACGCCCCATTATTGCCTGCAGTCTTTAAAGGACCGACAAACTTTTCGCGGATTTTTAAGGAAAAGTCGATTGTTGTATTCGGGGAACCAATATTATTTCAGGAAGACAAGCAAGGGCTGAAGAGAGAAGAGATGATTGAAAATTATGTAGAGTTGTTAGAAGAGGAAATGAGAAGGTTGGAAGAAGGTTTGTAAGAGTATGAGATTGGTGGAATCTTAAATGAATATTATATTTTAATGAGTAAATCAGCAGACCTTTTTGGAGAGTAAAAAGGTCTGCTGATTATACTTCTCTGGAAGTTTAAAAATGATGATAGCTATTTTATTTTCAATTTGATTTTTTTATTGATAGTGGCCGGGTAATCTAATAATTTAAGCTTGATTGGTCCAGCGACAGCCTCTTCATCTGGATAAGGGACATAATAGGTCACATAGTTATTATTTGGTAAACCACCCCCACCAATTGGTTTACCCATACCTATGATATTTCCATTAAAATCTTCTGCATACATAAAAATTTGTTTATCAAAAATATTCGGATTGGTTTCTAATGTAATGGCAAGTTCTTCATTTCTTTTATATACACTTGATAATTTGCCATCTTTCGGTGCTTTAATAATTTTTTCCTTAACAGGATCAATTTCCACCCAAAGCTCATCTTTATCGACTGCACGGATGGAGCTGAAAGCCAAGTAAAGCTCTTTTGGGTCAGAGAAATAGTTACTTTGTAAGTAAATGATCATTTCATTTTCATTAACATATGAAGTAAAATCATTAGGTTCAATTTCCGCCCATTTTTCTCCTGTTTCATCTTCTATATGAATATCATTAAAGCCAAAAATCTTTTTACTGTTTTCTGGATTAACCATAATATCGATTGTTGTTTGAGTAGGGTAAATCGTTACTTTTTTTATTGTTATCTCTTGACCTTCAACTTTAACGGATTTGTTCATGTTTATAACTTTTTTGGCTGCAAATTTTTCTTTATCTAATGTAAGAGGTATATCTATATTTTGATTAAGCATTTTATCATTTACACTAAATGCAAAGGATAAAATAAGCTCTTCGGGTAAGATGTCCCCATCAGCTAAGGGAACTCTAGCTGTCGCTTTATTAACGTATTTTTTTTCTCCATTAGGATTAAGGTTTGAGTAGTATGCTCTATAAGGAAGAATATTTCTATTGCCATCAAGTAATGATATTTCTTCTGGGAAGATTTGGTCAACTACACCTTTAGCTCTATAATTGAAGAATATTAATAGTTCTTTTTCATCTCGAACAATTGAATCTATCGTTACTTTTACTTCGCCATTTTCAACGGTTGTTTCAATTTTTTGAAAGTAGTTATTTTCAGCAGCAGCTAATAAACCTTTATCTTGACGGATAAACTCCACTATTTTTTCTATGCCTGGTACATTTGAAATGTAATCCGCCATTGTATCGGAAACTTTTACAGATGTAATAAGGCTAATAATGAATACACTTGCAGCTAGAAATACTTTTATGGGGAGAAATTTTTTCTTTCTCATCTTCATAGCTTTTGCACGCTTCATTCCTTCTAAAATGGCCTGATTTGCAATATCATCTGAAATGGATAGATCCTGAAGAGTATTTCGCGATTTTTCTAATTCCTTTTCTTCTTTTTCAAAATCAAACATTCAACTCGCTCCTTTCTTCAAGTTGCTCTCGAAGTGCTTGCAATCCTTTATAAAGCCATGTTTTAATTGTGCTTTCAGGCTTATCTAAAATATCAGCAATATCCTTAATCTTTAAGTCATGATAATACTTAAGAATAATGACCTCACGGGAGTGTGAATCTATTTTTTCTAAGGCTTCCTCAATTTCAATTCTTTTACTGTAATCCACCGTTTCTCCGATATTTTCTATTAAACTTTTATCTCCATATCTCTTATTTTTTTGAATTTGATCATGGCAGTAGTTGAGCATAATTCGAATTAACCAAGTAGAAAAATATTCAGCTTGGTGTACTTTTTTTATCGAGCGATATGCTCTGAAAGTTACCTCTTGTAAGGCTTCTAATGCCTCTCCTTCATTTCTCAAATAAGACATCGCTATTTTTAACAAGCGAATTTTGTGAATCTGCATTAATTCGTAAAATGCCTGATCATCTCCTTTTTGTGCATTTTTAATGAGTTCTATTATTTCCAAAAAAGAACCCCCCTTTATTTATTGCTACTCGTTAGACATGGAAAGTTAGAGAAAAGTCTTAATTATTTTATTTTTTATAAAAATACCCCTTAAAAATTAAGGGGGGATGGAGTAGGCAATCACAAAATCATATTGAACGAATTATTACTAGAGCTTCGCAGAGTGAAATAAACAAATGTAGTATTGATATTATTGGAGAGACGGGTAATTCTTTTTTTTTAGTTATTTTCTAATCTTAATAGTGGACTATAATGACCGTTTTTTAAAAATATGATTTTATTTGAGTTAGGGAAGAAGCCACGAACCAGTCAAATTGGCCGGTAGCTGTCCACATTGAGCCCGAAAGAAGCCACGAACCAGTCAAATTGGCCGGTAGCTGTCCACATTGAGCCCGGAAGAAGCCACGAACCAGTCAAATAGTTTGGAAGCTGTCCACAATGAGGCCCGAAAGAAGCCACGAACCAGTCAAATAGACCGGCAGCTGTCCATATTGAGCCTTAAAGAAGCCAACAACCAGCTAAAATCGCCGTCCCCTCTATTATTATTACATTGCAAGTACTTTTTGTTTTCAATCAATTATTAAGAGTTTCCTGCAGCTTAAACAATTTAGCTAGAGAAGCATGGAAGTCAATCTTGTCGCCATTTTTAATCGAGTATAGCAATTCGTGAAAAATGGGCTGTAATCCATAGAAACTACTAACTCGATGGAAAATAGAATCTATATTTTCTTGTCCCTCATAATGGGAAAGAACCTTTTTAGTAAATGCAGCACCAAAATCCCAATATATCCCTGCAAAATCAAATGCTGGATCACTGATTTGAGCATCAGTAAAATCTATAATTCCTGTCAGTTTATTTTGTTCAGCGTGATAGATCATATTAGCCCCTGTAAGGTCTCCATGGATCACACATTTGTTTATTTCCATGTTTGAAAAAGTTTTGAAAAAACGATTAAATAGATGATTAATATTGTTCTTTTCAGCTTGGTTTAAAAAAGGGAAGGCCTCTTTTTTAATAGATGAGTAGAACTCATTCCAATATGAGCTAGTATGGATTGTTGTTAATCCTGTCTTTTTATATTCGATGCTATGTAATTTTGTTAGAAAATCTCCAAGAAGTATGGCTGTTTCATTTTCATTTATTTGATCATGACATTGGATCATCGGCAGACCTTCAATGTATTTATGACGAGTGCAAATAAGTCTTTTGTTTTTATCGTTAAGAAGCTTGTAGGCAGGGATGCTAAGTAAAGGCTCTTTTTCGCTTAAAAGATCCAACAATTGTTTTTCTATTTCTATTTTAGAAGCGATTTTCTCGTTTTTTGGGAAACGGAAGACGTCCGAATGATTAATCATGATAATATCGTTGTCCCAGCCTCTATGATTTTCCATTATTTCATTCATTTTTAAAGTAGGAAAAGCCTTCTGAATAAAGTCCACTTTTTCACTGGTATTCATCATTATCACCGCAATTAAGATATTTTTACATAAATTTTACCAGACGATGGTATCTTTTTGTCGTTTAATCTTCTAAAAATAAAGTGACAAGAAGTGAGGAGGAATACATGATGAATAAAATGAAAAGAGACTATGAAAACATAATAAATATAATTCCTATGATTCTACAGATCATTTTGAATGTTTCCCTTGTTGTATTGGCAGGGATATTATCTGTTTTATTAGTAAAGGAGTTAATTGTTTTTTTTCAGATGTTAATAGGAAGTGACAGCAACGATTATAAGCTTTTCCTTACCAATATTCTTATATTCTTTTTGTATTTTGAATTTATCTCGATGATTGTGAAGTATTTTAAAGAAAATTATCATTTTCCACTCCGATACTTTATATACATTGGCATTACTGCGATGGTAAGGCTAATTATTGTTGATCACGATAATCCGCTGTATACTTTGCTTTATTCACTTGTTATTTTGGTTCTGATCATTGGGTATTACATCATGCACATAACTCCACGAGCATCTATTAAAAAATAAGAACATTTCTATATTGAATAGTTCTAAACATAAATATTAGTGAAATTTAAGAACATCTTCGAAAGGTAAAAATGTTCTTTCTCCCGGTTGTTCATCTGGCTCCATTCCCCTGGAATATCCCAAGTTTGTTTCACTTCTTAATCAATAATTGGGTTCTAGTGCTGTAGCTCCAATGCCTTCAGCTGTTAAAGTTAGCCATGTTGCGTACTGTAACATGGCACTTCCTTGATGAAGAGTAGTACCGTATCGCCAATATGGTGCTTTCCTATAGATATATATTCTTATCATGATACTAAGGAGCAGAATTATTAAAGAAAAATTAAAAATTGAAACGTTCTACATACCTCGTTTGTCTAACAGTTAGAAAGGCGCCTTATTAAGCTGGTAATAATCCCGAGTATTCCCTGGAAATTGTGCTTATTGCAGATGCTAAAAGCTAGATAAGATGAAGGAAGGAGCAGTCATTTTGGCAGACATAAAGAAGGTCCAACGTGCCAAGAAAGGTAATCATAAAGCCTTTCAGGAGCTGATGGAGGAAGAAAAGATTAAACTTTATAAAATAGCTTATGTTTATATGAAAAACGAGGAAGATACGCTTGAGGTTTTTCAAGAAACCGTTTATAAAGCCTTTATTTCTATTAAAAATTTGAAGGATGAACGTTATTTCTCTACATGGCTAACACGAATCTTGATTAATACGGCATTTGATCTTTTAAACAAGAAAAAAAGAGTCATTCCTATGGAAAGAGAAGTGTTGGAGAGTAAAATCATTCCTTATTTGCCTAGTGAAGATCATTCTGATTTGATGCAGGCGATTACAGAATTAGATGAAAAATATAAGACAGTTTTAATTCTTCGTTTTTATAAGGATTTTACAGTCAAACAAATTGCTGAGTTTCTAGATTGTCCAGATGGAACGGTGAAAACAAATATTCATCGAGGGATTAGTCTATTGCGAGAAAAGATGAAGGAGGGTTGTGTAAATGAATAGCCAATTCCCAGAGTTTAAGAATGAAGTGGAAAAGATATCGGTACCAGCAGAAAAGCTTGATCGAATTATTGCCGATACAATTAGGGAAAACAGGGTTAAGAAATCAAAAAGGAAAATTGTTTTCTATTCATTAAGTGCTGCTGTAGTAGGGTTTGGCCTGTTTTTAGGCTCAGCAATTGTTTCTCCAGCCATGGCGAAGGTTGCTTCACATATACCGATAGTAGGAACATTTTTTAATGATTCTGCTGATGAAGGGCTAAGAATAGCCGGGAAAAAGGGATTGACACAGGTCATTGATCAATCATCAAAGGACAATGGCATCACATTGACGATAAATGAGGTTTTTTATGATGGGACACGATTAACCTTAGGGTATACGCAGGAATCACTTTTCGCTATCGGAGACCTCGAACGGCCGACGATAAAAGTGAACGGGAAGGAAATTAACTTTAGTTCAGGATATTCAGGAGAATTTATTACCCCTCAAAAATATAAAGGAACGATTGATATTACTCCAACTGAGGAGCTTCCAGAAGAGTTTGAGATGAAAATGAGAATCGATGCTGTCGGCCTCATTCCCGGAAAGTGGGCGTTTGAATTCCCGGTGAAGCAGTCGAATGAAGTAACTGTCATCAGACCAATGGATGTAAAAATGATTGATGGAGCAGAAGTACAACTGGCATCTTTAAAGCTTGGTCCAGCAGGCACAAATCTTAAGTTCAATGTTACAGTGGATGAAAAAAGTGATTTTGATCCGTATATGTTAAATTTCTATATTTTAGACGAAAAGGAAAATGTGTATGATTTCGTTGGATCAAGTGGAAATGGTGAAACAGAGAACGGAATAGAAAAGGCAAATCTTGATTATCTTTATGCACCTTTAAAAGAGGGAACGAAAAAGGTTAAGGTTATTCCTTATATCATTCCAAAGGTGGAGGATGGCTATGAAGAATACTCTGTTTCATTAGATGGACAAAGCCTCCCTTTCACAATGGTTCAAAATGAAGAGGAGAAAGTAAAAGTCACGGATATTCAGCATAAGAATGATAAGGTAATTGTCTATTTTGAAGTTCTAAGTGATGCTATTATTGACAATCATGCTTCCCGTAATTCAATTGGGCTAGAGGATGCAAGCGGGGAGAATTTAATATCTAAGGATAAGCCTTTAGCAGAAAGAATAGAAGGAAATCGGTTTAAACAGGAATTTTCAACAAAAAATATGAAAGGTTTAAAGCTGAAAACCTATAATCAGCCGAAACCAATTTTGTATGAGGCGTTTGAAATTGATTTACCATAAACTAATTTAGCCGTTTCCATTTTGGAGACGGCTTTTTTATCGAATTTGTGAACTTAGACAATAAAGTTGTGAACACGGACAATAAAATAGAAATTTGGACAATATCTTCTCAAAATGGCCAATAAATCTCCAGAACGGACAATATATTTGATATTTGGACAATATGTATAGGTAAGATAAAAAAAGCCTGCTCCAGTCAAAATATTTTTGTACCGAGGCAGGCTATTATGTCATTCATATTGAGTTTGTGTTGCTGCTATTACTTACTAGAGTTATACTTGTTCAAGAATTCCTTAACCTTAGCTTGATCTGCTTTCAGTTCGTTTCCGGTTTTCACAAGTGGGCTAACTGTTGAAACGGCTTTGATTTTTTTGCCTTGGTAATAGCTTAGGATTTCATCTTGATTGATTGAGTAGAGAACAGCTTTTCTTAAATCTTCGCTTTTAGCAACTTCACGATTAGCAGTATTAAATAGTAGGTAGGATACTGAGTTGCTTTCTATACTTTGAAGTTTTAACTTGCTGTCGCCTTCAACCACTTCATGTTTATTTTCTGGTACACCATATAATACATAAATTTCACCATTACGTAATGCGGAAAGTGAGCTATCCAAATCTTTAATGAATCGAAGCTTGATGTTCGAGATTTTTGGTTCGTTTTCTGTTCCTTTCATATAAGCAGGGTTTTTGTAGAAGATCGCTTCGTAATCATTTTTGTAAGAGAGAATGTAAGGACCGCTTGTGTAAAGTGTATTATTGTATTTGTCACCTTCAGTAACTGTATTTTGATCCCCATAAGGAATGTCTTTGTTTACATCAAAAGTAGCAACATCATAAGTGTTGATGCTCTCAACCTGCTTTTTAGAAACAATACCGGCCGATTGATGTGCTAAATAATTTAGTACCTGTGGAAATGGCTCTGTTGTTGTTACTTTCACAACTTGGTATTTACCCTCTTTGTTATTTGTTTGTGTTTTATCAGCAACAAGCTCAGTAATTTTAGTATCTAAGCCTTTTTCAAGACCTTCTCTAATGGATTCATCACTGCCTGATTGCTTAACATTTTCAAGTGCACTTAAATCAGTCACAACCTCCGCAGTTTTAATATGCTCATGCAAGCTATATGTGCGGTGGTCTGGTACTGAGTCCTTATCTTTTGCACGATTTAGAGAGAAGATGACATCATCTGCTCCTACACGCTCGCCAGTATCAACAGCTTTTTTATCTGTGATTTTGGCAAAATTAATATCGTCTCTCAATAGGAAATAATACTCTGCGTTTCCATCTGCAATGCTATAGTTACGTGATAGTGATCCATCAGCTGTAATTTTGTCATCATCCGTTAAGTTAATTAAACGAACATACATATTCGTGTTAATCATGTTAATAGAACCATCGTTACCCTTAATTGGGTCAAGTGATGTTAAGGTTGGATTTGCTTGAGATAAGACAAGCGGATCTGATTCACGCTTTGCTGTATCATTAAAATCAATTGTTTCCCAAGCAAGGGAACGTGATTTTGAAAGTCTAACTGTGTCAGGGTTTAGCACGTCTTTGTTAATGGCTTGTGTTTTTAAAGAAATGTATAGTGGTGCAATATAAGCTTTGTCAAATACAAGCAGCTGTTCTAATTCCTTATATGTTTCAACATAATCTTCAGGTGTTTGAGTGCTTGCTTTGTCAATTAATTTGTCTATTTCAGGATCAGCCATAATGCTGTAATCGCCGCCGCTTTTAAATAGGGAACGAACGGCGTAATCTGGGTTCCCAGTAACTGTTGTCCATCCTGACAATGAAACATCATAGTTGCCTGCTTCTTGTTGAGCTTTAAAACTGCCATAATCAGGCTGAATATTCAGCTTCACATTAAAGCCATTCTTGACAAGCTGATCGCGAACAATATTCATATCTTCTTCGCTGCTGCTCATTCCTAGAATTTCAATATCAACTTGCGCATTTTGTTCGCCGCCTGAATTCCCATTTGAAGCTGGTTTTTCTGCAACATCAGATTTTGTTTTAACACATCCTGCTAACATTAAAACGAAGGTAAGAAGCAGTGGTAAAAGAGATTTTTTCACAATGTATTCCTCCTTTGAAATTTTAAAATATTAATCTAATTTTGGATCGAGTGCATCCCTTAATCCGTCTCCAAAGAAATTAAAGGATAGAACGAGTGCAATAATTGCTAGCCCTGGATATATGGCTAGATAAGAATGGGATTCAAGATATGTGCTTCCAATTTTTAAGATGTTTCCCCATTCAGGAATGTGGGGCTCGACCCCAAGTCCTAAATAGCTTAAACTGCTTGTTGCAATGACGGCTCCCCCAATTGTTAGAGTCGCTTTTACAATCATGGGAGCAAGCGAGTTTGGAACAACATGTTGAAAAATAATAGATAGATTACTAGAACCAAGTGCACGGGCTGAGTCAACATACTCATAATTCGATACCATCATTACATTTGCCCGCATTGTTCTTGCATAAGTAGGTATGGATCCTACGCTTAGTGCAAGAACAAGTGTCATTGTGTTAGAGCCAAAAGCAGCGATAATGACAATAGCCAATAGAATACCTGGAATTGCGTAAAGAATATCAAGCAATCGCATGATAATATTGTCTGTTCGCTGTCCATAGTAGCCGGAAATGGCTCCAAGAAAACCGCCTATAATAAATGGAATAGCGGTCGATAAAAATCCAACGATAAGTGAGATTCTTGCTCCAAACACTATTCGTGAAAATAAATCTCTTCCAAAATTGTCTGTTCCAAGCGGATAAGCTAAGCTTGGTGCTTGAAGGATTGCGCTGTAATTATTCTCAACCGCCATCCCGTAGTCAAATGTTAAGTAGCTGCAAATGGAAATGGAAAATACAAAGACGATAAAGAATAAACCAAGCATTGCTGTCATATTAGATGCGATTTTCTCCCAAACCTTACGCCATTTCCCTATACTTGGACTATTCATGAAGCGTTCATGCATAAGCATATTCCAGCCTAATACGAGCGCAAAGAGATTACCCGTTACCGCTGTAAGCATAAGAGGGATAGCAAAGAATACCTTCCACCGAGCCCTTTGTTTACCTTTTCCATCCTTCGCAATAAGAAAAAATGTCACAAGTTGAAAAATGGCCATAACTAGCAATGCGCCCATCGCAGGTAGAAACGTATCCGCAACATAAGGCTTAAATAAATTTAATGCTGATATAGCAATGATAAAGATTTGAGTTAGCAGCATATATCCAGCAAGGGTATACTCAGGTGACTTTTCCGCTTTGACTAATTGAATGGCAAAGGTAAAGATAAAAATATTACCTGTCAAAATGCTTAATAGCTGAATAAGTCCAAGTTTTCTTGTTGAATTACGTAAATAGCCTATGCTTTGAAGATCCTTTTTGATCATAAAGGTGATAAGTATCTGAATACATGTAAACAGGGCATAGGCAACAAATACACTAAATACAAAAGGCTTCATTGCTTTTCCTGAAAAATCTATGCTGCTTACCAGAAAAATAATCGTAAGTGCAAGCGATGTAATCCATGTGAAGCTTGCCTGTGTATATTCTGATGATAATTTCAGCGCGTGCTTCTTTATATAACTTTCCTTTTCCTTTAAGATAGTTGCCATTCCTACACCTGCTTTAATATTGTTTCATTTTTGAACGGATTCGTGGGTCAAAGAACGCATACAAAATGTCGATGAACAAATTGATTAATGAAATTGTAATAGCGATATAGACAACCCCGCCCATAATGCTCGGGATATCAGGAATAAACTGCTTATCCACGATATAACTCCCAATTCCGCTAATATTAAATACTTTTTCAGTAACTGCTGCACCGCCAAGCATTCCACCAAACATCAAGCCAATAACGGTGATGACTGGAATCATGGCATTCCCGACAGCATGTTTCCAAAGAACTTGCCGCTGAGTAAGCCCCTTTGCTTTTGCAGTAATAATATAATCTTCATTAATGACCTCAAGCGTGGATGACCTTGTCATACGAGCAATCGAGGCAGTAAGTCCAGTTCCTAGTACAACTGCAGGCATAATAATAGAAAGCCAATTTTGAGGATTAAAGGTAGCCGGCAGCCATTGTAATTTAATAGAAAAATTTAAGATAAAGATAAGCCCTTGCCAAAAGTTTGGGATGGATAATCCTATCAGTGCTATAAACATAAAGGTATAATCAAAAAAAGAATTAGGCTTTGTCGCTGAAATAATCCCAATCGGTATGGCAATGATGATCGCCATTATTAGAGATATGACTGTTAATAAAAGTGTGATCGGGAATTTTCTTGCGATACTTGAGGCAACCTCTTCATTTCCTGAAAAGGATGATCCTAAATCAAATGTGAAAATTCCTTTCAGCGCATTCCATAATTGAGTTAAATACGGCTGATCAAGTCCATAAAGATGATTGAATGCCGCTATTTGTTCTTTTGTTGCCGTTTCACCGAGTATGTTTGCAGCAGGATCAAATGGCGACAAATACAAAATAGTAAAGACAAAAAAAGCAACACCGAGAATAACAAATAGACTCATAATAAGTCGTTCAAAAATATATTTCAAATATGGATTGCTATATAGTAGAATTAAAAGATACATAGGCAATCCAGGAATGAAAGTTAAGAACAAAAAAAGAGGGTTTGAGATTAAAGATTGAAAGGTTGTTTCATATGTAATTCTTTTATCGCCCTTTACCTCAAGTATTGAGGCAGCCTTTTCTTGTACGGTTTTTTGAAATTGTTCTTCTGCCCATTTCTCGGCTTGCTGTTCTATTTCCTTTTGATTTACCTTTTGGCCAAAGAAATTGTGCTTCCTTAACAATTGCTCCTTAAGCTCAAGGATTAATTTATCCTTAAATCCAGTTGCTAGAAGTGCTTTCTTTGTTTCTTCTACTATTGTAGAATATGTATCTTTTTCTCTTTGCTTAAAATAAAAAAGAAACACAACGAGGTGAACCGGAAAGCCAAGTATAAAGACTAACCATCTGTAAGAAGGGTGTGGCTGCATCTTGGTGTACGTACGTCTTATGATTTCAGAAAATTTAGATTCTTGGCTCTTTTTATTTGTTTTTATTACTTTTTCTACCTCCAAATCATTAGACCTCCCTTCATATGAAATTGCATTATTCCGATCTGTATAGTATATTTTAATTCATATTATGAAAAAGTCAATAAATAGTTTTTGTAATATTTAGAATATATTTAATTACTGGTAGGTGGAAGTTTTGGAACCGATTTTGAGAGTAAAAAATTTACGGGTATCATTTCTGTCGCGAGATGATGAATTTGAGGCTGTTCGCGGTGTTAGTTTTGAAGTGAAGAAAGGGGAAACATTAGGAATCGTTGGGGAATCAGGAAGCGGCAAAAGTGTAACGGCCAGGTCTATTATGCGACTGCTCCCGTCTCCCCCCTCTTTTATGAAGGAAGGAGAAATTACCTTTTTAGGTGAAAACCTCAGCACTAAAACTGAGAAGGAGATGGAAAGCATTCGTGGCCGGGATATCGGAATGATTTTCCAAGATCCAATGACATCTCTGAATCCGACAATCAAAATAGGAAAGCAAATCGCGGAAAGCCTGATTAAGCATCAGAAATTATCGCAGAAAGATGGCAAAGAAAAAGCAATTGAATTGCTTAAACTTGTTGGTATTCGTAACAGTGAAACGCGCTATAATCAATACCCTCATGAGTTTTCAGGCGGAATGAGGCAACGGGTTATGATCGCAATTGCTCTTGCTTGCCGGCCTACACTTTTAATTGCAGACGAACCAACAACAGCACTGGATGTAACGATACAGGCACAAATATTGAACTTAATGAAGGATATGCAGGAACGGTTCGGCACCTCGATCGTCTTAATTACACATGACCTCGGTGTTGTAGCTGGTATGTGTGATAGAGTTGTCGTGATGAAGGATGGAGAAATTGTAGAAACTGGAACAACTGAAGAAATTTTTGAAAATCCAAAGCACTCATATACATTGAAACTATTAAATGCACTGCCTCGTCTCGATGAGAAAAAGAAGCCAAAGCCTGCACCGCTGATTCTGCCGGGTACGGATTATAATAAACCATTGCTTGAAGTTCGAGGCTTGAAGCAATATTTTGATATGGGGAAGGGGAATGTTTTAAAAGCGGTAGATAATATCAGCTTCCATATTCGACCGGGTGAAACGCTAGGACTTGTCGGGGAGTCGGGTTCTGGAAAGTCCACAACAGGGCGTGCGATATTACGTCTTCATGAACCGACGGATGGAGATGTCTTATACCAAGGGATGGCAGTTAATCGGTTATCTCAAAGTGAAATGAAGATTATGCGCCGGCATATGCAAATGATTTTTCAAGATCCTTATGCGTCTCTAAATCCTAGGTTTAAAGTTCTTGACATTATTGGGCAGGCCTTAGATGTACACAAACTAAGCGGGAGTAAGGCTGAACGGAAAAGGAGAGTGGAAGAACTCCTTGAAATGGTAGGACTAGAACCATCTCATGCACTGCGCTACCCACATGAATTCTCTGGTGGACAGCGACAACGCATTGGGATTGCACGCGCTCTTGCAGTGGAACCTAAATTCATCGTCTGTGACGAACCGCTGTCTGCTCTTGATGTATCCATTCAATCACAGGTTGTTAAGCTATTGGAAGATCTGCAACATCGACTCGGTTTAACTTATTTATTCATTGCCCATGACCTATCCATGGTGAAGCATATTAGTGATCGGGTCGCAGTTATGTATGCAGGGAAGATTGTGGAGCTTGCGGAAAGTGAGGAGCTTTACTCGAATCCTCAGCATGAGTATACGAAAAAATTACTCTCTGCTATTCCTATCCCTGATCCAAAGATAGAATCAATGAAGAAAAGAGTATTAATGGAGGAGCAAACAGATGAAGACAAGTATCACTTAAGTCAATCTGAGCTTGTTGAGGTATCTAAGGGGCATTGGGTCGCCATGCCGAAAGTAGCTGTCCATGTATAATGAATAGGATGATGAGCCGTTTCCGCTTTATGGAGGCGGTTTTTTGCTTTTGCAAATAAAGCTGTCAATTTGGCAAATAAAATTGAAGTTTGGCAAATATCCTCTTCTGATTGGCAAATAAATATTCAAAATAGCAAATAAATCTATTTTTTGGATAAAAAGTTGAAAGGTTCAAGATTTTTAAGAGGAATAAGAGAAAGAACAGCGAATCCTCTATGATAAAACAGAAGGAGTGATGAAATTTGATAGTAAAAAAGCGAGAAATTTCTAGAAAAATACTAGCTTTAGAAGCAATTCTCCGTAGGTTACCGGAAAGTCATCATAAGAGGCAGATTATAGAACGGGATTTGTCGAAATATAACTCCGGATATCAAGGTGAAAAAGCATTAAACTATTATTTAAGCTTTATTGATGAAAATAAGTATCAAATTTTCCACAATCTCCGTTTAAGGAATGGTGAATATTTTTTTCAAATTGATACTCTTATTTTAACTACAAGCTTTGCTCTTCTAATTGAAGTGAAGAATATGTCAGGTAAACTAGTTTTTGAGCCCGAATTTAATCAATTAATTCGTAGTATAGATGAAAAAGAAGAAGGCTTTCCTAATCCGCTATTACAAATTAAACGTCAACAGATTCAATTTGAAAAATGGTTGGATAGACACCGATATATTCCAATGCCGATCGAGATATTAGTCATAAACAGTCATTCTGGATCTATTTTAAAGGGAAATAAGTTCATTTCAAAATATGTTTGTAAAATTGACCGAGTTCTTGAAAAAATCCAAGAGCTTGAAAAGAGATATACAACAGATATTTTAAATGTGAAAGAAATAAGAAAGATAGGTAATCTATTATTAAAAAAAGATACTCCTCCCAATACTCTTTCCTTACTTAAAAAATATTCAATCTCTCCATCAAATATTATTACTGGTGTGCAATGTCCCCAATGTAATGAGTTCCCAATGGTATATAATAGAAGAAAGTGGCAGTGTTCAAAATGTAGAACAATTTCAAAAGATGCACATATTAAAGCACTTCAAGATTACTTTAATCTTTTTAAAAATACTATTTCTAATACAGAATTCCGACAGTTTCTCCATATCGATTCTATTTTTTCAGCTTCTAAACTACTTAATTCATTGAAACTGGAGAAACATGGGGAAAGAAAAGGGAGAATTTATTCGCCAACTAAAGATTTTCTTCAATAATATTTGAATAGTTACAATATATGATGACTCCGAATGGCTTCTTATTTTTTTCGTATTAAGAATGAAAAATAACTCACAAATCCTCAGTTTTGATCAATAAGAAATTGTAGATCGCTTCGATTAGTGCAAGCGAAAAGCTTTTTCAAAAGGAATCATCACAGAAGCGATACCGACAATCTATTTTTATCACAAGTATTTTTTCTATAATTGGGACAGGCTTCGGGCTTGTACCATTTACGCCGTATACATCTACAATTGGTTTTTTGCAAAGTACGAGAATTCTAGATAAGAAGCCCTTTTTTATTGGAGGAGCGCTTATCACCTTGATCGGGCTTATTCCAGCCCTAGGGTCATTTTTGGCTTCCATGCCGATGACGGTTGGGAATGCAGTATTGTTTGTAGCCTACTTGCAGCTTTTCGGAACAGCTTTTAACAGTCTAAATGGAAAGGTATTTAATTCGAATACGATTTTTCGATTGGCTGCCCCTGTTTTGGTTGGAATCAGCTTAATGAATATCAATCCTTCTCTTTTCAAAGATTTACCCGTTCTGATTCAGCCATTTATTTCAAATGGATTGATCATGGGTGTGTTCATTTCGATTCTATTAGAAAAGATTGTTAATTGGTCGGCGTTTGAACAGCAGTTTGAGTTGAAGAATGGTTAAAAAGGTAAAAGCCCTCTGCTTGGTTAAGCAGGGGGTTTTTTTGCTCGGATTTTAGCATTCGATGAAGCCCTTTTTTACACCAAGTTTTTTTAAAAAAATAGTTATCTTATTACCCAAAAATGATTAAAAAAAAAATTCTATGTCAATACTTGTAGCTACTCAATTTATTGAGGTGAATTCCTTATTTTCAAAATGCATTTTCGTATTTAATCTACGTTAGATGTAGGCATAAAAAAAGGAGGTCATTGCATGTCAGAGAAAGAAAAAAACATTTCTAGACGTGACTTTTTGAAAACGTCTGGGATTGCAACTGGGACTTTAATTGGTGGTGGCTTGATTGGTGGCATCATTGGTTATGGCATGCCTAAAACAACAAAAGTTCCAGACAAAAAAACAGAGAAAACGAATCATAACTTAACAAGCCCGAAAGGAAGAATGTTTTTTACAAAAGATCGTGATTTTAATATTCTATCTCAAGCGACCGAACGGATTTTTCCAAAAGATGACATAGGCCCAGGAGCTATCGAGCTTGGTGTTCCATATTTTATCGATAATCAGCTTGCAGGAAATTATGGAAGCAATGCTAGGGAATACATGCAAGGGCCATTCTTCGTAGGAGCACCAACACAAGGCTATCAAAGCTCTCAAACTCGTGCAGATGCATACACGCAAGGGGTTTCGATGCTGGAAAAGGAGGCGCAATCGAGATATAAAAAGAGTTTTGTCGATCTCGATGGTGAGCAAATGGATGCAATTCTTACTTCATTTGAAAAAGGTGAAGTAAAAATGAACGGGCTTCCGTCTGATTTTTTCTTTCGCATGCTAAGAGCTGCAACACTGCAAGGCGCATATGCTGATCCGATCTATAGCGGAAATAATAATATGGATGGATGGAGAATGAAAAACTTCCCAGGAAATCAAATGTCCTATCTTAATGTAATAGATAGTAAAGAATTTCAGAAAATAGATCCACAATCTTTAGCAAATATGGAGCATTAAAGGAGTACATTATGGCGAGAACAATGGAAAAAGTTGATGTAGTTACAGTTGGTGTAGGCTGGACAGGTGGCATAGTCGCTGCGGAGTGTACAAAAGCTGGTCTTAAGGTTGTTGGTCTAGAACGTGGGCAGGAAAGAGGAACTACTGACTTTTTACATATTCATGATGAGTACCGTTATGCGATTCGTTATGAATTAATGCAAAATGTTGCAAAAGAAACCGTTACTTTTCAAAATACCCGCAAAATGAAAGCACTTCCTATGAGGCAGATGGGTTCTTTCCTTTTAGGTGAAGGACTTGGAGGTGCAGGAACTCATTGGAATGGCTGGACATACCGATTTTTACCATATGATTTCGAGATTAAAACCCTTACTGAAAAAAAATACGGGAAAAATAAAGTTCCAAAAGATTATCTTTTACAGGATTGGGGATTAACATATGACGATTTAGAGCCCTATTATGACAAGTTTGAAAAAACAGCAGGGATATCTGGAGAAAATAAAAATCCGTATGGAGGTAAGCGTTCAAGTGAATATCCAACTCCGCCGATGGTAAAGACTCCAATTCTTGAACGGTTTGAAAAAGCAACTCAAAAAATGGGAATGAAACCATATATGCTGCCAGCAGCAACAATTTCAACAACATATACGAATCCAGATGGCTCCAAAATCAATGGATGCCAATATTGCGGATATTGCGAAAGATTTGGTTGTGAGTATGGGGCCAAGGCAAGCCCTGAGGTTACGGTGGTGCCTACTGCTTTAAAGACAGGAAATTATGATCTTCGCTTCAATGCAAATGTAGTTGAAATTTTAAAACAAGGAAATAAAGTAACAGGTGTTAAATACATTGATACATTATCATTAGAGGAAATCATCCAGCCAGCAGACGCAGTTGTCTTAACAAGCTATGTTTTAAACAATGCAAAGCTGCTTATGGTTTCAAAAATTGGGGAACAATACGATCCTGATACAGGAAGGGGAACCTTAGGGAAAAATTACTGTTATCAGTTAAACGCTGGTTCAACTGGCTTTTTCGACGAGCAAATGAATGTGTTTATGGGAGCTGGGGCATTAGGAATGACATTAGATGATTGGAATGGTGATAACTTTGACCATAGTGATGTGAATTTTATTCATGGCTCCGGAATTTGGATTACACAATCTGGGAACAGACCAATCGCCAAAAATCCTGTCACACCTGACGTTCCATCATGGGGACCTGAATTTAAAAAAGCCTCCATCTATAATTTCACAAGAACTCTCTATGTAGGCGGCCAAGGTGCAACGATGCCTTATAAAGAAAACTATATGTCGTTAGACGATACATACAAAGATGCTTACGGCTTGCCGCTTTTACGGCTTACATATAATTTTACAGAACAAGACCGAAATCTCTTTAAATTTTCAAATGACAAAACGGAAGAGATTATGAAAGAAATGGGAGCTAAGACTGTAGTACCTGAAAATGTTATAGAAGAGTATGACATTGTTCCATATCAGACTACACATAATACTGGCGGAACCATCATGGGAGTAGATCGTGATAAGAGTGTAGTGAACACTTATTTACAGCATTGGGATGCCGATAATCTGTTTGTAGTGGGTGCTGGAAACTTTAATCACAACAGTGGGTATAATCCTACTGGCACAGTTGGAGCTCTAGCATACCGCTGTGCAGACGGTATTATTAAATATAGCAAAAGTGGGGGAAGTCTCGTTTAAAATTAGGAGGCTCATAATATGGGATTGTCATCAATAGGAATTCCAGGTCTAATCATTATCCTTGTTATTGTATTAATCATTTTTGGACCGAAAAAACTGCCTGAAATCGGTGGAGCATTTGGTAAGACATTATCAGAATTTAAGAGATCGACAAAGGGCATGTTGGATGATGAGGATACAAATTCGAAGCTTGATAAAAAGTCTGAGTAGTGCGATAAGGTGATTGTATGGATCCATACCAAGAGCATAAAGCGAATGCAGTTACTGAATTAACTCAAAAAAAGATAAAAGAAGAATCACTCACAGAACATTTGGCTGATTTACGAAAGCAGCTAATAAAAAGTGCTAGTGTGTTCATCTTCTTTTTGGTCATTGTATTTTCGACTATTAATTTGTGGCTTCCCTATGTAACGAGGGGAAATGATCTCGTAGTGCTTGGACCATTCCAAGTGATAAAGCTTTATACATCTATTTGTGTCACTTTATCACTTGGTCTTTCCTTGCCTTTCTTCATTCATTTCATTTGGACTTTTGTAAAACCAGGTTTGAATTCGAAAGAGGTTAGGTTTTTAGGCATTTATGCACCAGCCATGTTTACTTTATTTATATTAGGTATAACCTTCGGATATTATGTCGTTAATCCATTAAGTTATCAGTTTCTAGTTAATTTTGGAGCTATGAATTTTGAAATCATGGTGTCTGCCTCTGAATACGTACATTTTCTTATCATGACAACAGTTCCTTTAGGATTTTTATTCGAGCTTCCAATTATTGTATTGTTTTTGAACTCAATAGATGTACTGACAGCAGCTGCATTAATTAAAGTTCGGAAATGGTCATATTTAGTTATCGCTGTTGTTTCGGCGCTGATTACGCCGCCTGATTTCATCAGCCAATTGATCGTACTTGTGCCAATGGCTCTGTTATATGAAATAAGTATCTATCTTGTTCGCAGAATGGAAAATCGGAGAGAAAAACAATCGAATATTAGTGTTGAAATAAAACAAGACGAAATGAGGTAATGAAAAGAAGCCGATCGAATAGATTGTAGAAAGGTTATAGCGAAGCGGGATGCCAAATGAGGTTTCTATTTTTAATTATTGGACTAGTTTTCGATGTAATCGCTTCGTTCATTTCTGTACTCTTTTTCACAGGGTTTGCACAGTCTTTTGTAGATGGGCTTATTTATTATTGGGATTTTATTTTTATATGCGGACTGAAAATTTCTAATAAAAAATTATGGGGGCTTAGCTTAATAAGTGCCCTATTCATCATGTTATATATAGTGGAACAATAGGTGCAGTATTTACAGAGTATGTGGTAAGTGAGGGGTAAGAATTGAAATAGAATCTTTTATTTTCTTATAGACTCATGTATACTAGAATCAAATTGAATAGAAATAACTAGGGGTGTCCAATGAGTTGGGCTGAGATAGAAACGCGCTAAAGTTTCTTGACCCTTCGGACCTGATCTGGTTCATACCAGCGTGGGGAAGTTAGATGTATTTGTAATCGAGACAATAACTTTTACAATTAGCCGGGTCCTGCCATTTTTTATGGATCCGGCTTTTTTTTTTAATTGTTCTCGTACGCCCATCCATGCATCCGGATCTCGTCCTTTAACAACAAATAATTGTAAGGGAGAGATTTTTTTTATGTCAGCTTCATTAAATGAAAAAAGCATTTCGATTATGTCTAGCTTTTCAGGAAGTAAAAAAGTATATGTGGCAGGTTCAAGACCTGATATGAAAGTGCCAATGCGGGGAATCGAGTTAAGTCCAACGACGGGTTCATTTGGAGAAGAGGAGAACGCGCCTGTTCGTGTATATGATACGAGCGGACCTTATACCGATCCACATTATTTGGTTGATATTACAAAGGGGCTGCCGGCGCTAAGGAGTGCATGGATTTATGAGCGTGGGGATGTAGAGGAATATGACGGGCGCGACATACAGCCTGAAGATAATGGCTTCCATTCTGCAAATGACCCTCGAGCAAACAACAATGTATTCCCGGGTTTAGAGCGAAAACCTTTAAGGGCAAAGAAAGGGAAAAATGTTACACAGCTTCATTATGCGAAAAAAGGAATGATCACGCCTGAAATGGAGTTTATTGCTTTGCGGGAAAATTTGAAACCAGAGTTTGTGCGTGATGAAATAGCAAGAGGCAGAGCGATCATTCCTTCTAATATTAATCATCCTGAGGCAGAACCGATGATTATTGGTCGAAATTTCTATGTAAAGATTAATGCAAATATCGGAAACTCGGCTGTATCATCCTCCATCGAAGAGGAAGTTGAAAAAATGACATGGGCGACCCGCTGGGGTGCTGATACAATTATGGATTTATCAACAGGGAAAAATATACATACGACTAGGGAATGGATTATTCGAAATTCCCCAGTACCGATTGGAACAGTGCCGATCTATCAAGCACTTGAAAAAGTAAATGGGATTGCGGAAGATCTCACATGGGAAATTTATCGTGATACTTTAATTGAGCAAGCAGAGCAAGGGGTGGATTATTTTACTATACATGCCGGTGTCTTGCTTAAGTATGTACCATTGACAGCAAAGCGGGTAACGGGCATCGTTTCTCGTGGTGGGTCAATCATGGCCCAATGGTGTCTATACCATCATAAAGAAAACTTTTTGTATACGCATTTTGAAGACATTTGTGAAATCATGAAGACATATGACATTGCTTTCTCTTTAGGTGACGGCTTGCGTCCGGGCTCGATAGCTGATGCAAATGATGAAGCTCAGTTTGCAGAATTAGAAACTCTGGGAGAACTAACTAAAATTGCGTGGGAGCATGATGTACAGGTGATGGTGGAAGGACCGGGACATGTGCCAATGCATCTGATTAAGGAAAATATGGATAAACAGCTGGAAGCTTGCCATGAGGCACCTTTCTATACGCTTGGTCCGCTTACAACAGATATCGCACCAGGGTATGACCACATCACATCTGCAATAGGCGCAGCAATGATTGGCTGGTACGGGACTGCAATGCTTTGTTATGTGACACCGAAGGAACATCTCGGGCTTCCTAATAAGGATGATGTTCGAGAAGGAGTTATCACGTATAAAATTGCTGCCCATGCTGCAGATCTGGCGAAAGGGCATCCAGGGGCACAAATACGAGACGATGCCTTATCAAAAGCCCGTTTCGAATTTCGTTGGCGAGATCAGTTTCATTTATCTCTAGATCCCGAACGAGCAATGGAATATCATGATGAAACACTGCCTGCTGAAGGTGCGAAAACATCTCATTTTTGTTCAATGTGTGGACCTAAATTCTGCAGCATGAGAATCTCCCAAGATATTCGTAATTATGCGAAAGAAAACAAACTTGAAACACAGGAAGCAATTGAAAAAGGGATGAAGGAAAAGGCAGAAGAGTTTCAGCGGGTTGGAGGTCATATTTATCAATAAGAAAAATGAAAGCTTTCGCAAAAAGATGTTAACGAATACCTTGTTTTACTAAGGAGGCTGTTCTAATGAAGGAGCAAAATCTTACTAAGGAAATAAAACAACTGGAAATCCGCTTGGTATTGTTGAAAAGGCAATTAGAAGAAATTCAAAAAAACTGTGAACACCAATTTATAGGGAGTCCATACTCTGAAACTTGTATGAAGTGTAATAAAGTAAATGTTTTATACTATTAACAGAAGTCATAAAAGGGTCACTTTCCGATAAATATATCTTTTTTTATTAAACCTTGTCTTAATATTTTATTGGGACAAGGTTTTATTTTTGTTTACCAGGAAATTATAAATTTCTCGACTTGTGGATAACTGTTCGATAAAATGTTCGTATAAATAGTAGGGGTATTGGTATGAGTAAACATGAGAGCGGAGTAATTAAACGGATTTTAAAAGAACATTTTGATGGTTTTTGGAAAATGAATGAAAGGAGATTTCCAGAAACATATCGGGATGATATAAAAGAGACAGTTGAGAAAGCCATTCGATGTGGTACTCGTGATTTAGGCTATTCTCGTTACGAATGCGTAGGCTGCGAAGGAAACCCCAAGCCTGTTTTTGTTTGCTTTACATGTAAGAGTCGTTTCTGCCATAAATGTGGAAAGAAGTATACAGATGATTGGTCTGAAAAACAACAGGAAATGATTTTAGATGTACCGCATCACCATTTGGTGTTTACGATACCGAGGGAACTTCGAAACGTATTCTTTGAAGATCGAAAAAAGTTAAATAAACTAAGTAAGCAAGTTGCAGAAGTGTTTCAATACCATTACCAAAAGAGAAGTAAAAAGCGTAATTTGACAGTTGGAGTTATTACGGTAATCCATACATTTGGAAGAGATTTAAAATTCAACCCACATATTCATCCCCTAGTAACAGAAGGAGCGCTAGATAATCGAAATGAATGGGTTTCAAGTGAGTATATTCCCTATGATTTTTTGAGAAAGTCTTGGCAAAAAGTTGTATTAGATTTATCGCAGATTAACGGGCAGTAAGACCCCACTTCAAGGTTGCGAGAGAATTAAAGAAACCTAAGTGGGGGATCAACTGTCAGTAAAGGCCCGACGACGGACACGATGTCCTAGTCAGGCGAAAGCCACAGGACGTGGCGTTTTGAGCGTGATTGGTTCAACTAACCATCAGTGGGGGATGAAAGAAAATCCCCACTGATGGAAGTTTCACTTTATTGAAGGCATGGTTTCCGAGTAATCAAAAGGTGATTAATTTAATTAATGAATTGTATCAAAGATATCCGAACGGATTTTATGTAAATGCAGAAAAGAAAATGAAAGATGCGAAAGGAGCCGCAAAGTACATAGGAAGATACTTAGCTAGACCAGCGATAGCTGAGTATCGCATTGAAGAATATGATGGCAAGGTTGTGAGCTTTTGGTATGAAGATCGTGGTAAGTGGAGGGGTAAGAATCGAAATAGATGGCGGATATGTTGGGTTAAATGTTAAAGAGGTTTTGATTTGGGGAGTGATATATGCTTTTTTATTGCCCCCACTAACGACCCCGTATGTACGTCTTGTCATTTGGATATTTAGGGAGTTATTACAAAAAATAAACAACTATTTTTCTGTGCTAAAAATAAACAAGGATCGTTGAAAGAGCATGTGGAAAATGAAGCAGGTAATCGGGATATTCATTGTTGTTTTCCTTATTATATCCTTGTACTTATGTATTTTAAGTTTTTTACTTTATTTACTAGGTCTTATTCCAATATTAGAAATACAAATAGAAGGTTTTTATAAATTGCTTGGATTTTCAGTATGTGTCATGCTTTGGGCTATTCCATTTGAAATTATTAATCTATTACTTGCTTCCTTGCCGAAGAATAGCATCATAAACAAAGGGATTATTCTAGTAAACATTATCTTCTTTACCTTCTATATTATCTGGTTGGATTCACGTTTTACCAGCATAAGCTTTTCAACATTAGGGATGGTTTGCTACATTATAGTACTCGTTTTAATTGCTATGATCATTCAAATAGGCGGCGAAAAAATTGCAGTTCATGATAAAAGAAAATCATAAGCTAGGATTATGACAATATTGTAAGATTTTCCTCTACCCTTGTAATCTAATTCACTTTCTCGAAATGTCAAACTTCATTAAGATATGATACAGAAATGCGAGTTTAGGAGAGTGATTAGATTGAACACATTGCAGCCGGTGGAACAGAATAAACGCATTCAGATAGTGGATGTGCTGAGGGGGATTGCCATCTTAGGAATATTGTTAGTGAATATGGCACACTTTAGTTATCCTGATGTATATTTATCGATGGTTGGAAAGGAAAACTTTTTTACCGAACAATGGAATACTGCTGATCATGTTGTTCGTGTACTTTTGGATATTTTTATCCAAATGAAATTTATATTGCTTTTTTCTTTATTATTTGGCTTCGGCATGGTTGTGATGATGGAACGGGTCATAGAAAAAAACAGGAGGTTCGTACCTGTCTATATTCGTAGATTGCTGGCATTGCTTCTATTCGGAGCGATACATGCCTTTCTTATTTGGGATGGCGATATTTTAATGGATTATGCCTTACTTGGTTTTGTTCTGCTGCTTTTTAGGAAGGCTAAGGCAAGGACATTAGTGATTTGGGCTATTCTTTTTTACACACTGTTTGCTTTACCTTTTGTATTATCAAGTTTCGGTACAGCTGCACAGCCTGGGATGGAAGAGTGGCAACAATCAATGGAGGGGGAGGCAAAGCAAGCATTAGAGGTGTATGGGAATGGAAGCTTCATGGACATTGCTGAGCAGCGTATACATGATCGCATGATGTATATGTCAATGAATGGCATGCTTTCAGGTCCACTTTTATATTTTTATTCTTCACTGCCATACTTTAGCATGTTCTTAATCGGAGCGGCCATGGCGAAAGCAAGAATTCTACATAAGCCTGAAGAGAAACGTAATGTGCTAAAGCGAATATGGATCTTAGGATTCATGATCGGTGTGCCTGCAAATCTTTTATTTGGTTTAAAAGGTCAGGAGATCTGTCTTTTAATTGGTGCTCCATTCATGATGCTTTTCTATATAACATCGATTACCTATTTGTTTAATAAAACTCGGATGAAAAAACTATTGCTCCCATTTTCAGCCGTTGGAAAAACAGCCTTTACGAATTATCTAATGCAATCAATAATTGGAACCTTGATTTTTTATAACTATGGTTTTGGTTTATATGGAAAGGTGAATCCATTTAACGGGTTTCTGCTAACAATCGGAATTTTTGCCATTCAGATGGTGATCAGTCATTTTTGGGTTAAACGCTTTGCATTCGGACCATTTGAATGGATTTGGCGTATGATAACCTATTTAAAACCACAACCTTTTCTAAAAAAATCATAGTCTTGGAGTATAGCTCGCCAATTTGGCGAGTTTTTTCAGCTTCTATATCTTTTGTATTGTAAAATAATATTAGTCAGGCTGAAAGGAGTATCAAAAGTATGTATAAAATTTATGTTGTAGAAGATGATCGCAAAATGGCTTCGATTATTTGTCAATATTTAAAGAAGTATGGCTATGATGCACATTATGCTGAGGACTTTGATTATGTAAAGCAAGAGTTTATTCAATATCGGCCTGATCTTGTTATATTAGATATCAATCTGCCTTCCTTTGATGGCTTTTATTGGTGCAGACAAATTCGTGGATTATCGAATGTACCTATCATCTTTTTATCAGCTCGCTCAGGAGAAATGGATCAAGTATTTGCGATTGAAAATGGTGGAGATGACTATATTACGAAACCATTTCATCTTGAGGTTCTTCTTGCGAAAGTGAAGGGCGTCATCCGCAGAACTTATGGAGATTATGCGATTCCATCAGATCATAATGTCCTTGAAATGGATGGACTATTCTTATATCGAGATAAAAATATCATTGAATATAATGGAGAAAAAACGGAGTGCAGCCCAAAGGAGTTTCGCCTGCTTGATTGTTTAGCGAAGAAAGCTGATAAAATTGTTTCAAGAGATAAGCTTTTGGAAGCTATTTGGGATGAAATCGATCTTGTGGATGATAATACGTTAAATGTAAATATTCGAAGAGCTCGAAAAAGGCTTGATGAAATAGGGATTCACGATGCGATTCAAACGATGCGCGGACAAGGATATATGTTAAAAAAAAGCTGGAGGCAGTCATAATGAGCTTTTTTCAATTTTTATTCGATCGGCTCGCCTATGTGATTGTTTACTTTGTTACTATCATTCTCGTTCTGCTAGTCGTCAAGCTAGGATTGTTTGAAAGTGGAGTATCTTTTTCTACTAGTAATCTTTTTTATATCGGCCTTTTATCTATTGTCTTGCTTTTGATTTATTTGTTTATTGATTACTTAAGACAGAGGCCTTTTTATGTTGGGCTAAGCAATGCTTCAAAAGAAGCCGACCTTCAATCATTTTTAAAAATGACAGCAGTAACGCGAGAACAGCAAGTGTTCAAACAGCTTTGTGAAGAGGCTTATCAAGATTATGCTGAGAAGTTGTTTATGTATGAGGAACAGCAAAAGCAAAACTATTATTTTACGAATCGGTGGACACATCAAATGAAGACGCCTTTGTCTGTTATTCGCCTCATGCTTGAGGAAGAAGAGGAATGGACAAAGGAAGAGCTATTAGAGCAAATTGATGAGGAAACATTAAAGCTGCAAGATGGATTACAAATGATGCTTTCAACCATTCGCCTGCAAAAATTCGAGCTTGATTTTTCTGTTGAAAAAATTGAATTGCTATCGTTTATTCGTTCCATTTTGCATGATAAACGTAAAACCTTTATACGGTATCGGATTTTTCCGAAGCTTGAAACAGATCATGAGGAAATGTTGATTGAGTCTGATAAAAAATGGCTGACCTTTGTATTGGAACAATTATTACATAATGCATTAAAGTATTCACATGGAAAAAAGAGCGAAGACGTAAAGTATATAAAAATATCGATAGAGTTTATTGAAAATAAAATAAAGCTTGCAATCGCAGACAAAGGCATTGGAATCAAACGGGAGGACCTTTCTAGAGTATTTGATCCTTTTTTTACAGGGGAAAATGGCCGAAAGCTGCATGAGTCAACGGGAATGGGGCTTTATTTAGCGAAAAGGATTTGCGATCAATTACATCATCCGATTATGATTCATTCAGTTGAAAATGAAGGGACAGTGGTTGAGCTTCATTTTCAACAGTCATTTGATTATTATCAGTTTGCTCGTGATGAAAGATGACAAAATTGTCATCTTTCTCTCTTTCTTTGTCATTTTTATCGATAGTGACAAAACTATTCTTTGTTTAAATTAGACTTAATGATATGACAAGGGGGATGAACATGCTATTACGGGCAACAAATATTACGAAAGTTTATACATCCAAAAAAGGGAGCTATTCTCACCATGCTCTTGACCAATTCAATCTTCAAGTTGAAAAAGGAGAGTTCATCGGAATAATGGGTCCGTCTGGAAGCGGTAAATCAACGCTATTAAATATATTAGCCATGATTGACAAGCCCTCAGCAGGAACGGTAGAAATCGATGGTGTGAATACAAGGCAGCTGAATGATAAAGAAATGGCACTTTTTCGCAGGAAACGGCTTGGATTTGTATTTCAGGATTTTAATTTACTTGATACTTTGTCGGTAAAGGAAAATATTCTGCTGCCTCTCGTACTCGAAAGTATGCCAAAAAAAGAAATGGAGAAAAGGCTTGCTGACATTACAGAAGTTCTTGGAATTGGTGAAATATTACTTAAAAGGACTTATGAAATTTCAGGTGGCCAGCAACAGAGAACAGCAGCAGCAAGAGCTCTTATTCATAATCCTGAGTTGATTCTTGCAGATGAACCTACTGGAAACTTGGATTCAAAGGCTGCCCAGTCTTTAATGGAGGCATTGGAGAAGTTAAATAAGGAGCAAGGACGGTCCATTTTAATGGTAACTCATGATCCGTTTGCAGCAAGTTATTGCAATCGAATTGTGTTTATTCGAGATGGAAAACCGTATACGGAAATTTATAGAGGAGAAAAGAGACAAGCCTTTTTCCAAAAAATCCTTGATGTTCTTTCGATGCTGGGAGGTTCCTTTGATGACATTTCGTCAGCTCATTCTAAGTAATATTAAAGGAAACTTCCAAAAATATAGCTCCTATTTTTTAAGCAGCACATTCACGGTTTTTATTTTCTATTTATTTTCTGCTTTTATCTTTCATCCAAGTGTGGAAGGGCAGAATATTCATGAAATCATAACGATACTATTAATTTCGTGTGAGATTGTTATTGTCTTTTTTACTGTTTTCTTTGTCCTTTATTCCAATTCTGCCTTCATGAAGTCTAGGAAGAAGGAATTTGGACTCTTGAAGCTAATTGGGCTTGAGAATAAACAGA
Source organism: Cytobacillus citreus (assembly GCF_018343665.1). GTDB lineage: Bacteria > Bacillota > Bacilli > Bacillales > Cytobacillaceae > Cytobacillus > Cytobacillus citreus. Next base: position 259,155 of record NZ_JAGYPM010000004.1, read on the forward strand.
TAGCGAAGCTTGTATTTTTTGAGTTTACGATTATTTCAATTGGTGCAATTATGGTTGGCATTTTGTTTGGAGTATTATTTTCGAAGCTGTTTTTCATGGGGATTAATGCGATTTTACAGCTGGAAATACCACTTGCTTTTATTGTTCCACTAAAAGCGATCATGACAACAATTATCGTGTTTTTTGCCTTATTTGAATTCATAACCCTTATTGGACTGAAGGAAATTAGAAATAGTGAAATTATTGAACTTATTAAGGCTTCAAAAAAACCGAAGCAGCCACCAAAATATTCACTTGTGCTTGTTATACTAGGCGTTCTTCTATTAATAGGAGGGTACCTACTTGCGGCAGTATCAAACTTAGTCATTCTTTTCTTCTCGATGATTCCTATTTTAGTGCTCGTCATTTTAGGTACGTATTTATTATTTGGGCAATTATCGACAGCTGTATTGTATAGATTAAGGGATTCTTCCTCACTTTATTGGAAAAAGACGAATATGACAACAATCAGCATGCTTGTTTTTAAAATCAAGGATAATGCGAGAATTTTAAGCATAGCAACCATTTTAAGTGCAGTCGTAACTTCAAGTATGGGGCTTCTTATTTGGTTTAATCATTTTTCTGGAGTTGCCATCCGCGGTCCACAGGATTTGATTATTTTGCAAAAAGGGTTGGATGAGAAAGACAATGATTCGTATGATGAAGTGTCAACTCTTGCAAAGGAACATGAGGTAGAAATAAAGCATTATGATAAAACGGTTGTTTTGCCATCAACGGTTACACTTCGAGATGAAAAAGTCTCCTCGATGTGGATTATGTCAGAAAGTGATTATAATAAACGAGCAAAACAGATGAAACATGTTGAGCCGCTAAATATCGATGATGGAAAAGCTGTGTCTATCTCTCCGTTTGATCCAACGGAAGGAAAAAACTATCATCCGCCTAAGTATGAAGAAAAGGAAATGAATGTTGTAATTGCTGGAGGAATGGAAACAATTGAGATCCAGTCATCCATCTACGAAGTAACATTCATTCGGGGTCAGGATGGTGGAAATGCATTTCTTCTTGTCACCGATGATAAAATCTTTGAGAAATGGGCAGGTGTCTTCCCGCGTCAGGAGCAGCTTGTCTTGCAGGATTATTATTTCGGCGATTTAGCAAATGCAAGCAATTTACTAACTGACTTAATGAATCAAAAGAAAGACGCAACAATTTCGATTTATGATGGCTTTACAAATTATCTTGATATTAAAATGGGAAATAATCTTCTCTTATTTATCGGTCTTTTTATCTCGATGCTGTTTTTCCTTGCGTCAGGTAGCTTAATCTTCTTTAAGCTGATGACAGAAATTGATGAGGATCGGCAGGCATTTTCGATTATGCGGAAATTGGGCATGACAGACGGAGAGGTTAGGCGTTCAGTGTCAATGCAAATGGGGATCCTATTTTTCTTACCAGTAGTCGTGGGGACAGTACACACCTTATTTGCTTTTAATAGCGCACGTGTAGCACTAGGCGCGACAACTGTCTTAAACACGGGGATAATTGCAATTGGTTTTTATTTGGTATTCCAATTTGTATACTTTTTTATTACGAGGGCCATTTATATGAGAAAAATTGTTCAAAAACAGAGCTGATAATTTAGAAAATCCTCCTTTTGAAAAAGGAGGATTTTCTCATTAAGATTCGCTTTTTAACAAGCGAACACTTTCATTAAATTCTTTTTCAATTTCTTCATTACGTTGATACGTAATCAAGCTGACAACGTATGAGAGGATTAAGTTGATCGCAAAGCCAGGAACGATCTCATATAATGTGTCCCCAAGGCCAACATTTTTCCAAATGATAACCGTTAATGCTCCAGCGATCATCCCTACAAGAGCACCCCAATTGGTCATCTTTTTCCAGAATAAGCTTAGAAGGATAACCGGACCAAATGCAGCTCCGAAACCTGCCCATGCATAAGCAACAAGTCCTAGAATCGTATCGTTTTGTTCGAATGCAAGGATGGCACCAATAACGGAAATAGCTAGCACTGCCATACGGCCAAAGAAAACATACTCTTTATCAGTCGCATTTTTTCTAAACAATACTTTATACAAGTCTTCTGTTAATGCGCTTGATGTAACAATTAATTGAGAAGAAATCGTGCTCATAATCGCAGCCAAAACAGCAGCTAATAAGAATCCTGCGAATAAAGGATGGAAGACAATTTGTCCAAGTGTAAGGAAAACAGTTTCAGGATTGTCTAGTGTATATTGTTTGTTCTGATAGAAAAATGCTAATCCAACCAATGCAGTAAAGATGGTTCCAATTAATGAGAAAATCATCCAGCCGATTCCAATGCGGCGTGCACTTTTTGTTTCCTTAACAGAAGAAATGGCCATAAAGCGGACAATAATATGAGGTTGTCCAAAATAACCTAATCCCCATGCAAGTGCTGAGATAATTCCTAAAGTTGTCGTACCTTTGAAGAAATCAAGCAAGGTCGGATCAATTTCACGAATCGTTTCGAATGTTCCGCTCAAACCACCTGTCTGTGTTAAAGCAAGGATTGGGACGAGTAACAATGCAATTAACATCATAAGACCTTGAATAAAATCTGTATAACTAACGGCAAGGAATCCGCCGAATAATGTATAAGCAACAACTACACCTGAAACAATGAATAGTCCAGTATGATAGCTTGTACCGAATGAACTCTTGAAAAATACTGCTCCTGCCACCATTCCGGAAGAAACATAAAAAGTAAAGAAAACAAGAATAACGAGTCCAGAAACAATTCTTAATAGTTTTGTTGAGTCCTTAAAACGATTTTCAAGATATCCTGGAATAGTAATAGAATCATTTGCAACCTGTGTGTACGTACGTAATCTAGGTGCAACAAGAAGCCAGTTTAAATAGGCTCCAACAGTTAAACCTACAGCAATCCAAGCATCTGCTAAACCACTTACATATATTCCCCCAGGTAATCCCATCAACAACCAGCCGCTCATATCTGCTGCTCCTGCACTTAAAGCTGTTACTGCAGGTCCAAGTGAACGGCCACCTAGCATGTAATCAGTAAGGTTGCTCGTTTTTCGATACGCATACCAGCCGATAAGCAGCATTAGCACCATATAAAGTCCAATCGAAACGAGCTGAAGACCTGTATCTGACATTTACATCCCTCCATTTTTTGAAATTTGAATTTATAAAAATAGGATAAAAAACTATAAATATTCTAACATCAATCGATTGAAAAAACGATGTAAAATTTTTCTAAAATAATATATTTACGATAAAAATAGTGGATTCTATTAAAGAATCCACTATTTTTATTATTCACTCACTCAACTTCTTTAAGCATAATTTCAATGTTTGTTAAGCGGTTATTTAGTTCTTTAATCGCCTGCATCTGTTCTTGCTGATATACAGCGTTTTCTTTGTCTAACTTTAGCCTTTCATCAGCTCTTCGTTCCATTCTTCGTACTATCCGAATAACAAAAATGATGATTAGAATAGTAATGAGCAAAGGGATGAGTAATGATCCCAATGTAAATAATTGAAAAAGTATATCCCCCATATGAACCTCCATAATTAAATAATCTCCTTTACCTTAAATAATTTAATCCTTTCGATTTTTTATTGTGATACTGTCTGCAGCTTTAGCGACTAATTCCTCATTTAACGGAATGTTAAAAGAAATTAGTTCGTAATATTTCATTGCCTTCCCGGAATCAGAAATTTCATGCTGACCTTTAATTAGTCCTGCATCCTCTAGCTTTTGTAAATGTAAATAAAGCAAAGGTCTGCTAATACTTAACATTCGAGCTAATTGACTAACATATTGCCTTTCTTGTTTGAGAATGCCAATAATTTTGATCCGATATGGATTAGACAATGCTTCAAGTGTCTTTAACAATTCGTCGCCAAATAATATATCTTTCATATGTAATAATTTTATTACATATATAAATAAATTACAACAGGATAATAAAATTTCCTAGTTTTTTAATAATGTTGTTATTTCTCGATTGCTGTAAAACAGAACATATTTGGAGGAATTTCTCTCAAATGTTAAGATCATTAATGAGAGATAGTAATAAGAAATGATTGGGTGAACAAATGAATAAAGAAGAATGCTTAAAAGTGAAATCAACATTTGTTAAAGGTTTACAATCTGGCTATCCCCTTATCATAGAGGATTCCATTGCTAAAATTCCAAGTGGTCTTACTGAGGGTAGAATTATTAGCTTTTTTGATGAAAAGAATCGATTTATAGCCAAAGGCTATTATGGTAAACAGAATAAGGGGATAGGATGGATCCTAAGCAGAAACCAGCAGGAGCAAATTGATCAGGGTTTTTTTGAGAAAAGGATAAAAAAAGCAATGGATTGCAGAAAAATATTCTTTGATGATCCGGACACATCGGCCTTTCGCATCTTTAATGGAGAAGGCGACGGGATTGGCGGACTGACAATTGATTTCTTTGCTGGGTTTTACTTAGTTACATGGTACAGCGAGGGGATTTATCATTTTAAAAATGAAGTAATAGAAGCACTGCTCAATGTGGCAGAAGTAAAAGGGGTATATGAAAAAAAACGCTTCGCAATAAAGGGTACCTATTTGGAAGATGATGATTTCGTTACTGGAGAACGTGCAGCTTTCCCTTTAATAGTAAAAGAGAATGGGATCAACTTTGCTGTTTATCTGAATGACGGAGCTATGGTGGGAGTGTTCCTAGATCAAAGGAATGTTCGAAAGGCAATTCGTGACAAATACGCAAAAGGGAAAACAGTATTAAATACCTTTTCTTATACAGGAGCTTTTTCAGTAGCTGCGGCATTGGGTGGTGCAGCTAAGACAACGAGTGTAGATCTTGCAAACCGCAGTAAAAGTAAGACGATAGAGCAATTTAGTGTTAACGGCATTGACTATGAAACGCATGACATCATTGTCGAAGATGTGTTCAATTATTTTAAATACGCTGTCCGGAAGCAACTGAAATTTGAAATGGTCATTCTCGATCCCCCGAGCTTTGCACGTTCTAAGAAACATACTTTTAGTGCTGTAAAGGATTATACAGGTCTTCTTGAGGAAGCAATTCAAATAACAGAGAAAAATGGAATTATTGTTGCTTCTACAAATTGCAGTACTTTTAACATGGAAAAATTTAAAGGCTTTATTGAGAAGGCATTTAATAAAAGAGGAACAAAATACAAAATTCTTGAGGAATTTAGTCTCCCCGAGGATTTTAAGACGAAAAAGGAATTTCAAGAAGGCAATTACCTGAAAGTGGCGATTATTAAGAAGTTGACATGAAATGATTTAGGATGCAGACCGTATGGTAAATAGAATACGGTCTACATCCTAATTTGTATTTTGAGTATTATATGTTTTTAAGTCTAATTATGAAAAAGAAATTAATGCTTTTTCTAAAAGAAAGCTTCATTTAAATAGCTATATTAAACGACTCCCTGTACAATCATAGCATCGGCGACACGAATAAAGCCGGCAATATTTGAGCCAACAACGAGATTCCCCGGATAGCCATATTCCTCTGCAGCTTTGACACTTTGACGATAAATATTCGTCATTATCATACAAAGTTTCTCATCCACTTCCTCAAATGTCCATGCAATTCTTGCGCTGTTTTGGGCCATTTCTAAGGCAGAAACAGATACGCCCCCGGCGTTAGCTGCTTTTGCAGGAGCAAAAAGAATATCATTTTTCAGAAATACATCGATCGCGGCTAATGTGGAAGGCATATTGGCTCCTTCCCCAAGTGCCTTTACTCCATTTGCAACAAGTATTTTAGCAGAGCATTCGTTTATTTCATTTTGAGTTGCACATGGAAGAGCGATGTCACAAGGAATGGACCAGATACCAGAACAGCCTTCCACATATTGGGCATGAGGGTGTTCATTCACGTATTCATAAATTCGTTTTCCCTCAACCTCTTTCAAGCGCTTGACTGTTTCCAGATTAAGTCCGTTTTCGTCATAAATATATCCATTCGAGTCACTGCAAGCAACAACCTTAGCGCCTAATTGCATCGCCTTTTCAATAGCGTATATAGAAACATTTCCCGAGCCGGACACGACTACAGTGCTGTCGCTAAAGCTAAGTCCTTTGTCAGCTAGCATTTCCTCGACAAAGTAAACAAGACCGTAGCCAGTTGCCTCCGTACGTGCTAAGCTTCCTCCAAATCCAAGCCCTTTTCCAGTTAGAACTCCTGCTTCATAGGCGCCACGCAGTCTTTTGTATTGTCCATACATATAGCCGACTTCTCTTGCGCCGACTCCAATATCTCCAGCTGGAACATCGGTATCAGGGCCAATATGCCTGAATAATTCAGTCATGAAGCTTTGTGTGAAACGCATGATTTCACCATCTGATTTTCCCTTTGGATCGAAATCTGAGCCGCCTTTTGCTCCACCGATTGGCTGTCCTGTGAGGGAGTTTTTGAAAATTTGTTCAAACCCGAGGAATTTAACGATGCTAGCATTTACTGAAGGATGGAAACGGATGCCTCCTTTATAGGGACCAAGTGTACTGCTGTACTGGACACGAAATCCACGATTTACCTGTACTTTTCCCTTATCATCTGTCCAAGGAACTCGGAAAGAAATGACTCTTTCAGGTTCAACGATTCTTTCAAGGATATTTTGGTTCATATATTTTGGATGCTTTGAAAAAACAGGCACGAGTGAATCAAAAATTTCTTCAACAGCTTGATGGAACTCAGTTTCAAAAGGATTTCTAATCTTCACTATTTCAAATACTTCATTTACATAATCAATCGCAGCTTTTGACTCGCTCTGCTTCACTTCCTCTAAAGTTTGCATATTTATCAAATCCTCTCTATATAAAATGTGTTAATAGCAAAGTGAAATAATATTATTTGTGAATAATTATTAAAATAAATGGATTTTCTCATAAGAAAATTTTATAATGAAAAAATAATCTAAACAATATGAATATTAGATAAGAATCATGCCGTCATGAGATTAATGGATGAGGTGAGTCATTTGGAATTAAGGCAGATCCAATATTTTATGGAGGTTGCGAAGAGAGAGCATGTAACAGAAGCTGCTGTTTCTTTACATGTTGCACAATCAGCAGTCAGCAGGCAGATATTTAATTTAGAAGCTGAGCTGGGGGTGGACTTATTTATCCGCGAGGGCAGAAATGTTCGATTGACTCCGATAGGAAAGATATTTCTTGGACACATGGAGGAAGCGATGAATGTTATTGAAAATGCGAAACGGGAGGTGGATGAGTATTTAGATCCAGAGAAGGGGACGATTCGCATTGGTTTCCCAAGCAGTCTTGCTGCTTATACACTGCCAACTGCCATTTCTGCGTTTAGCAGACAGCATCCAGAAGTGAAATATCAATTGCGTCAAGGCTCCTATCAAAGTTTAATAGATGGGGTAATAAAAGGCGATATCGATATGGCTCTTCTTGGTCCTGTACCAAAAGATGAGAAAAAAGTGCTGGGAAACATTTTATTTACCGAAAAAATAGTTGCTCTACTGCCAGTAAGGCATCCTTTAGCTGATCGGAAATCGGTTAAGCTAAGCCAATTGCGGGATGATTCATTTGTATTGTTTCCGAAAGGATATGTTCTACGTGAAATTACAGTGAATGCCTGCCACCAGCAAGGTTTTCAACCGAATGTGACATTCGAAGGAGAGGACATTGACGCGATAAAAGGCTTAGTCTCAGCTGGGCTTGGTGTAACACTTATTCCGGAAATAACATTGATTGACAGCTTGCCGCGCCATACAGTAAAAATCTCAGTCGAGCCACAAGTTACAAGGACGGTAGGGGTAATCATTCCAAACGACCGTGAAATGCTCCCAACCGCGAAACTATTTCACGAGTTCCTGAATGAATTTTTCAACATGCTAGGTAATTTCCAAAAATGAGAAGAAAATGATTATCGAAAAAAATTTTCTAAAAATATGAAGAGCCTGTTTTGAACGATTATTAATTCAAAACAGGCTCTATTATTTTTTAAAGCAATCTATCGTAGGTTAACGGGCTGAAAGACCCTAACTGATTAAAGTTTCACATTATGCTGATTTCTGAATAGTAGTGAGATATTCATTTCCTTTTTTGGAATCAAATCGGCCTTCCCACTTGGACATGACAACGGCAGCTAATGAGTTACCGATTACATTTACAACAGTTCGAGCCATATCTAGAATTCGGTCGATCCCAGCAATAAAGGCGAGACCTTCAACAGGGATACCTACAGTTCCTAAAGTTGCTAAAAGAACAACAAAGGAAACTCCTGGTACACCGGCAATTCCTTTTGAAGTTACCATTAAAACTAACATTAATGTAATTTGATCAGTAATGCTTAAGTCGATCCCATACATTTGGGCAATAAAAATGGCTGCAATTGCTTGATAGAGTGTAGAACCGTCTAGGTTGAATGAATAGCCTGTGGGAATGACAAAGGAAACGACGTCTTTCGGGCAGCCGAATTTCTCCAATTTCTCCATTATTTTTGGCAAAACGGTTTCTGAACTTGATGTTGAATAAGCTAAAATGAGCTCGTCTTTTAAAATCTTTATAAGATGGAAAACGCTTGTTCCACACATCTTCGCAATGGAGCCTAGAATGACAAGAACAAATAGGGCCATTGTAACATACACTAATACGATTAATTTTCCAAGTGGAATCAATGATTCGACTCCGAATTTTGAAACAGTTACTCCAATTAAAGCAAAAACTCCAAATGGAGCGAATTTCATAATTAGATTTGTAACCCAGAACATAGCGTCAGCCGTCCCTTGGAAGAAAGCAAGGACTGGTTTTCCTCTTTCGCCAATGGCAGCAATTCCTAATCCGAACATAACCGCGAAGAAAATAATGGCAAGCATATCTCCTTCTGCTAATGATTTGATGATGTTTTCTGGAACAATATTTACAAAAGTATCGGCTAAGCTATTACTTGTTACTTCTTCTGTCGTATTTACATATTGTTCAATGTCGCCTTTAGCAAGCTTGGACATATCGACGCCTTCACCAGGCTTAACAATGTTAGCAGCAAGCAATCCAACGATGATGGCAATTGTCGTTACAATTTCAAAGTATAAAAGTGTTTTTCCGCCAAGCTTTCCTAATTTTTTTATATCTCCTGTTCCAGCAACACCTATAATTAATGTAGAAATAACAATAGGAACAACAATCATTTTAATCAAGCGTATGAAAATGTCACCAATTGGCTGTAAATAAGTTTCAACTGCTGGGTTGCCATAAAAAATAGCTCCGACCGTAATCCCTAAAATTAAACCAACAAGAATCTGATAAGCTAAACTAAATTTAAATTTTTTCATCAGGTCACCTCTCCTAAAAAAATAAGAAAACGCTTACAGTGCTTGAAAATCAATAATATATTTATTATATTGAGAAATTATTGAATCCTACAAAATCCGACAAATTTTTAAAATATTTTTTATATAATAGGCTGTGTTAAAGCTCTATGTTGATCATGCTATTTTGTTGTTGATTGAAGAGGAAGGCGCGAGACCTGTAGGAGAAGCGAGTCAAAGGAGACCCCGCAGAAGCGGTAGCGACAAGGAAGCTTCCGGAACGCCCGCTACGCTTTAGTGCCTGTAGCGTAAATAAACAGGGAAGTCTCACATAGACATAGAATAAAAAGAGCCCGCCTCAATAATTTTTTTGAGGTGGGCTTTTTAAGTAAGGGCTTCTTTATAACCGCTGACGGAAATTCTCTATTGTTTCAACATATAATACTTGCAGAAACTTTTTAATATTTATTTTAGCTTTCATTGTTTCGTTGCTGTCTGATTCAATTTTTCTCATTTGTGCCCTAATTTCTTGTAAATCAAAATAGCGAGGAGCATAATATTCAAACTTTGGATTCGTGTAATCGATGGTACCGAATGAAGCTAAGTTATTAAGTGCAGCAATAATGGCCCTTCGAATTCGCTGTTCAATGGATTTACTTTCTTTTTTGATATTGACTCCGTCAGTTCCTTTCGAAATGGCTACTGCTTCGTATAATTCTTTTAAAGGCGGCAATACAGTACTGGAATTATTTCGATTCATTAAGATTTCCAGCATCAAAACCATATCTTTGCTTCCGGCTTCACCGATAATTCCCATATCATTTAATATCGATAAAGCGATTTCTCTCACGCTGCGCGGTTTTTGAGTAAAATGGGATGATTCAATGTGAGACAATGATTCCCGAATCGTTAATAGAGAATGCTTGAGATGAAATTGTTCTGCTGTCCTTTTAAGGATGCTTTGTACTTCAATCCGATTAATTGGTTTGTGGATAAAGAATTCTACCCCTTTTTCATATGCTTCTCCTACCATTTCTTTATTCACTATTTGAGAAATCATAATGAACTTGCCTTTAAAGCCTTGCATTCTCAACTGTTCTATCGTTTCTATTCCATCCATTTCTGGCATAAGAAAGTCAATCAAGACAAAATCAGGACGAGTTGAAAGGATAGACTGAATGGCTTTCTGTCCGTTTTCTGCCATACCAATAATATGGCCGATTTCTTCTTCAACGATGATTTTTTCTAGCATTTTTCGGCTTGCCATATCATCATCAATGATAAAATAACGCAATTTCATTCAACTCGCTTTCTTTAAAGTAAATGAAATTTTTTAAAATTAGTTAACTGTATACCTTAAGTTATTAGCTGGAATTTGTAAACTGAATGTTGTTCCTTTAGTAGAGGATTCTAATGTTATTTGTCCCTTTAGAGAATGTACAATGTCTTGTACGTGAGACAAACCAATCCCAGTTGCTGCCACTCCGTGATCATTATATTTAGTCGTATAACCTGGTTCAAAAATAAAGGATAAATCCTCTTCTGAAATTCCTTTTCCGGTATCTTTTACAATGAATCCTGTGTAATCTGACTCTTCAAAGATTTCAATATGAATATTCCCGGTTTCCTCAATGGCTTCGATAGCATTGGCAGTAAGATTATTTAATATAGCAAGGAGTGGGATTTGCTGATCTGTTTCAAAATCAGTGGATAACTTGAAATGAAAGATGATTTTTTTCCCGAGCAGCTCACTATATTTTTCATTAGCTGTAACTACGAATCCGAGGACATCGGATAGGAAGACGACATCATTCCTCTTATGCGTCGAGATTTTAGAAAGTCCAGAAAGAATCCGCTGTGAATCTTTTTTCACTTCATGTATCTCTTGTGTGATGAACAATGCTTGCTTGCTTAATTCTGAAAGATTCTTCTTTTTTAATTTACGATATAAATCATGGCTTGAAACCGTGATCTGTTCAATATGATCTAATGATTTCTCTAAATATAGGGTTTCTGCATATAATTCAGATCCAACTCCAAGCATTTCTTGCATCTGTTTCTTTTGTTCGGAAACAGTAATAGAGCTATATAATCCTACAACAAAATAGCTTCTTAGTAAGGCTACTCCACAGAGTAATAACCATTCCTGCAGTCCTAAGTTCGCATGATTTAATAGCCAATAGTGCATAAGGTGCTCTGCGCTGTTTCCGATAAATTCGAAAATGGCTGCGAAAGCTCCCAGGAGAAGAGGATTTGTTTTATAATTATTTATTTTTATGAAACTAAATCCTAGAGAAAACAGAAAATAATAAAGGAAAACAGGCAGATGACTCTTAAAACTTATCCAAAAAGGAACATGATCAAAGAATATATCACCAAAGATACGAAAACAGACGACAGTAATTCCAGTGCTGATGCCTGTACGAATTAAAGAAACAGGTGGAAGAATAAGAATAAGCAGAAAAAAAGCTATGCTTCCTAATCCAAAACGAAAAGCCTCCCCGCTGAAGGGGATAACTTTAATCTCACTTGCGATGGCGGTCAAAACGGCAGTTAGAAGCAATGAAGTCCATTCAGTTTTGTAAAAGCTTTTTCTAGAAAACATTTATTTCTCCTATAGTAGGTATAAAATAGATCATCTAAAAATGAAAAACAATTTAATTATAATCTAATGAATACTATTCTTCAAAGCCAAAACATATCTGCTGATCATTTATGTTGATCTCTTGTAATATATTTGGCAGAAGACTAAATTTTATTAAAGAGGAATGGTATACATGCAAAAGCGACCTGAAGCAAGTGAGTATCCGGCTTATTATTCATCATACGTGAACTTAGTTCCTGAAGGGGATATTGTTTCTATATTAAGTCAACAGAAGAATGAAATGATTGAATTGCTAAAAGACATGACTGAGATGCAAAGCCTTTTTCAATATGATTCTGATAAATGGACAGTGAAAGAAGTGCTAGGTCATATCGTTGACACCGAACGTATCATGGGGTATCGCCTTCTTTGTTTTGCAAGAGGAGAAGCTTCCCCGCTTCCAGGTTTTGACGAAAATGCTTATGTGCAAAATGCCTCATTTAATATATTGTCGATACAGGAGCTGCTTGAAAGTTTTTCGGCAGTCCGTCTTTCAACCATTCATTTACTCAAAAGTTTGGATTCTGCAGCATGGTCACGAGAAGGAACTGCAAATGGTACTGTCGTTACTGTTCATGCGATTGCAAGTATTATAGCAGGACACGAGCTTCATCATCGCAAAATTTTAAAAGAACGCTATTTTAATGGCAAATGAATAATAAAAACAAGATGAAGCGAAAAGAGCTCCATCTTGTTTTTTCTATTTTATTCTAAACCATCAATGACAATTTCCTTAGCAGGCATAAAGACTTCACCTGTATCTAAGTAGTTAACCTTTACTTTATCGCCTTCTTGCAAGTAAATAGCGAGAGGGCTGTTCTCTGATGAAATCACATAGCTTTGTTTATTGTCTAATAGGAAGGTTACAACTGTGGAATCTCCAGATTTTTCTTTATAGACGCGGACGACTGTTCCGCTAACCTGTTTTTCCTCTGCCTTGGAGCTTCCATCTACAGTACCACCGCCTCTTTGCAAGGCAGTTTTATAGAGCTTCAAAGCTTCATTTGGCGTATTGCCATACACGGAAATTTCCGGATTGGCAGCCGATACGATAAAGTAATTCTGCAAGAAGCCGTTTGAGTCAAGAACAGGTGTTAGCCAGCTTGCTTCCCCATAGAAGTTATAAAGAACTGGCATTTCACCTTCCCATTTCTTTTCAATAAATTTCTTTTCAATAATTTGTAACGCACCTTGGGAATCCATATATGATTCTTCAAGATTTCCAGTATAGTACGTTGCTTCGCCGGTTCTTGAATTGGTTAGAGAGTATCCAAGCATCGAATCTACGCCCTCTTTTGGACTTGTGAAATCAGTGAAATAATACATATCCCCATTTTCATCAAATATCGGACTAACATTCGCCTCTGTGCCTTCATCAGAAGGAAGCTTTACATCCTTTTTGCCAAATTTGCTATTCCAAAATCCATGCACATAATTACCGAAGTAGCTATTTTGTAAGCTGACAACCTCAGGTGAAACTGCCCCATCAATAAAGTCTGGAACATTCGCTAAACTATATTCCTTCGTTTCTCCTGTTTTGGGATCTACCATTACAATCCCTTTTACATCAAATCCATTTCGAGCAGAAACGAATTCACCAAATGAACGGATATAATAGGGCTTACCGTCATTATCAACCTCTAATTGCACATCACCATAGAAAATATGTTTTGGATATTGCATCCGAATATGGCGTTCAAGTTTTTTATTAAAAAAAGAGGAAGGGGTATAGTTCATTTCAGCTTGAACAAATTTCGGATTTGCACTTGAATCAGTTGCGCTTATCGTAAAATATCCTGGTGTATAGTCGCCATTCAACCACTTGAAAAATCCAGAAAATTCAACTGGGGCAATGTACACATATTGACCGTCAACCTTTTGAATTTGTAAATTTCCAAGTTCATAATAGCTCGTATTTGGAACCTGTCCGAATGCCTTTTTCATTTTATTACGCGCAAACTGAGGCGGAACACTGGCTGGCGTTTCCTTCTCATCAAACGTTTCAATTTCTGTTTTTTCTTTCATTTTAGCAATATCAAACTTTTCATCTGCATTAAAAAGGAATGAAGTTAGAAATATTCCCCCAACAATGAGTGTGCCTAGGAACAAAACCCCTTTGAAAATTCTTTCCTTACCAGTAGCGAATAAAGTTCCTCCAAGAGTTACGATGATAGCAAACACCCATAAAGAGGTTAGGTTCCGATCTAGATTGGTAATATAATAGAAGGTAAAGACACCTACAATTAACAAAACAATTCCAGTGATAAGTCCTCCGGCTATTGACTGCTTTCCTTCTTTTTCCTTTGATTTATTACTCTTTGAGAAGGGTATTAACACAAGTGCAGATGCTAATCCTACAATGAGTGAAAATAGAAAAATGTTGCCCATAAAATCTCTCCTTTGGAAAATTCAATAATATTAATACGAATTTTATAGGGAAAAGTTTCGGGGAAATCATTTATGTAGTCCAGGGAGTGGGAAAGAAAGTTAAATGTATGATGTCTTCAACTAGCTAATTTCTCCATTAGATGCCCACATTGAGCCCGAGAGAAGCCATCACCCAGACAATATCACCGTTACATGTCCACATTGAGCCCGGAAGAAGCCATCGCCCAGTCAATATCACCAAATTCCGTCTTCATTGAGCACCCTAGAACTCTCATTTACCAATTATTTTTTCATCGAAGGATTTTAAACAAGAGTTTTAAAGATAGTTTGTAGCGTCCTTTGACAATTAATGTTTTTCTGCAAATTTATATTCAGGTGGGCAGGAGAATTAATATATATTGTTGAATAATCGGAGATAATACAGGCATTTCAATAACTGCACTAAGTTCTGATCTTCTATGAAAAACCATGTAATCCTGTTGTGATACATACTTCTTAAATGTTAGGAGGAGTTATGCAAGAATTCCATGTGAAACAACTAAATAATCTGCTATGTAACAATTTAAGCAATTTAGTAAAGGAAAGTAAGGAAGAGGGCTTCCATTTTCTTGAAAGATTAATGAATGAGTACAAGGGTGGTACAAATACATTTAATGAGCACGGGGAAGCTTTGTATGGTGTTTTTAGTAAAGAGGGAGTTTGTGTTGCTGTTGGCGGACTAAATATAGATCCATATTCAAATCAAAAAATCATTGGCCGTTTGCGAAGATTTTATGTTGCGAAAAAAAATCGGAGAAAAGGATTAGGGAAACTCTTGCTAAAAAGAATTATTTACGATGCAGAAAAACATTTTCAAGTAATAGTGCTCCGTACAAATACAGAGCAAGCAGATAAGTTCTATACTTCACTTGGATTTACAAAAGAAGAAAAGTTTCCAGGATCCACCCATTTTTTGAATTTAAATTAATCGTGCAAATATAGATTGGGATATACGTGAAAAGAATGTGAAATTATACCTCTTTAATAAATGAACAATCTGAGGAATCCTATGATAGATAAATAAATCCGAATAGGAGAGATATATCATGAGGAGATTTCTTTTCACAATATTTCTGACTTTTTCATTGATTTTCACTTGGCATTCTCACAGTATAGCTTCAAATGCAAACATCCAACAAGACTCCAAAGAGTTAATGATTCAGGACATTCTAATGCTTTTTCTCGGCGAACCAATAGAAAAAGCGGTTAACGAATATTATTCAAAATTGTTAACAATAAATCCTCTTGTTTACCCGTATCAAATCGATGTGATAAAGGTTGAAAGGTTAGGTGGATTTCGTACATTCCATTTTAAGATAACACTTGAAGTGACACCGGTTGTGGGCGCACACAATTCTGTAGGAAAAGACCGGATCACATTCGAAATAGCTCCAACAATTCCTAGTCAGGTAAAACTAATGAAGTATGAACATTTAGAAACACATGAATTACCGCCAAATTGGCAGGAAATCATTAGATAAGCAGTGAAATCCATTATGATAACAATGCTGTGAGGATTTTGTTCATGATACATTCGTTAGTGAGTATACAGCTTTTGAACGATTTGAAAACCGTTCGAATATAAAAACATAGTACACCACTCATATGTAGTGGTGTATTTTTTGTTTAAAAATATTTGCCTACTTGAAAAATCTTGTGACTTAAGCATGAAAAAATAAAAATATAAATTGACAGTTGTCCTCTTTTTTATTAAATTTTATTTATATTCAAAATTATTTGAATATACAAACAAGGGGGATGGAGCTATGGCAAAGAAGGTGTCTCAAAGTGATCTTAAAAAAAGGGGAGAGGATTTTGAAAAGATTGAACGGAGCAGTCAATTTCAGGAGTTGATGGCTGCCAAAAGGAAATTTTTAGTACCTTCAATTATTATATTTTTTGGGCTTTATTTATTGTTTCCTATTTTGATTTCTTACACAAACATAATGGATGCACCAGCAATAGGGGATATATCATGGGCTTGGATCTACGCTTTATTATTATTTATTATGACATGGGTAATGGCTACTATTTATATGAAGAAAGCAGCAACATTTGATCATATGGCTGAGAAAATTTGGAAGGAAGAAGATTTAGATGGGAGGGAAGCTCAATGAATGCTACTGTAATCATCCTATTTTTAATCATTGTTGCGATGACGCTTGCTATTACTTATTATGCTGCCAAAAGAACGAAAACAGCGTCTGAATTTTATACGGCAGGCGGGGGGTTGACTGGATGGCAAAATGGCCTTGCTATCGCTGGTGATTATTTATCCGCTGCTTCCTTCTTAGGGATTGCTGGTGCGATTGCTTTAAGTGGCTTTGACGGGTTCTTATTTAGTATTGGCTACTTAGTTGCTTATTTAGTTGTGTTATTTATTGTAGCTGAGCCGCTTCGTAATCTTGGGAGATATACGTTGGCGGACATGATTAATGCACGTTTTGACGCTAAAAAAATTCGTGCGACCGCAGCCCTAAATACGATTACAATTGTTATTTTTTATATGATTGCCCAATTAGTTGGGGCAGGTGCGTTAATACAATTACTATTTGGAATTCCTTATTGGGTTGCTGTATTAATTGTTGGTGTCATGATGACGATCTATGTTTTGTTTGGCGGTATGACGGCAACAAGCTGGGTACAAATCATTAAAGCCGTGTTGCTTATGATCGGAACTATCATTATCTCGTTCATGGTTCTTGCGAAATTTAACTTCAATATTTTCGAAATGTTCACCACGATGAAAACCGCGACTCCGCTCGGAGAAGCCTATTTAAATCCAGGTGTTAAGTATACTGTACCTTTAGATACAATTTCACTTATGATAGCGCTTGTTCTTGGAACTGCAGGACTGCCACATATTTTAATGAGATTTTTCACAGTTAAAAATGCCAAAACAGCACGCAGTTCAGTCATATGGGCGACATGGATTGTGGGGATTTTCTATATTATGACTATTTTCCTTGGCTTTGGAGCTGCAGCATTTGTTGGAGCAGATGTCATTAAGAGCAGTAATGCTGCTGGTAATATGGCGGCCCCTTTACTTGCTCAAGTTCTAGGTGGAGATATTTTAATGTCTTTTGTTTCAGCTGTAGCATTTGCAACGATATTAGCGGTTGTTGCAGGTCTTGTTTTATCAGGAGCTTCAGCATTTGCTCATGATATTTACGGTCAAATTATTAAAAAGGGAAAAGCAACAGAAAAGCAGCAAATGCTCGCTGCAAAATATGCTTCACTGAGCGTTTCCGTATTTTCTATTTTACTAGCATTATTTGCACAAAACTTGAACGTAGCATTCCTCGTCTCCTTAGCGTTTTGTGTAGCTGCAAGCGCCAATCTGCCTGTTATTGTGTATACGATTTATTGGAAGCGATTCAATACGACAGGTGCAATGACAGGAATGATAGCAGGACTAGTGTCCGCATTGGTTCTTGTAGCCATTAGTCCAAGTGTAATGTCTCCAGTAGCAGGTGCAGCATTAATTACCGGAGATCCAATTTTTCCACTAACAAATCCTGCACTTCTTTCTGTTCCGATTGGATTTATTGGCGGAGTTATTGGAACATTGCTTTCTAAAAAGCAAGACGCGAAGCGATTTGCAGAGGTAAAGGTAAAAGCGAATACTGGTTATAAAACGCAAGTATAAATAAAATTAAGCTTAGTTCACAATTTGTGGGCTAAGCTTTTTTAGTTTTTAAAATTTCAGCTTACTCTATGTAGGCTCTTTTTTGTGCTTAATGGGGAATCGGTTTGAAAATGGCCATAGCGTTGTAAATCCGCATTTATCTTAACCCGGATGTGAGAACTATTGGAGTATCAATGGCTCTCCCACCATTTACATGGAGGGACGGTTGTGGAAAAGTTTTCGCTCGGTACATAGTCATCACACAACATCTTGTTGGGTTGACTCCACAAGTTGAGGTGGTATAATTTTGGTAATCAAAAGAATGAAGTATTGTTTGGAGGCAGGCTTATAAAATGGAACCATTGAAGCATGATAGTGTAATCCCGCTATATCACCAATTAATGGAAAGAATAAAAGGTTCGATTGAAAAAGGGCATTGGACACCTGGGGATAAAATCCCATCGGAAAATCAGTTAATGGACCAATTTGGTGTGAGTCGTAACACGTCCAAAAAAGCGATTGAGGAGCTTGTACAGGAAGGAATCCTATACCGAATCCAAGGGAAAGGAACCTTCGTGGCAAAACCGAAATTGCAGCAGTCATTGATGGGATTCTACAGCTTTAGTAAAGTATTAAAAGAAAACGGCTTGAATCCTAAGGATATCATTTTGAAAATAGAAGAAGTCACACCGACGTCAAAAATCCGCGAAGCATTACAGCTAAGAGAAGATGAGCATGTGATTGAAATGAAACGACTTCGCTGTGCCAATAATGAGCCGTATATTTTGGAATCATCTTTCATTCCGAAACATGTGGTTTCCGATCCGGAGCAGCTTAAAAAAGTCGGCGAAATTTCCTTATATGACTTATTTTCACAACAGTTTAATATCGTCGTAACAAGCGCAAAAGAAGCATTTGAACCCGTCCTCATTCGTGCTGACGAAACTGAATACCTGCAAACGGAGGAAGGACGTCCGGCACTCTTGCTTGAAAGAACAGCCTATGATATTACTGGAAAACCTGTTGAATTTTGTATATCCATTGTACGAGGCGATCGCTGCCGCTTTTACACTGAACTAACCTAAATACTTTAAATCACTCATAGCATTATTGTCTAACAGTAATAGATCAAAAAATAACATATAACAAAAACCTATTAAATTTAACGCTGTGTTAAAAGTCATGGTGAATTTCTAACAATGTGGATTGGAACCGAAGGCGCGAGACTCCTGCGGGTCACCCCGGATCGTCCGTGGAAAGCGAAGCGCCTGGAGCTCTAATCAACAACCTAGTTTAACACAGTAAAGTATAAAAATAAATTAAGTTGATGGGTTGACAGGTCATTATGAAGTTGGTATATTTTAATTAGTAAGAATTTTTAGTTAAGTATTCCGATTCACACTTTCTTGTACCAACACCCCATCCTAAGAGTATGAAAAAAGCACTTTTCTAAGGAAGTAAAACCTCTCTATTACGAACATCTTTGGAATATTTATTTGCTATTTCCGAATTGGATAATAATTTGGTATCCTTATAATGGAAAGCGTATATGTACATAACTAAGAGGTGTTTTACTAGTGGTTAGATTAAAGGATATTGCAGAGCATGTAGGTGTGTCGATTTCTACCGTATCGAGAGTCATTCAAAATGATCAGACACGAAATGTTAAACCTGAAACTAAGGCAAAAATATGGGAAGCTGTTAAACAATTAGGGTATATACCTAATCAGCATGCTCGAAATCTAGTTACAAACAAGCAAGAAAAAAGTCATACAAGAACAATGAAAATTGGCTGGGTTGCCAATCCAAAACAGGCTGAGACAAACCCTTACTATGCAACTATGTATGCAGGTATACGTGATACATTAGACGATAATGATTACACCCTGATTTCTATCACCAAGGATGAGCTTGAAAACGAAGCACTGTTGCTTAAGACGATTCATGACTTAGGGATTGAAGGACTGCTTCTTATTGAAGCAATTGATGATAGCCTTATTGAATATATTCAACAAAATATACCTTTAATAGGACTAGACTTTCACTACACAGATAAAGATATCGCAATTATCGACTACGATCGCAAGGCAGCAATTCAAAAGGTAGTTCAGCATTTAGTTAGACAAGGTCATCAAGACATTGGGTTTATTGGCGGAGGTGCGAATGAAGGTTATGTAAATTTGGATTCGGAATATCGTTTTAAAGGTTATAAAGCAGCTATGGAAGAAGCTGGATTTGCTATTCAACCTGGATGGGTAATTAATACTCAGTGGAACATGGAAAATAGCTATCAAAAAATGAAAAGCCTAATAAAACGAGACCCTCTGCATTTGCCTACAGCCATGGTTTGTGCCAGTGACTTTATGGCTATCGCTGCTATGAGGGCTGCCAGAGAACATAATCTAAGAATTCCAGAGGACATTGCTTTCTTTGGGGTTGATAATATTGAAATGGGTAAGTATACATTTCCACAGCTTTCCACGGTAGACATTCCAAAATATGAGATGGGAAAAATAGCTGCTAAAACCATTATGGAAATGGTAGAAGGGAAAATTACACTACCAATTAAAATCACTTTGCCATTTGAATTAGTCCTTCGTGAATCATCAAATAAAAAAAGAACCTAAACGGTTCTTTTTTTAAAAAAACCGGAAACTAATGGTTGATTTGAAAAAAACAGGGATATACACTCATGACTTAAAGGTGAATTATTTGGAAAATAACTAGCTAAGGTCTATTAAGTCTAATACCTGTGTAAAAACAATCAAACTACGAAACCTAGGTTGTAAAGCAGATACCAACTATAATTGAAAAATAATATAATAATGATTTTTTCACTTGCTGAGGAGTAAGGGGATATTTATCAGTAGTTCGTTAGACTTGATAAGTTTGATTATTAGGAAAACGTTTGGATAATTTCAGGAAAAACATTTGGTTCTTTTAAGGTGGTGATCATCCCTTCGTTGCTTGTCTGAATTTTGACAGTTTACTAGTTTAGAATAGGAGTGAAAAAATGAATACAGTTAGAATAGGCATCATAGGAGCAGGACTACGAAGTGGGATTGCAAAGTATTGGCATAATCCAGGCGGGGAATCAGTGGTTGTTGCCGCTGCTGATGTCTCAATGGAAAGACTAAAGAAATTTCAAGAAAATATTAATGAACACGCATACATTACTTTGGACTATAAAGAGTTGTTAGCGCGTACGGATATTGATGCAGTCGCTATTCTATCGCCAGATTATCTTCATGAAGAACATGCAATTGCTGCCCTTCAAGCAGGTAAACATGTCTATTGTGAAAAGCCCTTAGCAATAACAGTAGAAGGCTGTGATCGTATTATTAAGGAGTCAGAAAAAGCTAGAAAGCACCTTATGGTTGGATTCAATATGCGTTATATGAGTATGTACCAAACAATGAAAGAGATTATTGATTCAGGTGTGATCGGTGATCTTAAAGCTGTCTGGGTAAGACACTTTGTCGGATTTGGCGGATACTATTATTATCATGACTGGCATGGAACAGCGAAAAACACGACTTCGCTTTTATTGCAAAAGGGTTCTCACGATCTCGACGTGATCCATTGGATTACGGGAAAATATACGAAAAAGGTATCGGCTTTTGGGGGACTTGATTTTTATGGCGGAGATAAACCAAATACGTTAACATGTCCAACATGTGATGAAAAGGATACTTGTACCGATGCAAGTCTGAAAATTCTGACTCAATGTGCATTCCGGGAAGAAATTGATGTTGAAGACAATAATATGTTGATCATGGAGCTTGAAGGCGGAATTAAAGCATCCTACTTGCAATGTCATTTTACACCAGATTATTCAAGAAATTATACCTTTATCGGTACAAAAGGAAGAGTAGAGAATGATGATGTTAATGACAAAATTTACGTGAAAACAAGAAAATCCAATACCTGGAATGAATTCAGTGATATAACGTATGACATGAAAAAAGAACTAGGCAGTCACGGTGGTTCAGATCCGAAGATATGTAAAGACTTTGTCGAACTAATCTTAAACAACAAGCAACCTTTAACAACACCATTTGCAGGGAGAATGAGTGTTGCGGTAGGATGTGCAGCAACTGAATCCATTCGCTCTGGCGGAAAAGTTATTGAAGTTTGTCAAGGTTCAACTGTAAAGAATGTGTAACTAGCTTCCGTTAAGAGAAGGGGGAGAAAATTTGGAAAAAATTATTCAAAACGACACTAGTATTCAAGTAGATAATATATCAAAAAAAAAAGCAAATGTTTCCTTGTCGAAGTGGACAAATTTAAAGAAATCATTTCGTAAAAATTGGGATCTTTATTTATTGATTACTCCGGTAATCGCCTACTTTATTATCTTTCATTATCTTCCATTGTATGGGATCCAAATTGCTTTTAAAGATTTTATTGCTACGAAAGGCATATGGGATAGTCCATGGGTAGGAATGAAACACTTCGAACGATTTTTTGATAGCTACTATTTTTGGAGGCTTATAAAGAATACGCTGGGAATTGGTATTTATACGCTTGCTATATCGTTCCCAATTCCGATTATTATCGCACTAATGCTCAATGAAGTAAGAAATTCAAAGTTCAAAAAATTCGTTCAAACAGTGATATATGCACCACATTTTTTATCCACTGTGGTAGTGGTTGGAATGTTGATTCTGTTTTTAAAATCAGATGGTCTAATTAATCAAGTGATCACCCTATTTGGGGGTACTCCCATTGATTTTATAACTGAACCAGGCTGGTTTAAAACTCTTTATGTATTCTCAGATGTTTGGCAAACGATGGGATGGAGCTCAATTATCTACCTTGCAGCACTTACAGCTGTTGATCATTCACAGCACGAAGCGGCAATGATTGATGGTGCCTCAAGACTCCAAAGAATTTGGTATATTAACATACCTGCGATTATGCCAACGATTGTCATTCTTTTCATCTTAAATGCAGGCTCTGTTATGTCTGTAGGATTTGAAAAGGTTTTCCTAATGCAAAACAGTTTGAACATGTCTGCATCAGATGTGATTTCAACGTTTGTTTACAGGAGCGGTATTTTGGAGGCACAGTATAGCTTCTCCACTGCTGTCGGGTTATTCAATTCAATAATTAACTTCATTATGCTTGTGATGGTTAATTATTTTGCTAAGAAAATCAATAAAACAAGCTTATGGTAGGTGGTGAACCAGATTGCAGAATTCTACTTCGGACAAAGTGTTTAGTTTTTTCAATTATTTCTTTCTGGCTATAATCGCATTGCTTATTTTATATCCTTTATATTTTGTTGTAAGCGCTTCTTTTAGTAATCCAACCTATATCTTGACAGGGGAAATGTGGCTTTGGCCAAAAGGATTTAATTTAGATGCTTATAAAAAGGTGTTCGAGAATGAAGATATAGTGAATGGATTTATCAATACACTTAAATATACTACTTTCGGAACACTAATAAACGTAATCATGACAATTATGGCTGCATACCCGTTATCGAGAAAAGACTTCTACGGACGAAATGTGATTATGGCGATTTTTGTATTCACGATGTTTTTTGGCGGGGGATTAATTCCTACATATTTACTTATTCGCGACCTTGGGATGATCGATACGTTTTGGGTCATGGTTATACCAAATGCGGTTGCGGTCTGGAATATTATCATTATGCGGACATTTTTTCAAACGACGATCCCTCTCGAACTGCAGGAGTCGGCACAGATTGACGGATGCGGGAATATCCGAATTTTGATAAATATTGTTTTACCCCTTTCGATGCCTGTTATTGCTGTTATGGTTCTGTTTTATGCAGTGGGACATTGGAATTCCTATTTTCATGCATTAATTTATTTGTCAGATAAAGATAATTTTCCTCTTCAATTGGTTTTAAGAGAAATACTGATCAAAGGTGAAATGGATGAAATGATTAAAGCTACCTCAGAAAGCTTTTTAAAACAGCAGTTGAGTGTAGAAGGGTTGAAATATGCCGTCTTGATTGTATCAAACTTGCCAATGATGATTCTGTATCCGTTCTTGCAAAAATACTTTGTAAAAGGATTCATGATTGGCTCTATTAAAGGATAATAAGGGGGATGTCGTATGAAGAGAAAAAAATATTTAACCAGTCTTATTACAGGTGCATTATCCGTATCCATTTTACTAAGCGGCTGTAAGGACAAAGAGGCGTCTACTGAGACAGACAAAGAAAATAAGGATAATCTGAACAATACGAACATGCCGATTGTGAAAGAGAAAATTGAACTAGATGGATTTGCTGCAAGGTATTTATCTCCACAGAATTGGGAAGACCTTATGCTTTGGAAAGAATATGAAAAAATGACGAATATTCATATTAATTGGGAAACGGTTTCTACTGAAGCGTTGCCAGAGAAGCGTAATCTTATGTTAGCAAGTGGAGACTACCCTGATTTATTGTTTGCGGCAGCTTTACCAAAATCTGACCTTATAAAGTATGGTCAGCAAGGGGTTTTTCTTCCTCTTAATGACCTAATTGACAAATATGCCCCAAATCTTAAAAAGATTATGGAAGAAAATCCTATCGTTAAACAAGGGATTACTATGGCTGATGGGAATATTTATGGTTTCCCTGCTTACTATGATCCAAGTTTTAAAGGAATGCATATTGGAACTCCATGGATACAAAAGGACTGGTTAAACAAATTAGGATTAGAGGAACCTACAACTTGGGATGAGCTATACGAAGTATTGAAGAAGTTTAAGGAAGAAGATCCAAATGGTAACGGTCAGGCAGATGAGATCCCATTAGGGGCGTCGTTCAGTATCAATCAAATTATTAATTTCCTTAAAGGATCAGTTGGTTTAAACAATCACGGAATATCGAATGGGCATATCGACTTAGATCCAAAAGGAGATAAATTAAGATTCCAGCCAACATCCAAAGAATACAAACAGCTGCTAACCTATGTAAATAAGTTATACACTGAGGGTTTAATTGATAAAAATGTCTTTACCCCTGATTCTTCAAAATTTAATGCAGTTGCTGCAAAAGGTGTTTATGGAGTGCTGCCTGAAATCGATCCTAAAATTTTGTTGAACTTAGATGGATATGTCGGTATGCCTGTACTTGAGGGTCCAAATGGTGATCGATTAAATACGGCAATCGGATCCCCATTGGGTGGTGCAGGGATGTTCGTTATAACTGATAAAAATAAGAATCCAGAAGCTTCCGTTCGATGGATCGACCATTTCTACAGCGAGGAAGGCATAAAAATGTTCTTTATGGGATTTGAAGGTGTAACCTATACAGAAAAGGATGGTGAATTCGTATATACGGATGAAATGACCAAAAACCCTGATGGACTGAACCTCGACCAAGCCTTAAGCAAATATTTAACATGGCCGGGCGGATATTATCCTGGAGTTGTTACGGAAAAATATTTCCAAGGTGCAGAAGGATCTGAAGAAACTTTAGCTAATGCTGAGAAGGCAGAACCACTTACCCTTAAACAGGATGAAATCTGGCCGAACTTTAATTACACTGTCGATGAGTCAAGTGAGTTGTCTGCACTTTCTACAGATATTAACACATATGTTACAGAAATGACTGCAAACTTTATTACAGGCAAGAAGTCATTCGACGAATGGGACAACTATGTTAAAACATTAGAAAAAATGGGCCTAAAACGTTTTATGGAAATTAATGAAGCCGCTTATAAGAGATATAAAGATCAATAATTTATTAGACTCAGGAGGGATAGAATTTACTATCCCTCCTGAGTCAAAAGTATCTATCAGGAAAGGAGAGATTATTATGGAGTCAAATCGCCTTTGGGATAAATTTTATCGATTCTCAGAAATTGTCATGAAAGTAGTCCTCATTCAGGGCCTATGGGTGGCATTTACACTGTCCGGAGTCATCATTTTAGGAATTGTGCCAGCTACTATCGGGATGTTTACTGTTGTTCGGAAATGGATGATGGGAGAAGAAAATAATCGAGCATTAATTAAAGCTTTTTGGAATGCTTTCCGTAAAGAGTTTTGGAGGGCGAATGCCATGGGCATAGTCTTATTTTTACTAAGTTTTTTGCTCTATATGAATCTTTCTATTATGCGATTTACAGAAGGTTTTATCTATTTATTTCTATTCATAGGTTTATTCACGCTTAGTATTCTGTTCCTCATATTGCTTATCTATATCTTTCCAGTATATGTTCACTTTGACTTGAAGTTTTTTCAGTACTTTACAATGTCCTTGCTTTTAGGAATATCCTCGCCAATTTATACACTATTAGCTGTGTTTGGTTGTTTTGTCCTATATCGGCTATTTTTATTGATCCCAGGCTTGATTCCTTTCTTTAGTATCGGTTTGTTTGCTCTGTTTATTATGTGGGTATCTCTTAAGGCATTCAAAAGAACGGAACAACAAACACATATAAAGCCTGGCGTGCAAAGAAAATCACCTATGAAACACTTTAAGGATAGAACAGCACCTTAATGATGACTAGTCACAATACAAGGAGTATTCGATGATTACAGATAATTACTGCCGAATTTAAGGTGTTCCAAGAAGACAGCATATTGTCCTCTTTTATCATAATTTCACTACAAACGCACATGGTTGGAACATGAACCACCGTAGAGGATCATCCCAGAGACAATGTAATAGAAATGGAGTGATAGATTGGTTTATTAAAAAGGAATACTAGAGTTATATGTTTATGGAATTGTTCGATCGTTTAGCAACACTATTACTATTTAGAAATAGGAGATGAAATTGGTGATGAAGAAAAAAGCAATGATTATTGCCCCTCTTTGTGCATTGTCTTTGTCAATGACTATTGCCCTTCCTGTTATTCATGCCGAAAATGCTACCAAGAATACTCCTTCATCAACGATATCCATTACGAAGGAGGAGTTAATTTCTCCAACAGTATTGAAGAGAGACTTTGAGATTCTGTATCGTGGCCTTAACAGTATTCCAACTACAGCCAGCTCTTACACAGGAGGAGTAAGTGCAATTGGCAAATCATCGTTTCCTGTTGCAGTAAACCCTGAATCGACTCCATTTATGGCAGGCTCGCGATATGGTAAAGGTCGGGTCCTTGCGGTAGGGGATGAAGTGAATCTATTTAATCTATCCTTAAATTCAGGAGATGACAAAAGTAAAGTCGCACGTAACATCTTAATTTGGCTAACGCAGGATGTTCATAAAAAGGCGACGAGTTATGAAGAGGCATTAAAGGGTAAAGGCAAACTAGAAATGATAACGACGGCTGATGATAATGAATTTAAGGTGAATCCCGATCTGCCCATTGCTTTGGAAAGAATTGAAAATTGGTCGGACGTACAATTAAACCCGAGTAAATATCCGGTCGCCTTTGTATATAACGATTTAAAGGATGAAGATGTAAAGAACTTGTCTGATTATATTCGTAAGGGTGGTAATGTCGTTGTTGCTCAAAAGGGATGGGTGTTGGAAGGCTATCCTACCGAGGATATGAAAGAAAAAGTTGGAGGAAGAGCGGTGAAAATTAGTGACTATCCACTGCAGCAACTTTTAAATAAAGTCGGGATTAGTTTAATGAACAATATTGCAGCTGATAAAGACGGTGGAGTTCCTAAACTTTCGTTTGACAAGGCGATGAACTATCACATATTACGTTTAGTCGATCAAGCAAAAGCGTATGAAAAGGGTAGTTTATCTCCTAATGATATTCACCTCGGACCACCAGATGCAACAGATGTACAGAAACTATCCATTCTTGGAACCATTGTAAGCTGTACTGTAGATGCGTTAACATCTGAAAGCCCATTACTTGAGATGGTACGAGAAGATTCCAAAAACCTTGGACAAGTGTCTTTTCCAGTTGAAAAAGGCAAGTTACCTTATACGAGTGCATTGTTAGCCTACACGTCTAATCAGGCATCTCTTTCTCCCGACGGCACTAAATCTCCCTTTGCAGATGATTTTCCTGGTAAAGTGGGAGACAACGCCCCAGTAGTTGAGGACAAATCAATCGAAGTAGATTTTGACTATAATGATTTCAGTTATTTACGAACATTGGTACCGCCAGGAAATTGGATAAGCACTGGATTGTATGTGCCTCCAGGTCAAACCATTACGATTAATGTTCCTGAGGGGGCAGAACATCTAGACGTTCAAGTTGGAGCGCATACCGATAACTTAACTAGCCTTTCAACGTGGCAGAGAGTCCCTTCTATCACATTACGGCAAACGCTAAAACCTGGTAAGAATGAAGTTAAAAGTCCGTACGGCGGTTTAGTTTACTTAATTCCAACAGAAGCGAAAGAAAACAGTAAGGCAAATGTGAGCATTAGTGGAGCGGTCGGAGCCCCTCAATTTGTTTTAGGGAAAACTAGTATACAAGATTGGAAAGATACTATACGAAACTATGAATCTCCTTGGGCAGAATTGCAAAGCGACAGGATTATCCTTACTGTTCCTTCCGATGTGATCCGTCAGCTTGATAATCCGGAAGAACTATTGAAGAAATGGGATGATATGCTGGCTAAGTATGATGAGTTGATTGGTGTCGGTCCAGATAATGCGCTTCCGCATCGAAGCGCGGATCGTCCTCATCGTATTGTGGCAGACAGACAAATCAGTGCTGGTTATATGCATGCCGGTTATCCGATCATGATCCCAATTGACCCAGAAGCCAAAAACGCCGTTGACTTTTCAAAAATACAAACAGGCTGGGGCTTTTGGCATGAAATGGGGCATGAATATCAACAGACTCCTTGGTTTTGGGGAGATATTACTGAAGTAACCGTCAATATCCATTCCTTGAACATGCAAGATTATTTCGGTGCCCCTAACCGATTAGTGGTCGAAAAAGATAAACAAGGCAAATCCTATTATGATAAAGCATTCGAATTCTTAAACAGCAATGATCCGAACAAAAATTACAATCAAATAGGTGTATTTGAACGATTAGTGATGTTCAGACAGCTACAACTTGCATTTGGATGGGATTTCTACACGCAACTGCATATAGCCTATCGTGAATTACCGGAGAATCAATTACCGTCTGATGATGATCAGGAAAAAATTGATATGTACGTTGTCATGTCCTCGAAAACGAGCGGGAAAAACTTGCTTAATTTCTACGATAAATGGGGCTTGAAATTTACGGATGATGCCCGTAAAAAAGTAGAAGCGATGAAATTACCTCAACCTGAAAGTCCGATTTGGATGATAAGGGAAGATCAGTAAAATCGCATCATGCTTCATCCTGCGAATTCTATCCTTAAATAGAGTTCGCAGGTTTCTATAAATCTATTCATTTTTTTATATCCATCCGTAGTGAATATTCAATCTGTTCTTTTTTGATCATATGCTTTTAAAGTAATGCCCGGATGAATATTCTTTTTTGGGGGCAGTGTAACAGCATTCGTGTTAATGTAGGGGTCCTACAGAATATTTCCTAATAAAATTTTGGAGGGAAATCAATGATTACTTATGACCAAAAAAGCTGGAAGATTAATAATGAAAGAATCTTTATCCTATCTGCTGCTATCCACTATTTCCGCCTTCCAAAGGCAGAGTGGAGCGAAGTCTTAGATAAGGCGAAAGCAGGGGGCTGCAATACAATCGAAACGTACATCCCTTGGAATTTTCATGAAATGAATGAAGGGGAATGGGATTTCTCTGGCGACAAGGATTTAGCTCATTTTTTTGAGCTATGCGCTGACAAAGGATTATATGTGATTGCGAGACCAGGGCCATATATTTGTGCTGAATGGGATTTTGGCGGAATACCTTGGTGGCTCTCTACGAAAAAGGGGATTCAATATCGTACCGCTGAACCTATCTTTCTACAATATGTGGATAAATATTTCGATCAGGTCATACCGATCATAGATGAATTCCAGTTGACGAAAAATGGAACAGTCATTATGGTCCAAGTAGAAAACGAATTCCAGGCATTTGGTAAACCTGACAAACAGTATATGGAAAACTTGCGGGACGGTATGATGGCGAGGGGCATTGAGGTACCATTTATTACATGCTACGGAGCCGTTGATGGCGCAGTCGAGTTTCGCAATTTTTGGTCGCATGCCAAACACGCCGCTGAGATCTTAGATGAACGGTTTGCCAATCAGCCGAAAGGGGTTATGGAGTTTTGGATCGGCTGGTTTGAACATTGGGGCGGAAATAAAGCGAATCAAAAAACACCTGAGCAGCTTGAACGTGAGTGTTACCAACTATTGAGTAATGGATTTTCTGCAATCAATTATTACATGTATTTCGGCGGCACCAATTTTGACCATTGGGGTGGCAGGACAGGTGGAGAACAGATTTTTTCCACGACATCGTATGATTATGATGTCGCCATTGATGAATATTTACAGCCAACAAGAAAGTATGAGGTATTAAAAAGGTTTCATTCATTTACTAAGTGGCTCGAACCGGTATTCACAGATGCAGAACAAACAGGTATAGAATTAAAGCTTCCTAGTGAACTAAAGTCTCAGCGGGTTGTCAGTCCACATGGTGAAGTGATATTTATCGAGAATACTAGACAGGAAAGAGTTCAATCACAGGTTTTACTTGATGGTGAATCGGTTCCGTTTACGATAGAGGCGAATGCGGTTTTACCGATTGTCTGTCATGTGAACGTAGGAAACAGCTTTTCTATTGCGACACTCACTGGTCAGACAACTGGGTTCGATACCGATAAGGCGGTCATTTATCATGAGGAAGGGCAGCGTTCATTTTTGAAATTACAGCTTAATAGAAAGGCTGAAGTTCATTGTCCAATGCCGAATCGCTTTGAAATCAGTGAGGATGACATGGTTACGTTTCATTTATTCCATGGAAGCCAACCACAAACCGTTCAGCTTTCCTTTGAAGGTGGTTCCAGCTATTCAATTGAAGTGGTTTCAAGAAAATCTTTAGAAAAAGCGGTTCCTCATTTGGACAAGAGCTCAGCAAATCATCCATTACATTGGGAAGCGGCAGATGAAAAGCTTTGTTTTTTAAGCGGAAACGTGAAAGAGGCCGACAAACCACTTGATTTTAGCAGCTTCGGACAGTTTAGCGGCTATTTAGGTTATGAAAGTGAATTTTATGCTGAGGAAACGAAGGATACGACGATTGTTTTTACGAGAATCGAGGATCCCGTCATGGTCTTCTGTAATGATCAATATGTCGGCAAGCTTAGCATGATTGGGGCTGCAGCCATTGAGGTTCCTGTTAAGAAAGGGAAAAATACATTAACCTGCCTTGTCCAAAATATGGGGCGTTTTAACTATTCTCAAGCGATCGGTGAACCAAAAGGGATGAGTGAAGCGCCTGCTCTGAATGGAAAGTATTTATCATTACGGGAAGGATGGCAGGTAGAAGGGTGTGGAGTTACACACCATTTATCGCAAATACCAAAAATTGAAGGACGAATTGGATTTTTAAGATCTTTCATGAATCATGGTTATGACCGGGCGATTCTTGTTGGTGAGGGTGTATCGCGTGTTCAGGTAAATGGAAGATCGGTAAAGATGTTAATGGAGACTCAAACGGCTTGGTCAAGAGGTTATGCTGTGTACGGGGTTGCGGATATTAGCGATGCCTTAAAGCAGGGAGAGAATGTATTAGATTTAGATGTTCAGAATACATCTAGTATTCGCCGCTTTGATCTTTATTTGTATAACGAACAAGAGCAAATTAAAAACTGGAAAACAAAATCATTTGCCCAGATTCAAGAAGAAAAGGAATGGTCGGCTGCTAATCAACAGAATCAACAAACAGTTTCTCCACGCTGGTATAAAAGTTCTTTTGACTGGAAGCCAGAAAACGGTTTGATTGTCAAAATTCGATTGGATGTCATGAGTAAAGGCTGTTTTTGGATAAATGGCCAATGTTTAGGACGGTACTGGAACATTGGACCTCAGGAGGAATATAAGATTCCAGCCTCGTTATTAAAAGAACAAAATGAAATTGTTATATTTGATGAGGAAGGCTTAAAGCCAGATCAGGTCGTTATTCATTCATATTTTCCATTGATAGAGAAATAGGTTGGTGTCAGGTACCGACAAAGACAAAAATAAAGGGTTTGTCGGTATGGAAAGCATAACAAACTACATAAAGTTAAACGTCAAATAATCCCCACCTAGGTAGATGGGGATTATTTGACGTTACGTTATCTATGGTTATTAATTGCAGTTCATTTCGACTGAAATAGAAATAAATCATGCAAACTGAAGTGAGTATTATTTACTAATTTTTTTCGAGACAAAGGACCTGTTTCCTTGTCTTTTGGGCTGCTGCAGCAATCCGTGAACTCCATGTAGGTAAAATTTATCAAATTATTAAAAAACAAAGAATAGTCAAATTTTAGTTAAAATATATCATTAAGTATTAACTCGGTTTGTTAGAATATTAAATTAACTGAAAATTTAAAACATAAAACGTATTTTGAGTATTAAGGGAGGTGCATGATTTTATTAATTTGAGAGGGCAATTAGTTTATTTTTATCATTATTTATGGTTACACAAGTATTTGGTTTTAATGTTTCTTTTACAGCATATGCTGCCAATACTGCTCAGCACATTCAGTATGATTGGCAAAATCTATATATGCAAAATTTTGATGACGGAAATATTGGAGGCTGGCAAGCTGCTGTTGGTACTGCCTCAACATTAGTGATAGAAAATAATCAAATGAAAGTAGTAAGGGGAGCAGATAACAATCTTATAGTAGTAGATCAAAACTCACCCCAGCTTGCAGATGGGGACTACGAATTCCAATTTAAGTTAAACTAAAGATTAATTAAAAGCATTTGAAAAGTAATGGATAAACCTAGAGGAGGTAAATCATGTCACTGTCAAAGATAATTAAAAACTTAGCAATTGTGGTAGCTTCTGCACAGATGATTAGCATTACAATTCCAGCATTTTCAGGAACTGCAGATGCTGCAGCTTATGATGGAATAATAGCATCAAATCAAATGAAAGTTGAAGTAGATCAGAATTTTCCAAGAGTAATAAAGTATGAGTTAAACAGCAAAGTATTAAATGGCTCAGAAGATGTATTAAACACAATAAGAATTAACGGAACAGACTATGTACCGAAAGTAACCTACACAGAAGCAGCAGATAATAAAGCTGACTATGTTCTAACCGTTGATGAGTTAAATGTAGTAATATTTCTATCCATAACAGTAGAAGAGAATACACTTGATTTTGAAGTAAAAAAAGTGGAAGAAAATGGTGCAACGAGAATACACACCATTGATATTCCAAACCATAGCTTGGCATCGGTAAGAAGTACAGAAGCGGGTGCAGAATTTGCCGGTTCCAGAATGGAAAACGCTGTTTATAAAAAAGGTGATGTGTACCAACCTGTATCAGGTACTCCTACGGTAGATAGTACACCAAAAAACTATATGTACGCGTTCATTAACAATGATGAATTGGCAGCGGGTGTTTGGTCAAATGCATTTGGTGATGCAAATAAAGATGCAGACAATGACAACCACCGTGTTGTTAAGCAGACTACAGAGAAAACGGGTTACTCTCGTACAGCTTTGTGGAGTGCTTCATGGGTATATCGTGGAAATGAAATGCCTGATGATATAACGGAGCCATTACCACACGCTAAAGTAGTGATCACAGAAGATGCAAATGGTGATGATCAAATGGACTGGCAGGATGCAGCTATTGCATACCGTAATATTATGAACAATCCTGTTGGCAGCGACAGAATGTCCGAACTTGTTGTTCACCGTATACCAATGAACTTTGGTAGCCAGGCAACAAACCCATTCTTAAAGACATTAGATGAAACAAAAAAAATATATTTATCAACTGATGGGCTTGGACAGTGGGTGGAATTAAAGGGTTACCAAGCAGAAGGTCATGACTCGGCACATCCGGATTATGGCGGACATATAGGTGTACGTCAGGGTGGACAGAAGGATATGGATACGCTTGTAAGAGAAGCGCAGAAATATAATGCATTCATGGGTGTACATATTAGTGGTACAGGTGCTCACCCAGAAGCAAAAGCTTTTGATGATCAATTAGTTAATTTAAATAAACCGGGTTGGGATTGGCTTGATCAATCCTATGACTTTGATGACCCGACATACCGTAGAGAAGTTTATACTGAAAACCGAATAAACCGTTTAAAGATGTTAAAGGAAGATGCACCAACACTTAATTTTATTTATGCTGATGCATGGTTTGAACAGGGCTTTAATGGAAGAAGATTTGCTAGAGAAGTGAACTCTTTGGGATGGACCCTTACGACTGAGTTTCCAAATGTATTAGAAGACGAAGCCGTTTGGAATCACTGGTCAGTCGACTATGATTACGGCGCCGGCGGCAATGAAATCAAGGGCTACAGCAGCGATATCGCAAGATTCATAAGAAATCACCAGAAGGATACTTGGATCGGTCGTCATCCGATTCTAGGCGGTACGGAGGCAACCGATTCGGAAGGATGGCAGGGTAGAGTAAATTATGATGAAATGATCGATGATGTATTCAAAACAAATCTACCAACCAAATATCTTCAAAGCTTCCCAATGACGAAGTACGATGTAACCAATAATGTGGGACGAGTTGAATTTAAAGGAAATGTTGTCGCCGAAAGGACAGAAGACGGAAAAAGAGTATTTACAAAAGATGGAAAGAAACTTCTTGAAGAAGATGTAACAATACAACAAGGAACAAGTAACGGTAACGTTTATGATGATGTAAGATTCAATAACCTCCAATATTTGTTACCATGGTCGCCAAATGCCGATAGGACAGAGAGCGAATTGGCAGGCGCTGAAGAAAAACTATATCACTATAATGAAGTTGGCGGATCATCTACTTGGGAACTTCCAAATAGCTGGAACAATGTATCAAAAGTTAAGTTATACACATTAACAGATACCGGTAAGAAAGATAAAAAAGTATTAAACGTAGTTGAAGGCAAAATCACGATTGATGCAAAACCAAAACAAGCTTACGGTGTATACAAAGGTGATGTTTCTGTAACTGCTGAAGATATGGAGTGGGGATTTGGAATGCCTACAAAGGATCCAAGCTTCAACAGCGGATCATTAGATCACTGGAAAGTAAAGAGCGGTGCTGCAACAGTAGAACGTAACAATCGTGGACAATATGAATTAGTAGTAAAAGAAAACAAAAAAGAGACTGTATTAGAAACTAAATTATCAGGTTTAAAGCCAGGAACATACTCAGCTTCAATATATGTACAGGTTGGCAATACACCAAACCGTACAAATGCTAGCGATCCAAACACTGCAGGAAATGCAAAACGTAAAACGACTATTGGTGTTAAAAATTCCGGCGGGGCAAACATAACTAACTATGCTGAAAGTTCACCGCTTAAAAACTATATCTCAGCTGACTCAAAGCACAGCACAAATATGCAAAGAATGAGAGTAGTATTTGATGTAGCAGAAGGACAGCAAACTGCACAATTATACTTGCAAGTAGCTCCAGGAACAGCGACTGTAACATTTGACGATGTACGCTGTGTACCTACAAAGAGAGTTGTTCCACAATCTTCAGATGTAGTATTAGCTGAAGATTTTGAAAATGTTGACCAAGGGTTGACGCCATTTGTTATTGCCGATGCTGATGGAGTAAGTGATCCACGTACTCATTTATCAGAATTACACGCTCCATACACTCAAAAAGGTTGGAATGGAAAAGCAGTTGATGATGTATTAAATGGCCAATGGTCCATTAAGTCCCATAAAACTGGTAGCGGTCTCATCATGAGAACATTACCGCAGACTTTAAGATTCGATAAAGGAACAACTTACGAAGTATCATTCAAATATGAAAGTCAGTTTGATAAGAAGATTAATTTCGTTGTTGGTAACGGTACTAAGGAAGTGATGAATGTACCAATGCCACAGGCAACCGTTCCTACACAGTTCACTGTTAAATTTACAGCAAGTACGGAAGATTTCTGGATAGGTACAAGAAATACGGCCGGAAGTTCAGCAGGAGACTTTATCCTTGATGATCTAGTGGTTAAGGAAGCAAAGGATGCTACAATTGAACCGCTACCAATTACACCTGTTGACTTATCTGTTATACCTGTAGATGGTATCAAAGCAAGTGCAACTGGTTATCAAGAAGGTGATAACCCTGAAAATGTTCTTGATGGAAACACAGGTTCATTGTGGCACACAGCTTGGGATGGAAGCGATGCATTACCACAATCCATTACTCTTGATTTAGGTAAAGCTTACGATGTAAACAGATTAGATGTAACTCCAAGACAGGAAACTAATAGTAGAGGAGAAGCAAGTGGTAATGGCTTCATTACAAAATATGACCTATATGTTAAGTATGCAGATGCTGAAGACTTTGCTAAAGTTGTTTCAAATGGAACATGGGAAAGAACAGTTGCTACAAAACAAGTAGCTATTGACAGTTCGAAGCCAATTACTCACGTTAAGTTAACTGCATTAGAAGGACTTAACCGATATGCTTCTGTAGCTGAGATGAGAGTTGCTCAAGAAGCTCCATCCATAACTGGACCAGATACCGTTGAGGTCAGCACATCAGTGGGAATGCACCCGGAAATGCCTTCAACAGTAAAGGCAACATTGAGCAATAACACAGAAATGGAATTGCCAGTTCAATGGCCAGCAATTGCCCCTTCAAAATATGCTGAAGAAGGATCATTTGAAGTAGTAGGACACATTAATGGCGTTGAAGCTGCAGCTATTACAGCGACTGTAACCGTAACGGCTAGTGAAGAAGTTGATATAGTAGATGCAAAAGTGATGAATGTTTACACTACAGTAGGAACTTCACCTGTTATGCCAGAAACTGCGAAGATGATCACATCAAATGGTACAGTTATAAATGTACCTGTAATTTGGGATAAAATAGCTAAAGATAGCTATAAGAATATTGGATCATTCAACGTAAAGGGTAGGGTAACAGGAACTAAAATAAAAGCTCAGGCTATTGTTATAGTTACAGATCCAAACAATCACTGAAATTCCTGAAGTAAAAGTAAGTACAGTAATTGGTAAAACACCAATACTCCCAAGCATGATTGAAGTAAAAAAGAGGTTTGACCACAGGTACTTATAGATTAACTATCTCTCTTGATGATGGGAAATCATATTCTGTGCAAATTAATCTCAAATAAATAATACTGTAGAGGAAAGAGGATGCATTTTTCTCTTTCAATGCTAGAATACGTGACTAAAAAGAGCCAGCGATTAAAACTTGCTGGCTCTTTTCATGTCAGATAGTAGCTTTGAGCATTTACATTTTTCGTAGATGCTCTTTAATATTGGCTGTTTTATAAAAGCTTGTTTTTTTTGTAATGTGTTTTAAGGACGTAAACTTTTGCAAAAAGGTTGATTGGAGCGGAAGGTGCGAGACTCCTGCGGGAATAGCGGGACAGGTGAGACCCCGCAGGAGCAAAGCGACGAGGAGGCTCAGCGCACGCCCCGCGGAAAGCGAGCAACCTGGAGCGCAAATCAACCTACCCCTTTTCAAATAGCAACAAAGTTTGCGTAAACAGCCTTAATATTTATATTTATAATATATGCCATTTTATACTATTATTAAAATGAGGTGGTAATTATATGATGAAGAGTAAAAGTATGTCAAAAAATTTTATAAGTAGCTTTATATTATTTATAGTTATACCCTTTATTATCACTAGTGTTGTAGTTAATAAGCTTTATGAAGGAGTTTTGGTTTCTCACTACAATGAAAAGACTCAGCAAAATATGGAACAGCTATCAATGGATATTGAGCTTGAGTTAAGGCGGATATACCTCAATGTAGCAAAGGTTTCAAATGAAAATGAACTATTATTCCTAGTAAATAATTGGT
The DNA here is from genome assembly GCF_018343665.1 of Cytobacillus citreus. Lineage (GTDB taxonomy): Bacteria > Bacillota > Bacilli > Bacillales > Cytobacillaceae > Cytobacillus > Cytobacillus citreus. The sequence goes on from NZ_JAGYPM010000004.1 coordinate 296,990, forward strand.
ATGAGGAAAAGGATTCTGTTAAAAAGCTTGAAATTTCCTCAAAGATAGAATCAAAGCTTGATTATTTATTTGCCTATCAAGGGATGATAAATTCAATTGTATTTTTTTCAAAGAATGGCCAGATATTTAAGTATAAGGACCCTCTATATAAAAATGATTCTGATGTAAAAGACAGTTCATTGTATAAGGAAAGTATAAAAAATAGAGACAAAGTGTTTAGTATAAATAATTTTAATAGCTCTGATGATGTAAATGCTAATGGAGTTGATTTTTTAGTTGGAATTAGTCCTGAATACAGTTGGTACAATACAGCTACTGAGTTTATATATTGTGAAATTAAAACAGAGGCACTAAATTCTATCTATTCAAGATTTACATATGATTCTGTAGGAAAAATGATTATCGCTGATCCTAAGGGGAAAGTTGTAATATCACCGGATAAAAGTTTGCTTGGAAAAAATGTTTCTCAAGTAGAATATCTTAAGGATATTAACAATAAGGACAATAATTATTATAAATATAAAAAAGACACTATGTATATATCAAAATACACCTCAGAAAAGTCAGGATGGACTGTTATCAATATAATTGACGATAAGGCACTAACAAAGGATACAACGAACATTATGAAAATACTATTTGCCATATTTGTTGTATTCAATTTGTTTTTTATTTTATACTGTAAAACCTTCTTTAAAGATATTTTAAAGCCGATAAAAGAACTTATAAAAAAAATGAATGGTATTAAAGATGGAAGGCTTGATGAAATCACAAATATAAATACTAATTTGGAAGAAATTAATGAGCTAGGAAGCAACTATAATAAGATGATTCATGATATTAAGAACCTTATGGTAGAGAGGGATTTGAAGGAAAGAGAACGTTCTAAGGAAGAAATGAAGGTCTTACAAGCTCAAATAAATCCCCACTTCATTTATAATACCTTAAATGTAATTAAATTAATGGCTATGATCTCAAAGGCAGAGAGCATTAGAAAGGTAACAGATTCCTTTATGAAGCTTTTATCGGCAACCTTTAGAAGTGAATCCACCTTTATAACTGTAAAAGAAGAATTGGAATATCTTGATAATTATGCAGATATAATGAAGGTTCGGTTTGGAGATGATTTCAATTTAGTGGTTAAGGTGGAGGAAGAAGTAAGAAATCTTTATATTATAAAATTGGTATTACAGCCTATAGTTGAGAATGCAATCGTTCATGGAATTAATGAAATTGATGGAGAAAAAAATATCATTATAGCTGGATATGTGTCAGAGGAAAATCTTATCTTTGAAGTAGAAGACAATGGTAGAGGGATGTCAGAAGAAGAAATTGAAAGTATTTTTACAAGTAAAGAAAAAAGCAACAAAAGCTTTAATCATATTGGAATAAAAAATATTGAAAGCAGGATAAGACTAAATTGTGGACAAGGGTATGGAATAAAAATAGAAAGTGAAAAGAATAAATTCACAAAAGTAAAACTTATTCTTCCTATACTAAAAAAGGAGAGCTAGGTATGTATAAAATGCTGTTAGTTGAAGATGAGCCTATTGTAAGGCTTGCTTTAAAGTCCTTGATAGATTGGAATAATTATGGTTTCGATGAGGTTTTAGAGGCATCTAATGGAAATAAAGCTTTAGAGATAATTAAAGCTAGAGGGGATATTGATATAGTCATAACAGACATTAATATGCCTGTTATGAATGGCATTGAGCTTATTGAGGAAAGTAGACGACTTGGCATTAATACTGAGTTTTTAGTGTTAAGTGCTTATGATGATTATTCACTTGTAAGAAGTGCCTTTAAGCTCGGAATAAATGATTATATTTTAAAAACAGAAATGGAACCGGATAAAATTCTTAAAATGGTTATGGCTGCTTTAGAGGACAAAAAAAGAAAAAAAGGTAGTAAAAATCAGAGTGTTAATAGAAATGAACTAGTTAGGAAATTAATGGCTGGAGATTTTACCGAGAAGGATTTGGAGAATAGTGCATTAAGATTAAAAGGAGAAAATTATATTTGCTGTTCACTACTAATTGACAGTTTTAATATAGTTAAGAAAAGGTATGAGGATAATGATCTTAAGGAACTTATGAGTTCTGTAGAAAATGCTGTTATTCAACTGTTTGAAGTAGTAAATATGGGAGAAATTCTACCAATGTCTCCAGAAGAATATGGGATTATTTTAGCCTTCGACAATTCATATGTTAACTGTTTAAAGGAAAAACTTTCAGATATTTTAAATAAAATAAGAAATGCTCTTTTTAATTTTTTGAATATTGAAGTAACTGTTGGTATAAGTGAGGTTAGCAGCGATATTACAAAAATAAGCTCACTAATGGACGAAGCACAGAAAAATGCAAGATTTAGATTTATTTATGGCAAGGGAAAAAATATTTATCCTGAGAATGTTGAAGAGTTAAATAAGATAAAGAAAACTAAGAATTACAAAATAACTCAACAAATATTTCTAGAAATGAGTAAGGACAATGGGCTTTTAGAAGCGTTGGATAGGTTAGATGAAGAAAAGTGTTTAGAAGAGATGAAAAGGGTTTTTCAGTTGAATGAACTATCTGGAGCAAGTGAAATAGAAAGCTTCTATATTTATTATTTAGAGATAGTATTAATGGTCATTTACTACATCATTAAGGATGAAGAAGATAATCTTGAAGCTATTATTGGAGAAGATTTGGATTTTTATAGCGAAGTAAGAAAATTTGATACTAAATTAGAAATTGAGGAATGGATACTAATGCTTCTAACAAGAGTTATTAATTCTTCAAGAAAAATAAACCAGAGGGGGAATGGGGCAATTAAAAAGGCAAAGGATTTTATTCATAAGAATTATGGTGATAGAGTTACCCTAGATATGGTAAGTAAATCTATAGGCTTTAGTAAGGCATATTTCAGTAAAATTTTCACAGAAGAAACAGGGTATAACTTTACTACTTATTTAACGAATATAAGGATAGAAAAGGCAAAGGAGTTTTTAGCTAAAACTGATATGAAGATATATGAGATATGTGATAAAATCGGTTATCCTAACATTGAACATTTCAGCAGAACCTTTAAAAAACATGTAGGCATTAGCCCTATGCAGTATAAAAATGACAGAATGAGGAGGTGTTCCGAATGAAAGGATTATTTAACTTTGATGGACCATTGTACAAGTTTTGTGTATTAGTTTATGAAACCTTTATGTTGAATTTATTATGGTTTATAGGAAGCTTGCCAATAGTTACAATTGGAGTTTCCACTTCTGCACTATATTATGTTTACGGAAAAAAGGTAAGAGAAAAAAGCTATAACATATATAGTGACTTTATTAAGGGATACAAAGAAAATTTTAAGCAAGCTTTACCTATAGGAGCAGTTATTACAATAGTTTTATCTTTCAGTATTTATAACATATTTAAATTAAATAATATGGGCAGTGCATATCTATGGCTTCAGGGCGTTCAACTATTTATTATCTTTCAAATACTACTTATAAGTGTTTTTATTTTCCCTTTAATTGCTAGGGTTAATATGAAGCTTATTGATTTACTAAAGAATTCACTTATTTTAGCTTATAAGCACATAGTTAAAAGTACTACCTCTGTGGCACTCCTTATAGCACTAATATTGTTTACCATATATAAGCCTTCCTTTGTATTATTTTTCGTTAGCTTTTATGCTCTAGTTTCCACCTATTTAATTGAGAAGGTACTTAAAAGATATATTAAAAACTAAACCTAGTAATAAAAACACCTGTACTTTTGCGAGGGCACTGAAAAATCTCCGGTTTTTAAAGGGGCACTTTATCGCACAACCCAAAAAAGACGACTTAAAAATTCACATATGTGAAAATTGAGTCGTCTTTTTCAATCTTAGGGGGGCTATTTTGTCCTAATCATGTTCAATAACCTTGACAGTTTCGTTCATATCAGGAGACTTCCTGGACCACAATTATGTAAGTTTAAATTAAGAGGATAATATAAATCAAAGAAACATTAAAAAATATCATTCAATTAAATTGTAAAAATATTTAAAATATTATTATATAGTGTAAAGGGGGAAAAAAAGTGGTTAAAAAGAAAATATTTAAAAAATTAACCTTAGCTTTAGTAGGAGCAACACTACTAAGCACCATTGCTGTAGGGTGCTCAAATGCAAATAGCACATCAACAGATAGCGATAAAAAGGTAACACTGAAAATCGCTCTTTGGGGCGATGACGAGTATAAGTATATGTCAGAAACTAATAAGATTGCAGATGCTTATAAAAAGGAGCATCCTAATGTAACTTTAGAAATAGAAAAAATTGCACCAAAAGAATATGATAATACAATGAAAATTAGAAGTTCAGCAGGTCAGTTACCAGATGTATTTCCAGTTAGACAAGCAAATCTTTCACTTTACGCAGATATTATGGTACCTCTAAATGAATTAAAGGCAACTGAAAACAATTTATATGCTAAGGAAACGATGATTAAAGGAAATGTAATAGGGTTACCGGAAGCAGTATTTAATGAATTTGTTTTTTACAACAAGAACATTTTCCAAGAATACAATTTAGAAATACCTAAGACTTGGGATGAGTTTATAAAGGTTTGTCAAACAATAAAAGATGGTAAGAAATATACACCACTTGCATTGGGCTTAAAGGATTCTTGGGTAAATTATCCATTAAATGAATATATGCCAATGCTTGAAGCAGGAGATGGACAATACTACAACAAGATGGCTAGCAAGGATGATCCTTTTACAAAAGGAGAGCCATTCTACAATGCATATACAAAGATTCAAAAATTATATGATGCTAAGGTTTCGGGAGATGATCCATTAGGATATGGTTGGGATCAGCAAAGAGCAATGTTTGTAGCCGGAAAAGCTGGTATGTTAGCAGCTGGCTCCTGGTATAAGAGTGATTACATCACAAATGGTGGTAAGGAAGAGAACTTAGGAGTTTTCTTATTACCGACAAGGAATACTACTAGCGATCCATTCTACACTACTGCAATGACTGAATTCTTCTGGGGAGTTCCTAAAACTAGTAAAAATCAAAAGGAAGCAAAAGAATTCCTTGAATGGTTCTTTGGTGATTATTATACACAACTTGCTACTACTACTAATATTAAGCCTACAATGAAAGGTGTAAGTTATAATGATGAATTCTTTGCTCAAGCCTTTGAAGATGTTGATGCTGAGCCAGTAACAATTTTCTATGATGATAATTATAACAAGGTAATGAATGCCATGAAATTTGATGTTAAGGGCATAGGACAACAGATGGTGGCAGGAAAAAATAGTTTAGATTCTATAATGAAAGATTTAAATGCACAATGGAAAAAAGCAAGAGGTAACTAAAAAGTAAAATAATTAATTTTAAGAAGAATAAGGTGCCTTTAGCTACTTTATTCTTCTTTTAATTAGCAGGCAAGGAGTCGGGGTATGTTTAAAAAAAATGATTTAAAGATGCAGAAGAACTTTGTGCTAGTTACTTTTTTATTTATTCCCACTATTTTAATAAGTTTATTTATGATATATCCATTAATAAATCTAGTAGTAATAAGCTTTACAAGCTGGGATGGACTGAGTCCTACAAAAACCTTTGTGGGATTAACAAATTTCAAGAAAATAATATTTGATTCACCTGAGGTATGGGTATCGCTGAAAAATAACGGTGTATATTTTGTGGGACATTTGATTTTTATACCTATTGAATTATTTATAGCATTTTTATTAGACAAAAGAGTGAGATTCAGTAAGATGTTCAAAACTATTACATTTTTACCTTATATTATTAACACAGTTGCAGTTGCATGTATGTTTATGTTCCTTTTTAGCTCACAAGATGGAGTATTAAATAGTATGCTGCAGTTTTTTCATATGGATAAAATAGGATGGCTTAGCGACTCGGAAATTGTTAATTATTCTCTTACTGGAGTTTCTCTATGGAAATTTTCTGGTATCCATATAATCCTTTTTTTAGCGGCATTTCAATCCCTTCCAACGGACATGATTGAAGCATCTATTATTGATGGAGCAAGTACCTTTAAACAGTTTTATCACATTGTATTACCAAATATAAAGCCTGTTATTGAAATAGTATTATTTTTGAACATAAGAGGCGCATTGCAGATATTTGATATTCCTTATGTTATGACTGGCGGTGGTCCAAATCATGCTAGTGAAACTTTTACAGTACAAACAATAAATACAGCCTTTCAATATCAAAATTTTGGATTAGCCTGTGCAATGGCAATTGTATTGATGATCATCATAATAATTTTCTCCATTATTCAAAAAAAATTATTTAACTTAAAGGGGTGAGGCAATGGAAGCTAACTTAGAAATCAAAAAGGAAACCACTATTAATATGTCAAGGAGATCTGGCAGTGTAGGAGGAGTACTAAAAATACTACTATTTATATTTATATCAGCTTTAGTCATTTTGCCAATACTAATTACAGTTTTTGCATCATTTAAAAGCTTACCTCAGATCGGTTCAGAATCAGCACTTAAACCACCTACTAGTCTTAATTTTGACAATTATAAAGAGGTTCTTAAAAGTACAAATGTGTTTATTGCATTTAAAAATTCCACGATATTGGTTGTAGCTTCAGTTGTTATAAATTCTTTACTTAGCACGATGGTTGCATATTGTTTAACTAGATTTGATTTCAAGTTAAAAAAAGTATACTTTGCAATATTCCTAGTTGGATTAATAATACCAGGTATTGTTACTGAAATATCAAGATTTGGATTAATGACTAATATTCATGTATATGACACTCTTTTAGCACCTATACTCATATATGCCGGTGCAGATTTAATGCAAATATACATTTATAAACAGTTTTTAGAGCAGATACCGGTTTCAGTAGATGAAAGTGCCATGATGGATGGAGCATCATATTTTACAATTTACTGGCGAATAATTTTTCCTATGGTAATTCCTGCAACAGCTACTTTAGGCATACTTAAAGCTGTTGATGTTTTAAATGACATGTATATACCATTTTTATATATGCCAGGAGTGGAGAATAGAACTTTAAGTACTTTACTTCTTAATTGTATACAAGATCCTAGAACGTCTTCCATTCCAATGCTAAGTGCAGCAGCGGTTATCGTTATGATTCCAACTATATTAATCTACTTTATATTCCAGAAATATATTTTTAGTGGAATAGCAGCAGGTGCTGTGAAGGAATAGTGATGGTACTATCCATCAAAGGAATGAATAAAGGGTTTAATCATAAGGTGAAGTTAGAGGTGTAGCTGCACTTATATTTGATAGGAAAGTTATCCTTTCCTATCGGCTAAAAATTTTGGAGGGAAATCAATGATTACTTATGACCAAAAAAGCTGGAAAATTAATAATGAAAGAATCTTTATCCTATCTGCTGCTATCCACTATTTCCGCCTTCCAAAGGCAGAGTGGAGCGATGTCTTAGATAAGGCGAAAGCAGGGGGCTGCAATACAATCGAAACGTACATCTCTTGGAATTTTCATGAAATGAATGAAGGGGAATGGGATTTCTCTGGCGACAAGGATTTAGCACATTTTTTTGAGCTATGCGCTGACAAAGGATTATATGTGATTGCGAGACCAGGGCCATATATTTGTGCGGAATGGGATTTTGGCGGATTTCCTTGGTGGCTCTCTACGAAAAAGGGGATTCAATATCGTTCCAATGAACCTATCTTTTTACAATATGTAGATAAATATTTTGATCAGGTCATACCAATCATTGATGACTTCCAGTTAACGAAAAATGGGACAGTCATTATGGTCCAGGTAGAAAACGAATTCCAGGCATTTGGTAAACCTGACAAACAGTATATGGAAAGCTTGCGGGACGGTATGATGGCGAGGGGCATTGACGTACCATTTGTTACATGCTACGGAGCCGTGGATGGTGCTGTGGAGTTCCGTAATTTTTGGTCGCATGCCAAACACGCCGCTAATATCTTAGATGAACGGTTTGCCAATCAACCAAAAGGGGTTATGGAGTTTTGGATTGGCTGGTTTGAACATTGGGGCGGTAATAAAGCGGATCAAAAAACACCCGAGCAGCTTGAACGTGAGTGTTACCAGCTGTTAAGGAATGGATTCACGGCCATCAACTATTACATGTATTTTGGCGGCACCAATTTTGACCATTGGGGTGGCAGGACAGGTGGAGAACAGATTTTTTCCACGACATCGTATGATTATGATGTCGCCATTGATGAATATTTACAGCCAACAAGAAAATATGAGGTATTAAAAAGATTTCATTCATTTACTAAGTGGCTCGAACCGGTATTCACAAATGCAGAACAAACGGGTATGGATTTAAAGCTTCCTAGTGATATAAAATCTCAACGGGTCGTCAGTCCTCATGGTGAAGTGATATTTATTGAGAATGATAGACAGGAAAGAGTTCAATCACAGGCTTTACTTGATGGTGAAATCGTTCCGTTTACGATTGAGGCGAATGCAATTTTACCAATTGTCCTTCATGTGAATGTAGGAAATAGTTTTACCATTAAAAAACTTACTGGCCAGACGACAGGGTTCGAATCCAATCAGGCGGTCATTTATCATGAGGAGGGTCAACGCTCATTCTTAAAATTACAGCTTAATAGAAAGGCTGAAATACATTGTCCAATGCCAAACCGCTTTGAAATCGGTGAAGATGGTATGGTTGTGTTTTATTTATTTCATGGAAGCCTGCCACAAACCGTTCAGCTTTCATTTGAAGATGGTACCAGCTATTCGATTCAAGTGGTTTCAAGAAAATCTTTAGAAAAATCGGTTCCTCATTTGGAAAAGTGCTCAGCAAATTATCCATTACATTGGGAAGCGGCAGATGAAAAGCTTTGTTTTTTAAGCGGAAACGTGAAAGAGGCTGATAAACCGCTTGATTTTAGCAGCTTCGGACAGTTTAGTGGGTATTTAGGTTATGAAAGTGAATTTTATGCTGAGGAAACGAAGGATACGACGATTGTTTTTTCGAGAATCGAGGATCCCGTCATGGTCTTCTGTAATGGTCAATATGTCGGCAAGCTTAGTATGATTGGGGCTGCAGCTATTGAGGTTCCTGTTAAAAAAGGGAAAAATATACTAACATGCCTTGTCCAGAATATGGGAAGATACAATTATTCTCAAGCCATCGGTGAACCAAAAGGGATGAGTGAAGCGCCTGCACTAAATGGAAAGTATTTATCAATAAGGGAAGGATGGCTGGTTGAAGGGTGCGGTGTACGTCATCATTTATCCAATATTCCGAAAATTGAAGGGCGAATTGGGTTTTTAAGATCATTCATGAATCAGGGTTATGACCGTGCAATTCTGGTTGGTGAGGGAGTTTCACGAGTTCAGGTGAATGGAAGGTCAGTAAAAATGTTGATGGAAAGTCAAACGGCTTGGTCAAGAGGCAGTGCTGTATACGGGGTTGCGGATATTAGCGTTGCCTTAAAGCAGGGAGAGAATGTATTAGATTTAGATGTTCAGAATATTTCTAGTATTGGCCGGTTTGATCTCTATTTATTTAAGGAAGGGGAGCAAATTAGCAACTGGAAAACAAAATCATTTGCTCAGCTAGAAGAGGAAAAGGAATGGACAGTTGTGGATCCGCAAACGATTTCTCCACGCTGGTATAAAAGTTCTTTCGACTGGAAGCCAGAAAACGGTCCGATTGTAAAAGTTCGGTTAGATGGTATGAACAAAGGGTGTTTTTGGGTTAATGGCCAATGTTTAGGTCGTTACTGGAACATAGGCCCACAGGAGGAATATAAGATTCCAGCATCCTTGCTAACTAAACAGAATGAGATTGTCATTTTTGATGAAGAAGGTCTGAACCCAGAACATGTGGTTATTCAATCTTACATTCCATTGGTAAAGTCAGAAAAAAAGGAGTTTGTCACTAATTGACTATTTTTCGGAATATGTTGATACATGGTCATATGGCCGAGTCGCGAAAGAGGATTGGCGGAATAGAAGAAATTATTGTCGTGAAATAAATAGGATAATCGAATAATAAAGAAATGATCGCCATCAATCGGAATGAAAACATTTAACTTGTTGGGTTGACACTACAAGTGACAGTGGTATAATTTATTTATTACGACTTGTACCAACAACCCATCTTTTTCTGTGATATATTTTTAACATGCCTTTTTAAAAGGGGAGGATTGAGAAATGCGGGAACCGTGTTTCACTTCCGAGAAGCATAGTCAGATAGGCGTCATGTGGAAAACAGTTACAGAGGCTAGTAATCTCGCATAAGGCTATTGCCTGGGTGAAAGTAGGAAAAAGTTAAAGAAGTGCTGTGAAGCGCTGCTCATAAAATAGAAAATTGATTGTTGAGGCGGAGAAAAAATGAAAAAGGCAATCGGCATTGATATCGGCGGGACAAAGATTGCAGCGGGAATAATTTCGGAATCGGGAGAATTGCTTAACAGAAAGGAAGTGAAAAGTGATCCATCCGACCGCGAAAGCATGTTTGAACAAGTAGTAAAAGTGGTGGAACAAGTTCTTGAAGGGTCATCGTTTTCTGAGATAGAAGGTATTGGCGTCGGGGTACCTGGCAAGGTCGATCGTGAGAACGGTATCGCTGTCTTTCAAAACAATTTGCCTTGGCAGCAGTTTCCCATAACTGCCCGATTACAGGAGCAATTTGGCGCCAAGCCAATCACCATTGACAACGATGTCTATATGGCGGCTTTTGCTGAATGGAAAGCGGCACGTGTAAAAGGGAATGAAACCTTTGTTTATGTGACTGTCAGCACTGGAATCTCCTGTTCTATCATCCATAATGGTTCTTTTTTTAGGGGAGCTGGATTCGCAGGAGAGCTGGGATTGATTCCAGTTCTTTCGAAGCAAGGCAACGAACGATTGGAATTCATCGCTGCCGGTCCAGGGGTTGAGAAACTAGCAAAAAAAGAATTACATGAAGAACAAATTTCAACCAAGGATGTCTTTGCTGGATTTATCCATGGGGATCCAAGTTATCAATCTATCATTAATGAGGTGACTGGGCATTTAGCTCAAGGTCTCTATTCCATTTCATGTTTATTAGATCCACATAAGATGGTTTTCGGTGGCAGTGTCATTGTGAATAATCCTTTTCTGCTTGAGTTAATCAAAGAAAAGTTAAAAATCTATCAAATACCTGAACAACAACATCTTTTAGATCAGATGAGCATCAGTTCATTGGCGCAGAATAATGGAGTTGTTGGTGCAGGATTAAGAGTATTCGAAAGAATCTAAAGAGGAGTTATCGGATATGTTTACATTAAATCATGAAAAATTAGTGCCATTAGGTGCATCGATAACAACGGCGGAAATAAAACAGCAGCCTGAGCTATGGACTGAAACCTATGAATTGTTTTTTGAGAAAAGCAAGGAAATTGAAGCGTTTTTACTAAACTTATCAACGAGACATGGCCGGGTTCGGGTCATTTTTACCGGTGCCGGAACATCTTCTTATGTAGGTGATACAGTCACACCATACATAAAAGAAAAAATGGATGAAAGACAGTGGGAAATACTCAGTATTCCGACAACCACTTTAGTATCTAATCCATATCAATTTTTTAAAGCAGATATTCCAACTTTACTTGTTTCGTTTGCTAGAAGCGGTAATAGCCCGGAAAGTGTTGCTGCCGTAGATTTAGCCCAGCAAATCGTAACCGATTTGTATCAGTTGACGATTACTTGCGCAAAAGATGGTCAATTAGCCAAGCGGGCAGAAGGGGATGAAAATAACTTCTTACTATTGATGCCTGAAAAATCGAATGATCAAGGCTTTGCGATGACGGGAAGCTATACTTGCATGGCTTTGACAGCTTTACTGGTTTTTGACCCTTTGTCGGTTGAAGAAAAGTCGGTAATTGTTCATACGATTCGCCTTATGGGTGAAAGTGTCATTCGAAGGGAAGACGCCATCCAAGAGATGATCGATCTTGATTTTGACCGAATCATTTATCTTGGATCCGGAAGTTTTGAAGGCCTGGCGAGAGAGGCTCAGTTAAAAATATTAGAGCTAACTGCTGGAAAAATTGTCACGGCCTTTGATTCACCGTTGGGATTCCGACACGGTCCAAAATCATTTGTGAATGAAAAATCATTGGTTTTTTTGTTTGTTTCTAACCGTCCTTATACACGTCTATACGATTTAGATATGTTAAAAGAAATGCAGCAGGATAATATTGCCCGCTATATTTGTGCCATCGAGGTTGCTGGAGAAACCAATTATGATGGGAACTCGTTCGTTTTCGGCAGCGAGGCCCAATCCGTACCAGATGCATACTTGGCATTACCTTTTGTCATGATAGGACAAACGGTTTCACTGCTAGCTTCCGTAAAAGTTGGTAATACACCGGATACCCCTTCGCCGACAGGAACGGTGAACCGTGTCGTTAAAGGCGTAACCATTTATGAATATCAGTAAATCGATAGGGGAAAGTAGTATGTCTATTTTTATCTTTGCAGATCGTTTTTTTCTTGAAGGCAAAGTAGAAGGTCCCGGTTTTTTGGAAATAAAAGATGGAAAATTCGGTGATTTCTCAGAACGAAGACCAGATATTGCTGTAGAAATCCTTGATTATACGGGGCATTGGATTGCTCCAGGTTTAGTTGACACGCATATACATGGATTTAATAATCACGACATTATGGATAATGATTTTGAAGGATTGAATGAGATTTCCAAAGGGCTACTCTCGTGTGGCGTCACATCCTTTTTACCGACAACCCTAACCTCCTCGACTGAATCGTTGAATAACGTTGTCGAAATGATTGGTAATAATTACACGAAAGTTTGTGGGGCCAAAATTAAAGGGATCTTTTTAGAAGGGCCGTTTTTTACCGAAAAGCATAAAGGGGCACAAAATACGAACTATTTTTGTGACCCATCTCTTGAAAAGTTGAAAGTTTGGCAAAAATTATCCAATGATTTTATTAAAAAAATAGCGATTGCACCTGAAAGAAAGGGAGCGGTTGAATTTATTGAATATGCCGTGAGAGAAGAGATTGCGGTCGCGTTAGCCCATAGCGATGCCACGTATGAAGAGGCAAAGCAAGCTGTTGAAAAAGGAGCTTCGATCTTTGTTCATACCTTCAATGGAATGAGCCCTCTGCACCATCGGGAGCCGGGGATGGCCGGGGCAGCGATGAATTTAAAAGATGTTTTTGCCGAAATCATTTGTGACGGGAACCATGTACATCCTGCCGCCGCCAATATTTTAATGAATGTCCGTGGCAGAGATCATACTGTTTTGGTGACTGATTGCATGATGGCTGGGGGAATGCCGGAAGGAACCTATCAGCTGGGAGAATTTCCTGTAGAGGTGAAGGCTGGGGCTGCCCGCATCGAAGGAGGCAGTTTAGCAGGCAGTATTTTACAGCTGAAAGATGCCGTTAAAAATGTCGTTGATTGGGGAATTGCCACACCTGAGGAAGCGATTTATATGGCGAGTACCGCTCCCGCAAGAAGTATTGGGATGGATGGCGAATGCGGGAAGATTGCTGAGGGATACGCTGCTGACTTTATTGTGTTGAATCCTGATCTCGATTTAATTGCAACTTACCTTGATGGTGTTTGTCGTTATCAGTTACGGAAAGAGGGAGTGAGATGATTTTAGCGGTAACCATGAATCCATCGGTTGATATTTCCTATCCACTTCATGAATTCAAGTTAGATGCTGTAAACCGTGTGGAAACTGTCAGAAAAACGGCTGGCGGTAAAGGCTTGAATGTTGCCCGAGTGATTGCACAAATGGGAGAAAAAGTCCTGGCTACCGGTGTGCTCGGAGGAACTATCGGTGATTACATCGTCCAGGAATTAAATAAAAGTGATATTTCCAATGACTTTTTAAATATCGAAAGAGAATCAAGAAATTGTATAGCCATTCTTCATGAAGGCATGCAAACGGAAATTTTAGAATCTGGGCCAACCTTAACGAAAGAAGAAGGGGCTGATTTTTTAGGGAAGTTTGAGGATCTGCTGTCTAAAGTTTCATTGGTGACGATTTCAGGCAGTTTACCGAAGGGGCTGCCAGCTGATTATTATCAACAAATGATAGAAATAAGTCAGAGGAAGGGTATTCCTGTGATATTGGATTCGTCAGGTGACCCGTTAAGGAAAGCCCTGTTATATAAAGAAAAACCATTTGCTATTAAGCCGAATATTACGGAATTGTCGCAGCTGCTCGGCATGAAAGTGGATAGCGGGATACGCCATTTGCAACAAGCTTTGGATCATGAGTTGTTTCAAGGGATTGAGTGGATTGTCGTCTCAATGGCTAGTGAAGGTGCCTTTGTTAGAATTGGTGCGGCTGATTACCGGGTTACCATTCCTAAAATAGAAGTCGTGAATCCAGTCGGGTCCGGAGATGCGACCGTTGCCGGGCTGGCGGTGGCACTGAATCGGAATCAGCCTGCTACGGCAGTACTTAAAACGGCTATGACCACGGGTATGCTGAATACGATAGAAGCTGGAACCGGTTCGATTAACATGACTAAGTTCAATCAGTATTTTGATTTGGTAAAAGTAGAAAAAATAGATTGATAGGGGGTAATATTGATGCTAGAGTTAACAAAAAACAAATTGGCAGCTTTAAAGCGTCTATCTGATGAAAATGGTGTGATCGGGGCTTTAGCAATTGATCAACGCGGCTCATTGAAAAAAATGATTGCAGCGGGAAGTGCGAATCCTATCGGGGATGAAGGCATCATCCGTTTTAAAGAATTGGTTTCTGAAGAGTTGACACCCTATTCAACTGCGATTCTATTAGATCCAGAATATGGACTGCCGGCTACTAAAGTCCGTAGCAAAGACGCCGGTTTATTGGTTGCCTATGAAAAAACAGGCTACGATGCAACAGCAGTGGGCCGTCTGCCTGATTTATTGCCAGAGTGGTCAGTGAGACGATTGAAGGAAACTGGTGCTGATGCTGTTAAATTTTTACTGTACTATGATGTGGATGAAGACGAGAGAATTAATGATTATAAGCACGTCTATATGGAACGAGTAGGATCCGAGTGTGCAGCCGAAGATATTCCGTTTTTCTTGGAAATCGTATCTTATGATGCCAATATTGATGATGTAAAAAGTAAAGAGTATGCAAAGGTGAAACCGCATAAAGTGATAGAGGCAATGAAGGAATTTTCTAAACCACAGTATCGTGTTGATGTTTTGAAAGTAGAAGTTCCTGTGGATATGAACTTTGTCGAAGGTTACACAGAAGGTGAAACCGTCTATAGCAAGGAAGAAGCTGCAGCGTATTTCAAAGAGCAAAGTGCGGCAACGGAGCTTCCGTTTATCTTTTTAAGTGCTGGAGTAAGTGCGGCATTATTCCAGGAAACATTGAAGTTTGCCAAAAAATCCGGTTCCAGCTTTAATGGCGTGTTATGCGGCCGCGCCACCTGGAAAGACGGCGTTGCGCCATTTGCTTCCGATGGTGAACAGGCTAGCCGTGAATGGTTTCAAGTAGTTGGTAAAAAGAATATTAATGAATTAAATGTTGTTTTAAAAGAGTCCGCCAGCTCATGGTTTGATAAGATAAAAAATAATAATAACCTTGTATCTTCTTAATTTAGTAGCTAAGTAAATATTTTTTATTTTTACATATAATCGAGTTCTGTCCAAGAGTTTTGGTTACATGAATTCCAACTTCGCTCTTCTAATTTGAAAAAAAGGCCGGTTTCATCATGTGAAACCGGCCATTTTCTATTGAAATAAGTATTTTCAAGATTAGAGCGTTCCTCCCAACATTCCGGAAAGGACAATCACATTGAGGGGATTCTTTTTCTTCTTTAAAAAACAAATAATTTGAGATTGTTAGACAGATTCACGTACGGTTTGATAAGGAGGAAGCCATGAGAGTCGTTTCCCTACTTTATTTTTGTTTCTATATTTCAAAGTTATCTGTTGTGTTCTAAAAAATTAGAACATATAATAAAATTAAAATGATATAAATTTTCAGAAAGGTTGACCGATATGCAATTTGAACAAAAAACAATGGGCATTAATCTAGAACAACAAAAGTTAATATCAAGTCCGCTTAGAGTAAAGATTATTTACTTATTAGACGAACGTCCGATGACTGCAAAGCAGGTGGCAGATAAAATAGGCAAGAGTGCTGGAAGTATACATTACCATATTCAGCAGCTATATAATGGAGGAATTTTAGAAATTGAAGAGACGCGAGAGAACAAAGGGATTATTGAGAAATATTATCGTGCAATCGCGACCCATTTTCGATTAGTCGATGCTAATGCACATGAACAAGAAAAAAGGAATCGCGCAAGAGGTTCGAGCCTATCCTTATCAGAAGAAGAATTAAGAGCGTTTGAAGCAGATTTTGATGCTTTATTAATAAAATATGCAAAGAAAACAGTAATAGATGATCATGTACGTACTCCGTATCGTATTTTATGTCAGTTTGAAAAGTTAATGGACGAGGAGGACAATTAAATGGCAGGAGCTATCCAAAAGAATCTCATGTTATTTCTCCTTGGAAAAATGACAGCTGTTCTTGGTTCGTCTATTTATGGTTTTGCCATTGGCTTGTATATTTTAGCCAAAACAGGATCAAGCCTCAACTTTGCCATTACGTTACTTTTAAGTGCTTTGCCAAGGATATTGCTTTCGCCAATTACAGGCACGATTAGTGATCGTTGGAATAGGAAGATCATCATTATTACTTCTGATTTTGCTTGTGCGATTTGGCTAATGATTGTGTTTTTTATTTTTACCTTTTTGTATCCGGAAATATGGGTTTTATATTTGGCAACCGCTGTTCTTAGCATCCTCAATACATTTTACTCCAATGCGGTCACATCAGCGATTTACAATATGGTTGGCCCAGATCATCTACAGAAGGCGATGTCTTTGAATCAGGCAGCAGCTTCATTGTCCACTATTTTAGGTCCAGTTCTCGGAGGAGTTTTCTTCGGACTATTTAATATAACCACCTTCATGATTATTAACATAATCACCTTTACAATCTCGGGGTTGGCAAGTGTTTTCATCCAATATGATTTATTTGCAGAAAAAAAGGAAAAAACGAGCGGTAATACCGTTTTTACAGATTTGAAATTAGGTTTCTCTTATGTGAAGGAACAGGCCTTCATTAAAAATCTCATTATGATAAGCATCTTCCTTAATTTTTGGTTTGCCGTATTTCCAGTTGCATTGCCTTATCTAGTATTAACTGTTCGGAAAATGGAATCGTACCAGCTAGGTATTATCGAAGGATCATTTTCTGTTGGGATGTTATTTATGTCGATTTTCCTTTCAACAAGAGCGGAGATCAAAAGAAAGGAATTAAGTATACTTGGAGGCTTAATTGCTATGTCCTGTGTTCTAATTTTAATTGGGCTTCCAAACTTTCCAGGAATGACGAATGTCTCGAATGGGATTTTCTTTCCGTATTTAATCTTGATGGTCTTGCTTCTTTCAACCTTTATTATGATCGTAAATATGCCAATTATGGTGCTGCTCCAAAAAAGCACGCCGGATCATTATCGAGGTAGAGTGATGTCCTTGCTTGAAACTGGTGCAAGTGCCATGTCACCTTTAGGATTTATTCTTTTTGGCTTTGTTCTTGAGAAAATGCCAGTTTGGATTTTACTCGCTATCTGCGGACTTAGCATCATTTCGCTTATTCTTTACCATATTAAAAAGAAGACATTTGTCGAGCATTTGCGAAACATAGATAAACCGAAAGAAATGGCTTTGAAAGCATAAGCTTAGTAAACTGAAAAAGACTTTGGTCGCGAGAACAACGTCTTTTTCAATGAAATTTACTTCCTTGCCTTAATAATAAATGTATTCGGAACCATTCTAGTTTTATAAAGGGAATAATACTTTTCGGTAAATGCGTCTTCCTCCGAATTGAACCTACTTGAGGCATTACCTTCAATCAATCTTTCAATTTTGAAACCCGCTTCTATTAATGAGTTAATATAAGTTTCTAATTTTCTTCTATGTAAAATGACTGGGAGCTGCTCGCCCTTAAAGGAATTAAACATAACAGGCTCCTCAAGCTGATATGAACCTTGTAGAATGATTGAATTATTTTCGGCCTTAACATGAGGATAAATCGGATGCTCCCAGCTGAAAATAAAAGTGCCATCTTTTTTTAAATAGGAATAAATATACTTCAAAGTTGTTGGTAGGTCAGTAGTCCAGCCGAGTGCGTAAATGGAATAAACAATATCAAAATAGTCTTGAGGCAGGTACGTATGATCCTCCATTGCTACACAAAACAATCTAGGATTATAGTCTTTTAAAACTTGCTTTGCAGTTTCAATTTGTGTTGATGATAAATCAATCCCCCATAATTCATGGGCCCCATTATCTGCCATATATTTCAGAGAATGTCCACTTCCGCAGCCAATATCAAGCACCTTCTTATGATTGATATCATCAAATAGCTTTATTTCATCCTCTGTAACGGTTAACGGTCCGTATTCCGGAAGAGACTCCACCCCGAAGAATTTTGGTGCGACCACATCCCAACAATCCTTATTGATTTTTAACATTTCGAGTTTTTCCATCCATTTTAATCTCCTATCCATATGTTTAATAAACCTTTCAACACAAGAACTTGAACTTCCTTCTTGAAAATTTTAATAATTCTTAAAACAAATTAGTAGATTAATAAACTGAGTGTTATAATAGAAAAAAATTCCCAGATATTTACTGGAGGGGGGTGCTTATGAACAAAGAGCTTTTATCTAAACGGTTTTATCAATTTGCTGTACGGGAATGCCATGATTCCAGTCCATTGTATGAGTGGCTGTCTTTGAAAATTTCAGAAGATGAAGAAATGCTTGAACTTAGCTCCCATGCAAGAGAAGGGCAGCCTGTTCCGAACCTATTTTTAGGGGCGATTCATTATCTTTTAATAAAAGGAGTAGACCATTCTTTAAAGGATTTTTATCCAAGTATTGTTGAGAATGCTAGTATTATTGAAGATTCTTTTCCTCATTTCAAGGATTTTTGCCACCATAATAGGGAAGATATCATTTCCATTCTTAAAAATAAGCTAGTCCAAACAAATGAAGTGAGACGATGTGGTTATCTTTATCCATCTTTTTCTTATATTTATAACAAGACGAAAAAACCGTTAGCGTTAATTGAAATTGGAACGAGTGCAGGCTTTCAGCTTCTATGGGATAAATACTCTTACTCTTATAATGGGAAATATTTTTACGGAAATAATGATTCAAACCTGGTAATCGAAACAGAAATTAAAGGTGGTGGCATACCAGATTTCCTTCTGAAAAGCCCGCCTGTTTCAAATAGATTTGGCTTAGATTTACATATTAATGATGTAATAGATAATGAGGATGCTCTATGGTTGAATGCCCTTATTTGGCCGGAACACAGGGAGAGAAAAGTTCTATTTGAAAAGGCAACCAGCTGTATAAAGCAATATAAAAGCGAAATTAATCTTATTGAAGGAGATGGAGTAGAACTGCTGCATCAATTTGCTTCTAAGATTCCATCTGAATCGACCCTATGTGTATTCCATACTCATGTTGCTAATCAAATGACTAAGGAAATGAAGGAAAAGCTGCTTGTCCAGATAAAAGAAATCGGAGGGAAAAGGGATGTTTTCCATCTTTATAATAATATTTGGGATGGAAAATTACATCTGGATTCCTATTGTCAGGGGAAAGAGGAGCTCAGGATTATTGGAGAAACAGATGGGCATGGAAGATGGTTTACGTGGGAGCTTTAACAGATATATAAAAGAAAGCAGATCCTCAAAGAGAACTGCTTTCTTAAATTATATTACTCCTTGTTCGGTATTGCACAGTTTCCATCTACACAGCTTGCATCTTCTGCACTTTCTGTGGATAGGTCTTGAAAGGCTGGCATTGCAGCTTCTTCTTCCCAAACCTTCTGAAGAGCATTTGCGAATGTTTCCGCAGGCTGCGCACCTGATATCGCATATTTTTGATTAATGATAAAATATGGTACTCCTGTTATGCGATATTGCTGAGCAACTGCTTCGTCAATCCGTACGTCATTGGCAAAAGAATTTTTATCTTGCAGTGTATTGATTGTTTCGTTCCGGTCAAGTCCGACAGCTTCTGCAATATTTATTAATGTTTCATGTTCCCCTACATCCTTGGAATCTGTAAAATAAGCATGAAGTAGTTTTTCTGTGAGTTCTGCTTCTTTTCCATGCTCTTTTGCAAATTTGGCCAATCGATGTGCATCAAAGGTATTACCAGTCTTCATTCCATCAAAATTATAAGTTAAGCCTACTGTAGCTGCTTGTTTCCCAATACCCTCGCATGATTGTTTGGCTTGCTCAATACTCATTCCATATTTTCCTGCAAGAATTTCGTAAATACTCGTTCCATTATAATTGGGGGAATTTGGATCGAGCTCGAAGCTTTTAAATTCAACCTCAACTTGATCTTTATGGGGAAATTGGTTTAGAGCATTCTCTAATCTGCGCTTTCCAATATAACAAAACGGACAAACAAAATCCGACCACACTTCGATTTTCATAAATGATCACCTCTAGTTCATAGTTTATCTCAGATTAACGGGCTGTAGCCCCTCTGATTGAAGCTTCACTTTATCATTATGGTAGCATACTCATTAACGAAATCCTTCAAAGATGCTCATAAATCAAGAAACACTCTGTTTAGCTTGAAATGATTGTGGAAAAACTTAGAAAAAGGGAAACTTGGTTCCATTACATCAATATACTAATTATATACTTCGTTCACTTATTCAAAACAATAATGTGGTGATAAAAGGTGAAGTCTGATCATGATGGAAATTACATGTTTCAAAATTTACAGGAACGAAATTTGACGTTTGATATGGTTTTCTCTAGAATACTTAAGTTCATAAGCAGAAGCCCCTGTGGAAACTACCGTTTAATGGTTGGCACGGACTCACAGGTACATTGCGATCGCACTGTTTTTATTACAGGGATCGTCATTCAAAACGAAGGAAAAGGGGCATGGGCATGTATTAGAAAACATATTATTCCGAGGAAAATGCTTCATTTGCATGAGCGAATTTCATATGAAACCTCATTAACAGAACAGGTTGTTTCACTATTTACGTTTGAAAGGAAAAACGAAGTAATTGATCTAATCCTTCCATATATTTACCAAGGAGCAACATTTACGATGGAGGGACATCTTGATATTGGTATTGGAAAAAGAAATAAAACACGCGAATTTGTTAAAGAGATGGTTTCCAGAATGGAATCAATGGGAGTAGAGCCAAAAATTAAGCCTGACGCTTTCGTTGCTTCTAGTTATGCAAATCGATATACAAAGTGAGTAATAAATGTATAGAGAACTCCAGAGATGGATTATTTGTGGCTAAAGTATAGCTTATATGGAAGTGACCGATATAATGCTTAAACTGACCGATATAATGAAAAAGTGACCGATATATTAGCCAAACTGGCCGATATCTTCATTTAAGCGGAAATTTAGATGATAAATACGACCTTTGTTTGAACCAGAATGTGGTATTTAATTGAAGATAGTAATATTTTTGCAATATCGGCCGAAGAAATGCAAAGAAATTCACGAAATTACTGATTTGTATTCGAAGAATTGATTTAAAGGGTATAGTCCAAAAATGCTTTCTATTTCAAAAAAATAGAAGGCATTTTTTTTTCTATTAGAAAAATTAAAGTTTTTTTAACTTGCTAAAGTAAAGTGTGATTTTTATTAAATATCCACTAATAAGACGTATAAGAGAAATTGAGGAATTCTCCAAAAAGGACTAGGAGAACACCAAGTTTTTCTAACTTCTTGTGCTTGTCTTAGTATGAGCATTAAGGAAAGGTCTTCAGAGTAGATTTCTTCAGGAACAATCTGTATTTTGATTGTTCCGAAGGCGCTTCCGTTTTTCTAATTTGTTCTATACAAACTATAACAAAATTGTTATATTGAAAATAGAACAGAATGGAGGGTATAAGGTTGATCATTCAAATTGAGCCCCAGTCTGATGTTCCTATCTACACTCAGTTAACCAATCAAATTATTGAAGGAATAGCCAGGGGATATATGCATCCAGGAGATTCACTCCCATCTGTACGAGCATTTGCGGCAGATCTAGGAGTGAACATGCATACAGTTAATAAAAGCTACCATGAATTAGAGAAAAAAGGCATTATTCGCATTATCCCTAAATCCGGGGCAGTGATTAATTCTCCGGTAGAAATAAGTAATAATTCAGAACGGCTCTTGGAAGAATTTAAGCCGATGATTGCAGAAGCATTGGTTTTAGGTTTGGATAAAGAGCAAATTCAGGAACTCGTAACATCACTAATTCAGGATATAAAGGGGAAGCCTTAACTCTTTTGTAAGTGGAAAAGGAGGAGAAACGGTATGGATTTTATGCTTTTTTTAATAATCATAATATTTTTAGTAGCAATCGAAATGGCGATTCCATTTCTCGCAAAAAGAACTACCGTATTTGGGGTATTCATCCCAGATGAATTTGTCCGTGATTCAAAACTATTATCCTTTAAAAAAATGTATGCACTGTTGATTTTTATACTGGGTTTAATTGCTGTCAGCATATATCTATTTTGGATGTTGAAAGGAAATTCGACAGAGGCGTTTCAGGTGTTATTGGGACCGGCCATTCAATTTGGCATCATATTTATTAGTACAGCTCTCTATTTTTATTTTCATGCAAAAACTTTACAACGTAAGAAAGCAATGAGGTGGGGAGATAACCTAAAGCAAGTGAAAATGATAGATTTGACAGTACGTTCACAGGATACTATGCTCCCTTGGTATATATACTTGTTGCCAATCGCCGTTACGTTTGGGGTAATAGGCTATACGCTTTTGAAATATAATATGTTTCCTGAGCAAATTCCAACTCATTGGGGACCAGACGGAAAGCCTGATGCCTTTACAGTAAAAAATCCATTTTCTGTGAATGCATTGCCCCTTATTATGTTTACAATGCAATTGATGTTTCTAGGTATAAATGAAATGACTAGACGCTCTGGAATAAAATTAAGCGCCACTAGACCTGATGCATCACGAGTTCGCCAGCTTACATTAAGAAAATATTCGAGCTGGTTTATGTTTTTGATAAGTGTTCTGATAACAATGCTTTTTTCCTTTTTACAATTGCAAATGATTTATCCAGATTTAGCTGATGGGGTTGTGAGTATGGCTCTGCCGATCATATTCTTACTCATCGTCATGATTGGTTCTATTATTTTTGCCGTCAAAGTTGGAAACGCAGGTGAAAATGTAGGTTTTCAATCGGGAAGCGGGGTATCTGATCTTGATGAAGATCAGTATTGGAAGGGTGGACTTTTTTATTTCAATAAAAACGATCCTTCCATTTTTGTTGAAAAACGGTTTGGTGTTGGCTGGACTTTAAATTTTGCCAATCCAATTGGATATTTCATTATATTTGGACCGATTGTGATTATTATTCTCATTTCATTATTTGCATAGTTTTATGATTTTGGAGGGGGAAATATGAAGAAATTATCTATGCTCCTTTGCGTTGTTGTAAGCCTCTCTTTATTATTATTAGGCTGCAGCCAAGAGAACAAAAAAGAAATAGAAACAAAAGAAAAAGGAGGGAGCTCATTGAAAAGCATTGAGGGGAAATGGGAAGGCTCTATACAAATACCGAATCAGCCGCTGCCTATTATTGTTCAATTTTCGAGCAAGGGCGGAACGATTAGCATTCCAGTGCAAGGGGGCGATCAATATCCACTGTCAAATGTGAAGTTAATTGATTCAAGCTTGTCTTTTTCTATGGATATCCAAGGGCAGCACATTACGTTTAATGGAAAGGTTGAAGGTGAAAAGATTACCGGTACATTTAAGCAGCAGGGTCAATCTTTACCTTTTGAGTTAATGAAAGCTTCTGATGATAAGGCTGAAGAAGTTGGTGAAGCAGTACAGATAGAATTAAAGGATGGGACGATGCAGGGAGTTTTAACAACTCCTCAAGGTAACGGTCCTTTCCCGATCATGATCATTATTGCTGGCTCTGGCCCGACTGATAAGGATGGAAATTCAGCTGCACTGCCAGGAAAGAATGATAGTTTGAAAATGTTAGCTAAAGATCTAGCAGCTCATGGAGTTGCAAGTATCCGTTATGATAAAAGAGGAATTGGTCAGAACGTAAACTTAGGTGGAAAAGAAGAGGATATGCGCTTTGATCACTTTATTAAAGATGCTTCGTCATGGGTAGAGTTTGCAAAAGGGGATAAGAGCTTTTCAAAGGTTGGAATTATTGGTCATAGTGAAGGCTCCTTAATCGGAATGATTGCAGCTAGTGAAACAGATGCGGATGCGTTTATTTCTATTGCCGGAGTAGGCAGACTGATTGATCAAGTGCTGCTTGAACAGCTAGAAGGACAGATGCCAGAAAATCTTCTTCAGGAATCTAAGGACATTTTGGATAAATTAAAGATAGGTGAAGAGGTTCAATCAGTTAGTACCGAATTGCAAAGCTTATTCCGCCGGTCTGTGCAACCATATATGATTTCTTGGTTACAATACAACCCTCAGGAACAATTGCAAAAATTGGATATCCCTGTTTTCATTGTGAATGGAGATCGGGACATTCAAGTACCTGTAACGGATGCAGAGGTTTTGCATAAGGCAAAAAAAGATTCTGAGCTATTCATTGTTGAAGGAATGAACCATGTGTTGAAGGAAGCACCTGAGGATCGGGAAGGAAATATCGCAACATATTCAAACCCAACATTGCCTTTAGCAAAAGGTCTCATGGATAATATCATTGGTTTTCTAGAGAAAAACGAGGTATTGCAAAAATAAAGACAAGAGCATTTCTCCTTGTGAGAATGCTCTTGTTTTTTATTAGAGCTTTGCTGTTCAAAGATTGTATAAGTAAAGACACTTTTCTTTTGTATATGCTTATTATCGTATGTTCGTATGATTGAGAGCGTATTCTTCAATTTTGGCAGCAACTGCTTTAGTTAGTTCTGCTGTTGTTTCAGGAAGGGAGGTAGTTAGAATAGAATTAGCAACCTTTGCCATCATCCCTTCCGCTGTTATATTGAGGTAGCCAGTCATCAAGCAGTACCTGCTGCCGCTCTCTTTGGCAAAGAAATAGCCGTGGCCGGTGAATTTCTCGTTTATCCCCTTTAATTGAAAAGTTACTCTAGTTGGCTCTTCCCATTTAATAATATCGACTTTCAATTCAATTTTTTTCTTCATGAATCCAATATCGCTTTTAAAGCACCAAGTGGATTCCTTTTCGCTTAAAATTTGGTGTTCAATATATCCTGGTACGAGTGGTGCCCAATGATCAATATTGCTTACAAATTCCCATACAGTCTGAATGGGTGCGTTCACTTCGACTTGATGAGTATAACTCGGCATACTTTTACCGCCCCTTTGAAAGTTATTCTGGTGATGCTCTACATGAATATCTATTCAAGAAGATGGTGAGGTATACCAATGAATGTTTTTACTTTGTGGTAGGAAACTTTTGCTTGGGGAAATTGCTTGTAGGACAAAAACACTAGTAAATTTATCCTTAAAATAGGGATAAAGGTTCAAGGGGAAACGACAATATCCGCTGAATATTAACAATGTTATACATATTCTGAAAAAAGAGCGGACAACGGAGGTGAAGACAGAATAGCGCAAGAGAAAATAGAAATAAATAAGAGGAGATGAAACAATTAATGGCTAAAAGACATTTTAAATCTTTATTAATCACACTAGTATTTCTTTTAACATTCTCTTCCTTAGGCACCGGAGCCGGAGCTGCTGGTAAAAAAGATAGTCAAGAGGCTTCTCAGCTTGCAAAATTGGTTGGAGAGTTTAATCTCACTTCTTCCAATCGAACGAGTGTCATTGTTGAATTAACAGAGCCATCCCTTGTCGAAGCAAAGCATAAAGGGAAAAGTCAATCTAAGGCTAATCTATCAAAAATTCGTAATCAAGTTAAATCAGACGTTATCAATGCAGCAAAAAGCTCAAATGTTAGTCGTGAATATGACTATGTATTTTCAGGATTCGCAGTTGAACTAGCTGAAAATGAAATTCCATCACTTTTAGCTATACCGGGCGTAAAAGCAGTATATCCAGATGTTGAATATCAAACTACTAGCCTAGGTGAGGGAGAAGTAATCTCTCAAGAGGAATACAGTCCAAATATGCTAAATAGCGCACCTTTTATTGGAGCAAAAGAGGCTTGGGAAACAGGCTATACTGGGAAGGGCGTTAAGGTAGCAGTTATTGATACGGGAGTCGATTATACACACCCAGATTTAAAGAATGCATTTGGAAGCTATAAAGGCTGGGATTTCGTAGATAATGACAATGATCCACAAGAAACGCCAATTGGAGACCCTAGAGGAGATGCAACCACTCATGGCTCACACGTTGCAGGGACAGTTGCGGCTAATGGCCTTATCAAAGGTGTAGCACCTGATGCGACATTACTTGGTTACCGTGTATTAGGTCCTGGAGGTCGTGGAACTTCTGCAAACGTCATTGCTGGAATCGAAAAGGCTGTTCAAGATGGTGCTGATGTTATGAATCTATCATTAGGAAATTCAATAAATGATCCAGATTATGCAACAAGCATCGCATTAGATTGGGCAATGGCTGAAGGTGTTGTCGCAGTTACATCAAACGGCAACAGCGGTCCGAATAACTGGACAGTAGGTTCACCTGGAACGGCTCGTGATGCCATTTCCGTTGGTGCTACTCAGCTGCCTTATAATGTATATAATGCTGCCATTGCTACTACAGGCGGGATTAGCTACCCTTCTTCGAAAGTAATGGGCTACGCTAGCGATGCAGATATTTTAGCATTGAATGGGAAAGAGCTCGAGTTTGTTAATGTAGGATTAGGAACTCCAAATGAATTTGCAGGGAAAGACCTTACAGGGAAAATTGCATTAATGAAGCGTGGAGACATCGCATTCGTTGACAAGGCAATAAATGCAAAAAATGCAGGAGCAGTGGGCGCTATTATATTTAATCATAGTGCTGGTGAACAGCCTGACGTAGCTGGAATGGACGTGCCTACTATTAAATTATCATTAGAGGATGGCGAAAAGCTGCTTAAAGAATTAGAAAACGGAAATAATAAAGTTTCTTTCCAAATTGATTTTGCACACCGTGTTGGTGAAACAGTTGCGGATTTCTCTTCACGAGGTCCAGTTATTTATACATGGATGGTGAAGCCGGATGTATCTGCTCCTGGGGTGAATATCGTAAGTACAGTTCCAACTGGTGATCCAGCGAATCCTCATGGATATGGGGCGAAGCAGGGAACAAGTATGGCATCACCACATGTGGCTGGGGCAGCAGCGCTTATTTTACAAGCGAACCCTCATTGGGGTGTGGAAGAAGTAAAGGCTGCATTAATGAATACTGCAGAAAACATATCAGATCCTTCTACAGGAAAATCGTATCCGCATAATGCTCAAGGTGCCGGAAGCATTAGGGTAGTGGATGCGATTAACGCAAAAACACTTGTTACTCCAGGAAGCCATTCTTTTGGAACATTCTATAAAGATAAAGGCAAGCAGGTTGAAAAGCAGAAATTTACCATTAAAAATCTATCTTCAGAACGCCAGACTTATAGTTTCGAAGTAAACATGGGCGAAAATTCTGATGCCATTAAAGTCATGACAAGCAATAATATAAAAGTGAATCCAGGTCAATCACAAGATGTGAATTTCAATGTACAGGTTGATGCTGGAAAACTTGCACCAGGTTATTATGAAGGTACGATTACGATCAGTAATGGTACAGAAACACTTGATGTACCAACGATTCTTTTCGTAAAGGAACCTGATTACCCTCGTGTTGAATATTTAGGGGTCAATCAAATCGGTGATGGACAATTTGAGATAGAGGGCTTTTTCCCAGGAGGCGCGGAGGAAGTTGAGCTATTTGTCTATCTATCTAATAAAGATGGACAACCTGTAGGCTACTTAGGTGATATTACTGTTTACAAAGATGTAAAAGCTGGTTACACAACTTTCAAATGGGATGGAAAGCTTGCTGATGGAACAAAGCTCCCAGCAGGATATTATTACAATATTTATGCATATGCAACATACTTAGGTCAAAAGGATTTAGCGGGTGCAAATATTCTTATTAAGTAATGAGTAGGCGAGAAGGTCATCGTAAATAAAAACGATGGCCTTCTTTCCAATCTCTACTTTGTATTTTCAGCCTGTTCCTTTAGTTGCTGAAACCATTCCCTAGTTTTATTGGAATCCTTGTCATTGATAAAAATCTTCCTATTTTCAAGTTCAATATAAATATAAGGGGAAGCCCCTTTCTGGATAAAGAGAAGACTGCTTCCATAATCCTTTACCTTGAAATGACCTTTTGAAAGCGTAGGCAGGCCAACGCCGTTTGTTCTTGCTGTAACCTGAGGCATTGTTTCCATTAATTCAACCTTTTTAATATCTTTAATCCTCCATTCATCACCATACATTCCTGTGATTTCAAAGCGATCTTCCTTTACAATTAATTGATAGCCCTGATAGCTAAAAAGGGTAAGGGCTGTTAATGAACCAATGACAGCTATAAATAGAGAAATACTAATCACATAGCTCCGCTTTCTTTTCCTTGGAACTTCATATTTAGATAGGTAAATCATCCCTCCCATCAAGAAAACCAGCATCCCTCCAAATTGAAATTCTATTGCATACTTAAAGGGTGTGAAAAGGAGCGGTAGTAAGAGCAGCATGACAGCAGCGGTTAGGAGTAATAAGCCTCCAGTTTTTTGCGGTAATCCATTTGCTATTATTTCTTGCTTTTCTTCCTCTGACCGAGACTCAAAACCAGAAATAAGAAAATATGCTCTCTTGTACCGAATAGCCCAGCCTAGTAAACCAAAAATTAGAATCATAATGATAAGTGTTGCAATAAGTCCTATCAAAGTGGAAGCCTCCTTTTTAGTGAATAAACATTCGGGTTAGAATAACCTTTATACGAATAGTAGCATTTAATAGTTTCATCATTTAGAAAATTAGAAGTATAAAGCTCGCTGAATCTTACCATAAGTAAATGAGGTATATTAAACAAAAAATCTTTGCAATAATTTTTAAATAGGAAATGCAATTGAAATTTATTTATTATAGTTGGTTGGTGACTGTTGTCTACTAGCGGGATGCAGTAACCACAATGAAGCTTCTGGTAATAATAAAGAGAAAAACATGAACATTTGTGGAAGCTAGTTTCGAATGTTATCCATTAAAAACTCCATTGTTGCTTTTAGGCAGTGTCAGTATAATATCCTTAAGAGACAGGCGGTATAGGGGGAGTTTGGTGAGCAGGTTTGCGAATGTTGCGTACATATTGGGGACCCTTTTTTTTCTAATAAGCTGCTTCTTTTCTATTTATTATGGATATAAAGTGGTCACCCATAAATTGCCTACGGAGAGTAACCATTTAGAAAAATATAAGTATCATTTCGTTTTAGTCCCGGAAGAACAAGATAATGAGTATTGGAGACTTGTGGAGAAAGGGGCAAGGACTGCAGCCGAAAAGTATGATGTACTTCTAGAGTATGTAGGACCTAAGCAAGCCAATATTGATGAGCATGTAAAAACAATTGAAATGTCTGCAGCCTCAAAAGTAGATGGCATTCTAATGCAAGGGTTAAATGACGAGCAGTTTACGCCGTTAATTGATCGAGTTGTTGAGAAAAAAATTCCGGTAATTACAGTCGATACAGATGCGTTAAATAGTAAGCGAATCGCTTATATTGGAACAGATAATTATTACTCAGGTTATTTGGCCGGCAAAGCAATGATTGAAGAGACACATGGAATCGCCAATGTTGCAATCATAACTGGTAATTATTATAAGAATCACCAAATACAGCGTGTAAAGGGTTTTCAGGATGCAGTGAAAAAAGAAAAAGGGATTCGCATTATTACGGTTAAAGAATCAGATATTAGTCGTGTTCGGGCTGCTGAGAAGACGCACCAAATTTTACAAGACTATCCTGAGGTAAATGCTTTTTATGGGACAAGTGCTTTAGATGGGATTGGTATTGCACAAGAGGTCGAGAAATATAAAATGAAAAACAGTATGACGATAATTGCCTTTGACACACTTCCCGAAACGATTAATTACATAAAACAAGGAATCATTAAAGCCACAGTTGTACAGGAACCTTATGAAATGGGATTTAAATCGGTAGAAATGATGATTGATCTAATAGAGGGAAGAAAGGTGCCTACCATTGTCCATACGAATACTAGAATTATGAGGGCAGAAGATTTACAAGTAAGTCATATGGATAGAAGGGAAATTAAACGTTAATGTTATTCCGAATCAGATCCAAGCTGCTTCTATATTTCATTGTTTTAGTCGTTTTATTGTCATCAGTGGGTTTCTTTTTTTATAAAAGCAGTGAAAAGCTTGTCAATAAGTATGATGATGGCTTTGAACAATTTCTCTTGCTTAATGATATTTCACAAAGAACAAATTTCATTACGAAGAAGCTGCATGCATATATTTTGGATAAAGAAGAGCATTATTTATCCGACTACCAAAAGGAAAAGTTAAAATTAATCAATGATAAAAGAAAACTTCAAGAGGTAATGAAGACGAGTGATATATCATTAACAAACTATAAAAATATGATTGATAGCTTTTTAGAGGAAACGGATGAAACCGTAAGGTCGTTTCAGAAAGATGATATTAACCACTACTCCAATCATTTTAATGAAGTATTAAAAATAAACGGATATCTTCAAGAGAGTACACTTGCCTTGTTAAATAATAAATTATCCGATTATCAAATGTTCTATGATCAAATGGAACTGCAAAATCATTATTATAAGCTTATGTCCATTTCTCTTTTTTCTGCTACTTTTTTTCTGAGCACGTTGTTAGCATTATGGATTTCCGGTGGGATTACAAAACCCATTAGTAAATTATCAGAAGCAGCAAGGCGGATTTCAAAGGGTGATTTATCTGGAGAAGATATAAAAATAACAACGAATGATGAATTAAAGCCTTTAACGGAAACATTTAACCAGATGCGAACGAATCTTAGGCAACTCGTCTCGGAAATTAAACAAAAGTCAGAGTTAGACAAACTGTTAAAAGAATTGGAGTTAAGGAGTCTTCAAAATCAAATCAATCCACATTTTCTCTTTAATACATTAAATACCGTTTCAAAAATGGCTTATTTGGAGGAAGCGGAGCATACTTCCAGATTAATTGAGGCTGTTTCAGCACTGCTGCGTTATAATCTTGGTGATTTAAAGAAGGCATCAACACTAAGGGATGAAGTAAAAATTGTTAAAGAGTATTTTTTTATTCAACAAACAAGATTTGGCGACCGAATCCAATTTACTACAAATATAGAGGATGATTGTTTAGATATTGAAATACCTACCTTAATTTTGCAACCAGTTATAGAAAACGCATTCATACACGGTGTTGAATCATATGAAGAAAATGCGCAGATTAGCCTAAATATTTACCGTTTTCAAGACCGGATCCATGTAGAGGTGATAGATAATGGGCATGGGATGGATGATAAAACGAAAACTAGATTACTTAATTACGTAGAAGGGAAGGATTCTGAGGAGGTCTTTTCACCAGAAAAATCAACTGGTCATTCTACAAGCATAGGTGCGAAAAATGTAATTAAAAGGTTGCAGCTTTTTTATCAAAGAAATGATGTTGTTGAAATTGAATCGGAATCGAATAAAGGAACGAATTTCAGACTAACCATCCCTTATATGGCTAAGGAAGAGGGGGAAGAAGCTTGCTGAAGGTACTGGTTGTTGATGATGAAGTTCTTGAAAGAAAGGCATTAACGAAAATCATTAATGGATTTTCAGAGGACGTTATAGTCATCGGAGAAGCCCCCAACGGAAGATTAGCAATAGAGATGACGTTAAAAGATAGACCTGATATCATTTTTATGGATATTAAAATGCCAGGTATTGATGGTGTTCAAGCTGTCAAGGAAATAAAAAAGATCGATTCTAGTATAAGGTTTATTATGGTTTCTGCTTTTAATACCTTTGAGTATGCTAAATTAGTGATGCAGCAGGGAGTAAAGGAATACATCTTGAAACCAAGTAGAAAGCAAGATATACTTGAGAGCTTACAACGTGTATCGGTTGAAATTCGCGAGGAACGTAAACGAATAAACGAGGAGCAAAGTTTACGGGAAAATTTGGATCGTGCCGTATCGATTGCGGGCAAGGAATGGGTAAATACATTATTAATGAACCAGGTTAAGGATATTACTTTTGATGAGTGGAGTGAACTGCTAGGAGTAGAAATTACTTATGGATACATGATGCTTTTTTCGCTTCAAGAGGTCGCCCGGTCTGAACATTTCATAAACGATAAAAAAACCTGGTATTCATGGCTGAAAGACGCATTAAAATTGGTCGTGAAAAAATATGAATTGATGGTTGGGCCTATCATTGATACACAAGTACCTGTTTTATTCCTTTGCAGAAAAACGACTGAAAAAGTACATTTTAAAACGAATGCCATTAACATCATAGAAGATATGAACCATCTTTTTCAAAAGGAATCTTTTCACGCAGAGTTAAGGGTAGGGGTGGGTTTACCATATACGCATGCATGTGAACAGTATAAATCCTATCACGAGGCACAATCTGCCCTACAGCAATTAATAAAAATGCCTAACCAAAAGTTTTTATTCGGTAATCATGAAAGAGGCTCTGAAATATCTTCTTCGACAAATGTATTAGAAGTCGAGAAGCATCTGTTAGGTGCTGTACGTCAAGGAGATGTTAACCAAGTATCCGTCATTTTTGAACAATTTGTAAGGCAACTTTCCGCTAATCAACAGAAGAGTCCGAAAATGTTTAGTAAATCTTTTGATGAATTGTTTATTCTCGTTTCTCGAATGCTACATGATCTGGGCATAGGCTATGAACAAACGCCTACCATTAATCAGTCTGAAGATCTGAACATTTTTTATGAGAAGGGAAAGACCTATTTGCTATCGGTCGTTCATCACGTACAGGATTGGCGAAATAATCATGCAAAAGGTATGCTTCAAAAGGCGAAGGAGTTCATTGAAAAGAACTATGCTGAATCCATTAATTTGGAGTTAGTTGCTGAATATGTGGAGCTAAGTCCGTTTTATTTCAGCAAATTGTTTAAAGACCGATTTGGTATTACATTTATTGATTATTTAACAGAAGTAAGAATGAATCAGGCAAAAATGGAAATGCTAGACGATGGAAAAAGCTTAAAGGAAATATGCTATTCAGTCGGATATAAAGATCCAAATTATTTTAGTAGAGTTTTTAAGAAGCATACAGGTTTATCCCCATCTGAGTTCCGTAAAGCTACTGTGAGTTAATAAAGACTGTCTTTGCAATAAGTGAATAACTTTATAGACTTTGAAAAAGACCAATTCGATTTTAGTGGATTGGTCTTTTTCATGTCCTCTAGTAGATTAGTTTCTATTAATTGTTAACGTTTACAAAAAAATCTAGAAATTCGCAATTTTGTGCTATTGGTTAGACCTATTGAACGAAATCGCCTCATGCTAACATGTTTGTAAGTGCTTTCAAAATGAAAGGTAAGTGTTAATTTACCGTTGTCTTTACTAAATAGAAGAGGAGAATAATCACATGTTTAAAAAGAAAAAGGGATTCATTTTATCTTTAACCGTTGCTTCTAGCATTCTATTAGCGGCTGGCTGCAGTAGTTCTACTGGTGGTTCGGATTCTGGCAAAAATAAGGGAGGCGATAAGCTTCCGGCTGTTGGAGCAACGATTTACAAATTTGATGATAACTTTATGTCTTATGTTCGTCGTGCAATGGAAGCGGCATCTGAAGGGAAAATTAATCTGATGTTGAATGATTCCCAAAATGACCAAGCAAAACAAATTGAACAAGTAGATACTTTAATTGCAAAAGGTGCTAAATCATTGGCTATTAACCTAGTAGATCCAAAGGCAGCACAGACGATTATTGACAAAGCAAAGGCGAAGGATATTCCTGTTATCTTCTTTAATAAAGAGCCAGATTCATCTGTTTTACAAGGTTATGAAAAAGCTTACTATGTTGGAACAACATCATCAGAATCAGGTGTGATTCAAGGTGAAATGATTGCGAAAGCATGGGAAGCAAACATTGAAAAATATGACAAAAACGGCGATGGAAAAATTCAATATGTATTACTAAAAGGTGAGCCAGGTCACCCAGATGCAGAAGCTCGTACAACATTTGCGGTTAATACAATTAAAGAAAAAGGGATCGAAGTAGAGGAATTAGCTATGGATACAGCAATGTGGGATGCAACTAAAGCAACAGAAAAGATGGATGCTTGGATCGCTAAATTCAATGAACAAATTGAATTTGTCATTGCTAATAACGACGGTATGGCTTTAGGTGCCATTGCTTCTCTAGAAAAAGCAGGATATTTCTCTGGAGACAAGTTTATGCCAGTTGTAGGTGTTGACGCAATTCCAGAAGCTCTTGATATGATTGAAAAAAGTAAAATGTTTGGAACGGTATTAAATGACGCTACTAATCAAGGTAAAGCGACTATTGATCTTGCTACAAATGCTGCAAACGGCAAAGACGTTCTTGAAGGAACAGATTGGACATTAGATGATTCTAGAGCAGTTCGTGTTCCATACGTTGAAGTAACAATCGATAATATACAAGTAGGTAAGGATGCTTATAAATAGAAAAGCGGAGGCGACTGCCGGATGCAATAAGAAATATGAGAAGCGCTCATTAAGTGCCTCTCATATTTTTCAATGGTTTTAAAAGGAGGCTCACTCATGTCAGAAGCCAGAACGACTAATATACTTGAAATGAGTCATTTAACAAAGAGATTTCCTGGTGTAATCGCACTACAAAATGTTTCACTTAAAGTGAAGGCTGGGACTGTACATGCCTTAATGGGCGAAAATGGTGCAGGAAAATCAACTTTGATGAAATGTTTATTTGGCATTTATACAATGGATGAGGGCAAGATTCTTTTGGATGGAAAGGAGGTCTCATTTGCCAATTCCAAACAAGCACTAGAAAACGGAGTTTCTATGGTTCATCAGGAATTGAATCAAGTCCGTCAGCAAAATGTCATGGATAATTTATGGTTAGGGCGTTATCCGAAAAAAGGCATTTTTATAGATGAAAAGAAAATGTATGAAGATACGGTTGCTATTTTTAATAGTCTAGACATCTCGATCGATCCACGAAGTAGAGTGAGCACTTTATCTGTTTCTGAGATGCAAATGGTGGAGATTGCAAAAGCGGTTTCTTATCATTCAAAAATTATTGTAATGGATGAGCCTACTTCATCTCTAACTGAAAAAGAGGTAGACCATCTATTTAAAATCATTAGAAAACTACAAAGTGAAAATGTCGCTATTATTTATATTTCACACAAAATGGAAGAAATTTTGAAGGTTTCGGATGAAGTAACCATCATGCGTGACGGTCAGTACATTGCTACAAAAAGTGCGAAAGATTTAACAACCGAGGAGATTATTAAGCTTATGGTTGGCCGGGATCTTTCACAGCGGTTCCCTTCAAAGATGAATCAACCTGGCGACGTTATATTAAAAGTCACAGATTTAACAGCTGAAAACGAATCCTCCTTCTCTAATATCAATTTTGAGCTAAGGAAAGGAGAGATTTTAGGTATTGCAGGTCTAGTCGGGTCTAAACGGACGGAAGTAATGGAGTCATTATTTGGCATGAGATCATTAAGTTCAGGGATGGTTGAACTGCATGGTAAGGAAGTTCATAATCATTCACCTCAGCATGCCATCAAAAATGGTTTTGCCCTCGTGACAGAGGAAAGAAGATCAACAGGAATTTACCCTGATCTTAGCATTAGCTTTAACTCGATCATAGCTAACCTAGTTCAGTATAAAAAAGGTATATTCCTTTCTGACCGGAAAGTACACGATGATACTAAATGGGTAATTGATTCAATGAAGGTAAAGACTCCATCTCAAAAGACATCCATCGGCAGTTTATCCGGTGGTAACCAACAGAAGGTAATCATTGGACGTTGGTTGTTAACTAATCCGGAAATTTTATTATTAGATGAACCTACCAGAGGAATTGACGTTGGTGCAAAGTATGAGATCTACCAACTCATTAATCAACTAGCAGCTGACGGAAAAGGTATCATCATGATTTCTTCTGAAATGCCAGAACTTTTGGGCGTAACAGACAGAATTTTAGTAATGAGTAATGGGAGAGCAGCTGGAATCGTGGATACGGCCACAACATCTCAAGAAGAAATCATGCGATTAGCAGCTTTGTATTAGGAGGAGATGTAAATGAGTACACAGGCCATGAAAAATTCTAAAATTACCAAATGGCTATTCGATCATGTAATCTATGTTTTTTTAATACTTCTTGTAATTGGAATAGTAATCGCTTCTCCTGATTTTCTATCGGTTACCAATTTAATCAATATATTAAGTCAATCATCTTCACGTATTATTATTGCGCTTGGAATAGCGGGAATTCTGATTACAGCCGGAACGGACCTTTCTGCTGGGCGAATGGTCGGTCTTGCAGCTGTGGTGTCGGCATCTTTACTGCAAGCAGGTGATTATGCTTATAAAATGTATCCTAACTTGCCGGAACTACCTTTTTTTGTTCCGATTATCATTGCCATGGTAGTCACGGGTCTATTTGGTATTTTAAACGGTGTCATTGTTTCAAAATTTCATGTACCTCCATTCATTGCTACTTTAGGGATGATGATAAGTGTGTACGGAATAACGTCTATCTACTTTGATCGCCCTCCATACGGTGCACAACCAATTGGCGGACTAAGCGAAAGCTTTACAAAGTTTGCTCAACGGGGAATACCAATAGGAGACTATGAAATTCCATTTCTTATTTTTTATGCTATTATCTTTTCTGTTATTATTTGGGTTATTTGGAATAAAACACAATTAGGTAAAAACATGTATGCAATCGGAGGAAACCCTGAAGCAGCTAAGGTTTCTGGCGTAAACGTTGCCAAAAATATTATTATTATCTACATGATCGCCGGCCTTCTTTATGGTTTCTCAGGAACAATTGAAGCTGGACGTGTAGGTAGCGCTACGAATAATACTGGTAATATGTATGAGCTAGATGCTATCGCAGCATGCGTTGTCGGAGGGGTGTCATTATCGGGTGGTATTGGTACGGTACCTGGTGTTATTACTGGGGTTTTGATTTTCCAAATCATCAACTATGGTCTAGCTTTCCTTGGAGTAAGCCCATACATTCAATTCATCGTCAAAGGTGCAATCATTATTGTGGCTGTTGCATTTGATATGCGTAAGCATGCAAAGAAGAAATAAAGTGAAACTTCCATCAGTGGGAGGCTCTTCATCCCCCACTGATGGTTAGTTGAACCAATCACGCTCAAAACGCCACGTCCTCCCAAAAGCTCTGCTTTCGGTCGTGCGATGAAATGCGGATGAAGTACTCCTTGTCCAGTTGCTTTCGCCTGACTAGGAAATCGTGTCCGTCGTCGGGCTTTTACGGGCAGTTATCCCCCACCTATCTTCTGCGTCTCTTTCAATTTTAATGTAGGGATCTTACTGCCCGTTAATGCGGGATAAATGAATAGAAAAATTGAATATAGCTAAAAAGCCCCTTTAATAACGTGTTAATACACTATTAAAAGGGGCTTTGCATTATGAAAAAATGGAAGGAAGGAATATAGAGAATGCTCACGATTCCCGATTTGAACTGGCTTTTTGATTTGAAGTGTTTGCGGTTATCCTCTCCTTGCAAAATGTGAAATTTTTAAATAGCCAGATAAAATGTTGCCGGTTTATATCTTTTTTATGAGTAAATTAAAAGGGGAAAAATTTAGTAAAATTTTAGTAAAAATTATAGAAATATTTTACTTAAAAGAATAAAATAAAGAAAACACGTTTGTCATGGGGGACGTTCAGTATGAATATGGACATATTAATCACTAAATTTAAGGAGTTATATTATGCGTCACCACAAGAAGCGTTTTTTGCACCTGGGAGGATTAATTTAATTGGAGAGCATACCGATTATAATGGAGGCCATGTTTTTCCATGTGCAATTACGTATGGTACTTATGCTCTTGTCAAAAAGCGTGAGGACCAGACCATACGGATGTATTCGATTAATTTCCCTCACAGGGGATTAATTGAGTTTGATTTAACTTCATTAGATTATACTCAGCAACATAATTGGGCAAATTATCCGAAAGGTATGATCCGTTACATAGTAGAATCAGGGTACGAAGTGACTTCAGGATTTGAGTTGCTTATTTATGGGAATATTCCCAATGGTGCAGGTCTTTCTTCCTCTGCATCGCTTGAAATGTTAACAGGTGTAATGCTGAATGGCCTGTTTGATTTAAATATTCCACGTCTTGATCTTATCAAGCTTGGAAAGCGAGTTGAGAATGAGTTTATTGGGGTAAATAGTGGCATTATGGACCAATTTGCGATTGGTATGGGTGTTAGAGATGCGGGGATATTGCTAGATTGCCAGACACTTAGCTATGAGTACGCACCCATCCAGCTAGAGGGATATAAAATATTAATCATGAATACGAATAAGCGCAGAGAGTTAGCGGATTCGAAGTACAATGAGCGTAGAAGTGAATGTGAAGAAGCGCTGGTTCAGCTTCAGCAAAAGCTTCCAATTGAAGCTCTTGGGCAGCTTTCTGAAAAAGAGTTTGATGAAAATCAATTTCTCATTTCAAATGAAGTTGTCAGAAAGCGTGCCAAGCATGCGGTTTATGAAAATAGAAGAACTATAAAGGCACTTAGAGAGCTAAGAGCAGGGAATTTAGAGGCATTTGGCCAATTAATGAACGACTCACACCGATCATTACGAGATGATTATGAAGTGACGGGGAAGGAGCTTGATAGCTTAGTAGAAACGGCATGGAAACAGTCGGGAGTTATTGGAGCGCGGATGACTGGAGCAGGATTCGGGGGTTGTGCGATTGCAATTGTCGCGAATGACGAGGTAGATTGCTTTATAGCGAATGTTGGTGCAGTTTATCGAGAACTTATCGGCTATGATGCTGATTTTTATGTAGCTAGCATCGGGGATGGTGCTAAAGAAATTGCAATGACGGAGGCGATGTAAATGAGTATTCTTGTGCTAGGTGGAGCAGGTTATATTGGTTCGCATGCGGTTTATCAGTTAATCGATCATGATTTTGAAGTGGTTGTGATAGATCAATTACAAACAGGTCACTTAGATGCGATCCATCCAAAGGCTCATTTTTATCAAGGAGATATCCGCGATCGACAATTTATGAAATCTGTTTTCGAAAAAGAAAACATTGAAGCTATCTTGCATTTTGCAGCTAATTCTCTTGTAGGAGAGTCAATGATTGAGCCATTAAAGTACTTTGATAATAATGTGTATGGTACGCAGATTGTTCTTGAAATGATGAAGGAATTTGGCGTTAAACACATTGTTTTTTCCTCGACAGCGGCTGTTTATGGGGAACAAAAAGTTGTACCCATTACGGAAGAGGCTAGTACAATACCAACGAATACATATGGCGAAACGAAACTAGCGATGGAAAGAATGATGGCTTGGTGCGAAAAAGCCTTTGATTTGAAGTATGTATCCCTCCGTTATTTTAACGTTGCTGGAGCTAGAAGTGACGGTCAAATAGGAGAAGATCATCATCCTGAAACACACCTTATCCCTGTTGTTTTAGAAGCTGCATTAGGAAAGAGGGAAGCTGTTACGATTTTTGGTGATGATTATGATACAAAAGATGGAACTTGTGTGAGGGATTATATTCATGTAGAGGACTTGATTGAAGCTCACCTTTTAGCACTTCGTTATCTGCAAAATGGTGGGGAGAGTAACATTTTTAATCTTGGTAGTAATCAAGGGTTTTCTGTTCAAGAAATTGTTGAGACGGCAAAACAGGTAACCGGCATCGATATTCCGGTAAAAAAGGGTGAACGACGTTCTGGTGACCCAAGTACTCTCATCGCTTCTTCGGAAAAAGTAAATCAATTACTTGGCTGGAAACCATCGAGAACTTCCATTCACCAAATCATTAATGATGCTTGGAACTGGCATCAACATTACCCGAATGGTTATCAAAAATAGAGGTGAAAAGATGATATTTCAATACGTACAACAATTAATCGATCAAGCGATTGCGGCTCAATTAATGGAGCAGGACGATGAAATATATGCGCGTAATCAAATCCTTTCCCTTTTACAGTTAGCTGAATATAAAGAATCAATTGGGGAAGGGCAAGTAATGATTCCAGATTTACTTGATTTAATCGTTGATTATGCATGTGAACAAGGGATCATTGAGAACCGATCTGATGAAAAGGAGATATTCTCTAGTAAAATCATGAACTGCTTGCTTCCGCGCCCATCAACTGTAAACAAGTTTTTTTATGAGAAATATAAACAGGATCCACTATCAGCCACAAACTTTTTTTATCAATTAAGTAAAAATAGTAATTATATTCAGATGAAGCAAATCAAGAAAAATATTGAGTATAAGGTGTCGACTGAATATGGTGAATTAGATATTACCATTAATTTGTCTAAACCAGAAAAAGATCCAAAAAGTATTGAATTAGAACGGGCAGCTCCGAAAAGGGACTATCCCAAATGCTTGCTTTGCATTGAAAATGAAGGTTATGCAGGGAGAATCGGTCATCCAGCTCGTTCCAATCACCGTATGATTCGAGTCGATTTATTGGAAGAAACTTGGTGCTTACAGTATTCACCTTATCTGTACTACAACGAGCATTGTATTGTTTTATCCAAAACACATACAAATATGGTCATTAACCGAAAGACATTTGAACGATTGTTAACCTTTGTTGGGAAATTCCCACATTATTTTGTTGGATCCAATGCCGATTTACCTATCGTAGGTGGCTCGATTTTATCTCATGATCATTATCAGAGTGGTCGTTATGAATTTGCTATGGCTAGAGCGGACGTTGACCGGACTTTTGAATTGCACGAGTTTCGGGATGTTCAAGGTTCAGTTTTGAAATGGCCAATGTCTGTCATTCGGTTGCAATCGGAACAATCGAGCACACTAGTTGAAGCAGCGGAAAGAATTTTAATAGCTTGGAAAAATTACAGTGACGAAGAATTAGGAATCTTAGCGAAAACAGGGGAGGACCTTCATAACACGATTACCCCGATAGCTCGTAAAAATGGCCACTTATTTGAATTAGATTTAGTGTTTCGTAATAACCGAACGAACTCCGAGCATCCACTTGGGATTTTTCATCCACGCGAAGATGTTCACCATATCAAGAAGGAGAACATTGGTCTTATTGAGGTCATGGGGCTGGCTGTGTTACCTGCGCGACTAAAGAATGAACTTGAAGAAGTTGGAGAGTACATTCTTAATAAAACAAAAGTCGTTGCGGATTATCATTTAGAATGGGCTAAAGAGTTAAAAAGGCAGTATCTCTCTGTTGCTAACGAAACAAATATCGAATCGATTATGAGAGAAGAAGTAGGGAAGAAATTTTTGAAAGCATTAGAAGATGCAGGTGTTTTTAAACGGGATGAAGCAGGGCTCGCTGGATTTCATCGCTTTATCCATTCCTTATCTGCTCCAAAAGGGGAGATAATCCAATGAAAATAATTGAACGGTTGTTTGGCCATTACAAGGGTGAATCCGTCAAAGAATATACTCTTTACAATGATTCAGGAATGTCAGTCTCATGCCTAAATTACGGTTGTATCATTTCGAAAATTATGGTTCCTGATCGTAATGGGAACGTTGAAAATATTGTCCTTGGTTTTGAGGATTTTAATGCCTATTTAAAATGGTCACCGTACTTTGGAGCGATAGTAGGAAGAGTGGCTGGAAGGATTAAAGGTGCATCGTTTAACCTGGATGGTAAGAAATATAGCCTAGCAGCTAATGACAATCATAACCATTTACATGGTGGAAAAGAAGGCCTTAGCTCCGTCATTTGGAAAACGGAAAAAATGGAGGAAGAAAATGCAATTGGTCTGAAGTTTTTCTATCATAGTTCTGATGGAGAAGAAGGGTATCCTGGAAATTTAGATGTAACCGTATCGTATCTTTTAACGAATGACAATGAACTGAAAATTACGTATGAGGGAAAGACGGATAAAAAGACCTTGGTTAATTTAACGAATCATTCTTACTTTAACTTAAGTGGTAATTTAAAAAGGGATTGTTTGGAGCATAGCCTTCAATTAGAAACGGATTTCTTTTTAGAGTTAAGTCCTGATTTTACACCTACTGGGAGATTACTTGATGCTAAGAACACTCCATTTGATTTTAAGCAAGGTCGAAAGTTAAAGGACGGCATCCATTCGTCCCATCCCCAAAATGTTCTTGTTGGTCAAGGTTATGACCATCCGCTTGTTTTCGCTAACGATGGTGAGCATACAATGGTGTTAAGGGAGGAGGAAAGTGGGCGCACTTTACTTGTTACAACTGATCAACCATGTGTTGTTCTCTACTCAGGAAATCAATTGGAAGGCCCCTTTTCTATATCAGATGTCCCAGCGAGAAAATACTTAGGGGTTTGCCTTGAGACACAAGTGTTTCCAGATGCGATCAATCACCCTGATTTTCCATCTATCATTTTAGAACGAGAGGAACTATACTATTCAACAACGAAGTATCGTTTTCTTTTCGATAAGTGAGGAGTTTAGATTAATGGCTACAATAAAGGATATTGCTAAAATGGCAGGTGTTTCGATTGCCACTGTATCGCGGGTATTAAACTATGATAGTACTCTTTCTGTTAGTGATGAAACGAAGAAGAAAATCTTCGAAACTGCTGAAGAATTATCATATAAAAAGAAGGGTATTCGGAAACTAGAGACTGGGAGAATTGCTCTTTTGCAGTGGTATACAGAAAAAGAGGAACTAGAAGATTTGTATTATATGTCGATTCGACTAGGGGTAGAAAATCGCTGCCGTCAATTAGGTGTACAAGTACACAAATACTTTCAAGATAACATTGATGAATTGAAAGAAGCTGATTTTCAAGGGCTTATTGCTATAGGTAAATTTAGTCATAATCAGGTGGAAGAATTACTTACAATTACTAGTAATATAGTCTTTGTTGACAGCTCACCTGACGAAGATCGATTTGATTCGATTGTCATTGATTTTGAAAGGGCAACCAAAAAAGTACTCGACCATTTTATGGATAAAGGACATAAACAAATTGGCTATATCGGAGGAAGAGAATCTTATAGAGACAAAACTTCCATGATCGAAGATCCAAGGGAAATTATATTCAAGCGCTATTTAACAGAAAAAGGGTTGTTAAATGAAGCATTTATGTATATTGGCCATTTCTCTGTTCGGGATGGTCATTATTTGATGACGAAGGCGATTGATGAACATAGGGAGCAATTGCCAACCGCTTTTTTTGCTGGAAATGATTCCATAGCAGTAGGTGCATTAAGAGCCTTATTGGAGAAAGGAATTTCTGTTCCAGATCGTGTTAATATCATCGGTGTAAATGATATTAGTATTACAAAATATGTCTTTCCATCTTTAAGCACGGTAAAGGTTGATACGGAATCAATGGGCGAAACAGCCGTTGATACGTTAATGGAGAGAATTGAAGGCAGAAAAACATCTAAAAAAATTATGATCGCAACGAAGCTGATTATTAGGGACAGTAGTTTTTAAGTGATAGCTTTTACGAGGATGTCCTAGTTGGGCGAATGCCACAGGATAAGGAAATCTTCGTCAGAGATACATCGCACGACCAAAAGAGAAGCTTTTGGGAGGCCGTGGCATGTATGTGCGCGATCAGTGCTACTACTACGCATCTATCTTCACCTTTCCAAGGCTCGCCAATCGGCGAGTTTTTTTTAACTAGCATTCCATAGACATGAAAAGTGCAGTTACAAATAATATAGCTACAATTTTTTTCTTGGAATTACATACATAAGCCACACAAAAAACTAACACTCTACCGAATTGAAATTCAATTCTATATTATTTTTTAAGTAAAATGAAATAAGTCTTTTGGTATGTAAACTTTCTTTAAAAAGAGTACTAATTACTTATTCTGAAAATACAGAATATTTAGTATTATTGATTCTGAGAATAAAAATAGTTCTGAAGGAGTGGTGCATTTGTTAAAGGTTCTATCAAGTTCAGCCTTAGCTATAGCTTTAGCTGGAAGTACGATTTTTACAGGGGGAAACAATGCGGATATAACCGCCAAAGAGAAGAGTACATATAATATGGACCTAGCTCA
Source organism: Cytobacillus citreus (assembly GCF_018343665.1). Classification (GTDB taxonomy): domain Bacteria; phylum Bacillota; class Bacilli; order Bacillales; family Cytobacillaceae; genus Cytobacillus; species Cytobacillus citreus. The sequence continues at coordinate 341,218 of NZ_JAGYPM010000004.1, forward strand.
TCATGTAGGCATTGCTCCAGAGCTTGCGGAACAAGCAAAAAGATTAGGAGTTGATTTGTCAAAGGTCGATCCTGCTGAAAAAGCGGCTAAGCAAGGGAAGAAATTTCAGCAAGCAGGAAATAATCATGTTGCCTATAAAAAGGCAGAAGGAGATATTCCTGTTCTTGTCATTCTAGCAAAATATAAAGATGGTGATGAGCCAGTAGGGGATATGGAGGGGCAGGTTCCTGCTCACTATTATGAGGATTTAATATTTGGAACGGAATATAATCCATATGAGCTTGACCAGTTTAAACAATATGCAGAGTTTAATGGGGAGAAAGTTTCGACGGATCGTACAATGCAAAATGTTTATAAGGAATCTAGTAATGGAAAGGTAAATCTCGTTCGTAAAGAAAACACGGAATTTGTGTGGGTTGAATTGCCTCATGGTGCATCATACTATTTAGATCAAGAGGGCAAATATGCGGAAAGTGGCAAATATGCTATTGGAAATGAAAATGGAGACGCTCATATGGGGGAACTTGTTCGTGATTTATTGAAGGCAGCGGACGAGCAAATCGACTTTTCCCAATATGCTGAAGACGGAGAGGTTCCGAATATTTTTATCGTACATGAAGGAACAGGTGCTGAGTTCAGCAGGGATCCAGCACAAATCTGGTCCCATAAATGGAATCTATTAAGTGCTATGTACTATGGAAAGTATTATGAAACTGGGAAAACTGCAGATGTTCATGCCGGGATGAGCGAAGATGATTGGGTAAATAAAACAATTGCTGAAGAAATGATTTATGATGGCGTTATCGTAAACAACTATAATATTCAGCCAGCAATTGGCGGAAATGTTTCCGGATTTGATACTGCTACCGGAGCATACAATGACGCGAAAAAGACAGGCCCATATCCAGCCCAAACTGGGGTGTATGCACATGAATTCGGTCATGCCTTAGGATTGCCAGATTTCTACGACACAGCGTATTCATCTGAAGGAGTAGGTAACTATTCAATGATGGCAGGCGGATCGTGGATGCGCTATCCTGATAGTGCAGCCTATTCAGGTAACTCACCAACTCACTTCGATCCATTCTCGAAAATTTTCTTAGGATGGGCAAATCCAATCGAAGTAAAACCAGAAGATGGTGTTCAAGAAATTACTTTACCTTCAATTAATAAAGCATCAGCTGATAACGGAATTGTGAAAATGGAAGTTCCAGGATCAAATGGAACAGAGTATTTCTTATTTGAAAATGTCCAACAAGACGGATTTAATAAAGGATTAATTCGCCAAGGTGCAAATGCACATGGATTAGTGGCATGGCATGTCGATGAAAATATTATTAATCTCTATCAAACTGCCGGCTTCCGTCCAAACAATGTGGAAAACTGGATGAACAAGAGGTTCCAGTACAATCAGTCCGAAACTGCTAGTGATGGAACAGTTGTTACGCACTATGGCTTATCTGTCATTCAAGCAGATGGAAAATATGATCTTGAGAAAAATGCGAACCGTGGAGATGCAGGAGATTTCTTCAAAACTGGAAGCAAGTTAACACCTGTATCAAGTAATGTTCATACAGGATCCTATTATTTCTGGAAGGGCCAAAACTCAAAACCTGCTGATTCTGGAATCCATGTAACAGATATTGTTGAAAATAACGACGGTTCAATCACTGCTAAATTCTACTACAAGTCAAATCAAGGTAACAAATAATATAAAAGTAAAACCTGATTCTAAATATAGAATCAGGTTTTACTATTGAACAAGATTATTGAATGTGAATTTATCGCAGATTAACGGGCAGTAAGACCCCCACTACAAGTTTGCGAAAGAATCAAAGAAACCTAAGTGGGGGATCAACTGCCCGTAAAGGCCCATAAAATGAACACAGACTAAAAGCGCCACATCGTGTGGCAACGTCGGCACTAGCACGTCCTGTGCGTCGAAAAACCCCCACTGATGGAAGTTTCACTTTATTGCGGTGGCGGCACTACAATAGGGCTTGAGTTTTCAGAACCTGGACCGTTATAATATTGTGGAACTTTCCCAGGGAGGAATAGATCTCCAACTTTAACTTGGTTGGAAATTTCGATTGGCTCTTCCATACGAGGGATAATGACATTCATTTGAACATTCACCTTAATATAGACTTCAATATAAGTATTGTTAATGCCCGTAGAAACAATCTTTGTTTCCACATTAGGTGTGACGTCCCCAAGAATTTGTAATCTTACAGGAATCTCTGGGCCTAAATTAGATAGTAATGTCATATTTGTTGCCATCCCTAAAGGAATATGATAAACAATACCATTGGCATCCTTCGTTTTTTCAGGATCTATATTAATATCATTCTTAAAATTATCTAATTTATCTAATTCGCCAGCCTCAACTAAATCTAAATATTTCTGAATCCTTTTGACAGCCTGAGAATTGACTTTATTGACCATTTGTTGATTAAAGCTGTAGCTTGGTTCACCTGCATTTTCATGTTTTACAATGAGTTCGTTTATATCAATGCTTTCGGAGATATTTTTGTCGATTGCATCATTGATTGCTTGGACAGCAAACTGGGTCGCTTTCGTTTTAGCAATATCCATTAAAAATGGCTCTAAGTTTCTGTTAATAATGATTAAACTGAAAATGGTTAATAGTGAAAAGATCATTAATGTAATTAGAAATACATATTTGAATGGCAAAGGCCCTTTTTTGAAAGTCCATCTCCTTCTTCTCTTTTTTCGCAAATAAAACCCTCCCGTTCTGAAAGTTCTCGTTGTTTCGAATCATTGACAAATCCATCATTTTGAAAAATCGGGCTTTGTACAAATATATGTCCACAATGAGAAAATAAACATAAGCTTTTTGTCGTTATTAGAAGGGTTTTGTTGAAAGAAGCTACTCATTAAAAAAAGTACACGATTCACGTGCACTTTTTTAAATAAGAAATGCGATCATTAGTCCTCCGATTATGATGACAGCAGAAATTATTTTAACGAAAAGGGGAATGGACTCTTTCCCCTTCTCATTCACCTTATCCTCGTCTTCATTTACGATTTTCCGGTAATTAGGACTACAGCAGCCCATTATGACACCTTTTTCCATCCGGAGACATCATCTTCGAGAGGGAGATTATTCATTCTCGCCTTTTTAGCACCGATATAGAATAGGACGATAATGACAGCTGTGATGATGATTGCTCCGATATACGAAGTGTTTAACGATAAACCAAATCCAATTTTTGCATTTAAGATATAAGTCATTGTTGCCATTGTCATAAAAGTACCAGGTATCATGGCAATCCAATAATTTTTCTTTGCGATGAAAAGATACATTGCACCGACCCATAATGCGATGACAGCCGTTGATTGGTTAGCCCAAGAGAAATATCTCCAAAGGATCGTGAAATCAACTTTCGTTAAAGCGATTGAAATAGCGAATAGTGGAAGAGCAATCCATAGACGACTCGAGATTTTCTTTTGAGAAAAGTTCATATAATCAGCAATAATCATGCGTGCACTTCTGAACGCAGTATCGCCAGACGTAATTGGCAGAATGATAACTCCCAGAATAGCTAATGTTCCGCCAATGGCGCCAAGCATCATCTTAGAAGCTTCACCAACTATTCCTGCAGTTCCAATACTTGCAAGCATATCATTAAGTCCATTGTAACCATTAAAAAGGCTCATAGCTGCAGCAGCCCAAATCATCGCAATAATTCCTTCAGCAATCATCATGCCGTAGAAAATTTTACGGCCTTTTTTTTCATTTTGCGTTGTCCGAGAGATGATCGGTGTTTGTGTAGCATGGAATCCAGACAGCGCCCCACAAGAAATTGTTAAGAATAGTAATGGGAAAATAGGTGCATTATCTGGATGGAAATTCTGTAATGAAAGTTCTGGAATTGGTGCACCAGTAACCACTAAGCCACCACCAACGCCAATAGCACTTATTAATAGTAATGCACCGAAAAACGGATAGAATCTTCCGATAATTTTATCAATAGGAAGGAGTGTTGCTAAAATGTAGTAAATAAAAATAGCTGCGATAATAAGTCCTAAACCAACCTTACCGTTCAATAAATTATAAAGTAAGTCAGCAGGCGCTGTTACGAATACTGTACCAACTAATAAAAGAAGAAGAATAGCAAAGGCATTGACGACATGCTTCATCACTTTTCCAAGAAACTTACCAGCTAGCTCAGGAAGATGAGCCCCACGGTTTCGGATTGAAATCATTCCTGTTAAGTAATCATGAACTGCCCCAGCGAAAATACAGCCAAGCACGATCCAAAGGAACGCGACAGGACCGTAAAGAGCTCCCATAATCGGTCCAAAAATCGGCCCAACACCTGCGATATTTAAAAGCTGGATTAAAGAATTTTTCTTTGTATTCATTGGCAGATAGTCAACACCATCTTCATGTGTGAAAGCTGGGGTCGGTCTTCCTTCATTAACCACGAATACTTTTTCAACAAACTTGCCGTAAGTAAAGTATCCGACAATTAAAAGGGCAATACAGGCTAAAAAAGTAATCAAAAGATTCCCTCCTTATAATAAAAGATGAATGCGTTTACAAAAATTATAAAAGATTTTCAGTAATCAAGAACATTTTGTGATCAAGATGCATAAATAAGAGGTTATCATGTAGCTAGAATAGATTAAAACGCATTTAAATATTAGAAAAACTTGGCGTTCGCCAATTCCTATTTGGCGAATGCCTTAGTTTTACTTATGCGATCTTATTAGCAGATATTTAATTAAAAACACACTTTACTTTAGTACGTTAATAAACTTAAACTTTCCTAGTAGCGAAAAAAAGCATCAGAGGTCCGATGCTTAAGATCATATTAAATTTCTAGACGAACTCGTAAAGTCTTAACATAATTCCTGCTGACGGAAAGCAATTCATATCTTCCTTCTATTTCAAGCTGATAGGCACCATTGAACCAAGGGGTTAGCCTGGTAACATAATCAAGGTTTACGAGGTAACCTTTATGGATTCGAAAAAAAGAAAAAGGATTAAGTCGATTCTCAAGTTCTTTTAAAGGAGTCTTTGTTTCGAATTCTCCAGTTTTTGTAACTATTTTTGTAACTTTATCATCTCTATACATATATAAGATATATTTTGGTTCAATATAGAAGATTTCCCCATTTTCCTCCACAGCAAGCTTTCCCGATGGTTTAGCTATTTTATAATTTCTATGAGACTGCAATTTTTTTTCAATGCGATGAATCGTTTCATGAAGCAGTTCCTCATCATATGGCTTGAGCAAGTAATCGATTGCTTCATAGCGAAAGGCCTCTGCTGCAAATTGTGGAAAAGCGGTTGTGAAAATGATTAATGGATTTTTCCTTAATTCCATTAACAATTTTGCAGCTTCCATCCCATTCATTTTTGGCATTTCGACATCCAGAAAAACAACATCAGGTTGTAATTGAATAGTCTTCATAATAGAGGCGTCACCAGATTCTGCCTCGCCTACAATTTGAATAAAAGGATAGCTTTTTAATAAATGCTTAAGTTCATCTCGACTGTATCGTTCGTCATCAACAATTAAAGCTTTAATGATTTGTTCCATTTATTGTTCCTCCAAAAGTGGGATTGCAAATGTAACGGCAGTTCCTCTATGAAGTTCACTTCTCGTCTGAATAGCTGCTTCACTTCCGAACATCATAGTTAGTCTTCGGTTGACATTGTAAAGGGCAAGACCTGTTCCAGATTCCGAACCAATAATTTTTTTTCCAACTAAATTGGCTCTCTCCTGATGCATCCCCTTGCCATTGTCTTCAATCGAGACAAGAGTGCAAGTTTCCTGCTTCTTTATCAAGATTTTGATCACACAATCTTTATCCATATCCTTGATCCCATGCTTGATGGCATTTTCAATAATCGGCTGCAAGGTTAGTGGCGGAATCTTGACTAACAATGCTTCAGCATCAATATCATAGATGACCTCAAGTTTATCGACAAATCGCGTTTCTTCTATTTCAAGATAGGCTTTTACATGCTTGAGCTCTTGTTCAAGTGTTGTCATACTTAATGTTGTTCCCGCCAAGTTTTGCCGCAAAAAATGGGAGAGGGAAACAAGCAGCTTTCTTGCTTTTCCTGGATCAATACGAATCAAAGAAACAATCGTGTTTAATGTATTAAATAAAAAATGTGGACTAATTTGGGCTTGCAGTGACTTGATCTCTAATTCCTTAGCTAACTGGTATGCCTTATCAGCTTCGGCAATCTCAAGCTGATGGCTGAGGAGAACACTTAATCCTGTTATTAATTCTTTTACAAAAGGAGTCACTTCCTTTTCAGAATGAAAATAAAACTTTAATGTTCCGATTGTTACACCTCGTTGTTTCAAAGGAGCAATGACTGCCGCACCAAGAGGGCAGTTATAACTTTGGCAATGGATCGTTTCGTCATTAGCTATAGTAATTTTTCCCTCTCTAATCGCATCTTTCGTTATTTGAGTTTGAATGGAAATATTAGCACGATGATGATCATCACCAACACCTACATGAGCTAATATATCACTCAGATTTGTCATGGCAACGGCACTAGTTTGTATTTCTTTGTGAAGGATTCTGCAGACTGCCTCTGCAGAATAGTTGGTCATGCCTTTCCGAAGATAAACGAGTGTTTGATCTGCGATGCGAAGTATTTTTTGTGCTTGGAATGCTACAGCTTTTTCTTCTTCGTTCACTACATTTTTTATAATCAGAAGGAAGAGCGCTGAGCCTAGGCCATTTGCGATAATCATAGGCACACCAATCATTTCAACTAGTGATAGTGCTTTATCAAAGGGACGGGAAACTAATAAGATAATGAGCATCTGAATGCCTTCTGCAACAGCTCCAATTAGGAAGGCAGATGAAAGCTTTACATGCTTATTTTTTCGATAAAAAGCCCCAGCAATAACTCCGGCAATTATTGAAGCGGAACCGCATGAAATGGCCGTAAATCCCCCCAGTGTAAACCGATGAATTCCGGCAATTAAGCCTGCTCCTATTCCGATTTTATAGCCACCAAGAAGTCCAGCAATTACAACCCCAATAACTCTAGAATTTGCAAGAGCCTCATCGGATGCAAGACCAGAAGCCCATCGATTGAATTGTAGGGTTTCTGTACTAAAAGCTAGACCAGAATAAGTGCCGATAATTCCAAAAAAGCCAAAGAAAAGGATGGCTTTATACTGCTGCTGCCGATTTAATTGTTCTTGGTAAATCATATCTCTAAAGAACCGCAGCCGTGTTAGGATAAAAGCAATCGTCACAATAATTCCTAGACGTTCTAGCATCGTAAAGAGCAATTCAAACATATGATTTCTCCTTTAGCTAGTAATTGTTTCATCTATTTTAAAATAAAAACATAAAAAATAATATAAATTTAGATTATTCAAACTATTTTTAAAGAGAAAAAACTGCCTTAATGGCTGCAATTCTTAACGATCGAATGTAACTCACTTATAGAAAAAATTAATTTCAATTTTTAAATTTAATTGTTGCACCTACAGTGACGTTAGGGACTATGATCGAACTATAAAGAAAACTTTCAATTTAGCTAGGAGGAACTGATATGAATGAGAAGAAAACATTTTTAATTGGGGAATTCTCTGAAAAGACAGGTACTTCAGTGAGGACATTGCATTATTATGATGAAATTGGCCTTCTTAAACCAGATAAGGATCCAAGCTCAGGTCACCGGCATTATTCAGATAAGGATGTATTAACATTGCAAAAAATTGTTAGCTTGAAATTCCTAGGTTATAGTCTGGAGCAAATTAAAGGAATGATCCATGAGTCCAGTTATGATGTTAGCTTAAATGAATCATTGCAAATCCAAAAGAAGGCTTTAGAGGAGGAGAAACTTCATATTGAAGCGGCGCTTACATCCATTAATCGAACTATTAAGCTGCTTGAAGAAGAAGGAGAAGTGGATAGTGCGATCCTAATGAGTTTAATCAATACGGTTCAAACAGAAAGAAACATGCGTGAATGGCTTGAGCAGCGGACTACTAAAGATGTAGTCAATTATTTATATAATAAATCAGAAGATGATGTATTGGCATTGGACAAGGAATATATTCATTTATCAAAAAAGGTTAAGGAATTAGTCGGCTTGCCATTCGGAGATCCGCAGGTACAGGAGCTAATTGATCAATATACGAAAGCTACTCTTGATTTTATTGGAGAGGAAGCAATGCACGCTTTGGCAGAAATGGATTTGAGTGAAGCGGATAAGCTGCAAGAGATGGTGCCTTCTCCATTTACAAAGGAAGAAGAGGACTGGTTAAATCAGGCAATGGAATATTATATGGTTCAAAACGGTATGGTTGATCCACAGGATAATCAAGAATAAGATTCATTTTAATAGAGTTGCCAAGGCAGCTCTATTTTTTTGCAAATAGGAATGTTAAAATTAATAAACGAACAGAAGCGAAATTGCCATTTCGATAAGGTAACAACGATAAAGATCGCATAAGAAATGTAGAATTCCACGAAAGGACTTGACGTTCGCAAAGTTTTTCTTAAGTTACTCTAAAATAGAATATAATAAGAAAAGAAAACAACTAGTGAAGGGACAGGAAAGAAATGATTGTTAAAAATGAAGAAGAATTGTTAGCTCTTAAAGAGATTGGGAAGATTGTTGCTTCCATACGTGATGAATTAATTGCGCGAACAAAACCAGGTGTGACAACGAAGGAACTGGATGATTATGCTGGTGAGCTTTTTGAAAAATATGGAGCGATTTCTGGTCCAAAGGGAGAGTATGACTTTCCGGGATACACTTGTATTAGTGTCAATGAGGAAGTTGCCCATGGAATCCCAGGAAGCCGTGTAATCAAGGAAGGCGACCTTGTCAATATTGATGTATCTGGCTCCAAAAACGGCTACTTTGCAGACACAGGTCTGTCCATCGTAGTTGGTAATAGTGATCAAAAGCTCATTGAACTTTGTGAGACGGTACAAAAGGCTTTTGAAGAGGGCTTGAAAAAAATAAAAGCAGGTTCAAAACTAAGCATGATTGGAAAAGTAGTCAACAGAACGGCTAATCAGCATGGCTATACGGTAATAAAAAATCTAACTGGTCATGGAATTGGAAGATCCCTTCATGAGAAGCCTGATCATATTTTAAATTACTTTGAACCATGGGATTCTCAGCTATTAAGGGAAGGAATGGTTATTGCATTTGAACCATTTATTTCAACAGGAGCGGAACACGTAATCGAACTCGATGATGGCTGGACATTCGTTACCCCAGACAAGAGCCTTGTTGCTCAATGCGAGCATACTATTGTCGTTACAAAGGGAGAACCGATTATTATTACGCTGTAATATGGATTGAACAGTTCATGGATTACTGTAAAAAAATTTTAAACTCACTGTTTGTAGCGAGAATTTCTCCTATAAACAGTGAGTTTTTTTGGTTAAAAGAATTGTTTAGAATATGCAAAAAAACTCGCAGCAACAGACTGCAACAATTGAGGAAATTAGCTCATCCATTGTTACATATGGCTAATGATATGGAGGATATAATAAATAATTATAAACTGCCTTGATTGGTTTCCATTGATCATCATGTAGGGGTTCAAAGTCGATACCCCTACTGATTGATTATAACGAAGACTTTGTGTCGATTCGTTCTGATTGTTAGTCGGTGATAAATTTTATACATACTGGTTCTGAAACAAAGATATTTGATTGTAATAAAGTAAGTTTTCCTGACATTTCATTCCTCAAAAATAGGACGAGATTATTTGATTTTTGATTAGATGCAACGATAAACTTTTCAGTAGGATCAAGTACAAAGTCTCTCGGCCAATGCCCTTCTGTAGAAGTATGTTCAATGAATTGAAGCTCTCCTGTTTCCGAATGAACACTAAACACAGCAATGCTGTCATGTCCGCGATTTCCTGCATAGATAAAACGCCCATCAGAAGAAATATGAATAGCGCTACCTTGGTTGTTCTCTTTAAAGTTTTCTGGAAGAGTTGAAACAATTTGAATCTGAGTAAATTCCCCGTTGTTTGAATCGTATTGTGACACGATAATTTCTGAGCTAAATTCAGTCATGATATATGCATATTTTCCGTTTGGGTGGAATACAAGATGTCTTGGTCCACTGCCTGGTTTGACAGAAAGGCTATTCTTTTCAGTTAACTCTCCCCGATGAACTGTATAAGTAAAAATTTTATCGATTCCCAGATCAACAGCTATTACATATTTCTCATCAGGAGTAATGCCAGCATAATGGGTATGAGCTTTTTCCTGTCTTTCGTCAGGTCCTGATCCTATATGCTCGATAACAGATGTGGGCGAATAAACAGAACCGTTATCAGTATTAAGTAAATAAGATTCTACCGTGCCCTTATGGTAATTTGCGCTAAAGAGAGTGCTGTTATCACGATGAACACTTACATGACAAGGAGGGGCACCTTCAGAAACATTTTGGTTCAATGCTTGCAGCTCAGCGGATTCAGGATTAATTTTAAATGCAACTACCCCGCCAGATGAGCCTTCCTTTATTATTGAATACAGAAACTGATGATCCTCACTAATAGCTAAATACGTTGGATTATCAAGCTTCGCGGCTAATTTTACCTCAGAAAGCTGCCCCTTTTCACCATCTAAAATAAAGGAATAAATACCTTCACTTTTCTCATTTGTATATGTACCGACATATCCAATATATTTATTGTTTTTCATTTTTTTATGACCTCCGTTTTATTCCTTAACTCTATCACAAAAATTCTAATGGCAAAATGACCTTCGTTTCTCAAAAAAGGATTATAATTAACGGAGATAGAATAATCCATACCTAAGGTCTACGAGAGGATGGTTACATGTTAGCACCAGAATATATTCTCTCCATATGGAGAAAATTTGATGATTTTCCTATGGAGACTTTAACTAAAGCTTGGTTCCACAATAAGACAAATAGTAAAAAGCAAAGAGATGTATCCCTTATGAAGGAGCATCGAATCCAGTATAGAATTTCGGGGAATTGCTTTGACCTCGCTATTTGGCTGCTGGATGAATTTAAGAAGGATGGGATTGAAGCTTATCCAATTGGTCATAACATCCATTCAGAAAGTGCACATGCGGCAGTCATTGCATTAGACGAACAGGGGAGACGCTATTTATGTGACTTAGGAGATCAGTGGTTAAATCCTATATTAATTGATCAACAACGTAAAGACTTCTCAGGTGAAAAGTATAGCGGATTCTTTCCAGCTGCATTAGTTCAAGTGAATGTAGAAGGTGTTCACTTAGAGGTGAACTATCATCGACCTAATGGGAAAATTTCTAACCAAATCTATAATACAGAACCAATAGATAAGAATTTATTCTTAAAAGCTGCTGAATTTTCACAAAATCAAATCGATCCGAGACCCCTTTTGGAAGTTAGAACACCTTATAAAAATGAAATTGCCCATTGGGAATTCTACAATTGGGAGAGCTTTTTAAGTACTACGGAAGGAATTTTTAAAGATCAGCCATTGAAAACTATTGAGGATTGGGCGGAAAGAATAAATTTGAAAACGGGATTTGATAAGCAATTTCTCATAGAGGCATTAGAATTCTACAAAAATATGTCAAGATAAAGCGAGAAATGAAATTGCATTTTTTTGTCAAATTATTGCCGGAAATGTGGATGCTTATATCATCTATGAATGAGATTTCGTTTGTTATTATTGGACAAGTACAAGGTTCGATCTCCTAAGTAGATGATCGAACCTCGTACTAAAATATGGTTATAATTTTCTTCTATACTCTATCAGCCAGCAATCACGATACTCACCCTCATGAAGCTCATTCTTAGGGAGAAGTTTTACTTTTCTGAAGCCGCATTTTTCGTAGCATTTAAGGGCTCTTTCATTACGAACTTGCGGATCCATCACAACTAAGCCTGCGTGTTTTTCTATTATCAAATATTCAACCATTGAATGTACTAGTATTGTTCCGATTCCTTTATTCCAATAGGCAGGTTCACCAATGAATTGATCAATCCCATAAATTACTTCTGTGTTTTTAGGATATCCATACGTTTCCCTAGTTTCATCATCCAGCTCATAATATTGGATATATCCTATATCTACGCCTTCAAATTCAATAATACAGCCATTGACATCATCATTTGGATTATAAAATGCCGTATTTACCTTTTCTAAATCAAACGGATTATCTCTGCCTTCATAAAATTCCAGTACTCTTGGGTCGGACAGCCATTTCGCTAGTAAATAGTTGTCTTTTTTCTCCAATTTTCTTACATTTAACCTACCATTATTAAATAACATTCAGAGCACCTCAAATTTAATGTTTATTAAGATTTCGTTTATTGTGATGAATTATCCTTTAAGGAAAACATTTTTCAGCTAAAAAGCAACGGAGGGATGATATGGTTTTTATAGAGCATTTGCGAGAAAGGATTCCCTTTCTTAATGCTTCAACAGATATTCATGAGATTCATAAAGGTTTTTCAAAAGACAAGAAGTATATCGTTCATTTTGAACATGGAGAAAGTTGTATTCTAAGGATAGCAGATATCGAACATTATGAGAGAAAAAAAGCAGAGTTTGAACGAATTACCGAGCTGCAAACATTTGATGTGAAGACATCGCATCCCATTGAAATAGGCCGAGTTGATGAATTAGGGATATGCTATTATGTGCTTTCTTATATTGAGGGCGAGGATGCACGAGATTTATTGCCATCATATAGCAGCAAAGAACAATATGAAATTGGTCTTGAGGCAGGAAAGGATTTAGCCAAAATTCATTTGGTTAAGGCATCACCGCTTTATGATCCTTGGTACGACAGGATTATGAAAAAGTATACAAATTATGTGGAGGCTTATCATTCTTGTGGAATAAAGATAGAAGGTGATAGCAAAATCATTGATTTTATAGCAAAAAATAAACGGTACTTGAAAAATCGCCCTAACTGCTTTCAGCATGATGATTTTCATATAGGTAATATTATCGTGAAGGATAAGCAATACGCGGGTGTAATCGACTTCAACAGGTTTGGTTGGGGGGACCCCATTCATGACTTTCTTAAAATAGGCTTATTCAGTAAAGAGGTCAGCATTCCTTTTTCAAATGGTCAGGTTATCGGCTACTTTGATAACAATATACCTGAAGAGTTTTGGAGTCTGTATTCAATCTATTTGGGAATGAATGTCTTTTCATCTGTTGTCTGGACTAAAAAAGTTGTCCCTGAAAAGCTGGATGAAATGATCGATCGCTTATATTGCATTTTGGAAGATCATAAATACTTTGAAAATATTAAGCCTTCTTGGTATAAAGAGGAAACCTATTAAAATATTTATATTAGATCGAAGAAAGGATAGATCACACTGAAAAGTAGCATATATGTTAATTGGGGAGGGCAAAGTGTAAAGCTTACATGGTGCCCGAGGAAAATAATTTTGGATACGAGCTTAGTAACAAGCGTCCACGGCTATTGTTTTCACAAAGGCAAGATTCTATTAGTCCATGTGAAAGGTAGAGGATTTAATAATCCTGGTGGACATATTGAAATAGGAGAAACACCTGAAGAGGCTTTTCACAGAGAAGCACTTGAGGAAGGCTATGTTGAAGGGAAAATAAGCTATTTAGGAGCCATTGAAGTAAGCCATGAAGAAAACCTATTATTTGATCCAAATGGGAAATATCCAAAAATAGGTTATCAGCTCTACTATAGGATGGACATTGAAAAATGCCTCCCATTTGAGCGTGAAAATGAAACAATATCCCGTATTTGGGTGGAACCAGAAGAAATTCCCTACATAATAGATGATCATCGGCTTTCAGTAATCATTCTTGAGGAAGCTATAATGAAAGATTAAATAATGAAGCCCATGTGTATGCGTGCCCATTTCTATTTTTGGATCACGGTAACGAAAGGTCTTTCAATGAGCCCGATAAGTTTAAAATATCAAGTTAACGGTAACATAGAGGCTATCAATTAGCCCGATAAGATTCAAATTTCAAGATCACGGTAACAAAGAGACTATCAATGAGCCCGATAAGATTCAAATTTCAAGATCACGGTAACATAGAGGCTATCAATGAGCCCGATAAGATTCAAATTTCAAGAACACAGTAACATAGAGGCTATCAATGAGCCCAATAAGATTCAAATTTCAAGATTACGGTAACAAAGAAGCAATCAATGAGCCCGATAAGTTTAAAATATCAGGTTCACGGTAACAAAGAGGCATTCACTGTTCCCGTTATGCTTCTAATTACAGCACAAGAGGTATTTTAAATATATAAAGTATAACTTTTTTCGAGTATGAGATTGACCTAATTATGCTGCTAATCGCTCACATATTCCTTCACTTCAACGGCATATAGACTATTAGGCAAATACAAAATTTCTAGCTGCTTCCCTCTTAAATTCGATTCAAAAAAGCCTTCGTGTATCTGGAGATTGTGAGCATCAATCGTTTTGTTTTTAAAGACTAATTCAAATACATAGGCAGGGCCGGTATCTGGGTCATCGTATTCTACTTGATCTGGTATACCTACGATTCTTTCAAATCTTTGATTCTCGTAAGCTTCCTTATCTTTATGTAGCAACATAGAGGTATTGATAAAATGAACTCCGGCACTCAAAAATATAATGGTAAAAAAGAGAGAAGCGATAATACCAAAAATGTTTCGAGTTGAGGTGACAATTAACAAAAACACGGCGGCAAAGCAAAATGAAATGCAAGTGCCACAATATGTATTAATCATTTCATGTAAAATGAATTGCTCCTTGACCAACATAGAAGCAAGCCATAATAATATTGCGAGGACAAAAAATACTGCACATAATGCAACTAAAATAATAAAGAAACGCTCTTGAATCTGTTTGAATTTCCCTTGTTCAGGCTTATTCTGTAATTTTTTCTTTTTCATTGTCCTCTCCTTTCATTCCTTCACTCTTATACACCTTCTCTAAATACGTTTAAAAGTCAAAAAAAGTTTTAATTATCTATCAATTGATTACCTATTATAAAAAAGCTGTCCCATGGATGAATATCCCAACCAAAGGACAGCTTTTTTTATACCGATTCTCTAGCTAATTTTGTTTTCGGATAACGGTTCATCGCGACTAATAATATGACGCCGCTGATGATAAGGAGAATACTTGTCGTGACAAAAACGGCAGAGAAGCCAAAATACCCAGATATGAGTCCTCCCATCATCGGCCCAATAATATTCCCGAAGAACCGCAGGCTCGTGTTATAGCCTAAGACTTCTCCTTGCATGGCAATCGGAGCCTCTTGCCTGATATAGGCGATTCGAACAGGGATGATTCCGCCAATTGTTACACCCAGAGTAAATCGAATGAATACAAGCTGCCAATAATTCGTAACAAATCCACCGGGCAAGTAGAATATTCCAGCAAGAAATAACAAAATGACAAGGACTTTGATATAGCCATATCGATCGGCTATATTTCCCCATTTTCTAGCCATTATTAAGTTTCCAATGCCTGCTGCTGAGAAGGCGATTCCTGCAAAGAACGCTAGATTTTCAGGGCCATGCAGCTCGCTCACATATAAGGATAATATCGGTTGGATGCTGAAATGTGCCATCTGAATTAATGCAGATATAAGCAGTACTGTTAACAATACAGGGTTTTTTACAATATGAAGGATGACTTCTTTGCTCGTGTAATTAGCATTTATGTCCTTCTTGCTTTGTAAAATGATCTCTTTAGTTAAAATGACAAGCATTGCGGAAATGAATATTGAAATTGAAGTCCATTTAAATGTATTTGCATAACCAAATACATCTGCTAAAACACCGCCAAGCAAGGGGCCCATTAATGAGCCAGTGATACTTCCTGTTTGCAAAGACCCCATAACCTTACCTGCAATTTCTTTAGGTGTCTGTGTTGAAATAAAAGCCTGTGACATAGATATAAAGCCAGTAAATATGCCCATAAATAACCTAAGTATAAAAAGCTGCCAAACAGAAGTGCAATAACCCATTAGAAAAATGGAAATTCCCATCCCAATTCCTGAGGCAATGAGAATTTTTTTTCTCCCATATAAATCCCCGATTCTTCCCCATATGGGGGAAAACAAAAAGGCTGTCACAAAGGTTATGGCAAAGATCCAACCTGACCAATGTTGAACATAGGTTGCTGAAAAATCGCCAAATGTTTCAATATACAATGAAATAAACGGCAAGACCATTGTCATGCTGCCAGCTACAAAGAAATTAGCGAACCACATGATGACTAAATTGCGCTTCAAATCAGGATTCATCCTTCATTAACACTTCTTTCTAGTCAATTATTTCGTTTCTCTAAATATATTATAACGAAATTTCCGAAAATTTGAAGAGTTATACGTTTTATCGAAAATGGAGGATAGAAACATAGCAAAAAAAATAAAAAAGTATTGTATTATAACAGTTTTTATTTTATAATTTCTTTACTATAACAGAATAATTTTTTATTAGGAATATAGGATTATTGACAATTGTAAACTTGAAAAAATAATGATTGTTTTATTTTTACGGTTGTTTTATAATTCTTAATAGATAAAAGATTCAGAATATACAAAAGAGGGGGCAGGCATTTGGAGGATTTTGTTAAATGGTTGAATGATATTTTATGGAGTGCACCAGTCATTTACATCTGTCTAGGTGTAGGATTATTATTCTCAATCTTTACTAGGTTTCTGCAGGTTAGACATATTAAAGACATGATCATGCTCATGTTTAAAGGAAAAAGTTCTGAAGCGGGCGTTTCTTCTTTCCAGGCCTTATCTATTGCTCTTTCTGGCCGCGTAGGAACTGGGAATATTGCGGGCACTGCTACTGCTATCGCAATGGGAGGACCAGGGGCGGTATTCTGGATGTGGGCTATGGCCTTCATCGGTGCAGCAACTGCTTATGTAGAGTCGACATTAGCGCAAATTTACAAAGTAAAGAAAGATGGTCAATATCGTGGGGGCCCTGCATTCTATATTGAAAAAGGTATGGGTGTTAAATGGTTTGCCGTTCTATTCGCTATTTCTGCCATTCTGGCATTGTCTTTTTTAATGCCAGGTATTCAATCAAATTCAATTGCAGCAGGAATGGAGAATGCATTTAATATTCCAACCTGGATCACTGGTTTATTTATCATAGCATTATTAGGATTTATTATTTTTGGTGGAGTAAAACGTATTGCTAATGTTGCGCAATTAGTAGTTCCATTTATGGCAATTGGATATATTCTTGTAGCACTTATTATTATGGTCTTAAATATTGGCGAAGTAGGCAGTGTTTTCGCCCTTATTTTCAAAAGTGCCTTTGGTGCAGAATCAATGTTTGGTGGTCTTGTTGGTAGTGCAATTGCCTGGGGAGTAAAGCGTGGAATCTACTCAAATGAAGCAGGACAAGGTACAGGTCCTCATGCTGCAGCAGCCGCCGAAGTATCCCACCCTGCTAAACAAGGTTTAGTGCAAGCGTTTTCAGTTTATGTTGATACATTATTAGTTTGTTCAGCAACAGCATTTATGATTCTATTTACAGGAACGTTTAATACAGTCGGTCCCGATGGAGAGACGATGATCGTAAATCAGCTTCCTGGTGTTGAGGCTGGTCCTGGGTATACACAGGCAGCTGTTGAAACAGCTCTCCCTGGCTTTGGAGCTGGATTCGTTGCAATTTCTCTATTCTTCTTTGCCTTTACGACAATAATGGCATACTATTATATGTCAGAAACGAACGTTACTTACTTGTTTAAAAATGCAAAATGGCCAACGTTTATTTTGAAAATTGTCCTGTTAGTTTCAACTTTCTACGGTGCTGTTAGAACAGCAGATCTTGCATGGGCATTTGGGGATGCGGGATTAGGGATAATGGTTTGGTTGAATATGATTGCCATAGTCATTCTAGCAAAACCAGCATTAGTCGCCTTAAAGGATTATGAACAACAGAAGAAACAAGGTCTCGACCCTGTGTTTAACTCAACAAAGCTTGGCATTAAAAATGCCGACTATTGGGAAAACGGGTATCAAGAGGAAAAAGAGAAAGTATCATAATAAATAGAAGAGATGCTTTAGCATATGCTTAGCATCTCTTTTCATTACCGGTCCTCAAAATGAAATATATTGTGATAATTTTTAGAATAAAATATAATTATCATAAAATAAAAAATATTCAAATGCAAAAAGGGGGATTCTACATCGGGAAATAGTTGATCATCAAGTGCTTGAATAAAACTAACATAAAAAAGGAGTAACAGTATGGCTGATATTCTAACAAAAATAGCAGATTTTGTTTGGGGGCCACCCTTATTAATTCTTTTAGTTGGAACAGGACTTTTTCTTACAATTCGACTTGGCTTTATGCAGTTTAGCAGCCTTCCATATGCTCTTAAACTTGCCTTTTCTAAGAACCAAGATCAAACCTCTGAAGGTGATATTTCACATTTCCAATCCTTAATGACTGCTTTAGCCGCTACAATCGGTACAGGAAATATTGCTGGTGTTGCCACAGCGGTTGTTTTAGGAGGTCCAGGTGCAATATTTTGGATGTGGATTACAGCCCTTGTCGGAATGGCAACGAAATATGCTGAAGCAATCCTTGCAGTAAAATACCGTACAGTTGGAAAACGTGGCGAAATGGCTGGCGGACCGATGTACTATATTGAAAAAGGATTAGGCTGGAAATGGCTTGCTGTTTTGTTCGCATTCTTCGGTTCAATTGCTGCATTTGGTATAGGAAGTTCAGTCCAATCGAATTCCGTAGCAGCTGCAGTAGAGTCTAGCTTTGGTATCAATCCTTGGATAACAGGCATTATTTTAACGGTAGGAACAGGTCTTGTTGTTGTAGGTGGGATTAAAAGTATAGGTAAAGTTACTTCTCTTATGGTTCCTTTCATGGCCATCTTTTACATTGTAGGCGGACTTATTATCATATTATTAAATGTAAGTGAACTACCTGCTGCTATAGGTCTTATTTTTACAGATGCATTTACTGGACAAGCTATGGCAGGTGGGGCAATTGGGTCAGTAATCCGATATGGTGTAGCACGTGGTGTATTCTCAAATGAAGCTGGTATGGGATCAGCACCAATTGCTGCAGCTGCAGCAAAAACTGACCATCCGGGACGTCAGGCTCTTATTTCCATGACTGGTACCTTCATTGATACGGTTGTCGTTTGTTCAATAACTGGAATAACTCTAGTTATGGGAGGGTTATATGTAAATGGCGATGTAACTGGTGCTGCATTAACGACACAAACATTTGATCAATTGTTACCTGGTGTTGGTGGCTGGGTCGTTACAATTGGATTAATCTTTTTTGCTTATTCAACAGTATTGGGATGGGCATATTATGGTGAAAAATGTTTTGAATACTTATTTGGCATCAAGTCAATCGTATGGTATCGTATCATTTACACTTTAACTGTATTCATTGGAGCAGGTGCAAGTCTTGGATTAGTTTGGACGGTTGCAGACATATTTAATGCATTAATGGCAGTTCCAAACTTAATTGGACTTCTCTTCCTATCTGGTGTTGTCGTTGCTGAAACAAAGGCTTTCAAAAAAATCAGAGCAGAGGAAAAGGCAAAAAAGAGTGGAGCAGCAGCTTAATAATAATGCTTTTAACAGTGTCTAACTAAGTGATAGGCACTTAGAAGAGAAGAGGGTGAGTACCTATTTTTTTGTATAGGTACTTACCCTTTTTTTATTGTACACCAGGAAATTATAATTTTCGCTATCTGTTGATAGAAGTTTATGTATGCCCAAATCCTTTGACAAGTTCTTAGAGTTTAAATGACTATTAATTGTAAAAAAATAGGTATTGTTTTCATCATCATAGATCATGATGTAAGGATTTTCGCCAATAGGAAAAATAATATTCATTTCGTCAACTAGAGTGTGAATCCATTGATTTTGAACTTGAAGAGGAGGATCAAGAGGAATTCTAACAATCAGTCCTTTTTTTGGAAGGGGATTAATATTCTTATAAATACCTGCGATGTTGGTCAAAAATTTCTCCGCTTCAAATTGAATAGTCGCTGTTATCGGTATTTCCTTAATCACTTTTCCCTTCTCTAAATGGAATATTTCGATCATATGACTTTGATTTTGTGCATGAATATGTACAGAAAAAACAAGTAACCCTATAAACAATAAGGCAATAATCTTTCGGATCATCGGATTCACCTCATTCACCTCATTCATAATATGACCCAAGGGCTATGCTGTTATTCCTTTCATAAGACAGACTAAGACTAGACATCTTTAGCTTGATAGGCTAGTATCAGTAGCGATACTGTTTTTAATAAAAATAATAATAAAGAAATCATTCGATATACATACATTACTAAGCTAAAGGAGCACTTTATGACACAGACTCTAATTAATCAATTAAAGCCATTTTTACAAGAAGTGTGGAAAAAATCGGAATTCAATCAACCAACAACCGTTCAGACAAAAGCCATTCCAGTAGCTATTGAGGGAAAAGATGTGATGGCAGAATCACCAACTGGTACTGGAAAGACCCTTGCTTATTTACTTCCAGTTTTAGAGAAAGTGAATGCAGATAAGAAGGCTGTACAAGCTGTCATTATTGCACCATCTCAGGAGCTTGTTATGCAAATATTGCAGGAGATTCAAAAGTGGGGAGAAGGCAGTGGCATCCGTGCAGCATCCTTTATCGGTGGTGCGAATGTGAAGAGACAGCTGGAAAAATTAAAAAAGCATCCACATATTGCTGTTGGAACACCGGGAAGAATGCTGGAATTAATTAAACAGAAAAAGCTAAAAATGCATGAAGTCAGGACTGTCGTGCTTGATGAGGTAGATCAGCTGCTTATTCATGAGCATTTGGAAACAATTCGTCAGATCATGAAATCAACATTGAGTGAAAGACAAACGATTCTTTTTTCTGCAACTTTGCCAAAAGGAATTGAGCAGCTTGCAGTGGAGCTAACAAATGATCCTGTCATCATCCGAGTTGAAAAAGATGAGACCATTCATGCGGCAGAGGTTGATCATATTTATTTCGTTGCAGAGCAAAGAGACAAACTCATGATGCTCGAAAAAATTTCTAGACTTGAATCCATTAAAGCACTCGTTTTCGTGAGAGATATAGGGAATCTTACGGTCATGTCAGAAAAATTAGCCTATAAAAACATTCATACCAGCTTTCTTCACAGTGATTTAAATAAAACAGACCGTCAAAAATCTTTACAGGATTTCCGTACAGGCAAAACAAAAATGCTGCTTGCAACAGATGTGGCTGCAAGAGGATTAGATATTAAAGATGTGACACATGTTGTCCATTTCGATTTCCCTAAGGATCTTCAACAATATGTTCACCGTTCAGGCAGAACAGGCAGATTCGGGGCGAGTGGGGTGGTTATATCACTTGTAACGGAAAGAGAGGAACGTGAGCTAAAGAAATTTGCGAATGAGCTTCGTATTCAAGCAAATAAAAAAGTGATGCGCGGTGGAAAAATTGTCGATCCAAATGAGACGAAATAATCCCTGAATAATGTAGCGATAATCGCTCATACTACTTTTTGAGAAATAGAAAAGGGGTAAAGACAATTATGGGCAGAAAAAAACTTGGAAATGCAAATGCACAGCGAAATAATAATGTTAAAAAGGGAAACCGCACAAGTTCTGAATTAGTTGAATTTACAACGGGGCAAGAAAAATCGCAAAAGAATCTCCGTCAAGAGTAAAAGAACAGAAAAATCCTCTTTCACATGGAAGAGGATTTTTCTATTTACTTAATCAAGATCAACCTTTCTCAATGGCCTTTTCGTTGGTCCGTTCAATACTTCACCATCATACGTATATCGTGATCCATGGCAAGGGCAATCCCATGTTCGCTCAGCATCATTCCAGTGTGTTTCACAGCCCATATGTGTACATGTTGTATCGACCAGATGCAGTTTTCCTTCCTTATCACGGTAAGCTCCTGCTCTTTTTCCATTCACCATGACGACGGCGCCCTCATCATTTTCTAAGTCTCTAGGTTCTTTTGGAGCTACTTCAAGTTTTCCACTTATCAAATGTCCGGCTACATCGGTATTAATCGAGATGATTTGCTTTATGCTAGGGTCTGCTTGGAATCTCGATGGATCAAATAATTCACGATACCTATTTTCTTTTTCAGTGATAATATCCTTCAATAGCATTGCTGCAAAAGTTCCGTTTGTCATTCCCCATTTTCGGAAGCCTGTGGCAACAAGAATATTTTGATTAGTAGAAGTTATTGGGCCGATATATGGTACTTTATCAAGTGTTACTAAGTCCTGTGCAGACCAGCGATATGGGAATTCGTTAATTCCGAGCACCTCTTCGGCAAAGCCTTCGAGTGCCTCATAATGCTTCATCATATCAATGCCCTGACCTGTTTTATGACCTTCGCCACCAACAAGTATTAATTTTTCATCATTAAAAGGGGTATATCTTAATGAACGAGTAGGCTCATCAGCACTATAATACATTCCACCAGGGTAATCCATTTTTGATTTTACCCCAAGGACGTAGGATCTGCTTACATACATTCTTGCAAAATAGAAGCCCATCATATCCACAAATGGAAAGTGAGAGGCAACAATTACATGTTTGCAGTTTACTCGATGGCCATCCCTCGTAATGACGACCGGATGATCGTTTTCCCCTATATCTGTTGCAGTCGTTTTTTCATAAACAATTCCACCAGCTTCAATGAAATCCTCCAATAATTTTTTCATATATTTTACAGGATGAAATTGAGCTTGATTATTCATGACAATGGTGGCCTTGGTTTTAATATCAAAAGGGATGCCATCTACAAGGCTGCCATTAATCCCAAGCTTTTGATAGGCATCCATTTCGGTTTCTATTTTTTTTGCATACTTATCAGAAGTGGCATATATAAATGCTTGTTCTTCACTAAAGTCGCAATCTATACCTTTTTCCTTCACCTTGTTGCTAATAAAATTAATTGCACTGCTTTCCGCCTCATAATAAAGCTTGGCTTTCTCAACTCCGAAATGGTTGATGAGTTCGTCATAAATCAATCCATGCTGGGCCGTTAGTTTCGCTGTTGTATGGCCTGTTGTTCCGGTTAGAATATTTCCAGCATCTAGAATAGCTACTTTTAAACCTTCTTTTATTAGAAGATATCCAGCGGTAATTCCAGTAATTCCACCTCCAACAATTGCTACATCAACAGAAGTATGCTCCTTTAGCTTTTCGAATGAGGGCAGAGGGAATTCTCTCCAATAAGACTCTGGGAACTGCGGCATTTTATTATTTGATGTCATATCTTTCCTCCTATAAGCTTCTACATTGTCATACGTAATTTTTCCAATTGCATTCATTTGTATACAGTATTAGGAAGTAAGGAGGAATTAAAAAAGCTGGCTACACAAAATAGCCAGTTCTTGTTTCAATCTTTCTTCTCAAAATCTTCATTTTGGGGTATTGGATCGATAGAACTTGAGTGTTCCTGATTTGTTGCATTATTAATAAAGTAGAAAAGTAAAATACCGACGATACCTAATGAAATAACAAAGCCTATTGTTGTAATGAGCATTAAAACCATGAGCTAACCTCCCTTATCATGCGAACGATATCATTTGCGTTAAGGATTTATTGGAGAAGAGAGAGTTTCATAAATACGTGAAAATATGGATATTCAATATAAATATATGCTTTAAGATTATTTATTTTGACAATAAAAAAGGGAATATTGCCACAAGGAATGAATTAAACATGTATATATTGCTGCCGTAATGACTTATCGTACTCTTAGCAAAAAGGGAAATGTAAGTAATTTTATACACATAAGTGAATTTTCCTTGACTATCTAGATTCAGCCGAAAGCCAAGCTTTTTTAGGGATTTATTAATTTGGAGGGATAAATGATGAAATGGAAAACAACAGATATTTGTGATGAATTCGGAATGGATTTAGAAGTATGTCAGCAGGAGTTTCATTCATATGGAGGTAAGAAACAATTTTTCGGCCCTATTTCGACAGTTAGAGTATTTGAAGATAATGTGTTAGTCGAGGAATCTCTCGAAACGATACCAGAAGGAAATGTACTTATTGTCGATGGGGGAGGATCGAAAAGATATGCCTTGCTGGGAGATCGCCTAGGTGAAATCGCTGTAAGGAGAAAGCTTGCAGGTGTGATCATTAATGGTTGTGTAAGAGATACAGCTGACCTTGCTCAGCTTGATGTGGGTATTCTAGCAATTAGAAGCAATCCATTAAGAAGCAAAAAAGATGGAAAAGGCGACTTAGGCATTACAGTTACATTCGGGGGTATTGATTGGAGACCGGGAGAATATGTATATGCAGATGAAGATGGAGTAGTTGTGGGTCCTAAAAGACTTCTGTAAACATTCAAAAGTTGATTAAGGGAAGGCTCCGTTTGTAAGCTTTACGGCAGATAGAATTTTCTAGTCAGGTGGGGCAGCATCCCACCTGACTCTTCTATGTTTCAGCTGGATTAAACGAATTACTTAAGAGAAGCAATGTTTTTACAAATAAAATTACTCCTTTGTACATGCACTCTCAAAGACACTCTAATTCATTTCCTTTGTAGGAATTTCTTCTGGAAGCATCTTTGAAGCTCCTGGAACGAATCTTGGTTCATAATCAATTTCATCTGAGGAAAATATTCGGATAATCATTTGTCCACCTATAGCCTTGGCACGAATTAGCAACGGAAAGCTATATTTATTTTTAAAGCTGAAATCCGGTCCGTACCAGCTTACAGTTGCATCCCGGCCAGGAGGAACGTACGGAACTTTTTTGGAGTGTGAATAACGCTCAATCATGACTAAACCAGCTCGATCAGCTGCATTAAATAGGGTCGAAGATACTTGGCAAATCCCGCCTCCGATATCTTCTGCTAATTCCCCTCTTACGATAACAGGCGCACGCATATATCCTCGTTCCTTCGTTCTTTTTCCGACAATCCGATTAAAGGAAAAGGTTTCACCTGGGAATAGTACATAGTTATTAATCGCTTCGGTTGCTAAAGAAATATTATGAGAACGTGCTTTATTATTCTCGTTATAATAAGTGACATATTGACCAATTTGTTTAACTCGAATATGCAGCAGCATATCCCGATCAACACGTGGATGAATTGGAAGAGTAGGAACCTCAATGGTAGAAGGATTGGAGTTATAAAAATATGTATAAAATAAATCGTTAAAAGCCCTTCGATGCAGTCTGCTCCCTAATTGTTCCTCAATTACCCTTCCTGTATGATCAATAAAAGCATTTCTTGGTGGAATATATGTCAGTTTGTCGATTTTATCAAGGAGTTCATTATAATTTGATAAATTTATTAATGGAATACCAGGCTGGGGAATTAAATAGTCTGACCGATTGATAATCGTTAAAACTTCTCCTTTGCTTTCAATCAACAAGTCATTCTGAGCATAACTTGGTTGAATCAATAGTAAAAGTCCGCAAAGCCACTTAAAGTTCATGTTCTCCTTCACACCTCCTATCACTAGTATGGATTAGTCATTACATTTCATGTAAATGAACTTTTAAATCTAATATCGCTAACTGCCTTTCTGCTTCAAATACGATCTCCCACTTCCGACCACTAATTTGCTACGTCTCAGGTCCTAGCTAAAAATAAAGCTCAAGCTCGTTATTGAAAGCAAGAAATAAAGGTAAGATGTAATCAAGAAAGGAGGAAACGAAAATGAAAAAATTCGCTTTACTTTTAGCAGGAGGGATTGCAGCGATTGTGCTGTTATCGAATTTAGGTTCGATAATCGGTCTAGCAATTAGCATCGCGATTTTATACCTCGTGTTTAAACAATTTGTAAAAACAGATTCAACACTCATGAAGATTGGCTGGGGAATCATTGGATTAATGGCACTGATGGCATCTGCTTCTAATATCCCGGCAATACTTGGAATTGCAGCAGCATATGTCCTTTACCTTGTATATAAAAAATGGAATAAATCAAAAACAGCAGTAGTAGAAGAAAACGACCCTTTCGCCAATTTTGAAAAGCAATGGGGAGAAATAAAAAAGAACTAACCTAAAATGTTCTAAAGGAGAGATAGAAAATGACAAATTTATTTACTCGTATTAAAAATTCAGTATTAGCAGATATCAATGAAGTATTGGATAAAAAGGAGAAGAAAAATCCGATTGCATTATTAAACCAATATCTTCGTGAGTGCGAGCTTGAGACCGAAAAAGTCCGTAAGCTGTTAGAGCGTCAATATACTTTAAAAGAAGAGTTTAGCCGTGAATACCGTCAAGCAGAGGAATTAGCAGGAAAACGGAAGCGTCAAGCGGAAATCGCTTCACAAGCTGGAGAAAATGAATTGTACTTATTTGCTTCCAAAGAGCAAGCAAATTATGAAGATCGTGCAGCTCGCTTAAAGGATGCACTAAATCAGGCTGTTCAGCAGCTTGCTGATCTAGAAAGAAAATATGAAGAAATGAAGCATAAACTGAAAGACATGCATATTCGTCGTATGGAATTAATGGGAAGAGAGAATATGACTCGTGCGGAAGTGAAAATGAATCAAGTGCTTAATAATGACACTTATTCAAATCAATCATACTCTCGTTTCCAAGAAATTGAATCTTATTTAGATCGCTTAGAGCATCAAGTAAATAGCTCTTATCATAGCAGCACAATTGATGCTCGAATTGTACAAATTGAAAAAGATATGAAAAACAAAGAAACTCATTCTATTTCATAGGGGAAACATGGTATTCTAAAAAGGCGTAGGACAACTACGCCTTTTTGAAGCTATTAGAAAGTATCATTTTTTTAGTAAGAGAAATGTCTGTTCCACAATCTGATCTTAATTCGTTCCGAAGGCGATTGCGCTTCTAAGCTAATAGGTAAGTTTAAGTTTATTAACGTACTAAAGTAAAAGTGTATGTTCAATTAAATATCTGCTAATAAGATCGCATAAAAAAACTAAGGCATTCGCCAAAAACTTGGCGAACGCCAAGTTTTTCTAAGCTAATAAGAAAGTATATGTTTATTAACGTATTAAAGCAAAGTGTGATTTCAATTAAATATCTGCTAATAAGATCGCATAAGAAAAACTAAGGCATTCGCCAAAAACTTGGCGAACGCCAAGTTTTTCTAATAATCACACAGAAGGGAGGAAGCCCGATGAAAAATAGAATAAAAAGCGAATACATTAGTTGGATTTTATTACTAGGAATTATCGTCCTCTTCTTAGAATTTTCCTTTTTTAACCGGGGATTGATTTTCTCCCTTCTAGTTGACGTTGGGATGATATATTTCGGTAGGAAATGGAAGGATCGTTCATTAGGAAAAATTTTGTTTTGGCTCGGTATCATTTTATTGATTATTAGTATTTTTAGTATGATAACAATTAAATTTTTCCTGCTTGCCATCTTAATTCATTTCTTTATCCAATTTATCCAGGCGAAGAAAAAAACTGAGCATATTAAGCCAGTTATTAAGGAACCAAGCATAAAACTAGAAAAAGAGACTGTCATAAAGAAAAAACCTCTCTTTTCTAACCACTTATTTGGGCAGCAAAAAACACCTGATCATGTATATGAGTGGAACGATGTCAATATTCAAACAGGAATCGGGGATACGATAATCGACTTAAGTTATACAGTTCTTCCGAAAGGGGAAACGGTTATTTTTATCCGAAATTTTATAGGCAATGTTCAGGTTCTTGTCCCATATGATATCGAAATTAGTGTTAATCACTCTGTAATTGCGGGTTCAACTGAAGTATTTGAAAACCAAGAATCGAAAATAATTAACCAAGCAATACAGGTACAAACTCCTCTGTATGATCAAGCAGAACAGCGTATCAAAATCTTCACTTCAATCTTTGTTGGCGATTTAGAGGTGAAGCGAGTATGAATACTGTTCAGCGGCAAATCGGTTCGGGAGTTATCATGTCCATCATAATCTGTGCAATCTTTATTGCTTCTTTTCTTTTCCGCTTTCCTCTTATTGATTGGAATATGTTATGGGAAACAGATGTCATGGATATCCCATTTATCATCTTCGTTCCAAGTGTAAGTATTGTTATAGGTATCCTCTTTGGCCTAGTATCAGGATTTTATTGGAGAAAACAGATCCATGATGTAGATAATTGGCTATATCAAATCGAAGAGGGGCGCCAAATTGATTTAAAAGATATGAATACTTCTGGAGATCTTGAGTCTATTGTAAACAGAATAGGGAAGATCCAAAAACAAATCACCGAGCAGGCAAAATTATCACAAAAGCTAGCTACTGAAAAAGCAGAGGATATTGAGAATCGGATGCAGGAAATAATTTCACAGGAAAGAAATCGGTTAGCAAGGGAACTCCATGATTCTGTAAGTCAGCAGCTATTCGCAGCATCCATGCTGATGTCTGCTATTAATGAAGCAAAGCCTCAGACAGATGAGAGAGAAACGAAGCAATTAAAAATGGTAGAGGAAATGATTCACCAATCGCAGCTCGAAATGAGAGCGCTTCTCCTTCATTTAAGGCCTGTTGCGTTAAAAGGAAAATCACTTCAAGAAGGAATAAAAGAATTACTGATTGAATTATCTCAAAAAGTAAATATGGAAATAAAATGGAAAATAGAGAATTTCCCTCTTGATAAAGGAATCGAGGATCATCTATTCCGAATTCTTCAAGAGTCTGTTTCCAATACCCTTCGTCACGCAAAATCAACGATGCTTGAAGTCTTACTGATTCAGAGAGACGATTTCGTTATTTTACGCATAGTTGATGATGGTATTGGTTTTGATGTTGAAGAAGCAAAAGCAGGATCCTATGGCCTTCAAAATATGTATGAAAGAGCAGTTGAAGTTGGAGGAACAATCAAAATTATTAGTTTGAAAAATAACGGAACACGCCTTGAAGTAAAGGTTCCTATAATGAAGCAAGAGGGTGAAGCCAATGATTAAAGTATTATTTGTTGATGATCATGAAATGGTGAGAATTGGGGTTTCTTCTTACTTGTCTGCACAACCGGATATTGAAGTGATCGGTGAGGCTGACAATGGAAGAACAGCGATTGATCTGGCTTTGAGCTTGCGTCCAGATATTATCTTAATGGATTTAGTCATGAAGGAAATGGACGGAATTGAGGCAACAAGGAATATAATTGAACAATGGCCTGAAGCAAAAATCATTATAGTCACAAGTTTCCTTGATGACGAAAAGGTTTATCCAGCATTAGAAGCGGGAGCAACAAGCTATATGCTGAAAACCTCAAAAGCTAGCGAAATAGCTGAAGCTGTCCGTTCTACATTTCGTGGGCAATCTGTACTTGAACCAGAAGTAACTGGAAAAATGATGGTGAAAATGAGACAGAAAAAACAGCAGCTTCCCCATGAAGAACTTACCGATAGGGAAATGGAAATTCTCCTTCTCATGACAGAAGGGAAAACAAACCAGGAAATTGCAGATGAATTGTTTATTGCCCTAAAAACGGTTAAAACGCATGTAAGCAATATACTAAGCAAGCTGCAAGTTCAGGACCGTACTCAGGCTGTTATCTATGCTTTTAAGCATTCTTTGGTAGACAATAACTAAAGCGAGCAAAACGAGCGGTGTCTGAAGCCGCTCGTAGGCACTTTTAGTCATGTATTGATTGTACAAAAATACCGTCTCCTTCTTGCCATTCGGCTAAAAAGACATCTTCATAATTCGTAACACCTTTAGAAATAAGTTGATTTTTTAACCAAGATTCGTCAAAGCCAAGGTCCTTTAATTCGTCCCATAGGATGGCTCCATCGCGAATAAGTGTTACAGGCATGTAAACAGTTTGTGTGGGGAAATTAAAATTCTCCTGTTTTGTTTTTTGATATCGTGATTTTTTTAGGATGCTGAGTGATCCATTTCCCTCTAAATAGCAAAAAGCAACCTCCCTAATAGAAAAAGTTTCGCTTTCACGAAGCAAGCCCTGAAGCTGATTTATATTCAATCTGCTTTTCTTCAATCCTTCTTTATCGATAACCCCGTTTTTGATAAGTGCAATTGGTTTTCCATGGGTAAGCCCACGGAAAAATAAAAATTTACGATCAAGGTATTCCACAGTAAGTAACATAGCCCCCCATAAGCTCATTGAATAAATAATATAAAAAACACCGATCTTTTCCTCATACATCGCATTTCCAAGCATTTCGCTTAAGGCAATTGATGTAATAAATGTAAAAGGCGAAATTTGATTTATTATTTTTCGACCTACAATCTTCACGATAATAAACATAAAAATGAAGGCAACAACAAGGTCAAGCGTTATATGTTTTAAGCTCAATTCTCTAAGGCTCCCATCTAAAGTAATAAAAACAAGGCAATGTTAACTCCCCTGTTGATTTTCGCTGCAGGCACTAAAGCGTAGCGGGCGGTCCGGAAGCCTCCTCGTCGAAGAGCGCTCCTGCGGGGTCTCCCTTTGACTCGCTTCTCCCGCAGGACGATGAATAATCTTCCCCGTATAATCACCGCGCTAAGGAAATGCGAGTGCATTTTTGAGGCTCTCGCGCCTGCAGCGAAAATCAACAACAAAATAGCATTATCAACACTGGGCTTTAACTCAGCAAAAATTAAAAGAACTAAACCCTATTTTCCTCAGGTTAACGGGTTAGAATTCCCAACTGATTAATGTTCCACTTTATTAGTAATGAACCTATCCGTTAAAAATATGAGTGTAATAACTCATTCATCTATGTTTTTCTAATGCGAAAAGAAAAACAATTTAATATTTTATGGACTTGTCTCATATCTTATACAGAATACGAACTCGGCAATTTGCCGTGCAAACTAGGCTTATGAGGAGAGGCAAAATGAATAAATTTTTCAGGGGAACATTATTGCTTGCTGTTGCTGCCTTTGCTGGTGAATGCATTGAATTTTTGGTGAATATTGTTTTGGCAAGGGAGTTAGGGGAAAGAGGACTAGGCATGTATATGTCCATTTTGCCGACAATTTTTTTAATTGTGCTGCTAGCAAGCTTTGAACTGCCAATCGCTATTTCAAAATTTATAGCTGAAAAGGATAATAAATATCATTACAGCATGCTTAACCATGTTATTAAATTGACCATCATTTTCACAGCAATACTACTGCCGCTGGCGATCATGATTATTCCGTTTATTTCCGTATTTAATCAGTATCACCCATATCTCAGATGGATTGTAGTTGCCTTCATTCCAATTGTTTCTTTTTCCTCCATAACAAGAGGATTTTTTATGGGGAAGCAGCAGATGGGGAAAATCGCTACTTATAATTTTGTGAGGAAGATTGTTCAGCTTATTTTATTAGTTTTCCTCTATCAATTCTTTCAATTTGATACGGAAACTGCGGTTTTTATCGCGTTTTGTACATTTATTGGCAGTGAGGTTGTCGTCTTTTTGTACCTCTTACACATGTTTATTATCCAATTCCAGCAGGTGAAAAGGGAACCGAGTGTAAGAATGAGCGGTGGAACAGTGTGGAAAAGTTTAATGGCTGTTTCCATTCCAACTACTGCTTTAAGAGTATTTCATGCCTTGACACATGCTTTCGAGCCATTTCTTATAAAAGCAGCTTTGTTACAAGCTGGTGTTAGTGGTATTGTGGCAACGGAGCATTTTGGCATGCTTGCAGGAATTGCAATGACGATTGGCTTTTTCCCTGCCTTTATTGCACATTCTTTTTTAATAATGCTTATCCCAACTGTTTCGGAAGCTTATGCTGAGAAAAATAAAGAAAAGCTTCAAATCCTTCTCCAGCAAGTATGCGGTATTACATTCATATACGGAATTCCAGCAGTTACTCTTTTTTATTTATTTGCTGAGCCTATTGCAGTAAACTTTTTCCACTCATCTGATGCAGCCATTTACTTGCAAATGCTCTGGCCATTCTTCCTGCTTCATTATTTCATTATTCCAATGCAAGCTTTTTTAATCGGACTAGGTTTAATGAAAGAGGCAGTCTATCATTTCGTTTGGTCAACGGTAGTTTCCTTTACTGTCATGTATGTTCTTGGTTCCATGCAAAGCTTTCAAATGGATGGAATCATTATAGGTATGAATGCAGGAGCAGTCGTCTTATTCCTCATGCACTATTTAACTATATGTAAAAAAATTGGAGTTAGCATGCTGCTTGCTCCAGTTAAGGAATTTCATTAAGAAAGCCATTTTCTGTGTGAAAATGAAATTGTCGTCAGATTCGTTGAGTAAGCCTTGATGTACGAAGTAATCACCAGCGCAGCGAAATAAAACCGACGACATTTTACATACAAGGTCGAGAGTGGATACTTATGATTGTTTTTTAAAACTAAAAGTGTAGGGATGAACACAAGAAATTCGTCTATTAATATGAGAAATGTTTTTTTATTTATTGGTTGTGTTAAAGCTCAGTATTGAAAATGCTATTTTGTTGTTGATTTTCGCTGCAGGCGCGAGATCCTCGAAAATGCATTCGCATTTCCTTCGTGCGGTGTTAATTCGGGGAAGATTATTCAACGTCCTGTGGGAAATGCGTGTCCAGGGGAGACCCCACAGGAGCGCTCTTCGACGAGAAGGCTCCCCGACCGCCCGCGATCGCTTGTGCGCCTGCAGCGGAAATCAACAAATAGCTTATTTTATCGCAGATTAACGGGCAGTAAGACCCTCACTTCAAGGATTCGCGTATGCAAAGAAGAGTAAGTGGGGGATCAACTGCCCGTAAATGCCCGATTGGTTCAACTAACCATTAGTGGGGGATGAAGAAAAACCCCCACTGATGGAAGTTTCACTTTATTTGTAAGTAAGGAGTAATTTGAGATGAAACCCAGTGTGAAGTTAGATTCAAAACAAGCGATAGAGCAATATTTCGAGGAATGTATTATTGAGCATGGCCGCTCTCTATTAAATTATATTTATTCATTAGTACAGCATAAGGAGCTAGCTGAAGATCTTTATCAGGAAGTGTTAATATCAGCTTTCATGGCATTACCATCCTTTGAGGAAAGAGCAAACGTCAAGAGCTGGCTATTTACAATTGCGATGAACAAATGTCGTGATTATTGGAGAAAAGAAAAATCCGCGAAAGTTTTTTGGGAAGAGAAGGTTTATATGTATGTGAATGACACGAATAGTGTTCACCTTCCGGAGGAGTCGGTTATTGCTCAATGCAATCAGGAGGAAATGAAAGACACGTTGAAGGAACTTCCGAAAATGTATCGGGATCCCTTATTACTATTCTATTATCATCACCAAACATTAATGGAAATTAGCAATACGACCAAATTGCCGATTTCAACAGTAAAAACGCGGATGAAAAGAGCAAAAGATCGGCTTCGTCCAAAGGTAGAAGAACTTGTTGTTAATGTATAAAAATAAAGAGCAGCCATAACCAAAATGGCTGCTCTTAAAAATGATTACATATTTTTATTTATCGCAGATTAACGGGCAGTAAGACCCCCTCTTCAAGGTTGCGAGAGAATTAAAGAAACCAAGTAGGGGATCAACTGCCCGTAAAGGCTTGTAAAATGAACACAGACTAAAAGCGCCACATCGTGTGGCAACGTCTGTGTGACCCACTTCCTGTGGGCCGCAACTAACCATCAGTGGGGGATGAAAGCCGACTAAGAACGCCACGTCCTGTGGCAACGTCGGCACTAGCACGTCCTGTGCGTCGAAAAACCCCCACTGATGGAAGTTTCACTTTATCCCATATGTATTCGCCCTATTTTCACTATCTATTCTTCTTTTTTTTCTGATTTCAGCTCGATCTTTTGCAGAATTGTATAAGCTTTTCTCTTCTTCTGACTCTGGAATGACTGTAGGTACTGGTGTTGGTTTTCCATCTTCTTCAACAGCTACCATTGTTAGAAAGGACATGGCACATACATTGCTTACGCCAGAAAGTAAATTTTCCGCCATCACTTTTACAAAAACCTCCATTGAAGTTCTTCCTGTAAATGTAACAAATGCTTCTAAGCAGACCGCATCTCCCTCATGAATAGGATGCAGAAAATCTACTGAATCAGTAGAAGCCGTTACAACACTTTTTCTGGCATGTCGCATCGCTGATATCGCCGCTACATCGTCTATGTAAGCCATTAGCTTTCCCCCAAATAATGTCCCATAAGAATTCGTATCTGGCGGCAGAACGATACTTGTTTTAACGACAAAAGACTCTTTACAATATTTTGATTCTTGCATATTTGCCTCCTAAATTTTCTCATATTTGAATTAATCATAACAAAGTAATATTAAAATTAATTAAAGAATTTTTTAAAAATGATAAAAATATTGCAAAATGAAATAATTAGGGATACAATTTGATTGACCGGTGTTCAAAACGAAAGGTGATTGAAATGACTCCTAGAAAACTTGCAAAAGATGAATTGACAAAAGATGCCATTATTGATGTAGCTCGTGATCTGTTTGTAACGGAAGGGTATCGTTCTACTTCAATGAGGAAAATTGCACAAACCCTGAAATGCAGTCACGGTGCCATTTACTATCATTTCAAAAATAAAGCAGAGCTATTTTATGAAATAGTAGAAGCGGATTTCAAAAAGCTTGATCAAGAACTAGATGACGTAATGGCTGATATGGCGTCCTCTAATGATGAAAAAATATTTGCTGTTTTGTATGGCTTTATTAAATTTGGTCTGACTCACCAAAAGCATTATGAAGTGATGTTCTTGATTCGTGATGAAGAACTTCAATGCCAAGTTCAAGATAAACCAAATAATAGCTATGAAAAATTTGCTCAGACTATTGCCAGCTTGAGCGCTAAACAGCTTTCGCCAAATGAAATTTGGTCTCTATTTATAAGTATGCACGGCTTTGTGTCCCATTATTGCAGATCAGATATAAAATTTGATGATGTGAAGAATCTTGCTTCATCACATGCACGCTTTTTAATTAAGGCAATTAAATAAATAAAGAAATGCAAGTGAATTTTTTAGATAGTATAAGAGTTCAACTTGATTAATATACATAATGAATTTTATATGCAGATAGGACTTGGCAAACGCCAAGTTTTTAAAAACACATATTTGAACAGTGGTTAATTAATTATGAAAAGGAGACAGATTATATGAAAACTGCCGCAGTTTTAGGTGCAACAGGTGGAATGGGAAATGCATTAACAGAGGCATTGATTGAAAGGAATATTAAACCGATTGCATTTGCGAGGTCTAAAGAAACCTTAATCAAAAAGCAATTGGAATGGGGAGTATCAAAGGCAGATATTATGGAAGGAGATGCTTTGAATCAACAGGATGTAGCTCAGGTTGTTTCAAAAGCGGACGTCGTTTTTCACACAATGAATATTCCATATCAAGATTGGGAGCCGAATCTCTACACGATACTTTCTAATGTTCTAGATGAATGCCAAGAGCAAAACAAACCGTTTATTTACGTAGATAATATTTATTCTTATGGATTACAAAATTCCAGAGTAGCAGAAACAGCTAGGAAAAATCCTCATACCAAAAAGGGAAAACTAAGACAAAGACTCCTTGATCAAATTGGAAGTTCGAATATTCCCTATATCATTGCTCATTATCCAGATTTTTATGGTCCATATACTGGCAATACCCAATTGCATTACACACTTGAACAAATAGTAAATAAAAAGTCCGGAAGATTTGTTGGAAAAACAGATATTCAAAGGGAGTTTATTTATATAAAGGATGGAGCTCGTGCATTAGTAGATTTGGCATTGAAGGAAGAGGCATACGGAGAAGTTTGGAATATTCCTGGGGCTGGAACCATTTCAGGAAAGGAGATAGAACGGATTGCGTCTTCTTACTTGGAAAAGGAAGTCGTATTAAAGCCTGTTCATAAGTGGATGATTCAAGCAATGGGACTATTCAATCCATTTATGAGAGAGTATGTAGAGATGATGTATTTAAATGAAACTCCAGTCATTTTAGATGGAAGCAAATATGAAAAACGGATTGGGCCTGTTCCAAAAACGCCATATGAGGAAGGAATTAGAGAAACTTTAAACTTCATTATGGAAAATAAGAAAGTCTCTTCACAATAAATGGCGCTTTTAGCTATTTATAAGGCTTATCACAAAATAAAAACAATTTGAGTATCTACTCTCAACCTTGTATAAAAAATGTCGTCGGTTTCCTTTCGCTGCGAGGCTTGCTCTACGAATCCGGTGAAAATTTTATATTAAACAGAAAAGAGAGCAGCCATGAATTCCGATCCAAGATGGCTGCTCTTAAAAATGAATATTTTGGTAGGTTTATTCCATATATCTTCGTTCTATTTTCACTATCTTTTTTTCCTTTTTTCGAACCTCAGCTCGTTCTTTTGCAGAATTGTAAATGCTTTTCTCTTCTTAGTCTCTGAAATGACTGCGAATACTGGTGTTAGTTTTCCATTTTCTTCAACACTGTGTAAAGTTCATTTTTTGAAAATCTTTCTTAACATAAACGATTAAATGTAAAATCTGTAAATTATATATAAGAATAAGACTATAATTAGATTCTTGTATAAATCCAAACTCATTACTTTTGAAGGGGACCTTATAGGAGAAAGTATTTAAAATTCAAGGATTAAAGTTTTAATTTTCAAATTTTTCTGTTTTCTTTGGTAAAATAGATTTGAAGTAAAAATAGATGAGGAGGGAAAGGATGAAAAAGACATGGAAAGCTAGTTTAGCCATTTTATTTAGCGTCCTTCTGATCGTAGGGACATTCCCTTTTAGCACTCAAGCCAAAGGGAAAAAGCTTGATTACGATCAATATAGCCAGGTTGCAGTTGGAAAGGACGGAATGGTAGCAACGGCTCACCCATTAGCATCTGAAATAGGTGCTGATGTACTGAAAAAAGGTGGAAATGCGATTGATGCAGCTGTAGCCATTCAATTTGCACTGAATGTTGTAGAGCCAATGATGTCAGGAATTGGCGGAGGTGGTTTTATGATGGTTTATGATGGGAAAACAAAGGAAACAACAATCATTAATAGTCGTGAAAGAGCCCCGCGAGGAGCAACCCCTAATATGTTTTTAGATAAAAACGGAAATCCTATTCCATTTGCAGAGCGTTCGACAGGAGGAACAGCAGTTGGTGTACCTGGAACGTTAAAAGGGCTGGAAACTGCATTGGAAAAATGGGGAACTCGCCCAATTCAGCAGTTAATAGATCCTGCTATCAAGCTTGCTGATAAAGGCTTTCCGATTGATTCTGTGTTAGCAGCAGCGATTTCCGATAATAAAGGAACGTTGTCGAAAACAGCAGCAAAAGATATTTTTCTTCCAAACGGAAAACCTTTGCTTGAAGGGGAAATACTTGTCCAAAAAGATTTAGCTAAGACCTTTAAACTGATTCGCTCAAAAGGGTCAGATGCCTTTTATAAGGGGCCGGTAGCTGAGGCACTCGCAAGTACTGTTCAAAAATATGGCGGTTCAATGACTACAGAGGATTTGAATAAATATAAAGTAACGATTGACAAGCCTATTTGGGGCGACTATCAAGGTTATCAGATTGCTAGTATGCCGCCTCCAAGCTCTGGCGGGGTGTTCCTCCTGCAAATGCTTAAGATATTAGATGATTTTAACCTATCTCAATATCATGTAGGATCATGGCAAAAATATCATCTTCTTGCGGAGACAATGCATCTTGCATATGCTGACCGCGCTGCATATGCAGGAGATCCAGAGTTTGTTAATGTACCATTGAATGGACTCTTGCATCCAGATTATATTAAAGAGCGTCAAAAGCTTATTAGCTTAAATAGTGTGAACATGAATCCAACGGCAGGGAACCCGTGGAAATATGAATCAGTAGTTGCTGCAAATTATGAACAGAAAAAACAGCCAAATGATCGTAAATATGGAGAAACGACTCACTTCTCTGTTACAGACAGATGGGGAAATGTCGTTTCCTATACGACAACCATTGAGCAATTATTTGGTACCGGAATTGTAGTTCCAGGATATGGGATTGTTTTGAATAATGAGTTGACTGACTTTGATGCTGTTCCTGGTGGAGCAAATGAAGTGCAGCCGAATAAACGTCCTTTAAGCAGTATGACACCTACAATCGTATTCAAGGATGACAAGCCGGTTTTAACTGTTGGTTCTCCAGGTGGTGCAACGATCATCACATCTGTATTACAAACGATTCTTCATGCAATTGAGTATGATATGGAGCTGAAGGCAGCGGTTGAAGAGCCTAGAATCTACACAAATAACTTAAACTCTTACCGTTATGAATCAGGTATCTCCAAAGATGTTATCGATAAGCTGAATTCTATGGGTCATAAATTTGGCACAAATCCTGTTACGATTGGAAATGTACAAAGTATTTTAATCGATCACAAAAATGGCACGTTCAAAGGAGTGGCAGACTCCAGCCGCAACGGAGCTGCTATTGGAGTGAATTTAAAAGGGAAGAAGAAATAATTGAAGTGGTAAGCGCCTCATTACATGGGGCGTTTTTTTGTATGAAAATGAATCAATATTCATTTTCAGGAGGAATGGACTGGCTTAAGGTGAATTATATAATGGGGGTGAATTTCATTGTTTTTCGTAAATGTGGAAGGTGCATTATTTCGAGGAAATCAATGGTTAATCATTGAGCGAAGTAAGAAAGAAGAACATGCAGGTGGACAGCTTTCTCTTGTTGGCGGCACAGTTGAGCAGGAAGGTCACTCAACTCATATCTTAGAGCGGACTGTCAAACGAGAAATTTTCGAAGAGGTTGGTATTCTAGTGAAGGATCATATTCATTATGTAAGAAGTACTTCATTTGTTACTGATAAAGGCATTCATGTCATTGATATTGTTTTTTTATGTGAATATGAAAGCGGTGAAGCTTTTCGGAAGAGTCCTGATGAGGTAGATGATCTGTTCTGGATGTCAGCAGATGAAATTATTAGCCATGAAAACGCGCCGATATGGCTTAAAGAAAGCATTGTGGAAGCAGAAGTATTAAGAAGACGGAAAGAATTGAGGGAGAAATAACATGCCGGTAAAAGAAGAACTATTTCAGCTAATCGAAAAAATGAATGCAAATCCTGAACATATCGAGAATGAAAAGGACCGAGTTTTTCAAGTGAATTTAGATGAAAGCGGTCAATTGCAAATAGTAATTAAGGACGGGAAAGTGTCGGTAGAGGAAGGCACACTTCACGAATCAGAAGTAACTTTAATTCTTTCAGATAAAAATTTTTCGAAGCTTTTAAAGGATGACTTGAATACAACAATTGCTTTTATGACTGGTGGTTTGAAGGTAGAAGGAAAAATGGGTCTTGCCTTAAAGCTTCAGGAAATCGTGAAGAAGTATCAGTAAACAGTTGAAGTAGCAGAAACAAGAGAACTAGGTTTCGTGCCTGGTTCTCTTGTAATTCTTAAATTTAAGGCTGTGTTAAAGCTCAGTGTTGATAATGCTATTTTGTTGTTGATTGGAGCGGAAGGCACGAGATCCTCGAAAATGCATTCGCATTTCCTTCGTGCGGTGTTTACTCGGGGAAGATTATTCAACGTCCTGCGGGAGAAGCGAGTCGAAGGGAGACCCCACAGGAGCGCTCTTCGACGAGGAGGCTTCCGGACCGCCCGCGATCGCTAAGTGCCTGCAGCGGAAATCAACAGGGAAGTTTAACATAGCCAAATTTAAAAAAATAAAACCATATGCTCTTCATCATAATAGGTATCCCCTATTTTCAAAGCTCTTTTTTCCTCAGCATATACCTCAAAACCAAAAGATTCATAAAGCTTCTTGGCAGGTTCATTCGTTGCCTCAACGGACAAATATACTTGCTCAACTTCACCAAGTTCTTTTGCTTTTTCAAGTGCATTAGCTACTAATGTTTTACCGATCCCCATTCTACGCTTTTCAGGTGACACATACATCGCAACAATCATTGCTCGGTGTTTCAATTTGAGCTTTGTTTCCTTCAGTAGAGTAACAGTTCCTAATAATTCCTCGTTTTCAAAAGCTCCAAATGTGAACGAATTCTCCGATTGAAATCGATTTTTATAAACATCCTTAGAATAAGCTGCTTCCTCCTCGTAGCTCGAGGCAAAGGCTTCAGGATGTTTCTGTAGAGCCATTAATCTCATATTTCTATAAGCATCGGAATCATTTGGCGATAAAAGTCTAATATTCATAAGCTCCTCCTTCAATGATTTTTCTCTAATTCTACCATTTTTAAACCAAATTTAAACAAGGTTAATCACAAATTTAACCTTTCAATATTTAAATAAAGGAGAATATAGAAGATGAAAACGGATACTTGCTTTTAAAGCCGATTCATAATGGAAATGATAGTTGTAATTAGCCTCTATTTTTTTGTTTTGGAGAAGATGATGATAATGAGAAAACGCCGGGTTGAATTTCTAATTGCTTTTATTCTATTCATATCACTTTCTTTGCTCTTATTTAGCAATCTCAGCTTGGCAGCAAAGGCATGGATATCACTTATATATATATCAACGATCATGGTGAGTATTTACTCGTTAATGCTGGAAAATCGCTCTCCCCAGCATACACTCCTTTGGATATATGTACTTTTGTTTTTCCCGATTATTGGGTACTTGTTTTATCTCTTTTCTGGACAGCTCTATTTAAAAGGTTATCTATTTCGAAGCAAGCGGAAAAAAGATAGGGAAGAATGGAAAAAGGTATTGCAGCAGGATACATCACCAGATTTAGCTTTTTTACAGGATTATCAGCATTCATTTGCAAAATTCGCGAATCATACATCCCCTACTCCAATAAGTACTGCATCCCGATCATTTATTTTAAAAAATGGAGATGAGACCTTTCCAGAAATAATGAAAAAGCTGAAAGAGGCTGAAAAATTTATTCATATTGAATATTATATTTTTCGCTCTGATCGTTTAGGGAATGAAATCATTCGTATTCTGATTGAAAAAGCAAAAAAGGGAGTCGAAGTTTTATTTATATTTGATGCTGTTGGCAGTAGGAAAATTGGGCCGGAAGTTATTAAAGAAATGGAGAAGGCGGGAATAAGAGTAAATGCTTTTTCCCCGTTAAAGTATGGCTTTTTCAATCAAAAAGTAAATTTTCGCAATCACAGGAAAATCATCGTTATTGATGGAGAGATCGGTTTTGTAGGTGGACTAAATGTCGGTGTAGAGTATCTAGGTGAGAATGAAAAGGTTGGTTTTTGGCGGGATACCCATATGCTTCTTAAAGGGGAAGCAGTTTTTTTCCTCCATATGGTTTTCTTACTCGATTGGGAGTATATTAGCGGAGAGAAGATCCTCCAAAGATTTTCAACCTCCAAATCTGTTATTGATGATGGGATCCAGGACGGAGCTGTTCAAGTTGTGGCGAGCGGACCAGACACTCAAGCTGGACTCATGAGTGATTTTTATTTTTCAATGATCTCCTCTGCAACAAAGTCTATCTGGATTGCTTCTCCTTATTTTGTTCCGGACGAATCCATACGGACAGCGTTAAGAGTAGCAGCTGCGAAAGGGATAGAAGTTCGAATTATGGTTCCGGAAATCAATGATGGCTTTTTAACCCAATATGCTAGCAGATCCTATTTTCCTGAGCTGCTTCGCTATGGTGTAGAAATCTATTCATATAAAAAGGGTTTTTTACACCAAAAGGTTATCATTATCGATGGAAATCTTGCATCTCTTGGTACGGCGAATATGGATATGCGCAGCTTCCATCTGAACTTCGAAGTGAATGTTTTTCTGTATGGTACAAGCTCCATACGAGATCTCGTGACTCATTATGAACAAGACATGAAGGATAGTGAGATAATAAATCCTATCCAATATTATAAACGAGGATTTGTTGAAAGATCGAAGGAATCCTTTGCCCGTCTTTTTTCAGGCGTCCTTTAAAATGATGCAGCTTCTGGTTTCGAGGGGCTGTTTTTTTATATTAAAACCCTTGAAGCTCTCGCAACGTGATCTTTTACAATGGAGTTATCAATGATAAGGGAGAGAGTTCAATGGAAGAGAAAATATTCCATCTTAAAGACGGCAGAAAATTAGGTTTTATTGAGTATGGGAAAAATGATGGAATTCCGGTGATGATATTTCATGGAACACCTGGATCTAAAATATGGTTTAGGAAGGATGACGAGATCGCGAAAGAGCTTGGCTTAAGGCTAATCTCGACTGATAGACCCGGATTTGGTACTTCTGATCCAAACAAAAATAGAACTTTGCTAGATTGGCCGAATGATGTAAAGGAGCTGGCTAATGGACTTGGAATCGAAAGGTTTTCTGTATTAGGTGTATCCGGCGGCGGAGCTTATGCTGCAGCATGTGCGTATCAAATACCAGAAAGAATTGATCATGTATCCATGATTTCAAGTGTAGCTCCATTTAAAAACGGCAAGCCGCCGAAAAGTATGATAAAAGAAAATCGGATAGCTTTTTCTTTAGGAAAATATGCACCATGGCTAGTCAAGCTTTCCTATCAATCACAGAAAAAAATGATCGAGCAGAAGCCAGAGAGATTTATTGAGGCGATGAAAAAAGGAAATAAACATTTAAATGAGTGGGATCGAAAATATATACAAACAGATGATCAGATTAAAGACATGATGGCTCATTTATTAGGAGCCTTTCGTATCAGGGTGGACGGAATTGTAGAAGAAATCAAATTAATAACTAAACCGTGGGGATTCGAATTCGAGAAAATACAAATGCCTGTCCATATCTGGCATGGAAAAGAGGATGGAATGGCCCCATTTGAAGAAATTGAAAAAGTATCCAAGGAAATACCTATTTCAATCACGCACTTTGTATCGAAGGCAGGTCATTTTTTAATAGATGATGAGACAATTTGGAGATCTGTTTTAGAACAAATTAAGGAAGATCATCTATTATTTGTGGGAAAAGAAGGTCTCATTAGTAGTAAGAATAGGAAAATATTAGTATAATTATCTTGTTTTAATGATTCTGAATTATTAGATTGAAAAGGAGGGGTCTTATGCTATCGAAATCTGTAATTGAAGACGTCCTAACGGCTGCACTAGCAACCGGTGGAGATTTTTCCGAAGTATTCGTTGAAGATCGGTATACAAATAATTTGACACTTCAGGGCGGAAAGATTGAAAATAGCTTGTCAGGAAGGGATTTCGGGATTGGAATCCGCGTTTTTAAAGGCCTTAATAGTGTGTATACGTACACAACAGATGTGACAAAAGAAGGTTTATTAAAAGCTGCGAGAAATGCAGCACATGCTATTTCTGGAGAAACGATCATCCAGCCAGTACCACTTGTTAAAGAAATAATTACCTGTGCCCATCCGATAGCGATTCATCCACGAGAAACAGAAAAAATCCGAAAAGTGAATGTAATGAAGAAGGCGTACGAAATTGCCAAAAACTATCATTCTAGCATTCAGCAAGTATTGGTCCGTTACTTGGATGAGGAACAAAATGTTCTTATTGCCAACAGTGAGGGGAAATTTGTTGAAGATAAAAGGGTAAGAGGAAGAATGGCGATTCAGTCCATCGCTTCAGATGGAGTACAAATACAGCCTGGCTTTTACGGACCAGGTGCGCATAAGGGGTTTGAGTTTTTTGAGAATCTCAATCTTGAGCACTATGCTGCTGAGGCATCTCGAATTGCTGTAACGATGCTTAGTGCAGAGCCT
This sequence comes from Cytobacillus citreus, assembly GCF_018343665.1. Classification (GTDB taxonomy): domain Bacteria; phylum Bacillota; class Bacilli; order Bacillales; family Cytobacillaceae; genus Cytobacillus; species Cytobacillus citreus. The sequence continues at coordinate 384,750 of NZ_JAGYPM010000004.1, forward strand.
TGTCCGAGTGGAAAGTTTCCAGTTATTATCGATAATGAATTCGGTGGGGTTATTTTCCATGAGGCATGTGGACATGGACTAGAAGCCACAGCTGTAGCAAAGGATAATTCTGTTTTTGCTGGTAGAATTGGTGAGAAGGTTGCATCAGAAGTCGTTACATATATTGATGATGGAACGCTTGAAAATGAGTGGGGATCGATTACGATTGATGATGAAGGCGAAAAAGCACGGAAAAATGTTTTAATTGAAAATGGGATTTTGAAAGGTTACTTGATTGATAAATTTAACGGAAGAAGAATGGGAATGCCTTCAACAGGATCAGGCAGAAGACAGTCATACCGTTTCGCACCTACATCAAGAATGACAAATACCTTTATTGCGGAAGGGGAGTCAACACCAGAAGAAATCATTTCCAATACAGAGCATGGCATCTATACAAAATATATGGGCGGTGGTTCAGTAACTCCGGCTACAGGCGATTATAATTTTGCCGTTATGGAAGCGTATCTTGTGAAGGATGGCAAGATCGGCAAGCCACTTAAAGGAGCTACTCTTGTTGGAAATGGCGCCGAAACATTACAGCTCGTTGACATGGTCGGAAATAATTTAGGACACGGTGCAGGGATGTGTGGCTCATTAAGCGGAAGTATCCCTGTTAATGTTGGTCAGCCAATGATTCGTGTAAGTGAAATGACGGTTGGCGGAAGTAAGGAGGTTGAATAGGATGAATGTTCAGGAATTCCAGCAAAGATTATTTGAACTTGCAGAGCAGCATGGTTTTCATGATATGGAAATTTACTTTGAGCGGGAAGAAAAATTTGGCTGCGCCTTGTTCAAAGGGGAAATCGATTCCTACGAAACTTCTGAAGTAGCAGGGGCAGCATTCCGTGGTCTCTTTAATGGGAAAATGGGATATGCGTTTACAGAAAAATTAGACGAAGACTCCCTCCAATTTCTTGTTGAAAATGCAAAAGAAAATTCTCAATTTATAGAAGAAGAAATTCAAGAAGATATTTTTTCCGGAAGTGAGGTTTATCATGAAGGCAGCTTTCATTCTTCTGAACTAGCAAAAGTAACAATTCCGGAAAAGATAGCTTTATTTAAAGAAATCGAGAATCATATTTATGAGTATGATGAAAGAGTAACGGGAACGGATTATTTTATTCTCGAAAGTGCTGAGTCAGAGCGTTTTATCATGAATAGCAAGGGACTTTCGCTTAAAGGGAAACAGAATTATATCGGCATGTATATTTCTGTTGTTGTAAAGCAAGGGGAAGAAACGAAAACAGGCACGTATATTAAGATGACAAGAGATTTCTCTTCCTTTGTTCCCAAAGAAATTGCAAAGTATGCTGTTGAAGAGGCTCTATCCCAGTTGAACGCACAGTCAGCTGAAAGCAAGCGTTATCCTGTTTTATTGCGAAATGATGCAGCAGCTAGTCTACTTCAAACCTTCTCTCCTATTTTTTCTGCAGAAAACGCACAAAAGGGACAATCACTTTTAAAGGATAAGGTAGGAGAAGTAATTGCTGCGGAAGAATTACAAATAGTAGATGATCCATTTTTAGAAGATGGGCTATTCAGCAGGACGTTTGATAGTGAAGGTGTAGCAACAGTAAAGAAGGAAATTGTGAAGAACGGAAAGTTAATTACTTTGCTTCATAATCGCAAAACAGCTGAGAAGGCTGGACTAGAAACTACAGGGAATGCTTATAAATCTTCCTATAAAGGTTCCTTGACGGTATCTCCAACCAATTTATATGTCATCCCTTCAAATAAAGGCTTTGAAGAGCTCATTGCTTCTATAAGAGAGGGCATCATCGTTACGGATTTAGCAGGATTACATTCAGGAGCTGACTTTGTTTCCGGTAACTTCTCTTTAGCTGCAAATGGTTATTTTGTTAAAGAAGGAAAAATTCAAAACGCTGTTAAACAAATGACGATTGCCGGCAATTTCTACGATGTATTAAATAACATTGAGGGAATTGGCTCCGACTTAGAGTTTTCAATGAACTTTGTTGCGCCAGGCTATATTGGTTCTCCCACGTTATTAATTAAAGAGTTAGCTGTAACAGTCGAATAGCTTAAAAGGTGTGGTCTCATAACCTTCATGAGACCACATTTAAAATATTTCTTTGTTTAATAGTTTCATGAAGCTTCCATGAGACCACATAAAGGTAAAATTCTTTGTGAAGTGGTCACATAAGCTTTCCATGAGACCACATAAAGCAAAAATCCATTGGGCAGTGGTCTCATAAGCTTTCTATGAGACTACATAAAGGTAAAATTCTTTGTGAAGTGGTCACATAAACCTTTTCATGAGACCACATAAAGGTAAAAATCTTTGTGAAGTGGTCTCATAAGCCTTCCATGAGACCACATTTAGGGTGAAATTCTTTGTGAAGTGGTCACATAAGCTTTCCATGAGACCACATAAAGCAAAAATCCATTGGGGAGTGGTCTCATAAGCTTTCTATGAGACCACATAAAGGTAAAATTCTTTGTGAAGTGGTCACATAAGCCTTCCATGAGACCACATAAAGCAAGAATTCTTTGTGAAGTGAGACCACATAAAGCAAAAATCCATTGGGGAGTGGCCTCATAAACCTTCCTTTTAGCAAAAATCAGGGACCACATAAATCGATTTTTCCAATAATGTGAAGTCCCTTCTTATGTAGATATAAGGGTTTTAAGACAACCCAGACTTTATATTAGAGATTTGACAATTACGATAAATACCACCCCAATATTGACTGAAAAGGTGTGTATGAAAATGGAAATTTTAAACGCAGAACAAATCTTTTTGCGTTCACTTGCTTTGGAAGATGCCGAAAAGGTAGAGGAATATGCAAGTGATTATGAAGTAGCAAAAACGACTTTAAATATTCCAAATCCCTATCCGAAGGGTGCTGCAAAGGAGTATATTGCTAATATTTTGGAGGCTGAAAAAGAGGGAAGAGTCATCACATATGCCATTGTCCTTAAAGAGGATAATGGCTTAATCGGCCTTATCAGTATTCGTCCTGTTATGGAGCATCGTCGTGGCGAACTTGGCTATTGGATTGGAAAGCCATTTTGGGGCAAGGGATATGGAACGGAAGCAGCAAAATTATTAATCAAATTTGGATTTGCTGTTTTAAACTTAAATCGAATTTATGCTGCTGCTTTTACAGACAATCCAGGCTCATGGAGAATCATGGAGAAATGCGGAATGAAGCATGAAGGGATTTTACGCAACCATATTCTTAAAGAAAACAAACTTATCGATTTAACGTTTTACAGTATATTAAAAGAAGAGTATACGCATTAATATTTTTTACATAATATCTCTCATAGATTTCTCCTATGAGGGATATTTTTTTAAAAAGAAATGAAAACAATTATTGAAATTCCCCTGTATGTAAACAGAATTTTCTACTTATATTTAATTAGGCATAAATTATTGTTTTATAAATAGTAGTACTCAAACGAACAATAAAACTCAATAAATGGGTTAAAAACCTTGTAGAATTGCCTATTCACACATGTTGTACATGAATATATTGTTTATTAAATACTGGGAAGGGAGATGAGCGTATTATGGAAAGAGAGTTTGATGATTTTGGAAATCAAAGTTTCTTTAGAAGTTCTAACAAAAGGATTAAAAATCGTGAAAATACAAATGTAGATGTTGACGTAGATACTGATATTGAAAATAGGCTAAAAAATAAATCAGATGCTGATGCTGAAGCAGATGTTCGTAACACTGATAAAAATATTAATAGTGCACGAAGCAATATCAATAATTCAGGCAATTCACGAGTTGACATCAGATTGAATAACAAGAGTAATGCTCGTGTTCGATCAGAACAAGATCAGGAAAATGATCAAGACCAAGATCTTGATGTGGGATTTTGATAAATATATGCAAAAAATCTAACTTCACCTGATAGTTTTTTTACCTAATTGTATTGGTTCATTGGTAGTGAAAACAATTCCTTCGTATTTTGACTAATCTCTGATAGTTAGACGTGTAGGGCAAGGGCAATTCTTACACGTCTAACAGAATAATATTTTATATGAATCAGAAAGGTGGAAGTTCAATTGAGAAGAAAAAGAAAGAAATTTCCAAATAACAACTTTGTGAGCTCGGGAGGAAATCGAAAAAACAATACAAACACAGATGTCGATGTAGATGTGGATTCTGAATTAGAAAACAAGATACGCAATAGATCGGAAGCTGATGCAGATGCAGATGTTCGAAATACTGATAAAAACACAAATGTGGCAAAAAGTACAATCGAAAATTCTGGAAACTCTAAAGTCGACATTCGATTGAACAGTAGAAGTAATGCACGTGTAAAATCAGATCAGGATCAGGAAAATGACCAAAATCAAGAAGCTGATATTGATATCTAATATAAAAGGTGGGATTATTAAGTCCCGCCTTTATTAGGATAGGTGATGGTATGTATTCGAGAAAGCGAGGCAATAAATATATACCCCGATTGAATTCAAAAGAAGAAAATGATATCGACATAAATTCTAATATTATTGATGAAAATAAGAATAATGCTGAAGCACGATCAAATGACCAAAATATTATAAAGATTAATAATGAGAGTAAAAATTCGATTGGGCAAAGCGGAAACTCTGATGTGGATTTACAGGTAGATATTCATGTTGATACGACTGCAATCGGTATTGCTATACTTTGTTCTTTACTTGCAACCAAACAGATGAGCAATGTAGAATTTGAAGAAGCAGTTAAAAGGCTAGAAGAAATCACGAAGAAAAAAGATGTTATTTTTACGGATGAAAACAATCTTGCAAATGTTAAAATTTTCAAGAAAAGATAAAAATAGAGTGGATCAAATAATCCACTCTACTTTTCATGTTTACATATATAACCAGAAATAGAATTTTAGTCCTTGCTTCCAAGTATTCCGAAAATACGCAGGATGTTAATGAATAAGTTAACAAAATCAAGATATAAGTTAAGAGCCATTAAAGGCACTTGTTCAGCTGTAACTCCATATTGCTTCATGCGGTTAAAGTCAAAAAGAACATAACCGCTAAATACTAGTACCCCAATGAAAGAGAAGGCAAGCATACCAGATGAGCTTAATGGCCAGAAAATACTAAAGATTGATATGGCAATAAGTGCCAACAATGCAGCCATTAGCATACCGCCTAAGAAGGATAAATCACGCTTAGTAGTTGTAGCGTATATGGCTAGACCTGTAAATACAGTTGTAGTAGTTGCTAGAGCCAACAGAACAGGCTCTGGACCAATTGTTGCAAGGTAATGTGAAACAATTGGATAGGTCGTTAACCCTGAAATAAAGGTAAAGGCAAATAAGAAGGAATATGACATCGCCTTTTTACGACGAATGATAAACGCAAAGACAAGCATTCCAATTTCAAGAATAGCGAGCGGCAGAAACATCGCCGGCGGGACAAAAACACCTGCCATTGTACCGGCAAAAGCAATTCCCAAAGACAAAGCAAAGGTCCTTAATACGGCTGGTAAATGGCTATTATTATAATTAGCTGTTTGCTGAACATACATTACTTTTTTCACCTCATTAAGATATGTCTATATATATTATACGATTGTCCATAAAAAGAGTTTCATAAAATTTTATTTTTCTTTTAATAAATCTCTTATTTCAGTAAGAAGAGCTTCCGTCTTATCCACTTCAACTGGTGCAGGCTTTTGTTCTTCCTTCTTACTAAAGTGCTTATTAATAATCCTTATGAAAATAAATATTGAAAAAGATATGATAAGGAAGTCAAGAATGCTTTGAGCAAATGCCCCGATATTTATTTCTGCTTTGCCAACTGTGATGACAAGCTGTTTGGTCAAATCTATCCCGCCAAGAAGTAGACCTGTAAGAGGCACGATAATATTTTCAACTAAAGAGGTGACAATTTTGCCGAATGCTCCTCCAATAACGACCCCAATAGCGAGATCTAATACATTTCCTTTAAATGCAAATTTCTTGAAATCACTCCACATAGGATACAAACACCTACCATTCAAAATTCTCGTTAATTATACTATGATGATAGGGAAAAATGCTAGTAAATTATGTCCTATTTAATGTAAAGTTTTGATGTATTATGCTAATAGGAGTTTAAGTTTTTTAACGTTCTAAAGTGTTTTTGGATTTGATTAAGTGTTTGCAAATAATATCGCATACAAAAAACTGAGTCATTCGCGGGAAGGACTTGGCGAGCAACAAGTTTTTCTAATACAATACAAAAGGATGGTAAACAAAGGGGGATAAAATGGAGAAAAATAAGAAAAAAGATCCTCGCTTTAAAATAGCTGAAAAAGAAGCCTGGATCGGAATCGGATTAGTTCTATTTAATTTTATCTGGTGGTTTGGCTTTGCTTACGGAATGGGATCAGAGCCAGTTGAAAACTATCAATTCATCTTAGGATTGCCTGCATGGTTTTTCTATAGCTGTGTAGTAGGATTTGTCGTTATGGTTATCCTTGTTATTATTGTCGTGAAGTTTTTCTTTAAGGATGTCCCATTTGACGAAGAAAAAGACGGGGGGACTAAGACGAAATGAGCTGGCAAGTCATCACGCCATTAATTATTTTTTTAGTTCTTATATTTATTGTAGGTTTTTGGGCAAGTAAGAAAATGAATAAATCCAATTCGTTTCTTCAAGAATATTTTCTTGGTGGGAGAGAGCTTGGCGGGTTTATTTTAGCGATGACGATGATGGCGACATATGGAAGTGCCAGCAGTTTTATTGGCGGACCAGGTGTTGCATATACACAGGGGCTTGGCTGGGTATTGCTTGCTATGTCCCAGGTTGTAACGGGATATTTCGTTCTTATGGTTCTAGGGAAAAAGTTTGCCATCACTGCAAGAAGGTATCAAGCAGTCACATTAATTGATTATTTAAAGGAACGATACAAAAGTAAGTGGGTTGTGTTGTTGTCTGCTTTCAGCATTATCGTCTTCCTATTTTCCGCGATGGCTGCTCAGTGGGTTGGCGGAGCAAGACTGATTGAATCCCTTACAGGACTAAGTTACAGCTCAGCTCTGTTTATTTTTGCAATTTCCGTAATGGTATATGTAATTATTGGCGGATTTCGTGCGGTTGCCTTAACAGATGCGCTTCAAGGTGCGATCATGTTTATTGGTACACTCATATTATTAATAGCTGTTATTATTGCAGGTGGAGGAATTCCAAATATAATAAATGATCTAATAGCAGAAAATCCTAATTTAATTAGTCCTTATGGATTTGATAGAGGACTGACTCCATTGTACGTATCGTCATTCTGGGTTTTAGTAGGTGTCGGTGTTGTAGGGCTTCCGCAAGTAACGGTTAGAGCGATGTCCTATAAAAATTCAAAAGCAATGCATAGGGCAATCATTATTGGCACAGTAGTAGTTGGATTCATTATGCTTGGCATGCACTTAATTGGCGTTTTTGCTCGTCCAATTCTTCCAGGAATTGAGGTAGGCGATAAGGTTATGCCGCTTATTGCCCTTGAAGTATTGCCACCATGGCTTGCCGGGGTTGTATTAGCAGCTCCGATGGCTGCCATTATGTCTACTGTAGATTCCTTATTGCTTCTTGTTAGCTCGGCTGTTGTAAAGGATGTATATATCAATTATATTAAGCCAAATGCTGAAGAGAAGACGATAAAGAAAATGAGTTTTGGTGTAACGGCAATTTTAGGGATCCTCGTATTTTTAATGGCCCTTAGCCCGCCGGATCTAATCATTTGGCTGAATTTATTTTCATTTGGCGGATTGGAAGCTGCCTTTATCTGGCCTGTTGTCCTCGGATTATACTGGAGGAAAGGCAATAAATTTGGTGCCATATCATCTATGGTTATTGGGATAGGCTCCTATATCATTTTTCACTTGTATTTTCCAAACCTATTCGGCATGCACACGGTTGTCCTTCCGGTTATTTTATCATTAATTTCGTTTATCATCGTTAGTATAATGACAAGTAATAAGATTAAAGAAGAAGCTGATCTACAATATTGATTGAGTAAAGAGCAAGTTCCATTAAGGTTCTTGCTCTTTTTATTGTATAGGAAATTATTATTTTCGCTATCTGTTAATAATCATTAATAGCTATTTAGATACGAGTTTTTCGAAAAATGGGTATATTGGGAGATTTGTAGAATAGCTGGCTATTTGTTACACTTTTAAAGTGCAAAAAATAATCTACAAAGAAATATCAAAAATGTTTTTAACCTACTGGGAGATTTTTAATGAAAAATTATTTATATATATTAGCTTTAATTATGTTATCAGGCATTTTAGCAGCCTGTATGAGTGAAACAAATGCTTCTAATGATGAAATAGAAAGAAAGCAGCAAAACCTAAGCACTACTGTCAATCACCCCGCTGTCATAAGTGAAAAGAAGGAAAAAAAGGACACTGTTTGGTTAAAAGAGAAATCACTTTACCAATTCGAAGCTTATGATGGGTCTTACGAATATACTGTATTTCTTTATGCAGAGGATGAACAAAGTTCCTTGAATGAGAACCTTGGGGTAAAGAATCAAATTTATACTGGCCATTATTCCATTTATTTAGCTGAAAAGGATTCTGCTGTCGCATACAAGCAGGAAGCTTTAGATGAAGCATGGACCTCTTCATTTGTATTTAATTCGTCATTCAACCAGGTTTATCCACTGAATTTAGGAAATAAAACGTTCATTACGATATTGCAGCCTAGTGAAAATGAGAACTCAAAATTATTATTATTCGCTATTAAAGATGGAGAAATAAAGCAGGTTCAATTTAGTGAAGATCTAACCACTATTTTTGGATCTGAAATGAAATCAATATACCAGAAATATATTCAAACAGCTCATTTACAAGGTGATCAGGAATGGAGATTCATTACATGGGAATTTGATGAGAAAGCCATGACGCTCAAAAAGAAGGACGAATCTACCTTGAATGGTGAAAATGGAGAGAAATGGTATGAGCGTTGGAGTAAAAAAAGTGAAATATATTATCCTTTCCAAAACCTCAAGCTTAGCAGTGATGTAATTGAAAAAGCAAAACAAGGCCTCCCAATTGGAAGTCCATATCCAATTGGGACGAATATTGCGAATATCAAAAAAAACGAGCCAATATATATAGAGGAAGGTATTGCTGACGGAACTCCTTATGTGATGTATCCTGAAATCACCTATTATTATGAAAAAACGACTGGTATCGTGACAGCTGTTTCCATTCCAGGTGAACGAGTGAAAACATCAATAAAAATGATAAAGAGTTTATTTGGCGAGCCTGATGAAGAGGGCTATGACCCTATGAATGGCGAAAAACGTGTGATTTACAATGCAGACAAATATGCGATCAATTTCATGCCAGATGCTGATGGGAATGTTCGAAGTATCTATTTGTGGAAAAAATGAAGAATCATGCAGATCATACCGCATGATTCTTCACAATGTCTAATATCAATTAAAATGCCCAATCACCATTTCGGAAGACTGGTTCGCTTGTTCCGTCTGCTCTAATGCCATCAATATCCATTTCTGCAGATCCTATCATAAAATCAACATGAGTGAGACTATCATTTAAACCATGTTCCTTTAGTTGATCACTTGACATTTGCTTGCCGCCTTCAAGGCAGAATGCATATGCACTTCCGATTGCAAGATGGTTAGAGGCATTTTCGTCAAATAAAGTATTATAGAAAAGCAGGTTTGATTGAGAAATTGGCGAATTGAATGGTACGAGTGCTACTTCTCCAAGATAGTGAGAGCCTTCATCTGTTTCTACTAGCTGTTTAAGAATTTCTTCGCCTTCTTCTGCTTTTACACTGACAATTCGGCCATTTTCAAATGTGATTGTGAAGTTGTCAATGATATTGCCGCCATAGCTTAATGGTTTAGTACTTGACACAGTTCCGTTAACACCTGTTCTTAATGGGACTGTGAAAACTTCTTCAGTCGGCATATTTGCCATGAATTCATGCCCTTTTTCATTAATGCTGCCAGCTCCACACCAAAGATGCTTTTCTGGAAGCTCGATCGTTAAATCTGTTCCTGGTGCCTTATAGTGTAGTTTTTTATAGTGTTTGTTATTCAAATAATCTACTTTTTCATGTAGAGTGTTATCATGCTTTTTCCATTCTTCAACAGGGTTTTCTACATCTGAACGTGTAGCCTTAAAAATGGCATCCCAGAGCAATTGAACTCTTGTTTCTTCAGGTGCTTCAGGGAAAACTTTATCAGCCCATGAAGGAGATGGGGCCGCGATAACCGTCCAGCTCACTTTATCAGCCATCATCATTTTTCTATAGTTAGATAGTGCTTTACCAGCTGCTTTTTGGAAATTGGCAATTCGTTCAGATTTTACTCCTTTTAATAGGTCGGGGCTCGTTGAAACGATTGACATAAACGCTGCGCCATCCTTCGCAAGTTCTTCAACCTCTTTTGCACGCCATTCAGGGTATTCATTGAAAGCCTCATCAGGAGCCAAATCATACTTTGTACGAGAAACAATATCATCGTTCCAGTTAACAACAACATTAAATGCACCAGCTTCATAGGCTTTTTTTACAACTAGGCGAACCAATTCTGCTGCATCAAGGGTTGTATTAATAACTAATGTTTGGCCGTTTTGAATATTAACACCAACTTTTACTGCAAGCTCTGCATATTTCTCTAAATTCTTTAGAAAATCACTCATTATATGTATTCTCCTTTTTCAGAATCTTCATTTTCATTGTAGCTTTTTTCTTTTAAAAAAGAAACTTTGAAGATTAAAATCTTTTAAAATTTTCCAATTGATGTCCGATTTTTTAAATGAGCAAAAAAGAGATCTCAAACAGATCCCTTTTTTGCAGGAAGCAATTTTATTTTTTCTGAAATAGTAAACATGATCCAATACAAAAAGGCACTTATAACGGCAAGAGCAGCGAGGATAATAAATGTCCAATCATAACCTATCCATACGGTTAAAGGAATAGATATGGGAGCAATTGTTTTTCCGAATGTAAATCTAAGGCTGGCAGCTGCAAAATACTGCCCTCGCATATGTTCAGGAGCAATTTTTGAAACATAGCTTTGCTGCAAGCCAGCTGTCATCAGCTCTGCTAATGTAAAAATAGCCATAGCAATAATTAATCCCCAAATCCAAGATGTTTGCCCGAACATAATAATCGCTGCTGCGTATGTAAGGGAGGAGAGGAAAAATATATTTCTTTCTTTGTATTTGGCCATGAATCTTGTTACAACCACTGTAAATAAAGCTACAAAGAAGCCATTTTCTGCTAAAAGAATACCAAAGGCTTGTTCTCCTTGAATGGTAAAAGACCAATCTCCAAATTTGAAAAGTGCTTGGTTTTGAACAAATTCATTCGTGTATACAGGTATTAAGAGATCTAGCTGCATAAATGTTTGTGCAGCTAATACACCTGCAATGATAAAAAGAAGAAAGGTTTTGTCTTTGAAGATAATTCCGTAATCTCTCATTTGATTTAGTAAAACTGAGTACCATTTATTATTCTCTTTCTTGTTATTAAGCTGCTCAGGCACAGTTTCTCTAGTCATTTTTGCTAATATTCCCGCTAAAGCTATACAGATGATTCCAGCAATGACAAGAAGCTGAAAGCGATAATTCGCATAAAAAATGGCGCCTAAAATAGGACCAACAACAACTGCGATATTAATCGAAGTATAAAAAATAGCAAATACATCGCTTCGATGTTTTTCCTCTACTACATCAGCGACCATTGCTTGGCTTGCTGGCCAATAAAATGATCCGAAAATACCAACAAAAGCAAAACAAATAAAAGCAAGCCATGGTGAATTAAGCCAAGGAGAATTTGCTAATGCAAATATGAGAAAGCTTATGCCTTGACCAAATGCTGAAAAAACCATCATCGTTTTTCTTCCAAATCGATCTGCGCAATAACCGCCCATTAAATTGGCTAATACAGAAAATACTTGAGAAAAAATAAGGAGTAGTCCTGCTTTATCTTTACCAAATTCCCCTGCAAAATAAATCGTTAAAAACGGAAAGAACATCCAAAAGGTGATATTCATCGCCGCTTCTCCGAACAACCTAACTTTTAAATTTGAATCCCAATCTCTAATTCTCATGATGTATCCTCGATATTTTTTTTAGAATAACGCTATCATACTACCAAATTGGAAAGTAATTCAAGAAATTATTTTCTGTTTCATTCGAAACTTGAGAAAAAAAAGAAATCGGCTAACCAGCCGATTTTCGTTTTTTAAAGATAACTTATATCAAATTAATAAACAAATAGCATTAATACAGTCGTTAAAACCCCAACCCAAACACTCAATAAAATGCAGTAGCCCATAATATGACGAATATGAAGACCTACTACACTTAAAATTGGCAACGCCCAAAAAGGTTGAATCAGGTTTGTCCAGGCATCTCCCCAGGCAACTGCCATTGCGGTAATTGCGGGATCTACTCCAAGCTGCAAACCAGCTGGAACTTGAAGAGGCCCTTGCAAGGCCCATTGACCGCCGCCAGAAGGGGCAAGAATATTAACGAGTCCTGCAGTCCAGTAAGTAAAGATATCGAAAGTTTCTTTACTGGCTACAGATGCCATCCCATTAATGATTGATTCAGCTAGTCCGGAACTCCCTAATACGGCTATGATCCCTGCATAAAAAGGGAATTGCAGAATGATAGGGGAAATCGCGGTACCTGCCTCTTTGAATGCTTTTGCATATTGACCAAGTGATTTATGGAGTATCAGCCCAAGTGATAAGAAGAAAATATTAATTATATTTAAATCTAAGTCCCTATCATTAATAAACTCATTAATAACATATACCATACCAATAATCCCTGTCAGAATTCCAAGGAATGAAGTGTTTTCCAATCGTTCTGCAGGACTGCTTCTAGATTCATTTTTTACTTCGATTTCTTTATTTTGGATTGGGGGAGTGTACGAGATAATTCCTTGTTTAGGTGCCATGAGGATAATAAAGATTGGGAGTGTAATTAAAAGTGCTAAAAATATGATGATAGTACCCGAATGGAAAATGGTGTTTGAAGTTGGAATAACGCCCATAATTTCTTCTAAAAAATGTCCTTTTGTCGCTACTGTTAAGCCAATTGAACTTGATAAGCCAGCTGCGAATAGGACAGTAGGGGTGTAGGCACATGCAACTAGGAGCGGAAAGTGAGCATGCTTATTCCTTTTCCCTAATTCACGCGCTATTATAGCACCAACTACAACTGCAAGCCCCCAGTTAATATAATACGCAGCTGAGGATACAAGAAAAGTCATGATGTAAGCCTGATTTGCGGTCTTTGCCTTAGATGCCAGTGCCTCTAGAATTCTCTGTACTACAGGGACTGAAGCCAAAGCCATACCGGTCATCAGCAAAAGAACCATTTGCATTGTAAAAGCGAGGTACACCCAAAAACCATCTCCGAATGACTTAAATAGCTTGATAGGTTCAGAAGGCTTCATAATAAATCCGAGAACGAAGACGAGAATGGTCATGAATACTGCAATAACAAATGCATCGGGTAAATATCTCTCAACCAGTTTCGAAAAGCGATTGGCTATCCTGTTTAACATTTTGTCACACTCCTTCCATTTGATAGTACATGCTATGGTGTAGACAAGTTGTTTATGACAAAATAAAAAGAGCGTTTTCTACGCTCTTAAAAGAGTATATAGTGTTTCAATTAATCCTTATCTTCCATCACAGCTTTACGCAGTTGACCAAGACTTGTTCCAAGATTGTATAATTCAGTGTTGTACTTAAATGAATGCTCCATTACCGAAGTTTAACACGATAATGTCTCATTGATTTTGGTATTCCTTTTAACTCCAGTACACCACTGTATACTAAATGCCTAATCCTATACTCTAAAAAGAAAACATTAACAACCTCATCCATTTGTTGTAATGTTTCCCCAATTACTCTTCCAGTCTGGATAAAATCTTTGTTTTCTTGCTCAATGTGCAGCTTTTCAAGTGTACTGATAATTTGTGGATCATAATAATGTTCAGACACACCTATTATTTCACCATTAATCCATAATCGTAGAACATCACTCGTCAGTGATAATGTCTCCCATTCTCTTTGAAATTGAATTCGATCCCTATCAGATAAGGGCTGATTCCCATTGCCTTGTTCAAATAGAAGTCTTAAGTTCCTAGATTCAATCTGACTTGTATGGAAAGTAGGCTGCTCTTCATCTATAGAATGAATATATCTTTCATAGAGGTCAGTTGAGTTGATAAGAAAAATCTCATTTGTTTTGTCCCGCAATAAATTTAGGAAAAATCGAAGTCCAGTTTGTTCATCGGCATTATTACCATACCAGATGTAAATAGGAACTTCAGTTGGTATATCCTCAATTTCTCGCAGTGTATTTGTAAATTTATTTTGATATTCATAATCATCCTGTTCAAAATTAATATTTTCCTGTAACCATTCATTTCGGTAAGCTTGACCTATTTTTTCATCTAGTTTCCACAATGGTCCAATCGAAAAGCAGTCTGGAAATCCAATCACAACCTTAGGTCTTTCAAGCCCCACTCTTAAAGAACCTGCTGCAGATTCTGAGGTAATGATATGCACTGCACTAGCTCCGCCAGCATATTGAGGTAGGGAAAGGGAATGGCGATTTTTTTGAATATGTTTATTTATTTCTTCTACCATAATGTTCAGATCAACTTCATTAATAAAGTAACCTTTACCTTCAAGTGGTTTGCTAACTTCATGATTAAACATATCAAATATTTCTCCATGATCTAATTCAAACGTCTCCCATTGACCTCTTTTAATAAAATCTGATACAGTTACATAATTTTGCGTTTCAATTTTATAAACAAAAACGACATTTGGTTCCATAAAAAAATAGATAAATGGAAAATTGATTTTAGTTTTAATGGCTGCCAACTCCTTTTTATCCCGCATTAACGGGCAGTAAGACCCCCACCTCAAGATTGAGAGAGAAGCGAGGAAGATAGGTGGGGGACAACTGCCCGTAAAAGCCCGAAAAATGAACACAGACTAAAAGCGCCACATCGTGTGGCAACGTCTGCGTGCCCCACTTCCTGTGGGCCGCAACTAACCATCAGTGGGGGATGAAGGCCGACTAAGAACGCCACGTCCTGTGGCAACGTCGGCACTAGCACGTCCTGTGCGTCGAAAACCCCCACTGATGGAAGTTTCACTTTATCTAAATTTTACCATATTTATTTACTAGTAAATACCCTATTAGTTTAGCAACAGGTTCAATAATTCATTGGAATCTTCGGAAAAACTGAATCTATTTGGGACGTATGCTATATTTATCTTACGGAAACTCGAAAGGATGTTATAAATATGGCAAAAAGTGTTGTAATTGCTGAAAAACCTTCTGTTGCACGAGATATCGCACGTGTGCTGAAGTGTAGTAGAAAGGGAAATGGATATCTTGAAGGAGATAAATATATCGTAACTTGGGCACTTGGACATCTAGTCACTCTTGCTGACCCAGAAAGCTATGATGTGAAATATAAAACGTGGAATTTAGAAGATCTGCCTATGCTGCCTGATCGTTTGAAATTGACAGTTATTAAGCAAACTGGAAAACAGTTTAATGCGGTTAAAAGTCAGCTGACTAGAAAGGATATTAGTGAAATAATCGTGGCGACAGACGCAGGGAGAGAAGGAGAACTAGTCGCACGCTGGATTATTGATAAAGTAAAAATAAATAAACCGATAAAACGTTTGTGGATCTCATCTGTCACAGATAAAGCGATTAAAGACGGATTTGCCAACTTAAAGCCAGGTAAAAACTATGACAATCTGTATCAATCAGCAGTGGCACGTTCAGAAGCAGACTGGTATATCGGTTTAAATGCTACTCGTGCTCTGACAACGCGCTTCAATGCTCAGCTTAACTGCGGACGTGTACAAACACCAACTGTTGCCATGATTGCCCAACGTGAAGAGGAAATTAAAAGCTTTAAAGCACAAACATACTACGGTATTGAAGCACAAACAGCGGATAAACTTAAGCTTACTTGGCAAGATGCAAAAGGAAATACGCGCAGCTTCGATAAAGAGAAGATCGATACAATCATTCGAAAACTCACTAGGGAAAAGACGATTGTTACTGAAATTGAGAAAAAACCGAAGAAATCATTCGCACCGGGTCTTTATGACTTAACAGAGCTGCAGCGTGATGCAAATAAAATCTACGGCTACTCTGCAAAAGAAACATTAAATATTATGCAAAAACTGTATGAGCAGCACAAAGTATTAACATACCCTCGTACAGATTCACGATATATCTCATCCGATATTGTCGCAACACTTCCAGAGCGTTTAAAAGCATGTGGAGTTGGAGAATATCGTCCATTAGCCAACAAGGTGATAAACAAACCTATTAAAGCATCTAAAGCATTTGTAGATGACAGTAAAGTATCAGATCATCATGCCATTATCCCAACTGAAGGCTTCGTTCAAATGGCGAAATTCACTGACAAAGAACGTAAAATTTACGATTTAGTTATAAAACGTTTTATAGCAGTACTATTCCCAGCATACGAATACGAGCAATTAACCCTTCGTGCAAAAATAGGAGATGAGAACTTCGTTGCACGCGGAAAGATGATTGTACACGCTGGTTGGAAAGAAGTATATGAAAACCGTTTTGTAGATGATGAAGAAGGTATAGATGATTTAAAAGAACAAATTTTACCTCGCATTGAAAAAGGTGATGTATTAAACGTAAAATTAATCATGCAAACTTCTGGTCAAACAAAACCGCCAGCTCGTTTTAATGAAGCAACATTATTATCAGCGATGGAAAACCCAACGAAATATATGAATACCCAGGATAAAAGATTGGCTGAAACCTTAAAATCAACAGGCGGATTAGGTACAGTTGCAACACGTGCAGACATTATCGATAAACTATTTAACTCATTCTTAATTGAAAAACGCGGTAATAAGGACATTCATCTTACATCTAAAGGACGTCAGTTACTTGACTTGGTACCAGAAGAATTAAAATCGCCTTCTCTAACAGCTGAGTGGGAGCAAAAACTTGAAGCAATTGCTGCAGGCAAGCTGAAAAAAGATGTCTTTATTAAAGAAATGAAAGGCTACACGAAAGAAATCGTGTCTGAAATCAAAGCAAGTAATAAAAAATACAAACACGATAACATTTCCACAAAATCTTGTCCTGACTGCGGAAAACCAATGCTTGAAGTAAATGGAAAAAAAGGTAAAATGCTTGTTTGCCAGGATCGTGAATGTGGACACCGGAAGAACGTCTCACGTGTCACAAACGCTCGCTGCCCTCAATGCAAAAAGAAAATGGAGCTGCGAGGTGAAGGCGCAGGTCAAATCTTCACATGTAAATGTGGATATCGTGAAAAGCTATCTGCTTTTGAAGCTCGTCGCAAAAAAGAAGGCAGTGGAAAAGTTGATAAACGTACTGTACAAAAGTATTTAAAGCAACAAGAAAAAGAAGCTGAACCAATTAATAATCCTTTTGCTGAATTATTAAAAGGAATGAAGTTAGACTAAATAAAATTTAAAGGCGAAGAAGCATTCAAATGCTCTTCGCCTTTGTGTTATTTTAAAATAAAGTATGATTAAATTGAATCATTTTCGGCAGGTTACTTAAAAAGGAATTATCTGAAAAATATAGAAATAATATTATATAACAAATGGACATATTTGATTGGATGTGGAAGTATGAAAAAAGGCATTCTGCTAGTTGAGGACAACATAGAAATTAGTCAATTAATCGCCGATACCCTTAAGAATGAGAGTTTTATAGTAACTGCTGCATTTGATGGAGAAGAGGCTTTAGCCCTTTTTAATAAAAATGAACCAGATTTAATTTTACTTGATTTAATGCTCCCTAAATTGAGTGGCACGGAATTATTGAAAAAAATAAGAGAAAAGAGCAGGGTTCCTATACTGATCATTTCAGCAAAAGGAAGTGATCTTGATAAAGCTCTCGGACTTGGCTTTGGAGCGGATGATTACATAAGCAAACCATTTTCTATGATAGAGTTAACAGCGCGAGTCCATGCGGCCATTCGCAGGTCAACTGAATATCTACCACAAGATAGCAACTCCTGCCAAAATAGTCTTAATTATAAAGATATCACCCTTGACATGCATTCATTTGCTGTAAATATAGGGGATAAAAATGTCCAGTTAACGTCAAAAGAATTTCAGATATTAAAGTTGTTTATGACCAATCAAAGTAGAGTATTTACAAAGGAACAAATATACCATTTGATTTGGGAAGATGATTATTACGGTAATGAAAATGTCATTAATGTACATATAAGAAGGCTCCGTGAAAAAATTGAAGTGGATCCATCTAACCCACAATTCATTAAAACGATTTGGGGCATTGGATATAAATTAGGTGAATAAACCATGGTTCCTATTCTTTGTATAATCATTTTCGTTTTGCTTATTATGAATATATTACAATATTTGTTTCGGAGGAATCTTACACAAAATATTAATGAAATCAGCGAAAAGATAAGTGATATCATTAAGCAGGAGACAGCAGAAAAAGTATTGGTGCCTACGGATTGGCAAGCCGTTCGCCTATTACTTATACAAATTAACAGGCTCCTGGATTATAACCAAAAGGTCATTGCAGACTATGCAAAAACTAAAGCTAGTTTAAGAAAATTAATCTCCAATATGTCTCATGATTTGAAAACACCTCTTATGGTTATTTTAGGGTACGTGGAAAAGTTGAAACTAGATGAAAGTATGGCAATTGACGAAAAGAAAATGCTTATGACTCGTCTGCATGAAAAAGTATTAAGTTTAACTGGTTTGTTGAATCAGTTTTTTGACTTAGTAAAGTTAGAATCGGATGATTATGTAATGCCTCTAAGTAAGATACCACTTAATGAAATTTGCAGAAAAAGTGTTTTGGAGTTTTATGATATGCTCCTCTCTAAAGGACTTCAAGTAGAGATTGATATTCCAGATCGGGAATTTTATATTTGGGGAAATGAAGATGCATTAGAACGTATATTAAGCAATCTAATTTCAAATTCAATCCGATATGGAAGTGATGGAGGGGTCTTTGGATTAACACTTAGGGAGGTTGATGAGTTTGTTGCGATTGAGATTTGGGATAGAGGTAAAGGTATCGCAGAGATTCATCAAGAGCGGGTGTTTGAACGGTTATACACATTAGATGATGCTAGAAATCCTCATTTTCAAGGAAGCGGTCTAGGACTAAGTATTACAAAGTACTTAACAGAAGCGATGAAGGGTACGATTCACTTAGATAGCAAACCAAATGAAAAAACGAGTTTCACCTGTCTTTTTAAGCAAATTTCATATTAAAACTTCTTAGATGTTCAATGGGAACATCTCCTTTTTTTAGCTAAAATATGGACCTAAAACACAAAAAGACGGTGCTTTGTTTTAAAGCAGCACGTCTAATAGCTGAATGATAAACGAGGAACTTTTATTAGCGAGAAAATTCATATTAGTATGTTGCTAAAAATCCCTTTGACTTCCATAAAGGAGAGTAGATGTTAGAAAGACTCCGACAGGCGGCAGGGTACCCGTGCTTATTGGAGGCCCAGTAAGAACTCTATTAGTTGTAGCAATCCAATCTCCGCTATCTCCTGCCTGTAATGAAGTGGTTTTCATAACAAACCGTCCACTTAAAATTAAATGACGAACTTTAATTGTTGGGTCATCAAAAATATCTAATTTACCAGAAAATGAAGCATACGGTGTTTCAAACCTTAGTTGTTTCGTATTTTCGTCCCAGTATCCATTGACAGGAATCGGTGCACCTCGAAAATTGGCGGTACCTATTACCGTGTTGCCTGAGACAGAGTTGATAGTAAGTTCCCCCCTAAAAATCGGTCTTCCTGCAATATTAGTACTAAGTCCCCATCTTGACGGAAAGGGCAAACTAACCGATGTAAATTGAGTATTTTGCAAAATAATTCCTCCTTTTTTGGTGTATAGGAAAAGTATTTGCAGATTCGTTGAAACCATTTTCTTGTTAATAGGAAGAAAACGATTGAAATTGTAGTAAGTCTATTTCAAAATAACCTCATCTGTATCCAGCCCAACGGTTGGCAGAATTTCTGCTCTTGGAATGGAGTTGAAAATAAATAAGCTTCATCATTATATGGATTGTTATTATACAGATACATTTGACTAGGATAAATAAAATGTACTCCTTTACTTTTTCTAATCTCCAATCATTATATTCTTTAGTCATTAACCTATCAGCTTGTTCACTCATAAATGTGTATTTACCTATAAAAAAGTTTAGTGGTTGGGAGTCCCCAAATTATTATGTTGGAAATGCAGTCAATCTCCCTAAAAAGTTGAATGGGGATGGAATTTATCACAGATTAACGGGCAGTAAGACCCCCACTTCAAGGTTGCGAGAAAATTAAAGAAACCTAAGTGGGGGATCAACTGCCCGTAAAGGGGCCCGACGACGGACACGATGTCCTAGTGGGCGAAAGCCACAGGACAAGGAGTAATTCATCCGCATTTCATCGCACGACCGAAAGCAGAGCTTTTGGGAGGACGTGGCGTTTTGAGCGTGATTGGTTCAACTAACCATCAGTGGGGGATAGAAGCCGACTAAGAACGCCACGTCCTGTGGCAACGTCGGCACTAGCACGTCCTGTGCGTCGAAAAACCCCCACTGATGGAAGTTTCACTTTATTATGAGGGGCGAATAAGCTGACTACATCCTAAAAATAAGAAAAATTAGAAGTAACCAAAATTTATGAAACAGGACTAGAATGTACTATCACTCTCTATCAGTTAACTATAACAAAAAAAGGGCATCAATCCATCTTGGATCAACACCCTCGATAATTGAATATTGTTCGTGATGCGGGGCAATTGTTTAACATCTTACATATTTGCGTTTGAAACCAAGCCTGCCTTTTTCTACTTCCTTTTGAATATTTTCGTAAGCGTGTAGGGAACTACTTTTTTTCTTGTCCCGTTTGACTTCTACTACACCTACTGCCTTCGCAGTTTCGACTGCCTTTTCATGGAGTGGCAA
The DNA here is from genome assembly GCF_018343665.1 of Cytobacillus citreus. Taxonomy (GTDB): domain Bacteria; phylum Bacillota; class Bacilli; order Bacillales; family Cytobacillaceae; genus Cytobacillus; species Cytobacillus citreus. The sequence goes on from NZ_JAGYPM010000004.1 coordinate 405,785, forward strand.
ATATGAAACCCCAACAGTGTATAGAAAATTATTCATAGCAGATTTCGTTCGTTCAGGCGAATCGTGAATCGTATTTTTCACCATTTCAATCATCTTGGCAATCTTGCTTTCGGAAAATTCAACGTCTAAGCGATTCCCTAAAAGCCAACAGTAGCAACTCCAGCCGGCTGACATTCTCAGCTCTTCACCGCTTGCGATCCATTTATCAGCAACTACTTGTGCAATATCTGCCTCCGCTAAAGTTACTGCTACCACATAATCGGACAGCATATAAAAATATGCCGAATCCATCCAACGATCAAAATCCGACTCAGTCATTGCTTTTGGATCTGCAATAATGCCTGCAAAGTACATTGCGTCGTAGTTCCCTGTGGCATAAAGCTCATCCGCTAAATTTTGATTTATTTTTATTTTCTTAGCTATTGGCTTCATTGCACCTGTAGCCACGCCAAAAAGCGGCTCATGCGCACCATTAGATATGTACATTTTTTTAGTTCGTTCCTTGCCAAGGGCTTCAAGCTCCTGCATAACTATTTCTAAATTCATCGTTTAACACTTCCTCTTTTTGGAGTTTTACCCCTCATACTTTGCCCATTAAATACATCACCATTATCCTACAACAAACTACCATTTGTCAGCAAAACTGCTGTCTAAGCGAATGAGCGTTATACAGGAATCCACTGAGGAGCTTTTATTAGTGGTATTTGTATTTGGGCACCTTGCGACCATTTGTTCTGCTGGGTACATCTAATAATCGTAGTTCTTCTAACCTGCTTCATTCAATAGGTAATCAAAAAAAAGAGCGTTAATCCTTCATTGGTTAACGCTACCCATTGTTGAAAATCATATGAACCGGAAACGTTTGCAGAAGATGTTCTCCTATATCTCCCCTACGCTTTCAGCAGTCTTTATAGAAAGAAATATGCTTATTGCGCCTAAAATACTCAGTATGATGACTACAACATCTGGTTTAACATTGAAAAATAATGAAAAATTAGGCAATTGCATAATAAATATGGAGCAAATGATGGCTGGTACGACTGCCCTTTTCCATATTCCAAAGTAAAAGAGAGGAATGAAACTGATTAGAGTAATCAAAACTGAACCAATCATCATGCTGCTGAAAAATTCTAACATATCTGAAGTTGTCGGCTTTCCATTAATAATGGGAAAAAACTGATCAAGCAAATAAGTTGTCAATCCAGATAAAATAAATGTAATAATGGTGGCAAAAAAGACAAACAGGGCGATGAACAGCACTTTTGCTGTAAACAACTTTTGTCGACTTATTGGATACCCGAAAGAAAGCGAGATGGTCTTATTTTTATATTCTTCAATGAAAACATGATTGATTAGCGATCCACCAAACAAAACATAGCCCATTTGAATAAAACCGTTTAGTTCAATTGCAGCAGCATAGCTTTGGCCGAAAGCAGGCATAGCCACCTTGATGAAAAATGCAGGGAAAAAGATAAGAATCAACATGTAAATCAATAATTCCATCCAAACGGTTTTTTGGTTTAATTTCTTCCATTCCATTTGAATTAACTTAGTCATTCATTCCACCCCCATTAATTTGTTTATAAAAATAATCCTCCAATGAACTTGAATGTTTTTGGATTTCTTCCAGTCCGATATCATTTTGAATCAATAGTTTGGAAATGTCATTTTGAGTATGAGACAAATCGTAGATTCGAATTCTGTTCCCTTGGATTATTTTCATATTTGATATATGAAGCTCTTTTTCAAGTAAATATACAGTTTTTTCTGCATTTGTTGTCAGTAGTTCGATATAATCAGTATGCTGCTTTCGTATTTCTTCTAAGGCTACTTCATTTAAAAGCCTTCCATTCTTAATAACGCCAATTCGATTTGCAACCTGCTCTATTTCGCCTAAAATATGGCTGGAAAGAAGAAAGGTGATCCCATATTCCTTGTTAAGCATAAAGATTAAATCTCGAATATCCTTAATACCAATCGGGTCAAGCCCATTTGTCGGTTCATCCAAAATAATGAGTTCAGGCTTTACTACGATTGCTCTTGCTAAACCAAGCCGCTGCTTCATCCCAAGTGAAAATTCCTTCACCTTTTTGTCTTCAATCCCTCTTAAGTGAACCATATCAAGCGCATGCTTCATCCCTTTTTCATCGTAATATCCTAAATATTCACAGTGAAGCTTTAAATTTTCTAAAGCTGTCAGATGCTCGAACAATATCGGATATTCTATGATGCTGCCTACTCTCTTTAAAACCGACTTAGACCGTTCACTAAGCATTTGACCAAATAATTCTATTTCTCCACTTGTTGGCTTCGTAATTCCTGTGAGCATTTTCATAATGGTTGTTTTACCTGCACCATTTTGCCCAAGAAAACCATAAATCTCACCTTTTCGTATATGAAGATTAATATCTGTTACAAGATTTTTCCCTTTAACTTGTTTAGTAAGTCCAGACGTCTTTACTACATGATTCATACTGTTCCCTCCTTCTATAGTTGTATCATACAATTCAATATTTTCTTTTTTCTGTCTCAAACATTACAAATTTCTTAAGTATGATTTTTTTAGAAGGAGCACTATTATTTGCACCATTAAGCTACTCTGTAGAAATGGGATCAGGAGAGATCCTACATGAGGAACTCGCAAGTACATCCTAGAAAAAAGTAAGTAGTTATTTAAACTATTCATCCTGGAAGATTATAGCCTAGAAAATTGAGGCTGTTCATGAGGGACACCCTCTTATATGTATTAATACGAGATTCGATTAAAAATACAAGTAAAAATTGTTTTTACTAACTTTTTAAGCATTAAGTGGTAACTTATCTATAATTTATGCTTTAAATGCAAACTTAATATAGCCTATGAAACCTAAACCCTCCATTTCTGATATGGCGGGTTTTATTCAGGTTTAATGACTCTGAAATTTGTTGCTGAAATATGACAATACTTTATCACTCTAACAATCTAATGATCTAATTTGTTAAAAAATGTAAAGTAATAATTGACAAGGGTTGAATTATAAACATACAATTAATTATATTCGGAAAATTTTTGATTGGGATTGATGATCATGATTCAAAGCTTTCTATTGAATAATGAACCATACAAAAAGGCTGTATTTCAAACTTCTGTTTGAAGTACAGCCTTTTCTTTATCCCGCTAATGTACTGAGGAGGAATAAAAATGGTTATTCTAACAGGAAACACGTTAACGCTTGCAGAAATTAAGAGGGTATTATTTGAGAAGGAAAAAGTCGAGCCATCTGAAGAAAGTATGGTGGCCGTAAAAGAAAGCTATAACGCAGTAAAAAGAATTGTTGAGAAAGAAAGAGTCATATATGGTATCAACACTGGTTTTGGAAAGTTCAGTGATGTACTTATTAATCAGAAGGATGTCAAAGATCTTCAGCTAAACTTAATTCGTTCACATGCTTGTGGAGTAGGAGAGCCATTTCCGGAGTCTGTTTCACGAGCAATGCTGTTATTAAGAGCGAATGCTTTACTGAAAGGTTTTTCTGGAGCTAGACCAATCATCATTGAAAGATTACTTGAACTGGTGAACAGAGAAATTCATCCGGTTATTCCGCAGCAGGGGTCTCTTGGCGCAAGTGGGGATCTAGCTCCGCTTTCACATTTAGCATTAGTTCTTGTCGGAGAAGGAGAAGTTTTTTATAAAGGAAACAGAAGACCTTCAATTGAAGTTCTTACGGAAGAAGGCTTAAATCCACTTACATTGGAAGCAAAGGAAGGACTAGCTCTCATTAATGGAACTCAAGCAATGACAGCAATGGGAGTAGTTGCTTATCTTGAAGCAGAAAAGCTTGCCTATCAAAGTGAGTTAATTGCTGCTGTTACTATGGAAGGCTTAAATGGGATTATCGATGCTTTTGACGAGAAAATTCATCTTGCAAGAGGCTATCAGCAGCAGGTTAATACAGCAGAAAGAATGAGAGCCTATTTATCAGGCAGTCAGTTAATTACAAAGCAAGGGGAAATTCGTGTTCAGGATGCATATTCCATCCGATGTATCCCACAGGTTCATGGAGCTTCATGGCAAGCACTTGACTATGTAAAGGAAAAGCTAGAAATTGAAATGAATGCTGCGACAGATAATCCGCTTGTTTTTGATGAAGGGGAAAGTGTCATTTCAGGCGGAAATTTCCATGGTCAGCCGATTGCACTTGCAATGGATTTTATGAAAATCGCTGTAGCAGAACTTGCCAACATTTCGGAACGAAGAATTGAGCGATTAGTCAATCCTCAGTTAAATGATCTGCCACCATTTTTAAGTCCGGAGCCTGGTTTGCAATCAGGGGCAATGATTCTTCAGTATTGTGCAGCTGCTCTTGTTTCCGAAAATAAAACATTAGCCCATCCGGCAAGTGTAGATTCAATTCCATCCTCTGCTAACCAGGAAGATCATGTCAGCATGGGAACAATCGCTGCCAGACATGCTTATCAAATTATTCAAAATGCTAATAATGTCCTTTCGATTGAACTGATCTGTGCCTTACAGGCTGCTGAGTTCAAGGGAGTTGAGAAAATGGCAGACAAGACGAAGGCTTTCTATAAAGAAGCAAGAAAAATAGTGCCTTCTATTACGAAGGATCGTATTTTCTCAAAAGATACTGAGGCATGTTCTGCATGGCTGAAGAAGCTTGATATTAAATCATTTATGTTGTAAAAATTTTAAAAATAGGGTCTTCATTATTAGACCCTATTTTTACATTTACTTATCTCTAAATTCTGTTCCGTCATGTCCTTCTATTCGGTTTTTAAAGGCTTCCTGAACAACGAGAAACTCTTCATCCTCCTGTGCCTCAGTTGCCTTGTTCTCTATAATTGATTTTTTAGGGAAATTGCCTGGATGGTTTTTATTTTTATGATTAAAGTTTGCTCCGCGAGCCAAAGTATCAACTCCTTTCATATTTCTTTATGTAGTTTTTCCAAATTAGAAAAATCCTATGTACAACGAAAAATGCCTTTCTTCTTGCATAAATCATGTCAGTTCATTTATTAAAGTATATAATAAAAGGAACAATGAATGTATTCACCTTGGAAACAGTAGAGGGAGGTTATTGGCATGGACCTTTTTTCAATTATTTCTGAAGATCGGATAAAAAAGGCTTATAAAGAAAAGGAATTTGAACATTTACCCGGCTACGGGAAACCACTTCCATTTGATGACTTAGCATCAGTTCCAGAGGATATACGGATGGCGTATCGGGTATTGAAAAATGCAGGATATACCGAAGAGGATAATCAGTTAAAAAAAGAAATGCTTACAATAGAGGAATTAATAAGAAAATGTGAGGATCCAGACGAAAAACAAAAATTGCAAAAGAAATTAAATGAAAAAATGCTTCGCTTTAACAGTATGATAGCGAAGAGGGGCAAAAACACGAATTCTTCTCTTTTTAAAAACTATGAACAAAAAATTAGTAAAAAAATGTTTTAAAATTCCTAAAATGGTTTTGGTTTTATAAATAAAGGGGCTTCTCAATTTTGAGAAGCTCTTTGCTTATGGTGTCTGACACCTTTGCTTTGGGACAGTCCCTTGCCTATTTTTTAATCTAAATTCTCATGTACTTTTTTTCCTGTCAGAAGTGGTATAACTTTTCCTTCTCGCAGACTGCCTCGAACTCTCTGAAGAAAATGGCTCTTGATATAGAAACTTTTCCATTCCTGCAGCTACTACTTCAGCAACTGCACGGCGAATTTCCGTTTCAGTATACCTTCTCAAAATTAAATCCTCCTTATTAATTGTCACTCTAAAACATCATTCTTTTTCGCACGTTAAGCGTATAAATTGTCAGCGCAGAAGATGATTCGACGTAGTTGCCAATTTTAGGAATCAAGTACAACGGACAGGAAGTCCTAGTCGGGCGAATGCCACAGGACGTGGCATATATGAGCGCGATAAGTGCAACTACGCCTCAGTCTGTGCCTTTCCAAGGCTCGCCAATCGGCGAGTTTTCTTTATATTAATAGCATACGGATTTTAGCGAAGTTTTGACTTAGACTAATGCCTATTTTAGCAAAATGGATTATTAGGGACTGTCACCCTACGAATGTCTGTCATACGATTTAATAACGGCTCAGTTAGGGGTGATTTATTTTGAAAAAAGAAGAAATACCTATCTATAATTTGTTTATTAATCCAAAGAGTCTCCTCGATTTAAAGAAGAATGTTTGGTCCGAAAATCCTGTAATAGGAAAAATAAACATTAATAATAAAAAGTATGACATCGATGTTTTGTTCCGAGGATTTTATGTTCGAGAATTCAATAAGAAATCGTATCATATTCACTTTTATAAACCTAAGACATGGAAAGGGGCAAAAGAGCTGCATTTAAATGCAGAATATAAAGACCATTCATTATTAAGAAATAAGCTTTCTTTTGATTTTTTTTCAAATATTGGTGTAATGACTCCCTCAGCAGAGCATGTTTTTCTTGTTTTGAATGGAAAGCCAGAAGGTGTTTATCTGCAATTAGAGTCAGTAGATGAATACTATTTCAAGAAAAGGAACATTCCAGTAGAGTCGATTTTCTATGCAATTGATGGAGATGCTAATTTTTCACTAATTAGTGAATATGATAATGCTCCTAAGAAATCTTTAGAAATGGGCTATGAAATAAAGTATGGAATGGACGAAGAACGACTGATCTTACAAGAATTTATTTTTAAAGCAAATACACTCTTAAGGAAAGAATTTGAACAAGAGATAGGAAATTACATTGATGTTGAAAAGTATTTGCGTTGGCTTGCAGGCGTGGTCTGTACCCAGAACTTTGATGGATTTGTTCAAAACTATGCCCTATGCAGGACAGGAGACTCAGGTTTATTCGAGGTCCTTCCATGGGATTATGATGGCACTTGGGGAAGAGATGTTCATGGGGATATTATGGAATATGACTATGTTCGAATAGATGGATTTAATACCTTATCAGCAAGAATGCTCGATGTTCCTTCATTTAGAAAATTATATTATAAAATCCTCCTTAAAATCCTCAATAATCAATTTACAGTCGACTTTATGAAACCTAGAATACAGGAACTGCATACACTTCTCCGCCCTTTTGTTTTAAAAGATCCATATAAAAAAGATTATATTCAACAATTTGATATGGAGCCGGAATTCATATGCCAATATATAATGGATAGAAACAACTATATGAAGAATGAACTGAAAAAACAAGGCCTAAACTAGTTTAGGGATATGGTGGTTTTTTAAATCAAAAAAAATGAGCATTTTTAGAAAATAGGTAAATAAATCTGGGTTTTTGTCCATTCCATATTAAACCTATAACATATTCTATATTAGTGAAACCGAAAGGGGGGAAATTAATGTCCCATCAAACAGGAAGAAGAAAAGTCATTAAAGCCAATGAAATTACAATTTTCGCCAATAGAGTTATTGTAAGAACAGATCGTCGCCGAACAGATCGCAGAACAGATCGCAGAACAGATCGTCGCCGCCGAACATGTCGCCGAACAGATAGAAGAAGAAGAAGTGATTGCTTCAGAAGAAGTGATTGTTTCAGAAGAAGTGATTTTTTCAGAAGAAGATGTTGTTGTTTCAGAAGAGGTTTCTTCTTCTAGTAAAACTCAAAGAGAAATGGTTAGGTAAGATACTGCTTCATGATGGCTTACCTCAAACGGTATAAGCATATCGTAATGGAAATAGAAGCTATTTATTAGGACAAAATTTTTTTTGAAAAGGCTATGATCAAAGGAAGGTAGGGAGTTTTATTCCTTTCTTTTCTTTGTGATTAGCTTTATTCATATTTCTATACCCTTAAATTAAAGTGTGTTTTCTATTGTTAATAACAAATAATTAATTTGATTCTAAAGTTTGCGAGAAAAATGTCGAAATAACAATAGAGAATCTTTATTTAAGATAGGTGAGAGAATATGGATAAAACAACGATAATTGGTCTTATTTTAGGAATCATCGCGGTTGGGGTTGGAATGATATTAAAGGGAGTTAGTCCAGCAGTGATAATTAACCCAGCTGCCATATTAATTATTTTACTTGGAACAGCAGCTACAGTAACAATAGCATTTCCAACGAGTGAAATAAAAAGAATCCCGAAATTATTTGGCATTATTTTTAAGGAAAAAAAGCAAATGAATCCAGTTGATTTAATAAAAATGATTTCTGATTGGGCTCAGCTTGCTAGAAAAGAAGGCTTGCTTGCTCTTGAAGCGAAGACAAGTGAAATAGATGATCCGTTTTTGAAAAATGGACTTTCACTTGCTGTTGATGGACAAAGTGCTGATTACATACGTGATGTTTTGAATGAAGAGATTGATGCAATGGAAGAAAGACATCAGGCCGGAGCATTAATCTTTACTCAGGCAGGAACTTATGCTCCTACTCTAGGGGTATTGGGAGCCGTAATCGGTCTAATTGCTGCATTAGGGAATATGAGTGATACGGATACATTAGGTCATGCCATTAGTGCTGCCTTTGTAGCTACTTTATTAGGGATTTTTACAGGATATGTGCTATGGCATCCTTTTGCAAATAAGCTAAAGCGGAAATCCAGGCAGGAAGCGAAGTTGAAAGCAATGATGATTGAAGGGGTTTTGTCGGTTCTCGAAGGTGAGGCGCCAAGAGTAATAGAACAAAAACTAGCTTCTTATTTGCCTGTAGGAGAGAGAAAGGTTTTTCTTGAAGAAGGCAGTGTGAAGAAAGATGAGTAAAAGGAAAAAGAAAAGTCATGATGATGGACATGTCGATGAATCATGGCTGCTTCCATATGCGGATCTATTAACCTTGCTTCTAGCCTTATTTATCGTTCTTTTTGCAATGAGTTCTGTTGATGCACAAAAATTCCAAGAACTTTCAAAAGCATTTAATAGCGCCTTAAATGGAGGAACAGGAATTTTTGAATTTCCTAGTCCGATGCCTGATGGAGAAATGGAAACATCGAGTACTGATATCGGTGAGAAGGATAAAGGGAACGAAGCTAAGGAAAAAGAACAAAAATTACAGCAGAAAATTGATCGTGAAGAGCTGGAAATGATACAAAATAAAGTAAATTCTTATATCAATAAGAACAACTTAGGTGAAAAATTAGAAACGTCATTAACTGACGAAGGATTATTGGTTTCTATTAGAGATAATGTTTTATTTGCTCCCGGAAGCGCTGAAGTAAGGGAGGAAGATATAAAGGTTGCAAAAGAAATCTCAGATCTTCTTGTGATGGACCCCCCTAGAAATATTATTATAAGTGGACATACAGATAATGTACCAATCGGGAACGCTCCTTTTGAATCGAACTGGGAATTAAGTGTTATGAGGGCAATTAATTTTATGAAAATCGTATTACAAAATGAAAACTTAGATCCGAGTTCGTTTAGTGCCAAAGGGTTTGGAGAATTTCAACCGGTTGCCTCCAATGATACAGCAGAAGGAAAATCCAGAAATAGAAGGGTAGAAATATTAATATTACCAAGAACTGGGAACTAAACCTTAGCGGGTTTAGTTTTTTTATTTTTAAAGGCACATTTCAAAAATATCGATGTTTTCGTTGATTGGCTGACAAACCAGCCATTTTGGCTGATAAATAAATCAAACATGCTGACAAAGAATAATATTAAACTTGGTAAAAGCAACCTTGTTATAAAAACATCCGTTTATAAAAAGAAATCGGCATGTAAGCCGATTTCTTCTCCCCACTTATTGAAATTTCATTTTATCGCAGATTAACGGGCTGTAAGACCCCCACTTCAAGAAGTTGAGTTAAGAATAAATTTCTAAGTGGGGGATCAACAGCCCGTAAAAGGCCATAAAATGAACACAGACTAAAAGCGCCACATCGTGTGGCAACGTCTGCGTGACCCACTTCCTGTGGGCCGCAACTAACAATCAGTGGGGGATGAAGGAAAACCCCCACTGATTGAAGTTTCACTTTATATTGGTAAATCTGCTTTCGATGTAACTGGTTGATCTGCACTTGTTTTTTTGCCGTGCAGGTAGTAATAAATCATGAAAGCAAACAAAATAACGCCAACAAGGATCAAATATAGAGATGAGAAACCGGTATACACAACGATCATTCCAAGAGTATAGGAGCCGAGTCCAATACCTAAATCTAAAAATGTGAAGAATGTTGATGTCGCTAATCCTCTCCTTGAAGGATCAGAATTTTTAATCGCAACTGTTTGCAGACTAGGGGTGAGAGTACCATAGCCTAGCCCAATAATGGCACCAGCGAGTAAAAATAGAAAAGTATTATTAGCCTGACTTAGCAACAACATCCCGATTGCAAATAAAATAATGGTCGGGTAAATAATTTTATTTTCTCCGTATACATCAAACCATCGTCCAGTAAATGGCCGGGAAATTAATATGAACACAGCATATACAACAAAAAAGAAGCTTGCTGCTGTCAGTAAGCCGAGCTGTTTAGCATAGACAGAAATGAACGAAAGGATTCCAGAATAACCAAAGGCTAGAATACCGGCAACGATGGAAACAGGTAAAGCACTCTTTTCGAAGAAGCTAGAAAGAGAAAATTTAGCATCTGCAGTATTTTTAGGACTTGGCATGCTTTTTGGAACTTGGACTAGTAAGGATAGGAGCAGAGCAAAAATAGCAAGGATAGAACTTAAACCAAATATCCAATTAAAGCTAGCATACTGAATAATGGTTAATCCTGCAAAAGGTCCAATAACCATCGCTAAGTTCATAAACATAGCGTAATAGCCAAGACCTTCGCCTTTACGTTCATTTGGAATAATATCAGCAACAATGGCTCCTGTAGCAGTCGTAGCCATTCCGAATCCGATTCCATGTAAGAATCGTAAACCGAGTAATAAAGGTAGAGAATCTGTCCAAAAATAAAGAATAGAGGATATTGAGAAAATGGCCAATGAAAGGATCAATATTTTTTTGCGCCCTAACTCATCAATCCATTTGCCTGTAAAAGGCCTGCACAGCACAGCTGCCATGAGAAAAACAGAAAGAACTAACCCGACCTGTGTTTCATTACCACTCAAATCCTCTAATACATAAATAGGTAATGTTGTAAGCAAAATATAAAATCCGATAAAAAGAAAAAAGCTTGTAATTGAAATACTTAAAAAGTCTTTTGTCCATAATGATTGTTTCTTCATGATGTCCTCCAACTAAAAGATTAGCCTCTAACTATTAAGTTCATTATTTTTTTATGAAAAATTATCTTTCATCCTTTTCATTAAATCTAACATCTGTACGATTTCTGTATCTGTAATTTGGTGAAGAACTTGCTCTTCTGATGAACGAACAGCATTTAACCAATTAGGGTACTCTGCAAGTGCTGCATCAGTTAGTTTAATTTTCTTTTCGCGTTTATCTATGCCAGGTATCCTTGCTATCCATCCTGACTTTTCTAACCTTCCTAATGTCCGTGACATAGTAGGAGCCTCCACTCCAAGATAAGAAGACAGCTCTTTTTGCGTACTCGAACCTTCTGTTTTTAGCTGATAGATGATGGCCCATTGTGCGGAATATAGACCCAGCGGCACCAGATTTTCGTTTAATAGCTTCGAAAAATGGCGTGTAAATTGGTAAATATGATGAAATAGCTCGCTTTGATTGTTTTTCATATAATCCCCTTTGAATAATAGTTACCTAGCTAACTATATAGTATTATTTGTGAAATATCTACACATGTGATTTAAAACACAAAAAAGATTATTTCACTTCATCGATTTACCATAATATTTTCAACTTTCTTTCACAAGTATTTGCTAGATTGGTAAATATATAAGGCAGAGGATGTGGACAATGGGGAAAGTGATAAATGACGGGCTGCTGTTGTTCTATGGGTGCATATTTTTCTTGTTCATCCCTTGGAATACGGATGCTGCAGCAGCAGAAGTGACAGTGGAATCTGATATGAATCTTCAGGAAATGATTGATCATGCAGAACCTGGTGATACATTAAATATTCAAGAGGGGTTATATCGTGGATCCATCACAATTTCTAAACCAATAACTCTCGTCGCCCAAAATGGAGCGATCATTGATGGAAGAGGAAATGGAAATGTCATAACGATTGCTTCTGATGGAGTTGTCATAAAGGGATTTACGATCCAGAATAGCGGAAAGGATAAGGATAACAGCGGGATATTATTGAAGGAAGTAAAGGACGTTGTAATAGATTCTAACCATATTTCTAATGTATTGTTTGGGATTTATTCTGAAAAAAGTTCGAACAATATTATCAAAAATAATGACATTGAAAGTTTTGATACCCATTTTTCTAAGCGTGGCAATGGGATCCATCTTTATTATGGGCATGGGAACTTCATTGGGAATAATCGGATAAAAAATGTCCAAGATGGGATTTATTTTGATTCTAATTCAAAAAGTAACATTCAAAATAATACCGTTGAAGATTCCAGATACGGCTTCCATTTCATGTTCAGTGAAGATATTTCAGCTGAAGAAAACGACATTCAAAAAAATGTGACTGGTTTTATGATCATGGATTCTAAGAATCTTCAGTTTAATCGAAATCAAATTACCGATCAGTTTCATTTTAGAGGCTTTGGCATTCTCATTTATGATTCTTCCAATATTGTTATCGAAGAAAATGAAATAAGGCAGAATAGCTCAGGTCTTTATTTTGAAAATGCGGAGCAGACACATATTAGGCAAAATTTAATAGCTGCGAATCAAGTAGGGATAGAGTTTAAGGGAGATAACATAGATAACGTGTTGACGGAAAATAATTTTATCGGGAATGTAGTCCAGTCGAAGATTGCCGATAAGGATATCCTTCTTAATGGACAACAAAAAGGAAACTACTGGGATGATTATAGCAGCTATGATTTAACAGGTGATGGTATTGGGGAAATACCATATAAAGCAGGCTCAATTTATGATCAGATTCTAAAGAGTCATCCGTATTGGCAGTTTTATTTTGAAAGCCCTGCTATCAAAATATGGAGTAAAGCAGAATCAATGTTTCCCTCCATCGGGACAGCAAATGTATATGATGAAAAACCGCTAACCTTACCGGTGCATTTTGAAAAAGAAAAGAAAAATCAAAAAGAGAAAAGCAAGTTATCATTATTAATTTACGGCCTAATTTTAACGAGTTCGTCAGTATTTATTCTATTGAAGGGAAAACGAATGGAATGAGAAAAATACTAGTCTATTTTATCGGTATTATAATACTTTCTGGCTGTGCAGGAACACAGTCTTTTGAGCCAGTAGAGATTAATCCAGAAATTGATGTTTGCGAAATATGCAATATGAGCATTGCCCATGAAAATTATGCAACTGAAATTATTTCATTAGAAGGAGATGTATTTAAGTTTGATGATATTGGCTGCATGGTTGAGTTTTTAGAAAAGGATAAGTCCCTTGCTAAGGATGAAGTAGCAAAACAATTCGTTAGAGATTCGGAAACAGGAGAATGGCTTGAGCTTAAAGACGCTTTTCATGCCTATCACCCTGAGTTTTGGACCCCGATGGCAAATGGCATCGTCACTTTTAAAGATCAAGAAAGGGCAGAAAGTTATATGAAGGAGCAGGGAAAAGGCGAGTTATATAATTACGAACGATTTCTCAAGCACCAATGGAGTTGGAAACAATGAGTATATACAAAATTGCTCGACAGCAGCTGACTCTTATTATGAGAAGTAAGTGGCTTGGCAGTTTCGGTATGCTGTTTGCACTCTTAGCTGTATTTGTCACATATTTTGGAAATTCAGGTCAATCTGGTTATACTGGATTCAGCCGCATGACTGCCAGCCTCCTTAATTTAAATCTATTATTAATACCATTAATTGCACTTCTAATAGGGAGCTTATTTATAGCCGGCGAAAAAGAAGATAGGGGGTTAATGCTGCTTTTAACCTATCCTGTTTCAGTCAAATCTGTTCTAGTCGGAAAATATATAGGTCTTTTCTTGTCGCTATGGTCTGTTATTACTTTTGGGTATGGGGCAGCGGCCATTGTCATGTTTATTGGAAATGCAGATACCTCTATTTCAGTAATGTTTTTATTCTATTTTCTATCTTTATTATTAGCAGTATTTTTTTTAGCATTGTCGATGATGATTGGTTTATGGTCGAGAACGCGTTTTCAGGCATTAGGTATGAGTTTAATTGTTTGGGCCATCTCAGTTTTATTTTATGAGTTCATTGTCATGGGACTGAGTATATTTGTCACAAAAGAGTGGATTCTTACATTATTGTCGATTTCAATCTTCTTAAATCCGGTGGAACTAATTAGAGTATGGGCAATCCTTTCTTTAGATGGAGCGTCTGTTTTTGGACCAAATTTGTACGATTTAACAGTATGGGCAAATGGCTGGTTAGGGCAATGTCTATTTGTTATAGCATCACTCTTATGGGTGACAGTACCTTTTTATTTTAGCCACCTGTTTGTTAAAAGGAGAATAGGAAATGAGTAAAGAATACTTAATAGAATTAGAAGGTATAACGAAACGTTATACTGAACATAAGCAAATTGGAGAAATCTCTTTTCCTATTAAAAAAGGAGAAATAACAGCTCTTTGTGGTGGAAATGGGGCTGGAAAAAGTACGCTTATTAAATTGCTGACAGGGATAATAAAGCCAACGAGCGGAACAATGAAGGCAGATGGGAAACCAGTTGATCCAATGAGTGAGCGATATAAGGCTTTTTTTTCTTATATGCCTGATGATATGATATTCCCTAATCAGCTAACAGGATTGGAAATGCTCCTTTTTTTTGCTGGCTTGCAAGGGATTGCAAAGTCTAGAGTCGATGAAGTGCTAAAAAGGGTTGGTTTATTTGAAGATCGTAGGAAATTGATTAAGCATTATTCAAAAGGAATGCAGCAGCGGCTCTCGCTTGCTCAGGCTCTCCTTTCAGCAGCGCCCCTCCTTATCCTTGATGAACCAACGAACGGGCTTGATCCTTTCTGGGTATTTCGTTTTAAAGAAATAATAAAAGAAGAAAAAGAGGCAGGGAAAACGATCCTTTTTTCCACTCATATTCTGTCAATCGTAGAGGAAATTGCTGATACAGCTATCTTCCTTGAAGAAGGAAAGCTAATATATCATGAAAATATAGATGTTTTAACAAATACTGCTGGAAAGTATAATTCTCTAGAAAAAGTTTTTTTTGAAAAACAAATAGTCGGTGTAAAATAGTAAAACCGCTGCAAAGTTTGCAGCGGTTTTTATTCGAATATTAATGTTTAATGACTATTTTCAGATTCATCGTCATGTTCATTATGATCGTCTTCTTCTTTATTTTTCATCTTTTCCATCTTTTTTATATATCTTTCATTTGAAACCTTATCTATCTCTTCCCAACTAGAAAGGGTAGCTTCCATATCTGTTTTCTCACTTGTGAATTTATCTGCGCTATCTTGTGTTTCAAAAAAAGCATATCCATATTTCATCGGTGTTTGCATGTCAGAGTGGACTGGAATTGCTTTCTCTGCGTCAATCCAATCGGCTGATAGATAGTCCCGAACCCACTTCTCATCTAGTTTTTCACCGGTTTTTCTTTCATAGTTTAACAGGCAGCCAGAATCATCAAAAAAAAGATTCTCCCCTTTTGAGTTAAGTGCTTGTGCAGTAAAGACGCCCATTGTTTCATCCTTTAAATAAATTTTCATATCACAAAAAGCACATTTATGTTCTTCTGTCGGTTCAATTGAACTAGCTGTTTGAGCCGTAGTCTCCTCATTAATATTTTCAGTATCTACTTTTGGCTTTTCTTTGGCTGTCCCACTATCAGCTGATTTGTCTCCACAGGCAGCTAAAGCAAATACTGTCAATCCACTTAGCAATAATAAAACTAGTTTCTTCATTCATCTTACCCCCAGTAATTATTCTCAAGAACAGTTTAATGAATAATTGTGATAAAAAAATGAGGAGAATAAGGAATAAAAGTGAGGTTATAAGGGGAATTATTACAAATTTAAGAACACTATTGCTTTATTGTGAACAAAAGTTTATTATAAAAACATAAGTTTATTTCCGAGGACTGAAGGATGATGAATGAAAAGGAACAGTTAATATTAAGGCTCATTAAAAATGACCCATTTATTTCACAAAATGAACTAGCGGAAAAGACAGGGCTGTCAAGATCAGCTGTTGCAGGCTATATCTCTTCTCTAACAAAAGAAGGGAAGCTGCTTGGTAGAGCCTATGTTCTACCGGAAAGAAAGGATATTGTCTGTATTGGGGGGGCCAATGTAGACAGAAAAATTCAGGCTTTAAGTAATCTTCAATTTGGAACGTCTAATCCTGCCGAAAGTTCTCAATCATGCGGAGGGGTCGCACGAAATATTGCAGAAAATCTAGGAAGACTTGGCTGTGATGTCGCTCTTGTGACGGTTGTTGGGGATGATCATGAAGGGAAATGGCTTCTAAATGATACAAAAGCCTATGTTGATATTAGCCCATCTCTCGTGTCTGCCCATTCGGCAACAGGGACTTATACAGCGGTTCTTGATAATGAAGGAGAAATGGCTGTCGCTCTTGCCGATATGTCTATTTATGACTCTATTGATATCGATTTTATTGAAAAAAGGTGGGGCTATCTAGCATCATCAGAAATGGTCGTCATAGATACGAATTTTCCAGACAAAGTGTTAAAGCAAATCATTGTTCGTTGTAAAGAGGAAAATATCCCTCTTTGCATTACACCTGTCTCTTCGCCAAAAGCAAAAAAGCTACCTGAAGATCTGCAAGGGGTCACTTGGTTGATTGCAAATAAAGATGAAGCTGAGGCATTGTCAGGAATGAAGATCAATGATGAGGGGGATTTTTTCAAATCGGCTGAGAAACTCATGGAAAAAGGGGTAGAAAAAGTCGTTATCACTCGAGGAGATAAGGGTTTAATCTTTTTTACAAAATTGGGTGAAGCAGGCGTACTTCTTCCTCCAAAGGTCAATGTTGAGGATGTTACAGGTGCAGGTGATTCCCTTGTCGCAGGAATTATGTATGCTCATTTGAAAGGCTTAGAGACTGAAAATGCTTGTAAAATTGGAATTGCCTGCTCCATAT
Organism: Cytobacillus citreus; assembly: GCF_018343665.1. Taxonomy (GTDB): domain Bacteria; phylum Bacillota; class Bacilli; order Bacillales; family Cytobacillaceae; genus Cytobacillus; species Cytobacillus citreus. The sequence goes on from NZ_JAGYPM010000004.1 coordinate 422,798, forward strand.
TGACTCTTCAATCACATGAAACAGTTAATCCAAATTTAAATCATCTTCGATTACAAGAAACGTTTAAACAATACTTTTAATAAGGAGTTATGACATCATGTTAGAAAACTGGATAGAATATTCAACTGAGGTACTAGAAGCTAAGAAAGCAAATAAAGCAATTGTAGCATTGGAATCAACGATTATTTCACATGGAATGCCATATCCGCAAAATGTGGAAACAGCAAAAGAAGTTGAAGAAATTATTCGAAAAAATGGTGCTGTTCCAGCAACTATTGCTATCATTAATGGCAAAATTAAAATTGGTCTTTCTGACGATGAGCTTGAATTTTTAGCTCAAAGCAAGGAAGTTGAAAAAGCTAGCCGACGCGACCTGCCATTTTTAATAGCACAAAAGAAAAATGGTGCAACAACGGTTGCTGCAACAATGTATTGTGCACAACTTGCAGGTATTGAAGTCTTTGTAACCGGTGGTATTGGTGGGGTTCACCGTGAAGCGGAAACAACAATGGATATCTCTGCTGACCTTCAAGAATTGGCACAAACAAATGTTGCTGTTGTATGTGCGGGTGCCAAATCAATCCTTGATTTAGGGCTTACACTAGAATACCTTGAAACATATGGTGTGCCAGTTGTCGGCATTGAAACGGATATTTTTCCAGCATTCTACACACGTACAAGCCCATTTAGCGTAAACTACCGTGTTGACACAACACAAGAAGCTGCAGACATGATCCGTACGAAATGGGAGCTTGGATTAAATGGCGGTGTAGTAATTGCAAACCCAATCCCAGAAGCAGATGCACTAGACGAGACTTTTATTACTAAATTAATTGAAACAGCGTTACAAGAAGCGAAAGAAAACAATATTTCAGGTAAAAAAGTAACGCCATTCCTATTAGGAAAGTTGAAGGAATTAACTGAAGGGAAAAGCTTAATCGCAAATATTGCCCTTGTTAAGCATAATGCTGAGGTTGGTTCAAGAATTGCTGTGAATTTACAGAAATAAGAATGGGGCCATGTCCTGTCAGATGCGATGCATTGGACGGACTGGCCTTTTTTAATTTGTAACTGGATTATCTATTCGATTAGCTGTTAATACATATCGATAAGGTGCATCTCCGATGTATGAAAAGGGGTAGCAGGTTGAGACGGTCAGTGTTTCGGTTGGTGCCGTGGACTTAATAACAGTTGAGTCATCAGCCTCAACAATTTGTGCGTGTGTAATCTCATAGCGAAAGGTTCCATATGGCATGATTACTTGAAAAATATCACCCATTTCTAATTCTCCAAGCTGGCGAAAGACTGTTTCACGATGACCAGAAAGCAATATTTGGTCTGGCTGGCCAGGTAGTACAGTGCCAGAATAATGACCGACACCTTTTTCTAGTTCGTATTCACTTGTTCCCTCAATAATGGGAAGTTTGGCTTGAAGGCGCGGGATTTCTAATATTCCAATTGCTTCCCCTTTTTTGAATGAATATTCAATCTTTTGTTCTTTATTAAGCATAGGCTGAGGTGAATCTTTTTCAATTATTTGGATTTTTTCCTTTGCTTCAATTAATGAAATATCTTTATTCTTCTCTAGTTTATAAATATCAGATATGGAGATGAAAACAAGAACAGAGCCAAATAATAAAAGAATGGCAGCTATTAGGAAAATACTTTTTCCAATTCTCAATGATCATTGCCCCCATTCAGTTTCTTAAATTTTATAAAGTCTAAATAATAGGCAAAATCCTTCTTTGTAATTCCGTTTTGAATGGCCTCATGAACTAGCTGAATCCAGTCATCATCAATATTTTGCAACTCAATAATCTCTTCTTTTTTCTTATTATCTAGCAGATCCTCCACATCTGTATCAAGAGTATTCGCTAATCTTGATAAGACTTGCAAGGAAGGATTCTGTTGTATTCCCCTTTCAATGTAACTTAAATAGGACTTAGATATTCCTGATTTTTCAGAAAGCTCATTAATAGAATACCCTTTTTTTATTCGTAATCGTTTTATTCGCATCCCCACCACAATGATTTCCCCTTTTATCACAAATTTACGGGCTCTATATTTTCCACAATGAAACTTCATTTTTTGTTAATTCATTATAACGAACAAATTGTTCAATAAAAAATACGAAATATTGAGAAAAATGAAGATAAGTTAAGAAAATAATTGAAAATTGTTCTTTAAAACGAAAAAACGGCTGAATTTGGAATTTTTAAAAATAATCCGATTGAACTATACTCAAATTGGAAGTTCGATAAAAAGAACGATGTAGTCTTGGTTAAAGAACGTAATTGCTTGTATGTAATAGAAAACCTTAACCTCTATATCAAATAGAAAGGTGGACAAGCTGTGAAATCTGCTTGGAAAAAAACAAGAAAGTTTATTAGTAATCTAGTGACAACAATATTGTTTATTAATCTCATATTAATGGCTGTTTTAGTAGTATCCTCAAAAGCATCAGGTGGAGAGCCTGAAATTATGGGATACCAGCTAAAAACCGTTTTATCTGGATCAATGGAGCCGACCTTTCTAACGGGGTCTGTAATAGCAGTAAAGCCGCTGGAAAAGGATGAAAAGAGAAATCTTAAAAAGGGAAATGTCATTACTTTCGTAGCAAGTGATGAAAAATTAATCACTCACCGGATTATGGGCGTCACTACAAGTGGTGAACATGTGATGTATGAGACAAAAGGGGATAATAACCAAGCGGCTGACATGAACCCGGTACTATCAGAGAATGTTCAGGCTATTTATACAGGTTTTACAATCCCTTATATTGGATACTTTATAGACTTTGCCCAATCCAAGGAAGGCAGTGCCATTCTATTAATTGGCCCAGGGATATTATTGCTAGGTTATGCAGCATTTAGTATTTATCAAGCCTTAAGAGAAATCGATCCAAAATCCAAAAAACAAGACAACGAAGAAAAGACTGCCTAAACGGTTTGAACTCCTTGTAAATCAAGGGTCAAAATAAAAATTTTATACATACCCAAAAAGGGTAAGAGGAGGAAATGGAGAATGAGCATTAAGAAAAAATTTGGTTTAGGAATCGCATCAGCAGCACTAGGGTTATCATTAGTCGGAGGAGGAACATTTGCATACTTTAGCGATACTGAAGTAACGAACAACACATTTGCAGCTGGTACATTGGATCTATCTGTTAATCCAAAAACAATTGTAAATGTTGATAACATTAAACCTGGCGATACTATGTTAAGAGAGTTTAAGTTAGTCAACAACGGTTCTTTAGACATTGATGATGTATTACTTTCTACAGATTATAAAGTAACAGACGCAAAGGGTAATAACGTGGAGGATTTTGGAGAGCATATCAGAGTTAACTTCCTGTATAACGCTGACAAAGATAGTGTTCCTATCTTCTCAAAAACTTTAAAAGATTTGAAAGACAACTATAGCGACATGAACTCACCGGACGTTATCATATTCTGGGATGAATTCTGGAATCAATTTTTTAATGGTTATTTAGCTCCAGGTACTGACGATACATTATACGTACAATTTGAATTTGTTGACAATGGTCAAGACCAAAACCAATTCCAAGGAGATTCCTTACAGCTTGAGTGGACATTCAATGCTACTCAAACTGAAGGAGAAGAAAGATAATAAAGTTCTGATGAAAGGTGGGAATTCGTTCCCACCTTTTATCAAATCAATTGATGTGAGGTCATGCCATGTATAATCGGAAATTGTTAGTAAGACCGATAAAGATATTAATACTAGCAAATTTAATCTTTTTTATGTTGTTAGGACAAATAAAAGTAAATGCTGCAAAAAAAGAAATTGATATCAATACAAATCCTCACGGCTACCTTTTTAAAGTAGGAAATTTAAAACCAGGCGACTGGATGCCAAGGGATATCACCATATTAAACGAAGGTATGCAGGATTTTAAATATATGGCTGTCTTGGGAAAGAAAAAATCTGTTAAAAGCTTGCTAGAAGAGCTAAATCTAGTTGTGAAAATAGGTGAGGAAGTTTTATTCGAAGGAAAAATGAATGAATTTAAGGGCTTTACACCAAGAAAATTAGCAAAGGGTAGTACTGAATCACTATTTTTTCAAGTTACTATGCCTTATGACCTGGGAAATAGTTTTCAAAGCTCTGAAGCAGAAGTAGAAATTTTATTCGTAGCTGAAGCAATCGGTGAATCAGGTGGCGGCGATCCACCAGGACCTCCTGGAGAAGAGAATCCACCGGGTGAAGAGAATCCGCCTGGAGAAGAAAACCCATCAGGTGAAGAAAACACACCAAAAGTAGACAATCACTCAGAAAATACCACTCCTCCAAGTGAAGAAGATCCACAGAAAGGGAATGACCCTGAAGAGGTTAGTGGTGAAGAAACGAATCCAGTAGAATCAAAAGACCAAATTATTGTTTCCCCAGAAATGAGAGAAAAGCTTCTTCCAAATACAGCAATTAATAATTATAACATTCTTCTAATTGGTGGAGCGCTTCTTGGTTCAGGAGGTATTCTATTACTTTTATACTTCAGAAAATTCCGTCAAGAGCGTTAAAACGAGGTCTGACGGGTAACTATTAATCATTAAGGCTTTAGTTTTACTAACAAGGAGGTGTCGTATGTATCAAAAAAATTGTGATCGTTGTTTTCGGCCATCATTTAGCAGCAGTGAAATCGGTATTTGGTTATGTCCGATTTGTAAAAATGATTTAACAGAGTATCCATTCTTAGACGCGATGACATTGGAAAGAATTAATGTTAAGGTTCTGCCATTTCAAAAGAAAATGGACTTCTACCAAAATAAATTAAGCTAGTGTTTATTTAAAAAGCTAGTATACAAATTCATACTCTGAAAGCACTTATACTATTCGGGTTATGGAGGAATAATCTATGGTAGAAGACAAAGCAAAATCTCGGAAATAGATCAAGAATGGCTCCAATTAATTATGGAAGCCAAAAACTTAGGTATAGAAAAACAAATGGTGATCGACTATTTGGAAAAAAATGCTCAAAAACAATGAATAGAATGAGATAAAAAATTTCGATTGAGAAGTTGTTATTCAATGGTGACTTAACATTTGGAAGGCTTATTGTACTTTATTCTAGTAATAAGAGGTGATGAAAATGAAGAAGGTTTTCTCCTATCTAGCTTTACTGAATTTATTTGATGGGGCTGTCACCTTTTGGGGACTTCACTTCTCCTTAATTGACGAAAGTAATCCGTTTATGATTGCCATGTATAAATTTAATCCCCTTAGCTTTCTTGCATATAAAATGATTCTCTCATGTATACTATTTGCATTTATCATTTTGAAAAAGATGCCGATGAGCAATTCAATTAAATATTTGGCAGTTGGAGCCTCCTTATTATATACATTTGTTTGCCTCTATCATGGGGTATGGATCATACAAATATTTTAATCCCAAATACACGATTTTAATTACCTATTCACCCAAAACGGATTATAGGTATTTATAATTAGTCAGTGACTAAAGTTACATATTATTCTTTTTCTTCAAAAAATTGCTCGACTGGTTTTTACAAATTCTTCTATTTATCCGCAATTATATTAAAGCTTTTCTTAGATATATTCCAAACAATAATCTTTCAAGAGACTTTTGAAGGGAAATATGTCGAATTAATGTTGAAAAATGACCAAAAAATTTTCCTTTTGAAGACAAAAAATAACACTATTAGTCTTAAGAAATTCAATAAAATACATATAGATGAAAATTTACCTAATAATAAATATTCAGAAAATGGCAAATCTATTGAAAAATAGAGACGCAAAGTCACAGATCTAAGGTATGAAAAAGAGATTAAGTAATTTCTGGGGTAATGGTTCATATTATATAGTATGTAACCATTTTTTGGAAAGACCTAAGCTCCATACTAAGATGGCTGGATTGCCTGAGATACGATAAGTTATTTTAGGGGGAATAATGTGGTGGGGACTACAATGAATATGGAAGAATTAGATTTTGAATGGATGAAATTGATCGTTGAAGCTAAGAATATGGGAATTGAGAAAGATGAAATAAGAGAATTTCTTTTGAAAAATGGGGTGAATATAAGCTAATCATAGAGAATTGCTGAAAAATGGATGAAATACTTAAGTATTTCTTAATGGGCATACAGCATTTTAAGGAATACTTTTTTTATTTATAAAAAAAAGACGTAGAAGCAGGAGTACACCCTTTGATCCAAACGTCTTCTTTACAGTTAATAATTTTTGAAATAGCTTGTGAGCAATTGTCTATTCTTTATTTACTCTGATCAATTCTCCATTTATTAAATTCGAGAAACTCTCTAAATTGTTCTTTTGTCACGCCAGAGCTCATTGCTTCTTGAACAATATCAATCCATTCAGAGTCTAATTCGTCTTTATTTGGCTCTTCATGTATTAAATGATCGACAGGTACATTGAGTACTGCAGAAATTTTTTCAAGAAATTGTATAGAAGGGTTGGTCTGTAAGTTTCTTTCGAGTGAACTTAAGTATGACTTGGCAACGCCAGCTTGTTCTGCCAGCTCGGATAACGACATTTTCTTTTCTTTACGAAGTAATTTTACGCGATCACCGATCATCCAATCTCACACACCTTATCAATAAAAATAAAATGGTTCCGTATTGAGAACGTATTGTTCAAAATATATATTAACATCTTAACATATTCCTTTAACAGTTTTAAAAAAAATTTGTACATATTTAAAAAAGAAATAAGGAATATTCGAAAAGGTTCATCGAGGGGCTAGACAGTGCGTGAATAAAATTAACTGGGCTAAACGAAAAAGAAGAATAAAAGTGCTCTTGTCATCTGACGAGAGCACTTTGTGAATGGATGATTTGAATGACTTCTTCAACAGCCGCATCAGTATTCTCTGCATGAATATGATGAAAGGGCCCTTCGTAGTCAAGCTGTTTATGCGCATATCGGGGATCGTAATATTTTTCTAGTAGAATTTGAATGACTAATTTATAGTTTTGGCTCATTGCTGCATCATTTAAGGCGGCAATGATTTCATTATCTTTGATTCGTTTATTTATATGAGATAAACGCTCGATTACTTTTTCATGAAACCAGTTATCATGAAGATAAGGCTTTACATACTCACGATGAATACGCTCGATTCGTGAGGATAATGATGCTTGAAGGTATATATTGAATCCTTGATGCTTTTTGTTTTGTAATTCATCAGGCTGAACTACTTTTCCGATCCGTTTACTTTCAGCTTCTACTAAGAAAAAAGGCGAATCTTTAATTTCATTTAATGTTTGAAAAAGCAGCGAATCAAAGGTTTTCTGATTATGACCCTCGAATAATCCAAATGTTCCAAAGATGGAGCCACGATGGCCAGCCATTGCCTCTAAATCTATAACAGGCATACCTCTTTCTCTTAACTTTTCCAGTACTTCTGTTTTCCCCACGCCTGTCATCCCATGTATCGTAATAGCCTTTTTAGGTATTAGGATCGGTATTTCCTCTAAAATATATTGACGGTAAGCTCTGTATCCTCCTATTAATCGAGGGATGGATATTCCTGCAAATGATAGAAATGTAGCAACTGCTTTACTGCGCATCCCGCCTCTCCAACAATAGATGACAGGTTGCTTGCCATTTTCCTTCAAGGCTTTTATTTGACCTAATATAGAAGGGAGTTTTGGCGATACTACTTCCATTGCCCTCCATTTTGCTGCATCTGTTCCTTCCTGCTTATAAAGAGTTCCGATGGTTGCACGCTCTTCGTTGGTGAATAAAGGAATATTGACAGCTCCAGGAATCCGAAACTCGTTAAATTCCCCTGGGGATCTAACATCAACAGGAATGACATCTTTTAAGGTAAGGAGTTGGTCAATACTAATCTCTCTCATGTTATTTCCTCCGAGTCTACATCTATAAAGACTATTTTATCCATTCATGAACAAATTGAAAACCCAATTGCATTTTGAATTAAAAATGTTTATTTTCTGTTTTTTAAAAGCTGTGTTAAAGAGCAGTTTTGGTAATGCTATTTTGTTGTTGATTGGAGCGGAAATCAACAGAGAAGTTTATCGTAGTTTATAAAAGAAAATTCATATAATTATCCTTTTTGTGCAGGTGGAATATGAAGATGATTCGGTATAGTGAAGGGAGATAACAAAACGTCTTTTAGTACGAGGAGTTTTTAAATGAAAACAAAATGGTATTTCTTCATTCTAACGGTTGTGACTGTTTCAGTCTTTATTAATAACTATTTTAGCGTTCATGAAAATACTCCATTTAAAGTGGGTGTTTTGATGATTGGCGATAGCAGACTGGAAAAGCTAACTGGACTAAAAAAAGGATTGAAAGAGCTTGGTTATGAGGAAGATGCAATCGATTTTGAAGTTAAAAATGCTAAGGATAATCAGGGATTGCTGGATAACAAAATTAATGAATTACTAAAAAAGAAGCCAGATCTAATCGTCACTCTTGGCGGAGTTGAAACAATTGCCTTAAAGGAAAAAATGGAGGAGCAGAAAATAAGAATTCCAGTCGTTTTTGCTGGAGTAGCTGCTCCAAAGGAAACCGGTATAATTGAGGATTATCGTTCTCCAGGAGGTCTTTTTACAGGAATAAATAATTTTCACACGGGTTTAGCGGGAAAAAGATTGGAGCTTTTTCATGAATTAGTCCCGTCAGTACAGAGGTTTCACGTTTTGTATGACAAGGACGTTGAAGTAAGTGTACTGAGCTTGGAGAATACAATCGAGGCTGCTGCAGATCTTTCACTTCAAATTCTCCCAACGAATGTAAGCGACGCAGAATTTGAAGCAAAGTTAAGCCAGAATTTACAAAAAAATGATGCATTGTTAATCTTGCCAGGTTTCCGAATTGAATCTCTTATAAAAGAAATCTCTCAGTTTTCAAAGAAATACAAAATACCTGTAATGGGGATATATGGCGATGAAGTAGAGGAAGGGTTCCTTGCAAGCTATGGAACGAGTTTTTTTGATCAAGGATATCAGGCAGCAAGATATGTAAGCTTAATCATTCAAGGAAATTCGCCAGCAGATATTCCTGTCGAGCTTCCTGACAGCATCCGCTTTATCGTAAACCCAAAAATCAAGGATGAGCTAGGAATTGAATTAAATAATGATCTTATGGATATTGCTGATTTCATTGATGATGAGAGTGAGGCATCCCAATGATGATTAAACGTCTAATAAATTGGTTTCTTTCACAACCGATTCGAATTAAGGTACTTGCTTTTGGGGTAATCATGTCAACAATTCCTCTATTATTCATTAGCTATTACTATTACTCACATGTTAAAGCTGATCTTGAAGTAAGAATTCTGGATAAACAAGAATTAATGCTTCAGATCTTATCAAGTGAAATTGAAATGGAGTTTAATCAAACATTCCAGCAACTTCAAATATTCTCTTCTCTCAAACAGCATGAGAAAAATAAAGCAGCTTTCTATGAACTTCTCCAGCAAAATGAATCAATAGAAGAAGTAGTTGTGACCGATCATAAAGGATTCGTTGAAAAAAAGGTTTCCAGGTATAACCTAAATATGCCTGAATCAAATGAGCAATGGTTCTCTGATAAGATGTGGCTTGATTTTCAAACAAAAAATAAAGTTTATGGAGAAGTCGAATTTAATAGATTTGGACAACCTGTCATGAAGCTTGCGATTCCGTATGTAGAAAATGGAAATCGGAAAGGGATTGGAGTTATTATTCAGCTCCAGAAGACCATTGGTCACATTTCTTCCTTGAGACAGGAGGATTCTGCCTATTTGTATCTAATGGACCGAGAGGGAAACGTAATTGCCCATCAGGACTACAGCAAACTATGGCAAAAAAGAACTGTGGAAAAAGATCGCAATGTACTGGGGTTAAAAACGGAAATAAGTGATTTAGGATGGACAATGGTGATGGAACAGCCTGCAGAGACAATATATGAACCAATCAATAATATGTTTCAAAACGGATTATTCGCTGTAGCACTTGTTACACTTATCGTCAGCCTAATTAGTATTTATGCAGGATTATACTTTACAACACCAATTATCCACATAGAAAAAGGGATGAATCATTTAAAAGCTGGAAAAAGGCCATCTCCGATTGGATTGATCCGTCATGATGAGCTAGGAAAGCTTTCACAAGCATTTAACGAAATGAGTGAGGAACTTCAAGAAAAGTCACTCCGGCTCGAACAGGAGAAGGAAAGGTTAAATGTTGTCGTAAATGGCATTGGTGCAGGCTTAGCGCTTGTAACGAAAAATTATAACGTAACTTGGATGAATCCACGGCTGAGCAACTGGCTTTCAAATGAGGAAATTCAATTGCCATGCTATACATTAATAGGCGGGAAGAATGTGCCGTGTGAAAATTGTCCGATTACTTGTCCGGATATTGAGTGGAAAGGAGAGATGATTATGAGTATGAATAGGGATGGAGGGGAAGATAAGCTATTTCGCCATAGGGTATTCGCATTAAATCATGCCATACAAGATGAGGGGGAATTCCTCGTTGTGATTGAAGATGTTACAAAACAAAAACAATGGGAAGAAAAGATCATTCAAACCGATAAACTTAGTGCACTTGGCTTGATGGCATCAAGCTTTGCTCACGAAGTCAATAATCCTCTTGCAACCATTAATGCTTATGCTGAGGATTTAAGTGACAGATTAGCTTCTCCAGATGATGAATTAGATATGACTGAAATGTCTCTTTACTTAAGTAAAATTAAAGAAAACACGGAAAGATGCAAGCGAATAACTAGTAATTTATTAAATTTCTCTCGTAAGACTAACTGGACACTATCTCAGATCGATGTGAATAAAACGATTCAAAATAGCATAAGTCTCGTGGAATCATCTTTAAAAAAGAAGCAAATACAACTAAAGATCAAAATTGCAGAAGAATTGCCTCTCCTGCTCGGTGATAGCTTAAAGCTTATGCAAGTTCTTGTGAATTTAATTAATAATGCGAGGGATGCAGTAGAAGAAACAGGCGAAATAGGTGTTGAAGTAAAAGCCGAAGAGAATTTTGTATCCATCCTTGTAATAGATAATGGCTGCGGGATTTCGAAAGAAAGATTGGGCAAGATCTTTGATCCGTTTTATACGACGAAGCCAGTTGGAAAAGGAACGGGATTAGGATTATCTGTATGCTATGGGATTGTAGAGGAATTTGGGGGCACGATCGAAATTGAGAGTAAAGTAGGTATAGGGACAACTGTAAAAGTTAGAATACCAGTTAGAAATAAAAAAAGGGAGGAAGTGCAATGAGCGGGGTGCGGCTTTTAGTTGTTGATGATGAAAAGGATCTCCTTGATCTACTTGTTAAAAGATTAACGAGAAAAGGGTATGAGGTTCATTTCGCTGAAACGGCAGAGGATGCCTTGTTATTATTAAAACAGCAATTTTTTGATATTGCTATTTATGATATTCGTCTTCCGAAAATGGATGGAATCTCCCTTTTAAAGGAAACAAAAAAAATTGAGCCTGAGACCGAAATTTTAATGCTGACTGGTCATGGAACGATAGAGACAGCAATAGAAGCAATGAAATTTGGCGCGTTTGACTATTTAACAAAACCTTATAATCTATCAGAACTAGAATTAACGATTAAAAAAGCTGAGGAAAATAAAAAGCTAAAAGTAAAAAATGAAAGTATGAAAAAAATTATTAAGCAGCATAATGAATTTCATATAATTGGAGAAAGCCCAATTTTTAAAGAAGTGCTCGCATTAACCCGCAGAATTGCAGATAGTGACGTTCCTGTTCTTATAGAAGGTGAAAGCGGAACAGGAAAGGAGCTGTTTGCGAAGGCTTTACATTATTGGAGCTGCCGTGCAGAAGAGCCTTTCGTAGCCGTTAATTCAGGCGCCCTTCCGGAGCAATTGCTTGAAAGTGAGCTATTTGGGCATGTTAAAGGGGCTTTTACTGGAGCAAATCAGGACAAAAAAGGACTTGTCGAGGCAGCTGATGGCGGAACATTGTTTTTGGATGAATTAGGGGAAATGCCTCTAGCACTGCAAGTAAAGCTGCTTCGTTTTTTAGAATTAGGAGAATTTAGACGAGTTGGAGACGTAAGGGAAAGAAGAGTAAAAGTGCGGGTCGTTGCGGCAACGAATCGTAATATGGAGAAAGCGGTGGAAGAGGGGCATTTTCGAGAGGATCTATTTTACAGATTAAATGTCGTCAGGCTAGCGATTCCACCTCTAAGAAATAGAAAGGAAGACATTCCGTTATTAATTCACCATTTCATTAAGAATGGAAAGTCTCCAGAGATATTGATTTCTGATGAAGCTCTGCTAGAGCTCCAAAACTATGAGTTTCCGGGGAATGTAAGAGAGCTGCATCATTTAATAGAAAGAGGCCAATTATTATCGGCAGGTAAGCAAATTGAAGTGGAAGATTTATTGCTTCCGAACCGGAGCAGAGCAAATGGTCAAATAAAGCAGGATCCTCTTTGCACTTTAGAGGAATTAGAAAAAGACCATATTAAAAGTGTGCTTATAAATGTAAAGTGGAACAAAACAAAGGCGGCTGAGGTATTAGGGATAAGTGTAAGAAACTTGTACCGGAAAATTGATCAATACAATTTAATTGAAGAATGACAAAATGGCATATGACAATTCGGTATAGTATGACAAAAAGTCATGATTTATTAAGACGGACAGAAAGCACTTTTTTCTGTCTGTCTTTTTTTGCTTACAAGAATGAGGATATAACGATTTTTTTAAAAGAATCTACATGTTGGCACGAAACTTGCAATTTTTATTAATGAACAATAAAAAAAGGATGTGACAGACGATGTTATCAAACATAGGTATTCCAGGTTTAATATTAATTTTAGTTTTGGCACTTATCATCTTTGGTCCGAAAAAGCTTCCTGAAATTGGGAGGGCAGTAGGACAAACATTAAGAGAGTTTAAAAAATCAGCTCGTGAACTGACAAGTGAAGTTACAGAGGACATTAAGGAAGATATAAAAGAGGCAAAAGAAACATTGTCAAAATAGAAAGGAGTCATCAGCATGGCCTTCAATTCAAATAATCATTTACAACCTGAAGATTATTCAAAGCTCGCAGATCATTTTGTTCCTGATTCCAATAAAGTGCTGGCTGCTAGTCCATATGATTCTCAGTTAGGTAAGAATATGGCAAGAGATGCAAGAAAGGTCATTAATGGAAGTTTAAAAATTGAAGATTTTCATAAAGTTTATTCAGCATCCCTTATAAAAGAATTTGGTGATCAATATGCTAGTGGACCAATGGATACTAACCAGAACTCTAAAGCCAAATCCGGAACTGATCCCAAATGGGGGATGGTCATTGATTTAAAAAAATGTATTGGCTGTGATACATGCACTGTTTCTTGTAAAGCAGAAAATAGAACACCGCCAGGAGTATCTTATAATGTTGTACTCGAAACGATTAAAGGTGATTTTCCTAACTTTTCAATAACGAATTTGCCGAAGCCTTGTATGCAGTGTGATAATCCTCCATGTGTTCAAGTATGTCCGACAAGAGCAACCTATAAAATGGAGAATGGAATCGTCACAATTGATAATGATCGCTGTATTGGCTGTCGTTATTGTATGGTAGCTTGTCCATATGGATCACGATCTTATGACTTTGGCACGAGCTATGAACAAGAAATGGCTGGTTTTAATGATGTAACAAGCCCGGAATATGGGGTAGAACGCGGGAAACGCAAAAAAGGAGCAATCCCTGAGGAAACGGTTAGAAAGTGCAGTTTTTGTTATCATCGCCTCCAGCGGGGGGAAGAGCCTGCATGTGTGGAAACTTGTATTGGAGACGCACGTTATTTTGGAGATATGAATGACCCGAATAGTGTTGTGTCGAAGCTCGCTGCAAGCCCAAGAGCATTTCGTCTGAAGGAAGAACTAGGTACAAAGCCGAGAGTTGTGTATTTAAGATAAGGAAGCAATCATTATAGCTTCAATAAAAGGAGTGGTTTTAATGATTTTGAAAGAAAATATAGATAACAAGATGCATGCTCCTAAACAAAAGAATGGAAAGCTTGAAAAAATATACTGGATTTCCATCTTAATCGTTTTTGGTATAGGGATTTATTCGATCATTACTGGATATTTTATGGAAGGAATGGAATCTACTAATCTATCTAATATAGTACCTTGGGGCGGTTGGATTGCCTTTTATATCTATTTTATTGGTTTAAGTGCTGGTTCCTTTTTATTATCCACATTAGTTTATGGATTTGGGATGGAGAAATTCGAAAAAATCGGCAGATCTGCTTTACTTTCTGCGATTGTCTGTATGATTACTGGCATTTTGTTTGTTTTTTTGGATATCGGTCGCCCGGATCACGTCATGAACTCTGTCATTTATTGGAATGTAACGAGTACAATGTCATGGGAAATTCATTTCTATATTGTCTATCTTGTTCTTCTTATAGTTGAGTTGTATTTTTCAATGAGAAATGACCTTATCGTTGTAGCCAAAAATGATAATTTCAAAGGAAAATTATCACGATTCCTTACTTTCAATAAAAAGGAATATACAGATATCGATAAAGTGAAGGATAAAAAGCGACTAAAAATAATGGGTATTATTGGGATTCCACTTGCCATACTTGGTGTACATGGTGGAACAGGGTCTATTTTTGCCGTTCTTAAAGCACAGCCTTACTTGAATTCTGCCTTGTTCCCATTAATTTTTATTATATCTGCTTTAGTATCTGGTACAGCATTATCCATTGCCATTTATGTGATTAAATGCAAAGTAAAAAAACAGCAAGTAGATACTTCAATGATTCGATCCCTTGGAAGCATGCTTTCCTTATTTATCGTCATTGAAATCATTATGGTCTGGTATGAATTTTTAGTTGGTTTTTATGGTTTAGAGCATGAAGAACTTGGAACGCTTCAATTAATAATGGGAAGCCCTTATTCATGGTCTTTCTGGATATTCCAAATGGGATTTGCTTTGTTCTTCCCACTTGTCATATTAATAATCAAAAAAACACGAGAATCTATAAATTGGATTCTAGGTGCCTCTGTTATGGTGCTAATTGGAGTCGTTGGAGTACGGTTCAATATGGTCATTCCAACTTTAATTATGCCAAAAATAGATGGAATGCCGTATGGAAATTATTATATGAATCTTTCAGAGTGGCTGACATCTTTTGGAATTATCGCAATGTGTTTAATCCTGTATACAATTGGCGAGAAGCTATTTCCAATTGATGAAATTGACTCTCATGAAAATGGAGTGAGTAAACATGAGTAAAGATAAAGTGAATCGAAGAGGCTTTCTTAAAGCATTAGGAGCATTTGGAGCGGTTGCCGTTATTGGTCCTGCGTTTGTTGGTCCGGTCAAACAGGTAATAAACGGAGTATGGACAGATGATTTACATGGAGTAGGGACGGATTATCAGGACTACACAGCAGAAAATGTCATATTTACATCATGTCAGCAATGTAACTCCACATGTACAATTAAAGCCTATGTTGTTGCTGGAAGTGCTGGAGGAGCATACTCATCTATCGTTAGAAAAATTGCGGGAAATCAATATAGTCCGATCAATATGGTTCCTTACGGTCATATTAACTATGATACTCCTCTTGAACAAGCTGTAAAAGGAACCGGAGATGTAGCCAAAAGCGGAAGAGGCTTCCGTGGAGGACGAACTTGCTTAAAAGGTCAAGCTGGAATTCAAACAACGTATGATACATTTCGTGTACAGCAGCCATTAAAACGCGTAGGTGAAAGAGGCAGCGGGGTTTGGAAAACAGTCAGCTGGGAAGAAGCGTATAAAGAGATATTAGAAGGCAGTAAGGATTTAAAAACACCGGGATTAAAAGAAATATGGGCATTTGTTCCTGAAGAAGGTGTTATGGCTGATTGGGAAAAGGTACAAGCAGGAGAAATGGAAAAATCAGCTTTCGATCAAAAATATAAAGATGTATTAATCGATACGAAACATCCTGATTTTGGACCTAAATCAAATCAAATTGCGATCATGTCTGGACATCGAAGAGATTTCATTGAACGTATAGCAACTAAAAGTCTAGGTACGGCGAATTATTATGATCATGGCGGTTATTGTGGAATTACGAGTGTAATGGGGAATGTTCGTTCTTACGATTCAACAAAGCAGAAGAAACGGATGATCCCTGATTATGAAAAAGTGGAATATGTTTTAGTATGGGGAACAAATCCTATGATAGCTAATCGTGGCCCAACTACATTTGCCCCACAAATTACGAATGCGATAGATCGTGGGATGAAAATGGTTGTAATTGATCCTCGTTATAGCAAGACGGCTGAAAAAGCAGATACATGGGTTCCGGTAAAGCCAGGTGGTGATGGGGCTCTTGCAATGGCAATGTGCAGATGGATCATTGAGAATAATCGTTATGATGAGACCTACTTACGAAACCCAAATGAGAAAGCAGCACATTTAGACAATGAACCAACCTGGAGTGATGCCACTTATCTTGTAAATGTAGGAGATCCAAAGAGACCGTTTTTAAGGGCTAAGGATTTGGGAATAGGTGAAGAAGAGTTTATCGTTCTTGAAAATGGAAAACCTGTTCCGCATACAAAAGCGGCAAATGGTGACTTAGAGGTAAGTACTACAATTAATGGGATTAAGGTAAAATCTACTTTTACTATTTTTAAAGAAAAAGCGCTTGAAAAAACAATCGAAGAATACTCAAAGCAGTGTGATGTGTCCGTAGATTTAATTGTCCAAATAGCGAAAGAGTTCACTTCCCATGGCAAGAAGGTGGGAATCCACTCCTATCGAGGACCGGCCATGCACACAAATGGATATTACAGTACTCGTGCAATAAATATGCTAAATCATTTAGTAGGAAATCATGACTGGGTAGGTGGTGACACTTCACTAGGTGCAAAATATAAAATAACTGAAGGACGTTATGATTTAGCTGCTGTACCAAATCCAAATAATTCTTGGGGAATTGCAGTTACTCGTCATAAAACGCCGTATGAAAAAACGTCATTGTTCAAAAAAGATGGTTATCCGGCAAAACGTCCTTGGTATCCTTTAGGGAACAAACTAATTCAAGATGTTCTTCCAAGTTCTGCGGAAGGCTACCCGTATAAGATTAGAGCACTTATTATGAACCGAACATCACCGATTGTGTCAGGTCCAAGGTCAGATATGCAGGAGAAATTTCTAAAAGATACAAAAGTAGTCGAACTTGTTATCTCTTCTGATATTGTCATTGGAGAATCAACGAAATATGCAGATTATGTATTGCCTGATTTATCTTATTTAGAGAGTTGGAATACAGAGGCTATTTTCCCGATAGTGAAATATAAATTTGCAAGTGTTATTCAGCCTGTAACTCGTGTTGTACCACATGCAAGACAAACAGAACAAGTGTATATTGATCTTTTGAAAGAAATGGGTCTTCCGGGTGTTGGAGATAAAGCGCTTCCAGATGGATCTTCCATTCATAGTCCAGAAGATTATTATATTAAAATGGCTGCGAATATTGCCTTTGATGGCAAAAAACCAGTAAATGATGCAAGTCCTGAAGAAATAGCTATTTTTGAGAAAGCAAGAAAACTAGCATTAGGAAAGTATTTTGATTTAAATAAGCTGAAAAGTGCAGTTTCACCAGAGGAATGGAAAAAGGTTGTATATGTCTTAAATCGTGGAGGAAGATTTGAGGCTCAAGGTGATGAACATATCGGACCTCATATTAAATATCAATGGGCAAATCTTGTTCATTTCTATGATGAAAAGGCAGCAGGATTTAAAAGTTCCTATACAGGTAAGTTTTTTGAGGGAGTTCCTTTTGCAGATGAAATTAGAAAATATAACGGTGAAGTATATACATCCAATAAACCTTTTCAGTTTATTAACTGGAAATCAAGAAATATGGGAACCCATCGAAATGAAAGTAATGCGTGGCTTCGTGAAGTCCGAGATGAGAACTATTTATGGATAAACCCGATAGATGCAAAGAAAAAAGGAATTAAAACAGCTGATTTTGTTTATATCATTTCCAACAGTACAAAAGAAAAGGCAAAAGTACTCGTTACACCAGGGATCAAACCAGGTGTTGTAGGAGCAAACTTTAGCTTTGGCCACTATGCATACGGTTCAAAAGAGGAAAAAATTGATGGAAAAACAATAAAACCGGCACAGAAATACGGTCATCTGCCATTTGATACGAATACACCTATGCATGAAGAATCAGGATATGCGAGAGAAAGAGGACAAGGATTCTCAGTAAATGCTCTCGCTGATAATGACGATAGTTATTTTGAAGGATTTTTAGCAGACCTTTTAATCGGAGGACCAGCTCAGCAGGACGTTTTCGTTGATATTAAAAAAGTTTAAACAAAAGGTGATAATGATGATAATGACAAAAGAGGAACAACATGGACAGCTTGTCCTAATTAATATTTTATCATGCATATGGCTTGGAGAATGGGATCGTTATGAAGAGTTTTTTCGAAATATGGATGATAATTTGAAAGAGAATTTCCCTTTTCATTCTCATTATAATCAGGAAGATGTCAAGTTATGGTATGAAAACCACTTTTTCATTCCTGGTGACTATTTTGTCTCGCCTTACTTTTCTTCCTATATTAAAAAGGGGCATGATGAACACGAAGAACGGAAAAAAGATTTGTTATGCCTGATTGGATTATATGAGAAGACAGGTTTCTTGTATCCGCTTGAAAAAGAAATTTATCCTGATCATTTTGGGTGCATTACTGCTTTTCTCGGATCTTTAATCCAGGAGAGCATTAAAGCTGATGCTGAAAAGGATGAAGACTACAAAGGAAAACTAGCTGAACTAAAACGATTTGTGATATGTCATTATATTTTGCCCATTCTCCCAATACTGGAAAAAAATGCTCATCCTAAAATAAAGCACACATTTTTTAAAGAGTTTTTAACATTTTATATAAAAATGATGCAAGAAGAATGGCGGGAAGTAGCTTAAATTAGTGTTTGTCTAAATTTCCAATCATATAAAAATAAAGCAGCTATCGAAGCTGCTTTATTTTTTTCTTAAATTGCCTAATTCTTCTGCTAAAGCTTGCATTTCATTCGGACTGAAATTGTTTTTTTTCATAACGAGATCATAAATATCTTTTAATTCTTCATACATTTCCTCATCAAAATGCGATGGCTTAATTGCTCCAAAGTTCAGAACCTTAAGCTTTTCTTTGATTTTTTCAATCATATACTCTACATTCTCAGTTGATTTTTGAGCTAAATTCATCCTGCTCTCCTCCTTTAATGTTTAGCTGCGGCTCCTAACCCAGATTTACAGGACGTCGCGCTTTTCTACTTATGAAATATTTATGGCTGCAGCTAGCTGTTAATTCCTTGCTATGTGTACAGCATTTTTCCTATTAAGTATACTCATCTTTCCATGTTCCGTATTAAATGTCAACGGGAAAATAAGTGTTTCAGTTGCAGAAGAATAAAATATAAAAGAAAATGGATGCAAGGAGGTTTACATATGATTAAAGTATTATTTGTTTGTTTAGGAAATATTTGTCGCTCGCCAATGGCTGAGGCGATGTTTCGTGATTTAGTCAAGAGGGAAGGATTAGAGCATAAGATCATTGTAGATTCCGCAGGCACAGGGAATTGGCATGTTGGAAATCCGCCACATGAAGGGACAAAAAATATATTAAGAAAATACAATATATCTTCTAATGGAATAAAGGCTAGGCAAATTGGTCCAGAGGATTTACATGATTTCCAATACGTCGTGGCGATGGACACATCCAATATTCAAAACATCGAAAAGTTAAAGAAGAGTAATTCAACAGCACATATTGTTAGATTGCTTGATTATTTAGAGGATGCTACAAATAAAAATGTCCCTGATCCGTATTTTACCGGTAACTTTGAAGAAGTGTACGAGCTTGTTAAAAAAGGCTGTGAACAACTGCTAAAAGAGCTTCGTACAACACATAATATATAGGATGGGAGCTTAATTTTAATAAGATGCTGCCTAGATAAATGGCAGGATTTTTTATTCTGAGGAGAAAAGAACCATCCAGAAATACCTTAAACTATAGAAAAATGGAGTGAATGAAATGGGGAAATCATTATTTTGGAAGGGTGTTATTTTTGGAGCCATTGCGGGTGGAGCATTAACCCTTTTTGATAAAAACACGCGTCAATCTGTCATGACAAATTGTAAAAAAGCAACGAGCGAGGTTTCTTATTATGTAAAGAACCCAAGTGAAGCGATCGGTCAGGTGAAAGAAATGACCAATAACTTAAAATCAACATATGAACAAGTAAGCGAGGATCTTTCTTTTATTGTAGAAAAAGTAGAAGAGTTGAAAGAGAGCACTCCTCAGGTTTCACAGCTAGTTGAGGATACAAAGGATGCCTTTTCTGAAGAAGATCAGGATGAACCAAATAATAAAGAGACATCTAATAAAAGATCTTTGAATTAGTACATTATTTAGTGAGGCGATGGAATGGGACGAGCCTTTTCGACTTTGCTTGCGCAAATATGGAAAAGAGTGATGGAAGATGACTTATTTGGGCTTGCTGCACAATTGGCCTATTTCTTCCTGCTATCGCTTTTTCCATTACTTCTTTTTTTAGTATCACTCCTGCCTTATTTACCAATTACTCAAGAGGATTTACTAGCAGTCATTCGAGATTTCGCACCTGAAGATAGTATGGAATTAATCGAGGCTAATATTAGCCAACTCTCACAAAAAAATCCGAATCTGCTTTCCTTTGGATTTGTTGCTACGATTTGGTCAGCATCCAATGGTATCAATGCCATTGTACGAGCCTTCAATAAAGCATATGATGTGAAAGAAAGCCGTCCATTTTTCCGGGCTAGAGGAATGGCTATTTTATTTACTTTTGCGATGCTGTTTGTATTTATTATTGCTTTGATGCTGCCTGTCTTTGGAGAATATCTTGGAATTTTTTTATTTGCTAAATTTGGTCTTTCGGATGAGTTTATGTCTGTTTGGAACACTTTTCGCTGGCTAATAAGCTCCATCATACTGTTTATTGTATTTACAGGCTTGTATTGGATGGGCCCAAATAAAAAGCTAGCTTGTATAATTGTTATTCCTGGAGCCATTTTTGCCACGATAGGTTGGATATTATCTTCCCTAGCCTTCTCATTTTATGTGTCTAATTTCGGCCATTTCTCAGCAACATATGGAAGTATTGGAGCGATTATTGTCCTTATGATATGGTTCTACTTAACCGGAGTTATCATCATCATAGGTGGAGAAATCAATGCCGTATATAGTAAATACAAAAATGAGAATTGTTAAGAAAATGCTATAAGTTTCCTACAATAATATGGAGCCATTATCAAAGAATAAGACAGGGGAAAGATATTGGTCTTTAAAGGAGGCTTATATTTATGACGAAGAAAACGAAAAAAGACGGTGGAACAAAGCAAAAGGGTCAGAACAAACCAAGTCAAAAAACCTCAGGTTCTGCTAACGGACAAAATGGATATCATTAATGTATGAATGAAATAGAGCTTGAAGAACAATTCTTCAAGCTCTATTTTCATAACCTTGATAATCCTATTATTTCAATAATCTTAAGCTGTTGAGAATGACCAATATTGTACTTCCCTCATGTGCAATAACCCCAAATGGAAGGTCAACAAACTGAAGGAAGTTTGAAGCAATCAGCATCATAATAACGGTGATTGAAAAAATAACATTTTGCTTAATGATGCGATTCATCTTTCTTGAAAGGTTAATGGCTTCTGCAATACGAGGCAGGTCATTTTTCATAAGAACGATATCGGCTGTTTCAAGGGCAACATCCGTTCCTTCCCCCATGGCAATTCCAACATTTGCTGTTGCTAAAGCAGGTGCATCATTAATTCCGTCACCGACCATTGCTACAGTTCCGTATTTTTCCTGTAAATTCTTAAGATGCTCTACTTTATTTTCTGGTAAACATTCAGCAATATAATCATGAACATGGGACTCTTTAGCGATGGCCTTACCAGTATTTTGACTATCTCCAGTAAGCATGATCGTATATATGCCTTGCTTATTTAATTGATCAATTGCTTTTTTAGTTTCTTCGCGGACGACATCTTGAAGGGCAAGGATTGCGACAATTTCTTCACCCTTCTGTACAAAGACGACGGTTTTACCTTCACTAGCCATTTTAGCCGCCGCACCGTTTTTAAAGCTTTGGGCAGCTTCGATGCCTACAAAGGCTGCTTTACCAATTTTCCATTCCTCGTTTTCGATATGAGCCTTTACACCCCATCCTGCTACATCTTTAATACTTTCAGGATGAATGAGAGATTCTTCGAGGTTTTCTTTAGCATATTTTACGATCGCATTTGCTAATGGATGAGTCGAGTGACTTTCAATAGATGCAGCGATTCGTAAGACTTCGTTCTCCGAAAGGCCTTCTGCCACAATAATATCAGTTACCTCAGGCTTTCCCTTTGTAAGTGTTCCCGTTTTATCAAAAGCAATCGCTTTTAAATGGCTTAAATTCTCTAAATGAACTCCGCCTTTAAAAAGAATACCATGTCTTGCACCATTCGAAATGGCAGACAGTGTTGCCGGCATAATCGAAGCAACAAGGGCGCATGGTGAAGCAACAACAAGTAAAATCATCGCCCGATAGAAGGTTTCTGTCCAGCTCCATCCTAATAGGAAGTGGGGGACGAACATCATTAGGACAACGACGGCTAAAACGACTTTCACGTAGGTTCCTTCAAATCGTTCAATGAACAGCTGAGAAGGAGATTTCTCGCTTTGTGCAGACTGTACGAGTTGAATGATCTTTTGAAATAGGGTTTCACTATTCGGTTTCGTTATTTCAACAGTAATGGATCCATTTAAATTGACTGTTCCAGCAAAAACATGATCCCCATTATCCTTAGAAACAGGGAATGATTCACCTGTAATCGCAGCTTCATCAATGGTTGTATGCCCTTTAATAATTTTCCCATCAGAAGGAACCCTTTCCCCAGGTTTTACTAATATAAGGTCTCCAATTGATAATTTAGATACATGAACCTTTTCTTCATTCCCACCAGTAACTCTTAAAGCTTCCTCTGGCTGAATTTCCATTAACGCTGAAATCTCTTTATGACTTTTATTCATCGTATATGTTTCAAGAGCCCCACTGACAGCAAAGATAAAAATAAGGATGGCTCCTTCTGTCCAGTAGCCAATAATAGCTGAACCAACGGCGGCGAATATCATGAGCATTTCAACATTTAATTCTTTATTGGCAATTGTTTCTTCAATACCTTCTTTTGCTTTTGCAAAGCCTCCAATAATAAAGGCAAATACATAGGTGACAACCGAAGCAGTAGTAAGTTCATTTCTATCTAATAGCCAACCTACTGCAATGAGTACCCCACTTAAAAGAGCGGCAATTAATTCGGCATGCTGTTTTACTTTAGCAAATATACCTTCATTTTCATTTAGCGAGCTTTTTATAATTACTTTTGCTTCTGCATTCATGTAAAATTCCTCCCCTAATTGAATTTTGTTTTCAATTACCCTTTTTAATTGAGAAAAATAATCACCATCAATACCCCTATAAAACGACGAAAGCTGCCACCGTAAAGGCGACAGCAAAAAATATAGACA
Source organism: Cytobacillus citreus (assembly GCF_018343665.1). Classification (GTDB taxonomy): domain Bacteria; phylum Bacillota; class Bacilli; order Bacillales; family Cytobacillaceae; genus Cytobacillus; species Cytobacillus citreus. The sequence continues at coordinate 446,383 of NZ_JAGYPM010000004.1, forward strand.
TCGATATAAAGATATTTCAAGTTATTTATAGTTTACTATATAAGCTATGAAATGAACAGGAAAATGTTCACTATTTAAAAATAATTATTAAATTAGAAATTTTATTATTGGTAGGAACCTTTTGTTGGAGGTAAAGATTTATATGTTTCGTTATCTTGGATTACATGAAGGATGTTATTTTTCATCTTATTCATTTGCAAGCCATGTTTGCTATTATCACATTCTGTCCATTCAAAATGTCTTTCCCCACCATTAATCCAAACCGTAAGTTCATAGCTTTCATATGGCTTTTTGTTACAGCTAGTTGATAAGTCCTTTTGATCAAGATAATTTGCTAATACCATTGCCTTGTAGATTTGGTTTAATTCTTTACGATTAAATTGGAAATCACTGACGGTCGAAACTTCCCCATTTTGGAGGTCCTTTACTAGTCGTTGATTAGCCGTATCTACTTCGTTTTTCTTATTTACCCCGTACTTGAAATGAAATTCGAATTTATCTTGTTTTTCAGTATCGTATTGAACGGTTAATACATCTTCCTGTTGCCCGTTACATTCTAATTTATACGCAATTTCAGTATCCGTCTCACTTTTTGTTATTCTTTCACAACTGTGTTTTTCAACTTTGCCAACTCCGAATTTGTCATAGGTAGTATAGTATCTTGATTGAATGGATGTCCCATCGTACGTTAAATCCCATATTATTGGGTCCCCTTCAATTGTATAATGAATAATCCGAACTTCATCGTTTTCTCCATTGTTTATATTATTGACAAATTGATCAATTTGTTCGATATTTTCAATTCCTCCGTGATTGTTAATAACATCTTTCTGTTGTGGCTCGTATGTAGTGGAACTTGGAACTGGATTTAGATTTGAGCAACCTGATAAGAATAAAAGTACGAAAAGAATAGACTGAAATTTTTTCATCTCATTCACCTCATACCAATTGACGTCTATGTTGGGAAAAAGTTACATATACGATTCTTTTTTTGAGACCATTTGTTTTTGTCCAAATATGACAATAGTTAAGAATATAAGTAAAAGCATAGCACTAATAATATTAAAGAAGCTGATTGATTTAAAATATTGGATGAATACTCCTCCGAAATAGGGGCCAATTAAGCTGCCGATACTAAATGCCACTCCGCAAAGCAGGTTTCCGGTTGGAAGCATATTTCTCGGCATTAAGTCGGTCATGTAACTAATGCCGAGTGAGAAAGTGGATCCGACAACCATACCAGCTATAAATAAACATGCGGCTAAAGCAATCATCATTTCTTCTAAGAGGCTTGCAGCAGCAAAGCTTAAAAATCCAGCAAACAAAATGACCATTAAAATATTCCTTCTCCCATATCGATCACTTAATAGTCCAAGCGGCAATTGAAAGACAATCCCTCCAATAGCAAATGAGGTTAAGAGCAGGGAGACACTCGAAACATCAAGACCAATCCGCAGCCCGTAAACAGGAAAGCTTCCATTTAATGATGATTCAAGGAAACCGTATCCTAATGGAGGTAGAAAGGCTACCCAGCCATATTTTGTTGCTTTTGAAAACCTCTTCATTGTTTCCTTAAATGAATTTACTTCTACTGTTTGCTCTGGATAATCATTTTTTAGAGTAAATAAAAATAACCAAGCAATTAAGCATAATGCTGATGAAATTATAAAAGGAAGAGCTTCATTAATCTTAATCAGCGGTGCCATCAAAGGTCCTACCGCAAACCCCGCTCCGAAAAACAATCCATATATTGAAATATTACGGCCCCTCCTATGCTCCGGAGAGAAAGAAGTAATCCATGTTTGTGTTCCAAAATGCAAGGCATGGTCGCCAATTCCGATTAATAGCCGTAGGAAAAACCAAAACCAGAAGGACTTCCAAACAGGAAATAAAATGAGTGATACAACGACAAGCAGTCCTCCCAAAACAATGATTGGTTTATAGCCATATTTCCTTAAAGGGTGTTCCATGAATGGCGATACAAGCAAAATCCCAATATATAATCCAGTAGCATTTAATCCATTTAAACTGGAGGAAATGCCCTCATTTTCAAAAATAATCGCGATTAAAGGCAGCAGCATGCCTTGGCTAAATCCTGAAATAGCAACAATACTTACCAAAATCCAAAATCTCACATTTTCTTTATTCATTTTCCTAACCTCTACTCTGAATGAAAATTCTAAATTAAAAATACACAAAAAAAAGAGCCACAATAAAAATGGTATCTGTAATAAGAATCCTTGGCAAGAAAAATCATTTTTTTCAGTTTTTAGGGAAGAATAGGAAGAAATAGGTTTGACCGAGGAGTGAACTCTTTTCTGCAAGTAGAAGCATAGGGAGTCAAGCGGGTGGATATCCTTAAAAAACTTTTCACCGCTCATGACCCAATTGCGAATTTGTATTAAATGGGAATGAACCCTCATAGTAATGAATGGAATATTCATTAGACTTGGTTTTGATGTTGGGAGGATCTTTTAATGAATAAAATATTCACCGTGCTTGTTTTTATTGGTGTGCCTCTTTCTGTTGTAGGTACGCTTATGCATTGGTCTAGTATCTTACTTTTTATCATTTATTGTATAACGATTATTGCTCTTGCAAGCTTTATGGGGAGGGCTACTGAGAGTCTGGCCATTGTGGCAGGTCCGAGGATTGGGGGATTGCTGAATGCGACTTTTGGAAATGCTGTTGAATTAATTATCTCTATTTTCGCCCTTAAAGAGGGATTAATTGGGGTAGTCCTAGCGTCATTAACAGGCTCTGTTTTAGGAAATCTGCTATTAGTTGCTGGTTTTTCTTTTTTTGTGGGCGGATTAAAGTATAAACGCCAGTCCTTTAATGTTTTTGATGCAAGGCATAATTCAGGATTGCTTATGTTTGGTGTCATTGTTGCTTTTGTTATTCCGGAAATCTTTACAAAGACAATGACAAAAAGCGATACGCTCAACTTTAGTATAGGCATATCGATTATTTTAATCACTTTATATTTGGCAGCATTATTTTTCAAGCTTGTTACCCACCGTGGAGTTTATTTGACAGATGATAAGAATGAAGGTCGGAATAACGAGGAAGAGCCAGAGTGGGGAACAAGCAGGGCATTAACAATACTCGGGCTAGCCACACTAGCTGTTGCTTATGTTTCCGAAAATTTAGTACATACTTTTGAATCTGTAGGTGAAGCCTTTGGATGGTCAGAGTTGTTTATTGGTGTTGTGATTGTTGCCATTGTTGGAAATGCAGCAGAGCATGCTACCGCTATTATTATGGCGTACAAAAATAAAATGGATATTGCGGTTGAAATTGCAGTCGGCTCTACTTTACAGGTTGCGATGTTTGTTGCCCCATTGCTAGTTCTCTTATCATTGCTGTTTCCTGTAGCCATGCCATTAGTTTTCACCTTGCCAGAGTTAATCACTATGGTTACTGCGGCACTCCTGATGATTACGATTTCAAATGATGGAGAGACCAACTGGTTTGAAGGGGCCACCCTTTTAGCTGCGTATTTTATTATGGGAATTGGGTTTTATTTATTATGAAATATTCTACACAAAAACGACTCTGACGAAATCTAAAGGGTTCCGTTTTCGGTACACTTGATTGATAGCATATGCAATGACGTGTGAATTGGCACACGTTATTTTCTTTATTTATCAAGGTTATTAACCATTTTGATTGGGGGGTGACATGACAATTGAAATCATTCATAAATTTATTTCAGGTAATAATCCTGACTACGCAAATCAATTAAAGGACACCTAAAGATTATGCTGAACACGTAAGAGAAATGATTGAAGCATATGGTAGTTTTTCTTTAGAAATTCAAGAATTTTTAGTAGATGGAAATAAAGTATATGTATGTTGGAAACAAATAGGTACTCATGTAGGAGAAATCGATGGATACAAACCTACAGGACTCCAAGTAATACAAATGGCTAGTGCGGTGTATAGAATAGAAGATCAAAGAATTTCAGAGTATTGGATTCAGATTGATAGATCAGGAATTCAAAAACAATTAGAGTGCAATAAAAATATTAAGTAGTTCAAAATTTATTTAAAAAATAAAAGAGCTACACAAGATTTGTTTTTAAAATCTTGTTAAATGAACGGGCTTAATAATGAAAGAAGAACAAGAAGTTATCGTTACTGATAAGCCAATTGTTCTTCTTTTTCTATGTTTCATTTTCTGTGATGGACATAAAGCTTCGAACCAGAAAAATGTACCAATTAAATTAATACGGTTTTACAGGTACACATATTTCGCAGTAATGGTTGTTAATCATTTCAGCAGTGTATCTTTCTAAAATTGGTTTGTTGTCAATTTGATATCCAAGGTCTTGTAAAGCTGGAAAAATTTCAGCCCATGCTTTTTGAATATCTTCCGCTGTATGTTTGAGTTTGAAAATAACATATTTTCCACCAGAAAGTTTACTTTCGCAAATAGAAACATCCATTTGATAATCTTTTGAAATGACAATACAAGCATCATATCTGCAGCTTTCAGGAAGTGTTGTTTCAGGGTTATCTTGTGGTATTCCGAATATTATTGCTGATTTAGCAAGATTTCTCTCTTTAGCCCATTTCTTTAACTTTTCCATTGCTTGAATGTTGGCAGGACCATATGGACCAACTTGGCGCACATATGCAATGCGATATTCTGGAAGAGTTTCAACTTTCATATTCATAGTTTCCTTTTCCTTTCTTTATTATTATTTAATACATTTCAAATGCTATCATGATATAAAAATGTATTCATTTGTTTTTTTAAAATTGATAATTTTCTTACGGGTGCTTACTTAAATAAGAAGTAAGGCAGCCTTTTTCTTTTTGAAGTAAATTCTAATCAATAGGTACCATTTGAAGCCCAAGTCATACACTATGAAATAGAATTTTTCCTATATAATCCCATAAAAGAGGAGCGTAGTTATGGAAAAACGATCGATTAATCAAGTGGGGATGAATGTGCCTCAACCAATCCGAAGTGATGGAGCTGGAGGGATTGATTCCGGACCGCGTAATATTATGCGTGATCTTCAAAATCCGAATATGCTAGTCCCGCCAATTACGGATGCAGGCTTGCTCCCAAACTTGAAATTCTCATTCTCAGATACTTCTATGAAATTAGATCACGGGGGATGGTCCCGCGAGATCACGGTGAGAGAACTTCCAATAGCCACCACACTTGCAGGAGTAAATATGAGTTTAACGGCCGGCGGAGTACGTGAACTCCATTGGCATAAACAAGCAGAATGGTCTTATATGCTGTTAGGACGGGCACGTATAACTGCGGTTGACCAACAAGGACGAAATTTTATTGCCGACATCGGACCGGGAGATATATGGTACTTTCCCCCAGGAATTCCTCATTCGATTCAAGGGTTGGAACATTGTGAATTTCTACTCGTCTTCGATGACGGAAACTTTTCCGATCTGTCCACCTTATCCATCTCCGATTGGTTTGCACATACTCCCAAAGATGTTCTGGCGGCCAATTTTGGAGTACCTGAGAGTGCATTTAACTCTATTCCTTCTGAACAGGTATATATTTATCAGGGAGAGGTACCAGGCCCACTGGAAAGTCAAGAAGTCCAGTCACCCTACGGAGAAGTTCCTTTAACCTTCAAGCACGAGCTGGTGAAACAAACACCAATTAGGACTCCTGGTGGTAGTGTACGAATTGTGGACTCTTCTAACTTTCAAATTTCAAAAACAATCGCAGCAGCACTCGTTGAGATTGAATCAGGTGCAATGAGAGAACTTCATTGGCATCCCAATAACGACGAGTGGCAGTATTACCTTACCGGACAAGGGCGAATGACTGTATTTACTGGAAACGGCGCAGCCCGTACATTTGATTATAGAGCTGGTGACGTCGGGTATGTACCCTTTGCTACTGGACACTATATTCAAAACACCGGTACTGAAACATTATGGTTTTTGGAGATGTTCAAAAGCAATCGCTTTGAAGACGTGTCGCTAAATCAATGGTTGGCACTGACTCCTAAAGAATTAGTTAAGAGCAACTTAAAGGTTGGAGCAGAATTGATCGATTCTTTACGCAAGGAAAAATGGCCAGTTGTTAAAAAGAGCATATGAGGTTCTATCTGACTAATTAATTTTTTATGAGGTTTGACGTGGGGAAGAATTATTTCCTCCCCAGTGCTACTTTAAGGTCAAATTTTTCAAATTCCATACATCATAACATATTTAAACAATTCAGCAGGCGTCTTTCCTCCGCCGCTTGTAAGGTAATGGTTTCGGTCTGTTTTATCAAAACCGCTATGGATAGATAGGACTAAATTTGGCGTGTATCCGACAAACCATGCATCTTTATTGCCATTAATTCCTTCAAGATTGGCTTCTGTGGTGCCTGTTTTCCCTGCCAGAGGTGTTCCTATATCCGCAAGCCTTCCAGTCCCGTAAGGTTTAGATATGACACCCTGCAGCATTTTTGTCATCTCACTGGCGGTTTCTTCGCTCATGATGGTTTTTGTTTCTATTGCTGGCGGTGGCAATGCTTTTCCATGCGAATCAACTATTTCCCTAATTGCATGAGCCTCTATTATCTTTCCTCCATTTGCAAAAGCGGAATAGCCCTGTGCCATGTCTAAAGTGGATGCACCATATGTTAAACCACCTAATGCTAAGGAAAGGTTGCGGTCATTAGGATCCAACTCGATACCCGCGTTTTCTACGAAGTCATATCCCTTATCAATACCAATTTGCTGTAGCAGATAAACAGCAGGCACATTCAAGGAACGTCCAACCGCTTCCTCCATTGATACATCACCATAATAGTGGTGCCCTGCATTTTCAGGTGAGTAGTTTCCGAAATTCATCGGCTCATCTTTAAGTAAAGAATCGGGTTCCCATTCATTCGTTTCTAATGCGGGTGCATATACAGCAAGCGGCTTAATCGTTGAACCTGGCTGGTATTTTGCTGTCGCATGATTGAAATCCTGGTACACATAGTTCCTACCCCCATACATGGCTAAGATTGCACCGCTGTTTGGATCAATTGCAGTCATGCCGACCTCGACTTGCTGATCCGGTTCATCTTCCGTAAAATGGTAATTTTCAACAGCCTGGTTCATGGCGTGGTGAATGGAGGTATCGAGGTTTGTGTAAATTTTATAACCACCCCTATATAAATCTTCCAATGTCACACCGTATTCCGAAGTAGCCTCTTTCAAGGCGTAATCAATGTAGGACTGATAGACACTATATTCTTGAGTTGTTTTAGGTGGAAGTTTGATTTCCTCTTTGTTGGCTTCTTTTTCTTCCGCCTCTGTGATTATGTTGTTCTTTCTCATTAGTGAAAGGACGGTTGCTCTTCTTTCTTTGGCAAGATCCATATTATTGCGCGGAGAATATTTACTCGGGGCTTTTGGCAGCCCAGCCAATAAAGCTGATTCCGCTATATTTAAATCTTTTGCGTCCTTCCCGAAATACTCTTGTGCTGCAGCCTGAATCCCATATGCTCCACTGCCGAAGTATATATGATTCAAGTACATCTCCAATATTTGTTCCTTTGTGTATTTCCTCTCAATCTCTGCTGCGATTACCATCTCTTTTGTTTTCCTTTCGATTGTCTTTTCGTTTGAAAGGAAAACGTTTCTTGCAAGCTGTTGGGTGATGGTGCTTGCTCCCTCAGCGCGACTCCCTGATTTAATGTTTTTGTATAATGCCCGCAGGATCCCCTTTGGATCTACTCCCTTATGTTCAAAAAAACGTTTATCTTCTGTGACCACGAAAGCCATTTTCAGATATTCCGGTAGATCTTTCAGGAATACGACTTCCGGGTGTTCTTTATTATGGAGTTCTTGGATCTTTTCACCGTTTTTATCATAAATCACAGTATTGCTGTATACATCAAGTTTACTGAGATCTACGTTTACATCATTTACATACTCCGTGGGTGAACAACTTGTTAAGACGAGTAGGATAAAAAAACAACACAAAATTAGTTTATTTCTTCTGTTAATCATGATGCGCCTCTTTATTTTTATTCTTTTTTTCTTGAAAAACGAACTGCTATCCGAATAAACATGCAAAGAACAAAATATGCAAGGTTCGAATGCTATCTATATAACCATAATTATTTATTGTCCCTGTAATCCGGTTTTTTATTTTAAATTTTAATCCTTATTTATTCAAAAAAAATGAAGTAATCCAATATAGTACAGCAATCCATATCAGTATAATGATGATTCCAGCTGTCCAGTTTTTCTTTTTTACCTTTTCTGATCTTCTTACAATTTCCCGGCATTCTTCCAATACATCATCCGGAATTAATTTAAGGACGAGACTGATAGCTAAGGGAACAAGAATAATCTCATCAAGATAGCCTAGAACAGGTATAAAATCAGGAATCAAATCGATAGGGCTGAAGGTATAAGCAATAATCAGAATTGACAGGAGTTTGACATACAAAGGTACTTTTGGATGTTTATTGGCTTCGACCAGCACAAATACCTCTTGCTTTATATGCTTTGCCCTTTTTTTTATTTTCAACATCGTTTCGTTCAAGTAAATCACCCTAAGTGGATTGAATTCGAATAAATTGTATCTTATGTTATTGTATGATGCAACAACTGTTACACTGGAAATTTTGTGATAAAATAAGAAAAACATCTTTAGGGGGTAAAACACATGCCTGAGCTACATTGGATTATTTTCTCTTACAAAATACCGGCTGAGCCTTCCTCTGTTAGAGTGAGGGTGTGGAGGAATTTGAAAACACTAGGTGTACATTACATCCAGCAATCAGTTTGCATAACTCCATACCGGGATGAATTAATAAAGAAATTAAAAAAACTGGAGTTGCTTATTGCTGAAAATGGAGGAGAGACGACTATATTAAAAATAGAAAAACTTTCAGCGCAATCTGAAGCATTGATTTTATCTGAATTCAATAAAGAGCGCATGATTGAATACACCGAATTCATTCAGGAAGCAAATAAATTCCTGGCTGAAATAGAAAATGAAAGCAACAAAGCTAACTTTTCCTTTAGTGAGATTGAAGAAAATGAGGTGGAATTGCGGAGGTTAAAAAAATGGCTCCTTTTAATTAAGAGCAGGGATTATTTTTCATGTGAATTACAAGACAAGTCCGTAGCTTTATTTGAGGAGTGCAATTTTGCTTTTGAACGGTTTACTAATAATGTTTACAAGCAAGAAGGGATTCTAGAGGGATGACACTAAAATGGCAAGTGTCCTTCCTCTCCTTATTGTAATAAGTAAACGAGTATGAGGAAAACACATACCTTAAAATACCCTTTTATTTCTTATTTGGCTAACTGGTGCGATAGCTTAATAAAGGTTATCGCCTTTTTTCGTCGAAGTATAGAAATCGGATAGATAAATTAGTGAAGGAATATTTGTGCAATTAACTTCCTCGATATTAGTACTATCTCAAGCAGGGAGGATTTCTAATGATATATGATGATCAAAATAAAACAATTACCACTAAAAGACTAGAACTAAGACTATTTCAAAAATCTGATGCAGCAGCTGTTGCTAAACTTTGTAATAATTATAATATTTTTAAAAATACATTGTACCTGCCTTATCCATACTCTATAGAGGATGCTTTATCGTGGATTGAACATCATCTTGATAATTTTAATGCTAATAAATCATATGAATTTGCGATAACAGATAAGGAAAGTGGAGAATTATATGGAGCTATAGCGCTATCTAATAACCAAAAGTTTAATAATGGGGAAATAGCCTATTGGATTGGTGAAGAATTTTGGGGAAATGGATATGCTACAGAGGCAGCGCAAGCTATATTACAATTTGCATTTGATGAAAAACAATACCATAAAGTATTTGCTCGTTACTTTAACTCAAATCAAGCTTCAGGAAGAGTTATGCAAAAATTAGGCATGAAAGAAGAAGGGATTTTAATTGACCAGGTGAGGAAAGAAAATCGATATGAAGATTTAGTGCATTATGGAATAATTAATTCAATAGAATTCTAGATTTTATCGCAGATTAACGGGCAGTAAGACCCCCACTTCAAGGTTGCGAGAGAATTAAAGAAACCTAAGTGGGGGTTGAAAGAAAACCCCCGCTGATGGAAGTTTCACTTTATAAATTGAATAGTTTTAAGTCTTATAGAGCATTTCTTTGTAATGAGGAATGCTTTTTATTTTTGTCTAAAATCAACATTTTTTATCAATAAAAATATCATTAAAATAAATAAAAATTTATTGTAAAACGATAAATAGTGTGTTAAATTCAAATTGACAATGAATAAGTGGGGTGCTTTTTATGAAACAAGTGTCAACGCTCTTTTTAAAGATAGCTGTTATTCTTATTGGAATTCCGATTCTTGCATTGTGCATCTTTTTGGTGCCTGAGATTGCGAATATTGCAGCAAAATTACTTCCAGAGTTTGCTTATATAAAATATCTCGTTTACATCGTTTTTTATGTATCGGTGATTCCGTTTTATTTTGCTTTGTATCAGGCTTTCAAACTTTTACGCTATATTGACAAAAATAAAGCTTTCTCGCAAATTTCTGTAAAAGCTTTAAAGAAAATCAAACAATGTGCGATCACAATCAGCATTTTGCATGTGCTAGTCTTGCCACTCTTCTATCTCTTTGCGGAGAGGGACGACGCCCCAGTTGTCATCTTTATCGGATTACTTGTTCCTTTTGCTTCCATGGTGATTGCAGTCTTTGCTGCTGTTCTTCAAAAACTGTTAAAAGAAGCGATTGATATAAAATCAGAAAATGATTTAACGGTCTGAGGTGAATAACATGGCAATTATAATCAATATTGATGTGATGCTGGCTAAAAGGAAAATGAGCGTAACGGAACTTTCGGAGAGGGTTGGAATAACAATGGCTAACCTTTCTATTTTGAAAAATGGAAAGGCAAAAGCGATTCGATTATCAACTTTAGAGGCGATTTGTAAGGCTTTAGAATGTCAACCCGGAGATATTTTAGAATACCGAAGTGATGAAGACACCCAAGATTAAAAAAATGGTAATTTAACGTTTGAACTTTTTCCATTATTTCAATGAATCAAATCTTAAAAGGGGGGTACTCATGAATTTAACCATTAAAAAAATGGAGGCACAAATCATGAGAGCACTAAAACAACTCGTTCGTTTTGGTTGGGAGCAGGCCCTATCATGTTTGTTTCCTGTTGTTATTTTTGCCTCTTTGGCTTTTACAAAATTCATGCCACTTCCCTTCCTGCCACGGTATGACTGGATGCTCATCATCTGTCTTCTGATGCAGTGGTGGATGGTGCGTTCTGGGCTTGAAACACGAGATGAACTAAAGGTTATCACATTGTTCCACCTTATTGGACTTGCACTTGAAATTTTCAAGGTACATATGGGCTCCTGGTCTTATCCGGAGGAAGGATATTTCAAAATTTTTGGAGTGCCTTTGTATAGCGGATTCATGTACGCAAGTGTAGCGAGTTATCTTTGCCAGGCGTGGAGGAGGTTGAAGGTTGAACTGATTAAGTGGCCACCGTTTTTGGTCGTTGTACCTCTTGCAGCTGCAATTTATTTGAATTTCTTCACCCATCATTTTTGGATTGATATTCGTTGGTGGCTATCTGGACTTGTCATTATCGTGTTTTGGCAATCATGGGTCACATACGAGGTTGGTGGAACTCGTTACCGTATGCCACTCGCTCTTTCTTTTGTGCTCATCGGATTTTTTATATGGGTAGCGGAAAATATCGCAACGTTCTTTGGAGCTTGGAAATATCCAAACCAAACAGATAGCTGGAGTCTCGTTCATCTAGGAAAGGTGAGTTCATGGCTCCTATTAGTGATTGTTAGCTTCCTTATAGTAGCGACGTTAAAGCAGGTTAAGGGGAAAAATTCCACTAGGATAGATGCAAGTCAATTTTTATAACTGTTTTTAAAAAAGTCGGTTCCTTAGCATAGTAGGGAATTCGACTTTTTTTCGGTTGAAGTTCTCCTAGCGTACAAAAGTCCGAATAAGATAAAGTGAAACTTCCATCAGCGGTGGCGTTCTTTCATCCCCCACTTAGGTTTCTTCGATTCTCTCGCAACCTTCTAGTGGGGTCTTACTGCCCGTTAATCTGCGATAAATTGGAAAAAGCAGAGTTCGAAATGTTGCTTTTTTCTTTATAAATAGCTTTTGCTAATACTGCCGAAATGCATTTATTAGGGATTCTTGTGAAAAAATTCACTTAATGTATGGAAACGTAAAGACTGGAACTTTCGTCTAATAACAAGAAGTAACTTTTAGGAGGGAAATTCGAAAAGGATTGACACTCTTATTATTGAAGTCATTATTTTAACGAGGCAGAATTACTGAACAAGAAATGAAGAATCAAAATATACAAAGGAGAATTTGACATGATTGGTTGGCTTAATCTTGGCAGTCTTGTGCTTGGACTAATTGCGTGGATACTTCCTGTTGTTAATCTTATGCGATATAAAAAGAATTTCCATCATAATTGGGTCTCTCTTTCCATTATTAGCATCAGTGCTTGTGCTATTTCGCTATATTTCCAGATTTTCTATAACTATCATTTGGTAAAGGTTGAGGACTGGTCTGCTCTTATGGACATATCGGGTGCTACGGCGTACGTCTCTGCAGTTCTTCTCATCGTTACCATCATATTAAATGCAATTGCTATGATTGTATATCGTGACAGAACAGCAAAGTAGGATGTCGAAATTGTACGGTTGAAGAAGGAATTTCTTTAAACTTGGAAGAATTAATACTCAAAAATATGTTAAGGAGCTTGTGAATTATATGGAATCCATTAGCAAAAGTGAAGTGAAGCTACGGGATATCACATATGAAGATCTTCCTATCTTTTTCGAACAACAACTAGATTCAACGGCGAACTATATGGCTGCCTTTACAACTAAAGACCCCACTGATAAGGACGCATTTTTTGACCATTGGACAAATATTATCGCTGACGAGACCATCACAATTAAGACTATATTATTCAATGGCATTGTCACTGGATACGTCTCAAACTTTGAACAGTTCGGCGAACCCGAAGTAAGCTACTGGATTGGGAAGGAATATTGGGGTCAAGGTATTGCAACTAAAGCGGTGTCCGAGTTTCTGGAGTATATTAAGGTACGTCCGCTTTATGCTCGTGCCGCTAAAGATAACGTCGCCTCCATCAGGGTATTGGAAAAATGTGGGTTTAAAATCATCTCTGAAGATAAGGGTTTTTCCAACGTAAGAGGCAAGGATGTTGAAGAATTTATTCTGAAGCTTGAACCTTCAGATATGTAATAAATACCGTAAGACGGTTGACGTGGTTCTTGATTAAGAAACCTTTTATTATCTAACGGGCAGAATAGTTGAATAAGAATATCTGTTAATAAGTAAAACTTATTAAATATCATAAAACAATTGCAATTAACTTATAGATTGAATTGAATTAGCATAGAAATTAATAAAAGGTTTACTGGGGGGGATTTGATTGAAGACAGAAATAAGGTTTAGAATGGCTACTGAAAAAGATTTAGATAGTATTGTTGCAATGCTTGCTGATGATGTTTTGGGAAGTAAACGTGAGCGTTATGAGCATCCACTTCCTATTAGTTACATAAAAGCATTTGAGGCTATTACATCTGACCCTAATAACGAGTTAGTAGTGGCTTGTGACGGCAATGAAGTGATTGGGGTACAACAAATTACTTTTACACCTTATATAACACATCAAGGTGGATGGAGAGCTACTATCGAAGGAGTGAGAACATCAGCTTCTGTAAGAGGTAAAGGTGTGGGTACTGAGCTAATAAAATGGGCAATTCAACGTGCAGAAGAACGTGGTTGTCACTTGATACAAGGTATTGAACTATCGGAGCAGTTTAGTTGGAGAAGCGAAATAACTCCTTCTTGTTGCTTTTGAGACAAACAGGTACACAGAAAAGGCATGGATTAGCCATGCCGATAGATTTATTTATTTAATTTATCTAAAGCCCCAGTATTGCTGATACTGACGCACGTAGGGAT
>NZ_JAGYPM010000004.1:460380-790380 GCF_018343665.1 Cytobacillus citreus
AGAAGCGAAATAACTCCTTCTTGTTGCTTTTGAGACAAACAGGTACACAGAAAAGGCATGGATTAGCCATGCCGATAGATTTATTTATTTAATTTATCTAAAGCCCCAGTATTGCTGATACTGACGCACGTAGGGATATTGTTGATTATATTGTTGTTGTTGATACTGTTGAATTAAATACTGCTGAGTGAAATTTTCGTTTTTACTATTGCAGTTTGTGTAAGGTCCTATAACTGTTGATGGTTTAACCGATTCAATTGCTTCTTTCCATTTATTTTCATCGAGACAGTAGGTATGTGCCATAATATTTGTAGGAGTAAATTTTAAAATGTCTGAACCAAAAACCACCTCTGGAGTTGGTGCATCAAAAATTGCTAAAAAGTGAGTGTTATCAGCAGTAGCCATTTGATAATGCCACCAACCTTGTGGAATGTTTGCCACTTGACCGGGGGTAATAGCGTAATTGAGAATTTGTTTTGTAAATGGGTTCAGCATCGAAACAGTTAGCTCCCCGGAAATACAATAGTTCAATTCGGCAGCATTTGGGTGATATTGCGGTTCTGCTACATTATTGGCACTTAGGAAAATGTCTAACAGAGATACATTTTCCAATGTATTTAACTGGTTCACACCTAATATGTTAATAAAGTTGTTGTCATCCTTTTTAAACAAGGGACTGTTATTTACGTCAAATGTGTATTGAGTTGATGGTGATGTGTAATCCATATATAAAGCCATAATTTTCTTCACCTCATTACATAAGTAGTTAAAAATATATAGGCATTTTATGTACTTAAAACATGTTCGGTGTGCAAAGTGATTGAGAATAAATTAGTGTGAAGTAGAAGAGAAGGTACTTGTGAAGCTAACGGGTGCTTTAGCACAATAAATAAGGTGTTATTTTTGCAGCTTTTTCTCATTTTCCACTATTCAACAATCGGGCCATTATCTTGAGTAACTGAGTTAATAGTGTTTGGATATTAACGGTGAAAAACGTTAAAATAAATATTTAAAAAATTTATGTTAGGGGGATTTCTCTTGCAAGCAAGTACAAAAAAGGAAGTTTATTCTTGGATTAAATCAATTGCATTTGCTTTAGTTATTGTGTTTATATGCCGTGAATTTATCTTTACACCAGTGGTTGTTAAGGGTGGATCTATGGAACCTACATTTGAAAGTAATAATAGGATTGTAGTAAGTAAAACAAGCGCAATAGAAAGATTTGATATGATTGTTTTCAAAGCACCTGATAAAGATGAGCAATATATTAAAAGAGTAATCGGTCTACCCGGGGATAGTGTGGAAATGAGAGATGATGTGCTATACATTAACGGAAAGCCGTATGAGGAGCCTTATGTGAAAAGAAATAATAATATCGAATTAAGTAAGGTTACTAGTGATTTTACACTAAATGAACTTACCGGAAACAAAAAGGTTCCAAATGGTTATTTCTTTGTTTTGGGAGATAATCGATTGAAAAGTAGAGATAGTAGAGATTTCGGATTTATTTCGACTGATTCGGTTATTGGAGAAGTGAAGTTTCGATTTTATCCGTTGCAAGAAATCGGTATGCCGAAATAACATAATACTGTTGAAAACAATTATTCCATTAACGGGCGCAATTCTGCAGCAAGAATTACGCTCTTTTTTTATGTTAGGGCAAGTTAATTGAATAACACTTTAAAGAAAATTAGATATGTATGATAGAGCTTATAAAAGATTGTGAAGTTTTGTACTTAAAGTAACAAGGCAGTTTAGTTTAATAAGATACCTTCCATCTGTTTAATTGTGTGCTGGCTCATGTTATAATAAGGAACTTAGGATGATTACGAATTTTACTCATAATTGAACGGATGCCAAGAAAAGCCTCCGCGCGAGCGTAAAATATGGAGGTGTAAGAGAATGAACAAACGATGGACGATTGGTAAAATTAAGGAATTTGTTGAGAACAATTCGGAAAGTAAGTTGCTTACGACAGAATTTCAAGGTTTTTCTCAAAAGTTACTATTTAAATGTGCATGTGGTAGCAACTTTGAAAAAACGTTTACGAAATTTAAAAATAATCACCAACGTAAATGTGACGAGTGCCAACCACCAAAAGCATCACGCTAAACGTATAGAGTATATACGAAATCGATTTTTATTAAAGAGAAATTGGCGCTATTTCTTCAACTAATAGGGTCTTTGATCCAGGCAGGATAACGGGTTCTCTTTTCAGAGGGAAAGTAAGTTATTTTGTTGTAAATGATAGTTATTTAGCACCGAATTTAGCATTAAAAAGAGCATTGCATGGACATAGAATGCTCTTTTTTGCTATTTAAATATCAAATCCAAGCCTGTTTCTAAAACGTTTTCCAGCCTCTCTATCTGCAACTATCCCATTTTCAGGATTGTTTGTGAAAGGTAGCCATTGCCAATCTTCGGAACCTAGAAAAGCAAATTTCCGGTAATGGACACGATGAAATCTGGATTTGACAGAGCTGGAGGTACCATTTTGATAAGATCCGGACGTCTCTTTCCCCAATGAGCCGTTGCTGTAAATATAAACATCAGAGCAATAGCGATTCGTAAAGAAGTTTCCCAACCATCAAAATAAGACAGTCCAAGAAAACCGATCAAGCGAAGAATCAAGAATGACACAATTAATAGGATAAACGGAGCCATTCGTATTCCTCCTCTTATTAAAAACATTTGGTTATCATAAAATACAAAATAATGACAGGTAATAAAGTAGCAGATTCCGAAAATGGCCCAATAAAGCTATGCTTTCCGGTACGCTTTAGCAATGATACCGTTCTCTATCGATTGGGCGCTGTGGCGGATCATGCTACGCGTACGGGCAACAGTACCGACAACAGAGGATGCCGGTTAGAGAAAACAGGATCAACGAAAGGGTAAGCCAATTGAAACCGGACATTGAATACCCGGCTTGAATAGCCATTAGATTACCGGAAACGATAATTAAAATTAAACCTGGCAGAGTAAATATAAAGTCGGCCAACATCACGTTTTTCACCGTGTTGTGAATGGATGTAGGATCCTCCTTTATATCGGCCCGAATTTTTCAAAACGCTGTAGTAATAATATTCCCCAAAAAATAACCGCCCCTAAAAGATGCAAAAACAACAGAAATCCCACGTGCTCTACATCCTTTTCATTTATTCTTTTTTTGACAGAAGTATGTCGCCCGTGAATGTTGAGAAATCATCTGTGCTAAATACGTGAAAGTGAGCGTGCTTTTAATTTGATAATTAATTACAGCATTTTATATTTCACTTTATTGAACAGGATTCTCGGAAGTTGTTACTTTGTCATATATTATTTTTTAAATTTCTTAGATTCTCTATATCTCCATTAACTATCACGTCAATATGAGCAGAAATAATATCAATATCTAAATCCCACCATTTAATTTCTAGCAATTCGTTAACAATTTTTTCTGAGAAACGATTTTTAAGTTTCTTTGCAGGATTTCCCCCAACGATAGTGTAAGGTTCCACATCTTGCGTAATAACCGATTTGGCTGCTATAATTGCACCGTTTCCTATTTTTATTCCAGGCATAATGACAGTATTCATCCCAATCCAAACATCATTTCCAATGATGGTATCACCTTTAAACGGCAGCTGATCTAACGTTGGTGTATATTTCTCCCAGCCGTGTCCGAAAATATTGAACGGGTAGGTTGAGAAACCATCCATTCTATGATTAGCCCCATTCATAATAAACGTTACACCGGGTGCTATAGCACAAAATTTCCCTATAATTAGTCTGTCTCCGAAGAACTCGTAATGATATAACACTTGATCTTCAAAGGATTCACCATTTCTTGCATCGTAATAAGAATATTCACCCACAATAATGTTTGGTCTAGTAATTGTATTTCTAATAAATTGAACAACATTATTTCCTTTAATCGGATAATTATCTTTAGGATTTGGCCCATGCTGCTTATTTGATTCCATAGAAATCTGCTCCTTTCAGGATTTTATAATAAACTTAGCCGGCCTATCTTATTGCATTCCTCAGCGAACCAAATGGCACCGTCGGATCCTAATACAATGCCATGTGGCTCCGCATTTTGTGTGGGAATTGAGTATTCTGTAATTTCACCTTTCATGGAAATTCGGCCAATTTGATTACTTCCCCATTCGGTGAACCATAAAGCACAATCAGGGCCTGTTACTATTGCGTGTGGGCGAGCATTTGCAGTGGGGATGGCATATTCGCTTATTGTTCCAGAGGGAGTAATTCTGCCGATTTTATTTCCGTTAATTTCAGCGAACCAGAGGGCGTTGTCAGGTCCATTTGTAATACCTACAGGGCAAGCATGTTTTGTAGGCAAAAGGTAATTCGTTACGTCTCCAGAAATTGTAATCCGTCCAATTTGATTACTTTGATTCTCGGTAAACCAAATGGCATTATCCGGCCCAGCAGCAATAAAGGAGGGGGAGGAACCAGGAATCGGCAAATCATACTCGATCATTTCACCTGATGGTAAAATTCGTCCTATTCTATTTCCATTCATTTCCGTAAACCAAATGTCTCCATTGTGTCCTTCAGTTATTCCAAAGGGTGCTGAATCTGGGCATGGAAGAACATATTCGATGATTTTACCTGTTGCTGTCAGTTTTCCAATTTTATTCGCTTTATTTTCCGTAAACCATACATCGCCCTGGGCTGTGGAGACTATAGACAGCACAACTGCACCGGGTGTAGGAACAACGAACGAAATGAGTAACTTCGCCGTTTACCGTCATTCGGCCAATTTGATTGGCTTTATGTTGTGTAAACCATAGCGCACCATCATTTCCTGTGGTTATTCCATAAGGGCCAGAATTTATGTCAGGAAGTTCATATTCTTCGATTTTCACCATCATGCAGTTCCTCCTTTTTTTATAGAAAATGTTTTAGTAATTCTGAGAGAATAATTGGATTGGATTCATGTCTAAGAAGTTTTTATAAGGCGGGCAAAGTTAGTTTACCATAAAAGCATATTGTCAGTAATAGAATGTTTCTTGAAAAATTTTTATGGAACAATTTCTATTTGGATTCTATAATAGAACTCATTCTTTACAAATTAGCCAAGTGGTCAATTTGATCATGACAAGTTCTCTTCTAGTTGAGTAATTTTTTTTATGATTTCTACTCGTTTAATTTCTTCTAAAGGAAGGAACCTTGGCGGGGCTGGCAAGTTAAACTCAATATGTGAATGAGAAAGCTCAAACAGCAATGTTCCTATCTTATCTTTATGTTGATTTTCAATCACAATCCAAAAAACACGTTTTTCATGATGAGGTGTTCCCCATTTAGCCTTTTCTATTGAATTCCTAACGGCTGAACCCCATAATCACCCCACCATTAGCTCAAATAAAATATTTCATTTATTTCGAAATTTTTTTGCAGCAATTCCTAATCGTTTTTCTTGGATGAGTTTAGCACCTAATTTATCCTGAATTTTGTAAAAACATCAAAGACAATAGTTATTATCCATTGTCATTTTATATGCTAATTTTGTGTGTTTTTCACTCGATTTGAAACAAAATCCTTGAGATACCTATAAAAAAGTTTGGTTATTTGGTCTGTCAAAAAGTGATATATTTTTTTTCTCTCCCCAAGAAGAACCCGTTACAGGCAGGATCAACGCTTTTTTTTGAACTTCCTTAATGAACAAATGTGGCAATTTAGTTTAATAAAAAAAGGTTGCATAAAGAAGGAATTTTATTAATTGGAAGAGAATTGGAATATGAGCGATGAAAAAGGTCTTTGGGGGGATAATGGTGGATTGTAAAAAGGTAAAAAAAATCTTTAGAGTTGTTGGTATTAAGGGCTGTGGAGCTTATGCTAATTTTGGTCCTGAGGTTCCAAAACTTGCCCAGCAATTTCTAACTCGTTTAGATGAAGTTGAAAATCATTCGGGTACTGAAATAGCTCTTTTCGAGCCAAGGGATTCTAACCATCTGGAAGGTCACTATTATGTAGGATTAATTGTTAATGAGGCTTTAAAAGAAGTTCCAGTGGGGATGGATTATATCGAAACTGCTCAATCCTATGTCACGACTAGGGGAAGAATAATTAATATTAATAACCTACATAGCCATTTATTAAAATGGGCAGATGATCAGGGGTATAAAAGGGATTTAGAATCTCATATTGTGGAGACCTATCATCCAATGGAAAATGGTGAGGAGGAAGTAGAGATTTATTTACCAATCCATATATAAAAACCAGCTGCTTTAAACCCAGGCTACAATCTTATGGTCTCTTTTATCTTTTTCAAGTAACGGTTAAGTTGCTTCAATAACGAGGGTCCCCTTTTTCTCCTTAAAGTAACGGGAGCAGGATAATTGAAGAAAAAACCAGCTGCCATTTGGTGGCTTTTCTTTTTAAGCTAAAGGTGCAGGCTAGCTTAAGAAGGAATAAAGAGATTTTGTTGCAATATATTGGGGATAAACAAGTAATTTTTAACTCTTATTACTAATATGCGAGGGGGGAGGTATATAAAAAAAATATTGCCGTTTTTAATACCTGCTTTATTTCTGTTATATCTGTTTTTTAATCAAGGAGATCCGAATACAATAAAGGTAACCCTTTATAGCCAAGGGATTGTCTTGGCTAGCAAAATCGGAAATGAATCTTTTTGATCTTGCAAAAAAACAGGACCTTACAGGAATTCAAGTGTATCTGGATCATGGCGATATGGACCATGATTGGCTCATACAAGGGGATGCTTATCTAAATTCTCTTTTAGATAAGCACGGTGTTAAAACACAACTCCATGTAGGAAAAGGCGGACATGATTATTCCTATTGGAAATCGCAAGTTAAAAATTATCTTTTGTTTTAGATGCAGAACAACTAAAATATTTGGAAATAAAATAAGTTCGTTTCGGGGATGTTTGGTAATATTAACTAAACAATTTATTGTAAGTACTTAATTATTATTGATGAAACATAAAATATTGGCAGTTCATCATTACTCTAAATGATTTTTTAATTGTTTACCGAATTAGTGAAAAGAGGAGTTGCCTATGGTAGCTCTTTTAATATGGAAAGAAAAATTGTGAAGAATTGTACTTAACCTAATTGGCGCGCTTTAGTTGAACCAGGATCCTCAAATAAAGAAAACTCGCCAATACCATGGCGAGTTTTACTTTTTTATATACCAATAGCTATGTCAATATGGCTGTCATTTCAAATTAAACCCTTTAGACAAAGTCAGAGTCATTAAATAAGAATACATTTTTTGAGTCATAGAAATGTCTAGCTTCGACATACTAGTGTCGACGTTGCCACAGGACGCGGCGAACGTCGACGTTCTATTTTATGGCGCTTTCGTATTTCTAAAAGGATTGTAAATCTACTCGCTCTAAGGCATTGATCACCAACCTTTACGTTGTTACTTGACCATGAAACCTATATGGGAATGATGACTACTATGCAATAAAAAATTCATCCTCCTTTTTGATAAGCGAATTGACTTAACGGCCCTCCTTTTTCTTAAAGGTAGCTTTATTATACTTTGATTTTAGATATTTGTAAATATTCTGATTTTTACAAAACTATTACAAATTTTTAATTCATTTATTACAGAAAGAATTATTTTTTCTCAAATGGATAATAAACCTAATCTCCGAAAAAACTATAAGCAAACCTAAAAGAATAGTGAATTGAAAGGAGTTCGCACCATGAAAAAATACATGTACATTTTCTTATTAGGTCTAATGTTCATGCTTTCATTTCAACAGCCAATCTGGGCAGAGAAAGAGGAGAAAGAAACAGAGCAAGCACCGAAAATGATTGCTGTACCAAACTCTGTTTTGAAAATCACAAAGGAGAACACATATCCAAATCCAGCTCAGGATATGCCCTCTCTTCAGCCTAGTGAGCTTGCACAAAGTCTCATTGATTCAGCGAAAGTAAAGATTGAGAATCCAGATTTAATTCGATTGTTAAATGAAACAACGGTGAATAGCACTCCGTTTGCAATTGGGTATCGCGCCATCATATACCTTGGTCAATGGCCATTAAATTATGAATCATCGGAAACAGCACCAAATTGGGAATACCAAAAAATTAATACAAATTATCATGATAATCGAGGCGGGAATGCGCCTTATCAAATTCACTATGTTCAAGAAGCTCAGAAAATCGTAAGAGGGGGATTGACTGCAAAAGTTCCAAATACAGAGGATGTTAAAGAAATGATGCTGTTAAAAGCAATGGAGAAATCGGGCCTTCCTCTTGCATTCGAAACGATTATCGGGGCAGGAACGAAAAAGGATCATAAATACAATATTCCTCCTCAGCGTTTAGGCTATCTGTATGGCTATGCTCCTGCTGTGAATGAAAAAGGCAAAGTCACTTATGGGGAAGTGTATTTAATGTTAAAAGGAAATAAGAAAATGATGATCATTAAAAATGTAACATCCCAAGGAGTAGGAGCATGGATCCCGATTCAGGATCATGTGTCATTTGGGTTTTTAGCATCAGAGAGACCGAGGTAGATAAAACACAAAAAGCCAGCTGTTGAAATCAACAGCTGGTTATTTTAGATTTCATAGTAAGAAAGTCGGTATCGTTATAATAGCTATTTTTCACAAGAACATTTGGGCCGAGGCAGCGAACATTAGGACAATGGCAATTTAATGATTGCGCAAGGCTTGTTCCCATCCATTTATCGAATATGTCTGTGAGCATGTCGTTTTGAATATTTCCGAGAGGTGGTGTGTCACCAAAATCAGTCACAATCACATCCCCGGTGAAAATATTAATATTCAAGCGTGAACGTCCATCCGGATCGTTACGAACCGTTACATTTTTTGCAGAATATAATCGTTTCAAAAGCTCTAAATCTTTCTCGTTCGAATTGCATGCGTAAAAAGGCAGGGTTCCAAATAATATCCAAGTATTCTCATCACGTATATCCAATAGGTGATGAATCGCTGAACGAATTTCATCTAATGAGAGTGTTTCTAAGTTGGATGCAAAATCTGAAGGATACATTGGATGAACTTCATGGCGCTGGCATTTCATTTCTTCCACAATTTGCTTGTGGATTTTTTCGAGATAAGGAAAAGTCCGCTTATTAAGCATCGTTTCAGCTGAAACGATTACGCCAGCCTTCACTAACTCCCGACTGTTGTCAATAATCCGTCTAAAAAGTTTTTGCCTCTGTTCGATCGTTGGCTTACGCTCCATCATCGCAAAGCCGCCTTCTATAAATTCTTCTTCCGTCCCCCAATTGTGTGAAATATGCAGAACATCTAAATAAGGGATTATGGCTTCATAACGGGCTAAATCGAGTGTTAAATTGGAATTGATTTGGGTTTTGACGCCACGATTATGTGCGTATCGAAGCAATGGCACAACATATTCTTCAACTGATTTAGTGGATAGCATCGGTTCTCCGCCAGTGATGCTTAAGGCTCTTAAATGAGGAATCTCCTCTAATCTTTTGAGCATAAGCTCAACAGGAAGGGCATTCGGGTCTTTTGGCTGAAGAGTATAGCCAACTGCACAATGCTCACAGCGCATATTACATAAAACGGTTGTTGTAAATTCTATATTCGAAAGTGTTAGCCTGCCATATTCATCCATATCGAGATAGGCTTCCCATGGATCATGTTCAGGCGTTATTTGAAAAAGTTTAGACTTCATCGTTTTCTCCTTTATAATTAAATCCCTTGACATTATTCATCTTAAATGAACTTCTGTCAACCGTTCATGTCTAAAAACACTGATGAAATCAATATTATTTAAGCTTATTGTTTTCGTTCCCTTTAAATGACAGAAAAAAACAAATTGACGCAAAGCGAAAGAAGGTTTATTATTAGCCTATTAACGACCATTTAACGACAATTAAAAATAGTCTAAAAATTACATTTTTTGGAGAGTGGAATTTCAAGGGGGGACTTAGCGATGAAGAAGGAGATGCCATTTATAGTAGCAATCATTCCACTATTTGTCATGATTGTGACGATGGTGATTACGGTGGTTGCGCTTAAGCAAGGACCACATATTCCGCTAATAGTGGGAACAGCTACTGCTTCCCTTGTTGCTTGGCGCTGTGGGTATAAATGGAATGAAATTGAAGAAGCCATGTATAAGGGGATCCGTCTGGCACTTCCGGCAGTAATCATCATTATGCTGGTTGGAATGACCATTGGTGCTTGGATTGGCGGTGGAATTGTTGCCACAATGATTTATTATGGTTTAAAAATTATTACCCCTTCGCTTTTCCTCGTTTCCATCACGTTGATTTGTGCGATTGTATCACTTGCGATCGGAAGCTCTTGGTCAACAATGGGGACCATTGGTGTTGCAGGCATGGGGATTGGATTGAGTATGGGGATTCCTGCTCCAATGATTGCAGGAGCTATAATTTCTGGAGCTTATTTTGGGGACAAAATGTCACCACTATCTGATACTACGAATTTAGCGGCGGGATTAACAGATACAGATTTATTTGTACATATTCGCCATATGCTTTTTACCACAATTCCCGCTTTTGTGATTGCATTAATTGCCTATGCAATTATGGGGATGAAATTTAAAAATGAAGCAATGGATGCAGCGAACATTGAACAAACCATTCAAGTTCTTCAAGATAGCTTTGTAATATCTCCTTTTCTATTAATTATTCCGGTACTTGTTATCGTTTTAGTAGCAAAAAAAGTACCGGCGATACCAGCTTTAATTGTTGGTATTTTATTAGGATTTTTATCACAAATCTTCATTCAAGGCGGATCCATTTCCGATGCGGTTGCATCGCTGCAAAGCGGTTTTGTTATTAAAACAGGAAATGTAATGGTTGATGAACTCTTTAATCGTGGTGGATTAGATTCCATGATGTATACCGTTTCAATGACGATTGTCGCCATGACCTTTGGAGGAATTCTAGAAAATACAGGCATGCTTGAAGCAATTGTGAAACAAATTCTAAAGCTTGCCAAGTCAGCAGGAGGTCTTGTCGCTTCAACTGTCTTATCATGCTTTGCAACAAATGCATCTTGCTCAGAGCAGTATATCTCGATCGTTATCCCGTCTCGGATGTATGCTAAGGCCTATCGTGAGAAAGGACTTCATTCGAAAAATCTTTCTCGAGCCCTAGAGGATGGGGGAACATTAACCTCAGTGTTTATTCCTTGGAACACATGTGGAGTCTTTATTTTTGGAACACTTGGCGTTAGTGCCTTTGAATATGCCCCATACGCCATATTAAACTTTGTCGTTCCCGTTATTTCGATCATCTATGCCATGACTGGTTATTCAATTGTAAAATTAACCGAATCTGAGAAGATCGCACTTCAGAAAAAAGATGAATTGTTCCTGAAGGGATAATTTCAATACAAGAAGAAAAGGAAAGTTCATGTGCAGCTTGAGCTTTCCTTTTTCTTAGACAATAGGTTCTCAAAAGAAAATGGGGATATTAAGTTTATATAATGCGCGAGGCCGTCCTTGCTGATAAGTCATTTCCTCGCCGACAATCTGAATATATCCATGGTCAGAAAGCTTTTTTATCATTCTTTCTGCGGAGCGCCTTGTGACCTGCAGATAATCTGCTAAGTCTGCAGAAGTAAAGTGATGTATTTGTTTGTTTTTGACAAATTCAATCATTTTTGAGAGGTTGGCAGGACTTAATTTTGCCTTTTGGGCAATAAGGTATAAATCAGGATGGTTGTTCACTAGTTTTTGCTGCTTTTGCTTATGAGGGAATGGTCCTAGTAAATCCTTGCTATCTGTTAAAATATAGCAGCAACTATTTTCTTGATCCTTCTCTGCGAAGCTTAGGGCAATCATAGCATTTTTATGGGCTTCCTTGATAGAAACACCATAACCAAAACCGACGGCTGTTTCCTCTGTTTCAGTAAATAATTGTAGGAGAACATCTGAGCTAAGTGCTTCAATGTCTCCGCGCGTACAGTATAGTACGAACAAGGAATCATTCATTTCTTGGGCAGTAGCATGAATAGCATGGGCAAAGGATTCAATTTTTTTTCTTTGAAGGACTGAATGGATTGAAATATAGCCAACGGCAGCTTGAGATGCTTGGCTTTTCCTATACTCGGCTTTTTCTTTAGCATTTTGGAGCCCGCGAATAAGAGCTGTTTTCGGGTCCGCCATTCTCATGACTGGAATCCCGAGATGGTGCAATTGATTATAGACGGCATGTACACTTGTTATCGCAAAGTCAATTTCACCATTTTCCCAAAGGGACTGATGAAAGGAAACAAGCTGATTAAAATCATAAAGATCCTTCTGTAAAAAATGCTCATAATCCATAACATGCATCGGAGTGACTTCAATATCAACAGCGGTTAAAACATTCGAGACAATGGATGCGTCGAATAAATCAATGGAAATCCGCTCTACTGAGATCTTTTTATGGTATAATGCCGCCAATAAAGAAGAGGCAACCGTCATTTCATCCTGAACTAAATAAAAAACAGGAATCTGCAGCTGTTCGTGATAATCTTTTGAGAAATAATACGGCAAAGCTCCGGATAGAAACACAGCATCGCATGGCAATAATTGTTTTAATATCTGCAAGGCTTCCTGGGGCTGCTGATACATATAAAAGTCTAACTCAATATCTGCAACTTGATCGGCAACAGACTTTGTTCTTTCGATAAATTCTGCTGAGCCAATAACTGCAACTCTTGCTTTCATCCATTTACCTCCATTTGTGGGGATTCTTGAGTAATAAACGACTATTTACCGACAAGTGTATCAATTTTTTATATATTTTTAAATAGAAAAGGGGTTATTTTAATGAAAATTACAGCAATCGAACTTTATGCGATTCATTTGCCACTCCATGTTCCTTTTGTCGTCAGCTATCATACATACGATTACATGCCATCCATTATTGTGAAAATCGAAACGGATGAAGGAATTATTGGGTATGGTGAAGGAGTAGCAGATGAGCATGTAACAGGGGAATCAATGGAAGGTGTGTATCATATTCTAAAAAGCACATTAGCACCAGTTTTGATCGGGCAAAATCCATTAGAAATTGAGAAGATTCATGACCTGATGAACAAAACCATTTATGGGGCTCCGACTGCAAAAGCGGTTATCGATATCGCTTGTTTTGATATTATGGGGAAAAAGCTGCAGCAGCCAGTCTACCAGCTGATTGGCGGACGTTATCACGACGAATTTCCGATTACACATGTGTTAAGTATTGCCGAGCCTGATCAAATGGCTGCTGAAGCTGCGTTTATGGTCGAGCAAGGGTACAATTCTTTTAAAATGAAAGTGGGAACGAATGTTAGTAAAGATGTTGAGCGCATACAAGCTGTTCGCGAATGTGTAGGAGAAGATATCGCCATTCGAGTTGATGTCAATCAAGGCTGGAAAAACAGTGCAACAGCGCTTGTAGCGTTAAAGCAATTGCAGGATTGTCAGCTTGATTGGGTTGAACAGCCGGTAGTTGCTGATGATATCGATGGGATGGTGGAAATCAAGTCAAAGACGATGATCCCTCTAATGATTGACGAAGGATTAAGAGGTCAGCGAGAAATGCTTGAGATCATCCAAAAACGTGCGGCCCATAAAGTAAATATTAAATTAATGAAATGTGGCGGGATTCATCCTGCGGTTAAGCTGGCTCACCAAGCAGAGCTTGCTGGGATTGAGTGTCAGATTGGCTCAATGGTCGAATCTTCTATTGGATCGGCAGCAGGATTTCATGTTGCTTTTTCCAAGAAGATTATCACGAGTGTAGAGCTTACGGGTCCTTTGAAATTTTCGAAGGATGTAGGTAATTTACAGTATGATGTTCCCTTTATCCGCTTAACTGATAAGCCTGGATTAGGGATAGATATTAATGAAAAAATATTAGGTGAATTAACGATACATCAGGATATAGTACGTTGAAGGAGGGAAAGGAATGAATTCTATTTATGAAGGAACGCTAATTAAAAATGGGCAAACTCTTCCTTTTGTTGTTCAGCCCTTAACGATGGAGCATCTGCCAAGTATATTAGAGGTTCAAGATCAGGTTGTGGCGCATCTGAATGGGCGGGAAACGTTGCAGCCGCTGACTGAGGAAGAGTTTCAATATATTTTAGAGGGAAAAGGCATGATGATTGGGGCGTTTTCTGATGAACATCTTATTGCGTTTCGTGCCTTATTAGTACCAATAATCGATGAAGAGCATCTTGGAATCGATATCGGATTAACAGAATCAGAGTTGCAAAAAGTCATTTATCAGGAAATCTCCAATGTTCTTCCTGAATATCGCGGAAACCAACTGCAGAAAACACTCGCCTCTTTGATTATGAAGGAACTAGCGAAGCATGATCATGGCTTTCGTTATGTTTGCTGCACAGTCGCACCATTCAATATCCCGAGTTTAAATGACAAGTTCTCCCAAGGCATGCGGATTGCTGAGTTGAAAGAGAAATATGGCGGCAGCTTGAGGTATATTTTTGTACTAGATTTAGGGGAAACTGCTGAGTTCGAATGGAAGGAGAGCTTGTATATTCCAATGGGAGATACTTCGGCTCAGCAATCGAAGCTCGCTGAAGGTTGGAGAGGTATTCGTATGGAAGAACGAAATGGAGAGATGTATGTGGAGTATAAGCGGTAAATAAAGAAGTCCTTTCAGCTAGCCATTATTTGAACTGCACGAAAAAATTCGTTTGTTGGAAAGAATAAAACTTAAAAACAATTTGCGCAAAGAGGAATTTTTCGGTAGGATGGTAACGTAACTGAAAGGAGAGAACGTTTTTGGGAAGTCCAATTCAAGATAAAAACAGCCAAGTTGATTTTTTAAAACAGCGATTAAATATGTTTCTTGATGTTCTAGATGCCATTGAGCCGGAAGAAGCTGATATTGAGGATATCGACCGTTTAATTCAAATCATTGACGATATTGAATCAAAATGCCGTGAATTTAATAATCGTGACTAAGAGCCATTATGGCTCTTTTTTTTGGGGGGATAAATATAATTGAATTTTTAGCCAATTTAGAATAGTATATATTCATAATTGACTAGGGGGAAATCAAGATGCTTTCCACTAAACAGGCAGAAATTTTATTAGAACATATTATTAAATACTCTTTTGATGAAATATTTGTTACGGATACAGCTGGGTATGTTCAGATGGCAAGTTCAAGTTTTAGAAATTTATTTGGCATCCATGCAGAGGAAATTATCAATCAAAATGGCTTTGAATTAGAGCAAAAAGGGATCTTATCGCCTTCCGTGACGGGAAAAGTATTAAAAACGAAAAAAATCGAAACGATTGTCCAAGAAACTGGCTTAGGCAGAAAGCTAGTGGTCTCCGCTTATCCGGTTATCGATGGAAATGGAAAGCTGATGGGGGCCATCAGTTTTTCGAGGGATATTACTGAACTTGTTTATTTAAGAAAAACAAATGACCAAGTAGCCAAAACCATACAGCTCTATGAAATCGAGCTAGAAAAGCTGAAGATTAAACAATTTCAAAAAAGAGGTTCCAATAATGAACAAATGAAAAACGTCTTCAGCATAGTGAACAAGGTATCAAGCTTGGATGTTACTGTTCTGCTAGGGGGAGAATCAGGAGTAGGTAAAAATTATATTGCGCAGACTATCCATCAAATTTCGGATCGTAAGGATGAAGCTTTTATTGAGGTAAACTGTGGGGCAATACCTGAATCTCTAATTGAATCAGAACTATTCGGCTATGAAGAAGGAGCATTTACAGGAGCAAAGAAAAGCGGGAAAATCGGGTACTTTGAAGCCGCTGGCAATGGAACAATTTTTCTGGATGAAATTGCAGAGCTTCCTCTCAATCTGCAAGTGAAGCTATTATCCGTACTGCAAAATCGGACGATCCAGCGTGTTGGAGGAAACACGATCAAGAAATTAAATTGCAGAATTATATGTGCAACTAATCAAAATTTGCCTGAGCTGATAAGGGAGAAGAAATTTCGCGAAGATTTATATTATCGTATCAATGTTGTCAAAATTATAATTCCGCCGTTACGTAATAGAAGAGAAGACATGATTCCATTAATTTATGATCTCGTTGATGAATTTAATGAAAAATATAAAATGAAGAAAAGTTTTTCGATGCATATGATTTCCTGGATAAGCAAACAAGATTGGCCTGGGAATATTCGAGAACTGCGAAATTTTATTGAAAGAATCATGATTACGTCTAATGAAAACGTCATTGATGCTGACCAGACTGACCAACAAAAGAAGATTGAAGAGGATATGACATTAGATGAATTTATGGAAATGGCCGAGCGGGATTTTATTAGAAAGATGTATGAACATTATCCAAGCAGTGTAAAGCTTGCAAAAAAACTAGGCATTAGCCAATCGAAAGCTAGTCGTAAAATAAGACAGCATGTCCAGAAGCCTAGTCAGAAATGAATAGGTTGATTTAAAAAAGCAAAGCAGAAAAGGTTGTTGAAATCCCTGAATTAATAAAAGATCGCTAATATACACTTCCAAAAAGACCGCTGAGCGGTTTTTTTATTTTACTTTTTTTCATGTTGGCACAATTGTTGCAAGATTTGAAAATGAGATTTCATTAATTAGGGGGTTCTACGAATGGCAGAAAGAAGCGAAAAACAATTTCTTAATTTACCTTTTACCGGAATTTGTTCGTTTGGAAAATATCCAATTTGTACAAATTTAGATCAGTTGGATGCAGATGTTGCTGTTATTGGTGTCCCTTATGATATGGGAACACAATGGAAGTCCGGTACTCGGATGGGACCGCGTGGAATCCGAGAAGGCTCAACTTTATACAGCTTTGGACTAGAAGGAGCCTATGATATTGAGAAGGATATTATGTATTTAGGTCCTAACTGCAAAGTAGTGGATTGCGGAGATGCAGATATGGTTCATGGGGACTTAGAGCAATGCTTTGAAAATGTTGAAGAATCGATTAGAAAAATTGTTTCGAAAGGGGCTATGCCAGTCGTATTAGGAGGAGATCATTCCATTACGATTCCAGTAGGAAGAGCTTTGGACTCCCTTGGTCCATTTCATGTTATCCATATCGATGCTCATCTCGATTGGGCCGATCACCGCTCAGGTCAAAGGTTTGGACATGGAAGCTCGCTGCGAAGATTAGCTGAAATGGATCATGTGAAAAAAATGTATCAATTAGGGATTCGCGGAATTAGCAGCAGTAAAAAGGAAGATGTTGACGCCGCAAGAGAGTATGGCAGTGTCATATTATCTCCAAGACAAATGAGAAAAATGGGTGCGGAGCGTATTCTTGAAATGATCCCAGAAGGAGAAAAATATTATGTAACCATTGATATTGATGGGTTGGATCCTTCTTTAGCACCTGGAACAGGAACTCCATCTCCTGGCGGTTTATTGTATGATGAGGTGAATGAGCTGTTAGAGGGAATTGCCAAGAGAGGGACTGTTATTGGCTTTGACTTAGTGGAGGTTTCCCCGCCATATGACCCAACAGGCATTACTGGACAAGTAGGAGCAAGAATTGCCCTTGATTTTATTAGTTTTGTCTTGAAAGAAAAAGAAATTAATGCGAAAAAAGCTGTACAGGTAAGCAGTTCAAAATAATCATTAGCATCAGAGGAGGAGGGAACTTCTCCTTTCTTAAAATAACAATTATTCAGAATGTTAATAATAATTAGTTATTTTTGTGAGTCTTTCAAATATTTGGAGGTGATTGGATGGATGACCATACGGCGATTTTAGAAGAAAACAAATTATATCATGAGGAACCGGCTTTTCCTATTGAAATACCAGACCGCGATGATCCAAGCTATGTTGATTATATTACGATTACAAAGAGCCAATATAAAATTGGCCTTATCAAATCAATCTTTTTTACAGGCATTGCTTTATTAGTGTTTTTTGTCCCTTTAACGATAAATGGAAAAACAGATATATTATTTGGCTATATTTATAATTATTTTGTGAACTTAGTAGGGAATTTAGGATTATGGATTGTGACTATTTTGATGATTGCTAATACTATTGGGAGTTTTTACGGGAAATTTCTCGCCAAAAAGGGGTCATTTTTCCACGAATACTATGGTCATGACTCTATATTTCACCCGTTCCTTTACCTATTAGGAGCCGTTTATACGATTATTTACACCCTTCACGTAAATTTCGCTTCCGTTACAGGTCCAGAATGGATAGTTGGGAGTGCTACTGGCGGAACGGTTATCCCGAGTATAGTGTTAGGCGTTTTTTGGATTATTATTGTCGGAGCATTTTTCATGCCGTTTCTCTTAAATTATGGAGGAATTGATTTCGTCGGTTCCATACTAGAGCCTATTATGCGGCCTGTCTTTAAAGTTCCGGGAAAGAGTGCCATTGATGCTATTGCTTCTTTTGTCACTTCATCCTCGATGGCAGTTATTATAACGAGTAAATTATACAAAATGAATGTCTATACAAAAAGAGAAGCTGCCGTCATTTCAACCTCCTTTAGCGCAGTTAGTGTTGGTTTTGCTTTACTAGTTATTAATACAGCTGGCTTAGGAGATCACTTTTTAAAAACGTATTTTTCGTCTCTAATCATTACGTTCATCATTACATTTTTTATGGTCAGAATTCCGCCATTGTCAAAAAAGTCAAATGAATATTCGAGTGGGAAGATTCAAACAGATGAAGACCGCACAAGTGAAACAAAGTTTGAAAAAGGCATTCTTAGAAGAGGTTTGGATCGTGCAGCCAAACGTGCCTATACAGCACAAAGCATCTATAAAGAGATTATTTTAAGCTTAGTGGATGGATTTAAAGTGATTCCAAAGGTTTTAACGCTTTTATCAGCAGCAGGCATTACAGGTTTAATTATCGCTGAATATACGCCTTTGTTTCAGTGGATGGGTCAGGTGTTTGTTCCTTTATTGAATCTAATGGCAGTTCCGAACACCCAAGAAATAGCCCCTTCAATTCCTGTAGGCTTCGCTGAAATGTTTCTTCCGGTATTGCTCATTGCTGATAAAATTGAGTTCATTGATATTGGAGCAAGGTATTTTATTACTACATTATCAATGGTTCAGATAATTTTCCTTTCAGAAACTGTTGTTGTGATGATGGCTACTAGATTACCTGTCAAATTCTTGGAATTAGCTGTATTATTCTTGCTGAGAACCTTAATTGCTATTCCAATTGTAGCTATTTTCATGCATATTCTCTTTTAAACTTATTCTAAGAGCCGTTTAGGCTCTTTTTATTTTGGCCTCCTTTTCCTGCAACCAATTGGAAGCTTTGTCTTTCATTAAAATTATGTTAGGAGTATAATAAGGACGGTAATTATTATAATTTTCATAAAGAAATTGATATAAACACGAAGCAAAGGGGTAGGGAAACGAGGATGAATATCGAAAAGTTTCAAGAAAGCATGTATCAATTAATTGTTGAAACATCAACAAAGCTTCCAAGAGATGTTCGCCGTGCGATCAAGGCTGCTAAGGAAAGAGAAAGTGCTGGAACTAGATCAGCGATGAGCTTAGCTACAATCACGAATAATATTAAAATGGCGGATGATAATGTATCACCGATTTGTCAGGATACTGGTCTTCCTACCTTCAAAATTAAGACTCCTGTTGGAGCAAACCAGCTTGTGATGAAAGAAGCAATCAAGAATGCGATTGTACAAGCAACAAAGGATGGAAAGCTTCGTCCGAATTCAGTTGACTCGCTTACTGGGGATAATAGCGGGGACAATCTAGGTTTAGGACTTCCAGTCATTAAATTTGATCAATGGGAAAAAGACTATATTGATGCGCGTTTAATTTTAAAAGGCGGCGGCTGTGAAAATAAAAACATCCAATATAGCCTGCCATGCGAGCTTGAAGGATTAGGACGTGCTGGACGTGATCTTGATGGTATCCGTAAATGTATCATGCATTCTGTATATCAAGCTCAAGGACAAGGCTGCAGCGCTGGCTTTATCGGTGTTGGAATCGGTGGTGACCGTTCTTCAGGCTATGACCTTGCAAAGGAACAGTTATTCCGTTCAAATGACGATGTGAATCTAAATGAAGATCTTCGTAAGGTTGAAGAATATGTCATGGAGAATGCCAACAAGCTTGGTATCGGTACGATGGGCTTCGGCGGTGAGACAACTCTTTTAGGCTGTAAAATTGGTGTTATGAACCGTATTCCTGCTAGCTTCTTTGTATCTGTTGCCTACAACTGCTGGGCATTCCGTCGCCTAGGGGTTGCGGTTAACCCTGAAACAGGTGAAATCAACGAATGGATGTACCAAGAAGGCGAAAACATCGACTTCGGTGCAACGGAAGCAGAAAAAGAAACAGCTGCAGCTGCTGAAACAAAAGCTGAGGTTATTACTTTGCAAGCTCCAATTACTGAGGAGCAAATCCGCAGCTTAAAGGTTGGCGACGTTGTTCAAATTAACGGCAGAATGTACACTGGCCGTGACGCCATTCACCATTACTTAATGTCACATGATGCACCAGTTGATTTAAATGGACAAGTTATTTATCACTGCGGTCCTGTAATGCTAAAAGATGCTGAAGGAAAATGGCATGTGAAGGCTGCTGGCCCAACAACAAGTATTCGCGAGGAGCCATACCAAGGCGATATCATGAAAAAATTCGGCATTCGTGCAGTAATCGGAAAAGGCGGAATGGGTCCGAAAACATTGGCAGCTCTTCAAGAGCATGGCGGTGTGTACCTAAATGCAATCGGTGGAGCGGCTCAATACTATGCAGATTGTATTAAGGACGTTGAAGGCGTTGACCTAATGGAATTCGGAATTCCAGAAGCGATGTGGCATCTGAAGGTAGAAGGCTTTACTGCAGTTGTTACAATGGATTCTCACGGAAACAGCTTACATGCTGATGTGGATAAATCATCATTAGAAAAGTTAGCTCAGTTTAAAGAACGTGTGTTTTAATTAAATGATAGCTCTAGTCATTTTTTATGGCTGGAGCTTTTTTGATGGCGTTTTTTGGCATTGGATGCAGTGAATGTTTTGTTTAAGCGGCACAAACAATAAGAAAAAAATAGAGGAGGAGCCGCAGATGAAAGTTATGAAGCATCTGGTCATCCTAAGTGTCATTTTTGTATTTTTTTCTTCAACTGTGTATGCCGATTACGCAAATTCTCCACTTCATTGGGGGTTTAAAAAGGGATCAAATGAACAGCCGGCAGATGCAGGCAAGTCGCTAGATGATATGCTTAACAGACTCGGAGCGTATTACAAAGGAAATCCGAGCAAAAAAGATATTTATTTAACCTTTGATAATGGCTATGAAAATGGGTATACTTCTAAAATTTTGGACGTTTTAAAAAAGGAAAAAGTGCCTGCCGCCTTTTTTATTACAGGCCATTACTTAAAAAGTGCCCCTGATCTTGTCAAACGAATGGCTGCGGAAGGGCATATTATTGGAAATCATTCCTGGCATCATCCCGATATGACAAAGATTAGCAATGAGAGGATTGCGGAGGAATTGGAAATGGTTCGAGAGGGAACAGAAAAGCTAACTGGGATTAAGAATATGGTTTATTTGCGCCCACCCCGTGGCATATTCAGCGAAAGGACAATCGAAGTAGCGAAACAAGCAGGCTATATTCATGTATTCTGGTCATTAGCTTATAGGGATTGGGATGTTGACCGGCAAAAGGGCTGGCAATATGCCTATGATAATATTATGAAGCAAATCCACCCAGGTGCGATCTTACTGATTCATAGCATTTCAAAGGACAATGCCGATGCCCTTGAAAAAGCCATCCAGGATTTGAAAAAGAGGGGATATACGTTTAAAAGCTTGGATGATTTAATGATGAGTGAGACTTTTGAGGATAGGATGCTTTATTAAAGTGGGGATTCGCGGATAAATTTGCACATCTGGCGGATATAATGCCTAAAGTGGCGGATATAATCAAATTCTGGCGGATATATTCCAAAAAGTCGCGGATATAATGGAATGATCGTAGAAGAAAAGTTTAATGTAATTGGGTAGTGGCCGATATTTCAGGGAAACTGACCGATATAGTTGAAAAAGTGACCGATATATGTGAAAACTGACCGATATTATTGAAAAAGTGACCGATATAAGGAAAATTCTCTTTCTGAATATGCAAAAGAAACCCGAAATTCTTAGGAAATTCGGGTTTCTTTAGTAAATTTCATCTTTTTTTTGATAAAATCAATTTAAATGATTATTTGGCTAAAAAAAAGGGGGCTATTATGAAGTTATTCACAAATATAAGATTATCCGTTTTTATTCCGATGTCCGTCATTCTGGTACTAGCCATCATTATCGGGGTAGTTGCACCTGAATCGTTTTATAATATTGAAAATGCAATTGTTCAGTTTGCTTTCCAAAACTTTGGATGGTTATTTCAGCTTTCAAGTGTGTTATTTTTAGGTATTTGTATATATTTAATGGCCTCAAAGTATGGAAAAATTAGGATCGGTGGTCCTGATGCGAAACCAGAACTGTCAACGTGGAATTGGTTTACGATCTCATTAACTGCAGGTATTGCAACGGGGATCTTATTTTGGGGAATTGCAGAGCCTATGACCCATTTTATGGACCCTCCTAAAGAACTAGGATTAGTGCCAGGAAGTGAAGCGGCGGCTATGTTCTCAATGTCTCAAACATTCATCCACTGGACGTTTTCTCCATATGCGATGTACGGATTGGCAGGGGTTGGGATCGCGTTTGCTGTTTATAATGCAAAACTTCCTTATCGGGTTAGTTCTGTACTATACCCAGTGTTTGGAAAGAGAATTAATGGATCAGTGGGAGCGATAGTCGATAATATCTGTTTATTCGCTATTGTTGGCGGTGTCGCTGCTATACTTGGGGTAGGCACAATGCAAATTGCAACAGGCTTAAACGCCATTACCGGCGTCCCCAATGGAAAAATGACATGGATTATTATTGTTAGTGTAATTGTGGCTACGTACATCATTTCGAGTTATACCGGAATTAATAGAGGAATTCGTTGGCTAGCTGACAAAAACACGAAAATTTTTATTATAATTGCTATCTTTGTGTTTATTTTTGGACCAATGTCATTTATTTTATCACTTGGAACACAGTCATTGGGCCATTACATTCAAGACTTTTTCGTTAGATCTCTGTATTTGAGTCCAATCGATGGTTCAGAATGGCCAAGATGGTGGCCAATCTATTACTGGGCAATATGGTTGGCATATGCACCAATAATGGGAATGTTTTTAGCAAGAATTTCAAAAGGGCGAACCATTAAACAGTTTATGATTATGAACGTTGGGGTACCGGCTATTTTTGGTTTTATCTGGTTTTCTATTTTTGGTGGTTCAGCCATTAATCTTCAATTAAATGGTGCAGGTATTTGGGAATCTATTCAAAAACATGGGATGGAAGTATCCGTTTTTTCCTTTTTGGAACATTATCCTTTAGCGACTATAACGAGCCTTGTTTTTATCATCACTGTGTATATATCCATTGTTACGATGGCTGACTCAACGACAACGACTATTTCTTCTTTAACAGTAAAATCCTCAGGAGGCAGAGTTTCTGAAGCTCCAGGCAGAGTGAAAATCTATTGGGGTATTATTATGTCTTCAATGGCTATTATCAATCTATTGTCTGCTAGCGGAAAGATTAGCGGGATCGATGCTACAAAGCAAATTGCAACGATAGCAGGCTTTCCGATTTTGTTTTTAATGTTCTTAATGGCGTATACAACATTAAAACTTATTACACAGCAGGAAAAATACGATGTTGCAACGTTTCCTGAATCAGCAAAGGTTACATTGGTGGAAGATTCCAAGAATTAATCAAAGCATGTTAGGGCAGTAATGGTAGAAAGATGAAATACTTTACTGCCTGTTTTGGTATTCAACTAGAGCTAATTTGTAAATGCTCATTTACCTTTGCTAAGCTCTTATTTAACCATAAGGTGCATTTTGGTAATTTCGATTGTCTATTTTAATGGTGAATTTTAACTAGGAATTCTATATTAAAAACAAAATCAAAAAAATACAAGACTATTGCATTAATAATACACAGGATTAATTAACTATTTTTCCATATTTACTAAAATTTAATGATAATATCAAACCTTCTAAATAGCAATTTCTTAAAATGATAATTGAAAATAGAAGGAGGGATTATTTATCAATCGAAAATTTGTATTCATTTTTACAGCAACTCTATTAATAGCTATTCTGGCAGTGTCCGCATCTCTCATAGTACCTCAATCCGAAACAATTAGTGCAAAGGAACTAAAATTAGAAGATCAGTTCCAGCAGCTTACTCGTAATACGGATTGGCAGCAACAAGAAGAGATTGATTTGCAATTTGATGTTTATCACCCTCAAGGAATAACGCGAATCGGAGATCTCTATTATATGTCTTCTGTGGAAATTATCGAAAGTACGGTGAAGTATGAACAGCCGATTGATGGCTATGATCGCACTCCGGGGAAAGGAGTGGGTCACTTATTTGTTTTTAACCAAAATGGAGAACTGTTGAAGGACATCCAGCTTGGGGAAGGAAACATGTATCACCCAGGCGGCATTGATTTCGATGGTGAATTTATATGGATTTCTGTCGCCGAATATCGTCCCAACAGCGAATCTATCATTTACAAAGTAGATCCTGAGACCATGGAATCGGAAGAAGTATTCCGAGTCAATGACCATATCGGCGGGATTGTTAGTGACGAACAAAACGGAAAACTTTATGGCATAAGCTGGGGTTCTCGCAATTTTTATGAATGGAATAGTAAAGGGAAAGAGCGAAATGTTCAAGAAAATTCGAGTTTCTTTATTGATTATCAGGACTGTGAAAGTGTAGGTAAAGATAAAATGGTTTGCAGCGGTATTGCTGGACTACCTACCACAGTAGGTTCTGAATCTTATGAATTAGGCGGCGTAGCCTTGCTTGATTTGAAAACGTTCAATACGATCCATGAAGTGCCTGTAACGGAATTTTCTTCACAAGGGCATGTCATTACCCGTAACCCAGTTTTCTTGGAGAATGCCGGTCAAGAGCTTCGACTTTACGCTGTTCCAGATGACAATGACGCATCCTTGCTGGTGTATGAAACAACGAATCTTTCTAATTAAGAGTTGACTTGAATCAATAAAAAGGGTGACTCATAAGAAGAAAACTCCCTTAAACGATAAATTTGATTTGCATGGTGTGGGACCTAGAGCAAACAAAGAAATTCTTCGTGCTCTTGATGCCAAAATTAATGCGATTCGATTTTAACAGATTATGAATTTCAACAAAACCAGCTAATAGAAGCTCCTCTGTTCTTCCATTATAAGGACGCGCTTGTTGACAAACTAGGTAGAAAATGATCAAACTTTTTTATGAAAATCAAACTTAAATCTACTGAAGAAGAATCTATTTTAATTATTCTTTATTAAAATGGATTCTTTTTTATTTACTATAAAAAACAGGTTTGTAAGGTGTTTTTGATCAAACTTTTTTTCAAAGCAACATATTGTAATTTAAACGACTTTATTTGTAATTCAACATCTTTATTGTCATTCAATAACAATCGATTACGTACTTATATTTTCTCATATTATCTTTTAATTCAAACTTGGTTACAGACTTTACATGATTTAATGCTATAATTACGGAAAAATGGTTAAAGGACGGATCATTCTTGGAGACAATACAAATTAAAGGGCCATATAATTTTGATCTAGTATTGGACAGGCTATCCATAGACCCTCTTAATCAAGTCGATCTGGAAAATAGATCGGTAAAAGTGCCGTTGGTTTTTGAAAACGAGCCGGTAGTAGCCGAGGTGAAAGCAACAGGAACGACGCTTGCGCCTGAATTTACGATCGAAGGAATGGAAGGAAGATTTAAAGAAAAAGCCGATAAGAGATTGGCGGAAATTTTCCAATGGCATGTGCCGCTTGAAAGCATCGCTGAGCATTTCAAAAATACCGATTTAAAAGAGATATTCAACAAGCACTATGGGACTCCCATTGTATTAGATTTTTCTCCATACAACTGTTTAGTAAAATGTATTGTTCACCAGCAGCTGAATTTAGCTTTTGCCCACACATTAACAGAACGGTTTGTCAAAACATTTGGGTTTGAAAATGATGGGGTTTGGTTCTATCCGCTGCCAGAAACAGTTGCTGAACTTAAAGTGGAAGATCTTCGGGAACTGCAATTTAGCGGTCGTAAAGCTGAATATGTAATCGGCATTGCTAATGAAATCGTAAAAGGAAATTTAAACTTTGAAGAAATGAAAAACAAATCTGATGAGGATATATTTAAACAATTGATCAAGCTTCGCGGAGTTGGACCATGGACCGTACAAAACTTCCTCATGTTTGGGCTTGGCAGATTGAATCTTTTTCCAGTTGCAGACATTGGAATTCAAAATGCTTTAAAAAAGCTTTACCAATTAGAAGCAAAACCATCCATAGAAGAAATGGAGACATTCTCCAAAAGTTGGGAACCTTATTTAAGCTATGCTTCTCTTTATTTATGGAGGAGCATCGAATAATCTGGAGTGAATAACCATCATGAAACAAGAACAGACCATTAAAATAAAACTAAATCAAACTTTTCCACTTACAATCAAACGACTCGGAATTAATGGTGAGGGCGTAGGCTATTTTAAAAAGCAGGTTGTCTTTGTCCCAGGCGCCTTACCAGGGGAAGAGGTTGTGGTAGAAGCGACGAAAGTCCATCCGAAGTTCGCAGAAGCAAAAATTAAGAAAATCCGCAAGAAATCAGAGCATCGGGTACAGCCGCTTTGCCCTGTATATGAGGAATGCGGAGGATGCCAGCTTCAGCATTTACAATATAGCCAGCAGCTTAAAGAAAAACGTGACATCGTCATCCAAGCGTTTGAAAGACATACAAAACTGAATCTTGATCAAATTGAAATTAAAGACACCATCGGAATGGAAGATCCGTGGAATTACCGCAATAAAAGTCAATTTCAAGTAGGCTTTAAAGATGGAAAAGTGCTAGCAGGGCTTTATGGGATGAACTCCCATCGACTCATCAACATTGAGCAATGTGCGGTTCAACATCCGCAAACAAGCGAAGCAACAGCAAAGGTGAAACAAATTCTTCAAGATTTAAAAATCCCAATCTATAATGAAAAAACAAGAAAGGGACTCATAAGAACTATCGTCACAAGAGTCGGCATTCAAACAGGAGAGCTGCAAATTGTTCTTATCACAACGAAAAAAGAACTGCCAAAAAAAGAATTGATTATTCAAGAAATCAAGAAGAGATTACCTGAGGTTAAATCGATTATCCAAAATATAAATGGACAAAAAACGTCCTTAATTTTTGGAGAAGAAACTGTCAGTCTCGAAGGAAAGGATTTTATCCAGGAGACGCTAGGTGATCTCTCATTCGAACTGTCTGCCCGAACATTTTTCCAGCTTAACCCAGAGCAAACCGTCAAACTTTATAATGAAGTAAAAAAAGCGGCAGGACTAACAGGAAAAGAAAAAGTAGTGGATGCGTATTGCGGCGTTGGCACAATCGGCTTATGGGTAGCTGACCAAGCGGCAGAAATCCGCGGAATGGATATTATTCCAGAATCGATTGAGGATGCTAAGAAAAATGCTGCCCGTCATGGGATTAAGCATGTAAAGTACGTCACTGGAAAAGCAGAGGTATTGCTGCCGAAATGGGTGAAAGAGGGATGGAAACCAGATGTGATCATTGTGGATCCGCCTAGGACTGGGCTTGATGCGCAGCTATTAAAAACTATTCTGAAAGTTAAACCGAAAAAGGTTGTTTATGTGTCATGTAACCCGTCTACACTGGCGAAGGATATTGCAGTATTAAGCAAAAACTACAAGATTGACATGATCCAGCCGGTGGATATGTTTCCGCAGACGAGTCACGTAGAGGTAGTATCGCAGATAGTTTTAAAAGAAGAAGCAGGTTCCCGATAAGGGAATAACCTGCTTCTATTCAAATTCTGGGGTATTGAAGCGATAATGGATAATGGGTACTCCATCTGCCTTTACATCAATTCGATTAATTAGGCCATACAACGTCTCCGGTGTTAATTCATCAAATTTAAGAAATTGAAGAAGTTCTTTTTTTAGATTATCGATGTTATCGATCACTTTTTCTTTTTCAAGCAATGATAACATTTCATTCTTCTTTTCTAACAGTTGATTGAGTGAGTTCAGTGTTATTGTCTTCAACCATTTCTAAGTATTCATCATGCGTGATTTTTTCATCCGCCATCATTTTAATGAAGTTCTGCTTTCGGACCTTTAATAAATTAATTTGCTTATTGATTCTGTCAAGCTTTTTCTGTAGGTCTTTCTTTGCTTTCTTTGATTTTACTTCTAGCTCTTTTAAATATTGTTCCTTATCAATTTCTTGAAGAAGTGAACGAGTATCACACAGAATCTTTTATTTGAGAAATTCTTCTTTGATGGTATAAGCGCTACAAGCTTTTTTACCATGACGAGCATAGCTCCCACATATATAACCATTTTGTCGATTGCTTCGAAACCACATTCCTTTTCCACAGTCCGCACAGTAGAGTTTGTTTGTAAATAAATATAACTTTGGGGCTGTAATGAACATTTTTCTTTGTTTCGTTTGATTTTGTACAGCTTGAGATAATAGCTTCGTGTGTATTACTAATAATGTTCATATCTTCTTCTTTTGCGTTTTACGCTTTTTACTTGTAACACTTACTGTAGTAGTACGCCCCTGAACTAAGTCTCCAAGGTAATGAGGGTTAGTTAAGATTTGTTTAATCGTGGAATCATTCCACTTATCACCGGTAATCAAGTGGTTATTTATAGGGGCTTTCCAGAAGTTTCGCGACTTTTTGGATGCCTTTATTTCATAGTTATTTCAAGGAAGTAAAGTGAATAAAACTTCATTTTACCTCACAATAAAATGTGTTGTCAATAAGAAATTTGCAATATTTTCAAAAAATGTTATAATAGTCTTACAATTGTTTTTTCAATCGTATTCCGCTGTCTTTTTTGCAGATAGAAATATGGATACGTTTTTTTAATATCCTTTTTTAAACCGAAGAAAAATTCAAACAGTTGTGTGAGCTTTAAAGGAAGTTAGTTGAATAAAATTATCAATTTACTATCTAATAGTAACCGAGTTTTTATTCTACAAGGAGGACTAGAATAATGAATCTAATCAATAAGAAAGTTACACACAAGCGTTTTGGCATGGGTAGTATAGTTAAACATAATG
Organism: Cytobacillus citreus; assembly: GCF_018343665.1. Classification (GTDB taxonomy): domain Bacteria; phylum Bacillota; class Bacilli; order Bacillales; family Cytobacillaceae; genus Cytobacillus; species Cytobacillus citreus. Next base: position 489,535 of record NZ_JAGYPM010000004.1, read on the forward strand.
ATTCTAGTATTGAAATACATTTCGCAACGGAAATTAAAAAGTTTGTTTTCCCCGATGTATTTGGAAAGCACCTAAAACTACATGATGAAAGTGTTGCTAATTCACTTGAAAAAATTATACAAAAAAAGGAAATGGAACGAAAGGAGGAAGAACGGAAGAAGGAAGAGGAAAAAAAACTACAACAAAAAAACCAGGAACTTCGCTTGGAACATGAAAAACTTATGAAAAATCATAAACTTCATCCCGAATCACAAATGGTTTTTTGGTGTGACACAGAAGAACAGAATAGTTCTTTTTCAGAGTGGAAGGTTTTTTCAGGCGTAATAAAAAGTGGTAATAACAAGGGGAAGCCAAACAAACCCATCCGCTTGCACCAAAATAGCGCTGTCCTGTTAACAGCAATAGATTCTAGCATGCCTGAAAAAGACAGACGTATCTTAGGTGTCTATATGGTGAATGAAGATTTTATCGGTAAGCTTTGTGAAGATGGATATATTCCTGCTCATTCAAAATACAGACTCCAACTTACAGAACAGGAATCGGATCAGATGCTTTTCTGGGAATATTATGTAAATGGAAAATTCCCCCACAAAATGACATGGAATACAGGTAAATACCGTTATTTTGATAATTCATGGATGGCTCAAATTTTGCTGGATATAGTTTCGTTGAAAAGTGACCCAAAGGAACGAGAGCTGGCACAACAGTTTTTTGAACATTTTTGTAAAATGAATCAGATAACAGATCAAGAGTTACCAAAGCCTAATGGCGCATTAATGCGTATTTAGACGTTAGCCCAAAGATAATAAGAATGACAGGGGACTGACACATATATCCTATCCATCACTAATGGCGAACAGTGCCTGGCTATTGTGAAGCGGTCGCGTGGTTGGAGTTGGTATAATAGAAAAGCAGTTGATATAGAAAAAATCTATACCATCTGCTTTTTTGTTGATAAAAATACCATTCAGGACCGATTTTCGCAGGTAGTTTTTCACAAATTATAAATGTCCAAATGTACTTGTGTTTGATAATAAGTTATTAAGCATGATATAAGTGTAAAAGAAGTAGAACATTTGGCTTTATATTTTTTGACCGAGAGTTTGAGGTTAACTCTCAAAAAGTTAGAGAAAAAATGAATCACATCAACTCATGTATACTTATTTTATTCATTTTCAAGTTCCTTTGCAGCTGGCAGCTTTTGTTTTGATAAAGTCTGTTTTCTGAAAGAAAATGGTCTAAAGAATGTAATAAACCCACCAGCACTCTTGTGTTGCTACCTACACTGTGCACATGTGGATGCTATAGCGTTGATACAACGTCGAACTATATAGAAATCCTTAGATTCAAGCACTTTCACAAGCATTTCGTGTTTGTATCGAAAGGTGAAAAAACTAGAAATAAGGTCATGAAAGATCACATTACTGTTTCTGTAGTTGTTGACCTAGAGTGTGGGAACACAATAGAATAGGGATTTGAAAAGGTGCTATTACAAATAGTGCCTTTTTAATATTTAGACGTTCAAGAAAAACAAACGTCTATTTTTTTATCCTAAAATTTTTGACAGAGGTGAAATATGAAATATAACATCATCTATGCTGTCCTCCGTGGCAGTATAGGCGAAGCAAAGGACAAGGCTTCTTTTTCAGATTAGGGTACTGGACACAGCTCTACCGCTGAAATTTGTCTACTTGGTGTTAGAGGACGTCCAAAACGAGTGTCTAAAAAGGTGCATCAGCTTATTGTTAGTCCGATAGAACAACATAGTAAAAAACCAGACATTGCAAGAGAAAAAATTGTCGAGCTTATGGGGGATTTACCCCGCATTGAATTATTTGCAAGACAAGTTTCCGCCAGGCTTTCGGTTGCACCGGGCTAGGGTAGAAAGTCACGCTGGGGAATGGTTCGAGGAATCGGAATGGACACCTGAAAGAAGGGCATTTTTGCATATCCCTTTGAAAAGATTTATCTAAGAATCTCTCAAAAACTTATGTCACTCGGCCAATGAAGAGTGGATGCTCTTTATTCAGGAAAAGCGCCCTTTTTATTGCTTTAGGCGGATGAACTGAAGAAAATCACATTTCCATCTTGATAGTTAACGATATATCGGTTATTATTTAGTTAACGATATATCGTTATCGTAGAATGAAAACTAACAGGAGGTTGTTTACAATGTTCAAAAGACCTGATATGCCTCAACATCCTTTTTTAAAAGGAGAGGGTCATTTTCATCATAATGGCTTCTTTAATGGCGGCAGATTCGATAGGGAATTGGGGATGGAAAACGGTAACTTCGAAAGACAAGGTGGATCTCATTTCTTCGCAGGCAAAGAATCCGGTGGAGATAATGGTGGTGAACGTTTTTTCGGGCGTGGTGATCTCAAGATTGTCTTATTAAAATTGTTACAAGAACAATCAAGACATGGATATGGATTAATCAAGGAACTTGAAAAAAAGTTTAAGGGATTTTATTCGCCTAGCCCCGGTTCCGTTTATCCTATTCTACAGATGCTTGAAGATCAAGATCTTGTTAATGTAACCAAAGAAGGCCGGAAAAAAGTTTATCATCTTACGGATGAGGGGCAAACCTATTTAGAAAAAAACCAAGATGAAGATCCTTTCATCTCAAGAATGAATATGCTTGAAAATGTGGATCTAGATGAAATACAGACTTTAAGATCTGACATCCAGGGTTTATTCTATGAATTTTTTAAGATAGGTCGTCAAGCTATGGAAAATCCCGAAAAAAAAGAACAACTACAACAGCTAATTGAAAAGGTACGCACAGAGCTGTTGAATATATCTAATGATAATGAAAACAAAAAAAGTGCAGATGAACAATAGAGATTGAAAATACGAAAGGGGACTTAAAAATGACTATTACTCTTAATCATACGGTGGTATTCGCTAAAGATAATGATAAAGCTGCACATGAATTTGCCGATATTATGGGCCTAAAACTTGAGGGGTATGAAGGGAAAGACAATAAATTTGCATCGGTTCGTATTAATGCTGAACTCTCGATCTTTTTTATGAAAATAGATGGCAATAGTCCTCAGCAACATTTGGCATTTGATGTAAATGGACATTCTTTTGACCAAATTCTTGACCGACTTCGTGAAAAGAATATCGCCTTCGGAAGTAGCCCCCATGAACCGGACAATCAACGTACTGATCATCCTTTTGCTTCTCGTGGGTTGTTCTGGACCAATTTGGATGGTTGCCTTTTTGAAGTCATGACGATGGGTCATAATCAATGTTGATCAGCTCATTGGATATCCATGCCGTCCAACAAACTTTCAAGCTATTAATACTAGGAGTTTTTCTCTAATCCTTGTTTTGGAAATTCAATTCATCTACTGATATATCCAATAGGGAGCAAGCTCATAGAAAAATTGGATGCTGTCCTTTGTTTTATATGGACATGATAAAAGCTTCATGTAAATACAATAAATGGGGAAGTAGTCTAAATAATGAAAAAAGGCACTTCTTTGCAATTAAGGAATGCCTTTTAAATTTATTTACAGTCTTGTTAAAATCTCTGGTCCGTTATTCGTAATAGCAACAGTATGTTCATATTGAACACAGATTGAATGATCAATTGTACGTGCAGTCTATCCATCTTCCTCAATAAAAGAACGCCATTCTCCTAAAAATAAATAGAATTAGTAAACAATTAGAAGTTTAGTGCTAAATGATATGGGCTTCTAATTTTTATTTTTTTATGTTGGAAAAATTTCTGATACCATAATATTAAAGATGTATTAATGGAAAATAACTTAGCTTCTATAAATGTTTCCTTTTTAAAATGTTAAATAATGATTCTAAGATCAGCAGATTAATAAATGAAATACCAAAGTAAACAACCAGAATTAAATATATTTTATTATTATTTTAGAATAATTATCATATCCCATTCAATATTATTATTTAGAAGGAAAAGAACGAACTATGTCGAATGATAAATATATGCCGAAATTGAAGGGTGTTGAATAAATAGATCAGATTAAGATTATCCACAATTTTTTCTCCAAAGGAAACTTAATGTTAAACTTCCAAAACTTCTCCTTTCTTATCTTCACATTGATTAATTGAATTCCTTTATAATTAAAAAATAACAGTATATAACGAAGTAGAGTGATAGAAAATGAATAATTTGATTTTAAAGCCCATTTCAGAAGCTACTTATTTAACAGTTGATAATGCTTGGAGATATCGGGCGATTTTAAGGTATTTTTATGAGCAGCATGAAAGAATGCGCCAGTTTTTATTCCCTGAAGAGATTTTTCATTTTTTGAAAAAACATAATGCCTTTCGTGAATACACAATGGATATGATGCAAAATGATTTGGATCAGCTCGTCAAATGGAAAAATATAATTGCTCGGCAGGAAACGGGCAGAGTGCGCACAATTGAAGAGTTTAAGAAAAAGAGGTTTCGCTATCAATGCAGCCCCTATACAGTTGAGATTGAGCGGATGGTAAGGACGTTAGAAAATATGGGTGGTTCCTTTGGGGGATCACTGGAGAAAACATTATTTGATCGGTTATATGAAGCGATTAAAAAGATTTACACCCTCATTTCCAAAAAGAATCTGGGTGAGACTCCGCTTGAAGAAATATTCCGCAATTGGGAGGATGTATTTGATTATTATAAAAAAATGGTTCAAAACTCAGCGGATTATATTGCCTATGTCTCTAGTGAAAATGTTGAAGAAAAAATGCAAACGGAATCCTTCCTATTGTATAAAGATTCTTTCACTGAATATTTAAGGGATTTTATTATCTCTTTACAGCAAACTTCACTTCATATTGAATTACAGCTTAAGGAAATAAATGAGGATGCCATTAAATTGTATATTGAAAAGGTAGTAGAATACCAACAAAGAATTCCGCGTCTTGAAGAAATAGCCGTTACGAATGAAGAAATAATGACCAAGTGGATCGATAGTTGGAATGGCATGAAGGAATGGTTTTTAGGTAGCGATGGACAGACAAGTGAGCTAAATCAGCTTCAGGAAAAAACGAATGAGACGATTCGAAAATTGACTCGCTTTGCCCAGCGGCTTGGAGAAAAACATCAAAACCTCCGAAGCAGGAAAAAGGATTATCTTCATCTCGCAGCATGGTTTGCCGAATTAGATTCACTAGAAGAAGCGCATAAAGTTTCATCTGCCGTTTTTGGCGTTTTTCACACAAAGCATATTTTTGCGGATGAAAAGGCAACAGAAGATATTTACAAAGATATATGGGAAAAAGAGCCGACAGTTTTAACGATTAAGCCAAGAATCCGACAATATCGTGAAAAAACAAAGCCTTCTGCCTTACACGACCATAAGCTTGAAAAGGAAATGGTGTTAAATGAATATTTGGATCAGAAAGAGGCAGAGAAAAATCAAATGCTTCAATATATTCAAGACGACAAAATTATTTTTAAAAATTTGCCTAAGATCGATGGAACGATTCGGAAAATATTGCTCCAATGGTTAGCAAAGGCACTTTCAAATAAGGATCAAACTACGAAAGTGGAAATTGGGAACAGAATAAAAGTAAGTAAGATCAATGATGAACAGATTACCTTACGATCGACAGATGGAGATTTAATAATGCCCAACTTTGAAATACAAATTTTGGAGGGCGAATAAAGATGGAGCAAGATAAAAAAGGGTTTGATGATAAGGCGAAAGATGCTCTTGAACTGCTTTTTGAGCGGTTTTGGATTTTAAGAGAGGATGAGCCTCTTGTTTATCAGCTGATTCGGGAACGGGAGCATGTGTTACGGAGATATATAACGGAAAAATTCAACTATCGCTTGATCGTGCATCGCCATTTCATCAAGCTTGAAAAAATTCCTGTTGAACCTGAAAGCTGGATGGGAATTCAAGCTTTTCATAGTCAAAGGGATTATGCTTTGTTTTGTTGTCTCTTAGCTTTTTTGGAAAGAAAATCAGTGGACGAACAATTTTTATTATCGGAGCTTTGTGAAGATCTACGAGCAGAGTATCCAAGCCATATTACGTTAGATTGGACAAACTATGAACATCGTAAATCGCTTATTCGAGTTTTACATGTAGCATCTGAATTTAAAATTATTCGAACAGTAGATGGTGAAATTGCGGGATTTGTACAAAATGAAGCCCAGGAGGTGTTATACGAGGTTCCTGTTATTTCACGCTATTTCATGCGTTCTTATCCGAAAGATCTTTTTAAATATAATTCCATAGAGGAGATCTTGAATCAAGAATATAGTAGAGAAAGTGCGGAATATCGCAGACATCGTGTTTACCGAAAGCTTTTTCTATCACCAGTGACCTATCGGTCGTCTCCAGACGATTCAGATTTCCTTTATTTAAGAAACTATCGCAACAGAATTCGAGAGGATATTGAAGAACATACAGATTACCAATTTGAGCTTTATAAAAATGCAGCAATGTTATCTGTGAAGGAAAATAGTGCGTTGCAAACGATCTTTCCAGATGCAAAAGCAATTAGTGATGTTGTTCTCCAATTTGCTTATCTTTTAAAAGAAAAGTTAGAATCGTTTTCGATTAATGAAATGGGAATGATAAGATTTTCATATTCAGATTTTGAATATCTGACAATGGAAGTTTCCGATCATTATCAAGCGGGATGGAGCAAAGCGCTCAGAGATGCAAGCATTAAACAGCTTACTAATGGGTTACTAGATGTTTTAATCGAATGGAAGATGGCGAGCCTAGAGGAAGAGACAGGTATGATCTTGCTCATGCCTTTACTTGGACGAACTGTAGGAAAATATCCAAAAGATTTTAAAGGAGGGGAAAATCGTGACGCATGATGTATGGCAGATGAACCGGGCAGGACTGGTGAATTTTTGGTATTACGATGAAGAAGTATTTGATTTTGCAGATGGCAAGCTATTGCTTCGAGGCAGCAATGGGTCGGGGAAATCAGTAACGATGCAGAGTTTTCTCCCAGTCCTTCTTGATGGAAAGAAGACCCCAGACAGATTGGATCCATTTGGCTCAAGAGCCCGGAAAATGGAGGATTACTTACTTGGGGAATTTGAGGTCACAAAAAGAGATGAACGGACAGGCTATCTTTTTATTGAATACAAAAAGAACAATACGGATCGTTATATAACGACAGGCATTGGTTTAAAGGCAAAAAGACATAAGTCAATGGATTTTTGGGGCTTTGTCATACATGATGGGCGAAGAATCGGTCGAGATTTTTTTCTTTATAAAGAAGAAAAAGTGAGTGGTGGCTTTCAAAAAATCCCATTAACAAAGAAGGAATTAGAAAATACTTTAGCTGACGGCGGATTGGTTGTGGGCACACAAAAAGAGTATATGGAGCTCGTGAATAAATATGTTTTCGGTTTTGAATCGATCGAGGCTTTTGATGATTTAATTAAGCTGTTAATTCAGCTAAGGAGTCCAAAGCTGTCTAAAGATTTTAAACCGACTGTTATTTATGGGATTTTAGAAGAATCTCTCCCTGAATTAGGGGATGAAGAGCTGCGTTCCTTATCAGATACGATTGAAAATATGGATCAATCGAAGCATCAATTAGAACAGCTTGAACGGGATTATGAAAGCTTAGAAAGATTGTGCAAGCAATACGAACAATACAATCAGTTTGTTTTAGTAGATAAAGCGAATGAATTAATACAAGTTGAGAAAGCAATCAAAACGCGGGAAAAAGAATTGGAACAGCTCGAAAACTCGTTGACAGAGTGCGCAGAGAAGTTGACTGCAAATGAACAGGAAGAAAGTGAATTAAAGAGGGAGCAGGAAGTTTTCCAAGAAACAAAGTCACAGCTCGAAAGACATGAGGTCTTTAACGCTGAAGAGGAAAAGCAAGCGATTGAAAAACGCTACTTCATGATGCAGAAAGAGTTAGATGCTAAGCAACAAACCTTAGAGCAAAAGGAGAAAAAAGAGCGCGAGTTAAAAGAAGCCATTATGCGCCAGGAAGAAGAGCAATTTGGATACGAAAAGAAGATTGAGGAGGAAATGGAAGAGCTCGAAACGGATGCAGAGGAAGCAGGCTTTAATGAACATCGTCTCAATGCCGAGGATTTTCTTCGTCATAAGGAAGCCTCATTTGATTTTGCATTATGGAAAAAAGAAGCAGAGGGCTATAAGGGGCAGCTCCAGCAGATTTTGAGGCTATGGGATGAATATGAACGCTTGAAGCATCGCTTCGATGATGCAGATCGCCATTTAGGCGAGGCGAGGAAAAAGTTAGATAGCTCAAGAAGAGACGAAGAGAAATGGCTTGCATTATTAGATGAAGAAAAATCCATTCTTTTAGAAAAAATTTTAGATTGGATGACAATATACGAAGCATTTCAGTTAAATGAGGAAGGTAAACAACTTACAGCACAAAAGATTCATGACCTATTTGATCTCTTTTCATTAGAGCAGTTGATAGAACCGTTTGCAGAAATTTTTCGTAAAAAACAAGAAAAATTATTAGAAGATTTGACCGTTTTAAGGCATAAGATTGATGCGTTAAAGAAGGATAAAAACGAAAAAGAACGAGATTTGGCTTATTGGCAGGAGATGAAGGAGCCAGAACCTTCTCTACATCCGGATACAATAGCAGCGAGGGATGTATTAACTTCTGAAGGAATTGGTTTTATTCCATTTTATAAAGCAGTAGAGTTTCAAGATGAATTAAATGAGGATGAGCGGGCAAAAATCGAATCGGCTTTAGCAGAAGCTGGGATCCTCGATGCCATTATTATCAATGAAAAGAATAAGGAGTTTATCGGTCAAAATGATAAAATCCTCCTTGCGAGCGAGGAGATCCTTGATGAACAGCAGACTCTATTAAAATGGCTTTACGTCGATTTACCTGATGATGCAAACGTAGAAGCCAATCAGGTGAAAAAAGTTCTTCAAAGCATTGCGATAAATTCGAGTAATCTGAGTATATCGACAACGATTTCCAAAGATGGCCGTTTTTCAATCGGAATGATCCATGGACATGCACCATTAATTGGCGAGAGGGCACAGTATATTGGTACGCAAGCCCGTGAGCGCCATAGACTAATGCTTATATTGGAGATTGAAAAAGAAGTGGCTCGCCTGGCGGACGAAATTCAGCTGCACACACAGGAGCTAGAAATTACTCAATCAAGCTTAGAAAATATGAAAAAAGGGTATGCGGATTTCCCTACTGCAGAGCAGGTGAAGACGGCTAATGATGAGCTGAAACTCACTAAACAACAGGTTTTGCGTGATCAAAAAGAAGTGGAAGAAAAAAATGCAAAAATGAAACTTACCTATACAGAATGGGAGAAAGTTCGCCTTGTTCTTAAAGAGGAAACAAGTGTATTGAATATAGAGTTTTCAAAAAATGCATATGATGAGGCTTTTTTAGCAATGAACTCTTATATGCGATTTTTGCAGGAACTGCAGCTCGTTTTTGCTAAATATGATGCGAACCGAAAGTTTTTAATATCTCGGAGGGCGAATCTTGAGGAAGTCATAGCGGATATTGATAGTAATAAGGGTGAAATGCAGCTTCTTATCGACAAATTAAAACTTGAAGAGTTAAAGCTTGAACAGATTCGTAAGCGGTTAGAGGAATTAGGAGCCGATGACATTCGCAAGCAAATCAAAGAGGTGATTGAACAGCTAGCTGCCATTGAAAGCAGGCTTCCTGAATTAATGAAAGAAAGCACAAGACTTGAAAAAGATTTAGAATCTCTAACAAATGAGCTTGCAAGTAAAAAGCTAGAAAAGAACGCTTATGATCAGCTGTTCAAGGATTGGTTTGCTTTATTTGTAGAAGAATTGCGTTTCCAACCTGATAGAGAGGAACATCTTGATAACGATCCACTCACTCTAGCAAAATTAGTTTACAAAGAAAATAGTGAGGTATTAAAGAAGGAAAGTCATGTATCGATTTCTGATAAGCTAGCCAAAACGTTTTACCGTGAGCAGCAAACATTAGTGGAATACCGCTTATCGGAGGAAGTTGTCTCGTATGATATCCCTCATGATAGCGACATGAATGAGAATGAAGAAATGAAGCTGAAGCGGAAAATGTTAATGGATAAAGCCTATCGAACGGTTATGCTACTTGATTATAAAGGTCAACGAGTGACGCCTTTTTATGTGCTAAAGGAAATAGCCAATGATATCGAAATGCAAAAAGAAGTGCTGAATGAAACTGATCGCGAATTGTACGAAGAAATTATTTTAAATAGTGTTGGTCGAATCATTCGTGCGAAAATCCAAAGGGCTGAAAGATGGGTAAAAACAATTAATGATTTAATGGAAAAAAGGGATACGTCATCAGGATTAACATTCTCTATTAAATGGAAACCAAAAACGGCCGATGCAGAAGAGGAAATGGATACGAAAGACCTTGTTGACTTATTGCGCTCTGATCCAAGATTGTTAAAAGAGAGCGACATGAAGAAAGTAACAGCGCATTTCCGTTCAAAAATTACCCGAGCACGGGAACTGTCTGAAACAGAAGGCTATGGAACGACTCTTCATCAAGTGATTAAGGGAATTCTCGATTATCGAAAATGGTTTTCTTTTACCCTTTATTATAAGCGCGAAGGTGAATCAAAGAAGGAGCTCACCAACCATGTGTTTTTTACCTTCAGCGGAGGGGAAAAGGCGATGGCAATGTACATCCCCTTATTCTCAGCAGCCTATTCCCGCTATCAGGAAGCGCGAAAGGATGCCCCGTACATCATTTCGCTCGACGAGGCATTTGCAGGCGTTGATGAGAATAACATTCGCGATATGTTCGAGCTTGTTGAGGAACTAGGATTCAATTACATTATGAACTCACAAGCTATTTGGGGAGATTATGATACTGTTTCTAACCTATCGATTTGCGAGCTTGTACGTCCTAAAAATGCCCCATTTGTAACTGTTATTCGCTATTATTGGAATGGGAAGGTAAGATCATTGAAGATGGATGAATGGGAAGAGGAAGAATTAAAGGTGTGATTGGTTTGAATGAACGGCTGCAGGAATGCATTCAATATTTTAAAGAGGAGCCGGGATTATCTCGGCTCCTTCCAAAATTAATTGAAAGATATCGCTCGTTAGGAAGAATAGGTGGCTCTGTTCAATTAACAGGATTAAAACCGTATGAAAAAGAGGCGTTAAGTGCATTTTTTCGAAAAGACTATACGAGACAAGCTTCGGCAACGATCTCTTTTACCCTGTTTGAAAATGCATTAGCTAAAACAAAGTATTTCGAGCTAGCGATCATTGATATTTTAGAAGCGTATGAAGGCAGGGAAATTAAAACAAATTCAGAGAAGCAACTACTAATTGAAAACGAGAAAAGTGCATTTTTTTATGAATTAAAGCAGGAAGTACCCGAAATAGAGGATTGGCTTTCTTTTATAGAGAGAAAAGGACGCGGTTCACGACTATTTCATTCACTTTATGAAAAAGACTGTCTTGAATTAAAAAAGATACTTCTTTTAGTTGCAGAAGCAATTAAAAGTCTTCCACAAAATGGTCAATTTGAGAGATTGCCGTTTTTTTCACAACGAATAACCAAAAATCCCCATGCTTTTGATTTAGACACAGAGCTTGGTCGGGCATTTATTCACTCACTCCAATTTTCCCTTCATCAAAAAGGGGAATGGAGCATTATTAAAAATAAACTAAATACGGAAGAAGTAAATGAGATTTTACAGGCTTTTCATATTTTTCGCGATGATTTGCTTAATTTTGTTACTGTGAGTGGGATTAAAGGATGGAAAAATGATCGGATTGATGCCACTATAGAAGCTGCAGCAGATAATAGGACTGTGTTAATTCTTCCTTTAAGAGAAATATTAAAACTGACAAGTGCTAGACCACATATTGGCAAGCGTGTTTTTATTGTGGAAAACTCTGGAGTATGCAGTGCCATTCTTGATCGCTGGCAGCTTCCGTTTTATCCGCCTCTCATTAGTACCAATGGGCAGTTTAAACTGGCAGCCCTTATGCTGCTCGATTTATTCGTGCAAGAGGAGATAGAAATTTACTATTCCGGTGATTTTGATCCTGAAGGTTTATTGATGGCACAGAGAATGAAATTACGTCATTCAAAGCATGTAACACTATGGAGATATAGCCCGCATGATTATTTAAAATCGCTTTCTACTAAAGAAATTGCCATTGACAAATTAGCCCAGCTAAATAGACTCCACATACCCGATTTGGAAAGTGTGAAAACCGAATTGCTGAAAACCTATCGTGCTGGCTACCAAGAGGAATTAATTGAGGAACTAGTCAGTGATATGGAGAGGTATTATTTAACTCTATAGGCAAAATCCAAAGGCTTCATATCTAATAAATCGGATTTGTACAAATTGTGATAAAATAATTTCATTTCAATACGAAGGAGGTTTACCCGTGGGATGGTTCTGGAAGGATAACAAAAGCTACATGACAAGCCTGTACATGCGTAAGCTCCGTGATGAACTCAGGAATACTTAATGGGGTATCGATTAAGATACGCGTGATCGCTTACGATTGAAGCTTATGCAATCTGTTTTAGCTTTCAAGATTTGAAGTAATAACTGTTAGGTTTTCCCTTTCATTCATCATATGTTTGTTCTTTGACAAAGAAAGCACGGAAGATAACGCCGTGCAGTATAAACAAAAAATCAGATACATTCTACTGATGATGAGCCACTTGATCCATACGCCATGACTTTCGTTAGAAACGAGCGATAATTTATGTGTCTAATGCAATCGTGGTGGATTGCTGGAGATAACCCATCAGTATGGATCATGATATTCTAACGTTTTAAAAAGATATAAACTGGATGATTGTTAAATATCATATAAAAGGGTGGCGATAAAAATTTAAAAAAGAAGTATGAATATATCCTTTACTTCGCCACCACCTTTTCATTTTTTCGAGAAATTAAAATTAAATATTTCGTCAAAAACTTGCACTATACATTAATTTCAGAAAAAGGTGTTAGTGATGAGTTGTATGACCAAGTGAGAGAACATTATGATGAAAAAGAATATGTAGATTTAGTTATGATCATTAATCAGATTAATATGTGGAATAGGCTATCTATTTCCATGGGAAATCAAGTTAACAAGTAAATGGAAAAAATGATATCATATGAAATTGACCAATAATAAATGTTATTTTAAAATTAGATATTAAAATTTGTAACTATTTGTAAAAATTCACAGTACATTTCTATACTCATTAAATCCAACATGGAAACCGTTGTTTCAAGTGCAAAAGCTAAATAGACAGTTAATATACATACGGCGGTTTTGAAAATAAACAATTCAAAGCCACCGTATTTATTTTTTCGTTAAATAGATACTTCTCGACATGACAACGAAAGACTTAAAGTGTTATGAAATTATTATGACTGTTCTTCGTCAGCACACAATATTTAATAACATATATCAACTTGCATGCCCATCTGACTTTGACTTATGTTCAGTTCGGCTTTTCCATGTCTTATACAATTTTTTAATAAATCCATACCTGTATTTGATGACTGACGATGTACTGACTGGCAGTAACGCCTAAATCCTCCAAAGTAGCGCTGCAGCAGGTACTTCGCGCTGGAAAATAAGGTCGTTATAGTACGACAAAGTACTCTTTTGACCAAATTTCGATGAGTGACAGGGACTATTCCTTTCACTCACCTAAAATATATTTAAAATCATCCAATGATAATTTGGGGAATACTTGCCATCTTGGGATTTCCAATGATCGCCCAAATGGCTCAGCATATCCAGGGTTAACGGTAAAAGCCATTTTTGTATTTAGTTCCTGCAAAATTTCCAATGTTTCTTCATTATATTCTCCATATGGGGCAGCAAATGTTATGGATTGTCCAAGCCATTCATTTGCCCGAACCAAATCCTCCTTCACTTCTGCTTTATCGTAGGCCGTCACGAAGGACATATCATTTTTATTTTTTTGATGGAACATGTTCGTGTGGTTTCCGTAATCAAATACATCCGCACTTTTTCTCACCTCATCAATACTGGCATATTGATGGAGAGCTGGTTTATAATGGACGTTTTCTTTTGTAATTAAGCCAGTTATCAAAAAATGTACGGCTGGAAAACCATGGTCTTTTAATACAGGATAGGCAAATTCAAAAACATTTTTAAAGCCGTCATCAAAGGTAAGTAAGACACTTTTAGCGGGTACCCTTTTCTCCCCAGTCATAAAAAGTTCGAATTCCTTTAACGATAATACCGTATAATGATTCTCCTTTAAGTAGTCCATCTGGGATTGAAAGTTTTCAAGAGTGATAATCGTCTCCTCTAACTCTCCATTATCTTGGAAATGGTGTTTTTTCAATTTTTTCTTTGGAATCACTTGATGATACATGAGCACGACGACCTTACTAGCATATTCCTCCACTCCCGTAAAATCTTTATTCACAGAATTGTATGGGACATCTGATACATTTAATGGTCCTTTGGCGGCAGCAGGAGTAGCTCCATAATGGATAATATAGTCATAAAGTAAATAACAAAGAGGCAAAATAATCATCAAAAAAAAGGTTGTAAAAATAACATTGGATACAACATATTTTTTCATTCATTTAACCTCCAATATTTTTAGTCACATTTCCTTCTTTATGAAATACGATCTGCTTTCCAATCCGTTCAGATCGACTCCACCCTTCCTTATCAAAAAAATAGATAATTGTGCCAATGGATACAAAGAGCAGGCCTGTTACACGATAAAACATAACCTCCAACGGGATAAAAAATAAAAGTGAAACAAAATCTTTTATTTCATATTGGTGGCCATATCTTCTAGAAACGATTAGAGTAGCAATATTTTGCAAAATCGCTAGTGAGATCGAAATGGTTAAAAGAAGAAATGCTAATTTTAAATGACTCATCGTTATGAGGATCACAACAGGGACAAGAAGTGTTGAATACGCACTTAATGTTCCTAGTAATAGAGAATCGAATAAAAGGTAAGTTGATGCTGTAAAGTTCATTTTTCGATAAAAGGATTTTCGATACGTAATAATGCAATCCACAAATGCCTTTTGCCATCGTATGCGCTGCTTAAATAAATTTTTGAAGCTTTCTGGACATTCTGTATAACAAACAGCTTCTGGGACAAATGCAATCCGTTTACCTTTCATTTTCGTTCCAATCAATTCTTGAATTCTTAATGTAATATCCATATCTTCACCAACCGTTTTTCGATAACCTTTAGCCTCAAGCAAAATACTTTTGCGAAAAGCCCCAAACGCACCGGCGATAACTGTCATGGACTGTAATTTAGCTTGGGTTGCTTTATGCAAATAAAAGGCTGTCATGTATTGAACAACTTGAAAACGAATAAGTCCGGAAATTTTAAAAGACGGCGTGAAGGCATTCCTTTCATTTTTATATCCTTGAACAATGTTCACCAACCCACCGGCAGCGACGACTTTGTTATTGGAGAAGGCTTTGTTCATCTCATTTAACGCGTTTGGTTCTAATACGCTGTCAGCGTCCAAAGTAATAATAATTTCCTTTTCCGCAAATTCGATACCTGTGTTTAATGCATCTGCTTTCCCCCCATTTTCTTTATCAATCACAAAGATATTAGGAAATCTTTGAGAACGATACAGATCGTTCACCCTTTCGTGATTTAATCGTCCTAATTTCCTTCTGAAAGTTTTTTTTAGCGTAAGCAAGTCGTCTAATATCTTTAATGTATTGTCAATCGAACCGTCATTTATGAAAAAAACTTCAAGATTTGTGTAATTCACATTTTGGATTCCCATAAGACAATTTTTTATAACAAGGCTCTCATTGTAAGCAGGAATAAGTATGCAAACTCCTGTTTCTTTGCTTGGATCATTTTGTTTTTGAGGTCTGCTTGTATATAGAGGAATAAACATATATATAGTGTGAAAAAGGCCAAAAATACAAAAAAGAACGATTGTCATTATTAAGATCACTTTTCATCCTCCTCGGACCACCATGAATAGTTTGATGGATTGATCTTTATACTAAAACACACATAAGAAAAATATTCGTTATTAAGAACAATATGGATAAAAAAATAACGAACTATCCCCCAGATTGCTGATAAACCTTGACATAATCCACTTGTAAAAGAACTGGAAATGGGGTTGTGTGATCGGGACTTCCCGGCCAATCCCCGCCAACTGCTGTATTTAAGTATAAATACATTTCCTCTTGAGGAATATGCTGATCAACTCTAAACCGTTCAACTCCATCAATAAACCATATAATCTCTTTTGGAGTCCATTCAATTCCAAAAACGTGAAACCCATTGGAATAATCCTCACCTATATAGTTACTGGAAAGACTTTTTAAAGAACGATCCTCCCCTTGCCAATGCATCACCATCCAGATTTCCTCTGGTTTATGCCCCAGCATCTCCATAATATCTATTTCTGGCAGCCAAATATGATCCGCGTTCGGCATCATCCAGAAAGCTGGAAAAATCCCTTGGCCTGATGGAAGTTTGGCCCTCATTTCAACTTTCCCATATAAAAAACTAAATTTATCCTTGGAATGGATAGCCCCAGATGTATACTTTCTATCACCTTTCTCTTCCTCTTTACTAACGATATTTAAAAAGCCCTTTTCAACATTTAGATTTTGATGCGAGTAAAATTGCAATTCATTATTCTTTTCTGCTGCCCATTCTTCAATATTCCACTTGCTTTGATCCAAATGTAAGCCTTCGAAATCGTCTTCCCAAACAAGCTCCCACCCATTATGGCTCACCATTGCTTCCACCTCCGTTTCGCCAGTTTCAGCTTCACTTTCATCTACATGAATCTCAGTACTGTCGTGTATTCCCTTTAACGAACCTGGACTCTTCTCTTCTCCTTTTTTATCATCAAAAAATATAAAATATAGACTTACCCAAAATCCAGCAGCTAATATGAAAAGAAAAAGGAAGTTAAACCATTTTCCCATTGTTTTCGAATTTCCCCCTTTTCTCATTATAGAACATAATTGTTCTTTATAAATAACATATTGCCATTATAATACATTCTTCCATTTATTTTAACCCCTTTTAAGAACATTTTTTTATATATAGAACGAGGGAAACATGGGGACGGTTCCTGCGTTTCCCTATTGGTTTAATCTTATGTAGTCGCAAGTATGATATATGCATACATATTCGCCCGGAAACATGAGAACCGTCCCCGTGTTTTTTGGCTTTGAGTTGGTATAATAGAAAAGCAGGTGATATAGAAAAAATCTAGACCATCTGCTTTTTTGTTTATCCCGCATTAACGGGCAGTAAGACCCCTACCTCAAAATTCAGCGAAAGCAAAGAAGTTAGGTGGGGGATCAACTGCCCGTAAATGCCCGACGACGGACAGGTTGTCCTAGTCAGGCAAAAGCCACAGGACGTGGCGTTTTGAGCGTGATTGGTTCAACTAATAATCAGTGGGGGATGAAGAAAACCCCTACTTACTTTATCCATAGTGAGAGGATTTGAGTTTGAAATGATAGATAATTTTTGGCGTGATTTACCACGACCATTTTTTGTACTTGCACCAATGGAAGATGTGACAGATGTTGTTTTTCGTCACGTAGTAAGTGAAGCCGGACGACCGGATGTATTTTTCACAGAGTTTACAAACTCGGATAGCTATTGTCATCCAGAGGGCATGAAAAGTGTGCGTGGCCGTTTGATTTTTACAGAAGATGAACAGCCAATGGTGGCACATATTTGGGGGGATAATCCTGAATATTTCCGTCAAATGAGCATTGGCATGGCAGAGCTAGGATTTAAAGGCATCGATATTAATATGGGCTGCCCTGTACCGAATGTGGCATCGAGAGGGAAAGGTAGTGGCCTTATTCTGCGTCCAGACGTTGCGGCAGAACTTATTCAAGCAGCAAAAGCGGGCGGACTGCCTGTCAGCGTGAAAACACGACTTGGCTATAACGATGTAAATGAGTGGGAGGAGTGGCTAACACATATTTTAAAACAGGATATTGCGAACCTTTCTATTCATTTACGTACAAGAAAGGAAATGAGCCAAGTAGATGCGCATTGGGAGCTCATTCCGGAAATCAAAAAATTACGTGACCGTATCGCACCAAATACGCTGCTAACAATTAATGGAGACATTCCTGACCGTCAAACTGGGCTGCAGCTTGCTGAACAATATGGTATTGATGGCGTTATGATCGGGCGAGGTATTTTTAAAAATCCTTTTGCTTTTGAAAAAGAGCCAAAAGAGCATAGCAGTAAAGAGTATCTTGATCTTTTAAGACTGCAGCTTGATCTTCAAGATCAATATGCGGAAGTATTGCCACGTTCAATTACAGGGCTTCATCGCTTTTTCAAAATTTATGTCAAAGGATTCCCTGGAGCTGCTGAATTAAGAAATCAATTGATGAACACGAAATCAACAGATGAAGTGCGTGCATTACTTGATAACTTTGAAAAAGAATGTTGATGGGAGGTCTGTGATTACTATTAAACCCAAGTTGAAGCTTTAACGAAGGCAACAAACCCTTTAGGGGAGTTGCCTATTTACTTTTTTGATATGGTATTTACGACGAAGTAGTATTCGTTTTATCAAGTGGCATTGTTGGGACTGAATTAGGATTATATGCATCTATAGTCCAAGCAGTAAAAATAAGCTCTTTTGACTGGTTTGAGTATATAGGTTATAAATGTATAAGCATGGAGACTCTAACTACATGACTATCACTATTACTTAATTACTACAACACAGTCCAGGAAAGATGCGGAGATCGAAAAAATAATGCCTGTCGTTTAAGAGGACTGTAACTAATTTTACATATAGGAGGTTCATTGTGGATAATAACGATATATTAATTCGATTGAGATATGCAATGGAGATTAAAAATAAAGAAATGGCAGAGATATTTAAACTTGGCGGTATGGATGTAAAAGTACCAGAAGTCATAAAGATTCTCACCAAATCAGACGAGTATGATGCTGAAAGTGACGATCAAATAAAATGTAATAACAGTATGTTAGATTCATTTTTAAATGGATTTATTATTTTTAAACGAGGAAAACAGGATCTAAAACCAAAACAGCCTGATACGCCAGAACCGTCTATAAAGAAAAGTACAAACGTTAATAATCTCCTGTTAAAGAAAGTAAAAATAGCATTAGCATTAACTACTGAGGATATGCTTGATATATTCGAACAAGCAGGGATTACGGTTTCAAAGGGAGAACTCGGTGCTTTATTAAGAAAAGAAGGGCATAAGAATTATAAAGAGTGTGGAGATAAATATGCCAGGAATTTCTTAAAAGGGTTAGCTGTCAAATACAGGGGATAATGCAATAAGAATTATTTATGTGTTTTACAACTAAATATAAAAGAGAATTAGACAGATACGTTTTATTTACAAAAAAAAGTATGGTGAAGATAGTGACAACTGTACATATAAGATGGTTTGGAGCATATAGCCTTTGCCCTTCCCTGTAAGTATCCTAGTCGGGTTCGTTGGAAGAAGTGAAATTGTCAAAGGTTGTATGTACTGTGGATTCAAATGGAGACCTGCTAAGAGGTATAAAATTTGATGGAGGTGGGTCAATTATTGTAACCATCACCCAATGTTATTTAGAAACATAGGGACGGTACGAGACCACTGAAAAAGTGCACTTTTTCAGTGGTCTCGTACCGTCTCCGTGTTTTAATGTCGTCTTTTTTTTGTTTAGAGTAACTCTGAAATATTAGTTGTTGCCCTTTGCGTATTGCTTCGGAGATTTGCCGACCGCTGCTTTGAAATCTTTGCTAAAGTGGGCTTGGTCGAAATAACCGAGATCCATCGCCAATTGAGTCATATCCACTCCACGTTCTATTAACTCGATCGCCTCATGCATTCGATAGCGCTGAATGACCCATTTAGGGCTCACACCTATATATTGATTGAACCAACGTTGTAATGTCCTCTTGGAAATGCCGAACTGATCGACTAAGTGTTCGACTTTGGTGATGCCAGCATTATAAACGATCTCATCTATCACTTCATTAAGAAGGTCAACTGTTTTATCATTTTCAGGCATACTTTGCCGTAAGAATTGTTCAACGATCAAAATCTTCTCTTCTTTATTCTTAAGCGTAAACAGTTCCTCTTCAAAAGTGTTAATATCTAGGGTAAAGTAGTCGGAAATATTGACGACTTGATCTGTAAGTGTAGAAACATGGTCTTGAAAATAACAATGAAAAGCTCCAGGCCTGAAAAGAACTCCTACAATCTGTCCTTCCCCTTGCAGAACATTTACAGATTTTCTTCTTTCTATGCCGCTTATATACGAATTGTTACGCTGGAAAACCACGTTTACTCCCGGATGCTGCAAAACTTCTTGGGAATAAGAGGGTTGTTCTCGTAAATCCCATTCGACAAGCCAATAATGCCGAATAAAAAATTGGAGATCCTTAGACGGAGCGTGACGGGAAATTGAAAACTTATTTTTACCCGTTTCATAATTCAATATCCCCATATTCGGATTGCGATTGTTGTTCACTTGTTACACCCCCTAAAACGAAAATCGATATTGCATTCATGGGTTGGCGCGATTTTACAATAATTCATGTAGGAGACATGTTATGTTTTCATTATAAACTACTAATGATCCTAACAGACGAGGTGAAATTCATTAAACGAGCAGAAAATATTACTTTATATTGGGAGGAATTAATCGTGAAATTGGAGTATGTATTTTATATCGGAACAAAACCTGAGCAAGTGTGGGATGTTCTGGTCAATCCGGAGAAATCGTTTAAAGCATTCATGGGTGGAGTTATCCAATCAACATATCAGGTTGGCGACGACATTCAATTTGTAGGACCGGGCGCCGATGGAGACGAAACTGTTCACATTTATGGCAAATTACTTCAATATGAACCGAATCGAATTTTGAGCTACACGGATCACCCTGGTCCTTCTCACTACGCCGAACATGCACAGATGGAAAGCCGAGTTACCTTATCTTTGGAATTAGTAGGGGCATGTACAAAACTACATCTTATTAATGATCAATGGACAGAGAACAATCCTCTCTTCAGTAAAACAGATCCATACTGGTGGATGATACTAAGTAACATTAAGACAATTGCGGAAACTGGAAAATCTTTAGATTTTGGTTTCTAGCCAAAGACCTAGCTGCTGCGTAATTTGGAAAATACCTAAACCCTCCAAAGTAATGCTGCAGTAAGTACTTCGCGCGCTGGAAAATAAGGTAGATATAGTACTACAAAGTACTCTTTTAACAAAATTAATTATTTATTCAGATGATTATAAAGATAATATTGATTAATTTTATATTTACTGGTATTGTATATTTAAGTTTTCATAATGATCACATGTTACTGATACGATCAGGCATGGCGGTAAAACGGGAGAGCTACTAGCTCTTTCCTTTACCTCCATGCCTTTTTTGTTTTAACAATTTCAATATTAAGGAGTTTTTAAATATGTTTTCCAATTTATTTAAGAAACGTAAATTACAAATATTCGCACCTGTTAATGGAGAGGTCCTCTCACTTGATAAGGTTCCCGACCCCGTTTTTAGCGAAAAAATGATGGGAGATGGAGTCGCCATCATGCCAGATGAAGGTAATATCCATGCTCCTATTGAGGGAACCGTTATTCTGATGCCAGACACAAAACATGCAATAGGAATACGTTCTAAAGATGGAACGGAAATTCTTATTCACATTGGATTGGAAACGGTTTCATTAAAAGGCAATGGATTTAATACACATGTAACAATGGGTGATTCAATTGCAATTGGCCAATTGCTAATAGAGGTAGATTGGACCTATCTCAAAGAACATGCCGAAAGTATTATTACTCCAATTGTCATTACAAATAGTAGTGACAGGGTCATCCAGTTTGAAAATATCAAGCAAGGTTTTGCAGGTGAAACAGTATTAATGACTGTCTCACCTTTATCCCGCATTAACGGGCAGTAAGACCCCCACCTTAAGATTGAGAGAGAAGCGAGGAAGATAGGTGGGGGACAACTGCCCGTAAAAGCCCGTAAAATGAACACAGACTAAAAGCGCCACATCGTGTGGCAACGTCTGCGTGACCCACTTCCTGTGGGCCGCAACTAACCATCAGTGGGGGATGAAGGCCGACTAAGAACGCCACGTCCTGTGGCAACGTCGGCACTAGCACGTCCTGTGCGTCGAAAATCCCCACTGATGGAAGTTTCACTTTATAAGATAAGAACTTATTTGGTGAAGAAAGGAGGTGCTCGCAATCAAAATAAAAAAGATTCTTAATAATAATGCAGTCATTGTCATCCACGATGGCCGGGAGAAAATTGCGATTGGTTCTGGAATTGCTTTTAACAAAAAACGAAATGATCCTGTAAATGTTGAAAAAGTAGAGAAGATATTTGTCATGCGGGAAAATGAAAAGCTTGAACAGTTATTATGTAGAATACCAGCAGAACATTTTACCATATCAGAAGAAATTATTACGTATGCAGAAGAATGTATGGGTACGAAATTAAATGATCATATTCATATTGTTCTAACAGATCATCTTTCATTTGCAATTGAAAGAACAATAGAAGGCATTTATATCCATAATAAATTATTAAATGAAATTAAAATACTTTATCAAAAAGAATTTGAAATTGGTCTATGGGCGCTTCAACATATAAGAAAAGTTTGCCAAGTGGAAATGCCGGAAGATGAAGCTGCTTTTATCGCGCTTCACCTTCATACAATGAAACCACAAGGAAGTGATTTGCACCAGACGGTACGGCAAACGGCGATTGTCCGTGATATGGTTCAATCAATTAAGAGACATTTAGCCATTGCCTTTGAAGAAGACGATATTTCTTATCAACGCCTCATAACACATCTTCGGTTTACATTAACAAGATTGAGTGAAAACGAGCTTCACACGTTGGATGAAGAAATGCTATTCATGATTCAAAGAAAGTTTCCTTCCTCATTCAATTGTGCAAAGAAGGTTGCTGAGGATTTAGTAAGGATTCACGAAATAGATCTTCCAGAACAAGAACTAGGGTATATCACACTTCATATTGAGCGTTTAAGGAAGTAACGCTTTCAACAGGAACTGCTATCATTTTATTATTTTCAAAAACTATGAATAGGAGTTGAATAGAAGATGATGAAATATCTGCAAAGACTTGGAGGTTCACTAATGCTTCCAGTTGCTGTACTGCCAGCGGCTGCCATCTTGATGGGGATCGGATATTGGATTGACCATGATGGATGGGGGGCAGGGAATGCACTAGCTGCCTTTTTACTCAAAGCTGGCGGTTCAATTATTGAGAATATTCCTATCTTATTTGCGGTTGGTGCAGCATTTGGATTGGCTAAGGAAAAGGATGGATCTGCGGCACTAAGTGGTCTCGTTGCATTCCTAGTCGTAACGACGATGTTATCGGCAGACACTGTTGCCTTATTGCAGGGGGTTGATGCTGGAAGTGTAGACCCAGCCTTTGGGAAAATAAAAAATGCATTTATTGGTATTTTATCAGGTATTGTAGCTTCAATCATGTACAATCGATTTAGTCAAGTAAAGCTGCCAGACTTCTTAGCATTCTTTAGTGGGAAGAGGCTCGTCCCGATCATGTCTGCTGTCGCAATGCTAGTCGTGTCAGCTGTATTATTCTATGTATGGCCTATCGTATATGGGGCACTAGTTTCATTTGGTGAAGGAATAAGTAGTTTAGGTGCTGCAGGAGCAGGATTGTATGGATTCTTTAACCGTCTATTAATCCCAACAGGTTTACACCATGCACTTAATGCCGTATTTTGGTTTGATACGATTGGAATCAATGATATCGGGAATTTCTGGAGCAGTTCAGGTGAAAAAGGAGTTACTGGAATGTACCAGGCTGGATTCTTCCCGATTATGATGTTTGGATTACCAGCTGCAGGACTCGCCATGTATCATACAGCTAAAACAAAGAGAAAAAAACAAGCAGCTTCCTTAATGTTGGCAGCAGGATTTGCTTCCTTTTTTACAGGTGTTACAGAGCCTCTTGAATTCGCTTTCATGTTCTTAGCACCAGCACTTTATGTAGTTCATGCTTTGTTAACGGGTCTTTCTCTATTTATCGCTGCTACTTTCCAATGGACTGCTGGTTTCATGTTTAGTGCAGGATTTATTGATTATTTCTTAAGTCTTCGCATACCGATTGCCAATATGCCTCTAATGCTTCTCGTTCAAGGACTAGTCTTTGCAGTTATTTATTATGTATTATTCCGTTTCTTAATTTTGAAATTCAATTTAAAAACACCTGGCAGAGAAGATGAGACAGAAGAAGAGATTAATAGCGGTCATAGTAATGATTCTAATAATAAGTTTTATGAATTGGCAACGAAGATTTACGATGGTTTAGGCGGAGATGCTAATGTTGTTTCAGTTGATAATTGCGCAACTCGCTTGCGTGTAGAAGTTCAAAATATGGATCATGTGGATCAAAAGAAAATTAAAGCCACAGGTGTCCATGGGATTAAGGTTGCCGGACCAAAAAGCATTCAAGTAATCGTAGGGACAAATGTCCAATTTGTAGCAGATGAAGTTAAAAAAATCCGTAATAAATAGATAAATAATTAATATTCTCGATTCTTTAAGAATGGGCTTTTTGGGCTGCTATAACCTTATAAGAACTGTTTAGCAGTAGTAAAAACTAGTTAAACAGTTTTTATATTTTGGCTGTGTTAAAACTCAGTGTTGAAAATGCTATTTTGTTGTTGATTGGAGCGGAAGGCGCGAGATCCTCGAAAATGCATTCGCATTTCCTTCGTGCGGTGTTTATTCAGGGGAGTTTATTCAATGTCCTGCGGGAAAAGCGAGTCAAAGGGAGACCCCGCAGGAGCGATAGCGACGAGGAGGCTTCCGGACCGCCCGCGGAAAGCGAGTGCCTGCAGCGGAAATCAACAGGGAAGTTTAACATAGCCCATATTTTAATAATAACTAATTAATGAAATAAACGATTGGGGACATGACAAATGGAAAAATCATTTAAAATTACTACATCCGAAGGTTTGCATGCGAGGCCTGCTACATTATTAGTTTCCTCCGTTTCACCTTTTACGGCAAGTGTTGAATTACTCTACAATAATAAATCCGTAAATTTAAAATCAATAATGGGTGTAATGGCACAAGCTATTCCAGTAGGTGCGCTTGTCACTATTTCAGCCAATGGGGCGGATGCGGAAGAGTTAATCAGTAAGGTGACAGAGGTCATTATTTCACAAGGTCTTGGTGAAGAATGTTAGAGATTAATGGGATTTCTGTTTCAAATGGCATCGCCCTAGCAGCTGCGTATTGTTTAGTAGAGCCGGATTTATCTTTTGAAAAGGTTGAGATCACTCATGTAGATTCTGAAATCAATAGATTAAAAGAAGCAGTGGCCAAAACAAAGCTGGATCTAGAGGCAATTCGCGATTCAGCAATATATAAATTGGGGGAAGAGAAGGCAGCGATCTTTTCTGCCCATTTATTAATACTTCAGGACCCTGAAATTTTTTCAGCATTAGAAGCGAAGTTTAATGAAAAAATAAATGCGGAGTCTGCTTTGGATGAAGTTTGTACAATGTATTCAGGTATGTTTGAATCAATGGATAACGATTATATGAAGGAGCGTGCTGCTGATATTCGTGATGTCTGCAAACGAATATTGGCTCATTTATTACAGGTTGAGCTTCCTGATTATAGCCGAATATCAAGGGAAGTTATTATCGTTGCGGAAGATTTAACTCCCTCCATGACAGCCCAATTAGATAAGCAATTTGTGAAAGGCTTTGTTACTGATATTGGAGGAAGAACATCACATTCAGCCATTTTAGCCAGAGCAATGGGTATTCCAGCGATTGTTGGTACTAAAAATGCCTCGAAGAATATTCCTAATGGGTCTCCACTTATCATTGATGGACTAAAAGGAAAAGTGATTGTAAATGCTACAGAAGATGTACAGGCTCAGTATAGAGCTTCTCTGAAGGAACTTGAGAAAGATAGTAAATTACTCAAAAATTATATAACACTTCCAAGCATTAGTGCTGATGGTCATATCGTGGAAATCGCTGGTAATATTGGTAACCCGAAAGATGTAGATGCCATAATTGCAAACGGTGGAGATGGAATTGGCTTATTTCGAACAGAATTTTTATTCATGGATCGAGTGGAGTTGCCGACGGAGGAAGAGCAATTTGATGCATATAAAACCGTTCTTTCGAAAATGGATGGGAAGCCTACTGTTGTTCGTACATTAGATATTGGTGGTGATAAGGAGCTGCCATATTTAAAGCTGCCAGCTGAAATAAATCCGTTTTTAGGCTATCGTGCCATTCGATTATGCCTAGATCAACAGAATATTTTCCGCACCCAATTACGTGCATTATTAAGAGCAAGTATGTATGGGAATTTGAAAATCATGTTCCCTATGATCGCGACCTTAGATGAATTTAGAAGAGCAAAGGCGATTTTGCTTGAAGAAAAGCAAAAGCTGTTGGATGGCGGGGCATTAGTTAATGATCAAATCGAAATTGGAATGATGGTTGAAATTCCATCTGCTGCTGTCATAGCCGACTTATTTGCGCAAGAAGCGGATTTCTTATCGATTGGAACGAATGATTTAATTCAGTATACATTAGCAGCCGATCGCATGAATGAAAAAATTTCATATTTATATCAACCCTATCATCCTGCTGTATTAAGGCTTATTAAAATGGTTATTGATGCTGCCCATAATCATGGAAAATGGGTAGGGATGTGTGGTGAAATGGCAGGAGATGAAGTGGCGATTCCAATCCTTTTAGCATTAGGGTTAGATGAATTTTCGATGAGTCCATTATCGATATTAAAGACAAGAGGACAAATTGCCAAGCTAAATAAAGACCAACTTAATGACCATTTAGAACATATTTTACAATTGAAAACTTCGATAGAAGTAGAACATTATGTAAAAAAATATTTTTTAAATTTAAAATAGAAGAAGCAGGAGGAGAGTCTCTTGCTTCTTCATATCTGAATAACCATTATTCGAGCTTAGTGCTATGCAACCTGTCCATCGCTCATTTTGATAATACGATCAGCATATGCAAGCATTTCTTCATCATGAGTAACTAGTAAGGTAGTAATGTTAAGCGTTTTGGTTAATTCTCGGATTAATGCCATTACATCTTTAGACCTTTTAGAATCCAAACTGGCAGTTGGTTCATCTGCAAAGAGAACTTTCGGTTTATGGATAATGGCACGAGCAATGGCAATCCTCTGCTTTTCCCCGCCAGATAAGGAAGATGGATAGGCCTTTTTCCGATGGCCCATGTCAACTAATGAAAGGATCTCGTCAATTTCTTTTTTTTGTTCACGTTTCTTCATTTTAGTGCCTGCTACATCTAACATCAGCATTAGTTGCTCTTCTACTGTAAGAAAAGGGACCAGATGGGCAAATTGAAAAACAAAACCAAATTTGTTTGCCCGTATTTTTCGAACTTGTTCTGCATTCATTTCAGTCAAGTTTGTCCCTTCGAACAATATCTGTCCATCTGATGCTGGCTGAAGTCCAGCTGCGATTGTTAGAAGCGTACTTTTACCCGAACCCGAAGCACCTACTAATGCTGTTACCTCGCCTTCTTTAAGGGAAAGATTGACTCCTTTTAGGATTTCTTCTGTCACTTCGCCATTTGTAAAGGTTTTTCTTACGTCCTCTATTGTAAATACTGTCATATTAAACCTCTCCTTGTTGAATTGCTTGTAATGGTTCCACTTTTTTTATCTGCATACCTGAAAGAGTAGCTCCAATAAATCCGATTATAAGGAAGACGATTGACAATTTTACCGTTGTATCAGGGGTTAAATGGAATGGCATACCCTCAGGTGCGAACTTATTAAAAACTTGACTGAGTGCAATGGATAGACTAAGAGCAATGACTGTAATAAACAGCATTTGTGTCCACATCATTTTAAACAAAGCACTTGTTTTGACACCGATTGCTTTTAAAATACCGTATAAACCAATTTTTTGAACGTTCATCATGTAGAAAAAGATGGCAAACAACATTCCACTAATGACGACTAAAAACCAAACAATCATATTTAAGGACATCTGTTCTGCGCTATAACTTGGAATGGTATCAAGAAATTCCTTTTTCGAAAATGCTTGTAATCCATCGATTGCTTGTGGTGAATCCTCTCCAGGAACGAAAAGCATTTGCATTTCATTTGTACGATACATTTCCTTGTAGTCTTCCATATTAATAAAAGCAACAGGGGCATGACTGAATTTCTTTTGGTCTACAAAACCTTTTACAGTAAACTCGCCGCTGTATTGATTATTTGTCAGGACATCTCCCACTTTTATCCCTTTATCTTTCATTGAGTTATCTAGGACGATTTCCCCTTTTTTCACATTCTCGAACAACTCGGACTCGGTTGATGTAACAAACACGACACTTTGCTGTTTATCAGCACTATCATTCACAAATCCCATTTGAATAGAAAAAGCAGCGGCATCTTTTTCTTTATCTAAAACTTTATCTTGTGTGTTGCTATCGATTTTTGAAAGAGTATACGTCTGGTCTGAATCTTTCGTCATATAAAATTGACCATCAGGTAAATCTTTAATTAATGCAGCATTGTCTTGTGATAATCCATTTGCCAGACCAGATATAATTAACGTTAATAAACTAACAAGAAAAACGATAGAACCTAATATTAAAAATCTTGCTTTATTTTTTTTCATTTCTTTCCAAGCAATATTCATTTTTTATTCCTCCATTCTCTTTCTATCAACTGTAGTTTATTATTGGAATGTGAACAGAGAATGAACAAGAAATTTCATTTGGTTTTTATATCTGATAGAGGTTTTGATATATTCTAAATAACACCTCTCTAATTACCTTAAATGCCGAGAATTCTTTATTAATTTATGTAGAAGAAAGCTATCGATTTAGAATTCCACTTCTTTAAATTAATAATTTATTTATAAAGGGAATTACAAAAGTATAGAGAAATCTTTAGGTAGAAAGCGAATTTAGATAAAATTTAAATATTTAAAACGGTTTTAATCGTTCAGAAGAAAGGAATAAAGTATGAGATTATTACCCCATTTTAATTTCCGACGTCTACAATGGAAGTTGACTCTATACTATATTTTAATTACCATAATTGTTCTTCTTTTACTTGAAGTGATAGGTTTCCTCGTTTTTCTTACTCTCGTTAATTTTAATTCGAATCGTGCACTTGAACTGCAGGTTGCTAAACAAGCACAAGTGATAGCTTCTAATTTTAATGGTCCCTTTGTTAATCAAAATCAACTAGAGAAAGCTTTAGAAGATTGGCCATTTGAAGTTGGAGTTGAATTCCAAGGATTTTCTATGGTCATCGACCCAGAAGGGCAAATAATTGCAAGTACTGGAGAAAGGGCGCTGCAAAAAATAGATATTCAATCAGAACTGCCTGAAAAAGTACAAAAGGATATTCAGATTGCTTTGTCACTCCCACCCTCAGAAGCTCGTAAACTAAAATCGTATAGTTATACTCGTGATGATATCTTGTATATTGTTGCACCATTAGCAAATGAAAAGGATGTACGAGGGACCTTAGTCTTAAAAGCTAATGATATACATTTTTCATACTTTACTTTTTGGAAATCAAGTTTTCAATTTTTCGTTCTTAGTATTTTAGCGTTCCTGTTAGGTGCAGCTCTTGTTGGTATTGCTTTTGGTATATTTACATCAAGAAGTCTGGTTCGCAGGATTCGTAAGATTTTATCTTCTACTGATCGATGGAGTAAAGGGGATTTTACAACATTTGTGAATGATCCTTCTAAAGATGAATTAGGACAGTTGTCACGAAGACTGAATCAAATGGCGAAACAACTTCGTAACTTATTTCGCATACGGCAGGATTTAGCCACACTTGAGGAGAGGAATCGGTTAGCGAGAGAGCTGCACGACAGTGTGAAGCAACAGCTGTTTGCTACCTCGATCTGGTTGAATACGAGCAAAACCCTTATCGGAAAAGATGAGAAAACAGCTAGAGATCATTTGATGAAAGCTGAAAATTTGTTACATCAAACACAACGGGAATTAAGTGCATTAATACGTGAATTACGTCCAGTTGTACTGGAAGGGAAGAATTTATCTGATGCACTTAAGGATTATGTTGAGATGTGGCAGGAACAAACAGGGATTTACGTGGACCTTAAGACAATTGAGAAGCAGCAGGTTTCCCCTATTATTGAAGAGGTGTTCTTTCGTATTACACAAGAAGCATTGCACAATGTGGTGCGTCATAGTCAGGCTAGCGTGGTGACGATTCATTTGATTTGTAAAGAAGACGTTACTCTTTCC
This sequence comes from Cytobacillus citreus, assembly GCF_018343665.1. Lineage (GTDB taxonomy): Bacteria > Bacillota > Bacilli > Bacillales > Cytobacillaceae > Cytobacillus > Cytobacillus citreus. The sequence continues at coordinate 519,832 of NZ_JAGYPM010000004.1, forward strand.
ATTCAAGATAATGGCTGTGGATTCGATATAAATAGCCATAACCAACAAGGCGTTGGTCTCTCCTCTATGCGTGAGCGGATACATATACTAAAGGGACAGATTGACATTCAAAGCATGCCAGGAGAAGGTGTAAAGATTACCGTTCAATGTAGCCAAAAAGACATTTCTACAGATAGTAAAGTAGGTATGAATCGTTATTTAGAAGAGGTGAAACAAAATGACAAGGACAGAACCGATTTCGATTTTAATAGTGGATGATCACACAATTGTAAGACAAGGGTTAATTACGCTGTTCACTATTCAACCCGACTTTCATGTAGTCGGGGAGGCAGATAATGGGGAAAGGGCTGTTTCGATGGCAGCGGAACTTGTTCCTGATGTTGTTTTAATGGATCTAGTAATGCCGGGCATCAATGGGGTTGAGGCTATTCGAGAAGTAAAAAAAGTAAGTCCGCGTTCACAAGTAATTGTACTAACTTCATATCATGAGGATGAGTATATTTTTCCTGCTCTTCGTGCTGGTGCGATTTCGTATGTTCTTAAAGACATAGAGCCTGATCAATTAGTTGAAACAGTAAAGAGGGCTGTACAAGGAGAATCAATTATGCATCCACAAGTAGCGGCTCGAGTTGTTCAAGAGATTCGGGTAACAAATCCGCCCCCCTCCAATCCTTTTTCTGAACTAAGTGAACGTGAACTTGAAGTACTGCGTTATATTGCTAACGGACTAACAAATGCTGAAATAGCAGAAGAATTGTTCATTAGTGAAAAAACAGTTAAAGGCCACGTTAGCAATATTTTAAGTAAACTTAACATGCTCGACCGTACGAAAGCAGCGGTTTTTGCCTGGAAACAAGGATTTATGCAATCAGATTAAAAAAATATATATAATTTTATTAAACTCGTCAAAAAATTGACGAGTTTTTACGTAATAGAGCAGTTCTTCTTTTAATTGCGCCAGCTTAGAATTTCAAAAACTTCATTTATCATCCATTTGTTCCACCAGATAAAAATCAAAGCGCTTCTGAAATGTCTTCAAGCATGAACGCTACTCTAGAACTGTTTATAAACAGTTCTGTAGATTCGTTTCAAACTCTTCCTCTCATTGTAATATAAATGTGTATTCAGAGGAGGAACGATTTCCTCCTCTGAAAGAAGACTTAGTCCAGCGTTACGGCCTAGTAGCCGCGGTCGCTCAGTAAAAGGAATAATGATATACAATAAAATTTATATGAAAAGGACGATTTAAATGCAATCCCCATTACCTTCAGTGGAGAAAAAAATGGTTAAATCAGTAAAAGGTTGGCCCTCCTGGATTGGGTATGCTGCGATAATTTGGTCGGTACTTTATGGATTTTTACAATTGTATTGGTTACTTGGAGGAGACGGTTACCCTTTCAAGAATGAAGAGAGTATGGGCTTGTTCGTAGGAATGATCACTTATCTTTCCCCTCAAGCAGGAGGTATTACATTTGTTACTCTTTGTCTCCTAGGTATAGGAATCGGTATCGTCATGCAAAAAAACTCTAAAAGATTTCTTCCGCGTTGGTTGGTCTTAGTTTATGCTTGGGGATTAGCTGCTTCATTGATTCTCTTTGTCCCAGATATGACATTACTCGCGATGATGGCTTATGCCTTCATGCTAAAATTTGCTTTTAACTGGACGATGTTTAACCAGATTATTTGTATTATTGGGGCAATCCTTTGGTTCTTCACAGGAGTTATCTATCTACGCAAAACCAGTGGAGCTTGTGAGTATTGTGGAAGGACAGAGACTGGAAAAGTTCCCTTCCTTGTCCGTTGGGGATCTTGGATTACCATTATTGCTGCTATAGCTCCACTTCTGTATGCTTTATCACGCTTTGCATGGGCATTGAATATTCCTTTTGGAGTAGATAAACAGTTTTTTAAGGATTTATCTACAATTAATCCGGGGCATCATTTAACAGAATGGGTATTTGGATCACTTTGCATAATGGGAGGAATCCTTACACTTGGATTGATACAGAAATGGGGTGAAATTTTTCCGGACTGGTTCCCGTTTATTGGCGGTAAAAGAGTCCCGATTTTATTAGCGGTAATCCCTGCCTCTATTGTTTCCATTGCTATAACTTCTGCAGGGTTTGTCTTTACCGTCGGTTTTATTGCTGTCACTCTTCATCTTACATCAGTAGATAATATTTTAGTCAACAATATCTGGGGAACGATCGGGCCGATGATTTTTTGGATACCTTGGGGAGTCAGCCTCGGGCTTGCTACTATTGCTTATTATTATCGCAGGAGAGATAAGTGTTCGAAATGCAGTAGAGGAGGGAGAGCTTAAATATGATACAGAATGAAAAAGGAATGAAAAACACACTAACAAACGAAAAATTTCCATTAGAAAAATTAAATAAATTTGAACGCTTTACAATGACATCTGTTTGGCCGGGTTATGTTGGTTTCCTTTGGGCTTTATTTTATGCTGTGTTTGTTAGGTTTTATCAAGCAGCAGGCGGATCGGTAGGAATGCCTGGTCAATTGATAGACCCTAAATCAGGATACATGGCAAGCTATGTTGCTGGTGTCGAAATTATGTTCTGCGGATTTGCCTTGCTTTTACTAATCAAACCCTGGGGAAAAGTTGTTCCAAATTGGGTACCGGTGATTGGAGGCAGAAAAATTCCTTGTCTACTGTTATTGGTACCAACTCTAGCTGGGACTGCGTTCTTAATTGCTCATGGTATCAGTGGTATTATTACAAAGAGCCTTCATTTGCTAGGTGTCATTACCATTGACTTTAAATGGTGGAGTGTAGTCAATGTCAAAAGTTTAGTTTTATGGGATCTTTTATTTTACGAGCCGTGGTTCATCATAATGGGAATATTAGCTGGGTTAACTGCTTTTCATTATGCGCAAACATCAGGTATATCAATATTAATGTTAAGAAGGGGTACAAAAATTTATCTAACTTTTCTATTTCTCCTGAGTTCGCTTTTTGTATATGAGACCATATCTAAACTATCAATTTAATAGGTTCTCTAATAATCTGAAGAAGTAAAGGGAGGGAATGTATTTGTCTGAATTAATTACCTTTATTTTATCAATAATCTTTATTGTTAATTTTCAATTCAGTATGTCTTTAATTGCTAGGTTAAAGGTAGTTTTCAGACATACCTTACAAGACAAAAATTCAATCAAATTATAAAATTCTCATCCATCACTTTTTAAATAAGTCTTTAGAATCATTTTATTTATGATAAAAACGGTAAGAAACTACTATTTTTATTAAAATATGTTGGGAAATGATGAATTTTATTGAAAAATACCGTGCTAAAGTAATATTATAAAAGTATTAGTTTGATAAAGGCAAACTTATTGAAAGATAAGGACGCAAAGCCTCGAGTCTAAGGTGATTAGCTATGATAGTCGGGTTACCAAATGATTGGATACTGTTACCTATGATAGAATAGCCTTTATCATACAAGTCCACCAATCTTTTTGGTGGGCTTTTTTTGAGATAGTTTTGGCGAAGCTTGACTATCGAGTAAATGGGAAAAAAGGAGGTAGAATGTTAATTGACGGTGTTATTTGGTACAGTTGAATACTTTGAAAGAGAAATTTACAACTATCTGAATGAGAATCAATTAAAAGAAATAAGTGAAGATTCTCTATATGTCATTACTTCAAAACTAAAAAAAGAAATTTTATATGATTTTGTTTGCGATGAAAGAATTCGGTTAGAATGTTTAGAAAATCTTACATATGCAATTAGTATGATAACACAAAATAAGGAAGCGGTCGGAGTTTAGATAATTTTAGAAAGGTGGTTATTAAAAAGATATCATATCTTTTTAATGTTGATTTTAAACATCTAAACAGAATATTCTTCCTTATAGTCAAAAGAAATCAGCCATTTGAATAATATAAATAGGAGAGTAATAACAGAAAATGCAAAAAGGAAAGAGTGAATTTTCCGATAAAAAGAAGGCGGATGCAGGGGATATTATTCTTTTTGAAAGAAAAAGTAACATATATGAAGGTAGAGTGTTTCTTGTTCGGACTAATAGTGTATTAGTCGAAATTTCAAGTAAGGATGCAAAAGCTTTAGGATACGAACAGCCAAATACAGTTGTTCGGCATGGGAAATATATTCTAGTGTGAGTTTGAAAATCAAATTTTTATCTAATTAGTTTATACTTAAAATAGGAAAAAAGAAGAATATATGATATGATTTTATTTCTACATATACAAAAAATTTGAGGTGTATAAAAATGAATAAAACAGAATTAGTGAAAGCTGTATCTACACAGGCAGAGTTAACAATAAAAGATGCTGGGAATGTAGTTGATGCGATATTTGAAACAATTACTAACACACTTGCTAAAGAAGAGAAAATCCAATTTATTGGATTTGGAACATTTGAAGTTCGTGAACGATCTGCAAGAAAAGGTCGTAATCCACAAACAGGTGAAGAAATAGAAATTGCAGCTTCTAAAGTTCCAGCCTTTAAACCGGGTAAGGAATTAAAAGAAGCGGTTAAATAAATATTTGTTTTTTAATAGTTTAAATACTCTGGATTAGTTTCTAGAGTATTTTTTATTTTAATGCATAATTATTTCTAGTTCTGTTTTTCCAAACAACTTTATTGTCACTCATCACTATTTGGCAGTCAAAGCATTATACAGTCTTTAAAAAGCTTATCACTATTAAATGTGCTAATTTTTTCCCTTACATCTTTAGGATATAATTTTCAATATCTTTATAATAAATTTTTTCCATCTCTTGGTGACTTAAAATCTTTAATATTTAACTCCTCACCGTTGCTTAACTCTAATACTATAGTTATAGAGAAGCCCGATGTTTTCTTAAACACATCGTCTTCATTTTCTTTATAATACTCTTGGCTTGCCACCCAAATATATAATTCCCCTTTTTCTCTGTTGCTGCCAAGGATTTCGTAAGAACTGTATATTTTACCGTTTTTTATGGGTTTATTAAAAGCAGTTATAATCCTCAATTTTTTTCAGCGGATGAAGATAATTCTATAGGGTTTGATTCATTGTTCGAACCCATTAAAGTTGGAAATTAGGCAGGAGAATTCAAACGAGCACGGAAATAGAAAAGATATAATTTAAAGGGAGTGTGACTAATATGTCCCATGCTAAAGATGTTTTGGCCGATCAGTTTCTAGCAAATGCGAACGACCCTAGCTTTTACGTTCCGTTTTCGGAATCAGTAGCAAACTTGTCAGAGGAAGAAGCGTTTTGGAAACCCAACGATGAAAGTAACAGTATCGCTGAAATTGTGCAACATCTACTTTACTGGAATGAGACATGGCAAAAAAGGTACGAAAAATCTCATGTGAATGCTGTTGCGCCAATAGGTGATAATAATAAAAGCTTTATTGTTCCGGAAAATAAAAGATTTGCTGACTTAAAAGAGTGCCTCCTAGAGGTTCTGCTTCAGTGGCAAGATCTACTAACTGAAGAAAAGGTAGAAAGTGAAGTGAATGGTTTCCCAGTGACTGCAATGTGGTGGGGGGTTCTAGGAAATATTTCCACACATAACGCTTACCATATTGGACAAATTGTTTACATCCGAAAACAACTACAAAAAGGCTGGAAAACTAATATTAAATGAGTAAGTGAGACAACTTGCATTTCTTGTTGTATAGGAAATTATAATTTTCGCTATTTGTTGATAACTTGAGATATAGTTTATCTACGTTCAGCTCCAGCGCCTACCTCCGACGTACAGGACGTACTAGTGTCGACAATGCGACAGGATAAGGAAAGCTACGTTAGCGAAACATCGCACGACCAAAAGAGAAGCTTTTGGGAGGACGTCGCGCTTTTGTCGACCTCGAGGTCACAAGCTTGTCTAGTTACGGCTCCTAGGGACTCGCGTCATAAGCCGATCCCTTCCAGAAGACAAAGAACGTCTTCTTACAGGGCTCGTCTTATGCAGTCGTCCCTAAACAGTCGCCTTCACATTTCGATCAATCCTCCCAGAAAGGTAAAGAACACCTTTCCGAGAGGCTCGTCTTGTGCTTGTCGGAGGTGAGCAAAAAGGAAAGCTTCCTTGAATATTCATCGCAGGAACAATTTGTCCTTTAATTGTTCCGAAGGCGCTTGCGCATTTGTTCTTCCATAATACGAAGGGCGCTTTTCTGGAGAAAGAAAAAAGTCCAATTTCTCAATTTTTACTGATGAACTGTACCCCAATTGTTAGACACAGTCTAACAATTGAAGGTGCAGTTTTTTATGAAACAGTTACGTTTACGTCTGTTTTTAAACTGGCCAAGACCACTGATTTGCTTAAAGACTCGGCAACGAGTGTGTCAATCTCTTCTTTGGAAGCGGAGGTCTTTGCCTTGATAATCAGTACGGGATTCAAGATGCCGCCATCCCCTTCTTCCAATCCCAAAAATACTGCAGCATTCAAGTCTGCTTCAATATTCACCGTAACATCTTCCAAGGTAATTCCTTTTTGGCTTGCCAACACTTCAAAAGTGATCGCAAAGCAGCTTCCCGCGGCAGCAATCAGCATTTCAACCGGGTTGGGAGCCTGGTCTGTGCCTCCCAATGGCTGTGGCTCATCCATCATAAATGGCTCGAAATCACGTATTTTTACTTCGTTCCGGACACCGTCTTGCCATTTGATTGAAGCATGCCATTTTCTCATTTTTAACGCCGGATCAGATTGAATGGCCTCCATCATCTGTTGGACTGCCCTGAAATTGATATTATTCATCTTTATCTCCTCCCTGATTTTTTGTAGGATGGCTACACCATAACCATAACAGGGAGATTGGAAGCCTGTATGTAAGCGTCCTTACATGACGGCGCCAGCGATCCATTTGTTAAGTAAATGGATCTGCATGGATCCAGAGCCGATTTTGCTGCTGGCGAATTACTCCGTTTTGAATGTATTTATTCAGTAAGAATGTCACGGTTTCTCTTGTGGACGCAATCATTCCGGCAATATCTTTATGGGTCAAAAAATGGGGCAGCGGGTACCAGCCGTCCAGCTCCTCTTTCGGATCGGCCAATTTCCTCAGCATATTCATCAATCGCTCTTCCACTTTTTCATAAGCAACCTGCTCCAAAATATGAACTGTTTCATGCAGTTTATTCGAAAAATAATGAAGCAAAGCCATCGAAAGCTCCGGTGTATTCATCACTTGCTCCCTGATTTCCTGTTTCCGGACCTGCACAGCGGCAACATCTGTCAATGCCATTGCAAAAACATTACTTGATTTGTCGGTAAACACACTCGTCAAATCAATAAAATCCCCTTGCGATAACAGCCCCAGGACACATTCCTTTCCATGGTGGTGCACATGAAACATTCTTGCCGTACCGTCGACCAGTAGATAGATTTCATTGGTTAATTTTTTGGGAAAATAAATCTGCTCTCCCTTTTTAAAATAATGTTTTCTTCTTCCCATCCATTCTTCAACATACTGTTTTTTAAACAGGTGAGTCATATCGGAGGGATAAAGCTGATTCGTTTCCAATGGTACACCCCACTTTCGCTTTAGATGCTACGTTATAGTTTATCCCTTTCTCAAAAATATTGGGATTTAGCTGGGGAAAAGAAAAGTCAGAGGCGAAAAATTTTAAGAAGAAAGTAATGAGGAATACGTTCTGTAGAAGCCTTTATTTTATGCCCATCGTTTTCTGGATTCTGCGAATGTCTTTTTGATTCTTCCAAGTTTCTTCTTTCAAAATTTCCACAATGACTTCCGTATTTCTCAATTGGTCTTTGATTTCGCCAAAGTCCTTAGTATTTTGCAGCCGTAGCTCACTCAATTCAGCCTTCAGGCTCTATTGTTCCGTACGCAAAGCACCCAAAATCTTGCCGTAAAGGGGTAGTACCACATGCCCATCAAGCTAGAAATACCCCCAAAATGAAAATTTTATCCCTTCATAGTTGTCCATGGGAATTCAGCTCATTTTTTTCGTTTCGGGGTAACTCGTTCTTGTTAGCTTAATGGGTATGTAATGCTACCCCTAGAAGAAAAAAGAAAAACCCTCCTCTCATTGTTATAATTAGAACATCAGAGGGATTTAGGGCAAACATATCTGGTTATACCTGTTGCCCCTTATCTTTATTTAAAATTATTTAAAAATGAAATCGGGATAGTTTTTTATGAGTAAGTGTGCATTATGCCATGATGAAGTTGAGCTTGAAAAAAAGCCATATCGATAATCTTAAACGATTTTGTTTCGGGAATTGCACTATACAGCTTCTCAAGCGATGTTTTGTCAACCTCATTCGACTTCACTTGTTATTTCTACCATGGTGTTTCAGTTTTGTGTTCAATAACTTGTACTACTTTCGGTTCAATAGCTTTTAATAATTGTTCCGTTGAATGATTGTTTTTAGGAATCTCTCCATTTTGCTCAGCTTGAATTTGTCTTTCAACCTGTGTTTTTGCAATCACATCAATCACTTGTCGTTTAGAGACATTTTTAGATGCTGCAATCTCCACAACAGATTTACCTTTTGCTAATTCTTGTTTTAATTCTGTCGGGTTCATTTTTAGTAAAGAAAAGAGTTTTTCATCGTTTATAAAGGCATCAGCAGTATAATCGGGCATACCATTTGATGAGAAGAAACCTTCTACTCTAATGTTTGAAGGTGTAGTCTCACCTCCGATAAGAGTAACACTGATTGTATCGCCCTGAACAAATACCTGGTAGAACGGTGTTTTTTCTCCCTTTTTGATGTAATTCAACATAAACGTTTTTTGATCCGGGTTCTCCATTCGCTCCATAGCAAACTCGTACTCTTCGATGTTGCCATACATTTTATCAATGAGCAAATCTACCTTCGCCTTGATTTCCTGATCGGTTAAAGTAATGAGTGGCTTCTCCTTAGGCTCCCAATTCTCTAGATTCACGTGTTCAACCTCACCCGTAATACCGTTTGTATGAAGGGTAATCTTTTTGCCAGTTCCTCCTTTTTCCTGCAGTATGATGCTTGTTTGGACACCTTGAACGTAGCTTGCATCGATAATCTCAAACGATTTTGTTTCGGGAAATGCGCTATACAGCTTTTCAAGTGTTGCTTCGCCAACCTTATCCACCTTGACTTGTTCAGCAGTCATTGGTGTTCTAGTAAGCATTTCAATCAGCGGAGGGGCCGCAAATGCAGCGGTTGGAATCAAAATTGCAGCAGCAACTATTCCACCAATTAATCGTTTTTTCATGGTTATTTCGCTCCTTTTTCGTTGCAAATATTGAGAATATGATTGTTCTATTCGTTTGGAAATGGCCGTAGGGCACTCCATAGTTTCTGCCTGTTTGTGCAGATGTTCACGGATTTTACGTTCAATAGTCATTGATCTTTTCCATCCTTTCCGGGGGGAGAATCCATTTATTTTTTCGAAGCGACTGGAGGCCCGCATGATATCTGGACTTGACCGTACCCAGCGGAATACCGAGCAATGTCGCGATTTCCTCAAGAGTATAGTCGTGAAAAAAGCGGAGGATAATCACCGCTCGTTGTTTGTCGGTCAGTTTTTGGATTGCCTGCGATATCAGTTGGTTTGTCCCATCGATCAACACAGTAGGTTGATCCCAATGAGACTCTTCCCGTGAGAAGCCACGGATGCGTTCAAAAATTCGGAATCTCCGCCAGCTCTTGACCCGAAATCTCTGCACTTGACGGATTACCAATCCGTGTAGCCAAAAGTGGAAAGGACGGTTCGTATCGTAGTTAGCAAGTGAGGTCCACATTTGCATATAGATCTCATTCATGACATCTTCTCGATCCTGCTGATGATCCACCATAAAGGAGACTGTCCGGTAGACATCCTGATAGGTGGCATCATATATCGTATGAAACGCCTGTTGATCACCATCTTTCATTTTTGTGAGTAATTGGTACATATCTTCACTTTGCATTCAGAGGGCCCTCCTGAGTAAGCAGCTTACACACTATATTGTCTCTCTATCAGAAAAAGGTTCGGTTTTTTTCTTAGCTAATAAGAAAGTTTAAGTTTATTAGCGTACTAAAGTAAAGTGTGATTTCAATTAAATATCTGCTAATAAGATCGCATAAGAAAAACTAAGGCATCCGCCAAAAAGGACTTGGCGAACGCCAAGTTTTTCTAATTTTTTTGCAAACGGTTAAGTGCAAGAGGCTATCGGTCCGGAAAACACGACCCATTTGAAGTATTGCGTCGCCGCATACAACGTGGTTTAAACAAAGAAGAGGCAATGAATGGATCAGCCAGAGAGCTTTGATTTTTGGAAAACGTGGTGAATTAAGAGAGCGTGGTATACAAGATCAACTGCAAAGAGCTAGTGCATTAAATATATTAATCAATGCAATAAGCGTATGGAACACTGTGTATTTAAGTAAAGCTACAAAAGAGTTTAAGAAAAATGATGCCCTAAAAGAACGATTACTTCCACATATTTCACCTTTAGTTTGGGAACATATAAATCTTCCTGGAACATATAAATTTGATTCAAATAGATTACCAGTTAATTCATTAAGACCCTTAAATAAAAACTAACCAATAACATAAGCCCAATCCCTTAGCGTATAGGTATTTGGCTATATTTATGTCGAAATTTGCTTATCGTACAAAATTTCCGAAATGTTGGCAGTCCCCCATTATAGGGCGTAATCCTGGAACATGGATAAGCCTCATTTTTAATTTTAAAGCCATTTTGTTGAAGAAGGATATCTCCAATTTTTAACGAATACAGTGCTATAAATAAGCTTATCAAAAGTGGTGAGATAAATAGGAAAAAAATTTAATTTCTTTTTGGACAATGAAACGGAAAAATGTATAATTAACAGGCTTCGGAGCGCGGGTTGTGTTTTCGCAGAAGATGAGACCCGGTTACTTATCTCAGAGGCACGAACTCTAGAGGACCTCAAGAAAATGGCGGAAATGCGAGCCGATGGTTTACCTCTTGAATATATCGTTGGATACGCAGAGTTTTGTGGTTTGCGGATAGAAGTGGACCGAGGCGTTTTCGTGCCTCGCAAACGTACCGAGTTTCTTGTTCACCAGGCAAAAGCCCTGTCATGTTCTGGTGATATCGTCGTTGACCTATGTTGCGGGTCAGGTGCTGTGGGTGTAGCACTGGCTGCATCTTTAGGACGAGTTGAATTGTATTCTGTTGACATTGACCCTGTCGCAGTACGATGCGCTGGCCGCAACGTAACCGATTTCGGTGGCCATGTTTTTAAAGGTGACTTGTATAAAGCTCTGCCCTACTCACTTAAAGGCCATGTGAATATCCTAGTTGCGAACGTACCTTACGTTCCTACCGAGGCAATCAAGCTGCTGCCACAGGAGGCTCGCCTACATGAACCGAAAGTGGCACTTGACGGAGGAGAGGATGGACTTGACATTCAGCGAAGAGTTGCAGAAGAAGCAATTCTCTGGCTAGCACCGGGAGGACATCTTTTGATAGAGACGAGCGAAATGCAGGCACCTCAGACCTTTGACATCTTTTCAGGTGCTGGGCTTACCACAAAAGTGGCTAGAGACGAGGAACTTGACGCTACTGTCGTGATCGGAGCAAATTCTAGTTTTTAGAGTAAATAAGTACTTAGTCTTAATCACAAATGAAATGATAATTTCTTATCACTATACTAATAAACAAAAAATCATTATTTAAAGGGCAACGATTGTTTAACAATAATTAATAGGGTGATTCATATTATACATGACTAATATGTATCACTTTTTATATTTTATGACTTTTTTAGATTTAGGTCTTGATATTGTAATAAAGTCTGATCGTTTATAAAAAAGATTGATAATTCGTAAAAAAAGTTCGAGCAAAATCATGTAGTGAAAATTTCTTTTCTTGTTAAGCTCACGAGGGAGGAATGTTGGATAGGAAAGAGAATTTTTAGGTGGAAGAAATGATTCGCATCATAAGTGAAAGAAATGATATTTGTTTAAAAAAGTTTGTGGAGGGAAATGGCGATGCAAAAAATACTCATTATTGGAGCAAGTGGTCTTGTAGGAAAAGTTTTAATAAATGAATTTACTGATGAATATGACGTATATGGAACGTATTTTTCTTCGTTAACTAGCCTCCCTAATGAAAAGCAATTCCAATTAGAAGTTCAGCAAATAGATAAACTGAAGGAAATTACAAGGACAATTAAGCCTGACATTGTGATTTCTGCCTAAGAGGAGAATTTGATCAACAGCTTACGTTTCATAAAGAATTGGCTAAAGAATTACAAAATAATTGTAGTCGAGTTTATTTCTTTTCTACTACGAATGTATTTGATGGGGACTTCTCAAGATCCCACACAGAAACAGATATACCTATTGCTGAATCAGATTATGGGAAGTTCAAAATTAAATGTGAAAACAAGCTAAAAGAAATTTTGGATGAGCGAGTGGTCATTATCCGAATCCCGGCAATATGGGGGAAGGATTCACCAAGATGGAAATTAATCAATGAAAGCATAAAAAATAATAAAGTGATCGATGTGTACAGTAATCTCGTATGTAACAATCTTTTGGATGTACTGTTAGCAAAACAATTACGATTTATTATTGAACATGATTTAAAGGGAACATTTCATTTAGGTTCAGCAGATGTAATGACTCAAGGACAATTCTATGAACAAATTATAAGTAAACTCACAAGTGAAAAGAACCTATTACGATATCGTTTATTTCAGGATAAAGTCGATACTTGTTATTTTAGATTAATTTCAAATCGTGATGATATCGCAAGCACACTACAAAGTACGAATCAAAATATTATTTCGTACTTGCTGGAATAAACGGCAAGTATGATAGTAAGCTAACCGATGGCAATGTGTTAAACAAACGCCCCTAAAGTGAGCAAGCATTGTTATAAAAATTTATCTGTTTTCAAAAGAGTAGAATCCACTTTGATCGATCTTTTTCAAAATGGATTCTTTTAATTTGCCATTTTTTCCTCCATATCGAGGATTAAATAGAAGGAAGCAGCTGTTATCAGTTAGATAATAGACACATAGACTTACGAACGAATAAGAAGTTTGATATTCTATATATGAACCATTATTTATAATTTTTGTAATATATTGATAACAATTATTAACTTTCAGCCCAAGAAAAGTCGGGAGTGACAGTGAATTACGCTAAAAAGGGGGGACACGTTTATGATTCCAGCAAAAATAGAACCCATTTCTATCACTACAAAAAGAGAAAAAGGCTGGGACTCCATCGTCGATTGGTTCGATCAGCATAAACAATCGTTGTATACGCTTGGTTGGTCCTATCTTAATAATCAGCAGCAAATGGAAGAGCTTTTTTACCGGTCCATTTTACAAGTCCAAAAGGAGTTGCCTCGATTTAAAGGTAAAACACGATTCGAAACGTGGGTTACAGCCATTTTTATACATAACTGCCGGGAGCTTTCTAATGATAGAAGTTTACAAGCTTCAGAGGAAAGTGAACCACGTCAGGGTTTATTTAAAGCACTTGATCAATTGAAAGAGTATGAGAAAGAAGCCATGGTCCTTACCTATGTACAAGGATTCTCTCAGGAGGAAGCGGCACATCTTCTCCAAGTTTCAGCGGAAAAGATGAAAGAGATTTTGTTCTCCGGAATCCAGTCACTTAGAAATGAAATGAGGTCTGGATCAACCTTTAATGGCTGTAAGGATTATCAAAAGGATTACCTCGATTATTTAGAAAGAGCCATGGATCGGTCGAAAAAGATTGATTTCGAAGTACATATTTATCATTGTCAAGAATGTCAGGAGGATCTGGCTGCCTTTCAGGATGCCATGTTAACCATGTTAAATCTTACTGATAGGATGGAAGATTTGCATGTGCCATCTGGTTTCATGGAGAAGGTCAAAGATAAGCTGATAGAAAAGGAGAAGCGCAGACAACAGAAGAAAAAGAAACGTAAAAGAAAGGGACTTGTTTTTGTAAGTGTATTCGCATTATTGATCGGTATAGGTTTCTTTACTGGGGTGCTTCCTTACCTCTACTATACATGGACAGAAGAAGATCCGGAATTGCGGGCTTTTCTACAACAGGACCTTGGTCAAATGCTGAACCTGGAAGCGGAAAGCGATGGGGTGAAAATTAAGATTAAGAGCGCAATAGCTGATGATGTGCAGACGCTTGTTTTTTATGAAATAGAAGATACAGATGAAGACAACCAATATGTGATGAATTATGATGATGGGGTTTTTGTGGAGAACGAACATGAAATCATGAACCGTGTAACATATCCAAGGTACTATCCTCCTGACCTTGAATCAGATGTAAATAACAAGGAAAAGAACGTGTATCAAGGGAAGATTAGTCTGCCGCCACTGACAGCGGATAACGAGACAATCAAACTCAAGATCACTAAGCTTCATAAAATAATTCACGATTCCTCTATGCGTAATAGTTTTTGGCCTTACGAGAACAGTGAATTTAAAACAGGGGAGTGGAGCTTCGAGATCCCTGTAACAAAACAGCCTTCCATCGAATATGCATTGGATGGAAAAACAGAAGTAGAAGGGATTCCGGTTCGATTTGATAAACTAACCATGGCTCCAACAGCGACGATTCTGCAATTTGGTATTAATAATGAACAGCCAGGGAAGCGGATAAACGTTCTTAATTTTACCAATCTAAGAGTGAACAATAAAGAAATGAAACCTGATATGTATGGCAGCACTTATTTGGATTCCCAGCAAGACATAAATTGGACTACTTTTCAAACACACTTTGATCCTCTTTGCGGAGAAAAACCAAAAGAGGTAAACGTTCAATTTGGGGCGGCTTATTTTGAATTTGAAGACAAAAAATCCATCGAATTGGATGGTACTCAGGAATATCCTCAAACCTTTGAATATGCAGGCAGTACAATCTCGATAGACAATCTAGAAGTTGGACAGTTTACCGATATTGTCATAAGTAATCATGAAATTGAGAATCGAGCATATGAGAGGCTTCTATTCCATATTGTTAGTGAGGATAAAAATGAACCTAGTTCAATGGATATGAATTCTGAAGGAGTGCTCGTTGATAAAAATGGGGTAGAATATGATGTGAATGAAATGTCATATGAAGAAATTGAGCAGCCTCGTTATTTCCATACGGTTCAAAGTGCTCGGTTCCATGATATCGATGCGACCTCTGTGAAATTGGTTATTGATGGCTATAGCACAACGAAATATTTGGATGATGTTGTGAAGATATCTTTGGAATAACAGGTGAAGGAATGAGGTACTTCAGCCGGTATGTTAGATATTTTGGTCAGGAGAAAGAATTCTTATAAATCCTAGTGAAGAACAGGATATGATCATGATTGGAACGAACTGTACCAAGAAATACTTGATTATGCTTTAAGGCAATAGTATTTTTCAATTAACGGAGTCTTAGCGGTTCTGTGAGGAGTTTTAACAGAAAATGTGTTTGAGGTACTTCTCCGAATGACATAATTTTTTTAGGAGGGAACAACATGGAAGTTTTTGCAGAATATTTAGCGGGTATAGATAACCCTCAGCATCGGTCTCGAACGGAGGAAGTTTTGGGTTGGGTAACGAAGGAATTTCCAAATTTAATGCCGGTAATTAAGTGGAATCAGCCTATGTTTACCGATCACGGCACATTTATTATTGGTTTTAGCATAGCCAAACATCATTTGGCAGTTGCCCCTGAAAGAGCAGGGATTATTCATTTTTCTGATGAAATTGTACAGGCAGGCTATGAGCACACCCAGCAGCTGATACGTTTCCCGTGGGATCGTCCGGTTGATTTCTCATTATTTGGGAAAATGATTGAGTATAATATTTTGGATAAGGCAGACTGTTCCACTTTTTGGCGGAAATAAAAATAGGATACTGTATAGTGTATAAAAGTAACTTTATATACAACAGGTAGCTTTCTTTGAAAAATTTGAATCTGAAAATAATCAATCTTTTTTATAATAACTTAGCTAGTAGTTCTAGATAGAAGAAACTATTCTGATCAATCTTTGTTCAAAATAGTTTCTCTTTTTTATTGTTGCTAAATAAAGCTTTCTGCAATCCTTTTAGTTAAGCTTTATTCAAAAGCTACATTAGCACATTAAAATGTAAAACAAGCCAATCTTTGTGGCTTACCAATGGGAGGGCATATCTCTCTTCAAACTGCAATTAGGCACCCGAAATTCGTAAAATCACTTATATTGATTGGTATACCTTTTACGAATACAATACAATTTATTGCAAGGTGAAAGCATGTTCTTACTCTTATACTTGTCCCGGAAATAACGTATCCAAAATACGATTTGCAAATTCACTCCGGTCTTCTTTTGTCTCCTCTTTACCCAAAAAAATCAATTGAAATGCATGTTGAAAACAACTTCCCAGCAATAAATCCGCTACGGCTCTCGAATGCAGTTTGTCGTGGATTCTGCCAATATTTTGTTCTTTCAACAAATAAGCTTCTACCGCCTCATTTGCCCTTTGCGGACCTTCATTTCGCAGAGTAACCCCTTCTCGATGGCGAAGCAATATTTCCGGCTCCGAGAAAATAGAACAGATTAATGGCATCGATTTATGAAAATCCTCCAACGCAGCAAGAGCCACCTGTTCCAGATTTCCCCGTACGGTTTCTTTACCAACAAGGCCATCTTCTTGAATAATAGGTTAGATTGTATACCGAAAAGATTGTGAAAAAATGTACTTAAGCTAACTGGCAGTTTAGTTGAAGAAGCGAAATAACTCCTTCTTGTTGCTTTTGAGACAAACAGGTACACAGAAAAGGCATGGATTAGCCATGCCGATAGATTTATTTATTTAATTTATCTAAAGCCCCAGTATTGCTGATACTGACGCACGTAGGGATATTGTTGATTATATTGTTGTTGTTGATACTGTTGAATTAAATACTGCTGAGTGAAATTTTCGTTTTTACTATTGCAGTTTGTGTAAGGTCCTATAACTGTTGATGGTTTAACCGATTCAATTGCTTCTTTCCATTTATTTTCATCGAGACAGTAGGTATGTGCCATAATATTTGTAGGAGTAAATTTTAAAATGTCTGAACCAAAAACCACCTCTGGAGTTGGTGCATCAAAAATTGCTAAAAAGTGAGTGTTATCAGCAGTAGCCATTTGATAATGCCACCAACCTTGTGGAATGTTTGCCACTTGACCGGGGGTAATAGCGTAATTGAGAATTTGTTTTGTAAATGGGTTCAGCATCGAAACAGTTAGCTCCCCGGAAATACAATAGTTCAATTCGGCAGCATTTGGGTGATATTGCGGTTCTGCTACATTATTGGCACTTAGGAAAATGTCTAACAGAGATACATTTTCCAATGTATTTAACTGGTTCACACCTAATATGTTAATAAAGTTGTTGTCATCCTTTTTAAACAAGGGACTGTTATTTACGTCAAATGTGTATTGAGTTGATGGTGATGTGTAATCCATATATAAAGCCATAATTTTCTTCACCTCATTACATAAGTAGTTAAAAATATATAGGCATTTTATGTACTTAAAACATGTTCGGTGTGCAAAGTGATTGAGAATAAATTAGTGTGAAGTAGAAGAGAAGGTACTTGTGAAGCTACCATGAAAATAAACTTCTCTAACTTCGAAAAAAGGCAATACCAAAGAGACCCCTTATCCTTCGTTAAAAAAAATGGAAAGAGCTACAATTCATTGATCTATGGAATGGGTTGACTGGATTAAGGTCAGTATTAGTATTGGCGCTTCCTAATTATTTTCATACTCTGTGGTGCAGCACTGATTTTGTGCTGCATGGATGGCTAACGGGTGCGTTAATCTAAGAAGGGTTAACGCCTATTTTTGTTGAACTTATTGTACTAAAGAGGCAGTAGAGTTAAAGAAAGGGATGATTCAAAACAATAAGGGGGTAATTATGAAAAAGGCGTTAATTACTTTAGTTGTTTTAGGTGTTGGGATTTACTTCGTTATCGGGTTATTTAATAATAATCCACCTGAACCAAGTATAACTGTTGATAAAAAGAAACTAGAAGTGGCACGAGGTTCATATTGTTGGGATGGTTTATTTAATTCTATTTGTGCCGATACGATTTCTCCGCCAATGCTAATTGAACATCATGAAATTAAATCTGTGATTGTATCGCCTGAATCTGAATTAAAAATAGAATTTGAAAAAGAACCTAACGCAAATACATTGGGAGTAAATAGATGGCTTAATGATAACGAAGTGGAAGACGTTTCGTTAAGTAATAATGTTTTGATAGCACCAAAAGAAAAAGGTGTTTATATTTACGATGTCCATGCAAGTTGGGAAAAAGGAAGTTCGAGTTATGCTTTTGTAATTGAAGTTCGATAAGGCTTCTTGAAGTAACGGGTGCAATCCTTTAAAAAGCAGGGATTGCTCCTTTGCTTATTGAAGTAAGGGGTAGAAGAGTTTAAGAAGACATGGATTGAATTTAGGGGGATATATGAAAAAGAGATTAAAGAAAAAGCTGGGAAACAAATATAATCTTTTAAGGTATGTGCAAAGACAAATGTACAAACGAAAGGGTGGTGGACCAAAATACATTACCTATGAGGTTATAGCTATGGGAGAAGAAGATAAATCAGCTTTTACTGAAGGATATTGTCTCGATTTCCCGTATGTAACGTATTGGTTCGTAGAGGTTTATTATGAACCTGTCTGGAAGGATTATGTTGTTCAAATTTATCCTTGTAATAGAAAAGGTAGAATAAATGAGCGGAATTCTTTCGTTAGAATCGTCTCCTTTAAAAAGAAAGAAGAAATTATCGCAGTGTCTGAAAGAATTGTGGACGACATGAAGAATGATAATTTTATGAAAGAATTTTATACTTGTTATTATGAAGACTTCCTCTTTTATTGAACTAAAGGGGGCATTAACGGAAGAAAAGTTATACAGGAAACGGGTCAGGTTGCTGAAATATTTATAGCAAATAAAAAAACATCGGAGGTGCAAAAATGAGTGTAAAAAGCAAGTTTGGAATACTAATTTTAGCGTGTGTTGTTGTTGTATCTGCATTATTTTGGTATTCACCAAAAGAGCCATATAGTACAGAGGTGGTTGTGAATTCTGTGTTGGATAAATACGAAGTACAAAGCACTCAAATTGGCGTAACAGATCCAGTTATATGGATAGACGTATATGATAAAAATGATATTCCGAATGTGGAAAAGTATATAAAAGATAATTTATCTAAAAATGATTTAGAACACTATAAAGTCAAGGTGTTTTCTAATAAAGGAAGAACCTATTAAACCAGTTCTCAACAAAAGGGCGCGTTTCTGTAATAAGAGACGCGTCCTTCCTTTTGAAAAGGGCTAGTTAGTCATAATAACATTCTTCAATTGATTTGGATATTTATGTAAAAGATAATTTTGAAAGAATATACTTAAAGAAGCGAGCAAGTTAGTTTACCAAGGAATGTCTGCATCATATATAGAAATAAACAATAGACTCCAAGGTAATTTCATTAAAAGAGGAGGAATAAAGGTAAATGGAATTTTTAGTCTTTGGTGCTTGGCTTCCTTATTTCCTTATGATTATGGGTGGATGTTTAGTTTTAATGCTATTGCTTCTGTTCATTTCTAATAGGTATATTAAAAAGAAATTAAATCAAATAGAACAAACTAACAATCAGAGGTAAACCAGCTACTCGCTTTTTCCAAACTAAACCAGCTAATAAGAGCTACTCAGTTATTCCATTAAAGGGCGCAATTCTTGAAGAGGAATTGTGCCTTTTTCAGTAATAGGGCCATATTGCGGAAGGGAGAATGGATTATGAGAAATAAAAACATGAAATTATTTGGAATCCCACTGTTTTTTTTAGTGTTTGGTGTTCTTTTTTTAATATTGGGGTTTAATGGGGGAGAAACTGCATCGATTTTCTCAAGACCACCTGGCGCAACATCATGGATAACTTCGGGTGACGTAATCGATGCCTTCACATTTATTCCAATGATTATAGGTGTTTCTTTTCTAGTATTATTTATCAGCACTTTTTCTATATCATTTTATAAATGGATAAGGGATATTTAAGTATCCAATTCCACAAAACCAGCTAATAGTTTGTCAACATTTTTTAATAAAAAACTTTATTTATCCATGCTATACTTAAATTGTCCATGACAAATAACCTTCCGAATATACTGTTTGGAAGGTTTTTCATTTGATAGTTAGATGTAGTAGTTAAGCTATATCTTGGAAGGTTGTTTTGCTTTTCAATAAGGCATAGATCCAATGTAAGAGCTTATTCACACAAGCAATAACTGCAACCCTAAATGGTTTACCTTCATCGCGTTTTTTATCATAAAACTCTCGTAGTTTTTTGTTTCTTGCAATGATCTCATCTGTTGTCTTTTGCTTTCTGGTATCACGAATACCGCATCTTACAGCCATATATAGAGATCGTCTTAATCGGCTAGATCCTCGTTTAGTAATTTTGTTTTTTGTAGCTGTAAATCGACCAGAAGAGTAAACACTAGGGTCTATTCCTGCAAATGCAACTAACTTTTTAGGGTGATTAAACCTTTCTATCTCTCCAATTTCTGAGATGATTGTTGCCGCAATTTTTTCTCCGATACCAGGGATAGATTGGATAATCTTATATTCTTCCAATTCTTCAGCGAGGGCATCTATTTCAGCTGCTAACTTCGATAGGTGCTCTTCGTATTGAAGAACGATATTGATTAATATCTTAAGATTAAAGATGTGACTGTCGTACATATTATGTTGAAATGGATTTCTTTCAGCCGCCTCAATAAGTTTCTCTGCTTTCTCTTCAGCCCACTGATTTGATCGACTCTTACACAAGGATGAAATAATGTCGATTAACGCTGACTTTGATACTTTTAATACAGACTCTGATGTAGGAAATGTATTAAGGACATTTAAAGAGACTCTGGAATATAGAGCTCCAAAAACACCTCGATACTCAGGGAATACTTGATCCAATAGAGTTTGTAATTGTAATTTTGTTTGAGATGAGACACCTACAATTGCTTCCTGTTGTCTGGTGAGGTTTCTTAGATTTAATAACTGAATTCCTCTTTTTCTATGAGGCTCTAACTCTTCCTTGTAGAATAGCTCGCAAAGTTGGTACGCATCTACAGGGTCTGTCTTTACCTTTCTAAGATTGGCACTACGTGAGCGATGAGACACAAGAGGGTTCACCATAATATACACATAGTCTTGTTCATCTAAAAACTGGACAACAGGGGAATGATAAGGACCAGTTGATTCCAAGATAACCGAAGGTTTCATCCCCTCTGATGCTATCGTAACCTCCTTTAAGAAATCTAATAAACTATCTAAACCATCCAAAGTATGCTTTACACTAAAGCTTTTACGATAAGGTTTTCCTTTATCTAAAAAGGCTTGAACCTGACTCTCTCCTTTTGAAACATCCAGACCAATCACTGGATTCATTTATCAATCTCCTCCTAGAAATGAATTAGTCGGTAACCCCTAAACTCCTTGTAATGCCATAGGTTCGCTTGTTAAACGGGATCAATGTCCCAACCAGCCAGAAACATGTTTATACAAGTAGGGGGCGAACAGTTTTGCTGACGGGATCCAGTCCCACGGGCGCTACGTTCTACCCCGACTACCGCTATCATAAGACCTCATGAAAAAAGGTCAACCAGAAAAAACTGGCTGACCTTATATTACGAACGGGCGCGATTATTGAACAAGAAGTAAAGGAGTTATACATATTAGTCATGTATAATATGTATAACTCCCTATTTTTATGACTTTTTTTGATTTAGGTCTTGATAAGGTAATTAATTACCAATATTTTGCTTTTTATGTACTTGAAAAATTGGTGCCTGCCTCCCAGTGCAGTGATATTTTAATACGCTGGGGAGCGGCACCTCTTGTTAATTTGCAAATTTTGAAGGATTGTACTTTAGTGTTTCTGGAGATTAATTAATATATGTTTTGGCAGTATGATTATTAATCTTTCCAAGCCATGTCTGCTTGACACGAAACCAATTATTGTCCTATTATAAATCGAAAAAGTGAAGAGAGGTGTTTCTTGATGACCAATAGTAGAATGAATCCTAAGGTTTATGACTTTTTAAGTAAAGCTAAAAAGTGGAAAGAAGAATATGAGACGTTGAGAAATATCGTTCTTGACTGTGACCTGACCGAAGATTTTAAGTGGATGCATCCTTGTTACACGTTCGAGAAAAAAAACATCGTTTTAATACATGGATTTAAAGAATATTGCGCGCTTCTGTTTCACAAAGGTGCCTTGCTAAAGGATGCCCATGGGATTCTAATCCAACAAACGGAGAATGTACAGGCGGGGCGCCAGATTCGGTTCACTAGTGTTCAAGAAATCGTTGAAATGGAACCCATCTTGAAAGCCTATATTAATGAAGCCATTGAAGTTGAAAAAGCCGGTTTGGAAGTGGAAAAGAAAGAACATAAAGAATTCATCATTCCTGACGAGCTTCAAAATAAATTCGATGAAATGCCTACTTTTAAAACTGCTTTTGAAGCATTGACACCGGGACGGCAAAGAGCATACATTCTTTATTTTTCTCAGCCCAAACAATCCAAAACGCGAGTGTCAAGGGTTGAAAAATATATGCAGCAAATTCTCGATGGAAAGGGATTAAATGATTGCACTTGTGGACTATCTCAAAAGAAGCCCAACTGTGACGGCTCACACAAGAACATTCGATAAGAAAATAAATTTAAGAAATTACCTCACCTTGCGTTCATTCGAACTCCTATTTGGATCGCAGGCTTCACTCAATTCCGCACTTTTGTGTGCAGTATTTTTCTTTTCTTAATAACGTAACGTTGGCTTTAACACAATAAGAAATAAAATGAAAGAGCCTAAAATATGCAAGTTTTCATGCACTACTTGCTTATTATGGCTTTTTTTACATTCATAAAAGATACTACTATTAACAACATTTTTTATTTACCACTTTAGGTAACGAAGGGGATCGTTCATAGCCCATCCTATTAAAAAGCCGAAAAAAGCAAAGTTTTATGCCGCAATAATCCTGACTATGTTGCTTCCATCAAAACGTTATAAATCTATCTGGATATTTAAATTTTGGGGGCTGGACCTTTTTATTCTATTAGATTTATTAAAAAATGATATACTAGACACATTAGAACGAGGAGGTGTTACAAGTGAAATGGGAGCAAGTACGTGAACAATATCCGGAACAATGGGTGCTTGTCGAAGCAATCTCTGCCTACTCAAAAAATTCAATACGCTATCTTGATGAACTATCAGTCATTTCTAACTTCCCCGAATCAACTTTTGCATGGAAAGAATATAAGAAACTGCATTTAGCCGATCCTTCACGCGAATACTACATTTTTCATACTGATCATAAAACAATAGAAGTTAAAGAGCAAAAATTTATTGGGGTAAGGTGACGATTTCAATGAAGATTGAGATGTACGATGGATTACCTATTGTCTCCGTTTCTTTATCTTATAAGGGAAAAACAATGTTCTTACATAATGTACTTTTAGACACTGGGTGTTCTATGACGATTTTCGATACTGCTGAAGTAGAGTCAATTGGGCTTATAATTGATCGAAAAAATGGCAGACCGAGAAGAATGTACGGTGTCGGCGGAGAAAGCGAACTCTGTTATGAGCAAAATGTAAAGAAAATAAAAATCAATAACCATTTGTTGGATTCTTTTCCATTACAGTTAGGAATTACAAAAGAAACTTATGGATTTAACGGCATTCTTGGAATAGATTTTATGATTAAATCCGGTTCAATCATAGATTTTAAGAAAATGATCGTTAAGTAATGATCTGATGAAAATAACAACCTCATTTAGTTACATCACGGTGAACCGTATCATAAATAAATGAGGTTTTTTAATGACTGGTTTCCTTTGTCTATATATTAGAAAATGAATAAACTTATTGGAGAAAATGGGGAAAACTAGAAAGCGATACAGAGACACACGCAGCATCCATATTGCTTAAGTCCTATTGGACATGTATAAATTCTCACTAGCGTTGCATAAATACTGTCGTAATTTTCAGTTTAACTTTGCCCATTTATGATTCATCAAATTGAGTGGCAGTATGCTTGAATCGATGATATATGCCCATTAGTAATATCCCTAGTTAAAAAAAGAAGATGCGAGTTAAATGATTTACTCACATCTTACTAGATTTATATTATACTTTTTTCGTTCTTAATTTTCGATTGCTCTTGTTCTGGCTCACCATCTGAAACCAGATCTCGTGTTGAATTTTTAAATTCCTTTAATGTTGAACCGACTGCACGACCTAGTTCTGGCAATTTTGATGGACCGAAAACGATTAATGCAATAACAAGGATTAGTATCAAACCAGGAATCCCTATATTTTGTAACATTCTAAATTCCTCCTATTTATATAACATTTTTCAAACTGTTATTTATCGATTTGCACAATGTACTCCTGCATCCAACTGTTGGTTCTAAAATTCCGGCCTTTGATGACAACTTCATCCTCATATACATGTACTTGCAAGCCTTGATTAAAAGCGCCGCCTTCTGGGTGTATCATTTCTCCGGGTTCCGGATTCGTCGGCATCCATCCGGTTTGAATGGCACCGGCGTTAACGACTGTAATGCCTTTCTTATGACCGCCCGGTACTTTAACATTTACCGCCCAATCTGGCAATTCCAAAGACCAGTGTGAATGGCCCGTAAACACGAATACATTCGGGTAATCCCCGATAATATCCATAAACTCTGCTTGCCGCAGATAGTCTCCCAAATACGTTTTGTACGAGCCCGAGACGGTGTCACGAAGGACATGGTGGGTCGCGATAAAAACCGGTTTGGCTTCTTTCGAATACTTTTCCAATCGATCGCGCAACCAATTCAATTGATCATCGCTAAAATATACTTGGTCTGTGCTGAAATTTGCATGGTTTTC
The DNA here is from genome assembly GCF_018343665.1 of Cytobacillus citreus. Classification (GTDB taxonomy): domain Bacteria; phylum Bacillota; class Bacilli; order Bacillales; family Cytobacillaceae; genus Cytobacillus; species Cytobacillus citreus. The sequence continues at coordinate 544,709 of NZ_JAGYPM010000004.1, forward strand.
GTTACCCAATACTAAAAATGGAATACCTTGAACTTTTCGCTCATAGTATGGCTTGTCCACTCCAGCAAAATCATAAAAACGCTGAAACCTGACCTCTACGCTATCCTGTCTTCTGTACAAATCATGATTTCCCATGGCAGGAATGATATTGAAAGGAACTGCATTGTTATTTATTATATTGCGTACCGCGTCAAATTCTTCGGGATCGCCGAAGTTTGTAATATCACCGTTAATAACCAGCGCTTTGGAATAAGGGTTGATGATATTCATTTGCTTCAATGCGGTATCAAAATCCACGGTATCCCCTTGAGTATCACTAATGACGTTGAAAGTCATGATGGATTTTCTCGTGATGGAGATGTCTACTTTCAATTCCGAAATAACAGTTTCCTGACCATTGGCATCCGCTACGACAAGGTCTTTAATCGTGATGCTGCCAGTTTTACCTACTTTACCTTTCGCTTGTACGTTTAGTTTCGCAAGATTGACCGTCTTTCGTTGTTTTAAAGGATTTCCAGTTTTGAAGTTGACTACGATTTTATTTTTGGAGACTTCCTTCATCTGTGCTTGCAATCCCTCTTGCATTCCTGTCACATCATTAACTTTGAGAATGGATGCATCAAAATGAATGTTCATGCTTTTCGGTACAAAATCGCTGTATACTTCATTCAATCGAATCATGAAAGGAGTATGGGTACTCTCCTCAATAAATCCAGCATGCTGAACATCGGCTTGGACTAAGTCGATGAAAGAAATATCCGCAGGAATGTTCACTTCAATTTGACTTAAGCTGACAAACGCATTGCTTGCCGCTGCGTTCTTCTCCCCGGTAACAGTTACTTTTACTTTATGTTTCCCCGCTTCAAGTTCAGGGCTTTCATAATAAACACCTGTTTGTCTACTAGGGGCATACAAGTCTGCTTTTTGTTCAGGTCCCCCGTCAATAGAGATAGCGGCAATCCCGTCTCCGGGATCTTTTTCTCCCAGTAGACGGAAATGATCTCCTATAAATTCAAATTCAAAGTAGACGCCTGGTTTATTGTTAACAGAGTGCGAGGACCAATGATCCCATCCTGTACCTTGGAAGTTAACTTTGAACAAGCCTGTCCCTTGTTCAAGATTCGATATCGTGATGACATTACTATTTGCTGCAGCAAGGGCTGTTTGCCCTCCATTCAATTGAAAACCACCAAACGGTAAAAGCGAGAAGCCGAGGGCAAGTCCAGCTGTTTTCGTTGTCCCCTGTAAAAAATCTCGTCGATTCATTTCTTTTTCAAAAACACCACTATTTTTATTTTTTTTCTGTGATTTGTCGTTTTTCATAATGTTGATCCTCTTTTCATCACAAATTATTAACCATTTCAACTGCAGGAAGATACATCAGTTTCATTTCGACGATGTTTAGAAAATACTTTTAAGTTAAAGCTTGATGTTTATAACAATTATTTATCCTCCTACTTTAATGAGACTTCATAAGTACATATCTAATTGTAAATGGGACGTGTTAATGAAATATAAATATAAGTAAAGCACACGTAAAAAAAATAAAACAAAATAATACAAAACATTTTATATTGTTTTAGTTGGACATGAGAAGAAATTAAATTGAGGGGATTTTTAAGTTTTTTTTATGATAAACAGTTTTATAAGATTTTTATGGAGATATATAGCGATCAGATTCTCTTCTATTCTTGTATTCCTATACAAAACTAGTCATAGTTTCGCGTATTCCCACCCCTTTTACAAAGCTTTAGTAAAATGGGTTCTAGAGATTTTCCGAGCTGAATATTCGATTTTTCGTAGGTAAACCCTTATAGGTTAAATGGCCCGATTGTTGAACAAAGGTCAAACAGCACTCTTCAACTATCCTGCCCGTTTGAAGAAGAAATAATTTATACAAAGAATAGTGACCGTTTTGGTTACTATTCTTTTGTGTGCAATGATAAACAATTAAGTAGTGTTGTGGACAAAGTAATTCTGTCCGCGGTGTTTAATAACTACTAAAATTGTAGAATGTTGGGAATGTAAAGAGCAAAGGGAAATCTTAACGAAAAGTCTTTTAATAGGAGCATTTATTCATTTGCTAGGTGGATATTCGCGTATAATAGTAGTTTGTATAAGGTAATGATCTTTACGGAAATAATAAGAAAAATAATCTAAATAAAAGAGGCTTAGTTATGTGTAAAAGAAGTTTTAAAGATTTTAAATTAAGTGAAGAAATAGCAAACGCACTGGACAGTTTACAATATGAAAATCCAACAGATGTACAGAGTAAGGTCATACCTCTTGTGTTAGAGAAGATCGATCTTGTTGTGAAATCGCAAACAGGAAGTGGAAAGACGGCATCATTCGGGATTCCTATTTGTGACATGATCGATTGGAAGGAAAACAAACCTCAGGCGTTAATTTTGACACCGACGAGAGAACTTGCTGTTCAAGTAAAAGAGGATATCACGAACATAGGCAGATTTAAACGAATTAAAGCAGCTGCGGTTTATGGAAAACAACCTTTTGTCATTCAAAAAACTGAATTAAAGCAAAAAACACATGTAGTCGTCGGAACTCCGGGCCGTGTGTTAGATCATATTGAAAGAGGTACTCTAGCGTTAGAACGGATTAGCTATCTAGTTATTGATGAAGCTGATGAAATGTTAAACATGGGTTTTATTGAACAAGTAGAGGCAATTATAACAAAGCTACCCACAAATCGAGTGACGATGCTATTTTCGGCTACTTTACCAGAGCAAGTCAAAAACCTATCACTTAAATATATGAAAACACCTATCGATATTGAAATAAAAGCAACTGGACTCACCACAGTTAATATAGATCATTCTCTTTTTGAAGTAGAAGAAGACAATAAATTTTCTATGCTTAAAGATGTAACGATTGTTGAAAATCCAGATAGTTGCATCATTTTTTGTCGAACAAAAGATCGAGTAGATGATGTGTGTGAGCAGTTAACGGATTTAGGTTATAGCTGCGATAAAATTCACGGTGGGATGGTACAAGAAGATCGGCTGGATGTGATGAATGATTTTCGAAGGGGAGAATTCCGCTATTTAATTGCTACAGATGTAGCCGCTAGAGGAATTGATATTGAAAATATCACACATGTCATCAACTATGATCTTCCATTAGAGAAAGAAAGCTACGTCCATCGTACGGGAAGAACGGGACGTGCGGGTCAGAAGGGGAAAGCCATCACGTTTGTTACCCCATTTGAGGATCGATTTTTAAGTGAAATTGAAGAATATATTGGATTTGAGATCCCGAACATAACCCCTCCTTCAATAGAAGAGGTTTCAAATAAGAAAACTGCCTTTGAAGCAAAAATGAGTGTTGAACCAACGATTAAAAAGGCAAAAAATGAACAACTAAACAAACAAATCATGAAGTTATATTTTAATGGCGGGAAGAAAAAGAAGCTAAGGGCAGTAGATTTTGTTGGAACGATTGCCAAAATCGAAGGAGTAACAGTGGAGGATATTGGCATTATTACAATACTAGATACTGTTTCTTATGTTGAAATATTAAATGATAAAGGTCCGATTGTGTTGAAAAGGATGAAAAACACGACAATAAAAGGTAAGTTGTTGAAAGTATATGAAGCTAAAAAGAAGTAAAACGAAACAGAAAACCTCATTTAGAACAATTACGGTGAACCGCATTATAAGTAAATGAGGCTTTATCATAGAAAATTTTGTGAAAATATTAAGTATGTTGACAGGGTATTCATTAAGGTTATTTCCCCAGAGCCAGACGGCCCCATAATCGCCGTGAATTCACCCTGTTCAATCTTCAAATCAATATTTTTTAACACTTGTGTTTTTCCGTAGGATTTCGACAAGTTCTTTGTTTGTATAATTTTAGTCATTTTTTCGTCCTCCTTCACCACCTTACTATACCGACTAATTTGCCCCTCAACCATCGATATAACAACATCTAAAGTGACATTTTTTGTCATGTTGAAAGAAAAGAGAAAGCGGCTTGACTGAATCGGGTGGCGATACATACTTTATCTACAAGGCATATCGCCCAACGATACGATAGTACAAAATGAACAACGATATGGTTTTAAGCAGTATCTTCTTCCTGAGGCTTAGTCATATCGCGTAACGATATAATCTCATTAATCGTAATCCAATATATTTATATCGTTGAATTATTCAGCAAAAACCGCCTATTATTTCCCCAGAAATACAAACATCGACTAGATTTCTGATTTTTCTACTTTAATCTCATACTAAAAAGAGGCCTTCTGAAAAGAAGGCCCTTCACACCTATTAATATAATAAATACTTCTTACGAACCTCGTTAAATTGATCTAGACCAGCCTGCCATGATGCTTTCATTTCTTCAATACTTTTGCCAGCTTCAATATCAGCGCGGATGGAGCCATTGCCGACAAGGTTATCAAAGAAGGAGATTCCTGCTGCACTCGGTGCTCTAAATTGGAATTCGTTTGGATACATATCATGGATTGTTTTTACGATATACAAACCTGTTTCAAACGGCTTATAGGAGTTTCGGTCCGTAACATGAATTTGAATTCCATGGCTTAACACATTCGCATGCTTTGAGAAGGTCGGTATAAACGATGCCGCTCGGAAGGTGACACCAGGTAATTGGTACGAGTTTAACTTTGCAGCCAAGTTGTCGCTATTGATGAACGGTGCTCCAATCAATTCAAATGGTTTTGTTGTTCCTCGTCCCTCGGAAACATTGGTTCCTTCAATGAGGGCAGCCCCTGGGTAGACAACTGCAGTTTCTAATGTTGGCATGTTTGGTGACGGAAGGACCCATTCTAATGGCGTTTCATTGTAGTACATGTTCCGTTTCCAGCCTTCCATTTCCACAACTGTTAAATCGGCACCAATTTCAAATTCGCTATTGAAAAGCTTGGCTAGTTCCCCAACTGTCATCCCGTGGCGGACAGGAATCGGATATTCTCCGATGAACGAAGAGTACTTATCCTCGAGCACAGGTCCTTCGACTTTTGTCCCACTGATTGGATTCGGACGGTCAAGAACAATAATTGGAATATTGTTCTCTTTTGCTGCTTCCATCGCTAGTGCCATGGTGTAAATATAGGTGTAAAATCGTGCCCCCACATCTTGGATATCAAATAACAATACATCGACATTGCTTAGCATTTCAGGTGTAGGCTTTTTTGTCTTTCCATATAGGCTGTAAACAGGAAGTCCTGTTTTTTCATCCGTATATTGTTCGACATATTGACCCGCTTGTGCACTTCCACGAACACCGTGCTCAGGCCCGTAAAGAGCAGTGAGGTTCACTTCGGGGTTGTTGAAGAGTAAGTCTACGATACTCGCAACGTTCTGATCAACTCCGGTTGGATTGGTGATCAAACCTACACGTTTATCTTTAATCAAATCAATTTGATCCTGTAACAAAACCTCGATGCCCAAACGGAACTTTTTATTCTTTTTCTCTTGATCGTTCTTGGCCATCGTCGCAGAAACGGTAGACAGTAGTAGAACAAGAACCAATAAACCAGTTAACAACCGTTTCAAAAGTACCCCTCCTCACCTTTATCGCAGATTAACGGGCTGTAAGACCCCCACTTCAAGAAGTTGAGTTAAGAATAAATTTCTAAGTGGGGGATCAACAGCCCGTAAAAGCCCGTATGATGAACACAGACTAAAAGCGCCACATCGTGTGGCAACGTCTGCGTGACCCACTTCGTGTGGGCCGCAACTAACAACCAGTGGGGGGATAAGCAGACTAAGAACGCGACGTCCTGTCGCAACGTCTGCACTAGCACATCCTGTGCGTCGAAAAACCCCCACTGATTGAAGTTTCACTTTATCTAACCAGCTTAGGGAAAATAGCAGAACTCTCAGAGTTAAAACTAAATTCCCTTTAATAAATTCCCTACTTAGTATCCTAAACCGTGGTCAAAACCGTATAAAACACTATCATCATGGTTGTAAATCGTGACTGGAAGTTTTCCAGTTGGATTGTTTTTACCAAAAATGGTGTTTGCTGCTGCTTCAAAGCTTGCTGGTCTGAATCCATATTGTACAAGATAGGCATCTACATCTGTATAGGACATAATGTCATACGGATTTCTAGCCCCCACTGCAATTACAGGAATACCTGTACCAATAAGCTGATTGGTCATTAACATTTGACTGCCGCTTGGCATTCTAGCTGAAACACTAGATGTATAGGTGCTCACAATGATGGATTTTGCACCCTGTACTTGTGCCATCTGTGAGTCGGTAAGCGTAGTCGATGTATTAATATAGGTAACGTTCTCATGGTGCTTTTTGACCTCATCTGCGAGGAGATTAGCGGACAAGCTTGAGCCACCCACCACGACAATCTTATCCTCTTTTGCTACATTAAGTGGTAGTACAGTGTTATTTTTTACAAGCGTAATGGATTTAGCTGCAGCTTCTTTTTCTATTGCTTTATGATCTGCTGAGCCTACCACCTGTATCGCATTTGCTACCTTCTCATCAAGGCTCTGCTCTACTTCTGCCTTAACGATGCCGCGATTTAATTTCAAGGTTAAAATCCGCTCTACTGACTGCTCAATTCTTTCGATTGAGATATCGCCAGATTTTACTGAATCATAGATTCCATTGGCTACTTCTACTATTCCAACAGGCATTAACAGAACGTCCGCTCCGGCTTTAACTGCACGAATCGCTGCATCAACAGAACCAAAATGATCTGTAATTGCACCCATATTCATGGCATCAGTTACGATAACACCTTTAAAGCCCAATTCTTCGCGCATTAGACCCGTTAATATCTTGTGGGAAAGCGTACCTGGTACAGAGACTTCTGTTCCGTCCTTTTTAGAAATTGCTTTTGTATCATCAATTTTCGGGAACGTCACGTGTGCTGACATAATCGCATCAATACCAGAATCCATTGCCTGCTGGAATGGATATAGTTCTACTTTCTTTAATCGATCAAGATCATGTGGTATCGCTGGAAGTCCTACATGGGAATCAACCGCAGTATCTCCATGACCTGGAAAATGCTTAGCGGTTGCCGCAATGCCCGTTTCATGGAGCCCTTTAATATAGGCATTTCCTAGATTAGCCACTAACTCAGGATCCTCACCAAATGATCGAACACCTATCACCGGATTATCAGGATTATTGTTTACATCCAACACTGGTCCAAAATTCATGTTAATCCCAAGTGCGTTTAGCTCTTCACCAATTGTCCTGCCGACTTTTTCAGCTAGCTCTTCAGATCTAGTCGCACCTAACGCCATATTCCCTGGCATATCGGTACCAGTTTGCAGACGTGTAACAATTCCGCCTTCCTGGTCAATCGAAATCATTAGGCCGTACTTTTCGGCAGCTTCTTGATAGGCACTAACGAGCTTAGTTGTTTGATCAGCTGTCACCGTATTTTCGCGGAATAAAATCACACCACCAAGATGATATTCCTTAACATGCTGGGCAATTTCCGCATTCATTTCTGTTACATTTTTGCCATTCCAATTTCTAAAATCAGGCATCAGCATTTGCCCGACCTTTTCTTCCATCGTCATATGCTCGATGGCTTTGCCGATAAGGTCATAGCGAGTGCCTTTTTCTTTTTCAACAAGGATTTTGTCTTGATTTCCCTTGAATTGAATCGAAATTCTATCGCTATTACTGCCATCGCTGACAGAGATAAACGTTGTACCATTATGACCAGATAAAGTTACTTCTCCATCTTTAGATACAGAGGCAACATTTTTATTAGATGACTTCCATTTTAAGTTCTTAGACGCCAGCATAAAGTGGCCATCCTCATAAACATGCAGAGCGTTTAAATCAAGCTTGTTATCTTTAACTTCCCTTGTGACCTGGGGAACATTGAGGTCAATCACTAAATCCTCAATTCCCGAAGCAGCGGTTGCCCCTGCAAGTGGAATCCCTGTTAACACTAGTACAAATGCCAGTAACGAGGTGAAAAATGTCTTTAAATATTTTCGCATGTTTCTCCTCCTCTAGTATTTCATGATTTAAAAGTCTCTTAATACCCATTCATTTTTTGAAAAAGAAAGATCATATCCAGAATCCAGTTTTGGATTCTGGATATACCAGCTGCGGGAATTTGTTGAACTATCGGTTCCATAGACAAACCGTAATTTCGTCGCATCACTAGGTATTGCCAATTCTTTCTTTTCCCAGCCATTGCTTGTGCCTGTAAATAGTGCAAGCTGGTCCCAACTGCCATCTCTAAAAATCTCTACGGTTCCGAAATCCCATACATTCTCAATCATATGCCATGTTGAGAATGTAAGTTTGGTATCCTTAGATAATTGAAGGTCAGTTTCCATTACTCGGTTTAGTTTGTCGCCATACCCTGCAAACCAAGCATCACTCTTACCAGGAATCGAGACAGGAATCGAATCAGCTACATTTCTAGCAAATAAGCGACGGGTTTGATTCATGGACCCCATATTTCTAGACGGATGGACACGGTTGGTCAGTAAAATCGCTACTGTTTTATTGTTCAGGCTTACTACAATTGAAGTTCCAGTATACCCTGTATGGCCAAAAGAGTACGTACCTTCTGATAAAGCATCCATATACCAGCCCTGCCCGAGCTCCCAGCCAAGTCCATGGTCATTCCCAGGGAATGCAGTATTCTGGTTTTGTAGCAGTAATTGTACTGTTTCCGGCTTCAGAATTCTTTTACTGCCATACTTGCCTTTATTAATAAAAATATGTGCAAGCTTAGCCAGGTCATTTGCGGTTGAGAACACACCGGCATGTCCAGCAACCCCATCCAATGACCAAGCGTTCTCATCATGAACTTCTCCCCACACGAGACCGCGATTTGGTGTGGCCTGGTATTCAGTTGCCGCAATGCGATGTTTCAAAGAAGCTGGTGGATTGTACATCGTATCCATCATCCCTAAAGGTTCTGTGATGTGCTCCCGAACGAATTCATCCTGGCGCTGTCCGGACATGTGCTCAATTAACATTCCTAACGTAATCATATTTAAATCACTGTATTCGTAAGTCGTACCGGGTGCATTTTTCAACGGTTGGTTTAATACTAACTTCAGCCGATCTTCTCTTGAATTACCTTTTGAATATAAAGGAATCCAAGCGGTGAACCCAGAAGTGTGGGTTAACAACTGGCGAATGGTCACGTTATTCTTACCATTGGCAGCAAATTCTGGAATATGTTTAGCCACCGGATCATCAAGATTGATTAATCCTTTTTCAAAAAGTACCATCACGGCCGTAGCAGTGAATATCTTACTGATAGATGCTAAGTCAAAAATCGTGTCGTTTTCCATAGGAATTGGATTTTCCATTTCGGTAAACTTACCATCGGTGTATTGAGCTGAATAGCCATAAGCGTCATGTTTTACAATTTTCCCAGCTCTTGCTACAAGTGTGACAGCGCCTGGCATTAATTTTTGTGAAATTGCTTGGTTCATAATTTGATCGATTTGCTGGAGTGGAGCTTCCACCATCCCGGCTCCTCGTGCAGAGCTTGGGTGAAGAACGCTCGAAACAGGGATGACAGTCGAATTCCATGTAAAGACAGGGTGTGGTTTCTTAGAGGGGAATGTGAGTTTTTCTTCCTTTTCAATCGTTGGATCATTAGGATAGTCATTGTTGGCAAATACTGTTGATGTGCCTAGTAGAATAGTACAAACTGCAGTAATCATAAATGTATTTCTTTTCATATACCCTCCTTTATATAATTGAAAAAATTGTAGGCGGGTCTCCCCGATATATACCAAGATTCTGGTAACGCTTACAGCATATAGTAAAAGCATATAGGTAATGGTGTACAGTAGTCTATACCACATAAGTCTCATAACAGTCGTTTCTACATGTCAAAGGGATTACGCCATCAGCATTATTTTTTGAAATTTCTGATAAAAAGAGTGAAATTATATTTCAGTATTTAGCAAATGAAGTTAATTCTCTAGAAGATATGGACCATAGCAATATTAAAACATAAAAAAGACCCCCAACCAAAATGGTTGAGAGTCTTTGAAATAGTGCCTGTCACCACCCGGATTTCGTCGAAAAACTTGGTTGATTCGACATTTTTCGAGGAGTGACAGGCACTGTTCTAATTTAACTATTCCAAACTTCCAACTAATCGCTATAGTCATTTTCAAGTTACTGTCTTGGTCAATAACACTTCCTGCAACTTGAATAGCCTTTAACAAGTTAACTAAACAATAATCCAAGTCCTGACTTCTGAAAGGTGAGGACTATTTGGAGTTTTTTTCTCCATTGGTCTTAAAGTATGAGTAATTTATGTCTAAGAAAAAGTGAATAGAAGGAAACTACAATAAAAATGTCAAAATTACTACAAGAGAATTTTGTAGTGAATTATGAAAAATTGTTAGGTGATAAATGGATAGAGGAGTAGGGAGTGGTTTATATGAATCAATTTCTTCAGATGGGAGCAAATACAGTTTTAAGTTCCCCAAAAGGTAATGTTACTGTAAGCTACGAAATTTCTAATTCGATAGATATTTCCTTAACAGCTTTCCTTTTAACTGATTCAGACAAGGTAGAAGGAGATAGCGGGATTATATTTTATAATCAACCAAAGAGCTCTTCTGGTGTAGCTACCCTAATACCATCTGAGAAATTAGGTAATACAAAAATACATAAAATTAATTTTGATATGAGTAAAGTCCCTGAAGGTATTACTAAAATAGCAATAACTCTTACAGAGGATAATAGCACTGGATTTTCAAATGTAAAGAATTTAAAGGCTGAGATATGTACCGATCATAATATTATCCAGTTAACCCCATCTAGTTTCACAAATGAAAATGGAATTGTAGTATTAGAATTATATCTAAGGAATGGTCAGACAAAGGCAAAATCAATCTGGCGTGGCTTTAATTCTGGGCTTGAAGGGTTATGTAAAAATTACGGTGTTGAGGTTGAATCTGATGAGCAAAACAAGCCTTCTGAACCTAAAACTATTCAAAAACAAACCCCAAAAGAACCTGTCAAGACTCTAACTGTTCCTGAAAATAAAAATAGACAAAACACGTTGTCACCGATAAGCCTTGTAAAGGTAAAGGGTAAGATAAGTCTTGAAAAAGGTCAAAAGCCAGTTATCATTGATAAAACACCAGAAATTACTGCAACGGTATCTTGGAAGACTGGGACAGATTATGATATATATGCTTTAGTCTATACAAAGGATGGTAAGCAGATAGATGTAGCTATGTTTGGGGCGAAAGGAACATCTCCCCTCAAGAGTTTTGGCAACGGAGCAGTGGAACATATGGGGGATGTTAGGAGAAATAATCTATCAACTAAGACAGAAGTCATTAAATTAAGGCTGAATAATGATATTCTCGCAGTTGTTCCTGTGGTTTATTCTGCTCAGTCAAATGGAACAGGATCGTTCTACCGATACAAAGTGTCCATGAGTATAGATAATCATAGCGGAACCTCCGTTACCATATCCTCCAAGAATGCAAATAATAATGATAGAATTTATACATGTGTGCCAGGAATCCTTCATAATACGCAAGATGGAGTTATTATAAGTCCATTGGAGCTTTATAGTACACCGAACTCAGAGCGTAGACCTAAACTTAGGATGGGATCTTCAAATATGGTAGAAGTTATAATGGATGAAGGACCTAAAAATGATTACAAGTAGACTGGAATTTACAGTTGAAATATATAGATTGTATAAGTTAAAGAATCAAATAATATAGACTGAAATTTAATAAGCGTTTAGAAGTATTTGAGGAAGGACAAGCATAAAATAAGCTTGTTCTTTTTTATCGCAGATTAACGGGCTGTAAGACCCCCACTTCAAGAAGTTGAGTTAAGAATAAATTTCTAAGTGGGGGATCAACAGCCCGTAAAAGCCCGTATGATGAACACAGACTAAAAGCGCCACATCGTGTGGCAACGTCTGCGTGACCCACTTCGTGTGGGCCGCAACTAACAATCAGTGGGGGATAAGCAGACTAAGAACGTGACGTCCTGTCGCAACGTCTGCACTAGCACATCCTGTGCGTCGAAAAACCCCCACTGATTGAAGTTTCACTTTATGGTTTAAACTAGTTTCATTTGAAAATGAAGCGGTCTTATTCAACTAAATGCAGCTTAGGTTAAGAAGGAAAATTTCTCTCTACTAGCGAAACATAATAATTAATAGAAACTAAATTTAGATTACTTGGGGGAAAACGGTGTTAATTTCGACAAGGGGTGATTTTCATATTTAGGAAAAATATAAAAACGATACTTAGATCATTATTAACAAATCCAATATTAATAATTGGATACTGGATTTTTTGCTATGAGTTAGCTTCATTATGTAGGTATGGAAGAATTAATAATAATATTTATATTTTATTATTATGTATCGTATTTTTAATATCTATCATTGCATTTACTACAATTAGAATTATAAAAGATAGAGAATATGGCTCTAAAAAATCAAATACTTGGCAATATATTTCTATAATAATTATTTTGGCAATAACATTATTTTATGGAGTAGAGATTTATAAAAGTGCAACAAATTATGGTGGCAAACTTGCGTGGACTATAGAAAGATTAAAAAATGAAAGATCAGTTAAATTTGAACATAATAATATATATGAATATGGAGTAGAAGGTATTTTTGAAGATATAAATAAGGAATATACTTTGCCAAAGAAATTATATATGGCAAGTGATTTTAAGCTTACATTTAATTCAGATGGAACAATCACATCTTTTGATACATTTGTTTATGGGAAAAATACGGATGGGAAAGAAGAAAGTTACTTAATAACTTATGATAAAAATAAGTCACAAGATATTACTTTATGGCTAAATGGATATGCAGGTTCTGATTATGATGATGATAAACTAGTAGAACCCCTAATTAAAACGGTTAATGCTATTCCAGTTCAGCAAACCGTTAGTAAGTGGAATGAGAGTAAGTACGGATTGGTTTATTATGGAAAACGAAATTGGGGATATAACACAGAGGGAATTATTAATATTAATGAGGAAGGTAAGGAGGTTCATCTTGAAGAAGCAACTTCTGAAATAATTGGATATACGGTATCTATATTTGTCCCTGGAAAAGAGAAAGAGATGATACCTGCTAGATATAACTTAATCGGTGACCCAAGTTGGAGTAAATCAAATACTACGCCAAATCAAGATAGTTCTAAAGAGAAGCAACAAGAGTTAACTAATAACAATGAACAGTTTTTCCTATCAAAAGAAGTTGGTTATCAACTAAATTTTACAGATAAAGCATTAGGAAGTACTTTTTATTCACTAAGTAAGACTGTTGATGGGGGTGAAACATGGGAGGTTATAAATGAAGATCCGTTCATCGGAGGAATTGGTAGTGTATCAGGAATAACTTTTATAAATGATAAACTTGGATTTATAGGAGCAATCCGTCCTTCTGGTACGAACGGAGAGTTATATCGTACAGATGATGGGGGCATATCTTTTAAAAAGGTAAATTATACACCTCATGAAGTAAAATTAAATAGTGGACAGTCTATAAGTCCTTTCGATTCTCCAGGTATGCCTTATGAGAAAGATGGAGTTTTTAATATGTTAGTCGGGCAAGGATCAGATGGAGATTATAATGGTAATAGTAGTGCACTTTATCAATCAAAAGATAATGGAGAAACATGGGAATATGTAAAAGAAGTTAAAAGTAGTTAGTAATAAATAAATAATTATTTATTGAAAAACCTCTGTTGCAGGTGTAACGGTGAACCGCATCATAAGTAAATCAGGTTTTTTCAAAAATATTGGTTTGCCTTTTTGATAAATCACAAGTGAGGTTACTAAAGTAAAAAGTGTGGTAAACTAAAATATCTTTAAAAAAGTATATAAGGTGTTTGATAGGTTTGGAAATTAAACATTTGGAGTGTTTTATTGAAGTTACACGTACTGGCAATTTCACCAATGCAGCTGAAAATCTGTTTATTACGCAGCCTGCCCTCAGTAGAATTATCAAATCCTTGGAGGGGGAACTTGGTACACAGCTATTTATTCGCACAAGAAAAGGGCTGATTTTAACAGAGGCAGGACGTATTCTAGAAAAACATGCATTAATAATTGAAAAACAGTTGCATCTTTTGGATACGGAACTTGGTCAGATGTTCATGCTAAAAAAAAGCCATGTCCGTATTGGACTCCCAGCGATAACTAATTCTATTTTCTTCTCACAACTGATTGCCTCGTTTCATGAAAAATATCCAGAGGTGACTTTCCAATTGGAAGAGGATGGATCTAAGCCGATTGAGGAGAAGATTGTCAGTGGGTTGTTAGATTTTGGGGTTATCGTTCTTCCGGAGAAAAATGATAATCTTGACCATTATAGGTTTGTTAATGAGAAATTAAAACTAGTGGTACCCTCGTTTCATCGTCTTGCTGGGAGACAGGAAGTGTCATTGAAAGAACTTAAAGAAGAGAGCTTTATTATGTTCAATCGAGATTTTGAGTTAAGAAACCTTGTCATGACTGCTTGCAGAGAAGCTGGTTTTCAACCGATAATTATTTCGGAAACATCACAATTAGATTTTATTCAAGAATTGGTTGCTTACAATATAGGTATTACTTTGCTGCCTGAGAATACATGTTTGGAACTAACAAATGATTTTCGCACTATAACCGTAATCAATCCGACAATCGAATGGACTCTAGCGATGGTCTGGAAAAAAGATGCATACTTATCACAGGTTGCGAAAGAATTTATCCGATTTGCCAAAATAAAGCTGTCGACATCTAATCATAACGATGATTCATAATCTAAAATTGAGTCAAATAGTAGAAGGCATCCTCTTGTTATGGGGAGGCTTTTTTTATTGTGTATGCTAAAGAGCGCTTACATACTATTTTGTTATGAATTGCATATGGGATTGGCATTGTATCTTTCCACTATAGTCATATTATAATTACTTTGTGAAAACTTTAACACATTTGAGAAGAGCGCCTCAAATGTATTTTTATCGCAGATTAACGGGCTGTAAGAGCCCCACTTCAAGAAGTTGAGTGAAGAATAGATTTCTAAGTGGGGGATGAAGGAAAACCCCCACTGATTGAAGTTTCACTTTATATAAGGTGGTATTTTATGCAAGCAAAAAAGGTTAAAGAAACGCGTGTTGTTCAAACCGATCAAGTACTCATTAATGATTTGAACAATCATCATACATTATTTGGTGGAGTACTAATGAAGAAGATGGATGCTTGTGCGACACTTTCCGCTCGCAGGCACTCAAGGGTAAAGGAGTGTGTTACGGCATCTACTGACTCAGTTAACTTCATTGAACCAATCAGAGTAAGTGATTCGGTTTGTATCGAATCATTTGTCAGCTATACAGGTAAAAGGTCAATGGAGATTTTCTGTAAAGTGGTGGCCGAAGATCTTGAAACTGGAAAACGTAGAATTGCAGCTACAGCATTCTTAACTTTTGTCCCTCTAGATGAAAATAAAAGGCCGATAGAAGTTCCAGGTGTTATTCCAGAAACAGAGGAAGAAAAATTTCTCTATGATACGGGGAAAGAACGTGAAAAAATTCGCAAGCTAAAAAGACAACAAAATAACGAACTCGTGTCCAAACTTTCAGTGGATAAACCATGGGATTAATACCAAGCAAAAAGGGAGGGAGATTATGCTAACAACATCAAGTTACGACCAATTGAAAAGTGCGCAAATAGCTATCGGAAAACTAAATTCCACAAAACCATCTATTTACAGAAAATTTATCAATATCATTAAAGTGACTCGTCAATTGCAGTTTGGATATCAATATATGGGCTCATTAATTATGGATGAAGACCCAGGTAAATTCAATCCGATGTCTCAAGATGATTATGTGTTGTCTGTCTATTATCGGGAAATCGAAAATTTAAAAACAGACAAAAAGTTCCTTGATTTAAAGCAATTACTAAAAACGCATAACCAACTCAGCTATGCTAATATTAGCAAGTTGGCATTGGGGGAAAACCCAGAAGCATTAGTTGGTCCAACTTTAGTCCGTTAATAGCTGAACGGAACCTTGCTAACCTCACTTAGAACTTTCACGGTGAACCGTATCATAAGTAAGTGCGATTTTTCTAAAAAAGAGAAGTGCCAGTCCTAATGAAGGCTGACACTTTGTTATTTACAAAAAGTATCTGTTTTGTCTGAAGAATTTGTTTCATCCTATTTTGTATTTACTAATAAATGTGTTAGTGCTTGTTTTAACGATGTAGCCGGACGACTTAATAAAAATTCCAAATCTGTATGTGCTGATTCTAATCCACCTTCACGAATACCTTTTTGAGTCATAACTAACATTGGAAGGTATGCTTCAGGTACACCAGCACCTTTTAACATTGCTTCAAAAGAAACATCGTCTACTGCTAATAAAGGAACTTCTTTGCCTAACACTTCATTTAACGTATCAACAAATTGCTGTTGTGATAAATTTTCACCAGAAAGCTCATAAATTTTATATTCGTGACCATCAGCTACTAAAACATTCGCTGCTGCTTCAGCTAAATCTGGTCGGTATACCCAACCGATTTTCCCTTCACCTGCAGAAGTTATCCAAGGGGCACCAGCCATACAGCCTTGAATTGTTCCAAGTTCATTTTCTACATACCAGTTGTTACGTAGAATCACATAAGGAATACCTGATTCAATAATTGCTACTTCACGCACTCTATGCATGCCTGCCAGGAAGAAGTCATTTGCCTCTGCACGCGTAACACTTGGATAAATAATTTGTTTTACATTGGTAGCTTTGGCAGCTTCTACTGCATTTGTATGTTGACGCATAATTGTTTCAAAATCACCAAATGTTGACATGATAAATAGACGATCTACATCTTTGAAGGCTGTAAGTAATGTTTCTTTATTTTCAAAATCCGTTACACGTACTTCTAAGCCTTGTTCCTTAAAGCTAAGTGCTTTTTCAGACTGGTCATCACGTACACCAACAATTATTTCTTCAACGGATAATTTGGTAAGTAAATACTCGACAATTTTAGAACCTAAATTTCCATTTGCACCTGTTACGAATACTTTCATACAATCTCCTCCACTATGGTGTTATTTTTGATTTTTGTACCTAATACATATACTATTTCTTAAGAAAGATCTATGTAAGTAGGCACAATTTAATAACATAGTCATAAAAATAGTACCTAGAGAAGAAGGAGGAGGTTTTATTTTGGCACGTTTTAGTTATAAAGATGCATCGATTTCTGAAGAAATACAGCAAGAAATTTGTCCATTAACAGTTACTCAAAATGCAATTGCAGGCAGATGGAAAATAGTGATTTTGTGGCATTTAAGCCAAAATGAAATGATTAGGTTTAATGAATTATTGAAGATGTTACCTGGTATCTCAAAAGGAATCTTAACTAGACAATTAAGAGAGCTTGAAGTGGACGAGCTAGTACACAGAGAAGTATATAAAGTTGTACCACCAAAGGTAGAATATTCGTTAACAGAGCTGGGGCAAAAGTTTATACCTGTATTAGAAGCAATGCAAGTGTGGGGTAAAGATTTATTAAATAAAAAAATAGAGATGTATGAAAAACTTGAGGATTAATAAATCGTAATTAACCTCTTATAAAACTAATAGCTAAAAGGTGTCGGAGTTAAATAAAAATTATTTACAATTTCTTAAACTAAGTATAGGAGAATAAAAACCGCACTTAGACATGTAACGGAGAACCGTATCATGAGTAATGAGGTTTTTACGAAAAAAATAACAGCACGCT
The DNA here is from genome assembly GCF_018343665.1 of Cytobacillus citreus. GTDB lineage: Bacteria > Bacillota > Bacilli > Bacillales > Cytobacillaceae > Cytobacillus > Cytobacillus citreus. The sequence continues at coordinate 562,441 of NZ_JAGYPM010000004.1, forward strand.
CTAATTGGAGAGGTGCTGTCTTGTTATTTAAATGCCTAGAAATTCCTCCACATATGCTTCTGCTTACTTTAATATTCTCCTTTAATGACAAAATACGAGCCCCGAATGGTTCCAGCTAGTTTAGACTTCTGCCTAGCAAACTTAAACTTCCCCTCTAACTCTTTTGGTACTTCCATCCCATCAGAAAGCTTAAAACCAACAGCCCGCTTCTTAGGATCATCCACCGTATACATGACGTTGACGCTAAGACCATCCTCATAAAAGACGTAGGCAAATTTGATATTTTCTACTTGAAAACGCGACGTTTCTAAAGGTTTGGCTGCAAACTCAATATCACGTTCTTTCAAAATTTGGTTCACATAATCAAGGGTCTCGCAGGACTCGCTAGCTGGTACAACCGTAAATTCATGCTTGTATTTGTTCATAAAGTATCGAGCTTCATTAGCACGTAAACCAGCAAGCGCTTCTACTATAGGTGAAGACTCTAAACCAACCGTAGACACATTTTTAAAATCAACGGTATAGGACAATTCCATCTCTCCTTTTATCTCTTTATTTCCTAACTACCGGAATCCACATTTCACCATAAAAGACTCCGTTTCGCTGCTCCATCACAACCGCTGCATTAGGTCCACCAACATAGGCAACATCGTTTGCTTCTTGTAATGCTTGACCAAATGCAATGCCAGTAACCGTATTACTCAACTCTTCAGCTGTTTCTGCTTCCCCTTTTACAACCAGGTATTCTCCTTTAGGAAATTGAATCACTCTGGATGCTTCTGGTAATGATGCCTCTGTCATGACGCCGGCATAATGCATCATCTTGTTATTCACCGCTTCATTCACGACAAAAATGTAATCATTTGTGGCTACGGCTTTTAACTTATCAAGCCTTCCATCTTGTTTGACGGCCGACCAAAAGTCTGCCTTTTCCTTGTTTATGCCAGCGTAGTCGGTGTAATCGCTTTTAAGCTCAGTTCCAATGCCTAAAACGGTAAAGCTTTCTTTTTCTTCTAGGGTATAATTTGCCATCTTCAAACCATCCTCTTTTTTAAATTTATCAAATGATTTGTCTTTTCACTTGATGAGTTTATAATAGTCTTTAATCATGTCAAAAAATGATACTGTTTAGGAGATCCCGATGAAAAAAGTTGAACGAATTAATACCATCATGCGGTATATCAACAACCGCTCCCACTTTACAATTTCTGAAATCATGCGAGAATTTAATATCTCTCGTTCGACCGCTATTAGAGATATTAGAGAAATTGAAGCCATGGGGATGCCACTTGTCGCCGAAGTTGGAAGGGATGGGGGGTATTTTGTCATGAACAACTCTGTCCTGCCCACAGTTCGCTTTACCGATAATGAGATTAAAGCTCTCTTTATTGCCTTTATGGCCACAAGAAATCAACAACTCCCATATTTAAAGAGCCGTCAGTCTTTAGCTGAAAAATTACTAGGCCTCATCTCAGAAAACCAGCAAGATGACCTTGTTCTATTAAATCAAATCTTGCTTTTTGAAGGGACCAACCCCAATAATCCCGACCTACTTGAACTGTCAGACCTTCCCCATCCTATGTTAGAAAAACTCATCCAAATCCTTCTTTTGGATCGCTATTTACTGATTACCATCAAAGAAGGGAAGGTAATCAATTCATATCCAATTAACCTCTTGCATCTTTATCATGAAAAGGGCCTTTGGCTGATTGATGGCTTTGATTTAAAGGATGAGAAGAGGAGGATTTTCCCTGTCGACAATCTCACCGATGTCGAACCATACCCTACGAAAAAAAGATTAAGTAAGAAAAAGATTTTAGAAAAACTAAGTAAGCAGGAAGAAGTAATCAACCTTGTCCTTGAACTTGGTCCAAAGGCGATTGCCCAGTTCAAAAAATACCATCCTTTAAAAGTTTCAATTTCCTATACAAATCCTTACCAAACCACAGCCATACTAAAGACTTTTATCAATGTTAATAATCCCGAAGAATTGACCGAAATAACAAATTGGCTGCTTTTCCTAGGTGAGGATATCAAGGTCAGGGAAGTGCCAGAAGAAGTCTTAGAAGGTTTACAAGAGAGATTAAGCTTATTCTGCCCATAAGCAGTGCCAGTTAACCTTTATTTTCTCATACCCAGAAAATCAATGTTGGAAATAAATTAAAAGGGTAATAGCATTTTTATCAATACTGTTCTTTATTGAATTTCTAATATATTTATTTTAGTAAAAAAGGTTAAAACGCATTTAGGTGCGTTACGGTGAACTGCATCATAAGTAAGTGCGGTTTTTTGAAAATATGAGTACCAAGTCTATTTATTTTAGACTTGGTACTTTTTTAATCTCGATAATAAATTGTGGTTCCAATTCCTCGCGTTTCAAACCTTACAACAACTGTAAGAGTTAATTAATATTTTTTTATTGTATGGTATTACTATAGAGAATATGTGTGGGAGGAATTTATATGAATATATCAGATAAACTGCTTCAAGTTAAGGAAGTACATAAGACATTTGGTGAGGGACAAAGTGAAACCGTTGCATTGAAGGGTGTTTCCTTTGATGTTCTTCCAGGAGAGTTTGTTGGAATAATGGGAGCAAGTGGATCGGGCAAGACAACATTGCTTAATTCCATTGCAACCATGCTAAAGCCAACATCTGGACAAATCTTATTGGAGGGTAAGAATATATCCTCATTTAAAGGATCACAACTAGCGAACTATAGAGGAAGTAAGATAGGATATTTATTCCAAGAATTTGAATTGATAGATAACTTAACAGCTAGAGAAAATATCATTCTACCGTTGTCAATACATGGAGTAAATCCTAAAGAGCAAGAGGAACAACTGCAAAAATTAGCTAAACAATTTGATATTGAGAGTTTATTGAATAAATTCCCATCTCAGATGTCAGGAGGTCAGAAGCAAAGAGTTGCTGCAGCAAGGGCATTGATTTCAAGCCCAAGCATTGTATTAGCAGACGAGCCAACAGGAGCCTTGGATACAAAAAATGCAAAGACCTTAATGGATAAACTATATTCTAACAATCAGACAGAGGGGACCACCATTTTGATGGTTACTCATGATGCCAATGCAGCAAGCTTTTGCTCAAGAATCTTATTTATCCAAGATGGAGTGATTTTTCATGAGCTTCGAAAGAATGTGCCTGGAGAAACTCAGAATTCGTTCTATGAACGTATCCTAACTGTTTTGGCACAGTTGGGAGGAGGCAGCAGCAATGTTCTTTAATTTTATCAAGCGTAATAGTCGTAAGACCCGAAAAGAAAATGGGGTTTACTTTGCCTCACTCATCATTTCTATTGTTGCTTTTTATGTCATCCTGTCACTTGGTGAACAAGATGTTATGGTATATCTGAAGACAGTTGAGAGTAACGCGGTAGCAAGGCTTTTGTTAATGATTCCGATACTCTATGCCGTCTCGCTGTTCTTCGTATTTTTCTTGGTTTATTTTGCAAATAGATATCAATTACAACAACGTAGCCATGAGTTTGGCATGTATTTAATGATGGGAATGAGGCAAAGTAAGTTATTTGCCATGATTATGGGGGAAACATTGTGGAATGGTTTTGTTGCTTTGTGCATTGGAGTTCCAGTCGCTTTATTTTTAACAGAGCTAATTAGTCTGGCAACTTCAAGGCTTATTGGAATGGGCATTATTGGTCATCAATTTCGCATCTCCTGGGTGGGGCTAGGATTGACGGTATTTGGTTTTATTGTGGTTCAAGTATTGGCCGTATTTATTCTAAGCTGGAGAATGAGCAGGAAGGAACCTGCGGATTTGCTGAATGATCAGAAGGATGAATCGCAACGAGTCCTTTCACCCGTGTGGAGTATGGTTAGTTTACTGACTGGAGCAGTATTGCTCCTTGGTGCAATTTTTCTATGCGTAGCTTATGTATTAGCAGTATTATATTTGCGTAGCCTTGATTATAGGATATTTGCGTTAATATTGGTCATAGGAATAAGTGGAACTTTCATCCTGTTTCGTGGATTGGGAAGTTTAATTGGAGCATGGGTAAAACGTAAAAGTAGTTCTTCTACTGGTTTATTTGTATTTACAGGAAGACAACTTCAAGAGAATGTTCTGCATCAATGGAGTTCTCTTGCCATATCATCACTGTTAATTCTAATGGCAATGGTTTGTTTTGCATTTGGAACTTCTACTGCTCTCAATAATAGTGCTACATCTAGTAGAACTGTAGACTTTACGTTTAGAGGATCAGAAGAAGAAATTGTTTCTGCACTAACCTCTGATAAAATGAAGCCATACATAGAAAGCTATTACGTTATGAATCTAGGACAGTTTTGGCCATCCGATTCAGAGATGTCTGAAAATACAGCTTCGCGTACATTTTCTTGGTCTGGATTAGAAGAATCTATCTCTAGAGAAAAAAATTCAGAAGAAAAAGAGAATTTATTAAGGAATTTATCTATGCAAGATATGCCCTATTTCATTTCACTTTCTAGTTATAATACAATGCTAATATCTATCAACAAAGCTCCTATTATATTGGGAGACGATGAAGTTGCCATGTATTCTGATGAAGAATTTTCGCACTCTCATGATATATTAAAGAGGGTACTGCAGTTTAATCCAACAGTTAGTATAGGTGAAAAACAATATGAATTGGTATCGACACTGTATACAAGCAATGTCGTTGCAGATAGAGCGATTACGCTTTCATATGCATTGATTGTGCCCGATGATATTTATGACAGCTTCATTGGAAGTTCTCAAGATTCACACCTCTGGAATATGGCTCTAAATCATGATTTTGTTCAGGAAAAAGGTCTAATGCAGGCTATGTATGAAGTAGAGCAGTTAATGAATACATCCGGCTTAGACTATGAAAGTTATCTTTCCAGTATGGGAAGACAGTTATTTTACACTGTGGCAGGAAGCTATACGACATTTTATCTAGGCATCATGTTCCTTATCATAGCAAACACGGTATTGGGCTTAAAGTTCCTTATGCAACAACGAAGTACGAGACATAGATATTATACAGTAGCTATGCTAGGAGCAAGTATTGAATCTTTATGTTCATCAGCAAGGAAACAAATTTGGTTATATTTTGGTTTGGTTATCTCGGTAGCATTGATCAGCAGTATTTTTGGTATTTGGTCCATGTTGAATGCCTTCCTATCAATGACATTAAGCTTAGAAAATAGTATGGTGATAGCAATTAGTCTTATTGCGTTTATCGTTTTTGAACTTTGTTATATATGGATGATTCAGAGAAAGAGTGATGAAGAAATAAAGAAATTAAAAGAGATTGAGTAGGAGTGAAATCATGGTAAAGATCGTCATTGTTGAGGACGACGTTTTTCTCCGTGCAGAGTTACAAAGTATTTTAGAGAAAGAGGGATATTCTGTAGAGAGTATCTCTTCTTTTGATACGACCTTGGAAGATATTATTTCAGCTGCTCCTTCGGTAATTATATTAGATTTAAATTTACCAAAGCTATCTGGATTCCAAATTTGCCGTGCATTAAAGGCTAGAGGAATAGGGCCTATATTAGTACTGACTTCACGCAATCAACTTCGTGATGAGCTGCATGCATTGGATTTAGGTGCAGATGATTATTTAACGAAACCTTGTCATCCTAAACGTCTAATTGCTAGGATTCAAAAACTGCATCACCTATATGCAAATATGCATGTTCTTTTAGATGCTGGTGATTTTCAGTTAGATGAGAAGGCAAATGTATTGTATGTTGGCAAGAATTCTATTTCATTATCGGAGAATGAAGGAATGATTATGAAGGCCTTGGTAAAAGCTGTACCTTCAGTGGTGAAAAAAGAAGAGTTATTTAATCAGTTATGGGGAAGTAGCGAATATGTGGATGAGAACATCTTGCAAGTGAATATGACTAGATTACGTAAGACTCTTGATGAAGTTGGATTGTCAAATCGAATCAAGACTGTCAGAGGAATTGGTTACCAATTAATAGGAGGTTCCTGCCGATGAAGCCAAGGGATTGGCTAACTATGCTAAAGGTATCACGTCCTTGGCTATTACTTCTTTGTATAAATGATGCTTTTTTTATTTTTCTGGCTTGGGTAGCGTATCCTGAAACATTCGAGCTTTTAGTTGGTATTATGATTATTTTTTCAGCAGCTAGTATTGTCTTGGGCTTGTTACTTGTTAGAAAAAGTCAGACGAAGAATGACAAAGTATTTTATCATTTTCTTAGAGAACCATCACCGGAGCAGGAATATGTATTGATAGAATCTATTGGTGAAATGCATACAGAAAAGGTGAATTATCTAGCAAATAAATTGCGGATGCTAAATGACCAGCTAGATGAGGTTAAATTACAGTCACTAGATTATGAAGAGTTTATTGAAAGTTGGGTTCATGAGATAAAGACACCTATTTCTTTATTAAGCTTTGTTCTACAAAATCGTAAAGAAGAAATGTCAGAATTGGTGTATCAAAGACTTGAGCATGCAAGAATTAATATCCATGATAATGTCGAACAGATCCTATTTTATGCAAGATTACAGGCAGCGCATGTTGATCATAAACTAGAGAGAGTCTCGCTCAATCTCTGTTGTGAAGATGTACTATTGGAACTTCAGTCATTACTGGATGAAAAAGAAGTTAAAGTTATTTCTCAGATGAAAGATGTGCCAATCGTGTCAGATGAAAAGGCGATCCAGTTTATTTTCACGCAAATACTTGTGAATGCAGTTAAATACTCTAATGAAAAAATTGATAGCTTTATCTGGTTAAAAACTGGTTTTGATAGTGTAAAAAATCGGTATTCTTTAAGGATATCTGATAATGGTATCGGGGTGCTTCATTCTGATCTCCCTTTCATTTTTGATAAAGGATTTACAGGAGATAATCCTAACAGAAAACAGTCTACTGGGATAGGATTGTATCTTGTAAAGAAATTATGCGATGAATTGCAGATTGAAATTGAAGTTGAATCTAAGTATGGGAAGGAATTTGTCATTCAATTTCTATTTCCGAAAATTGAGGATCAATAGAGATCAATCATTCAATTTTACATGGGGGCGTTCGTTGAAGAACGAATGAATAAAAAAGTATGCAAGATTAGTAATAGATAAACTATGGCACAAGCTTGGATAATTAGCGATAGACTTGCAACGGCATTAGAAGACAATACTAATTCGTCTAAAAAAGACATAAAAAATGTTTCGAAAAGCTAAAAGAAATAATAATCTTTATCTGTAGGTAATCGAAATTGGCGATATACATATGGGATTTTAAAAAGATGGCGAGACGAACGGGTGAAAACATTGGAAGATGTATGGGCGTTTAAGAAAGAGTTTGAACAGCGGAAAAGGTCCTAGAATAGAAAAAACATCCCATAGAGAGATGTTTCAGAAACTATTAACCCATCAACTTGGACGCAATCATTTTAGCTTTGACAACGTCTTTGGTACCGTGGATCAACATGCGACCGTCACGGAAAAGAACAATGCGGTGACCGTTAAAATTGCATGCCACAAGGTGCATATTACAAATGAGTCCGGTTACGATTGGGTGAATGGCTTCGGCAAACTGCCTTAATTCCACTTCCCGATCTGGAGGCAAGGTCAATTGCACCGTATCCCGACCACATAAGACTGCCGTTCTTGTCTGACTTTCCTTGGATAAAAATGGGTATGATGCATCTTTCGAACAGCTTGGACAATCAGACCGCCTTAGCGGTGTTACATCTATTGCGGCCTGCTCGCCCGTCCAAAGATCAAAAGATTTCAATTTGGAATCCACTTCTTCACCGACAAGATATTTGAATACATTCGCTACTTGATGAGCAGCCACCACCTGGATAATGGGACTGATGACCCCTGCTGTATCGCATGTAAGTGTTTGTGGCGGAAGTGTGTCCAACAAGCAATGAAGACAAGGAAGCTCCCCCAATCCAATTGGATAAGTCAATCCATAACTGGCAACAACCGCTCCCATAAAAAATGGAATGCCCAGCTTCCTTGAAGCATCATTCATTAACAGTCTCGTTTCTATATTATCTGTTGCATCAACAATCAATGTTTTTCCGCTGACAAGCTCTTCAGCATTTTCTGCTGTGACATCAGCCACAATTGTTTCAATATCAACCGTGCTGTTAATTTCGTATAGTCGCTTCTTGGCAGCAACAGCCTTAGGGAGCTGGTCTATTACATCTTTCTCAGTATAAAGCTGCTGCCGTTGCAAATTGCTCCAGTCAAGAATATCTCGGTCAACAATTGTTAGCTTCCCGACGCCCGCGCGTACAAGCATCTCTGCACTTGCCGAGCCAAGCGCCCCTGCTCCAATGATTAAAACGTGAGCTTGGCAAATTTTCTTTTGGCCTTTTTCTCCTATCAGTTTAAATAATTCCTGCCTTGAATAGCGGCTGTTCACGACGGGAGCAATCCTTCAAGCGGACTGCTTGCCACAGCATAATCCCTTTCCTCGATCCGGCCTGCTTCAAAACCCAAACGGCCGGCTTCGATGGCAAGCTTCATAGCTTCAGCCATTTTTATAGGATCTTTCGCACCGGACACTGCGGTATTCAACAGAACCGCATCAGCCCCAAGCTCCATGGCATATACTGCATCTTTTGGTGAACCAATGCCAGCATCGATAATTACAGGAACTGAAGATTGTTCAATAATGAATTTCAAATTAAGGGGATTTAAAATTCCTCTTCCGGAACCGATCGGTGATGCACCCGGCATGACCGCATGAACACCAAGCTCTTCTAATCTTCTTGCCAAGACAACATCGTCCGACGTATAGGTAAGCACAGTGAACCCTTCTGCCAACAGCTTCTCAGACGCTCTCAACGTTTCTACAGGGTCAGGTAAAAGCGTTCGGTCGCAGCCGATGATTTCGACCTTGATCATGTCACACAGCCCTGATGCTTTGGCCAGTTTTGCCGTCCGCACCGCTTCTTCAGCTGTAGTGGCTCCTGCTGTATTTGGAAGTAATGTGTATTTGGATAAATCTAGCATTTCCAGGAAGTTTGGCTGAGACGGCTCAAATACGTTCATCCTTCTTACGGCAAATGTAAGAATTTCAGCATCAGACACACGGACTGCTTCCTTTTGTATTTCAAAAGATGGATACTTTCCTGTCCCCAGTAAAAGTCTTGATTGAAATGTTTTATCTCCTATTTTTAACATGCTCATCTTCATCCTCCCCCTACAAAATGAATCATCTCAACTTGGTCACGTTCGCGAATAGGGTGATCATATTGGTCTTTTTGAACAATTTCCTTATTTACTTCAACAATCACAATCCGCTTGGAGAGCTCCAAATGCTCAAGTAATTGCTGAACGGTTGAAACATCTTCGGGCAGCTTATAAGCTTTACCATTTAGCGTAATACTCATTAAAATTCAGCTCCTTCAATCTTTTGAAAAGCCTCGTAAAATTCCTTTGCAGCCGATACAGGATCATTGCTTTCAAAGATCGTTGACATAACAGCTATCCCATTTATCCCGATATCGTGCAACATTTCGATATGTTCTGGTTTGATCCCTCCAATTGCATATAAATCAACCGTCACTTTTTTCGAGATTTCATGAAGTTCCGCAAGCCCGCGGGGTTCTACGCCCCTTTTGCAGTTCGTTTTAAATACATGTCCATATAGTAGCCAATCGGCTCCCGCATACGAAGCGCGTTCAGCCTCCATCGCGGAATGTACTGATTGTCCCGCGAGTAACTGAGGAAAATTGCCTTTCACCTGCGAAAGGGAAAGCCCATGACCTGGAAGCTGCACTCGTTGAATATTTGAAACAACAGCTACATCCACCCGGTCATTCACAATTAATTTCTCCTTACTGACTTTTGCTTCAGTCAATGCAGTGATCAACTCTATGTATTCATTGGCTGTTTTCGTCCGTTCTCTGATGATGAAATAATCTACGAACGGTTCTGTATCAATCATGATTTTAGTGAGATGATCCACCTTGAACCGATCATTCGTCACGGCCATCAGCTTCAATCACATTCCCCCTATTAAGCAAATAAAAAACCACTTTCCTAAGCAAGGAAAGTGGTACTTTAAATAAAATATAAAGTAACATGACACTTCCCTACGCAGGCTCAAACCTGATCAGGTTATAAGGGTATCAGAGTACACTCTTCTCTCAGTCCTTTAAAAGGATTCCCCTAGTGATTTCACATATAGAATTTTCTGACTATAGGCATCATAACATAGAAGCTAAAATTATGGAAGTATATGAAACATTCAAACTCCTAAGCAGAGAAAGCTTATCCTTCTTTTGCTTCAGCGTATAATCGATTGTATGCCACTGATTTTTCCATATCAGCAGAGCATATAAGTCGAGGAGCAAAGGTTAGTTCCCTTAACAAGAAATGCATACGGATGAATATTATTTCCCACAAAAAACGAATCAGGGCTTCGGCTCTGATTTTTTTTTGATATAACGTGTCCTTTTTTCGAACCAATCCATATATATGAGGTGAATCGATTATTTGAAAGAGTCTCTGGGAAAGGGAGAGAAGCGATGGCAAAGTATCGTGTGGTTTACACTCAATTTTGGGATGATCCGAAGGTAGTAGAGGAAATGACACCGGAGGATAAGTATTTGTTTCTTTATTTGTTAACGAATAAAAATACGAAGCAAATCGGGATCTACACGATCACGAAGAAGCAAATGGCTTTTGATACGGGGTATTCGCAAGAGACCATTCAAAGTATCTTAGAGCGCTTGATCAATAAGCACAAACTTGTGAAATATAACCTGGATACACGGGAAATCGCAATTAAAAATTGGGGGAAATTCAATTTTATTCGCGGCGGAAAACCGGTGGAGGATTGCGTGAATGCTGAGTTAGAAAAGGTAAAAGACTTAGAGCTCATTCGGTATGTAGGAGAACATATTCGAAACGAAAAGGTGCGGAAACTATACGAGTCGTATACTGATTCTCCTTTTGAATGGTCCAAAGACGGGCCAGATGATCAATCGATTCGTGACGGTTTAGACGATACGTCCACGTTACGGGGGCAAAAAGAAAAACAAAAAGAAAAAGAAAAAGAAGAACAACTACTAAATCGTCAGTGTGGTCAGGTGTTTGATTTTTATCAACATAATTTTGGAGTACTTTCTCCATTTATCGCAGAGGAGATTGGAGATTCCGTAGAAGAATTTGGGGAGCCTCTTGTGATGGAGGCTATGAAAATATCTTTATCTGTCGGCAAACGAAATTGGCGGTATACATATGGGATTTTGAAAAGATGGCGTGACGAACAGGTGAAAACAATGGAAGATGTATGGGCGTTGGAGAAGGAGTTTGAACAGCGAAAAAAGGCTCCAGCTATGACGGAAATGAGACCCAATGTACCAGGCATTTATCAGCATAATCCGTCTGAAGGGGAGGACCTGCCATGACGGTCGAAAAAGCGCTGCTTGGCAGTATGCTGAAAGAGAATTTTTACATAGGTGATAGCATAATCCGGCCTGAACATTTTGAAGACCGGCGTCATCAAGCCATTTTTAGGGAAATGCGTCTTTTGCATGAAAAAGGCAGGAGCGTTGACATCATTACGCTCACCACAAAGGTGGATATGGAACCATTTGGAGGAATCTCCTATCTTTATGATTTACAATCGTACGCCAATCCGAAAAAGTTTGATGAATATGAGCAGCTCCTTCTCGAGCAATGGAAAGAGCGGGAGAAGCGAAATATTTTAACACGGGCAAAAGAGGAGGATTGGGGAATCCAGCAAGTGATTCAGACCTTACATCTCATTGATGAAGCGAGAATGGATGACCATTTCTCCATTACAACGGCACTGGCTGAAGTGTATGAAGCGCCATGGCAGGAAGGGGAGCAAACAAAAGGGATTCCTACAGGGATTAACCTTTTGGATCAAATGACAAACGGTTTTCAAGCAGGAGAGCTGACGGTCATTGCGGCAAGGCCATCGATGGGAAAAACAGATGTGATGCTCCATTTTACGAAAGAAGCAGGCTGGCATGGATATCTTCCCGTTATTTTTTCACTCGAGATGCCTTATCAAAGCTTGGTCCAAAGATTAATTGCGTCGACAGGGGGAATTAATCGCATCAAATTACGGAACCCGTTTCAAAGTCTTAGTTTGGAGCAGAAGGAAGAATGGACGGACATTATCGGGCGTGTATCCATGACAGATGTGCAGATTTTTGACGGTGCCAGACAAACAATCGCTGAGATGAGAGCGAAAACGAGAAAGCTCATTCATCAATTTCCCGAACAAAAACCAATCATCATGATTGATTATTTAACGTTAATTTGCCCAAAACAGGATTATGGCGGAAACATGCATTTGCAAGTGTCGGAAATTTCCCGGGAATTGAAGATGCTTGCCAAGGAAATGAACTGCCCCGTAATTTTACTTGCCCAATTAAATCGGGCGGTGGAGCAAAGGCAAAATAAACGTCCCCTCATGTCGGATATCCGTGAATCGGGGAGTGTCGAGCAAGATGCGGACGTCATAATTTTCCTCTACCGTGATACGTACTATGATCAGGCTTCTGACGAGAAACAGCTGGAGCTGATTATTTCAAAAAACCGCAACGGCCCAGTCGGTACCGTTTTTGCAAACTATAATCAATTTACGGGGAGAATTGAGGATGTCATCCATTAAAACTCTTTTTGAAGAGGCCATTTGCTATGAGGAACATGTCCTTGCTCATTACATTTTTTGCTTAATTCAAGAGGGAAAAATCGCATGGGATGATGAGGATTCTGTTTTATTCGAAGTCCAGCCTGATATAGAGAAATTGACAAACATGATTGAAAACAATTTTCTGGGTATTTGCAAGATTCATATGTATGCACTGAAGGTGAAGAAGGGGAAATGGGTATTTATTTTCGCCAAAAGCCCAGAAGAAGCGAAAGTACATTTGTGGAGAACAACGGGGAGTAAACCATTGAATTGCCAAGAACTTTCTCTGGATCAAGAGGTATTGATTGGCAATCGCTTTCTTAATTTTCGGGAATGGAAAAAGGAGCAGAGTGGATTTCCTTGTTTGGTTGGGTATTGTTGATGTGCTAAAATTAGCTTGTATAACCATAATCATCACTCATAGATTAAGTACATTAAAGGGAGCAGATACTATTCTTGTTTTAGACAAGGGAAGTATAGTTGAAACGGGTACTCATGAAGAATTGATTCAGAAACGAAATCATTACTATCCTTTGTATGCAAATCAATATGAGCAGATTATCACGGTGAGGAGACAGTTAACCTGTCCCCTTGTCCCGTTGTAAGGAATTTCTGACAATTTTTCTCTCGATGCTGGAAACATAATTATCCCATACGACATTTTCCAGAAACTCTTTTCCTTTCTGTTCTAGATTTGAATCTCTCTCCCTGCTCAATATGATAATGTTGTTCCGTTCTTGTCCAATTGTATCACCGGAATAATCATACTGTTCGATGACAGGGAGTTCTTTCCCCTGTAAAAGCTCAGCGGTTACATATAACTGTATCAATTCTGGTTTAAGTGGAGAATTACTTGGAAGGAATGCGGCCTGTTTTAATAATTGTGATGTTTTTTTATACTGATTGGTATCTATATAGTAATAAGCGATATATCTTCGAAGCTTTATTTCTAAATGTAGTGCTGTTCCTTTTAACGTTTGGAGATCCTGATGTAAGTTCTTAAGAGCTAAAGATAGAAAAGAAGTTTTAAACGCTGTTTTCCCAGAGTCTATTCCATCTGCCAACATAACATAATCCAGTTTTTTTATTAGAATATCCTTTTGAAACAATGCTTGGTGATAGATGCGCAAGTAAACAACATATCCATCACTCTCACTTCCCAGAAAGTTTATTGGTATAATCGAAAATATATATAACATAAGAGACGCCAAAAGTAAATTAGCAAAAATCGTCTGTATGTTTTCCTGTGAAGTAACCTGAATCAGTGCAATGACTATAATCGAAAAAAAAAGATTCGCTAACGGTCCGCCCAATGAAAGACGTATGAATTTCTTCTCTAGATCGCTGATGATCTGTCGACTCATTGAGATGTCTGATTTTCCAAGGAACTCTTCCACCGTTTTGGAGAAGGAAAAGGATTTTTGTATAAAGTCATACTGAAAGAATCCGAAAGATACTTGATTCAACTTCCAGTCATCGATTTTTGCGATGATGATATGGCCAAGTTCATGTATAATCATAGCCAAATAATAACTTAATGGGAAGAAAACAATGTGTAAGAATAAATTATTGGTATGTTGAATGGCAATAGCTCCTATACTTCCCATACAAAATAGATGAAAGATAGGATAGAGCACTTTGCTAATCAATCGGTACTCACTTCCTTTACTTTATTAATTGTGAGCTGCTTCTCGTCAATTCCCAATAACAGCTCATGCACAATCAAACCAATTTGCAATTTCGTTTTTACATTCCATTTTCTTTTTATATTTTTAATGATCTCCCCAATACGTCGCTCACTGATTTGTAACTGATGTGCAATCGATTGGTTACTGTAAAAAAGGAGTACCTCCCCAAATTCTTGTATAATTTAAGTGACCAAACAAACATATCAAGAATAGAAAAGAGGTTGACTCCCATGTATTATACGACAAGGAAGCCTGTTTGACATGCAAGATTTTTATGATTTGGAACCATCTAAACGTTTTGAAACAGTTTTTTTGAAGAGCTGAAGCAGTTCTAAACATATGATACGAGGAGATTTAGTATGAAAAATGATAAAAGCAAGTTTTCACCTGAACAACATGAAGAATTACTCAGAACATTGAAAGCCCGTTTTGAGAAAAACATGAACCGCCATAAAGGTCTTGAATGGGCTAAAGTACAAGCTAAGCTTGAAGCTAATACTGAAAAACTGTGGTCGCTCAATGAAATGGAAGGAACTGGCGGTGAACCGGATGTTGTTGGTCATGATAAAGAGACGGGCGAATACATTTTTTATGATTGTTCAGCGGAAAGTCCTAAAGGTCGCAGAAGTGTTTGTTACGACCGTGAAGCGTTGGAGTCAAGGAAAAAACACAAACCAGAAAATAACGCTATTGATTACAGTATCCTTTCCTCCTATGTTACTATCCAATAAAACAGACAAAATCCCTACCTTCAATTAGTCAGAATAATCCAAAATCACCATTTTGTTTAAATATTCATTCGATTATACTAGTCTTGTATTTGAAAATAATGATAGTTTGGGAGGTTATATGTTGAAAAGATTATGGATGTCTTTTGTCGTAGTAATGTTCTTTGTGTCAGCACTGTTTTCATCTCAAGCAAATGCAGCTAACACCATTCCTGGTGGTCCATCGACAAATGGAAACACGAGTATGGACAGTATGATTACATACGATGACATGATTAAAGAACTGAAGAAAATCGAACACACGAGTAAAGGGAAAGTAGAAGTATTCACGTTAGATGAATACGGAAAGAGTGAGCAGAACCGAAGTTTTTACGTAGCTAAAGTCGGTACAGGCCCAATGAAAATTTGGGTCCAAGCTCAAATTCACGGAGATGAAAAGTTAACAACGGATGCCGTATTAGAATTATTGAAGACTTTTGGTAGTAATGGATCCGAAGATATTGAAAAGATCTTAAAAGAAACAACTATTTATGCAATCCCAATGTATAATCCGGATGGAAGCATCATGAACACGCGAACGACTGTGCTTCATGATGAAAATGGACAACCTAGAGTAGACAACAGAGGTCATGCCATGACCATTGATTTAAATCGTGATTGGGGAGAAAACGGGTTTCAAGCAAAAGAATCACTTGTCTTCTACAAATACTGGGCAGATGTGAAACCAGATTTCGCTGTGGATCTTCACCACCAAGGATTTAAAACCGTTTACGGAACAAATGATTCAACATCCATGTCGCTTGGAGTATCATTAGCACCAAATGGACCGACTTTACCAAGTATTAAAGACGGCTTATACAATGACCTTACACGCCAAATGAACGTCTATGTATATGATGCATTAAAAGATTACGGGTATATGCATATTGATCGTTACCAAACCGGTAGTGGTGATAAGAGATACGAGATTGATATCAAAGGCGGAGTTGTTTCTGCTATGATGATGGGCTTAAACTACGACAATATCAATCCAACTAATCACAGCAACCCAGCCATCTTCTTTGAAACGAAAGGAAATACAAGAGATGGAAATCTAGGACAAAAATCAAACGGGCATTTAATCAAACAAAATTATCTTGGATTAAAAGCCTTACTTTACGGCTTAGTCACAGGTGAAGTAGAAAAGGTTAATCCAAACCGTTGGGATGAAGAGATTCCAACTTACCCGCTAGCTGGTTATCAAACAGATTCTGGAATTGTTCCAGTAGGTTATTAAAAAAGAACGAAGCCCCATTAGGAGTAATCCTATATGGGGCTTTGTCGTTCAGTTCAGTTTCTTTAGTTATTAACTCAAACTTCGCACCAAATAAATAAGTACGGTAGTTGAGACTATTTGGTTCTTCTTCATTTCAATATGATCCTTGACAATATGCTTAATAAATACAAAAAACACCTCATTATTTGGTATAGTGTGATTGTCCAGAAAACACTACCAAACAGAAGAGGTGCCTCCTATATGATAGAGCATAATGACCAAAACAATCAACTAACAAAAGTATTAAGAACAGTATTCAGTGAATTAGAGATGTTTAAACATCTTCGAAATGCTGGAATTACTAAGAAATTTGGCTTCAAAGCTAGCTACTTATTTCAACTTGTTTTTTGTTTAATCTTCCATCAGAAAAGTTGGTTTACCCTTTTAACATCAAAGAAGGGAGACCGCTATCCAGCTAAGGACGCTGTTTACCGTTTCTTGAATCATTCCAAGTTTGCTTGGCGTCGGTTTTTAACTCTTTTAAGTATCATGCCGTTCAAAAAGTGGATGCGCTTACGGATGTAAAGCGTTCAAAAGTATTGATCATAGACGATTCCATGTTTGATCGTAATCGTAGTAAAAAGGTGGAGCTTCTCGCTCGTTGTATGGATCATTCCTCTTTGAATAAGCGTTTCTATAAAGGCTTTCGAATGCTTACTCTCGGTTGGTCAGATGGCTTTACATTTATGCCGCTGGATTTTACTTTATTGAGTTCGAAAAACGCTCAAATCAATGGGATTTCTGAGAATATTGACAAACGTACTTCAGGATATAAACGTCGTGTTGAAGCGTTAGAAACAGCTCCTACCATCATTCCAAGTATGATAGAGAGAGCATTACAAGCAGGTGTCTCATCTGAGTATGTGTTAATGGATACTTGGTTTACTCAACAACCCCTTATTCAATCCATCGTTGAAATCGGTCTTGATGTGATTGGCATGGTCAAGGCAACGAATCAACGCTATTTAGTAAACAATCAAAAACTGTCTTTGAAACAACTATATAAGGTTGCCACACCTGTTTTAGACAAGAAAGGCATTTTGCGATCTATCCATACAACGATGGCAAATGGTATTGAAGTAAAGGTTGTATTTGTTCGAAATCGCAACAAAAAGAGTGAATGGCTTGCGATTCTCAGCACAGATTGTACGCTTTCTGAACAAGAAATCATTCGTATCTATGGGATGCGTTGGGATATTGAAGTCTTCTTTAAGATGACTAAATCACTATTACGCCTTCAAAAAGAGTTCCAAGGTATGTCTTATGATTTGCTTATTAGCCATACAGCCATTGTGTTTTCTAGATATATCGTTTTATCGTGGCAGAACCGCTGCAATACAGATCATCGAACATTAGGTGGAATCTTCTATGAACTTTGCGATGAAGTAAATGAACTTGATTGGGCTGTAGCTTTACAGCAATTAATCGAGCTTCTTGAAGATACCCTAAAAAAGTCGAATAAAACAATTCAAAAATTATTCAAAAGTCAACTTCAGCAATGGATTGACGGTCTGCCTAACTATATCAAGGCTTATTTGTCGATTTCAGTCTGCGAAGTTTGAGTTATTAATCAGAAACGTATCAAGAAAGAAAACCTTCCTCTAATAGATTCCCGGTGCCTGGCCCCACGTGCGTTGGACCTAAAACAATTTACAACTTTATTGATTAACATAGAAAATTCTAGTTTCTCTGGTGATTTTACCTGTATTATTAGCAACTTCGAAAGTAACGACATGAAATTTTTCTTTTAATGTTTCTTTAACCTGTAATGATATAGTTGAATTTTCCTTATCGAAAGTTGGCTTATATTCAATGCCATCAACGATTATCCGCATACTCGCCTCATCTAATTCAGATCCTTTATCTCGTACGATATTCGCTTTCAGAAGAGGTGTGTTGCTTTGAATAACTTCACCCATTTTGTAGTCTGGGATAACAGAAAGCGTTTGGCCAACATTGTCAGGGTTATGTGCTGCCGCCTTTTCCACTTCTTTTAAAACACGTAATGTATTTTTTCCTAATAATTTCTCAAGATCTTGTTTTGAATAACCTCTTTTAACTAATTCCTCTGTTACCTTATACAATTCCGAAGAATCCTTTATATCGGATGGCAGTGGCCCTCCATCAAAATCGGAGCCAAGCGCTACATGATCGATGCCAATCAATTTAACAGCATAATCAATATGATCTACATAGTCCTTTATATAGTTTGGTTTAGTAGGATATTCATATGTCAAAAACTCGGGATAAAAGACAATGCCTACTACCCCACCATTTTTTGCTAATGCCTTAAGCTGTTCATCTGTTAAGTTTCGTTGATGATTTCTTAATGAATGTACGGCAGAGTGACTTGCAATAATCGGAGCTTTAGAAACCTTTATAACATCCCAAAACGTGTTTTCAGACATATGTGATACGTCAATGATCATTCCAAGTCTATTCATTTCTTCTGCGACTTTTTTACCCAGTTCTGTCAACCCGCCTTGAGAAGGGGTTCTATCCGGATCCCCATATACTCTGTTTGCTCCTTCTCCTAAGGCGTTTGAATAGTTCCAGGTGAATCCTACTGCTCTGACCCCAAGGTCGTAGTATTGATGAAGTAATCCAATCGCATTATGTTCTTCTAAGGAATAAGCTCCTTCAATAGTTGGTACAGCTGCAATTTTTCCAATCTGAATAGCTTTCTCAATTTCCTTTAAAGAAGGGGTGATACTGAAAATATCTGAATTCATTTCTTCAGTCCAATAAAGAGCATTAATTAAAGCTAATGTTCTGCTTATGCTGCGTGGGTTATTTCCGTAGTAGCCTGATGTATATGCAGCAAAGAACGGAACTTTAAGCCCTCCATCACGAAGTTTTGGTATATCAATATGGAATGGAGTATTATTTTTAATATCGGTCGTTGGCAGCCATGTATTTGGATCGACTACCTGCATCATCGTATCATTATGGCTATCCACGACTATCGAGTTAAAATGTATATCTAATGCGGTTGAATCTTTTGCGGACACCTCATTTTGTTGATATGTAAGTGTACAAGAAAATGCTAAAATGACAGCGGCAAGAAATACAAAAAACTTTTTCATTAAAGAACCTCCCCGTAAGTTAGTACAAAATAAAGCTATTGAGTTTAGATAATTATATGACCACATTTTTCTACTTTTAGACAATACTGAGTATTCAGTGATTACGTCCTATTCCTTTTATCATACTTAAGAAAAATGAACGTAGCAAAGGACTTTAGCTCCTTCGATTACCTATAACTTTATGAAATTATTAAAACAATGGATAAAAAAGAACCACGATGCAGGAACACAGTGACTCTTTTCTTTGCTTTTTGATATTTAACGCTTAATTCAAAGACGATCACCAAGGGTCCAAAAGGGCAGCGAGTGATTCGGAAGTGATCTCCCGAATGTACTTGGGAGGGAGTTCACGTTGCGGAGTTGATTGCAGGTGGGTTTGCTGAAATGACCGCCGCAGACGAATGACTCGCAGCTACCTTTTTTAATACGTGCAATTATAATGCACCGGTCCCATAGAAATAGTTGCTATATTAACTTTACTTATGGACTCTGTTTGGAATATTATCATAGTCTTCAGGGTTTAACTTGTATACACTTCCATCAGCTACACCTTTAATGACTCCCATAATGCCTGTTTCTACAGTTTTAACTAATTGCCCTTTCATTTTTTGGCCGAAATTTTGGGTTTGGCCTTTCACCTCAAATATGGCGATTCCACTTCCATTGAGGGAGAATGCTCCTAAAGCTGTACCTGGTAAATCTAGATTTTGATCATATAAGGAAATATTCGAGAAAATCGAATTTCCTTTTTCTTGCAGTGCATTATAAAGGGCTACATTAATTTGGCGCGAAAAATCAAAACGGAAATTATCCGCATATTGGCTGTATTTCGATCCTTTAGGTGTTTTTGGATCAGGAACAAAGTCTGCAGAAATCGACATCGTTACTTCTTTATCAGTACCTTCAATCGTATAGAAATTTTGGTGATGAAGGTCTAAAAACACTTCTACTATTCCAAATTCTTCTTGTAAACTTTTATATACATCCCGTACCGTTTGTGCCTCTGGTGTTATAAACCAACCTGCTTTATTGGTAGCACCCGGGAAATCTTCAGGTTTTGGTACATAATTTAAGTTCGGATTAAAGTCACGATTTACGTCAAATCCAGGATTATTGCTATAATTGTCACCTTGCAAGGAACCTGAATAATAGTTCCATGATGGTAACGTGTTTCTTAATTGTGGGAATTGTTCTTGAACTTCCCTCCAACTCATGACATTCCCGCGTCGGTCTAATTCAGAGCCATCAGCATTCATCATTGGGACAGCTACAATGGTTAGTTCCTCCCTAATTTTCTTTGCATCTTCTGAATTGCTAGAACCTAAATATTGAAGAATATTTAATAGGGCAACAGTCCCTGTTTTTTCATTACCATGAATTTCACTTTGAATAAGGATTACTTTATCGCCATGACCGACTCGAGCGGTAAAAATATCTCTGCCCTGATTTGTTTTTCCAGCCGTTTCGACCTTTACCTGACCATTTGATGACTTTTCGATTTGGTAAAGTTTTTTCTTTAGTTCCTCGTATTGAATAAAGCCATTGACTGATATATTTTCTTCTGTTACAGGTTTTGCTCCTTCCGCATGGCTTACCTGTGGAACGAACAAGGATGCTGCGATTGCTACTGAACTAAGGACCTTTAATACTTGCTTTTTCTTCATCTGAACCTCCATAAAATAAATTTTTTCCCTTGAATCACTTACAATTGAAACTACTAATTCGTAACACGAACTATTTAAATGATGGCATTTTAATCCAATGAAGTAAATGAGCAAATAGTAATAACATTCAGATAACTATTCCTTGCCTATTTTGTATAACTATCAAAAGTCCTGCTCACAATCTTTAAATAAAGAAAGTACCGAATACACTGGGGGTCAGGCACCTTTAGTTAAAGATTTCGGGTATATGTATATTGATCGTATTTTCATCTAATAACTATTTAGGCCATGCAACAGATATTCGGTTTTTGAGAAATAGGGCATTTGAAGGCATTAGTAAATACGGTACAGGGACTGGTGGTTCGAGATTAATAACTGGAAATTTCGTCATTCATGAGCAACTTGAATGTGAATTGCGGATTTGAAAGAAACGGAAGCAGCGTTTGTTTTTTAGCAGTGGTTATTTAGCAAACATTGGCGTGATTTCGAGTGTAATGAAGAAAGGGGATATTATATTTTCTGATGCCTGGAATCATGCGAGTATCATAGATGGTTGTCGTCTTAGTCAAGCAAATACAATTGTTTATGAACATGCGGATATGGTGGATTTAGAGCGCAAATTGCGGCAATCAAGCGGTGATGGAAAGAAGCTAATTTTGACGGATGGCGTCTTTAGTATGGATGGTGATATTGCTCCACTTCCAGAAATAGTTGCGCTAGCAAAGAAATACAATGCTTACGATTTCAAAATAGGTGTCAGGAAACTTCAAGGACTTTGGAAGCGTTCTGGCATTTTCAATTTCATACCCCTCCATAAATAGTAATATCTACCTTCTCAAAAAAATCCAAAACCGATAAAACCGATATCAAATACCAAACGATTACTAGAATGTAAGTAAATTTTTTTTGAGGGGTGTAGTAGATAAAGATGAAATGGAGAAGTATTTTTGGCTATGGTGCCAGTCCCTAAGTACGGTAATATTTTAAATTACTGGGGGACTGGCACCTTTTTTAAGTATGATTGTGCTTATCCTTCATTTTTTGTAGTTTTTCAATCATGTAGTTATAGTCAATTTCATCAATATTTGGGTAAGCATCAATCGTTTGTTTTATATCCTTTAGCTCCTTGGGAAGTTGGTCATCTCTATTATCTGTAAATATGGAGGCAACTGTTCCTGTTATTAAACCGATGATACCTATTCCTGCTAACATTAGAACGCTCGCAATGATTCTGCCTACCGTTGTTTCCGGGGAGAGGTCCCCATATCCGACTGTTGTCATTGTTACAATTGCCCACCAAAGCGCATCGCTATATGAATCAAAACCCGGTTCAATGAACTTCATAGGCAGAGCAATAAGGAAAAGAATGGACATTACCGAAACAACTAAAGTGTCAATTTTGTATTTTTTCAGGAGCTGATCAAGGAAGGCTGTTCGTCTGTTCATAATCATTAACATGCGAAGAACCCTGAAAATCCGAACAAAACGCGCAGTCCGAAAAAACTGATCTAAAGGCAGAATGGCAATAAAGTCTAAAGGGTGGCCCTTGAAATACTCCCATTTATTCTCACTATTGTAAAGTCGAATCATGTAGTCCAGAATAAATATTCCCCAAATAAACCCATCGAAAATCGCCCCTTGTTTTGAAGGTAGATCAAGGACAAGAGAAAGTATAACTAATGCAGCAAGAACAAGTTCATATATGATGCCAAAGTAAATTTTTTTCATCCAATCCCTACTTTTTTAAAACTACTTTTGTTATTTTAACATAATTCTCGGTGCCAGACCCCCAATGCGTTAATCCATTAATATATTGGGGGTCAGGCACCTTTTGTTAATGGTATATATTACAAAAGTCTATATTTAGCTATTTAGTTAAAAAGATGTTATTTTTGGGTAAAATAATTTTTGTCGATTTTTATGAAAAATACTTGAATTTATATTGCATAGATTATAGAAGAGAAAGTTAAGTAGAGGTAATGGATGATGAATAAAGAGTTAATAATAGATGCCGATGAATGCTATAGACTGGCGGAGCGGAGGGCTGCCAAGTACTTTCAATCACTTTATGTGCAAGTTAGGCAAAAGGCTTTTGTACCTATCCTAACAAAAGATTTTCAATCATGGAAACATAATCATATTCAACATTCTCTATTATCCTTTTTTTCGCGCGGAAAAAGAAAACCTGATTCTAAAGAGTATCACAATTATATCCGATGGTTAGACCGTTCAGGCAAACTAGATAATTACTTGGATCGAAGCATCTCCTATATTTACTTGAGGGATCTGGGCAGAGCTCTGGACTCACCTGACACACAGACTAGAGTTCGCCGTGTCATTGAAAATATTAAAAATAACCTGACTCATTCCACCGCAACAGATGAGATGTTAAGCATGGCTGGGTTGTACAGGAAGGCTCAGAAAGAAGGCGTCGAATCGTCTATGATCTGGGTGATGGACAAACTAAAGACGGTATCTTCCAATCTTCCAAAGGGGATGGATGCTGAAGAAGCCCAGCGAAAACTGATCAAAATCATAGTCGGGGTAATCATGCATGTGGTCGATGTGATGGGTGATGACATATCAATTGAAGAACGTAGGCAGAAACTTGATGAAGCTATTAGGCTAGGGTATTACTATGGTCTGACCTATCCATTCATTGACGATTTACTCGATGCCAAAGTCTTATCTGAAAAAGAGAAAAGGCAGTATTCCCAATTAATACGGACCACACTTATTACCGGAGATGTGCCGGAATTGGGCGAGTGGACTGGAGAAAACTCAAGGTTAATCCAATATATTCATTCGGAACTTCGTGAGGCCTTTGAGTATATTAAGGCCTATCAGAGACCCGAGACAAGAAAAAATTTTTTCGAGCAATCCTATGTATTTTTTAATTCCCAGGAAGTGGACCGAGTTAAAGAACTATCGAATGCAAATTACACCAATGAAGAGCTTTATATACCGATCATATTAAAATCCTCTTCATCACGATTAATTGTCCGGTCAGTCATCAGTGCTTCTGAGGATGAGGGCTTTGACAAACGTACATTCTTTTATGGCATTTACAATCAGCTGGCTGATGATTTTGCAGATATGTTTGATGACATGAAGGAAGGTGCGGTCACACCCTATACCTATTATTTGAAATACCATGATAAGCGTCCGGATCTAATAAATCCCTTTGAATTATATTGGACGGTCATTTCCCATTTGATCCATAATGTGTATCATTCAGATACCAAGACTTGCGAAGTGATGTTGGATCGTGCGATAAATGGCCTAAAACGATGTAAAGAACGATTGGGAACCAAAAAATACAACGAATTGATGGATTTTTTTGCTTCTGGAAATCCGGAATTCAACAGTTTGATTCAAAATATGGTGAAAAAAGCGGATGATGTGGATTTCTTTGATAAGCTGCTACGAGACCGTATGATTACTATGCTGAGAAATGAACGGAATGAGCAAGAAGCCTTTTTAGATACAATCAAAACGGTCCGCAATCAAATCAACAATGTCCTGCATATTCATAAAACCGATGATGTTTCTACAATGAATGTGCCAATCATTGATGCTGCAAACTACAGTTTGGAAGGCGATGGAAAGCGACTGAGGCCCATAGTTGCTTGGTTCATGGGAGTTAACGAATATGGATTAGAAAGTTCAGCAATCGTTCCACTTCTAAGATCATTGGAATATATGCACACTGCATCCCTAATCTTTGATGATTTGCCATCTCAAGATAATGCGACTATCCGTCGGGGACGTTCAACCCTCCATCATGTATATAACAGTGCAATTGCTGAATTAACTGGTCTCTTTCTGACCCAGAAGGCAACCTGGGAACAAGCATCTCTTGACCAGTTCGATTCGAAAACTGTCCTTAAATTGATCCAATATTCGGCCCAAATGACAGAGAAGATGTGTCAGGGACAAGCAATGGACTTGGATTCTAGAGGGAAGCAATTGACTTTGGAACAATTAAATACGTTGAGTTTTTATAAAACTGGAATTGCATTCGAAGCTTCCTTAATCATGCCTGCCATTCTCGCTCATGCAAATGAGGTAGAAATGGAAGCATTGAAAACATTCGCTCGTCATGCCGGCATTGCGTTTCAGATTAAGGATGACCTGCTTGATGTTGAAGGAGATCAAATCTTACTTGGAAAACCAATCGGCAAAGATGCTGAAAACAACAATAAGACTTTTGTAGCCATCCTAGGTAAGGAAGGTGCCAGAAAAGCAATGTGGGAACATTACTGTCTTTCGATGGAAGCGATACAAGAAATGCCACGCAAAACTCCATTTCTGAAGCATCTCTTGAATTATATGGTGAACCGGGATCATTAAGAGCTTGATATTGTACAATACAGATAGAATAAGTTATTAAAAAAGAAGTAGGTACCCTATTGAACTGCACCTATTTGTTAGACGTATGCTAACATTCAGAGGTGCAGTTTCTTTGTGTCTAAATTAAACATAGAAAAGAAGAAATCAACTTTTATGAACGGAATGTTGATTTCTTCTTTTCTTATTTTTCAACAATTAGGAAGTAAGTAAATTGCATCACCAGTTATCTGCTAGTATTCTAAACGGGATCCTGACTGCAAAGCACTGATTTAACTCATAATGGATCATATATCTTTGCCTCAGTTGATCGAATAATATCGCTGGTAATTATTAACTATATGTTAAATCTTCAAGTTCGCTTGGATATTCGGTTATTCGTCGGCTGCCGTTTTTTGTTAAAATTAACGTGTCTGAATGACGGAAACCTCCAACGCCTGGAATAAAAATACCTGGTTCAATGGTAAAAACCATATTCTCTTTGAGGATAAGATTATTATCAAATCTTAAAGAGGGTTCTTCATGTGCTGAGATGCCAATTCCGTGACCTACTCGGTGAATGGCATAATCAGCAAAACCTTCTTTTTTTAGAATGCTACGGGAAACTTCATCAACCTCAGCTGCTGTCACCCCTGGTTTAATAAAGTCCATTGCAGCCTGTTGTGCAATTTTTGCTGCCTCAAACCCTTTCTTTTGTTCTTTTGTCAGTTCCCCTATTACAATCGTCCGTTCTAATTCTGCACGATAGCCATTTAAGGCAACCTGTCGGCTGTGTATAATAATGTCACCTGTTCTTACTTGACGAGTATTTGAAAAAACATGCGGCATAATCGTTCGTTCTACTCCTGAAGGGGACATAACAATTAAATCAAGAGTTGCATTAGGATATTTTTTTGCCGTTTCTTTAAATACAGCTATATTTCCCCTTGCATCTATTTCTATTTCCGTAATTCCTACTTCACAAGCATTTAATGATTCTCTTACTGCAACATTAGCTAGATAGCCAGCTTCCTCTATTAATTTTAGTTCCTCTTCATCTTTAACATATCGCATTTCCATTATCTTTTTACCGATATCTACTATTTCCAAGCCCAATTCACGGATGAAAACTACTTGTTCTGCAGGAGTCGAAGCCATATCAACTCCTATTTTTGATCCAGTTTTATAATTTTTTAACAGTGTCTTTAAATGTTGATACGGACTTATACCCTCATCCGCTCTTTCAGGATGCTCAAAATAAACATGTATATAATCTATCTTTGCTTCATCTTTCGCATGAACCTCTTCTAGAGCAGGGACAATTAAATGACTATTTTGATCGTCTAGCACATAGATAATAGGTCGTGAATAAAGCAAAGCCTTAAATCCACTAACATAATATTGGTGATCTGGGTTAGAAACGATAGTAGCTTCTATGCCTTCTATATTCATAAAGGACCTTAATTCAGATATGCGGTGACTTACATTCATTCTATTTCACTCCTAATGTATATTGTATTTATAGAATCATAGTATTTTTTACTTAGGACGATAAAGACGAAATTAAATAGTTGTATCTATATTAGGTGTTATTGATTTTTTTTCAGTTGCCAAAGACACAATTACGAGGACTAAAATAGATAACGGTAAGGAGAAGAGAATACTATTCCAACCAAAAGGCTTTCCAAGTACCATTTCCCAAAAAAGAGTGGCTAGGCCTCCAGTAATTATAGAGGACAATGCCCCTGGAGTATTTGCACGCTTCCAAAAAAAGGTGGCTAATACGATCGGTGTTATTGCTGCACCATACATCGTATAAGAATACATTTGAACCTCTAATACACTAGGGAAAAAGGTTCCTAGAATATAAGCCAAAACTCCAATAGCAATAACCGCTTTTCGACTAAAGGATAAATGCTTTTCTTCGGATAGGTTTCCTTTGTATTTTGCATATAGGTCATAAACAACATTTCCTGCTGCTGATAATAGGAAAGAGTTGGCTGTAGTAATGATTAATGCTACTGCTGCTGCTAATATTATTGCCCCTATTGGAATCGGTACTCCATGCGCTGCAATATGAAGAATTGCTGTATCGCCTTTAATATTTGGATACAAAACAACGGCTGTAGTTGCCATAAGAATTGCTGTGGAGATAATGATGATGTTTCCTAAAAAGAATCCAATAGTGGATTTTTTAGCCGTTCTTTCATCCTTGGCTGAAGAAAAGCGATTATACATGTTTTGGTCACCCAAAATAAGCATTAGGGTTGGCAAGAAAAAACCAATTAGCTGCATGGCCGTTAGACCGCCACTCCACGTTTTGTGTGTATCTGGCAGGGCAGCTGCAAGACCAGAAAAGCCTCCTACACTAGGTATTAAGAAAGGTAAAGCAAGAATCAACCCTCCAACAATCAGTATGGAGCTAACAAAATCGGTATATGCAACAGAAAACATACCTCCTGATACTGCTAGGAAAATAACAAAAATAGCTATTAATATCGTCCCGGTTTCGGGGGATAAGCCAGTTGTGGTACTAAGAATAATGCCGCCACCAATAAACTGATAAGCTGCAATCCCAATGTAGGCTAACAGCATAAAAATGGTCGCAACTAATCGTGTTGTACTACCATATTTAATTTCTAGCAATTCCGGCAGAGTGTTCTTTTTTAATGCTCTAACTTTATCCGCAATAAAGTACAAGATAATAATCCCAACAGGCCCTCCTGCAAAATAGATAATACTAGCAAGTGGTCCATATTTATAAATAAAACTTGCCCCACCGACGATGGTTCCAGACCCAACCCATGTAGCAAGCAATGTTCCAACAAGTACAATTCCTGGTAAACGACGACCAGCAACCATAAAATCTTCACTGCTTTTTACTTCTTTTTTTGCATAATAGATACCACACAACACCATGAGAGCTAAGTATGCTAAAACTACAGCTAAATGAACCGACAAGGTCATCTCCCCTTTATATAATTAATTCTCGACGAGTTTTTCTCTAAAAGATCATCTTAGAATTCGTCAGAAATTTGTTTACAATACTCATTGGTTATTATGCAATAATCAATATATTCTATATGGTACGAGATTTTATAATATCTGGTAATATACCAAAACATCCATTACAGTTACCTCCAAACATGGATCTGTATTAAAAGTAAATATGATTATTTCGTTTCTAACACCTTATGACTATTTAAAATATTTAAAGTAGAGAAGTCTTTTTCTGTCTCTTTACCAAATCCATGTCTTTTCTCTAAATTTCCATTTTTTACTACTGTATCTACTTCTCGTAGAGCACTGATTGAGATCAAAGGGTCATTTTTTATGCCGATAAAATCTGCAATTTTTCCTGATTCAATTGTCCCGAGGTTTTGCTCAATCCCGCATGCTTTTGAAGCATTAGATGTCGCAGTTCTTAGCGCTTCTAATGGTGTTAATCCTGCATGGACGAGAACTTCCAATTCAAATACTAAGGCACCATGTGGGAAACCTGGTGCACCACAATCCGTCCCAGCAGCAAGCTGTATACCATAATCTTTAGCATATTGAATGACTTTATAACTCCCAGATAGAATCTCTTGCGCTTTTCGGATAGCATAATCAGGTACACCCTTTTCTTCTCCAAGTGTTGCTAATAGATAGAATGTTGCTATAGTTGGAACAACCATTATTTTTTTATCTGCAATAACCTTTGCTACTTCAGCAGTCATCATGTTCCCGTGTTCGATTGTATCTACACCAGCCTCAACAACATTAATAATGCTCTGCAGCCCCTCTGCATGGGCTGCAACTTTACGGCCACCATGGTGTGCTTCTTCTGCGATTGCAGATAATTCTTCTACTGTCAGTTGCGGCCAATCGGGGGATTCCCATTTTCCATAGCAACCTCCACCCGCCATAACTTTGATAAGATCAGCACCTGATTTCATCATTTTACGAGTACCTTTACGTGCCTCATGTGGTCCATCTATTTCGAATCCTAAATCATGGCAATGTCCTCCTGTCATCATAATTGGGTTCCCAGATGCTAGAATCCTAGAACCTCTTATGACGTTTTCTTCAATTAGATCACGTACTGGGAAAACCGCTTTATAATCCCCTCCAGCATCTCGAACAGTCGTAACTCCATGCATAAGTGTTTCCCTTGCATGTTCAGCGACACGTGCTGCTGTTTTTTCATTAAATTCATGTACCATAATCGAATTTGGATCCTGGGATCCGTTCCAAACCAAATGGACATGACAGTCTATTAATCCAGGAAGTACAAAAAGGTTACCAAGATCTTCTATTAAATAGTGGCTTGGAACCTCATATTTTCCTATAACATCTTGGATTATGCCATCTTCTACCAAGATGGCAACATCCTGCTTGTACCCTGGACTACGGCCGTCAAACAATTGATTTACCAAGTAAGCTATTTTCATGTGTCTCCCTCCAAAAAAAATTAAAGTTTTCTTATTACAGTTTATTAGTTGCCTGTGTTTTTTAATTATTGTTACCGTAATAGAAACGAGTTAAATAATGAACTTTTCTAAATATTCCATTAATTAATACGAATGATACAGGATCGTCCAATGATATGTCTAATATATATATACTAGTTATTAATATCTAATAAATATCAAAAGGGGCTAATCAGATGGAACTTCGGCATTTAAAATATTTTATTACCGTAGCAAAGGAACTTCATTTTAGTAGGGCAGCCGAACTTTTACAAATGGCTCAACCACCATTAAGTCAACAAATTAAACAGTTAGAAGAAGAAATGGGGGTTAAACTTTTTAATCGAACCCAGCGACGGGTTGAGTTAACAGAAGCTGGAGTTTCCTTTTATGAAAGAGCATGTGAGTTACTAGAAAATCTCAATTTTGCATGTGATGAAGCTCAAAAAATACATCTTGGGGAAAAAGGAGATATCATCTTAGGCTTTACGGGGTCACCAACATTTCACATACTTCCAAGGGTCCTTCAAGTATCTAAACAAGAATATCCGGAGTTAAAAATTGAATTGAAAGAACTAACTACAGCGGAGCAAGTAAGGGCATTAAATAAGGGAGAAATTCATGTGGGTTTACTTGTCCCCCCGATTAATAGTAATTTGTTAAATATAGAAACTTTGAATGAAGGATCATTTGTGATTGCATTGCCTAAAAAACATCCTTTAGTTAAGCAGGGGGCGCCTGTTGATCTATCTAGCTTGGCTAATGAAAATTTCCTTATGCCACGCAGAAAGGACGGACCTGGTTATTATGATGCCATGATGAACCTTTGTTACCAGGCAGGCTTTGAACCGAATATTATATTAGAAGCAAAACAGTATCTTACTTTTATATCACTGGTCTCCTTCGGTATTGGAGTAGCGTTATTGCCGTCATCTATAAAGTTTATAGATAGAGAAGAGGTTGAATTGATGCCAATTGGTAATAGTCTGTCAAACTGGACTGTTTCAGTTGCTTGGAACAAAAATAACAGAACTCCTGCATTACAGATTTTTCTTAAGTTGTTAAAGAAAACAACACTTTATACTGAAAAATGATAAAGGGAGCAGTAAAAGGTTCTTAGCGACAAACGATGATTTACAATGGAAAGTTAGACGGTTTGAATTTGTCATTACAGGCATTCCTAAATTTTGTCGATAGCAAACAAGCTGTCGATGTATTGATGTGAGAACGGTATTCAAAAGAAAAATAGATTTCGAGAAGGAAATGTACTCCGCTACTGCGGAAATATCGGGGAAACTCTATCAGCCCATCACGAAATTACCACGAATCTGATTGTTGAAAATCAGGGCCCGTTCTTGCCCAGGATAGAGAGAGGTTAGTTGAGGAGAGGCGCCATTTAAAGTAAGACTTGGCCCATTCTTTCAGTAGGGAAACATGTTGACGGTTCTTGCGCTTTTTGAAGATTGCTGCCCTAAAGTAACGGTGGAATTCAAGGGATCAGCAGAGTTGTCCTAAGATTTCTTCGTTCATCCTACATAAATTCTTGTTTTGATCAAAACAGCCGCTCTTTTGCCTTTGGTGAATTAGAGTGGTTATTTCTTTTTTACTCAATATTCATTAACAGAAATTGCTCCTGATTTTTGAATAAAATAAATGGAACGCTTCCCGTTTTTTCTATTCATTCCTAGACATTTTAAAGAATCTATACTGTAAGTCTATTTAAATCTTGAAATAGGGTTGTAGCTAGAAAACATTAGAACCGTCCCAGTGTTTCTCTACACAAACTACATATCTATAGTATATGGGATGATACAGCATGAAAATATTACTATCCCAATTCTGTTACCAATTCCTCACAAGTTAAAGTATAATTTACTATAACAGATTATTTCTACAAAACCGTATTAACCGAAAGAAGTGATACAATTGAAATCTCATTTAATGCATATGCGTGATAAGCTAAATAATATTAACAAACGGAATCGCTCCATTCGCTTATTGAAGATCTATCAGAAATGGAGCTTTGACCTTGAAAATATAGATTCGATAGAAGCTAAAGAAGACGCACAGTCGATTTTAAAGAAAATAGTACAGCAGAAAACGAAAGGAAAGATTACTTTATTGCATCCTTCTCTTGATGATGATAAATCAATGAGTTTATCAAAGAAGCTAACCGATCTCTATCGTCAAATTAAAGCAATGGAAGATGAAACTGGTGTACATGATTTTTACTTAGGTTATCCTTTCCTATCTGGTGTTCTCCTCGATGGAACCTTTATTCAAGCCCCACTTTTCTTGTACCCAATTCGGTTGGAAAAAGATAATATTACGATGCAAAAATGGGTGTTGCAATTGGAGGAAGGCGGGCCACAGTTAAATCGGACGCTCTTTTTGGCGTTAAAGAAATTAAATAAACTTGGCTTCTCAGAGGAGATTTTTGAAGAGGCAGTTTCCGTTGCAAGCTCCATGGACTTTGCATCCATTCAGACCTTTTTGGAAAAACACCATTTGAAGGTTCAATTTACTGAAACAGGCCTAAGTCGATTAAAGGAGTATAAGGTAAGTGATATTCCGGAAGTTGCTAATATGACATTACTTGAAAATGCGATTATTGGTGATTTTCCACAAGGCGGTTCTTCCATTGTTCGTGATTATGACGAGCTGATTAACCTATCAGAAACGAGCTCTCTTTCGTTAGTTGGAGAAATGATTAATCCAGTTGATGGTTTAACAATTGAGGCGGGGGTTTTACCTAGTTGTGTTGAGGAAGACGTACAAACTAATGAAAAAGAAGATATTTTGAATCTATTACATACAGATGGTTCTCAAGAAGAAATTTTGCGGGAGGCTCGCCATCAAAGGGGTTTGGTCGTACACGGACCTCCTGGAACAGGGAAGTCGCAAGTCATTGTAAATCTCATAACAGACGCACTTCATCGAAAGAAAAAAATACTCGTAGTCTGTCAGAAACGTGCCGCACTAGATGTAGTGTATCAACGGATGAATAGTTTAGGGCTTAGTGACCATGTTGCCCTTGTGCATGACGAGAAAATGGACCGTAAAGCACTTTACCAAAAGATTTCTACCGTTTTAGAACATAATGAAGTACGGTTTGCAGAAGCGGTCGATAAGCTGATCACTGTGACTTCACGGTTAGATAATCAAGAACAGTTACTAAATACGATTGCCAAAGCGCTCTATGAAACTCAAGCCTATGGATATAAATTATACGAACTTTACGGTGAATCGAAACCGATAACTGATTCAAACAAGATTATCTCTTTAAACAGTGTGATCGACCAATTAACAAGAGAGTCTTTACGAGATACGGCAGAAGCAGTATATACGTATGGAGAGTGGTTCGAGCAGTTTGGACAAGAGTCATATCCGCTGCATCAACGAAAGAGCTTTGCCGCATTTGACATGAAAGCGAAGTTAGAAGCGATTGAAGCGTTAGAGGCACTAATCCAGAAAGCGAAAAAAGCGACAGACTATATCGAAGCATTGGATATTGAAAAGATTACGCCTGCTTATACATGGGAAATACAAAATCGATTAGATAAAATCTATCCAGATTTAGATGATAGTCAAAAACGAACTCTTCAAGGTTTGCGCATTTTCTGGTGGACGACAGTTACAGGAAAATCCATAATTGAAGAAATTACAAATGGGGAGAAGTTCAAAGGAACGAGTTCTACAGAGTGGATCAAGGTAAAGCAGTCGTTAAAGATTATGCACGACTTAGGAAAAGTAACGAAAGCTATGGCGGATGACATGAAGGCACTGTTTGCTTTTATGCAAGAGGAACAAGTGAAAAAATTACAGGACCGCGTGGCAGAAGGGGATATTCCGTTAAAAGAGTTAGACTTATTATTAGAGTATATCCATCGTGATTTTGATGACCTGAAATTAATGGATACGTTCTGGCGGCAGGCAAGTGACGACACAAAGTATGTTATTACTGCCCTGCAGGAAAAAGAGCATAACACAGAACAATCGCTATCGAATTTTTGGGTAGATACTTTTAAAAATTCAGCGTATATACACTGGATTGATCAGATTGAAGCTAAATATCCGGATGTACAGAAGATCTCTACAAACGAGTTTGGAAGAATTCGTGAATCGTTTGCTAATCTATTGGAAGAAAAACGAAAAGTAGCAGCGGAGTTTATGATCCACGAACTGAAAGACAAAGTAAAGTCCGTTCAGCAAGTACAAGGGAAATCGACGAAAGAGTTGAAACATCAAACCGGTAAAAAGCGAATGATCTGGCCACTTCGTAAACTAGTAAACGACTTTGCCGATAAAGGACTAGTGGATATTTTACCGGTGTGGCTAGCTTCGCCAGAAATGGTATCTTCTATTTTTCCGTTAACAGAAGGACTGTTTGACATCGTTATCTTTGATGAAGCCTCTCAGTTAACAGTTGAAAGTGGCATGCCTTCTGTATATCGGGGTAAACAAATTATCGTTGCGGGGGATGAAAAGCAGCTCCCTCCGTCCAATTTATTCCGAGCAGGATATGCGGATGAAGAAGATGAGGAAGAAGCGAAATTTGATACGGATGAGTCTGTTAGCTTACTCAATTTAGCAAAACGACGTTTTCCAGAGAAGATTTTGCAATGGCATTACCGTTCAAAGTATGAAGAGCTCATTAACTTTTCCAACCATGCCTTCTATAACGGCTATGTTCAAATTGCTCCAAACGTCACACCATTTAAAGAACCGCCTGGAATAGTATGGAAACGAGTAGATGGAAGATGGCTTAACCAGTCGAATGAAGTAGAAGCTCTGGAAGTCGTCACACAGTTAAAGTGTACTCTGCAGCAACAACCTGGTAAGACAGTTGGAATCATTACTTTTAACGCAAAACAACAGTCAAAAGTACAAGATGTGATTGATCATGTAGCTGCAGAAGATGAAGAATTTAGAACCCTTTATAATGAACTAATGGCACGTGATCTAGATGAACGACTATTTGTCAAAAATATTGAAAACGTCCAAGGGGACGAGCGAGATATTATCATTTTCTCTATTGGCTATGCAAAAAATGAAGAAGGTAAAGTGTACAACCGTTTCGGGTCGCTAAACCAAAAAGGCGGAGAAAATCGATTAAACGTTGCGGTTACACGTGCTAAAGAAGGAATTATCGTGGTTTCTAGTATCGAACCAGAAGACTTAAATGTTGCCAACACGTCCGAACCTGGACCAAAGCTGTTAAAGTCCTATTTGAAATATGCAAGAGCTGTTTCTGGTGGAAAGATAGAGGATATCAATGCAGTAATTCAAGAGATTAATGAAGCAGTTAACACTCACGTTGTTCAACAAACGCTGCATTTTGATTCTCCATTTGAAGAGCAAGTATACCAACAACTTCGTAATCTAGGTTATGAAATTACCACTCAAGTAGGAATGTCTGGCTATAGAATTGATATGGCGGTCGTCCATCCTCACGATAGTTCTAGATATATACTGGGCGTAGAGTGTGATGGAGCTATGTATCATAGTTCACCAAGTGCTAGAGAACGCGATGTTTATCGCCAAAGATATTTGGAATCAAGAGGCTGGACAATCGAACGAATCTGGAGCAGGAATTGGTGGAAGAATCCTGTAAATGAAATCGAGCGAATTGACCAGCGAATTAAGGAATTAGTTCGGAAGGAAGAAGCTCGGGAAGTGATTGAGGTGAGATAAGTAGCAGGCACGCCCTGATGTATTTTGTTTTACAAGCAGCACTGCACCAGTGCTGCTTGTTTTTTTTATTATGGAAAAGAAAAACCCTAGGCTAAGCCTAGGGTTGGAGAAACACAGGGACAGTTCCTTCGTTTCCCAACTGCGAAAAACAGACTCTCGCTTATCTAAGAGATTGTAAGTTGATAAGGAGTTCTAATCCTCTTGTTCCAACGAATTTAGTTTATCACATATTAGCTCGGAAACATAAGAACCGTCCCCGTGTTTTCCTAAGTTCGGTCGCTCTGACTGTCACCCGAAAAATATATTTAAAAAAATGTATTGACTATAAATAAAATTGACTGTATATTCTGTATTATCGATAATATTATCGATAATGATAAAGAGGAGTGGAATTTAGATGTTAAAAAATAATTCGAAAGCGTATTTTGATGACTTGGAAAAAAAACTATATACGGCAGTAGTGAATGATGTATTGGATTCATTGGGTTATCGTAACCAAACAGCGGACCCTGGAATACGTCCAATAAATTCGGATAAAGTACTGGTGGGGAGAGCTAAAACAATCCAAGCATCTGAAGTAAATAGGGAGCCCAAAGAACCGTATGTAAAATTGATTGAAGCATTAGACAGTATAGAACAAGGTGATATTTTTATAGCATCTACTGGAGCTTCCAATCGTTCTGGATTTTATGGAGAATTATTAGCTACAGCTACCAGTGTTGCAGGAGGTCGTGGAGCAATTATAGATGGTCTGATTAGAGATGCTCGACAACTGAAAAAGATGGGCTTTCCTGTATTTACTCGCGGATTTCGCCCTACAGACTCCTATGGAAGAAATGAAGTAATTGAATATGATGTCAGCATCAGTTGCGGTGGCGTAACCGTTAATCCTGGGGATCTAATTATTGCTGATATTGACGGAATTGTAGTAGTTCCAGCGGCTTTGGAAGCAGAAGTAATTGAAAAAGCCCTTAAAAAAGTGAGTGGTGAAAATATGGTTCGTGAAGAATTGTTAAAGGGAGTAAAAATTTCTGAAGTATTTAAAAAGTACGAGATACTGTAATAGAAAGTTGAAATTATACGCTTCCCAAATTTGAAATGAACCAAATCTTTAAATTATAAAATATAATAGTAAATATTAGTCTTTTAACCGAAATATTTTCTTGGCTTTAATCTACTTTTTGAAGGGAAAGTGGATATAGTTATATAGAGGAACACCTGATCCTCTATATTTTATAAGTAGGATTGTAGTGCAAGGAGGCGCAAGCCATGCCCGCGGAAAGCGTCCGCCCGTAACGGAAATTCCTGACCACTTACTATGAATGTTGTCAGGCATAGGTTTTGGTGATGAGTCAAATATTAAGCATTAATATAATTATAGAGAGAGGGATAGATTTGGTTTCAATGGGAAACTATAAAAGCTCTAGAAGTGAGTATATTTATTATGAAATTAGAAAAAAAATACTAACAGGTATTTATACACCTAATACAAGGTTATTAGTATTAGAAGTTGCTAAAGAATTTGAAGTAAGTCAAGCACCAGTACGAGAGGCCTTTGAAAGGCTAAAACAAGAGGGATTACTTATCGGCATAAAGAATAAAGGATCAATCATTTCAAAAATTGAACAAAAAGAAATTGAGGATGTATACGTATTAAGGGAATTAATGGAAAATTATGTAATGAGGGTGTATCTCGAAAAAAGATTACCCGATGATATCCACCACTTGGAATCTATCTATCATGAGATGCGTAACTCAGCAGAAAATGAAGATCTTCTCAGACTAATCGAATTAGATATGGAATTTCATCAGTTTTTTTATGAACGCAGTGGAAACACGGAGATTTTACGAGTTTGGAAAAATCTCAAGATTAAAGTGATGCGATTTATTGTAACAACCAATCAGTTATATTACCCTAATTTAAAAATAGTAGCTGACACGCATCTCGAATTAATCGATGCATTAAAAAACGGGAATGAAGAGATTATTTTAGATGTATTTGATTCTCATATAAAAGAAGTTTGGTGGAGAATGAAAGAGAAAAATAAAAAATGAAATATTGATTAGGGAGGCTTTTTTATGAAAAATAATTTATTATTCTTTCTCTTAATCGTTTTGGTCCTATTATTATCAGCTTGTTCTGATAAAAAAGAAAGAAGCGATTACCCAAATAAGCCGATTAGTATCATAGTTCCTTTTGCTGCTGGGGGAGGAACAGATGCTGTGGGGCGTGTATTAGCTGAAACATTAAAAGAAGAGTTGAATCAAGATGTAGTTGTGGTAAATAAAGATGGAGGGTCAGGAGCCCTTGGAATGAATGAAGGTCTAAATGCCAAGGCAGATGGTTACACATTAACAATGGTTACACGCGAGGTAGTAACTTTACCGTTATTGGGAACTGCACCTTTTAAAACTGAGGATTTTAGATACATTTCGAACGTAAACTATGACCCTGCTGTATTTGTTGTTTCTGCTGATTCTGAAATTAACACCATTGAAGATTTATTGAACACTATGAAAGAAAATCCTGGAAAACTAAAATTTGGAGCTTCGGCAGTTCCAAATACTTACTCATCTCAATTTGCACTTGCTACGGATGTTGAATTCCAAACAATACCCTATCAAGGTGCAGCTCCAGCAATTACAGAAATTCTGTCCGGAGGGGTAGATTTTGGTCTATATAGTCCTGGAGAGGTAAAAGCTCACATAGAAGGTGGTAATTTAAAGGCATTAGCAGTTATGGCTGAGGATCGCTTTTCTGGTTTTCACGATGTACCAACTTTAATTGAAAAAGGCATAAATGTCACGTCTGGAACTTATCGAGGAATTGCTGTTCCACCTGATACACCTGATGAAATCGTTAATACTTTAGAAAAGGCACTAAAAAAAGCAGTGAATAGTGATAAATTCGTAGACTTTATGAATAGTTCATTTCTCGGAATTGACTACCGTGGTCCCGAAGAATTCAAAGAGATGATTGATAATGATATTAATAATTTGACACCTATATTTAAAAATCAATAGGAATAATATTTTACTAGATAAAAATCAGCTTTTTACTATTTATCCTATTCAGTACTAAGGGGATTTCAAGATGAGATTAATGAATTATATTCTGGGTTTAATAATGCTTGTCTTAGCAACTGTATTTTTTATTACGGCTAATAGTTTCAAAGTTTCTACTCAAGTAGATTTAGGTCCTTCATTTTTCCCTAAATTAGTTTCAATAATAATAATTTTGCTATCGATAACCCTTATTGTTACAACAGCATCAGACAGAAAACTAAATCAAACAATAGGAGAACTGTTTGAAAAATATGAATTAGTAAAAGTTGGTTCAGTAATTCTATTACTAATTATTTATAATCTCCTTTTAGTGTCAATTGGTTTTATCTTAGCTACTATCTTATTTATGTTTGTATCACTCAGATTATTAAACAAAAAAAAATGGAGCATTACGATACCGGTACCAATACTTGCTACTGGCATAATTTACTACTGTTTTAATACATTATTAAATGTCCAATTGCCTAGCGGTTTTTGGTAAGGAGGTAAAATATGGTTATTGAAGGTTTCCGAGCAATATTATCAATTGACGTTATCTTCATCATATTTGCTGGAGTATTATTGGGCATTGTCGTAGGATCTTTACCAGGTCTCACTGCAACGATGACAATCGCTTTGTTACTTCCATTTTCATTCGGATTATCACCAGTCTCCTCTATTGCACTAATGGTTTCTGTATTTATCGGAGGAATGTATGGTGGGTCTGTTACAGCAATTCTACTTAGCATCCCCGGAACCCCCGCCGCTGCAGCTACTGTGCTGGATGGGTACCCTCTTAGAAAACAAGGAAAGATTGGTAAGGCAATTAGTACTGCTACAATCGCATCTTTTTCCGGTGGAATAGTAAGCGTTACTTGCCTAATTTTCTTTTCTCCAATCCTAGCTGATTTTGCACTAAAATTTAGTGCCGCAGAGTTCTTTGCGTTAGCAGTTTTTGGGTTAAGTATTATAGCAAGCGTATCTGGTAATTCACCTATAAAAGGTCTAATTGCAGCATGTTTGGGATTACTTATTGCAATGGTGGGAATGGATCCACTTACCGCATACCCACGTTTTACTTTTGGAACTACACAGTTAATGGGTGGATTTTCTTTAATACCTGCCTTAATTGGATTGTTCGGTGTAGCGGAGATATTAGGTTCTATTGTAGAAAAAAATAATATTGAAGAAAAAATAAAAGTGAAACTGGATAATACAATTATTACGTTAAGAGAAGGTAAAGGGTTAATTGGTACCATTTTAAGATCTTCCTTTATCGGAACCTTTATTGGTGCGATTCCTGGTGCTGGTGCGGATATTGCAGCATTTGTTAGTTACAATGAAGCTAAAAGATGGTCTAAAAATAAAGATGAATTTGGAAAAGGAAATCTTAAAGGTGTTGCGGCACCTGAAGCAGGAAATAACGGAGTAACGGGTGGGACTATGATCCCGCTGCTTACTTTAGGAATTCCAGGTGATGCTGCTGCCGCTGTATTATTAGGTGCTTTTCTCATTCATGGTCTTCAGCCGGGACCTAAGCTCTTTATGGATAACGGTGAACTAGTTTATGGCATATTTGCAGCTATGATCGTAGCAAATATTTTCATGCTTGTTTTGGGACTTTCAACAATCAAAGTCTTTGCAAAAGTTCTACAGACTGACACAAAGAT
The DNA here is from genome assembly GCF_018343665.1 of Cytobacillus citreus. Classification (GTDB taxonomy): domain Bacteria; phylum Bacillota; class Bacilli; order Bacillales; family Cytobacillaceae; genus Cytobacillus; species Cytobacillus citreus. The sequence goes on from NZ_JAGYPM010000004.1 coordinate 602,766, forward strand.
ATTAATGCCAATCATTTTAGTTTTAACTACTGTAGGTGCATTCGCCATTAATAACAGTATGTTCGATGTCTACGTTATGTTAGGCTTCGGTGTACTTGGTTATTTTATGAGGAAAATGGATATCCCTACATCGCCTATAGTATTAGCGATTATTTTAGGACCGATGGCAGAAGAAAATTTCCGTAGAGCAGCTATGTTGAATGAGAAAAGCCTTTCATTCCTTTATGATAGACCTATCACTGTAATATTTTTATTACTGGCAATTATTACAGTTTCTTCTTCTTATATGAAATATATAAAAGATAGAAAGAAGTAGATGAACAAATACTTCTATGATTTCGGCAAATAGTATAGAAAGCAGAAGATTTCAACATCCTCTCCATTACATATTCGACATCATTAGGTATAAGGAGCATTTCTGTTAGTAAGATTTTTGGGGACTTGAACAAAAAGAGCCCTCTTGGTATGTTCCTGGGTGTCAAAATGGTAGCGCGAAATGCCCCCTAATTGAGATCCATTGTGCATCGCATAATTCCCTATCACTACTTACGATCTTTTTCTAGTAGTGACCGAGAAGCATGCTTAAATATTGGAATATATTGAATTATGTGAAAGTAACGTTAAAAAACGTGTCGAAAAATATTTTTTTGACACCCCAAACAACGGCCAAACCGTTGATAAATCAACATTTATAGAGGGAGGTGTTTGGTCATGAATGAAGTAGTGACAATTGGTGATGTTCTTATTACATTTAATCCAAGATCAAAGGGTCCAATGAAATTTGTAAATACTTTTGAGCGAAAGATTGGCGGTGCAGAGCTTAATTTTGCAATCGGCTGTGCACGATTGGGCCTAAAAACAGGCTGGATTAGCAGATTAGGAAATGATGAATTTGGTCAATATGCCCTGAATGTTATTCGGGGTGAGGGAATTGATACAAGCCAAGTAAAGCTAGTAGACGGCTTTGCTACTTCTCTTTATTTTAAAGAAGTTTTGGAAGATGGTAGTGGAAGATCATTTTATTATCGTACGAATTCCCCTACAGATACATTAACTGAAGAGACAATAGATGAAAATTATATAAGAAATACGAAGGTACTTCATATCACAGGTGTTTTTCTAGCTGTTAATAAGGAGAAGAACATTCCTTTGATATTAAAAGCTCTTCAAATTGCGAAAAAAAATAAGGTTCTTATTTCTTTTGATCCAAATATTCGTCTAAGGTTATGGAAAAGAGATGAAGTTCAATCAGCCTTATTACAAATTCTTCCGTATGTAGACATTTTATTGACAAGTATTGAAGAAGCAGAGATTTTATTCGGCACAATAAATACAAAAGAAATAATCAAAAAAAGTACTCAATTAGGCGTTACTTACATCGCAATAAAACAAGGAGACGCTGGATCTATTGGTTATTTTCATGGAGAGCTTATTGACGCACCCCCAGTAAAGGCTAAATTGGTTGTAGATACGGTAGGCGCTGGTGATGGATTTGATGCGGGATTTATTTACGGTATTCTTAATAACTGGTCACTTGAAAGAACCCTATTATTTGCCAATACTATTGGTTCCATTGTTGTTGGTGTAATTGGAGATAATGAAGGACTACCTTATTTTGATGATGTCCTAATTCGAATGGGTGAAAAAGAATTTATAGATAGATAATAATGAATAGGGGCTGTTAATAGTGACAATATTATCTACACTATTGAAAGAGGGACTTATAGCTGTAATTCGGGAATCGACAATGGAAAATGTTATTCCAATTTGTGAAGCATTATATGAAGGTGGCATAAAAGTAGTTGAGATTACAGCAGAAACTCCGCAATTAGTACCTATAATTGAAAAAACAGTAGACAATATGGGAGATAAAATATTGGTGGGAGCTGGGACAGTTCTTGACCCTGAAACGGCAAGGATGGTTATTTCTGCCGGAGCTCACTTCGTTGTTTCTCCCACGGTAAATATTGATACAATCCGACTTGTTAAACGCTACGGTGTAGTATGTATTCAGGGCGCATTAACCCCAACAGAAATTGTAACGGCCTACGAGAACGGGGCAGATATGGTGAAAATTTTTCCTATTAATGCATTTGGGCCTAGTTATGTGAAAAATATTCATGGTCCTTTACCTCAAATTCCTTTAATGGTCACGGGTGGTATAAATTTAGATAATGTTTCTGAATATGTGAATAACGGGGCTTCTGGTATAGGTATAGGAAGTAATCTCGTCAACGTCAAGAAATTGAATACGCAGGCAGACTATGAAACACTCTTAAAAAAAACAAAACAATATGTACAAGCCTATCATGAAGCTTCTGAAAATGAAAAACTGTAATGAATAAGGGTCAAGTAGGTTGGGGTCTTTCCACTTGGGGTGGACTCCTTTCCTTCACAGAAACGTTCGCCCTTAATACACACGGCTCTTACTTCTTATCATTTACAAAGGAAACAAGGGGAAGGTTCGTACGTTTCCCCAATTATCCATATCTTTGAAATAGCGCCTGTGGTCAAGACCCCAAAATATAGACATTATCAAAATACGACATTATATCGCTTTTTGATAGTTTAAATAGTAACTTTTAGGAGAAACGAATCCAGGTTTATATTGGGTTCGTTTTTCATTGTAGTAACGGATATATTTATTTAAATCTTGTTGAAATGTTTGTAATTGAATTTTTGGATAGAAACAATGGAATTCTGTTGTCAGTTGAGAAAAGAAGCTTTCAATCGCAGCGTTATCCCAAGAGTTTGCCTTACGAGACATACTAGGTGTAAACTTCAAACTCTTGCTCAAGTTATAATAGTTAAACGATCTATATACACTTCCTAGGGGGGCAACCACTGTCACCATCCGGATTTTGTCGAAAAACCTGGTTAGTTCGACATTTTTCGAGGAGTGACAGTGGTTGCCCCCCTTATAATGGACATATAGGATAGATAAAGATACGACATATCTACATTATTGGGGGACATACAAAATGACAAGAAAACATACAAGTGTCGAAACTAAGTTAAAAGCTGTACTTCAGATAATAGATGGGGAGAAATCAGTAATAGAGGCTGCTAGAGGACTAAATTTACACCGTGATACTGTTAATCGTTGGGTTAATGCATATAAGGAAAGAGGAGAAAAGGGCTTAGAAAATCCACATTCTCATAGTACCCCTCAATCTAAAAATAGTAATAAAAAAGTTAAGGAGTTAGAGAAAAAACTAAAAGAAAAAGAATTGGAGAATGAGATATTAAAAAAGTTCCAGGCCTTTCTCAAAGAGAACGAATAAGCAAGAAATTCGAAGCTATTTCTTTTTTGAGAAAGGATTATCCAGTTGTTCTTCTTTGTCGTGTATTAGGGGTTTCAAAAAGTGGATATTATGCTTATCTTAGTAGACCTAAAAAGCAAGTCTCAAACAAGGATCGTAAGCTCTTAACTAAGATAAAACGGGCATACACTCTTCATAAAGGCACGTATGGAGCCAAAAGAATTGCAAAATATTTAAAAGATAAGGGGACTATTGCAAATCATAAAAGAGTAGCTCGTATTATGAGGGAAGCAAATATTAAAGCATTAGTAAGACGGCCTAAAACAACGCAAGAAACAAAAGGCCAGGCTGCCGGATATGTGTATAAAAATCTTTTAGAACGAGATTTTCATGCCAGTCACCCCAACCAAAAATGGGTTACGGATATGACAGAAATTCAAGTTGAACAAGAAAAACTTTATATATCAGCCTTGATGGATCTATTTAATAAGGAAGTTCTTGCCCTAGAAGTTAGCTCTAGCCCTAATCAAGAGCTTATTAAAGCTACCATTGAATCAGCTCGAAAGAAACGAAAATTAAAAACGCTTGAAGGAGTCACCGTACACAGTGATCAAGGAAGTGTATATAGATCGTTTAATTATTATAACTTGAGCAAGAATTTGAAGTTTACACCTAGTATGTCTCGTAAGGCAAACTGTTGGGATAACGCTGTGATTGAAAGCTTCTTTTCTCAATTGAAAACAGAATTTCCTTGTTTCTATCCAAAAATTCAATTACAAACATTTCAACAAGATTTAAATAAATATATCCGTTACTACAATGAAAAACGAACCCAATATAAACTTGGATTCATTTCTCCTAAAAGTTACTATTTAAACTATCAAAAAGCGATATAATGTCGTATTTTGATAATGTCTATATTTTGGGGTCTTGACCACAGGCACTGTTCTATGTTGATCCTGTTGCATACAAGTCCTCCTCAATTAATTTTTTAAACTTTATATTATTTATAAATGCACCTGGTATACCCCGAGAATTTGCGCCTTCGCTCAAGTTGCAAGTTCCTTTTTTCCAATTGTTACAACAGGAAATATGGATGTGGCTTACCGCACGAGGCAATCCTTTTAAGGTGTAATATATCGATATCCATTGGAAAAACGTGGGGACTCTTCTCCTGTTTACTCAAATTTTAGTAACGTCAGGAATTTTTTTTTAGATATCTTTTTTGAAACGAAAGGAAATAAAAGAGATGGAAATCTAGGATAAAAATCAAACGGGCATTTAATCAAACAAAATTATCTTGGATTAAAAGCCCTTACTTTACGGCTTAGCTACAGTTGAAGTAGAAAAGGTTAATCCAAACCGTTGGGATGAGGAGATTCCTGCTTACCCGCTAGCATGCTATCGAACAGATTCTGGAATTATTCCGGTAAGTTATTAAAAAATAACAAAGCCCCATAAGGAGTAATCCCGTATGGGGCTTTGTCGTTTATTTCAGTTTCTTTAGATATAATCGTATCAGAAAAGGAAACCTTCCTCTAATAAATTCCTGGTGCCTGCCCCCAGTGCGTTAATCCATTAATATATTGGGGGCAGGCATCTTTTTTTGAATAAACAGTGTTTTAAGCAAGACTCTTTGATATGAAATTTCAACAACAATACTCTTTATCCATTTCTAACAGAAGAAGCAGGCTCCCGAAAAGGGAAAACCTGCTTCTATACAAATGTTAATTTATACAAGTTTAGAAATTGAAGAAGCTCTGTTTCTGCTTATCGATATTATTTACATAGAATCAAATAATTTACAATAATAATTGTAAGTCATTTCAATATTGTGGAATATTTCCAGATTAAAGTTAAAGGGTTTCAAACACTTGAATCGCTCTACTTTTGTGTCAATACATATTTAGCTTCTCGCAGCAAATATTCAGCCGCTTCGCTTGAGATATGCTTCCGCTTTGAGCCTTCAATTCATTCACAAAGCTGTTCAGATTGTCTGCTGTCTTCGCCGCTCCGAATGCCACCCCTGTTTTGCCAGCAGGTGCAGTGATGCTCTCTAAATTAACACCTTAAGGCGTAATGTCAATGTCTTGCGACGAACGGTTATACATGGAATCCGCAGCGAAGACTCGGAGTGTGTATGGAGTATTCGGCGACAAACCTGTAATCTTGTATTCCCTGTGTTTATCGAATGGCTTGTCTAGCGGGAGCGAAAGACTGTTGAACGATTTGTCAACTTCCCCGGTAAGCTTGTTGATAAGCTGAACATTGTATTCCAACACACGCACATTGTCATTGGCTTGCTTCATTGTAAAAGTAAGTTCGTTGTTTTTGAAGGAATTGATCGTAATGCCCTCATCAAACTGCGGAGCGATGAGTTCTATTGTATCGCTCTTGCTATAAGTAAAGGCATCTTTGCCTTCGCCAACGTTTACTACAAAAGGTATGCCTACATATTCATCTGAACTTAAATTATACTGTTTGATGATAATTTTTGTACCGTAAACCTCTAAGAAATTCGCGATGCGAGGTGTGGTATTGTAATTGATATACGCGCCTTCCATATATCCGCCGTACGGACCTCCATCAATATAACTGGAATATGACGTTGAACCAGCCTCGAGATAAGTAGCCGCACCTTGATAGAGAGAACGTTCGTCTGTCGGGTCGTAATGCGTATGACCTGACAGATATACCACTTGCGACAAATTATTGTCGGCAATATATTTACCAACATTATTACTTGCCGCGCTGCTCCATGCCGATGACCACGTGGTTCCACTAATAGGGAAGTGAGAAGTTACAAATATGGGTTTTGTTGGATCGTAATCCTCTTCTTTTGTAATTTCGTCGAGGAAGTTGTTGGTTTTTGCCACCGTATTGTCGTTGTTATAATTTCCATCAAAACCCACAATATTATATCCTTTTACCTTTACCCTATAAGAATCGTTAAAGAAATTGTTATCGTACGATTGCGTAGATTCGTTCCACGCGCCCGCCGAACCGACAGGTATTAATTTTTCGGCGCCGCCCATATCATGGTTGCCTCTAATCATATAAAACTCCGTATTGTCAAATAAACCCTCATTTTTAAGTTTATTGTATATGCCTGTCAGCTCATTCATCCACAGATATTCTATGGCATTGTTACCGCCGGTAATGTCGCCGGTAAGCAACATTACATCGGCCTGCGGGAATAAGCTCAGTTCTTTTCTGAAACCTGCCTCCACGCGCGCGATTGAAGCGGGATTATTACTGATTTCCGGGTCGCTGTCCACAATCATATTTAAATCGGCGGGAGTTAATGTTTTATTGCTTTTTTGATAGATGAATATGGCGTTGTTTAGTTCACGTTCGTAATAATTAATGGTTTCCTGTGTATATAATTTTTCTTTTTGCTTTTTTGCAACCGTATTTGCCGTATTCAAAACCTTTTTCAAATAATCAAAATCGGTTTTGCTGAAGCCGTTGCCGAGACCGCCTGTTATTATTTTTTTTGCTTCTGATATTGTGTCGTTAAGCGCGTTCATATCTACTTTATTTACAGCGTAACTATTATAATTAGCTTGAACTACATCACTGCTAAATGCGCCTTCCCAAATCATCAGATCAGCGATATCGAATGAATTACCTCCGAGGTTGCCCAATCCGTCGGAACCTATATTTAATGGGTTCGATGTATCTAAAGTTCCGAGCTTCAGCGTAGTTTCAGCCATTTCGTAACCATCGATATACAACGACGCGAGCATTTTATTTCTATCTACAACATATGTCACGTAACGCCAATCGGAAGCATCAAACGTGTTGCGCCCAAAGGAAATGTTCTTTTCTTTTGCGGTCGGGAATCCTAAATTCATGTTGACCGAATTGGCTGATGTGTAAATCGCCCAGCCTGCGTTAGAGCCGTTACTAAAATCCTTGTTTGATAATATGACCTGATTCTTGTTAGTGTCGCCCTTATACCAGAAAGATACGGTAAAACTGTCATTACCAAAATTCAAGCTATGCTTCGTACTGACATAATTGCCGTTTCCACTTTCTAAGTGCAGAGCTTTGGTCCCGGGCAATACACCGTTTACAAAACTATAATCCCCATTTGCTGTCAAATTCTCTTTATTTGCATCGTCCTTTAAATTATTATCGAATTTAATCGATGCAATAAGGGGGTTGGCATTTAATACTGCGTTCGTGGGCAATGAAGTTTTACTTTCACCATTTGATTTTAAACCAACTACAACGCGCAATTTTTTACCAATATCATTTAACGTTACTTTGTAGCTGTTGGATGTACCACCCGATTTTACATTAATATATTTATCGCTCATACGTGATTCCTGTACTTGCCATTGAAATGTTAGATTGTTGCCCATTGAACCATTACTCGTGATAACATTGGCGGTGATCTTTTGACCGTAAACCGGCTGCATATTATCGATTTCGACCGATACGATATTATTGCCCTTTAAATCCGTGGCAGTTTCTGCGTCTGCGGTGGGCGATAACATTACGAATATCATCGTTAATATAAGGGTAAAGGATAAAATTCTTTTCACTACAGAAAACCTCCATATTTTATGTATTTTAAGATCCTGTTCAAATCGCTCGTAAAATTGAGTAAAAAAAAAGCACCGTAGCCGGGCATCCTCCCATCGATCGGGATGAGAGGAGATTTTTCGTCACGGAAATCCCCCTTTCGTTCCCAATATTGAACCTTGATTTTCTCCTACTGCTGCTCTCATTAAACTGAAATGGTGATTTTTGAACAGGCTCTTTAATGTATTGTAATGTATAACTATTATATTTATATTTCCTCACAGTAAAATTATAGTAAATGTTGTAGGCAACTATAAAGGGCCTTAATATTTTAAATGTAGAATAAGGTAAATGACTACCTACATTTTAAAATGCCCCCTTTTCTACGGCACCACTCCCGTATAGTATTTATAAATAATGAGTGGCTGCTAATAGAAACAGGAGCATTCATTATTATATTAGCCATATTCTTAGGCCGAAATAATGATTGGCCTTCTCACTTTACTGCGCAGAATGCCTAATCTACATCTGAAGACAGATGCTGAAACGTTGAAATGGCGTCCAACTTATTTGTTGCGTGGATTAATTGAATTACCAGTTGTGTTTTAATGTTTGGATTAGGGTTACTTGGAATTTGGGTAGCTCAAGGGTTTGATGAATGGATTCGTGGAATTTTTGCACTAAGGCGCTGGTTATCTAAGCCATGGTTAATGAAAAAGGAAGCTAAGTATGAAATGACAACAAATAGAGGGTAGTGAGGCAATTGTGAAAAGTGGGTGGGTACACGATAAAGAAGTGGAGATTCACCTACTACTTTTCTCGGCCTCGGATAAAAATGATTCTACCTGATTTTCTTGGAAAAAATTCATGAGCCATCTGCTTGCAACCTTGTATGTAAATGTCGGTCTGCCTAATTTCACTGCGTTGGTTATTACTTCGTACATAAAGGCTTGTTCAATTAATCAGACCGACAATTTATTTTTTACACAAAAAGGAGAGCCCAAAAAGGGCAATTCTTATCTTTCACAAGCATAATTATCTTTATCTCTGTCCATTTTAGATTGATAGGCTGGATGATCAGATGAAACACCATTTGGATAAACTTTTCTAAGTTCAGTACAATTTGAAAAGTATTCGCTCTCTCCACTAGAAGTTGTGCTAGTGGATGATTCATTTGTATTAGAACTAGCTGTTGATGTATTCTTACTAGCAAGCTGATCCTTTAAGCTATTTACCTCATTTTCTAGCGATTTGTTTTTAGATTCCAACTCTGTGATTTGTTTGCTAAGATTTGTTTTATCAGCCTCTGCACTTTCAGCTGCTGTAACCTTAGTTGATAAATCTTTTACTTCCTCACTTAGTTTTCCATTTTGCTTTGAAAACTGTTCGTTTTCTGATTTAAGCTTTTTAACTTCTGAGTGGAGATCATTATTTTCTGTACTTAATTTTTCGATAGTTGCTAAAGATTCATTTAACTCGTTTTGTACTCCGGTGTCCATATTCGTCCCGCCAATAATGAACAAAAGTAATCCTCCGACAAAGGTTGAAAAAAAGATTTTTTTTGAGAGAATTCTATTTCTATCCTTAATTTTCCTTAGGAAGTGAAAGAGAATATAAATCAATGAAAATAAAAATAGTAGAAATCCTATTAGAAATACTGCTGTCATCTTTATTTAGTCTCCTTAAAATACTAGATTATAAATATGTTCCAACATCAAAACCTCTTATTGATTTAAGTTAGTTTTATTTATAAAGAACATACCGATAATTGTTAAAAGTATAAGATTTACTTTTTTATAGGATAAATTCCCTCCTTTAGAATCATATTAAAATGTTTGACAAAAGTTATCAATATTTAATTGGTGTTAATGTTAAAAAATAGACAGAAATTTGCACTTTCTTAAATATGTGAGTTAAAATTTGTAGGAAGTATAAGGATTAAAATTAGTGCTTTCTTCTTACTATAACTGTCTCAATAAATGGAGGTATAAACACGGACCCTTCAACAAAGACCTTAAAGTCAATTATTGGCAATTGTGATTTAACAAAAAAAGAAGATTTAATTGCAGATTATATTTATTAAGAAGTTTCAAATTTATTTTAAACAATTTGATAATAACATCGTTATTATAGCGGTTTTGTTTCCAGGTGAAAATAAGTAGGGAAAACTTTTATATTAGGTGTCAGGCTCCAGTGCAGTAATTATTTAATACTGTGGGAGACTGGCACCTTAATTTATGGAGTTTAGAAAAATGTTGGGACGGTATTGGGGTTTCTGTAACCCTTAATAGATTAGTATAGGGAAGGGAAAATTTTTATAAGATACAAACAGCAAGAATATTTTAGAAAATGGTAAAATAGGAAAAAAGGTATATAAAAGACTGCCATCATATCAATTTAGGATTGGGTTCAGAAGATAGTGATTAAAGTTATTGGGAGTTGTGGGGAAATTGATTATTTATGAAGCAACCAAATCTGAATTTGTTTCAGATGTTACTAATGAGTTATTGGTTGAACGTTTATATAATTCATATCAGGAAAAAATAGGCCGTACTTCTAAACAGGAAATATTATCTTGGGAGAATTCTCTCCAACGAATGTCAAATGTCATGCAAGATGAAGAGATTCCTAATGATGCTGGGGTCGCCATTGAGTTTAAAATTCCGAATACATCAAGGCGGGTTGATTTTATCGTTACAGGTAATGATGGAAAGCAGGATCATGTTGTCATTGTTGAACTGAAGCAATGGTCTGAGGTGGAGAAAATAACGAATAAAGATGGACTTGTTAAAACATATTTAGGTAGAAGCCTACGTGAGCGACCACATCCTTCTTATCAGGCCTGGACATATGCTTCTTTAATAAAGGATTTTAATGAAAATGTTCAAGAGCAGCAAATACAACTGCAGCCATGTGCATATTTACATAATTACAGGAAAACGGAAAACGACCCTTTAACTGACGAACATTACAAGGATCATTTATTAAAAGCGCCTATATTTACAAAAGGGGAAATTCAAAAATTAAGGGATTTTATAAAAAAATATGTCCGGCAAGGTGATCAGAATAACTTAATTTACCAAATTGAACATGGTCGAATTCGTCCTTCAAAGTCGTTGCAGGATTCCCTTATAAATATGTTAAATGGCAACCAAGAATTTCTCATGATAGATGAACAAAAAGTATATTATGAAGATGCCTTTCATCTTGCATTAGAGTGTGTAAAAAATGAGAAGAAACAAGTAATGGTTATTGAAGGTGGTCCAGGTACAGGTAAATCTGTGATGGCAATAAATCTATTAGTCAATCTAATAAATAAAGGATTAATGACGCTTTATGTTTCAAAAAATTCTGCACCTAGAGATGTGTACGCTTCCAAATTAAAAGGTGAAGTGAGAAAGACGGAAATTGATAACTTATTTAAAGGGTCTGGGAGTTTTACTAACGCAGAATTGAATGAGTTCGATGTTATTATTGTTGACGAAGCACATCGATTAAATGAAAAATCGGGCTTTTATGGAAATCAGGGAGAAAATCAAATAAAGGAATTAATTAAGGCAGGAAAGTTCACCATCTTTTTCATAGATGAAAATCAGAGGGTCACATTAAAGGATATAGGAAGTATTGATTTAATTGAAAAATTTTCTAAAGAGTTTGATGCTGAAATAATCTCAGGGAAATTAATATCTCAATTCCGCTGTGATGGATCAGATGCCTATATTGCCTGGTTGGATGATGTGCTTCAGATAAGGGAAACGGCTAACACTCATGATTATGGTGTCGATTATGATTTTCGTGTGTTCGACAATCCACATGAGTTGCTACAAGAGATTGAAACATTAAACAAGAAAAATAATAAATCACGTATGCTAGCTGGATACTGTTGGGAGTGGCCCTCTGGAGAGCGGACTAACACCATGTATAAAGATATTGTCATTCCAGAATTTGATTTTGGAATAAGCTGGAATTTATCAAATGGTATTTGGGCAATTGATCAAAATTCTGTTAAAGAAGCGGGATGTATTCATACTTCACAAGGACTAGAATTTGATTATGTAGGTGTGATCATAGGTGATGATTTACGCTTTGAAAATGGTGAGGTCATATCAGACTATACAAAACGTGCAAAGACTGATCAATCTTTAAAAGGGATAAAGAAAATGGCGAGGGACAATCCAGAAAAAGCACAAGCTGTTGCAGACCAAATCATTCGAAACACCTACCGTACACTGATGACCCGCGGACAAAAGGGATGCTTTATCTTTTGCACAAATCCAAAGTTAAATCATTACTTTAAGCAGCGTTTACAAAAGACTAGCTTATATCAAGATTTATCACCAAAATGGGAAAGGAAAGTTGCAGAGGACCAAACAGAATACTAATAGGGCAAACATTGGCACAGCAAGTGAAACAGATAAGAATGAAAAAAGTAATCTGTTTGGCTCAAGAATCTTTCAGCCAATAAGAAAAAGGATGAGAACATAATGCTCGTCCTTTTTCTTGTTTATTACACCTGAAAAAATGAACAGTTAAGCACGAAATTGAGGATAATAGGGCAATAGTGAAAAGCGGTTAGACTTCTTCGAGTAAAGTGTGTGAATACTTCTTAAAACAGATTTAGATATAGTAGAAAATGTTTAAGTGTGGGAAAGAAAATGATTAACTATAGCGGTTATAAGATTGTATACAAGTATCAATCTTTCCACACAAGTAAAAAAGCCTGCACCCTAACTCGGTTAGGGTGCAGTTCTTAAATCGGCATTTCAAGTTTATTAGTCGTATGGTTGTTGACTGAATTCATTATAATATTTTCTGAAACTGGGTTAGTATAATTCAGCCACATTTCCACTAAATCAGTTCCAGTTATCAAACCAATATTTATACCTTCTGCATATAAACGGGCATTTTCAGTAAAATTAGATGTAGTCGCAACATATCCTTTCGTAGCATTCTGCTTTGAAATAGTGTCACCACCTGGATTTTGATGAAAACTTGATTAGTTAGACATTTTTCGAGGAGTGACAGGCACTGTTCTATCCGAATTTCGGTTGGGATTGAAGATGTGGAAGATTTATTAAAGGATTTAACACAAGCATTAGTGTAGGTTTTGGGGCTGGGATTTTATATTTTCTTGTTTCGTTTATATTCTGAGATTAATAGATCAATTTATCCGTTATTCAGGACACTTCGATTAGTTACAGCTAATTGGTGGTGTCCTTCTATTCTTTGATTTTCATAATTAGAAGCGTAATAGCATATCTATAACGACAAAACAAAAAGACAATTACCATTAATAATTGGCTTCTTATATAGTTAGTTAAATAGTAGAATTGTAGTTGTCTGAATTTTTGGTTAAATATATAATAAACAAAATGATTTCACTTTAACTAACACATATTCGGAGTGAATGGGGCGATTGAATGCAGATAAAAGAAAGACCTTTAATGGAAACGATGGCAGGATGGATTGAAGGAATACGATTAGCGAAAGTGGATAAGTATTTGGGGATTCCCTATGCTGCACCACCGGTTGGAGAGTTACGATGGAAGAAGCCACAAGATGTGGAACCCTGGGAAGGGGTATTGGAGGTAAAGGCTTTTAAGGAGCCATCTGCACAATCTGGAACAATTTATGGAACTCCAGATACAAGTATGTATGGGAAACTTGTTGGGTCTGAAGATAGCCTTTATTTAAATGTGTGGACGCCAGTTAGAGATGCTAGCGACAAACGGCCTGTTTTAGTTTTTATCCATGGGGGAAGTAACACGCGGGGAACTGCTAGCGATCCAATTTATGAAGCTTCTCGGATTGCAGAAGAAGCGAATGTGGTAGTTGTGACGGTTAATTATCGTTTGGGATTCCTAGGGGCGTTTTATCATCAAGCTCTGCATACAGGCGATGCTGCGAATGATTCAGGTAATTATGTGACACTCGATTTAATAAAAGGTTTAGAGTGGGTACAGCGCAACATTGGAAATTTTGGCGGGGATGCAGGTAATGTCACCATTCAAGGGCATTCTGCTGGATGTATGAATGTATGGGGGCTTATTCATTCACAAATGGCAACCGGATTGTTTCACAAGGCGATTGCGATGTCAGGATATCCGCAACTTCGTTCGATAGAGAAGGCCGAAGAAGCTGCGGAGGCTTTGATTACTGTATTGTTATTGCAAGATGGATTAATTGATTCATCTAAATTGGCAGAGCAATATAAGCGTAGTATGGGAGCGGAGGGTATTCGCCAGTATTTGTTAGGCCAAACAACAGATAAACTAATAAAAGCAGGAGCAGGAGTGAAGCAGATTTCCCATATTTGCGATGGGATAGTATTACCTTTCGGGAATGAGAAAGAGCTACAAGTAGCAAATGCAGTTCCAATGATGATTGGCACTGTGCTTAATGAAGCCAGTCTTTTACTTGTCTATGGTTACAAAGGGCAGAAGGAATTGTGGGAGCTATTTAATCATAATGAAAAAAATTTTAACAGGCGTGATTTCTTAAAGAATCCATCGTACCTGTCTTATAAATTGAAATGTACATTATTTAATAAATCCCTTTTCTATTGGTTTGATAACAAGCTCATGCGAAGGATTGCTGATATTCCAAAGCCAATTTACCAATACAAGTTTACATGGGATCAGCTACCGCTACCATGGAGGAAGATATTTGGTACTTTTCATGGATTGGATGTAATTTTTACATTTGGGAACTTCTTAAGCGATGTTCCGAATTTAGGTCGGTTTGTCTGGTCAAAGGACAATGAAGAAAGCCGTGAATTACTTCATTCGGAGATTGTAAGTTCGATAAAAGGTTTTATAGAAACAGGGGATCCTAACCTCTATCGTCAAAATTCAGAAGTATGGCAAACAATTAGTAGCGATTCGAGAAATTTTGTAGTTTGGAAGTAGTATCCAATTGGTCGTTTTGCCTAAAAATTATTTCAGTGGAAATCCAATTCCCACTTTAACAGTAATAGTGAAAAATGGTTAATCAATATGCCTGTGTTTTTATTATAGAATCAATCAAATGAAATGTATTTACTTGTATTTCCAGGATATACCCCTTCCGTAAAAAGCCAATGCCAATAGATATCACTATCTTTTTTTCCAATTGAACAATCTAGTAGAATCCCTTCCATAGTCTGATTACAATCAAGTCCTATTACATAAAAATCTCGATCATCCGAAATATCTTTTAATACAGTTGTATTTTCATGCGTGCTGCAAATCTTAAAAATACTATTTATCGTATTGTTAAATTCACTGCTATCCTCTTTTAATTTTTTTATATTTTGTAGGGGATCCCAGTTGTCGGATTTGTGGATTTGAGGAAAATGGAGTAAGAAGTGAGTATTTAGCAATACTTCACACATTTTTAGTTCATCATGATATTTATTGATGTGATTTTCAATAGTGAGGGACCAGGAAGTACCGACTCTCCTGTCAAGCCAGCGAACAAATTTTTTTAGTTCATGGAGGAATTTTTCAACTTCTTTTTTCTGGGGTGTGACATGCATATGAAGAGGGAAAATCGTAATCATAAGTTCTTCCCAAAATGATGGCTGGCAGTTTTCCCAAGAGGTGGGGCAGGTATCTTCTAAGTAAAAACTCATAAATATAGAGATGATTCGAAGAAATTCATTTCTGTTTTGGTCTCGAGGCTTTTCGCGTTTATACGCTATTAGATCCTTTCCATAGTATTCAAACAACCCTCGATACCTCATGTTAAATTGTGAGCTGATTTGAATATTTTGGAGGACTTCCTTGCGTTCCTGTTCGCAGTTAATGGGGAATTTTCTTACCTTTACTTGCGGAATAGGTCCACAGCAAATTACTTGATCCTTTCCGCTGCCACAATTACATAATATTAATCTTCTCATGAAATAAATCATCCTTCTTTCTTGTTAAGTTGTAAAAACAGGGAATTTGCAACAGAGAGGGGAATAAACGAGATGAATAGTGAAGGTTACCTATAGTATAGATTATTAAGATGTATTATGCACTAATAATTCTGATAATTCATTTGAGCGTGAAGGTCCTTAATTCTCAAAAGAAGGCCACTTAGACTAGCAATGAATTTTTAATATATCCTCAAGGTATTAAAGTCAGGTTAAAAGATGGACAGAGTGGACGCGTCCAAGAAATTCACGCTAAATAAAAGAAGTGTAAAAGCATTCATAGGACAATTCCTAGAATGCTTATTTTATCGCAGATTAACGGGCTGTAACACCCCCACTAATTGAAGTTTCACTTTATTTAGAAGTATTTCAAAAGATCATCAAACTGTTCTATCACTTTATCATATTCACTTACTTTTCCAAATCCATACGTTGCATAAACACTAAATAGGTGCTCCTTTCAAGGCTTTTTGGTGGTCTTTTCAACTTCCATTTTCCTTGATTTGGTGCACCTTTTCATATTAATCTGAAAAGGTAATGAAGTTACTTGTGAAAGGTTAAAATAATCTAATAAATATAAATTGAACGGGGGTTGGTTTTGTTTGGAATTAAATAACTTGGTTCCACTACTTGTTGTCATAATAGTGGTTTTGAATATCTTGTTAGCAGTAGTTGTTATTTTTTTCGAAAGAAGAGATATTGGCTCAACGTGGGCATGGCTAATGGTGTTGCTCTTTCTACCTATTATTGGATTTTTCGTTTATGTCTTCCTAGGCCGTCAATTAAAGCGGAAAAATTTCTATAAACTGTCTGATGAAGAGAGAAGCTATCTTCAATCTTCAGTTAATGAACAATTGGAGCAGATACGGAATAAGGAGCTTCAAAAAAACAATAGGATGTTACAGAAGTACTCCCAGTTAATTAAAATGAACTTACAATCATCCAATGCATTAGTGACACAAGATAATGAAGTTGTCATTTTTCATGATGGGAATGATAAATTTGATGCTTTGTTTAACGATATCAGACAAGCCAAAAAAGAAATTAATATTGAATACTACATCATCCAACGAGATTCCCTAGGGGAAAAACTGAGAGATGAACTTACTAAAAAAGCAAAGGAAGGAGTCAAAGTCCGTATCCTTTATGATGAAATTGGTTCTAAGAAGATGACTCCTTCGTTTTTTAAAGAACTTCTTTCCTATAATGGGGAAGTTGAGGTTTTCTTCCCTTCTTTCTTTAAATTAATTAACTTCCGTGTTAACAATAGAAATCATAGGAAGCTTTGTATCATCGATGGTGAAATTGCCTATATCGGAGGATTTAATATCGGTAATGAATATCTAGGGAAGGATGAAAAATTTGGCTATTGGCGGGACACTCATTTCAGATTGAAGGGAGGGGCCGTCAATCATATTCAAGGGAGATTTATTTTAGACTGGAACCAAGCAAGAAAGCAAAAAAAGGTAGATCGTAGGGATTTTTCATTTCAAAAGGGATTGCATGACGGGAGTAGCATTGCTCAAATCATTGCTAGCGGACCTAACTCAAAAATAGAACACCTCAAAAATATGTATGTAAAGTTAATTATGTCTGCCAAAAAAAGTGTATATATACAAACCCCTTATTTCATTCCTGATACTAGTTTTATGGATGCTTGTAAAATAGCGTTGCTCTCTGGGGTTGATGTACGTATTATGATTCCTAATAAACCTGATCACCCTTTTGTCTATTGGGCTTCTTGGGCGCATGCTGGAGAACTTTTGAGATACGGGGCTAAAATACTGCTATATGAGAATGGGTTTTTACACGCTAAAACGATTGTTGTTGACGAGGAAGTGGCTTCGGTAGGTACAACCAACATTGATACGCGCAGCTTTAGATTAAATTTTGAAGTAAACGCCATTGTATATGATGAGCAAATTTCTGCACAACTTCAAAATTTATTTCTTAAGGACAGTGAAGCAAGTTCAAAACTTACACTTGAACGATATAAAGAACGATCCACTATTATCAAATGTAAAGAAGCCGTCTCCCGCCTACTCTCGCCTATTTTGTAAGTTAGTATAAACAATTTCGGAATATAAACCTTGACACAAATGTGTTAAGGTTTGTTTTAAGAAATAGTGCCTGTGTCACCACCCGGATTTTGTCGAAAAATCTGGTTAGTTCGACATTTTTCGAGGAGTGACAGGCATTGTTCGAAAAGATATATTTTATAAGCGATTGACATAGGTTGAATATTATGTAAAATTAATATACCGACGGTTGGTTTATTAAAAGGAGTGATACTATGGCAAGGATTTTAAAGCAAGAGGAATATAATGCAAAGCGCAATGAAATTCTCAATGCTGCTCAAAAGTTTGTTTATACAAAGGGCTACGAGCAGATGGCAATTCAGGATATACTGACTGAACTAGGCATTTCTAAGGGTACTTTTTTTCATTATTTTCCATCAAAGCAGGCTATGTTGGAGGTACTCGTTGAGCGCTTAATGGATCAGGGAGTGGAGCAGATAACCCCAATAGTTAGGGATGAGGGCCTATCGGCCATAGAGAAGTTGATTAATTACTTCGCAGTGGCAGGAAAGTGGAAGGTTGGACAAAAGGATTATTTGATAAGTCTAATGAGGGTATGGTACAGCGATGATAATGCAATTGTTCGTCAGAAGATGCTCACCTATTCAACTGAACGCATTTCACCTCTACTGTCTTCGATTATTTTACAAGGGATTCATGAAGGGACATTTAAACCTTCCTTTCCTGATTACGCAGGTGAAGTTATGCTGTCTCTGATACAAAGCCTATGGGATAGATTATCTATGCTGATTCTAACCGATGGGCAGGACAGAAACAGCATTGACCAAATGAAAAACATACTTGCAGCGTATACTGATTCCATAGAGAAGGTATTGGGAATACCTGAATCTACTCTTAGTCTAATTGATTATGAAACAATCAATCATTGGTTTATATAAACTAGAGGAGATGACAACTTTGTCAATAACCTTAAAAATACTCAAAAACATTGGAAAAGGTCTACTATTGATATTATCTCTATGGCTGTTAGCCATTATGTCTATCGTATTCTATATGAAGGGGATAAACCCCATATTGCTAACCTTTTATGTCATCATGTCACTTGCGGTGAATACTGGACTTCTTTGGCCGGGTATTTTCAAATTCCTCGCCAAAGGGGAGAAAAGCAGAAAGAGAGTGCTGAAGTTCTTTGGTATACCTTCAGCAGTGTTGTTTATTATTTTTTATGCAGCAGTTATATTCTATATTCAGGATTTACCAGTAATTTTGGGGATTCTCTCAGTTATCGCTTTTCTTCTTATGGTTATAGACTTTAAGAGACCTGAATCCTTGTCGAAATCTTTTGCGAAAAAAAGTAAATGCAGCCGACTAAGCTTACTCGGTGTACCGGCTATCATATTGCTAGTCTTAATGTTTATTTCGGTGCCAATGGTTGAAAATTATCTTACAAGCCTTTTTAAGCAGGCCGAGGAGAAGCGTCTACAGGCCATTCAATCTGCAACTATTAAAACGCCCGCAATAGATGGCAAGGTTAAGGTTTATCCCCTTCACGTGGGAGATACAATTCTCGCCTATGGGCAATTCTACGGGGGTTTTGATGGCTGGGTAGGATTGACAGGATATTTTAAGACACTTGTGGATGAAAATACTATTACTATACCGTTATACACATATCTTATAGACCACCCCGACCATGGTCTTATGATGGTTGATGCAGCCATTAACTGGGAACAGGCAAATGAACATGATGGGTTCTATAACCACAATTACATGGTTTCACGTCTGCTGACGGTGAAAAATGAATACAGACTTACTACGGAGCAGGAGCTTCAAGTTCAGGTGGAGAGACTGGGCTATAAGCTTGAGGATATAAAAACGGTATTTATGACGCACTCTCATGATGACCATGCAGGCGGGCTGCGAAACCTACCCAATTCCAAAGCTGTAATAAGCAAGGAGGATTGGGAAAAGGGAACCTCAATTTACCCATATTCCTTTGATTTAGTAAAGGATGATCTCGAGCTGTTTACCTATGATTCTGGTGAATTTAAGAGCTTTTCAAAAAGCCTGGATTACTTTGGTGATGGAAGTGTTATACTTCTCCCTACTCCCGGCCACTCCCCAGGACACACTGCTGTTTTGGTACAGACGGAGGGATATGATCTTTTATTCATGGGAGATACTCCATACACCTTAAATCATATGTCAATTGAAGAGGTGAGACAGCTGACTTTAGGTAGTGTAGAGGAAGAAAAACAGCTGGAGGCAACCCGTAATCTACAGAAATTAGTCGATGCCAAGCCTGACACAGTTATGTTATTTGCCCATGATTATACTGATTATCAGAGTGATTACATTGAGAAGTTTCTTATAGATGGCCGTTTCTCAGAGGAAGAGCTGCAGAATATAAGAGACTATAGATCCAAGATTTTCGACGATAAATGGAAATTAAAGCCGGGCAATATGCCTTATTATATACCTGCATCGGGCGATAAGGAAACAGGCAACGTAGAATTCAAATAAGCAATAAAGGGCCATTCCAAAAACCGACGGGGTTTGAATTTGTTATATAAAGGGGCATTTTAATTTACTTAATTACCAATATAGGGCGCAATCCTGGAACAGGATAAGCGCTCATTTTCATTTTAGGGCCAGAATGTTGTAAAACACTAGTCAAATTTAATGAACAGGTTGATGAAGAATAACAATTATTTATAGAAGGTATTTCACTTTTTGGTTCGAGTACAAAGCAGATTCAATTAGAACTAATGGACCTAAAAAAATATAACAATGGGGTTATTTTTCCAAAATACAGGATTATATACAGGTAAACTATTGAATTGTTTAAAAAGCCGACAAAAGACACATTGTTTAATTTACTCCCATATGATACCATTTTTTTATCTGGATGATTGGAGGGTTCCTTAAAAATGAAGTTCCGATTTGCACCTTTATTTAACTAATTTAATAGTTATTAAAGGCTCTACCTGTGCGTAGAGTAATCGGGATTAGTCTGCCTATTTTTAAGAAACCTTTAACCGGTATATAAACATGCGTTAAGAGGGGGGACGATTCTACCCTCTTTTTGTGTGCCTAAAATCGATCAAATGATAAAGAAAATGTCGAAGGGAATGCCATAACCCATTAGTAATTCTAATTTTTCTGACGTTTTCTTTGCCATTTATCTCGTTTCTTAAAAAAAATTTTATCTTTTTGGGATAGTATTCCCGTTTATTCACGCACAGGTGGCCAACCTGTGTTTTTTATTTTGATTGATATGGAGGAATCACGAATGAGCGAGAAAATAATAAAGAAGTAGTCAGGGATTAATGAACTTGGAATCTAAAAAACGAAAAGGATGGTGACTAACTGTGACCGAAAACGTTAAAACACCCCGTGTCTGGTTTATTACAGGAGCAAGCAGCGGCCTTGGGCTGGAATTTGTAAATGCTGCCTTGGAAACAGGGGACAGAGTCGTTGCAGTGGCCAGAAATATTGAAAAAATAAATGAGATGTACCGCGAATATCCTGAAACGTTATTGCCTTTAAAACTTGATGTGACCAATAGAGGGGCAGTTTTTTCAACCGTTGCAACCGCTATTGAACATTTTGGAAAGCTTGATATTGTGATTAACAATGCAGGTAACATGGTCTTGGGGATGATCGAAGAACAGAGTGAAGAGGAAGCGAGAAGCCAGCTCGAGACCAATTTTTTTGGCGCCCTCTGGGTTTGTCAGGCAGTGATGCCTCATTTGCGGGAACAGAGCTCAGGACATATCATTCAAATTTCCAGCATAGGCGGCTTGGTTTCCGGTCCAATGGCCGGCGTTTACAGTGCGAGCAAATTTGCATTGGAAGGCATGAGCGAGGCTTTAGCCCAGGAAGCAGCTCACTTTGGAGTGAAACTGACGATTGCTGAACCTGGTGGGTATTGGACGAATCTTTATTTAAAAATGCGAACGAGTCAGCCTATGGACGCTTATGATCCATTACGGAACGAACTGGCTCAACAAAATTCGGAAGGATCTGTCGATAGCGACCCAAGACTGGCGGCCGAAGCGATCTTAAAATTGGCAAATAGTGAAAATCCGCCGTTACGGCTGATTCTGGGAAGTGTTGTCTATGACATAGCAATTGATTCTGCTAAAAAACGAATCGATGTCTGGAAGCAGTGGGAAGAAGTAAGCCGTGCTGCTGAAAAGGCCATTCCAGCACCAGAAGGGTATGGAGAAATGGAAAATTAAAAACAACACCCATGAACCATTTTTTCAAGGGAAGAGGCGATTCAATTATTTGGATCGCCTTTTTATCCCCTTAATAGGAATTCTCCCTCCCATCTTCTTTTATTGAAGCCCGCGCCCTTGAATGTTTTGATGCTTTGCTTCAATGAGGAACACACTGCCAATTAACTCTTTGGTTTCTACAAAAGGACCATCCGTAACCATTACCTTCCCGTTTTTACGCTGCAAGCATTTGGTCTCCAAGTCGAGCCCAGCATCCATCATGGAAACACAGGGACGGTTCCTGCGTTTCCCTACTGCTGAGAAATAGTGCCTGTCACCACCCGGATTTTGTCGAAAAACCTGGTTAGTTCGACATTTTTCGAGGAGTGACAGGCACTGTTCTAAGGATGGAAGAGAATCCACAGTATTACTAGAAGCTATATTCAGTATAGAACATTCTATATTAAAGTCTGTTTCAGAAGAATTACTTTCCTTAATGGAGAGTAACAGTTTTGATGTAAGGAGAAGATTACTGAAGGAACTCGGTAATAGCCAATGGGTGGATCGAAGTGATTCTATTCCAATCGTAAATAAGGCATTAAGTGACGAGAACTCAAGTATTCGCAACCAAGCTGTTATTACTTATCGAAGTTTAGGATTGTAAGAATAAAGTTTCAAAGGAACTAGAATATTAGAAATTAAATCGGACGAATTAAACGGATTATTTTCCATTCTCTAGATCCTGTCAGTGTGAAAACACGCCTTGGCTACACGGAAGTAAACGAGTGGCAAGAGTGGCTAACGCATATTTTAAAACAGGATATCGCGAACCTTTCTATTCATTTACGTACAAGAAAGGAAATGAGCCAAGTAGATGCTTATTGGGAGCTCATTCCGGAAATCAAAAAATTACGTGATCGTATAGCACCAAATACGCTACTAACAATCAACGGAGACATTCCTGATCGAGAAACTGGTCTGAAGCTCGTTGAACAATACGGTGTGGACGGGGTTATGATGGGCGCGGTATTTTTAAAAATCCTTTTGCTTTTGAAAAAGAGTCAAAAGAGCATAGCAGTATGGAATACCTTGATCTTCTAAGATTGCACCTTGATCTTCATGACAAATATTTAGAAGAATTGCCACGTTCAATCACTAGGCTTCATCGCTTTTTCAAAATATATGTCAAAGGATTCCGAGGGGTAAGTGAATTAAGAAATCAATTAATGAACACAAAGTCAACAGATGAAGTGCGTAAATTGCTCAATAACTTTGGAAATGAATGTTGATGGATGGGGACAGTAAAATGATGTAATTCTCAAAAAGTTAGAGAAAAAATGAATCCTATCAACCAAGTGCCTGTCACTCCCCGGATTGGAAACATTGGGACGGTTCCTACGTTTCCTTATTGAAAAAAACAGGCTCTTGCTTATTTAAGTGATGAAAGTTGATAAGGAGTACTAGTCTCCTTATTACAAACGGATTTCGTTTAATCTTATATAGTAGCATGTGTGATATATGCGACACATATTGACTCGGAAACATGAGAACCGTCCCCGTGTTTCCCCCGAGTTTCCAAAGAGGCATTGAACACGCCTCTTTTATGTGGCATTACTTATGATTACTAGTCTTAACGTCGCTTCCGCTCAACTGAATAGAAGCAGGTGGACTCAATAGAGTTAGACTAACAATAACGATGATTCCTGTAATTAACCCGTATATGATCGGCAGTGTAGAGGTAATTCCATAAATTATAAACGTAATAAAGATGACGATTGAGCTGGCAATAATAGAATAGAATGCAGCTTGGCTCGTGACACGCTTCCAATACAGACCAACGACGAGAGGGACGAAAATAGCTCCCGATAAAATGGCATAGGCCATATCTAACGCAACAAGAATATTTTGAATCCAAATCGAGAAGATGATTGATAACACACCTAATCCAAGTGTTACGATACGAGACGTTTTGATAACGTCTTTTTCAGTCATATCTTTTTTCGCGTATACCTTAATGATATCGTTTGTGATTAAGGTGGCAGACGCAAAGATCGCTCCTGAAGCATTGGACATGAGCGCCGAACAAACACTAGCAAGAACAAGACCTAACAGCCCCGGAGGCAAAATTTCTAATGCCAGACTAGTAAAAGCAGATTGTGATTCACCTAAGTTCGGAAGAAGAACGAATGCGCACATACCGACCATACTTAGTGCCAATGCATAAAAAACACTATATAGACCAGCTGATATGGCACTGCTTTTCATTACCTTTTGGTTCCTCGCAGTAAAAACACGCTGCCAAATGTCTTGAGAAACAATTAAACCAAAAAAGTATAATAAAAAGTATTGAAAAATACGGTCCCAACCAATATTGGTCAAGTTGGTATGACCTTCTGGGATACTATTAAAAAGAGCAGTTAACCCACCAACACTATCGACACTATAAGGGAACATAATAAAGAAGACACCGATCGTCATAACCACAAATTGAATAATATCAGTTAAGGTAATACTCCACATCCCGCCTAGAATCGTATAAAAGAGAACAATTCCGCCGCCAATAAACATGGAAGGAATAACGGACCAGCCCAGCAGGACGTGAATCACATTTCCCATCCCAATGACTTGTGTTACGACGACCATAAGGGTGTAGATGGCAGTCACAATAGCACTGATAAGCTGCGTTCCTTCACCAAAACGTTTTCCCAGCAGCTGACTAATCGTAAAAACTTCATAACCGCCAATCTTATTTACGACGAATAACCCCAATGCGGCGATACCCAAGCCCATCATCGATACAAACCAAAAACCGGAAATACCAAAATCATACCCTAAAGTGGTTGTACCCATTGTGGCGGCGCCGCCAATAATGACGGCGGCTAAACAACCGACATGGCTAAAGTAGCCTAATCGGCTTCCAGCAAGCAGAAAATCTTTTTCCGACTTTGCCTTTTTGATTCCAATGATCCCTACAACCATCAGCATACCAAAATACAGCAGTAGGACAAACGTATCCAGTATATTCATCTAAAAACCCCCAAATTTGGATTCTTTTTCGTATTCCGTGACCGCTTCGTCAAGAAAGGAAATACCATAGTCCAAATGTTCTTTATCTATATTGAGCGGTGGTATCATTCGAATGACTTCCCCTTTATTACCACTTAAATAGAAAATGACTCCTTTCTCGAGACACTTCTCGAGAATTTTCATTAAACCCTCACCATTTGGTTTTCCTGTTGCAGGATGGACTATTTCGATCCCCAGCATTAATCCAATGCCTCGAACATTTCCAATGGCAGAGTGTTTTTCTCTCAGTTCTAGTAATCTTTTTAATGCATAATCACCTAAAATTCTAGCATTTTCAATTAATCCTTCTTCTTTTAGAACTTCAATGGTTGCACAAGCAGCAGCACATGCGACAGGATTTCCGCCAAATGTTGTACTGTGGCTTCCAATGTCCCATTGTTCCATTAACCCTCGTGAAGCAACGGTTGCGCTAAGGGGCAATCCACTCGCAATCCCCTTAGCAATCGCCATGATATCCGGAGTCACACCAAATCGATTGGCAGCAAACCAGTCTCCTGTTCGGCCAAAACCTGTTTGAACTTCATCAAATATTAATAAGATCCCATATCGATCACAGATTTCCCGGATTTTTTGCAGCCATGCCTTTGGCGGGATGACATAACCGCCTTCGCCTAGTACCGGTTCTAAAATAACGGCAGCTACTTCATCTGGTGCAACTTGGTGATTAAATAATCGTTCAAAGTCTTTTTCAACGTGAGCTGACCAATAATCATCATGGTCTTTCCCATCTGGTGTTTCCGTTATTTGAGCATATGGCAACTGATAAGTCATATTGGCTCCTACAGGTAAATTTCTTCTGTACTTACTTTTGGAGGTAGTAAGACTGAGGGCTCCCATCGTTCTTCCGTGGAATCCTCCTAGGAAAGAAACGACATAGGTTCTCTTCGTCACATGTCTGGCTAATTTTACTGCCCCTTCAATTGCCTCTGCCCCGCTATTCCCAAAGAAAAAACAATCCAATGGCTCTGGTAAAACCGCTTTCAATTTTTTTGCTAAGTGAATAATAGAGTCATAATTAATGATCCCGATAGGGCCATGAACTAAATGGTCAACTTGTTCTTTTATCGCGGCAATAACCTTTGGATGTCTGTGTCCAGTATTTTCTGTCGCAATACCAGAGGTAAAATCTAAATATTTTCTGCCATCTGCACCTAAATAAAAAAATCCCTCAGATTTTACGACCGGCAGGTTTGGAAAATCTTTTGCCATTGTGGGTGCCAACAAACCCTCTTCATTTATGGTTTTCCAATCAATCATATCCTCATCCCCATTTCGAAAAAATAAGTATTGAGTGAATTTTGCTACAATTTACAAAAACGGTCAAATGCCAACTATAAAAAATTTCAATAGTAAAAATTAGGAAGCTGGGCGTTGGTGATTTATGATAAATTAATAAAAATACAGAAAATCAATCAATATTTTTAATGGAATAAAACGTATTTTTATAGAAAAGTTCAATTCTATCAATCATTTATCTCAATGATAAGAACTCTTGGCAGAAAGGTTTTATTGAATATATATAAAGGCTGTTAGCCAGGTTGATTCAAATAATTTAAAAAGATTAGAATGTTCTTATATTCATTGAGGAGGTCATGATCATGGAGACGAACATTTCAGTTTTAGGGGTACCGATGGATTTAGGACAATCAAGACGCGGGGTGGACATGGGGCCAAGCGCCATCCGCTACGCAGGTGTTGTCGAGCGATTAGAAAAAATAGGCCACACGGTAACAGACCTTGGCAACATTGACATTGCACCTCCAGAGAGAGCCACTGCCACACATACCAACTTGAAAAACTTAGAGGCTGTGGTGAAAGCGAACCTGGATTTATTGGAAAAAGTGGACAACATCATCAGAAGAAAGGAGTTTCCTTTGACTTTTGGAGGGGATCATAGTATTGCAATTGGTACATTGGCTGGTGTATCTCGTCATTATAAGAATCTAGGTGTGATTTGGTATGATGCGCATGGGGATTTGAACACAGAGGAAACGTCTCCATCAGGTAACATCCATGGGATGCCGCTTGCCGCTAGTTTAGGATTTGGACATCCTTTCCTAACGAATATCGGTGGGTATGCTCCGAAAATTAAACCTGAAAATGTGGTCATATTGGCGCACGGGATCTCGATGATGGTGAAAAGGATCTGATCAAAGAGATTGGTATTAAGGTGTACACGATGCACGAAATAGATAAGCTGGGGATGACAAAAGTGATGGAAGAAACCATTGATTATCTAAAAAATACCGATGGCGTACACTTGTCGTTAGATTTGGATGGGCTCGATCCAAACGAATGTCCTGGGGTTGGGACTCCTGTGCTGGGTGGAATTAGTTACCGTGAAAGCCATCTTGCCATGGAGATGTTAGCAGATGCAGAAATCATTACGTCAGCAGAATTTGTAGAAGTAAACCCGATACTTGATGAAAGAAATAGAACAGCTCAAGTTGCAGTAGCTCTTATGGGGGCGTTATTCGGTGAAAAATTGTTAGAACGCCCGTTAACCAAAAAGAAAGAATATGCATCTCTAGTAAAGTAGATGTATAGTAGGATAAAAGATGGTCCGGCGAATCATTAAAAAAATTTATGGATCATCTAAAAAGCCATCTTGAGTAAGCACTAAAATTTTCCATATCCAATGACCGATTGAAACTTGCTATAATAATAGAGGATATCACCCAAAGTGATTATTCTAATCATATTATCTGATGAAGCGGTGATGGAATGGAAATTAGAAATTTAAAGACATTTCAAGTGGTGGCAGAAGAATTAAATATGACAAGGGCTGCCAAAAAATTAAAATATACGCAGCCCACTATTACGCTGCAAATACAATCTTTAGAAAAAGAACTAAATCATACTCTTTTAACCAGAGTGGGCAAAAAGACGATGTTAACAACGGCAGGGAAAAAACTAATAGGACATGTCGATAAACTATTTACCCTTATAGATGAAATGGAAACAGACATGGAGGCATTGCATGGGCCATCTGGTGTCCTTACGATTGCTGCCTCTGAATACTATTGCAGGCAACATCTTTCACCGATAGTAAGAGCATATACGGAAATGTACCCTGACGTGAAAATCAGTCTTCTCCCGCTAAATAGTGTCCATGCCATCCAAAGCGTAAGGGACCAAGTGGCAGACATTGCGATAATTGCAAGTGAATGTAATGAAATCGATATAAGAAAAAACTTTTTAGAGGAAGAACAGACCTTTTTAGTCGTTTCATCAGAAATTAGTAAGGAGAGAAGTTTTCACGAAATCATAAGTCAATATGCCTTTATTTCCTACAACGATGATTGCAGTTTCAGTAATATCATAGACAAGCATTTCAAGAAAAGCATACTGAAGCCGCATTCGACAATAATGGTTGGTGGAAGTGATGAAATGATTAAGCGGGCAGTCTTAAACGGAACGGGATATGCCATATTAGGTGAAAATGTGATTAAGAATGAAATAAAGGATGGCTCCATCACTATCCTCCAACAAGTTTCTCAACCTATCATTACCTCGGCCGTCAATTTAAAAATTCGTTCAGAAGAACCGAATATCCAAACCTTTCATGAATTTTTGCAAAATGCCTGGCCAGTTAGAAATAATCATACCCAATCTCAAGATTTCAATCATAAGGAGATAGTGACAGATCTTCTATTAAAATAACGAAATGTAAAAAGTAGAGGGAGGCCCTCTGCTTTTTGCGTCTTATCCAACAAAGAAAATACTGTTTCGAAAAATGGTGAAACTCACCATCACTGTATATATATCAATAAACAAATAGGAAATGATAAATCACATTGAAATGGGAGAACAATACATTGTTCTCTCTCCTGAAGATGGAACTTTACAACTGACTTTCCTTTTTTACATATCGTTTTTTTGTTTGTCTTCCCATGGTTCAAAGGAAAACGGAATTCCAATCATTTTAGCGGTCAATTCATCATAGGACACTAAATCCTTTCTTGACAACTCTTTTAAAGAACCTTTTTCCCATTGCTCTTAATGCCATTTTTATTTCTTCTGTACTTGCTGTTAAGAATTTCTCCGCTGATTTTACGCCTTCTTCAACCTTAAATTGATCCTTGAACTTCCCGTCATACCAAATAGCCTGTGTAGGCGGTTCAAATGGAAGTGCATTCAACACTTGATCATGTGCAAGAGCAAACAACATTGATGAGCCTAAATAGACAGCGTCGGCTCCGAGTGCAAGAACTTTTAAAAAATGTCCGGGGACTAAAAGTCCTCCTGAAACGATTAAACTAATCTTTCCCTTCATCTTTCTTTTTTCTAGATGATTAGCAGCCCTGACTATCGCATACAATGTTGGGATCCCAAAGTCATCATATAAAATAGGCGGTGCACCGTGCATGGCTGCTTGTCCGCCGTCAATGGCAATAAAATCAACCCCCATAAAGATTATATGATCAATATCTACTTCAATTTTTCCACCTGCGCCAATTTTGACACCGATTGGAACTCCCAGCACGGAAGAGAATGGTTGGTTGGACAATAGCCATTGCTGCACCATTTTTAGAGGGAGTTATTTATTATTTTAGTTTAGTTTGTTTTTTCTCTACCTGCCATTTGAAAATTTATATGGCTTCCCTGTGCCTTTCATACCCACCCGTCCAAGTAAAGTCCTATCGTTGTTTACATTGGAAACTATAATTATTAACTATATATAAACAAGTAAACAAAGATAGCAAATAGGCTGTTTTTGCATCTTTATTAACGTTAAATACGGTCGAAAATCATACTACATATAACGGACGCTTTATGGAGTAATAAAAAAAGCACAATTTCTCAGTATTAAAATGATGATTAATAGGAGGTGTGCAAATTGTCTAAAATATTTATGCAAATAAGTAGATTATTTTTAGGGATCATTTTTTTGGTTGCAGGTATTAATGGTTATTTTGTCATCTTTGGATTTGAACCATTTATTGCAACTAGCCCCGAAGCAATGGCATTATTCGAGTTTGAATATCTGTTAATTGCAGAAAAATCTTTAGAAGTTATATGTGGAATTTTACTTATAATCAACCAATTTACCCCATTAGCCATTGCAATATTATCACCTATTGTAGCCAATATTTTTTTACTTCATTTGTTCCTAGACCATTCGTTACTTTTTTTAGCAGTAATACTTGTCCTCACTCATGGTTATTTGTTGTTTTACTACAGAAAAAACTTTATGAGTATATTGGAGAGGAAATCAAAACCTTCTCAATAACAATAACTCGCCCTTACTATATCTTATTTCAAAATATCTTGTTCAACTAGATACGTTAATTTAAATAGAATTAAGCGGTTTTAGGATTAAATCCATGCTCTAGTTGTTACGGAAAAGGGCGCATTTCTTGAGCAAGAAAAGTGCCCTTATTCATGAATTGGGCTAAATTGTTGAATAATGTTGATCGAACTGTATTTTAGGTTGTTGTGTCAATACTGATTCTATGCTCTAAAAAGTATCAGGGGAAATGGGAAACAGCATTTTTATGTCGAAAATAAATATTTGGATAGAGATGTTGTTATCAACATTTCAATTGCAAATACATTATGATTGGTCTAGATTCAATGCAAGGGGTGATTACCATGATGATTGACGACGACATGCGTCGAGTAATCGAAGAACAGCGCTTGGCTTTTGTGGCTACCGTTTGTCCAGACGGCAGTCCAAATTTATCCCCAAAGGGGACTATCGCTGTATGGGAAGAGGAGCATCTTGTTTTCTTACATCTGTATTCACAGGGAACAGTAAATAACCTTGAACAGAATTCGTCTATAGAACTTAATGTTGTTGATCCAATTAGGCGGAAAGGGTATCGCTTTAAAGGCATAGCGGAAATTTTGAAGTCTGGCTCCAATTTTAACAAAATCGTTGAACACTTTAAGCAAAGCAGGGGAACAAATCCAAGCCGCATAAAGGCTGTAGTCTTAGTTAAGGTTCTACAGGCTGCCCCGCTTATTTCACCAGCTTATGATGATATATCCTCTGAAGAGGAAATCGCCAGACGCTGGAAGCGTCATTATGATGAATTGTTGGGTTATCTATGAGAATCGAGCAGTTAATCCCCTAAGTATTGGAAGGAGACGGTTCCAATTTATCGTCACCGTCTGGCAAAAATGAGTGGTATTAACTCCTCAATGGAGCATATATACCCTTAGATTTAAACAACTTTATTGTTATATTTTCAAGTGCGAAAAAATATTGCACATCAAAAATTAAACAACTAATTTTAACCCCGTCTAAAAAACTAGAATGGGGTTATCTTGTTTGAGGTTTTAAAGGAGAGTATGAGGGTGAAGATACAAATTGTATTATTTGAAGGATTTGGGGAACTTGTCGCTTTGGCACCTTATGAAGTTTTAAAGCGAGGAATCGAGGCAGGAGCTCCATTCGAGATTGAATTAGTCGGAAGTCGGTCTCAAAAAGAAGTCGTCGCATCCTTTGGCGTTCAAGTGACGCTCCATGATTTTTTACGTTTAGACAATAGACCAGATTTGTTAATCATCCCTGGCGGTGGCTGGAACCATAAAGCCCAACATGGGGCTAGACAAGAGGCGGAGAAGGGGGAGTTAACGCAGATCATCTCGACTATGCATGACGAAGGTACGATCGTGTGCGGAGTTTGTACAGGTGGCATGTTGATGGCTGCTTCTGGTATTTTAAAAGACAAGAGAGTTGCTATGCATTATCTGGCGAAAGATGAACTTCCTAGATATGGAGCTGATTACTTAGGATATCGAATTGTTGATGAAGGTAGTGTAATTACATCTAGGGGAGTTACTTCAGGAATTGATCTAGGATTATGGATTATTGAGAGGTTTTCAGGAGCTGAGATACAATAATCGGAAGGAAAAAGGTATATAGAAAGGGAACTATTTGATATACCGGATTAAATAAAGGAGAGAAGGCTATGAGTAAATCATTTATTGAACAAGTACATTATATTAGAATTCCTGTAAAAGATTTAGAACTGTCTGCACAATGGTATAGAGATGTATTAGGGCTCCAGTTACTAAACAATACTGAGGAACTTGCAATTTTAAAAGTCAATGAAGGACCTTTCTTACTTATCTTAGTTCCTACCGAAGATGAAACATTTGCACATTTTACAATTGATAATGAACAAGAATTTAGCATTGGCTTTACAAGTCCAGAATTATCTAAATTTCATCAACACTTAATTGATAATCAAGTTAAGGTCGAGGATATAAAAGAAGATAATGGTCATGCCTTTTTCCACTTTTATGACCCAAATGGTAATAAACTTCAAGTACACTGGTAAGATTTAATAAATAAATTACCTTATTTCATTAACGGGTGCTTTAACGGAATAAGAACGGGAACATCCAAATCAGACGTTCCCATATTTTTTGCCTGAAAAACAACAATACTATTTAACAAAGCCTTTCATTAAAGGAAAATACCCTTAAGGATACACGATACAGGTTCATTTCGAGGAATGCATAGTCAAGCAGTAATCCCATCGTTTCCGTTCCATACCCTTTCCCCCAGCTATCTTTCTTTCCAATATCGATAATGCATTCCGCATTGCGATTTTTATAATCGATGTTTATCAATGAAGTAATTCCGATTGGCGTTTCTGTTTTCTTCTCAAGAATGATGTAGCTTTTTTTCATGTTTTTAGACTATCACCTTTTGGGTGAAATTCATTTTACTTCAAATCACTTGTCACTACTGCGTTTTAGGTTAATTTAAATTTAAGCTATGAATAATTCAGGTTTATAATTTTTAGACAATTAAAAATTTAGCACAATTTCTTTTAATATGATACTAGCAAGATAATTAATATTAAACGAACATTCTCTTTTTCATAGAAAAATTCGTTTTATGTCTTTGATGATACCTAGTAGTTCTTCCTCCATGACAAAAAGTAAGCAACGTATTGGACAAATGGCAGCAACAGAAACAGAATGATCGGATAATAAGGGACCTTTTCTGCAACAAACGGATAAAAAATAAATAAAGCGGTTATAATCGGACCTGCGTACATCATGGCGACATAAGATGTTCTGCACGCACGGGCTGTAATCATTTTTTCACGCTCATCGACTTCCTCGAACTCCGCCGGGAGCAAAAATACTTTTGATAATATTTTATTGTTTCGTTTCTTCTTCCTGTATATGAAAAATGCCAAAATACCGCCAATGCACACCAAAGCAATAAATGGGCCGATATTTAGTTCAAACATATATTTCCTATCCGGATTTTTCACGAAATCGGCTATTTGTTCAGATGCAGAATAGTATGCAGAAATCACCCAGCCAAATAAAACGAGCAGCACCGTAAAAGAAATTAAATATCGAAAGTTATTCATTTCTCATCCTCCATAAAAAATATTTCCTCAATCGTCAAATGAAAAGCACGGGCAATTTTCATCGCCAGCAAAAGCGATGGGATATAATCCCCTTTCTCCAATGCTACAATTGTTTGTCTTGTCACACCTACGGCCTCAGCGAGGGCACTTTGGGTAAAATTCCACTTTGCTCTTAATTCCTTTACGCGATTCTTAATGACCAATCACACCACCTTCAGATTACTTCTAATTCCATTGTAAAGTATAGTATACATTTTGTAAAGTGGAGTTTACATTTTGTTTTGTGTAAAAGCCTGATCGCACATTCACTTGCAATCAGGCTTCTTTTAGAGTCCTTTTTACTCGATTTTTCAATGACTAAAGGTTTGGGAAGCGTTAAAGTATCGCTTCAAACCTATATTCGGAAGCCTAGACTATTTAAACAAACAATATAGTGGCAGCTTCTTTATTAGCAACCTTTGCCAAGACTTAGAAGCGGAACTTCATAATGCCGGCTTGGATGATTCTACTTATTTTGAGAAAAGAATTAACTATTGCCGCGAATTTTGTGGCTATTTTCCTAAGGAAAGTGAGCAAATTATTCATAATATGAAACGAACCCCGGGGGCCAGGTCCCTTTTTTCAGATTCTAGAAAGAATTGTCCAATTGTTTCAAAATGGAAATATGGATGAGGCTTACCGTGTATTCATCGGTGTTTCAGTTGCCGATGCCCTATTCAAAGAAATGATACAATCCGTTATTTTTTTGGCATGATACTTGATTATTAAACAATTAATATAGGGGAAAAGCTTCAATCATTCTTTTAAGAATGGTAGAGAAGATGCAAATTATTTAACAAATATTGACGTAAAGATCATTGCTAGGTACGATAGTAGAAAAGTTTATAAATTAAATATTTTCTGACATTTTTGCTATCCGTGAAATAATTAACCACAGTATTGTGCATTCAGAGGACCTTCGGAATAGAAGTTCCCTATCCCGACAAGCTGTACGATACTTTGACTATAATAGATCAGAAGAGGAGATTGATGATGAACCAAGTACAAGCCTTCTTGGAATTCTTTCCATTTCCAATCATTCTTACAAATTCAGATGGCAGAATCGAATATAAAAATCAGGTTTTCTCTAGCCTATTAATAGAAGAAACCAATCAGGATTCCTTAAAAGAACTATTTGACACTTGGGAAGATCATGGAAATCAAACAGTTTATGTCACATTAAACCAATGTCCCTTTTTATTAATGTATCAGTCAATAACCGTCGAATCCCATGAAAAATGGCTCTATGTTCTCTTAGATGGTTCACAATTTCAGCGCTTACAGCAAAAAATGCGAGATTTGGATAACTTAAACCGCGAATTGGATGCGATAATTGATAATTCGTATGATGCCATCTATATAACTGATCGTGAAGGAACGGCACTAAGAACCAATTCGGCGATCGAAAGGATTACAGGGATTCCCAATCATTACTATATTGGAAAAAATGTGCAGTATCTCATTGCAAGAGGGTTCTTAAAGGAATCCATAACGTTAAAAGTAGTGGAACAAAAAAAAACGGTTAGCCAAATACAAGAAAATTACGCAGGACAAGAAACATTGTTAACAGGATCCCCCATTTTTGATGAAAATGGGGAGGTCGAAAAAGTCATCATCAATATCCGTGATCTTTCTGAATTGAATAAATTGAACCAGGAACTAAAAAAAGCGTTGGATTTAAACGACCAATATCGAAGAGAATTAGAGAAATTACAGACAAAAACGCGTCAAGACCCGGATATGATTGTGGAAAGTAAACGAATGTTAGATATCTATGATATGGCTGACCGCATCGCAGATTTTGACGCTACGCTTTTAATTCTAGGGGAGACCGGAGTTGGGAAAGATGTGTTAGTACGACACATCTATCGTGCAAGCAATCGCCATGAAAAGGGAGAATTTATTAAAATTAATTGCGGAGCCATTCCCCATGATCTGCTGGAGTCCGAGTTATTTGGCTATGAAGCGGGCGCCTTTACCGGTGCAAACCGGACTGGAAAGCCTGGTATGTTCGAACTGGCACATAAAGGAGTTCTGTTTTTGGACGAGGTCGGCGAACTGCCTTTAGCCCTACAGGTAAAATTACTCCGTGTTTTGCAGGAGAAGCAGATTCAACGGATTGGAGCAACTAAACCAAAAAATGTGGATGTTCGGCTAATCGCTGCAACGAACCGCAATTTGAAAGAAATGGTACAGAAGGGTGAATTTAGAGAGGATTTATATTATCGCTTGAATGTCATACCTATTTCTATCCCACCACTAAGGGAACGTAGACAGGATATTCTCCCCCTTGTACAATATTTTCTGAAAAAGTTTAATGAGAAATATCATATTTCCAAGGAATTTGATCGAGGTTTGAAGGAATTTCTTTACCATTATCCATGGCCAGGGAACGTACGCGAGCTGTCGAATATGGTAGAACGTTTAATTCTTACGGTACCCGCGCAAACCTTAACGGCTGAAGATCTACCTTTTGAATATCAAAAGAGAGAAGAAGTTCCTGTTCACTGTACCGGCGGAATGACATTGAAAGAAGCAGCAGAGATTGCTGAACGAGAGATTTTGGCTCTTGCGCTTCAAAAGTATGATAGTACGTATAAAATGGCTGAGGAACTGGGGACAAGTCAGTCGACCATTGTAAGGAAACTACAAAAGTATAATCTGTAAATGTGATTCAAAAATAACTTATAATTCAAAAATGACTCATGATTTTCGCATTTTAATTTATTTTTGAATTAATCCAATAGAATGCTCGAATAGCTTGGAAGTGATCTATATGCTGAAATTAGCAGAAGATTGCATCAAGGCTATTTTTTTTGTATATTGGCACAAAAGTTGCATTAAAATTAATATCGTCAGAAAATTGCAACATGTAATAAGGGGGTTTTTGAGATGATTAATCATATCGCTGTGATCGGCAGTGGCACGATGGGAAGAGGAATTGCCTATACCGCGGCACTAGCAGGATTTTCGGTAACGTTGCAGGATATCCGTCAAGAAGCGATCGAACAGGCGAGAAGCTATATCGATCGCCAATTAGATAAAAGTGTAGAAAAGGGTCATATTCGTGCTGAACAACGAGACATCGCAAGGAATCATCTTTCTTATACTACGCAGATGCAAGAAGCTGTGGCAAAGACGGACTTGGTTATAGAAGCGGTTTTGGAAATGATGGAACTCAAAATCAACATTTTTCAGCAGCTGGATGAATGGGCTCCTTCTCATGCGATCCTTGCCACAAATACCTCCACCATGAGCCCGACAGAAATTGCGGCGTCGACGAAGAGGCCTAGTCAATGTGTAGCGATGCACTTCTTTAATCCGGCCCACCGGATGAAATTGATCGAGATCATCCGAGGTTTAAACACATCTGATGAGACGGTCGAGATCGTCAAACAAGTAGCAGAAAAGATGGGGAAAGAAACCGTCGAAGTGAATGAGCTTCCTGGTTTTGTAACGAGTCGCATGAATTGTCTGATTGGAAACGAGGCCATGAATATGCTGATGGAAGGGGTGGCTTCAGCTGAGGACATCGACAAAGCCCTCAAACTTGGATTAAACCATCCGATGGGCCCGCTGGAACTAGCTGATCTGGTTGGATTAGATAGTCGATTACGCAATATGGAGTATTTATATCACCATTTAGGAGAAAAATATCGTCCCTCCCCCTTGCTGGTGAAATATGTGAAAGCTGGGCGTTTAGGAAAGAAATCAGGTCAAGGATTTTACAGTTATACGATTTAACCGAAAGGATCGTGAACAACATGGATTTCCGATTATCTGAGGATATTACATTTTTAAAACAGAGTATTCGAGAGTTTATTGATAGCGAGGTAGACCCCCTCGCGATGGAAATTGAAGAAAAGGATGAGATTCCAGAGCGAATCATGCGGATGTCTAAGGAAATGGGACTATTTGGCTTAAGTATCCCTGAGGAATACGAGGGAATAGGAATCGGGATGGTCGGAAAATGTGCCATCTATGAGGAATTAGGAAGAACGCATAATGGCTATACCACCGTCATTGGAGCCCATACCGGAATCGGTTCTGTCGGGATTGTGGAGATGGGAAACAAAGAACAAAAGCGAAAGTACTTGCCGGCGATGGCAAGGGGCGAGATGATTGGCGCCTTTGCATTGACCGAACCGAGTGCAGGATCCCACGCGACGAATTTGAAAACCACAGCGGTTCGAAAAGGGGACAAATTTATATTAAATGGAACTAAGCACTATATTACCAATGCCCCGATTGCTGATGTCTTTACGGTCATGGCCGTCACAAATCCTTCTAAAGGAGCCAAGGGGATTACTTCTTTTATTGTAGAAAAAGACTTTCCAGGGTTCCAGTTAGGGAAAAACGAAAAGAAAATGGGGCTCCGCGGGTCACATTCCGCTGAAATATTCTTTGAAGACTGCGAAGTGCCGGTAGAAAATGTGCTCGGTCAAGAGGGACAAGGGTATGTGAATGCACTGAAAATTCTCGCCAATGGACGGGCAGGGCTTGCTGCACGAAATCTTGGTTCTTGTGTGAAATTGCTAGAGATGTCCATTGATCACACACATACGAGGGTACAGTTTGGAAAACCCATTTTTGAACAGCAAATTATCCAGCATTACTTGGCCGAAATGGCCTTAGATGTAGAAACCCTTCGTTCCATGACGTATCGCGTAGCGTGGATGGTGGATCAACAAATGAAAGTGATTAAGGAAGCCGCGATGGTGAAATTGCTAGGTTCTGAGATTTATAATCGTGTAGCGGATAAGGCCGTACAGATCCATGGAGGGATTGGTTATATCGCAGAATTCCCGATTGAACGTTTTTATCGAGATGCGAGAATCACCAAGATTTACGAAGGTACATCAGAAATTCAAAAGAATATCATCGCTGCCCAATTACATCAAGAGTACAAGTGATCACTGTGATTTGTGGTAAACACTTGATTATTAATTCAGTATAGAATGGCATCATTTTATGAACTGCTATACATCCGTTTTTTGAAATGGCACAGAAAATGGGTTTATTAACATTCGAAGGTTAAAAGGTGAATTTGCTACCCTTTTGGTCTATGAAAAAATGGAATAGGGGGAGAGGTTTATGAACAGATTCGACTTAAGTGGACGAGTGGCTATTGTCACTGGAGGAAGCAAAGGGTTGGGATCAGGAATGGCCTATGCCTTGGCAGAACAAGGAGCGGATATTGTCATTGTAAGCCGAAATCAAGCAGAGGGGGAACTGGTTGCTGCGAAGATCCGTGGCATGGGGCGCAAGTCTATGGCACTTTCGGTAGATGTGCAAGACATTTCCTCCATTAGCCAAATGGTAAAAACCGTAACAAAAGAATTCGGAAGAATAGATATTCTCATCAATAATGCTGGAGTGGGAATAACCAAGTTTGCCCTAGAAGTGACCGAAGAGGATTGGGACAAGGTTGTAGACACGAACTTAAAAGGAGTATTTTTCTGTGCCCAAGCTGTAGCTAGAGTCATGAAGGAACAGAAGTATGGCAAGATTATCAATATTTCGTCTTTAGCAGGTGTAAAGGGTAGTAATGCCATGGCTCCATATTGTGCAAGCAAAGCTGGAGTCATTAACCTCACACGGGCGTTGGCTAAAGAATGGGCCAGGTATCACATCTATGTCAATGCCATTGCTCCAGGGTATATTCAAACGTCCTTAAACGAGGAGGAACTTTCCAATGAATCGTTTCGGAATAAAATTCTTTCTGCGATGCCTATCAAACGGTTAGGAGAACTGGATGACTTAGCGGGTACAGTGGTTTTGCTTGCCTCCGAAGCATCATCCTATATGACTGGTCAAACGATTTTCATTGATGGAGGAAGTCTTATCTAAATTCCAGGGAGGGAAAAACATGAATTTTGAGTACAGTGATCGAGTGAAAGAATTGCAGGAAAGTTTAACCTTATTTATGAATGAAGTGGTTTATCCAAATGAAGCTGTGTTTAAACGTCAAGTGGATGAAGGCGCGAGTCGGTGGCAGGTGCCTCCGATTATGGAGGAAATACAGGTAAAGGCGAAGGCTGCTGGATTATGGAATTTATTTTTGCCGGACAGCGAATATGGGGCGGGATTAACAAATCTTGAATATGCCCCGCTTTGTGAAATTATGGGGCGTTCCATGATTGGTCCGGATGTTTTTAATTGCAGTGCACCAGACACGGGGAATATGGAAGTGTTGGTTCGTTATGGTACGGAAGAGCAAAAAGAGAAATGGCTGGTTCCGTTATTAAATGGGGAAATCCGTTCCTGCTTTTCGATGACAGAGCCTGATGTAGCATCCTCTGATGCGACAAATATGGAAGCAACGATCGAAAGGGAAGGGGATCATTATGTGGTCAATGGCCGGAAATGGTGGTCTTCTGGAGCCGGAGATTCCCGCTGTAAGATTGCCATTGTAATGGGGATAACGAATCCGGAAGGACCTAAACATGAACGGCATGCCATGATATTGGTGCCTCTAGATACTCCAGGAGTAAGGATTGTCAGACAGTTGCCCGTCTTTGGTTATGATCATGCACCTCATGGTCACGCCGAAATTGATTTTAACCACGTCCGTGTTCCGGTTTCCAATATCATCTGGGGAGAAGGCAAGGGCTTTGCAATCGCTCAAGGAAGACTTGGCCCTGGTCGAATTCATCATTGCATGCGTTTAATCGGGGCAGCTGAGCGAGCGCTTGAGATTATGTGCAATCGGGTAAAAGAACGTGTTGCCTTTGGCAAACCACTTGCAGAACAAGGGGTCATCCAAGAGTGGATAGCTGAGTCACGAATGGACATTGAACAGGCTCGCCTTCTGACATTAAAAGCGGCCTATATGATGGATACTGTCGGGAATAAGGTGGCTAGGAAAGAAATAGCTATGATTAAAGTTGTCGCCCCAAATATGGCGCTAAGGGTGATAGACCGGGCGATACAGGCTGTTGGTGGAGCTGGAGTGAGCGAGGATTTTCCGCTTGCCGCATCTTGGGCGAAAGCAAGGACACTTCGATTTGCGGATGGTCCTGACGAAGTCCATCGAGCTGCTATTGCCAAAATGGAGCTAAAAACACAAGGGAAAACGCAAGGAAAGAAGCAGGTGATGAGCTAGATGAGTAAGGATCAGGCCACTTGGAATCCAGCGGATGGTGATACGATCGTTGTCCGCCAAGGAGATGAACTATACCTAGAGGGATTGGATGCCTATCTCCGGGGCAGTTTCGAACATTTGGATGATTCGCCATTGGTTGTCAGGCAATTCGGACAGGGTGCTTCCAATTTAACCTATCTATTGCGCAAAGGGAATTGGGAGGCTGTGCTTCGCAGACCTCCCCATGGCCCGGTGGCGCCTAAGGCCCATGACATGGCACGCGAATACAAGCTGCTCAAAAAGATTCATGCAGTCTTTCCTCTTGCGCCGGAGCCATATTTATTCTGCGATGATAAGGAGATCATTGGAAGTGCCTTTTTACTAATGGAACGACGGAAAGGGCTTGTTTTGGATACGGAGTTTCCTGCGTCCCATATCCCTTCACAAGAGAACTGCAGAAAAATCTCGGAAAGCATGGTCGGCCGGCTGGTAGAGCTCCATCAAATTGATTATGAGGCAGCAGGACTCCAGGAATTGGGCTATCCCACAGGGTTTATGGATAGACAGGTGCACGGCTGGATTGGCAGGTACGAACGGGCTAAAACTGCTGAAGTGGAAGGGCTGGAAAAACTGAAAAAATGGCTGGTAGATCATGTTCCGGTTTCGCCGAAGGCGACCATCATCCATTATGATTACAAATTAAATAATGTGATGTTTGATTATCATGATTTAGGTAAAATGATCGGGATATTTGACTGGGAAATGACAACTATTGGTGATCCCCTGGCCGATTTGGGCTGTGCTATGAGTTATTGGGTTCAGGAAGATGATCCGGATATCCTGAAAAACAAGAATGAAAAACCTCCGGTCACGATCTTACCCGGCTTTATGACCCGAGATCAATTTATTGAAGAGTACGCGAAGAAAAGCGGACGGGACGTATCCCAAATCGATTTTTATTTAACATTCGCCTACTTTAAGCTGGCAGTGATTGTCCAACAAATTTTTTTCCGGTGGAAAAAAGGGCAAACGTCAGATGAACGTTTTTCCACTTATGAAGATACTGCTCGTGGGTTAATCCATGTGGCACTAGAGTTATCGACCAGAAAATAAGGGCAAGATGCAGAGGTGTATACAATGGGGAGAATTCATCTACTTTTTAAAAAAGAAGAGATAGATGAAGAAAAAATGAAAAATCATGTGGCCGTTGTCTTTGATGTACTTCTAGCCACGTCAACGATTACAGCCGGACTGCATTTCGGTGCCAAAGAAGTGATACCGGTCCATCAGGGGGAAGAAGCTTTGAGAGAGGCTAAGGGAAGAAATAAAGACAGTTTTTTGCTGGTGGGGGAATATAAGGGAAAAACGCTCGATGGATTTTACGCTCCGAAACCCTTGCCGTTAAAAGACGAAGTTAGGGGGAAAAGCATCATCCTTTCCACAACAAATGGTACAGTCGCGGTCCGCAAGGCATCTACTGCTAATCAAGTCTATATATGTTCCTTATTAAATGGCCGAGCGGTTGCAGGGCGTATTCTTGAAAAGCATCGCGAAGAGACGATCATTCTTATCTGTTCGGGTTCGGATGGGTCTTTTTGCATCGAGGATTTTTATGGAGCGGGCTACTTACTGGATTGTTTGTCAGAAGGCGGACAGCAGGTTTGGGAATTGACGGATGCCGCACAGGCCGCTTTGCTCTTCTATCAAGGCAATCGGCATCGAAGTGAAGAGATCCTGCAGAAATCGAGAGTAGGGCAAAGGTTTCTAGGACGTGGATTGGAAACCGACTTGAGTTTTGTCGCTCAATGTGGGGTGTTATCGATTATCCCCTATTTTGATGGAAGAAGCATTCAGGTTTCATAATGTAAATAGAAGTAATGTGCCCCCTTAAAGATTGGATAAAAACCCCTAGGGATTTGTCTGAAACTCTTTTGGGGGTATTTTTGTGGCGGTAAACAAAAGCAGAATTTCAAAGAGACTTGGATCTTTCCACGTTAGATTTACAGAACAGAACCACTGCCGGGGATGGAAAGTGGAGTTGAAAACAGATTCAAAAATGAATTAACCGATGCAAAGATAATTTAATGGAAGAAAGCCTTTTTTACAGCATACATTTGGAAGTCTAATACGATGCTGGAGCTTGAAGCATTGTCCCAGGGAGTTTGTTTTGGAACAGAGGATTTTCAAGAAGGGGTACAAGCTTTCTTTGAAAAGCGCATCCCTTAATTTAGAGGTAAATAAATGGAACAAAGCAGTTCATGACGAATGGTGGAAAAAGAAATCTTAATTTGTAGAGGGAGAATAGGAGAATGAATGACTGGCGCTATGTTGGTAACTAAACTAGCCTATGAAATGAAACGCCGGGACGTTAAGCGCGGGTTAATTATCGCCTGCATTGGTGGCGGACAGGGCATAGCCCTTATTTTAGAGCGTTAAGAGTTTTTTTGAGCAGTATCCGAATGGAAGTAATTCAAAAATAAATTAAAATACAAGAATAACTCTATGATTATCACGATTTTAATTTATTTTTCGATTAATACAATCATGTAGATGAATGATCGACTAG
The DNA here is from genome assembly GCF_018343665.1 of Cytobacillus citreus. Taxonomy (GTDB): domain Bacteria; phylum Bacillota; class Bacilli; order Bacillales; family Cytobacillaceae; genus Cytobacillus; species Cytobacillus citreus. The sequence goes on from NZ_JAGYPM010000004.1 coordinate 645,842, forward strand.
CCTGGATGGGGTCTAAATGCTGAAAGAAATTAGCAAAAGGTTGCATCCAGGCTATTATTTTTGAGAATTGGCACAAAATTTGCATTTATTTGAAAGTGATTGATGGAGAGTTCTGACATTATCCAAGGAGGTAATGAACCATGCGACCATGGTATAACCATTACCCTGCAGGTGTTTCTACGGAAAAAGATTTTCCTGATCAGAAAACAGAAATAGATAGAGTACAAAAACTAATGAGGTGAAGTAAATGAAGGATGAAATTGTGATTGTATCAGCGGTCAGGACAGCCATTGGGAAATTTGGAGGAACGCTTAAGGACATCGATTCCGGGAAGTTAGGAGCTATGGTCATTCGCGAGGCGATTCAGCGTGCAGGTATTTCACCGGAGTGCGTTGATGAGGTCATCATGGGTGAGGTACGGCAATCGACCCAATCCTCCAATATGGCTAGAGTTGCTGCGATGCGCGCAGGAGTACCTGAGACCGCTTCGGCGTTCACGGTAAATCGTCTATGTGCATCCGGCATGCAGGCCATCGGTTCGGCTGTACAGCAGATTGCATTCGGACAGGCGGATGTAGTGATTGCAGGAGGGGCTGAAAGCCTTAGCTTATCTCCCATTTATCTCAGGAATTCCCGATTTGGCGAGGGGGCTCCCATTTTGGTCGATTCTAACTTGGAAAACGGGCAGCAGCCGATCGAAATCTATGGCCCTCACCTCGGTATGGGTATGACGGCGGAAAACGTTGCGGAACGGTTTGGAATTTCCCGTGAAGAGCAGGATGCTTTTGCATTAAAGAGCCAGCAGCGGGCTGCTGAAGCCATCAAGGATGGAAAGTTTAAAGATGAAATCGTGCCCGTGGAGGTTAGACAGAAGAAAAATACCATTCTATTTGAGACGGATGAATTTCCTCGCCATACTTCGTTGGAACAATTGGCCGCTCTGAAACCAGTTTTTAAGAAAGACGGATCTGTAACCGCTGGAAATGCGTGCGGAAGAAACGACGGTGCGGCGGCACTGGTAATCATGTCTAGAGCAAAGGCAGAAGAGTTGGGCGTGAAGCCAATGGCCAAAATTGTGGACTGGGCTACAGCTGGCGTATCTCCCGAGGTGATGGGAATCGGGCCGATTCCAGCTGTGAAGAAGTTGCTGACCAGAACAGGAAGCATATTGTCCGATTACGGCCTAGTGGAGCTGAATGAAGCATTCGCTGCCCAAGCTCTTGCTGTCATTCGGGAATTGGGCTTAGATACCGATAAGTTGAATGTCAACGGGGGAGCCATAGCTCTTGGTCATCCGCTCGGGGCCACTGGAGCAAGAATTGTTACTACACTGCTTTATGAAATGAAGCGTCGTAATGAACAACTGGGTTTAGCTACTCTATGTGTAGGTGGCGGACAGGGTATGGCGATTGCCATTGAGTTAATTAAATAGGGTAATTGAGAGCTTTTCGATCCAATAGTGAAATGTCTGTTATAAATCTCGAGTGGAGAGAAACTGGAAAATATAAGTGTATAACGATTGTGGAGGAGATTCAGCATGGATTTTCATTTAACGGAAGAACTGCATCAGATTCGCACCATGGTAAGAAATTTTGTCGAGTACGAGGTAGAGCCCTATGCCCAGCAAATTGAAGAAGAAGATAGAATTCCGGATCATTTAGTAGAAAAGTCCAAAGAGTTAGGATTGTTTGGAATCAGCATCCCAGAAGAATACGGCGGAATTGGTCTTTCCATGATGGAAAAGGTGGTCATGTTGGAGCAGCTGGGGCGTACGCATAACGGGTTCGTAACCTTAATCAATGCACATACGGGGATCGGTAGTATGGGGCTGGTCAGGTTGGGATCAGAAGAGTTAAAGAGGAAGTATCTTCCTGATATGGCAGCAGGCAGAAAACTAGGAGCTTTTGCTCTATCTGAGCCGGGGGCAGGATCGGATGCGACCAATCTTTCTACGAAAGCAGAAAAAAAAGGAGATAAGTGGATTTTAAATGGGATGAAGCACTTTATCACGAATGGCCCGATTGCCGATGTTTATACCGTTTTTGCCATAACCGACAAGACAAAGGGTGCAAAAGGCATCACCGCTTTTTTGGTAGAACGTAATTTCCCTGGCCTGGTCGTAGGCAAAAACGATAAAAAAATGGGTTTGAGGGGTTCCTATACTTCTCAAATCATTTTCGAAGACTGTGAGGTTCCTGATGAAAATGTTATTGGGGAAGTAGGCATGGGATATTCCTCTGCGCTTCGTATTTTGAGTGAAGGTCGTGTTGGACTCGCGGCTCGGTCTGTCGGCTCATGCGACAAGTTAATTGAAATGTCAGCACGCTATGCCAAAGAACGCGTTCAATTCGGGCACTCGATTGCAAAAAATCAAGGCGTGCAATGGATGCTGGCGGAAATGGCAACGGAAACTGAGGCGGCTAGAGGACTTGCTTATCGTGCTGCTTGGTTGATTGATGAAGGTAAAAAGGCGATTAAGGAATCATCTATGGCTAAGCTATTCGCTACAGAAGTGTATAACAAAGTTGCGGACAATGCCGTTCAGATTCATGGCGGAATAGGCTACATTTCAGATTATCCGGTAGAGCGTTATTACCGCGATGCCCGCATAACCAAAATATATGAAGGAACCAATGAAATTCAAAAAATAATCATCTCACAACGTGTATTAGAAGAATGCTAGGAAGGTGTAAATAAATCTTGAAAGATGGGAAAGGTGAAATAGATATGGAAATCGATCAAATCAAACAAATCGCTGTGATTGGCTCCGGAGCAATGGGGTCGCAAATTGCTATGCTTTGCGCCTTAGCCGGATATCACGTGACCTTGCAGGATATCAATGAAGAAAGCCTGGTAAAAGCAAAGCAGTCTTTGGAAGGGAATATGAAGCGCAGAGTAGAAAAAGGCAGATTGTCACAGGATCAGGTGGAAAGTGCTTTTGATCGAATTCTTTTCGAGAGTTTGTTGGAGGAAGCGGTAAAGAATGCTGATTTCGTGATTGAGGCGATTGTGGAAAAATTGGAAGCCAAGCGTGCCCTTTATGCTGAAGTGGATCGACTAGCCCCTGCCCATACGATCATTGCCAGCAACAGTTCCACGATCGTCAGTTCGAAAATAGCCGATGCAACTAGTCGTCCGGACAAGATATGCAATATGCACTTTTTTAACCCTGCTTTGGTCATGGAATTGGTTGAAGTGGTGCAAGGACCGCATACATCAGAAGAAACGGCACAAATCACATTTGAATTAGCAAAGCGAATCAACAAGGTTCCCATTTTATTAAAAAAAGAGATTTCCGGCTTTGTTGCCAACCGAATTTTAGGAAAGCTGATGGATGAGGCGATTTATCTGTTAGAAAATGGTATCGCCACAGTCGAGGAAATCGATCTGGCTTGCACCAAAGCGCTAAACCATCCAATCGGCCCGTTCGCCCTGATTGACCTGACTGGAATCGATGTAAACTATCATGTTCGGATGCAGCGTTACCTGGAATCAGGTGATGAAAAAATGAAGCCTTCCAAAATAGTGACAGAATTATTCGAAAAGGGTGATTTGGGACGTAAAACTGGAAAAGGTTTTTATACGTATTCTTAGTCAGGAAGGGTGAAGGGATGAAATGTCGCCTATTACATTAGAGGGTGTAAGGCAGATTTTTGAGAACAGTCCTTTTGTTGCTTTTTTAGGATTTCGATTCGTTCATTTTGAGGAAGGAAAAGTCATATTGGAATTGCCGATCGATAATCGATTGATCAATGTGAATAAAACGGTTCACGGTGGAGCGTATGCGGCAATGCTCGATAATATCTTAAGCATGACAATTCGTTCTGTTGTAAAAGATCCTGTAACAACAATAAATCTAAATATTCACTATCTAGACTCAATTAGTGAAGGGAAAATGATTGCAACGGCTAAAATACTCAAGCAAGGCTATAAAACATTGATCGGAGAAGGAGAAATTACGGACGGCAATGGGAAGCTGTTAGCCAAAGGAACAGGAACATTCAAAGTTACGCGAAAATAATCGTTTAGGGGGGAGAGAAATCATGGGATTTGAAAATATTTTAGTGGAAAAAGAAGGGCGTATTGGCGTAATAAAAATCAACCGGCCGGAAGTGAGAAACGCTTTGGATGGTAATACATTAAAGGAAATAGAACGGGCTTTAGAAAGCTTGGAACGTGATGAAGAAGTTGGGATTATTGTATTTACAGGTGTTGGGGAGAAGTCGTTTGCCGCGGGGGCAGATATTCGCCAATTGAGAGAAAAAACAGCAATGGATGCCCTTCTTCCAAGCATGTCGGCTACTTACCGATTCATTGAAAACTCCAGCAAGGCAACGATTGCTGCGATTAATGGATTTGCGCTTGGAGGCGGGTGTGAGCTTGCGATGGCCTGCGATATTCGAATCGCTGCTGAACATGCCAAAATTGGGTTGCCTGAATTAAACCTTTCGATTATCCCCGGGGCTGGTGGTACACAACGTCTAGCGCGAATTGTAGGAAAAGGGAGAGCGCTAGATATGATCCTTACTGGAGATATTATCACGGCAAAGCAAGCTGAAGCGATCGGGCTCGTATCCTGTGCGGTTCCAATAGAAGACCTGTGGAGGACCGTGAAGGATAAAGCGGATAAGATTCTTGCCAAAGGTCCTCTCGCCATTAGACTAGCTAAACTAACGGTAAATCGTGGTTTTGATCTAGATATGGATACGGCTTTGATGATGGAGAAATTGGCCCAGGCCATCCTATTTGGTTGCGATGATAAGAACGAAGGAACGCAGGCATTTTTGGACAAACGATCAGCAGTATTCAAGGGAAGATAGTGATTCAAAAATACATGATTAAAATATCATAGCTGCCCAAGTACACCTGGAATACAAGTAATATTATGTTTATGATTCACGGTCATATGGAAGAGGATTTTTGATATGCCCGTTTTTGGATTATGAAGGAGCCTTTGATGTCGATCGTGCAGGGGTAATCCTAGATGTACCATTGTTTATATAACTTGCGCTTATATAGATATTATGAATCTGTATTTTACATTGGAACTACATATATGTTTTTATAGTAATTAGATAAAAAATTCAAACCATTTCGAATATTCACTACAATTACAAACCCCAATGTTTACATGGCATAAGTCGAACTCAGAGGCGAAATTGAGATGCTGTATGGAAAATGGCAATGAAAGCAGGTGAGCGGGTGATGGAGCCAATGAAGACGGAGATACCGATTAGGGAACTTGCACCGGGACTTGGTACGAACAGGTAGAAGTGCAAAAAGAAAGGTGTGGTATGAAAATGTTGATTCACAGCAGAAACCGAGTAATGACGATGGTTCTTATTCTTTTGTTTTCAACAGCACTACTTTCAGCTTGTACTGGTAATCCTGCCGGAGGGAGTGAAAAACAGCACACAACTACTTCGTCTGACCTGCCGGTTACAGCTACCTCCGACTCGCTAATAGACAAGGCCAAACAGGAAGGTACGGTGGTGGTGTATACATCCAAACCAAGACCTATTTCTATTAAACTTGCCGAGATGTTTGAAGCGAAATATCCGGGCATCAAAGTTGAAATTTTTCAAGCTGGCGGGTCACAAGTTTTATCCAAAGTTGAAGCAGAATTAAACGCTGGTGCACTCAAAGCGGATGTGGTGGATTATACAGACGGTCCGGCAATCATTGATCAAGTAAACCGTGGCATTATCGCGAAATATATTCCTGAAAACGCTGACAAGATCAATGAACATCTGAGAGATCCCAACGGGTACTGGGTTAGCAGTGGTGGGCTTGTAACAGCAACCATCGCTTATAACAGCAATATTATATCGGAAAAGGAGGCACCAAAAAGTTGGAAAGATCTTACCGATCCAAAATGGAAGGGAAAAATCTCCATGGCGAGTCCAGATTATGCAGGAACTTCTATTGCTACCATACAAGGATGGGTGCAGGAGTTTGGCGGCGAAGCCTATTTGAAAGCTCTTGGGGAAAATAATGTGCGGGTATTAAAGAGCTTTGGAGATACGGAAAACAGCATTCTATCGGGAGAGGCACCTATAGGGGTTGTTCTTAGCTTTCGAGCGTATGCAGATTTAGTTGACAAAAAACCGATTAAGATCGTTGAACCATCAGAGGGACAATTTGGGATGCTAACAACGGTAGGCATTAACGCTAAAGCAGCTCACCCATACGCAGCCAGACTCTTCGAAAACTTCATTTTTTCAATGGAGTATCAAAACTTTATGGTTGAAAACCATTACTATCCAGCGCGAAATGATGTTCAGCCTGCGAATCATATTAGACCATTGTCAGAAATTAAATTAATCTGGCCCGACACTGAAAAACTGGCTGATCCAAGTCATGTAGCCAATATCAAGAAAGCCTTCAACACGCATCTCAAAGTTCACTAAATTGCTGATGATGAAATGGGGGACTGTAATGAAAAATGATAGGGTAGAGTTTGAACCTATGAAGACTATCCTGCACCCAAAACCTGATCAGCAGGGCAAGCAAAAAACACGGGGTATTTCCCTTGTTCCGAATTTCCTGTGGATTTTTACCCTTGTTGGTCTGGCAGCGATCGTTGTTTATCCCACTTTACGAATTCTTTGGTTATCTATAACTGATATCAATACGGGAGTAGTTGACTTCAGTATCTTTAGGAGTACACTTAGTTCCAATTTGACTTGGAGGGCAACACTAAACACGGTTGTCATGGCTGCGGTTTCTACTTTCATTGCGGTGATGGTAGCTGTACCCATGGCCTGGAGTTGTACGAGGACAAATATGCCGCTTCGCGGGCTGATCCGTGCTCTTGTTTTTCTGACATTTATGAAGCCTCCTATCTTATTGGCGTTCGCTTATATTATCATCTTTGGTCCCAATGCGGGATTATTAACAGATTTATTAAATTCGTTTGGGATCTCATCGAGTATCTATAGTTGGTGGGGGTTGATTTTTTTAACCTTTTGTGGAGCGTATCCGATCATCTTTTTGACCATTGCAGCTGCTTTGGAAAATCTTGATCCTGATTTAGAGAATGCGGGGCTTGCTCATGGAGCCGGTCAACTTTTGACTGCATGGCGGGTCACTCTGCCGATGGTATTGCCGGCAATTCTCTCTGGTTGGATGCTATCGTTTGTGATTGGATTAAACAATTTCGGTATTCAAGCGCTCATTGCCATTCCGGCAAGGATTCCCGTATTAACAACGTTGATCTATTCTCACTTCAGTTATCCCGTTCAGTTTACAGCAGCAGCCAATCTCTCTCTCATTCTAATTGCCATCTCGTTGATAATAACCACCATTGTAAGTGTTATTGTAGCCAAAAAGACATTCCCAACGATCTTCGGAAAGGGAATGAAACCCGCCATGATCGATATGGGAGCATTAAGCAGAGGGATGTTCCTAGCATTAAATGTTGTGGTTATATCGGTAACATTAGTTGTTCCCATGATGATAATCATTGCCACATCCTTTTTAAAAACATACGGGAACGGTTTTGTTATTTCCAACCTTTCAATTGATTCTTATAAAAAATTATTTCATTTGGGTGACGTAGTTCCTTCCCTGACTAATAGTTTCGGATTAGGGATGGTGTCAGCAGTTCTCATGGTTGCTATTGCACTGTCGTTGACTTATTTCACGAGACGAAAAAAATGGTGGTCAAAAATGGCAAGAGTTGTGGCGGAAATCCCGTTTGTGATACCCGGAATTGTTCTTGCCGTGGGACTCATTGCTGCTTACAGCAAACCGCCGCTGATTTTATACGGTACCTCTGTCATTCTAGTGTTGGCTTACGTAGGAAAGTTTCTTCCTGTAGCGTTGCGATTTACCAATAATGCTGCAGGCCAGGTAGGTGCAGAATTGGAGGAAAGTGTATATGCGCATGGTGGTTCACAAATGGATTGGTTTCGGCGAGTATTTTGCCCTCTTATTCGCAGGGGAGTGGTCGCAGCTGGGATCCTCTCGTTTATCTTTGCATTTAATGAACTTTCCTCTTCAATCTTGTTGATTGGGACAGGGACGCAAGTGGCTTCAACTGTCCTGCTTCATTACAGCGAAGAAGGGCTGATTTCGGAAATGAACGCTTTTTGCACTATCTTGTTCATCGTTACAGCCATTTCATATGCCTTTGTGTACCGAATGGTCGGGCGTTCGTTTTTAAAATAGTTATGAAGGGGGATATCTTGATGAGTGCAGTTCGTTTTGAGGGCGTTTCTAAGAAATATTCTTCAGATTCAAGCAGTGGCGGCGTGTTTGACATTTCGTTTGATATACCGGCAGGACAATTTACTTCTTTGGTTGGTGCTAGTGGAAGCGGAAAAACCACGATTCTTCGTCTAATGGCCGGATTCCTTCAACCAACGGAAGGAAAAATTTACATGGATAATCAAATCGTGTCAGACAATACTCATTCTCTGCCGACGAATCGGCGGGATTTAGCCATGGTTTTTCAAAGTTATGCCTTGTGGCCGCATATGACCGTATTTGAAAATGTCGCATTCGGACTGCGCGCGCGCAAAGTTCATAAGCCAGAGATTAAGAAACTTGTGGACGAGGTTCTCCAACTCGTCAATATGGAGAAATACGTGGAGCGCCGCCCCGGTGAATTGAGCGGGGGGCAGCAACAGCGGATTGCGCTTGCGCGAAGTCTGGTTCTAAAACCTCGACTGCTGTTACTTGATGAACCTCTTAGTAATTTGGATGCTGAATTGCGAATTCAAATGCGTGAGCAATTGAAAGAACTTCAACTAACAACTGGAATTACTTTTGTGTATGTAACACATGATCAGGAAGAGGCGTTAGCCATGTCGGACTATCTGTTGGTGTTGGAAAAAGGTAAACTTCTACAGTCCGATCATCCTGAAGTTGTATATTTTCGTCCGGTAGACGCTCGGGTGGCTAGATTTATTGGCCGGGCATTTCCCTTAAATGGTACGTTGGTTAACGTTTCCAAAGGTGGCCTTGGGAAAATCGAACTGGAGAATTCGAACAAAAACTTGCAGCTCTTGGGATCGGTTCCCGCTCATACGGGAATTTCCTTAGGAAGTTCCGTGTGCTTGGTCCTACGTTCAGAGATGGTTCGCATTGTGGACAGCAATACGGTAGACAACACTTCTGAATGCCGCATATCCGGGGTTATCCTATCGTCCAGCTTTATTGGCCGGGAAAACCAAATTGAAGTAAAGCTTGAAACTGGGGATTTGTTAACCGTATATGATAACTCGCGACGACGGTTTAAGGCTGGAGAAAGTCTTCTGCTAGCTTTCGACCCAGAGGCTGCGGTCATTGTTCCAGAGCGTGCAGGATGATCATTCGTTCACAGCTAATTTGGATATGGAAGGGGGGGATCTATCTGGATGATAGATCGTAACAAACGAATAGGGAAACTGCATCCGAAAAAATGAAAGCGCAACCATTTAAAAGCAAATGCGTGTTAAGGGGTTAGATTTTAATTTTGGAGGAGTGAATTGTTTATGCGCTGGGGAATAGTTGTATTTTTGTTTTTAGGTATGGTGATAAACTTTGCTGATAAAATGGTTGCAGGATATGCAGCGGTCCCGATTATGGAAGAGTTTAATCTAACCTACACGCAATGGGGATTGTTAAGCAGCAGCTTTTTCTGGCTCTTTATGATCTCGGGAATTTTCGGATCGGCATTTAGCGACCGGATTGGAACCAGAAATTTGTTGACTATCATGCTGCTTGCCTGGTCGGTCATTCAGTCCGGCGCATTTCTAGTTACGGGGTTATACGGTCTGATTATCATGAGAGTGGCGTTAGGTGCTTTCGAAGGACCGTATTCTCCCACGTCGAACAATCATGTAAGCAAGTGGTTTCCGCCGGAACGCCTCAGTTTCGCTATTTCCATCGTCAATGCAGGCGGTGCGGTAGGCAGTATGATTTGTGCTCCTTTGCTCGTTCTCGGTATTCAGGAATTGGGTTGGCGGCATACGTTTGGCATTTTAGGTGCGATTAGTCTAGCTTGGGTTGTCATGTGGATATGGTTAGGGAAGGATAAGCCGGTTTCGGAGAACGCCGGGAAGACGGAAGTAAAAACGATGCCAAAATTGAAATGGTCGGAAACCTACCCTGTATTACTGTCTCGTCCTTTTGTAATGATTTGTCTGATTCTCTTTTCGACCTATTGGGTTTTGGTGTGGACACAGTCCTTTTTACCTACCTATTTGGTGAAAGTGATCCATTTGACACCGACTGAGATGGGGTATTTTTCATCCATCTTAGGGGCTTCGTATGTTGTGTTAACCATATTAATTGCCTGGTATTCCGATCGTTTATTCCAGAAACATAACAGCCTGCGTAAAGCGCGAGTCATGGTGGCCGGTATCGGTACCGTTCTGTCAGGTGCCCTGTACTGCTCAATGACCATTATTACCCATCCCATCTATATACTTATCGCTATGATTTTAGCTAAAGCCATGGTACATGCCGTGTTTATCCTGTGGGTGTCGATTGCGGTGAGCTTGCTGCCTGAAAGGAAAGGGTTAATCCTTGGTGTGGGAACGGGTTGCGCCCAATTCGCAGGGATTGTTGGACCCGTTGCGACCGGACTCATTGTGCAATTTGCCGGTACGAATGAAGCGCTTGGATTTAACTATTCGATCTTATTTATGAGCTCGCTATTAGTGGTTACCGGTTTAGTTTTCTCCCTATTCTGTAAGCCGGATGCGTATATAAGAAAGACTGTACATCACAGTGAAGAAGTGTCAGTAGGTTAAACAGGGGCGTGTTAACTTTTTTCTACGATAATTATATACCTTAAATTAAAGGGAAAGACAGCCCGAATAGTGTATGATACCATTTTGAATAGGAAGAGAAAGCCACATAAGTTGAGGTGAGACCCGAATGCGAACATTAGATTTGGTTACCTAGGGTTCCCCTCTTTGTTACTGCCAATAGCTCGATTTTAAAGTAGCAAACATGATTTTATTGAAGGAGGAAAATGTATGTATCTTGAGAATAATGCTGTATCCACTGGCAAATGTCCGTTTCATGGCGCGGGAAGCGAATTTAAACCCTTCGACCAAACCTATTGGGCAGATCCCTATCCTTTTTGGGAAAATGCTCGACAGAACGAACCCGTGTTTTATCACCCTGAGTTGAACTACTGGGTTGTAACACGCTATGCAGACATTAAAAAGATTCTGGCTGATCCAGCTACGTTTTCATCGCAGATTCTCAAGGAAGCCCTTGTTTCGTTATCTCCAAAGGCCACCCAAATCCTTAGGGAGGGCGAGGTTAACCCGAAAAGTACGGTCACTAATGATGATCCTGAACATAAAAAAATTCGCAGACCTATTAACTTTGCGTTTGTCCCGAAGCGTGTAAATGAAATGGAATCGAAGGTGCGGACTCTCGTTAATGAATATATTGATCGTTTTATTCATAAGGAAAAAGCCGATTTAGTCGCAGACATGTTCTTTGAATTTCCAGCAGAGGTTCTCTTCGAATTCTTAGGTTTTCCAAAAAAGTATTTGTCTGAGATTAAGCAACTCTCCGAGCAGCGTATGATATTGAAGTTTGGTAACCTCACGGAAGAAGAGCAACAAAACGAAGCCCACGCGGCAGTGGATTTTTGGAGATTATCTAAAAATATGGTAAAAGAGGTCGCAGATGCCGAGATTACTCCAGATAACTTCCTGGGAGACTTGCTCCGTTATCGGAATGGGGATGATAACATATTATCCCTGGAAGACATCGCGGGACTCCTGTACGGCCTCCTGTTTGCCGGCCATGAAACGACGACTAACCTAGCAGGCAACGCCTTCCGTACCTTGCTCACCGAACGGCATGCCTGGGATAAGATTTGTGCTGATACGAGCCTCATCCCGAATGCTGTAGAGGAAGTTATGCGCTACAATCCTCCCGTCTTCTACTGGCGGCGGCGTGCACTGAAATCGGTAAATATTGGTGGTGTAGAGATTCCAGAAGGCGGAAACGTACTGCTGGTGATGGCTTCCTCCGGCCATGATGAAGCCATGTTTGAAGACCCAGAAAAGTTCGATATTCACCGTATTAATACGAAGGACCATCTGGGCTTTGGCTTTGGAAAACATTTCTGTCTCGGTGCTCCGCTTGCCCGCCTAGAGGTGCGAGTGATTCTCGAAGAGTTTGCCAAACGGCTGCCAAACCTCCAGCTTGTTGAGGATGAAATAAAACCTATCGTTGCTAATCTGTTTGCACGTGGACCGAAAGAGCTTTGGGTTAAATGGTAAGGTCATAGACAATTACCCTTATTGACAAAAAATATATAGAATTTTCAGATGAGTAGAAATAGTGTAATTGTTCTTTTAATCCAAAATGGTTATACTGGGTACGAGTTTATGAGAGGAAGTTAACAAGTATGAATGCAAAAGAAAAGGTAATTGTCATTACAGGGGCAGCCAGCGGGATTGGTCGAGCGACAGCGCGTAAATTTGCCAGTGAAGGAGCGAAAGTAGTCGTTGCTGATCTTAACGAAGCTGGTGGAATGGAAACAGTTGATTTGATAAAAAAAGCAGGTGGAGAAGCTGCGTATATCAAAACCGACGTGGCAAACGTACAAGATGTGGAAAAAGCAGTCAATTTTGCGGTGGAGATATATGGAAGCATAGACATTATGTTTAATAACGCTGGAATAGGTGGAAGAGCGCCACTGCTTGAGCATGATCCGGAGATTTATGATCGTGTTGTAAAAGTAAACCAGTATGGTGTCTACTATGGCATTTTAGCAGCAGCACGCAAAATGAAAGATCTTGGCATCCAAGGAGTAATTGTCAATAACGGTTCTACATTTGGTTTTCTTGCATCTAACAGAGGAATTATTGGTTACCATACTTCCAAAGCTGCTGTGAAAATGATGACCCAATGTGCTGCGCTGGAGCTGGCACCATATGGTATTCGTGTTGTCGGGATAGCACCAGGATACGTCGATACACCTATCAGTAAACGGCCCAAAGATAGGGCTACCGGAAAGCACATGCGAAATGAGCTTATCCAACCGGAAGCTATTGCGGATGCTGTTTATCTGCTTTGTCAGGATGCAGCAAATGTTATTAATGGAAGTACTGTTATGTTGGATGACGGTTACGCCGTATTTAAGTGAGGAGGAAACTTAGGTGGAATTTGCAGATAAGGTAGTAATCATTACGGGTGCTGCTGGAGGAATCGGTAAGGAGACGGCTCGCCTGTTTGCCAAACAAGAGGCAAAACTAGCATTGGTAGATTTAGATCAATCCGCCCTGGAATCCGTTGCGTCGGAACTAGAACTAGAAGATTACTTGGCTATAGGAGCCGATGTTTCAAACGAGAATCAAGTGATGAACTACGTTCAGGCGACAAAAGAGAAGTACGGCAGGATTGACATATTCTTTAATAATGCTGGTACTGTAGGCAAGTTGGCACGTATGACGGATACCACTGCTGAAGATTTTGATAAGGTTGTTAATGTAAATCTAAAGGGTGTTTTTTATGGTTTAAAGCACGTGTTGAAAGTCATGCAAGAACAAAAATCAGGAAGCATCGTGAATACGTCGTCTGGCCTTGGATTGCATGGGGGTATTGGGCTAGCTGCTTACTCGGCTACTAAGCATGGAATCATCGGACTCACCAAAACAGCCGCCCTGGAGTCGGCAGGTTTTGGGGTCCGGGTTAACGTCATCTGCCCATCTGCTGTCTATACACCTATGGTGAATATTATCGAAGAGTTTCGTTCGCCGGAAAGCACGGAGAAGGCAAGGGAGCAATCCGAACAGCGTATTCCCTTGAAACGTTATGCTAGGCCACAAGAAATTGCAGAGCTCGTTTTATTCTTGTCATCGGAAAAAGCCTCTTTTATAACAGGATCCGAATATAAGATCGATGGTGGGTTGCGGGCGTAAATAACACTATACAATTTAAGGAGATAAGGTATGAATTTTATTAATGTAAACGGAACCAAATTGCATTATCGTTTTGACGGTGCGGCGGATCTGCCTGTCTTGGTTCTTTCCCATTCGCTGGGAACCGATCTTTCCATGTGGGATTTGCAGATACCAGAATTCACACAACATTTTCGGGTCTTGCGCTATGACATGCGTGGGCACGGTGCGTCGGAGGCAACCCCTGGACCTTATACGATAGAGCAGTTGGCAATGGATGTAGTGGGCTTGCTGGATGGTTTGGAAATTGAGCGGGCAAATTTTTGCGGCATTTCGATAGGTGGCATGATCGGTATATGGCTGGCCGGACATGTTCCTGAGCGCCTGACGAAACTCGCCCTTTGTAATACTGTGGCATATAAAGGAGCTCCTGAAACCTTTGACTCGCGCATTGCATCCGTTCTCATGGGCGGGATGGATGCTGTTGTTAACGGAAGTTTAAAGACCTGCTTTAGTGCGTCCTTTCACGATACGGCACCAAGCGAGGTGGATAAGTTAAGAAGAATGGTATTGGCAACGTCACCAGAGGGCTACGCAGCTTGCTGTGCAGCAATCCGGGACATGGATCAAAGGGATACCATTGGGCGTATAACTGTTCCGTCATTAGTGATTGGGGGCAGTGAAGATTTGTCCATGCCTTCGAGCGTCGTGCAATTACTTGCTGAACAGATTCCTGGTGCCGAATATCTTGAATTGGCGGCCGCTCATTTGTCGAACATTGAGGCTGCCGAACTATTCACAGCCGAAATCGTGAAATTTATGCGATGATTTGATTTCTTTGGAGCTTTTAGAGGGATATCTCTACAAATCTATGAAAATGAACGAATTAGGAGGATTACTATGTTTCAAAGTAAATACGTAATGGTGGGGAATATACGAACCCACTATTTAGAGGCTGGTCAAGGAGAACCGTTAATGCTGCTGCACAGTGGGGAATATGGAGCAAGTGCGGTAAACAGTTGGGAGTACAATATCGAAGCACTGAGTAAACACTTTCATGTGTATGCTTTAGATATGGTTGGATTTGGGGGTACGGATAAATTATTCAGTTTTGATGACGCGCAAGGCTTTCGATTTAATCATATTCGGGAATTCATGCGGGTGATGTGCATACAAGAAGCCTCCTTTATAGGAAATTCAGTAGGGGGAGGTATGATTTTAGCAGCGGCTTCACAAGACCAACCGATCTTGCCGATAAAAAAGCTTATCACGATTAGTGGGGGAGGCCCAATCAATACCGACGTTTTCGAAATTCTGAATAACTATGATTGCAGTAAGGAGTATATGGGAAAAATCTTAGATCTCCTTTTTTATGACGATAAGTGGAAATCTGGAGAGTATTTAGAAAAAAGATACGAAACAAGTCTGATTCCTGGAGTATGGGAATCGGCTACTGCTGCTCGCCTAAAATCGCCTGCTGCAACGGAAAAGGAGCGCCATATTCCCGATTATGGAAAGATTAAGGTTCCCGTCCTGATTTGTGCAGGAGAAAACGATACATTAAAGTTCCCAGATTATGCACAAAAATTACAGAGCAGCATACCACATGCTAAAGTTCGAGTATTTAAAAATAGCTCCCACTGTGCACACATTGAGCAATCAGAGGAATTTAATGAAATAGCCCTTGAATTCCTATTAAACAATTAAAAAGAGAGTACATTTCCTTAATTGTTGTAGGCAGCCAAAAGATGACTTCAGAATATCCGAAGTCATCTTTTTCTTGGTCGCATGCCCAGATTTCCCTAGAAATCTACCAAAATGGTTGATTTCAGAACTTTGATAAATTCTCTACTAGTCGTTGAGAGATACTGGTCTTTCAACTTGACCCAGCCAAATACAGACTTCTTTTCCTCTCCGAAGATTTGCAAGGGAATAATTTTACCCGTAAGTACATAGGGGTCGTTTTTTAGTTCCAAATCCGTATAAAATCCAATTCCTAATCCTTCGGCTATAATTCGTTTGGAGGCTTCCGTGTTTCCCGTTGTTAAAAGAATGTTGGGTTCACCGTACTTTCTAAGCAATGCTGTTATTTTATGATACATTTTAAAATCTGGGCTGGGAATAACGATCGGATAGTTAAGTATTTCTTCTGGGGAAACGGAATCGTTACGCGATAAAGGTGATCGTTGGCCTACACATACGAAAGTCTTAAAGTCGTGCAATTTTTCAAAGGATAATTTCGACGAATGCTCCAAATTATTTTCCTCATAGTTTCCATTGGAAATGATTCCAATATCGATTTTTCCATTTAGTACATCGCTCTCAATCTGTAATGAACCTTGTACAGAAAGTTCGATATTTACCAAGGGAAACCTACTTGTATACGCGGCCAATGTTTTAGGTAAGACACTCATACATACGCTTGGAATTACAGAAAAAGAAAGTGTCCCGTTTAATTGCTCGGATTCTGCATTGGAAACTTCTTTTAATTCATCAAATTTGCCTAAAATCTCTTTTGCAATTTTGATAGCTTTTTTTCCATCTTCCGTCGGTTGCGAACCAAATCTTTTGGAACGAAGAAATAATTTTGTGTTCATCTCTTCTTCTAGACTATCAATAGCTTGACTGATGCCCGGCTGAGAAATGTGAAGCTGCTCTGCTGCTGATGAAATAGATCCACATTTCGCTATTTCAATTAAGTAGATTAGCTGTTCAATACGCATATTATCCCACCTTATAAGTAGTATTTATATTAATATTCAATATTAGTATTTTACATCATTTATCTTTATATGTTAAATAATAGTTACAATATTTAAAATTTTCATGCGTTTATCCCCGTCCTACCAAACTTAAAAAAGAGGTGTTGTCAAATGAATCTAGAAACACAACGGATCGAAAAAGGAGAGCGCAAAACGAGGGGGATTCATCAATTTCATAAGGTAGTAGTGGCGAATAGAGGGGATGTGGCCAGACGTGTGATCCGTGCCCTCCGCACGCTCGGCATCCGTTCTGTTGCCGTTTACTCTAAGGCCGATGCAGGGGCGCCGTATCTTGCAGAAGCGGATGAGGCGTATCTGATTGGAGAAGCACAGGCTCAAGCCAGTTATCTGAACCAGGATGCTCTATTAAAAGTGCTTAAAGATACGGGCGCAGATGGAGTTCACCCCGGTTATGGGTTTCTGTCTGAGAACACGGAATTTGCTGCACGTGTAGAAAGTGCTGGCGTGCGTTTCATAGGACCGGCACCCCATTGGATTGACGCGATGTCCCACAAGAGTCAGGCGCGAGAGTTGATGGCCAAATACGGAATGCCTATTGGGCGTGGATCGGGCATTCTTAGTGATGATCAAGAGGAAATCATCGCGCAAGGACGTCATATTGGATTCCCGGTGTTGGTCAAACCCGCTGGTGGAGGCGGGGGAATTGGCATGCTTCCGGCTCATGACGAGGAAGAATTGCTTAAAGTGGTAGAAAGAGCCCGTTCCTTGGCGTTTCGGTCGTTTTCAAACAATCAAGTTTACCTAGAAAAGTACATGGTTCTGCCGCGCCATATTGAATTCCAGATTCTTGGCGACCAACACGGAGGGGTACAGCACCTGTTTGAAAGAGATTGCTCTGTGCAGCGACGTCACCAGAAAATCATCGAGGAAGCACCCGCACCTGCTGTAGATCGAAAAGAAATGGATGGGTTGGCGCAACAAATCACCAAAGTGCTGCAAGACATTGGATACGATAATATCGGAACAGTTGAGATGCTGCGGGGAAGTGACGGTTCCTATAGCTTTCTGGAAATGAATACCCGTCTGCAGGTGGAACATGCTGTTACTGAAGAGATTACGGGAGTGGATCTCGTTGTAGCTCAAATCCGTTCCGCTGCAGGTGAACGATTATGCGATATAATTCCAACGCCAATCGAGCGCAGTGGCCATGCCATCGAGGTAAGGGTGTATGCGGAAGATCCGAAGAAATTCTTTCCTTCTCCAGGTAAACTCAACACATTTCGTACGCCCAGCGGAAACGGCATTCGTGTGGAAACGGGATACGCAGAAGGGCTGACCGTAACTCCCTATTACGATCCAATGATCGCTAAAGTGATTGCCCATGCGGAAAATCGCGAAAAAACGATCGGAATCTTAATAGATGCACTGAAGGAATTTGAAGTCTCTGGAATAAAGACGAATATTCCTTTTCTGCTCGATGCGCTTGCCTCAGAACAGTTTAGGGCAGGCCAGGTGCACACAGGTCTTGCCTCAACTATATTGTCTAGTTAAGGAAGCAAAAAAAGACCGATGTCGTCATAACTGATACTTATATTGATATTCTGTATTAGTATTTTACATTAAAACTCTTTATATGATTTTATAGATTCAAAAGGAGGTAATCATGAATGCGTAGTTGGGTAGTTGCTGAAAATGGGAATCCAAGTGATGTATTGCAAATCAGAGAGGTACCTAAACCTAATTTGGGAACGGGACAGGTATTGATAGAGGTTAAGGCAATGGCATTAAACTTTTTTGATATCCTGCTGTGTCAAGGAAAGTATCAAACAAAGCCACCGTTACCGTTTACACCGGGTGCTGAAATCTCCGGAATTGTCCGGGTGGTTGGTGAGGGGAGTTCATATATTGTTGGGCAACGGGTATTTGCTAGGCCTCAGTTGCCTGCTGGAGGTCTTTCCGAATGGGTAGCTGTTTCAGAAGAATCCGTTTTCCCGATACCTGAATCCATGTCTTTTGAAGAGGCAACAGCAATGTTTATCACTTATCAGACATCTTATTATGCACTCCACAATCGAGGAAATCTCAAAGCTGGTGAAGTACTGTTGGTACATGCGGGCTCTGGCGGCGTGGGGTCCGCTGCGATCCAATTGGGACGGGCAGCGGGAGCACGTGTGATTGCAACCGCGGGTGGACCGGAGAAGACACAGATTTGCAGGGATTTGGGCGCTGACGTGGCCATCGATTATCTCAAGGAAGATTTCGTGAAAATCGTCAAGGAAGAAACAGGAGGACGCGGGGCAGATGTGATTTGCGATCCGGTTGGTGGTGATACCTTTGATCGCTCCAGAAAGTGTATTGCATTTGACGGTCGACTGCTAGTTATTGGTTTTGCCGGGGGACGCATTGCGGATGCACCGACTAACCATGCGCTCGTTAAGAACTATTCTATAGTTGGGGTACATTGGGGATTATTCCGGGACCACTTCCCTGAACAGGTTAGAGAGATCCATAGGAACCTTCTGGCCCTATATGAACGTGGCGATGTACGTCCTCTCATTTACAAACCTCTTCCATTCGAAGAAGTACCGCAAGCTTTAGATCTTTTAGGAAGCCGTAAATCCTGGGGTAAGCTCGTGGTTAAGCCGTAAGTAAAGTAAGGAAATCAACAAGAAAGTGAAATCATAACAAAAGGAGCTAAGTGCAGAAAGCACACAGCTCCTTTTTTTCATAAGATGTTAAGTCGTTTCTTGGTTTTGGAATAGAGTTTAATAGATTAAGATCCAATCAACCAACTGTAATAGAAACCAGCTTTGATTGTACCACTGATGATTTGATTAAGACAATCATAACTCATGCTTATATTGATATTGTAAATTTGTATTTCACATCAAAATCCCTTATATGTTTATATAATATACAAATAATAAAAATTTTAATTTTCTAAATATTAGTATAATAAGAAAGGTGATGCTCACATGGCACTTATCCAAGTAAAAGCCGAAATATCAGGATCTGTATGGAAAATTGAAACAAAGGCAGGACAGCAGGTGATGGAAGAGGATGTTTTACTAATAATGGAATCAATGAAGATGGAGATCCCGATTATGGCGCCCGCTGCGGGTGTTGTCAAGGAAATCAAGGTAAAGGAAGGAGATACCATAGCAGAGGGTGATCTGGCAGTCGTTCTGGAGGAATAAAGCACTTTAAAGGAGAGGTGGATGGAAATGTCTCAGGAACAACAAAAAGCGGGTAACGACAGACAATCAGCTCTACAACTAAATAAGCCGCAAGGGCCCTTGACCGGGTATCGTGTATTGGAGCTGGGTTCGACTATTGCTGGACCGTTCTGTGCACGCCTACTGGCTGACTTCGGTGCAGAGGTCATCAAAGTTGAATCGCCAACCGGTGACCCGGTCCGAAATATGGGGCGGCACGCCGACGACGTTTCGCTCTATGCGGCTTCAATTCTGCGCAACAAGCGACTTATTTCCGTTGATATGAAGACCATTGAAGGACAGAATCTTGTACGCGAACTGATGAATAAAGTCGATATCGTGATCGAAAACTTTCGCCCCGGTACGCTGGAGCGGCTAGGACTGGATTATGAGGACATTACAAAAGATAACCCGGGGCTTATCATGGTACGGATCAGCGGGTATGGCCAGTCTGGCCCCTACAGTCCTCGTCCGGGTTACGGTGTCACCAGCGAGGCAGTGGCTGGCGTAAGACACATGGTAGGGGAACCGAATCTTCCTCCGGCTCGGGTGGCACTTGCCGTTACTGACCATTTGACCGCCGTTTACGCTGCTTTTGGTTCGATGATGGCACTAGTTGAACGGGAAAAGACAGGAAAAGGACAGGTAATCGACGCATCTTTGTACGAAGCCGCTTTCAGCTTGATGGAGCCGCACGTTCCAGCTTTTGAACAGCTTGGCATCGTACCCAAAAGAGTGGGTGCAAAACTGCCGAATACCGCTCCCAATAGCCTTTATCCCACTAAGGATGGCGAATATGTATTAATTGCCGCCAACAACGATGCCATCTTCCGGCGACTTACAGAGGCCATGGGACAACCGGAGCTTGCTGACGATCCGCGTTATAGCACACAAAAGTCACGCTCAGTGCGGGTCGATGAAATGGATGAAATCGTTTCAGCATGGTCCACAGAGCATACTGGCAAAGAAATTGAAAGCGTTTTACTAGAAGCGGCGGTACCAACCGCGCGTGTGTACACCATTGCGGATATTTTTGATGACCCGCATTTCAGGGAGCGCGAACAGCTCGTTAAAATGCCCCACGAGAAATTTGGGAAACTGACCGTCATCGGGGTAGCACCGAAGCTTTCTGCCACACCAGGTGCCGTTTATCAGCTTGGCGGTGAAGTGGGACGAGATACTCGCAGTGTGCTGGTCGATTTACTGGGCTTGAACGAATTGCGCATCGCGGAGTTGGAATCCCGGAATTTGATTTATTCAGCGGAAATGGTGAAACAGGTTCATGTTGGGAATGGGACGAGGGAATAGCCTGATGGGACGACACGATGCTGGAAAGAGAAAAAAATCCAAAGTTAAAGGAGAAAGATAGATGGAAACGACAGAAAATAAGAAAACGGAAGTAGCATTGGATTGGACCCCGGAGCTTGAGGAGCTTCGATACCGACGCGAGGTAGCCGAGGGACTGGGCGGTCCTGAATCGATTGCCTATCAGCATAGCAAAGGTAAGCTGACTGCACGTGAGAGGATTGATCTCTTATTTGATAAGGACAGCTTTCGCGAACTAGGAAAAATTGCAGGAAAAGGTAAATACAACAAGGATGGAGATCTGGAATCGTTCACCCCGTCCAACTCCATTACCGGCACAGGACGAATCGATGGACGGAAGCTTATCGTAACGAGTGACGATTTCACGATACGTGCCGGTTCATCCGAGTCTGCCGTTTCCGAGAAATGGGTATATGCCGAGCGAATGGCACATGAGATGGAGATGCCGCTCATTCGGTTGGTAGACACGGCCGGCGGAAGTGTCAAAGATCTTGAAAGATTGCAAGGAACCAAGATTCCAGGTTATCCTATGTGGTCGAATATCTCTCTTTTGGGTCGTGTCCCCGTTGTCGGAGTTGCACTAGGTGCTTGTGCAGGTCTTGGTGCGGTCAAAGTAGGGCTTTCGCATTTTTCTGTGATGGTGAAAGATATGAGCCAGGTCTTTGCCGCAGGTCCGCCAGTGGTGAAGCAAGGACTTAACCAGGATGTGACCAAGGAGGAATTGGGAGGTTCGTATGTTCACACCCGATTGAGCGGCGTGGTCAATAATGAAGCTGTCGATGAAGCGGATGCATTCCGCCAAGTGCGTCAATTTCTCTCTTACATGCCGCGAAATGTTTGGGAAGTCCCTGAACGCAAGATTACGGATGATGACCCGTGGCGTGTCGATCAAGAATTGAACTCGATCATTCCGAAAAACCGGCGAAAAATCTACAAGCCTCGCAAGATACTGGAAACCGTGTTCGATAAAGGATCATTGTTTGAAATCGCTAGGTACTTTGGGGGTTCCACCATTACGTGCCTGGCGCGGTTGAACGGTTATACCGTAGGTGTGATGGCGAGCGACCCGATTGTTATGGGAGGGGCAATGACCCTGCAGTCAGCGCGAAAAATGGAGCGCTTTGTTGACTTGTGTGATACCTTCCATATCCCGATTATTAATTTGGTCGATCAGCCAGGAGTGATGACGGGATTGGAAGCCGAGAGCAACGGTACCATGGCTGCGGCGATGCGGGCGATAGCAGCGATCGAACAGGCTCAAACTCCATGGTGCTCGATCATTGTCCGCCGTGCATTCGGAGTCGGCGGTGGTGCGCACGGACCAAAGCAAGGCCCGGAAGGCCGCTCACTCAATCATCGTTTTGCCTGGCCGTCGGCACGCTGGGGGTCTGTTCCAATCGAAGGCGGTGTGGCCGCAGCTTATAAAAGGGAAATTGCGGAATCAGCGAATCCGGATGCACGCCGTGAAGAGCTGGAGGGCTACTACCACAAGCTTGCTTCTCCGTTCCGTACCGCCGAAAAATTCGGAATTGTGGATATTATTGAGCCGTGCGAAACACGCGCTGTACTGTGCGACTGGGTGGAAGACGCTTATGAGCTAACTACACGCCAGGTTGGATTACGCTGCCGAACTATGCGTTAATAGGGAGGAACACGGTAACTTTAAGAGAATAGAAGCTTCGTAGGTGAATTTAAACATACAGGAGACTGGCCGATTGTAAAACTAGTAAATTCAGGAGGAAACCATTATGAAGTTTATTGCCTTTCATTTCATGCCGTATCGCGAATTACCTTCAGACTTTGAAGAAAAGTACCCGAGCGTATGGGTAACACCTCCCAAGACACTCTTTGATCCGGAGCGAGGACACCGCATGTATCATGACTATCTGGATGAGTTAGAGTATGCGATTGATTTGGGCTTTGATGGCGTGGGTGTCAATGAACACCACAGTAATGCCTATGGCATGATGCCATCCCCGAATCTGATGGCGTCTATTTTATCTCGAAAAATAAGAAAAAGCGACAAAACCAGCCTACTCATACTCGGTAACAGCTTGGCTTCATATAATCCTCCCGTACGGGTAGCCGAAGAAATGGCTATGCTCGATGTCTTATCAGGCGGAAAGCTGATCGCCGGATTTCCGGTAGGCACCTCCATGGATCAAAACTACGCGTATGGAATTAACCCAGCGGAACTACGGGAACGTTATTACGAAGCACATGACCTGATTATGAAGGCGTGGAAGAGTGATGATGTTTTCATGTGGAATGGCAAGTACAATCAATTGCGCTACGTCAATCCGTGGCCGCGCACGGCTCAACGACCGCATCCGCCGGTCTGGATTCCCGGCGGCGGCAGTGTGGAAACCTATGATTTCTGCATTGAAAACCAATATTCGTTCTCCTTTCTTAGTTACTTCGGCCATAAGTATGCCAATAAGGTGTTGGGCCCCTTCTGGGAGCGTAACGATGAGTTAGGTGGGGATAGGAATCCGTATAAAACAGGGATCTGCCAGTTTATTTTTGTGTCCGAGACAGACGAGCGAGCTCAAATAGAATATGAAGAACATATTCGCTACTTTTTCAGTAAGTGCATGCACACCGATCGCCGATTTGCCGAAGCTCCGGGCTACCGGACCGTCAAAAGTCTGCGGGCCGGACTTCGCTCCCAGTTTGACGGAACTAAAAAAAGACCGGGAGACATGCTTAAAGACGGTACGATGACCTGGCAGGATTTGATTGATGAAGGTTTTATCATCGCGGGTTCACCGGCTACGGTTCGCGACCGGTTGAGAGATGTTCTGCAGACTCTGCGAGCCGGAAACGTTGTCTGCTTATTGCACGCTGGTTCCATGCCGCATTGGCTTACACTGAAAAATATGCAGTTGTTTGCCGAAGAAGTAATGCCTTACGTAAAAGATATCCACAGTGAATGGGATCACTCGCAATATTGGCCAAAAGGATTTTCAGAAGAAAAAGTACAAGAAGCGGTAACACAGCCGTAGTGGGCATTTCAATGGAGGAGGAGGGTGAAAACATGGCACAGCCGATCAGCAAAATTATTAAAATAAATGAAAATGTTTCTTTTGAAGTGAAAATTGCAGGGCAGGGAGAGCCCGTTGTGTTTTTGCATAATTTAGGAGGTTTGAAGTGGAACCAGTTTCTCGATGAACTGTCCAATCATTACCAGGTGTACGCCCCTCATTTACCTGGAACAGGGGCTTCGACAGGGCTTGAGACAATCCGGGATTTATGGGATTTGATTCTCTGCTATTACGATTTGTTCGATGAACTCGGACTTGAATCGGCCCATGTCATCGGCCATTCACTGGGCGGCATGATCGCGGCGGAACTGGCGGCGACCGATCAAAGCCGGGTAAAGCAATTAGTGGCGATCGCCCCGGCAGGACTGTTTCGAGAAGATCATCCGATTCCGGATATGTTTGCCATGCTGCCGGAGGAACTTAATAGACTTGTCGTACTGGATCAAGATTCGCCTGCAGCGCAAATGATGCGTTATGTTCCGGAAGACCTCGATGAGCGAACGGAGATGATGATCGAGCGGATCCAAAACCAGGTAGCGGCTGCCAAGTTTTTATGGCCGATCCCCGATAAAGGTTTAAAGTCGCGAATACACCGGATTAAAGCACAAACGCTGTTGGTCTGGGGCAAACAAGACGGATTAATCCCAGTCGTGTATGGGGAAGAATTTCATCGCCGTATTGCCCACTCTGAGCTAAAAATCATTGAAAGCGCTTCACATTTAGTCGACGTTGAACAGACGGAGGAAGTGATCTCCCTCATTCGAGACTTTCTGAAAACCAGCGATATTGCTTTCACACTGTAAGGCCTTTACTCCTAATTCAACATTGTTGGGCAGATCAGGCACATCTTAATGAGTGCTGTTCGTTTCGAGAGGGATTCTAAGAAATATTCATCAGAATCAAACAGAGGCGGCGTGTTTGACGTTTCGTTTGAAATACCGGCACAATGGAGCGTTATACGGAAACGGTTAGAGAATAAAGTCTCCATTATAACGGGAGGCGAAAGCTGAAGGGGGAAGCGATAGCTTTCCTTTTTTCTAACATATAATAGTAGATAATTTATCGAAATTTTAAAAATCTTTTCGTTACCAAATTCCTTTTTAAAAAATCAATTAAGATATGAGGTGGAAAATGGAATCAGTAAAGGAAAAGAGGAAGTTAAAAATTCCTAAAAAGCCCATGAAGCAATCCGTCCCTAATGCCTTTTCAGCTAAACAAATGGCTATGCTTCAACGAAAAAGGAGGATACGTATGGCTCCGGTCCTTAGTACACTTGAAGGAGTTGTGATAAAAGGCAATCAGTTGGGGAGAACGATTGGATTCCCGACCGCCAATCTATCTTTGACCTCTCCGACTCCCCGACTTAAACATGGAGTTTATGGTGTATCGGTTACTCTTTCGGCGAAGCAATTTTACGGCATCATGAATATTGGCATAAGGCCGACTATACATGATCATAGCCAGATCAGTTATGAAGTTCACTTGTTTGATTTTAATCAAAATATTTATCATGAACGATTGACAGTGGATCTTCTCTTTTTTGTAAGGAAAGAGATTTCTTTTCCGGATAAGGATGAATTGGTTCAGCAAATCTGTCGGGATGTTGAACTTGTCCGAAACAGATTTGCTTTACTGGGAACGAAGAAATTTCCTCAACCTATTCTTTACTGGGAACGGAGGGGGATTCCTAATCAAGATGAAATCCCTCATTTGCCTGATTTGTCTTTCGTGCAGTTCTGTGAAGAGGAATTTGGCGTCAATCGCGGTGTATATAATGTCATTGACTCCTGGTTTTTTCATAAGGGAAGTGTAGATATCCTGGAGCGGCGGAACAAAATCATTCATTTCCTCCTCTATATGCATCATTCCAAGGAGATTAAACCGAATGGCCGAATGAAAATCGGCAAGAATGGATTGTCAGCTATGTTTGATGAATTCTTGAATTCTATAAGTATATAAAAAATATTGAAGGAGATTTCTTCGGGGATATATTTTCTACGGATGATGTTGGAGAAAGAGTAGAAACTTTTATAGAAAAGAGGACAGCTAGATTTACTCATAGTTAAAATATAAAAAGGACAGGTGATATTTTATGAAAGAACTTGTTGATAAGGTTAGTGTATTTAAGCAAATTATGGGTTTATATCCAACGGGAGTTACGATTGTAACTACGATGGATGAACATGGAACTCCAGTTGGACTTACGGTAAATTCTTTTGCCTCTGTATCTCTTGATCCTCTTATCGTGCTTTGGTGTATTGATAAAAAGGCATCTTCTTTAGATAAATTTATGAATGCAAAAAACTTTGCTGTACACACATTATCTTCAGATCAGGCAGATGCTTGTTGGGCATTTGCCGGTAAAGAACCGGATCGTTTTTCAAAGGTTAATTGGAAGACTTCTGAGCATGGATTGCCTATTATTATAGATTCATTAGGAACATTTGAGTGTAAAACCATTCAACAAATTGATGCAGGTGATCATGTGATCCTTTTAGGTGAAGTAATAGATCTAAACAAACAAGATAAGGAACCATTACTTTATTTCAATAGAAATATAGGTCCGATTCCAGAAAATTGGCCGAATAAATAATGAATTTCTAATTTTTATGAGACGGGGCTTTTTAAATAACTCTAAATGGGAGCAGTGAATTATGAAAATATTAGGGATTTCTGGAACGATTACTGGATCGAAAACATTAATAGTAATAAATAAAGTAATGGATGAAATAAAAAAAAAATTACCTGAAGCTGAAGTAGAAGTGTTAGACCTAAAGAAGTACAATGTTCAGTTTTGTGATGGGCGTCCACCTTCAGATTATTCAGGGGATACCCGGAAGGTAATTGAAATTATTTCATCTGCTGACAGTTACATCTTTGGGACTCCTATATTTCAAGGATCATTTACTGGCGCATTAAAAAATTTAATAGATTTGGTTCCTCCATCTGAATTTAGCAATAAAGTAATAGGCTTTGTTGCTACAGGCGGAAACAATCAGCATTACCTTGTGATTGAAAATCAATTAAAACCCATTGCAGGTTATTTAAATGCCTATGTTGCACCTAGTTTTGTTTTCGCACATAATAGTCATTTTAATGCTCGGAATGAAATTGCAGATTCAGAATTACTAAAAAATATTGAAATGTTTTCTCATCAAATCGCATTTATGCATGCTAATTTAATACAGCAAAAAATGAAAACTGTTGATCGTTTGTGATTTTCCATCCCAAGATCATGCCTCCATCCGTAGGGGGCGTTCTACTCTCCATCAGGTGTATAACAATGCAATAGCTGAATTAACCGGTCTTTTTCTGACCCAGAAGGCAACCAGGGAACAAGCATCTCTTGACTAGTTCGATTCGATATTAGTCCGGAGACATTAAAACCGTCCCTGTTTTCCTAGAGTTGAAAAATGCATGCAGCAAGTTCTCAATGGAAAGGGATTAAATGATTAGTATATTCGATGGGAAAATAAATTAATCAAATTTAAAGATATTCCCCCACTTTACCTTCCTTCGAACTCCTTTTTGCATTGCAGGTAACACTCAATCAAATCATTTAAAATGGAAAATACAAAAAGGTAATCCGTAGAGTATAAGCAAACTAAAGTGTAACAGGCTTACGGATCACTAGCTAAGAAAAAAAATCAGGGCCTCGGCTCTGATTTTTTTTAGTGTGCCCAGCATAAGTGCAGTCTATAGGGTGAAAGTCCCGAACTGCGAAGGCAGAAGAAGCAGTAGCTTAACGCAAGGGTGTCTGTGGTGACGCAGAATCTGAAGGAAGCGAGCGGCAAATCTCCGGTCTGAGGGACACGAACTTCATATAAGGCTAGGTATCATTGGATAAGTTTGCATAACAAAGCAAAGTCCTTTCTGCCGAAGATGATACAGAGTAAATGAAGCAGATAGATGGACAATGGAAGCTACCCAAAACAAAAATAAAAAGGCTCATCTCACTTGGAGTTCCAAAAGAGAAAGCCTATGATTGGGGAAATTCCAGAAAGAAATACTGGCGCATTTCAAAAAGTTCAATCCTACACACAACGCTTGACTTAGAGTTTTGGCGAAAACAAAAGCTGAAAAGTTTACTGGACAGATACAACCATTTGCGTCATACCTAAATGAACCGCCGTATATGGAACCGTATGTACGGTGGTGTGAGAGGTCGGGGATTAGTCACCCCCTCCTACTCGATTAAGAAAAGAAAATTTTCTTCTGCTATGGTCTTTTTGGCTGTGATATTTTTAGGTTCGTGTTATTCCACAAAGGATTAAAAGTCCAGAGATTTAGAAATTCGCTGTCAACCAAGAATATTCTTCTTTTATTTGGAAAGGATAGAATTACCAGAAGGATTTACGAATAATAATTGAACTTCTTGCAGGAGGGAAAACAACATGGCAGATGATAATAAAGAAAAAAATATTACCCGCCGTACATTTATTAAGAATACGGGATTGGTAGCCGGTGGTGTAGTTGGAGGTTCATTGATTGGCGGACTGTTGACAAGCCAATGGCAAACAAGGCAGCCAACGGAAAACAAAAAAACAACGAAAAGTTTACAAGAAGCACGGGTGTTTTTTAGCCGCGAAGAGGATTTTGCAGTATTGGAAGCTGCTACAGAACGGATCTTTCCGAAAGATGATAATGGGCCAGGCGCAGTTGAACTGGGTGTTCCATATTACATTGATAAGCAGTTGGCCGGATCATGGGGTACAAATGCCAAGGAGTATATGAAAGATCCGTTCATTCAAACTCAACAAGTTCATGAATACCAACATAAAACGACCAAGCAGGATAAATCGGGGCCAAATACATCCACAAAATTACCAACACCAACACCCAGATATCAATCGAGACTTAACAGGAGTGAAATTTTCATCGAAGGCCTAAGAAAAATCGATCAAGTGAGCCAAAAAAAATATAATGTGCCATTTCCAAAAGCCGAAGTGGACCAACAAAACGAAGTGCTGAAGGCTTTTGAAAAGGGGGAAGTTGATATGAAAGGTGTAGCCGCTGTAACCTTTTTTCATTTGCTTGTACAGACAACGCTAGAAGGGGTTTATTCGGATCCCGTGTATGGCGGCAATAAAAATATGATGGGCTGGAAAATGAAAGAATACCCCGGTCCACGAATGGCCTATTTAAATGATATTGATAAAGAAGATTTTATTTTGATGGAACCTGAAGGCTTAAGGGATTATCAATCACATGGTTCATAAACTGTACTGGGGGCTTATAACATGGCAATAAAACTGGATAAAGTAGATGTGGTGGTTGTTGGAACAGGCTGGGCTGGAGGTATTGTCGCAGCTGAACTTGCCAAGGCAGGAAAAAAAGTCGTAGCATTGGAACGCGGCGAGCATCGAGAACTCGCCGATTTTACAGGTGTCAAAGATGAACTGCGCTTTACCAATCGATTTGAATTGATGCAAAATTTATCACACGAAACGATCACCTCCCGCAACACACTGGATGAAACAGCGCTGCCAGTAAGAACTAGGGATGAAATGATGGCTGGAACTGATTTAGGAGGAGGAAGCGTTCACTGGGCGGGCGCAACCTATCGATGGTGGCCATACGATTTCGAAATGTACAGTAAAACAGTCGAGCGCTATGGTAAAAACAAGATACCAGACGGCATGACCATCCAAGATTGGGGAATTAAGTATGATGAGATGGAAAAGTACTATGATCGTTGGGAAAAAACCGCCGGAATCTCAGGTGAACCGGATCCGCTTGGAGCCAAACGCTCGAGTGACTATCCAACCCCACCGATGAAAGAGTCTCCGCCGATCCATTTATTTAAGCAAGCAGCCAAGAAATTAGGGTACCATCCCTACCAGGTTGCATCTGCCAATCTATCGGAAGGCTATACAAACCCAGATGGGCAAACCATTAACCAATGCATGTATTGTTCTTTTTGTACCCAATATGGGTGCGATTTCGGCGCGAAGTCGGATGCTCGAGTAACGGTAATCCCAGCGGCTCAGGCAACCAATAATTTTGAATTAAGATATGAGTCCTATGCAAGGAGAGTGCTCCATAAAGGCGGAAAGGCAACAGGGGTTATGTATGTGGATACAAGAACGGGCCAAGAATACATACAACCTGCCGATGTAGTTGCACTCGGTGCATTTACATTTACGAACAACCGTCTATTAATGTTATCTGGAATTGGACAGCCTTATGATCCAAAAACTCGAAAAGGTGTGATTGGAAGGAATTTCAATGGGCAGTTTAATATAACATTCCTAGGTGCAAGAGGATTTTTCAACAAGAAAAAATTCAACTTATATATGGGAGCAGGAGCACTGGGTGGCACAATGAGTGATTTTGCCGCGGATAATTTCGACCATACAAAACTGGATTTTATCAACGGTGGAGGCATAGAGCTCAGACAATATGGCGACGGGGCAATTGCGAGTAATCATGTCCCCAAGGGCACCCCGGGCTGGGGCCCAGAATTCAAGGATAAATCCCTGTTTTACGCAAACCGAAATCTGGAAGTGTGGTATACACCAGCGATTATGTCCTGGTGGCATAATTACCTCGACTTGGATCCGACCTATAAAGATGACTTCAACGATCCGCTTCTGCGGGTAACAAATAAGTATACAGATCAAGACCGCAACATAGCGAAATTCGGTGTCGAAAAGTGCAAAGAAATCATGAAGGAAATGGGGGCAAATGTTATTGATGAGGATGATATTCCCGATGAGTTCGATCATATTTATCAAGGCGGGCACTATGCTGGAGGCGTGATCATGGGAGCAGATCCTGCAACGTCTGCTGTTAACAATTATTTGCAAATGTGGGATATGGAAAACCTCTTTGTAGTGGGCGGATCCGCGTTTCCTCAATTTGCAGGCCATCATCCGACCGCAACAATTGGGGCGTTGGCTTATCGGGCGGCAGAAGGAATGGAGAATTATCTTAAAAATGGCGGAAAATTGGCATAACCAAGTGCCTGTCAATCCTC
Source organism: Cytobacillus citreus (assembly GCF_018343665.1). Lineage (GTDB taxonomy): Bacteria > Bacillota > Bacilli > Bacillales > Cytobacillaceae > Cytobacillus > Cytobacillus citreus. The sequence continues at coordinate 676,991 of NZ_JAGYPM010000004.1, forward strand.
GGATTTTGTCAAAACTACGGAATTCTTTCGACAAAATTCGGGTGGTGCCAGTGGTTGCCCCCCTTATAATGGACATATAGGATAGATAAAGATACGACATATCTACATTATTGGGGGACATACAAAATGACAAGAAAACATACAAGTGTCGAAACTAAGTTAAAAGCTGTACTTCAGATAATAGATGGGGAGAAATCAGTAATAGAGGCTGCTAGAGGACTAAATTTACACCGTGATACTGTTAATCGTTGGGTTAATGCATATAAGGAAAGAGGAGAAAAGGGCTTAGAAAATCCACATTCTCATAGTACCCCTCAATCTAAAAATAGTAATAAAAAAGTTAAGGAGTTAGAGAAAAAACTAAAAGAAAAAGAATTGGAGAATGAGATATTAAAAAAGTTCCAGGCCTTTCTCAAAGAGAACGAATAAGCAAGAAATTCGAAGCTATTTCTTTTTTGAGAAAGGATTATCCAGTTGTTCTTCTTTGTCGTGTATTAGGGGTTTCAAAAAGTGGATATTATGCTTATCTTAGTAGACCTAAAAAGCAAGTCTCAAACAAGGATCGTAAGCTCTTAACTAAGATAAAACGGGCATACACTCTTCATAAAGGCACGTATGGAGCCAAAAGAATTGCAAAATATTTAAAAGATAAGGGGACTATTGCAAATCATAAAAGAGTAGCTCGTATTATGAGGGAAGCAAATATTAAAGCATTAGTAAGACGGCCTAAAACAACGCAAGAAACAAAAGGCCAGGCTGCCGGATATGTGTATAAAAATCTTTTAGAACGAGATTTTCATGCCAGTCACCCCAACCAAAAATGGGTTACGGATATGACAGAAATTCAAGTTGAACAAGAAAAACTTTATATATCAGCCTTGATGGATCTATTTAATAAGGAAGTTCTTGCCCTAGAAGTTAGCTCTAGCCCTAATCAAGAGCTTATTAAAGCTACCATTGAATCAGCTCGAAAGAAACGAAAATTAAAAACGCTTGAAGGAGTCACCGTACACAGTGATCAAGGAAGTGTATATAGATCGTTTAATTATTATAACTTGAGCAAGAATTTGAAGTTTACACCTAGTATGTCTCGTAAGGCAAACTGTTGGGATAACGCTGTGATTGAAAGCTTCTTTTCTCAATTGAAAACAGAATTTCCTTGTTTCTATCCAAAAATTCAATTACAAACATTTCAACAAGATTTAAATAAATATATCCGTTACTACAATGAAAAACGAACCCAATATAAACTTGGATTCATTTCTCCTAAAAGTTACTATTTAAACTATCAAAAAGCGATATAATGTCGTATTTTGATAATGTCTATATTTTGGGGTCTTGACCACAGTGAATTGCGCCAGGGAAAAACAGACTCTCGCTTATCTAAGAGATTGTAAGTTGATAAGGAGTCCTAATCCTCTTGGTTTAATCTTATATAGCAGCAAGTGTGGTATATGCAACACATATTAGCCTGGAAACATTAGAACCGTCCCCATGTTTTGTTAGAACTATCCCCATGTTATATAGAAAAAAAACTCACGGTGCGGGGAGCACGGTGAGTTTTTTTCTTACCCACTTATCAAACCGATTGTTAAAAGTGTGTGAATATATTTGAACATTTGTATATTATTTGTAAATTACCCATTTCAAAGGAATGAATATGGTTAAATGGGTAAGGGGATTAGAAGGGAGGTATAAGTATGAGTCAGGTAGAGTTGATAGATATCACAAAATCATACGATAAACAAAAGGACGTACTAAACGGAATCAATCTATCAATTGAAGAGGGCGAATTTTTTGTTCTTGTTGGTCCTTCTGGTTCAGGAAAGAGTACATTGTTACGAATGATTGCAGGTCTAGAGGAAATTTCCGGAGGCTTTTTGAAAATTAATGATCAAACAGTGAATCATCTTCCGCCAAAAGAGCGGAACTTGTCAATGGTCTTTCAAAATTATGCGCTATATCCCCATTTAACGGTTGAACAAAATATTCTCTTTGGCTTAAAAGCGAGAAAAGTAGAGAAACGAGAACAGCAAATAAGACTCATGGAAGCGGCAGAAATGTTAGGACTTACAGAATTGTTGAAGCGGAAACCTAGAGAGCTATCGGGCGGACAAAGGCAACGGGTTGCATTGGGCCGTTCAGTTGTTAGTCATGCGCCGCTATGTTTAATGGACGAGCCCCTATCGAATTTGGATGCGAAGCTTCGAGCGAACATGCGGGTTCAAATTCGCAGACTGCAAAAGCAATTAGGGTTGACGATGATTTATGTGACTCATGACCAAGTTGAAGCGATGACGATGGGTGACCGTATTATGGTGCTCAATGAAGGAAAGATTCAACAAGTTGGGAAACCCATTACTCTCTATAATGAACCGGAAAACTTGTTTGTTGCTTCATTTATCGGATCGCCAAAGATGAATTTAGGGAATGCTGCCTTTTTTGCTGATGGAAACCATCTCATTATCGAAAATCAATTACATATATCGATAGATCCTGATGTAATTATGGGTGTACCAAAAGATCGAAACTTAAAAGTCGGCATTCGGGCTGAACATCTTTTTCCAGGAGAATCGAAAAAAGATCACATTCACCATTTAGAAGCAGTCAATGTAGAGCAATTAGGAAATGAAACTTTAATTGCTTTTGAGGTAGGTTCAGAGCTGTGGACGGCTAAATGGCCTGGACAATGGACGATTGAATTTGGTCAAAAAGTGCCCGTGCAAATTTTGCCACAATATTTATTATTCTTTGATGTCGAAACAGGTCAATTAATTCAATCGGCAGACATTGGGAAGCTACGAGAGGTTGTCACGATATGAGAATGGCAAATTCAGCGCTCGAAGCAAATGAAACGTTTATGTATCAGGTAGAACGAGTAAAAAAGAAAAATCGCAAGTTAAGTTTCATAAAAGGCATGTTATTTTTATTGCCTTCCCTTATTTTATTCAGTGTTTTCTTGTTTTACCCCATGTTAAAAACCATTTATTTAAGCTTCTTTTTAACAGATGCAAAAGGAGCGACAACCGTATTTGTAGGCTGGGATAACTACAAAGAAATTTTTACTGATTCTGTTTTTCTAAAAGGCATGAAAAATACATTTTTATTTGTTTTCTATACAGTGCCGTTAACAGTCATAATCAGTTTGTTTTTAACTGTCATTGCGAATGAAAAATTAAAGGGAATTGGTGTTTTCCGGACCATTTTTTCTTCAACGATGGGGGTATCGGTTGCGGCTGCCTCCGTTTTTTGGCTGTATTTATTCAATCCGACAATGGGATTGCTGAACAAATTTCTTGAATTGTTAGGAGCAGAATCGATCGGATGGCTGACTGATCCAGATTGGGCGCTTTTTGCCGTGTCTGTTACGACCATTTGGATGAATATTGGCTTTACATTTTTGATTCTACTAGGAGGATTACAATCCATTGATTCTTCCCTCTATGAAAGTGCCGATATTGAGGGATCAAGCTATTTTTACAAGCTAAGAAGAATTACGATTCCAATGCTATCGCCAACATTATTCTTTGTTATCACCGTTTCGATTATTAATGCCTTTCAAACCTTCGGACAGATTGATATTTTAACCCAAGGCGGTCCAGCCAATGAAACGAATTTGATTGTGTATTCGATTTATCGGGAAGCCTTTGTCAATTATCAGTTTGGATCCGCTAGTGCCCAAGCGATTGTGTTATTCATCTTTATTTTATTGATGACTGCACTGCAATTTAAGCTGGGCGAAAGGAGGGTCCATTATCAATGATGCTGTCTGCTGGAAAAAAGGCCATCTTTTATGTGTTGCTGATTATTTCGGCATTCCTGATAGCCGGGCCTGCTCTTATGGCGATTGTCATGAGCTTCATGACCAATCAGGATATTTTAACAGGGAGTTTGCCAACAACGATTTCTTTGGATAATTATTTTGCTGCCTTTACTCGTTTTCCATTACTGCAATATTTTTTGAATAGTTTTATCGTTTCGATTGTCATCATGCTTGGACAGCTTATCTTATCGGCGTTGGCCGCTTATGCGTTTGTGTTTTTGGAGTTTAAAGGACGAGATTTTCTGTTCTATTTATTTATTGCAACGATGATGGTTCCCTTTGAAGCTTCGGTTATTCCTAACTTTCACATTATCCGTGATTTAGGGTGGATTGATCGTTATTCTGGACTGACTGTGCCTTTTTTTGCAACAGCTTTTGGAACTTTCTTGCTGCGGCAAAATTTCAAACAAATCCCTAAAGAATTACGAGAGGCTAGTCAAATTGAAGGGATTGGTGATTTTAAATTCTTTTTAAAGGTCATTCTGCCTGTTTCGAGAACTAGTTTAGTAACGTATGGGATTTATAGCTTTTTAACTTCATGGAATATGTATTTATGGCCGTTATTAGTGACTACGAATGATACGGTTCGCACTGTTCAAATTGGCTTAAAACAATTGCAGACGCAGGAACAATTAAACGATTGGGGAGTCATTATGGCAGGTGCAGTTATAATCATCCTCCCAACTTTAATTTTACTTTTCCTTGGTCAAAAGAAATTACAAAAAGGTTTAACAGAAGGGGCTCTAAAGTAACAGCTGTCTTCATTAATAAAATACGATTGATGAAAAAGGAGAGAAAATAATGAAGAAAATCATGATGGTTCTGACGCTCAGTTTGGTTTTTATATTAGCGGCATGCTCTGGCGGAAATTCTAATCCAGTCGACGGCTCTCAAAACAAAGAAACTGAAAAAACAGGTTCTGAAAAAAGCAGTGAAAAACAGCTGGTGACATTCTGGCATTCTATGGGTGGTGCTGGTCAAGATGCATTGAACAGTATTGTGGAAGATTTCAATAAGTCTCAAGATAATATTCAAGTAAATGCAGAATATCAAGGGACTTATGATGAATCATTAACAAAATTTAATGCTGTTGCCGGTACAGATAGTGCTCCAACGATGATCCAAACATTTGAAATTGGTACGAAGTCGATGATTAACAGCGGAAATATTATTCCGATTCAAGAGTTTGTTGATGCAGATGGTTATGAAATGAGCGGATTAGAAAAAAACATCATTAACTATTACTCTTTGGATGGAAAATTTTATTCCATGCCATTTAACTCATCTACACCAGTTATGTACTACAATAAAGATGCATTTAAGGCTGCTGGATTAGATCCAGAAAATCCGCCAGCAACATATGAAGAGGTGGAGGAAGCATCCAAAAAAATCGTGGCAGCTCATTCGGATATGAAAGGTTTTGCTTTACAAGCTTACGGCTGGTTATGGGAGCAGCTATTAGCAAACCAAGGGGCTTTATTATTAAACAATGATAATGGTCGTTCAAAAACCCCAACAGAAATTGGCTGGACTGAAGAAGAAGGAAAATCTATTTTGAATTGGGTTAAACACATGGTGGATGATGGTACTTTTGCCAACTACGGTACGAACGGTGATAACATGGTTGCTGGTTTCTTAGCTGGTGATGTGTCAATGTTCTTACAATCTTCTGCAAGTGCGAGAGATGTAATTGATAATGCTCCTTTCGAAGTAGGGATTGCTTTCCTTCCACATCCAGAAAATAAAGAACGTCAAGGTGTTGTCATCGGAGGAGCCAGTTTATGGATGATTGATGGCAAACCAGAAGAAGAAACAAAGGCTGCATGGGAATTCATGAAGTATTTACAAACTCCTGAAGTTCAAGGGAAATGGCATGTAGGTACAGGTTATTTTGCCATCAACCCAGCAGCTTATGATGAACAAGTGGTGAAAGAGGCTTGGGCTGAAAAACCACAATTGCAAGTAACAGTAGAACAATTACAATCAACAAAACCTTCTTTTGCGACTCAAGGTGCATTAATGGATATGCTTCCTGAAGGACGTAAAATTACAGAGGCTGCTCTTGAGTCAGTTTATAATGGCGGAGATGTTGATGAAGCCCATCAAAATGCAGTAAAACAATTTAATGAAGCGATCAAAAAAGCGAATAAAGCTAGAGGAGAATAAAACATCACATCATATCGTGAATGGAAAAGAGAAGAAGGTGTGGGCTTTCCATGCTTTTTTCTCCTTTTTTATTGTATAGAAAATTATAATTTTCGCTATCTGTTGATAACTTAAGATATAGTTTATCTACGTTCAGCTCCAGCGCCTACCTCCGACGTACAGGACGTACTAGTGTCGACAATGCGACAGGATAAGGAAAGCTACGTTAGCGAGACATCGCACGACCAAAAGAGAAGCTTTTGGGAGGACGTCGCGTTTTTGTCGACCTCGAGGTCACAAGCTTGTCTAGTTACGGCTCCTAGGGACTCGCGTCATAAGCCGATCCCTTCCAGAAGACAAAGAACGTCTTCTTACAGGGCTCGTCTTATGCAGTCGTCCCTAAACAGTCGCCTTCACATTTCGATCAATCCTCCCAGAAAGGTAAAGAACACCTTTCCGTGAGGCTCGTCTTGTGCTTGTCGGAGGTGAGCACAAAGGAAAGCCTCCTTGAATAAACTTCGCAGAAACAATTTGATCTGTAATTGTTTCGAAGGCGCTTGTGCATTTGTTCTTTGATCAATTAGGAAGGGATGAATCATTATGACGAAAATTTATGGCCACCGTGGTGCAAAAGGCATATATCCTGAAAATACTTTACTAAGCTTTAAAAAAGCGATTGAACAAGGTGTTGATGGACTGGAAATAGATGTTCATTTGTCGAAGGATGGCGAAGTGGTTGTCATTCATGATGAAACGCTTGACCGCACGACAAGCGGTACGGGATGGATTAAAGATTTGACGTTAGAAGACATTAAAAGTGTTAGTGCAGGAAGTCCATTTTCTCATTTTCCTCGCTATGAGGAGGGATGGAACAATGAACGAGTGCCGACATTGCAGGAAATGCTGGAATTTCTAACTCCATATCCTTTTGAATTGAATATTGAACTTAAAACCTATGCTGTTACCTATGAGGGAATTGAAGAAAAAGTTCATGCCATCGTTGATCAATATGGAAAAGGCCGGGACGTCATTTATTCTTCCTTTCATCTGCCGACTCTAATAAGAATGAAAAAAATAAATTCACATGCGAAAATCGCTTGGTTACTAAATGAGGCCATCACCCATCCAGCAGATTATTTAAAAGCTTTAGATTTAGATGCTTTTCATCTCAACAAAACGATTGTATTACCGAAAACAAAAGATTATCTGCCTTTTCAAGGCCTCTATGACAAAGTACGTGTTTGGACTGTAAATGAACCAACTGATATCGTACGTCTTTTAGATTTACAAGTAGATGCGATTATGACTGATTTTCCTGAGAGGGCCATAGCGCTAAAAACTTTGTCACAGTGATGCCTTTGAAGTAGTGCCTGTTATCACTCGGATTTTGTCGAAAAATTGGTTAGTTGGACATTTTTTGAGGAGTGACAGGCACTGTTCAAGGAAGAGGCGAGAACTTTGAAAGTCAATGGTATTCATTGTGAAGCACCATTTGCAAGGAGTTCTAGTCACCTTGATATAGCGAATTTCGTTTAATCTTATATAGTAGCATGTGTGATATATACAACATATATTGACTCGGAAACATAAGAACCGTCCCCGTGTTTTTTTGAACATGAAGAGGTGATCTAATATTTTTCACCTAGGAGATAAATTATGGGATTGTATGGAAAAAAATGATAATAATAACTTGGAGCATTTTCCTAAAAAAGCAGGTACTATTGCCCTGTAAACCGCTTTCATTTTAAATTATACTATTCTGTAAATAGCAGTGAAAATGGTTACACTTCAACATATCCGCATGTTACTGATTCGATCAGGCAGGGCGACACTAACAAAAGGAAGCATCCCTTTTGTTAGTGTTCCCCTGCCTTTTTTGGCTAAAAGGAAAGTTTAAGTCTATTAACGTACTAAAGTAAAGAGTGTGTTCAATTAAATATCTGCTAATAAGATCGCATAATAAAAACTAAGGCATTCGCCAAAAAGGACTTGGCGAACACCAAGTTTTTCTAAATGTTGGCATTTCTACAAGTTGCACAGTTTGAATAAGCTTTATGCTTTTTCAATATTTTTTAAAATTTTATTTGAAGCGGAAGGGGGATTTTAAGACAATAAAAAATCTTAGTTCGATTTTTGGAGAGAAAACAAAATTTGAAAGAAGAGGTGGCAAAGTTGGCAAAAAGAAAGTTGTTTTCTAAGGCTATCATTTCAGTTTGTTTAGTAACCGGACTAGTCATTCCCCTAGACATGCAAAAGACAAGCGCGAAGGAAGGAAATGAAAAATACGTGTTTACTGTATCTCCTACCCCGAAACTAATTGAAAATACAGGGAATGGGTTCCCGCTTAATCCAAAAGTTGGATTGGTTACTGAAAATGGAACAGATCAATCAGCAATTGAAGAAGTAAAAGCCGCCCTAAAAAAAGCAGGTGTTAAAACAATCGTTGAGAGTGACATAAATGCTCCCCTTCTTAATGCTCCAGTTATTATCTGGCTAGGGGAATTTTCAGATGAAGCTGAGTTAAAAGTTATTAAGGATAGTACGGGCCTTGATGATTTGACTGTAACAAAGAAAGAAGAGTATGTAGTCACTTCTATACATGGCGAAGAAAGTAAAAAGCATATTGTGATTTCAGGGAAAGATGGAACAGGTACATATTATGGTGCCAAGACATTCAAACAAATGATTATCGAACGGGAAGGAACGGATTGGATTCCTGAAGTCGAAATCCACGACTGGCCAACGATGCCGACACGAGGAGCGATTGAAGGTTTTTATGGCGAACCGTGGTCACATGAAGATCGCTTAAGTCAACTGAATTTTTACGGCGAGCATAAAATGAATAGCTATATTTATGCGCCAAAAGATGATCCATACCATCGTGATAAGTGGAAGGATCCCTATCCTCAAGGAAAAATAAAAGAAATTGAACAGCTTGTTAAGACTGCACAAAAAAACCATGTCACCTTCACCTTCGCCATTTCACCAGGGAATACAATCACTTATTCAAGTGATGCTGACCTGCAGGCTTTAGTCAACAAGGCCCAAGCAATGTGGGACGTCGGAGTTAGGTCATTTGCCTTGTTCCTTGATGATATTGACCCAAATCTTCGCTCACCAGAGGACCGAGCCATGTTTGGCAAGGATGCAAACCCGCCTGCAGCTGCACAAGCCTATTTGTTAAATCGTTTTAATGATCAGTTTATCAAAAAACATGAAGGGGCAGAGCGTTTAATTACCGTGCCAACAGATTATTATCAAGCGGATACTACCCCTTATCGAAAAAGATTCGCCGAACTGGTTCAACCAGATATTGTCGTTCAGTGGACGGGAATTGGCGTAGTTGCTCCTACAATTACCACTGCTGATGCCGATAAGATCCATGGGATATTCAAGCATGACTTATTAATCTGGGATAATTATCCGGTAAATGATTATGACCGTAATCGTTTGTTCCTTGGGCCATTAGTTGGAAGAGATGCAGGCCTTACCCCAGAACATGGCGTCATTGGTCTAACAGCCAATCCAATGAACGAAGCGGAGGCATCGAAAATTCCGCTGTTTACCGTAGCAGATTATACATGGAACCCAGAAGCCTATGACCCAAATGACTCTTTGGAAAAGAGTTTAAAGGAATTTGCTGGAGCTGCTTATGAACCATTAAAACTGTTTGTAGAATCATCCTATTCTATCAGTCTTAATAACTATAAAGAACCGATTTCGGAAAAATTAAAGCCGCTAATCGAGCAGTTTTGGTCAGAATATGAGGCTAAAAATGGGCAAGCGGCCGCAGACGCTCTTATACAAGAATTCACGAAGCTGAAAACTGCACCGTCTCAACTGCGGAATGCCATGAAAAATCAGAATTTCCTAGAAGAAGTCGATCCCTATCTAAAGAAGATGGAGCTTTATGGAGTCGCAGGCGAAGCAGCCATTAAAATGGCCCTGGCGGAACAGGAAAATGATACCCAAACTGCAGCTGAGCAAAGAACATTACTTCAAAACACGATGGAAGAAATGGAAAAATTCCCGCAAAAGCTAAGCTTGGGTGTCATCCCAACCTTCCTTGAGCGTGTTATTTATGGAGTAAATTTAGCAGAAGGAAAAACCGCTACAGCTTCTTCATCAGAAGTCAGCTGGCTAACGCCTGATTTAGCAGTTGATGGAAACAACAATACAAGATGGGCCTCTTTATATACAGATAATCAATGGATTAGAGTCGATCTTGGTCAGCTTTATTCTATTAATAAAGTTGTGTTAAACTGGGAATCTGCCTATGGAAAACAATACAAAATCCAGGTTTCACAAGATGGCAGCCAATGGACGGATGTCTATACAGAGTTAAATAGTAATGGGGGAATAGATGAAATCAAGTTTCCTTCAACAGACGCAAGATATGTAAGAATGCTTGGTGTGAAACGGTCAACAAGCTGGGGTTATTCTTTATACGAATTCAAAGTGTTTAACTCACACAACTAAAATTAGTGCTGATTTTTAAAATAGTAGAAAAACCGGGGAGAATTCAACTTCCCGGTTTTTTTTATTAAAGAGGGTGAAGGGGGAGCCAATTTTATTGGTTCCTTTTTTGTTTACTTAACCACAAAATTAAATAGATTTTTACGATATTCCCCCAACTTTTAGACGAATTTTTATTATAAAAAAACAGAAAATACGACAAAACAAAAGCATTTTCGAGCAAATTCTATACGGTTTCCTATTAAAAGATAATTTACTACATAACCACTGAAAAGAAAGATGAGTTTATGAATATACGTTCAATTGAAAATTCCCCCAATTTACAATAATTGAAATTTTTACAATAATTATAAGTGCATAAGTAATTTTAATAGAAGCAAACGATAGAGATGAAGGCTAAAAATACAAGTATCCTTTTAGAATCATATTTTCGTACTTCATTAACACTTACAGATGTAATTTATAGAAACATGGAGGACTAAAAATGGGGAAAAAAATAAACAAAAGTAGAATTGCCAAAAGCTTAACTGTAGCGGCTTTATCAGCTAGTTTTATTTTAGGTTCTATTGGTCAAGTACCACTTGTATCAAAAGCGACAAGTTTTTCGAAGGCGGAGGAGATGCTTGCCAGCTTAACACCAGAACAAAGAGCAGCACTTAAGCAAATCTCAACGAATGAAGAAACGGGGTTACAAATTTCTTCCGATGTTGATTTAACCTCTTCAAATGAAACAACTGTCATAGTTGAATTTAAGAATAAGCCTGCAAAGGTTGCTCAAATTGTGGCACGCGCAGAAGGGAAACAATTATCTGAAACGGAAGCATTAAAACTTGTTGACCAGGATCATGAAACGTTTAGTCAAGATGTTCAACAATTAACGGACGAAAAAAATAAAAAGTCAGATGTCAAAATTCATCGTTCTTTTAAACATGCATTTAATGGTGTTTCCATTAGTCTGCCTGCTAACCAAATTGAAAATCTATTAAAATTAAATGCTGTTAAAGCGGTTTGGAGCAACGAAACATTTACGATTGATCCTCCTGATCAAGATGAGGTAAATGATCAATCAGATCAAATCAGTGTTACGAATTATACACCATATGATGGACTAGATCGTTTACATGCTGAAGGTTTCACTGGTAAGGGAATCAAGGTCGGTGTTATCGATACAGGAATCGATTATAACCATCCCGACTTAAAGGATGCATATAAAGGCGGATTTGATTTTGTCGATAATGATAGCGATCCAATGGAAACAACATACGCCGATTGGAAAGAGTCTGGTAAGCCAGAATTAAATAGTGGCCGTGCATACTATACAGAACATGGTACGCATGTTTCAGGGATCATTGCGGGCCGTGGAGCAGCAGATAGTGAGTATAAAATGACAGGGGCTGCACCTGAGGCAGATGTTTATGGTTATCGTGTACTTGGACCATACGGCAGTGGTTCAAGTGAAGCGGTAATGGCAGGTATAGATCGCGCTGTGAAAGACGGTATGGATGTCATCAATTTGTCTTTGGGTGCCACGATTAATGACCCAAACTACCCAACTTCTATTGCAGTTAACAATGCTGTTATTAATGGAGTCACCGCTGTCATAGCTGCAGGGAATACTGGTGACAAGATGTTTACACTTGGTTCACCAGGTGCAGCATCGTTAGCGCTTACAGTTGGTGCGTCATCTGTTGCATTTGATATTTATGGATATGCAGGTGCTCAAGATGGAAAGAGTTATTCGTTAAGACAGTTGGCAAGAAACTATAGTGATGATTTAACACAGTTAAAAGGAAAAACCTATAACCTTGTTGACGTCGGGTTAGGTAACCCAGCTGATTTTAATGGTAAGGATGTAACTGGAAATATTGCTTTCATTAAGCGTGGTTCAATTGGATTAATGGATAAAATCAAAAACGCAAAAGCTCGTGGTGCGGTTGGAGTTATTATGTATAATGATGAAGCAAACAGCGCAGAGGGCGAGATTCAGGCATTTTTAGGCGAATCGGTAGATGCTATTCCAGCATTTTCAGTTTCCAATGCAGATGGGGAAGTAATTTTAGAAGCCATTAAAGCAGGTAAAACTGATTTCACTTTTGGTGACTATACAAAGTTAAGAACGGCCGAAGATGAGCTTGCTGGTTTTAGTTCAAGAGGTCCTTCCCGCGTAAATTATGAAATAAAACCTGAAATAACGGCACCAGGCGTTTCCATATTATCTACAGTTCCATTTTATATGAATAATAAAACGGCAGATGGGTCGAAACCGGAAGATTATCAATATGCATATGAACGTTTATCAGGAACATCAATGGCAACACCTTATGTTGCAGGTATATCCGCCTTATTGCTTCAAGCAAATGAGGACCTTCAACCAGCCGACATCAAGTCAATTCTAATGAATACTGCTGACCCACTATCAAAGGACTATAGTGTTTTTGAAGCAGGAAGCGGACGAGTGGATGCTTATGAAGCGATTCACTCGAGTGTTGAGTTTGTAGTGAACGATAAAACACCTATGAACCTTAGTGGAAAACAGAAATTAATCGATAATTTAACGGGTGGAATCAGTTTTGGAACATTTGGTTATACAGGTAAAGATATTACTGATTCCCGACACATTACAGTAAAAAGTCTTACAAAACAAAACATAACATTCAACGTAGATGTAAAATTCCAAACGGGATTAAGAGGATCAAAAGATGCGGCTAAAAACAATGTGACATTAGAAGGTCCAACCACAGTAAAAGTTGTGGGTAATAGTGTCAGAGATATCAAATTTGATTTAAACATTCCAAAAACAGCTGAAAGAGGAACGTATGAAGGATATATTGTTTTTACGAACAATGATAATCCAACTGAACAATACCAAATTCCATTTGGCGGCCGTGTAGTTAATGAAGGAATAGAAACATTTAAGGTAGCTAACCCAATTTATTCAACGAACAAAACAGTTTCATTGGCTTATTATCCATTTTTGGATGCTGAAATAGTAATCAAATCACATATGAAAACATTGGATGTGGTCATTCACGATCCAAAGACAGGTAAAGATTTAGGAGTGGTAGGATCATTTAATACCATTGTTATGGATGAAAATGCACTCTACAAGATTCCTAGATTAGTCAGTAATTATTACTATCCATTTACAGGTGATAAGAAAAATCCTGTCAGCAATGATTGGAAAATATTAAAACCTGGTCATTATGTCGTCAAACTTGTTGGGACTAATGAGAATGGAGATACCTTCATAGCATCACAAGATGTTATGAACGAATTTGGAATACCAAATGTAACGACCAGCTTTGATTCATTAGATCAAAAGGTCATTGAATATAGTGATAGTCAATTAGATTCACAAGGACAATTTTTGTATGACTTTAATGTACATGTAGAAGATACTGAAATGGAAGAAACGAACAGCTATGGTATCCCTGTAGACCCATCGAAGTATTCAGTAATGCCTTTTTACAATGGTTACCCTAGCATTCCGATTAAGACAGATAAAAATGGTGACTATGTTGATCAAATTTTAGTAAGAAGTCAATACAAGGTACTGCCAGTTAGCTTTATTGGGTTGGATGCTGCAAAAAATGGCACTTCAGAAAAAAGGATCGCCTTTACGAAAAATACAACGCCATATTATTATTTGAAGGCTAATAAAGAAGCGATTACGGCGGGAGAGACGGTCAACTATTCCGTACGTTCCAATAATATGAAGAATTTGAAATCAGCGAAAATGACACTGAAAATTCTTAATACCCAAGCAACAATCGAAAACGTAACTGTCAATGACGCGGTAAAACAATATGGTGATGCAGAAGTGACGGTTACGACATCACCAACAGCCTTTAGCTATCAGACTGCCTACACTTTTACGTTTACGTATTCAGGTAATAAAGAATTACCTGAGGATTTAAAGCTATTCAATTTCGATATGAGAACATTTGAAAACGGCTATACTGCTTTTTCAAACTTCTACACAGAAAGTGAATCATATATTGACCAATCAGATGTAGAAACGAAAAATATTTATTCGTTTAACGAACTTTATGATGTCAAGGCAAAAGTCTCCAAATTAGTCGGTGCTGTAAACGTGGAAGGAGCAAAAGATCCTGTTACAGGGCAATCAATTCCAGCCATCGACCACCGCACACTTGGAACGAAGGTAACCTTATCTTCGTATGATGGCAAAACGGTAATGGAAGCGCCAGAATTTACAAAAGGCGGAGAATATACGCTGGATGGTATTAAGGTAGATCCAAACCCATATACGATTAAGGTAGATGTTCCTGGCCATTTTACAATGTATCGAACGATAGATTATTTATCTGATAACATTCGTGGTGAATTGATTGGAAAATTCCTCCGTGATTCATTAGACCGTGCACTGGCTGGTGATGTGAATAAAGATAACGTCATCGATGTGCTGGATGCCATCGAGCTGCAAAAAAATTGGGGCACCAATCATGCAGCTTCAGATTTAAACTTCGATAAAACGGTTGATAAAAAGGATATGTATTACATTATTAAAAACTATGGAGCAAGTAATCCTACGGTAGAAAATGCACCAAATGCAAAAAAGACCCACAAAGGGGCTTCATTGGATAGTATCCTCAGTCAATTAGGATTGAAATAAATATGTTGCGAACAAAAAAATCATTGGGAACAAAAAGAGTGAAATCCCATATGCCAGGGATCGCGACTTCAATCTTCTCGGGCAATCAAAAATTTTTCGATCAGACCTTTCTCATAAGATAGAAAAAAGGCACAACTAGCTAAAAATCCACTAGTTGTGCCTTTTTGCGTACAAAACTTCCGATTGTCCCCTATAAGAACCGTCCCCCCCCCCTATTTCCTTTTATTCAAATTTTAGGTAAACTAAATTCCATATGTTCTTAGCAAAGAAGGGTTGACTAGTGCCAAGCGAAAATAACAAGTATCAAAATCAATCATTGTTTAGTATTACATGGCCGCTTTTTATTGAAATTTCCCTGCATATGAGTGTGGGGATTATTGCGACATTAATTTTAAGCGGATATTCAGATAAGGCCGTTGCGGGTGTTGGAGTAGCCAATCAGATTATTAATATCTTTATTTTAATTTTTAATGTCACCGTTATTGGGGCAATGATATTAATTGGTCAAAATCTAGGTGCGAACCAATTGAAACGGGCACGCCAGCTTGCACGCTCTGCTTTTGGAATAAATTTATGGGTTGGCGTCGCGATGACTGTCGTTGTTGTCTTGTTTGGTGATGTGTTTTTACGCTTCTATGGGCTAAGTGGGGAGATTTATGACTTTGCCCTTACATTTCTAACGATTACCGGTTTTTCGCTCGTGCTTGAAGCCATTTCCCTTGCGTTAAGTGCTGTTTTGCGCAGCTATGGTCATACAAAAGAAGCCATGCTTATGACGGTTATGATGAATATTATTAGTGTTACGGGTTACTTTATTGCGATTAAAGGCTGGTTTGGCCTGCCAGTAACAGGGGTTGTGGGAGTTTCGTATTCTATCATTATCGCGAGAATTTTTCTCATTCTGGCTCTTCTTTTCTTTGTTTATAAAATATTAGATTTAAAGTTTTCTATTAAAGATGTTTTTTTCATTCATAAAACAGATATAAAGGAAATCTTTCATATCGGGATTCCATCAGCTGGAGAAAACCTTTCCTACCAGCTTTCACAAATTGTGATTACAAGCTTTGTTGCCATGATCGGGGACGATGCTTTGGCGGCTCGTGTGTATATTATCAATATTTCCATGCTTTGCTATTTATTCACACTGGCGATTGCTCAAGGAACTCAGCTGCTGATTGCGCGTTATATTGGAGCGAAGGACTATGATAGAACCTTAAAACGAGGACTTAAGACATTAAAAATTTCGATGGTTGTTACGTTGGCAGTGTCGCTTGCGATTGCCCTTACCGGTGAGCCAGTATTAGCAATGTTTACAGCCGAATCTAGCATTATTTCTATTGGACTCCCTGTTCTCTGGGCAATTGTATTTATTGAACCAGGCCGTGCTATGAACATTGTCCTGATGGGGTCTTTAAAATCTGTCGGCGACGTTCGTTTCCCTGTAGTTATAGGCATTATCTGCATGTGGGGAGTTGCAGTCGTATTTAGCTACCTTTTCGGGATTGTCCTTGGATTAGGGTTACTTGGAATTTGGATAGCTCAAGGGTTTGATGAATGGATTCGTGGAATCTTTGCACTAAGGCGTTGGTTATCTAAGCCGTGGCTAAAGAAAAACGCGGTAAAGCATGAAATTGCAGCAAATTGAGGAAAATGGGGCAATTGTGTAAAGCGGGTGAATACACGATAAAGAAGGGGGAAATATTGGGACTGTTCCTGCGTTTCCCTACTGCGAAAAATAGACTCTTGCTTATCTAAGAGATTGTAAGTTGATCGCAGATTAACGGGCAGTAAGACCCCCACTTCAAGGTTGCGAGAGAATCAAAGAAACCTAAGTGGGGGATCAACTGCCCGTAAAGGCCCGACGACGGACATGATGTCCTAGTCAGGCGAAAGCCACAGGACGTGGCGTTTTGAGCGTGATTGGTTCAACTAACCATCAGTGGGGAATGAAGGCCGACTAAGAACGCCACGTCCTGTGGCAACGTCGGCACTAGCACGTCCTGTGCGTCGAAAAACCCCCACTGATGGAAGTTTCACCTTATAAGGAGTCCTAATCCCTTTGTAATAACGAATTTAGTTTAATCCTATATAGCAGCAAGTGTATATGAAAAAGGAATTGAAAAAGGCAATGCTGGGGGCGAAAAGCAAAAAATGATTGAATTTGCTTTAAGGCTGCTTGATAAGAATTTCTCTATAAAAGAAGTTATAGAGCTAACGGACTATCTATTGAAGAGGTAGCAATGTTAATTAAGATAGAGTGTTAATATAAAGGAATCTAAATCCCTAAGCACAACGCCATAATGTGCTCAGGAATTTTTTATTTTTATTATCGAAAACCCCAAAGTGCGCTTTTTACTAGCTATAAATGAAATATATTAAATCCAAATTAACCGAATGAAAATAATCCCAAATTTGCGAAATGTAATTGGCAAGTATAACAAAAAGCCATCTAATTAAGTTAAGCAAAATTTGAATAATAGAAATCAGTAAGCCGGATTTCCATAGAAGAATGAAGATAAGTCCGTAGAAAGCGTAACGAATCCCTTTTTTGCCCCATAACATAAACCCAAGTGCGAACAATACAATAATTCCAATTATGTAGAACATCATTTCACCTAGTTTTTCACTTATTAAAATGAATTGAACGATTTAAAAATAACAATGAAATCATGGTTCGTCAATGGGGCTAGGAGTAATGACAAGAAAAACAAAGATAACAAACAAAAATCCCAGAGCATCGCTGCTAAGAGATATTTTTTATCGCAGATTAACGGGCAGTAAGACTCCCGCATCAAAACTTTAGATGATTCGAAGAAGTTTAGGTGGAAGATCAACTGCCCGTAAAGGCCCGACGACGGACACGATGTCCTAGTCAGGCGAAAGCCAGAGGACGTGGCGCTTTGAGCGTGATAAGTTCAACTAACATTCAGTCGGTGATGAAGGCCTACTAAGAACGCCACGTCCTGTGGTAATTTTGGCACTAGCACGTCCTGTGTGTCAGAAAACCCCCACTGAATGAAATTTCACTTTATACGATGCAATTTTTTCTAAGACCAGGTGAGCCATCTCATTTTCGCTGTGATATCCTTGCTCTTGTTCTACAACATTTCAACCTGTATATGATCAGTTTTGTTAATAAGATACCAAATCATTCTCTCAAAATACTATTCTGATATGTTGGATATTTCACAAGCGCATTGTTTGAAATTCCATTTTATCGGCTATATACTGGCCTTAACTAGTGAAATGTAAGTTTACTAGAATAATTTATAGAGGTGTCAAATTCATGAATACAGATATGTCAAATATTATAGATTCAAAGTACAAATTATATATTAATGGAGAGTGGACTGAAGGTTCTGAAGGGAAAACAATTGCCGCATACAACCCAAGTAATGGAGAAAAACTAGCAGATTTTATCGACGCAAGTCATGCAGATGTAGATGCAGCTGTCGAAGCTGCTCAAAATGCGTTTAAAACGTGGAAACACGTTAGTATTGAGGAACGAAGCAAATTACTTCTTCAAATTGCAGACTTAATCGATGAAAATCGTGAGCATTTAGCAATCGCTGAAACATTAGATAACGGGAAACCTTTACGTGAAACGATAAATGCAGACGTGCCACTGAGTGCGGATCATTTCCGTTACTTCGCAGGTGTTATCCGATCTGAAGAAGGTACAGCTCAACAATTAGACGAAAATAACTTAACATTAACACTGAAAGAACCAATTGGTGTTGTTGGTCAAATTATTCCTTGGAACTTCCCACTTCTCATGGCAGCATGGAAAATTGCACCAGCTATAGCAGCAGGTAACACAGTTGTTATCTCTCCATCATCAACTACTTCACTGAGCATCTTAGAACTGGCTAAAATTTTAGACCAAGTTTTACCTGCAGGAGTTGTAAACGTTATAACTGGTCGTGGATCGTATTCTGGCGACTATATGCTACATCACGAAGGCTTTGCCAAATTAGCATTCACAGGCTCAACAGATGTTGGTTACTTAGTTGCCAAAGCTGCAGCTGATCGCTTAATCCCTGCAACATTAGAGCTTGGTGGGAAATCAGCAAACATTTTCTTCAACGATGCAAACTGGGAACGTGCGGTTGAAGGTGCAACAAACGGTATTTTATTCAACCAAGGGCAAGTATGTTCAGCAGGTTCTCGTATTTTCGTACAAGCCGGTATTTACGATGAATTTTTAACAGCATTAAAAGAGAAATTCGAAAGCGTAAAAGTTGGCTTACCATGGGAAGAAGGCACACAGATGGGTGCACAAATTAACCAACGCCAATTAGATAAGATTTTAGAATACGTGAAAATAGGTCAAGAAGAAGGGGCAACACTTGTAACAGGTGGTTACCAATTACAAGAAAAGGGTCTTGAGAACGGCGTATTCATGGCACCAACGATTTTAGCGGGTACAAATGATCTACGTATCGCTCAAGAAGAAATCTTTGGACCAGTAGCAACTGTAATAAAATTTGAAACAGAGGAAGAAGTAATCGCAATGGCGAACGATTCAGAATATGGTCTTGGTGGCGGAGTTTGGACTAGCAACTTAAACACAGCTCTACGTGTAGCACGTAGTATTGAAACTGGCCGCATGTGGGTGAATCAATATACTAACTTCTCTGCAGGTGCTCCATTTGGTGGTTATAAAAAATCAGGTATCGGCCGTGAAACTTACAAATCAATTTTAGATGCATACACACAAACGAAAAACATCTTCATTAGCACTAAAGAAGATGCAGATGGATTATACTAATTAATAAAAAATAGAATAGGTGGAGAAAAAACAACTCCTTATTCTGAGGCCATTGAAAAAGTTCATTTCTTATAATTAAGCGCCCCTTTCATCGTTGATTTAATAAATGATGAAAGGGGCGCTGTTATTTTCTGTCCAGCTAGGCATTTAGCTCGAAGGGTCAAAGGGAAACCAGTGTTGATCAATGGGTGTTTACAAATGAAAGGCAAAAACAACACGTGAAAAAAGGTATATATCATATTCAACACGTTAATAACTTCCACCATCGTTTAAAGGATTGGATGGACCGTTTTCAAGGTGTAGTAACCAAATAATACCTTGATAACTATCTTTACTGGTTTTGTTCGCTTGAATTAGGGAAAGATTTGGCATTTGATAAACGAGTAGAACAAATGCTTATTTCTGTGTGTCAAAAATCCAATAACACTACGGTTGAAATGCTAAGAAGTGCATAAAAAAAGACCTTATACGAAGTCTTAATTAAAGCGTGATTCAACTAATTCAATCAATTTATTCGTCTTCTTTTCTGAAAACGTATAAATGGTGTTCGAATCTTCCGTTTTCATAAATGTACTTCCTTGTCCTTTTTCACCTATCCACAAATACAAACTTTGGTGATTTTCTTTGTTATAAACGACTTCCAAATAAAATTCGGGGTCAGCCATATTAACTTGGCCAGGTTCTTTTACTGCACTTGAAAATATACTTTGAAAGGCATTGATAGATTCTTTATCATCGATAGTAATTTCATCAACTCCTTTTGTTTTTGAAACGCTGATGCTTTTAAAATTATTGTTGATTGATAGTTTTTTATCATTTTCCGATTTAACTGTTGGATTAGCAGAGGTTTCAGTAGTGTTTTCTTTCGATTGACAAGCAAAAAGAAGCGAAGAAATGGATATTATGGATAACGCCATAAGAATAATTCTTTTCAAATCATATTACCTCCAAAAGTTTTATTAATTACTATCTTTCTAAATTAGACGAGTCAAATCCTCCCAATGTTTCTATGGATAAATTATTACTTAGAAAATCGGGTTATGAGTTGGGTCAGCTTTTACGAGTGAGAGGATTGAAAAGCTTTGAAAACAATGAAGGCTTTTTGTACACGTTAATCCATCAATTAGAACGAAAAAACTACTTACGTACTCGCTGGGATGAGTCTGGTGTTAAACTTTACAAGTTAAATAAAAATGGGAGAAAACTGTTGCAGTCGATGGTGGATGAATATGTGAAAATGCCGCTTCTATTCAAGGAATTGCTGGAAGGTTGGAAGAAATATGAAGGACAACTTTAAATAGTATGATGAAGGATTGGTGATTTAATGATTCTGAAAAAGGAGCAATCCTACATAACAGAAGTGCTGAAACAAATTAAATCAAAGGAAGCGAAGAAGTATGTCGAAGCCGAGTTAAGGCATCATATACAAGAGACGAAGCGCACCTTTATAAAGTCCGGATTAACTGAAGAGGAAGCGGACGAGAAAGCGACTGTTCAGATGGGAAATCCGACGAAATTAGGAATGGAGCTTAACCAGCTTCACCGTCCGCGAATTGATTGGATGATGCTCACACTTCTGGTCGTGACGTTTGGCATGGGTACATAAAGCATTTCCAAGCTGGTTAGTGCGTTATCCTCCAATAAAAAGACTCCTTAACTGTAGGAGTCTTTTAATCTAAAGGATCGTTTCCTTGTTATTATCCAAATAGTGATCATACATTTCCTGATCACATTCATCCAATTCCTTGTTTTGATGAAGCCGCCCCCCTCCGCTAAATTGGTGCACTATTAATTAGTGATAGTGCTTCATTCACTTCAAATATTTTCCCACGAATATCAGTAATACCGAAGCTTTCCAGGCGAGCTGAGTGCATCTCTAAATATTTTTCAGCATCCTCTTTTGTTTTGAATAGATACACCCCGCCGGATTCTTTAGCAGCTGCGTTCTCTGTCCAAATCTTCCAGAGTACACCTGGCTCAGTATTAATACTGTCCGCTAAGTCAGCGAATGACTTTGACATTTCTTCACCAAATGGCCCATCCATTTTAAAATCTACTTGCAATAAATATTTTATAATGAATACCCCTTTCATTTTTAATTAAATTCATACTATCACAAATGCTTAAGTGTTGTGGAGCACCTATGCGCCTTATACCATTTTCGGAGAGGGGCAGGTAAAAATGCTGGAATGACACCAGCAATCATACTGGTATTCGTCAAAAGTTCTATGAGAGACCCTTCCCTATGGCACTCTATATCCCTACTTTCCTCCCCGCTTCATTCGGCGTTGGCAGGGCTTGGTGCTTCTTTCCGAGATTTTTAATATGGGCCAGGATGTTGGAAGGGAAGGGGGAGGGACGTCCTGTCTTCATGTCCATTCCCATGAGCATCTGCTCACTTGTTGCGAGGCGTTCGCCCGTGTTATTTTCCATTGTAAAAAAGACGTGTATTCTTTTTCCATCATAATCAAGCAGTTGCATGGTAATACGCAGTTCTTGGCCATCATGGGCTTCCTTTAAATAACAGAGATGGGTTTCTAATGTATAAATAGAATACTGTTCGTTTTCACGGAAGTCCTCTCCAATTCCTAATTCCACCATAAGCTGGTCTACTGCCATACTAAATACTTTTGAATAGGCAGAGTCTGTCATATGGCCATTATAATCGATCCATTCCCCGCGAACCGTGTCAATCAAGAGATAATTTTCGATTTGAGACATGTAGCTATTCCCCTTTTCCATCCATTTTTTCTAAAATCGATCACCTTACATATTCCCGTTTAAGTTAGCCCCCGGCCAATATTTTCCCAGTAATTGCTGAAGTTCGATGAGAAAGCTGTCACGCCGCTCTTCTAGTCCAGCTATCGAATGACCGGCTGTCTGCTGTTCGCAGCCATCAATCACCTGATTGCTTAGTTTCTCTGTTAATTCTGGTGCTTTGAGTTTTGTCCAAGGCAGTTTCAAGGCAGGGCCGAATTGTTCCAGCATGTGTCTCATTCCTTGTTCACCGCCAGCGAGGTGCAAGGTTAAGAAGGGTCCCATTAATGCCCATCTTAATCCAGGACCATAGATGATGGCCGCATCCACTTCTTCGGTTGTGGCGATTCCGTCATTGACCAGATGCAGGGCTTCGCGCCAAATGGCTTCCATTAACCGGTCGGCCACATGACCCTCAATTTCAGCTGAAATGACGAGCGGCTTCATTTGAATAGATTGATAGAATTGCTCTGCTGCTGCTACAACCTCAGGCGATGTTTTCTCTCCGCCCACTAACTCCACTAATGGAATTAAATAGACAGGATTGAAGGGATGGGCAATGATGATTCGTTCCGGATGGGTGCAGTCTGCCTGCAGGATGCTCGGCATGAGTCCGGATGTACTGGATGCGATAATGGCTTCTGGTTTCGCATGCTGATCAATTTGGGCTAATAAACTCCGCTTTAACTCTTCCCGTTCCGGTGCGTTTTCTTGAATCAAATCCGCGCTTGCTACCGCTTTTGCCAGATCTGGATCGAATCGGAGCCGGTCTCGTGAAGCTCCTGCCGCTAATCCAAGTTTCTCTAGCGCTGGCCAAGCACGATCCACGCTTGAGCGCATTCTTGCTTCTGCGGTTGGGTCGGGGTCTGTCGCGAAGACATCATAGCCCTGTGATAAAAAACGGGCAATCCAGCCGTTGCCAATCACACCCGTGCCGACTACGGTTACTTGTTTAATAGAATGAATGTCCACTAGATTTCCGCCTTTCTGTGTGGGTTTTGAAGTCCTAAGTGTTTTCGTGCTTCCTCAGGTGTCATCGGAGCAGTGCCAAGTCCCGCCATGATGGTAACCGCTCTTTCGACTAATTGGGCATTGTTTGCCAGAACTCCTTTATCCAGATAAAGATTATCCTCAAGTCCGACCCGGATATGGCCGCCTAGCAGCATGGACTGGATGGCCATCGGCATTTGCATTCTGCCAATGCCAAAAGCGGACCAGTGGGCATTTTTCGGAAGTTTATCACGCATATAAATCAACGTTTCCGCATCTGCCTCCGCTCCCCATGGGATACCAAGGCAGAATTGGAACATTGGATCACCGTCAATCAAGCCTTCATCGATTAATTGTTTGGCAAAGCGAAGCTGTCCCGTATCAAAGCATTCCAATTCGGGCTTGACTCCGCATTGTTGAATAAGAAGGGCTTGCTTGCGCAGCCAATCCGTTGTACTTATGTAAAGCTGGTCGCCAAAATTCAGGCTTCCACAGTCAAGTGTACAAAGCTCCGGTAGCATTTTCGCAATCGGTTCGTGACGTTCTTCCGGTGTTTGCATGTCTGTTCCAGGTCCGCCAATGACTGGATTCTTTTCACTGGGAATCCAGTCCCCGCCTCCTCCAGAAGTGAGGTTGAGGATCACGTCTGTCTCCGATTCACGGATCCGCTCAACCACCTCTTGGAATAATGCCGGGTCATGGCTGATTCCGCCTGTTTTCGGGTCGCGGACATGAATATGGGCGATGGTAGCCCCAGCTTTGGCTGCGTCAATGGCAGATTGAGCGATTTCCACAGGGGTGATGGGAACATGGGGGCTTTTCTTGGCTGTATCTCCTGCACCTGTTACCGCACACGTTACGATGACTTTTTTTTTCATAAATATATCCATTCCTTTCGCTTCGCTCAAGGCACAAAACGATATGAAATACGTTTGTCTCAAGCATAATTATGGTTAGTATAGAGCCGTAGGGATAGTTAACTACAAATCACGCGGAGGTGAGTGGGCTGCTCTGGTTGTGGAGTGACCGCATAAATATATGTGTAGATTGCCTTTCCAAGCACAAATTGGTGGTTGTACTATTTATTTCAGACTTTTCTTCCTCTTATATTTATAAAAAAAGGAAAATGGGGTAACTTCCATTTTCCTTTTTAACCTAATCCAAGTTATGCACCTTTTCAGGCTTGGGGATATGTTTAAAGATTTCTCCACTGTCAAAGAAATCAACTAGACGGGCTAACCATTGATAATAATCGAGCCATTCCCGCGTTTCCTTCAGCATAACATTGATCTTTTGTTCCATTTCTTCATTCATCGTCCTATTTTCCATTATCACCTGCAGTTCAGCAGACATCTTTTTTTCAAACATTTTGTTTTTCTGAATGGCCTTTTGCCAAGTAGAGGTGAACAACGAAACGAAGGTTTGATAATAATCGTGTTCTACATTATATAAATCTTTGCGGGTTCCTTTTTCAAAAACTTTTTCCGCAATATTTAAATCTACCATTTCTCGGACGACTTGACTCATTCGGGTTTTGCTCATTCCGGTTTCCTGTGATAATTCATCCAGTGTCATTGGCCTTCGATTCATATAGATGATTCCAAGGACTCGGCCGACGGTTGTCGATACTCCGTATGTGTGCATGTTGTCTGCAATCTTTTCCACAAACTGTTCTTCAATCTGTTTAAGCTTCTCTAATGGTTGTTCATCCAAATGAATTCATCCTTCCGGTTACCCATGTATGTTGCCACTATATCACAAGTTACGAAAATTTCGAAAAGGAGAATCGAATAGTAACCGAGAGCAATTGGGAGTATTTTTAAGAAAAGGCTGTAATAAAATTTATACAATACATATTATACATAAATTTAATACAATTTGTACAATATATAAACTTTTTATTTTATAAACTTTACTTTATACTGAATTTAGGAAATATTTCCGAAAAATTAATTTTCATATTAAAAAATTGGAGGTGCACCACTTGCTCAAATTTGATCATGTTTCAAAAGTGTATAAAGGAGGAAAACGAGCGGTCCAAGATCTGACATTGGAAATTGAAAAAGGTGAATTCATTTGTTTTATCGGGCCGAGCGGCTGCGGAAAAACGACGACCATGAAAATGATTAACCGCTTAATCGAACCCACAGAGGGAAGCATTTATATTAATGGTAAAAACATTTTGGAGGGCGACTCGGTTCAGCTTAGAAGGGAAATCGGGTATGTTATTCAGCAGATTGGCTTGTTTCCTCATATGACCATTCAAGAAAATATCTCTCTGGTTTTGAAATTGCTAAAATTCTCCGAAGAAAAGCGTCGTACCCGGGCACGAGAATTACTAGCACTTGTTGACATGACACCCGATTATTTAGAAAAGTATCCGCATGAATTGAGCGGAGGCCAGCAGCAGCGGATTGGTGTCTTACGGGCATTGGCAGCCGATCAGCCGCTTATTTTAATGGATGAGCCGTTTGGTGCATTAGATCCCATTACCAGGGACTCCCTGCAGGAAGAATTCAAAAAGCTGCAAAGGAAGCTGGAAAAAACGATTGTGTTTGTTACCCATGATATGGATGAGGCGCTGAAATTGGCTGACCGGATTGTGATAATGCGCGACGGGCAAATCGTTCAATGTGACACACCGGATGAAATTTTACGCAATCCCGCTAATGAATTCGTGGAGGAGTTTATTGGCAGAGACCGTCTCGTGCAAGCAAGGCCGAATATTCAAACGGTCGAGCAAATTATGAATCCAAGTCCGATCACCATTACGGGAGAACGAACCTTATCAGAAGCGATTCAATTAATGAAGCATCATCGGGTTGACTCCCTCCTTGTGGTGGATGAGAAGAAGGTCTTACAAGGGTTTATTGATGTGGAAATTATTGACCAAAAACGGAAAAAGGCAAGCCTGGTTCGAGATGTAGTCGAAACAGATATTTTTACCGTCGAGAAACACACACTTGTTCGTGATACAGTACGCAAAATCTTAAAAGTAGGGATGAAATATGTTCCGGTTGTCGATGACAAACATCGGCTAGTCGGGATTGTGACCAGAGCTAGTTTAGTAGATATTGTCTATGATTCGATTTGGGGCGAGGATGAAATGACAAAAATAGGATAGGAGGGAGATGATATGGATACGATCTTACCATTTTTCAGTACATATGGAAGTGAAATGCTCTATAAGACATGGGAGCATTTATATATTTCGTTGATTGCTGCAGCTTTAGGGATTCTAATCGCAGTTCCTCTTGGAGTGGCGTTAACGCGTTTTCCAAAAGCGGCCGGTTTTGTCATGGGGGTGTTAGGAGTGATTCAAACATTTCCAAGTTTTGCAATCCTCGCATTCTTTATTCCCCTTTTAGGTGTCGGAAAAATACCAGCTATTATTGCTTTATTTTTCTATTCAGTCCTACCTATCTTGAGGAACACTTATACAGGTGTAAGTGGTGTTCAAAAAAGTTTGCTGGAAGCAGGACGCGGGATGGGTATGACTGGATGGGAACGGATATGCTACGTTGAAGTGCCGCTTGCGATACCGGTGATGATGGCAGGTATTCGCTTATCGACTGTCTATTTAATTGGCTGGGCTACCTTAGCTTCTTTTATCGGTGGCGGCGGTCTCGGGGATTACATTTTTAGCGGTCTTAACCTGTATCAGCCAGAATTTATTATTGCCGGTGCGGTTCCCGTGACGTTGTTAGCATTATTGACGGATCTTCTCTTAGGCAAAGTCGAAGGGTGGGTAACCCCTAAAGGAATGAAAAAGATGCGGGAAGCTGCTTAGGAAGGGGGCATATTTATGTTAAAAAGAAATCATTTGCTCATTGTCATCACGATGGCGCTAGCTGTTTTCATGAGCGGCTGCTCTCTTCCCGGTTTGAGCGGAGCCGCTAACAACACTGTTAAGGTGGGAACACTGGGTACTTCAGAATCACAAATTATGGGGAATATCGTACGGTTGATGATTGAACACTACACAGATGTCCAAGTGGAAATGGTGAATAATTTAGGGTCTTCCATCGTTCTGCATCAGGCTATGTTAAATGGGGATGTCGATATTTCGGCCACACGTTATACAGGAACGGATCTTGCAGGTGCACTGGGGATGGAACCGGTCAAAGACCCTGGGGAAGCGCTCAACATTGTCCAGCATGAATTCCAAAAGCGATTTGACCAAACCTGGTTTGACTCGTATGGGTTTGCCAATTCCTATGCGTTTACGGTGACGAGGACGCTTGCGGAAAAAGAAAACCTGAAAACTGTTTCCGATTTAGAACCGCTTGCTTCCAATTTGAAACTTGGTGTGGATAATGCCTGGCTAAAACGTAAAGGGGACGGTTATGAAGGATTTGTCAAAGAATACGGTTTTACATTCGGCAAAACCTTTCCGATGCAGATTGGTTTAGTCTATCAAGCGGTAGCGAATGGGAAAATGGATGTCGTCCTGGCTTATACCACCGATGGGCGGATCAAGGCATTTGATTTAAAAGTATTAGAGGATGACAAGAATTTCTTCCCTCCTTATGATACCTCACTCGTCGCACGAAATGATGTTTTAAAGGCTCATCCGGAACTAAAAGACATTCTTCAAAAGCTTTCCGGAAAAATCAATACGGAAAAAATGCAGGAATTGAATTATGAGGCAGACGGGAAGATGAAGGAACCATCCATTATTGCGAAGGAATTTTTGGAAGAGTATCATTATTTTGAAAATGAAAAATAGGAGGTGACTTCATGGAGACCATCAATGATATTCTAAACTACTATTCACAAAATGCTGGTTATGTTTGGGTACAATTCTATCGGCATTTCCTCATGGCCGCTTACGGCGTATTATTCGCTGCGATTGTCGCTATCCCAGTAGGTATCTTGATTGCGAGGTACAATAAGTTAAGCACTTGGGTGATTTCGTTGGCGAATATCATCCAAACCATTCCGGCTTTGGCGATGCTCGCTGTACTCATGCTTGTCATGGGACTCGGGACCAATACGGTCGTATTTTCCTTATTCCTCTATTCCTTATTACCCATTATTAAAAATACCTATACAGGAATACGCAATGTCGACCATGCTTTATTGGAATCAGGAAAAGCCATGGGTATGACTAGGTTTCAGGTTCTGTGTATGGTCGAACTGCCGATGGCCATGTCCGTGATCATGGCTGGGCTTAGGACGGCATTAGTCATTTCCATCGGGATTGCAACCATCGGAACCTTCATTGGTGCGGGAGGACTAGGCGACATTATTCTGCGTGGTACCAATGTGACGAACGGAACACCGATTATTCTGGCAGGTGCCATCCCAACCGCTTTAATGGCCGTGATTGCCGATATTGTGATGGGGTGGCTGGAGAGAAAGCTGTCACCGATTAAAAAAAGAAAAGGCAGTCTTCAGAATCAAGTAGACGAACAGGCCGCGTAGGTTATTGCTTATTAAGAAATCCATCCTGATGTTGATTTGGGATGGATTTTTTAAAGAAAAAGGGAGGAATTTTTTACAATGGAGATAGGACAAATTTCAGTCGAGAAACATGTGCCTTGTCAAATGCGGGACGGTATTACACTGTATGCAGACATATACCACCCGAAAAAGGAGGGGAAGTTTCCGGTGCTGCTGACACGTCTTCCTTATAATAAAGATTTGCCGTTCTATTCGCATCGCTATCTTGATACCAATCGGCTTGTACAAAATGGCTATATCGTGATTGTTCAAGATGTCAGGGGCAGATTTCATTCGGAAGGCGATTTTTATCCATTTTTATATGAAGCAGAAGATGGCTATGATACAGTCGAATGGGCCGCTGCTTTGCCTTATTCCAACGGAAAAGTGGGCATGTTCGGTTTGTCCTATTATGGATATACGCAATTGTTGGCTGCCACGGAGCAGCCGCCGCATTTGGAGGCCATTGTTCCGGCAATGACGTTAAATGATTGGCGGAATAATTCAGTCGATAACGGCGGTAAGTTTCTGGTTGCCTCTTCAGAAACATGGGCGCTGGAGTCGATTGCCCCTGATCAGCTGAAAAGGAAATATGGGGATTCAGAACAATACGCTGTGAAAATGGAAAAGATGGCTGATTACTATAATCAGATTGAAGAGTGGTACACCTATAAGCCAGTACACGAGTGGCCACCGCTGAAAGAGCTTGGTGTGGCCCGCTATTTCTATGATTTGCTGAATGGCAGTGTTACGGAGGATATGGCGGAGCGGATGAGTATTTTGGGCAAATACAAACAGCTAAACCTTCCCGCCTATCACATTGCCGGCTGGTACGATAATCTTTTACAGTCGACATTAAAAAACTATATGGAAATGCAGAAAAATGGGCAGGCGGTGCAAAAATTAATCGTCGGACCTTGGGGGCATGGGGTATTTAGCTCTGTGATTGGCGAAAGGAATTTCGGCCTCCATGCTTCCGGCGACTCGATTGATGGGAAAGATGATTTGACCGGGCTTCATATTCGCTGGTTTGATCAGTGGTTAAAGGGTGAAGAAACGGTGGGTGCGGATGAAGCACCGATCCAATTGTTTGTCATGGGAATCAATGAATGGAGGGATGAACAGGAATGGCCGTTAGAGAGAGCTTCCTATATTCCCTATTATTTACATAGTAAGGGGAAGGCGAATACTCGTTTTGGCGATGGAGGCTTGAGTTTGGAGAAACCGATGAAGGAAGAAGCGGAGGATACCTTCGTTTATGATCCGGAAAATCCTGTCCCAACCAATGGCGGGGGAACCTTGTATGCAGGAGTTCATACTATGGGACCGAAGGATCAACGTCAGTTGGAGGAAAGAGAGGATGTGTTAGTTTATACAAGTGAACCTTTGGGAAACGCTCTTGAAGTGACGGGTCCTGTGAAAGTGAAGCTATGGGCAAAAACGAGTGCGGAGGATACGGATTTTGCCGCGAAGTTAATCGATGTTCACCCTGATGGCACAGCTTTTAATCTAACAGACGGCATTGTACGAGCAACCTATCGGAACGGAGAGAACCGGGGAGAACGGATTAAAGATGAAATCTTGGACTATGAGATTGAGTTATGGCCGACAAGTAATGTGTTTCTCCCAGGCCACTGTATACGAGTTGAGATTTCATCCAGTAATTTTCCGCGGTATGACACCAATTTAAATACAGGTGAGACCATGGTATCAAGCGAGAAGTTTAAAACAGCAGAGCAAACCATCTATCATCAAGAGATCTATCCATCACATATTTTATTGCCGGTCATTCAGTGTTGACCAGGTGACTGACCATGGGGAGGGTTCTTATAGGGGACAATCGGAAGTTTTGCGCGCAAAAAGGCACAACTAGTGGATTTTTAGCTAGCTGTGCCTTTGTTCTATCTTATGAGCAAGGTCTAAACGCAAAATTTTTGATTGCCTGAGAAGAATGAAGTCGCGGTTCCCTCTGATTCTTTGTTTCCTGTACTATTTTCAACTTGACGAAATGTTTTTTATTAAGAATAATATAGTTAGTTTTGGTAAACTTTCCCCCTCCCCACTAAAGGGGCTTTTTTCAAAAGGTATTCAGTTTGATCCAATCAAGGTGAGGCTCCTGATAAAGCGGTTTTTAAGTGTGACTTTTTACAAGCTGGACATAAAGTTACATCCTTATTAATGAGTATTGAAAGAACTTAAATAGTACTTAACCCTTCAAATTTGGACTTATACACGGGACTTTTGGTTAGTTTCCTACAAAGGACGAGTTTGGTTTTCTTATTACGATTAGCTAGAAGACCATAGTAACGAATTTTTTACAAATTCCTTCGGGAGAATATGCATTAAAAATCTTCGTATAAACTCAACGCCCTTCATAGTAACTGTATCCTTCTGGTTATTGTTTTTATAATCCTTCACTTGAATCGTAACGGTTTCTTTTCCCACAGAAACAATTCTATTATTTGCAATGGCGCTACGGTGTGTGTAACGCCCAAGGTATTCCATGACTGCTAAAGGACCTGAAAAAGTTCTTTTGGTGTAGCTGTACCAATTTAAGCTATAGCATTCGTCTATAAAATTCTGAAAGACTCTTGGATCTATTGCTTCATTAAAAAATTCAAGTCGATTTTGTTCAAACTATTGCTTCAAATAGTAGAGATATTTTCCGCGAAACTTTTTGGATAACACCTTTACAGGTATGAAGAATTTTTGGCTCGTGTTACACCACTGATTGGTATGAGTAAGACCGCCCGGCTAAAACCACAGTATGAATGTGTGTGGATGGTAAATACAAATAAGATTGATTTTTTGCCAGATTCTCATACGGATTTTGTGTTTGTTAATTTCACTTATCATTACGGGGTGGGTTTTAGCGGGCATACTAGTACTGATATTAGCATTATTACTCGCCCGTATGATTGTTAGTATAGAAAAAATCAAGGATCCCTTTGGAAAAACTCTAATTGTTGGTGGGGCAGCCATTTTTTCAGTCCAATTTATTTTCAATATTTCGACGACAATCGGTTTATTGCCAATGACGGCAATGCCGCTGCCATTTATTAGCTATGGATTAATGCCAACAATACTAAATTCGCTTATTTTCGGAATTTTTCTTAGTGTGTATCGTCGGAAAGACATTGTCAGATACGAGGCATCAGTCTAAATGAATCCAAATAACAGAGAAGCATTTCATAAAGAAAGAGGATAGGGAGAGCGATTGCTTCATCTATCCTCTTTTGCTAATTACTATAATTGATTTGGAAGCTTTATACGATATTGAGCTATTCTAGTGGAATATTCACAGTCGCAGATCCCTTTAAATAATTTTCGTAGCTATTGAAATAAATCCGAATTGGATTTGTTTTATTACTTATGTCAAATGTATAGGTTGATTCTGACATCCCATCTCTATTGCTATGACTAAAACCATTAGAATCAACAGCCTCGCCATGTGCATCGACCGCTTGGAAAAACATTTGATAGAAATGATCTTCTTCTTTCGTCTTATAGTTAGCACGAATTGTATTAAAACTATCAATGTTAATATTTACATTAACATTATCGGGAATATAGAGAACTTTTTTCTTTAGAAAATCAACTTCGATATAATCCTTTCCTTTTGGCAATGCCTGAATATCATTGATTTGCAACGTCAAGCTTTTTGGTTCTCTAAAATAATTGCTTTGAAAGAATAGTGATGCTTCTGCGTCTCGCATTCTTCCAAAACCTGAAAATCCGTTTGTAATCGTACCCCATACTTCGCCTTTCTCATCCAATAAACGCATGCTTTTCATTTGTAAAATTTGCATAGTGTTTGTAGGATCGATGGCGATATCAAGCTTTGCACGAAGCGGAGAAATCCTCAGTGATTTTACCGTAAATTTTTGCTCGTCGATTTCTATCGTTTGATCCAATTTGTAATATTTACTTTTTGCGATTTTCTTTTGCAAAGTAAAAGGAATATTGAACGTTGTCTCATGCTTGTCTTTAAAGGTAATGGATAATTCGAAATTTGGATTTGTGTAGTCGATATTTTTATTAGAGGTTACCTCTATGATCTCTTCTATATGATTTGTTGGCTCCTTATCAGGCCAACTATATGTTAATCCACCAGCTTCTAGTAGATCTTTATTATTTTGTCTAATCTCAACGCCTTTCGTGTCGAGGTCATGAATCTCGAATGGGGCATCAAGCTCATAGTTAATAATCATTCCCGATTCATCCGCAATAATGCCGAGCAATGTAAATGTTAAATTATTTTTTGTTTCCGTTATATTAAGCTCTTCATAATAATCATTTTTTAAAATATCCTCCATTCCTTTATCATAAGCAATCATCTCAACGAGTGGAGCAAAGCCAGGTATTTTCGCAACTGCCTGAGCAAAAGCAGGGGATACGCGGATTGTTGTAATAAAGATTAGGATAAGAGCGGCTGTAATTGTAAAAGCTTCTATCCACCTTTTGCGATTTCGTCTTTCACTTTGTCCTTTCTTTAAACCGGTTGTCCTCGCATAAGAGAGTGCTTCTTTCGGAACCGGAATCGAATCAAGCTCGTCTTTTAAAGTGGTATATTCTTTTTCATTCATTTAAAATTCCCTCCTCTCGCTAAAATAATGGCGCAGCTTCCGAAGTGCTGTGTGCAGCCTAGATTTAACGGTTCCTTCAGGAATATTTTGTGCGCTCGCAATCTCAATATTTTTCAAATCCTGAAAATATTTTAAATAAATTAATTGCTGCTGTTCATGAGGCAATTGCGAAATCGCTTCAACAATTTCTAGCTTGGGAGAATCATAGTACTGTCCTTCGACCTCCAACGTTTCCCGCAGCTCAATACGACTTTTTCTCTTATGCATATCGTGGCACACATTGAGTAATATTCGAACAAGCCATGTTCCGACATAACGCGGCTCTTTAAGTGTATGAATTTTTTTATAGCATCTGTAAGTCGTTTCTTGAATGGCTTCAATCGCATCGTGCTCATTTTTTAAATAAGCAAACGCGGTTCGATACATTGCATCCTCATATGCTTCTAGCACTTGTAAAAGAGCGTACTCATTCCTTTTCATTGCTTTTTTTACAATATCTATTTCAACCACAGCATTGCCTCCTTCCCCCTGCTACTTATTAGACTTTGCAGCAGGTGAAATCGTTCATTATCTTTTCTTTAGTCACCAAAGCCAGAAAACAAAAGCAATTTTACAATGAATTGCGAAAATTGATCTGAGATCAGTTCTCCAATAATCATCGGCATATTTTGAAAAAGGATGACATAATGAAATTTGGAAAACTATTATTGTAATAGTTTTTAAAAAACAAAGAAATTGCTAGGAAACTAGAAGAATCGCACTATTTAACTGAATATTAAATTAATTATGAATAATTTTAATAAAGATAATAGTATTGTAGTATATAAAAAAACACCTTATAATATTTTTCATATAAAGACAAATGTATTTATGGAACGGAATAAGTTATCGGTTTTAACTATAGGGAGGAACATCTATGAAAAGCTTACTGAAAAAGTGGAACCAAATAAGCCTAGTAAAACAAATAATCGTAGGTTTGATTATTGGTATTGTCCTGGCATTAACGATTCCAGATGCAGCAAAGCCTATTGTCATTTTTGGCTCTTTTTTTGTAGGTGCATTGAAAGCAATTGCACCAGTGCTGGTACTCTTTTTGGTTATGTCGGCCATCGCTCAGCACAAGAGAGGTCAACAAACGAATATGAAATCCGTTATCATACTTTATCTTTTAGGAACTTTTTTAGCTGGATTGATTGCAGTAATTGCTAGCTTTATTTTCCCTGTAAGCTTAACGCTTGTAAAGGGTGCAGAGGGTGTGACACCTCCTAGCGGTGTTGTAGAGGTTCTTAAAACATTGCTGATGAATATTGTTGATAACCCAGTGAAGGCTATTTTTAATGCGAACTATATCGGTATTTTATCTTGGGCAATACTCCTTGGCTTGGCTTTAAGAAATGCCGCTGATTCGACAAAAACGATGATTTCTAATTTTTCTGATGCTGTTTCCAAAATGGTTACATGGGTAATTAAGCTAGCTCCATTAGGAATTATGGGTCTAGTATTTGAGTCTATTACGACGAGTGGATTGGATGCTCTACTAAGCTACGGAAAATTACTTGCTGTATTAATTGGTTGTATGGTTTTTGTGGCGTTGGTTATTAATCCAATCATTGTATTTATGTATATTAGACAAAATCCATACCCGCTTGTGTTTAAGTGCATAAAGGAAAGCGGTATTACAGCATTCTTTACACGCAGCTCAGCTGCAAACATTCCTGTAAATATGAGATTATGTGAGAATCTTGGTTTAAATAAGGATAGTTATTCAGTATCTATTCCATTAGGTGCAACCATCAACATGGGTGGTGCAGCGGTTACGATTTCTGTTTTGACTCTTGCAGCGGTTCATACTCTTGGCATTCAAGTCGATCTTCCTACAGCTATCATTCTTAGCGTATTGTCAGCTGTATGTGCTTGTGGTGCTTCTGGGGTTGCTGGCGGATCCTTATTACTGATTCCTCTAGCGTGCAGCTTATTTGGAATCCCAGCTGATGTTGCTATGCAAGTAGTTGGAGTAGGCTTTATCATCGGAGTTTTACAAGACTCTTTTGAAACAGGACTTAACTCATCAACAGACGTGCTTTTCACAGCAGCAGCTGAATATAAAGAGTGGCGTAAAGAAGGAAAAACAATCGATATTAAGAAAATTGCATAAAGAATTTGTGATTGAACTGTATCCTAATTAGGATGCAGTTTTTTTATGAAAACAATTTTAAACAAAATGAGTTGCTGATGGAGATATCTTTAGATAGACACTAATTTTTCCGCTAAAAGAGCAATAGTTAAGTAAAGGGATGTGTAATGAGTAGCTAATCTTTTTTACCTGTCAATTAATTCATAATTCTTAATTAAATTATGTTAATATTAAAAATATATAGAGATCTATCATGGACGATATTTGAATTTATTGACACTTTTTCCCTTTATTTTCGTCCAATTAGAAAGATGTCATTTTTTAAAGTAAAGGGGGAATAGAAAGTGAAAAGGTTTTTACCTGGTATAGTATTTTTATTAGCCGCCGGAATCCTCGCTGGCTGCACCAATCAAACAAATGCAGACCCGGCGAAAGAAATAACTGAATTAAAAAAGCAAATCGTGCAGCTTTCATCTGAAAATGATGCATTAAAAAATACGGTGGAGGAACAAAAGAAAACCCTTGAGGAAACGACGAACAATGATAACTCTGTTATTCTCGCAAAAGAGATTGAAAAATATCCGCAATCCCTATATAAGAAAACAACTCTTGATATCGATCAAGATGGAGAGGATGAAATAATTGAACTACATGTGAACGCAGATAAAGGAGAAAATGGTGTGTTTGCCTGGGACGATGGACAGATCTGGATGTTGGTAGTAAAAGATGGTGAGAAAACCTATCCCCTTTTTGATGAGTATGTTCAATTGGGGTCAATCGATTTTAGTACGACAACCTTCGATGAAAAACCCGGAATTGTGATGCTAAAGATGATGCATTCTGACAAATCCATTTACAAATATTCATACGATCAAAATGCAAAGGGATTTGTTAAAGAAACTTTGTATAAAAAAGAAAATATAAATGATCATTATAATCCGCCTGCTTCCTATGCTTTTTTCAAGGATGCTTACGAATTAATGGAACAGGCTTTTACAGAGAAAGCTGTGAAAGCTTTGGAAGCTAGTGAGAACGATTTGCAGGACATTCAGGATCGTGCTGCGATCTTTGACCCAATCCTTTCTAACCTTTGGAACGCCCAGAGATTGTTTGAAACTACTAGAGAATTGAATCCGCAGCTTAGTGTTTCTTTAGGCAGCACAATTGAATGGCTAAACCAAATGATTAAAAATACGCCAACAGAAGGGCAAATGAATCAGTTAAGGAATATTAATGATGTGTTTAAAGAAAATGATAGTGACGATTTGATTATAGATGAAGAGAATCAAATTCACCCGGATCTTAAGAAGAAGCTTCAAAGAATGGATCTCATTCTTAATGGAGAAAAGTAATTTTTTTTGGCTAAGGTGCCTGTCCCCAAATGCGTAAACATATAGGGGGACAGGTGCCTTTTTTTAATGGAAGTTTGAGAAAATTAGAGTATAATATACTCTGGTTTAAGCAGGAGTCACTGCAAAAAAAGTGGCTTTAATAAAGATCTCTGAGAAATATGCCAAGAAATTCTTAACTACAGGTGATGAAATGATACATACCTACTTAGGTGAGACAATTCGTTTTGAAATCAAATACAAAAATCGGACATCCATGGGCATTTATTTCGATTTCTATGGAAATATTGAAGTCCAGGCTCCGAAAGGGACAACCGATGAATGTGTTGTTCAATTAATAGAAGAAAAATGGGATATGATTCAGCAAAAAACAAAAGAAATGAAGGATAGAATGCTTGGCCCTAAGGAGAGAGTCTATGAACATGACGAGAGCTTTCTTTATTTAGGAAATGCCTATCCTATACAGATCAATCATGATCGTAATATAGCGCAGGACTATGTTGTGTTTGAAGGGGATAAGTTGCACATCTATGTGAAGCAGCCTGAGGATGAAAAAATCAAACAAGCTTTAAAGCGATTCTACTATAAGCAATGCAAGGCAATAGTTGCGAAAAGTATCTCCTCTTATCAGAACAACTTTAAAGTAAAACCGCGTTCTATCCGTATTTCTGATAGTAAAACGACGTGGGGAACCTGTGACTCAAAACTGCAGTTAACCTTCAATTGGAAGCTCGCAATGGCACCACAAAAAGTTATCGACTACGTTGTGGTTCATGAAATGTGCCATATGGTGCATCTGAATCACGATCGATCCTTCTGGCGCCTCGTTGGAAAAATCATGCCCGATTATAAGGAGCAGGAAAGATGGCTGGCATTATCAAGCTGGAAAATGACGGTTTAGCAGAATGTGTTCCTGAATGCGCTGGGGGTTAGGCACCTTTTTAAAGAGCGAACGGTGACTATTCACAGTTCGCTCTTTTGTTTATTACCTTTTCATCTTTGCTGTGTTAAAGCTCAGTGTTGAAAATACTATTTTGTTGTTGATTGGAGCGGAAGGCGCGAGCTCCTCGAAAATGCTAACGCATTTCCTTCGTGCGATGTTTATTCGAGGAAGATTATTCAACGTCCTGCGGGAGAATCGAGTCAAAGGAAGACCCCGCAGGAGCGATAGCGACGAGGAGGCTTCCGGACCGCCCGCGATCGCTAAGTGCCTGCAGAGGAAATCAACAGGGAAGTTTAACATTGCCTTTATCTTAAATTATAAAAATCAATTGTATTTTTCCTAACAATAGAATAAACGTTTGTGATCGGTATACGCTTTAAATTAGAAATTTCCTCAAGTGATTTATGCATCATATATGGGTGGGTTTGACTACCTGTAAAAGGACCTTCGAATGGCCAAGGGCCGTCTGTTTCAACCATGATTTGCTCGAGTGGATACTTTTTGACAAGCTCCTTAATTTCATTTTCATAGAGTACATCAGGAGTGATGGATATAAAGTAACCATTCTGAATCATCCGGTCAATCGTATGCTTATCTCCCTTAAACCAATGGAAATGTGCTTTTGCAATAGAGTGCTTTTCAAGAAGGTCACAAACAACTTTCGCGTCTTCGTATACAGCGTGAAGTACAAGCGGTTTTTGCCATATTTTCGACTTGACGGTCATTTCTTCTAACAATTCAAGATAAGGGGCTCGTTCCAGATCCTGTTCTTGACGCAAATAAAAAGGGAGTCCCACTTCGCCTACTGCAATCATTTCGTCTTGATGATTGTCCATCCAATTGATAAGCTCGACAAACTCTTTTTCATGTGGAAGCTGCTGCTCTGGGTGATAGCCATAAGCAGGATATACCTGTTGATAGCATGAAGCAATTTCCTGCGTAGCTTTACATGATTTCAAGTCAAAAGAGACGGCAATGAGTGCTTCTATTGATGGATCACCTTCAATAATGCTGCTTAAATCTTGTTTTTCGTATTGATCAAGATGAATATGGGCATCAATGATTTTTTTCATGATGATTGCTCCATGAATGATTTTAGTTCGTAATAGATTTTACGTTTCCATTGTAAAAAGTCGTCCTCTAATAAGAGCTCTTCTTTACGCGGTCTCGTAAAAGGAATGACAAATTCAGCTGCAATTGTTGCAGGCTTATTGGAGAGAATCACAATCCGATCGGATAAAAACAAAGCTTCTTCAAGATTATGGGTGACAAATAAAACAGTTCGACGATTGTTTTCCCAGATGGACAATAGCCATTTTTGCATGTCCAGTCTTGTGAGTTCATCTAACGCTGAAAACGGCTCATCAAGTAAGATGATGGGCTGCGGGCTAAGTAAAGCGCGAATAAAGGATACCCGCTGTTTCATGCCGCCAGAGAGCTCATGAGGATAAGAATGGGCATATTCAGCTAACCCGGCTTTTTCAATCATTTCTAATGCTTTACTTGTATCCTTTGTTCCTTTTAACTCTTGACCAAGAAGAACGTTTTGTAAAACGGTTCTCCACGGAAGCAAGCTAGGGGACTGCGGCATATAGCTGACTGCACCTGTTTGACTGTTGATTTTTTTGCCTTGCAGTATAATCGTACCTTCATCAGGAGCAAGAATGCCGCCAATGAGTGAAAAGAGCGTACTTTTTCCACTGCCTGAAGGACCAAGAATGGAAACAAACTCACCTTCATTCACTTGTAAATTTAGATGCTTAATGACATCTACATCTGCAAATTTTTTCGAAATATCTTGTATCGATAAGACACTCATTTTAGTCTACTCCTTTTGACTGCCAGCGGATAAGAAGTCGTTCAATCAAAACGATTGCCGCAAAGAATATTAGGCTTAACGCCATGATTGCAAAGATGGCAACAAACACACGATCTGTTCGGAATGAGGACGAAGCTAAAGTCATATACACACCAATGCCTGATTTTGCCCCAAGCCATTCGGAAATCACGGCACCCATAATGCTGTACGTGGCAGAGATTTTTAGTCCTGAAAAAATGGAGGGAAGAGCATGCGGAAGTTCCAGCTTCCAAAACAATTGGCTCTTCGTAGCACCAGCCATTTTCATGTAATGCCTTAAGTCAGGAGATGTTTGCTTAAATCCATCAAGTGCTGCAATCGTTACTGGAAAAAAACAAACAAGTGTAATAACAATCATTTTTGGCAATATCCCAAAACCGAACCAGATAACTAATAATGGGGCTAGAACGATGACGGGAATATTTTGTGAAAGTATCAGAAACGGATAAATAGCTTCTCGGACAAACGGCAGGAGATAGAGCAGAACAGCGACGAAAAGCCCGAACCCAACTCCGAGTGCAAACCCCGTAATCCCCAATTTTATCGTTGAAAGCAAATGTTCTGAAAAGCTTGGAAAGCCTGTAATTGCTTCGGTCATAATGGTTGAAGGAGCGGGAAGCAGCCATTCTGGAATATCGGCTATTTTAACGGCAAGCTCCCAAATAAAAAAGAAGAGAAGGAGAACGATAACTGATCTCCATCCCTTAAATCGATTCTTCTTCATTAGCGATACTTCTCCGTTAACTGATTCATGGCTATGCCTGATGGCTGATATAATACTTTCACTTGAGAAATCACGTTTTTACTGCCGATTTCGATCATTCGTTCATTCATTTTTTTAATAATGTCAAATAGCTCTGAAAGCTCACCTTCCATTGTTGTTTCTAATGGATGAACTTCATAGGTAACTCCTGATTCTTCAATGATTTTAATCGCTTCATCTACATAAGGAATGACGTCTTCTCCATTTTTTGTTTTAGGAATTATTTGTATACTAACTAGTGCATTGTTCATTCTGCTAGTCTCCTTACTGTGGTAAATAGTCGTTTGTATAGGCTTTTTTGGCATCAAGTTCTTTTTCCAATAATTTATTTTCATACATCCAGTTTGCATAGTTTTCCCAAACTTCTAGTTTTTGTTCACCCCATCGTGGAGCATCATCTTGATAACGTGTTGCTAACCACTCTTGACTTTTCTTAACAAGCTCTTTATCAAGATCAGGAGCCGCTTTCAATAAACTATCTGCTGCTTCAGATGGATGGTCGATCGCAAACTCGTAGCCTTTAGAAACAGCCTTTAAAAATTTCTTCACTTGTTCCGGATTAGATTGAAGCTTCTTTTCATTTGTTGCAAGTACTGGTGTATAGTAATCTAGCTTTTCACTATAATCGGTTAAATAGACCATATTGATCTTTTCGCCGCGAAGTTCTGCTTCAATGCCTGTCCAGCCATAATAAATCCAAGCAAAATCAATATCTCGTTTTACCGCTGTAAAAAAGTCAGTATCCCCCATATTCACAAAGGAAACATCTTCTACATTGGCATTTTCCTGTTGCATCAATGAAGTAATAACGGATTTTTCAATTGGAGCTCCCCAACCTCCATATGTTTTTCCAGCAAAATCCTTTGGTGAAGTAATATTTTTCTCCACTGGAGAGGCAAATCCTGACGTATTATGCTGGATAACTGCTGCGATTGAAACTAAAGGTACCCCTTGAACACGAGCTTGTGTAATATTTTCCTGATAGCTTACACCAAAATCGGCTTTTCCTGAAGCAACTAGCTGATCGGCTCCTGCTTCACCAGGCATAATAATCTCAACGTCCAAGCCTTCTTCTTTAAAGTATCCTTTATCCTGTGCAACATATAAACCGGTATGATTTGTATTTGGTGTCCAATCAAGAACAACCGTTACCTTCTCATTTTGTTCTTGCTTTTCCTTAACATGATCTGCGGATTCCTTTCCTCCAGCACATCCTGCGAGAAGCAAGGTTGTAATCATAGTTGCAATTAACCTTTTCATGACATTTTCCTCCAAAGTGAATTGTATTCATGGTAACTCCAGAAAAAATAAAAAACACCCGGATGAGAACCCGCGCGTCCATGAACAAACATATCTATTCTTCATTCGAATATGTTTCCTCCGCTGGTCTTAACCAGATCAGGTTCAAAGGGTCAGGACCTCACAGATCCAATCTCAACCGGTAACACCGGTTCCCCTACAATTCTAATGCTATTTATTTTTTCAGATACTCTATTATAACAAAAATAAGAAAGCGTACTAGCATAAATATGAAATCTTTTTGCTAGTGTTAAGAAGTTTATCTTGAGAAGGAGATTTTTTATCACATTAATGAGCATGTCCCTCAAGATTATACAGTTGAAAGTACTATAGTACCTTTCCTTGCTAGTGGATTTAATACTCGGTATAGTTTATTTGAATACTGAAAATCTAGTGGAGAAGTGATTAGTAAGCGGGAATAATAAATTTTAAAAAATCAGTATGAAAGGAGGAAAGCCAAGATGTATGAACTTAAGACAAAAGAAACTGATAGTAGCGTCATTGAATTTATCGAAAAAGTCGATAACGTCAAAAAGAGGAAAGATGCATATGATTTGTTGGATATCTTTACGGAAGTGACAGGTTTTCAGCCTAAGATGTGGGGGCCTAGCATTATTGGGTTCGGTTCATACCATTATGTATACGAATCTGGGCACGCAGGAGATGCACCACTTGTTGGCTTTTCACCTCGCAAAGCAAAAATCA
Source organism: Cytobacillus citreus (assembly GCF_018343665.1). Taxonomy (GTDB): domain Bacteria; phylum Bacillota; class Bacilli; order Bacillales; family Cytobacillaceae; genus Cytobacillus; species Cytobacillus citreus. Next base: position 719,671 of record NZ_JAGYPM010000004.1, read on the forward strand.
GTCTATATCTTACAATGGAAGAAAAAGAACGAGAAACATTACTAGAGAGTTTTGGCAAGCATACATCAGGAAAAGCTTGTATTTATATTAATAAACTAGATGACGTAGATTTAGAAATATTAAAGAAGTTAATTGAAAAAACGGTTAACTACTTTGCGAAAAAATATCCCAAAAATTGATTTTTAAATGAATCAAGTGTTATTTTTTAAGATATAAGGGTGGAAAAGCATCCTAACGATCTAGTGAAAGGAGAAGAAATATGAGTATTGGGGCATTTTCTGTTAGTTTAACGGTAAAGGATATTCAAGCTTCAAAAACATTTTATGAGAAACTTGGCTTTAACGTTTTTGGTGGAAATATCGATCAAAACTGGTTAATCATGAAAAATGAAGACAGTATAATTGGCCTTTTTCAAGGTATGTTTGAAAAGAATATTTTAACTTTTAATCCTGGGTGGGACAGTAATGCTGAAGAAGTAAATCCTTTTAAGGATGTTAGGGTATTACAGGAGGAACTTAGAGAAAAAGGAATTAACTTTATTAACGAAGCAAATGTGGCAACTGAAGGCCCAGGCAGCTTTATGATTGAGGATCCAGATGGCAATCTAATCCTTGTCGATCAACACAGGTAGAAATAAAAGTAGTACAAATCTATTGAATATACTAGGAGGTTAATCATGGGAAGAGTCGTTCATTTTGAAATTCACGTAAATAACATGGAACAGGCAAAAACATTTTATGGAGAGGTATTTGGCTGGACGTTTCAAGACTGGAGCGAATATGCTCGAATGCCTTACTTCGGGGTTGTAACAGGAGATGAAAATGAACTAGGAATCAATGGTGCTTTAATGCAACGTCAAAGTGCTTCACCTGAAGCAAATCAAGCTTTAAATGCCTATGTTTGCACAATCGGCGTAGAAGATTATGATGCATCAGAAGCTAAAATCATTCAGAATGGCGGAAAAGTCGCAATGCCAAAATATGCTTTACCTGGAATGGCATGGCAGGGATATTATTTAGATACAGAGGGAAATATCTTCGGGTTACATCAGCCTGATGTTAATGCTAAATAAGGAAATAAAAAAATTGAATCACTGAGAATATATCTGGCTAAGGTGCCTGACCCCAAAATGTTTTAATTCGCTGGGGGTCAGGCACTTTATTTAAGTATGTTCAATAAAATTTTCTGCAAAATGATATATTTTCTCCGAAGGTACTGCCAGATTTAGATTTTGTCCTTTATTAAAACCTGCAGTAATAAGGCCTACTAGCCTCCCATTCATATCCAGCAGGGCACCACCTGAGCTTCCGTTGGAAATCGGAGCAGTGAATTGGATCATCGGTATATTATCAATATCTCTGAAACCGGAAACAATACCATCGGAAACGGAATTAAATAACCCTAAAGGACTTCCGATGGCAACAATCTTCTGCCCTCGAACTAATTGACCATCTGTTTTTACCGAGAGAGGTGCGCAGTTTTTATTCACTTTAATAATAGCCAGGTCATATAGCTGATGATATTTAATAAAATTATCAGTAATATATTCTTCTGTTTCATTTTCGTAGAGCACTGAATAATAATGCCCACCCGCAACCACGTGTAGATTCGTTACAATATACCCCTGACTATGGATGACAACACCAGAGCCGCCGCATACAATATTATCTTCATTATCATACACTGTAATCATGACAACAGAGTTTGACAGACCAGCCAACTGCTCATAACTGAGTTCTTCCGTTTTTGCAAGAGCTTTGTTCTGTTTTACAGTAATGGATACCTTAGGTCGGGAAATCGGCTCCAGTGTTGTGGGTTTGGATGTATGTCCTAAATTCGGTGCAGGTGAAAAATCCGGTATTTTTACATTATCCGAATACAGGTTGCTGCACTTATATAATGTTGAGTATGTATCGATTTCATGATCCAAATGGACAATATCCTCTTTTGGGTTCAAATAGCATATGTCACAGCCAAGTCTAGATAAGAAATACAAAAATAATAATTCATGCTGTTTAATATCCCCGATAAAAACGACTTTAGGAGTAGTTTCGGTATTAAAAAGTCTTGGCAAATAGATTTCGATCCAGCACAAAAATTTAATAACAAAATTTTTAAGTAAAGTTGCACTGGAATGAGGATTGATTTTTTTATACATGGATAGTATCTGCAGAAAGGTGAGTTTTTTCGTCCATTCAAGGATTTCGTTGTCTAACCCCGTGCACAGATTTGTTTGATTAAGTGATTTAGGATCAGTGATGGAATTATTAACGATCGTTTCCCAATTCTCCCAAACGTTTGATAGCCTATTAATCTCATCTACATTTGATATTCTCTCAAGACCATTCAACCGTAAATAAGCAGACGCATTTGAAGAAAAATATTGGTCCATTTTTAGAATATTTTCAGTGTAAAGTTTGATGGTATCAGGAATACCAATATATCTGACAAAAAGGACTTCTTTCGTAACAGAATGATGATCATTTTTATTTATAAGCATAAAATCTTCGAGAGGATTTTGTGTTTCTTTAAGTTTGACCTTTAAGGCCTTCGTTCTTACTATCATATCCATTCTCCCGTTTACAATTATTTAGTATAATGTCATTATAAGTAAAATTAATATCAGTGCATAGTTTGAATTTTTTATAGGAATATATTTTCATAGTAAATTAAGCATGTAATTGAGGAAAATAGAGAATTCAATTTTATTAAAAATACTCATAAAGCACTTTCAATGCGAATAGTGCCTGATCGAGGCGAAAGGGATGTCTGTAAAAATGAGTAAAACGAGTGAAAGAAGTAGATTTGAAAACAGATTCACAGAAAATGTTATTGAGGTGGCAGCTGTTACTGGGGCATTAGGAATTGGCGCGGGAAGAGCAGGAGGAGACATTATGTGGAATGCGTCAATTAATTTGATTGCGTGGAAAAATATGCATAGCAATGAACCTGTTATTAAAGAAGAATTGCGGCTTGAATGGTTGGTTGATGATAAAGAATGGGAACAATCAAGAGACATTTTGAGAATGAATACAGTTGTTAAATTACAGGTGCGAAGAGCAGAAAAATCATTAATGCTTGTTAAGGTTCTGGAAACAACATATAGAGATGAAGAATTGGAAATGATATTGCAGGAATCAATGAAGCCGGTTTTTTACAATGATGAGGTGCTGGGCACTTTTGAACTGGATAAGAGTATTAAAGTTTTTGAAAAGAACATTTCTTGGGCTAGAGAAGAAGGCAGTTTGTATTTTGATTGGGATGAAGATGAAAATATGATGAAGTCAGCATTGGAAACTACATATATACTTTTCAAGGATCAGGATGAATGGAACCAGAAAATCAGAAAGTATGCTTCAGAAGAACTGGTTGAGTTAGCAAATGAATGGCTGCAGGATAATGATGAGGCAGAGATCGATGAGATTACGAAAGAAATGTTCATGAATTTCATGGAATTAAGCAGCATCAGTGTCTATCCAGATGGTGATTTTGAGATGTTCTTTTTTGATGGAGATATGTTTTGGGGACATTCTATCATTGTAAATGGAAATATTAATGGGGACTTTACTTCGGTTGAAATCGCAGGATAAAAGGATAATAAAAAAGGAATGAATGGACGATAGAAGATATTAATAGATTGATAGAAAATTGAAAAGGTAACTTAGCGGGAAATATAAAGTGACCTACTGGCAATCAACAAGTGCTGGGCTTTATGCACAAAATGGTTTATGAACTGCTATAGAGTCTAGCTAATAATTAAAAACAGAAGAGTAGGGAATCCACCTACTCTTCATAAACGTATATAGTTAAATTAGAATAAATAGCAATATAAAAGAGATTATCCCTAATAACACAATCATAAATGTTTCTTTAAAACCATCTTTTACACGTATATGCGTAATGGTTCCGCCAATCGCTGTCACACCAAGTAATAGGGCTCCGACAATTGCGTAATCCTGTTGCCAATAACCAATTATTAATAGAACTGCACCAGCTAGCTCCACAAGCCCTGTCACTACACGAAACCACTGTGGTAAACGATAATGAACGAAGACTTCACGGTGCATTTTTGAGCCTGTCACCTTTCCAAACCCAGCTGTTAAAAACATAACGGCTAATAAACCTTGTAAAACCTGTGCCAAAATCGTCATTCTATCCCTCCTTCCTTATTAAAAACAATTGTCATTTGTTTAATATATGTATTTTTTCTTGCAATGTTATATTCGTGATATGCCCATTTTATCGATAATTGTTCTTTTAGAACCCATTTTAAAAAATAGGCAGGAACAGTTAGATGCCATTATTGAAATCTTCTTTGTATTGACAAAATTTCAGACCGATTTAAGCACAAAATGTAATAAGAGTTATCAATCTTATAGAACGAAATAATTAAGATGGAATTGAAAAAAGAAAAACTGAAAGAATAGAGTTTAATGTCGATATCTTAAATCTAAAATGGTGGTTTTTTATGGAAAATAACTTGGTATTTGGCGAAAAAATAGATGGTCTTGATTATGAAATAAGAGAAGGTGTATATGCGGTTATCTTTAACTCTGCCAAAGATAAAATTGCTGCTGTTCGAACAACAAGAGGACATTATTTTTTACCTGGCGGCGGGATTGAAAATAGTGAAACATTCGAGGAGTGTCTCAGCAGAGAGGTTTTAGAGGAAACAGGATATGAGGTATTGATAGGTAGATATATAGGAAAAGTCATGAGGTATTTTCTCTCAACAAAAAGAGAACCAATATTAAGTGATGGTTATTTTTACTTGGCACAGTTCCTAAACAATGTGCAAGAACCGATTGATGACGACCACTACTTAGAATGGGTAGATGTAGAAAGGATTGAAGAATTATTTTTTCACGATCATCAGATTTTGGCGGTTAAAGAAGGTTTAAAGATATAGAGTTTCGGATTTGTTTAAATATTGATCATCACATATACAAAATATGGTATTATTCAATGTAAGAGTATCTCGAAAAAAATTAAAGTTATCATTGTGGTACTCTTTTTAGCTAATCGGAAAGTTTAAGTTTATTAACGTAATAAAGTAAAGAGAGTTTTCAATTAAATATCTGCTATTAAGATCGCATAAGAAAAACTAAGGCATTTGCCAAAAAGGACTTGGCGAACGCCGAGTTTTTCTAATTATCCATTAAGGGGGAGGAATAATGGGAATCAATTTTCAGAAAAAAGAAGAGTGGTTTATGTTTTATGATAAGCAAGGAAATGCGATTGAAAGAAAAACGGAGGTTCGTTTTGATCCACTGACAGGGGAATCATCTCGACTTATTTTTAATCCTGGGATAACATTTACTCCTCCAGATTATACAGATATGGCTGCGGAAACGGGTGGAGCGAAATGTCCGTTCTGCCCGGAAAATTTACTAAAGCTGACGCCAATTTTTCCAAAGGATATTACTGAACAAGGTCGAATTTCACAAGGAGAAGCGGTTCTGTTCCCAAATCTTTTCCCTTATAGCAAGCATAATGGGGTTGTCATTTTCTCTGAACAGCATTATGTTCGAGTAGAAGAATTTACACAGAAATTAATAATGGATGCATTCATAGCAGCACAGAATTATATTCAAAAAATAGCTGAAATTGATTCAGAGGTACGCTATGTATCTATTAACTGGAATTATCTCCCTTATTCAGGTGGGAGTGTCCTTCATCCACATATTCAGGTCAGCGGTTCTGATTCACCAACGAACTATCAGGCACTTGTAAGTCAAAAAGCAGATGCTTATAAAGGTGATAATGATTATTTTACTTCTCTATATGAAATAGAAAAATCACTTGCCGAAAGATGGATTGGGGAAAAGGGAAGTGTCGCTTGGATGCATGCATTTGCACCAAAAAGTCAAAATGATTTTGTAGGAATTTTCCGTGGCAAGTATACGATTAATGATATTACTGAACAGGATTGGGCAGATTTTGCCGATGGCTTAAAGGCAATGTTTGCAACGATGTCAGAGCAAGGGTTCGCGAGCTTTAACATGGCATTAATGGCCTCAATGGATGCAGATTCCAATCAGCCGATTCATGTACGACTTATTCCACGATTTACAATTGGATTACTTGGCACAAGTGATATGAATTTTTTCCAAGCCCTTCATCAAGAGCCGCTTACATATAAAGTACCGGAAGAAGTAGCTGCTTTAGCGCGTCAACATTTCAAAGAATAAATGAATAAGTTCCTAGCATTTATTCATAATTGAAAAAAGCATGGCTGTCTAATCAGGCCACTAAATAAGAGCGTGGGAAGAAAAAACATTTTGTTTTTTCCTACGCTTTTTGTATTGTTAAACTTCTAAATAAATTTTTTTCGTAAAATAATATTTAAGAGAAAATGATTTACGCATGAAAGACATAATGTTATATTTTTTGAAAAGTGTGTGTATTTTAAAGGATGTGTTGAAATGGACGATCTAGACTTTTGTAAATTTTTACTTAAAGATATACAAATATATACGGATGCTGGAATAATCAAGAATGGGTATATCAAAATAGAAGCAGGAAAAATAGCTGAAATAGGGTCGATGAAGGAATTAGGCAAAACTAAGGACTATGAAGAACTTGCCGTACCCGAGCATTATTCAGTTATTCCTGGTCTTATCGATGTCCATATTCATGGAGTAGACGGAGCAGATGTCATGGATGGAACGAAAGAAGCCCTTGATAGGATGGCAACTGCGCTTCCAAAGGAAGGAACAACAAGCTTTTTGGCGACTACAATGACCCATTCAAAAATTGTCATTGAAAAGGCACTGATAAATGTAGGGGATTATATTGAAACAAAGTCCTCGAAAAATAAAGCAGAGGTCCTTGGCGTTCATCTAGAAGGCCCCTTTGTAAATAAAGAAATGGCTGGGGCACAACCTGTCCAGTATATTATCAACCCTCAGAAGGAATTATTTAAAGAATGGCAGAAGCTTTCGAAAGGAAATATTAAACTCGTTACACTTGCTCCTGAAATAGATGGAGGACTTGAGCTTATTCGCTATTTAAAAGAAACCGGTGTTATTGCTTCAATTGGCCATTCACATTCAACCTATGCAGAAGCTATTGAGGCCATCGACGCAGGAGCTACGCATGCCACTCACCTTTTTAATCAAATGAGCGGCTTGCATCACAGGGAGCCAGGGGTAGTGGGAGCTGTTTTCTTAAGGGAAGAGTTGAAGGCAGAGCTTATCACGGATGGCATTCACGTCAGACCTGAGGTTGTAAAACTGGTACATAAGCTAGTAGGTACGGATAGACTCATCTTAATTACCGACTCTATGAGGGCAAAATGCTTGAAAAACGGTACGTATGATTTAGGTGGACAAAATGTAACCGTTCAAGATGGAAAGGCAATGTTGAGTGATGGAACCTTAGCTGGAAGCATGTTAAAGCTTGGTCAAGCCTTAAAAAATATGATGTCTTTTACCGGCTGCACGCTAGAGGAAGTTGTTCAAATGGGATCAGCTAATCCAGCAAGGCAATTAAATGTATTTGATAGAAAAGGAAGTCTTGCAGTTGGTAAGGACGCCGATTTAGTCATTTTGGATGAAAATTTTGATGTTTACATGACTCTTTGCAATGGAACAATCGCTTATGACAAAGGGAGTCAAGAACCCATGATACAAAAAAGAGGATCTCGTTAATGGTTTTATCATTAGGAGCTCCTCTTTTTCGTTATATTCTTATTATCGAATTCTTAATTCTGTTTCTGCATCAAAGAAATGGATTTTATCCATATTAAAGGCAAGTTCAATTTTTTGTCCGCTTTGAATATTGGTATTAGCGTCTAAACGTGCAACAAAATTTTGTCCTTCAATACTTGAATAGATCATTAATTCTGCTCCAGTGAGTTCGGAAACATCAACTTGAGCGCTAATAGCTGCTCCCTTTGCAACTTCAATAAAAGTAGAATCATTATGAATATCTTCAGGACGAACACCAAGAATAATGTTTTTGCCCATATAGCCTTTTTCACGCAGAAGCTTCATTTTTTTCTCAGAAATAGAAAGTGTCATATTTCCTACTTTAAATCCGCTGTCTTCAAGATTTCCTGTAATAAAATTCATTGCTGGAGAACCAATAAATCCACCAACAAAAACATTTTCAGGGTTGTCGTAAACTTCTTTAGGAGCTCCGACTTGTTGAATCAAGCCGTCCTTCATAACTACGATCCGTGTTGCCATGGTCATGGCTTCCGTCTGGTCATGTGTAACATAAATGGTTGTCGTTTGTAACCGTTGATGAAGCTTAATAATCTCTGAACGCATTTGTACACGAAGCTTAGCATCAAGGTTAGAAAGCGGTTCGTCCATTAAAAATACTTTTGCATCACGAACAATCGCTCTTCCTAATGCGACACGCTGACGCTGACCTCCGGAAAGAGCTTTCGGCTTTCGGGATAAATAATCTTCAAGACCAAGAATTTTAGCTGCTTCTTTTACACGACGCTCAATTTCAGCCTTAGAAAATTTACGCAGCTTTAAACCAAATGCCATATTGTCGTATACAGTCATATGAGGGTAAAGGGCGTAGTTCTGAAATACCATCGCAATGTCTCTATCCTTTGGAGCTACATCATTTACCTTTTTTCCATCAATGTAAAAATTGCCTTTTGAAATCTCTTCAAGACCAGCAATCATTCGTAAAGTAGTTGATTTACCACATCCAGAAGGACCTACAAAAACAATAAATTCCTTATCAAGAATATCAAGGTTAAAATCCTCAACGGCTGTAACCTTATTATCGTAGACCTTGTAAATATGATCGAGTTTCAATTCAGCCAATTCATACAGCCCCTTTTTGAAATATTTAATTAATTGTAAACCAAATAGAAGGAAAATGAATATGGGCTGTCTGCACAAACTTTCTTTCATCATTTTGGGCGCTGTTCACATTTGAGTATGCTTTAGTACAGACTAACGGTAGAAATGTCCTCGAAATAGACTTTGTGTGAAGTCTTGCTAAAAAGACAACAAACCGGAAAATTCCACGGTTCATGTCCTTTTTAACCCGAATGCCTCAGCTTTCCATGTCCTGTGCAAATGTTGGCACTAACACATAGTATACGTCACAAATCCTAAATGAAAAGAAGGTTGAGAGGGGTTTTTAGCTAATTTAATGTAAATTTTCGTATAAAAGTGTAAATTTGCAGATTTTTGGGGCTAAAGGTATATTATAATAATGATAGTTATTATTATGAAATTTTATAAGTTATGAGGAACCGCAATGAGAAAGAAAAACATTAACTTTTTATTAGTTCATGAAGAAAAACGAGCACTTATTGTATATATTACTTCTTTTTACATTACTTATGCCTTGTCTGATTTCATTTACTATTTCTTTTTTCCAAAATATATTCTTAAAACAGCCACAGGATATCCAAATGCAATCGGCTATTGGGGGTATTTGATCTTTATTGGACTAATCCCTATTGCTTATTTTTTGGCTAAAATAAATAAGCTAAGTGCCATAAAATATATGTATTTATTAAGCTATATTATATTTTCAATCATAAGCGACGCCGTAATGTTCGCAGATAATCCAAGCAACTTCAATAGTGGGAACGCGGTAGAATTGATTCTTGTATTATTTTCTCCCATTTTTATCAATAAGCATTTCTATTGGGTAGTTACTTTAGGTTCTATACTTAGATACTTATTAGTCGGAATTATGATAAAGTCGGGGGTAGTGCTCATCCCAATTGTTTTGATTATTATTCTGTCTGCGATCTCTTATATTTTATTAAGACGTTTCTCTTCTTATATTCATGCACTGCACAATTCGCATGAAGACCTAAGGCAGATGGAGAAGCTTGCCTATATTGGACAGATTGCAGCTACAATTAGTCACGAAATAAAAAATCCGTTAGCTTCGTTACAAGGTTTTACTCAACTGCAACGTGAAAAACATCCAGGTGACCAACACTATTACTTAATTATGGAGCAAGAAATTGTTCGCATTAATTCAATCGTCAATGATCTTCTCATACTTGGAAAGCCAAGATCTACTCATTTTGAAAAGCATAATGTCAAGGATATTCTCACTTATGTTCTTTCCATTACACAACTGCTTGCTTTAAAGAAGAAAATGAAGTTATCTCTAGAAATGGAAGAGGATTTGCCATTAATAGAGTGTGATGAGAATCAGCTAAAACAAGTATTTATTAATCTAATAAAAAATGGGATTGAATCTATGCAGGATGGCGGTATTATAAGAATCCTTTCCACTGTTTATCCTAATAATCAGATTTCAATAAGCTTTATTGACCAAGGATGTGGAATTGATCAGTCTGATTTAGATAATCTTTTTAGACCCTTTTATACGACAAAAGAAGATGGAACAGGCCTTGGCCTTATCGTGACAAAAAAGATTATTGAAGATCATCAAGGCTTCATAAATGTAGAGAGCGAATTGTATAAAGGGACAAAAATTGATATTATTTTGCCAATTTCTCAATAAAAAAAGCAGAGAGCCTCGTATGCTACACGGGACTCACTGCTTTTTGCTTTGTTAAGTTGTTTTTAGGCGATGCTTCCCGAATCAGAATTCACTGACTATTTAGAAGACAAGCGAGATAAACCGTTATCGAACTATTAAAATCTTTTAAGTTTATCCCCGTTTTTTGCATAAATTTATCTAATCTATACTGTAATGTATTACGGTGAACATATAGCTGTTTTGCGGTTAATGTGGCATTAGAGTTGTTTTCCAAAAATCGTTTAACTGCCGTCAGTAATTCAGGTTCATCCGCAATGATCTGGAGCAATTGCGAACTCATCCATTCCTGCATATTTTTTGGCAGCTGAGCTGATAGCAAATATGGGAAGCACTTTTCAAAAGTATATACTCGATCTGAGGGCATAAGCTGTATAGCGTTTTCAAAGAAATGCTTTTCCTCTTTAAAAAGGATTGGTGATTCTATTGATAATGCTTGTACCTTTCCACAGTAAAAAAAAGCTTTAAGAAAAAAATCACTTTCAAGTGTTTGAGAAAGGGATCGTAGTAACTCCACATTGATTGATTGGTCAGGATTTTGCTCTATTATTACTCCACTCGCTCGATCTTTCCAAATTACGATAGAATTGTCGTGGAAAAAGCCATACATAGCTTCTTCTATATCATTTTGTTCCCATTCCGATCCATATAATTGGAATTGTATAAAACGATAATACGATTCAAAATCAGCTTCTGGAATCATTCCGCTTGAAAAAAGGAAGTCATGCCACTTTTTTTCTATCGTGTTAGTGCTTTTCGTATTGTATTCATACTGAAAAAGTGTTTTTAATAGTTCAAGTTCTTGATTATGTATGGATTCTAATGGAATCCCTAACCAACTAGTGCTATTTTCCTCTTTAAACCAATGGTAATGGGAATAGAAGCTAGAGTTTGGCTTCTCTGACAATAGTAAGGAATTTTTATAATAGCTATGTAACTTATCTAACATCTACGATCTCTCCAATGGAAGTTCTATCTTCCCTATATTTCTTTTATCTTACTACAAAACTTTGAAATTGATAAAAATGTTACTTATAAAGAACACAACGAAGGGGTTCATAAAGAATAGAAGAGTGGTGTGAGCTGTATCTTTCGAATGTTGTACATGATGAGAAAGAGGACTAATTTACCAAAATGAAATAAAATTTTAATAATTTATTTAAAATGTTGAAAAAAAATTAATAATTTATTATCATTAGTGGTAAGATTATTAATTTTATGAAAATTCAGTGATATAGATTAAAAACGTTATCATGCATCAGTTCAAGGGCTCTTGCTAATTTTTTTGAACTTTTTGAAATAAAATTACAGAAAAACATCATTTTCTTTAGCATTTTATTTTGAATTATGAATGAGCAAGATTGGAGGGGTAAAGTTGCAATTAATTGAGTGGAACGAAGAACGATTAGAAGAATTAGTGGATTTTTGGAATAAGGAACTCAGAGAGCAATATCCGATGAGAAAAGAATTATTTAAACAAAATAGCTTTAAGGATTTAAATATTTGTTTTTCTGGTTCTGCAATAGCTATTAATGATGACAATGAAATAATTGGATTTATTGTTGCGAAGAAGTGGAATGAGGATAACCTCAATATTCAAATGAATAAAGAGAATGGTTGGATTCAAGCTCTACTGGTTGATTCAAACTGGAGGAATAAAGGAATTGGTACTGTTTTATTGGAAAAAGCAGAATCAGCTTTAGCTAAAGAAGGAGTAAAGAAAGTTTTCATTGGAAGAGATCCTTGGCACTATTTTCCTGGCGTTCCAGCTGAATTTAAAAATATTAATCCATGGTTTGAAAAAAAGGGATACATAAACGACGGATACGACCACGATTTAATTGCTTATTACGAGCAAAAAATAGATGCGCAAATACCTGATTTAGATGAAGTTGAATTTTCTATGCTAAAGGAAGAAGAAAAAGATGAACTTTTATCATTCCTGAATCGCTGTTTTCCAGGAAGATGGGAGTATGAGGCCATACATTATTTTAAAAAAGGTGGAACAGGCCGAGAATTCGTTGTCTTAAAAAAGAATAATAGAATAATAGGATTTTGCCGAGTAAATGATTCAAAATCACCCTTTATTGCCCAGAATGTATACTGGTCGCCTTTATTGAATGGTGAATTAGGCGGTATCGGGCCACTTGGAGTGGATTCAGAAGAGAGAAAAAAAGGCTATGGTATTGCAATAGTAGAGGCAGGAATAGCAGCATTAAGATCCCATGGAGTCAATCAGATTGTTATTGATTGGACTGGATTAGTAGAGTTTTATGGAAAATTAGGTTATAAAAAATGGAAAAGTTATACAAAGTTTAGTAAAAACTTAGTGGATTACTCTTAATAATATAATGCATGTAAAAGTTTAGAGGGGCGTGTGGAAATGAAAGTAGATCTTTCAACATTAATGACAGAACAATCGAATAATCGATCAAAGGAAATTGATCAACTTTCTACAATGGAAATTGTTGAGCTCATGAACAATGAGGATCAAACTGTTGCTATTTCAGTAAAAAAAGTGCTTCCTCAAATTTCATTGGCTATTGAGTTAATATATTCATCCCTATCTAATGACGGAAGATTAATTTATATCGGTGCAGGAACGAGTGGAAGGATTGGAATACTAGATGCATCAGAATGCCCACCGACATTTTGTACACCTCATGAAATGGTTCAAGGTATTATTGCAGGAGGAAGAGATGCTGTCTTTACCGCAGTAGAAGGAGCAGAGGATGGAAGGGAAGCTGGTGCCCAAGATTTAATGGAGAAGCAGTTAACTAAACTAGATGTTGTTGTTGGAATTGCGGCTAGTGGCCGGACTCCCTATGTAATGGGTGCTTTAGAATACGCTAGTCATTTAGGAGCAAAAACAATCGCTTTGTCCTGTAATGAAAATGCAGAAATAAGTCAATATGCTGATTTAGCTATAGAAGTTGTAGTTGGTCCGGAAATACTGACAGGCTCTACTAGATTAAAATCAGCGACTGCACAAAAAATGGTCTTAAATATGTTAACAACTGCGACAATGATCAAGCTTGGAAAAGTATATGGCAATTTAATGGTTGATTTACATGCAAGTAATAACAAGCTAGTAGAAAGAGCTAGAAACATAGTGAAAAACATTACAAATGTATCCTATGAAGAAGCAGCAGAAATATTAATGAATACGGATCATAAAGTTAAGCCAGCTATTGTAATGCTTTTAGCTAATGTATCTTTAGAAGAAGCAAATGAATTGCTCGATTTAACCGATGGTTTTGTACATAAGGCAATTGAAAAAGCAAAGGAGGGAAAGATCATTTGTGAAAAATAAACTTTTGCAATTCCTGCAGCAAGAAATTGATTTAGAACATATACCTGGCGCCGTTCTTCATATCTCTTACAGTGATGATATTATTTTTCAAGAGGCAGTTGGGAACCGTATTCTATATCCAGAAAAAAGTCCAATGAGCAAAGATACGATATTTGATCTTGCTTCCCTAACAAAAGTTGTTGCAACTTTACCAGTCTTATTAAAGCTAATTGATGCAGGTGAAATTAGGCTTGAGGACCCCATCGCGTATTTCCTTTCAACATTTCACACAAAAGAAATTACTTTAAAACATCTATTAGCCCACACATCAGGACTTCCAGCACATCGACAGTATTACAAGGAAAGATTACATAAAGACGAAATAGTAGATAGAATCTGCAAGGAAGCATTGGTTTCTGGAGCAGGAGAAAGAGTGTTATACAGTGATCTTGGCCTCATATTACTCTATAAAATTATAGAAATTGTTGTAAATGAAAATTTTGAAGAATTTGTAGAAAGGGAATTATTTAATCCTTTAAACATGAAGGAAACAGGCTTCAATCTAAAACATAGCCAATCTCGATATGCTGCAACAGAGTACAGTGAAGCTTTACAAGGATATAAGCAAGGCATTGTTCATGATGAAAACGCTGAAAGTATGGGGGGAATAAGCGGGCACGCAGGATTATTTTCCACCATAAATGATTTAGGGAATTTTTCATCAATGATCGAAAATGAAGGTGTATTTAATGGCAAACAAATTATTTCAAGTCCAGCCTTAGTTTTATCAAAAGTAAATTTTACATTCTTTGATAGGGAGCATAGAGGTTTAGGATGGATGCTAAAAGGAAAGCAGGGTTCGTCCTGTGGTGATTTATTTTCCAATAACTCTTATGGCCACACAGGTTATACAGGGACAAGCATATGGTTTGATCCAGATATTAAGCTAAATGTCATTTTATTGACGAATCGAGTTCATGTGGAAAATAAGAATGCAATCTTACGCTTAAGACCTAGATTACATAATATTATTCGATCCTCTCTTTAAATGACAAAATTATCATTTTTAATAAAGGAATAGATATTTCAGGCATTTGGATGTGAAGGAAAATAATAATATGGGGGAATCAATCTGATGGATACAGCCATTAAGAAAAAAGTAGGACAGCTAATGGTTTTTGGTTTTTATGGTAAAGAAGTAACTCAAGAAATAAAAACGTTAATAAGAGACTATCATCTTGGCTCCATTATTTTATTTGGCAGAAATATTGGGACACCAGAAGAAGTACTAAAGCTAACAATTGAATTACAAAAAGAAGCGAAGGAAGCAGGACATAAACATCCATTGTTGATATGTACAGACCAAGAAAATGGAGCAGTTCGCAGATTAGGGGATGGGACAACCGTTTTTCCTGGTGCAATGCTATTAGGGGCGACGAATAATCCTGAAAATGCATATAAAATCGGAAATGCAACAGGTAAGGAGTTAAAAGCGCTAGGTATCAATTGGAATCTTTCTCCTGTGTTAGATGTAAATAATAATCCTAAAAATCCAGTCATTGGTGTTCGATCATTTGGCGAAACACCTGAAAATGTCTCTGAATTTGGACAAGAACTTATGAAAGGGATGCAAAGATCAGGTGTTATGACGACATTAAAGCATTTTCCAGGACATGGTGATACGAATATTGATTCGCACTTAGATCTTCCAATTATTGACCATGATTTGGAACGGCTGCAAAATGTTGAATTAAAACCATTTAAGGATTGTATTAGTAATGGTGCTGATGCCGTCATGACAGCACATGTCTATTTTCCAGCCATTGAAAGCCGTAAAGGTGTTCCGGCTACCTTATCCGATAAGGTGATTACGGGTTTACTAAGAGATGACCTTCATTTTGATGGGGTTGTAACGACAGATTGCATGGAAATGAATGCTATTTCAGAAACAATTGGTACCCCGAAAGGCGCAGTAGAAGCAATAAAAGCTGGAGCAGATTTAATTATGGTTTCTCATTCCTATGAACCGCAAATCAATTCTTTAGAAGCAGTTATTCGAGCAGTGGAAACAGGTGAGATACCGCTTGAACAAATTAATTCAGCACACAATCGTGTAGAAAAGTTAAAAGAAAAATACCTGGATTGGAATGATTTACAGCTTGATAAGTATATAAAAGTGCCAGAATTAGTAGGCTGCAAAGAGCATCATGAAATGGCGACGGAGATTTATCGCCAAGGAGTAACGATTGTTAAGAATGAGGAGAGTATTTTACCAATAGAAGGAGATGTAAATCATAGGGTACTGCTCGTCTATCCAGAAAACACTTCTACTATGGCAGTGGAAGATAAGAGGTATTCTACTTTTTCGTTAGGTGAGTGTATTAAAGAAATTCATCAGTCAGCTATCGTAGTTCAGTTATCAAATCCTCCTACAAAAGAGGAAATGGAAGTGGTTTCTCAGCAAGCAAAAGCTTTTGATACAGTCATTGTAGCGACCTTGTCTGCACAAGCAGGCAGCAGCCAGACGAAATTGGTAGAAAAAATATATGAAGCAAATAATAGAGTCATAGTTGTAGCAACAAGGAGTCCATATGATTTAGCCTATTTGCCAAATGTTCCTGGTTATATTTGCACATATGAATTTACAACTCCAGCTCTAAAAATGGCTGCCAGTGCAATCTATGGAAGAGAAACCGTTGAAGGAAGGCTGCCTGTTTCAATTCCACAAAATATTTCACAAATTTAGGTAGTCATTAAATGTTAATTCTTGATTAAGGAGGTGAAGGGGGTCCAGTATTTTGTAAGAAAGTTATGATTCTAAACTTTTTAAAGAAATTGGGGGAAACCAAATGAAGAAACTTTTAGTTATTTTTTTATCAATGTTGCTAATTGTTTCAGCAACTGCCTGCAGTAAAGAATCAAGTGGGGATTCGAAGGATAAGAAAAATGGAAAAGATGTCATTACTATTTGGACATATCCTCACTATAGAGAAAATGCAGAAATTAACCAAAAAAGTTATGAGCAGCATTTACAAGAATTAATAGCCGAAGTTGAAAAAGAAAATAAAGATATTAAAGTGGAGTATGAAATCTTGTCTTGGGAAGAAGGAGACAAAAAGTTTGATATCGCGTTAAACTCAGGTAATCCTCCTGATATCTTTTTCTCTACTATGAAACCGAAATATATAAAAACTGGGTTGGCAGTTCCACTAGATGATTATATTGATGCTGAGGATCGTAAAGATTTAGAGCAATTTGCTATTGATAATTTCTCGATTGATGGGAAGCTTTGGGCTATTTCACAGTGGATTTCTATCCATACATGGGGAGGAAATAAAGCGCTGCTGGAAGCTGCTGGAGCTGATGTAGCGAAAATCCAAAAAGATGGATGGACATGGCAGGAATTTTACGAAATTTCAGAGAAAATATCTAAAATGACGACAAAAGATGGCAAAAAGATATACGGATTTGCTACACAAGGTAAAAACGAAGAGACATTTACTCATCTAATGAGAAATAATGGTGTCCCTAAATCTGTGACAGAAGATGGGGAATTCAAATGGGATGGCGAAGAAGCAGTAGAAACATTAAGCTTTGTGAAAAAAATGATGGACAATGGTGTTATGCCAAAAGAAACAGCTGGTCTAGATGAACAAAAAGTAATCGATATGTTTACTGCTGGAGAAACAGGTATCTTTGGTCGAACTGGTCCATATCAAGTACGTTTTAACGATAATAGAAATAAAGAGATTGATGCTGGGAAAATAGAAGGTGAAAAGATTGATTTTGCTCTATTGCCATTCCCTCATAATGAAGGCGTAAAAGAAGTTGCTACCGGTGGTGGTGGCGGTATGTGGTTATTCAAACAAAAGAAATATAAAGGTGACAAACATACCGAAAATGCAGCAAAAGTATTAAAACATATCACAGGTACAAAATCGAGCATTACTGCAGCAACGCTATTTATTCCACCAGCACGAAAATCTGGTCAAGAGATGTATAAGGATTTACTTCAATTAAATACAGATAATGGTCAGTTTATTAAGAGAACCTTAGATTATGTTGTTCCAGGTGCAAAATTAGATCCAGAACTTGCACAAAAGCAAGATCAAATCTTAAATGATGGCATTAGACCGAAATTCCAAGGATTCTTGGCAGGAGAATTATCGCCTGAAGAAACGGTTGAACAATGGACACAGGTAGCTGAAAGTGTATTGAAATAATACTTTATAAGCATATCCGCGCACATATACGCGGATATGCTTTCATTACATAAAGATTTGGCGAAAAGGAGATGAGTCTATGGCCGCAACAGTAAGTGAAACTTCTAAAAAATGGTCATGGGTAAACTTTAAACAATTTATGAAGGATTATGGTTGGTGCTATGCATTTATTGCTCTTCCTTTTCTCCTTTTTCTTGTTTTTACAGTGTATCCACTTATTACGGCCTTTATCATGAGTTTCCAAGAATACGGCATTCTTGAGTCAAAATTTATCGGATTCGAAAACTATAAGTATTTATTAGAAAATGAAATTTTTTGGAAATCAATGAAAAATACGGTGATTTATACAGTTGGTACTGTTCCAGTAAATATTCTTATCACCTTTTTCTTAGCATTAATGATATTTCCTATAAATAAACGTTCTCAAACATTTTTTAAGGCATCCTTTTATCTTCCTGCTGTAACTTCGGGAATTACAATGTCATTAATTTGGTTATGGATGTTTGATCCTACAGAATCAGGATTAATGAATATTGTTTTAGGATGGTTTGGTTTTGATCAACAAATGTGGTTAGCCAGCTCAGACTCGGCCCTATTTTCTATAATGTTGATGACTTACATTGGCGGGCACGGCAGTGGTGTTATTTTGTATTTAGCAGCAATGGGTGGTATACCGAAATCACTCTATGAAGCAGCTGATATTGATGCTGCAAGCTGGTGGTCAAAATTAAAGAATATTACATGGCCCCTGTTAAAGCCAACGACTCTCTATATGTTAATTACAGGAGTTATTGGTTCCTTCCAAGTTTTTGAAGCTACATATGTTATGACTCAAGGTGGTCCTAACTTTGCAACGACAACAATTGCATACTTAATATATCAGCATGCTTTTCAGTATTATCAATTTGGATTAGCATCTGCAGAGGCTTTTATATTGGGCTTTGTCATTATAATTATCTCAGTATTACAATTTAAATATATGTCTAGTGACGTAGAATACTAGGAGGAAATGATATGGAGCTTAAATCTGTAACCGATCCTCAATATCAAATATTACTTGATGAAAAGAAAGACTTTAGAAGAAAAACATATAAAAAGATTGGACTTACCATTATCTACATCTTTTTAGTTCTTTGGGCTGTTTTCACGTTTGTACCTCTATTATGGATGTTAAGCTCTTCTTTTAAGGATTCTTCGGCTATCACTGCCGTTCCACCTGAGCTGCTCCCAAAGAAACCTACTTTAGATGCTTATAAAAGAATCTTTGAAGTTGGTGGAATGGCGAGATGGTTTTTAAATAGTACAATTGTTGCATCCATTAGTACGATCATAAATGTATTTTTCGCTTCATTAGCAGGTTATGCATTTTCGAAGCTGAAATTCCCAGGCAGAAATACAATCTTTTGGGTTTTACTATCCTCTATGATGATACCTGGACAAGTCACCCTTATCCCTCTGTATATTCTAGTGGTAAATACTTTGCAATTAGAAAATACATATTTTGGATTGATCGTTCCAGGAATGGTCAGCGTAGGAAGTATATTCCTAATGAAGCAATTCATGAGTTCCCTTCCAAGCTCATTAATTGATGCAGGTCGTATTGATGCTTGCAGTGAATTCGGAATATTTCGGAAGATTATACTTCCGATGGCCAAGCCAGGCCTGGCTGTTCTAGGGATATTTACGTTTGTAGGTCATTGGAATAACTTTTTCTGGCCATTTTTGATTACTAATACAAATAGTATGAGGACACTCCAGGTTGGTTTAACAAGCTTTAGATTTGAAAACTTGCAAGATTACGGAGCCATGATGGCCGGGGCAGTATGCAGTGCGGTTCCAATGATTATCGTATTCCTTGCATTACAAAAGTACTTCTTACGTGGTATTACAATCGGTGCGGTTAAAGGTTAGGAGGAATTTCTGTGGCAGAAGTTAAGTTTGTCAATGTTATTAAAGAATTTGAAGATGAGAAAAAAGGAAAAGTGCGTGCTGTAAATAATGCAAATTTTGTCGTTAAAGATAAAGAGTTTTTAGTATTTGTTGGCCCATCTGGCTGTGGAAAGACGACCTCATTACGTATGATAGCAGGGCTTGAAAGGCAGTCCAGCGGTGATATTTTTATTGGAAATCGCTTGGTTAATAAAGTGCATCCAAAAGACAGGGATATTGCGATGGTTTTTCAGGACTATGCCCTGTATCCTCATATGACAATTAAAGAAAACTTGGCATTTGGACTGAAAAACTTAAAAACGCCAAAAGCCGAAATTGAGGCGAAAATAAAAGAGGCTGCTGCTATTTTAAGTATTGAAAACCTGCTTGATCGTAAACCACGTGAATTAAGCGGCGGACAAAAGCAGCGTATTGCGGTCGGAAGAGCGATCGTTCGAAATCCGAGTGTTTTCTTATTTGATGAACCATTAAGTAACTTAGATGCTAAGTTAAGGGTGCAAATGCGAGTAGAGCTTTCTGAGTTGCATAAAAGACTTGGAGCAACAGTTATTTATGTAACCCATGATCAAGTAGAAGCCATGACATTGGGACAAAGAATTGTTGTTATGAATGGAGGAGAAATCCAACAAATTGCTTCTCCTGAAGAGCTTTACGAAAATCCTAATAATATGTTTGTGGCGGGCTTTATCGGCTCTCCTCCAATGAATTTTATTAAAGCAAGATTAGATGGAAATCAGTTAATGACAGCTGACTATACACTTACAGTACCAGTAGGATTATTAGATAAATATAAAGCTTATCAGAAGGAAGAGGTTGTTTTAGGCATAAGGCCTGAGGATATTATTTCTTTAAACCTATTAAATCATCAACCAAATCATAATGTTATTGAGCCTACATTAAAGGTAGTGGAGCATCTTGGAGCTGAATTGTTATTTTACTTTAATATTGGTGAAGATCAGGTAACAGGAAGAGTCGGTGCGGATGCAAAGCTGAAGAGCCTTTCTAAAGTAAAATTGTATATAAATATGGAAAAAATGCATTTATTTGATCCGAACACACAAGAGCGCATATAAAGATTCAAAAAATCCGAAAAGGAACGGTGATAATATGTTATCGATCAGCAAGCTACTAAAAAAATCTGGACATCAAATATTTCTAAATATCCTTAATGTACTGGGAATAAGCATATGTTGGTCGTTATTTATCGTTCCTGCTATTTTTTTACTCCCTTTTTACTGGGCAATTGCCTACTTAGCTATTACATTCATTCCAGCAACAACTGCTGTATTTGCGGTGATGAATCAAATAGCTGAAGGGAAAAAATATAAGTTTGGGATGTTTATAAAGTCATTTTTTCATTACTTTACCCGTTCATTTCGTATTGGATTGTTATTTAGTTTAGCGGTATTGATTCCTCTGTCGCAATGGTGGTACTACATAAATATCAATAATAGCTATTTAATCTTTATCTTCAGCGTGTTTCAAACCTATTTATGTTTAACATTCCTATCTACACAAGTGTACACGATTCCAATTTTAGTAGCAGAAGATTGTAAAGTGATTAAAGCAATGAATAAATCGATCAAAGCTTTTATGGGGAATACTTGGTATACAATCGGCCTTTTTGTTCAAATCATCTGTATTACTCTATTAATTAGCCTTACAGTAATAGGATTCTTTTTATTGTATATTTCAATGCTAGCAATCTTTGTATTAAATGCATCCAAAAATCTTGATTTTGCAAAAAAAGAAGAAAGTATTTCTGAAAATAGAGTTGAGCAAACAATATGAATATAAAAGGCGGGGTTTCATTTTATCATTCCAATGAGTCTGATATTGATAAAATCATTTTTTATTTAAATATGGCTAAGGAATTTGGGCTGGATGAAGTCTTTACGTCATTTCAATTTGGAAAAATAGAAGAAGTATTAAAGGTGGTTTCTAAGTGTCGTGATCTAGGATTAAAGATCGTAGCGGATATTAATCATAAAATGTTTAACGAATTCTGCAAGGATTTGAAAGATATCCGCATCTTTAAAGATTTTGGGTTAAGCGGAATTCGTTTAGATTATGGTTTTAGCTTAGAAGAAATTGCTGAAATGACTTGGAATGAAAAGGATCTTCAAATTGGAATTAATGCATTATTAAGCAAGGAAGAACAATCTATATTTAAAAGCATGCCAACTAATCACAGCCAATTATTTGCTTCATTTAATTATTATCCTCGAATCGAAAGCGGTATTTCATTAGAGTTTCTAATGGATCAAAGCCATTTTTTCAATCAATATAACATTCCTATAAGGTCCTTTATTGCAGGGGAGGCATTTAAAAGAGGACCGATATTTGCTGGATTGCCGACAGTAGAGTATCATAGGAAGTCTTTTGCACCTTCTAGCAGCTCTTTTTATAAATTGGTTGGTGGAATAGACGTTGTTTATATAGGAGATCCCTTTATTTCTAAACAAGAGCTAAGCTTATTTACAAAATCATTAGCGGAACAAGATATTTGGATAAAGCTTGTCCCGGCAAAAGACTTATCGAAAGAAGAAAAGAGATTATTGATAGATATTCCACATGTTTTAAGGAGAGACGAAAGCGAATGGGTTTATCGCTCCTCTGCCGGCAGAATTTTGGCAGAGGAAAAGAATTTTATGATTGTTAACAGAGGAGAGAGTCAAGCTCGAAGAAGGGGATCGATTACGATTGATAATCAATTGTATGATCGTTATATGGGAGAGCTTCAAATCATAAAAACTGATTTACCTCCTGATGAGCGAGTAAATGTAGTAGCAAGAATTGTAGATGAGGATATGTATATTTTAGATTACTTAACAGGTGGAACGAAGATTCGGTTCTATATGTAAAAGGGTTGTGGCTGCTGACGAGGTTGACAGCAGTTTTTATATCTTTCACTTAAAAGTGATAAATATATTGTGCTTGAAATAAAATTTTATATATTTACATATTAATTTAAAATAAATGAGCTGGCAGGAGGATAGTAATGTATGTTCTCGGTATAGATGGTGGCGGTACAAAGACTAAAGGCGTGCTATGTGACTATGATGGAAGGATCCACATTGAAGCAACAGTCGGCCCTACCAATATCAACAGTCTTGGTTATGAGAAAGTAGAAAAAGAAATAAAGTGCTTGCTGACAGAGTTACAGCTACAAGAACCTGATAAATTTGCGGGCTTAACCAGTCTTTTTGCCGGTATGTCTGGTGTTGACCGTGAAGAAGACAAAGTAAAAATGATGGAATTATATCAAAAATATTTACCAGTTGGATGCCAAATAATGGTCGATAACGATGCGGTCAATGCTTTATATTCAGGTACCCAGGGAAAACCAGGGGTTGTTAACATTAGTGGTACGGGCGCGATTACCTTTGGGATAAACGAAAGTAATATCCGAACAAGAGCAGGTGGCTGGGGATTTATGCTCGATGATCCAGGCAGCGGCTTTTCAATTGGAAAACGGGCATTGAAAGCAATGTTTGATGAATATGATGGCTTTGGGAAAAATACAATTTTAACTCCAGCGATATTAAGTGCATGGAATATGGCAGAGGTTCCAGAACTGATTTCTGTTATCTATGATTTTAATAAGTCAAGAGAGAAGATTGCTTCTTTAAGTAAAATGGTTGTGAAAGCGGCAGAGGATGGAGATGAAATTGCCAAGGAGATTCTACTTCAAGCAGGTATCGAAATGGGCATGAATATACGCAGATTAATCCTAAAATTATTTAAGGATGATCAATCAAAAAAAGAAATTCCCATTGTATTAGTAGGGGGTATTTATAACAATGCTGATTGGTTTCTTCCTGTCATTGAAAAAAGTCTTAATTTCGAATACTTAAAAACAACGATAATATTGCCTGATTTACCGCCTGTAGCTGGCTCCGTGATTGCTGCTATTCTAGCTCAAGGAGTGAATATTGGTGAAAATTTTGAAAGTAATTTTCAAAAATGATGGCGTGTTAAAAAGGCAGCTTCTATGAGAAACAAATTTAATCAATAAAGGACAAGTGACTCAGTGCTTCATAAAACGAATTAGATTCCGTTAAATTCAGATTATTTATGAAGTAAATAGGATTACAAAAAAATGAGGGGGAAATGACATGCATTTAGTCGTATTAGGTGCTCATTGCGGTGATGCTGAAATTCAAGCGGGTGCGATTGCCCATAAATATGCAAAAGCTGGTCATGATGTTACATTTGTACATTTAACGGCTGGTGAAAAAGGTAATCCTCCAGGTGTATCAGTTGAGGAATATAGAGAACAGAAAATGAGAGAATCTGAGAAGGTAGCTGAAATTCTGGGTGCTAAAACGATCACGCTTGATTACAAAGATGCAGAGCTTACCTTTAATGATGAAATTATTACTTGTGTCGCAACCCTAATGCGCAAATTAAAGCCAAATGTAGTCATTACTCATTGGGAAAAAAGTATTCACCCAGATCATGCACTTTGTCCAAGAATTGTTCAGGCAGCGCAATTGAAAGCAGGACTTCCAGGCTTTGATTTAGACGGTTTGCCACCTCATTATTACGGATTTTATCATAGTGAAAACTGGGAGGATATGGAGGGGTATGAGCCTGATATATTTGTAGATGTATCGGATGAATTTGATACTTATTTAGAAGCATTGTCTAATTATTGGTTTATTATGAATTCAAAATCCTTTCGTTACTATGACTACTATAAGGCGCTTGGGACAGTAAGAGGATGCGTGAATCGTACGAAGTATGCTCAGACACTGAAATTCCCATCTGAAACGAACGTGAGAAAAGGCGGCATTATTCCTGGATACGAAGTTTAATTTTAACAAAGGTTGTAATAAGCAGATGTTCTTTATCAAAGCGCATAAAAGGAGGAATAGTGATGAGGCTTGGACTTGATCTTTTTTTAGGAAACCAATTTCAATCATTCAAAGGAATGCGAGTTGGATTGGTTACGAATATGACAGGGGTAAATGAAAAGCTTGTCCCCTCGATAGATCTATTTTATGAGCATCCGGATATACATTTAGCAGCTTTATATGGACCGGAGCATGGAATTCGCGGGGATGCAAAAGAAGGCGAAGCGGTGGAATCCACAATTGATCCATATACGGGTGTACCAGTGTTTAGTTTATACGGAGCCTCTAGGAAACCAAGTAAGGAGATGTTAGATCCTGTTGATGTGATTGTGTTTGATCTCCAGGATATTGGCTCTAGATATTACACTTATATTTACACGATGGCTTATGTAATGGAAGCTTGTGCTGAATATGGTAAACATTTTGTTGTGTTAGACAGGCCAAATCCGATTTCGGGTTCAGTGATGGAAGGGAATTTGTTAGAAGATGGGATCAGATCTTTTATCGGTCTTTACCCTATCCCAAATCGGCATGGTATGACTATAGGAGAAATTGCTTTATTTTATAAGCATGAAATGGGTATTAATTGTGAGTTGACGGTCGTTCAGATGGATGGATGGGAACGACAGATGTTTTTCGATCAGACGGGGTTATTCTGGGTGCAGCCTTCACCTAACACGACAGGATTAGATATGAGTATTCTTTATCCCGGAACCTGTTTAGTAGAGGGGACGAATTTGTCAGAAGGAAGAGGGACAACGCGTCCTTTTGAATATATTGGGGCTCCTTTTATTGACGGTTATCGTTTAGCAAAAAAATTAAATGAACAAAAAATAGCAGGTGTGTTGGCACGTCCAGTTTCCTTTAAACCGGTATACCAAAAGCATAGGGACGAAGTTTGTGAGGGAGTCCAACTGCATGTTGCAGACCGTTACGCGATACATTCATTAAGAACGGGGTTAACGTTATTAGAAACGATTGCGGAAATGTATCCGAATGATTTTAAATTTGTCCAGCATAATGAGAAGTATACCATCGATTTATTAGCAGGAACGAAGGAGATAAAAGATAAAATTCTTCAAAAGAAAACAGATGAATTTTTAGAATGCTGCGGCGAGCAATTAGAACGGTTTAGGAAGCAAATAAAACCCTATCAATTATATAAATAGGATAGTAGTGAAAAGCTAACCTAATAGTTTAAAATAAAAGGGGAGTTATCACATGTTTACTTATCGCTTTTATCATTCAGGGGATGAAATAAAGATTGTAAGTCTTTGGAATGAGTGTTTAGAACAGGATTCAATTACTTCGAAAAGATTCAGAAATTTAGTACTATTAGATGCGAACTTTGATCCGGAAGGCTTGCGTTTAGCATTTCATAATGATGTGTTAGTGGGCTGTGTGTATGCTGTTAGAAGATTGCTGCCTATGTTTGGAACTGACTTAGAGCAAGATAATGGCTGGATTCCATTCTTCTTTGTTCATCCAAACCATCGCTGTTTAGGTGTAGGAAAGAAGCTGGTTGAAGACGCGGTTCAGTTTTTAAAAGAAAATGGCAGGACGAATGTGTTCTTTGCTTCCTATGCTCCTAATTATATTCTTCCTGGAATTGATGAGGATACATATCCTGAGGCATATGTTTTTTTAAAAAAGCAAGGTTTTCAAAAGCTTTATTCTCCTGTCGCTATGGACCGTAATTTAGTTGGATTCCAGGTGCCGCAAGCTGTAAAAGAGCTAAAGAAACTAAGGGAAGCAGAGGGATATTCCTTTGGTACTGCTAAGGATAAGGACCTTTATGAAGTGATTCAATTTGCAAATACTAAGTTCAATCCTGACTGGGGCAGAGCGATTCGCGAAGGGATTTTGCAGGGACTGCCACTTGAGCGGATTTTAGTTGCTCGTGAGGGGGAGAAGGTTATTGGTTTTTGTATTTACGGAGGCTATGAAGGGATTCCAGATCGGTTCGGCCCTTTTGGTGTTGATCCAAAGCAGCAAGGGAAAGGGCTTGGAAAAATCCTTTTAAATGAATGTATACATTTAATGCGTTCAGAGGGCCTGCATAATGCTTGGTTCCTGTGGACAGGTGAAAAGACTTCTGCAGGTTATTTGTACAAGAAGACTGATTTTGAAATTACACGTACATTCCATGTAATGAAAAAAACGATTTAATTCAAAACAGGAGCAGACTACCCTGCTCCTATTTAGTAAAAAGTTAAATAGAAAGATGTGGTGTTCATGTCATTTATGACAGGGGGACTTGTGATGCTAACCGAAATGCTCCATAAGCTCCCGCCATCCGAAAGTAAAATTGCCAAATACATATTACAAAATCCACGAGAGTCCCTTTCTTTAACAGCAAGTGAGCTAGGTAAACAAAGTAAAACGAGCAGTGCTGCAGTGATCAGACTTTGTAAATCATTAGATTTAAAAAGCTTCCAGGATTTAAAGCTGCGGATTGCTGGAGATCTACAAAAGAAAGATGAACAAGGTTTTAGAGATATTGAACCAAACGAATCAACCGTTTCAATTATTGAAAAAATGACAAACAACAGTATACAAACGATCCGTGAAACAGCAGAACTTCTAAGTTTAGAGGAGCTGTCAAAAGCAGTTAGTGTTATACAAAAAGCGAATACTATCCATTTTTTTGGTGTAGGTGCCTCGAATATAATTGCTCAGGATGCTCAGCAAAAATTCTTAAGAATCAATAAATCAGCAAATGCTTTTTCTGATCTTCATATGGCTGCGACCGTTATTGCAAATGCGAATGAAAATGATGTAGTAGTAGGCATTTCATTTTCAGGTCAAACCATTGAAGTTGCTAAGCTCTTGGATCTAGCGAATCATAAGGGGGCAATGACGATAAGCTTAACCAAATATGGAGCATCGCT
Source organism: Cytobacillus citreus (assembly GCF_018343665.1). Taxonomy (GTDB): domain Bacteria; phylum Bacillota; class Bacilli; order Bacillales; family Cytobacillaceae; genus Cytobacillus; species Cytobacillus citreus. Next base: position 747,389 of record NZ_JAGYPM010000004.1, read on the forward strand.
TGTTTCTGACCAAGCTGATATTCGGCTTTATACGTCTGCAACAAGAGAGCCCGCTTTCCGAAGCGGAGCAACGTCTTCTAGGATTGCCCAATTACATATGATCGATATTCTTTTTATGTGCGTCGCCTCTCAGCAGTTTGAAGAGACTGTGAAGCACTTAGATGAAACAAGGCAAGCGATCGATTTTTTGAGGGAAAATATTAAATCGCGTCAGAAATAAACTGACCTTTAAAGTAATAGGGTGATGTGATGATAGACTATCTAGCTAAGCAAATGGATAAAAAAAAGAAGCTAGCGATAGGATTAATGTCTGGCACTTCTATGGATGGAATCGACGCTGCACTTGTAGAGCTAGAAGGACAGGGTGAAAATACAAATGTTACATTAGTTGCTTTTGAGACATTTTCTTTCACTGAGGATGAAAGAAGCAAAATTAAAAGTTTATGTGATCCTGTTACCTCATCTGTCGATCAAATTTGCAGGATGAATGTTTATTTAGGTCATAAATTTGCAGAGGCCTCTTTGAAAATAACCGCACTGGCAAAATATTGTCCAAAGGATGTTGATTTCATCAGCTCACATGGGCAGACAATCTATCATATGCCAGAATTTCATGCTACCCTGCAAATAGGAGAACTAGCAGTAATTGCGGAGGAAACAGGCTGCTTAACAGTAGGAGATTTTCGTCCATCAGACATGGCAGTTGGAGGTCAAGGAGCACCTTTAGTCCCTTTTACCGATTATTTGCTTTTTCATAGTAAAGAAAAAGATAGAGTCTTATTAAATATTGGAGGGATGAGCAACATAACTATTCTTCCAAAGGCAGGAGGAGCCAAAAGTGTTTATGGCTTTGATACAGGTCCGGGAAATGTATTAATTGATGAAATTGTCAAAATAGAGACAAATAATCGTTTTTCTTTTGATAAAAATGGAGATATTGCTATGTCTGGTTCTATTCATCATTCCATATTGAATGACTTGATTGCAAAGGATCCTTTTATTCGATTGCCCCCTCCTAAAAGTACAGGAAGAGAGCAGTATACTGAACAAATGGCAAGAGAAATATGGGATATAGCAAACTCACAGGGAATATCATTTTCAGACATTATTGCAACGGTCACGCAATATACTGTAGAGGCTGTTATTTCCAATCTAGAGCAATATGTTTTCCCGAAAAATTCAATATCTGAAGTAATTGTGAGTGGCGGAGGAGTTTATAATGCTGCAATCATAAAAGGATTAGCAGCGTACGAGAAATATAAAATCTTGAAAATGGAGGACATCGGCTACTCAAGTGATGCAAAGGAGGCGATTTCCTTTGCCATCCTCGGGAATGAGTGTTTACATGGGAACTGTAATAATCTTCCTAACGTAACGGGTGCACAAAGGCAGACAATCATGGGGAAAATCGTCATTCCTAGTCTATTAAAAGATAGGTAAGATATAGAAGACTTCAAAATTAGAAAAACGATTTTTTAGTATAAAAGTTACTTAAACCATAATTGAGGTGATTGTTTGAAGAAAATCCCTTTCCTTATATTCTCAGTCTTCATTTTTTATTTTTGTGCCATAGATCCTTTAGATGTTCATGCTTGCTCATGCGCTGAATTACCGAGTGTAGAAGATGAATTTGAAAGATCTCAAGCCGTATTTAGCGGAAAAGTTCTTAAAGTAAGTGAAAAGAGAAGTTCAAAGGGATACAGCCCGAAGTTAGTTCTTTTTGAGGTAACGAACACATGGAAGGGTGTAAAACAATCGCAGATCTATATTACAACTGGGCAAGATGACGGGGACTGTGGAATTAGTTTTATTGAGGGTATTGAATATTTAGTATACGCTAATGAATCTGATATGTATGGAGAAATGGCATTAGTGACAGGCATATGTGATCGAACTGCTAAAGTAGCTTCTGCTCAAGAAGATTTAAAAATTCTCGGTAAGGGAAGCCCGCCAACTGAGGAAGTAGATTTAACTAAAAAACAGGAAAGCAGTCATCTATATATTTGGATTGCAGCGATTTTAGTAATAGCTATTGTTTTTATTTCTGTTTTTAAGATAATGAGAAAAAATAAGTAACCGTATGAGTGCCATAGTGATCTTTTACTGGTGGACAAAAAAAGAAATATTACAAAGCCTGCGCGAGAATCGTCTTTTCCTGCAGGCCTTTTTCCATTTATATAAAACACTCCGTTTATCTTTGCGCCATCATTCTATTTCCTCGAAGGCTGCCTATATAAAATAAACAGCAAAATTAGCATAACGATGTCTAATCTTGCATTAGCTGCAAATTGTATAAAGCCAGATGATATCATTGGAGTTTTTGTTAGTAAAATCGCAGTGATCAAAATACCAATTAAAGGGATCGTTGCATTGCTTACACTTCTATTCATTAATATGAAGGCACCGCAAATGAATTCAGTTATGGCAACGATATACATAACAATAATCGGATAAGGCAATCCAAGATTAACGAAGTAAGCGCCCATTTCAGGATTAAAAAATTTCAACATACTAGATACGATGAAAACATAAGCCACTGCATACCTTAAAAGATTAATAGATATTATGGAAGTCTTAATGACCATCCCCTCCTTCTCATTAAAACTGTATGCACCAATAAGGACAAACAGTCACAAATTGTTAAAGGATGAACATGTGGTATATAAAAGGAATTATGGTACACTTTTAATAATTGAAAATGGTAACTAAACAGAGGTGTACATCATGAAAACAGTCCTAGTCATTGGCGGAGGGATTACTGGATTATCCGCCATGTTCGAATTACATAAATGGAAAAAAGCGAATCACTCAGATGTTAGGCTTTTTCTTGCAGAAGCATCCTGTGAGCTTGGCGGGAAGATTCGTACTGTGAAGGATAGCGGTTTTGTCATGGAAGCGGGAGCAGACTCCATCGTCGCTCGGAAAGCAAATACCATGTCATTTATAAAGGATCTCAATCTGGAAAGTGAAATTGTTTATAATGCATCAGGCAAATCCTTTATTTATACGGATGGTGAATTAAAACCGATTCCTGCCGATGCCGTATTCGGAATTCCAACAAGTGTAGAGTCTTTGGCAAAAAGCACACTTGTTTCTGCAGAAGGAAAGGTGGAGGCATTAAAGGACTTTTATACAAAAAATGAGTCATTCACGAAAAACGATTCAATTGGTGAATTTCTAGAACATTTTTTCGGCAAAGAATTGGTCGAAAAACAAATTGCACCTGTACTATCAGGTGTTTATTCAGGAAAGCTAAGTGATCTAACCATTGCCTCTACACTCCCGTATATACTTGATTATAAAGAAGAGTACGGCAGCATTATTAAAGGATTTGAAGCAAATAAGCAAAAGTTTCAAGGCGGGGGCGAAAAGAAGTTCCTCTCATTTAGAAATGGATTAGGAAAGCTTATTGATGCTTACGAAGAAAAACTTGAGGATGTTGAAATATTAAAAAATACAAAAGTAAGTAAAATTGAAAGAGGCGACAATACTTATCAAGTTATTTTTAGCAATATGGAAACAATTGAAGCGGATTATGTGGTGCTGAGTATTCCTCATTCAGAGGCGGAAAAGCTATTTACAAACCACGAGGTTATAAAAGATTTTTCCCAATTAAAAACGAGTTCTCTTATTAGTGTGTATATAGGCTTTGATGTGCCTGACAGCATTCTGCCTACTGATGGAACAGGTTTTATCACTTCTGACACGAGTGAATTATCTTGTAATGCCTGCACTTGGACAAGCAGAAAATGGGAGCATACATCTGAAACGAGAAACTTGCTCGTAAGGCTGTTTTATAAAAGCAGTCATCCTGCATATGCGGCTTTAAAAGATATGAACGAAGAAGAAATACTTCAGGTAGCTCTCGGTGATATAAAGAAAAGTCTAGGTATTACCGCTGACCCTATCGCAATGGAAATCACAAATTGGACTGACAGTATGCCGAATTATTTAATTTCCCATCCACAAACGGTGGCAGAGCTAGAGAGCAAACTCGCAGTTTCCTATCCAGGAGTTTGGCTCGCTGGTTGCTCATATTATGGAGTAGGCATCCCGGATTGTATCGAAAACGGAGCATCCGTCGCGGAAAAAATTATTGAACTTTTGTAGAAAAACAGGACAGCTGATATTGTAGCTGTCTTGTTTTTAGCTAGGGCTTTGTTTTTTATGTTGGTCAAGCCCTTCTTTTCTGAATATGAATAAGATTCCCTCTAACTAGTGTCTAAGAGACAGGAAAACAGGTAATAATCGTGCCCGAAGTAGTTCATTTAACTGAATAGTGGTAACGAATAAGGCATAATCGTGCCCGAAGTGGTTCATTTAACTGAATAGTGGTAACGAATAAGGGATGATCGTGCCCAAAATGGTTCATTTAACAGATTAGCGGTAACGAATAAGAGATAATCGTGCCCGATATCGTTCTTTTTCCAAATGCCGGTAACGATCGGGATTTTATCATCAGCAAAAATAAGTAATAGTTCCGATCTAAAAAGGAAATTTAATGATTTGAAAAGAATTAACATAGAGGGAAATTGAGACTTTTGAGGATACTGTCCAAACAAAGCATAAATTGACAGGATAATATTTCAGCCCCCTGTTAGGATTAAATCAAGGAGTGAGCGATATGGCTTGGGTAGAATCGATTCAAAAGGCAATAGATTATATGGAAGAACATTTGCTTGAAGAGATATCAATTGAAAGAATTGCAAGCGAAGCGAATGCGTCGGCGTTTCACTTTCAGCGTACCTTTACAATCTTAACCGATATGTCTATTGGTGAGTATATGCGCAGGCGCCGCCTGACCTTAGCTGCACAAGAATTATCAAGAACAAACTGCAAAATAATTGATTTAGCCTATAAGTATGGCTATGACACTCCCGAGGCTTTCACAAAAGCTTTTCGCAGGCAGCATGGAGTTACACCAAGTGATGCAAGGAAGTACATGGGAAAGCTGAAATTTTATGAACGCCTAATCATACAGGTAATTCTGAAAGGAGCAGAACCAATGAAATACAATGTGTTAGAAAGAGAAAGCTTTAAAGTAGTAGGGATTAAAAAAGGATTTTCAGTAGTGAATGATGAGCATCTTAAAGGTATTCCTATGATGTGGGATCAGGTTAATTCAGACGGAACATGCGATAAGTTAGCAAGCATTAACAATGGTCAAATTAAAGGTGTGCTTGGTGTTTGTTCAGCTGGAACGAATCCAGGTGTAGCGATCGATTATTGGGTTGCTGTAGAATATGATGGGGAAGTACCGGTAGGATTCTCATCATTGGAAATTCCTGCAGCCAAATGGGTTGTGTTTGAAGTGAATGGACCAATGCCAGAAGCTATGCAGAATAAGTGGAAGCAAATTTTCTCCGAGTGGTTTCCGACGAGCGGCTATAAGCAGGCAGGAATACCAGAGCTTGAGGTGTATTCAGATGATGATGCGAATAAGGAAGATTACTATTCTGAGATTTGGATTCCAGTAAAATAATACCCAAAAGGTAAATATGATGAGGGGCTGTTTCATCGTTGAGATATCAACAATGAAACAGCCCCTTTGTTGCTTTTAAATAAAGTTTGATCATTTTCTACTCATGATCTTCCACAATCGCTCCCTTTAGCTGAACAGCATTCTATCCTTTCGCATGACTCTTATTGCCTAAATAATGCAACAAAAAAACTTGATAAAAATGCTATACCTGTTAAAGGAGTCATTATCATTTTCTCTTTTCAACTTTTGAATGTTTTAAAAAGACATAGCCAATAAAAGGAAGAAATATTGCATGCTGGAAATACGTAGTTTTTTTGGTGAAAATCCCTTGTGAAATCCAGCCCAACTATAATCACCTAAATACGTAAGAACCAATTTTATCTTGCAAAATACATAGTAAGACTATTGATTCTTACTTTTGATAAAGAGTTGTTTTTTTTGAGTAAGAAGAGAGACTTATAGTTGGACCTGAAATTAAACATCATATAGAATGTATTATGTAATATTTTACGAAAATAATATATTGTGTTCATTATTCTACTATGTTATTTTATTAAAGCAATATATCAATATGGTTCGAAAAAGGGCCAGAACTTTTAAAAAAATATATCTAAATAACAATTTTCAGAATAATTGATTATATATCAGGGGGAAGTTAGGAGAGAGGGGTAGTAGTTTTGACTCAAAAGGTTTCAACTTCGTATATTATTGTTTTAGGGTTAATGTTATTTTCATTATTTTTTGGAGCAGGTAATTTAATATTTCCAATTATGATGGGGCAGGAAGCAGGTATAAATGTCTGGGAAGCTACAGCTGGATTTATCATTACTGGTGTAGGATTACCACTATTAACCGTTATTGCTTTAGGTTACTCTAGGAAAAGTGACATTCAATCGTTAGCAAGTAGAGTTCATCCGATGTTCGGATTAATATTCTCAATTATTTTATACTTAACCATTGGTCCTTTATTTGCTATACCAAGAGCAGGATCTGTATCCTTTGAAATTGGTATTCGTCCATTATTACCAGAATCTTGGAGTACGATAGGTCTATTTGTTTTCTCTATCTTTTTCTTCAGCATGGCAGCGCTCTTATCGCTTAATTCTTCAAAAATTGTTGATATCGTGGGTAAATATTTAACACCTATTAAAATAAGCTTTATACTTCTCTTAATTGTTGTGGCTATTTTTAACCCACTTGGTCCTTTCCAAGAACCTATCGAAAGGTATACAGAAAATTCATTCTTTCATGGATTTTCAGAAGGATATTTAACAATGGATGTTTTATCAGCTTTCGTGTTTGGAGTCATTGTTATAAATGCCCTTCGCTCTAAAGGTGTGGAATCAGGTAAAGTGATTATGGTATCTACAATGAAGGCTGGTTTAATTGCTGCTGCTCTTTTAGCTTTCTTTTATAGTGCATTGGCATTTATGGGGGCAAGTAGTGTTTCGGAATTAGGTATGTTAAATAACGGCGGTTCAGTATTATCTGGAGTAGCAAATGTCTACTTTGGTTCATTTGGCGGTGTCATACTTGGCGGTGTCATGATTGTAGCTTGTATGACTACAAGTGTCGGTCTGATCAGCTCTTGTGCTACCTATTTTAATAAAATTTTGCCTAAAGTTTCTTATAAAAGTTTTGTCATCAGTTTTGCAGTATTTAGTGCTGCTGTTGCAAACTTCGGATTAAGTCAATTGATTTCTATTTCAGAACCAGTGTTAGCAACCATTTACCCATTAGCAATCGTATTATTGATACTAACTTTCTTCCATAATGCATTTAACGGTAAAAAGGAAGTTTATCAATTAAGTATGTTATTCACATTTATCGTAAGTGTATTTGACGGATTAAATGCAGCTGGGTTTGGTGTAAAACCAGTTGATCAATTATTTACGTCTATCCTACCGTTATATGAAGTTGGATTAGGCTGGCTATTACCTGCGTTTATAGGTGCAATTCTGGGTATTATTATTGGCATGTTTAAACCAAGAAGTAAAGAAAAAGAGGAAGAACAATTTATTTAATATCGATTAAAATTAGCCACCTATTATTAAAGAGTTTTCTTTAATAATAGGTGGCTTTTTCAAAAAATAAGAAAGTATAACTGAAATCTTAGTCTATTCGTAAAGTCATCTTCACCGATAAGGCGGGTTATCAATACCTTTTTATAAAAAAATCAGAATTAAAGTATGTTGTTTCATTGTAGACATGTATTCAAGGAATGTTTGAAAAATGACTAACTATGTAAAGTCATTAGCCACCATCGTTAAACCATCCAACATTGTTTGCGACCTTCGAAGTAAAGGCTTAGTTTATTTTCTTTTATTTTTACCAAATTTCTCATTACCACGTTTAAAGTTACCCGTAATTTTAGCTAACAATAACTGTACTTCTGTTATATTATCTTCAACTTCTTTGATTCTTGCTATAAGACGCTCTGCCTCCCTATCCTTTACAATTTTAATTTGTTTACCTTCGTAATTGATTACTACCGTTCCTTTTTTCGTTATTTGATAAGCAAAAGGTTCTTTACTTAATCTGTTTCGTTTATCTATTTCGCTCACTGCACCGTCTCCTTACTTATTTTAGTTTCGAACATTACATTCTAAAAAAATCTTACTGCGACCTTATCTCGAGCATTTCCCATTCTTCACGGAGTGTCTAGTCATGATTTTGAATCGAACCATATTACACAATTTTCGATGATACTTCTTTCCGATTCTTCGTTTTTTCCTGTAAGACATATTGATCTCTTCCTGCTAATATTCCAGTTATCGTGTATAAAAATGTTACGATCAAAAGCATCATTAAAGGAAGTGTCCATGTATGAAAAAGATCAAATAAATATCCCATTACGAAAGGACCAACGGCTGCCAATATGTAGCCAACCGATTGTGCCATCCCCGATAGATTGGCAGCTTGCTCTGCATTAGCAGCACGTAAACCAATGAGAGTTAATCCATGACTGATTGCAGCTCCAAGTGCCATGCCAATTAAAATAATGCAAATGGTAGTCAACACTTTATTCTGACTAATCAGTAAGCCCAATAATCCTATAAAATTAACGAGCCCAATTCCAAGGGCAATTCCTTTTTGATTAGGAAGGCGATCAGCAAGAACGGGAATAAATAAATTTGCAGGAAGACCAGAAAACTGGAGTAAGGTTACCATCCATCCTGCAATTGCAATGTCAAAGCCTTGGTTTTGAAGGATTTCAGGAAGCCAAGAGGTTACGCTGAAATAGACCAGTGATTGCAAACCCATAAACAATGTTACGTGCCATGCAATGCTCGATACCCAAATAGAAGTCCCAGCTTGCTTGCTCTTTAATTGCACTGGCGAAGAACTTTGTTTTTTGATTTGAGGTATCCAAAAACAAATGGCGATAATGACAATAAGAATCCATATGCCAAGTGACATACGCCAGCCTAATCCTAATGATTCTGATAGCGGAATGCTAAGTCCAGGTGCTAAACCTGCACAAATCCCCATTGATAAAGTATATATTCCCGTAAGAAGTCCAACTTTTTTTGGATAAGATTGTTTTACAATCCCTGGGAGCAAGACATTGCAAATGGCTATTCCAAATCCAATAAAAATAGTTCCGGAAAAAAGCAATGCAATCATATCTGTAGAACGAATAATGATACCCGCTCCTAGAATACATAACCCAATGAAGATGCTTAATTCAATCCCGAATTTTCGGGCAATTTTAGGGACAAATGGTGAAAGGAGGCCAAAAGAAATGAGCGGGAGTGTAGTAAGCAATCCTGCCACCCCGTTCGATATACCTGTATCAGCTCGGATTTCACTTATTAATGGGCCGACGGACGTAATGGCAGGTCTTAAGGTGAAAGCAACAAATATTATTCCGAGCATTAAGAGTGCACTTTTCGAATGATTTGCACTCGGCTCCATTAATGGATTGCTGTTCATTCAAAATCCCTCATTTATAAATTTTTCGGTATCCGAACTATTATAATGAAGATTCTGAATTTTGTATATAGTAAATGAGATTTCCATGATAAAAAGGGGAGGCGAAAAAATGAGGGGGATCTTAAACGAAAGATTTGTCAGAGGGGAATGAAGCTCGAGAAAAGAATTCATTCCCTTAACAAATAAGAATTAGGAATTGTTTTCTTTGTTTTGCTGTATCTGTTCATTATAATACTCAGTTTTTTTAATGTTTACGCCAACAAAAGTTTCTAAAATCGCTTGTCCACCTGCAATCGAAAGAATAAAAATAACATATATTGAAATAGAAGGAAGACAAATGAATAATGTCCCGAGAAGGATAGCAGACCAAACACCAGTACACCAATAGCATGTTAGAAGATAGCCGAGCTTGGACTTTGGCACTTTTTTGATTTCATGCTTTTCGTTTTCTTTATTCTTTAAAAAAATATTCCTTAATGGTTCAGTTATTTTATCAAATACAATTAAATGGGTTAAACGATAACTTGCTAAAATAACCATAATAAACATCATCCACGATAGCTCCAATAGGAAATTCCCCCCAAATAAATCTTTCTTTCAGTATCACCTGAAATGAGCAAGATTATTTTCAATGGGGGAAATCTCCTTAATAATACACACTTTTCATTTTTATTAACTAATTAAAACTAAATGATTGAGTGGAACGTCTATTAAGTACTGTTATTCATAATGAATTATAGAGACTTTTCAAGTGAAGAAGAGTTTTTTATACATACATGCATAATTTAGTTTTCTGCAAAAAAACTGACAATGTTTTAAAAGAAATAATACAACATGAAGAAATTTCACAGATGAGTGGTGAATTTTTAATGCAACAAGGTACAACACAAAACCGTTATATTCCTGGATTGGATGGACTTCGAGCTTTTGCTGTCCTGTCTGTATTGGCATACCATTTTAACTTTAGTTGGGCTAGAGGAGGATTCCTTGGCGTTGACATCTTTTTTGTTTTATCTGGTTATTTAATAACCTCAATCTTATTACCCGCACAAGGTAATCATCTAACATTAAATTTACGCCAATTTTGGGTTGGACGTATTCGACGCTTACTTCCTGCTTCCTTAGTAATGATTATCGCTACTTTCGTTTGGGTGACATTATTTCAAAGAGAGCTTTTAGATACTGTGCGAGGAGATGCGATATCTTCTATTTTTTATGCAAGCAATTGGTGGTTCATTTTTCATGAACTCTCATATTTTGATAGTTTTGGTTCACCTTCGCCTTTGAAAAATCTATGGTCGTTATCGATTGAAGAACAATTTTATTTAATTTGGCCTATTGTGCTGGCAGTTGGACTATATGTATTTAAAAAGAGAAGCAGGGTTTCCATTTTCGTCTTAATTTGTGCATTATGTTCGGCTTTGCTTATGGGTATTCTCTATCAACCAGGCACGGATCCAAGTCGCGTCTATTATGGGACAGATACTCGATCTTTTGAACTGCTTATTGGCTGTTGCCTAGCTCTTGTTTGGCCAATGAAAAGACTCACGTCCAAAAAGCTTACATCTAAGCATAGTAATACATTAAATATTACAAGTATGATTGCTTTTAGCATCTTAATTCTTTGCATATTTTTTGTAGATGAATATCAAGTGTTTTTGTACAGAGGCGGGATGCTGCTCATTTGTATAAATACAGCCATCTTGCTAGCTTGTGTTTGTCATCCTGCTAGCTTTTTAGGGAAATTACTCTCTTGGAAGCCACTTCGTTGGATCGGTTCAAGATCTTATGGGATCTACCTTTGGCATTATCCGATTATTGTGCTGGGAACCCCTGTTCATGATATAGGAAATCCAGTATTATGGCGTATTAGTTTGCAGCTTGTCATAACACTGATCATTGCGGAACTTTCCTATCGTTATATTGAAATGCCTATTCGAAAGCATGGATTCCGAACTTTCTTTAGGCAGCATTTTACAATCAATTTTATTAATTGGAAAAGATTCACTTTTGTTAGAGGGATATCAACTTTACTCATATCTCTAATCCTTTTAGTATTTACTGCTGGTATCACCGGTGTGGTAAAAGGTGAAGAAAAATTAGAATCAATGAAATCATATCCAACTCAAGTAAAAATAAATCATGAAGAGCAGTCTTCTAGCAGTAAAAGTTCTAATAAGAATTCTTCTGAAAAGAAGGAAAGCATTGCAGAGGAAATTCCACCTGTTCAAGAGGAAGAAAAGGCTGTACCTCCAAAAAATGAGAAGAACAATGAAACATCCGAACAAGAGAAAAATGATACAAGTGTTCAACCTGATCATCAATCTTATACAGGTATACTTGCCATTGGAGACTCTGTCTTGATAGATAGTGCTTCAAGTTTGCAGAAGATGTATCCAAACATTACGATTGATGCTAAAGTCGGGAGACAAGTGTCACAAGCAGTTGATTTGGTACCTAGTTACATAGATTTCAATCATCCAGATAAAGCAGTCATCATTATGCTAGGAACAAATGGTTACTTTACTAATAATCAAATTGACACACTACTTGGCGCTTTTTCGAATGCTCATATTTATTTGGTAAATACTCGTGTCCCCCGCTCATGGGAAAGTAAAGTGAATACTGTGTTCAGTAAAAAAGCCCAAGAAAATGACAATATTACATTGGTTGATTGGTATTCTGCAGCGATTGGCCATCCGGAATATTTTGCCGCAGACGGTGTGCATCTACAGCCAAAAGGGATAAATACTTTAACAAACCTTATTAATCAAGCAATAATGAATACTACTCGTTAAGTCAATAATAATCTTAACGGGAAGTGGCTCAGTGGGGGATCAATTCCCTCACTGAATTCCACTCATTGAACAAAACAACTAAATACTATTTCACAAAATAAGCCATTATGATTAAGTCATGATACGTTTGATCACTTAATTTTATCGCTCTTCTTTTCAAACCTTCCTCTTCAAATCCAATACTCTTGTATAAGCGAATGGCTTGTATATTTTCAGAGAATACCTCAAGACAAACCTTTTCTATTAACGAGTTTTCCTTTGCCCAAGCTAGTAAAACTGAGACTAAAGCTCTTCCTACACCTTGATTTCTGAAGTCTTTTCTCACACTCATCCCGAAAGATCCCTGATGTTCGATCCGCTTCTTTCTTCCATTATGAAAGTCTAGAAACCCAATAATTTCTCCTTCATATTCTGCTAAAATAGCTATTTTTCCATTGTCCTCAACTACTTCCTGCAATAATCGTTTCTGCTGATCACTCGTTACATTAAATTCTGCTTTTGTTGTGAGCAAATACGGTGCTTCGATGATAATATTTCTTATGAATGCCAATACTTTATCTGCATCTTCTGGCAAAGCAGTTCGAATGACAAGTTTATTCCCGTTTTTAGTAAGAAATTGCTTTTGTTGAATTTCTCCCATATTAAAACCACCATAATTTTATTATTTATCGCAGATTAACGGGCAGTAAGCCCCCCCACTTCAAGGTTGCGAGAGAATTAAATAAACCTAAGTGGGGGATCAACTGCCTGTAAAGGCCCGACGACGGACACGATGTCCTAGTCAGGCGAAAGCCACAGGACGTGGCGTTTTGAGCGTGATTGGTTCAACTAACCATCAGTGGGGGATGAAAGAAAACCCCCACTGATGGAAGTTTCACTTTATCGAACGATCTTACTATATGATCCTAAATCGAAACTTCCATCATTATTGATCAACCCACATATATCGCTTTCGAAAATCTCTAATCAGAATAAGGATCATAATCTCCATAATAACTGTAATGATTACACTAAGGCTCAGAATGTAAAAAGCACCGGTATCGTCGACATTCCAAACAAATGGTACAGCTGCCTTTGGTAGGAAGGCTCCGATAATATAGATGAACAATCTTTTTTGTGCAATTTCGGAAAGCTGCACAAGACCATCTTTCTTTGCCATGTCAATGAATCCTTTGAAAGTAAAAAATATGAGAACGATGTGCAGAAGACCTAGGAATGTTGTAGAAAGCATGAAGAATAGCGAAAAATCGGATGGCTGGAATTGATTTAATGGGATACCAGGTCCTTGGATGATGGCAGTTAAAGAAAAAAAGGCTAAAAGGATTGAAAAAAATTTTGCCTTCGAAAAATACTGAGAGTAGGGCTGCAATTGTCCTAGCCCGGATGTAATGACGAAATAACCGATGATATCTGGCATTATATCAATAATAATATTGAAGTCTATAAGGACTATTAGTAAGCCCCAAAAGATTTTGTTGATGGAAGAAGGTATTTTTGTCATTTTTTTGCCTCCTTAACGATGGTTCTCACATCTTTTTCTTCGAGATATGGTCGATAAGAGAGGTAGAAAGTATCAGTAAACTCCTGTCCAATTTGTCCTTTACCTTGTAGTTTTGCGTCGATGCGATAGAAGTTAAATCTGTGAGGGTCATTTTCGGCAAATGAAAACTTATAATTAATATGAAAATGTTTTCCTTTTTCCACGGTTATAGGAAATGGTTCGGAACTAATCGGGATCGAATCCTTAATTGTTTTCTCTCTGTTGAACTCTTGAAGATCCATTCGAGCATTATGTAGCTTTAAAGAAAGAGCGGATTCTAACGCTTCTGCAAATGGAAGATCCAAACCGGTTACTTCAAAATCATGATCTGCTTTTAATATCTCGAAACCACTGTTATCACTTGAACTGCCTGAACTTTGAACTTTCAATGTGGAGGATTCTGGATTAAATATTGTAATTTCACCGATTGGCATGGTAAGGTTCTTTCCATTTGAGAGATGGGCAGTAACTTGATCAAATGTAAATGATTTTCCATTCAATAAATCCATAAATCGATCATCAAGCTTAATATGTAATGTTTTTAACTGGTAATGAGTATAGGTTTGACTGTATGATGGCTGACCGTATAAACCATCATCAAATCCTGGAATCGTTATCCATTGAATGTCTATATCATTGCTGAGGTTAGCGATATAATGAAGCTCCAAAATACTACCTCGATTAGTAATATGATAATAATGCTTCAGCATGATTGGCTCTTTTAGCTGGCTAGATTTATATACGATGTAATTTCCAAATAAACTTAATAATACAATTGCCATTCCTGCATAAAGGAAAGATGTTTTGATTTTCATAGTGCATTCCTTTCAAATATTTTTCTTTATATGTGTATATATTCAATATTAAAAACTCATTTCCTTCATTTGTTATTTTTGTGATTTTTATGGATGGAAGTAGGGCACATCAGAATAAGCGAGCATATTATTACTTTATTGTGTTAAAGTTGTTATTGTATGTCGGAATAAAAAAAGGTAATATGAAAAACAACAAGGCACCAATGTCCTTTAATATTTGCAGCTATGGAGGGAATAAAATGAACAGTCAAATCAATGTAGGAATTGTTGGTTATGGTAATCTTGGTCGAGGGGTTGTAGCGGCTATAAATCAAACTACTGATATGGAGTTAGTTAGCATTTTCACTAGACGTTCTCCAGAGAGCGTTTCTGTAGAGGGTACAAATGCTAAGGTTTTACATATTTCCGAAGCTGAAGATTATAAGAACAAAATTGACGTCATGATTTTATGTGGAGGATCTGCAACCGACCTACCTGAACAAGGCCCTCAGTTTGCACAACTGTTTAATACGGTTGATAGCTTTGATACACATGCGAAAATTCCAGAATATTTCGATTCAGTTGATAAAGCTGCAAAAGAAAGCGGGAAAACCAGTATTATCTCTGTCGGCTGGGACCCTGGATTATTTTCAATCAATCGCTTAATGGCAGAAGCTATTTTGCCAGTCGGTGAAACTTATACCTTCTGGGGAAAAGGTGTGAGCCAAGGACATTCAGATGCTATTCGCAGAATAGAAGGAGTAAAGGGCGCTGTTCAGTACACTGTCCCGATAGAAGAAGCAGTTAATAAAGTTAGAAGCGGAGACAACCCTGAACTTTCAACTGCTGAAAAGCATTTACGCGTTTGCTATGTAGTTGCCGAAGAAGGATATGACCAAGCAAAGATTGAAGAAACTATCAAAACAATGCCAAATTATTTTGCTGATTATATAACAGAGGTACATTTTATTTCCGAAGAAGAATTAAAAGCAAATCATTCCAAGCTTCCACATGGCGGATTTGTTATCCGAGGCGGAAAAACAGGTGATGGGAATAAACAAATTATAGAATTTTCATTAAATCTAGACAGCAATCCAGAATTCACTTCTAGCGTATTGGTTGCCTATGCACGCGCTGCTTATCGATTAAATACAAAGGGACAAGCTGGAGCAAAATCAGTTTTTGAAGTACCACCGGTTTACTTGTCACATAAAACGGCTGAAGAATTAAGAAGAGATCTTCTATAATAATAGATTTTCTCCGAAGATTTGATATGAGACAGATGTCATTTAACAAGCGGCATCTGTTTTTTTATCTATTAATATGTGAATTGTGTTAATATTTTAATAAAAAATGCCATTTGAAAGAAGGAATCATTTATGAGTCAAAAAACAAAGCTTTCTCAAATGACTGCTATTTTACTAGAAAGGGCCCGTAGATTTGGTGTGTCTGACGAAGAATTATTGTCTTGCTTGAAATCAAATGATACGTCCCCGCTGAAAATGGCAGAAGATCAACATTATCATTATGATGAATTTTTTACATATGCAGAAAAACATGGGGAGAATTTAGAGGATACGATTAAAAATGGCTATAAAATGAAGTTTAATACATTAGGCGGATTGCAGATATGGATGAAGGAATGCTTTGGCTTAGAGGCAGGAACTGATTTTACTGCATCCCCAGGCAAAATTGAAAATGTTAAGTTATCTAGTGAGAATATAAATAGTATTTTTAATACTTTGGCATCTAACTGGATCATGTTAGATTCAAATAGAAAGCCTATAATTGTTGAAGATGAATCACCCTTAGGTGACCCAAAAGAAATACGAATCTTCCATTTGTTTATCCTATCAGAATACGAGGCCTACAAAAACGAATAAAGAATGCAGGTCCATGTAAGCGGAAATTTTACATATTTCTAATAAAGAGCCAGGTACCGAAAAGGATGAGCCGATAAAATACACGATAAACAGAGACTATCTCAATAAATAAATGGCAGAATACGAAAAAAATTTGAAGGAATATAATGCCGAGATTGACAAAGAAAAAGAGTGAGATACAAGAGATACGAGAGATTATTCTCGTGTCTTTTTTTGCTCGGCGGACACTTGAGGGAGAAGGGCGACACATGGCGGTTGTCAATTAAATTTGCGGTAGCGGACCGAAGGGAGCATAAGGAGCGAATTTAGATTGATAACCTCACAGTACCCGAACCCCCCAAGGTCTTTTGTACGCTGCAGCGTGCTTCGGCGGACGCCGACACAGCCTCGCAGAGCCTGTTCCAAATGCAATTTGGTATAACAGGCTATACCAAATGGTTTGGCTCTCTTCGCTCATGTGCTACACTGTTTCTATTAAACTATTTGATATAGGCGGTCGATTTAGTGAAAAAGCTTGTAATTACATATGAAATTTTTATGATTGTTTTGATCCTTATCTCAGTATTCCTTGCTCTCATGGTTGATAAACGATTTGTGATTTTTCAACAAACTATTTGGCTCATATTCGTAGTGGATTACTTTGTTCGTTTTGCACGAGCAGAAAACAAGTGGCACTATGTAAAGAAACATCCCTTAGAGTTAGTAGCTATAATCCCTTTCGATTCCCTTTTAATAGCGGCTAGACTCGTCCGTATATTTAAAGTTCTTCAATTGCTTGGCATCAGTTCTCGTTATTTAAAACATTTTTATGCGGTGTTAAAAACGAATGGATTAGACACAGCTTTCAAGTTTGGTGTCGCAATGTTATTTGTCATACCAATACCGATTGCTATAGTTGAACCGGCGATTGAAACTTACGGTGAAGCGTTGTGGTGGGGTTTGATTACAATAACTACAGTTGGATATGGAGATATTGCGCCTGTTACCGTATTAGGTCGATTAATGGCTGCTGTATTACTAATGGTAGGGATTGCGATTATCGGTATATTCACATCTGCAGTTACTAATTATTTTAGTAATAAGCCTAAAGATTCTCGAGATAAGCAAGTCATGAAAGTAATTCAGTCGATTGATGAGATTGAAGACATAACAAAAGAGGATATTGAGTTTATCCAGTTATTCTTGAAAAGGAAATTATGAATATACGCTAAAGGGTTACCCATCGCTTCACAGCCCGCTATCTCACAACTAAAACAGGGGATAATCTTAAAATAAAAAAGGGGCGTCTTATATATGAAAACCTATTCAGTAACAGCAGATGATTTAAAGCTAATTGAGGAAGCAGCGAAGAAAAGGCTAAGACAATCCCTCAAAAGCGTTAGAGGGGCTTATAGAGCGTTTAAAAGCGTTTATAGATAAATTTTTACTAGGAAAGAGAACAAATTCTCTTTAGAAGGCTTAAAACGTCAATCAGAGAGAAATAAACAGCATTCAAAACCGAAAAAGAGAAAATCGCATGATATGGAGCTTTAATGCAGTGATTTTGTCAATTTGCTATAATTTATTAGAAACGAGAAAAACCGCCCTAAGTGATCTGAACCCAAAAAGTTAGACAAGAAATTTAGGCAGCTACTTGAGCATGAGTCCGGTACTTAACTGGACTCATGCCTTTTAATTTTGCCTTAATTCGTTTGTGATTATAGTAGTAAATATATTTCTCTAATTCTACTTTAAAATGCTCCATACTCTCAAATTCTATATTTAGTAGTAGACAGATGTCATTTTAAAAGTGGCATCTGTTTTTTTTTAGCTATTAATTTGTGAATTCTGTTAATATTTTCATAACCCTTTTATGGTCACATAAAGCAGGTAGCATGAGAACGGGGCCTTAGATTAGGTATTATAGAAAAGGTATTAAAAATGAAAGATATTTATATTACGATCATAAATACATTTATTGGTTATAGAGGGTATTTATTAGAAAAATAAAACTATTTTACAGTCGGATCGTATTTATATAAAACACAGAATTAAATAGAGGAGGATGTAGTATGAAAAAAACATTTGGAATATTGGTTTTATTCATAATGATTATAAGTTTAATCGCTTGTAGTAAAGAAACAGTAAAGATAAAAGAAGAGGATGTATTAAATTTTGTAAAAGATTATAAAGCGGAACAATACAACATCAAAGACCCTTCTAACCCGCCATCTGGAATTGAAATTGGTGAAAAGGTGAAGGGATTCTTCTCAGACGAAGAGTTTGAAAAACAAATGGCTAATCGAGTTTTTCAAATAGCACCCGATATTGCGAAGAAAACAAATAAAAGTATCGAATTAGAGGATGTTAAACTTGAGAAAGAGAAAGAAAATGAAGACGGAACAATTAATTACAAATACACATTAATATTGAAGTTTTATGATGATAAAGCCTCTGATGTTATCGAGAAAAAAGGAGAATTAACAATCGAAGGATTAAAAATAATTCGTGATTGGGAAGAAAGAACAACTAAAATAGGTAATGAAGTTTTTTAATATAGCCAACAAAAAGAAGCACATATTGGGTGCTTCTTTTTAGTGATTAAGCTTTTTTAAATTATCATTGGTTGTTATGTTATTTGAATTGTTATTATGGATTTTCCCTCCCAAAACGAAACCCGTTACTAGTGTTTTGAATTGTTTTTTTTGTTCCTTCAAAGATATGCCCTCCTGCTTTTTTCCACGATCGGTAACCAATAGTGGGCTTAAATGAATCAAATCAAGACATGCTATTCCCAAGGCAGATATCCGAAAAGCTATAAGTCATATATAAAATTAAGTTATTTAAAAATTCTGTAAAAAGGGATATGATTATGTTATTATCTTATTTATTTAGGGATTCGAATTATTATTTATTTATATAGATACGTTAATAACCTAGTAAATGCTTTGGGGGATTCCATCATGATAAAGGTATTGTCCTATTTAAAGCCATACCGGATTGCTGTTGCAATTGCATTATTTTTAACATTCACTGAGCTCGCAGTTGAGCTTGTTCAGCCTCTTTTAATGGCAAAGATTATTGATAATGGCATTTTAAAAAGTGATTTGGCCATCGTTATGAAATGGGGAGTCATTATGCTAGGGTTCTCGCTCATTTCCTTTGCAGCGGGAGTCATCAATTCCTTTTACTCAGCCCATGCCAGTCAGAGTTTCGGATTTGATGTAAGAATGAGTTTATTCGAAAAGGTGCAATCCTTTTCTTTTGCAAACTTTAACAAGTTCTCGGCTGCATCACTTATTACAAGGATGACGAACGATATTACACAAATTCAAAATACATTATTTATGAGTTTAAGAATTATGCTGCGTGCCCCGCTCTTAATTATTGGGGGGCTTGTCATGGCATTCGTTGTGAATGTAAAGCTAGCACTGATTTTATCTGTAGTTGTACCATTTTTGTTTATTTTTTTAACTTGGGTAATGAATAAAGGCGGAATGCTATTTAAAACGGTACAGGAAAAATTAGATTCTATGAATAATGTGATGAGAGAAAATCTTAACGGAATCAGGTTAATAAAGACTTTTAATAGAAGAAAATATGAGGTAAAACGATTTACTGATGCGAATGAAGAATTGAAGGTCCGTACAGTGAAAGCGCTAAGACTAATGGAAGTTACAATGCCTATCCTTCTATTTATTATGAATATAAGCATTCTTGGTGTTCTGTGGTTTGGGAATATTCAGGTGAATACTGGAAGTGTGAAGGTAGGGGAAGTTGTTGCAATTGTTAACTATGCAACTAGAATTACAGGTGCTTTTTCAATCTTTTCTTTTATAATTATGGCCTTTTCGCGGGCACGTGCCTCTTCTAAACGGATTGTGGAGGTTCTTGATACAGCGGTGGATCTATCTGATCATGCGGATGCAGATTCATCCTTGCTGATTAAGAAGGGAAAGATTGAGTTTAAAAATGTGACCTTCCAATATCCAGGGACGAAAACATTTGCACTCGAAAATATTAGCTTCATTGCTCATCCAGGAGAAACAGTTGCCATCTTAGGAGCAACTGGGTCTGGCAAAACCAGCTTGTTTCAGTTAATTCCCCGTTTATATGATGCATGTTCTGGAGAAGTTTCGATCGACGGTATGGATGTTCGCCAAATGAAGCAGGAGAATTTGCGGAGTCAAATTGGTTTTGTGCCGCAGGAAGCATTACTGTTCACTGGAACAGTCAAGGAAAATATTGCATGGGGAAAGGAAGATGCATCAATGGATGAGATCATTGATGCTGCTAAAAATGCGCAAATCTATGAAACGATTAACAATCTTCCAAATAAGCTTGAAACTAAACTTGGTCAAAAAGGAGTTAATCTATCAGGAGGCCAAAAACAAAGGCTATCTATTGCGCGGGCAATCGTAAGGAAACCAAAGATTCTATTGCTTGATGATAGTACAAGTGCCTTAGATATGCGAACAGAAGCGAAATTGCTCCATGCGTTAAAGGCATATACATGTACAATACTCATTATTACCCAGAAAATAAGTACTGCAATGGAAGCTGATAAAATCCTGCTTTTAGAAAATGGGAGACTATTAGATGAGGGGAACCATGAATCGTTACTGGAATCCTCGGAGCTGTACAGACAAATTTTCCGATCTCAATTGAGAGAGGAGAAAATAAATTATGCTTAATGAATTGAAAAGACCGTTTCAATATAAAAGAAATTCTTTATTAAATATGGAAAAAGAAGAAGCGTCTACCAAAAAGAGGCCAAAATCTAACAACTACAAGCAAACATTAAAAAGAATCTGGCAATTTCTTTCCTTTAATAAAGGGCTTTTACTACTTGTTCTTTTTATGGTACTCCTTAGTTCTTTATTGGGCTTACTTGGACCATTTTTGGTGGGAATGGCAATCGATGAATATATTGTAAAGAAGAGCAGTGATGGGTTTATTCCGCTTCTCCTTGGACTTGCGGGAATCTATGTTGTGTACTCACTTTCCATTTGGTTTCAAAATTACTGGATGATTGGCATCGCTCAAAACACAGTCTATGAAATGAGAACAAAGTTATTTCAGCATTTGCATAAGCTGCCGATCGCTTTTTTCGATAAGCGTCAGCACGGGGAATTAATGAGCAGAATGACAAATGATATTGAAAATGTCAGTTCAACCTTAAACAGCTCTGTCATTCAAGTTTTTTCGAGCCTAATTACTCTTATTGGCACGATATCAGTCATGCTTTGGCTTAGTCCATTATTAACTTTACTTACATTGATTATCGTTCCTCTTATGTTTTTCGGGATGAAATGGATCACGAAGAGAACAGGAGAATTGTTTAAGGAACAGCAAAAAAATCTGGGTGAATTAAATGGCTTCATAGAGGAAACGATTTCAGGACAAAGAATTATTAAAACCTTTTCTCAGGAAAGGAAAGTGATAGCTGAATTTACGGAAAAAGCAGAACGGTTAAAAGGAGCAGGCTATTGGGCACAAACCTATTCTGGTTTTATACCAAAGCTGATGAACTTTCTAAATAATTTTAGCTTCACGATTATCGCGGGAATAGGAGGGATACTAGCCTTAAAAGGCATGATATCAATCGGAGTGATTGTTATTTTTGCTGAGTATTCACGCTCCTTTACACGTCCTCTTAATGATCTTGCCAACCAGTTTAATACATTGCTTTCCGCTATTGCTGGTGCGGAAAGAGTGTTTGAAATACTAGATGAAGAGGATGAGTTTCTGCATGAGAATGATCTTCGGGAGCTAAATGATGTAAGGGGAGACGTCGAATTTAGGAACGTAACTTTTTCTTATGAAGAGGAAAATCAAACTGTTAAGAATATTGATCTCCACGTTTTCCCTGGTGAAACGGCGGCATTTGTTGGTTCTACAGGTGCAGGGAAAACAACAATGATTAATTTGCTCTCTCGATTTTATGAGGTGGATAGTGGGTGTATATTAATCGATGGTCAAGATATTTCTGATATAAAAAGGGAAAGCCTAAGACAGCATATGGGTTTTGTTTTACAAGATTCATTCTTATTTCAAGGTACTGTAATAGAAAATATTCGTTATGGAAGACTGTCAGCAACAGAAGAGGAAGTCGTAACGGCAGCAAAATTGGCAAATGCACATTCATTTATTATGAAGCTCCCTCATCAATATGATTCAGTTTTAAATCAAGATGGAAGCGGTATTAGTCAGGGGCAAAAGCAGCTATTATCAATTGCTAGAGCATTTCTTGCCAATCCGACTATTTTAATTTTGGATGAAGCAACAAGCAGCATTGATACTGTGACTGAATTAAAGATTCAAGCAGTCCTAAAAGAATTAATGAAGGGAAGAACATGCTTTGTGATTGCCCACCGTTTAAACACCGTCCAAAATGCAAATCGTATTTTTGTTCTTGATAAAGGAAGAATTGTTGAAGAGGGCACGCATGACTTTCTTATAAAGCAGGAAGGAGTTTATTTTCAGCTGCATAGTAATGCTGAAGCATCAACTAATATTTGATAAATTATGAAAAAAATTAAATTGATCTAAGACAGGCTGTAGCAATATATCTAATGCCTGTCTTTATTATTTATTCAATATCCCTGTGGCTCTCAATTACTGAAAGGAAATTCTAGTTAGTTACTCATGCTATCAAAAGGTGATTAGTAAATTATGTTCACAGAATAGTCATATACTGTAAATTATTTGTGAAGAAATGGTGAAGTCCATTGGCACTAGGGATTTTATCGAGTATATTAAAAGTGTAGAAAGAAAGTTAAAACATTCACGAAGTTGACAATTTTCTTTCTTTGAAAAAGCTGGCCGGCTTTATAACCTTTATAAGGTAAAAATTTTTTAATAAGTATTGTGAATCCGTCACAATATATTTTGAAATCAGGAGATGATTACCATGAAATGGTGGAAAACTCCGCAAGTAGCGGTATTATGGACAATATTAAGAATTTGGCTAGGATATCAATGGCTTACTGCTGGATGGCATAAAGTAACTGATGGCTTTGATGCGAGTGGATTCATGCAAGGGGCAATTGCTCAAGCAACGGGAGATCATCCTGCAGTTCAAGGCTGGTATGCAGCATTTTTAGAAAACTTTGCTTTACCAAACGCGGATTTATTCAGTACATTAGTAGCATATGGTGAAGTCCTAGTAGGTTTAGGATTAATTCTAGGGGCAGCTACAATTCCGGCTTTAATCGCTGGTGCATTCATGAACCTTAACTTTTTATTAGCAGGAACTACAAGCACTAACCCTATGTTATACACTGAAGCAATTATTCTACTCTTTGCAGGAAGTGGTGCATATTACTGGGGTGTTGACCGCTTTGCAATCCCATATATTAAGAATCGCCTAGGCAAAGGTGGACAAGAAATTAATAAGCAAACTGCTTAAATAAAATACAGGATTAGAAATAAGAAGCCGGGGTTCCCCGGCTTTTTATTTCATTTATTTATTCCTTTGCTTTTCTTTTACTCTTTGGTTTGCAGCATTTGCACGAGCCTGAGCTTCAAGATCATCTCGATCTGCAAGCTCTTCAGAGAATTCTTCATCAATGCCATCGGATTTCATATTTTTAGGTACTTGTGGGAGTGATGCTTTGTTTTTATCCCGAGATCTTTGTCCGCGTGAACGCCCCATGTCAAAAACCCCTTTCAGCATAAAAGTACGGAAACTAAATAAAGGCTTCCATACATTATTTTCTACACTTCACAAAAAACTATTTGTGGAAATTAATGCTTCGAATGTTTGTCCACATAGCCGCCAGCCCGGTCAGCCATTTTAAATTCGCGTGAGTAAAGGACCTCCTGAGTAGCAGATAATGATCGTTTCTTCTTATCCTTCGTTTTCTTATCCATTTGGATCATCCTTTCAATTTTTGATAAAACTTCACACCACCCTTATTTTTCCCTTTTTAGAAAAGTTTGATACTCATTACTTGTAGAAGTCTACTAAAGCAGGTTTTAAATGATCGTATTGAAATGAATAGCCATGAGATGTCAAGGCTGCTGGAAGAACCTTTTGGCCTTCGAGTACGAGAAGGCTCATTTCTCCTAATACAGCTTTCAGGGCAAAAACTGGTGCAGGAATCCAATGTGGCCGGTGTAAAACCTCGCCAAGCGTCTGACCAAATTCTCTCATAGATACCGGATTTGGAGAGGTAAAGTTGACGGGCCCTTCAAAATCAGTTTGATTTATGGCAAATATTATTCCATTTATGACATCCTTTAAATGAATCCATGACACCCATTGATTTCCTGATCCTACTGTTCCACCAGCAAATAATTTGTAAGGAAGGGCAATCCGCGGCAATGCTCCATCTGTTTTATCTAGAATAATGCCAAAGCGACAACAAACAACCCTTATATTTAATTCTCTTGCTTTAAAAGCTTCAGCCTCCCATTGTTGAACAGTGGCAGCAAGAAAGTCTTTTCCATGCTCCCTTGAACTCTCTGTAAAAGTCTTCTCTAAAGATGTTCCATAAAAACCGACAGCACTCGCGTTAATTAATAAGGAAGGCCTCTTTCTCAATTGGCCGCAAATGCGCAGCACTTCCTTTGTTGCTGTAATACGGCTGGTCAATATTTTTTTCTTACGGTCTTCCGTCCATCTTCCACTGTTTATCGATTCTCCTGCTAAATTGATGAAAACATCAATTCCTTCTAATTCTCTTTCAGGAAGGCTTTTATCATGCAGCCATTGAACAAATGAAAGGTTTGCACTGTTTTTTAAATGATTACTTCTTGTTAAAATAAATATCTCGTGCCCATTTTTGATTAATTCCTTAGTAAGAGCACTGCCAACAAATCCCGTTCCACCAGTCAAAGCAATTTTCATACACAATCCTCCTCGTATACATAATTCTTACCATATGACTTCTACAATAATGGCTTAACACCTTTTAATTCTTGGTATTTGATCATGCAGACAGCCACCATTAACTTTTAGAAAATCAGGCACGGTATTTCTTAATGTGTTACATTAAAAGTGAGGTGATAATCATGCCTATTATTACAAAAATATCTGTACAGCAAAAAAAAAGTGACCGTTATAATATTTTTTTAGATGAAAAATATGCCTTTAGTGTTGATGAAGACGTATTGATCACCCACCAGTTGAAAAAGGGGATGGAAGTAGATGAATTTTCCCTTTCAGAGATTGCTTATCAAGATGACATACGTAAAGCCTATAACACAGCTATCCAATATTTATCAAGAAGGATGAGATCAGAAAAAGAAGTTCGCCAGTATTTAAAGGATAAAGAAGTGGATGAGATCATTATCCAGGAAGTAGTTCATAAATTATATGAATATCACTTTTTAGACGATAAAGAGTACGCCATTGCTTTTGTTCGAACATTCATGAATACGACAGACAAAGGATCAGGATTAATACGTGGAGAATTAAAAGAAAAGGGTATTTCTGAACAGCTGATTGATGCTGCATTACGGGAATTTCCTTATGAGAAAGAATTTGAGGTTGCCAAAAAGCTTAGAGATAAGTTTGTCCAAAAAAATACCAATGATTCTTCTCGTATCATGAAGCAAAAGCTTGAGCAAATGCTTATGAGGAAAGGGTATTCACATGAACTCATCCAAGCTGTTGTTGCTGAATCTGAAATAGATAAAGCTGAGGATGCAGAAATGGATGCACTACGAAAGCATGCAGTAAAAATGCATCGCAAATATTCAAATCTCATTAATACTTATGAATATGAGCAAAAAATGAAGCAAGCCTTATATCGTAAAGGATTCTCGATCGATTTAATCGAAAAGATTATTCAAGAATATAAGGATATGTAAAAATCATATGATTTCGTCATGTGATTTTTACATGGTGCAAATTACTTTCCTTTTGATTCAATAATAATCGTTTCCTGATCCATGTTTTCCAAAATGATAGTAGCAATTTCCGCAGGTGATCGCAGACGAGATTTGTCTTGAATATGATCGTTTTGATCCCAGAAAGGCGTATCCATCCCTCCCATATAAACAGCTTTTATTTGCATGCCTGAATTCTCATATTCCTTTTGCATGCTTTCAGTAAGCCCCCGAACTGCGAACTTACTTGCACAATATCCTGCCTCATTAGCTTTACCTTTAAGTCCAGCCGTTGAAATAATATTCATGATCAATCCTTCTTTATTATTTTTTATAGACGAAAGGAAGGACTGTGACATGTTAATGGTTCCAAATACATTGGTGAGCAACATTTCTTCAATTTCTTGTTTAGTCAATTGTTCAAATGGACCAAAGTGACCTATTCCAGCATTATTAATCAAACCAAAAAGGTCAAATTTGCTATTCGCTTCATCTATAAACTGCTTGATAGCAGATTGATTCGTAATATCAACTAAAAAGGAATCGGCATGGCCGTTATTTGCCACGATTTGTTTCTCAACGGATTTTAGCTTTTGCATTGTTCTGCCCGTTAAAATAATATGATATCCTTTAAGCCCAAAGGATGAGGCTAATTCCTTTCCTAATCCTGAACCTGCTCCTGTAATAATGATTGATTTCATTTTCGTCTTCACACCTTTTATTATCATCTTGAATCATATTGTATCAAATTGATGAAGGATTTCCTTCAATCTTACTCCTTTTCTTAAAGATCTTTTTTCAATATACTTTTACTTAGATGTTATTAGGATGTACATATTGAACATCATTCGTTTATAGTAAATGTACATGTAAGGGAAGGTGAATGATTTGCAAGAGAAAAGGTATAGTGATATGACTTCTTATGAACTTCAGCAGGAAATTTCTCAACTGAATGAAAAGGCAAGGAAGGCAGAACAAATGGGAATGGTGAATGAGTTTGCTGTTATAGAAAGAAAAGCAGTGATGGCCAAAGCATATTTATTAAATCCTGATGACTATAAAGCTGGAGAGATTTATGAGATTGAAGGAGCTCCAGGCGAATATTTTAAAATTGATTATATGAATGGTGTTTTTGCTTGGGGGTTTCGATTGAAAGGAAGCAATGGTGAGGAAGCTCTTCCTATCTCTATGCTGAAAAAATAATTAGAAAAACTTGGCACTCGTCTTATCCTTTCGGCGAATGCCTAGATTTTCTAAGCAGTAAATTTTATCGTAAAATTAAGTTAAACTGAGAAAGAGGATGAGACATCCTCTTTCTGCTTATGATCTTTTTCTTGTCATGGCTTCTAAAATAATGAGGTCTTGAGTAAGCTGTGTCTCTCCATTTACTTGTGAATGGGAACGTTTTGGCCGATACCAAGGTGCTTTGATTTTTGAATTAAAAAAATTCTTTGGTTTTGCCATCACTAAGCCTCCTCATGTATTCATTTAAAATTCAGGTGTATCGCTATCTCGGTTTGTTGATGCACGCATACGCTCTTGAGGGTGTGTGTTGGTTGTTCCATCTGCTCTTTTGGAAGCATATTCAGCTTTTGCTCGTGGTTCACCCTCGAATTTATTATTATTCTGATTTGGGAAGTTCGTCACCTTATTACGCATAATATAGCCGCCTCCTACCCGAAAATAAAAAGCGTGAATAGCAAGCACGATGAGTAATTGCTATTCACGTATATATAGTATTTGTTTTTCTTCGTACAGTATAATGGTTAGTAATTGGAAAAAGGGAACAAGCCAACTCTAATGGTTTGTTCCCTTTTTTAGCTTGTAAAAAAAGTTAACTAGGTAAAATATCAAGTTTTTTTCTTAACTTTTCTTCACTAAAAATCCAGCCTGTATAGGAAGTCAAAATTTTTAAATCAGTGTCTAACTGAACAACGGCAACAAATGGATAATAGTCATTGCTGCGGTAGCGGAGGTCAATAAAGCGAACCTCATAGTAATCATCATATTCATCGATTTCCCACCGGTAAACAGGTGAAAATGATAAAAAAGCAGAAAGGTTTTTATCCTTTTTTGCCGCATCTAAAATAGGAATCTTAGGTACAGGCACACGGTCAAATTGATCAATAATTTCCACATCTGAATTTACAGCGCGACCAACAAAAAATTGATGCCTGTTCATGACGGCAATTCGCCATTTATTAAATTTCATTGTAGGAGCAATGATGATCTCAGTGGCGTCAGGAATCATCCTTTTAACTTCTTTATAGACCTTATGCTTTTCTCTAAATCGGAGCACATAATAAATAAACAAAATGGCATATATAGCAATAAAAATATATCCGGGATTAGCACCCAAAGCCCATATTATTAGTCCGATAATATGAATCCCAAATATATAAGGATCAAAGGTATTTATGACACCTAATGCGACCCATTTCGATGAAAAAGGTCTTAATGCTTGTGTTCCATAAGCATTAAATATATCAACAAAAACATGCAGGAAAACAGCAATAAATGTCCACATCCATAAATGGAACAGATTTGCTTCAGGGAAGAATGGATAAAGAATAGCAATAATGGCTAATGGCCAAAGCAGGACAGCGGGAATAGAATGAGTGATACCGCGATGATTTCGTATATAAACAGCATTACTTCTAAGCTTCAAGATGGTGTCGATATCTGGTATTTGTGAACCAACGATCGTCCCAATCATAACACTAGTTGTTGCAGCAGAATTTTCTGCCACTACAGGATCAAGTGTCGCAATACCAGCTAGGGCAAGACCCATGACAATATGTGTACCGGTATCCAAGAGGAATAACCTCCTTTAGAAATTCTTCTATCTTAATTTTAGTCTTATTTATGTTGTTCGACCAGTTAAAAATAGGTTACATTTATATGAGTTGCTAAAATTGAAGAAAAAAGTTCATATGCTTGTGCGTATTTAGGAAAAAAATTCAAACCATTCAAAAATGAAATGATAATCATATTTTCTCATTTAAACAGTTGTTTATCCTAGCAAAGGAAAACAATCCTTTTTTGTCGCAGATTAACGGGCAGTAAGACCCCCACTACAAGGTTGCGAGAGAATCAAAGAAACCTAAGTGGGGATAAACTGCCCGTAAAGGCCCATAAAATGAACACAGACTAAAAGCGCCACATCGTGTGGCAACGTCTGCGTGACCCACTTCCTGTGGGCCGCAACTAACCATCAGTGGGGGATGAACGCAGACTAAAGACACGACGTCCTGTCGTAACGTCTGCACTAGCACATCCTGTGCGTCGGAAAACCCCACTGATGGAGGTTTCACTTTATTGAAAACTT
Source organism: Cytobacillus citreus (assembly GCF_018343665.1). Classification (GTDB taxonomy): domain Bacteria; phylum Bacillota; class Bacilli; order Bacillales; family Cytobacillaceae; genus Cytobacillus; species Cytobacillus citreus. Next base: position 776,966 of record NZ_JAGYPM010000004.1, read on the forward strand.
CTTGGAGGAATAGCGTTGGATAATAAGAATGAAATTGATCAACTCAATAAAATGAATATAAATAGCTTTCAGCAGGACTTAATTACATGGTTTAAAGCTGAAAAAAGGGACTTGCCATGGCGAAAAGATCAGGATCCTTATAAAGTTTGGGTATCCGAAATTATGTTGCAGCAAACACGCGTAGACACGGTCATTCCGTATTTTCAGCGATTTATAGAACAGTTTCCGACGATTCAGGCATTATCAGAAGCTGATGAAGAAATAGTGTTAAAGGCTTGGGAAGGACTTGGGTATTATTCTCGAGTAAGAAATCTCCAATCAGCCGTAAAGGAAGTCCATGAAAAATATGAGGGGAAAGTGCCTAATAACCAAAAGGAAATTTCTTCTTTAAAAGGAGTAGGCCCCTATACGGCTGGTGCTATTTTAAGCATTGCTTACGGTGTACCCGAACCGGCTGTTGATGGTAATGTTATGCGGGTACTCTCCAGAATATTATCCATTTGGGGTGATATCGCTAAGCCATCGACAAGAAAGATTTTTGAAGAGGCGGTAAGGCAGCTAATTTCCCATGATAATCCATCATACTTTAATCAGGCACTAATGGAGCTTGGCGCATTAATTTGTACACCAACTTCACCAAGCTGTCTTTTATGCCCAGTTCGTGAACATTGTGATGCTTTTAATGAAGGGACACAAAACGAGCTCCCGGTGAAAACGAAAAACAAAAAAAACCGACATGTTCGGATAGCAGCTGCGGTATTAACAGATAAGGATGGAAGGATACTCATCCATAAAAGGCCTAATACTGGGTTGTTAGCGAATTTATGGGAATTCCTAAATGTAGAAGTCATGCTCCCTTTTGAACATGAAAAAGATCAATTAAAGAATGCGTTCAAAATCGATTATGATGCAGATGTTCAAATAGATGAGATGATCGGTCAGATTGAGCATATTTTTTCCCATTTAACATGGAATATCAATGCGTATAAAGGAAGTATTCAGTCGATTGAAAAGGAAACAGAGGAATTAAAATTCGTAACGATAAGTGAAATAGAGCAATATGCATTTTCCGTTTCACACCAAAAGATTCTAAAGAAATATAAAGAGAGTTTTACTTAAAAAAGATGGGGCTTTGCAATCGTGTGCTTTAATTTTGGGGTTCTTTAGACTCTTATGAGACTCTCATGAGACTGCTTTTTGCAAATTTTCTTTGTTTAGTGGTCTCATAAATCTTCCTCTTAACAAATAAACATCACATAAGTCGAATTTTCCGAGTTTGTGATGCTAATACCCATCTTTTTTATAGAGCTTTTATCACAAATTAAAGGGGCTAAGAGCCCCACAGGATTGAAGATGCATTTTATTCTCTAGTATTCCTTAATCCCCCACGGTTTTGGATTTCCTCCACAATTTCTCTTTGAATCGATTGCCCCTCCGCATTCAGATAAGGAACGATCTGTTGGAAGGAATGGTGAAAATAGGCTAGTTCATGATCATTCCAGTCTTTTTTTGATATCATTGAAAGTTCTGTCATGTCTCGACCATTATACATAATCCTCTTCCTTTCATAACTCCCTTATATGTATTGTTTGAAACGGATTGCTAGATATACATGAAAAAGATAAAATGTTAAGCAATTGAGGAAAAAGGTGGTGCACAAAAAAATTATATTTCTAGTGCAATCGCTGAAGAAAGGATTGTTAGTAATGACACAAAAAGTAGCATTAGTAACTGGAAGCAGCAGAGGAATTGGAAAAGCAACTGCATTGAGATTAGCAAAAGAAGGCTATGATATCGTCATCAATTTCGCAAGAAGTAAAACAGCAGCTGGGGAAGTTGCTGCTGAAATTGAAGCAATGGGCAGAAAGGTTTTAACGGTAAAGGCAAATGTTGGGGATGTTGAAAAGATCAAATTCTTATTTCAAGAAATCGACAGAGAATTTGGACGTCTGGATGTATTTGTCAGTAATGCAGCTTCAGGTGTTCAGCGACCTGCGATGGAGCTGCAGGAGTCTCATTGGGATTGGACAATGAATATTAACAGCAAAGCATTACTATTTTGTGCACAAGAAGCAGCTAAGCTAATGGAAAAAAATAATGGAGGTAAAATTGTAAGCATTAGCTCCTTAGGTTCCATTCGGTATCTAGAAAATTATACAACCGTTGGGGTTTCTAAAGCTGCATTAGAGGCTTTAACGAGATACTTAGCCGTTGAACTTGCCCCTAAGAATATTATTGTTAATGCTGTTTCCGGTGGTGCAGTAGATACTAAAGCATTAAAGCATTTTCCAAACAGGGAAGAAATGCTTGCTGAAGCAAAAACCAAAACACCTGCTGGCAGAATGGTTGAAATAGATGATATCGTAAATACCGTTATGTTCTTATTGGCAGATGCATCAAGTATGATTCGCGGTCAAACAATCATTGTTGATGGTGGCATATCATTACTTGTATAAAAACAAAAGAAACTTGGCGAATGCCAAGTTATTCTAATTTTTGCTTGATTCGAAATGGGTTTATTTTCTATAGATAGGTGATATCTCCCTGCCTCAGCTTTCCTTGTCCTCTGGCAATTTTGGCACTAGCATATCGTGTACGTCGTCGACCCTTGGATTGAAGTTTCACATTACATAAATTTTCTTGCCCTAGTTTTTTAAAATCTAAGGATAATATTTCTGCGCTTGGATAAATTAAAGAGCGTGGAGGTGATAATCATGGCAAAACAACCAAATCAATCTACAGCTGGAACTAACATTCAAGAAGTAAGACAACAAAATGCTCAATCAGCTGGCGGTGCTGCTCAAGGCCAATTCGGTACTGAGTTTGCAAGTGAAACCAATGCTCAAGATGTAAAACAACAAAACCAACAAGCTGAAGCAAAAAAAGCTCAAAACGCAGGTCAACAAGGCCAATAATACTTACAAAGAAGGTGCTCCTCATTCGAAAGGGCACCTTCTTTTTGGGATAAAGCATTACTTTGTTGGATTTAAAGAAAAAAATCTTCTCGCCGGCCCGTCTTAAAGCTCCTTTGAACTTAAAAGGAACAATCTAAAATTTGATTCTTTCGCTTTTCTTTTCGACAAAACTTCTATCTAGTCTACAGAAGTAGTCAAAGGGTTCGTAAAGTTATGAGCGAATACATAGACATGAATAATTAACGGGACGGTGACAAAGGATGAAAAACTTTAACTATTTAGTATCTGAGCAACTGCAAATAATGGAAAAACTATTATTTCTCCAAAGTGAGCTTGAGCGTTGTGAGGAAATAGAAGAAGAACTAAATTCTTTACAGCAGAAAACAGAGCTAGAAAGTATTCAAATTGAAATTGCAAATTTGAAGAGTGAATTAAAAGAAATTCATCTATTATTTGAAAACCAGACAGAAGAAGTCATTCGCTCCTATCAAAAAGTAAAAGTAACAGTATAAAAAAATTTATCTAATATTAATTTTTCTTAAGGCCATTGATGTTTTTCAATGGCTCTTTGTTTTAAAATTTGCTTAAAACCGTTATAATAATAGAAAAAGGATTCGTTCTTTGTTGCCTTTAGTCATTTGAAAAATTAAAGGGGATTATAGTTGGGATATTAAAAAATCGTCAAATTTAGATTATCTCATGTCTAACCTCTCGTCTCTAAAAAAAGATACGCAGCGTTTTTCTTATTTGAATAGGTTGCAAAGCCCGGTGAAATGAAAGTAGGGGAAAAAGAATGGCAGTACCCAGTGAAGGAGAACCAGTACAAATCCATAGCTATAAACATAATGGGCACATCCATCGCGTCTGGGAGGAAACAACTGTATTAAAAGGGACTCAAAATTTAGTAATTGGCGGAAATGACCGGACTGTTGTAACAGAATCGGATGGAAGGACATGGGTTACGAGAGAGCCGGCGATTTGTTATTTTCATTCCCAATATTGGTTTAATGTGATTGGGATGATTCGGGAAGATGGGATTTATTATTATTGTAATTTGAGCTCTCCATTTATTTTTGATGGGGAAGCAGTGAAATATATTGATTATGATCTTGATATTAAAGTGTTTCCTGATATGACTTTCAATTTACTTGACGAGGATGAATATGAAAGACATCGTTTGGAAATGAATTATCCCGAGCCCATTGACCGGATTCTAAAATTCAATGTAGATCAATTAATTCATTGGATTCGCCAAAGAAAAGGTCCTTTTGCACCGGATTTTATTGATATTTGGTATGAAAGATATCTTACATACAGACGATGAAAAAATGGATGGGTACCATAAGTAACGCCTGTTGACGTTGTATCAACAGGTTTTTATATGGCCAAAAGAGGAAAGTGTTTAGAGGGGGAAAAAAGTTGGGCAGCATCCGGCGTTACATGCATTTTGTTAAGCCTTATCGCCTTCAGATCATATTAACAATTATAATTGGAATCATAAAATTTGCGATTCCTCTATTGATTCCGCTATTAATCAAATTTGTCATTGATGATGTTATAGGAAATCCTGATTTAAGCAGTGCTGATAAGACAAGCAGCTTATTGAAAATGATGGGAATAATGATTTTAATATTTGCTATCATTCGTCCTCCAATAGAATATTATCGACAATATTTTGCACAATGGGTAGCTAGTAAAATTTTATATGATATACGAGATAGGCTATTTACACATATACAAAAGCTAAGCTTTAAATATTATTCTAACACAAGAGCTGGAGAGGTTATTTCTAGAGTTATTAATGATGTTGAGCAAACAAAGACGTTTGTCATTACAGGACTAATGAACCTATGGCTTGATATTGCCACCATTGTGATAGCAGTCGTGATTATGATGCAAATGGACATCACTTTAACGATCGTTTCGTTAATTCTTTTTCCTTTTTATGGGTTTTCTGTGAAGTACTTTTTCGGTAATTTAAGAAAGCTAACAAGGGCTCGGTCACAGGCACTTGCAGAAGTCCAAGGTTATCTCCATGAACGTGTCCAAGGAATGGCAGTAATTAAGAGCTTTGCCATTGAAGACTATGAACAAACCCAGTTTAATAAGCAAAACGGAAATTTTTTAATTAAAGCTATCGATCAGACGAAATGGAATGCAAAGGCATTTGCTGTTGTAAACACAATAACAGATATCGCACCTTTACTCGTCATCAGCTATTCAGGTTACCAAGTTATTCAAGGTAACCTCTCTATGGGAACGATGATGGCTTTCATTGCCTATATCGATAAATTGTACAGCCCTCTTAGAAGATTAGTAAATTCATCCACAACACTTACACAATCGATAGCTTCGATGGACAGGGTGTTTGAATTAATTGATGAGAAATATGATATTGATGATTCTCCAAATGCTGCTGAATGCACAAATATTAAAGGAGATATCAATTTCGAGCAGGTTAGCTTTGCTTACGATGAAAAGGAAGATCTAGTATTAAAAAATATTTCTCTTCATATAAAAAAAGGAGAAACGATTGCGCTTGTAGGAATGAGCGGCGGTGGAAAATCATCACTAGTAGGATTGATTCCTAGGTTTTATGATGTAACAAAAGGGAGCATTTTATTAGACGGGAAAGATATCCGTTCATTTAAGGTAAGATCTTTACGGGATAAAATCGGGATGGTTTTACAAGATAATATTCTTTTCAGTGAATCAGTCAAAACCAATATTCTCTTAGGGAAACCGGATGCAACAGAAGAAGAGGTCATTGCAGCGGCCAAGGCTGCTAATGCTCATGAGTTTATTATGAACTTGCCAAATGGCTATGACACAAAGGTTGGAGAGCGTGGAGTGAAGCTCTCTGGGGGGCAAAAGCAAAGGGTAGCCATTGCAAGAGTATTTTTAAAGAACCCGCCAATTTTAGTTTTAGATGAAGCAACATCTGCCTTAGATTTAGAAAGCGAACATTTAATACAGGAAGCACTCGAACAGCTAGCGAAAGATCGGACTACCTTCATTGTTGCTCATCGACTTTCAACCATTACACATGCAGATCGCATTATTTTAATTGAACACGGCGAAATTTCAGAAATTGGAAGTCATGAGGAGTTAATGAAGAAACAGGGGAATTATTATAAGTTATTCCAAGTACAGCAGCTTGAGAATTAAAATAGGGGCTGTCTCATAAGCTGAATTTTCGGCTTTGAGACAGCCCTTCTGTTTTCATGCAATATAGCAGCATATCTGCTTTCAATTCTTGAGCAAATATACCCTTCTAAGACAGATCTCTATTCAATTGTTACTTCATTAGACTTTTTATGATAGGTTTGAAAACTAGAAATTAATTTATCAAGATGTTCAACTTGTTCATTATAGTCAATTATGGCTGAGATGATTTGCATCGTATGGGGTAAAATCGCATCATCCTCTAATTTAGCTTCTTTTTGCTGTGAAAAGAAAAGATTGAAAAGCTCTTTTCTATTTAGAAAAATGTCACCTTCTTCAAAAACCACTTGTGGACGAACCTTTCCAATAAATTTCAACATTACATGCTCGTGATAATGAATGAGACAATCTAGCTGCTGCTGAACAACATATTGAAAGTCTGCCGGCATTTCCTGAAGATCATTTTCAAAGCGATGCAATTTTCGTAATGTTTCTAGTGATCTTTTTATTGTAGATATCATTTGGCGATAAATAACTAGCTTTCGTGACTTAGCGATCGTATCTTTTTTGAAATAATTTCTTTCTTCCTTATACATTAAATATAAATGATCAAGGCTTCTGACTGTTTCTTTCATTTTTCCAATATCGTTTTTCAATAATTTATGTTCAGAAGCATGTCTTATTGTTAATCGAATCCATTTTGTTGTTTCTTCCGTAATGTCTGAGAGTTTAAAGTAAAGCTTTTTTTCATATCTAGGCGGTAAGAATAGAAGATTAACGATAAAAGCAGAAAATACCCCTAACATAATAGTAGAAAAGCGGATAAGCGCGAATTGGATGAAGGTATCACCTGGCGTTTCCATAATGGCGATCAATGTAACAAGTGCCAATCCAATTGTATTTTCAATTTTAAGCTTTAAGTTAATCGTTATGACAACAATAGCTGCCAATCCGATAATGAATATATGATTACCAAATACAAGGACAAACACAATTGCGACAATGGCTCCAATTGCATTCCCTTGCACTTGTTCGATGATCGACAAGAAGGATCGATAAATAGTCGGCTGTATTGCGAAAATAGCTGCAATTGCCGCAAATACAGGTGATGGCATCTGAAATAATTCTGCTAAAAATAATGATAGAACAATTGCGATTCCCGTTTTCAAAATGCGGGCACCAAGCTTCATACTAATTTGTTTCCTTTCTTTCAGAAGAGCTTTCCTCTGTTTGTAATATGAATGTAAGAACACTCATTGTAACATATCTATATACGAAAAATGATTGAAATCGATTCAAGATTAAATTGTTAGATAACATGAATGTACTATACATGGATAAATAAAGAAGTACAATGGAATTTCATTAAAATTTTTAACAAATTGGTTAATCCTGTGTGGCTCCTCTGAAAGGTAGAATAGATAATTTGGCAAAGTCGTTTTCAACGAATGCCTGTAGAAATAGACTCATTTAAGTCCTATGAGTTCCTATTAGCAAAAGAAAAAGGAGCGAATAATCGCTCCTTAAAATCGTATTAAATATAATAGGAATTATGCATCCTTTAATGCTTGAAATGCGTGATTTACTGCTTGAATGGTCGCTTGAATGTCATCTTCTGTATGGGCAATCGTAATAAACCATGCTTCATACTTCGATGGTGCTAGATTGATTCCTTGTTTAAGCATGAGTTTGAAGAATTTCGCAAACATTTCTCCATCCGTGTTTTCTGCTTGTTCATAGTTTTCAACTTTTACATCAGAAAAATAAACAGTTAAAGCTCCTTTTAAGCGATTTATCGTTATCGGAATATTATTCTCCTTAGCAGCAGCTTCAATACCTTCTTCAAGCATTGCACCTAATTGATCAAGGTATTCATAAACGCCCTTTTGCTTAAGAACTTCAAGGCATGCAATACCTGACAAAATTGATGCTGGATTTCCTGCCATTGTACCAGCTTGGTACGCTGGGCCTAACGGAGCAACTTTTTCCATAATTTCTTTTTTGCCGCCATAGGCACCAATTGGCAATCCTCCGCCAATTATTTTTCCCATTGCAGTTAAATCGGGCATTACGCCTAAAAGATCCTGTGCTCCGCCATACATGAAGCGGAATGCGGTTATGACTTCATCATAAATAACAAGTGCTCCTGCAGCGTGTGTTAATTCATTTACTTGCTCGAGGAAGCCTGGCTTTGGTTCAACAATTCCGAAGTTCCCAACGATTGGCTCTACAAGAACTGCCGCGATCTCGCTTCCCCATTTTTCTAATGCTTCTTTAAATGGCTCGATATCATTAAATGGAACTGTAATTACTTCTTGAGCGATGCTCTTCGGAACGCCAGCGGAATCTGGAGTACCTAGTGTGGAAGGACCGGATCCTGCAGCAACAAGAACAAGGTCAGAATGTCCGTGATAGCAGCCTGCGAATTTAATAATTTTATCTCGACCCGTATAAGCACGTGCTACACGTATCGTTGTCATAACTGCTTCCGTTCCAGAATTCACGAAACGTACCTTTTCTAATGCTGGCATAGCTTCCTTCAGTATTTCGGCAAATTTCACTTCATGTGGAGTTGGTGTTCCATAAAGAACGCCATTTTCTGCAGCAGTCTTAATCGCCTCTGTAATATGTGGATGGGCATGTCCAGTAATAATAGGTCCGTATGCTGCCAAATAATCGATATATTGATTTCCATCCACATCCCAAAAGTACGCCCCTTGCCCTTTTTCCATGACAACAGGTGCCCCTCCGCCTACTGCTTTATATGAACGAGAAGGGCTGTTTACACCACCAACAATATGTTCAAGTGCCTGCTTATGTATTCGCTCTGAATTGGTAAATTGCATATATAGATCCTCCTTCAATGATCGGAAATAGAGTTTTTGCAACCTTTATTATATTACCATGTTTTTTTGAATGGATGCTTTGAACTTTTTGTGAGTTTGAGAATTGATTAGCTTCAGCGCTTTTCTTTGACAAGCTGTCATACCATTTGCTCATAAGGCGTATAGTATATCAGATGAGAGAGAAGAGAGGGAGTGTAATGGTTTTTTATATATTCCTAGTACTTATCGTTTTTTGTATGATTATGAGTTTGAGAACCTTATTTATACCTCACCGATTACAAGGAAAGAAGCTTTCATTTGAAAACTTTATGTATTTAGCATTTATATATGTAACTCTCATGCTCGGGTTCGGATTAATATATATCCTTCTGGAATTTAATGGGTATTCTGTTTTTATGGATGGGACGATAGGATTTGATGAAAATTTCCTTAGTCAATTAGAAACGGGTTTTTATTTCAGTGCAGTTACACTATTTTCAGTAGGATATGGTGATATTGCACCTATTGGAATTGGAAGAATGATCTCGGTGCTTGAGGCATTAATTGGTTATACCATTCCGGCTGCTTTCGTTTTTAGGGCAGTGTTTGACATGGAAAATAAATTGTAGGATAGATAAGTTGAGTTTCCATTGAAAATTGGATAGGCTTAAGAAAAACCCATTGGAGGGATTTCGATGTCAGTTACTTTAGGAGAATTAGCTCCAGATTTTACGCTTTTTGCAAGTACAGGCGAAGCGGTTAAGTTGTCCGATTATCGTGGAAAAAATATCGTTCTTTATTTCTATCCAAAGGATATGACACCTGGTTGTACAACCCAAGCTTGTGATTTTCGGGATCAGCATGATCGTTTTTCAGAAGTGAATGCAGTTATCATTGGAATAAGTCCAGATCCAATGAAACGGCATGAAAAATTTATAGAAAAATATGATTTACCTTTTATCCTTCTTGCAGATGAGGAACATAAGGCTGCAGAAGCATATGATGTCTGGAAGCTAAAGAAAAATTTTGGGAAAGAATATATGGGGATTGAACGCAGTACTTTCATAATTGAAAAGGACGGCAAGCTAGTCAAGGAATGGAGAAAGGTTAAAGTTAAAGGACATGTCGAAGAAGCCCTGAAATATATTCAGGAAAGTCTTTCATAATTTTAAATTGCAACCATATTTAGTTTTTGCCTATTTTTTTATAAACAAGGCTTCTGTCCATTCATAAACCAAAGTTTTGAATATCATTTTATTAGGGCATACCTCCTCAGATAAATGATAAAGCGGATCTTAATTGATTCGCCTTTTTTTCTTTGGCTAGAAGAAAAATTTAAGTTGTTAGCGTACTAAAGTGAAAATGATGATGTTTTGATTTAAACTCTGTCAAAAAGGTCGCATAAGGAAAATTAAGCATTCGACTGAAGGACTTGGCGAACGTCAAGTTTTTCAAAAGGAGGTTTTTAAACATACTTATCATTCATATATTAAAACAAGATAAGTGAAATAAAGAAGGGGGTTAGTAAACATAACTTCAATGATAATGAAGGATGCTTTGGACATCTTTAATGTAATGTAGGTTGTAATGTTGACAAAAGTAGCAAATAGTGAGTAAACTAATTATAAAGATTATAAAGTAATAATTCTTGTTAGAAAAGAGGTGCATGGCGGTGGCGCATATTCAATTAAAAGAAGCGCTAGATACTTTAAAGGATACCGGAGTTCGCATAACACCACAGCGTCATGCGATACTTGAATTTTTAATAAACTCTATGTCGCACCCAACTGCAGATGATATTTATAAAGCTCTAGAAGGAAAGTTTCCTAATATGAGTGTGGCAACAGTTTACAATAATTTAAGAGTATTTCGTGAGGTTGGACTTGTTAAAGAATTAACCTATGGAGACGCATCAAGCCGATTTGATTTTGTAACAACACATCACTATCATGTGATTTGTGAAAAATGTGGTAAGATTGTTGATTTCCATTATCCAGGACTTGATGAAGTTGAGCATTTAGCCTCTCATGTGACAGGGTTTAAAATAAGCCATCATCGTATGGAGATTTATGGAACCTGCCCAGATTGTGCTAGTAAAGAAGCGCATTAATATTAATATGCTCAAACTAAAACTAAGCTGGTGGCCAAGTTGCTGACAGCTTATTCATTTTTCATGGGCTTTTTGTGAAAAATAAAACTCGGCCTTTTGCCGAGTTTTATTTTTTCTTCTTGTTATATTTTTCGTCGAATTCCATGCCCTCTAAGTTTTGATCAAGTGTTAACGGCTCTTTACAATACATGCACATATCTACACGCCCAAGCATTTTTGTGTGTTTGCCGCAATTTGGACAAACTACCTGTATCGTTTTAGTTGAAAGCATCCCAATCCAAAAATATACTCCAGTGCTTGCAATAATAAAGAGCAATCCCAAAAGCATAAATATTGTCATAGCAAGAGGGGAATTTCTAAAGAAGATACCTATGTACATGACAAGAAAACCAACAAATATTAAACCAAGGGCAAATGATCGTATTTTATTAATTTTACTAGAATATTTAGCCATCCTTGTCCCTCCTAAGGAATAACTATATCATAACGGTTGTTAGATGATAAACAAAAATTAAAGTTAATAAAAGTTATCTTTTTCTCTCTACTTAAGGAGGATTATTTAAAAAAATTGTCGAACATATAGTTAATCAATAAAATGGAGGAATGATAATGGAAGACATTCTCCGGCCTATTTACCAGGAACGGGCAAGTCAAGCGAACACCCTAGGGGTTATAATAATTAATAAGCAACAAAAAAACATTCCAGCTACTGACACGTTTGATGCAGTCCTACTTATTCTCGTGAAGGAAGCTGAAACTCACGTATTTGTTAAGCATTATACTTATAACGATAAGAAATCTGCTTTATATATGGTTACAGACCAACAATTACATGAATGGCTTTTGCTAGGATCTAACAAGAAAATTTTTGATTGGTTATATAACGGAAAAATATTATTTGAACGAAATGAATATATTCACAATCTAAAAACAGAATTAAGGGAGTTCCCGTTTAATGGGCGGAAGCTGAAAATGGGAATAGAATTTGCAAAATTAATTCGCCGCTATATGGACGGAAGAGCATTTTTTGAAAACGGACATTATTTAGATACATATAATCATGTTGTTCACTCCCTTCACCATCTTGCAAGACTTGCCATTATTGAGCACGGTTTTCATCCGGAGGTTACCGTTTGGCAGCAGGTTAAGCAGATTGAACCAGAAATATTAAAGTTATATGAAGAACTGGTGTATAGTCATGAGCCATTAGAGAAAAGATTAGAACTGCTCTTCCTAGCAAGTGAATTTTTAATTCATTCTAAAACGAAGAGTGGAATCAGTCACTTTGTTGATGTGCTATCAGAAAAAGAATTTTGGTCTATTAGTGAGCTGATGAAACACGAGGAATTGATATTCTATTCTGTTGATCTGGGCATGCTTCTTGAATATTTAATTGATAAGCATGTTGTCGAAATAGTTAATATTGAAACTAAAGGTCAAGATATTTTTCATCGTTACTATAAACTCGGAAAAAAATTATCGTAAAAAAACAAAAATGTTATTGACCTTTTTATTATTACTTGTTATATTAATATCCGTCGCTGCGATTTGTAAGCATAAACAAAGAGCTGCTGACGGATGATTTTTTTAAAATAGTGTTGACAGTAACAACGACACATGTTATATTAGAAAAGTCGCTTCTGAGCGATAAACGGAAAATATTGTTCTTTGAAAACTGAACGAACAAAAACGTCAACGTAAATTCTAAGACTTTTTTAAGACTATAAATGATCGTCGATTAAGAACGCCACGTCCTGTGGCAACATCGACGTCAGCACATCCGTGTGCAAGTGAGCTATATCAACTCTTTATCGCGTATTAACGAGCAGTAATATCCTTTCGGATAACTGCCCGTAAATACCCGATCGATTCGACTAACCATTTCGGGGGAAGACATCCCGTAATGGAAGTCTCATCTTATTGGAGAGTTTGATCCTGGCTCAGGACGAACGCTGGCGGCGTGCCTAATACATGCAAGTCGAGCGGACTTGTGAGAGCTTGCTCTCGCAAGTTAGCGGCGGACGGGTGAGTAACACGTGGGCAACCTGCCTGTAAGACTGGGATAACTTCGGGAAACCGGAGCTAATACCGGATAATTCTTTTCTACACATGTAGGAAAGCTGAAAGATGGCTTCGGCTATCACTTACAGATGGGCCCGCGGCGCATTAGCTAGTTGGTGAGGTAACGGCTCACCAAGGCAACGATGCGTAGCCGACCTGAGAGGGTGATCGGCCACACTGGGACTGAGACACGGCCCAGACTCCTACGGGAGGCAGCAGTAGGGAATCTTCCGCAATGGACGAAAGTCTGACGGAGCAACGCCGCGTGAGTGATGAAGGTTTTCGGATCGTAAAACTCTGTTGTTAGGGAAGAACAAGTACCGTTCGAATAGGGCGGTA
>NZ_JAGYPM010000005.1 GCF_018343665.1 Cytobacillus citreus
AATACTTCTATATATCCTTAGAAAGGAGGTGATCCAGCCGCACCTTCCGATACGGCTACCTTGTTACGACTTCACCCCAATCATCTGTCCCACCTTAGGCGGCTGGCTCCTTACGGTTACCCCACCGACTTCGGGTGTTACAAACTCTCGTGGTGTGACGGGCGGTGTGTACAAGGCCCGGGAACGTATTCACCGCGGCATGCTGATCCGCGATTACTAGCGATTCCGGCTTCATGCAGGCGAGTTGCAGCCTGCAATCCGAACTGAGAATGGTTTTATGGGATTCGCTTAACCTCGCGGTCTCGCAGCCCTTTGTACCATCCATTGTAGCACGTGTGTAGCCCAGGTCATAAGGGGCATGATGATTTGACGTCATCCCCACCTTCCTCCGGTTTGTCACCGGCAGTCACCTTAGAGTGCCCAACTGAATGCTGGCAACTAAGATCAAGGGTTGCGCTCGTTGCGGGACTTAACCCAACATCTCACGACACGAGCTGACGACAACCATGCACCACCTGTCACTCTGTCCCCCGAAGGGGAACGCCCTATCTCTAGGGTTGGCAGAGGATGTCAAGACCTGGTAAGGTTCTTCGCGTTGCTTCGAATTAAACCACATGCTCCACCGCTTGTGCGGGCCCCCGTCAATTCCTTTGAGTTTCAGCCTTGCGGCCGTACTCCCCAGGCGGAGTGCTTAATGCGTTAGCTGCAGCACTAAGGGGCGGAAACCCCCTAACACTTAGCACTCATCGTTTACGGCGTGGACTACCAGGGTATCTAATCCTGTTCGCTCCCCACGCTTTCGCGCCTCAGTGTCAGTTACAGACCAGAAAGTCGCCTTCGCCACTGGTGTTCCTCCACATCTCTACGCATTTCACCGCTACACGTGGAATTCCACTTTCCTCTTCTGCACTCAAGTTCCCCAGTTTCCAATGACCCTCCACGGTTGAGCCGTGGGCTTTCACATCAGACTTAAGGAACCACCTGCGCGCGCTTTACGCCCAATAATTCCGGACAACGCTTGCCACCTACGTATTACCGCGGCTGCTGGCACGTAGTTAGCCGTGGCTTTCTGGTTAGGTACCGTCAAGGTACCGCCCTATTCGAACGGTACTTGTTCTTCCCTAACAACAGAGTTTTACGATCCGAAAACCTTCATCACTCACGCGGCGTTGCTCCGTCAGACTTTCGTCCATTGCGGAAGATTCCCTACTGCTGCCTCCCGTAGGAGTCTGGGCCGTGTCTCAGTCCCAGTGTGGCCGATCACCCTCTCAGGTCGGCTACGCATCGTTGCCTTGGTGAGCCGTTACCTCACCAACTAGCTAATGCGCCGCGGGCCCATCTGTAAGTGATAGCCGAAGCCATCTTTCAGCTTTCCTACATGTGTAGAAAAGAATTATCCGGTATTAGCTCCGGTTTCCCGAAGTTATCCCAGTCTTACAGGCAGGTTGCCCACGTGTTACTCACCCGTCCGCCGCTAACTTGCGGGAGCAAGCTCCCACAAGTCCGCTCGACTTGCATGTATTAGGCACGCCGCCAGCGTTCGTCCTGAGCCAGGATCAAACTCTCCAATAAAGAGTAAGATTAGCTCTTAAAAATGTCTTATAAAAAGACTTAGAATTAACGTTGACGTTTTTGTTCGTTCAGTTTTCAAAGAACAATTTTGGAGCGGGTGATGGGAATCGAACCCACGACAACAGCTTGGAAGGCTGTAGTTTTACCACTAAACTACACCCGCTTATTATTAATATTTCTCGACTGGTCGGGAAGACAGGATTCGAACCTGCGACCCCTTGGTCCCAAACCAAGTGCTCTACCAAGCTGAGCTACTTCCCGTAAATGGCGCGCCCGAAAGGAGTCGAACCCATAACCTTCTGATCCGTAGTCAGACGCTCTATCCAATTGAGCTACGGGCGCATTTATTAAAGCGACTTACATATTATATATCGTTTCACTTTTGATGTCAACAAGTTTTTTTGGTGCGGCCGAGAGGACTTGAACCTCCACGGGGTTGCCCCCACTAGGCCCTCAACCTAGCGCGTCTGCCATTCCGCCACGACCGCTTAATAAAGTGATAAAAACAATAATAACAGAAATCGACAAACAATTCAACTGCTAACTACTGGTGCGGGTGAAGGGAGTCGAACCCCCACGCCTTGCGGCGCCAGATCCTAAGTCTGGTGCGTCTGCCAATTCCGCCACACCCGCAAAAATATAAAACTAAAAAAAATTCTTAAAAGATAAATTCAATCCGACTTATTATTGTCTGAGAAAAGATGGTGAGCCATGAAGGACTCGAACCTTCGACCCTCTGATTAAAAGTCAGATGCTCTACCGACTGAGCTAATGGCTCATAAAAAATATGATTTCCTCTATTTTGTCTGTAGTCGAAATTGTGCTCCAAATCTCTTTGTGATTTGTTGCAGATTGCTACTGCTTACTACTCGAGGATGTGTCGCTTCGGACTGTAAGCTTTCGCAATCCTCTACCGACTGAGCTAATGGCTCATACAAATTGGCTGGGCTAGCTGGATTCGAACCAACGCATGACGGAGTCAAAGTCCGTTGCCTTACCGCTTGGCTATAGCCCACTGATGAAATCTTTATGAAATACTTCTTCGAATTAGTTACTTGATTAATCTTTCAAGTACTCCCCAAAAGAAATGGCGGTCCGGACGGGACTCGAACCCGCGACCTCCTGCGTGACAGGCAGGCATTCTAACCAACTGAACTACCGGACCATTAAATTAATTTGTTTGAAAGTGACCCGTACGGGATTCGAACCCGTGTTACCGCCGTGAAAGGGCGGTGTCTTAACCGCTTGACCAACGGGCCATCGTTTGAATTAGTTCTGGCGGAGAAGGAGGGATTTGAACCCTCGCGCCGCTTACGCGACCTACACCCTTAGCAGGGGCGCCTCTTCAGCCTCTTGAGTACTTCCCCATAATGGCTCCGCAGGTAGGATTCGAACCTACGACCGTTCGGTTAACAGCCGAATGCTCTACCACTGAGCTACTGCGGAATAATTAGTATTATTCACTTAAAAAGTCGATTAAATCAAGCAATCCAGACTCATTTAATAAAGCGTTAATTTCGTCTATCATCTTATCGACTCTTACAATTATAAAAACCTAGCAATGAAAAGTCAATAATATTTTTTAAAAAAATTAATTACATACTAATTCTTCTTTTATCCTTAATTTCCCCTTGCATGTTCCGCAAACATACTTTTGAGTATTGATCTTTCTTTTTCTCTCATAAATTTGTTTACAATCATTGCAAATATAAATGATTCTCCTCTTACTTACCTTCTTTTTTTTCATTCGCTCAGGAAGCGGCGAGCAATATCTTGGAGCACCAACTTCCTTCATTAATTGTTTAAAATCTTTATCTCTATGCTTATATCCTTTTCCTTCTATATGAAGATGGTAATGGCAAAGCTCATGTTTGATAATACCGCATAATTCATCATATCCAAGTTGATCAAGGTATTTTCTATTTATCTCTATATCATGAGTGTTCAGCATGTAACGCCCTCCTGTAGAGCGAAGTCTTGAATTAAAGAAAGCCTTATGCCGAAATGGTTTCCTAAAACTATTATGAGAAATTTCCTCAACAAGCTTTTGTAATTCTAAGTCATCCATCTCATTATTCTCCCTTTAATTTAGTGTGAACATGACAACCTATTATAACATACATTATATATACCCATTCATATAAGAAAAGCGTAAGCGCCTTCGAAACAATCAAAGGTCAGATTGTTCCTGCGATGATTATTCAAAGCAGCTTTCCTTAGTGCTCACCACCGACAAGCATAAGACAGGCCGACGGGAAAGTTGTTCTTTAACTTTCTTGGCGGACTGTCTTATGACCTCGAGGTCGACAAAAACGCGACGTCTTGTCGCTTTGTCGACACTAGTACGTCCTGTACGTCGGGGGTAGGCGCTGGAGCTAGACAATTCTCAAACTCGAGAAAAGTTATACTTTCTTATTTTTTAAAAAGTACATTAGGATTTATTTCAGGGAGGTATTTAGATGCCTGTGTGGTTCCAAAATCAAATGCAACGTGCTTTTTTTGAAAAGGATCGTTCACAAATAAAATTATTAAACCAATGCTGGTTTTTTTACAGAAAAAAACACTGCTCCTAAAGCAATAAATTAATAAATCGATTCACTCAACACTCGAAATAAACGGGCTCTCCAAAAGCAAAGGTGTCAGGTGCCACGAAAAATTCTATTGATCAACAAGCAAGTGGAATTTTAGATATCGTTATTATGTGGATGCTAGACACCTTATGGGACAACCGTTTTAATCGGTTACTTTTCACAAGAAACTTAACAATAAATCAGATTCTATATGAATAGCATGGTATTTATTCTCTAAACGAATGCGATAATGGTTTAATATCCTAATCTGTTCTTCACTTAATTTTTCTTTATCCCAATACATATGCATTAAACTATACTCAAAAATCTCTTTTAATTTTAAAAATAGAGGAAGCTTCTCAAGTATTTCTTTCGGAATATGGTTTTCCTGTGAGTATCCCTCTAACAAGGATGTAGTTATTGATCGTCCATAATCTTTAATATTTCCAGCCCCCGAGAAGGAGTACTCTAATGCCGAATATAAAGGAACTGCTAAATCGTATAGATAGTAATGCTTTTCGCAATCTTGAAAATCGAGCATTGTTATTTCATTTCGCTCTGTAACAACTACATTTTCAAGCCAAACGTCACCATGTATTAAACCATACGTATGTTGAGTTTTTGGAATCAACTTAATTTCTTCTATAATCCTTTGACTAATTTGCCTTCTTCAGGTATATACTTCAAAAAATTATATTCTTCATTTTCATACCAATCATACAGAAAATGACTAGTGTTCTGCTGTTGATACTCCATTGTAATACGATGCATTTTTCCAATTTGCTTACCGATTTCTTTAAATATTGGTGCTTTCCATTTAGATCTTGGCAAATGATCCCCTGGGGCAGACTTAAATAAGACGATTAATTTCTCCTGAGGGACTACCACCCTTTCAACTAAATGGTCATTAAGTGAATGAACGATTGGAGCTACCCCTATCCCGTTTTTATACAAATGATGTGTCCAACTTACTTCATCTAATTGCTCTTCATATGTTTTATAATTGGTTATTCGGGCAAAATAGCTATTTTCCTTCCCGCTACAATAAAACATTTCATTCGTAATTTGTTCTATTTTATCTACAGTCACCGGATAAAGACGATTTATTTCTTTTAATATTATCTTCTTTGCTTCACCAACCATTTTTATTCCTCCGATTATTCAGATAATAAACAGTTAAAAAAAATCGAGCACAAAACCAATCATTTCATGCTCGATTCCATACATATATTTATTTACTTGCCAGGAGCTAACATCGTTAAGGAGACCCGTCCTTTGGTTTTATCAACTGAATCAACCCAAACTGTAACAACATCTCCTACTGAGACGATATCAAGAGGATGCTTCACAAATCGGCGGCTTAGTTTAGAGATATGAACAAGTCCATCTTGTTTAACTCCAATATCAACAAAGGCTCCAAAATCGACAACATTACGTACGGTACCCTGAAGTTCCATTCCAGCATGCAAGTCTTCTAATTGAAGGACATCCTTCTTCAAGAGAGGCTGCGGCAAATCATCACGAGGATCCCTTGCAGGTCTCACTAAAGCATCAATGATATCCTTTAATGTTAATTCACCCATTCCTAATTCTACAGCCGCTTCTGCCACATTTAATTGCGAAAGTGATTCCTTCAAAGCGGCAGATCCTAAATCACTTGTTTTAAAGCCTAGATTATTTAACAGCTTGATTATTTCTGGATAGCTTTCAGGGTGGATTCCCGTACGATCTAATGGTTCAGAACCATCTACAATTCTTAAGAATCCTATTGCCTGCTCATATGTTTTTGCTCCAAGGCGCGGTATCTTTTTAAGCTGCTTACGATTGGAAAATTTCCCTTCTTCCTCTCGCATCTTTACAACATTGTTTGCAACTGTTTTGGAGAGACCTGCTACATATTGCAGTAACGATGGCGAGGCCGTGTTTACGTTCACACCTACTTGGTTAACAGCTGTTTCTACTACAAAAGCTAATGATTCTGTTAATCTTTTTTGAGATACATCATGCTGATATTGTCCTACTCCAACAGATTTCGGATCAATCTTCACAAGCTCTGCTAACGGATCCTGCAGGCGGCGTCCTATTGAAACCGCACTTCTTTCTTCAACTTGAAGATCAGGAAATTCCTCTCTAGCTAGATCTGAAGCAGAATATACACTGGCACCTGCTTCATTCACAATAAGATAGAATACTTCCTCTTTTAACTCTTTCAAAATATCTGCAATAAATTGTTCTGTCTCGCGGGATGCCGTTCCATTTCCAATGGCAATCATCTTCACTTGAAAAGCATGGATGATATCAATAATTTGTGTTTTTGCTTCTTTCGCCTTTGAGACTGGGGGATGTGGGTAAATAACCCCTATTTTTAGAACCTTCCCTGTTTCATCAACAACTGCTAGCTTGCAGCCTGTTCGATATGCTGGATCGACCGCCAATACTACTTTCCCTTTTAATGGCGGCTGCAATAATAAATTTCGCAAGTTCTCGGAAAAGATCTTAATTGCTTGCTCTTCTGCTTTTTCGGTTAATTCATTGCGAATTTCTCTTTCAATGGATGGCTGAATTAATCGTTTGTAGCCGTCCTCATAAGCCTCTTGTACAAGTGTTGCTACCGGTGAGCTTTCCTTCTTCACCCATTTTTTATGAAGATATTTTAAAATGAAATCGATATTCGGCTTAATGCTTATGCGCAAAATTTCTTCACTTTCTCCGCGATTTAGAGCCAGTGTACGGTGTGGAACGATTTTTGAAATTGGCTCTTCATATTCGTAGTACATTTCAAAAACCTTTTTCTCATCCTTCGTTTCGTCCTTAACGGCAGATTCGATTGTTCCTGTTTTCGTCGTTTCTTGACGAATCCACTTCCTGCTATCCGCATCATCTGAAACCCATTCCGCAATGATATCCTTTGCACCCGAAATGGCGTCCTCTATGGTATTCACTTCTTTTTCTTCTGAGAGGAATTCCTTCGCCTTTTCCTCTGGGGATTCTTGCATTGGGAAGATCATCATCCACTCAGCAAATGGCTCTAAGCCTTTTTCCTTTGCAACTGTCGCTTTTGTACGGCGTTTCTGTTTATATGGACGATATAAATCCTCTATTTCCTGAAGCTTCTCAGCCCTTTGAATTTGGTTCTTTAGATCATCTGTTAATTTCCCTTGTTCATCAATTAGTCGAAGGACTTCTTCTTTACGCTGCTCAAGATTTTGTATATATTGCCAACGCTCCATAATATTACGGATTTGAACCTCGTCTAATGCACCAGTCTGTTCTTTCCGATAACGGGCAATAAAAGGAACTGTATTTCCCTCTTCAAGAAGGCCAATTGTATTTTTAACCTGCTTGAATGATAATGATTGTTCTTTTGCAATGGTTTCTAAAAATTGATTTTGTTTAGCAATAGTTGTTTCCAAGAACCCTACCTCCAGCCATTAAGTCTTGTATTATATATTACCAAATTCTTTCTAGAGTTTCATACAGCAGTATTTGTTCAAAGATAATTTGGCTTTCTCCAAATAAAAATGACAAGCACTGAGTGCTTGTCATAGGTAGATGATCGTATTTTTTTTATAAAATAATAACGCAAAAAATGCATGCAAATAATCCACTCTTCATTAAAGAGAGCGTATTCATATTAAAATTCGATGAGACCTAAGCTAATTTGTACGGCTTCATCCACTTTTTCCATCATTTCGTCATCGAGAGAAGTTATCTTATCGGTTAAGCGCTGTTTATCGATTGTTCGAATCTGCTCTAACAAGATGACTGAATCCCTTTCAAAGCCGTAGCGCTTTGCATCAATTTCAACATGAGTAGGCAGCTTAGCTTTTTGAATTTGAGCAGTGATTGCTGCAACAATTACTGTGGGACTAAACCGATTCCCGATGTCGTTTTGGATGACAAGCACTGGACGGACGCCACCTTGTTCTGAACCAACAACTGGGGATAGGTCTGCAAAATAAACGTCACCACGTTTGACAATCAAAGGATTACCCTCCGCTTACTAGACGTTCAACTGTGTGTTCCGCCTCGAATTCTGCTAGAAATGCTTCAGATGCAATCGTCAAGTTTATTTTCGCCATTTCCATATAGCCGCGTCTCATGGATTCACGAATTTGTCTTTTTTTTCGTTCGCGCAAATACATTTTGGTTGCTTGATAAATGAATTCACTCCGATTTACGTTTTCCTGCTTAACAAAGCCATCTAACTCGGTTAAAAGATGTTGCGGTAATTTAACCATTATCTCTGTTGTTGCGCTGGACTCAGACACAAACAAACACCTCCACCATCACTACACACCATTTATATCTACCATTTTTAATATTATCATCAAACCGATGCAATGCAAAGGGAATTTATCAATTCTTCAATATTATCCGCCAAAAAAATATCCTTTTATGCATAAGGTGAAATAATATTATAATGAAACGGCTTTTCTTTGTTCATATTTCAATAATTTTGGTGAATATTACCCTGATTATAGCAGGTTGTTAATGACCTTAGTCACTTCGTCATTTTTCTTATAAACCCTTGGAATTCTGCCGCCCATTATACAAGTAATTTCATAATTAATGGTTTGAAGCCTTTTCGCAATTTCATCGACAGTAATTTGTTCTTCACCCTGCTGTCCAATTAAAGTAACATCTGTTCCTACTGGTAATTGTGATGGAAGTTTTACCATACATTGGTCCATGCAAATCCTTCCTACTATTGGTGCTCGTTTTCCATTTATAAGGACCTCTTGTCCTTGAAGCTTGCGCAGCCATCCATCCGCATACCCAATTGGCAGCGTTCCAATCCATTCGTCTTCTGTTGCTTCATAGGTAGATCCGTAGCTAATCTTATCCCCTTTTTGCACCTTTTTCACATTTACGAGTTTAGTATGCAGCGTAAATGCCGTTTTTAATGGAAAAGGAAGAAGAGGCTCTATTTCTAGCGATGGGGTTAGACCATACATGGATATCCCCATTCTAACTGCATTTAAATGAGCTTCAGAAAATCTCAATGCTGCTGCACTGTTACTTGTATGAATAATATCCGGTGTTATTTTAAGCCAAGAAATCATTTCTTGAAATTGATTCAATTGCTTCTTGAAATAATGGGTATCCAGCTCATCTGCTGTTGCAAAATGTGTGTATACACCCTCCATTTTAATAAAGGAATCTTTATTGATGGTTGCCTCAAGCTCTTCAAGCTCATCTTGCTCTCGAATACCCAATCTTCCCATCCCTGTATCAAATTTTACATGTATCACTAATTGGTGATCAGCACTAACAAAATGTCTTGCATTCTTTAGCCACTCATGATCGAAAACCGTTAGCGTAATGTTATTTTCCACTGCAATTCCAGCATGCTCCGGTTTACAGGCTCCAAGTACAAGAATAGGTGCTGTAATTCCTTTTTTTCTTAAAGAAAGAGCCTCGTCCAGAATGGCCACAGCTAAATAGGAAGCACCTGCAGCAAGCGCCGTTTTCGCAATTTCAAAATCTCCGTGCCCATAAGCATTTGCTTTTACAACGGCAAAAACCTGAACATCTTCATGCAAACACTCTCTCATTTTTTCAATATTATATGAAATATGATCCAAGTTTATTTCCGCCCAAGTATCCCTATAAAATGCAGTTTGACAATCCACGATAGTCCCCATCCTTTTGACACCTTCTTCAATTTATATAATTAAGATTATCGAACTCTGTCGACAGGTTGTCAAATTCAATGTTCGGGGAATATCTAAATTTAAATTATGCAAAGCAAAATTTTAGACCTTAAGAAAAAGGCATTAGAAAAACTTGGCATTCACCAAGTCCTTTTTGGTGAATGCCTTAGTTTTGCTTATGCGATATTGTTTACAGGGAATCTTATAGAAACTTGACATCACTTTAGTACGTTAATAAACTTAAACTTTCCTATTAGCTAAAGAAAACTCGCCGATTGGCGAGCCTTGGAAAGGCGAAGACAGAGGCGTAGTTGCACTTATCGCGCTCATACATGCCACATCCTCGTAAAAGCTATCGCTTTTCCTTCGTGCGATGTGAATGCTATCGAAGCCTTCCTTGTCCTGTCCCTCGTACTTAATTCCTAAAATTAGCAACTATGTCGAATCATCTTCTGCGCTGGCAATTTATACTTTCTTAATGTGTCAAAAATGGCCCTTTTCAGAGCCCGAAAGGATTATTTCACTGTGCTTTCTTGAACAGATTGTGCAACCTCTACCAGTTCCTCTTTCGTTAGGTCTGTTGATGCAATAACATAATCGACTCCCTGATATGTCCACTTAATCGTATTATTTGAAAGAGCACCAATTGTAAAACCTAAATCAACTGGCTCCCCTTTGACAGTTGTAAAAGTGGATACTGCTGGCATCACAACCGACTTTTCCTGTATGAGAGTGAAGGATTTCTCTCCATCATATGTTAAGATAACTCGTTTTCCGTTATCTGTCGTCAGTTCTTTTTCATCGACTAAATTCGCACCAGGGAATTCAGAAGGATACTTCACAGAGAACTCTTCATTATCTACTTCTGCTAAAACAGGAACATAAAGCTGGGCTCCTGTCATATTTTTTTGCATATCAAAATCTTTTTTATCAAAAGAGGCATTAAATTTCACTTCGGAAAATTCTACTTTCACAAGGGCATTTTTATCCGTATCCATAACCTTTACACCCACTGGTGACAGGTCAGACTTCTTCAACGTGATTTCTTGTGTTGGCAGCATTTGATTATTTTGATATCTTGTTTTTGTTTCAAAAACGTAATGATTCTTCGTCTCTGTGAATTTAGCTACTTTATCCTCGACAATATCCTTTACTAAAGATTCGTATAAATAAGCTTGACTGCTGTTTTGAGGCCAATCACTTTGGAATCGAAAGCTTTTATTAAGTGCTGGTGTAAGAACAAATACTCCATCATCATTGCGGAGAATCATTTGACTTTGATCCTTCTGGGCATTTTTGAGATTGACACGATAGTAGGATGGATCTTTATGCCAAACTTCAATTTCATATACTTGTGGCTCAGTCCCCATCTCCAATGTCATTTTCGCAGTTGCTTTATAGCCCTTAATTCCTTCAATTTTTCCATTCAAATCCTTAATTACATCATCTTTGGATTTCGCCCCACAAGCAGACAATGCAATCACTGCCAATAGCCCAACTAGCAGCATGAACCATTTTCTCCTCATTCCTTCAACCCCTTTTGCCTCTATTTGCGTGTATTGTCCATCCACAGCACGAAAGTCTGTTTTCAACATGGGGTCGTATATCCGAACACTTTACCCAATCATCAGGGAATAACTAAAGTCTTTCATTCGGATAGAATATTCATGTTGAAAGCTGACTTTGATTTGCGCTAATCGTGGAGGAGAAAGAGGATTGGCCATAAAAATTTAATTAGCCAATTCCTTGTCTCTCCTATTGCACTATGAATATATGAGACAACCATAAGGAATATGCTAGGAAGAATGACAAGCTTTTTTAATTCCAATGCATGGTACTATAACGGTTAAACACTTTTTACATTACTTTTCAATAACCACTTGCGCAACGGCATATTCTTTGCTGTGAGAAATGGATAAATGAACACCTTGTGTCAATGGTTTAGAAAAATACGGCTTTCCTCTTGCATCTTTTTCAATTTCAATGTCTAAAAAAGATAAGGCTTCACCAATACCTGTTCCCATTGCTTTAGAGAAGGCTTCTTTAGCGGCGAACCTTCCCGCTAAATATTCCGTTTTTCTTTCTTTTGTTAATACTTTAAATTCTGCTTTTTCTTTAGAGGTCAAAATGCGTTCAACGAACTTCTCTTGCCTCTCATATATTTTTTTGATCCGATCAAGCTCTACAATATCAATTCCAATTCCAGATATCATCTTTCATCTTCCTTCTATTTCATATAATATGAGCATAAACAATAAGTAAAGTTATTATCGCAGATAGCGTGATAATGATAAGAAAAGAGGAACCTTATGTTTACAAGGACGGAAAGCTTTAAAGAATTTTTACGTTTTTATCCGATTGTTTCCATTATCATCACTATTCATATTGTACTTTATTTCATTTCAGTCTTGCCATTTTTCCCGAATTTATGGCTTTATGAGAATTTCGCCGGGGTTAACCTTTATATTGTAGAGGGGCAGTATTGGCGCCTAATCACACCCATTTTTATGCATAGCGACTTTCCTCATATGCTTTTTAATAGTTTTTCCCTTGTCCTTTTTGGACCTGCTTTAGAACAAATGATTGGGAAATGGAAATTCATTTTCGTTTATCTCATCTCAGGAATTGCAGCAAATGTCGCGACGCTTGTTCTAGAACCATTAACTTACATACACGTCGGTTCAAGCGGGGCCATCTTTGGTTTATTCGGTTTTTACGCTGCAGCCACGATGATTAGAAAAGATCTTATTTCAAAAGGAAATTCACAGATCATCTTAACGATTATGATCATCGGGGTGATCATGACCTTTTTACAGCCAAATATCAATGTGACTGCCCACTTATTCGGACTCCTTGCAGGCTTTCTATTAGGGTTAGCATTACTGTCTAAAAAAGGGAAACTTCTTAAGTGAAACATTTATTAACATTCCTCGTCTACTCAGATAAAGTGAAACTTCCATCAGTGAGGGGTTTCCGAAGCACAGGATGTGCTAGTGCAGACGTTACGACAGGACGTCGTGTCTTTAGTCTGCGTTCATCCAGTTGCAGCCCACAGGAAGTGGGTCACGCAGACGTTGCCACACGATGTGGCGCTTTTAGTCTGTGTTCATTTTACGTGCCTTTACGGGCAGTTGATCCCCACTTTGGTTTCTTTGATTCTCTCGCAAACTTGAAGTGAGGGTTTTACTGCCCGTTAATCTGCGATAAAAGGGGTGAATAAAATTCATATTAAAAAATATATCACTTTTTTATTCATATTTTGTTTTACCTTAGTAGGCTGTAATCAAGAGGGAGATACTGTTAAAGGAGAATTTGATAAAAAGGGCATCATTACACAAATAGACATTGAGGGAAGCCGTATTTTAGTTGATGATGCAGAAACCGGCTTAATTTGGATAACATTAAACAAGAACGAAAATATCAATAATTATAAAGAAGGGCAAGAAGTTGTCATTTGGATCGATGGTGCGATTAAAGAATCATATCCAGCTCAAGCTGATGCATTACATATTGAACTTTCTCAAAGTGGAAACGAAACTGTTCAACCATCTTTATCAAAATTCATTTTCAAAAATGATAAATTCCCACCTGATTTAACAGGTTTTGTTAAAATCAATAAAACCCGATATGAAATGGCTAGGGGAGGCTTTGAGTGGAAAAAGGGCAATCAAACTACTCAAACTGACGCAGCATCCCCTACACAGATTGCAGAAAATTTCAAAGCAATTGTTGTGGAGCCGAATAGTAAAGCGACCATTGAGATTGAACAAAACCCCAATTTAAGTGCGTATTTATGGAATTCTGATAGAGAGAATATAGCTTTGGAGGGAAAACAAATTACATTTCCAGCAAATAAGGGCCGGTATATTTATGAAGTAGTAGCAAAATGGTCTAACGGAGAAGTCTCCTTCACATTTGTTGTAGAGGTTAAATAATATTTATAGCAATATACGTAGTTAAAAAGAGCATCAAATTTGATGCTCTTTTTCTGATAAAGTGAAACTTCCATCAGTGGGGGTTTTTCTTCATCCCCCATTGATGGTTAGTTGCGGCCCACAGGAAGTGGGTCACGCAGACGTTGCCACACGATGTGGCGCTTTTAGTCTGTGTTCATTTTATGGGCATTTACGGGCAGTTAATCCCCCACTTACTCTTTTTTGCATACGCGAATCCTAGAAGTGGGGGTCTTACTGCCCGTTAATCTGCGATAATACCGTTACACTGATTTTTCTACAGCTCTTTACCCCAATTACTTAATTCCGCAATATGCTTGATTCCAACTTCTAATTTCTCATCAACAAGGCTTGCATCATGAATATGTCGAGTGATCAATTCATTCGCCTGTTCAAAAATCGATTTTGTTTCTTTTATTTCATTCATCACGTCATTAGAGAAATTTGTTTGCTCCTCAATCGTGCCAATGACGTCCTTTACCTCAGATTGAACATTATTGATGACTGTTAATATGTAATTAATTTTGCTAGTAGTATCTGTGCTTAGCTGGATTCCATCCTCGATTAATCCGGTACTTCTACTTGTTGATTGTAAAGAATCCTCGATATCTTTTTGAATATTTTGTGTGAGGATGCTAATATTATTAGTGCTTTCTGCCGTATTTTCCGCAAGTTTTCTAACTTCTTCAGCAACTACAGCAAAACCCTTACCATGTTCGCCAGCCCTTGCTGCTTCAATTGACGCATTAAGTGCTAATAAATTGGTTTGGTCAGCAATTTCTTTAATTACTTTCACAATCATCTCAATTTCTTTTGATCGTTCATTTAATTGATTCATTTTTACAGATGTTTCATTTAATTGTTCTCCGAGCTTGGCGATTAGACCTTCTACTTTACTGACAGAATCTCTGCCTTCCTCTGAAATCTTTACCATATCAATAGTCGACTCAATTAAATTTTGACCTTTTTCATGTAAGCCTAGTGATTTATCATAAGACAATTGGCTAATATCATTCACATTATCAAAGCGTTCCATAATTTTTTCGACTAATTCAGCAAGGACATCATGCTGCCCATTTACTTTTTCATGCTGTTCAATAGCGATATTTAATTCGTTATTAAAGTTATTAATAAAATCATTAAGAAATACTTCATTATGCTGAGCCTTCTCAAAAATAATTTTTAAACGGTTTTTTAATTCTAAATTTTCCTCTAGCAGCTGATTATTTTTTTTCTTTGTCGCAAACATTTCTATTCCCTCCTGTGTTCCGCTTTATCCGCTTTATCCACTTTGACCATATTTCCATAGGACGCAATAAGAGCTCTCATCAATCTATCCTTCAGAAAGCAGAAGGGTAAAATCAATCACTCGGAGTAGGCTTGCATCTTAAAGAAAGGTAGTTCATTTTCACTATAAACGTTTTAAAGGATTACAATTATTGTCTCATTTTAGCAAATTACTATTATTATATAGGTATTTAGAATGTTTTAGCTAGATTTAATAAAGGATTTTTGTCACAAAAATTTGTCGTTTCTCTAGGCGATTTTTCACAAAATAAAAAAGCACCATTTCGATGCTTTCAAAGTGTAGACAAAGTATAATTCATTATCTTTTCAGGCTTATTGAAAACGCTTGTCTTTCGAGGCACGAAGCCTTACGAGGAGCAGAGTTACCGTGGATGGGTAATGAGCACCGCAGGAAGGTGAGTAACGAAGAAAGAGAGCGTTTGTCAACAGCCTGAAAGCGCCATTTCGGCGCTTTTACTTTGTATAGGAATACCATTTATATATTTCGTATACATCCTCTTTCTCCAAATCAGATACCTTACCGCTTGTTCCTCCTGAACCTGACATGACCTTAGCATGAATGGTTGCCAGTTCCTTTTTCCTTTGAAAATGGCTTTCCTTGATGCTTAAAGATTGAATACGGCTTCTCTTCATAAAAATAGTATTTTTATTTATCGTACGAAATCTTAACGTAAGCTGATGATGATCCAAATTCCATCCTGCGTCTTTAAAATTAAAATAAGATACTATGACGGAAATGACGACTAACATAAGAGCTAAATACCCCCATGGTCTAAAAAATAGGACTGGAATAGCTGCCACTGGCAAACTCCAAAGCAAGCCTCTTACTAAATATCTTTTTACTGCCCTGCGGGGAGCAGGGGTGATACTGGGCTCAAAATGATAATCGGTTAAATACGGAGATAATATCTCAGAGATTCTATTTTTCCTAATAATCGGCAAAATCATAACTTTAGAGCTTTCTGCATCTAAAGCTGAACCGCCTGCACTTTCGAGATAAACGGTACAATAGCCAAGCGGCTGTCTAATTAAATTTTCTGATACTCTAACTGCTTGAATTCGATGTAAAGGGATTGTCAGCTGACGCTTTTCTAAAAGTCCTCTTGTAATAATAAGATCATCGCCCGCTTTATTTACAGTAAATCCAGCGTACTTAACCATCGTTCCAACTAAAGCAATAGCCCATGCAATTAAAAAGCCAATAAATACAAGAATACTTATAAAAATAACTCCACTTGCAATAAAGCTTTCAAAACGATTAAATACTTTATCATACGGGATAATTTCTTCAAATTGGGATACGAATGCCGCTACAGCTGATAGAACGACACCGGCTCCCCCAGATGTAGATGCAAGGAGAAATAGTTCACTAGTAGATATTTTGTACAGTGATTCATCCCTGTTCTTTTGAACATCTTCTTCTGTATGAGTACTATTGCCCTCATTTTTGGCAGAAAATATTGTCTGTTGAATAAGATTTGCCGCTTCTTTTGGTATTGCAGTTAGTACTGCCTCAGCCTCTCCTTTACTAGAGCCAGCTGTTTCTACCTTCACCCTTACTAAACCAAATGGCCGTTGTAAAATACCTTCCGATAAATCAAGACTTTGTATGCGTTCAAAGGGAATATATCTCTTCTTTCGCACAAAAATACCATATTCGATCCGCAGCTCGCCCTCTTCCAAACGATAGGTATATCTTAACCAAGATAGAATTCCGCCAATAAGGACCAAAACCACGATGACGGCTGGAAAAACCAGTTGAAAGCCACCATTTTTACTGCCAAATACAACAAAAACAAGAAACGGGATGATTAAGTCCTTTAATTGTTTTAAGGCATTAACAACGGTTGAAATAGGATGGAGCCTTTTCGGTTCAGACATCTTCATCAGCCACCCTTGCAAGCTTCGAAATGAAGAATCGCAGTTCCTCAGCCTCATTCATATCCAATGCCGGGATTTCATGGACTGTAGCAGCAGTTGATACAGCAACAGTTGCTAACTGATATTTTCGTAATATGGGCCCTTGTTTCGTATCAACATGCTGAACTCGAATCATTGGCACGAGCGTTCTTTTTATTACAAACACACCATGCTGCAGCTCAATTTCATTCTCTCGTACCTCATACCTCCATCGCTTCCATCTCAATGTAGGAATGAGCATAACAAATAAATATGTATCAATTACATAAAAAATAAGTGCAGCTCCGATAATCCAAATTGGCCAATCAAAGGCAATCGTTAGTCCGATAAGTCCCCCTGAAAGCAAAAGAGAAAACAATGAATGGATGACACCCGAAATTCTCCATACCTTCAAGCCTCTTTCAGATATTCTTTTTTGTGGTTCCAAAATCATGCTCTACCTCCTGAAAATTCATTTAAACTTCAATAGTATCTATTAGAAAAAGTTAGAAGCCATCAGGCGAATGCCTTAGTTATACTTACGATCTTTTTTAGCAGAAGATTTATCCCGCATTAACGGGCTGTAAGACTCCCACCTCAAAACTTAGAGAATTCAGAGAAGTTTAGGTGGGAGATGAACAGCCCGTAAAAGCCCGATTGGTTCAACTAATGATCAGTGGGGGCTGAAGAAAACCCCCACTGATCAAAGTTTCACTTTATTGAAGAATAGCAATGACATTATTAAACTTTCCAATTAGTTAACAAAAGAAAAGGACCTTAATTATTTTACCATTAAATAGTGGAAATGGTTTCGAATTTTTCACCAACAAGAACATTTGTTCTTTATTTTTGTTTAGAATGAATATATAATGGGAAATATGGTAGGGATCATATTAATTTAGGAGTGATACATATGAAAGGTCAAGCAACACCATATTTAACATTCAACGGCAATGCAAAAGAGGCGCTAGAATATTATAAAGAAGTTTTCGGAGGAGAAATATTGAATCTTCAAACCTTCGGTGAAGCAGATTTTCCAACTCCACCTGAAGCAGATGATCGAGTCATGCATGCACAATTTAAAAAAGACGACCTATTCCTCATGGCTTCCGATTCATTTTTGAATGATTCCGTACAGTTAGGTAATAACATCTCATTAGCTTTAGAATTTGAGAACGAAGAAGAAATTCAAATGATTTATGATCACTTAAGTAAGAACGGCTCTATTTTGATGGAGCTGCAAGATACCTTCTGGGGTGCAAAATACGCAAAAGTAAAAGATGCCTATGGGATCATATGGGATCTCAATATGACAAAAGCTTAAGAAGTCTTTTACGAGCAAAAAAAGAAGAGAGCATGCCTGCATGCTCTCTTCTGCTTTAACGATAACTATTTGAATTGCTTCTGTTTCTGTCATTGTTGTGGCGTTTTCCTGTTGAGCTTTGGCGAGACCTCACTGGTGCTTTTTGTCTTCCTTTTTGGCCACCACTATAGGACCTGTTTCGGTCGTCTGGTCTACGATCTCTTTTCGCAGGTAACGGCTTTTCTTCCGTTAACTTAACAGGTGTTGTATCTGGCTCTTTTGTTAGCATTTTCAATACAGCCTGAACAATGATCGTTGCATCTTGCTGCTCCAACAACTCTTCTGCTGCCTGCTTATAATATTGTAGATTATTCGATTCCACCGACTGCAAAATACGTTCAATAACAGCTTTTTGTTGACCCTCAAGAGCTTCGTCTAAAGTTGGCGGCTTCATTCTGTCCATTTTTCTTTTTGTTGTTCTTTCAACAACTTGTAAATAGGACTTTTCCCTAGGGGTGATAAAAGTCATCGCCACACCCGTTTTTCCAGCACGCCCTGTTCGGCCAATTCTGTGTACATAGCTTTCAGGATCTTGTGGAATATCAAAATTATATACATGTGTGACACCAGAAATATCTAGACCGCGCGCTGCTACATCAGTTGCTACAAGAACATCAATTGAACCTTCTTTGAATTTACGTAATACAGAAATACGCTTAGCTTGGCTTAAATCCCCATGAATTCCTTCAGCATTATAGCCTCTTAGATTTAATGCCTCTGAAAGCTCATCGACTCTGCGCTTTGTTCGTCCGAATATAATAGCAAGTTCAGGAGACTGTATATCAAGAAGTCTTGTCAAAATATCAAATTTGCTTCTTTCCTGCACTTCTACATAGTATTGTTCAATTAGAGGAACCGTTACTTCCTTAGTCTTTACACGAACGATTTGAGGATCCTTCATAAATCGTTCAGCCATTCTTTGGATTGGAGGCGGCATTGTCGCTGAGAATAATAATGTTTGGCGCTCTTCAGGAATTTGTGCAAGAATGGCTTCAATATCCTCAATAAAGCCCATATTCAGCATTTCATCTGCCTCATCAAGAATCGCTGTATGAACATTTTCAAGACGTAAAGTTTTTCGGTTAATATGGTCTAAAATTCGTCCAGGGGTACCAACAATGATATGCGGGCGATTTTTCAAAGCACGAATTTGGCGATTAATATCTTGTCCGCCGTAAATAGCTAATACTTTTGCCCTTTTCCCATAACCAATTTTGTATAATTCCTCTGACACTTGAATCGCAAGCTCACGTGTTGGTGCAATAACGATACCTTGAATAACATCCTTTTCATTATCAATTTTATCAATCATAGGAATTCCAAACGCAGCTGTTTTTCCTGTACCCGTTTGAGCTTGTCCGATCAAATCCTTATTTTCTAAGCTCAAAGGGATCGTTTGTGCTTGTATCGGTGTTGCTTCTTCAAATCCCATTCTTTTCAGAGACTTCATCGTTGCAAGGCTTATGCCCAAATCTTGAAACTTTGTCAATGTGTTCATTCTCCTTCTAATTAAAACTAGTGAATAAAATGTATCCGATATTGGAGGTGATTGCACCATGAAACCTATAAGTACACTCTTCCACACAAACGTGAAGGCGCAATCAGTATTGCGAAGAAGATCTCACTCAATGAAATTAGGTTAGGGAATACGTTCATTGTATAATTTAATAATAATTGCCATAAACTGCGCTAAAAATTCTCCCTACCCAATTAATCCTATATAAAAGTGAAAAAAGACATTCTCCAACAGGAGTATGTCCAGGTTTCAAAAGAAAATCCTCTTGGCACTTTGTTGTTTATTTTACCACTATACATGCCTGTTTGCAATGGAAGGAAGAAAGAGTTAACTCCTCGTTTTGGACTATTTTTCATTTAGATTTGTTGCAGAAATAGGGCTCATTCTACAGAAAAATGGATTTATTTCCCTTTCATTTAATCTCTATGTCTACTTTTTCAAATAACTAGTTTCTCCATTTCTGCAACTCGAGAAAAGGTATACTTTCTTGGCCTCTTAAAAAAAGCCTGTGAGAAGCGAGCAGAAAGTAATCCCTAAAAAAGTGGATTATCATTCTGTCACTTATCACAGGCTATATGGCATTACGAATATTAGCTTAAAAAATGATGAATTTCTGAAAAGAGCTTTTCCTTTTCCTTACTATGGCAAATAAGGTGCTTAGATTCTTTTAAGTAAATAAGCTTTTTAGCTGTCGTTCCAATATTTTGATAGAGGTATTGTGCACTCTTTGGAGGCACGACTCCATCAATTTCTCCCTGCGCAATAAGAGTTGGGATCGTGACTTGATTCAAAATCGGCCTGATCGCTGCAACCAGTCTCCGGAATTGAAGGGTCGCTGTAATTGGAGTTGCTTTAATTTTTCGCTTATATCTTATAAACATTTCATTTTCTGACAAGCGACCTCTAACAAGATCTTTTACCATTTCACCCATATCTCTAAATAAAATCTTTGGACTTACATATAATGCTGCTGCACTAAGTAAAACCAGTTTTTTCACTGGATAATGCACGGCTAAATAGCTTGCAATTAAACCGCCCATTGAAAAACCAATGACATAAACGGTTTCACATTTTTCGATAAGTCGATGTAATTCTTGCTCAGCATGTTCAATCCAGTTTTTATATTCTATTCCTTTTAAGGATAGCGTTTCACCATGGCCAGGCAATGTCGGAACTGCAATTTCCCAATTCGTACGCTTTTTTAAATAGGCTACAAGCGGCTCAACCTCAGAAGGCGCACCTGTAAAGCCATGAATACATAAACAGCCAATCACTGCAGTATCACCACCAAAAGTGTAATTATCTATTATAATACACTTTTTGTACCTATCTATGTTAGTGAAAAGCTTGGTATATTTTGGTCCGACTGCTTTTGTATTCATTCATCACGAATGGAATAACCACTTTAAGATTTCTTTCGGCGTTGCATTTTTCCCATACATAAGCATTCCTGTTTTAAAAATCTTACCTGCCAATTTCATTAAAACCCAGATGGTCGCAATTAAAATGACTAGTGAAATAACTATTTCCATCCACGGCCAGCTTTCCATCATTGACAGTCGAATGATTAATATACCTGGTGATGTTAACGGAAAATAAGAACCGATCTGTGCAATGATCCCTTCCGGATTGGCTGAAACAGGTTTTATCAAAATAAGCGGCAGCCACGGAAGAAGAAGAACAAAGCCTTGGAAGTTTCCTGCCGTATTAACATCCTCAATGGTGGCACCTATTCCTGCAAATATCGCCGCAAACATTAAATACCCTGCAATGGCGATTAAGAGCAGCAAAAGCGTCTCTGGTACAATTAAATATTCAAGTATTGGAATATCAGATTTCCAGGCGATAAATGGAATAATCAATAGAATCCATACGAATACTTGTGTTATGCCGAGAGCGAAATAACCAATAATCTTCCCTTGCATTAGTTCTGATGAGGTTAAAGATGAAAGCACTATTTCAGCTACTTTCTCTTTCTTTTCTTGGCTTGCGCTTTGAAAAATCATCATTCCAGTAATAACAATGGAAAAAAGGATAACTCCTGCAAATACACCAGGGATTATACGTTTCAACGGGTCCTTTGTTTTATCCTCTGCTTTTTCCGTGACAGGGGTTGCTTCTATCTCAATACCTTTTGTTAATACGTCCATTTCCTCTTCAGGTATATTAAGACGTTCAATCTGCAGGCGCTGAATCGGACTTTTAAGCAGTTGAACTTGTTTGTTGAAATCCTTGTCGATTTTCTTACTTGTATAAACCTTTACTTCACCATTCTTCAAAGTTTCTTCGGAAAATGAAACAAAAGCACTATTTTTCTCTTTAATCAACTTATCCTTTATTAATGCCACTTCGTCTGTAGATATATTCTCAATTTCCCATTTGACTCCCTGTGATTTAAGAAATGTTTCAGCTTGATCTCTAATGCCTATTTCATCATGAAGATAAACCTTAACAGGCTCAGGTTCACTCTTAAGAGCATCAAAAACCGCAGGAAAAAGAGAAAACGCAATAAAAAAAAGCGGGGTTAAAAATAATGAAATAATAAATGACTTGCTATTCATATTTTGTTTATATTCCCATTTAGCTACCTTCAAGCTGTTTTTCATGTTTGAACACCCGCTTCCTGTAATGCATTTTTGCCTGTTGCAATATCGATAAAAATTTCATGTAAAGATATACGATCAAGTGACAATTCCTCTATATTGATCGAATCAGGGAGCTGCCTAAGCCAGGAAGTTGGCTTAATATGTGCATCTAAATATATAGTGAATTGCTCTCCTTCTTGCTCAATTCGCTGTACATGCGATATCCGCTCTAGTGTTTTTACATCATTTTCACCGCGAATGGTACATTTAAAGTTGGCATATTGTTTCTTTACATCATCTAATACACCATGTATTACTTTCTTGCCTTTATTAATCATAAAAAGCCGATCACATAATTCTTCTACTAAATTCATTTGATGAGAGGATAATAGAATAGAAGTCCCGTTTTCTGCCAATTCTTTTATTTCCTTCTTGAAAACTTCCTGACTTACAGGGTCGAGACCAGAAAAGGGTTCATCTAAAATCAGCAATTCCGGTTCATGAATGACCGAGGCAATGAATTGGACCTTCTGTCCCATTCCTTTCGATAATTCTTCTATACTCGCTTTTTCTTTCCCCTCAAGTCCAAATTTTGCTAAATACTCTAATGCGCGTTTGCGGGCTTTTTTAAGTGGATAATCTTTTAATTCAGCAAAATAAAGGAGAAGATCTATTATTTTTGCCTTTTTATATAGTCCTCTTTCTTCAGGCAGATACCCGATTGTATGGCGAGGAATATCACCAGCTGCTTGATTATGAAAGATCACTGAGCCTTCATCTGGATACATAATGCCCATGATATTGCGGATCGTCGTTGATTTCCCCGCTCCATTTGGACCTAAAATGGCCATGATTTCTCCTTTGTGAACATCGAAGGAAATATTCTCAATAATTCTTTTATCTTTAAATGATTTTCCAACTTGATTGACTGAAAGAATCGGCTTACTCATCTACTATCACATCCTCCATTTTAATTTCTGTCTGTCAGCATATAAGTAATGATTTCTTCTATTTCTAAAGACTCCACATTAATCCATCTTAATTGATTGTGAGTAAAAAATTGCTCCGTCTCCTCGAATCGATCACTGACAAGAATTCGTCCGTTTTTACGATCAATTTCTCCTGGAATGGATCCATTTGGGAGAGGCTCCTCCATCCAATATCTTTTGTAACGCCCAGATAATTCTTCTTTTTCAAATTTCCCAATTAATTGTCCCTCTCGAACAATAACTAAATAATCGGCTAACTTTCTAATGTCCTCAATTTGGTGTGTGGAGATAATCATGAGCTTTTCTCCACGGTCCATCCATTGAACGAGAAGATCCATAAGCATCTGCTTAGAAGGAATATCCATATGAGCAGTTGGTTCATCAAGAATGAGAATATCTGTATCTCTTGCTAGAGTTAAAGCGAGATTAAGCTTTTGCTGCACACCTTGTGATAATTTCCCATATTTTTTGGTCAGAGGGATTTTATACTTCTCCACAATCTCATCAAAAATCGATTGATTCCATGTAGGATACCACTTGGACACAATCTCTCTAAGCTGCATTCCATTAAAAGAATCACACCCTAATACCGTTTGCGGCATATAGGCGATCTTTCTTTTCCACTCTTCCTCCTGACCACCAACAACCTGCTCAAATACCTTGATCTCTCCTTTATTGATTGGAGCTAAATGCATGAGGAGCTTTAATAATGTGCTTTTTCCTGCACCGTTATCCCCGACGATGGTTATAATAGTCCCCGGCTCAAAGGAGACATCTAAAGGTCCAAGCTGAAAATCATCTATCTTCTTCATGACGTGATTAATCTCAATCCACTTTTCCATCGCTTTTTGATTCCCCTTTATGCTTAAATTTATCTATCACTTCCTGAAAAACGCCTTCAATTTGTTCAATCGTATAATCATGTCTTAAAGCTGTTTCAATCGCCTCTTCAATTGCTTGATAGACAGCTGATACAGTTACACTCACCATTTTTGCGGCTTCAACTTCCGCTACAAAAGTGCCTTTTCCTTGTGTAGTTCGAATAAATCCTTCGTATTCAAGATTCTGGTATGCTCGCCTTGTCGTGATAACGCTTATTTCTAGCTCCTTTGAAAGAACTCGAATAGATGGCAGCGGTGTCCCTGCTGGCAGCTGCCCCCCAGCTATAAGGGCTTTAATTTGCTCTTCAATTTGGTGATAAATTGGTACTCTTGAATCCTTTGAAAGTCGAATAGGGAGTTCTATGACGATCGCCTCCTTCCTTGGTAGATCCCTTATACTAAATAGTCAACTTTATCAATTTTCTTATAAATATAGCCCTTGGAATAAAGGAAACCCATGACGGCTATCAGAATCGACACCGCTATTGATAGTAGAGGCCATTCATTTGCAGCATGTATGGTTCCAGCAACAATCCCTTGACCGTATACAAAATAAAATCCTAAAAAAATTGCAATGATTGCACCGAAGAAGAAAATATTAAAAACCACTATTTTCCATGTACTCAACTTTTCACCCACATCACTGGCAGGGAATATGGATCCACTCATAATACCAAAGCAAATCCAAATAATTGAAAACACAATATACGAAGCATTAGGCATTACTTCTCTGAGCTCAGGAGAAAGGGCATAATATATTGTTAGAAACAATGCATGAAAAGGGATTGAAATCGAGAAATAGCTAATAAATCTACTCATAACAAGTACGTTCTTCTTAATTGGCAATTGATTCAGCATAATAAAATATGGTGAAACCCACGAGTCTCCGCTCATTTTCTTCAACTGAATCTCCTTTGGTCTTAACGAAGCAGCAACAGTCCAAAATATAAATACAAAGAAAAAATCATAGACGATCGGAGCATCCTCCAATACGGAAAAAGAAATCAACTCTGTAAAAAACAACGGTAATCCTAAGGCCATCGCAGCTAGTGTAATAATCCCCTTCAACGATGATTTCACTTCAAACATCGCAAGCCAACACGCTTGTTTCCATTCACTCATAATTATTTCCTCCTAACCAAACTGTTATACTGTTTATATCTATATACACACTATATGATAGATGGAAAATAAATGCAACTAAAATTTCCAGCTTACTTGAAATTTATTTCTTTAAAAAGGATTTCCGCACTCATCACAGAAATACTAGTTAAAAAATATCGAATCCCTTTTGAACCACTGCCCCCTCCAATTTGTATAAGTATCAAAAGAAGAAGAAAAGAGGATTGTGAGAATGGATAATATCGGTTTTATCGTCTCAATGATTGTAGGCGGTATCATGATGGTCATCATTTTATTATTAGTGATTCCAATGGACAGAAAATATATTGTTCGCGAAAATAGAAAAATTAATTTCCACAAATCGAAAATCATTTTTCGTTGGAATGTATTTGATACGGTAACAGTATCTTTAGCGATTTACACGATTATTTGTGTTCAAGCACTAAATTTCTTAATATCTCGTGGGGAAACAATCGAAAATCCATATGTTCAATTTTTTACTAACCAAGGTCAGGTATGGGTTATAGTGAGTTCACTGTATTTCATCATGAGGCTGTCACAAATTCTCAAGGGGATCAAGGAGATATCCCGAAATGACCGATAAAGCGTTTGAAACGAACCTTTTCATGAGAGTCGTAAAGGAAGAGGATGAAGAAGCTTTCGGTCAGCTTTATACTTTGTTAAAGCCTTCCTTATTCTCTTTTTTATTTCGCTATACGAGAGATGAACAATTAAGTGCGGATCTTGTTCAGGATGCCTTTATGAAATTACATCGCTATAAAAATAATTTTCATCCTGATAAGGGCAGTGTGAAGACTTATTTATTTCAAATTGCTTATAGTTTAATGATTACGAAGCTTAATAGAAGAAAAAAATGGAGAAGCTTAATTCCCTTTTTAATACCTCAATCAAGCGAAGAGGCTATTAATAGTGCGGATAGAATCACCATACGAGAAGCTATAATGAAATTACCAGAGAACCATAGAGCAGTCATTCTCTTAAGCTATTATCATGACATGCCACATGCAGAAATCGCAGAAATTATCGGCATTCCTGTAGGAACAGTAAAATCAAGACTGCATCATTCATTGAAAGCATTACGTAAGCTTTTGGAGGTAGAAGAACTTGAACAAAGAAAATCACAATAACTCCTCGGTAAAAATAGATCCCTTTTTACAATGGCATTTAGATTCCGATCAATTTGAAATTCCCGATATTCCATTAAAAAGAAAGAAATTGGACCGTCTGATTCGATACCTTGCCTCGGAGGCGGCCAATCCATTTGAGAGCTATATCAGCAAGGCTGGAAGTTTAACCGTCTTAGCCATCTCACCAATGCTTTTAGGAGTGATCTTTATGATTCTTCACTTTATGATTGGATTATAAGAAAAAGCTCTAAAACAAATCCCTGTTCCACATGGAACAGGGATTTGTTTCTATCTAATACAGCATTAAACATTATTATATAAATATAGGGTTAATAAACCTTCATTTATATTTTCTAGACGACTATTCTTCGTTTTTTCCTCGTTATAACTTACAACACGTTCAATTTAGGACCGCAAATAAGAAATGGCTTGCAAGTCAAAAAAGCTATTCTCATTTAGTTCTGTTCTAATTTCTCATTAATCTTCAATAGAACAGATCGATTGCATCCTGCATCCCAATTTTTCCATGAGGCATTCATTGCTTTGCTGCCTTTTATTGCAGGGCATTTACGACTTCTTCCAACCTCATGCCTCTCGAAGCTTTTACTAAAACAATCGTTTCCTCATTGACTAGCTTTTCAAGC
Source organism: Cytobacillus citreus (assembly GCF_018343665.1). Taxonomy (GTDB): domain Bacteria; phylum Bacillota; class Bacilli; order Bacillales; family Cytobacillaceae; genus Cytobacillus; species Cytobacillus citreus. Next base: position 27,208 of record NZ_JAGYPM010000005.1, read on the forward strand.
TTTTCAATAAGCGGCAGCTTTTCAGTAAAAGCGAATACTTGATCTGCTGCTAATTTCGTTTTAGCTCCTTCTGTTATGCATTCCCCTAGCTTTCCAAATGTAAAGACATAGTCAATTTTATCGGAATCAATCGATTCACCCATTTTAATGTGAAATTCCTTTTCTTGGGGACCTAGTTCTAGCATGTCACCGAGGACAAGAATTTTCTTTTTATATCCAGGGAGTTGAGAAATAAGCTCAATCGCCGCAAGCATAGAGGTTGGGCTTGCATTGTAGGCATCATTAATAATCTTTTCGCCTTTTTTACCCTGTAGAAGCTCTGTCCTCATATTTGTTAGCTTAAGTTCTGCGAATCCTTCATTCATTTTTTCAAATGGAACACCAAAATAGTCGGCTACCGTCATCGCTGCTAAAGCATTTAATACATTATGTATCCCTAAGACAGGGAGCTTGAACTCCACATTGGAAGTATTTACTTTAAAGATACTTCCTATATCATTCTGTTCAATTTCCACAGGGAAAATATCATTTTTCTCACTTCTGCCAAATGTTCGAATGTTCGAATCTCCAGCGTAATTTGTTAGCTGTTCTTTTAGAAGCGGTTCATCTCCATAATAAGTAAGTAATCCATTTTCTTGAAGTCCGTTCATAATTTCTAATTTAGCCTCAGCAATTCCCTCTCTTGACCCTAAATCGAGCAGGTGGGATTCGCCAATATTTGTTATGATTGCTGCCTCTGGGCGTGCCAGACGGGTTAGAAAGTCAATTTCACCCTTACTGCTCATTCCCATCTCAAGGACAGCGACTTCCGTATCCTCTTCTAAGCCCAAGATCGTTAATGGAAGACCGATTTCATTATTAAAATTTCCTTCTGTTTTTTGAACCTTATATTTAACAGATAGCAGATTGGCTGTCATGTCTTTTGTTGTTGTCTTGCCATTGCTGCCTGTAATACCGACAACTCGTACATTAAGCACATCACGGTAATTTCTAGCTAACTCTTGTAATGCGATTAGCGTATTTTCTACAACTAAAATAGGGAGATGCAAAGGCGGATTCGGAACATCCTTTTGCCAAAGGGCTACAGAAGCACCTTTCTTGATGGCATCCTCTACAAATCGGTGGCCATCGGAATTCTCACCTTTAAATGGGACGAATATATTCCCAGAATTAATCTTTCTAGAGTCAATGCTTACACCACTAATGACTGCATCGTTAAAAATGGATATTTCATTTTCAATCTTGATCCATTCAGATATCTCTTTAAGCGTTCTTGTTATCATCGGCTGCCTCCTCTTAGACATCCGCATCATTCAGATTTATCGTTATGACACGAATTCTTAGGTATATGTAAAATCAAGATACTAGTATCTTAACTATTTTTATCGATTGCAACTGTTTACTGGTCAATATATCTCTCTTTGTGACCATTTTTCGCTAGTTTCTTCTCTTTTTTGGTCTCATTTTGTCATTATTATTTTAACTCATTTATTATAACTAACCTAATAGCCAAGAAACACGGCAAATTCGCCGTGTTCCTAACTTATTCCATTGTGTATTTAATGTTTTGCTTTTCTGTATGTCTTTCAATAGCCAAATTCACAAGGCGTTCGATTAACTGAGGATATTCAACTCCAGTGTGTTTCCAAAGCAGCGGGAACATGCTAAATGGTGTAAAACCTGGCATTGTATTTACTTCATTAATATACCATTTTCCTTCACGGGTTAAAAAGAAGTCCGCCCTAACAAGTCCTGAACAATCAAGGGCTTTAAATGCACGAATCGCCATTTCCTTTAGCTCATTATATTCAGACTCGGTTATTTCCGCTGGGATAATTAATGCGGTTTCTCCATCTTGATATTTTGCCTTATAATCGTAAAAATCCTTTTTCGGAACAATTTCACCAGCCACTGAGCATTCTGGATGATCATTCCCAAGAACGCCTGCTTCGATTTCTCTTGCTACGACGCCCTCTTCAATAATAATTTTACGGTCGAATTTGAATGCTTCTGCAAACGCTGTTTCAAGTTCAGCCTTATTCGTACATTTGCTAATGCCGACGCTAGAGCCAAGGTTTGCCGGTTTGACGAAGCATGGATACCCTAGTTCACTTTCTACCTTTTGATAGGCTGCTTCATTTTCTTTTTCCCATTCACTACGAATAAACCAAACATACTTTACTTGCGGCAAGCCAGCTTGAGCAAAAATATTTTTCATAATGACTTTATCCATCCCTGCGGAAGAAGAAAGGACACCGTTTCCTACATAAGGAAGATTGAGAAGCTCAAGTAATCCTTGAACAGTACCGTCTTCTCCATTTGGTCCATGCAATAGCGGGAAAATAACGTCAAAAGAACTTTTTTCTTCTTTAGCTGAATGAAACATAGCTGGAGCTAAAGCCGTCGGAGGCAATGCTTCCTTGTTGGAGAATTCCAGTTCTTTTAGGTTCGTGACTGGTCCAGTTAGTTGTGGTCCTTTATTCCATTGTCCATCCTTAGATATATAAAGAGGGTGTATCTCAAACTTTTCTAAATCTAATGCCTTTAGAACAGCCATTGCTGTCTGCATAGATACTTCATGTTCAGCGGATTTCCCTCCATATAATAGTCCAATCTTAGTTTTCATAAAAAATATGAACCTCCATTCTCGATCACTTTCCTATTTTACCACTTAGTGAATGAAGAAAGGGAGTGATTAAGGTGGATTTATTGAGGAATTTTTTTCAAATAAAAAGATTTTCATTCATTCGCCCATATCTTATATGTATGTAGGAGACAAGTCAGATGAAACCTTCTTTTCTATTGCCAATTGCATAAAATGTACTGCTTATTACGTTCAAAATTCCATTTTCAACTAACTGCTTTGTAATAGGCGATCCTGATGGGGCATAACCTTCGCTCCACAGAATATGAGCAGCACCTAATGTACCATGTCCGCATAATTCAATTTCCTTTGTGGTTGTAAACCATCGAAGGTGATAACAGCTTTCATCTTTTTCTGTAATAAAAGTTGTAATCGGCTGGTTAAGCTCCTTTGCCATGGATTTCATCCATTCATCTGATCTTTCCTCAGTCAAGAAAACGATTGCTGCAGGGTTTCCTTTAAATTCATTTTTTGAAAAGCATTTATTAGATAAAATTGGTTATTCATATACTCGCGCACCTCCACTTAACTTTTTTAACTTTAATTCAACAAAGGAAGAAGCTCCTCATGTTTAAAGGTATTTTCAGCTTCTGAAATATTTTGAGCTAGAATAATATCAATAGAATCCGTTAATGAGTTTAGGATGTGGCGAACTGAACCATTTTCAAATTTATCTATTGACTCAGGTAATTCATCTTCGTCTAAAATAAAGTACTCTCCATTGGGAAGGACCATAATATCTACGATTAAATCCTCAAAGGATACCAATTTATCCGTCATATATGTATTTTTTACAATATTAAAATAGGAGCCTAAATAATTTCCATTATGATCTCTCCAAATATATAAATTATATGGACGATCTTTCCAGTAATATGCAATGGTATAACTGCCTTTAGGAATGGTTAATCTTGTTTGCTCGGCTATCATTGTAAAGGAATCTAGTATTTTATGAAAAAGCACGACATTTTGTTTTTGTGCTTTTAACCGTATACAGCTATGTTCTACTTCAGTGGAATCGTACCGTATTTTTCTTTCTATCATTTTTTCGCAATATTGAATAGCTGGTGTACATAAATTGGCCATCACTTTCGTTCCTTCTTCCTATTTAATGGTCTTCCCCAGTTCAAATATCTATTATTCATTGTAGCATCAATTAAATTAAGAAGGTTTTGAACTCTCCCGTGTTTTTGCAGGTTTTAAACTTTACTAATTAATGACAATTAGAGTTTATGAACCTTCTTATTAACCTGAATTGAAAAAAGGACGCCTTTTTATTTCAGAAGGGCATCCTTTATTGGAAGATCAATCTCTATTGAAAAGCAGATAAAGAAACTAACTTACACAGCTTCCTCACTCTTACTCGTCATCCATTGTCGCGTACGCTATCCAATCCGGCTTTTTTTCTTAATGATTTCATAACGCAGCCGGATCGAACCGCTTGTTTCATAAAGCTTGGTACTTAGAAGCTTCATGTCATGCCGATCGGCCATGTTCTCGAAGTACCGCCTTCCGGAACCCAGGATGACTGGGTGGACAATCATACTAAGCTCGTCCACCAGTCCCGCATTCATAAGGCTCTGTATAAGATCTGCGCTTGCCGGAATTACAATGCTACCGTTGATCTCACTTTTAAGCTTAGACACCGCCTGGCTTAGCCCGCCGTCAAGCAGGAAGATCGTGTCGTTGTAATCGCCCCACTGCACATCCTGAAGCTCTTTATTGCGAGAAGCTACATATTTAGGCGTCTTGTTCATGGCGTCCGCCCATGCGCCTTCTTGGTAGGGCCAGTAAGTAGCGAATCCCGTGTAGGTTACACGGCCCATCAGAAGAGCTTCAGCCTTCTGGAACATGGCCAAATTATCATCCATCGCGTCTATGACACCCGGCATAGCCCAACTTACCATATTATCCTCATCCCCGCTTGGTCCTGTAAAAGCTCCATCTAAAGTGGTGCTTACCGATGCAATAATTTTTCCCATTGAATTTATCCTCTTTTCCTATTGGAATTTATTTTTTAATATACAGTTCATCTCAGTAACAGAACCTCAGGGATTTTCTAGTCGTGCTGCATCTTCCAATGACGTTATATCAAGAATTGTCTACCTATTTCATGCTGCGAAAGTTGAGCTAAATACTACTCTTTGCTCTATCAACAATATGCTGCGTGTATTCAGGCATTTCTTTTATTCCTTCCTTTAAAAACTCAGGAAATAAAACGATTTTGTTGATTTCATCAATAGGCATCCATTGATAAATCCATCTATCACCTTCAAGTCCATTGAATGACTCCGTTTTAAAGAATCTAGCAGTTTCTTCTGAAGAAATTTTATAGTAGAAGGCTAGCTCATGAAACTCTTTTCCTTTGTATGTAAAGAAATTTTCATTGGTCCAAAGCAGTCTCTCAGCCGTTACCTGTGCGCCAAGCTCTTCGGCAAATTCTCTTGCAATACTTGTTTGTGTGTCTTCACCAATTACAACTCTGCCTCCAGGAAGCGCCCAGTTGACATCATCTACATTCCTATGCAAGAGAACATGATGATCCACTATCCAAATACCAGCAACTCGAAAATTAAATACGGCACTTTCCGTTTGAAAAACGACATCCATTTAATTTCTCCTCACCCTTTTACTCTATCGGTGAACAAATCTCAATGAAATGCCCATCCGGATCTTCCACATAGGCAACCTTTTGTCCCCACGGCTTTACAACAGGCTCCATCAGTACTTTTACTCCTGCTTCACGAAACTTTTCAACAACAGCCTCTACTTCCTCCGTGACAAATCCAATTTCGAAGGTCTGTTCCTTTCTTATACCATCTGGAATCGGAAGACCTGTAAGCTCACGGACATCTTCCCTCGTGTTAAAAGAAAGAATCGTAGCTCCCGTGTTGTATTCGATGTATGTACCAAATTCATTCTTAAGCTCTAAACCTAATAGCTCACCATAAAAATGCTTTGTCTTTTCGAGATTTTCAACATACAAAATGACGTACCCCATTTTCAAATTCATACTTTCACCTGCTTTTATATGATTTATCGTACTTTACTTAAAATTCTCTATGAAAAATGCAATTCCCTTTTAGTAATTTGAAAGATTCGATACTAGCGTCAGATCACACATCCTAAATTTTCCTAATTATTAAAATAAATCTGATACAATAAAGTTAAATATAATGAATGGGGTTGAACGAATGACTAAATTGCTTTCGTTAATAGGGAAGAAAGTAATAATCCGTCCGATTGAAGATGAGGATTTAAAGACTTTTTGGACGTACATTTATGGGACTGAAAATCCAGAATGGAAGAAATGGGACGCGCCTTATTTTCCTCTTTTTTTCAAAGAGTTTGAAGACTTTAAAAAGACATTCATTCCTAAACCTACAGATGGAGCCATTCCAAGAATGGCAATAGAAGCGGATGGCAAGTTAATAGGTAGCGTCAGTTATTACTGGGAGCATAAAGAGTCGAATTGGCTTGAGGCTGGGATTGCCATTTATGATCCTGAATATTGGAATGGCGGATACGGAACAGAAGCCCTTACTCTTTGGGTTGACTATCTGTTTTCGTCAATGCCGCTTGTACGAGTTGGTATCACAACTTGGTCCGGCAATAAAAGAATGATGCGCGCTGCCGAAAAAATCGGCATGAAGCTTGAAGGCAGAATGAGAAAATGCCGCTTTCATGAGGGCGAATACTATGACTCCATCCGAATGGGTGTACTTAGAGAAGAATGGGAAGAGGTAAAGGAAAAATAGAAAAGATAGTTAAAAATGGGAAACTAAGCGGCTCTTGTTTCCATCTTTTTCGCGAATATCTTTAAAATTTGGAAACTAACGAAGCTTTGTTTCCACTTTTCTACGATTTTTTTTAAAAATGGGAAACTAAGCGGCTCTTGTTTCCATCTTTTTCGCGAATATCTTTAAAATTTGGAAACTAACGAAGCTTTGTTTCCACTTTTCTACGATTTTTTTTAAAAATGGGAAACTAAGCGGCTCTTGTTTCCACCTTTTCGCGAATATCTTTAAAATTTGGAAACTAACAAAGCTTTGTTTCCACCTTTTTCGCGAATATCTTTAAAATTTGGAAACTAACAAAGCTTTGTTTCCACTTTTCCACGATTTTTTTAAGAAAAACTTGGTGTTCGCCAAGTCCTTCCGAAGTATGCCTTTCGTGCTATGAGCTATTCATGGTGAGTGTTTTGGACTTTGGTAAACCAAAATAAAGTGAAACTTCCATCAGTGGGGGTTTTTCTTCATCCCCCCACTGATGGTTAGTTGCGGCCCACAGGAAGTGGGTCACGCAGACATTGCCACACGATGTGGTGCTTTTAGTCTGTGTTCATTTTATGGGCATTTACAGGCAGTTGATCCCCCTCTTACTCTTCTTTGCATACGCGAATCCTTGAAGTGGGGGTCTTACTGCCCGTTAATCTGCGATAAATTTAAGATTTACTTTAATACGTTAATAAACTTAAACTTTCTTAACGAGTGAAATAATCCCTAAGCGTAGGCTTTGGGATTTTTATTTTGTAGAAAGGCAAGACAATTTATCAAAAAAAGTTATTCCTTTATTCCTATAACCTACACCCTAGTTATTTACTTTATATAGGCAGTGTTTCATATATACTTTGATTTAATTAGGTGTTTAGTTTGGGTTATTTTAATATTTTTTATAAAATTAGGAAAATAGGAGCATCAGTGAGAAAACGGAAGTAATTCGTTCTTTATATAGCACGAATAATCCATTTTAATAGTTGTTTTATAAAATGGATTCAATTATATTCATATTATAGGTTCTTAATAAAGAACATCAAGTGAATACTTAGAGAACTGCTTTAAAATTATACAAAAAGAGAAAAGAGGAGAAAATATGTCATTTAAAAAGAAATTAGGTTTAGGGATCGCTGCTGCATCACTTGGATTATCATTAGTTGGAGGAGGAACATTTGCCTATTTTAGCGACACGGAAGTTACTAATAATCAATTCACTGCAGGGACTTTAGATTTAGCCGTTAATCCAGAAGTCATTATCGATATTAATAATTTAAAGCCTGGAGATTGGATGGTTCGTGAATTTAAGCTTGAGAACAAAGGGAGCTTGGATATTTCAAAGGTCTTACTGGATACAGACATTGAAATAATTGATGCGAAAGGTGACAATACAGAAGATCTTGCTAAGCATTTCATGGTACAATTCCTTGTTAATGATGACAAACTTAATAATGTGTACAGAAAAATGACATTGGACAAGCTGATTGATAATCCTGATGTTGTGAAAGGCTTCTTTGGAAGAGAATCTGGTCTTAAAGCAGGCGATTCAGACCTCTTCAAAGTTCGATTTGTTTTCATGGAAAATAAAAAGGATCAGAACCAGTTCCAAGGGGATTCTTTAAAGCTCAAATGGACATTCCATGCTGAACAATCAGCAGGGGAAGAGAGATAATTGACATAAACGCTGCCTTGTTCAATGGCAGCGTTTTTTTGAGCTAAAAGGAAAGTTTAAGTCTATTAACGTGCTAAAGCAAAGAGTGTGTTCTATTAAATATCTGCTAATAAGATCGCATAAGAGAAACTAAGGCATTCGCCAAAAAGGACTTGGCGAACGCCAAGTTTTTCTAATTAAGCCTACCTGCTATGTTCCGTACATCCTTCCAAAAGCAATTCCATCTTTCCGTCTTGAACTTGAATAATCGTAAGACTCGTCCCATGAATAAACGGCGGATTCCAAAGTTCTTCGATTGGTGCATTTCTACAGAGAAGATAGAGTACTTTAATAACAACTCCGTGCGTCACTACAAGGACATTCCCTGTTGGGACTGTCCTCTCTAAATCTGCCAAAAATTCAGAGATTCGCTTTTTCACGTCAAAGAAGCTTTCTCCTCCAACGCTTTTATAAGCTGCAGGATCGTTCCAAAATGCATGAAATTGCCCGAGATACAATTTTTCTATCTCATCTTCCCTTAATCCCTGCCAATCTCCCATATCAATTTCCATTAGTCTTCTATCGGTTTCAATAAGTGTAGTCCCATCTTGATTAACCAGGTTTGCAGTTTTGATCGTTCGATCGCTTGGAGAAGATATGATCCGCTCAAACACTGTACCGCTAAGCCTTTCTCCTAGTAAACGCGCATCATTTTCCCCTTTCTCTGTTAAAGCAGAATCCAACCTGCCCTGCATCCTTTTTTGTACATTCCACTCTGTTTCTCCATGTCTAATGAAATATAATTTCAGCATTTTATCACTTCAATTCCATGAAAATATTGACCAGCCACCATCTTTATCTCCCTCTCCATTGCTAGTGGAAAAACTGCGATAAAGCAAGTCGACGGGCCTGAGGATTTATGAATATCCACATTTGTCATTATTTCGGTTCCATCAAATGATTGATTAGAAAATAAGCGATTGATTTCTGCAAGAATGCCTTTCGAGCCGACTGGCAAAAGAACTGCACCCTTCATATTACAAAGGCATTTAAATAGAGCCAATGGGGTAATTTCTGCAGCCTTTTCCACGACCTCATCACCAACTAATGGAGCGCCAATAACTGCAAGCTTTGTTTTCTCCGAATAAAGAAGTGGATCAAGCAAAAATCCGTTATTCTTTTTGCCAAGAACTGTTATACCCAGTGCAGACTGCACGAGGGTAAAATTACTTTCTGTACTGCCGTTAATCTGGATTCCTTCGAGTCCTAACTCGTCTATTCCTTGTTTTATTCCGTTTAACAAAAGAGACCAAGCGTATTCCCCGCAAAAGTTCTGCACCGTAATCGCAAATGGCTGTGCACCTGCTGCCATACATTCCATCACCGCTACTCGAAAACAGTAATAGGCAACCGTTTCATAAGGGACATGGACAACATCCATGTCCCTGGACCCGATTGCCCCACTGTTGTCGCTTGCTATCACGATCGATTCTTCTCCATTAAAAGGGATGATTAATACATCCCTCATCGATTCATCCTCGCCTTAGAAAGCATTGGTGTAACCAATCGGGACAATCGTGGAATAAGAATTAACGCAATCACCGTATTCAAAACAGACCCTATTAATAATGATGGAACAATAGAAAGATAGAATGCTTTACTCATTAAAAACATAAATGGAAGCGGTGCTGCAAACGAATTCCCAAGAACAAATACTACTCCAGCCTGCCACCTTTTTCCGTTCTTATACAGGACGGCAAAAACAAAAGCTAAGATTGCCATCTCAATGGCAACAATCCCATGAAACGGCCCCATTGGCATTCCGCCAATTATCGCTGAAAGCAAATGTCCCATAGCGCCAACAACTGCACCAGCTGGCCCTCCTAAAAGAGCCGCTGCAAGCATTGCTGGAAAGGCATCTAAAGCCACACTGCCAATAATGGCTGGGATCTTTATAGCAGCACCAACAGCAGTAAGTGCTACTAACAAACCAACCAAAGCCATTTTCATGCTTTTCATTTACTTATCCTCCTTGCGCTTCCCTTCACGAAATACCTTCGCACTGCGGACATATTCAACATCCTTTTCATTGAGGCGGAAATTAATAACCCTTGCTAAAGCAAAGAAATAATCTGACAGTCTATTTAAATAGGTTTGAGCAGCTTCTGAAATTTCCGGATCCGCTTTCTTTAAGGAAACAACTAATCTTTCCGCTCTTCTCGACACAGTACGGGCAATATGAATCGAAGCAGCAGCAGGAGTCCCTCCAGGCAGAATAAATCTCTCTAGCTTCGGCGCTTCTTCAATAAAAGCATCAATTTTCTTTTCTAAATAATCTACTGATTCCTGCGTTAATTTCAACTGGCGGTCCTTCATAACATTGGCTAAGTCGCCGCCGCAATCAAATAATTCATGTTGAATTTTTTCCAAGTCATCTAAAATATCTTGAAATTTCTCTGAATCAAGCTGAGTCATGGCCTGGCCAACGAAGCAATTCACTTCATCTATCGTTCCATACGCTTCTACTCGAATATCATCCTTTTCCACTCTGCCGCCAATAATGCTTGTTTTCCCTTTATCCCCTGTACGTGTGTAAATTCTCATCGTCATTACCCCTTTATTTTATTTTTTGGCTAATGCCATACCATATGAGTTCCACTCTGTCTGCAGTGCGTGCGATATCTTGATAGGCCCAGCCCGTCATATCACGCCATTTACGTTCTTCGGCATGCATAGGGACAATTCCTTTCGATATATCCGTCCCTATTAAAATAACCTTCCTGTTCCCATCCTTATTTTCCCATTCAAGCCATGAAGATAGGAACAAACGCCATTTTTCCCGAGCCTGACTGACTTCGTATTGTGCAGCCAGATCCTTTATCCATACCTCGATACCTTCAAGAATGACCATTGGGTCTTCTACTAAAACAGGATTCACCAAAACCTGTTCTTTTTCATAAAAAGAAATCCATAAATGATTCGAATCCTTTAATTGATAATATTCCTTCACCCATTTAGATTTTCCATTAAAGGAACCTCCCGTAACAAAGTGCATCTGTCTCCACTCCTTAAATCATCCAATTTCCAGACGAGTTCAAAGCCTTGTCCATGAGCAACCTTCCACGCCCAGAAATCTTTTTTCTCTGGTGCATATTTCGTTAATAAGTATCGAATGACGCCGCCATGTGTGACAATAGCAGCTTTTCTCACCGTAGATGCCATGATTCTCTCCATTACTTTCAAGAAGCCGTGCTCTACCCTTTCAGAAAACTCGGTAAAGGATTCTCCATTAGGAGGTTTAAAGGAAAACGGCGCAGAAAGCCAATTCTGATAATCTAAATCATCCTTAAGCTCTTCATATGTCTTTCCTTCCCAGAGCCCAAAGTTCATCTCACGAAATTCACTAAGCATTTCGGCGCTGGAATCTGGGAACATCATTTTTGCCGTTTCAAGACATCTTCCTAAATCACTTGAGAACAGATGCTCATAGTTACATGATGCTCTTGGCACTTTTTCACAAAGCGGCGAATCCGTCCAGCCAAGATAAGCATGACGCTGATTTGCTTCCGTTAGCCCATGGCGAAATAATGCCATAACCACAAGGTCATCCATAGCAGCAGCTCCGTTCCTTCTACACTTGCTCCAAGCACATCTCCTGTTAACCCGCCAAACCAGCTAATTATTTTCCTTTGCAAATACAGCAAGGCTAATACGGAGAGGATTATAAAGAAAAGGATCCCCCCTACCACATCCACTTGCATCATAGAAGTAATGCCCAGCAAGATTATGATATAGATAGGATAGATGAAAAGTGTCCTTTCATTAGACGCCTCTTTAAACATCGTGCCCAAGCCTTCTTTTTTAGCTGCCTTCACCGTAAGAAGCAGCACCCCCATGACCATCTTGCTGAAAAAAGGCAGAAATGCAATGAGGACATAAGTAATTGGATGCATAAGCTGGATAATCTCATAAATAAATAAAAAACGGGCGCTTAACAAAACAATGACAGATAGTACACCGAACGCTCCTGTTCGCGGGTCGCTCATAATTTCTAGCCTTTTGCTTTGATCGCGATAGGAAAAGAATGCGTCACTTGAATCCATCCACCCATCCAGATGAATACCGCCTGTTAAAACAATACCTGCCAGCCAAACAGCAAATGCTGCTGTTAAATCAGAAAACGGCGTCCAGTGAAGAATGAAATAGAGGATAAATGAGTAAATTCCACCCTGGATTAGGCCAAGTAAAGGAAAGATTTTGATTGCTTTTTCAAGATGAGCACGATCCATTGGAAGTTCTAAAGGAATCGGAATCGAAGTGAAAAACTGTAGATTGATAAGTAAACCTTTAATCCACTTCATCTGCATTGCCCCATTTATTCATTATTTCTTTCAGCTTCTCCCAATCGAGATGCTTCAGCAACCTGCCGGCAAGCTCATCATACTTGCTATCCTCTAATTCACTTGGAAAGCTATATAAATCTGTCCGTTCTTTCTCAGCATCCTGCGGTTTTGATAATGAGTCCTCTTTAGCAATCATATGATTTTCGATATAGGGGAGAACGCCAATCACAGGAATGCCCGTTCTTTCCTCGATCCATCTGACCCCATCCGCGAATAAATCTGGATGACCGCGGAATTTGTTAATAATGATCCCCTGTACTCTTTGTCTTTCTTCTATCGTAAACAGCTCCAGTGTTCCAACGATGCTCGCGAAGACACCGCCTCTCTCAATATCAGCTACTAAAATCACCGGAACATCAGCCATTTCAGCTACCTTCATATTGACAAGCTCTTTATCTTTTAAATTGATCTCAACTGGACTTCCCGCACCTTCCATGACAAGCAGTTCATAGTCCATAGATAATTTCTTAAGAGCGATTTCGATAGCCTGAATCCCCTTTTCATAAAACGATTCTCGATAGCTCTTTCCGGAAATCGTTTCCATGGACTTTCCGAGGAAAACAACTTCTGATTGATGATCCACTCTCGGTTTTAGCAAAATAGGATTCATCCATTCATTTGCGATTGTCTTTGCTGCCTCTGCCTGAATCCCTTGTGCTCTGCCTATTTCTTTCCCATCCTGAGTAACATATGAAAAATTACACATATTTTGTGATTTAAAGGGAGCTACACGAAATCCTTCATTGGCAAATGCTCGGCAAAGAGCGGTTGCAATAAGGCTTTTGCCTACATCTGATGCCGTCCCTTGAATCATAATCCCTTTCATGCTCTTTCGATTCCTTTCATCAGGAGTGGAATGCCAGCCTCGACGAGAAAAGCTTGATATGCTTTTGCTACAATATTTCGATGAAGCTGAGCTAGCATTTTTCCATAAATATAGACTAATTCACGATCTCCAAGCGGTTCGTATACGACTTCATTACTAACGATAATAAAATGATGACATTTTTGGGCTATCTGTTCAATTCCCTCCATAATGGATGCCATCACTTGCTTTTGAAAATCAGGACTCTTCCACATCTCATCCTGACTGAAAAATTCATTGTTTAATAGAGTCGTTAAACAATCCAGCAACACAATATCCTTGCTTTGAAACGTATGCCTTAGTTTCGTTAATTCGACAGGCTGCTCCCATGTTGTCCAGTTAAGACCACTCTCAAGACGATCATTTTGATGTCTCCGTATTCTCTCTTCCATCTCTGGATCGCTCGACTGGCCTGCTGCAATATAATGAAGCTGACCATCTATTTCTTGAGCGTAATCAGCAGCAAGCTTTTCTGCAAAACTGCTTTTCCCACTGCGTACTCCCCCGCTAATAAAGATTAAAGACGATTCCGCCATTCCTCCACCGCCTCCATCAATCGATCATTTTCATTCGGGCTTTTTATAGCAAATCGAAGCCACCTGCCTTGTAATCCAGGGAAATTCATCGTATGCCTTGGAATGATTCCTTTTGTAATTAAAAACTGAAAAAGCGGCATTTGGTCACCAATGCTCGGATCCTTTAATAAATAAAAGTTCACTCGTGAAGGGGACACAACAAATTCCTTTTCTTTGTAAAAGTAGAATAGCCTTTCCCTTTCGTTCTGAATAAGATTTCTTGTTGCCTTAATATGGGCATCACTTTCGATGCACCATTCACCAGCACTTAATGCAAGTGCGTTCACGCTCCAATGCGGCTGAGCGGCAGCTAGTTGAGCAATGATGGTAGGATTCGCCATCAAGTAGCCAAGTCGCAAGCCTGGAATAGCAAACATTTTTGTCATGGATCGGATGACGATCAGATTTGAGAATTCTTGAATGTATGGAATGATGGATTCATATTCAGAAAGAAAATCGTAAAAAGCTTCATCTATAATGCAAAGACAATCTTGTCTCTTACATTCTTTGATCAATTCGATAAGAGTTGATTTAGAGTAATAGACTCCGGTTGGATTACATGGATTACATAGGAATAAAGCATCTTTATTGCCAAGCTTAGCTGCTAGCTCTTCTATTTCTAATTCCCAGTGACCGGGCACTAGCTGATGATAATCGACAGCACAGCCATTCACCATGCACGCTTCTTCATATTCTGAAAAAGCTGGCTGCACAATGAGCGCCCTTTTTCCTGCCAGCATTCTTCCGATAAGAGCAATAAGCTCTGCTCCTCCATTGCCAATTAATATATGACTTTCTTCGATCTTTTCCTTTTCAGCAAGCTTTTTCTTCAGCTCATATCCTAATGGATCTGGATAATCTGAAAGAGCGAAAAAAAGCTGATCCCATTTCTCCTTTAATACAGGCGGAGGACCAAGAGGATTAATATTTGCACTGAAATCTATCTTTTGATCAGGCATAGGAAGCTTTAATGCAGAGAATAAATATTGCGGGTTAGATCCATGTGCGGGCCAATTCAATAAGCATCCCTCCTATCCATAATAATATTAAAAAGATCGGAACGGTCCGTGTGACAATTGTATTCGTTTTAAGGATATGCGCTTTTTCCAGCAGGACGAGCGAATCTCCCATTGTAGCTCGATTGGAAACGATGCCTTTATAATAATTGACGCCGCCGAGTTGAACACCTAGAATGGCCGCAACTGCGGCTTCTCCCCAGCCAGAGTTCGGACTCGGATGCTTTTTGGCATCACGGAATACAATTTTCCAAGCTTCTGCTGAGGGCATGTGAGCAGGCCGACTGCTTATAAGTATACAAAAGGATGTCAGTCTGCTCGGAATCCAATTAACGACATCATCAAGTCGTGCAGACGCAAAGCCAAATTCTTTATATTTCTCATTTCGATAGCCGACCATGGAATCACATGTGTTAATCGCTCTATACATGATCGCTAAAGGAGCACCACCGATGAACGCCCAGAATAAGGGAGCAGTTATCCCGTCACTCGTATTTTCAGCGACCGTTTCAACGGTTGCCCGCACCATTTCAGGCTCATCCAACCTATCTGTATCTCGGCCGACAATGTAAGAAAGCTTTTGCCTAGCCTCTTTTATATTTCGCTTTTTCAATGGCTCATAAATCGTCAGGGCAGCCTCCTTCAGGCTTTTTTGTGCAATTGTTGTTGAAATGAGGATCGCTTCCATGAAAATCCCTGCCAAAGGATGAATCCAATAAAAAATACCGATAAGAAGCGAAGCAATGCTTCCTGCTACGAGCAAAACCGTTACTAGCATAAATATTCCTTTTATTTTTTTCATGCTGCCCTTATTTAAGCTTTGATCCAGCTTATATATCAAAGAGCCCATCCATTTAACAGGATGAGGCCAGTGTGGAGGATCGCCAACAAAAAGATCAATAATAACCGCAATCGTTAAAGCGAGAAGGTGATTGGTAATCATAACGTCACCCTTTTTTTACTCTTCTGAACCGCTTCAAGCGTGCATTCATATACACCTTTGCCAATCAATTTTCCTAGCGCGGTAATGGTTCCAGCATATTCTAGCTTTTTTCCTCTCTGAGTAGATGCAATTAATATGCTATCTGTGGACGTTCCTGTCGCAATCGTACCTGTTACTGCGTCCTTCACACCTTGGTCTTGCAAAGCTTTAGCTTTTGCTTCAGTTGCCGTCATAATGCTTTGTATAAAGGCTACTTCCGTCAATTCACCACTGACAAAAATCCACGTATTAATCGTACCAGGTATCATATGATAGGCGTGCTGTTCACTTCTCGCGGCATCAATCGCATTGCCTACACCGGCAGTTACGATGATAAAAACAGCAAAGTTCTCTTCTTTATAATGCTGAAAGCATACATCCTCCAGCATAACCGCTGTCATCATGCCAACCGTTTCTCCAGGTTCAAACCCGTGGACCTTTAAATAATCCTGCATTTCCTTTCGATGATCGCTGCAATCATAGTCCTTATCCACATGACGATTCACAAACATTTGGTTCCAGCCTACTCCGGAACCGACTACACCAGATGACATTGTCCGAAGCGGAATGGGCGACCTAAGTACAAGCCTTTCATTTGAACATTCAAGATAGCTTTCATCAATACAATAGAAATCTTTTTTCTCATCCGTATCTTCTGGAAGCAGTACCATCTGCGGTGCAGGCACTTTGGGATGAGGATGCTTTTCAATTTTTGTATTGTAGACATTTCGAATACGATCTTCTCTTAAAACCTCATTTGGTGTGTGCTTGATATTAATTTCACCATTTTCTAATAATAGAAGCCTATCACAGTATAAGCCCGCGAGATTAAGATCATGGAAAATCGAGATAACAGTTAGTCCACGATTCCTCGTCCAGTCTTTTAACATATCAAGCAAGTCCTTCTGAAAAGAAAGATCGAGATGATTGGTCGGTTCGTCAAGCAGCAGGATTTCTGGCTCCTGTGCAAGTGCTTGGGCTAAATAAACCCTCTGCCTTTCCCCCCCAGACAGCTCATGGATATAATGGTTTTCAAACTGGGTAACGCCCGTTTGCTCCATCGCTTGCATAACGATTTGTTCTTCCTCATGGGACCATGTTTGGAACCAGCCCTTTTGATGGGCATATCTGCCAAGTGAAACCGTTTCCTTTACAGTATAAGAAAAACTTTGGATGGAATGCTGCGGGAGCACAGCAATAATTTTCGCTAATTCCTTTGGTGTATAATCTTTTAATGACTTTTCTATAAGCTCAATTTTTCCACTGCTATATGGCAATATGCCGCTAAGCATTTTCAGCAGAGTCGTTTTGCCGCTGCCATTCGGACCTAAAATCCCAAATAGCTCGCCTTTTTCTATTTCAAAGGATACATTCTTAATAATGGAATCACCGGAATATCCACCAGTTAATTGTTGGACGCTAAGCATGCTTTATCCTCTTCTTTCCCTTCTTCTGTTCATTAAAATGATCGCAAATGCAGGTGCCCCAATAATTGCTGTAATAACGCCAATTGGCAGCTCTGTTGGAGAGATAATCGTTCTTGCTACAAGATCTGCGAGAATTAAGAACCCGCTTCCTGTTAAGATGGACAATGGCAATAAATGCTTATGGTCCGGTCCCCATAGCAATCTAGTCAAATGCGGGATGACAAGGCCAACAAATCCAATAGTTCCTGAAACAGCTACAGCTGCTCCTGTTAAAATCGAACCTGCTATCAAAATCATCATTTTTCTTTTTTGCACATTTACACCAATATGCTGAGCCCTTTCTTCTCCAAAGGACATTGCATTCAATTCATTACTATTTAGTATTAGTATAACTGAACCAATAATAAAAAATGGGAGAATAATTTTAATATAATCCCAGCCTCGCATGGAAACACTACCAAGTAGCCAGCCGATAATTTGCCTCAATTCCTCGCCGGTTAACGCAATCATGAGGGAAATTAAAGCCCCTAGAAAGGAGCTAAAGATAATCCCGGTTAAAATAATCGTCTCTACCTTCATCGAACGGTCAATTTTTCGAGCAAAAAGCAAGACTAAGAATATCGTGATAAATGAAAAAAGGATACTTAATAATGGCAATGTAAATAAGCCCAAATACGGAATGGAGAGACCGAAGAATAAAGTAATAACAGCCCCCACTGAGGCACCTGATGATACGCCAAGTGTATACGGGTCTGCGAGAGGATTTCTTAATAAACCCTGGAAAGCGGCTCCCGCTATTGCGAGAGACGCTCCAACCAGCCCTGCCAGTATGACTCTTGGCAGTCTTATATTCATAACAATATTTGAATACATAGAATCAATTTGTTCATTTGGTGATAGACGGAAAATTTCTGTACCAATAATCTTTATGATATCTAAAGCCGGAACAGAAACTGTTCCGATTGAAATCCCAAGCAGCATCGCGATCACTAAAAAAGCAGCTGCAAGTATATAAGCAAAAACTTTATTATTTAAATGTTTCCGGGTAAATCGCTTTTGCAAGTTCCTCTACTCCTTCAACAAGCCTTGGGCCTGTACGGGTAACCGCATCAGAATTCACATCCACCACCTGCTTGTTTTTAACAGCATTTATGCCCTGCCAGCCATCACGCGATAATACATTTCCAACAGGGTCCTCTACATAATATCCGTGAGTTGTGATGATTACATCCGGATTTCTTTCGATAACGGCCTCCGGATCCATTTTTGGCCAGCCTTCCTCTGTAATCACATTATCCGCATGGATCATTTCAAGCAGTTCATTGATGAATGTATTTGCACCTGCTGCATAAATTTCAGGTGCAGGAGATACTTCAACAAAAACCTTTTTACGGTCTTCATCCTTTATTTCTTTCGCCTTTTCTTTAATGGCTTCAAACTTTTCCTTCATGCCAGCAACAAGCTCTTCAGCCTTTTCCTTCTCTCCTGATGCCGTTCCAATCATATTAATTGATTCATAAACTTGATCAATATTTTTTGCATCATTGACAACTAAAACCGCAATACCAGCATCTCTTAACTGCTTTAGACCCTCTGCTGAATTATGGGCACTTGAAGCATGTGCTAGCACAAGATTTGGTTTTAAAGAAATAATTTTCTCAACATTAAATTCCATACCGCCAATTTTCTCTTTATTTGCAACTTCTTCAGGGTAATTATCATAATCAGAAACACCAACAACCTCTTCCCCTAATCCAAGAGCAAACGCAATTTCTGTATTACTTGGAATTAAAGAGACAATCTTTTCAGGCTTCGATTCTATAACCACTTCATTATCTAAGGCATCTTTAATTGTAACTGGAAAAGCAGACTCTTCCTGTTGAA
Organism: Cytobacillus citreus; assembly: GCF_018343665.1. Classification (GTDB taxonomy): domain Bacteria; phylum Bacillota; class Bacilli; order Bacillales; family Cytobacillaceae; genus Cytobacillus; species Cytobacillus citreus. The sequence continues at coordinate 46,428 of NZ_JAGYPM010000005.1, forward strand.
CTGTTTGTTTTTCACCATTTTCTGCATTTTCCTTAGGCTTGTCTGTACTCTCCCCACAGCCTGCTAAAACACCCACTGCTAGAAGCAGCGCAAATAATAACGAGTAAAGCTTTTTCATTGTTTATTCCTCCTGTTTGAAATGCGGAGGTGCCTTGATCATTGAGGAACGCAGACTAAAAGCGCCACGTCCTCCCAAAAGCTCTCCTTTTGGTCGTGCGATGTATTCCTGACGGAGCTTTCCTTGTCCTGTGGCAACGTCTGCATGACCCCCATCCTGCGGGCCTCAAGCATAAGATGGGCCGACGAGAAGATTGTTCTTTAATCTTCTTGGCGGACCAGCTTAGACCCGAGAGCACCTAGGCACCGAAGCTAGACAATTCTCTAACTTGTAAAAGCATTTTTCCTCTTTTAATTAAAAAAACATCTCCACAATTGATATGGAGATGTTTGCATAGGCATACAAAAAATGAAAAGGTATGTACCAGTCAAACACCTCCTATCCTCGTAGGTTTGTGGTGCACGAGAATCAGGCAGGTCTCCTGGCTCTTGGTCATTGCTTATCTGCGCCTTCCCATACATGCTTGTACAGTGGCATTGCAGTAAGCTCCCAATTACAGTGGCGGGACCGCGTTGGAGTTTCACCAACTTCCCTTTTAAGTCTTTAAAAGAAACTTATATTCAAGGCAAGCAAAGCTTGTGAATATAGCATTCTTTTTAGAAAGACACCGATTCTTTTCAATATATAAAAATTTTCCGTACTTTTGATTATACACTATATTTCTGAATATGGAGCAATGTTATTTAATTAAAAAAAGGCCTTTAATAGAATTCATCTATTATTGGCCATATACCTTCCATTCTCTCGACTTTTTATCGAAGACAAGCTTTGCTTCACAAGGTCTTTTTACGATATTTTCATATTCCTCATACATTTCATCCATATCCGCAAAGTCGCCAATTGACCAAATCGGAATTTCGATTCTTGCCCGATTCTGCTCAATATCCTTTATCGAAAGGAGGGCACCTTCCCTCATGAGTGACTTTAATGTACGCAAAATATCGTTTTGAATAGGCGGATAGGTTTTCTTTTTCTTTAATCCAAGCAATGATTTTTCAACCTTCGTCTGAGCCATTTTCTGAGGTATGACATCCCCAAGCATTCTGTAGAAATCAGTGAAATCACGATAGTAGGTCTTATTAAACCAGCCATCATCATGAGATAAATAGACATACCTGTTGCTAAGATTATTATAGAAAGGCGGCTTCAAATGTTCCTTTAGATGTCCGAGGTAAAGAAGCTCCGCAATGGCTTGACCAGAGAGCTCATTCAAATCCTCTTCCTCTTCGAAATCAATCCAGCAGAAATCACCGTATCCATACACATCCGCCTCCATCAGCTTCCGCAGCCTACCTTTTGATACATACTCATGTAATGTATGCATATTAAAGTCAGCATCATCATAGCGATGTTTCAGCAGCAGCAGATTGTTAAGCGATCCGTACAGTGACTGTGCAAACTCTGAAAATTCAATCCCATACGTTAGAGCATACTGCTCCCGTTCGTTCAAATGAATATAAATGCTATCTCGAATATTATGGTTCCTTTTCTTCAATGGTGAAACCTCCGAAATTAAAAACTTTTTCCGTCATAAGCTCCCCTTATTCTAGCAAAAATAACATAAAATTGCTTAGATTTAAAATAATTTAATGAAAATGTAAAGAGCCGACATTTCTTTAGCTGCCGGCTCAATTACAAAAAAGCTTATATATTCACTTTTAACCTCTTTTTTATTTGGGTTGCGAGGACTTCAAGCAAAATGGCTATGACAAGTATAAAGTAAGTAACAGCACCAATTTCTCTAATGTCATAGTAAAAACTGCTTGCCATAAACATGTCAAACCCAATTCCTCCTGCACCTGCAGCTGCTCCCATCGCAACAGCGACAGCAAAATTAATTTCAAATCTCATAAATGTCCATGAAATCATATAACTAATTGACGAAGGAATAACTGCTTGAAAAACGATTTGCCACCAGCTCGCTCCGCTTGCCTGCAGTGCCTCAATCACACCCTTATCTAGCTCTTCAAATGATTCTGAGTATGCCTTGATTAGATAGCTAATCGAATGAAAAGTCATTCCAATGACAGCTGCAACACTGCCAAGGCCAGCTGCAACGGCAAAAATCAACACCCAAAGTACAGTAGGAACAGCTCTAATAAAGGCAGCAAAGCCTTTAATGACTACTGAAACCCGCTTAGATGATAGGTTTTGAGCAGCAAATAAGCTAAGAAATACAGCAATAATCGCACCGAACACTGTCGTTAAAAATGCGAGACCTAGCGTGATCATCACTTGATATAAGGCATGAGAAAAGCTAAAGTGGCTTAAGTGAGGCTCCAAGAACATCACTTTAACATTTTTAGCTGTTCCTATCATCCCCTGAACAAAGTTCACATCTTTCACGTCGATCGTATAGAAGGTATAAGCAGTAAGCAATACTAATACAACGAGTGTGCCTCTCAAAACAAGAGATGCTTTCGTTAATGGCCTTATACGGATTCGCTTTGAAGGAGAGTTAGATATTAAAGTCTGAGACGATATTTTTTCAATTTTTTCATCTGCCTCCATTATAAAATCACCCTCCTTACATAGTTGGATATAAGTTCTATAAATAATATAGAGACAACAATCACTATGACAACTAGACTTGCTGTATGATAATTCAAGCTTTTGTAATAAAGATCAAAGGCAAAACCTATGCCAGAGCCAGCCAAAAGACCAACTAATGTTGCACTTCGGATATTTGTTTCGACCATAAACAGAACCCAGCTGATTATTTGGGGAATACAGGACGGAATGACAGATTGAAAAATAATCGTAAAATAGCTTGCCCCTGTAGCTTTCAATGCTTCTACAGAACTGCTGCTTACCTCATCAATCGTTTCTACAAACGCTCTTGTTAAAAACCCAAATGAACCGAAGAAAAGGGCAAAATAACCTGTTAAAGGACTTTGTCCAAATGAAAAAAGCAAAATCATTGCCCATGCTGCCGTATCAATATTACGAAATACAGTTGCAATACCTCTGCAGATTCCTCCAAAAAAAGCGTTCACTCTCGTTGCAGTCGATCCAAATATAGCAAAAATCATTGCAAGCAATGCCGCCACGGTCGTTGCAGCAATCGAAATAAGCAATGTTTCTTTCATTTTGTCCAATATATCAGGAAGCTTTGTTAACGATTCCTTCGTCGGATAAAAATTAGAAAATGACCATTGAATCGCTTTTGGAACCGAAGCGATTCCTTTTGCAATGCTGAATTCAGTAATTGTTGCAGCAATAAAAGTAACGAAACATACTAAAAGGATAAAAACAGCTGTGTTCAGCTTCTTTTTCTTAAAAATATCAGCCTGCATGGATTTCACCCATATCAAAAATTAGTTTTCCTGCTTCGGATCCATATATGCGATGAATATCATCAGGTGTAATATTTTTTGGTGAGCCATTATAAACGACTTGGCCGCCATTAATTCCGATAATTGTATCCGAATACTTCAAAGCCACATCTACTTGGTGGAGATTAACAAGGACAGTAATACCCATTTTGACAGATATATTTTTCAAATGATCCATAATCACCTTAGATGAACTTGGATCTAAGGAAGCAATAGGTTCATCACAAAGCAGCATCCTAGGATTTTGGATAAGGGCACGCGCAATGCCTACACGCTGCTTTTGGCCTCCGCTCAGCTGGTCTGAACGTTTAAAAATTTGTTCATTCAACCCAAGCACATTTAATATTTTTATAGCCTGCTGCTTTTCTTCTTCCGTATAAATCCCAAGCATCCCTGCAAAGGTAGTTTTAAATCCTAATCTGCCGTGAAGAGTGTTTTCGATAACTGTTAGCCGATTCACTAAATTATAGTGCTGAAAGATCATACCGATTTTTGTACGCGTTTTTTTCAGTTCTCTTTTATTTAAACTAAGAATGTTCACGTTATCAAAATTGATTTCTCCGCTTGAAGCATCAATCATCCGATTAATACACCGAAGGAGAGTTGATTTTCCTGCCCCAGATGGGCCAATGATGGACACAAACTCTCCTTCTCGTACAGAGAAGTTAACATCGGATAACGCCTTGGTATCATTGCCAAACTTTTTCGATACATGTGCTACTTCCAGTAACGCTGTCATATGTTAACTTCCTTTCAAAAAAGAATAAAGTGAAACTTCCATCTGTGGGGGTTTTTCGACGCACAGGACGTGCTAGTGCCAACGTTGCCACAGGATGTGGCGTTCGTAGTCGGCTTCCATCCCCACTGATGGTTGGTTGAACCAATCACGCTCAAAACGCCACGTCCTGTTGCTTTCGCCTGACTAGGGCATCGTGTCCGTCGTCGGGCCTTTACGGGCAGTTGATCCTCCACTTTAATTCTCTCGCAACCTTGAAGCGGGGGTCTTACTGCCCGTTAATCTGCGATAAACCTGTTATTATGATCACAGCTATAGGAATGACTACATGAATACAATGCTATTTAGACAGCTCACGTATCGGATTGAACCAGTCATCCTCTGCTTGAACTAATCGTTCATTTCCAGACTTTCTCTTAAATAAGCCTTTAACTTCTGAATCCTCTGGCACAAATATTTTTTCATTTTTTGCAACTTCATCTGAAGTTAAGGTTTCAAGGAGCTTTTTCTGGATATCCTCACTAACTGTCTCTGTATTCACAACGAACGGAGAATTTAAGACAGGAGCCACAGAAATAAGTGTAAATTCCTTTCCTGTTACAGTATTAAATGGTTCAGCTGCGTCCGCTCTTACTTTATAGATAGCACCTGGTCTATTTTCTTCCCCATCTGCAAGTTCTACGTAGTTGTTCACACATGTATCACAAAACGCTGCTACATCTGCTTTTCCAGTTAATAGATTAACGGCCGAGCCTTGATGGGAACCACCATAAAGTACTTCACTAAAAAATTTATCTTTGCCACCCTCAAGTAAATCTTCAGCAGTTAAATCTTTAAATTCATCTTTTTTGCTAAAGTAATCGACAATACCAGTCGATGGAACTTTAAATCCTGACGTAGAGCTGTTTGAAACAAATGAAAATTTTTGCCCAGCGATTTTATCAATGGAGAAACTGCCTCCGTCTTTGTATGAATCAGCATTGTCCTTTAGAACAGCTAGCCAGCTATAATAAACGGCATCATCGAGTGTGCCAGATTCTCCACTTGGAACTACTAATGGCTGCACCTTTTTATTTTTATTATTCGCTTCAATATATCCTTGGGCTCCTAAAAATGCTAAATCTGCATTTCCATTTGCGATCGCTTCAATTGCAACAAGATAGTCTGTTGTCGTTTTATGCTCGATTTTCTTCCCTGTTGCTTTTTCTAATACCTCACTAATAGCTTCACGTGTTTCGCCTAAATCTGCTCCTGATTCATTTGGCAGCCAAGCTATTGTCAGTGTATCTTTTTCTTTTGAACCTGCCGAAGAAGAACAGCCTGCTAAAACAACAAACATGATTAAGGAAATAATAGACAACATCGCTTTTTTCATTTTCAACTCTCCCTCTTATTCATTAAAACATTCATTTTCAAAATAATTCGCCATTTCCTTCATTAACTATAGCTGTTGAAAATCAAGCTGCTATTTAAAATTTTTTAATAATAGATTAAAAGATTGTTAATTATTTCAATATCGTACAGTTTTCGCTTATGTCGCATGCTTTTTCGATATCTCGGTCAGTTTTCGTTAATATCTTCCACTTAAACTAATAAGAAATAGAGTTAGACAGCATTCCGTTTTGCATGCTGTATTCTCTGTCACATAGATTTTCCATAAATTCTAGATCATGAAAAATTCCGAGCATCGTTGTTCCTTCTTTTATTAGCTGCTCAATAAGAACCTTCACTTTCATTTTCGAGTCTAGATCTAAGCTTGCTGTCGGTTCATCAAGAAGTAGAAGCCTAGGTCTTTTTACCATTGCTCTTGCAATATTAAGCCTTAATTTTTCACCACCAGAGAATGTTGCGGGATAGCTGTCCCAAAGCTCCTTATCTAATTCAAAGTGTTCAAGCATTTTTTCTGTTTCCCAATCTGCTTTCTCCTGAGGAGTTCCCATTTCCATTAGGGATTGCTTAACTAGCTCTCTTGCTGACGTTCTAGGCATAACACTTAAAAATTGTGATACATAGCCAATCTCGTGTTTGCGCAAGTAGATCATTTCCCTTGCAGTAGCAGTCGTGAGATTAATTGGACCATATTTTTTAGAGTTATACCTGATACTTCCTTCTTGTATCTTGTAAGTTCCATAAATACTCTTCAGTATGGTTGATTTCCCACTACCGCTTTTTCCTGTTATGCCAATAAATTCACCTTGTTTTAATGAGATATCAATACCGCTGACGGCATGGATTTTTTTTCCGAGATTGTGCAGAGTAAATATCTTGGACAAGTTTTTAATTTCTAATAGATGCTCCATCTGCTCACCCGCTTTCGTTTGATCAAATGCGATAGTTTGTTTTTTGAATCAGTTTCCCATCAACAAAAACTCCTGTTATGACTGGAAAACCATCTGCTAATCTTTCAATGATGAGAAGATCCGCCTTCTTCCCTTCTCGAATAGAGCCAATTTCGTTCTCCAATTTCACAGCTTTTGCAGGGTTAAGTGTTACAAGCTTCATCATTTCAACCAAATCTAGCCCAATATTTTCTGTTAAATTGAAAATCGAATGGAGTAAAGCAGCTGGATAATAGTCGCTGCATAGAATATCAATCACACCATGCTTAATGGCTTCTGCTGCACTTAAATTTCCGCTATGTGATCTGCCGAGAAGAACATTCGGTGCTCCTGCAATTGTATATAGACCCATCTCTTTCGCTTTTTTAGCGATCTCAAGTGTAATCGGAAATTCACTAATTGTAGTACCGATGCTTTTTACAAGCTCGAGTTTTTCCAATGAATCATCATCATGAGAGGCAACAGCAATTCCTCTTTCAGTGGCCATATTAGCGACTTCTCGCATATCATCAATTGAGATCTTATCCTTAACTTGATGGCGATGTATAATGGCATCAATCGCTTCATCACTTATATTGTTATAGCTTTTTACAGTGCTTCGATAAATTTCAAGATGGCGGTATTGACCCTGCCCTGGTGAATGATCCATAAAAGAAACTAAGTGAACTTTATTCTCATCAATATATTTCTTTAGATTTTCAAGTTCTTCCGTATTATCAATCTCAAAACGAGCATGAAATCGGTGGCGAATTAAATGCTTTATATAATGAGTTTCTTCTATTAAATCAATGAATTGCTTTACATTTTCAGGCTCCCTTATCGGTTTATATTCGTATTCACTTGATTTATAAAGAGATAGGGAATGAAACATCGTTGTAATGCCATGGGTAATGAGCTGCTTTTCCGTCTCCCTTAAACTTAAATGGAAGTCCATAAGAGTCGTTGGCCTAGGAGCCGCCATATGCTCAATATAATCAGAGTGGATATCAATAAATCCAGGTGAAACATAGCCTCCTAAAGCATCAATGACTTCTACATTGTAGCCAGTCTGAATTTCTCCACTTCTTGCGATTCTGCTAATCTTGTTATCTGCTATTAAAAGGTCAAAGCCTTCTAAAATAGCTTCCTCTGTAATCAGCCTTCCATTTTTAATTAAAAACAAATGCGATTCCCCCATTGTTTTAGTCTAATCCTCAAATGATTAAAGCATCGAATGAACGAGCTGCTGTGTATAGCTAGCTTGAGGATCTTCTAGAATTTGATCTGTCAGCCCTTCTTCGATCACCTTTCCTTCAAGCATGACGAATGTCCGATCTGCTAACATTCTGATTACACTTAAATCATGTGACACAAGTACAATGCTTATGTTTAACTCTCTTTGCAATTCCTTAATTAAATCTAGAACACTCGCCTGGACTGATAGATCGAGCCCTGTTGTCACTTCATCAAGAAGAAGAAGCGGAGGATTATTCGATAGCGCCTTTGCAATTTGAACACGCTGCTGCATGCCTCCAGAGAATTTTTTCGGAGCCTCCTTACGCCGATGAACAGGGATATTGACTTTATCAAGTAGCTCGATCCCTCTTGATTCCATCATCTTGACATGACGGTTTCCAGCTGAAATAAGCTTTTCTGCAATATTGCCAATAGAGGAGAAATCCATTTTTAAACCTAATAGAGGATTTTGATAGACTTTTCCCATCACATTATTGCGAATATATCTTTTTTGCTGGGCTGATTGTTGAAATAGATTTTTTTCCCCATTCTCATAGACTGATATATAGGCTTCTCCATCTGTCACTTCCTGATCAAAATACAGACACTTCATTAAGGTTGACTTTCCACTGCCGCTTTCCCCTACAATTCCAACTACTTCTCCTGGGTGGACATCAAAGGAAATATCTTGACAGGCATAAACTGTTCCGCAGGATGGACAATAGTTTTTAAGTAATGAGGCTTTATTGACACATTTCAGACATCCACGGCCATATTGCTTGTTTAAATGCTTAACAGATAGAACTGGTCTTTCATATCCTGTCATTTATTTCACTCCTGCTAACTTCTTCTCATTTATCATTTCAAGGCAATAGCTTGTATCATTGCACAGATAATAACTTTCCCCTATCTCTTCATCAATTAGTTCATCTAAAAATACATCATCAGCACCGCATAACCTGCAATGTTTATTTTCAAAGGACTCGCCTTTAAATGGATAATCATCAAATGCAAGAGAGACTACTTTCGTATAGGGCGGAACGGCATAAACCTTCTTTTCCCTTCCAGCGCCAAGTAGAATTAACGCCTTACAATGATCCATTTTCGTATTATCGAATCGGGGAATCGGACTTGGTGCCATTACATACCGATCCTGAACCATAACAGGATGATCAGCATCCGTCGTCATCGTCCCATAGTTCATAATTTGTTCAAACAGCATAAGCCATGCTCCGCTATATTCCTTTTCGGCATGAAGCTTCTTCGTTTCATGCTCGCTTGGCTCAAAAAATCTGAGCGGCTCAGGGATTGGCACCTGCAAAACAAGTATTTGCTCTTTCGTTAGAGGAACTTCAGGTATCCGATGCCTTGATTGAATTAACGTCGCGTCACAAGTATGCTCAGTCGCCACCACACCAGTCGTATCCGAAACAAGCTTTTTAATGCTGACGGCATTGACCGATTCATCGGAGCCTTGATCAATCACTTTTAGAACATCATTTTTACCTATTAGTGAGAGTGTTAGCTGTAAGCCCCCTGTTCCCCACCCGCGTCCAATTGGCATTTCCCTTGAAGCAAAAGGAACTTGATAACCAGGAATGGCAATTGCCTTCAATGTTGCTCTTCTAATCTCCCTTTTTGACCCTTCATCGAAAAAGGCAAAATTATAAGCTTTGTTCAACCATACTCACCTCATCCTTCTTACTAGTAGTTTTCGTCTTTCTTACACTGTCGAGCTTTGACTGGAATGTGACATAGTGCGGCATTTTCAAGTGAGAGATAAAACCTGTCGATTCAACAGAATCAATGTGATAGAGAACAAATTCTTCATTATGACTAGGAAATGCATGATTCGGATGCTCGAGGCTATAATCGAGAATACTCATGGAAATGGCCTTTGTTTCGTTTTGCCCGAAGCAAAGACCATATCCTACTTCAAAATCAAGATCCTTCTCGCCATACTCTCTTTCAACTGCTACAGGTATCAGCATTTCCACCTCCGTAACCTTTACTTCTCCGATGTAATAATCATCCTCCTCTTCTCCAAGTTCAAAAGGATGGCTAATATGAATTGGCAATTGCCCTACACGAAGCTCTCCAACAGTTGGATGAACAGCTCCATATCCACGAATAGATGCATAAGCAAGAGAAGTAACTGCACCTGTTTGTCCTCTTGTTAAAATTTGCAATCGTTCGCTGCGGCTTGATGGAAATTCAAGGCTTTTTCGTGTCACATCATGAGGCTCTACATCATTGTTGCCGCATGGAGCAATTAAGCCTTCCTCTCTTAAATAATCAAGTACCTTTGGAAAGGTTAAGCTGATTATTTCGGATTTTTCACTATTATGACCGATTTCTTCATTGAATTTAGATAGCCATTCTTGCGCTTCCTTTTCACTTTCATTCATGAGAGAAAAATTAAGAAGACGATGTGTATAATCAGTAGTAGCTCCTAGAAGCTGTCCACCGGGAATATCCTTAAAGCTTGCAGAAATCCTTCTTTCTACCTTTATTTCTTCCGATTCAATCACTTTCGAATAATGCTTTCTTGGCAAAGTAGAACGATAGGCTCTTAAAAGGAAAACAGCCTCTTCTGGGTTTCCTTCTGCCTGCTTAATGGCCAATGCTGCTAATGTTTCATGATAAAGACTACTTTCTGACATCACTTGATCGATGAGTCCCCGTAATCCAGCCTCAATATTTTTAATATCAAGCACTAAGCCCTTCTGCAGCCGTTCACTTGTCAATCGATTAATCGATTCTTCAATGGCAATCGTTCCACCCTTTACTGCTACATATCCCATTTATCCATCACCTGCTTACTGTAATTTGAGTTGTACGCGGCAAAGATAGAAGCTGATCCTTTGCATCAACAAATATGAGTTCAACGCCAAGTGGAAATTGTTCATTTTTCTTCTGACGAATTTCCACCCAATTTTCTAAAGAAAGTACGTTAATTTGCTCCATGTTTTTGATACCAGGTCCTTTCATATCAAGACCTTTCTCATTTGCCATTTCCCCGACCTCCACAATAACTGTTGCTGATTCATGCGGGTTTTGAGGTGTCCCAATTTTTGCTTGTTCAATTGCTTTTTCCAACGATCCTTTTGGAGCATCACTAAGAACAAAAATATAATCTGCTTGTTTGCCATCGGCTTTCTTCGCATACGTAAATTGATTGATTTGCCTTGTTATTACATCTTCTCTTTCTGAATAAACTTTGAAAGAAGCCTCTTGATCTAGTAAAGTTAAAGCAAGCAGCACGAGACTCTTAAAGCATTCTGGTAAAATATCAACATGAACAGCTTGTTCTTTTAAATTAGAAATAACACCAGGTCTTGCAGTAGAGTTCACCAGATGTCTATACACAGACTGGAGATCATGAACAACGTCTAACTTCAAGCTTTTCCCCTCCATTTATGAAACATCCATCGTTTCAAAGCTTACCTTCGTTTTCAAAATTTCTTGATTATGAGCAATTTTTTGCTCAAGAAGCTCTTTTTCCTTTTCCTCAAGAATAGAAGTCCATGCTCTTGTTTCCCTTAGGCTTGCTCCATAGGCTGCATCAATGATAGCAAGGTAGTAAGCGAGTTTTGGTTTATCTCCTTTTACAATGCCAATCCCGATGGAATCTTGAATTTTCACTTTACATTCAGTAACGAAAACCTCTCCTAGATAAAACAAGCTTTTCTTTGCCGTTTCTCGAACCTTTAACATGACTAGACCATTTTCTGGCTCTTGGACAACCTTTAATAAATAAATTTGTTCAATTTCTTTTGCCAATTCCTCGGCTAATTCATCTGGGCTATTGATTAATATTTCTGTTCTTCGCTTTCTTTTCATCTATAGACCTCCAATTTGTTTTGGTCACCTTTAAGATATCTTGTTGCCAACCTGCTGAATGTTAAAAAGATGTAAAAACCAATCATAATTTGTAAAGTTTTTTTTCCTTTTAAATCACATAGGTGAAGCGATCACTTCTATATAGAATTCTTGAATATTCAAGAACCTTGCCAGATTTTACATCTATGCAGCCAGCCTCTAACTGTAAAAGAGGAATTAGACTTGAACAATTTAATAAGTTTCTTTCATATACACTAGGAAAAATAATGCTTAAAGAGCTTTCTGTTGATGTGAATTTTTCAAATCCACTGCTGCGATAGTATTGAAAAATAGAGGTAATCTGATGACCGTCTGTTTCAATCTCACGAAATATGGATTGGGGCAAATAAGAAATATGAATAGCTATTGGGCAATTATCCAGCATTCTTAATCGGCCAATTTTATAAACGACATCATGTTTATCAATTCCAAGGGCTTGAAAAATCTTTTGGTTATAAGAAATTTCTTCACAAAAAACATTCTTTGTGATTAATTCATATTGAAGTTCTTTCATTTTTTCAGTGAAGCTTACGTCCCCAGTAAGAATAAGAGGAATTCGAAGTTTGCTTTCTTGCACATAGCTGCCTTTGCCTTGTCTAGCGTATACAAGACCTTGCTCCTGGAGCTGTTCATATGCTTTTCGTACAACCATTCTCGGTACTTTAAATTGATCAGCAAGCTCGTTTTCTGAAGGAAGCTTATCGTTCGGTTTATATAATCCACCATGAATAGCTGAGGTGAGCACATCAATTAATGCAGCTTTATCACACATAAAACTCAACTTCCTTTCTAGTGAAAGTGAAACTTTATTCAGCGGTGTCTTTCTTACTGTCCGTTAATCAGCAATAAAATCTTTAAACAAAATGAGCCCTAATCATCTGACTAGGACTTTTGTTCATTACAAAATAGACTTCACGATCGGTTTTATTCTCGTTTTTAAAGCATTCACACACTCGATTCCAGGACTTTTGCTTCCGATTAATACTTCTTTTTCTCCGTATGCTCCATGGAAATCTGAGCCGCCTGTCATGATAAGATGATAATGCTCCGCAAATTGCATGGCCATTCCCTCATCCTCTTTCGTATGGAGAGGATGCCATACTTCAATTCCCTGCAGGCCTAATTCAACAAGTTCAGGAATCATTTCGAAATTTCTATATTGTCCTGGATGCGCAAGCACAGGTACACCGCCAGCATCAATAATGGCTTTGACAGCCAATTTAGCATCTACATATTCAATTGGAACAAAAGCAATTCCAGGCTGCTCACCGTTTCCTCCGCGATTAAATAGCTTTTTATAAAGATCTCCATAAATAGAATCTGTGTAGCCTGCCTCTATTAAAGCCTGCATAATATGCTGCTTATACACACCTGTACCGCCTTTAGCAATGGCTTTACAGCGCTCCCAAGTTATGCTATATCCAGCTGCAATTAAGCGTGTGACCATTTCCATTGATGCAAAGCTGCGTTTTTCAGAAAATGGCTGACATAGATGAAGAAGTGAAGCATGATCAGGCTCAATAAAATAACCTAGAATATGAACTCTGCGGTTTCTTTTAAAATCAAAACCAGAAATTTCAATGCCAGGGATGATTTCTATTTGTTTCTCTTTACCTATTTCCATCATTTCTTTTAAATCTCTTGTTGTATCATGATTGGTAATCGCTATATGACTGACTCCTTGCTCCACTGCTAATTCTAATATTTCCGCAAATGTTGAAGAGCCATCCGATATTCTTGTATGACAATGCAACTCAACCTTCATATCCCCACCCACCTTCATAACATTTGCTTATATCCTAACTTGTTACCATGTGACGAAGATTAATTTATTGTAAAATACTTGTAAAAGTCTTTTATCAGTGTTCGTTTAACAATTTTTAGAAGCTAAAATTTTTACCGAATTGCCTTTTCAATCTTCTATTTATTTTTTTATAATGAACAAGGCATGTTACTATAGATAAAGAACACTTTCTGAGAAAGGAGTGTGAGACGTTTGATTCAGAACATGACTGAAAACCAAATCACTCTTCACATCATAAAAACGTTAAAAGAAAATAAAAAAAAGGAATTTGAAACGATTCTCGACGAATTGCAGCCATATGATGTTGCTCAGATATATGAGAATCTGCCGGAAAAACATAAAACACGCTTTTTGCTTTTTATGAATGTTGATACCCTCGCTGATTTGATTCAAGAGCTAAGCAAAGAGGATCAGCTTGAGGTTTTGAATAAACTAGGAATTGAAAAAACTGGGGAAGTTCTTGATTTAATGGATAATGATGACTTGGCCCTTCTCTTGGATGATTTATCTCCTGAAAAAATAGCTTCTCTTTTATCTGGAATGAAGAAAAGCGAATCGCAAATCGTTCAGAATATCATGAATTATCCTCCGGAAACAGCTGGAAGGCTCATGACCAACCGCTTCGTTTGGATTCGAGATTACTATACGGTTTTGGATGCGGTTGGAAAGCTGAAATCTTTTGCTGAGTTTGCAGAAACAATTAATTACCTATATGTCATCGATCAAGACCGAAAGCTTGTTGGTGTTGTTTCATACCGCGACCTTCTTATCGCGGAGCCGAGTGAATTAATCAGAAATATTATGTATGAACGGGTCATTTCCGTTAATGTCATGACCGATCAAGAGGAAGTAGCAAGGCTAGTCGAAAGATATGACTTTATGGCAATTCCTGTTGTCAATGAGGGGAATGTCTTAATGGGGATTGCAACCGTTGACGATATCATTGACGTTGTTATTCAGGAAGCAAATGAAGATTTTGAAAAGCTATCTGCAACAGGAAAGTCGATTGATTTTGAAACAAAAACCTTTGTAGCGGCCTACCGAAGATTGCCTTGGCTGATTTTGCTCTTATTCATCGGGATTATATCCGGCAGCATTATTAGTGGGTACGAAAAGACATTGGAGAAAGTCGTTGCACTAGCTTTCTTTATGCCCATGATTGCTGGTATGACAGGAAATACAGGCACACAATCACTCGCTGTTGTTGTCAGAGGTCTCGCCTCTAATGATATTGATAAAAAAGTGGTTTCTAAGCTAATCATGAGGGAATTCGGTGTAAGCTTAATCATTGGCTTAATTTGTGGGGTCCTTATTTACCTCATTGCATTTTTTTGGCAAGGAAGTGCGATATTAGGATTAGTTGTAGGCAGCTCCTTATTTCTTACTTTAATTATTGGAACTTTGGCGGGAACAATTATTCCACTTATACTGTTCAAGCTAAACATTGACCCTGCTGTGGCATCAGGACCTCTCATTACGACCTTAAATGATATTTTCTCACTTGTGACGTATTTTGGGATTGCTACTTTGTTTATAAATCATTTAATGTGAAGCACGGTCACATATCCGTGCTTTTTGATATGCTTTTTTGGAAACCATCCCGTCTTTTTTTTCGTCTAAATAAATATGGATGGGAATTGATTGAAAGGTTTTTTCTTCTTTGTTACGATAAAATTGGAAAGAATGAATGGGAAACAGGTGCATGCTTAATGAATAAACCTATAAAGGTTTCAGAACGGTTCGATTGGACTTTATGTTTAATATTATTTTTATTTTTTCTTATCAGCTGTATTACGATATATAGTGGTCAGGCATCGGGACAATATGGGGATATTAATTTCGTATTAGGCCAAATTAAAAATTACATTGTCGGTGTGGTTATTGTTGCCGTTGTTATGTATTTTGACAGTGAACAAATAAAAAGACTGTCATGGGTTCTATACGGATTAGGCATTTTATTGCTCATTGGACTGTTTATAGCGCCCGAAAGTTTAGTCACGGAAACAAAGGGAGCTAAACTTTGGTATAAAACCCCTATTGGTTCGATCCAGCCATCAGAGTTTGTTAAAGTCTTCCTTATCATCGCGCTTAGTAAAGTCATTGTTGATCATTATGAAAAGTTTATAGTAAAGACGCTTAAAACAGATTTATTTCTCTTTTTTAAGCTCGGAATCGTGACTGCTGTTCCGCTTTGTTTAATTATTGGTGATGATTTAGGTACAGCGCTTGTTATCATGGCTATTTTTGCAGGAATTGTTTTAGTATCAGGAATCTCTTGGAAAATCATCGTTTCTATTTTTGGGTTAGCTGGAACGCTTGCCGGGACCATTTTCGCTCTTGTCATATACGCTCCCGAATTTTTAGAAAAATATTTAAAGGTAGATACTTACCAATTTTACCGAATATATTCCTGGCTCGATCCTGTCGGCCACAAACAAGGGGCTGGCATGCAGTTATATAATTCCATGCAAGCCATTGGATCTGGTCAATTAACCGGAAAAGGATTTAGTGAAAGCCAAGTATATATCCCTGACAGGCATACAGATTTCATATTTAGTGTTATTGGGGAAGAGTATGGATTTATCGGTGCGAGCTTTGTTATCGGTCTATACTTCCTGCTCATTTACCATATAACTAAAACAGCTCTTGATACGAAGGATCCCTTTAACACCTATATTTGTGTCGGGATCATTAGTATGATCACCTTCCATGTTTTTCAAAATATCGGCATGACCATCCAAGTATTGCCGATCACAGGTATTCCCCTACCCTTTATCAGTTATGGAGGAAGCTCTTTAATGGCAAACATGATGGCGATGGGGCTAATTTTCAGTATTAGATATCATGAAAAAGCGTATATGTTTGGTTCTGACTCTAAATATCTGGCCAAAAAGGCTAATTGAGCATTGAATCATGTCGTAGGAATGGAAATCGGTACGTTGGCCCGATTTCCTTTTTTCGTGCAAAAAAAGTCGAGCAAGTATGCCCGACTCTCTTTATTCTGATTCATTTACTTTTGCCTTAAAACTGCGAATCTTCATGATTGATCTGATAAAGAAATACAAAATAAAGCATCCTAATAAAATAAGTCCTGCTAAACTTAAGTCGATAAGCTTAAAAATAACGCTTATTAACGTAGCAATATAAATGCCGCTTAGAAGGAGGCTTATTTCTTTATTTTCATAATATCTTGTCAGCTTAGCACCGAAGGAAGAGCCAATTAATCCCCCTGCTACAAGCAACAAGCTTACTTTATAATTAATAGGAACAGTGAAAGCATAGGATAAGAAGGCTGCTGGAACGATAAGAAAAATCGTAAACAAACTCGTACCAATCGCTTTCTTTGGCTCAAAGCCTAAAAAGGAAACTGAAAGCGGCACAATAATAAAACCCCCGCCTACCCCTAAAGTTGTAGACGCAAATCCTGCAAAGGCACCTATAAAAATCATTTTTAAGAGAGATGGAGAAATGGGCTCCTCTACGAACGTAGTTGTCTTTTTCCCTTGTTTAAACATTTTCAACGCAAAATAAGATAATAACATGATATAAAATATTGGAATAACCCATTCATCCATTCCACGTTTTTCAAGAAAAATGACAAATGGACGTGCAAGCTGAGTAGATGCCATTCCACTCACACCGAGGATCAGACCATTTTTCCAAAGAATATTCTTATAGCGAATATGAGTCGTAATTCCTGAAAATGAGGTCCCTAGTGTAAATAATAAGCTTGTCGTCACAGCCTCAATCGGAGAAAATCCAAGCAACATGAGCAAAGGGGTCAAAATAAATCCCCCGCCTACTCCAAAAAATCCTGATAATACACTGATACACGCACCTAGTAAAAAAAATAATATGATAGTCATTTAAAGACTCCTTACTGAATCCGACCTTTCCTTCTATTGTAGATGATAATTCCACATAATGGGCTATTTTTTTTTAAGAGCCCCTACTGCTTGTCGGACTTGCACAGGATGTACTGATATAGTCGATTTAGTATATTGTGTTATATTTTCAATCTACGAGCTTTCTTGTCCATATTTAACACATGACGTACAATACTTGAAAATGATATACTTCACTTAGCATATTAAAGGAGAACATAATTATGTCTGAAATGATTCATGTAATTGAAGAATGGCTGATGGAATA
The DNA here is from genome assembly GCF_018343665.1 of Cytobacillus citreus. Taxonomy (GTDB): domain Bacteria; phylum Bacillota; class Bacilli; order Bacillales; family Cytobacillaceae; genus Cytobacillus; species Cytobacillus citreus. The sequence continues at coordinate 64,009 of NZ_JAGYPM010000005.1, forward strand.
CGGAGTATGGGGACTATTTTTTGTATCCTTTGCAGATTCTTCATTTTTCCCTATTCCCCCTGATGTTTTATTAATTCCAATGGGAATATCAAATCCTGATCGTGTCCTTTGGTTTGCATTCATTACGACTGTTGCCTCTGTTCTAGGAGCCATTTTTGGCTGGTTTATCGGAAAAAAACTTGGACGACCTGTTTTAAGGTTAATTATTTCTGAAGAAAAAATAAAAAAAGTGGAAGACTATTTTTCAAAATACGGACCGATGGCCATTCTTATATCTGCTTTTACGCCTATACCATATAAAGTGTTTACGATTTTCGCAGGTATTTCTAAGATCCCTCTTCGCGTTTTGGTTATCTGGTCGATAATCGGCCGTGGAGCGCGCTTCTTTTTGGAAGCCACAATCATTGTCATGCTTGGAGCAAAGGCAAAGCCTTTTATTGAGGAAAATTTCTCTCTCATAACGATTATTGGAAGCACTCTAATTGCTGTTGCTTACATTATTTATATGATCATCCGCAAAAAAAAGAAAAAGAAATAAGGACAAAAATCCCGGATATGTTTTTCGGGTTTTTTTATATAGAATATTAATTAATAATAATTATAAATTAATATTGATTTTAATTTTGTATTTGTTATAATAAATATATAAGAAAAAGAAATGAACTTGGGAGGAATTTAGAATGGAAAACTTATATTCTGCATTAAATGTTCAAATCGCAAACTGGAGTGTCCTTTATACAAAGCTGCACCGCTATCATTGGTTTGTAAAAGGACCATTATTCTTTACACTTCATGAAAAATTCGAGGAACTATACAATGAAGCTGCTACAGTAGTCGATGAAGTAGCCGAGCGCCTTCTTGCAAGTGGCGGAACTCCTGTTGCGACAATGAAAGAATATTTAAGCATAGCAACGATTGCAGAATCCAATGGTGAAACTACCGCTGATGAAATGGTTTCTAGCTTAGTTGCAGACTATAATCAATTAAAAGCCGAGCTAAAGGAATTAGCTGAGTTGGCAGATCAACACGATCATGATGTCATTAATGATCTTGCTGTAGGATTACTCGTAAAGCTTGATGCACATATTTGGATGCTAAATGCTTATTTAGGAAAATAAGAATAAAGTGAAACTTCCATCAGTGGGGGTTTTCTTTCATCCCCCACTGATGGTTAGTTGCGACCCACAGGAAGTGGGTCACGCAGACGTTGCCACACGATGTGGCGCTTTTAGTCTGTGTTCATTTTGTGGGCCTTTACGGGCAGTTGATCCCCACTTAGGTTTCTTCAATTCTCTCGCAACCTTGAAGGGGGGGCTTACTGCCCGTTAATCTGCGATAAAAGCGCAAGTGCCTTGAATAGTACAAGCTGATGGCGCTCATAGCTAGACTATTAAAAAATGCTGGAAGAGTCAGTGAGATTAATCACTGGCTCTTTTTTTTTAGCTTATAAGAAAGATTAGGTTTATTAGAGTGATAAAGTTTTTTTGAGAAGTGTCTGTAAATAATATCGCCAATGAAAAAGCTAAAGCTTTTCGCCTAAGGACTTTAGTGCAAACCAAATTTTTCTAATTCCAAAAGAGGAATTTCATTCTATATAGTGAACTAAATAAATATCTATATATAGGATGTCGTGCTTTGAAAAATAATATTGTTTTGCTTGATATTATCTTTTACGTAGTCTTTCCGTTAATGGTGTGGAATTTGGGGCGGGATTGGCTTGGGGATTACTTAGCGATGATCCTTTCAACCGTTCCTGGCATTCTTTATAGCCTCTACCGCTTCTTTGAGCTTAAGAAAGTAAACTTCTTCGGAATTTTTTTACTAACAAATTTAATCATCACTTTCCTTATCGATGTTCTTGCTGGATCCGCCATACAGCTGCTATGGAATAATGTTATTTATTCATTTATTTTAGGCTTCATTTTCTTTGGAACCGTTTTGGTGAGGAAGCCAATTTTCCTCTATATGGCGCTTGATTTATCCGAAATGCAAGGCAATGACCGTAATGAAATGAAAGCTCTCTTCTTTGGAAAAAAAATATTAACGATATTCAGATGGATTACTGCTGGTTTTGCTCTAAAATTTATTATTCTGGCAGCGATAAAAACTTGGCTTATTCAGCAATACGGAGTGGAAGCCTTTGATAAAGGAATTATCATAAGACAAATATTAAATTGGGGCTTTACCATTGTATCTTTGAGCGGCTTTTATTTTATCAACAAGGAGCTAGGAAAGACCGCTCCCCCTGCCAATGGCGAAACACCAAACAGTGAAAATCCTTTTTTTAGAAAAACTTAGCGTTCGGCAAGTCCTTTCGGTGAATGCTTAGTCTTTCTTATGCGATCTTAATAGCAGATACAAAATCGATATTTGTATTTTAATTTAATGGTTAATAGACTGAAGCTTTCCAATTAGCTAAAATAATCGCCAAGGCTCTTTTAAAAAGTGTTATGATATTCACATTGATCATCATTTTTAAGGAGCCATGAAAAAATGAACAACTTCAAGTATTCACTATCGATTTTCATCGGTGCCTGCAGCTATGGAGTTTTGGCTTCGATTGTCAAAACGGGATTACAAGCTGGTCATACCGTTTATGAGCTAATTGGCAGTCAATATCTTTTCGGATTTTTGCTGCTTTTACTTACTATTCCTTTTATCAAACGGGTAAAGATCTCTTTAAAACAGGCTGGGGCACTCATGATGACTGGTACTGCCTTAAGCTTAACTGGGATTTTTTATGGATTAAGCCTTGATCGTGTTCCTGCTTCACTTGCCATTGTCCTCTTGTTTCAATTTACTTGGCTGGGAATCTTAATTGAAGCACTATTTGAAAGGAAATGGCCGAGCAAAAATAAGATTATTTCTGCAATCTTTCTGATTCTTGGTACCATTTTTGCTAGTAATCTGATCTCTAGCAGCGGTCAGCCTATTCAATTTGATGGACTTATTTATGGATTGCTATCTGCTATTACGTATGCCATATTTATTTTTGCAAGTGGGAAAGTGGCAGCTGGAGTACCTAGTATTCAGCGAAGTATCTTTATTACTTTGGGTGGTCTTCTGATTCTAGTATTCATTGCTGGTCCCATTCTTTTCAAAACTGGCATTCACTTAGATGGTTTATGGAAATATAGCTTATCTATGGCCTTTTTTGGAGCCATTTTCCCGATTGTTCTCTTTGCTATTGGCACACCGAAAATTGATGTAGGTCTTGCTACAATTGTTGGATCCGCAGAACTTCCTGCAGCGATTTTTGCGGCCGCGCTCATTTTAGATGAAAAAATTTCCAGTGTTCAAATGATTGGGATCGTACTCATTTTAATTGGGATTTCCATTCCACAGCTTCGATTTAGAAGTTTTTCTAGAAGTAGATTAGGATCATAGAAAAGCGGAAGCGCCTTCCGAACAATCTAAGAGCAGATTGTTCCTGCGATGATTATTCTAAGGAGCTTTCCTTAGTGCTCACCCTAAGGCAAGCACAAGATGAGCCTCTCGGAAAGGTGTTCTTTACCTTTCTGAGAGGGTTGGCTTGTGACCTCGAGGTCGACAAAAACGCGACGTCCTCCCAAAATCTTCCCTTTTGGTCGTGCGAGGTATCGCTGACGAAGCTTTCCTTGTCCTGTCGCATTGTCGACACTAGTACGTCCTGTACGTCGAGGGTAGGCGCTGAAACTAGACATTTCTCTAACTCGAAAATAGTTATTCTTTCTTATACAATCAGTAGGAGGGGAAAAAATCATGTTATTTCATGAGATCATTACATCCGAAGAGGAACTACGTTCACTATTAGGCACTCCAGGTAAAAATGCCGCCAATAAAGTAATCAATCATTTAGATCATCATTGCAAAGAGTTTATTTCGAAGTCTCCAATTGTTTTTGTTTCTACCTCTAATGCAGATGGGCATTGTGATACCTCACCTCGCGGGGATTCCCCTGGATTTGTACATATGATGGATGACCATCATTTCGTCATTCCAGAGCGACCAGGAAATAAACGGATGGACACACTTAGAAATATTTTAGAAAATCCTTATATTGGCCTTCTATTTGTGATTCCAGGATTAGAAGAAACACTGCGAATGAATGGGAAAGCGAGCGTTATCAAAGATCCAGACATACTTGAGAATATGACCGCTTTCGGAAAAACTCCTTTACTAGGAATTGCTGTTGAGGTCGAAGAATGCTATATCCATTGTGCGAAAGCCTTCAAGCGTTCCAAGCTTTGGCAACCTGAAGCTTGGTTTCCAGAAGCAGACCTGCCTTATCCACCGCAAATTCTTGCAGATCACATTAATTTACAAGAAGTAGACGTTGAAAACGTGAAAGCATCATTAGCGGAAAGCTACGAAAAGAGATTGTATTGATTTCTATATAGGCAGTCTTTTCAATTCTCCCCATTTCTTGTAAAGCAGTAGCTAGTTTATTTTTTAAAGCATAGGATCCTAGTTTCCCCATAATAAGCGAACCAGATACTTTTCCTTCACGAATTGAATGAGCCAAGCGGAGCACGTCATCAAAGTTTTCTTGAATAATCCTTGTATTAAAATGTCTAAAATACAATCTTATTAAGGGGTATCGCCAACATTTCGCGGTTATCTTAACTAGCTACAAACGTGCTATTCATAGTATACAAAATAAATCTCCTTCAACAAAAACAAACCAACGAAAGAAGAAACGTTTATTTCTCCTTTCGTTGGTTTCTTGCAATAAATTTTTATATTCCCTCTTGGTTAGATTAAATCTAATTGCTTATTTTGAACTTAGTTATCTGCTTATTAAGTTCATTTGCCAATTCATACAGCTGATTTACACTAATATTGATACCTTCAACGGAAGTAGTACTTTGTTGTATCGAAGCTGAGACTTCCTCAACTCCTGCTGCTGATTCTTCTGTAATGGATGCAACTTTTTCAATATATTGGGCCATCTCGTAACTATTATCATTGATTTGTGATAGGTAATATCCAATGTCATTTATTTGAGAAACCGTATTATTCATAGACTGTTCAATTTCAAAAAAACTCTGTCCAGTTGTTTCCATTTGCCTTGTACTACATTCTACATCGTTATAACCACTTTGTAGAGTTTGTACGACATCGGTTGATTCGAGTTGAATTTTTTCTACAATGTTTGTAATATCGAAAATTGATGAAGATACTTGCTTAGAGAGTTTTCCTACTTCATCTGCCACCACCGCAAATCCCTTTCCATGTTCCCCTGCCCGGGCGGCTTCAATCGCAGCATTTATAGAAAGTAAATTTGTTTGTTCGGCAATATCTTTGATTACTTGTACTAATTTCGAAATTTCCTTTGTTTGATTATCAAGCTCTATTACCTTCGTTACTGCATTCTTCATGGTTACATTAATCTTTTTCATATTTTGTAGGGATGTATCCATTTCTTTACTACCGTTTTTAGTCATTAATTGGACTTCATTAGAAGATTTAACAGCTTCGCTTCCATTTTCACTAGATTTTTTTATTTGTCCTTCAAAATAGCTCATTTTTTCCGCAAGCTCACTAGCACTTCTAGCTTGTGCTTCTGCTCCAGAAGATAATTCCTGCATTGTTGAAGCAATTTGAACGCTACCTTCCATTATTTCATTGGAAGAATGCCTTAACTTATGAGAATGCCCCATAACACTCTTGGATGCAGTTGCTGCACTTCTAATGAGATGATTTAAATTCCTTTGCATTGCCGTCATTGTCCCGGCCAATTCACCAATTTCATCCTTACGGTTAATATTAATAGACTGTGATAAATCTCCTTTAGCATACTCCGTACTTCTTACTCTTAAATGATTAATGGATTTAATTATTGGCGTAATCATAAAGTAAGCTAGAACGAATGATAAGATGGTTGTTATTATGACTGATATTAAAGATATTAACTTTGCTGTCTGTGTTCTTTCTACTAATGAAGCTATTTTGTTAGTCATTGTCACTTCGGTTATACTAACAACATCATCCAATTTAGTGTTAATGTCCTCTGCATAAGAATCAAACTTATCCATTACCTTGTTTCCTTGAGTGGGACCTCCATTTATGTAGGCTTGGGCCATTTCTTTACCCATTTCATAAAAGGAGTTAAATGAAGAAAGAAATACTATGTATTGATCCTCATTTGCAGCATCTAAAGATTGAAGTTGAGCAATTGTATCCCTAAAGTCTTTGGCATACTTCTCTGCTTCCGTAAAACCATCATCATACCCTTCTGCTGCCCTTGTTGCACTTATATCTGTTAACCATTGTTGGACTTGTACGGTATCAAGTTTTAGCCTTTCCACGTATAGAGTTATTTTAATATCCCTTTCTTCTAATTCCTTCGAGGTGATAGTTGCATTATTTATTTCAGCTATTAAATAAACGGAATTCCCTATGAATAAAATAATTATCCCTATAATCAATAGAAATAATTTCGTTCGTAGATTCATCTTAATCTCCTCTTTGTTGTTAGTAGTTTATAAAACATAGATTTTAATTAAAAAGTATTCAAACCGTATTACGCTAAATTTTCCGTTCCTTATTTTCCTAATATATGAATTCCAACCTAATCACCTTCTTATCAAGTTTAGTACATTTATAATAGGTAATAACATCTATATCCCTCCATTATAAATGTATATTTAATGGAAATATACCTAATATTGCAAATTGGGAAGATAATAAAATAGATATAACTATTATTTTAGGATTATAAACAGCACATCCTGGTTTTTGTGTTTTACATATATTAATTTACGAAAAGAGATTGTATTGATTTCTATTTAGGAAACCTAAAAAATTTGTTCTTTTCCATCTGACAAATTTCTATTGACATTCTTTCTTAACAGGAGTAATTTAATAAAATCAAAAATAAAAAAATCCTTGCTGAATCTTATTTTCAGAACGGGGGAACCAATAAGATAAACAGATTGTTTATCAGGGGTAAATCTTAACATCTTGTTAAGAAGGGATCTCTCAATCCCTAATCCGTCAGCTAACCTCGTAAGCATATTGAGAGAAGGGCATCGCATCTGTGCAATGGCCATTCTTACCTCTAGCTTAAGAATGGTTTTTTCGTTTTCATTTTTGGAATTTTCAATCATCATATTGGAGGAGTCATGATGGGGAAAGAAAAGGGTTTTATCGCCATTACAAGTAAGTATTTGAAAATTAGTCCACCCCAGCTTCTAGTACTTATTTTCGCTTTTTTTATTGTGTTGGGAACATGTTTAATAAAGCTTCCTTTTGCAACGGAAAAGTCCATTTCATGGGTTGACGCCCTTTTCACGACTACATCTGCTATGACAGTGACAGGCCTAACAGTAGTAGATACAGCATCAACCTATACCCTATTCGGTGAAATTGTGATTATGTGTTTAATTCAAGTGGGCGGACTTGGAATCATGTCCTTTGCTGTACTCATTTATTTGATGCTTGGGAGAAAAATCGGTTTTAAAGAACGGCTTGTGATGCAGCAGGCTTTAAATCAGACCTCATTAGGAGGAATTATAAGCCTTGTACGCAACTTATTTTTATTCTCGTTTGCAATTGAAGCCTGTGCCATGCTATTGCTTTCCCTTCGCTGGGTTCCTGAATACGGTTGGGCAAAAGGTCTTTACTATAGCCTATTTCATTCTGTTTCAGCATTTAATAATGCAGGGTTTGGCCTTTGGGAAGATAACTTAATAGGATTTGTTGGAGATCCAGTCATTAACCTTGTTATTTCACTATTATTTATTACTGGCGGTATTGGTTTTACCGTATTAATTGATTTGAAGAAAACAAAGCGCTTCCGCGAACTTTCTTTACATTCCAAGCTCATGATCGTTAGCACATTTGTTATTAATCTTGTATCGATGATAATCATTTTTCTTCTTGAATATAATAACCCAAATACACTTGGCCCGTTGTCAGGCTGGGAAAAGTTCTGGGCCTCCTACTTTCAGGCAGTATCCCCAAGAACGGCTGGATTTAATACCATTGATTTAAGCGGATTAGAGGATCCTACTGCCTTCTACATGATTTTTCTCATGTTTATTGGAGCAGGCAGTGCTTCTACAGGCGGAGGAATTAAATTAACAACCTTTATTATTATCATCCTAGCCGTCATAACCTTTATACGAGGGAGAAACCACATCGTCATTTTCAGAAAAACGATTAGTGATTCCTATATTGTAAAAGCATTAGCGATCACAATCATTAGTCTCCTTTTCATCATAATCGCTATTTTTACGTTGAGTATTACAGAGAATCAGCCTTTTATAAAAATTGCCTTTGAAGTCATGTCTGCTTTTGGCACGGTCGGTCTGACAATGGGACTTACAGGAGATCTAACTGAAATCGGCAAAGGAATCATCATATTCATTATGTTTCTCGGTAAACTAGGTCCTCTAACGCTCGTATTTTCATTTGCTCGCCGCCAACAGGAACAAAAGATTCGATATCCGCGAGAGGATATATTAACGGGGTGACTGAAACTCCCACAGCTAAAGCAGTAGGGAGTTTCCGCCGCACAGGAAGTGGCTTCTGCCCGTTAACAAAACAGACAGAGAGTGGGCTCTCTGTCTGTTTTGCATATTGTAGTGTCCTTATCCATTAACTATATATCGTAAAATCAGCTTGCCAATCTGTGATAATATCTGCTTTCCTTCATACGGAGTCTTCAGCTGATCGATCAAAACTGCCGAATATATGGTTCTATCTCCATAACGGATGATGGCACAATCATGCTCGACCCCTGGTAATTCTCCCGATTTACTAGCGACTTGCAAATCTTCTAAATCGATCGTATCGAACAGCTTTTTAAATTGCTGCTTTTCCATAATGCTAAAGGCTTTTAGAGAGCTCTCTTTAGATAAAAAGGTTTGCTGATCGATAACCTTCAAGCAGGTGACCATATCATAAGCAGTTGTCCAGTTATCTATTCCATTATTTATTGCTTCAAAATCCATCATCTTTCGGTTTAGTTCCGTCCATTTTAATTTTATTTCCTTCATGCACTTATTAATCTCACTTTTTCCTAATCTTTCTATTAATAGATTTGTAGCTATATTATCAGAGACAACCATCATAAGTGCCATTAAATCGATGATCTTTATTTTTAAATCAGCAGATAAGGCTTGCAATACCCCTGCACCATCCACTCGATCTTTTGGTAAAACCGTAATTTCCTCTTGAAAGTCGAGCAGCCCTTTATCATTTTGCCGAAATCCTTCTATTAAAATAGGTATCTTAATCAAGCTTGCTGAAGAAAATTTCCCTTCACCGTTTCTTTCTATGCGAGCATTGCCTGTTTCTATTACGAAAGCGATTCTTCCTTTACAGCAAGCAGCGACCTTCTCCATTTCTTTTTCTAAAATAGCAAAATTCATATTAATCTCTCGAACGGATCGTCACAGCTACTTGGGATCTGTTCGAATCACCTGTCACATTTTTATTGTATAGATGACATGCTACAAAATGATTTTCTTCAATTTCCTGGAATGAGGGCTTTAATGCCCCGCAAGCATCCATTGCATACGAACAACGAGTTCTAAAAACACAGCCGCTTGGCGGATTAATCGGACTCGGAAGCTCCCCTTGTAAAATAATTCGTTCCCGTTTATCCTCTACATCCGGATCCGGAATCGGGATGGCTGATAAAAGGGCCTGTGTATATGGATGAAGTGGGTTATTGTATAGATTAGAGCTTGCCGTTAATTCAACAAGATTCCCTAAATACATGACACCGATCCTGTCACTAATATGCTTCACCATGGATAAATCATGAGCAATAAACAAATACGTTAAACCCTTCTTTTTTTGCAGGCCTTTAAGCAAGTTCACAACTTGAGCTTGGACGGAAACATCAAGTGCTGATATTGGCTCATCTGCAATAATAAAATCTGGATCTAATGACAAGGCACGCGCAATGCCGATTCTCTGTCTTTGCCCGCCGCTAAATTCATGCGGATAGCGGTTCGCATGGTCTCTATTAAGACCAACATCCTCCAATAATTGATAGACCTTCTCCATCCGCTCCTTTTTATTTGGATATAATCCATGTACCTCCATCGGTTCTGAAATAATCTCCCTTACGGTTGAACGTGGATTTAACGACGCATATGGATCCTGAAAAATCATTTGCATTTTTCTATGGAAGCCAAACTTTTCTTTCTCCGTCATCTCGTGAACATTTTTCCCATCATATATGACCTCTCCCTCTGTCCGATCATATAATCCGATTATGGTACGTCCAGCTGTTGATTTTCCACAGCCTGACTCTCCAACAATCCCAAATGTTTCTCCCTTTTTGATATAGAAAGAAACATCATCAACTGCCTTTAAAATTTGTCCTTTCCCTAAAGTAAAATGCTTCTTGAGATGCTTCACTTCTAACAATGCTTCATTTGCCATGATTATTCCCCCGTCTCTTGCCAGTAACGCCTTGCTGCACATAATTCCTTTTCATATATCGTATTTTTTAAATCGATTATTTCAATGCTTTTGCCTGTATTGGGTGAATGAAGCAGTTTGCCTTCCCCATAATAGATGCCGACGTGATGAATTCTCCCTTTCCCTTCTTCGTAAGCAAAGAAAAGTAAATCTCCAGGCTTTATTTCTTCCAAGTCGACTCTTTTCCCAAAGTCAGCCTGATCATGGGCATCACGGGGAATGATGTAGCCGTTTGCTTTGCACATAGAGTAGCTGAAGCCAGAGCAGTCATAGCCAAAGCTGCTCATCCCACCCCATAAATAAGGTAATTGAAGAAATTGTTCCCCGGCGGAAACGATCGCTTTCCCATTCCCTTTTGGAAGGCTTTGCATCGATTCATAGACACCCACATCCTCCACTTTCAAGAAGCCCTCACCTGTTGGGGTTTGGACTTGTACCCATTGTTCGTCCCTGCAAATTAGCGGGAGAATCGTCTGGTAGCTTAAAGTGAGCTGGGGATTACGATAATAGTCATAAAGAAAAGCTTTTTTGGCTGAAATAACAACGACAGGACAATCGTTTATAGCCCAGTCCTCTCTCTGTATTAATTGATCCTTTGGCAGCCAGCCCGGATATCCTCCAATATCCTTAGAAGAGAACTGAGTAGGTACTAGAACATGAACCCACTCTTCTTTCTCTTCCAAAATATTTACTTCCTCTCCGTACAAAACCTGTGACTGTACTAAATTTTGATTGCAAAGCTCTAAACTGGTCTCATACGTTAAGCCCTTTAGCCAAAGGTCCACAGCAGCCGGATTGGTAATAGCGTGCTGATCCAACTCCCTTGCTGAATCGAATGACGTCCATATGGTAGCAACCGGAACATCGATTAGCCATTTATCTTTGATTGCCAAGCGAAACACCTCCTCCTATATGAACATTCGTTATCCCTAAGCCAGGTTCTTTTGGGAGGGTAATTTTTCTTCCACTGTATCTTATTCCTCCCTCGACTACTTCCTTTGCCAGCATTAAAGGCGCATCAAAATCAAAACGAGTAATGTTTTTCTTGCTAGCAGCAAAGTGAGCTGCAGCCGTGATGCCAATTCTCGTTTCGATCATACTTCCAACCATACATTCCATTCCGCAAACCTCGGCAAGCTGATTAATAATTTGAGCTTGATAGATTCCCCCCGATTTCATCAGTTTAATATTGATTAAATCGGCACTCCTTGTTTTAATGACTTCAAAGGCCTGCTTAGGCGAAAATACACTCTCATCAGCCATAATCAGTGTATCAACATGATCCGTCACTTGCTTAAGTCCAGTGATATCCCATGCTTTTACAGGCTGTTCAACGAGTTCGATATTTAAATCTAGTTCTTCCATTTTCCGTATCGCTTGAATGGCTTCCTTTGGATTCCAGCCCTGATTGGCATCAAGACGAATCTTTATTGCTTTTCCAACTCGATTTCTAATTTCGCAAATACGTTCGATATCCGTTGATATTTCATCTTTTCCAACCTTTACCTTTAGTACATCAAAGCCTTGCTGGACGTAAGAAAGAGCATCGTCTCCCATCTCGTCAGGGCCATTTACACTTACGGTATAATCTGTCTCAATTTCCTGTTTATGCCCCCCTAAAAACTGATATAGTGGAAGCTTGCATTGCTGTGATAAACAATCATATATCGCCATATCCACTGCCGCTTTAGCACTTGAATTGCCAATTAGAATCGATTGAATTTCTTGAAAAATAGACTCATATTTTAACAGGCTTTGTTTTTCTAAATATGGCTTTAATACATCATGAATAGCAGATTCGATACTGGAAAGGCTATCACCTGTAATAACAACTGTTGGTGGAGCTTCCCCCCAGCCGATGATCCCGTTATCACATGAGATTTTGACAATGATCGCTTCAGCTGTGTTGACTGTCCGTAATGCTGTTTTAAATGGTTTAATAAGTGGGACTGCTACCCGGTATGTTTCTATTTTGTCTATTTTCATTTTTACCATCCTTTTTGTCCGCTTGCGTCTACTGAATCCCACTTCCAATTATTAATTGTTTCTTTTCTGTGTTCATTTCCGCCTGAACGCCAAGAGGAATGGACACATGTGGTGAGCAATGTCCAAACTTGAATCCCTTCATTGCCGGCTTATTCGCCAATTGAGTATAATGATCGATTACTTCATCTAAGCTCAAGGAAAGTTCTCTTTCAGGAACACAATTATTAAAATCTCCAATGATAAGGCCAGCTGCATCATAAAGCTTTCCAGCCATATGCAATTGATTCAGCATTCTGTCTATCGAGCGAGGCTCTTCATTAATATCCTCAATCAACAGCAGCGCGCCCTTAGTATCGATCTCAAATGGAGTTCCAATCGTACTTGCGATTAAAGACAAATTCCCTCCAGTTATTCTTCCGTTTGCTTCTCCTTCAATCAATGTTTCCAATGGTGAGATTTCATTTGTATATTGGATAGAAGTTGGCTCAAATAATTGCTTAAAATATTCCTTTGATAAAGGATGAACATCTTCTTTCCCAATATCTGATGCAAGCATAGGGCCATGAAAGGTGACTAGACCTGTTTGGCCATGAATTGCGGTATGCAAGAACGTAATATCACTGTAGCCCCAAAAGATTTTTGGGTTATGCTTAATCATCTCATAGTCAATGTTTGAAGCAATTCTGCCTGTTCCGTATCCACCGCCTGCACAGATGATGGCCTTAACCTCTTTATCCATAAACATCGAATGTAAATCTATTAACCGATCTTCATCATTTCCTGCTAAATATCCATACTGATCATATACATGATTACCGATCTTTACCTCTAACCCTAACTCTTCTAGGAACGATAAGGATCGCTTCAAGTTTTCTTGATTGGGAGGGCTTGCAGGAGCAATAATACCAATTGCATCCCCTTTTCTTAGCCGCTGTGGTTTCATTAACATGCTGTCACATCCTTTTGTGAGAAAAGGGATGTTCGTTGGAACACCCCTTTTCTTTTTAAAAATTACATTTATACAAGCTTAATAGCCTTCTGGCTTAAGATACTGCTGCTTTTAATTTTTATCTGCCCATTTAAGCTCCGTATATCCTACTGGGTGACGGACGATGCCTGTAACAGCTTCATTTTCTAAAGTAACTTGGTTATAGAAATATAGAGGAACGATTGGCATTTCTTCAAATAAGATTTTCTCAGCTTTGTACATCATTTCGTAACGCTTTGCTTCGTCTGCTTCATTTTTTGCATCTTTAATTAATTGATCGTATTCAGCATTGCTCCAGCCTGTACGGTTCATAGAAAGGCCTGTTTGGAAGTTTTCTAGGAAGTTAATTGGGTCTGCATAATCAGCAAGGAAGGAGCTTCTTGAAAACTGGAATTTTAAAGCCTTCTGTTCTTCACCAAATACATTCCACTCCATATTTGCAAGCTTCACTTCAACCCCTAGGTTATCCTTAAACATTTGCTGAAGAGCCTCAGCAATTGACTTATGTGTATCACTTGTGCTATACGTTAATGTTACTTCTGGAAGCGTAGTATAGCCTTCTTCCTCCATACCCTTTTTAAGAAGAGCTTTTGCCTCTTCCACATTTGTTTTCACAAGATCACCAGAAGTTTCACGGAAATCCTTTCCATTCGCATCATTAAATCCATAGGCAACAAAACCATATGCTGGTTTTTCTCCCTTTTTCGTTACAAAGTCAACAATTTGCTGCTGGTCAATGGCCATTGCAAAGGCTTTACGGATATTAACATTTTGGAATGGCTCCATTGTCACGTTAAAGCGGTAGAAATAATCTCCTGCTTGGTCCTCTACTTTTGGCTTTCCTTCTTTAAATAGCTGCTCACTTAAATCAGCTGGTACTGCAGATGTGTCAAGATTACCCGTTTGGAACATTTGATATTCTGTATTTGTATCATCAACAATTGCCCAGTTGACTTTGTCTAGCTTCACTGTTCCTGCATCCCAGTATTGATCATTTTTCTCCATGACAAAATGACTGTCATGCTCCCATTCCGTTAAGTTGAAAGGACCATTTCCAACGAAGGATGCTGCTTCAGCAAACCATTTTGGATTTGCTGTTGCTACCTTCTCATTAATTGGGAAGAATGCTGGGTTCGTAATGACACTTAAGAAATATGCTTGAGGGCTTGTCAATGTTACTTCAAATGTTTTTGCATCCACTGCTTTTACCTTTACATTATCTGCAGAGCCTTCACCATTATTAAAGGCTTCTGCTCCTTCAATAAAGTAACCAAGGAACGCAGCAGGTGAGCCCGTATTAGGATCTAATAGCCGTTTCCACGCAAATACAAAATCACCAGCCGTTACATCGTCACCATTTGACCACTTCGCATTTTCACGAATATGGAAGGTATATGTTTTTCCATCATCTGAAACGTCCCATTTTTCAGCAGTTGCTGCTTCAGGATCATGTTTTTTGCCAAGGCGTGTCAAGCCTTCCATCAGGTTATTCAATGGACTCCATGAATAAGAATCAAAACCAATTGGCGGATCAAATGAGGTTGGCTCACTACTGTTGTTTAAATATAGAATCTTTTCGGCTGCAACCTCTTCCTGTTTCCCTTCGTCCTTATCCTTGTCCTTATCCTTTGGTTCATTCCCTGCATTCTGATTCGCTGTACATGCAGCAAGCACAAAAACCAATAGCCCAGTCAATAAAAGTGATAAAAACCTTTTCATTTCATTTCCCCCTTTTTTCCTAAAAATATCATGCTAGTTTTTTACTATCACAAGCTTATGATGACATCTGCTAGAAAAGAACTTACACTAGATTCACTGCTCTGAACCCCATATTTCAGGAAATCTCATCGTCATCTCTAGCTAATAAAGTGAAACTTCCATCAGCGGGGGTTTTTCGACGCACAGGACGTGGCGTTCTTAGTCGGCTTTCATCCCCCACTGATGGTTAGTTGCGGCCCACAGGAAGTGGGTCACGCAGACGTTGCCACACGATGTGGCGCTTTTAGTCTGTGTTCATTTTATGGGTCTTTACGGGCAGTTGATCCCCACTTAGGTTTCTTTGATTCTCTCGCAAACTTGAAGTGGGGGTCTTACTGCCCGTTAATCTGCGATAAATACCTTCCCTATTTCACACTTGTCAGTCTATTCATGGCACGTTCATCCTGAAGCCAGCAATCAACGTGATGATCCTGACTTAGATGAGTTTTGAACGGATATGCCCGATCACAGACTTCCATGGCATAGCTGCATCTTGCTGTAAAAGGACAACCTGCCGGCGGAGAAAATAGGTCAGGAGGTGTACCTCCAATTGGCACCAGTTCAGCACCCACTAAATCGAGACGAGGAACTGAATTCAATAGACCCTTTGTATACGGATGCTGGGGCTGATAAAAAATTTCTCTCCTCGAGCCAGCTTCAACAATTTTACCTGCATACATCACGGCTATTCGATCTGCGACCTGAGCAACTACTCCAAGATCATGAGTAATAAGAATAATCGATACACCCGTCTTCTTTTGTATATCTTTAAATAAATCTAGAATTTGCGCTTGAATCGTAACATCGAGTGCTGTTGTCGGCTCATCGGCAATCAGTACTTCTGGCTTACAAACGAGAGCCATTGCAATGACAATCCGCTGCCTCATTCCACCGCTGAACTGATGAGGATGATGCTTAAATCGTTCCTGCGGATTCGGGATGCCGACGAGGTCTAGCATTTCTAAGGCTACTTTTTTTCCCTCTTGCCTTGAAATCGATTTATGCTGCAAAATACCTTCTACAAGTTGTTCACCAATTGTAATGGTGGGATTAAGTGCAGTCATTGGATCTTGAAATATCATAGAAATATCTGCACCACGGATGCTTCTCATCTGCGTTTCCTTTAATTTTGTTAAATCCTTTCCTTTAAATAGGATTGAGCCATTTGTTATTCTTCCTGGAGGGTTCGGTATCAAGCGCATAATACTTTGCGAGGTAACACTTTTCCCACAGCCTGATTCGCCGACAATGGCTAATGTTTCGCCTTTATACAAATTAAAATTAACACCCCGAACAGCCTTAACTTCTCCCCCGTATGTTTTAAATGAAACATGGAGATCGTTTACTTCGAGAACTTTTTCCATGATGTTTACCTCCTTAACTTCGGATCAAGCGCATCCTGGAGTCCATCCCCGAGCACATTAAATGAAAACATCGTCAGAGAAATAAAGAACGCAGGGAAAAATAGCCTCCACCAATGCCCTGATAGAATAGTAGATAATCCATCACTTGCCATTGATCCCCAGCTTGCAAATGGAGGCTGAATTCCCAGACCAAGGAAGCTTAGAAATGCCTCTGCGAAAATAGCGGATGGAACGGTTAATGTCATTTGCACGATGATAGGGCCCATTGTATTTGGGAGCAGGTTTTTCCTTATAATTCTTGATGTTTTCGTTCCAAATGTCTTGGATGCTAATACAAATTCATAGTTTTTTATTTGCAAAACCTGACCTCTCACAATCCTTGCCATCCCGATCCATCCGGTTATAGTGAGGGCAAAAATGATGGTAAACAGCCCTGGCCCCATAACAACACTGATTAATATCACAATGAGCAAATACGGCAGTCCGTATAAAATCTCCACGATCCTCATCATGACATGATCTGCCTTGCCTCCTTTATAGCCAGCGAATCCCCCATAAACAACCCCGATGATAAAATCAATCAATGCAGCAACAATTCCAACGAACAAAGAGATCCGAGCCCCAAACCATGTTCGGGAAAATACATCCCGTCCCAACTCGTCTGTTCCAAACCAATGCTGGCTGGATGGAGGCAGGTTCTGATTCACAAGCTTTTGTTCGGTCATATCATGTGGAGACATCATCGGTCCAAAGATGGCCATAAAGGTAAGTAGAATAAGAAAAGTTAATCCTGCCATTGCTAATTTATTCTTTAAAAGACGCAGCCAAGCATCCTGCCAATAGCTCAAGCTTGGCCGAACAACTGCCTCTGCTTCTGCCTGATTACTCGCTTTCGGAACAAACCATTCATCCGGGATATTTGGCGCTATATGACGTTCTGGCTGTTTCCTTAATTCCATTTAGCTTCCCTCCTTTTTATGCAGCTTAATTCGAGGGTCGAGGATGCCATAAGCAATATCTACTAAAAATAGCATCATGATTAGAATCGTGCTGTAAAAAACGGTTGTCCCCATGATAACTGGATAGTCGCGCTGGTTAATACTCTCGACGAAATACTTTCCCATTCCTGGAATCGCAAATATTTTCTCAATCACAAATGTTCCTGTTAAGATGCTGGCTGCAAGAGAGCCTAGCACCGTAACAACTGGCAATAATGCATTTCTCAGTGCATGTTTAAACACAATTTTCACTGGTGATAAGCCCTTTGCTTTCGCTGTTCTAATATAGTCCTGTGTTAATACCTCAAGCATGCTCGCACGAGTCAGCCTTGCTATAATCGCCATTGGGCCAGTCGCAAGTGCTAAAGTTGGGAGAATCATATGCTTTGGACTTACCCATGTAGCAACAGGAAGTATTTGCCAATTAACTGCGATTACTTGGATAAGCAGTGTGGCCATAACAAAGTTTGGAATCGAAATCCCGAGTACCGCTATCGTCATCGCCAAATAATCGATTATGCCATTATGGCGGAGGGCAGCAATAACGCCGAGTGTGATACCTGATAGCACCGCAACAATCAATGTGATCATTCCTAATTCAAACGAAATAGGAAATCCTCTTCCTAGCATTTCATTGACAGTTTGCGATGATTTTTTTATAGATGGTCCAAAATCAAAGGTCACGACAGATTTCAAATACAATCCGTATTGAACATAGAGCGGTTTGTCGAGATGATAGAATTTTTCCAAGTTCTTTTGAACGGTTTCGTTTGTTGCCCTTTCCTCGTTAAAAGGAGAACCTGGTACGGCATGCATAAGGAAAAAGGTTAACGTAATAATGAGCCAGAGTGTGATGAGCATGGCAAAGAGGCGCTTTACAATGTATGTAGTCATCAAATAACACTTCCTAACAGAATGATGTTCTCATTGCTAATTCAACCATGACGAGCATTGCTCTATAAGCTTCAAGAATGTCCTTTGCCTGATAACGAACAATCGTTGTGTTTTCCTCAATCTCCGTTCCAGGCATGAGACCTGCCCACTCCGCCTGTCCGTAATTGGCAAATTCAATTCTTAATAGTGGATTATCAGGTGGAACAAGCGGTTTGACGAGATTTTTATTGTTTAAGGCTTCTGCTGTTTTTTCCTTTAAAAGCTCACCAGCCTTTGCAGGTGTTAATGATTTAACCGCTGAACGAGTAATCGTTTCCTTTATAACAGCAGTCGTTACATTCGGTATAAGCTGTTCTGCCTCCAGTGCTGCCCGGTCATCACCTGCTACCATTAGTACAGGAACACCATAGTAGCCGGCAACGTATGCATTAAGCCCCATCTCTCCGACAGCTACATCATTGATGTACATGTTGCGGACACCAAAAATCATCGAGTGGGACATAACTCCTCTCATCGAAGCCCTAGCATGGTAGCCGATAAACATAGCCCCTATAAAAGTAGAATCCAAATTTTGCACCATGGAATATGGCTTAACATCTCCTACTATTACTTGAGCTTCAGGATGAAGCCTTTCTATTAACAGATTATTCATTTTCGAATGGCTATCATTCACAACTACCTCTGAGCATCCTTGATCAAATGCTGCTGTTATGACATGATTCGCTTCCTCCGTCATAATCATGCGGCTTCGTTCGTAGTTATGCTTAGAAGAGTCAACATGTGTGTGATCAGCTAAGCCCGTAATTCCTTCCATATCAACAGATACAAATAACTTCATATTTAGACCCCCATTTTTTAGTTTTTTTCTATGTTAAACTTCCTTGTTGATTTCCACTGCAGGCACTCGCTTTCCGCTCCAATCAAAAACAAAATAGTATTATCAAAACTGAGCTTTAATACATTCTAATTTTTTCTTTGTTACACCATAATGTTGTTAGAAAAGCCTATGAGACAAGCGTTCAAAAAATGTTCCCAAGGGCGTTTTAAAAATTTGTCCGTACACCCCACTTGCAATTTCAACAATAGACTTAAAGCAAAGCTATTATTCTAGCGGTTTTTAAAGAAAACTCGCAGATTGGCGAGCCTTGGAAAGGCGGAGACAGAGGCGTAGTTGCACTTATACTTAATTCCTAAAATTGGCAACTACATCGAATCATCTTCTGGCTGGCAATTTATACTTTCTTAACGTGTAAATGTAAAAAATCCAGCTGTCAGAGAAAAATAATCAATCTCTAACAGCTGGATTTCATCTGCGCCAAACAGAAAAAGCAGCTTATTTATTCAATATTTGTGTATATTTAATATTCGCATTCTTAAATGCAACCATTAAAGCCTTTTGAGATGAGCCAAAATACCGGTGTTCAATCTCCTCATTCATCCGATCTACTTCTAAAATGGATTTCCCAACGAACAATGATTTTATAAATAAGGAGGTCAAAGCAATCGTTGCTGAGCATTCTGCATCGACAATTCTATCTGTATCCCTATCTATCACTAGCCCGATAAAGAAGCCATTATATTTTTGCATGATTGGATTATTCAAGGATGTTTTGCTATCTCCAATAATATAAACCGTATTCGGCTGAAACATAAAAAAATGCCTCCTGCAGAGCAAGGATATTACATGAGGTGTTCATGTGGATAACATAAACATTCATTGTAATGCATAGGCCCTTATATGGATTGTAATACAACAGAGGCAGACTGACAACCACTTAATTTGATTTTTCTAAATATTTTATTAATTAGTTCCCAAAATCTTTGATCCTATAAAGATAGGTCAATTGACTTCTACCTGACTTTTATAATTTGGAAAAACGATAGTAAATTTGAATCATTTCTTCCTCAATGTGGACAGGGATCGGTGATTTTGGGTGATTCATGGCTTCTTTTATGCTTAATCTGGACAGGGCACAAGGATTTTTGATGATTCATGGCTTCTTTCTTCCTCAATCTGGACAGGGCACTGGGATTTTTGGTGGTTCATGGCTTCTTTCTACCTCAATCTGGTCAGGGCTTCGGGATTTTTGTTGGTCCATGGCTTCTTTCTACCTTAATCTGGACAGGGTTCCGGGATTTTTGCTAGTTCATGGCTTCTTTCTACCTTAATCTGGACAGGGTTCCGGGATTTTTGCTAGTTCATGGCTTCTTTCGGCCTCAATCTGGACAGGGCACTGGGATCTTTGCTAGTTCATGGCTTCTTTCTACCTCAATTTGGACAGGGCACTGGGATTTTTGCTAGGCCATGGCTTCTTTCGGCCTTAATCTGGACAGGGCACTGGGATTTTTGGTGGTTCATGGCTTCTTTCGGCCTTAATCTGGACAGGTATCCGGGATTTTTGCTAGTCCATGACTTCTTTCGGCCTTAATCTGGACAGGTATCCGGGATTTTTGCTAGTCCATGACTTCTTTCGGCCTTAATCTGGACAGGGCACTGGGATTTTTGGTGGTTCATGGCTTCTTTCTACCTTAATCTGGACAGGGCACTGGGATTTTTGATGGTTCATGGCTTCTTTCGGCCTTAATCAGGAAAGGCTATGGGGATTTTAGCAAGTTGTTAATTTCGCTCTACATATTATAAATTAACTTTGTTAATATCAGAAAAGCCTATGGGGTACGAAAAGACGGATCAAAAATCCGCTTCTATACTCCATAGGCAATTTCAACTTTAAACAATTAGAGAGCTTGTTAATGGTTATTATTTGACTGCATTAAGTTCCTGCTTCAGCTTCTCAAGTGCATGTTGAAGAAGCTCCTCACCTGTTCTCAGCGCTTCTCCACCACCTTGCACAAAGAGATCATTTCCTCCGCCTTTTCCATTAATCAAAGGCAGCAATTCGCCGCTTAGCTTCTTCATACTGATTGGTGGATTGGCCCCTTTCGCACAGACAAATTGAAGTTTTTCATTTATTTCATTAACTAAGATTACTAATACTTCATCAGAATGAGCCGTAATGGTACGCCCAAGCTTTTGAAGTTCCTGAATGGACCGATTTTGAAAAACCTCACTAATCATTTTCCAGCCATCTGATTGTCGAGCTTCCCCAAGCAGCTCCTTCGCTTCATACTCTAGGAGGGCTCCATGTAATTCTTCTAGTGATTTTTCAAGATTTTTCCCCTGGTCAATGAGTCGTTTTGCTACCGCTGCAAGCTCAAGTTCTGGTGCATTTAACACCTCTGTTAGACTTTTCGTTACTCTTTGCTTTTGATGAAGCTGGGTTAGTACACGTCCTCCGCAAACAAACTGAATGCGAATTTTCTTTTTCTGTCTCTCCCAATCCAAGATCTTGATAGATCCCACTTCTGCCGTTGATTTCGGATGTGTCCCACCGCATCCGTTATAATCAAAACTAGGAATGATAACAAGACGGATATTTTCGGATACTGCCAGCTGCTTCCTCAGGCGATAGCTGGAAATCTCGTCTTCCGTTACCCATTTTGTTTCAATTGGCCGATTTTCTAAAATTATTTGATTCGCTAATTTCTCCGCTTCCCAAGCTTGTTCTTCTGTAAGCTCTTCGCAATTTAAATCAATCGTTAAAAATTCTTTTCCAAGATGAAAACTAATCGTTTCCATTCCGAATAATTCTACAAAAGCTGCCGTTAAGATATGCTGACCCGCATGCTGCTGCATATGGTCAAAGCGCCTGTCCCAATCAATTTCACCAGCAATTACGTCAGTAGAATCACTTAAATTTGTCTCTACATAATGGCGGATTTCACCGTCTATTTCCTCCACATCGATGACCTTCACATCATTTAAAGTGCCATTATCATAGGGCTGGCCCCCTCCAGTTGGATAAAATGCTGTCTTATCCAATACAACATACCATCTGCCTTGGTCATCCTTCTCCTGTTTAAGTAAATCCGCTGTGAAAGACTTTATATATGAATCCTTGTAAAATAGCTTGCTATCCAACGATTTAATCCCCTTTATCATAATTTTGAAACAACTAACCTATTGTTCGTTTTCCTCTTTCATAGTACTGCTTCATTTCTCTCTCAGGAACCATGCTTCCACCTGTTCCCCAGATGATGTGTGTTGCATTTTTTAAATGAGTATCCAGAAGATGATTTCTCAAATACTCCCTGCCGGCTTCCGAGTTAAATAATTCTACATAGCTAGAAAAACCAGCAAGTGCTGATGGTTCTAGGAAAATTCCCTCCGTATCAGCAAGTATAGTTAAGAGAGTAAATAGTTTTTCATCCTCGACAGTGCTAATGCCACTAATCTTATTTTCAATTACTTTTCCAATAAATGCAGATGGTCGTCCTACTGCAAGTCCGTCCGCTTCCGTTTTGTTATCTATGCCAAAGTCCTGAACGGCTACCTTGTCATGAAGCCCGGTTATTAAGCCTAGCAACATACATGGAGAATGGGTTGGCTCTATGAAGAAGCAATGGACGTTGTCCCCAAATACAAGCTTAAGTCCGAATGTGACTCCGCCCGGTCCGCCTCCTACTCCACAGGGTAAATAAACGAATAAAGGATACTCTTCATCCACCCTCCTATTCTGTTCCTCTAGCTGCTTCTTCAAACGAAGAGCTGCTACTGAATAGCCAAGGAAAAGATGCTTCGAGCTTTCATCATCGACAAAATACATATTAGGATCCTCACTAGCCTGTTTTCTCCCTTGAGCAACAGCTTCACTAAAATCCGATGCATGCTCGACTACGGTCACACCTTTTTCTCGCAGCAAATCTTTTTTCCACTGTTTAGCGTCAGCTGACATATGAACGAACACCTTGAAACCAAGCTTCGCACTCATAATACCAATGCTTAACCCTAAATTCCCTGTGGAACCGACTGCAATGGAATAGCCTGAAAAAAACTCCGTAAATTTAGGCTCTGCTAATTGGGAATAATCATCTTCCAATGTTAGCATTTGATGCTTTAATGCCAACTCCTCAGCATATTTCAATACTTCATAAATTCCGCCTCTCGCCTTGATCGAACCTGAAATCGGGAGATGACTATCACATTTTAATAATAATTGACCAGGTAACTCATTTAGATCGAATTGCTCTAATCTTTCTCGCATCTTTGGAATGGAGACAAGCGAGGATTCAATAAGTCCATTATCTTTTGCTGTTTCTGGAAAAACCTTTGCTATGTATGGAGCAAATCGAGCAAGTCTAGCTTCTGCATCCATGACATCCTCCATCGTTAACGAAGAAGGCTCTTCAGTAGATTTATACTTCGGATTTGTCCAAAATACTTCTTTTAGCTCCGTCATTTCAGACAGCAACGGATATTCATTTTTCCAGTCATCTATCGATTTCCCCTGAACAACGTCTTTTTGCATCTAAATCATCTCTTTTCTGCGTTTTTTTGGATTTTTCCCATGCTGAATGGCAAGCTCATGAGAAGCAGGTATGTGAATAAAACCTGAAGGCATTGTGTTTTGCGTAATACAAACTCTGATTACATAATATGTTTTAAAAGAAAGGAACTAATTCTCAGTAACTTTCTGGCCTGCGATCGTCAAAAACAGGAATTCTGTTACGAATCGAATCGATTTCATCTAGGTCAACCTCACCAATAACAAGCTCTTCATGATCGCTTCCCTCAGCGATGACCGCTCCCCATGGATCGATAATCATAGAATGGCCTGCAAATTTGTTGTTCTTGTCCTGACCACTTCGATTACATGCAATGACATAGCTTTGATTTTCAATTGCACGGGCTCTTAATAGCGTTTGCCAGTGATCTAATCTTGGTTCTGGCCATTCCGCCACGACAAACATCATTTTTGCTCCTTTTAAAATCGGCTTCCTCATCCATTCCGGAAAGCGAATATCATAGCAAATAAAACTTGCTGCCCCTTCGCCTTCTATCATAAACAAGGTCTCATCTTGCCCCGCTTTCAAATATAAGTGCTCATCCATCAGCTGGAATAGATGAAGCTTGCTATATTCATGGACAAGCCTGCCCTCCTTGTCTACTACGTACATTGTATTTAAAACTCCATCAGCCGTTTGGTTAGCTACAGATCCGCCAATTATATGAATTTCATGCTTTTTAGCTTGCTGCTGAAGGAATTGAATAATCTCCTCTCCCTTTTCATGAGCAATTTCATCTAAACGTGTTAGGTCGTATCCCGTCGTCCACAGTTCTGGAAGAACAACAACCGTGCACTTCTCGCTTGCTGCTTTTTCAAACCATTTTTCAGCGAGCTCCATATTTCGCTTCGGCTCACCAAAAATAATATCCATTTGGATACATCCAACCTTCCACTTCATGTTTAACCACTCCTCCTTTTACGCTATTAACCTTATCTTTCGTTATAACATTTTCTATTACTGTTGAAAAGAAAAAGAGGAAGCTGACTTTTATAGCCATCTTCCTCTTTCTGTTAAATTCTTTTATAAAATCAAATATGCAATCGGCGTTACGAAAATAATGGTTAAAATAACTCGCTGTATCCAAATCACAACAAGCTTTGGGATGGAGATTGGAATCTCAGTTGAGACAATACACGGGACAACTGCTGAGAAAAAGATAATAGAAGAAACGGATACAACGGCAATAACGAATTTAACAATTAATGCTGACTCCGTAACTAATAGGGCTGGTAAAAACATTTCTGCAATACCGAGTGCACTTGCTTTCGCTGCCAGCATTGGTTCTGGCAATTGAAACAATGCAGTAAAAGGATAAAAAATATAGCCGATCCAATCAAATAATGGTGTAAATTCTGCAAGGACTAATCCTAATAATCCAATAGACAAAATAGATGGCAAAATAGCCATTGCCATTAGCAGGCCGTCCATTAAATTGGTCTTTATATTATCAAACAAGGTAGGCGAAGCAGCTAGTGTTGCCTTTGCTTCATCCCATGCTCTTGCAAATCGATTGCCGCTTACTTTCACCTCTGGCTGTGGTGTTGACCCCTCATAATATTCATCTTTCATTTTAGATAAAGGCCAAATTCTTACTGTAACGGCTGTGACTAAAAATGTAACAAAAAGCGTCACCCAAAAATAGGTGTTCCACATATCCATTAAGCCTAATGTTTTGGCAACAATGACCATGAATGTAGCGGAAACGGTTGAGAATCCTGTTGCAATAATGGCTGCTTCTTTTGCTGTGTATTTTCCTTCTTTATAAATCCGGTTCGTGATTAACAATCCAAGTGAATAGCTCCCGACGAATGAGGCAACTGCGTCAATGGCTGATCTCCCCGGAGTTTTCCAGACAGGACGCATAACAGGCTGCATTAGGACTCCGATAAATTCTAACAAACCATAACTGACAAGAAGTGCCAGAAACACTGCGCCAATTGGCACTAGCAAACCAACTGGTACCACAAGCTTATTGAAAAGAAACGGTCCCATTGCAGGATCAAATAACCATGCTGGTCCGAAATTAAATACAAGCATAATCCCCACAAATAAACCAATGACCTTAAAAATGGAAAAAATGATATTGACCGTCGACTTTTTCCATGTTCCAGATAGAAATGGATAGATAGAGCCTGCTGCAATAATGATTAAGGCATAGTATGGCAATGCCGGTGCAGCGTATGTTTGAATATAGGAAACAATGTGGTCAAGCATAATGGAGTTTTTCTCCCCAATGGTGACAGGAACGAAAAACATAAATGCTCCAATAAAACTATAAACAAAAAACTTCCACATATCAGGAGATTCATGTAATGTCTGTAGGTTAGACCCTGTTGCTTGCTTACTCACCTGTTGATTCGCATTCATATTTAATCTCCTTCCCATTCCCTTTTTCGTGTATGAATTATGGCTTATGTTGTTTTTTGGCAAACTCGACCGGTGACAAATTGCAGCCATGCATAGACACCGGTTTTAACAGTTTCTGCGACGCTTGAATCTTTGCTCGGATCCAAACAGACGAAATCGATATGTTTAACCCCTTTGTGCTTGCCGATTTCCAGTAAGGCATCAAATAATTCTGTTGCTGTCATGCCGCCTGGAGTGGATGCTGGAACACCTGGAGCCATTGAAATATCAAGTACATCCATATCAACAGTTACGTAGATACGATCAACTTCTGTTGACAGATTATTTAGCGCTTGTCGAATCGTTTCAATCATTCCATGCTTGCGCGCTTGCTTCAATGTCACCATCTGAATTTGCTGCTCTTTTGCATAATCAATCAGAGGCTTTGCATTGAAATAGCCATGGAGCCCGATATTGATGACATGTTCCCCTTTTACAATGCCACCATCTATCAATTGTCGAATCGGCGTGCCATTTGCCGGCCCTAATTCAGCAGGATCCCTCACATCTAAATGAGTATCTAACTGCAGGATCCCTATCGTTTCGTTCGGAAAAGCATCCTTGATTCCACGGACAGAACACGCTGTCGTTGAATGATCTCCCCCGATCATACAAGTCACAGTCTGTATATATTCCGTAACTAAAGAAGCTGTTGCTTCTTGGATGCGCTGATGAGACAACAGAATGTCCGTTGTATGCATAGCGACATCCCCTGCATCCGCAACCAGATAGGAAGACAAGTCCACATCTTCATCTAAATTGTAGGTGGCAAAGCCTTTCCACATTCGCCGAAATTCAGATGGATATAAGGATGCACCCGAGACACTTATAGAAGATCGTGAAATCGGTGCTCCGTAAAGAATGAGATCTGGTGTGCCTTCTATTTCTTTAAGGGGGCGGACCCAATGATGAACATAGGTCGGTTCCCCCTCTGATCGATTCCAAGACCATTCAGGTTTTTGAAGCCAATTTTGTTTCATGATTCTTACACCACCTGAACGCCTTTTTTCCATACTGATTTAACATGGTTTACACCAAATAAATATTGTAATTCCTGATAGCTTTTCACATTCCAGAGGACTACGTCTGCTTTTTTACCTACTTCAAGTGATCCAACTTGATCTTGGCGATTAATCGCACAAGCAGCATTGTAGGTTGCAGCCGTTAAGCTTTCAGCAGGTGTGAGTCTCATAGAAATACAGGCTAGATTCATAACAAGCGGCATAGAAGTTGTTGGTGATGACCCAGGATTACAATCTGTTGAAATCGCTACAGCGACTCCACTATCAATCATTTTCCTTCCGGCTGCAGCCTGTTCACGTAAATAAAGGGCAGTTGCCGGAAGTAAACAAGCAATTGTTCCGGATGTTGCCATTGCCAGAATTCCCTCATCTGAAGCCTTTAATAAATGCTCAGCTGAAATCGCACCTACTTTTGCCGCTAATTCTGCACCACCATATGGTTCAATTTCATCTGCATGTATTTTCGGAGTCAGTCCAAGTTTTTTTCCTGCTTCTAAAATCCGCTCAGATTGCTCTGGTGTATAAACTCCCTTTTCACAGAAAACATCATTAAACTCGGCCAATTTTTCCTCAGCCACGATTGGCAGCATATGATCAATTAAATAATCTACAAATTCATCTTCTCTTCCTTTGAAATCAGGTGGAACAGCGTGAGCACCCATGAAGGTTGGAACTAAATCGATAGCATGTGCATCCTGCAGCATCTTCATGACCCGGAGTTGCTTCAGCTCGGTTTCGAGATTCATGCCGTAGCCGCTTTTTCCTTCTACGGTTGTCACACCGTGTTGAAGGAAAGAATCTAGCCTTTTTGTTGTTTGCTCGATTAGCTCTTCTTCTGTTGCTTCACGGGTCATGCGGGTGGTGGCATGAATCCCGCCGCCCGCATTCATAATTTCCATATAAGTTGCACCCTCAAGCCGCATTTCGAATTCGCGTTCACGGCTTCCACCGTAGACAACATGTGTATGAGGATCTACTAGCCCTGGCGTTACTATATGTCCAGTAGCATCAATGATTTCGGCTTCATGAGCTCTTTCTTCATAAAGATTCTCTAGCTCTGTAGTTGTTCCCACTGCTTGAATGATGCCATCCTCAAGCCATAAACTCCCGTCTTCGATTAGTCCTAGTTCAGACATTGCTTCTTTTGCTCGAGGACCTTTCATCTCCGAAGCAAGTGTGGCTAGCTGTGTAATATGTTTAATCCAAACTGGTTTTGTCATTCTTATTCATTCCCTTTTTTTAGCATCGGAATATTGACGCCTTTTTCACGTGCTGTTTTTTCTGCTAATTCGTAGCCTGCATCGACATGGCGTACAACGCCCATACCTGGATCCGTTGTTAATACACGTTCAAGACGTGCTTCCGCTTCCTTCGTTCCATCTGCAACGATAACCATACCTGCATGTAAGGAATAGCCCATGCCAACTCCTCCGCCATGGTGAACAGATACCCATGTTGCTCCGCCAACGGCATTAATCATCGCATTCAAAATTGGCCAATCAGATACAACATCAGATCCATCCTTCATACCTTCTGTTTCACGGTTTGGCGAAGCAACAGAGCCAGAATCAAGATGGTCACGGCCAATAACAATCGGCGCTTTTAATTCACCGCTTGCCACCATATCATTGATGATTTTTCCAAAGCGAGCACGTTCGCCATACCCTAACCAGCAAATACGAGAAGGCAGACCTTGGAACTGGATTTTCTCTTGCGCCATGCGGATCCAATTGCATAAATGAGTGTTATTGCTAAATTCACGTAAAATCACTTCATCTGTTTTATAAATATCCTCAGGATCACCTGATAGTGCTACCCAGCGGAAAGGACCTTTTCCTTCACAGAATTGCGGACGGATATAAGCTGGAACAAAGCCAGGGAAAGCAAATGCATTCTCTACTCCTTCATCCTTGGCAACTTGACGGATGTTGTTGCCGTAATCAAATGTGATAGCACCCTTTTCCATCATCTCAAGCATCGCCTGAACGTGTTTTGCCATTGAAGCTTTGGAAAGCTTCACATATTCCTCTGGATTTGCTTGTCGCAATTCTGCCGCAGCTTCAAGTGTCATACCAGAAGGAACATATCCATTCAGCGGGTCATGTGCTGAAGTCTGGTCAGTTAGTACATCTGGAATAAAGCCTTTGGCAATCATTTCAGGAAGAATATCAGAAGCGTTACCAATTAAACCAATTGATAAAGCTTTTCCAGATTGCTTCGCTTCTTTTGCCCATTGTAGTGCTTCATCAAGCGAGTTCGTTTTTACATCTGTATAACGAGTTTCAATACGGCGGTCGATCCGTGTTTCGTCAACATCAATACCGATACAAACTCCTTCGTTCATCGTGACAGCAAGCGGCTGAGCACCACCCATTCCACCAAGTCCAGCTGTTACAGTAATGGTGTGCTTAAGAGTACTATTAAAATGCTGCTTCGCAAGCTCAGCAAATGTTTCATATGTTCCTTGGACAATCCCTTGAGAGCCGATATAAATCCAGCTTCCTGCTGTCATTTGTCCATACATCATTAAGCCCTTTTTATCAAGCTCATGGAACGTATCCCAATTTGCATAAGCAGGCACAATGTTAGAGTTTGCAAGAAGAACACGCGGTGCATCGGCATGAGATTTAAAAATAGCAACCGGCTTTCCTGATTGGATAAGTAATGTTTCGTCGTTCTCTAATTCCTTCAGTGATTTGACAATCGCGTCAAAGCATTCCCAATTACGAGCAGCTTTTCCGATTCCACCATATACAACAAGATCCTCCGGGCGCTCTGCAACTTCTACGTCTAAGTTATTCATCAGCATACGAAGTGCGGCCTCTTGAAGCCAGCCCTTTGTATTCAGTTCTGTTCCACGGTAACGTACAACCTTTTCATTTGAAATCGTTTTCATTTTTATTACCTCCCTTTGTCTATAAATTTATTTTATAGGGAAATTTCAGATTATTATTTATAAAATATTGATTATTTTATAAATGGTTTTATATTTGTTTAATGATTTGGTATTTTTTATAAATGATTTCAAAACAAAGAAAAAAACCGTCATTTATGGACGGCAAGGAGTGGGAATCTTATAGGCAAAATTAAAGTGTCTATGTCGATAGTTTGGTTTTGATTCCCTTAGTTGGTTCTCTCCATGAAACATTAAGCGACTATTTTTATATTATTAGTCTCCTCATCTGGCATTCTAACCATCTGGGGATGATTTTTATCGAATAGTGGTCTATTTAATGGGTTTACTGACCACCTTTAGCTGATTTTTTTCAAATTGTGGTCTATTTAACTAGCTTTCTGACCACCTTTAGTTTGTTTTCCCCCATCAATGGTCTATTTAACTTGCTTTCTGACCATCTTTAGCTGATTTTTTTCAGACGATGGTCTATTTACGGTCACTCTAACCTCATTATTTATTGTTGTAACCAGATCGATAAACAGACGGTGTACATCCTTCAAGCTGTTTAAACTTAGCGTTAAAATAGGTCTGATGCGAATAGCCTGTTAATCTAGCGACTTCTTCCAACATTAAATCAGTTTCTTGAAGCAGACGTTTTGCTTCTCTTATCCGGACTTGATGGAGCACATCACGAAAAGATTGGCCAGATTCCACAGAAAAGCGGCGGCTAAGCGTACTTTTATTTATTCGAAGAGCATCGGCACAAGCAGCTAAATTCCATCCCGCATCCCAGTAATTTGATTCTATTAATTCCCTGGCCTTTTCTATAATTGTACGCGGACCTTCCTGCAGTTGTTCTTCAACCTGCTGAAGCAAACGGATTGTAAATGCAAGAAGCTCTTGTACAATTTGATGTATAACTGGCTTATGAATAATTTGATGAAAGACCTCATGATAGGCTGCTTCCATTAGAGCACTTTGGAGATTGTATGACTTCATATGCCTCCGAATTTGTGCAAGTACACTTGTTAGACGGATGCGAACCATCTCAGGGTCAGGAAATGGAGGTTCATAGGTTAAAAATTGCCGTTCAACCCATTCCTTTATAGCCTTTATATCTTGCTTTTCTAGCATTTCAATCCACTGTCGCTGCTCAAGAGGCGTTAGAAACGGATCCATTTCCCGTGGCATCATTTGTTCATTCTCCGCCAAGATTATATCGTACCCTTCAAAAAATATCCTCTTCGTCAATTGCCGCGTTTCCTGGTATTTCTCCTTCAAAGAATTTCCGGAGGGCTCAATATTGATGACAACAGCTAGCGGCTCGTCCATTCGCTCTTTCCAACGCAATAGAAATGAATGATAGACCTCGCGTAAGATCTCAATATTTTGCGTTTCCTGAACGCATAAAATAAAGTCAGATAAAGCAAATAATCGATGCTTGCTAGGAAGTGGGTATCGTTGCAGGGCATCATAAACAAGCCTATGTGTTTCCATATTCGGTGTTAAGAAAGCAACCATTGTAATTGGCACCGTATAATCTTGATCGATCAAGAAAAGGTCTGGGTAATCAATTGGATATTCATCTGCAGCATCTTCGGTATTTTGCAAAAAAGAGGGCTGTTCATTTCGTATTTGGAAGCGAAGCTGTCGAATATGCTTGATTAAATCATCTGCAGAGAATGGCCGGAATAGCACATCTTCCGCCCGAAATTGGAGAGCACGATAAGCGGTTTGGAAAATTCGTTCGGAAGAAATCCCCAACCAGCGAATTCTCCGCCTCTGCAGAATTTCGCAAAACTCCTCGCTGGCATGCCCCCATTTATCCATATCTAATATGATAAGATTCGGCCTTTGATTTGGCACAATATTTGAAAGCTCATCCATTGAATCCCATAAAGTCAGCGTAACACCTGTTAAATGTGATTCAATGATCCAGCGAATCCCCTGGGCCTCTAAAGCATCCTTCGCAAGTACATGAATATCCAAAGCCCCTACCTCCTAAATCACGATCAAATAACTTTACCTTATTATATCATCGCTCGGCCGACTAGCATCCAAATCAACAACCCGAACACGCTTTAACAATCAACACAGCCACTATAATCATGATCAATGAAAGTATATGAATTAAACAGCCACCATCCGGAGACCCTGTCATTGCTCTAGTCATTGCACTATTCAATATTCCACCTGGGTTTTTCCGCTGCTCTTTAGCTTCTAATCTTTCTCTTTCCTCCCTCGACAATTGATCACATCCTTTTTTTTATGTTAATTGAGTATGGGGTATGCGTTCAAAAAGATGAACGCATACTCTTCCTGATATCGGGACGAGGATAAAACCTTAGCCCTGCCCCATAGGCACTACTATTAAAATGGATATACAAAAGGAATAAAGATGATCATGACAATGGCTAATATCAGCTGTAACGGTAGTCCGACTTTGACATAGTCTTTAAATTGGTAGCCTCCTGCTGACATGACCATGGCATTAGTTGGCGATGCGACTGGCGTTGAAAAGGCCATACTCGCAGCAACGGCAACTCCCATTAACAATGGATATGGGCTAATTTCTAATGCTTGTGCAGCTGCAAGGGCGACAGGGGCAAATACAACAGCAGTTGCAGTATTACTAATGAATTGGCTCAGTGTCATAGTCAAGAAATAAAAGCCAGTTAAAATGGCGTATGGGCCGTAGTCACCGAGAGCATCAATAATGATCTTACTAATAAAAGTAACACCACCTGTTTTTTCCAAAGCCGTCGCTAATGGTAGCATGGCTGCAATTAAAACGACCGATTCCCAGTTTATTTTTTGATATGCATCATTCATCGAGCGAACGCAACCCGTAACGATCATCAGAAAAGCGGCTATAATCACAGCCATAACTGGTGAAATCCACTCTGTTGTCATGAGAACAAGCATGAATAACATGATTAAGCCTGCAATTGAAGCCTTTCCCGCTGCAAATGCTGTTCCCGCTTCATCTACTACTTTTCCGACTACTACAATATTACTCTGATCTTGGTCAATTAATTCAATATCCTCCCATTTTCCGTGAACGATAATCGCATCCCCGACCCGAAACTTCGTATTGGAGACATTCTCCTGAATATACTTGCCTCTCCGATTAATCGCCAGCGCATTACAGTGATATTTCGAACGGAAATGAACATCCTTTAACGTCTTTCCGACAAAATTGGACTGCGGTGTAATTAATATTTCCGTTAGCCCGAATACTCTTGAGAAGAAATTGGCGTGAATATCCTCTTTATTCTTCCATTCTAGCTTCTGCAATTGATAGTCATGACTTATTTTTTCAATCGCTTCCTGCTCCCCGAAAGCTAGAATTAAATCCTCTTCCTTTATCTGTTCCTTCGGAGTTAGCAAATGAGGAATTTTCGATTGAAATGGGAATCTTTCATTTCCTTTGCGCTTAATTGTAATAACAGTAACGCCGTATTTTTCTGGTAAATTAATCTGTGTTAAGCTCTTGCTGCTTATACTAGAGCCCTCTAGAACTTTTAGCAGAAAAAGATGATCGTATATTTTATAAAAACCAGCTAATTCCCGAGACGATAAATTTGTTGATTCCACACTTGAAAAGTCAGCACCGTTCGGCAAAAGCTTTCTTCCGAAAAACACCATAAATAAAATCCCAGTAATAAGAGCAACGATTCCGATAGGTGTAAATCCGAAGAAATGAAACCGCTCCAAATCTTGTTCTTTTAAGATTGCATTCACAACTAAGTTTGGAGGTGTTCCAATCAATGTGATAGCACCTCCTAAACTACTCGCATAGGAAAGCGGAATGAGAAATTTCGCTGGGCTTACCTTCATTTGCAATGCCATACTCATTACGACTGGTAGCAAAATGGCGACAGTACCGGTATTACTCATGAAAGCACTAAAACAGCCCACCGTTAGCATGACGATGACTAGCATCCTTATTTCACTTTTTCCACCTAGCTTGATGATTTGCTTTCCAATTTGATTCGCTAAGCCAGTATTAAAAATACCCGCCCCCACAATAAATAGACCCGCAATCATAATGACGACAGAGTTCGAAAAACCTGCTAATGCTTCCTGTGGAGTCACAATTCCTGTTATAGATAAAGCAATTAATGCAGCAACCGCAACAAGATCGGACCGCCATCTTCCAAAGACAAAGGCGATCGTTGTGACGATTAAAATAATAAAGGTAAGTATCATATCGTTCATCCATTTTCCCTCCACTTCTACAATAGCAAAAGTACTATTGGAAAAGTGGATAAAATTTGTCATTTTTTAAAAATAAATACTGATCTTCATTCCTCAATGATTATCGATTGAATTTTGCTAGATAAATAGACAGCAATATTATGTTTTATCCAATTTTCTACAGAGTGACATTAGCTCTACTAATATGATATAACCAAAGGAAGACAGCTTATAGGGATGGATTGGTATGGAAGATCGTCAAACCCAAGCTATTTTACTAGATAACTTTAATGAATTAGAACAATCATATAGAAAAGATGTAAGCGAATCTTTAGCTACTGTAAAAGCAAACACAGAAAAAATCCAATTCAATCAGCAGCTTTATTATAATGAGAAGCAAGATGCGAAAGATGTAAAACACTACTATTCATCCGTCGCCAATATTGGGGATTCTAATAATCTCTTTGCTTATTATCATGAACTAGTCAAAAGAACTCATCAACAGCGTATCCCCTATTTTATTAGTAAAGATCAATTCCTATATACTTGGGTTGATATGCAGCCTGACGGTTCTGTTAAAAGCATATATTCTGGTGAGCATAAGGATCCAAAAACGATTATTGAAGAGGACTTCGAAACGATTCGCAAAAAATACGACGAATTTCTAGGACTCCTTAAAAATAAGAAACATTTACTAGATGAACTGCACAAAAAAATGGCCAATATTGAATCTTCCATAAAATTTAATACAGAGCATATCGTCCCCCAATCTTGGTTTGGCGGAAAAGAACCAATGAAAGGGGATCTGCACCATCTATTTGTGTGCCAGCCCGAATGTAATACAGCTCGTTCGAATTTTCCATACGATGATTTTGATTTTTATGTCCCAGAATCCTCTGAAGAAGTAATTCAAAATCACTGCGGAGTAGCGAACGAGGGAAAATTTGAACCGGAAAATGGGAAGGGTGCTGCTGCAAGGGCCATGTTGTATTTCTTGCTTCGCTATCCAAAGGCGATTCGGAAACCTTTTTTACAACAAATCGATTTAGGTCTCCTTATTAGCTGGAACCATCAATTTAAAGTCACCATCCACGAGAAACATCGAAATCGAGCCATTTACCGCATTCAAGGCAATCGAAATCCATTTATAGATTTCCCGGAGCTTGCTGAGAAAATTAGATTTCAAATTTATTAAAAAGGCACAATACCAAATGGGTAAAGTGCCTCTTCCTTTTAGACAATGGTTTTATCCAACCGCTATACTCTAAATTCCCCTACCAGCATTTTTAATTCCTCTGCCACTTTTGAAAGTGCATGCGAGGATGAGGCTATTTCCTCCATAGAAGCTAGCTGTTCTTCGGTGGTGGATGAAACTTCTTCTGTGCATGTAAAGGTTGCTTCTGCTACTTCATTTACTACATGAATTGTTTCAAGAATGTATTCTCCTTCTTCTTTCAACATTTTTCATTTGGTTATAGCAGCTTGGTATACGATTTTTCATTTTGCTTCTTTTCTGATTCCCCAGAGGGTCTTTAATCGTGACCGCTTTTGGATCCTTCCCTCATTTATGGGAACGATTAAGCAGTAATCGTGACCACTTTCTGGCTCTCCCCTCATTTTCGGGAACGATTAGGCCGGATTCGTGACCGCTTTTTGATTTTCCCCTTATCCTCGGGAACGATTAGGCTTTCACCAGCATAAATTAATAAAGCTTTTTTACTTGTCATAATGGCTTATTCACGTAAATCGACCGACAGTTTACTTTTTAAAAAGAAAAAAGATTGAAAGTCTGCAAGAAAATCTTGCCTACTCTCAATCTTTTTTTGAAAATTAATAAGATACATATTTAAGTGGGTTCACTGAATTTGATCTGCTTCCGTTCCATCCTCCATGATGAATTTCGAAGTGTAAGTGCGGACCTGTTGAATTCCCTGTGCTGCCCATATTTCCTAGCTTTTGGCCTTTTTCAACTCTTTGACCATTCGAGACATTTAGGCTTTCCAAATGACCATAAACGGTCGTCATTACTTGTCCATCGATAACGTGGGTAATCATCACAACATTCCCATAGCTTCGATCATAGTTGGCACGGATAACTGTACCCGATGCTGCGGCAACGATCGGAACTGCTCCTGTTCGCCCGCCTTTTCCAATGTCAATACCTGAATGGAACTCTCCCCCTCGTTGACCAAAATGTGAAGTAAGCCTACCAGTAGTCGGGTTCATGAATGCACCACTCGTTACTGGCGGTGATGCTCCACTCGTTACTGGCGGTGATGCTCCACTCGTTACTGGCGGTGATGCACCAATCGAGCCGTTGTTCGCTGCTGCTTGCTTCTTCCGTTGCTCTTCTAGCTCTCTCTGCTTTTTATTCCATGCTGCAATTTCCTGTTTAACTGCCTTTTCCTGAGCAGCAAGGATGGCATCCTGATCCTCAAGTTCATGAAGCATCTCATGCATTTCTTCTTCATTTTTGTTTAATTGAGCTAATAGATTATTTTTTTCAGCACTTTGATTATCTAGTTTTTTCTTCATTGCTACAAGCTCTGTCTTCTTTTGATTCAATTCATCTAACTGCTTTTGAACCTTAGCCTCTGTTTGATCAAGCAATGCTTTATCCTCTTGATGAGTCTTAAGCAAATCCTTATCAGCCTGCACAAATGTAGTTACGGCACTTACCCGGTTAACAAAATCTCCAAAGCTTTGTGCTCCTAATAATACATCTAAATAATTAATAGCTCCGCCGTTTTCTTGAAGAGACCGGGCACGTTCTTTCAAAAGCTCATCACGTTTCTTAATTTGCTCCTTTAGAACAGCAATTTCCGCTTGAAGTCTTTGTATCTCTTTCTCAGCATCTCCGATTTGAGCCTCTTTTTCTCTAATTTTGCTGTTTGTGTCAGTTATTGCAAAATCTATTTCTTTAATTTCATTTGTAACGGCGGCCTGTTCAGTATTGATTTCATCCACTTTATTTTGTGTGCTGTCAATTTCTGATTGGACGCCTGAACGCTTATTTTGAACATCCTTCTTTTTATCCTCAAGCTGCTTATTTGCTTGTTCAGCATATGCAGTATCAGAAACCGAATAACTCAAGCTGCCATAACCTACAATAATTCCAATTCCTAGAATAAGAAGTTTTCGTTTCACTTAATCAGCTTCTCCCTTCTATTTAACTAGTGGCTGCTAATAATTTTTTTAACGGGCTAGTATGTAGTATTTGTTGCTTCTACTAATCTATTATTTCTAAAAACTAACATCATACAATTAAAGTCGTTTGTTGTTTGGTTATGTTGAAATCGATCATGTTAGATATTGAGGCAGATTGTAGAATTTTAAATAAGCTTATTGTGGGAAATTTACGCAAAATTGGTCAATTTTTGTCCGTTATTCACACATTTTTTATTATAACACTGTCCTATCAAAAATTAATCACCAAAATTATTACAAATATATTTCAAAAGATAGAGTTTCGTGTCGAAAAAACGTCGGAGTTCTAGTTATTTTGGAGTATACATTCGAGGTTTTTCGTGGGATTATCTTTCAACCTTTTAGAGAATTTTAAAAGGCATACCACCTGAAAACAACAGATTAGTATGCCTTCTTTTATTCAATTTCGATTTTTCCAAGAGGAATCGTTAAAGATCTTTTTTCGAAAGCGATCAATGATTAAAGCAATAAGAGCTGACAGAGTTAAGAACATAATATATGTGTTTAGATTAAAATATTGGTTATTAACGTGTATAGACATAAAAGAAGTAATCTGTTCAATGTACTCCCAGTCAACAAAACCAAAATTCTCTTTATAAGCATCAGCTAAAACATCTCGATATTTTATAAAAGCACTTCTCTGATAAACAAATGCAATAAGAAGGTAAAAAGTCATAACTAATGTACTAATAGTTAAGGTAATAGATTTAATGTTACGGTAATAGATTTAATGTTAAGGTAATGAAAGGTTCGCATCCACAAATACACTGAATAGCAAAATAACAAAAAAGAATACCCATAAATAAAATGGCGGGGTTTCCATTTCCTGATGACTGCCCGGGATTCGGAGTTATTAAATTGCTAAGCCAAAATAATGGTATTGCTAGAATATTAACTCCTAATAATATTATTTTTTCCTTTTTTATCGCAAACACCCCTATTACATTTAACTGTTCCATACAATAAAAAACGCTTGTAAATAATAGGACTCTGTTGTCTAAATAGGTTCAGCTCCCCTTTTTTTAAAAATCCCTACGAGTAGAAGAACAAAGTCCGACCAAAAATAGAAGCGGAAACATGAGCATCATTAGTGCCACCCCTGCAAATCCTTTTTATTGCATACTGGAATGAAACGACCCATGAAAATAAGGGGGCTATTGCTAACATTGTTGTTAATCCGCAAATGATATATTTCTTTTTCTTTGATTTACCGCGACTTAACATGCTGGCTACTACTAATGTAAATTAATGATTAGTATAAATAGGACTATTCCCATTGCTGAGCCAACAGCGAAAGACCAAGAAAAGAAATCAAAGAAAAAATAAGTAATGAGCATGCAAAAAATATATCCTGTCGAAAAGCCAATCATATACTTTTTTAACTTCATAATATTTGTCCACCTTTTAATTATTGAGTGTTCAGTTTTAGAACCTTAGTTGAACTATTGTGTATATGAAAATATTATTATCGATCAAGCTTTATATCGTGACCGTTTTATGCCTCTTCCCTGTTTCTCGGGTTCATTGGAGCTTTCTTTGTGACCGTTTTATGCCCTTCCCCTGTTTCTCGGGTTCATTGGAGCTTTCTTTGTGACCGTTTTATGCCCTTCCCCTGTTTCTCGGGTTCATTGGAGCTTTCTTTGTGACCGTTTTATGCCTCTTCCCTGTTTCTCGGGTTCATTGGAGCTTTCTTTGTGACCGTTTTATGCCCTTCCCCTGTTTCTCGGGTTCATTGGAGCTTTCTTTGTGACCGTTTTATGCCTCTTCCCTGTTTCTCGGGTTCATTGGAGCTTTCTTTGTGACTGTTTTATGCCTTTTCCCTGTTTCTCGGGTACTTTGGAGCTTTCTTTGTGACTGTTTTATGCCTTTTCCCTGTTTCTCAGGTTCATTGGAGCTTTCTTTGTGACCGTTTTACGCCTTTCCCCTGTTTCTCGGGTACAATGAACCCACTGGATTTCCCATGATTAATGGGTATTATAGATTTGTCATCATAAATCAACAAAGCTTAAATATAAAAATTCAATTGAAGGAAAACACATGCTAGCTAAAGAAACCTTTATTTTTACTGATCATTAGTAAAGTATATTTCTACTTTTTTATTTACAATTACCTTTTCATCCATATGAAAAGAAAAATGCCTTCTTCCTCAAGTATAATAAAAAGCTTTAAGTATTTTGTAATTCTGTTGATAAATCTCTGGCGAACTCCAATGTTGTAGCTTTTAGGCAACTTAATATCTTCATTGCTGTTGCTATCTTGTGCAAGGACAGATAAATCATTAATATAAGTTATTACCTCTACAAGACTTCTTTTCGTAAAAGAAAACTAACAAAATAACAAATACAGGTAATACCAAACATAGCAAAAATACCGGGTGTCATAGCAAAATATAAGCTAAGCGGCAAGGACCAGATAAAAGCAATGAACATTAATTTTTTGTTAGCCCTTAAGGAAGAATAGATCACTAAACAAGCTGGCAGAAACAACATTAAAAATGTGCTGATCATTGGACCATAATCTGTTAAATTAGCATAAGGGTTTAAAAAATTGAAAACAATCCATAAAATTAAACTGGATGAACCCGCTAATATTCCTATGGCAGATGACATTTTTACTATTTTGATGCACCTCCATAATTTAATCACTAAAAAGACTAATTGAATGCAAATTCTCTCTTAATAAGTTATTTATTATTTTCTTTTGTACCCTTGGTTCCCGTAGTTCTTCATCTTTAAATTTCATAAGATCATTTACCTTAATCCACTTACTGTCTATAATCTCATCTTCTTCAAGATTTAATGATCCGCCAGTAATCTCACCAGTAAAATGAAACAAAATAACTTGGTCGTTTGTGCTACTAATAAAATTATAAACACCAGTTGTGCTATTAAGTTTAACATCAAGGCCTGTTTCCTCTTTTACTTCCCTACAAGCGGTATAGAGAATGTCTTCACCATTCTTAATGCGTCCACTCGGAAAGTTCCATTTATCAATAGCTGTTGGTTTGTTTTCTTTTATGATTAAGACTTCATTATCTTTGAATATTGATACACTCGCTACTAAAACAATCCCATTTTGAGTCATTTTTTTCTCCCAAAGTTGTTAATATATTATTTATCTTTAAATGAGTTTTCAATTTCACTCTTATTTGTTGCAACTACTATCTTGTTATTATATATTCCTACAATATTAGAGATCAAAATGATTAAAAAAATTGTTTAATAAAGTAAACTGGATTTAAATATTCTCCTGTTGCCATTTTTATTTTCTCATTCCAATGCAGAGAAGCACCATATTTGAAGAAGTTTTCTTTTAAATACATACCTACTTCGGGTTTGAATAAGTCGGAAGAAATATGAGTTTCCATATAATTTTGAAGCTGAGATGCTGTTAATTCACCTAGTAAATAGTCCTGGTAAGTGCCAGGGGCTAAAGAAAAGTGCATTTTTGATGCCCAATCAGGATAGCTTGTATCTTCAGGAGGATTCATAAATTGAATATCTTTTACTAATTCCCACCATAATTTATTTAAATCCTGGTCAGGATTTTCGTATAATTGTCTTTCGAAAAAGG
The DNA here is from genome assembly GCF_018343665.1 of Cytobacillus citreus. Lineage (GTDB taxonomy): Bacteria > Bacillota > Bacilli > Bacillales > Cytobacillaceae > Cytobacillus > Cytobacillus citreus. The sequence goes on from NZ_JAGYPM010000005.1 coordinate 105,129, forward strand.
TAAAGGTCATAATCCATCTTGAAGAAACTAACATTTGACGCTGCAGCATTTTTTCGATGGCTGGAATTTCATCTGTTAGGTGTTCTTCTTTTAATCCTAAAAAACGTTTTTGCCATTCTAAATTTTTATTTAATCGTCCAAAAAACAATGCAATTGCTTCCGTAGTTAATGAGTGTGAATGGAAACGCAGAATGAAAGGTAAGCTTTGATCGATATATTTAAAATAAGCAGCATGGCCGAACTCATGGAGTAAAGCAGTCGCCCAAAATACACTTTCATCCATATTTACTAAAACTCTTATATCCCCTTTACGATCAATATTCGTACAAAATCCAAATGGATTTTTATTCTCACGAGGATACAGATCACTCTTTTTAAGGATGTCTTCAATATCTAATCCCATAGAGCTAAATGTATCAATAACAACCTTCTCTAAATCCTTACCTTTGTAAAATTGATCTAAGTCCACCCCTCCTGCTGAAGGAGCTTCTTGAAAAAATGGATCAGCATAATGCCAAGGGCGCAGTTCTTCTTTTTTTATATTCATTTTTCTTGCCCGTTCTTCGTCTATTTCATCTTTAATGATACGGAATGGTTCATCTGATAAATCTTTTAACTGTTTAAACGTATCAAAAACAGTATCGATATCCAATTCTTGAGTTGATAGGCTCATTTGATAAAAATTATCGAATCCCAATACTTTTGCATCTTTATTTCTTTTATGTATTAATTTCAAAAGGTTCTTTTCAATTTTCTTTCCGACTTGCTTACTAGCAAGCCATCCTTCTTTTCTTTGTTCATTTTGATTACTGTTTTTAAGAATATCTAATAGTACGTTATTTGTTACTTCTTTCCCTTCAAACGTAGGTCTAAATGTATTAAATACATTTGAAATCTCTTTTTCTAGTTTTATGGTTTCAGCCAGTTCACTTTTATCAAGCTGATTTTTAACCATTTTATTATATAAATCGTCTAATTGGCGTAATTGAATATGAGTAAGATTTTGCTCTTTTCTAAGTGATATTACCTTATTAAAAGTTTCCTGCTCAGAAAAATTAGCAAAATAATCACTTAAAGACTTTTCATGTTTTTCGCTCCACTCTTTTTTTCCTGTTGTTGCAGACATCCAATTATTAAATACAACTGGTTTATAAAGTGTCTCCATATTTTTATTTTGTTCAGTTAAAAATTTATCTACTGCTTGGGAAGACATTAGGCTCATTACCTCCTCAATCCAAATAAGTCTAACTATTCAAAATTATACCATGAATATTTATTTCTTCTTTAATGATCCTTGTAAATAAAAGAAAATTGACGACCGATTTAGCTACTCACACCCTGCTTAAGCTAAAAACGAAGCGAAACTTTAAGAAAGCAAATGATGCCTTAATACACTCAGACCAAGGGGTTCATTACACACACACCCATTTTTAAAAATTAGTAAATAAACTGGGATTTCGCCAATCTATGTCAAGACGAGGAAACTGTTGGGATAACGCTCCTCAAGAATCTTTCTTTGGCCATCTTAATGATGAAGCCTCTATTAAAACATGTACAAATCTGGAAGAATTAAGACGTGAAATCAAGCAGTATATGATTTACTATAATCAATGGAATTAAAAAAAGATGACCCCTCGCTCTGTACAGAGATCATCTTCATAAAGCAGCCCAACTTTTTTTTAATGTCCTTACAAAGGGTACATTTTAAACCCTGTTTCCCTTTTTGCATAATTACAAAATATATACTATGGCGCAAGCCAGTGTGCCTGTCCCCTGGCACTTTAAAGCACTGGGGGACAATCACCGTTTTATCTCAGATTAACTAGCAGTAAGCCCCCACTGATGGAAGTTTCACTTTATCCCGCTTTCCTCAATTCCATATCCCCAGACCGTTTCAGCTTATTCCAGCCCACGCGCTTTCCTTTTAGTGCGGCAAGGATGGATTTCCATGTGACGAAAAGGATTAGGTATCGATAGATGTACCTTTGTATAATCAGGGTATAAAGTGGTTTCAGGCTTAGCTTCTCGAGCCTGAAGGCAAATAAACAAACCATGAGATCGAAGGTAAAGTAGCTGAAAAACACTAATAATGCTTTATTAACATCGCCAAATATGATAGCTAATATAAACAATAAATCTAAAATTGGTGTAAATAGTGGCACGATAAATTGAAACAGCAGCATATTAGGAAGTGCAATGAATCCTAGTGATTTGTGCTTTTTACCTCCAAAAGCTTTCTTATGCTTCCAGAAGCACTGCAAAGTTCCAAAGTTCCATCTAAATCGCTGCCTAATAAAATCACCAACCGTTTTCGGCGCTTCCGTATAAGCATATGCCTGTTCATCAATCACAACTTTATATCCTTTGCGCAGGATCTTTAAGGTCATATCTGTATCCTCTGCCAATGTATCGGATGTAAAATAACCAAGCTCTTCAATTACCTGTTTGCGCCAGGCACCGATTGCCCCCGGGACAACCGTGACACAATTAAGGGTCGCAAATGCCCGCTTTTCCAGATTAAACCCAGTTACATATTCAACATGCTGCCAGGAGGTTAATAAATTGCGCGCGTTTCCAACCCTCACATTTCCTGCTACGGCAGCTATATTATCATCGGCAAAATGGCGGACAAGCAGTGATATTGCTTCAGGTGAAATAATCGTATCGGCATCAATGGCAATCATGATGTCACCCTCCGCCTTCTTGATGCCCATATTAATGGCCGAAGCTTTCCCTCCGTTTTTCTTATGAAAAAGATGAACCTTTTCATTGGCAAAGAAATGATCAGAAACAATCGAAGAAGTCCGGTCCTTGGAACCATCATCAACAACGATCACTTCAAGGTTTGGATAATCGCTTTCCAAAATCGACTGTACCGTCCTGCTGATCACTTTTTCTTCATTATAAGCTGCGATTATGACACTAACAAATGGCTGAGATGAATGTTCTGCCTTCGGGTCTTTCACCCGTTTTTTATGTTTCAAGGCTAACCATACAAGGACCAATAGACGAACAACCAAGATAAAGATCGCACTACACAGCAAAATCAAAACAAAATGATCAAAATTCGAGATGATAAACAAAATCAATTTGTTGCTCTGCATTAATGGCTTTTCCTCATCTGCGACAGGAGGCATGATGGTATTTTTGCTTTCATCCATTAGTTCGCTGATTGTCACAAATTGATAGCCTTCGCTTTGCAATTGTTCAATCATCTCAGGAAGTGCCTGAACAGTTGCCTTCCTGTCCCCGCCCCCATCATGGAGCAAAATAATATCGCCGTCTGATGCCTGCTTCATCACATTGTCAACAATGGCCTTGCTGTCACGCAGTTTCCAGTCCTTTGAATCAATATCATAATTGGCAGTAATATATCCCATTTTCGTTACATCCTGCATTCTTTGAAAATGCGATTGCATATACTTTGCCTCTTCATCTCCATAGGGAGACCGATATAATAAAGATGAGCGGCCGGTAATACTTTGAATGACACGCTGGGTACTATTCAGTTCAAGCTTTAATTGCTCATCAGATATGCTGTTTGTATTAGGGTGTGAAAACGTATGATTCCCAATTTCATGGCCGTCCTGATAAATCTGCTTCACAATATCCTGGTGGAGCATAGCCTTTTTACCAATAATAAAGAACGAGGCCTTGATATCGTATTGTTTCAGGATTTTTAATATATCTTCTGTATATTCCGGATCCGGGCCATCATCAAATGTCAGGACAATTTCTTTTCCAGCTGGTTTACTTAAACGTTCAAACTCGGAAGCCTTTGGATTTTTCACATATGATTCGCTTGTTATAAAACCAGAATCATCAAAATGGAGGCTGCGTTTGCCCTCTTTCCAATCCTCTTTGGCGCGGAATATATTTCCCTCTCCATAGCTGTAAATATTGCCTCCATTCTTGACAGTAAGCAGCTCTTCCGTTTTATGCCCTTTTAGAATATCCCAAATCGAGGGATCCTCAGTTCCCAATCTCCATAAGGCAACACCCTGAGCTCCGGCTTCTGCAGACATCTTCAATTGGTTGTAGAATGTCACACTGTCCATAAACCAAATTTCATGGGCCTTGTTGTTTTCCATATATTTAAGGTAAGGAGTCTGGCTCATATCATCCCATTGTATTTCCAAGTCAGCTGTTTCCGCCAGCCTGGTGACATCGTCGAAGGAAACTGTTTCTCCAGCTTGCTGTTTCTCCCAGTCCCAATCATAGCCATAATTGGCCAAGCCAACAATCAGCTTGTCTTTTGATATTTGCGAGAGATTTTTCTTAAACCAGGACGAAGAAGCAATCGGGCCCGGATTAAGGACATTCTCATCATAGGACATTAAAATAATTTGATCAGCATACTTTTCCAGCTCTTTGTAATCGAATGCTTCATTTGCCGGGGGAACGTCTATCGATACGGAAAGTCCGTCTGCATGAAAAACCTTATAAAGATCTCGCATAAAACCTGTCAGCAAATCTCTGTCATTTTTGCTGATATTCTCAAAGTCAATATTGATTCCATCATAGCCATGCTTTTTAATTTGTCCATGCAGATTTGTTATCAATTTCTCTTGTGCTTCAGGTGATGTTAATAATTTATGTATAGTATCCTGGTTCCACTCGCCATTTTTCGCATTATTGATCAGCGGCACAACCTTAACGCCATTCTTTTTGGCCAAATCTCCTATTTCCGTCTGAATATCGCTTTCCAGCTCCAAATTAGCATTTAAATGAAACCATTGGGGAACGAGTACATCTATCTTATCGATATTTTGCCTGAGTGATTGCTCACTGTTTGGATCCCAATTAACGTAAAATGCGTACACATCATTGTTATATGTCATTTTTTCCTGTAAAAACTTTTCAGTTGCATCCGTATTTAAAGAGACCCCTTGAACAGAGGTATTGGTTCCAGATGGACTGATATGTGACATTTGATTCGTTTCCTTTGTCTCCAAGCTAGGCAGAACCGGATTAAAATAAATGCCTAAACCCGAAAAGAAGATCAGCAAACAGGAAAGTACGACAAACAGAACGGAAGACCATATTAATAGAGTCCATCTTTTCTTCGTTTTACTTTCAAAAATAAAGTTATCCGCTTCAGGCTGTAAATTCGTTTTATTATTCTTTTTATACATTTTTTGCTACCTACTTTGTTTAGTTATTTTTCGTTGGCACACATACCTTTGACAAAGGCTTGCTTTTGAATAATTCCTTTTTGCCTAGAAAACAGAAACATGTTTGTTCAATTTTTAACAAATGGTGCCTTGGATAAGCGAATTCCTTTCCTTATAAGGGTAGCAATAGATTTTTATCCAATAAATATGCTAATATATTCAGTTTGCTATCAGGTGTATCTGGCTTCTAACGTTATCCCCATATATTTTCCTTGTAATGTAATTTGTACAAAGTGCCTAGTACTTCCATAGTAAAAAACGGTAATTTCCTTAAAAATAAGGCACTGGATTAATGATTAGAGCAAAAATATCCAACTTTATGACGGTTGCAGATTAGTTGTTCCGGCCATCTTTAAGAGTCTTTTTTTTAAAATAAATATTATATGAATGTATTATTAAGAAATAAGGGCCCTCCCTCCTAGCCCGGTTAGGCTAGATATGCATGATTATTTACAAAAGTAATCAAATTGTTAATTATTCTAGTAATTTAGACGAATGCATGTCTATTTTTTCACATGATAAAATGAATCGAGATTAGCGCAAGGGAAGTGAGAGAATGGAACAGGAACACAAACCTTCTAAGAAAAAAAAACGGGGAATTGGTTTTAAAATTACCCTTGGAATCATATTGCTCCTTATTCTGGGTGCAGGAGTTTACGGGTTCACAGTATATGACTCTATTGCCAATACCTTCAACAAAACTCATAAACCACTAAACCGAACAAATTCAAAGGACCGTGTCGTCAATTTGGCCGAGAAAGACCCATTCTCTATTTTGCTGCTGGGTATCGACCAGCGCGATGGAGACCGTGGGCGCCCGGATTCATTAATGCTATTAACTGTAAACCCTGATGATCAGTCAGTTAAAATGGTCAGCATTCCCCGCGATACATATACAGAAATACCTGGGAAAGGAACAAAGGATAAAATTAACCATGCTTATTCATATGGCGGGGTTGATATTTCGATCAAAGCAATCGAAAACTTACTGCAAATACCGATAGATTACTACGTGAGTGTAGATATGAATGGTTTTAAAGACATTGTCGATGCTGTTGGCGGTATCTCAGTTAATAACACATTAGATTTTACTTATGGCGGCGTCCACTACCCTGTAGGCCAGCTGCAATTGAACGGCGAAGAAGCCCTTAAATATGCCCGAATGCGCCATTTAGACCCTGAGGGTGATTTTGGGCGGCAGCAGCGCCAGCGTAAAATCATTCAAGCTGTTATAAAAGAAGGAGCATCTGTAAAAACACTAGCAAACTATGGAAGTATTTTAGATGCCATCGGCAATAATGTGAGAACGAATTTAACCTTTGATGAAATAAAAAGTATTCATGCGAACTATAAGAATGCACTGCATAACTTTGATCAAATTCAAATTTCCGGCAACGGCAAAGAAATGGATGGTGAATATTACTATTTTATTCCAGAAGAAGAACTTGCAGAGCTGTCTAAAACGCTAAAAAAGCATTTAAATATGGGATAGATTTTCCACCAAGCCGCAGACTGCCCGCACTGCGGCTTATTTAATTTAAAGAAAAAACTTTTTTAGCAAGATTTCTCCTTCTTTTCTTCTCATCAACTGCATACTATGAATCAAACGATTTCGATATTGGGATATAGAAACGATCTGAGTTTAGAGGTTTTAAAACAATCAAACAGGCTGGAGTGAATAAAACATATTTATATGAAAAATGATTACTCGAAGGCGATAAAAAAGATTTTCTTACTATTATGCATTATTTTACTTTTGTCTCTAGGGGTATTTGAAATAAGAGTTTCGGATGGGCTAAACACTGATGAAATCATTACTCAAAGTTTATACGATGAATGGTATTTTCAGCAGCCAACCTGGGCGATCACTCAGTTTCCCAAAAACAGGAAAGATTTTAGCAGCGAAAGTTATGCATGGGGCTGGAGCTATGTTGCTAATTCTTTAATTGATATGTACAAAGCAACGGGAGATGAAAAATATTTAGAATTTTTCATTCCCCAGGCGGAACACATTACCACCCAGACAGATGAAAAACTAGGCATAGAGAGTTTTACCAACTCGGGATTGTCTCTCCCAGCCTGGTCGGATAGAGGCCACTATACCTCTGGAAAGTTTAATTATACATACCCTGTCCATACGGGAATGATTACTTTGCCCATTTTACGATTTGTGGATGTAGTGAAAGAAAAGAATTTAAGTGAATATAGGGCGATTGCAGATAAATTTTTATTGGCAAGCGGAGAAGCTTTGACTATTCATAATAAGCCAAATATGTGGAGAAACTTTTCTGATACGGAAGGATTTTATAGAGGACATTCCTATGGCGAGGGGTACGTTTCTGAGGCAAATAAAATCGGAGTTCCCAACAGGGTTTTTGCCTATTTAGCAGCGTGTGGGCTATATGATAAGCTGACGGGCGGGGAAGTATATACTCAACGAATAGAAAAGAGCCTCCGATATTTTAAAAACTCTTTAATCCATTATGACAAGAATTTCGATTCGTATTATTGGAGTTATTATGCAGCAGGAAAGTATCCATCTGGCTGGGAAGATATTAGCCATGCTGCATTGACAGTTTACGGATTATTTATCCTTCATGAAGAAGCTGGGTTTAAGGTTTTAACAGATAAAGACTTTGTAAAGTTTAAAAATATTGTTTATAAGATGGTAAATGACGATGAACCAACAAAAGTAAGGAAATACATTCATAAAAGAAATAATGAAAAAGAGATTTATTATAGTAAAGAAGAAAATGCATACTATTATTCAGTATTAAGATGGGCTTTTTTAGGTATGTACGATAAAAAAATGTTAGATCGTTTAGAAGGTGTTTATCAGGAGTTATATCTTCGAGAAAACTATTCTAATATTGGGTTGTTTAGTATAGCAGCATACCTTAACACAAAGAGCAAATTAAAAGATTAGAAAAACTTGGCATTCGCCAAGTCCTTTTTGGCGAATACCTTAGTTTTTATTATGCGATCTTATTAGCAGATATTTAATTGAACACACACTTTACGTTAGTACATTAATAGACTTAAACTTTCCTATTAGCTTAAAAAAGAGTGCCTGGCCCCCGCTGCTTTAAAGCATACAGCAGCGGGGGCCAGGCACTCTTCATTTAAATTTGATTGGCAGTCAATTTTTGAATTGTTCTACCGGTTCTATACGAGTCTTCAATTGATAAGGCTTGCTTATCCTGTGCTTTTAATGTACTGCTGAGAAGCCAGAGGGCGATACAAGAAAATAAGAAGCCATGTGTCATTAATACTGTAAAAAAGCCTGAATTTACAAATGCCATAGCTGGAATGATGATAACAGACACGGATACCGAAACAGGGACTCGGACTGAAACGCTATCTAAGAGTTTAAGTGTGTAGCCTAAGAACACAGAGAATAAAATGACACCGAAAAATCCAAAGTTTGCATAAGCGTTTCCGATGTATCCAACGTTTACACCAAACTCTTTTCCGAAATATGTGTTGGAAATTAAATGCAATATATTTGCTTCTCCATACGGATTATCAATTGCAAAGGATAAGAGTGAATTTGACAGCATGATAAATGGATTTTCCTGAAAGAAATCATAATAAATAAAATGCAGCTGAGCTGGAACGAAGAATAAACGTCTAATAAAAATAGATGGTGTTAATATATCCCCATTATAATGGAAAAGCGCGTATGAAATCATAATAATGAAGATGCTTCCAATTGCGAAATAAGGAAATAAGCGATTTACTTTTATCCGGTTTAATATAAAATGGATTCCAAATATTAGAAATGGAGCGTACAGATAACTTTTAAATCCAGACATGCCAAATAACAGAAGTTGTGCAATCGTTACAATAATCACAGGATTGCGTTTTTTGTTATATAGAAAATAAGCTAATAATAGCGTATTGACCGAGTATGCTTGCCAAGTTAAAAAGTATCCCATTAAAAAACCCTTACTTTCAACATAGCCATCTCTTACTTCATAAACATCGGCTAAATTAAAACTCAGTCTTGTAAAACCGCCATTAATAATCAAATTTGCAAACACATACAAAGTAATAAGAGAAAGTACTGCTATCAATACTGTTCTTCCCTCTAAAATATAAAATACTTTGATATTTTTAGAGAACTTCACAATAAACATAACAATAAGTAAGCTCAACAGAGCCATATAAATAAATTTTCTTGGCATATCTGCCATTGCATAATAGGAAAGCATCGGGGTGATTAGAATAAAAAACAGAATATAAATGACAGAATAACTAGGCATTTTTAACTTTGGGAACCAAACAGTAATAAGTAGAGACAACAGCAGAGTCAAAATATAAGATTCAATTAATTTCTCATTTGTAAGATTTAAAGCAAATCCGCCATAGACAGGATTGACAAAATTTACATATGTAAAATCTAAACAGAACTTAAACAATAGAACTAATAAAGAAGTTGTTATTATTTTATTCATTCATAACCTCCTACCCTACAAGATAAGATAAAGAAAACTCGCCGATTGGCGAGCCTTGGAAAGGCGAAGACAGAGACGTAGTTGCACTTACACTTAATTCCTAAAATTGGCAACTACGTCGAATCATCTTCTGCGCTGGCAATTTATACTTTCTTAATGTGTAAAGAAAACTCGCCGATTGGCGAGCCTTGGAAAGGCGAAGACAGAGGCGTAGTTGCACTTATCGCGCTCATACATGCCACGTCCTCTCAAAAGCTTCTCTTTTGGTCGTGCGATGTATCTCTGACGAATCTTTCCTTATCCTGTGGCATTCGCCCGACTAGGACATCATGTCCTTCGCACTTAATTCCTAAAATTAGCAATTACGTCGAATCATCTTCTGTGCTGGCAATTTATACTTTCTTAATGTGTTAGAAAAACTTGGCGTTCACCAAGTCCTTTCGGCGAACGCCTTAGTTATTCTTATGCGATATTTTCACTAGAATCAATATGATTGATAAAATTTCCTTTAGTAAGTTAATCCTATTAATCTTTCCTGGTATTAGCCAAAAAAGGGGACTGACTCCCTCAATAATCATTCATACTGCTAAAGTGCTTCTTACTGCTTTTTTTACTGTTCTTATAACACGGATCTGCTCTTCTACAGTCATATTCGATCCAGAAGGCAGGCAAAGGCCAGTGGCAAACAGGTAGTCGGATACACTGCAGGCAGCCTCATGGGGATAATACTTCGCCCCTTTAAATAGGGGCTGCAGATGCAATGGTTTCCAGACTGGGCGGGCTTCGATATTTTCTTCAGCCAGTGCATTTATCAAATCCATTGGCGAAATGCCGAGCCTTTCTTGATCGACTGTCACCGCTGTTAACCAGCGGTTTGACATGGTTCCCTCAAGTTCCGGCATAAATTCCACCCATTCTAATACGCCTAGCGATTCTGTATAACGTTCAAAAACTGCACGCCTGGCAGCCACCCGCTCATCCAGTACTTCTAATTGGGCCCGCCCAATACCAGCAAGAATATTGCTCATACGATAATTAAAACCCAATTTGCTATGCTGATAATGAGGAGCGGGATCGCGGGCCTGTGTTGCCAGGAAACGGGCTTTTCTCAAGGCCTCTTCATCATCTGAAACAAGCATGCCGCCTCCAGAAGTGGTAATAATCTTATTCCCGTTAAAAGAATAAATACCAAACTTCCCAAATGTGCCGCTTTTCCGTCCCTTATAAGAAGAACCCAAAGACTCGGCAGCATCCTCGATGACCGGTACCCCATATTGGTCACATAATGACACGATTTCTTCCATTTTTGCACTCTGGCCATAAAGATTAACAACGATCACAGCTTTTGGCAGCTTGCCTTCATTCTCTGCTTCTTTTAGGGCTGCTTCCAGGGCTTGTGGAGACATATTCCAAGTGTCTGGTTCGGAATCGATGAAAACAGGCTCGGCACCCTGGTAGATAATAGGGTTTGCGCTTGCGATAAAGGTTAAGGAAGAACAAAACACCGTGTCTCCCCTATTTACATCCAACAGCTGCAGCGCTATATGAATGGCGGCGGTGCCTGAACTGAGCGCAGCGGCACCATTCATCCCGACGTATTCTGCCATCTCTGTTTCAAATGCGTCTACATTCGGTCCTAATGGTGCAATCCAGTTTGTTTCAAAAGCGTTATGAATGTAAAATTCCTCTCGTCCGCTCATATGGGGAGAGGAAAGGAAAATACGATCTTCCATCATATTTCAACTCTTTTCTAAATGGTTTAAGAGACCTTTTTTCTGAAAATGTAATAGTTTAAAGCTGACTCAGAAGTTTTATTGTAACTTTTTGAAATAACTAAATAGCATTAAGGGCCACAATGCAGATAAGGCCAAGGGCTAAAAACCAACCGCATACGAATGACCAGCGCTCTGAGGCTAAGTCCGATCATGGACCCTAATGCTCCTGCCTGCTGAATCCAATCTGCTGGCAAAATAAAAGCTCCCCAGCCAATTAAGGAGCCAAATGCCATTGCCCATACCCATGATGGTTTTAGGCTTTTTGTTAATTCTTTTCTTTCTTCCAACTTCTATCACAGACTTTTATAGAATGAAGTTTTAAGAAACAGATTACTTTCTATTATTTAATTTACTGATAATATATGGCCTCTTGCCAGATGGAAGAGGTTTTATCGTCTCAACGACATTTATATTGATAATCGCTTCGTTGCCTAAAATCGCCTGAAATCTCTCGGTAAGTATATCATTTGTCTGTTCCCTTAAGTTATTTACAGGGACAATTAGTAATTTAAAGACTTTTTCATTTTCCTGTATAAATTGGTACTGTAATACATTTTCAATGTCTCTCATTGCACCATTGATAGCAAATGGGGAAACCCGTTCACCATTTGTATCGAAGATAGTTTCCACTTCCCGGCCAATTACCTTCTTTAATATTTTTCCGTCAAAACCGCATTCACACTTATTTTCATAAATACCTAAGTCTCCTGTATTGTAACGAATTAGTGGTAATGCATGAGAATAGAGATCAGTAACAATAATTCTTCCAATTTCTCCAGGGGCTGCAGGAACGTCCTTGTCTGTTTTCAACACTTCAATTTCAAAACTGGCATGATTAATATGATGGTTGCCTTTATGACATTGATTAGCTAAAACACCAAACTCCTCGGTGCTATATCTGCTCGTAATATTGCAGCGGAACAATTTCTCAATTATAATTTTTTGCTCCTCTAGCAACGGTTCAGCCGTAGTAATAATTCCTTCTATTGAAAAACTGTTATAATCGTCACCTTTTTCTAAACAATACTTAGCAAGAATGTACAGGGAGGACGGATAGCCAATAACTACTCTAACATTATCCTTTAAGTGGTTTCTGTTAGTTTCTAGCCAGTTTTTATTAATATTTGTTGGATCAATGAGTATTTCGTTTTGCAAAAACAATGTGGTTTTTGATTTTGCTTTTGTCACTCTAATATAAGCATGTCTTTTACCTATTTCATATGCGGATTCACGGCCGAAGTAAATTACCTCAGCTTTCTGTCGATATTTTTTCTCAGGGGTCAGCAAATAGGTAAAAGGAGTTCCGTATGAACCAGAAGTAGTTGCTTTTATGAGATCGTTCGCTTCGTATTTATTAGATAGAAATTCATCAAAATTTTCCTTCAATATACTTTTGTTAATAACCGGAAATTGGTGTAGATTGGATCCGTTAATTTTAGCGTAAAACTTTGTAGTGATTTTAGCATGATTTAATAGCTCGGATAGTCTTTTATTCCGCATCTCCATAGCTTTTACATCATTATTCATAATTCTGGAAATGTCAGTGATATGATTCTTTATAGGCTTCCCCTTCATACTATCCATCAGGCCAAAAGCCCGGTTCCTTACGATTTCACCTATATTCAACTTCTTTCTCCTCCACTTATCATAGTTTCCAAGGAACCATTGACATAAAAGGGTTTCTATCGTTTTACAAATCTCTCATCCCCTGCACCCTTGATAAGAACAATGATTTGCATTGCAGTGTTGTCAATACATCCCTTTTCTCTTTTATTAAATTAGTATGGTGTAATTCCCTCTATAGTTATCTCAGGCTTAACACTGCTTTTCGTATATTCATTGATAATATATGGGGTCTTTCCTGAAGGAAGCGTTGGAATGCTGTCTAATATTTCAATGGATATATCCGCATTTTTACCTAAAATCCTTTTAAGGATGCCCTTAATCTTTTCATTATCTTGATAATTTTCATCGACAACTAATTTCATAACATATTGTTTTTGCGTTTTTTGCACAAATTGATACTTCTTCACATTCTTGACATCCTTCATTTTCACATTTATTGAAAATGGAGAGATTTTTTCACCTTCAGGAGTCAGGCTCATTTCTATTAAGCGGCCTGAAATGTATGTCAAAAACTTTGCTTTCATCCCATTCTTGTTCACCAACTTATAGCAGCCTAAATCCCCTGTATCGTATCTGATTAAAGGCATTGCAAAAGAATAAATATCCGTTACAACGATTCTTCCTTCCTCCCCCTCTTCACAAGGGTCATCAGAATCCAATTTCAATATTTCAAGGTAAAATGTCGCTTCATTTACACGGTATGACAGGTCATGTGGATTTTGAACCGCCACCAAACCAAGCTCCTCTGTCGCATATCTTGTATGAACGGGACAGCCAAAGGCTCCTTCAATCGTTTCTCTCTGATAATCCAATAATGGTTCAGCAGTAGTGATAATACCTCTAAGATTGAAAGACGAAGGAGAATCACCTCTTTTAAGACAAAAATGGGCAATCTCATATAATATTGAAGGAAACCCGATAATCACTTTCATTTCTTTCAGCTGTAATCTGATTTTTTCAAGGAACTCTTTATTGATTTTGGTTGGATCAATGTGCAGCTCATTTTGCAGAGCAAGGGACATCTTTCCTTTAGGATGTGTCGCGCGTATAAAACCATGTTTTACACCAAAGTAAAAATTAGTTTGTTTACTAAAGTAAAGGACCTCTGCAATCTGACGGATCTTTTTTTCTTTTGTCCGGTAAAATTTCATTGAGGTACCATGCGATCCTGAGGTAGTGACACTATATAGGTTATCAATATCATGATCATCTGAAATGAAGACATCAGGATTTCCCCTAATGATCGCTTTATTCACAACAGGAAACGAGCGGATATTAATATCTCCTTTGATCCACTTGTAGTAAGGAACCGTTTCTGCTGCATGTCTTAGTATGGAATGAAGTTCTTGACTAGAAGCAGTTCTTTCCATCTTATTTTCAATATCCTTTAAATTCCCGGCTATTCCTTTACGAAAAATTTTATCTGCCAGGAAAAACGCTCTATTACGAGCAAGCTCTAAAAAATTCATATTAGATAAGTCATAATACTTCTGCATATTTCTGTCCAACGCTATTTATATGTTCTGCCGGAACACCGGCAACTCTGCAATTGGCTTCTATATCCTTAGTGACAACTGCTCCGGCACCGACAGTGGTATTTTTTTCGATGATGATACTTGGCAATATCGCTGCGTTTGTACCTACTAAAACAGAATCCTTTATGACTGAATACCCTGATACGTTACAGCCCGGATAAATTCCCGTATAGTTTCCAATCTTCACATCATGTCCAAGTGTCGCATTAAAATGGACAAGATTAAAATCGCCAACTTCGACATTAGCTGACATCACTACATTTTCTGAGAGAATGTTTCCTTTTCCAAGATTCACAGAATCATTTATTTTGACACTTGGGTGGATGAGATTAGGAAAGAAAAGATAAGGATTGCTTTGTACTCTTTGATAAATGGTCTCTTTTACTTTTGGGGAGGCTATGGCAATAAGGATATTCGAAAAGGTTAATATACCCTTCAGCTCTTCAGTAGTCCCCAGCACTCTAACACCGTTAATGATTTCACCCGAAGGAGTGTAATCATCGAAAAATCCTGCAATTTCCCAGTTTGCCTCATGCTGGGCCTTTGCTTTTACCGTTTCCAGTACTCCTCTTCCCAATCCGCCAGTTCCAATAATATAAGTAGGAATTCTATTCATTCTAACTCTCCTCGTCCCCTTTAAATCTTGTTACCATTGAATTTGAAGCAGTGTTAACTCCTTCCGACTTGATTACCTTGTAAGCGGTAAGGGCGATGATTTTGATATCCAGCAGCAGGCTCCAGTTTTCAACATACCATACATCATACTCAAATTTTTCTTTCCAAGAGATTGCATTCCTGCCGTTTATTTGCGCCCAGCCCGTTAGACCGGGTTTGGCATTTAACCGTTTTTTCTGCTCTTGATTGTATAGTGGAACATAATCTAATAAAAGGGGACGTGGGCCCACAATGGAAATGTCGCCTTTTAAAATATTTATTAGCTGCGGAAGCTCATCCAGGCTATATTTTCTAATGAAATTGCCAAAGGATGACTGCCGCAATTCATTTGGAAGCAAATTGCCGTCCCTGTCTTTTGTGTTTTTCATAGACCGGAACTTTATGATTTTAAAGGGCTTGCCGAATTGTCCAGCTCTCTCCTGGATAAAGAAAATGGGCCTTCCCAAGAAAATCAGGACTGCCAATCCTATCAATACAATCGGGATTAAAAATACAATTAGCGTTATAGATGCAAAAAAAATATCAATGAATCTTTTAATAACAATCATGTGATTACTCCATTAAAATAAATTTTAGTAAATTGGCTTTTAATAGCCTCTAGATTGCCTTATACATTTTTTCAGCTAATTTCTCTAAAGAATGATTTTCTTCCACAAATTTTTCACCATTCAATCCCATTTGAACTCTTTTCTCCTGATCAGAGTTTTTTAAGTAAAGAATGCTTTCCACTAGTTTTTCAGGCATATCAGGCTGAATACTTACCCCGCACTCGGCTTCTTTAGCGAAATCATAGCTTGTATCCACTGCAAAAATCATTGGTTTTTTACTGAGCATATAGTCAAATAGTTTATTAGAGCTAATTCCATACTTAAACACTGGTGTGTATTTTAAATGGAATAAACATAAGTCTGACTGGTTCAGGATATGAGGTACTTGTGTGCGGTCCACTTTATTTAAAAAGGTTATATTCGAGCAGCCTGTTTGCTTGAACATATTGATTAGATTGTTCTTTTCCGGACCTTCCCCAAGCAATAAGATCTGTGTTTTTACTTTATGTTTTTCTTCTGCAGCAGCCAGCAAAGGAGCGGCTTTTACTACCGTGTCCAAACCATTTGCTGTACCATGCGAACCTGCAAAAGTAATAATAAAATGGTCCTGATATTTTTCAAAAAATTGTTTCGCTTCTTCTGCTGTAAAGTCATGGGACATGCTTTCTCTGTGCCAATCCAGGTCTATACCGTTTGGAATGTATAATATCTTTTCCTTCTTGATGCCAAGCCGGGTGATATATTCATCGGCATTGGGCAAAACTGAAATAATTTTGTCTGCTTTTTTATATAAAAACTTTTCTATAGACTGAAATACTTTTGTTACAGGAGATTTTTCCTTTAACGCGCCTAAATCTATTAATGTTTGCGGCCAAAGATCTCTAATCTCAAAAACAAATTTCGCCTTTAGTTTTTTCGATAAAAAATATGCTGCAAGCCCTGTAAACAGATGGACGGATGAACCAAGAATGACATCAGGAGCGCCTTCTTTTTTACTAATGGCAATTCCGCTTTTGTAAGCCCGATAGGCAAAAACAATTTGATTCCATAAACGGGCTTTTCCATTTGTATAATATTTTGGGGTTTTTATATGTACACGGTCATATCCTGATTCATTTTCCTTAATAAAAAATTCATTTGGGCCATAATCCTTTGTTTCAACAAATTGATTATGCAGAAAACTGGCTGAAAACAATGAAACTTGGGCTCCCAATTTAGTTAAATATTTTGCAAATCCGGGATGTCTCCCTAGTTTCACCGCATGATGGTTTAATATCCAAATTCTCATATCCTCACGACCTAACTTTCAACTCATTAGTTATTAATAGCTGTTGCTAAAGAAAAAAAAGCCGCCTACAACACGCAGGCAGCTTCTTTCTCAAAAAACTTTATGATCTCTCTGCTGATTTTCTCTGACGCTTTGCCATCTCCGTACAGTTGCTTCGAGTAGTCAGCTGGCTGAAACTCTTGAATAATGGCAGCCAGGTCTTCTTCTAACGGATCTACGAGGCGGTTACAACCAACATCCACTGTTTCCACCCATTCCGTTTCAGGACGCAGTGTTAAACATGGTACTTTGGCAAAATAGGCTTCTTTCTGCACACCGCCGGAATCTGTTACAATCGCTTTTGCCTTTTTCTCCAGCAGCAGCATTTCTAAATAAGATACAGGTTCAATCACCCGAATATTGGCTGCGCCATCAAGAAGGTTGCCCATACCGTATTCTTGCAATTTATGTTTTGTTCTTGGATGTAAAGGTAAAAGCACCTTTTCATCAAGCTTCGCAAACGCTTGGAAAATAGCTGTCAGCTTATCTTTAGAATCGGTGTTCTCTGCACGGTGAATCGTAGCAAGGATATACTCCTTTTCTCGAACACCAAATTCCTCCAAATGATATTTTTCTTCTGCAATTGCTGTATTGTAAAGTACCGCATCATACATGACATCACCGATCTTCACAACGTTTTCAGTAATGTTTTCCTGCTTAAGATTTTCTGCCGCTGTTTCAGTAGGCGGGAAAAGCAGGCTTGAAACGTGGTCTGTTAAAATACGATTGATTTCTTCAGGCATGTTTTTATTAAAGCTTCTCAAGCCGGCTTCGATATGGATAAGCGGAATGTGAAGCTTGCTCGCTGCAAGAGCTCCAGCAAGGGTTGAGTTGGTATCACCATAAACCAGGACGGCATTCGGGTTTTCTTTTAAGATGACTTCCTCAATCATTTTCAGCATCTCACCGGTTTGTTTGCCATGTGAGGCCGAGCCAATGCCCAAATCATAATCCGGCTTTGGGATATTTAATTCTTCAAAAAAGATTCCTGCCATATTGTAGTCGTAATGCTGGCCTGTATTCACTAATATTTCCTTAGCATGTTTCCGGAGCTCACGCGATACTGGGGCTACTTTCACGAGCTGCGGACGCGTTCCGGCTACCGTTAAGATTTTCATTTCCGATTCCCCTTATATGATAAAATTCGATAATTTTTTCTACTGCATAATCCTGATCTTCCTTCTTTAATTCAGGATACATCGGCAATGAAATAGCTTCCTTCGCAGCTTTTTCAGTTTCTGGCAAGTCGCCTTCCTGATATCCAAGATCCTTAAATACCGGCTGGACATGCAATGGCGTTGGATAGTAAATCATCGTGGCAATTCCTTGTTCTTTTAAAAAACTTTGCAATTCATCCCGATTTGGCACGCGTAAAGTGTACTGGTGGAACACATGATAATTGCCTTCTTTTTCGATCGGTGTCTGGATCACATTACTTAATTTTTCATTCAGCTTCTCCGTGTAATATGCCGCTCTTTCCCGGCGCGCTTCCGACCATTTATCAAGATGAGGGAACTTCACGTTTAGAATGGCAGCCTGCAACTCGTCCAGCCGGCTGTTATACCCCAGCACATGATGGTAATATTTCGGCTTGCTTCCATGCACACGAATGACCCTCGCCTTTTCCGCAAGATCTTGGTCGCTGGTTACAACCATCCCTCCGTCACCATAGGCTCCTAGATTTTTGGTCGGGAAAAAGCTGTAAGTAGCCGCTGTTCCAAGCTCGCCAACATTTCTGCCATTGTACTTTGCACCAATGGCCTGCGCAGCATCTTCGATCACAGCTAATTGATGTTTATCGGCAATCTCTTTGATTTTATCCATATCAGCCATTTGCCCGTACAGATGAACCGGAATCACTGCTTTTGTTTTCGGAGTAATAGCCGCCTCTATTTTGGATGGGTCAATATTAAATGTGACAGGATCAATATCGACGTATACAGGCTTTGCGCCGGCACGGGCAACTGCTCCTCCTGTCGCAAAGAAAGTGAATGCGGTCGTAATGACTTCATCGCCTTCTCCAACACCTGCAGCCTGAAGTGCAATATGAATTGCATCGCTGCCGTTGCCAACACCAACCCCATAGGCAGCATTACTGTACTTCGCTATATCCGATTCAAGCTGCTTCACATTATCACCTAAAATAAAGCGTGAAGAAGACATCACTTCATCAAGCTTGTGGAAGACTTCTTCCCTCATGGATTGATACTGTTCAGATAGATCGAGCATTTGAATTTTCATTTTTGTATACCTCTTTTATGTTTGTTTGATTAAATAGATTATTATATGCATTAATCAGCTTTTCACTTTCAGTTTCCCAATTATACTCAGTTTCTACCGCACTACGTCCGTTTCTTCCCATTTGCTCTGCTTCTTCTGGATTATCATTGAGATAGTTAATCGCAGCGCCTATTGCTTTAGCATCCTTAGGGTCGACACAAAACCCGCATTTGTGCTTTTCAATAATTTCACGCCATAAGGGAAAATCAGAGCAAATAACCGGAATTCCTGCTGACATGTACTCGAACATTTTTACGGGAAGTGAGTACTTAAAGGCTTCGCTCCCTTCGAGTACCACTAATCCTGCCAAAGAATCCTTCAGCAAATCGTTAATTTCCTTTCTTTCTAAATAACCTAAGTACTTTACCTTCTCTGTCTTATCATCAATGAACCGAGCTTTATCCACCTGGTTAAAAAAAACACCAGCCAAGTTTAAGCTGCAGCTGGTATAATGGATTGCCTCTTCCATCGTATATAAACCTCTGCCTGCCGATAACCCGCCGATATAACAAACATCATTTCTTTTGTGAATATTGCTTTTAGATGACTCTACTATTTTTTCTATTTTTGGATAGTTTCTAATAGAAATCCTTTCGGTATTATACTTTTCAAATTTTTCACTAATATGAGGTGTAGCACATACAATCAAGTCAAACATCCTGGAAGTATTTTTCTCAAATAGATCTACTATCATAGAAAGCGGCTTTCTTAAATAGTACGGGATATATTTCTTTCTAAAGATTTGCAGAGGTACATCTTCATGTACATCATAAATAACCTTTTTTCCAGAGGACTTTAACTTTGTGCCTATTAGAATAAGTTCCGGATCATGAAAATGATAAACATCAGCATCTATTTCCACTGCTTTTTTATATACTGCACGAACGGTCTTTGTCACTCTTACAAGACGATTTCCTTTTCCTTTAGGTATTCCATGTACAAAAACACCATTAATTCGTTCTGTCGGTGCATTAGGAGCAACCAGGTGAACTTCATTGCCCGCTGCTGCAAGAGATTGACATTCTTTTACAAATATCCGGATATCATTATAAGCATGAACTGTAGTTATATGGCAAACCTTCATTTAAATCCCCTTTTTGTAATCAATATTTCGATCATTATCTTTTTAGTTCAATAATAATCAAGATATACAAAATAATATAACAGAAGCTCATTATGCCTCCGTACAAGCTTAATGCTGTATTAAAGTCTACCTTAAAGTAACTAATTGCAGCGAACAAAATAATGATTAATACAAATCTAAAAATGTCCCATAAAAGCTGATATGTTTGTTTGGAAAGAATATTTAATGTCTGAGACAATGGACTGACAACAAATTGTGTCAGAAACATAAATGATAAGATTCGGACTATTTCTCCTGCTCCAGACCAATCTTCGCCAAATATAAAGCCAATAACTGCCTCACCTAAAAAAAATAAAAGAGAAATAGGGATTGCCCCTAAAATAAATAATTTCTTACTCGTTCCAAAAAACAATTTGAACAATTTTTCTTTATCGTTATTTTGATATAAATTAGCCGCTTCGCTATAATACACTTGAGCTATTGCGGTACTGATCAGCAATAGCGGCGAAAGGATTAATCTCTGTGCTAATGCATAAAGACCAACAGAAGCAGATCCATAGATCCCTCCCAGAATAATAGGAACTAATTGCAGGGAACTGCTATTAATGAAAGAAGCAACGCTAGTCACAAGAGGATATTTTTTATATTTTATTGCTACTTCCCTTATGTTTTGCAGCGTAATATGTTTTTTGTTTTCCTTTATGAACCTCCGCATAGATCTATAAATACTTGTTGCTCCAAAACTTCTGCCCAAAATATCTCCTATTAATAAACTAAGAGAAGTAGGATTAAGCATTCCAAAACCAAGCTGAGTAAAAGACATGATAGCGCTTTTGCTCATTTTGGAAAACGCCAATGGCTTATACAATTTGTATCTTACAGCAAAATAACTGGAAATATTGTATAAGCCGTCTCCCAAAAGAGCCAAAGGAACTAACCAATAGAAAAACTTAAACTCAAAAGCTGTGTCAGGCAGAATAGATAGAAAAAATACGATCATATAGAATACGATGTTGGTACATAACAAAACCAACAGGCATAAAACCAATATATTCGCTACTTTTTTTTCATTAGATTCTAAAGGAATTGTCATTTCGTATTTTAATGATGAAAACACATTAAAAATTGCTATTAAAGAAATAAAGATAGCTAATTGACCAAAAGAATCCGGACTGTAAATTCTTGTTAGAATAGGGGAGGTGACAATGATCAATAATTGTGCACCTATATTTCCGCTTACAAGCGTTGCAATGCTTCTCCAAAATGAACTCACTGAAAATATTTTTTTTAAACGAGTATTCAAGTTATTTCTCCGTATAAATAATATTTAAAAAATGTACAGCTACTATAGACTATAAACAGTTTCTTTTATATCCTTAGCAAAAGTATTTCTTGTATCAAATACTAACTTTGCCTGATCTGCAATCAAATCATAATTAAAATCACTATGATTTGTCGTAATCAAAACCAAATCAGCATCAGAGAGATTAACTTCTTCAAGATTATAAGCTTTTACTTTCTCCCCATTCAGCCTAAACTCCCCAACATGCGGGTCAACCGCCGTCCAATCCGCCCCAGCCTTCGTCATCCTGTCTAAAATCGGCAATACCGGAGATTCACGGTAATCGGCAATATCCTTTTTATAGGCAACACCTAATACGAGAATCTTTGCTCCATTAATCGCTTTTCCCTTCTCGTTCAGAATCTCCATGCATCGCTGAACAACAAAGTCAGGCATGCTGTCATTGATTTCGCCCGCAGTTTCAATCAAACGGGTATGATAATTATATTCGCGCGCTTTCCATGTCAAGTACCATGGGTCGATTGGGATGCAGTGCCCTCCGAGGCCAGGTCCTGGATAGAATGGCATGAATCCATATGGCTTTGTTGCGGCAGCGTCGATGACTTCCCAGACGTCAATGCCCATTTTATTGCAAAGGATGGCCATTTCATTTGCGAGTGCGATATTGATATTGCGGAAAGTATTTTCAAGAATTTTTTCCATTTCTGCTACGGCAGGGCTGGATACCTCGTGCACTTCCCCTTCTAAAACGGAACGGTACATGGCGGCAGCTGCTTTTGTACAGGCTGGAGTCATGCCGCCAACAACTTTTGGCGTGTTTTTTGTTTTGAAGTGTTTATTGCCGGGATCGACGCGTTCCGGAGAATAGGCCAAGAAGAAGTCCTCCCCGCAGACAAGTCCTGCTTCTTCCAGGATTGGCTTGATCAGTTCTTCGGTTGTACCAGGATAGGTGGTGCTTTCGAGAACAACGAGTGTGCCTTTCTTGATATGTTTGGCAATTGCTTTTGCTGAGCTTTCCACATATGACATATTTGGCTGTTTATAAATATCGAGCGGTGTCGGGACACAAATCGCGATCGCGTCGACATCATTCATAAAGTGATAATCAGATGTCGCCATTAACTTTCCAGCTGCAACCAAGGCTTCAAGGTCAGCCGGAATCACATCGCCTATGTAGTTTTGCCCTTTGTTTACAGCCTCTACCTTTTCTTGCTGGACATCAAATCCAATCACATTGTAGCCTGCTTTTGCTTTTTCAACCGCAAGCGGCAGCCCGACATAGCCAAGGCCGACAACTCCGATTGCTGCGGTTTTAGTATGGAGTTTTTCAATCAGCTCATCTGCTAATGTATTCATTTTTACTTCTGTTATCATACCAACACTTCCTTATACATGTTTATTGGTGTATTGTATTCCGCTGATTGATAGAAAGCCAAAACGAGTTCGAGTGCTCTTTTTCCATCCTCACCCGTTACCAAAGGTTTCCTGTTGTCTTTCACTGCTTCGATTATATCCAAAATGATCTGCTTATGCCCCGTGATTCCCCAAGGGTCGGCTTTAACTTTTTCAAATATTGTTTCAGCTTCGGTTTCAGGCATGCCATCAATATTCAAATATTCAAAGTAAAGAGCATTCGTGCCGCCGATTTTGACAGTACCCTTTTCACCGAAAATCGTAATCGATTCTTCGAAGTTGGAAGGATAAACAGTGGTAGAGGCTTCTACAATACCGAGTGCCCCTGATTCAAACCGGATCACACCGGCAGAAACGTCTTCTGCTTCAATATCCCGGAGCCGGGTTGCTTCCATACTGAATATTTGTTCCGGCTGCCCCATGAACCAAAGCAATAAATCAAGATTGTGAATAGCCTGATTCATTAGCACCCCGCCGTCATATTGCTTTGTTCCCCGCCATGGCGCCTGGTCGTAATACTCCTGATTTCTGTTCCAATTAACCTTGGCACTGGCATGGCTGATTTTCCCGAGCATTCCTTTATCGATGATTTTCCGTAGCTCCATTACAACAGGACGGAAGCGATTGGGATGGACAACCGTCAGCTTTACATTATTCTTTTCTGCTGCCTGAATAATGCGGTCCGACTCTTCCAGGTTCATGGCAATCGGCTTTTCAAGGACAATATGTTTTCTCGCCGCAGCCACCTGCTCGGCAATTGGTGCGTGGAAGCCGCTTGGTGCGCAAATGCAAACGGCATCAACCGCATTGTCCTCAAGCATCTCACTTAAATCTGTATAAGGTGCCGCTCCATATTGTTCAACATAAGGAGCCATGGCAGACTCTACTTGGTCGCAAACAGCTGTTAATTTTGCTGCCGGAATACTGGTTATAGCTGCCGCATGTTTTTTGGCAATGAATCCGCAGCCTACAATTGCAAAGTTCATGTTGGTATTCTCTCCTTCAGTTCACTTAAAATGGTGTCTTAATACGCTTACTTGCCTATGACCGATAGTTGTTTTGCTCTGTTATTCACAAGCGTTAACACATAGTCCTTTAAATCATTTTCGCTAAAGGAATGGAAATTATTAATCAGATTCGTCACCATTTCATAATTGCTGAGAGATGACTTTCCAATGAGAATCTTTGGATAAATCGGCACATCATTCACTTCATTTTCATTCAGCAATTCCTCAAACATCTTTTCACCAGGCCTGATACCTGAGTATTTAATCCCGATTTCCTCTAAGGTGTACCCCGATAGTGTAATCAGGTTTTTAGCAAGATCGATGATTTTGACGGGTTCGCCCATATCTAGAACGAAGACTTCTCCGCCTTTCGCCAATGATCCTGCCTGAATGACGAGCCGTGATGCTTCGGGAATGGTCATGAAGTAGCGGGTCATTTCAGGATGCGTAACCGTCACCGGACCACCGTTCTGAATTTGTCTTTTAAACAGCGGGATGACGCTTCCCCTGCTGCCAAGGACATTGCCGAAACGGACGGCCACAAACTTTGTCTCGCTTTGCTGCGCCAGCTGCTGGATGACCATTTCGGCGATTCGCTTCGTGGCACCCATCACGTTGGTAGGATTAACTGCTTTGTCTGTTGAGACAAGGACGAACGTTCCGGCCCCAAACACATCTGCTGCTTCGGCTACATTCTTTGTCCCGAACACATTGTTTTTCACCGCTTCCCGCGGATTGTATTCCATTAGCGGAACATGCTTATGTGCAGCAGCATGATAGACGACATTCGGCCTATGCTCCTCCATAATTTCCATCATTCTGTCACGGTCCTGGACATCGCCAATTACCGGCACAATTTCAATCGATTTGGCATATTTATTGCGCAACTCCATATCAATCTGATAAATGCTGTTTTCGCCATGACCAACCAGCACAATTTTTTTCGGTGAGAATTTGCACACCTGACGGCAAATTTCCGAGCCGATTGAACCGCCAGCCCCGGTGACAAGGGCAATTTTGCAGGAGACGTATTCGGAGATACTGTCAATATCAAGCTCCACCGGCTCACGGCCCAGCAGATCCTCGACTCCCACTTCACGGAATTGGCCGACGGTCACCTTTCCAATCATGACGTCTTCAATCTTAGGCATAATTTGAGTTTTTACTTTCGTTTTTGAACATTCGGCATAAATCGTGTTCAATTCATGTTTTCTCAATGATGGGATTGCAATCACGATGTTATCTATTTTGAATTTTTCAGCAACTTCGGCGATATGATCGGTTGACCCGGCAATAGGAATGCCCATAATATGTAATTTGTATTTTCCTGGATCATCATCAATAAATGCTGCCGGCACAAGCTGCAGCTCAGGATTATTGAGGAGCTGGCGCGCCACAAGAGTCCCGGCCTGACCTGCCCCAACAATCAGTACTCTTTTCATATCCTGCTTCGGTTTAATATAGCGGTTGTGGTATAATCTCCAGGAGAAACGCGATCCTCCTATTAATAAAACCATCAGCATCCAGACTGTCAGCATTATGCCGGGGTAAATCGTAGCCTGCATCATAATCTTAACAGCCCCCACTGCTAATACAGAAAGGGTAACGGCATATAAAATCCCTTTCATTTCAAGGATACTGGCATATTCCCAAGCCTTGCTGTAAAGAAGGAAACACGATGCGAAAAAGTGATAGCTAACTAGCAATACGGAGGCACTTAACACTAGATTCTCATAATTGGGCGTGCCTGCCACCGGACGAAGATGATAATAGCTTAAATTAACTGCAAAAAAGACAATAATTGAATCTAGCCCTGCCAGCAGTAGCATACGTTTACGATAATTCATCTTTATCCTCCCCTTCCAATTTTTGTTAAAATCGTTAATTAGATAAATTGATTTTCAAAATTAAATATCTAATGAAAAAACCCATTCCGAAAAATGTGTCCTTTCATTAAATATTTAATAAAGCGGGCATCTAACCCCCCCTCACACCACACCACCGACAACAACGTGTCTAAGGCCTGCAGATTCGCATCCCACAGCATGATCGAGTACCTCCATCGGTAACGGATTAGGAGACATCGCCGTATATATTTTTCTGACTAAACTGATTTGTAAACACGGAATTAATATCGTAAATATAGTATTAAGAATGGATTAAGTTTAAAAGATTCCGAGTAACTTCTTTTTTTTCACCTGCTGCGGAACTTCTTTATAAACGTTTTTCCCCTCAATTAGCAAGCCAGCATTTTCCTGAAAAAAGCACACCATGTCGATGCCGTAATCAGATTCAATCACTTCATAGGCGTTTGCCATGTGAAACGCCCGGTTATGTATGTTATGTGCATCAGAAGCAATAAAGTGGATCAGATTTGCAGCGATCAGCTGATGTGAAAATTTCTTTACATTTTTCCCGAACATACCGCTGATGCTGGATGCTGTCAGCTGCGCAAGCGCGCCCTTTTTAACCAAATTGTAAAGGATTTCCGGCCGCTCGACCATTCCCTGGTTTCTTTCCGGGTGGACAATAATCGGAACAGCCCCCATATTTTGCAGATCAAACAAGAATTGCTCTGTATATCGTGGCACATGGCCGGAGGGAAGCTCAATGAAAAGATACTGTGTTTCATTTAAAGTCAGGAGCTCTCCCTTTTTAAAATCTTCAAGAATATCCCCATGGATGGCAGGCTCCTGTCCCGCAAGGATTGTCAGCGAAATACCTTCATCCCGCAGCTCTTTATTCAGCTCTCTCACTTTCTGAAAAATGATGTCCTTTGGGTTTTCAAAGAAACGGTTTTTATGGTGGGGGGTCGCAATCATTATCCGGATCCCTTCTTCGACAGCATGCCGTGCCATTTCCAGGCTCTCTGCCATTGTCTTTGCCCCGTCATCAAGACCGGGAAGGATATGGCTGTGAATATCAATCATTGCAGCACCTCCTTTGTTTTGTTACCGGTGTGTCGATCTAGCTTTTAGCCGCCGTAGTAGTAGTAGTCTTCTTTTTGGGCTTTTTTATGGTTAAGCACTGCTCCCAAAAGCTTCCCATTTGCTTTTAAAAGAAGCTCTTTCGCCTTATTCACCTCATCAATCCCGCTTTTCGCACTATACATCACAAGAAGAATGCCCTCACAAAGATTGGCCAATATTTGTGCGTCAGTCACCGCAAGTGTCGGAGGTGTGTCAAAAATAACGATGTCGAATTGCTCCTTTGCTTCCTGAAGAAACTGCTTCATCGCTTTTGACCCTATAAGCTCAGCAGGGTTCGGAGGAATCGGTCCGCTTGTCAGAACAGATAAATCTTCAATACCCGTGTGCCTTAAAGATTCTTTCAATGTCCTTTGCTTTGTAAGAACGGTTGTAAGGCCCAAGTTGTTGGCTAAATTAAATGTATAGTGAACCGTCGGCTTTCTTAAATCAGCATCCACAAGCAGGACCCGCTTTTCCTGCTGGGCAAACACCACCGCTAAATTGGCAGCTGTTGTCGATTTGCCCTCCTCAGGACCTGCTGATGTGATCATCAGGGAATGGATGTCCTCATCTACTGCGGAAAATTGAATGTTGGTGCGGATGGTCCTGTATTGCTCTGAAATGTGCGATTTAGGATCAGCTGAAGTAATGAGTTTTCGTTTGTTTGCGAAAGCTTTTTTTTTCTTTTTAAATTTAAGAACCAACTGTCTCACCCCGAGTTTCTGAACTATTGGCCAAGCTGCTTGATTCCATTTCTTTCATGGAATCTTCTATGACAGAAATGACACCAAGGACTGGCAGCCCGATTAATTTCTCAATATCGTTTTCGCTTTTGATTGTGTTATCAAAGTATTCAAGGAGAAAGGCTAGTCCTACTCCTGCCATTAGCCCAAGGACCAAAGCAATGGCAATATTCGAGAGCGGCTTCGGTTTGATTGGCGATTGCCCTCCTGAAACATCCGCTTTTGCAAGGATACTTACGTTATCGACATTCATGATTTCAACAATTTCCTGCTGGAATACTTTTGCAGTCGTATTGGCAATTTGTGCTGCAGTTTCAGGGTTTTGATCTTGGACCGAGATATTGACAACCTGCGAATCTTTCTCACTACCAACAGTAATCTTTCCATTAAGCTGCTGAGCTGTCATATCCAAATCCAGTTCTTTAATGACCAAATCGAGGATGGCCGGACTTTTAATAATGACGTTATAAGTATTGATCAATTGAAGATTTGTTTGTACCTCGCCTGGATTGTAAGGTACCTCTTCATTTTTGGACTTATTTACAAGTATTTGTGTTGACGCCTGATAGAGTGGAGTTAAAACAAAATAACTGACAACGCCGCTGATTGCCACCGCTATAATTATAATTGCCAAAATCAAGCCCATGCGCTTTCGTAAAGTTGCCAATAATTCTTTTAAACTGATTGTTTCCTCCATAATGCCTCCAATGTCTAAGTTTGTCTTTTTCTCTGTACCATATTGATTTTAAAGTGCTGATTATTGTCATACTTTGCAAAATCCACTAGTAATTTGTTGCTATCCTAATTGAAACGCATAAAAAATCACAGCAAAAGTGCATTTAGTATTATTTGCTTTTGACAAGAGGAATTGAAAACGGCGAACCTGAGTATTATGTAACGACACATATTAAGATAAAGTAAAATGTTATTTCCTTCCCCGGCATAGTGGACTAGAGATCGAAATAAACAGGATTTCCCTTTTAATAACAGGTAATAAGTATCAGAGTAGATATAGCATAATAGGAAAAATTACCCTATTAGGAAAACAACATGGCAAAGGCCAGCGGCAGGATTTTTTTATAAAAGATATAATGTTATATGTTTGTTAAAGTAAACCTTACAAATAACCCAGCTTTTTCACCCATCATTAGTCTTGAATATTTAAATTTTTTTTGTAAAAGTATATAAAGTTTATTGTAAATACATTATTTTTCTAGAGCATCAAAGGTCATTGCCGGGATTTTTATATAGAATTGCATCTATATTCCCAGTAGTGAAAGCGGTAACAAAATTTTTAATTTTTAAAAAATGGGCATGTCCTGTTCATTATGCGATTGTCCATGAAATTGTTCTGTCATAGCATTTAAATGCATATCATGAAATTTGGTCAATATACTTTCATTTGTTATTTTTTATTCCTTCCATAATAGACTACGCCACTTACAAATTTGCTTGCACCAAAACAAAGAAGGAAGCAATATTGTGGTTACTGAGTGCTTGAGCTTTCAATCTCAAAATTTCACGATATTTAATCACAAAAAACCTTCTGAATAAATGAATTCAAGCAATATTGCGCAAATTCATTATTCAGAAGGTGGCTCTCTTTACGGTAAAGGTGTCAATCAATCTGTCCGAGGCGTCACTTGGCATAGATGACATTCTTTTGTTTCTTTCTGGGCTGAAGAACCCTCAGCCGCAGCAATCGCAACAAAACTGGGAACCATCATACATATGAGTGATAACCCTATTATTGAATTTTTCAATCCCATAACCTGTTCCCTCCTCGTTGAAATTAAGCAAAGCATATAGAAGATTATCAGTTATTA
The DNA here is from genome assembly GCF_018343665.1 of Cytobacillus citreus. Classification (GTDB taxonomy): domain Bacteria; phylum Bacillota; class Bacilli; order Bacillales; family Cytobacillaceae; genus Cytobacillus; species Cytobacillus citreus. Next base: position 134,871 of record NZ_JAGYPM010000005.1, read on the forward strand.
ATTCTACTTTGAAACAAAAAAAAGGAAGACCCATCTGTTCCAAAACGGATTGGCCTTCCTCCTTTTTGCTTTACCATGTACAACAATTGAAGCCCCTATTAATCTGCACATCCAAACAAAAATCTGAACTTATTTCTTGTTTGCTTCTAATGGGGCAGGACTTATACTTTGATCATTCGCTGTTAAATCGATGCCGTAGTCTTTTGCAAAAACCATATGAGTTTCGACTAGAACATCTTCCTTATTTTCGTCTAAATTGAATACCCTTGCTCCACGAAGCCTGTTTCTTTCATCACCTGAAAGACCATAAGTACCAAAGCCAACGCTGCCGCCATAGCCAAGTAATACGCCATAGTAATTACCATGATATGTATTAATATGGTCATGGCCGCAAAAGACGCCTTTGACATCTCCTCTGTCTAAAATAGATGAAAACATTCCACTATTAAAAGGACCAGGACATTCACCTTCATTTCTTTCTCCGACAATCGAGTGTTTTTTCACAGCACGCAGATGGGCTGCGTCCGATCTATCATCAACACTTGAAAACCACATAAACCGATGTTCCCATAGGGGAATATGTATAAACATAAGGGAAGGGATTTTACGACCGAAGCTATTTTCCAGTTTCTTGGAGGCTTCATAATACCAATTCACTTGGTCACCACGGAGCCAGTCCCATGTAGGATATCCTTCGAAATCTTGTCCGGCCATTGTTTTAGGAGCATATCTGCCACTGTCAAGCAGCCAAAGATTGAAAGCAGCGTCATTTCCTTTAGAGTTATTGATCAGCAAATTCATATTTCCTGTCCCTGTGATTCCCTTTTCGCTAGGTTTGTTCACATTGTATTTGTAAGACATATAAATCTCAAGCATATCTGCCTCATCAAGGCCACTGTTCGGTGTAGAATCCTCATCATGATTTCCGTATGTAATGGCCCATTTAATCCCTCTCTTTTCCATTGGCTGTGCAACATTATTAATAGCTTGCTTGGTCTCCAGAGGGGTGTCAGCGCCGCCAGTTATCACGTCGCCATTTATGACAACAAAGTCAGGCTTTTCAGCATCAAGAACCTTTTCCATTAACTCAACTGTTCTGCGGTCAATATTTTCATCATCCTGTGGATCATTGAATTGCACAATCTTGAATTTACCGTTGGAATTAAACTGCAGCTTCGCATTTTCATTCGTTTTAGCTAATGCAGTTGACCCGCTGAATAAATTTCCCGGAAGTCCAGTCGCTCCAAGTGTTAAGGCAAGTGTACCCATTCCGCCAATTTTAATGAATTTTCTTCTGTCCAACGAATGATTGTCCTCTAGTTTACTCATCTAAATCCTCCATTCTATCTATTAAATAACCTCTTATTTATCATAATTCGACAATATAAATAGATGGTTAATGCAACATAAAGGATTCATAAATAAATATGAATATGTGATCGTATTTATTAAATAAGCATTCCTAAATGCCATGACTTTCCAACTATACTTAAAAAAGAAATCTCCATACATTTTCTGGTTCCTTTCATTGCAAGGAACTATTTTCCTATAAAAATTCTCCATCTAACTATTTTTGCCCAAGACTTTTTAATCTATTTTCTTTACTTTTCGATCTGAATTTTAATATTTATTAACATTTTACTTACATGGCTCAGTTGGTCTCATAGCAGCCAACAATAATAGCACAACACCTGTCAGGGTAATGAGCTAAGTAAGACGAGTTTGTTCTATTTTTTGATTTCATTATTTAATTTTGTAAATTCCACAAAAATATTATAAAGATTCAGTTAATAACCTGCCATTTCTATTTTAATAAGCTACGATAAAAACGAATTAATCATGCAATCTTGTATGAAAAAGGGAAAGGAGAATCTTTATGTTTAATGAGAAAAAAGGAAAAAAAGGGCTTGGAATTAAATTGAAATGCTTGACTGCCGCGGTTGCACTTGGGGTGGCCCTTACAGCAGTAAGCCCCTCTGCATCAGCGTTAGCTAAAAACGACGACAAGCCAAAATTCGAATTTGGAATTGTCCCAGATGCTCAATATTGCGACTGTGACGCGAACGGTACACGCTACTACAGGAATTCATTGGACAAACTGTTGGAGGCCTCTCAAACATTTAACAGGGAAGATGTCGATTTCACCGTTCAATTGGGTGATTTAATCGACCGAAACATTTCTAGCTTCTCAAGCATTCTTCCCATCTACAACACAATAGAAGGTCCGAAATTTCATGTGCTTGGCAACCATGACTTCCCTGTGACAACAGATCAAGTTGTCGACATACTCGATATGCCAAACCAATATTATGATTTCAAATACAAGAACTGGCGCTTTGTTGTGCTTGATACAAATGACCTTAGCCTCTACGCAAATCCTGTAGATTCAGAAAAGTATCAACAAGCCCAAGCTATGTACAATTCGTTAAAAAATAATAATGAAATCAATGCACAAACCTGGAATGGCGGAGTCAGCAATGAACAATTAACATGGCTTCGCGGTGTACTCGATAAAGCAGCACAAACAAACGAAAAAGTCGTTGTATTCTCACATATGCCCGTATACCCTAAAAATGAGCACAATGTGTGGAATGATGAAGCAGTTATAAATGAACTTGAAGCAACCGGCAATGTCGTAGCCTATTTCAATGGACATAATCACGCGGGCAATTATGCGGTTAAGAATGGAATTCACTATGTAAATCTCAAAGGGATGGTGGAAACCGCTGACACGAATTCCTACTCGGTTGTACGTGTTTACAAGGATCGCTTAGAAGTCGATGGCTATGGACGTGAAACCGATCGAGTGTTAAAAATCCAATAGTATAGTAATATATTGGCTCACGAACCTATATGGAAAAGAGCCTTCCTTTTTATGTCTACTTCAAGTCATTAAACTTTTGAATGATTATTAGATAGAGGAGTGATCAAGTTGAAGAAAATCGTTGGCTTATTAGCTATACTGCTTTTTTTCATAACCCCAGTAAGCACTTCTTTTGCCATTGAACCATTAGCAAAAGAAAAAACAATCCATGTAAAAGTGATGTCCTACAATATCCATCACGCTGTAGGTGAAGACAATGTTTTGGATTTAGAACGAATTGCCAGTGTTATTGAAAATTCAGGTGCGGAAATTATTGGACTGCAAGAAGTGGACAATCATTGGTCAGAAAGAAGTGATTTTGAAAATCAGGCGAAATGGTTAGCAGACCGCTTAGATATGCATTATACATATGCCGCTAACCTGGACCAGGATCCCCTTAACCCTGGAGAACCCCGCCGTCAATATGGGACAGCCGTTTTAAGCAAATATCCTATTATCAAGGAGAAAAACTACCCATTGACGAAGATTGGTCATACAGAACAGCGCGGGTTATTAGAAACCGTGATTAATGTAAAGGGACATCACCTAAATTTCTATAACACCCACTTGGCTTTAACCACTGCTGAACGTGAAGTTCAAATAAAAGAAATGATTGAGATTGCTGGTGAAACAAATGGTCCTAAAGTAATCATGGGTGACTTGAATGCAAAGCCTGACAGCAATGAAATGCAGCCACTTTTCTCTCAATATAAAGATGCCTTCGCCGATCAAAATGATGCCTATACGATTCCGGCTAGTAAGCCTACGAGCAGAATTGATTACATTTTCACTTCTAACGAAATACAAACAGCCAACGCAGAAGTAATCTCTACTTTAGCATCAGACCACTTACCAATCATTGCTGAACTGACATTAGACCAATCGGTATTTAAAAAAGGCAATTAAGCAATAATCAAGACGAAGCCCCTCTGGTCAACATACAGAGGGGCTTCGATGGCAACTGGCTGGCCTTGCAGATTGATAGAGGCCCCTATAGCTTTACGCCACCACTTTTCAGTGATTTTGCCTTTGATATGAATTAACCACAAAAAATAATAATATATAAAAATCGAACTAGTTAACAATAGGTGTTTTATACTATTCATTCCTTTAATGTCCACTCTACTCATATTAGAAAAACTTGGCGTTCGCCAAGTCTTTTTTGGCGAATGCCTTAGTTTTACTTATGGGATCTTATTAGCAGATATTTAATTGAATACACAAAATGCTCACAGACGATGCCTGACACCATTTGCAATTTAGCCCTTCTCCTTAGGTGGATTAGGCACCGGTTTTTGTTATATAATGCAAAACTCCCCTGGGGAATATCCCAGGGGAGAGTTTTGTGGAGATGTTATTAATATTGTAATGTTACGTCAGCCATGACAGGGTAATGATCGCTCGGGAATTGACCATTCTTTTGATAGTTCACTATTTCAATAGTCTTTGCTGTGACATTTCCTTTAGAAAGAATCCAATCGATACGGTTATTCGGTCCACCGCCAGATGGATTATTGAATCCATTAAATGTTCCAAGGTCTTCATTAATTCTAGTTTCGGCTGTCATCCATAAATCCGCAAATGCCCCTTCTGCTGTAAGGATCTGATAAGGCTTGGTATCAGGATTTGCATTAAAGTCGCCTGTTAATAAAATAGGCAGCTCTGGATTAAATTCTTTGATTTTTTCTACAATCAATGCAGCGCTTTTTTCTCTTGCTTCCTGTGAACGATGGTCAAAGTGCGTGTTTATGAAATAAAATTGTTGACCGGTTTTTTTGTCTTGAAATTTCACCCATGTGACCATACGCGGAATGGTGTTGCCCCATGATGTAGATCCGATCACATCTGGCGTATCTGACAGCCAGAAATGGTCGTATTCTATCGGAGAAAACCGGTTTTTGTCATAGAATACAGCCATGAATTCGCCTTTGCTGCCGCCTTCTCTGCCTTCGCCAATCCAATCATATTTCGGTAAATCTTCATCTAGCTCCTTAATTTGTTCATATAAAGCCTCCTGGGTTCCAAAGATATCAGGTTTTTCGTTGTGAATCAACTGACTGATGGTAGGCCGTCTTTCATCCCAAGTGTGCGGTGATGCATCAGAGTTATTTTTATACCTTAAATTATACGTCATTACTTTTAAATCCATCTCAGAAGCTTGTTCCTGATGAGTGGAAGCAAAGGCCTCCGAAGAACCTGGAAACAAATTTCCAATGAGCATTAGAGCAAACGACAACAGAAAAACAGGTTTTAATACTTTTTTCAACTTATTTCCCTCCTATGTTTGAACTACAAACAAATAATAACAAGCTAATATAAATGATCGATTACAATAAGGTAAAAATTTCCCCTTGACTATGTTAAACATAAATAAAGTCTAGTAAAGGAAGTAGTTTTCAACATGCACCTTCAAAAATAAAAGAACATCTAAAAAGATGCCCTTCGGCGTGCTTATCATTAACAGAAAAGGTTATTTGTTACAGCCGATTTCAACTCTTGCACTTAAACGGAGAATTAGAAAGTTATGAAAGCAGTTATTTAAGAATCCTCTATATTTATATCACTTCTATATTCAAGAAGATCACCTGGCTGGCAGTCTAATGCCTTGCATATAGCTTCTAAAGTTGATAATCTAATGGCTTTTGCCTTCCCATTTTTCAGTATAGAAAGATTAGCCATCGTAATCCCGACTTTTTCTGAAAGCTCTGTCACACTCATTTTTCTTTTTGCTAGCATCACATCAATGTTGATTACCATAGCCATATTTGTCACCTCAAACTGTCAAATCGTTTTCTGATTTTTGTTTCATAATGCACCTTTCTATTGTTTTTGCAACTATAACATAATGTGTAATTTATCGTTTTGCAATAAAAATTTATTAATTATTGATGTGATTATATCATATTATCAATTATGATAAAAAGAAGGTAATCGTTATTACGTATAGAATTAAAATAGTGAGGTGAAATCAATGACGGCAAAAAACAATGTCAAAGCCACCATTCGTACCGTTTGCTTAGAGGATGCGACAGCAGTTTTAGCTTTGCAACGTGAAATTGTTAGTGAAGGTGAATTTTTTATTTCTGTAATAGAAGAATACAACAAAACGCTTGAACAATATCAAGAATGGATTCAAAAATTAATAGAGAACGAAAGAGAAGCAATGTTAGTAGCTGAAATGGATGGTAAAGTGGTTGGATTAATCGTGTTCTCTTCTCAAAATCGAATACGCTTGTCTCATACTGGTTCTATTACCATGATGATTGGAAAAGAACACAGAAATATGGGGATAGGTAAGTTATTATTAAAAGAGCTGTTAGCTTGGGCACAGCAAAATCCACTTATAGAAAAAGTAAGCTTAGGCGTGTTCTCAACAAATCAGAGAGCGATCGCTTTATACAAAAATATGGGATTTATTGAAGAAGGACGTAAGATCAAAGAATTCAAGTTAAATGACAATGAATATATAGATGATATTCTTATGTACAAATTTGTTTAGATGTCTTCTACAATTAACAAAAAGGACCGAACAGGTCCTTTTTCATTTATTTTTTTTATAACCATCATATATCGCATCCCAATCAAGAGGCCTTGCCATTCTATTTTCAACGTAATCTAATGGCTTAAAGCCATATTGAGCATAAAGAGAGTGGGCATCTCTTGTGGCAAGTTGAAAGCTTGTTCCTTTCAAATTAGGGTGTTCTATGATCACACTCATTAACCATTTACTAAGTCCTTGGCCTCTATATTCTGGAAGTATAAAAACATCGCCAAGCCAAGAAAAGCGAACAAGATCGGATACAACCCGTGCAAAGCCAACCTGTTTTGGAGAACCAATTGTCGGATTTCCTTCATAAATACCATAACAAATAATAGAATTATCAATGGATGCAATAACTAATTCCTTCGAAATGCCCTCATTCCAATAAGACTCTTTACCTAGATATTTATGTATTACTTCTATATCCAAAAGGCTTTTGTCCGTACTTATATAATAACCATTATTACTTATCAACTCTGCGTGCTTATTCTTTAACATTTCATTTACCCCCATGCAAGGTTATTAATTAAATATTTTGATTATTTTTCATATATATTGCCCTTTTTTCATTCAAAGATTACATGTAAATTAGAGCTTAAGAGATTTATATATTTCTCCTATTAATCTATTCATTTGCTGTACACCTAAATCAGTATTTGTCATAATGACAGCACCAGTCTCTAAATATGGATATGCCACCAACATACATTGAAATCCCTTGCCCCAGCCAAGTGAAGAAATTTCAACCTCTTGCTCTGATCCTTCTAAAAATACCCCAAGTCCAGCCTACTCTTTACAGCCTTGAGAGGTCAAAATGTCTTTTGCTTTACTTTTTGATAGACCTATTTTGCTATCGCCTTTTAAGGAACGCATTAATTCAAGCACCAATATTGCTAAATCAGATGCCGTTGTCCAAAGACCTACCGCAGATGATAGGGATATATCGGATATTTCCCTTCGACTATTTTGCCATCTTTATTATGACCGCATGAGAAATCTTCACCTTCTATTTCGTGCACATTTTGCATTAGATAGCTTTTTTTCATATTTAATGGTTTAAAAATATGTTCATGCATGACTGATTCAAAAGGCTCGCCCAGGAAATCTTCAATCACTTGTTGAATAGTAATCCCCCTTACTAACTTTATCATTAGAACGCAATGCAATTGTTAAAATCCTCTTAAAGAGAAAAAGGAGTTATTGAACATCTTCCTTGTTTTATATCCAATCTAAAATTACCATTATTTTACCACAACCTCCATATTCATTGTTTAAATCAAATGGAAAATATTAATGGAATAAAAAAGGCTTTACTCCAATAGAAGCAAAGCACCAAGTTGTTAAAGAAAGAAATCTTTACTCCTTATAAAAAGGCTATGTTAATGAATGATGTTGATTTATCGTTATAAGAAAGGAACTCCTAATTCACAGGAGTTCCTACATTATTTCTGACCGAATGAATAGGCAAGAGGTCAAGGGTGATCTTAGCCGAAAAGGTTTTTGCTGTTGCGTAGCGTTTTTACCCCCACAGCGCATAGCCAAGAACTCAAGGTAAATGCCTTGGGTTCTTGAGCTGCATACAAAAATTCAAGCTATTATTATTTGACCATTCCTATAAAACACTAAGTTTTTCGTCCTGCACATCACTAATAAACATATGACCAGGGGCATGGGTAATCATAAGTGAAGGTTTACTTTGTAAAGCAACGGCTTGAGGTGTCACGCCACAAGCCCAAAATACAGGTATCTCACCTTCCTTAATAGTAACTGAATCACCGAAATCAGGTCTTGAGATATCAGCTATACCAATTTGACTTGGATCACCGATATGAATCGGTGACCCATGTACAGATGGAAAGCGAGAGGTAATTTGAATAGCGCGAATAGCGTCTTTATGTGACATTGGGCGCATACTTACAACAGTTGGTCCTTCAAATATACCTGCTTTTTCACATGGAATATTCGTCTTATACATTGGGACATTACAGTGTTCTTCGATATGTCGAATTGGAATCCCACTTTCAATTAAGGGTGTTTCGAATGTAAAACTACAACCTAATAAGAATCCAACCATATCATCTTCCCAATATCCTGTTATATTTGTTACTTCTTCAGTGTACACACCATCCCTGTAAATACGATATTTAGGAATATCCTTGCGAATATCAGCATCCTTAGCAATTTTGCTTGGATTGAAAGATCCAGGTTCTGTTACATCTAATAAAGGACAGGACTTTGGATTTCTCTGGCAGAATAGCAAAAAGTCAAAGGCGTATTCTTTCTTTAATATAACTAAATTTGCTTGTGCGAATCTTTTTGACATACCGGCAGTTGGTCCTGTAATTTCTTGTTTACGAATAAGTTCTCTTATTATATTTGGAGCCATCCTGTCTAAGTTTAACATGTGAAATCTCTCCTTCTAAAACAATCACTACTTGAATAATTGCGGCAGTTGTTCAATTAAAGTCATAACTCCTAAATATCCCATGATAACTACGACAAGGCCACCTGTAATCGTTAACCATAGTGGATGTTTGTAATTCCCCATGATATCCTTCTTATTAGCTGCGATTAATAACGTACCTAATGCGATTGGTAAAATAAGAGCATTCAGAGCTCCAACGACTAACAAAATATTAACAGGTTGTCCAACAAATACAAACGTTACAGTTGATACTATTATAAATAAGATAATAATCCAATTATGATATTTTTCGATTACCGGACTAAATGAGCGGATAAATGAAACAGATGTGTATGCAGCACCTACTACTGACGTAATGGCAGCAGCCCACATTATCACCCCAAACATTCGATAGCCAACTTCACCTGCAGCAAGTCGGAATACTGAAGCTGGAGGATTGGATGGATCAATTGCAAGACCTTGAGAAACAACTCCAAATGCTGCTAAAAATAACGCGACACGCATAACACCTGTAACTGCAATACCTGTTACAGAACTTTTTGTCACTTCAGGTATTGATTCAACCCCTTTTATACCTGCATCCAATAGACGATGTCCACCAGCGAATGTAATATATCCTCCAACTGTTCCACCAACTAGTGTCACGATGGCAAATATACTAATTTTTTCTGGCATAAATGTATTCTTTATGGCTTCTCCAACAGGTGGTGAGGTAGTGAATGCCACATATACCATTAAGATCATCATTACAAACCCGGCAATTTGAGCAAATTTGTCCATTGCTTTACCTGCTTCCTTAACTACAAAAATAAAGATAGCAAATACAGCACTAATAATTGCACCTGTTATCGGATCTATCCCTATCATTGCATTTAAACCAAGACCAGCACCTGCAACATTTCCAATATTAAATGCAAGTCCACCTAATACAATGAGAGCAGCTAAAAACACACCCAGTCCAGGTAAAACTTTGTTTGCAATCTCTTGACCGCGCAAGCCTGATACAGTAATGATTCTCCATATATTCAATTGAACAAATACATCTAAAATTAATGAAATTAAAATAACAAATGCAAAGCTGGCTGCCAATTGCTCAGTAAATACTGTCGTTTGAGTTAAAAAGCCGGGTCCTATCGATGAAGTAGCCATTAAGAATGCTGCACCAAGCAAAACACTCATACTAGCTTTCTTTTTAGCTTTAGCTGTTCCATTTTTTTGTTCTGTCATAAAGGTGTCTCCATTCTATTAAATAATTAATGAAATGGTAATATTTTGTTTTTTCAACGTTTCATGGATGTATTTAGCGAAAGCAAGTGCATGTTCACCATCTCCATGAATGCAAATAGTGTCTGCTTTTAAAGAAACTTCCGTATTTTGCTGAGAAGTGACTTTTCCTTCTGTCACCATTTTCACCACTTGTGATACAGAATGTTCTTGATCTGTTATTAAAGCGTCAGATTGAGAACGAGAAGTTAACATACCATCAGATTGATATGTACGGTCAGCAAAAACCTCATGTGCTGAACGTAAGCCAACCTTTTCTCCCGCTTTCGTCAATTCACTTCCAGCAAGTCCAAATAAAATTAGTGATGGAGAGATGTCATATACTGCTTGGGCAATAGCTTCAGCAAGTTTAGGGTCTCTTGCTGCCATATTGTACAAAGCACCATGTGGTTTAACGTGCTGCATTGTCTCATTACATGTTGATAAGAACCCTTGAAGAGCGCCAATTTGATAAACAACCATATCATATGCTTCTTGAGCTGTAATTTTTATTTCGCGACGTCCGAATCCATTTAAATCTGGCAGGCCAGGATGTGCACCAATTTTCACACCATGTTTAATGGCAAGTTCCACAGTTTCCCTCATTACTCTTGGATCACCTGCGTGAAAACCACACGCGATATTTGCCGATGTTACATATTTCAAGATTTCTTGTTGTTCACTGAGTTTATATGGGCCAAAACTTTCCCCTAAATCACAATTTAAATCAACATTAAACATTTCTTAGCCCCTCCATTATCTTAATTTAGACAGCTATCATACCCACCCTAAAAGTTAGCGTTTACACGCAAAAGTGTTTTTAGTTCCGAATTAAGGAATTTTAGTTTTGAAATGCAAATTTATCTTATCATAAAAATAAATATCTGAATAGATGTCATTATTAAAGAATTGAAAATATTAAAACGAGTGTTACTTTTGAAATTTCCACACTTGTTTTTTTATTTTTTGATAATTATAATTTTAATTATCCGCTTTAAGGAACATTAGTACCGAAATTTGAAACTATTGGGGGTGTTGAAATGAATCATTTTTTCACCGACGCCATCATCAAACCTTTAGGTGATTCTGCACTGATTGTACAGATTGGCGAGGGAATAAGCCCATCTATACACCAAAAGGTCCAAGCATTGTCAGTGTTGGTGAATAATTATCCATTTGATGGGTTTGTTGAGTCGGTACCGGCTTTTAATAATATAACAATTCATTACGACCCTGTCGTAGTGTATCAGACACAAATGAAAAACCTTGTAAGCAATCATTTTCCATTGACTCCTTTTCAAATTGTTTCCTCGAAAGTGAATGAATTATTTCAATATATTGATGAAACGCAAAACTTTGCAGCAAGACTAGTTGAGATTCCTGTCCTATATGGTGGGGAATACGGTCCTGATTTAGATTACGTAGCTTCGTATCATAAAATATCTGCAGAAGAAGTGATTCGAATTCATACTCAATGTGAATGTTTAGTTTATATGATCGGATTTGCTCCTGGATTTCCATTTATGGGAGGAATGAATGAGGAAATTGCAACGCCTCGCAGAGAAACTCCTAGATTATCGATTACACCCGGGTCAGTCGGAATAGCTGGGAAACAGACAGGTATTTATCCACTAGAAACACCTGGAGGCTGGCAGATTATTGGGCGTACTCCACTGGATTTATTTCGTCCAGATCTTTCGCCGCCGACGTTACTGCAAGCTGGAGACAAAATAAAATTTGTCCAAATTTCTCCTGAAGAATATAACGAGTATAAGGAGAGAAAGCAATGACTGTAAGAGTACTTAATAAAGGACTGCTAACAAGTATACAAGACTTAGGAAGATACGGTTTACAAAAATATGGGGTAATTGTTAGTGGAGCAATGGATAAATATTCGCTAAGAGTGGCAAATATATTGGTTGGGAATAAAGAAAATGAAGGTGCTCTTGAGATTACATTATTGGGTACGTCCCTTCAATTTGAAAATGATAGAGTAATAGCTATAACTGGTGGAGATTTATTTGCTACGATTGATGGTGAAAGAGTAGCAACGTGGCGGCCAATTTTGGTGAGAAAAGGCTCTATATTACAATTCAAGTCACCTTTAAAAGGATGTAGAGCATACGTAGCTTTAGCCGGGGGTATTGCTATTCCGGAAGTAATGGGCAGTAAAAGCACATACCTTCGTGCAGGAATAGGCGGATTTAATGGCAGAGCTCTGCAAAAAGATGATGTAATCGAATCCGGTGTGATGAATAAATTTAGTACTTCGTTGTTTAATAAATTGGATAAGAGAAATGCCGACTTTAAGTGGACAGTGAATTATGATGCACTCGTCAATTTACAGCAAACTCAGACAATACGTGTGATAAGAGGAACGGAGTTTAATCGATTCGATGAAAAAAGTAAAAGAACCTTTTTTAATGAACCCTATACATTAACGACTCAAGCGGATCGGATGGGTTACCGAATGGAAGGTCCCCCGCTCTCTTTAGCAGAAAAATTTGAATTATTATCCGAAGGAGTAACACACGGTACTATACAAGTGCCACCAAACGGACAGCCAATTATTCTAATGGCAGACCGTCAAACAACAGGTGGCTATCCAAAAATTGGTCAAATTATTTCTGCTGACTTACCGAGTTTGGCGCAGTTACAACCGACTGCAAAAATACATTTTAAACAAATTTCACATGAAGAAGCAGAAACTGAATTATTAAAGAAAGAACAAATTATAAATGAGATAAAAATAGGTATCCGCTTTAAACGACTTTAAATATGAGAGGGATTCTGCTGTCTATGCAGGATATAAAATACCGCCATTTTATGATTCAATGGTTGCAAAATTAATTGTACATGGGAGTACAAGAGAAGAAGCTATTGCGAAAATGCTTCGTGCTTTAGACGAGTTTATTGTAGAAGGTGTTTCAACAAGAATTCCGTTCCATAAAACACTTTTACAAAATGAAGTATTTTTAAGTGGAAACTTTAATACGAATTTTCTTGAAACATATAGTTTAGATATAAAATAATAATAAATTGAAACCATCCTCTATTTATTCTGAAAAACAGAAGAATAAAGGATGGTTCTTTATGATTTGATATATCCTAATCGTTCAGAAATTTGCTCAGCCGCCCGCTTTACTTTTTCTGCGAAACTAGGTACATTTTCATTTTGATAATTAGCTTCAATACCAGCAATACTAATTCCGGCAATCACTTCACCTTTATGATCGAAGATAGGGGCAGCGATCGCAGATGTATGATTCTCTAATTCAGAATGACTAATCGTGTAACCATCTTTTTGAGCTTGTCTAATCGTCTTATATAAATATTCCTTATCAGTGATCGTCCCCATCGCAAAAGGTTTTAGTTCAACTGATTCAATATATTTATCTATTTCTAGATTCGGTAAAAATGAAAGAATTACTCGAGAACAAGCCCCAGCGTATAACGGACTTCTTCTGCCAATTGCCGTATATAATCGAACCTTCTGATTTATATCGATTTTTTCAATATACATTGCTTCATTATCTTGTTTAACAATTAGATTAATGGCTTCATCTACCTCATTATGCAGCTCTTGCATAATTGGTAGTGCAATTTGCCGAATATCAAGTCTTGAAGCAACTAGATGGCCAAAATGAAGAAAGATTAGACCTAATCGATATTTTGAATCTATCCCCTTCTCTAAGAATCCCATTTCCTCTAAAGACATTAACATACGATAGACAGTTGTTTTCGGTAAGCCGGATAAATCAATAATTTCTTGGAATGTTAACTGTGCATGTTCTATATATAAATTTAAAATATCCATTGAACGGACAACAGTTTTATTCTTACTATCCATTACTTGTCTCCTTTATGTAGATACTCTCCTATATATTATTGATAACTTTATATTGAGCCACTACTAAACTATTTGATGATAAATCGGAAAAAACGATGGTCAATACGGCCTAATACAATAATATCAAATTTTTGAAAAAGAAGGAACAATTCCTATGCCGATTTGACAAGCTGAAGATATATAAGATCCATTCTTAATCCAATTTAACAAATATGTTAATGATAAATTTCTATAGTGATTAATAAAAAATATTAAATAAGAAACTTATAGGATTTAGTTATTAAATATATCAGCTAGTATGAGCAAATTATTTATTCAAGAAAAGGGCTCTTTTAACTTCTTCTTTTTGTGAAATGATCTCGTTTTTTATAGCAATTTTTTCATCTTTTTCATCAATAATTGTTTTTTGCTCTGTAATACGTTCTTGAAAACTGCTCTGAACATCTTCCAATTCTTTTATGCGTTTCATTCTATTTATTTTTTACTTTTTTTGTTAATCCACATTGAAAAATCAACTGTTGGTTTCTATATTAGAATTGCAAGTTTGTAACATTTTTTTTCCTAATAAAATAAAACAATAATTAAAATCTCTTGACTTATAACCAACATTCCTATTCCTAATACTAATCCTCCGAAAAACATAAATTTATAAACACGCCACGAAAAGAAAAACCAACCCTAAATTGCACAAACTCCTAATAGCAAGTTAAGTGTTCAGGCAATAATCGTCTGTGTACCAAATACACCAGTCTTTTTAATCATTTTTGAGCCAAAACCATAACAAATTGTCAAAGAAACTACCATAAAAACAACATAGATAGCTAATGCTACGTCACCGTTTTCTAACGGCATATGAACATCACCAATAAGGTATGATGATTTACGAAGGGAATACCCTTCTAACATACATTTAATGAAATTCAACCAATTGTCAGGTTTATGAGTTCGATAAAGAGTGTAGAGGTTACATCTGTAAAAGTTTTTCCGCAGTCCTTACAACGATACCGTTGTCGTTCAACTTCTTTGAGACCAAGTTTCACCATATATTTTCCGAAACGCACGACTTGTTTAGAACCACATTGTACACAATTGTAACCATCTTTGTTTCAGTTACTTCTTGAAATACTGGTTCACTTGCTGAAAATGACGCAATAGAATTGATAAAGAATTCTTTTAAACGGTGTTGTTCTGCCTAATTCAATTTTTTAATTTCTGCTATTAACTCTCTTAACGTCATTGTAAACCCTCCAAACAAACGTTCTTTCTCTTATTATTGAACATTTGTTTGTTTTAATCAAATATCAACAGAGTTATTTAACCTAGCCTATAAAAAAGGAAATTTTCCATTCTTTCTTCACCAGACAGCATATCTTTAACTTTATATTGATTATTTTTCACTTCCTCTTCTCCGATGATGATGACGCTGCGAATATTTTCCTTGTTTGCTTTATCTAATGCCTTTCCTATCTTTTTGTTCCCCATTTCAAACTCAATCTTGTATCCTTGACCTCTTAGGTATTTTGCGACTAATAGTGACTCTTTTGGAGTATTTAAAGGAATTACATAATAATCCACATCTGGACGATTTGCGTTTTTTTCCTTTGATTTATTTAATGCAGTATAGATCACATCTAATCCAAATGATATTCCCACTGTTGAAAAGTTCTCGTTTGTTCCGATTAATCCACCGATTGCATTATCATATCTTCCACCACTGCCAATGCTGGACTTAATCGTTTTATCAGAAAGAAATATTTCATAGATCGTGCCGGTGTATATTTCTAGCCCTCGTGCTAAAAAGGGATTAAATACACACTGATTATTAATACTTAAGACTTCCAAGTATGCTTCTAACTCTTTGAGTTCACCTAATCCTTGCTTAACTTGTTCGTTTTGGTCAGAAAACGGCTCAAAATAACGATAGTTTGTATTATTTTTATCGGCTAAGAACTGATTCATTAATTTGACCGTTGCAGGTGGAAGCCCCTGTTCAGTAAGCTCGGAGGTAACAGCTTCCAATCCAACTTTTTCAAGTTTATCAAGGATTAAAACGACTTGATTGATTTTCTCCGCTGGCGTTCCAAGCACTTCAAGCATTCCAGTCAATAATTTTCGATTGTTATATTGAATCGTGACATTCAAATCAAGTTTGCCGAATGCATCAAATGCCATCATCATTAATTCTGCCTCAGCAATTTGAGACTCAACTCCTACAATATCAACATCACATTGTGTAAATTCACGAAACCTTCCCGTTTTGATTGGACCATCCCTGAATACTTTACCGATCTCATACCTTTTAAACGGCATCTTAATCGTTGGATTCATGGCGACTACTTTTGCGAATGGAATCGTGAGATCGTATCGCAATGCTAAATCTCTTTCTCCCCTGTCTGTCAAGGTATACATTTCCTCTAATATCTCAGCACCACCACCATACTTAGACGCAAGCAGCTCTGTATAATTTAGAATCGGTGTTTCCAAGGGCTTACATCCGTATTGGATAAATACGTCTTCTAATGTTCTTCTAATATTTCTTCGAACAACCTCCGCTTCTGGTAAATAATCCTGTGTTCCTTTTACATTTTGATAATCCATTTTTTTCATCCTTCTTCGCCTCCTGTAAAAAATAAAGTAAAACTTCCATCAGAGGGGGTATTTTTTCATCCCCCACTGATGGTTAGTTGAACCAATCACGCTCAAAACGCCACGTCCTCCCAAAAGCTCTGCTTTCGGTCGTGCGATGAAATGCGGATGAAGTACTCCTTGTCCTGTGGCTTTCGCCTGACTAGGACATCGTGTCCGTCGTCGGGCCTTTACGGGCAGTTGATCCCCCACTTAGGGTTTCTTTGATTCTCTCGCAACCTTGTAATGGCGGTCTTATTGCCCGTTAATCTGCGATAAAAATAAAAAACCGCACTCGATTTAAGTTTATAAACTTAATCAATGCGGTTTCATGATAAATAGCCATCCTATTTACGATTTTTAAAAATCGAATAGCACGGCTATCTGATATGATGATGGAATTGTGACAGGGTTAAAATATTTTTAAAAGACTGCATGTTTGCCACCTCAAATTTCCATTTAATGTATCATATTTCAGGTTGGATTTCAAATACTATTTTTAAATTTTTTTCAAATTGGCTGATATAGGCTAAAAACCTCATCCCAATTCCAGTGTTCATAGTACCAAGTTCCAGGATTCATATTTTTAATCCAGATTTTCTGGTTTAATCCATTTGAATCGGCAATCCAAACTTTTGCTTTTTCTCTATCTGTTCTTATCCAGATTAATTTATTCTCATTATTTATAGATTGTGGGCGAAAATCTCCTTCCTTTATTGAAGGTGAAGTTATTTTCTGTGCAGTCTTTGTGTTCAAATCAACCTTATATAGAGAAGGCAGTGGTCTTTGATTAACATCCACCCATTCACTATCAATAGAACGCGAAACGAAGATTGAATCATTAGTCTGCCATGTCAAATCTCGATAAACATATCCTTTAGGTGTGTAGTCGGAAAAACTACTTTTATCTATATTTGCAACTTTTAATTTCTTATTTGTTATAGCCATTCGGCTGAATCCTTGAATATACCCTAAGAAGTTTTTACTTGGTGCCCATTGAAACCATTCATCATAATCTAACATCTCATCTATTTTATAAAAACTCTGCCCATCATTAGAAAGAACACTCAATGTATTACTATCAGCCGATAGAGATGCTGTCGGAACTAGCTGAAATGCAATCCACCTGCGGTCATTGGACCATTTAAACTGGCTTGTTCCATAAAAATATTCATTCTTTCCAACAGCGATTGTGTAAAAATGTTGAGATTGATACTGTTTCTTATTGTGGCTAATTAATATTTTGGATAACACTATATCTGAAAAAACACTTTCACCAGCTTTAGAAGAGGTTAATAAGCCTGTTCCATCAGGTAACCATGAAAAATTTATTATTCCAGAAGCAATCTTTAGAGGTTTATTTAATGATGTATCATCAATTATCTTTAAAACATTATCGGATTGAAATCCAAGGGTATTTTGATTTGGTGCCCATTGAAAATTCGCCCTCACATTTGAATAAACTTTAAAATGACTATTTGATTTTACATGATACAGCCAAAGGTCCCCTTCATAATCTTTTGATTCTCGAATATAGGCAATCCAATTGCCGTCAAAAGACCACTTTGGAAATTTTGCCTTTACGTCATTGGTAATTTTCATTTCCTTCAGACCAATTTTAATCCATAGATCATTGCTCCTAATAAATGCTGCTCTCAATCCTATGTTGGATTCTGCCGAAACAAATGAAAGAGGTTGAATACTTAATATAATAAAAGCAAGAACTATTATAATTCTTTTCATCTAATCATTATCATCCCTTTTCTCTTCAAACCTAGCTTCTATATTCTTCCCCTCACCTACATTTTTACTAATTAGAAAAAAAAACAGCGATCATAGTCGCTGCGAGTTTAATCACCTTCTATAGAAGGCATCGTTTCTTAATAATAGTCATGTGTTCGCTAGAAGACCGTTGGGGCGGAACCGGCTCATTTTTATTTCATCTATAAATCTGCCGTGAGCTTTTATACTGCCTTTCTTTTTTCCTTCTACTGTAAAACCAAATTTTTCATACAAGGCCTGTGCACCAGGATTCGTTACAAGAACGCCAAGTCCCACTCTTTCAAGCATTAGCCAATTGTCTGCAAGATCAAGAGCCTTTGTAAGTAATGCTTTCCCAATTCCTTTTTTATGATAGTCACTGTCTACGCCAATAAATAAATCCCCCGAATGCGAAAATCTACCTCGTCCTTGAGTTAGACCTACAAAGCCAACAACATTGCCATTAAGCTCCGCAACAAATTCAAAATGATTATCTCCCAGGTTACGCAACCTATTTTCGACAGCATCTACTCGCATACTTGGAAGAAAAACCATATATTGCAGAACAGCTTCCTGTGTGCAGATGCGATGAATTGCGCTAGCATCATTTATCTGTACAGGACGAATATTTACTTCCACCACAATACCCCCCTTTTCAATGCCTGTTTTAGAAAATTCTTGATATTTATCAGAAATTCCTGCCTAGGTTGCTGAGTTAGTGACTTTCAAACTTATTTCAGAATCAGGAGGCAATATTCTTGATGCTCGTATTATCAAGAAATTTAAAGTAAGGAAGAAATATTCCTATTAATGATACTGTACAAATAATTGATCCTATTAATAGGTACATTGGGCGTATCCCCCAGAATTCACCTAAAAAACTCCCTGCCAATACACCTAATGGCATTGCACCTCTAATGATAAAAAGTCGAACAGAGGATACTTTCCCCATTAAATGATCTGGTACAGTTTGTTGACAAATCGTTATATTATGCACTCCAAAAAACGCCATAGCTATTCCAGCAATAACCTCCGTAAAAACCGCAAAAATTATACTGTTAATTATACCTAACGAGATAAATGTTCCCCCCCCAATAACCAAAGCTCCTAACATTAAAACCCTGCGACTCTTATATGTAATTTTTCCAACGAGTAGTGAACCAATCACATAACCTAAAGGGAAAGCAGCCATAAAATATCCGTATTCGGCATAGCTCCCTGATAATTCCTTTGTTATATAAGGAAGATTAATAACCATCGTTACCCCTACTCCAAATTGTACAAACGCTAAAAATACTCCTAACCAAACGATTACTGGCTGCTTTAAAAAGTAGGAAATACCTTCAATAAAATGTTCCAGCCATGATTTCCGTACACTTTGGGAAATTTTCACCTCATGTATAAAAAGCAATAAGGTTCCACTTGTAATCAGTATGGCACTAACAGAAATTAGTGTCGGTTTTACACCGATGTACTCAACAATGAGTCCTCCTAATATTGGTGCACAGAAAGTCATTAATCTTACCGTTCCATCTATATAAGCATTAGCTGTACTAAGTTGGTCTTTTGACACAATGGTAGGGGTGATCGCTTGATTTGCAGGTGTATAAATTGGAGTGATTAAGCCTACTATAATTTGAACTGTATAAATATGCCACGCTTCAAGGTTCCCAGTTATGAATGTAACAAGTGGTATAAGGAAAATGATGCCCCTTGACCATTGAGAAAATATCATTGTCCATTTTCGACTCCATTTATCAATAAACGGACCAATAAACAATTGAAGGATAAGAGAGGGTAAAAAATATAGCAGCCACATACTTCCCAATGCCATGGTAGAACCTGTAAGTTGATAGATAAAAATCGAATTGCAAAAGGTACCGAAAGCACCGCCTAATTCAGAGATAGCGTTGCCTATCCAAACAAAAACAAATGAACGATTCTTTAAAATATTGTTGCTCAAGGCCCATCCCATCCTTAATACTCATTATTTATTTAAGAAGAAGTTTAGTTCTTCAGATAAAAATTCAACAGCTTTCTTTTTAAGTGAATACTTTGATCCAATAATTTCTACTAATTTAGCTGCTCTAAGAATCTTAAGATGATGATGGATAGTAGATTTACCTATGTCTAATTGAGAAGTAATATCTTGTAAAGTACGGTCATCTTCGTACAGCAGTTTAACAATTCGCAGTCGAACCTCATCTCCTAATGCCTTATGTTTAAGCACTAAAAAGTTGTTTGGCGTATATCGATCATTTGGGGAAATGCTTTCATTTGCTATAGGATAATAAAAAACTTTCGCCCCCTCTATATCCGCTTCTATATTCCATGGGCGATAAATATATTGAGGGATTAAAAGGACATGATTTACAGTAGGCTCAGGCCTATACGTAATCCCTCCAGTTGACCATTCAACAAGTTCTTCAGGATTCATTTTTTCTCTCATTTCTCTTTTCGTTTCATAATCTGTTTGCAAGATTCTATTTATTAGCTCTGAATCTTTCTCTATAACTTCGCCATACCATCCTGTCATAACGCTAATAAGATGTTCTTTCAGGAGGTTACCCTCTACTTTACAAATGAATTCTATATAGCTAGGAAAAAATGGGTTATTATTGGTTAGCTCTTTCATTTCATTAATAGCTGATTCTTCACCTAATGCAGCATTTTGTCTTACTGTTTGAAATTTTAAGCCTATAAAAGGTAAACTAATATACTTTAAGTCTGTAAGAGGCATTTCCTCTATGTAGGAAGTAAACTCTTTTAAATGAGAAAAGTCTCTTGTATGTAACAACTGAAGTAAAGCTTTCCAAGTATTATTTTTTTCAACGAAGTCCAAATTATCTAATAATTCATTTGATAAAGATTTTCTTATATCTCTCCAATACTTCACTGGTTTTTCTAAAGTTTTTATAAGTGGAGTATTCGTAATAGCTGCTATACCCAATGCACATTCCCACAGTAAGGAGTATTTTAACTGAACTTGGTATGTTTCTCTTTTTCTGCTTGTAAAATTCAAAACATCCATATTAAACACCTCGTTTATTATTTTTCTTTTCTTATACAAATTCTATACTTATCGAATTTGAAATTCAATATTTTTAGAACATTTTTTATTAGTCTATTGTTAAAACAAAAATAAACCCATTTTTTATTTAAATGGGTTTTCTAAATCAAATGCTTATTGAATTTACCTTATTAGATTCATTCGTATTTCAATTTCAGATAAAAATCAACCATAAAGCGAAATGATTGCTGCGCTGATTTAACATCATACTTCGGAGAGTATGGATCACTAAATCCATGTTGTCCGTTAAATTTACGAATCTCAATCTTTTTTTCATCTAAACATGATATTAAATCGTCCACATTAAATGATGGCTCTGTTTCCGGAAAAAATAGCATCGTAGGACATTTTGGATTAATATCTGTATAATTCCTAATTCGCGAACCATAGTATCCAACCATTCCATCGAGACATTCTTCTTCACTGCATAACCAGGCAATGGTTGCCCCAATACTAAATCCGAGAAGATATACTTTTTTATACTTATCTTTACAATCTAGTATTACATTTTTAATTTTTTCAGAAGCATTCATAAAGCCTATATTCCCGACAAAATGACGATAAGCAGCTTCCTCTTGAGAATAATCATAAGGTGCTTCTTGCCCCAATAAATTTGGACAAATAATATCAAAATGGTTTTCTGACAACCGTTGACAAACATGTTCCATATGCTTGTTAATCCCATAAATTTCATGAACGACAATGATAACAGAGTCTGATTTATTCAGTATGTTTATCAATTTGTACCCCCTGTTAATCCTTTTCAGATTTACCCGAAGTGATATCGTCAAATGGAGTATATTCGTTACTAGGCAGTTTTCTCTTTCTTATCGCTTTAAATACAGCAAATCCAACAGCAAACACTAAAACTCCTGTGAAAAAGTAAGCCATAAAAACGCCTCCTATTTCCATTATTTCACTAAAGAAACTGATTTACGAATCCATTATTTTACTGGTTACAATAAAGCCCTAATCTAATGGAATACCTTAGTTTTTATTTCCATTACCCTGTTTTGTCTTTTTATCCTTATCATCACCCTGATCTTCATCTTCAGCAAGAATTTCCTGTTCCTCATGAAATTCGACTCCGGTTTGTCCAGATATCTGATCGAATGGGGTGTAGAAAGGCGTTACACTTCTTTTCTTAACAAAAACCTTATAAAAACTAATCATAACGATTATTACAATAACTGCCGGAAATCCAATTGCCATTAGTTCCATCGGATTCATGAACATTGCCCCTTTTTGGTTCTCATCATTCCGTCATTTTAGTTTGTGAAAACCCTATGATTGTTTATTCTTAATCTCTTCCAGCAAGGAAATGATTTTTTCATTCTGCTCAATCATTGTTTCATTTTGGCTTCTTATTTTTGCAAAGTCAAACACAAAAACTAGTAAAATGATTAATGCGAACCACATATTAACACCTCATACATTTTCTTCAATTTTATCATAAAGGTTTGAAAATTTATGAGTTATACCTAACAGGAAATTCATTTTTACAGATACATATTAGCTATAAAAGCTCGCTATTACTTTTGCTGCTGGATAAATTAATAATTGCCCAATGAGAGTTCCAAGCAATTTCGTTCCTATTAATAGAATGACAAGAGCTTTAACATCCCCATAAGGCCGTTTATTTCTTATTGCTTGATCGGTGATAATGGCAGATTTAGGATCGACTAATAAGGTTAATAAGATGGTTGCAACACCATTAATCATCCCAGACGAGGCTGAGGCGGCCAAACGATGCTCTTCTTCTACAAAGAAAGCTGCATAGTAGGCAGACATAACACCTATCGTATATATAGCTGTTATCATCGTATTAAGAAGTAAAAATCTCTTCGGAATCTCCCTATATCTTAATCTAAAAAACATTTTTTTCTTAGGCTTAGTTGTACTTTTTACTATACGTTTAAGATTAGAGATACTTAGCGCCTCTACCACGATGGCTGGAACGGATCCTTTTGTTTCAAGCCTATCAACAGCCTTTCCGAATAATTTAAGAAAGGTAGGAATGAATACGACTCCTACTAGCGTACCAACTGTCGCTGAAAAAATGACGAGGCGAATATCTTGCAAAGGATCGATTCCCTTCGAAATGCTTATTCCTATTAATGTACCTATTAATGGTGCTTGAAACATATTGGCTGTTCTTGATACTAAAACAAAAATATTAAATAACGAAATAGACAGCGCATACTTCCCACTTTGAACGGAATTAAGCCGGACAGAGTAAGCCAGTGTATCTATTAAATGTATGACGAAAGTGAACCCCATGAGACTAAATAGCACAACAATTCACCTCAAACATTATTTTTTCTCGATTTTATGATCATGAAAGATGGTCTCCGTTTTTCATTTATTAATTTTGGCATTTTCTCTAACCCAGTTGGAATTGACTGTGGCTCTATAATTCTCTCAAGCACAAGTCCATTGTCTATAAGAGTATTTATTAAAGTTGATATGGTTCTATGGTACTTCACAACACCATCAATATACCAATATTGCTCTCTTCTTCCTTCTTCTTGATAATTATCTAAAGCCCAATGTCTTTTGACTCCTTCATTATCCTTCACCCAATTATTCATTTCATTTCTAGCTGTTACGATAGGATGCTCTATTGAAAAAACAAATTCACCATTATGTTTTAAAAGCTCACTAATATTCTTAATAAGATTTGAGTAATCCTCTATGTAATGAATAGCTAAAGAACTTATAATTATATCAAATTTTCCTTTTGGGAAATCCATATCTTCAATTGGTGTACAAATATACTCTATTTTATCGTGCTCGTTATTCTTTTTAGCTTCTTCAATCATATTTCTAGAAATGTCTAAGCCTATGACATCGGAAGCGCCTTTTTCTATACAATACTTGGAAAAGTGGCCTGTCCCACATCCTAAATCTAAGACAGTCTTATCCTTCAGTTCAGAAATGGCAGATTTAATGGCAGGCTGCTCAACAAAATCATTATAGGTTATTCCACTTTCACGTAATGACGTATATTCTTTAAAGAAAATTGGATGATCATAAATGTTTTGTTTCACTTTTCTCTCTCCCCTTTAACATTCATCTCTATTTCCTTAATTCTGGGAACAAATCAAAAATACCTTTATTAACCTAAATAGAAAAAGCGATCTTCCTGTTGAAAAATCGCCTCTCTCTTAAGATAGATTACCAGTTGTTATTTTCCCTGATGTTTTCTTATTATTGCTCTTCGGTCTCTGACTTTGGCTGAGTAAAAAAGAAGATGAAGGTCAGGATGCCTAGAGCTAAAAGAAAAACACCGTTTTCAGATAATCTAATCGTAGGTAAATCATTTAAAGCCATGTTTATCATTCCTTTTCTAATTTTTTAAATAAAGTCGGGTCAATATCAAAATGATTAGAAACAATCTGGTGAAAAAAATTATAATGTTGTCTTAATATTGGAAGAGTCGGCTCATTTACTTCTTCTCCAAAGATCGGACCACTAACGTCAACGGAAAACCCTCCCGGCCTAACTACAACACTAACTAATCTAATTTCGTCGATAATTAATAAAATGGCGATAATCACATCAATAACATCTACAAAGGCATTCAATACTCTATTGCCACATTTCCCCTCTAACCTGCTTCGTCCAAAGATTGGTCCACTTAAAGAAACACTAAATCCACCAGGAATCACAAACACTCCTACGATCGTAATTTGACCTGATAATAATAAAAATGCTGTAACAAGATTTAAATCACGCTGAAGAGAAGCAATCACTTGAATATCTCTCTGTATATTTGTGTTTCCCAAAGTAAGCACACCTCATCAACATACTATTCGGAATAACCCAAAATGACATTGATCAAAAATGCATAAGATGAAACCTTTGCAAAAACAGAAAAAAGACACATAGCAATCGTAAAAGGCCATGTGTCTTTGTAATTGTCCATACGAAAATGTTCGCAGTACTCTCAGCTGATTAAGAATAATTATTTCTATTATTTATATGGAGTGGGTAAAATCACTTTTTTACCTATCTGGATCCTTTGTATGCAATACTCGAGGACGCTTGTGTTTCAAAGGAATCGGCGACCTTAACAGAACATCTCTAAAGGCACGGTTATTAAACGGAATAAATGGCCAAAAATACGGAACCCCAAAGGAGTTCATTCTTGTTAATAGAATGATCAACAAGCAGCTTCCAATGATAAATCCGTATGAATGGAACATACTCGTGACAATCAATAAAGCAATTCTAATAATTCTGTTAGCAAGACTCATTTCATAGCTTGGTGTTGCAAAAGTACCAATTGCAGCAATTGCAAAATATAAAATAACTTCATTGATAAATAAACCAACTTCAACTCCTACTTGTCCAATCATTAAGGCAGCAACAAGACCAAGCGCTGTCGCTAACGCAGAAGGGGTGTGTATAGCAGCCATTCTGAGCATATCTAATCCGATTTCAATGATTAGGAATTGAATAATTAATGGTACATTCGTTGAGGTATTTGGTCCGATATAAGATAAGCTCTTAGGCACTAATTCCGGCTGTATCGCAAATAAATACCAAAGCGGCAGCATGAATACGGACGCCCAAACGGCTAGAAAACGAACAAAACGCAAATAAGCACCGACTATTGGCTTGTTTCGGTATTCTTCAGCATGCTGTAAATGATGCCAGAAGGTTGTTGGCGTAATAATGACACTTGGTGAGCCGTCAACGATAATACATACATGTCCTTCGAATAAATGTGTAGCAGCGACATCTGGTCTTTCTGTATATCTAACTAAGGGATAAGGATTCCAGTGTCGTCCGGAAATAAATTCTTCAACCGTTTTTTCAGCCATAGGCAGTCCATCTGTTTCTATCTTTGTAAGCGAATCTTTTATTTTTGTAACCAGCTCTGGATCCGCAATAT
Source organism: Cytobacillus citreus (assembly GCF_018343665.1). GTDB lineage: Bacteria > Bacillota > Bacilli > Bacillales > Cytobacillaceae > Cytobacillus > Cytobacillus citreus. The sequence goes on from NZ_JAGYPM010000005.1 coordinate 161,169, forward strand.
CTTCAATATAACTGACGACAATATCCGTCTTTGAACGCTTTCCCACTTGCAAATATTCCATTCGTAATGTCCTATCTCTAACTCTTCTTCGTATTAATGCTGTATTAAAAACAAGGGTTTCAACAAAGCCATCACGTGATCCACGCACAACTCTTTCAATATCTGGCTCTTGTGGCCCCCTTACCGGATAGGTACGTGCATCGATTATTATGACTTTATCGACACCATCAACGACGAGCGCTGTCGGTCCGGCCAAAACGGCGTCTACTACCTTTTCTAATTCATCTGTCGTTTCTACTTCTACATATGGTATATACGTCTTTACAAGCTTTGAGAGTATGTCACCATCTAACTTTTCTTTGTCTAATCTAGCGAGTAATCTCATTATGTAATGAAGAATATCATCCTTAACAAAGCCATCGACTAGATAAAAAGCCATTTTCCGCTCTGCATAGACAACATCAAGCTGAATGACATCAAAGCTTTTTTCGACTCCAAGAGCTTCTTTTAAAAATGTAATATTTTCATCAATATGGTTGCTTACTTTCTTTCCTTTTTGTTCCAAAATATCACCTCGGAAGTCCATTCCAATCTTTCCCTTTCATTCTCTTCAACAGCTTTAACATCCATAAAAAAATTCATACCAGTTATTGGTATGAATTCTTCCCCCCCCGTTAAAATGGCAAGAAAATCTAAAAAAATAAACAAAATCATTATTAATAAAGGCTGTTTTCGTAAAGTTTGTTGTTTTTAATGCAATTTTTATTTAACTATCTGAGTTGATTGGAGCGGAGGGCACTTGACTCCTGCGGGAATGGAGGGAAGCGTGAGACCCCACAGGCGCAAGCGCCGAGGAGGCTCACGTCTCTCCCCGCGGAAAGCAAGTGACCGCAGAGGAAATCAACGGGCAAAATTTGAAGGCAAAAGCAACAATATATGCGAAAAGAGCTTTAATAAAAGAAGTCCCTTATTTTCCTAAAAAAAACCAAAAAAGACACATGGCGATTTTCAATATAAAAAGCCATGTGTCTTACATAAAATATTATTGTATCGTCCTAAAAAACTCTATATAACATATCAATTCACTTCAATACTTTAGAGCTTAATTATCACTACCTAAAGCCATCGACCTTTTTAATGCCTCGAGCTCCTGTTTTAACTGTACGTTTTCCTTTTGAATCGCTGCTAATCTAGCATCATTTATTGAATCTATGTCAGTCTCGGGAGGTAGAAGGGAAACTTTATACCAAATTTTTCCTTCTGAAGCTTCCTTTGGTATACTTTTATTTAAACTTGCTTTTGGATAAACTCTTTTAATATACTCCATTTCTTCTGTAGATAGACGTAACTCTCTAATATTGACGCCTTGATCAAAAGATTCTGCCAAAAACTCTTTAAATTTTTCTTCTTCCTTATTCTTCATCTTAACCCCTCCCCCTTAATTTAACCCCACTTAATGGGATCTTTCACTTGACCTCCAGAGTATTCTATCGATTTTTCTACTAGAACATCCATCGCATCAATACAATATTTCACGACTTCATCACTTAGATTCAAACAAGATAGTTCTGTGCAGGCGAGAATAACACAACAGCAACTCTCTTTATCAACAAGGTCTTTTATGATTTGTTCAATTGCATTCACATCTACTGCCAAGTCACTTTTTATATTATATATTGTATTCATAACTTGTTCTTGATAGACCTCATTTGGAGTAATCAGCTGCATATTATAGTTAAGACAGCCATGTCGATATATTCCACTGCTTACTGTGCCATTTGTAGCTAGAATCGCAACCTTGCTTTGATCTCCATATTTTTGATGAATTTTTTTACAAGTCTCATCTATCATATTAATAATATTAATAGAAGTCATTTCTTGCATTTGCTCATAGAAAAAATGAGATGTATTACATGGAATCGCTATATTTTCAACACCAGCAGCTTCTAGCAGTTTGAAATCTTTTGCAACTGCATTCAAAAATGTTTCTTCCTTCTGATTTATGATCACATCTGTCCGATCTGGCAATGTGGCATGGTTAAGAATGACCATATCGATATGCTCTTGATCAGCATTTGCTACTGTATTTTCAATGACCTTTTCAAAAAAAACAGATGTTGCCATGGGCCCCATCCCACCAATAACTCCTAAGCTTCTTTTTTGCATAATTCATCCTTCTACCTTTTTATATTAATGACTTTTTTATATTGTACCAAAAAAATAAAAGCAAAAGAAATACTAGACATGACCTCCTTCCAAAGGTCTATGCTCTTTCTTTTGCTCTTATCCTTAATTTTCATTGTTGACAACAATCATAGCATGGCTGCCTAGTTCTTCATAGCTTTTAAAGAACGCGTTAGCATCATAGGTCACTTGACCTTTCAGCGGGTTCATGGCATGTACGTTCTTTTCATCATAACCATTCAATACAACGGTATGTAAGTTTACAGGAGCAATAAACTTCTCTCCTGAATCATGAAAATACCATGAATATTTTAACTTAGGCTTTCCTAAATCCAGTGTTACCCAGACAGCTACAGGAATCCCTTTATCAAGCTGTTCAATAATTTCTTCCCTCGTGCTCCCACTTATATCAACAGGCTTAGCGTCCGCATTAATAGCAGCTAAATATTTATTTGCTGCCTCTACAATAGGAGGGGCATAGGTAAAAAACCCGCCTTTTTCGCTTCTAGGATTCCCTGCATATGCTTTATATGGATTAGCCCCATACCGCTTTGAATTCTTGTAATTAAATGGCTGTTTCGGCAAATATTTATCGGCCATTTCCGTTTTTGACACGTTATAGCCATACGTATTTAGTATCGAAGTTAAGGAAGTGATTTCACAGCCATGGGGAAGCTCCGGCAGCTGCTTCACTGTTTTAACAGGAATAAATACTTCTGTTATGTCCATTTCACCATTTTTTGTCCAATCATATCTTTTCACATATGGAGGTACGTCTATTTTTGTAATGAACTCAATGTCTGAAAAATCAATTTCCTTACTGCCAATACTGTTCACTTTCAAGGTATTAGACACAATATTAATCGTAGCAAATACGACAATTACTAGGCCGGTAAAAATAGTGATACTTACTACTTTCTTCACTTATATCTATCCCCTAAAAAAGTGATAAAGACTTTTTTACATTTCTTTAAAGAACTTTTTATACCATACAAGGAAAACGTATACTGTCCAAATATATCTAGCATAATTATGCTTTTTCGTATAATGTTCATCCAAATATCTCATCAGCTCATCAGTATGGAAGAATTCCTTTGCAATATCGGATTGGAACATGTCTTTTACGATATTATAGTATTTTTCCTCCTGGAGCCAGAAACGAATTGGCACAGGGAACCCAACCTTTGGCCTGTTTGCCCATTCATCTGGGAGAACCTCACTTGAAGCCTTTCTTAAGGCATACTTCGTATCTTCTCGATTCACTCGAAGAGAACTTGGAATGTTTGATGCCATAGACATCACTTCTTTATCTAAAAACGGAACACGTAATTCAATGGAATGAGCCATACTCATTTTGTCAGCCTTTAAAAGGATATCGCCAGGCAGCCAAAGCTTAAGGTCAAGATATTGCATTTTCGTCACATCATCTTTACCCTTCACTTGGTCAAAAACCTGTTTCGTAATACTTTGTACAGTAGGGCCATTTTTATACCCATTCTTTAATACTTTAAAAGCATCTTCCTCTTCAAAGACCTTCGCTTGTCCAATAAATTTCTCTTCAATCTTTTGTCCTCCCTTTACTAGGAAAGTAGTGATTTTGTTTTGCGGAAGGGCGCTGCCTACCTTTGAAAGTATGCGTCTAATAGAGTATGGAACCTTTTCGTATTTTTCTAATTTCGCTGATTTTTGATACCATACATACCCGCCGAAAATCTCATCTGCTCCTTCTCCAGAAAGTACAACCGTTACATGCTCTCTAGCTAACTTTGATAAAAAGTATAGAGGCACGGAAGAAAGATTCGATTGTGGTTCATCCATATGATATTGAATGGTTGGCAATGTTTCAAAGCACTCATCAGCATTCATGAGCTTTCGATAGTTTTCAATGCTAAGAATATCTGATAGTTCCTTAGACAAGTTCGTTTCATTAAAGATTCCTTCATAATCCTTAAAACCAATGGAGAAGGTCTTGTTCGGCTTCAATAATGCCGTAATATAGCTTGAGTCGATTCCACCTGATAGGAAAGAACCTACCTTAACATCACTGATTTTATGATAGTCAACCGATTCACGCATTGTTTCGTTTATTTGATTAATATAATGATCTAAGCTATTCTCATTCTCATCAAAATTCACATTCCAATACTGCTTAATCTCCATTTTTCCTTTTTGGTAAATCATATAGTGGCCAGGCTTAAGCTTGTACACACCTTTAAAGAACGTTTCATCGAGGACTGAATATTGGAAAGTAAGATATGGCATTAAAGCATCCTTGTTTAATTCCTTTTTAAATGCTGGGTTCTTTAAAAATGATTTAATCTCTGAACCAAAAATAAAGGAGTTATCTGCTGTATTTTGCGTATAATAAAGAGGCTTAATTCCAAAAAAATCACGTGCTAAAAGCATTGTTTCCTTTTTCGTATCCCAGATCGCAAAGGCAAACATCCCTCTAAGCTTTTGTAATAAATCTGTGCCATACTCCTCATAACCATGGATTAACACTTCACTATCCGTGTCAGTCTTGAAAATATGGCCTTTCTCCAATAAGTCTTTTTTCAATTCTTGATAATTGTAGATTTCACCGTTAAAAATTAAAACACAGCTTTTATCCTCATTAAACATCGGCTGACCGGCTTCTTCTGATAAATCAATGATGCTTAAACGTCTAAAGCCAAATGCGACATTCTCGTCTGTATAAGATTCTCCACTGTCAGGACCACGATGAATGATTGTGTCCATCATTTCGTTTATCGTATTCTTTTTATCTATTTCTGAATTTGAATGAGCAAAACCAACAAAACCGCACATTTTTATATCACCTTTATATAGACTCCGTTAAACCTTTATTCTAAATAACAAAGTCCTAATTTTATATTTCCCTAAGAACAAACAATATCAAAAATATAATGGATAGCCAACCAATAACCCATCCACAGCTTAAAGAAAACTCGCCGATTGGCAAGCCTTGGAAAGGCGAAGGCAGAGGCGTAGTTGCACTTATCGCGCTCATACATGCCACGTCCTGTGGCATTCGCCCGACTAGGACATCCTGTCCGTCGTACTTAATTCCTAAAATTGACAACTACGTCGGATCATCTTCTGAGCTGGCAATTTATACTTTCTTAACGTGCAAAGAAAAACCTCCAATGATGGAAGTTTCCCTATAATTTTGGCATTGTTAAACAAGGTTACTGTTTTCTGAAAGGCCTGTGGGGCACGCGTTCAAAAAGTGATCCAAAAGGCGGATCAAAAATTTGCCTGCATACCCCACAGTCAATTTTAAAGAAAACTCGCCGATTGGCGAGCCTTAGAAAGGCGAAGACAGAGGCGTAGTTGCACTTATCGCGCTCATACATGCCACGTCCTCCCAAAAGCTTCTCTTTTGGTCGTGCGATGTATCGCTGACGAAGCTTTCCTTATCCTGTGGCATTCGCCCGACTAGGACATCCTCGTAAAAGCTATCGCTTTTCCTTCGTGCGATGTTAATCGCTATCGAAGCCTTCCTTGTCCTGTCCGTCGTACTTAATTCCTAAAATTGCCAACTACGTCGAATCATCTTCTATGCTGGCAATTTATATTTTCTTAACGTGCAACAAAAACCATTAACATAGCTTTATTTTAAACCATTTCTGTTTGACTAGATACTCGATTTCGAAGAGGCAGGAATAATTTTTCTTTAGAATAATCAACTTTTATTTCCCCTAGCTGATGTAAAGCAACTTCAGCTCCATGATCCATTCCTTGACAGCCTGCCAAAAGAATTAAGTCTCCTGCTTCCGCTTTAGATAGTGCTTCAGCGATGGCATCTGGAAGCTCATCATATAAATTCACATTAATTTTTGCTTCCCCCATAACCTCTTCAAACACTTGCTGCTCTTCATCTGTAACCTTGTCCTTAGCGGCCACATGGGAAATGCTTTTCGTCGCAATGATTTTATTAAACCCAAGCTTCGGCGCCCAGCTAGCTATCGTCTCAGCATTTTCGCGATTGACTGTTGGACCTCTCTCTCCCCTAATGGCATAGACGAGATGAAGCTTTTTATATTCCATAAACTTTAATGTTTCAAGCGTTACATTAATATTTCCAGTATTAGCAAAATGATCATCAATGATCTTCATATCATCTTCAAAAATAAACTCAAAGCGTCTCTCGACTCCACCGAAGGTTTTCAATGTTTTTTGGATCGTCGAAACGGATACACCTGAGAGCAAGGAAACGGTAATCGCCACCATTGCATTATAAACAGAATGCAGCCCCGGAACAGCAAGCTCAATATCAAATTCACCTGGGATATATTCTGTATCCTTCACTTTAAAGGCCTTTAAAATTTCAACAGTAAATTTACCTCTTCCGGTTGTTAAATCTAAATTTTTGCAATGAATATGCCCTTCCTTGCTCTTAACACCAAATGTGATGACTTGAGCTTTTGTTTTATCGACTAAAGAAGCGGAATAAGGGCAATCTAAGTTCAGAACAGCAAAGCTATTTTCACTGGCATTTCTAATTAAACTTGATTTTATTTCAAAATACTTTTCAAAGGAGCCATGGGAGTCGATATGCTCACGGCTAACATTGTTAAGCGTTACAATATCGTAATCTACCTGCTCAACCCGATGCATTTCTAGTGCCTGTGATGAAACCTCCATGCTGACATGGGTAACATCTTTTTCAACCATTTCATTTAAATAGTATTGTAAATCCAGAGATTCTGGTGTTGTAAGCTCGGAAGGGATAGTGGTTTCATTAATTTTAATAGAAACCGTTCCTATTAAGCCTGTCTTGAATCCTTCATTCTCCAAAATGGCATTTGTCATATAAGAAGTAGTTGTTTTTCCATTCGTTGCCGTAATTCCAATCATCTGAAGCTTCTTAGACGGATGGTTGTAAAAGGCTGCTCCTAATTGAGCAAGAGAAATTCGACTATCTTCAACTAAATATTGTGGAATATCAATTCCCTCTTGGAACTCCTCCACAACAGCCGCAACAGCTCCCTTTTCCACTGCCTGGGCAAGATAATTATGCCCGTCCGTTTTATATCCTCGTACACAAACGAAAAGGTGTCCTTTTGTAACCTTTTGAGAATGATAGGATATTCCAAATATATTTAAATCCTTGTCATTAAGGACTCGTTTGACCTTTATTGATTGTAGAAGTGTTTCTAGCTTCATCCTTTTCTACCTCTTTTCTGCGACATGTAATGATCGCTTTTGTTAGGTATGTTCCTTATCGCTTTTTCAAAAATTTACCCGCAATTTTTTTAAAGCAGGTAATACCAGGCTTAGGATCGCTCCAGTCCCAAATCGCATAAGCCTTCTTCTTCATCAAGGAAACAAATACTTGTTTTCTCGTTAACTGCCCTGTCTTAATATAGCCTTTAATCGCCAGCATGTCCTCATAGGCATACCAAAATACTCGATGCTTATCCTCTTTAACCGCATATGGTTCTAAAGGTGCACCTGTTAACTCACGGTACGTAAGATACGGAAAGTTCACTCCTACCTTATACAGTAGGTTGTTAAGATTTGTAATCCTTGCATTAATCTCAATTAAATAAAACTTCCCTGTTTCAGTGTCCTTTTTAAACTCAATTTCTGCAAACCCTTTATATCCAATCGCTTCGAGAAACGGAGCTCCAATATCGTACAGCTCTTGCACATATTTTTGCTCTGTATAAACAGAAGCACCAAAATTTATAGGGTATTGACGATGCTTTTGACATGTAACCCAGTGGGTCACTTTTGAATCTTGGTTTAAATAGGCATCAAATGTATACATGTGGTCATCAAAGCCAGGAATGATTCTCTGAACAATGACTTCTAAGTCGGCATTCTGCGCTTTTTCCACAGCCGCAAGCAATTCCTCTCGATTGTAGACCTTAAAAAGCTTCTTTCTAAAGGTTGCCACAAAGGTAGGGGAATCTGTAGGCTTTACGATGCAAGGATACTTAATGATTTCCTCTACTTTTTCAATATAGTTCTCTTCATCTATTCTAACCGTTTCCGGAACTGCCATTCCATGTTCAATGGCTAAGGAATGAAGTGTTTCCTTATTCATTACTTTCGTATATAAACCCTTTTCTGTCTGAGGGATAGAATAGTATTCTCTCAATTCATCCAAATACTCATCAATGATTTCTACATATGAATCATGACAAGGTATTAAAACCGGGGTAACGATTTGCTTTTTTGCATAATCTATTAAAAAACGAACAAACCCTTTTGGATCTTCTTTATAGTAAGGGGCAATCAGCCTCTCAGAACAATATTTAGATTCTGAACCATATCTATCATTTTCGTTATAATCCACAGCAACAGTAGGGATGCCATGAACTCCTAAACAACGAATTGTACTTAAACCAATATAATAATTACAGCCTAAAATTACAGCCTTATTCAAACTCTCATCTCCTTGAATATCTTATATAAAATGATATTCTTCAATATATAGATTTTGTCATAGAATTGCGTAACCATGCAAGAGATATAAAATAAATTCAGCCGAATTGCATAGGTAATTTCCGGAAGCTTAAACATAGATTTAAAAAATAATGTTGCCTTTTCCTTTGTTTAAACTTCTTTATGCCTCTCATACACTGATGTAAAATTACACTTTGTCAGCTAGTTTGATTGATTTATCAGCCAATTAATGAAAGAAACAATCTTTTTGAAATAAGCCATAAAAAAAGAAATGATCTCGCTAAAAAATCGAGATCATTGAATAGGTTTATTTATACATCTATAGATATACGGAAACCGCTGTGAGGATTTTGTCCGTATTAGCAATATATAGTCCAAATTACATTTTATTTTCCGGGTTCACAACTTTATTAGCCAAGTTACATTTATAGAACGCTTAAGTTTATTCCTCATTTATTTCCTGCTTATAAAATATTGTTTTACTTGATTTAACAGAATAAATTCGATATAAAATAAACGCAATAATTGATAAAATCACACCTGAAATATAAGGAAGTCCAGCCTGAATTGCAAACAACCAGCCCCCTAATGGCGGACCAATAATTCTTCCTAAAGAATCGAAGGAGGACAGTAGTCCTGTTGAACTTCCGTGTCCAGCTACGGATTTTTTCGTAATTAGTGCTGAAACACTAGGTCGAATAACACCATTCCCAATACCAAAAATCGTTAAAAATATGGCTGCCGTAGTGAAGCTATTAACAAGTAAAATAAGCCCGAAGCCAATGGCTGAGACCACTATTCCAGCTTGTATTACCGCTCCTTCTCCATATTTTTTCGTTAATCTACCGACTAAACCGCCCTGTACTATTGCACTGGCAAGTCCCATTATCATAAATATATAACCTAATTGCACTGTTCCTAAATCTGCTTTTTTAGCAGCGAAATAGGCAAAGGTAGCTTCTAAGCCAGACAGAGATAGGGAAATAAATAGCTGCAGAAAAAATAGAATAGATACAGAGCCAGTAAACGCACTCCATCTTGAGCTTTTATTTTCAGATTGCTTCTGTCTTTTTTCTTTAGGCAATGATTCCTTTAAAATCACCAACACTAAAATAAAAGTGATCGCAGATGTCACACCTGCTAGAAAAAAAGGCATTGTTAAGCTTATTTTTGAAAACACGCCGCCAATGGCTGGACCAAAAACAAACCCTAGCCCTGTTGCAGCACCGACAACCCCCATTCCTTTCCCGCGATTCTCTTCAGAAGTAATATCTGCTACGTATGCCATGACTGTCGGCATATTAGCAGAGGATAAAATACCTCCAATTATTCTTGCGGCAAACAGCATCCAAAGCTGGCTTGAAAAGGCTTGGAGGAAAAACGAAAGCGATAATCCTGCGATGCCCACTAAAATAACGGGTTTGCGTCCAATCCGATCAGAAACCTTTCCCCAAAACGGTGCAAAAATGAGCTGCATTAACGAATAAACAGCCATCAGCCATCCTAGTTCAGCTGGACTTGCACCAATTTCCTCAGCGTAGAATGGCAGTACAGGAATGATGATACCGAAGCCTACCATAACTAAAAACATAACTAGAAATAATATAGGTAATACTCTTTTAGTTTCCAACTGATATCTATCCCCTCAGAAAAGCGTTATTCACATATTTTACTGTTTTGTGGTATTATTTTCTATACTTTATCATTGTATACTACCAATCCATTTTACAAAAATAGATTGCATTAGAAAAACTTAACGTTCGGGCAAAGATTCGTGCGACCTTTTTTGCAGTAGTTTTTTTGCACAAAAAAGAAGCAATTACCTCAACAAGTAATTACTTCTTTTTTTAACAAGTTATTGTATACCTTAACTCCCCGATGATCCCCCAGCAGATGCGGCTGCAGCTGCACTCGCCGCAACAACCGAAGCTTGCTGTGCCTGGATCATTGCCTGAATGGCTGCTGTTAATCCAGTTGAAGCGCCAATGTATTCCTGTGAAACAAACACTGCTGCTGCAACGATAGCCATATCCTTATACCATTTAAATTCTTTCATTTCTCTAAGTTCGAGGGCATATGAAATTGCTTCTTTTAATTTTCCCGAAAGTGCAATCACACATAAGGAAGAGTAATGCATTTGCTTTACTTTCAGACCACTTCTACTCAATTCATCCTTCGCATAGATTACATCACTAACTGTTTCTTTACTGAATGCTCCATTCATAACGAGCATATTCGCCATGAACTGTAAGTCATTCCCTTTATAAAATCCGTTTTCATTTAATGTTTTGTAATACTGTTCCGAAATATGAACAAGCTCCTCCACCTGACCTTCCTGCTTCGCAATTATCGCGGCTGCAGGATAATCATCATGCGAGGTAAGAAAGCGATGATACTTCTTCATTTCTTCGTGAACTGCATGAATCCTACGTGGATCCATATGATCTTCCATTAAAAAAGCAGCAATATAGGTAAAAACGGAACTGCGGAACCCCGCTGAACGAAGAGTCTCATAATTGCGATGCAAACGACTAACCTCTTCATCTGGAAGCTGTCCATTTGCTAGAATGAGTCCAGTCATTGGGAAACAAATGCTTCTTAAAGGCGAAAAGAACGATGTACTCTTTTTCACAAGATCCGACACTTTCAAAAAGGCAGTCCCGTCAATTCGTTTTCCTTTAGCTGCAAATTGCGATGCAGTCATCAACACTAGACGTCGATCCATCCAACTCCCGACTGCCTGCTTTAACACCTCTACGTTTTCTTCAAGTAATGCTTTTTCCATTCAAACCACTCCGTTTTTTAATTAGAAAAACTATGCGTTCGGCAAATGCCTTAGTTTTTCTTATGTGATCTTTTTAGCAAGGACTTTATTGAAAAATACAATTTCACTACATAAACATTCCTTTTAGCCAAAAGTATTGATACTTTTAAATACGAATAAAATTAAAAAAGGATTCCAGTAACTTGAAGATTTCGTTTTATCTTACATTATTCATAATCTTATAAACCTTTTATATATTGTTTGCAAGGTCTAAAGGATTTTTGGTAAGTTTAGGATGAACTATTTTGTTTAGAGGTGCCTATTCAATGAAAAAAAACTGGGCTAAAAATATTAAAAATGTTATAATCCACCCATTTACGCTGATCATGCTTTTTTTGTTAATAAAAATAATTGCTTTTCAGATTGTTATTTTTGATAACAAATCATTTTTTCATATTTTAATAGTCGAGTTCCCAATGTGGGCCCTTTTCTTAACCATTTTTATTATTCTTTTTAAAAAACGAAAGTGGTTAGCCATTTGGCTCTATAACCTCGGCTTGTCTACTCTATTTATTGTAATTATCTATTATACACGATATTTTTCAACCGTTCCGTCCTATTACGATGTTAAACAAATATATCAGTCCAACTCAGTTGGCGGGACTGTCGCTCTTCTCGGAACTCCATATGACTATTTATTTTTCTTAGATGTTGCGGTGATTCTGCCTCTCATCTGGTATTTCAAGAAAGCAGACTCACATCGTTCATTTGCTAATGCGAAAAAATGGGCCATCGGCTTTAGCTGTGTAGGACTCATCACGACAATCATAGCCTTTTTTTATCCACTAGTAGATGTTTCTTATTTCGCAAAAAAGCATGGATATATTCAATCCCAGTTTGTCCAAATGTATGAACGCAGCATCGGCAAAGCATTTGCTGACAACGAATATTTATCAGACAAAGATTTAGCAAAATTAAAAGGAAATTCTTATGTTCCATTTACAGAACATCACACATATGGGCTCGCGAAAGATCGGCATGTTTTTGTTATTCAAGTGGAGTCCTTACAAGAATTTACGATTAATCAATCGATTGATGGACAGGAAATCACCCCGAATTTAAATGCTCTTTTAAAGGAAAGTGCATATTTCGATAATGTGTACCAGCAAATCGGAGCAGGTAATACGTCTGATGCAGAATGGCTTATGCATACATCCCTTTACCCTGAGGGAATGGACCCAACAGTGAATGTTATTGATGGCAGTGAGATCCCTTCACTAGTACGTACATTAAAAGACAATGGCTATGGTACAGCGACATACCATGCAGATGACATCACCTATTGGAGCCGGGATAAATTATACCCCGCTCTTGGCTTTGATTATATTTATACAAGTGAAGAAATTCCAAATGAGAAAGAAATCGGTTTCGGTCCAGCTGATGAGGTTCTATTTAATTTTGTTGAATCACAATTGCCAAAACATTTAAAAGAACATGACAAGATGTACTCAAACATCATTACACTTACAAATCACACACCATTTGAAATGCCTGAGGAATTTGAATATCTTGACCTGCCAGACGAGTATAAAGGAACATATGTCGGAAACTATTTGCAGTCAGTTCGATATACGGATGAACAAATTGGATTATTTATTCAACAGTTGAAAAAGCTTGGCATCTACGATGATTCTCTCGTGCTCATTTATGGGGATCATTCTGGATTACACGGAGCACCTGTTACAGAAAAGGACTATGAAATATTAAAGGAAATTTTAGGACACGATTACAATTTGCAAGATCGCTTTGTTGTGCCTGTTATTTTCACTGCTCCTGGTATTTTTCACGGAGAAACACACTCACAGCTTGGCGGTCAAATTGATTTAATGCCTACACTGCTGAACCTGCTGGGTATTGAGCACAATACCCAAATGATCGGCCACAATCTTTTTCAATACAAACATAACTTACTTGGCATGAGATACTATTTGCCTGGCGGATCTTTTATCAGTGACAATACGCTTTACACTGCGCCAAGCGCCAAGCACCCAGCTGTTTTATATAACCGAGAAACAATGAAGAAAACGAAAAACACAAAGAACATGCAAAAAAAAATCGATAACACCCTACAAATCATGCAGTATTCCGACTATATTCGGAAGGAAATGGAAAAGGAATAGAGATTTAGGTGGCCTCCAGCCGGGTTTTTAGTGGCTGGAGGTTTTTCGTATCTTGAGGTGGTCTTATGAACTCTTTATGAGACCGCTTTTTCTCTTTTTTCGACTTGAGGTGGTCTCATGAACTCTCCATGAGACCGCTTTTTCTATTTTTTCTGCTTGTGGTGGTCTCATGAGCACTCTATGAGACCGCTTTTTCTATTTTTTCTGCTTGTGGTGGTCTCATGAGCACTCTATGAGACCGCTTTTTCTATTTTTTCTGCTTGTGGTGGTCTCATGAGCACTCTATGAGACCTCTTTTTCTCTTTTTTCTGCTTGTGGTGGTCTCATGAACTCTCTATGAGACCGCTTTTTCTCTTTTTTCTGCTTGTGGTGGTCTCATGAGCACTCTATGAGACCGCTTTTTCTCTTTTCTCTGCTTGTGGTGGTCTCATGAACTCTCTATGAGACCGCTTTTTCTCTTTTTTCATCTTATGGTGGTCTCATGAACTCTCTATGAGACCGCTTTTTCTCTTTTCTCTGCTTGTCGTGGTCTCATGAACTCTCTATGAGACCTCTTTTTCTCTTTTTTCAGCTTGTGTGTGGTCTCATGAACTTCTATTTATTCCAGCTTTAGATATTCTCATAGACAACCATAAAAAACATAAATCTATCCATTTAATTTAAAAAAGCGTTCATATTCATTAGTTTATATCATTTTGATTATGAACAAAGAAAGAATATTTACCATGTCCTTTTAGTTCATACTTTTCCGAAAGAATCCTTCGAATCGATCTACTAGACTTAACGCCTCTACACCACTCAAAAATTTCGTTAGTGGTGATTTTCCTATCAGGAAAAAGCAATTTGTATTCCTCCGTGCTCCGTAAAATGGCAGAAAAAACATTTTCTTTTCCACCACACTCCTTACAAACAATAATTTCTTCGCCCTCTGTTAAACTATCCATCAATGAATAACAGTAAGCACAGGTTACTCCTCTTTCAAGCTGGTCATAGTTATATTTAGGTAAGCGAGTGTACGGAGATTCTTTTAAACAAATAGAGACTAATTGTTCTGCGAATTTTGAGTGTCTCTTTTTTAAAATGCCTTCGTTCATTATTAATTTGTTCTTAAAGCGATTAAGTTGTGATAGGAATACGATCGGAAGGTTAAATGGAGTTTGATAGAGGAAAAAATCGGGGTTAACGAAGATAAGATATGATTCGATCGGAGAACTAAATCCAAGCTCTTGAAGTAATCTTCGGAAAAGCATTTCGCTTCTTTCCAATTGAAGAATAGGATTCTTTATTTCTGACTTTGATATTGTATACCATTTATCACCTTGAATATAAAAATCACCTTCGTAATTTTTAATTTCAAACAGATACATCTTATCAGCAGTGATTAACAACGTATCAATTTGAAAAACAGAATTATTACTTTCTAGCAACAAGTCATTCAGCACAAACCATTCACTTGAGAAATTCTCTATCCAATTGTCAAACCACAGTTCCCCTTTAAGTCCCTTTTCTAAATTTAAATAAATATTCTTTTCTTTTCCTGACAATTCCATCCGTGCGTTTAAAAATCTCAAAAGCTTTAATTCTTCTGGCTCAGTACGTTGCTTAATAAGCATACTTTACATCTCCTTATTTAGTTTATGCTATAAAACTCCTCCTCCTCCTCCTTAAAAAAACCCTCCTTTTTCTTTGCAGACTCACTTTTATTATTTCAGTTTTTACAAAAAATAGTTCAAGGAAAAATGTAAATGAAGGAGTTGTGGGAAAAAAGGGGTTTTATTTCAAAAATTCCAACTACATTGTAAAGGAAAATTTATAATATCTCAATTAATTCCCCAAAAAATAGTTGAACAATTCACACGCTTATAACATAATATATATGAACATATATTCATATATTGAAATAGGAGGTTTATTTTATGGGACATCACCACCACGGTCATTCACATGGACATTCAGGGAATAAAAAAGCTTTATTATTATCCTTCATTTTAATAACCTCGTTTATGATCGTTGAGGTTATTGGAGGAATTATGACAAATAGCCTGGCACTGCTTTCAGATGCAGGCCATATGCTAAGCGATGCAGCGGCACTTGGATTAAGTTTTTTTGCTATTAAACTCGGAGAAAAAAAGGTTTCTGCTACAAAAACATACGGGTATAAGCGATTTGAAATTATTGCTGCTGCATTAAATGGGATTACGCTCATTTTGATCTCACTCTATATTTTCTATGAAGCATTCCATCGTTTTTTCAACCCGCCAGAAGTTCAAAGCGGAGGGATGCTTGTCATTTCCACAATTGGATTACTCGTAAATATCCTTGCTGCTTGGATTTTAATGAAAGGAGATAAGGATGAGAATTTAAATGTTCGCAGCGCCTTTCTTCATGTAATTGGAGACATGCTTGGTTCGGTTGGTGCTATCATCGCCGCTTTGCTTATGATCTTCTTCGGATGGGGAATTGCTGATCCAATTGCAAGTGTCATTGTAGCGATTCTGATCATTATTAGTGGATGGAGAGTAACGAAGGAATCCCTCCACATTTTAATGGAAGGTTCACCTGCTCATATTGAAATGGAAAACGTGAGAGCAGCACTAAAAAAAATACCGGGCATCCTAGAAATCCATGATATTCATGTTTGGTCCATCACATCTGGAATGCCGATGTTAAGCTGCCATATTGTGATTGGAGAAGAGAGTGTGCACGATACCATTCTCCATGATGCACAATCAATCCTCCATGATGATTTCGGCATTGACCATAGCACCATTCAAGCTGAAAAAGGAGCATTCGGCTGCCCGAATCATCATGGAAGCTGCAATTAATGATGATTCGCGTGCTCAATCGTTTGCTTTAAAATATCCATGACATGTTCGTCATCACAGGAATAAAATAGTGAAGTTCCTTCACGTCTAAACTTAACTAAACGCAAATTCTTTAAAAAGCGAAGCTGATGCGAAACAGTTGATTGAAGAAGAGATAGGCTCTCAGCAATCTCATTAACCGAATGCTCCCCATGAAATAATAAATGCAGTATACGAATTCGGGTCGGGTCTGATAGTGCTTTAAAAGTTTGCGACACAATAAAAAGGGTCTCTTCATCAAGCTCCTTCATATTATAGGGCTGTTGATCTTTTTCCAAAATGATCATCCTCCAAGGTACAGGGGGCAGATTTCTGCCCCCACTTTCATATTTAATTGGGACGAGGTTACAATAATTTTACTCCTTAACATATTGAAAATCCACATTAGTACCATTCAATTGGAGGGATTTCGGAACCTTTAAATATACTTCCATATTCCCAACCCTGCTAACATCATTAATAGCTTGTTGACCGGTAAATTGATTGATTGTAAATTCATTTCTCACAATGGAAAGATTAATAGATTGGTGCTCCGGATGTAATACACTAAACGTATCATTCTCCAGCCGGAAATTAATAGGCACAAGTTTATCTGAGAAATCATAACCGCTTACGATTAGACCGTTCGTATATACGAGAGCTTCAATTTTCCCGTCGTCACGATCTTTTCTTTCCACATAAACAGGACTAACAGGTCCAGTGATTTCTACTTTAAGAGACTGATTTGAGTAATCATAGCTTTTTTCATTAATAAGCTGCCAGCTCTTAAGCTGTTCTAGTTTCCCCTCTCCAAGAGCTGTGTAAAAACGAGTCCAATCCTGGTCTTCTTCCAAATCCCCCACTTTCTCTCGACTAGTCATAGAATCATTTGTTAGGAGCGAAGCAAAAGGAAAAGAAAGTAATAATACACCGACGTATATAATTAGTAGCCAATGGGTTATTTTTACTGTTACAAATTTTCTTTTCGAATTCAAACTTATGACAATGACCAGAATAATAAGTATGGCTGTTACCAGCAGTAAAGTCCCAAGAATAATCATCTTCTCACCTCTAACCGGTTTAGAATGCTAATGGAAGCGATGAAAAATAAAGCTGCTGTGGAGACCATTTTTACAAAAAATAGTCCAAATGAAGACTCCATTACATAAAATTCAAATACATATGCTATGAACGGGTCTCTATTCATTACCCCATCTATAAACAGCATTCCAATAAACAATACTGGAATCAATACAACAAATGCCTTGCTGATTTGTACAAGCGCTCCTATTAAATAACCAATTGCACTAACAGCGAACAAGTAGATTATGGTCGCACTAACACCAAGAAGTAAATCCTGAAATGTTAACGGAATTCCATAAATCTGTTCCTCGGAAAAAATATATTTAAAAACGAGAAGTAAATTTCTAGCCAGTATAGCCGTTATCCCGCCAATGATGCTTGCTGTCAATAAAAAAAGAATATTGGAAAGGCTGCTGCTGAGACGATTCGTCACAAACGAAAAATCATGATTTCGATATTGCCTCGTTGTAATCGTAATCGCAGTGACAAAAGCCCAAATCATCGTAAATCCAATAATTACATCTCCAGAGAAATAGCTGACTTCGAGCGCAACTTGATCATAAGAGGAATGAAATGAATTAGACCCACCCATTGAAAAGAGCATAGCCAACAGCTGAAGGAAAACAAGTGAACTCATTGCATCGATATTCGCTTTTAGCTTGAAAAAATATTGCCTTTTAACGACTTCGGTCAAATTAACGTTCTTTAAAGACATCATCGATTCCCCCTTTCGTTTGATTCGTTATATAGACACATAGATCACTAGGAGAAACAGCGGTAATCTCCAGCCCTGCTAATCTTGCACTCTGAAGTGCAGAATCTGCAAAATCATTCCTTACCACTACATAGCTCGTATTCGTGCCAATTTTATTTTCATAGACAATCTCTTTATCATTTACCCATTCTTGAATCTTCTCTGTCGGCCCTTTCAAGCCAATCGCCCACGCCTTCAACTCTTCCATGGGCAAATGCAAATGATTCCTTCCGTCCTTTAAGAGAAGAACATCCTCTAATAAATTCTCGATTTCATCTACATGATGGCTTGAAATAATAATTGTCCTTGGATGAGCAATATAGTCTTTAAGCAGTGCGCGGTAGAAGTCCTTTCTTACCGATGCATCCATTCCTGTTGTCGGTTCATCGAAAATCGTTATTGGTGAATGGGATGCTAGGCCGACAATTGCATTAAACGTACTTGTCTTCCCTTTTGAAAGTCGGTTGTGGTAACCTTTCGGATCAAAGGAAAAATAATCAAAAAGGCGCTTTGCCAATTCCATATCCCAATTTGGGTAGAAGCTGCTCGCTGCTTCTAATAATTCATAGAGCTGCAGTGCAGGTGGAAAACTCATTTGGTCATCGACAAAAATAGAATTGGCCGAGACGTTTAGACTATTAAATGGCCTCTCTGAAAATACCTTTATCTCACCTGAAGTCTCTTTAATAAATCCAGCTATTATCTTCAGTAACGTCGTTTTTCCAACTCCATTTCGACCAATTAATCCTGTGATTTTATTTTCTTCAATCGAAAACGAAAGATTATTTAAAACCTTTTTCCCAAAATACGATTTCGCTAAATCTGTGCATTCAATTACCTTCATCACTCACCCTCCTCAGATTGTGCTGATTTGATCATCTCAATTAATTCCGCTTCACTTATTTGCAATCGTTTTGCTTCTAACACTATTTCTTGGACAAGCCGCTTAAATGTATAATTTTTACGTTTATTCATAATGATTTCTTTTGCATCCGCTGTAACAAACATGCCAAGTCCCCTTTTTTTGTAGAGGATGTTTTCATCAACGAGAAGACTAAGACCTTTGGCTGCAGTTGCTGGATTGATTGTATACATCTCCGCTAATTGATATTGAGAATAAACCTTATCGTCACTGTTGAAGTGTCCATTCATGATTTCTGTTTCTATCCATTCTGCGATTTGTACATAAATAGGCTTCGTTCCTTCTGTATTAAGAATCGTCACCGCCCCCCTCTAACATAGTACATTACTGTTGTAATGTACTATACTATGAATTTCCTAAATTTTCAAGGGCTAAATGTTAAATCGTCATTGATTTATGAATATCCCTGTCTGCTCATAAGCTATACAATTGGCAACAATCACATAGTCATTGTGGAATAATGAAAGTGAATGAAAAAACACGTGGAAGTGCTGATCAAGTAAAAGAGAGAGGTTTAACTTAACAAGATTATGGGCTATTAATGATGGGAATCGATATGAATTAGCTGGGGGGTCGATTAGAATAGATAACTCCTGCGCCTTCGGTTATACACCAAGATGTTTGGCATCGAACTGTTTAAGGATATTTCTCAGTGCTGTGAATCAGATTACTTGATATTTTCTGCACCAGTAGACGTAATCTTCATCCCTTGTATTTCTTTCACGATGTTAGAAATCATAGAAAAAATCCAACATATACAAGATTAAAGGGACAAGGTTCATGTCCCCTTGTCCCTTTAATCTTCTCTTTCCAAATCCAACAGCCTTGTCTTCATTTCTAATCCACCTCGATAGCCGGTCAATGTTCCATTCTTACCTACTACACGATGACAAGGTACTGTGATTAATACTGGATTTGCTCCAATCGCTGACCCAACTGCACGAACAGCGGCTGGCTTATTTATATGGCTTGCAATCTCTGAATAGGACTTTGTCTGTCCGTAAGGTATTTCACAAAGTGCATTCCATACAGAAAGCTGGAATGCTGTCCCATGGAAATCAAATGGAATCGTAAAGGATTTCCGTTTACCCTTTAAATATTCAATGATTTCTTCTTTATAGAGTTCTACCTTCTCCCGATCTTCAATGAGAGGACTTCCCGGAAAGCGTTTCTTAGCCCATTCGGCTAGTTCTTCAAATGTTTTGCTTTGTGAGCCGACATAGCATAGCCCCTTCGATGTTGAAGCAATATAAAAATTCCAATCCCTAAACTCTAGCAAAGACCAATACAGGGCTGGCTTATTCTTTGATTCCATTTACAATCCCTCCGAATGATTCATTTTTTGATGCAACTGGCGATATCGTGCTGGTGTATATCCTGTTATCTTTTTAAACAAAGTTATAAAATAAGGCGTGTTAGACATCCCTACACAAACGGAGATATCGGTTATCGATTTTTCGGATTGAACCAAATATTCTTTGGCTGCGTTTATTCTAACCTGTTGAATATATTCAACAGGCGTAATGCCCTTAATCTTTTTAAATGTTCGATGTAAATGATAAGGGCTCCCATGAGCAATATCCGCTAATGTTTCTAGTGTTAATTTTTCAGTGAAATTCTTATCGATGTATTCGGTTATCAGCGCCACCCACTCACGATCAGGCAATCTCTCATTAGTAGGCTTACAGCGTTTACATGGGCGATAATGAGCATTGAGAGCTTGTTCTGCATTATGGAAAATTCGTACATTTTCTCTTTTTGGAACACGGGATTTGCATGATGGTTTACAAAAGATCCCTGTGGTCTTTACAGCATAAAAAAATTGATCATTATACGCAGCATTATTTTCGATAATTGCTTGCCACTTTTCATTTGTCATCAATTCTGCTTCATTCGAAACTCCATCATCATGACGATCTTGAAAGCTATCGCTGATTCGGTCTGGCATTGCCCCTCACCACCCCTTTTAAAGTACGATACTATGGATGATTTAGTAAGAAATAATATCCTCAAATGATGAAACAGTAGAGTATTTTTTCATCATACCTACACTATAACCCCGTAAATTAGAAAAAATAAGATTTTTAGAATATAAAAGCAAGATAACAAAATTTTTTATTATTATGTTGTGTTAAAGTGAAAATACACTTTTGGGGTGTTAGCATCTGCTTATTTTATAAATGCCAAAACAAGTGAGGAGATAAAATGGAGCTGCATGAAATCAATGATAAATTCATCATTCCACTGCCTGAAGCGTTCGATATGAATGCGAACTTAGGCTATTTAACAAGGGCAAAAGATGAATGTATGTATGAAATCGAGGACGGCATCATTACAAAAGTTATAGCCATTGGGGAAATTCGTTCATTAGTACGGATAAACATCATCGAAAATAAACAGATGCTTATCCAGTTTATCAATGATTCTCGACCTACCAAATCTCGGCAGCTAGAAGAGATTGTAAAATATATTAGAGAGTGGTTTGATCTAGATAACGATTTAACTTCATTTTATAACATGGCCAAAGCAGATCCATTACTTAAATTGCCTGCCCGAAAATTCTTTGGCTTGCGAATCATTGGCATTCCGGACTTATTTGAAGCTTTATGCTGGGGAGTTTTAGGGCAGCAAATCAATTTGCCGTTCGCCTACTCATTAAAGAAACAATTTGTAGAAAAATTTGGCGATTCCATCGAATGGAATGGGAAGAAATATTGGATTTTTCCAACCTGTGAACGAATTGCGCAATTAACTCCTGCAGATTTTGCGGATATTAAAATGACGGTTAAAAAGAGCGAATATCTCATTGGAATTGCTGGATTAATGGCAAGGGGAGAATTATCAAAAGAAAAATTAGCTAAAATGAACTTCAAAGATGCTGAAAAAAACTTAGTAAAGATACGCGGCATCGGCCCTTGGACAGCCAATTATGTTCTAATGCGGTGCCTTCGATTCAGTGAAGCCTTTCCAATTGATGATGTCGGTCTTATTAATGCCATTAAAACATTACGGAATATGGACCGAAAGCCAACAAAAGAGGAAATCTTAGCATTTTCGATCCCATGGAAGAATTGGGAATCCTATGCAACCTTTTATTTATGGCGAACATTGTACTAAATATGATTTAGAGGATGATATATCTAGACACATCCTCTTTTTGGTTATTTATTGCTTTTGAGAAACTTTTCTGATAATATAAATTCCTTATCACTCACGCTTCTATGTACTTCCCCATTGCGGCTGAAAAATGGAAATGGAAGGAAGATGGATGTGTCAACTCAACAACAGCACCCCGATTTTCAACAAGAAATTCAACGATTAGAATTTACGAAAAGATATTTAGATGTTGTGATTAAAACATCTGAATCAAGTAAAGATCAATTCCAAGAAAATATGCGCGAGGCATTCCATGACGTCGATTGGCTGGATTCCAGCACAAGCTATTCCGCTCTACTCACAAATGCAAGATTTTTTGAAATGTCTAAAGATGAATTAAAAAGCTTAAAAAATGCTAGAGTTAAACCTTACTTTGCCCGGATTGATTTTTTGCAGGAGAATCAAAAAGAGACGGAACAATTATACATAGGGAAAACTTCTCTATACTCGAGGGAAAATCAAGAACAAATAATTGTCGATTGGAGATCGCCGATTGCGAATCTCTATTATGAGGGCAGGCTTGGGGAGGTTCATTACGAATCCTACGAGGAAAGCTTTAACGGGTATTTAACTCTAAAAAGGCAATTTATGATCGAAAATGGTGAACTTGATGAAATTCGAGACATTGATTTAACGACAACAGATGAACTGCTCCAAGAGTCACTCTCAAAAAGCTCAAGTAATCGGCTTACAGAAATCATCTCAACCATTCAAGAAGAGCAAAATCGAATTATCCGGGCTGATTTAAACAAGCCCATCATTGTTCAAGGGGCTGCCGGAAGCGGAAAAACAACGATCGCCCTTCACAGAATTAGCTATTTCATTTATCAATACAAGGAAAACTTTGCCCCAGAACAGCTTATGATTCTAGCACCAAGCAGGCTCTTTATTGACTATATCTCCGAGGCACTGCCAGAGCTTGGGGTTGAGAGGGTCCGCCAAACAACTTATCAGGAATATGTTCAAGCATGTCTTGGCATAAAACTTAACCTCAAGCCTGATAATAAACTAGTTCGACTGCTGGAAGAGCCTGAAAGCAAGGATAGTCAGATTTCTGCTTGGATTTCATCGACTAAGGGTTCTCCCGTTTTTCATCTTATTTTATCGAACTATATTAGAAGCATTTATAAAACCTTCTATCCATCAGAAGACTTTATGGTAGATAAGTTCCGGCTATTCAGCTATAAGAAGTTTATTCATCTTTTTAAAAATGACTATAACTATCTTCCTCTTTTTAAAAGATTGGAAAAATTGAAAGCGATTCTTCAAAATGATGTGGCCAAAAAGAAACAAAACATCATCAAAAAAATTGAAACCTTTTATGATGAACGGATTGAACGTGCGCTCTATGGTGGAAAAGATCCAGAGAAACGAAGGCAATATGTTTCCGACGCACTTGATAAGAAGGCTCTGCGTCTAAACGAAATCAAAAAAGCAATTCGAACTGCGGTCCCTTCCTATATGAGACAATTTCCTAAGAAGACGCTTATCCAATATTATCATGAGCTTTTCAACGATCCCGCCATGCTTTGTCAATTTGCTGAAGGCAAGCTTACAGAGCAGGAAGCAGAGACTCTATGCCAGTATAGCCAAGCCCTTTTCTCGAAAAAGAAATATGAAAGAGAAGACCTCGCACTCATGCTCTATTTGCAGGTACACCTATTTGGCATTCCAAAAGAGATCAAAGCGAAGAATATTGTCATTGATGAAGCACAGGATTACAGCTTTATGGAGCTGATATCTCTTAAGAAAGCACTTGATACAGATATGTTTACACTTGTTGGCGACCTCGCCCAAGGGATCCATTCATATAGGGGATTAACATCTTGGAATGAAGTTTTGGAAGAAATTTTCCCGCGTGCTACCTATACCGAACTGCAAAAGAGCTATCGTACAACGGTTGAAATCATGGAAAAAGCAAATGAGCTATTGAAACTGCTTCCCTATTCTTTTCCAAAGGTAGAACCCGTTGTGAGACATGGGGAAAGACCAAGATTTATTATGAGGAAAAACGATCTTGAACTTGTTAGGCAAATCGAGGAGCAAGTTTCCCTTTTAAAACAGGAGAATTTCAAAACCTTCGCGGTTATCGGAAAAACAATGAAAGATTGCCAGCTTCTTTTTTCTCTATTTAAAGAACACTCCCAGATGCCAGTTAAGTTGCTTGAAGAACAAGAAAAGATCCCGAAGGATGAAATTGTCATCGTGCCTTCGTTTTTAGCAAAAGGGTTAGAATTCGATGCCGTTATGATCGTATCTCTGGAAGAAACATTTTCCCGCGACTCTGAACTGGATATTAAGCTTCTCTATGTAGCCATGACGAGACCATTGCACCGGCTGTACTTTTATGGGGAAAGTGAAGATGATTTTATTACTAATCAAGCTTAGATAAAAATAGCGTCTGCTCCTCTTAGCTTTTCTTAGGAGCAGGCGCTATTTTAAAGAATGTTTTTTGTTTATGCAGCTACATCCTTATTCCCAAAACAACTAATCAAATGCCTTACGAATTACCCAAGAATCGATTGAATCCTTTCAAGCTTTTCATTTTCATCCAAATACTCGAAAAAACCTACCTGGTTTCCCCACGGATCATGAAATGTCCCCCATTTTGCAGGAACACCATCTCTTTCGAATATGTTAAAGAACTCAACTTTTAATTCTTTCATTAATCTTTCTCTTTCTTTTTCGATACTATTTACACCGAGTCGGATCGGCCCGCTTCCCACTAAAGGAGTCCCTTCAGCCACTTGCAGCCAGCAACCAGGAATCAGCTCCCATTCTGCAAAGCCATCATGCGGAATGAAATCTGGCTCTCTATTTAACAGCTTTTGATACCATTTTTGACCCTTTTCAATATCACCTACTCGAATCTGGAATGTCACCTCATATACCATTTTGCTATGTCCTCCTTAAAGGATAACCATTAAAATCTATAATCGTCTTTACAGACAATTCCATATTCAAGATACATTTTCAACAAAGTCAACGCTTCTCCCCATCCTGCTGCACATCCTATACAAACAGATAAATCTTTATTGGAAGCTGTGTATCCTGTCTCTTCCAATAACAAAAGCGTTCCTTCCTTAACAGGCTTTAATTCAAATTTAACCGTGGTTTTGCCATCGCCTGGAGACCATTGAAAAACAAATAATTTATTTTGAATGGCCGTCAAAATATCTCCGCCGTCTTCGATATTCTCCTTCTTCGCACCATAATTAGACCAGCGAAAGGTTATTTTCCCTTCCCCATTTTCATTCAAGTATAAGACTGTATGATCTGTAAACCAAGCATTCCATCCTTCTGCGGTTGTGAGTGTTTGATAAACCTTTTCTGGATTGACCTTTATATATGTTTGATGATGAATTTGCATCAAAAACGACTCTCTAATTTGAGAATTCTACTATTTCAATCTGATTTCCAGCAGGGTCCTCAATAATATTGTAGCGGCCAGGCGGGCATGGTCTTGCCTCATCAAACAAAATTTTTACTCCTTTTGATTTTAAATGGCTAATATCCTTATCAAGGTCTTTTGATATTAAACCTAGCAACACATTCTGTTTCGGATTGTGATAAGCATCTTCACTTTCCTCTAACACAATTGGTATTTCATCATGCTCTAGACTGACAATTTTAGCACCATAATACTTTGAAACCTTGAAACCTAATACATTTGAATAAAAATCAACGGATTCCTGCAGCTTTGGAACACGTACGGTAAGCACACAAACTTTATTTAACATGACATCTCCTCCTTATTTAAGCTCTATTTTATCGTAGGGATTCACACATTATTTCTCTCAGATTGCTTACTTTTTGTCTCTATCAAAAAGAAGCATAGGTAAATTAATTAATATAGGCGGATCAAATGGTGTTGGATCTCTTAGGAATATATCAACTTCAGCATTTGTGTCGTCCCAAACCTCAATCGGCTGATCGAATATTCCACGTAATGATTTCTCGAGTATGAAATAATCCTTGGGATTTGCACTCCAATGTATTGCTGCAGCTAAAATGAAGTACGTACCTTTAGGAACATGATCAAATGTACATGCCCCCTCATTATGCAGTACTGTACCTATAACTGGCTTTTGGTCTGGGATAGGACGGGGAAACAGTCCTACAAATACCAAGCCTTTAAACGTTGGAGGCGTCTTAATATGACAAGTAATCAATGAAGATGAAGTCGTTATAGTTTGATAACTATTCTTATCTTTGTAGTGATTAATAAATTGATATAGAGTCTCGTATTCTAACTTGAATTTCGTTGGAGATTGCCCTACATATTGTTTAAATCTAGAGCTATAGGAGCCTATACTTTTATAACCAATACTTAACAAGGATTTAAGGATCGAGTTAGAGGGTTTTGTTAACATTTGCTTACTAGCTTCAATTCTTAATGCCGACAAAAAATGCCTAGGAGTTACGCCTGTCACTTCCTTAAAAGCTCTCAAGAAATGATAGGTACTGTAGCCATACTTAGCAGCTAGATCCTCAGATGTAATATCTGCTTCTAAATGATTTTTCATATATTCAATCGCTTCTTCGACAGCATTCAAAAGATCCTTGTCCATACACATCATCCTAAAGCGCTTTTTTTAGAAAAACTCCATATGACTCTTTTCATGTTTATAATAATCTAAGCGATCCTGCAAAGTACCCGTATGAAATTCAAATTTATGTCCATCAGGATCGGTAAAATAAATGGATTTCTTATCTTTTTCATCTCTTAGACGTCCTGAAAGAATATTAACGTTTAATTTTCTTAGTTTGTCATACATCTCATCGTAATCCTTTTCATCAATTGAAAAAGCAATATGTGTATAGGATTGAGTTATTTCGTTACGAGGAATGTCCTTTTCCACATTCAAGGCAAGCCATAAACCATTGAGATCAAAATAAGCCGTGCTCATTCCTTTAACTAACAGCCTTGCATCAAATACATTTGTATAAAATTTGATAGACTTTTCTAGATTGGAAACAGAAAATAAAAAATGATTGATACCTTTTACTGCCAAGAAAATATCCCTCTTTCCTTTTAAAATTAGATTTTGAAAAAAGCCAATGTTTATGAGTACAACCTATATCAACCAAGTTCTATGCTTTATCAGCCAAATGCTTATTTTTCGCGAATAAAGCCTGGAATTATCTATTTAACAACCTATTCCAAAAACCTTTCCTTTCCGGTTGAACAGATTGCTGTGCCACCTTTCTATCTACTAAAATCCCCTTCTCCTGCGCTTCCTTAAGCCAGCTCGGAAATTCATCTAACAGCGAATTATAAAGCTGATTGTCTGAAATTCTCTCAATGTCTTCTATATGCAGGAAGTTGGCATTGTCTACAATACGGCCTTCCATTGAATCTAGCGTCTTAAGAAAGTCAAAGTTTCCATTTCCAATTCCTACAAACTGCCAGAACACTGGATATTTTGCCGAGCTTTCAATAATGGGTTTAATCGTTTTCTTGCATCCTCCATCATTAATAAAAACGATATAGGCTGGATCTGAACTTGGGTCCTCCTCAATGTATTTTTTTAATAAGTCTTTCATAACAAGAGGTTCATCATTTCTCCCAAATTTATGAATTAAGTCATTGTTTAATAT
This sequence comes from Cytobacillus citreus, assembly GCF_018343665.1. GTDB lineage: Bacteria > Bacillota > Bacilli > Bacillales > Cytobacillaceae > Cytobacillus > Cytobacillus citreus. The sequence continues at coordinate 189,073 of NZ_JAGYPM010000005.1, forward strand.
GATTCGATTTACATAACCATCGAAGTCTCTTTCCGTAACAGGCTTTAATCTTGAAAACTCATGATCATACACCCAGACATCCAGCATGCCATCATCATCAAACTGTGAAGCAATGGCCAGTATTCGTTCTACTACCTTCTGGACAGTCCCATTTTTATACAAAGTCCGCATAGATCCGGTAATATCTAGTACTAGGCCAACTCTAGCAGTCACCGTTGCAATATTCTTCTTTTCTAAAACAATTTTGACGCTTTTTTTCTGTAAATCGATTGTAGACAAAACAACCCCTCCGCATTTAACCTATTATTCTATCTTTACCTCATAATGGCTAAGTTCATGTTCCACAACAAAGCCTGCTGCTTTATATAGCTGAATTGCTCGTTCCTTGATTGCGATGTTCGTCTGCTACAGCGATAAATTCGATTGCACCTTCTTTATGCTCTGGCTCTGCTTCTACGTAAACATATCCTTTAATGCTTTGATCATCAGCTTTCATTAAAAGCAGTTTATTTTTTTCATTCAATCGATTGATTATATCTTGATCAGAATAATAGGTTTGAGGAAACGAGTCTTCATGGAGTTTCCTAAAGGAATTCCAATAGGATGAGCTAAAATGTTCAATTTCACTATTATCCTCGTGCTTCATTTGATAGCGGTATGCCTTTAGGATAAGATGCTTCCCCTTTTCATTTCCTCCAAGCCGTTTTACAAATTGTCTCCCTTTCTCATTTTTCTTGTTCAGAAAGAAGAAAAAACGAGTAACTTGATTTTCTAGTCTACTAATTAACTTATCCCAAAGTACCTTCTCTATCTCGACTCTAAGCTGATCTGCTATTATGAATGGCCCCCACACCTCAGCGCTTTTATCTTCTAAATCAATATCTAATCCTAGAGCGCCCACCATATCTTCTCCCAGACAGGCAACAGCAAAAGATTGATCAATTTCTATATCAGAAAAATCATTCATCAACGTATCGCAGATTTCATCCTTCTCCACTCCACAATAGCCAATATGACTTTCAGGTAAACGATTTATTCTTTCTAAAAAACTAGCAAGCTCTTGTATATTGGTTGGTGACTTTATATGAATCTGCATCATGATCTCCTTGTCTGGCGAATAATTCTATTATAGTTTGAAAATTGATAATTTACCAATAACGTATATTAATTTAGACAAGCAAAAAAAGTCCATTCCAGCAAATTATGCGGAACAGACTTTTCAACATGTTTAAGCTTCAGCGCCGCTCCATTCCGTTAATCCCCAATCCCATTAAAACCACACCGATTAGAAGCAGCATGCTTATTGGAAATAACAGCTCAGAAAATGGCAGCTGATAAATTGTAACACCCTTTAAAATTTCCATCCCATAGGAAATAGGCGAAATATTTGATAATGCAAGTAGGAAAGGTGAAGAGACAATTTCAAGTGGCCAGTAAGCTCCACCTAGCATGGCTAGACTAACCGAAATGAGCGGAATAAGCGCATTAAACTGGCGAATGCTTTTCACAAAACCAGTAATAAACATAGATAGAGCAACAATCGCAAACACATAAGGAATGAGAGCAACAAAGGTTTCTCCAAATCCTCCATAAAAATCAACCTTTGCTGCAAAACGGAATACAAGAAAAATGAGAGCAATTTGTAGATAACCTAGGACAAAGCTGTAAATTAAATTTGCACTATACATTTCCCATTTTCGAACTGGGGATAGAATAAGCCGGTCACGGATTCCCATTTGTCTTTCCTCAAATAATTCAGCAACCACGGTCGAAATCGTATAGATGACGAAAAATAGTGATAAGCCGAAAATCCCTTGTAATCGACTATCAATAACAACGGATTCCCCTCCATGGAAGGTTTCCATCCCAATTTGAAATAGTGGTTCTTCTTCCACTTGTATCAATAGTTGATCCACCTGTTTTTCCGATAATCCATTTTCCTCTCCAATACCAAGAAGATGTTGTCTTTCATTTTGTTCTGCTACTGTTTGGGTAAGCTTCTGTTCGATCAAAGAGACATTGGGTGATTCTACCGTATAAAGAATTCGATAACCATCGTTATTTAGGAGAATCCCTGCGTCCACTTCATTCCCTTGCACCTGCTTCAGCAGCTCCTCCTCAGTAACAGACTGAAAAACAAGTTCATCTGAAGTGTTTAATTGCTCTAGCAATGAAGACGAGAGTTCATTTTCACCTTCCGCAGCAATTGGAATGGTTTGTGTTCCATTGTTTCCACCCATAAAATATGCAAATACGAGCGTAAAGAGCACCATGACGATAAAGGTCCATGGTTTACGAAGAAACCTCTGCATTTTTGCTAGTAATAAACCACCCATTACTGTCTCACCTCTTTCGGGAAAATGGACACACCAATAACAGCTAACATCATTCCATAGATGCAGAGCGTCACTAGCTGAGGAATCACTGTTTCAATTCCATAGCCTTGATATATGTTTAAATATGCATTCATTGCTGCGCCATCCGGTGTTAATTTTCCAATTTCTGCAACTGTTTCAGACATACCTTTGACAGGGACGAAGGTTCCGCCCAATAAAGCAAAAATGGTTACGCCAATAGATGAAAAGAAATTTGAAAAGGTTTGAGAATGAAAACGATAATTTAATGTTGTGACAAGAGTTGCGAAGCCTCCAACCGCTATAGCAATACAAATCGTAATGGCCAAGAAACTGGATAAGTCATCCCATTTTACACCGTATGCAATAAATGAAAACCCAAATAGGATCAATAACTGGATAAAAGCAATGATAATAGCTGATATAAATGTACCCATTAAATAAGAGGTTCTAGATGCTCTTGAAAGGATAATTCGTGTATAAACATTTGATTCTTTCTCTGCAAATGCAAATGTTCCGGCCATAGATGCAACATAGAGAACGAACATCATACTAATACCAATTGTGTAATAAGCAATGGCTGAAACAGATTTAACAGCAGATATACTCTGAATGGATACCTCAGATTCAGCTGGTTGCTTCATTTCTGGATTCATCGGTATACCTATTTTGGCTAAAGCTGTTTGAAGTGTATATTGATGTTGGAAATCCTCTATTATATCGGCAACCAATTGGGAGGCAAGCTCTCGATCTTCATTTTGATAAAGCTTCAATTCAGGTTTTTCAGATGTCTGCTCAGATGGAAAAAAGACAGACATTAGAAAATGATAAGTGAACTTCTCCGGCACTTCAATGATCACTGCATAGTCTTTATTCTTCTTTAACTTAGTCAATTTTTCAGGTTCAACTTCCTTAACATGAACAAATTCTTTCAATTTATCATTTTCAAAAACGTCTTCTCTTAATATTTTTAATGGCAGCAACGTTTTAATTTGTCCTTCAATCGCTGCGATGGCTTCAGGATCTAGCCGACTTTTTTGCAGGAAGGTTTTAAATTCCTCTATGTCATCCTCTTCGTTTCCTTGAGAAACATAAGCTACCTTTGCTTCAATTGGAGACTTCTCTCCCTCAAACAATCCTCCTAATGCAAACCCCAAAATCGTAATAAGCACAATAGGCATGACGAGTTGAAGAATGATCACCTCAGGGTTTCGAATAAAAACGAGTAACTGCTTTTTTAAGAAAGCATTAAACACAACAATCCCCTCCTAATTCCTTAACGCCCGACCCGTAAGATGTAAAAATACATCTTCAAGCGTTGGGGTTTGTGCCTCAATGGACTGGATCGTCGTTTCCGTCCCTTCTGCTAATTGAAAAAGACGTGCAAACAAGTTTACTTCTTTAGGAATGACAATAGTAATCATATTTCCAGAGCTTTGTACTTCCTTCACGAGACCTTCCTGCCTGATACTTTGGATAAATTTTTCATTTGGCTGTTCTACTTTAATAGTTAGTGTTTTTTCCGCAGATAGAATGCTTTTGATTTCATCCTTTGTTCCTACTGCAATAATCCGACCTTGATCCATAATATAAATTCGATCACAAATGAATTCGACCTCTTCCATATAGTGACTTGTATACAGAATAGACATCCCCATCTCTTGATTTAAGCGCTTCACTGTTTCTAAAATATGATTACGAGACTGTGGGTCGATCCCTACCGTTGGTTCATCCATAATGATCATTTCAGGGTCATGCATTAAGCTCGCACCAATATTTAATCTGCGCTTCATTCCTCCAGAAAAATGCTTCGTTATCACCTTCTTTTGTTCAGAAAGACCAATTAACTCCAGCACTTCATCTACTTTTTTCTGAAGTTGTTTACCTGACATTTGATGAATTCGACCGAAAAAAAGCAAATTTTCTTTTGCGCTTAAATCATTGTATAAAGCAATTTCCTGTGGCACGACTCCAAGCACGCGGCGAAGCTCCTGGGGATTCTTCAAAATACTTTGCTTACGAAACCGCACATCACCAGAAGTTGGAGGTACGAGCGATGAAATCATCGAAATGGTCGTCGACTTTCCTGCCCCGTTCGGACCTAATAGCCCAACCGTCTCCCCACTCTCTATATACATGTTCAGCCCATCAACAACTTTCTTTTTCTTAAATTGTTTTGTTATATCAATCGCTTCAAGCATTGTTATTCCCCCTTTCATTAACTTCATATTATTCTACTGGCATTCCCCTTCCCACTCACCTCCGTCACAAAATGATTCTCCTAACCATGACCTCAGTCATCATTATTTAAGCGAGCTTTATGAGCAATATGTAAAAGAGAGTGAGTGGAGTGCTTTAGGAGACCACTTGATTCTGATTTCTCTATAAAAATGGTTTCATTATCCCTCTATGAGACCGCTTTTTCTCATTTTTTCAGCTTGTGGTGGTCTCATGAGCTCTCTATGAGACCGCTTTTTCTCTTTTTATAGCTTGTCGTGGTCTCATGAACTCTCTATGAGACCGTTTCTTCTCTTTTTATAGCTTGTCGTGGTCTCATGAACTCTCTATGAGACCGTTTTTTCTCTTTTTATAGCTTGTCGTAGTCTCATGAACTCTCTATGAGACCGCTTTTTCTCTTTTTATAGCTTGTCGTGGTCTCATGAGCTCTCTATGAGACCGTTTTTTCTCTTTTTATAGCTTGTCGTGGTCTCATGAACTCTCTATGAGACCGCTTTTTCTCTTTTTTAAGCTTATGGTGGTCTCATGAACTCTCTATGAGACCGCTTTTTCTCTTTTTTAAGCTTGAAGCGATCTCATGAACTGACTTTATGACCTTTTCCGATTCCACCCCTGACAAAAGGTTGTCATTGCCACTAAAAAAAGCCCTCCAAAGTAAAATACTTCAAAAGACTCTTCCTAAATAAACGATATACAAACTTCCATTTAATCATTCCGTCAGTATCTTATTCAGATAAATCATTCTTCACTGCAAAGATTGCCAGCTGTGTTCGGTCACGCAATTCAAGTTTTTGTAAAATGGCGGTAATATGATTTTTTACTGTTCCAATCGATAAATGCAATTCATCTGCAATTTCCTTATTCGTCATCCCATTACCGACACATCGGGCTATCGCTAACTCTCTAGGTGTTAAAGGAATATCCGTCGCTTCCTTCTTTTTTTGCAAAAGTAATCGCGGCATAACCTTTGCAGTTACCTCTCGATCTAGTGGCATACCTCCATCCATGCAGCTTAAAATGGCCTTAATCAATTCCTCACGCTCCGCCGTTTTTAACAAAAATCCATTGACTCCATCTTTTAATGACTGGAGGGCATACTCATCATCATTAAAGGTTGTCAGCATTAAAATTTTTACATGAGGCCATCTCTGTTTCATGATGCGTGCAGCTTCGATTCCATTCATAACCGGCATCCGTATATCCATCACAACACAGTCAATAGCATGAAGTTCCATTTTCGATATAGCTTCCATTCCATCTCCTGCTTCTGCCACTACCTGTAAACTTTTTTCTTGCTCAATCATCATTTTTATCCCTTGACGAACAATTACCTGATCTTCAACTAGCAGAATTCTTTTCATTTATAGGCCATCTCCCTTCAATGGAAAAGATGCATCAACAATAAAATACCCCTCCGTTTGATATGCCTGCACGCTACCCCCAATTCCCTCTAGCCGCTCTCGCATATTTTGCAAGCCAAACCCCGGCTGAAAAGGTTGAGCGTTATTAATGCGATTTTGAATATTTATATGAAAATGACCAACAGCTGTTCTTCCAAGAGTAACAATGACCTCACGTGAAGCAGCATAACGCATTGCATTCGTAAGTGCTTCTTGAAGCACACGGTATAAAACAATACTTTGAACATTTGATAGCTTTGCAGACAAAATGCCATGTTTCGTTGTGAAGTTAATAGAAATATGACTCTCTGTTTCAAGCTTTCGAACAAGCTGAAGGACGGAAGTAAGTCCTGCCGCTTCGTCTTGTTTCAATGTACGAACAGCTAGTCTAATTTCTTCTAAACTATCTCGTACCTCTTTCTTAATGGTTACCAACCGCGGATCATTAACTTCCATTGACATCATTTCAAGCTGCATTAGCACCGCTGTTAATTTATGACCAACAGAATCATGAATCTCACGCGATATCCGAGTCCGTTCTTCCAATCGAGCTATACTTTCATTTTCAAGAACCTTCCTCTTAAGCTGTCGATATTCTAAAACAACCTCATTATGTACAAAAAGTAATTCCGCGCGCTCTCCAATCTTTCTCCATAACAAATAAAGAAGGGCACTCATGAAGCCAACTGCCAGAACCGATGCAATTGTCAAGCTATCATGAATTAAGAGAGTGATAACTGAAAAAATCGTATATACACCTAGTATGATGTAAAAAGAATGTCGTTGAACAAAAAATGCCGCTTCTATAGCTATGTATAGATAGAGCAATTCTCCATAGTACAAACTCATTATGTCCACAAAAATAATAGAAAAAAATACAAGGGAGAGCATCGAAGAAAAGATAATAAAACTAGCTTTATAGATTGGAATTAGAAAAAAGAGAATAATCGAACTTGCACAAAGCAATAATAACAAGGATAATTCCTTATTAGCTAATTGTTCAGGAGATATAATCAATCCAACCCATAAACTTATATAAAGGAAAAATCGAATTAAAAAGGGAATAATAGTAGCTCCTCCTTACATTTGAACGAAATACATCTTAAAAGTCATTTTAGCTATATTTTACCATTATGTGATAATAGAAAAATAGTATCTTAACAAGATGTATTCTGTTCTAGTAGGAAAGGAATCCTATGGAAATCGTCACCTTAGGCGGGACATGGGACCTGTCCCCTTGTCCCAGAGTTTAAAATGGTCCCCAGTCCATTAAAACACCGATGATAAGGAATATTGCTCCTAGGATACTCCAAATCAATAGTAATGGGAAAACAAAGCGGATCCACTTTACCCAGGAAACACCTGCAATTGCTAGAGTTGCCATCAATATCCCTGAAGTAGGTGTTATTACATTTGTAAATCCATCTCCCATTTTGTATGCTTGTACGGCCACTTGTCTTGGAATCTCCATAATGTCTGCCAATGGAGTCATGATTGGCATTACAATTACAGCCTGACCACTTCCAGAAGATACTAAGATATTAAACAATAAATTAGCAACAAACATGACCAATGCACCCATCACACTTGTAAAAGGTGTCATAAGACCCACCATTCCCTGAACAATTGTATCCAAGATCTTTCCATCTTCTAAAACAACAACAATGGAACGCGCCATCCCAATAATTAATGCACCATATACTAATCCCTTAGCCCCATTAAAGAATTCTTGGACTAGTCGGTTGGGGGATAATTTTGCAATAATTGCTGTTCCCACTGCAATAATCAAGAATATTGCAGCCATTTCATTTAATGCCCACTTGTACTGGAAAACACCAAACACATATATTCCGATTCCAACTACCAACCAGAGCAGCACAAGTTTATGTACACTTGTGAGAACAACTTGATTATTTAACTGATTTTTCTCTTCAATTTTAGGGAATGGAGTATTGCCTAATACACTTTTTGAAGGATCATTTTTTATTTTATTTGCATAATAAGCAATGTAGGCAATCGTTGTAATTAAGATTGTGATATAAATTACAATTCGATACCCAATACCTGAAAATAAGGGCAACTGGGCAATTTGCTGTGCCGTACCTGTTGTAAGTGGATCAAGGAACGCGGTATTAAATCCTGCATATGCTCCAAGATATATAATTGATACACCCACTATTGCATCCATCTTCATGGACCGAGCTAAAATAATTCCAATTGGTATAAAGGCAATTACAGCATTAACAATAATCCCAAGTGCACCAAAGGCTGAAAAAAGTATACACACAACTGTTATCAAGAGTATTTCTTTATTTTTTGTTTTTTCTATCGTTTTTAAAATCATTGCATCGATAGCACCTGTCGATTCGATAACCGCAAACGATCCGCCGATGATTAATACAAGGAAAATCAACGGAGCCGAACTTATCATCCCTTCTTGTATAGCAAGAAATATATCTAAAAGACCGGCAGGCGATGAATCTATCTGCTGATAGCTATCTGGTACTACCATTGTAATACCGTCTACCTCTTCTCTTGTGAATTCACCTGCTGGTATAAGATAAGTCAGAATCGCCATCAGGACCAAAATAGCAAATAAAATAACATAGGCATCAGGAATCCCCCATTTTACCCTCTTCTTTTCATTTGCTTTTTCCATTTTATGCACCTCCGTTAGAATTTTCTTAATATTCATTGACTTTATCCATAATAAATCATAAACTTTATTTTAACAACAATAAATTAAAAACTTTATTTTGGAGTTGAGACATGTCTTATATCGAAAAAACAAAAAACCGATATGATAGTTTAACGAAAGGATTAAAAAAAGTAGGTGAATCATTACTTTCCAATCCAGTGTTATTTGCTACACATCCAGCGAAAAAAGTAGCTTCTCTTATTGATGTAAGCGAGACCATGGTTATCCGCTTTTGTAAAGCTATTGGATACAACGGTTTTTCTGAATTACAAAAAGATGTTCAATACCGATTGTTAACTATCCAGCCGGCAGGTAAGGAGTATTCTCCCCTTACATCTGATTCATTTGAAAATGTCATGAGCATTGATGAAGGCACGATCAATCATGTCGCTAAAAACATTGATTGGGATATAGCCAGAAAAATTGTTGATCAGATTGTTGCTGCTCGTTCGGTAAAAATAGTGGGATACTACCAATCTTTCGCTTACGCACATTGGTTTGCATACCTTCTAAATAATCTTCTAGATAACACAGCTTTGTACCGCCCTGAAACAGATGTTGGAATTACTAAAAAGGGGTATGAGCATTCAGTCGTAATTTTTTCGTATTATCGATATGCCTTAGAATCAATTAGATTAGCAAAAGAGGCAAAATTGAATGAGAATAATGTTATTGTCATAACGGATTCACAGATCTCACCTATTGTGGAGTATGGAGATCTTGTTTTAACAATAAATACGTCTCAAAAATCTTTATTGGAAAAAGGGCCAGTAACCTTTTCTGTTCTAAACGCTCTTCTGCTCCATATAGCCCAAAAAGTAGAAAAATTAGATTTTGTCAATCCTACTAACAAGTACTATATCCAATGAAAGGTGATAAAAATGGTAACGGATCTGAGAGAGAAAATTTTTGAAGCATTTGATTATTTGCATTCCCATCCAGAACTAAGCTGGAAAGAGACTAATACAACAGAATATATTAAAAGACACCTAGAACAAGCCGGATGCTTAGTAAGAACATTTGAAGATTGCACAGGAGTTATAGGGGATTATGGAAATTTTTCCGGGGATGTACCCATCATTGCGATTCGGGGAGACATGGATGCACTCTGGCAAGAAGTAAACGGTGAATTGCAGGCTAACCACTCATGCGGACACGATGCACATATGACGATGGTTTTAGGAGTTCTTTGGAGTATTCAAGAGGATAAGAGCCTTAAAGACAAAATAGGTGTAAGGTTTATCTTCCAGCCGGCAGAAGAAGTTGGAGCAGGAGCATTGAAGTTGGTAGATAAAGGGATTGTTGATAATGTCGATTATCTATATGGTATTCATTTAAGACCTATCCAAGAAGCTCCAGATGGCTATGCAACTCCTGCTATTATGCATGGTGCAACAGGCTCAATGGAATTTGAAATCAGAGGTGAAGATGCACATGGTGCTCGTCCTCATTTAACTCATAATGCAATTGAAATCGGAAACTCCATCCTTAATTCTTTCAATACCATTCATCTAGATCCTAACGTGGCACACACAATCAAAGCAACTAGATTCTTATCAGGGGGAAAAAATACAAATATCATACCTGGCAGTGCTTCATTGGCTATTGACTTACGTGCCCAGACAAATGCAATTATGGAAAAGCTAAGACATCGAGTAATCGAAATTTTACAATCTTCTAACGAACTCTTTAATACTGAGATCGTAATAACGAATGATTATGGAATTGCTGCAGCTGAGGTCAGGGAAGAAGCTTTAGAAATCGCCAAACAGGCAATCATCAATCGTTTAGGTGAAGAAAAATTGGCACCGCCCCTTATTACACCAGGTGGGGATGATTTCCATTTCTACACCATTAAAAAGCCTCATTTAAAAGCAACCATGGTGGGGCTAGGATGCGATCTAAAACCCGGACTCCATCATCCGAACATGACATTTAATAAGGATTCTTTGTTAAACGGAGTAAAAATATTAACTGAAATTGTGATTTTACATAGTAAAAAGGAGCGTTAATATGAAAACCATTTATATAAAAGAAGTTGTGCTGCACAATATTAGGGTATCTTTGAAGGCACCTTTTACTACAAGTTTTGGCACAATGCAAACGAAAGATGTTTGTATAGTTGAAGTTATTGATGAATCTGGTATCTCAGGCTGGGGAGAAACTGTTTCAAGTAACGAACCCTATTATAATGAAGAAACAACCTATACAGCCGTTTATATGTTAAAAGATTTCTTGATACCGAGAATTATCCAAAGAGAAATCTCCCACCCAAAAGAAATACATGAAATGCTCTCTTTTGTTCGGAGAAATCAGATAGCAAAAGCAGCCCTGGAAACTGCTGTGTGGGATGCTTTTGCTAAAAAAAATGAAAAGTCATTATCGGAGGTTCTTGGAGGAGAAAAGAAAGAGATTGCCGTAGGAAAAAGTATTGGTATTCAGGAATCACCCAGCCAATTAGTTGAAAAAGTCAGGAAATATGTGGATGAAGGTTTTAAAAAAATTAAAGTAAAAATTGCCCCGGGGGCTGATATAGAATATATCGATGCTGTTCGCAAAGAATTTTCCAATATTCCCCTTATGGCGGATGCTAACTCCGCCTATACGTTAGAGCATATGGAACACCTCAAAAAGTTAGATAAATACAACCTTATGATGATCGAACAGCCTTTGGCTTATGATGATATTATTGATCATGCTATTCTACAAAAAAATATGTCTACACCCATTTGTCTTGATGAAAGCATTCATAGTTACGAAGATGCTCTAAAGGCAATCGAGCTTGGGAGCTGTCGAATTATAAACATTAAAATTGGTCGGGTTGGAGGCCTGCAAGAATCCATTAGAATTCATAATTTATGTAAAGAGCATAATATTCCAGTATGGTGTGGAGGGATGCTTGAAACTGGCATAGCCCGTGCTCATAATATTCATATGACAACTCTAGCTAATTTCACTCTACCTGGTGATACAGCCCCTTCTTCTCATTATTGGGAAGAAGATATAGTTAAACCTGAAATCACAATGAATAATGGTTACATACAGGTTCCATCTGGATTAGGCATAGGTTATGAAATCGATAATGAAAAATTAAAAGAAATATCATTTCAAACCGTGAAGATCAATTCAAATCAATCCACCCATCCCATTCCAGGATAAGAGTAGCGGGACAGAGGGACAGGAAGCTTGTCCCTCCCCTTATCCCTTATGACAAAGCCTTCAAACCTACTACACCAATAATAATTAATGCTACACTGACAATTCGACCCCTGCTTTTGGATTCACCCAAAAGAAGCATGTTTAATATAACCGCACCTGCTGTACCGATTCCAATCCAAACTGCATAGGCGATACTGACCTGCAAATAATTGAAGGATGCATATAAAAAAACAAACGATGCACCAAATCCACCTAAATATAGAAGGCCATTTTTTAGTGTTTTTTGCTGACTGTACAATTTCAAACCAATCGCACCAGCAATTTCACTAGCAGCAGCAATAAAAACAAATAACCAGCCCATATTAAACGGCCTCCTTTTCTTCTTTGTTATCTGCAATATTTAACCCAATTACGCCAACAATTAAAATGACTATAAACAAAACTTTCCCCATGCTAAAGCTTTCACCGAATAGGAATACATCCATTAGCACTGTTCCGATCGTACCCACTCCAGCAAAAACAGCATATACCGTTCCAGTAGGAAGGTTTTCACATGCTTTAGGAAGAAAGTGAAAATCAATAAGGATAAATCCGATAATAATCACCCAATGCCACCAGCTATTCGCTACATTAAATCCATACAGCCAAACTAACTCAAAAAAACATGTAAGAAATACATAAAACCACGCATTATTTTTCATTTATATCCTCCTCTAAGATGACTGACTTTCATTCATTTTTTAATGAAAATAAGTCGACCTACTTAAAGAAGCCTTTCTAAGCAGGTCGAATCATAATTTTCATTTTTCTCCTTAATAAAGGCTCTTATTCTCGAATCCCAAGTCCATGCTTTAAAAAATCCAACACTTCTAATTTTTGAGTATTCGCATTCCCATCTTGCTTGGAATCATATAAATATATTTGCTCTGCCGCTGATTCAACGAGACCTATGAATAGCTTAGAAGTGCGTTCAACATTAATGGAATGACGAATAACTCCTGAAGTCTTTGCTTCTTGTAAAAACTGGCTGATCCACGAATAAAAAGGTTGATAAACGGTTTCCCATTCTTTTATATGCTCAGTTGAAGCAAGTCCTGCATATACAAGAGCCTGAATTTCCCGATAATCACTAGTAAAAGAAAAAATGGCGTCAACAACCTGTGAAAGCTGTGTTGAAAAAGATGCATCTTCATCTACTTGGGCTTTTACAGATGCCATTGCTTTTTCAACCATTACTTCTGCTATTGCCGGCATAACAGACAATTTAGACGGAAAATATAAATAGAAGGTTCCTTGCGCAATTCCAGCCAATTTCACAATATCCGAAATCTTCGCCTTTTCAATGCCTTTTTCCTTAAAAACCTCAATGGCTGCATGAACGATTTTTTCTTTTTTATTCATGATCCACTTCCTCTCGAAAACAATGACTGACTTTCATTCATTTTATCCAAATCTTTATAGCATGTCAAATTAATCAAACGTTTGACTAATACCTTTGTTCGCCTTTTCCTCTTAATCAAACGTTTGATTAATACCTCTGTTCGCCTTTTCCTCTTAATCAATCGTTTGATTAATACCTTTGTTCGCTTTTTCCTCTTAATTGATACTTCTATTCGCTTTTTGCCCTTATGCTAAGGGGGGCATCTCTAAGTCGAAATCTCGGCTAGTGATGCCCCCTTCACCTGTCAATGGTTTAGTTTCAACTAAACTTGTACTTTAACAGAAGAAGCATACACTTCATAAAATAAGTTACAGGCAGGAACAGCGATGGTTTATGGAACAATGAGAAACAAGGAGCTTAACCGATTATGAAATTAATTCTTTTATCAGGAGGATCAGGCAAGCGACTGTGGCCGTTATCGAATGATTCTCGGTCTAAGCAGTTTTTAAAGGTATTGAAAAATGAAAAAGGCGAACGAGTATCGATGGTCCAGCGTGTATGGGAACAATTGCAAATGGCAGACTTAGGTAAAGACTCGATTGTAGCAACGAGTAAGGCACAAATAGATGTGATTCAAAGCCAGTTAGGTGAGGATGTACCGTTTATTATTGAGCCTGAGCGCAGAGATACATTTCCTGCAATTGCATTAGCTTCAGCTTATCTTTATTCGGTTCGGAAAGTTTCTCTAAATGAAGTGGTTGTCGTTTGCCCAGTAGATCCATTTGTAGAAATTCACTTTTTTGAACATATTAAAGAGCTTAAGAAGGTTGTAGAGGAAAGTCATGCGGACTTGTCATTAATTGGTGTAAAGCCAACTTATCATTCTGCAAAATATGGTTATATTATCCCAGAATCAATCCATTCTAATCAAAGATTTTACAAGGTAAAAAGGTTTAAAGAAAAACCTACAGAGCAGGAAGCAGCTCAGTTAATTACAGAAGATGCTTTATGGAATTGCGGTGTTTTTGCATTTAAATTGGGTTATTTAATTAATTTATTAGAAAAAAAAGGGTTGCCTATTCACTTTGAACAGCTTCAACAGGAATACAAATTGCTCCCCAAAATAAGTTTCGATTATGAGGTAGTAGAAAAAGCGAATAACATTGTTGTTTTTCCGTATGGTGGATATTGGAAAGATCTTGGGACATGGAATACGTTAACAGAAGAAATGTCAACTAACTTAATAGGCAAAGGGACTTTGAGTAAAGATTCAACTAATACACACCTAATTAATGAACTGGACATTCCAGTTGCTGTACTAGGGGTTCCTAATGCTGTTGTGGCTGTCAGTGCAGATGGCATTCTAGTAACGGATAAAGCTGCCAGCCCTCGAATTAAGGAATTAATCACAGACCTAGATCAAAGACCAATGTATGAAGAACGGCGCTGGGGCTGGTATCGTGTTTTAGATTTTAATAAAAACGAAGATGGCACTGAGATATTAACAAAACGGATCTGTGTAAAAATGGGGAAGAATTTAAGCTACCAGATGCACCATAAAAGAAATGAAGTATGGACCATCATCAAGGGTGAAGGTGAATTTGTTTTAGATGGTGGCATTCAGCCTGTAAAACCTGGGGACGTTCTAATCATTCCTATAGGAGCAAAACATGCCATTAAAGCACATTCTGATCTTGAATTTATTGAAGTACAACAAGGTGTGGAATTGAATGAAGATGATATCATTCGCTTATTAATGACATGGGATGAAGTTGAGGAGCACTGTGAAAGAAAGGGGGATTCTTCCTGAGTGATTATCAAGTTGTTTGGAGAGGTCCTGTAATGGATGCCACGGGATATGGCACTGCGAGCAGAGGATATGCTTTAGCATTAGATCAATTAGGTGTTGATGTGAAAATTGAGACATATTCATGGAACTTTCCTTTTATTGAGAATGATTGCTTCGAAAAGGAAAAATTACATCAGTTAATCAAGAAAGGGTATGACGAAAAAAAAAGAAAAATATTAATCTATCACACTCCACCGGGAAATGTTCAATCAGGTAAAAAATATATAAGGTTTGACCGCCGTATATTAAATACTGTGTGGGAAACACCCAAGTTACCGAAGTGCTGGCCAACCATTATCAATAAGTTCGATGCAGTATGTGTCCCTTGCTCTCAAAATATTCATGCTATAAAAACTAGTGATGTAAAGATTCCAGCTTACTTAGCTCCACATGGGGTAGATACGATCAAATACAAGCCAGAAAATAAGAAGTTTTTATTAAAAGAAGCTCAGGGACGATTTGTATTTGTTTCTGTGTTTGATTTTCAGCATCGAAAGAATCCCGAATCTTTATTAGAAGCCTATTGGAAAGAATTTACCGCAAGAGACAATGTCATTTTAGCGATAAAAACTTATGGAGACAGCAGGGACCAGATAATGAGAAAGATAAAAAAGTATAAACAAAAGCTTGGATTTGCGAGTGAAACCGCTCCGCTAATTTTTTTAACAGGTATATTGGATGATATTCAGTTTAGGGGTTTTTACACAATGGGAAATGTGTTTGTTTTGCCTACTAGAGGTGAGGGGGTGGGTATCCCATTTATGGAGGCTCTTTCAAGTGGAATACCAGTCATCACAACTGGTTGGGGAGGTCAAATGGATTTTATTAACGAAAATAATTCATTTTTAGTTGATTATGAGCTAAGTTATCCAGGAATCAGTATGAATAGTGAAAACACGATTTCAAAGATTTATCGAAATCTATATGAAGAGGAAGGGCAAATTTGGGCTGAAGCAAAGGTAGATGACTTAAGAATAAAAATGAGAGAAGCCTATGAAAATCAGAATCTTTGCAGCCAAAAGGGACATCAAGGAAGAATGGATATGCTGAAGCTATCATGGAATAATGTCGTCTTATCATTAAAGCACGCAATCGATAAAACTATACAATGAAAGCATTATCCTTTTTAGCAAATAGAAAAACCGTTAGGGAGTTCATCCATGACGGTTTTTCTGATTGATCATATGTTCAATTTCTTCCTGCATGTTTTGCGCAATCTTCCCCCATGAATAATGATCATTAATATATTTTTGCCCATTGAGCGATATTTTTTTAAGAAGTTCTTTCTTACAGGAAAATTCAATAAGCCTCTCAGCGAAATTTTCTTTTTCTGCATGAATATAATGCTGTTTATCAATTAGGTTTAATCCTCTCACACCACACTGAGTAGAAAATAAGGGGATCCCAGCTGATAGAAATTCCAGTGTTTTTAAGTTAACGCCTGACCCTTTAAACATTGGATTTATTGCGATATCTGCATTAGCAAACAGAGTTAATTTCTCCGTGTTATCAACTGTTCCTAATAGTTTCAAATTAGACTTTTTTATAGATTGAAAAGGAATGGAGCACCCTCCTGCTATCAAAAAATCAATATTCAGGCAGTTATCTGCAAGCTGCTCAATGATAAAATGAACCGCTTCAATGTTAGGGGGATAATTTGCTCCAATGAAAAATACTTTAAGCTTAGCATCAGGTTTCTCTTCTTTTTTTACCCATTCTGCTGGATTAATGCCGTTAGGTGCTAATTTTATTTTATTTAAATTGATATCATACATGGCAGCAAAGCTTTCTCTTTCTTGCTCGGAAGTAGCAAATACTAAATCCGCTAAATGGACAAGCTTTTTTTCTAGTTCATAAATTAATGGAAGAAATCCCCTTGCTTTGCTGTTCTTCCAAATCAAATTTGCTAATGCAAATTCGTGATTATGACTGCTATAAATTCTTAGCTTATCATCGTGGCCTAAATATTGATCATATCCTATTAAATAGGGAGATTCATGAATGATGATATCACTGTTTTTATACAAGGTTTTAAAATATTTATTAAATAATGTTGGATACTTAGACAGGATAACAGATTTAATTAAGGATAATTCGTAACCGCCAGCACTCTGCAGCCTTTTATTAATTAGCCTATGATACTTAGATTCTATTCCAATTTGGTATTCTCTAAATGTTGGAGAGTAATCTATTCTTTTCTTTTCTCGATGAGGTCGATAAAGTTGGGATAAGAGCGTAATATCATAATAATTGCTAAGTTTATGATAAAGATGAAAATATCTTAATGTCCCTCCGCTAACTGGCGGATAATCAATAGGAAAAATATTCAGGATCAAAATTTTCCTCATTTCATTGCCCCCTAAGCACTAAGACAAGACACCGCGAAAAACACTTAGAGTTTCTTTAGCACATTTTTCCCATGAGAATGCATTTGCTCTTTCGTTGCCTTTCTGGATTAATTCTATTCTTGTCATTGGATTTAAAGCATTCATCATTTTCATAGCAATATCTTCAGCAGACTCTGGGTTAAAAAGCAATGCAGCATCATCTACAACCTCGGGAATACTCCCTCTATTAGAACAAACGATTGGTGTTTGTGTTTTCATTGCCTCTACTAAGGGCAGGCCAAACCCTTCAAAAAGAGAAGGAAAAATCAAAAAGTCCGCGTTTCGGTATATATATGGCAAATCTTGCTCTGGGATATATCCAAGAATCTTTACCTGTTCTGTTAAATGGTGCTCATTTAAAAAGTTAATTATTGTCGGTAATAGCTGATTTCCTTTATAAAAATACCCAGTAAGAACAAGTGGGATTGTTTTTTTATAACGATCTCGAAGTGTAACTAAAGCCTTTAAAAGATTAAGGTGGTTTTTATGTTGGTTATAGCTTGCTGGATATAGTGCGTATGCATCTGGAAGTTTGTACTTGGCTTTAATCAGTTCCTTCGTTCTCAAATTTGTGGCGTTATTGAATCTTTCTGCTACATCAAGATGAATGGCATGAATTTTCTCTTTAGGAATGTGCAATCTCTCGCTAATGGACTTCTTTGAGAATTCGGAAACAGTAATGACAGCATCGAAGGATTGGGCAAACTTTTTGTAATATTCGTTATTCCCCTCTAAGCCCCCTGGTACGAACTCTGGATAAAAAGTGTGCAAACAATCGTGAATGGTTACTACTGTGGGAACCGGGATAGCAGAAAGATAGGATTTATGCAAAGGGCAGAACCATAAATCTAATTGCAGCATCTGTATAGCACTATAAATTTGAAATTGCCTGACAGGTTGCTTAAAAACAAACTTTTTAATTTGATTTGGTAGAATATCTATATTTTCCTTCAGAAATAAGAATAGCTCAATGTCTTCATCTTGGTTAGCTAAATTCAGAATCAAGTTTTTTATATATTGTTCTGCTCCTCCGAATTTATCTTGCGAAAGCCCCAATAAGTTAACACCGACCCTCATGTTGTGCCTCCTCGTACAATATTGAAGATTACCCCATTGTATGGACAAAAACGACTTTATGACACGACACAATCTAGGAAATCAAATGATATGTAAAATAAAAAACAAAATAATAAGACTTTGACACATTATTCAGCACAAATAAAGAATTTGAAAATACTTTAAATAATAAATGAATAAGCCACTAGCAATGAAGGGAGGATAACGATGGTCTCAATCATATGCTGTACGATGCGGCAGCATTGTATGGACAATGTTTTTCAAAACTATGAAAACCAGATTGTAAAGGAAAAAGAGCTCATCATTATTTTAAATCACGATGATATGGATATAAATAGTTGGAAAGAGAGAGCAAGACAGTCTCAAAACGTAACGGTTTTTCATTTGCCAGAAAAAGTGACATTAGGTGAGTGTCTTAATTATGGAATTGGAAAAACGAAATACTCAGTTATTGCAAAATTCGATGATGACGACTACTATGCCCCTAGTTATCTTGAACAATCGCTGAATGTATTAAACAGAGCAAATGTACACATAGTAGGAAAAAAATCAGTCTTCATGTACTTTATTGATGAAAAAATCCTCGCCATTCACAGACGACGGTATGAAAATATGTTTGTCAAAGGCGGCATTAAGGGTGCCACATTAGTTTTTAAAAAATATATCACCGAGAAGGTTAAATTTCCGAATATGAATAACGGGGAAGACACCTTTTTTTTGAAAGAATGCATTGACCACAATTATAGAATTTTCTCTACTGATAAATACAATTATGCATGTTTAAGAGCTTCAAATTCGGGTCAGCATACATGGAACCCCAATAAAAACATCCTTTCTAGAGATTTATCTTTACCTTATAAAACGGATGATTTTAAGCCCTTCATCGTGAATCCCAAGCATAATGATTAATTAATGAATCAAACGAATGAAAGGCTATCTTCAGTAGATAGCCTTTCTTAAATAATGATTTTATGCTCTTTGAAAATTACATTCTCTCTGAAGAAACGCAGTATCAATTGTGAATTTTCCTGTAAATCTTACAAATCGATCTGTACATTTTCCTGCAGTTGATCGAGTGATTATTGCAAAATTGTTACAGTTAACTAATTGAAGTGGATTTCTTGTAACAACAATTAAGCTACAAGCATCCATTGGGTCTGATAACAATGCATTAATACAAGCACATAAATCTTCCATATCTTCTTGACAGCCAAAATCTACAGCATTGTCAAAGCATACTGTACCTTGGCAACAAATTCTTGCATTATCGGTTGTTCGACAAACAGTAGGTTGATTAAAAACCCCATTTGCAAAGAACGGCATACAGCCTTTAATGACAGCTGCAAATATAGTTGCAGGTGTTGTGGCATTAGGATTTGCAGCAGTTGGGCATGGAATTTGAACGGTACATTCTTCAACTGTGCAGCATAGGCATGTTGGATCATAAAAAATTTGTTGACTGTTAGGATCCAGATTATTATTAAAGAAACCCGGAACGTTTTCTACACAACAATAGTCAACGTCAAAATCACATTGACATGGCCCCACTGCTGGTTGTGGTTGAAGTGCTAAGTCAATACAATTGTCCTCTATTAAGGTTTCTGAATCTCCTTCATTTATCACATTATCTAAACTTTCTTCGTTCATTTTATTTTCATCCTTTCGAATTAAATTAATAATGAATTCCATTATCTATTGCAATATATTCGGCAATACAAAATTGGTTTGGGTGTTTTACTTGGCTTTTAAAGAAATGCACAGCTACCAACAACAAAAATCATGGACATGTATCTACTCCTCCATTGAAAATTTTCATATATTATGTTAGATAACTTAAGAAAATAGATTGGAGGGTAATACATGTATGGTGCCTAAAAATCAACTTCATTCAAATATAGAAAAAGATACATTTAAAAAAGAAGGATGCTCACGCTGTGAAAGGAAAATAAAAAGACGTGAAAATGGGATGCCAATTAAAAGGGGCTATAAAAGGCGTTATAAAAAAAGAAAACTCGACTTTGCTCATACATCAGTAGAAAAAAATGAATTATCCAAACTAAATGCAAAAAAAGATGAATTATTAATGAAGGATCCTAAGAAAAAAGCGAAAATGTCTTTGACGTCAAAAATCAAGAAAGTAATGAATGGATTTTTTAATTAATAACTGAATATGCATCAGTTCTAAAGTGCAAAAATCTATAGAAGGATTAAACCAAACATGAAAAGACCCTTTTCACTGACGAGGGTCTTTTCTCTTTATTCAAACTAAATGGAGTTATATTGAAAGAATACGAAAAATTGACATATTGGAATTAATTTTATGACACTTTTAAACTCAATTGCGCTTTCTATAATTCGATTTACAATTTCTATAAGCAGAATGCTTCTGTTTTAATTGTTCTTTCACTAAGGAAAATTCGTTATACATTGTTATCATTAATTGATTTTGCTTTATGATCAGATCGTCATTTTCTTTTCTTTTAGCAGTCTCAGCTTTTAGAAAATCAAGCATATCTTGTATTTTCTTTTCAAACATAGTTTGCAAGCGTTTTAACTGATTTTCACTTAAAGTTGAGTGATTTAATGTATTGTTATCATGCCGCGCTGTCGTTACCGCTGCGCTTTCTGTTGTTTGGCTCAAGACCTCTTTCTGGATTAATGAGTTATGATTTTTCTCGATTTGTAAAACAAATGATGATTTTCTTTTCATTTATACGCTCCCTCCTATTTTTTGATTCCTTTTACTCGAGATTAGTTCAACTTCTTGAATGGTCAAACCAACAAGGACTTATACATCTTATTCGATTATGAAAGAAGTGGTGTCCTTTAGGATTTTTGAAAAGACTGCATTTTATAATAAACACCTATTTATTGCTCTCTTTGATAATTGTCCATACCTCTGAAAGGCTGTCTGAATAAATTGTACTAATTGGAATACAGCTGCATTATCAGGGGGAGAACATCTATGAACATATTAATAGTAGGTACTGGCTATGTTGGTACAACCACAGGTCTTGTCTTTTGTGAAATGGGTCACCAAGTTACTGGACTTGATATTGATGAACAAAAGCTTAAATCCTTACAATCTGGAAAGCTTTATTTCTACGAACCAGGGTTAGATGAATTGCTGTCAAAACATCTTCAAGAAAGAAATATTACATTTACATCGGATATTGAAAATGCCATAAAAGAAAATGATATTATCTTTATTTGTGTTGGGACTCCTCAAGGAGAAGATGGGAGTGCCGACCTAAAATATGTGAAAACTGTCACTGAATCAATTGGAAAATATATGGATAAATACAAAGTTATCGTAAATAAAAGTACAGTACCAGTTGGAACAGCCGAATTAGTGACGAATTGGATTAAAGAAAAACAAGAAACTTTTATTCCATTCGACGTTGTATCAAATCCCGAATTCTTGCGAGAAGGTTCAGCATTACATGACGCTTTAAATCCAGATAGAATTGTGATTGGCTCTGTAAGTAAAAAAGCAAGAAATATAATGAAAGAATTATATAAGAATTTCCACTGCCCCATTGTAGAAACGGATTCTAAATCCTCCGAGTTAATCAAGTATGCAGCCAATGCTTTCCTTGCATTAAAGATCTCTTATATAAATGAACTGGCCCGATTATGCAAAACATTGGATATTCATATAGATGGTATATCTGAAGGGATTGGGTATGACAAAAGAATTGGACATAGTTTTTTAAAGGCAGGGATTGGATTTGGGGGATCTTGTTTTCCGAAAGATGTAAGTGCCCTTTTATACACGGCAAAAAAATCAAACCACCGTTTGACCATTTTAGAAGCTGCAAAAGAGGTAAATGAAACACAGCCCATTCACTTTATTCAAATGGTAAAAAGCAGGCTTGGTGAATTAAAGGGGAAAAGTATTGCTATTTTAGGTATCTCTTTTAAAGCGAATACAGACGATACAAGGGAATCTCCAGCATTTCGAATTATCGACGGGCTATTAGCTGAGCAAGCATATGTTACCTGCTATGATCCTAAAGCGAAAATAGGAAATCAGAAGGTCATACAACAAAATAATATTGAAGATACTTTAAGAAATTGTGATGCTGTGATTATTTGTACCGAATGGGAAGAATTTCAGCTGACAGAGTGGGAAAAACATAAATCCTTAATGAAGTCATCTGTCATTTTCGACGGTAGAAACATTTTGGAAAAATCCAAAATGAATGAAATAGGATATGAGTATTACAATATATAATGGAGTAGAATCGTTAATCTATTCATTTTAGAGAAATTTATCTGCTTATAAAGCAACTACAAAAGCCGGGGGAAAGCCCCGGCTTTTGTAGTTAGTTGTTAATTTTCCCTGTTGATTTCCGCTGCAGGCACTTAGCAATCGTTGGCGATCATTGAACCCGCTTTTCTTGTTAAAGTTAGAAACCCGTAACAATGAAACGATCATTGAACCCGTTTTTCTTATTAAAGTTAGAAACCGGTAACAATGAGGCGATCATTGAACCCGTTTTTCTTGATAAAGTTAGAAACCCGTAACAATGAGGCGATCATTGAACCCGTTTTTCTTGTTAAAGTTAGAAACCGGTAACAATGAGGCGATCATTGAACCCGTTTTTCTTGTTAAAGTTAGAAATCGGTAACAATGAGGCGATCATTGAACCCGTTTTTCTTATTAAAGTTAGAAACCCGTAACAATGAAACGATCATTGAACCCGTTTTTCTTATTAAAGTTAGAAACCGGTAACAATGAGGCGATCATTGAACCCGTTTTTCTTGTTAAAGTTAGAAACCGGTAACAATGAGGCGATCATTGAACCCGTTTTTCTTATTAAAGTTAGAAACCGGTAACAATGAGGCGGGTAAGGAAGCCTCCTCGTCGAAGAGCGCTCCTGCGGGGTCTCCCTCTGACTCGCTTCTCCCGAAGGACGATGAATAATCTCCCCCGAATAAACACCTCACGAAGGAAATGCAAATGCATTTGAGGATCTCGCGCCTGCAGCGAAAATCAACAACAAAATAGCATTATCAACACTGAGCTTTAACACAGCCTTAATTTAAAAAACAAATATGGTTAGGGCTTATTTATCTCTTTTTTTAGAGTTTTTTTCTTTTTTCCAATAGAATCGATATTGCATGATTTTATTGATCATCTTTTCATCATCAATTTCTTTAAACACAAAAGGATCTGGCTTCAAATTTATTTCGATAATCCAGATATCCATATTTTCATCTATGCCGATATCTAATCCGATAGCCTTTCGATTAAATAAAAGAGCAATTTCCTCACCTAGAGTGTACAACTTTTTTTTCAATTCTTTTATATCCTTTTTTTTCATATGGGGTTTTAGCAAAAATTCAACTGGATAGACTGTTCCTTTACTATGAAAATTAGTTACAATATATTTCGGATCTGCTAATCTGCCTAATATACCGGTAGATTCATATTTATTTTTCGGAGATAGCTGTACCATTAAACGAAAATCAAATATGGCTTCATTGTATTTTAATAAGTGAATGCCTCTTTGGATAATGTAGGTATGATTATTCCGTTTCTTCATTTTTTTGTTGATTGATCTTTCAATAGCATCGAATAATTCTGTGTAGGAAAGAAAGGTAAAGGATTTTTTTTTGCTTTGGTACCGAAATTTGCATTTACCTCTTTTCGTTATTATTTTCTCTACTTTCATAACACCCCTTCCCCATGACCAATTATCAGGCTTTATATAAACCATCTTATACATTTCAAGCATCTCAGCTAAATCATGGCTGTTAAATAACCGTGTTTCAGGGATATATTGACGAAACTGATCATGCTCTTCTAAAATATTTTTTAATACCCATTTACTCCTTTTCATCCTTGGATTTTCCATATTTCACAGCACTCCTTTAGATTCGTAATAAAGACCATCAACCAGATTTTTTTATTTAGATCGTATTAATAACCGTGAATTGTTTTTTTATATATTTATAGAAATTACGGCACAAAAAAATAAACAAACCACCAACTTTTCGGTAGCTTCTACAATACTTACTATGTCTCCATTTCAGGCTTCATTTTAAAAGCAATTGTATCCTATCCTATGTATTTTTTAGTTCCTTGCCTGTGTTTAAATCTATCTTATAAAGTAAAAAGCACCCATTATCTGGATGCTTTATTACCATTTTGGCTCAATTATTATTTTTCTCATTAACAGATCTGTATCTAAACATTGTAATCCACAAATACAAGATAGATCTATTTCGGTGCAAAAGGGTGTTTTTTCTAATCGATAAACTTCACATAAATCTGTTACAGGCCTATTATTTATGTCAAAAGGGCGGAGTAAAGTGATATTGGCACAGCGAGTTCCTTTTTCAAACGAATTCACTCGAAAAAAACTGGTTGTGAAACACTCTTGTCCTATTGAATCATTATTAATAAAATGGCTGCTAACATTGTATATTCCCTTTTTTGTAAATAACATGAATGGAATTGTGTCCACTTTAAATAGCCTGCCAAGTAAACTACCAAGATAAGGAGTTGAGATGTTCGATAATAGATTCTGTAATTTTATTATTTCAAGTAACGCATCACCAATACAATTTTCCATATTTACTGAAATTCCATTTCTCTCCATAAGCCGCTCCCTCCATCTGTCTAATTATCTACAATCATGATATAAAAATGAGGAAGCTTTTGTGTAGGCAGTTGATTAAATTAGACTTTAGCCCTTATCTTTTGCCATATAATGCGCGTAATTTACAAGTCTTCTTGCAACATCAAATTCTCTATGCTTGGATCCCGGTCTCCAGTTTACTTCAAATATCCATATTTTCCCCTTATTATCCATTCCTATATCTATCCCAAGTTCATCAAAGGAATGAGTATACAAGGATTCAAAATGACTGGCAAAGGCAATTGCGAATTTTTCAAGCAGCCTTTTCATATTGAAATATTCATTTCCAAACTCATCTTTAAGAAAACGGTCAAGATCTCCTCGGTATCCGCCGCTGCTTATATTGCTTATTAGTTTGGCACTTCCGCTTATTCGTGGATAGATAAGATTAATATCCCAATTCCCCGATCCATCTTTTTGGACATGAAGCCTGAAATCATAAGTTAGTCCAGTTTTTGTTTTACACTTAATAAATGGCTGAATTAAATATTTTTGTTCCTCTTTTAACTCTTCAATTAATAAATCAAATGATTTACTATCCAACAAATCTTTATGATTACCATTTATTATGCTAAAGCCTTTTAAAGCATTCCCTTGAATAAAAATGACTTTTTTCCCATGATTACCAGAATAAGGCTTAATGACGATTGTCTTTGCATTTTCTAATAATTCAATAGTCTTATTTGTACTTTCCAAAGGGAAGGTCGGGATTAAATAATCTGCAAACTCCCCATCCCGTAAAATCTTTTTATAAGCCTTCATTTTGTTTCCTACTGTGTGACTCGTAAATGGAATCATCTTTTTTAAACGACTATAGATTTCTTTTTGCTTAGCGGTTTTAGGACCGCTACTATTAATAATTACTTTTGGAAAATCCATTTCTTTTTGAATCCAATTTCCTTTTTCGTATATCCAGCCATTAATCTTTTTGCTATCAAATTGAACGCCCTTGTAAGAAAAATAAAAGAAATGTAAGCCTTCCATTTTTGCTACAGCAGCACATGCATATGCAATTTTTACATCATCCGGCCTCTTCTTATAATGCAACATTCCGATTAATTCCATAGCCAAAATTCCTTAAAGAGGTTCCATATAAAATTTTATTTCCTTAGCAGCTTTCGTTGCAATCCGTTTTGCTTCCTCTTTAGAATTAGAGGAGGCAAGCACATAGGCATAGCGATCTCCCATCGAATACGGGGCAGTTAAGATTTGGCCTTTACGTGGTTTTATATAAACTTCCTTAACGCCATCATAAGATAGAGCACGGTTCTTTCCTGTAACTTTTATCAGCTTCCCTCTGGAACTTACCGTTAAAAAATGTGTAAAGACATAATTTGATAAAACGCCCTTCAAATTAGGTTCCTCCCCTAAGTTCATTTTGATAATTTCTTGAACTATATTCACTCCAGTTCCTTCAAGAATAATTCTATTCATCGCTCCTCCTGACATTCTTGGATTGATCTCAACTAATTTCCATTCCCCTTTTACAATTCTCATCTCCAAATGACAAGACCCATGATACATTCCTAATTTTTTAATAATCGATTTGACCGTCATTTCTAGTTTATTGTGAAGGAACTCATCCATTTCAGCGGGAAAGCTATATCCAGTCACAATAAAGTTATCCTTTTGTGAGAATTCTTGCTCTACAACTCCAATGAGATGAATATCCCCTTGGCAAACAATTACCTCGATTAAATATTGGGGACCGTCTAAGTATTCTTCGATTAAAATAGGTAAATGAGGAAATTTGGTTTTTAAAAATTCAATCCCTTTTGGAAGAGCTTCCTTTGATTTCACGAATATTACATCCTTTGAACCATTGGAGAGAGGATATTTCAAGATGAGTGGCAAAGAGTTTTCAAGCTGTTTTATCATTTCATGAACAGAATCATTTTGATTAATAACCGAATAGAATGGATTTACATCAAGTTTCTGCAGTGCCTGTCTGAATCGAGTCTTGTCTTCCATTTTATATAATGCTTCTGTTGATAAATGAACAAACCCCATCTCTCTTGATAGGATTGAGGCAAGATGTACATATGGATCTATAAGACTTATGCAAGCCTTTATATTCTTCCCTTGATCCTGTAATAATTGAAAGCTTTCTTTTAGTTTTTCTATGTCGTGAATTTCTTTCATAAATATCATTTGATGGACATCTTGAAATTCTTCTCTTTGATCAATAAATTTCCTATTATTTGTAATTAAAACTGTAAAATAGCCCATTTGATCAGCAATTTGTACTGCTTCTCGACTTGTACCTGACTTGTGGCTTCCTATAAAAACAATTGTCTTCATGTTTTTTCGTCCCTTGCTCTTTCTTTTTAAGCCCTTTTTAATTTATTCATCCAGCAGGAAATAGGTGAATTGGAACACTGCCTGAGAATAATAAAAGATGAGCACTTTAAAATGATCACCTTTTTTACTTAACTAGGGATTTTTAGCTTTATTTTTATCAATCTATCAAATAACCTAATAAAATTATTAAATTTACCGTAATCCTTTATCCCTTTTCGCTGAAACAACATGCGCTCTTTCAGACTTTTGTCAGATTCAATTCCATCTAAAAAAGTTCTCCTTTCTCAATTAAAAGCGTAGTAGTATAAAGCAACTTTTTATTTTTGAAAATTACGTGAGAGGTTTGTATTATATTCTCGTAAGGAGATCAAATAGTTCAACTAAATTCGTATATTTCCCATAGGACTCTATTTCATCTCGTTCTTCAAAGATGAGTTGTTTCGTCATAGCATCTGATTCAATTCCAGAGCTTTGCATTAAATGACTGATTGGCTTATTTTGTGACTTTAAAATTCGGATTTCTTTAAGAAACATGATTAAAGAGTGTTCGAATTTTTCGTATTTACCATCATATTCTTCTTTGAGCGTTAAGCTCTCTCTCAAGATGTTGTCCATAAATGTATAATCCATTTTCATAATGATGAAGGATAAATCTCGAATGCAAACACTGAGATCAGGATGTTTTTCCATAAAGAGAAGCCAATTCCTATCATCTTCTTCAGATAAAGTCTTATGTTTTTCATGTTCCTGATGATATCGAATGAGAGCTGGTTCAGACACAAACTTGGCACCAGCTTTATAAAGCCTATAAGCAAATTCAGCATCTTCTGGGCCCCAGCCCCTAAAGGCCTCCTCATAGCCTTCCAAACTGTCAAAAAAAGATCTGTTCATTGACAGATTCCCTAAACAGGCCCACCATGCAAGGGGACTTGTTTCCAAATCGCCACCTAAAAAGGCTAATAAATCATCATCTTTTTTCACAGTAAATAAATCTAGTTGTTGAAAGTTGTTGATATCTTCTTGATTAAGCAACTGAATGGGGTGCTTTAACTTTTTTATGATTGCCCGTACCTTTTTACTATTTACCTTTTTATTTATACTTTTTGCTATTCGTTTCTTTACAGCAGATTTCATTTTTACTAAATAGGCTAAATCATTAATTTGTTTCTTCCCATACTTAGGAAAAAGATAAGTATAAAGCTTTCCGCTGCGTTTCCCTCCGATTACTACAACATTCTCTTTATCCAAATGATGACGGTAGCGATTAAGAATATAATTTGGATCAACAATCATTTCAGCGTCTAAAAAAACAATCACTTTCCCATTTGACATTTTTACTCCTAGATTTCTTGCCGCGGCAAGCCCTATGTTTTGCGTTGTTTTTAAATATATAAATTGGAAAGGGGCTTGATATTCTTTCAAGACTTCAGTTTGATCAGTTGATGCATCATCTATCAAAATGACTTCCATTTCAGATAAATCAAATGTCTGATTTTCTAACGCATAAAGGCTCAAAAGATTAAGAGGATACCGGTTATACGATGGTAAAATGATACTTACTTCCATTAAAAAATACTCCTTTCCTTATTGAAAAAAGCATACGATAGGTAATTGAAAAGTTAGGAGTTTCCAAAAACATCCTAGTGGTTCGTATCATTTATTAGTAAGGAGATCAAATAATTTAATCAAATTCTTATACTTTCCATACGACTCAATTTCATTTCGTTCTTTAAAAATCTGTTTTTTCTTTATGGTATCTGCTGCAATTCCAGAACTTTGCATGAGATGACAGATTGGTTTTTTTCTTGACTTTAAAATTCGAATTTCCTTTAACAGCAAAATTAATGAGTCATTAAATTTTTTATATTGATCATGATATTCCTTTTTAAGAGATAGGGATTCTTCTATTATGTTTTCCATAAATTTATAATCCTTCTTCTCAATCAAACCAATAGCTCGAACGCAAACCTCGAGATATGGATGTTTTTCTTGAAAGAGGAGCCAATTTCTGTCACCTTCAGCAGATAATATCTTATGTTTTGGATGTTCTTGATGATATCGAATTAAGGAAGGTTCTACGACAAAATTTGCATCAGCTTTATAAAGCCTATAAGCAAATTCAGCATCCTCTGGGCCCCAGCCCTTAAAGGCCTCTTCATAACCTCTGACCCTGTCAAAAAAAGATCTCCTTATCGACAGGTTCCCTAAACAAGCCAGCCATACAAGAGGACTATTTTCCAAATTATGATCTAAATATGTTAATAAATCATACTCGTTATCCCTTCTTTTTACAGTAAATGGCTTTAATTTTCGGAAGCTGTAGATATCCTCTTTACTAAGCAATTGAATCGGACGCATGAACGTTTTTATTATTGACCCTATCTTTTCACTTACTACCTTATTGTTAATACCTTTTTCGATCCTTTCCTTTACCACAGGTCTCTTTCTTATTAAACGGTCAATATCCTTAATTTGTTTCTTCCCAAACTCAGGAAAAAGACAAGTGTAAAGTTTCCCGGTAGGTTTTCCTCCTATTACCACAGCATTCTCGTTTTTCAAATGATGGCGGTAGCGATTATGAATATAATTCGGATCAACAATCATTTCAGCGTCTAAAAAAACAATCACTTTTCCTTCTGACATTTTTACTCCTAGATTTCTTGCCGCCGCAATCCCTATGTTTTGCCTTGTTTTAATATAAATAAACGGGTAAGGAGCTCGATAATTTTTTAAATCTTTAGTTTGATCTGTCGATGCATCATCTATTAAAATGACTTCCATTTTGGATAAATCAAATGTCTGATTTTCTAACGCATAAAGGCTCAAAAGATTAAGGGGATATCGGTTATACGACGGCATGATAACACTAATTTCCATAATCACACTCCTTCCTTTATTCATATCCATCAGGATAGATGGAAAGAAGCTTGCTTTTTATTCCATAATTTTATAGAGAATCTAACATTATTTATTGGTAAGGATGTCAAACAATTTAATTAAATTTGGATATTTACCTAATGATTCAACTTGATCTCGTTCCTTAAATATTTGCTCTCTTTTCAGGGGATTATTTTTAATCCCTGAATGTTTCAATACATTTTCAACCTTCTTATTTTCCGATTTTAGAATGTAAATTTGTCGAAGCATTAAGACAATTGCACATTTAAACTCTTCAAACTGACCAGGAAAATCACTGTAAAGACTATGATCTTCCTGGACAATTTTATTTAAAAAGGCGTAATCTGTTTTTTGAATAAAATTTAATGCTCTAATTGAAACATTTAAATCAGGATGCTTTTTTTGTAAAAGGAGCTTATTTGTTTTGCCTTCCTTTTTTTTATTTGCCGATTCTAGATGTTCTTGGTGATATCTTATTAAACCTTGATCAACGATAAATGTAGCCCCTTCTTTATACAGACGATACGCAAAATCCCTATCCTCTTCTCCCCATTTTTTAAAGTCAGCATCAAACCCTCCTACTTTTTTCACTAGACTCTTTCTTAGAGAAAGATTTCCAAAACAGGCCATCCATGCAATTGGACTTTTTTCAAAATCAGGTCCTAATTGGGATAATATCTTTGTCAAATTTTTTTTGGGGGTAGAAAACGCTCTTAAGCTTGAAAAATGTTGAATATCTCTTTTGTCCAATATTTTAAGAGGGTGTTTTAAATGATTCACAACGGAACTGATATCCTTTATTTTTGTGCTTTTATCCACCATAGTGGATAGACGTCTTTTAACAATAGCTCTCTTGTTTAGAAGGCTATTAACCTCTTTTATTTGTCTCTCGTTAAACCTGGGACAAATAAAAGTATATAGCCTTCTAACTTTATCCCCTATGACAACAGAATTTTTACTTTTCAGATGATGGCGATAATTATTTCTTACATAATTAGGATCTACAATCATTTCTGCATCTAAGAAAATGATGACTCTCCCCTTCGCGTTTTCAAGGCCTCTATTTCGTGTTGCAGCTATACCTGCATTTTTTTTATTTCGTATATATTTAAATGCGTAAGGGGGTTTGTAATATTTTAAGAGTCGGGTTTGGTCTGAAGATGCATCATCGACTAAAATAACTTCCATTTTGGATAAATCAAAATTCTGATTCTCCAGAGCATAAAGGCTATAAAGAATAAAGGGATATCGGTTATATGATGCTAGAATAATACTAACAAGCACGTGAATTCACCTTTCTTTTCGTTAAGCGTTTGGGCTTTTTCTGGTGATCGGTTTTGCTGGTACTCCAGCTGCGGTTTCATTTGGATTGACATCCCTAATAACAACTGCTCCCATACCAACAAGGGCATTCTCGCCAATTGATACCCCCTGCTTTAGAACGACTCCTGGAGCGATCCAGCTATGGCTATTAATTTTTGTATTTCCTCCAATATGTGTTAAATGTGTAATCATTGCATTTTCATCAATAATTACATCATGAGAAATATGCGATAAATTACCTATCTTTACGTTACTTTTTATCACTGTATCTATTAATTTCCCTTTAACAATGCAGGAATTAGTGCCTACTTCTACATAATCTTCAATGATTACTCTAGCAATATGTGGCAATTTAAAGATGGAACCATCCGTATCGTTGTGATAGCCGAATCCGTCTTCACCAATAACCACTCCGCTATGAATAATACAATTAGATCCAATAGAAGTAGAATCATGAATCGTCGCATTGTGATGTATTTGCGTATTGTCTCCTATTTTCACATTATTTCCGATGACAACATGGTGACCTATATAAATATTATTTCCTAATTCACAATTCTCCCCGATCACTGCTGTTTCAGAAATTCCTAAAAGTGAATTTTGTGGATAAAATTTATTCATGACAATAGCAAATGTATCCCTCGGGTTCTCTACTGGAATAAATATGATGCCGGTATTTTCAGGTAAAACAGCATTTCTTGCACAAATAACGACAGAAGATTGAATGGTTGACCAATCGAACGATTGGTCTTTCATCCAGGATAGGGTAAAAGGTTTCGAATGAAATATAGACGAAAAGCCTTTTATTACGGTTTCTTTAGCAGTTTTATCAATGATATCCGGATGATAAAGCTTTTTTTCTATTAAAAAGTCCAGAAGTTCATCGAGTTTAAAATGGATATTCATTTACTCACTCCCCTAGGTTTTTTTATATAATAATGATTCAGAACTCCCCTTATTTCAGTCCTAATATTTTTCTAGCATCTGTTGGCGTTGCTATTTCCCTATTTAATTCAGAGGCATAGGCAGCCAGCCTTTTTACTAATTGTGCATTGCTTTTCGCCAGCTCCCGATATCTATAATAAACATTGTCTTCTAGCCCTGTTCGAATATGACCTCCCAATATAATCCCAAGCAGATTCATAGACAATTGATCTTTACCGACTGCTGCAATAGACCATGTACTGCCTTGAGGAATACTTTCTGTTAGATGCAGAAAATTTTTCGAATTAGCAGGAATTCCACCAGGCACGCCTAAAACAAACTGAAAGTGTAATGGTGGTTTTAAAAATCCTTGCTTTGCTAACTTCACAGCTTGATCAATCATCCCAAAGTCAAAAATTTCAATTTCCGGCTTTATCCCGTTTTCATTTGTCTTTTCGGCAAGCTTACGGACAAATGAAGGGTGATTAATCATGACGCTGTCTTTGCGGTTCATAGAGCCTGGTGTAAAGGTAGACATTTCTGGTTTACATACGAGATGATTCCAACGGTCTTCTTCTTTCCCGCTCTGCCCCCATCCCGTTGTTGTTAAATTGATGATAATATCGCAACGTTCACGAATTTTAGAGACAATCTCCTGATAAAGTTCTACTCTCTGACTCGGGCTCCCATCATTTTCCCGTGCATGAATATGAGCAATCGATGCACCTGCTTTCCAACAATCGTATACCTCCTGAGCAATCTCGTCTGGAGTAATTGGCAGATTGGGGTTGTCTTTCCTTGATGTAATTCCTCCTGTGACGGCGGCAGTAATGATAAGCTTTTCCAATTTTTTTGCACCTCAACTTCCTATTAATAAGTTCTTTTTCTAAAGCGGTTTATTTCCACACTCTTCTGATGATTTCAAAGGCTTCGCCATACTCGAAACCAACAGTCATTCCCCTTACCCTTGCTAAAAATTCCACTCCTTCGTATGAACGCGGATGCGGAAACATCCTCATTTCGACATCATATGCAAGGAGTGCATGTTGTTTTTGATCGATCGTATCGCTAATATCCACAAAATAATTAGGTTTAAATGTTTTATCATTCGTATGCTGTGTCCATTCGCTTGAAGACAAGGTTTCAAAACAAATCAATTCAATTGGTTTTTTTCCCGCAATTGGCCGAATCGCTGTCAAAACGGCCTGATAAGTGATTTGATGATCTCGATTTAAATCTCCATAGTGATGAGTAAAAACCATTTCGGGTTTATATTTTTCTATTAATCTTTCAATTTCTTTCGTAATTTTATGAAGTGGAATTGTTTCCATTTCTAGATTAGGATATTGTAGAAAAATTACTTCCTTTACCCCTAACAGTTGATTAGCCTTTAGAATATTCTTTTGCATATTTTGTTCTTCTTCCTTACGACCCTTAGCAGTAATGACAGTTATAACTTGATGTCCATTTTCTATTAGTTTTTTAATCGTGCCTCCACATCCCAAAATTTCATCATCAGGATGGGAGGCGATAATTAATACATTTTTACTCATAATTTCACCTCATTTGATAGCCTTCAAATATTTATATGAGCGTCATTAATTAATGGAAACGGACAGAAGTGGATTTTGGTAGAATTCGTTTATAGATTTAGAGGAATTAAGAAGCTTTGAATTAGAATGATTTTTTCCATTAGGAGTTCCTATAATTTTTTGCATCAACTCGGAAGTATTGATAAATCCATTTTTTAAGATTTTCTCCTTTGGCATTATATTTTTTTGCGGAAACGAGATTGCTTTTTTTTCCCTTTAATACGCTTGTATTGTCGCCGTGGCCCAGGACATAGGTGACCAATGGATAGTGAATGGTTTTATAATTCATATTAATCTTTGCTAAGTTTTGCGGAACCTTCTGGTGATTCATGATAGACAAACCAAAGAGCTTCTTTTCTGTATCTGCCATCTTAGAAGTTTTCGGAAAATCTTTGTTTGAAAAATAATACAATGCACTGCTTCCGCATCCGATGTAAAATCGGTTTCTTAGCCAAATCTCTTCTAGACCTTGATTAATCATGATCCCTTTCTTAATAAGAAAAGCATTGGAGATTGGATGTGAGCGAATAAACTCTACGAATCTATAGTGTATCCAGTCATCGGCATCGAGAGGCATAAAGTACCCAGAAAACCCAATCTTCCTTAAATATGAGCCTATCACTCTGCGCTTGTGCTTTTTATCTTCCGTAAATTCCGGACCGCTTCCAGGGGGAGGCGGTGGTGGGAAATCGACAGATAACCAGGTAACAAGGCAATGCTGGAGTTCATCTATATCAGGTTTTTCATGGCCGGCAATAATAATACGAAAGTTTTGATCCGTATTTCTCAGAATTGATTTCAGTGTATAGGATAAATTAGCCTGAACCTGTTCCCAATCACGAGAGAGAGTTCTGCTTTTAAGCGAAATGGCAAATGCTATTTCTTTTTTATCTTTCTCTTCATATGTTTTTTCTGAGACATTCGATTCTAACTCTTTAAAATATTTATCAATCCTTTTCAACTCTTTTCTGACAGGGGAAGAAGGGCCAGTTTTTTTCTTTTTTTTCTTGTTCTTTTGCAAATAAATTTCCTCCTTTTCATCCATTTTCCTTACCTCTTCTTATATTCACCTAGTCCTAAATTCCAATAAGGACGCACACCATCATACGGGAAAAATCTTGGTTTTACACTGTATTTTGAGTTCGGAAATTGATCAGTCATTCCTTTCATGAATGAGCGTCGAGGGATAGAAAACCAAATCGGGAAATACCGTTCTAAATCAAACTCATCGGCCTGCTTATATGGCCACTCCTTTCCTGAATGAGACAGCAGCCATTTTGCTCCATTCATCAAACTGGACCCATTAGATGCTTTATAAGACCATAGATCCATTCCAAAGCGATAAGCAATTTCACAGAGATAAATCCACCCCTGAAAATTAAAAAAACAATAGTGGGCAGTTGTATTTCGTTTCAGTTCTTTTGGCTGTGAACCATCCTTTGCAAACTGCTCCCGAATTCTATCCTTTGAACGAGCTAATGTTTTATATAATAGTGAACGATTATTTAGAAATTCTGCTATGGCTGCAACTTGAAGATCATAAAATGTGCCGTGATTATTGCTTGACTTTTGTTCCTTCTTTCCTTGAGCCGAATGGACAAGCCATTCTAAATAGCTAGATAACCACTTTTTAAAATCGATTAATGTTTCCTCATCCATAAAGCCCGCAGCACGAAAAAGCCGGACAGCATCAAGATAGTAATACATATCCTTCATTTCAATGATTCCGGAATTAGAACCTTTGTTATTGTTTCTTCCTAGCCTAACTTGCGCATATTTTAAGTGCGGTGTCATTCGAGTCTCGGGATTTACAAAGAATCTTTCCAGAATTCGTACACCATGCTTTGCGTATTTCTTTTCTTTTGTGAAATACCATGCTAATGCAAGAGTAATAGAGTCATCAAATACATATTGAAGACGGGTTCGATCATACTTCTCACTCTTCGGTTCATACATACGTGTTCCGGGAACCCGTTTGCCATCTCGACGAATATAAGGCATTCCATCCTTCGTCTTTGGGTTGGGCCACCAATATGGAGCTGGATGCCAATAATCGTTAGCATTATTACTAGGCGGTAGCGTTGTTTTATCAATAACTGAATAGGGGCCTCGTGTTAATGCCTCTTCAGCATCAGCTATGAGTTGATCAATAGGAGCTATTTTTTTTCCTGATTCATATTGGTCTAACTCCTCTTTAAGAACATCTGTCCTAAAAAATGATAGCATGATATCTGATCCGCTATCCTTCAGGTCCATTTTTTGATCAGCATTTAATTCCTTTTGCAATGATTTTTTCTTTCTTTCCATTAGATACGTATCACCAACCTTTATTCTATGAACTGACTTTATCAATAGGTATGAAGCAATTGAAATGCTGGTCTATGTTTTGTATATTACTAATTTTTTTATTTTGTATTTTTCAAAAATTGTTTATAGCTTTTTTTCATTCTCTCTAATCTTTTTGGCCACTTAAGACCACAATGGTGCATGATCACCGGATTTTCAGCAACATCTTTACGATTAGGTCTGCTATTCCATTTGAGATCTAATTGACCAATTAGGGGCGTATATTGGGTTGGACCATCATAGGCTTTTATTCTGACATTATGGTTATGGAAGCCTAAAAGATTCAAGAATGCTTGCTGATCCCACCATCCCCCCTTCTGTTTCCTTTTAAATTTCCACACCTTTTCTAGAATTTCTAATGATTTTGGATCCCGCTTTACAACAATTACACCTGAATTTGGAAAAAGTGGATCCCTTCCAAAATAACTCGTCATATACATAACATGGTCTGAATTTAGTTCATCACGAATATCTTCCTGGGGATTAACAATGATGGTATCTGAATCCATCCACATCACAATCTCGTAATATTTTAATAGATTAGTAAGCAAAAAAACCTTATTTCTCTTAGCTAGCTTGTTCG
Source organism: Cytobacillus citreus (assembly GCF_018343665.1). Lineage (GTDB taxonomy): Bacteria > Bacillota > Bacilli > Bacillales > Cytobacillaceae > Cytobacillus > Cytobacillus citreus. The sequence continues at coordinate 226,233 of NZ_JAGYPM010000005.1, forward strand.
GCAAAAAACTTTCGGTAAAAAACAAAGTATCAATATTATGAAGCTTCCCGTAATATGTAACGGTAGGTTTCATAATATTCAGGGCAGCCTCATGGCTCTCACCAGTTCCTAAACTACAAATAACCATATTACTTTTGGGCGTGATTAAAAAATCATGAGAGGGAATCAAATCCTTGCTCCTTTCTATTTTTTAATGGAAAGCATTCTTTTGTTTTTGCTATTTTTAATAAATGCTGTCCATAATCCGTTTTAAGTAATGGCTCTGCTAAGGATATCAATTGTTCTTTTGTAATCAATCCTTTATTGAAAGCAACCTCTTCAATACATCCAATTTTTATTTTTTTTTGTTTTTCCATTTCTTCAATAAAGTTAGCTGCTTCGATTAAAGATAAATGGGTACCTGTATCCATCCAGGAAAATCCATTATCTAATTGCTCTACAAATAATTCACCTTTATTTAGGTATACCTTGTTAATGTCAGTGATTTCCAATTCCCCTCGTTCAGATCGTTCAAGATTTTTTGCTATTTCTATCACTTGATGATCATAGAAATATAATCCAGTTACTGCATGATTTGACTTTGGAATCGAAGGCTTCTCTTCAAGAGAAATAGCCCTCCCATCATGGCTAATACTCACAACTCCAAACTGTTCTGGGGCATCAACTTCATAACTAAAGATTGTAGCACCTACTTTCCTTTCAGATACTCTATATAAAAGGGAAGCTAGTCCCTCTCCATAAAAAATATTGTCACCAAGTATTAAGGCTACAGGACCACCTCTGATAAACTTTTCACCGATGATAAACGCTTGGCCAATTCCTCTCGGTTCTGGCTCCACTTCGTAGCTCAACGATATCCCTATTTGTGACCCATCTCCTAATAGTTTGACAAACCGCCCCTTATCTTGAGGGGTGGTAATGATTAGTATTTCATTAATTCCAGCTTGCATCAAAATGGAAAGCGGGTAATAAATCATGGGCTTATCATAAGCCGGCAACAAAGATTTTGATATCATCTTCGTTAATGGTCTAAGTCTCGTACCTTTTCCGCCCGCGATAATAATTCCTTTCACTTTGTCCCTCCTCTTTCTTAGAAGTTAATCTCTCCGCTCTTTGATAACTTTCATGTACAAATCCTTTTAGCTTTTTCTAGGACCCTTATACACAAGATTTGAAGAGGCTATTTGTCCTATACTATTCTGAATGCTAAATATTGCTTAGGTTTTTACCAGCATTTTTTCATAGATAATAGACCATTTTTATCGAAACAAATTAGCCGCAATTAGAGAACTTACACTAATGCACACTCATGTATTGGAATTTCCCATAGGATAAAGAAAATATAAAAAAGGATGTGATAAATATGAAGGTAATAGTCACTGGCGGAGCAGGCTTTATCGGTTCCTTTGTTGCAAAAATTTTAGTGCAGACAGGCTATGACGTTGTCATTATTGATACACGAAAAATCATAAAAGAACACGAAGAAAAAAAGTTGAAATATTACCCTATTAATATTTTGTCTCCAGAGATTGAAGATGTGTTTATTAAAGAAAAACCAGATATCGTCATTCATCTTGCTGCCCAAGTTGATGTAAATGAGTCGATTAAATCACCGGTAAAGGATGCAGAAATAAATATTATGGGGACACTTAATCTTCTAAATTACTCAAATAAATATAAGGTAAAAAAATTTATTTTCTCTTCGTCTTCTGCAGTCTATTCCGATACAGAAAAAACAGAAGAAATTACAGAAGAGCATACCATAAACCCTAGTTCATTCTATGGTCTTTCGAAATACATTTCTGAATTACACATTCGTATGTTTAATGAAATGTTTGGATTGCCTTTTACTATTTTTCGTTATGGAAATGTTTTTGGCCCTCGTTCCTCCGGAGGAGATGTAATATCCATTTTTTTAAATCAATTTAAGCTGGGAAATGAGATCACGATTTATGGGGACGGGGAGCAAACGAGAGATTTTGTATATGTAAAAGATATAGCAAGAGCAAATTTATTAGCAATCACGAAAGGGGATAATGAAATCCTTAATTTAGGCACTAATTCTAGCATCAGTATTACTAGCTTATGTACCATCTTAAAAAGTGTCTATCAAAAGGATATTCCCATTATTTATAAACCAAATCGTCAAGGTGAGATAAGGAATAGTAAATTGAATGCAGAAAAAGCAAAATCTATTTTAAATTGGACCCCAGAATATGAGCTTCAAGCGGCCTTAAAAGAAATAGTTTCAGTTCTGCCTAATTCTAATTAACAGTACCTATCCATCATTCAATAAAGTGAAACTTCCATCAGTGGGGGTCTTACTGCCCGTTAATCTGCGATAAAACATTTTTAGTGGGGTGAAAAAGTGGTTTCAATTATAGCTTGTACGATTAGAGACGACATGATGGACAATGTGTTTAATAATTACTCAAGGCAATTATGGCCGGATAAAGAGCTAATTATTATATTAAATAATGACAATATGAAAATAAAAAAATGGCAAAAAAAAGCAGAGCAGTATGAAAATGTTTCCGTTTACCAGCTCTCTGAAGATAAAACATTAGGAGAGTGCTTAAACTTCGGAATTGAAAAGGCAAAATATGATATCGTAGCAAAATTTGATGATGATGATTACTATTCACCTTATTATTTTTCAGAAGCAATGGAGATTTTTCAAACAACTGATGCACAGTTAGTCGGTAAAGGTGTTTCTTTTATGTATTTTGAAAAAAATAAGCTATTAACATTAAGGAAGATTGGAAGTGAAAATCAAGCAGGAAAAAGTGGTCTTAAAGGAGGAACACTCATTTTTAGAAAGGAAATTTATCCAACAATAAAATTTCCTTCGCATAAAGGTTCAGGAACTGATTCTAAATTTGTTAGAAAATGCAGAAAAAAAAATATTAAAATATACTCTACTAGCAGATACAATTATGTTTATATTCGAAGAGTAGATAAAAATTCTCACACATATAAGCAATCCAATGCAAAGCTAAAAAAGAAAAGTGAATTTAAAAAGAAAGTGGAAAATTTCGAATCATATGTAACGAAAGAGTTTGGAAGCTAATATATTCCTTGTTGAACATAAAGCTGCACTAAATTCGTTAACCGATATTTTACTTTAACACGTTAATAAATCTATACATCCCTACTACCTAAACTTAATTAAATTCACTCCTTCTAGGCAGGAAACTCACTCAAAAAACAGTGCTCGACCATATGCTGATTCTGACTATATATTTTAAGGAGTGAAAAGCATGGGTATGTGCAGTAAGCGTAAAAAGAAAGATCATCACAAGAAACATAATCACCATAGTGATGATCGCTGGGAACATAACGATGATCACGGCAAGGACGATCATCATGAAGACCATCATAAGAAGCATAAAAAGCATAAAAAGAAGAATTGCAAAGATCATCACAAAGAAAATTGTGTGGAAGAAGTTTTAGAAGCCATATTAAAAGCACAAAAAAAAGTCAAAGTCAAAAGAGAAAAGGTTTGCAAAGTTTCATGCAAGGAATCCATTAAAGAGCTATTAGAAGAAGAAAAAAAGCCAAAGAAGAACACAGTACCTTTCATTCTTTATTGTGATTGTGAACCTTTCAAAGGCACTGGAGTGACGACATTTACTAGCCATTCGAAAAAGAAAAAGTTCGCTTGTATATCTACTTTCATTTTTAGAATCAAGGACCTTGACGATAATTGTGCCGTTCTTGAACTTTTAACATTTAAACCTAAAAAGTGCTGTCATGAAGATTCAGGTAAGAAATGTGACCATAAAGAGCCTTCGTCACCTTGCCGTCAAATCGATCATAAGGATGTAGATGATTTAATAAGAACCGGAATTTGTATCACTGTTGATCTCTCTTGCTTCTGTGCAATCTCCTGCTTGCCTGCCATAAAATTATAGATTCGGTACAACCATTCCTAGCCTAGCAACAAAGGCTAGGACTATCAAAATTGTATTCTAAATTAAAGGTGAACCCGATTTTTGAGTTCACCACAAATACATAATATAGCTATCCGCCAAAGACTTCTAGGACGTCCTCTAGGTCTTTCATATCCAAAATGTTTGATGATCCTTGTTTATTATTCAATGGAGCTAATCCTTGGAAATTGTTGATTGGAGGGTAACCATGCTGCATCATTTTTTTAATTTCTGCTAATTGAAATAATATTTCTTCAGTACCTCCATTAACCCCCTTGGGATGAAAGTAACTATTAAGGGCTGATAACAATAGGTGTATAAGTGTATTGTTATTGGCATGATATTCTATTTGTTCTTGGATTTTTGATGAAACCAAAAGTGAATCACCCGTTTTTACATCAATGAAACGATCAGGAAGAGTTAAGGCAATATTATTGATGTAATCTGTATATATTCTAGACATTTCCATCATCCTTTAACTTTTTGCACTTATGAGATCATTTGTTTTTTCTTGATCTTTTTTTAATTGCTTCATTTTTGCAAGAACCATCAACCCAAGGACATTCAGTTTTTCCATATTTTCAGGGAATGTTAAATTAATTGGTCTCCCTCTTTCAGACCATCTGACTGCAGCTTCTTGAATCTGCTTTTGAGCCATTTTCGCTGCTCCCCCAACCGCAATATACCGGGTTGCACCCTTTATCTCATTGGAGCTTGAGCGGACACGATCAAAGTGCTCAAGATATTTAATAGCCATTGATTTTAACTGAGGGATAATATACTTACTAATGTCCTTTCTTACTCCAGCAAATGGTTCAACATACCACTCCGAAGGTCCGCCCGCTAATTTTTCTTCTAGCTCTGAACGTGAATCGAATTTATATAATTCATTCTTACTAACCTTTTGAATGATATTATCGAGAAATTGATTAATTCCAAAAGTTTCTCCCTCAACAGAAGCTACAGGTTTATTATTCTTAATACCTACAAAATCTACTGAGTCTCCCCCAAGGTCGCCAATAATAATCCCTTTCCTCGATTCATTTACAAGGGCATCATCCTTTATTCCTAACGTATCCTGATCACGAGTAAGGCCTAAATATGCACATGCCCCTTCTGCACCAATAATTACATCCTCTACATGTAATTTTACAACCAATTCTTTTGGCTCTGGGATTCCCGGCACCTTATGGAAAATGACGGTATGTGTACCTATTAATCGCTCTCTAAATCGTTTTTTCTTTACTTTATATTGAGTCGTCGGCAATGAAACAGCTAATTGATCAATAGTAAAATGCAGCTCTGTTTCTCCGGGATTTAAGAATAAAGCATGAAAAGCTGCTAAGCCAAAAAGCAGAATATATGTGCGATCTTCGTCAACCTTTTGATTGTTAAAAGCGGTTAAGCTCACATCCCGCTGTTTTGCAGCTGCTTTTCCTATATAATATATTTCCCTTTTATCAAGTATTGCCTGACTTTTCACTTCAACAATTAGAGTTTCCTCAAAATCTACATCATCGTCTTCGTAAGGCTTTTCATAAAACTCCTCATCGAATAGGGCGATTGCATTAGGAATTTGATATTCGCATTCTACCCATTGGTCAGAAGCCATCGCCTTATACCAGCTGTTACCTATATCAACGGCAAGAAAATTTTGTCTCTCCATTTATTCCTCACTCCTCCTTTTGAATCCTATGCAGGATAGGCACTCATTTGTGCTGGTCCAGATCTATATTAATTTGTCTAAGTATCTCCTTAAATTCCACGATTGTACCAATGCATTTATCCATTTGTCCGCATACGATAGATTGAACCTAAAACTTAAGGAGGAAAAAAAATGAACAAAGATAAAAATTGTGTAGATGTAGATATATCCGCCCAAGTTGGAGAATGTGAAAATGTGCCAGCATCTCCTACTACTACACCGGCAGGCGAAACAATAATCAGAGTACCTGTTACACTGGCGGAATTAACTGTAAGAACGAACTTGGTTGCGAAAATTCATTTTCCTGAACCAGTTCTTGAAATCAAAGATATTAAAAAGAGGGTAAAAATTGTTCAATGTAGACTACTTCTTCCTGGAGTGTCGGCAGGCTTTGATCCATTCGCAGCAACTGATTTGCGATTATTTTTAAAAGGGTTTGTTCGTAAAAACATCCAATATGCAACCCCTTGTCCTCATTCTACAGACCAATGCGTATCTTCTGAACTTCGATCTCTTACAGCTGATGTGCCTTTTGAATGTACGACTACAATTGGCGCAAGAGACTTTCTTAATCCGCCAGAGCTGCCGCTATTAAACACTCGTTCTGAATTCGACTTCTTTAGAGCTCAAGATTTGGGTCATGGCTTCCCTGAAAAGGATCACCTGCTTTCAAGTGATCTTTCCCAATTCCATCAAGTAAGCACACAGTTCTACAATCAGCTTCCTTTCTGTGAGTTAATATCAAGTAATATTATTGAATGGGATGAGGCTATAGACAGGGTGCCATTGCCTGGCAATAAGCCTTTTGAAGAGGGAATATTCGAAAATGTAGTTGAAAAGATGTTTTTAGAGTTTACGATTAAAGTATTACAAAACCAGCAAGTTCGTGTTAATGCATTATAATATAGAAATTTCAATCCTACTTAACTTTGGCGAGTGACGATAGGATTTTTAGCGAAGGCAATATCTTAGCAATTCCTTTTGGAGAGCATGGTATTGTCTTTTCCATTTTCTAAATATACCCCTCTCGTAACTATACATATTCGATTTCTTATAAATTGACAGTATTAATAATTATATATTTGTTTTTTTCTATACATCACTGCATTTGCTTTCTTCCTTGTACGGAATAAATTTTTTTGTTCATTTCATTGAATCCTCAGTGTTTTTAGGCAACCATCATTCTTTTTGCAAATTTTAATAGGCAGAGGCCCAAACATAGACGTATATCCCGCATAGGATGCATTATCTGTTTTTTAAGGAGGAGCCCAAATGTCAGATAAAAATAAAAAAGCGAATGAATGTAAAGTTTCAACAAACCAAAACGAGTGTGATAGTTATCATCATCATCCAAATGTAAGCATTGGAAAAATCATTACAAAGGTTCCAGTCGTATTAGCTGAGCTAACGATACAGGTAAATGTAGATGCATTAATTGAATTTCCAGAACCCGTATTAGAAATAAAAGATATTAAAAAGCATGTAAAATTAGTTCAGTGCAGATTGCTTTTACCAACAAACAAATTATTTATTAAAGGATTTGTTCGCAAAAATATTCAGTATGCGAGTCCAAGTATGGAAATAGATCAAAGTACATCAACAACAGTTGCGTCAGATTTGCATTCTCTCACTGTTGATATTCCATTTCAAACTGTAACGGAAATCAAGCGCTTCTTAACAAAACCAGTGAACCCAGAAGTAAACAAACGTAATGAGTTTGACTTCTTCGTATCGAAATCATTACCATCAGGTTTTCCAGAAAAAGATGAATTTCAATCAAGTGATCTTTCACAGTTTCATCAAGAAAGTACCCAGCATTATAATGAACTTCCGTTTTGTGAACTAATTTCTAGTAAAATTATTGAATGGGACGAAGCAATCGATAGAGTTCCCTTCCCTGATTCTGCACCTTTAGGTGAAGGAATCTTTACGAAAATTGAAGAAAAAATGGTGCTTGATATCACCTTAAAGGTTCTCCAAAATCAGCAAATACGTGTTTCTTCTACGACAAATGATGATTATGATCATGATTGTGATGAGTCTTGTTAGAGAGACCAAAATTAAATAATAGGCAAAGAGCATCTCAAAAACGCCGCTCTGCATCAGGCAATATCGGTGAACAAATTCTATCAATGCCTATCATTTTTACTCCACCAAGAGTAGACGCACAGCAGATTAAATCAATGAAAATTATAGAGCAATCTTTGGAATATGAAGATAGGGAAGAAAGAGTTAATTCGATGATGCAGCATTTTTCTTCAATGCTTGAAGATGCTCCTTCTTTGACGGAAGAGTCTTCGTCCTCTCATGATAAGTCCACTTCTAAACTTGAGGAAACTGAGGACCTTTCAAAGGAATTTCCTCTACCTGAAGAATCCAACTTCCTTCAGGCAGAGGTTACCTCCATGCAGACGGAGGACTTTTTAACACAGGATGAGTCTAGAACCATACTGGAAGAAGCCTCCCCTCTTCAGAGGGAGGAGTCTTCTATCGACGAGGATAAATCACTTATGGTTGAGTCTTCTTCTATACTGACGGATGATCATTCTAATCAGGATAGATCTTCTTCAATTCTTGAGAAAGCCGCTTCCCTTCAAGAAGAGGAGTCTTTTATTCACGAGAATACATCACTTATGAATGAGATTTCCTCTATACTGTCGGATGATTATTTTTATCCGGAGGAGTCTTCCTCAATTCTTGAGAAAGCCGCTTCCCTTCAAGAGGAAGAGTCTTCTATTCACGAGAATACATCACTTATGAATGAGATTTCCTCTATACTGTCGGATGATTATCTTTATCAAGAGGAGTCTTCTTCTATTCTTGAGAATGACGCTTCCCTTCAAGAAGAGGAGTCTTTTATTCACGAGAATACATCACTTATGAATGAGATTTCCTCTATGCTGTCGGATGATTATTTTTATCAAGAAGAGTCTTCTTCTATTCTTGAGAATGGCGCTTCCCTTCAAGAAGAGGAGTCTTCTTCTTCTTTTGAAGAATCTTCTACCTATGAGAATGCCTTTTTTCCAATACTAGAGGAGTCTTCTTCCATTCAGAATGAGTTTTCTACTTTGCTTACTGAAGCCTATTTCAATCTAGAAGAATCCTCTACCATCCAGGAGGAGATTGATTCTATAGTGGAGGAGAACTTTTCTGCAAAAGAGCAATCTTTGATTGAGGAATCCTCTTCTTTCCAAGAGGAGATTGATTCTATTCTGGAGGAGAACTTTTCTGTAAAAGAGCAATCTTTGATTGAGGAAACCTCTTCTTTCCAAGAGGAGGTTGATTCTATTCTGGAGGAGAACTTTTCTGTAGAAGAGGTATCTTTGATTGAGGAGGCCTCTTCATTACAAGAGGAGATGGATTCTATTCTGGAGGAGGACTTTTCCGTAGAAGAGGAATCTTTGATTGAGGAGGCCCCTTCATTACAAGAGGAGATGGATTCTATTCTGGAGGAGGACTTTTCCGTAGAAGAGGAATCTTTGATTGAGGAATCCTCTTCTTTCCAAGAGGAGATTGATTCTATTCTGGAGGAGGACTTTTCCGTAGAGGAGGAATCTTTGATTAAGGAATCCTCTTCATTACAAGAGAAGATTGATTCTATACTGGAGGAGGACTTTTCCGTAGAAAAGGAATCTTTGATTGAGGAATCCTCTTCATTACAAGAGGGGATTGATTCTATACTGGAGGAGGACTTTTCCGTAGAAGAGGAATCTTTGATTGAGGAATCCTCTTCATTACAAGAGGGGATTGATTCTATACTGGAGGATGTCTTTTCCGTAGAGGAGGATATGAGTGAGGAATCCTCTTCTTTCCAAGAGGAACTTAATTTAACAATAGTGGCTGCTTATTCCGTAAAGGATGAATTAATGTCAGAAGAATCCTCTTCTTTCCAAGAGGAGATTGATTCTATACTGGAGGAGGACTTATCCGTAGAGGAGGAGGATATGAGTGAGGAATCCTCTTCATCCCAGAGTGAGTTTGAATCTTTACTAGCGGATGCCTATTCTGTAGAAGAGAATATGAGTGAAGAATCCTCTTCATTACAGAGTGAGTTTGAATCTCTACTAGCAGATGCCTATTCTATAAAAGAGGAGGATATGAGTGAAGAATCCTCTTCATTCCAAGAGGAATCTTCTTCCGAAGAAAATTGTTTTGAAAGAGAATGGTTCAATGAAAAAGAGAATGAAGACAATTATCACGATCCTTCCCATACGAATAATCTTTCTGATGATTGCCTAAAAAAGAATCATAGCCCAATAGTAAAGCTTTCTGTTTTGCTTGCCAAAGTGAACATTGATATCGATATCTTTGATTCATACAATTTGTTTAGTGCATTGAAGAATGTGGAAAAAATTGATTGGTCCCTTCACTCTTTAGATTGCCGTGTACTTCTACCTTCAACTACCGTTTTTTTTAAAGGTGTACTGATAGCAGAAGTTGAATTTGTAAACGAGTCCCATACTCTTCACACAGTGAAAATCCCTGTTCCGTGGCAAAAAGTAACCAATATTCAGTGGTTTTTTCCTCCTGTCTTATCAAACAGCAGTCAAAAAGAGTTCATGTTCCAATCACATGACGACAGTGGGACCAGTTCACACCACGAGTATTATCAGTCACTTGCGAATCAAATTGAGCATCATTTACGCAGTATCAGCTTTATATGGCATAAGGAACAAAATTTGAAGGGAAACGTGCCTCAGCTTAATATTCAAGGAAGAGCCAATTTATCAATTGACCTACTGCAGCCGCAATATATTGAACTTCAATCAGCAGGACTTTTCCTAAAAGCCAAAAGAAAGGGTGCCTCCTTTTGAGAGACACCCTTTCACTGATTTATTAGCCAATCATACCCCTGAATCTATCAAAAATAGTTTCCTTCTTTTCATGTTCCTCAAATGAAGACGATTCATGTTCAACAGCTTCAGGTTCAGGGCATTGCTGTTTTTGGAACAATTTAATTCCAAGTACTACATCCATTTTTTCAGTGATCTTTCTAAATCTTCCAAAACTATCGTGTTTTTTGAAAATATCCCATTCGTCGATCACAGCAAAAAGCAATTTACATTCAACTGGTTCAGTAAATACTTCAAAAGTCAATGAGCCTGTAATACATTCATCAGCACCATGACCATTTTTAGCGATCTCTTTTCTTTCAAGAACGTTTTTCTTAATACTAAACTCTCCAAACGGGAATTGAGCAGGCTTATTGAGATGCACCTTTCTGAAACATCTAAATGGGACACTAACAGAAAAATCTCTTACCTTATCATCGCAGGACTCAACAAATTGAATATTTTTATGAACAACACCTTCAATAAATAACTTTACAGACTTATGAGTCGGATCAAAGGAATTTTTGACCACTTTACATTGTTTCAGTTTTACATTCTTCTTAACAAGCTTAAGATCTTTGGCATGCGCTGGCAGCTTAATATCTGCTTCTACTGGAATTTGAATAATTATATCATTTAATACTACTGTTTGTTCAAATTCACCTGGTGAAAAGAAATCTTCACTTTTACATTCGCCAGACACCGATTTTACTGTTTTACACTCCATTTGCGGAGGACAGTGATCGTGACCATGGCAGCCACACGTATTTTTTCTCATTCATTTTCTCTCCTTTAATATTGTTTTCAACAGTAAAGCGCATATCCGTTATTTACGGTTTATGACTTCTTTACTTTTGATACTTATATATATGTCTTAAAGGAGTAACCCGAATGGACAAGTGTCGGTGGACTATGGCCTTTTTATAAAATGGATCCTTACCCCTATCCCTTTTTACCTTGCCAGATTGTTAATTTGAAAATCCTTGCTTTTCATTGGTTTACCATCTATTCATTTTTGTTAATAAGCAAAAAACACAATCTTGTTTCCATTAGATCTCTACTGGTCAGCAATTTTCCTGATTAATCCATTAGCTGTATCAAATGGTCAGCAATTTTCTCGATATTCACTCGTTTATCACCTGTCGCCATATTATGAATGGCTCTAATTCGCTCATTCGAATCCACCACATACATGGTTGTAGAATGCACAACAAACCCATCTTGATTCTTTTCATATATCATGTTGAAGTTTTGAGCAAATTTCTTTGTTTCTTCTTCAGAGCCTCTTAAGAACAGCCAATTGGAGCTCGAAATTTCAAAAGCATTTTTATACTCTAAAATTCTCTCTTTCGTATCGTATTCCCGGTCCAATGTCACTGCTAGAATAAGATACTGATTATCAGATATTCCTTTTTCCTTCATTAATTGTTGTAATTTTTTTAGATCAATCATTGTGGTAGGACAAACGTCTGGACAATTTGTATAGAAGAAAGTAATAAGTTTTGGTTTTTTCTGTTTGGAAAATTCCTTTCCGCTCACTTCAGTAAGTGTCGAATCCTTCACATGGCCAATTTTCGGTAAATCTACTGATTGGGGCCAAAAGAAATAGAAAGCCATAAATCCAGCAAACAAGAAGATGGCAACAACAAATACCTTCATTTTTTCTCCTCCCTTATGACATATAAAGCGGTTACTTTACACCTTAAAGGAATAACGAATAAAGTGAAACTTCCATCAGTGGGGGTTTTTCGACGCACAGGACGTGCTAGTGCCGACGTTGCCACAGGACGTGGCGTTCTTAGTCGGCTTTCATCCCCCACTGATGGTTAGTTGAACCAATCACGCTCAAAACGCCACGTCCTGTGGCTTTCGCCTGACTAGGACATCGTGTCCGTCGTCGGGCCTTTACTGGTAGTTGACCCCCACTTAGGTTTCTTTCATTCTCTCGCAACCTTGAAGTGGGGGTCTTACTGCCCGTTAATCTGCGATAAAATGAACACAAGTGTATGAAGGAAGGTTGTAAAGATAGCAAGACTATACATGTTCGCCGTCATCATTGCTTCTGACTCGATCGGTATGTTGCAAAGCGCAGGATTTTGAAGCACAGCACCGAGCATCGTTCCCATAATTCCTCCCATTGTGCCATTATAAATACTGGTTAGCAGAGCTGGAGCTTTTATGAGTGAACCGAATTTCCAGCCTATTAGTAATCCAAGCAAAATCGGGATTAGAAATAGAGCCTTTAGAGAGCCAGGTAGTAATAGTTCAATGTGAAGTGCTATGATAAGTGGAGAGATCATTGTTATGGCCATACACATCGTCATCGAAAATCGATCATCAAATGACAAATTTTTCTTTTTGAATATCCTGTATACTAAACCTAATCCAATAAGATTCCAACTAAATAACATAATGATCAGCACAGTTTACTTCACGACCTTTTAATTGAAATAAGAATAGTGAGTAAACACAAAGCAAAAAAAATATGAACAAACCATACAAATACCGAGGTCATTTCTAAAACTGTCCCAATCATCGGTGACATCAATCCAACGATCACTCCATTCGTTAAACCGGTCACAAACGATTGATAATCGAACAACCGTCCAAACAATGCCCCAGTCACTAATCCTGCCAGTGTGGAGATAATCGTAATCCACGTGAAATGAAACGGATATTGCAGGATGAGTAATACACCAAATAGTAAAGCAGCCATTCCCCCCATTACAACACTAATATTCATTCCTAACTGAAACCCGATTAGCTTCTTGATTCGCAATAAATAAACATAAAGTCCAAGAACTATACAAACATCCGAGTACATAAAAAGCAGGAAAGTAATTTGATCCATAACACCACCTCAGATTTTCATATGAAACAGCTATTACCATAAATCCTATCCACTGAAAATTGATGGAAACTACATAATGATTATGCGAAATGCTAGGTAACTAGACCATGAATAGAAGTGATACATCAAAAATGGATAAAAAATACAATAAAAAATCTCCATGGTTTTTACGCCATGGAGATGATCTGAAATAATGAAGTTACAATTTTTACTGCTAATATCCTTTTTTGGGTTAAAAAAATACCTAATTCCTATATTGTCTTTTTAGACAGTATTGGAATTAGGTATTTCTATGTTCTGAAAATAATAAATATGAAAATTAATTTTGGGGCTGATTGATATTGGAAGCGACTGCCTCTTTCACCTGTTCCTCTTCCCACCCCTTACAAACATCCACCCACTCTTTAGCAGATGAGTATTCAACCAGTTCATCAAGGGTCAACTCAATAGCTGAGTTTGAACTGCCACAGGCGGGAAAAAGAGTCTCAAAGCGTTTCATCGAGATATCTAAATAGACATCTAATTCATTTGCTAATCCGAATGGACAAACTCCGCCAATGATGTGACCAGTTTGCTCTACCACTTCATCAGCCGAAAGCATGCGAGCTTTTAGGCCAAAAGCTTGGCGGAATTTCTTGTTATCAACCTTGGCATCACCTGCCGCAACTACTAGAATTGCTTGATCTCCCTCACCCTTGAAGGATAATGTTTTTGCAATTCTTGCAGGAATACAGCCAATCGCTTCAGCAGCCAGTTCAACTGTCGCACTTGATGTTTCAAACTCTAAAATGTCTGCCTCGCGATTCCACTTTTTAAAATGAGCCTTCACCGTTTCCAAAGACATCGCTTTCTTCCTTTCTTTACATTATTAGTAAGATGATAACATCCTTTAATACTGTAAAACAACGAGAATGAATGATTAAGCTAAAAACACCGTTCTAATTTCTGAACGGTGTCATCTTACAGCTTCCTTCTATTCCTTAATGGCCACATAAATATCTACTTGCGCTTGATGTGGATTTTCACATCTTTCATCATATACTTCAAAATCACCTGTATATGTTCTCTCTACATCAGCTAGTTCAAACCAATCCCAAATTTCTTGCCATGCCTTTATGACGATTTCAGATACTGGTCCTATATCAGAGGTGAACACAACATATTTTGCTGCCGGCACTGTTTTGACAACAATTCCTTCTGGTAGTGTATCTCTCGGACCTCCTTCAAGTCCAACAGTCATACTATATTCTCCATCTACTCCTTGTTCATAGTCAGAATAGAGGCCATATGTAACACCGCCCTGATCAGAAGCAGGGATTTTCTCATATACCTTTTGCTCGTAGTAGGTATTCCATAATTGGGGAATTTTCGCATTCGCTGTCATTTCATTTGCATTCGTTGTTTTGATTGTAATTCCAAAGATATGGAACGGCTCTTTTCCCTTAATAACGGGCTGATTCAACTTATTTATTCCTCCATCTCTTTAATGTTGGTAAAAACTCATTCAACATTGTTCGAGCTTCCTCTTCACTCTTCCCATCTTCTTTCAAAAATGGCACACATAGATTGATCATATCCGTGAGTGTCATGTTAGCTTGCTTGTATTCCCCATCCTCATAGCAATATACGCAATACTCTGCACTTCTTGCTCCATCCTTCTCAGTTCCAAATAGCTTCTCTTCATTTACTGGCATTCCACAGCTTTGACAATGAATAGTATTCATTTTACATACACCTTCCTTTCGTATATACACAATATATCGGTGTAAACCTGACAACTGTTTGTCATATTCGTTTAAATATTTTCCGTATATATTTTCATAACATCTATTATTCTCTTTTTAATGATCTCTCTTATATGAAGTGGCTCTAACACTTCTACTTTATTTCCAAAGCTTAAAATAAATCCATATAGCCACTCATCCTCTGGAATATCGATTTCAACAATGGATTGCTCTTCCTTGATGAACTCTACTCCAAACGATTCTTCCATTAACAGGCGAGATCCAGGGCTAAAGGATAGTTTTAGAGAAATAGTATTTTTCGGCTCATGCCACTCTTTATCCCAAGGCTGCTCAGATAGGTTGATCTCTTTGCGAATGAACTTTTCTTCACTTAATTGTATATCTTTCATTCTTGAGACCTTGAACAGGCGAAATGCCTCTCTTAAATGACAAAACCCATAGACGTACCACGATCTCCCTTTTTCCACAAGAATATGTGGCTCAATCATCCGTTCTGTTTGTTTTCCATAACCCTTAGAATATGTAAATATCAGACACGATGATGTTTCAATCGCTTGTTTCACTTTTGTTATTTTTTCCTTTAAGAGTGCATTTGACCCCCACGGACTATAATCGATAAAAATATAATCTAAGCTTGTTTTTCTTTCTGCAGCAATTCCTGTTATTTTTTCTAAAACCGCTTCCGCGTGTGGATCCTGATAAGAGGTAAGTACACTTTTTAAAGCAATTGATATCGAAGTAAGCTCATCCTCTGTCAACACTTGCTTATCAACTCGATATCCTTCTATTAAACTAATCCCGCCGTTTGCTCCTTGATAGCTTATGACCGGAATACCTGCCTTGCTAAGAGTATCCACATCCCGATAAATCGTCCGAATGGAAACATCAAATAGCTCTGCAAGCTCCTGTGCCTTCACTTTTTTACGATTTATTAAGATCATCGTCATTGTTAATAAACGGTCGAGTTTCATGATTTCTCTTTTCCTTTTCCTTAAATTAGCAAGATTATAGATTTCAAATTTCGATATAAACTTGCTAATGTCATCCTACTAAAATATTTAATAATTGGAAATGTTTTAGCGTTTATTATATGCTAATTTTTGTTTTTATTTTATAGGCATCAATTCCGATCTATATTTAATGCAAAAAACGCTACCTTTGGAAGATAGCGTTACAATAAAAATGCCTATAACCTAGCTGCTAAGCGCTGGTTCTTTTTGACGCAGTAGAACGCCAGTTACAGCCAGGGCGCATACTGCTAATAGAATCAGCATCGTGAAAACTGAATGGAGACTTGATTCTAATGCATGACCATAAAGTTTATCACTCAACAATAGCCCTGAAACAGCGATCCCAATTGCCTGCCCTAAATTTCTCATTAATGTATGTGAACCCATTGCCGCTCCGCGCATATTCCAATCAACAGCTGATTGAACAGCAACGGTAAAGGATGTCATCGCTAAACCGAAACCAAAGCCCAAGATAGCTGTATCTGCCATCAAGAACGGAATCGTTGTCCCTGACCTAAAGAAAGTTAATCCAATACATCCGATAATAATTAAAGAGATACCGATAACAGCCATTTTTCCGATCGGTGATTTTGCAAGCCATCTGCCTACAAAGACCGCACCAAGGGGCCAAGTAATCGACATAGGCAGCATCGCGATTCCAGAAAAAGTAGCGTTTAAGCCTGTTACACCTTGCACCCATAACGGAATATAAAAGGTGATAGCAACAAGAATAAATCCTAATAAAAAGCCGGCAATATTCGAAATCGTGATAAACTTGATTTTAAATAAGGAAAGCGGCAGCATTGGCTCTTTTCCCTTTGCTTCAATATAGAAAAATAAACAAAAGGTGATCAGTGAAACTGCTAATAAGGCAGAAATACTTGTCGTTAATGATCTATCCTCTTTTAATAATGTCAAAGCGTATAAAAAGGACGACATACTAATTGCAAACGTCGTAATACCTGCATAATCGATAATTTGCTTCTTCTTCTCAAGATTTTCATGTAATGATATAGATAATAATATTAAAGCAAAAATCCCAAATGGCAGGTTCATATAGAAAATCCAATGCCATGAAATAGTGTCGACGATAAAACCGCCTGCAAGTGGTCCGATAATCCCAGAAATTCCCCAAACACTGCTAATCATGCCTTGAATTTTTGCTCGCTCTTTGAATTCAAACACATCACCGATAATTGTAAACGGAATCGTTGTAAGCGCACCTGCTCCTAGTCCTTGAATCAAACGAAAAAGAACGAGCTGTTCCATTGTTTGCGAGAGCCCCGAAAGCATTGATCCTATTAGAAAAATAATCGTTCCAATCGTAAACATTCTCTTCCTGCCATATAAATCAGCTAGTTTTCCAAAAATAGGCGTACTAATCACCACAGCTAATAAATAGACAGAAATGACCCATGTATATAGCTTGCTGCCACCAAGATCCTCAACAATTTTCGGCATCGCGGTGCTGACAATCGTACCTTCGATGGCTGTCAAGAAGGTTGCAATTAATAAGGCGAGAACGACCGATCTCTGTTTTGTTTGTTTTTGCAAATTTTTCACCTCTAAAAAGAAAAGCTCAAGTTTAAATATTATAGCATACCTTTAATCTGTATACATTTAGAGGTGATAATAGATTCTCTCATTTTCCACTGTCAATAAGAAAAGGAACCAAAGCGACTTCGCTCTGATTCCTTTTTTAAATATATCTTAAATTATTCATTTAATTGTTTAATGAATTCCTTCATAAAGCCTGGGAGGTCTGGCCATGCGTGACCAGAAATAAGATTTCCTTCTACATGAAGATGTTCTTCGATATAGGTCGCGCCTGCTGCTTCAACATCTGGCTTACAGGCAATGTAAGCAGTCAGTTCACGGCCCTCCATAAATTGTCGAACCGTTGTTAAAATGAGGCTTGCATGGCAAATGGCTGCAACTGGTTTATTCGCTTCAAAGAAATGAGCAACAATTTTTGGAACATTTTCATTCAGACGAATGTATTCGGGTGCTCTTCCTCCAGGAATAATCAAGCCATCATATTCTTCAGGAATTACATCTTCAAAAGCCAAATGGGATTCAATTAAGTATCCTTTGCTTTCCGTATAAGTATCCCAGCCAATGAAATCATGCACAACCGTTTGTAGCTTTTTCTTTGATGGAGCAGCTATTTGTACATCGTATCCTTCTTCTAGACAGCGAAAATAAGGATAATAAATTTCTAACGCTTCAACTGCATCTCCCGCTAGTAGCAATACTTTTTTAACCATGATTACATTCCTCCCCTAAAAATATTTTTACAATATTTAAACATTCACCTTTCCACCTACGATTTCCTTCCGACAAATTTTTAAAATTAAGGATATATGGAGGATTCCCTTCACATAGTTGTCAGTTAAAATATTAGTTTAGTTCTATTCGGGAATAACACTATATTATTTTTATTCACGAATGGAATTTTTTAGAAGGTCATATTTTAATTCAATATCCCTCTATTACCAAAAATCATAAGTTATAAGATTTATTTTATGAAAATTTTAATAGGAAACGTGAGAATAATATAAATGCCATGATTATCTGGTTTATGTACTTATTATGTATAACAGTAGGGGTTTTGTATTTAATAATGAAATCTATTAGGAGAAAATTGAAATAATATATATAAATGTAACATATGGGCAACAAATCGCATATAGTACCTATAAAACGCAGAATAGAAAGGTGTATTAAGATGCCTTCGATTGTAATCAATTTATATTATATAAAAGTCAACAGTATTTCAGGTAACGGGTCTATTACGATAGGAGAAGCAACTCATAATAGTCACACGGCCAGTAACAAATCACAAGGAATTAATTCTTCATATGGTGATACTTCACCGACTGAAGCAATGATGGAAAATATATTTATTGATCCTGATGTGAACGACCAATCTGCAATTGGAAATACTGATACTGCGAATGTAAATATGCCGGGGCAACCACTGCCCCCGAATTTAATATAAAGGAGATTTATGACATGCCCAGTGTAATAAATATCTTAAATTTAAAGGTGAATGGAACTACTCAAAACGGAAATATTGATATTGGCCCTACTGTTCATAACAGTCATACTGCTAATAGTAAATTTTTTGGGTCAAACAATTCTTTCGGTGATTTTTCACCAGCATCTTCATTTTTAAACACAGGAACTATAGATCCAGATGTTAGTGATCAAGATCAAATAGGTAACCCTTCTTTTCCTATCTCTAATCTATTATAAAGGAGTATTACGATGGACATAGAAAAGATGAGAAAATGGCTAGAGATTACGAATGAATATAGAAATAGTGATTTTTGGTCTAGTGTACTCAAGCAAAAACATCCTGATGAATTTTTTAAAGAAAAGATGCCTAATCCCATATTTGATATGTACCAAAATGAGAAATATAACTTTATTATTTTTGAAATACCGGGAGTAAACCAAGAGGATCTTTCACTCAACTTAATCTCGGATACACATTTAAAAATTAGTGGCAAAACAAAGCCAGTATTACCACTAGAAATGGAAATGAAACGAGAGAGAGTATACGGTGAATTTGAACGAGTCATTGAACTGCCAGAAGCAACACAGGCCCATTTAATGCATATACAAATTAATAATGGGTTACTTCATATTTCATACCCTCGAAAAGTGGATTCGATTAGTTTTCCATAAATAATCCTTTAGATTTGAGAATAAAACTAGATTATAAGAGATGAAATAAACCTTTTTGCAAGGTTATCAGCCCATTCAAAAAAGGATGCTGGAAACTGTGATCAAGCCATCGTTTCTAACATCCTTTTCATATGATTATATATTTCCAAAACCTTCTCCAAAAACATCTCGAACATCATGTATAGCAACAAATGCGTTCTTGTCTGCATCGTTAACAATTTTCTTTAGCTTAACGACTTCTTGTTTGCTTATCACAATATATAAAATATCTTTTTGCATTTTTGTATAGTAGCCGGTGCCGGCAAAAACGGTCACACCTCTGTTCATCTTATCATTCACTTGCTGTGCAATTTCGTCAGGCACATCAGATATGATCGTCACAGCCTTTTTAGGATTTAACCCTTCAATTATGAACTCCATGACCTTCGTACCAATATAAAGCATCATAATCGTAAGCATCAGCTTTTCAGCACCGATAATGAAATAAGAAGAAAAAGCGACAATTAGATCGAAAAATAACAAGCCATAGCTAATACTCCAGCCTAGATATTTATTTGTGATTCTCGCTAAGATCGTCGTACCGGCAGTTGTTCCGCCAACACGGATGATCAAGCCTATTCCTATACCTACGAAGAGGCCGCCAAAGATCGCATTCACGACTATTTCATCTGATGGAATGCTCCAGCCCTTCGTTAAATGCAAGAATAGAGAATGAAGTACAACAGCAATAATCGTATAAATCGTTGTTGTTTTACTTAAAAATCGATAGCCTACAAGCAACAAAATAGAATTAAGCACTAAGTTCACTAACCCTGGAGACCATTCAAATAGATAATACGCAATAATGGTAATCCCAGTCACTCCGCCTTCACCGAGCTCGTTTGGAATAATAAATAGATTAACTCCTAGTGCAAAAATCAATGAGCCTAGCGCTATAAAAACAATATCTACTATCCTTTTTTTCATTACATGCCACCCTTTTAATATCCAATTATCTGCACATACAGAATCATACTATTATACTCGTATATTATTCTCGTTTCAACACCACTGAAAAAAGGATTACGGATATAAGTCTGGAACTATTTGGGAAATACCCACATCTTACAAATTTATTTTTTGCATGAATGTAGGTGACAGCAAGTGCTAATACAAGCACAGAGCCTTTTACAATATCAAATGTATTGTCCGCTTACATACAACAATATCCTTCTCTTTTGTCGCTTCATACCATGAAAATTCCCCCAATAGACTTTTGATATTTTCTATAAAGCTTGGATGAATAAGAAAAGTTGTCGCAGTCCGGATTTTTGTCACTGAAGAAGATTGAGTGCCGTTTTATTAGAAAAGCTGTTTTTATTTTCTCTTTTTTCAGCTTGTGGTGGTCTCATGAACTCTCTATGAGACCGCTTTTTCTCTTTTTTCTGCTTGAGATGGTCTCATGAGATAGCTATCGTTACCATTTATATCCGACTTTGGCTATAACAAAGGAATCTCTATTAACATTTAAGTCTATTACAGCTCATACAAATGATATAAATTTGTGTCCCAAAGAAAAATGATTAAAATTCATATGAAATAATATGGGAGTTGTCATCATGGCGATTCTTTTTTTGAGAGTTTAAGTTAGAGAAAGTAATAAGATTAGTGGGGGATTTTAATATATGTATATGCAGGAAAGAATTAAGGACAAAAATGGCTCCGCAGGTAGGACTCGAACCTACGACCGATCGGTTAACAGCCGATAGCTCTACCACTGAGCTACTGCGGAATAGTAATATAGAAATGGTGGGCCTAAATGGACTCGAACCATCGACCTCACGCTTATCAGGCGTGCGCTCTAACCAGCTGAGCTATAGGCCCACATTATGGAGCGGGTGAAGGGAATCGAACCCTCATCATCAGCTTGGAAGGCTGAGGTTTTACCACTAAACTACACCCGCAAATAAATAATATTCATCTGTATGGAGGCGGCAACCGGATTTGAACCGGTGATAAAGGTTTTGCAGACCTCTGCCTTACCACTTGGCTATGCCGCCAACAAAAAATGGCTGGGCTAGCTGGATTCGAACCAACGCATGACGGAGTCAAAGTCCGTTGCCTTACCGCTTGGCTATAGCCCATTGATTTAACCTCAAGAATCACTTCTTTGAGCATTCTTCATGAATTATCACCGCAGACACATTTAATTGCAAATGAATAACTACCATGAATTAACTTCTGTAGTTAAATGTGGCGACATTTACTATATATGAGTACCTACCATTTTGACATGGCCTAATATTAGTTTAATTTTATGGGGCGGCTGATGGGAATCGAACCCACGAATGTCGGAACCACAATCCGATGCGTTAACCACTTCGCCACAACCGCCATAATATTGGCAGGGGTAGTAGGAATCGAACCCACACTGGAGGTTTTGGAGACCTCTGTTCTACCTTTAAACTATACCCCTATAAATGGTGGTGGGGGACGGATTCGAACCGCCGAACCCACAGGGAGCGGATTTACAGTCCGCCGCGTTTAGCCACTTCGCTACCCCACCATATTCAGTAAAAAGGTATAAAAATGGTGGCTCAGGACGGAATCGAACCGCCGACACAAGGATTTTCAGTCCTTTGCTCTACCGACTGAGCTACTGAGCCACAAAACAAACTATATATCAACAGTAGTTTTAAACTACTGAAAAAAATGGCGGTCCGGACGGGACTCGAACCCGCGACCTCCTGCGTGACAGGCAGGCATTCTAACCAACTGAACTACCGGACCATATTGCGGGGACAGGATTTGAACCTGCGACCTTCGGGTTATGAGCCC
>NZ_JAGYPM010000006.1 GCF_018343665.1 Cytobacillus citreus
AATACTTCTATATATCCTTAGAAAGGAGGTGATCCAGCCGCACCTTCCGATACGGCTACCTTGTTACGACTTCACCCCAATCATCTGTCCCACCTTAGGCGGCTGGCTCCTTACGGTTACCCCACCGACTTCGGGTGTTACAAACTCTCGTGGTGTGACGGGCGGTGTGTACAAGGCCCGGGAACGTATTCACCGCGGCATGCTGATCCGCGATTACTAGCGATTCCGGCTTCATGCAGGCGAGTTGCAGCCTGCAATCCGAACTGAGAATGGTTTTATGGGATTCGCTTAACCTCGCGGTCTCGCAGCCCTTTGTACCATCCATTGTAGCACGTGTGTAGCCCAGGTCATAAGGGGCATGATGATTTGACGTCATCCCCACCTTCCTCCGGTTTGTCACCGGCAGTCACCTTAGAGTGCCCAACTGAATGCTGGCAACTAAGATCAAGGGTTGCGCTCGTTGCGGGACTTAACCCAACATCTCACGACACGAGCTGACGACAACCATGCACCACCTGTCACTCTGTCCCCCGAAGGGGAACGCCCTATCTCTAGGGTTGGCAGAGGATGTCAAGACCTGGTAAGGTTCTTCGCGTTGCTTCGAATTAAACCACATGCTCCACCGCTTGTGCGGGCCCCCGTCAATTCCTTTGAGTTTCAGCCTTGCGGCCGTACTCCCCAGGCGGAGTGCTTAATGCGTTAGCTGCAGCACTAAGGGGCGGAAACCCCCTAACACTTAGCACTCATCGTTTACGGCGTGGACTACCAGGGTATCTAATCCTGTTCGCTCCCCACGCTTTCGCGCCTCAGTGTCAGTTACAGACCAGAAAGTCGCCTTCGCCACTGGTGTTCCTCCACATCTCTACGCATTTCACCGCTACACGTGGAATTCCACTTTCCTCTTCTGCACTCAAGTTCCCCAGTTTCCAATGACCCTCCACGGTTGAGCCGTGGGCTTTCACATCAGACTTAAGGAACCACCTGCGCGCGCTTTACGCCCAATAATTCCGGACAACGCTTGCCACCTACGTATTACCGCGGCTGCTGGCACGTAGTTAGCCGTGGCTTTCTGGTTAGGTACCGTCAAGGTACCGCCCTATTCGAACGGTACTTGTTCTTCCCTAACAACAGAGTTTTACGATCCGAAAACCTTCATCACTCACGCGGCGTTGCTCCGTCAGACTTTCGTCCATTGCGGAAGATTCCCTACTGCTGCCTCCCGTAGGAGTCTGGGCCGTGTCTCAGTCCCAGTGTGGCCGATCACCCTCTCAGGTCGGCTACGCATCGTTGCCTTGGTGAGCCGTTACCTCACCAACTAGCTAATGCGCCGCGGGCCCATCTGTAAGTGATAGCCGAAGCCATCTTTCAGCTTTCCTACATGTGTAGAAAAGAATTATCCGGTATTAGCTCCGGTTTCCCGAAGTTATCCCAGTCTTACAGGCAGGTTGCCCACGTGTTACTCACCCGTCCGCCGCTAACTTGCGAGAGCAAGCTCTCACAAGTCCGCTCGACTTGCATGTATTAGGCACGCCGCCAGCGTTCGTCCTGAGCCAGGATCAAACTCTCCAATAAAGAGTAAGATTAGCTCTTAATATAATAATAGAATTAACGTTGACGTTTCTGCTTTGTTTAGTTTTCAAAGAACTATTTTTTGAGGCGGAATATCAATATACCATCTCAATCTCAAAGTGTCAAATACTTTTTTAAAATAATTTCCGCTGTATTAACAACAGGATTATATCTTATCAAAGTATACTAGACATTGTCAACAACTAAAAGATAAATTTATAAAAAACTTTTCATTTACTATTTATCTATTAGCTGAGGATTATTATATTACTATTATTTTTTTAAAAAAGCAACACCCTGGCTAAAAATATTATCGTTTTTTTATTTTCATATAAATATATAGATATATTGAATAGGTATCTTCATAATGAGTCACTGATGCTGTAATAAAAAGCACGGGGGTTACAGGAAACCGATATAGAATATTTCCGAAGTGATTCCCATTGTAAATATAGTTCCATATGTCACAGATAAGCAAGGGAAATTTATTCTAATGAAGAACTGAAAAAATATCAGTTTCTTCCTTATACTTATTAAGATTTATTAATAATGAGAAAAGAACCACCTCAAAGGTGCTGTTTTAATCCCTTAAATCTTAATTCCAGAACTATTTGACAGCTATTTAATCGTCTGTTACAATAAATCCCAATAAAAGCATACAAATTCGTTGATGAGAAAAAGTAGCGTTTCGTCTTGATCCACAGAGAGCTGACATTTTGGTGCAAGTCAGTGTTCGAGTGTTACGTGAAAATCCTCTCTGAGAAGTTAGACTGAATCTTATAGTAAGTCTAATCGGGCGTCTACCGTTACAAGGAACACGTATGATTGTACGTTGCTAAGTGCTATTGATCGGATCAATAGAATTAGGGTGGTATCGCGGTTAACCCCGTCCCTTTACTTGGGACGGGGTTTTTTGTGTGTTTTTAAACATTTTTGTATAGGAGCGATATCTATGAATATGAATGAAAGTAAGGAAACTGTTACTCAGCGTGAAGAACATGTCCGTCACTATTGGACAGAAGAAAACACATTTAGACAGTCTGTTCAATCAAGAGAAGGCAAGACACCTTTTGTTTTTTATGAAGGACCACCAACAGCAAATGGTCTGCCCCATGTAGGTCATGCGTTTGGGCGAACGATTAAAGATGTGGTAGCTCGGTATAAAACAATGCAAGGCTTCCAAGTAGAAAGAAAGGCTGGTTGGGATACACATGGTCTTCCGGTGGAGCTTGGTGTTGAAAAACAACTGGGCATATCAGGAAAGCATGAGATTGAACGGTATGGCATCGAGTCTTTTATCAATAAATGTAAGGAAAGCGTATTTACCTACGAGAAAAAGTGGCGTTCATTTACAGAAGAATTAGGTTATTGGGTAGATATGGACAGTCCTTATATGACTTTAAGCAATGAATACATCGAGACTGTATGGAACATTTTAAGTAAAGTTCACAAAGATGGCCTCTTGTATAAAGGGCATCGCGTATCACCATATTGCCCTAGCTGTCAAACTTCTTTAAGCTCGCACGAGGTTGCCCAAGGCTATAAGGATGTAAAAGATTTATCGGCTACTGTAAAATTCAAGCGTCTTGATGCAGACGAAGAATATTTCTTAGGCTGGACAACAACACCTTGGACATTGCCTGCAAATGTTGCACTCGCCATGAATCCAACCTTAACGTATGTGCGTGCCCAAAAAGAGAATGTGGTTTACATCGTTGCTAAATCATTAGTAGAAAAAGTCCTTGGTGATCATGTTATCGTGTTAAGTGAACATAGTGGTATTGAATTTGAAGGAGTCCGTTATGCCCCACCATTTAATTATGTAACTGTTGAGAAAGGACACCAGGTCGTTTTAGCAGACTATGTCACAGAAGACAGCGGAACAGGGATTGTTCACATTGCTCCGGCTTACGGTGAAGATGATTATAAAACCGTTCAGCAAAATAATTTTTCCTTTATCAATGTTGTCGATCAACAAGGACGTTATACCGCTGACGTAGTAGAGCTTTCAGGTAGATTTGTGAAGGACTGTGACGTTGATATTATTAAAATGCTTTCTGAACAAGGCACGCTTTATCATAAAGAAAAATATGAGCACAGCTACCCACATTGTTGGAGATGTGACTCTCCGTTACTTTACTACGCAACGGATAGCTGGTTTATCAGGATGTCGTCTTTAAAGGAGAAAATGCTTGAGAACAATGCAACTGTTACTTGGTACCCAGAGCATATTAAAGATGGACGATTTGGTCACTTCCTTGAAAATCTCGTTGATTGGAATATAAGCAGAAATCGATACTGGGGTACACCTTTAAATGTTTGGGTTTGTTCTGAATGTGATCACGAAGAGGCACCTAGCAGTATCGAGGAATTACAAAAACTAGCGGCAAAGCCGGTATTAAACGATATCGAACTGCATAAGCCATATATTGACGAAGTACTATGTACCTGTCCGAAGTGTGAAGGTACTATGCAACGAACGCCTGAAGTTATTGATGTTTGGTTTGATAGTGGCTCGATGCCATTTGCACAGCATCACTATCCATTTGAAAACAAAGAAAAATTCGCTACACAATTCCCTGCAGATGTCGTCATTGAAGGAATTGACCAGACGAGAGGATTTTTCTACAGCCTACTCGCTGTTTCCACACTATTCTCAGGAAAAGCACCGTATAAAAACGTCTTATCACTCGGACATGTACTTGATGAACATGGTCAGAAAATGTCTAAAAGTAAAGGAAATGCATTGGATCCTATTGAACTTATGAAGGAATACGGTGCAGATGCTCTTCGCTGGTCCTTCTTAGTCGATAGCTCACCGTGGAATCCGAAACGGTTTTCAAAAAAGATTGTGCAGGATGCAAAATCAAAATTGATTGACACATTAGATAATACGTATAAGTTTTATGCCATGTATGCGAAAATAGATGGCTATGTATATGACGGGCAGCAAACAGGTCAGAGAACAATCTTAGATGAGTGGATTCTTTCTCGCCTGCATAGTACAGTCAAACTCGTTAATGACTATATGGAACGTTATCAATTTACCCAAGCAACACGCGAAATGGCAGTATTAGTTGATGAATTGAGCAATTGGTATGTTCGACGATCAAGAAATCGTTTTTGGGCATCTGGGCTTACAGAAGATAAACGAGCCGCTTATTCAACGCTATTTGAAGCACTTAGTACAATAAGCCGCTTGTTAGCTCCGTTTGTACCATTTGTATCAGAAGATATTCATTTGAAGCTTCATCAAGATAGCGTACACTTACAAGACTATCCAAAAGCAAATGCTTCCATGATCAAACCTGATTTAGAAGCAGACATGCAAACGATCCAAAAAATAGTGGAGCTTGGACGCAGCATTCGCAATGCCAAAAACATGAGGGTTAAGCAGCCTTTACAGCAAATGATTGTATGGCGTAAAGAAGGCAAACAGCTTTTACACGACTATACAGATATCATTAAAAACGAGCTAAATGTTAAAAATGTAGTTTATACAGAAGATTTATCACAATATGAATCGACTGTCTTTAAATTGAATTTCAAAACAGCCGGTGCTGTATTCGGTAAACAAATAAACGCAGTCAAACAATATGTCGATAATATACAGGATGCCGAGAAACGAGCGTTACTAGATGATGGCCAACTAGAAATAATTGTAGAGGGGCAAACGGTAACATTACTGAAAGAGCATATAAATGTGGAATATGTAGTCGCGACTGGCTTTGAGATGACTGGCGATCAGCAGTTAAAGGTGCTATTAGATGTAAAACTCACACCTCAACTAGTGGAGGAAGGTCAAGTTAGAGAATTAATTAGATCAATTCAAGATACTCGGAAAAAAAGAGATTTACCTGTCGAGAAGTATATATCGATCCATATTTCAGCCACAGATGAAATTAGAGAAAAAATTCAATTTTTTGAAGGACTAATTAAAGAAAATGTCCTTGTTCACAACATTAGCTTTGGAATGCAAGATGATTCCGAACAACACATTGAAGTAAAGTTTGGCGATGAGATCGTGAAGGTTTCATTGAGATATTAGACAGAAAAAGAAGCATTGCAAACAGTTATATTTTCAAAGCTGTTTGTAGTGCTTTTTTACACAAAGCCCGACATTCACTTCGAAGACTTGAAAACCTAGTCTACATTGTTTCGTTGCCAGAAGCCGAAGCATCTTGATCTAGTCTAAACTAGCTTTTTAATAGTTTACGAATCAGGCGATCTTTTTAAAAAAAATGAATGAGCTTCTTCTTATTTAGTATTCCATTTTTCCCTAACTACAGAAGTTAATTTTCATAGTAGTTGAATAACAGACTGAAGTCTTACAACATCAACAAGAAACTAAAAAAAGTCCTGTTTAAATTAATACAGGACTTTATTAAAAATTAGCAATCTTTTTATTAATTATTGAACTTTATTTAAGGTTATTAAACTTTATTTTAAAGCTACAATAGATAGTCCTTTACTAAAAATAGCTTTAAATTAAATTATTATTAATTTAATAATTAGTAAATCTTCTCACTCTTCGGTGCCTTATAGTCCTTAGGTAACTTGAATCCACGGACCTCCATGACCTCACGTAGACGGTCAGGATAGTTGGTAATGATTCCGTCGACTCCGTCGTCAATAAGCTTATTCATCGTTGGCATATCGTCGATTGTCCAGGGAATGACCTTCATACCAGCCTTGTGTGCATCCTCCACCATGTCCTTTGTTACATAACTTATGTAGTTATCGTCAGTGATTTTTCCATTTTGCGGGAAACCATGAACAGGAGAGATTGCATCCGCACCAAACGATTTGGCTGCTGCTACAAGGTCTCCATCAAAATCATCGATATCGATTCCACCCAACCATGGTGAAGCTCCTGGTTGCCCTGGCTCTAAGAATTGCGGACCATTGGTTAGTGCCACGATAGGTAAACTCGGCTCTACCTCTTTTATACGCATAAGCGTGCCCCAGTCGAAGCTTTGAATAGAAACGCGGTCAAGCATTCCCGCCTCGCGAATCTCGCATGTAACGATTTGCACGAACTCTTCACGTGGAGCAGTCTCCCATGGTGCAGCAGCCTCTACCTTCGTCTCAATATTCAGCCACACTTTTTTTGCCTTATAGTGCTTCACAAGGTCAAGAACCTCACTTAGCAACGGCATTTTAGCACCTGGGCTCGATTGCTGCTCTGGGTACTCAGGCTTGGTAATTGTGCCACAATCCATCGTACGGATCTGAGCAACTGTGAGGTCCTTTACAAACTTACCCACGTAGGGAAACTCTGGATCTCCAGTAAATGCCGGACGCGTATCCTTACAGTTTCTACCTGAGATTTTTCGATCATGCGTAACAACTGCCTGATGATCCTCCGTAATTTGTACGTCAAGCTCTAGTGTGCTTACACCCATTTCAAGCGCATGGGAGAACGATGCAATGGTCGACTCAACAGTTAGCCCCATTCCCCCGCGATGTGCCTGAAGGTCAAACGTCTTTGGACCAAAGCTGTCCGACTCATTATCAGCCAAAGCGGGCTGGGTTGAACACACCATAAGTGCAGCCATCGCTACGGCTAAAAACTTTTTCCTTTTCATCCTCTCCACTCCTTATAAATCTAGTATCTTTATAAGAATAGTTAAAAAGTGTAAATCCTTAATTAAATAGATGTTAAAATTGGATAAAGAAGAGATGATTGGAAATGAAATTAAACATTTTATTGAGATTATTAGAAAGATTTTAATAGATAGAGGTCTGTTTCACTTCAAACTTCACAATCTCAGATCTCCTTAAAAATACGATTTTATTTGGGAGTTTTCCTCAACAATCTGGCCAATACACGAAAAAGACGCATTTCTATATAAACGGCACGATTGTGAATAGCCGGTTTCTTTTATCAGGCAGATGAAGATGACACTTACAAAGCATCCTTTGTTTTTATTGGAAGCATTATATCCCAAAGACCAGTGCTTGCAGCTTGAGGTACTAACTTTTCCCCCCTCAATTAAGTATTCATTTATTAATCGTTTAAGCCACAATAAAGGTTACAAAATTTTACTTTCATTGGAATTAATATTCTATAGGATTCTGTACCTATATAAAAAGACCGTCCTTATGACGGCCTTTTTATATTTAAATGAACCTAATAAGCTACCCAGTGATTTTTCTACATACTTTAATAATTTCTTCATTATAAAAGGATTTTCCTCCCTTAGCTTAACTGCTCTGCTAATTGGACATGAAAATGCACCAAAAACGGTAGGCATGTCTTAAATTCTTGCACCAATTACTGATATCATAGACAAAATCCTAGTTTAATTAATCCAATTTGGAATATGGCGACCAAAGTATTTACCGATTTTCTCCACTTCAGTCATAATACGACTTATTCCAACCTCAGATAAAAACCAGTTTTCCTTGGTTATTCCATACCTATCGATTACGGGCGAAACGAAGAACTCCGTTTCTTTTGGGAATTCCGCTTGATAAGATAGTAATGCTCGACGGGCATGTCCTGCTTTACAGACAATTATAACTTTTCTAGGTTGTATTCCCATTTTTCGTAGAACTTCCAATGAAAAACGTGCATTTTCAAAAGTATTTTGCGCTTTATCTTCCTTTAATATTGCTTCTTCAGACACTCCATTTGCAATGCCAATCTTTTGTAAGTAATCCCATTCAGTCGTTCCAGCATATGGATTATATCCCCCAGATGGAAGTATGCACGGTGCTAATCCTTGTTTATACAAGAAAGCAGCTTTTTCCATAAGCTGAGGATGGTTAGCACCAGGAACTAAAATTACATCTGCTGGAGCAATTTCGGTTTCCACGAAAATAAAGTTGGTAATGCAATCGAATGGATAAGACATTGTTTATTCCTCCTTTCTCTTCGGGCTACTTTCGATACTATGGGACAGTAAGATGGTTATTGAAGATTATGAACTTTACTATCCATTTCCTCTAAAAATATTTATCTAGCGCAGGATTTCTAGAACAGTAAGAGAATTATTCATTATTATTATTTTATTTAGTTTCATTACAAAGGATTGGAGTAAAAACATGGTAGGGTTAGAAAAATCAAGCCAGAAATGACCTACAGCCTTAAATGTAGTGTTTTACGTCTTCACCTGACAGTTGAGGACTGCAAATATGATACAGATCATGAAGATAGTGTGGATCATTTTATCAAGGAAGGCTAATCAGTATTGCTTCCTTTTGCGTTGAAAAGAATCCTGATTTTACTATTAGAAAGCAATATCTCTTGCGGGGAATGGTAACCCTTGAAGAGTTTAGGAAATTAGGAACAGGGAGATTACTTGTTACCTTTGCCGAAAATTTGATAAAAGAACAGGGGTTTGACCTATTATGGTGCAAAGCAAGAACCACAGTACAAGAATACTATAATAAATTAGGTTTTAAAGTACATGGTGAAACCTTTGATTATCCTCCTATTGGTCCACATATTGTGATGTATAAAAATAAACATAAACACTAAGAGGTCAATCACCAACAGAGATTGACCTCTTTACCTTATTAAAACATCCTCACTACAATTACTATTTTAATTATAGTCAAATACACATAGCCGTTTTCCAACGGCTATACTATTAACTCAACTAGTTTTATAATATTTTTTCATTCTCAAATTGTCGTATTTTTAGAGGAAACTCTCAGGTGTTATTCAGAGAAATTAGATTTTATTAAGATAGGTGGGCAACTTCAAGGAAAAGAAGGTCAGCGTTAACAGAAGCAGCTCATTCAGTAAGAGGATCCATGCACTGTATAGGCCGTACTGCCTCACGAAAAGGCAAAAAACGTACTGGTATTGTAGTCGCTCATGCATGTTACGTATGTCTTATTATCTATTAACCCGAAAAGAAATGTATGTAGACTTAGGCGAAACAAACCCAACCCTCCCTACTTTAATAAAGCTACCGTTAGAAGGATATACGTATAATTGGGAATAAAGTTCCTTTTTTACAAAAAATCCCTCACTCGTTACTTAAATATGATTGACACTAGTTTTACCGGACCATTGTAGATGACCGCCTAATCCGAGTGTGTGCCAGGGTTATTGAGTGATCGGGAATCCAGTAATTAAGTTAATCGTATGTTGTTAATGGCACCATTAAATCAGCAAGTTATCTAAAAGTAATTTTATCTCTTTTATTTGTTCTATGTGCCGCTGTTCATGAAAATATATCAGGTCAATCCATTGATCAAGAAGTAATTCACCTAAAGCAGGATGCTTCACTGATTTTTCCGCCAATATGGATTTATCTTCTATAGTGCTAAGAAAAGTCATCAATTTTTTTCTCGAATCGTTTAACAAATCAATTATTTGCTGAACTTCAAATGGTTCTACATCTGGTTCTACGATTTTTGGAGCTTTAATCTTTTTCGTTCTATCCAAATATATAAGTTGAACGTTTTTACGTTCTTTTTGAGTACTATCAATCTCTTTTAATCCCCATGCAATGGCCTTTATTGATGCCTCTTCCACTAAAACTAAATGATGGCAAACTTGTGCTATACTCCACATATTCATATCAGGCTTACTATTAAATTGAGCATCACTTAATATAGTAATCTCCTTTAGTAAGTTATTTCTCGTTTCATACAGATTGTCATTTACTAATTTATTCATGAGATTTCCCCCTTTACCAGAAAATGCATAGTTAGATCCCTATTATGTATATATTCTCTACGATGAAAAGTATTCTCCTGAGCTTTCTTTCATATATTTAAGTTTAGTAGCTGATTGATCTTCTTCATTTAGAATTTATCCGAACTAGAGTTGTAGTAGAAAGAAAGGTACTGCCAACGGCTCGTGCCATTCCTTAGCTTTAGCTAATACTTGAGCATCTAACCGCCCGCAGCAGGTTCCGTTAGTCAACATGAAAGAAATGAATTCGTTGACCTCATTAATTAAGCCTGTTGGCCCCCCCTTAGTCCAATCAGATTGTTTATAAACGAGTACAAATGCGTAATTGATTTCCGTCAGGGTCTACGACTGTCATCATGCGAAGCCCTTCAAGATCTTCATTTGGAGGCTCAGTAATACTGATATCTTTTTTACTCTTTAATTCGTTGTACCAGTTATCAACATTAGGAACAAATAAGTGATTTAATCCACCAACCTGGCAGTCTCCAGTATGTTCAGTTAAATAAATAGTCAAATCATCCTTAGTGATTTGAACAAAAACAGGAAAATGAGGTTCAAACCGATGCTCCCAGTCGATTTGAAAGCCCATTCCTTCCACATAAAACGCCTTACTCCTTGTATAATCAGTAATGCGGAATGCAGGAATCACTTTTTGCATATTGACACCCTCCATAATTAGTTATTCCTATTATTTTCAACAAGCCGTTTATAAGGTCCTACACCGTTACTTCAAAAACAAAAAACAATCCTTCGCTTTTGAAGTATCGCCCCCATTCGCTTAATTAGAATCGAACTGTTACTTAGAGGGTCTTGCACGTATTAAATAGATGATATCTGACCAATAACGTTCGATATGATCGACCTGAAGATTAGATTTTTCAATTATCTTATCGATATTTCTGTTACAATGACACCCAGATATTTTAGCATATAGTGGGTCAATCATTTTTTGAGTAAAGGATAGCAATGGATTAGAGCTCAGACCATGTTCCATTAACAATATGATCCCATCCTTACGGCACCAACTATTAAATTTACTTAATGTTACAATTGGTTCAGGATAACTGCAAAGTGAAAGGGTTGATACGATACAGTCAAAAGAGTTGTGTTCTAAAATCAACTCATCAATATCTTCCTGTATAAACTCTGCTTTCACTTGAAAAATTGATGCTGCCCTTTTGGCACTCTTAATCATCTCTGAGCTAAAATCAACTCCTGTTATTTCAACATTATTCCTATCATAATAAGGAAAGTTCGCTCCAGCTCCAACTCCGACCTCTAAGACTTTTCCGTATGCGTTTTTTATTATTTTATTTCTCAATCCAGCAAGCTTTTGATTAGCAAGATTATTTTCATACATTTTTACCTGTTTATCATATTTTTTAATTAGCTTTTCTTTTTTCATTTGCTCACTTCCTGAAAGATTGATTTAGACTTTAAATAATCATTTTCTTCATTTGGGGCTTTACCATGTACATAAGATAATCTCAATATTATTCATATGGTAATGGAATTGTTATTCAACCTGCTTCTGTAGTTAATAAGATGGGACTATTCTTTCTTGAAAGAAAGCCCCCTATTGTTTAAGCACAAACCTAGCTGGAAATACAAAACTCATATCATTTATTACAGAAATGCCGTCACTTTAATCTAACAAAAAAGCAGCAGATCAAAACCCCATATAGCTTAATATAAAATTTCAGGTACTATATTTCTTCTTTAATAACATTCGATTTTGCAAGAAATACAAAAGATATTATAGTAATTCCTATACCACAGATCATCATTATATGCGATATACCAAAATTAAAAACCAGAGCTATAGAAACGAAGGCATAAGATAAAGGAACCAGCCCATTAGAGAAGGCACTTACAAGACTCATAACCCTTCCAATTTTATCTTTCTGACTTTTTTCTTGTATAGAAGTTACTAACATCACATTAATAAAAGATGAAAGAGAACCCATTAGAATTAATAAAAGCACTCCCTGCCAGATTTTTTCTATTTGCCCTAGAAACGTAAGTAGTATACCTAATGTACTTATCATTAATAGTATAGCTAACCCCTTTTTTTTCTTAATCGTTAATACTCCTATCATTAATGCTCCTGCAAGCATACCAACTTGGTATGAGCTTTGAAGGAAGCTCAAATCTAAAGCACTTCCCTGAATTACCTTATCTACAACAAGAGGAATACCCATTAATAAAGGACCAAAGAATAAAAAATTGATAATAACCAGAATTATTAACATACTTTTTAGAGATTGCATACTTCTTACATATGTAATTCCTTCTTTTAGCTCTGAGATGGTTGACTTATTTTTTAGTTTTATATTTTCTTTTTCGTTTATAAATAGAGAGAAAAGAAAAGTCATAAAGAGTAAAAGTGCTACGAATAAAAACAAATGGATAAAAGATCCTACTGCAAGAATTAACCCTCCAATCATTGGACCGGAAACCATTGCTATTTGATTTGAACTCTGTATCAATGAATTGGCTCGTATCAGCCCTTCTTTTGGAACCAAAATTGGAAGTAATGATGTGTTAGCGGGAGAGAAGAAGGCATCAAGGATACCAAATATTAATGCAAAACCTACCAATGGCCAAATTTCTAACCAACTCATTCCAAGGAAGAAAATCATGATAAGTACTATTAAGAATCTTATCAAGCTTGAAATAAACATAATTTGTGACTTTTTTAATCTATCAGCCCAAACACCACCAATAATCATAAAAAGGACTCTTGGAATCATAGTTGCCATCATTACAATTCCAAGTGAAGCTTCTTTATTCAATTCGGTAATGATATACCACTGTTCTGCAAATAAATATGTGGATAATGACAGAAAAGATGCTGTGCTAGATAACCATA
The DNA here is from genome assembly GCF_018343665.1 of Cytobacillus citreus. Taxonomy (GTDB): domain Bacteria; phylum Bacillota; class Bacilli; order Bacillales; family Cytobacillaceae; genus Cytobacillus; species Cytobacillus citreus. The sequence continues at coordinate 13,098 of NZ_JAGYPM010000006.1, forward strand.
AGAGAATAAATGATCGATTTCTTAACAATTCTACAAAATTAAACTTGTGATTAGATGCATCTAACACTTGTTGGTTTTCCAATTAGATTCCCCCATTAACTATTTGTTGTTTTTGTTAAATAGTGGTTCCTCTATCTGGAAGGCTGTTGTCATTATGTAATAAAGCTGTTTATCTTCATCATCAGAATCATCATCTAATAGTGAATCTAATAAATTTCTATATTGACGAGTAAACTTTAAAAATTTTTCTTTACTTAAAGAGAATTCTTTTTGGATAGACATATTTAACCATTCTTCTACATTAGATGAGTTTAATTCAAATGACTCCTCGGGAGCTGTTAACACTCTTGTTTTAGCTCTGTTTATGACCTCTAAAAATGATTGTCTAGTTGCCTCTTTTGATTCGACGTAATTAAGTAAATGATCAGCTGGAATAAAGCCTCTTGCCACTGCTTGATAATATTTTAGGATATTTCCTCCCCTTTCTTCTTTTTTCACCAGCTTTATTATCCCGTGTTTTTCTAATTCCCTTAGATGATAAAGGATTTTAGCTCTAGAAAGATTTAATTCATTTGCAAGCATATGTCCGGTATGAGGTTGTTCTACTAAAAAAATTAGCATTTTTGTTCTAAGAGGATCACTTATCGCTTTTAATTGGTCGTATGTTTCAATAATTAATATTGGTTTTTGATTCATTATACATTCTCCTTTTTAACCGGTTAAATTTATTTAACTGTATTGTATATTTTAATTTGAAATATGTAAATATATAACAGGATTTTTCCGAAAAATTATTTTGTGTTAAAAATATGCTCCCATAGATTAGGTATCGCCAAATATTTCTGGTCAGCCTTTAGCTTAACAGTAAAATTACTTCTCGCCATATTTTCCCTCCCTTATTACTTTTCTATATTTCCCACCCTCTTCTTGAATAGCTATTGCTTCTTCAGTATTTATTCCTTTTATAGCGAAGTATTTTGTACCTTTTTCATATACATTAGAGAAGTTTCCAGAGTATGTGCCCTCTATATCTGAATACTTTGTTACTTCTCCAATTTCTCCATCTATTTCATCTACATATTCATCAGTTAAATGATAAATATAACCGTCCCAAACAACAAATGAAGCAGACCAATCTGCTGATGAATTTTCAGAACTGCTATTGTTACAACCAGAAAGAACAAATATAAAAAAAACACAAATTATTGCAGTAAATATACATTTTTTTATTCTCAAAAGCACTCCTCCTTTCCTTATTAGACGCTTGTTGTGACCGTCAAGTAAAATTGAACACATTTTGCTAATTAATTTTGAACACTTTCACTTCCAAAAATGGAAGTTCGGTGCTTCATTCGGTAGCTATCATTATTTAAGTGAATAACTTCTGCTCGATGAATGATTCTATCCAAAATGGCAGTGGTAATACTTGCATCACCCATTAACTCTCCCCAATCACTAGGTGACTTATTTGAAGTAAGAATGATCGAAGCGTTGTTATATAAGTCGTTAATAAGATGGAAAAACAGATTCGCTTCGCGCTGATCCATCGCCATAAACATCAGATCATCTATCACAACTAAGTCTGAACTTCGAATCCTTTTCATCCTTGTCTGTGATTTACGAGTAATTTCTTCTGTTTTTAATGTGTGTATCAACTCTCCCATTGAAGTAAATACAACTTTAAAACCTTGTTTTATTGCCTCTATACCTAACCCAATTGCCAGGTGGGTTTTCCCCGCACCTGGCGGTCCAAGTAATATGATATTAAATAATTGTTCAATCCAAGTTAACTCTTTAAGTTGATTAAGTTGCTTTTTACTTAATGATTCCTGTTCACCTAGATTAAAGTCATTCAGTGTTTTATGATACGGAAACGTAGCCCATTTAAGGCGTTTTTCTATTTGTTTTTCTTCCCGACGTTTTTGCTCATACGTTAATATTTCTAAAAGAAAAGTAGTATAAGAATCTTCGTTTGTTTCTGCTGCTTTGATTAGTTTAGATATTTCATTGGATGTTTCCGTTAAACGCAATGTTTTTAATAACTGTTGTACCTGGTATAGCTGGCTCACCGTATTTCACCAGCCAATACTGAAACATATCCATCCATTCCTCGTGTTCCCGGCTTCGTTAACATTTTCGATTCATGAAAGCCATGGAGTGTTTTTATTGTTTCATCATTATCAGTAGGTGCTGTACTGTTCACTTGTCGTTGACGGTCTAGGTACCGAACCATATCGATAAAATCTGTTGCACAAAATAGTTTCTGATTCACACATTCTTTAAGTGCTTCATTTAATAAGGTATTTTCGTACTTCTTTATCTCTCTAGATATGAGTTGAAGCTGATCCCTAATGTAACGTGGGTATGCATTTTTTACTGACTCTAGAAAGGAAAGTGCGATATCGAGATTATCAAATTGTTCTGCGACTGTTTGAATATATACGTCTATTCCTTTTGTTCGATCTCGAGTATGTTGCCTGTCTTGAATCAGTTTACCTTTTTCTTGAGAAACACTATGCTTGGCCACTAATTCCCCAGTTTCAGGATCGCAGATTACTAAATAACCGTCGTCTGTCTCAGAAATTGCTACTTGTGGGTACTTTCCAAATGTTCCGAGAGGTACGGAATAGCGATTAGAGTTATACCGAATCGTATTGTCCTTTCGAACGGTTCTTGTTATACTAGAGTCGAATTGGTTTTTACTATCGATAGGGAATCTATTGGTAGATTCAGAGATGGGTCGTAAGTGTTGCTTTTCGAGGAGAAACACATCGACTGGTCTCTTTTTTGTTGTATTATGAATCTTATAGTTCCCTGTACGCTTAAGCCATGCCATTCCTTCTTCGTTCCACTTATCGATACCACGATAGATACGGTGTTTGGCAAAGTTATCTTTTACATAACCAACTACATTTTCTATTTTGCCTTTACTTTCTGGATCTGCTTTTCTACATACCCAAATCGTTAATTTACGTTCTTCTCTGTATGCTTGAAACTCTCTGGTAAGAATTAAATCCCCTCCATTTTCACTAACAACGATGAGTGCATCTTGGTCGTATACTAGTTCACTAGGAATACCTCCAAAGTATTGAAACGCATTTTCGTGAGCTCGTATAACGTCAGTAGTAGTGAAAGGTCTATCAAGCCACTCTTTGTACTTGTACCTTGAATGAGAAAGGACAAATGCTATAAAACGAAGTTTTACTTCCTTGCCACTCTCTGTACGCTGGACGGTTTGTCCAAAATCTACTTGTATTTGCTCTCCCATTGGTGGGTCAGGAACTGCCTCATATTCTCGGGGGCTAGCTTCTTTAGAAATATTATATTCTTTACGCAATTCCCTTACATATGCTCTGACTGTGCTCTCGGCAATATCTGTTACTTGCCGTTTTTCTTGTAACCAATCAAAAACTTGTGCAGCCGTCATATCAGGATAATTATACAACCATGAGAGTATCTTTCCCTTGTGAGTATCTAGCTTTTTCTTCCTGCTTTGTTGTTGAACAACCCACTCACTCATTTCCCCAGGAGACCTTTCTAAATAACGATAAACCGTCGTTCTAGAAACACCTAATTTCTTTGCAATTTTAGCCTTACTAAAGCCTCTCTTTAACAACTGATGAATTTCCATATACATTTGCCACTTATCCACCTTTTACTCCTCCACACTGATGTAAATTTCAAGATTCTATCATTTATCATACAGTGTCAGAGAACTATTTTTAATAATCGGGAGAGAAGGGACCATTTTCCATTGGAGGATCGTCCATAGGCCATCCCCAAATGAAAACCCAACACCCCCACTGGAAAATAAGTGTTCATTCTTATCTAGCAGAAACTGTCTACTTTAGTTTATCAGTCACACTTGTGTCAATATAAGGTTTCTTTATTGTTTCTTAGACTAAATGTTTACGCTAGTTCAATAAAAAAATATTTATTTCTGCAGAAAAAAATAAGAGGGCTTATATATCAAGCGTTTTGAAGGGAACTGGAAAATTTATGTTAAAACGAATTTATAGATTGTGAATGGCTATACTTAGACTAACTAGGAGCTAACCTTCGTTGACATACATTTTTGTTAAGAAAATATTCTTAATTCGGGGGATGGGATATGAAGAAAACTTTTATTATTATTTCAGTTATAATTTGTGGTATTTTCTTATTTTTAGATTGGAATTATGTTGATGATGATGTCCGACATATTCTTTTTGAAAAGGAAAGGCCATGGCAGGATAAAGAATTTGAACAAGTTAAAGAAGTGTATGTAACGATAGATGGGGTAGAAACATTATTAACGGAAAATGCTCAGGAGATTCAAGCACTTTTGCAAGATTTAAAATACAAAATGGCAACTAATCAGTATTGGCTCGTAAAGTGGAAGAACGGAGATTTTATTCCTTTTAATGAAGGAGGATGGGAACTTCGATTCAAAACAGATGAATATGATGACTTGAACGCATCATCCGTAAAATATTCACCAAAAGGGGATGTGATTACTTTTAATATGTTCTTTGGAGAAGTTGCTACACTAGACTCAAGCGAAATATTAAAGGATTTATTAAGAGCTAAAAAACTTTTATAGTATCTCAAGGCACTAACGAAGAGCTTTATTTGAAGAACAAAAATTAAATACGATAAAAAAAACGCCTGGAGATGAAATCCCCCAACGTTTTTATGAGCTAAATTGACTGTTAATTATTGGGTTATCCATACTGCTTTTTGATAAAGGTGACCTTAACATATAAGGATAATTTCAATATTATTTCTATCTTTTTTTATATGCCATATACCCTAAACATATATATAGAAATCCAATAAATAAAATAAAAATTTCAATTTTTAATCCTATTGCCCCCAAAACTACAAAAAACGTGATTATAAAACAAATCCCAATAAGTACAATTAATCCAATATAGATAATGCTCCATGTTTTATTTTTAAGTCTAAACGAGCCAATGAATGTAATGAGACCAATAGAAAATATCATGACAAAGATAGGAAAAACAGAGGAGTATTGAGTGGTAGAAGTACTGTTCTCACTACTCCATTCGTTTGATAATCCTATACCAATTAAAGCTAATGAACCAAAAATAATTGCCAAAATAGTCATTACTATTCCAACCAAACTGGCTAAAACCTTTGTATAAAAGTACTCTTTCATAAATTCACCTTATTTCTAAATAACTTTTATAAAAAAAATACTTTTGACTACTAGATCTAGTTCATAATATGCATTTTCTTTAATACTTCGATTGTAATATTTTTTGCTTCTGTTCCAGATCCATTAAGATTTACTGCAAATACCCAGGTTTCTTTATCTGTTTCGATATATCCTATGTACCATCCTAATCCCATATCCGAAAGCCTTGTTCCTGTTTTCCCATGAAGCGTATAATTGTCTTGTTCATCTTGTATCATCATTCGTTTTACAACTTTTTGGTTTTTTTCTTTAAAAGGGAGCTCTTCTTCTACAAGGTCTTCCAAGAAATCAACTTGTTCCACTGCTGAAATCTTTAATGTACTATCGAGCCAGAATCTATCAATTCCCCCTGATATATCTCCGTTTCCATACCCCATTTGGTTCATATATTCCAGCATCTTCATTTCACCTATATCCCTTGCCATATCCTGATAAAACCATATAGCTGACTCCCCCATCGCTGAAGCTAATGAATGATCACGATTCCAACTTTCAAATTCCCTTACAACACCATCCCAACGTTTTACTTCATACTCGTCTCTTAAAGCACTAGTTTCTAACCCTATTAAAGAATTAGGTACTTTAAATGTTGATTCTGGTGTAAACCTTTTTGTGCTTCTTTCACTGTTATATACATATAGGCTATCATTTTTTAAATTCTTAAGAACCATTGTTCCTTCTTTACCATTAAACAACCCTTCATTTTCTAGTTTCATTGTTTTTTGCACTTTTGCTTCAGTTACTGTTGATAGACATGTAAAAACCAAAATCATTGGAATTAAAAAGAATGCTGCTAAGTTAAAGAGCTTTTTTGTTGAACCATTTTTATATTTGTACATTTTCTTAGCCTCCTTTATTGATGAAGAGAATTTACTCTTCTGTTAATTTATACTATATGGAACTTTTATTTTATGGAAGATGATAAAATTGTCATCTGTACCTATACAGATATAATGTGAGGGTTACTTATGGAGAGAAAGTATGAAGAAATAATAAATTATATACTTGGTCAAAAATCGGATGGACATCTTAAGCCTGGCGAAAAGTTACCTTCAATCCGAGCACTTTCAAAAACCTTTGGTTGCAGTATAAACACGATTGTAAAAGCCTACAGTGAAATGGAAAAAGAACACAAAATCTATTCGGTTCCTAAAAGTGGATATTTTCTTGTAGGTACCCGTAATGTGGAACCTAATCTAACTGAAGAATTAATTGATTTTTCATCCGCAGGACCTGACAGATGGAATATGCCTTATCGTGATTATCAGCATTGTATGAATCAGGCAATCGATCTGTATAAAGAAGAGATGTTTCAATACTCAGAACCTCTTGGTCTAACGTCACTCCGTCTTCAGCTTTCAAAGCAACTACAGGAACTTCAAGTTTTTGCATCACCAGATAGGATTGGTGTAGTCTCTGGCTCACAGCAGGCACTAGATATTCTAATATCTCTGCCCTTTCCAAATGGGAAAGAGGAAATCTGTGTTGAGCAACCAACCCATTTTAGTTTTATTGATTCCATTCGCTCCCGTGGATTGAATGCAATCGGAATAGAAATGACAAAGGATGGAATTAGCCTTACAGAATTAGAAAAGATTTTTAAACAAAGGAAAATTAAATTTTTCTATACCGTTTCAAGATTCCAGAATCCTACGGGATATAGTTATACGAATAAGGAAAAGAAGAAAATCGTGGAGCTGGCACAAAAGTACAATGTATATATTATTGAGGATGATTATATGGGAGATCTAGATACAAGGAAAAAGGCTGATCCTATGTTTGCATATGATCCTTCAGGGAGAGTAATATACACAAAAAGTTTTTCGAAAGTCTTATTGCCAGGCTTACGGCTCGGGGCAGTAGTACTGCCAGATTCGCTTTTAGGATCTTTTACCCAAGCAAAATTTGCAGCAGATGTTCATACCCCTGTTATAACTCAAGGAGCCTTGGAAATTTATCTGCAAAGCGGCATGTATAACGCACATATACAAGGCCTTAGAAAAATTTATAGTAAAAAAGGGAAAATTCTTAAACAGGCTTTTCATAAATATCTTCCAAGAAATGTTTCATATACTGGTGCCGAATCTGGATTTTATTCAACCATTCAGTTGCCCTCCAATATTAAGGCAGCTCATCTCGTAAATGGCCTTAAGAAAAAGAATGTTCTTATCCAAGATGCGACCGGTATGTATCTACCCTTATATAAAAAGGAAAATGTTATCCGTTTGAGTGTTTCCCAGGTTGAAGATAAAAAAATTGAAGAAGGAATTAGAAAACTTGGGGAAGAGATCGTTTTATTATTAGGAAAAGATAATTTGAGAGTAAGTTTGTCCTAAATTATTAGTAATAGACCACTTTTTACTAAATTTCATAGAAATGCGGTCTATTTATACGCTTTTTAATAAGAAAAAAAGCTGCCGAAGCAACCTAAAAATTTTAGAATTAATGCACAGCCAGTTACAATAATCCTTATTCAAGTAAACTGCTCTTCAGCTTAAAAAGCAAAAACCACTTAATAGTGGCTGCTTCTTTAACTCTTGCACCCATTACTTTGAGTAGATAGTTTCACATATCAACCTCTCAACGTTAATACTGATATCCATAAGTGTCCCCTTCATCTAAATTGAAGATGTGATTATTTATTGACACTGTATTATTGTTTTCCCATTCAATCTCTACATTTTCCGTTCTTTTTTCGTAATAAATCCTTTTCTTGAACCAAAATGGTCCATTTAACTCTCCTCTAATTCCAAATGAACCCGCTGCACCAGCATCCCAACGATAGAAATCAATCGTATATTTTCCATCTGGAGAACTTATTGTTTCTAGGTGAGAATTCGCTCCGAAATAAGAGCCTAGTAACGTTAATAGTACAGCTAACAATAAGATAATTGATAATAATAATGACAATATCACCGTTAACCAACTTCTTAATTTTGTCCACCAGTTCCTTTTGTCTTTAAAGCCTTTTATCCCTAAAATGAAGGCAATTACACTTACTAACAAAAGAATATAGTTTGGCGGAGCAATTAACCAAGTATTATTAATATTGGAAAATAACGAATAGACGGATACTCCTATACAAATCCATATTAAATAAAATGACCATAAATTATTTTTTATTTCCAAACTATCTCTCCCCTGATTTTTGTAATTCCACTATACTGCTTCGTTAGTAAAAAAGCGACCGCTCTTATTTAGCAATCGCTCCCGTTTTGTCGAATAAGACAAGATATAAAATCTACTGTCCTTTGTTCAAAATACCAAGTGTCCTTAATATTTATTGAAGTTATTAAATTTCAGTTTTCGATAAAGTGAAACTTCCATCAGTGGGGGTTTTTCCCATCCCCCACTGATGGTTAGTTTAACCCATCGGGCTTTTACGGGCAGTTGTCCCCCACTTATCTTCCTCGCTTCTCTCTCAATCTTGAGGTGGGGGTCTACTGCCCGTTAATGCGGGATAAAAATGCATTAACTCAATCTTTTTCTCTTGCCCTCTGTGTATCTCTTATATTCTTTTGAACTGTTATAGCTGCAAATAAACTAAGAACAAATGCCATACCATAAAATCCTTTTTCGCTTAAAACAATACTTCCTGCATTGTATAAACCGATGGCCATTAATGAAATAGATACAATAAGTGCGAACCAACTAATACCATAATAAATATTAGTAACGGGTATTCCCTCATCTTTATCTCTAACTGCTTTTTGTAAAGATATCGCCGAATAAAGTCCGAATACTAAAACTGCAAAGTAATATCCTTTTTCGTTCAATTGCATATTTGCGTTAAACAAACCTATAAGATAAGACGCAACACCTACTAATAGCGCTGTCCAAGAAGCCCCTTTGAAGGCTGAAGTCGGTTCTCCCTCTTTCCTTTCTTCCTTCACTTTTAAATCATTTCGTTTTCCATTATCTAACAAAACTTCATTATCATTGGACATGCAATGTTTCGCCTCCATCTTTTAATCTAATAAAAATAGAGCACCAAAGACACTGTAGTGCTCCTTCCTACATCTATTATATAGAAATTTCTTACAAATAATATATAATTTTTCTTAATTTCCATTTATAATTCCTGAACTCACGACTTGCTAAACTAACCTGCCATTAAGTTGAACAAGAAAAAGCGATCTTCATTATTGAAGTATCGCACCCGTTAGCTTAAACACGATCAAGTTTTTTAAATGGTTTTGGTGGTAATTCAACATGAATGCAATCACCAGGTTTTACTTCCCCACTCTGCAAAATTATCCCCATTATTCCAGCTTTCCTTATTAGATTACCATTATCATCGTTATCTAAAACCGCCTTCAAAAGACCAGGTTTAAAATTATCTATTTGAGCACAAGGATTTCTTAAGCCTGTTATTTTTACAATTGCATTTTTACCAATATACAATATCGTGTCAGTAGGTAATTCAAGAAGATTTATTCCGATAGTTGTAATATTTTCACCCATTTGTCCAGGTTCTATAGTAAAAAGGTTTTTTAACTCTTCAAATAACTCACTGTGAATTAAATGGACTTGTCTTAGATTCGGCTGATTCGGGTTTTGTGCAACTCTCGAACGATGTTTAACAGTAGAACCATAGTGTGCATCCCCTTCAACACCTAATCCTTTAACTAATTTTATACTTTGTCGATTTTCTTTACTAAATGTATGTTTATCACTTAAACTAACTGCTATGACTTTTCCTAAATTAGAACTTTTTATTTCTTCATTCAACCATTTTCTCCCCCTCAATCATTTCATCAATATTCGTTTATCTCTTCTTTAAGTAAACTCCCTAATAGTTCAATATTCGATAAATTATTAACTATTCCTTCTTAAACAATCTATCAATAAAGACGCCTTCTTATTAAAGAATGGTGCACGATTGCTGAACAACAAAAAAACCTTGCATTAGCAAGGTTTTCATATTCCTTTTTTGTCCTATAAAGTATTAGTCTTCTTGCATTATTTCATCAAAAGCTGAAGAAACTCTGTCGAATTCCTCGTCGCTTTCAATGGCTGTGAAGTCTCCATCTTGATTGACCTTTAAAAAGAAAATATCAATGTCTTCCTCGATTTCTTCTTGAAGATCCTCCACAAAGCCGACTGCAACGTATTCTGTCCCTTCCATATTTACCACTGCAAGCACTTCAATTTCCTCGCCCTGGTCATTTGTAAAGATTTCGCCTACTTCAATTTTTTTCATGAGATAGCCCCTTTCCTTTTTTAAAAATTTTCTTGCACGAATGATCGTTTAGAAGGATTCATAATCATTATATTTCCAAAGCAGACTAGTTTCATGTAGGAAACCCAAATTTAAACATTAAATATACAATTATTAATATATTACAAAATCATCTGAAAGTTCAAGCTACCACTAACCTACTCTTGTCGATCCTTACTTATCTTAATAGTATATATTTAGTATTACCATTAAAAATTAATCGCTTAATTTAAGTACAATAGGTAATCACTTCCATTATTCTGCTCTGTTAGCTGAACAATAAAAAAGCGATTTTCGATATTGAAGTATCGCACCCTTCAGTTAAATAAGACAATATTTTTTTCTGAATTGCAGGGTATATTATTGCACCGTAATTTACAGCTGAAATAACAGTTGATGAAAAACTTAAAACATCAACAATTATTATAATGTCTCCACGTTCGGCTGCATTTCTTGCACCACGGATACCCCATTCAACTCGACAAACATAAGGAGATAGATTAAACACAAAGCCACCTCTTCTAAAGAATACTTCACACATTACAATTCAATATCAAAATGGTAATACCTTTCTAACAGGAGTGCTCCCTATAGTTAAATATGGAAAAATTGCAAAATAAACGACAGCTGAATTTTATAGGATAGTAAAATGGTTCTTTTTTGAAAAGCTACTCAAAATTATTACAGATGCCATTTGTTCTTGCAGACAGTCCTCAAAATATCAGTCTACTGTTTCAATACACCATACATTATTTTTAATAGTTTTCTTTTTAATCATTATTGAAATTCATAAACTCAAATGCCCTTTTAGCCATTTCAAAGTGATCGCCATGCCATTTTTCCACTTCAGTGATATTATAGAATTCGATTTCTAAGCTTTCAAAAGATGTTTGCAAGCTCCCATCCATAATTTCACAAACAAAAAGAGGATGGTAAGAAGTATGTGGCTGTCCAAAATCTCCAGCTTCCTTGTAAAAATATCGATGAGTTCCTTAACCTTTACATTCAACCCTGTTTCTTCTAAAAACTCTCTTTTTAGTGATTCTTGTGGACTTTCTCCAGCGTCGCACCATCCGCCTATAATCCCCCATGTCCCATCATCAGCACGACGCTCTAAAAGTATCTTTCCATCTGAAGAAAAAATAACACCGTTAACACCAACCTTTGGTGTTATATGTCCAAGTTCATCCTTAAACTTTTTAAGAATAATATGTTTCTTAACATCGCTTATTTCCGAGTATTCATTACTTGCCAATTCCAGCAACTTTTCATATCTTTCAATATCATACGGATTATTTGCATACTCTAACCCAAGTTGTGCAATAGAACGAATTTGGTCTAATAACGAAAGTCTACTCTCCAATTTTAATCATCACCTACTATTTATAAAAATATTTCATCTTCCATAAAAAACCAATTACAAAACTCCCCGTAAGTACAATAAGTTCACCAAAGAAGGTTTAATTCTACTAGATCAACGCACCATTTTATTGATTACACTTTGACAACCCCCTATGATTTCGAAAGTCTACTAAACACCTTGGAATTCATCATCTTCAAAAATGAAAAGGTTGGTTTAGGATCATTCCAATCCCATATGGCATATGTCTTTTTCCTAAATAATGTAGGAATAATTTGTGGAATAGATAGTTGTCCCGTTTTCATATAATCTTTTATGGCTAAAATATCTTCATACGCATAACAAAACGCTATATTTGTATCATGTTCTATTGCTTTTGTTCCAATTTCTTGTTTTGTTAGCTCTAAATAAGTTATATAAGGAAAGTTAACGCCAACTTTATTGAGCATGTTATTAAGGGTCGTAATCCTCGCATTGATTTCAATTAAATAAAATTTGCCTGTTTCGGCATCCTTTTTGAACTCAATCTCAGCAAACCCTTTATAATGAATATCTTCTAAAAACTTCGCACCTATCTCATATAACTCTGGAACATATTTTTGAACAGTATACACGGAAGCGCCAAAGTTAATGGGGAACTGTCGATATTTTTGACAAGTAACCCAATGTGTGACTTTAGATTCTTGATTTAAATAGGCATCAAACGTGTACATATGATCATCGAACCCTGGTATGATTCTTTGTACAATTACTTCTAAACCAGCATCATTCGCTTTTTTGATTGCTGCTTCTAACTCTTCTCTATTTTGGACTTTAAAAATCTTCCGTCTAAATATTGCGACGAATGCAGGTGAATCAGTGGGTTTAACAATACAAGGATATTTTATGTTTTCTTCGATTTTTTCAATGAAATTCTCTTCATCTACGCGTACTGTTTCTGGTATTAGTACCCCTTTTTCCTTTGCTATTTCATTCAATATTTCTTTATTCATTACATTTGTCCAAAGTCCCTGTTCTGTTTGCGTAATCAGATAATACTCTTTTAATTCTTCTAGATGTTGATCAATGACCTCAACGTATGAATCATGACATGGAATAAGGACGGGAGGGACACTTTGCCTTTTTGCATAATCAATTAAAAATTGAACAAAATCATCTTTCTCATTTTTGTAATGAGGAGCAATAAGCCTCTCTGAACAATATTTAGAATCCGCCGCGTAATTATATTCACTAGAATAATCCACTGCCACCGTCTGAATTCCGTGCACACCTAAGCACCGAATTGCACTTAAACCAATATAATAATTGCAACCTAAAATAACAGCTTTATTATTCATTGCACAACCCCTCGAAAGTAGAATGGCATTTGAAAATCATTGATAATTAACACTTCAATAGATTCATATACCGGTACTTCAATGCACTCTTTTTTTGAATTTTGTGTTAATATCAGATGTATTAATATTAACAAATTTTTACATGAAGGAGGATTGTTTTTTCATTTATTTAACGTAGAAAACGATAATTTAATGTCCATAATTAATTTAGTTGCCCTTTCACAAACAAGTGAAAATAGATTATACTTGACTAAATATCATATCCAATAAGGAGGAGAAACCTATGACTGAGAATAATCAATCTGAAGCACCTAAAAAGAAAATCAGCCTGCAAGAGGCAATGAGACAGCAGCTTGAAAACAAAAAGAACCAGGCCTCCGCTGGTAAAGGAAAAGCGCATGGCGACCTTTCAACAAAAAAATTAAAAAGCCAACAAACCAAAAAAACAACCAATACCCGCAGAAAAATGGGTGTCTAATGAACGGACAAAACCGGAAGGACGTATTGCCAGGCATCCCTGTTGATATTGTTTTAAAAGCGGATCAAAAAACGGGGAAGCTTACCAGAGGCATCGTGAAAGATATTCTCACCAAATCAAGCACCCATCCACACGGCATCAAAGTCAGGCTAACCGATGGACAGATTGGCCGTGTGCAGGAAATTCACTCTGAATAAAGTGATAAAGCATTCAAGGAAAGTGGCCTGAATGCTTTTTTACTTCTTTTTTGATAATTCTTGATCAATGATTTCTTTTATTTCCTTGTTTCCAATTGCTCCAGAATGAAATGTATTCGAATCAGCCCAGTAAAGTTCTCTAAAGGTGACTCCGTTGTTTAGTTCAATCTCTAAGAAAACAGGTTCTCCTTCTTGTTTCCCCTCTTTATATAATTTTTCTACATCCTCTAACTTTAATTGATACCAGGCATCTAGAAATTTATCTTTTGAAGATTGCGAGAAAGTGTGCATTCGACTCCCATCTTCTGTACTTTCGATATAAATATTTTTCACCAACTGATCCATTGCGTATAATTCGCCTGCGGTTTTGGCCTTTTTATTTTCTTCTGCTACAAACACCCTATCATTCGCTACTACGACAAATGAAGATGGATATCCTTTTATTTTAAAAACTGGTGTACCCTCCTCTAAATAAGCAGCATCACCATTTTTTGTCTTGTGATTACTACATGCACTATCAGCCATCTTGTAGGTTACTTTCCCAATCTCACTGCCTTTTTCAATTGATAGAGGAATATTCCCATCAGTCTGATCAGGAAAATGATGCTGATATTTTATATCATTGATCATGACCACATCGACCCATTCAATTTCACCATCTGGGCAACCACTTAATGGTCTGAAGGTGCTGCAAGATGATAATAAAAGGGTTAAGATCGAAAGGATAGATATATATATTAAAATATTCATACTCCCCCTCCATTTAAGGTCAAATTATCCCATACTGTTTTAATGCAAACTCAATACCGTCTTCACTTGATTTTTTCGTGACGAAATCTGCAACTTTTTTTAATTGTTCAGTCCCATTTCCCATCGCTACACCAAGCCCAACTAATTCCAACATATCTATGTCATTATCTCCATCACCAAACGCTATTGCCTCTAATTTATCAATATCAAAATACTGTAAAACTTTCATGATCGCTAAAGATTTAGATATTTCTTCTTGCAATACATTTAACACAAAAGGATGCCATCTTTTAAAGGTTAGATGGGGAAATTTTTGAGTGTATTTCTTGGCAATTTCGTCATTGGCATACAAACACATTAAGTATACGTCTTGATTATAAATATGTTGATTGATGGCAGGATAATCATTCAATGACAAAGTCTTCTTTAATGCTTTTAAGATTTCAGTATCTTGCACACCGTTCATGCTAAATTCTTCAGTGAAGAATGACAGACCATGGTTCTCTGTGAGTGCAAATTCAAACACTTCTTGAATGATATTTTTATCCATCGGCACTTTATGAAGAATCTCTTGATTGTGCTTTACATATGCTCCATTCGCGGTAATGAAGGTATCTATTCCTAATTCTCTTATTTCATTGCACATAGATAACGGTCTTCCTGTTGCCGCTACCACCCTTATTCCTTTGTTTTTTAATACTTTTATTGCTTCTTTAGTATTATTTGAAATACTTCCATCTTCGTGGTGCGTAATCGTTCCATCAACATCTAAAAATACAATTTTGTAATCCATAAAATTCCCCTATCCACATTATTCCTATTCTCTTCATTTTTGGTCTTCCTATTTAGTCGATAGAACTTGATATCAAGCCAATTTCCTCTTAATTAATTTTGCCTCTCAATCGCTTTTCTAGGTTGTTCATCTTGCGGATACTTTTGTTCGAAATAATGAATGACATGTTCAAGAAACAATCTGTAGCCCAGAGTACAGCAGTTTGATGATTTACTGCTTTAAGAAGCTCTTCAATTGCCTCTTTCGTATCTGAATCTACAAATTTTTGCTCTGTCATTTTATCCCACCCATTTTAGAATTCATTACCTACTACATTTCTGTACAACAAAGATTAAATCCTTCTTCCAAAAATCTGCATTGGCTAATACAAAAAGAAAAAAAAGCTGCTATCTGCTCAATCGCTCTTGAACCTTAGCAACTCCTACTTCTATTTTTATTTAGGTATGCCGATTTCTTCTAATGGATAATATCGAAATTTCACTTCTCCAATAACCGAATCATAGGGAACTAGTCCGAAAAATCTACTGTCCTTACTCACTAAACGGTTATCTCCCATCACAAATAACATATCTTTAGGGATTTTTGATTTTCCTGTTTTTTCTTCCAATGAAAAGTCCTCAGTCAAATTATTGAATGGATTATCTTTTTTATTTTCTATCAAATACGGTTCTTCTATTGCCTCCCCATTAATATAAAGAACATCATCTTTCATCTCAATATGATCTCCAGGAAGTCCAATTACCCTCTTAATATAGTGTTCACCCTCAACATCTGGTGCATCAAACACTATCATATCAAATCGCTGAATTTCAGACGTTTTGCTCAAAACCACTTTATCTTGGTCTTGAAAGGTAGGTTCCATTGATTCACCAAATACAGTCGTAGTTGTGAAAAGAAATTGTTTACAAATAAAAGCGATAATGAAAGCAAATGCAATTGATTTTATCCAAGAATAAATTTCTTGTTTCGTACTTTCTTTCATAATTCTCCTCCTAATGCAATTCTTGTTTTGATTTACATTAATCGTACTCTATGTCATGGAATATGAACAAGGTTTAGCCCAGTATCTTATTACGACTTTAACTAAAAAACACATAAAGTTTTTCAGGACAAACCTTATTTACATAGACTACCTTTTAAGTATTCGATAAGCTATTTTTTTGCTGTCCCTGCTTGTAATTTATAAATGAATAAATGAGTTTAATTGGTAAGTAACCTAATACTCCTCCAAGTGTATTTAAAATTAAATCGTCAACATCAAAGCTTCCAAAATGAAATAGCAATTGAAGAAGTTCAAAGGTCAGACTTAAACAAAATGTTGATATAGTAATTTTTTTAAAACTTAGTAATCTTTTTGATAGTAACGGAAGGATGAAACCAAATGGTATGAATCCAATAATGTTCCCTATTAAATTATCAACCCGAATATTTATATTTATATCTGCTAAAAACAAATAAAAAATAATCGTTTTAAAAGGTATAAAGTTATGGCTATTCCAGTAAGGAGCACTATAACTAAAAGTAAAATGATTAATTATTTCCTGCATTGGGAGATATTTAAACAAAATTAGTTTCGAAAGAATGATTAGATATAGACACAATAATAGTGTTAATCCCACTTTTACAAAAATCTTCATTATTAATTATCTCCTAATTGATTTTTATAGCTCTTGCACAGTTATTGCTCTTCCTGGTATTTATACAAAAAGACTTACTTATGTTATCTTAGCTCATATAAATGAAATTCACTTTCTGTGATTTTCGCAAGAAACACATTCTTATCCTCTTTAACTGAATAGATTTCAGTACCAGCTTCTAATGAATTCGAAGCAAAATCCGAGTTTGGTGAAATATTTAAGGTGACTTTTTTTTAACTTTTCCAACCAGTTCATCTATTGTATATTCACCATTTTTTAGATCTCTAACAGACACGTACTCCTTTCCATCTATAAATAACATAGCTGGACCATCCTGATGTACTTGTATAATCTTATCTTGATTGGTAGTAGTATTTTGATTGGCACACCCAATCATTATTAATATAAGGAAAACTAAAATAAGGCACTTAAAAATTCCCATTATATAACCACCTTTAATTGTAAGTATTCTCCAAACACTTAACTAACACCTTCTAAAGGAAAGCCGCTTCATAAACTTGTCACGTAACTTCATGAAACAAAAAGCATTACCGTTTTCCAGTAATGCCCTCATTCGTTGAAAAAAATTTCTATTTATCACCTAAATAAATGGTATTCACTTCAGTTTCAATAATTCCAAGATCTCCACTTTTAACGAAGTATGCTTTCGCATTCGGTCTTGAACTTACAGTCTTGATTAATGTTTCATCTACAAAGTGAAAAGCTGCTCC
This sequence comes from Cytobacillus citreus, assembly GCF_018343665.1. Taxonomy (GTDB): domain Bacteria; phylum Bacillota; class Bacilli; order Bacillales; family Cytobacillaceae; genus Cytobacillus; species Cytobacillus citreus. The sequence goes on from NZ_JAGYPM010000006.1 coordinate 30,802, forward strand.
GTCATCAGCTGCATAGCCTTCTTGCATTTTCCCCTCTAAGATTAATTGATGATAAGAGGGTCTCCTTTTTTCCTCTCCATCATAGTGAGGGCTATGGCTTCCCTTCAAAAAGCCTAAACAATCTAATTTATATAATGGGGCATTTATTGGGTCAGTATGTCCTTCTTCAAACCAGCAATTTGAACCAGCGCTTAGTCCAGCAAGAATCGTCCCGTTTTCATACGCTTTTCTCAAAGCTTTATCTAGTCCCCACTCCTTCCACAAAAGAAGCAAATTTCTCGTATTACCACCACCAACATATATGACATCTTTCTCAAGTACATATTGCTCTAAATCTTCAAAGTTTGGCTCAAATAACGATAAGTGTGATGGCTCGCATTTCAATGTTTTATATGCCTCATAAAATCTTTCAATATAGCCTGCTGCGTCTCCACTGGCAGTTGGAATAAAACATACTTTTGGCAACTCTTTCTTAACTTGAGCTAGTATATACTGGTCGAGTAGAAGGTTTTCTGGTTCCATCGAGAAACCGCCTCCACCCATTGCTATGATCTGTCTCAATTATTTACCCCCACATTCTATAAGGAATATTCCAATGATATGACACTATTTTTATGTTGATCGCATCCGTTCGCACTCATAATTTTTCTCATTGGGAGGTTTTCTATTTTTGTTGCCCCAAGATAAGATTTTGCCTTAAATTCATGCTGCAATCTGTATAACCCTATTAAATGCAGGTCCTTTCCAAACCCTTTTCCAAGAAATTTAGGATAAATTCCTATCCAAAAAATCCGTCCTTCTTGATCTGTTTCAGGTTCAATATGAGGAAACACCACACCAATAGGTTCATTGTCAATGAGATAGACAGTAAACATTTTATTCACTTGTGTTGGCAGTTCACTTCCCATACTCATAAGAAATTTCTCTGTTTTATCTACACCCATCATTTCAAATAAAAACGATAAGGCCCTCGGCTCTGTTATTGACCATACTTCATAAGGTGGAACCGAAATATTAAATCGATCTGAAAATTCCTTCGTAAATATGACTCTTTCACCAACGATTTTCATTTTTTCTTTCATATTGCTTAAATTATTTAAGAGAGTCATAGGACATTCAAATAATATTTTTTTATGTTCACTTCTTGTTATGTTCGATATAAGTTCATTTATATGAGCGTCTATTTCACTGGAATTACTTAGTTTATCATTGAAAATTTCTAAAAGAATTTCAAAATCATTTTTCATAATAGGGACTCCAGCTTTTTTTAGCTGCTCCAATAGTCTTTCCAATTTAATCAGACTCCTTCTACAATAGTTGGAGCAAACATACACTATGGGATCAATAAATTTTTTAAAGTTTCTTACTCTTCTTAATAAAAATTAAGCATCCCTATTTTAAGGAATGCATCTTGTTTAAGCACCATTCATTTTTCTAAGTTCAATAATATACCCAATGAATCCAATAAAGCCTCCAACCGCAAATATTATAGGGAGATATGATAAACTCGATATTGGATTCTCACTCATTAAACCATATACTCCATAAATGCATAAAATAAAGCTACAAACTAATCCAACAATTACTCTTATCCTTTTATTAATTTCAAACACCTCCAAAAAATCTAGGGATTATTCGTAAAAAAGCACCTATTACAGAAATGGACAACTCTTAACCTACGCGAAACCGTTACGAAGAAAAGAAATTAAGGCTACAGCTGTCCATAACCATTGGCTTTTTGTAAACCACCTTTATTTACATGCATTAGGAAAATATTGTTAAATCCAGTTGCTTATAACGGCAAACTCATAGTAACTGTTCTTATGTTAAAGCCCAGTTTTTCGTATAGTTTAATAGCTTGATTACCTGCAAATGCACTAAGTCGAACTTCAGGATATCCATCTTGTTTTAGATGGTCAATGGCCGTTTTCATTAACCTTTTAGAAATCCCGCTCCCTCTAAATTCTTCTAAAACAAATAGTTCATAAATAAATCCATTCATCCTATCGGTAAATTGATCTTTGCTTGCCCCTATAAGAATCCAGCCCATTAAATTATCGTTTTCTGTTGCTATTAAATAATAGCAACCCTTTTCAAGCAGCGGTTCAACAAGATGTTTAATTTTTTCATTTGTCGGCTTTACTTCACCCAAAGTGCCATCAAATACAGCTTGTGGAGAAAGTAACATAACCTTCTTAAGCTCTAAATCGTTAGGTTTTCTAATATCCACTTGTCATCACGTCCATTCATTATCCTTTTATAATATTAACCTAATACTCTAGAATCCTTCTTTAAATTACATCTTCTACTTTATCTTTACCATGTTCTTATAGTAGGTCGGTATGTTTTTGAAATAGCTCTTTAGCGTACTTACTTAATAAGTGAGAGTCGGTTTTTTTCCATTTTTCAAGATTATTCTCATAGTTTTGGTTAAAGATTGCCTTAGATAAATTCCTACAAATGACAAAACTTGAATAAGGATGCGGATTTTCTTTATTACTGTCTGAATCTGATAAAAACTTTTTCATTAAAACTCTATTGTTTAACAGATGATAAATGAGCTCTACTAATTTTGCTCGGTATTCTAAGTCTGACGAAAGAAGACATGGGAAGTCTTCATAATCCGAAAAATGTTGTGCTTCATGAGCAAGGTATGAGTATAGTTGCTGTCTCAAATGGAATAACCCCATTCTATTTTATGAGATTCTAGAGAAATTTCCGTAACAAATCACTGTGAATAAGTATCCGCCCATTCTACGGACGGATACTTATCTTTTCTTGTAGTGATTTTGCCTGCATTTGATACATTTGGTCATAAATGCCGCCTTGAGCCAGCAATTCATCATGCGTACCTTGTTCTTTAATAACACCGCGTTCTAATACAAGAATACGGTCGGCATTTTTAATGGTTGAAAGACGGTGTGCAATAATAAAGGTTGTACGTCCTTTCTTAAGAACATCCATCGCATGCTGAATGATTTCTTCTGTCTCGGTATCAATATTGGATGTTGCTTCGTCCAATATTAAAATCGCAGGGTCAAAGGCGAGCGCACGCGCAAATGAAATTAGCTGACGCTGGCCAGAAGAGAGTGTGCTTCCTTTTTCAATAACAGGTTCATCAATTCCTTTTTCGAGATGGCCTAGTACTCGTTCCGCACCAACCGCTTTCAATGCTTCTTCTACTTTTTCCCTTGTAATTTTAGGATCATTCAAACTGACATTGGACGCGATCGTTCCTGTAAATAAATATGGATCTTGTAAAACAATGCCCATATGCTGACGCATCGTCTGTCTTGGCACAGTCGTTACGTCGATACCATCAATATAAATCTTACCCTTAGATGGATCATAGAAACGGAATAGCAGATTCATAATGGAGCTTTTTCCAGAACCGGTATGTCCAACAAGGGCCACCGTTTCGCCGCGATTCGCTTCAAATGATACGTTTTTCAAAACATATTCATCGTTTTTGTAAGCAAATGACACATCATCGAATAGGACATGCCCATCATATCTTGGCATCGTTTCTTGCGATACCGTTTCCCCTTTTGTATCTAACACTTCAAACACGCGGTTCCCTGCCACAAGTGAGCGTTCTAGCTGGGAAAACTGATTGACGATTTGCGTAATCGGATTGAATAGTCTCGTTAAATAATCAACAAATGCATATAGAGTACCTGAAGACACGATCTCTGCTGTCGTAAGGGATTGTGTCCCAAAATAAATAATAAAAATCGTAAACATAATGAGACGAATCGTATTCACTAAGTTAAAAGACGTTGCTGAATCTAATAACAATAATTTTCGCTGATAGGCATAATGTTCATTATTCATTTCATCAAATTCTTTCGTCATTTGCTTTTCACGACGAAAGGCTTGAATAATGGTCATGCCTTGAATGGATTCATTAATCATGGCATTAATATCAGCAATTTTTTTACGAATCACTTTATTGTATCGCGACGCAAATTTTCGATATAGAATCATCCAAAGATAGACGATTGGAAGCAAGATTAAGGCAATGATCGCCAATTTCCAATTTAAAATAAATAGCGCAATATATACACCTGCTATCGAAATGAATCCTGTTGCAAAATTAGAAAGGACTGTCACATATAAATTTCTTACTGCTTCTGTATCATTGGTGACACGGGCCACAATTTTTCCAGCTGGCAGATTATCGAAATACTGAATTGGCAATGTTTGAATGTGACCAAATACGTCCTGACGTATTTTTTGTACAACACGGTTTGCACCACTTTGCAAATAAATATACATAAAGTAACGTAAAATAGCTGTTGCAGTGGCCAAAATAAAATATAAACAAAGCAGCCAGGCAATCGGTTCTATTTCAATTTTTCCAATTGTCATATGCTCATCGATAATATATTTCGCAATGAATGGACCGGCAAGATCCGCAAATACGGCGGCCGTTAAGAAAAATAGCCCAAGAAAAATAGGTCGTTTAAAATCCATGGCATATTTCAATAATCGCTTACTCGTACTCATGACCCGCCTCCTTCTAGCTGCTGACGGTCAAATTGCTCTTTATACCAGCCATTTTGTTGAATGAGCTTTTCATGTGTTCCTTGCTCTGTAATTTGTCCCTCATCTAGCACGATGATGTGATTTGCATGCTGCACACTAGACAAGCGATGTGTCGTTATGATCGTTGTCTTGCCGCTTCGTTCATTCTGAATGTTTTTAATAATACGAGCCTCTGTTTTGGCATCGACTGCTGATAGTGAGTCATCTAGGATTAATATTTCAGGATCTTTAATAAGGGCACGTGCAATCGACACACGCTGCTTTTGTCCCCCTGATAAAGAAACCCCTTTTTCACCAACAAGGGTTTCAACCCCCATCGGTAAATTTTCTAAATCCTTTTCAAAGTATGCAAGGCGAATGGAGTTCTCCAAATCAGCATCTGTTGCATCCTCTTTACCAAACAAAATATTTTCTCGAATTGTCCGCGAGAATAACACATGATCCTGTGGTACATATCCGATCCAATCAAGAATCTGCTCTTTTGTCTGCGAGGCGATATCTATTCCACCAACAGTTAATTTACCTTCACCAAGTGGATATTCACGCAGTAATTGTCTAAGGAACGTCGTTTTTCCTGCGCCTGTTTTCCCAACAATGCCAAGCGTCTCTCCCTTTTTAAGTGACAAGGAGATTTGCTGTAGGTTTTTCACCTGGCTTGTTGGATATTGAAACATCAAATCATCGAAACCAATGGTACTCGGTGTCGTAATCGCAACCGGATTTTTCGTGTTTTGAACGTCTGCTTCGTAGTTGAGGGTTTCTTGTACACGATCAAGTGAAGCATTCCCTTGCTGCATGACATTTATTAACTCGCCAATGGCAAAAATAGGCCATACCGCAAGCCCTAAATAAACATTAAATGTGACGAGCTGACCGACCGACATTTCGCCGTTTGAAACTAGAAATGCACCGTAACCAAGGGCCACGACATAGCTAATTCCCGTTCCAACTTTCGTGATTGGTCCGAATAAAGCGTTTATCTTGGCTGTATACATATTTTTTTCGTATACTTTTTCACTCATACCAGCGAAATTGGCTTCATCCTTCTTCTCCTGGACGTAGGCACGAATCACACGTACACCTGCAACAGACTCTAAGACACTATCATTTAGTTCGCCAAATGCGTCCTGAGCCTTCATATATCGTTCATGTACAAGCTTACCTAAATACTGAATGAGCACAGCCATAATAGGCACAGGCAGCATGGCGAAGAATGTTAATTTCCATGAAATCATAAAGCCCATCGCACAAATAATGGTGCCTAGGAATAAAGTAGAATCAATTAATGTCATGATCCCAAATCCTGCTGTTAAAGAAACAGAATTTAAATCATTTGTTGCACGCGCCATTAAGTCACCCGTACGATTTTTTTCATAGAATGTTGGCGTCATTTTTAAAAATTGAAGCATTAATTTACGACGCATTAATTTTTCAAGATTAAGAGCCCCTTCAAATAAACGATATTGCCACAAGAAATTCAAAAAATAACCGAAGACAATTATGGCAACGAATATGAGTATATATTGGCTCAAGATCGCTTTTGTCATTTCACCAGCTGTTAAAATATCGATAATGGAGCCAAGTAAATACGGTGGAATCACTTCCAAAAAAGTGGCAATCATTAATAAAATAATAGCAATGGTATATTGCTTCCAATACTGCTTAAAAAACCAGCCAAGCTTTCCTAATACATCAAACATATATCAAACCTTCTTTCTCACACAGGCTATGAACATTGCTACCCACTGTCCAGCAACTCCTTTTTGAAAATCAATCTTTTTTGTCTTTTCCACATTGACATCTACTCCTCTTTAATCAATTCACCAAAAAATTCCAACAAAAAAGATGCATACCCTCAAAAGAGCATACATCTCAAAAAAGGTATAGAAGTAGCCCCCATACCTTGCTTCTCGTTAGAAATTCACAATTTTACAGAAAATAGGTATGGACAATATATGAAATTAGTCGTTTTGAAGCAAGCATTTGATCTCTCATTGCCCATTCCTCCTTTTCCTGTAAAAAATTGTTTAGTGTTCTTGAAGATTATCACCTTTTTCGTATAATTGTCAACAGTCAGACAAGGGATTTTTTGTTACTTTTAATATCCTTTTATTAAATAAAGTCTGAACAGATTTTTCTAGTTAGTAACAAAAGATCAATCTACATTTTTTTCTGTATTGATTTCTTCCCATTTGCTTAAATGCATGGTCGGTAATTCGAAATTAGGGTTTTGATCAAGAACAGTAATGTATTCTAATGAATTGCCATCAGGATCTGCAAAATAGTAACTTGCTGCAGGCATCCAAGTATGAACGATCGGTTCACTCGCATCTAAACCGAAGGATGCAGACAATTCAATTCCTAAGCTAGAAAGAATTTCTGGTACACCAAGTAATTCATCATACGTTACACCAAATGCAAAGTGAGAGCGTGAAAATTGATGATCTGATACTTCCCATATCCCTAGCATTTGTGCTTTTTTAGACGGATCTCCCAGCCAAAAGAAGGCAACTTTCCGATCAGGAATGATGTGTGCCAACTCCAAACCTAACATTTGATAAAATGCTACTGCCTTACTTAAATCTTTCGTCTGAATATGTGTTTCATATAATTGTGAATGTCTCACTCTGCATCTCCTCCTTGTTTTCATCTACCTTAATCCTAGATTAAAAAAGAAATAAATGAATCAAGAATTCGATTGAATCAATCTACACCTTTAGTCTTAGAGAGGCTTTCATGACGAAATGTACTTGAAGAAGACCTTATCGTTAAAGATTTTTTTTGTTACTTTAACCAATGAATAACCTCCTTTTCATCAGAATAAACATGGACAAGAGGGGTGGTTGGATGGGTAAAAGAAAATATAGAAGAAAAAATTCATGGATACAAAATAAGATTGAATGGGTAATTATTTGTGCCGTATTCTTTTTTGCATTGTCAAATAAGTTTCTCCACGCATTGCAGCAATTTATTATAAAATTAAAATACCTAATACAATCTTTAACTGCCGTGGATTGGTTTTTAATGGTTGTAATAATTACTTCGTTAATTCTTATTAATTATTTTTATATTAATAATAGAAAGATAGGTCAAAGACATTTTGAACAAGAACAAGCAAAAATAAGAGTATTACGAGACTCAGAATATCAAAAATTAATTTCTATGAGTCCTTCTAATTTTGAAAAATATGTAGCGGACCTTTTTACTACAAAAGGATATGACGTAGAATTAACTCCTCTTACTGGAGATGGTGGAAAAGACATTATTTTAAGAAAAAACAAGGAAATCTCTTTGGTGGAATGTAAAAGATATAATCAAAACAATAAGGTTTCTCGTCCTGAGATTCAAAAGTTTCATAGTGCATTAATTGACATGAATGCAAAAGAGGGTTACTTTGTTACAACAGGATACTTCACTCAACCTGCAATGACTTATTCAATAGACAAGCCGATAAAATTGATTGATCTCCCAAGACTAATTGAATTCATCGAAGAAGCAAAAGGAAGCCCATAGCCATATGACGAATAACAATATCATATACTTCTGTATGATTCATGCGATACGGGTGTTTATAAATTGGAAATTAAAGAAACAGATTTGACATTAATGGTAGAACAAGACAGTATACAATGAAATCATTTAGGATTTTGGTGAGTTTAGCTCTCTAAAAAAAGGAATACCTTAAAATTAATATTAATATCTAATGGCCAAAAGACAACTGGATTAGATCAACAACTTGTTTATGAAGAGTTTATAGATTTCGAATATTATGATGAATATATACCCAAAAGTAAAAAAGAAGGAATGAAAAAAGGTAATTAGTTCCTAAGGAAATAAGGTTTGAATGAGGAAAAGACAAAGTCAGAATGCGCTAACTTTAATATACGTTCTAAATGATTAATGGAATTATTAAGCCAAATAATTAAGGCTACTTAAAACTGAAGAAATTATGTTCAGTCTTGGTTCTTCAATACCATTGCTGTATTATGATGCTAGTTGTTCCGCATATCTTTGATTGACGGTCATAGTTCCATCAAAGCCATTGCTGTATTATGATTCACCTCCTTAAAATCTTTGATGAAATTGGTTTGCCAAAAGGAGTGGCTAATCTCGTCATCGGGCAATCTGGTCTTGAGTGGCCGAAGCCTTGCGCAGAGGGATCATCCAATAATTCCCCCTCACCAACCAGAAAACTCTCCTTTACCGAAAAAGAGTCCAGAGTGTAGACAAAGTATATTTCATTACCTTTTCAGGCTGAACTCTCCTTAAGTTGGCTATAAATGCAATTGGAAGAAGCGTTAAAATGCTCAGCAAGACATCCATTAGGTTTGATGATTTAACTCACTCGAAAAAAGCCGACACTATTTTATTTTTAGTGTCGGCTTTCGTTATTAAATAACTTTAATAAGAGAACAGTAACTGTCACTCCACGAAAAATGTGGCAGTTATTAAGTTCCTTCAATAAATCTGAGTAGTGGCAGGGGTGACTCTCTCTCTATCCATCACCATTCTTACAAGTGAGACAAGGAAACTGTCCCCATGTCCCTGGCTAAAAGTTAATACTAGTTCCTATTTTATTTTTAATGGCTTTTTCGTAAAAATACTTGGCTACTACAATGTCTACAACTGCTAGTCCTACAGATTTAAAGAGAGTAATTTCTTGGTTGCTTTCTCTTCCATTTAGTTCTCCATTTACAATTTGCCCGAGTTCTCCATAAATATCACCAGGTTTAAAAACGCCTTCTTTTATTGGGATTTGGAAATCACCTGTTTCTTCAAGAGCCGCTTCGCTCGATTCGACTACAACCTTATGAGCTGAAGAAATGGCATGAGATGGAATCTCTTGCATCGTAGGCCTGAATGAACCAACTGCATTCACATGAACACCAGGTTTTAATCGTTCTGAAAAAACCGGTGTTGTAGAGTTTGTTGTCGTTACTATAATGTCAGCTTCACATACTGCTTCATTTGAATCTGAATATACCTGTACATGTTTATCAAATTTCATTCTAATATATTCAGCAAATTCCTGTGCTTTCTGTTCTGTTCTGTTATTAAGGAAGATCTCTTCAATGTCTCGAACAGTCAGTACGGCTTCAAGCAGACCTTTTGCTTGTTCTCCAGTACCAATGATACATAGCTTCTTTGCATCTTGACGAGATAAATATTTCGTTGCTACCCCTGATAAGGCACCCGTTCTAATCATTGTTAAATAGGAGCCTTCCAAAAGAGCGATTGGTTCCCCTGTTTTAAAGTCCGATAGCATTACGACTCCTGTTATCGTTTTCTTACCTAAATTTTTGTTATTGGGAGCTACTGCTACTACCTTTAATCCAACACTGCCAAGTTCTTCAGCAACAGAAGGCATGATTAATGCTGTATTTTGATCATTATTAAAAGGAAGAGCGGCACGGATAGGTGTAATCGTCCTTTTCGCTGAAAATTCCTTTAAAGCAACAGCCACACATTCAATAATTTCATTCATGTCTGCTAAACTTCGCAGTTCATCAGTATTTATTACTAACATAGGTTCTCATCCTTATATCTTTACTTGGTGGGATGTGAGGGTATGTCCCTTGTCCCAATGGTTAATGACTAACATCATCTATTCCTGCCAACATCATACTCTCTTCTTTTCCATCTGAATAATGGGGATTTCTCCGGTGAACAATCTGTGTTCCTGCTAAATCACCTGTTATATTGACAACCGTATTGCCCATATCAACAATAGGGGAAACTGCCGCAATGATTGGTATTAACGTAAGTGGAAGACCTAATGTAGAAAGTAATAGGGATGCCGTAACGACATCTGCCCCTTTTACTCCTGCACAGCCCATTGCAAGAACAACACCTAAAAAGGCAATCTGTAAAATCATACTAAACGTAATAGGGATCCCGTAAAGGTTTGCTGCAAATACAGCTAGAACCCCCAGGGTTGATGCTAATCCATTCATATTTATTGTCGCGCCAAGCGGAAGCGTGAATCCATATATGTTTTCAGGTATTTTGAGTCCCTCTTTTGAAACCTCCATTGATGCAGGAAGTGTTGCGCTGCTTGATGTTGTACTGCAGGCTACAAGCATAGCTGGACTTATTTGCTTATAAAAGAACAGTGGGCTTGTTTTTCCTAATCCTTTCAATAAAATCGGATATATTATTAAAAGAATAATGAAGAAACCGATAAATGCCGATAATACATATCGACCAACTTCGATAAGCATTTCCAATCCAAGTGTTCCGATAATGTTAGCTATTAACGCCATAATTCCGTAAGGAGCAAAGTTAATGACGATTTCTGCAATTTTGATCATCAGGTCTGCTCCTTCTTGGGCTAATTCACGAATTCGTTTCACTTTGTCTCCAAGAAGAACGATTGCGATTCCGACAAAAATAGCAAAGATAATAATCTGAAGCATATTGGTTTCTGACATTGATTGAAAAATATTTGACGGAACCCATTGGACGATATTGTCTAGAAAACTAAATTCTTCATGCTCAGGAGCTTCCCCTTTATCGAGAAGTCCTTTCTCACCTTTACCCGGATTAATCAAGAGGGCGGTAACAACCCCACTAATTGTGGCTAGTAAAGTGGTTAATACATAAAAAATCAAAATCTTTCCACCAATAGATCTCAACATTTTGATATCTTCGAGCTTGGTTATGCCAGATACAATACTTAAAAATGCCAATGGAACGATAAGCATTTGCAGCAAACGAATAAAAATATCCCCGATTGGTTTTAAAATGGCGGTTTTTGGTCCAAACACAAGACCTAGAATGACCCCCACTAATACACCGATGAAAATTTTCACATAAAGCTTTTGATTTCTCCACCATTTCATGTAAACAACCCCTTACCGGTTCCCCATTACAGGAGAGCTGAATTTTCCCCGTTGACACACACTCTTACCGAACATTACATCAATAAAAATCCTTTATTTAATGGATCCCGTAAATCTACGACAAATTGATGGAATCCTGTTATAAATGCATCCCCTGTTACTTTTGGAATAACAGCTTCATATTCGCCGACCTTTGTTAATGACAATACTTCTCCAATAAATTTTCCCCCAGTAATACTTTCATGAACAAAGCTTCCGCCTTCCTTCAATACCCCACGTTCATATAGAGTAGCTACTCTAGCGGCAGTGCCTGAACCACAAGGCGAGCGATCGACCTGTTTATCAGCAAAGATGGTTACATTCCGTAAATCAGCATGGCTGTCTTGTGGTTCGTCAGAGAATATCACCCCATAGATCTCTGTTATATCCTCATATGGGTGCTTCACTTTCATTTGGCCTTCAATGTAATGTTTAATTTTGTCTCCCCATATTTGCAGATCCCATAGATCTTCGTTATTAACTTTTAAGCCCACTTTTTTACTATCAACTACAGCATAAAAAGCTCCGCCATAAGATATATCCACATTAAATTCATAGCCATCAATTTTCACTGGAACATCTTTTTTATAGACAAAAGAAGGTACGTTTTCAAAAGAAACCGCTTCCACTTCATTCCCATTACATTTTGCATAGGCAACGACAGGTCCACATGGGCAATCGATAATGAACTTTTGATTTTCATCTTTTATCTCGATCATGCCTGTCTCAATGGCCATCGTCACGACTGCGATGACTCCATGACCGCACATTGTACTAAAGCCATCATTATGCATAAATAACACTCCAAGATCTGCACCAGGACTTGCCGGTGGAGTAATAATACAGCCGTACATTCCATGATGTCCCCTTGGCTCGTACATTAGCACCTCTCGAATATGATCTAAATGTTCCATGCAATATGCCCGTCTTTCTAATTGGGTTTCCCCTTTGATTTCCGGCAGACCACCGGTAATAATACGCAATGGTTCTCCTGACACATGAACGTCAATAGTCGTAAATAATTTATCGTATCTCATCATTTCTCCTCCAATTTTCGTTTAATTTTTAATAAATATGGTTAAATACCATGATTATTAAAATGAAGCAGCAGACTTATAACTCTCACATAAGCTCCCCTCTTCAATGATGCTTGGTGATTCATCTTTATTTAATGCAATTATTATGCCAACCTGCCAAAAAGAAACTTTATTAATTTTCTGTTAAACTGAATTTACAATATTTAATGAATAGTGTATATTTTTATCAACAAAAGTGTATAGATTGTATATTTTTTAAACACAATTTATTAAATCTGTGAGGTGATTCTATGAAAATACCTGACTCTTTTGCCCTTCATACCTTACACACATTGTTATCCGTTTTAGAAGAATCGATTTCCATCGTTAATACAAAGGGAGAAATGGTTTATTGGAATGAAGCAGCAGAGAAAACTTTTCATATTAAAAAAGAAGAGATCATTGGGAGAAATGTAACAGATTTTTTCAGAGAAGAAGATGTCATGAACTTAAAGGTCCTAAAATCTAAACAACCTGTCCATGAAAAATATCATCAACCGCTTCCTGACCAACATGTAGTCATTAGCACTACTCCGATCTACGATGAAAACAATCAGCTTATTGGTTCTATGTCAGTGGAAAGAGACATTTCAACGACTATACGATTAAACGAAAATTTATCGAATACATTACAAGAGCTGCAGCACTTAAAACAACAACTCTCTTCTAAGCGTCTTGATGATGCTTTTAGCAAAATTAAGGGGAACAGCCAAGCGATTAATCGTCTCATTTATGATGCAAAAAAAGCCGCTAAATCAGATGCTACCGTCTTAATTACAGGCGAAAGCGGGTCAGGAAAGGAGCTTTTTGCTCAGGCCATCCACCAGGAAAGCTCACGAAGCAAAAAAGCATTTATCCCTATTAACTGCGGCGCTATTCCACAAGCCTTGTTTGAAAGCGAGCTATTTGGATATGAAGCAGGAGCATATACCGGGGCCTCGAATAAAGGAAAACCAGGGAAAATGGAGCTTGCTAAAGGAGGTACCTTATTTCTAGATGAAGTGGGGGAACTTCCCCTTAATATGCAGGTAAAACTATTGAGGGCTTTACAAGAAAAAGAAATTTATCGTATAGGCGGACAAACTCCAAAAAAAATCAACGTAAGAATAATCGCTGCTACGAATCGGCATTTAGAAAATATGGTATCAGAGGGGACTTTCCGTTCTGATTTGTATTACCGTCTAAACGTATTTGCCACTCGAATTCCGTCTCTTCGGGAACGGATAGAGGATCTTCCATGCCTGGTCTATGAGTTTTTAGAAGAATTTTCTTCTTCATATAACAAACCGCTTCCTAGTATTCATAAAGAAGCATTAAATCGATTATGTGAATACCATTGGCCCGGCAATATACGCGAATTGCGTAATCTATTCGAAAGACTTATGGTTCTTCATGAGCACAGTGAAATTTCTGAAATGGATATTACCCAGCTATTACCGCAAGCTAAACAACTAGTAAAACCACTTTATACAGTCCCTCTTTCACTGAAAAATGAAAAGGAAAGCATAGAAAGAGAACGAATCCTCCAAACCCTTGAAAAAACATACGGCAACAAAAGCATCAGCGCAAAAGAATTAGGAATGTCCCGGGCTACCCTTTATAAAAAAATGAAGAAATATGGGATTGGTTATGAGAGTTAAGGACAAGGGGACAGGAACATTGTCCCTCTCCTTCTTACATTTAATCTCCTATTCCTACATTAATTAAAGACTAAATTAAAAGGCTAGGATTTTTCAGTTGACGGGCACCAATGCACTGGATTCGTTACCGTGGTAGCCTTTTTTTCATACGGCGGGCTTTCCTAGAGCTGGATTAAAAACCAGTCAAACTTTTAAGTAGTTAGCAATGATCAAAGACATACAAAGAGATATCCCATCCATTCATCCTCTATTTAAAGAGACAAGTTTCTGCTTATCGGCTAAACTAAAAAGGGAATATGATTCGTACATAGTGAGGGGAAAGAGAGTATGCGCACTCTAGCACGGTTTGTAACGGGAGCTTATAAATATATCATAATCACTTGGGTTGTGATCACAGTAGTGATGGCGTTTTTTGCTATCCGCCTTCCTTCAATGCTTCAAGGCGATGGGTTTCGGATGGATGGGGAGCATGAAGAAGTAATGGAAATTGCCGCAAATACATTTGATATGCCTGTTGAGACGATTTTTCTTGTTTTTGATCAAGTGAGTGATGAAAAAATAAAGGCGACACTTAAAAAAATTGAGGAAATGGGCGTTACATCTCAAATTGTTTCACCATTGGAAGATCCTTCATTATATAAAAGTCAGCTTTCTTATGCGATGCTTCAATTCGATGATGAAGATGCGGATATGTCTGAAATTGTAACAAATATACGTGATGCTATCGGAGATGAAAAGGGGATTGTTTTAACTGGTGCCCCTGCAATTTCAAAGGATATTAATACGGCGAGCCAGCGAGATCTGATGATTGCAGAAGCGATTGGTCTTCCGATTGCCATTATTGTTCTCTTATTTGCATTTGGAACCGTTGCGGCTTCGTGTATCCCATTAATTATTGGTTTAAGTACGATTATTGTGTCGTTCGGTACATTAACGATTTTAGGAGGTCATGTCGATCTTTCTATTTTTGTCCTTAATATTATTCCGATGCTCGGTCTTGCATTAAGCATTGATTTTGCTTTGCTTTTTATTAGTCGCTATCGAGAAGAACGAAAAAAGTCATCTTCGCTTGAAGCTATCTCCACCACGATTCGAACGGCAGGACGTTCGGTTATCTTTTCTGCCCTTTGTGTGTTTATTGGACTTGGAGCGATGCTATTCATTGAAGTAGATATTTTCCAAAATATCGCGATTGGTGGAATGATTGTTGTGTCGATGGCAGTGATTAGTTCCATAACGCTTTTGCCTGCTATTTTAATCTTGTTAGGTGAACGAATTGATAAATGGCAAGTACTGAAATTAAAGCAAAACGGCACGAATCGCTGGCGCGTGTTTGCAAATGGTGTAATCAAGCGTCCTGTCACGATTACAATATTGGCGCTCATTTTATTAGGAACTGCTCTTATCCCTGCTCGAAACATGAATTTAACCATTCCACAAATCGATTCTTTGCCAATTTCTTATGATTCTCGTCAAGCATATGAATTGCTTGAGGATGAATTTGGACTAGGAGAGAAATCCTCTGCTTATGTCGTAGCGACACGTGAGGAAGGTTGGCAAGATTTAGAGGGCTTAGAGCAAATACAGAAATTAGAAGATGATTTTCTAAATGATTCACTTGTTGATCATGTGACAACCATCTTTTCTTTAAGCGGGATCAAATCGCCTATGGAATGGGAACAAGCATGGGCAGCACCTGAAATGAAAGCGACTCTTGAACCAGTATGGGATTCATTCGTAAAAGATGATAAGCTGTTCATTCCTGTAACGCTAAAAGCATCGGGAGCTTCAAATGAAGCACAAGATTGGGTACGTCATCTATCAGAGAAGGAAACCTCTTTCGACCTTTTAATCGGGGGGCAGCCAAAATTTAATCAGGAAATATTCGATGAGATCGCTAATAAAATTGGGCTTGTTCTCACTGTCATTATTGTTTCGACCTTTTTAATCTTGATGCTGGCCTTCCGGTCAATTTTAATTCCGATTAAAGCGATATTGATGAACATCGTTGGACTTTCTGCGACGTTTGGCATTCTCGTCTATATTTTCCAATACGGCCATTTTGGCTTGGAGGCAGGGACGATTGCCCTTATTATCCCTGTCATCGTCTTTAGTCTTGTGTTTGGTTTAAGTATGGACTATGAGGTATTCCTTATTTCGAGAATGCAGGAGGAGTATGCAAGCTCATTTGACAATGACCGTGCAACCGTCGAAGGATTAGCGTCGACGAGTAAAATTATTACATCAGCCGCTCTTATCATGATTGTTTTAACAGGGGCCTTTGCCTTTACGGACGTTATGCCAGTAAAACAGATCGGGGTTGGAATTGCAATTGCAGTCGCCATCGATGCGACCATTATACGACTTTTACTCGTCCCTAGCTTAATGAAGCTATTTGGAAAGTGGAATTGGTGGCTGCCATTTAGAAAGGGAGAATATAAAGCAGGAAACTGGCATTAATATAAGGCTAGATTGTTAAACAAGTGGGGGTTTCTCATAAGCCGATCATTCGGCTCAGAGGCACCCCTTTTTTATTTTTATGTTAATATCCCTTCTTTAGAATTCGGTTCATTTACCGCTAACTTGGTTATTGTACTTTGATGCCATTTTTAATTTCGTCAGATGATACCTTTATTTCCAGTTCTTCTATTAACTCAGGTGCTTTCTCCTGTAGGTATCTCACCTCTAACTTATCTTTAGGAAGATCAAGAAATAATTCCTCTACCATATACGTTTCATTGCCGAGATATTTTCGTTCCATTTCGATACCGTGATGCCAATTCCCATCTGCGCTTTTAAGTACGAGCGGTGATAAGTTATAATAAAAGGCGAAGCTGCTGTTATATTCGTAACGGATCACAGCAGAATCCTCTTCTTGCTTTATATCAGTAATTTTCATCGTCCCTCTTTCACCAAGATTAAGAAGCTGGTTCTTTGCTTCTGGCAAGGCGATTAATTTAACCTTCGTATCAGTTAAAATATCTAATTGGTTTTCGTTTTTAAACAGCTGTATTTTAATCTCTTCGATTTCTTTATCAAGCGGTTCAAATAATATATTTGTTTCCTTTAATGTATACCAACGATTATTTTCTTTTATTTGTGTACCGAACCATCCTATTCTATTGGGAACTTCCTTTATTATTCTGTTATCTTGATCAAGCAGGCGAATAGACATCGCCACATCATCCGGATTATTTTGATAGGGAGCTTTATATTGTAAGTTGATGACCGTTGAGATAGGGCTTAGGCTTATTTGTTTCAGTTTCAGTTCCTCTTCCCCAAAGCTTTTCTTTTTATTGAATACTACTGTATCAATCTTAGTGGTCTTTTTAATCGGAACTTCAAACAAAAATTTGAATTCTTTTTGCTTATCAGATGTATAATCTGTCGTTCCTTTATAAACAAAATCTACCATGATATCATTCGGCATTTCTGATTCTGATGTAAATGTGGAGTAACCGATTACTTCATGATCTGACACTTGCTTAAATTGATCATTGGAAATATATCCTCCTTTTTGAAAGCCGTCGAATGGGATATAAAAATTCACCATACGGCTAGTATAATTCTTGATTGGCTTTTCAGACTTGATAACATAGCTGATTGAAAGCCTTTTTCCATCATAAACAGCTTCTTGTATTTCCATGCTCATACCATCTTCACTCTTCTGATGTTGAACATTTTGCTTATTCTCTTTTGTAGCATCTTTTAAACCGCTATCTCCAAAAAATTGAAAGATTGATTCAAAGAAAGGAAGCTTTGATAATGCCAATACTGGATTAGATGGCAAATAGATCCCTGCACATAAAATCATGATTCCAATGATCACAGGCACTAAAGCTCTCTTTCCTTTACCGAAAACATTCCGTCGAACCTTTCTTTCCTTAAGCACAGTATGTACTTGATGACGATCGTCCGCATTAAATGATACTTCTTCAAATAATTCACTGTTTCGAAGCTTCTTATCTCGGTTCATATATCCTCCCATTCAAATCCCCCCTCTTCTAATAACTGCTTAAGCCGCTCTCTTCCTCTTTTCAGCCTTGTTTTGACAGTATTCGCAGAAACCTTCAAAACAACTGATATTTCTTCTACTGAAAAATCTTTATAGTAATATAAAAATATGACTTCCTTATACTTTGGTCTTAATGATAAAACTATATTTTTCACTTGCGTTTTTCGGTCCTTATCCAGCAAATCTTCTTCTGGATTTTGCTCTGATTGCACCACTTTTTCCATCTTTTCAATCGAGAAAATCCTTTTAAAATAACTGCTCTTCAAATAATCTTTACACTGATTAATCGTAATCCGGTACAGCCATGTTTTAATTGAAGCTTCACCTTTAAACTGGTGCAAATGCTGATAGCAGCGAATAAAAACATTTTGTACAATATCTTTCGCTTGTGCCGCGTCCTTCACATAGGAAAAAGCGAGCGAGGTTAACTCTGTACCATACTCCATCATCAAACCTTCTATCACAGCATCAACATTTTCATCTCTTACACATGCATAATTCGCGTTGCTTTTCTCTTCCAAATACAAAACGGCTCACCCCCCTTTTTTCAAAATTCGTACTTAGACGATTGAATAAGCATTCCGGTTTCATTTTTCTATTCGAAAAAAGATCCGCACCCATTAGCACGAATCTCCTAGTTTGTTTCTTTTAAAAGTTTTACTGCTATTCATTTTTTTTAGTGTTTTTATAAATTTTCTTTAATGTTGAATTGATATTATTAAGGGCCAATAAAATAAAACCTAACATCACAAACGTGACTATTTCACCCGTAGTCAATGCAACGATACCCAATATTACAGCATATAAAATATACAGCACGTTTTGCATATCCTTATCCCCTTTAATATTTATCCCGCATTAACGGGCAGTATGACCCCCACCTCAAGATTGAGAGAGAAGCGAGGAAGATAGGTGGGGGTCTTACTGCCCGTAAAATGAACACAGACTAAAAGCGCCACATCGTGTGGCAACGTCTGCGTGACCCACTTCCTGTGGGCCGCAACTAACATCAGTGGGGGATGAAAAAACCCCCACTGATGGAAGTTTCACTTTATCTAAACTTCTCTATTAAGTATATCTTAAATACTCTTCATTTGGTTTAATATTCCTTTTCTTATTGATTTATGTACAATAACTCAATAATTCTCTTTTTTAACAGGTCTGTGTTAACGCTCAGTGTTGAAAATGCTATTTTGTTGTTGATTGGAGCGGAAGGCACGAGACTCCTGCGGGAGAAGCGAGTCAAAGGAAGACCCCGCAGGAGCGATAGCGACGAGGAGGCTTCCGGACCGCCCGCGGAAAGCGAGTGCCTGCAGCGGAAATCAACAAGGAAATTTAACATAGTCTTCGGAGTTTCCGTTTTATGATCTGCTAATTCTATTAATAACATATCAAGATAGTAGACAAAGCAAGTCTATTTAAACTATTTTTGCATTAGAAGATTAAATTGATGCTCTTATGAATAATTAGTATTATGACAACAAAATAGAAATGAGGGGAACTTATGAAGACGATCGGATTAATTGGCGGAATGAGTTGGGAATCTTCGGTTGAATATTATCGAATTATTAACGAAGAAGTAAAAAAAAGATTAGGTGGTTTACATTCAGCAAAATGCTTATTATACAGCGTTGATTTTGAGGAGATTGAGCGTTATCAGGCAGTAGGTGCTTGGGATAAAGCTGGTGAATTATTAGGGAATGTTGCTCTCTCATTAGAAAAAGGAGGAGCAGAATTTATTGTTATCTGTACAAATACGATGCATAAAGTTATTGAAAATATTAAAGAAAAAATAAACATACCTATCTTACATATAGCGGAAGCAACAGCAAATCAAATAAAAAAATCAAATATTACAACTGTAGGACTATTAGGTACTAAGTATACAATGGAGCAAGACTTTTATAAATCTAGAATAGAATCAAATGGTATACAGGTTTTAGTACCAAGTCATACTGAACGAGAGATGGTTAATAAAGTTATATATGAAGAGTTATGTTTAGGAAATATTCAACAATCGGCAAGGGATTATTATAAAAAAGTTATTAAGAGATTGGTTGAGAATGGCGCTGAAGGAATCATATTGGGCTGTACAGAAATTGGATTATTAGTAAAACAAGAGGATTCAGAAGTTCCATTATTTGATACAACCGTCATTCATGCGATTGAAGCGGTTAATAAGGCAATAGAAAAATAAACCCCAATATATACGGGCTGTCCAATACCCATTTCGGACAGCCCCTCAGAGAAATGTATTTAAGCTTAAAAAGAGTCTATATTTCACACATGGACCTTTCTCGGTTCTAAAATAATCTGATTTAATTTTACGTTCACTGGGTTAGCGATGGTATCCCCAACCGGGCATGTCTTCTCAATAAACGCGACAAACTCCTCAACTTTTTCTCTAGGTGCATCTGTCGCAATATGAATGTTAAAACGAATATCAGAATAACCGCGGCGGACATCAGATTTATTCATAAAGCCATCTGTGTCAAGGTCCCCTTCCACATCAATCCAAAGATCATCAAATTCAATTTTAAACTTTCTAGCGTATACACGAGCTACGATAGCTTGACAAGCACCTAATGCGGATAAAGTTAACTCGACAGGATTCATCCCTGTATCTGTTCCACCTAATTCCTTTGGCTCATCAATGATTATCTCAAAATCACGAGATTTTACTTTAACTTGAACACCTTGCTGTAAATGAGCAGTAGCTTTAAAGGTTGTCATAGGCATAATTCATTCTTCCTCCCTTTGTAGTATACTTCACTCCCAATTATTTCTTCCTACACCTATAATATAAGTTTTAACAACTTAATAGTCTATGGATAATTTGTGAAACATTGAGCAATTAGGCATTGTGTTATGTAACATTTTCTATTTCCAATTAAAAACTCATTATCTTTCCAAATCCGATTGCTAAGGTACTTAGACAAAGCATTCCGGTTTCATTACTTTTTTTCAGAATAGATGAAGGATGTCATAGATAATTAAAAAGAGAGTCTTTTTACTGATTGATTGTAAAAGACTCTCTATTGTTATATCAATAACCTGATCCGTTCGTGTTATAAACCAACTCAGAAATGATCAATGATAATGTTTTTTGTCTTAAGCAGCTGAAGACTCAGCATGTTTTTTCTTATTAACCATTGTTAATGAAAACATTAGTAAAGCAAAAAGGACAAAGATTCCACCAACCGTTGCATTCATCTCAACTGTTGCATTTTCAATAACAATTCCCCCAATCATGGACCCAAAAGCAATTCCGAAATGGAGAGCAGAGTTATTTAAGCTTTGCTGAATAGAAGCTGTTTCTGGTGCAGATTCAATTAAGTTACTTTGTATCGCTGGGGTAATCGCCCAACTTAGCATACTCCAAATCATCATCACCACTAAAAATAACGGCAAAATATTTGTTGTATACGGAATCGTGAAAATCGATACAGCAAATACAGCCATAACTCCAATAATCGTTTTCTTCGGTCCAAAGCGGTCAGACAGCATTCCACCCATACCACCGCCGATAATCGCTGAAATACCAAAGATGAGATACATCATACTAATCCATGTACCATCAAGCCCCATTGTCATTTGTAAGAATGGCGTTAAGTATGCATAAAGCGTTATATGTCCAGCTAAGAATAAAAACGACGATAATTGAATCAATAAAATCCTGCCATTCTTCAATGTCTGCAGCTGTTCCCTAAAGGGAATACCAGGTTTCGGGTTAATGCGTTCCATAAAGAAATAGATCCCGAAAAAGGACAATGCTGTTAAGATCGTAATCATGAGAAATGGTGCATGCCAGCCAAAGGCATTACCTAACATTAGACCTGCCGGTACCCCAAGTACTAAAGAAGCACTGACTCCCATAAAAACAATGCCAATCGCACGGGCACGGTACTGTTCTGAAACAATATTAGATGCGATCGTTACACATAAGGCGATAAGTAAAGCTCCGCTCATGGCAGAAATGATACGTGCAAGCATAAGCATGGCATAACTTGTACTAAACATAGCTAGTAAGTTAGCAAAAAAGAAAACACTTAGAGAAATTAATGTTAGCTTTTTTCGTTCTACTTTAGCTGTAGCGGCTAATAAAATGGGGCCAAAAATAGCAAAGACTAAAGAAAATATTGAAATTAACATTCCGACTTTCCCGAGAGAAACCCCCAGGTCATTAGCTACTAAATCAAGAATTCCTCCAAGTATTAATTCAACTAATCCAACCACAAATGAAACGATCGTTAATAAATACACTCGTTTATTTATGAAAACACCCCCTTTAAAAGTTACCACCATAAGGGTAACATTATATAAAAAGATAAACAACTAGAAATTATAGGAGTGTTTAGTCTATGCTATTGGTAAGGTTGTACAAAGAATAGGAGGATCTTGATGCTACAGCAATTTGGTTTTACACAATATGAAAGTCAAGTATATTCATCGCTTATTACGATTAATCAAGCACTTGATGCAACGGCTATTGTTAAACGATCCGAGGTTCCTCGTTCGAAAGTATACGAAGTTCTGCACAGATTGTCTGAAAAAGGAATTGTGATGGAGGCAACAGTTGAAAAGAAACGTCTCTATACAGCATTGCCGATGGACGCAATGATTGAAAAATTAAAAGCAGATTTTGAATTACATATTGAAGAACTAAATAAAATAAACGTGGAAGAAACCGAAGTAGATGACCGTGTATGGACATTGAAAAAAAATCAATCCATCCAATCATTCATAAAGGCATTATCTTTGAAAGCAACACGTTCAATCTTTATTTCTGCATGGGCAGATGACTTAGTTACATACTTGCCATTATTAGAAGCGAAATATAAAGAAGGATTGGAAGTCATTATTCATGTAATTGGAGAGGTTGAAACAATCATACCAACTGTCTCTACACTTATTCCTGATCAAAGCCATGAAACGCTCGAGCGAAGCAGAATTATCATTGTAGATGAGAAAGAAATGATGTTTGCCGGTATTGAAGATTCATATTGGCAAGCCATTCGAACTCAGTCGCCGCCATTAGTAAAGATTTTTACTGATTTCTTCTATCACGATGTAGCTTTAACAAAGATTACCCAACGGTATAAGAAAACAGTAATGGCTGATGAAGAGATTAAAGAGGTTTTGATGAAACTTCGCTATTAGAAAAACTTGGCGTTCGCCAAGTCTTTTTTGGCGAATACCTTATTAGCAGAAATTTAATTGAACACACACTTTACTTTAGTACGTTAATAAGCTTAAAATTGCTTATTAGCTTAACAAAGAAAACACTCAGCATGAGTGTTTTCTTTGGTTTTTCCGTTCAACTTTTATTTACATAAAAGATTAATTAGTCAAGAAATAAAAACACGCTTTTATCCCAACTCAATTTCATTTCTGCGTCCCATATACCACTTGTAAAACGAGTCAGCGAGCTCTAATGGGACATCGTCAACACCTGCATGATGCACTGGTTTAGCCCGATTGATGGTCCCAATTGAGGCGAGGCCTAGCAGTTTTTGAAAGATGTTCCTAGTTACTTCCACTTCAATGATCTTATCCCGTTTTGACACGAATAAAGAGGTGGTCAAACTTCCTTTTTTGAACTGAATGAAATGATCATTTAAGATGTAACGAGTATTAAAGAAATCTAGCAATCTTAACACAACGATAATAATGAACAGGCCAACAGATAAGATCCACCAAGCTTGCTCTAATTTTAGAACAGCCGGCTTGAAATAAAATAGAATAATTGTTGCAATGATCCAGAGCCAACTCGGCATAAACATGCGCACCAATAAGGATTTTTGCGGGAGACGATCCATCTTATGTGTAACTTCATAATATGGCAAAATCTCCGAAACCAATTCATATGCTCTCTTAATAGGAAGGAAGGGATATAATGAGTTAATCTCATGAGTATCCTCTCCTGAAGACAAACTACCTGCACTTGTTAGCTTCACTT
The DNA here is from genome assembly GCF_018343665.1 of Cytobacillus citreus. Lineage (GTDB taxonomy): Bacteria > Bacillota > Bacilli > Bacillales > Cytobacillaceae > Cytobacillus > Cytobacillus citreus. The sequence continues at coordinate 54,921 of NZ_JAGYPM010000006.1, forward strand.
CTGCCAGTCCGAGCACTCTCTTCAAAAATGACTGTTCAATTTCAATCGCCTGTACTTTTTCTTTTGCAATGGAAAAGGCAGCTTCATCGATTACACCTTTTATTATATAGATACGATCATGGTCTGATGAAATTTCATATTTCCCATACTTTAAGAAGGTCCTGACGATTCCGAAAGTGGCAGAAGCAATGATGAGTACAATGAAAACGATGGTCACCATCCACCAAGAGCCTATTAGCTTTTCAAAAATGCCCTCTGCTTTATCTTCTACATGAAAGATTTCATTGATTTTGAAATATAAAGAGCTAAGTAAAGGAATAAGAACTAGAAAACTTAGAGATGTAAAGGACGCTTTTAAAATATCATTCTTTGTCGGCTTAAAATGAATGATCCGATTTGATTTTCCTTCTTTAACTTCCATAGCAGAATAGGATATATCTTCTTCATCGCTAGGAAGAATAGTCGCCAAGTCATCACGGACAGCACTTGTCATATGCGCTTCCATCCTATCAGCTTCCTTTTGAGAAATGACTTCGAATTTAACAGCAGCATCCTCACCTGCCATTCCTGTTTCAAAGTTGATGGAAGTTACTTTAAATATCCGATGGAATAAAGAAGTATGACGATTGATGTTTTGAATTTTAGAAAAAGGAATAGTTCGTTCAGATTTGCTGAAAATTCCTTTGTAAAGATGAAAGGATCTATCATCGAGTTCGTATTTATGGGTCAACCATTTCAAAATTATTGAAATAATAGTTAATCCGAAAGCTAGGAAAAAAATAATCCTACCGTATGTAATGAAGGTGGATTCCGAACCAGCTTTGATCACAAATAAAAAAATCACAAAGAAAATGGAGTTCTTGATTAATAACCAAAGATCAAAAAGGATGAGAAGCGGATTATATCGTTTTGCCTTTGTCATTGCTCCACTTCCTTAATTTTTGCATATTGGGCAATCTGATTTCTTAACTCAATAGCTGCATCTTTAGGTAAGGCTGGAATTGTATGAGACGACCCCATTGTTTCAATTGAAACAGAGCAGAGACTGTATTTTCTCAGTAACGGTCCTTGTGTAGTTGCAACCGATTGAATTTTTGTCATCGGGACAAGTTGATGTACTTCCTTTAGTACACCTGATTTCAATTGTAAAAACTCTTCATCAACATCAAAGCGCCAATTTTTATAAAGCAGAAACGGATTGATAAATGACCAAACAGCTCCTATCAAAGAGATTGCTGTAATAGCAATCAGAATCCAGCCAATCCATTCCTTCCATGAAAAGCGATAGTCAAGATAAAATAAAGCCCCAAGGATAATAAATCCGATTAGATTTGTAACCAATTCACTTATGATCCATACTTTAACCGCATCCCTGGATAATCGTTGCCTGGGTGCATTCATTTGAGAATACATTAAATCACCGCCTATAAAACTACTGTGTTTATGCTATTATTAATCTAACACTATAATAGACTCTTTTTCTTACACATGCATAAACTCCACCTTAATATCTCCTTAATTCTTTAAATTTTAGCATCTGATTGATAAGATCATTTATAAATCAACATGGAAAACTTACCAAGCTTTTAAGATTTTGAAGCATTAAATGACTGGATACTAGATTATGACCGGGAATTGACACACTTATTATGGTTTAATATGCATATTGATCCGACAAATTATTATTGGATTTTCAGTATATTGGGTATAATATTCAGATAGGGGTAATATTAGCCATTCTTTTGGAGGTGAGATTTGTACATGTCGTTGTTTGAACAAAGATGGTTTAAAAGTATGGTTGCCATCATTTTATTTTTAATTATTGTGTATTTATTAAATACAAATAAGTTTATATTAAATCCAATCTTTATATTCCTTAAAACAATCTTTTTGCCTTTCGTTGTAGCCGGTATTTTGTTTTATTTATGCCGACCTTTAGTAACATGGCTTGAAAAAAAGAAAACACCAAAATGGATAGCCATTTTAGCTGCTTATCTTGCCATAACATTGTTTATTATTGGCATTATAAAATTGGTTGGACCGGTTATCAATGATCAATTAGAGCATTTTGTGAAGAATTTGCCAATGATGGTTTCCACCGTAACAGATTGGTTTATGTATATTCAGGAAAATCGGAGTACTTTCCCTGACTTCGTTCAAGAAGCATTGATAACTGCGAGTGAAAAATTACAAGTCAAAATTGCAGCCAATGCAGGGAATATTGCAAATGGAATTCTTAGTGCTTTCGGATATATTGGCGGTTTTATCAATACGATCTTCTATCTCGTGCTTGTTCCATTTATTTTATTTTATATGTTAAAAGATAGTCATCGGTTGGTACCGCGTGTGGCTGTTATGTTCCCACAATCTAAAAAAGAAAATGTAAAAAACATATTAAAAGAAATGGACAAGACCATCGCTACCTATATTCAAGGTCAAATGCTCGTCAGTGTCATTGTCGGTGTGCTTTTGTACATAGGCTATTTAATTATTGACCTAAACTATTCACTTGTTTTAGCTATATTCGGAATGTTCACGAACGTTATTCCGTTTTTAGGTCCATTTATTGCCGTCATACCAGCTTTTCTAGTTGCCTTATTTCAAGACCCAATTATGGCTGTTTATGTATCCATTATCATGTTAATTGCTCAACAAATTGAAGGCAATATCATCTCTCCAAATATCATGGGGAAAACGCTAAATATTCATCCTTTAACAATCATTGTGTTAGTTTTAACGGCTGGTAATATTGCAGGTATTGTTGGAGTCATTTTTGTCATCCCAGCTTATTCTATTGTAAAGGTGCTTATTATTAATATTGTTAAGATTTTTAAGACAGAGTAACATATATACGATCATATTATGAGTAAAAAAAAAGACTGCACTTTTATGATTTCGATAAAAATGCAGTCCTTTTTTTATTCGAGAAGGCTTAACAATCTCCCATTTTACCTTGAAAAATCGGCCTTTTTATAAATGAAGTTATAAGTGGCGTCTTAAATAAAATATAGTGTGTAAATAACGCTACTAATAGTCCATTTATAAAACCAGCCATAACATCAAATGGATAATGAACTCCTACCCATATTCTCGAGAAAGCCACTCCTATTGCAAGAACAAACCAAATATTTTTAAAACGATAGGATACTAGCCACAAAGTAAAAGCAATAACCATTGCAGATGTAGCGTGATCACTTGGAAAAGAGGAATTAGCAGTATGATCTATGAGTTGAATAATATCATGTGATACAAAAGGTCGATCCCTAAAGAAGAATAATTCAATAAGTCTGTTTATTGAATACGCCAAAGTAAATGCAAGCATAGCCTGAAAGGCCATCACGCGATAATTACTCTTGTTTAGCAGCCATAGCATGACAATTAATAAAGCAAAAGCATATTGAACATATTCAGCAAACAAAATCATTATGTTGTCCAATAATGGAGATTGCTGGACTATATTATTAATAAATGTAAACCATTCATAATCTACCTCTGTAATACTCATCCAAACATTACCTTTAACGTACCAGTTTGTTTAACGTTTCCTTTCTACCCATTTAAAACATTCTAGCAAATCATTACATATTTGCTCAAACGATAATAGAAATTCTATATCTTTAGCATAGGGAAATTAAACTTAGAACATATAAACTTTCTAGAAGAGTATTTGTTTAAAACGGAGTTTCCGAACAAAAAAGAATCCATTTTGAAAAAAAGATTGATCAAAAAATGGATTCTATCATTTACCATATATATCCTTCAATTCTTAATAATGCTATCATTTAAAAAGAAAATATACATAATCCGTAGGTACGCCTCTTTCACCTTGTTGATGCAGCATCGCTGTCACATTTCCGCGATGATAGGTTCCGTGATTCACTACATGGTGAATGAGATCGGCAAGTACGAACTCACTGCGACCATATTGAGGATGCTCAGTAATGATGATTCGTTCTGGATCCTGCTGCTCCACAAAAAAACGGTAGTATTCCTCTGAAAGAGAATGATAGAACGCTTCAAGTTCATCTAACGATGCTCCTGATGCTTCTAGCTTTCGACGCTGAACTTCTCTAACAGTATCATGGTAGCTACTTCCCTTCATCGTCTCCAACCAGGTAATGTCAGTGGCATATAGGTGAATCATAACATCTGAGATCGATGAGAAAACACTATTAACCGTCTCGTTATAAATCCTATCAGGTAATTGCTTCAAATGCTCGAACACTTTTTTGTTAGCCCAAACGTGGTAATCGTACATTTTCTTAGCGCGGTTCTTTTCCATTAGCTTGCTCCTCCTTGTCATTAAAAGAACTACCTCGAATTTCTCTTAATCATTCAATAATTCCCTAAGCAATTGGAAAATCTGTCCTCGATGATGTGATTCATGCTCAATTAAATGGTAAACAACCCATTCAGGTGTAACGTCATAATGTTCAAGTACCCTCGGTTTACGCCAATCCGTTAGGTCCATTGAACGAGTGTGGGAAAGAAATACTTCGCGCACCTTATTAAGGCGGTAAAAATGTTCTTCTAAGCTTTGTCCCTCAAAATGAGTCAAAGAGCCGTCTTCTGGACGGTCTTCTAATGGAAACAGTGAACGAATTTCTGGATCCCATTCAGAACAAAGGATTTCTTCGTATAACCAATCTGCCTCGATTAATGCAATATGATATAACAGTGATCCAATTGTTTGTCTTTCATCCATTTTTGTGTCGAGTATACTTTGGCTGATTCCAGTCAATTTTGTTATAAGGGTTCGACGAACATCTTCTAAACACCATAGCCATCGTCCGATTTCATCATGACAATTTGGTAATGAGGATACCAGTAAAGCTCTTCTTTCCAACGAGATCATCCTCCTTTTATTTAAGTATTTCATTCTACTTAAATACGAATGTTCCCTTCTTTTTATATAAAAAATTCCTCCCTTATTTTGAAAAAGCCCACACTCATTTTATTTGGATATCGGCTTCCTTTTTTAAAAAAGATTGATGATTTTCTTAAATAGAAAATGCACGGTATCCATGAGAAGTAGCAGCCATATAAAAAATTTAAAAACAATTATGATAATGAACTTTAAAAAGAGATATTCCAATTAAAGTAGTACCTCCTTTATACTTTCCATAGTGAATATAAACAACTTATTAGTTCGATTTATTTCTTACTGTTAGGTTAAATATTTTGCTTTAGAACATTCGGATAATTCCATTCACAACACCGAATATACCAATTGCCGCACAAATTAAACCAGCATTAGTTTTGCCACTTTTCCCTTTTGTACGCTGGCCAGAGAAATAGAGGACAATTCCGAATATGACAAGCACAATTCCGAAACCAACATTCACAAAATTAAGCTGCGGTGAAATGCTTTCAAGTGCATTATCAATAGCATTTTCAAATCTTTGTTCCATTTATTCTACCTCCATAAGATTGACTTTGTTTTTCAGATTGATCGAAAAGAGTATTCCGATAAACATTATCATTAAGAAGACTATATAAATAACCGTCAGATTTGAAGCTGTACTTACCACAATATTGCATATTAACGAAGCCAAAAGAACAGCCGAAATAATGGTAGTGGGAACTGATTTCTTAATAAATCCGATGCCCGTTGCAATCATTCCTATACAGGCGGCTGTAAAGGCCAAGACGACTGTAATCTTTATAGCTTGCAGCATGATAGAAACAGTAAAGTCTCCACTTATAAGATGCATAAATTTTTCTGTTATACCAAATATCAAGAAAATAATAAGATTACTGATAATCATTGAAAAAATCGTAAACAGACCAACAACACTTAATTTTGAAAATAAGATCTTTTTTCTGCTTACCGGATATAAAAAATGTAAAATCGGTCTATTTCCGGAATAATCCTCGATTATAAATTTAGAAGACATAACAGCCGATAATACGCAAAAAGCCGTCATATTTAATACCCCAAACAAAGGAATAAGATTGCTATAACCCAATAAAACTTCTAAATCTTTATCGTTTGGATCCAGCTTTGGCGCATAGGCAAAAAGATAAAGGAAACCTAACATGACTATAGCAATCATCATGCTGGCAACTAAATAGGTGCTGATGCTGTTACTTCTCAATTCCAATTTAATAAGTTTTATCATTTCTTCTCCCCTCACTGTTAAGATAAGTTTATTCTAGTTCCTAAAACTCACTTATTTCTTAATCGATTCTTAAGAAATTCTTAAATTACTCCGGCCAATAAAAAAAAATAACCTGCCACCCCAAAATACAGGGAGCAGGTTATTTTTTTTTCATTTCGCAAGCTTAATGATCAAGCTAGTCATTCAAAGCAATTTTTTTTCACTAAAAAAATTAAGTATTACACTTTAGGAACAGGAACGCATTGGCCGTTTTTCTCAATTGCTCCCATTCCTTCTAAAATAATCTTAGCATCTGCATTTAAGTATTGAACAGCATCTGCTCTTAAAAGTAAGTTTTCTTTTCCTTTAATAAAAAGCTTTAAACCCCGTAAATCAAAGCGAGATGCATAAGTATTAACTGAATGAATTGTACTTAATTCCTGTCTATTAAGGGGTTTTACTCCTGTCTCTAAAATGTTTGTAAAAAAGTCTAATAGTACTCTGGCATTACTTTTTAGTAGACTTTTATTATTATTTAATATGTCGATATTTTGTTCGATGTATCTTCTTGAGGATACTAAATCAAGTTCATCTATACTTTCATTTAATTTGCTAATGACTTCACTAATATTCACTAATTGTCCTCCTAGATAAAAAACTATAAGCCTTTTATCGGACAAAAACTTGAATGTTAAAGAATTATCGACATTATTTTACAAAAAACACCTACTTTTTTAATAGTATGATTGTGCTATTATTCTAGTTGAAAAATAATTCTAAGCATAGACAAGCTCTTTTTCGTTTATCTTTTCATTTATTAAATTGTTTATTTTTTTCCCATTTTATCAATACCCTCCTTATGACAGGACTTTAGCTTATCACTAGTCTTTTAGCTGGTTACGCACTTGTACGTTGGCAATTTAAAGGGAGCTTTTTGATTTACTCTTTGCTTAGCTAAACATGGTTAATTCCTTTTCAAGCTATTGTGATTCTATTCATAAGTTAGATTACTCGAAATATATAATTTAAAAATCCACCCTTGACTTTAATACTTAAAAGCGTTTAAGATAAAAAGCATCATATCTATACTTAAATGCTTTGAAGGAATTGAAGTAGTGATATCTTCCCTGTTGCAGAGAGCTGGTGGTGCTGCGAACCAGTACAAAGGAGATCATGAATTACGGTTCTGGAGCTTCTTATTTCTTTTTCTGAAATAAGACGGTTTATCCGTTACTCTATTAAGTGGTAAGTTCTTTGCTTACAATCAGGGTGGTACCGCGAGTAAACTCGTCCCTGCTGAATTAAATATTCAGCAGGGATTTTTTTTATACATTTACTTTCGCGCTTAAAAGCGTTTAAGAGATAAAAATAACACTATGTAAGGAGAATAATATTATGAAACAGTCTATACCAGTACACTTACGACCATTTGTAGCCAGGCAGCATTACAATGCATACAGTCCCATTGATCATTCAGTTTGGCGTTATGTAATGAGACAGAATCATCACTTTCTTGAAGGTATTGCTCATGATGCCTTCACGACTGGATTAATATCATCAGGAATTAATATTGAAAGTATTCCGAGAGTGAGCGAAATGAACGAACATTTAGGAAAAATCGGCTGGGGTGCCGTCATTGTTGACGGGTTGATTCCCGGGACAGCCTTTTTTGATTTTCAGGCACATGGCATCCTCCCGATCGCGACGGATATCCGTCAGAAGACCAATATCGAATACACACCTGCCCCCGATATTCTTCATGAAGCGGCAGGTCATGCACCGATTATTTTCGATGAAACATACTCTAAGTTTGTAAAATTAATCGGAAATATCGGTGCCAATGCTTTTGCTACAAAAGAAGAGCATGAGGTATTTGAGGCGACAAGGCATTTATCAATTGTCATGGAGAGTCCGACATCAACAGCGGTCGAAATCGAAGCTGCCAAAAATAGATTGAAAGAAAAGCAGCTGGCGGTAAAGGGTCTTTCTGAAGCCGAACAAATCTCCCGAATCTTTTGGTGGACGGTTGAATTTGGTCTGATTGGTGATCTTCATCAGCCAAAAATATTTGGAGCCGGTCTTCTATCCTCTGTAGGGGAAAGCAAGCATTGCCTGTCCAACGAAGTGACAAAACGACCGTTTACAATCGAGGACGCAATTGCGACTAGCTATGACGTTACATCCATGCAAACCCAGTTATTCGTTTGCAAAAGTTTTGAACAATTAATTGAAGAAGTAACGAAATTCGGTGAAACAATGGCCTTTCGTCAAGGCGGCACAGAAGCCATTGAGAAAGCGATCGCTTCCAGCCAAATTGCTCACATTGAGTACAATTCAGGAATTCAAATTACAGGCCAATTCAGTGACATCATTAAAGATACGAATGGAGAAGCCATTTATGTTAAAACATCTGGACCTAGTGCCCTTTCCATTCAAAATGGACAGCTCGATCATCACGGAACCGATGTGCACTATGATGGCTTTGGTGCACCGATCGGAAAGCTTCAAGGAGGCATTCAGTTAGAGGATCAAACGGAAGAGAGTCTGAAGAAACTGGGCATTGAAATCAATAAGATGATGCAAATTACTTTCGAAAGTGGTATTGAAGTTTCTGGTCATGTGACAGACCTTGTGTTTCATCATGGTTCACTTGTCTTGATCACTTTAGAGGAATGCTTTGTAACACACAGGGATGAAGTATTGTTCCATCCAACCTGGGGTACGTATGATTTAGCTGTGGGAAGCCACGTCATATCTGCGCGCCCAACCGCGGCCGATTACTTGTCATTCCATGGTGAACCTTTAATAAACGAATGCGATGAAAAAGACGGGAAAGCTCTTACTCCTCTTGAAGAATTATATGCAGAAGTAAGGCTAATACGGGAAACAAATTTGCCTGATGGACATCACATCCATAGCATTGCAGGAAAAATTCTCGATGAATTCCCAGAAGAATGGCTTCTTCAGCTGGAAGTCCTTGAACTATTGGAAAACCATGACAGGGAATCATCACTTAAACAGCGAATACTTGATCAGCTTGGAAAATTAAGTGGAGAGGATCAATACGTCAGACTAATTCAAAATGGATTAGATGTCATCTTCGATCGGAGGAATGTAACCGTATGACACGATTAAGTGAAGAAGAAGTATCCCTGCAACTAGCTTCACTGCCCAAGTGGAAAAGGATCGACAGCAAATGGATCGAACGCCGTTATCGATTCAAAGAATTCTTAGACGGGATCGCTTTCGTTAATCAAATAGCATCCCTTGCTGAAAAGGAAAACCATCACCCTTTTATCAACATTCAATACAAAATGGTAATTGTCTCCCTCACCTCCTGGAGTGAAAATGGATTGACGGAATTGGATTTCAAGCTTGCCCGGGAGATTGAGGATTTATTAGATGGGGAATCTTTGTAGAAGAGATTCAAAATTTTAATAGAATGGAAAGCTCAGTGTTACCCTGAGCTTTCTATTAAATTCAGCATCCAATAGTAGTTTTTTGAATTTACGCCCCTAATTATTGTTTAGATGATACTGTATCTTGTAATTCCACATTCCGAAGTTTTTTAATAGAAAAAAAGTAAAATATACCTCCGAGCATCCAGTAAGGCTCCCAAAAAACTAATCTCCAGAAGGCGGAGTATCTATCTAATGTAAAGTTTAATATACCAATTGCATTCAAGGAGATTGTTATGAAATTGAACAAACCATATAAAAAAAGTAATAGTCCACAAATTTTTATTGTAAAATAGAGCGATTTTTGAATCCAAGAATTTCTCCATTTCATTAACGGCATTATCAGCAATACTACTCCGAGCAATTTTATGAATCCAGTCATCCAAACAATTGCTAAAAACGATTGTGGTGGATCTAATGCCATTTCATAAATTGAACCTCCTAGGGATCTAACACCAAACATCCCTCCCATTGCCCAATAGAAACTCAAGGCAGCAAATAATAATGTCCATGTAGCTCCTAAATACAAACACCTCTTATTGATTTCCATAAAAATAACTCCTATATTAAAATATTAAAAACGAACATACGATAAGAATAAGAAATAAAATCATAATGATCATCTATGCGGATTTCATTTAAGACCTTTGAAATTTTAACAATAAATTATCTCCTCTTTTTACATATTACTTGACTAATAACACTTCTATAAATTTTTTACAATTTCTTTACAAAACCCTTAAAGTCTAACAATTTCTAAACCACAATCTATTCATATACAGATAGTTCTATCCTATTCAACTATCTGTCTATAGATATTCAATATTTCCTGTAAATGAAGCTTTAAGAAATTAAGTTCTTCCCCACTTTAATCATAGATATCAGCTTTTTCCTGCTTTTAATCAAACGTTTGATTAAAAAATAAAAAGTCTTCAGGCAAATAAAGAAAACTCGCCGATTGGCGAGCCTTGGAAAGGCGAAGACAGAGGCGCAGTTGCACTTATCGCGCTCATATATGCCACGTCCTCCCAAAAGTTTCTCTTTTGGTCGTGCGATGTATCTCTGACGAAGCTTTCCTTATCCTGTGGCATTCGCCCGACTAGGACATCCTCGTAAAAGCTATCGCTTTTCCTTCGTGCGATGATAATCGCTATCGAAGCATTCCTTGTCCTGTCCGTCGTACTTAATTCCTAAAATTGGCAACTACGTCAACTCCTCGTCAGCAATGAACTCTACCGCCAGCAGGAAGAGATGTACCGAACGAAAACCTATCGTACAGATCAGCGGGATTGTAAGCATTTCCCAACCTCATGTCCGCCCGATTAAATGAAAATAAATAAACCTCGATTCATTTGGCACCTCATTCCTGGTTTAACAGTGACTCCGCCAATTCTTTTCTAATTTGCGTAATATGTATCTCCATAAGCTGTTTTGCTCGTTCTGCTTCTTCAGCTGCAATCGCTATGTAAATTTCTTTATGTTCCTCAATGGTGCCTTGAAGCCGTTCAGGGTCAGCTAGGCGCTGTCTTCGCGTGCCACGAATCGTGTCTTGCATATGCTCGCTCAGTGTTTGGACCAATTGTAAAAAGATCGAGTTATGGGAAGCACGAACGATACTAAAATGGAAGTTGAGATCGGCTTCTAATCCAAGTTCGACGTCATTTTCAGCGGCTTTCATTTTTTCAATGGCGTGGCGAATAGCTTCTAAGTCTTCAGAGGTCGCTCGTTTAGAAGCTAAGAAGGCACATTCTGCTTCAAGAGCACGGCGTAACTCTAGCATTTCATAGACGAGTTTATTTTCCGCGTGAATGATCGTTGTGGACAGTTCTTCGCCAAGTAATTGAAACTCCGATGTTTTAATAAAGCTTCCACTGCCTTGTTTAATCTCAATGATTCCCTTGCTCTCCAGTTTTCGTAATGCTTCTCTTACAGATGTTCGGCTGACATTGAAGCGGCTAGCTAATTCTCTTTCCGTTGGTAGTTTATCCCCTGGTTTTAATTCTTCTGTTAAAAAATATTCTTTTATTTGATCAACAATCACTTGATAAGTTTTTTTCTTTGGCTGTGGAATCACGAAGTCTCCCCCCTTAATTTTATCTTACAATAATTTTAAGAAGTATTTTAATTATTGATCTTTTCAGATAATTTGGTACAATAGAAAAAAGGTTGGACCAATTTAAATTTGGTTAGATCTTTAACGGATTATATATGACGATGGAGGAAATGAAAATGAATACAAAAAAAGAATGGGTCAGAGCTTTACGTGTGGCTCTTTCTGATCAGCAAGTATCAGTAAATGAAACGATTTTAGAACAGCATAGTAAAGATGAATCTTATCATGCGGCGAGCACACCGGATGTGGTCGTTTTTCCAATATCGTCGAAACAAGTGAGTGCGGTCATGAAAATCGCTACTGAATATGAGGTGCCAGTCATACCATTTGGAGTGGGGTCGAGCTTAGAAGGGCATGTCATTCCATATGATCATGGCATAACGATTGATTTTTCGCAGATGAACAAAGTATTAGAAGTAAGAGCAGAAGATTTTCTTGTTCGTGTGCAGCCTGGTGTAACGCGTTCGCAATTGAATAAAGAGTTGAAAAAACATGGCTTGTTTTTTTCTGTTGATCCAGGGGCCGATGCCACGCTTGGAGGAATGGCCGCAACGAATGCTAGCGGGACCACTTCAGTCAAATATGGTGTGATGCGTGATCAAGTGCGTGATCTAGAAGTGGTGCTAGCAGATGGTACCGTGATTCACACAGGTAATTTAGCAGCGAAATCTTCATCGGGCTATCATTTAAATAGTCTGTTTGTTGGTTCAGAGGGAACGCTAGGTTGCTTTACTGAATTAACGCTCCGTGTTTATGGAATTCCGGAATTTATTATGGCGGCCAGAGCCTCTTTTTCAACGGTCGATGATGCGGTCGGAGCGGTAGTTGCTATTTTGCAAGCGGGGATTCCGATTGCCCGAGTTGAGCTTGTAGATGAACCGTCGATGAAGCAAGTCAATCTTCATAGCGACACCTCGTATAAGGAACAGCCGACATTATTTTTGGAGTTTCATGGAAATGAGGCTGGCTTAAAGCAAGATGTAGATTTTATGAGGGAAATTGTTGCCGAATTTCAATGTGAAGAAATTGAATTCGAAACAGACAATGCCGCTCGCGTGCAGCTATGGGAAGCACGCCACAATTTAGCCTATGCCTATGTTCATGGTTATCTGGGGAAAAAGCTAATGGTCACCGATGTCTGTGTGCCGATGTCTGAATTAGCAGGTGCAATTCGTTATGCAAGGGAAGAGCTCGATGCGCTGGCGCTCATTGGAGGAATTGTTGGACATGTGGGTGATGGTAATTTTCATGTCCTGTTAATGATTGATATGAATGACGAGGAAGAGAAGAAAAAAGCCGATGAATTAAATGAAAAAATCGTGATGTATGCGATTGAACGAGGTGGCACTTGTACTGGAGAACATGGTGTTGGCGTCGGCAAGCAGAAATATCAAGAGAAAGAACATGGAAAGGCCTTGCTTGTCATGGAAAAAATCAAACAAGCGCTTGATCCTCTTACTCTATTAAATCCTAATAAAATATTAAATACGAAATCATAAGAGGTGAATGTATGAAACTTTTAGAAACAATCAGTACCCTTGCCGGAAAATATTTTGCGGTTTGGGTGATTTTAACGGCCTTAGTTTCTTTTTTCGTTCCAGCTCCTTTTCTTGTATTCCAAGGATATATTACCATTTTATTAGGCGTTGTTATGTTCGGTATGGGTCTAACATTAAAAGCAGTTGATTTCAAAATCATATTAACAAAGCCGCTTCCTGTCATTATCGGCGTGTGTGCCCAATTTGTGATTATGCCACTCACTGCATTTGCCATTGCTTATTTACTGAACTTACCAGCGGAATTAGCCGCCGGACTTGTCTTACTTGGATCAGTCCCAGGAGGAACCGCTTCGAATGTGATGGTGTATCTTGCAAAAGGAAATGTACCTTTGTCCATTGCGATGACCTCTGTTTCGACTTTATTGGCACCAGTTGCTACACCATTTATTTTATTATGGCTAGCTGGTCAATGGATGCCCGTTGATCCAATGGCGATGTTTATGTCGATTATTCAAGTTATCATTATTCCGATTGTGTTGGGCGTCACTGTTAGAAAATTTGTCCCAAGCTTTGTCGATAAAAGCATCCATGTCATTCCGTTAATCTCGGTAATTGCCATTATGATGATCGTATCTGCCGTTGTTGCGGGCAATGTGGAAACGCTCGCGTCTGCCGGATTAATTATTTTCATCGCTGTCGTGCTTCATAATGCGGTAGGCCTATCGCTTGGTTATATCACTGCTCGTGTACTTGGTCTCGATGAAAGCACTCGCCGTGCCATTTCCATCGAAGTTGGTATGCAAAACTCCGGTTTGGGCGTCGCCTTAGCTACCGCCCATTTCGGTCCATTAGCAGCCTTGCCTAGCGTGGTTGGATCGGTTTGGCACAATATATCCGGCCCGATCCTTGCTACATATTGGTCGAAAAAGCCGGCTAATACGGAGAAAGAAATTCCAGTTCAATTGGAGAGAAGTAGAGCGTGACTCGGAACTCGACATGGAAAATTACAGACGGAGGAGGCTCTTGACGGTTACTACGCGATTGTAACAAGTGAGTATAAAGAGCGCGTTGTTCGTATCATTGACATGTATCGTGGGTTATGGCGCATTGAGGAATCCTTTCGTGTAACCAAAAGCGATCTGGAAGCACGTCCTGTTTTTGTTTCTACAGAAGAACATATACAAGCACATTTTCTGACTTGTTTCATCGCACTTACTATTGCCCGGATTATTGAACATAAGTTGGATCATAAGTACAGTATTGGACGAATACTTGAAAGTCTGGCGAAAGCGGAGTACACACACTTGAAGCAAAACTACTATTTATTTGATTATTTTGATAAGTTCCTTGATGACATCGGGTCCATTTTTCAAATTGATTTTTCGAAAAGAATTCGTTCCCTTGGTGAAATAAAAAAAATAATCGCTACTACCAAAAAAGGATAAAATTCGCTATGCTTTTTTGAAAAAAAACAACAGCCTCAAACCCTTATTCAAAAAGGGATGAAGGCTGTTTTTTCGTCTAATTAGCTGCAAAAGTCAGGATATAGAAAAATAGTATAACGAGCCATAGATCATTTCAGGACAAATATTTTACCAATCTCTTTATGATGTAATAGTTATTCCATCACCTGAAATTTTTTCCTGTTGTAATCTCGCTTCAGCTTCTTCTGCTTCTCGCCAACAAGTTTTCTATAATTTCTGCTTCCTCTACTTCTGCCTTGAAGTCCTGCAATAAAGTTTTAGTATAATAAGGGGTAGCATCTGGAAAATGCGGAATTACAACGCTAAGCAAATTTCCCTGACGATTACCCCTATTTGCGCACATTATTTTTTTGACAATATCTCGTATTTCCATGATCTCTTTATATTAAGAGGACTCCTACATAGGTAGAAATCCTCTCAACATTTTGTTTCATATTTCGCTTAGACTCTAATTCCATTATCTTGATTTTTTTGAAGAAGAAGCATATATAGAAATTAATTCAGAAATTGCAAAAACTCTGGGGATTCTTGATGGAGAAGTCATAAAAATCTTTAACGCTCAAGATACTATTGAAATTATGGCTATATATAGTGATAAAGTACCAAAAGACGTTCTTTTGATTTACCAAGGCTGGTATCCCCAATCCGAAGTTAATGTAAATCAATTGGTTCGCATTTTAAGTACAGATATGGGAAAAAACGATGTTGCCTTTTATGATACGTTTGTGAATATAGAAAAGTGGTAGTTAGAATACAAGTGAATGTTTCCTTTCAGAAAAGTAGTCCGGAAAATGTTTAGCAAATATAAATAACTGCATAAATAGATATTATTTTTTTGCTATACAAATTTAGGGAGCGTAATAAAAAAAACTGTGTAAGTAAAAGAGCGTACGGCTTTTACTTCACAGTTTTTTTCTTTTTGGTAGAATAATAAGATTAGGAGGTTATGGGCGTGGTAATACCAATAGATACGATTTCATTTGTTTCATCATTCATTATCCCTCAAATAAGGCCAGTTTTTCTTATATATATGACTAATTAGGTCTTTTCTGTTATTCCTGAATTTTTTAGCCTTAAAATGATATGTTCTAAAACAAGGCTTATTAGCAACGAGTAGCATTGAATTAGGTACAATGTTGGTAAGAGGGATTAGCCTCTTTCTACATCTAAAATTATTACTTTCATAATTATTTCCCCCTCTTATCCAAGGTCAGGAGTCTTTAAAGCGGTGAGTTCTAAATTTCTAATATCACTCTCTTTACCTGCTCCATCAATAATTAAGTTAACTGTCCCCATTGGATTTTGTTCTTTAATGTATTGGTCTTCAGCAGGCATCCATAAATCTTCCCATAAGTGGCGCTTTTCTTCACCATCACGGTCAATACCTCTTGAAAGTCTTAATTCTTCGGGAGTATCAACCCAAATTTTAAAATTATAATAGTTGTTTAGAGTTTTTATTAATGAATAACATCCCTCAATTACCACTAGTCCGCCAGAAGGAACATTATGCCACTCAGCCATAATATCTTTCTCCCAATCATATCTTTGGTATTTGGTTTGCTCATTATTGCTTAGTGGCTCAAGAACTTGTTTTTTTACACGTTCACTATCCCAATTTCCACCAATTGCCTTATTACTTACTAGCTTTCTAAATGCTGATGGCTTATAGAAATCATCCATATGAATGATAGTAACATTATTCCCTCCTACTTCTTTAAATGATTGAGCTAAAGTGCTTTTCCCAGCTCCACCACAACCATCAATACCTAGCAAAAAAGTTTGATCTTTTAATTTTTTGTCCATAAATGTTTTATATAAATCTGCTACTAATATATTCATAAATAAACCCCTTTTTAATATTAGTTATTGATTTTGAAAATATAGTTGGCCAAGGTAAGGAACTCTAAATTTAGAAATAACTCACTTAATAGTTCCTTAATCGATCTTTCAACTCAGATGTTTTTTCCTTTTCACAATAAAAACACCCCTTTAGATAACCATATCCAAAGGGGTAAAACGGTGCAACTTTTTATAAACAGCGTGACTTTATATCAAAGCCGCAATCATGTTCAATGACATTATTTTTGGTATCCATATTTACTTGATCGGTTAATCCGTCTCTGTTCTTTCCTCAGTGCTTTTTCCGCAGGCAGCCAAAGCAAAAATAATCGAAAGTATCACGAGGGTAAAATTCCTTTTTTCATGTATTTTACTCCGATTTTTTTTTGATTTAAGGCTCGTCCTTACTTCCAGCCCCATTTTTGAAAGATTTGGTGGGATTCTTCCGTTTTTAAATAATCTATGAATTGCTGTGCCTCTTTTTTCTGATCGGTGATTTTCGTCAGGGCGATCGGCGTTCCACGATAGAGCTTTTCTTCTTCAGGCAGTTCGACCAGGTCGGTCACATCCTGGAGCCGGTAATGCCATGATTCATAGGTAATCCAGGCGTCCAGGCTGGAATTCGATTTCCATCGTTCAATGGCTTCGGCACTCGACTTTACAGAAAGGTTAATATTTTGGGAAATGCCTTCGATCAGCCCTTTTCTGCCTGCCATGTCTTCCCACAGGCCAAGCTGGCCAGCCCCATTCACATCGAGTATTTTTACTCCATTTTTCGTTAAATCCTCCAGGCTTTCAATCTTCTTAGGATTTCCTTTCCTCACCAATATTCCTGCAGCACGCGGGTAAAGCTCCGTTCGTGATTTAGTGTCGATCATTTCGGGATGGTTAAAGATGAAGTCCTGCAGCATATACTCGGAGCCACCGAAAATAATATCTGCATCTTGCTTTGCCTGGCCGATCCAATTGCCCTCTGGTCCGGCTGTTACTACCACCTTGATTCCCGTTTCAGCTGAAAAATGTTCAGCAGCTTCCTTGATTGGTCCAAGTGGTCCGCCCGGTCCGTACACCCGGATGACATGATCACTCTGACTGGAATTTGGTGTTGCCTGGGACGCCGGTTTACGGTCCATTTTTGCATAGGCTGACAATCCGGCAGCCGTAATGACAAAGAGAAATAAAGCTGATAAGAACACAATCTTCTTCATGATTCTTCCTCCATTTCACACATGATTTTTAGCGGTACTATTAATGGAAACGAAGGGAGGCTGTAAACGGTTTGATTATAACTGCAAAATAGTTAGAAAGTTTCATAAATCTATTGAAAATTAGTCTGGTGAAGAATAAATAAATGATTTATGGTTCATCGAAGTTTAGTGTTGGCAAGGAAGATTTCTTTGCTAGAGTTAGTGGATAAGCTCCTTCTCAACTCTAATAGGTTGAGAAGGACCTACCCTTGCTTATGTGGTTCTACCCGAATAATTAACTTATTAGCTGTTGCATAGACCATCGCGATAAAGTTTTTGGTTGTTCTATATCCTCTAGCTTTACGCTTTGCAGCTTGAACTAGACTGTTAATGCCTTCAAGGAGGCCATTTGTTGTCATCTTTGAAACGAACCATCTTAATATTCCTTGTTCATGTTTTTTCAACGTCTGGTCAACCTTTACCATTGGTTCTAATTGAGAACGGATTGCCCAGTTATACCATTCTTGAAAATAAAATGGAGCAAAGAGATTAGACTTCGTCCATGAGTTTTAACTTTTGGACATAAAAAAGGTTCATAAAAGGTCATCAAAAAACACCTAATTAAGAGGGCAGTGAAAAACTGGAGGTTTTTGAAAGCATAACCGATTTTCATCAATATAAAGACAACAGAAGAAGCGAACAGCCTATATATAGTAGGTCGTTAGCTTCTTTTTCTCTTTAAACGGACTTTTTCAGTGGCTTCCTAATTAACGGTGTATTTTTTACACTACTAATGTTAATGAAATTAACAAATAAAGGTAGGTGTCGTTAATAATGGAAGAAAGAAATAGGTAACAAAACAAAAATAGACCTTTTCCAAAAAAATAGAAAGACCTGTTTACGTATACCCTAGTTCATAAGAAAGTTGATGTGCTGTTTTGGTTACTTGTTTGGCTATACTTTCTAATTTCTCAGCATCGGTATCATATTCAAAACACTCTGCACTAATAGCTGCAATCGGTTCCCCATTTAAATCAAACACTGGTGCAGCTACTGAAACAGTTCCCTTTGTTTTTTCACCCAAGCTTATGGAGTACCCTTTTTCATTAATCTGCTCAAGCTGCTCGATTAGCTTTTTCCTATCTTGCTCATCTACTGTCCCCAAAAATTGTATTTGAACATCTCTCTTGGAAAAAGCAAGTAGTACTTTATTTGCTGCTCCAATAGGATAAGGAATTTTTTCACCAATCATATCTATAATACGAACATTTTTAGGGCTATCCACTCGATCAATAATAATAGAGGTAAACTGCTTTGAAATGTTTAAATATATTGTTTCACGAACATTATGAGCAAGCACCTCTAATAATGGATGTGCTTTTTCTCTTATGTCGGTATCATGGTACATTTTCAATCCAAGTTGAAGCCATGTATAACCTAATCGAAACTCCTTTTTGTCTTCATTTCTTTCCACTAAATCAAAGGTTTCTAAAGTATATAATAATCGGTAAATAGTGCTAGTTGGTAATTCTGTCTCACTAAAAATTTCTTGTACAGAAAAAAATCGTTTAGGATGCTTTGCTAGTACATTTACGATCATCATTGCTCTCTCAATTGACTGAATCATCGCTATTCCTCCCTTCATTTATTGTAACGAACTTTTTCCTATTTAAATAGATATATTCTCCAATTAATTCATGGAATAGAGTGAATCTTTCTAAGAATACAAATTGACAATTAATTATTTTTCCTTTACGATAAATTATATTCCATTATATGAATTAAATTTCATATAGCGAAAAAATGTAAACGGTTTAATCAACGAGATATGGGGGGATTTACATTTGGATTTGATGACAAAGATTACAGATTTTATTTGGGGTATACCGATGATGACCCTTCTTGTTTTTGGAGGAATCTTTTTTACAATACGTTTAGGATTTTTACAATTTGTAAAACTACCTCATATCCTAAGTGAGACTTTCGGAAAAATTTTTAAGAAAAATAACGAAGGTGAAGGGACTGTTACTCCTTTTCAAGCTACTACCAGTGCTCTTGCATCTACACTCGGTGCGGCAAATTTAGTTGGTGTTCCTGTAGCTATTGCACTTGGTGGTCCAGGGGCAGTTTTTTGGATGTGGGTTGTAGCCATTTTCGGCATAGCGACTAAATATTCCGAAGTTGTTCTTGGAATGAAATATCGGGAAAAGAATAAACAAGGCGAATACGTTGGTGGCCCAATGTATTATATGAAAAACGGATTAAAATGGAAGAAAGTAGCTATATTCTTTTCTTTTGCCTTAATGATCGAAATTGTTGCAAGTATAATGGTCCAAACAAACTCGATTACTCAATCTATTTCAGGATCATTTTCGATTCCAGCTATTGTCGTAGGTATTGGCCTGCTTATTATTGTATACCTTAGCGTTTCCGGCGGTATTAAATCTATCGGAAGTAAAACAGAAAAATTTGTTCCATTTATGGTTGCTTTTTATATGATTGGAGTCGTAATTACTCTTATTTACTACTTCAAAGAAATACCTGAGGCAATTAGTTTAATTTTCACATCTGCATTCCAGCCAATCGCTGCAGCAGGTGGTTTTGCTGGAGCAGGAATAGCTCAAGCGATTCGTTGGGGATTAGCAAGGGGACTATATTCTAACGAAGCAGGTATGGGTACTGCACCTATTGCACATGCGACTGCACAAAATGTACATCCTGCTAAACAAGGTTTCTGGGGAGCATTTGAAGTAATTGTAGACACACTGATTGTCTCAACAATGACAGCTCTTGTCGTTCTCGCTTCTGGTGCTTGGAAAGAATTAAGTGCTGATAATGCTGTATTAATGATAACAAAAGCTTTTTCTCCTGTATTTGGAGAAACATTTGCAGGTATATTTGTATCCGTTGTACTGTTTACGCTTGTTATTACTACCATACTCGTTATTGCTTTTTATGGCGAAAAACAAGCCGAGTTTTTATTTGGTAGCAAATTTGCATTATTTATGCGTTTCGTATACTTAGGAGCTATTGTCGTTGGTTCAATTGGTGGCTTACAATTTATTTGGAAGTTCCTTGATCTATTATTAGCAGTGGTCGTTGTTCCTAATATGATTGCTATTTTATTCTTAAGCAAAGAAGTAAAAATGATTACCGATGATTATTTCAACAGATATCTAGTGAACAAAAAAAGGGGTAATATTCATGCATCAACAACTCAGTCAATTACCAATCGAACATCAAATTGAAAAACTCACAATCAGTCTAGTAAACATCAATAGCATTAATGGTACAGCAGGTGAAGGGAAAATTATCGAATTTGTTTATGATACGATGCAGACGTTCCCTTACTATCAAAAAAACCCTTCATTATTGTGGACAACTGATGTTAAAAATGACCCAATCGGACGTAAGAATCTTTTTGCATGCGTCAAAAGTCCAAAAGAAACAACAAAAACAATTATTTACCACTCACATCTTGACACAGTGGATATAGAAGACTATGGAAATTCAAAGGAATATGCATTGTCACCACAACATCTTGAGGAATTCTTTAAAACTTACAATGGAAATAAAGATGTACAAAAGGATGCACTCAGCGGTGATTGGATGTTTGGACGTGGTGCTGTTGATATGAAAAGTGGCGCAGCTGTACATATTGCCAACATTCTTTATTTCTCCAATCATCTTGAAGAACTAGATGGTAACTTATTACTGATTTTAAATGGCGGAGAAGAATCTGAGCATGATGGCATTATTGATGCTTTAGATGAGCTGAGTCGCTTAAAAATAGAAGAAAATTTAGATTTTCTAATGGCTATCAATACTGACTTTACGACACCTTTATACAGAAATGACCCGCATCGTTATATATATACAGGCGTTGCAGGCAAGCTTCTTCCTTCCTTCCATATCTATGGTCGTGAAGTACATGTGGGAGATACGTTAAGTGGTATTGATCCAAACTATATTGCAGCTAAAATTACTGAACGTATTCATAATAACTTTGAATTAACTAAGCAAATTGAAGGAGAAACAATCCTACCTCCTACTTGCTTACACCAACGTGATACAAAGGAAACGTATACTGTTCAAACCGCTTCTGCAAGCCATATTTATTTTAATTATTTTTTATATGAAGAAACACCAAATCAAGTTATCAATAAGCTTAAGACTGTAACACAGCAAGTTTGTTTAGAAGCAGAGCAATATTTGCAACAACAATATGAAAAATATGTTGAGTTCTCAAAAGTACCAAAGAGCGATTTATCATGGCATCTAGAAGTTGTGACTTACCATGAATTTATTGCCTATTTAAATCAAAAAGGCATAAATACGGAATTAATTATTAAAGAAGTTTTAGAAAAAAATGTTGGACAGGAATCTCGTCATCAAGCATTTGCCATCGTGAATGCACTGCAAAAAGCAGATCCAGAGTATAGACCTCGTGTCATTTTATTTTTCGCTCCTCCTTTCTTACCTCATAATTATTTTAAAGAAAATGTGGAGCGCGACCAATTACTAAAGCAAACCATTACAAAAGTTGTCGATGAAGTTGCGAGTGAAACAGGTGAACAATTTGAAGTTAAAAGATTTTTCCCTTATTTAGCGGATGGTAGCTTCCTATCTATTCATGCTACCGAAAAAGAACTGTATGAATTGCTTGGTAATTTTCCAGAATGGGAGACACTGTATCCTGTACCGTTTGAAAGAATAAGAGCATTAAACATTCCTTCTGTGACAATGGGTGTTTACGGGAAAGACGGTCATAAATGGACAGAAAGAGTTTTTAAACCTTATTCATTTGGCATTCTCCCAAGCCTGATCCGTAAAACAACGAATGAATTATTCAAAGTGCATCACCATTAAGACAAAACAAAAAATATATGCATCTCCTTGATTGTTGATACAGATTAAGGAGATGCCTTTTCGTATAAGCTTACATATTATAGATGTTGCTTTGAAATAAAGTTTGATCAAAAGCGTTCGACAAACCTATATTTTACGGCAAAAGAAAAGAATCCATTTTGAAAAAAGATTGATTAAAATGAATTCTTCTCTAGCAAATTTAAATTTGGGTTTTATAAAAAAGTTTGATCAATTTCTATCTATGTTGTTCCATAATCGCGCCTGTGTAATGAAAATATAGTCATTTAAAAATAAGTTGCTAAAGGTGCATTCTTATGTGATAAACAGTCTTGATTCTTATCATAAAGTTGTTTCATTTTACGTTTTCACAGGGAATACATGACGCTCTTTTCGAAAATAAAGTTGTTTAAAAAACGGTGTAATGCAGGTTTCTACGGTCATTTTTAAACAACTTTATTATTTTTCAAACGACTTTATTGTAAATGAAATAACTTTATTGTCACTCGACAGGTGAACAGTGCTTGTATACCTTAAAGTAAAGGTAGTTTTAGCCTAATAGATTTTTTGAAAAGTAGCATATCGACTGCTGTTTCACACGATCTTATTATGCCAGAAGCCCTCCATCAATGACATAATGGCTTCCTGTGATGAAAGAAGCATTATCTGAGGCTAAAAACAAAACAAGTTCTGCAATTTCCTCGGGCCGAGCATAACGCTTCATCGGTACCTTCGCCAAAGTTTTTTCTCTCACCAGTTTTGCATGATCTGGTGCTATACTCTCCTCAATGGCCTGCATCATCCGGGTGTCGACATAGCCAGGGCAGATTGCATTCACGCGAACCCCAGTTTCTGCTGATTCTATAGATGCTGTTTTGGTCAATCCGATCACTGCATGTTTTGAGGCAGAATAGGGAGCCAAGCCGACGGAGCCTCTTAACCCCGTAATGGATGCCATATTAATGATACTTCCTGATCTTTGCTCCATCATGATTGCCAAAACATGCTTTAAACCCAAAAAGACACCTTTTATATTGACATTCAGCACCTTATCAAAATCTTCGGAAGAAGTTTCTATAATAGAAGCCCTCTTTCCTTCAATTCCCGCATTATTAAAGAAAACATCAATTTTCCCGTATTTCTTTTTAGTTTGCTGAACAAAATTCTTTACTTGCTCTTCACTTGTCACATCTGCGGTTTGAAGCAAATAATCCTCTAGCTCTAGTTCCTTAGCTAGAGATTCTAGTGCTTTGGGATTCAAATCTACTAACGCCAGTTTCGCTCCATGTTTAGCAAATAAACGAGCCGTTTCCTTTCCAATTCCCCCCGCAGCCCCTGTGATTAATACGACTTTTTCTTCAAAACCCATTACGCTTCCCCCTAACTGATTTCTTTTGCAGACATCAAGTCCATGTTCCTTAAGTACTTGACACTGCCTCTTCCATATCAACAGATTTGGATTTTTCCTCTTTCCGATCAGGATGAACAAAGATCATAAATAGGATTGCAACTACTACCATAATTGAAGAAATCATCAGAAATGAATACTGAAACCCTTGAGCAACATTATCACTTCCAGTGGATTGGATAATGAATCCAGTGGCCAACGAGCATAAAGCTGCTGCGACGTTCTGAAAGGCGACAATCGTTCCAGAAATAGTGGATGTGCGTTCGGGAAGCTGATTGCACATAATGATATGGGATGTTGAAACAATAAGGTAGCTAAATCCATACGCCAATGTTATTCCGATAATAGCCCACGCCACCGATTGGGTAAAATAAAGTGAGCCAATAAGCAAGCCAGCTAGAAACATTCCAATCCCTGTTACCTTCACCCGTCCCGCACGTATGCTTTTTGTATTTTTAAATATACGATCAGAGATAGTTGCCATGGATAGCGACACAATCAGCGATGTTCCTCCGACTGTCAATGTGGCGTACGCCATTCCCATTTCCGATACTTGAAGCACTTTTAGAAAGTATAAAGGCATCCAAATCTGCATCCAACTCGATAGACAAAAGAATCCAAATGCAACAAATAAAGTGAATATACTAGTTCGTGACAACAAAACTGGGTATAATTCCGACCAAGTTACTTTCTTTTTTGGAACAAAGTCGGACTTAACTGCTAGTTCTGCTAGTTCTGGACTTTTTTTAGGAACTACAGTAACCCACACTACCAACAGAACAAAACTGAATAATCCCAAAATTGCAAACGTATGTCTCCAACCTACCATTTGGAGTAGGAGTACAATCAAAGGAGCAACCGCATAAGCTCCAACCGTTGAACCTGCGGTAAAAATGGTGGTAACCCGTGCCCGCATGGCTGGGGGGAAATAAGCAAACAAAAGTCTAAGAGATGCCGGAGCATACCCACCTTCAGCTAAGCCAAGAAAAATACGATACAGAAGAAATGATGCAAAACCTCCGATTATATAGCCACTAAACTGGAGAAGTGTCCATGCTAAAAGCATGAAGGCTATCATTTTCTTGGGAGAGATTTTATCGGTAAGAGCCCCTACGAAAACCGCAGCTACGGGAAAGATCCAGAAAAAACTACTTCCAATAACCCCCCATTGTGCATAATTCAAACCCAAATCTCCCATTAAAAGTTCAGGAGCAAGCCCAACAACACTCTTGTCAGCAAAGTTAATTAAGAATCCTAAAAAGAGGATAACTAGAACAAACCAATGCATTATAATTCCCTCCCTAATCGATGAATATAAACATTACATCATTCCTTGACTTCGTTTTTAATTTGATGCAATACAAGGGAGACCCTTTCCAAACAATTTTGCTTTCATTTGATCTTCCAGAAAAATAAAGGAAAGGAGGCATATGCGAAACTTGTTCACATACGCCATACCAGCAAAAAACAAATATCATTTAAAAAACTAACTGCCATCGGTTTTCCAATCTCAGTAAAACAAAATTTTATCTGAATCTAATAATCTACTAAATCTGTACGGAAATCATTTTTGTTTCTAAATAGTCATCTAAGCCATACTTTCCGCCTTCGCGGCCTATCCCGCTCTCTTTTACGCCGCCAAATGGCGCTTGGACTGCAAAGGGAATAGCATCATTCACTCCGACCATGCCATAGTCCAGTTGTTCAGAAACGCGGTACATACGGGAAAGATCTTTCGTATAGAAATAAGAAGCAAGTCCATATTCAATGTCATTCGCTCTTTCAACCACTTCTTCCTCGCTGCGGAACTTTAGGAGTGGAATAACGGGTCCAAACGTTTCTTCCCTAGTAATCAGCATATTATCGGTAACTTCCGACAAAACAGTCGGGGCATAAAAATATCCACTGGAGTAGCTGCCACCCAACAGCCTTTTACCGCCATTAAGGACACAAGCTCCGAGGCGAACAGCATCATCAACCTGCTCTTGTACCTTTTCGATGGCTTCTTCATATACCAGTGGTCCCATTTCATTTTGTTCATCCAGTCCATTGCCAACTCTGATGTTTTGCACTTTTTCTTTTAACTTCTCAGCAAATTCCAAATAAATTCCTTCCTGCACATAAATTCGATTCGGGCAAACGCATTGCTGACCATTTGAACCAAATTTACTTCTTATTAAGCCTTCAACAGCTAAGTCAATGTCCGCATCATCAAAAACGATAAAAGGAGCGTGGCCTCCTAATTCCATTGACACACGCTTGACGGTTTGTGCAGACTGGGCAATGAGAACTTTCCCCACTTCTGTTGAACCAGTAAAGGAAATTTTCTTTACGATTTTGCTATTCATAAGCGTGTTGGCAATAGGGCCAGATTGCCCAATGACGAGATTAGCCACTCCTTTCGGCAAAGCAATTTCATCAAAGATTTTAAATAACGCAACTGAAGACAACGGAGCTTCTTTCGAGGGTTTCAGGATTACTGTACATCCGGTAGCTAGGGCTGGCCCTAACTTTCTGGCTGCCATAGACAGCGGAAAATTCCAGGGAGTAATGGCCCCTACAACACCGACAGGTTGAAGAATTACCTGAAGTCGTTTGTTGGCCGCAGACGAGGGAATGATGTCTCCATAAATTCTGCGCGCCTCTTCGGCATACCATTGAAAGAATGCCATGGTCGAGGCTACTTCTTGCCGGGCGTGATGAATTGTCTTTCCCATTTCTTTTGTAATGATTTGAGCCATTTCTTCCTTCTTTTCCCGAAGTTTCTCGACAATCCGCCATAAATAGGAACTGCGCTGTTCTGCTGTTAAAGCAGCCCATTGGGGAAACGCATTCTCTGCGGCCTGAATCGCCCAATCCGTCTCTTCTTTACCGACAAAATAAACGGCATCCACCTTTTCCCCTGTAGCCGGGTTATTCACTTCAAATACCTGATTCGTTTTCACCCATTCTCCATTGATATACATTATCTACACTCCCTTACGATCTTGTATCTACTGGAAAAGCCAAACTAGGAATGTCGACCTTTCCAGATTTAATGAAGCTAATCTGGATGCTTATGTGTCAGGAAACCGTCTCTTTCGAGGACGTGTGTATGAGAGAAAATCCCTCGTACCCTTTAGCCGCGACTTTGTCGCATATCTTACGGTATTCGCCAACACCCCCTACATAAATAAGGAATCCGCGTGGTTTATCTTTAATATTCGCACCTGTGTACCAAGAGTCAACTTTAGTAAGAAGCGTGGAGTCGGCTAACTCTTTGCAATGCTTACTCCAAGCCTCCTCTGCCTCCGCCTTTGCCTCAATCGTCTCCACCTCATGCTCGCGAAGATACTCAATACAATCGCCAATCCATTCAACGTGCTGCTCAATAGATACAGGCACATTGGACAATACGGATGGACTCTCTGGGCCGGTAATCATAAACATGTTCGGGAAACCGGCATTTGCGATACCGAGGTAGGTCCTTGTTTGTGTTCCGTTAGCCCATTTCTCCTTTAGTGACACCCCATCTTTACCACGGATATCAATCTTAAATAATGGTCCAGTCATCGCATCATAACCAGTAGCAAAAACAATGACATCCAGCTCATACTCCGTTTCAGAGGTTCTTAGCCCATTCGGTGTTATCTCCAGAATTGGTGCTGACTTTACATCTGCCAAAGTGACATTCTCACGGTTAAATGTCTCGTAATAATTTGTATCCAGAACTGGACGTTTTGCGGAATAATAGTAGCTTGGCTTCAGCTTCTCAGCTACCTTTGGATCTTTTACAATTTCATCTATCTTGGAACGGATAAATTCACTCGCAGTTTCGTTGGCTTCTCCGTTTACCAGCAAGTCATTATATGTTTGGCTAAATCCCAAACCTCCTCTTTCCCAAACCTTTTCGTATGCTAGATGGCGTTCCTCCGGTGTATCTTCAAGCGCAGACCGATCATTGACCACCGTATGAAGATATCCCATTTTAGACCACCGTATTTGTTCCTTAATCTCATTGTAATTTGCTTTCGTTTGAAGGATAAAATCCGGGTCATATCGATAGTTTTTCGCTGGAGTACTGAACGCTGGGGTCCGCTGAAAAACAGTTAGGTGTTTTGCTTCTTGGGCAATGACTGGGATAGCCTGGATACCGCTTGATCCCGTACCGATTACACCGACACGCTTCCCGCTAAAGTCTACTTTTTCATGGGGCCAATGTCCGGTATGATACGCCTCACCCTCAAAACGATCTAAGCCCTTAAAGTTGGGGATGTTGGAGGCAGATAGGCATCCTACTCCCGTGATAAAGTACTTAGCAGTCAAGGTCACGCCATCCTCTGTTAGGATCTTCCATCTGTTATTTACTTCGTCGTAATGAGCAGATGTAATGCGTGTATTGAATTGGATGTCACGGCGTAAGTCTAACTTATCTGCCACAAAGTTAAGATAACTTAATATTTCTGCCTGTTCTGGAAATCTAGAGTTCCATGTCCATTCCTGAATCAGCTCATCAGAGAAAGTATAATTATAAATGATACTCTCTGAGTCGCATCGCGCTCCAGGATAACGGTTCGCATACCAAACACCTCCTACATCAGCCGCGGCCTCAAAAGCACGGGTGGAAAATCCAGCTTCCCGTAAGCGAAATAGCATGTACAATCCCGAAAAACCAGCCCCGACAACGACAGCATCTAAATTCATGTTTTCACTATTTTTTGTCACTTTTTTATCCCTCCCTTTAAATCACCATTTGGATAAACCGTATGGTAAAAAGCCGAATGCAAATAGCGTGCTACTTGGTCAATAGCCATCTTGCCTTTATCCATAATCCCCGCCATCCAGAAGAATCCGTGAATCATTCCTTCATAGCAGATGTATTCTACCTGCACACCCGCTTGACGCAGCCGATCGGCATAGGCCAATCCCTCGTCACAAAGCGGATCATACTCTGCCGTAATGACGAATGCTGGGGGAAGTTGGCTTAGATCTTTAGCCTGCAGCGGTGCCGCGTAGAAGTTAAACTTGTCTTCTTCTTCATTTAGATATTGACTAGTAAACCATTCCATACTATCGCGGGTAAGGAAATATCCTTCCCCATTCGTCTCGTATGATGACGTACTAAAAGATAAATCCGTTACCGGATAGATTAAAACTTGTGCTATGAAAGTGGGGCCGTCCTGATTTTTGGCCATTAGGGAGACAGTAGCAGCTAGGTTTCCACCGGCACTATCCCCACCGATGGCGATCCTCGTCGGATCTCCATTCCACTCTCTCGCATGGGCTGCTACCCATGTTGCTGCTGCATAACAATCTTCGAGAGGAGTAGGGAACTTATATTCGGGAGACAAACGATAATCTACGGACACCACAATACACTCTGCCTGATTGGTCAGACTGCGGCAAGGTGAGTCTGCCGTATCAAGATCTCCAAAAACCCAGCCTCCGCCATGAAGGTAGATAAAAATCGGAAATAGACCTTCCCCTTCCGGTGTATACACCCTCACCTTGATTTCGCCATTTTTCACGGGAATAAAGAACTCCTCTACCTTTGCCACTGGCTCCCCTGGACCTGCTAGCTTTCTCAGTTCCGCCGCCCTAACCCTGTTTTGCTCAGGTGTCATAGTGGAGGTTGGTTCCCTTTCCCCTAATAGATTTAGGAAGGTTTTCGCTTGAGGATCTAACATGGTTGGATTGATTCCTCCTTGAACGTTGTTATAGGTTAGCCTTTTTGCCAGAAGCAAGTCCGGAAATTTCGTCCGTCACTTTGGTGATCACATCAGCTGGGATAAGGAACCGAGCGGAGGCTGGATCACCTTGCACTTCAGCCACAATGCTTTGAAGTAAATCCGAATCGAGTTTAAATTCAGCAAAGGTTTCAGGCAGCCCGATTTGTTGCCGCAGTTCGCGAATGAATCCGATAACCTCCCCCAAGCATTCCTGAGGATCAGAAGACGGATCTACAATTCCCAATGCATCGGCAAACCGCTTAATCTTCGGTAAATATAAGGAAGGCAGGGCAGCCATCATGTTCGGCAAGAGTACTGAATTGGCCAGGCCATGCGGAATTCTAAACTTTGCCCCAAATACATGGGCCATGTTATGCACCGGAACTCCATTGTTCCCAAAGCCAAATGCCGTTATTGCCATCGCACTTGCCATCAGCATGTTGGCCCTGGCTTCAAGATTAGATCCCTCTTTGACTGCGATCGGCAGATTCTCTACAATCAACTGGGCAGAATACAGAGCATAAGAATCCGTGAACGGAGTAGCTGTTGTTGAGAAATAACCTTCTATCGCATGCGTCAAAGCATCAAATCCCGTAAAGGCTGTTATTCTTGGCGGCAATCCAACCGTCAACTCGGGATCCAATATAGCCATGTCGGCATTGAGAAACGGGGTCCTCAGCACTACTTTCAAGCAGAGTTTTTCATTATATATGACAGCCATTGGCGATACTTCCGCACCCGTTCCCGCGGTGGTAGGAATCGCCACATGCGGGATGCCCATCGGTTGGGCTACCGGTGGAAATTCTCTAATGCTGATATGGAGAGCTTCCTCCGTATCAGCATACCCTTTATGGAGCATCCACTTGATGCCCTTTACAGCATCGAGTACGCTTCCACCTCCAAGAGCAATCAAAGAGTCTGCCTGATGCTCTTTAAAAAACCTGACAGCCTTGGTGACATTTTCCGCTTTGGCATCCTGTTCGATCTCGTCAAAGACACCAACAAGCTCTACGTTCTCCTGTATTCCTTTAAACAGATCAATAATTTGGGCAGCAACGCCAGCCTGGATTAATCCCTTATCCGTAAACAGGATGGCCCGCTTTCCGCCTAACCCCTGAATCATTTGCGGAAGTAAACTTCTTGACACCACTCCGCTAGATATGGATGTTCTTAAATGAAATTCAGAAAAAGTACTAATCATTTCCATCACTCGCTTTCTGAAAATAAGAATTCATTCAAATAGAAAATGTTTTATCATCTCTTAAACTTACATGGGTATTTTCACAGCTTGTAAGTGCTTACAATTTTAATAATAATCAGACTTTTTAAAATAATATACCCCCTAAAAATAGGGGGTATGTCTCTAAGAATCTTTTCTTCTACTTCTCAATTATTTATAGATGATCTATCCTTTACCTTATTTTCATCAATAGAACGGAACAAAAAGGGTAAAATTACACCACGATAAAATTTAAATAACATTGTTATAGGATTTATAATTAAATGTTTTTTTGTATAATAAGAATATTTAGACTATAAATCAAAAAGGGGATCAATCCATGCTTATTTCAGCTATAAAAGAGCAAATTCACTCCATTAAGTCAGTTCGTTCCCATGATGAAAAGCAAATCCTCGCCGTTCGAGGATTTATGGATCTTTTCCATTTTTCTCGTGTGGGGCTCTATTTCTATTCGACTTTAAGCAAAATCGGTGAAGGCATTTTAAGAATCGATAAACAAGGGATATCTTCCTTAAGAGAATGGAGAGAAGATGTTCGAAACATGCCGCCCATCTATTCGGCCATTCAAGAGAGAAAGCCGAAACATGTGGATTCCCTAATGATTCAGCAATTACCGGAAAAATACACCAAGGGAATGAAAACTGAAATTCTAGTAGTTCCCCTTAGCCATGGATCACACGTAGTTGGCTATGCTTGTATGGGGAGTACTGATTCCTTTACCGTTAGGGATAGCCTTCTTCACTCTTTGGATGTATATGGGCAACATTTAGGACAAATATTTGGAGAAGATGACTACTCTTTAGACCCTAAAAGACTTAGCAGGCGGGAAATTGAAGTATTGCAGAAAATGTCTTGGGGTAATAGCACGAAGGAAATGGCTGTATCCCTTGGGATTAGCGAATTTACCGTCCAGGATTATGTCCGATCCGCCATTCGAAAACTGGAAGTACTCAATCGAGTGCAAGGAGTGGCCGAAGCTTTGCGAAGAGGGATTATCCAATAATAAAACCCCTATAGACAATCATTCCTAAAGGGGTCAGAGTTCAATATCACTTAAAGTCCCTTGTGAAATTTCCACTACTTTTGCAAACTCAACTTGTGTATAAAAATTTTCTTTTCGTATTATTTTTATATGTTCGCCAATTGAGTCCATCACCTTATTCCTTAAGGATTTTTTATACATGTTTGAAAATTACCAACTTTATTTTTTCACAAATGTTCAGTAACAATATGGTTAGTAACCCAAAAATCCAATTGTCTAACCTACAGGGTTGGTACAAGATCGTGCATTGGAGCGAGTTCAACCGTGGGGCTATTTTGCGGCTCTAGAAGTTCCTGACTTATTTAGTAATATCCGAACTTTCTTCCGACAATTCCGTTAAAATTCGTTCTGAGCTAGGGCTTATGAGATAATTTTCGAAAGACTTATTCGAGACTAGTTTTATCATTTAAGAATTTTTGCTTTTTCTCACAAGATGATTTAAAGGATTTTGAAGAAATATTGGATTATTATTCTAATGATTTTAAATGCAGTTTTTCCTAAATAATTTTTTCCTCCTATATATGATATTTTAGGACTCATGAATCACTTTTCGTATTAGTTCAGCCCACTAAATATTTACTTATAGAAAAACTGCACCTCCAATTGTTAGTT
Source organism: Cytobacillus citreus (assembly GCF_018343665.1). Classification (GTDB taxonomy): domain Bacteria; phylum Bacillota; class Bacilli; order Bacillales; family Cytobacillaceae; genus Cytobacillus; species Cytobacillus citreus. Next base: position 87,478 of record NZ_JAGYPM010000006.1, read on the forward strand.
GTGTCTAACAATTGGGGTGCAGTTCATAATGAGCCTTATTTATTTCATTTGTAATGGATTAAAAGAAAACTGAAATGTTTCTGACTGTTCACCACCGATTTTTTTGTAGAATTTAATAGCATGTTGATCAACTCCATCAGCTTGAACAAATAAATCTTGAATTCCTTTCGACTTACAAAAATCTATTATTTCATGAACTAACCTACTTCCAATTCCATTACGCTGATACTCTTTACCGACCGCCAAGTCGTATATATACATCGAAGATCCCTCTTGATCATACATCTCTAATTCGTATGCAGTTAATCCTCCTACAATCTTGTTATCGATACAGGCTACAAAACATACAAACTTAGGATTAATCAAAAGATTCCTGATATTTTTCGAGTTTACAAAATTCAAATTTGGTGATTCAAATTCCTTATTAAACAAAAGCACCAACTGAGAAAACTTAGAATCATCCCCACTTTGCAATTTCTTATATTCAACAACATTATTTTTCATCTTGATTCTCCTCGTCAGAAGTTTTTTACGATAAAGATTCCGATAATATCTTGCCCTTTAGTATGTGGTATTTCCTAAATCTGTACTCTTCACCAACGTCCGAACCTTTACCTTGTTTAATCCATTTTTCAATATCAGATGTCCTTTTTACCATAAAAAAAACACCCCTTTAGATAATAATAGCTAAAGGGGTAAAGCTTCGCATCTTTTTTGTAAACGTTGCGACTTTATTTCATTTTATTGTTTAAATTTGAGATGAATAGATCCCTTTAGTATTTAACAAGATTTTTAATAAACGCTTGTTCATATGTCCATCCCCCTCTTCTTCTCTAATTCTTGAATACGTAAATAGAGAAGGTTAGAGTATTTTCATTTGGAAATGTTCCTTTGAATGAATTCTTTCTACGGCATTTGTAGTTTACATGACTTTACGAATTGCACTTCTATAGTTTTAAAACTATCTAAGAAACGCCTGTGTTTTGAAACATAAGTAACCTGAGCTTGTTGAGTTTTACATTAGAGGTGCGTCTTTAGAGGAATTTTGGTGCGTGAAATTGTCATCTTACTTTACTTTCCAGATACTCATCATAAGCAATATCTTCTGACTTTTGTATAAAATGACATTTATTCTTTACTTCTGTGTTATTTATTTCTAATAAGGCATCAAAAAAAAGTTCTGGCTGTTCCATCATTGTCATATGTCCGGCATTGGGAATGACGTATATATTCTTATTGGGCGCATTGATCTCTTCAAAATATTTTTGGGCAATGATATATGGAGCCTGCCAGTCATTTCCGCCTAAAATATAATATATTGGGACTTGATATATTGCTGGTTCGTTACTTAGATTGAATTCACCTAGAAAACTATGAAGCTTTGCATTTGCTTGAAAAATCTTCATAAATGCGATAATATCCGAAAACTTGAAAATCGGACTTTTGAATACAGTGATCCACAAGGCGAGATCGATCTTCATTCCCAATTTATATTTTCCCTGCAGCTTTCTAACCTCATCACATTTTTTTAAAAATTTTTTGTTAAAAACGATTTTGTTGCCCGGATATTCACCTATTTTCTCAAGCCTTTTCATGGATCTTTTATCATCTGCTTGTTCAATCAGTTCTTTCACTTTTTTATAACCAACCTGCTCATTTTCGAGCATATTGATAACCTGCCCTACGCCTATATAATAGGCTACCTCTTCGGGATATTTTCTGATAAACACAGAACCTAAAACACTTCCCCATGAATGACCAAGTATTACTATCTTTTGCTTGTTATATTTTTTCTTCAGATATTGGATAACTTCAAACAAATCCTGTAGTATCAAATCGATTGTTGGGAGCTTATCAGGGTTTTTAGTCAGTGTCTTTCCCGCTCCGCGCTGGTCCCAATGAACAACTGTATAGATTTCCTCCCATTTTTCCTGAAATGCACATGTAAATAAGGATTCTACCGAACCGGGTCCTCCATGCAAAAATAGCATTACCGGGTTATCATAACTTGTTCCCAAGTGAAACATAAATTGTTTAATGCCATTAATTGATATATATTCTTCAAGATAAATTAGCCTCTTAAGCTTATTCTTCATCATTCCAACTCTCCATTTCTTGACTGATTTCTTCGTCTTTCAAATTCCTTTAATACTCTCTTTTGTACTTTATTCTGATTTTCATCCATTTCTAATTTACTCTCTTCCTCAAAACCATCTTGTTCCTCGCCGTCAAAACAATATAGTTTCTTTAATAACCTCCACATTGTTTCAAGATCTTCTGATGAGAAATTTTTAAAAAGTTCTTCCAAAAGGAATATTCCTCTTTCAGCGTCTACCAACAAGACCTGTTTTCCAGATTCCGTAATTTTCACATTGATCGCACGTTTATCTTTCTTGCTAGGTACTGTGATAACGTAACCCTTAGACTCAATAAGTGTTATCAACTGTTTCACACTCTGTTTTGTGGCCCCTAACTTTCTTGCAATATTATTTATAGTAGTTTCATCCTCGGGTAAATGAGCAATTGCCACCATTGTCATAAACTGTCTTGACGTTAAAAATTCTAGGTATTTATCACCTTTTACCTGAATCTTATTGGTAAGAGAAAATAATGTACCGTAAGTTTGCTGCATTAAAAACAGATCTCTGTATATATCCATAAACATCCCCCTCTATTTAGACAGTATAATGTCTAAATAGATAAAAATCGAACATTTTAGATTAGTCAATATACTATCTTTTTGTTCAAGAAAAAAAGGCATTTCTCGATCATTATGAAATGCCACTTTCATTAAAAAAGAACGCTACAATAACGTTCTTTCCATATTCACCTCAAAAATATCTCTCCAAAATCATTTATTATTTGAATAATTTTTGGTGTTAGACAACCTGGTTATCCTGGACTGTAACCAAAAACTCGATTGTGTTTACAGTCTTTTTTTAAACTTTATGAATATAGAAATAAGTATAATTTTGAAGTAATACTGTTATTTTCAAAACAAAGCAAGAATATTCTTATCAATCAAGTATCAATAAATGATTCTTCAAAGATTAATACCAAAAAATAATTTTTGTGTAATCAATAAAGATAATCGTTCTCAATTAGATTTTTTTTATGTATAATGACTTTAGTTAATATATTTGAATGTACCAGATTAATAGTTTGATAATGTTTATCATCATACTTTCTTTAAATAAAGTAATAAGTCTTTAGAAAATAAGTTGCAATAAGGTGATAATTATGTTGAGTCAATTAAAAATAGGTGATAAAGCAAAAATTACCGATATTACCTCGACTGAGAAGCTGGTTCGTAGAAGGCTCCTTGACCTTGGGATAAGCGAAGGCTCTGAAATATGCATAAAATGTGTGATGCCATTTGGTGGCCCTGTCATGATCGAATCATGTGGACAATGTGTTGGAATTAGAAGAAGAGAAGCAAATTGCATCGAGGTGGAAAAATTTTAATGGAAATCGCACTCTTAGGAAATCCCAACACTGGAAAAACATCATTATTTAACAATTTAACTGGCTCCTACGAATATGTCGGAAACTGGAGTGGAGTAACAGTTGAGAAAAAAATTGGTCAATTTAAAAATAAAAAGGATAAATTAATAGATTTACCAGGGATATATACATTTAATCCTTTGTCTAAAGATGAAGGAGTTGTGACAAACTTCTTTCTTACAGATAAGTTTGAGAAAGTAATTAATATTATTGATGCTTCACAACTGGAAAGGAATCTTCATCTGACAGTTCAGTTAATTGAGTTTGGAAAGCCAGCCGTTATTGGTCTAAATATGGTCGATGTGGCTAAGCATCGAGGGATTCAAATAAACCCTTCTGTTTTATCAAAAGAATTAGGAATAAGTGTGACACCTATAGTAGCTAGAACAGGAAAAGGTTGCGATGCTTTAGTTAAAGCTGCTTCCGAGCTAAATATCGTAAACTATCAAACAAATATTATTTCTTACGGAAATGAAATTGAGAAGGCGATATTAAATTTGGAGTCTCTTATTGGAGAACAATCGGAGCATTCGACACGTTGGTTAGCTTTACAGTTATTTGAAGGAAATCAATATGTAAAAGACTACCTAAGCCAATTTCTTGATTTGAAATTATTAAATGAATTAATTAATACTCTTCAAGATGATGTGATACAAGCTTATGGTACAAAGTCTCTTGATCAGTTTATTTATCAAAAAAGAAAAGCATTTATTCAATCAATTATTGAAATGGCAACGGAGAGAAAAGAAAAGAGTATTGTTCCACTATCAGAGAAAATCGATCAAATTGTCACGAATAAGGTATTAGGGCTTCCGATTTTCTTATTTATGATGTATTTCATGTTTATGCTCACATTCGATTGGCTTGGAACACCTCTATCTGATGCTTTAGATGCTTTCATATCAGGTCCTGTTTCCTCAGGAATAGATTCTTTATTGACAACACTTGGTGTTTCAAGCTTTATCCATGCTCTAGTTATTGATGGCATTGTAGCGGGTGTGGGTGGAGTATTAGTCTTTGTGCCACAAATTATTATTTTGTTCTTCTTTATTTCATTGCTAGAGGATTCTGGTTATATGGCTAGGGTTGCCCTTGTGATGGACAGAATTATGGAATCTGTTGGTTTAAACGGAAAAGCATTTATTCCAATGATAATTGGCTTTGGATGCAATGTTCCAGGCATTATGGCTGCTCGTACAATTGAAACACCGAGGGAAAGATTATTGACTATCTTACTCACACCGTTAATGTCATGTTCTGCGCGCTTACCTGTATATGCTCTTTTTGCTGGTGCTTTTTTTGCTAAAAATCAGGCATTAATTGTTCTATTCTTATATGTACTTGGAGTGGTCATTGCGCTAATTTTAGCAAAAATATTCTCAAAATCACTCTTAAAAGGGGAGACTTCCTTATTTGTAATTGAACTCCCTCCATACCGATTACCTCAGTTTCAAGCGTTATGGAGAGGGACATGGGATAAAGGAAAGGGCTTCTTACGGAAAGCAGGGACATTTATCTTTGCTGGGTCTGCCTTTATTTGGCTCTTAACCTATGCAGGGCCGAGTGGATTTAATGTTGAAATGGATCAAAGCTTTTTAGCGAAAATTGGAGGATTAATTGCTCCTATTTTTGAACCACTTGGTTTTGGTACATGGCAAGCAGGTGCCTCATTAATCACTGGATTTTTAGCTAAAGAAGTAATAATTTCAACGATGAATATTATTTATTTCGTTCCAGATGCAGCTTCACTACAAGGATTATTGATAGATCATTACACACCATTATCGGCATTAAGCTTTATGGCATTTATTCTTCTGTATATACCTTGTCTTGCAACTGTGGCAACGATATATAAAGAAACAGGTTCAAAAAAATGGTCTGTTTTTTCAATTGTGTATGCATTAATAATTGCTTATTTCATTTCGTTTATTATTTATCAAGGCGGAAAGTTAATCGGATTATCCTAATTGAAGAGGTGAAAGAAAATGATTGCAAGCATCATTATTGGATGCGCAATTTTTGGCTATTCCATTTGGGCATTGTATAAATTTATTAATCGCTCCAAGCAGGGAAAATGTGCAGCTTGTGAATTAAAAAAATCATGTTCAAGCCAATGTAGTCAGTCCAAAATATAATATTGATATATGGCCTTTCTCGTTCGGGAAATTTGTAAGTTATTTATGATACAGTCCTTCGTACTGATCCAAAACATATTATACTTAATATAAGATAACGTTAGTAACAAAGGCAGCCGATCACAATGACCGGCTGCCTTCTTTCATTTAAAAGCTACTAATTTTATATACCTTATTTTTTCGGCCATAAATGAGGAGGAACATATTGAACCATTTTTATAAAGCCCACAATGTTCATTTTATCTAGAATGACAACTTCATTATAAAGTGAAACTTCCATCAGTGGGGGTCTTACTGCCCGTTAATCTGCGATTAAATTTTTAACACGTTCTATTCAACTAAACTGGCGTGCGATAGTTAAAGAAAAAAATCCTGCAACCACAGGATTTTGTTGAGGAGCAGATTGGGGAGTCGCCCGATCATAGATCGCCAGATCGGGCTCAATCACTTTGGGGGCGCTGCATGGTGCTAATTATTATTCTTATCCGTTAAATCATCGATGTTCTGATCTCCTTCATCCTTGATATCATCATAAACCTGCTTACCGTTTTGGGAAACTTCGTTAAATAAACGCCTCCCTGTTTCATCTGCATAACTCCATGCGAAATTTTTGCGTTCGTTAATTTTTTTAAAGATCTCACTCCAGGGGAAATCATTTTCTTTCTTCGTTTTCAAATATTGGAGGGCTCCCAGCAGATTCGAATTTTCTTGGTTCGCCAGAAGCTGCATCGTTTCCCGTGTCTTATTGAGCGCTCCCTGTTTCTCTTCTTTTTGAATATTGGCCGCCCCTGTTCCTTTTTCTATCCATCGTGTCCACTCGCCTCGCAATCTTTCATACGCCTTGTTCAAATAATTTTTCAGTGCTTCGTCATTATCGATGGAAGTAAACTCTCCGCCGCCGGATGCGGCAACCTGACGAAGCATTTTTTGGCCCTCATCACCCACATCAAAGCCAATAATATTTACAATTGTTTTCACCTTTGATTGATTGAGCTCTCTTGCAACCTGTACGGGGTCGCCTCCGCAGGTTTCAATTCCATCGCTTACCACATATACGACCGAATCGGTGGTCTCAGGATCTATATCTTGCTTTACCGATTCCAGTGCATTCGCAATAGGTGTCCATCCAACGGGTTCTACATCTTGAAGAGCTGTTTTTATTTGATCAGTCTGCTTGCCTTGACCATGAAAGATTTCTTCTGTACTGCTGCAGGATAATTCCTTATCTTCTTGGCTTCCTGATCCTTTATGTCCATAGACCCGCAAAGATACCTCCGCATTTTTGGGCAGCTTATCCCCGAAGCTCTGAATAGCTTCTTTTGCGGAATCCATTTTTGATTTTCCTTGAATTTTCGCCTGCATGCTGCCGCTTGCATCCAGCAAGATTGAAATATGCAGCTTCTTGTTGGCGGGCAATGTAATCTTTTCATTAGGCCGTGGAATATTCACGGTAATCTCGGATTCAAAATTAATGAATGTAGTTACGTAAGGACGATAATCTTCAGCCAACAGAAGGAGCAGCTCTTCCATATATTGATCGGATGTCAAGCTGGTTGGCAACTGATCCAAAGCCTCTTGAACATTCTGATCATCATAGCTGGAACCGGCAAAACGCCCTGGGGGTTTCATTAAGATTTGTTCATCTGTCAGAACAATCTGATTTTTACTTTGATTCGAATCCGAGGAGGGCTGAGTGTTTGAATCATTTTCTGGACTATTCTCTGCCGATTCTTTACTCTGGTTCAAATCCGACGGGCTCTGAGTGCTCGAAGTGGTCTGAGTGTTAGAAGCATTCTTTTCTGGTTCGTTATTGCAACCTGCAAGGAATACGATCATCGTTAAAACGATAAAGATTGAATTTCTGATCATCAACTTACCTCCGAAAAATCTTCTAAAGTATGCGCATGAGCGTGCAAGTCGGGCTGAATATTCGCGATGGACAAGCCCGAAATGTACACTTACAGCGATAACCAGCACCCTATTGCGCAGATGGTTCAAAGCGACGGATCACGTTCCGGATCCGCGATATTGTGTTCACTCTCCCCCCTTCTTCAAACTCCATTATGCGCCGCAATTCTTATAACGAGATGATTTATTCCAGCTCTTCAGCCTGCTGCACAATCCCGGTGCTTTTGAAGCAATTTTTCCCCATCCCGTTATATTACGTATTCGGGAAATTCGGTGACATTCCTTTTTTAAATCTCAGATTCCTTCAGCGGCAGATTGGTTGCAGAACGCATGTTCGTTATAATGGATTCATATTATTGGAAAAAGGATATAATTTATGGTGCGTATTGATGAAATCGAGTCCGATGTGTTTTGTCTTTCGATCTTCTCAACGGAAGCGGGATTCCAGTACAATGTATTTTTAGTTCGAGATGAGGAGCCTCTTTTGCATCATACAGGCCCTAAGTCGCTTTTTCCTCAGTTCAGTCAAGCAGTTGCCAGCCTAATTGATCTTAAACAATTGCGCGGATGCAGGATTCCTTTATGAAGAGACCGACCGGACACTCTTTACTTCTGACTTGTTTCATCAGGACGGTTGCATTAGTAAAAACCCGATTGGGTGATGATTGAAAAACCACAGAGTACAAATTGTTTCTCCCGTTCTTTTCTCAGTCCTCTTCCCGCTCTGGAACGAACTTAGTTCCAAAAGGGTAGAACAAAGTTGCATTGAAACGGATAATCCCATAATGGTGTACTTACCCTAACTGGCGTTTAAATGCTTTACTGGCGAAGAAGTAAGCGATGACCATGATGCCGACGCACCAGGCAAGCGCGATCCAGATATCGTTGCCAACGGACCCTTCATACAAGAGGGCACGAACCGCATTCACGATTGAAGTCACGGGCTGGTTCTCAGCGAACGCACGGACAAGTTTAGGCATGGTTTCGGTTGGGACAAAGGCCGAACTGATAAACGGCAGGAAAATCAACGGGTACGAGTAAGCTGTCGCCCCTTCCATAGACTTAGCTGTCAATCCGGGAATGACCGCCAGCCATGTCAGCGCCAGCGTAAACAGCCCTAGTATCCCAGTTACCGCGAGCCAATCCAGGATATCAGCACTGGAACGGAAGCCCATCAAGAGCGCGACAAGGATAACCACCACGACAGTAAGCGCATTGGAAACAAGCGAGGTCAACACGTGAGCCCACAATACCGACGAGCGCTTGATGGGCATGGTAATGAAACGTGCCATCAGCCCGCTCTTTACATCGTTAAACAGCCGCAAGGAAGTGTAAGCGACGCCGGATGCGATAGCCATCAGCAAGATTCCCGGCAATAAATAATTGACGTAGTTGTCCGTGCCTGTCTCTATGGCGCCGCCAAATACGTAGACAAACAGCAGCAACATCATAATCGGCGTAATCGCCACCGTGATAATCGTATCCGGGCTGCGCATGATGTTGCGCATTAAACGCCCTAGTAATACCCCTGTTTTGCTTTTCATTTACATCTCCTCCTTTTTGCCGATGATCGCGAGGAAAATTTCCTCCAATGTCGGCTGCTTCTCGATATACTCCACTTTCGCTGGCGGGAACATCTCTTTGAGTTCGGTAAGGGTACCGGTCGTGATGATTTTTCCGTCATGCAGGATGGCGATACGGTCCGCCAGTTGTTCGGCTTCCTCTAGGTACTGGGTCGTCAGCAAGATGGTCGTGCCGCCGCCGGCAAGCTCCTTGACGGTATCCCAGACTTCAATCCGCGCTTCGGGATCAAGCCCTGTCGTCGGTTCGTCGAGAAAAATAACTGCTGGGGTCCCGATCAGGCTCATGGCGATGTCAAGCCGGCGCTTCATCCCGCCGGAATACTGGTCCGCCCGGCGGTTAGCCGCATCAGTCAGGCTGAATCTTGCAAGCAGATTGTCGACGACCCCGGCGGGATTGGAAACTCCCCGCAACTTGGCGATCATCATCAGGTTTTCCCGCCCGGTGAGGATGCCGTCTAAAGCTGCGAACTGCCCTGTCAGGCTGATGCTCTGGCGAACATGATCCGGTTGACGCTGAACGTCAAAGCCGCAAATACCTACTTCGCCGCCATCGGGCTTCATCAGCGTCGAGAGTATGTTGACCGTCGTCGTCTTGCCCGCTCCATTTGAGCCCAGCAGTGCGAAAATTTCGCCACGTTGCACCTCAAAATCCACTCCCTTTAAGACTTCCTTGTCTTTAAAGGATTTTTTTAACCCTTTTACAGAAATCACTGCATTACTCATAATTTTTTCCTCCTTATAAAAAGCGCCTTGCGGAGCTAGATTGTCTATACTCTTCTATTTAGTCTGACTGATAATCAGTATCACTTATTACTGGGGTAAAAATATAACTGAATAGTGAAGGTGGTGGCAATTCACATTTGTAACCAGCTATTCAGTCGGTATTATCTATTGAATTTACTTTTTTCCCAATCGCTTCATGATACTCTGATTCAAATCTTCACGATACTTGGCGATATAGGTTCTAGCGTTTGCCACTAGTTCGTCGGCAAAGGACGCCACGTCGTCCCCAGTGATTTCCAGCACTTGTCTACCTTCCGCCGCACCGGCTTCGAACAACTCGATTAATTCATACTGCATGTGCAGCATATCCATCCCGTTGCCCGCTGCGAAATTCCACATGTAGTTTTGAATTTTCTTAAATACAAACTGGTAGTCCTCTGGCAGGGCTTCAACCCGTGCCATCATCATTTTGTACTCTTTTTTATCACCAATCATTTTTTTGAACATTTCCATCATGTTATCTTTCCTCCTTTTTTATACAGCTGAACAAGACACTCCAAAAATATCGGACGGAATATCTTATGTAGCTAAATTGACTTTAAGACGTTGATTTTTGATGATACAAAGTCCCATTTTTTCCAAAACAATTCAAGTTCCTGGCGGCCAGCCTCATTAAGTGAGTAAAACTTGCGGGGCGGCCCCATATCTGACGGTTTCTTTTCGATATTCACAAGTTCTTTCTTTTCTAATCGCACAAGGATGGTGTAGACCGTCCCTTCCACGACTTCGGTAAACCCAAGCTCGTTCAGGCGGCGGGTAATCTCGTATCCATAGGTTTCATGGCGGCTGATGATTTCCAGCACGCAGCCCTCCAGCGAACCCTTCAGCATTTCAGTTAAATTTTCCATGTTCAGAGTCTCCTTTACCCTCCTATTTTGTCTGACTTATATTCAGTACAACATAGTACTAAGGGAAATTTTTACTGAATAGCTTTTGGGAATTACGCTATTCAGTATTGCTTATTACAAGTACATTGTATAACCGAGTAGAAAGGAAGTCAACTATTTTTCTTAAAAATATTTTTGCAACCTCACTATTCAGTGGTGTTGGTATCCAGTGTAACTTACTACAAGTATATCGTAACACGCAGTAGAAGTACTGTCAACTGGATTTTCTAATTATTTTTAAAACCATCTATCCCCATTGGATACAGCCGATTTTCTTTATGGAGCTTTTACTTCCTCCTATGCTTCTTTCACATGATTACACCGCGAATCATTCCCATCCAGCAGCTATACATGTAAATATGGCAATTCTATCCCTCCATTATTTTTCGATTTTTTTATTCACTACTTGCTCATTAACTTTTTTAAGTAAAAAGCCGTCTTCTGTTTCAATGAGTATAATTTGGTCTCCGATTGAAACATTTAATTGTTCTAGATAATGGGTAGCTTTTGTTTAAGAAGGAAATTAAATATTATTGGTTAGAAAAAAAGGAATGTCTCCAAAATTGAGACATTCCTTTAGATTTATCTAGAGTACAACTTACTTTCAATCAGACAATAATTTGCAGAGATTACATAGTAAAGTTGATTAATTTGGAAAGCGAATTGCTAACAATTGCCCTTTAACTATTGAAACTATTAATTTCGGGTATATTTGAGTGGAATGAGTTCTTCAATCTTAGTTTTGACTAACTCTCCATTCTCTTCTATTAACACAAAACAATCTGGTGCATAGTCTGAAATCAACTCCCTACACATACCACAAGGACTTACTACTCGAATACTTCTATCTACTGCATCAGAATAAGGGTGTCTAACAGCTACAATCGTGTCAAAATCCTTTTGTCCATTCGAAATCGCACTACCAATCGCAATGGCTTCTGCACAAACCGTTACTCGTCCTATTTACGCTTCAATATGTACTGCCGAACAACTTTATTGTCACTCTACACTAATATGCGGTATAAGAGATGCACGTAAGCAAAAAACAAGTGATGAGATTTGACCCTAGAAATAAGAGATTGAGAAAGTTTTACGACAAAAAACGAGAAGAAGGAAAATCTTTTAGAGTAGCAATAATTCCTTGTGCGAATAAGCTCTTTCATTGGATCTATGCACTATTAAAAAGTAGAACAACTTTCCAAAATATGGTTTAGAAATCATATCTAAGTAAATAAAACAAAACCTTCCAATTAGATTAAGGAAGGTTATTTAGCATACTCATTTTTAGTATATCATGTAGGTTTTATATTTTTTATTGAAAAATGTTGACAATCTATTAGCTGGTTTTGTGGAAGATGAGTATAACACTCCAAAAAATGAGTGAAAAGTTGTCAAAAATAATTTTAAGCTAGAATGTAATGCGCTATTTGTCGCTGATTGACTGATAAAAATAAGGGTACCAATCATTATCCGATTGGTACCCTTATTCTATGTGATATTTATTGTTTTTCCCTAAAACTAAATTCTGACCTATCAGGAAAAACCTTCAATTACTGAATAATTTTATTTCCTTCAACCTTATACGTTTTTATAGCGTATGTTGGTAGTTTTGAAGAATATAATTCTTCGACTGAAATAATAACTAATTTCCCATTTTGATAAAATACGTTTTGGATATCTCCGCTCATTACATAATGCTTTTCTCTTTCCATTGTTTTGTAATTGTAAACATCTAGATTTTTTCCATAACTTGTATAGAAGAATCCTTCATTCATGTTAAAGGTGATTTGTTCAAAAGGAAAATATAGTTTTGTTAGGTACTTCATATTCATTGCCTTGGCATCAGAAGCAATCATAATGACACCAGAACCGTTAAAAATATATTTTCCATCAGGAGAAATAGTCATATTTGTATTAAGCTGGTAATCACCATGGTAAGGTGAGTCGTATCCTGTTGTTATTTTACCATCTACAATTAAGTGGCATTCAACATCTCTTGGACTTACAGTCGTATCAATGACATAGAGCTTATCTAAACTTGGGTGCATTTCTAAAAAACTCTTATGGTAAACTGAGCCGCTCTTTGATGTTTCAAGTAGAGTTTCTCTTGAATATCCTTTAATATTTGTCCATTGTCCTGAACCACTTGATACATAAATAGACTTTCCATCTGCAACAATATCAAATGGATCGATATCAATATTAAACTGTTCTGCTAATGTAAAAGTAGCAGTATCAATAATGGCAATGGCTCCTTCTTGATATTCTTTCCACCAATAAGGACTATGTGTACCTTTCAATAAGGCGACATAAAGCTCATTATTGTAAAAATAAATTCTTTCGGGAATTAAGTTCATTGTAAGCCGCTGAACTTTACCAGTTTCATAGTTGATTTCTAGAACATCTTTATTTTCATTTAACGCATAAATAATAGGCTGTGATGGATGTATAACAGCCTCCCGAATTAAATCAGATAAATACAAGAACGATTTATCTAGCAGACTGTCTCCTTGAATGGTCTTTTTAGCCTCATCTAATTTTGTATGTAATAGTTGTCTAGCTTTTTCATCATGTATTTTATTAACAGTTGATTCAATTTCCTTAACGGTCAAAAGTAATTCTTCCTTGTTTTTATTATTAGCAATAGATTGATGCAGTTGGTCTATTTCCATTTTTACACTTATGACAGATTTTGTAGATTGTATAGCTTTTTCCCCTGGACTTTTATATTTGTCTATTATCGCATCTCTTGTTGACTTACCATATACACGATATAGTAATATCGCTTGCTTCCTAATCTCACTAGATAAATCATGATAAGCCTTTTCGGTTTGATCACTTAGCGGATTCAATCCATACGCTTCATAAAAGTCATTTGTTTTATACATGATCTTTTTTCCGGACATTATAGCGTCAATATAAGCCATAGACCTATTAAAATGAATGTCTACGTTGCTCTCCATTCTTTTAGTTAATTTAACTTTTTCCTGAGCTGGAAGACTTTTGATTGCATTGTATGCTAATTGTCTAGCATGTTTTGTAGTATTATATAAATCCATATTCGGTAATGTAACAGGATCTGAATACTTTATTTTTCTATGCTCTAAAGAAATTTCCCATTTTAATACTGTTGCAGCATTCTCAGCTTTTTGAACCAGCTTCTCTGCTTCTGACAGGGAAGTAGCATTGCTTTTACTAGGCATTATCATAATAACAACAGCTAAAATAATGACTGTCGATAAAAAATTCCATTTCTTCACTTAATTGCTCTCCTTATCCTATTAAGAATCTTGAAAAAACTATATCTTATCTATTCTAATAGATTTGGGTAGAGATGTATAATGGTAAAAAGTTCTAGTCTGAAACAGAATACATGCTTATTTTTTATATTTATTTAAATTAAATTATGATAATTTGTAAAAAAGTTCGGTAACTAATAAAAATGATTGATAAATTAAAACAAAGTTTGATAAAAATCTATTGTTGACACATAAAAATCTTTGTCCATCATTTCCTCCTGCTTTTCCCCCAAAAATTTTTAAAACGACAACACATGTAGCTTTAAAATAAAGTTTGATCAAAAATACCACGAAAACCCAGATTTTACGATAAATAAAAAGAATCCATTTTGAAAAAAGATTGATCAAAATGGATTCTTACCCAGCAGATTAAGTTTAGTTTTTATAAAAAAGTTTAATCACTTTCGAGGTGCCTAAAGTTTATTTCGACTTGGCTTATAAATGATATAGTGACCCCTATTACGTAGCGTGAGGGTCAAGCATTTATCTTTTTTTAAGCATCGCGACATTATTCAAAACATCGCCTCTTTTTTATAAAGTAAGGGTAAGCTTATTAAAAGCATAACAATCCCTAGTGCTAAAAAATATAGTGGCATCGCAAGGACTGTTCCGTTATGGAAAACGCTCATACCATAGATTGTAGCGCTGACAAGTAAATAATAACCTAAGCTAAATATCGCACCCGCAGAACCAATGACGTCTTGAAAGTCAATGAGCGCTAAGCTTAAACAGTTTGGTAAAGCGGTACCTGTACCAAATAAAATAATGAACACACTAACAATCATGGTCGGCATTTGTAATGAAATCGGTAAAAAATGTACCGATGTAGCGAGCAATGTACCGATGAGCATAATGGCTAACCCGCGTACGATAATCTTCTCAGGTTTTGTGTGGCTAACGAGTCGTTTAGAAGCAACCGCACCTGCGATAGAAGCGAGCGCAACGATAATGCCTAAAAAACCATACATCGCACTTGTTAGTGTAAAGTATTGCGTAAAAATAAATGGTGCTTCGGTATAAAAGCTAAATAATACACCGTTAATACCGCCAATTAATACGCCGTAGCGCCATAGACGCGCATTTGTAATCATGCGCTTTACTATTGGTAGTAGAGGCTTCATTTCAATTGTAGCAAGCGCTGTTTCAGGTAAGCGTAAAAACGCATAGCAAAATACAATAACGCTCATAGCGACTAACACCAAAAATACGACTTTAAAGCCAAAATAATAATCGGTAAAGCCACCGATTAACGGGCCAATGGCAGGTGTGAAGGCAAGGGCAGCTGAAATTTGAGCAAACAATTTATGACGCTCAACGCCAGAAAAGCTTTCACGCAAAATCGTTTGTGTCACGACAGAGCCAACACTTGCACCAAACGCTTGAATAAAGCGAGCGACTAATAAAACCACCATTTCATTTGCTACTAAACAAAGTACGTTACCAACAAAATATAAAAACAGCCCATAAAGCATTGCCTTGCGACGACCGATTTTATCGGATAAACGCCCAAAGAAAAATACCCCGAAGGCAAAAGCGATAAAGTACACACTCATCGTTAGCTGTGCATCACTCATAGAAGTTTCAAACGCTTCTGCGATAGAAGGTAATGATGGGCTAAAAATGGTTTCACTAATTTGTGGGAAGCCTACTAATACAATTAGTAATAATAAGCTAGGTGTTTTGTTTCCGATGTTTTTCTTCAAAATAATCCTCTCCTAGATAATTATAGGTTTGAAAGAAAAACATCGTAGCTTGGGAAATGGTGGCTTCACGAGTTTAATTTTTTCTAAATTACTCATGAATTCACTTCCTTCCAATTAAAAATACATAAAAAATTATACCATCTAAAGGAAACTTTTTTCATGCATTTATTTTTATAAAAATCTTTTTTCTCATGTAGTTGAATAATTAAAAGGTATTCTCACCCCCTTGCCATTCCTGCCTTTTTTCGCTATTTTTCTTATGCTTCCTTCTATAAAACCTTGATTTACCAAGCTATTTCACGCTTTTAATCAAACGTTTGATTAGATTTAGATGACGTACCAACAGTACGCTTTCCCACTTTTTTTCGAGCTTTTTTGCCTTATAAAACAAAAAACACGAGGAAAACTGGAGGGTTTCTCCAATTTTCACTCGTGTTAGGAAACAATTAATTTTACCTACAGTACATAATATTTTGCTACGGAACAGTTCTAATTTCCGATAACAAAAGTGTTGGTTTGGAATAAAGTTTGTTCAAAAATGTTTTGCAAACCCTTATTTAGTGAGAACCAAAAAGAATCCATTTTGAAAAAAGATGTGCTATTTCACAAAAAGCGGTGATGAATCACTTAAAAAAGTTTGTTCTTCTAAATAAAACATCAAAAATCAAGTCTTTCATGCATTTGTAGATTCATATAATAAGCGATTCCTGCTTTCATCATACTCTATTAGCTATTCTATACAAATATTAAATACAAAAAAGAGTACCGTCCGTAATAGACGATACCCCTTTAGCTTCATTTCTTGCTATGACTTCTTATAATAAAAGCGGATGCGATGATACCTCCGATTAATCCATCAATCATATCAAACATCGTATCATCATGATCTCGACCTTGTGCTGTGAAATGAAACAGTTTATCACCAGCAAATTCAAGAAGTTCCCATGCTCCTGCGATTGCTAGCGCAAATAAAATAATATACAACCCAATAAAGAACTTAGGAAGCTGATTAATAATAGTTTTTCCTACTAATAGCCCCATTATGATCCATGCTCCACATCCAATCCATATCCCTGAAGTTAAATGCAGAAAATCATCAAAATGAGGAATGCTATAAAATCCACCAAACGTTCCCAATCCTACAGCAATAAAAATAAACACATATGTCATTCCGGCAAAGAAATCTGGAAATGCATAACGTGACTTTTTTTGCCAAATACCAATTGCAATTAAGCTAACTATCGTTAACAATCCCATGAAAGCCTTCGTTCCTCTACCATCAAACAACATATATGCACTCCATACCGCAATAATGATAAAGACTGCCCACCAAATCATTCTAACTATATTACTTGCTTTTTTACTTTCCATTCTAATATCCTTTCCCTCACCTATATTTCATTTGTATAAAAACAACACAATGAATGTTCTCAAAACTAATAAATTATTATATTAAAAAAGTATCATACTATTAGCAGTTAAGCTAAGTAAAAAATTATATAATCGTCCAAAAGCATTATTTACCCTTTACTTTTATCTTCAACTTGCTTCCGCAAAAAAAGAGAACATCGCTCTGTTCTCTTCCTTGAAAATAATAAATATTAAACTGATGACTTAGCTTTACACTTAACTGATCACAACCAGACTTTTTTATTTAAGTACATACTTTATTGTTTAAGGACAATATTTTTTAGATGTGTACACTGCCCCACTGCCAGTTCCTCGACCCTCTTTAATCCACTTATCAATTTTAGATGTTCTTTTTCTTTTCGACACAAAAACACCCCTTTAGATAATCATATCCAAAGGGGTGAAACGGTCCAACTTTTCAAAAAATGGCATGACACCCTCGTATTGACCTAAAAAATGTTGAGCGACAGGATCATAGTATTGAATATAATGCTTCATTATCTTGTTAAAATTCTTTTCTGTAAGTTCTTCATTTCTATGTTTGTGATGATACAAACAATTAGCCTCGATAGAATGTAATAAAAAATGTAAGGGATAATGCTTAGGTGCTTTCTACCTTCAAGTACCTCATGTATTAGATTTGAAACTAATACTGAGTAGTCTCTAGGATTATATTTTTTTAACATCGATTGAGCTGCTCTCTAAACTCATCTGCCTCGTGTTTGATTCGGTAATCTATATTCTTCATTATTTACTCCTTGTCAGAAACAATAAATTATAATTTATATGCTTTTTGGATAGGTTCATTACGAAGACTTATAATTCCCTTTCCATTCTGTTCTGAAATTAAAATATATGGTCAATTCAGATAGATATAATCCATGCTAACATTTAATTCACCAGTAAGTTGATTACTACTAGTAGCTTCCTCGATTGAAAAGTTTTTTAATTTTTCAGTGATAGAAAAAATATCAAGAACACGTTGTCCTTTTAAATAAAAACCATCTGGTCGATTTTCAAATATTATACTTTCACGCTCAGTTTCAATCACAAAATGATTTTGTAACATTCTTTAAAACCTTTTTCCCTGGCTAATCAAGCAACTGGATGTTTAATTGTAAACCACCTATCTGCTAAAGATTCCCCCCCCTGTGTTATCGTAATTCAACAATAGCGCCCTTTAACGGAATAACATCTGCGCTTCTATCCGTTAGTTTATCAAGACTCAATTAATTGTTTGTTTAAATTTTTGATAATTAAGGGTAATGCCGCAAAATCATCTATAATAATATCTGCTTTGACATTTTCCCATTGAAAATCTTTTTTCCAAATTCCTTTCATCCCTACATTTTGAGCAGCTTTCACGTCATTTTCTGGGTGGTCTCCAACAAATATACTTTCATTAGCTGAAACATTCAGTAGCTCCAAGGCTCTTTTAAATATTTGAGGGGAAGGTTTTTTTATTCCTTCCCACTCAGAAACTAAAATAGTTTTAAAGTACTTTTCAATACCTAAAGCCTTTATATTATCTATCTGAAACTGCCCATATCCATTTGTAATTATTCCTAATAATAGGTTGCTCTTTCTCAAATCTTCTAACATACTTAGTAGATTAGGAAAAGGAACGCAACTATGCTTAAATTCGCTTATATAATCCCCAAGTAAAACTTCCCAATTAACACCAGTTATTTCAAATTCATCGACTAATTGTTGATACACTTTATCTTTCCAAACATACCCACGACTATCCAACTCTATGAATCTTATGGTGTATTTCTCTTTTGGAATATGCCCTACCCATTTATTCAATCGCTTGTATTGATTATCAATAAACTTTTTAACTGATTCATCCCGATTTAACAAGGTTCCATCTAAATCAAATATGACAGCCTTAATCATTTTACAACCTCTCCCAAGAAACATAATTCTTTTTTATTTCTTTATCATTAACTTAAAAACCTTCTTAAAGTATCTGTCTCAAATATAAAAAGGACTCTCGTTCATATTAATGAATCGCGCCCGATTCCAGGAAGAGCAAGATAATGATTATGAATTGCTACATTAAGCTAGTTTAACTAACGCATCTGTTAAGTGATTAATTTCTATCCAGAGAAAACCACCGTATTTTGAATAATGATAAAGTCTCTGATTTAGTATTATCTTGAGATGATTTCTTCAGTAATAAAAAAACAAAAAGAAGCAATTAAACTGTACACACCAATAAATCCAAATATGGTAAAAATCCCACCAAAGATTAAGTAAATAAGAAATTTAATTAAAGTTTTCACTGCTTTCTGATTAATCTTTTTGGCAAAATAATTTGCAAGGAGTGATACTCCGATTCCATATGTAAATATTCCAAGAGCAAATATTATAAAAACAAGCACTAGAACACCTTTATCGATGTCCTTATAAAAAATTAGATATGTAATTAGCGTTGCCAAAACAGTTGAAATGGTCGCTATAATTAATTTTCTTAATACCCGATTCAAAAAGAAACACCTCTTTACTAGTAATAGTTTTATATAAATATTCTATTATTAGTGGACTAATACCTTGTTCAACTAAGGGCCAGATAGTTTAAGTACAATTTTTCAGAAACACCATACTATCATTACCATAAGTATTCAAATGGCCCTTTTGTGGAACATGAAAAAATCCTGTATATCAACACAGGATTTTTATCGATCTTTATTTTAAATTATCAAACTTTTAAAACTTATCAAGACCTAAATTAAAAAAGTATAGATAAATTAAAGGACATAACATATTTTATATGACTAATATGTTATGTCCTTTTCTCATACAACTAATTGGCAGTTAATTGAATAAGAAAGAGACACCTATTAAACAATCGCGCCCGTTTGTAGAATAAACTTTGCTTTAATCGTAGTGTTCAGGCTAGTGGTTTTTTCATTTCGTACTGAATGATTTTTATTGCCTCTTCTACCATCTCGCTACTGTTTCTTTTTATGCCTTCTAATAATAGTACAACGTTATCGGCCAGCAGAAAAAAAGAGAGCTTTCGCAGCTTATGTTGAACGTTTTCATCCCCTCTCATTGCCATCACTTTTTTTGTGAATACTTCTCCACA
The DNA here is from genome assembly GCF_018343665.1 of Cytobacillus citreus. GTDB lineage: Bacteria > Bacillota > Bacilli > Bacillales > Cytobacillaceae > Cytobacillus > Cytobacillus citreus. The sequence goes on from NZ_JAGYPM010000006.1 coordinate 107,784, forward strand.
CTCTTCGAACAAATATAAATATTCATAATCAGGGTCACCAATCCTTATGTCACCAAAATCGATGACTCCAGTTAGTTTTTGCCTCTTTTGGTCAAATAATAAATGTTCCAACGATAAATCGGCATGAAGGAGCTTAGGTGAGTATCTGAAGTAGTCTTTATTTTCCAGGTATGTTTTAAATCGAAAAGAAATATATGTTTGCATTTCTTGACCAATTTTAGTAAAAACTTTTTCCTTCACCTCATGAAATATCTCGAAGTAATCTTGATGGAAGTTACTTTCTTGTATATTTAAATCCTTCGCTTGTTCAACACAGAATGAACTGATCTGATCCATAAACTCTGCGATTTGATAGGCGATTTCGTCCTTTGTTCCCGATGATAATGAGTGAAATAGTTGTTCATTCATAGGCACTCCAGGCAATATTTCATAGCCGACAAAAGGATATCCATTATCTTGTTTCCCACAATAAATAAATTGAGGTATATTTAGGGAGATATGTTTTTTTAGGTTCGGTAACGCTTTTATTTCTTTTTCTGTATCAATCGCTCCGTCTTTTTCCTTTGGAAATCGAAATACGAACTTATGATTGATCAGGTATGCACGATTCATCCAACCTTCACCAAGTTTTATTGTATGATCAATTTTCACGTTTTCAAAATTTTTTAAAATCGTTTCTTTAACCCTTCCAACCTCGTCATTCTCGATTATACTATCCACCGTATTTTTTCTCCTTTTTAATTAAAATGGTCCATTCCAGTTTATAGGTAAAAATCTTTAAACAACCACATAAGTAATATTTTACGTTTAAAACTATTTAGCATAATAATATTTGCTATTTTTCGTGACTATTACCCATAACGATAATCTAACCCTATAGCTAAAGAAGGTACAATTCTTTTTCCAGAAATGCGCCCTTTACTTGAATAACAATGGTGTGTTTTCAATCCTGAAATAACTTAATTATTTTAGAACTAAAGCCCCAGTTACTCCATTTAGTTAGATGAGTTATTCATTGGAAAGATCATCAATCGCTTTAACAGCTAGCTCCAACGCTTTAATTCTTCTTTCTAAAAGCGTTCTTTGGGGACTACCTACCTTTAACTTAGCATAACTGTTCTCAATTGATGGAAATAAACCAGTAAGAACATTGCGAGTTTCTGCTAAATCTTCCATGGTGTAATGATGGGGTCTTTGATTCCAAACGTTTTCGAGCATGGCTAAGCCGATGTAACTAGCTTTGAGTCGTTTCTTTAATAAGGTGGTATTTGCGCCTTTCTGAGTCATTGTAGCCAAGGAGTTTTCGAGTTTTCTGATTGTCGATTGGAAGGATTTTATTGATTCCAATTTATCTACATTTGATACGTTTTCCATGTTAGTACCGTCCTCCCTTCGTCTCTGCATTATTTGCTTGAACTTATAAGTCTCTAGGAACCTGATTTCTCTTGCAATATTTTAACATTGATACCGATTCTCTCAGAAGGGGAATCTTCAAGAATCTGGCCCTTATATTGCAAAAGCACTTTCCTTATTACAGGAAAGCGCCCTTTAACGGAAGATCATTTAACAGTATTAAGAACCTTCTGCAATATCCATGATCAATTACCACTTATTACATTTCAGAATCTTTCTTCATCTATGTTTCCTTTAAGTTAGTATGGAAAGTTATCTTCTATTATTGTTTTGGTATTGTTCTCCCAGTCTTCTCTTATCAGTGCATATCCAACAGAATCAAATAATTGTCCGCTTTGTCTCCAGGATCTACGGTTATAAGATTCTTTTACAAATCCGCTATTAAAGAACGTTTTTCTCATCGCAAAATTATCATATCTTGTATGACCTTCGATTCTAATAATATGAGTGTAATTATTGAATACATAAGTACTTAACCAATCAAGGACATGCTTTGCTATTCCTTTGCCTCTAACCTTTTCTTTCAATCGCAAATCGAATAAACATATGGGATCTTCTAAATCAAAAATTCTTATTAAACCAATTTTTGTATGATTATCCATGATCCAAAATGTTTGGTTCCCATTTTCGTTATAATTTCCGTTGGCTAAATTTTCTCTTATAGACTCCTCAGTAGGATTCTCCTGTCCATGAAAACTCCATGTTTCTGATGTTAAAAATTCTACTAATTCATCAACCATTTTATTTTCAAACTCTAAATATGTGTACATCGTTCTCCCCCTTGAATGGCTACCTTCAATTAATTAAATCCACATATATGAAATTCTTTCACCTACATTATAACGTTTTCTTACTAAACTAACCTTCATCAATTAGTTTAGTAAAATCTTCACAATTTTAATGATATATTCAAACTCGAATACTCTAATTGACGAATAAGTTCCTCAATAATCTGGCCCGATTGTGGAACATGAAAAAATCCTGTATATCAACACAGGATTTTTATCGATCTTTATTTTAAATTATCAAACTTTTAAAACTTATCAAGACCTAAATTAAAAAGTATAGATAAATTAAAGGACATAACATATTTTATATGACTAATATGTTATGTCCTTCTCTCATACAACTAATTGGCAGTTAATTGAATAAGAAAGAGACACCTATTAAACAATCGCGCCCTTATCTTGAATAAGCATACCCTTTTTCGGGGGATATGCAAAAATACCCAAATTGACCCTTAGGGATAAACACAAAACAGGCTGATGTGATAGCCTGTTAATTTTATTAAACCATAAAGGGTATGGTTTTCATTTCATAGATTTTTTGGAGAGTATGGACATGCTTCGTCTTCTCGTCATCAGCCTCTGTGTGGAGATACCCCTCGACAAGCCTGTACCCGAATACGAGAAGGATTATCTCGTAGACACAATGATCGGAAATTCGGGATACATCCGCATACTCCGAAAAGCCTTTGTAATACGCAGGGATGCATCGTTGGTAGTGTTCGACCATGTTATCGATATCCGGTTCATCCGCGATCAGGCTTGCGAGATCCTCGCCCAGGTAGCCCCATCCGCTGGTATCCCAATCGATAAGCGCGAAATTCCCGTCAGCATAGATAAGATTGGTTACCCAGAAGTCCCGGTGACATAGAACGAGGGGCAATTTTTCAATACGAGCGAATATCTCGTCTGCTTGCTCATCGATGTCGATGAGCATTTGCCGCACGTGCAGGGGCAATTCGCAGTCTTCCGATCGTATATAATCGTAGACGACCGGCCATGACCGGTAATGCAAATACGTATTCTTCATGAGATCCGGATGGCTCAGGTTGGTCAGGCTCTGCAGCACGGCGGGTTTCTCCGCATACAGCTTGCCTTGAAAGCGCCCTAACTCCAACGCGGCCTCTTCATACATGTCACCGGTCAAGTCTAAACCGGTTACGCCATCGATATATTCCAGCCACAGATGGTATTCATTAACTTCGGCATTGAACTCGGCGTGATAACATATCGGCCAACGAAGGGCTTGCGAGAAAGTCGCTCCCAAGTCAGACGAATAGAGATCATATTCCCGGCGCCATGAACCAAGATCGCCGTAACGCTCCCATTTGTTCTGGATTTTCAGCACTATACGGTACGGCAATTTTTCGCCATCCACGGTTTCGGCGATTCCCGTTACCAGGTACACATTCCCCACAGTTCCGCCCTGTAACGGCATAGTTTGGCAGTCAGTAGAGATGATATTCGTCTTGAACCGTTGGTTTAAAGCATAAATCAGCTTTTCAAGTTCAATATTCATTTATTCCTCCATTTTCTTCTTTGTCGATGAGGAAGCGCATATTATCCTGGATATACTCGTTATCATGTTGCGGTGCATATATACATCCGGTTAACATGATTTTCTTATGGTGAATCGTTTTAAATAAATTCCCCTTTATGATTTTACATAATTTTAACAGATAAGCGTTTACATTCATATGTTTTATAAAAATTTATTAGGAAATTTAAACTTCATAAGTGAAAATCCTTCACTATAAATATCGTTTTTTTTGAAGAGGGTTGTTCAATTATATGGCCCTTTACATAAATAAGGGTACTTTCCTTGTTAGAGAAAAGTGCCCTTTTGTTGAAGAACTAAAAAGATATTTGATTGTTAATCCATTACTTTTTCTAAAATTTTTTTTATAAACTCTGTTTTACCTGACGTATAGGAAGTTCGGTCTTTCATAGTCTTTGCTAAAGTCCTTTTAATGTTTTCATACTCAGTTACTGCTTCTGGGTTATTACGAAGGTAATCTCTAAATGCTATATGCCTTGCGAGCTCTTTACTATCTTTGTTACAAACATAAAGGTGATGCTCCATCCATTTTGTACCTTTTCCATCCCAAGGAGTAGATGTATTTTTTCTTCCAAATGCTTCTCTACCTTCAAAACTCCATTCTTTTTGGTGAAAATACCCTATCTTTTCAAGTGCTTGAATAACATTAGGGAAGACATCGTAATCTTCAATTACAATATCTATATCCAAGACTGGTTTTGCTCCAAGCCCTTTGACTGAAGTGCTTCCAACGTGTTCAATATTAATAATCAAATCACTTAATGACTTACTAATTACTTGTTTTATTGATTTGAATTCCTTTATCCATTGGTCATCAAAATTAATTATTTTTATACCAGAATGAGTCAACTATTGCCTCCTATTTTTTTCATTAGTTTAGGTAATTTTCAAGATGCACCCATTAAATTCCTTCCTTATGGTCCAATAAAAAGAAAAAGTCATGTTTATAAATTTGTTCTATATCAATTACCTTCCATTTAATCTGTTTTTATTCAATTAATTGGCCCGATTGTTGAATAGAAAGACTCACATTTTTAAAGCAACTTTTTTGTCACTTAACATTACTAGTTCTTGTTCAAGTCTTGTCAGGATTTTATTCAGGCATAATAAAAACCGAAGGTTAACTGATCTGTATCAGAGAACCTTCGGTTGGGGTGATGTTACTTTTATTAAAGATACCTTATTGTAAGGTGACACCATGATGTTTTAGTTACCTATTATAAAGTAAAATTACCAACTATAATGTTGATGGACAGCTACACATGTTGACACATAAAATTCTTTGTCCATCTTCTTTCTCCTGCCTTTCCCCGCTCAAACCCTTGTCCTGCTTGCCCTCACGCCCTTTTCTCCTCCTTTTCCATTTCAGCTTAAAGAATAATAACGTTCCCACTTTTTTCACGCTTTTTCCTCATTTGTGTAACGTTTTTTCACTGAATCCGACATAATAATAACAGAGTAGAATTAAGGTTTAAGGATCGGGTTTTATCCCGCTTTCTTTCCCACTTTTACTCATGCTTTTTCTTTTTCTTTTTCGTTGCTAAACCCTGTTGTATCTTGCTTTCTCATGCTTTTCTTCATGCCTTTTCTCATGCGTTTCTCGACCTTTTCCCTACCTTTTTTCGAGCATAAAAAAGACCGAAGGTCTACCTGAATCGGATCAGGAAACCTTCGGTTTGTGAACGTTTTTTTTATTTAAGGTACTTTATTTTTGTGTAAGAAGCGGTAATATTTTCTCTACACAACACAATTGTTGCTTTAAAATAAAGTTTGATCAAATTGATACTAATAACCTTGATAAACGATCATAGAAAAGAGCGTGTTTTGAAAAAAAGATTGATCAAAACACGCTCTTAATATTTTCAGTTGGTTCATTCTTTTATAAAAAAGTTTGATCATTTCCTATCTATGTTGCACCACAATCGCGCCCGATTGCTGAATATGGAAAATGTGAAAAAAACTATCAAATGGGCATCTCAGTTAGTTAACTAAAGCACACTAACCTATTCTCAAAAACTCATTTTTTTACCATCAGGATTACATCTGCATAGAATTCACCATCTATTTCTACCTCATATCGCCACAAACCACTTATTGGTATTATAAAAGTTGCAGTAAAATGTTCTAAACTAGGATACCCATAAGATGGATCAGTTATGATTTTTGGAGGAACAACTGTAATTTTATTTCCTGTCTCTTTGTGGTAGGCATAAATAGCTAATTCTTTTCTATTAAACGTTTCAAATGGTTCAGAAAAACTGAATATATAACCAAAGGATTTTCCCGCCCTCAGACTTGGATCTTCCATAACCCTTAGTATCACTTTTCTGTTTTTTGTAAATTCATTTCGTGTATTCCAATTATCTTTGTTTGAAATTTCTCTCAAACCAGACACAATTCGTTCCTTAACAACATCATCCAAGTCTTCCACTTTTACTTCAAGTTCGTTAATTTTACTTTTATATTCAATAAGTAATGAATTTTGTTTAAATAACGCAACCCCCATAACAATATTCATTATTAACACTAAAATTAAAATGATGTTATAAGGTTTATTCATCTTTTTCCTCCTCATTACTACCTTTAATATGGCTTTATCGAATCTTCATATTTTCTTTTATTTACAAGAAATTCGACATGAAGTTGAGTTTATCCTTTATCAACAAACCTGCCACTTAGTCGAATAAGAAAAAGGATTGCCGCAGCAACCCTCAACTTCAACACTTACGCCCTTTAATAAAATAAGAAAAAATATTTATGTACCGGTATATTCTAATTTTCAGAGCATTTATCCCAGTTGAATCGCTTAATTCGAATCTTCTTGGCCTTCTTTTCATCCACTGACATAACGACCCATACTTCACCAATTTTACTTAACTTCTTTTTAACATTGTTTCCATTAATTTTCTTATAAAGAAAATAACCTTCTTTTCCTTCTAAGCCATTCTTTAAAAATAGTCGCCTTGAACCATTACTACTTCCGACAAATAAAGACTGTAGCGACATCTTGTCAGAATGGTCATTAAGCTTCTCCCCTACTTTTAACATCAAGTCATCAGATATAAATTCTTGATACTCTGATAAATCTAAGTTAAAGCTTTTAACAATATCTTTTAACACCTTATTATTAAATTCTTGATATTCTTTTTCAGATTCTTCTATACAAACGCTTTTAGGTGGTTTTTCTTCTTTTACAGAATTAGCAAAAATAGTTTCATTATTTACTCCATGAATTAAAATAATTGATATTAACAATAAATAGGAAAATTTTTTATTCATTTACATCACCCTAACTATTTTAGGCTTATTTTCACCGGATCAATATCAATTATCCTTTTTCAAACAAAATGTTTTACTTGAGTAACTCCCCATTTCCCCCCCATTCCAGATTTGGTCCTAAAATGAAAATAAGCGCTGATCCTTGTTCTCTAGGAAAGCGCCCTATTATTGAAAAAGGCACAATCCCTCTTCAAGAATTGCGCCCTATAATGGAATAAATAAAAATATGATCTCAATCAAAAAATCAATTATTTATTCTTTCATAAGCTACCCGTTACTTTAAGTACAAATCTTCACAATCTTTTCTTTTTAAATAAATCAGAAAATTCTTTATTTAACTTACTATTAATGATATTCTACAAATGAAAATAATTCCAAAAGGAGGATTTGTTTTGACAACCACTACAAATGGTAGAACCATTACTAATGAGGTTACAATTAATGCCCCCTTACATTTAGTTTGGTACGCTTGGACCATATCTGAACGAGTTTCAGAATGGTTCGCACCTGAAACAGTAGTAGAAGCTATGGAAGGTGGGGCGTATGAACTTTATTTTATTCCAGGAAATAAAACTGGTATGAATACCAAAGGTTGCAAGATTATTAAACTTGTTGATGAAAAAGAGTTACGATTCACTTGGAAAGGCCCAGATCAATTTGAATCAATAATGAATAATGAAAATGAATTAACTACTGTTAATGTTAGTCTTAAAACAGTTGATACCGATTCTACAAAAGTAATTGTTGAACATACTGGATTTAAAGAAGATAATAATTGGAAAGAAGCATTTGACTGGCATCAAATGGCTTGGTCAGGTGTTCTAAGTAGCTTAAAGTCTGCACTTGAAAAAGGTGAAGGCAGTTTATGTTGCCAACCTTTAAAATAAAATAAACTGCACAAAACCATCTATTGATTCGAATTTAATAGATGGTTTTAATATTTCGGTTCTTACTTTAGAAAAATCCCTATTAAACTGCCTGTTTAAGTATATTTCTTCACAATATCTTCCTAATTTCAGCATAATACCATAACTGGGTTGCTCCACAATCTGGCCCGATTGTGGAACAAGAAAAAATCCTGCATATCAACACAGGATTTTTAATCAAACTATATTATAAATGATCAAACTTTATTTGTAGCTTTCAATTTGTTCAAAGAAAATAAAGTGTTAGACTGGAATTGTTGATTTGAGGCGGTTTTTCGGTTGAAAAATCGTCAGCTTTTGAGAATTAAGTTTTAGACTGATTAAAATAATTTCCGAAACATCAACATTAATCTTGAAAATAAAGTATTAGACTGAATTTGTATGTACTTTTGTTGGCAACGATTCTGACCTCACTTTTTGTTGCTTTCAAAGAGCATAATGTTCTTATAATTCTTATCCAGGAACCATAGATCATTAAATTTATTAATAGAATAACACTCATTTAAAATGTCTTCTTTCCTAATTGCAAATATAGGTTTATTTAGTTCATGAGCGTAATTTAATTCATATTTCACCCATTTGGATTGCATAGAATGTTCCGATATTACAAAAATGATTGCTTTCGATTGTTCTATTCGTTTTTCTATTATTGTTCTAGTAGCTAGTCCAACTAAATTTCGTTTTAAGTAGTCATTATCATTTATCCAATCACAATAGACATTTCTCTTCCCTCGATTCAATTCTCCAATCAAATGTTGAATCTCATAAAAATCAACACTACTATGCGAAATAAAATAATCGTAAGTCTTAATTCTTTGCTCTTTTGAGTTTTGAATTCTATACTCTAGTTCTTCAGGGATTTCATTAATATTAAATCTTTCGTTAGCATACACATCTTTCAAAAATTTTCGTCGCTTCTTGTTCTTACTTGGAATGCGCATATACTTCTGTTTTCTTAATACTGCAAAATGTCCAAGCTCCTGCAAATGGTAAAAGGCCATTTCTCGCAACTGTCTATTGTATTCTGTTTCTACTTTCTTTTTAAAGAAGACAATTACTTTAGAGCAGTAGTATTTTTGTAGTTCTTTTAAAATATATATCCTATCTTTTTGTGATGTTGATTTTCTATCATATAACCCCATCAATTCATCGAGAAACAATGGTTCAACTTCCTGAGCTTTTATTTTTGCTATTGTGATTTTTTCTTGTCTCTTTTTTATTTTGGGTTCTCTTTCTTTCTTAAGACCCTCTTCTGCTGATATCTGCACCTCATGATTAAAACTATTCTTGTATGAATCAATATACTCCTTTGACAACAGCTTCCTGGTAATATTCAAACTTTCAACTAATAGTTTCGGTTCCATCATACTAAATCGAACCTTTTTTTGTAATACTTTTAGCTTTCTATCCTTAGCACAATAGTAATTATATTTTTCGGTCAATATCTGCCACTCAAATGGATAATATCTTTTTATTAATGACACTATATTAACTAAGTCATATTCTTTTGGCAAAACTAAACTGATTTTATTAACATAATTGCTGAGATCTTTCTTAATACTCACAAGTTCTTTTGTGTACATATGTTTAGTGAAACCCGACATTTTGAGTCCCCTTCAATACTTTTAGATAATGCAGTGAATCAGGCTAAGCCTTATTGAATCGCATTGATTCACCAAAACTCTTTCTGGTAATACTACTGCTAAGACTGCATTGCCTTACTTACTCTATCATTTCTTGAGAGCTTTTAATAACTAATCTCCCAGGGGATCCATTGGTCCTTCTCAGAAGTCCAATCTTTCATTTTTTTCGAGATTAATACTATAGTAATGCTACTATCATAAATTTTATCTTTTAGTTTTTTTCAAATCCATCTACGTAATGCCTTGTGATGCTAGACTAAAAAGTAGACACAGATTGTTATAATAAAATAAACAACAATAATGGGGTGTCTACATGACCAAAGGTACTGGTAAACGTTATGATGAAACATTCAAAAAAGAAACAGTGAAGTATATTCTTGAGAACAATAAACCAGTCGCACAAGTGGCTAGAGAAACTGGAATCAATATAAATACTTTACATGGATGGGTCAAGAAATATGGTGAACAGCCCGAGGTAAAGGCTGTACAAACATTTTCATCTCCAGAAGCCGAACTAAAAGCATTACAAAAACAATTGCGTGATCTGGAGGAGGAAAACGAAATTTTAAAAAAGGCGATGCACTACTTCGCGAAAAGCCCTCGGTAAAGTATGATTTTATTCATCATCATCACTCCCAATACCGAGTGGAGAAGATGTGCAAAGTCCTGGGAGTTTCTAAAAGCGGCTATTTCAAATGGATAAAACGACCAAAGAGTAGCCGACAGAAAAAGCATGAGGAACTGTCTCAACAGGTCTTGAAAACTCACATTGAATTCAAGCAACGCTATGGAAGCATAAAAATTACAAAAATGCTAAACAAGCGAGGAATAAAAGTAAGCCAGCGTACAGTTTCACGCATCATGACAAAGAATAATTGGAAATCTTGCACAACCAAAAAATATAAAGCTACGACCAATTCCAAGCACCATCATCCAATAAGTGAAAATGTGTTAAATAGACAATTTAAGGCGGACAAGCCCAACCAGTCGTGGGTTACAGATATTACGTACATCCCGACAAATGAGGGGTGGCTTTATTTGGCAAGTGTCATGGATTTGTATTCCCGCAAAATTGTCGGATGGTCTATGGATAAAACGATGACAAAGGAGCTAGTGATGAATGCTTTAAAAATGGCGTACCATCGCCAGAAGCCTGGTAATGGGCTTATTCATCACTCCGATCGTGGCGTCCAGTATGCATCAACTGAATATCAGAAACTATTAAAACAATATCAGATGATTGGCAGCATGAGCCGCAAAGGAAACTGTTACGACAACGCTTGTATCGAGTCCTTTCACGGTATTCTTAAACGTGAACTCGTTTATCAAACAAGATACAGAACAAGAAATGAAGCCAGAAAATCGATCTTTGAATATATCGAATTCTTCTATAATTCAAAGCGAATTCATTCAACTCTTGACTATCACACACCTAATGAATTCGAGAAAATGTATGTTCAAACAGTGGCATAAAATTTTCCTGCATAAAAAAGTTTAAAAATGGTTTTCTTTTAAACTTTTTTGTGCAGGCCACCAAGCGATAGCGCGGTAGAAAATCTGTGTCTATTTTCTTGACATAGTATCATTGCTTTAGTGCCTGGTTCGTCGTTTAGAGGATAAACGCTACTATCATTATATTTATATGACACTAATATCTTATTTCCCATTATCACTACCCACAATTACTTGTTTACTCATTAAATTTCTAATGTATCAAATAATTTCTTTGCCAACCTTGCATAATCTGGGCTAATCATTAATTCTCGATTAAGTTCCTCAGATAGATTGTTTGGCTTTCCCTTCCATCCTTCTCTATGGAGCTCTGAAGCAATTTCTGCTGCTCTTCCTCCAACCGACCCAATTAAGAAGACAGGAATATTTTGAGATATTGCAAGTGATATTTCCTCGTCAACACCAGGTGGAATGCCTGGCCTTAAGGTCTTCCCTCCTATTACTATCATACATGATGCATTTTCTGGTTTAATCATCGCTTTTCTCATTGCGGTCAGGCTCTTATCCCGGTCATTATCAACTTGGTCTATCCCAGTTACAGTTGCTTGAGATGACATCTCTTCAATGGTTGCTTGTGTAACAAAATGTTTTGAGATAAACAAGTGTACAGCTTGAATAAAATCATCTGGACGTCTTAGCTTTGCTTTATCAAAAATTACTTGTTGGAAAGTTGGATGTGCACCGAAAACAACGGTCCAATTTCTGTCAAGTATAGCTTCCACAAAAGCACAGAGAGCATTCCAAAGAGCTTGCTGATATTCTGGAGCACAGTCAGGAAACGCTCCCGAGATAATAACACCTTTTTTGGTCTCATCCTTGGGTAAGTTTCCCCTGAATAGAAGCTCTAGACTTGAAACATAGTCATCACACGAGTCAATAAAGTGGGGGTCCTCTAACACTTCTTCATTATTTTGCGAAGCCATTGGTGCAAGCATTAATGCTGAATCATAAACATGTCCCAACCGTGGGTGTTTTGAATAGCCCTGCTCTATAATTGAACTGGAAAACATATTCTTGTCCTCATCGCGTGGTATTCTTCCATAAAAACTAATAAGATGTGTCATTGGTCGTTGTACGTACCGGTAACCTCCGCGAGGTATATTAACCTGATACAAATAATGTCGCTGGTCTAGAACCTCAAGGGTAATCTTCCCCTCCCTTTGTAAATCACGTATACGTTGTAGATGACCAAATATATTCTTGGCATTTTCTCTAGAAATTTCAAATGCTTTATGAATAACAGAATCAACAAGATTTTGGTCAACTCTTCTCAAACCCAACTCGATTTTAGAATCTACAAAATGTGGAAAATCTGCTGGTTTTATCTTTAGGTCTACTCGATCTGTATCCTCTCCGAGTTTCACCCACACTATTGGTAAGTTCATAGTTAATGCCATCTTCAATTCTAACTCAATCCATTGAGACTCTCCGCTTAGAGGAGTGTCTAGGAAAACGACTGCATCACTCTTACGAAGATTACGTTCAATGACTTCTTGAGCATCTTCACCAACCAGTATATCACTTAAATCTCGGAATCGATCCTGAGCCCTCAAACATAACTCATCATAAAATGCTCCTGCTATTTCCTCACCATCTATTCTACGGTGACTTAAAAACAGAACCATGTTCCTTCTAGTCAATGTGGGTTGTAGTATTGAAACCACATCCCTTGCCATTGCAATAGCTACTGTTTCTAATTGTGATTGGGTCAATTTTCTGCGTTGAAGGGCATCATACACATCATAGCTTTGGGAATCTGGTATGCAACTAGGAGGTACACGATGTGCAGGAGTTATTGCGACAGGAAGAAGCTTCGCACCAGTCTCAACTGCATCTCTAAGGAATGATTGAAATGATGAAGAATAGGAATCATTTGTTCTATTAAAAAAGATAACAATATCTTCATTGATCGGCTGCATTATCGAGTGGAGTACCATTTCACTTGTAATCGGTGTCGTCTCAGCATGCTTTTCTAATTCATCTCGAAAAAACTTAAAAAAATCATTTGATATTTGTACTTCTCCTAATGTTATTCTTGGGTGAACAATATATGCTCTCACCAAACCACCTCTTATTATCCTGTGCTTTTTACTTTATTAGGTAAAAAACCCTAAGTCATTCTTAGCAATCATCTACACTATTTACTGTTAAGTTAATTACTATTATCCTTAAAACAGTATGGTCGTATTTACCTATATATCTATTATAATACATTTTTCTACATTTTATTTCATTCTTAATAACTCTCATATTTTTATTTTTTTGAAAGTAACAAAAGTTAGTAATTTCCCCAAAGGGCTTCGTTTATAAATTAAAATAAAAACCGCTCATTTGTATGAGCGGGATTTCTTTTAAAATATTATTTTAGACAATTATAAAGGCTAGTTCACAAAATCCCTTAATTCTTTCGCAAATTTCTTTATAACTATATTTCATAAATCCCATAAACTTACCTATGGTTTCATTCGCTTCACTAAATCAAATTGATCTGTCCTATTTCGTTTTTCAAGTGCTGAATCAATATAATCCTTAGGATTTTTCATAAAGTCATCGAAAGCTACTAGAGAAATATAATTATCTTTAGCAGAGTTCCATCTCCCTTCTGTTGGGCAATATTTATATGTTTTTTTGACGTTTAGCATATTTTTTCGTACTAAGTTTTCAAAATCAGTAATGGTCGTAACTTCGTCTGTTTCAGCAGAAATAACATAACTTTTAGCTTCTGGTGTATAAAGCGCAATTACTCCATTAGTGCGATTCCCAGTGCGGTCTTCTAATGAATAACGCAATTCATCATAAAGCCAATCATCATAAACATTTTTATAAGACCATGTTCCATTATCAAAAACTTGCTTTGTATTGTAATTGATTGCATTTGGTGTTAATACAACAATCGTCAATGAACAGTCTTCGAGTTTTTCATAAAGATATTTTTGAATAGTATCTTCACTCATATTCGAGCGATCTTCATCTTCAGACTTATTGATTGTGTACTGGAGTTCGTCGAATTTTTCAACAAGCTTATTTTTAAAGTCTAATCCATCAGAAAATCTAAAGGACACAAATACATTACTAGCCATAAAAACCTCCTTAGGGTTTAAAAATAAAAAGTAAAACTATTGTAATTAATGTGATACTACCATAAGTCCATCCAAGAATAGGTCTCAGGGCAGTACAAATCCCTTTTTCTTTGAAAATCGGTGTCATTTCAAAATCAATTTGGTCATCATCTTTTTTTCGCACTTCATCATATAAATTCCTAAAACCACGCTCCAAATACAAATAATAAGCGTCATGAAACCAGAACAAAAGTACAACACCAAGAATCAAAATTAAAATCAAGTAATCACTTTTAGCAAGCCAATAAGCATACATTGCACCGAATGCAGTAACCGACCATCCTTTGATAATAAATGAGTTGGAACCCATACGAGTGATAACACCCTGAATCATTTCCAAATGTTTATGTTTTTTCTCGTCAGCCATCAATCCATAGCCTTCACTTTCTCCTCGCAAAAGGCAAATTCCTTTTTACTAAATCCGTATTCATAAATCTGCTTATCTATCATACACCCCTCCAAATAAGAAATTGTTACCACTATTATACTATAATTTCCAATATTTGAAGTGGGTAATTAGCAAATCTCCTAGATTAGTTGATTGGATAGACTTTCTTTAACTCCCTCGCCTTCTACTAAAATGAAAAGCTGAGGAACTGGTGCTTTGTGGTAGCCAAGTACGCCACCTTTTTCTATGTGCATTAAGCCTATATTGATCGGTTCCACCGTCTTCATTATCTTTAAGTAAAAAGCTGAAACAGAATTGTAATTGTTAATTGCTTGACCTAACTCTTTACCGAATTTAAAAACTTCCATAACATCCTCCTATCTTTTTATACATATTTATCATACCTATATAGAGGATTATTTGGAGTAAATTTCTTCTTGATGTAACCTGCTTCGTTAATGGAATAACGATAATAAACTCTATTTTGATAGCTCCGTTACTTTAAATGTATTCCTTCACAATCTCTATTTTTTAAAATCTTACCACCGAGCGTTCTTCCACAATCTGGCCCTATAATGAAAATAAGCGCTATTCCTTCAGAAAAGCGCCCGATTGTGGAAGATTGTTATTAAAGTAAAGCTACCCTTTAGTTGAACAATTAGACCTTTTCCTCTCTAATTAGACATCCTTAATTATCAATTACTTTTATCTTTTCAATAGGATAATAAACAATTTTCGTTGTTCCCACTACCTTTTCCATAGGAACAGCCCCTATATGGCGACTATCCTTACTGTATCTTCTATTATCACCCATAACGAACAGATGTCCTTCTGGAACTACGTCTCTACCTACTGGAGTCTCTCGTAATGTAAATGAATTAGTTAATGGCCCATCGGTTACTTCTTGTTTATATTCGTCTAAATACGTTTCATCATAAGGTTTTCCATTTATATATAATATATCATCTTTATATTCAATACGGTCTCCAGGCAATCCTATTACACGTTTAATATAATCTTTATCCTCTGATGCGTGAAAAACAATAATATCAAATCTTTTCGGTTCTCCTATTTTCGTTACAATCATACGGTCTTGGTCTTGCAAGGTAGGCTCCATTGAAGCTCCGTCAACTACAATTGGTGTAAAGAAAAAAGCACGAATAATAAAAGCTAATACTATTGCAATAAAGAGAGCCTTAATCCATTCCAAGACCTCATTTCTATTTTTAGCCATTCTTTTCATCCTCTCGCATATTCAATAACTCACGAAATCCCTTCTTAGGAACATACTTCAACAAAAAAGTAAAAATTCCTTCTTTCACTATCCTGCTCTTTATTTGGGGTTCAGCCGAGATACGTGTAAAAATAGGTCATAAGTATACATTATTTACCAATAAGTGTTTTTTAGGATATTTATAACATAAACGTTCCGTTTTTGTTACAAGGAAGAGTACTTTTTGTTGCTTTAAAATAAAGTTTGATCAAATTGATACTAATAACCTTGATAAACGATCATAGAAAAGAGCGTGTTTTGAAAAAAAGATTGATCAAAACACGCTCTTAATATTTTCAGTTGGTTCATTCTTTTATAAAAAAGTTTGATCATTTCCTATCTATGTTGCACCACAATCGCGCCCGATTGTTGAAGATCTTTATGTTGTATTATTAAGGAAAAGCACCCGTTTAAGACCACTTAAACTTTCTAACGTTGTTAAAAATGGGGGAAACGTCTTGAAAATAGGCTTAGCGTTGTAAATCCGGGCTTTCGGGACGGGGCCCCAATTAGAAAAAGGGTGTGCTATATATGTACACCCTTTTTTGAAGGCTCTCAGTTTTTTCACACGACCTTAAGTGAATGTTTTCCTATTTTCATTTTATTACATTTAAAATGAAAATTATTAAAAACGCTATTATGAGAAAAAAAACAATAAAATAACCAATGTACTTAATGGGTTTTGGTAAATTCTTAAGTTTGGCATTTGAAGGGTCTGTAGCATTTCCCTCAATCTTATTAAAATGATCTATTGCATCATTAAATGGTGGCTTTTTCTCTTTCATATTATCACCCCGTTTAATTATTTTAACATATCCTTCTTAGTATAGTGTAAAACAATAGGGATAAATACTGAATATTGCTTTTTTACATTTTTTTAACAAAACAGGTAGTTAGTTGTAGCTTAAGAATAAAGTTTGATTAAATGAGTGCTACAAACATTAATTACAATATAGAAGAAACTCATTCGTTTTGAACAAAGTTTGATCAAAATGCATGGCTTTAAACTTTATAATGATTTACCTTTTATAAAAAAGATTGATTAAAACTATATCATTTTATTCTCCGGGAGACCGATACTGCTCAGATTGAATCTCTATGGCCTCTCTAGTATAAGATTGTATTTTTATATATGCATAATCATCTGAGTCTAAATTCATTTTTCTAACTGTTAGCCTAGCAAAATCCGAATCATGGGTACTAATCAGGATTTGTCTATCCTCTACTGAAACTAAATTAGACAGAACGTCTATGAAAGAATATGCATTAATATCATCTAGATTTTGGAATGGATCATCAATTCCTATTACATTTAATTTACTCCAATTTTGAGATTTATTTAAAGCTAAAAATATACTCATTGCTAATATAGTCGATTGTGCAGCGCTTAAAGTAAGACTAGCGTTTACTGAGTCTTCTATATCACTTTCGATATCTACAGACCCAATTTGATTATCTTTTAAAAGTATAAATAATTCATTTTTTTTCGTTATTAAATTAATATAGTTAAAGTAAGAATGTGGAGAAATTTGTCTAAAATAATTATTTATTGCTAAGGATAGACCATTCAAATATTCATTCACTAAAGAACTTTGTACTTGAGTATGATAAGTAAATAAACTTTTCAATTGTTCATCCATTTTGACATATTGATCAATTTGTTTTTGTAATACTAGATTTTCTTGGTCGTAATTTTCAATTTTTGATTCCATCTCTCTTAATTTAATGTCATCCATATATTTTTCTATTGTTTTTAAAAGATTTCTAGATTCAAATCTTTCATTTTTTAACAAACTAATATTTTCTATAATGAAATCTAATATCTCACTACTATTTAGTACCAGTTCACAATTAATCATCTTTTCTAATTCACTTTTAATTTGGACTAGTTGCTGCAGCTTTCTCTCTATATCTTGAATAATCTGATTCAATTCTAATATTTGTTTATCGTACTCTTGAATTTTTACTTTAGCGATATTAATATAACTTTCTATTTTATTTAGTTTTAATTGTAGCTTTCTTTGGTCCTCAATAAAATATCTGTAGCTAGTATGCTTTGCAAGGATTTCTTTCTCTTCTTCAGTAATTCTCTCTATTTTTAGCTTCAAATCATTCCATAAATCTAATCCTTTTTTAATCTCAATAAAGCCCTTATATTTATTATCATTATTCTGTTTATAATTTTGTACTTTTTTTATTTCTATTTGAATTTGCCCGATATCTTCTATATCAATTGAATTATTAAGACGCATAACTACAATTTTATTTTTCAATTCTTTTATTTCTTTTCTCAAGTTTTCTAATTCCTTCTGAGAAACTTTTAACTCTTGTTCTGTTACTTTTTGCTCCACATTCAACTTGTTTTTCTGAACCTTGTATTCATTTAGAGCTATTTCAAATCCATTTACTAACTTTTTTGAGACTTCTAACTGCATACGTATAGAATCTTTTAATTCTTCATTACTACTAAAAGTAGAACCACACACTAAACATTTTTGTTCATTACTATTTATCAAATGAGTTTGAACTTCATGTATAATCGTATTTATTTGAGACTCTAAATTACTCTTTTTCTGATTATCTAAATCTAAAATTTGCTTATCAATTATCTTAATTTTATTTTGCAAATCATTCACAAGCTTATTTTTTGGGGTGCATGCCGTTTCTAACATCTCTGCTTTACGTGTTAATAAAGTCAATTGGTTCTCATGTTCCAAAATGCTATTTTTCTCTAATAATTTCTTTAAAACATCATTATTTAATCTAAATTCTTCGATAAAATCAGATACTTTTTCATAAGTCAAACTTACATAATCTACCCCTACATTATTGGAGACAATCTCCAACTTTTTAATGATATTACTAGTGTCTACTTTTATATTTTCCTTTTCAATTTTCTTATCATCTAAATAATTATTAGTTAAAGCAATCCTTCTTAATTTCTCTCTTATTAAATCAGCTTTTTCTATACCTTTTTCACGTTTGAACTTTTTCCCTTTTAAAGTATCTATGTTGTTCTTATAGTTTATTATTTTTTCGTTATACTCTGTATCATTTACATAAATCTCTTTTTGTTCTATCTCAAATTTTAAAAAGTCGAACCTCTTTAATTCATCTTCTATAGATTCAATATACTTTTTTAAATTCTCATATTCATCTATAGTAATATCATGGAAATTTTTAGGGCTATTAAATGATTTAAGTGAGTAGTTCTGTAAGTTCCCCCAAAATGTATTAAGTTCATCTAAAATTTTCGATTTTGGTTTATTCCCATCTCTTTCACTTTGTTGCAGTTTAGGTTGGTATTCTGCATTTAACAACTCTCGTTTGTGCCTCAAATCTTCTTGTTTTGAAATAATATGATTATATTCCGTCAAATACTCTTTTTTTAACTCTTGTAAATAATCCTTAAAGTCTTGTCCATATCTTGTTAAACCTAAAATTTGTTCTAACTTAGAATATCTTTCAGTCGGTTTATTACCTCTAACAAATTCTTCTAAATTTTCCTGAGATAAAATTAAAGTTGATTCTATAAATGAAAGTAAATCAATAGAATCAAGTAAGTTAGCATCATTTACTATCTTCTCATTAACTAACAATTGGACTATTTCTTTTTGTCCTTCTCTTAACCCTAGTTGTTGACCGTTTATAAATAATTTAGTGGAACCATTCCTTTTAACAATTCTTTTAATAGTTAACTCTTTCTCACTATTAAAATATACTTCAACCGACGCTTCGTTCACGTTACTTAAATAAGCATCACTATTTATAATGTAGTTAAATTGTTGATGTTCAGACGAACCCACATATCTAGAAATCTTTCCTGAAATAACCCAATTAATCGCATCAAAAATTGTACTTTTACCATGCCCATTCGGTCCTTCTACTACAATTACCTTTTTATTTGAAAAATCAAACTCATGTACCCCTCTAAAAATGCGAAAATTGTTTAATATTATTTTTCCAATAAACATTTTTAATCTCCTATTTCTAATAAGCTTTCTATTTTTATTTTGCTAGCCTGCTTATTACTCAAATAATTATTAAAATAATCATTCATTACTTTTTCTAAACTTAAATTTCCTTTACCATCAATCTGCTCATTAAATTTCATAATTCTTTTTTTAAATTTTTCATCAAAGGCAAATGTATCGCTTTCTGGAGCTATTTTCATTAAAAATGGAATTCTATTTAAATCATCTATATCTTTTAAAATGTATTTCTTACAAATCAACTCGTTTTTTTCTATCTTATTTATCTTTAGCCTTAATTCAATTTCATCAGTCTTAAAATCTAAAACCATAAAAAAATATAAATTATTGAGATATTTTTTGGGGATATGATATAATGCACTCGCAATGCATGCTTGATCTTTCATTTCCCAATCTAATAAAGAATTTTGTGTTCTGTATTCTTTTAACATTATTAACCTTGTATCACTAGCCCAAATATTTATATTATGCTCTTCAAATTGATTCATAAGCTCTGATTCAAATTGATATTGCTCAAACCTTTTTAATTGTAAAAAATCAATTACTGTTTCAACCTTCAATGTAATTCTCCTTCAATTTATTTACTATCCCATCCAAATATTCTTTCCATTTTGGCAGTAGCTCATTGTGTTTAAAACTCTCTAAATCAATCCCTTCATCCTTAAAGCCTTCAAACAACTCTTCTACTTCACCCACATCAACAAAACGCATGTTATCAGGTACATCTGTAATTTTATGCATATTACTATTTGTACTCGTAACTTTAAACATATTTGAAATACTTGAGGCTGTCGGATTTACAACATCTTTTTTTGTTCCTAAAAGTAAACAATATAAATCTATAGTAATTTGTCTTGAAATATAACATTCATTTAAGCTGAATTTTATTTTTTCCATAGATGTTACTTTATTCGAATTATTTCGGGCATGATATAATGTAAAAAGAATGTTATCTATCACACTTGAATGCCCCTCATGAAATAACAATTTAGCCGTATTGTAAACTTCCGAATGTTCTTCATAAAAGACAAGGAAATATATGATAAACCTTAATGATTCTTTTAGATTGCTTTTAATATCACCATGTTCAAAATCCCACATCGATAGATTGTTATTTCCATTAAATATTTTATTAAGAACTAATACACAATATGTACTATTTCCTCTATTACTCTCTGTAATATGTTCATTAATCCATTGCAATTCTTTAAGTAATTCGGCTTTTAATTTTTCATTTGCAAATTGTTCCTTGAACTCTGACTCTAAATCCAATATAGCCCTGTTAAAGATTGCCCAAGCACTATCGTAATAAGAACGCTCACTAATTAATTCTTTTGCTTCAGTAACCCATCCTGCTATTAAATATTCAATCTGTAATTTAGTTATTATTAATTCATCTTTTTTTATACGATCTTCATTATCTTCATGACTATTGGATATAACAAATGCAAACATTTTTTGAAATACATATTCTGCTATAGATTTGGCTCTAATATCAGTAATAAAAATTGTTTCTTCAATCATGTCTATAATGTTTTCATAAAGCTCTCTTGTTGAACCAAATTTATTTATATAAAGCTTTTTTAAATAGTAGTCAATTTCTTTTTGTGAAAAATCCCCGAACTCAAAACCTAAATTTTCAATTGGCTTTAAAATAGCTACTTTTAATTTATCTTCAGAACATATAGCATCCTTAATTTCAAAATTAATATTCCCAGTATAATTTATTAAATTAGACAAACTACTCTGTTTAGTATTAGTCACTATTTCAAATTGAGGGTTGTAAGTACTTTTATCAACTTCTTCAATTAAATTAGATTCTAAGAAATAGTCATAGTTCAATATATTCTTTTCCACCCAACTATTAAAATGTAACTTTTGATTTTCAGGGTCTTTTAAAGATTTTCTTTTAACAAAATCATTGGGTGCATGAGATTTAGCTCCCCCTTCTTTTACTGTTTTTACTTGTATAAATCGAATTTTATTTTCACCAATCAAAGTTATATCATCAAAATATTCTAATACTACTGAACTCCACCAATTATCCCTCTTTTGATATATCATAGATACTATATAATACATCGATACATAATATTGATAGACAAATCCTCTCATAGCTGTTAATCCGCCTAAGTCCCTGAATTCCCCAGACATAAGACTACTTACTATTTGCTCTTTATGTAGTAATATCTCTTGTTTTCCTTCTTCTTCCAAATCCGCCATATAATTTTCTAAGGTACTTTCAATTTTCTTTCTCTTTATGTCTAATGTTTCTAGCATGTAATTCCCCTCAATATTTTAATAAATTTATTTACTAAGAGATTAGCTCTATGCTGAGCCTCTTTCTTACCATGCTTCAGCGTTGAAAATTTTATTTCATTAAAACTCAACTGCTTTTTATCCCATGTCCCATTATTATTAACTAGCCCGCTTAAAGTTTGTTTATAACAATAATTTTTATCCTGCTGCATCTTTAATTTACATATTAAAGTGGACAGTGCCATATCTTCACGCTCCACTTCAATTACACTCACTACTTTGTTTGCAAACAAGACAATTTCAGCAATCACATACTTCCTTTCAGTAACACCATCATTCAAATAAACAAACCTTTTTGTATCAGAAAACTCATTCAAACTCCCTTGAATCACATTTATCGACTGCACTTCAGAATAATTTTCTAATACCTTTAATACTTTAATAAACTCTCCCAATTCTCCTTGTACCTGAATATCGTAAAGGGATTTATTTTCTAATCCCTTAGCAACCTTATTTCCACCAACATCCGAGGTCGATCTTCTACCTTGATCATCAATAAAATATTTTTTCGTATTTTCATCTTCAAAGTTACGCTGCTTATTAGAATTCCTCCGTATTTTTGTTACTTTCGGTAGCTTCACATACTCATGGACTTGATTTTCCATTTCAATCAAATCGAAGTTATCCGTAGTACCTTCAACTTGTTCATCAAGCGTTAATTCATTTTGCTGGTTGCCATTACCGCTTTTGCTATGTAGCGTGTACTTTTTAGCTTCACCTGATTTCTCAGTTTGTATAATTTCAGGATGCGAAAATGAAATTTCACTATAAGGAATTTGTTTGTTCTTAACATTGGTGATTCTAAGAATTGTGCCACCATTTGAAGTTGATTTAACAATCGCTTTAATTGTAATTGGCTTTGTAAATAACCAATCAAACTTTACAATTCCCATATTAATAAATGTGTAGGCTACGTTTTCAAAAATTCTTCTTAAATCTTGATTGGAAAGTAGCCAAACTAATTGATAGAGAAAATTGTCTTTTGTGTATTTGCGATGATACAGTGATGAAAAATCTAGATGAATTTTATTCGCTCCGTATTGCTCAATAAAATATTGTGGAAAAGAATTTGTTTCAAACAGTCGATAAAGTAAAAAACGATTTGGTGCTAAAATACTTCGGACGACTTCAATTAACGGAAGAATATAGTTTTTGTTATCAGAAGAAACGATAAAACTGCGTGACATATCCTTATCATTTGTGCCGTAAATGCTCCATTCCTTCTCGAAATAGCTTACATTATTAGGATAAATGGTCATTTCAACTTCTTCTGTCCCTGCTGGTGCGATACTTTTTCTAATATCGCCATTCATATAGTAATGTTGGATTGCTAATGCCGGCAATGTTCCCCAATCTGCCAATAGCTTTTCTGTTTTTCCATTGATTCTGAAATATGCATAAATCATAATTTTTTTAGATTGCCAAAAAGGAGAGCTTATCCAAGTTAATTGTGCTTTCTCTCCATTATTAAATGGCCAATTATCCAATTTAACTTGTTGTTTGCTCATCGTTCTTCACATCCTGCTTTTGCTGTACATAGCTCTCTAAATATGGCTTAATCTCATGGAAATGATGCGATTTCACTGCTGCTATCCTCTGCACCTTCCATAAAATAACTGGCTCATCCTTCATTATCATTCGGTCAATTACTATACAACAACGGCGAAGTTGAAATTGTTGAACAGATTCTGTAATCGCTGAAAGAAGCCTTTCAGTTTTCGGTAATTTATCTAAATGTCGTTCCAAATTTACTAAAATACCAAGCCTTCTACCGATTAAAGAAAGTGTAATACGAATAGGTTTCTCTAACTCTAATAAATCTTTATAAATCCTTTTAATTTTTACTACATACTCTTGATCTCTTTTAGACCAATCAACTGTTATAGTAGGTTGCAGTTTCTTTTGATTAGAAGGCAAAACATCCATCAGCCATTCTTTATCATGTCGATATAAGAAAATGTATTGTTTCTTACATTTCACACGTAACGTAGTCCGAGATAATTGTGAAAACTCTCGAATAATCTCCACAATGTCCTGTTTATACTTTGCCATTAGCTCTTGACTTGATTCCGACACTTCTTTACTTATTTCGATATTATTCGGTAAATACCTTTTTACCGTTTTAGAATCTGCACCTATTTCTTTGGCAATTGCCCTAATACTTAAATCACCTTCAGCTAGTTGATTTAGTCTCTCTTGCCATACATGTCCAAATTGTTTTACTTTACCTATACGAAAACAGTCTTCTGGTGATTTATCAGGACCCTTTCTAGCATAAGTAAAGCCGCAAGCGCATTTAAAAGTGCCAATTGGAGCATTTGTTTTAAAATCTCTTGTTACTGCAACAGATGGTATAACGAGCTTCTGATAATGCGATGCAGCTCGGTTTAAACAGGGAAATGGTCCTTCACCAAACGGGCCTATATCAGCCTTTAAATCTATGAAATCATCTATATCTTGTTCTAAAAAATGTAGCATGAATAAATGTCGAAAAGGATGTACGTGACGCTTCATATTTCGTGTAAGTACCTTTAGCCAATTATATTCATCAGCAACATACACTTCACTTTCATATTGCGCTAAGAGATCAACAGGCAACCTTTGTTTAAACTTTTTATAAAGTTCTTTTTGTCGAATACGGTTAGATGAGGTAACCAATTTTAAATCTCTTAATAATCCTCGATATTTCAGTGAAACTTCTTGCCTCGACAATGAATGCAATGGTTGCTGCAATAACTTATATGCTTGCTTTGCTAACTGGATTTTTATTTCAGCATAAGGATCAACTTCATAAATACGTGCTAAATCCATCTGCTCTATTTCAAATCGTATAAACTCAATTCTGCTCACTACATTCGGAGTAACTGAGTATTTCTTTAACAGCACTTCATGATGTGGACAATAATCAATTCCTTGTAGCTGATGTTTTCGATGAATGTACGGCTCACCATATTGCTCTAGATCTCCTTTTGTACATGACGCACAATAGTACAGACCATCCTTCCTACAGATGCTCCCTGCGACCATACCTAATCTTGCATAAAGTCCTTGTCCATCATTAGCAACATCCTGAATAATTTCTTGCTGCCGATTCTTTGAAAGGAACATAGCATAATAAGGATAAATCGTATGATTAGCTAAAATGGTTTCGATAGTGTAATGGGAACCTAGCTTTTCTGCCAATATAGAAAAATGACTACCAATCTCCACACTCGGAATCACAGAACGACTGCCAAACAACTCTTCCAACGTATCTTTACAATCAAGATTGCCACTATAAAAGTGATAACGTGCAATAGCAGAATACAATAACTCATCTGGATATGGATTTGTGAAGAAGGGTAGCATATAATCACCACTTAGTTTTACATATGAACTTTAGCCAAATAAAAGATTGGCATTAATATCATATCCTGCGTTTTTTAATTCCTTAAATAATTCTAGATGCCATCCGTTTCCTGAATCATAATTTATATATACAACTCCAGATATATCATTAGGCTTCTCTACATCATCTTTCACTAGAGCACAAACATTCGATCTCCCTAACTTTCCAATCAAATAGCCATGTTCAAAAATAACATTTTGTCTAGCTCTGGCATTAAATTCTTCATCATTTTTTGCTTTCCCTAAATCACAAGGTGTATATAAAACAATTCCAAAACCAACATTTGAGTTATTTTCAATTTTCTCAATAATGGTTGTGCCTCCACTTGCTTGTTCATGTAATATTATTGGTTGTAAACCTAACCTTTCTAAAAATCTTGCCACAGATAACTTTACAACCTCGTCATGTCCATGCACGATAAATACTTTATTTTTATCAAACTCCACATCGGATTGTTTCTTTTTTACAGCTTTACTCATTTTCTCCTTCGCTTCAGAAATTATTTCTTTTGTTATGTCCTTTGTATGTTTATCTCCTCCTACAATGTGCTCTTCTGTTGTGAAAAAGAAAAAACCTGGGGGATTGTTGGAATTTTCAATTTCAGCTAATTTTTTAACTGATTCATCTGTAGTTTTTACAACTATTCTTACTACATTTTGAGCCTCTAAAAAATAGCCATTAAATTGAAGTTCATCTTTATTTAAATATGGTAGGATAACATCTTCTATTATTTGGTTTCTATCCGGCTTATCAAACTCAAATAATTCAAAGTTCTCTTTCGATCCTGAGATATTAGTAACTTCCATAAACACTTGATATAGCATATAAAAACCTTCTCCCTTACATTCACTATCTAATTTATATTTTTAATAAAATTCAATTAATGGGCACTTAATATACCTACTGGATTTAAGAATCTCATAAGAATGCACTTTCTTTGATTCTGCATGTTTCTTTATAGCTTTCAAAGGTAGTATCTTATCATTATGCTTATCTTTCAATTTCACTTGGTGCTCTTTCCTTTGATTTAATTCTATTGCTTTCTGAACAATTTTTAACTTCAAATCATTATATTTAGTATCAACAGAATTCCCTTCAACTATTTTTGTAGTTAAATTCCTAATATCTTCTATATTTAAAGATTTAAATATCCCCAAAGCTGCAACCTCAACACTCAAACTCTCAACCATTTCCTGTCGCTTATACTCCAGCGTATTTTGGCGTTCTTTCATTGCAGCTTTCACTTTACCCTCGTACTCTGTATTCCTTTTATGATTGATCATCAGCTCATCTAGATTAATCATAATATCCTCATATTTATACATCGCGGCAAAATCATTTTCACGAATCGCTGTGAGCATGGGCTGAATGATTTTCATATCCTTCTTCGCAGTTTGCTTCAACACTTTAACCGTAATCTTTTCATCTGAATTATTCTCATCAAATAACGCTCGTTCTTGGGCAAGTATAAATAAATTTACCGCTACCGAGGTAATGCCCTGACATTCTTCATAAAAGGCTTTTTTCACTTCTTCCGTCAGCTCCGAACGCTTTTTTAAACATTGCAGTTCCCAAAGCGTTTCTAAAAAGAACTCCCATTCTTCACTATCCTCAGTCATACGATCCCAAATAATTGCTCCATCACTTGCAGCACGTCGAGCTTGTCGGAAATTTCCTTTAAATAGTTGTTGCGCTTTTGATGTACCAATTAAAACTGTTGGAATGCCTACTGTATTCGAGAGAGTAACGAAGAAGTTTAGCATTTCCTCTTGGTCATTTTTCGAATGTAGCAGGTGCTGGATTTCATCAATGACAAGTACACCAATTCCATACATGCTCGCTAGCGTAGTCATGTGTAGAAGCATTGTAGACGTAATTCGATTTAAGTAGCCAAACTTCTCTAAATAACGTGTACCTAATAAATCATCAATCGCTTTAAAGAAACTCTTACAGAGAGTTGATAGGCTTCCATCATACGGACAATCGATTTTCAGCCAGACAATTTGCGTACGATTAAACAGCTGCTCTTCATATGTATCGTGCTTGATCACCTGTGGATACATTAACAGCAATCGTTCAATTGCCGTTGTTTTACCGATACCTGAGATGCCAATAATAGAAAGGCTATCTGCGGTTGAGCGAATATGGTTTAAGCGTTTATCAATATATTTATGTGCTTGTTCCTCGTTCTCACGTAGTTGATGTAACAATCGAATACGCTCTAAAAACATTTTATCTAATGGATTGCGAGCTAAGTAGCCACGACGAATTAATGTTGATAATCGACGCTCTACTTCAAAGTGAATTGGCAAAGGCTGAATAAAATTTTTCACACGCTTAAGCACGTGGTATCTAATATTCGTTTCACTTTGCTTGTCCTGCTGGCTAATACGTGGTGTCACCATAAAACGATCCAATACTTCATCTTCTTCAAAAATTGGTGGAAGAGCTTCGATAAAAGGATTATGTGCGTATTCAGTAAGGGGTTGTGGCTTATACATGGCTTCTTCCATCTCACCTTTTAACACAGCGTTATTCATCTTTTCCAAATTCCTCAGCTCGCTTCTTCTTTAATTTATTCATAAGACGTGAGCCAGATTTCTTTGGCGGTTCTTCAGTTTTCATAGGGAATTCAACAACTTTTGCTACTGGTATTTCAGGTTTATCGACTAAATCAAATTTCTCATCTTCTCGATTCAGCTGTTTCTCTACTGCCCGATTAACTTTAATATCACGAATTTTTTCAACCTTCGTCGTATTCGTAGGAACTGCTTTCTTTTCCTTTATTGCCTTTTTCACAATTTCTTCGATTGCTGCATCTGTATTGATTATATTTTCTCTTTGTTTATTGAGTTCCTCCGCTTTTACTTCTTGTAAAAGCTGTTGGTAAAACTCAATTTCCTCTAACGTATCACCTTTGTATTGTGCGCTCGTATCTAATAAATAACAGACATCAAAGCTGCGTCCATCAGTATGCGGAATATAAATTTGATCCATCACTCTTGGGTCATATACAATGTCGATGCTCTTATTCTTTAGCTTTGCATACCACTGCTCATTAATCGCCTTTTCAGAGCCATAAAATAACCCTTTAAATTTAATTCCAGCTCTAGTAATACGTGCTTTTCCTTTAGGTAGCAAGTTAAGTCGGAATATATTTTTATCCGTAATTGTTTGCAAACGACCTTTTTTGTTCGCAATTCCCCACTCCCAAATGTTAATAGGTGTAGCAATTAAGCCACTTGCAATCATGCCTTTTTCTAACGGGTATTTCTCAATGATTTTCTGGTTATGTTGCAGAACGAGGTGAATAACGATTTTTGTGAACTCTCCTAAGTTGAGACTAGCATCTAATCGATAATCTCTGTCGCCACGCTCCCTATATTCCTTTTGAATGGCTCCTGGTGTCTTGCGTTTGATTTTGCCGTTAATTGTGCCAAACTGACGTTCAATTATCCCTTTTAAATCACCACGATATGCTGAGGTATTTTCGATTTTTATGTTGAAATTATTAATCAAACTTCCTACTGTATAACCTTCAAATTCGCCTCTATCGGCAATAATGATTTCCGGTAAATGCTTGGCTGGCCATTGTGATTCATCAATTTCTATTCCACACTCACCACAAAACGATACTTTATCTGTAACCATATTATCTAGTGCCATCATTGCACCAGCCCATGACGGACCTTCTAGCCCTACATACAGCCCAGTGAACATTCTTGAATACACATCGATTACACCATACACGATAGGTCTACCAATAATTAAAGACCGATCAAAAGAGCTCACTAAATAAATATCAGCAATCGTCGCATCGACTTGGAATCGAGTACCCGGTCCATCTGTTTCTAAAGTTGAGTTACTTAAAATCGGTCTATGTTTTAAATCAAATTCTTTTGTACTTTTTCGTAATGAAATATCCAATTGTGGATTTTCATACTTTTTAAACCAGTAGTAAAACTGGTTATATGTCGGAATACGTGACGCATCCCATACTTTATATTTCACTACACTGTTTTCGGTATATTGATGGGAGTAAAATTCGCGTAGCAAGTAATCATATGTTTCCGCTAACGTGATTTGTTCTTTCTTCCGGTAATACTTTTTGATGACATGTTTAAATTGCTTCTTCACTTCGTCAGTAATATTAATCCCTTGTTTCGTTTCATCGGATAAAGCATACGTGCGTGGTCTACCTACCTTCACATTCGATAAATCACGTTCTTTACCTTTGCCGCCTGAATAAATGTAGTCAGGCAACAATGCGTTTTTATTTAAGCCTCGCTGCCAAAAACGAGTGAATATACGCTTTACCTTTAAATTACTTAAATTAAATGCTTCTGCAATGGTACCAAAACTTTGCTCACGTAATTTCTTTTCAAGTAGCTGTAGTTTATGTTTCTCCCACGTATTTGAAACAACGTGCCAATCTTCATCACGTTTTTCAATTTGCTTAGGCGTTAAGTCTTTATCCTCATAGCCAACCATATAGGGGTCTAATATCGCTAATAACACACCAGCTTCTATCTCGGCTTCTAACGTTTTTATATCGCTTTTTTTCGGCATTGAAGTATCACCATGCAGTTCTACATAATAAGCGATGGGATCGTCGATTTCGATGATTCGAATACGATTTTTATCTTCTTTACTCACGTATTGGTATACCTGATTGTAAAAAATCATATTGCTCTCACCTTCTGTGAATAATCTTTACGAATTGATTTGATTTCAATAATCTGATTCACATCTAGTTTATGCATCAAATCAATTTCAATCGCTTTTGTAATAACTAGATGCTTGAACAACGTTAATCCACTCCCAGAAGGAAGGTTAAATACTTGCTCTAATTGAATAGCTGCTTCTCGTACAGTTAACTCATACGACAACAAATGCGTAAGTAAATACACACTGAACATATCTAGATCGTCTTTTGCGAAATGCCGAAAATCTTCAATATGGCTTAAATCAGCATACGCATGTACAAAGGTAATATTGAGTGCCATTTCTTTTGGTACTTCAAGCTCTGTTACGATTCCCCAATCGACACCTTGACGTTGCCAATACTCTCGTTCAATCTCGAACTTTTCAATTACACGTTCATCCATTAAATCATCTTTATATTTAAGCGTTCGTGCGAGATTAACAGGTTTGCCGTTATCTAATTTTGTAACAAGAAAATCGGTTGTCATCACAATCGGCTCTTTCGTTTGTGGATGCACTGGATGTTTGATACCAAGTTCATCTGCAATGATGATTGTTTCTTCAATCGGGAGTAGCGGATATTGCTCTCGGATATCCACTACTAAATCGGAGTATTCCAATAAATAAAAGTAGTTTCGTTCCAAATCTGATAAGAATTCATACTGTCGAGGAATTTTAATTCCTTTTAAACGCGTTGAACGACCTAACGAAGATACATCCTGAATGACTAACCAAGGCTTATAATCAACACCCATCCCTTGCCCGTGACCATTTTTCTGCTTCTTCTCTGTTGACGATACACGTTTACGTTTGGACATAAACCTCCCTCCCTTATTTAGCGATAAATCGCAATTGGTAAAACTACAGCTGAAGGCCCTTCAACACTTTCATTAAATTCTTTTGGCAATGGAGTAACTTTGTTTTTTCTGCGTTGCTCTCTATTCGAAAATTTTCTTTCAATTTCTTTTAAATCAAAAAGTTCCATTTTCTCACCTTTAGGTATTAAACGTTCTACCTTACAAAGCATCTTAAAATCATTTCCTACTATATCAACCTGGTCTTTCATCAAATGTTTTTCGTTTAAATATGCAATAAAACTGTAAATAGCATCACGTGTGTTAACTCTTATTGGAATACCATTTTTTTCTTGGATTTCTTTCAATTTGTCCAACATAAAAGTTACTGTTTCAACCTCTTGTTGATCAATTACACCTAATCCACTACCTACATTTCCTATATATTTTGCCTCCTTTACTAAATCATATATTTGTGTGAAATGAAGACTGCCTCTTACCTCTATAATTTCATCCTCTTGTATCAGAATCTCCCATAAATCATTATCAAACGCATCTCTTTGATCTAAATCATTAGCGATTAAATAATCAATTACTCGCTTAAATTTTATTTCAGGCGTTATTTTTCCTCTTCTAGTAAACTCTTTACCTGATTTAGAGTCTCTCCCAGCCTCACCAAATCCCATTGCCTTTGCTTTACCTTGAACAGTTTTCTCTTCTCTTTCTAATGCAGATACTTCTTCTTCAATATAACCTTCAATATAACCTAAAAGATTATCAACGTAATCTGCTGTTAATTTAAAATAAAGTTTGATTATTTGTAAAAAAGTTCGATAATTTATAAAAAAGATTGATAATTTAAAACAAAGTTTGATAAAACCCTGTATTAATATAGGGTTTTTCTTTTGACCTTGAACTTCAGCTGTATTGTTCAATTATAGGGCCATTTAATTGAGCAAGAGGTTACATACAACCCCACTATTTTATGCAGCCACCAGGTTTATTGAGAAGCCAAAAACGTTGATTCATAAACGATGTATATAGTCCTGTATAACAATTATAATCGGACATGTAAAAACCCCTTGGGTGTTGAAGGGGTTTTAGTTTGCAAATCAACAAAAGATTAATACATTATACATAGGTTATCACTCACAAGTAATTGTCCTTATTAATCTTTCTTATTAGGTTCTTGGATTTGAAGCAGTTCAATAAAAACAATTAACATTTCCTGTATTTGAATTCGATTGTCAACAAAGTGTTGCAAGTTGTATCCATTAAAAAGGGCCATACCTGCTGTTGCT
Source organism: Cytobacillus citreus (assembly GCF_018343665.1). Lineage (GTDB taxonomy): Bacteria > Bacillota > Bacilli > Bacillales > Cytobacillaceae > Cytobacillus > Cytobacillus citreus. Next base: position 140,178 of record NZ_JAGYPM010000006.1, read on the forward strand.
AAAGTTCTAGCATCTAATGGACTTCGGACAATACCTTCGTTCTTCATTTCCTGAAAAAAATGTGTAAGAAATGACCTCCATCCCTCCATTTGAAGAATAAGACTTTCTTTTATTTGAGGCAATTCATTAGAAATCATACATCCTTGAAGAAGCATGGGAGAAGATCCCTTTTCATAGGACTCGTTCACCAAACGCATGGAGTGTTCTTTAAATTTATTTAGTAAATCTCGATCTTTTTGATTAAGTTCTTCCTTTAGATCTTCAAAATAAAAATCTATACCTTCTTTTATCAACTTTAACATGAATTCCTCTTTAGTCGAAAAATGAGCATAGAAAGCACCTTTAGAGTAGCCAGCGTGTTCTACAATCTGATTAATGCTTGTACTAGAATAGCCTTGTTTAGAAAACAATTCAATTCCTGATCGCATTAATTTGTTAATGGTGTCTTCTGATTGCCTCTGAAAGTAATTCACAATAAAAACCCCTTTTTAGAAAATTTTGCATATTTTTATTGATTGGAATAAATTACTATTATATAATTTGTTAATAAATAACGACTGGTTGGTACTTATTAAAGTGTTAAATCAATAATAAACCGAATGACCTCTTAAAGAAATACCTTGTTTATTTTTATCTGTACTTTAATTAAAAGAAGATAGAAAAGGAGTGTCAACATTGCCTAAATTTATAAAAGGTATAACTGCAATTTGCTTTTCAGTATTAATGGTAACAGGCTGTTCAGGTAATCAAACTGGGAGCAATACGAGTCCTTTGACAGAAGGAGAAGGAGAAATCCAGTCACAGGAGGAGCAACAAACCACAGCCACAAATCTTAAAGTAAAGAATGTTAAACAACTTGGAAATGATGGGTTTACTGAATTAGGGGAATTAAAATTCTTTGACGATGATTCAATCGACATTGGAGAAAGAATAATTGGTGATAAGTTATATACTTATGTTTCAATTATGAAAGATGAAAAATCTTATCTATCTATTACTAATGGAGATAAATGGTTGGTTAAGGATAAACTAATATCAGATGATGAAAGTATTATATTGGCAACTCCTACAACGATAGCTAAAACAAATAAAGACTCCCGTATTGTGGAAGGCGAAGCAGTTGATAAGACATTATATTTAATAAATGAAAAAGGCGAAATTGAGACTGAAAGTGGTATTCCATATTACGATGAACCTGTTGACCCTGACCATTTTGACTCCTCTAATACTAATTATCTTATTAAAACATCTCAAGGATTAGCTCTTGTTAAGTCTAAAGACGACGAGAATTTTGAGACTATTAATTTAGAAACAGGAAAGACTATAAATACAACTGACCCTTTTGGTAACACGAGCTTTCATACTTCAGTGGCATATATTAATTATGAAGAGAACATGGTACTGCTCGACTATGCTGATTCATACAGGCCGTATTATTATAAAGAAGATGAAGTTATAGAGGACGGTGTTTATCCTCCAGAAGACTACGAATTAATTGGAAGTATCGGAGATAATTTCTATTACATGTACGATGGGGGAATTAATATTATTGAACATCCTGAAAAACGTGATCTATATTCATATAGTTTACAAACTGATGCTGACTCTTATGAAACTACCTTAGATTTACTTCCTACAACTAAAGAATTAATTGCCCATCAGTTTGAAAAGAAATTACGAATATATAATATTACTGATTATGAAGGAATTCCATCCATTCAGATGATTACTCTTGAGAAATAGTATTTAACTTTTGTGAAAACCGCATTTTTAAAAAGAATGCGGTTTTTTTAGAAGGTAAAATATCAAAATAACATATGTTTATGGGAGGAGGTTGTACAGTGTAAGCCCCCAATCAAACAACGCATATAAACACGCAGCGCCTCCTGGTACGATGAACGTATCAAATTAAGGAGGTGCTTTTCACATGTCGCAACAAAAACTTACAATTGTCCCCGTTACATTACATTCCGAAAATAAAGTTTCATTTGAAGCCACTTCCTCAACAACCACTTCCAATAGCGCTTGCACGATTTTGGCCTATGTATGCATCGGGAATTTCCATCGTGTCACCAGGGGTTAAATCAGACATCATTTGTGTCATATCAAGTTGGATGTATTCTGTTTGCTTTTTTAACGTGCCATTTTTGAAGTATTCTGGCTCGGGGTTTTTGATATAAATGGGGTACGGCAAGAATTCCTTTTTTTTTGAGCCACTTGATAATGTAGCTTTAAAAAGTTTGATCAAAAACACCTCACAAACCGGTATTTTACGATAAATAAAAAGAATCCATTTTGAAAAATTGATCAAAATGGATTCTTTTCTAGTATATTTAATTAAACAGAAAACTTTTGACTTATTTTTGTGGAATACAGTGAATTATAGTATTTCTTGTAGGCCTAGTGACAGGGTAGCTGTTCTAGTCCGCAGGATCACTTCCAATAAAAGTAATTTAATTGTTTAATAAGGAATAGAAAAGAGCAATAGAAAAAACAAACCCATTGAGATTACCATGTGAGTCCTAATTCATCGCAGTAAACGTCTGCTTCAATAAAACAGTTCCTCATATCAGCCTCACTATCCATTTCACCGAGAATATCATATACTGTCTTTTTTAATGCATCAACGGTTGTATAAGGGACGTAGATGATATATTCGTTAGCTATGATCTCCATTCTGTAATGATGTTTTAGGAACTGTTCAATACTTTCTCTTACCTTCCCTTTGCCACGTACAAATTTATTGTTATTTTCGATTTGCAACCCCATTCTTATTTTTGCAATGTTTTCTAGATCAATATGAGCTTGTTTCTCTTTGCCTTTCCGAGCTGTTTGTATGTAACGATACAATGTTGCTTGACTTATTCCGGTCATTTCCACAATCTCGCTAATACTATATTCCTTAGAGTTGTATAGTTTTAAAGCTTTATTTATCTGATTTTCTTTCACTTTTGGACGACCACCATTTCTACCTCTTGCCCTTGCACTTTCCAATCCCTCTTTTGTTCGTTGAGCTATTAGATCCCTTTCGAATTGGCTGAATGCTTGAAAGACAGTAAGCATTAGTTTACCTTGGGGTGTATTCGTATCAAAATTCTCTTTTATGCTAATCAATTTAACGTTTTTACTTTCAAAGTACTCGACTAACTCTATTAAATCTTTTGTGCTTCTACCTAATCTCGAGAAACTTTCTACAACGATTGAATCACCAGGTCTTACTTTATCCTTTAATCGAATAAGTTCTGGTCTATCCTTTTTTGTCCCTGACATTTTTTCTGTTAGTATTTCGGTACAGTTATACTCGCCCAACAAATCTAATTGCCGGATCAAATCTTGCTGCTTGGTACTAACCCTTGCATATCCATAAGTGTATTGCATTGATCATAATCCCCCTTTGGCTTTTAACATTAACAATTTTATCATTAAGGGGTGTTATTGTTAATTTGTTTTTGATAATGATTTTGATAACGAATAAATAAGGATTTTACAGTTTGAAATTTTCAAAAGTAAAGTTTATCAAATACATTCGTTTTTGATAAGAATTATTCATTTATTACCTATTCAGCAATCGGGCCAGATTGTTTAGTAAAGGAATCTTCAATAATATATATATATTTTGAACGATCTTAGAATTAGTTATGGTAATCTAATAGTAACTTTGTTAAAAAAGGGGAAATTATCCAGTGAAAAAATTATATTTAATTTTAGGGCTAATTGGTACTGTTTTTCCGTATTATTTTTTTATTCAGTTCCTCAGGGATAATGGACTTGATTTAGGTTTATTATTAGAATTATTATTTACTAACACGATATCGGCCTTTTTTGCAGTTGATTTTTTAATCTCATGTGTTGTTTTCTTGGTATTTATGTTCAATGAATCACGAAAGTATAACATTAAAGAAAAATGGATTTGTCTTTTATCTCTGTTTACAGTTGGATTATCTTTAGCTCTACCTTTATTTTTGTTTTTTAGACATTCTTATATTAAGAGTAAAGATGAAGTATAAATTAGAAATAAAGATGTTCCAGCTAAAACAAGTAAAATCTTTATTCAAGTATCGGGCGCATTAACGGAATAAAGGTTATACAGGAATCGGGCCAGATTATAAAATTAGGAGTTGTGTATATGAATTTTATTATTCGCAAAGAGCAGGAAAGTGACTATGATTCAACTGAGAAAGTTGTAAAAACTGCATTTGCTTCAGCAGACCATAGTGATCAGAATGAGCATAAATTAGTTTTACGAATCAGGCTATCAAATGTGTTTATTCCTGAGTTATCTTTAGTGGCTGCTGGTAAAGATAACGATGAGATACTAGGACATATACTTTTATCTAAAGTGTTAATTGGTAATGGCAATAAAAAGACAGGGTCATTAGCACTTGCCCCCATTTCTGTTTTACCTGATTATCAAAATAAGGGTATAGGAAAGTCCTTAATACAGGGGGCATTACAAAAGGCAAAGGAGCTTGGATTCCAGTCAGTTATTGTATTAGGTCATCCAGAATATTATCCGAAATTTGGTTTTAGAAAGTCATCTCTATGGCAAATTAAAGCACCATTTGATGTGCCTGAAGAAGCCTTAATGGCTATTGAATTACAGAAGGGTTCCCTCGATAATGCTTCTGGTGTAGTTGAGTATCCAAGTGTCTTTTTTGAATAAGGTGTTCAATTATCGGGCGCTATTGTTTAGGAACTTTATAATTGGATAAGATCAACCTTTTTTTCATTCAAGTGTTACAAAGTTCCTCCTGAATCTGTTACAAATCAGGAGGTTTTTTATAATAAACCTTTTCGGGGGGATATGCAAAAACACGCCACCAAGTATGGGCCTAGTGGCAGGAAATGTACTTACAGCGGCCGATAAGGTCCTTATTCCGTTCGTATCAGAAATATTTGGGGTGAAAGGGCTAATCAGAATAGTGGATGCGATAAATGATTCATTACGTGATGATATCGAAGTAGAAGCAGTTCACTATCATCCAGAGAATACGCAATGTGACTGTTGCCAAGGACAAATGCTTGAAATTGGCAGTACAATCGTACGCGAAGAAGCAGAATTTATTCCGGCAAAAATGAAGAAAGTTCAACACATTGAATACGCGTATGAATGTAAAAATTGCAAAGGTGATGCATTTCAAAAAGCGCAAATTAAACGTGGTAAAGCACCACAGCCTCCTATCCAACGGAGCATCGCAAGTCCTAGCGTACTTGCCAAAGTAATATATGATAAGTTTTCACAATACTTACCACTTTACCGTCAGGTAAAGGAATGGGATCGCTATGGCCTGAATACCAATGATAAGAACCTTTCAAATTGGGTCATTCGTGCATCAAGTGATTGGCTATTGCCTATTTACAAACGAATGAAGCATTTGATGATGGGGAAAACGCTTTTACATGTCGATGAAACGTATGGACAAATTATCAATCGATCCGATGGGAAATCTGGTCAAACCAATGCCTATAATTGGGTGTATCGAAGTGTGCCAAGCCAAGGGCCAATAATGACTCTGTTTCAAAGCTCATTATCACGTGCTCGATCTGTCCTTGAAAGTTTCATAGAAGGATTTTCTGGAACAATTGTTTGTGATGGTTATTCAGCCTATGATAAGTTGGAAGGCGTTACCTTCGCAAATTGTTGGGCGCATGTTCGTCGTTATTGGCTGAAAGCGGACAGCAAAAATGGCCAAATTGGTGTGAGCTATTGTGACGATTTATATCGACTCGAAAGGAAATTTAAATATTTGTCTCCGAGTAAGCGTAGAAAAAAACGCCAAAAATACTCCAAGCCAATTGTGGAGAAATTCCTTAAATGGGTTGAAACGTCACCATTCTTCGGAAAAAATGCCCTCGCAAAAGCAGCTGAATACACATTGAACAGAGCAAATGGACTCAAAGCTTTTCTAACTGATGGGCGCATTGAAATTGATAATAATCCAGCTGAAAATGCCATTCGCCCTAACGTTTTGGGTAGAAAAAACTGGCTTTTTTCGGTTAGTGAAGCTGGTGCAAAAGCGAACGCCATTTGTTTGAGTATCGCAGAAACAACCAAAAGTAACGGCGTTGATTTCTATGAATACACAAAGAAACTTTTGACGGATCTACCGAATCTCGGTATCCATCAAAACCCTGAAATAATAGATCAATACATGCCATGGTCAAAAATAATTCAGGCAGAATGTAGCAAATAAATGAAAATAAGCCGTATATTTGATTGAAAAAATCAGGATATTCGGCTATTTGTGTTGCGTACCGGAAAGGTGCGCTTCTTTTTTATATTTCGGGCTTACAACAAATCCAATCTTTTCACCAGAACCAATAAAAGCGCATTTTAAAAATAGTTCTCAGACAACCCTATTATACCAATCTAGCGTTTTTCTTTTTCAACCTCATGTTTCACCCATTATTACCCAATTTTAGATATTCTTGAATTTTAATTATTAGTTCGTCTCTTTGTTCTTGATTTTTCACTTTAGACTTTAGCACTAAGTTAGATAGTTCCTGATTTTCTTCAAAGACAGTTTCATGTCTATTGTAAAGGTCCAGTATTTCTGGTTGATATTTTGATAATCTTTTAATCTTTCTCCTTATTCTACTTTGATTCGATCCAAAATTCGAATTAAAATAGATTGTACATACTAAGTCTACTATTAAATCTAACAACATGAGAACACTTCCTTTTTCCAACTCATTAAGGATCATAAAGTAAACTTCGATCAGAGGGGGTCTCCGCCAAGTTATTCTGGGACTAATAATGAAAAGTCTAGAGATAATGCGGTGGTGAAACTTTTTTTATAAAGAAAATACCGTCCATTTGCTCTGCTGGGATAATTAACTTTTGCATGGTTCCTGACTCTAATATTAGAGTTTTGCTAAATATCCACTTATTTGATTCGCTGCGTGATGCATGTGAAAAATCAAGGAAAGATATGGATGTTGTGTTATGATTCATATAATCTTCAAGACTCTTTTTAGGTGGTTTCCTTACATCATAAATAGTTCCTTTATCTAAAGCAGCCTTCCCTTCATACATGAAAAGACCGAGATAATAAGATTGATTCACAATATCTGGACTCATTAATGATCCCATAGGTTTATATTTAGATGAAGTTTCATAACTTTTGAAAATATGTGAGTTATGAGCCCAAATGATAATCCTGTCATTAGGATACAACTCATTACAAATCCATTTTATATTGTCCGCCATCACTTGATCTCGAAATTTTAAATAAGATCGGCGGTCAACACTTAGAAAGTTTAAAAAACGATGTTTATTATCTAACACCTTTTGGATTACATTGTAGAGTACATGCAAGTCTTTTCTAACAAACTCTTCTTCCAAATCCCTAAGAGTATGATTTAACTCAGTTATTTCTTCGATTAGTTCTTTTTGGTCTCCCTGAAACTCCTGAAATATAGTTTTGGGCACTTTTTTTCTTCTTGCCTTATACTCACCAATACGTTTGTACCAATCAAGAGTTCCTTCATCTACCCTTTTTACAGACATTTTAAATTCTACTGGAATATCAATGTCGATACTCTCTAAAAACTCTAAGAATAAGTTCTGTTTAGTAGAAGGTTGAAAGTCAAATCCAAGAAGGTTCAAATCAGTTTCTTTTATTAATTTAAATAACGATATCGTTTCTTCTGTTTTCCATAAAGAATAGATGGATTTATCCATTAATTCATTTACAGATAGGCTGTTTTTTAAGTGATTCGAGCTATAGCATTCACTTAATCCACTCTCGAATGCGATAACTTTGAATCCCATTTTATGATATAAGAATTCAATTAGTTTGGATTTCAATAAATTATGCTCTGCAATCCCATGACCATTTTCACCCATCCACACTATTCTCTTATTTTTTAAAACCTTTTCTAAAAAATGAAACTCATCCATTTTAACTTGGGTTAAGGTGTCTATACCGAAAGAATGTTCTTTCACCCATTCTACAGACCTATTATATTTTCTGTTTATGAATTGGAAATTTTTCATTAAGATCTCCTACTACTATATTATAGTTTTTCTAATGTAATTATATAAAAGCCCATATAATTAAATGGGATTGATATATTTAAGGAAAGGTATGGAAAAAGGGAAGAAAACGGGTAAACGACAGGATCCGATCATGCTGATGTGTTTAGTGGGATTGATATAAAAGAATAAAGGTACACTATAAGACTAGTTTAAATAGAAAAAACCAGTCTTAAATAGTGTATGTTTGTTTTTTACTTTTTCACTGTTTTCACTCAAACTGAATAAAGAATAAGAGAAAAATAATAAGAATGATACTAATTGATATTAGCTGCCATACAAAACAAAAGATAGCTTGTAAGCCTTTCTGACCCTGTTCCTTATCCATTTACAACATTTTTTGTACTGAGAAGATCGTTATCAGTATAAGAATCTGCCTGCAGATTATAAAGATAATAATAATCAGGACAATCCTCCATCAACTCCTGATGGCTGCCCATTGCCTTTATTTCCCCATCTTCCATATAAATAATTCGTTCAGCAAATTTTGTCGTCGTATATCGATGTGAAATAAATATTCCTATTTTATTATCAAGCAACTGTATAAATTTGTCAAAAACTTCTTTTTCTGACTCAGGATCTAATGCAGCACTTGGTTCATCCAGAATATAAAGACTCGCATCTCTAAAAAACGCCCTCGCAATAGCGATTTTTTGCCACTGCCCTCCAGATAGTTGAAAACCACCAGGAAACCATTTTCCCAGCTGCGTATCTATTTTATTAGGTAGTGCTTTAGCAAACGCAGCGATTCCTGCCTTTTCAGCAGCCTTATAAATTAATTCATCTTCATGCATATGTTTAAAGTTTCCAAATCCAATATTAGCACGTAGCGGCATTTCATATTGCATAAAATCTTGGAATACCGCCCCAATATTTTCTCTGACGGATGCAGTATCATACAGTTTAAGGTTTATTCCATTAATCAGTATTTCACCTTCATAATTTTCATATAACTGACATAGCAGTTTAATAAACGTAGACTTTCCTGAACCATTCTTGCCGACGATCGCTATTTTGTCCCCTTTTTCTAGAATTAAGCTAACATTCTTTAAAGCATAATTTTCAGTACCGGGATAAGAAAAGGAAACGTTTTTGAATTCGATCGATTCTATGACCTCCAGCTTTATGGCTGAATCCGGACGCCTGTACACAGGGTCATTCGATTTGGTTTCAAGATAACTGAATAACTGTTCAATAAATAAATTATGCTGGCAGAGATTGATAACAGAATGCATTAGCCTTTCAGATGTAGTTTGTATCAAAATGATCGCTTGTACATAGCTAATAAAACTTCCAATTAAAATCTGTTTAAGATAGGTGTCTCTTATCACTAAGTAAATGGCAAAAAAAACACATGCTAAATTAATAAGACCAAAGAATAGAGACATTTTAAGTCTTCTCGTAGCAATTTGCTTATCTTCAGAGTAAAACCCATTCATAATCTTATTATATTGATCAAGCAATAAGCGACCGATATTATAAATTTTTACCTCCTTAAAGGCTTTATCATGTGTTAAAAGATGCGTAAGATACCAGCTCTGTCTATTTCTTCCTGCACGATTCCAAAAGACGAAAAATTCTTTGTTACTAATTTTGATGAAAGACAAAAATGAGAAAGACGGTAAGACAATTAGAATCAATGCTACCCACCAATTCCAATAAAATAAAAATACAATCGAGGAGATCACGGTAATGACACTCGTTATAATAGACAGAATCTGCTGGAATATTTGGTAAGGTCTGTATCCGGTTTCCTGCTGCGCACGCTTCAGCTGATCCTGGACCTCCGAGTTTTCAAAGTCCTCCTGTCCTAACGTATTTGACTTGTCTAAAATCATGAAATTTAATTTATTGGTTAATAGAGTCTGGAAAAGTCCATCAATATATTCGGTAATTAAGTTGACAACTTCTTTAAAGATAGTAAAAATAATAAACAAAAGAAAAACGAAGAGGATTTCATCAAACACACCTGTATCTGTTGTTACGATTGTATTCACTAAGAGCTGCGTCATATACAAAGATAATACAGGGAGTATCCCCTGAATAAAGGATAATATCGTGATGCTTATAAAGTAAACTTTATGTGTATTCCAGAATAAACAGAATAACCTAGGCCAGTAAGAAAAGGAGTGTAAAATATTTTTTAAGTCAATTGATTGGTTATTAAGTTGCAAAAAAATATCTCCTCTCGATTACACTAAGATAGAAGAAAAATAGAATCCCATTCGGCTGTCTCATTCTTTAATAAACTAATCAGTACAAGCAAGATCCCTGCTGTACCTAGTAATAATCCAGGGTTCTGTGCCCCGCCGCGATGATCGTAATCTAAAAATCCGAATGGTAATTCTTCATTATATTGATTAAGAATATATTTAATCAGTTTCGTCCTAAAACCTTCTAATTGCGAATTTGGATTATTAAGATAAAACTTTTGTGTGATGTATAACAATCCTGCATAGCCGTGGCAAAACGTAGGAGATTTTATCGACCATATGCTTTCTGGTCTGGAGAAGATTTCTTCAAATGCATCAATAGAATATTTCATTAATGAAGCATCCTCTAATGCCCCAGCCGCTAACATAAGGGAATGACTAATGCCTGGTATACCATAGCACCAAGATTCATTATTAACAGGAATATCATCCTTTTCCCGGCTGACAAACTCTTCAAACTTTACCCTGTCAGGCCAAACCATTCCATATTGATCTTTTTGTGCCCATGTTTTATAAAATGAAACTATTTTTTCTATTGCCTCTTTTTGGCCTTCTATTATAATCCCACTGCTGTATGCACTACTCAAGAAAGATAAGGGGCCGGCAATCCCATGGGACAGTCCCAAATTAAAATTACCCTTTGGATACATGTTTTTTTCATTTTCAAGGAATTGATTTTCTTGAGAGATATACCATCCATGAACTATATGGTTGTCGCACAGAATATCATTTGTCAAAGAAACTAAATAACGAACGGCCTTTATGGTAGCTTTTCTGGATTCGGAATCATCTAATTGGATTAAATAACGCCCAATTCCCGTAAGTCCTTCGATTACATCATAATCGTACATATCCACCTGACCGCCTAAATTAGCGTTTGCCTTATCCAGTAATGTATCGAGATCTGCAATGATGTAGTTATTAAGTACCTTCGTTACGTTTGCGTACTTTTTTCTATCTTTAGACAAAATGTTTGCTGCTGTGGCTATACCACTTAAACCATTCCATAATGAAGACGAATAAACATTCCCATCATTAACTAAGTTTTGTAAGTAGGACATGTATTCATGTCCTACTAACCCCCAGCCTTCATGAGGGTAAATATCATCTAATTCTGCTGTTAATATACAGATACCGGGATATCCAACGGCTAAATTGCATAAATCAAAATCACTAAATCCCTGCTCATCATAAAAATCTCTCACTTTTTCTGGGGAACGATAGATCATTTTCAATTTATCTATTAATCTTGTCACTTCATATTGTTCATTTTGCGACAATATTCTGCACTGATCAGACTTCAACATGAATTTTAAGCCCCTTTTGCTTTTTAAGAAATCTAAGATTATAAAGAGTATGCCTGCAAAGTGTCATTACTTTTTCTTCCTTCAACCGGTCAATTCCTATTAACCTATTCAAATTTAAGTGGATAAAGCTTCCCATGATACTGCCTTGGCTATTATAAATATCATTAGTTAACGCCATTTCCTGTACATATTCTTCAATCACTTTGGATCTGGTCTTTAAATACTGATAAATTAATTCACCATCTTCAGTCGTTCGTAATGTAGACCATTCATCAGTGTCATTACCAATTTTCATGTATAATGACCGATTTTCCCTAAATTCCTTACTGTATTTTTTAAAATCAGTCACGTTATTTAACCATTCCAGCTGATGATCAAAGTCAGGGAGAAAATGAGATAAATAGTCAATCGTACTAATGATCCCAATATCTTCAAGAGATAGACTTCTTTTTTCAACACTGCTGAAATTTATGGCATTTAAGACAAAATTGCTATCCTCTGAAAAGACCTTTTCAGCTAATCCTATCAGTTTTGGACCGCCATATCTTTCAGCTTCCCTATCATAAGTATCAATTGAACAATGTGTAACTACACCTTTTTCTCTTAATAATTTCATCCAATTATTAAATAAAGGCAATAACGTACCTGTTAATATTTCCGGTTCTCCCTTAAAACGTATTCTTATATGTGGTAATGGATCCGCATATCGCATAAAAAAGTAAGTATCGAATACACCTTTTCCTTTTTGCTCATGAATGAATTGCGAAAGATGTACAGCAATAAATTCTTCGATTCTGCTTTTTATTCCATAAACCTTAAAGTACATCCATTCGCTTCCGGGATAATAAGTTCGATTAAATTCACCTGAACGACTATCTAAGCTTGAATAGACCTTCATTGCATCCTTTTCCTGCTGACTAATGATATTTTTGGACGCTTCTTCCTTAGAGGCTAACACCAAAGGAAAAACACATTCCATATTGTACATTCTTTGCTGTTCATCCCTAACAATTAAATCAGTAAAGTCTGTTCCAATCTCTGTTAAGGTTATATACTCATCTGCTAGAATTTTTGTAAATTCGTTCTTTAATTCTAATAGATGCAATTTATTTTCTAAGTCGAACATAATACGATTGTCTACATCCGTTAAATAAACATATCGTGGTACTTTATACAGTTTTCTCCATCTTGCTATTTCATCAAACCAATCATTGTCACTTTGATTTTTATTAAATTTAATTATTTTATGATTTATATTCCATGTTGCTAACGAAAGAATCGTATTACTATAAATGATTCTCGGTAAATATGGCAGATTGGACAACAGTCCCCAAGTAAAACCGCGCCAATTCTTATATCGTGCCATTCCTATTTCACACATAAATCTATATACATTTGGAGTTCCATTTGTAATATTCAGCATATGATTGGTTACCGGAATCACTTCTCTATTGAATGTTTTTGACTTAATATACAATCGATTCATCGTACATCCTACTACTAAATCATCCAGTGTTAACTCATTAGCCAGATTGGATGAACTAGTCCCCAACACTATTTGGTAATCTCCAAGATTCTTAGTTAGGGCTACATTTGCCGCTCTTGAATGTCTTGGCAGATAAACAATCTCAGCTACTATAGGACCATCCGGTTGAAACTGTTTTTGTTTTTCCTTTTTAAATCGATTCGTTACATCACGATCAAGGATGTCCAGAAATCTCCCGAAGCTTTTGCCGGCTGATGGAGAACCGGCATTAGGCCCCATAATTAGTTGATATTGTTCTTCCTTGTCTTGGGAGTTTTTTTGATTAACAGTAAAATAGAGCTCCATCGATTCAGGATGCTCACGATAGTCATTCTCAATAGGAATCATTAAATCATGAATGATTTCGTCCGTTAAGCGCACTTCATTCCCTTTTATAATAGCTTCTTCAGCTATGCTCATCATCTTACGTGAGTATATGACTTCCTCCTGATAGTTATCTTCAAAAGGATAAATACTTATTGGATTCTCATATGTATGGGGGGCTCCTAAGCCAATATCCTCGTCTAATAGTTCCAGGATTGGAACTTCTCTGGCTATGCCATATTTCTCTAAAAATTGTTCATGGTATTTGTTTAAATGTTTAAACCATACTGTTTGTGGTGACAGTTTCCATAATACGTTTGCAACTTTTGTTATTTCATTTTTTATATCCTTATGTAAGCTATTAGAAATGTAGTTCACTCTCAAATCTACTTGAAGAGGGTTTTTAACATCGGCAATTTCCCTCATCGCCTCACAAATTTCTATGTACTGATCTAAACCTTTTCCAATTGGAATCGAGTTATATTGATTAATTAATTCATTTATATTATGTAGATAAAGATTTAATTGTTCTAAACCTTTAATTGACTTCATTTCTTTTAATACATATTCAAAAGCATTATCATCTGCTAAAGGGGGTCTAAGAGAGCTTATTAAAAATTCATTTATGAATAAATTATAGGTAAAGCTTTCAATGATCTTCATATCAACTTGATCGTATTTACTCTGTAAATGCTTATTAAGATCATCCAGTTTAATAGGAGTTGCTGCTATTGATAGTGTAATTTCCACTAGTTCATTCCAATCTACGGATGAGTAATAGAAAGATACATTATTATTCGACACGTCTCCATAATTAGTTAAAAAAGGAAGCTTAATTCTATTACCTACTTGATAAATCATTTTATTTGCAGTCACATATAGTTGTCTTACAATTTGAATATCCTGTTCCATATTTTTAACTACTTTTAGGAGCCACTGCATATCGGGACGTGCCCGCTTCATATGTTTATGAATATGGTTAAGCTTTAAATCAGTCTTTTCATTAAACTCTCCTATACTGATGCCTGATAACAATCCAAATGGTGTAGATCTTGTAGACATCCGATTGATATACTTAAAAACGCTGCTTATAATTTGTTCTTTTTGTTTTTTAGACTTATCTTTTTTGTTAATTGCTTTGTAAAGAGACAAACTTGATATCGCGATGGACTCTTTAATTTCCGGTAACTCCAACAAACTTATTAATCTATCTACTTCTTCATCATAATTATCATTATCGTGTTTAGATAATTGCTCCGCCTGTTTTATAAAGTTTTCTAAAGGAAGCAAAGGAGTTCTCAACATAAAGAAATCTAATGGCATATACTCTGTGTCTAATGTATTTTCATTCACGTGTAACACCCTTTCTAAATTAAAGATTTTTTAGACATACCACATAGGGTTGAATTACTTTAAATAAAGTCCGTTTTTTATATAGGCTGGCCTATGTAGATCATTAATGTTGATAAGATTCTGCAGTATCAACATTATCGCTTATTACAGCCAGAAAATTAGAAACAACCTGGAGTACAGTAAGATGTAAAATTACAACCACAAGAAGCTTTACAAGTAACTTTTGTTACCCAGCATACAGTTGTTCTAACAGTATCTGGCTCAACTACGTCACTATTCATTTGTTGAACTTGAAAATCTACATTAAATAAATCTTTTTGCATAATCAATCTCTCCCTTAATATGTTTATTTCCCTTTGTGGTATGCCTAAAAAACCCTTAATCTTTTTAAATTGTTAAAAATAAAATGGATAAATATTCAATTGAGAAGGAACGGCTTTTCTCTTACGGATTTCATCATAGCACACAAAAAATTTACAAATTTGGTACAGAATTAAAAAATAACAAAAGTCAATGACTAGAGCTTTTAATCTAACTCCTTTCTTTGCTGGAAGAATTGATATTTTCCTGTGTAAATCTTTCGGAATATCCGCATTTAATCGTTTCTCGTCCTTTTCATCTTGTATAGGCAATCTCTTCTACCTCCTCAGCTACTCACTTGAGTGATTGTCTACATAAATAATATAAGATCTGACAAAATTAGAGGAGTGTCATTTTTTATGACCCTAAATTAAAAAGGGGGCTATATTTTATAGCCCTAAAATAAAAAAAGGGGCTAATATAGCCCCTTTTTATTGTTAAATATTCAATTGAAGTTTTTTACTTTTGATCTGAATCTGACAATTTGGCTGATCACCATGAAGTAACTACGCATTATAAACCTCCAGATTTCACTTTTTGAATAGCTTCCTTCATACTTGATACAGATAGTTTTTTTAGTATATTTTTGATTTGATTCTTAATAGTATTATCGCTTTTAATTAATTTTTTTTGTATCTCGCTTCTCGAATATCCTTCCTCAATAAGGTCATATACCTCTCTTTCAGCAGTAGTTAATTCTTTAAGTTGTTCTTCGCTTTTCAAGCGAATATAATCTTTAATCAAAGCTTGAATTGGAGGGTTTTCATAATAAGTTGAACGGATAATTTCAGGTATATGAGAAGCATCTTTTTTCAAAATATAATCTGTTGCTCCAGCCGTAAAAGCTTGCTGAATAACTTCTTCATCTGACATGGATGTTAACATAATAATTTTAGAAGATTCACTTCTTTTTAATTCTAATGCTGTGTATATACCATCCAAGTTATCTTCCGTAAGATTTATATCAACTAGATAAATATCAATTTGATCAAGTGCTGTTGAAAGTTTAATTGCTTCTTCTTGTGTTCGGCTACATCCAACAAGCATCATATCATCTTCATTGCCAATAATCGTTTCTATGATTTTAATCCAATCTTCATCGTCTTCAATTAACACAACTCTGATTTTATCCATATGCATCAGACCTCATTCATCGGGAATGTTAATTTAACACTTGTCCCTTTATTTAACTCACTCTCAATCTCTAAATTCCCACCACTTTTAGTCATCACATGGTAGCAATAAGCTAAGCCCAAACCAAAATTTGTTCCATTCTTGCCTTTTGTAGTAAAAAAAGGATCTACAACACGACGTAAATTATTAGGGTGTATACCCATACCATTATCAGTAAATACAACTATGACATTGTCCGCCTTAGAAATCTCTGTTAATACCTCTATGTCTCCACCTTCTTTTAAAGCTTCCAGTGCATTCTTTAAAATATTTATAAACACTTCTTTTGTATGAGTGCTATCACATAAAACATCAATATTTCCTGCATTATATTTCTTGTTAATTATCACTTTTTTATTTTTACAATCCATCTGTATATCTTCTATACTGTCATCTAACAGTTTATTTAAATTCTGTTTTAAGCGTACAATATAGATTTCTTGTGTTTTACTTTGGATTCGATCTACCAATTTCGTAAGATGATCTGAACTCCGACTGATAATATCGATCGCTTCTTTACCACTTCCTTTTAATTGATCTCTGTAGGGTTTCAAAATAAAAAGGCTGGAATTAATTTTATATATTTGATTCTTTACTGCATGGTTTAATAAACCAGATCCCGTATTAAAAACTTGCATTTTACTATCAAAGGCCTGTTTTTCTATTTTAAGTCTAACACCTAATACTCCCATTTTTGTCATCATAACTAAACATGTGATTCCCGCAAATACAACAGGAATAGAATTTAATCTCCACATGGCGGTTAATCCAACCGCATGCCCTATATAATTGGTCAAAACATTTGTTAGAAAAGGAGGAAGCAAAAGGTAATTAAATAATTTCCGATCTTTTTTTATCTCAGTACTTTTCTCTATACTTGTACTATAAATCATAAAAGATGTTCCAACTAAGTAACATGGAATTGCCCAAATAGCCACTAAAATCCAATTATGCGAAACTTTCGGGTAAAAAGTTGTATTGAGAAACATAATGAATAAGGGAATTAGCAACAATGAACCTAATACTCTTAATTTTCCCTTTGAAAAGAGACCTGAATATGTAGCTGCAAACATCATAAAACAATAAGGAGATACATTTTGATTTAAAAAACTGCCTATACTATAGATTATTTGAAATATAAATTCAGAATTAAAAGTAACAAAATTGTATTTGATCAGATACGGAAAAAAATTTTCAATCACAGACTTACCAAAGGCCCCACTACCAAATGAAAATAATAATAAACTAAGCCATAGACCCCAATTCTTTTCTCGATTATTAAAATAAACCACTAAAGCAACCGTATAAAGAATTAAAAAGGTTAATATCATATAACTACCCCTAACATAAGATGTCTTTATACATTGCTTTTTTCAACATATTTTACATCAGCAACAGAATTTAAAAATGAAAGTACTTTTTCTTGATATTCAGTTGGATAAGTTTGGTGACTTCGCAAATGCAATACACCTGATGTATTCCAATATGTAAATTTGTCAGGATGACAGTTTGATAACAGTTCGCTATGTCTACAAAAGACTGTTTTATCTGCATCACTGTGTACAAATAACACTTTTCGAGGATATATTTTTCCAATAACATCAATAGGTTTAACAACATCAAGTTTTACACCTGATAAAAAAGGTATCGTGTTTAAAATAATTGGAGTGAATGGATACTTCGGAAGTTTAGTAAAGTAAGATAAATTTTCGTTTAAGTATGCTTTTAAATCGCTGAATGGGCTATCAGCAACAACTACTTCTACACAGCTTTCCTCAGCCGCAACCAACAATGATGTTGCAGCTCCCATAGAAAAACCAACTAAGCCAATTCTAGAATTCTGGTTTTTTTGTTTTACCCAATCAATAGCTCCCTGCATATCAGACTTTTCATAGAGTCCAAGCGTACACATTTTTCCTTCTGATTCGCCCCATGCTCTAAAATCAAACATCAGCACATTGTAGCCATCAGATACAAGTGTTTTTACTAATTTTAAAGCTTCTGCTCGAGGCTCTTCTCTGTTAGCTAAATATCCATGGCCAAAAATCAAAGTCATTTTTTCATTTTTTTCTGCAGGAATGTACCATCCTTTTAAACTAATATCATTTCCACGACTTTTAAAACTAATATTTTCATAATTTAAACCATAATTTTTAGGGTTATCAATGACGGGTCTATCCGGAGGATGTATCAACTTCCAGCCAACAAAAATCGATACTAACATTACTAAAATAAAAATAAACGCTACCACACTAATAAAATACAGCATTATTAAAATCTCCTTTTCAAAATAAATTGTAACCGTTCGGAACTACTTCCTGTTAAATACAAATAAAGTTGTTTAATTCCGTAACATCGAACACGCATGATACTGTCCTAATTTTCGATAAGAATCCATCGTAATGTAGCTTTAAAATAAAGTTTAATCAAAATTGATTTTCGGTCGCTCTGCCGGCAGGTGCAGGCATTCGAGAAACAGCACACCTTTATTTTTCTATTCTACACGTAATTAGAATAATATTATGATTCTAGCCAATTATAAAAAGGAACTTTGCCTGTATACTGATTTTTTTCTTGTTTTTCTTTTCGTGCATCTTCTGCAATCTTTTTAAGCTCTGCTTGTGGAATAAGGATTTTACTGGACGGCTCATGTTTCATAATTCCATTTACAAAAAACATTCCAAATTCACGAATTTCTTGTTTATTTTCACTAACCCATTTAATAATACGTCTTGCTTGATTTATCATTTGTGATTTAGAGAATACACTGATTTTATTCAATTCCATATGTTTAATAATATCTGAGATTATGTAGTCAGAATAATTTAATTCATTTTTTAAAAATTCAATTACAAATTTATTAATCTCAAGTTCTTCTTCTTCTTCATTTTTTATTAAAGTTGAAGCTATATATTTTTTGCCCTCTATCTGTTCTTTAGAAGAAGAATTAAAATTATTATTATTAGTATTAAGGTTTTTTATATCACTATTAAGATTATTACTAATAGTATTAAGACTATTAAAAGAAGTATTAAGTATATTATTGTCTCCTATTTGAGAACCCCCCCCCGTTCTGTGAGAGAACCCCCCCTGTTCTGTGAGAGAACCCCCCTAAATTAGAGTTATCCACAAGATCATTAAGTTCATTTTCGGTTAATTCCTCTGGTTGCTCTGAATCTTCTTTCTTAGGCCTACCACCTTTTTTAGCAAAACTTTTAGCAGTAGAACTATAATCAGTATCATAATTTCTAACTTCTGCTAATTTAGCAAATGAAAGACTTTTATTATTTTGAGGATATTTATAAACAATAATATTCATAGCCTTTTGGCCACTTCTTGGATCTTCTGCCCATTCTTCAATATCAATCAGGCCAACATTCCATAAAGGTTTAAGGATTTTGTTGTAGAATGTATCATTTCCAACACTTAATTTTTTTCTGATTTTTACTAAACTATCAGGGATTTTGGATTGTTCCCATAAGTTTATATCAACTAGCTTATCACCTTTATTTCGGTCACGATCACACCATGTATACATTTTCAACCAGGCAAATAATGCTTTTTCTCCAATTACGTCAACCCATTGGTCCATGACTACAAAATGTAATGTAGGTAATTCTAATTCTTCACGTTTTTCTTCGCCTTTTTTAAAGGTTACGTTTTGTTCCATCATAATCTCATTCTCCTTTTTTATAAGAACCAACAAAAAAGACGATACCCCCCTTAAGTAAAAGGAAAGCACCGTCTTAGTTATGCTAAAAAAAGGTAGCATTAACAGACTTTTTAACATGAAAAATCTTTGACTCCTACATCATATTTTTGTATAATGAATATAATTATGATGAAAGAATAAAGACTTTCCTGTCAGTGTTTTCCCTAGTTACAGTAGGGCAAACCGTCTAAGAGTGTTGGCGCACTACTTAGATGGCTGGAAGTCTTTTTCATTTTCGTTCAAGTTTGTTATTAGTGAGTGTATCACAAAAAGCTTAAAACTAGCAAACACATAATACCAATAATCTACAATAATTTTATCATTTTACTGAACATTTCGGGATATTTTAATAGTTTGTAACTTTTAACAAACTTCCTACGATCTCCTCATCTCACCAATGAATAACAGTTGGTTTAATCTAAGCTAAAGGCCTCTTCCAACACTTTGTTTAGATTCTTTTTCTTAAAGCTTCGAATGAACTTATCTCTTTTGACCAAGTCCTCTTCTTTTCTAAAGAAACCAGCTTTTTTCGTTTTTTCATTTTCAGGGAGTTTCTCCCATGCCTGAATCGCAAGATCTTCTAGCTGCATCTCAATTCTCATGCGAGTAATTGTATCGTCCATCTGTTTCGCTCGCTCAGCTTCTTTACTTATGGGAGCTGGTAGCATTGGTTCTACACTATTCTGAACACTTTCCGAAACCATTTTATTAATGTGTAGACGAAACAACTTGTAAGATACGGGTTATTGGTTGTTGTGGATAATATTATTTAAAGATGCGAAATCTAACTGTAAAAAATTATGGAGAATGAGCATCATGAAGAAAGTAATTGTCCTTTTCACCTTTTCATTAATGTTTGTATCAGGAAACTTAGCTAATGCTAAACCTCCAGAGCCAAAGGAAATTAAACCATTTGCAGATGACTGGTACGTCACACCAGAGGATATTATTAGAGATATTATATTTCCATCTATTGATAAGAGAGTGATGAAAGAATACCCAGGTAATGATGCTGCTACTTTTGGCTGGGAGTCACAGAGGATTGTTGGTATTGTTTATAATAACAATCATTCTTATGATATTTCCGTGAGGATTCGAGTTCCTGATAATAGTAATAGCTCATTGGAATATGCAGATGACTTGGTTAAAGTAAGAGTATCTCCATCCTGCGACAGCCCCAAAATTGGATGTAGCCATGGTTTTAAAGTAGAAGTAATAGATTATAAACATAAGTAACTGGAAAAGGTGTTACCTTTAATTGGTATCATCTAATTAAGAACGACCTTGTTCAACGGGCGCAAGAATTGAAAGATAATGGACTGCTGCAGCAGTCCATTATTTGATTATTTACGTTATAAAAGAGCAAATCATTGGAAAAGGACGTTGTACCATAAAATATAAGTAAATGATATTAATTACCATATTATCCCAGTTAATTCCTAACAATGATTTGGTAAATCTATTAGTAGGAGGGATTGAACGTGAGAATTCGGATTTTATTATTACTAACTCTCATCTGTTTTCATTTTTCGACGATAGCAAGTGCAGAAGCACCACTAACAGCTGCATTTATCCGTGATCATCAGTTGTGGCTCAAAAAGGGTGGTCAAGAAATACAACTCACAAAGGACCGATATGTGTATTCTCCGAAATGGTCATATGACGGTCGTTTTATTGGGTATATTGATGGTGATGAAAAGGGAGAAAAATCGGATTTATTCATTTATGATACAAAGGAAAAAGAAAGCTACCAACCTTATGTAAGGGTCGTAACATCTGACTTTAAATGGTCCCCAAACAAAAATCAGTTGGCCTACAATGATCAAGGTATATTAAATGTGACAAAAATAAAGAATGGCCGGCCCCAAGGATTTGAAAATGTCTCATTAGGAGTTAGTGGTTTTGAATGGTTTCCGAACGGGAGAGAATTTATTGTTTCCTCACAATCCAACTTACTTCCTACAGGGTGGAGTCCAATCCCACTTTACAGAATTCCATTAGATGCAAATCTTGCTAAAGATAAAATAAAGCCTTTTTATACTATTCAAACTAAAGAACCTGATTTGTTTGGGATTGATGCCTATTATTTTAAGTGGAGTTCTGATGGGAAGTGGGTTAGCTTTTTAGTTGTTCCTACAGCTTCTTGGTCCATGGATAGCAATACGTTATGTGTCCTATCATCACAAGGAAAACACTTTCAATCAGTAGGAAAAATGTTAGAGTTTAAAGACTGGTTTAAGTGGGCTCCTTCAGCCAATCAATTGGCCTATATTTCAGGAGAAGGAAGATTTTTCGTTGAAAACAAGAAGATGACGATTGCCGAAATGCCAGCATCTAAAGAACAAAAGGAATACACACCTAAAGGATTTGTAGACCTCGATCTGGAATGGTTCTCTAAAGATTTGGTTATTGTGGCTCGTGCGAAAGAGAACAAGGAGTGGAAAGAAGGACCCGTACCAACTATGTTCACATCACTTTACGCTATAAACATAAGAACAGGAGAGCAAAAACAAATCTCGTTTCCAAGGAAGAATGAACTTGACGAAGATCCTCAAGTTGTTGGATCTCACCTTACTTGGTTTCGAAAGATGGCAGAGCAAAATAAAGGTGATGTATGGGTAAAAAATGCTTTAAGTGGTCAAGAGCATATATGGCTTAAAAATGTAGATTACGCTCCAATGTTTTTTACACTGGAGCAAAGTCCTTAAGAATATGTTGAATAAATCTTATTCAGCAATCGGGCGCGATTGTTGTATAAAACTTAGATTTTTAAACGACTTTATTGCTAAAGAATCCTTATTTAACAACTTTATTTTCCCCCCATCCAAAACAGGATGAGGGTATGTGCATTGGAAGTATTTAACTTAAATAACGTATTATAACCTTGACATTTCCTTATTGCGGGTGGTGTCAGCTTCGCTGGTACTACCCCTAAGAGCGTGTTCATCAAGGCTATTAGTATTAATTTGCTCAATCTTTATTCTAAAGCTACATCTGCATCTAAATAATAAAAATCTCTAAAGCCTAGCTTCATTCTCTATCCCGCCTTTTTCAGAAAAATAAAAAAATAACCTCTTACGGCTATAATACCGAAGAGGTTATTTTTTATCAAACTTTATTATCTATTATCAATCTTTATTTAAAATTATCGAACTTTGTTATAAATTATCAATCTTTATTCTAATACGACACAATCAGCGAACAATAAATCTTTTTCCTACTCCACCGTCACACTCTTCGCCAAATTCCTCGGCTTGTCAACATCACAATCACGGTGTAAGGCAGCATAGTAAGAAATGAGTTGTAACGGAATAACAGAGATAAGAGGTGTTAATAACTCGTGCACTTCTGGAAGTACGAAGGTATCTCCTTCCGCTTCCAGTCCTTTCATGGAGATGATGCACGCGTATGCTCCACGGGCAGCTACTTCTTGTACGTTGCCGCGGATACCTAAATTAACACTTTCTTGTGTTGCTAAGGCGATAACTGGTGTGCCTTCTTCGATTAAAGCAATCGTACCGTGCTTTAATTCGCCGCCTGCAAATCCTTCAGCTTGAATATAAGAGATTTCTTTCAGTTTAAGTGCGCCTTCAAGGCCAACGTAGAAGTCTAATCCACGGCCGATGAAGAATGCATTGCGTGTAACTGTTAAAAATTCACGGGCAATGGATTCAAGTTCCTCTTTTTCATTGCAAAGCACTTCCATAGCATTTGCGATGATTCCTAGCTCATGAACTAGATCAAGTCCTAACTTCATTCCACGGCTCTTTGCTGTTACCTCTGCCAAAATGACTAAAACGGCTAGCTGAGCTGTATAAGCCTTTGTAGAAGCAACTGCAATTTCTGGGCCTGCATGAAGCAATAGCGTGTAATCCGCTTCACGGGATAATGTAGAACCTAGTACGTTCGTAATGGTGATGGCTTTATAGCCCATTTCCTTCACTTTCACGAGAACTGCACGGCTGTCAGCTGTTTCTCCGCTCTGAGAAATAAAGATAAATAACGGCTTCTCAGGGAGTAAAGGCAAATTATAGCCAAACTCACTGGAAATATGGACTTCCACTGGAATTTTAGCCATCTTTTCGATGAACTGTTTCCCAACTAATCCAGCATGATAAGATGTTCCCGCAGCAATAATATAAATACGGTCGGCATCATTCATAGCATCAATGATCTCTTGATCAATGGTTAAGTTCCCCTGATCATCTTGATAATTTTGAATGATCTTACGCATCACTAATGGCTGTTCATCAATTTCCTTCAGCATATAGTGAGGATATGTGCCTTTTTCAATATCACTTGCATCTAATTCCGCCGTATACGGGTCACGAGTAATGATCTCGCCATTTAGATTTTGGATGACTACCTCATCTTCTTTCACGATGACCAGTTCCTTGTCCATTAGTTCAACATACTGATCTGTTACTTGAATCATAGCCATTGCGTCTGATGCGACAACATTAAATGTTTCACCTAAGCCAACAAGAAGCGGGCTTTTATTCTTTGCAACGTAGATCGTTTCGTTGTCCTGCTCATCTAAAAGCGCGAGTGCATAGGAGCCTTTTAATAGTGTCAGCGTTTTGCGGAACGCTTCATCAGTTGCTAATCCCTCTCCAGCAAATAATTCAATCAGCTGAACGATAACCTCTGTATCTGTATCACTAATAAAAGAAACGCCTTGCAAGTATTCACGCTTTAAGCTTTCATAGCTTTCGATGACACCATTATGAACAAGGGTAAAACGGCCAGATGTACTTTGGTGCGGGTGAGCATTTACCGTGCTTGGCACTCCATGTGTTGCCCAACGAGTATGACCAATCCCTACATTGGCAAGAACATCAAAATCCACAATATTACGTAAATCGGCAATACGGCCTTTTTCTTTAAAAACTTGGACTTTACTCTCATTCAAAACAGCGATTCCTGCTGAATCATACCCTCTATATTCAAGCTTTTCTAAGCCTTTTAGCAAAATTTCTTTCGAATCATTATTTCCAATATATCCTACGATACCGCACATACTTCTGTTCCTCCTAAAATAGAAGGGGCAAGAAGCCAAAGGGACAGTCTTGCCCCTTATCTCTGTATTGTAATGAATTCATTTTTCTAGTTTTTCAATACCAGATGTCTTTCCATCCGGCTCCTCTACTAGCATTCCCATCCCTTTGTGGATTAAGTTACCCTAATGTTTTAAAGATGAGATATCGGTTTGCTTGAAACCGGGAGGCATCCGCCGAAATCTTCGATAAACCTCCACCTCGTCAACTAATCCATTTGTCGTCCGCGGATTAGTCCTGGCGCTTATATTACATGATTAAACCTCTGCCCACCTTTCCTTTCAACATGAAGATGTGAAAAACATTAATATCATACAACAAGCAAAACTCCTAAGTCAAGAACAAATGCGCAAGCGCCTTCGGAACAATTAAAGGACAAATTGTTCCTGCGATGAATATTCAAAGAAGCTTTCCTTAGTGCTCACCTCCGACAAGCACAAGACGAGCCTCCCGGAAAGGTGTTCTTTACCTTTCTGGGAGGATTGGCTTGTGACCTCGAGGAGGTAGGCGCTGGAGCTGAACGTAGATAAACTATATCTCAAGTTATCAACAGATAGCGGAAATTATAATTTCCTATACAACTAAGAAATGCGGAAGTGATTCCTAATATAAAAATATGCATAAGAGAACCGTTTCGTTCCCTTATGCATAGCTTGTTTACTCTTACTCTTCCTTTAAACCCATTTCCTCTACAACGACAGCTGCTATTCTTTCTACATAGGAGTTGCATAGCTCTTCAGTTGGAGCTTCAGCCATAACTCGAACAAGCGGCTCCGTTCCAGAAGGACGAACTAGAATTCGTCCATTTCCATTCATTTCCTTTTCTACTTCAGAAATGACGGCACTTACTTTTTCATTATCTGTTACATGATGTTTATCCGTCACACGAATATTGACGAGCTTTTGCGGAAATTTCTTCATCTCTTTCGCTAGCTCTGATAATGGCTTCTTCGTCATTTTCATAATGTTAACGAGCTGAAGGCCAGTAAGAAGCCCATCACCAGTCGTAATATAATCAAGGAAAATGATATGGCCTGATTGCTCTCCTCCAAGATTATAGCCATTCTTCTTCATCTCTTCTACAACATAACGATCTCCGACGGCAGTTGGGATACTTTGAATTTCATTTGCTTCCAATGCTTTATAAAATCCAAGGTTACTCATAACGGTGGAAACAACGGTACTATGTCTTAATCTGCCCTGTTCCTTCAAGTATTTCCCGCAAATATACATAATTTGGTCGCCATCGACAATTTCTCCATTTTCATCAATCGCAATGATGCGATCGCCATCCCCATCGAAGGCTAAACCAACATCCGCTCCCTTTTCCTTTAGGAAGGCAGCAAGAGCCTTGGGATGAGTACTTCCTACCCCATCATTAATATTTAACCCATTTGGAGAAGCTCCCATCATGGATATATCTGCATCTAAATCAGCAAACAAATGTGAAGCAAGAGAGGAAGTGGCACCGTGTGCACAATCTAAAGCAATATGAATGCCAGAGAAATCCTCATCAACTGTTTGCTTCAAAAATTGAAGGTATTTCTGTCCGCCTTCGAAGTAATCATTCACTTGTCCAAGCTCTGCTCCTACTGGTCGAGGAAGCTGATCTTCTTCAAGATCCATAAAGCTTTCAATCTCAGCCTCCTGCTCATCAGAAAGCTTAAATCCATCCGGACCGAAAAATTTAATCCCATTGTCTGCCACAGGGTTATGGGATGCTGAAATCATGACACCTGCTTCCGCTCCTAGGACTTTTGTTAAATAGGCAACCCCTGGTGTTGAAATTACGCCCAAACGCATAACCTCAGCACCAATCGATAATAATCCTGCAACAAGTGCTCCTTCAAGCATATGGCCTGAAATACGAGTATCTCGCCCAATTATCACCTTCGGACGACTTTTATCTTTTGTTAAAACATATCCTCCAAAACGGCCTAATTTAAAAGCTAATTCTGGTGTGAGCTCACTATTAGCAACTCCACGCACCCCATCGGTACCGAAATATTTTCCCATGACATTAATCTCTCCTTATCCTTTTGTTCTATTATTAGATTTCCTTTTGTGTAATTGATACTTTTGCTACTTCCGTTGCCAGCTTCCACTGCACATCTGCTGGGCCCTTGACGTTAATTTTTACATCATGGTCGCCTTCAGTTAAATTAGATAAATCAAGAAAAACTTGGAAATCACTCGCTTTTAGCTGCTCAATCAACCCACTTTTTCCTGTGACCGTTAGACTAATGCCATTAGGAGGAGATTGAACGGTTGCCTCAAACTGATTGGAAAGGCCAGTTAGTTGAATAGGGATATTTGAAAATGTTTTATTTTCCTCTTTCTCTTTCTCTTTCTCTTTCTCTTCATCTTGAACCGTATCTGATTGACTCACACTGGTACTAATTGTTGCCTTTACAACACTCGGATTCACTTCATTGATTCCATCTGAGATGATAACAGGCACCGTCATATCTGTATCTCCATTTATCTGGCTAACATCCACTTCCACTCTAACATTTTCCGTTCGGTCTAAAGCTTCTTGGCTTCCGAAAATTTTTACCTCGTTTACGTCAAGTGAGATATTTTTAATAGTGACGCCTTCTGGTGGACTTCCCTTTTGGATGATCCTTATTGGTACTGTTTTGCTCAAGCTTTTTACAGGGATAGTCACATCGACCGTATTATAATTCAGCATGACATCAAGCTTATTCATGTCCCGGTCTAATACTTGGATTTGGGCTTCTCTTCTAACAGTATCTTTAATTGGCCCTTTTACATTAACAACGGCTTTCACATAGCTGATTCTTTCAATCTCATCTTTTCCACCAGTTATTGTTATATACTGTGGCTCTACCACAGGTGGTTCAGAGATATAGCCATCCTCTAATAATGTTCGATCAAATTCTACATCTACCTTGAAATCCTTTGTTACCTTTTCTTGTACTTTTACGTCCACATAGGCAGGATCCACTGTCGCCTTCAGCTTATCAGAAAGATTTCGAACCTTGATCGGAACTCTTTCAGTGCCTATTTGCGCATCCGATAAATCAGCATATACTTCGAAATTTTTATGTGCTTTCGCTTGTTGAAGAAAGTTTTTTGGACCTGTTAAGGTTACGTCAACAGTTTCTGGAACACCAGTCACAATGAGGTTATCTGTATCATAATAGCTTTTCACCGGAATATTAGTTAGAACTACCGAGTCTTGCTCGCTTGGAACATTAATATTCGAAACATCCTTGTCAGGGTCATAAACAGAGTCGAATAGTAGTAATGCTAGAATTAACGCAACAACTTTCATAAACCATCGTGTTTCTATAAGCTTATCAAATTTATCCATTTTTCTTCGCCCTCCAATTCCAACGAGCAGAAGAAGTCGATTTCACTTTGTTTTGAGATAGCAACTCTTTCGAAAGCATTTCTTTGAATACATTCAATTTTAAATCACGATGCAGCTCACCATTTTTCGTTAAGGAAATATTGCCTGTTTCTTCTGAGACAACAACTGTAATACTATCCGTTACCTCACTAATGCCTAATGCCGCCCGGTGACGTGTCCCAAGCTCTTTAGAAATAAATGGACTCTCAGATAATGGAAGATAGCATGCAGCTGCTGCTACTTGATTTTTTTGTAAAATCACTGCCCCGTCATGGAGTGGTGTATTGGGAATAAATATATTAATGAGTAATTCAGATGAAATTTTAGAATCAAGCTGGATACCCGTCTCGATATAGTCGTTCATTCCTGTTTCCCGTTCAATCGAAATAAGCGCCCCAATACGACGTTTTGCCATGTAATCGACTGCCTTTACAACCGATTCTATTAATTTTTCCTGTTCATCTGCTTCTTGATTGCTAGTTCTTGAAAAGAATCTTCCTCTTCCCAGTTGTTCAAGGGCTCTTCTTAACTCAGGCTGAAAAATAATTGCAATCGCTAAAAATCCCCAAATAAGTACTTGCTGCATCATCCACCCTAATGTTTGGAGGTGGAATTTATCACTGATCACTTTAACAAGGAGTATGACAAAGATTCCTTTTAACAATTGAACAGCTTTCGTTCCTCTCACAACCATAATGAGTTTATAGATGACGAACCATACAAGGAGAATGTCAACAGTATTAGCTAAAAATTTCAGTATTGAGAAATCTGAAAACGACATTATCCTTCCTCCAAATAATTTTTATTAGAATAGCACAAACGCCTTCTGAACTAGCAAAGTTCAGATTGTTCCTGTGAAGATTATTTAAAGTAGCTATTCTTGAGGAGTAGGCGCTGTTGCTAGAAATTTAGAAAAAAAATTCATTGTTACTAAGTAACGTCAATATTATAACATAAATGAATTAGATACCGCTCGAATTGACTGAGTGCCTTTTAATAAAAATAACGGAACTCTGCCTTTTAAGCAAGATTCCGTTATTAGGTATTATTTAACTGTTTCAGGCTCGCTGCCTTCGAATACACTTAATATTTCTTTCGCAGTATTTTTGATATGATACCACATCCAATCAAAAACAGCATTCACTTCATTAATTTCTCCAGTCACATGACCAGCCGAAGCCAAATATTTTTCACCGTTAATTTCACCGTTAATAACGGTCACATTTCCTTCTACTTGGCCTTCTATTTGCAATTTTCCATTTTTCACAACGACGTCACCCCTCACGACTTCACCCTCAGGGACAATCACTGTATCATTTTGAACGACAAGGTTTGGCTGCTTTGAAACGGATAATTGACGATCCTGTTCCCAAGAGGAGAAAAAGCTCCCTATCATTAATACAAGGAACAGAGAAGCTGCCGTAAACATCGGATGCTGCCTGATCCAGCGCTGAAATCCAACCTTACGCTTCTCCTTTGGCAACTTAGCCATCACATTCGCAGTGAAATTAGATGGCGCCTGTATATGTGAAGTGCTTCGAACAAGAGCAATTGTCTTTCTCAATTCATGAAAATGCGCCTGACAATCCTTACAGCTTTGCAGATGTGCTCGTAATTCCCGTTCATGATCGGCTGAGATCTCTTCATCTAAATATTGGTGCATATAAAGAACCACTTCTGCTGGACACTTCAAAGTTCTCACCCTCTTCAAATTATACATATCGTAATTGGGTTCTTAATGCTTCTCTTCCCCGATGAATTCTTGTTTTAACCGTCCCTAATGGAAGATCTAATATTTGACTTATTTCATTCAATGAGAGCTCTTCAATATATTTCAAAACAATAACGGTACGGTATTTTTCTGGGAGCTTGGATATTTCTCTTTGAATCGTTTCCTGCAGCTCCAGACTTTCGACATCTTCCTCAGGGAGGCTCGTATCAGCGGCAATTTGTGAGTACATTGTTAAACCCTCTGTACCTGCAACCTCAGCATCTAAATAAAAATCTGGCTTTTTCTTTCTAATTCGATCGATGCAAAGATTCGTGGCAATTCGATAAAGCCATGAAGAGAATTTCAAATTTATATTAAAGCTGTGAATGTTAACATAAGCCCTCAAAAAAGCTTCCTGTGCAATATCCTCTGCTTCATGTCTATTCCCTAGCATTCTGTAGCAAATAAGAAATACTTTGTCTTTATATATTTCAACTATTTCTGCATACGCATCCTGATCCCCTACTAGTACTTGCTTTATCCTTTTCTTTACGATTGTTTCCATTTTTATTTTACCTCCGCTCTATGCGGCTAATTGATATTACGATCGATAGCGAAAAAGGTTTCACTAGTTATAATATATCTATATTAACAAATTTTTACTTACTTGGTTTAATATTTTTCCATATCGGACATGATAGTACGTAAAACATAGAAAAGGACGATTCTCATGTGTAAAAATGTATTGTTAAAAGACATTGAAGATTGCAGAAAGGAAATGAACAAGTTAGCCTCTCATTCTTCATTATCTGACAAGCAAGTATTAGACATGAGTAAAAAATTAGATCAATTGCTAAATTTATATGAAAACCATATAAAGAAAACTCGCCGATTGGCGAGCCTTGGAAAGGCGAAGACAGAGGTGTAGTTACACTTATCGCACTCATACATGCCACGTCCTCCCAAAAGCTTCTCTTTTGGTCGTGCGATGTATCTCTGACGAAGCTTTCCTTATCCTGTTGCATTCACTCGACTAGGACATCCTCGTAAAAGCTATCGCTTTTCCTTCGTGCGATGTTAATCGCTATCGAAGCCTTCCTTGTCCTGTCCGTCGTACTTAATTCCTAAAATTGGCCAGTACGTCGGATCATCAATCCGTGCTGACAATTTATACTTTCTTAACGTGCGAAAAAAACTAAGCAATGTCCTTATTAAAAGTGTCTGCTTAGTTTTTTTATTTTTATAAAAGCTTTTCGCCAAATAATGATCCCATTAAAGCTACTGCGACGGATGCAGTTTTATTTTTATCATCCAATATTGGATTGACTTCAACAAATTCCGCAGACGTAATAATACCTGCTTCAGCCAGCATTTCCATTGCTAAATGGCTTTCACGGTAGCTAATTCCGCCATTTACTGGCGTTCCTACTCCTGGTGCATCATGTGGATCTAAACCGTCTAAATCAAGAGATAGATGAACACCATCTGTTTTTTCCGATAGATATTCAATCGCCTCTTCCATCACTTTTGTCATTCCTAGACGATCAATTTCATGCATCGTATATACTTTAATTCCATGCTTCTTAATAAGCTCGCGCTCCCCATCATCTAAAGAGCGTGCACCAATTATGACAATATTTTCGGCCTTCACTTTTGGACCATATCCGCCGACATTTGTTAATAACGGGTGACCTAAGCCAATACTCACAGCAAGCGGCATTCCATGTATATTACCTGTTGGAGAGGTCTCAGCTGTATTTAAATCTCCATGGGCATCATACCAAATCACACCTAGGTTTTTATAATGCTTCGCTACCCCAGCTAATGTTCCAATGGCGATGCTATGGTCTCCTCCAAGAACAAGTGGAAACGCTTTATCTTCAATTGCTTTATCTACTTCATTCGCTAATAACTCAGTCTTTTCAGCGATTAGATTTAAATTACGGAGATTTGAAGCTGGATCCACTTCTACTTCAGGTCTTCCAACCGCAATATCCCCTTTATCATGTACCTCATCAAATAATTCTTTTAAACGCTCCGTCACACCTGCATATCGAATGGCACTTGGCCCCATATCTACCCCACGTCTCATTTGCCCTAAATCCATAGGCATGCCAATAATGGCCAGCTTCTTCATAAAAAATCCTCCTTCAACCCATAAATATATCTCTATTTTAACCCCTTTTAAAGAAATGACTCAACTCGACAAAACCGTGAATATATATGCGAGAGTCATTCATTACTTTACTACTAAGGTCTTTCTAAAATCAACTAAGTAATAAAAAATCCTATCAAAAGCATTTATTCTATCAAAGTTGACTTCAATGACTTTAGAAAGTTCATGATGATCGTATTTCCGGTTTTTCTTAGATATTGGGTATAGAACGCTTTTGATTACCGCTCTCACTATTTTTCTCAAGTATCGGGCATCAATAGGAACATTTTGATGGAAGGTTTTGCATTTTTTATCAGATTTGGTACACCATTGATTTTGCACATATTATCATCTTTTTAACAGATGCTAAAACACAAAAACAAGTAAAGAAGACTTTTAGGGATTCCTAAAAGTCTTCTTTACTTGATATAAGTGAGCCATGAAGGACTCGAACCTTCGACCCTCTGATTAAAAGTCAGATGCTCTACCGACTGAGCTAATGGCTCATATAAAGTATTAAATTCCTCTATTTTGTATGTAGTCGAAAATGTGCTCCAAATCTCTTTGTGATTTGTTGCAGATTGCTACAGCTTACTATTCGAGGATGTAATGCTCTGGACTGCAAGCTTCCGAAATCCTCTACCGACTGAGCTAATGGCTCGTATTGGATCAAAAAAAATGGCTGGGCTAGCTGGATTCGAACCAACGCATGACGGAGTCAAAGTCCGTTGCCTTACCGCTTGGCTATAGCCCATTGATTTAACCTCAAGAATCACTTCTTTGAGTAATCTTCATGAATTATCACCGCAGACACATTTAATTGCAATTGAATATGCTTCAATATTTAGCTTCTGTAGTTAAATGTGGCGACATTAACTTCATTAATAAAGCAAATTACATATACAGCAGTGCTCTATAATAACTTTACCTTACAAAATAAAAAGGACTAATACTAGCTTGTCCATTTTTAAAGTTTTTATAAAAAATGGTGGTGGGGGACGGATTCGAACCGCCGAACCCACAGGGAGCGGATTTACAGTCCGCCGCGTTTAGCCACTTCGCTACCCCACCGTTTGTAAGTTGTGTTGCTTCAATAATTAAGATTCTAATCAAAAACATGCTCGAAATTCCTTCGGAATTCCTCCGCAGATTTCCATTGAAGATTAATCAATGAAGCAAGAAATCTGGTGCCGGCCAGAGGACTTGAACCCCCAACCTACTGATTACAAGTCAGTTGCTCTACCAATTGAGCTAGGCCGGCATATAAATTATGGTGGAGGATGACGGGATCGAACCGCCGACCCTCTGCTTGTAAGGCAGATGCTCTCCCAGCTGAGCTAATCCTCCATATATGGTGACCCGTACGGGATTCGAACCCGTGTTACCGCCGTGAAAGGGCGGTGTCTTAACCGCTTGACCAACGGGCCATATAAATAATATTATGGTAAGCTTCCAAGCGGGCTCGAACCGCTGACCTCTTCCTTACCATGGAAGTGCTCTACCTGCTGAGCTATGGAAGCATAAAAACTACCTGCTCAAATAGATCTTCTAGAAAAATGGCTCCGCAGGTAGGATTCGAACCTACGACCGTTCGGTTAACAGCCGAATGCTCTACCACTGAGCTACTGCGGAATAATTAATATAAATCCCTAAAGTTTGATAGAAGTCAAAATTGTGCTCCAAATCTCTGCGTGATTTGTCACAGATTGCTAGAGCTTACTATTCGGGGATGCAACGCTCCG
Source organism: Cytobacillus citreus (assembly GCF_018343665.1). Taxonomy (GTDB): domain Bacteria; phylum Bacillota; class Bacilli; order Bacillales; family Cytobacillaceae; genus Cytobacillus; species Cytobacillus citreus. Next base: position 174,224 of record NZ_JAGYPM010000006.1, read on the forward strand.
GACTGCAAGCTTTCGCAATCCACTGAGCTACTGCGGAATAATTTTTTAGCCTAGCGACGTCCTACTCTCACAAGGGGACAGCCCCTAACTACCATCGGCGCTGAGAAGCTTAACTTCCGTGTTCGGGATGGGAACGGGTGTGACCTTCTCGCTATCGCCACTAGACTATATTAAATTGAGGTTTTGTTCCCTCAAAACTAGATAATGCTGAAGAAGAATTCGAATAATCATTGTCCAGCTTCGGCTCCTAACTTCTCGGTCGTTTCGATCCATCTCTACAAATCCAAAACCGGGATTTGCATAGCTGGCTCTCCAACGCCTCTCGAAGCTAAGCAGTCGCCTACGCTTTTCTAATTGGTTAAGTCCTCGACCGATTAGTATTTGTCAGCTCCACGTGTCACCACGCTTCCACCTCAAACCTATCAACCTGATCATCTTTCAGGGGTCTTACTAGCTTGACGCTATGGGAAATCTCATCTCGAGGGGGGCTTCATGCTTAGATGCTTTCAGCACTTATCCCTTCCGCACATAGCTACCCAGCGATGCTCTTGGCAGAACAACTGGTACACCAGCGGTGCGTCCATCCCGGTCCTCTCGTACTAAGGACAGCTCCTCTCAAATTTCCTGCGCCCACGACGGATAGGGACCGAACTGTCTCACGACGTTCTGAACCCAGCTCGCGTACCGCTTTAATGGGCGAACAGCCCAACCCTTGGGACCGACTACAGCCCCAGGATGCGATGAGCCGACATCGAGGTGCCAAACCTCCCCGTCGATGTGGACTCTTGGGGGAGATAAGCCTGTTATCCCCGGGGTAGCTTTTATCCGTTGAGCGATGGCCCTTCCATGCGGAACCACCGGATCACTAAGCCCGACTTTCGTCCCTGCTCGACTTGTAGGTCTCGCAGTCAAGCTCCCTTATGCCTTTACACTCTTCGAATGATTTCCAACCATTCTGAGGGAACCTTTGGGCGCCTCCGTTACTTTTTAGGAGGCGACCGCCCCAGTCAAACTGCCCACCTGACACTGTCTCCCACCCCGATCAGGGGTGCGGGTTAGAATTTCAATACAGCCAGGGTAGTATCCCACC
>NZ_JAGYPM010000007.1 GCF_018343665.1 Cytobacillus citreus
ATGTTTCTGTACGAATTTTCAGATACTTGAAGTACCGCTAACGATTTTGACCTTTTAGCGGTACTCCGTATCTGACCTCACTTTCATCCCACGTCTAAAGACGGGCTATGCCCGGTGTGGGCTTTCTCGTTCGGGAAATCTGTAATCCCCTTCTCTTGGAATCTCTCATCGAGCATTGCTATGAAAATTCAAAACAAAAGTTACTGCCTTTTATTCAATTGTATTTCAACTGCCCTGTTGTACAATAATTTCAACGAAAATAAGCGTTAATCCTTCTTAATGTTAAATATGATACAATAAAAAATGTCCAATCCCATATATACCAATGGTTTAGACATTTTTTATAACCAAGTTTATTAAAGCGTTAATTTGTATTATACGAACTTCTCCTTTTCTGCTAACCACTTACATCCATTGATCAAGTTTTATTGAAATTAAGTTGTACTCTATTGAAAGTAAGTTATTCTCTATTGAAAGTAAGTTGCTCCCTTTGAAAGTAAGTTGTACTCTAAATAATCTAATGGAATGTCTCAATTTTGGAGACATTCCTTTTTTATAACCAGAAATAACTAATTTCAATCTTAAACAAAAGCATCCTATTGTGGAAGATTGTTCGATTTTTTTCTTTTTATCTTCCTTCTTCCTTCGATTGATCATTGGGATCATATTTGGCTTCTTTATTCTCAGCCTTAGGAATAACTTTTCCATTTTCATCTTCCCAAGAAATTACACCTTTTTCAATTTGAGATAGAATTCTTTTCCACTCCTCGGGACGAAACCTTGTTTCATCTGATCGTTTTACTGAATTTAGTTCGTATGAACCTCCCGATGCTTCTTCTTTAGCTTTACTTTCAAAACTTACCTCTTTGGTCTCATCAACCACTGTAGGAATATATTCTTCAGCCATAGCAGATGCAGTTATCCCAATCCCTCCGATAGTCATCATCATTAAAACCGTTAGCATCATTGTATGTTTCTTTACTTTTTTAACATTCAACATCATTGTCAACCTCCTTTCAATATCTTTTTTACTTTCGGATAAAAAAACACCAAATGATGTAGAAGTGTTTGCTTTTTGCTCAATCATATTCAAAATTGTTTCACCATAACGTTTTCGTTCAATATGAGACATGTCAGAAACTACTTCCTCATCACAGGACAATTCACTCCATACATGAATCTCCTTACGAAGAATATGGATGAATGGATTAAACCAATGAAGAACACTCGCTACTAAAACCAACATTTTCGTCCATAAATCTTTCCTTTTTAAATGAATTAACTCATGACGTATTGCCATATCTAATTCAATCGTTGACATTTTCTTAGTTGGTAAAAGAATGGTTGGCTTTATCAATCCAACCAATACAGGGCTTGTAATACGATTGTTGTATGCAAGCTTCACACTACATTTTATTTTCATTTTCCGTAACTTCAAATGTAGCAATTGATAGGCTTCACTACTTACTGATACTGGTAAGATATTCTTTTTTATTTCCTTGGCAAATTTGACATAACAATATAAATACCAAGCGCCAAATACAGTAATCCCTAAACCCCAAACAATTAATACTCCCATTGCAAGGTCAAAAGGGAGGGATTGATTAGGGGGTGCTTCACCGAAATTTTCGAACTGTATTTTTGTCTTTCCTTTTGAAAACGAGGATAAAAATGATAATTTTTGTATGATAAGAAATATAGGCACAAGATAGAGAATCAAGGCTAATTTTCTATTCAGATATTGCCACTTTGCTGAAAAAAAGATTCGCGAAATCGGGCTCAATAAAAGTGTGCAAGCCACAACGCCAGTCCCTGCAACTGATAACACGACAAATACTTCTATCAATTCATTCATTAATTGCACCTACTTTTTGGAGAACCATTGTTTTAGTTCATTGATTTCTTTTTCCGAAACTTTTTTTCCATCGTAAAGGGCAGATAAGAAATTTTTAATAGACCCTTGGTACATCACATCGAGTAAGCTCTGTGCTTCCAATCTTTTGTACTCTTCCGGGGAAAGACAAGGTATGTAAATGTTTGACCGTCCTTCTCTGTTTACTAATAGCAATCCTTTATCAACTAATCTTGATAAAAAGGTCGCTATTGTTTGACCCTTCCAATCTTTCCCTTTTTTTAGAGCGAATAAGTTCAGCAACTCACTGGATTTAACAGGGCGATCCATTTCCCAAATAGCCTGCATCAACTCCATCTCTGTTTCTGAAAGTTTTTGAAAGTTTTCCAAAGTGTACACCTCTAAATCTCAGTGTGCGTCCACACTATTATTCACTACAATCTTGTAGTGAATAAAACATACTACATAAACGTAGTGATTGTCAATAAACATTCTAAAAGAAAATGATGACTTTCATATGATAATAGGAATATCCAATAAAAAAACTTCAAGACATCCCAAACATAAGACTGCCTTGAAGTTTTTTACTGGATAATATTTTTCAAATCGGTAGTATTTACTCCACAATCAGGCCCTATTACTGAAAAAGGAACAATTCCTCTTCAAGAATTGCGCCCGATTGTTTAATAAGAGGTTTAATTAAGAAAACCAAATTCTTGATATTTGTAACGGGTTAATAACTGACCTTAATCTACCGTCAGGATGAAATAACTTTATAGAATCCAATTTTTTAAAGTCGTATAATGCTTCCTCTAATTTCTCAATCAATATTATTGTTTCACTTTCGTCAAGTTTAAATGAAAGAGATTGACCAGACATTAAAATCTCTGCCTTAACATTTTCTTTAGATCCATACTTTTTATTTAACATTTTGTAGTCCCCCCTATGTACCTTTAACAACCATGAAATAATAATTTTTTTACCTGTGTTCTCAGTTAACTCTCTTCGTTTACAAAGGCCTATTTCTTTACTTATAGATACGAAGTACCTCATAAATGGTTTCATTCTTATTAAATTAAATGGCCCTTTTCATGAAGAAAGACGCTTCCTTATTTCAGAAAAGCGCCCTTTAATGGAATAACTAAAATATGGTCTCAATCCTAAAATCGCTTAATTCTTATTGAACTAAAGCACCCGTTTGTTTAAGTACAATACTTCACAAACATTTTTTGCTCAACAAAACGGTCCCGTCAGTAGACAATGGAAAAAACGATGCCTCTTTAGAGCATCGCATCCATTAATGAACAGAAACTGAATAAATTAATATCTATTTGAATTATTTTTTCGAATGCGAGGAAAGACCCCGTCCGATAAGGTTTGCAGAAACAGGCTTTCTTCCTAATTCTCTTGCCCAAATTGATAATTGTCCTATATGGTGAATTTCGTGAGCAATGGTATGTCGCATAACTTCACCCCAAGTATCTGTTACAATTCTTCCATCTGGCATCGTATCGTAGAATAATTGATTCTCCATACTAGCATCCCAGTTGTTCACAAAGTTCTCCACTTCTAAATGAAAATCTTCGTCCAATTTTCGAACCTTGTTCAAGCTTTTATAATTATCGAAACTCTCCTGAAAGTCAGTCTTACCCTGTAAAAGACGTATCCAGCTCCACTCGACATCAACAATATGGAAAAGTGTATGTAATATACTTCCCATTCCACCCGTTCGGTATTGTAATAGCTCTTCTTCGCTTAAATCTTCACACCAACGATACCAGTCTTCTCTTACCATCCAGTTATATCTAAAAAGTGTTTGCAATAAATCCCCTCCGAAAAGAAAATAAATTAACCATTAAAATATACTTTAGGAATATTATAAAACTCTATTTAGTATGACTATTTCAACAAACATAATATAAATTCCTTCTTAAAGTAACCTGCCCTTTAGTTTAAGTACATTTCTTCACAATCTCTTCTAAAATATCCATTTATTTCGAAAATGAGTTACTCAACAATCTGGCCCGTTTGTAGTATAACCCTATATTAATTTTACCATAAGAAATCCCTTCAGAATTACATCCAAAGGGGTAAAACAGTGCAACTTTTTTCAAAACGGTTTAACTTTTTTACAAACGGTACGACTTTATTTCAAACCTACAAATATACAGATACTTCTTTATTGATTTTAATTGGCATTGCATAATTCTAATATTAAAAAACCGACCTTTCTAGAAGAAGGTCGGCTTAAGTTAAGTTCAATTATGCTGTTTGAGAGATACCTTTAACGTTTTGAGTTAATCCCTCAATAATTGGTGTAGCTGGACGCCCAAAAAGTTGTTAGAAATCGTCACTCTCGAAATCAAGGGTGAATTCGAATATCAGCAATCATTAAATTCACCCATTTATTTCACGTATTTTTTTTGCAAATGCTAAAGAACTCAAGTTATGAAATGATACTTTCCAGACGAGCCTCTATCTTCTCGGCGGTCATAACACCTCCACCAAGCCCGATAAATTCGTCACCTTTTTGCAAAAACAATGTAGGGTAGCTTTGGACACCAAGCTGCTGAACCTTCATAAAATCTTCGTGGGCATCTTTGGTGGAAGCCACGTCCTCGAACCGTGCTAGAACTGCCTCCGGGTCAAGATTATGAGCAATAGCAATTTTTCGGTAAGTTGCTGGGTCATTAAGGCTCTTACCTTCGTAATAAAACGCTTGCTGCATGGACGAGGCTAAATAATAGGCACGTTCTGGTGCGAAGAAACGCAATGCAGAAAAACCTTTAGCCGCCGCCTCGGAGTCCATGACAAAAGCACCTTCTTCCAACAACGTTTGGAAAGGGGTGCCAAACTCCACACCAGTTAGCTGGCTGATTCTTTTATTTGCTTCTGGAATGTGTGAGAAAGAAGCTATTGGTAGCTTTTTATGACCTACAAATAGACCACCAGATAAAACAGTTAGGGGTAATTCTGGGTGATTCTCATTAAAACCTTGAAGGCTCTTCGAGAACCCGTAACACCAACCACAATAAGCGTCCCAAACATATATAAGCTTATCTTGTATATTGTTCATGTAATAAAATAAAGTCTTATTGAGGTAACGTGAAGCATATATATGTTCAATTAGAAAAAACATCCCTATTTGTTGTAGAAACGCTTCAGTAACTTCAATAGAAAATAAAAAAGAACCAACATTTGTTGGCTCCATTAGTAATTCTAAAAAGAATGGGCTAAATCCTTAGCTCTTGCAATTGCATTTTCTTTAATTTCTTGTGCTTTATCAGGCATTGCCGCATGACCTTCTACAAATATGCCTTCAAAAGAAGGTACTCCAAAGAATTGCATAATAACATTTAAGTAACGGTGCCCCATTTCCATAGCTGCCGCTGGTCCTTCTGAATATATTCCTCCTCTGGCCTGTATATGTAATGCTTTTTTATCAGTTAATAGACCAACTGGACCTTTTTCAGTGTATTTAAAGGTTTTTCCAGCCACAGATACTGCATCAATATATGCTTTTAATATTGGTGGGAATGAAAAGTTCCAAAAAGGTGTAACAAAAACATATTTATCAGCAGAGATAAATTGTTCGCACAATTCTGATAATCTCCCTACTTTTGTTTTCTCATCTGATGAAAGCTCTTCGAATCCCTTACCCGATTGTAACTTACCCCAACCACTAAATACATCGACATCAATGTGTGGGATATTTTCTTTATAAAGGTCAATATTCACAATTTCATCATTTGGATTTACTTCTTTGTAAGTGTCAATAAAGGCTTTTCCTACTGCCATACTGTATGATTGAGTATCATCATGTGGATGAGCTGTGATGTATAATACTTTTGCCATGTTGTTTCACCTTCTGCTTTTATTTTTTACAGTATAGTTTTAACTTAATAAATTTTTAAGCCTATATTATGTATAATCTTTCTAAACAAAAAATTTTTTGTCTATAAAGAATGAAAGAAAATTAAGAATTTTTCAGTTCATACAAATCCCTATAAAAAATTTTTTCGTTATTTATAAAACATCAAAAAAATAAGGGTTACCACCAATGTTCGGTCGCATTTCATCCGTTATTTGAAATGATTCATTTGAATTTGACTCATTGTTTACATCATAGTCAAGCTGAACACTTCCATCATAATGATTAGGTTTTTGCTCCATCTTTTCACCTCCATTCATTTTAGTATATATCTCTCCCAATACTTCATTCATCAATAGGTTATTTTTATTGATACTAATAAGCCCGTCCTAAATATAAAAAGCCTAATTTCTCAGTGATGTAATAGAGAAATTAGGCTTTAGTTGCTTTTCAAAAGCGCCCGATTATAGAAGAGAATTAATATTATTTAGGCTGTTGAAGGGAGCTTGTGCTTATCAAACAGTTCGTTCAACAAGGAAGTAGAAATACTGAAGCAACTATGCAACCTCTTGAACGGTTCGCTTAAAATCTCTCAACTATCCATCTTCCCTATAATCTTTATGAGATCCGTCAACTCACGGATTTCATACGTTGGCTTAATTCCTGTATTGTTTTCCTTAAGATGCGGATTGAACCAGCAGGTATCAATCCCGTAATTTATTCCTCCCTGAACATCAGAGGTCAAAGAATCACCCACGATCAACACTTTGGTTTTATCTGTAATCTGTAGCTTGAAAAACGCATAATCGAAAATACCCTTTCCGGGCTTCTGAAATCCAGCCTCTTCAGAAATAATAATATGCTCAAAAGTATTACAAAGAGGAGAGCTCCCGATTCTTGATGTCTGCACATCCGTGAATCCGTTTGTTATAATGGCCAGCCGACAGCCGGCAAGATTGTCACATAATTCTACGGCTCCCTGTACAAGATGTGTTTCCTTTCCCAAATATCCAAGATAAATACTGTTGAAGGTATCTGCGTTGATTTCAAGCTCATGCGTAAGGAACAATCTCCTAAATCTCTCTACTCCCAGTTCTGATAAAGTAGTAAGCCCCTGTTCCAAATCTCTCCATAATACCTTGCTAATCTCTTTGTAGTTGGCTTCATATTCCGCCAAGCCCGTAGGCAATCCGAACTCTACAAAAGCTTTATGTAGTGCTTCTCTTTCCGACATACTGAAGTCAAATAATGTATCATCAATATCGAAAAATATGATTTCGTATTTCATAGCTACCTCCATTAATCATTATCGACCTAATTTGGACACTTATCTTAATTCTTTTCATAACAATAACATTGATGAACTCTCTTCCTCTAGCTCAATATGGCTTATTTCATACTCTGGCCCTTTTATGGAAGATCATTACTCAACTTTATTGAAGATATCTACTATGAAAAATGAACTTATATTAGATTTTATTTCAAATAATTACTAATACCAACTGTATCTTTATCAAGTTATTTATGCTCCATTGAGGAGGTAATACCAATCAACAAAAGGCGTTAGAGCTGGACATATTTAAAAGTCGAAATCTATACTTTATCTCTCAAAAAAAGAAGGATTAGTCATGAAGCCTAATCCTCCTTTTTTTGATCCTATTGATTAAACGCGTTACGCCCGCCAACAATTGGCAATGTAATTTCACTGCGAGTTGGAATTACATTAATTTTTGTACCGGCTTTAGGACGAATGGTGTAATCGTAATCGCTAGCGATAAGAACAATCCCGATCCGATGCCCGGCCTTAAATACATAATCTTTAGGCTGCATTTCCCATTCAAAAGTGTAATCTCTGCCAGGAACTAGTGATTCGGAACGATCTGCGGCATGGAGATTTTGTGGATCCACCCAGCCACGCGATACAATTACTGGACTTGCACTACTGTAATCAACGAGCAATGCTGTTAAATTGGCAACGGGACGGTCAATACTTGCACGGATGCTGACTTTAGGCGTCCCGCTCAACCGGACCAAATCAGTTAATTCCGGAGTCACATAAGCCAACCGGTTTGAAGAATTTAACTCTGGATTGGCAATGAGAGTATTTGCCTTTTTCATTGGATCATCAATGATTGTTTGCGTGTTATGCGGCTGGTTCGGAACAGGATTTAGATGTAACGCCCCTAAATCATTTCCCGTGCCTGTTAAATGAAGTCTTGTCGAAACTGTGCCAGGTGCAGGCCAGCTTGTTTCCTTACTCCAAGTTCTGTCCTCACGCTGAATATCAACAGCTGGCTCATTCATAACCCCATTTTCAATCCCATACAGATAATAGTCAAACCATCTATTTTGTAATTGCGGCCAGTTATTGCCTGATGGACTTGAATGGGCACCCTGATGGAGCCACAATCTACGAGGGACATTATTTTCTCCTAATGCTTCCCACCACTGTGCAAATTGTTTTGTCTTAACATTCCAATCATTCAGCCCGTGAACAACGAGAACACTAGCCTTTAAATTCTTGACATCCTTCACATAATCACGGTGTGCCCAGAATTCACTGTAGTCCCCTGTTTCTCTGTCTTGTGCAGCTTTTAACTCTGCAATGACATCTTTACATACTTGTGGATTTTTACGAGTTAGGACTGCTTCAGCCATATTGTCTGTATCTTCACCTTGGTAGCCTCCAGGAGCTATAACTGCTCCGTTTGCACGATAATAGTCATACCAGCTGCTAATTGCTGCAACTGGGATAATAGTTTTTAGTCCATCCACACCTGTTGCAGCAACTGCATTTGGTAAGGTCCCATTGTAGGAAGTACCTGTCATCCCAACGTTACCAGTGGACCAATCAGCTGATACCTCTCTCCCATCTCCTGTATAAGCTTTCGCCCGCCCGTTTAACCAATCAATAACGGATTTTGTACCAAGAATTTCTCGTTCATCGCCCGTTGTTGGACACCCATCCGATTTGCCTGTCCCAATACTCTCCGCAAGAATAACACCATAACCACGAGGGACATAGTAATTCCCTAAGGAACCAAGATTGGCAGCTTGTCCTTCCACAAGCGCGAATGGTTTTCCTCCTCGTCCATTCCCGTTACCAGGATGTTTAACAGGATTTAAATCTACATCGACATTAAAGACAGGAACATTTAGAATTCCGGAGCGATACGGACTCATCTCATAAATGACTGGTACTTTAACACCTGGTTCCGTTTTTGGACGGTACACTTTAATAGAGACGCGGTCACGTTTCCCATCACTGTCGCTGTCTATCTCTGTCTCAACGAATAAGTCTTCAATTATCGCCTCGTCAGTAGAATAGATTGGTTTTGTCATTCCATTTTCTAGTTCAATTCTGGTTGCGTCTGATGCGGTTTCCGGGATCAGTCCATTTAGTGGCATCCCTTTCCACTCGAGAACCTTTCCCTTGGCTGTTGCTTCTAATGTAGTGGGTAGATTTTGCTCGTTTGTTGCTTTTACTGTCCAGGAATCTACTCCCGCTAGGAATGTAAGAGATAGAACAGAACATAAACTGATCGACAAAACTTTTTTCCTCAAATTTTTTCCCCCTCATATTATCGAAATTTCGGCAATTTCCACCAAAATCAATAATATCACTGAATGTTTGTAATTTTTGTATTATTCTGTCAAACATTCATAAACAGGAGAATAGTAATGGACTGAAACAATAATTTATAGTCCAAAACCCCTGTTTGGGTTACAGAAAAGCAGGGCTTTTTACGAGTTGTTCCATAAGACTAAAATAGTGTACTTGATTAAGAGATTTATAGTTAAATTAATTGCAGAAATCGCATATGCAGACAGGTTTTGCAAATTCCTTTATTTTCTGTCCTCATGAACGCCCCATGAGGACAATTTTCAATCAATATTTTATATGTCCTTATTTCATCTTTACCATCAACTAAATCCCCCTATAGTTTAAGTACAATCTTTCACAAATACCACACTAGCATTACCATATAAGATATAGTAATAAATATAAGGATTAATAAGCCAAAGAAATTCTCCATGATTACGTTATCTAAACAATTTTCCTTTCGAGACATGCTTTGTAGGTGATCTTTTAACGTTATTTGATCTTCTTTATTTGTGTAAGGAGTTATTTTATAATCCTCAAGAATGATTTTTAGGTTATCTCTTGGGTCTCCACTTTATATATCTATTTTATTAAATCCTCCTGAAAATATATGTTTATACGTTGGTTCTATACCAATTATTAGAATTCTTTCTTGAACAACCCTGCCTCGTTAACTTAAGTACATTTTTTACAAATCTATACTGATATTTATTAACTAATTTTCCATTTTTATTTAGAAGGCTTATTCAATAAAGTGGCCCTTTTCATGATGAAAGGCGCTTTCCTTATTTCAGAAAAGCGCCCTATTCTGGCACAACACTTTCAATTCACGAAATACTAAATGTAAATGCTAAGGCAAACCAAAATAGAGCAAATCCGAACTCAGTAAGATATGCTTTGCTGGAATCCTTATGGAGATATTTAGAAATACCGTCAAATACGGAACCGACCCCTACCAGTATGAAGACCCATTTTATTAAGGCGAAATCAAAACCATTGATAATGCTAAAAACAAATATTATTGCCGTCAATATTGCGATTACAACTCTAACAATTATCATTGGCTTTGTAATTTTCCCTTTTTCTTTTTGAAAAAAGACCCCTTGTGACCGTCAAGTAAAATTGAACACATTTTGCTAATTAATTTTGAACACTTTCACTTCCAAAAATGGAAGTTCGGTGCTTCATTCGGTAGCTATCATTATTTAAGTGAATAACTTCTGCTCGATGAATGATTCTATCCAAAATGGCAGTGGTAATACTTGCATCACCCATTAACTCTCCCCAATCACTAGGTGACTTATTTGAAGTAAGAATGATCGAAGCGTTGTTATATAAGTCGTTAATAAGATGGAAAAACAGATTCGCTTCGCGCTGATCCATCGCCATAAACATCAGATCATCTATCACAACTAAGTCTGAACTTCGAATCCTTTTCATCCTTGTCTGTGATTTACGAGTAATTTCTTCTGTTTTTAATGTGTGTATCAACTCTCCCATTGAAGTAAATACAACTTTAAAACCTTGTTTTATTGCCTCTATACCTAACCCAATTGCCAGGTGGGTTTTCCCCGCACCTGGCGGTCCAAGTAATATGATATTAAATAATTGTTCAATCCAAGTTAACTCTTTAAGTTGATTAAGTTGCTTTTTACTTAATGATTCCTGTTCACCTAGATTAAAGTCATTCAGTGTTTTATGATACGGAAACGTAGCCCATTTAAGGCGTTTTTCTATTTGTTTTTCTTCCCGACGTTTTTGCTCATACGTTAATATTTCTAAAAGAAAAGTAGTATAAGAATCTTCGTTTGTTTCTGCTGCTTTGATTAGTTTAGATATTTCATTGGATGTTTCCGTTAAACGCAATGTTTTTAATAACTGTTGTACCTGGTATAGCTGGCTCACCGTATTTCACCAGCCAATACTGAAACATATCCATCCATTCCTCGTGTTCCCGGCTTCGTTAACATTTTCGATTCATGAAAGCCATGGAGTGTTTTTATTGTTTCATCATTATCAGTAGGTGCTGTACTGTTCACTTGTCGTTGACGGTCTAGGTACCGAACCATATCGATAAAATCTGTTGCACAAAATAGTTTCTGATTCACACATTCTTTAAGTGCTTCATTTAATAAGGTATTTTCGTACTTCTTTATCTCTCTAGATATGAGTTGAAGCTGATCCCTAATGTAACGTGGGTATGCATTTTTTACTGACTCTAGAAAGGAAAGTGCGATATCGAGATTATCAAATTGTTCTGCGACTGTTTGAATATATACGTCTATTCCTTTTGTTCGATCTCGAGTATGTTGCCTGTCTTGAATCAGTTTACCTTTTTCTTGAGAAACACTATGCTTGGCCACTAATTCCCCAGTTTCAGGATCGCAGATTACTAAATAACCGTCGTCTGTCTCAGAAATTGCTACTTGTGGGTACTTTCCAAATGTTCCGAGAGGTACGGAATAGCGATTAGAGTTATACCGAATCGTATTGTCCTTTCGAACGGTTCTTGTTATACTAGAGTCGAATTGGTTTTTACTATCGATAGGGAATCTATTGGTAGATTCAGAGATGGGTCGTAAGTGTTGCTTTTCGAGGAGAAACACATCGACTGGTCTCTTTTTTGTTGTATTATGAATCTTATAGTTCCCTGTACGCTTAAGCCATGCCATTCCTTCTTCGTTCCACTTATCGATACCACGATAGATACGGTGTTTGGCAAAGTTATCTTTTACATAACCAACTACATTTTCTATTTTGCCTTTACTTTCTGGATCTGCTTTTCTACATACCCAAATCGTTAATTTACGTTCTTCTCTGTATGCTTGAAACTCTCTGGTAAGAATTAAATCCCCTCCATTTTCACTAACAACGATGAGTGCATCTTGGTCGTATACTAGTTCACTAGGAATACCTCCAAAGTATTGAAACGCATTTTCGTGAGCTCGTATAACGTCAGTAGTAGTGAAAGGTCTATCAAGCCACTCTTTGTACTTGTACCTTGAATGAGAAAGGACAAATGCTATAAAACGAAGTTTTACTTCCTTGCCACTCTCTGTACGCTGGACGGTTTGTCCAAAATCTACTTGTATTTGCTCTCCCATTGGTGGGTCAGGAACTGCCTCATATTCTCGGGGGCTAGCTTCTTTAGAAATATTATATTCTTTACGCAATTCCCTTACATATGCTCTGACTGTGCTCTCGGCAATATCTGTTACTTGCCGTTTTTCTTGTAACCAATCAAAAACTTGTGCAGCCGTCATATCAGGATAATTATACAACCATGAGAGTATCTTTCCCTTGTGAGTATCTAGCTTTTTCTTCCTGCTTTGTTGTTGAACAACCCACTCACTCATTTCCCCAGGAGACCTTTCTAAATAACGATAAACCGTCGTTCTAGAAACACCTAATTTCTTTGCAATTTTAGCCTTACTAAAGCCTCTCTTTAACAACTGATGAATTTCCATATACATTTGCCACTTATCCACCTTTTACTCCTCCACACTGATGTAAATTTCAAGATTCTATCATTTATCATACAGTGTCAGAGAACTATTTTTAATAATCGGGAGAGAAGGGACCATTTTCCATTGGAGGATCGTCCATAGGCCATCCCCAAATGAAAACCCAACACCCCCACTGGAAAATAAGTGTTCATTCTTATCTAGCAGAAACTGTCTACTTTAGTTTATCAGTCACACCCCTATATAAAGCGCCCCCTTAGTTGTGAATTTTCCCCACTAATGCAATATGTCTTGTTAAACAAAATGGCCCGATTGTTGAATAGTGGAAAATGAGAAAAGTTGCAAAAATACACCTTATTTATTGTACTAAAGCACACGTTAGTTTAAGTACACCCCTTCACAATCTGTTGATAGTTAAACACAATTAAGCATCTTCCCAATAGAATTATTTAATAAAAAAGAGGTAAGACAATCAGTATTTTTTCTCTAATAAATATATCAACCTTTCTTTTACTGACTCCCATTCACTATCGATAATACTGTAAAATATATTGTCGTGAATGGTACCGTCTGCCTTTACCCTATGTTTACGAAAAGTTCCCTCTTTTGTTGCCCCTATTCGTTCAACTGCTTTTTGAGAACGTAAGTTTTGTCCACTAACTGAAAATTGAACGCGAATTACTTTTAATTCTTCAAAACAATACTTAAGTAATAAAGATTTACATTCTGTGTTTACCTTTGTTTTCCAAACTTCTGGAGAAAGCCAGGTCCAACCTATTTCCACATTACGATTTACTTTATCAATATCGCCAATACGAGTTGTACCTATTACTTGCCCTGTCAGTTTATCCTTAACAATAAAAGATATTTGTTTACCGTCCTTTTTATTGTTAACAGCTATCATTATTATTTGTTCTAAATCCTCCACTGTGTTAACTTCTCGCCAGGTATATTTCCATACGTCAGGACTTTTTAAAGCTTCAAATAATAGTTCCTTATACTTCATCTCGAGAGGAATAAGAGAAATTGTATTTCCTTCTAGAGATATATCTGTTTCAATTATCATAGAAATAATGTCTCCCTTTTTAAGTAAATAGTAAAATAGCTTTTGTACCTATTAATTCCATACGAAAAAGGATTACTCCTCCTTGAAAGTTCTAATTCTTCTTAAACTATACTGCCCTTTACTTCAATAAGCAAAAGAGCAATCCCTTTTTATTAAAGGATCGCACTTGTTAGTTAAAAAAGATATTTCATTTATTAATTCGCTTTAAGGATGTCTAAATGCTTCCTTGTACAAATTAAATCTATTTTCTTATTTCCTTTTGTGTATAAAACCGAAGCACCTTGTCTTTCTCCCTTTTTCCATCCATTGATTTTAATGACCAATTCATATCCAAAAGGTATACCATTTTCCTCTGATGCTGTTGACCAATCATAACTTTTCGTTACATCATTTCCCTTGATTAATTCAGCATTCCGAGGGACTGGGAAGTTATATAAATTCTCTGATGGTAGATATAGAAATAACAAAATGAAATAATAAATAACTCCACCGACCAAGGGCGTGGCTATGGCTATTGTCCAACCAATCAATTTCTTCCTAACTTGATTTTTCAATAGAAACCTCCTGTTAAACGACCTGATATTTACTCATTCTCCATCCTTTTTTGTAATTCCTTCATCAACTATCCTGCTCGTTACTTCAATAAGAAAAGCTGCCGAAAATGACAGCTGATCTTTAACTCTTGCCCCCGTTAGCCATCCATGCAGCACAAAATAATGCTGCACCACAGAGAATGAAAATGGTTAAGAGGAGTCATACTGATATTGACCTTAATCCAGTCCACCGTAATCCATAGACTCATTAATGTACTCTCTCCTCTTTTTTTAACGATCGAGCAGGGTCTTTTTAAGTGTTGTCATTTTTCTTTTCTTGAAGAAATTTATTTTCATGGTAGTTTAAAATCTCACTTAATTCTTCCCTTGAATTCTTGTTCTTAATTTTATATACACCATCCCTTTTATCACTTTCAAACAAGTCGAAATTACGACCAATTTTTTCCAAATCCTAATGACTTCAGTAGTTCCATCTTCATACATTAAAATTAATTTATAGTTTTCGTGATAATCCTTCTTATATGCAATCTTTTGGTGTTTTCCCTTGTTTAATATCTTGGTTATTTGCTTGATTCTATCATTGTCATCAATTATTATTACTTCGCCAAAACTTCCATTCGCACCTTGATTTCTGTTTTAGTAATTTCAGGCATACTTTGAAATAATGGTAACCAAAGTTTAAATTCATTAATTGAAGCTCTTATTGCAGCATTAACTGTTTCACCATCGCCAGCCATCGGAATTCTTAAGTACAATCTCTTAGTATCGATTTTAGTTGGGATTTCTAATAATAATGGATTCATTGGTTTCTGCTCCTATACTATTTATTAAAATTTACATTTCAGTAACTTAAATATATAGTTCTAAATCCAAAAGCTTTATTTTATTTACGGACATAAGTGTTTCTCCACTCATATTTTTTGGAACCATATGATAAATGGATTTAATGAAATCTCCCCCTTTATCGTACTTTTTCATAATTCTATTTTCAGTTATATTAGTCCTTCTTATTGACCTATATTGCCAGCACAATAAAAAAGACCGACTAAATAGTCGATCATGTTATGCAACTAACGCACCCGTTAGCTTAATAAATACATACCTCTAATTTTGGAACTAACTCTTTGTATTTAATAAAAAAATCTCTAATAGGTAGAATAGCGAAATATGAAGAGACTTGAGCATCAGCTAGTAAACATTCATCATAAATTAAACTAATATTCAAGTCCTTTTTTGGTTTTATCCCTCTTTGAACTAGCGATTTTGCCAAATCAGCATATAATGTATGCCCCATATCATCAATAGACCTTTCTATTGAAAAACGACCTGCAAAGCTATTCCACCACACTTTGAATATTTTATAAATCTCATTAAAATTCTTTAAACTATCTGTATCAATTACAAACAACCTTTGATAAAATAAATCCTTTTCTTCATAAAATGTTCTTTCATGGTTTTTATTATCATCAAATATTTATTGTGAAATCTCATTCCACAGTTCTTCATACTTTAATTCAAAGTCTTCTTTAAACGCTATTCTTGTTGAAAAATAAGGAAACCTCAAATCCTCATCATTTCGACGTTGATTTAGAAAATTATTTTGTATGTAAATCAAAAAGTTCAAAGTAATGGATGAATCTGTCTTCATTATTAATGAATTTTCCAAATTTTACACTCCCTTCGGTTAATGTCATTATTTCAATATTTAATGAAATACTCAATCATTTCTTCTTCAACTCTTCTGCCTTGTTACTTTAAGTACAAAACTTCACAATCTTTTTTAAGCTCTATCATACATATCTAATTTTCTTTAAAGTGTTATTCAATTAACTTGCCCTAACATAAAAAAAGAGCGTAATTCTTGCTGCAGAATTGCGCCCTTTAATGGAATAACTAAAATCTGACCTCACTCATAATATCACTTAATTCTTATTTAACTAACGCCCCCTATAGTTTAAGTGTATTCCTTCACAAACTCCCACTTAATAATCCTTACAAAAAATAAAATAATTTCATTCATTGACAACTATACCGTCCAGACGGTACAGTAAATGTAACAAGTAATCAAGGAGGATTTTGGATGTCGGTTTCAAATTCTGAAGATAAAAAGAAAATTATATTAACTGCTGCTGCTGATATTGTTAAAGAAGAAGGTGTTGCAAAACTTACATTAGAAGCTGTTGCAAAAAAAGCCGGTCTCAGCAAAGGTGGCTTACTTTATCACTATTCAAGTAAGGAAGCGTTAATTATAGGGATGGTACAAGACTGGACCTACAGTTACTTTAATAGCATTGAATCTTTAGTGAAAAATAATACTAAAAGTGAAGTTAGTAATTGGACTAGTGCTTATATCCAAGCTACATTTTCTGATTTAAACCATGATAAACGCCTATCTTCCGCCCTTATTGCTGCAATGTTTACTAATCCAAGTTTACTGGAAGAGTACAAAAAAGAATATGACATCTTGCTTGGTAAACTGATGAACGATGGCATAGACCCTATCAAAGTTACAATAGTCCGTTTAGCAATAGATGGACTGTGGTTCTCAGAAATATTTGATTTGGCACCGCTAGACGAAAACCTTAAAAATGGTGTTATTAATGAATTAAATCATATGATTAAGGAGGAAGAATAATATGTCGTACTTATATTTAGCACTAGCTATAATAGGAGAACTTATTGGAACATCTCTGCTCAAAGCATCTGAAGGATTTTCGAAACTCTATCCTACCGTTGGTGTAATAATTGCTTTTATAGGCTCATTTTTCTTTTTATCAATAGCAATGAAGACTATTCCACTTAATACCGCCTATGCCCTTTGGTCTGGACTAGGTATTGTTGCTACCACCATTATTTCTGTACTAATTTGGAAAGAGAAAATTAATGTTGCCAGTGTTGCAGGAATTACATTAATTCTTATAGGTGTTGTAGTCTTGAATCTATTTGGACCAGGGCACGGAGAAGCAAGTAATAATGAAAAAGCAAGTGAATCCTCAATCATGGCAGTAATAAAACTGAATAAATGATAATCTATATATAAGTGTTTTCTTATTTGGAAAGCACTTTTTTCTTATAAAGCTACCATGCTCCGAGAGTTTAAGGGAAATACTTCACAATATTTATAACTAAAATCTTATAACCATGAGTTCTTATTAAACAATCGGGGACTTATCTACAGTATGGTTAATAAAAATGAGGTTCTATCGAACCTCATTCATTGAATACATGTTTTTAAAGATAGTTCATAATTTTACTCAATTTCTTTATAAATTGCTGCCCATTCCACTTTAAGTTGCTCTTTCAATTTCCTATTTTCTTCTTCAAGATTCTTATTTCTTTTACGGAGTGATGCAATAATGACATCCTTTGATTTCTCTGACATTTCTCGTTTGGCCTGTTTCGTTGTTACTAAGCCTTCTTCCTGACTCCTTAATGTTTCAATTCGAGATCTTATTTCACTGTACTTATAAAGAAATGACTTTGATACACCAGATTCTTCTGCTATTGAATTAAAGTTAATCTTTTTATGTTGCTTTATCATCTCTTTAATGGCGGTCTCTACCTTTTGAAAAGTCTTTTGCTTTTTATCTTCTATACTTCTTAATAATGGTCCTGTATTTGGATTCTTATTAGCCAATGTATCTCACATCTTTCATCTTTAATTTTTCGATTCTCTTCTTGATTTGTTAATTCCATAAATTCCACCGTTATGAATGATTCCATCCCTAATTTCTTTGTACCGTTTCAATTTCGGTTGAATAATTTCTATTGAGCGATTTCTTCCTGATTTTTGATATATATGTATATCAGATTCTATCTTTGAAATCTGATCATTATAGAAATCTAAAAAACTTTGATCTACATGAAAACTGCGGCAGTTATTTTTTATACATGGCGGTTCTAAAGTTTGTTCTAAAAAGTCACAATTATTTTTGGGGCTTTTAATACAAAAACCGTGATCTAATCTAATAGAATCCAAATTATGACGTAACCACTCCAACTCTAATCCATTTTTCTCTGCTTGTTTTTCTATACTAGTGGCGATAATTTTGCCACCTTGATTTAATCTTATAGCTCCATTGCTTGTGGCTTTTTCCCATTCTTTTCGAAGAGTTTTATCATGAATCTTGGCATACACCAATGTCATTTCAGGGCTCACATGAGCCATTAATTTTTGTACATGCAAAATGTTCATTCCATTATTTATAAGGTTTACTCCATAACGATGTCTAAATGCATGTGCTTTACACCGATAGATATTACCTTTTTCATCAAAAATATTATTCTCTATAGCTAGTAGGTTTAAATTGTTTACTACATTGTCCCTCGAAATGGGCTGACCTTTTCTTGTCCCGTGATAAGTTGGAAATAAATAATTTAATGGATTTGTTTCTAAAGTCGATTTTTCCTTTGTTAATTTTTGTTGAGAAAGCACTACCTTAGCTATTTCTTCCGAAATTGGAACTCGATGATTTTTACCCTTTACTTTACGTTGATCACCGACAATCCACCAACCATCTTCTCTTTGAATCAAGCAATCTACTTTCAAAGTACACACATCAGAAATTCTAAAACCTGATGCCTCTAACAGTATTACAATAGGAACAATCTCTTGCGGCAGTTTTCCCATATGATTCATGATTTGATCCCAAACAAAATCAGATATGTATTTAATTTGGTTAGATGCCTTTGGGGGTAGTCTAGGTTTATCTTCAGGTACAATTAAGATTCCTGCAGGCTTTTTAGGAGCTTCATCCCATTCATATCTTTGAATATATACAATAAACGTTTCTAGTACAGATAATGAGCGATGTATATGATTCTCAGAAGGGGCTTGACCTTTATGAACGCTACCGCCGCCCATAGGAGAAGTTCGTAAGTAATATATAAAACTCTCTATATCGCTTCTACTTAACAGAGTTAGGTCTTGCCAATTTGGATATTTTTTGAAAATATATTTAAAGAATTCTTGCAGCTTTGATATTGTTTGTATGGCTGACCCCCAGCTTAAGCTTTCTTGTAATAGAACACGTTTTTCGATATATCTTTTTACCAAATTTCGAAAAGAGATTGGTATAGAAGTGAAATTTAGAGTGTAACCATGATTACTATTATTGTAATCAATACCCAGTTTTCGAACATCCCAAATATCTTTCTCTGTTTCCTTTCGTTCATCATACCAGTCAAGGAAAAACGAATAAATTCGGTTATATAACTGGAGGTATCCTTTAACTGTTAAATCTTTTTTTCCATGTTCAAATAGGTAAGTTTTATAGTGTATTGAAAATTTCCCGTAAGGGATGTCGTGAATAGAACTAATACCAGAATAAAACCTGTTAATAAAATCTTGTAAGCTATTAAATGCACCGGAACTACTCCATACAGTTGCCATATTTATTTCTAAATTAATCAATCGTCTGTAGAAATAATATTTAAATTCATTTCTAACTCTTGGATTTAATACTTCCCTAAATTTAATTGTTTGGCTTTTTAATTTTGTTTCTTTTTTGTAAAGAGGGCAATTTAATGCATCCCATTGATTATTTTTCCAATATCCAATTAACTCTTGTAAAATCTGCTCATATTTTAGAATTCTCGCTTGTTGTTCAGTAGCCTTATTTAAAATCATTTTTGTTGTCACCTTTCATTCTGTCATGTGCTTTCTGCCATTCTTTTCGTATAGTTTCATCAGTTGGATGAATATACGTCTGTATAGTTGTTTGAACGTTCGAATGACCCAACAACTTTTGAATTATGGAGACATCCATTCCTTGTTCATGCAACTCGGTGGCATAAGTGTGCCTTAACATATGGGGGGTGACATCAACCTTAGTCTTCTTACTTATCCGTTCAATCACATCAAAAGCAGCCCTATATTTTAAGGGTTCACCCCTATTAGGTCCAGATAAATTTATAAAAACGAAATTTGTATCTGCGTCGTGAAGTTCAATAAGATAATCTTGAAAGATATTCATTGTATCGGCAGATACATAAACTTTTCTCCCTTCACCACTGACGGATTTTGATTTACGTACCCTAATATTAGTGGAGCTAATATCAAAGTCCTCAATCCACAAAGATAGGGCTTCTCCGATTCTAAGACCACCTTCATACAATACTCGAATCAATAAAATATCCCGAATATTGCTGCACGCATCATGGACCAGTTGCACTTGATCTCTTGTGAGTGTTAAGACGTCCCTTCGGGGCTCTTTCATTTTTAAGATGTTTTTATCAAAGGGTTTTCCTTTTGAAATATGATGTAAAAACGGTTTGAATGACCGGTAATTTCCAGTCATTTGTTTCTTTGTTTTTTCAAATAGATCTTTTTCATAATCCTCAATTCTCATCAAGTAATCATAGAATCCTTGAACACAAGTTAATATTGTATTTACAGTTCGCTCTGATCTCTTTGCTTTGGTTTGTTTAAGCTGAATAACCTTAATAGATTGATATGGATTCCTTAACCAAGATATAAATTCCGCCAATAAATCCAGATCAACTTCTTCATATCCTCTTTCTTTTTCTTTTAAATACTGAAAGTATAATTTCAAATGACGACAGTATGATCTTAATGTGTTCTCAGCTCTCCCGGTGTTATCAAGATAT
This sequence comes from Cytobacillus citreus, assembly GCF_018343665.1. Taxonomy (GTDB): domain Bacteria; phylum Bacillota; class Bacilli; order Bacillales; family Cytobacillaceae; genus Cytobacillus; species Cytobacillus citreus. Next base: position 21,021 of record NZ_JAGYPM010000007.1, read on the forward strand.
TTAAGGTATTTGATTACGGGTACTACTGGTTTATTATTTTCATCAATAAGCACATAACGCCTTTTGCCATCAATTAGAACTTCTTGAACTTTCATAAAACATCACCTCCAGACTAAATAATGATGTATTTATAAAAGCCTTTCTTTGAAAACTATAAATACTATAATTCTCTACTGTATATAATTATTATTTTAAGATACAAAAAAGAAGTAATACTTAACTTTAAAAACGTTAAATACTACTTCTTTATTTACTGTAGATAATGGCCCGATTGTTTAATAAGAGCTACAGTCGATTCTTTCACTAAACTGACTATTGTTGAAGAATTCCCACATAAATAACCGTTAATTCATAAAATAAGCGTTAATCCTTCTTAACGTTAATTTGTATTATACGAATTGTTGCTATTCTAACTATCCGCTTACATCCATTGATCATATATCTCTTTTCTTGCTTGATGATATAAACGAGCATACAACTGTGTTTGATGCGGACCGTTATGTCCTAATAGAGCTTGGATACATTCCAATGGCATGCCCTTCATGGCTAAATGGGCAGCAAATGTATGACGTAACGTATGTGGTGAAAAGTGAATACCTAGCTTTTTTGCATAGGTTTCAAATATTAATTGGATGGTACGAGGACACATCGAACCAGTTCTTTTAGTATTTACAAAAACAAACGGAAGTGTATCCTCCCGTACGTCTAAATAGGCTTTCAGATGTTCCGCACACTCTCGTGTAAATTACACAATACGCTCTTTTTTACGTTTCCCTTTTGGTATCGTAATTATCCGCTCCGACCAATTAATATCCTCTTTTTTTATTTCAACGAACTCCATAAGACGCACTCCCGTGGCATAAAGCACCTCAATAACCGCTCTTCCCTCTACCTTTCCTTTTACTAATTGACGCAATTGAAACAGTTCATCCCTTTGAAGATATCTAGGTTGTTTATCTTCCACTTCTGGAAAAGGGATATTTTTCACTGGATCTTTAGTAAGAAAACCTTCCTCTATGCAATACTTAAAAAAAAGCTTGATACCTGCTAATTTTGCTTGCACAGTAACAGCTTTATATTTTCGTAATTCTAAGGATGACATCCATCCCCTAATATCTTTTGAATTGATTTCAGAAAAAGGTTTGTCACAAAAAACTAAATTGCTCCACTGCTAGTATATAGTGATATATCGTTTTTTCTGTCAATCGAAAACTATATTCATCTTTAAATTGTTGCAAACATATTTCTGAAGTGATCAAGTAAACTCACCCTCTTACCCCATATATTTTCGGTAAAGCGTTATTATCTCCCTCTTGGGGAGTCTAGCATAGATTTGAGTAGTACTCACATCGCTATGACCCAATTCATCGCCTATAAACGATAAATCAGCCCCTTTTGCCAATAATTCTGTTGCAAATGTATGGCGTAATCGATGTGGATGCAATAATTATCTGCCATATTTAAATCTCTATATGAAACTTAAAAAATTTGTTCTGCTACCAATTCTGAAAGAGTTTTAATTCCATAGTCAATTTCATTTAAGGATGCATAAGAATAAGAAATTCTTAAATATTGATCAGAGTGAAACTCATACAAATCTCCAGGGTGAACAAGTATTTTCCGACTTAAGGCTTTAGTAAAAAGCTGGTACATGGATATACCTTCATTTAACTTAAGCCAGATGAAATATCCGCCCCTAGGGATATTCCATGTACCGATGCTGGTAAAATATTTCTTTAATGCTTCAAGAGCAACATCTCTTCGGATCTTAACATTTTTCCTCATTATATCGTTATGCTGATAATAAAGACCACTAGAGAATAGTTCTGTGGTTACATTCTGGGAGAGTGAGCTGGTTCCATAATCAGTTTGCATTTTTATATCTGCCAATCTTTCAATGACTTTTTCTGATCCAACAATCCATCCAATCCTGAGACCAGGACTTAAATTCTTCGATATTCCACCAATATATAATACAAGTCCATTGTTATCAAATGCCTTTATTGGCTGTGGAGGTTGTTCATCAAACCAAAGCTCCCTATATACATCATCCTCGATAATAGGCAAACGTTCCCTATCACACGCATCAACAAGCGTTTTTCTTCTTTCAAGTGACATGACACTCCCGGTAGGATTTTGAAAAGTAGGTATTGTAAAAAGCATTGCTCCTTTTCTCTGCCTATGTCGATCAACCAATTCTTTTATTTCTATACCTTCTTCATCCAGCTTAATTCCCGAAAGCTGCATTCCGAACGATTGAAAGGTTCTAAGAGAGTATAGGTAGGATGGCTTTTCAACATATACTACTGAGTTCGTGTGCAAAAGGCCAAGGGAAATAAGCTGCAGTGCCTGCAAAACACCAGAGGTAATCAAAACTGAGGATGGATCAGCTCCTATTCCTATTGTTTTAAGGTATGTGCATACCTCTCTTCTTAGATGGATATTTCCCTTTGGTTCTTCATAACCCAGCGATGCCATAGACTTAGACAGTTTTTTTAGTACGCCCTGAATCATTTTGTTAGGTATTAATTCAGGGGAAGGTTCGCAGGACCCCATTCGGATGATATCAGGTTGGAATTCAACCTGATTGATCTGCTGCATTATATTTTGATTTGTTTGATGTAATCCCGAAGATATATAGGGAAGCCAATTATGTGAATGATTAATGGACATTAATGTCCATGTATTGTTTATTACTTTTGTACCTCCACCAGCATTACCGCTAATAAGGCCTTCAGCTGCCAGCTCTTCAAGGGCAGATACTACGGTACTTCTGTTTACACAGAAAATTTCAGAAAGTGTCCGCTGACTTGGCAATTTGAAACCAACTGGCCATTCTCCAGTTGCTATTTTATCTTTTATGAAGTTAACAATCTGTATATTCAATCGATAAGGATTATTTCTATCAGGTCTCCAGTTTATATCCAACATAAAATTCCTCCAAAATCATAGTACTTTTACTATATAATTTGGTTGGTTAAATAACAACCAAGAATGGTTGGAGACTTTTTGTTGTTGTTCAAATACAATTACATTAACAGATATTAAAATTTTAAAGGAGAATGATAACTATGGTACCAATAAGAATTCTAAGTGATAATGATGTTAAGAACATTCTTGATATCAAGAATACAGTAGCATGTGTAGAAAAAGCCTATGCGCTTAAAGCCAACAATCAGGCGAGACTATTCTCCATGGTATCTGAGGTGATTTTTAAGGGTAGGGCAGAAATGGATATTAAATCAGGGATGCTTAATGAAGAAGATGTGTTTGGATTAAAACTCGTTTCATGGTTTGGTGATAATAAAAATCAAGGGCTTCCAGCTATAACTGGGCTGACTATGTTATTTGATTTGAAGAATGGGTTTCCTAAGGCAATGATCAACGCAAGTTATTTGACAGGAATGCGTACTGGAGCAGCAGGTTCAATAGGCGTGAAACACCTGTCAAAACAAGATTCAAAAACACTAATGATTGTAGGTACAGGAGTTCAGGCGATTTTTCAAATAGCAGCCACTCTATCTCAAGTTCAGACAATCAACAAGGTATATATATATGACCCCGTAAAATATGAAAATGCATCAAAATTCCAATATTCAATAAAGACGGAACTAGATAAGATCATAAATGATATCAACGATACTTATAATAAGAGCTGGAAACAAAGAATTGAGTCAGTTCAGTTTGTAGCTGTAGAAAATCCAGTCAAAGCTTTGGAAGAAACCGATGCAGTAATTACGATAACGCCTTCGCGAAAACCACTGATTTTTAAGGAGTGGATTAAGCCAGGCATACATTTCAGCTGTGTGGGGGCAGACATGACTGGAAAACAGGAAATAGATGAAAAGATCTTTGAGGTAGCTTCTGTATATGTAGATGATATTACACAAGCATCGACAGTCGGAGAAACACAAAGTGCTATAAGGGCTGGTATATTAGGCAAAAACAATTTGACTGAAATCGGACAATTCATACTTGGAAATGCGAAAGGACGTACAAGTGATGAAGAAATTACGATTTTTGATAGTACTGGCATAGCATTGCAGGATCTTGCAGTTTCAAAATATATTGTATCAAAAGCAGAAGAAATGAATGTTGGGACAATCGTGCAAATATAAAATCGATATACAATTTGGAGGGATCATATTATGAAGTTAAAAGTTTATACATTAAATTCATTTGCAAAATCCATTGAGGGAGGGAACCCTGCCGGAGTGGTACTTAGCGCTGATTATCTATCAGATGAGGACATGAAAAAAATAGCAGGTATCATCGGTTTTAGTGAGACTGCTTTTGTCATGAAGTCAGACCTTGCTGACTTCAAGGTTAGATTCTTTACACCTAATGAAGAGGTTGATCTTTGTGGCCATGCAACGATAGCAGCGTTCTATACACTTTCAAGCCAAGGATATATTAAACCAGGAAAATATTCTCAAGAAACAAAGGCTGGAATTTTAAATGTAGAAGTAATGGAAGACCTATCAATTATGATGGATCAAAATGCTCCAAGCTATTATGAAATAATAGACAAGGAGGAAATTGCAGATTCCTTAAATATTACTATAGATGAAATGTTGGGGGATCTACCAGTGCAAATTGTATCTACTGGCCTTAGGGATATACTTGTACCGATTAGAAACTTAGATATCTTAAATTCTATAAAGCCAGATTTTGAAAAAGTAACAAATATCAGCAGTAAATATAATACCATTGGTTATCATATTTTTACCCTTGAATCACTAAAGGGTTCAAATGCTCACTGTAGAAATTTGGCACCTTTATATGGAATTCCAGAAGAATCTGCAACTGGTACATCCAATGGTGCCCTTTCATGTTATCTATATAAATATGGTAAAATCAAACCTGAACATGTTATTAATATATCTGTTGAGCAAGGTTACTCTATGAAAAAACCTTCGGAAATAGTTATAGCGTTAACCACTCAAGGGAAAGAAATTATTGAGGTAAAGGTGGGCGGAAAAGCATTAAATTTGTCTGAAACAGAGGTTGAAATATAATTGTAGAATATAAATTTCTAATAAATTGAAATAATAAGATAGCCGGATTAGGTGTTATGTTACATCTAGTATGGCTGTTAATGTTTAATCAAATCGATACTTAAAACCTTAATAAACGATCATAGAAAAAAGCGTGTTTTGTAAAAAAGATTGATCAAAGCACGCTCTTAATATTTTTAATTGACTCATTCTTTTATAAATAAATTTGATCATTTCCTATCAATGATACTCCACAATCGCGCCCGATTGCTGAATATAGAAAATTAGCATTTCTAAAATAGGCGATACCTTTTCAAGCATCGAACCCATTAATTAATCAATTTTTCCTTCTCCAGCCAATTGTGTTCCATCAACCAAACCCAATTGACCAAAAGTATATATATATTCTGATTGATTCCTCTTTTTAATACCTTGAATATTTACAAAGTATTCATTACCTTCCTCTAACAAATTATATATTCTTGAGTCCTCAATCATTACCTTATATCGCTCTTTATTTGGACTGTTATCATTCGCATTAGAGCCTATAACCCACATCTTCATATATTTTCCTGGTTCAATATGATGTTCTTTCTTATCAATTTCAAAAATCATTGAACTACTTTTATAAGATTTTCCTGCCTCAAAATATAAATAAAATAAAAAACCTGCTATTAAGAATAAAATAATTAACAAAACTACCCACTTTTTACGAGAATAATTGAACAAAAATCCACCTCCTAATAAAAGTTCTTCTTCCACAAAACTGCCCGGTTAGTGCAATAATTTCTATAAAAAAGGGCACTTCTCCTTCTTGAAGATAAGTACCCGTTAACGCAAGAAGAACCCTTTTTTATTTACTGGCAAACCCTTTCCCAAGAACTGTTTTTTTATCCAAACCAACAAAAACTACAAGGTTTCCAGTAGTATCTGTCTCAGTGTTATTAAAAGTAACAGAATAAACTTGGTCTTTGTCATAATTTATATCAATTGATGCTTTTATATCATCATTAACAGATACTTGTTTTACAATTGAATCCTTTGGACTTACTGGTATTAAAGCACTTTCTTCATCAGTTAAACTATTGAAAGCTACCATCTCAATTAGCATTTGATTCTCGGTCTTGGATGCAGAATAGAAAGAAACTATTCCTATAACCATAAATATTAAAAGTACCCCTAAAATCCCGAAAATAAGCAGTTTAATTGATTTCTTCATAATTCTCCTCCCTTGTATCAAAAGGCTTCCATAAGAATTTCCCATAAAAATTTAATAACCTTGTTAGATAATCCTGCTCCGATAGTTCAATACCTTCCGTTTTCATTTCTACAATCAAGGCAAAAATTCCTCCAATACGAAAAGGAGGAGATTTTTTGTGGTGAGAGCTATCTACCTTACCAGGGAAAAGCGCACCGTAAGCCACTGCATTTTTCATTAACGCTGTATATGTTCCCCCGCCCGATGTTAAAAGTGTGGGTTCATCCCCTGTAATCGATTGATAAGCCGTTTGTAGTGTTTTAATCATTGGATGATCGGCAGGGATATTTATAAGGACGTTGTTCAATTATATGGACCGATTACTGAAAAAGGCACAATTCCTCTTCAAGAATTGCGCCCTTTAATGGAATATCCATCTATCAAAAAAACTATATTAATTACTTTTTGAATTATTTATTCGAATGAGAGATAAGACCCCGGCCAATAAAGTTTGCAGACACAGGCTTTTTCCCTACTTCCCTTGCCCAGATTGATAATTGTCCTATATGGTGAATTTCGTGTGCAATAACATGTCGTATTACCTCACCCCAAGTGTCAGTTACAATTCTTCCATCTGGTAGTGTATCGTAAAATAGTTGATTTTCCATACGATCATCCCAGTTGTTCACAAAATTCTCTACTTCCGAACGAAATTCAGAATCCAATTTTCGAACCTGTTTCAGGCTTTTATAATCATCAAAACTCCCTTCAAAGTCAGTTTTACCTTGTAAAAGACGTACCCAGCTCCATTCTACATCAACAATATGGAAGAGTGTATGTAGTATACTGCCTACTCCGCCGGTTCTGGTTTGTAAAAGCTCCTCTTCACTTAACTCTTCGCACCACCGATACCATTCTTCTCTGACCATCCAGTTATATCGAAAAAATGTTTTCAATGAAAGCCCTCCCCTATTTAGAAAATAAGTTAAATGATTTATTTTGAGAATAAAACAAAACTGAGTCCAGTATTACTTATTCAACTAATCCTGTTTATTTTCCTTCTTAAACCCGCTATCGTTAGTTGAAATAAAATCACTCACAAACTTTACACTGACCATATTGTTTTAATATTCTTATTCAATTAAATGGCCCGATTGTTGAATAGTGGAAAACGAGAAAAGTTGCAAAAATACACCTTATTTATTGTACTGAAGCACACGTTAGTTTAAGTACAACCCTTCACAATCTGTTGATAGTTAAACACAATTAAGCATCTTCCCAATAGAATTATTTAATAAAGAAGAGGTAAGACAATCAGTATTTTTTCTCTAATAAATATATTAATCTTTCTTTTACTGACTCCCATTCACTATCGATAATACTGTAAAATATATTGTCGTGAATGGTACCGTCTGCCTTTACCCTATGTTTACGAAAAGTTCCCTCTTTTGTTGCCCCTATTCGTTCAACTGCTTTTTGAGAACGTAAGTTTTGTCCACTAACTGAAAATTGAACGCGAATTACTTTTAATTCTTCAAAACAATACTTAAGTAATAAAGATTTACATTCTGTGTTTACCTTTGTTTTCCAAACTTCTGGAGAAAGCCAGGTCCAACCTATTTCCACATTACGATTTACTTTATCAATATCGCCAATACGAGTTGTACCTATTACTTGCCCTGTCAGTTTATCCTTAACAATAAAAGATATTTGTTTACCGTCCTTTTTATTGTTAACAGCTATCATTATTATTTGTTCTAAATCCTCCACTGTGTTAACTTCTCGCCAGGTATATTTCCATACGTCAGGACTTTTTAAAGCTTCAAATAATAGTTCCTTATACTTCATCTCGAGAGGAATAAGAGAAATTGTATTTCCTTCTAGAGATATATCTGTTTCAATTATCATAGAAATAATGTCTCCCTTTTTAAGTAAATAGTAAAATAGCTTTTGTACCTATTAATTCCATACGAAAAAGGATTACTCCTCCTTGAAAGTTCTAATTCTTCTTAAACTATACTGCCCGTTAGTGACATAAGGATTTTTAAACAACATTATTATTTTTTAATGACTTTATTGTAAATTAAACAACTTTATTATCTCTGTACAGTAGCGTCAGGAAAATGCATATTTACAACCTTAAGGAAGTTTCAATATTAAAAAAACTAATTTCTCAGCATTAAATGAGAAATTAGGTTTTTTAATTAATAGAAAAAGACTTATAAGTATTTATCACTAATCACTTTCATATGGTGTAACTCGTGCCCGACAATGCCATATGCAAGGGTACCTACCGAAACTGGGCTGTTCATTACAGTTCCATTACGATCCCATGCTACATCATCAATGGTTGAAATAAGACTTATCGTGTTGGAGCGTACCGTGTCTAAACCAGCTAGTAGCTGCTCCCAGGATAATTTGTTGAAGTTTGCTGCAGAAACGTATTGATCCTGATCCATTGCTGGGAGTGGCGCACTTTCATTTCGTGCAATGGCAAGCATTCGATACGACATCACACGTTCAGAGTCGGTCATATGCCCAATCACTTCTTTTAAAGTCCATTTCCCTGGTGCGTACGCCTTCCTTGCTGACTCCTCTGATATGCTGCTCAAGAGGGTAATGGTCTTGGTTCGTTGCTTACTAAGTATTTCTTCAATATCTCCATCTGGCACAAGACTAACATACCTAGCATGCTCTGGATTTTCAATAGATAATGGTCTTGGACGCACAAGAATCCTCCTCATCGGAATAGTTAATTATGGTTCTATACTAAAATTCGACTGTCAAGAAGATATTTCCTTTATTTGATATTTAATTTTATTACCGCAAAATAATTGCAAATTAAACAACTTTATTACCTCTGTACAACTGATTTATGCAGTTAACATAATACACATAATAATGGATTAATTCACTTTTTATTCCACTAACCTGCTCCGTTAGTTTAACAAGAAAAAGCTGCCTAGTTTGGCAGCTGGATTTCAACTCAAGCACCCGTTAGTGAAAAGTTGCAATTAATAAATTTCTTTTCATTTTACTTTAGTAAAAAAGAAACCTGTCCCATTTTCTTGTGGAACAAACCCTTGTTGAGCTGAACTATTTTCCACCATATTTTGCTCTTCTACTGATATAGTTGTGGTAACATCTTTTCCTTTAGCTACATTACCTTCTCTACGATTTTGCTCTTCTACTGATATAACTCTGTATTGATCTCCATTATTAGTGGCTGTTTGTTCATCTTTTACTTTTGATTGTTCAGTTTGTGCAAATACCTTTGTACTTTGCAAGTCTTTCGCAAAACCGATTGATAATGCTAAAGCTCCTGCAAAACCAATGGTTAAAACTAATTTCCCTTTCATATAAAAACCTCCTAATAGTTTCGTGCTTGTACTAATAACATATTTTACCACAACTCAAACTATGTTACTTTAAAATTTATCTCTTCAACTAAACTGCACGTTACTTCAATAAGAAAAGCTGCCGAAAATGACAGCTGATCTTTAACTCTTGCCCCCGTTAGTTTAAAATCTCACTTAATTCTTCCCTTGAATTCTTGTTCTTAATTTTATATACACCATCCCTTTTATCACTTTCAAACAAGTCAAAATTACGACCGAAATTTTTCCAAATCCTAATGACTTCAGTAGTTCCATCTTCATACATTAAAATTAATTTATAGTTTTCGTGATAATCCTTCTTATATGCAATCTTTTGGTGTTTTCCCTTGTTTAATATCTTGGTTATTTGCTTGATTCTATCATTGTCATCAATTATTATTACTTCGCCAAAACTGCCATTAGTATGATTATATTTTTGGTATTCCACCTTAGCGATATTTGAAAAGTCATTTTTAAAAATAAAAACAATTACAAAGAAAATAATGATTACCAAAATCTCAACTCTTATAACCTTTTTCAATCACATCCCCCCCTCTATACAAGACGTTTGTGTATTTAATTTATCTCAACAATTTCAACAATTTGTTCCTCAACTATTCTGCGTTTAAGTAAAACACTTTACATATCTTCATCAATCAATATTCTTACTTTACTGTTTCCCTCACAATCTGGGTTTTTTACATAAAAAAAGAGCATAATTCTTGCTGCAGAATTTCTCCCTTAATGGAATAGCTAAGATGTAGCCTCTAGCTGTAAAATCAATTAATGTTTTTCAACTAACGGGCACTTATATATAGTATTCGTTCCAAAACAATGATATGGTGCACCCATTATCATTGTTTCCATGTAACCATAGATAAGTGTTTAAGAACTTGAAGTGGAGCCTCTGTGGGTATGATTTGTCATGAAGTCTGAAGCCGTTGTTTCATCAGGCATCCAAGCCTATCATATCCACCTCTCCACGTAAAGTCCTATGGTTGTTAACGTTAAAAACTATATTTACTTACTATATATAATGCTTCTACAAAGAAACAAATTTGGCATTTTTCATATCTTTACTTACGTTGAATACGGTGGAAAATCATACTACATATAAGCACCCAATTGTTGAATAAGAAATTAGCTTTCTTCAACATTTACAATAATTTCACCAAATAATTTATCACCAAAATAAACGTTTAGCTTCCATAATCCTTCTGTCGGAAATTCCATATTTGATGGAACGTGCGTATCAGCTCCATTATTAGGACTCATTCCACCTTCTGGATACTCCCAAACTTTTTCACTATTAGACGTTCCCGCATTTCTAATAAGGACTTTGTGTTCTTCTCCTTTTTCGTTAATGCCAACAACTTTTAACTTTCCATTGAATTCTTCTTTTTCTCCCCAAAAATGCCACATATATTTATTACCTTTTCCTGCAATAATTGGTTGAGCTTCTGCTTCTCCCTCTTTACCAGAGCCAATTAAAAATCCAATTCTTCCTTCCTCTCCAACCAAAACATATTCTCCTTTTGTTCCATCTCCAAATGTAACAGGAATATTAAAAGTTGGACTTACTTCCCAATTCTCTTTTTTTACTGTTTCTGTTTTTTCTGAACAACCTACTAGCATTCCTATTAAAAACAAACATAATATAATTTTTTTCATAATAACCTCCTCATATATCGGACGAAAAACACACCATTTGGTTTCGTAATATTCAGATTATTTTAAATGTAAGATACCCCTTCTTTTACTTATCTGCCATCGTTACTTTAAGTTCATAAGTTCATATTTTCACAATCTTCCTTAAAATTTAACATATAGATCTAATTTTCTTTAAAGGACATGTGCTACAATCTCACCCTAAAAAGGAAAACGAGCGCTCATCCTTGTTCCAGGATTGCGCCCTTTTGTGGAAGATCATATGTACCTTTCTTGTAGACTAACGCACCCTTTAGTACAAGAAGGCCCTATATTTGAAATTTCTTTATAAGTTCTGTCTTAGCTTTGAATACCCCAAAGACTTTTATAGATTTATATTGTTTTATTTGCTATTTCTACATCTATATCATCGGAAAAGACTAACATTATGAAAGATAATTTATTTCAGATAATGAAATCGCTTTGACTATTGTGAGGGGATAACTAATTTCCACCATCATCCCCTCCACCACCGCTATCTCCGTCGTCAAAACCGTCGCTGTCTCCATCATTATCGCCATCGTCGAAAAAATCATTTATAGAATCAATTATGCCTTTTTTCTGACTTTCATCATCATTCAGATGATGAGCATTTATAAAACTCTCAAACGTAAATACTTGTATAGCCTGTTGTTTGTGTCTTGAAATTAAGTAAATACAGATAATTATAATAACAATTACAAGCAATACGATAGACAGAATCACAATCTTATTCAAAACTATCCCCCCATACTTGTCCATTCATAATATATATATGACTTATCGTGTTTTAAATTACATATTTTAACAAGCTTAAAAATAGAAAACGCTGTTGAAGTTAAATCAACAGCGTTTTCCTATGTGATTTTGATTGTGAATTGATACTAAATTAGGGGAGTGAAACAACAAGCTTCTTTTTTACTAATGCACCCTTTAGTTTAAGTGCAATTGTTCACATTCTTTTTTTCTTATTTAGTGGGTTCCAGCATAGCAATACATTAGAGCAAAGATAAAAATAAATGTTAAGACTGCTCCTAAAACATTTTGGTTATGAGTGCTTTTTCCATTCTTTAAGTTCTTCAAAAAAGTAGTAAAATTTAAAAACCATAAAACTCCTAAAAACGGCACGACAAGCAAAAGCATAATTCACACTCCTTTGATTTTCTTACCTTTGATGATACATGAGAAGTGTTTCATAATAACGGTTCCGGAGTTCTATTTATAACTACGTCTAGCGTCCTGTTTATATCTACGTCTTTAAAAAATTTCTTCGTCAATATTCCAGTTAATCTCCTCAGCATAGCTCACACCCCTTATTCATCTAAATTGCTCCGTTAGTTTAAGTGCAATCTTTCACAAACACCATACTCACTTCTATCCGCAAACCACAGAACTCTGCTTATCCAACAACATATTCCAGAGGTAAACCGTCGGCCCGCATTTCCACCATTTTCTTGAGGCCCTCTGGAGTTCGTGCCTCTGAAAAAAGTAACTGGGTCTCATCATCTACGAAAACACAACCCGCGCTCCGAAGCCTGTTACTTATACATTTTTCCGTTTTACTGTCCAAAAATAAAATTAATTTTTTTTCCTATTTATCTCACCACTTTTGCTTATTCGTTAATAATTGGAGATTTCCTTCTTCAATGTAGATACCGTTAACATCTTGTTTTAATTTCTCCCTTCCAGGAGAACCTATGGTACGAGAATTAATTAAATCACCACTTAGTTAATTTTGCAGTTTTATTATGATCGTTAAGTTCTTCTGAATGTATTTAAGTCTCTTACTCCACCAACGCTAATTCCGGGAACATTTATTATACAAATTGATATAGTAGTTGGGTGATTGTTAAATGACCTTTATTTAACAAAAGTTACTTCATACAAAATTCACATTTTTGTAATATACTAATTGATGAAGATAAATAGTAATATTTATACTAAATTATAGATTGAAGACTAGGAGGATTTATTTTGAAACGTATTTTTACCGCAGCAGCAGCAGTTTTACTAGCTATGTCTATTTCTACTAGTGCGTTTGCTCACTCGCATATAGAGGGATCAAATCCAGTAGATGGTGAGGTTGTAACAGAACCATTAAAAGAAATAGTTCTTGAATTTGATGGTAAAATTGAACAAGGTAGCTTTATAGATGTAAAAACGACAGAAGGAGAAGCAATTAAACTACAAGATATTATTATTGGTGATGGTACATTAACAGGTACTGTTGCTGAGCCACTTCCAAATGACGAATATCAAGTAAATTGGAGTATTATTAGTGCAGACGGTCACCCATTAGAAGGTGAATTCTCATTTACTGTAAATGCGCCAGTTCCTGAATCTGCGGAAGAAGTAACAAAGGAACCGTCAGAAACAACTAAATCAGTTGAGAAATCGACAGAAGATCAAGAAAAAGTAGCTTCAGCGGATGAAGTAGAGAAAGAATCATCTTCTATGTCAGCTATTCTTATTGTTCTTTTAGTTATCATTGTAGCAGGTGGTTTCTTCTTACTTACTAAAAGAAAGAAATAATAAATGGATATATTAGTAATTATTAGTCAGACGCTTTTATATTTATGCTTTTCGGTCTTAGTAGGAAGTTTTATCCTTCTACTTGTCCCAAGCAAATATCGTCCTGATATTAGAATTCCAAAGCGCTTATTACTTATTAGTGCCATTATGCTACCTGTTTTCGCATTTATTCCTGTACTAGAAATTACGTTATATATTGCTCCACGCTTAGGTTTATTTGAATCGTTAAAAATTGTTTTAACAACCTATACAGTTGGGACTGCATGGGATTTTACCCTTCTCGGTTCTAGTGTGTTAATACTACTAATTGCCTTGGCGAAATCTAATGAAAAGAACATTTTCTCTATTTTAGGAGCATTTCTAACATTTGGATTAATATTAACAGTCGCTTGGTCAAGCCATGCGAGCGCTGTTGATCCAATAATAGGAATTTTTAGCGACTTTATTCATTTAGCAGCTGTCAGTATTTGGGTTGGGGTTTTACTTATGATTGGCTGGTGTTCGCTCAATCATAAAAATTGGCTTGAATTTTTAAGCTGGTTTTCACAGGTCGCTATTGGCTGTTTAGTTGCTACAATTCTTAGTGGTCTGTTCTTAATGGATATAATGGTTGACGGGTATATTGGTTCGTGGCTGATTTCATATGGACAAGGGTTATTAATAAAACATTTATTCCTACTGCCGCTTGTTTTTTATGCATTAGTGAATGGTTTCATTGTAAAATATAAAATTTCAAAAGATGCTACATTCAATCCGATCCCTTGGATTCGTGTAGAAGGCTTTATTTTATTTACAATCTTTATAATTACAGCAGCTTTTTCGCAACAATCACCACCTCATGGCAATTATTTAACGAGTGATGCGGTATCACCTTTATTCAGTCTATTTCACGATGGCATAATCGATTCTGGTACTACAATTGGCTTTTCTGTAAACTTAAATACAGTATGGTTCTTTTTTCTTTCTATCCTATTTATGGGGTTAATTGTATTATCATTTTTCAAAAAAGCATCGATTGTTTTATCTTTTCTTTTTAGTTGCTTATTCGTAACGAGTATATACTTTATGATAATGGTGACTGTGATAATTCGCTAAAAAGAGTGAGACTCAAAAAGTAATATGGTACCTGTAGATAAAACACTCTTTTTCAAGTGTCCTAACTACAGGTACCATTTTAAATTGCACCTCTTTTTAAGTGGTTTTGCCCTTTAAACATCGCGCAATCCCCTCTATTATAAAACACTGTGTAATTACGTTGAACTCATTTGTTCTATTTTGAGACAAAAATCAATGACGGATCAATTGATTACCGAAGATAACGGGCAAATCCTATGAACATTCACTCCCACTGTCATTTCAGCTTTTTCAAATGCTTCAGTTTATCTGGATTAACTATGTTGTATAAAGCAGAAAGTTTATCGTCATCGAATTGAAATGCCAATACATAAAAAATTTGATTGTCCGCCTTCATAATCATTCCCGGTTGTCCGTTTACATCCGCTTCCATGAAAATCAAATTGGATGGGATTTTACGGTAGACACCCATTAAAAAGGCGACGGCTCTTTCGATTCCAAAGATAGGACGCAAGTTTGCTTTCGCTTTACCTCCTCCGTCTGAATAAATAGTGAAGTCATCTGATAAAATGGACAAAAGTTTTTCGATGTTGTTGCTTTGAACTGCCTCTATAAAGTCACGCACAGTTTCTTCTTTTTTACCCCTATCTCCCCCCTCTTTCGGGGATAAATCGCCGACTTTTTGTTTCGATCTGCTTTGGATTTTTCGGCTGTTATCGGGAGATTTACCGATTAATTGCGCAATCTCATCGTAAGAATAAGAGTAAACTTCCCGCAGAAGGAACACCACTCTTTCCACCGGATTTAAGTTTTCAAGTAGATGTAAAAAAGCGATGGATAACTCCTCATTGGCAATCACCTGGTCTGCAGGATCCGTCCCTTTTCCGTTAATGATCGGTTCCGGTAACCAGGAGCCGACATACACTTCTCTCCTCTTTCGGGCAGAACGCAGGAAGTCAATGCTAAGGTTTGTTGTGACCTTCCATAAATAACTTTTCACATGATGAATCGAATGCAAAGAAACTTGATTCAATTTCAAAAAAGCTTCTTGCACGATGTCTTCTGCATCGGTCACACTTCCCAACATGCGATAAGCAAGCGAAAAAAGAGCCGATTTATAAGATGAGTAAACTTCGGTCATATCATCATCAGGTGGAAGATGTTTAGATTCAGATCCGTCCGGCATTCAAAGCACACCCTTTTGTTTGTGATTACACTCTTTTCTAAATTTTAGCACAAATTTTGATCCAATAGGGCTACTCTATCCGTTGGGACGAGATCGTTTCATCTCGTCCCGGTGATCATCTCCCCTTTTTTTGCTTTGTCCAATGCACCCAAACATTGTAACAAAGCGGAGTACTGTTCCTCCTTTCTGTTGGCACGACCGATCGGACTCCCCAGTTTGTTGGGGAAATAAATCGATCGGGGTACTCCCAAAGCATTTGTCGTTTCGGGTAACAGGGTTACTGTGATTGTCGCTATTCCCTGCTTTTCCAATTCTCGTGCGATCAGTCCCACGGACCGATGACAGTGGCTTCATGCAGGAGTCAGAATGGCCACATCCACCTGGTCATTCACAAGACTGCGCGCAACTTCCGGTCCTGTTTTTTCAACCAACGGAGAGGGATCATGAATTCCTCCCTGAAAACTGAAGTGACGCGGAGCGATACTCCCTACTTTACCTTCCCGTTGCAAGCGGTGAAGAGTGGCTAAAGGGAACATGATTTCCAAATCAACCTTTACATCGCTATGATCATAAAATAAATGACTGATCACCGTTTCACTTGAGGGGGTATCTGAGGGAATCACACGATAGGAGCAATCACCCTTGGAATCGTTTAAGTCAAATGGGGGTTGGCTTTTCAGGATGATGCCTCCCGTGGTAATGAGAGCCACCCGACTTTCCTCAATCGGCTTTTTTAATGGAGTCCAGGGAACATCACCACTCCTTTCTCTGCCCAATTTCATACTTTTCATAGTGATTCGATCAATTAATTTGGGGTATTTCCCCATCAATTTACCCATCAATTTCGATTGAGCAAGCGTGTATGCTACCTTTCTACCAAAGCCAACCTTGGAAGATGAATGAATATTTGCCATAAAATATGCCTCCTTTTCATTTTCAACCTGTTTTATCTTTCACACATAGTGACGAAATAGGATGGGGATTTGTGACATGGCAATGAGAATTTATTAAAAAAACCTATCATCAGATAGGTTCTATAAATTACAGGTAATACTTTAAATTCAGCTTTTATTTGTTATTCAAAGTTCTAGGGCTTACTCACCTACCATACCGTCCTTATCAGCATCGTGCATATAGGGGTATAACCAATGATCACTCGTTATTGGCATACTGAAACCTGCTGCTTTTGCTTCTTTAATCGTCACCTGTCCATTACCGTTTGTATCAACACTAGAAATATCACCGTTTGTGTTTGAACTAGTTGAATCGGAAGGCTCCCTGCCTGTTAAACCGAGTGATGCGTTTACTTCATCAGAGTTCACATTGTCAAATGTATCAACGATCTCGTTCCCCATTAAAGTATAGGTATACTGATAACTTGAAGGAATCTGCGTTTCCGTATTCGGATATGTGATAATTGCTTCAAAATTAGTGGCTCCACCTGCGCTACGGATCACGTCTTCCATATAAGCTTGATCACCATGTCGGTTGAGCGTACTATCTTGTGGGGTAATATTATAAGCATTCGATACCCCTCCGAGAGAATCAGCAATGATATGTCCTTCATCTAAAACGTCACTTTCGACACCAGGAACCTTTGCCTCATCAGAGTAGTATCTGCCAGACGATAATACAGGTTCGTTACGGTCATCTTGTAGAATGATTTCGTCAGCAATGACACGTACTAGTTGCCCAAATTCATTAGTAAATGCCCAATATTCACGGTCCCCATAACCAATGTCAACGACGACGTTAGGTTCACGATATCCAGACAAATCACCACCATCAACTTCAATAAGTTTGTATCCTGAGAACAGTTCATTATTTGGTTGGGTTGGTGTTTCCTCTACTACTGGTTCATCAACAACCGTAGTGATAGTTTCTTCTTTTCCACTATTTTTATTTGTATTAACTGTGGTTACTTCTTGTGGATCTGTTTCTCCATCTGTAATGGATGCATCTTCTACGTTGGTACAACCAACCATAAAGATGGTCGTTAAAAGTAAGATTAGATAGTTCATTTTCTTTTTCATTTTAGGACACTCCTATAATAGTTTCATACTGTTCATTCTAAAAATATCGGAATTTAACATAGATTAACATTGTTAACCTATTGATAATAGTATATTCCAAGATTAACTTTATTACAGTAGATACTTTGTTCGAAGTGTGCAGTATTAAATTTCAATAAAGGCTTGTACAGTTTCAAATTGCAACTCGAATAATGCACCTAATCTATGAAATCCATCGATTACATTTAGTTCTTTGTCCATAATTATGGGTGGTATACCCTCATTATTTTTGTAGGATTTCATCAACAGCATTTTCGTTTTTTTAAATCTAAAATGTAGCTAGTGATTGCTTACGGCGGAATATGAATGATTTATTTTTAGATGTGACAAAGTGTGTTTGATTACTACGGAGAAACGCCTTATTGTTGAAGATCGTTATGCAACTAAAGCGCCCTTTTCTTGAATAAAGGAATCGACTTTTTATTTGTCTTATTCAATTAAAGCACCATTTAAAGCAAAATAGACGTAATCCTTATTACAGGAAAGCGCCCTATTTGGGGTAATACCAGCGTAGCTGACACCACCCGCAAACACATGGATAAAAATGTAAGAACCCTCCGCTTCTGGAGAGTTCTTTTTATGAGTGATAAATGTACCAATTGCAGTAACGTTATCCGTTAATGGTTTAACGCCTCACCAGTCTGAGACCTTTATTCAAGCATAGTTGTTTCGCGTGGTCCATTAATTAATGATTTATGGGGAATTTGAATAACTAAATTACCCCATAATCGGATAATCTGCATATGGCTTCTAAGGTTATTCGACCACGCCATTCCAGCTCGGAAGCAGGACCTGGGGCTTCCCAACTAATGGGCCACCCTCCATCAGGTAATTGTTGTTTTGTAAGTACCTTAAGATGATTGTCGATTTGCTCTTGTGTGAACATTGGACGGCATAACGACTCTGGCTTACGCGCAAAGTGAAGAGGCGTCAGGCCATAAGCTTCTGAAGAAGCATATATATATAGTATAGATATTTCAAATCAAAATGTCATTTTTTCTATTTCCCTTATCAAAAGGTTAGTTAGCATAGGTAAGTAACCTTTTATCACTTTTGATCAAAACGAACTTTTTTTGTGAAGTATTATAAAATTTTCATAAAAAAAGTAACCACCCTCTTAGCCGTCCAAAGCTGAATAGGGTGGTTACTGGCTAAGTGACCGCTTACTAGAAGCTGATCTAATTGGATGACTATCCGTGTTCCCGAACTGGCAGTCATTTTTATTATATGTCAAGTTCTAACTATACTATACGCCAATTTCCCGATAGGAATCAAATCCCCGTTTCCTTATCTGATCAATCTTATTCCGGAGGTGTCAAGTCATACTGCCTACAGTTCCTTCGTCAACTTGATATCCATCCAAGGTTCCCAATTCGAGCCGTCACTTGACATCTCCCATTTACCCTTTAAGATGTTGCCACCATCACTAAACTCGCCCGTGAAACGCTCTGTTTTTCCATTGATCGTCCAGGCACCCTCTCGTAAATTTGCCTGGTAAGTCCCAGTGTTACCTTGATTGTCGAAAGAACTTGTAAAATACGTTTGGCTCGAGGCATCATAGCCAATGATCTCGGTAGTCTTGACCTCCATATCGCCCATGCGCGCATCCACGTAGTGAATAAGGAAAAAACCACCAGGCAGCCACTCGTATGTATCCACTGCCGTTAGCCTAGCGGCAGGGCTTGACGAGGTCGCCTTTATCTGTCCTTCTGTTTTCCACTTACCGACAAATATATCCAGGAGTTTGTGCTCGGGACCAGGCCTTACAGCCTGTACCTTGTCGTTCTTTGTCATATAAATGTCCTCCTTTCTTTTCCTAACTAATAAATTGGTCTTCCCCATTGATTATAGGGATCCAAACAACTAAAAGCTCAAAGCATACGCTAAGGGATTGTTCAAAAAACCAGGACTTGCTGAACACAGTATAAATCTTGAATTTCTTAAGCTTTAATACTCTTTAAAATGTCCAATAACCCATACCAGAATCAGTGTACAGAAATATCTGTTTGAATTAAGTTAATGAACAGATTTATATCCTTAGCGTATGAAATTCTAGTAATTTACCTGTCGAATTTTGCTTAGCGTTTTGCTGGTTGTTGCCCATATTACACTAGCACTCTTTTAATTGAAGATTTTTTTTACAAAAATATACAAGACCCCAAGCCGAGTAATCATGGAGTTTGAGGCATGAATAGGTAAAGTCCATAATCTTGCATCACGGAAGTGTGTCCCATTTGCCGCAACATGGTAGCTATATTGCCACGATGATAAGATCCATGAGTGACAACATGTAGCACCAATTCAGAAACAGAAGTTTCAAGTAACCCAGCATAGGGGTTATCAACCTCTATTACCTTTTCAATATCTTCTTGGCTGTTCAGAAGTTCTTTGTAACGTTCAGATAAGTCTAAAAAAATCTTTTTCATTTCTTCAATACTTTTTGTTTCTGCCTGTTCTCTTAATTGATCTTCATACACCATTGCTTCATTCATGCTTCTACCTGAAATAATGTCAAACCATGTGTAATCTGAGGCATAAATGTGAGACAACACCTTTGATACCGAAGAAAAACCAGTTTGAATTTCCTTATGATAAATGTCTTGCGGAAGTTCTTTTAAACGATCAATTATAACTCCATTTGCCCATACGTGGTAGTCGTACATTTTTAATGCAGAATGCGTCATTCTAAATTTCCTCCTTTTTTCCACTATTGTTTCGTATTGATCAATTGATAACTAAATGATAAATAACTTACTTATAAATTTTGTAAGGTAATTTTATATATTTATTCTGTTTTAATTATAAAAATCCTTCTATAACTTAACTGCCGTTTAGCTCAATAAGCCTTATTTCATTAAATGGCCCGATTGCTAAATATTGAAACATGAAAAGTTGCAAAAATAATTCTTTAGGTATTGTGCTAAAGCCCCCGTTACTTTAAGTGTAATCCTTAAAATTGGGTAGCCTTTATTTTTAAACCAGATTTACTGGCGACTTAAGATACTTGCTGCCCTGAAACAGATTCCAACCGAATCATTCCAAGGTATCGTTGAAATGGACGAGACCTACTTTCTGTACTCGGAAAAGGGCAAGCGGAACATCACCGAACGCAAACCACGTAAACGAGGCGGAAAATCCAAATATCGTGGCATAAGCAAGGACCAAGTATGTGTCCTCGTTGCCCGTGACCGTCAGAAAATGACGTACTCTGGCGTTCTTGGGCGTGGTCGCATTCGGACAACGAAATTAGATGATGCGATTGGCGGTCATCTATCGGATTCAAACGTGCTTTGCACGGATTCCTGGCGGGCATTCAGCTCCTATGCGAATGCAAAGGGCTTGGCTCATTACCGATTCAAGTCCGACGGAAAACAACGTGTCAAAGGCGTGTACCATATCCAAAACGTAAACAGCTATCACAGCCGCTTGAAGAAATGGATGGACCGCTTCAATGGTGTTGCAACCAAATATTTGCAACATTATTTCGCTTGGTTCCGTTATATAGACAACAGGAATATGAGAATACCTCATCGAATAAGAAAAATATGTTGGTCAAATCGTGCCTGTTTACTGTCACCGACACGAACACAAAGCTTCGGCTTTCTGCTTATTCTTGTTAAGCTAACGGGCAGGTTTGGGATTAGCAGTCCATAAGAAACAACCCAAGTTGAATTCTGCTAAAATGTAGTTAATGTATACTGTAGATATCCCTCATGAACAAAGGAGAACTAAAAATGAGAAAACTCGTTCTATTTCTGCACGCATCGCTTGACGGTTTTGTAGAAGGGCCGAATGGTGAAATGGACATTGGCTGGGTTTCCTACGATGCTGATTTGGAGAAACACGCGAAAGAAATTCTGAGTAGTGCCGACACTGTCATTTGGGGACGTGGGACTTATCAGATGATGCACAGTTACTGGCCATCTGTGCCTTCGAACCCATCAGCTTCGCAGCATGAACGGAATCATGCCGAGTGGATCGAAAAGACAGCCAAAATCGTTTTTTCCACGACGCTGGAGAAAGTCGAATGGAATAATTCCAGACTCGTGAAAGAAGATGTCGAGGAAGAGATCAATAACCTCAAACAGCAGCCAGGCAAGGATATGGTCATCCTCGGCAGTCCTAGGTTCGCACACCAACTTATGCAGCTTGATTTAATTGATGAGTATAAAATTACGGTTTCTCCCGTCCTGATCGGTAAGGGATTGCCGTTATTCCAAGGTCTCAAGGAGAAGATCAATCTTAAGCTAATCGAAAACAAAACCTTTGATTCTGGAGCCATAGGTCTTGTTTACCAGACGGTAAAATGACCTTGTCACTTAAGGTGATTACGCTAACGGGAGACGATAGCTCAATTAACCGCCTTTTCACAAAGGCGGTTTTCTTATGGTCACAAATCAACATTAGAATTTAACATAGCCAATACTTAAAAAAAATTATTGAATCATGATTTTCATTAGGTGGCAATAACACACTATTTGATGTAAATGCCCAGTCCTTAATAAAAGGTAATTCAATCCATTCACCGTCACGATATTCTTCAATTGTATAAGGACTCCCATAAGAGATAGTTGAAGACCCTTTGTTATAAATGTTTAATGTAATATTTTCATTGGATTCGTACTGAACACTAATCTCCATACTTACATCATTATCGGAAAAAATATTAGACAAGTTTTTTTGATTTGAACAACCAACAATAAACAGTGATATTACAATTAAATATAAGTATGTCCGCACTAAAACCCCACCTTTTACTTTAACAGCCCAGCACGATAGTTAAATAACTTCAACAAAAATAGCGACAACCCTTCTTAGATTATCGCCCCTGTTACTTTAAGTACATTCCTTTACAATTTCTTGTTTTCTGTTTATGAAGTGCCATATAATATGAAACATATGATCATTTATATAATTGATTGAATAAAAGAAACAAGTAGTCCATTAAACTCCTCAGAGTTATCATAGTTTGCGTTATGAGAGGCACTTGAAATAATTTTCAATGGATACCCCGTCTTTTCAGCCCAGCTATTACAGTATTTTTTAACATAACCTGTATTGTCATATTCTCCATAAGTAATCAAAACTGGACAATTAAATTGAACTTCATCATCTATCTTCAAAAATTCACCATAAACTGCACTAGCCGCCTTCAACATGTCTTTTTTACCCAAACTAACTAATGATTTGTACATACTTGTCCTTGCTTCATCAGTTACTGTAATAGCTTTTGCACCTGCTTTACAGTAATAACTAAATGGGTACAGTCTGGCAATTGTAGAATAATGTTTTATCCAAAACAGTTCTGATTTTTTATAATAACTTTTACCATAAGGTGTTGTGCCTATTCCTATAAACCCTATTACCTTGTCCCCATATTCATGAATAAAGGACTGAGCAATATAACCTCCTGCTGACTGCCCCACTAAAACTATTCTTTCTATATTCTCCTGTTCGAGTATAGTTAACATCTCTTCATTTACATTTGCGAAAGAGAAATCTTCATACGGTCTTGATTTTCCATGCAAAGGAAAATCCCAAGTTATCAACTTATATTCAGCAGATAGATGTTCAACTTGTTTATCGAAAAGGGTGTGGTCTGCTGTTAATCCATGACAAAAAACAATAGCAAACCCTTGTGGGGGAACTATTTCATTCGTCCAGTAATAGATCGTTCCTTTTGATGAATGTATCTTTCTCTCAATCATTTGCAACCCTCCCTATAATATATTTTATATTTTCTAATGGATTTCTTATTTTAAATCAATAATATGTCAGTATCTTGTAACCACTGCTACTTATAGTGAAGAACATCTAACCTTCTGCGTTAGTTCAACATTGAAAGTGTTTCTACTTCATAATTTAAATCGTATTACGTAACAAAATCCACTTTACCATTTGTTAAAATAATAAAACTTTTCACTGATATAAAACGTAATGAATGTGTAAATATATTTTGGAGTTGATAATATGGATTCAATGTGGATTTCACTTCTGGCAATGGTTATAGTTGTTTATGTTCTCTTTTTTAGGAAAAAGAAATAACTGGTTCAATATTCTTCATCATGCTTATTTTACTTTCCTTCCTTTGTGTCGCTTTTTGATTCTACTTCGACATAAAAGGAAAGTTTTTTCTTATTCAACTACCCTGCTTCTTTACTTCAATAAGCAAAAGAGCAATCCCTTTTTATTCAAGGATTGCACCCGTTAGCTGAAGAAGGAATTTTTATCTTTTATTTTTAATCCTTTTTTTGATTTATTAGTTACAGAAACTGTATCCTTTTTACCCGAAAACTAATTGCCGTTCAGTTGGATGCCGCACCAGCCGTTTACATCGCATTGGCCATATTCATTATCACCCACAGCAACCACCGTGCCGTCCAATTTAAGACCGATGGTATGCCAGTCCCCCGCAGCAACTGCCACAATATCATGCCAGCCGCTTACATTGCATTCACCTTCATTATTTCGGCCCACAGCAATCACCGAACCATCCGATTTAAGCCCAATAGTACGACGCCAACTCGCCGCAACCGCTACAATATCGCGCCAGTCGTTTACATCGCATTGGTTATGCTTATTCCAACCCACAGCCGCCACAGTACCGTCAGATTTAAGACCGATAGTATGAGCATTACCCGTGTTCGTCGCCATATGAACATTCCCCGCCGCAACCGCCACAATATCGCGCCAGCCGCTTACATCACATTGGCCATATTTATTATCACCCACAGCCGTCACCGTTCCGTCAGATTTAAGACCAACGGTATGACGACGACCCGCAGCTATGGTATCTTTAGGCCACCGTTTCACCTTTAACGACGCTTCTTTCGGTGAAATGTAATCCATCTTTTACCTCCATAAAAACAAGACCTATTTTATTATTGTATCACTTTTGCTTGTTATACTAACCTGCCTATTTACTTCAATAAGAAAGAGCTATTCTCCTTCTGGAAAAATAGCACCCCGTTAGTCAAAATTTTAAGATTAGTTTCCATCAATTGGAATGGTTGTTTCTGCACCACTTTGAACAATTACCACACTCTTCAAGTCTCTTGAAACTTCTTTATAAACCTCAATAACAAATGTTCTTGGTGTTGCATCAGAATTACAAGTACCATCTGGTTGCGATAAAGGCACTGTGATAGCTTTGTCGTCTAAGTTTAGTTCAATATTTTTAATCTTATAGGGGCAACTTCCAGACTCCTGAACTTCAATGAAAATAACATCCTTCTCGTCAAAGTCTACATTTGGTGTCTTATTTTCAAATCCATATATGTTCCATGTTTCTTCAAATTCAGATTGATTAACGACTTTTTTTACTAAATACTGAAAAGAAGGTTTTGTGTCCCTTTTAAACGCCACCTCATCAAAATCCATAGGCAAAGATTTTTCACTTGCTATCAAACCGAAGTTAATTTGATTATCTTCTGCGTTGTTACTGCAACCGATTACGAATAATAGTGACAAAAATACCGCAAGAGCAAGAAATGGTTTAATAAACGGCATCTTATCCCTCCTTCGTTCCATTATTTTACCATGACCTCCATATCCCTTGTTAAACAAACCTGCCTTTAGTAAAAAAACGACTACCCTTATTGAACAATCGCCCCCGTTACTTTAAGTGAATTACTTCACAATATATAGCATAAAGGACCCTAGATGGAAAAGGGTCCTTAAAAATTCTTTTAACTTTTTCTGACTATTAATTTTTGTTGCTCAATGGAAAATATACAATCTGCGACGCTCTCATTAAACATATGGTCATGTGATACAAGAATTATTGTACCTTCGTATGCCTTAATAAATCTCTCCAATGCTTCAATACAAAAAACATCCAAAAAGTTTGTGGGTTCATCCAAAATGAGAATATTGTATTTTCCTAAGAAAAGCTGACACAGTACTAGACGAATAGCCTCTCCGCCGCTTAAACTACGGACATTCTTTTTTAAATCATTTCCTGTAATGCTCATGGAGTGCAGAACCGAACGGATTTTTCTATCATCGTAATCACATCTATCTTTCATAAAGTCCAGTACCGTTTCATCTTTTGTAAACATATAATCCATTTGTTCATAAACGCCAATGACAGCTTTTGGAGAAATAGTGATTCCTTTACCCCTTTGTAAGATATGGCGAAGCAAAGTTGTTTTTCCTGAACCGTTCTTTCCAATAATTGCGATTGTCTTACCCAATGGAAACTGGAAGCTCGCTTCTTCGAGAAGTACCTTATTCCCACATTTTATTGTTAAACGATCCGCCATAATTGGAAATTTATTGTGTAATTGAAGAGCATTTGAATGGTGAAAACGAATGATTTGCTCCTCTTTTGGGGCTTCCACCGATTCAAGTTGCTCCACTCTCTGCTCTATCGCTTTTGCAGCTCGTTGTACTGCCTTTTGACTTGCATCCTTAGATTTCGTCATAAACATTTTATTCGCCTTTGCTTTAGTTTCCTTTTTAGAAATACGTCCATTCGCCTGTGTAATTTTTTCTGCCTTCTTCATTTTTTCCTCTGCAGCATTAATAAGACGTGATTTTTCTTTCAAGTATCTGTCATGTTGTTCCTGTTGCTGTCTTTTCTGAAGCTCCTTTTGTCCAATGTATTCCGAATAATTCCCTGTATATTCAGTTACAATTCCATCTTCCACTTCCCAAATTTTCGTCACAAGTTTATCCAATACGTACCGGTCGTGACTCACAAGCACAAGAGCACCATAATAGTACGTCAATTCCTCAATAAAAAATTGAATACCTTCTTGATCTAGGTGAGTAGTCGGCTCATCAATCAATAGACCTTCACGATAGTTTGAAAAAATTTGAGCGAGCTTCAATCTAGTCCGTTCACCACCGCTAAAGTTTTCTATTTCCGTTTCTGGAATGGACAGTTTTCCTTTTAGCTCGTAATCTACCTCGGTTTTCTTAGGTGTTGTGATTTGATCAAAATAGGCAAAATCTTTGAACCGTCTCACATGACCTTCATCTGGCTGAATTTGACCACCCATAAGTTTCAACAGGGTACTCTTACCAGCACCATTTTTTCCTACAATACCAATCCGGTCAAACTGATGCACGGCGAGTCGGGGGATGTTTAATACCACTCTATCTAAAAACGAAAGTTCAATATTTTCCATTTCAACACATACATTTTCCATTACTCTACGTCCCCTTTCACATTTATTCCGACTAAAATATCTAAATCAACTGTAATCTCAGATAGACCTTGATTTGTAAATTGATCAATATGCTCCTTTTTCGAGTTCCAAACAAGTGGAGACATTTGAGCTAATTTCGTTAACTCTGTTTGGGTTAATTCCTTGGTATAGCTGAGGTTAAAAATTTCTACCAGATGGAAATGCCGTTTAAAAAGCGACACTGTTTCATCGTTTTTATAAGACCTTTTATCTGTATCATCGAATAGTGCTTCTCGTAATTCTTTTAGATAATTAGAACGTGGAACAACCTTAACAATGAGACCTTCTGGAACTAAGACTCTTTTGAATTCCATATAATTGGCAGGAGAAAGGATATTTAAAATAACATGACACGATTGTTCCACTAATGGTAAGTTTGCTAAATCTCCGACAAGCCAGATGGTTTTTTTGTAATTGCTCGCTGCCATTCTTATGCCTTCCCTTGAAATATCTATACCAACTCCTGTCACCATTTCATTCTTATATTCATCTAAAATCCTTTGTAAATGTGAACCTTCTCCACAACCGGCATCAAGAATCATGACTTCACCATTAGAAGCATTTATCTTTTCATTAATAACTTCTGAAATCTTCTCATGCGGCAAAGCATATAAGTCACCTTCTATAATGATTTTTTGTCTTGCTTTGAATAATTCTTTGTCGTAATGGCTATTTGTAGAACGAGTCATCATGTTTATATACCCTTGCTTTGCAAAATCAAATGTATGATTATTTATGCAGACAAGGCTTTTTAAATTAGCAACCTTCATTTGGCTATTACAAAGCGGACAACTAAATACATGAACATATTTGCTTACTAATTCAGCACTTTCTTCTTTATTTGTCACGATTTCCTCTTCCTTTCAAATAAAAAAATCACAAGCATCTGCCTGTGACCTTAGAGTAAAGGGAAAGAGACCCATCCTTATTCCATTAGTGGCTATTAAAAGCTTTCAGCAAATAAACCTGCCTTTGGAGTAAACAACGAAAGGTTTAATTAGACAAAAATAAAGAAAGGCAGAACAAGCCGCCTTTCTTTACATTACATATTTTCCACACATAAACAGGCAATAAGGACCCAGTTAAAAAGTTGGTTTAATGGGGAACCTAATTGCTGGCATATGGTGGAAGATTATTTCACAAATATGAATGTAGAAGATTATTAAAAAAGGACAGACTAATCCCGTTTACTCTGCATACACAAACAGAGCCTTTGAACGTATTAAATTACTGGTTCAAAGTTGGGAATCGAAGTCTCATAAAATGTGTCATTTTTTAATAATCCTCCTTAAAGTATAAATTACAATTTATTATAAATTCTCTGTTAATAAAAGTCAAAGGAAAATTACGCTTAGATTTCTTGAACTATCCTGCTTCTTTACTTGAAAAAGAAAAGATCATTACCGTTGTTCGAGTAATGCCCCCTTTACTTTAAGTACAGGACTTCACAATCTTTTTTTACACCTCATTAAACTCAATCCCTAAATGTGTTGTACATGCAAAAAGACGCCTTCTTATTTTAGAAAAGCGCCCGACTGTTGAACAATGAAATATGCGAAAGATCGCTCTGCTAATACGTTCTAATTTATTTGACTAACACACCCGTTTAGCCATCCATAAAGCAGGAACATCACCCGCTTCACCATAGAGAATGAAAAGGGCTTCACACCGTCAATACTGCTTCTACGGCTGGGCGAGGAAGGTCGCTGAATTATGGTGCTTTAGGACCAATCAACGCCACCCCAAGAGGATTGCAACTTTCGCAACAGAACAATTTGGCCGAGATGATACGTATCGTGCATCATGATATTGCTGAGTAAACGCTCAACAGAGTACCTGTTAGCTGCATACGGAGCTTTTACCTTTTCATCGTCAAGGTCCGCAATGACCGTTTTTAATTTATTCATGACTTCATTAAGGCGCTGCACTGTCTGGGCCCACCCAATTTCGTCTTCTGGATCCCCCGGATTTCCAAAGGTTTCTTCATTGTCTTCTGCCTTATGCGGATTCTCTGTGCCCTTAATTCGATGGATTACGTCTTCATTGCAAAATATCAAGTGGTTGACAATCTGCCAAATCGAATTGCTGGTTCCCGAACTTGTCCAAGCTGCCTCAGCTGCGATGACTCCATGAAGCGCCTGATCCATGGATGCAAACCACTCATTCTCATAGCAATGCATGTCGAGTTGTTCTAAAAACATTTTGGCTACAACTTGCATAAAATCAATCTCCTCACTGTTTAGTGTAATCTTTCAAAGTTAAAAGTCATGAAAAAATCTGATTATAGTATAAATTAATCGTTCCTAAAAAGGTTATAGAAGGGTAATCCGAATCGTCCGGGTGACGATAACAATAATCCTCAAACGATTTCAAAAAAGCCATTCATACGCATCAAAATCATCTTCATTTGCTACTGTCGTCCATGTAACGAAAAAATGTTCTCAATGAAATCCTCCAATCATTTATTTTGAGAATACAACAAAACCATGATCACTATGACTTATTCGTCTCATCCAGCTTTTATTCCTTCATCACGACAAATAAAGTACCCTATAGGGCAGACCTTTTTAAGTGTCTACTCTATAGGGTACATTTTATTTTTCTGGTTGGCCTGTTGGCTAAACGACATACCTGGCCTTTGATTTTATAAGTGGCTTAATTCATATAATGCTTTGGCATAGATGGCTGTCGCTTTGATTAAATCATCGATTTCTATAAATTCATCAATTTGGTGAGAGCTATCTACCTTACCATGGAAAAGCGCACCGTAAGCCACTGCATTTTTCATTAACGCTGCATATGTTGTTCCCCCGCCCGATGTTAAAAGTGTGGGTTCATCCCCTGTAATCGATTGATAAGCCGATTGTAGTGTTTTAATCATTGGATGATCGGCAGGGATATTTATAAGGACGTTGTTCAATTATACTGGCCCGATTGTTGAATAGTGGAAAATGAGAAATAACTACAAAAATAACACCTTATTTATTGTGCTAAAGCACCCGTTAGCCATCCATGCAGCACAAAATCAGTGCTGCACCACAGAGAATGAAAATGGTGAGGAAGTGTTAATACTGATAATGACCTTAATCCAGTCAACCCTAATCCATAGACTTATTAATTAACGCTCTTCTCTTTTTTTACCGATTGAGCAGGGGCTTCTTAAGTAATGTCATTTTTCTAATCTTAAAGAAACTTATTTTCATGGTAGTTTAAGTGAATTGGTTCACAATTCCCATTCTATTCCATTATCTCGCCTGAATAAACCTTTAATTTTTCCTTAGCAACTGCCATTGCACTGTTCAGGTTGTCAGTAAGTGAAAAGTCATTAGACCTTTGTAGCCAAGTTTCCCATTCACTATCCCAAAAATAAACATCAATTTCCAATAGCCCGTCTCTCAAACGTTTATTAATTTCAGCTTTATACTCCTTACTTGGTGAGTATATTTCTTTAACAAGTTCAAGTATAATTCTACACTCCCCTATGAATGGGTTTTAATCGCAACTGCTGGTTTGACTCTTGCCCCCCAATAATTTAAGTAGAATTACTCACAAACACTGGTTTAGGTATACTTTATAAGGAAACATTCAACTTCCCTATCAAAATGAAATCATAGCTCCTCGTTCATCAAATACAGAGTCTGGGTTCCAAGCAACCTCCCAAAGGTTGTTTTCAGGATCCGAAAAATAAGCTGTTCTTCCTCCCCAAAATGCATCACTTGGTTCTCTTAAAATATTTCCACCTACTTTTCTAATAGCATGGATTGTTGTGTCAACTTCTTCAGGTTTATCTACGTTGATGGCTAAAGCCACACCACGAAAGGTATCTACACTTTGTTTAATTTCAACTCCTGCATCCTTTGCCAATTCCTCAATAGGAAAGATTGAAAGAATAACACCCGCCGTTTTAAAGGCAGCGTAATTATCGGAACTTATCTCTGTTTCTTCCCATCCTAAACTTTTATAAAACGAACGTAAAATTGGCAAATTGAACGCACCAACAGTAATCAAGCTAACTCTTTGCAATACCATTAATATTACCTCCTTATTTTTATTTAATAATAATTACAACAAAATGTTTAACTAATCCTTCTTTCACTACCTGCACCGTTAGTTCAATAACTTCAACTACTAGGCAGCGTTAATCCTTCTTGGATTAACGCTGCCTAGTAGTTGAATAGGATTTTTAGTTCCTCGTTCCACACTGTTTAGGACCTTCCTTTTCAGAATTACCTTAAGGACCATCAAAATCCCGAATCTTCCGTTCCATTTGTCTGATCGGCAAATTACAGACATAAGTTAAGGCAGACATAAGAGTTTGTTATTACTTGTTTGATGTTAATCTCTTTCCCATAATAAAATACCACTGTCATCAGCAATGACAAAATAATTGCCACTATATGAAAATCCATAGCAATACAAAAAGCCTCTAAAAAATGCGAACTCAATTTTCATTGTATCCTTCAACAAAACAGTCCTCAAATGCAGGCTGATATATTATGTCTTCACATGGGAAAAGAGGAGATACTCTGCGTAAACTATCCCAGTATTTACTGCAGATTGGCAGAAGACTGCCGCCATACTTGCCTGCTAATTTAATCGTTTTTAAAGTAATCCATTTATGCCCTCCATTCGTGTAAATGACATTCCTTCTTGAACCTGCTCAATCGTGGAATATCACTCTAGGAAGTTATCCACTTCTCATTAGCAGATTTTGTAAACTAGATTTGTATAAGCATTCATTTAGGCCATTATGACAAAAAAAGGTTGCAAAAAAGGCGATAAATATTTTATATTAGAGTTTATGATTTTTTTAACACTCCTAAAATCATAATCAAAATTTAAGTCATCAGGAATTTTAGGAAGGAAGTAGTATGATGAAGATGTATCTCTATCCCCTGCTAGTAATTATTGCAGCTAGCAGTTTTGGTGTTGTTTCCACCATCATAAAATTGGCCATGCGCAGTGGTTTTTCAGTGTCTGAGGCAGTTACCAGTCAGTTTTTTATCGGTTTTTGTATCGCCGTATGTATTTTCTTAGTTACAAATAGATCAAAATTTAGCTTTAAGGGTGTAAAAATTCTTATTTTTGCAGGGATTTTAACGGGGTTAACCAATATTTTATATGGTCATTCTTTGAACTTTTTGCCTGCTTCTTTGGCGGTTGTCCTGCTGTTTCAATTCACATGGATTGGCATGCTGATTTCTTGTATCTCTAAACGGCAATTTCCAAGCAGAATTGAAGCCATATCCTTACTCGTATTGGTAGCTGGAACGATACCAGCAGCAGGTTTGATTGATGTTGATTTATCCCAAATCCCTTTTCAGGGATGGCTATGGGGCTTAGCTGCTGCTATTAGTTATTCCTTCTTTTTATTTGTGAACGGAAAGGCCACTGCAAGTATGACAGCCTCTAACCGTTTAGTATGGGTTTCTTTTTCTGCTTTTATGATTACGGCGGCTTTTCAGTCTCCGGAAATTATTTGGAACGGTACGTTGTTTAACGAAGGACTTTGGATGTATGGATTGGCATTAGGGTTATTCGGCATGATTATACCTGTATTCTTATTCACGATGGCCGTTCCTAAAGTTGGATTAGGGATGTCATCGATATTGAGTGCAATTGAATTGCCTATCGCGGTGATGGTATCCGTTATCTTATTAGACGAAACGGTTACACCTTTGCAAATCGCAGGGATCGTAATCATCATTATCGGTACGTGTTTACCAACATTGCTAAATAAAAATAGCTTGTTAAGGAAAAATAAAACATCAAAACAAACGATGTTAGGTTAAAACCATGGAATGATGATGTTGGTAATATTTTCGGTTTACAACTGATAAAAATGTTCGATTAGATAAACTGAATACGATAACTAAAAATACTCACCATCTTAAAGAATTATATACTATTGGTGAAGAATATAAAGTTGAGTCAATAGTTGATTTAAGACATGTATGTCCTAAATGCCATGCTAGGTTACACATAAGAAAGCCAGCCTACTCTATCGAAGATTAACAGGCGTTTTAACAATAAAGTATTCAGTCTTTATCTGTAATTTTAGAATTTGTTTTGCTTCAGGCAAAAGTTTTATAAAAATAGGATCCTATCCCATTTCAAAGCTGGAGACAACATCGATTTCTCTCCCAATTGCTACTCTTATTTAAGTAAGCAAGCAGAAACCGTTCTGTGTCAAGCTTGAAACGATATAAAAAGGACAGCCATTCATCTCATGAAGAATATGCTGTCCTTTTAAACTGTATTCAGGATGTCGGAATCGTAAAACTAAAAGTGGTTCCTTTCCCTTTCTCGCTTTCCACTTTAATTTTTCCATTTAATTTGCTAATCGTGCTATAAACCATCAGCATACCGAGACCTGTTCCTTCATTTTTCGTAGAGTAATATGGTCTTCCTAATTGCGTAATTTCTTCTTTTGTCATGCCGATTCCCGTGTCGGTAATTTTTACGACGACGGCCCTCTTTTCCTCACTCACATCGATGGTTAGAGTTCCGCCTGTGTCTCTCATGGATTCAATGGCGTTCTTAAATAAATTTATGAGACATTGTTGAATTTGATTTTTATCATACCTCAGCTTTAAGGTGTTCAGAACCCTTGTTTGAATTTGAACATCATGCATATTTGCAAAGGGTGTCATAATATTCTTTACATATTCAGTTTCAGCTTGGAGATCGGAATATACCATGTTTTCGGATTGGGGCCTGGAAAAAGCTAAAAATTCACTTACAATGCCCTCAGCCCGTTTTAATTCAATTAATGAATATTCGATATACTGTTTTTCCTCTTTCGTTATCTCCTGTGATTGGCCAAGTAGCTGTAGAAATCCATTCGTAACCGTAAGCGGATTTCTAATTTCATGTGCAACACTAGCTGCCATATGACTGATCACCTCTATTCTTTCCGACTGAAAAAGTAGATCTCGGGCCATACGATTGGCAATTATTTTTTCAATTAAAATCATAATAACGGCCATTACCAAAGCGTGTGTAAGTAAAGTATGGACAACCAATGTCCAGAATTCCCTATCCAACTCCGGTATATAGACAATAAGTGTAAAATAATAGAAGATCATCGTTGACATCGCGACAATGATTGCGCACAAGATTCGTCTTTTTGGAGGCTGTTTAATAAACCATTGATGGCATAATGGAACGACAATCAAAATAATCGTTGAAAAAGCAAGGGATTGCAAGAACCCTTCGTTTCCGATAAAAAATCGGGTTATATTTAAGACTATATAGAGCAGAAATGTATATCTGTAACCTGCATAAAGGGCAAAAATAAGGAAAGGAATATAACGCAAATCCACAATAGAGCCAATTTCTAATTGGATCGGAAACACCATACAAAGGACCATTGTAATTGCTGCAAAAATGAAAATGATGAATTTGTTATATGTAAAAGTACGGTATTCAAAAAATATGAGAAAAATTAACACCGGAACAAGAAGGAAAAAGAAATTAATAAGTAAGGATTCTAACACAAAATACTCCTTTCAAAACCGCCGCAAATAGATTTTAAATCATGACTATTATAGCAATTTTCGAATGGGAAAGTTACATAAAAATACCAGTACTAACAAGAGTTTTAAAAAGTTTTAAATAATTTCCATTTAGTTTGACAATTTATTCTTGTTCCATAAAAGATATAGGTTACTATATAGTTCCAAAGCCCCTACTCAAAAAGCAAGGGCTTGATCCATTGTCTAACTATGCTAATTTTTAAAATTACAACAATGCATCCGCCTCTACAATCTCAACCGTTAAATGCTCATTCGCAGCTAAATCGATTTCATAAGGACTTACTTCCTGATTTTCTTCATCCGTTAATATCCTAATTTCCGGTCGGCCGACGGCATTAAAATTATATTTCGAAACGATTCCTGTTCTTCCATCATTTAATTTAACTGTCAGCCCGGGAGGATAGATGGCAATACAGTTTTTAAACAAGTGAATCTGCTTGCAATCAAATTGTGTTCCGTTACCGCTATATAGGATTTCAATCCCCTGATGCGGCAGCACGGGTTTGCGGTATTCACGATGGCTTGTAACATCATCAAATACATCTGCAACAGTTATGATCTTTGCGTATTTATGAATTTCATTACTCTTTAACCCTCTTGGATATCCTGTTCCATTGATTCTTTCATGATGCTGCAGTGCACAATGTGATACTGTGAGTGGAATCTCATGAATCTTTTTGAGATGGTTGAATCCTAATTCACAATGTGATTTGATTTGCTCGTATTCTTCTTCTGTTAATTTTCCTGGCTTATTTAATATTTCATTTGGGATATATATTTTCCCTATATCATGCAGCATAGCACCTAAGCCGATCTCTTCAATATTCTTTAGGGGCAATCCGTTTTCAATTGCCAACTGACAAGCATATATCGTTACGTTCAGACTATGAGTGTACACATGATTTTCATGGACCTTTGTCGTCGCTAATAAAATGAGTGCCGTTCGGTTTTCATTTAAACAGCTTATTAGATCTTTAAAAACCTTTTGCATACTGCGAACAGCTCTGCCAGACTTCACCATTTTTTCTAATCTTGTATTATGTGAATTCAGCCCTGCAATATCATCTAATCCTGATGTAATAATATTGGCTGCTTCCACCCGTAATTCCTCGGGAATGGCATCGACTATTTCGATGCCTTCAGACATTTCATCCTCAACATAAATGGTATAGACATTAAATTTCTTTAATTTATCTATCAAACTATCTGTTAGATAAGTCCCCTTGGATAGAAGAACTTTTCCATTCTCGCGGTGAATCGCTTTCCCTATTCTAGTTCCAGTTTTACATCCATCCAATTTAATTAAACGCATTTTTCTTTCTTCTCCAGTTTTATGTATACTTTTTTAATTTAAGAAACTTTCTGCCTATATTATTCAATTTATTCATTAGTTAAACTGTACTAAAATTTCCGAACAAATAGTATCGAATTATGATATTTCTTGTAAAAAAATATCATCTTTTGCACAATTTATTGTCATACTTTTTTTATTGAAAAAAAAGCCCTCTTTACGAGGACCTTACGTGCAAATAATCACTGCTATTCTTAAGTAACGGACTGATTTTTCCAGCTGAATAGATATGAAGCTCATGCATGGCCCGTGTACAAGCTGTATAAAATAGCCTGCGCTCACTCTCTTTGCCGTAGCTTCTTTCTGATGCATCGTAAATGATGACTGCATCGAATTCGATGCCCTTAGCTAAATAAGAAGGGATCACAAGCACACCTTTTTCAAATGAAACCGTTCCTTTCTCCATCAAGCGGACAGATAAATCTGCCTTAATAGCGGAATACACTTCCGCACTTTCCTTCGATGTCTTGCAAATAATTGCAATTGTTTGATGCCCGCTTCTTTTTAGGTCTTTTACCTTTTCTATGACGGAAGGAATTAATCTTTCTTTTTTTACTATGGTTAAAGTAGGTCTATTTCCATCTCGGTTAAATGGTTCGATCTGTTGACTATTCTTTAATAATGATTTTGTAAATTCTACAATTGGCCGAGTGGACCGGTAGCTTCTTGTTAAGACGATCGTTTCCTTTTCACTATCATCTAAATCAACAGCGGCCATAACATCTTCTTCCTGTGAATGGGTATAGATGCCTTGATTGATATCCCCAAGCAGTGTCATTTTACTATTTGGAAATAATTGCTGGATATAGGCAAATTGAAAGGGTGTGTAATCTTGCGCTTCGTCTACAAAAACGTGGCGAATGGATGTGTGAGCTTTTTTCTCTTCAATCCGATCCTTTAGATACACAAATGGAGTCGCATCTTCGTAGCTTATTTCCATAGAATCCAACCTGCTTAAAGTAAATGCGCATATGTCTTCCCAGCTTTTTGATGCTCCTAATTCTGCCTTGTCGAGTATGTCACGATTAAATAGCTGTTTATAGATCCCAATAAAATGGATAAACTTTTTACTTTTTACTTGTTTGATGATCGGATTAAAATATCGGCTTACCAAAATTTCAGAAAGCAGCTTTTCTTCTTGTTCAAAATCATCAAATGTGTAATTATTAGATTGATTTTCACTTTGAAGCTTTTTAAAAACATTCACGTAATCCTCTTTATCTAAAAACTGGATTTCTTCCCTTACCCAATCCTTCTTTTTTTCTGCTTTTTTTCTTTTTTTCAATTCTATTAATAACCACTCCTGTAAAAGCTGGATCCGGTTAGGAAGGGATATATTATGCGAAAAGGAATAAAATTTTTCTCGAATTTGCTCTTTTGAAATAAGCAGTTTTTTCCTTAACTTTATATCCTTAAATTGCATCCCTTCCGTACTTAAGTACTGAATATAGCGATCGATTATTTCTTTAAATTGGAGACTAGATTTTAGACGGATATTTTGAACCCTTTTATCATATTCTTCTGATTCATCCTCATTAAGGAGATATTCTAATTGCTGAAATGAGTCTTCCAGCTTCAGGACCCCTCCCACACGGTGATTTAAATACTCAAAATAAGTTGTTTGCTGCATGTTCTCCTCTCCTAATTCAGGCAGAACAGTGGCAACATAACTATTAAATAAAGGATTTGGAGAAAAAAGCATGATATTTTGAGATGATAATATCCCTCGATATCGGTATAACAAATAGGCTACCCGCTGTAAGGCGGCTGATGTTTTTCCACTTCCGGCAACCCCTTGGACAATCAATAGCTTGCTTTTTTCATCTCGAATGATTCGATTTTGTTCTTTTTGAATGGTTGCGACAATGCTTTTCATTTGTGTATTCGCATTATTTCCTAATACTTCTTGAAGAATTTGATCGCCAATCGTGACACCCGTATCAAACATGCCAACAATTTCGCTATTACGAATAATAAATTGGCGTTTTAGCTTCATCTCCCCTTCAATCATTCCTTCAGGTGTTTCGTATTTTGCTATCCCTGGCGAGTAATCATAATAAAGACTTGATATCGGTGCCCTCCAGTCATAGATTTGAAAATTTTCATTTTCCTTATCCATAAAAGAGGTAATTCCAATGTAAATGGATTCCTCAGTCGGCTCTCCCTCTTCCTCAAAATCCACACGGCCGAAATAAGGAGAGCTCTTCAATCTGAATAATGTTTTAATTTGACGGTCCAGTTGCTTTTCGCTTCTTTCCCGTTCTAAAAGCAGTTCTGCCTGCTGCTTAATACTAAAAAAAGTTTCATCGATATCATCCGGTTCATCCATATTAACCGTCACGTCATCCCAAAAAGTTCTTCGTATTTCAAGAGCATCGGAACTGACTTTTTTAACATGTTGAGTTAAGCTGTCTATTTTTTGTTGAATTTCTTCGGCAATAAAATCGACCCTCTTCTGCTCAATTTGTTTTTCCTTTTGTTCTTTACTCATGAAATCACTCCTAAATGATTTTTTAGCCTCTGCTTGACAGTGGATTTTTTTTGTGTTAATGTTAATATAGGATAATTATTTATCAACAATATTTTAATACAAAAAAGGCTACAGCGTTTTTCATTCTAGCATGCAATGGCTGGAAATGCAAGGCTCTTTTTTGTGTTTTATGAAAACCTATGATTGCATTAGAAAATATATTCGTATTAAAGAGCCGTAAAGTCTTAATATCACTTAGACTTTACGGCTCTTTTCATGTGGAGTATAAGATTAAAGAGGGGGCAAATTTAAAAGAAGTTAAGAAATTAGCCTTTGACTCCAAATTCTGTCCGTGTCATGAACAAAGAATTAAAACCACTGTTTTCTAATTGCTCTCGTAAAAAAACTTCCGCGTTTTTGGAACGGATGATGCTATTAATTTCAACAGCTATACAAAAGGAACTTAATTATTGCTGTTTTTTTCTCCCCACTCACATAACTGTTCCAAAACAGGTAATAGAGTTTCTGCTTTATGTGTGAGACTGTATTCAACTTTAGGCGGAATTTGAGGATACTCTTTCCGTCTAACAATCCCATCTGCTTCCAATTCTTTAAGTTGTGAACTCAATGTTTTAAAAGTAATAGCTCCTATTTTTCTTTTCAAATCATTAAATCGAACTGGTTGGTTTTCTGCGAGGAGGTAAATAATAAGCATTTTCCATTTACCCCCAATCACTGATATTGTATAACCAAAAGGTGTCTCTTGAACATTACCCTTTTCTTTATAGTCAGCCATACTCATATTTACACTATCCTTTCAGATAGTACCTATCAAAAAAGTGCGTACTATTTTTTTGTTTGCGTTCATTTTATACTGACATTACATTGAAGTAAAGGAGAGAAAAAAATGACTAATGTTAAAACCTACGATCACGGTCTTTGGGATCACGGTATTACCCAAGGTTACAGCGTCAACGGCACTATCTACATTTCAGGGCAATTTTCCCACGATATGGAGGGTGCGTTCATTAGCGAGGGCGATATCGAAGCACAGACCAGACAGACCCTTGAAAATCTAGATCACGTACTGGAGGGATTTGGTGTCACGAAGTCCAACCTCGCTTATATGGAGATCTATTTAACAAATGCGCAAGAACATTCCGAACCAGTCCTCCGGCTGTTCAAGGAATACCTAGGACAACATCGACCGGCCGGTAGCCTTATTGGCGTGACTTACTTGGCATTCCCAGAGCAACTGATTGAAATCAGCGCCATCGCACACACCGACTAATTTAACTACATTTTAAAATCAAAGTAATCATGTCAAGCTCAATTCTTTAGGTGATTATTGAAGTAAGCATGGAAAATTAAAAAGCGGAATCAATTTGATTGAACTGAACCCCGAATAGTAGTGGACACTTTTAGAAAAAGTGGACCTATTCGGGGTTTTTCGTCGAAATTGATATTTTTATCTATATAGTTTAATCTTTTGAGCGCTTTGCATTAAACGATCCATATGCGAATCAAATTCGAAGCATTTTCCATTGTACACGCGAATTACTTCATATATTCCATCGCCAAATTGATATCCTCGATCTTCAAAATCAATTTTCACATTCTCTCGTTGAAGGATACGATCATTTAATAAAATCATCATTGTTCCCTTTCAGGACATGGACACTATTCACCATAAGTTATTATGATTATCCATAAATATTATCAAACGCCGTGCTTCCTATATGTAAGCAAGCAAAGATTCCTTTCCAGGCTTCCAAGAACGTTCTCCCCTTATAAGCAATTATTCTTGGAGACTTTAAATACGATCCTGGAACAAGGCTTGCCTTTTTACATTCTGCAGTTGAAGTCCATTCAATTTCCATTTCAACCGGCCCCATCACTTGATATGGTTTAAAATCGTTGATTCTTTTTACAGCATTAAATGACTTAGTGCGAATTTCTTCATGTGCTTTGACCATAGGCAAACATCTTGCTGCCCAACGATCTATTGATTTTTTTACAATGGCTGTCTCAATATCTCCTAAGCAATGCTTAGCCTCACTAGCAAGACAGTCATCACCGGAAACCATAATTACAGGAACTCCAAAATGGCCAGCAATGGCTGCGTTAAGCTCTAGCTCTCCTACTGAAACTCCATTCAATCTCGTTTCATACATTTCTGGGCCAACCATTGTTTCATTTGCTACACCGTGAGAATGACCGACTTTTGCATGAAGACCGATAAAAAGTGCGGCATCAAATCCCTCTACCTGCTCCATCATACATAAATTTTTATTA
Source organism: Cytobacillus citreus (assembly GCF_018343665.1). Taxonomy (GTDB): domain Bacteria; phylum Bacillota; class Bacilli; order Bacillales; family Cytobacillaceae; genus Cytobacillus; species Cytobacillus citreus. The sequence continues at coordinate 61,991 of NZ_JAGYPM010000007.1, forward strand.
GAGCCTCTAATTAATTCCGCCCTTGGATCTAGTTCCTCATAAAGAATATTTAGCATTGACCAATGAGCGTCATTTACAACCACCTCTGTTGCTCCCGCTTCAAATGCTCCTTCAATTGCGGCATTAACATCCATCGTCATTAGTTTTCTAAATTGGTCAAAATACTTCCCTGAATGATGCATCTCCTCCGAATTAACAACCCCGGATATTCCCTCTCCATCTGCTACAATATATATCTTCATCTGTTTCCTCCGAATCTAGAAATCTTCTTTTTTACATCGATGATTAAAAAATGTCGAAAAAAATCCCCCATACTTTTAAGGATAAGAGGAATGTTTAATTTTATAAAACTTTGCTTAAAAACTCTCTTGTCCGATCCATCTTTGGATTGCTAAAAATGTCTTTCGGATTGCCTCTTTCAACAATTTTTCCATCATGCATATAAATCAGTTCATCTCCAACTTCCCGTGCAAAGCCCATCTCATGCGTAACAACAACCATTGTCATTCCTTCACTTGCTAACTGCTTCATTGTTATAAGCACCTCACCAACAAGTTCAGGATCAAGAGCTGATGTTGGCTCATCAAATAACATTACATCTGGCTTCATAGCCAAAGAACGTGCAATTGCAACCCTTTGTTTCTGCCCCCCAGAAAGCTTAGAAGGGTATTCATCACGCTTATCAACTAAACCTACCTTATTTAGCAATTCCATTGCTTCTTCAACCGCTTGACTTTTCTGTATCTTTTTAACCTTAACAGGAGCTTCTATCACATTTTCTAGAACGGTTTTATGTGGGAAAAGGTTAAAATGTTGAAAAACCATACCAACCCGTTCCCTCACTTTATTCAAGTTATGTGTTTTCGGATCAATTTTGTTGCCATCAAAGATAATATCACCTTCATCTTTTATTTCCAAAAAATTCATACATCTTAAAAGAGTACTTTTTCCTGATCCGCTTGCACCTATTAAAACTACTACTTCACTCTCTTTAACCGTCATATCAATATCTTTTAACACATGTAAATTCCCAAATGATTTATTAAGTTTTACAACTTTTATGATTTCTTTCTTATTGTCCATGGTAGCCTCCTAATCACTTACAGCCAATCTCCATTCAATCCTATTAACCAATTTAGTAAATATATAGACAATTAATAGGTAGTAAACACCTACAACCAATAAATAAGTCATGAAGTCAAAATGAACGGAGCCTTCAAGTTTAGCAACACCAAATAATTCCTGCATCCCTATAAATGAAGCCAAAGAAGAATCTTTCAAACCAATGATAAACTGGTTGCCAAATGACGGAATAGCCCGTCTAAACGCCTGAGGCAAAATAATTCTTCTCATTGTTAACCAATGTCCCATGCCCAGGGATTTTCCAGCTTCCATTTGTCCTTTATCTATTGACTCAATTGCTCCACGAATAATTTCTGTCAAGTATGCACCTAAATGAAATGCAAGAGCCAATGTGACTGCCAAAAAATTTGGTATGAGAATAAGGCTAGTTAATCCATAAAACAATATAAATATCTGCACAACGAGTGGGGTGCCCCGTACAATCCATACATAAAAGTCAACTATCATTACTAATGGTTTTATCTTTGTAACTTTTAAAAAGGCAAAAAATAAACCAAATGCAAGACCAATGACAAATGCAAGTATAGAAATTTCTAGAGTCAATACCAGTGCTTTTATAAACAGGTCAAATGTTCCTATTAATACATCAAAGAAATGCAGTAACGAGCTCAAACTTTTCACTCCTCAAGTTATTAAATGGCAGCACTACTCAGGTTGGGTAATATCTATTCCAAGCCATTCTAATGAAAGCTCTTTTAATTTCCCGCTTGATTTTAATTGAGCTAAAGCATCATTGATCGCTTCCAATAATTTATCATTTCCCTTTTTTATTACGATAGCTTGCTCTGTTGTATCTAATCTGTCGCCGGCTATTAGCTTTAGTCCATTTTCAATAGACGTCTTCCCCATGATTTCATCCGTAATTCCTGCATCTCCATGTCCATCAGCAACAGCCTGTAATGCTCTTAAATCATCATCATAGAAGTCAAATTTATCTGTATACATTTTAGCGTATTCTCTATAAACAGTGCTTCTATCAAACGCAACTTTTTTACCCTTCAAATCCTCAGCACTTTTAATACCAGTATCTGGTCTAGAAAAAATCATTGGTCCTGAATAATAGTATGGCTGAGAGAAGTTAACTTGTTTTTTTCGTTCTTGAGTAATTGTATGACTCGCAATAGCAATATCATATCGCCCTTCTTGGATACCTATGATGTGACCCTGAAATTCAGCTTTTTCCAGCTTTAGCTCCAATCCTAAGATCTTCGCAATTTCTTTTCCAACCGCAATGTCATATCCTACCATTTCTCCATTTTCCATATAGTTAAATGGTTTATATCCCCCTGTGGAAACAAGTGTTAAGGTTCCAGGTCTTATTAATTCGTAATTTGAACCAGCATTGTCACCCTTCGACTGATTCCCGCTTTGCTGAGACCCACAGGCTGCTAACAAAAAGATGACTGCAAATAGTATTGCAATGGTGCTCATATGCTTTTTCATTATTTTTCCCCCCTTAGAAATTTCGTATTGTCAAAACTTTTAAATTTAATAGGCTTACAGCGGCTGTTTTTTGTGTTTTATGACAACCTATGATTGAATCAGAAAATATATACGTAATAAAAAGCCGTAAAGTCTTAATATCACTTAGACTTTACGGCTTTTATGATCCCTCTACTCTTTAATAACCTCATATAATTTCTTCATATCCTCTCTCCCCAATATCTTAGGTACAGGAAAAAGCGGATTCGCTTCCTTCAATGCTCGTTCAATCATTAAAGGAATATCTTTATCTTTTATACCACTCACTTTCTTTGGAATTTCCATGCTTTCATTTAATTTTTTTATTGCTTCAATAAAATGTGCTGCTTTTTGTTGCTCACTTTCACCGTGCGCCAATCCCGACCAAGTCAGCTAATTAAAAGAATGCTCCTTTTTCAATGCCCATTCCCCCTTAGCAAATACAATGCTACACATTTTTCAAATGCTGAATTTTCCGAAAACCCCCCTTTCCTGTATCAAATACTCTCCTCTTCCCATGGTAATCTTAACGCACCAATAGTATAGTAGGTTATATCACTCACCTACTGTCTTAGCTATTAGAAAGACTAAGGAAAATACATATATAGGGGGATATCTCATATGGATCCTCATGAAAAAAAGGAAAATGAAGGTCATTTCGATGAACCAGCTTTGGAAGATTTTTTACCAAATGAAGAAGATGAGTTATTAAAAGAACAGCAGAAAAAACGAAATTCCTTCGTGAAAAAAGTGGTTATTATCGTTCTAGCCTTTTCTTTGGTTATCAGTATGATTCAAATATGGCCACAAATCTTCAATATTTCCTCTATCCATTTTTTACAAAAGTCAGCTGAGCTTTCAAAACAAGATGACATTCAAAAATATAAAGAGGCGGTTGTTACGATACAAGATACATATTCAAAAGGAACTGGGTTTAACATCTCTGAAAGCGGATTAATCATAACAAATCATCATGTTGTTGACGACATGTATCCAATAACGGTTGTATTTCCAAACGGGGAAATATTTAATGCGAATATTATTCACTCTGAATCTGAATTAGATCTTGCCTTCTTACAGATTGAGGGGGAAAATTTGCCGTCTCTTTCTTTAAGCAAACCTAATCTATGGCAAGTTAACGACCAAATTTATGTGATAGGAAATCCACTTTTTCACAATCAAATTGCGAACGAAGGAAAGATATTAGCTGGCTCAGAGAAAAACGGTGTTCTAAAGCTGAGTGCTCCAATTTACAAAGGAAACAGTGGAAGTCCTGTTATCAGTGTAAACGGGGATGTCATTGGGGTTGTCTACGCAAAATCAACGACAGATCAATCCGGATTTGCGATTCCAATCGAAAAAATATTAGAGAGATTACCATATGGTTATTAAATCGGCTTATCGGAAATAAGTGCGGAAAGTGGGTTAAATAACCCTCAGCATTACTTCAAAAAGGGAAGGGCACGTTTATCACTTATTCGTTACCACTAATCGGTTAAATGAACCATTTCTCCACTCCCAACAAGGTTCATTGGGTTTGTTATAAATATGCAACTTAATATGTCAACATAATCAGTGAAGTTTTATCAAAAAAATACCTGCCCACCGAATCATCGTGGAACAGGTATTTTTTTTCATATTCCCGCCATATTCGACCATTATTAAAAATATCGATATCTCTTATAACTCCTTTTTCGAAAACGGCAAAAACAATTTTACCCCTCTCTTGTTAAATGGAAGGAGCTTCATGTCTGCAATCAAGTGACTGGCATACCCCAGAAGACAAGTCATAGATACCCCATCAAGCTGAACTGATTTTTCGAACTGAAAAGCTATGTATCCGAAAAAGAGAATTCCAATTATGGAATGGGTATAACTTCTATGTGAGACAAAGGAAGCTATGATTATATAAATTCCTAGCAGCCATATCCAACTTTCATGAAATGACAAGCCTCCAACAACCACCCCAATCCCTGTAATTGTTAGCATTCTCCTTTGTGTTAAAAATGTAGAAATAATGATAATACCAATACCAAGTCCAATTCCAAACCATTTATCCATTCCAACTCTAGTAAAATAGCTATACAAGATCATTAGTACTGCAATAAACTGAACGACGGATCGTATTAACTTGTGGGATACCGTAACTTTGTTACTTAGCTTTCCATTGATGTCCAGATCAGGAATCAAACCTGATATAGCACCTAAGCCTACTAGAATCATTGTTTCGGTTGGATTTGTTTGTAACAGGTTTGCTGTTACTAAGCCTGTTGCTGCTCCGATGACTGTATGTGATGTGCCGTTCAATGAATTTCACCTGTTTCTATTAATATGTATATACTTTGATTCAAGCATTATTTATTACGAAAGATCATCTTTATGAATCAAAAAAAGTTGGATACGTTTCTGCCATGTTAACCAATAATTGGTTAGCAAACAAAAAAACGGTGATACTATAAGTAAACAGTCTACATAATTGGGGGTTTTTATGATTAAGTCCTACATCAACATGGAGTTTGAAATGAAAAGCTGTTTTATGCCCAACATAAGCAATTCAGAATCATTAAAGGTTTTAGATGTTACAGATTGCAGTGTTGTCATCCAAATGAATAATCCGGATTGCAGGGGAGTTTTTCCTTCAGACACCTTTCAATATTGGATTAGAAAAGGATCACTTATTCCAATTAATGAAAATGAAAAGAAAACATCATAATATGAAAGCGCCATAAAACGATAATAAATAATGCCTGATCTCCGATGATTAAGCGTAGTGGAGATCAGGCATAAAAAGCTCGTGGCTTTTCGGCTAATATTCATACCTTTATTGCATGACATTATTTTTTGAAGATGATAGCAATTATTTCGTCCATCGACTTTCCGCTTTCTACTTCAAAAGTACCTGGACGCAGATCATTGGACAATCCTCTCTTTTCAACTTCATTAAAAAATTCTTTAGCACTTTTAATGATGTGTGCCTGTTCAAGAGCTCTCCCGACATCTATGCTAGTCATTCCTGATGTCACTGTCAGCATTGTCCGGTATACTATTTTTTCGTTTGTATTTTCATCTTTATTCTCATTTGGTTTTTCTTTCACATCATTTTTTTCTTTTTTCGCAGCTGCAAGCTGTTCATTCCACTCTTCATCCGTGTGGATAACATAGCCTTCCGAAGTTAGCATGTTTTTCATCTCGTCAACTGTAGGTTTTTCAACTATTTTTTGAGTGCTCGCTGCTTTATTAGGGCCAGCGAAATAGACAGCACCACATACACTTGCTGAAACAATGAGTCCTGCGGCAAAGCTGCGCATCCAATTAGCTTTCATTGGCAACTTTGCTCCTTTCATCCTTCGTTTTTATGTATGGAGCCAGTATGTGCTCAACTTCTTCTTTAGTCAGCTGGTTTTTAGTAGAAATACTTTCAAATGAGTATCCGCGTCTATGCATATCAAGCATCTCTCGCAATAAGAGCCTTTGCTCTTTGCTATCAGCTTGAATACCTGCTTCTCGGGCTGCAATTTCAGCATCTAGCTCGAAGTTCCTAATTTGCTGTTGTAGCTGATCTATATCATCTTTAAAAGAAAAGGTAAGCTGATCTAACTGTTGCTCTAATCTCGTTGATGATTGCCCTGTTTTATAAAACGACAAAATGAGCAGTGAAACTGCTGCAATGAACAAAATGGCTAACGCCCATTCCATCATTCTATGCCCCCTTTACTAAATCTATTAACATACATTTTATTATTATACAGGAAGTAAACGAGAATTCTATTTAAAACAAAAAAACAGATCATTAGTCTTATGTTTATGAAAAATATAAATGTCTAATGGAGGTGTCTAAATAATATTTTAATTGTTTTCCTAGGTAATATAACCTAACCTTAACAGGAAGGATATTCCAATTAACCAAGATAGAAGCCCCGTTCGATTCTAAAGGTTTCCGCTAACTAATGTTTAATGTAACGGAGAGGCTAATAAAGCTTTTCTTTCGAAATTTTAGTTGCTTGATTGTTTTTTTCCTCAGACCAAGAAATGCACGCCCATAAAAGATGTCCAAAAGCTATAATAGCATGTCATTTTCGTGAAATATTTTAATCGATTAAGCTTTATTTCAGCTGGTGTTGTGTATATCAGTATAAAGAAATGATGTTCCAACAAGCCATAGTTTACATAATGTTTCTACTAATATAAAATAAGTTGTGTAATTTGGCTCTTGAAACCCTTGGTTGAGTTAGGTAGAATTGAAAAAACTCGTTTAGAGGATTAACACTTTTGCAACGTAAAGGGGACTGTTTTGACTCTATCTTCTTAGAAAAAAACCTTGTTTAGAGGATTAAAATTTCAATGTTCCTGTTCCAATGCCGTGCCAGACGATAGAAATATAAAAGTCTCGTATAGAGGATTAAAAATTCACAGAACATGTCAATATACAGAAAATAAAAAAAGCTGATTTTCTACATATAGTAGATAATCAGCTTCTTTTTATTGTGTATTAGTCTTTTTCAGTTCCCTCTTTAAAACGGATTAATAGGCAGATAATATTTAAATGATAGTCTATAGCTTTCTACAAAACTTCGGTATTGAATGATATGAGAGAAAAAAATGCTGCCAGATCCATCACTTTTAGCAACATTTGTCATCTTATCACATTTGGCATATCCCCCAGAAATGGTTAAAAGATTACCCAATTATTTATGACGAACCAAAACCAAAAACTTACATTAAACATTATTTTGAAATACGATATTTTCGGTCCATTCATTTTAAAAGAAAGAGTGTTGCGATGTCTGCAATTAGTTGCGAAGAAATAAGCGTTATCCTTGGTCTCCACATAACCAATGAACCAGCCATTTATATTTTTGTTATTTACCCTGCCTGTACCCGTTATTTATTTATGTAAGGTGTTTCTTATTTCCCTGTTTCACGAAATTGCTTAATCCGTTCACCAATTTCGTCGCGAACACGTTGGAACTCGGACCACTCTTTACCGGCTGGGTCATCGAATCCCCAATGTTCACGCTTTACATGTGGTGGTGTCATCTGGCATTTGTCAGCTGCATCTCCACATATAGTTTAGCATTTACACCTGCACCAAGAAGATATCCTAGCCTCCCAGGTCAATCATCAATTATAAGTGATCATATGTGTCCTCTTTTGATATTCCTATAAAGACTTTTTCATATTAGCAACTTAGTCTTATTGTTACTCTTTTCTTTTAATTCCAATATTATTGCTACAAATATACTTAATTCGACATATTAACTAAATATTAATAACATTCGAATCAATTCTTAATAATTGTTTCTTATAATTTTAGTTAAATAATTAAAGGAGGAGAAATAATTGACAGAAAAAGAAACTAATCATTTTACAGACAAATAATAAAAATTAATCTCCTATTTACACCATATGTGTAGTGTAAAGATGTACATAATTTTTAAAGAATGGGAAGTGTAAAAATGAAGAAGAAAAAAATCTTATCATTAGCTGCACCAATTGTATTAGCAACATCTCTATTTGGAAATGCTGCAAGTGCAGCACCGAATGATAACTGGTTAAATAGCAGTAAAACGGAGTTAAGTGCTCACCGTGGTGCTCAAGTAGCAGCGCCTGAAAACACATTAGAGGCGATAACTCAGGCTGGACTATTAGGATATGGCTTTGTTGAAATTGATGTCCAAAAAACGAGGGACGGTCACTATATCTTAATGCACGATAAAACTATCGATCGTACCACTACTGGCACTGGAAATGTTAAAGATTTGACATTAGAAGAAATTCAAAGTTTTGAGATAGAAGACAAAGCAGGAAATGTAACAGAATATAAAGTACCAACATTGGAAGATGTATTAGACGAAGCACATAAATACAATCTTGGTATCAATTTTGATGGCTCAAAAGGTGATTGGGATGACAAAGAATTCGTAGACGGTCTTATGGAAGAAGCTGAAGAAGCTAAAGTATTAAATCATTCATTTTTTGTTTTAAGTAATGATGACATTAGAGATCAATTTAACGAATGGTACCCAGAAGCAACTGTAACATTCCTTGGAAATGCATTAACAAATCTAGAGAGCGATATCGAAAAGTTAAAGCAATATGAAAATGCCATTTATACAACATCGATTAAAAATGTAGATGAAGAAACAGCTAAGGAAATTAGAAAAGCAGGCCTAAAATTACATGTATACTCTGTTAACACAGCTGAAACATATGAAAAAGCGAAAATGATTCATCCACGTTTGATTGAAACAGATGTAATTACACCTTAAATCATTGATGGAATAAATGTATATTATAAAGGCGCCCTACGTATGGGACTCTTTAATAAAAATATAAAATTTCGACAGTCGGGGTCTTCGTAAAATATTGTGTAAGTAATATTCGACAATCTTCGCTAGGCAAAAAATAATAGGTATGAAAAAAATACAATATGGCAAAACTATAATTGCCTTTTACCATAAAACAGGATAGAACAATGTAAAAGTGCAACCCAAGCAGTTTTAGGGTAAACAAAAGCGATAAACTTCAGGGTTTTGGGACAGAGTCACCAATTATGATGTTTGGTTCAAAATCATATCCCAATTACTGTCGTCGGTGAGCGTTTTGATTTTCTTTTGACCACTGCTAATGAATAAGCTGTAGTGTCTCCTTGAACAAATACACAAAAGTTGGAAAAGCGGGACTGTGAAACTCTCTTCCTATCTGATGTGTGTCTATCGATGTTTTCTTCCGGAACTGCTGCCTCCACTTCTCCCTGAGTTACCTTTGTAGGAGACAGTGATTCTCTTCCCTGGTTTGAGTGTATAGGAGCCCTTAGAGCTAGTTCCACCAGTGCCATTCGAGTGTCCTTGCTGTTTCTTCCGAGGCGTTTGACTATTATTAGGCTTTTGATTAGAAATAATTGAGCGTCCTGATCCATGATGATTTTCATTCTTAGGTGTTTCATGTTTCCTTTGATGTGTTTCGTGTTTATTTAGTCCTTCTTCCATTTTACTTAATCTTCTATATAATTCAGTAAATTTCTTATTATTTTTTGAGTCGGGGCTAGCAAGGTCTTTCTTTAATAATCCTTTTATATTTGTTGCGCTGGCATTTTCAATTCTTCTCTCATCCGGTTTAGCATGCTGATTTGTTGCTGTGACACTGTCTTTTCCTAATGCATGTTCAGTCTCTATTGTCGATTTTCTCAATGTTTGTTGCTTTGTAATTTCACCTCTCATGTCTTTTTTTGAAATGGAGGTATGTTCATGGACTTTAGAATCAGAATCTAAACGGTGCTTGTTTAATGGTTTTTTTACTTTATTGATCTGCATTATCTTATCCTGCAAAGCAACTTCCTGTTGTTTGTTCAGTTTTTGCATAGAATTTTTTAATTTATTTGACTCTCTTTTTGACTCTCTTTCTATTTCCTCCAAAATTGCAGATATGTTGTCATCATGAATATTTGGGTTCACTGCCTGTTTCAGTGATGTTATAGCTTTTTTCAAGAAGCCCCTAATCCCAGTTGGCTTACCAGAACCTGTCGACTTTGGTTCATCCGGTGTCTGCCCCCAGTCTGTTGAATGTTCAGCCACGGATTCCTTTTTTTGCTCTTCCGGCCGTGCAGAAACTGATTTATTCATCCTGTCTGTTGACTCAGTACCTGTTGACTCAGTACCTGTTGATTCACTTATCCTGCCTGAAGACTGTGTAACAGTTGGTTCACCTATCTGACCTGTCTGCTCCTCAATGACTGGTCCACTTCTTCTGCTAGTTAACTGTGATGGTGTCGGCTCAATTTCTTGTTTTTTTGGTTGCAGTGCTTCGGTTTTTGCGGCCGGCTTCGACTGCCCCATATTCAGGCTGTTCCCTGGATGTGATAGTGGTGATTTGGGGTTTTGCGGATTTATACCTCCACCGGATCCACTAGTATTCCCACCTTGCCCGTTGTTCCCTGCTAGCGATTTTGCAGATTTAGGGTTTTGTGGATTTTTATCCGCTCCCGCTCCACTATAATTCCTAGCTTGCTGGCTGTTCTCTGCACTGCTATTTCCAGCCTCCTGGGTGGAAATAATTCAATTAATAAAATGAAGAAAAGGTAAATAAGCAAGAAAAATAGAGTTGTTAGTATTCTGATATTACTTCTAAATATCTAAATCGAAAAACTTCCCAATAAAAACTTTACAAAATATGGTTGAAAACCTTGATTCATAGGTGTTAAAATGGTGGTACAGTGGTAATGAATAACTCGTTTAGAGGATTAATTGTTCTTACAACAAAACAGCCCTTCTCAATTGAGAAGGGCTGTTTTGTTTGATTTTTCAGTTCTCCTTTTATACTCCTTTAAGAAAAAGTTTTTTCGAAAACAGTAAATGTTTTAATCGTTTCTGTATTCGGTTCATACCCAATACCAGGTACATCTGGAACGTTGATATAACCATCCTCTACAATAACTTCTGGGTCAATAATATCCCGTTCCCAATAACGTGAAGAGCCTGCCGTATCTCCGGGTAAAACAAAATTACTTAATGATGTGAGTGCGATATTATGTGTCCTTCCAATGCCAGCTTCAAGCATTCCCCCGCACCAGACAGGAATATTGTGCTTTTGACAAAGGTCATGGATTCTTTTGGATTCGGTTAATCCGCCGATACGTCCGATTTTAATATTAATAATTTTACAGCTTCCCATTTCAATAGCCATTCGAGTATCCACATATGAATGAATACTCTCATCTAAACAAACAGGAGTGCTGATTTCTTTTTGAAGCTTTGCGTGATCAATGAAATCATCAGAGGCTAATGGCTGCTCAATCATCATTAATTCAAACTCATCCAGTTTTCTTAAATGATCAATATCTTTAAGTCGGTAAGCTGAGTTGGCATCTGCCATTAGCGGCACATTCGGGAAGTGTTTTCTTATTTCTCTCAAAACCTCTATATCCCAGCCTGGCTTGATCTTTACCTTCATCCGCTTATAGCCTTCAGCGACATACTCATCAATTAAATTCAATAAATCATCAACTGTATTCTGAATGCCAATGCTGATGCCTACTTCAATTTTGTTTTTCTCTCCCCCAAGTGCTTTTGCAAGGGAAATTCCTTTTTCTTGAGAATATAAGTCCCAAATGGCTCCCTCAATCGTTGACTTCGCCATATTATTTTTGCGAATAGATGAAAAAATGTCAGAAACCTCATCAGGATGTTGAATTTCTTTATTTAATATTGCCGGAATGAGGAAATCCTCAAGCATATGCCAATTTGTTTTTAGAGTTTCTTCCGTATACCAAGGTGAATAGAAAGCAACAGATTCACCCCATCCGATATTTCCGCTTTCATCCTTTGCTTCTAGTAAAATAAACTCTTTATCTTGAATAGTTCCAAAGCTTGTTGAAAATGGAGATTTCATTCGCATTTTTAAATGACGGAGTGTGATTTCCTTTAAATTCATTAATATTCACCTTTTCTGTTAACCAAAAAATCAGGCAGCTTAGTGATAAACTAGACTGCCTTGAAAAAGGATTAACTTGATAATAAAAACTACTTATTGCGGCCTAAACCGTTTTGCATATAAACTAATTCATCCGCTAAATCCTCAATGCGTTTTAATACATCTTCATCAACGATCTCATTCGCCTCATTAAAGTGGCTTCCATTAACATACACATAGCTTGGCGCTACAAAGGACCTGAAATAACCTGCAATCGGCTTCATTTGATTTTCGACGACTAAATAATGCTGATAAGTCCCTCCATTTGCTACGAACCCCATTACTTTATGGCGAAAAACGGAAGGTGGAACGATATCAAATAAATTTTTCAACGGCGCTGGGAATGATCCATTGAATATTGGGAATCCCACTAGATAAAAGTCTGCATCAGATACGGCTTTAATCATATTCTTTGTATCATCATTATATAATTCCGGTTTCCTGCCATCACAGAATTCCATTTGTATATTTCTTAAGTCAAGCAGCTCAGTTTCAATTTCAGGGTGTTTCTCTTTGATTTCTTTCAGAACAGCCTCTACTAAAATCGCTGTCTTTGCTCCCAAAATTGTCCCTGAAATACCTAATATTTTCATTAATCGAAATCTCCCTTCACTTCACTCCGTCAGGAATATTTAACCCTTATTAATCTAAAATTATCCTGATTCACCCTACATTATACTACTACTCATAAGAGATTTCTTTTTTCTTGTCTCACAACTAAATATTTTTAGCATAGAAGTTGTGTTAAAGTAATCAAGTTTTGTCTTGAAAACTTATGTGATTAATCTATCCAATGAATAAAAATCTTCATTTTTACAAAAAATAAGAAAAAAATTTGGAGGTGAAAAATATGGGGCTAGTAAAAGCTTTTAACGATTGGAGAGCAGCAAGATATGAAAACCATGTCTCTCAAATGAAAGAAGCAGATAAATGTCCGGAATGCTATGGCAGGGGCTTCATGTCATATCCTGTTAATGAATTTGCCTTTTATGGAAATTCATTTGATTGTCCTGGCTGTAACGGAAGCGGCCATTTTTCCGATTGGGAGGAGCTTAACTAATCTTCCTTATCTGTAAACTTCTATATGTTTTGAAAATGAACAAACTAAAGTGTCAGCTTAAAAAAACTTGGTGCTCGCCAAGCCTTTTGGTGAATGCCTTAGTTTTTTTTCAATGTTTTTAATAGATATATTTTCGAAACTTCATTTTCACTTTAGTACACTAATAAACCTTTACTTTCCAATTAGCCAAGCGAAAAGACTTCTGTCTTCCCGCTTGACCTAAACTATTTATTCACAATCACGATTTGATTTCCACCTTGTTGCTTTGCTTTGTATAACACTTGATCAACTGACTTCTTCAATTCATCAACAGTCCTGCCATGTTCTGGATACATTGCTACGCCAACACTGACTGAAATAGGAATTTCATTATTAGATACTTTGATTGGGTTTTTTCTATAAAATTCGAAGAGTTTTTCATAGATTGACTCTACATCCGATGGAGATTGGATAATCAGCATAAATTCATCTCCTGCATATCGATAGCCAACAATTTGATCATGACAAACACTTTTAATCCCATTTGCTAATATTTTTAAATACAAATCACCTGTATCATGCCCAAAGTTGTCATTAATCCGCTTCAAATGATCAGAATCAATCATCATGAGAGTCATTTTTTCTTGAACTTTTTCATTCATAAGCTTAGCTAAATCTTCGTGAAAAGCACGGTGATTTTTCAATCCTGTTAATTCATCTGTCCTTGACATTAAAAAAATCTTTTCATATAGCCTAGCTGTTCCAATTGAATTGATTACTTGAGATCCAATTATTTGCAAAAGCTCCTCATGTTCTTTACGATAGGCAAAATCCGAGAAGCTTTGGGCTGATATAACCCCTCTTACATGATCATCGATAATTACAGGTACAAAAATACAAGACCTTGTTTCCTTTACTCCAAATTTTGCTTTCGATTCATAGGCTTGCGCTTCTTTTTTTAAATGAATTATTTCTCTTGTTTCAATAACCTTCGAAGTATAATTATCACCCATGTCTACAATTCTATTCGGATAGATCTGACCATTTTCTACCATAATCAAAAAATGAATTTTCTGCTTTTCTTCATTATATAATGCCATATAAAAGGAATCAGTAGACATTACTTGAGAGACCATATCGTAAGCCTTTTTAAGCAGGATCTCCTCATTCAGCGTCTTGCTGCAAACCTGGGCAAATTCATGAAGAATTTTATAATGCTGATTCAGCCATCTCATGTTTTCTATTTGATCATTTATAACCTGAAGTTCCAAAAGTAATGAATCTATGACCTCTCTATCCTCTGGATATTCAATATTCCTTTCAATCTCCAAATAATTTTCATTAGAAAGGATATCCTTTTCTGTACCGATTTTTTTTAGTAACTGGTCAATGATTCTTACTATATAGCGAATACCTTTCATATTTGCCATTTTAAACACTTCCAAAAATAGATTTTCAACAGGCTAAATTAGCCTGTTCAACGGAAATGAAATATATTCATTAATTCCTTAAACAAAAAAAGATTAATCTGTACCGATTAATCCATTACATGGTTAGTGATTTCGGTAACTGGCTGGCATTGTCAATCAACTTTAGCCCCTATAGCTTTGCGTCTTCATTTTTCAATGAATTTGCCTTTTCTACTATACAGTATTAAGTTTTTCTGAATTATCCTATAATTTATATTTTAATCATATAGTTCTTTTATACCATCGTCAATTCATTTTCAAAAAAAAGGATGATAAAGGAAATTGACCTGTGACTTAAGAGAATTCTTCATAAACCATATAATTAAATTGGCTGCCTAACATGAAAGGCAGCCAATTTATCCATAATTGATTGAGTTAAATTGTTAGCATCTTGAGAACTGGCACTCAAATCCTAGAATCTTCTCGTATCTTTTTTTGAAGAACTTCCTTTATTAATAAAGTAGGGTTGGATACTAACGATACTTCTTCCCCAGATTCGATAAAACGAATGTATGGTCTCTGCATACTTCCTATTATCTTTGTGATGATCGCTTCTCTTCCATTATTCATCATCACCCTTGTGCCTGGTATATAAGAAGGAACCACTTCCACAAATAGTTGAACAAAATCCATACTAAAATTTGTGCCTGCTTTCGTCATAATACATTCCATCACTTCATGCGGTGGCATCTCTTGACTGGATAAGAGATTATCATACATATTAGCAATGGAACAAATTTGGGCATATTCATGAATTTGATCTTCTGTTATGCCGCGTGGAAAACCAGTTCCATCTACCTTTTCATGATGTTGATATGCCATATGAGAAGATAGTAAGCTTATTTCTCTGATTTTCCGTAAGAAGTTAAATCCCATTAATGGATGCCCCTCTTCACTAACCTTGATAGCATTCCCTATATCATGAAGCAATGCTCCAAGACCAACATCCCTTAATTGATTAGGAGGAATCTGCTTTTTGTTCGCAAGATGCAAGGATAAGAGTGCAACATTTACCACATGAGCATATTCTCGTAAATCCTCGGCAAGTGAGGTTGTCGGGATTAAAACGATTGCTTTCCGCTTTGTAACCTCTTCCACTAGATTCGAAACAAGCTTTTGTAAAGTTAGTATGGGCAGCTTGCCAAATTGCGCAACATCCTGAAATGCTTTTTGAATAATTTCAATAGCCGCTATCCAAGTCGTTGCATCAACAATTTCATCCATGGAAATCCCTTCAGATAGAGCATCTTCAACTAATAAATAGCGTACACCTATTGATTCAAGCCTTTCCAAATATACCGGGTGAATCGTTCTCCCAGCAGCAAGCAATACTCTTCTTTGCCTATCAAAAACAGGACGAGCAAGCTGCATAAGATTCGGATCGTATTCGTCTATGTTTATCAGTCTCATGTTGCGCTCCTACTTTCGATCATAACATATGTACAATTATTCATTTTCTTTTATCAAAGCAGAAAAATTATAACATAATCTAGGGATTCTAGAAAATAGGACATCCTGCTCGTCTTACAGATTAATTAAAAGAATGGCAACTTTCACTCAGGAAACAATGACTCGACAATGTTCCCTTTTCTCCCTCGTGTTGTTACTGCTTGGGAAAGTGAATTAAAAATAGCCTCTTCTGTTGATTCAGCTGCAGCGGCAAATAGTTGATTCATCATTGAATGATCATCTCTTATATGCTGAGTGGCTTCAAAAACTTGTTCATTATGATGAAAAACCTTTTGAGCTGTCGAAAATGCGATAACGATATCTCCGCTGCCATGGTTAAAATGGCTGCCTGATCTGCCTAATCCAATTCCACAGCGCTTGGCGACTCTTAGCAGCTGCCTATCACTGAGAGGCACATCTGTGGCAAGAACAATGATAATCGAGCCATCTGTCGTTTTGGATATTGCAGTTTCATGAGTTTCAAGTCCTGAAAACCGATTGGATGGAAACTCTTCTTTTGATCCAAAATTACTTAATACCATACATCCTACTGTGTATTCCTTACCTTCAATTTCATCAATAATCATTCGTGAGGAGCTTCCAATTCCGCCTTTATATCCGAAGCAGACCATTCCTTTACCTGCTCCAACAGCCCCTTCTGAAGATACGTTTGTGGAGGCTTTAGAAATCGCTTCCTTCGCATGATTTGGCTTTACAGGAAAATGCCGAATTGAATTCAAATGGCTATCATTACATTCCCCAACTACAATATTAATTGTCCCTGTTGTTTCTCCGATCTCTGGAGTGATATCAAGCATATACTCTAACGTCCCTTGAGTAACGGCTGGAACACCAAAAGTATTTGTAAGCATAATAGGAGACTCGATCACACCTAATTCATTTACCTGTACTAATCCCGTTGTTTTTCCAAATCCGTTCAATACATAACTAGCTGCAACCACTTTTTCTCTAAACAAGTTTCCACCATGAGGAAGAATCGCTGTTACTCCTGTACAAGAATATTCATCTCCCTCTAATGGATGAGCAAGTGTAACATGACCAACTTTTACCCCTGCTACATCGGTAATACAGTTATTCCTGCCTGTTTTAAGTGCCCCAATTGAGATACCCCTATCTCTAATTTTTTTATTTTTTTGCATACATACCTCCATCTTGTCCTCATTTTAGCGTTAAACTGAATACTTTCATTTTTTAAAATAAATCGAGTTGAAAATTTCGTTAAATAAATGAAAAGTATTGAAAATGACTTATATTGTTTATCTTTACAATATTAATTATAAATGATTTTAATTATCTCAAATAGTTATATACTTTTCTAAAACACAGTTGCTCACTACTTTAAGTTAAACAAATAAAAAGACCAATTAAAAGAGACAAAGTAATTTCCTCTCTTATCAATTGGTCTATCTTAAAATATTTTTTCGCTGTTAACTTTATTAACTAAGCAGCGTTCCCCTTAACCATGGTCGATCTCGATAAGGGCCAATCGGGATTTGGATGAGGCTGGTTTTTTCTTGGGAATCGATCTTATAAATCTCATCACATATTTTCGCATCAAATCCGAGGAGTGGGTGTCCCCCCATTCCAATGGATGACGCCGCTATTAGTAATCGCTGCACAAGCATACCTGCTTCTATTTGCTGTATGCGATATCCTCTGTATCCAAGAGTCGATTTATTGTAATCTTTTTCTCCAACCACATGTATAGAGATTGGAACTTGAATCAAATTTACATTAGGGCCAGTCATCCCGCTTTGCAGCTGAAATCGCTGGTCTCCAAGATTTATCTCTCGCAAGGAATGATCGAAGGGATCATAATAATAAGCTCCGTTTGCAATTCCTTCAACATTATACAAACAGCAATATAGTGAGACACGGGGCTCTTTTCTAAAATAAGCTTCATCTAAATCATTTCGATACGAAAAAGAAGCCGTCGCCTCTTGTAAAAGAGTGGCCAATTGAGATGCACTTACCTTGCCCAACACGAAATCCATGTCCGGTGAAAATCTCTCTTTACAAAATGATGCCAAATCATACGACAACCTCTTCACACGAGGCAACTCTACTACATGACCGTCACAATTCAAATTCCTATTGACATGAATATTTTGAAACGATTGTGTTGATTCTAGCATAGACGCTTCGTTCATCTTAACTAACATCAAACACTCTTCAACCTTCTGTGACCGCTCTTTATGATTATACTGAATGACTGTCAACTCATTGCTCAATTCTGCGTCAGTGATAATTCCCTCCCTGTCACCTATGTTAGGTGACCAGTTTGTAAGTTCCACAGACAGCGGGATAACTGCATACACGCTTTCCTGCTCTTCGGAAAGACCAAGAAGATGGTTAATTGCCCGATCAAGATATTGGAAGTACACACCCGATTCGAAGCCATATCGTTTCGATACTTCCAGTAATTGTCCAATCACTACACCAGCATCAAGCCCTTGCAGACGATAGGAAAAATTATTGTATTTAAAATAATTTTTCCAAAACATTGTTGATACAAACACCGTACCAAAACAAGACGACACATCACAGCTATTTCCAAGAGCCCTGGTTATAAATGAATCGAAATTTCCTTCTCGCAGAAGCACTAAACCATGATGTGCCACATCGTAATGATATACCCCTTCAGGCAAATCCTTCAGCTTCAAATATACATATATTTCATTTGGATACAATGCCCCGCCAGAAGGAACAAACCGTCTATAAGACTGCACAAGCTCAATGCTATCCTCTAACGTATAAACTGACTGGCTAAATTGGGTTAGGCCGAATACATACCATAGAAAATGACCGAACCTATAAAGATCAGGTGTCGATGGTGTTTCCAATCCTTCAAGCGAAAGCGGTACTTCTAGAGATAACGGAATTACTGGCAGATCACGATAAATCTTATAAGGGTAAGGGGCATCACCCCAATCCACTTCCCAATCCGGCGGGCTTAGTTTGTCAATATCAAAATGTAGATTGTGCAAAAATGCATCTAGACTCATCCTCGTTCCTCCTAATCATGCTTATGGAAACGGATGCGGATGTGGATTGAGTTGTTCAGGAGTTAAAGGTTGTTCCGTATACCCAAGTTCCATTGGTATCCGCAGCACCCTCTCCAGTCCTGTTAATCGGGTAAGGTGATGTCCAAAAGTCATCGGCAGCATCCCCGGAATTAACACTTTCACGCAATGTAGTCCGTTTCGTATCGTTTCTGATGTCGTCTGCTCCACCACAATCACATCGAGGTTTAATCGGCGAAACACCTGTAAAACGTCCTTCAAATCATCCGTCAAATCTGAATGCTTTGATATCCAATTGAATTCCTCATCAAACTGTCGCACTGGGCGATGATCATCCAGCAAAAACTGCAGTCGCTCCTCAGCTTGCGGCAATCCATACAGCATACCATGATGATCCATCTTCTGTACCAGGAACGGATCCTGCAACATTCGTAAATACTCCTCTTGATTCGCTTCAAAATGATTATCAAGGTTCAGCATCATGGCTGAAAGCTCGTGCACCGCACTTTTCGCAGCTCGTATTGGGTCCAAATGAGCTCCAGCTGCACAGATGATATTGACTCCCTTATCTTTCCTGTTTTTTGCTATCGCCATAATACTTGGAATTCCATTCTCCATCGTTGCATTATATAAATAAATATCATAGCCAGCTACCACGCGTACACGATCTATCATCAACTGCAATTCTTGGTCTTTTGCAGAATAAGGATCAAGACGCGGGAGTGGCAACTGCGCATACCAAGTCAGAAGGAATGAATCACGTTCCACTACTTCTAAGATCCCGTAGAAAATGGCCTCCTCCAAGCTACCTCCTAAAGCACATCCGTTAGAAGTTTCATAGACAAAGCCTTGACCGCAGCCCAAGCTGTAATATGCAAGTAACTCTGGTACTAAAATTGGCCGCTCTTGTAAAAATGAATAACCCCAAACCCAATTAATGTTCTTTTCTGGATTAAACTTCTCGAAAGGAAAATTAGGACGAGCATATTGTTCATTTGCGTGCACACCTACATCTAACGGATTAAGGGCATGGTCCTTCAGATTGCTGTAACTGTCATAGATCATTGTTCGTTTTCCACGTGGTGACAGACCACAATATCTTTCCAACCCCTCCATAATGGCCGTCAACTCACTAATGGCATATGAATGCGTTCGGCCTCCTACTCCCTCATCCCCAGTTAACAGTGGCAGATTGACACCTACGTCTGCAAATGGAGTCTTAAGGTCAATCATTTTACCATTTAAAAAGCCTGTTCGATGATCCAGATAGTCTTTGATTAGAACCTTTTTCAGATCATCGATTGAACGGCAGCGGAAGCTATCAGCATTGATTTTTGGACTAGGCTGCAACGAGATTCGGGCCGCGGCCGCTGAATCGTCGGGTATCTGACCACAAACAGGGCATAGTTGGTCGGGCAGAAAGAAATGCCATGAACTATTCAATGTATTTAATTTGATAATAAATACCTGACCTTCCGATCGCGCCTGCTCACCTTGTAATATCCTCTGCACCTCAGATTCAAGCAAATGGGCGATCTGCAAAAGTCCTATTCGCGATGCCCAAGGATCAGGCGAACTATCTTCACTTTCCGCTAGAATCTGCTCTATCTCCCACATCTCTTTACGGTCTCTTCCTGCCATGAGTCGTCGCATGTTAGCACACGATGAGCATCCAGGCTTCCTTGGGCGAACCAATGGACCGACGACTCCTTCGCCAAATGAAACGAATCCTCTAAGCCAAGGGATACTGGTATGTTGCAGCACCTCTTCTGCCTTTTGATGAATGGAGGGATGCCAAGCATCATGCAATACAAGAACTAAAATAGCATCATCCGGTACTCCTGCCTCGAAATCAGTATGACAAACTATCTTGTATTGAGTGGACAATGCTTGTGTCACTTGGTCCGCCAACACTCCTTCTCCGATAACTGCCACGACAGCACTCAACAGGATTCCTCCTTTCGCAACAATACACCATACACTCTTGCTAGGCCCTCTTGCATAAAAGGTTCCAACGCCAGTTCAAAGACGGAGAGACGCTTGTGATTCTGTTCCAATGTCTGCAAAGCGTATTTTAAGACCTCTGGTTGCGCAATGTCTTCACATGCAGGAATTATGATGTTGTGTTGTGCCTTTTCTTCAAGAAAAACGGACGAAGCTTCCACTTGTTGCATCGTGTTCGAATTCACTTTATTTTGGGCATCCGTTAGTGCTTGCTGCAGTGAATTTCTTAACGCCAAAGAGATATTCAAACCCGTATTTCTATACCAGCTATCATTCGTGCCAACCCATATAACAGGGAAGCCGGACACTTCCTCCCCAAGGCCTATTACTGGTTCTCCTTGCAATGTCGTCAATGCTTGTAAATAATAACGACATCGCTCATCTTCTATCTCACTCAAAAGCACCCGAGAGACTGAATATTTCTGATCAAATAATTGTTCGTTCAATTCCTCTTCTAAACACCTTTGCAATCCACGTGCTACACATTCCGCAATCGTTTCACCCGCTCCAAAACCTATATATACCTTTTCTTCGCTAATACTACCATTTACTTCCTGTTGTGGAGAATGAGTCGCATCGAGCAGATTGGCGATACGCGATACATACGCTTCTAATCCGGCTAGCCCTGACTCCCTCCGTGCCTCTTCAGAAGTCAAGCCTGAACGAATAATCTCTGGCAACAGCTCAGCCGGCCCTTCAGATAACAAATCGACTGCTTGAACACGACACTGTGCCAACGGTAACTGATTTAAATCCCCTTCTTCCCAAATATGAAAGATACCTGATTCAGAAGATGTCAAAAGGCTGAAGAAAAGGAGTAATACATTTTCCTCACTTTTACGCTTGCTCTCTTCAATTTGCAAATCCAAATCTTGAACCCACTCCGCAGACACACTTCCATCCACCAAAGGATGAGGAATGAACGAATGCCAGTTTCCTTCCAATGTATCCAGACTAAGCAGGAAGAATTGATATTCCTGTTCCGATTTCTCTTCTCTTGTAATCTCTTTAAATAATTCAAACACAATCACATTGGCCAGCATTGCTCCTGCTGTAGATGAAAAAGCGGAGAACTCCTCGTCTTTGGAAAGCACTGATTGGTGTATTCGACGCCAGGCAGACTCCCAACATCCCTTTGATTCTGGATTCACTAAAGGACCTGCAAGACCCACCTGCTGCAAGCGAATTGCTGGTATAAACATCTTACCCTCTTCCCTACAAATCGCTTGGAGAGCCCTTAGTTCTTCGATATCATCATCCTGGGACACATACATAATTGAATCATAACCCTGCACAATTTCACGCCATGAATCCATCCCGTCATTCTGTAGGATGACCTCCTCTACAGCAACATCGGAATCTGTAAGTCGTGCATGTGAAACGATTTCCATCATACGTCGTCTACTGGTTTGATTAGAATCCTTGATGAGGAAATGAAACTTAGGCAACCCTGATTCGATTAATGAAGAAACCAACGAAACTAGAAAAGGCCCAGAACCAACTGCCAATACTTTAGTCTGACGATAAGTTTGAAAACGGTACGCACCCGAATCACCAAAATTATTCAAAAATTCAATTTGAGAGGCATACTTCTTAAGTATTTGATCCGACAATTGATGCGAACGATCATTACTAAAATCTTGAACAAACCCGTTTCTATAAAGAGCTTCTGCAATTTCATAGACCCTATTCTGGTATTGATTCGGCAGTCCATCGGTTAAATCCCCTATCGTGTATTCCCCATTGAACATAGGCATCAGCTTTTCAACCCACTGATCGATCGTACTGCCTTCCATACGAAACGAACATAAGTTGTTCCGAAAATATACGCCATTGTTTGAATCTGGAAAAAAAAACGTGTCCCTTTTCACTTTCAGACGCATAGTAGGGGTTATCTTTGTCATTCCGCTCCTCCTTACTCGTGAGCTGTGCTCAATTCTGTATCATAATTCTCACTCTTATCCTATGTAAGGAAATTTGTCTCATATGTCTATACTTATTAGAAAAACTTGGCATTCGCCAAGTCTTTTTGGTGAATGCCTTAGTTTTTTGTATGCGATCTTATTAGCTTAAAAAGCCCCCTGCAAAATTCCTTGCAGGGGTACAGCTTTTTCTTAGAAAACTAAAACAATCAACCGTCAGAGCGGAAACAACGACCACAACGACCACAACGACCACCGCAACCAAAACAGCTGCCGCAGCGGAAACCAAAGCAACCTCCAAAGCCAAAGCAACCTCCACATCCAAAGCAACTTCCAAAACCTAAGCCAAAACAGCTTCCAAAACCAAAGCAACTTCCAAAACCAAAGCAACTTCCAAAACCTAAGCCTAAGCCTAAACCTAAGCCAAAGCATCTTCCAAATCCTCCAAAGCATCTTCCAAATCCACCAAAGCACCTTCCAAATCCTCCAAAGCACCTTCTCTCAGAATCAACATAGTACTGACTTTGATCCCAAGGAACTGCATCATACGCTTGGAAATCTCCAAGATTCAGGCCTTGAAGATCTCTTTGAAAATCATACATATGCATAGCCTCCATAATAATTTTTTATAAAGATGTCGAGCAACATGAGAGATTACAGATTTGCCATATTTTATAGATGAAGCCACCTATACCTCTCCCCAACAAAATATGAACACTGATTGGGTATTGTTACTGAAGTGAATGCCTATTTTTATTGTTCTAAGGCCCATTTTGCAGTTGCAAAAAATAAGAAAAAAATGACTGCAAGATTACCTATTTGACAAATGATATTGTCACGGATTCATAGTATAAATATTTAAAAGCAATCTCATAGGCAATCACTGATCAAAACTTGTATCGATTACACCTTTCTAAAAATACATGGAAAAAAGTAGTTGAGATGAATTAACGAGGATGAAACGTCATTAAATGAATAAAAACGGAGAGGCATGAAACTATTTAAAAATAAAAAGTATCCCCGTCTCATTAAAACGGGGATACTTTTTATATCTATTATTCGTCGGATTCTTCGTTTTGTCTATTATTCTGTGTAGGAAGAGTATCCCAGAAGCTTGTATCTGCAGTATCGATAGAACCATCAGAAATCGCTCTTACAGTCGCATCTAAAGTGGTGATCGTTTGCTTAATTAAATAACCGTTACTCTTTTGTCCAATAGCATATGATTTGATATAGTGATCAGACATGCCGCGCATTTCAAATAGGAGTGTTGAAATATCATAACTAACAGCGATACCATTTCGACCAATATTATTTCCTGATCCTCCATCATATTTCCCAAGATGTCCCCAACCAGTTGGTTCTATCGCATTATAAACAACAGAACCAAGTTTTTTAGAGCCTTCTAATACTTCCGGCTTAACATTAGAGCTTGTAGGGTACAGAATTGAACCAGAGACAAGCTCTCCTTCTGTCTCGCTTAAAGTTCCTTGATGATGAAGATCAATCATGTAATCAATATCATATTTTTGTAAAACATTTTCATGCAATGCCTTTGCTTCAGGCTGCATTTTACTCGTTGGCTTATCATGTTCGCGGTTTAAATCCACATAATTAGCATTATAACGAGTAAGATGGCGATCCCCATCAGCTAAGTAATCATCAAGAGAGAAATCAACATCCCCCATTGCGCCGTCTGCATTTAGCATTGGAATAATGAGAACGTTTACATTATCAAGAACACCTTTCATTTTTCCTGTTCCTAAATGCTTGATAAATTCAAGTGCACCTTCTGTTGTAAGCTGCTCATTTCCATGCTGCTGTGTTAAAAATAGAATTGTCGGATTGCTAGGATTAGAAATATACTTGGCCATGTAAATATCGCGGCCTTTTACTGTTTGACCAATTACTTCAAGCTCCATAGCTGCTTGTTTTGCATCTTGCGTTTTGAGATAGTCTACAAGACTCTCATATGTATGCAGGATTGAAGTTTGGATAGCTCCATTTCCAGCACTCGGACCGTTTCCAACAGCACTTGCAGGAATCGAAACAGTTGTGACAGCTCCCAGCGCCATTAAACTAGATAAAGAAACAGATAAAACTTTCTTTTTTAAGCCCATTCATTCATTCCTCCATTTTTGTATGCATTCATTTATTATTGTACTTTTTGAAATAAATTGTGTTAATAGAATCACATACCTAATCATTAGACAAATTTCGCCTATCGAAAAAAGTCATTTAGCGTATGTTTTAGGGAAATTTTAATAAGTATTTAGTTAGTAAGTCATGAAATGGTATACTAATTTAATATATACTTTTCGAAATGATCTGAAAAAAGATCTATTTTACATGCACTAAGAATTCTTTTACTGAAAATCTATGCCAAAATAAGGATAATTCCCTAAGTGTTTTTGTCGAATAAAATCGAATAATGTGACTTTATAGTAGAATTGAAGCAAATAAATTTCGTTGTCTATTAAAAATTTCGAGATGATTTTTAATCGTTTTTTATTTATACTATAAAAAACTTCAAAATAATTAGAATTCCATACATGCTTAATCAACATTTAGCAAAAAATTAATCTTACAAAAAAGGAGTTTCTCGTATGCACACTTTTGTAAATGAACACAATGGGATTTTTCCCTCTGTTTGTCCGCTTGACTGCCCAGATCAGTGTGGACTTCTCCTCCATAAAGTTGACGGAAAAATTGTTAAAGTTGACGGGGATCCGAATCATCCCGTCACAAAAGGAAATATTTGCAACAAAGTTAGGAATATGACAGCGAGAATATATGATGATAAACGTTTAAAATACCCAATGAAGCGTATCGGTGCCAAAGGAAAAGGGAAATTTGAACGAATCAGCTGGGAGGAAGCAATAGGGACAATTACTTCTCGATGGAATGAACTAATTCATACAGACGGGCCAGAAAGCATTCTTCCTTATGGCTTTTATGGAAACATGGGGAATCTTAGCGCCGAGGGTATGGACCGCCGTTTTTTTCATAGATTAGGTGCTTCTCAGCTCGAAAGAACAATTTGTCAAGCTGCTGGTACAGCTGGCTATTCTTATACAATGGGTGGCAGCTATGGAA
This sequence comes from Cytobacillus citreus, assembly GCF_018343665.1. Lineage (GTDB taxonomy): Bacteria > Bacillota > Bacilli > Bacillales > Cytobacillaceae > Cytobacillus > Cytobacillus citreus. The sequence goes on from NZ_JAGYPM010000007.1 coordinate 88,086, forward strand.
TCGATCCAGAAGATACAATACATTCAAAATTAATCATTTTTTGGGGTATCAATGCCGTCAGTACAAATATGCACCAAGTAGCATTAGCACAGAAAGCACGAAAAAATGGTGCAACAATTGTTGTTATTGATGTTCATAAAAATCAAACTGGAAAACTTGCTGATTGGTTCATTCCAATTTTACCTGGAACGGATGGAGCTCTAGCGCTTGGGATCATGCACATATTATTTGCAGAAAATCTAGTTGACGCATCATTTTTACAAAAATATACAATTGGTGCCGATGAGCTGCGTGAACATGTAATTCAATATGACCCTGTAACAGTTTCAGAGATTACAGGTGTTGCAGTTGCAGATATTTATAAGCTTGCAAGAATGTACGGAAACATCTCTCCATCCTTCATTCGAATTGGAAACGGACTTCAACATCATGATAATGGAGGAATGACGATTCGATCCATCTCCTGTCTGCCTGCATTAACTGGACAATGGCTTGAAAAAGGAGGCGGTGCAATCAAAGGTAACTCTGGCTATTTAGCCCACAATACAAAACAATTGCAGCGGCCGGATTTACTTGTAAATAAAAATACACGTATCATCAATATGAACTTGCTTGGGAAAGCATTACTTGAGATAGACCCTCCTGTAAAATCGATGTATGTGTATAACAGCAACCCTGCAGTTGTCGCACCAGAGGGAAATTTAGTCAGAAAAGGACTAATGAGAGAAGACTTATTTCTTGTGGTACATGATCTATTTTTGACCGAAACGGCAAAGTATGCCGATATTATTTTACCAGCGAAATCTTCCTTTGAAATGACTGACTTCTATACCTCTTACTGGCATCATTATTTGCAGCTGCAACAGCCAGTTATTGAAGCTGTTGGTGATTCTAAATCGAATGTAGAAGTTTTCCGATTGCTCGCTGATGAAATGGGCTTCCATGAACCTGCCTTTCAAGAAACAGAGGCAGAAATGATTGCAAAAGCGCTTGATAATCCGAGCAACCCGTATTTAGAAGGAATTAATTATGATCATTTAGCTGAGAATCATTATATAAAAGCGAAGATAAAGCCGTTATTTCCAGGTACTCTTCCAACACCAAGCGGAAAAATTGAATTATATTCGGAAAGAATGAAAGAGGATGGCTATCCTCCCCTTCCAACCTATATTCCAATCGTTGAAGATGGGGATTTTCCGTTTATATTTATTCCAGCACCTACTCATAATTTCTTAAATTCAACATTCTCGAATAATGAGAAACATGTTTCACTAGAAAAAGAGCCACGGCTTCATATGAACCAAAATGATGCCATGTCATTAAGGATTGAGGATGGAGAACTAGTTCGTGTTTGGAATGATCGAGGAGAATGTGAGCTAACAGTAAAAGTGGGTGAACTCGTTCTGCAAGGAGTTGTCGTTTCACAAGGATTATGGGCTGACGCGAAAAGAAAAAAGCAGCATGTTAACGCTCTTACACCAGATCGCCTATCCGATATGGGCGGCGGAGCAACCTTTTTCTCGGGAAAGGTTCAGGTTGAAAAAATAAAGGTTAAATAAAATACTATTAATTAACACTTTGTTAAAAACAGTATTGATATTTAATTAATTTCTAATTCTTTACTGTGAGATTACATTTACGATAAACTTATCGTTATCGTTGCTTTGTAATAAAGTTTGATCAAAAACACCTTACAAACCTGTTTTTTATGGTAAATAAGAAGAATCCATTAAAAAAAAGATTGAACAAAATGGATTCTTCTTCAGCAGATTTAAGTTTGATTTTTATAAAAAAGTTTGATCATTTTCCACCTATGTTGTTCAACATTCGCGCCCTTTAATGGAATAAATATAATACGATTTCAAAAATAAATTCAATTTTTTCTTTTTTCACTAGTCGAGTAGAAGGGAGCCTTTCTACCTTGCGGTAAATTGGACTCCACCCCCCTCACAGAACCGTGCTTGCGCTATTGTCTGGATAGAATTCAGGCGCGCGCACTAATTAAAGCCACGTTTCCTGAAACCCCCCTGCGATCCCGGACGGTCGGATTTCCCGAATCCGGTTCTGACCTTGAATATTTAATAAATGGGCCTTCCCTTATTATCCTAGGATTAAATGCCGACACGCATATTCCCCAATCAATAACAAGGTTTACTACATAATTAGCCATGCTCGGGATAATAACTGTTATTATTAAGGCTCTGTGTCCTATTTTACAATCCCATGGCATCCAAGTGCCCAGAGGTCCTTTGCTCAACTTTGGTGTTACCATTGTTGAAATATGTTTCTACATATTTAGAAAAGCATTACCTTTTCCTCTTAGCTACTACGACCTCATTCGTCAGTCCTAAATCCTCCTGTCATTTTCGGTGATACCTTATATGACGGGTCTTTGCTGGTTGTTGTCGTCCAGCTGGAAGTAGGACCTTCCCGTCGTTATCTCTGAAAATCTTTCCCTAGATGCTAGAGCCCATATCCCGGCTTCCCCTATAGTGCATATAACCGTTTCTTCCTATAGGGCTTCGGCCTTTCCCAATGCGTCAATGGGTCGGCGAATCGCAACATTCCCTTCAACAGTTTCTGAAGGGGGAGCCATTTCGAGACTGCAGTATTCGTTAAATCCTTCTGGCCTCTAGGTTTGCTTGCCATACTGACTGTTCCTACCTTATATTCTCTGAGTAATATAGGCAGCTACGGCTTTTACGTCCGAGCAGAACGTGATTTGTTACCTCCTCACGCATCGGATATGCTAGTTGTCTGAATCGGTCAATTGACAACAGGAGACTTTCACTCCATTAGATTCTCAGCCTTGACGGCTGCTCCAACGCACACAGCTCCTCCTAGTTATCATTTACAGAATGTAGCTAATCTCTTTTCTTAAATCATAAATATTCACTTTAATTCTTGGTGATCGAAGTGGGTATTTATTAAGAAATAGACTGAATTTATCCCATGTAAAGGATTTCCTTTGGCTTCTTCTATTGAGCCATTTAAACAATAACTTTTCGATTTTGTCTTTGAAGTTGTAAACATTTTGGGTATTATCAGTGATGCATTAATAGTTGTAATAACCTATTAGTGAGCGTTTAAATCTATCCATAATCATATGAATATCTTTACTTCTATTACTCTTCAGCCATTCTTTCGTTTCTTTTAGTTTACCTTGTACTTTCTTCCTGCTTGATTTCCGTTTTACTCGAAATTTCCCTTGTTTACTTTTCCCACAATAGTGTGTAAAACCAAGGAAATCAAAAGTTGCTGGTTTACTTCTTCCCTGTTGATTTGCATTTTGCTCCGCAAACCGCCCAAAGGGAATAATTTTGGTTTTATCCTCAGCTATTTCTAAGTTAAATTCAGATATAAGTTTCTTTAATTCTAAAATCTCATTAGTTAATCGTACTTTTTCTTCATTAAAAGATTCTAAATCCTTATTAGATAAAACAGGCGCTTATCCTTATTCGAGAATTGCGCCCGGTTGTGGAACAAGGTTAAACAGAGGAACTCGGTTTCTGAATCAATTGATACACGAAAAATTTGAAATATTATAAATTTAAATCCCCATCAAAGGATTTTCTTTTCCCAACCTGAATTAAGGACAAAGATAAGACCGCAGAAATAAAGATAAGGATTGAACCTAAAATATAGACTGCACGCACTCCTATCATGTCTGAAATAAAGCCCATCAGAAAAATAGAGAATCCCGTGACAAGTGATAATAGTATTCCTTGTGAAGCATACACCTTCGGCAAATGTTGTGATTCAATATTTATTTGGAATGCAGTTTGTTGGGCGACATCTCTAATTTGGTATGCAGGTCCCATTGCAACACAAAGCAAGAGTGCAAGGATAGGGATACTTGTAAGCCCGTAGATTAAGGTGAAAAGACTAAATAATAACGAACCGACTGCCATACTAACTATTAAGTGTTTCTGAATGAGTTTTGCTAAGAGTAAGGTAAGCAAACCACCAATAATGGAACCGATATAATAGCTTGCATTAATAAAACCCCACCATTGTTCACCTTGATTCAATGCTTCTTTCACATAAACCAATGTAATAGCCCCAATCCAAATAGAACCTGCTACCCCTTCTATTACATCCATTAATGTAACCATTCTTAGCGTGCTGTTTTTCCAAAGGAAAATCCAGCCCTCTTTCATCAATTCCCATCTAGATTGATTTTCAGTTACTTTTTCATCATTCTCAATGATATATTTTGATGTAATGAAAATACACAATACAGCTATCCATACTAATACTATATTAAAAAACAAAGTAGGGTAATGTCCAAATTTTAATACCGACAAACCCGTAAAACTATACCCTGCTATTTGAGCTGATTGTGATGTGACAGATATTGAACCGTTCGCCTTCACAAGGTCATCTTTCAACACTATTTTAGGTATGAGCGAACATAGAATCGGCTTCTCTAATCCACCGACAAAGGAAATGATTAAAACGTGTATGAGTAACACATATATATGAGTTATAATTGCTTCAAAACCTATGAGCAATAATGTGAGTAATATAGCTCTAAATCCTGGAAGACTCATAAATAACTTTGAGAAAGGGAACTTTATATATATTAATGGTGACAGTAAACCTGCTACTAAATTTGCTATTGCTTGGAATAAAGGGAACATTGAGGCTATTAATGCAGATTCCGTTTTTTGATATATAAATGTGGTAATCACCATAATGTAAATTACTTCAGCAAGTGCTAAACTCGTCTTTGTCACTAGGAAACTATAAAATGGAACCTTTTTCATAACATCCCCCCACTGCATAAACCATTATTTCGATTCTTGGTATAATTAGATAACCACAACCTTTTTTATCCAATTTCATTACCTTAACATAAATGAAATAATGCCAAAATAGGACTCGGAATTGTTCCACAATCTTGCCCTTTTCATGAAGAAAGACGCTTTCCTTATTTCAGAAAAGCGCCCGTTTCTTGAATAATATAGATTTACTAAAGACTTGTGCACAGGTGACAGATGCGATGAAACTTACAAAAACAGCACTATTCTCCCATTCTTTTTAAATCGATGAGAGAATAGCGATTTTTAAAACTCTAGGAACTATTTGATTTCGATTGCCGAAGCCCTGTCATTCCAATCCGAGGCCATATTAGCAGTTGTACCATACCAATCGGAATGTCTAAATGAGACTCCTTTGCCTTTTCCTTGAGTTGACGTATGCTCCCACAGAATCGTCATATAGCTATAAGAAGGTGACGCTGTACTTAAAGAGGAAATTCTGTCATTCCAGCTGGAAGGCAAGTTTTTAAACCCAGATCTCCAATAAATATACTGTCCACCTTTATTTTTATGCTCATAGAAATCAGTACAACAAGCGCCGCTGGCCATGATACCGATTTCGTTTTCCTCGACTTTATTTTCAAGTCTCTCTTTATCTTTTTCAATAAATGCTTCGAATGTTTCCTCGCTCGTAAATCCATACGCCAACCAATCGCCATCTTGATTCTGTTCTGGCAGAACTAGGGTTATTTGTATTTCTTCGTTGGAATTGATATTTACTTCGGCCAGCGAATTCACATCTTTTTCATCCACAGTTAAATAGTGGAACGATTCAATCGTATAATCTTTTTCTGCTGCATATGTCGCTGGTACCATTACCATCAAAACGAAAAGAGAACATATTACGGAAAGACAAAGTTTTTTTATTCGCAAAATTTTCCACTCCCTATTATTTTACTTTAGATACTTTTGCGTAAAAAGTGAACCGATATTGATAGCCCTCGCGTAAAATCTTGACGGAACAGCCAATTTTGGGTTGTAAACCAATGGCTAAATCTCGTTTCGTTCCTCAGCCGTTTATACGAAACTTGTTGGGGGATGATGCATTTTGGTCCTTAGACTGTGGCGAAAATGCAAAAAACATTGAAAAGCATAAAATAAACAGTAACAGCTATTTCTTATAGTTCCTTGAGGGATAAATCCATTTTTCTCCTTTCCTCCCTATATTAACTAAGAGTTTACAGTATAAAAAATGGAATGGAAGATAAAAATTACCTATTTATTTTTATCAGACTTATGAATTATAGATCTTTCTTTAAAGATTGAACCTATATTTAGCCAATTTTCTTTACAACTTTTGTTCAAGAAAATGGCCCTTTAACGGAACAACTCTATTTTCAATTAACAGTTCATTAATGCTCCTTTTAATTCAAATGTTCTTTCCTTTTACTATAAAAACACCCCTTTAGATAAATATCCAAAGGGGTGAAACGTCGCAACTTTTTTGAAAACATCGTGACTTTATTTCAAATCTGCATGAAGCATTTATTTTTAACTTAGCTTGATGGACATGTGGTAGGGCTCCTTATATCATAAACAAGGAACCCGAATTCCCCAATTCAAATCGAAGTATTGAATTGGAAATTGGGAAAGAGATTCACGTAACTGGCTTCGCTTGTCAAAGCTGGTTAATGTGAGGCGAGTATGAGACATGCCATCAAAATGAATAGATTTACAGAAGCCTTAACTTCAATAAAAGAAATCCTATTACTTCCAAAATAGTAAATATTATTTCATGATAGTAAATATTGTTTAGTGATTATGAATGGAATATTTAGAATTGTCCAGATCCTTAGGGCTAACCCGGATTTTTCATTTCAAAAATTACAATTAACTTTATATCAAAAGTACCTATTTTCCGAAAAATATGTAGATGGATTATGTTTAAACACCTATACAATTTCTTTTGGACTTGTTAGTAAAATGATATTTGTCCCATTTTCTCCATTTAACCTTTAATTTACTTTCAAGTAACACTATGTCTACACTCAAAATCTATACTTATCCTATAAATACCTTAGGAGGAGTTATAATGAAAAAGAAATCTATTAAAAAGAAACTAATCCCGTTTGCTGTTGTGTCTTCACTCGCGCTTGGAGCCCTTGTAGGAAGTTTTTCAGTTCCAACGGCAGATGCGAAATCAAATAATCAAAATAGCAATAATGGTAAAGCTAAAAATGTTATTTTCATGGTTCCAGATGGCTACTCTGCTTCTTATGCAACGAACTACAGATGGTATAAAGGTGAGGAAACTGTGTTAGATTCTATGCTAGTTGGGATGCATCGTACCTATTCTGCTAACACAGAGATAACAGACTCAGCTGCTGCAGGTACTGCGATGGCGACTGGAGTCAAAACAAATAATGGGATGATTAGTACATCTCCGGATGGTAAAGAATTAAAAACCATTCTTGAAGCTGCAGAAGAAAATGGGAAATCGTCAGGTTTAGTCGCTACTTCAACGATTACACATGCAACACCAGCTGTATTTGCTTCTCATGTTGCTTCACGTTCAAATGAAGCAGATATTGCACCACAATTACTTGAAAATGGTGTCGATGTTCTTCTTGGAGGAGGTAAACAATACTTCCCTGAATCCTTATTGAATGAGGCATCAGAAAATGGTTATCAATATGTTACAAATCAAGAAGAGCTTAAAAATGTAAAAAAAGCGGATAAGCTTATCGGACTATTCGCTGAAGATGGCATGGCACCTGAATTGGATCGCGACGAAACCAATCAACCAAGCCTTGCAGAAATGACAGAATCTGCATTAGATATTCTTAAAAAGGATAAAGACGGTTTCTTTTTAATGGTTGAAGGTAGCCAAATTGATTGGGCTGGCCATGATAATGATGCTGCATGGGCAATGAAAGATAGTGAAGCATTTGAACTTGCTGTTGAGGAAGCAGTAGAATTTGCAAAGAAGGATGGCAACACATTAGTAGTTGTTGCTGGTGACCATGATACTGGCGGAATGTCAGTCGGTGGTTATGGTAAAGGAGACGCAAATCTTGAAGTATTGCGTAATGTTTCAGCAACTGGTGATTTCATGGAAAGCAAATTGAACGCTGACCGCAGTAATGTAAAGGAAATTGTTAAGCAGTATACAAACCTTGATTTAACAGATGCTGAAGCTGAGAGAATCAAAACTGCTAAAACCCCATCGATGGCTATCAATCAAGTCGTTTCTGAACGTGCAATCGTTGGCTGGACAAGCACAGGTCACACTGGTACAGACGTTCCTTTATATGCATTCGGACCAGGGTCTCACTTATTTAACGGATTACATGAAAACACAGACCTACCTGTATTAATGGCCGAAGCAATGAAAATTAAATTCAACCCAGGAAAATAAGGTTCTATATGAAAAGATCTGTTTAGATACAGACCTTTCAGAGTGTCGACAAAGGATGATAGTAAGCGAGAATTAAAAGCAATTTATAATAAACATGGACGTGTATCTTTTCGTAAACTAAAAGAAGTATCAACTATATCGATTTCTACAATCTTTAGAAGATTTCATACAACTAAAATTAATGAAGTATGGGATGAAGTTTTAAAAGATAATAAATAATTCGATTTTAAATGATCGAATTAAAAACAATGTTTAAACGCTAAATTACATTCAAAATGGGTAGTCATATTTTGTACTGACTGCCCATTTTAAATTATTTCTAAGTCATGTTGCGAAAAGTTGTAGTAAGTAGCAAACTCCCATTTAAAACTACAATTCATCGAGGCAACTGTATCCATCACCTGATTGTGGTTTCAATATACTCATAAGTTCGAGCGCGGACATTGTTGCTCTCGTTGCCATTCTTGTCGGAAAGTCGAATTAATATAATTCCTCTATTACTTGATAACTATCTAATCCATGATTCCATCCCAATAAATAAACTGAAGCCAAACAAGGATTTTCTAAATTCTTATTAGAATCCGATAGTACAGCAAATCCTATTATTTTCTCTTTTGGATTAGTAATTACTCCCATCAACCCTTTTGAATCCAATAATTCATTCGGAAAATCACTTTTACATCGTCATGTTCAATGTTCCTATTATTTCTCCTTTTGTAAGTAATTAATAACGATTTCATGTTAGTTCACAACTATTTGTTTTTCAAAAGGAAATAATGACAATATGAGCTAATAAACATGCGTAAAAAGTGCATTTTCCAATAACAAAATGGTCTTTATTGAGATTAAAAAGAAATAAAATGGAAAGGAGATCATAAATTGATCTCTTTTTCACTTTTTTCTTTTTAAGAAGTGCGCCCGTTTGTGAAATTGGCAAAGGCAGTCTAATTGTCGAATAGCCCTCGTCCTCTCAGATTTGCGGAAACAGGCTCCTTTCCTATTTCACGTGCCCATATAGATAACTGGCCAATATGGTGAATTTCGTGGACAATGACATGACGTATGATCTCTCCGTGTGTACATTCAATGACTCGGCGCCTGATTGGTGCGTCTCTAGAGCTAATCGGTTCTTCATTGAAATCAGATTCTGAAAGTTTCCGAGATTCCATTTCATTTGTCCAAGATGTCACAAATGGCTTCACTTTCTCATCGTATTGAGCTGAAAGATTTTTCACTTTTTGTAAACTAGCATAATCCTCAAACAATGGCTCCTCAGGCACTGGTTCACTTCGCAAACCTAAGATCCACATATATTCCACATCTATAATGTGAAACAGGGTATGTAGGATACTTTCGAACCCACCGACCCGTTTCTTTAATAGTTCTTCATCCGATATGTCTTCGCACCATGTAAACCAATCATCACGAACTTGCCAGTTATATTGAAACAGTTTCAACATCACAACAACCTCCATCTTTTATATATTTAATATCTAAGTTTTCTCCAAAAGACTTCAAAATCCTTTTTTAGATAATAACTCTAAAAAAACTTGTTAAAATCCTTCACAAACGGCCCGATTGTGGAACAAGAAAAAATCTTGCATGTCAACACTGGATTTTTAATCAAACATTATAATAAATTATCAATACTTATTTTAAATGATCCATCTTTTTTATAAAACTACAGTTATCCTGAACCAGTATTAAACAAATATCCTTGGCATGTTCCCGAAAAAAAACTAGGGGTCAATTCATAGAATTGACCCCTTCTCTATAGCTAATTATTTATTTGGCTGTGTTAGAGCTCTGTGTTGATAATGCTATTTTGTTGTTGGTTTTCGCCGCAGGCGCGAGCTCCTCGAAAATGCTAACGCATTTCCTTCGTGCGGTGATTATTCTAGGAAGCTTATTCAATATCCTGCGGGAGCGATAGCGACGAGGAGGCTTCCGGACCGCCCGCTACGCTTTAGTGCCTGCAGCGGAAATCAACAGGGAAGTTTACATAGCCACTTATTTTTTATTTGTTACTGGGATTTCATTCTGTTCATTTTTTCTTTTATTAATAAAGTGAATAACAAATGTCAGCAGGAATGCCAGGATTAGTATTCCAAAAAACACTAAAGGATCAAGTTCGTATCCGAAGACACTTGCAAACATTTTTGCAGCGATGATTGCAATTAAAATAAATGCAGTATTTTCTAATTCAGGCACTTTTTCAATGAGAACGAGAAAAAACTTTGCAACCGTCCGCATCATCAAAATACCAAGCATCCCACCAATTAATAAAATCCAAACTTCCTCTGATACAGCAAATGCTGCTAAAATACTGTCTACAGAGAATGCTAAGTCCATTATTTCTACTGAAATAACGGTTGCCCAAAATATACCAAATGTACGAACTAGCCAGCTGTCCTTCTTCATGCCGTTCGTTTCTTCATCATTTTCCCCAATCCAGAAATGCTTAATGACAATCCAAGCTAAGTAAGCAGCTCCCAGTACCTTTATCCACCAAAATTTTATGAGCAGCGTCCCTAATCCTATGAATATGAATCTGAAGAAATATGCTCCAAACAAGCCATATGTTAAAGCTTTTTTTTGCTGTTTTTTTGGGAGATGCTTCACCATTACTGCAAGAACAAGAGCATTATCTGCAGATAATAAACCTTCCAGAATGACCAGTGTGCCAATATATCCCCAAGAAACAGGGTCTGATAAAACCTTTACCCACATCTCCCAATCAAAAAATGAAGCATACGTGTCTAGTAAATGATTAAGAATTTCCACAAAAAAGACTCCTTTAAGTTAAGGTTTCATTATTAATGTTTTTTTCCTCATTCATTTTTCTATTATCGAACCGAATATCACACTTCTTTCTTATGATTCCATATTAATGAATTCATTATACAGATAAGGTAAAACGAAAATGAATTTAGGGATTGAACATAATAATTATAGTGAAATAGTATTAAATTTACTAATTGTATACTTGAAGTGAAGACAAAAAAAGCCAGAATCCAAAACAATAATGAAGGCATTTTGGAATCCCGTTAGCCATCATCTTCCATAATCGCGCTTTTTTGTTGAATGCGGAATATTGAAAATCATGAAAAGGCTACAAAAATAGTTTCTCAGTTATTATGTAAAGCCACCCATTGGTAAGGTGAAAAATGTTGTAAAGTTTCAGATAATACAATATAGTTTTTAGAATTTATTTTCATTTTTAGATAATAATATATCATGTTAAGGGGCTGACATGATATATGAAATTTAACAAGAAAAAAATCAACGTTGTAAATATGAAACAAACAAAGAAAAGCGTGTTTGCTACAGCAGTAGGAAACGCTATGGAATGGTTTGATTTTGGATTATATTCATATTTAGCTGTTATTATTAGTCAAAACTTTTTTAGTGCTGTTAAGAATGATGAGATAAAATTAGTTTTCACATTTGCCACATTTGCGATTGCCTTTTTAATGCGCCCATTAGGCGGTATTATATTTGGTAAAATCGGAGATAAATTAGGTAGAAAAATCGTTTTAACAACTACGATTATTTTAATGGCTATTTCCACATTACTTATCGGTTTATTACCTACATATAATCAAATAGGTATATGGGCACCTATACTCCTATTAATAGCAAGAATTATTCAGGGTTTTTCGACTGGTGGCGAATACGCTGGTGCAATGGTCTACATTGCAGAATCTTCTCCAGACAATAAACGTAATATGCTTGGAAGTGGTTTAGAAATTGGTACGCTCACTGGTTATATATTAGCTTCACTACTTGCCAGCATACTCTTTATCACTTTATCTGATCAGCAGATGGCCTCGTGGGGTTGGAGAATACCGTTTCTACTCGGTTTACCATTAGGGCTTATTGGGTTTTACTTAAGAGGCAGCTTAGATGAATCACCGATTTTTGAAAATGAACTTTCTGATGACGAAGTCCAAGAGGAAGGCTTCCTAACTATTTTAAGAAATCACAAAAGGGATGTTCTTGTATGCTTTGTAGCTGTCGCATTTTTTAATATTACAAACTATATGCTATTATCATACATGCCTTCTTATTTAAATCAGATAATTGGATTATCTAGTACGATAGGAACCGTATTAATTACTATTATGATGGTTATTATGGTGCCACTTGCTTTCATGTTTGGTAAGCTCAGTGATAAAATTGGAAACAAGACTGTTTTCTTAATTGGTTTAGGGGGATTAACCCTATTATCTGTCCTTGCTTTCTATTTAATAAACTTGAATACGATAATATTTATTTCTTTAGGAATTTTAATTCTGGGTGTTTTTCTTTCAACTTATGAAGGCACAATGCCTGGATCGTTACCAACTATGTTCTACACAGATATTCGATATAGAACATTAGCTGTTACCTTTAATGTCTCTGTTTCATTATTTGGTGGGACTACCCCATTATTTTCAACATGGCTAGTCCACCAAACTGGGAATAACTTAGCACCTGGTTTCTATTTAACAATCGTTAGTATTATCGGATTTCTAGTGATATCATTCTTTTTCAGTAACACCTCAGGAAAATCTCTAAAAGGTTCTTACCCAACAGTTGCTTCAAAGTCTGAGTATAAAGAAGCTGTTGAAAATCCAAAGGATTCATTATGGTGGAAAACAGAACAAAGAAAAAAATAAATTGAATCAAAAAAGCACCTTTTCAATATTGAACTGCTACTCGGGATATGGACACTCAAAAAGAGTGTCTGTATTTCGGGTTTTTGTTTTACTTAATTAACTTTTAAAAATATGTAACGACAAATAAAAGGGTTAACTGAAATGATCATTATTCCTATAATGGGTCCCTGCAATTCAAAATCCGGAAAACATACGCAAACTATGTTCAAAAATATCTGGAGTTACTGAACACCTTATGACGATATGTACCCACTTACTAATATGTTTGATTGTTAATATAAGCATTTTTAATTTTATGTTAAGAGGTCGCTTCAGGAATTTTGGGACAATACTAAGAAATATTAATAAAAAATCGAATTTCTCAGTATAAAATCGGGAAATTGAACATTTTTCGTTATCCCGGAAAATGGCCCTTTAATGGTATAAGGAACTATTATTTGTTCCCTTCCGACAGCTTTCTGTACAATGAAGCCCTCGATCTGAAACTCCCATAGCTAAAGCAATGGGGTTCTTGAGCGACTAGCTTGTTTCTTCTATACTCTCCCCTGCCTTAATATACAATAGGGTACAACATACAGACACTACAAAGCGTTTGCTCAAGACTTCTACAGCCAAACACCTCAGCGGTGCTTATCGACTGCATGGGCTCGTTTCTAACCCAACATTCCTTTAAATTCCAAAACTACTTATTTTGTTTTGATTACTTGATTTTATTCGTATGATTTCTATGTCATGTAGTTTCTTAAAATGATCATATGCATCTACACATAAATACCTATTAATGCTATCAAGAGATTCCGTTACATTTTTAATGAGATAAGCAGAGTACAAATCACGTTGGACACGTTCATTTCTTATAAGATTCCATCTTTCAGACAATGATTTCTTTTGAAAGGTGTTCGTCTCGTGATGATACTGACTAGCTTTTGCCTTCGAGGTGTTGATCTTTTTCAGTTCTATGCCAAAGATAGATCGCTTTTGTTCTAAGATGGTTATAAGCATAGAGGGAGCTTTCCTAGCTATAGATTTCCCAAACCGTTTCTTTCGGTTGAAACGTCCGTTCTTGTTTCTAGTAGTTTCTTTTGCCCGTTTTTGAAGGGCTTGAAAATTCATGGTTTCAATGAAGAATTCATCACCTTGTTCTATTATTTGATTCGCTAAACAACAATGGTCCTGTTTTCGATAGACGGAATGAAGTCGATTTATTTCTTGAAATGCTGCCTTTAGCTTTCCGTATCGTTTGGATTGCACCCATCTCTTTGAGGAGCGATTAATGGTTCCGTCTTTATTAAACTTCTCTGGATTCATGGCCCTTCGGCTTCGGTCCATGGCCCGTTGAATTAGTCGGATTTCTTTTTGAATATGTATGACACTGGGGGCTAGTTCAACTAAAGATGCTTTAGAATCTGACACAATCGCGGCTGTTTGTGTACCAATGTCAATGCCAACTCTGCCTTTTCCAAGTTTGCCCTTTATTCCAACTTGATTATATTTTTGAGGAGGTGTACCTTCCAAGATCAGTTGAATTTGATATCGAATGGTTCCTTTCATAAAGGTTCGCAGAATCCGTGAATATTTTACTCTACTTTCTAGAGCAAGAAACACATAGTCATCCTTTGGTTTTATTCGAACAGGCAGCTCTAATCCCAGCCAATAAATCTTTCTGTCTTTATAACGAATCCCAGCGGCGTTCGTTTTTCCCTCTACAGAATTCAACTTTCCGAATCCTTTAAAAGACACTTTTGTCGCCATCCCTATTTGTTTCTTTTTAACTGCATGGTGTGCACGAGATGCGAGTTTTTGAGCTGTATGAGAATCAATTAAATGTTTAAATCTAGTTTGCATAGACTTTACATATGTATGGAGTGCGTATTCCTCTAATTTAAATCGTTTGTTCAATTGACGGAATGTAGTGGATCGTAGTTTGCGTTCTGATGGGGTCGATGAAGGAAGTTTACGGGCTTTCTGATAATCCTTAGATTCTTGCATGACTCGCAATCGTTTATCCGCTTCTGCTAAACATGCGTTATAGATTTTTCGAGCAATCTCAAACCTTTTTTCAAGAATATTGGCCTCATGATGTCGAGTTTGAAGAGGAAGTGTTAATACATAACTGGACGTAGAAGAAGCCATGAAGCAGCCTCCTTTCCTTCTCTTGCCTATTATTATATGAAAATCGTTTAATGGATTTTATTGATTATTCACCGCAGTTGGAACCTAAAGACCATTTCTAACATAGTATATCAGATTTACAGATTAAAGAACATATGTTTCTATATAAATCTTCAGATATTTTAAGTACCGCTAACGATTTTGACCTTTTAGCGGTACTCTGTATCTGACCTCACTTTCATCCCACGTCTAAAGACGGGCTATGCCCGGTGTGGGCTTTCTCGTTCGGGAAATCTGTAATTTCACAAATTTGATTTACAGTTATACCTCCCTCTTTATATAGCTGTACTGCATAATTCATTCCTGCGTGATTTTTATGATATTTTTTTCAGCATGGCCATTGATCTTGCCTTCCTTTTTTGCAAGTTCAATCCCTTCATGTTGTCGCATCTTGATTAGATCCCGTTCTAGCTGGCTCACACCGGCCATCACTGTAATCAAGAATTGGCTGTACGGATTCTCTTCTGCCAAATCGAGCCATGTATCCTTAAGAGATTTTAAGTTTGCTTTTTTACCCCGTATGTAATCAATCAACTTAAATAAGGGATCCAACCAACAAAACGCGTTTTGTTGGTGGAACCCCTATAACAATTCCATTATCGATTGATCTATTGTCTACGAGCTTAATAATATCTATATTAAGAAAGATTGATTTGTTTTTTGTTTAATCAAATTTTCGAATTCATTTTTCGGAAGAGGTTTGCTTACATAAAATCCTTGAATTTCATCGCACCCTATTTCTTCTAATACGTTAATCACTTCCTTAGTTTCGATGCCTTCTGCTACAACCTTTAAATTTAACTCATGGGCAAGAAGTGTAATCGCTTTCACTATGGCAATGTCATCCATATTTCGTGAAACCTCATGAATAAATGTTCGATCAATTTTTAATGCATGGATTGGAAACTTCCGCAGATAATTTAAAGATGAATAGCCTTTTCCAAAATCATCAATAGCCACTGTAATACCCATTTTTCTCAGTTCATTTAAACATTCAATACATTCTTCAGTTTGATTTATGAAGCTATTTTCTGTAATTTCAATTTCTAGAAGATTCGGGTCTAGCCCAGTCTGCTCTAAAACCTGCTGAACCACATGTTGAAAATTAGGAGTACGAAAATGGAGTGGTGAAATATTAACAGACACCTTCATAGGTTTGGAAAATTGCGTATCATTCCATTTCTTATTTTGTTCACAAGCCTTTTCTAACACCCATCGATCAATTTTAAGAATTAACCCCGTTTCCTCTGCAATCGGGATAAACGTATCTGGGGGAATACTTCCAATCTCCTCATTATTCCAGCGTAATAAAGCCTCCATACCATTCATTTCTTTTGTAATTAAGTCGATCTTAGGTTGGAAATATAATTCAAACTCATGCTGATCGATTGCTTTACGTAAATGGTATTCTATGAGTAATGCCTTTTCCTGTGATTGACAAATTTCTTCTTCATAGATTTTATACGTACTTCGACCATATGTTTTGGCCGTATACATAGCGGCATCTGCATTTCTAATTAACTCTTCACTTGTCTCACCATGCTCTGGAAACAGACTAATCCCAATGCTGCATGTAGCATTTATCTCTAGTTGGTTAGGTAAATTTATTGATTGTTCTAAAAGTAAAAGTATTTGCTTTGCTTTCATCATTGCTTCTTCATGATTTTTAATTTGCGGAAAAATGATAATAAATTCATCTCCAGCAAAACGATATAGACGTGAATTTTCACATATAGCTTTTTTAAACAGGGAAGAAACTTTTGTAATTAAACAATCCCCAACACTATGACCAAAAGAATCATTAATATGCTTAAAGCGATCTAAATCAATGTAAAATAAAGCAAATCTATCATTAGTAATTAGAAATTCCTCAATAATGTGATTTAAATCCTCGTTCAGCTTACGACGATTTGGTAAGCTAGTTAATGAATCGTGATAGGCTAAAAATTCTACTTCCTGCTTAGCTTCGTGAAGTTCAGTAATATCACTCATACAACCTATGACTTCTACAACCTTTCCATTACTAATAATGGGAGAAAGATAGGTTAATAGCTGTCGACCTCGAAAGGAATAATTATACGAGACCTGTCGTCCTAAAAAGGCTTCGCAATAATATTTTTCTAACATTAATTGCAGTTCCTCTGAAAAAATGTCTTTCGGACTTTTATTCAGCATTTTTTCCTTTTCCAAGCCTAATTCATAAGCTAATTTTCCCTCATTAAGGGTATAAACGAATTGTCCATTCTTATCTTTGACGACTTTAAAAATTAGATTTTGCATGGAAGTGACAACATGGCGGTAATCATTTTGTAAGGCGGTTATTAATTTTTCCTGTGCATTCTTTCCCTCAGAGATGTCTGTACGAATAGCTATATACATAATCGTATTTCCAGTAAGATCCTTTAATGGGACAATGGTTGTCTTTACCCAGTAATACGAACCATCTTTTGCTTTATTCTTCACCTCACCTTCCCATACTTCACCCTGTCTAATTTGATTCCACATTTCCCCAAAAAATTGTTTATCATGATGACCTGAATTTAAAATGCGATGATCATTTCCTATCAGTTCCTTACGGCTAAACTTTGAAAGTTCACAAAATTTATCATTCGCATAAATAATTTTCCCATTTGTGTCTGTAGCAGCAACAATCGCAGAAACATCAAGTGCATATTTTAAATTGGAGAAATCCTCTAGGAAATGTCCTATTTGAAGAATATCCTGTTCCATTTCTAAAAGATTTTTGTAATTCTTATGACCATTCCTAATCAACTCTTTTAAAGAATCTATCCATGGCTGCACTTGCTTATCTTCAAACATATCAGCCATCATTTCACTCCTTTACCTCGCTGTTATTTTTATTAACACTATCGAATAAAAATACAATTTAAGTAACTTAAGAAAATAATTAATAACGAATGCCTATGCAAAAAAACTAGGGAAATTCTATTAAAAAAATGTAATATCTTTCTAAAAGAAAGGTATTTTTTAGTAATTTAATACCTTTTTATCACATTTTGTCGTTTATTACAATATCATGTCATTTTTACACTATTTACACATTAACAATGAATATTCATGCAAGATACCTTACGATTAATAAATAGAAAGGAAAGTGTACACAAAAACTTGTGATAAGGGGCGATTACTGAGGCGGGTGTTCTTAGCGCTATAAAAAGGGGTATTCGGATTATCGTGTGGAATTATAACAGATTTGTGTATGCTTAAAATATTCTTGATTTCTAAATAGTGAAGTTCTGAAAGGCTTGAAAACACTAACTTCCGGAGCGTGTGAAAAGTAAAAGTAATTCTATCTACTCGACATAAGCCCTCGATATGCTTTCATGGGAACATATCGAGGGTATATTTTTGTGGTAAAAAATTGAGTAGAGTTGTGGAGATAAAATGAATGTAAATTTTCAGCTTTTAATTTTGTTGGTATATGCAAAACTTATATCACATGAAATCGTGATACCAGAACATTTGAAAATGGTGGGCATAAGACCACTCAGCTTTTCAAAGGAATTTGAGAAATTATCCGTGGTAGAATTAGTAACAATGCAGCTAATAGCAATAATATCGACCCTATTACGGCCATGTCTGATAAAGCAAGAATTCTAGGTACTGTAGTTATAGTGTGAAACATCGCTATAGCACCTAATACCCCAAGTATTGCCATGTACCATTTCCTCATTTGAAAACCCACCACAGAAGTCCAGCCTATGAAAAAAAATAGGGGCATTTGCAGATAATGTGTAATTGCAGAAGGTAGTGAAATGCTATCATAGTAAATTACTGAACCTAAAAGCGGTATGAGCAGAAACAATGATATAATGCTTATGGCTCCTGTATATGCCCAAAAGAACTGTTTTCTGGTCAGGCCCTTTGACACAAATAGCTTTGTTGCAACCAACGGATATACAATCCCTATTACCAAAAGGTATATTTTAGGGGAATATATAATAGAAATTGGTATCCATGAAGTATCATCTATTGTTACATAGGAAAATACTATAAGAAGTATTGCCATTATAAAGGCATAGATACCTATAAACCAACATATGCCCTTAGCCTGTATTGATAGTAGAAGTTTCAAAGCTGTTTTCGTCATTCCTCTTTCCCTCCTCTTTCGGTCATATAGATGAATAAATCCTGCAGTGAGGGGTGAGAGAATTCAAGGCCTTTTTTTTCCGCAGCAAGGCGATCATTTTCTGACAACTCCCCGAACAATACAACCTCTTTCTGTCGGCCTAAGACCCGCTGGGACAGGATTTCACGACCATTTGTGAAGCTATTTACAACTTCGCTAAATCCTGTCACGACTGTTCCTTTTGAGCGCAGGTTATCATAGTCGTCGTGGGCTATTACCTGCCCCTTGTTAATAATTATGGTTTCGCTGAAAAGCCCCTCCATCTCATTGACAAAATGTGTTGAAAACAAAATAAGCTTTGGCCTCTGCGTATAGTCTGATAAAAGTTCGCTGATAAACAGTTTGCGCATGGCAGCATCCATGCCGAGATATGCCTCGTCATATAGGGTAATCGGCGTCTGTCCTGCTAGACCGATAATTACACGTACTGCCGAACGCATACCGTGACTTAAGTCTCTCATTTTCTTCTTTACAGGTATTTCAAACAGCTTTATAAGTTTTTCTGCATAGGCAGCATCCCAGTTTGGACGGAGTGCAGCTGTTATTTTAATAAGTTCCTTTGCCTGAAAGGCATTTTCTATTTCACTCTGATCGTCATCTATAAGAGCAATTTGTGGCATTATATTCCTGCTTTCATAAGGATTTTCGCCAGATATGGTTATTGTACCTGAGGTTGGCCTGCGAAAGGCGCAGAGCAGAGACAAAAGTGAGGTCTTACCTGCTCCGTTCCTGCCAAGCAGCCCGCAGATTGCCTGATCGGGAAGTTTTAAACTTACATTATTGAGCGCAACGGTATTTCCATATTTAAGTGATACATTTTCAAGATTAATCATTTTTTTCTCCTTTCCAAGCACTATCGATCATTTCATGAATCTCCTGGAGGGAAAAACCCAGGGGTTTTGCCAGAGCTGTCAGAGGCTCTATTTGTTCCTGAAAAAATGCCTGTGAAAAGCGCTTTTTAAGCTTCTCAGGGGCATCGGGGCTCACATACATTCCAAGTCCGCGCTTCTTATAAATTATGCCCTCATCTACAAGAAGATTGATTCCTTTCAGTACTGTGACGGGATTTATGTTGTAATGGCTGACAAGCTGGCTGTTTGAGGGGATTTGTTCATCAGGTAACAGCCGCCCATTGAGAATATCCTCCTCAATTGTCTCTTTGATTTGTATATAAATGGGACGGTTACTGTCCAGAACTGACTTCATGTCGTCCTCCTTTCACTTATAGTGTTATTGTATAGTGGTATTATACAAGGGTATAATACCTGTCGCGAAATATTACAAGCGATTATTAAAAATTATAAAAATTAATGCAAACTCATCATACATGTACCCATGTTTTTAAAGGTATTAATGCCTATGATTATTTGAATTCTAAAGAGTTAGCAGACCCTAGTTCAGAAAAATATAATATGAATACGGAATTATGTAGTATAACTTGCCGCCGACAAGGCCCCACTAGGCACAGTCAGCATCTTTTTTATATCTATAAAAAAGGAGTACTCGGAGCTTCTTTCGGATAGGTGCAGATGTTTCCTGAAAATGAAAGAGGAAAATCCTCCATTTCAGCAGAATATTGCAATTACTGCGGATATATTTTATCTCTTAACGTGGATTATCCCAAGAACATAGGGTAGCGCCTGTTATTCCATTATCGGGGGCACTTATTGATAGACAGTGCGCCTTTTCTTAATCGGGCCATATTGTTGCATAGCGCAGGAGGTTTGTAAGAAATCTATGGGAGGTAAAAAAGATGAAGCAAACAATAAGAGCAAGGATGCTGGGCATTTATGATTTGTTTTTGGCGACAGGTGCAATTTGGATAGGAGCTAAAATGGTGAAGTCAAGTAGTGAGATCTTTGCCGAAGAATATCCTGATAGTTGGGCATCTAGGCTTCCTTTTGATAGTTGGGTTATGCCTGGGGTTCTCGCAATTGTCATATTTGGACTGGGTAATATTATAGCGGCGGTGTTTACTTTAAAAACAAGGCATAACAGTTCGTGGAATGTATCTGCCATTATGGGAGCAATTTTCTTTTTTAGTTTGATTTTTCAGCGCATTATTTTAGAGGAATCATATATAGTAACTAATCCGTTTTTAGCTTTGAGCGTTATTCAGTTATGTCTGGGTGGATACGTGTTTTTTGGTTATAGAAAGGGGCTCTAATTGTGACCAAAAATAAAATTGGAATATTTTCACAAATTGGCGCTTTTGGTGGAATAAGGAAGCGCCCTTTCTGCTTCATTGAACGATAGATACGATAACTAAATGGAATATTACGAAATCACCCTTTTCGCGGGAATCTTAAACCCTCTTTCCACTCGATAATTTGAATACCTAAAAAAGGTAGCTGGTACAGTAATGTATCCAGAAACATATGAAAGATTAAAGGAGATGTTTGAAAAATAATTTGAACACAAGTCATTTACTCAATCACTAAATAAGAAAGAATGAGAAGCATAATCCCCTCATTCTTTCTTTTTTTATCCCTTTTGCAAATAAAAACAGCCTTTGATCAATTAACTTACCATTATTTCACTTTACTTGTATCTATCAAATACGTTGCAATTTCCGGGAAAAATGCTAGAACAATGATAAATAATATCATGATAATCGCATATGGATAAACACCTTTTACAATTTCCGAAATCGAGGTTGTTCGATCGACTCCTTTTAGTACGAATAAATTTAATCCGACTGGAGGTGTAATAAGTGCTAATTCCATATTGATTACCAAAATAATAGCAAACCATATTGGATCAAAGCCAAGAGCTGTGATAATTGGATACAGAATTGGTACTGTTATTACAATAATTGATACCGTTTCTAAGAAACATCCTAATATGAGTAAAACGATGTTAATTAAAATAAAGATAATCCATGGTGAGACATCCCAAGAGGTAGTAAATTCTGTAATCGATTGTGGAATTCTAAGGACTGTTAAAATAAATCCAAGCAGCATCGCACCAACGATTATGAAAAGGATCATAGCATTCGTTTGTACAGTCGAAAATAATATTTCCTTCATATTTTTAATCGTTAAATTTCGGTAGGCAAGTCCACCAATTAATAAACTTATAACTACACCAACTGCAGCAGCCTCTGTCGGAGTAAATATTCCAGTATAAATACCGCCGATTATAATAATTGGTAAAATCAGACCCCATATTGCCTTCTTTGAAGCTTCAAATCTTTCAGGCCAAGTTGCTGGTTTATCTTTGATATGTCGTGTTTGCCATGAAGCAAATATAGTAAATAATAATGTTAGTAATATACCAGGAACGATCCCCGCAATAAAAAGCTTTCCTACAGATTCCCCTGTTATATTTCCATAAAGAATCATCGGTACACTTGGAGGAATTAAAATTCCTAAAGTACCACCCGCTGCAAGAAGACCGAGAACATATTTCTTTGTATAACCGCGCTTCTCCATTTCAGGAAGAGCAACTGAACCTACCGTTACTGCGGTTGCGACACTCGAGCCAGAGATGGCTGAAAATATTGTACAGCAGAAAATGGTAGCAATTGCGAGTCCCCCAGGTAAATGTCTGAACCATCTGCTAGCCATTTCATATAAGTCTTTTCCAACACCACAGACTAATAAAACCTGACTCATCAATACGTACAATGGTAAGGCAGTCAGTTCAAAGGAATCTAATGCTTTATATGAGATAATAGGAATCTGCATGAAGGCAAATGTACCACCATTAAAAAAGTACATTCCTCCGATCGCCAAAAGTCCAAGAGTAAACGCAACTGGTAAACCAATTAATAGGAGAGTTCCCATTCCACCAAGAAAAAATAGATTCATGCCTGAGACTCTCCTTTCTTGTTAAAACAATCTACTATCTGTAATACAAAAGCGAAACAAAGTAAAATCCCACCGATTGGAAGCAGCATTTCAGGCAAATACATAGGAACCCTTAACAAAGATGAAGACGTAACACCTAATGTGTAAGTACCCTGGACATGATGAATTCCGTACCATGTGAAAATGACACTGAAAAGCAATCCTAGAAAATTTGATAATATCGCCAAAATAGTTTTCACTTTGTCTGATACTATATTTATAACTAAATCTACTGTAATATGGGAAAATGTTCTTAACGCATAACCACTCCCGATAAAACAGCTCCCAATAAGTGAATAAATTGATAATTCTGTAGCAAATACAGTTGGAGAATTAAAAAATGCACGGGAAAGCACCTCATAAAAGATCATTCCTGTGATCAGTACAATAAAAATTCCAGAAATGAATCCTCCTAAATGAATCAGCCTGTCTATGTTTTTATAAAGCATTTTAAAAAAACTCATTATTGCCTCCAACTTAAGACATCACACCATATTGAATTTAAACTTCAACCTTAGGGGAGCGAATCCCCCTACAGTTGATGTTCGTTTTTAAATCTTCATCCATTTTTTTCATCAATTACCTGTTTCCACAAGATCAAGTAGTTCTTTTCCGAGATCACCTGATTGTTCTAGGAAAATATCATAAACAGGTTTTGCAGCATCTTTCCATACTTGAAGCTCTGATTCAGGGACGACATAAACTTCCATGCCTTTTTCTTCTAATTCTTTTGCTGTTTTTGCATCTTCTGCTTTTGCCTGTTCACGAATCCATTGTTCTGTTTCTGAGGCAGTTTCCTCTATTAGCTTTTGAGTTTTTTCCGGAAGATTATCCCAGTATTTTTTATTGACAGCTAATATAAATTCTAAGTATGAATAATTATTAATAGTTAAATATTTTACAACTTCATCGTATTTTCTTTGCACCATGGCAGTTGTTCCAGATGTAGCACCATCAACTGTATTACGCTGTAATGCCATGTATACTTCTCCGCCACCCATAAATACTGGTGATCCACCGTAAGCTTTAATTAATTCTGAAGGGATATCACCAATACTTCTAATTTTTAGTCCTTCGAAATCCTCTGGCTTTTTTAGCGGTCTAACATTATTAACAAACTGTGCATAACCATAGTCTGCAAACAATAAAACTTTTGCACCTTTTTCTTCCATTGCTTCTTTAAGCTTGTTTCCCATTTCTCCAGAAAGTGCTTTACCGGCTGCTTCATAGTTAGGAAAAATATAAGGAACATCAAAAATTCCCATTGCAGGAACTGTAGAAGCCCATAAAGTTGAAGAGTTCACACCCATTTCAACTCCGCCTGTTAAAATAGATTGGTTCATTTCCTTATCACTTAAAAGCTGTCCAGCTGGATAAACTTGGACATTTACATTACCGCCAGATTTTTCAGTCACTTTCTTTGCGAATTCTTCAATACCAACTGCAATATGGTGATCCTGTGGCAGATTATATGCTAATCTGATTGTTGCTTTTTCATATCCATCTTCACCATTTTCTGCTCCGCTTTCCCCTGAAGATGATGCAGGTTCTTTTGACGCTTGTCCTCCACAAGCTGCTAAGATTCCCATTACAAGAAACAAAGCTAAAATACTTGCTGTTAATTTCTTCATCCTAATCCCAACCCTTATATTATTTTATTCTTACTACTTGGCGTATTCTTCCAAGCGGGGCATTACTAGATAAACTTGCTGCATAGTCAGCTGCATCCAATAAACGTTCAAAATTTATACCCGTATCTATCGACATTCTATTAAACATATAAACTAAATCCTCTGTAGCGAGATTCCCTGCTGCTCCAGGTGCAAAAGGGCAGCCGCCAATACCACTAGCTGACGTTTCGAAAATTCTAACGCCTGCATTGAATGCTGCGTATGCGTTTGTAAGACCAAGACCTCTCGTATCGTGAAGATGAATAGCAACAGGTGTCTTCCCAGTTACTTCTAATACACGGGAAAGCAATTGATATGTTTGCTCTGGATCAGCGATACCAATCGTATCTGCAATACCAATCCGATCAGCACCTGCTTCTACTGCTCGCTCTACTAATTTTAGGACTACATCCGGATTCACTTTACCTTCATATGGACAGCCAAAGCTAACTGCGATTGAAAAGCACATTTTTATTTTGGTCTGATCCGTTTTATCTTTTAATTTAGTAAACTCTTTAAAATTATCTTCAATGCTTATCCCAATATTGCGCTGATTGAATGTTTCGGTCGCAGCAGTTACCCAATTCACTTCGTTAATTGGGAATTTGGTTGCACGCTCAAAGCCTTTTACATTCGGAATAAGGGCAGTGATTTCAGTATCATTTAATACAGAACATGATTTAATCACTTCTTCAGCATCTGCCATTTGAGGAACCTTCTTAGGATGAACAAATGAGCTTGCTTCGATATGATTAATACCAGCTTCAGCTAATAAATAGATCAATTTAATCTTTTTAACGGTTGGTATAAATACCGCATCATTTTGCAAACCATCGCGAGGACTAACTTCGATAATGGAAATCTCCCCCATTTATATAACCCCCGACTGCTTTAATTTCGCAATTTCATTAGCATCCATATTAATTAAATCTTTAAAAATTTCTTCGTTATGCTCACCTAGCGTAGGGCCGATCCATTTCAGATTACCAGGAGTTTCTGATAATTTAGGCACTACGCCAGGTGCTAGTACTGTTTCGCCAGTCGGAAGCTCGATTGGTTCCAGCATTTTTCTAGACTTATATTGTTCATCTTTAACAATATCCTTAATACTATAAATCGGGCCTACTGGTACTGAAGCATCATCTAGTAATTTTTGAACTTCTTTAAGAGGACGTTGTTTAGTCCATTCTTCAATTGTTTTGTCAATGAACTCAACATTGTCAGCACGCCCTTGATTGTTTGCTAACTTAGGATCATTTGCTAAATCTTCTCTCCCCATCGTTTTCATTAAACGCTGAAAAATGCTATCTCCATTAGCCCCAATGACTAAATACCTACCGTCAGCGCATTCATAAGTATTCGATGGTGCTATTCCAGGTAAAGTACTGCCAGTTCTTTCACGGATTAATCCTGTTAAATCGTATTCCGGAAGGATTCCTTCTAGTAAACTAAAGACAGCCTCATATAGCGCAACATCAATTAGCTGACCTTTCTTCTCAGGATCATTGTCACGTGCTCTTACCGCCATAATTGTTCCGATAACAGCATAAAGTCCTGCTACTAAATCTCCTATTGCAATTCCTACTCTTACGGGTGGTCTATCAGGATAACCAGTTAAAAATCTTAAACCTCCAAACGCTTCAGCGACACTTCCGAAACCAGGCTTGTGGCTATAAGGTCCCGTTTGGCCATAACCAGATATTCTTGTCATTATCAGACTTGGGTTAATTTCACTTAAATGTTCGTAGCCAATCCCCCATTTCTCCAACGTACCTGGGCGAAAATTTTCTAGAACAACATCTACTTCACCAGCAAGCTTTTTAACTATTTCCTGCCCTTGTTGATCCCGTAAATTAATGGTAATTGATTTTTTATTTCTTGCTTGGACATACCACCAAACTGAATTATCTCCATGCATGATTCTCCAATTTCTGAGTGGGTCTCCTTTTTTTGGCTCTTCCACTTTTATAACTTCTGCGCCAAATTCTGCGAATATTTTACCTGCAAAAGGCGCGGCAACTAAATTGCCTAACTCTAATACTCTTATACCTTCAAGAGGCATTTTTTTTGCCAATTTGATCTTCTCCCTCCTAGCTGCTACTTTTCCGTTTTACATAATTGGGCATAAATCTGAGGGAATACTTGCATTTACCCCCGTTTATCCTAAGTAAAGCTGATAATCTGCTTCAAGATGCTTCCTCATATTTTGTTTGGCTTTTTCCTTGTTTTGTTCTTTAATCGCAAGAAAAATATTGTAATGGTCCCTAAGGGCCGTCTCCTTTCTCATAGGATTAATTTCTAAAATGGAGCTTCTATAAAAACTTATAACTCCCCTCAACTCAGTAATCATTTTAATTAAGAAAGGATTTTCGCTCGATTCCACAATAATTTGGTGAAATCTTTGATTTAATTCGTGAATTTTTTTCATATTGTTTTCTTTTACCTCAACTGTTGAAATATTTAATATGTATTCCATCTCTTCTATATGTTTTTCAGTCCTTCTTTCGGCAGCATACATGGCAGCTAGTGGCTCAAGCTCGATTCTACATTCGAATAAGAATTGATAATCTTTCATTGTTGGATTATATACAGTGACTCCACCTTGAACCTGTTCAACAACTAGTCCATCCTTCTCTAACCTCCGAATAGCCTCACGAACCGGACTGCGGCTGACCCCTAGTTCTTCAGCAATTTTCTCTTCTATCAATCTCTGACCTGGTTCAATACCACCTGAAACAATTTGATCTCGTAAATATTCATAAACCTGATCTAATAAAGTATCTCTTCTAATAATTTTCTTTGTCATATATTCCTCTTTTCGTCGACGGTATACAGTATGCATAACATATTTATTAGAATAATACGAATTATTTTATTAGTCAATAATTTAATTTTCTGTAAATTATTTTTACAAATAATTTTGTGGAAATAGATCATAGAAATTTTTATCAAAATAAAATAAGAGCGAGACAAAAATGTCTCACTCTCTACGATTCAGTTCATTATTAATTACTGTTTAAAATGATTTTTTCTGTTAATTAATAGGTTATTCATGTTTTTTATTCTTGCCTTTTACAAATCGATAAGCTAAATAAGCAATATAAAGCGGAGCAGCAATATAAATTAAATATGGAAACTGACCATGTGTACCTGTTTCGTAAATAATATAAAGCAGACAGCCGAGAAAGATTGTTACGATTGTACCGTACTTTGGTAAAGGAATTTCTTTTAGGCTTGGGATTCTAATTTTGCTTACCATTAAAAAACACATTCCTGTAAAAACAACTGTTGTGATTATTTGAGGTATTTTATCTCCAAATAAAGTAAGAATGGCTAAAATTCCACCAGCCGCGGTTATAGGTACACCAACAAAATAGTTCATCGAGGATTTAGTTGAACTAATGTTAAACCTTGCCAAACGGAATGCCCCGAATAATGGGAATAACCCTGCGATGAAAAATCCTATCATCCCAAATTGATAAAAATATGTATAAAAAATTAAAAATGATGGAGCCACTCCAAAAGTAACGATATCTGCTAAAGAATCCAGTTCTTTCCCTAATTGACTGTCAGCATTTAACATTCTAGCAAGTCTACCGTCCATACTGTCCAGCATCATACCTATTAAAATTAATATAGCTGCATTGTTAAACTGGCCATTTGCCGCAAATCCAATTGATAAAAAACCACAATATAAATTTCCAAGTGTAAGCATGTTTGGGATTGCTTTTTTTATTCGCACTGGCATTTTTTCTCTCCTAATTAATTTTCTTAATCATATCTAATTATGTTATTTTCACCCAATATCAATTTACTATTAGAAAAACTTGGCGAATGCCAAGTCCTTTTTGGCATATGCCTTAGTTTTTCTTATGCGATCTTTTTAGCAGATTTTTAATTGAACACACATTTTACTTTAGTACGTTAATAAACTTAAACCTTCATTTTAGCTTAGAAAAACTTGGCGAATGCCAAGTCCTTTTTGGCGTATGCCTTAGTTTTCTTATGCGATCTTACATCAATAATTTCATTATAACCACTCATTCACTTTAGTACGTTAAAAAAACTTTAACTTTCTTACTAGCCAATAAAGATTATAACACTTTTTTCTTTACTTGATTAAACAATACATAAATTATTAAAAAAGCATCGGAATATCCGATACTTTCTAGATTAAATTGATTCCTTTTTGTATGATTACTCTTACAGCAGTCATGTTAAAATTTCATTTTTATGTTCGTCTTATAATGGAGCACCTATTAAGACTCGGATAAATTGAAAATGAATGATTCTTACACCCTGTAATAAATCGGTGCCTATACTATTGTTGTTCATTTAAAAATAATTCCTCAAGTTGCTTTCTAAGCATGAACTTCTGAATTTTTCCGCTCGCATTTCTAGGCAGAACATCGCAAAAAATATATTTTCGCGGTCTCTTGTAATTAGCCAGCTCCATACTATTTTTACAGCAATCGTCGAGATCCTTCTCCGAAAGACTTGGATCTTTTTTCACCACGAATGCCGTTACTGTCTCGCCCCAGCGATCGTCTGGCTGACCAATGACTGCTACATCCAATACACCACTAAGTGTGTATAGAACATCTTCAACTTCTCGTGGGTAAATATTCTCTCCCCCGCTAATAATCATGTCATCTACCCGATCTTTCACCCATAAATAACCTTCATCATCAAGGTAGCCAATGTCTCCAGAATGATACCAGCCACTATATAAGGCGTTCTCGGTAGTTTCTTTTCTATTATAATATCCGCCCATCATGCATGGACCTTTTACAATTATTTCTCCTGACTCACCAATCGGGACAGTATCATTTGGATCTGAAGGACCATCCTCACTTGGCCGAACAATTCTAATTTCATGATTAAGGCAAGCTTGACCGGCCGATCCAGCTTTCCTAATCTGATCATCTTCAGTCAGAAATGAAATAGCTGGACCCATTTCCGTCATACCATAAGCCTGCACGAGTTGAATTCCTAATTTTTCTCTACATGCCTTGACGAGAGTTGGCGCCATTGGAGCAGCTCCATAAAGTCCTAGCTTTAAGCTTTCTAGCTGATATTCCTCAAGATCTTCTTGCAGAAGCATATTCCACATTGTCGGTGCGGCAAAGAACTTTGTAATTTTCTCATCATTAATTAATTGAAGCACTTCTTTAGGGTCAAAATGATGGAGGATTGTACTTTTTGCACCGACATGTACACGCGGTAAAAACGCACAGTGTAATTCAGCACAATGAAACATCGGTGCGATAACGAGCCCATTATCATTTTTATCTAGTTTTGTCGCACTAATACAAATTAAGCTGTGCTCAACCATTTCGCGGTGACGGTGAACGACTCCTTTTGGCCTGCCGGTTGTGCCGCTCGTATACATAATGGCATAGACATCATTTTCATGTATTTCTGTCATTATTTCAGTACTTGGAGCAGCAGATACTTTCTCTTTATAACTTACAGCATATGAAGAAACATCACCATCTATCGCCCAGAAGGATGTTTGCGGAAAACGTTTAGTAATTGGACTAATACCTGATTCAAGCATTTTTTCATAAATGACAATTTTTGGTTGTGCATCTGAAAGAATATACGCGACTTCTTCAGACATCAATCGGAAATTAATCGGATTAAATATGGCTCCCATTTTTGCACAGGCAAAAAATACAGTTGCTAATTCCTCAGTGTTGAATAAATAGGTGGATACGATATCTCCTTTTTTAACACCTTCTTGCAAAAATGCATTGGCTAGCTTATTCACTTCAAGACTCCATTCTTTAAACGTGAACCTTAAATTCTTTTTCACATCATATAAAGCTTCCTTGTTAGGAAATTTAGCTACTGTTAAGTCAAATATTTTTCCGATTGTTATTGTCATCCAGTTTTCCTCCTTCAATATTATTTATTATGGAAATTCTAAATAGATTAATCTAAGCGCTCAATAATGGTTGCATTTGCCATCCCGTGACCCTCACACATCGTTTGAAGCCCATATCTTCCACCTGTCCGTTCTAGCTCATGCATCATCGTTACCATCAGCCTTGCACCACTGGCACCAAGGGGATGGCCAAGTGCGATTGCTCCTCCATTTGGATTTAGCTTGGCAGGATCAGCTCCTGTTTCCTTTAGCCAAGCTAGCGGTACTGGCGCAAAAGCCTCATTCACTTCGAAGATATCAATATCCTCAATCGATAATCCAGCCTTCTTAAGTACCTTTTCAGTTGCTGGAATTGGTCCGGTGAGCATGAGTGTTGGATCTGAGCCGACAACCGTTCTTGCTATTATGCGAAACCTTGGCTTTAGCCCAAGCTCTTTGGCTTTATCATGGGACATTATTAATATGGCTGCTGCACCATCACTGATTTGACTAGAATTTCCTGCATGAATCACTCCGTCTTCTTTAAAAACCGTTTTTAATCCCGCAAGAGCTTCTACTGTGGATCCTATTCTCGGTCCCGAATCTTCAGAGACGGTAATTTTTTCACCATCCGGCAACGTAAATTCAATAAGAGCAATTTCCTTTGAAAAATACCCTTCAGCCTGTGCCTTCAAAGCTTTTTCATGGCTTTCAAATGAATATTGATCTAATTCCTTGCGGGTAAAGCCGTATTTTTCAGCTATTCTTTCTGCGGATAAGCCTTGATGAATAATTTCATGCTGGCTCATTAATTTCTCACTAAATGGAACCCCTTGATAACTTGATCCGATTGGTACCCGTGACATATTTTCCACACCACCAGCAATGACGACATCCATATCTCCTGAAAGGATTGCTTGAGCGGCAAAATGGACTGCCTGCTGGCTTGATCCGCATTGCCTGTCAATCGTCGTTCCTGGAACTTCAATTGGAAATCCTGCTATTAAGGCAGCAACTCTAGCAATATCTCCACTCTGTTCCCCAATTTGAGATACACAACCGAGAATCACATCATCTACAATAACTGGATCGATACCCACCCGATTTACTATAACCCTCAAAATATAAGCTGCAAGATCATCTGCCCGATAATCCTTTAATAATCCATTTCTTCGTCCTACCGGTGTACGTACCCCTTCAATAATGACAGCCTCACGCATGATCTTTCTCCTCTCTATAGTCCTAAGTTTTTAGCAATAATGCTTTTCATGATTTCATTTGTACCTGCATAAATACTTGCAACAGGGATATCGCGATACCTTCTTGCAATCTCGTATTCTTCCATATATCCATACCCTCCATGAAGCTGAAGGGATTCTGCGACAATTCGCTTCGCTTGATCCGTTAGCTTCCATTTCGCCATCGATACTTTGGTAACGATATCCCTTCCTTTCGTATGCTCCATTATCAATTGATCGAGAAAGGCTCTTCCCATTTCAATATCTGTTGCCATTTCGGCTATTTTGAATTGACTGTTTTGAAATTGACTAATCGTTTTTCCAAATGCCTGCCTGCTTTTAACATATTCCACTGTCATTTTCAGCATTTCCTCCGCTGCAATTCTCAAGCTCTTCATTAATCACTACAGAAAATCCCCAATCCACTACGCTACCGCCATATTTCTCATCAATATCAGGACATAGAAAATTTACGCAGTGATTTGCGAAATATATCATGCTCTTCATTTAAATATGGTGCGATCATTGGCTTCCCCTTTCAATAGATAAATTGGTTAAAAAAATATTTCTAAAACATCTATTAATTATATACAGAACATTCAGAATTCATTTTTTAGACACAATCTGATTGCAAGAAATGATTTGCTTAAACAATTAAAAACTTTCATTTTTAATATTTTTTATTTTGGCTGCATTCGAATTGCACCATCTAGACGAATCGTTTCACCATTCAGCATTGGATTTTGAATGATGCTTTCTACTAGGATGGCATACTCTTCTGGATTCCCAAGTCTTTGCGGAAATGGAGTCATTTTTCCCAGTGAAATTCTTGCTTCTTCTGGCAAGGAATCAAACATTGGTGTATGAAATAAACCTGGTGCAATCGTCATTACCCGAATCCCATACATTGCTAGCTCCCTTGCCAATGGTAAAGTCATACTAACAACTCCGCCTTTTGATGCACTATAGGCTGCCTGGCCAATTTGTCCTTCAAAGGCAGCTACGGAGGCTGTATTGATAATGACTCCTCTTTCTCCATTCTCATTCGGTACATTCTTGACCATGACTTCTGAAGCTAATCTAATAACATTGAAGGTTCCAATTAAATTGATCGATATCACCTTTGAAAACTTTTCTAGCTCATGCACTCCTTTGCGACCAAGAAGCTTAGCAGCAATTCCAATACCTGCACAATTAACGACCGTATTGATTTCCTCAAACTGTTCAATTCCATATTGAATAGCAGACCTTATCTCAGCTTCATTTGTTACATCCGCTTTCATGAAAAACACTCTTTCACCTAACTCCTCCTGAAGCCTATGTGCACGTTCTATACATAAATCTAAAATTAAGGCTATTCCTCCATTTTTTACAATATTTCTTACTGTTGCTTCTCCAAGTCCTGAAGCACCACCTGTAACAATCGCCCGACAATCCTGTTTAATCATTTAAGTGCCTCCCCCTTTTTCACTTGTTTCAAATTATTTCAATTCCCTTAACATATTCTCCTGCTTAAACTGAAAAGAATAAGGCTAAAAAACGAAAAGTTTATTTCTTATTGAATATTCCGACTATATAAAGTATGATGTATTGGTAAAAATATAATATAACGGGAGAATATTTATGAAAAAAATAGGTACAATTTCCCTTTCAGCTTTATTAGCTATTGGTTTTTCTTACAGTGCCAATACAAGTACTGTTGATGCAAAATCTTCAACAATGGCAAAAAAATATCAAAATTGTAAAGAGCTGAATAAAGATTATGCAGGAGGAGTCGCAAGAACAGCTTCAGCTAAAAATAAAGGGGGAAAAACAAAGTATAAGCCACATATTTCAAAAGAACTGTATGATGCAAATCAAACAAAAGACCGTGATGGTGACTTCATCGCTTGTGAAAGATAATAAAATCATTAAAACTTAAACTTTCTGGCTTATTAGCTGACAAAGGGTTCAATTGGAATATCATAATTCCGATTGAACCCTTTTAATCCTTCTATGCCAAGTCCTTTTCCAATAGCATTTCCTTCAAATACTTACGGACTCGGTATAATTTAGTTTTAACGGTATTTTGATTTAATTCTAGCAATTCTGCGATCTCTCTTTCCTTCAAACCATGTCTAATTTTTAGCATGAAAACCTTTTTTTGATCAGTGGAGAGGGAGTTGATACAATCGTTGATTTTTTCATTTAGGAGATTTATCTCCACTTCCTCCTCTACATTCTGATTCATTCTTACCTGGGCATTGTCTAAATCCGTATAAGCTTCAAGATTTTCATTCGTTTTCCTTTCCTTTCGGATAAAGTCAATCGCTGTTCTTGTTGCAATTGCAGAAAGCCAGGCACCGATTTTCTCTTTTTCTTGGATTGTGTCAATTTTAAGATAAGCCTTAATTAGTGTCTCCTGTACAACATCCTGAGCTAAATAATAATCTCTAGTAATACCGTAAGCTACATGGAAAAGGCGCTTATTATAAAGATCACAAATTTCCTTCATATCAACTGAAGTATTTTCCACTCCCATCCTCCTCCCTCTCTATTTCTTATTGAAAATATTGTTTTACGAAATCTGGTATATTCTTATCGGTAAAGCTTTTTATTTCTATCGTACCTTCCTCTTTATAGTAAAACCCGACCACATATGATCCATCGATATAGCTGTTAGCATTTTGCAAGATCGTTTCAATCTTATTTTTATCCGTTATTTTCAATGTGTTTGAATGACTTTCCATTTCATCGAATACCTCTTCATACGAGTATCCTCCAGCAAAATTGAGCTCAAGATCATCCTTCCGAGCAACATAGATTTTTGAAATATCTGAAGCATTTACTCTAGCATTCTCCAACAATCCTTTTTCGCTGAGCCATTGTTCGAGCTGCTTATATGAAACTCGCCATTCCATTGATATGTTTTTGTCATTCCTTTGCATAATTTCAATAATGGAATTAGGACCATTAAAATCCTGAGTTTCTTCATATGTAGCACGATTTATTTCTTCTTTTAGAATAGAGAGCATTTCCTTCAAATCTTCTGGATCAACAATGACTGCTTTTTTGCTAATCGGTTCAACTGGGCGAATGGTTATTTTTTCGATCTGATCGACATTAACATTGAAAATCTCATTCGTCGTTCTCTTATATTCATCTGATTCATGAATAAGCTTATAAAAATGAGCATATTCCTTTTTATCGATCTGATAACTTCTTACAAGCGTCTTACCATTTTTCAATTCATAGGCAAAAAAGGCATTATCTCTATTCATTTTATTATCGGTTTTATTCGAAACTATCTCCTTATGGAGTCTTCTAACTAAATCAATATTTTCCGGTTCCTTAAGAGAATAAGGCGATTTCTTGTCGCTAAAAAAATAGTAATTATCACTAAGGTGAACACTTTCAATTTCACTCGTATAAGGGACATTTTTTTCATATTGTGTAAAGTCAAACTGAAATAAAATCACTAGGATTACCATTACACCAGCGTATCTAATGAGCCCTTTTATATGAATTACGATTCTCCAAGATTTTTGCAGCACCATTTCCGCGACAAAATAACCAAGAATAGCTCCGAATAAATAGCCTGCAATTAGCCAAAAGGTGCCTCCTTCCATTTTTCCAAAGTACATGCCACCTAGCAGCATCGTACAAAAGGTTGCTCCATATTTAAAAACAGGCTTTAGAAGTGGAAAAATAAGCGCTTGTGAAACGGCCTCTTGCTTTCTTCTTTTATACACCCATAAGGAAATTCCATAGAAAGTAAAAATAAGTATAATATAAATGATGATTTCAACTGTCCCTAAAGGGCTATGATCTAAATAAGTAAGTGCGACAAGTGGTGAAATCGATTCAATCTTGTTTGCCAAGAAATATTGATCAGGAAATCCGTAAAGATAAAATGGCAAATTAAATCCTAATAAAACTAAGAGACCAATCGGAAGCAAAAGAATAATATACGTTAAAGCACCTTGAACAGCAGAAAGCCCCGTGATCATCGCTATAAATACCCCTGCCATATATATAAGCAAATTGAACATAATCGTAATGCCAAACCATTTAAAAATTTCAGATATCGTAAAAAAATCTGCTAAATTCAAAGGTAAATATAGGGCAAATATGATGATCGCATTGATAATATTAGGCAGGATTAAAAAAACACAACCCGCTAACGTATACTGATGAAAAATACTCTCTCTTTTTATAGGAAGACTGTGCATAAAATCGCTATATGATCTTACTTGTAAAAATCGAAATAAAAATACTGCTAACAGAACAGGAATGGCAATATTTAATGCTACCTGTATTTCAGAATTAAATTGGAATAAACTTTCTTCATACACATATTTCCTATGTTCTTCTGAGGAAGATGTCATTAATATTTCTAAAGGGACTGCAATAAATTGACCAAGAAAAAATATGATAGAGACCCAGCCGACACTTCTTGTTAGTGTCTTCCAAATTTCTCTATTACCCAAGGATATTTTGGACTGCATAGCCAACATCCCCCATTTCATAAATAAAAATTTCATCTAATGTAAGAGGAAGGATATCGAATATGACAGGATTATATTTTTTTACATCAGCAATAATTTCTTCTTCTTTTCCATTCAAAATGAATAGAAGGATACTTCCCCTTTTTTCCTTATGCAGAACTTTAATATTTTCAAAGATTCCTTGAGGGATAGGACCATTAAATGCAAGTTGAATTTTATGTGTATCTGATTTAAGATCGTCCAGTTCTTTTTCAATGATCGTTCGGCCTTTATGCATAATACAGACGAAATCACATATGTCCTCAACTTCTCTTAAATTATGGGAAGATATTAAAACTGTCATTTCACGGTCAGCTACATCCTCAATTAACAGGCTTTTTACTTTTTTTCGCATTACTGGATCAAGCCCATCCATCGGTTCATCAAGGATTAGCACATCAGGTTTAGTTGATAACCCTAGAATAAAAGCAGCCTGTCTTTGTATACCCTTCGAAAATTTATGTATTTTCTTTTGAACATTCATTTCAAATACCCTCACCAACTCTTCATACCGCTTTTGATCCCAGTTCGGATAAATATTTTCATAGAACTGCGCCATTTGCTTAACAGTATATTGAGGCAGGAAAAAAGGTATATCCTGAATAAAAAATAACTTATTCTTTATTTCTGGATTCTCATACACTTGTTGGTCCTCGATGGTAATTAATCCTTCGTCTTGAACGTAAATTCCAGTTATTAGCTTTAAAAGTGTTGTTTTTCCTGCACCATTCGAACCAAGCAGTCCATATATAGAACCTTTATTTACGTTAATGCTTACATTTTCAACCGCTTCTAGCTCATCAAATGACTTCCGAACATTACTAATTTTGATCATTTTCCATCCCACCTCCAACTGAAGCTTCAAGATCTTTGATGATTTTAAATAATTCATCTACTGTCATTCCTAAGTACATAGCTTCTGAAAGCAGCTTAATTAGTTCATTTTTCACCTTTAATAGTTTTTCAGTATCTGGCTTAGGACTGGCAGGGCTGACAAAACTTCCTTTTCCTTTAATGGAATAAATATATCCTTGTATCTCCAGCTCCCGATAAGCCTTTTGAATCGTATTGGGATTAATTGTCAGCTGTTGGGCCAGCGTTCTTACTGAAGGTAGCTGTTCATCTGACTTTAATACCTCTGTTATTATCAGCTCTTTAAGCCGTTCAACCAATTGCTCATATATCGGTTTTCGACTTCTGATATCCAGTTCAAACATACCAACCCTCCAATCTGTATACAGTGTACTACGACTCATAGTACAGTTAATACAGTTTGATTATATTACATAAATTTAGAAATGGGAATAGGGTATGTAAAATAATTTTAAGTGGCGGATATATTGAAAAAAGGAAAAGCGGCAGCCGCTTTTCCTTTTTCTATATTGCTATTGAAGTGCTCTTATTTTAACCGCGCATGCTTTAAATTCTGCAGTACCGGAAATTGGATCGAATTCATTAATGGTTAACACATTTGTTGGAACCTCACTAAAATGGAAGCTCATAAATACAAGGCCAGGAGCAACCTGATCAGTCACTTTCGCTTTAACTGTTACAGCACCCCTTCTCGAACTTACTTCAACTAAATCACCTGATTCAATACCTAATCGAGTCGCATCCTCAGGATGTATATCAGCCGTTTCCTCTGTCTGTTTTATCTTCACACCACTTGCATAGAACTTTGTTTGTGTATGTGTATTATAAGATTCATAGCGTCTTCCGGTTGTAAGTGTGAATGGATACTCTTCATCCGGGAGCTCGATTGGCTCGGTGTACATTACAGGTACAAATGGTGATTGTCTAGTGCTTGTTTCATCTTCATCATGATATCGCTGATGAAGTATAAAGGTTCCCGGATGGGATTCGTCTGGGCAAGGATAATGTAGACTATATTCTTTCTCTAGTCTTGAATAAGGCATCCCTCCATACATTTCCCAAGCTAACGAACGTAGTTCATCCCAAATTTCTTCACTGCTATTATAGTGCATATTGTAACCAAGCCTCGTTGAAATGTCGCAAAGAATTTCCCAATCATCTTTTGTATTTGGATGTGCTTCTACTGCCTTACGAACTCGCTGAATTCGCCGGTCCGTATTTGTATAAGTCCCTTCAACCTCACCCCAGGATCTTGCAGGCAGCACAACATCTGCTAGTTTAGCAGTTTCTGTTAGAAAAATATCCTGAACAATTAAAAGATCTAATTTCTCGAGTAATTGCCTTGTATGATGCATATGGACATCAGCGACAAGCGGATTTTCACCAATACAATAAAGTGCTTTCACAGAACCGTTTTCCATATTTTCAAATGCTCTCGTTTGCGTATCACCAGATTCAGGATTAATTTTTACATTCCATGCCTTTTCAAAACGGCCACGGTATTCGTCATTCGTCAGGCTAACTGCACCAGGAAGCTGATTTGGCAAGCATCCCATATCGCCAGCACCTTGTACATTATTTTGACCGCGTAATGGCATGATTCCGCTTCCTTCTTTTCCAATATGTCCAGTTAAAAGTGCCAGATTAGCAATATCGAATACATTGTTTACACCACAATGGTGTTCTGTAATACCTAAAGTATAAGCAATCATTGCTTTATCTGCTTTTGCATATTCCCGGGCTGTGTCAATTATATCTTGAGCAGCTACCCCAGTAATTTTCGCAGCAAATTCTGGAGTATACATTTTCACTTGCTCTTTTAATGTATCAAAATCTAC
Organism: Cytobacillus citreus; assembly: GCF_018343665.1. Taxonomy (GTDB): domain Bacteria; phylum Bacillota; class Bacilli; order Bacillales; family Cytobacillaceae; genus Cytobacillus; species Cytobacillus citreus. The sequence continues at coordinate 127,115 of NZ_JAGYPM010000007.1, forward strand.
AGTGAATTTATTAATAAAACTAGGTTTATATAATTCCTCTTCAATAATGACATGGATCATGGCATTCATTAAAGCAATATCCGAGCCGACATTTATTTGTAAATGTCGATGAGAGCTCTTTACCATATCAATCTTTCTAGGGTCTATTACAATAATTTTCAATCCAGATTTTACAGCTTTTTTCATGCGGTTTGCTATAATTGGGTGGGCTTCGGTTGTATTAGAGCCCATTAATAACAGCACTTCAGCCTTATCAAAATCTTCTAAAGTATTTGTAGGAAATCCACTTCCAAACACAGTTGCCAGACCGGCAACACTCGGAGCATGTCAGGTTCGATTACAGCCATCGATATTATTACTCCCAATGACCGTTCTCATAAATTTCTGAGTCACATAATTAACTTCATTCGTACTTCTAGCGGTGGCAAACATAGTAATGGCGTCAGGACCAAACTGAGACTTAATGTCTTTAAGCTTTTCAACAATAAATTGATATGCCTCATTCCAGGTTGTTTCCACAAGCTTACCAGCTTTACGGATTAGTGGTGATGTTAATCGGCTATTCGCATGGACATATTCATAGGCAAAAGATCCTTTTACACAAGTCTGACCTTTATTAACTGGAGCATCTTTGTCGCCGCGAATCTTTACAATTTTATTTTGGTCAACCTCTAGAATAAGTCCACAGCCTGTTCCGCAATATCCACAAACTGTTTTAACCTTTGCATTCTCTTCCATTTTCTAGCCTCCTATTTATATCGTCCAATCATTTCTAAACAGAAATTAGAGAGCTTATTACAATCTTGGTTTCCAAAAAGATGCAAAGGAAACGGTTACACATTTGAATTTTCTAAATATATCCTTATTATACTATATATATTATTGGCAGTTAATACGCAGAGTAAGAATATTATGAGAAATAACTGCCCAAATGTTTCTAAGGAAACCGCAAAAGAAAAACTGAGCATTCGCCAAAAGGACTTGACGACCACACAGTTTTTCTAATACTGATTAAATGATTTTAACCTTTTATATCTTTTGAGGATTTTTGACTGAGAAGTAAATTCACCTCGTCTATTATTCGTAGCGATAATATAAACTGCGGAAACTGCGATGGCAACTGCAATGAATGAGCCAATATTGAGGATACCTTTTTGAGAATACCAAACAATTGAATACCCGACAGAACCTGCTAATAAGGCATAGTAAGTAAATGGGAATAATGTTTTTCGTATAACAACTCCTTCTTTGCCATAAAGGCCTACAACAGCAGATGCTGCGACAACATTATGAACACAAATCATATTCCCTGCTGCACCGCCCACTGCCTGAAGAGCAACAATCCAAGTTGCATCAACTCCAATTTGTGAACCGACATCGTATTGGAATAGAGCGAACATCATATTACTAACTGTATTACTGCCAGCGATGAAAGCACCAAGTCCTCCGATGAAGGTAGAGAAAATAGGCCAGAATTCCCCTACGAGAGCTGCAATTCCATTCGCTAATTCAATCGGCATTCTTTCATACCCTGCAGCCCCACCCCCAGAATTAAGGAAGACTTGAACCATTGGAACAGTAAAAATTAAAGCTGTTGACGCAGCCACTGTTGTTTTTGCCGATTGTGACCATGCTCTTTTGTAAGCGCTTCCTCCCATGCCGTGTATAAAAAATGCAAGAGCCGATACAAGAATAAAGATCGTACCAGGAGAATATAAGATTTCAAAGCTAGCCGTTATCCCTGAGCCAAAAATATTCTCAATTTTTAACACGACTGATTTTAACCAAGCCATTATAGGCAAGGTTTTTAATCTAGTTAGTACTAAAAATATACCCACTAAAATATATGGCAACCATGCCCGAATCATACTCATGCTTCCATTTTTATGTGGAATAATATTTATTTCTAGCTTACCAGTCCATTCAGGATCCCATTTTGATTTCTCATCAAAATCCCAAGCTTCCTCTTTCGGGGGCATAAGAAAGCCTTTTTTTGCAGCAAAAACAACAATTGCAAGACCAACTAATCCTCCTATCATAGATGGAAATTCAGGTCCAAGTGTATTTGCCACAATCAAATACGGTACTGTCATAGCAAAAGAAGCGAATAAGGCAAATTTCCAAACTTTAATTCCTTCCGTAAATGATTTATTTTTCCCAAAAAATCTTGTCATTAAGGCGACTACAAATAGAGGTACAAGTGTACCCGCAATCATATGCAATAATGCCACCTTGCTTCCTATCACCGGAAGTAGAGCTGCCACATTCTCTGCAATGGTTTCATCTGCTGATAAACCAGTGCCTACACCTACCAAAATGGGTGTTCCAACTGCCCCAAATGAAACCGGTGTACTTTGAATAACCATTCCAGCTACCACTGCTGCCATCGCTGGAAAGCCTAGTCCTACCAAAAGCGGAACTGCCACTGCTGCTGGTGTACCAAAACCTGATGCACCTTCAATAAAGGAACCAAACAACCACGCAACAATAATCACTTGGATTCTACGATCTTTGGAAATATCGGTAAAACCTTGACGAATAGCACTCAAACCGCCGCTTTCCTGTAATGTATTTAATAGAAGAATTGCACCGAAAATTATGTATAAAAGTGTAAATGCTACGACTAAACCATTAATCGATGCAGCGGCGACATTTGCCCCTGGTACCTTCCATACAAATATAGCTAATCCGACCGCTATTAAATAAGAAATCGGCATCGCTTTACTCGCTGGCCATCGTAATCCAACTAGAAAAATTCCAACTGCTATGATCGGCAAAAGCGATAATAAAGAAAGCATCCCCGTACTCATGACACATTTTCCCCTTTCAGTTTCATAATGACAGACTTAAAATTCCTATTGTTGCTTATGAAGAAACAACGTTTTCCACAATGTTTCGCCTACGTACTATTATACAATCATTTGTTTGAATATCAATAATATTCTGAAAATTTATAATATTACAAAGGATCATTTTGATCAAAAAAAATGCCTAATTTACCTATACATTTTATGAGGTAAATCAAGCATATTAAATTAACCCTATATTATTACATGCCCGAGCCTTGCCGAAATATCGCGTCCAATGTTAATCATTCTTGGATGCAGCTTTTCTAATCGATCGGCCGTCATTCTTATCGTCGGTCCCGAAATACTGACAGCTGCGACCACCTTTCCTAAATGATCAAATATTGGAACAGCAATGCATGTTATACCATACTCATTTTCTTCTAAATCCAAAGCATAGCCATTTTTTCGTACATGATTTAACTCTTGAATAAACATTTCTTTATCTGTAATCGTTTTGTCGGTATGAACAGGCAATCCCTTCCGTTCAAGAATTTCTGTCACTACAATTGTAGGTAGATGTGCAAGGATTGCTTTACCAACGGATGTGCAATGCATTGGGGCTCTCTTTCCTACCTTAGAATGCATTCTGAGCGTTTCACTGCCATCTAATTTTTCTATATAGACGACTTCTCCTTGGTCATATACGACCAGATGAATGACTTCATTCGTTTCATTTTCAAGCTCTTTCAAAAACGGCTTTGCTTCTTCCCTTAAATCAATAAATTCCAGCAGTCTTGAGCTTACTTCTAGAAATTTATATCCGAGCTTATAGCGCCCCGTTTCTTTATCCTGCTCAACATATCCATATTGGACAAGTGTTGAAAGTATTCGATAAACAGAGCTTTTATTAATATCAATTTGATTAGCGATCTCTGTAACACCAAGTCCTCCCTTTTTCATGCTTACTAGCATAATAATATCGAGAGCCCTGCCTACAGATTTGACCATATTCTCTCTATCCACATTTTTCTCTCCCAAGGTGAAATCTGACTAATATTTTCATTCATGAAGCAATCTTCTTGCGATATTACACATAAATTGTTGAATATTGTATCTTTAAAACGATTATTGTTTAACAGCAAACTTCGCTTTTGCTTCTAATCGTCTGCGGTGCAATATTGGCTCCGTATAGCCATTTGGCTGATTATAGCCTTTAAAAATGAGGTCACATGCAGCTTGAAAAGCAACAGAGTTATTGAAGTCTTTGGCCATTGGATGGTAAGCAGGATCGTTAGCATTTTGCTCATCAACTACTTTTGCCATTCGCTTCAATGTCTCTTCTACTTGTTCCTTCGTACAAATTCCATGATGCAGCCAGTTTGCTACATGCTGACTTGAAATTCTTAATGTAGCACGGTCCTCCATTAGACCTATATTATTGATGTCTGGAACTTTTGAACAGCCTATTCCTTGATCTACCCAACGAACAACGTAGCCAAGAATACCTTGCGCATTATTATCAAGCTCCTGCTGGATTTCCTCTTGCTTCCATTCTGGCTGAACAGCTACTGGTACTTCTAAAATCTCATCTCTTAAATCTTTTATGCCTTCAAGCAGTTGAAATTGGACATTTTTCACTTCAACCTTATGATAATGAAGAGCATGAAGTGTTGCTGCAGTAGGTGATGGAACCCATGCTGTATTTGCACCAGCCTGAAGGTGGCCAATTTTTTGCTTTACCATTTCTGCCATCATGTCAGGCATTGCCCACATTCCTTTTCCAATTTGTGCTCGACCTTGAAATCCAGTCGCTAAACCGTTATTGACATTTGATCTTTCATATGCAGAAAGCCACGCAGTTGCCTTCATATCGTTCTTGCGAATCATAGATCCTGCTTCCATTGATGTGTGGATTTCATCTCCTGTGCGATCTAGGAAACCTGTATTTATAAAGGCAATCCGCTCCTTTACCTCACGAATGCATCCCTTTAAATTCAAAGAGGTACGGCGTTCTTCATCCATTACGCCAATTTTTATTGTATTTCTCTTTAATTCAATTAAATCTTCCACACGATTAAATAATCCGTTAGCAAATGCAACTTCCTTTGATCCATGCATTTTTGGTTTGACGATATAAATGGACCCTTTTGTTGAATTCCGAAAGGCTGTATTTCCAAGTAAAGAATGCTTTGCAATTAAACTAGTAACAACTGTATCCAATATTCCTTCTTGGATTTCTTCTCCATTCTTATCTAGAATCGCATTGTTTGACATTAAATGTCCAACATTTCTGACAAACATTAACGATCTCCCTGAAAGAGTAAAAGGCTCACCTTTAGGCGATAAATAGCTTCGGTCGGCATCGAGCGTTCGAGTAATCGTTTTATTTCCTTTATTGAATGAGGCTGTTAAATCCCCTTTCATTAAGCCTAGCCAATTACGATAAACAAAAACTTTATCTTCTGCATCGACGGCAGCAACTGAGTCTTCACAATCCATGATCGTTGTCAGCGCTGCCTCAACAAGAATATCCTTCACTCCCGCTTCATCTGTTTGCCCAATTGGATGTGTACGATCAATTTGAATTTCAAAATGAAGTCCATTGTTTTTTAACAAAATGGCATATGGATGATCTTGTTCTCCCTGGTATCCTGCTAATTTATCTTCATCAACCAATCCAATCTCATAGTCATTGTCGAGAGTAACAGATAATTTTCCGTCTTTAATTCGGTACATTTTTGCATCTTTATGCGACCCTTTCATTAATGGCATTGCTTCATCTAGAAAAGTTCTTGCAAAGGCAATGACCTTGTCACCACGAACAGGATTATAGGCTCCTTTCCTATGGGCACCATCTTCTTCACTGATTACATCCGTTCCATATAAAGCGTCATAGAGGCTACCCCAGCGAGCATTCGCAGCATTTAGAGCATAACGAGCATTATTAACAGGCACAACGAGCTGTGGACCAGCCTGAATCGCAATTTCATCATCTACATTTTCAGTTAATATGCTAAAATCCTCGACTTCATTTTCAAGATAGCCGATTTCCATCAAAAATGCTTTATAGCTCGCATGATCAAAATTTTTATTCTCTAGATGCCATGTATTAATTTTTCTTTGGAGCTCATCCCTTACAGCAAGTAATTCTTTATTTTTCGGTGATAAATCATGAATAATTTCCTCAAAACCATTCCAAAACTTCTCTTGGCTTACTTCACTTCCTGGAAGAACCTCATGATTAATAAACTCATAAAGCTCACTAGATACTTTCAAATTCCCTACTTGTTTATATGCCGACATTTTGTAGCCTCCTTTGAAATATTTCTTATATCTTCTTTATCTCTTTGTTTGGTATTACAAAACACTGTTTCATTCTATCGTTAAAAAAAGGGTAACATAATCAATCTTATATTTCAATAATATTCAAAAAATTAATAAAACAATTATGACTTCAATAATGCATCCTTTATTTCTTTCTTTATTTCAACGCATCTTCCTGGTGTCGGAAATAGCTTCCCTGCATTTAATAGATTATGAGGATTGAAGACTTCACGTATATTTGTCTGTGCGATAATTTCTTCATCATTGAATACGAAACGCATTTCTTCCCTTTTCTCTATGCCAACTCCATGTTCACCTGTAATCGTTCCACCTACATCTGCACATACCTTTAAACACGCACTTCCTGCTTCAAGTGCCTTTTCAATTTCACCTTGCTTCCTGGCATCAAAAAGGACTAGCGGGTGGAGATTGCCATCTCCAGCATGAAAAATATTTGCAATTCTTAACCCTGATTCCTCACTGATTTGCTTAATTCTTTCCAATACTTCTGGGAGCGTACTCCTAGGTATGACACCGTCTTGAACTAAATAATCAGGTGATATCGCACCCATTGCTCCAAAGCCCGTTTTTCGATTAGCCCACCATTGTTCTCTTTCATGTTCATCCTTTGCAGCACGAACTTTGCGTACATGGCACTTCCTGCATACTTCAAGTATTTGATTGATTTGTTCATCAATACCAGCAGCAATTCCATCTACCTCAATAAGCAAAACGGCTTCAATATCTTTTGGATGTCCAACCGGAAAGGCTGCCGCTTCCACTCCTTCAATCGCAACCTTATCCATCATTTCTAGGGCTGCAGGTACAATACCAGAAGAAATAATTTCAGAAACAGCCCTGCTTCCTTCCTCAACTTTATCAAAATACGCAAGAACTGTTTGTTTTCCTTCAGGATTCTTTAATATTCGGACTGTTATCTTTGTTACGATTCCTAACGTACCCTCTGATCCTGTTAATAAACCAAGGAGGTCATAGCCTGGCTCATCTAGTATCCCATTTTTCCCAATTTCAATGATGTCACCATTTGGCAAAACGACCTCAAGACCGAGAATATGGTTGGTCGTAACACCATATTTTAAACAGTGTGCACCACCAGCATTTTCGGCAACATTTCCACCTATTGTACAGCAATACTGGCTTGAAGGATCTGGTGCATAATAATAGCCTTTATCAGAAATAGCATTTGTCAATTTTAAATTCACAAAACCAGGTTCTACTACCGCTCTTCTGTTTTCAAAGTCAACGCTTATTAAACGCTTCATGCGTACAAGGCTAATAATCACTTCACCATTTATCGGGATTGCCCCACCGCTCAAACCTGTTCCTGCACCGCGTGCAAGAAATGGCAGTTTATTTTCGGAACAATATTTAACGATCTGCGCGACTTCATTTGTATCATTTGGAAAGACCACAGCTTTGGGTAAATGATTATGAAGCGTAAAGCCATCGCAATCATAAGCGATTAAGTCTTCTTTGTTATAAAGAATGGAACGTGTACCGCCAACTATTTCTGCTAATTTTTGTATGTGTCCGTCATTTGATTTTATCTTCACTTTCAATTTACTTAACCCTCCCTGACTTCCGACTCTTTTTGATAGGCCCAATCAAGAAGCTGGACAGTATGAACAATCCTTTGATTTCTTCCATATTTTTGTACGCCTATTGCCATTTGTAGCATACATCCTGGATTCCCCATTGAAATCATATCAACATCCTCTGGCACATTCTCCATTTTACTTTGAAGAACGGCTTGAGCCATTTCTGGATTCGTTATATTATATATTCCCGCACTTCCACAGCAGCGATCTGCATTCGGCATGTGAACCATTTCCACGCCAGGAATATCAAGTAATATTTCACGGGGCTCTATACGCACTCCTTGACCGTGTGAAAGATGACAGGCATCATGGTAGGTAATTCTTGTTTTTAGTTCAGCTTTTGGTTTCTCATAACCTGTTTCATGGAGATGTTTTGATATATCAACAACCTTGTTGGAAAATATCTCTGCTCTTTCAAGCCACTCTTGTTCATTACGAAATAATTGTGCGTATTCCTTCATCATACAACCACAGCCAGCAGCATTAACAATTACCGTTTCAAAGTTTTCAAATGCTTGAATATTTTGCTTTGCAAGCTTTCTACCCATTTCACGATCCCCTGCATGCACATGTAAAGCCCCACAGCATGTTTGCCCCTCTGGTATCCTTACATCATTTCCATTCCTTGTTAACACATTTATAGTCGATTCATTAATATCACTGAACATGACATCCATAATACAGCCTGTTAACATGGCGACTTCCCGCTTGGTTTCTCCTCGCGCCTTGATCACCTGTTGATCTTTATACTTTTTGCGCATAGATGTTTTTACTTCTGGCATAATTCCTTCCATTTCAACCAGGTGCTCGGGCATAACATGAATAAGCTTAGTTTTCCTTACTACCTTCTGCAATCCGCTCTTTTGGTAAAATTCCAACAATCCGCCTAGAGATTGTAAACGCGAAGGATGTGGAAATAGCCAATGCAAGAAAAATTTGCTTAGACTTCCCTGCCATCCTTTAAGCGGGATGGCCTGACGGATTTGTCCCCTCGCCTCTTCAATCAGTCCGCCAACATCAACGTCTGCAGGACAAGCTGTCGTACAAGCACGACAATCTAAGCAAGCAAATACAGGATCCATGAATTGTTCATTTACTTCAAGCTTACCCTCAGCTACTGCTTTAATTAAGTAAACTCGCCCTCGTGGAGAATGCTGCTCTTGACCAGTTTGTTCATATGTTGGACATGATTCCAAACACATGCCACAGTGAACACAATCAGCCCATTTATTCTCATCAGGCAGCTCTTTCCATAAATAATTTCCCAGTCTGGTTTGACAAGGCCGGCTTTCGCTAAATTCTGTTCCTGTAACACTCAACCTTATATCCCTCCTACAAAACGGCTCGGGTTCAAAATTCTATTAGGATCTATCTTTGATTTAATACCTTCCAGCAAGAAAAAATGGGGCGGTTTTTCTCCCCATACATTTATGTCCTTGCGTATGGTAAATGGCAAATGTTTCACAATCACATAGCCTTCTAATCCCAGCACAATTTTTCTAATTTTTTCAATTGCGGATAGGATATCTTCTTTTGCTCCTGTAATAATCAACTGACATAGGCCGTGACCTAAACCGCCATGTGCTTCAATTTTAATATTATTTACATCTTGAAGTAAGTCAGCCTTCTTTATGACCTTCAAAACATCAAAATTCACGACACCAATTTTTAATGCCGCAATCGTTTCAGCATTATTCCCAGAACTTGTGCTAGCTGGAGTAATCTGATAGAACTTTTCCCAAAAGACTTGAGCATCCTCCTTTGAAAGAATATTACACACTGTATTTGCTGGCATAATATCCTTTAAGAGCTTTATTTGATAATGAACTGAGCTTTCCACATCCTCAAAACTAACGGCTAATATATAATCATTTCGATGGAAGAGCCTATCTGATAATGAAGGACTTAGCAATTCCATGCAAACCGGCTCGAGTACAGAATCTAGAACCTTTTTTGCACATAATTTGATGTTATCCATGTTTCCTTCTGGAAAAGATAGGAGAACAAGAGATTCATACTTGGCAAGTGGACGAAGCTTAAACGTCACTTCAGATATCACACCGAGTGTGCCCATGGAACCGATGAAGAGCTTGTTCATATCATAGCCAGCAACATTTTTTACTACCTTTCCTCCAGTACGAATGACTGAGCCATCAGGATACAAAATACGTAGGCCAATGACTGAATCTCTGCTTGAACCATATTTAAATCTTTTTGGACCGCTATCATTTGCACCGAGAATCCCCCCAATTGTTGCTTCAAATGGATTAAACGGGTCAAGGGCAATCCTTTGATTTGTATCATCCAAATAATCTTGAATCTCCTGAAAAGTCGTCCCTGCTTTAACGGTTAGCGTCATGTCACCAACCGTATGCTCTACCACTCCTTTATAATCTTCTAAGGACAGTAATATATCACTTGTTTCATTTAAACCTCCGAATCCTCTTTTTGTGCCTCTCCCCATAATTGAAATGGTTAATTTATGATCAGTTGCATACTTTAACACTAATGAGATGCCTTCTTCTGTTTTAGGATATACATTCACAATGCCACTATTTCCTAACGAATGGTTTGAACCATTTTCTACACGTAAATTCCTTTCTGCTAAATACGAAGTTAAATCATTTAATAGTTCTAAAGTATTCATAACCAGCTCCCCTTGATGTTTCTTATTAAGAAACATCGTTTTTAATATTTCGCAATCCTAATCCCTTCTATTATTAATTATTAAACCACTCCAACAATGAAACTTCAATTAATATTTAGAATTTATGAAAAAATCAAAATTATTAGATAAAATTATAAATAAAAAAACTGACCACAGAATTTTTGTGGCCAGCTGTATAATAGAATAACTTAGCGTTCTCAACGTCCTTCAGGAAAACACCATGATTTTCATATGTGTTCTTCCTAGCAGTGAGTATATTTAAACTTCATACGATAAGTTTCTAATTTATTTAGAAGATCCTTACTACACGTCCATTAAATTTATCTTTCCAATATCCACTACTCATATTAGCGATCGCTACACCAGTTGAGCTTTGAGAGCCGATGAATTTTCCACCGCCAATGTATATTCCAACATGTCCATCCTTTTTATACGTGTCAAAGAATACAAGATCGCCTGGTTGCATATCACTCGAAGGAACTTGTCGTCCAGCATTTTTTAATGACTCTGTATACGCTGGTAAAGTAACTCCAGCTTGGGAATAAGCCCATGAAACGAAGCCTGAGCAGTCAAATCTGCCATTATCAATGTCACTTTGAGTCCTTCCTCCGCCAAAAACATATACTGAATTACCAATGTATTTGTAACCTGCTGAAATAACTGTATTAACGTTTCCTGTTGCAGGTTTATTGTTTTCTTTAATTGGTTTATTGTTTTCTTTAATTGGTTTATTGTTTTCTTTAATTGGTTTATTATTATTATTATTATTATTATTATTATTATTATTATTATTATTTGAATCCTTGTTTCCTGCTGATGAATTAGAAACAGAAGGAGTTGATGAATCCTGACTTACTGGAATATTTTTACTAGCTTCCATTCCTTTTTGGATTTCATTTTGTTTAGATGCTAGTTCACTATCTTGAATTTTTAGATTTGCCTTTAAATCTGTTACCTCTTTTTCTTTTTGTTTAAGCTCATTTTCTAGCTCATTATTTTTTTGCTTTTGCTCTTCCATTAGAGAACTCATGCCAACTAATTCAGTTTTCATATTTTCTAAATCTGAAAGCTTCTTTTCAATAGTTGTCTTCTTTTCTTCTAATGTTTTTTTATCAGCATCATGCTGAGCTAAAATGTCTCGGTCAGCTTCAGCAATTTTTGTTACGGCCCCAGCTCTCTCAATGAAATCACTGAAGCTAGTTGACCCAAGGAGTACTTCTACATACCCAATTGAACTATTTCCATTCTGTTGGTAAGAAATAGCACGTTCTTTCAAAATTTCATTACGTTTATCAATTCTCTCTTGAATTTCGGCCAACTCTGCTTTTAATTGTTCAACTTCTGCTTTTGTGCTAACGATATCTTTTTCTGTTTTTGCTATCAAATTGTTATTATCAGCAATAGCTTGATTTACTCGATCTTTTTGTGCTTGTAATGTAACTAATTCTTCAAGCACAGCTGACAATTCTTGATCTGCTTTTGAAAGATTAGTTTGAACATCTGATCTTTGATTCTGTAATTCTGCATTTTGATTATGTAAAGATGCTGCATCAACTGACGGAATTACAAATGCACTACTAAGACCCATTATTAATGTTGTGTTTAAGATTACAAGTTTCTTTTTCATTCCATTTCCTACCTTCCGAATGTGAATAGATCTAGATGATCTTTGGCATATTTATCTCGAATAAACTTTTCTGTCTTAAGTTATGATTATGTATATAGAAACACTTTATCTAGTTTCCTTCAACGAGAATTATAACATCCTAATTTAACAGGACTATTTTAGTTATATTACAAAAGCATTTCAATTAGTTCCATCCACTTCCAATTTCACAATAAAAATACATAATCGGAATTTTTCAGACAAGTTAATCATGATCTCTCTCAAAAGTGAATAATATTTACACAGCAAAAATTGATAAGGCATGTATAAACTTCACTATAAAACGCAGATATTATACGCTAAGTCGATTTCAACCTAAAAAAGCCGTTTCCTCTGTACGATAAGGAATCGACTTTTTTAATTTATTATGTTGGATTCGGAACAAAAACGCTAATTTCATACATTTTTTTAGAAAGGGGCCCTAAGCAAAAAAAGCATATTTTGTAAGTTAAGATAATTTAAAAAGAAAAACAGCCAGTTTAAGCATAAAATAATTGGCAGTTTAATGTTAACTTATTTAAATATCGACGGACATGATTATCCTTTAAATGCTAACCTCTATTGCTGTTGTATAAATTGGTTTATTTACTAGGCTCTTAATAGTAATTTCTTGATTATTATTAAAGTATTCTTCCCATGTTTTCATAAACAACTCCTTCTGAAAACGTCATATTTTTATTTTGCTTTTTTCTTTTGATCTCGCAAGCTGAAAATAGGAAAACAGCAGAATACCTATAAGCAAAGCAATAAGAACTAAATATATATTGCTATAAATGGAACCATTAGGAGTAACATTTAATGGATTCCAAAGCACATTAGAGCCAAGATCAACCAACTTACCATAAACACCTGAAGCAACCCCTCCTGCTATGAAATTCACCATAGAGAATAGTCCCATCCCAACTCCTTGCTGTTCCTTTTTTAAAGTTATGGAAACTGAATTTGACAAAGCTATCATTATAAAGGTTTGCCCTACATTACCGAAGATCAAAAAGATAGCAATAAGTACAGGGGATACTCCAGTAAAGGTTGATAGCAAAATAAAACATGCCAATAGCAATCCAGATGCAACAAAAAATAAATACGAATTTCCTCTAAAGTCTGCTAGCTTACCACCCATTCTTCCAAGAACTGCTGAAGCTACTGCAGCAGGAACCATTGCAAAACCTACCCAGCCAGGCTGCAACTGTTGTACTTGAGCCAAAAGCAAGGGACTTAAAAACTGAAGGGAAAAACCAATTCCACTTATAAGAAAAGCGATTAATAGACCTAAGGTATAGTTATTATTCTTAAAGAGTTCCGGTTGAACAAACGGTTCAGAAACGGAACGAATTCGTATTAGGAAAAGTACTAGGGCAAGCAATCCGAAAATAGAAAACAACCACGATTCATTTGTAATCCCCAGAAGTAGAAAGGTTATTGTAGTAGCTAGTAAAATACCTCCTATCCAATCAAATTGTCCTGACCGCTGACCCTCTTCATTCTGTAAATATTGACGGTAAAAAGGTAACGTGAGTAAGCTAAAGAGAGGGATACAAAATAACCAGCGCCAATTTGCAACACTTACAATTAATGCTGAAATGACTGGACCTAGGGCACTCCCTATAGCCAATCCTACAAACACCGTACCCATGGCAGAACCTCTCTGCTCAGGAGGAAAATAACGTAATGGGATAAGCATAGCCGTTGCTGGAATAGCAGCAGCACCTACTGACTGCAAGCACCTTGCAACAAGAACCATCCAGAATGTGTTGGAAGCGAGACCAATTAATGAACCAAAAGCAAAAAATAGTAATCCAATAGTTAGCAAATTTTTAAGCTGGAAACGATCAGCGAGTTTCCCATAAATAACCGTCCCTATCCCATAAATCAAGGAATACGATGAAGTAACCCAGCTTACTTGTGAGGTGGTAAGCTCAAACTCTTTACTGATCTCTGGCAGTACAAAGTTAAACATCAATACACTCATCGATGAAATGACAAGTGTGAACATTAGTACACGGATTAATTTCTTGCCTGCGTGCATCTGAATATTTTTTTCCATTAAACTCCACCCCTTGAACCATGATTCCAATATGGGAGCCGTACAGTGCTTTTTTAGAAGGAAAGCTAAGACCAAACGGATGGTACCGTTTGGACGGGGTGTCAGCACTGACTGACCAAATTTCATTAAAAACCCTGGGAAGTTTAAGAAACAAATCAATCAAATCTATCGTAAATTTTTTAATGCACCACTCCATGCAATTGTTTGATCTAACATAGCATTGACATTAATAAGGTGTAAATCAGCCGGCTTAAATGTTGTAAAATTTTTAAAATCTGTAAATATTGATAATGTTGGATGTACGCGAACGTCTGCAACTAGTAATTCGCCTAAGATTCCACGCAAATGTTCAGCTGCACGAGCCCCACCAGTTGAACCATAACTTACGATACCCGCTGCCTTGTTGTTCCATTCATCTCGAACGGAATCAAGTGCATTTTTTAACGAACCTGTAATACTATGATTATATTCTTGTACAATAAACACGAATCCATCTAAACTTGAAATTTTTTCAGACCAAGCAATTAATCCAAACTCTTTACCAGTACCTTCACCAAAAAATGGTAATTTAAATTCTGCTATATCCACAATTTCATAATTTGCATCTCCTCGTTTATCAGCAATTTCTTTCACCCATTTTCCAACTTGTGGACTTACACGTCCCTGACGTGTACTCCCTAAAATAATGCCAATGTTTAATTTTTCCATTATTTATTCCTCCTGTATTGTATTAAATGAAAAAGCAAAGTTACCATTTCATTTGTGTATTCAATGAAATTTATTAGTGGGTGTCGGTACTGACTGAACCCTCCCTTTTTAAAATACTAGGGAGCTAAAGCCCTAGTAAATGTTTGCACACTCTCTATTATAAATGTGTCTAAAGACACGTTAAGAAAGTTATCATGGGAATCCAAATTGTTCATAAAGGCTCCGTAATTCATCATCATGAATGATAATGCCTGTACCTTAGGGTCTGTTCGAATCAGCTTTCCTTTTTCGTACATAGCTTTAAAATAATTGATCAGAATATCCATTAACTGTCGAGGGTGTTTTTGCGTTCTTTCTCTAAACCCGGGTAAATTACCTTCCTCTTTAATGCTGATCATAATCATTTTCCTGTTACGATTCATAATATCATGGTATGTTCGACTAATAAGAAGTAAATCCGTTTGCAAATCCCATACGATTTTCTCGTTAAAAAGTTTTGTAAACTCTTCTGCATAATGAAAACGATCAAATGCCTTTTCAAGAAGGTTTTGTTTGCTTCCAAATCGGCGAAACAGCGTTTTTTCACTCAAACCTGCTGTGTTAGCGATTTCTTGGGTAGACACACCATTGTAGCCTTTCTCTGCCATTAGATCAATCGCTGCTAGCAACAGTTTATCATCGTTGCTTAAATTATTATTAATACTTATACTCCCTCACCCTTCCCAATTGGTTGTCAGTACTGACTGTCATATTTACATTATATTTTTACTGTTATAATTTGTCAAGGGAACTTTTACTTTTAGAAGTAAAAGTGTATTAGCGATTGCCTTTTAACATTTTATTATTAGCAAACCGCTTGTCTAATTTAATTAATGCAAAAAATTATAGTGTCGAATTAGATTTCGACAGTGAGAAATATTTCTAAACCTTGAAGTGGTGAGACTCCCCTTCAAGGCATAGAAGGAGAACCAAGGAGCACATTGTAAGTACTATCAAAATGGCAATTGGCAAACCAATAGCCAATTACTATTCACACTGTTACAAGTAACCAATGACCAACTATGGCAATGGATGGTTGATGACCAAAATTCGTTATATTAAAATCTCCTTCTGTGAACCCCTAGCCAGTAATGGCTGGGGTTTTTATCATTTTTTTACGGTTAGGACCTCTCACCTTTTCGTTTTTGATTTATGTAGTTATTAATTACTTAAATATGGACTCAAAGTATTGATTGCATCATTAAGCTTTTTTGCATTCTTTTTATACATATTCTTTGCACTTTCAGATTCAGTTTCTAATTCAAAGATTTCCATATCTGCTTGGCATTTTTTGAGCATTGCCATTAAAAGCGGCCTTGTTTGAGGTGTTGGCTGCTTCATTTTATCATCGTAAAGATCAACCGTTAAATCTCCATATGAATCCACTTGCCCATAAAACACATTATCCATTGTAACCTCTAGCTTATCTATTTCATCTGTCAGCCATTTAAGCGATTTCCCAGCGGATGCAAGAGAATCGTATACAATCTGTCCGTCACGAATAACGGTTTGCGGAACTTTATCATTCGCGACCTTAACGTTTAGATCTTTAGGCGTTATTGGTCTATTCTCCTTTTTTAACAAAATACTTATATCACCAGTAGGTTCTAAAACAGCAAATTCGACATCAGCTAAATTAAAAACATCTTTCTGCCTAAGCAATGTCGTAAGCTCATCAGTAGAGTATTTTTCCTTTTTTAAATTGTCTTCCATAATTTTTCCGTCTTTTATAAAAATTGTCCCTTTTCCTTCAACAAAATCACGAAATGAATTGCTTTTTAATGAAATGAAACCAACGGAAAGAGTGACTAAACCAAAAATACCAATCGCCAGAATACCATGCCCGATATTTCCATCTAGCCCCATAATTACTTCGCCTGCAATACTGCCAATTGTGATTCCAGAAACATATTCAAAAAAGGAAATTTGAGAAATTTGCTTCTTTCCTAATATTTTAGTCATTATAAATAAAACAAAAAGGAATATAAACGAACGGACAATAATCTGGCTCCAATCGGACATTTTATCACCTCTTATTCTTAAGATCCCTTATATTGCGGTTCTTCTAACATCATTTCATTCACGCGAACTTGAAGATCTTTTTTAATATCATTCATCATATTCATTATTTCATGAAAGGTTTTTTGTGCCTCAGGATCTTGTGAATTTAACGCCAAAATTGAAAGTTGAGATTCAATTCCTTTGATCGTAGATAAGCTTTGTTTTACATTAGAAATAACAGTCATGATTTTTACTCCAATCTAAAAATGTTGAAAAGGTTGGCTAAAAGCCAACCAAATTAAAGCTATTGTTTGTATTGTGGTTCCTCTTGTTGGATTTGCTGCAAACGTGGTTCTACACTGTCAATAATCGATTGCGTTTGCTGTGCAGCATTGTTATATAATTGCTTTGCCTGTTGATTATCAGTAGCCAATGCAAATGTTTCAAAGCTGGCCTGTGCATTTTTCAACCCGGCAATCGTCTGTTGGATTTCTGTACTTACTGTCATTACTCTTCCCTCTTTCCTTTTGAAAAATAACTTACAATAGCTATTATTTCTTTTTTACTTAGGATTATGATTATAATTATTGGTAATTTAAGTAGAAAACAGGGCAACAAATAAAATTGAGACAGTATTTTTTAATGAATTAATTATCAGATGGAGTAATATTGGGTGATAAAATCAATCAAAGGATGATCCGTGAGGACAGTTATGAGGTGTTTGCCTTTAAAAATAACGGGAATGAAAAGATAAATTTATTTGTTTTGTTAAATAAAAAATCTGATGAAGATATGTGCAAAATAATTAAAGCAACGTTGGTTCACCCCCGTATTTTAACGGGGGTGAACCATTTTATAATGGCAACAAGCTGATATTTTCTTTACTATTAATTTCTTCAATCATTTGAACCCATTCCTGAGGCTTGTTAGATAGCACTGAATAATAGGCAGTTAAAAACTCCGCTACTAAAGATGCTGGGATTTCTAATACATTCTCTTCTGTTGGCATAAAGCATAAATCAAGTCCTTTTACACCCTCTCCATCATTTTTCCAAGATGGGTGTAAATACGATAATTCAATGCGCTTATAGCCAAGATGTGATAGAACTTCACGGCGAACAAAAGGATTCATTGGCTTAACTCCGCCAAACTCGTGATCGTCTAACTGATATGGATCATAAATTTCGGCGAACATGCCAAAAAGCTGATTTCCATTAGCAATGGCCAATTCCTCTAAATCCTTTTGACGATTTTGTGCTAAAAAACGGCCAATGCTCAATCCTGAACGTCCAATGATTGTAAAATCTGTCATAGCAATATTCCAATCCGGATAATATCTATATTCAGTTGCTCCAACAACCTCATCATCATGAATAGCAACAAAAACGCGAATTCCTGGATCTTCTAATGGCTCCTTCCATAGTTCAAATTCTAGAACTTCTTCCGGAGGAAAAACTTCTTTCATCAAATCATGCATTTTCACGAATAATGGATCTTCTATACTTGTTATTCTCCTATAATCCATATGCTTCTTCGCTCCTCTTCCTCTATTTAAATGGATTTTTCCATTCCATCAATACAGCATAATTATGAGATTCCTCATCGTCTATATAGTCTTCAATGATGGATAACGGCGTTCTGCCACATTTAAGTAGAAAAGTAATAACAGGGTCCTTACTTACTCCCTTGATAACGGACTCAACATATTGAACTGGGGCCATTTTATCTGATTTTTGTGCATACCCTGGCATTCTTCCTCCACCAAGCAATCTTTCTAGTCCAAGCTGAACGACAACCTGATACATCGCTTGCATCAGATAGTGACCAAGACCAAGCTTACGAAACTTCGGCCTTACACTAATATCAACGATATACAGAGTATTACCTTGTGAATTATGATTTCTAATATAACCGCTATCCGTCATCTCTTCCCACTTATGTGAAGGAAGTGCTGGATCAAAATCAACACAAACTCCTGTAATGGAGCCTGCTAATTGACCTTCTACCTCAACACAAAGTGCCCCTTCTGGAAATAATGTAACATAATTCTTCAGCTGATTCTTATTCCACCATAATTCAGCTGGAAAAGGCGGAGGAAAGCATTCAGTCTGAATTTGAATCAGCTCATCAAAATCAGATTGCAAATAATTGCGAATGACAATAGGGATTGGCTTCTCCTGATCATAGGCATAAAACTCGCTTTTATAAGCCATTGTTATACCTCTTCAGTATTCTGATTTGACCAATCTGAATATAAGTCAACACGGCGATCTCTCCAAGTTGTGACGGATCCTTTTTCCCGAACTTCGTATAAAAGACTTAAATCAAGGTCAGCCGTAATGATCATATCATCATTAATCTCCCCTTCCACCATAATTCCTTTTGGTGGGAATGGAACATCATTTGGCGTAATAACAGCTGCCTGACCAAAGTTGCCTCGCATGAAGTCCACAGTCGGCAAGGAGCCAACTGTACCTGTGACAACAACATACACTTGATTTTCGATGGCACGCGCATGGCTAGTATAACGAACACGATGAAATCCATGGCGGTCATCTGTACACGATGGACAGAAAATGACATCTGCTCCCTTAGCCTTGGCCATCCGAACGATTTCCGGAAATTCTATATCATAACAGGTGAGAATGGCAATTCGACCTTTGTCAGTATCGAAAACCTCTAGCCCTTCTCCAGGTGACATATTCCATTCTTCAACCTCTGTTGGTGTCATATGCAATTTCGCCTGTTCAGCGATTCTTCCATCTGGATAAAAAAGATGCGCAACATTATTCAAGCGGCCATTATTATTTATCACATGTGTGCCGCCTATAATATGCATATTTGTTTCTTTCGCTAATTGAGAAAATAAATTTCGATATTGTTCAGTAAAACCAGGAAGTTCATTAATGATAAGATTTTTTCCTTGATGACTTCCTATAGATAAAAGCTGAGTCGTAAAAAATTCAGGAAACAAAACGAATTCTGAACCAAATTCTTGTGCAGTTTTAATATAATGTTCACACTGCTTGGCAAAATCCTCAAAAGAATGAATTGTATGCAGATGATACTGCACTGCAGAAACACGTAATTTCAATGTCATCCCCCTTTTCTAATAAACATCAGAGATGAGTTGTAAACTCAATCAATATTGATTATAAATATTTCTTCTTAAATAACAATATTCAATAAAAAAATATTTCAATTTTAAAAACCAAGAAGGATTTGCTTTTCTTGGTTAACAAAGCCTTTAGGAAAAGTTCTTCTATTCTATTTAAGTCTTATTTTTAGTATGAGTTGGTTTAACACTTCAGAAATAACAAGTCCTACTGCAATCGCACCAGATATCATGAATGCCTTTGCAGCAAGCTGTATAGCCGTATTATAATCATTTTCAACAAAATGACGCATAGCATCATACGCGGTCCCACCCGGTACTAGTGGAATAATTCCCGATATACTGAAAATAATTATAGGTGTTTTATACATTTTGGCAAAGATTTGACTGATTATTGCAATAAAAAAAGCGGCGATAAATGATGCCAAGACAGCATCATAATCATATTCCACAAGACTTATATAGACAAACCACCCTGCCATGCCGACAAATCCACATTGAAATAGTGTTTTTTTAGGTGCATTGAAAAGGATGGCAAAAGCGGCTGTGGCGACAAAGCTAGTTATTAAATGTACAATCATTTTACGATAGCCTCCATTATTCAATTACGAACATGCAGTTTTTAATAGAAAGCAAAAACAATAGCTATTCCTGTCCCAATCGCACAGGCTGTCAAAAATGCCTCCGCCCCTTTTGATAATCCAGCTACTAAATGTCCAGCCATCAGATCTCTTACCGCGTTTGTGATTAAAAGTCCAGGCACAAGTGGCATGACTGATCCGATAATAATTTTATCCAGTTGAACCCCTATCCCTAAATACACTAATAGATAGGCACTTAAACCTATGACGACAGATGCCATAAATTCAGCGAAAAATTTGATCTTTACCAAATTATGAATATATACGAAGCATATAAATCCCACTCCACCTGTAATGATAGCAGGAATAAAGTCTTTCCATTGTCCTAAAAACATCATTAGGAAGCAGCCGCTAGAAATGGCTGCAGCGAGAATTTGTTGGTATAACGGGAAGGTGAAGTTAGCTTTTTCGATATCCATTAATTTCTTAAAAGCTTCATCAGAAGTTAATGCTCCACTGCTAATTTTCCTCGATATGCCATTAACTACTGTAACCTTGTATAAATCGGTTGTACGTTCATAAATTCTAATTAGCTTAGCAGGCTCTGTTCCATCAATTGAAAAAATGATTCCTGTTGGTGTTACATAGCTATGTGATGAAGGAATGCCTAATGAAGAAGCAATCCTAGTCATAGTATCTTCAACCCGATATGTCTCTGCACCACATTGAAGCATGATTTTTCCTGCAAGCAGGCATAAATCGATCACTTCAATTGTTTGAGGAAGTTTATTTTCCATATTTGTCCCTCCTATATAATCCATATATTGATCACAAACTCCACTTTATAAAAATTATAGTTAATATTGAAATCGAATTCTACGAAATGCCTAATTACTATAAGACCAAAAGGAAAGATTTGCAACCATTTATACAATTTACAATGTAAAGAAATTTTTAAGATTTATTAACGTATATTACTAAGAATCTTTGTTATTCTTAGTATATTCAAAGGGAAATAAAAAAGGAGAAGATAAATGATTCATAGGCATCGAACGAATAAATTTTCATCATTGTTAGAAATATTGTTTGTTTCAATGAGGCTTGGCCTTACTTCATTTGGAGGACCCGTTGCCCATCTTGGCTATTTTCACAATGAGTATGTACGAAAACGAAATTGGCTGGATGAAAAAAGTTATGCTGATTTAGTTGCTTTATGCCAATTTCTGCCTGGTCCAGCTAGCAGTCAAGTCGGGATTGGCATTGGAGTCATACGTGGTGGTTTTATAGGGGGAGTATTGGCTTTTCTAGGCTTTACGATGCCTTCTGTCATCGCATTGATTTTATTTGCTCAGCTTTTAGATGGCATGGATATAACAAATGCAGGTTGGATCCATGGATTGAAGATCGTTGCTGTAGCAGTGGTTGCACATGCTATTTTAGGAATGGCACAAAAGCTCGCACCAGATTTAAAAAGGAAAGCTATCGCTCTTTTTGCGATTATTGCAGCTTTATTATGGCAAACGGCTTTTATACAAGTGGGCATCATTTTATTGTCTGGAATCATTGGGTTTATTCTTTATAAAGATAGTAAAGATCAAGAAGAGAATCAAATTCATTTTCCTATTTCAAAGCGTTTTGCTGCAGGAAACTTAATCCTATTCTTCGCCTTGCTTTTTGCTTTGCCAATCTTAAGTCGAAGCTTGTCCTTTGATTGGCTCGCCATGTTTGACAGTTTCTATCGCTCTGGCTCTCTAGTATTTGGAGGAGGTCATGTTGTCCTACCATTGCTTGAACGTGAATTTGTTCCATCAGGCTTGATAAGTGAGGAAGCCTTCCTAGCTGGCTATGGTGCTGCACAGGCAGTGCCAGGACCTCTCTTTACCTTTGCAGCTTATATTGGGGCAGTCATAAATGGCTGGCAAGGAGGATTACTAGCAACTTTTGCTATTTTTTTACCTGCTTTTTTATTAATAATTGGTACATTACCTTTTTGGAATATTCTTCGAAAAAATCCAAAGATTAATGGAGCTTTGATGGGGGTTAATGCAGCTGTAGTCGGGATATTAATTGCTGCCTTTTACCACCCAATTTGGACAAGTTCAATTTTCGAACCAGTTGATTTTGCATTTGCTTCTTTATTGTTCAGTATGCTCGTTCACTGGAAGCTGCCACCTTGGATCATTGTTCTAACAGGAGCAGTGGGAGGAGTTTTTATTGGAATGCTATAATAAATCAAAAAGCTGCAAATTTTATTGCAGCTTTTTGAAATCATTTGTATTTATTATGGAATTTCGAGGATGATTTTTGCTCCTCTCCCTTTTATAGATTGAATGGAAAGGATTCCTCCAGCTGCACGTACTCTTTCTTCGATACTAAAAAGTCCGACCCCTCGTTCAACATCATTAAGTTCAAACCCTTTGCCCTTATCTTCAATCATCACGCGAATGACATCGTCTATTTCGAATGGTAACAGCCGCCTCATCAATTTCTGCATATTTGCGTATATTTGTTGGGCTTTCATGTATGATTCTCTTGAATCTAGCTGTTCTTTCATTTATTAGTGCTTGCAGCGGAAATCAATAGGGAAGTTTAACATAGCCAAAAGCAGAAATAGCACTACAAAACGGTGCTTTAGCATTAAAATACCAAATTTTCCGAAACCTATTCGAAAGAGATTCGTATACAAGTAAAAGGGGGATTTATTATGAAAAAGAATATGATCATTGTCCTTTTTACATTAATCATCGAAAGCGGGTTAACATTTCTACTCGCCTCACTGCTTTCTATCCGCTTTATTGAGATCATGTTTTTCGCTGGGGTCGCATTTTCTGCAGTCACGATTTGGTTTTCCAGCAGCGGTGGAACAATAACAAAATTTATTGATAGTGAGACAAGTGCAAGAACTGGTTTGAAAACGGAAAGAAAAGAATTTAAATTACAACCTAATTATGTTGTCTTCGCATCCATCCTATTCCTAATTATCGGTTTGATCTTTTTCATTTTATTATTAACGAATGTCATCCCTCCCGCTTAATGAATAGAGATTGACGATTATATTCACCAGATATATGATGATAAGGAAATCGATAATAAGGAGTGATACCTTTGGCTAAATCCAAAGCTAAAAAAATACGTAAAAAATCTGTTCGTGAGGGGAAAAGAAATCCTGAAGCAAACCGAAGCCCCTTTATTTTTGCAGATATGCGGACAAGAAAAACGAAGACTAAAAAA
Source organism: Cytobacillus citreus (assembly GCF_018343665.1). Taxonomy (GTDB): domain Bacteria; phylum Bacillota; class Bacilli; order Bacillales; family Cytobacillaceae; genus Cytobacillus; species Cytobacillus citreus. Next base: position 150,900 of record NZ_JAGYPM010000007.1, read on the forward strand.
GATTATCTATATTGTAAAAAATATAAGAACCATTCACTCAATCAAAACAGTGATGGTTCTTTTTTTTACCTTATTGAGCTTCAAGGTATTTTTCACGATATGATAAATAGTTGTGTAAATTTCCTTGGTAAATTAGGCTGTGAGAGGATGCTTCTTTAAGGTCTTGCGGGGTTATCATGCATAGATGCTTATTCGTTTCAAGGAGCCTTCCTTCCTTTAAAACCATCGCAACAAAATGAGAGCAAAAAAATGCATGCTTTCTAGGAATTTGTTTATTTAATGCGATAGCAAATAATCCGATTAAGTTATATCTATACATTTGCTGATTATCGTCTATTTCTTTTATCGTTTTCATCATTTGATTATATTGATTATCCTTAACTGTAAATACGTAAAGCGCGCAAGATGCATTTCTAAAAAGCTCTGAACGAATATCTTCCTTCACAAAGCCGCCAACAAAGGGGTTTCTTGGACGCTTTCTTCCAAAGCTGTATACCTCTGTTAAATCGCTATCAAAGCTAATTGAAGCATGATTGAGGCATTCTTTCGTATATAATTTTATCATTCTAGTAAACAATGTTCCGGTATCGGTAAGCAGAAGATATACCTTTCTATCTCCCATACATAACCCTCCTGCAAAATACTTCTCGGATTGGATTTTTTTGCCTGTGTTATATCCATCTGCTTCCATTTAATCAAACTAATTTCCATTCATAAAGACACTTGAGATTTAAATTTTTATAAGACTAGAGGCGTATTGACATTCTTCAAAATCCATTTTTATATCCATTATTATACAAAACCTATTGATCTTTGGGAATTAAAATATTTAGTCATTTTGGAATATTGAATATTTTCCCTTGCAGGATTAATATAATCTGTGATGGAATTTATCATAGAAACTTATTTTTTGAGGAGGCGTTTACATGAGTCAGCTTTTAAAGCATTTTTTATCACACCGTATCGTTACAAATGAATTAGTCAAAAAAATCGAAGAGTCTAATTACTCCTATAAACCAACTGAAACTTCAATGAGCACTGAAAAACTAGTTACACATATGTATACTTCTTTTTATAAATTTATTAAAACGGTGAAGGTCGGAAATGGATCCCCTTTTATGGAGAAATTAGAGCATCCAGAATTTAATCTTTCCCAATTAGGTGAGCATTACACAGAATTGTCAAAAGAGCTTCTCGAATCCTTGACAGAGGATGAGTTGAATCGTGATATCGATATGACAAAAATATTTGGAATCAATGTAACAGGACACCAAATGGTGCAAACAGCAATTGAACACGAAATACATCATAAAGGCAACTTGTTTGTATATGTACGGGAATTGGGGCACACTGAGCTTCCACTATATATGAGAGTAAAATAAAAATGGTTGGAACGGACTTGCCTAATATGAACTTCACCACATCAAACAGGAGATGCAGTTCAATAAAGCAAGTCCGTTATTCTTCTTCTATCAAACATCTATCAAACTTTTATACTGTTTTCACAGCACTAATTAATTCTACAATCCCTTCTAAATCTCCTTGGTTAAAAAGCTCTATAATTTTGCTGCCAACAATAACACCGTCACAGTATTGAATTATTTCCTGAACATGAGTTGAAGAAGAAATACCAAATCCCGCTAAAACAGGCAGATTACTAATGTGTTTTACTTTTTTCAAGTGCTGAAGGAGTTGATCATTAAATCCTTGTCTTACTCCTGTAATCCCATTCACTGTAACTGCATATAAAAATCCATTACCTCTGTTAGCGATTTTGTGAATCCTCTCTAGCGGGCTTGTTAAAGAAACAAGTCTAATTATCTCAATACCCGCTTTATCCGCATGGCCAGCAATTACATCCTCCTCTTCAACTGGCAAATCGGGCAGAATCAATCCATCTACTCCAGCTCGAAAGCTATCTTCAATGAATTTTGGTATTCCATAAGCCAATATAGGATTCATATAGGTCATGATGATTAAAGGAATATGAACAATGGGGCGAATTTCTCCTATGGTCTGTATGACTGCTTTTAATGTTGTGTCATTTTCTAATGCTCTTAATCCAGCTTGCTGAATAACGGGTCCATCTGCAACGGGATCTGAGAAGGGTATGCCGATTTCAATCGCAGTTGCACCTGCTTTTTCTAAAAATGTTATGCGCTCAGGTAAAGTTTGTAATCCTCCATCACCTGCCATAATATATGGAACAAACGCCTTCCCATTATTATTTTTCAATTCTTGCATAACCTTATGAATTCGGGTCATTACTTATTACCTCCTAATCTTGCTCTCACTGTTTCTACATCCTTATCTCCTCTGCCAGATAAACAAATCACAACTCCATCATCACGATTCATTGTAGGCGCTAGCTTTAAAGCATATGCAATCGCATGGGAGCTTTCCAAAGCAGGAATAATTCCTTCTAATTGACAAAGCAGCTTTAAAGCTTCTAATGCTTCTTCATCTTTAATGGATTCATATTGTACTCGGCCAATATCCTTTAAATGACTATGTTCAGGTCCTACGCCAGGATAATCAAGTCCAGCAGAAATAGAATGTGCTTCTTGAATTTGTCCGTTCCCATCCTGAAGTAAATACATCAGTGCTCCGTGTAGAATACCTGGTTTCCCCTTTGTCATGGAAGCTGCATGCTTATACGTATCAATCCCTAATCCAGCTGCTTCTACACCAAATAATCGAACTGTTTCATCCTTAATAAATGGATAAAACATTCCCATAGCATTACTCCCGCCTCCAATACAGGCAACAACCGCTTCAGGAAGCTTACCTTCTTTCTCAATAAATTGCTTTCTTGTTTCATATCCGATTACACTTTGAAAATCACGAACAATCATTGGAAAAGGATGTGGGCCCATAACTGATCCTAGAATATAATGAGTATCTTCTACATTTGTTACCCAGTAACGAAGAGCTTCATTTACTGCATCTTTTAATGTAGCACTCCCTGAATTTACACTTATTACCTTTGCACCTAGGAGCTCCATTCGAAAAACATTCAGCTGCTGTCTACGAATATCCTCAGCTCCCATATAAATCATGCATTCTAAGCCTAGAAGCGCACAAGCAGTGGCAGTTGCAACTCCATGCTGTCCGGCTCCAGTTTCCGCTACGACCTTCCTTTTTCCCATTCTTTCTGCTAATAGAGCTTGCCCTAATGAATTATTAATTTTATGTGCACCAGTATGATTGAGATCCTCCCGCTTTAAATAAATTTTTGCCCCCTTCAAATGCTCCGTTAGGTTTTTGGCAAAATATAATGGGGTTTCACGACCAACATAGTCTTTCAAGAGTCCTTGAAGACTCCTTTGAAAGGATGGATCTGCCATCGCTTTTTTATATTCCATCTCTAATTCAAGAACAGCTTGCATTAATGTCTCTGGGACATACCTGCCTCCATATGCACCAAAATGCCCACGCTCATCAGGTAATGTATAAGTTATTGCCGTCATAGAACTTCCTCCTTTTTCCTTTTAACTCTTTCTATAAAACCTTTTATTTTTGCCATATCCTTTTTTCCATTTGTTTCAACCCCACTGCTGACATCGACCATGTGTGGGCCGGTTAATTCAATGGCTCTCTCAATATTTTCACTCGTTAAACCGCCAGCAAGTATGATTCTCTTCTCCTCTAATTGAACATTGTTAAGGATACTCCAATCAAAGGCTATTCCGTTGCCTCCATGGAATTTGCCTCTTGGACTATCCAATAGAAAATATTCACATGAGAAATGATTAATTTGCTGTAAATCAGCGGCCGTTTTAATGCTTAATGCTTTTATCACTGGGTTTGTAAACTGTGTGCAAAATTCAGGTGTTTCATCTCCATGGAGCTGAATGACATTAATGCCTGTTTCATTCACAATCTTTTGAATAGCATCCACTTCCTCATTCACAAACACTCCAACTTTTAGTACTTTTTTAGGAAGCTGTAAGATGATTTTTTTTGCCATTTCGGGAGATATTCTTCTCTTGCTATCAGCAAATACAAAACCTATCGCATCCGCTCCAAATTGGACGGCAAATAATGCCGTTTCAAGATCTGTAATCCCACAAATTTTTACTTTCATCTTTCCTACACCTCTTTTGAAATGCTGTTCAATACTTTTTCATTTCACTTATTAAAGATTCTAAGTTACTCGTTTGCATGAATGCCTCACCAACGAGAATCCCATTTGCACCAGCATTTATTACTCGTTGGACATCCTTCTTAGTTCTAATGCCACTCTCACTAATAAGAAAGGCACCAGCCCTTTTGATTTTAGGCCCAAGTTTCTCAGTCACAGCCAAATCAACTGTAAATGTCTTTAAATCTCGATTATTTACTCCAATTATTCTTGCACCAGTCTGTAAAGCTTTATAGAGCTCATCCTCGTTATGAACCTCCATTAGCACTTCCAGCCCATTGTTAATTGCAAAAGTGTAAAGCTCATTTAATCTTCCTTCATCTAATGCAGCTGCGATCAATAGGATCAAATTAGCTCCTGCAGATTTCGCCTTTACAATCTGTACCTCATCAATGATAAAATCTTTACACAAAACTGGGGCATTAACCGCTTCTCTAACAGATTTTAGATATGCGAAACTTCCTTTAAAAAATAGCGTATCTGTTAATACAGAAATTGCATTTGCGCCATATTTAATATAGGAGAGGGCTTGGGAAACTGGATCTAATTCAGTGTTAATATCTCCTTTTGACGGAGACGCCCTTTTGAATTCTGCAATAATCGCTATTTCTTTGCCTGTTTGGAGCATCTCCAAGAAAGAACATTTTTTCCTTAAAGGGAATTCAGGCACTTCCAACTTTTCCTTTTCTAAAGATCTAATTTCCTTTCGTTTTTGCTCTAAAATTTTGTCAAGAATCGTCGCCATTTATATCACCTCTTGATGGGAGGATTGACTTAATTTTATTAGCAGTTCAAGTTTTTCCAATGCCGCACCAGAGTCGATAACCTCTTCAGCAATTTTTACACCTTGCTGGATGGTTCGTGCCTTCCCGCCTGCAAAAATCCCGATTCCTGCATTAAGTAGGACTGTGTCTCTAAACGCGCCTTTTTCCCCCTTTAAAACCTTCAGCAAAATTTCAGCGTTATCTTTTGAATCTCCACCTTTAATAACATCATTTGTGTATATAGGTAATCCAACCTCATTAGGATGCAGAATTTTCTCTGTGATTGTTCCATTTTCAAGAATAGCAAGATGATTATCGCCTTGAAGAGATGCTTCATCCATATATCCAGCTCCATTCAAAACGATTGCTCGTTTTCTGCCCAGTTTTTTTAACACTTCAGCAAATATCGCTATCATATCTCTGCGATAAATACCCAGCACCTGCGATTCCAGCTTGACTGGATTTATAAGCGGTCCGATTAAATTAAAGGTTGTCGGAATCCTTAAGTCATTCCTTACCTTCATAATTTTTTTGATTCGAGGATGAACATTTGGAGCAAATAAAAAGGCGATCCCAATATCCTCAAGGATTTCTTCTGTTCTTTCTGGCGACAAATTCAAGTTAATTCCGATATACTCTAAAACATCTGCACTCCCCGTCCTGCTTGTTATGCTTCTGTTTCCATGTTTAGCCACTGTGATTCCGGCACCTGCTATAACAAACGCAGATGTTGTACTGATATTAAAGCTTTTAGAGCCATCCCCCCCTGTCCCGCAATTGTCCAAAACATTCGGAATTCTTTTGCTGAATTTAAGGGACTTCTCTTGCATGGCCTTCGCAATCCCTGCAATTTCCTCTACGGTTTCTCCCTTAATTACAAGACTCATCATAATTGCAGCAATTTCACTATCAGTAACGTCATTGTCTAAAATATGATCCATTGCTTCCTTCATTTCTAACTCTGATAAAGATTTACGACCTGCTAATCGCTTTAGTATGTTTTTCATGATTTCTTTCCCTCCTTGCTATGTGTAAAAAGTTTGCTAACATGCGCTTCCCTAGATCTGTTCCAATTGATTCAGGATGGAATTGCAATCCGAAAACGGGATAAGTTTCGTGTCGAATTGCCATAATTTCGTTATCATCCATTGATTTAGCGAGAACTTTAAAACTCGCTGGCATGGTCCCTTTTGCAATAACGAGCGAATGATAACGCATAACAGCGATAGGCTGAGGCATGTATTCAAATAAATGCAAACCTGTATGCTTTATGTTTGAGATTTTGCCATGCATAATCCTTCTTGCCTTCTCTATTTTTACTCCAAATGCGTACCCAATTGCTTGATGTCCTAGGCAAATTCCTAATATCGGTATTGTCTGATGGAAAGATTCAATTATCGCCAGACATTGACCAGCATGCTCAGGTCTTCCTGGTCCAGGCGATAAAACGATCGCATCAGGCTTTAGGCTCGTAATTTCAGCCAAAGAAATCATGTCATTTCGAACAACTTTCACTTCCTCACCTAACTCGCCTAAATATTGATAGAGATTAAATGTAAAGGAATCATAGTTATCAATAAGTAATATCATCTTGATCCTCCAAAAAAGATTTTAGTTTATGAATCGTCTCTTCATACTCTTTTTCTGGGATGGAATCATGCACAATACCCGCCCCTGCTTGAATAAAAGCTTTCTGATCCTTCACTACCATAGTTCGAATCGCTAGTGCAAAGTCCATATTTCCATTTGCAGAAAAATATCCAATAGCCCCAGAGTAAACCCCTCTTTTCACATCCTCCAATTCATTAATTATTTCCATTGCTCTAATTTTTGGAGCACCTGACACAGTACCTGCGGGTAAACATGCGATTAAAGCATCGATGGCACTAAGAGGTTTTTTTAATTTGCCGCTTACCTCAGAAACTAAGTGCATGACATGTTTATATTTTTCAATTTGCATTTCCTTTTCAATTTGTATAGATCCAAACTCACATACACGCCCGATATCATTCCTGCCTAGATCTAGAAGCATTCTGTGCTCAGCAAGCTCCTTTTCATCTTCTAGTAATTCCTTCTCTAAGTTGCTGTCTTCCGTTTCGCTTTTTCCTCTTTGCCTTGTACCGGCAATCGGGTTAATGGCCACTTTATTGCTAGTCACTTTTATTAGGCTTTCAGGGGATGCACCAGCAATTTTGTAGTCTTCAAAATCTAAATAATACATATATGGTGATGGATTTTTGACTCTTAGCTTTCTGTAAAATTCGAATGGGTCTCCTTCTAATGTGGCTTGAAGCCTTTGAGATAGCACTACTTGAAAAATATCGCCCTCCAAGATGTGCTCTTTTGCCTTTTTAACCTTTTTAATAAAATTTTCTTTACTCATTGAAGCTTGAAAGGCTGAAACAGCAGCTATCTCAGAATTACTTTTTGAGAAATCATTAAGAATCTCTGCACTGCGTTTTTCCAATTGCTTTTCGAGTTCAATTCTTTTTCTTTTCAGCGGAAAAGCCACTAAATAAACCTTTTGTTCAAGATGGTCATAGACAACTGCCTCTTCAAAAAACATAAGGTGCATATCGGGTATTTTTAATTCATCTTTTAGCAGCACACCGATTTTTTCATATTGTCTAATGGCATCGTAGCCAATAAAACCAACCGCTCCTCCGCAAAACGGAAATTGATCTAATGCCTGTAAATGGTCTTCTGGCAATAATTTTTTTAATACTTCCAATGGTTTTTCATGAATCAATTCTTTTTCATCTCCCGAAATAACGAAAGATGAATTCCCCTCTCCAATCAACTCAAAAGTTGGGTCTGCACCAATAAATGAAAATCTGCCAGACCGTTCATGTTTTAAAGAGCTTTCGAGGAGGAATTTTTTCTTACCACTTAATCGTTGAAAGATTAGGATTGGAGTCAGTGTATCTCCTTCAAGTTCTTTTATTAAAATTTGCTCTTTCGTTTTCAAGTTTTTACCCTCCTTAAAATAAAAAAGTCCTCTATACACACATAAATAGTGTGTATAGAGGACGAATCCGCTGATCGTGGTGCCACCTCAAATTTAGAGCAGTGAGTCTGCTCCCTTTTTCGGATACGGATTGTAGCAATCGATATCCTATCCTTATAACGGCGGAATTCCGTGCTTCCCTACTTTCCTTCAAGAAGCCTCTCGTAAGTCCATTCCATTTGCCCTCATCGTACCGGCTCTCACCTTTCCCGGCTCTCTAAAACGACTTGAAGCAATGTACTACTCTTACTCAACGATTTACTATTAAAATTTTTGAATAACAAAAAGGGTTTCCCGTCAAAAAAGGACGAGAAACCCGTGGTGCCACCTTCATTAGCTAAATAAATTAGCTCACTTAACAGATATCGAAATGAAAATCATTTGAATATCTGTCTCTTGTAACGATGAGACTGTTCGCCAAAGCCTACTATTTTAGAGGTTAGTGGTTAGACGAGTGAAAGATTCTACCCATTTCTTTAAACCTCAATAAATTTCGGTTTGGGGCTCCGAAGTCCATTCACTTATACGTACACACTGATTTACACCACCCATCAGCTCTCTTAAGAGTTCGTATAGGCTACTCCTCTTCATCAACGCCTAACATAATATTGATAATTATAGTATTCTAAATTTTATAATAAGTCAACAAAAATAAATTACTTATTTAACAATTTAGCGAATTTATTTTTCCATACTTCTGCAAGCTCTTCAAATTGAATGAACTCTTCAATTGCTTGTCGATTTTTTCTATCATGGAACATTAATTGATTCCCTGTAAGGACTGAAAATTTTTCCTGCTTCCGTTCGATTATCTCAAAACTTGAGTTTATATCAACGTTGCCTTCTTCAATAACTCTAAAGAAATAACCAGTAAACCCAGTCTCGACAACTCTTCTTAGTAATTGATCCATATCATTATGTTTTGAGATCGTTGCGCAGGGTATACGACCTTGTGTGACTTGTACAATTGCCTTTCCTAATGAAAAAGTATCTCCAATATAAACATCTTTTTCTAACATATTTTTTACACAAATATTCTCGCCAAATGCTGGTGATTCTAATGGTTTGTTAAATTCTTTTTCCCATTGCTCGTAATGTTCATAAGGATATAAGCAAACGGCTCGATCCGGTCCGCCATGAAACTCTCGATTTGCAACTCCATCACCAATGAATCCTTCCATTGTAAGCATCACTTCTTCTACCCGTTTTTTTCTAATAGCAGAATTAACCGTCATCCCATTCCATCTATGTAAATTCGGTCTTCCAATATTTAATGTAATAATTCCCCTCTCCATCTCTTTCACCTCGAAAAAACATTATTCCCTATATTATCCTTTATAGGAGAAGGTAGTCAATAATTCCTTTTTAAAAAATTTCCATAAATAGTTCGTTCTAATTTCACGTTAAATACAAATATTATTATTAAGTTTGATTATATTTAAGGGATGGGAGCATTAAATGGAGCATGTTGAGAAATTAAAATTCGGAAGCAAAAATGCACATAAAAAAAGGTCTGGAAATAATGTTCAAAAGCAAAAATGGGCGATTCTTTCGCTCGCTTCCATACCACTCGTCATGACACTTGGAAACTCTATGCTTATTCCCGTTTTGCCAGAAATGGAGAAATATTTAAATATCACACCATTTCAAACAAGTATGATATTAACTGTTTATTCATTAGTTGCCATAATATTTATTCCTGTTGCTGGGTGTTTATCCGATCATTTTGGAAGGAAAAAGATCATTATTCCTAGCCTCATAATTGCCGGTATAGGTGGCGTTATCTCTGGATGGGCTTCTTGGAAATTGGCTGACGCCTATTGGATTATTCTTTGTGGAAGAGCATTACAAGGTTTAGGCGCAGCCGGAGCTGCACCTATCGTTATGCCTTTAATTGGTGATATGTTTAATAATGATGACGAAATTAGCAGTTCACTTGGGATGATAGAAACTTCTAATACATTCGGTAAAGTATTAAGTCCAATACTTGGAGCCTTTCTAGCAGGATTTTATTGGTTTTTACCATTTTTTGCGTTTCCTGTTTTTTGTGGAATCTCCATATTGCTTGTATCCCTCTTAATCAAAACACCTAAAGAACGAGAGGTGCCCATTCCATTTAAGAAGTTTTTGCAAAATATAAAAAACACCTTCACCCATAATGGAAAATGGCTATATGCCATCTTTATTATTGGGGCTATTATGATGTTTGTCCTCTTTGGAGTTCTTTTTTATTTATCTGATGTACTCGAAAAGACGTATGATATAAAAATTATAAAAAAAGGGTTCCTTCTTGCTATTCCGCTTGGAGCATTGTGTCTTTCATCCTTTATTACAGGAAAAGTGATTAAAGAAAATAAGGTTTTAATGAAATGGATCATTTTTGGAGGTTCAGCTCTAACATCTACTGCCGTTGCTATTCTAAGCTTTTCGGACGGTGTCTGGTTCATGATAATATTATTTATTTTTGGGGGAATCGGTATTGGTGTTGCTTTACCTTGTTTAGATGCATTAATTACTTGTGGAATAGAAAAGGAAGAAAGAGGAACCATAACGTCTATATATAGTTCGATGAGATTTATCGGTGTCGCTGCAGGACCGCCGACTGTAGCAATATTGATGAAGAATGCTGAAAATTCCCTTTTTTATATACTAAGCGGCCTAACAGCCATAGCGATCATTGCAACATTTATGGCTATAAAACCTGATTGATTGTGATAGTATAATTCTAGATGACTTCCCAACAAATATATGGTATCCTAATGGTGAAGAATCTTTTATTAGAAAAACCTTTGCAATCGCCAAGTTCTTTTGGTGTATGCCTTTGTTTTACAAGAGACTTAATCAAAATTTCACATCTACTTTCATACGTTATAAACATTAATTTTCATAATTAGCTAAAAAAAATGACCGTAGGTGTTGGCGCACCCACGGCCACTTGCAATAGTCGTTCCTTTAGGGGATCGGCCAGTACAAAGACTAGACCTCTCCACAATTACAGGTCAAGGGAGGTCTATTTTTTGTGGTTAAAAGACAAGACAGCAATAATTAAGCTCGAAAATGAAATCATGATCATGATTGTTTCGAATACTGTCAAAGGCATCACCCCCTTTCAACGGGGTTAGCCGACCACCCTTACCGAAAACTCCCTATTGCTTCTTCATTATACCATATCGTTGTCCACAAGAAAGAACGTGCGTTCCATTTTAGGTAAAATGATCCTTCCAGCCTATATATTGTCTTGTTAGACCATTGCTTTTGCATTATAAATATTTGAAAATTCTTTATTACATTAATGAAAAGGCTGTGTTCAAGTTCAGTGCTGATCATGCTGATTTGTTGTTAATTGGAGAAAAAAGCAAGTGCCAGCAACAGGAATCCACAGGGAAGATGAACATAACCAATGAAAAAAACAACTATTCAGGTGGAAATACAATTATTCCATTATCCTCTGTTTTGTTGGATCACAATCGGGTTTTTCTAAGTTAGTTGATTCGGCGAGCTTCGTTAAATAATAGCATTCCTCTCTAAACATATGATCAGCCATTAATGCTGCAAATGTTCCTAATGCCTCTTTACTAAGCTCTAATTCCTCAATTTCATCTAAAAAATTCATAAAAAGCTTCATTTCAATCGAAATATCTTTGTTGAATCTTTCCAAAGCAGGGAAAGATTTAATATTCGAACGAAGGAATCCTGCCATTTCAACAGCTTTTATATAAAATGATTCAAAATCCTTTGTAAATTTATCGCTCTTATTTTTAATTTTCATTTCAATTTGATCCATATTATTTGAAATTGCACTTGCATGTCCAGCCGCATCCAATAACCAAATCAAATGATGATGGAGCTCATGAAATACAGGTGGTGTCACACCTTTCCTTAAATATTTTAAAACGAGTAAATATTCCTCCACCTCATTAACCATATGATTCATAAATGTAGGACCAAGATGAATCTTAATTTTTCCAACAAGATGACGTTCAAGTATTTTTAGCTTAAAATCCCTAATTTTCTTTGCTTCTTCATCTGCCTTAATACTAAGCTCTACTAGGTTTTCCACTTCAACTCTGTTTAGAAGAGAGTCAAACATCTGAATAAAATAGGTCGCTTCATCTATTAATTCTTTTTCTTTTGGGGAGAGTGAATCATAAATAAATCGTGCATGATCTCCTAACACTTGCAGCCAAAATCTATGCTCCATTTTTGCAGCGTTTTCAAAGCTAGCAGGCAAAAAATCTCCTCCCTATATCCTTTTCTCATTAAAGCTTATCGGTTGCATCTAACTTTTATGACATAAAAAAAGAACTCCGGTTCCGTTATTAAACGGAAGCTTAGAGTCCTATCGATTAAAAATTAATGGCAGTCATCTGTTCATTTAAAATCTCAGCTTCATATCCTTTAGACTTTAGATATTCTAATAATGTTGGCAGATGTTCAGCTGTTGTTTTTCTATCATGCAATAAAATAATAATTGGCTTATCATGATATTGGTAATTCTCTATTTGATAAATAACTCTGGAAACATATTCTCCATTTTTATATTTCCAATCCTCACTATCTACTGTCCAATCCCATAATTGAAACCCTGCTGTTTCAACAGCCTGTTTATAGGAAGGCTTCATATACGGTGCAGAACCATATGGTGTTCTAATTAGATGTGTAACTTCGCCAGTGAGATTCATCAATGTTGATTGTGCCTCTGTCATCTCATCGACTACTGTTTTTTCCGATCTATAAATTTTCGAAGCATCATGTGTAACACCGTGTAATGCAGGAATATGTCCATTGTTGATGATATTCTGTACTTCATCGGGATAGGTTCTCATATTAGGTTCAAGCATGAAAAAGGTTGCTTTCATTCCATAAGAACTAAGCGTTTCTAGAATATTATTTGTATATGCCGAAGGGCCATCATCAAAGGTGAGGTAAACTTTTTTCGATTCATTTTGCTGCTTAATTGATTGCTGCTGTTTATTTCCCTGATTTGAAGACTCAGGCTTATTAATAATACTAACTCCAGCTGTTTTATCTTTTGGTTCCTTATTAACTACTTGATTTTGAGATTCTTTATTCGTTTCTTTACCCTCGTTTATTTTTTTATCATTTTCAACTTTTATTTGAGTTTTATATTTATATATGCTACGAAAATAGTTATGTATAAGACCATTCATTTCATCATTTTGTTGAAAATTCTTGTCAGTCATTAATGAATACATAATTTGGATAGGCTGTGTCAAACTAGTAACTGCTAATGTTTCATTCTTCTTGCAAGACTCAAAATTTACTAAAACTAAAGAAGTACACACCATCATAGAAAGCATTAATTTTACACTTGTTTTAATTAGTTTTGTTTTGATTTTTTTTCTTTTCCGTTTTCTTCTCACTAGGGTTCACCTTACCATTTCTTGATCATACTTGATTGTAAAAAAATAAATTTGAACTTGATTTTAGAAGTTTAGATAAGCATCGCAGTTTATTTTTGGGGCTATCCTGCCTTTTTCATTAAGAGGATTAAAGAGTGAATAAGGCATTTTTTGATTTTCGAGCTTTCATTAATTAGACGAATTAGATGTTAAAAAAGTTGTCATATTTCTCTATAAATCTACAAATCTTTTTTTATTTCGCTATAAATCTACCCTCACTTTAAGAGTAACTAATCTATACATCATTTTCAATTCATTCTAAGCTTTTTAATGGATTCTTTTTTTCACTTTCTATATTATTAAAATGTTTTTATTCAAAATTAATTTTCTATTATTCTAATAAAACTATTTGCACTTAGTATTAAAACATGCAAGAATCAAACTCAACAACATATAGTGTTATTTTAATCACTTTAATACTATATGTTGTTCTTCGCGATTTATATCCAATCAATCCAAGATTCTTTTAATCTTATCCGCTTTCTTAAGCGGATTTTTTAAAATAAATTTTGAATGGCATAAAAGCTAAATTGCATGAAAAGAGGGACAGTCTCATAAGTCGATTTTCGGCGTAGAGGCGTCCCTATTTACATCTTTTATTTAATTTCAATTGACTTAAGTGCTTCTTCCACAGTGAATACAGGATTTTGACATGTAAAGTTTTCACAAACATAGACAGTTAAATCATCATTTATTTGTTTATAGCCTCGAGAACGTAGCTTTTCGACATCATTTTGATCGGATGCAGCTAGTATCGTGATATGTGGTACGAATTTAGCATGAAGCTTTTTTATCAATTTCTCCTGCTTATTTCCTAAAATGACAACTTCTTTTACCGACATTTCTTTCACAAGCAGGCTTTGCAATAAATATGTATGTCCTGCACCGTATGACTCCACTTCTTGTTTATAAAGCTTCAACATGGAATCCGCAATATCCATCCATTTTACTTCACCTGTTAAATGCCCGAGCCGCAGCATTTGTAAAGACGCAACACTATTACCTGAGGGAATAGCTCCGTCATATATTTGCTTTTCCCTTACAATAAGCTGCTCACTTTTAATATTTGTAAAGAAAAATCCCCCAGCTTCATCATCCCAAAATAACTTCATCATTTTTTCCGCTGTCATGTTGGCTTTTTCTAAATAAGTATAGGAAAAAGTTGCTTCAAATAACTCAATATAAGCCCATAGTAAAAATGCCCAATCATCAAGATATGCCTGATACTTAGCCTCGCCTTCCCGAAACCGAGCTAGTAACTGCCCATCTTGTATTAATTTCTGCTCAATAAATTGAATCGCTTTTTCTGCCTTTTTAATAAAGGTATTGTTCTGTAATGCTTGGCCAGCTTTTGCAAGACCTGCAATCATTAAAGCATTCCAAGAGGTTAATATTTTATTATCTAGGTGAGGATAGATTCGACAGCCTCTCTTTTCCAAAAGTTTTACTCTGGATTCCTCTAATTTCACCAAACCCTCTTCTTGACTAAGATTGAATGAAGTAAAAACCTTATCAAAATTTGTATGGATTAAATTTGGAATGCTTTTACCTTCAAAATTTCCGTTTTCTGTTATATTATAAACCTTGCAATAAAGTGAACCATCCTCCAAGCCTAAAATGTCCATGATTTCTTCTTTTGACCAAACATAGTATTTTCCTTCAACACCCTCACTGTCTGCGTCAATAGCTGAGAAAAATGCACCTTCTTCATTTGTCATTTCCCTATCTATAAAAGAGACAATTTGTTCAACTATTTGCTTATATCTTTGATTTTTCGTGACTTGATGGGCTTCAGAGTAAACATAAAGAAGGAGAGCATTGTCATAGAGCATTTTCTCAAAATGCGGAACTAACCAAATATCATCTGTAGAATAGCGCGCAAATCCAAAACCAACATGATCATAAATTCCGCCACTAGCCAGACCATTTAGCGTTTTCTCAACCATATGTAAGGCATGTTTGTTTTTTTTCCAATGATAGTATTTCAATAAAAACATTAAATTGTGCGGAATTGGAAATTTCGGTGCATCATTAAACCCACCGTATATGGAGTTGAACCCATTTGCAAGCTGCTGATATGCTTTATTCAACGAATTCACTGAAGGAAGATCCTTTCCTCTAGCTCTTTCAGCTTGATTCAAAGCATTCTTTGCATCCTCAGCAATTGTTTCAATTCGATCACGACTATTTGTAAATTGATCATAGAGCTGTATGATCACTTCTTTTAATCCAGGAGTTCCATAGCGGCTTTCTTTCGGAAAATACGTTCCGGCATAAAAAGGCTTCTGATCCGGTGTCAAAAACACACTTAATGGCCAGCCGCCATGACCATTCATCATCTCGCAAACATTCATATAAATTGAATCGATATCTGGACGTTCTTCCCGGTCTACCTTAATTGAAATAAATCGTTCATTTAGCAGCTTGGCTGTTTCTTCATCTTCGAAGGATTCACGTCCCATGACGTGGCACCAATGACATGTGCTATAGCCAATACTAACAAAAACGGGCTTCTCCTCTCTCTTCGCTTTTTCAAACGCTTCAGGTGACCATTCTAACCAATTTACTGGATTCTTTTCATGTTGTTTTAAATATGGGCTTTTGGATTGCACTAACCAATTATACGTAGGTGAATACCGTTCCTCAGATAAGAATGACTGCATTAGTCACACTCCTTAAAATTAGGATTGGGAGCATAAAAACCCTTCCCAACAGCGATCATTTTTTTCTAAATTAGACATATATATCATTTCCAACAGAAAAAGAAAAAACACGCAATAGAACGACTAAGATCTCTAAAGTCTCATACTTTGGCAACGGATTTCTTAGTGAAGCATTCACTGATACCTTAATGAATATTCTCCTTTTGTTTATCGATAATTCTTTACACAAAAAAGACAGAGAACTTTTCTTTAGCTCCCTGTCTATTATTAATCTATTAAACTAAGATTACCCACAGAATCATTGTCACAATTATCGTTACAAGACCTTGTAACAATGTAGCCATTGTTTGTGCTTTATATGTGTCTTTCACTTTCAAACCACTAAACTCGGTCACAACCCAGAAGAAACTATCATTCACATGACTGACTGTCATTGCACCTGCACCAACTGCCATGACTACTAAAGCTAGAGGGACAGCACCTTCTATTCCCATTGTTGGCAGTAATGGAGCAATTAGAGAAGATGTAATAACAAGAGCTGCAGTAGACGAACCTTGTGCTGATTTTAAATCTGCTGCAATAATGAAAGGAATAAGTAAGAATAAAGCACCGCTAAATGTATCGGCAAGATTCCATCCTTGAATCATTTCAGCAATGCCTGTGTTTTTGATCACCGTACCAAAAGCACCGCCAGCACCAGTAATAAGAAGAATAGGAGCTGCATCTAACAAGGCTTCTGCCACCCATTTTGTTAAAGTTTCTTCATTGAATTTTGGCAATAATGTAAGAGCTGCAATAACACCAGCCATTAATGCAATGACCGGTTGACCTAAGAAACTTAGAAAAGATCCTATATTTCCTTCTATTTTGAGAAATGAAACAACTGAACCAATTCCTATTAATATGATTGCTGAAACTCCCATAGCTAAAGCAATGGGGTTCTTGAGCGACTAGCTTGTTTCTTCTATACTCTCCCCTGCTTTAATATACAATAGGGTACAACATACAGACACTACAAAGCGTTTGCTCAAGACTTCTACAGCCAAACACCTCAGCGGTGCTTATCGACTGCATGGGCTCGTTTCTAACCCAACACTCCTTTAAATTCCAAAACTACTTATTTTGTTTTGATTACTTGATTTTATTCGTATAATTTCTATGTCATGTAGTTTCTTAAAATGATCATATTCATCCATACATAAATACCTATTAATGCTATCAAGAGATTCCGTTACATTTTTTATGAGATAAGCAGAGTACAAATCACGTTGGACACGTTCATTTCTTATAAGATTCCATCTTTCAGACAAGGATTTCTTTTGAAAGGTGTCCGTCTCGTGATGATACTGACTAGCTTTTACCTTCGAGGTGTTGATCTTTTTCAGTTCTATGCCGAAGATAGATAGCTTTTGTTCTAAAATGGTTATAAGCATAGAGGGCGCTTTCCTAGCTATAGATTTTCCAAACCGTTTCTTTCGGCTGAAACGTCCGTTCTTGTTTCTAGTTGTTTCTTTTGCCCGTTTTTGAAG
>NZ_JAGYPM010000008.1 GCF_018343665.1 Cytobacillus citreus
AATACTTCTATATATCCTTAGAAAGGAGGTGATCCAGCCGCACCTTCCGATACGGCTACCTTGTTACGACTTCACCCCAATCATCTGTCCCACCTTAGGCGGCTGGCTCCTTACGGTTACCCCACCGACTTCGGGTGTTACAAACTCTCGTGGTGTGACGGGCGGTGTGTACAAGGCCCGGGAACGTATTCACCGCGGCATGCTGATCCGCGATTACTAGCGATTCCGGCTTCATGCAGGCGAGTTGCAGCCTGCAATCCGAACTGAGAATGGTTTTATGGGATTCGCTTAACCTCGCGGTCTCGCAGCCCTTTGTACCATCCATTGTAGCACGTGTGTAGCCCAGGTCATAAGGGGCATGATGATTTGACGTCATCCCCACCTTCCTCCGGTTTGTCACCGGCAGTCACCTTAGAGTGCCCAACTGAATGCTGGCAACTAAGATCAAGGGTTGCGCTCGTTGCGGGACTTAACCCAACATCTCACGACACGAGCTGACGACAACCATGCACCACCTGTCACTCTGTCCCCCGAAGGGGAACGCCCTATCTCTAGGGTTGGCAGAGGATGTCAAGACCTGGTAAGGTTCTTCGCGTTGCTTCGAATTAAACCACATGCTCCACCGCTTGTGCGGGCCCCCGTCAATTCCTTTGAGTTTCAGCCTTGCGGCCGTACTCCCCAGGCGGAGTGCTTAATGCGTTAGCTGCAGCACTAAGGGGCGGAAACCCCCTAACACTTAGCACTCATCGTTTACGGCGTGGACTACCAGGGTATCTAATCCTGTTCGCTCCCCACGCTTTCGCGCCTCAGTGTCAGTTACAGACCAGAAAGTCGCCTTCGCCACTGGTGTTCCTCCACATCTCTACGCATTTCACCGCTACACGTGGAATTCCACTTTCCTCTTCTGCACTCAAGTTCCCCAGTTTCCAATGACCCTCCACGGTTGAGCCGTGGGCTTTCACATCAGACTTAAGGAACCACCTGCGCGCGCTTTACGCCCAATAATTCCGGACAACGCTTGCCACCTACGTATTACCGCGGCTGCTGGCACGTAGTTAGCCGTGGCTTTCTGGTTAGGTACCGTCAAGGTACCGCCCTATTCGAACGGTACTTGTTCTTCCCTAACAACAGAGTTTTACGATCCGAAAACCTTCATCACTCACGCGGCGTTGCTCCGTCAGACTTTCGTCCATTGCGGAAGATTCCCTACTGCTGCCTCCCGTAGGAGTCTGGGCCGTGTCTCAGTCCCAGTGTGGCCGATCACCCTCTCAGGTCGGCTACGCATCGTTGCCTTGGTGAGCCGTTACCTCACCAACTAGCTAATGCGCCGCGGGCCCATCTGTAAGTGATAGCCGAAGCCATCTTTCAGCTTTCCTACATGTGTAGAAAAGAATTATCCGGTATTAGCTCCGGTTTCCCGAAGTTATCCCAGTCTTACAGGCAGGTTGCCCACGTGTTACTCACCCGTCCGCCGCTAACTTGCGAGAGCAAGCTCTCACAAGTCCGCTCGACTTGCATGTATTAGGCACGCCGCCAGCGTTCGTCCTGAGCCAGGATCAAACTCTCCAATAAAGAGTAAGATTAGCTCTTAATATAATAATAGAATTAACGTTGACGTTTCTGCTTTGTTTAGTTTTCAAAGAACTATTTTTTGAGGATAGGATAATAATATACCATCTCATCTTCAAAGTGTCAAATGCTTTTTTAAAATATCTTTAAAAACACAGCTGACAAGTTAATACTTTATCAAAAACACTCACAAAAGTCAACCCTCTGCAAATATTTTTTTAAATGAAATTTTTCTTTCGCTAATTTTGTTAGCTAGATTTATTATATTACTATATTTTTTAAAAAAGTCAATACCTATTTATACAATAATTTAGACTTTAATAATATTAAATAAAAATAGTTTTAATACTGAATATCACCGTTATTATCCATTTTTTCTATACCACTAAAGTTGAATAAAAAAAACCAGACATTTGTCTCTCATCAGATGCCTTGCTCGTTCCTTGAGATTCGATTTGCAATATAGTCTTTCTATTAATATTTAAGGTATTTTCCTTTGTCCCGTTCTGAGGGTTCTGTTTACCCTTTAAGGCTGTTTTTTTATAAAGTAAACAATTCTTGTTTTAAATTGGTATATTTTAGAAAATAAATCAAAACCTATAATCGTAAGTTCTAATATCTATGAAAGGAGTTATCTGATGGTAAGTGCTTTTGATTTATATGGTTTTGCCGCTATTGTCTTTTATTTTTTTGTTTATTCATTTTTGGGTTGGGTCTTAGAAAATAGCTATAGCCTAGCTACAACGAGGAAATTCTTTAAAGAGGGCTTCTTTCGGGGACCGTTTAAACCCATGCATGGGTTTGCACCTGTCCTACTCGTTTGGTTTATTGGACCAAGTACTCATTGGTCAATCATTCTCCTCCTCTGTCTGATCATCCCGACAACTGTGGAGTATGTGAGCGGCTTTTTGCTGTATACCTTTTTCCATCGCCGCTGGTGGGATTATTCAAAAATCCCTATGCAGCTCCAAGGGCATATTTGCTTATCATTCTCAGCCTGTTGGGTTTTTCTTTCAGTCATTTGTGTAAAATGGATTCATCCATTATTAACTAGCGGATATGAATTCATTGATTCTTATTGGATTTGGCTCAGTCCCATCATCATGCTGTACTTCTTCGCTGAGCTGTTTTTTTCCATAAGAAGACATTCACCACAGCGTTCTTCGGTATCAAAAGAGCCAAATACTAGTCAGTAGTACTGAAACCTAGGTCAGAGGATTATTTAGAAAAATTCCCTATATTAATTAAGAAGAAATCGGTTTATTTGCCGATTTCTTCTTATATATTTCTCGCCCGTATTCCCGAATACCATGAAAGCAGTATTTTTAATATCAATAACGCAAGAAGCGCTCCTATTGAATCGATCCCGACATCGATAATGGTTCCAGTTCGGTCTGGAAGAAATGCTTGATGGATTTCATCTGTCGCTGCATAAATAGTTGTGCAAAGCCATGCATATAAAAATCGTCGTTTTTCAAAGCAATTGTATAACAAAAGTGCCAGCACGCCAAAGGCTGATAAATGCACAAACTTTCGAAATACTAAATTAGCAACCTCCGCCTGACTTTTCGATAAATGGAAAAAATCTTGAAGCAGCATTAACGTGTTTCCACCTGTTGATGAAGGGGAGGCCGTTGTGATAAAAATAGCGGCACAATACAAAAGAGCTGCCGTGAGCCAAATATGTCGTTTCTTCATTTCTGCGTTCCTTTATAAGTTTTTCTACTATTATATTCACTTTCCTATTAATTTTGCCAGTTTTTGAGTAGTAATCACTACATCTCGTATAGAAATAAGTCTTTTGAGGAAGCCAGAATCTAGTACAATTTCGCCTAGTAAAAACGCCTTTTTATATTACTTCCCCTTTATATCCTGATATCTTCCCAGCCATAAACTAACAGTGTCAATTGATCTTCAGCAATTTTCACTATCGTACTATCGACTAATCGAGCTCCCATTGCTTCATAGAACCGGCGAGAGTTATTTTCCTCTAACACTTTTACAATAGCGGCTCGGAATCCTAAGCTTCTAAATTCCTCAAAGAGTCTGCTTAATAACTTCCTTCCAATTCCTTGACCTTGACACTTTTCTAAAATATATATACTCGTTACGTCTCCATCAAATTCCTGGTATTCTCCAGGCTTCACTCCGCTTCCGCTCGTAAAGCCAATAATCCTCCCCTCTTCATCCACTGCAACAAATATTGAACTATCCTCTCTAGATATATTATTTGTCCATAGCTCAGTTCTTTTCTCATACGATAGATTTCTTAAAAATTCTTCTGAGATCATGTCTTTATATGTAGTTCTCCAGCAATCCACATGTACCGTTGCAATTCCTGCAGCATCAGTAATCGCCGCTTTCCTTATAAGCATGTGCATCTACCCCTCTGAAAAGAATTTCTATTGTAGATTCTATCTCCTTTACCAAATAACCTTCCAATTATGATCGCAAGTTGCATAAATAGTCTTTCTTTGTAAAATGTAATTGGCAATGAGTTCTGTCATGTCGATTTGGATTTCTTTCACAACAGGTTTATTTTTGTACATATTATAATTGCCCCCGCCGCCAGCACGGTAGCTGTTCATGACAACCTCATACTCGTGGTCCATTTGAATCGATGTTCCCTGCCTATTTAATTTTACAACCCGTTCACCTATCGGCCTTCTTATATCCAATTCATATTCGATCCCTTCCCACATATCGTAGTTATAATGCTGCGGTTTAGGTTCCATAAAAATAGGATTAACTTGAATGTCGCCATTTTCGTTCAGCATGAAATACGATGCGCATTTCTCGAGGGCATCCTTCATATCCTGACCTGTTATCCGAATCACCTTTAACGTATTCGGGTAAATATAATTGGATACAATGTCTCTCATTGTTACCTGTTCCCGAAAGCCAACTGAATGGTTATCAAAAAGTGCAGTATTAGAAATCTCAGCTCCTGATGCGTCCATCTGCACATGATTGATAAATTCAATGAGTGGATGATCACCTAATCTAATTTCTCTAGCATCGTGAATCGTCATATCTCCCACAATGGAGCCAATTGGCTGATCTAGCCATACTTGTGTAGCTTTTTCATACACTCCTACCTTCTTTAAAATTCGATTGTCTGCTATAACTAAATCATTTACCTTCAAAAGCTCTGCAGCCCGGTTGCAAACAGCCCATTTCCCGTCAATCTTTTCAAATTGAACCTCAACTTTCCCTAATGCCTGCCCATTAAACCCAGGTTGAACTACCGTCACGCCATTCACAGTATCAGCAATCATTCGATGCTGATGACCTGTTAGCAAAATATCCATTCCCTCTAATTGCTGGCACATTTCATATGCTTGATTTTCGCCAGTTAAATCCTCTTCTGGTTCTCCGGTAGATAAATTCCGTTCAAATCCACCATGATACGAAACAATCAAAAGATCATATTTTTCATTTACTTGAATAAACTTAACCCATTTTTTCGCAGCTGCTAATGCATCCTCAAAGGTTAGCCCCACAATATGATTGGGATTTTCCCAATTTGGAATATAATGAGTGGTTATGCCTAACACAGCAACCCGCAGCCCATTGTCGAATTCCTTGATAAAATAAGGAGTGCCAAATGCACAATCCTTTGTTTCTTCAAGTAAAATATTGGCCGATAACCAAGGAAATTCCGACTCATTCACCGCCGCTTGCAAAACGTCCATTCCATAATTAAATTCATGATTCCCAATCACGGCACAATCATATTGCAGTTCATTCAAAAGATTCACAAGAGGATTGCTTTTATCTCGAAGGAATTTTGCATAATAATATGTTAAAGGGGTCCCTTGGATAACATCGCCGTTATCAATTAATAAGGAATAGTTATATTTTTCCTTCTCCCTCTTAATCATTGAAGCAATTTTCGCCAATCCCTCATTTGCTTCTTCATTATTACGATAATTTATTGGAAAAACATGCCCATGAAGATCACTTGTTTCCAAAATAATTAGCTCACATTGTTCATGCTTCACTAAACTCACATCCCTCTTTTTTCTCTCGTCTTTGATTATAATCGCAATCCTTATATGTAAACACAATTGACAGTAAACAACATCAAACCTTTACATAATTTAACACCCATTTTACAGAATTATCTATTTCCTTTGCTATAATTCGTTTCGTAATTGAAATTTAAATTTTCTATTTATTTGGAGGTAAACGAATGTTTAAGAAAATAGCGACTATCGGACTTTCTCTAGCTTTGACGACTAGCATTTTGGGTGCATGTGGCTCGAACAAAGCTTCAGGCGGAGATTATGTACCAGAAAGCTTAACCGTTCAATTCGTACCATCACAAAACGCGGACACTTTAGAAGCGAAGGCAAAGCCTTTAGAAGGTTTGCTTAAAGAAGAGCTTGGTATACCGGTGACTGTTAGTGTATCAACAAACTACAACACCATTGTTGAAGCAATGGCTTCTAAAAAGGTTGATGTTGGTTTCTTGCCTCCAACAGCATACGTACAGGCTCATGAAAAAGGCGCAGCGAACGTCATTCTTCAAGCACAACGCTTTGGGGTTAACGATGAAACAGGCGCTCCAAATGATCAATTAGTTGATTTCTATAAATCTATGTTTATTGTCAAAGCAGATTCAGATATTAAAAGCATTAAAGATTTAAAAGGGAAGAAAATTGCTTTCCAAGATGTAACATCATCAGCAGGCTATGTATGGCCGGCGGCAGCTTTAATGGATGAAAAAATTGACCCGCTTACAGATGTTGAGGGAATAACAGTAAAAGGACACGACCAAGCAGTGATTGCCTTATTAAACGGTGATGTGGATGCTGCCGTCACTTTCCAAGATGCACGGAATATTGTTAAAGGAGACTATCCGTCCGTGTTTGAAGATACAAGAGTTCTTCATTTTACTGAACCTATTCCAAACGATACAATTTCCATCCGCTCTGATATGAGCGAGGAATGGACGAAAAAGATTCAAGATGCATTTATAGCCATCGGAAAAGATGAAAAAGGACACGAGATCATTAAAGATATTTACTCTCATGAAGGGTATACACCTTCAGAAGATAAGGTGTTCGATATCGTTCGTGATTACGCGAAAAAAGTAAAAACAGAGTAGAAAAACGCAAGCGCCTTCGGAACAATCAAAGTACAGATTGTTCCTGAGGTGATTACTCTATGGAGCTTTCCGTAGTGCTCACCCCCGACAAGCACAAGACGAGCCTCACGGAAAGGTGTCCTTTACCTTTCTGGGAGGATCGGCTTGTGACCTCCGACGTACAGGACGTACTAGTGCCGACGTTGCCACAGGACGTGGCGTCTTTAGTCGGCGAGGGGGTAGGCGCTGGAGCTAGACATTTTTCTAACTCGAGAAAATTTATTCTTTCTTTTTAAAACGCCAGCCAGTTAAGGGTTATGAACTGGCTTGGCTTTTTTAATTATGAGAAAAACTAATTACAGATGAAAGTTGGAATGTGATTGATTGAATTTAACAATGTCTCCAAAACCTATCCAAATGGAGTAAAAGGTTTGAGTAATATTAATCTAAAAATTGAAGAAGGAGAGTTTGTCGTCATCGTCGGATTGTCCGGCGCTGGAAAATCAACGCTTTTACGTTCAATCAATCGTTTGATTGAAATCTCTGATGGTGAGATTTTGATTGAGGGTAAATCCATTACAAAGGCGAAAGGCAGCGAACTAAGAAGGATTCGTCGAGATATCGGGATGATTTTTCAAAGCTTTAATTTAGTAAAGCGTTCTTCTGTTCTAAGAAATGTTCTATCTGGCCGTGTCGGCTATCACTCTACGCTGCGCACGATTCTAGGGCTTTTTCCGAAAGAAGATGTAGACTTAGCCTTTGATGCTTTAGATAGAGTCAATATTCTTGAAAAGGCATACTCTCGTGCAACAGAGCTTTCAGGCGGACAACAGCAGCGTGTCTCGATTGCCCGCGCTTTAGCACAGGAGGCAAAAATCATTTTGGCCGATGAACCTGTTGCCTCGCTAGACCCGTTAACTACGAAGCAAGTGATGAATGATCTTAAGAGAATTAATCAGGAATTAGGAATAACAACGATTGTTAATCTTCATTTTATTGATTTGGCTAGAGAATATGCGACAAGAATTATCGGACTGCGAGCAGGTGAGGTTGTTTTTGATGGACCTGTTTCAGAAGCGACGGATGAGAAATTCTCAGAAATTTATGGACGCCCGATTAAGAAGGATGAGCTGCTAGAGGTAGAAGTATGATGAGCACCCAGCCGCAAAAAAGGGTTATTCCCGAACCTCCTAGTAAACTAAAAACCTATTTTACATTTTTCATAATTTTACTGCTCATCTTTGGCAGTGCAATCCAAACAAATACATCTATAACCGAACTAATTGCCGGCTTTCCGAATATGATGGATTTGCTCGTACAAATGGTACCGCCGAACTGGTCCTATTTCGGAAAAATTGTTCCAGCCATGCTTGAAACGATTCGGATGGCCTTATTAGGAACGACATTTGGTGCGATCATCGCAATCCCAATTGCCCTTTTTTCCGCTAGTAATATCGTCAAAAACACTTGGGTATTTTATCCGGTAAGATTTATTTTGAACTTAATACGGACCATTCCTGATTTACTTTTAGCTGCTATTTTTGTTTCGATTTTTGGCTTAGGACCACTGCCAGGAATACTTGCATTAACGATTTTCTCAATTGGATTAGTAGCAAAATTGACTTATGAAGCGATCGAAGCAATCGATCCAGGACCAATGGAGGCGATGACTTCAGTTGGAGCCAATAAAATCCAATGGATTTTTTTTGGCGTCATTCCGCAAGTATTGCCGCATTATATTTCGTATGTACTTTATACATTTGAGGTCAATATTCGGGCTGCAGCTGTTTTAGGATTAGTTGGTGCAGGCGGAATTGGTCTTTATTATGACCGTACCCTTGGATTCTTTGAATACGACAAAACAAGCTCCATCATTATTTTTACATTAGTCGTTGTCTTGATCATCGACTTTATTAGTACAAAATTACGGGAGAAGTTAATATGAGTAATACGACGAGACCTTTGATCAAGCCTAAAAAAAATAAAACCCGTATTTGGTTGATATACATAACATTAGCACTTATCTATATTTGGGCTTTCTCCGGGATGCCTCTTCCTGATGTAAAAGAAACGGCTGCACAAGTGTCAAAAGCGATTTTCTCAGGTATCTTTAGCCCTGATTGGGATTATGTGTATTTACCTGATGGTGAGGATTTATTGCGGGGACTCCTAGATACATTAGCGATTGCGATTCTGGGAACATTCATTTCCGCCTTCCTATGCGTACCCTTTTCTTTCTTGGCAGCATCAAATATGAGCAAAGGCAGATCCCTTTCAAATACCGGTAAATTTATCCTGAGCCTTATACGCACATTTCCAGAGATCGTAATGGCCATCATGTTCATTAAAGCCGTTGGTCCAGGATCATTTGCTGGTGTGCTTGCATTAGGCTTACACTCGATCGGCATGCTCGGAAAGCTATTCACGGAGGAAATTGAAAGCGTGGATCCAGGTCCTGCAGAAGCGTTAACCGCCACAGGGGCAAACCGTTTACAAATCATATGGTTTGCCATCCTGCCACAAGTATTGCCGGGCTTCTTGTCCTATACGCTATATCGTTTTGAAATTAATGTTCGCTCAGCATCGATTCTAGGCGTAATTGGAGCTGGCGGAATTGGAACACTACTAATTTTTGCCTTAAGCTCAAGAGATTGGGAAAGAGTAGGAATTATTCTTCTTGGCATTATTGTTATGGTTACCTTTATTGATCTATTATCAGGATATATCCGGAAGAAAATTGTATAGAAATTAATAAAAGCGATGGAGCTTGTACTCCATCGCTTAATTATTGTTCTCCTTCCAAAAAAGGCCTAGTGACAGGATTCTTGCTGTAGACCGCAAAGTAAACTTGGAGAATTAATTAAACTGGCACCCTATTTTTTTACTTCTTCAAGCTTTCTTCTATTGACCGCCCTATATAAGGAACCTTGAGATTTTCCAGTTGCCGAGACGATCTCCTTTATAGAATATTCTTTACTATCATACATCCTTAGCGCAACAGTAAGCTTTTCTTTATCCAACTTAGGTCTACCTAATGTTTTCCCACGCCTTTTACTTGCTTCGAGTCCTTCCTTTACTCTCTCGGCAATAAGGTTTCTTTCTAGTTCAGCAATGACGCACATCATCTGGAACATGGCTTTGCCTGTAGAGGTTCTTGTATCCATATTTACTTTTAAAGAAATGAATTGCACCCCCATCTCTTCCAATTGCTGAATAATGTTGAGGATATCCAATGTTTTACGTCCCAAACGAGAGATGCTCTCCACTACAACTGAATCTCTCCCTGTCTGATTACATCAAACAGTTGGTGAAGTCCTTTTCGATCTTTAATCGTACCAGAAAACTTCTCTTTAATTATTTTTTCACAACCATATTCAGTAAGAATATTAATTTGCCGATCTAAGTTTTGGTCAATAGTAGATACTCGAGCATAGCCAATTATCATTTTTAACCTCCGGTAAACTTGTATATTTTTATTTTACTAGAGGGACACTTATTGTAAAGGTATTTGGTAATACTTTTGGTAACTGCTAATCTTAATAAAATCAAAGGTTAGTAGGGTGATGAAAGGACTGATGCTAGACTAAAAAGTAGACACAGATTGTTATAATAAAATAAACAACAATAATGGGGTGTCTACATGACCAAAGGTACTGGTAAACGTTATGATGAAACATTCAAAAAAGAAACAGTGAAGTATATTCTTGAGAACAATAAACCAGTCGCACAAGTGGCGAGAGAAACTGGAATCAATACAAATACTTTACATGGATGGGTCAAGAAATATGGTGAACAGCCCGAGGTAAAGGCTGTACAAACATTTTCATCTCCAGAAGCCGAACTAAAAGCATTACAAAAACAATTGCGTGATCTGGAGGAGGAAAACGAAATTTTAAAAAAGGCGATGCACTACTTCGCGAAAAGCCCTCGGTAAAGTATGATTTTATTCATCATCATCACTCCCAATACCGAGTGGAGAAGATGTGCAAAGTCCTGGGAGTTTCTAAAAGCGGCTATTTCAAATGGATAAAACGACCAAAGAGTAGCCGACAGAAAAAGCATGAGGAACTGTCTCAACAGGTCTTGAAAACTCACATTGAATTCAAGCAACGCTATGGAAGCATAAAAATTACAAAAATGCTAAACAAGCGAGGAATAAAAGTAAGCCAGCGTACAGTTTCACGCATCATGACAAAGAATAATTGGAAATCTTGCACAACCAAAAAATATAAAGCTACGACCAATTCCAAGCACCATCATCCAATAAGTGAAAATGTGTTAAATAGACAATTTAAGGCGGACAAGCCCAACCAGTCGTGGGTTACAGATATTACGTACATCCCGACAAATGAGGGGTGGCTTTATTTGGCAAGTGTCATGGATTTGTATTCCCGCAAAATTGTCGGATGGTCTATGGATAAAACGATGACAAAGGAGCTAGTGATGAATGCTTTAAAAATGGCGTACCATCGCCAGAAGCCTGGTAATGGGCTTATTCATCACTCCGATCGTGGCGTCCAGTATGCATCAACTGAATATCAGAAACTATTAAAACAATATCAGATGATTGGCAGCATGAGCCGCAAAGGAAACTGTTACGACAACGCTTGTATCGAGTCCTTTCACGGTATTCTTAAACGTGAACTCGTTTATCAAACTAGATACAGAACAAGAAATGAAGCCAGAAAATCGATCTTTGAATATATCGAATTCTTCTATAATTCAAAGCGAATTCATTCAACTCTTGACTATCACACACCTAATGAACTGTACCCCAATTGTTAGACACAGTCTAACAATTGAAGGTGCAGTTTTTTATGAAACAGTTACGTTTACGTCTGTTTTTAAACTGGCCAAGACCACTGATTTGCTTAAAGACTCGGCAACGAGTGTGTCAATCTCTTCTTTGGAAGCGGAGGTCTTTGCCTTGATAATCAGTACGGGATTCAAGATGCCGCCATCCCCTTCTTCCAATCCCAAAAATACTGCAGCATTCAAGTCTGCTTCAATATTCACCGTAACATCTTCCAAGGTAATTCCTTTTTGGCTTGCCAACACTTCAAAAGTGATCGCAAAGCAGCTTCCCGCGGCAGCAATCAGCATTTCAACCGGGTTGGGAGCCTGGTCTGTGCCTCCCAATGGCTGTGGCTCATCCATCATAAATGGCTCGAAATCACGTATTTTTACTTCGTTCCGGACACCGTCTTGCCATTTGATTGAAGCATGCCATTTTCTCATTTTTAACGCCGGATCAGATTGAATGGCCTCCATCATCTGTTGGACTGCCCTGAAATTGATATTATTCATCTTTATCTCCTCCCTGATTTTTTGTAGGATGGCTACACCATAACCATAACAGGGAGATTGGAAGCCTGTATGTAAGCGTCCTTACATGACGGCGCCAGCGATCCATTTGTTAAGTAAATGGATCTGCATGGATCCAGAGCCGATTTTGCTGCTGGCGAATTACTCCGTTTTGAATGTATTTATTCAGTAAGAATGTCACGGTTTCTCTTGTGGACGCAATCATTCCGGCAATATCTTTATGGGTCAAAAAATGGGGCAGCGGGTACCAGCCGTCCAGCTCCTCTTTCGGATCGGCCAATTTCCTCAGCATATTCATCAATCGCTCTTCCACTTTTTCATAAGCAACCTGCTCCAAAATATGAACTGTTTCATGCAGTTTATTCGAAAAATAATGAAGCAAAGCCATCGAAAGCTCCGGTGTATTCATCACTTGCTCCCTGATTTCCTGTTTCCGGACCTGCACAGCGGCAACATCTGTCAATGCCATTGCAAAAACATTACTTGATTTGTCGGTAAACACACTCGTCAAATCAATAAAATCCCCTTGCGATAACAGCCCCAGGACACATTCCTTTCCATGGTGGTGCACATGAAACATTCTTGCCGTACCGTCGACCAGTAGATAGATTTCATTGGTTAATTTTTTGGGAAAATAAATCTGCTCTCCCTTTTTAAAATAATGTTTTCTTCTTCCCATCCATTCTTCAACATACTGTTTTTTAAACAGGTGAGTCATATCGGAGGGATAAAGCTGATTCGTTTCCAATGGTACACCCCACTTTCGCTTTAGATGCTACGTTATAGTTTATCCCTTTCTCAAAAATATTGGGATTTAGCTGGGGAAAAGAAAAGTCAGAGGCGAAAAATTTTAAGAAGAAAGTAATGAGGAATACGTTCTGTAGAAGCCTTTATTTTATGCCCATCGTTTTCTGGATTCTGCGAATGTCTTTTTGATTCTTCCAAGTTTCTTCTTTCAAAATTTCCACAATGACTTCCGTATTTCTCAATTGGTCTTTGATTTCGCCAAAGTCCTTAGTATTTTGCAGCCGTAGCTCACTCAATTCAGCCTTCAGGCTCTATTGTTCCGTACGCAAAGCACCCAAAATCTTGCCGTAAAGGGGTAGTACCACATGCCCATCAAGCTAGAAATACCCCCAAAATGAAAATTTTATCCCTTCATAGTTGTCCATGGGAATTCAGCTCATTTTTTTCGTTTCGGGGTAACTCGTTCTTGTTAGCTTGATGGGTATGCGGCAGGACCCCTTATTCAAGAAAAAAGCGCTTTTCCGTAGAAGGAATGCACTCTTTTCAGTGTTCATTGCTAAACCCAGCTAATATCATGACGGGACATTAGCTGGGTTTTGTAACTGATCAAAAATGAAAACTACGACACTTTCAACTTAATAGTTATTCGCTGATCCATATCGAGTTCAAAAGTTCCATATGGATTGACATGATGATAAAATAAAGGTGTTAATCCCCTAAAATCTTCTGGAGTCATTTTCTTCAACCAATATTGGTTGTTGTCATAAAGCACTTCTTGTACCATTAAGGTATTCATATAGACTAAGCAATTTTGCAGCAATTGAAGTGATAAGACGGACACCTCTTGGTCTTCTATCGAATTGGGACGAATCTCACTGTTTTTCCCATAGAAAATATAAGTATTCACTGAGTTCCATTGGTCCACTGTATTTAATCCTTCATGGATCTTCCTTCGAATCTCTTCATAGTGTAAATAATCACATAAAAAGATTGTTTTAATCGCTTTTCCTAATTCACATAAAGCCTGATAGGTTGGATGTTTAGTATCCCTTGTAAATCGCTTTAATATGGATTCGGCAAAAGCAGTACCCAATCGTAGAGCAGTTGCAAACTTAATGATTTGTTCATACTGTTGCCGAATAAGATCCCAGTTAATCGGTCTACTTAAAGCCTGTTGCAGGTGAGGATATTCCTCATTCATGCCGGCTTCTGGACGATATAGCTTTTGAGATCCCATATTTTTAAAACGTGGCATCAGTTTAAAACCAAGTAGATGACAAAAAGCAAAAGCAACAACACTTTGTCCGTGTGTATCGACATAATTTCTGTCAACCTCCATGTTCGTTCAGTGACGAAGAACCCCTTCCATCATTGCTGCCACCTCCGAAGAAACGCAGGACTTAAGCTGAGAATAAATACAAGCTGACTTACGATCTGTATGCCAATAGATCATGACTCCATGTTTCTTATAACGAGGATGCCATTCGGAAAGCAGGTTCTGATCCCAAGAGCCAAAATGTTTTGAATCTGAAGCACATGCAGCGCATCTAATCGTGAACAAGTCTTAGGTGACAGCTGCTGATAAGTCGATTTATACAAATTCCTTTCAAAAGTATCAATTGCTGAATCGATCATTCGCTTTAAACTTCCATTTGAAGGAGGTTCGACTTTCCACTTGCGAAACAGACTGTATGCTTGACTTTTTAAATAGTCAGTATCGTCTTGTTGAAAGTACTTTAATAATACTGCAAATCCTAAACGACTTGCGCCTGTTTTATTACCAATCAGTTTTCTTTCTAATTGGTAATACTACAAAGTGTTCCAGTAGCTCATCTTCATTCCAATTTCGTTTCCTCTTCCCCTAATCTTAAAGTAAGTACTAATTTCGGTCTAGAGTAGTAACCCTGTCACTAAGCCAAAAAACACTTAAATACATTAATTGATTTTAAAAAAACCTCATTATAGCTGCCACTTTCCTCAAACGACCAGCATGTCGTGAGCACAGCATGCGAAAATCCCCAAGATAATACTCTATGCTTATTTAAATGAAGTTCCTTCACCAAAATATTTATCCGCTTTTCAAGTATTTCTGCTAAATTTTCTTTTGGCAATTTATTTAATAAAAATTGGATAACATCGTATTCTCTATCTCCTATCAGTCCTTTAGGATCAATAGCCAGCCAAGTTTCTCCATTAAATAAAATATTGTAATGATGCAGGTCACCATGGAGCATGAACGGTGTGCCTAGCGTATGATTCATTTCAGTAAAAATCTCCGTTGCTTCTCGTAGTGTTTCTTTCGTTACAGGGCCTACACCTTCCGGATATTCATGATAAATCCTTTTTAGTTCTGTTTCCCTATCCATTGTCGTTTGAAAAAGATCAGAGCTTTGCACCGGCCTCCATAATTTCTTCATAATCTGCGCAGCAATGTAAGTAGCTTCTTCATCATTCGTTAATGTAGCTAGTGTGATGCCTGGAACTAATCGTTCTAAAATAAGAATGCCTTTTTCATAATCAACATCCATTACTTTGACCATGCCATTCCCGTTAAAGACCTGCAGTGCCTCTACTTCTGCATAAAATTCTTTACTCGGAATGGCCAGCTTTATGACAACTTCAGCTCCATCTCTGCGTAGTGCTGGAGCAACAAAATGATACGATAACTCATACGGGGACAAAATGTTCATTTGCCAGCGCTGTTCACATTCATCTATAAGTCTATCAAAATCCTCCAGCCACTTTTCAGCTTTTTCCTTATGGACGTTTTTTAATGTTTTTACAAATTCCTTTGGTAATCGCATCATCTTTTTCTCCCTATTAGAGTCAGATTTTAACCATTGTTTGAAAGTTCGCTTTTTCATTTGAAAATTCCATTACTTCTTTGAATCCAATCTTTTCGTAAAGATGGATGGCTCTTTTATTGAATTTTGCTACTGTTAAGCGAATCGGGACGTCTTTATTTGTTTCTTGAATATGGTGAAGAACAAACGAAAAGAACATGTAACCAAGACCTTGACCCGTTAATTCCGGTTTCATTCCAATCCCAATATCAATGAAATCCTCAGAGTATGCTCCAAACTGAGAACCAATCGGTACTTGCGCTGAAGCACCTGTGCAAAAAAAGCCTACTAATTTCTTATAGTTATCTTCTACCACGTAATATGGGTTTTCTAACATTTCCTTAATAGAATCAGAATTTACTTCATTATTATAAAAGTCATATGGTGCATTGTAATTCCATTTAAGTATTTGTATAGCAAAATCTTCACACATATTTTTTATAAAAAATTGCATATTCTCCCCTACCTGTTTCCTTTTAATAATAAATTACTATAAATCAAACAGAATATCCTCGAATAATAGCCATTTTATATGACTTTTTCCATAAATTTTCACAATCTTAATGAATCTTTACTCTCACTTCAAGTTCTTTTAATAGAAGGGCGATACAATGAAATACTGCACATCATGCAGTAATGGAATAAAGTGAAACTTCCATCAGTGGGGGTTTTTTCCATCCCCCACTGATGGTTAGTTGCGGCCCACAGGAAGTGGGTCACGCAGACGTTGCCACACGATGTGGCGCTTTTAGTCTGTGTTCATTTTACGGGCTTTTACGGGCAGTTGTCCCCCACCTATCTTCCTCGCTTCTCTCTCAATCTTGAGGTGTGGGTCTTACTGCCCGTTAATGGGGGACAAAATAAAGTTGAACAAAATGTTTAGTTCAGGAGGAAACTGTCGTGAAGGTGAAATTAAACAATCTTTCGATGAAATTTCAAGATGTTGTTGCTGTAAAGGAATTAAATCTATCAATCGACAAAGGAAAACTTGTCTCCATTCTTGGCCCAAGTGGCTGTGGTAAGAGTACAACCCTATATATGATCGCAGGTATTTATAAACCAACGGATGGCGAGTTATTTTTCAATGAAAAATTAATGAATGGACTTGAGCCAGAGCATCGGGAAATCGGGATGGTCTTCCAAAATTACGCACTTTACCCTCATATGACAGTATTACAAAATATTATGTTCCCGCTCAAAATGCAAAAGGTTCCGAAAAGAGGGGCTTTACTTCGAGCAAAGGAGATGGCTGATCTTGTTCAAATAGGCCATTTGCTTGATCGAAAGCCGAGCCAACTATCAGGCGGTCAGCAGCAGCGGACAGCCATTGCTAGAGCACTCGTTCGAAAACCAAAACTGTTGCTATTCGATGAGCCGCTCTCAAACTTAGATGCACGTCTTCGGATAGAAATGCGCGAAGAGATTCGCCGTATTCAAAAGGAGCTGGCGATTACAACAATATTTGTCACTCATGACCAAGAAGAGGCGATGAGTATCTCTGATGAAGTACTGCTGATGAATGAAGGAATCGTCCAGCAATACTCGCCGCCACAAGAAATGTATGACCAGCCCAAAAATTTATTTGTAGCTAGCTTTCTAGGCAGCCCTCCTATTAATCAATTAAAAGGAAAGATATTTGGAAAGAGGATTCATTTAATGGAAACGGAGCAATCCATCCCCATAGAAACTGAAATAGCAAATGAGGATTGCACGATTGCCATTAGGCCAGAGGCATTTTACATAGCTGAGGGTGATGATTTTTCCCTCACAGCAAAGGTTGAATTTATCGAGCAAGTCGGGCGAGACATTATGGCGATTGTGACAATTGGCCAAGCCACCTTACGTGCATTTTTAGCAAGAGAAGATCAAATCCAACAAGATGAAACAATTAAGCTAGGTATTCGCAAAACTGGCTTCCATGTTTTTTCTTCGGCAAATGAGCAAAATCTGCCTATTCGCCCTGCATGGGATGGGCACAAAAATTAAGGAGGGATTGCAATGGGTAGACCAACACTGAAGTCAACATTTACAGCATTTCTCTATTTACTCCCTGCTTTACTTATTATTACAGTGTTCACGATATATCCCATAATCAAGTCGTTATTAATCAGCTTTTACAATGATTATGATTTTTTCCAGGATATTGTCTATGAACGCGGGATAGATAGTTATATTTATCTCTGGAATGATCCTAACTTTCATCTTGCCTTAAAAAATACATTTATTTTTGTCATTGGAGTTGTACCTTGCTCCATCATTCTCTCTCTATTAATTGCTATTCTGTTAAATACAAATATTAAGCTCCGTGCTTTATTCCGGACGGTCTATTTTATCCCATTTGTAACGTCGGTAGTCGCAGTTTCCATCGTTTGGCGCTGGATTTTCCATACTGAATATGGTGTGCTTAATTATTTTCTTGGACTCTTCGGTGTTGATCCAATTGCCTGGCTGACTGATCCAAAATGGGCCATGCCCTCCCTTATCATTTTGAGTATTTGGAAAGGGCTTGGCTATAACATCATTATTTTTTTAGCAGGCTTGCAAAATATTAATGATCAGTATTATTTAGCAGCAAAAATAGATGGAGCTTCTGCGATTAAACGTTTCTTTTTTATTACCGTACCGCTCTTATCACCTACTACCTTTTTCGTTTCAGTCGTTTCCATTATTGGATCTTTTAAGGTGTTTGATGAAATTTATGCCTTATTTGGCGGACAGCCAGGACCTGCCTCTAGTGCATTAACCGTTGTCTATTACATATTTGAGAAGTTTTACGGCGAATGGAATTTTGGTGTCGCTTCTGCCGCTGCCTATTGTTTATTCATTATCATCTTTATCTTAACGTTAATCCAACTCTACATTGGCAAGCGTAAAGTGACGTATTGAAGGGAGAAAACACTGTGATTCGTGATGCGCTTTCAAAAGCAACGATCTATATTACTCTCAGTCTCGGCGGGGTACTAATGCTCCTTCCTTTCATTTGGATGCTATTAACCTCCTTTAAAGCGGGAAATGAAGTAATGATTATGCCACCAGTATGGTTTCCTGAAAAGTTCCACTTCGAAAATTACAAAGAAGCTTGGGAGATGGCGCCATTTGGACGTTATTTATTCAATAGTATTACCGTAACCGTTCTCTCAACCATTGGTGAGCTGATTACAACAATACTTGCTGCGTATGCTTTTTCAAAAATGAACTTTTGGGGACGAGATGTACTTTTTGCAATTTTGCTAGGAACGATGATGGTACCGGGAGAGGTGCTGCTTATTCCAAACTTCGTATTGTTGTCCGATCTCGGATGGATTGATCAATATGAAGCCTTAATTATTCCTTGGACTGCAAGTGTGTTCGCTATTTTTCTATTGAGACAATTTTTTCTTAGTGTTCCTAAAGATTTAAGCTATGCGGCAAAGATTGATGGCTGCAGTGACTTTCGTTTCTTATGGACAATCATGGTGCCATTAGCAAAACCAGCATTGTTTACAATCGCTCTTCTAAAAGCAATTGGATCCTGGAACGCATTTCTATGGCCTTTAATTGTCACTAGCTCGAAGGAAATGCGTACATTGCCTGTCGGTTTAACAGCCTTTAGTACAGAAGCAGGCACTGTGTATGAATTATTGATGGCCGCCTCAACTATGATTATTTTGCCAATGATTATTTTGTATATTATTTTGCAGAAGTACATCATTCAAGGAATTGCAAAAGCAGGCATCAAAGGGTGATTATACAAGCAAATATCTTTACCTTCATTGAAAGGGGTGATTTATCGCAGATTAACGGGCAGTAAGCCCCCCACTGATGAAAGATTCACTTTATCCGAAAGACTAGTTTAAAAAATAGTTTGCAAATTGAATGAATCAATATGAGGAGGGAATATCAATGAAAAAGTGGAGTTCAATACTTATTTCTATTTTATTTGTCCTATTATTAGCTGCATGTAATTCAAGCTCAAGCACAGAGGAAAAAGAAGAAAAGCAACAAGAAACGAAGGAAACTACAGGAAAAGTTCAAGAACCTGTTGAAATCGAATTTTGGCATGCTATGAGCGGAAATCTTGAAACAGCACTGACGAAAATTACCGATGATTTTAATAGCCAGAATGATTCTATTAATGTAAAGCTTGTCAACCAAGGCGGATATGGCGATTTATCGCAAAAAATTATGGCTGCAGCGAAAGCAAATACGCTGCCTACCATTTCACAAGCTTATGAGGATTGGACAACAGAATATATCCAAAACAATTTAGTTGCTGATTTAACCCCTTATATTAACGATAAAGAAAATGGCTTCACAGAAGAAGAATTAAATGATATTGTCGATGTTTTCCGTGATGCCAATATGTGGGACGGAAAATACTACTCCATGCCATTTAACAAAAGTACGAGAATCCTATTTTATAATAAAGGTTTATTAGAGGAGGCAAATGTTGAACCTCCAACAACATGGGATGAATTAGAAGCAGCTGCGAAAAAACTTACAGGTTCAAAGGACGGAAAGAATATTGTCGGCATGGGCTTTGAAAATGGAGTCGGTCATGAATTACCCGCATGGGTGAAACAAGCAGGCGGGGAATTCATTGATGAAAAAGAAGGAAAGGTATTGTTCAATTCTCCAGAAGGAATTGAAGCTCTTTCTTTTATCAATTCAATGATTCAAGATGGTACGGCCCGCTTAGCTGGTGAGGATGGCTACATGTCAGGCCCATTTACACGTGGCGATGTCGCGATGTATATCGGATCTAGCGCAGGGATTTCCTATGTGGCAAAGGATGCCGAGGGCAATATCGAATGGTCTGCAGCCCCAATTCCAAAAGGAAAAGAAGCTGCCAATGCCTTTATGGGAACGAACATTAATATTTTCCAAAGCGCAACAGACGAGCAAAAAACAGCTGCATGGGAATATATTAAATTTCTAATTAATACAGAAAATACTACCTACTGGGCAAAGGAAACAGGATATCTGCCTGTAAGATATTCCGCTCTTGAGAGCGAAGACTGGAAAAAATATATTGAGGAAGTCCCTGTCTACGGTGTTGGCCAGCAGCAATTAGACAGTGGCTTCTTTGATCCGCGTATGGTCGGTGCATACGGCATAAAGAATGCGATAAATAAAGAAGTAGAGCTTGTTTTGTTAGGGCAAAAGACAGTTGAACAAGGACTGGCTGATGCAGAAAAAGCAGCACAGGCCGAACTTGATAAGGTGAAGTAAGAAAAGAGTAAGCACTTTGGAACAAAAAAGTGATGCATTGTCTTTATAAATAATATAAAGGGAAGCCTTTTCCAATGGTTTCCCTTTTTCATTCAGCAGAGTCATATGAAAGGAAGAAAACAATGGATAATCAAACAAGGATAACCTTTTGGAGCGGCTTACGAACAATTGGCGGAACTATTATTTCTGTTGAACATCAGGGAGATCGTGTTATTTTCGACTTTGGTGAGATTTTTAAGCCACAAGGACATATATTGGATGGGAAGGTTCGGATGAGAAAGTCTCGGGAAACTTCTGATCTATTGGAGCTTGGCTTTCTCCCAGAGATCGATGAGATTTATGAAGCGAAAAGTCTTAACAACTATCCGGTTATTCCTGAAGAAATGTCAGAAAAAAATACCGCGATTTTTATCTCACACCTCCATTTAGATCATGTTGGCGGATTAAAATACATTTCGCCAAATATTCCAGTCTATATGACGGAAGAGAGCAAAAAGCTATATTCAAGCTTATATGAATTAGAAGAAGAAGAAAACGGTAGAAAACCAGAGTTTATTATTGGTATAAAGCCATTTCATGAAATCACAATTGGCGCGTCCATCCATGTGAAGCTGATCCCTGTCGATCATGATGTTCCGGGTGCAGCCGGAATGATCATTACAACACCAAATGGAAAAATTGCTTATACAGGAGATCTTCGTTTTCACGGTGCTCAGTCGGAGAAGTCTCATCTTTTTGTAAAAGAAGTAAAACAGTCAGCACCGCGATTGTTAATTACGGAAGGTACATCACTTCAAGAGGATTCAGAGCCCATTCCCACTTTAGATTCAACGATAGAAATTAATCAGGAGGCCGATCTTCAGCTTAAAATAAATAGCTATCTAACGAAAACAAATGGATGTGCTTTTTTCAACCTTTATCACCGTGATATTTCTCGGATTCAAATAATGATAAGAGCAGCTATTGCCACTGGAAGAACAGCAGTTCTTGAACCGGAAACAGCTTACTTAGCAAGTAAGCATTTATGTGAACGAGATTTCCTCACTCTTTTGCCAGAGGATTTAGAGAGCAAGAAAGAAGAGTGGGAAAATCGCTTGAATTCTATTTCTTGGATTAGTAAACATGAGCTTACTCAAAACAGCCATCTATATTTTATTCAAAATAGTTATTCAAGAATTCTTGAGCTGCTTGATTTTAAAGGAAAAAAAGGGATATATATTCACTCTAATGGCGTTCCTCTTGGCTCCTTCGATCCAAACTATACTAAAATGGAACGATTCATTGAAAAGCTTTCATTCGAAAAAATCTTAATTTCCTGCTCTGGCCATGCAACAGCCAATCATCTCCAATGGCTTGTAAATGAAATCGATCCACCGTATCTTGTACCGCTGCACAGCTTTTTCCCTGAAAAGCTTAAGGGGCATACCGGAACTCGATATTTACCAGATATCGGAAGTGTTTATGAGTTAGATAAAAATGGGAAATTACATATTAAATGACTCAACTATATCCATTGACAGATATTGTCACATCATTTATTCTGATAGTAATAAAAATACGGAAGGGTGACCCAATTACATGAAGTTCTAATCCTATTTTTCGAAGACAATGGATTGAAGGCAATTTTGTTAAGCAGCTTATATTTCTGCTTGCTTTGAGATGCCCTCAATCGACGTTTTCAGAATAGGATTGGCTGATTGTAGTTGGACATAAAGGGAGTAGTCTCTTTTTGTTGTGCACCTATGCCTCCTATTCTGAATGTAGAATAGGAGGCTTTTTTGTCTCCATATTAAAACGAGAACGGGGATGATCGTATGTTATTATTGGAAGCTAATCATTTAGAGCTCTATATAAAAGATCGATTGTTAGTGAATATAGAAAAATTACAAATCCATAAAAATGACCGAATAGGCTTAGTCGGAAGAAATGGCAGCGGCAAAACTACTTTGTTGGAAGTACTTGCTGGCAAGAAATCTCCTGATATTGGCTCAGTCATCACTTATAGCACATGCGAGCTTTTGCCACAGCTAAAAAAGACCGACACAGTAAAGAGCGGTGGCGAGGTAACACAGGAATACATTAACGAAGCGTTTGCAAACAACCCGGGTATTTTGCTAGCAGACGAACCAACAACACATCTCGATACCGAGCACATCGAATGGCTTGAAAAGAAACTGGCAAAATGGCAAGGAGCATTTGTCCTCGTCTCACATGACCGAGCATTTTTAGATGCTCTATGTACCACGATTTGGGAAGTCAATGAAGGGCAAGTAAAAGAGTACAAGGGAAACTACTCGGAGTATGCGGAACAAAAGGAACTAGAACACCGTCAACATGAGCTGGCTTATGAAAAGTATGAGAAAAAGAAAAAGCAGCTGGAAGAAGCATTACTATTAAAAGAGAAAAAAGCGGAAAGAGCAACGAAAACACCGAAAAAGGTCAGCTCTTTAGAAGCGACTAAAACCAAGCCCTACTTTGCCAAAAAACAAAAGAAGCTGCAAAAGACAGCAAAGGCCATTGAAACGCGATTAGAAAAGCTCGAAAAAGTAGATAAACTGAAAGAAACACCTGCCATTCAAATGAACTTGCCAAATGAAGAAACCATTAGAGGGAAGATCATTCTTCGTGCAGAGGATGTACAGGGCGCCATCGGGAACCGCACCCTATGGAACACCGCAAGCTTTAACATTCAAGGAGGAGATAAACTCGCCATTATTGGTCCAAACGGCAGCGGCAAAACAACGCTACTTAAAAAAATTTTGGATCAAAAAGAGGGCATCTTCATTTCCCCTTCAATGAAAATAGGCTATTTTAGTCAAAATATTGATATTCTAAATACGAAAAAAACAATATTAGAAAACGTTGGCTCCACTTCAAAGCAAACGGAAACCTTCATTCGCACTGTCCTGTCAAGGCTGCACTTTTTCAGGGAGGACGTCTATAAACTTGTAGGTGTATTAAGCGGTGGAGAGCGGGTCAAGGTTGCATTAGCTAAATTATTTGTTAGTGATTTGAACACTTTAATTTTAGACGAACCAACAAATTACCTTGATATAGAAGCGGTTGAAGCATTGGAATCCCTTTTGCAAGCATATCCAGGAACCATCATCTTTGTTTCCCATGACAGGCGATTTATCAAAAACATTTCTACCCGTATTTTAGAAATTAAAAATTCAGAAATTCACCTTTTTGAAGGAACGTATGATGAATATAAACATTATGTTCCGCAGGAAAAACGGAATGTTCGAGAAGATGAAAGGCTCATTTTAGAGACTAAAATAACAGAAGTGCTAAGCCGCCTTAGTATCGAGCCATCTGAGGAGCTGGAAAGGGAGTTTCAGAAGCTTTTAGCAGAAAAGAGGAAAATGAAGTAGAGGATTAAAAAGCTGTTTTGGTACAGTGACCGATATATTGTAATTCTGACCGATATAAGTGAGAAAGTGGCCGATATATCGTAATTCTGACCGATATAAGTGAGAAAGTGGCTGATATATCGTGCTATCGAAACCTTTTAGTCAAAAAAGGATCAAGGAAGTCCCTAACGCTTGATGCGTCTGACTTCACTTGATCCTTTACCTTATCGCAGATTAACGGGCAGTAAGCCCCCCACTGATGGAAGTTTCACTTTATTCTTAAACTAATTCTAGTTGCTTCGTTTTGTTATAGAATTCAACAAAGTTTTTAACAACTGAGTCCAAGAATGCAACTGTACCTTGGTCCGTTAATTCACCAGTGTCATTGATTTTCTCATGAACAGAACCGATGTATACTTCATTACCCGGAAGTAAGGAAGGTGATAAACCTGGGTTTGATAGAATTTCTCTTAAGTGAATTTGGGCACGTACACTTCCCAATACACCCACAGATGAACCGATGATGAATGCAGGTTTTCCTTTGATTACGAAATCTCCTCCGCGAGATAACCAATCAATTGCATTTTTCAAGGAACCAGGAATGGAGAAGTTATATTCAGGGACAGCAAATAATACTGCATCTGAATCCTTTATATCTTCTTTAAATTTC
Source organism: Cytobacillus citreus (assembly GCF_018343665.1). Lineage (GTDB taxonomy): Bacteria > Bacillota > Bacilli > Bacillales > Cytobacillaceae > Cytobacillus > Cytobacillus citreus. The sequence continues at coordinate 24,811 of NZ_JAGYPM010000008.1, forward strand.
TTCGCATTTTCCGGAGGATTATTCTCTATATCAATTGAATACATTTCAACATCATTGATACGAACTGGAGTAATATCTAATTGATCAGCATAGCGATTCTTCATAAATTCAACTAGTTTTAAGTTGAATGATGCTGAGCTCGTGCTGCCAATAATTGCTTTTACTTTAATTGCCATAGTAATTGTTATTCTCCTTTTTCTTAGATGATTTTTACACTCTCATATCATACTACAGGCAAAATTTAATCTCAAATTAAACATTCTCGAATTCAAGATTCTCTGCTTTTTACTAAATTTATATCTGTTGCATTTCAAAATTGCAAATTCAAGATTAACTCTTTTTCGTGACCGGTTTGCTGCTTTTTTCATCTTTTCGGTCACGATTACTTCTTTTTCGTGACCGGTTTGGAGCTTTTTTCATCTTTTCGGTCAAAATCAATTACATGTTTTTAAAATACCTAAAACTTAATTGAATACGCGCTTTCGAGACTATTTCCATAAATACTCCTCAGCCGCGATTTAAAAAATAAATTCATAATAAAAAGAATTAGTATCTTTTTCCCATCCATCTGCTTCATAAAGGCGTTGCGCTGTAAAATTATCAACTGCAGTCTGTAGCAACAGCCCTTTTGCTTGTGTATCCATTGCTAATTGCTTCGCAGCCGCAAGCAGCTCTCCGCCTACTCCTAATTTTCTGCTTTCTCCATCGACAAATAAATCATTTAAAATCCAGAGTCGTTTCATAGAGACTGAAGAAAAGGAAGGATATAACTGTGTAAATCCGACATATTTTTCATTTTCCACAGCTACAAAAATAACCGAATCCTCTTTTTTAAATCGCTCGTGAATGAAACCCTTGGCCGCATGGATATTAGATGGCTGATTATAAAATACTCTATATTGATCAAATAATTTAGAAATGCCATCAAGATCATGCAGCGTCGCTTTATAAATTTCCACTCATCTCTCTCCTCACACTAAAATACTATCTTATTTTACATACCAGTTATGACAACAGCTCGCTTAACTCCTCTGTCATTTGCTCAACAAGCTCTGGTCTTCCATGAAATTGGGCTGGTGTATTTTGAAAAAGCTGAATTTGCCATTTTTCTTCGGGTTTGACAGCAACAAGCGTTTGATGCGCATTAACGCTTGGATTAATTTCTGTTTTTCCAATTGGGACCATGCCAGCGATTGCCCGCAATAGAGCAGTCCTAGAATCAAGAAAAATTACATTCTTCACCTTACAAATAAATGGGGCAGTTGGATGATTTTCAAAAATCGGCTTTAAATGCGAAAATATTTCCTCACGACTAGCAGCTAGACTTCCATCAAAACCTATCATTTCTCCATTCTCTGCAAATAGCTCCGACATTTCAGAGGCGTTACGATTATTCCATGCAGTAATAAGCTGGCGATAAAGTGTTTCTATTTCTTCATAAGCTTTATCCATTGTTCATTCTCCTTCATAAGCATATTATTGTTCCCACACATACAAAAGGATTTTGTTTATCACTACAATGATTCCATAAATCCAAGCTAATTTCACCTTTCCTTGACTTAAGAGCAAAACGACAGGAGTTAGAAAGATGAACATTTCAAGCAAGAAATGTGCAGAGCCCGAGAGCTGAATACTTGCCTTCGGAGATCCGAATAATCCCCATATTATTGCGATAACGAAAGGAATCAAGAATGCAAGAATCCACATCATTACCCTTGGACCACCTATTTTAAAACCCCAATAACCATATACAGTAAGCACACAAAGCTCCAGGATAAATCGAAGGCTTAAATTTGCTAATTTAAAGCTGGATAGAAGCATTCATCGTTCCCCTTTCACGAATGGAATGGAGACCTTTAATAAATGTGTCAATAAGAATGGTTAGACTCTTATCCGTATCAATCGGTAGCCCAAAACCACCCATTTGTTCAATAGAAGCAAATCCATGCAAAATACTTCTAAAGCCTCTAACCATATGAATGGCTTGCTCCTCTTCAAGCTCATACACTTTCAGAACTTGAATTGTAAGCTGGACAACGGACTGCTGTACCTTCTGTAAATCTTCATCCTCAGCATTAGGGAATCTTGTTGTGGCATGATAAAGCCCAGGGTGACTTCTTACAAATTGAATATATGCCTCACCAAGAGCCCTAATGGCGTCATCACCTGAACGTCCTACGGCAGCCTGTAGCATGGCCTCGTAGAGCTTTTCTGTTCCATGGATGGCTAGCTTTTGCTTTAATTCATTTAATCCGTTCACATGGTTGTATAAAGAAGGCGGACGAACTTGTAATTCTTCAGCCAACATGCCAAGGGTAAGCTGTTCTAATCCATGATTGTCGATTAGATGTGTCGCTTTAAGCAATATAGTAGATAAATCTATTTTCATCCTACGAGACAACTCTTGCTCACCTCCTGCCTTCTTGTTCTAATGGTACCTCAGCTTGATTAATGGTTTGTTTCATGATGAAAATGGACTTTCAATCATTTTCCCATGGGCTTTCCAATTTTTCTTGCGGCATCGAAAATGCCCTTTTGCGCTATAAGGTAAGGCCGCATCAATAAGGGTAAGCCCATTCTCCTCTTCTACTAAATAACAATTCACCGGAAACAATCGTGGCATAAAAGCTAATTGAAAAACAGTATGAACCTTCGTTACCTTCATAATTTATTATGTCCTCCCACCAAAACTAATCATATTATCATTTTAACTAATGTGATTAGTTTCTGACAACTCATTTTTGAAAATTAGTAACTGATATTCTCGAAATACCCTCTAAATATTAGAAAAAATTAGCATTCGCCAAGTCCTTTTTGGCGAATGCCTTAGTTTTTATTATGCGATCTTATTAGCAGATATTTAATTGAACTCACTCTTTACTTTAGCACGTTAATAGACTTAAACTTTCCTTTTAGCTAAAAAAAACGGCAAAATATCGTCGCCGTTTTTGTTTTTACCTTTAATAATCAAGAGTAGGTTATTGCATTTTCTCAGGAAGCCAAAGTGAAAGCTGAGGAAAGATGACAACGATGATGAGCACGAATATCATTAATGCGATAAAAGGAATAACACCACTTACTACTTTTCCAAGCTTTTCTTTCGCAATGCCGCTTACAACAAATAGATTGAGTCCTACTGGAGGAGTGATCATCCCTAATTCCATGTTAATAGTCATAATAATGGCAAAGTGAATTAAGTTGATATCAAAATGAATCAGCATTGGAAGCAATATCGGTAATGTAATAAGGATGATTGAAACAGCCTCCAAAAACATTCCCATGATAAAGAATAATATATTAACAATAATGATAAATACCCATTTATTTAAGTTACTTTCTGCTATCCATGCGCCTATTTCCTGTGGTATTTGTGCATTCGTCAGATACAAACCGAACAAGCTCGCCGCCCCAATTATTAAGAAAATCATAGCTGTTATATTAATGGATTCAACAATAATCGGCCGAACATCTTTCCAGTGAAGTTCACGGTATATAAATGCAGATACAATAATTCCATAAAAAACGGCGATAACTGCAGATTCTGTTGGTGTAACAACTCCACTATAAATACTGCCAAGAATAAGCACAGGTAGAAATGCTCCCCAGATGGCCTTCAGTGAACTTCTTCTCCTCTCTTCCCAGGTTGCTTTCACACCTTTTCCATACCCTTTTCTCTTAGCATAAAATATGGCTGACGAGACGAGAACTCCTCCTAACAGCAGACCAGGAATTACACCAGCCATAAAGAGCTTTCCAATTGATTCTTCTGCTGTAATTCCATAAATAATTAAAGGAATGCTAGGAGGAATAAGAATCCCTAAGGTACCACCAGCAGCAACAAGCCCCATAGAATATTTCTTATCATAACCTGCGTTAACCATTGCCGGAATCATAATCGAACCAATTGCTGCAGCTGTGGCTGGGCTTGAGCCAGAAATTGCCGCAAAAATCATACAAGCAAGAATGGTAACGACTGATAAGCCTCCGGGTAAATGTCCTACCCATGTTTTCAATGCTTCGATTAAGTATTTAGATATCCCCCCGCGAGCTAGCAGTACACCCGCAAGCACAAAACCTGGAATCGCCATCATTGGATACGAATCGAGGGCTGTGAACACTCTTTGCGGAACCATGGTCATATTAAAATCGCTTAGCATCAGTACAACTATCGTCGACATCGCGAGACTGATGGCAATCGGTACTCTTAAAATCATTAAAACTAAGAAAATACTAAGTAATAGGATTATCATAGTTCACTTCCTTTCCACGCAACAAATGAACAAGACGTTCAACAAAACGGATTAATAATAACATTCCGGATATAGGTAAAATTAAATAGACAATCCACATTGGAATTCCAACATCTAGGGATACCATCCCTGAATGATATCTGCTCTCAACGAGAACATAACCGTAATATGTAAAAACAATACAGAATAAAATGCTTACGGATGTCGCAAAAATATCAACCATTCGTTTAGCCCGTTTAGATAATTTATCGTATACAATATCAACCTGAATATGCTGGTTGTGCCGCAAAGCAACTGCGAACCCTAAAAAGGTCCCCCAAATGATGAAGTATCTAACAACCTCTTCAACCCACGCCTTTGGTTCGTTAAAAATGTAGCGCATGATTACCCCATAAAAGATGAGCGTAATGCCTGCGAAAAAAAATGTCCCCGCTGAAACTTCCTCAAATAAACTCCAAGCTTTCTTTAATTTCTTCACTAAAGCACACCTTCTTCCGCCTATAATCAGCAAAGTGATAGTAAAATGCATGGGTGTCGATCAAGATAGTAGATCGACACCCATGCTTCTTTACTTTAGATTGCGAATGCCATCGATAAGCTCGGTTGTAATTACTTCACTGAACTCATCATATACAGGTTGTAAAGCTTCTTCTAAAGCTGCACGTTCTCCATCAGTCAAAGACAGTACTTCAACCTTACCAGAGTTTTTAATATTCTCTAAGCTCGCAGCATTTTCTTCTGCTGCAAGTTTCCATTCAAGCTCAGTAGCCTCCTTCAATGCTTCTTCTACTTGTGCACGAATATCGTCAGGCATTTTTTCCCAGAAGGATTTATTTACAAAAACGGCATAATCTAAACGTCCGTGTTCACTTAATGTCATATATTTTTGGACTTCTTGATACTTTTGTGTGTCAATATTATTGTATGTATTTTCTTGTCCGTCTACCGTTCCTTGTTGCAATGCAGCGTATGTTTCACCAAATGAAATCGTTGCACTTCCAGCATCAAGTGCTTTAAATTGTGCTTCTAAAACCTTTCCTGCCTGTGCACGAAATTTAAGACCTGCAAAATCTTCAGGCTCTTGTAATGGATGCTTATTATTTGTAAAATGCTTAAATCCATTTTCCCAGAAAGCTAAGCCCATAATATCGTTGCTCGCTAATTTATCACTATTTAATAAAGTCTTCGCTATATCACTTTCAAAAAATTTACGTGTATGCTCTTGGTCATTAAATAAGAAAGGCATGTCAACATACTGCCAGCGTGGATCTAATTTAACCATTTTTGTTACAGAAGGAGCAATCATATGAACATTCCCGGAAACAAGTGCATCTAATTCATCATTATCTCCATACAACTGGGAGGAAGGATAAACTTCTACCTTGGCTTTTCCACCTGTCTTTTCCTCTACTAGTTCGGCAAAGCGATTGGCTGCCTTGCCCTTAACACTATCAATTGATGTTACATGTGAAAATTTAATTACAATTGGGTCACTTTCTGATACTGTTTTTTGTCCACCTGAGCCACCCGAACATGCTGCAGTAACTAGTACAAGTAGACTAACGAGAGCTACCATTAATAATTTTTTCATTCCTTTTCCCCTTCACTTTTTTATTGTCAGTCTCTATAGCAAAAAGTTCTTAACTTTATTACTAAAGCTTTTAACTAAAGAAATAGCCTATTTTTTACGATACTTTGGAAGTGATTCAATATACTTGGTTCCAAACTGCGCTATATAATAGTCATATACGGGTTTAAACTCCTTTTCCCAAGCTTGCCTCTCTTCTGGTGAAAGGTGATAAATATCAATGCATTGACAAGCTTCCAATTCCTCCAATTTTTCGGCATTTAAATTACGTGCAGTTTCTCTCTCCCATTCGCTTACTTCCTTTAACGTATCCGTGATAAGTACCTGAACATGTTCAGGTAGGTCCTCCCAAAACTGTTTATTCATTAATAGCACATACCCTAAATAGCCATGATTACTTATAGTTAAATAGTTTTGTAGTAAATATAGATTTTTACTCGTTATATTGGACAGTGTATTTTCCTGACCGTCAATTTCCCCTCTTTCTAAGTAATGAAAGAGAATATTGAAATCAATCTCCTGTGGGATCGCTCCCAGACTAGAAAATTGCTTATAAATAATATCACTTGGCATGATTCTCATTTTTAAATGTTGAAGATTTTCGGGATGATAGATTGGATAGTCACGATTGCTTATTTGTTTAAACCCGTTATCCCAGACTCCTAGCATATGAAGTCCTTGGCTATCAAATTTAGAGATAAGAACCTGCCCAGCTGGACTGGCCAAATAATCATGGACCTCTTCATAACGATCGAAAGCGAAAGGAAGATCTATGACCGACCATTCTGGAATAAGTGATGTCACTTTCGACGTCGCTGGGGCAATCATTTGAACATCTCCCTGTAAAAGCGCTTCCATTTCTTCGCCGTCTTTATATAAAAAACCATTTGGAAATACCTGCACCTCTACAAGTCCATTACTCCTTTCCTTCACAAGCTGAGCGAACTTTCGGGCTGCCAAACCTTTTGGAGTATCCTCCCCCACTACATGGGAGAAGCGAATAACAATTCGTTCATCTTCACTTAACTGTTCAAAGTCTATTGGATAAGCAGTAGATTGACAGCCAAAAAGTACTAATAAAAGTACTGCTCCAATTAATAAAGCACGCCATTTGAAATTGTTAATTAGGGACAATTGCTTCCTCCAAGCTACTCAATAATCTGATCATTATAATATTACACACTATTTAAACTAATGTAATATTAAGAAAATATTGGACATTTTGGTTTTTATGGTCTCTGAGATTCCATGTTTTTAGATAAAAAAACATTCCTTAATGATGTTATTTCAATGAATAATATTTTGTTGGTCTGCCTACATTACCATATTGCATTTCAATATCAACCTTTTCATTAATAGCTAGAAAGTCTAAATATTTTCTTACCGTCACTCTTGCCATTCCCAGGTTTTGTCCTAACTGTTCAGCTGTAACAGGTATTGTCTCTCCTCCTAACCCGAGAAGAATTTGTTTCATCGTTAATTCATTTAATCCTTTTGGCAGTTCCACTTCATTTTCAGAACTCCCCAGCCATTCATCAATATCTTCTTGTTTTAACAAATTTAGACCAGTAATCTTTTTTGCCATTTTGTAATAGTCTTGAAGAGATTTTTGAAATCTTTCAAAACGAAAAGGCTTTACCATATAATCAACCGCACCTAACCGCATCACCTCACGTATTGTGATTGCATCCCGTGCGGCTGTAATCATGATAATGTCACAAGGAATTCTTTCAGTTCTAAGCTCAACTAATATCTCCATACCTGAAATATCCGGCAAAAACATGTCTAATAACACAAGATTTGGCTTTAGTATTTTTATTTCTGCCACAGCATCTTTGCCATTCGTTGCCGTTCCAATAAGATTGAAGCCAGTCATCTTCTCTAGAAATCCCTTATTTACTTCTAAAACCATAGGATCGTCCTCAACAATATATACTGAAATCTTAGTCATCTTTTTCTTCCATCCCCACTTTTACAGTAATAATCGTTCCAGAATCAATTTGTGACCTTACGAAAATTCTACCTTTGTTGGAATCTACAATCTGTTTAACTAAAGCTAATCCGATCCCTCTTCCTTCCTTCTGCTTCGTACTGAACCCATATTCAAAGATTCTCTCTGCTTCGTCTGGCAATCCAATTCCATTGTCCTGAACTTCAATAAATAGAAATGTCGTATTACTCTGCAGATATAGGGTTATAGTCTTTTCTTCTAAATTTAAACAAGCTTCCATTGCATTATCTAATAGATTTCCTAAAATCGTTACCATATCACCACTTGAAAGTCCATTCATGATCTCTAATAAAAAGGATTCTTGATCTATAATTAGTGAGACACCAAGTTCTTTTGCACGAGATCTTTTCCCAAGCAAAAGCCCAAGAACTGAATAATCAGAAATATTATCTTTCAAATACTGAACCACATTCTGTTCATCAGAAATTTCATCAACAATCATGTTTAAAGCATCTTCTGTCCGTTCTAACTGAATTAATCCGGCAATACTGTGTAATTTATTCATATATTCATGGTTTTGAGCACGCAATGCTTCAACAAGGGTTTTTATACCAGTTAGCTCTTCTGCAAGAAAATGAGCTTCTTTTCTATCAGTCATCATAATTAAGGAACCGACTGGACGGTCTTTAACCTTAATTGGATAAATCCTTACTAAATACATAACGCCATGGCAAAGTAAAGGACGGTAAATTACTTCATTACTTTTTTGAGATTCCTTAGCCAGCCAAGTATCAGGAAACAGTTCCCTTAGCATGATTGAATGACCATAAAAGTTCGTGTACTGCTTCGCTAAACGATTCATAAAGATAATCCTTGCCTGCTCATCTGTCGCTAGGATACCTAAATCCATCGCCTGCATCATACTTGAGCGTTCTTCAACTAAACGGGCAATTTCATAAGGCTCAAGATTTAAGGTTTGTTTCTTTAGATGATTGGCTATAAAAATTGAACCAATAAGACCAATAAATAATCCCCAAAACAAAGATAAAAGCATGTCATTACGATATTCGACAATTAAACTTTGAATAGTTGGAGACAAAATACCGACCGTCACAACGCCAACCTGCTTCACTCCTTCATCATTCATAATTGGTACAAATGCTCGAATAGCAAACCCTAACACCCCTTGTGCTTTGGATATGTATTCGTGCTCAGATAATGCAGCCCGCTCATCTCCTCCTTCAAAAGGCGTCCCTAGCTTACTTTCAGAAGGATGGGAATACCGAATTCTCTCCATATCAAAAATGACGATATAGTCGACATCCGTTGCTAATCGAACTCTCTCTGCAATTGGTTGAATGATTTCTGATCCCCCCTCCTTGCCCACATAACTTTTAATTTCAGGTAATTGTGCTACTGTTCTTGCAATCGCAATTGCCCGTGCCCCAAGCTCCTTCTCAAAAGCTGTAGATATATTTAAAATCATCATCCATCCACTTGTAACAACGGAGAAAACAACTAGAATAAAAGAAAAGATAAACATTTTCATACGCAAAGAAATTCTTTTCATTATCCATTCCTCACATCTATTCTACGAAATTATCCTAAACTACCTATATTTCGGAAAAATACCTCCTTTTGATACAAATTTTAGCATTTAAGGGATATCAATCCTATCAAATTATTATTATATTGTTGTTTCCCAGGAAATATGTCGAAAGTTTTACTTAGTCGGATAAAAAACTTTTGGGTCCGCATATTCCTTTTTGACACAGAAAAAAACGGCAAGATAGCCTTGCCGTTTATATCTAGCTAAAAATTAAGATATATTTTCCTTTTTTAAAACAACATTACATTATCGTTTTGGAGCTTTTCATAAGTATGCCTCTGTCTTTTTTTTTTCTCATTTATTACTAATAGGAAAACCTAATTTTATAGATTCAGTGAATTCAGCAACACATGTGAAAACGGAATTAGGTTCCACAGTAAAATTCGATGTTTGATATTCAGGCAGCCATTGAACTCCTACTGTATAAACATTCGCTTGAACCCCTGCAAGTATATCAGCATCACTATCTCCGATGAAAATGGCTTCATTTCGTTCCACACCTAAAAGAGACAAAGCTTTTATTACACCTTCTGGATGTGGTTTAGGATTAATAACGTCATCACCAGTTATCACAGCATCAAAGAAACTTTCCATTTGAAGAGCTTTTAAAGAAATATCCAAACTCCTTTTTGCTTTTCCAGTGACAATCCCTAATTTAATACCTTGATCCTTTAAATACCTTAATAAATCATCAACTTCTTTATTTGGATCAACTAATTGATCATGATATTGTAAATACCTCTCATAATACAATTCAATTGCTTGCTCCTTATTTGGATTACTAAGATTTTCTCTGATAATGCCAGTTTCTGAAGGTCCAAACATTGCCCTTATTTGATCCGCGGATAGATCTTTTTTATCAAAATCCATGAAGACATTCTGAAAAGCAAAATAACATATTGGCAGTGTATTCGCTAAAGTTCCATCAAAGTCAAAAATAATTGCCTTAATGACACACACATCCTTTTATTTTCTATTATAATTCCACTTCAAAATGGTTCTTCTATTTAAATACTCTCTTAGACCACCATTCTCCTTCTCTTCTTCAACTCATTTATTATATTTAGAATGATTAAGTAAAATGCGTAAGCAAATGACATCCAGACAGTAAAGGCTATTATTTGTGATTCACTCAATTGGGGAAAGATATAGTGGTGGTTAGATTTTCATTTGATCTCCTCCTGAGTCGGTTGCCTGGTTAATGATTTAACTAGTTGTTCAAGTCCATCATAAACCTTTTCAACAGGGAAATCCTTGATTAATAGTGCCTGTATTGCTAATCCATCAATCATTGCATTAAATAATACTCCCCAAGTTTCAAAAGAAATTCCTTTTATCGGTGATTGAGTCCACATTCTTTTTAAATGATTGAACAATGCATTATTTTCCTTCTCTAAAATCTCCCCAAGCTGTTCCCGTATTTTTTCATTATTAAATCCTGATACCATCAGAGTGAAAAAACGAATGATTATCTCAACGGCTTTTCTAACAGGGATTATTTTTAAAAACAGGATAAATCATACAAGATGAAAAACACAACTAACCGGTCATAAAAAGGAGTTAATCGTGACCGTAATGATGAAATAAGCACTTAACCGGTCACGAAAAAGTGTTAATCGTGATCGTAAAGATGAAATAAGCACCTAACCGGTCACGAATAGGAGTTAATCGTGACCGTAATGATGAAATAAGCACTTAACCGGTCACGAATAGGAGTTAATCGTGACCGTAATGATGAAATAAGCACTTAACTGGTCACGAATAGGAGTTAATCGTGACCGTAATGATGAAATAAGCACTTAACTGGTCACGAATAGGAGTTAATCGTGACCGTAAAGATGAAATAAGCACCTAACTGGTCACGAAAATGTGTTAATCGTGACCGAATAGATGCACAAAGCAACTTACCGGTCTTGAATAGGAGTAAGTGAAGGAGTAAAAAATTTTGTTGCAGTAGTACAATCTCTTTCTAATTAAGGGGAAATTTCCAGATAAAATGAATGATTTTATCAGATAACTGCTTTTATAGCACTTACTTGGTTAAAGCCATTTCATTTATGCAGATTTAACCTTAAATGACATAAATAGCTTCTATGAAAATATGATAATTGAAGAAGTTTTTATAGCTTCGTATTCAATCTAGTCCGTTTTGTCGAACAAAGGCAAAATAGTTAATTTAAGAATCGGAAAAAACACCATTGCTTCAGATTGGAATAAAAACTGAAGATGGTGTTTTTTTATGTTTACGATACTAAATACCTATTTTAACAATTCTTCACACAGAACAAAATAACCATATTCGTACGTTATATAGAAAAAATTTGGATTCTACGACATTTTTCCCGACATTTCACCAAACAGACTATGCTATTATAAGTTTCGAACTATTCAGATAAGTTCGATCATTTTTTGGAAGGAGGATAGAAAGCTAGTTATAGCTTAAAAAAAATAAAAGGCAAAGGGGAATTGTTTTGAAGCAGAAAAGGTTTTTAAAACTATTTAGTAGTTTACTAGTCTTTACCCTCATTATTTCTCTATTAAACCCTATTTTTGCATCTGCTGAAGAAAAGAATGCTAAAAAGTCTGTTAATGTAGACGAAAGCATTTTGGAGATGAGAGGAGTTATTGCTGATCAAGAGGCACTGCGAAAACAAGAGCCGACTCTTCACCCACTATTAGAAAACATTAGTGACAGCGAAGAAATATCAGTAATTGTTCAATTATCAGAACCATCTGTTGCACTTGAAATTGGGAAAAATAAGACTCAAGGTAAAAATAGCATTTCTGAATCTAAAAAAGATCAAATTAGAAATAAAGTTAAGGCGCAGCATAGAAAATTTGAACAGCAATTAGGAGAATTCAAGATTAATTATAAAAAAGGTTTTGAATATAGCGAAGCTTTCAATGGAATGTCACTTAAATTAAGAGGGGATAAAGTAAAAGCCCTCCTTAATCTTAAAGGCGTTCTTACAATAGAACCCGATTTAGAAGTCCACGCTCTCGGAGATGCTGATCAAGATGATCAAGTAGGGATTATGATGACGGACAGCGCTCCTCATCTGCAAGTTCCAGAGCTTTGGAATATGGGAATCGAAGGGCAAAATGTAAAAGTAGCCGTTCTTGATACAGGTATCGATTATCATCATCCAGAGTTTGAAGGTGTTTATAAAGGCGGCTATAACTTCGTTAAACATAATCCAAATGACTATGTAGGCACACGCGCAGATAATGATCCTTACGAAACTTCACCTTCAGAACGACCATCAAACAAACCTGAATTTAATCAGGATGGACGAGCTTTCTACACATCTCATGGAACTCATGTAGCTGGTACGATTGCTGCTCAAGGTAAGAATGCATATGGTATTAAAGGGCTTGCTCCAAAGGTTGAACTATATGCTTATCGAGTACTTGGTGCATACGGAAGCGGTTCTACTTCTGGAATCATTGCGGCAATAGATAAGTCTGTTGTAGAAGACATGGATATCATTAACTTATCTTTAGGAGGAAGCCAAAACAGCCAGACTGCTTCTGATGCAATCGCAATCAATAATGCCACACTTGCTGGTGTAACAGCTGTCATTGCGACAGGTAATAGCGGTCCGAATAGGGGAACGATCGGAAACCCCGCCACATCTGCTCTTGCAATTTCGGTTGGAAACTCAACACTTCCTGAGAAAACAATGCAAGCAAAAGTATCAACAGAAGCTGGTGCTTACAAGGCTGATTCCAACATTAATTTAATGGGTTGGACATACGGTGAAGATCCACAATCTACATTATCTGGAACATATGACGTCGTTGCAATTCCAGGTGTTGGTAGAGAATCTGATTTTGTTGGCATTGATGTGAAAGGGAAAGTGGCTTTAATTTCACGTGGTGAAATTGCATTCGTTGATAAAATTGCAGCTGCTAAAAAAGCAGGTGCGATTGCTACTATCATTCATAATAACGTAGATGGTGCAGGACCCGCTAATGTTTACTTAAGTACTTCTTTCGAATTTATTCCTTCGTTTGATATGGCAACTGGAGAAGGTAAGGCATTTAGACAAGCATTAGCAAGCTCACCAGGTAAAGTTACGTTTAGCAACTATACGAATGGCTCAACAGAAGGCGACGCAATAAATAATTCCAGTTCTCGCGGACCAGCCAATCCAGTTTTTGATATCAAGCCAGATGTAGTTGCGCCAGGAACAAATATTATGTCCTCAGTGCCAGCATACGGAAAAGAAAACCCGGATGCAGACTATTCAAAATCTTATGACCGTTCATCTGGTACAAGCATGGCTACACCTCATGTAGCTGGAATTGCAGCATTGTTAAAATCAAAGAACCCTGATTGGACACCAGCTGATATTAAAGTTGCAATCTCAAATACTGCAAAATTACTGGACACTGGAAGCTTTGATGTGTTTGCACAAGGTCCAGGGCTTGTACAGCCATTAAAAGCCGTTCAAGCAGAAGCTTTAGCATACTCCTTAGACACAACTGTATCGAACAATGCAACAATTGATAATATTAAAGGAACTGTTACTTTTGGTAAAGTACCACCTAATCCTAACCAAGCGACAACAGTAACAAAACAAATCAAAGTTAAAAATCTTACAAGTGGATCTAGTAACTATGAAGCTTCTGTTGAAGTGACAAAATTACCATCTGGCCCATTGTCTGAGGCACAAGTTTCACTTGATCAAGAATCCTTCACCTTATCTGGTGAACAAGTGCTAAACGTTACCCTTCATGTACCAGCAACTGCAACTGTTTCAGGTGCAGAAATTCAAGGTTACATTCATATTACAAATGGTACTACAAACTTAATTCTGCCATTTGCTGCTGATTTTTCACCTAATATTCTTTCTGGAATAAAGCATTATTCCGTAGATCATAATGCTATCTCTCCAAATAGAGATGGTAAACTTGATTCCACTACTGTTAGATATGAATTCCATAATGAACATAGCACCACGCAAATTGCATTATGGGATGCATCGAATCAAGACGGCGGTTATTATGGGGATGGCACAGTAGGATACATCTTAGGTGTAAATAGAACAACGGTAGGACCAAAGAGCGTTACTTTTGACGGCTCCTATACAGAATGGGGAACTTTTATTAAAAAGCAAGCACCTGAAGGAGTATACACACTCGATCTCGCTGCACTTAATCCATTAGGAGGCATTAGCTCTGATTGGGCAGGCCCTATTTATGTGAAAACATCTGCTCCTAAAATCAATATAACTCCAGTTAATGGAGAGTTAGAAGGATCAACTTACGAAGTAACAGGTTCCATTAAGGATAAATTTATTGATTTCAAATTGCTCGTTGAAAGTGTATTTGGAGACGACTATGACGTAAACGATCATTTAACAGTCAACTATGAACTAAAAGATAAAACTGGTAATGTTGTTGACACGAAACCAGTTACATTAAATCAAGATGGTTCATTCGCGTTCTCATTAACTGGACTAACTGCTGGCGAAAATACGTTGAAACTAAATGTAAACGACATCGCTCAAAACGCTGCTGAACAAACAGTTACTCTTAAAGTGAAGGACGGTACTTCAACCGAACCACCAATCGACCCTACGATTATTGTTGTGACAGAAGAGGATATCGCAGACCAAGTGAATGATCCTAATACAACGGAAGTCGTCATTACACTTCCTGCAATTACTGCTTCTGCCGAAATCGTTCAAGCAGAAATGTCAAATGCTATTTTGACAACCTTAGAGCAGTCTAAGAAATCCGTTGTCTTCCAAACAGGGGATGTAAAAGCGAAAGTTCCGACAGAAGTTATGAGCCAATTAACACAATCCGCTCCAGATAAGACTCGCTTTAGCATAAACCTAATGAAAGGTGAGGCCGTGCCAGTAGGTAAAGATGCTACTATCGTTACTGATATGTACGGATTTAGCTTTGTAACTGAAACAAAAGGAGCATCTACTGTTGTAAATCAAGTAAATGCTGCTGTAGAAATTCAGTTGCCTGTAATAAAAACTATTGTCAATGATAAAAAATTGATGGTGCTTTCCATGAAGAAAGATTCAAAACAGCCTCAAATGATTGCTGCTCAACACGTAAATGGAGCCGTAGTATTTAGTACGAGCCAATTAGCAACTTTTGTTGGAGCTGAAATGAAAAAGTAATCGCAAGATTTAACTATGCAGGTAATGTATGTGACTTCGTTGAACCTATTTTACCTTCATAATATTTTTCTGAATGATTTCTTGAAGGATGAAAGACAGAGCCTTATTCATTTAAGCTCTGTCTTTTTTTTTCGTTTGAGGAAACTTTTAACCTATATACCCAAACGATCATTAATGTCGGCTTTTCTATGTAATCAACTAGCATTCGAGTGATGACAGGCATGAATGAACCTAAAAAATTTAGTTTACTTCAAAAGCATTTTGCCTTTTTTTGAATTCAGCTTTTTTTTGTTGCACTCCTATTCACTTTCGATGTATCATATTGATATATCGCGATGATATATCAATATGATACATTGAAAGGAGACAAACCATTGTCAGTTGAACATACAATACTTGCTATTTTAAGCTTTTGGCCGAGCACAGGGTACGATATTAAGTCTGAATTTGAACATAAAGCTGCAGGACTTTTTTGGGGAATGAGCTATGGCAGTATTTATCCTAAATTGAAAAAGCTCGAGGAAGAAGGATTCATCTACCCTATTGAACAGGATGAAGATGGCCGAAAAAAGAAACTTTACGAACTTACACCAAAAGGATGGGAGGAATTTGAAAATTGGCTGCAGCTCCCTCCAGCTTATCCTGTCATTAAGGATGAGCTGTTTATGAAAATGGCCACTTGGCACGACGACATGGATTTCTCTATATTAATTGGCCACCTGCAAAAAAGAAAAGAAGAAACTGAAGATCTTTTAAATTTTGTCCAGGATTGGCCAACCAACGGCTATTCTTATGTCAGCAGGACCGCAATGCTTTCTATCCGTTATGCAGAAATTCGTTTGGAAGCTGAGTTGAGATGGATTGAGGAATCGATTTATGCACTTGAAAATGATGACCTGCCAAATGGGCAAGACCCGAACCAAAACACTGAAAAGCTTTTGGAAAGAAGAAGAAAGGCCATTAATGGAGAAAAGGAGACATAATTTATGGGAGCAGGCATGTTTAAACCGCTTAAAATTCGTGCTTATCGCTCATTATTTGGGGCACAAGTCTTTTCTGACTTAGGTAATTGGTTTGACTTTGTTGCTTTACAGGTAATTGTCGCCTATCACTGGGGACTGGACGAAACTGCCGTTGCATCTGTCATTATTGCTCTTGGCCTGCCGTGGGTAATCATTGGTCCATTTGCTAGTGTATTTGTTGACCGGCTTCCTAAAAAGATAGTCATGATTGTCTGCCTAATTTTAAGAATTATTTTTGTAGGTGGTCTCTTCTTTGCACCTAATCTCTACTATTTATTATTATTTGTATTTTTAAAAGGTACTGCTGCAGCACTTTACGACCCAGCAAGACAGAGTACGATACGAATGACAGTGCCCGATGAGCAGCTGCCAGAAGCAGTCACACTTAGTCAGCTTTCTGTTAATACTATGAAAATTTTAGGACCTGCTCTTGGAGGAGCTATCATTGCCTTCTTTGGTGTTAAAAGTCCTTTTCTGTTTGAAGCAGCTGGATTTCTGATCGCTATCATATTCTTAATGATGATGCCGAAGCTAGATGAAAAAGCTTATGTCGAAGAAATGGAAACAACGAATGATAACCCACAAAAAAGCAGCTATTGGAAAGATTTATTTGATGGCCTTATACATATAGCAAAAACACCATTATTAAAGATTTCAATTATTCTATCCTCGGTTGCTTTCTTTATTATTTTTCTATATGATGGTCTTTTTGTTTTCCTTGCTCAGGACCTCGGTTTTACAAAAGAAAATTTTGGCCTTCTCATCAGCAGTGTTGGGCTCGGAAGTGTAGTCGGCTCACTTTTATTAGGACAGTGGACAAGTTGGAAAAACAACCCAATTCATCTGATGTCCATATCCGCCCTATTTAGTGGAACTTTAATAATCTCCGTTGGACTCGGTAGTATGGGGATTCTAAATCTGCCACATTTAGTCTGGATAATCGGAGCATTTTTTCTTGGTTTGCTTGGATCAGGCGAAGCAGTTCCATACGGCTATGTACTGCAATCAGAAACACCAAAACAGATGATGGGCAGAGTATCAGCAGCAGCTATGTCCATGCAAACCTTTTCGATGCTAATTGCTCCAGCAATCGGAGCACTTTTAGCAAAATTAACGAGTGTTTCAGTTGTCATGATCGGTGCAGGAACAGCTACATGCTTGTTAGGAATCTTTGTACTTGTATTTATTTTGAGGAAACTCAAAGCTTTACAAACTAACAAGGAAACTGCTCCTATCCAGAAATCTACCGGATAATTTTATATTTGAAAATAATAAAAAAAAGCATTTGATGGTGAAATACTCTATCACTATCAAATGGGTTTTTTGTGTATAGGCTTTCATATGATTAACGACCAAGCATCACAATCAACCCTGTAATACTTACACATATGAAAAGAAACCACCATGAATCAGTAAAGTCCTTTCCTTGTCCTGAACTTTTATCTTCCATTTAAACTCCCCCTATTAATCTCACTAAGGCTGCTCCCTAGTCCGAAGCCCAGCCATCCTGTCACCATTAAGAATCTAATTTTATTTTACAATTAGGAAATAACCTCCAAATAACTCAAACATTACCGGAACATTACCTTTCATTTAATTCGTCAATCTTGTATTGACCTCTCAAACACAACCGAGGTATACTTAATTTGTATAAAAATGTAAACTCAGCAGAGGAGTTTGTTTTATGAGTGTGAATGTTCTTAACTAAACGTTATTTTAATACGGCCTTGAATGAAGCAAAAAACTGGTCTAATCACTGGTTTATTAAGTATGGGCTTTTTCAAGGAAGGTTAAGAACACGCATCATAGCATAGAAGATTGGTAAACCAGCTATGGCATGTTTTGTCATAGCTTTTTTGTGTACAAAGAAATCGGAAATCGTGTCATTTTCGTCCTTTTTTGCTGTACTCAAGTTCGGGTGCCAATACATGTTTACATTTCTTCTAGCCGTCATGAGCGATTCGTTCATGGCGGTTTTTTTTATAGGAAAAGCTTTTGCGCTGAAAAAGTTTCATTTTTTTAAATAAAAAGGAGGATTCAGGATGAATCAACAAACAATTGATGTTTTAGGATATCAGGAAATTCTAGAGGAGATCACTCATTTTGCGAAGACAAACCGGGGAAAGAAGACTATTCTTGCACTCCGCCCATTGCCGGATATGCGACGGATGGAGCAAGCTTTAAGGGAGGTCGCTGAGGCGGAAGAAATTATAAAAATCAGCAGCAGTGTCCCAATCCACACACTGGATGAAATGGAGCTTTATTTGAATCAGGCGCGAAAAGGAATCTATATTCGTGCTGATCAGTTTACGTATGTCCTATCGTTTTTGCAGCATTGTTCAAAACTGAAGCAATTCATGAAGGATAAACAGTTTGCAGCACCTAATGTGAGCTTGTATGCGGAATCGATTGGGGATGTGCGACAGTTGGAAGAAGAAATTAGCCGCTGTATACGGCACGGACAAGTGGATCATCATGCCTCAAGCGATTTAGCCTATTTGCGAAGACAGCTTTCGATTCAATCAGATAAGCTGAAGGAAAAGGCACAGCAGCTAGTAAAATCAAAGAGGTATGCCTCATTTCTGCAGGATACAATTGTCGTTGAACGAAATGGCCGGATTGCCCTTTCGGTGAAAAGGGAATATCGGGCAAAGGTGCAGGGAACGGTTCTTGACTCCTCTGCTTCAGGCTCTACCTTGTATATGGAACCGACAGAACTCAGTTCCATTCAGGAAGAGATTGAGCTATTACGTATGGCAGAAGAGCAGGAAACAGAAAGAATTTTATACGAATTAACCGACGAGGTGCTACAGCATGAGCACAAGATTGCTATCGCCATGGAAACGATGCATCATTATGATGTCCTGTTTGCCAAGGCTGCCTATAGCCGAAAAATCGGAGGAACAACACCATTATTAAACGAGGATTATATCATTGATTTAAAAGAAGCTCGGCATCCGATGCTTGGTGAGAAGGCTGTTCCTCTATCCATTCAGTTTGGTGAAGATCATCGGGCATTAGTGGTAACTGGACCTAATACAGGAGGAAAGACGGTCACATTGAAGACAGTTGGTTTACTTACCATGATGGCGCAAACAGGACTGCCTATTCCAGCAAATCCTGGAAGTGAGCTCGCCATTTTTCAGCATATTTTCGTCGACATTGGCGATGGTCAAAGCATTGAACAGAACTTAAGTACATTCATCTCAAGACTTGTTAATATCATCGACATCCTTCGAATCACGAATGACCGCTCGCTAGTCCTTCTTGATGAACTAGGATCAGGGACAGATCCAAGCGAAGGCATGGCGCTGGCGATCGTTATTCTTGAGCAGCTTTACCAAAAAGGAGCGACTTTGTTTGCTACGACGCACTATAGCGAAATGAAGGACTTTGCTGAAAAAACAAGCGGTTTTCTCAATGGAATGATGGAATTCGATATCGGTACACTAAAGCCAACATATAGGCTTCTGCTCGGGCAAAGCGGCAACAGTCAGGCTTTTGACATTGCCATCAAGCTCGGCATGCATCCGGAATTGATCGAGAAAGCCCACCAAATTACCTATAAAAATATCAGAAGCTATCGGGAAGAAATCGATGAAATCATTCTGAAGGCTCCGGATTATCAAAAACAGATTGCAGTTAATAAATACGCAAGGAAATCTGCGAAAAAGCAGCCCCTTCCTACGGGTACAGAACCATTTGCTCTTTTTGAACAGGGAGATAATGTTCTTGTTACTGAAACCAATGAAATGGGGATTATTTATAAAGGGCCAGACTCACAAGGAAACTATATCGTTCAAATACAAAATGAAAAGCGGACAATCAATCATAAGCGATTAAAGCTATATATTAAAGGCAAAGAGCTGTACCCTGACAACTATGACTTTGATATCATCTTTAAATCGAAGGAATACCGGAAAATCAATAAGCAGCAAAAGAAAAAGCATGTAGAGGATGTTTGGTTAGATAGTGAAGATTAATTACTTCGATTAAAGGGAATTCTTGTTGTTTAAGCGAATTAATAAGAGCAATTTATTATAGGCATATTCAGGAGGTTGTCAGTTGTCACAAGGGCTCATTCATCATATTGAAATATATGTTTCTAATTTAAAGAGCACGATTGATTTTTGGAGTTGGTTTCTAGAAGATTTAGGATATAGCCTCTATCAGGAATGGGAAAAAGGTCGAAGCTGGAAATTAGGCGAAACTTACATTATTTTCGTTCAGACGGAGGAAAGGTTTCTTGACATCCCCTATCATAGACGTCGAGTAGGTCTTAACCATCTAGCTTTTCATGCAAGTTCACGCAAACAGGTTGACGATATCACATCCAAGTTAAAAGAAAAGAACATAAACATCCTTTATACTGATAAGCATCCCTTTGCTGGCAGTAAGGAGCACTACGCCGTCTACTTTGAAGACCCGGATAGGATTAAGGTAGAAATTAGTTGCACCTTAAACGAAAACCTTTTATTAGAGATCCTAAGAGACTCAATGCCTCTTAGGATCTTTTAACATTCTATTGTCTGTTAACTTTTTCTTCGCTGAACCTTGCAATAATGTCTTGGATACTCATTTGTCCAATATTCCCATCTTTATGCTTTCTTAAGGCTATGGATTCATTCTCTACTTCTTGATCGCCAATAATGATCATATAAGGAACTTTTTGTTTTTCGGCTTCTCTTATTTTTAGCCCAACCTTTTCTACCCTATCATCGACTTCAATTCGAAATCCCGCTAGTTCCAAATCTTGTTTAATTTGATAGGCGTATGATAAATGGGCATCTGAAATCGGCAAAATCTTCGCTTGCACTGGAGATAGCCAAAACGGAAAATCACCAGCAAAATGTTCAATTAATATCGCCATAAACCGTTCGATCGAACCATAAATCGCTCTATGAATCATGATGGGGCGATGAGGTTTATTAACCTCGCCGATATATTGGCAATGAAACTTTTCAGGCATTTGGAAATCAAGCTGAACTGTACCACACTGCCAGCTTCTTCCTAGTGAATCTAGAATATGAAAATCGATCTTAGGACCATAAAAAGCTCCATCACCATGATTGATTTGATAAGGCAATTCTTTTTTCTTTAATACTTTTTCCAGAGCTGATTCAGCCCTGTCCCATATTTCTACTGAACCCATAAAATCTTCTGGCCGAGTAGAAAGCTCTATCTTATAACTAAAACCAAATGTCGAATAGAATTCATCAATTAAATCCAGCACTTTCTCAATTTCAGACTCAATCTGGTCTTCTCGAACAAATAGATGTGCATCATCTTGAGTGAAGGAGCGAACTCTTAGCAGACCATTTAAAGAACCTGAAAGCTCATGCCGATGAACTAACCCAAGTTCCGCAAAACGAATAGGAAGTTCTCGATAGCTCCTTCTCTTACTATTGAAAATGAGTACAGAACCTGGACAATTCATTGGTCTAATCGCATAATTCTGCTCATCAACATGGGAAAAATACATATTTTCGTGGTAATGCTCCCAATGGCCTGACTGTTCCCAAAGCTCTTGCTTCATCATAATCGGTGTCTTTATTTCTTGATACCCAACCTGTTGATGCCTTTGTTTCCATAAATGTTCAAGCTCATTCCGAATGACCATTCCTTTTGGTAAGAAGAAGGGCATTCCTGGTGCTTCCTCCATTGACATAAACAGCTCCAGCTGCTGCCCTAATTTTCGATGATTACGCTTTTCTACTTCCATTTCCATTGACATATATGCCTCCTAATTAATTTTTTTATATAAAAAAACCGCACTCATCCCATAGCAAGGGACGAATGCGGTCGTGGTGCCACCCTAATTCCGTAAAGCACAAAAATAGACTTTACACTCAAATAGATAACGGTCTTCCCGATTATGGATACTAAGGATTTGCTGTTCCCCATAATAGCTCCAAGGTGGTAAACCAATCTCTTTTCTTCAGGGCTTCCAGCCGATGACCCTGTTCTCTGTTTAAGAAAGTGAAGAAAGGTTCGTGTCCTTTTCAATGCATAATATTGACTTTTAAATAAAAGGCTTCGCAGGATTTGTATCGTTGGTATAGCACTATTTTTGTTTTCCGGAAACAATGGATTTCTTTGTGACCGTTTTATGATCCTTCACTGCTTTCCGTGTTCATTGACTCTTTCTTTGTGACCGTTTTAGGATCCTTCACTGCTTTCCGGATTCATTGACTCTTTCTTTGTGACCGCTTTAGGGTCTTTCACTGCTTTCCGGGTTCATTGACTCTTTCTTTGTGACCGCTTTAGGGTCTTTCACTGCTTTCCGGGTTCATTGACTCTTTCTTTGTGACCGCTTTAGGGTCTTTCATTGCTTTCCGGGTTCATTGACTCTTTCTTTGTAACCGCTTTAGGGTCTTTCACTGCTTTCCGGGTTCATTGACTCTTTCTTTGTGACCGCTTTAGGGTCTTTCATTGCTTTCCGGGTTCATTGACTCTTTCTTTGTGACCGCTTTAGGGTCTTTCATTGCTTTCCGGGTTCATTGACTCTTTCTTTGTGACCGCTTTAGGGTCTTTCACTGCTTTCCGGGTTCATTGACTCTTTCTTTGTAACCGCTTTCTCCTTCTTTTCTCTTTTTCAGGAACAATGAACCTTTCTTTGTCATCTTTCCCTTACTTTTTCAGTACCACGGCCACGATGAGGGATAAATTCCTAAATCCAAAATAAAAAAACCGCACTCATCCCATAGCAAGGGACGAATGCGGTCGTGGTACCACCCTAATTCCGTAAAGCACAAAATTGGCTTTACGCTCGAATAGATAACGGTCTTCCCGATTATGGTTACTAAGGATTTACTGTTCCCCATAATTGCTCCAAGGTGGTAAACCAATCTCTTTTCTTTAGGGCTTCCAGCCGATGACCCTGTTCTCTGGAAAGAAAAGTAAGAAAGATTCGTGTCCTTTTCGTCGCATAGTATTTTTTTAGTAAAAGGCTTCCTTTGAAACGTTTGACGGCTTATTTTGTTTGATGGTAACTTTGAAGCTTTTTTTGTTACCTTTTTCCTGTCTTTTTCTGTTTCGCGGTAACGATTAGGCTTTATTCGTTACCTTTTCATGCCCTTTTCCTGTTTCACGGTAACGATTAGGCTTTATTCGTTACCTTTTCATGCCTTTTTCCTGTTTCGCGGTAACGATTAGGCTTTATTCGTTACCTTTTCATGCCTTTTTTCTGTTTTACGGTAACATTTACAAAGCTAAAATAAAAAACGCACCCATCCCAAAACAAGGGACGAGTGCGGTCGTGGTGCCACCCTAATTCCGTAAAGCACAAATAGACTTTACGCTCAAATAGATAACGGTCTTCCCGATTATGGATACTAAGGATTCGCTTTTCCCCATAATAGCTCCAAGGTGGTAAATCAATCTCTTTCTTCAAGGGTTTCAGCCCATGCCCCTGATCTCTGGAAAGAAAAGTAAGAATGATTCATGTCCTTATCTAAGCCTTATTCATTTCATTTGGAAAATAATTGTTTTTTTGCATTATAGGATAGAAATAAAGGAAAGTCAAGGGATAAAGTGAAACTTCCATCAGTGGGGGTTTTTCGACGCACAGGACGTGCTAGTGCCGACGTTGCCACAGGATGTGGCGTTCTTAGTCGGCTTTCATCCCCCACTGATGGTTAGTTGAACCAATCACGCTCAAAACGCCACGTCCTGTGGCTTTCGCCTGACTAGGACATCGTGTCCGTCGTCGGGCATTTACGGGCAGTTGATCCCCCACTTAGGTTTCTTTGATTCTCTCGCAATCTTGTAGTGGGGGTCTTACTGCCCGTTAATCTGCGATAAAATCCTTATGCAAGGCTTGCTGTATTGTTTAGATTTTCAGCTGATGAAGACACAGTAGACATCGCTTGACCAAATTCATGAATCGTTTCTACAATATAATTGATTTGAACCTTTACATCCGAAACTTGTTTTACACTATTTTTCATTGACGTTGTAATTTGATCAAAGGCTTCCCTTGTCTTCGCTGATTTACTTCGTCCTTCTACTGCCGCGACATTTACATTTCTAAGCGCCGTATCGACCTGATTTGTATAGGTATTAGACAGTGAAATTAGCTCCTCAATCGTACCTATCGATTCTTTCGTTCTAACTGCAAGCTTTCTAACCTCATCTGCTACTACAGCAAATCCCTTCCCTTGTTCGCCTGCCCTAGCCGCTTCAATGGCAGAGTTTAAGGCAAGCAAATTAGTCTGGTCTGCAATGGCTTGAACAATATTTATGACATCTTTTATTTGCTGAGAGGAGGACAAAAGATTCTTAACCATTTCATTCATATTCTCAATATCATTATTAATCGATTGAATTTGGCCTACTAAATGTGTTATTTCCTTTTGACCTTCAGTGATATATTTCTCCGTTAATAACGATTGATTTTCCGTATGTGTCACTAGCTCGTTTACCTTTTTACTGCTACCTAATAAACTTCCTACTGATGCAGTAGTTTGTTCTACTGTCGCAACGAGATCTGTGCTCACTTCAATGATTTTATTTTTTATCTCATTCCTGACTTGCTGGTGTTCTTGTTCTCTTACGTTCGCTCTTTCTTGCTCATATGACTCTAGTACAATTTGCTGTTCTAAGCTAAAGATTTTTGTAACGGCCATTAAAATGGTTTTTATTTCCATCCCGTCAGGGACATTCTCAAATATGATGTCAAACAATTTTTTTTGAAGGTTTTGAAAAGCTCCCATATACCAAGCAGGCTTTAAGCCAATATAATAATGCATTTTTGCTACCTTTAATCTTTTCTCGATAAAATCCTCGTCAATTTTACCATCAAACAGCTCAATTAAGTGAGTTTTTAAAGTAGTTCTTAACCTTTCAACACTGCTATGCTTTTCAATAATTTTTTTCAATTCCTCAACTTGTAAAATGGTTTTATAAAAATCACTGACCAATCGGTCTATATTTTCTTTTATAAGTCCTTGCATCCGATTAATAATTTGTAAATCTTCAATAGTTAGATCAATCATTTTTATTTTTAAAAGAATATGAGGAACTGTTACTTCAATTTTTCCATCTGTATGATTTATGTTTTCTAAGAAGTATTGCCTGGGTTTTTTCTTCCAGAGAATAGCCATATTAACCTCCAAATTATAGGGTCGGTTGCGCTACTCGCTCAATATCCACCCAAGCGCCCAAATTACAGATGAACATTCTATGCTTCCCATTACTTTTTTATTATTATAACTTCGAATAAATGGTTCTATATACTCATTTTTGAAAACTTTATGAATCTTTTAAAAAATGGCTATGTTAAACTTCCTTGTTGATTTCCGCTGCAGGCACTAAAGCATAGTGGTCGGTCCGGAAGCCTCCTCGTCGCTATCGCTCCTGCGGGGTCTCCCTTTGACTCGCTTTTCCCGCAGGACGTTGAATAATCTCCCCCCATTAAACATCGTACGAAGGAAATGCGAATGCATTTTCGAGGTCTCGCGCCTACAGAGAAAATCAACAACAAAATAGCATTATCAACACTGTGCTTTAACACAGCCAAAAAATAAGCCACGACTTTTATTTTTGTCTACTGCCTTGGACTCCAAAGCATGATGGATACTCCAATTAAACATATGACCGCTCCAATCCAATCGAACGTATCAGGTGTTTTTTTATCGACTCCCCATCCCCACAAAACCGAAAGAATAATAAATACGCCACCATAGGCCGCATACACTCTTCCGAATGTAGGAAAGTTTTGCAAAGTAGGAATAATCCCATATAGGACCAAAATGATCCCGCCAATTATGCCGTACCAATATGGCTTGCCTTCACGTAGCCATAGCCAGACTAAATATCCTCCGCCGATTTCAGCAATTCCTGCAAAAATGAATATCATTATCGTATATATCATATTACACCTTTTTCTAACTCAATTTAACTCCGTAGTATCTCATGGCTTTTAAGCTTCCTTCCATCTCAAAAACGCCATTTTCTATCAGCTTTCTCACCCGATATTCCAAGAAATCGTCACCTATATATTGATCTAAATGTCCTAACGCTTCTCCAATTAATCTCGCTGATTTCATAAACTCCTCTGACTCTCGTTCGCGTCGAAGCTTTTTCGCCAAATTGATGATGTATTGGTCATAATAGTCAATACATACACTCTGAATTTTTCCGTTTCGCCATATTCGTAATGATTCCCGATTATCTGAGAGATGAAGCCATTCTTGTTCATATTGCTGTCTTTCAAGATTCGACAAGGAATACTTCTGCTTACTGTGCTCATAAATGGTTTGGAGTTTTTCAGGTGGTATTTCCCCTGAATGCAATACTACGTATTTTATATCGGCTTGCTTAAAATGTTCTGTATATGCCAAAGTGGTATTAATCACTTTAATATCATTAGGCTTATCCTTTAATAAATGCAAAACAAAGCGCAGGCCTGTCTGCTCATGCGCGTTTTCAGCAGTCCATAGGGAAATAGGGACATCTGCTGGAATGGACATAATTTGATGAACTGTCTGATGAAATCTCAGTAAATACTCTTGAAACTCCTCATGTTTATCATTCAATGCTTCTTTCATCCAAGCAAATCTGGCTTCTTTTCCAACCTCTTCATGCAGCTGCCAGATAGGTCCAACCGAAAATAAATTCCAAAAGGAGATAACTCTTTCCTTTTCAAACACACCCATTTCCTTTAATGCTACCTTTAAACTACCCTCAGGAGATCCACCAAAAAGAATATGAATCCTTTGACAAGTACTGGCTTGCTTCGATTCCGACCTTTCTTTCGTTATATCCAAAATCGTTTTATATATACTTTTCACATCATCCACAAACTCTGTTTCTGAATAACCCTTCTCCCCTATATGATTTACTCTTAGGAGAATATGGAACAATAATGACTTTACTTCTCCTTCTGGCAGTTCTTCGATAACCTTTTTTAACTGATCTATTTCCATCATCTGCACCTCCGAAGAATAGTCCTTTTTATCATAAATTTGTCATTATTATAG
The DNA here is from genome assembly GCF_018343665.1 of Cytobacillus citreus. Taxonomy (GTDB): domain Bacteria; phylum Bacillota; class Bacilli; order Bacillales; family Cytobacillaceae; genus Cytobacillus; species Cytobacillus citreus. Next base: position 52,359 of record NZ_JAGYPM010000008.1, read on the forward strand.
CATTAAACCAATTTTATCAATTTTCCCGCTTTTTAGCATTTAATCTGTTTTTCGAAGTTCGAAAAGCAGGACAAAGGGATTTAATAAAGAATTCATTTATATTAATAAAAAAATAGCAAAGGAGTGATTTAATATGACAAATACTCATAATGAAATATCTTCCGAATATTTAAGGGTTATTAAATTACGGTTTAGAGAGATGAAAAATACGGCTGAAAAGACATTCGAACAACTTGATGAAGAAATGCTGTTCTGGTTTCCGAATGATAACTCCAATAGCATTTCAATCATTGTGAAGCATATGAGCGGTAATATGGTTTCTCGTTGGACAGATTTTTTAAATTCTGATGGTGAAAAACCTGACCGGGACCGAGATGGAGAATTTGAGCATACTATTTCAAATCGTAATGAGTTATATGAGGTCTGGGAAAAAGGATGGAATGTATTCCTAAATGCACTTGAATCTATCGAAGAGGAGCAGCTGCTTCGGAAGATATTTATTCGGAATGAACCTCACACTCTCATTGAGGCAATTGAGAGACAAATGTATCACTATTCCTATCATGTAGGTCAAATCATTTATATAGCTAAACAGTTAAAATCAGAGGGATGGACGAGCTTAACTATTCCCCATAAAAAATAATAATTAAGGGCAGTAACCTGCGATGCTTCTCATATTTCATCCAAACAAGGCCGGTATATTCTAAAAGATAAACAGGGGTGGTCTCATAAGGCTTTCATGAGACCGATTTTTGTTCATTTCCTTTGATGAGTGGTCTCATAAAGCTTTCATGAGACCGATTTTTGTTCATTTCCTTTGATGAGTGGTCTCATAGTGCTTTCATGAGACCGATTTTTGTTCATTTCCTTTGAGGAGTGGTCTCATGAGACTTTCATGAGACCGATTTTTGCTCATTTCCTTTGATGAGTGGTCTCATAAGGCTTTCATGAGACCGATTTTTGTTCATTTTCTTTGATGAGTGGTCTCATAAGGCTTTCATGAGACCGATTTTTGCATCCAATTCATCCTTTGCATTTGCCCCTTCATGATCGCCCCAAGTACTCGCGTTGAAAAGAATGACCAAGCCATGAAATTAGAAAATAGTAAGAAGCTATCAGGTGTTCCAAAACGAAACCATTTAACACAAAGTACGCTACAATTGATGATTACACCGCTTCGCAATTATACATAAATCCGTTAACTGTCTGGATTATTTGTACAGAGATACTGAGCTTAGGACCAGGGGATGTATTATTGGTAAATGCTTGCGGATCTTCTATTGGTCGTATTTTTGCACAATTATCTAATATTCTCGGTTTTCGGCTGATTGCTGTAACGAGAAATCATCTTTATACAAAAGAGCTACCACAATTAGGTGCTTCCAATGTAATCAATACGTCAGATACATCATTACAAAGTACTGTTATGGAATTAACAAATGGATGCGGTGCAACGGCAGCAATTGATTCCATAGGAGGTGCAGATGGTACTGAATTAGCATTTTCTGTTCGACCTAATGGGGATTTTTTAACAATTGGTTTATTATCAAGAGTACCAGTTGATTGGAAAAACATTTCACTTAAGATAAAAGAAAATGTTAAGTTATTTCATCTACGCCATTGGAATCAACAAGTATCTGTGCAAACTTAGCAAGAAGCATTTCATCATTTGATTACACTCATAAAAGAACAAAAATTAACACTCATGGCAGCTGCTTCTCAATATGACTTGTTAAAGGTAAAGGAAGCCATTCGAGATGCTAAGTCAACAAAAGAGAATAAGGGGAAAGTTTTTTAACCAGCTGATTAATTAAGAAGGGGCTAAGAACATGAAGGTAAAAAAATACGTTCATCATATATGTATACAAACCAATACGTATCTGGAAACATTAAAGTTTTATACGGAAGCTTTTGGATTTGAAATCGTTCAAGAATCTCCCGACTTTCATGGAAGAGAGTTTAATAGTTGGCTAAAACTAGATCATTTTTATATCGAGCTGCAAACTGGTAAAAATAATGAAGTTCTTGCTGATAATAATCCTAACAGCCAAGGGATTGTTCACTTTTGCATATGGGTTGAAAACCTCGTCCAGGAAGTGAAACGCTTACAAGAGATGAATGCGAATTTTATTCGAAAAGAGGGAGAGATTATTTACCGTGTTGAAAATGGTTCCCTTTGTAAAATAAAAGCTCCAGAAGGTACAATTGTGGAATTGCGTGATAACAAAGGGATATAAAGAGACGCTTGTTGAATATTCGACAAATGAATGATATGTATTGTAGTACTATAAGAAAAATAATTGAACCAAAACAATCCCTCCTTTTTAAACAAAAAGAAGGGATTATTGGTAAATGAATGAACCTAGGAGAGTGAATAAACATCGTTATTTATTAATGAAAGCCTCTCCTAAATAATCTCTTTTTACCAAATAAACAATATTTAATCCTTTTAACAATATATTAACTTCAATATGCAACCAAAATACCTTTACATTAATCCAAGTTGAATATTTTCCCTGGATTTAACAAGCCTTCTGGATCGAACATTTTCTTCACTTGCTTCATAATAATTGTCGCTTCTCCGTGCTCAATCTCTTGGAATTTCATTTTTCCAAGCCCGACTCCATGTTCACCTGTGCATGTGCCGCCTACTTCAATCGCTCTTAATGCGAGTGCTTCATTCGTATACTCAGCCTTTTCTATTTCACCTGCTACGTTTGGATCATAAAGGACAATTGTATGAAAATTCCCATCGCCGACATGCCCCAAAACACCACCGGTCAAACCACTTTCATCAATTAACTTTCTTGCATATACGACAAGCTCTGGCAGTCGCGATATTGGGACACACACATCCGCTCCTGTATTGGCCATTCCTTTAATATGGCGGTAAGCGTACGCCATTTCATGACGGGCTTTCCACAGCTCCATCCGTTCCTTCGATCCACCTGCGACTTCCCAATTCCCACAACCAAGCTCGCACATTAATTGCTCTACTATTTTTACCTCTTCCAGGGCAGCTGTCCTCGTGCCTGCGAATTCAAAAAACAAAGAATGACGAATCGGAAAATGATAGCCTCCATATGCATTCACTTGTGAAATACTCTCTGCATCAACTAGCTCCATTCGCATCACCGGAATACCGCTAAGTAAAACCGTCTTAGCTGCTTCTGCACATGCTTCTGGCGTGTCAAACGTGCATCGCGCCGCCACCGTATGTTCAGGAATCCCATGAAGTCTTAATGTTATTTCAGTAATGATGCCTAACGTACCTTCTGAACCAGCAAACAGCCCTGTCAAATGGTAGCCAGAGGATGATTTTTTTGCATGAGACCCTGAGTGAATGACTGTTCCATTAGCTAATACAACTTCTAAATCAAGCAGCTGATCTCGTGTTGATCCGTAGCGAACTGCTGTCGTACCGCTCGCATTCGTTGCTACCATCCCGCCAATCGTTGCATCCGCTCCTGGGTCAATTGGGAACATCAAACCGTGCCGATTGACCAGTTTATTCAATTGTAAGCGTGTCATTCCCGGCTGCACAGTAATCATTAAATCTTCTGGTAAAAAATTAACTACATTATTCATTTTTTCAAAATTAATGGAAATCCCTTTTTTAACAGGAATAGCTTGTCCTTCTAAGCCTGATCCGGCACCAAAGGGAGTTACAGGAACTTTATACTCACGTGCTACATCCATAATCATTTCAACATCTTTCCGACTCTCAGGAAAACAAACTACATCCGGCTCAACTGCCTTATGAAACGATTCATCATGGCTATGACGGAACAATTCAGTTTCACTTTGGCTAACTTTATCACTTCCAAGAAGCTTTATTAGTTGTTGAATAAACACGATAAACACCTTCTGTTTTTTGAAATTAATTAATTATTTGAATATTCCTATTTACAAATAGATTAACATAATTTAATATTCCTGTATACAGTATACTGAAAAATGTTAGGAGGAGTGATTTTGAAAAAAATTACTCAAAATGTTTCATTAGCTGATCAAGCTTATAACTTATTAAAGAAAGCAATTACCTCGGCTGAACTTGCACCAGAGGAAGAATTACCGGAGGAAAGGCTGGCAACTGATCTCGGCATTAGCCGTACTCCTCTTCGGGAAGCACTAAGACGGTTAGCAATGGAAGGCCTCATCGTTCTGCAAAAAGGACGTCCAGCTATCGTCGCCACCTTCACTAAGGAAGATTCACTTGAATATATGGAATTGCGGCGCGTGCTCGAAATTCATAATATTGGGAAAATTATTTCTAAATCAGACGAGGACTTATTGAGTGAATTAAAGAAAAACTTAACACGTCAATTGGAAGCGATATCAAATAATAATTACCATGAATTCATCGAATTAGACCGCGAATTCCACTTGATTCTTGCATCGAGAAACGGAAATAAGAAATTCAAAGAAATGATCCATCAGATGAACACTGGAGTCAACCGTGCATTCCTCGTACTATCGAACACACTGCACGTAAGCGCGTACGATGCATACCAAGAACATGTAAAGCTAACCGAGGCTCTTGAAGCTAAAAATGTATCGTCTGCAAAAGAGAAAATGCTTGAACATTTGCAAAACGTTGAAAAACGATTCTTAAGCTATTTCCAAAAGGAGGAAAATAAATGAAAAAATTGCTCGCACTACTACTCATCAGCTTGCTAGTCATCTCAGGCTGTGGACGTCCGAAGGAAAGCTCCTCAAGTGAGAGTGGAGATGATAAAGTTCACACAATCCGTATTGCTTACTTAGTATCCGAAGAACAATCCACACATCTTGCTGCTGTTACGTTTAAAGAAAAACTTGAGAAGGAATCAAACGGCCGTTTGAAAGTAGAACTGTTTCCAAATGGACAACTTTATGGATCAGATCGTGAAGCTATTGAAGCTGTACAGCTTGGAAATATCGAAATGACCATCCCTGCTCTAGCACCACTTGCTTCATTTAACAAAAAATTCTTAGTGTTTGACCTGCCATTCCTATTCAATGATCATGAAGCTGCCTACAAAGCTCTTGATGGGGAACTTGGACAAGAATTACTAAGTGATTTAGAGAAAAATGATTTAAAAGGTCTTGTTTTTGCTGAAAACGGCTTCCGCCATATGTCAAATAATAATGGACCGATTGAATCACCTGCAGACTTAAAAGGCTTGAAATTTAGAACTTTAGAAAACCCAGTTCATACAGATACATTTTCATCATTCGGAGCAAACGCATCACCATTTGCATTTGGTGAACTTTACACTGCATTACAGCAAAAAACATATGATGCGATGGAAGCTCCAATCTCGTTATATTACACGAATAAATTCTACGAAGTACAAAATTACTTAACATTGAGTGGACATGTTTATGCATCCACAATTCTTCTTATGAACAATAATTTTTATAAAAGCCTTCCAAAGGATCTTCAAGAATTAGTCGTTAAGGCTTCTGAAGAATACCGTACTGAACAGCGTAATCTTGCTCAAAAACAAGACGTTGAATTTTTGGAAAAGTTAAAAGAAAGCGGCATGAAAGTAAATGAACTGACAGGTGAGCAGCGAGAGCAATTCCGCGAAGCTGCAAAAATAGTTTATGACAAATATGCACCAGAAATTGGTGAAGATTTAGTAAATAAAGCTTTAGCAGGAAATAAGTAATGAATTCAAGGGAGGAATCAAGATTACACATCTTGATTCCTCCCTAATTAAAGGATGTGTAATGCATGGCAAAAAGATTTGCTCGATTCGAAGAAATCTTTTTAGTATTGACTCTCGCACTTATGGTTTTGCTTATTTTCGGCCAAGTAATCGGCCGATACGTATTTCAATCAGCACCAAGCTGGACGGAAGAACTTGCCCGCTACATCCATATTTTCCAAGTGTGGATTGGAGCTAGCTACGCTGTAAAGCTTCGCCAGCATATACGAGTTGAAGCGTTTATCACGCGTTTACATGGTACTCCTCGCAAAATTTTAGAAGGTCTAGGGGTTCTTATTTGGTTTTTTATTTCTTTATTTTTAGCGGTATACGGCACAAAATTAGTTTTGGTTAGTCTTCATCACGGACAGATTACTCCAGCACTACAGATTCCGATTTGGATTCCCTTCTTGGCCATACCGCTTGGCGGTACTGGAATGGCTATTCGGTTAATTCAGCAATTAGGTGAAATTTGGAAAGGCAACTATGAGAAGCCGGAAAGTGAGGAGATCATCAGATGACGGTCATATTATTATTCGGAACACTATTCGTTTGTTTATTGATTGGGGTACCGATTGCCATTTCATTAGGTGTGTCCGCCCTCGTCGCTATTTACTTTGGATCAACTTTACCACTTGATATTATTACACAAAAAGCGTTCACTTCACTTGACTCCTTCCCACTTTTGGCTATCCCTTTTTTCATGCTCTCAGGGATATTAATGGGAAAAGGCGGGGTGTCAAAACGCCTGCTTGACCTAGCAACAACGATGGTTGGCTGGATGACAGGCGGATTATCGATGGTCACGATCGTTGCTTGTATGTTCTTTGCGGCAATTTCAGGCTCGGGTCCAGCAACCGTAGCAGCAATTGGCGGGTTCATGATACCAGCGATGGTTGCCAGGAAATATGATGGCGGTTTTGCAGCAGCAATTTCAGCATCTGCAGGCTCTATTGGCGTTATTATTCCACCAAGCATACCATTCGTTTTATACGGGGTCATCGGAAGTGTATCTGTAGGAAGCTTATTCCTGGCTGGAATTATTCCAGGACTGCTTATTGGATCCGGATTAATGATTACTTCTTATATCATCTCGAAAAAACAAGGATATAAACCCGAACAAGTAAAAGTATTCGATTTTAAAAGTGTATGGAAAGCGACATATGATGCAAAATGGGCGCTCTTAATTCCCGTCATAATCTTAGGAGGCATTTACGGCGGAATTTTCTCTCCAACAGAAGCTGCCGTTGTTGCTGTTGTGTATTCATTAATTATTGGAAAGTTTGTCTATAAAGAATTAAGCTGGCAGAGTATTTTCGAAAGCTTCCTTGAGGCGGTTGTTATTAATGCGACAACGATGATTATCATTGGATTATCCGTATCATTCGCCTATTTCATGACACTCGAACAGATTCCGAATGACATTTCTGCCTTCCTTACTGAGTTTTCAACGAATCCAGTCATCATTTTACTCGCTATAAATATTTTATTATTAATAGTTGGAATGTTTATTGACACAATCTCTGCCCTAGTGGTTTTGACACCAATTTTATTACCAATTGTTATTGGTGTAGGTATCGATCCAATTCATTTCGGAGTAATACTTGTCGCAAACTTAGCAATTGGCTTTATCACACCTCCGCTTGGCGTCAACCTATTCGTGGCATCTAGTGTTGGAAAAGTTAAATTCGAAAGTATTGTCTCTGCAATTGTTCCTTTCCTGGTGTCTATGATTATTTGTCTGCTTGTCATTACGTACGTACCTGCACTATCCCTATGGCTGCCAGGGTTATTTAAATAGGATTGATTACAAATTGCAGCATCAAATAAAACCCTTTCCCTGGTTGTCCACAAAGTGTCAAGTACTTGTCTGGACATGATCAACCATATTAATATAAGATTCCATCAAGAAAGGTGAAATACATGCCATTATCTATTAATCAAAAAGCAAGAGTATTGGAAGTCCCTGGTATCCGCCAATTTGCCAATCAACTCGTTCATTTTCCAAACGCGGTCAATTTGACAATTGGTCAGCCAGATTTCCCAACCCCCAGTTCTGTAAAAGAAGCGGGAATTAGTGCCATTACAAACAATCAAACAAGCTATTCCCATAATGCTGGATTGTTGGAATTAAGACAAGCAACAGCTTCTTTTTTCAAAGATAGGTATAATTTTTCATATGATCCTGAAACAGAAATTGTTATTACAAACGGTGCAAGTGAAGGAATTGACTCTGTTTTTCGAACCATTCTCGAAGAAGGTGACGAAGTAATTATTCCCGCACCGATCTATTCTGGATACGAGCCAATAATTGAACTGTGCGGGGCAAAAGTAGTTTATTTAAATACAGCAGACACAGGCTTTCTTCCATCTCCAGAGCGATTGAAAGCAATGGTAACACAAAAAACAAAAGCAATCCTATTAAACTACCCATCTAATCCAATAGGCGTTATAATACAGCCGGAATTAATGGATGAACTCGTTGCAGTACTGGAAAACCAAGATATTTATATCGTGTCTGACGAAATATATAGTGAAAACACTTTCGGCAGTAAACACTGCTCATTCGCATCCTATCCACAACTGCGTGATCGTCTGTTTCTGATCCATGGTTTATCGAAGTCGCATTCCATGACAGGATGGCGAATTGGTTTCATTTTGGGACCAAAAAAGCTTATGGAGCACGTCTTAAATGTACACTTATATAACTCGATTTGTGCCTCTTTGCCAAGTCAGTACGCAGGTATCGAAGCTTTGACAAATTGCAGGGAAGTTCCTGCAACGATGAATGTTGAATATATAAAGCGCAGAGACTTTGTCTTCGATCACCTCACAAGTATGGGACTTGATGTAGTCAAGCCAAATGGAGCTTTCTACATCTTCCCTTCGATTAAACAGTTCGGAATGCCGTCATATGAGTTTGCAACAAGACTATTACACGAAGGTGGAGTAGCAGTCGTTCCAGGAAGCACGTTCACTGAACATGGTGAAGGCTATATTCGTATCTCTTACGCTTACACTATGCCAATGCTAGAAAAGGGAATGAAACGGCTCGAGCAATTTATTACCGCATTAGGAAAGCATCCTATTAGCACAAAATTAGTAACAGGCTCTAGCGCTGACAAGTAAAGATAGACAATAATACTTGTACAATTTAAAAATCTTGATTGAAATAAAGGAGCTATTAAAATGAGTAATGTAAAATGGGGTACTCCACAATCATTGCGCGCCTTACTTTGCGACCTCGTTAGCTGGCAAAGCAGGACTCTTACAGATGGTGAACTTGAATTCGCTTATCTTGTAAAATCAAAGCTAATGGAGCTAGACTACTTCAAAGAAAACCCGTCTTACACGGCACTTCATGACGCTGGATTAGGACGTAATGTCGTTACCGCTTTATATAAAAATCCAGATGTGGCAGAAACAATCGTTCTTATTAGCCATTTCGACACGGTCCACACGGAAGAATACGGTGATCTCGAACCATTAGCGTTCCAACCAGAAGAGCTTACGAAAATTTTGAAAGATCGTTCAGACGAACTTCCAGAAGAGGCACGGATTGACATAGAGTCTGGCAACTACTTATTCGGACGCGGAACGATGGACATGAAAACAGGACTCGCTCTTCAAATGGCTCTAATTGAAAAGGCCAGTATCGAAAAGTGGCCTATCAATTTACTGCTAGTCACTGTACCGGATGAAGAAGTAAACTCAGCAGGGATGCGTGCCGCAGTCCCAGAGCTAGTCCGTTTACGGAAAGAGCATCAATTAACATACAAATTATTTCTTAATAGTGAACCGACTTTTTCACAGGAGCCTGGAGATCCGAACTATTATATTTATTCTGGTACCATCGGAAAAATCATGCCAGCTGTTTTATTCTATGGAAAGGAAACACATGTTGGAGAGCCCATGAGCGGCATGACAGCTAACTTTATGGCCTCCTTTCTAACACAGCACATGGAATGGAATCCATTATTCCGCGAGTCTGACCTTGGCGAAAACACGCCTTTACCAGTTTCGCTCCAGCAAAAAGACTTAAAAATGGAATATTCAACCCAAACGCCATATCGAGCTGCGGCTCTTTATAACGTCTTCCTTATGAAGCGCAGCGCAGCTGAAGTGATGGATATTTTCACAAAAGTGGCTTGGAAAACTGCGAAAGCTTGTAATGAGGCTTATTTGCAAATATGCGAGAGCGAAGGCGTTAGACCAGTTGGTAAAGTGAACGTCCTACGGTATGAAGAACTACTCCAGCATGCTGAAAAAAAATTAGGTGGTGAAGCCATCTCAAAAATAAAATCAAATGCATTAGCAAACGCAAATTGGGATGACCGTGAAAAATCGATTCGTATCGTTGACTCACTTATGATCCAATGTCAAGAACTTGGGCCTACTATGGTTCTGCTGTATGCACCTCCATACTACCCAGCTGTCAATACTTCAAAGGATCCACTCGTCATCAAAGCGATCGATTTAATGAAAAAAACTGGCATAGAACAGTTTAATTTAGAAGTAAACCAAATCCATTATTTTAATGGAATCTGTGATCTTAGCTACGTCTCTTACGAGGACGAGGCTGAAGGCTGGACAACTTTCGAAAAAAACACACCCGTTTGGGGAGACACATACAGTATTCCATTTGCTGAAATGAAGCAATTGCAAGCACCAGTATTAAATGTTGGCCCTTTCGGAAAGGACGCACATAAGCGTACAGAACGGCTTCATATCGAAAGTGCATTTGTACAGCTTCCGGTCATGTTAGAAACATTAGTCCGAAGTTTATTCGCAGAAATAGTCCCTTACAGCGATAAAAGACAAATCAGCTGAATTTATTCACGTGAATAAAACAGATTAACTATGATTGAATAGAAAGACTTGGCGTTCGCCAAGTCTTTTTTTGGCGAATGCCTTAGTTTTTCTTATATGCGATTTTATTAGCAGATATTTACTTGAACACACACTTTGCTTTAGTACGTTAATAAAATTAAACTTCCGATTAGCTAAGATAAACAAGCAGGATATCCCTAACTAAATAAGTTAATTGGAAATTCTGCTTGTCTTTTTTATCGGATGGATAAGCATAATAAAGCGGAAAGAGCAGGAGGGCCGACTTTGCATTGATAATATACATATTCCCTTGCTTTAAACCTATTCATACCACTTCAGTCGGCACCCATCCTACAAGTCCATTATTCTTTTTTATTAAAATATAACCTGATTGCTGAGCATCCAGTACCTTTACAACCTCATCTTGCTGAACGGAGAGAAATGTTGTGCTTAAATCACCTTCACAGTTCACACATTCATCTTTTTCCACTAGATACTCATTTTTAATCCACTGCATGATTCCAAGTTTTACATTCTCGCAAAGTGTAAAATAAGGCTCTCTACGAATAATGGTCATTTCATAATTTGGATAAGTTACGGTACCAACACGATTCGTTTGATCAATATAATCTTGTTTTACTTTTCGTTCCTTGACATTCTCATCAACAAACTGAAACGAAAATTGATTATGTTCGAAAATAAGAGCATTCAGTTGGCCATCACTTTTAATCTGATTACCGCCATCTATCGCAATGATTTTTTTCTCGTGATCAATAATCGGATTGTTTGAGCTTTCAGCATGATAACGATAATTGACAGCAGGCCAGTGCCCGACAATGACCATTTTATTCAATTGATGCCCTTTTTCATAAAAAGAATCAACAGACAGGGCATACTCTTCCGTCGTTTGCTCCCAGTCAGGACGGTTCTCAATACCTGCATGGACAATCATGAATTTCTCTGTATCATAAGCGACAGGCAATGCTTCGAGCCAATCCAATTCTTCTTTATAATAAAGCTCATAAACTTTCGCAACCTGCCACACATCATTGAGATTTTCTAAAGATTGGTGCTGCTCCTCCAGCATTTCATTTAATAGTGAATTCCTTCTCACCCTCATATACTGAAGAATTTTTTCATTCCCTGTTAAGGCATATCGATACAAAACATCACAGTTCCCTTTCGTGACAAAAATATTTGAAGATTGTTCCGTCATCTTTTTCACATAGCGAACAAGCTCCAAACTGTTTTGTCCCTTTTCGCATAGGTCACCATTAATAAATAAATAAACATCCTCCGTATAATGGACCTTTTCTAGAAGTCTTGTAAATAAAGATAATTCGGCATGGATATCCGAAATAATAATGACTCGTTTTTGGGGATTTAAGTTTAGTTTACATACATTTAACATAGGAGTCTCCTACACGCAGTGATAGATTTGAATTTTAAAATAATTCATTCAATATTGTTGTATTATAACATATTCATTGTAAACTGAATATTTTGATAATATTTTCCCTAAATAAACCACCTCCATTAGAACCATAATATGGGTAAAGAGTTTCTTTTTTGAAAACAATCCAGTTAATCCGAAACAGAATATCCTAAAGAAAAAAACACCCAGTAGGTGTTTTTTCTCTAAAATTTACTTCATTTTGATTAAAATAGAACGAGATTTTATGCTACTTTATATCTCTGCGATACAAATCCTTGCTCTTGTAGCCTGCAGCAAGGATCATTTTCATTTCATCGCGCCGTTTCGCTTTTGTTGCCTCTTGTTTAGCACTATACACATATCGAGCCCAATCTTTTTGATACCCTGGGGTAAGAGATTGATAAATAACAAGTACATCTGGTGTATCTTGTAAATCTTTTTCCACACTTGGAATCATCTCGATATAATCATCCACGCATTGGCTTGCTTTTGTAGAAGTTTTTTCTTTACCTTTAGAATCGATTTTTAGGCCAACAACCGTAAAGACATCATCCAGCCCTACCATTCGGGCAAACTTAAGATTGCTTGTCCCAATATAGCCATCTTCATCGGCACCTAACCCACTTAATAAATCATCACGATGAATAAAAGTTGGATATACTTTATTTCCTTTCTTCGGGTAAGCCAAAAAAATGTATCCATTTTTATTTAAGTAATTTTTTTCAATCACCTTGCTGACTAGTTCTTTTAAAGACTCCATATCTAATACGAAAGCAAAAATAAGGTCATACGTACTATCCGTAAGTTCTGTATCATAATCCGTTAACTCTGCTAAGTAATCTGCACCATCAGGCAAGCCCAAAACCGCTACTTTTTTATATTTTTTTAAATTTAGTTTTTCTACAATTGTTTTCATCATCATTACCCACCTGTTTCTCTTTTTTCTATTCTCCTTTTAGAGTACAGGCTTCCCTTTTTGTTCGCAACTCTTTCAATTTAACCATTAATTTATTCCAAAAGGCTCTTTTCTAAGGTTTGATGTTTCAGGGATATTAATCATATTAAGAATTCAATTATGAATAGCTTTTGATTACCGTGAACACCTTTTTTTATCAAGGGACGGGCACCAATGAGGGCTTTTGATTACCATGAACACCAATTTTATCAAGGGACGGGCACCAATGAGGGCTTTTGATTACCGTGAATTCCTTTTTTATCAAGGGACGGGCACCAATGAGAGTTTTTGATTACCATGAACACCAATTTTATCAAGGGACGGGCACCAATGAGGGCTTTTGATTACCGTGAATACCCTTCTTTATCAAAGAACGGGCACTAATAAAGACTTTTGATTACCGAGAATACCATAGAAGGTCATTAAATACGGAATTAGTAAGTGCATTTTCTACATGGAACCTTTAACAACTTATCACACTGAGACACAATTCATTTTGCTGCAATATTTATCACAAAAAAACGTGGCTTGCGAAAGCCACCAACTAAAAAGACGTTTTGTCCAAGACAAAACGTCTTTTGTTATACTTTATAAACTCTTGCCTCATATGGGGCAAGCTGAATAGTAGCCATATTTTCGCGATTCTTCACTTCTAGGTTTGCTAATAATAAATTCGAATGCTTAAAGAGAATGCCGTCCACTTCGTCTACCATGACTGGCTGCTCCGATAAATTACATAAAACAATAACCTTCTGCTTCCCAATCGTACGTGTATACGCAAAAAGAGACGGATCGTCCTCTAACACCAAGTCATATATCCCATAAGTGAAAATCTTATCCTTTTTCCGCAAGTGAATCATTTTTTTATAATAATTTAATATGGAGTTTGGATCTTTTTTCTGGGCATCTACATTTATTTCTCTATAGTTCGGATTTACCCCTAACCAAGGTGTTCCTGTTGTAAATCCAGCATTATCGTCGGCAGACCATTGCATCGGTGTTCTGGAATTATCACGGCTCGTTGCCCCAATTGTTTCCATCACACTCTCCTGTGAATCTCCTTGTTCTAATCGATTTTTGTATAAATTTTTAGTTGCCACGTCATTGTAATCTTCAATCGAAGAGAAATTGACATTGGTCATTCCCAATTCCTGACCTTGGTAAATAAACGGTGTCCCCTGCATGAAGAAGTACATCGTCGCTAAAGCTGTCGCACTTTCTCGCCAATACGGCCCGTCATTCCCCCAAGTTGAGACACTGCGAGCCTTATCGTGATTCTCGATAAATAAAGCATTCCATCCGCTTCCTTCTAATGCTTTTTGCCATTGGCTCAAAACACTTTTAAGCTCGAGGATGTCTAGCTTCTTTGTCTCTTCATCCCACAGGCTCAAATGCTCGAATTGAAAAATCATATTGAATTTCCCTTGTTTTTCATCAACCCATTCATGAATTTCATCGCTGCTGACCCCATTTGCTTCACCGACCGTCATGATGTCGTATTTTGCAAATGTTTCTCGCTTTAATTCCTCCAAAAGGGGCATGATGCCTTGAACATTCATATACTTTTCCCATGCAGGAACATACGGAAGCCCAGCTAGATTCGGCATATCAGAAAACGAAATATCCTTTTTTATATGACTAATCGCATCCACTCGAAAGCCATCAACACCTTTATCAAGCCACCAATTCACCATCTTGAATAAAGCATTTCGAACTTCCTTGTTTTCCCAATTTAAATCAGGCTGTTTTCTTGAAAATAAATGTAAATAGTATTGATTCGTTTCCTTATCGAGTTCCCAAGCAGACCCTCCGAAAATACTTCCCCAATTATTCGGTTCTTTTCCATTTACACCATCTCGCCAAATATACCAGTCTCGCTTGCCATTTGTTTTTGAGGAACGTGATTCAATAAACCAAGGATGTTCATCACTCGTATGATTAATAACTAAATCGATTATGAGCTTCATACCACGGCGATGTACATCTTTAAGCAGCTCATTAAAATCTTCCATTGTGCCGAATTCTTCCATAATCTCTTGGTAATGACTAATATCATATCCATTATCATCATTTGGCGACCGATACATTGGACAAATCCATATAACATCAATACCTAAGTCTTGTAAGTAATCTAATCTAGAAAGCATTCCTTGCAAGTCCCCAATTCCATCACCATTGGAATCTTGAAAACTACGGGGATAAACTTGATAAGCAACCGCTTCCTTCCACCATGCTTTATCCATATCTTCCCTCTTTTTCTGTTTGCATAATAAAGTGAAACTTCCATCAGTGGGGGGTTCTTTCATCCCCCAATGATGGTTAGTTGCGGCCCACAGGAAGTGGGTCACGCAGACGTTGCCACACGATGTGGCGCTTTTAGTCTGTGTTCATTTTATGGGCCTTTACGGGCAGTTGATCCCCCACTTAGGTTTCTTTGATTCTCTCGCAAACTTGAAGTGGGGGTCTTACTGCCCGTTAATCTGCGATAAAGTGTAACTGTATAAGGTCTTAGCTCATATTCATATTGGAATCATTCGCTAAAAATATTAATCCTTTTGCATGATTTTCGTTCTACAAGGGTAGTTGGTACAAAATGATGCTTTACAGCCGCATTTGAATCTTGTACCTTTTCTAATAGAAAGTTTGCCGCTTCGAAACCCAGCTCAAATATCGAAATATCGACAGAAGTTAACGAAGGCTTCACATACGCTGATAAGGAATGGTTATTGAAGCTCACAATTGAGATGTCATTTGGCACCTGAACTGAAAGCTCTTCTAGATACCGAATGATTTCATAAGCTACTAAATCATCATGCGCCACGATCGCTGTTGGTGGCTCATCAAGCTTCATTAACTTATTGATTCTGCTTTTTCCATTTGATTTAAAGTCCTCATCATGGATAAAATACGCATCTGAACAAGGAAGACCTGCATCTATTAATGCCTGCTGATAACCTTCTAAGCGGTCTTTTGAAACAACAAAATCTAGATTTCCTCCAATAAAAGCAATCTGCCGATGGCCTAAATGAAAAAGATAGTCCACTACATCATGAGCAATTTTCCGATTATCATTATCTATATACGTAATTTCATTTTCATATTTATAGGGGCGGCCTACCATTGTAAATGGAAACTGCACATCCTTTAAATAGGTCATCGTACGATCATCCACACGTGAATAAAGAAGGATGATCCCATCGACCTTTTTTCCTTGTACCATTGATACAACTTCTTCATAGATTTCTTTCTCTGTACCGCCAGTTGATAAATAAATGCCATATTGACTAGCATGGGCACTCGTACAAATTCCGCGAATAACTTCTGGAAAGAACGGATTTTGAAACGCTAAAGAAGTGGAATTTGACATGATAACACCAATTGTTTTTGTGCTTTTTGCAGCTAGATTTCGCGCTTGAAAGTTAGGGTGGTAATCTAACCGTTCCATTACTTCCCTTACTTTGCACTTCGTTTTTTCACTAATTCTTGGATTGTCCGCAATTACACGGGAGACGGTAGAGGGCGAAACATTTGCTTCTTTGGCCACATCGAAGATAGTAACAGGCAATGGGACATCCTCCCTTCAACATTTTATTTTACCGTAGATTAACGGGCTGTAAGACCCCCACTTCAAGAAGTTGAGTTAAGAATAAATTTCTAAGTGGGGGATCAACAGCCCGTAAATGCCCCACGACGGACACGATGTCCTAGTCAGGCGAAATCCACAGGACGTGGCGTTTTGAGCGTGATTAGTTCAACTAACAATCAGTGGTGGATGAAGCCCCCCACTGATTGAAGTTTCACTTTACTGCTCCTTCAGACACACCTTTTATAATTTCTCGCTGTGCAAAGAAATACAGAACGATGACTGGAATAATGGCCAATGTAAGTCCAGCTAAAGCTAGATGCCACTGTTTTGTGTATTCCCCGAAGAAAAAGAACATCTTTAATGGTATCGTTTCCATTCCTTGCTTGTTAATGACTAAAGACGGAAGCAAGTAATCATTCCAAATCCAAATCGTATTTAAAATACCTACTGTCACCGTAATCGGCTTTAGTATCGGAAAGATAACATACCAAAAAATTTGGAATCGATTCGCTCCATCAATTGTAGCAGCTTCATCCAAGGAGCGGGGAATTGAGCTTAAAGCACCATGATATAAGAAAATCGATAAGCTCGCACCAAATCCTAGATACATAAATATTAATCCAAAACGATTTAGCATCTCAATCTTGCCGAAAATCGTAATGAGTGGAAGCATCACAGATTGAAACGGGATCAGCATCGCCGCTATGAAAACAAAAAGTAAAATGGTACTAATGCGACTCTTTGTACGTGAAAGAGCGTACGCCGCCATGGATGAAAAAATAATAATAATAACCACACTAATGACAGTAATGATTAAAGAATTTGCAAATGTTCTTAGAAAGTCTAATTCCACAAATGCCTGCACGTAGTTGTCGAATGTCAGTGAACTCGGAGGTTTTAATGTATCCTCAAATATTTCTCGTTTTGTTTTTAATGAGTTTACAATCATTAAATAGAATGGGGTTAACCAAATAATCGCTAAAGTTATTCCTAATATCTCGAGTGGAATCAAATACTTTTTTCGCATTACATTTCCACCTCACGTTTTTTGTTGATATAAACTTGCACTAAAGCAATGACCGCAACAATTACGAAAAAAACAACCCCTTTTGCTTGTGCATATCCCATATCATACCGACCAAATGCTGTATTAAAAATTTCCATCGCTACCATTTGAGTCGATTCATACGGACCGCCGCCCGTTAAGCTAAGGTTTTGATCATACAGCTTGAATGAATTTGAAAGGGTTAAAAACATACTAACTGTAAAGGCTGGTGCCACTAGCGGAAACACTACATGGCGAAATCTTTGGAATGCGTTCGCTCCATCCATTTCAGCTGCTTCAATCAATTCCTTTGAAATACCTTCCAAATAAGCGATATAAATTACCATGATATATCCTGACATTTGCCAACTCATTACAATAACGAGTCCCCAGAAGCCAGTGCTAGAAGTAGATAGCCATCCTTGTAAACTCTCGATACCGAACATGGCCCCAAAACCTGCAAAGGCTTTTGTAAAGATAAACTGCCAGATAAACCCGAGGATAAGACCTCCGATTAAATTGGGCATAAAGAAAACAGTGCGCAATACTTTACTTGTTTTTAATTTGGCTGTTACAAGAAGTGCAAGTGACAAACCAATAAAATTAATCAGAATGACAGACACAACGGAAAACTTCGTCGTGAACCAAAGGGAATCGAGGAATCGTTTATCTTGGAACAATGCTAGATAATGATCGAAGCCGACGAAGCCTTTCGTTTCAATCCCATTCCAATCTGTAAAAGAGTAAAAGATACCAAGTAAAAAAGGTGCTACTACAACAAATATAAAAGCAGCCAATACAGGCATTAAAAATAACCAATAAGCTAAATCACGTATCCGCATTTGCTCACCTCCAATTAGAAAAACTTGGCGTTCGCCAAGTCTTTTTTTGGCGAATGCCTTAGTTTTTATTATGCGATCTTATTAGCGGGTATTTAATTGAAAACACACTATACTTTAGTACATTAATACACTTAAACTTTCCTATTAGCTTAGAAAAACTTGACGTTCGCCAAGTCTTTTTTTGGCGAATGCCTTAGCTTTTCTTATGCGATCTTATTAGCGGGTATTTAATTGAAAACACACTATACTTTAGTACATTAATACACTTAAACTTTCCTATTAGCTTAGAAAAACCTGGCGTTCGCCAAGTCTTTTTTTGGCGAATGCCTTAGTTTTACTTACACGATCTTATTAGCAGATATTAATTGAACACACTCTTTACTTTAGTACGTTAATAGACTTAAACCTTCCTTTTAGCTTAGAAAAGTGCATGGCGCCTGAAGTTAGACACTCATCTAACTCGGAATTTAATCTTTCTTATTTAGCAAAACAAAGTAGCACGAAGGCTACTTTGTTTCAAATCAGTCTGTTTTCCTATTTACGTGCGCCTTCCCAAGCCTTTTTCGTTGCATCGACAACTTCTTCCCAGCTTGCTTTATCACTTAAGTACTTCTGAATTTGTACGCCCAATTCGTCTTGACCCCAGCCAGTAGGATAGCCCATGAACGTCCAGCCGATTGTTTTGCCTTTCTCTGCATATTCATAAACTGCTTTTGAAAGTGGATCAGAGATCTTAGTAGAATCATAGCCTTCATATGCTGGAATAAATTTAAAATCATTTAACACGGTTTCCTTACCTTTATCTGAAGTGTATAGCCAGTCTAGGAATTTTTTCGCTTCTTTAACTACCGCTTCATCTGCATTGCTATTTACGCCCCAATACATTGGTATCCCAACTGGAATATGATCACCTTTATAACCTTCTACTGGAATTGGTAACATTCCAATGCCGTTGTTAGCAAATTCTTCATCAATTCCTGCAATTGAACCATACACCCAATTTCCTTGTTGAATCATGGCAACTTTTTGAAGGGAGAATAGCTCTTCTACTTGTTTTGAATAATCTAGACTTACAGTCGGCTGCACAGAGTAGTCATTTTGAAGATCTAAAACTTTTTTGAATGCATCACTATATTGGAATTCAACACTTTTTGAATTAAATGCTTTTAAGACATTGTTATCAAATTCAGGAGCTAAGAAAGCATTTGATAAATGCAATCCTGTCACCCATGTTTCCTTTCCTGGCAAAGCAAATACAGCTTCTAGACCTAATTCTTCTTTTTTGTTATCCAATTCTTTTACTGCTGCTTCTAAAGAAGCAAAATCTGTTATGGAAGCTGGATCGATTCCTGCCTTTTCAAATACATTTTTGTTATAAATTAATCCATAGCCTTCTTGATTGTATGGAACACCTAATACTTTTCCATCCAATGTAACCCCAGCAAGTGTGCCTTCTAATGCTGCTTCGGCTGCCGCAGTATCAGATAAATCAGCTAATTTACCCTTCCAGTCTTCTACATCTTGCGGTCCACCGATGTTATAAATAGCTGGCTCATTACCAGACGAAAATTTTGAACGAAGAGCTGCACCGTAATCCTCTCCGCCCCCAACTGTCGTAATGTTGATTTTCACGTTTTTATTTTCCTCTTCATACGCTTTTGCAACGGCCTCAAACTGATCTTTAAACTCTACTTTGAATTGGAAAATGTCTAAAGTTACTTGCTCTTCTTTCGATTTATTGTCCGATGAACCTGCATTATCTGAATTGCAACCTGCTAAAATTCCGGCTAACCCTAGTGAAACTGCCAGTAAGCCTGCTCTCCATTTTGCTTTCATAGGTTCTCCCCCACATTTTTATTATTTGTTGCGAAAACGCTTGCACAAATACTTAAAAAAATAATAGACAAGCTTGCGAAAGCGCTTGCACAAATTGAATTAAATTTATCCTATCACACCGCCCATGCGATAACAAGTCTTAATTTATAGACAATTTTGTATTTTTATTGACTTATTTAATAGATTTTGTTGACAGAGTGACTTGTTTGGAATGCCTTTCGAAAAGCATTTTTGTATTGCAAAAACACTTTTCGAAAGACTGTACACCTTGTTAATCATCCTTTATATTTTTTACGAATAATTTGAAGGGTCTGTCACGAGCATTGCTGCACCAAGCATCCCAGCTTCATTTCCAAATGCAGCACGCCTTAATTCTAAAGGCTGAAGTTTCAACGGTTCGACTTTCACAAGAAGGTTTTCCCACCAATCATCTGCTGATTCTGAAACACCTCCACCGACTACAACACAGTCCATGTCTAATACGGCTTGAAGAGTAGAAATGACAACAGCGAAATCTGAAAGAAAGCGTTCCCGAACTGTTTGGGCACTTGTAAGCCCCTCAGCCGCCAATCGAAACAGCTCCTGTGGTATTGCTAATTCACCCGTTTTTGGATTAACGACATTTTCCTCTTGAATCATTCTTCTCAATGCGGTTCCAGATACGTATTCCTCACTGCAACCCCGTCTTCCACAGCCACAAACCAGTCCATTTGGATACAGAATCATGTGACCAACTTCCCCAGCACCACCATGGGTACCATTCATCACTTGCCCATCAAAAACGAGACCTCCTCCTAGCTTTGTCCCCACTGTCAAGCAAACAACCCTTTGGAAGCCAAGTGCGGCACCAAGCCGCACTTCCGCAAGTGCTGCGCAATTGGCATCATTATTAATCTCAACACGAAGGCCAGTTGCTGCTTCTAGTTGTGCTTTGACCGGTGTCCCTTCCCAGCCCTCCAGCTCTTTTTCAAAAGTCACGACACCCGTTTTCGCATCTACCATTCCTCGCGTGCCAATTCCAATCCCTTTAAGGTCAGGAAACTTTGTTTTTGCTTTTAATATCTGTTCTTCTAAATAAGGGTATAGTGGTAACCTTGTAGGGATCGTGATATCTTCTAAAACCTCTCCAGTCTCATTCACAACACCCATCCGTATTTTTGTTCCCCCGATATCAATACCTAGTACCTTCTTCAATCTGCTATCTCCTTTCTAAAGCTGAGCACAAACGCCTCATAAGGTCTTACTTCAATAATATCACCGTCTAATTGATGAGGTTCATAGTTTGCTATCATAATTTTTCCGTTTTTATTTTGCACGCCAATTTCATTCCAATTCATTTTTACCGTCTGTTTTGAAAAATTGGTTACGATTAACCATTCTTCTTCCTCTGTATGCCGCTTATACACAAAGAGGTGGGGATGATCAGGCAATAATAATTGGAAACTGCCGTATGTGATGATGTCAAATTCTTTTCTAAGACGTATGAGCTTTTGATACGTATAAAAAATCGACGAAGGATCGGCAAGAGCTTGGTCTGCGTTAATCCTAGCAGTATTGTGATTCATCTGAATCCAAGGAGTTCCTGTTGTGAACCCGCCATCTAATGTCCATTGCATCGGAGTTCTTGCATTATCTCGGCCTTTCGCATAAATACCCGACATGATCTTATCATGTGCGATTCCCTGCTGGCATTTTTCTTTGTACATATTAAGTGTTTCGATATCACGATATTCATGAATGGAATCAAACTTCACATTCGTCATGCCTAGCTCTTCACCCTGATAGATATAAGGCGTTCCTTGGAGTAGATGGAGACAAATTGCTAACATTTTAGCGGACAGCTCACGATACACTTCATCGTCACCAAAACGTGATACGATTCGTGGCTGATCATGGTTATTCCAATAAAGACTATTCCAGCCCACATGATGGAGAGCATGCTGCCACTTCTCAAGATTACGTTTTAGTTTAACCAAATCTAACGGCTGTACATCCCATTTTTCGTAAGGCCCACTGTCAAGATTCATATGCTCAAATGTAAAAATCATATTCACTTCTTGATTGCTGGGATTCGTATAAATTTGTGCATCCTCAGTAGAAGCACCAGGCATTTCTCCCACTGTTAACACATCATAATGTTGCAAAACCTTTTCATTCATCTCATGTAGATAGGTGTGAATTTTCGGCCCATTGATAAAATAGGGACTTCCATCCCCATACAATTGTCCGCTATGAATCTCTCCATCAGGCAATCGGTCCTCTTTTGAAATAAAATTAATAACATCCATGCGAAAGCCGCCAATTCCTTTATCCAGCCAATATTTCATAACATCAAAGATTTCATTTCGAAGAGGCTCGTGTTCCCAATTCAAATCAGGCTGTTTTTTGGAGAAAAGATGCAAATAAAAGGAATCCGTTGCCTCATCCTTTTCCCATGCAGACCCAGAAAATACTGAACCCCAATTATTAGGTGGTTTCCCATTATCCCCATTTCGCCAAATATAATAGTCGCGGTACTTGGAATCCTTGGAAGAACGTGAATGAACGAACCAGTGATGTTCGTCTGATGTGTGATTGACCACAAGATCCATCACAATTCGGATCCCACGCTGCTTCGCTTCATC
Source organism: Cytobacillus citreus (assembly GCF_018343665.1). Classification (GTDB taxonomy): domain Bacteria; phylum Bacillota; class Bacilli; order Bacillales; family Cytobacillaceae; genus Cytobacillus; species Cytobacillus citreus. The sequence continues at coordinate 75,208 of NZ_JAGYPM010000008.1, forward strand.
AATCAATTGTTCAAAATCATCCATTGTCCCAAATTTATTCATAATTGCACGATAATCGCGAATGTCATATCCGTTGTCATCATTAGGAGAATCATAGATTGGGCTCAGCCAAATGACATCCACTCCTAATTTTTTCAAATAATCCAGTTTAGAAATGATGCCTTGCAAATCTCCAATGCCGTCTCCATTAGAATCCATGAAACTCCGCGGATAAATTTGATAAACAACACTTCTTTTCCACCAAGGCTCTTTGACACGAACCATTTTTGTCACTCCTTATGCACCCTTTATTAGGAATTATTTTAATCTTTCCATGATCACAATGCAAGCGTTTGCACAATTGTAATGAACTTATTCTTTCGAACTAAGCTTAACAGAAAACCACTTTTTTACTACAAGGTTTTTACTTGACTATTCAAAATATAGTAAATATAATAAATTTTAACTTTAGCAACTTAATATTGATTTAAAGCAATGAAGAGGGAAAGTAAGATTTAGCGATTTTTCACAGAGAGCTTCGGTAGCTGAAAAGAAGCAAAATTCGAATCTGAACAATGGCCTCAGAGCTTCGTTCCGAATATATTGACCTTCCTTTTAGGTTAATATTAGTAAGTTCCGACGAGATTTGGTACTCGTTATCAATACCACAGTATATAGAGCATCAGGTCCGCTCTCGTACTTGCTGAGGCTGTACCTGCGTGAGCATACAGTAAATTAAGGTGGTACCACGTGAGATATAACCACGTCCTTATCTATTATTTATATAGATAAAGACGTGGTTTTTTTTTATTTATGACTAGGAGAATTGATAGAAGAGAACGAAGTCTAATTTTCATCCATATTAAATAAAATAATAATAGTGGAGGTATACAATGAATAATCACTTAATTTTACAATCAGATTTTGGTATTAGTGATGGAGCTGTAAGTGCAATGTATGGTGTGGCCATTTCCGTTCATCCAACGCTTAAGATTTATGATTTAACCCACGATATTCCTCAATACAATATTTGGGAAGCATCTTATCGGCTATATCAAACGATTTCCTATTGGCCTGAAGGTTCTGTTTTTGTATCAGTCGTAGATCCAGGTGTGGGCTCTGAACGAAGAAGCATTGTTGTTAAAACGGTAAAAAATCAATACATTGTCACCCCTGACAATGGGACACTTACTCATATTAAAGAAAGCATCGGCATTGTGGAAGCAAGAATGATTGATGAAACTGTCAATCGTTTGCCAAATTCAGGAGAATCATACACATTCCACGGCCGTGACGTCTATGCGTTTACAGGTGCCAGACTTGCTTCAAATATCATCACTTTTGAACAAGTAGGTCCAGAGGTTCCAGTAGATTCTATCATTGAGCTGCCAAAAACAAATGCAAGCATTGAACAGGGCTCACTTCAAGGAAATATTGACATTCTCGATGTGAGATTTGGAAATCTATGGACAAATATTGATCGTACTCTCTTTAAAAAATTAGATGTGGATTACGGAGATTCATTTGAAGTAACGATTGAGAACGATACACGACAAGTATACAAAAATATTATGACCTATGGCCGTTCTTTTGCCGATAGCCATCTTGGAGAGCCATTACTATTTGTAAATTCTCTCGACAAAATCGGCGTAGCTATTAATCAAGGTTCATTTGCAAAAGCGTATCATATTGAAACCGGTGCCCAATGGAAAATTTCTATCCGTAAAGCACCAAAAATTATATAAAGTTCATTTTGGAGGCTGATATTATGCAAAGAAAACACTTATCAATCAAAACCATCGTTGCGATCGGCATTGGAGCTGCCGTATTCGTTATTTTAGGCAGATTCGCATCCATTCCTACTGGAATTCCGAACACACAAATTGAAACATCCTATGGCTTTTTAGCACTTATGTCCATTATTTTTGGACCGATTGCGGGTGCATTAATTGGCTTAATCGGTCACGCCCTGAAGGATCTTATTTTCTACGGTTCCATTTGGTGGAGCTGGGTTGTCGTATCGGGACTTGTCGGCTTATTAATTGGGCTCGCATGGAGAAAAATTGATATTGAATCAGGCATTTTTAATACGAAGAAAATCATTACATTTAATGTTGTTCAAGTTATCGTTCAAGCATTTGGGTGGTTTGTCGTTGCTCCATTTTTGGATGTGCAAATTTACGCAGAGCCTGCTAATAAGGTATATTTGCAAGGTTTAATTGCTGGAGCGGCCAATATCGTAACAGTCGGAGTAATAGGTACGCTTTTATTATTAGCCTACGCAAAAACTCGCACTCAAAGTGGCAGTCTGGATAAAGATATCTAAATCAAGTGCACTTATTTCTAGGAGATCATAAATGAAAAAAACTGTTATTCAATTTGAGAACTTTTCTTTTAAATATCGAAGTCAAGCGAAGCCAACCTTAAATGATATAAACTTAACCATTTATGAAGGCGAAAAGGTTTTGATTGTGGGTCCTTCAGGTTCTGGAAAAAGTACACTTGGCCATTGTCTCAATGGCCTTGTTCCATTTTCCTATAAAGGCGAGATTTCAGGAAGCCTTGAAATAATGGGTGAAGAAACGAGAAATTTAGATATCTTCGCTCTTTCTAAAAACATCGGTACTGTTCTGCAGGACCCTGATGGACAGTTTATCGGCTTAACCGTTGCAGAGGACATTGCTTTTGCATTAGAAAATGATTGTATACCGCAAAAACAAATGGTAGATACCGTTACAGAGGTTTCTAGAATGGTCGATATGGAGAATTTTTTAGATTCATCTCTTCACCGTCTATCTGGAGGGCAAAAGCAGAGAGTCTCCCTTGCTGGGGTAATGGTTGATAAAGTCGATATTCTATTATTTGACGAACCGCTTGCAAATCTTGATCCTGCAACAGGCAGGCACGCGATCGAGTTAATTGATCGGATTCAAAAAGAAACAGAAACCACCGTTGTCATTATTGAGCACCGCTTAGAGGATGTTCTCCATTGTCATGTTGATCGAATTATTGTCATCGATGAAGGCAGAATCGTCAGTGATCAAACACCTGACGAGCTGTTAGCTTCAAATGTTTTAGAAAATTGTTATATTCGTGAGCCTCTTTATTTGAAAGCCGCAAAGTATGCTGGCTGTGAAGTGACAGCTGAGATGAAGCCCTCTCACATGTCTTCCTTTGCCATCAATGGGTGCAAAGAAAAGCTGGTTAGCTGGTTTGAAAAGACAGCTCCACCAGAGAAAAAAGCTGAAACTCCCCCCATTTTAGAACTGTGTGATGTTTCTTTTGGCTATCATCCAGATCACCTGACAATTCAGGGTATATCCTTTTCTATCAATAAAGGTGAGATGGTCAGTATTGTTGGAAAAAATGGGGCGGGAAAATCGACTCTTTCAAAGTTAATTTGTGGTTTTGAGAAGCTTTCTTCTGGTCGAATCCTTTATAGTGGACAAGACATTACAAAAGATACGATAAAAGAACGCTCACTAAGAATTGGAATGGTCCTTCAAAACCCTAATCAAATGATTTCTAAGCATATGATATATGATGAAGTAGCATTAGGCCTTATCATTCGTGGAGTTCCAGAGCATGAAGTGAAGGAGCGAGTGGAAAGAACCTTAAAAATTTGCGGGCTCTATCCATTCCGAAATTGGCCAATATCTGCCTTAAGCTTTGGACAGAAGAAACGAGTAACCATAGCCTCAATCTTAGCATTAGAAGCAGAGGTTATTATTCTTGATGAGCCTACGGCAGGACAGGATTTCCGGCATTACACAGAAATGATGGAGTTTCTGTGTGAATTAAATCGCCAGGGCATTACCGTTATAATGATTACCCATGATATGCATTTAATGCTTGAATACACGCCTCGAACGATCGTTATTGCAGGTGGTAAAAAAATAGACGATGACTCGGCAGTGAATGTGTTAACCGATTCTGAAATAATTAATCAAGCAAACTTAAAAGAAACCTCCTTATTTGAGTTGGCCTTACGTGCCGAAATAAGTGAACCAAGAGAGTTTGTTGAACGCTTTATCGCGTTTGATAGGGAGGTAAGACAGAAATGGCTGTAGAAATGCTATCGTATATTGATAGGCAATCACCTGTTCATCGACTAACAGGTGGAACTAAGCTGCTTTGTCTCCTATTTTGGTCATCTGCTGCTATGATGACATATGATACTCGGATTCTTATTTTCCTTGTTCTTGCTAGTGTATGGATTTTTGCAATTTCAAAAATAAAGCTAAAAGAAATCGCATTCGTGCTTATCTTTATTATGCTGTTTTTATTGATTAATAGCATTGCCATTTACATTTTCTCCCCTCAAGAAGGGGTAGAAATCTATGGCACGAGCCATGTTCTATTTGAATTAGGAGGAAGGTATAACGTCACGCTTGAAGAACTTTTTTACCTATTTAATGTAAATATGAAATACTTCGCAGTTATACCAGCTGCTATTCTTTTTATCGTAACGACAAATCCAAGTGAATTTGCGGCATCACTGAATCGCATTGGCATTAGCTACCGCATTTCCTATTCTGTCGCTCTTGCCTTACGCTATATTCCCGATATACAGCGTGATTTCCGCAATATCGCTCTAGCTCAGCAAGCACGAGGAATCGATCTATCACGTAAAGAGAAGTTGGCAAAGCGAATCAAGAATGCCGGATCCATCATTGTTCCATTAATTTTATCAAGTCTCGACAAAATTGAAATTATCAGCAATGCCATGGAGCTCCGCGCCTTTGGAAAAAACAATAAACGAACATGGTACCGCGCTCGCCCTTTTCAAAAAATAGACTACGTCACGCTCACCCTGTTCGTTATCATGCTGCTGATTACAATATTTATAACCTTTCACGATGGAAATCGGTTTTACAATCCGTTTGTTTAGGGACAGGCTTCTTGTCCCTAACATTTCTTAATGCATTATTGTCTCTCGATCCTTACATTTATTTCTTCCAGTTTATAATATAAGAGAGGAATGACCTCCTGAAAATACCAATTATCTTTAAGTTTTAAATGATTTCCATCCTTAAATAAAAACTCGTATTCTGGAAAATCCCCGTCTTTCCCTTTATAATGAATGACTCTTTCTACTTCGTCCCTTTTACTAGGAATAATGGAGTCTAAAGGCAGTCCAAATCCTGAATTTACGACATCAATAAACGCTTCTTTATTCACAGCGTAGTTTAATGCCTGACGGACCTTTACATCATCAAATGGTTCTTTCATCGTATTGATCGAAACATATCGAGCAATCGTGGAAGGAATCTTATGGATTTCAACTTCCGAATTATTTTCAAGCTCCTTTAGATTTTGAACTGGCACTGGGTAGATTAAATGAGCTTCCCCTGTTTTTAACATCGCCACACGTGATCCATTTTCTGGAACAGGTTTGTATGTGATTGTCTTTACCCGATCTGCCTTATTCCAATAATCATCAAATCTTTCAACTGTTAAGTGATCTCCCTGTACCCACTCAACAAATTTGAATGGTCCCGTACCAATTGGAGTCTTTCCAATATCCTTACTCGAATCCTTTAGAAGCTCAGGACTTAAAATTTTTGCTGATACGAACCTCGTTAACATGCCAGCATATGGTTCTTTTAATGTTACTTTGATTTGATATTCATCTAGCACATCAATTTGGGATATCAGGCTGAAACCCCTGCTATATAATCGAAGACTGTCATCTTTCATAATTCTTTCAAAGTTCGCTTTTACTGCCTCTGCATTGAATGCTGAACCATCATGGAACTTTACACCTTGGCGCAGCTTAAATGTATATACCAATGCATCATCACTTACGCTATATTCCTCTGCTAACTGAGGAATTATTTTCCCTTCTTCGTCAGATCCTAATAGTCCTTCCAACATTGCCTGTTGAACGGAGCCTGAATTCGTATCACCCGTATTATGCGGATCCATAGTAATAAAGTTCTCGTTTACCGCAATCACTAGCTCTTGGTCTTTTCCAGACGTTTCTTTTTCTTTTGATCCTCCGCTTTCTTTACTGGAGCACCCTGCAATCAATACTGCTGCTACGAAACTTAAGAACAACGTTTTCCAAAAAGCTGCCTTCCTCAAATGGTTTCCCCCTTAATTGATTTGATATATATCAGGCTTTTTTAGCAAGTTAGAAAATCTTGATGACCGACCTGAATGCTTAGGATTTTTCCTATTTTTTTAAATAGGAAAAATCTAAAACCCATCAATTTTCACGGTGTTAATAATCAGACAAAATCCACTATAAATATTACAAAAAAACACAAAATTTTAATTATTTTCTCCAATGCTGAAAATAATTTAATGTAATTATAACCTCACACCTAGGTTTTTTTAATATAAAATTCTGAAAATAAAGAATAATTTATATAATACAAAAAAACGATACCCTTGTTAGAAGATATCGCTTAATCGCTTATTTAAACTTCTGCGGAAATTGCTTTATAATCCCATTGGTTAGGAAATCTGCCATATGGATGAGATGGTTTTCATTTAGGTCAGCTGCTTTTATATCTCCTTTCCAGTCCTTTTTAAGCCTGGCAGCAACCTCATCTGTTGTCAACTTCAAATGAGTATAGAACATGTCAGTTAGTTCCTTTTTAGGCCAATTTGGATTTGCACTTGATAAAAAAGCAACAATCTCATCAGCATTGCGAAACCATCGCTTGTTAAATTTATCAAAATTTTCCTTTACAAGTTATTTTTCCTTTTTTAGTATTTATTTTTTTTCAAGTCTTATGCCTTTAAGTAGCTTGTGATTCAAAAATTACTGCCATAATTCATAATTAAAAACCGCATTGCTGCTTTTTTGACAAACTTCCGAGCTCCTTCTTTGAAAAAAAATTATGATTTCTCTACATAAAAAAAGGACGGTTCAAAAGTTCCAGAACGAACTTTTGAACCATCCTTTTTCTTTCACTCATTTTTTATTTGGAAGAAGTATCCTCAAACGAACATTCTTCAAGTGGCACGTACTTTGTTTTATGAACGAGTTTGTACCCTAGCCATAAAGCCAGAAAGATCGGTAAACCAATATAGGACACCGCTACTCCATACCAATCAATCTCACTAGTTAAAAAAGCTTGATAATTTTGTCCAAGAATGACAAAGACACACATAGCAAAAGCGAGAATCGGACCGATAGGGAACCATTTCGCTCTAAATTTCAAATCATTGATATCCCTGCCTTGTGCAATATATGCCTTTCTAAAACGGTAATGGCTGACGGCAATACCGACCCATGTTATAAATCCAGTCAATCCTGACGCATTTAATAACCAAGTATACACTTTATCACCAAAAATGGATGTTAAAAATGCCAATCCCCCGATAATTGTCGTCATTACAAGGGCATTCATCGGAATTCCCCGATTATTTACATTTTGTAAAAATTTCGGTGCTTGACCATCCCTCGCCATGGCCCAGAGCATGCGTGTTGATGCATAGAGACCTGACGTTCCTGCCGATAAGACCGATGTTAAAATGACCGCATTCATCACAGATGCCGCGAAGGCTATCCCCACCTTTTCAAACACAAGCGTGAAAGGGCTTACACCAATGTTATCAACGTCCCCGCCTAACAGGTCAGGGCTTGTATAAGGGATAATAAGGCCAATGACAGCAATGGCAGCGATATAGAATAGAAGAATACGCCAAAACACTTGCCGAATCGCCTTCGGCACGTTTTTCTCCGGATCCTCGCTTTCTCCTGCCGCAATCCCTACAAGTTCTGTTCCTTGAAATGAAAAACCTGCGATGAAAAAAATGCTTAAAATGGACAGAAGGCCTCCATTAATCGGCGCATCTCCTAATGTAAAGTTTTTAAACCCAATAAACTCTCCGCCAAGAATACCGAAAATAGTGAGCACACCGACCCCAATAAAAACAATGATTGTCACTACTTTCACCAATGCAAACCAGTATTCGGATTCTCCATAACTTTTAACCGACAATGCATTCAATAAAAAGATAAGTCCGAGAAAAAGTGCACTCCATATAATACTTGGCACCTCTGGAAACCAAAACTTCATAATAATAGCGGATGCGACAATTTCAACTGCCAGTGTAACTGCCCAGTTAAACCAATAATTCCATCCAAGGGCAAAACCAAGTGCAGGATCTACAAAGCGGCTGGCATATGTGGAGAAAGATCCTGAAATTGGCATTAGGGTTGCCATTTCACCAAGACTTGTCATCAAAAAATAGACCATAATACCGATTGCTCCATAAGCTATTAGGGCTCCACCCGGTCCAGCTGTTTGAATGGACGCCCCTGTTGCTAAAAATAGCCCTGTTCCGATTGACCCTCCAATCGCTATCATTGTCATGTGACGTGCCTTTAGATTCCGTTTAATGTTTTCACCGCCTTCATTGTTATTCTGATTTTTCTGATTATTTTCCCTACCTTTATAGCTTCTGATTGCTTCCATTCTTTTCCCCCTTCACTTTTGAACAATACACTTTAATCTTTGGAAATCCATGCTCATGTTTCATTGTTTTTTCAACGTATTGGCTTTTATGATAAAGAAAACTCGCCGACTGGCGAGCCCTTAGGGCGAAGCGTGATGCGTAGTTGCACTTATACTTAATTCCTAAAATTAGCAACTGCGTCGAATACACTTCCACGCTGCCAATTTATACTTTAACGTACAAGAAACTGCATGTAATTAATACGCTATCAATGATAGTTAGTTAGACATCCGTATTTATGAACAATTGATCCCTTCCTGAAGCTGAGGGGATCAATTGTCCATCGGTTTATTGTCTCGCGATTTTAAGCAGATATGGGTGATGTTCCGCTATTTATTTCGCAAAATCAAAGTAGTTTCGCTTTAACAAGCGGGGAGCTTCCATCAGTGTTTCATATTTCATACTTTTATCAAGTTTTGATGTGTCTATTAAGAAGAGCTGATCCTCAATTTCGTTCACCGTTGAATCTGTTTGATAGGTCATTCCGCATTCCATGCAATGAATGGATGGTGTGTCTTGGATTTCAATCGCTTTTGTTCCATCCGGAAGTTCCCAATACACCGTGTTGCTCGATTCACGTGCTGCATCAGATTCGCACCATTCACAAATCAGCATTATTCCTTCGCCCCCACGGTTTCGAACTTACTCATTTGCGCCTGGAATTTTTTCTCTTTTAACTCGTCACGTTTTTCACGTTTGTCCTTTAGAGAGCTATGCTCAGGATTTTCTTTATACGTTTTGCGTCGGTCTAAACGTTTTAATCCTTCAGGAGTCAAGTTAAATTTTGTGTCATCAATAATGGATAGCACACCAGTACTTTCAAACTTTTCAAACACTTCAGGATACACTTTTTTATAATAGTCCTCCGCACTGCCTGGAACATATCTTTGCGGTTCTGGATAAGAAGTGATTACCCCTTCAAAATTTCGCAATACTACCTTATTGGAGCTTTGAGAAATAATATAATTCGGCTGCAGAGGAATCTTACCGCCTCCTCCAGGAGCATCAACAATAAAGGTAGGAACCGCGTAACCTGAAGTATGGCCGCGAAGCCCTTCCATAATTTCCAATCCTTTGCTGATTGGTGCACGGAAATGGCCAATTCCTTCAGATAAATCGCATTGGTAAATGTAATATGGGCGTACACGAATTTTGACAAGATCATGCATAAGCTGTTTCATGATCGGTACACTGTCGTTAATTCCTGCTAAAATAACCGCCTGGTTGCCAACCGGTACACCAGCATTTGCAAGCATTTCACATGCACGCTTTGACTCTTCCGTAATTTCAATAGATGTATTGAAATGTGTATTCAACCAAACTGGATGATACTTTTTCAAGATGTTGCAAAGATTTTCAGTAATACGCTGCGGGAATACGACTGGTGCCCTTGTCCCGATGCGAATAATTTCTACATGTGGAATTTCACGCAGATTCTTTAAAATATACTCTAAAATGTTGTCATTGATCAGGAGCCCGTCTCCTCCAGAAATTAACACATCACGAATTTGCGGATTCGATGCAATATAATTAATTGCTGTGTCTAACTGCTTCTTTGGTACGCCCATTCCAATTTGTCCTGAGAAGCGTCTTCTCGTGCAGTAACGGCAATACATGGAGCATTGATTGGTTACTAAGAACAGCACGCGATCCGGATAGCGATGTGTTAGACCAGGTACTGGAGAATCCTCATCTTCGTGCAGGGGATCTTCTAGATCATATCTTGTTTTATGAAGTTCTTCAGAAATCGGAACAGACTGCATACGAACCGGACATCTTGGGTCATCTTGATCCATAAGCGACGCATAATATGGCGTGATGTTTAATGGGATTGTTTTTGTAGAGATTTTAACACCTTCTTCTTCCTCTGGTGTTAAGTTGACTACTTTCTTTAAATCTTCTAAATTCTTAATTGTATTCGTCAGCTGCCAAATCCAATCGTTCCATTGCTCTTCTGTAACATCCTTCCAAAGCTCAATTTCTTTCCAATGTCTTTTCGGTTTGAATAAATTGTTTCTCATTTAAAGCCCCTCCTCAAATTAGTCTGTTTTATTGACCATTTATGATGAAATTCCCCTTGAATCGTTCAATGTACTAGGAAATGAGGTATTCCATATAATAGCGATGTTCCCCTTCGCCAAATTCATCGAATCTCGTCTCTTTTACAACAAAACCTAATTTTTCATACAGCTTCACTGCCGGCTTGTTTTCAATATTGACCGTCAAACAAACTTTTTCGAATCCATCTTGCTTCAAAATCGAATAAATTTCTTCAAAAAATAGTTTCCCTATCCCTTTTCCTTGTTGGTCTGAGCGTACATAATACCCAAAAATGTATGCTTTATGAGCATCATTGTAAGCTCTCATCACTTCGCAGATCGCAATTGGCTTTGGATCATCTTTCTGCCGGTATTGAATGAGTTTCCCATAGCGTGTTAGCGGAACAAGGGTTTGCTCATCTACTGCGCCTAATCCCGGAAACGCATCTTTCTCTAGCTCCATCATCATTTTCAGCTGTTCCGAATTCAATGAAGCTGGTACTTCGACGTAATAGGTTTTATTCATAGTTTCCATTTTTCTGTCCCCCTCATTTCAACTTCATATGAAATATCATCTAGCGGCCAAATTGGCTTTTGGATGTATTTATAAGCAAAGGTTGTTAACCGATTGGAAGCTACACCAGGTGCATCAACGTATATAATCTGACCTACAATAGGCTCGAATGCTGCCCGGAAATGATTTTTTGCCTTAAGCCCTAGAATTCTCTTTGTCGACGGCTCGAGACCAATATGCCGAAACATTTCTGGATCATTCGCTGACATCGGCCTTCCAATAAGGAGGATATCCATTTTGCCCACTTGAATGTGGGCTGCCCCCTTTAAATCGACTCTCAAATGCTGATTGAACGGACCAGAATTGTGAAAAACACCGTCCGATACTGCTATTACCGTTGCTTCGACTGGAACCGGGTCCCCAAATTCGGGTGATACTTTCCCTCCAAGGAACAGCGATACCTTATTTCCGACTCCCTTCTTGCGGCAAGCCTCGATGGATTCTGGATCATAAAGTCCCCCAAACAGTGTGTCAGGAATGTTCAGCTCCACCATTTCCCGAAGAAGTTCTGTCGTATCACCGCTTCCGCAGCTTAATGGATTATCCGAGATGTCCGCCAGCACTACCGGCTTGTTATCTTCAATTGACACCGCTAAATCCAGTCCTTCTTTTACTCCAGGCAAATCGATGATAAATTCTTCTCTCACACTCCAAAACAAGGATGCCATCATATGAGCCGTCTGGTTTCCTTTATGCGGATCGAGAGAAACAACAAGTACACTTGCACCAGCCATTGGGATATCTGAGTAAGGAAAACCGCCAAAGACGGACACATTGTAAATCTCTTCGTCTTTTTCTTCAAGTTTCGCCCACTCAATCATTTTGTGCATCGGCCCTTCTGCCGTTCTCATATTGATAGAGGGAGGCATCATCGGCAATTTTACAAAAGCAGCGTAATAAGTAACACCTTCATTTAAGTGTTTCAATAAAGCGATTGCCGCCTGAACGCCTTGTTCGTACATATCAACGTGTGGATATGTTTTAAATCCGAAATGAAGCGGTGTATAATCGATTATTTTTTCACTTAAATTGGCGTGCATATCCAGAGTTGTTGCAATCGGGACATTCGGTCCAATTAGGCCCCGAATTTTCCCTAAAAGATGCTCTTCCGGATCAAAGAGTCCTTCCACAACCATTGCTCCATGAAGTGCCAGCAATAAGCCGTCAAGTCTTCCTGCCTGCTGAATAGACTCTAGCATCTGGTTTTCGATGATGGTATAAGCTTCTCTTGATACCAGTCCCGAGGGAATCGCAGCCGCACAAAGCAGCGGTACAATTTCTACACCCTCTTCCTGTTTTAATACATCCAAAAAGCCTCCCACTTCTGTTTTCGTTCCAAAATAAGCATCATAAATTTCATCGCCGACGAAATAGCCTTCGTTCCGAAATTGCTCAATTTCTGTTTTCATCGGGCTGAAACTGTGGGATTCATGGTAAAAGAATGCAATACCGATGCGATGTTTCCTCATGTTCTCCCCCCCTTTATGTATGAAGCTGTTCAAAAAGCCTGAGTTGGATTTCATATACATTTTTCGACTATCTTTTAGGAAGTGCAGAATGTTCCCTGCCAACTCATACCTTTATGAACAACTTCTATAATAAGACATCAGCTCTTATCAATAGTTCGTATAAATCGACTTCCACTCTGTCATAACATCAAAAACATGGTGTGAAACTTCTCGATGGCCGTTTCCGGACATTTTCATGCCCCCAAACGCCACACCCATCTCGGCATTTGATGTTCCATTATTAATATAGACAAGTCCGCTTACCGCTTCCTTTGCCGCACGGTTCGCATAATGAAGACTCTCGGTATAAATGGAAGTAGATAGCCCATAGATCGTTCCGTTATTAACCTCGATGGCTTCCTCATAAGAACCTGCTTCAATGATGGCAAGGACAGGGCCAAATATTTCCTCCTGCGCAATGGTATCATTCGGTTTCACGCAATCAATGATTGTCGGCTCATAATAGAAGCCTCCCAATTCCTTGACCCGGTGACCGCCTGTCACAATTTTTCCGCCTTCTTCAATCGCTGTATTCACATATTTTTCAACTGTATGAAGCTGTTCTTCATTTACGAGAGGGCCTATTCGGCTCCCTTCTTCCAGTCCACTTCCTATTTTCATAGACTTTGTCAAATCTGCTATTTTTTGCAGGAGGAGTTCTTTTACTGGCCGCTCAACAATGAGTCGGCTGGCCGCTGTACAACGCTGGCCAGTTGTTGTAAATGCTGATTTTACGATTCCGTCAGCTGCTTTATCCAAGTCAGCATCCTTCAAAACGATCACAGCATTTTTTCCTCCCAATTCCAATGAGATGCGTTTAAGCGTTTTACTGCTCATTTCAGCCAGTTTTTGTCCAACCTCTGTGGAACCTGTAAACGAAATGATCTTAACATCTGGGTGCTCCGCCAGTGTTTGCCCGACTGTTCTCCCTGAACCAGTGATTAAGTTGACTGTGCCAGCTGGAAATCCGGCTTCATCTAACACTTCCACGAAAATTTTTGCCGATAGCGCAACCTCTGAAGCAGGTTTCCAGACAATCGTATTTCCAGCAATCAAGGCTGAAAAGATCTTGTAGGAAGCAAGCGCTACTGGGAAGTTCCACGGGGTAATACATGCGGTCACGCCAAGCGGTTCACGGACCATTCTTACATCTCGGTTTGGGAAGCCTGCCGCCACCGTTTCTCCAAAAAGACGCCGTCCCTCGCCTGCCATATATTGGGCAGTCGCGATAACCACACCGACTTCCCCTAAAGACTCAGGCAGTACTTTACCCATCTCCATTGTCATGACACGAGCAAGTTCCTCTTTGCGTGTTTCAAATAACAGGGCAGCTTTATTTAAATATGCCGCGCGCTCTGGAAGCGGGGTATTCTTCCATCGAGAAAACGCTGCATTTGCTTTGGCAACGGCTTCATCCACTTGCTCCTTAGTCGCGGCCGCACATGTGCCGACAAGTTCTCCCGTTGCAGGATTTAAGCTTTCAAAGAAAGACTGATCAGGGGCACTAACCCATTCTCCATTAATATAAAGTTCTCCCTGAAGAATGTTTGTTTTGATTTGACTTGACATTACCGTAACCTCCTTATCTTCATAAACCAAGGAATGAGAAATTAGTTGCCTGAAATAGTTTCAATGATTACATCTTCTAAAATCGTTAAGCCGATATCGAGCACATCTTCTTGGATGTTAAGCGGAAGCATTAATCGGATCGTTTGCCCGCTTACACCGCAATTCATGATTAGCAAGCCATTTTCCAGTGCTTTCGATTTAATTTTCGCTACATAAGAAGCAGCAGCTTGCAAATCGAATTCAATCCCGATCATCATGCCGACTCCTCGAACTTCAACAATACCCGGTAAATGACCAACTGAATTTTGGAGACGGCTGACGATTTCGGCACCTAGTTCAGCACTGCGTTCCACCAGCTTTTCTTCCTCGATCACCTCAATGTTTGCCAATGCTGCTGCACAGGAGACCGGATTCCCTCCAAACGTCGAACCATGACCCGCTGTCGGCCATTTTTCGTGAAGCTCACGACTTGCTACGATGGCACCAAGAGGCATACCGCCGGAAAGGGCTTTTGCCAGTACTAAAATATCAGGAGTCACATTTGCATGCTCTGCTGCAAACATTTTGCCTGTACGCCCAAATCCTGTTTGTACTTCATCAAAGATTAACAAAATGCCGTGCTCCTCCGTAATTTCTCTTAAGGCTTGCAAAAAGCTTGGCGGTGCCGGATAATAGCCGCCTTCACCCATTACCGGTTCAATAACAATAGCTGCTACCCGGGAAGGATCTACACGCAAATCGAACAACTTTTGCAGCTGATTTAAACAATATTCTTCGACTTCTTCTTCTCGAATGTTTTTAAGCTGGCTAGGATACGGATATGGCACGTGATGAACTTCGCCTAAAATCGGTTCATAAAAACGGCGGTATTTCGAGCTCGATGCTGTAATGGCTGTTGCTCCTAATGTACGGCCATGGAACGATCCTTCAAAGGCGATAATAGCCGGTCTTTCTGTAGCAGCCCTTGCCAGTTTAAGCGCTCCATCAATAGCTTCTCCACCCGAATTGGAGAAAAAGATCGTATCGAGATTTCCCGGGGTAATCTGTGCAAGCTTTTCCGCTAAATTGGCTGCCGATTCATAATACCCATAATTCAAACCAAGATGGATCAAAGATTCTGCTTGTTTCTTAATGGCATCAACCATTTTTTTGTTCGTATGCCCAACTGCATTGACGGCCACACCTGAAACGAAATCAATGTATTCCTTTCCATCAGTCGTCCAAAATTTAGCCCCATGTGCTTTCTCGATTACTAGCTCGGTCACCCTTGTCATGACCGGTGATAAATGTTTCTGTGCTTTTGCTTGAATTTCTTCTGTTTTATTTTGTAATTTCATACATCTCATCCTTTCTTAATTGACTCTTGAATATCGTGAATGCTTCATCTAAAATTCTCACAATCTCATCAATTTCTTTTTTCGATACATTTAAAGGAGGACTAACGATGAGGTGCTCCCCTTTTATGCCATCGATGGAACCTGACCCTGGGTAAAAAACCGCTCCAAGTTCCATTGCAATTTCATTTAATCTTTCCGAAGCTTTTTCAGATGGATCGAACAGCAGATCCTGTTCAATATCCTTCACAAGCTCCATTCCGATTAAAAGACCTTTCCCTCGCACATCAGATATATAAGGATGTTTTTCCTTCAGCTCCAAAAGTCGATTTACGAGGTAGGGGCCTTGTTCTTTAACGTTTTCGAGCACCATTTCCCGCTCATATACTTCCAATGCAGCGAGACCGGCTGCAGCTGCCACAGGATGGCCGCTATAAGTGTAACCATGTATAAATTTCCCATCGCTGTTCTGAATAAGGCTATCGATCAACCGATCATGGACGATCATGCCGGCAAGCGGAGCATAACCGGCTGAAACTCCTTTACCGAATGTAATTACATCTGGCTTGATACCAATTTGTTCTGTCGCAAAGTTGGTGCCCGTCCGGCCAAATCCTGTCATCACTTCATCGATAATTAAGACGATTTCGTAACGGTCGCACAGTTCTCGAACTTTCTTAAAATATCCCAGAGGCGGCGGAACAGCACCTTGCTGACTTCCAACAATCGGTTCTGCGATAAATGCCGATACATTCTCAGGACCAAGTTCTAAAATCGTTCGTTCAATATCGTTGACACACGTCCAATTTTGTTTTGCCAGACAATCATCTTTTTGACGATCGTATGGACATCTGTGGCAATATGGAGAATAGACATGGGCATAGTTTAGAAGATTAGGAGTGTATGCATGTCTTCTCTTAACGTCTCCCCCAGCAGATAAGGAACCAACGGTATTCCCGTGATACGATTGCCAACGCCCAATCACAATGTGTTTTTGGGGTCTTCCAGCATCCCTATGATATTGTCTCGCCAGCTTCAAAGCACTTTCATTTGCTTCCGAGCCTCCGGTTGTAAAATACACTTTATTTAAATGGTCCGGTGCCATTTTTCCGATTGTTTCAGCGAGTTCATGCAGCGCATTCGTCTCGAAGCGCATCGTATGGACGAAAGCTGCTTTTTTTGCTTGCTCTGCCATCGCCTCACCTATAGAAGCGATCCCGTGGCCCAAATTGGCAGCAACCGCCCCTGAGCAAGCATCCAAAAATTTTTTCCCGTCTTCATCTATGAGATAGACGCCTTCACCGTGGGTAATGATTGGATATTTCTTTTTAAGATCACGATGAAACACGTAATCTTTCTTTAATCCATCCATCTTTCCACCACCATTGCCATACCTAATCCCCCCGCCACACAAATCGTCGCAAGCCCGTATCTCCGTTTTTGTTTTTCCAGTTCATGACATAATGTCGTGATGATTCTTGCTCCTGAACACCCAAGCGGGTGGCCTAAAGCGATCGCCCCACCGTTGACATTCACGTTGTCTCCTTTCAGGCCCCATTCTTTTAAACATGCAAGACTTTGAGCAGCAAATGCCTCATTTAATTCAATTAAATCGATATCTTCCAATTGCAGCCCCGCTTTTTTCAACGCGATTTCAGATGCAGGAACTGGACCGATACCCATTTCTTTTGGTGAAACACCCGCTGCAGCAAAGGAACGAATCCTTGCCATCGGGACGACTCCCAGCTGTTTCGCTTTCTCTTCAGACATCAAAAGCAGCATGGAGGCTCCATCATTTCTGCCAGATGAATTGCCTGCTGTTACCGTCCCATCCTTTTGAAACACAGGGCGGAGCGTTCCTAATTTTGCAATGTCCGTTAATCTTGGGTGCTCATCAATCGCAAAATTTCTGATTCCTTTTTTTCCTTCTTTAACTGGTACAGGAATGATTTCTTCTTCAAAAAGCCCCAATTCAATGGCACGTTTGGTTTTCTGCTGACTGGCAAAAGCAAATTCATCCTGTTCATAGCGGCTAATGTTGTACTTTTCTGCTAACCACTCAGCTGTCTGCCCCATTGTGAAATGGCCGTATATTTCTTCAGGCTGCGATTTTGGCTGGCTCTCTGTATTTGAATCATACATCGTTATATCTCCTGATTTGATGCCGAAACGTGTGCCAACTGTATAATGCGGTGCTTGTGACATGCTTTCGACACCGCCAGCCAAAACGGCATCCGCCTGCCCCGCCAAAATAGACATTGCCCCATTGACGACAGCCTGCATGCCCGAACCGCACTGCCGGTGAACGGTATAAGCAGGAATCGATTCCTGAAAGTGAGCTTTTAATGCAGCGACTCGTGCAATATTTGGAGCATGTGCACTTTGCTTCGTTTGGCCGACAATCACTTCATCGATTATTAATGAGCCGTAACCGGATGCCGATAGATTATTTTTCATGATGAGAGATACGAGATCTTCAGGGAGCGTATCCGCGAGTGAACCGCCGAAGCCTCCTATAGCTGTCCGAAATGCATTAACGATTACAACCACTACGCCGTCACCTCTTTACCTTTTTTAAAAGATCCAGCAATATGAAAAGGTGCGTCCGTTTTTTGCTGAGCTTCCTCTAAGGATATTCCAGGAGCCAGTTCAATCAAATGAAGCCCATCTTCCTTTACTGTGAACACCGCCAAATCAGTAATAATTAAATCAACGGCTCGTTCGGATGTGATCGGATACGTTAATTCCTTAACGATTTTTGACTCTCCCTTGTTAGTCGTGTGCATCGTTGTTACAATCACCTTTTTGGAGCCTTCCAATAAATCCATCGCCCCGCCTACACCTAAAACACTTTTCCCAGGAACAGCCCAGTTAGCGATCCGTCCTTTTGCATCAATTTGCAGTACACCGAGAATCGAGACACTTACATGTCCTCCTCGGATCATTGCAAATGAGGAAGCGCTATCAAAATAGGATGAACCGTTCAATACGGTGACTGGCATTTTCCCTGCATTAACAAGATCTTGGTCAATATGCTCCGGATCAGGGGTTGGCCCGACTCCAAGAATTCCGTTTTCCGAGTGTAAAAAAACTTGTACATCTGATGGAATAAAATCCGCTACAAGTGTTGGGATTCCTATCCCTAAATTGACAATATCGCTATCTTTTAATTCCTTCGCCGCTCTTGCTGCAATGTATTGTTTTATATTCAAGCTAATTCCCTCCCTTCAGTACAATAAAATCAATATACAAATGAGGGGTTATAATTTCTTCAGGAGAAATTTGGCCAACCTCTACAACCTCGTCCACCTCTGCGATCACCACATCCGCAGCTGTTGCCATCATTGGATTGAAGTTTCTTGCTGATTTGTTGTAGATGAGATTTCCTAATTGATCCGCTTTGTTCGCCTTAACTAAAGCAAAGTTGGCTTTAAGCGGCTCCTGGAATACATATTTCTTACCGGCAATGGTTCGCTCTTCCTTGTTCTCGGCGATTTTCGTCCCAACACTTACAGGCGTATAAAAACCTCCCAGTCCCGCACCTCCCGCTCGAATCGCTTCAGACATTGTTCCCTGAGGGAGAAGCTCCACTTCCATTTCCTGATTCTGATAGGATTGAACCACCTCTGGGTTGGATGTAAAATACGATCCAATTGCTTTTTTTACTTGTTTTTGCCTTACTAAAACTCCAAGACCTTTGCCTGGTTCACCAAGATTATTACTTATAATCTCTAAATCTTTCACCTCTGACTGCGCCAATGCAGCTATTAAACTAAGCGGTGCTCCTACAAGCCCAAATCCTCCAACCATAATTCGTGAGCCGCTTTTAATCATTTTTACAGCTTCTTCGCATGTAATCAGCTTGCTCATCCTTTTTCCTTCCTCTCCATAGACTTTAGTGGGATATAGCCGTTCGGAAATAAAAAAACCGAGCAAAACATAAATCCTCCATAAAGAATGACGATTAAACGACCATCCCTTACAAAGTGTCCATGTCTGCCCGGTTTTAATAAGACCATGGGAAGAGGTCATCTTCCCACTTTATTATAACCAAACGTTATGTATTCATTTGCTTCACGTTATCCCAGTAACGTTGAATTGCGGCTTGAAGAGCCACAATGATCGCTTGCTGGGATGGAGCAAAATAAAAGCTTTGAATTCTTGCTATCAGCGGTTCAATACCACTTTTTAGACAATACCCTATCAGCAGTTTTTGAAAATATTTTTTTGTTAGTTCTGCTACGAATGTGAATTCGGCGTTAATAATTTTATGTTCATTCAGATCCACTTCGAGTACAATTCCCGCATGCTTATACATTTCATACATGGAAGTTCCCTGTGGAGCTTTTGCATATCCTGTAACAAGCACTGTATCCAGTGTTTGCATGCCCCTAAACCTCCTTTCAAAAACCAACTGATCATTTCATTTTCTAACTCAAGTATATGGGTCAGAAAATATAATGTCAATACACAATATTCTGAATTTTCGAAAATGTTGTAGTGTTGTCATTAACTAGTAAGCGCTTACGGTAATTTTTAAACTTCAACATCTCATACATAAATTTATTCTCCCTTGCATTCAAAAATCCTCCTAATAAGAGAAAATTTTTTTTTGAATTTTACTATTTTACAATAAGTATCTTCTTCTGATTAGAGAAAATAAAAAAACCTCTCCTTTAAAAAAGAAGAGGACAATAAGATAGATTCCTAATAAGAGAATCTTGTATTTTGTATTGTAACAAGTATACGCCTAAACCATTTTTCCTATTTCAATAAAAAACAAACAGAACAATAAAATATACCAACATCGTAATGAGGCCCACGGGTACCCCAAAACGAGCCCATTCTTTACTTGTGATGTTGAGCTTTCCCGCTGAGATAATATTTGGAATATTTCCAGGGATGAGCATACCACCGCTTATGATTAATCCAAGCAATACTGCACGAATGGTTTCTGGATCCATTGCCGGGCTTATTTCGGCAGCGGCAAGTGTCGCATTATCCAAAATTGCAGATATCATATTAATCCAATATAAGAGCATTGGATGAAGCCCGATAATATACTCATTAATTAACGGCTCAAATCCATGTCCAAGGAATGTTAATCCCATAACAAACAAATAGATTTTGAATGAGCGAATCAAAGTTTCTTTATAGTTTTCTGCTTTTTGCTCTGATTCTAATCCTGCTGAACTTTCATGGGGCTTGACTAAGAAATATGTTAATATCCCAAAAACGATCACTGCAGAGATAACTTCTGGTCCAATTAAATTCAGCAAGTAAAAGAAATCTTCATTTAATTTACTGATCGTAATCGTGGATTATTCCTTTTTGGAAAAAAGAGCTCTGTATGAAAGAGCTTCTTCTGATACGTACTGATAGGATTGTGATGCTAGGAAAAATGGAATGGCACTCAAACATACACAAGCAATACTTAGAATAATAGGGACTTCTTTATATCTAATAGGGAAAGTAGCATAGCGGCTAAGAATAAAAATAGAAAACCTACCCCGTAAACAACATAATTTTCCTTTGGTACGAAAACCTGAGCAATTCCTTCTGTATGATATACAATGTCTGCTACGGTTTGAGGGACAAATATGAGGAGAAATGGTGCGGAAATAGCTATACATATCCAATCGCCAAACAAATATGCTTAGTCTTATAATTTCTTACCATCAAGCTTCCCCCTTTGCATAAATCGAATTTGCACTTGTTGAATTTCCATAATTGTTTATATTTTGAAAATTTAACATCAATTATATAAATCTATTTTTAGTGAAAAATCACCTGGCTTTTATCAAACAAAAAAGCTGCTGTTATGCTTAAATCATAACAACAGCTTTTCGGGCTGTAAGGTCCCCGCTGATGGAAGCTTCCCTTTATCCCTTTTTAACAAATTCAGATTTTAGCTTCATAGCACCGAAACCATCAATTTTACAATCAATATCATGATCCCCATCAACCAAACGGATATTTTTTACTTTTGTTCCTATTTTTAAGACTGATGAACTTCCTTTTACCTTAAGGTCTTTGATCACTGTTACGGTATCACCATCATTTAAGATATTTCCATTTGCATCTTTAATAATTCTTTGATCTTCACTATTTTCATTTCCTGACTCTAGGGACCACTCATGTGCACATTCTGGACACACGAAAAGATTTCCGTCCTCATACGTATATTCTGAATTGCATTTTGGGCAATTTGGCAAATTTGACATAATTCCATATCCTCCGCTCGTTATTGTTTATTCTGCTTTCATTTACAAAAAAATCCATTAAATGAGTTCATTATATCCTTATATACTGACATAGTCCTCACAGCTTGACAACCCTATCTCTGGCCTTCACTTGGTTCTGTAAACAATATAGAATCCATAATGTTGTTTTTTCAAATTACTTAAATATAAAAACACCATTTTCAATAGAAAACAGTGTTAAAAAAATTATAGTCTACTAGTTTTTTTCTCAAAATCAGACCAGTGTGCTGGGCGCGAAAGCAAGTGCGGCAATTTTGTACGTGAATCGCCCTTCGCCGAGTTTATTTGAACTTGAGTGAGAAAAATACTCCCGGTGAGATCTGCTCCTCTAAGATCGGCGTCTCGAAAATCAGCCCCTATAAGATCAGCTGCTCTCAAGTCGGCATCTCTTAGATCAGCAGCAATAAGATATGCCCCTCTTAAGTTGGCTCCTCTTAGATCTTCTCCTCTAAGATTTGCACCCATAAGATCTGCTCTGGGTCTATCAACTTTCTTACTTTTTTTTGCTCCCTTATGCTGACGATGTGACTCAGTACGCACCCGTTCACTTGTCTTTAAAAGCAAAGCATTTACTTGGGCTCGGTGTAATGGAACATCTAGTTCCATGAGTGAATTGGGACTAAACTCAGTAAGCTTTTTCGTCTCGTCGAGCATGAAGTCAAGCTCTTTATGAATCGGACGAGTCACTTCCAATGTCAACGCTTCGGTCAAGTACCAGAGCATTTCATGAAGCTGTTGCATAATCGGAAACACATCAAACATTTTCTTCGCTGTTTCGGGACCTTCTCGCCAGTCCTCCCCTTTAAATGTGACTTTGGAAACCTTTTGCCCAGCACCGAAGCAGTCAAAGACAGTACACCCTTTAAACCCCTGTTGTCTGAGGTTATTGTGAATACCACAGCGAAAGTCCGATTGCAGATTGGGACAGGGCTTGCCACTATCTTTATTAATTGCAAAATCTGCCGAAGCTGCAAAAGGAAGCGCAACACAGCACAATCCGAAGCAATTCACACAGTCAGCATGCAGGTTGCTGCGGCTAATATCGCGGTTTGAATTTGGATTATCCTGATTCTCAAGCAATGTACGCACCTCCTTTTCATCCATTTACTTGACCTACAATATCACTTTTTCGTTTCCGCTAATCAGTTTAATGAACCTCTTCCGGCACGATTATCAATAATCTAGCATTTATTCACTCTAATAAACTTTTAACCACCCTGCTTGTAAGCAAGGTGGTCCTCAAGTAAACCAATTATGATTAAAAGTACACTATCCTTTTTTATAATAATCCTGAGAATGGTAAGATGTAAACCCACAGGATTCATATAGTTTTAATGCATGAGCATTCTTAGCTTCAACTTCTAGAAAAATCGGAAAGCCATCCTTATGTTCTTTTATGATGACGTTGGTTAATGCTTTTCGTCCGATTCCTTTTCCTTGGTATTCAGGGAAAATAGCAAACCCGTATATCCATGCCTCCCCGTTCGAATGGGAAACACGCATTTTTCCGACTGGATTTCCTGCTGACTCAATGATATAGAATTGTTCCATGTTTTCACGTTTGATTCTAACATTATAATCACGAGCCTCGTCTTCTTCAAAATGAAAGCATTGAACATCTAATTGAATTTCAGTTTCCAAGTCATTTGGAGTGGAATACCTCAAAATAACCTCTTCCTTATGGATTAGCTCTGTTTCTTCCCATCTCATCTGATGTTCCGAGAAAGAATAAGAACAAGGAATCGATTGCAAAAAGCCTTTCCCCGAATCTGAGCTTGATGGAGTATTTAAAAGAATTGTCTTAAACCCTCGTTCCTCCAACACTTTTTCCGCTTGATAGTAAAGTTGTGTAAATATTCCCTTTCGGCGATAATTCGGAGCTACCATACCACAAATCTCAACTTTATTTCCAAACCCATAAAGGCCGAGGAACCCGACTAACTCCCCATCCTCATAATGAAAAAAGTCATTCATTTCATTCGCTTCACGAGCTTGCAGCATATCCCAGTTTAATTTTAACTGAAAGGATTCACCTTCCTCACAAACACGCTGTAGCTCCTTGATCTCTGTTAACTGTTTTGTCGATAGCAAACTTTCCCCTCCCAAAATACTTTATCACTATTAAACTATTTCTTTATTTTAAGAATAATTCCTGCTTTTCATCCATTCACTGTCTCTAATCTTTTTTCTTTTTTTGGAGAATAACTGATCCCTACAAACACTAGGAGAATACCGAGCAGTTGGTAGACATCAGGATAGTAATCCAAAACAATTACATCTAGTAAGATGGCAACAATTGGATCGATAAAGACTAAAATCGCAATGGTTTGGGCCTTTAATTCTCGTAAACTGCTGAAAAATAAATAGAATACAAATCCAGTATGAATAAACCCTGTAACAAGAATATTCAGCCAATTCCCAGTAGTAAGATGCATAAAATTTGAAAAATCCACTAATGGAAGCAATAATAGGACACCCAAACTCGTTTGAATAACAGTTGTAGGCAACGGGTTAAGGATTTGAATTCCCTTTCCGGTAATTGATGTTAAGGCATAGAATAATGCTGCTGCAAACGCCCAAAGAACACCAGTGGACAAAAATTCTGCTAAGGATGATTGTTGATGAATCCCTCCGACTAACAGTGTACCTAAAAAGCAAATAAAGAAAAATACTATTCCAGTTGCAGTTAATTTTTCTTTAAAGAGAAAAGATCCTAGGAGGAGCACAATAACAGGTGCTAAATGATAAATGGATATAGCCACAGTAATAGGCATTAATTCAATAGAACGGAAGAAAAAGACCCAGTTTATGACAAGAAACACACCACAAAGTAAGGCAAGAACATACTCCCGGCGCGGAATAAAAATCTTTGGTTGGTGCTTTGTTTTTAGTGAACGAAACCCCCAAATGGCTCCTAAAAGAACACTTGCACAAAGGCAGCGTATAAATACTAATTCAATTGCTGGAAGACCTGTTTGTAATGAAAATAGACCGATTGAACCGAATAAAGCCATTGCGATGGCGAATTTTAGTTTTGCATACATGTGAATCCTCCTGCTTAGTTAGAACGATAACAACCATCATTTTTTTGTTAAAAAAACAGCTTTATGTTAAGCCGTTTTTCCCTGTCATGACTTGAATCAAGTCTTCTCTGCCCTTCCATAGTGCATCTAGTTTTTCAGGACCGTGCGCATTGATGAGCTCTTCGACCATGATGTCATGCCGAATGTATTCTGTCGCAATGAGAACTAGAGCAGGATCTGTTGACTTCACAGCCCATTCTGAACCTCTGTCACTAAATTTTGCAATCAGGGCTTCTTCTTCATCCCGAACTAGAATAGATAAATATCCTCCCATTCGTTTACTCACAATGTCTGGTGCCATATAGTTGTGATGATATGTGTGTCCCAACGTCATAGCTTCATCCCCAAATAAAACTGTAAAAATGGGGATTGCTCCTTCCTTCTCTCGAATTGCTTTTTCTATGTCTTTCACTGCGGGAGACCAAATCGATAACCAGATCTCTTTTTTGGCAAGACGAATCATTGAAAGCATTTCTTGAACGATATGCTCATAATGGACAATTCTCGTTACCACATCAACTTTCTGATCACTTTCAAACATGGTGAGAGACGATTCTAGCCATTCTAATGATGTATTCATCTCCTCTTTAAGACGAGAAAGCAGCTGTTTCGGCTCAACAGGTTTATAGACAATGGGATCAGAGGGAACCGTTTGTATGGCTCCTTTATCAAGTAATTTTCCTAATACTTCATATATCATCGACCGAGGGACACCAGAGCGCTTACTTAATTCATAGCCAGTAACTGCTGGTGATTTCAGTAGACCTATGTAAGCCTTACACTCATATTTCGAAAACCCATGTTTTTGCAATTCGATCATTGCTTTCTCTTCCATAAGTCTCTCCTTCATGGTAGTTATGTTAATAACCACTATAATTCATTCATAATTGAATGTCTATAAAAAATCTGAAAATATCATTATTTCTTAATCGTTATATAATTCCATTAACAGTACTTTTCATCATATGGTCAAGCAAAGGCTTTACTGCTTCAAACTTGCGTTTTGGATAAATTATATAGCTTTGGATTAATGGGGGCTTTATTTTGGATCGAAAGCGGAGTGATGCAAGCTCACCTTGTTGGATGAGTGTATCAGCAATGGCAGCAGGCAGCAGTCCGATAAGATGATCACTTCGTAAATATTGAATATACAGGGAGGCATGATCCACCTGTAAGGCAAACAATTGCTTTCCAATGCACTCTTCAAACCATTTTTTATAGCTAGGTCCCCAATCCATATGAATATAAGGCAATGTACTTAATGTACTGAGATCGATTTCTTCAGTAAAATGATGATCAGCTTTAGCAACAAGCTTAATCTCCTCTTTTTTAAACTCAATTACATCAATTTCAGCATGTGAAGGCGGGATGTAGACAACGCCAAAATCAATGACACCATCAAGGATATGCTGAACGATATCCCATGAATGTCCGGTAATAAAACGAAGAGCCATTTTCGGGTTCTTTGCTTGAAAATCTTTCATAATTGGGAAAAGTAAATAATCCCATAATGAATGCAGGCTTCCTACGACTAATGAGCTTTCAAATCTTTCCTCCAAGTTGAGCTTTCTAGCCCCTTCGTCAACAAGCTCAACAATCCTCTTCGCATAGTCTAGCAGCTCCTTGCCAGCATTAGTCAGAAGAACCTGGCGATTATCTCTTTCAAACAGTTTTTTGCCAAGCGTTTGTTCCAGCGCTTTAATACGCATCGTTACGGTCGATTGTGATATATACATTAAATCGGCTGATTTCGTGAAGTTTTTCGTCTGGGCGACAGACAGAAAAGCACGAAGCTGTTGGATCTCCATTTTACCCATCCTTACGATTAGTTTTTTAAATCAATACCATTCTAATTATTCGTTATACAAATGGCAAATACGTTGATAAACTAAAAAAACGAAGCAGCATGGCTTCTTGAACTTATATTGCTATTTGATATTGATATTGATTTTGAAAAAAGGTGGAACAGCATGAAGGCAATACGATTATTATTAGTAAACTCATTTCTCATGAATGTTAGTTTTTTCGCTTTTATTCCTTTTTTATCTGCTTATATTACTGGAAGCTTAGCACTTTCTGCTGGAATTGCTGGTCTCGTCTTGATGATCCGGCAATTAACACAGCAAGGAACATCATTTTTATCAGGGATACTGGGAGATCGCTTTGATTACAGATTGATGATTAGTACCGGTATGGTTTTACGCGGAGCAGGCTTTCTATTGTTTGCCATTTGCACAACACCGCTTGAGTTAATTGCTGCGGCCATTATTACTGGTTTAGGAGGGTCATTATTCGAGCCAACAAGTAAAGCGGCATTATCTATCTTTACTCCGCCTGCAAAACGCGGCGATGTTTTTGCTCTAGATAAGATCGTACGCCACTCGGGGATCATTTGTGCAGGAATTTTGGGTGGGGTTTTATTACAGCTGGATTTTTTCTACTCTTCCCTCGTATGCGGTGGAATTTTCATTTTCAGCGGGGTGATTACCTTTATGAATCTTCCTAATGAAAAAGTCGCAGTTCCGAAGCAATCCCTTGCTGATTCTTGGGAAAAAGTGAAATCAGATCGGTTGTTTATCTTTTTTACGATCAGCATGATCGGGTTTTGGTTCATGTTTATGCAATTGTATTTAACTATTCCTCTGCATGCTGCAAAGGTATTCAATAGCCCCACTTTTGTCTCAAGTCTATTTATTGTATATGGAGTGATTGTTGTTTTTCTTCAATATCCCCTGCAAAAATGGACAAGAAGGTTTCAGAGGCTATCTGCTATTAAAATGGGCATGAGCATTATGGGAGCAGGAATGCTGCTTATTGGAATATCTACTAGCATTCTATTATTTTGGGCGGGATTTTGTATATATGCGCTTGGCATTATGCTTGTAGAACCAACATCATATGAATACACAGCAGAAATAGCCCCTCCTCAATTTTCTGCCAGCTATTTCGGGTTTGCCCTTCTTGCAATGGCAGTTGGCGGCGGAATTAGTCAAGGAGCTGGCGGATGGATGTATGAGCATATGCCTCAAGTAAATTGGCTAATTGGGGCACTAGCTGGAATCAGCTCAGCCTTATGTATTCACGTACTGCAAGGATGGAACAAGAGGGCTGGTTACAGAAGGAAATATAGCGTCAGATAATAACATTCTGTACAGAGTAAATAGAAAATCCCCTATAATTGATAGAAGTGCAAAAAACTATAATCAAAACGGGGGATTTTCTATTATTAACGGTTGCTCAGGTTCAGTACTTTCCGTAGCACCCAAATTCTGTTCAACACGAGCTAGATTTGTCTCCCATTACAAGAGAAGTACAAGTTTTTGGGAAATCATACGGGATAAACTGTTGGTAATCTATTGGGAAAATATCTGCATCTAGGAACTTTGTATAAGGTGTATCAATTGGTTTTAAATCACTATCAAGTTGTGTTTTTAGGTAATCAACTATAGCTGTTCCGATATATCTTCCCAATTTTAGTCCTTCGTTATTATCTGCCGGAAAATGAACTCCTGCATATAATCGACTAAGCGCATTGTCATCAGCTATTTTTCTAAGTTTCTTTGCTTCTTTTGGGAAAAAATAGCTTAGTACGACTTCTGTACATCCTGACATGCTGGCATGACCAGATGGATAAGTTGGAAAACGCGGAGTGCACAATAATGTTCTCATCGTTTGATCATATTGGTTTGGCCTTGCTACATCCCATGGATATTTTAAAGCCCACACTACGATCATTGTATCATTTATAGCAGCCTGTACAGCTGCTAATATCCTTCCAGCATGCAAAGGGTTAACTCCATAAGTATCAATTAAGCGATCAATAACCGGTGTCCATTGTTTAGTAGGGACCCCTGTTCCATAATATATACCAATATTTTTTTGAGTGGGAGTAAGATTCTTTAGCGTATTTTGGACAATACGTAACTCTTTATCGAAATTAATTAAGTTGGGATGTTTTATAGGAAGTCTCATTTTCCAACCGTTCGGATCAAGGAAGTTTCCATTTTTGTCTCGCTTTAAATAAATTAGTGACCACGAGCCAGCCAAAGGAGTAACCGGATTATTAGGTGGTTTCGACTCCCCTGCATACGGTATCTCTGTCCAGCGTAAATATTCTTTTCCCACAATATCACACCTCTATTTCTTCATTATTCATCAGTAGCTTTTGCAGTAATTTAATCGAAATTAATTGAATACTATTACTTGTCCTACACTGCTGATAACTTATTTTATGAAAGAAAAAATGTTGTGATTGGACTTTTGGTTGGAGTCTATCTTATTCTCAAAAAAAAGAGTGGTAAATGATATCATTTGCCCTTTTTTCTCTCCTCCTGAGTTAATCTTCGTCTAATCATCCTTCTTCCCCGCTCCCTTGACAAGCATACCTTATAGCTTTAACATACCAAATAGTATATAAATTAATAAATGATATTTATGTCAAAAATAACCTTAAATACTATTAATCTGGATTGAAGCACGATTATTATAGATTGTCTAGTAAAGGAAGATAGTAATAATGCGAAGGCAAAAAAACCCCACCCCACCGGAACAGACTATGTCAAATATTTTGGCACAAACCGTCAAAACCGGAATCATTAAATCAAACCTTTTTCCGATGTTTGCTGGATTAACATTGGCATTATACACATATAGGTTTAGCTTGCTTGAGAAGCTTCCCGAAATTATTTTCGCTTTGATTGGTTCCATTTTAGTAATGGGCGCTGCTGGGGCTTTTAACAATCTATATGACCGAGATATAGATTCCATAATGGAAAGGACGAAAAATAGACCAACTGTAACTGGAGAAATAAAGCCTAAAACAGTATTATGGCTTGCTATTTTCATGTCTATCTTTGGAATAGCAGCTCTTTCATTAGCAACTCCTCTAGCAGCATTTCTAGGGTTTCTAGGATTGTTTTTTTATGTTGTCCCGTATACGATGTGGAGTAAAAGAAGAACCATTTATAACACGGAGATTGGAAGTATTTCTGGAGCAATGCCGCCTCTCATAGGTTGGGCTGCTATATATCCAGACATCACACATCCTGCTATTCTTGGCCTATTTATCATTACTGTTATTTGGCAGATGCCTCATTTCTATGCTATAGCGATTCGCAAGCACGCTGAATATAAAGCTGCGAAGGTACCTATGCTTCCAGTAGTTAAAGGTGTTAGAAGGACATATATACAGACTAATATTTATTTAATCATTCTAATTGCGATAAGCTTCCTTTTAGGGTCTTTAAGCCTTGGCCTTATGATCGTAGCACTTCTTTTGAGCATTTCCTGGCTTATTTTAAGTGTGTTTGGCTATAAAAAGATGGATTCAGAAAAATGGGCAAAATCAATGTTCGTTTTTTCCCTCCTTCATATGACGATCCTTTTTTCTACTGTCATTATCTACTCTCTAGTGGGGATTATTTTTGAATTGTAAGAATGTTGATGATTTTTTAACAGCTTAATGCATGTGTATTTGATTTTTTTGATCAAATTTTATTTCAAATCCTTAATAAAGCCTGTCTATTATGTAAAATTAAAGACAAGTGAATGTATGAATTTATTATGATAATAATAACTTGTCTTTAATGTCACACATAATATAAAAATTAGTACATCACTTATATATAGTGGTGTACTTTTTTTACTACTACAACATGAAGTGAAAATATTGCAACTACAATGGTTGATACTTGCAGAACAATACATTGCAGAAAACAATTCAAAGTGGGTGGCAAATCATTTTGAATTGTTTAAGGGATGTTGATTTAAAATAAAGTTTGATCAAAAACCCCTTACAATCCTATTTTTACGGTAAATAAAAAGAATCCATTTTAAAAAAGATTGATCAAAATGGATGGATTCTTCTTCAGTAGATTTAAGTTTGATTTTTATAAAAAAGTTTGATTGATTCATTATCTAGCTATGTTGTTCAACAATACGATCGCGCCCGTTTCTTGAACAACCAAGATTCACTTTTTGAAATTCAATCAAAATATTTATCCCTAAATGCAAATATCAGTTCTGTCTCACAAACTGATATTTTAAAATCCTGTCTTTACAATTAGATGATTATAGAGTTTTTAACCTATATAAGATTATTATCTTGTTAAATACAAAATCATTAGGATGAATTCATTAATTACAAAATAAATATTCATATTTTTAAAACTATTCAATAAATACACTTGTTAATAAAATGGTATTAATGTAATATATTAGCAGAATTCAATATTTTGAAGAGGGGTTTTATGAAAAGGAAAATTTTTAATATTATCTTTGTTTTTACACTATCAGTAACAGGAGTGTTTTGGTGTATTACTGCACAAGCTTCTGCATCCGAGAATCTAACCCTACAAGAAGTAGCTCCAGATACTATTTTTGTTGAGGGATTATACTATTATGGACAAGAAAAACATTACTTTTATTCGACCTCAGCATACGGAGAGGTATATCGAGGATATGTAAGTAAGTAAGTATGTTACTATGGGAGATTATGGTTTATATAGAGGAACCCTTTATAGAGACCCACTTCCATATCCAACACCATTCTTGCCTTCGGATGTGCCCAGTCAATATTAATATGTTGACAGTTAAATTAAAATAAAAAAATTAAGTTATACCTATAAAACTTGCAAGCCTCACTTCCAAGTATATACTGGTATAACTTCTTTTTTTTCCTAACTGGCTGCTAATTACCATAGAATATGTAAATTATCATTTTAGGAGGTTAAGAATGATTCTATCATTAAAAGGAATTTATAAGTCATTTGGAAAGTCTACAGTGTTGAAAAATATTTCATTGGACATTGACATTCCTAAAATTTTAGCTTTGGTGGGGCCAAATGGATCCGGCAAATCTACATTATTAAATATCATTAATAATTTGGTAATCCCTGATCAAGGCGAAATTACCATTTTAAATAAATCTAATAAAGACACAAGTATATTTAAAGAGGTTTCTTATATGCAGGATAATTCGGTCCTATACCATTACCTGACAGGATACGATCATCTCCAATTTATTGCCAATATTCAAGGTCTTTCAAAAAAGGATATTGTAAGCACGGCGGAAAGAATGGGTATAACAGGATATTTACATAAAAAGGTCGGTCACTATTCTTTGGGTATGAAACAGCATTTATTAATTGCTATGGCGATTGTTAACGATCCCAAATTGCTCATTTTAGATGAACCATTAAACGGACTTGATCCTACAAGCGCGATCAAAATTAGAAAACTACTGCTTGAGTTATATAATGAAGAAAAGGCGATAATTGTTTCATCCCATAATCTTTCGGAAATAGATCATATTACATCTCACGTCGTATTCCTAAAGGACGGACATATCATTGAAGAAGATATCAAACAATATGAATATTATTTTTATTTATTCAGTGTTGATAAGCTAGAAAGGGCAAAAGACATATTAAAAAGGAATGATATCGCCTTTGATTTAATGGATGGAAAAATAAAACTAGATCATCTATTTTCATTACAGGATATCGCTCAAAAACTAGGAAATGAACAAGTGGTTATACTAGATATCGAGAAAATAAGGTTGGGTACGGAAAATAGGTACAAAAAAATCTTTGCAAAGGAAGTCCAATCATGATGGCATTATTTCAATTTGAGTTCAAAAAGGCCATCAAACAACGAAAAATTCTTTGGTTGATATTCATTGTTCTATTGATCGGTTCCGGAGTATTTATCCAAAATGATCAAAAGAAATCTTTACGGTCAGACAGAGCATCAGATAGAATTACACCCTTCTTTTCAGAAATAGGGGATACAAGAAACAACCTGCAGACACTTTCTAGGGAGGGAATTTTGGATGATGCGCAAACACTACAATTAGAAGCGATCAATGATATCGGAACTGCACTAACTCTGTGGAAAGTAGCCATAAATAATGAAAAATGGGCTTACACACCTATTTATGAAATGGAATTCTGGGAAGGGATTCAAACATATGAGAATTATGGAGGACAATTTTCTAAGATTTTAGGCATGGAAAGAGATATAGCCATCCAAAAGAATAAATGGATGGTTGAACATCAACTTTCATATGATGATGAATTATTTCCAATCTCTTCTGGTTTAGTAGTGAACCAGGTAGCCGACTGGTTTTTTTCTATATGGGGACTTTTGATTTTATTACTATTTTTCGGTACCATTGTTTCTGAAGAAAAAGTCCAAAACACATGGCTGTTATTAAAAACACAACCGATAACCAAGTGGAAGATGTACGTGTCAAAGTTCTTGCTTTTAACCTTGATCGTTGTACTTTTCATGTTAACAGTGTTTCTTGTTGGCCTGTGCATCCCTCTTCTATTTAGTGATTATGGGATGAATTTCGACTACCCGCAAATCGTTACATTTGGAGATCATTTTGTGATTATATCCGCATTAGACCTTTTTTTTAGAAAATCTGTATTATTTTTGGGGAGTAGCTTATTTATCTTTAGCCTGATAATTTTGTTTAGCAATTGGATGAAAGATTCATTTAGTACGTTACTATTCACTACACTCACTTTATTAATTAGTTATTTAATTACACTTACTTACACTACCATGCAAAAAATTTGGAATCCGTTGAATACCATTTACTCCCTCCCCTTGACACAAGAAATGACGATAAACGAAATAATGTATGCAGCGTTTTTCAGTGTAATCTGGTCCGCCATCATCATACTCTTATCTATTTACATACCTGAAAAAAACATTGGAATTTTGCAAGGAAAAACAATCATCAAACCTTTCGCAAGAGGAAACATTAGCCAAAGACAATCAACCATCCAAAAACTAATGATTTTTGAATGGCTAAAAATCTATCGTAAAGGTTTATTCATGCAGGTAACCATCGTAATACTTCTACTGATTAGTTTTCACTTTATTAGTACATTCCAGGAATCAAAAGAATTAAAGGAGAATTATTTAAATAAACTGAATAACCTAGAAACTGAGCATGAGTTGTTGATACTTCTTAAAGAACAAGTAACAGCATTTGAGCAAATGAAGGAAAATGATAAAATACGTGATAACAGGGTTATTGACTGGCAGATTACTGAAGCAACAAAGGCTATCAGCATACTTGAAGAAGAGGTGCAATTAGCAAAATTAGCCTACAATGCTTACCAAAGCAGTAATTGGATTCCGTTCCATCAATACCAACTTTTTGTGAATAGATTGTTTAATGAAGAATTTGAAACTGGATTAGCTCGTTTTTCTATAAAAAAGGAAACTGGTCAAATGATGTTAGATGCTAGTATTGAAGAGAAAAACTGGTTAATTAAACATAACATTCAACCCATATTTACAGGGGAGTTTATTATCACACCTTTTTCTTACTGGAATGATCAAGAAAAAGAGTTCTGGGAAGAGTGGATAAATAGAAATAAAAAAGTAGAAAGTAATGGGCTTTACATTCTGTATTCACTTTTTAATCAATACTACGTTTTCATTCTTATGATCCTCCTATTCATCTTAGTAGGAGGAGGGCTTGCAGCAGAAAGAGGCAAAAATGCTACGATTCGGTTTTTATTGACACAGCCACACTCATTAAATTCTATTTATCATGCTAAATGGCTAACAGCCATTGGCATATCTTTAACAAGTAGTATAGGATTTTTTGCCTTCACCATTGTATTGGGAATTCTCTTTGATCGTTTCGGTGATTGGATGTATCCCATTCTGGTTTATGATACCACTTCGATTGCAGATGCTAGTCATTATGAGGGATTTTATTCTCAAGGTATGGGATTTCATTTTATCCCTATTGGAGAATATATTTTGCAAGCTGTTCTTCTGTATTGTCTAATTTTAGTCTTTCTCTTAACCCTGTCTCATGTTTGTGCTTTATTCATGAACCAGCTAAGTGTCTTTACATTGGTATTCATCCTTTCTTTCAGTGGTTATTTTACAGGTACCGCGCTCTTTTCACGATATGCACATCTTTCCCCTTTCACTTTCTTAAATGTGGAAAAAATAATAAATGGAGAAATAGCAGTTACCCTAAATAATTCAAGTATCACTGTTACAGCAGGGATTAACATGCTAATAATCTCAACTATTTTCATTTGGTTGATTGGTAATATTTACACAATTAGAACTAATAGTAAGTTATAGATGTAACCACACTAGTGTTTTTTTGCATGTCACAAAGGAGAAAAAAGAAGCTTTCCAAAGTGCTATACTTCCCCTTAGGTAGACAGATTTAATATAAAAATCTGTTTTCCTTAGGGGGGGTTATTATATCCAATAAATTTTATCCTAGTTAGTTTAAATATGAAATAATTGATGGCCGAAACCTTATTCAATTATCTGGCTCGATTGTGGAACAAGAAAAAAATCCTGTATATCAACACAGGATTTTTAATCAAACTTAATTTTAAATTATCAATCTTTTTTTAAAAACTACAAGTGAATGTTGTTGTAGTAAATAAGGCCATTTGTAGTACAAAAAGGATAGGAAAAATAGTAATTATCTATTAACTACTAACCTATCCTTTAATTTTATGTATATAATGTACGACATTATATAAAATCATTTATTTTTAGAGTATCTTAATTCTTTTCTTGACTTTTAATAAAATTTTTAGACAGGCTTTATTGATTGTATTCTTATATTCAAAATGCACTTTTTTCTACAACATAACGCACATTTGTCCATAAACATTCAACCGTTTGATTAAATAAATACATTTCATCCTTTTAATTATACAGTAGCAGTCAGACCTCCCTAGGTTAATGTCGTTTATTTTACTACCCTTGTTGTTCAAAAAAGAAAAGTAGATAAATTTGAGGAAGAAACAACTGAAAGAAATGAATTTAGTCAATTTATTAAATGAAATAAACATATAATAGCAGGTGCACTTTTTATTATTATTTTGGTTATAATTGCTTTGTTAACAAATAATTAAAACATCAAATAGGCACTTGTTGATGTAGTTTGTCAGCCGGTTTCTTAGATTTATCAACCAAATTTGACCTTTTATCAGCCAAATTAGTCTATTTATCAGCGAACCGCACCATAAAATGTTAGAAAAACTCGGCGTTCGCCAAGTCCTTTTTGGCGAATGCCTTAGTTTTTCTTATGCGATCTTATTAGCAGATATTTAATTGAACACACACTTTACTTTAGTACGTTAATAAACTTAAACTTTCCTTTTAGCTAAAAAACGCCAGAACGACAAGCATCCTGCCCCTAAGTTAAATTAATCAAACGTTTGATGGAAACTGTTTGTTATCATTCAAAAATAGTATAGAAAAGGATTTCCGACCAGAATCATGGGGTTGATTGTTTCAATCTTGATTATCCTATTAAAAATTCCTTAAATGAAGATTGCTATTTCTTCAAATTATATTTTTTTATTTTTAGATATAACGTATTTCTACTAATTTGTAAAATATTCGCAGCTTTACTCATGTTCCATTCTACTGATTGTAATGCCTTTAAAATTGCAGCTTTTTCTGTGTTGTTAAGTGAAAGGGGTATTTTCTCTTCAGAATCTTTCCTATTCGATTGCAGTTCATACTCGTCTTCAAAATGTAAATCCTCACCCTTTATTTCATTACCTTCTGCCAAAAAGGAGGCTTGCATGAGGACACTTTTGAGTTCCCGTATGTTTCCAGGCCAAAGATAGGAGATTAGTTTCTGCTTAGCTTCTTCAGATAAGGTTTTAGATGGCGTATCCAGCTTTGTTATTAAGTGTTCTGCAAGCTCTATAATGTCGGTTCTATTACGAAGAGGCGGCAATGTAATAAAAATCCCTTTCAATCGGTAGTATAAATCCTCTCTAAATCTTCCTGCTTGTACCTCTTCACGCAAATTTTTGTTTGTTGCAGCTATCACTCTTGTATCGATGAATCTGACTTTACTTCCGCCAATTCTGGTCACTTTTTTTTCTTGTAAAACGCGGAGTAAAACTGCTTGCGCCTTCAATGACATATCACCAATTTCATCGAGGAATATGGTTCCTCCATCAGCTGTTTCAAATTTTCCAAGAGCCCCTTCCCGATTAGCACCAGTAAAAGCACCTCGTTCGTAACCGAATAGTTCACTTTCAATCAAACTTTCAGGTATTGCACTACAATTTAACGCAATAAATGGTTTCATTTTACGTGGCCCAGCCGTATGTAGAGATTGTGCTATTAGTTCCTTGCCAGTACCGCTTTCTCCATAAATGATTATAGGATATTCAGAGAAGGAAGCTTTATTAACAACTTTCTTTACCCGAACAATCGATTCACATGATCCGATGATATCATGTGTTGTGTAAAGTTTTATGTCTTGAGAAAATTTTTGGTTAGTTTCGTGTAGAGAAACAATAGAACGAAATATTTTATTTGTTTGATCGGATAATATTTCTACCAAATAGCCTTGTTTAGCGTGAAACTCTTTTCCAATACAATCATCACCTAAAAGTTGACGTGCTGTTTGGTTTGCACGAATGATCTTTTTATCTTCATCAAGTGTAAGAAGTGGATAAGAGAATAAGTTTGTTGTATGATCTATTTCTTTTAATGTCAATAGCTTTTCGTGGTTTTTATGCTCCAAGAGCAGTCGATTCTGTACTGCTTCAGCAATTATACTCGCTAAGGATATCGTAAATGGGTGATATAGCTCTTTTCTCGCACTGATATTAACAGCCCCGATGAACTCTCCAGTTGGCGAATATATGGGACTTGCTGCACATGTAAGAAAGTGATTTGTAACAAAGAAATGGTGTTCAGCGTGGGTTATGATAGGTTTTTTTTCATGAATAACTAGCCCAATTGCATTTGTTCCTTTTATTTCTTCGGACCAATTAGAACCAACGGACATATAGTCAAATGACTCTTCAATGTCTAACTTTCCTATTTTATGAAGGATCGTGCCATTTTTGTCAACAATAACTGTTACAAGTCCACTTGATTGAAAAGTAGGGTAAAGCCTTTCTAAAATGTATGTGCTATGTTTAATCAAATTCTCATTCTTTTTTATTACTTCTTGTAAGTCTTTTTCCATTAATAAGTAATCATTAATGGAATCTGTGGGTGAAAGTCCAAAACTATGACATCGCTTCCAAGAAAGATCAATTATCTTCCTTTGATTTAAAAAATTCACGGATGACATCTAAATCTTTTCCCCCTTTTTAATATCATGAACTTTTGCTCTCAAGCTTGTATGTAGTTGACGGTCAACCTACTTTTACTACGTTAGTTAAATTCTTTGTAAAAACAAGCTTTGCGTATGCAGACTGACAACTTATTATTCATACAAAAAGACACTTACTATTTATTATACTATTACTCTAATTTTAACAAAATATTCAAAATACTTTTTATTGTGTATCAAAATAGGACATATTCTGTTCATGTTTTGAACAAATTTCTTTTTTTCAATTTAATAAATGAAGATTTTAAAGGATTTTATGATTGGCACGATAATTGCAAAATATTAGATTGAATCATCAATTTTTATTTAAAAGGGAGGATTAGAAAAGATGGCAGGAAACAGAGCAGTAGCGTATATGGGCCCTGGTAAAGTTGAGGTAATGGACATTGGTTATCCAGATTTAGTTTTAAGAGATGGACCTGGAGTAAATCCACTCAACGTTGGGCGAAAATGTGATCATGGTGTTATCCTAAAGGTTGTTACGACAAATATTTGTGGAAGCGACCAACATATGGTTAGGGGTAGAACAACCGCTCCAACAGGACTTGTACTTGGGCATGAAATAACAGGAGAAGTGATCGAAGTCGGACGCGATGTAGAATTCATCAAAAAAGGTGATCTTGTTTCTGTTCCGTTTAATATCGCTTGCGGGCGATGCCGGAGCTGTAAAGAGCGCAACACTCATATATGTGAAAATGTAAATCCTGATCGTCCTGGTTCAGCCTATGGATATGTAGATATGGGTGGATGGGTTGGAGGTCAGTCTGAATATGTTATGGTGCCTTATGCTGATTTCCAATTATTGAAATTCCCTGATAAAGATCAAGCGATGGAAAAAATTAAAGATTTAACGATGCTCTCAGATATTTTTCCAACAGGCTATCATGGGGCAGTGAGCGCAGGTGTTAAACCAGGATCTACTGTTTATATTGCAGGTGCAGGTCCTGTTGGGCTAGCTGCTGCACATTCGGCCCAATTATTAGGTGCCGCTGTAGTTATTGTAGGGGACTTAAATGGTGAGAGACTTGCTCAAGCTAGAAGCTTTGGCTGTGAAACGGTAAATCTTCGTGAACACTTTGATTTGGGTGAGCAAATTGACCAAATTTTAGGTATTCCTGAAGTGGATTGTGCCGTTGACTGTGTAGGTTTTGAAGCATCTGCCCATGGAGCTAATGCTATAGAAGCGCCAGCAACTGTATTAAACTCCATTATGCAAGTTACACGGGCTGGTGGACGTCTTGGTATTCCTGGTCTTTATGTAACGGGTGATCCAGGTGGAATTGATGAAGATGCCAAAATTGGTACATTGAGAGTTCGGCTCGGCTTAGGATGGGCGAAGGCGCATACATTTGTAACAGGACAAACACCAGTTATGCAATACCACCGTGACTTGATGAAGGCTATTTTAAGTGGAAAAGCACAAATTGCAAAGGCAGTAAATGCCACAGTTATTTCCTTAGACGAAGCGCCAATGGGCTATGAACAATTTGACAAAGGTGTTGCAAGAAAGTATGTTATCGATCCTCACGGACTTGTGAAATAATGGTGGCAGGTGATGGAGAGCCCTGGCCTGTTCAAACGATGTGTTGCTGAAGGTTAAACTGGATACAATTCCCTATCTATGTTATTGGACCCCTAATTGGAGCGATGGCAGCCGCGGTTACTTATAATTTTATTGCAAGTTCAAGGCAGTTGCAGTTATCAAGTAAATCAGCTCATAATGAAGTAGTTAAATAGAAGCATAATACTATAAAGTGAAACTTCTTGAAGTGGGGGTCTTACAGCCCGTTAATCTGCGATAAAGTTGTTAGTCCCTGCCCGTTAATGAATTTTAGAGGCGGGGACTAGCACTTTTATCATTTGTTCTGATATGTGGGACAAGAGGACAGTTGTACAGCCATGTTTCTGCTAACTTAAAAATCCCTTCCCTTATTTCATCAATTGTTAGTCCTCCATAACCAAGTATCACCATGTGAGTATTTGGCTCCTCTATAAATGATACAGAAGCAGGATAAATTCGTATCCCTATATCGATTGCTGTTTGGATGGCACGTTGTTCTGTTAAATAGTGAGGCAATTTCAGTACAATATGCAGACCTGAATTTTCCCCGATGATTTCGAATTCCTTTGGTAAATAGGTTTCGATGGCTTGTAATAAAGTAAGATGGTTTTTCCGATAGGCTGTACGCATTTTTGCAAGATGTCGTTCGAAATAGCCTTCTTTCATAAAATCAGCTACTGCCAGCTGCTCGACACGAGAAACAGTAGATTTTTGGTGTCTATTAAATTTTTCGAACGCTTCAACAAGAGATTTTGGAAGAATCATATAGCTTATCCGCATAGAAGGAATCAGAGATTTAGAAAATGTTCCAAAATAAATGACATGTTGAAGTTGATCGATTTGTGCGAATGACGGAATCGGTAATCCGTTAAAGCGAAATTCTGAGTCATAATCATCTTCAATGATCAAGCTATTATGTTCATTCGCCCATTTTAATAACCCCATACGTCTTTCAAGAGGCATAATCATTCCTAGTGGAAACTGATGGGCCGGAGTTGTGTACAATAGGTCTAATTTTTCAATAGGGATGGTTATGCCATTATGATCTACTTGAATAGGGAATACTTTAATTCTTAACTTTTCAAATACTGCCTTTGCTCGAATAAATCCTGGCTCCTCCATACCAACACATATATCTAAACCGAAAAACTGACATAAATCCTGTAACTGCATTTGCGTGCCGCTATATAGGAACACTTGACTTGCTTCACATTGTACACCACGAGAACGCCCCACATATTTAGCGATTTCTGTGCGCAATGTCCTTTCTCCTTGCCATGGACTATTCACTAAACTCGATTCTGCGATGTGTTGACGTATTAATCGTTTCCAAATGTGGTACGGAAAAAGAGTAGCATCTAAATGCCCAGAATTAAAATCGATTAATACTTGTTGATTCAAGGATTCTGTAGATTCGATATTAGGATTATTCGACGCTGCTGGATGCCATTCTTGCTCGAAGGCTGAAACAAAATAGCCTGAGCGTTCTCGACTCATAATATAACCTTCCGCTAATAATTGATCATACGCTTCACGAACTGTATGTACACTCACACCAAGTTGAGTGGCAAGCTGACGTTTTGAAGGGAGTTTACTTTGGGTAACAAGTTTTTTATGAAGAATGGCTGTTTTTATTTGTTCATAGATTTGTATATACATAGCCTTCCCTTGCTCTAAATAAATGGACAGTTCCATTGAAACCTCCTTTTGGTATGGTCAATATTTTTCTTTTTGGTTATTTTTATCATACCAAATTTTCATTTTAATAGTGGTAAGGAGTGATAAACGATGGAGAATATCAAATTAAAAAACGAAATTGTGTGTTTAAAAGTAATGGATGAAAATGATATAGATGGGATTTTCGAAGCATCCAAGGATGAATCCATTTGGCAGCATATGACGCAGAACATTGCCATGAAAGAGGACGTTATTCACTACGTACAAAAGTCACTTATGGCAAAAGAGCAAGAGACAGAAATTCCCTTTGTTATCATCAATCAAAAGACAAATCAGATAATCGGTTCGACTAGACTAATGGATATAAATTTAGAACATAAGCGATTAGAAATTGGTTATACATGGTTACATCCAAACTTTTGGCGCACTGCTATCAATACGAATTGCAAGTATTTGCTGCTAAGGTACTGTTTTGAAAATATAAACCTTCAACGCGTACAACTCAAAACAGATCATGCGAATTTACGTTCACAAAAGGCCATTGAACGAATCGGAGCGATAAAAGAAGGCATCCTTCGCAACCATATGATTCGCCAAGATGGCTCAGTACGTCATACCGTTATGTACAGTATTACAAAGGAACAATGGCCGGAAGTAAAGGAACATCTTCAGCACTTGATGAGTCAGTAAGATAGTTGCTTATCCGTAATCTTTGTAAAGCTCATTTTTTAAAAAACGAAGGAGGTCGTCAATTTCTTTCTGCGACCTCCTTCGTTTTAAACATGTTAAATTTCCGCTTCTGTATAAACCCTCTTTAAAATTTCATCAACAGTCTCATTTGGGGTTAAATTTGAAGAATCGATCCACATACCAATCCGTGGTGTTTCTGATCGCAAGACTCTTTCAAGAGAAGCAATATCTAATGCACCGTATCCTTTTTTCTGGCGAGATGCTTCCCTAGCAGCAACAACATCAGGGCTAGGCGATAAAACAATTACATACAGAGGGCCTTGCTGGATATACTCAACAACATCTTGTAGCATAGGACCAATTATTACATCCTGCAATACCACATTAAATCCTAATTTGAAATATTCGTCTGCTACATAAGCAGCAAGTTTATATCGAAGTCGTAATTGCTCTAACGCTTCATTGGAAGGGTTACCTGACATTCCAACTTCACCATTTACTATCATTTTTCTAAACACATCTCCACGAACATGGACACTCTTATCCATACGCTCTGAAAGAAGTTGAGCAATTGTAGATTTACCAGATGCCATTATACCAGTGATTAAAAATATTCCCTTTTCATTTTCATTTTTTATCATACTCATTCCCCCTTTATTTCTTGTCATAAGAGGACATCCACTCATCTTATCTGAATAATATTAATTTTATTAGCGAATATATATCTTTATTCACAGGGCATATTTACAAAACGAGTAAAAACCCTTTTGAATAACGATCGGACCTATCACATTTGCTCAGGAGCTTTAAGTCCCAACAAACGCAATCCTTCTTTTAAAACAATTGCTACTGCCTTTACTAACTGTAAGCGTGCTTGCTGTTGATCATCTTCCTTTAAAATTTGGACGGCTCCGTAATATTTGTTAAAAGCTTGTGCAAGATCTATTGTATATTTTGCAATTTGCGAAGGGTCAAACTGATTGTATGCATGTTTAATGACATCTTCAAATTTCATTAGTAAGGATAAAATAGCCCAGGCCCTATCATCTTCATAGGCTTCATAAAAAAACAGACCTTGTTCCTCTAATTTTCCTTTTCTCTGGATAGAGCTTGCACGAGCATGCGCATATTGTACGTACGGCCCAGTTTCTCCCTCAAAGGTAAGCATCGCTTCAAGTGAAAATTCAATATCATGTAAGCGATCATTTTTAAGGTCATGAAAAATAACAGCACCTACTCCAACACTTTTCGCTACTTCCTCTTTGTCAACAAGATTTGGATTTCGCTCTTCAATATTTTTAGCTGCTAGTTTAATCGCTTCTTGAAGCACCTCTTCTAATAGAACAACTTTTCCCTTTCGAGTCGACATTTTCTTTCCATCTTTCAGCATCATTCCGAATGGGATGTGATGCATAACTTCTGACCATTCATACCCCATCTTTTTTAAGACATGAAAAACTTGATTAAAGTGAAGAGACTGCTCCCTGCCTACTACATATAATGCTTTTGCAAAATTATACTCTCTTTTTCTATAAAGAGCTGCAGCCAAATCTCTCGTGGCATACAATGTTGCTCCATCCGATTTTTTTATAAGGCAAGGTGGACTTTCATGTTCTTCTAATGTAACAACCATCGCCCCATCTGATTCTGAAAGCAGGTGTTTTTCATTGAGTAGTTCTACAACTTCATCCATCTTATCATTGTAAAATGCCTCACCATTAAATGAGTCAAACTCCATTCCCATAAGCTGATAGATTCGATCAAATTCCTTTAAAGACTCGTCACGGAACCAATTCCACAATGAAAGTGCTTCTTTATCTCCTTCCTCTAATCTTTTAAACCAAAGCCGTCCTGTATCTTCAAGCCCTGTTGTTTTTTCAGCTTCTTCATGAAACCGGACATACAAAGCGAGTAATTCCTTAATCGGATTAGCTTTGACTTTTTCTTCATTTCCCCACATTTTATAGGCCGTAATTAACTTGCCAAATTGTGTTCCCCAGTCACCAAGATGATATCAAGGATGCCAATTCGGGTATATCATTTGCAGTTGCTTTTCTAATTTCCACACTATCCCTCCAAGGCATTTTCAGGATTGAAATACAGCAGTCAACAATCCAGATACACCAAAAACATCATTCGGCTGCTTGATTTCCTTCATTTTTCTTATCTCGATTTCCTTAAAATCCTTAAAGATGGATCCTAATTTTTCATCAGTAAAGCCCAATCCTCCTTTTAGGCTTCTTAATCTATATACCTCCCAATCTGTTATTTCCGCACCGCCTAACGCCCCACCTGGAATAAAACAAGTAATGGCAAAGAAGCCATTTGGTTTTAAAGCTTTTTTTACTAAATTTATGTAACTCATTCTTCGGTGAGGATGTCATATGTACCTTCCTCGATGTCTAATGCAAAGATATTTTCATTGATGAAGTTTACATGGACATTCATTTCATTTGCTCGCTCTTCTGCCCATTTAAGAGACTCTTGTGATAAATCTACGGCATCAACCGTACAGCCTTTTTCAGCAAAATAAATGGCGTTTCGACCT
Organism: Cytobacillus citreus; assembly: GCF_018343665.1. GTDB lineage: Bacteria > Bacillota > Bacilli > Bacillales > Cytobacillaceae > Cytobacillus > Cytobacillus citreus. Next base: position 119,664 of record NZ_JAGYPM010000008.1, read on the forward strand.
GGACCACAGCCCAATTCGAGAACTTTTCCTGGCTTAAAAAGATTATTTTCAAAGTAACAAACTAAATTTTCATCTGGGGAGTTAACAAAAAACGGAACATCCCGATCACGTTCAGTATAAAAGTGATCCCAAAACTGAGTTGGCTCTCTCAATAAGGAATCTAACATTTCCATTAAATCCTCGTAATCATAAATCGTTTCTTTCAATGTTATCCCTTCTTTGCAATTAAATTTATTCAATTTAATTATACTAAAATTTACCAATATTTTTGTTATGTAAAAAGAATTATTTTCAATTGCCAAAGTCCCTTTACCACAATTCATTTCTGACTTGGTACCATTCCCAAGAAACTTGTATTTCTTATGTTTTTAAGTTAACAAAAAGTGAAAATTAAAATCGAACCTTTTCTGATTTTCTTTCGTTACCTTTATTGAAAAGAATAAATACGGGGAGGATTTTAGATGAAACCATTTATGTGGCTGTTCACTTTTCTTTTAGCAGGTACACTTCTTGGAGGATGCAGCTCTGAAGAAGGAGCGGAGGATGTGGACAAAAAAGATCAAGCAGAAGAAACAACAGCAGAGGAACTGGCATCAGCACTGAAGCTGATGGAAAATGAAAAAACGGGCAAGTACCTTGCTGATGCTGACGGTATGGCACTTTATTACTTTACAAAAGATAAGCCGGATACGACAAACTGCAGCGGTGAATGTCTTGAAAACTGGCCTGCTTTCTATTCTGAGCATCTAGACGTTCCTGATGGATATAATAAAGAAGACTTTGGGACAATTACTCGTGAAGATACCGGTAAGAAACAGACAACCTACAAAGGCTACCCGCTATACTACTTTGTAAATGACAAAGCACAGGGTGATGTAAACGGTCAAGGTGTCAAAGATGTTTGGTTTATTATTAACAACGAAACAATATTTGCTCATTAATTCTTCCAATGGAACTGCCCAACACTAGGCAGTTCTTTTTCCTCTTCCCACTTTTATCATTTCCACCTCAACTAACTTATGATTTATACTATTTAATAAACGGTTTTAAGAAGGGGGAGAATTTGCTGTGAAAAATAAGTCGGACGAAGAGCTGGTTAAACTAATTGTGCAAAATCATCGTCCAGCACTCGAAGAACTGTATGATCGTTACATAAATCTCATCTATAGCTTCTCATTAAAAATGACTAAGGGCGACACCGAGAAAACAAAAGAAATTGTCCAACTGGTTTTCCTCCGTCTTTGGACGACAAAACGGACTTACAGCGCGTCACAGGGTAAATTTGCAAACTGGATTCTCACCATTACCCGAAATATTGCGATTGATCTGATTCGTAAAGAACATAAACATAAAGGAACGGTCCAATTAGATCATGATGAATGGGAGAAAATCCAAGGACAGCAGTCAGAAAATGTCCTGCAGGAAGTGTCAAGTAATCTATTAAAACAGCAAATTCAAGAAGCAAAACACCAGCTCTCTGAACCACAAAAGCGTCTTATCAACTTGTTGTACTGGGAAGGCTATTCCTTAAGCGAAATAGCAAAACTGGAGGAAAAGCCGCTCGGTACAATTAAAAGCCGTCTGAATCAAACCTTAAAAAAACTACGAAATTATTTTAGCGAAGAAACAGGAGGAGTTCGGCATGGAAAATAAATGCGAAAACCTTTCTTTGTATATAATCGATCAGCTGTCTGAACATGAAAAAGAACAATTTAAGCGCCATCTTAAGACATGCGCCCACTGTCAGAATGAATTAGAATCTTTGCAGGACACATGGCAGACGCTTTCTTATGATATGGAGGAAGTGGATGCTCCAGAATCACTTAAAATGGAAGTTATGGACTTTATTTTTAAAGAAGATGAAAAGGAAAGCCCTCATAATCCAATAAAATTATTCTTAACGAAGCATTTTTCACCGTTATCTGCAGGTATAACGGCCATATTAATAATAGGCTTTGCTGGGTTACTATGGTATAACCTCCACTTAAAAGATACTATTACAGCGCTAGAAGAGCAAATGGCTTCCCCTGCCCAGATTGTGAGAACGTTTAATTTAAAAGGACAGGACATAGCTTCTTCAGCAAACGGAACCGCCTACCTTCTCCAAGAAGGGCATGACAACAGCCTGATTATTGAGTTAAACAATATGCCAGGAATTAAAGATGATGAAGTATATCAAGTATGGCTATTAAATAACGGGAATCGCCAAAATGCCGGAACAATAAAACCAGATCAAAACGGCAACGGCTTGATAACCTACCGTATGCCTAAAGATCAATCGTTTGATGATATTGGGATTACACTAGAACCTAACCCAAATAACACGCAGCCAAAAGGCCGCAAAGTAATGGGAACCACTTAATAACCTATTAATCGATTATTTTATGCGATAACATAGTACTGGGTAGGGACTCGACCAGAAAACATTTGTGAAGTCTGGGTACAAGGAGAAAAAGTTCATTTACGTATCTGAAACTCCCACAGCTAAAGCAATGGGGTTCTTGAACGACTAGCTTGTTTCTTCTATACTCTCCCCTATTTTAATCCATCAAATAGGGTACAACATATAGACACTACAAAGCGTTTGCTCAAGACTTCCGCAGCCAAACACCTCAGCGGTGCTTATCGACTGCTGGGCTCGTTTCTAACCCAATATTTCTTTAAATTACAAAACTGATTATTTTGTTTTGTTTGTTTAATGTTATTCCTATTATATCAGATTTACAGAAAAGAGAACATATGTTTCTATATTAATCTTCAGATACTTGAAGTACCGCTAACAATTAGACTTTTTAGCGGCACTCCGTATCTGACCTCACTTTCATCCCACGTCTAAAGACAGGCTATGCCCGGTGTGGGCTTTCTCGTTCGGGAAATTTGTAATATTATTCACCCTATAGCCCAAAACTAAATAATAAATACAAAAACGACCTCTTAGACACTATCTTAAAAGGTCGTTTTTATAAAATATTATTTACTTTACCCCACTTTCCAAAATTGCAAAAGTCCCCTTATCACAATTTATCTCTGCCATAGCGCCATACGGTAAAATAAACTTCGGCTCTGTATGGCCAAAATTCATGTTATAGAGAATCAGCAAATCTTCCAAATCATATTCCTTCATGACTCTTTGAATCTCTGCCTTATATTCTTCATAATACGTCTCGTCTAGTGGCTTTCCAAAGATAATTCCATTCGCTCTTTGCAGAATGCCTTGTGCCGCATAATTACGCAGCCAATACTTTATTAATGCTGGTTCTGGCTTTTCTTCAGAGGTTTCAAAGAATAGGATACTATTCTCCCAATATTTCTGAGCGGGCCAAATGTCGGTTCCTTTTGCAAACTCTAGCACTTCCATACAGCCACCAACCAAACGTCCCTTAACAACTCCTGATCCCTGAAGGATTTCGTAACCCGAATTCTGCTTCATCTTGCGCTGACGGTTCTTATTCGCCTCATCCCATTCCAAATACTCACTCGTCCATTCCTTAGCCGGTTGAATTTCACCAATCACTTCATTTGAAAAGAAAGCCCGCTTTACCATTTCAATTGTATAAGGATCCATCTCTACATTTTCTGCAAAATCTACTAAAATCGCTGGACCGTAAAAAGAAGAAATACCCGCCCGATGGCAAAATAAATGTGAGATCGTCACATCAGAATAACCCACAAAAATTTTAGGATTCTCCTTAATAACATTAAAATCAATATAAGGAAGCAAGCGAATACTATCCTCTCCTCCAATATTCGCAAATATTGCTTTAATGCTCTTATCTTTAAAGGCATTCATTAAATCTTCCGCTCGAGCTTGTGGATTATTATAAAGATATTCACTGCCTTTTAAACTATTAGGCATTGAAACAACCTTAAGTCCAAAAACTTCTTCTAATCTCCTAACCCCTTGCTCGTAACGCCATCTAAGTTCTGGGTCACCTGCCCCTCCCCATGAAGGGCTTACTGTCGCAACTAAATCTCCTGTCTCTAATTTCTTTGGCTTAATTAACATATGGATATTTCCCTCCCTGTGCTAAAATCGTTATTTCAAGAAAAAGTCAAATATGGTAATTTAGTTATACAATAAGAAGAAATACTTCGCAATAAAATTAATCCCTTAAAATATTTCGAGATTAATATAGCTGATAATAAAGTGAAGCTTCCATCAGTGGGGGTATTCATTCATCCCCCACTGATGGTTAGTTGAACCAATCACGCTCAAAACGCCACGTCCTGTGGCTTTCGCCTGACTAGGACATCCTGTCCGTCGTCGGGCCTTTACGGGCAGTTGATCCCCCACTTAGGTTTCTTTCATTCTCTCGCAACCTTGAAGTGGGGGTCTTACTGCCCGTTAATCTGCGATAAATGAGGTGGGTAATCGTTATGATTCGCGAAGACTTTACATTCCAAGCAGAAGATGGTGCGGAGATTTTCTGTTGTAAATGGTCCGATCCTAAGAGTGAAACGATAAATGGGAATTGTCCAAATTGTTCACGGAATGGCAGAGCATATTTTACGTTATGAAGATTTTGCCCGCTACTTAGTGAAAAGAGGCTATCTTGTATACGGGCACGATCATCGGGGTCATGGACAAACAGAAAAAAAACAAGAAGATGCTGGTTATTTTACTGATTCTGAAGGTTTTGAACAGGTTGTTCACGATGTAAAGCAACTCACAGATCTTATCCAAACAGACCATCCTTCTGCCCCAATAATTTTATTTGGCCATAGTATGGGATCATTTATCGCTAGACGTTATGTTCAGCTTTTTGGCAATCAACTTGCAGGCGCTATTTTCTGTGCTACTGGTGGAGATCCAGGCTTAGTTGGAAAAGTGGGCAAGTTTATTGCTGAAAGAGAGTGCCGAAAAAAAGGAAGACGTACAGCCAGCCCAAAGTTAGATCAGCTTTCTTTTGGCAACTTTAATAAACAGTTCAAACCAACTCGGACCTCCTTCGATTGGTTAAGCCGTGACGAAAAGCAAGTTGATCTATATATAGCTGATCCTGCCTGCGGAAATATTTTCACTGCTGGATTTTTCGTAGATTTGTTAACCGGGTTATTAACAATCCATCGCCAAGAAGAAATCAATAAGATTCCAAAGTCACTTCCATTACTTTTAATCGCCGGGGATAAAGATCCTGTTGGTAAAAACGGAAAAGGTGTGGTGCAAGTTTATCAGCAATACGAACGTACTGCGATTGAAGATATTTCAATTAAACTTTATGAAGGGGCACGTCATGAAATATTAAATGAAACAAACCGAGAGGAAGTCTTTAGTGATATTGCGACATGGATCGCAGGTATTTGTCCCTAAAACAATATTAAGCTTATATTCTTTCGGTATTTTCATATTTAGGATTGAAAGGAGCAGTCAAAATGATGATCGCTCCTTTCTGCTCTAACGCCATTTCTATACAAGAGACACTCACTAAACCCCGGCCCATACCGAACTTTTTCCTCTTAAATTAATAGGGGATTCCAAAATTATCTAATTAAAATAATGTTGAAAAGTACGCCCAATAATAGATAGAATTGAAAAGCCTAGTAATGGCCCAATAACAATCATATAAGCTATCCAAAACCTAAGATTAAATATAAATTCTTTTTTACTAAAAAGGACTATCAAAATAATAATGGGAATTATACAAAAAAAGTTTATTAAAAAGCTAATAAAATAGAAGATTAATAGCAATTTTATAAAACCAGTTTCCCCCAATATAGATTTTGCTTCCTCAAGGTTTGAACCTGCAAAATATAGTCCACAAATTACAATCGCAATCATTACTGTCCATAAAATATATTTTTTCACTGTTCCTCTCCTCGTCAAAACATTGTAATGAATCAAAGATTCCTGGAACTTTCTTTTCTATTACTTAATTTCTCTTCGTTTAAAATTCCAAGAACCAATTAATAAAAGGATACAGAAAGATATTATCATGACGGCAATAAAAGTCATTGTATCTGTCCCAGACCCTTCCCCGGGAGCAGCCATCGCAATAGAAGGAAATGCCCATGGATAAAACAATTCCACTCCTATGACCATGGCAGCTAAAGAACCGAATGTTAAAATGATGTTAATTCCTAAAGGTAATGAAAAACTCTTCGTTTTCATGGAAATGGAAAGTTGAATTACAGCTAATGGAAATGTAGCAAACCAACCGAATATAGTAGCTTTGATGAAAAATACAATGGGTATGGCGGATATAAAATCAAATTGATACCCAATCATTATAGTAGCTAATAAAATAATCATTTGAGTGTAAAGCAATAAGGTCAATAGCCATAACAATTTTGATAAATAAAAATTTACATGTGATACTGGTAAACCTAAAATTAATTTCCACCCTCCTTGGAGGTTTTCATTTCGGCATATTAAGGTAGCATATACACTTGACAACACTGGATATAAAAATAAACCGTAAAAAAATGTAACTTGTGTCCAAAGCTGATACCATTCATTTGTGTCTTTAGTAAGTAGTTCATAGGATGAGTAGAAACTAAATGTCCCCAATAAAGCCCCTACAATAGGTATAAATAAAATAAGAATCCACACATGCTGTCTCTTCATTTTTAACCATTCATTTTTATATAATGTTAGCATCTGAACACCCCCATCCTTACTTAATATCCTTGCGTAAAAACAAGCTAATCCCAATAAAAGTGATGAAACATCCAATAACCAAACTCAAATAAACATAGATGTTTCCATCCGTCGTTTCCAATACACCAGTGAAGTTTCCGTCCTCAAATAATGGTTTCAGCGGACTTGATAATGTTGGATAAGTCCAAAAAAGCCATTTACTAATATTAGTTGGAAATATCATAAGAGAATAAGTATAAATGGAAGTAAAAACACCAATGGCAATTGGAAAAGCTTGATTTTTTATAAAAGTAGACAAAAATACTTGAAAGGACATAATAGCAATAGCAGAAGCATATGGGAAAAATGCTTGTTTCATAATTAATATGAACGGATACCCTTCCTCCAAACCTAGTCCCAGAAAATAGCCTGCTCCTATTATCCCGAAAAATAGTAAAGCTGATGATAGGAAAGAATAAAGAAGTACAAAGATTAATTTACTCATATATACGTATTCTTTCCGTAAAGGTAAAGCTAATAACAGCTTCCACGAATTTGATTGATGCTCTAAATTGATGGACCTGCTAGAAATCACAGTTATTCCTAGTGGTATTAAAAAAAGTAAAACCATGTTTAGCTGCATTAAAAAAGTGCTCCATGTCTCTCCTATTTCATCGCCCATTGCTCCACTTTGAAAAGCAAGAAATACGATTATTAATGATAGAAATGGGATAATAAATGACACAAATAAACTAATTTTACTTCTTTTTAAGAACTCAATAGATAGTGTTTGAATGAGTGTCATTTGATTTACTCCTTGTAAACTGCAAGAAAATATCCTCTAAAGATTTCTTTTTCTCTTCAATCCTATAAACGGATATATTATTGCGAACTAATATATCATTAATATAAGCAATAAACTGATCCTTACATTTTTCACAGGAAAGTGTTTGCTGACCTTCATTGATATCCACTACTATTCCTTCCTTACTCAATAATTTTCGAGCCTTCACCAGTTCATTTACTCGAATTAATATTGAGCTTTGTCTTTCTTCATTAAGCACGGACATTTTATCTTGAAAAATTAACTGACCTTGGTTTATGATTCCTACCTCTGTAGCCATTTGGTCTATTTCACTCAGTAAATGACTAGATATGAGAACAGTCATTTCTCGTTCTCTTGATAATTGTTTGATGAGCTCCCTTATTTCTTGAATGCCAGCAGGATCTAATCCATTGGTAGGCTCATCTAAGATTAATAAATCGGGATTACCTATTAGAGCCATTGCAATTCCTAATCTTTGTTTCATCCCTAGGGAGTATTCCTTTACAACACGATCCTTTACTTTTTGCAATTGCACCAACTTTAGTACTTCTTCTATATTCTTCTTGTCAACTCCTAATACTCTTCGAACAATCTCTAAATTTTCTGAACCAGTTAAATTTCCATAATATGATGGCGTTTCGACAAGTGAACCTACTCTCCTAAGTATAGAAAAGCGTTCTTTCCTCATATCCTTTTCAAAAATTTTAACTTGATGTGACTGATAAACTAAAGTAGACAGTTTCTGCTAGATAAGAATGAACACTTATTTTCCAGTGGGGGGTGTTGGGTTTTCATTGGGGGATGGCCTATGGACGATCCTCCAATGGAAAATGGTCCCTTCTCTCCCGATTATTAAAAATAGTTCTCTGACACTGTATGATAAATGATAGAATCTTGAAATTTACATCAGTGTGGAGGAGTAAAAGGTGGATAAGTGGCAAATGTATATGGAAATTCATCAGTTGTTAAAGAGAGGCTTTAGTAAGGCTAAAATTGCAAAGAAATTAGGTGTTTCTAGAACGACGGTTTATCGTTATTTAGAAAGGTCTCCTGGGGAAATGAGTGAGTGGGTTGTTCAACAACAAAGCAGGAAGAAAAAGCTAGATACTCACAAGGGAAAGATACTCTCATGGTTGTATAATTATCCTGATATGACGGCTGCACAAGTTTTTGATTGGTTACAAGAAAAACGGCAAGTAACAGATATTGCCGAGAGCACAGTCAGAGCATATGTAAGGGAATTGCGTAAAGAATATAATATTTCTAAAGAAGCTAGCCCCCGAGAATATGAGGCAGTTCCTGACCCACCAATGGGAGAGCAAATACAAGTAGATTTTGGACAAACCGTCCAGCGTACAGAGAGTGGCAAGGAAGTAAAACTTCGTTTTATAGCATTTGTCCTTTCTCATTCAAGGTACAAGTACAAAGAGTGGCTTGATAGACCTTTCACTACTACTGACGTTATACGAGCTCACGAAAATGCGTTTCAATACTTTGGAGGTATTCCTAGTGAACTAGTATACGACCAAGATGCACTCATCGTTGTTAGTGAAAATGGAGGGGATTTAATTCTTACCAGAGAGTTTCAAGCATACAGAGAAGAACGTAAATTAACGATTTGGGTATGTAGAAAAGCAGATCCAGAAAGTAAAGGCAAAATAGAAAATGTAGTTGGTTATGTAAAAGATAACTTTGCCAAACACCGTATCTATCGTGGTATCGATAAGTGGAACGAAGAAGGAATGGCATGGCTTAAGCGTACAGGGAACTATAAGATTCATAATACAACAAAAAAGAGACCAGTCGATGTGTTTCTCCTCGAAAAGCAACACTTACGACCCATCTCTGAATCTACCAATAGATTCCCTATCGATAGTAAAAACCAATTCGACTCTAGTATAACAAGAACCGTTCGAAAGGACAATACGATTCGGTATAACTCTAATCGCTATTCCGTACCTCTCGGAACATTTGGAAAGTACCCACAAGTAGCAATTTCTGAGACAGACGACGGTTATTTAGTAATCTGCGATCCTGAAACTGGGGAATTAGTGGCCAAGCATAGTGTTTCTCAAGAAAAAGGTAAACTGATTCAAGACAGGCAACATACTCGAGATCGAACAAAAGGAATAGACGTATATATTCAAACAGTCGCAGAACAATTTGATAATCTCGATATCGCACTTTCCTTTCTAGAGTCAGTAAAAAATGCATACCCACGTTACATTAGGGATCAGCTTCAACTCATATCTAGAGAGATAAAGAAGTACGAAAATACCTTATTAAATGAAGCACTTAAAGAATGTGTGAATCAGAAACTATTTTGTGCAACAGATTTTATCGATATGGTTCGGTACCTAGACCGTCAACGACAAGTGAACAGTACAGCACCTACTGATAATGATGAAACAATAAAAACACTCCATGGCTTTCATGAATCGAAAATGTTAACGAAGCCGGGAACACGAGGAATGGATGGATATGTTTCAGTATTGGCTGGTGAAATACGGTGAGCCAGCTATACCAGGTACAACAGTTATTAAAAACATTGCGTTTAACGGAAACATCCAATGAAATATCTAAACTAATCAAAGCAGCAGAAACAAACGAAGATTCTTATACTACTTTTCTTTTAGAAATATTAACGTATGAGCAAAAACGTCGGGAAGAAAAACAAATAGAAAAACGCCTTAAATGGGCTACGTTTCCGTATCATAAAACACTGAATGACTTTAATCTAGGTGAACAGGAATCATTAAGTAAAAAGCAACTTAATCAACTTAAAGAGTTAACTTGGATTGAACAATTATTTAATATCATATTACTTGGACCGCCAGGTGCGGGGAAAACCCACCTGGCAATTGGGTTAGGTATAGAGGCAATAAAACAAGGTTTTAAAGTTGTATTTACTTCAATGGGAGAGTTGATACACACATTAAAAACAGAAGAAATTACTCGTAAATCACAGACAAGGATGAAAAGGATTCGAAGTTCAGACTTAGTTGTGATAGATGATCTGATGTTTATGGCGATGGATCAGCGCGAAGCGAATCTGTTTTTCCATCTTATTAACGACTTATATAACAACGCTTCGATCATTCTTACTTCAAATAAGTCACCTAGTGATTGGGGAGAGTTAATGGGTGATGCAAGTATTACCACTGCCATTTTGGATAGAATCATTCATCGAGCAGAAGTTATTCACTTAAATAATGATAGCTACCGAATGAAGCATCGAACTTCCATTTTTGGAAGTGAAAGTGTTCAAAATTAATTAGCAAAATGTGTTCAATTTTACTTGACGGTCACACCTGACCCATTGTAGGTTTAATCAATCCTAATAACATTCTAATGGTTGTTGTTTTTCCTGCACCATTAGGACCTAAGAATCCATATATTTCGCCACGGTGCACTTCTAAATTTAATTTTTTTACAGAGAAGTCTTTTCGATATTTCTTTGATAATTGTTTTGTAAAAATAATAAGTTCACTCACTATCATCACCTCGACGTAATAATAGCAAATGAACTTAAAAAATATTAAAACCGTAGTTAAACAGAAGTTTAATTTTTTTATGTTCGCGGCAAAGTAATAAGAAATCTTGTACCTTTTTTTAATTCACTGGTAACAGAAATACTTCCGCTATGAAGTTTAATAAATTGTTCGGCTATGGAAAGACCAAGTCCTGTTCCTTCTACTACATCCGTTGAAGTGCCCCGATAATATCGTGTAAATACACGCTTCATATCCTTCTCGCTTAAGCCTACCCCATTATCTTGAATTTCAATGAATACTTGGTTCTTATCCTCATTTACCTTTATTACTATATTTGTTCCAATTGGATTGTAGATCACACCATTGCTGACGATATTATATAAAGCTCTTTTTAATAGCTGTTGATCGAAGGGAAAGGAAACATCCAAGCTCTCCTTTGCCATAAAAACCTGACCACGAGATAACCCAGGCTCTTTCACTATGTCATCGATTAATTCTTCAAGTAATACAGTAAGATTATGCCGTTTTTTATCTATAGAAATTTGGTTTTCTTCCATTTTATAAGTTATGTTTAAATCGTTTATTAGATCTCTCATATGTAAAGCCTTCTCATGAATAATGTTTAAATAGTCTTCTCTTTCTTCCTTGGACCAATTATATTTTTCAGATAAAAGCATAGCAGCGTATCCTTGGATATATGATAGGGGTGTTTTTAAATCATGTGTAACTCCACTGGTCCATTGACGTCTTAATTCTTCATGCTCTATCCTTTCTTGTTCATTTCTCTGTAATGTGCTGGTTAGCTCAGTCATCTGTTCATTTAATTCTTGAAATAGACCTTTAAATGAAAACAGTCTATTCGATTTTTTATTCATTTTGGCATTTACTTTGTAATTTCCTTTAGTTAATTGATCAATCCAATCAAAATAGTAGTTAAGACTTTTCCCCATCTTTGAAGCATAAACAAAATTAGTTATAAAAAAAATAATAATAGGAGGACCAGCAAATAATACAATATACAAAGGTTGGTTATCGGAGGCATCTAGATTTAATAAATGCAGTGTATAAGCAGAGATAATAGGTGATAAAAAAAGCATGGCTAATATAGAACAAAAAGAAATAAAAATAAAACTTGATATATAATGAAGCAAGAATCTTCTGTACACTCTCAAATCCTACTCTTCCCTTCTTAGATTGCTTCAAGTGGAGATAAGCTTATAACCAAAACCTCGAACATTAATAATAAATTCTGGCTGCTGAGGGTTACGCTCAATTTTCTCTCGCAATCTACTTATATGAACCATAACCGTCCTCTCGTTACCAATGCAAGATTCTCCCCATACTCGTTCATATAAAGCTGATACAGAAAATACCTGATTTGGATACTTGCAAAAAAACTCCAATAATTCAAATTCTTTTAATGGACATTTTATTTTCTTCCCATCAACGATTACTTCCCCCTCATTCACATTTAATGAAAAGCGGCCGAAATCATATACTTCATTTTTTCTGGCAGCATTTGCATTGAAAAATGATTGCCTTCGCAAATGAGCTTTAACCCTTGCAACTAATTCCATTGGATTAAAAGGCTTTTCCAGATAATCATCTCCACCAATAATTAGCCCTGTCACTTTATCAAGGTCACTTGTTCGAGCTGTTAAGAAAATAATAGGGGCAGTTGTCTCTTCTCTAATCCGTTTACAAAGCTCAAACCCATCCATATCCGGCAGCATGACATCCAATACAATTAAATCAATTTTTATCTCTTTAATTAGTTTAATTGCTTCTCCACCTGTTTCAGCGGTAAACACATTTTTAAATCCTTCCTTCATTAACAATGTGTTTACCATTTGCAATAATCCGGGCTCATCATCAATTAATAAAATTTTCTCGACCATTCAACACACCTCAAGCTTTCCTTTTTCTTAAAATCCTTAAAGATGGATCTTAATTTTTATGCTCAGTATATCCCAATCCTCCTATAAAACTTCCAAGTTTATAAACCTCCAAATCTGATATTTTTGCTCCGCATAACTCCCCATCTTTAAGAAGAAAAATAATGGCATTTGTTTTTTTAAGCCATTTTTAGTAGATTAGCGCAACTCAATATCCAATTCCTATATAATTATAACAAAATATCCCAACACCTTGTTATGATCCTAATATAAATACATTATTTTTAGTTTTAAACTAATTTTAAATCATGTTAATTTCTACCTATTAGAGAAACTTACAAACATGACTGCGGATACACTCTATAGCAGTTTATATTCAAAATAAAGCAGCTAGGACTCTCTATATATAACACCTTCTAATAGGCAAAGTGCCTGTTGCTGCTCAAAAATGGTTGAAAACATCAAGTACTTTCAACCTAAACAGTGCAGGCCCTAAGCATTTCTTAACCTAAGTGAATTTAATACAACCGAAACAGAGCTTAATGCCATTGCTGCTCCTGCCAGCCAAGGAGGCATAATGCCTAGCATCGCAAAAGGGATCATGAAGATATTATAAAAAAACGCCCAGACAAAGTTTTGCTTTATATTGATCATTGTTCTTTTGCTAATTGTAAATGCATCGACAACCCGCATTAAATCACCTGTTATAATCGTCACATTTCCCGATTCAATGGCAATGTCTGATCCGGTTCCAATTGCTATTCCAACATCTGCAACAGCTAATGCAGGCGCGTCATTAATTCCATCTCCTACCATCGCAACCCGATTGCCCTTTTTTTGTAAATGCTTAATCATCTCTGCCTTTTCTTGAGGCGTCACTTCTGCACGAAATTTATGAATTCCGACCTTTTGAGCTACAGACCTAGCAGTATTTTGATTATCGCCTGTCAGCATAATAACTTCGATTCCAAGCTTTTTCAGGCGTGAAATAGCCATTTTCGAAGATGACTTTACTTCATCAGCAACCGCAATAATACCGGCAAATTTTGAATTAATTAAGGCGACCATTACGGTCTTTCCTTCCTTTTCTAATTCCTTTACTAGATTAATAGCCTTAATAGGAAGTGGTACATTTTTCTCCATATAATACCTTGGGTTCGCGATCACCACTTCCTTTCCATGGACTAAGGCCTTCACTCCATATCCTGGAAGGTTCAGCACTTGACTTGCACTTGGCAGGGTCTTTATTTTCGTATGCACATTTTTTACAATAGCCTTTGCTAGAGGGTGATTGGAGGCACTTTCAACTGCACCGATAATCTCTAAAAATGCATTTTCACTGTAATGCTCCACGTACATATTCGTTATATTCGCTTCACCTTTTGTAATCGTTCCTGTTTTATCAAAAATGACGACATTACTTTTACAAAGCAATTCGAGAAATTTCCCTTCCTTAAACAGAATTCCCAATTGGGCTGCTCGTCCACTTCCTACCATAACAGAAGTAGGAGTTGCCAGCCCAAGCGCACAAGGGCAGGCAATAATTAAGACAGTAATCACCTTTTCTAAAGCCTCGTAAAAATGGCCTGGCAAATAAACATAATACCAAGCGACAAATGTCAAAACCGCAATCATAATCACAATGGGAACAAAGATCCCCGTAATTTTATCTGCAATATGTTGAATAGGCGCTTTAGAGGATTGCGCCTCCTCTACGATACGAATAATTTGCGATAAAGTCGTTTCAGAGTTTTTCTTTGTTACTTTAACCGTCAAAACACCATTCTGATTTATGGTTCCAGCATAGACAAATTTCCCTATCCCCTTCTCAACTGGAATGCTTTCGCCTGTTAACAAAGATTCATCAATCAGTGAATTTCCTTTAATAACTTGTCCATCAATAGGAACTTTTTCACCCGGTTTTACTATAATGACATCTCCGATGGAAAGGTTCTCAACTGGCAGCTTCGATTCTTTTCCATTCGTAAACAATGTAGCTGTTTTGGTTTGTAATTGATAAAGCTTTTTTATTGCCTCTGTTGTTTTTAATTTTGTCTTTGCTTCTAGCAGCTTTCCTAATAAAACGAATGTAATAATGAAGGCACTTGTTTCATAGAACAGCCAAATAGAATGAGATGGACTTTTTGAAAATAAAGAAGAAACGGTAAGATAATGACTATAAAAAAAGGCCGCTGTTGTACTTAATACAACCAATACGTCCATATTTGCACTTCTATTTTTGAGTGCCTTCCAAGCTCTTTCATAAAACTGAAACCCAATGATAAACTGAATTGGGATCGTAATGCCTAATTGGAACAACGGATGAATAAATAGCTTTGGAACCTGTATAAAGGAAGCCCACTCGAAATGAGTGAACATGACCCATGCTAAAGGGAAAGTAAGAAAAGCAGAAATAAAAAAATTCCATTGAAGGATCATAATTTCTTTGCGCTTTTCTCGATCAGTCGGGACATTTTCCACTATGATTTCTTTCGCTTCAAATCCGATTTTATTAATTTTATTGATGACTTCGGAAATGCCTGTCCGTTCTTTCTGAAAAGTAATACGACCTTTTTCAGTTGTTAAATTGATATTAACATGTGTCACACCATCTATTTTCCCAACAGCCTTCTCGATTCTTACAGCACAAGCAGCACAATGCATCCCTTTTATCTCTAAATAGTTCGTTACTTCCATCGCATTTCCTCACCACTTTAGTTGTTTTGTACATTCTATTAGGAATACGTATTCTTTATACGTTTTTTAAAAGATTAATATATTGAGCTGCTCAAATATATCAACAATAAGCAGGAGGGAGAATGGGTGCATGCACAATTTCTCAGCATTTAGATAGCGTCATGTACTGTCTTAATAAATGAAAAAATTCTTAAAAAAGAGGCGTCCCTACATTCATGTAGAAACCCCTCATTTTATAAATTTGAAACGGTAATTAAAATTTATTCTGACTTTTCCCTGCCTTTCCATGGATCTTTCAATGGAACAATCCTATTAAATGTATTCAACGACTAGCTTTCATTCAATTTACTCACGACATTTTGAATTTTTTTGTCCACTTCAAAATCTAAGTCTTTTTCATACACATAAAATATCAGCACATTTTTTACCTCATAATTTCTAAAAGAAACGATATTAGCATTTGCTGTTTTATGGCGAAAATCTTCTAAACCTTGTTCGCGTTCTTTGGTTGATTTACAAATATATACAAATAAACTTTTACCTTCTAATTCATAAGAATAAGGTCTAACACCATTTAGCTTCATTCCAAAAATGTTGTCTTTGCTTACTTCAATTTCTTTTAATGACAATTGTTGTTCTTCAAAAGAGGTTAGAACTTGTTTTAAAGTAATGACAGAAGCATCAGAAGTTTTTTGGCAAGAAGTCAATAACAAAACAATAGTTACAAAAAATAAAGCAACCTTTTTCATTCGTTCTCCCTTATTCCAATATTTGTTTTATTTGTAAATTAAATATATATTTAGTTTATCATGTATTTTAGTTTCTCTAAACTTTCTCGCTAGTAATATAGATAAAGAGTTAACATTCTATCTTATGTAATTCTGTTATGAGGTAGAAAAAGACGAATTTGTATAGGCATTGCTCTTTTCATTGAGGCAGTATTATTAATATAACTGACTAAATAAATCAGGAGTGTAAAAATGAGATTCTTTTTATTACTTTTTGTAATATTACTTTTTATAGCTGGATGCTCCACTAAGCCTAAATATCAAGGCTATTTAACTAAGGATGAAGTGTTAGAAATAGATTCGCAAGCTGATTTATTTGTATTTGAAGGTAAGACTTATAAAACGGGAATTGATTGGGTAAATGAAGAAGAATTGACTAAAAAAGAACAAGTCGGGGAAATAACTGAAGAGATGGCAAATAAATTACCTTATGGAGCTAAAATTTACTCAACAAATGAACGGAATGACATACTGATTGTTGAACATAATAAAAAGGAATATAGATATTTAGTTATGGTTGGGGAATAGAAGTCTCTAAAAAACGCAAGGTGTCGAACATCCCTGCGTTTTCTTATGCCACTTAATTGTCTAACACAATGCAATTTATTTTTTACTCTGTTCATTGATATTTTCTACTACATAATCGAACAACTCACGCGTTAATTAAACACCTACTCATTTATCTATACCCTTCTGCATTGGCAGGTTTTCCAGCCTCCTGAACTTCAACTAAGTATCTCCAACAATCTGGCTGAGATCCATCTATATCAAAGAAGTTATACATTTTAGCTAGCCCGCCACTTGATAGTGAGTGTCCATTCATACGATTCTTATTAGGGTCTTTTGCTATTGCAGTAACTCCTCGCCCGATAAAACGTGGTGTTTCAGAAATGATAAAATGGGGTTCGACCTTTGTTGCATCCTGCCAATTTTCTTCTGTAACTCCAAAATGCTCAAGCATGATTTCCGAGCGCATCCAGCCGGGTGTAACAGAAACAGCGGTGCAACCATAAGGGGATAGTTCATGTGCCAAAGCCTTAGCCATACGATTAACGGAGCTTTTCGCTAAATCATAATACAAAGATAATCGGTAATTATTGTTATTATATTCTTCTGTACCGTCTGTCACTTCGACAACTAATCCTCCCTTGTTTTTGATCAGTAAAGGTAGTGCGTAATGATTGGTTATGATATGTGTATCAATGGCCAAGCGTAACAACCTGAAACCTTTATCTAAGGAGTGTTGCCAAACTGGAGTATTCCATTCGACTAAGTATTCACCACCCCAAATATCATTGACAAGTATATCTAATCTCCCCTGTTCCTTCTCAATTTTTTCAATTAAGAGCTGCACTTGTTCGGGTACAAGATGGTCTACTTGAACAGCGATTCCTGTACCGCCTAGACCATTGACTAAATCTGCTGTTTCTTCTATTGTTTCAGGGCGCCCGTATTCAGAAATCTCGTTTCGAGTAGTACGTCCAGCTATATAAACGGTAGCTCCTGCAGCACCTAATTCCATAGCAATTCCACGTCCTGCTCCCCTTGTACCACCAGCTACCAAAGCTACTTTTCCTTCTAAAGGTTTCATTTTATGTCACCCTCCATTTTTAGAATATCCATAGTATAATACATAATGATGACATCCTTTGTCATATATAAAGTGAAACTTCCATCAGTGGGGGTTTTTTTCATCCCCCACTGATGGTAAGTTGCGGCCCACAGGAAGTGGGTCACGCAGACGTTGCCACACGATGTGGCGCCTTTTAGTCTGTGTTCATTTTACGGGCTTTTACGGGCAGTTGTCCCCCACCTATCTTCCTCGCTTCTCTCTCAATCTTGAGGTGGGGGTCTTACTGCCCGTTAATGTGGGACAAATTTTTTAAAAAAAGGTGATAAATATGCGTGCGGATCGACTGCTCTCTATATTACTGTTGCTTCAAAATAGAGGCAAATTAACAACCAATGAATTGGCCCAAGAATTAGAGGTGACTGGACGTACCATTCATCGAGATATGGAGGCATTGAGTGCAGCAGGTATTCCTATTGTAGCTGAACGGGGAAAATCCGGCGGATGGAGCTTACTTGAACAATACCGGACAAATTTAACGGGTTTAAAAGCCAATGAATTAAAATCTCTGCTTATTTCACCTTCATTTCAATTGCTTACTGATCTAGGTTTAACAAAAGATTGGCATGAAGCACGTCAAAAAATCCTCGCTTCGATTCCAAGCGCCTTGCAGAAAAATTCCCATGATATTTGGAATCGAGTTCATGTTGATACAACCACATGGAGACAGTCACCTGAAAAAATTGAGTCATTTAAAATTTTGCAACAAGCCATTTGGGATGAAAGAAAACTACAAATTAAATATGAACGGGCAGATGGGAAATGTATTGAGCGAGTGGTTAGCCCGTTAGGATTAGTAGCTAAAGGAAGTACATGGTATTTAATTGCGTCCGCAAACGAAAAAGTCCGAAATTATAGAGCATCAAGAATAAAGTCTGTATCGTTAACGGACGAATTGTTTTCCCGGCCAAATGACTTTGATCTAACTCAATATTGGAATGACTCAACAAAAGAATTTATTAAAAGTCTACCCAAATATGAGGTTGATGTTGAAATTTCTTCTTCTATCGTTCCGAGAATAAAGTTTACAGGAAGGTTTGTTCAAATATTAAAAATGGATTCACCTTCTGAGAGTGGATGGATTCCAGCAAAACTGTGCTTTGATACGGAACAAGAAGCAAGTGAATATATCCTAGGTTTTGGGGATCAAATAAAGATTATTCGTCCCAACTCTTTAAAGCAAAATATTTATGATATGGCAAAGAGGATAGTGGATTTTTATGAGCAAGAAGATTAACAACATCCACTATTCCGCTTTTTTATCATTTTTTATTATTCGTTTTCTCATTGAATACTTTATATTGATCTCGTGATATTTGGATGAAATCCTCAAGATAAGAGGGAATATACTTGTCTTTATGCCAAGCAATCTCTGTGAATACTGGTTCTAAAACGATAGATGTGGGTATTTCGATAACACTACCCCGATCAAGTTCTTTTTCCACCGCCATTTTAGGTAAAAGAGAAATACCTAATCCGGCCATCACACATTGTTTGATTGCTTCTATACTAGCAAATTCAATAATATGTTCTGGATGAACACCTTCAAATTGAATTCTATGCTCAAACTGAGTTCGATAGGAGCAGCCCTTTTCCGTTAACAGGATCGTTTCTTGTCCGATTTCTTCTGCTGTTAAGGGATTTTCTTTAGCTAAATGATGTGAAGGAGATGCTATGAATACTAAATCTTCCTCAATTAACATTTCTTTATGAAGCGTAGGCATCTCTTTAAAGGTGTCGGTGATGAAAGCTAAGTCGAGAGTGCCTGATTGCAACAAACCCTTTGCGATATCTTTCGTATGAACAGGTTTAAAAATCAGTCTGACCTGTGGGTGACGTTGTTTAAATGATTGCAAAATAGCTGGAAGTCGATATGAACATTGGCTTTCCTGTGCACCAATGATTAAAACTACATTGGACTCATTTTGACCAGCTAACGCTTGCCTCATCTCCTGGTCAAGATCAAGCATCTTTTGTGCGTATTGTTTCAGCTGATTGCCCGCTTCTGTTAAGTAGATGCGTTTCCCAAGACGCTCGAATAATGGCATTCCTAACTCTTCTTCTAGTGACTTAATCTGTGCAGTAATACTTGATTGTGCATAATCTAGTATTTTCGCTGTTTGAGTAAAGTTTAAGGTTTTCGTTGCAGTTAAAAACGTATGCAAATGTTTAATTTCCAAATTTCACACCCCCTAAATCGATTTTATCGATTGATCTAATCAAAATATTCATCTTTATTGATGGATAAATTAAGTATAAACTTTTCTTATACTAATGTATAGAAGAGGTGATTGATAATGAAAATCGCAACATTCATAGGTAGCTCAAGAACAGAAAGTAACAGTGAATTACTTTCAGATGCGGTCTTGAAAGGGATAAAACATCAAAAGGTATATATAAAGGACTTATCTATTCAACCAATTGAAGATTTGCGTCATACAAAAACAGGATTTCAAACAGTAGATGATGATTATGATCAAGTAATCAAGGTTTTTATGGAAAATGATGTAATTATCTTTGCTACACCCATATACTGGTACAGTATGTCAGGTATAATGAAAAACATGATTGATCGACTTAGTCACGCCATTCGTGATGAAAGGTACCCACAGTTTAAAGAACATTTAAAGAAAGTGGAGGCAATTGTTCTAGCTGTAGGCGGCGACGAACCAAGAATTAAAGGGCTCCCTCTTATTCAGCAATTCCAATATACTTTCGATTTCTTAAATATACGTTTTTCATCTTATATTCTAGGTGAAGCAAACCAGCCTGGTGACATCCTAAAGGATAGTCAGGCTTTATCGCAAGCTGAGCTATTAAATAGAAGACTTATATTATTGTTATAACACTTTTAAATAAATAGTCTCTAAAATAGAAAAAGGATAGCTAACCATATCACGCAATATGGTTAGCTATCCTTTTTCAAGTCAGCTGCTCGACCAATTAAGCTACACCGACGTAAAGAATATGATGGAGGATGACGGGATCGAACCGCCGACCCCCTGCTTGTAAGGCAGGTGCTCTCCCAGCTGAGCTAATCCTCCATATATGGTGACCCGTACGGGATTCGAACCCGTGTTACCGCCGTGAAAGGGCGGTGTCTTAACCGCTTGACCAACGGGCCAACTAATTTTGGCAAAAAAATAACCCTTATTAGGGTTTTGCCTGGCGACGTCCTACTCTCACAAGGGGACAGCCCCTAACTACCATTGGCGCTGAGAAGCTTAACTGCCGTGTTCGGGATGGGAACGGGTGTGACCTTCTCGCTATCGCCACCAGACTTTTCGGCTTGTAATCATCATCGATTTTCTTCGTCAGCTTCCTTCACTCAGATCGCTTCCTAGAAACTCTCAATGTTAACAACCCTTTAAACTATTGAGGTTTATTCCCTCAAAACTAGATAACTGACAATCATCATTAAAATATTATTTGGTTAAGTCCTCGACCGATTAGTATTTGTCAGCTCCACGTGTCACCACGCTTCCACCTCAAACCTATCAACCTGATCATCTTTCAGGGGTCTTACTAGCTTGACGCTATGGGAAATCTCATCTCGAGGGGGGCTTCATGCTTAGATGCTTTCAGCACTTATCCCTTCCGCACATAGCTACCCAGCGATGCTCTTGGCAGAACAACTGGTACACCAGCGGTGCGTCCATCCCGGTCCTCTCGTACTAAGGACAGCTCCTCTCAAATTTCCTGCGCCCACGACGGATAGGGACCGAACTGTCTCACGACGTTCTGAACCCAGCTCGCGTACCGCTTTAATGGGCGAACAGCCCAACCCTTGGGACCGACTACAGCCCCAGGATGCGATGAGCCGACATCGAGGTGCCAAACCTCCCCGTCGATGTGGACTCTTGGGGGAGATAAGCCTGTTATCCCCGGGGTAGCTTTTATCCGTTGAGCGATGGCCCTTCCATGCGGAACCACCGGATCACTAAGCCCGACTTTCGTCCCTGCTCGACTTGTAGGTCTCGCAGTCAAGCTCCCTTATGCCTTTACACTCTTCGAATGATTTCCAACCATTCTGAGGGAACCTTTGGGCGCCTCCGTTACTTTTTAGGAGGCGACCGCCCCAGTCAAACTGCCCACCTGACACTGTCTCCCACCCCGATCAGGGGTGCGGGTTAGAATTTCAATACAGCCAGGGTAGTATCCCACC
>NZ_JAGYPM010000009.1:0-51094 GCF_018343665.1 Cytobacillus citreus
GCCACTTGTGCGACTGGTTTATTGTTCTCAAGAATATACTTCACTGTTTCTTTTTTGAATGTTTCATCATAACGTTTACCAGTACCTTTGGTCATGTAGACACCCCATTATTGTTGTTTATTTTATTATAACAATCTGTGTCTACTTTTTAGTCTAGCATCATATTTTTTGAAATACCTATTTAATAGGTTTATTTGTTATGCCCATCTTTAATATAGTCGTAGAAATTATTAAAAATAACTCTCATATATAACCTCTTAGTACCCTTAAGTTGATGGCGATGGGGTACTACCAACAAAACGCGCAAAACGCTAAGCAAATTTCGACATGAAAAAAGCCGAGTTTCCCTAGGGTAAGGAAATTTTCGGCTATTACGCTATCTTTCAATCAAATCCTACGTTTACTGACTCCATTGAAACACCAATGTACGGCAAACAGATGAGACAGCGGAACAATAAGCAATCCATAAACCGCAGTCACAAGTACAATTCCTATCGCATTAGGTCTTTGTAGCATGACGACGATTATCACGAGTATGATCCCCACAAGCAGTTCCTTGGTCACGCGGCTCTGAAGAATTCGCATCCAAGACCGGCCTGCCAACCGCAACGGGAAGTCACACTTCGCCTGTAATATTGCGGTGATCAATGCACTGATTGCAGTAGCAACACTGAAAGCAACAATCAGTGCAATCAGCGAAAGATTCTGCAACCACACAAGGTATGCTGCGAACTGCGCTTGTAGTATGCCCTCTTCGGCAATGTAAACCACTTTCAATTCACCTTTGATGCCGCGATCTCGTAGCGCCTGTGAATCAAGGCTGTGTCGTTCTAATAATTGTTGCGTAGCAGTTACACCAGTGAACACTATGTTGTCACTCGAGATCATGGATGTCAAGGTAGAATCATTAAAGGTGTCGTACAGCGAGGGAACGACAGCGAACAGGATATCATCTCCAAAGTGGAGTCTTTCGCCCCCACCCCCTTGAGCCACTGGAAGTCGGGATCCCTCGACCGGTTGGAGGAATTGTAATGGTTCAAATAGATTCTTGGGTTGCCCTTCTCTCGACAAAATATCAATCTCTTCTCGGATTTCGTGAACAAGATCTTCTGTAATGTTGTGGTGCGAAACAGGTGTTACAACCGGCTGTTTCGCACCCATAGTGACTAAGTCAAGCCAACGCTGGTTTACGAAAGAGATGGCGGAGTACTCACCGAAATCAACGGAATGCCGCATTTCCTTAGTATAAGTATAAGAAAGTGCTACTGCTTCAATCGATTCCGCATCTTTTACCATCTCCCCGATCATTGACTCCATGCGATTCATTTCGTCAATGTCTGTTGCGAACACAATTGACACTTGGTCTGCAAGTCTCTTCCACTGTGCCATTTCAGTTGCCTTAGCAGACGAGTGTTTATATGCAGACCAAGCAGGAGCAGCCGTAGCCACCACTAAAACGAATGTTAGCGACTGGATCACAATCGCCACCGAACGGAGGCTTTTTACAGCCGGTTGTCTAGTGGCAAGCATGACAGCACTCGGCCACGCAGAGGCTGACATGATAAGCGTAGCAAATATGGACACGGTAATAACAACAACTTGCAGACTAATCAATGTTTTGAGGAAGGGGGCGACATACATCCAACCATGAAAAACACCCACATAGACTGCCGCAACTATGGCTACAGATCCCGCCGAAACAAGTAGTGCCCCACTAAATTCTGTTAAGTCCTGCATCTGGATCCTCATAGTCGGAGACCCGCCTAGAACCCGAAGGGCACGTCCCCGCGCCCTCACTGACAACCAGAACAGCGCAAGCGATGAAATCAGCGCAAGCGAGGCAAGAATTACGGTTGTAAATCCTCTTTCTTGCACCACGAATACAAGGCTATCCAGGATTGAGACATCCCTGCGGCCAACCTTCACCCCCACATCTTTCATAGTGTCCTCAAACTCATCCAAGCGAGAAGTATTGCCAGTCACGAGGTATAACCCATCGGGATAGGAATTGGCAAGTCGATCTTTGCCAACAATCTTTCCTGTATCTTTGCCATTAAACCAGGTAAATTCATCGGGCAGAGCTTTATCGTTAAGCGTAGCAAAGATCTTATCATCTCCATCGCCAGCAAGATCTGGGGCGATCTTGACCAGTCCAAGCTCCAGGCGAGTATCGAGTTCTTCTAACTTCGAAAACGCTTCAGTGATAGAGAACCCCGATTTGTTGAAGCTAATATTAAGTCTACTTTCGCTCCCAATAGCCTGCGGGAAGTCTCGATCATTCAGGTCGGTAATGATTGCGGCCAACAGTGCAAGCAATATAAACAACGCTACCGAAACAGCCACTATGATACGTTTATACATATTCATCTCTCTTTTTCACCCCTCTTTCTTTTTAAATGCGAGAGTAAACGTTTTGGGCTAACTAGCTGAAAGCCCGCGTTAGCGCTTCACCAAATGAACCGGAACCCCAAATCCTTCACTGCGGGAGAGCAGGTTGTTTATGGCATCACGCTCGGATTTCGAATCATATCTTACCAAGACGAGCCCCCGTTCCTGATCATCTGGACACGGCTTGCCCACTTCCACTTTAATTCCATCTCCCAGCTTTTCTATTTCCTTGGCGAAATTTTCGTGATTGTCCAAAGCAGCAGTGGCCTCCGCAACGGTCGGCAGCTGGTCGCATGGCGGGTGGTTGTCTTTTGGTGATGCCGTTATCCAACCATTTATAAACGCAAATGCTCCTACTAAAAATAGTAAGCCAACAATGACACTGATAATTATCTTAGAAGTTGATTTCATAAGTATCCTCCTTGTGTTCTTTAGTTAATGTGACGAGCTTCGGAACCAACCTGATGAATGGCACCGCACGCATCAATCATCTCGGAATCATGCGTTGACACAATGACCGTCCGGCCACGCACAGCAAAGTCCGCAAGCAGTTCGATGACCATGCGCCGGTTAGTAGCATCCAGTGAAGCAGTTGGCTCATCAACAAATAGGATATTAGCATCCTTGTAAATGGCACGAGACAAGGCAAGTCGCTGTTTCTCGCCTCCACTCAGGTGTCCAGCCAACTCATTTTCCCTACCTTTTAGACCCGTCTGTTCAA
The DNA here is from genome assembly GCF_018343665.1 of Cytobacillus citreus. Lineage (GTDB taxonomy): Bacteria > Bacillota > Bacilli > Bacillales > Cytobacillaceae > Cytobacillus > Cytobacillus citreus. The sequence goes on from NZ_JAGYPM010000009.1 coordinate 3,110, forward strand.
GTGATTGATTCAACCGTTTTTTGTTTCCCGAGACACGTCTTCCAATGACGCTCGCCTGCATAGTGACATTGAAGGCAACCGACTCCTCAACCATAATGCCATAATCCTGAAGTACGAATGCCGTGTGATCGCGCCAGAACCGACGTCGTGCCGAGGTGCTGTACCTTGTGACATCGTTCCCGTCAATTAGGATGCTTCCTTTATCCACCGGAAGCAACAATCCAAGGCAATGCAGGAGTGTGGTCTTTCCAGATCCACTCGCGCCAACGAGAGCTTTCATAATACCGGGCTTGCAACGAACGGACTCACCGTCAAGCACAGGCCGCCCACCAATTGCTACTGAAATGTCTTGAGCTTCAATTAACATTTGCACCACCCCCTAATTTGATGTCTATTGGGAATATTGCCAAAATTGTGAACATCATTTTTTTAGTTTGATTCAAGTCTTTCCTTTTTTGTTTATATAAAGGTTTATTCATTTATTTTATTCCTCCCAATTCAGTAATGAATGGCCCACCGCGAACAATCAGTTTCTATACGTAGTATAGGGCAAAAAAATAAACACCATTGAAATGGTGTCTTAACAGAACCTTAATTTTTAGCAAGGAAATAAAATTTTTATCTTCGTCCCTTTATTTGGCTCACTTTCGACTTTAATCTGTCCCCCTTGTTTTTCAATAAACTGTTTGGCAATGGACATTCCTAACCCTGACCCGACATGGGACTTGTCCGTCGTCGTACCTCGGTAATATTGATTAAATAATTGTTGAATTGTTTTATCATCCATTCCAATACCATCATCTTTAATTTCTATTAAGGTTGAACCTTCAGTTGTTTCTATGGAAACAATAATCGTTGTTTCACGGGGATTATGATAAATAGCATTCATAATGAAATTTTCTAATGCTCTTTTTAATAATGTCTGATCAAAAGATAATAGAATATCGCCTTCATCCTTGACGTTTAAATGAATAGGATAGTCATTAGCCATCGGATACTGACGGAGATCCTCCAAAACATTTTTTACAAAAGTGACCAGATTTATAGTGCGTAAATCCAAAGGAATTTGCATTTTATCAAACTCATAAACAACACTTAAATCATCAATTAACTGCTCCATATATAATGACTTTTCTTCAATAATTTTAGCAAATTCCTTAATTTCTTCTTCATCCCATTTATGTTCGGAACGAAGCATGGCTGCGTAACCTTTAATGTATGATAACGGCGTTTTTAAGTCATGTGTCACTCCCGAGGTCCAGTTCTTCCTTGTTTCTTCAAGTTCTTTTCGTTCTTTCTCTGCTGCATTGAGTTGATATGTTAAACCATCGAGCTTCGATTTAAGTTCCAAAAACGGACTAAACCTCATCTTATTTAAAGAAAAATTCTTTATTGTATCAGGCATTTTAAAGACCCCAAGTGATAATTGATCAATCCAGCGTATAAAAAAGAAAAGAGGCTTCCTGATTTGGCGGTCGATAACAAGGCCAATCAGAATAAGCATTCCAATGAATAGTAGCGGGAATAAAACATATGTCACCAATCCATTAATTCCTAAAGGGATGTTCAATACGTTAAGGACTGAAAATCCGGTAATAAAAAAAATAGCACCTAGGGTTAAAAAAATAATTATTAATATCAATGAAATCTTAGTTTCTAATTTCATTGGGAACTCCTTTGATTTTCATTGCTTAGCATGTAGCCCAATCCCCTGACATTTTTTAAATACTCCGGATGTTTAGGATCTTTTTCAATTTTTTGACGTAGACGACTAATATGAACCATAACTGTATTTTCTTTCCCCACAATACTATAATCTCCCCAAACTTTTTCATATAGATGATCTACGCTAAAAACCTGATTGGGATGTTGGCACATGAATTTTAGTAATTGGAACTCCTTAGCTGGGCAATTTACTTCTTTTCCTTCTACAATTAACTTTGCTTGGTCATAATGCAAAGCAAACCGGTCTGTTCGAAACACCTTTGCCATCTCCGGCATTGTTTTCCTTTGACGATGTAGAATGGCCTTGATTCGGGCAGCGACTTCAAGGGGATTAAACGGTTTCGTTATATAATCATCGCCACCCATAGAAAATCCGGTTAATTTGTCAATATCGGTAGTACGTGCAGTCAAAAAGATAATGGGAACATCTGATATTTCTCTAATTTGTTGACACAAATCGAAACCGTTTGTATCAGGTAGCATGACATCGAGCAATATCAGATCAATCCTGTGTTCCTGTATCTTTTTCAATGCTTCAGCACCCGACCCGGCTTGGTATATCTCTTGAAATCCTTCCTTATCTAACAATCGTTTTAGCATTTTAATTAATCCTACTTCGTCTTCTATAATAAGTATACTTTCGTTCACTTTTTCCCTCCTCGTCTGTAGATATCTTATACAAACATATAACAACCAGAAAACACGGCATTAAACATCTCTCACTTACTGGTTCGAATCTGGTTTGTTCCAAAACTCTCCCTTTTCTGGACACGTTCTTTTTTAATTCGGAAGGTGCTTTTTTTATTATCTAAAATCTAATAAAACCCAGTTCATTATTCTATGTTCATTAAGATACTTCTATTTATCTTATGGTACAATGAAAAAAGTGGAAAAACAAGAAATGAGTGATTTTGGTGCTAATTGGATATGCACGTGTGTCAACAGGATTGCAAAATTTAGATTTACAATCAGATGCTTTAACTCAACATGGTTGTACAAAGATTTTTCACGATAAAATGAGTGGGACAAAAAAACAACGCCCAGGATTAGAGGAAGCGCTTCAATTTGCTCGTAAAGGCGATATGATTGTCGTTTGGCGTTTGGATCGACTAGGTTGCAACATGCAAGACTTGATTCAAATTGTGAACAGTTTAAATGAACGAGGTATTGGCTTTAACAGTCTACAAGAGAACATAACAATGGATAAATGCAATGCAACGGGGCAATTAATGTTTCACTTGTTCGCAGCATTTGCAGAATTTGAACGTAATTTGATCGAGGAGCGATCGGCTGCGGGACGTGCTGCTGCAAGAGCGCGTGGACGACTAGGTGGTCGCCCAGAGAAATACGGATCAAAAGATATTGAAATGATGAAAGCACTGATTAAAAGTGGTACACCGATTAAGGATGTTGCGGAAAAGTGGGGCGTGTCCCGTACGACGATTTATCGCTATTTAGAAAAGAAATAAATCTTTCTTACGAAGGGATGGGGTAATATGGCATCAAGGGGAAAAGAATTACTCACAGCAGATCAAAGAGAAGAATTTGTACGAATACCAATGGATATGACCGAACGTGAATTAGAAATCTATTATACTTTTTCGCAGCATGATCTTGAAATAATTAATCGACACAGAAGGGATCATAATCATTTGGGATTTGCCGTCCAATTATGCGTTTTACGATATCCCGGATGGTCACTCTAGTATGTTGAATCCCTACCGGATTTTGTAATCAATATATAGCAAAACAAATAGATGCTGACCCCGATTCTCTTTCTTTATACGCCAAACGTGATCCAACCAAGCATGAACATTTGGAAGAAATTCGACAAGTATATGGTTATCAGATTTCTCTGTAAGTAAGTATCGTAAAGCTGCACACTTTTTAATGCAACACGCCTTGCAAAATGGGAATTCAATGTACCTACTTCAAGCTTAAATTCCCTTCGCCCTCGCAGCCAATAAAATGAAAGCCGAAAATTCCTTAGCGTAGGAAAAATCGGCTTTCTTTATGTCGAATTTTGCTTTGCGTTTTGCGCTTTTTGTTGGTAGGACCCCATTCTCAATTAAATCGAAAGCTAACCTCTTTATTTCTTCACCTAGGCGTTGTATTGTAATTCCTTATCCTTATCTTGTTAATGATCAAAAAATGGTTTGAATCATTTGATCCATTTACATTCATCCTTAATATTTTATGCAAAGCTCAAAACCATTTCAATTTAGGCAAAGTCCTTTTTTCAAAAAATTGATTTCTTTAATATAATTTTCTGTTGCTTCTTCATAGGATATATCCCTTGAATATTTGGCAACAATATTACGAAAAGTAACTGCAGTGATAATTTGCAAGACATGAATTAATTCACTATTATCCGAAATATTCAATTTTGACTTATCAATAATCGTGCAAAATTCCATGAAAGCCTCATTCATTTCATCTTCACTGAAGCTTCTCGCAAAAGTAGTTTCAATTTTATGCGTCATATTTAAAAACGTGTTTTTTAAAAAATGGATGTTTTCGTCTTCCATAATAATAAACTGATAAAATTCAATCATTGTTTCAAATAAATCGCCATTATTCTTTTTAAGCATTAATAGAAAATAAGTCTTATTTTCCTTCACAACAGCATTTAATAAAAAGAAAAAGGCATCCTCTTTATTTTCAAAGTATTGATAGAAGCTCCCTCTTGGAATATTAGCGGACTTAATGATATTCGTAATGGAAGCTTCATATACCGGTACTCTGGAAAACTCTGTCTTAACCGCTTGAATTAACGTTTCCCTCTTATCCTCTGGTAAATTATAAAATGTAATTTTCGGCAAAATACTCACTCCTTTTGCTAATCTCACTTATTCTCTAAAGGCATTAACCTCCCACCTTTGCGTAAGCCAAGGTGGAGTTTCCAATCTGTCGGTGGATGCCTTAGTACCTGATTCGTGCATACAGTAACAAATTACTTATTTTCCGAATAAAGATCTGGTATTAAAAAGTCAATTGGGAGATGATATCTTTCATTATTGAGCATTAATTCATGTATGTTTTCCTCATCATCACTCGTTTCTTTTATTTTCAACATTTCTTTTTGAATGCTTTCCATTTTCGCATCTAATTGTGCAGCTGAATTAGCGGCTTCCTTCAGATCATCGATGATCCTTTGTGGTACTTTTTGATTATATTTATAGTAAATTTTATGTTCTAAGCTAGCCCAGAAATCCATTGCGATCGTTCGGATTTGAATTTCCACATAAACATGATCTTCCCTGTCAGACATAAAGATTGGAATTTGTAATATTAAATGAAGGCTTTGATACCCATTTGGTTTTGGGTTTTTAATATAATCCTTGCATTCAATTAATGTAATGTCTTTTTGTTGCTGCAGCATATTACTTATTTCATAAATATCTGAGATAAAGGAACAAGTAATACGAATCCCCGCAATATCTCGTATATTTTCTCTGATGGAAGGCAAAGAAAATACATAGCCCTTCCTTTGAGACTTTTTTAATATACTTTCTGGAGATTTCAGACGCGACTTAACATGTTCGATAGGATTATAATCATGGATATATTGGAATTCTTGTTTTAATATATCTATTTTCGTATTCATTTCTTCTAACGCAAACTTATAAGACATCATAAATCGAATCAATTCTGTTTTTAAAGCTTTCATGTTATTAAACTTAATTGGTGTTTGTTCTTTCATGTTATTAAACTTAATTGGTGTTTGTTCTTTCATGTTTTTCTCCTCTAGGTAGATTTCAATGTCAGAATTACCAACGATAATAATTGTAGATCTGGTATTCATTTGTCTGGAATGCTAATTATAGATTTTGTGACATGTTGTCACTTTTTTCTATAGCATTATACTAAATGACAATGTGTCACTTGTCAAAGATTTTGTGGCATTGTGTCATTTTTTGTCGAAGAAATAGTGAAATTTTAACATCAAAATGAGCAAATGTTCACTGAGAATGAACTGACAGACCGTGAAAAGGAGGTGTTATGGGCTTTGGTTCAGGGGATGAATAATAAGGAAATTGCTGAGAATCTATATATCAGTGATAAGAAAGTTAAAATTCATGTCCGGTAGAGCTGTTAACAAGAGCCTATAAAGTGAGGCCTTTTTTATATGAAACATTCTGGATTCGTACATGATAAAACCTCAACCCTTCTAACCATCATAAAGGATTGAGGTTTTATCTTATGGTTTCGTTTTTTAAGGTTTTTCCACCGTCATATAACGAGGAGTTGTGGTGATCTTTAGACCCGTTTCAATATCTTCCATCTCAGCGACCACTTTATATTTCCCACTAGGTAGATCAGCAGATGGAGTCCATTTTATATAAGCAGTCTCTGTATTCGCTTCATTATAAGTATGAACCACATTTCCTTCAGGATCTTGGATTGTAATGGTCCATTTCAATTTTTTCAAGCCAATCCCCAAAATATGACCTGGCTCCTGTTGCGTTATTGGTCTTTGCCATACATCCCAGGCTGAAAGGAATAAATCCTGTTTTACATACGAGCGATCTCCGTATATTTCATAATTGACATTACCTGCCCAGTCAAATGGCACAACGATTACACTTTTCGGTTCTGCATTTACTAGTAAGGACGATTGTGTTGCAGAAATAGGTTTATATATGCCATCGACATAAACCATCGATTTTGTTAAGCCGCTTCCCCCTGCATTATCCATCATATCCCAACTAATTATATACTTATTTTCTAGTGTTTTGTTGACTTGAATATTTTCTACTTTTGGTGCAACAGAATCAATATTGATCGGGAACTTAATCGTTTGTGGACGTGCTCCTTCATAATCTAATGTGCTCTCTATAATATATTGATACTTTCCATCCGGAACGTATTTTCCATCCTCTGATTTCAAATCCCATCCATATCCACCATTAAAGAACTCGCTTCTGTTCATTACATTTTTTCTAAACTTCCATGGTTCTCCTGTTATATCACTGAAATCTCCAAGGTCACGAACTCGATTACCTGATGCATCTTCAATGTACATGTGCACCTGTTTTACATTGCGCAAGGTGGTAAAGACCGAATAAACACCTTGATTCGCAGCATGTGGAGAGTTGGCCATTCTTTCTTCTGAGAATGTTTTGGTCACTTTATCATAACCAAGTGCTATAGCTGGTTTTCCAAGCCAGTTTTTCTGACCATAGTAAGGAAATAGAGCTGTTTCATGTAAAAATGCATTTTGCTCCCACATCGGTGCATCTAAGTTCTGAGGTTGATCCCAGTCACCATAAAAGCCCATATACGGAATGGTTAAAGACGGAACCGAAGTTTGATCCCCATTTTTCGGAACAAAGCGAACAAATCCTTCAACAAATATATTTTTCTTCAATCCATCTGGAAGTTTAATATCCACCACTAAATCTTGCAGATGACCTTTTTTCACAGTAAAAGTGGCAGGTTTTGAGTCGCTAAAATCTTTTCCGTTGATCTTCGCTGTTGCTCCTTCGATTCGCTTACTATTTAGCTTTAATACTTCCATCGTCCGTTCGTTTTCCCCATTACGATCTATATCTAGTTCTTTCTGCTCAGTATCATCTGTTAAAAGATCTAGATACACATCATAGGTAATCTCGTCTGGAGAAGATTTACCAGCTAACGCCTCTAACTCCAGCATAAATTTTACTTTATTTTTCTTAATCTCTTTTAACTCCACAGCGGCTGCATTTTCTGGCTTAGCAAACTTATCTTTCACTAATACAGGCGTTTTTAGTGCATTGGCAATCTGCATCATCCCTGAACCTTGTTTACGTGGTGAATAGGGAATATCACTTTCTGTAGTAGGGTCCATTACGATTTGGGCTGTATTCATCAAAGCAGTTTTTGCTTGATAAACAGTATTTGAATCTTTATTGACACCTTTTTCATAGAGCGACTGTAACACCAAAGCTCCTGCACCCGCTACATGTGGTGAAGCCATCGAAGTTCCGCTGTATACATCATATTTGTTATCAATGACAGTAGAATAAATCTTACCGCCAGGTGCGGTGATTTCAGGTTTAAAATCAAGGGTATGCGGTGCTCCATAGGATGAGAATCCAGACATTGTCCCCTTGGTTTTATTATCTATATAGATTCCCTGACCTATTCGAACCGTAATCTGTTCACCATCTTTCAAACGTTGAATCAAGGCTTTTCCTTCAGTGATCGCAGTACTAACTCCTGGAACGGGGCCATAAGGAGAAAAGAGTAATCTGGCATAATCTCCTTGTGTCGCTAAAGGAACCATAATCACTCCTTTTGCTCCGTTTTTTAGAGCAGGAGATTGTACGTTTTGCTCACTGCCAGCCCATTCTTGTTCAACCACCACGATTTTGCCTGTTACATCTTTTCCTGCGTAATCCTCAGTACGACCATAGCCTACATAAACTAACTCAATCTCTTGATCCTCAGCAAACACATTTGCCAGTTGAACAAAACCTGGATGGCGTTGGTAAATAAGTGGCTTCCCATCTGAAAGAGTAAGTGTGTCCATATGGACTTGATCATTTTCATAAGATGCTACTTGTAAAGCAAATGGACTTGCACCTGGTGTTCCTACTACTCCAATATCAGGATTTTGAGCATAGGCTGGATGATTATATCTGACGGATCCACTTTTGGTACTGTAGAAAGCGTTTCCAGCAGCTGCCACTACTAATACCCCTTGCTCTGTAGCAGTACGAACCGCTTTTTGAATTGGATCTTCTTCAGTCACAAAATTAGCGTCAGCCCCTAAGCTTAAGTTGATGACATCCGCATCCATTTCAACCGCATGATTGATTCCGGCAATGATATCGTCTGCATATGCCCCAGCCCAATTATCGGAAAAGACTTTTTCCGCTAGGATCTGCACATCAGGAGCAATCCCTTTTATCCCGTCTACTTCATTGTTTCCATTGGCTCCAATCGTTCCTGCTACATGCATTCCATGTGAGGTAGCATGAGGAAGAACATCTTGATCTTGGTCAGCCCAATCGTAACCTGTTGGTACTTTATCTGTATACCAGCGTTCATCTACTGCTGTTTCAGCTAATTTCTCGTTGATAGTGGCAGAGGTCCACTTGGCTTTCTCTTTTCCTTTGTCAGACAGGTTTAGATCTTGATGACGATAGTCCACTCCGGTATCGACAACAGCAACCACCATCCCCTCACCATGGTAACCTAGCTCTTCCCATACTTTTTTCGCTTGAACGAGGGATTGGCTAGAGCTCATCGTTTGTTGATAGGTTTGTGCAATATGAACACGAGCCACTCCAGCTAATTTTTCGATTTCTTTGATATTTTCGAACTGTGTATCCATACTGAAGCCATTAATACCTGTCACAAAGTGATGTCGCTCTTTCACATTCAACTTTTTCGTTTTTTTCATTTCTCGAATCAAGGACTGTTGAGCATGTTTTAATTTTTTCTTTTCAGCTTCATTTCCTTTGCCACTGTGTACAGGTTCTCCTGTCATTTCCACAATCACTCGTACAGTATCGGTTGGAGCATATTGATCATATGGCTTGTGGGCTTGGTCTTCTGCCACTTTCTCTTGATCAATCTGTTGGTTCTCTAACAAAGATTGCAATGGTGCTTCATCTTTAGTTTCTTCTGTCAAACTAGTCGCAAATTCTACGGGTATCCATTGTGACTCGGTTGAACTGTTATTAGTTTCCGCAAAAACTGTGAATGATGAAAGAAGTAAGGATGTTACTGCTGCAGTAGTCATCACTTTTAATGCCTTGATTTTACTCTTATTCATTAACGTCTCTCCTTTTTTATTTGTTTTAAGTTTTATTTTTATTTCACTACTTTTATGAGATTAGAAATTTAATAAAATTACAATTTACTAACTATTCTTAGTAAAAAAATCGGGATCCGCTGTGAAGTTCTTCTCTTCTTTGATAGCTGCTTGAACATCAGAATGATTGGGATCGATCCCAGTGTCAAAGACAGCAAATTTCAAGTCTTTGCCATCAAACCTGTCATCCCATGGTGCATGCGCCCCAATCTACGGAACACTCTTGTCCAGCGTCACACCCTTGTCCGTGACGAGGGTGACCGTGTGCGTAGCGACGACCGGGCCGTTTTGCTGTGGCTGGGACGCTTAGGTGGCCGGCGTTTCGACGCTGGTGTCATCATAAGCAAATGAATTACCAGTACTTGTTGACAAAAGTACTGCAGTAGCCAAGCCTGCGGTTATACATTAATAATTTTTTCTTCACCTCCCCTCTTCCTAACTAAATAGTAGATTAATATATTTGTAAAAATTTGAAGGTTTCGTGCTGATGACTTAACTTCTCTTTTAATACGCTGATCTGTCTTTCATCATCATGTTATTAAATTTTTTCAGCTAATCTAGTATCAACTGGGAGTTTATTAAATATTCGGAAATATCACCCAATTAACCCTTATCATCTCACATTTCTCCTTTTCTGAAAATTAAACATAGGATGTAAACTTTCTGTTATTGGTTCTAAATCTGCATAAAACAAAAGTACTAAACCAAGAGTGATATAATATGACTCTATTATATTCACGTATACATTACACCACTTTCAAGATAGTATTGATTACTAGGATAATGATGAATTTTATTTAGTTTATAATTTAATTAATTCTTCCCAAAAGAATGAGTGTAAGTGTAAGTTTTATCCGATTTCTCATTGTTGTGGGATATTCATTATTTCAAAGTAAAAAAATGTAACAAGTATTATCGAGAGTGGCAAATTTAAATATTGCTAGTCCTTAATTTTTCTAATAATTCCTTATTCAAATATAGGGCGCCATTCTTAAATAAGAAGGCGTCTTTTTGTATTGAGGCAGATTGTGAAAGAGGATATTGTAATCAAATTACAAATAATTGAAAAGTTTAATATCAAGTAAGGTGAACCGTATCATAAGTAAATGAGGTTTTTTATAATTAAAAGTTGATTTTACTTAGACAAAAAGCTGGATTCAAAGTTAATAATGAGGTTCTATTAATGTACAAAAATATTAGTACCAAGTAAAAGTAAAATTGAAATGTTGAAAACCCTTAAGGGTGTATAAACTTTCGTGATAAAAAATGTGGTTCCTATGGTCGGAGTAAGAGCCCTCTCTCACTTTAAGAACGGAATATTAGACCAACTTAAATACATTGTCTTAGTTTAGATTAGAAATTGGCAGTAATTAGTTTGTAAAAGTGTAAGGAAATAAACGGACGTTCGTAGATTATTTTGATATGATTACGAACGTTTTTTGTTTTCCGTATGTTTTTGAAGCGTTCGGAAAAATGTACTTTTCCGGACGCTTATTATTTCCAAAATTAACTAGATATCTTTTTGTCCTTTTAGTATATTTAATTTAAACTAATTTCTAATTCAACTAATTAATTATATATAAAAGTATGTTGATAGAGAAAAAAGTAGTGAAAATTAACTTATAATCTGGAGGAGCCCTTTTGGATGGAACAATAATGGAAGCTGTTTTATTTTCTAGATCTGCCTATAAACTTAATGAAGAAGAAATTGACGATGAGATTGAAAAGATAGTTTTGGTCTAGTCGCAATTCTAAGGAAGAAAATAAGTCGCTGGTTCTGACAAATGATGCAGATTCTATACCCCTATCTATTTCGTTGAAATGGGTATTCGTCAGATGGGTTGATTTTAATAAAATTCTCATTGACACTCATGAAAATGAAGAGGATGCAGACAACATTTTTATTTTGAATTGAAGTGGGGAATATCCTCAATCCCTTCAATGGTGGAGAAGGAATCGAAGATATTGAGGATTATATTGAGGCATGGCACAATAGTGATTCGGATGAGGAAATTTATGAGTATTTAGGGATGACCATGGAAGAATATTTTATTTTTGTTGAAGATGACTCCATGTTAAAAACCATTTTTTACGCTAGAGAAGTAAACATTACTATCACGGATTTTCTTCGAAACAATACTGAGCAAATGCTTGCAGCAAGATCGGCAACACCTGAAGAAGCAGCTACAGTTAAGGAATGGTTAGCGAGAACCGGAAGACTTAAACAAGGGGATTAAAAACTTGAATAATATGCCGCGAGAAAAGAAACTTGCTCAAAGGATTATTAGAAAGAATTCTTTAGTTCCTCCTATAAATGTTGTTGAAACTCTAAAAAAATATGCTGACTATGTTGAGGATGATTTACCAAGTGAAGTAGATGCGATATGTATAATGACTAAAAAACCCTTAGTAATTGTGCATAAATTTCAAGCTCCTAATCGAAAACGGTTTACTTTAGCCCATGAATTAGGTCATATAATTATGCCTTGGCACCATGGAATGATTTCATGTCATACAGACACTGAAGACATTGTAGATGGAACAGCTTATCAAAAAATGGAAAATGAAGCTAATAGTTTTGCAGCCGAACTGTTGATGCCAAGTACTTGGTTAAAAGACATTATCGATCAGTATGAAAAGCAAGGAGTAGAAAAATTGGTGGACATTGTTGCCACTAAAGCCGAAGTATCTCGTAGTGCAGCCTTCTACTCAATTATTGCTCAATTACCTAGTGGTTACTATATGTACTTAGACTATCATCTGGGTGGCTTTATAAGTACAAAAAAATCACCAGGAACTGAAGTATATGTTCCTTATCAAGATTATTCCTTACGGATTAAATGGTTAAAAACTTTTGCTAATGCTTCAAACCAATTTGAATTGGATAATGTAGATATCTATTATTGGAAAGTAGAAAATAATCTTTCTGCTGAAGAGCTGAGCTATGAAGTGAGTAAGGTAGCTGATATTGGTTTAGGAGATGTAATACAAAACATCTTAAAGTATGGTAAAGGGACATTTCCTTCAATATTCTTTCAATTAATTAATTTGCTGCCTCCAGGATATATAATGATGGTAGTGCAAGGTGAATACCAGGAAACATATTCATCACCTGGAACCAAAATTCACGCACCTTATAAACTTGGAAAAGTAAATCTTATACATTGGTTTAATAAATACTCTGAAGAATGGGGAACCTTCTCTATTTTGGATTATGATTTTTATTGGGCGCAATTTATTATTCAAGTTCCGTCGGCATTAGATTCAATTGATAATAGGCTCTCTAAAGATATACTGAAGGATATCTTGAAAGAATGCTATCCAAGAGAAGAAGAAAGACGTCGATATCTTTATAAGATTAATGGCGTTGTAGGAGCTCTGAATAATGAAGCACCTGATGAATTTGAAGATTATTATAGAATGTTCCGTGAGCGATTTGTTGGTACAATCTTTGAAAAAATAAACAATCATCTACTTTTCGAGTCTTTTATAATAAATAAAATAAATGAAATGATGGCAAGGAAAAAGAAAAAATAAACTGATAACTAGAGTATGGGAACTAACTATATTAAGGCTTTTTTAAAAGTAGATAGAGGCTCGTTTTACACACCTCTATCAGTTTTTTTAATATTTTTCCTATCTACATTACGGTACAGTACATAACAGTATCATAAGTAAATGAGTTTTTAGAGAGTACTCTCAAATGACAGTTATGAAAATTAATAAAATCCAAGAAATATTGCGATACCAATATTTCTTGGATTTCTTTTTTTAGGCGATAAGTAAGGACATCATTTCGCACTCATCATATGTCTTCCTAAGTACCGAAATGAAATTCACTGAGTTAACTAGTGCATTTAATGTTGTCTAGAAATGTCGCTGCGTTAAAAGTCTAGGTGATTATTCAATTAACCCTTCAGTACGTCTAAGAGATTTTACGAGATTTAGCCATATACTTAATAAAATCACAGTAATAAACAAGGTAATGACTGATGGTAACCAAATTTCTAATAAACTCTTTGCATAATGTTTAGTTTGAAATGCTCGTTCTACATGTGTTAAATAACGATCTTGGTATTCAAATTGAATGATATAATCCCCTTTTTCCATCACCATTGTTCCGATATCATAATCACTAGGAGTAATTGTATTCGTAATAATTTCCCCATTTTCATAAACAATGTTGGCGTCTTTGTATGGAAGTGGATATAAAATAGTTGGCTCTTTAGAAATATCCTTATCGATAGAAACTGAATTTTTTTCAAATACTGCTAAATATTTTATTTGTCGCGCATAGTTTAAAGAAACATCTTCTAATGATTCAAGACCATTTTGATTTAAGCTTTGGAAAGCTGTAGACATGATTTCTAGTTGCTCCTGTTCGATAGAGGATTGATGCATTTGCTCTTTATTAAATTGTATAGTATTTGAAGTAGCAAGAGTGCTTAAAATTAAGGTCATAATAAGACTAAATATGACTAGCCATTTTATTGCCTTTTCTATTATTTTTTGTCGCTTTAACAAAGCTGAGACTTTTTGAAATGGTTGAATGACTTGTTGGCGTTCAATTACTTCTATTTCATCTTCAATATTTAATTCTAGCAGCATTTGATTATAAAAAGACTTACATTCTGTACAATGTTCGAGGTGTGTACTTACAAAATTTTCACTAGATTTACTACATAAATTATCAATATAGGAAGGTAATAAATCTCTCACAATTTCACATTCATTGTTCATATCGAATAATTCTCCTTTAATTTCAATTTTGCACGATAAAAGTTAACACGTGCCCAATTTTCATTTTTACCGAGGACATCGCCAATTTCTTGAAAGCTTAATCCGCCTAGTAGTCGTAAGAGTAAAATCTCTTTGTAAGGTTCTTTTAAGTCATGGATTTGCCTATATAACTCAACTTTATTTTCTTGATTAATTAAGAGTTGCTCAGAAGAATGAACGAGTGGAGCTTCCTGCATTTTTGGTTGCTTTGTCTGCTTATCTATATATTGATAATATGTATGTTTTGCTATTTGACATAGCCAGACGGACATTTTGCTAGAGCCATTATAACGATGTATCGATTGAATAGCTTTATAAAAAGTTTCCTGTGTTAATTCTTCGGCTAAGTCACTATTGCGACAAAGAGTCATCAAATATTTAAAAACACGTTCGTTATATTTTTGATAAATCTCATCTAATTGCCCCACCATTAAACCTCCTTTCGCATATATATCCAAAAATATTGAATTTCGTTACAGAATTAAAAATATTATATAAAATTAATATATCCACAGGACTTTTTATTTTTTTAATTCTTCTTAATCTGGTTATCGTTTATTATCCAAAAATAGAGAGTGATAGGAATCTTATAGAAATTGCTATTGCAGAAGTAAAGCTTTCTATGAGTGTTACATATGTGTATAGAATTGTAATTTAGTCCTCACTTACACCAGTTACGGTGAACCGTACCATAAGTAAGTGCGGTTTCATTGTTTTGAAAGTTGGTAGCGAAGCGACTGCCGATCTTCGGACACCTTTAATCGTATATGAAAGGATTAAATCTTTCATTATCCAAATCAAATGCACCATTCACAATCCAAGAGAGCGACGGACAAACATTCGCCACAAGATTACCGAAAATAGAGGATCATTATGTGACGCAGTCACATAATGATCCTCTAAAGAAAGCGGTAATAGTGTATCTAATGTTTCGTCCAAAGCACGCTGGAATTGACAAAAAACATGTTGAACTTTAAGTGCACTTACGCTTTTCTTACATAGATAAATGTACCCTATCCTCGGATTTCTGGTTATTCCTCTTTTGCCTGTCTAGGAATAGCATAGGCTCTTACACTTTTTTGCTTAGTGTTATAGTTTGATCCTAAAACACCTAGGAGAATAATGATGGTCCCGAAAATATGATAAGATTGAATCGTTTCGTTAAAGAAAAGGACGCCAGCAATAATCGTAATTAATGTAGCTAAATTATTTAAGACACTCATTTTTGACGCTTCAATTTGCGAAAGTGAATAATTGGAGAAAAAGGAAGTTCCTAATGATGAAAGTGCACCAAGATAAACAATAGCGATGATAAACATTCCGCTTGAAAATGGTTCGATGAATTGATGCATCGTCTTCGTTATCATATGATTACCAATAGCTACAATGTAAAAAAGATGAAGCCAAAGAACGTCATAACGTAAGTTTCCTTTCTTGCCTCTTAGACCCCTATTTCTTTTTAATAAAATCTATTATGTAAAAGATTTGTGCAATGGCGAATGAAAGGAGAATCACGATGATTGTTCCAAAGGTATAAACAGCTTCTTCAACATGGTCACCACCAGCGAATACATTAACCAATATCATAAACAGAATTATACTAATAAATATTGATAAAAAGATTATACTAATATATTTGGCCATAATTTCCCCTATTATTGAAAATTATCTATATAATTTCCTTTTTCAAAAATCTCTTTAGTATTTATGCCTGTCCATTCATCTGGTGTCATATTAGGATTCAATTCCAAATAGGACTTGACCATTTTATACCCTTCACTATATCCATAAAGCTGAGGAAGTTCTTTACCCCCGACCAAAATTTCTAATGATCGATTTATATCATACTTTCCTAAATCGGGTTCTATTTTATCCCAATATGTCTTGATATACCTTGGGTCAACCCTAGTAAAATTAACATTTGGAAATACTGTTTTTTCAAACATTACGGCCTTTCCTTCAAAGACAAGGTTATCTAATACTGTAAATGATGGTTGCTCTTTTATATGCCTCTCCGTCCAAACACTGTGATGGTATTCATGAGCTAAACCAGCTTGAAGAACATCATCTGTGTAGTTTTTATTATAAAAAACAATTATTTTACCTGCTCCTGCATTGATCATTGGTGACCCGGTTAAAACTGTTGTTGGGAAAATACAAACATTAGTCTCAATTTCAGATGTCAGTAAGTTCGAAGATTGAGTTAATGCTTCTTCAACAACTTCAATAGAGAAATTCGTATTCATCATTCCAACGACATTCTTTAGTTCTGTAAAATTACTTGGAGGTTGGTAAAGAAACTCATTAAATAAATGAATATGTTCGGCATCCCTGAAGCAAGAGTTATAAACAGGATCTAGAATTTCTTCTTTATATATACGTGTTAGTTCTTTCGGATTTTGTTCAGCCTTCTCGATATAACTATTATAGAGTTTATAAGCATCAACAATTTTGAATTTTTGCTTCGTTTCTGGATTTTCAAATGAATGTGTTAAATCCTCTACATCCATTTTCACATTATGAAATACGGGTGTCTCCTCTTCTTCTTGATTTTGAGTTTCTTTGTGAGAACATCCAAATAAAAAAAGAATAATTGCCACGAACAGAAATGTATTTTTTTTCATCACCCAATCCTCCCTAATCCTATGTAAAAAACCTGCAAAGAAATAGAAATCACCCCCATTATTTCTAAATAACACCAAAACTTATTTAAACATACGAATCATATTAAAAAAGGTTTCCATAAAGCGGAAACTAGTTAAGAAATCTAAAATACCTACTGTTTCAATTATAAAAGATGTGTCATTTACTTTTTTGAATTATCAATTAATAAAAACGCACAAAAAAAACAGCTCCCGATTGGAAACTGTCTTATCACAATAATGGTACAGCCGCCTTTGCCGTACAAGAATATAAGAAAGTTTTAAACCACCACTCCTCAAAGTGGGTGTTCGCAGAAACATTCTTGCATGTCCTCCTTGTCCTATAGACAGAGGCTTGTCATTCCTGTTTCTATATAAAACTCCCTATTACAGCTTAAAGGTTAAAACTTTATTATCAATACGCACAACGCAGCTTGTTTAATTATAATAATTGATTAGGTTTTAAAAATCAATGGGTTTATTTTACTGATAGGTCATCTTCTCATTGAATGGAAGTCTGAGTATGCTCATAAATTGTTAATACAAAGGTTTTTGTAATTAAATTCAAAATTTCATTTTCCTAAGGAATTTATTATCAATGTAGTTCGTATAATCGATAAGTGAAAACATAAAAAAGGTGGGAACAATTCTATGTTTAAACCAAACCCAACGAATACTGCAATTGTTATTACTGACCCTCAAAATGACTTTTTGTCTCCAGGCGGAAGAGGATATCATTTGACAAAGGCTAACATTAAACAGAATAATACTTTAGGCAACTTGGAACTACTATTAAGCACTGCCCGTAGTAAAGGTTATCAGCTCTTTGTTTCCCCGCACTTTTTATATCCACATGACTATGATTGGCAATTTACAGGGAACGAACAAGAGATGTTGATTAATTTGCGTGTTTATCAGAAATTAAATCAATATAGTCCTCCAACTCCGGAAGCCGATTATGTTCCAACGTTAGCTCCATATATCTGGGACAAAACAACCGTCATTGCAACACCGCACAAGGTGGCCAGTCCTCAGACAAATGATCTGGTCTATCAACTAAGGCAACGCAGAAAAGAACAAGTAATTTTGGCAGGGGTATTATCAAACGTATGTGTTGAATCGCATATGAGAGATTTAATCGAAAATGGCTTCAAGACAGCTGTTGTTTACGATGCAACTGCCACGATTAGTGAAAACGATTTTCATGCTGCTGTTACGAACTACCGAGCTTTCAGTAGTGCTACATGGACAACAAGTGAAGCCATATCAAATATGTAATGTTACTCTTAAATAGGCTACTAAAGAAGAGATTATTCTTTGATTAATAGTAATGTTGCAGCCGTTAGGTGCTTTCATTAACGATATCCAATAAGTCCATTCTTATAAAACTAGGTGCTTTTCTTCAATAAGGATCTTCCAAAATAGGGCGCTATCCTGGAACAAGGATAACGCTCATTTTACATTCTTTATTGAGGGAGATTGTTGAAGAACATTTTTAATGATATTGGAGATTAATGTTTAAAATATCATGGGAATTGTGAAGATTGACACTTAAACAAATGGTCAGGTGAGTGGGATATGTTTGTAAACTTAATTTACATACGTTTCGGGAATTTAAATGGCAAAAGGACCATATAAAATTATAAAAGGAGGAGAGTCATAAAATGCAGGTACCAAACAAATATTTTCGTCCTAGTATGGTGTATATGATGACCAATATGGAGGTAATGAATGAAGTCATTGCCTTTAACCGAGACATAAACGGAATTCTCACCTATAGTGGTTCTTACCCAACAAATGGAAGAGGTACTGGTCCAAGGAAAGTCTCACTTGCAACACCAAACAATGGAGTCGATCCCCTTACGTCACAAGGCTCACTATCTTTGTCTAGTGATGGCCGTTTTCTATTTGCAGTTAATGCAGGCAGCAATAGTATCAGTAACTTCATCGTATCTGACAATGGGAAACTTATTCTTGTGGATGTGCAGCCATCGGGAGGTGCTCAGCCTAATAGCTTGGGTGTGTTTGGTAATCTGTTGTATGTTTCAAATGTGGGTAATGCTGCCAATCAATTTAAATCGAATATTTCGGGTTTTCGCATAGAGGATAACGGGCGTCTTATGCCTATACCCGGATCCATCCATTCTCTAAGTACCATTAATGCTCAGCCTGCGCAAGTTCTATTTACTCCAGATGGCAGTAAAATTGTAGTACCTGAGCTTACTACAAACCATCTCAGTGTATTCCATGTTAATAAAAATGGCACCGTTACAGGACCAATCATTAACGAATCTAATGGTATGATGCCGTTCGGCTCTTATTTCCTATCCTCAGGACTCCTTTTAGTTACCGAGTTAAGTCCTAGCTCACTGTCATCCTATTCAGTGAGTGACAACGGGGTACTTCATGTTATCAGTGGCTCTGTACCGACCGGCCAGAAGACAACTTGCTGGGTTGTAACAACGAGGAATGAACGTTTTGCGTATACCACCAATACCTTCAGTGGCACAATATCTTTCTTCCGTATAGATAGCAACGGAGCACTGACGGTTATCGGGCATATTACCAGTACACCAGCAGGTAGACCTACTGGCCTGCCAATAGATGCTGGAGTGAGTAAAGATGGACGCAATTTTTACACCCTTAACGGGAATCAGGGCACAGTCTCAGTATTTAATATCAAGGATAATGGTAGTCTTGTCAGAATGCAGGTTGCCGCATGGACCTCCTTTCCATACTTTGGATCGCAAGGTTTAGCTGTTCTCTGATTCTATTGGGTTCACCATACTTGTTTAGAACATAAAAATATAGGAGTTGCTAAAAATAAGACTGCCGATACTGGTGGCTTTTGTTATGAGACAATATAATTTCCAGCAAGATTGTGAAGAGATAATTTTTCAATAAAAACCTAAAGTACTTCATGTTATACTAAAAATGCGCATGCCAAATAGCCTTCACTAACAAATGATTGGAAGGTATTGTCTTATTTAGTTAAAAATATTAATTAGTATATATACTGAAATTAGTTCTGTTTTTTAATATGGCATAAATCCAATGTAAGAGCTTATTTACACAAGCAATGACGGCTACTTTATAAAGTTTGCCTTCCTCACGCTTCTTATCGTAATTGGTGGCACACCTAGTTCAACTATGAACTCTTTACTTGCTGCTGTTTTGCGGTTGCAAGTTGGCGTAGAAGATTTCCTTGTCCACCAACCATGCGTTGGTGTAAACCATACGTCCTTCATCACCAGTGAGCTTAAATACGACCTCAGTAGCGTGGGTCTCCATGAGGTGCCACACCATACTATAGATCTTGTAGAGCACATCCTTTTCCAGGCTTGAGTATTTTTCGTGATCGATCTCTAGTTTGGTCAACTGGTCGTCGAAGCATGGAATCAAGCTCCATATGTCCACTTCTTCCTGCTCCAGGAAAGTGTAGAGCTTGTCGAATTGATAATCGAAATCCTTATAGAGCAGGTTTTTGATCTGTTCGAGGGTCTGTTCCTTCGGAGCAATGACAAGCATCCGGTAGCCGTCCTCGTTACGTTCTAGTCTGTCCGTCACGAGAAATCCGACCCCATGCAGATCCTCCATTTGCCCAGGATTTTACGTTCGTACACATACCCGCTCTTCGAGAAGAGGTATAAATAAATAATGACGACTATCAAAACCATGATGCCAAAAAAAACGAAAACCAAACCCTAGTATTCCTTTTCTTGTTGTAGGCATTTACTTTCCTATCAATCCTCTCACTCATGTATTTTACAATCTTAGTTGTCCGAATCTGCCCCCAAATTCGCTTATACGATTTTTCGGCCAACCTCAGTTACACTTTGGATCAACATATGATCTCCTGGCTGAACATTTGTAGAATGATTTACTAATACATCTGCAAATTTAGATAAACGTGTTATAAAGACTCCTTATCATATTCAATCTAAATTCATTTTATTTGTCATAAAATTAAACTTACTTAAAATAAATTTCTCCATTTAATCACAATTTCCTTTAAAATGCCTAACTATTATTATGAAGGCTTTATCTAACTAACGCATGCTTTAATCGAAGAAGAACTATGGAAAATGATCAAACTTTTTTTATAAAAGAATGAGTCAATTGTATATATTAAAAGCGTGTTTTAATCAATCGTGCCATGTATTCTTAAGAAAATACCATCGATTTTTATCTGAGCAAGAATGAAAAAGAAGCAATTAACAAAAAGAAAAAAAGTGCTATCATTTCTGCGAAAAATGATAACACTTTTTTACTAACTGATGAGCAAAAAATAACATATGTTATTTTTAGAAACGGCATAATATCAATCGAAATCGATAGTTTGGACAAGAGTAAACCATAAAGGGTTTACATAATGATTATTGGTAAACTAGTTAGAGATTTATATGGAGATATTTTTACTTCCTCTAATTCCATTTGACGAGCGACACAAAACTACTTAAGGTATTGTTATTTATCCATTTTATTTACTGCTGTACGCAATTCATCATTTGTTAGTTGTGTCGCTGGTTCTAACCAATTTTGGCCATACTTTAAATTCATTCGAAATTCGTACCATTCAAATAATAAGCAGACTCTAAAAATACTGTAAAGGCCACTTCCACTTCAGGAATATCAAGTGAGTGAATGTGTTTTGTAATCATTTTTGCGAATTGATCCTGAATTTTCTGGCCACGATCAAACCATTTCACTTCTATGAATGGAAATCCAAGGACTTCCTCTTGATTGAATACAAAAGTTGAATGAATGATTTCTAATGTAAAATTGTCAGTTTCACAATGACAAAGGTCTGCTAGTTCCTGAACCAAAGGAGAACTAATTTTTTTAACTTGATCTACCGAGATACCTTTAAAAATTAATTGCGGCATTTTGTTTCCTCCAATAAAAATGAAAAATTGGTATTATGATACTGAATCATACACTTTATCATTTATCAATACAACAATACCATTAAGACAACTAGAATAATAATTTCATAACTTATAAGAAATCCCATTTCGCACCAACCAACAAAGGGCAAAAACAGTGTTTATTTTTTGTAATGTGCGAAAGATAAAAAAAACGCTATTCCTCTCATTTATTATAGAAAGAATAGCGTCTTTTTCGTTATGGAAAAGTAATTATGTTTTACCTAAATGTGCATGAGACACACTCATTATTAATGTATAGAGATTTTAAAAGCTAGGCTGAGATTTGCAATTCCTTTAAAATATCTTGCAGTGTCTTTCCATCGACTTGCTGTAAAGGTACCGGTGGATTTGCAACATCAAAGTTTTGAATTAAGTAGTTTTTTTGAACAAAATTCATATCCTTAGCATCTACAATTCCGTCGAAGTTAATATCCGAATCTCTGTTTCGAGCTTAGGAGGTTCGCTTTCTTCGGCTTCTTTACTTTCCTGGACAATTTTATCGATTTCCTCATAGACATTGACCTTTACCCTAGTGTCCACTTGGTCGCCCGCTACTTTATTAAAAATGACTTCAAAAATGTCCTTGTCTTCTGCCGCTGTGATGATTTCCTCGCAATTAAGAACATATTCAATAAAGGTTTCATTCGGTTGATTCACTTTCCCTGCATAATAGAGAATTCAGTATCTTGCAATTATATTAAAGGTTTTTCACTAGAACCCAATTTCTGGTGACGATGTCTATATCACTTGATTGAAAGCTATCTTTGCTTTGTTGACATCTTCTAATCAACCATTTCCCAAAATTGAGATGCTACTTTGGAAATTAGTTGGTCTTTTAATTTTACTATTATAGGCTCTAGATGAAAATCAAATTGTTTCAATTCAAAAAGCGTTGTATGTTCTAAAAATGGTGATGTGTAATCCATTCTTGGAATAACGGATAATCCTAGTCCTCTACTAACAAGTGCTACAACCATCCTTATATCTTTACACTCGATAATGATATTTGGCTTGACTTGATGTTCATCAAACGCTTTTAAGAGGTCTTCATTGAAGGAGAGTCCTTCCATTGCTCCAAGCATAATGAATGGGAACTGGGCAATCTGTTCAATCGTCACATGCTGTGATGAAAACGATGTTGCCCAACTTGTTGGTATAATCACAGCGGTTGGTTGTTTTTTTAATATTTTCATCTCATATTGTTTACTATTGCCCAATCGTAAAAGTAAGGCAACATCAATTTCTCTTTGTTCTAGTCTTTTTAATAATTCTTCTGAATTTCCTGTTACTATATTTATTTTAACATTTGGATATTGTGTTCTAAACATACTAACATAGTCAATGAGCATATTCGAACATGTAGACGATACACCTATTCTTACTGTTCCTCCTATACCTTGTTCAATTTCTTGAATTCGCTGCTTTACATCTTGAATTTGCATTAGCATTTGATTGGCATATTGGTATAGTATTTCACCGGTTTCTGTAAGCTCCCATTTTTGACGATATCGATGAATTAAAGTTGTACCAAGATCATTTTCAAGCTTTTTTAACAACTGACTAAGCGGCGGCTGTGCGATATGGAGCACTTCTGCTGCTTTAGAAATACTTCCTTGTTTCACAATTTCTTTAAAGTAATATAATTGTCGAAAATCCATTCCATCTCACCATTATATGTTTTTTGATATGATTAGTTTATCATATATATATTTTTCATATCTTAAATTTAATGTTATATTTAATCCTATGTCTATAGTGATTATATTAATATAATATTATGTAGGAAGTGAGAAATATTATGAATCATTGGAGCAGAACCTTGAAGCGTATCATCTTGTACGTGCTCGGGTTATTAATTATGTCGATGGGCATTAGCCTGTCGATTCAAGCAGGATTTGGGGTATCGCCTGTGTCATCATTAGCATATGCAAGTACACTAACGACTGGTTTATCGGTTGGTGTGACAATGGCGCTTGCAAATGTTTTATATATTATAATTCAAGTAATATTAAGTAAACGAATGGAGTTAAATGAATTTGTAGGCCAACTCATTATTTCGTTTTTATTTGGGTTTTTCATGGATGCAACGCTCTTCCTTGTACAACTTTTCCCTACACCTGAAACCATCTTTGCTCGAATTGTAGTTTTAGTTGTTAGTTTATTTGTTATTGCGGTCGGTTTAATGGGCTATACAACAGCGAAACTTCCATTAATGCCGTACGATGCGTTAACTTATGCAATTAGTGAAAAGTTTAATTTGAAATTCGGTAAAGCAAAAATTTTAAGCGATTTAATAAATATTTGTGTGGCTGGTGCAATCTGTGTAATTTTCATTCAATCATTAGGCTCAATCGGAATCGGTACACTAATTGCCGCCTATTTTATCGGCAAAATTTTGGGGTGGATGATACCAAATTATCAACCAACTCTTCTACACTGGGTATTTAAAACAGAGAAGGCTGCCTAAGTAATCATTATAAAGTACAGGAAAAGGGGGATGTCAAGTAACTCCAAAATATAAAATAAAAGTTAATTTTGGAGTTGTTTTTTGTTTACTTCACTTTTCTTTGATGCTAGACTAAAAAGTAGACACAGATTGTTATAATAAAATAAACAACAATAATGGGGTGTCTACATGACCAAAGGTACTGGTAAACGTTATGATGAAACATTCAAAAAAGAAACAGTGAAGTATATTCTTGAGAACAATAAACCAGTCGCACAAGTGGCGAGAGAAACTGGAATCAATACAAATACTTTACATGGATGGGTCAAGAAATATGGTGAACAGCCCGAGGTAAAGGCTGTACAAACATTTTCATCTCCAGAAGCCGAACTAAAAGCATTACAAAAACAATTGCGTGATCTGGAGGAGGAAAACGAAATTTTAAAAAAGGCGATGCACTACTTCGCGAAAAGCCCTCGGTAAAGTATGATTTTATTCATCATCATCACTCCCAATACCGAGTGGAGAAGATGTGCAAAGTCCTGGGAGTTTCTAAAAGCGGCTATTTCAAATGGATAAAACGACCAAAGAGTAGCCGACAGAAAAAGCATGAGGAACTGTCTCAACAGGTCTTGAAAACTCACATTGAATTCAAGCAACGCTATGGAAGCATAAAAATTACAAAAATGCTAAACAAGCGAGGAATAAAAGTAAGCCAGCGTACAGTTTCACGCATCATGACAAAGAATAATTGGAAATCTTGCACAACCAAAAAATATAAAGCTACGACCAATTCCAAGCACCATCATCCAATAAGTGAAAATGTGTTAAATAGACAATTTAAGGCGGACAAGCCCAACCAGTCGTGGGTTACAGATATTACGTACATCCCGACAAATGAGGGGTGGCTTTATTTGGCAAGTGTCATGGATTTGTATTCCCGCAAAATTGTCGGATGGTCTATGGATAAAACGATGACAAAGGAGCTAGTGATGAATGCTTTAAAAATGGCGTACCATCGCCAGAAGCCTGGTAATGGGCTTATTCATCACTCCGATCGTGGCGTCCAGTATGCATCAACTGAATATCAGAAACTATTAAAACAATATCAGATGATTGGCAGCATGAGCCGCAAAGGAAACTGTTACGACAACGCTTGTATCGAGTCCTTTCACGGTATTCTTAAACGTGAACTCGTTTATCAAACTAGATACAGAACAAGAAATGAAGCCAGAAAATCGATCTTTGAATATATCGAATTCTTCTATAATTCAAAGCGAATTCATTCAACTCTTGACTATCACACACCTAATGAATTTGAGAAAATGTATGTTCAAACAGTGGCATAAAATTTTCCTGCACAAAAAAGTTTAAAAATGGTTTTCTTTTAAACTTTTTTGTGCAGGCCACCAAGCGATAGCGCGGTAGAAAATCTGTGTCTATTTTCTTGACATAGTATCAATTAATGCCCTTGGAAAGACGTTTTTTGCAAGTGACATCTAACTACGTTTTTAATATAGCCTTTGAAAAAGAAAAGACACCTCCAAAGATGCCTGTTTATGTCGTAGTATGGTCTCGTAGCAACATTGAACCCAAACTGTTAGTTGATTTACGTTGCATCTTATTTAATGGCTTTCTGTAATGCTTTTACGTATCTTTTAAATTCGTCTGTTGAATTTATCCGGTTTGCTCGACTAGTATCACCATTGATAAAAAATGCTCGTCTTTGTAAAGTACTAATCTCTACTTGAACACCCTTCCCTCTAGATGTACGATTAGTGATACTTTTATGGTTAGTACCTGATAATCTATCTCTTGTAATTCCTGCGGAAAATCCTTCTCTTTTAAGTTCTTTTATCACCCTGTCTCTGAGATTGTAATCTAAACCACCGACCTGGGTATGTTTATTTGAAGTATCATTATACCCGTGTAACGCCATAGAATATAACGATTCGCATACCATTTTTAAAGCTATAGGTTCATCGAAATGGGTAGAAGTTATATGAAGAATACTGTTTCCGCTTGGCTTCATACCATCAAACTCATACCAGTTATAAAATGAGACCGCCACAGCTTTCACCACTTCCGATGTTCCCACTTCAATACCTCCGCCATGTGGAGTGAAAATGATGGTTTTAGATCCATTCACCTTATGATAACGAATATCATAGTCAACTCCTTTTACCTCCGCAGCTGCTAATTCTTTATAATTTGCGTAAGTTTCAGCCATTTATGCCCCTCCTCTTAGCCACTAATAAACTTAAATGACCCAAAAGTTGGTTCGGTATGTTTCGAACTTCAAACCTTCACATATTCGCCTACAATTGGTCCAAGATTACACCCCATCCCCTTTTCCCTTCCTGCCTTCACTTGCTTTTGTGAAATATCCTACTTTATGTTTGAAAAGCTCCATATATGCTCATCTATGTTGCTTTGAAATAAAGTTTGATCAAAAAAATCCCACAAACCAGCATTTTACAATAAAGAAAAAGAATCCATTTTGAAAAAAGATTGATCAAAATGGATTCTTCTCTAGTAGATTTAAGATTTGTTTTTATAAAAAAGATTGATCATTTTTTACCTGTGTTGCTCAATAATAGCGCCCGTTTGCGGAATATTGAGAATTCGGAAGGTGTGCCAAAATGTCTTCTCAGTAATTTTACTAAATCCTCCGTTAGTTAAATACCACGCTATTCTTTAAAGGCACTTCCTGAGACATTGACTCTCTTTGATACAAAGAAATATACAAATACATAAACAAATAAACTTCCAATTACAAGATAGTATATTTTAGCAGTAGAAGTATGAATGAACATTGCGAAATATTGAATAAAAAATTGTGTATATAATATAACCAAGACAAACTTTAAGAAAGAATCATTCATCTGAGATTTAGAAATAGGATAAAGTAATACACTTTGTTTAATTTCATGTTGTAAAGGAATTACTTGAAATCCAGTCATAAATAAAATTAGGAGATTAAAAATCCAACCACTTGTTGGCATAGCATAATTAACAAATATACCAATTACAGTTAGTCTTAAATAAAGGTAAAAGTAATCATTATATCTTACAAACAAGTGTGAGTATAAATATACGAATGTACTACTTTGACTATATGGGATACAACTTTTCACAATCATAGTGAGCAAACGTCTATTCCGAAAAGAACGTTTAAGATTAGGAACATCCATGAAAATATTAATAAATTTAAAGTTTCTTAATAAGGCACTTTCTTCTTCAACTATTAGCCACTGCCAATTCAGATTTCTTTTTTTTTCTATAAAATAAATTAAATAGACGAAATTTACACTCATTAAAACAAGCTCAAAAATCCAGTCATTTTTAAACAAAAAATAACACATTAAATATATTGAAAAAAACCTATTTAACCTATGTAACACAAATTGTACATGGTTCTCTAGCCATTGTTCAGTCCACTTCATTAAAATGTTATAAGAAACAATCCCCACTATTAAAAAGAAGATTGGAAGATTTATATTAATTGTGTGTAAAAATAGGGATAATAAAATGGTAATTAAACTAAGCAATTTAATAACATCAATAACAAAACTATATACAAGTGATTTAATAAAATACGACTTTAATTTCCATTGTAATGGCAACAAAAACATTATATCTGCCCTTTTAATAAATGTACGAACTTTTGTCTGTATTAAAATGAAGGTTACAAATAGTGATAAGATTACTTCAACGGATATTTGAGAAGGTATCCACTGAAGAAATAAATTAAAATAATAAATAAAGATACTACTAATGATCAGAAAAAAATAAACAACATTCGCACCAATTATTGAATAGTACCTAAACATTTTTCTATAATATTCCTGAACCCTTAAACGCCATAATGTTTTTATATCCATTAGTACACCCATACTTTCACTGAATAATATTCAAATTGCACTATATGTATAATTTAATTAGCATTTCAATAATCGGTGACCAAACAACAAAGATAAAATTACTTTAAGTCCACACTCGATCCAATTTGTCTGAATAAAAGTTGATCGCAGTCTTATAGTTTAATATTTCTTCATCTTGTGTATTATCTAATAGGCATTTCAGAAGTATCTGCATGGCATTTTGGTGCTCATCCAGGTTATATAAAGTCATCGAGTAGAAAACTTGGAGCGCCTGATTATTTGGAAATTGGTTAATGCCCTTCTGAAATACTTGTTTAGATTTTTCATATTCTCCTAATGTTCTATATGTACTTCCCAGTCCAATGAAGGCACCTTCTAAGGCTTGACCAGAAAGCCCCAATTCAATGGCAGCCTCATAATAGGGAACGGCTTTTGATTCTTCACCTAATAAGTCATAACTCCACGCGCATTGATAGTTCACGATCGCATCCATTGGAAATTCCTTGACTAATTCTACTAGCAATTTATTCGATTCCACTTGTTTTCCTTCTTTACGTAATTCAATGGATCTATTTAATTTTTCCATCAAGTTTCACATCCTAATTAGAAAATTAGTACTTTTGATTAACATTATCACAAATTTGTAACAAATATCCACCTCCCACACTGTCCCTTTCAATCACTTAACTCTATTTAAAGAGTGAAAGGGTGGTGCAAAATAATGAATTTTAAATCAGGGAGCATTGAAAACTTCAAAACTTTATCTCCATTTCAGGATCTAAAGGAATTCAACTGCCATATTGAAATGTGGCTAGCAAAATGTAAGCATGATTTTTCAAAGGGTGAGTTAGTTGCATTGAAACGGCTGGTCCGCTTTTCTGCTAAAATACCTGGAGTTTGTAATGCCAAAATCGGGACAATATTAAAGGCCATTCATGAAGAATACAATGGAAATGGCATTTCCCGCTCCACTTTTAAAAGAATGATTATGAAGGCGTCAGAACTAGGTATCTTTACTGTCCACGAAACAGAAAGAAAAAATGGATCTCAGTCCAGCAATCTTTACGTGTTCAATCGTTTTCCTAAAAGTGAACCACCTAAAAGGGAAAAAATGAACCACCCTATTAAAACTAGTAATCTTTCTAAAACTAATATTAAAAAGAATAATAAACGTTCAGAAACGGACCTGGATTACACATTTACGAGTGATCATGTTCCACAATCTTTTGTTAATGTCGTAAAATGTTTTTACTCAGAAGCTGTAACCATAGAGGAATTTTGGCGAATGGCAAAAATAGCGGCATACCGAAATAATCGGGAAAATGAGATCGATCAGATCCTTTCTATTTCCATCCAATCATTTAAGCAGTTAATTCGCAAAATGAAATCCAGTCGTAAAATTAATAAACCGATCGCCTATTATTATGGGATTCTTGAAAGAAAGTTTGATGAGCTTTATTTTGAGGAGCTGTATGAGTTAGGGTTTGTTGGTAATGTTCTTTAATGAACGATTCTTTGCATCAAATTATTAAAACTATTGTACTTACGGCAGCAAATCGCCTATTAAATAATTTATGATGACCCCTGATTCAACATTTTGTTTTGCAATCAGTAATCCCTTTAATATGCAATGTTAATAAATGAGAATCAGGGAATTTATCATATTTAAATGATTTAAAAATGATGTGGGCACCTCAACGATTCACTTAATTTATTACATACCGCGAAGGCCCTTTAAAAACCTCACGAATACAATTGATGGATTTTCGATGTTTTTGGTTATTTTAAAACCTTCGAGCAGTAAAGGTATTCCTGCTTTCAGGACCCCAATTTTGCCCTCCAAAACCTCTGTTCTACCTTCTAGATTAACAAAGCACGGCAGCACCGTATATTGAACGCCTGGAGTAGCGTTCAGGTTAAAAGTCATTAAAAACCTTTTTTTCGAATTTCCAACAGGCGTAATCCTTACCATATTAGGTGTAAGACTATTTGTAGGAAGGAGATTCATATTACCTCTTTCAACAGTTGCAATGTCGGACGGTCTATCTAAATTATTTCTAATCCAATAATTTCTTACATTTGTTGCAGATTCCAAATCGGTCGGTTGGTCATAAGTTATTTCAATTTGATTAGGAGCTGTTTGTCTTGCAACGGTAAGAACTGGGTGAGGAACCATTTGAGGATTTTGTCTACCAGTAGGCATCATTTGTCCTGAATACATTTGATGAGACATACCAGAGTAAGGCATCATTTGTCCCGAATACATTTGGGAAGGCATACCAGCATAAGGCATCATTTGTCCCGAATACATTTGGGTAGACATTCCAGAATAAGGCATCATTTGTTGTTTTCCTCCTTGAAAAAATGTAGTTATCTAACATAATTAATTTATCAACGGGATTGATTAATGTTAAATAAATTCCATCAAATAAGTAAATCTGCAATTTCTGCTTATTCAACTATTAAGTGATAGCATTTACAATTTTATATAAAAAAAGCCGATCTCCTCATTTGGAAAGTCGGCCATATTGATGTATTGAGTGGAGTTGGATCGGTAAATATCTTTTTTAAGTACGCACCAACGATAAAGTTGGCTTCAACTTTTTGTCCCAATGGAAAGATTGTGAGACACCGCTTTGGTATCCACTGGAGCGGTGCTACTAATTAAATCTGGTCGTATTCAGTAATTACAATATTTCGATATACCCTTCTGTTCCATCCACACGAATTCGTTGCCCATCTTTTATCAGTTTGGTGGAATTTTCCACTCCGACAACTGCTGGTAAGCCATATTCACGTGCGATAACTGCTCCATGAGTCATTAGTCCGCCAACTTCGGTGACTATGCCTTTTATAGATACAAACAATGTTGTCCAGCTAGGGTTAGTAAAGGAGGTGACTAATATATCTCCATCTTCTAGATCAGCATCTTCCATGTTTAAGATGACATGTGCTCTTCCCTCTATAATTCCGGAAGAATCAGGTAGACCTACAATATCCAAAATTATAAGCTAGAATTTGTAAATTTTGATTTTTATATCTTTATTGTTTTTTCAGTTGTATCTCAATTCTTTCTGCCAAGTCTGCTGATACCTTATTTAAATACTCCATAACTTTCTTTCTAATATCATCGGATATGACTATCAAGTCGCTAGCTAAATTTTCTAAAAGATGTTCTTTTTCTATAGGAGTTAACATCATATAGAATTCACCAGCCTGCACAAAATCATCATGCTTTTTTATAGAAGTTCTTTCTAGTTTCCCTTCAACATATCTTCCATCACCACTTGTAATTTGGTTAGCCGGTGTCCAGTCTTGCTGTTGATTGACTGGTACTTTACGAAATTCAGGCCCAATTCTTCTCCTTTGAGAATCATTATAAATATTGGCTCGGCCCTGCAGTATTTTATCATCAGATAATTCTGCACCGTCAAGTAGATTTGAAGGAGAGAAGGCGACTTTTTCTACTTGTTCCATAAAATTATCAGGATTTTTACTTAATACCATTTTCCCTACTGGTATAAGAGGATATTCTTTCTCATCCCATACTTTTGTATCGTCTAAAGGATCATAAGAAAGATGGGCTTCATCTGCAGGATCCATGAGCTGAACGTATAAGCCATATTCCACTGGTTTACCACTGTCAATAGCATCGAATAGATCTTTGCCAGCATAATCAGGGTTTTCAGCGGATAGTCTATTTGCTTCCTCGCGACCAATGTATTGTACACCTTCAAATGGATACCAATGGTATTTAACATACTTTCTAATACCTTGAGCATTTCTCCAAACATATGTATTCACACTATGTCCTGGAATGTGACGAAAACTTTTTACTGTACCTGCGTCAGATTAGAGACGTACAACAAAATGAATAGATTCGGGTGCTCTTGCTACAAAGCTCCAAAATCTATCAGGGTCAATTAAGTTATTTTTGGGTGAAGGTAAGGTTGCTTTAACAAATTCTGGGAAACGTATCGCATCACGAACAGATAGGACGGGGATATGATTACACAAAAGGTCAAAAACACCTTCTTCTGTATAAAATTTTGTGGAAAAACCACGGACATTTCTAGAAGTATCAGGAGTTCCTTTCGTACCAACAGCTAATGAAAAACGAATCATAACAGGTACCTTATGATCAGGATTTTGTAAAAAGTTCAGTTTTGTGTATTCGGACATCGAATATATCGTTTGAAAATAACCAAATGCACCAAATCCTTTCACATGGACCGGTCTTTCTAATATTTTTTCATGAATAAACTCTTGTAAGGACTCGTGGAGTACAATATCTTGTTCCAGTACAGGTCCTCTAGAGCCGACTGTCTGTGAATGAAGTTTAGCTGACTCATCATTAGTCCATTTGGAGAGGTCTCTATACAACTTTTTTCTTTCATTATAGTCTTCTTCTGATAATGCTTGACTCTGTTTAGAATTGTTTTCATTCATTATCATGGCCTCCAAAATTATTTTCCATCAATCGTTACTAAATATGATTTTTAAGTCTCGGATATGTATCTTCTACTTTTATTTTCAACATTAATTAGAAATATAGTTGTTTAGATTATCAACTTTTTTCAGTACAATACAAAAAAGTCAAATTAAATCAGTGTTTGAACATACCGCTTGGTAAAGAAAACTCATATGCCGTGTACTTATTGGAATAGGTGGAATTATAAAAAAATAAAATGACGAAGGGAAATTACATGTTTTATTATTGAGGGGGAAAGTCTGTATTTGACACCAAACAGCTTCTGATTATCCACTGTTTTTATAGTCTTGAATATAAGTTTCCCATTCTTTTGTGACCGCTATTTAGGATGATACAATTTTTGCTTGATATGTTGAAACACATTTTTTCCATTTAGAAACGTTCGTTTTACTCGGATAGGCTGACATGATAGCCTTGATCATCAGGGCTGAAGTCTTTCTGGTCCCGTTTCTTTGATAGAATCGTATCTGTAGTGGATTCGGCAATCAAAAAATGCTGTTTATGGCAGAATGATTTATGAATAGAAGAAGAGCATAAATATACAAGAAATGCATAAAACCTTGCATATTTTTGGCTCTTCATTTTTATTCCTTGTTGCGTTAAAGCACCTGTTAGCTGAATAAAGTTGTTCTTTTATTAAATAAAATCACATTTAAACACGCTCACCTTTTTTCCCTAATAATACTGATAATCCAATAAAAATATATGGATATGCTAAAAGTGTCAATTCAAGAAAACCTAATCCAAATAACGAAGAATGCTCATCTGCATAATAACCACTATCAATCATATATTTACCGATTAACAAATAACTAGTAATAGATAAAATAACAAATAACAATCCAATCACATTAAATTTAAATTTGTAGAATGTATAACAAGTTACGGGTATATAAATCAAACCTAGAAAAATTAAAAAGAAGAAAATATACAATGGTTCATAAACTCCCACTAAAGCACCTCGTTTTATTATCAAAGTATTTAGATCTAAATAAATAATATCATAATAATTGGTATAATTTTCTTTTTTACCAAACTAATCTGCACCGTTTGTGGAATAACAAAAAAGAGCTGATCACAGCTCCTTTAATTGAAGTAATGCACCCGTTTGTTTAAGTAGATTTATTCACAAACTTTACCCTTTATTTGATTTTTTATCAAAAAGGAGAAACTGCAATGCTCTATTTTAAAACTGTCTCTGCTGGGGTAAATGCTTCCCATTGATTATATTTCGTTGTTATTGATGAAAATATTGAACAGCACCGCTTCGATTATTCACCCCTAATATCCACAATTCAACGGCTTGTTTCGGTTCGCCTACATGCAAACCAGTCATAAAAGACATTAACTTGCTTTCTAAAGGATTGAGTTGTTTTGTTTCTGCTATTGCTGGATTGTTATTAAAAAGGATTAGTAAAAATAAAAGTATTATTAATCCCAATAAATTCACCTCTAAAGTTTATTTTCTTAGAGGAATTATTCTACCTGTAATTATTATTGATTCGTTATCAAACGATTTGCATTGATATACAATACTCTCAGCTATCCTTCTCCACAAATCTGCTTCGACAGTAGAAAAACGATTGCCACTGTTCAGCAATCGCCCTCTTTAGTTCAATAAAAGCACTTTTTCAAGAAAACCAAATTCTTGATATTTGTAACGGGTTAATAACTGATTTTAATCTACCATCAGGATGATATAATTTTATAGAATCCAATTTTTTAAAGTCGTAGGATACTTCTTCTAATTTCTTCATTAGTATAATTGTTTCACTTTTGTCAAGTTTAAATGAGAGAGATTGACCAGACATTAAAATCTCTGCCTTTATATTATCTTTAGATTCATGCATTTTATTAAACATTTTGTAGTCCTCCTTATGTATATTTAGCAGGCATTAAATAATGAAATTTTCTCTTTATCTTAGTTCTCAACAAATCCTCTCCGTTTATTGAAAACCTTTACACTACTTCTGGTTGGTTTGCATTAAATTATAAATAACAATAAATGCACCAATTATTATTAATAATATACTTAGTACATAAGGAACCCAACCCATTATTTCATTCAGTACAACAGCAAGTTTCCCAGGCGGGTCACTCCAACCTTTCAAATGGAGTATACAAAGCAATCGTAAGATGCATTAAACCGAATAATACAGTTCCTGAAAAAAATAAAACATAACCAAAAATCTGCAATCTTTTTTCCATCTAATTTCCTCCTGAAAAATCACCTTATACCCTGACTTTTTCAAGATGTTCCTTAAAAATCCTTTTTAAACTATCCTGCCCGTTAGTGGAACAACGAAAAAGGGCTGCCGATGCAGCGAGAAGGCTGAACTAAGGGCGTTACAAAAGCAATTACGTGATTTGGAGGAGGAAAATGAGATTCTAAAAAAGGCGATGCACTACTTCGCGAAAAGCCCTCGGTAAAGTTCGAATTTATTTATCATCATCGCTCCCAATACCGAGTGGAGAAGATGTGCAAAGTCCTGGGAGTTTCTAAAAGTGGCTATTTTAAATGACTAAATCGACCAAAAAGCGATCGACAAAAAAAGCATGAAGAACTGTCGCAAAAAATATTGCAAACGCACCTAGAATTCAAACAAATATATCGAAGTGTTAAAATTGCAAAAACATTAAAGAAGCGCGGTGTCAAGGTAAGTGAACGTACTGTTTCTCGCATTATAACAAAAAACAATTGGAAATCCTGTACTGTCAAAAAATATTATGAAAGGAGATTATCTCATGGGTATTTACAAATTGTAGGTGGGGAATATTTGACGCTTACTTTAGTCTAGTAGTTCGAGAATTTCTTTTCTATGACTATCATTCTTAATTCTGAAGACATCATTTTTAGTTGGTCTTTTAATAAAGGTGCTATTTCCAAACGCTATCCATACATATAATTCTTCTATCGTATCATCTTCGTATGTAAGTGTAACTTTATAATCCTCAGGATAAGCCATTTTATAAAATACATTTCGTTCGTGATTCGCTCTGTTTAATATCTTTGTAAATGTCTTTAACGAAGAACTATCTTTAATAACCTTTCCTTCATCAAATTCATTTGTGTCTTTATCGAACTTTTGAACTTTAATGCTCTCAATATTTGAAAACCCATTAGAAAATATTGCAAAACCACTAATGATTACTATCACGATTCCTATAAGAAATAAAGCCCATTTCTTCATCAAATCACACCTTATATGGTTTTCTTGAATCGATGATTTTTTGTAATATTAAAACTATTTTACCGTAAAATTAAGAGTTCGTCTTTAAATAGACGAACCCTCATTGATAGGTGTTACTTTTATATAAACACTTTATCAGTATTTCACATTCGATATGCTGGAGAATGTTTCTTAAAACCAGCTGCAAAAATTAAAATAATTTTAAAAAATTGTTAAGTACATTGAGCATAATTTAGATTGAAGGTATTATATATAACTTTTCCATCTCCCTCTGCTGTTACTAATGTATTTTATATTACGTACCACAAAATGTTCGGTAAGGTCGGTCTGATGGCTCAGGCGGAGTGCAGTATTCTTCCTGAACAGTAGTATGTTCGTATGGTCTTGAAAGAACATCGAGCAGACGTTCCATCACGCTGTAGTCCCCTTGCTTTACTGCTGCTTCCAGTGCCTCTTCTACTCTGTGGTTTCGAGGGATGACCGCTGGATTGCTGTTCCTCATTAACTGGTGCGAAGAGGATTTCGATTCCTGCTGCCTGCCTAGTCTTGCTTGCCATAATTCATACCATTCAGCCATTTCTGGGGTCCCATTCAGTTCGGTATCCTCCAGCTTATCGAATGTTAACGCACGGAAAGTATTCGTAAAGTCGGCACGATACTTTTGCATCATATTGAGGAGGCTTTCAATAAGGGATGCATCATCTGGCTCTTCATTAAATATTCCAAGTTTTGCTCTCATACCTGTGAGCCAACTAGATTGGTATATCGCATTATAATCTGAAATTGCAGCCTGTGCCAATTCGATAGCCTGTTCCTCATTTTCATGAAGCAGCGGCAGAAGAGTTTCAGCAAATCGCGCGAGATTCCAACCTCCAATATACGGCTGATTGCCATATGCATAGCGCCCTTGTCTGTCAATAGAACTAAACACCGTATCTGGGTCATACACATCCATAAAGGCACAAGGACCATAATCAATGGTTTCTCCGCTAATGGTCATGTTGTCTGTGTTCATCACCCCGTGAATAAAGCCAACATGCTGCCATTTGGCAATCAGTGCTGCCTGACGCTTCATCATTTCTTGAAGCAGAGAAAGATATCGATTCTCATCAGCTTCAATGTCTGAATAATGACGATTTATCGTGTAGTCAGCAAGGTTCCTTAACTCCTCAACAGTTCTCCAGTTTGCCACGTATTGAAAAGTAGCAACGCGCATATGACTTGCAGCCACACGGGTCAGAATGGCACCCTGCAATTCGGTTTCACGGAAAACTGGCTCACCGGTTGTTACAACTGCTAAACTGCGGGTTGTTGGAATACCAAGCGCATGCATCGCCTCGCTGATGATGTATTCGCGCAGCATCGGCCCAAGTGCCGCTCTACCATCGCCTCCCCGGGAGTATGGCGTTCTACCAGAACCCTTAAGTTGAATATCAAACCGGTCTCCTTGGGGAGTGATCTGCTCACCAATCAGATGTGCCCGGCCATCCCCTAACATATTAAAATGCCCAAATTGATGTCCCGCATAAGCTTGAGCAAGCGGAAAAGCGCCCTCAGGAATTTGGTTGCCAGCAAATACGGCCACGCTATCATCGCTTTGCAGCGCCTGAACATTCAACCCTAGTGATCTTGCCAAAGGATCATTGAGAATGATTAATTTCGGCGAGCGTACAGGGGTTGGGTTAAGGCTGGTGAAAAATGATTTCGGCAGATGAGCATAACTGTTGTCGAAGTTCCAGCCTGCTTCATTTTTATTTATCATCATATCCCCCTTTTCTAAATTTGTCTTTTTGTATTCTTAAGTTAATCTTACATAAAAATTAAGAGGTTTAATTACTTTTTTCTATTTTCAAAATCAACATAACGCTACCTCTTTTAATTTCTACCTCTGCAATTTAATTATACCCTTATCACTTGAAGATGGAGCATTTATAGCATTTTTTAGGTATGTACTTAGGCACATGTGGAAACTATATGTGGTGGTTTTTCAAGAAAATAGCTGAGTATTGTTTCAATTTCAAAAGGCAACAAAATGTAATGTTTATTTGAAAAGAAAGCCATAATAAGTATAGAATTTAGCAAAAAAGGAGGGAAATTATGGAATTTTTATCACGAGAGCAAATTATTAATGACTTACAAAAACCATTTCAATCATATATAGATCTATTCGGTATAGAGGATATCGGTATATTTGAGGAAGAAGGCCAGGGTGATCTTTACTATATGGGTTATACCGTAAAAAAGGATGGAAAAACTTATCATATTCATAGTTCATATAGAAAGAATAATAATGGTGGTTTAACCCCATTGAAAAATGAATGGACCGTTGAGACTGATGAACCACAGAAAGAGGACCTTGAGGGCTATCGCGATTTAGAAAGTGTGTTTCGAAAACTTTAGAGTGATTATTGCGGATGAATTGAGCCACTTATGCGGAGTTTTGAGCCATACATTGCGGAGAAAAGAGCCATCATTTGCGGAACAGAGAGCCACTAATAGACCTACTCAATTATAGAATAGAGCGCTGCTTGCTATTGACTGTAACGCTCGATTCTTTGCAGACGCTGGAAGGGGTTGGGGCCCCGCCGGCGAATGCTTAGAATCGACTTGACCGTGTTATCATTTTTGAGAAAGTGTGCCTCTTAGGCATTATTTATGCCACACCTGCGATAGTTCCACAACAAGGACAAAAGTTAAGTCCATGGTGGCGGACTGCCGAATTTGCACTACCTCAGGCAAAGGAGAGTGGCCCTTTTATTGTGTGGTAAATTGTATGTCAAAGTTACTTTTTTTATATGGGTATTCGGATTGTCGTGTGGAATGGTCTATTCTAATTGATCAAATTCTTTGTTATTTCGCAAACGTACCTGATTGCTAAGACCGGTGAAAAAATCTGGACAAACGTAGAAACATAGAAAGAACATGTTTCTTTACATGCTTTTTCTATGTTCATCACAGCTACGATTTCCTTACTGTTTTTAAAGCCCGACTCCAAGACAGGAT
Source organism: Cytobacillus citreus (assembly GCF_018343665.1). Lineage (GTDB taxonomy): Bacteria > Bacillota > Bacilli > Bacillales > Cytobacillaceae > Cytobacillus > Cytobacillus citreus. Next base: position 42,004 of record NZ_JAGYPM010000009.1, read on the forward strand.
TTGATCTAACATCTCCGCGACATAATCAATATGAAAATCAGCAGGTTGAAACACTTTAGATTTTGTGAAATCGGTAAAAATGGATAAGGTTGGATGGGCGCGAACTGCTGCGACTGATAATTCCCCTAGGATTCCGCGTAAATGCTCGGCGGCACGGGCTCCACCTGTAGAACCATAACTTACTATTCCTGCTGCTTTATTGTTCCATTCTTCATATGCTGAATCGAGTGCATTTTTCAACGCTCCTGTTATACTGTGATTGTATTCTTGAACGATAAAAACGAATCCATCCATGCTGGAAAGCTTTGTTTTCCAGGCAATGACCTTTTGTTCCTTCCCTGTCCCTGTTCCAAAAAACGGCAAATTATAGTCAGCTATATCGAGAATTTCATAATTAGCGTCTTCATGTTGCTGAGCTATTTTTTTTACCCATTTTCCGACTTGTGTGCTTACACGACCTTGACGTGTGCTTCCTAGGATAATTCCGATGTTTAGTTTTTCCAATGTATTTCCTCCTCGTATCGTACTAACTTTCTAATCCACTGTGAGAACAATTTTTCCTCGAACGTGACCGTTCTCTACAGCTCTGTGAGCATCGGCAGCTTGGTGTAATGGGAATGTTTGGGATATGACAACGCGAAGAAGCCCTTGTTCGTACATCTTGGTGAGTTCGGATAACCTTGATACGCTTCGCTTACTGCGGATTGGAATGGTTCCAAGCTCTTCTGAAAGATCGAAAGCAACGATTGTACCGATCCGTTTTTTGTCGTGTACAAGTTCTACAGAGGCTCGTAGGGCTTCCTCGCCTGCTGCATCAAGGGCAACATCGACCCCATTAGGTGCAAGTTCGCGTACTCGTTCAACAAGTCCCTTTCCATATGAGACAGGAATAGCCCCTAAGGAGCGCAAGTAGTCATGGTTTCGTGGGCTTGCGGTACCTATTACAGTTGCACCCCTTGCTCGTGCCAATTGAACGGCGAACGTACCAACTCCTCCTGCAGCTGCGTGTATAATCACGGTGTCTCCTTTACTGATTCCGAGTTCCTGTAGTGCCGTATGAGCAGTCTGCCCTGAGGCGGTAAGTACACCAGCTTCTTCCCATGGCATATTTTTTGGCTTTCTAACGAGTTGGGATGTTGGGACGACCACATATTCAGCATAGCTAGATAGAACCGACCAACCAATAACTTCATTTCCAACTAAAAAGCTCTCAACCCCATCACCAACCATGTCGATGATGCCAGCAAATTCATTTCCTAGAATTTGAGGGTATCGGATTTCCACTCCTGGTGGACTAAAACCTTGCCCTCGAATCGCACAGTCAACGGGCTGTACGCCGGCCGCTTTTACTTTTACTCGAACTTGCCCAGTCCCCGGAACAGGAGGATCAAACTCCATTACTTGCAATACGTCCGGTGTTCCTGGTGAATGAAAAGCTACTGCCTTCATTTTCATCAGCTCCTTTTTTAAAATATTATTTTTGTTGATAATTCAATGGTGTTCTATATCCAATCTAATGATGTAAATCAAGATCAAGCCTACATATGAAAGTGAGAGAATCAAATAAAGACTGCTATAAATTTTACCTTCTCCAAGAAGATAGAACGAGTTCCCGATGGCATAAACGAGTAGAGAAGCTGTGGATCCCCAACTTACCTGCCCGTAAGTCAGTTCGTATTCTTGGCTGATTTCAGGCAGTACGATGTTAAACATCGTTGCGCTCATCATCGAAATTACCATCGTGAATACCATTGTGCGAATGAACTTGTCGCCAATATGGTGTTCGATTGTTGATTCCATTATGTTTGTAAACGCTGTTCCCCGTTTATCACTTCCCATATTTATTTACCTTTTTCCATGTATAACAGTTCTGTTGTCGGCTAGCCACTTTCATTATATAATCGGGAATACATATTGAAAAATACATTTTTTGTTATGTATGCATATACTAGATGTAATGAATGGGAGGGAATTGTAAATGGAACTGCTACAGCTTAAATATTTTTTAACCGTGGCTAAATTAGAGCATATGACGAAAGCCGCACAAGAGCTTCATATCGCCCAACCAGCATTAAGTAGAACGATTCAACGGCTGGAAGAGGACTTGGGGGTACCATTGTTTGATCGTAAAGCACGGCAAATTCGTTTAAATCCTTTTGGGAAGGCCTTTGAAGCAAAAGTGAAGGCCGCAATCCATTTGCTCGAAGAGGGGCGTCGAGAAGTAGAAGATCTATCAGGCTTAAAACAAGGTCGTATTTACCTGGCAGTTATGAATATGGAACAGGTTAGAGAACCTTTGCAGAACTTTTTGGCTGAACATCCAGAGGTTAATTTCCGGATGTTTCAATCGTCTATGGAGGATTTTGAGAACATTGAAACAAACCATGAAGTAGACTTCTATTTAACTTCGTTTCCGATTCAACAAGAGGGATTCAGTGAAATTCCATTGGTAAAGGAAAAGCTCTATCTCGCTGTGCCGCACGGACATAAATATGCAAACCGCAAAGCAATTCACCTTAGTGAAGTATCAGCTGAACCTTTTGTTGGATACAAAGAAAATTCTCCTTTACGGGTGATGAATGATGACCTTTGTGATAAAGCGGGTTTTCGTCCGAAGATGGTGTGTGAAACAGAAGATCCAGCTAGTATCGCAGAACTTGTTCGTTCTGGATTCGGTGTTTCCATTGTCGGTGGCTGTAAAAGTGGAGAGGAGCTGGACTTAGTCAAACTGCCAATCGAAGATCCTGCAGGTGAAAGGATTTTTCGGATAGCCTGGCAGAAAGATCGTTATTTATCACAGGCAGCGATTGCATTTCGAGATTTTATCGTCACCTATTTCAGGGATGAAGAACACACAATAGGAAGTGAGAGTAGGAAAGCATTGATGTTACGATAGAAGATGACTGTTAGAGAAAGCGTCAAGAAAACGCATTTACAACGCTAAGTAAGTGGCAGTATTTAAAAGCCCAATTTATTGTGATTATGTGATTTTGGGCTTTTTGTTGCTCCACAGTCCTCGCCCGTTTGTTGAAGAGATTATTTAGCTTAACATTTTTCCACGCGATAATCCGAATACCCTTTATATTTTACTGATAATGGATCTCTTTCCCACACTTGCTGGCTCAGATGTCCGCAAACAGTGGCTCAAAACTCCGCATAGCTGGCTAATTCTGTCCGCAATACTCATTTAGAGTTTTATCCCTATAAAAACAAACCCTATCTTGTTAACAAGGCTTGCTTTTCTGCTTGAATATATTTTTGAGAGTGAAGTAAAAGTCATGTGATTATTCAGTAAAATAAAAATTAGATAATGTTATAAAAGAATGATGAAATAACAAAGGAGAGCCATTCAATAATTGAACAACTCTCCTTTTTTTTATATATCTTTATTTATCTCCTGCGAATCAAGAATATTCCAGGAGCACCTTCCTCTCATCTTAATAAAAATGCAGCGGATACGTACGATAGCTTGCAACTGGCATTTTTTCAGTTGTATAGAAGCCTGGAGCAGCTTTTAATAAATCTGGAATTCGATTCACAACTGTTGCGCAGGTTAATTCTACTGTGGCAGGATTAGAAATCTTCACAACGGTTTCTGGCTCACCTTGAATGACCCAATCATTACAATCCGTTTCACCTTCAGCATACACTTTGCCGATACATTCGCTAACAATCACAGGTCCTTGATGGGTTACAGTAGTCACAACAGCTGACATTCCTGTCGCATGTCCAGCAGGAATCGTTTTTCCTAAAGTTTCTGAGTATAAATCTTCGTCATGTGTCATTGGCACTAGTTTCTGATTTTGAGATTTAATCGTCCAGCCAAATTGGGAACATTGCCATTCATTTGAATTTCTCATAAAGGATGGAAGATCATTATTGCTAGCAATTTTTTCTTCAAATTCTTCTAATGATAAACCTGCTCCATGCACTTCGGCGAGAGCAATTCCATAATGCTCGACATTATAGCTGGATTTCCCTTCAATGCGAATAATATTATGTGTAGCACCAGCTAAAGTTGTGATTAAGTTGCCCCAGAATACATCTTGGTAGCCAGACCCTGTTAATGTACAATGATGATCTTTTGCTAAGCGGTCTAAACGATTCGTAATTTCAGGTGAAGTGGTCCATGGATAAAAAGCTTCTTCACAAGTAGAGATCGCATTTACGCCGTGACGAGCAGCCAATTCAAAAGCATCAATTGTGTCTGTCATTAAACTCTTCGTCATAATAATACAAACATCTGCATCCGTTTCTTTAAATACTTCCTCAGCATTACTTCTAATTGGGATATTTAGTTTTACATCTAATCCAGCGACCTCACCTATATCCTTACCAATTATAGCTGGATTCGAATCAATTGCTCCAACAATTTCTGCACCTTTTTCATATAAATAACGCAAGCTGACCATACCCATTTTTCCACAACCATATTGAATAACGCGAACTTTTTCTAACATCACATTTTCCTCCTTGGTTTGTTCAAAATTTCACATGTTGTTATACATGTGATAGAATTTCTATATTTATATCGTAAACCTTATTGTTACAATAGGGTCAAGCACTATTTGATTTTTTTTTCACAGGAATTTGCAGTTTCATAATCATCTGGCGTTCATACTGTGTCCAGCACGGCAATTCCACAATAACCTCACAAATATAATCTCCTGCAATTTCAAACTGATTTTCCTCTATGTAATCGATTAATTTAAAGGCATACTCTTCCTCCTGCGAAAAGTGATCACAGTAAATCGATACGTATTCATGTGCAGGCAGAACCTCTATCCCCTTTGCGTTGAAAAAATCAGCATCAACTAGCATGAAAATTTCTGTAGACGTTAGCTTCCGCTGTTTAATGGACTCCATACGAGTAATCGAGCCTACATTACAAAAATACGAAGTTGGGAACTGATGAATAAGGGCTAGATCCCTTAGCTCTCTCAATATATATTCATAGGTTTCTAACTGATCATCATAAATATCTTTTTTACCGTCATAGCAGTAAATTTTTCGTTTGGGTAGATAATTCCTCTCAACTACTCCCATTTTCGGGATTTGCATATAAGTCCTATAGTTTTCGTCTGCTACTTTAAGCGTTTTTTTCATTTGTGCAAGCTTATTCATTTTTTGATCAATCAATTGAATTTGTTCATCAAGAAGCTTAGGAATTGAATCTACATCCTTTTCTGCAAAAACATCTTTCATTTCTTGCAGTGTAAAACCCATATATTTTAAATACTTTATAAAATCAAGACATGCACATTGCTTAATACTGTAAAAACGATAGTTTGTTTCTGGATCAATATAGCTTGGTGACAGTAGACCGATTTTGTCATAATGATGTAAGGTTTGAATCGAAATATTGTTTAGCTTCGCCATTTTCCCAATTGGAACCTTTTCTTGCATCTTAAACCTCCTAGCTGTCTATCAAAGTAGAAAAAATGATTACTTTTATTATGACATCTAAAGAGTATAATTTTACCATATAATTTTGAACATTTTATGGAATAGAAACATCATAGAGTTCTAGTTATAGTACTGGAAGCAGAATGACATTCCCAAAATGAGACTGAAATTCAAATTGGGATAGCAGATCAAAATGATTGAGTTTATGGATGCATTAAATAATTATTCATGTCTTTAGCTGATGCAAGTTTGACAAGTATCCTGAATAAAAAACGGGCCAGAGTCCACTATTTATTCCAAAGGGGCTATATGCTGCATTATTGATAGAACATTATCATAGATTATATTTTTTAACATAGCAGGACGAATTGAAATAATTGTTTTTTCAAACCTTAAAAAGTAGTTTGCGATAAAGTCTATTTCAGTTCTGTTAAAATAGCCAGTTATAATATAATTCTCATTCTCTTTTTTGATGCTCATAGAAGGGTAGTTTTCTTTATCAAAAATATCTTTTCCATTTTTATTAACAAGGACAGTGAAATCAATAGCATCAGGCCTTCTATGAAAAGTATCAAGATAACTTAGTAATTCTTCCAACTTTTTTGGGTTAGTATTGTTTGTTTCTGTGATGGAAAGAATTTTGTCACATCTAAGTATTCTGATGCTCTCTGTTTTAAAATTAAAGATTTTAGCATACCATTGCCCAAACTTAGATTCTATTCGAATGAATTGGGACACTATTCTCTCCTTTTTCTCTTTTTGTAAATAGACTAAACTGTATACTTTTTCAGCAAAAATACCTTGTAAAATCTCTTTTAAATATGGACTAAAGTTACTGTGATTTGTTACCTCAAAGGAAAGCGTTTTTTCCATAGTGGAAATATTTGCACGTACATTTTCAGGTAATACATTTCTAAATTTATTTTCAAGGGTAATACTTTCTACGTTAAATGGTTTTGTTTTGTATCCATTTAATGTAAGTAGTGAAAAGTATAAAGCGTACATTTCATCTACATTAAAAAAAATAGGAGATAAAATACTATTTTCTAAGATTTTATAGCTACCATTTCTACCTAATTCAGAAAATATAGGTACCCCAATTTCTTCTAATGATTGAATATCTCGAAGTGCTGTACTTTTAGAAATATGGTATCTATCCATTAAGTCTTTCAAATTAAAATTCCTTTTGTGGTTAAGAAAAATAAGCATATCGTTTATTCGCTCAGATTTTTTCATATTTCCCTCCAATAAAGGTGTCATGAATTGATACCTTTTTAGTCTATATTATAATTATCAACTATAAAAGGAGTAAGATATGTATGACATTAGAAATTGCTATTTTTTTATCAATGAATGGAAAAGCAAAGGAGGCAATAGACTTTTATATACGTAATTTAAACGCTAAAAAGTTAATGATTGTTACGTATGAAGATATGGCCAAAAGAGATAATTCTTTTGAAATCACTAGCGAAAATAAAAATCATATTTCTCATTCCGTTTTACAAATTGGAAAAACAAAGCTAATGATAGCAGAAGATACAATGAACCCAAGCGAAAGTTATAACATTGGAAATAATACGTCACTTTGCATTCAAAGTGCCAATTTAGAAGAAATACAAAGTTTTTATAGTAATTTGATTTCTGATGAGAGAGTAAAAATAATTACTCCATTAGAAAAAAATGTTTTTAGTGAAGCATATGGTATTGTAGAAGATCCTTTTGGGATACAAATTCAATTAATGTATGATGAACGATTAAATTAATATGGTATAAACATTTAATTTGTCAGTTGGAAAAGCAACCGCACTGCCAAAACCTTGAATAATTCGCAGCATCGATAATGTACCAAAGTTCGGAGCTCCTGACTGCTAAAAACGAAAATGAAGGATTCGAACAGATGGTTGTGTAGCTTTGAAATATAGTTTGATCAAAAATACCTCGCAAAACCCATATATTATGATAAATAAAAAGAATCCATTTTGAAAAAGAGATTGATCAAAATGGATTCTTATCCAGCAAATTTAAGTTTGGTAGTTATAAAAAGTTTGATCATTTTCTACCTATATTGTTCCACAATCGCGCCCGATCGTAATATAAGGTCAGCCAGTTTTTTCTGGTTGACCTTTTTTCATGAGGTCTTATGATAGCGGTAGTCGGGGTAGAACGTAGCGCCCGTGGGACTGGATCCCGTCAGCAAAACTGTTCGCCCCCTACTTGTATAAACATGTTTCTGGCTGGTTGGGACATTGATCCCGTTTAACAAGCGAACCTATGGCATTACAAGGAGTTTAGGGGTTACCGACTAATTCATTTCTAGGAGGAGATTGATAAATGAATCCAGTGATTGGTCTGGATGTTTCAAAAGGAGAGAGTCAGGTTCAAGCCTTTTTAGATAAAGGAAAACCTTATCGTAAAAGCTTTAGTGTAAAGCATACTTTGGATGGTTTAGATAGTTTATTAGATTTCTTAAAGGAGGTTACGATAGCATCAGAGGGGATGAAACCTTCGGTTATCTTGGAATCAACTGGTCCTTATCATTCCCCTGTTGTCCAGTTTTTAGATGAACAAGACTATGTGTATATTATGGTGAACCCTCTTGTGTCTCATCGCTCACGTAGTGCCAATCTTAGAAAGGTAAAGACAGACCCTGTAGATGCGTACCAACTTTGCGAGCTATTCTACAAGGAAGAGTTAGAGCCTCATAGAAAAAGAGGAATTCAGTTATTAAATCTAAGAAACCTCACCAGACAACAGGAAGCAATTGTAGGTGTCTCATCTCAAACAAAATTACAATTACAAACTCTATTGGATCAAGTATTCCCTGAGTATCGAGGTGTTTTTGGAGCTCTATATTCCAGAGTCTCTTTAAATGTCCTTAATACATTTCCTACATCAGAGTCTGTATTAAAAGTATCAAAGTCAGCGTTAATCGACATTATTTCATCCTTGTGTAAGAGTCGATCAAATCAGTGGGCTGAAGAGAAAGCAGAGAAACTTATTGAGGCGGCTGAAAGAAATCCATTTCAACATAATATGTACGACAGTCACATCTTTAATCTTAAGATATTAATCAATATCGTTCTTCAATACGAAGAGCACCTATCGAAGTTAGCAGCTGAAATAGATGCCCTCGCTGAAGAATTGGAAGAATATAAGATTATCCAATCTATCCCTGGTATCGGAGAAAAAATTGCGGCAACAATCATCTCAGAAATTGGAGAGATAGAAAGGTTTAATCACCCTAAAAAGTTAGTTGCATTTGCAGGAATAGACCCTAGTGTTTACTCTTCTGGTCGATTTACAGCTACAAAAAACAAAATTACTAAACGAGGATCTAGCCGATTAAGACGATCTCTATATATGGCTGTAAGATGCGGTATTCGTGATACCAGAAAGCAAAAGACAACAGATGAGATCATTGCAAGAAACAAAAAACTACGAGAGTTTTATGATAAAAAACGCGATGAAGGTAAACCATTTAGGGTTGCAGTTATTGCTTGTGTGAATAAGCTCTTACATTGGATCTATGCCTTATTGAAAAGCAAAACAACCTTCCAAGATATAGCTTAACTACTACATCTAACTATCAAATGAAAAACCTTCCAAACAGTATATTCGGAAGGTTATTTGTCATGGACAATTTAAGTATAGCATGGATAAATAAAGTTTTTTATTAAAAAATGTT
>NZ_JAGYPM010000009.1:51104-72451 GCF_018343665.1 Cytobacillus citreus
AACCTTCCAAGATATAGCTTAACTACTACATCTAACTATCAAATGAAAAACCTTCCAAACAGTATATTCGGAAGGTTATTTGTCATGGACAATTTAAGTATAGCATGGATAAATAAAGTTTTTTATTGAAAAATGTTGACAAACTATTAGCTGGTTTTGTTGAAGATCTTAACTACTTTTTTTGTTCAACTAACGCCTCGGTTAGTTCAACAAGGAAAATTTATCTGTCTATTGATTAAAGTATTGCAAAATAATACCTTTACCTTCTTCTACTTCTACTTCAGCATAAGCACCATTTATGAAAGTGATTTGTGGTGGAACATGACCGCAATCCACGTCATAAATAATCGGTATCCCAAGCTCATCAGAAAGTTCTTTATAAACATCTTCAACTGTGTAGGTATTTACAGACGTATTCGCATCACTTCGACCAAACATAATACCTGAACATTGTTCAAACCAACCAGCTAACTTCATTTGTACTAATGACCTTCTTAAATCTGTTGTATTCATTTCGCAATTTTCTAAATACCATAATACAGGCTCTCCACTGATATTTTGTTTTCTAAAGTTTTGTACATCACCATATGCTGTACCAATTAAATGTCTTATCATGTCTATGCATCCACCAAGTAAACGACCTTGTATCTTAACTTTTTGATTTGACACAGTTTTCCAATAGGTTTGTTCTGTTAAATTAAAAACACATGGAGACGGAGAATTGTGTTGCCATTCCTTTTGATATTTAGCTGATGAATGTTGAAGGACAGATTCTCCAATATTTGTCGATAATACAGACTGCCACATTGCAGTGGTGTCATCTGAATATTCCCCTCTTAAATCTACAAGATTTGTACCATGAGCAGTAGCTATGCCTGTTTTTAATGTGATTGCTAATAATAATACACTTGTATCTGAATAACCTAATACCCATTTATTTTTTATATTTTCAAAATCAATTTTTTCAAGTATTTCAATTAACAGTTCTCCACCCCATGGAGGAATAATGATATTTATATTATCATCACGCATCATTTCATTAAACTCATCTGCGCGTTTTTCGGCAGGTGCTGATTTGGCTTTTTCTTGAGTCCAAACCGTATCACCACAAATTATTTTAAATCCTTTCGATTTCAGACGCTCACATGATTGTTTAAACATATCATGTAACTCAACTTGTAGCCCAGATGAAGGTGCTGTGACTCCTATGGTTGCATCTCTTTCTAAAAACGGGTATTTAATCATATGTATCCCCCTTAACTTTTACTTGTTTTACCAAATAGAATTTAGTCAAACAATAACTATTTTCTACTTAAACTAAACTGCTGACCCGTTAGCTTAAGTACAAACTTTCACAAACAGCATCAATCATTACCATAAGTATTCAATTTTTCTTGAGATTTTCCTCATACGAATAGGTAAGGGTTTGAAGTTATCGCTCCCTTTTCCCCTCGTTCACACCGTACATGAAACTTTCATCTCATACGGCGTTCCAACTAATCCAATTCATTCAAATCTATGTGCTTGATGAAGCAAATTTACGATTCCAAAATCATATTACAGTATTTTTGCATTGTTTTCGCAGTTCATTGACTTTTTCTTTCTGATTTTTATTGAGTTGTAAGGATTGAAGTAATGCTTTAATTTTTTCAGTATCCTTCAAATGTACAAGTCGGTGTACAGCTTCATGAATTACTATCAGATTTGAAAACCTATCATCTTTTGAAAGATGATAGGGAATTTTATGATGACAGTGCCAATCGTTTAATCCAAGTTCCGTCCCCGTAACTGCACACTTTCCATATTGTGCGATAAACTTGCTTATGCGATTATCGTTGTATTCAATCGTTCGATTTGGAATAAAGTTTTTCATGACGTAGCTTAATACGTTTTTGTTAATCGCTTTTAAGTTCTGGTGTATTTTTTCTCTGCCATTAACCGTATAGTTACACGTATCTTGAGAGAAACATAGATTCGTTTTATGCCGTTGGGCATAAATTGGTACAAATACCATACTCCGGATTTTGAAGTATTGTGGTTCATATCCCTTATAGCGTTTTTGCAACGTACTCGTCATGTCACTAAACTTCGCTTCTTTTCTGACATTCTTTAGTCGATTATATAGCGTCTTGTGAAGATAGGAGTTCAACTCAATTAGATTATTTGTAATTTGAGTGGCAGCTGAGTAGTAATTTTGAATTCCCATTACAACTGTATTAAAATGCCAAACTGTTTCGATACAAGGTTTCTTCTGAATGGCTTTAACAGATTCCTTGATTTTTATGAATGCATTGGACTTTGCTTTCTTCGTCATATTGGAATGAACTACATAGCACATCCTTGTCTTACCTTTACTTTTTACTTTGAATGTAAAGCCAAGAAATTCTGACGAATTTTTCTTTAGATTAATGACCTTTGACTTTTCTTCACTTGTCTCAAGGTGTAATCTTGTATTAAGAAAATCCTTAATAGCGTAATTCATTTTAATCACTTGCGAGCGTGTGCGACATAAAACTTTAAAGTCATCGGCGTATCTTACGATGTAACATTCTTTTAAATTAGATTTCTTGAGCGCTTGTACTTTACTTCCGTTGTGCTTATATGGATGATTGCTTTTAAAAGTTTCCCATTGGTCACTTACCCACCAATCAAGTTCATTTAAAACAATATTTGATAATAACGGAGATAAGATACCGCCCTGCGGAACGCCTTTAGTAGGTATGCCTTCACATTCAATTTCTGCTTTTAAAAGTTTTGAAATAATGGAAAGTAGAGATTTATCTCTTATACCTAATGACCAAATTTGTTTCAGTAATTTACTGTGGTTTACATTGTCGAAGAAACCTTTAATATCTACATCTATGCAGTGATAAAGCCCCGACAAGTTTATAAGAGACTCAAACCTTGCTTTTGCGTGATGAGTGCTTCTGTTTGGTCTAAAACCATAGCTGTGTTTATGAAACTTCGCTTCGCAAATCGGTTCTAACACTTGTAAGATGCACTGTTGAAGGATTCTATCCCATATCGTTGGGATTCCTAACGGTCTTACTTTGCCGTTCGCTTTTGGTATGAACACACGTCTAACTTTTTGTGGTGCATACGATTGAAGCATGCTTTGAACCTTCAGAATAACTTCTTCTATAGTTAAACATTTGACATCTTCAATAGTTAATTTATTTGTACCAGCCGTTTTACTTCCTGAATTTCTTTTGATATTTCGATAAGCAAGACGTATATTTTCATCAGAACTAATCAATTTCATTAAGTCATAGAAATTTTGACCATTAACACTTTGAGCATACAAATTGTCAAAACAATGTTGCATATCATAATACTCATTGTGTCTCAGTTTCTTCCGTTTCAACAAGTCGGTGACTCCCTTAGGAGTTGAACCTCTTTTAGTCTCACAAGAACCTTATTAACCGATAAAGAACTGTCGAACATGGTTGAATGATTTTTCAATAGTCTAGTGGCTATCCCTCCACGTGAATTAGACGTCTCATCGGTACTGTGCCACCACTTTCACTGATACAAAGATAAGTTATACAGTAGCTATTATCACTATTGCTTTCCTTAGCACCGTTTCATAGGAAGTAAGTCCTCCACGTCATCAGCTTACAACGTTGAATTATATCTATTATGGAATGAATTTAGGTGTTTCCTGTAGACCTGTTAACGGAGATATGCCTGTAACATATCATGGATTTTCATATTAACGATTTTTACTCACCCACAGCTAACCTCACAATAAGTGATATACACATTTCTATGTATTGCCATTCTAGATCCGTACCTTCGGAAATTCGTCAGTTAACCCTTCTATTCTCATAGGGTATTTAACATTCTCACCATGTTCATTCAACTCAAGCATCATGATTTACACCACCCCCGCGGGTAGGCTTTCGTCAACTTAACCTGTTACGGTAAATTCTCACGCCTTTTCACCGAGCTTATAACACTATCATTCTTACTAAATCCAGTGCTATTCGACTAAGAGAGAGCCCTTCAAGACGTTACTCAATCATTTGACTCTTCGATATAATCCTTCAATTCCTGAAGGAATTGTCTAACTTTTATCTGGGTAATGTGACCATTCCCAAGTTAGGTTAGAAACGATTCGCACCATTAAATGGCCCGATTGTGGAATAAGAAAAAATCCTGCATATCAACACAGGATCTTTAATCAAACTTTATAATAAATGATCAATCTTTATTTTAAATAATCGAACTTTGTTATAAATTATCAAATTTTTTTAGTAAAACTACAGGTTGAGAAAAATCGAGACTTTTCAGTCGCTGATCTAAGCATTCAAAATTCCTGTGCTTCCTCTGTCACAATTCATAGTGACTTTCTTGCCACTATTGTCTATAAGCCATGCAGGTTCGTGTGTTCTCAACCACGTACAGAAGTACAAAAGGCTGAATATGGGGCCTATGTATATAATTTGAACGATCCTCTCATTTCATGTCTAAATGGGCTAATTCAGGATTGGTAAGCGAAATATTACAAACCTGAAGAGAAAAAGAACGGGGATGGATATAAGAAGAAGGATTCCTACTTGATTCCAGAAAAAGTGGTCACTCTTAACTATTTGCCTATCGAATTAAATAACATTATTATTCATTAAAGCATCAAGTTATCATCAATGAGTATTATTTTTAAATAGCTTTAAATAGCCTACGTTCATAAGTTGGACTGTAGGCTATTGAAATTTAGAGAGGAAAAATTAAACAACTTTATTATCTCTGCACATCTCAATCTACTGTAATCGGTAATAGCCTTTTAAAGGATATAAGAAACAATTCCTTCACTTATCCCAACAATCAAAACACTCTGTCCAAAGCCGCACATAATTCCAGTAGAGAATCTTAAGGGATTATTGCTCATTCGATAGTTCATTTTCTGTGTCCAGCCATCTAAAACCATTGGAATATTTAGCAGCAATCCTAACCATATGGGTAGTTGTAAATGAAAAGCAATTAGTATAGGAAAAAAGAGATATCCACCCAAGATCCCCGTACATCTTGCACAGAGCGGGAGTGTGTACCCTCTAATCGTTAGACATCTCTCTTTCTTGCGATGACATGGGACAATTGCTGCTACATCCTTTACTTTAATCACAATCCGGCCCGCAATCACAATCTAAATCTGGACCACAATCACAGTCAGGTGTACAATCAAACTTTTTCTTGCGATGTTTCCTTTTTCCATAATAAACAAGGATAAATAAAAACAGTATTCCAGCAATGACAAATGCCATAATGCCAAATAACATCTTCCCGCCTATTAGTAGTGCGGTTCCAACAATAATAGAAATTATCATGGCTGATAATGCAAGAAAAAACACGGACATCACCTTTTCCATAATTGACTTGAAGTAAGCCTAAATAGCTTATTTGGTTTATGATGAATAATTTCTTAAAAAGAAACCTAGATTTATAGTATGATGAATCTCCTTGTATCTTGCAAATCATTATTACTTTTATCTTGATATGATGGGAAGGTAACTTTTATCTTATTAAAAAATATTCTTATTTTAAAGTTTATCACCCAAATATAATCAGCCCATAATGTATTTACTCGTTACTTCATTCACTAACTCATTATCCATCATATTGCTCCTATAAAATAAAAGAAGCACCATCTTCTATTTAATAGAAATCGGCACTTCTTTTATTCGCTATACAGTCAGCGTGACGCTTTTGGCGGTTGGCACACGTCACATTTACGCTGGAAGTTACTGCCGCACGCACATTTAAAAAGCACATTATCGAACGCAGTACTAGGTCATTCTTTTTAATCCTGATTAAACCACAGTGGATCTTTGTCATCCACATCGCCATTGTAATTGATTAGAATCTCATCTCCAGCCTTTATATCTGTGAAGGCATAGAAGTCAAATGTGTGGTTATCAAAATTAATTTCATACATTGCATTAGGTTCATAAGAATGGTTAAACAACATTCCATAACCAAGAAGGATAGCTGAATGATTTTTCCCATACTCAAAAGCGTAATCAGCGAGTATAGTTTTTTCAATATATTGATGCTGGTTGTTTGGATATGAAATGACAGGTGCTTCGTGTAAAAGCTCTCCTTTTTTGATATCACTTGTAGCAAATACCCCTCTATTGAATTCTCCATCACTTAGTGGAGATGTTCTAACCTCAATCATGCTGTTCACCTACTCACTTTTAAAATTTCTTTTCTTAATGTAACACATTTGAGCATTGAGCTCATCTTATTTTGAAAGCAAAGTTAATTTTATTATTATATTAAAGCGTAAAGGAAATCCCTCTTTCTTTACTTGCCCATTAGTCGAATATGATAAAGGAGACTGTCTATGATGAGTCAGTCTCTTAATCATCTAATTGATGTGTTTGCAGTGGCCGAAGTCTCTTGTTTGAGGAAAAGAGAAAACATTTTTTTACATTGAGGGATAGAAATCCCTAAAATTGGCCCTAACCCAAAAGCAATAAACACTGAGCCTATTCCAATAGGACCCCCTAACAACCAGCCTATAAGAAGAACTAATACTTCAATCCCATTTCGTACCCATGGGATGCTCCAGCCCGTTTTTTCAACAATCAACAGCATAAAACTGTCTCTTGGCCCTGCTCCAAGGTCAGCTGAAACATATAACCCGATTCCATATCCTAGTAAAATAACACCGAGCATAAACACCAATGATTCTCCTATTAAACTATCAATTGGTGGTAAAAGCCAATTAAAGAAATCAATAAATAATCCAAGTAACACCATATTAAGAATCGACCCTATTTTTGGCCATTCCTTTTTGATTACAGAATAAATCAACAAAAGAAAACATCCAGTTATGATCGACCAAGATCCAATTGTTAGCCCGAATTTGAGAAATAACCCATAATGGAAAACATCCCACGGTCCAATTCCTAATTGCTTCCCTTCAATTGTTAAAGAAATCCCAAAAGCTAAAATCATTAATCCAAAAACAAAAAAAGACCAGCGCAGAAACCATTCATTTTTCAACATTACTGCTCCTTCATCTAATAAAGTGAAACTTCAATCAGTGGGGGTTTTCCTTCATCCCCCACTGATTGTTAGTTGAACCGATCGGGCTCTTACGGGCTGTTGATCCCCCACTTAGAAATTTATTCTTAATTCAACTTCTTGAAGTGGGGGTCCTACAGCCCGTTAATCTGCGATAAAATGCTATTCAAATATACCATAAGAATAAAGGGAATGATAATACAATATTTTTTTGAATATAAATACTTTTCATTTTTCGATAAAAATAAAAAGCACATTAATTCAGCAAACTCTACTGAAATAATGTGCTCCTTTATAGTATTTAGTACTTATGATCAATTTTAGCCAATATAACATTAGCTGCTTCTGCCTTCTGTAATATCGCCATCTGGTCTATTCTGTTTTGCACAGTAACCGACAGCATAATATCAAAACTACTATTCATTTTATGTTAAAAATTGTGGCAGAAGTTCGTGATTTTTATCTATTTAATTTCATATCAAATTCTTGATTTAAATGGCTCTGTTAAACTTTAATGTTTATTTTTCATAAAAAAAATTAGGGACTCCTTAAATGAGGGAGCTCCCCTCTTTATTTCGTTTTATCACATAAATTCATAATATAACCACTTATGAAGACACTATTATCTAGGTGGTTTTAATGATATTAAAAACAGTTTTGGCAATGAGTCTAATGCTAAATGTGCCTATTAAAGGTAATACAGAATATGTCCCTCCTTCCCCTAAAATAGAAAAATTCTATACGAGTATTCCTGAAAAAGATAATTGGGTTAGGGTTCCAAAGGGGACAGGGGAAATAACAATCTATGTTGAAGCTCTGAACACAGAAACAGTCTTATTTTGGTTAATCCCGATCGGAACTCAACAGTGGTATGAAAGAAAACTTATTGGCTATGACATTAAGGATGACGGAGATAACAAATTCTCATTAACTTGGAAGATACCAAGACCTTTACACGACCATTTGGAAGTACAAGCATTAGGGGAAAATGAAATTGTGGGTCGGATATTAAACATAACCTCAACTCCATAGGTCTTTTTAATGCTATACTTTGATTTTTGACATACGCAAACTATCATAAGTATCGGTCATTTCAAATACAAATGATGTACGCAAAAACTCTTTAATATTGTGTTTTGTACTCTCATTGCTACGACTATCAACAAATAAGAACCAAGCAAGGTAGGTATCGAGGTATTTCGTAGCCACACCCTTTAAACGGTCTATCCATTGTTTCATACGAGAAATGAAGACCATTAACATTTGGATGTGATACGAACCCTTAATAACCTGTTTGCCATCGTTTGATTTATTTCTGTAATGTTCAATTTTATCAATTATTTAAACAGACTCAAAACTACTATTTCTTACACATGTGAATGAAAGGCTTCAACAATTTCCAGTAATTTTCAATAAATAAAGCCGGCTTTCCTTCAAAAGCCAGCTCAATTCGTTACAGTTATTCATATTAATAAGTTTAAAATGCAACTCAAGAAGTCTTCTCCTTCTTCTGTAAAAGAACTGTAGCAATAACGATCACCCCTTTGAATGCTTCTCTCAAGAAAGGTGGAACGCCAAATAGATTTAAAAGATTATTCATAACAGCTATGATCAGCATCCCGTAGACCGTGCCAAGGATAAATCCCCTTCCGCCCATCATATAATTCCACCGACAACGGCTGCAGCAATCGCGTCCATTTCCATTCCTCTTCCAGCATTCGAGAAGTCCATTGATCCAATTCTAGATACTTGAATGATTGCAGCTATCGATACAAAGAGTCCCATGAGCGCATACACACGCAGCTTTACCTTTTCAACATGGTTGCCAGAAAGTCTAGCTGCTCGATCGTTTGATCCAACCGCTATAATTTGTCTTCCGAATATTGTTCTCTTTGATACATAGTAAAGGATAAAAGCTATGATTGCCCAATAAACAATTGAGCTCGCATATTACGGGGCTTAATGATATTAAGACTTACGGTCAATAACTATCTAGAAATGGTGTTGAGATCCCCTACCATTTATCAAATCATTCAAACTTAACCGTATATTACTAACTTAATATTTTACCTTCAAAAAATCATACTCCACGCTTATTTCCCCAAATATAGGTATGGAGTTGAGGCAGTACTTTTACATTTCTTACCTCATCATCTAGCATAGATTTATTAATCAACCATTCATATCTCTGCAATAACTGGGAAATAAGATGTTGTTTGTCTGTTGTTTGATTATCGTCATTTCCTACTTGCAAGAAAAATGGAACTTCCTGATAGCGTTTATGCACCTTTTTCGCATATTCGTAATCATGATCATCAAAAACAACTACTTTTAAACTGGCACTTTGCGCTGGAACTTCTTCTTTAAGCTTATTGATAATCATATCAAGAGCATCAAAGTCAGTGACCATTCCAGAGCTTGGAGGTTTAGGTGAAATCGTTAATTCATCAATATTTAAGAACCAATCCTGCCACTTGCTTCCCTGTGTTTCCAAAGCAACTTTTATATTATTTTCTCTTAATAAATCGATTAAGTAATGAAGATTTTTTAATAATGCTGGATTCCCGCCAGATATCGTTACAAATGAAAAACCGTCACCGCCTAGTGCTTTAAGTTCTTGCCAAATTTCTTCTGCATCCATTTGCTTGATTAAATCTTTTCCCGAACCATCCCATGTAAAAGCTGAGTCACACCATGAACAAGAATAATCACAGCCGGCTGTTCGAACAAACATAGTCTTTTGGCCAATAACCATCCCTTCTCCTTGAATAGTAGGCCCAAAAATCTCCATTACAGGTACTTTACTCAATCTTCCACCCACTCCCGTCTTACTTCAGCATAACTCGTAGGGGTTTCATATAAACGAACAAATTCTACTCTGGCATCATTATATTTTTCTGACCGATTGATCAAAGAATCCGACATTTTTTCATAAATCCAAACTACCATGTTTTCTGCTGTTGTATTCATTTTTGGCAATGTTTGATTCAGATATCGATGATCAAGATGAATTTCAATTTCTTTTTTCCAGATCTCTTTGATATTTCCAAAATCAATAACAAGACCGATTTCATCTACATACCCGCTAATACCAAATACAACTTTATACGTATGCCCGTGCAAATTCTTGCATTTCCCTTCATAACAGTGAAGATGATGTGCTGCATCAAAGGTAAACTCCTTGCTCACAAGCACACGCTTTTTATGATATTTAAGATCTTCTTTTTTAATATCTTGGTCCATTTTTTGCAGGTTTTCTACTATTCTAAAACCATAGAAGTCTAGACCCATTATGCTTCCGCTCCTTCTTGTGACTTTAGATATTTTTCTAACCCATGGTTTCTTAGCTTACACGCTGGGCACTCTCCACAGCCATAACCTATTACTCCATCGTAACAAGTTAAGGTTTTCTCACGAACATAATCGAGTGCATCTAATTCATCAGCAAGTTTCCATGTTTCTGCCTTATCTAACCACATTAATGGCGTATGGATCACAAATTGTTTATCCATCGATAAATTAATGGAGACATTTAATGATTTAATAAAAACATCTCTGCAATCTGGATAACCACTAAAGTCTGTTTCACAAACACCAGTAATGATGTGCTTAGCACCAACCTGGCTCGCTAACACAGCAGCAAATGAGAGGAAAATCAAATTACGTCCTGGAACGAACGTCGATGGTAACTCTCCATTTTCTCCCTCTTTTATCTCAATATCATCTCTTGTTAATGCATTCGGAGCCAATTGATTTAGCAGGTGCATATCTAATAAATGATGTTTAACATTTAACTCTTTTGCAATATTTTTGGCACACTCAATCTCTTCTTTGTGCCTTTGATTATAATTAAAAGTTACAACTTCCACTTCTTTAAACGTTTGCAATGCCCAAAACAAGCATGTCGTACTATCTTGTCCACCACTAAAGACAACTATTGCTTTTTCATCTTTTAACACAAATAACTCCCCTTTCAAAAAAGAAAAACAGCACCCCAAGATAGAAGTGCTGCTTCATCTTAGTTTTTTTAGAGAGGGGTGCTAGAACCTCTACCGTATTCATAACGGGTTTATATTAATTATGGTTATAATAACACAAAATTCGACAAAATGTACAAGATTATCCTTTGGAAATTTATCTTCACGGACAAGTTCAGAAATAAAAGTTGTTAACCCATTTAAAGGAACGCCCCGTTTAGTTCAGTTCTGATTAATTAGATAGCTAACAATTCGGTAAACTGTTTATCACTATCATTTATTCATATTATAAGGTTAAATTGCAACTCACGAAGTCAACTCCTTCTTCTGTAAAAGTACCGCAGCAATAACAATAACGCCTTTAAAGGCTTCTCTCAAGAAAGGTGGAACGCCAAATAGATTTAATAGATTATTCATAACAGCAATGATCAGCATCCCGTATACCGTACCAAGGATAAATCCCCTTCCGCCCATCATATTTGTTCCGCCGACAACGGCTGCAGCAATAGCGTCCATTTCCATTCCTCTTCCTGCATTTGAGAAGTCCTTTGATCCAATTCTGGATACTTGAATGATTGCAGCGATCGAAACAAGGAGTCCCATGAGCGCATACACACGCAGCTTGACCTTTTCAACATGGATGCCAGAAAGTCTAGCTGCTCGTTCATTTGATCCAACCGCTATAATTTGTCTTCCGAACGTTGTTCTCTTCGATACATAGTAAAGGATAAAAGCTATGATAGCCCAATAAACGATTGGCATAATCATGAAGTTATCAATTTTAAAACTTGCAATCTGTAAAAATTCCGTTGGCACTTTCGGATTGTAGCCTTGCATGAAATGCTGGGTCACACTTCGAAAGATCATCATCGCACCCAGGGTAGCAATAAATGGCGGTACTTTTCCTTTTGTAATTGTTACGCCAATTAAAGAGCCTAATAAATAGCCGAAAAGCAAAACGACAAGAATTGTAATCGCAAATGCCGGAACCCCTGTGATCCCCATTGCCAGCAGGAACCCTTTCGTACCGGTATCAAGGAGCATCATTGATAGGGCACCTGTGACAACGAGTGTTGAGCCGACAGCTAAATCAATGCCGCCCGTCATAATCACAAAGGTCATACCTAAAGCAACGATGGCTGTCGCTGCATTATTTCGAAGGATGTTGATCCAGTTGTTGGTCCATGACTGAAACCAGCTTCCAAATGAATCATAATCAAATCCCAAAACTAGCGTTTGCAGGATAATCATGATGATGAGTGCAATAGCAATGCTAAAAAGCTGATCACTTGACCACTTATATTTAAACCATTGAAAAAAGCTTTGATTATTTTTTATTGCATCATTATCCAAATTTGGTTTCATTACAGTTTATCCCTCCTTTGTGAAAGTCAGCTGACCGCCAGTAGCAAGCCTCATAATTGAATGCTCGTTCATCTCTTCCCCAGCAACTTCTCCTTGAATGACTCCATGATACATAACAATTGCCCGGTCACATATGCGAATAATTTCATTCGCTTCACTTGAAAGCACAACGATGGCTATATTTTCTTCCGTAAGCTTCAAGATAATATCATAAATATCTTCTTTAGCTCCGACATCAACACCTTGGGTAGGATTGTCCAATATTAGCAGTTTAGGTTTAGCCGCCAGCCATTTGGCCAAGATCACCTTTTGCTGATTTCCGCCCGAAAGACTTGAAATACTGTCCGTTAGCTCACCCATTTTTATTCGTAGTGCCTTGCGCTGTTCCTCAAAAATCTCCTTATGCTTTTGCCTGTTGATCGTGCCATTTTGTGAAAAAGCTGGCCATGTAACGATGGAGGCATTCTCGATAATATCCATATCCTTAATAATGGCATTTTCCTTACGATTTCTAGGGACATACGCAATTCCTTCTTTAATAGCCTGCTTTGTACTCGTCATTTTCACTTCTTTACCATTTAGATAGATTTTTCCGGATGAAATTTTTTCCGCTCCAAAAATAGATTGAAAGAGCTCACTTCGGCCATCACCAAGAAGTCCTGTAAAGCCAACAATTTCCCCTTCCTTAATCGAAAAGCTAATGTCTCTGAAAAAATGGCTGTTTGTAAGATCCTCTACACGCAAAATCTCTCTGCCTATTTTTTTCTCTCTGTTTAACGGTTCAGTCCTTACGTCATGGCCAACCATAAAACGGGCAAGATCATTCGTATTCACTTCATTTACATTTCCTTCAGCAACGAGGCTTCCATCTCGGAGTACGAAATAACGATCACAAACCTGCATGACTTCATTCAATTTATGAGAGATAAAGATAATCCCAACATGATGCTCCCTTAATGTTTTCATCATCTTAAAAACCCGTTCAATTTCCTGATCTGTTAAGGAGGTGGTAGGTTCATCCATAATAATGAAGGAGGCATTTGTCATCATAGCACGGCAGATTTCAATGATTTGTTTGTAGGAAGCATCTAGATTACGAACCATCATAGTAGGATCGAGATCTACATTCATTTCCGTAAAAATCCTTCGTGTTTCTTGCAGCATTCTTTCTAAATCCAAACTTCCTCTTTTTGTTTTAAGCTCTCTTCCTAAAAACATATTTTCGTATATTGGCAAATCGTTAATCAAATTCAATTCTTGGTGGATGAATGCAATTCCCGCTTCCTGTGATTGTGCAGGGGTATTGAATGCTACTTCCTTTCCATCGACAATGATTGAACCTGAATCCATTTGATGGACGCCACCGAGAATATTCATTAATGTTGATTTTCCTGCGCCATTTTCCCCCAGTAATGCGCAGATTTCACCGCCTTTAAGCATAAACGAAACGTCTTTAATGACATCATTGCTTCCAAAATACTTTCTAATATTTCTCATTTCAATCTTCATGCAATCACATCCGGGTAGATTTATAGAAAGGCTATCTCGCAAACATTGTTGGTAGAGGTTGATCTTTGCTTCAGGTCGCTCGCTTTCCGCGGGGTGGGCGATGTGCCTCCTCGTCGCTATCGCTCCTGCGGGGTCTCACCTGTCCCACTTCTCCCGCCGGAGTCTCGCGCCTTCCGCTCCAATCAACCAAGACATTTTGCTATTTGTATACAATCTCAAAAATAACAGTCTATTGAACACACATGCACCCTTTACATCTAAAAGATTGTTTCATCTTACAAAAGAGAGGCTATAGCATTTGCCATACCCCCTCTTTGATATTTATTTCTTTTCTATGAAAATAAGACTTAGTAAGGGGAGTTTTCGTCAAGGAATTCCTTATAATTATCCCTATCTACGATCGTTGTCGGAATGATTGTTTCCTTTTCTACCTTTTCCCCTTTTAATACTTTAAGTGCGACGTCTACAGCATCCTTTACCATTGCTGGGCTGTATAGTGCTGATTGAATCCAGATATCTTTATTTTCTGGCATCATATTAAAGTACTCCTGCATACCGCCTCCGCCTGTCACAACTTTAATATCCTTTCTTCCTGATTCTTTGATTGCTTGCAGTACACCAATAGAAGTTTCGTCGTCCATAGAATATACGGCATCGATTTTATCAAGGCTTGTTAAAATATCCGCGAAATCTTTTAAGCCATCCTCGCGTGTAAACTGTGTGGCATACGTGTGAAGTTCCATATCAGGGGCAATTTCTTTCATTGTTTCAACAAAGCCCTTCCCTCTAAGTTCAGAAACAGAGCCTGATGAAGGAACCTCAAGAATGACTACATTTCCCTCGGTACCGATCTTGTCTACAACATATTTCGCCCCTTGAATTCCCATGTCCTCATTATCTCCGGCCACACGATAAACATCGTCCGAATTGATGACGATATCAAAATTGACCACCTTAATCCCTTCATCTATTGCTTTTTGAATCGGTACTTCCATTCCTTCCCACTGTGGGAATGCGACAATCGCTTCCGCTCCCCAAGTCATAAGATCGTCTAATTGAGAAGTCATTTCCGAAGCATTGCTGCTCGTTTGGATTTGATATTCAATTTCGCTGGAAAGCTCCTTTGCACGTACTTCTGCATGGTAAGCAACCGCCGCAACCCACCCGTGTGTAACAGCTGGTGCCAGAATGCCAACCTTATACTTCTTATCTCCTGAACCACCTTTTGAGCCGGTTCCGCCGCCTTCATTTGTTTTTTCTGAGTTACATGCACTTAAAACTGGAATTAGGCACAACACAAGCACCATAAAGAGAAAGAAAGCCTTTTTCATTCAATAACCCCCTTAGTTTAAAACTTGTAATCTATCACAGGATTAAAGCCAAAATGAAGAGGAACGTTAAAAACACTTACAATTAAGAGCTGAAAGTTATGGAGGAATTTTTGCTGGAATGCGGGTATGTTTGAGTAGATGTTAGATCCTAATTTTTTGTCCTGTTTCTAACGATGCTTCAATCGCCTTCAACAGTTTCAGTGTATAAAATACAGCCTCTAGAGGAATGACACCGTTTTCCTGGTTCGTTTCAATGCAATGCACAAAATAGGAAAGTTCATTTTGAAATGCATCTCCACTCACAATGTCTATAGTAGATTTTGTCACATGATTGTAGTAAACAAACTGATGATAATTTATATGTTCAATATTCTCGCCTGCAGCAACATGATATTCCAGTGTTCCCTGGACAGCCTGCGCCCTGAATGACATCGTAAACGGATATCCGTTTGGCATTCGGTGAGAAGCTTCAACAAGTGCTATACTGTTATTTTTAAAAGAAAGGGTCGTCATGATATGATCCCAAGCACCATATTTGTTTTTAGTGCCTACTGCATAAACGGATTCTGCTTCACCCATTAGATAAAAGACGAAATCGATATCGTGAATATGGAGATCAAATAAAGCTCCGCCGCTTTTTTCTGGATGCTGAAACCAATCACTCCATGCTGGAGCCTGCCCTAATCGTTTTCCATGAACGATTTCTATATCCTTTAATTGATCGGATTCGCTATAGGATTTGATCATCTTATATTCTGGCCAAAATCGGAGCAGATGGCCAGCAAATAACCGCACGCCATTATCCTGAACTTCTTTTAATATCCGCTCGGCAGATTCCAATGATAACGTTAACGGTTTTTCACAAATAATATGCTTCCCAGCTCTTGCCGCTTTGATTATATACTCTTCATGCAAAAAAGTAGGTAAACAAATATCAATGATATCGATTTCCTCACTGCGCAATAAATCATCATAGTCAGAAACAAAGGTACCATTAAAAAGGCCGATAATTTCCTCATCTTTTACTTCACTTCTTGTACAGATTGCAGCAACATAACAATTTTCAATAGAATGATAGGCTTTTAAATGCATTTTTCCGATAAACCCTAAACCAACGAGGCCAATGTTCTTCATATTGCCCTCCTTACTCTATTAGTCTTGAAAGATAGCTGTAAGACTTATTAACTGCTTCATTCACTTCTTCTAGATTGGCTGGACCTGCTGGGGTAAATTCAATTTCTACACTAATTGGTCCCTTGTAATCTGCTATTTTTAATATGCCAAAGATTTTGTGGAAATCTAAATCTCCATCTCCTATTGCGGGAAAGTCCCATTCATTAAAAGCACCTCGTTTATCCTTTAGGTGAATAAATGCCACACAATCAGCGGACGCTTCTAGATCCTCATACGGCAAGGTTTTCCCATAAAAAATCACATTTGCAGTATCATAATTTATTTTGACGCGGTTATGCAGTGAGTTAGCCAGCTTCTTCAATGCAACACCTGTCGCATAATTATTTCCATGTGTTTCTAACACAAGGATTTTATTTAATTTCTCACATTTCTGAATAACGGGTTCTAAATTTCGAGCTAACACCCTCTCATCCTCAATCACATCTGAATCATGATGCGAATCACCTGTTGCTGTAATGATATACGGACAATTAAATTCTGTAGCCAAGTCGACGCTTCTCAATAAATTAGCGATTCCTTCCTCTTTCATTACATTGCTATGAGCTCCAATTCCTACACATTTCATCTTATATTCCTGAAGTAATTTCTTTATTTCTCGTAGCTGTTTGGATGGCATTTCCGGCAGCACATGGGCGGTATGGTCTTTTACTGCGGATAATTCAATATGTGTGAATCCGGCCTTACTTGCGCCTTTGACTGCATCCTCCAGCGAAAAGCCGTGATACGTATTCGAATTGATCGCAAGCTGCTTTAACATTCTCTACCCTCCTGTCAACTTATGTAATTGATTACATTGAAACAGAAGTACTCTTCTTGTAAAAACAGATACTTAAAAATATGAAATCCATTACATATTTAGTATGAAATTTTACTTTTTTCTAGGTAAAAAGTTTGTTGGTAGAGGTTGATTTGCGCTTCAGGTGGCTCGCTTTCCGCGGGGTGGGCGGTGAGCCTCCCGCAGGAGTCTCGCCACCTTCCGCTCCAATCAACTATCATTTTTTGTAGTTTCATCTACAATCCTGTAGAAAATAGTTTTTAATCTGAGTCTACAAACCTAGGATTTTATCAATTACTTTAAGACAAGCAAGTGCTTGCTTACTATTTACTGGGGGCTCGCGGTCATTGATGATGCAGTCGATGAAGGCATCAATTACACCTGTGCTTGTTTGGTTATCATTTGTTTGGATCGGCTCCAGTTCATATTTAATGACGGAGCCATCTTTCTTTTCGATAATCAGCTGGGCTTCTGGGTCTTTATAGATTTTAATCATTCCGTCTTGGCAATAAATCGTGGTTGAATTGTCTTCTGATCCATAGTAAGTCCATGAAAAGGAAGCTGTTCCCAACCTTCCTTTTTTTGTTTTTAATGCGCAGACAACATTGTCGCAAACCTCGATTAAAATTCCTGTTTCGTTCACTTTATCGAGCGCGCCATGAAAGGCATGCACTTCATCGATCTCATCGTCCAATAAGTAATGGATTAAATCGATTTTATGAATGCCGAGATCACCTGCAACGCCCGAGTAAGAACGGTCTTTTTTGAAAAACCAGGTCGCATTCGATTTGTCTACTCCCCAGCTTTCAGGACCTTGATGACCGAACGAGGTTTTAAAGGTTAATACTTCCCCTAATTCCTTCTTATTAAGAATTTCTTTTGCTTTTTGATGAGCCTTAGTAAACCGCTGGTTATGATCAATCATTAATTTCTTGCCTGATTTTCGTTCCGCTCCCATGATTTCTTCGGCAAACTTCACATTTATCGCTAAAGGCTTTTCACATAGAACATGCTTGCCGCTTAACAGTGCAATAGAGGTATGGATATGATGAACTTCATTGGAGGAGCAATCACTTATCGCTGTAATCGTTGGATCATTGAAGAGTTCTTCCACTGTTTTTACAGCACGGCCGTCAAATTCCAGTGCCAAGCCTTTCGCTCTCTCCACATTCCGGTCATAGAAGACTATTTCTTCCACAAACGGGTTTGCTTTATACTCTGGTGCATGTCGGAATTTAGCAATCGAACCGCAGCCGATGATCCCTACTTTTATACCCAAGCATTAAAACCTCCTTAACCCATTGTCGACTCGCGTATGATTAAATCATGATCGAGCACAATGCTTTCCACCTGTTCTCCCTTAATACTCATAATCAGCATGTTTGCAGCCGTAACGCCCATTTTGTACATAGGCTGTGAAACTGTTGTCAGTGTTGGGTTCGTCATGTTTGAAAAACTGATATTGTCAAAGCCGACAATTGCTAGATCGTTTGGTACATGTAACCCACTTCCGTTGATTCCCTTTAATGCACCAATCGCTAATGTATCGGAAACAGCGAAAATCGCAGTTGGTTTCTCTTCTAGCTCAAGCAGCATTCTCATTGCTTGAACACCGTTTTGAAATTCCAGATCTTTTGTGTGGTAAATCCATTCGTCACGGATAGGAAGATCAAACTCCTGTAATGCTCTTTCGTACCCGCTTCTGCGCTGTCTTGAATATAAGAACTTTTCATCCGAATTAATGAGGGCTATTTTTTTATTGCCTAATTTAATGAGGTGCTTAACAGCTTGATAAGCAGCAAGCTCACTATCAATAGTGACATAAGGGATACTCCCGCCTTCCTCATACTCGCTGCAGAGGATAACAGGATGACTCTCAGCTAATTCATTCAACTTCTGCATATTGACTGTCGGATCCATCGAGATGACCCCATCAGCCAATTTGTTCTTAATCATATTGAAGTAAATATTTTCTCGCTGCGGATTCGAATCTGTCTCGCAAAGCAGAATGTTGTAGCTGTTTGCAATCGCCGTATTCTGAATCCCATTAATAACTTCTGTGTAAAAAGGATTGGAAATACTAGGGAGCAACACTAATAAAAGTCGACTTTCAGAGTTTCGCAGATTTCTCCCCAGCATGCTCGGTTCATAATTCAGTTCCCTAATCGCATTTTCTACCTTTAGCCTTGTTTTCGGGCTTACAGACGTAGCATGATTCAGCACCCTTGAAACAGTTGCAACGGAAACACCCGCTTTTTGAGCTACTTGTTGGATATTTGCCATGATTGTTTCCCTCTTTCATACTCTATGACAGAAAATTGTAATCGATTACAAATATGATTTTAGAATTTATTGGATTGTTAACCAATATATTATGATAACGCGATAAATATAGCTGTTTTCAAAAATGTTACTTAATAAAACTTAGTTGGTAGATGTTGATTTGCGCTCCAGGTACTCGCTTTCCGCGGGGCGGGCGTTGAGCCTCCTCGACGCTGAAGCGTCTGCGGGGTCTCAACTGTCCCACAATTCCCGCAGGAGTCTCGCACCTTGCGCTCCAATCAACTAAACTTTTTTTTAAACCATTTTCAAGCGCAACCTTTTCAAATTTCTTTTTATATTCCAATGTAACGGATTACAAATTTCATTTTTTAAGGATGGTGTTTTTATGAAATTAGGAGTCTTTACTGTTTTATTTTCAGATAAAAGTCTGGATGAGATGCTTGATTATGTTGCCTCGATGGGAATCGAAGCTGTGGAGCTGGGGACGGGTGGTTATCCTGGGGATGCTCATTGCAAGGTTGATGAATTACTTGAGGATGAACAGAAGCAGAAAGAATTTCTAGAAAAAATCACTCGCAGAGGATTAATGATCAGTGCTCTGAGCTGCCATGGAAACCCCCTTCATCCGCAAAAGCCTATTGCCGAGGAAGCTGACTATGTATTTATAAAAACTCTTCAATTAGCAAGCAAGCTTGGCGTGCCTGTCGTCAATACATTTTCAGGCTGCCCTGGTGACCATGAGCATGCAATATACCCTAACTGGCCTGTAGCCCCTTGGCCAAACGAGTACCAAGAAATTTTGAAATGGCAATGGGAAGAAAAAATCATTCCATATTGGAAGGAAAAAGCCGCAATGGCTGAACAGCTCAATGTAAAAATTGGTCTTGAGTTACATGGCGGGTTCTCCGTACATACCCCTGCCACACTCTTACGCTTAAGAAAAGCATGCGGTCCAGCAATCGGTGCCAACCTTGACCCAAGTCATATGTGGTGGCAAGGCATTGATCCCGTGGAATCTATTAAAATACTTGGATGTGAAAATGCCATTCATCATTTCCATGCAAAGGACACGATTATTGATCAACCGAATACAAACCGAAACGGATTAACAGATATGACCTCATACAGCGACATGAAAAACCGTTCATGGTACTTCCGCACGGTTGGATTTGGGCACGATTCAAAGGTATGGGCGGATATTATTAGTACGCTTCGACTTTACGGATATGATTATGTGGTTAGCATAGAGCATGAGGATGGGTTGATGTCTATGGATGAGGGGTTTGCGAAGGCGATTTATACTTTGAAGCCGATCATGGTGAGAGAGTCGATTAGGAGGATGTGGTGGGTTTAGGTGTGGAGGGATAGGATTATTAGCTTTTTTTTTGGATACTCTGATTATGAGTATTGCGGACGGAATGAGCCAGCTATGCGGTGTTTTGAGCCACTGTTTGCGGACATCTGAGCCAGTAAGTGCGGGAAAGAGATCCACTATCATAAAATTATATAATAAGAAACTTTGACAAACAATTTAACACACAGTATAAGGGCCGCTCTACTTTACCTAAGATAGGGCAAATTCGGTAGTCCGCCACCATTGACTTAACTTTTGTCCGTGTTGTGGAACTATTGCAGGTGTGGCATAAATAATACCTAAAAGGCACACCTGCTCAGACATGATAACACGGACAAGTCGATTCTAAGCATTCGCCGGCGGGGCCCCGACCCCTTCCAGCGTCTGCAAAGAATCGGGCGTTACAGTCAATGGCAAGCAGCTTCGCTGTGGCTCTGGCTCTACTCCATGAATGAGTAATTCTATTAGTGGCTCTCTATTCCGCAAATGATGGCTCTTTTCTCCGCAATGAATGGCTCAATTCATTCGCA
>NZ_JAGYPM010000009.1:72461-115225 GCF_018343665.1 Cytobacillus citreus
ATCGGGCGTTACAGTCAATGGCAAGCAGCTTCGCTGTGGCTCTGGCTCTACTCCATGAATGAGTAATTCTATTAGTGGCTCTCTATTCCGCAAATGATGGCTCTTTTCTCCGCAATGAATGGCTCAATTCATTCGCAATAATCAGTGCCTCGTTCTCAGATTCAAAAGCTTGTATTGAAGACATTGAGTATTACAAGGATCGTAATAAATAAGGAACTCATATTAAAATTGGCCAGTGGCCTATATATTCAAAATCATCATAACATCATACTGAAAGGACCAACCGGGTCAGGAAAAACCTTTATGGCCTGTGCATTTGGCATATCTGCGTGTCGTCAATTCCACAAGGTAATGTATGTTCGGCTGCCTGAATTGTTGGACGAACTCTCTCTGGCAAAACTGGCGGCAGACGGCAGCTATCGTAAGTTAATCAATAAATATATCAAAACTGATGTACTGATTCTTGATGGATGGCTACTTATGGATTTATCAAAAGATGAGGCCAATATCTTATTGGAGGTTACAGAAGCACGTCATAAAACCTCCTCTACCATTTACTGTTCCCAAATCGATCCAAATGGATGGCACATGAAATTAGGGAATGGCACCATTGCCGAAGCCATTTTAGACCGCATTATCCATGATTCCTACCAGCTTTTATTAGACGGTGACCTCTCCATGCGTGAACGTCATGGATTAAGCAGTAGTAAGGTCTGAAATATGGTTGTTTTGACAAGAGAAGGTTTATCCAAAATGGAAGATTCCTATTATTGGGGAGGCAATAGAAGGTGTGTACCTTTCCCTGATGAATTAAAGGAAAGATTACTGGAAACATACGGAGAAGAACCTTTCCCCTTCACATGGTCTGAACAGGATATCCATGAAGGGGCAAGAAAAATCATAAGACAGTACTTTAACGATTAACACGAGGTTTTAATACACAACAGCCCTCCACTAACATACGATTTGTGAGTTAGTGGAGGGCTTACTGGTAAATTACTTGGCACAGCATGGTAAATTCCTTGGCAAAGGCTGGTACAAAAGATGGCAGAGGTGGTAAAAAACGATGGCAGTAATCAAAGGACACAATCATTGATCAGCCAAATACAAATCGAAATGACTTAACTGACATGACCCCGTACAGTGCAATGCAAAATCGCTCTTTGTACTTCCTCACTGTTGGATTTGGGCACAATTCCAAAGTATGGCTGATATTATTAGTACGCTTCGACTATACGGATATGATTATGCGGTTAGCATTGAGCATGAGGATGGTAATGGTAAGGCAAGCTATTGAGAGGATGTGGTGGGTTTATGGGAGGATAGAAGGAATAATTTGCTTTCTTGAGCTACTTGATTAAATATTGGATCCAAATTGGTATTGTGGTGCAAACTTTGAGATGGGGTTGCTCCGATAAATGCACTTTTTAGTACTTGAAAAATTAATAGAAAAAACCGTTTCATTATTGTGGAGAAACGGTTTTTTTGTATTTTGAAACTGGTGTTGGGGTCGAAATACTGATTTAATATAATTCTGCTTATAAATGTGTAAAATTTGTGTAAAATGTTCTGAATGTATAACGTTGTTGAACAGTTTTAAATTTCTTCGTTTGTTTCCGTATTCCACATGGATTGGATGGTGATGGCAGATAATTATAGATGTAGTATTGTTTACCTTATACTTAATTAATAATCTTATTATCATGTGAAAGGCCATATTACATCATGCCGCTCGTAAGGTGAGAGTGTGTAATACCTTCAACGATGTGTGCAGGAAGTGCGATATACCCAGGTTTTAGCGAATAGGAATTGTAACATCATGTTTTTATAAAATGTATGGGAGATCTGTTAATCCTTTGGTCGATTTCCACGGTATTGAAGCATGATTAAGATTATTCACATTATATGTAGTCGGGTGATTAAATCTATTATTTGAATCAAAACACGACATTGTCCCTTCTATACTATATGCCGTGAATAAACTCGAGTTCCATTTACCCGCATATCCACCATGGTGAGGGATCACCATGATATAGCTATTATGACTATAGGTTCTAAGTACATATTTCTCCAATTTCTTATAATGGTGATCTCCTGTTAGAAGAGCGGTATGATCTGGACCATTAACCAAGACAACAATTCCTGTTTGATTCCTATAACTTCCAGTCGATGCCCTGAATATTTCTAAAAACTCGTTATTATAAACTGAAGAAAGCATGATCTCACGCGAGGTTTTGGGAGTCGGTTTTATTAAGATAGGTCTTATCACACTTCTTATTTTATTTAATACTCTTTGTGCTGTTAAATTATTTGGAACTTGTGAGGGAGCAATAAAAGATTGTATTGCATTTAAATCACTAGAGGACATTCCTAAAATTCCATGATAATGATCAACATCCCAATGGCTTAATATAATATGCAAATTATTTAATTGAGATATAGAAAGTCTTCTAGCCAAACTAGTTAGCTGATTAATCCCCCAAGTCATATCAGCTCCAGTGTCATAAAATAAATTAAATGAATCCGATTTAATTGCATTCCAATTTCCATGACCTACACCAAATACCTCTAACTTAATCTCTTCATTTTCTTTTGGTTTTAATTCAAAATTTGGGTCAGGTTTCGAAACGACTTTCACTTCATTTGTAAAATTTAAAGATGGGATGATTGTTTTATATTTGTTTAACTCCAATTCTTCACCGGAGTACGAGAGGAACAATCTAAATATAGCAGATTCTTCTATTATAGAATCTCTCAAAATAAAATTGTTCCCAAAAAAATCTATTGGAAACCTATACCACATACCCTCTCTTGGTCCTTCATAAGACAATGTTTTAAATCCTTCAATATATATAAGGGATCTTTCATCAATCTCCGATACATCGTCTGAGAAAAGGGTAAGAAAAATATTCAAGTCTTCTTTTTTATAAAAATCAAATATGGCGTACTTGTTTTTTACATGTTTTTCACAATATAAATGAATATACAATAAACTTTCTCCTAACTCATTTATTAAAATATCGCTCTTTCCCATTGGCCAGTTGCAGCTACCGCATCCCAACTCGTTTCAAGTTCTGGAAAGTAGGTAATTCTAAAACCAAAGCTATATAATAAAACACCTATCAAAATCTCAGTAATAATAAACCAAAACAATAAAGATTTTATGATTTTCATAACTAATTCCTTAATTTGTTGCTTCTAGAATGTTTAAGATTGGTAAAAGAAAACCGACTTAAATTAGTTAGTAGATGAAACCCCTATATTTTGTTCTGCTTTTTCTGGTAGAGCTTCAATACTATTTAGGAAAGCGTCATACTGCTCACTATCCCTATTAGAAATGGCTTCTAATATTATTTTCGCGTTTTCCTTAAATTCTGGTATATTAACAGGTTTAAATAATCTATCAGGTTGTTGTTCACCATGCGAATATTCATTGTTTATTCTGTTGATAAATGATCGAACTTTCATATTCCCACCAAAGAAAGATAGTATTCTTCTATCATTTCCAATTTTAATATCTGGGTACTTAAAAAACATATAGGTTTCGATAAATTTACGAGCATTGTTAGGGAAATTGTAGAATACATGGTAATTCTCATCGCATTGTTCCTCATTTGCTACTCGATATATCTCATGAAATAAATATATAAATTCTGTTGAGTATTTTTCTAAGTATTTTGGCATTTTTTTAACCGTACCAACAACTTCGCGTTCTTTATTAAAACACTTTTCTATCAACCACCACTTATTGTGATAGAGTTTCATTCTATGCTTATTTTTCTCCGGATTGGTAAGCTTTTGCAAGTATTTTAGAAAGTCTAGATTATGTGTTGAAATAAAAATCTGCTTATATTTCTTGCTCGCTATCTCTGAATCTATTAAACTATAAACATAAAAAATATGATTGCTATCTAAACTACAGATAGGATCATCAATAAAAATAGTGTAATCATCAACATTAGAAATATCTTTTAGTGTGGCTAAAAAGTAACAAAATGCAATTAAACTTTGCTCACCTTCACTTAAATTTTTTGCCAGCTCTTGTTTTCGCATTATCACAAATTTTGATTGATTTTCTGGTCCACTATTTTTTATTAAATCTAGATATAATTCTGGATGACCAAGAAATGTTTTTAAATACTTATTAATCTCTATAACCGAATTTTGCTCGTCTTTTAACATTACTTCTAGGTTTTTAATTCTTGTCAATGACTCTTTTTCATTTACTGTTAAAGTGTCTTTTTGTAAACTGATTTGTTGGAGCTTTTTATTTTCTTCATCAATTTTCCTTTTTCTCTTTTCATAGTTAATCATCTTTATTACCTTATGGATTTCATTGAATCTTAACTGACTTCTTGCTTTTTCTTGTTCATTTAAGAAACCATTTGTAAAATTGTTATGGCGCTCAACTAACATATTAATATTTGATATATTAATTTCGATACGATGGGCAAGGTCGTTATCGTTTATAGTTTTATTAAAAGGGTTAAAGAGGTTAAGTCTTCTCTCATCTAGAATCTCAATTTTAGTCTCTAAATGCTTTATCTTTTCACTTATTAGAAATTCATATTCTTCAACTAAAATATTGAACTGTTCCTGAAAAACAGAATAAAAATCTGAACTCTTAAGTGGTAATTTGTAATTCATTATCAGCTCTTTTTTATTTTCAAGTTGTTTAATTAAGCTATTAATCTTTAAGGAAAATTCCTCTACTTCTGTAGTAAAATGACTATCCAATTCTTCCCATGCTCGCTCATCAATTGGACTCCCACAAAAAGCACACTCTTCGTTATGTACTTTCTTATGGAAAGCAATTCCTTCTCTTACCCATTGCTGAAGTAAACTATTTTTTGCTAATCGTTCAATAATTCTGCTAGGATTAATATTTCGAGTTAGCAGTTCATTAGCTTCCAGTAATAAATTGGGATCCATAAAATCCAAATCCTTAATCGTATTTAATACTGGCTTAATTTCTTCTTTAAGTATGTTCCGATGTCTTTCTTCAATAGGAATATCCAATGCTAATGCACTAGGTATTTCTGAAAGAAAATCTCTACTATCATATTGCTTCTTTTTCTCATTAGCGACAAAATATAAAGAATTGTTTCTAATATCACTTGCTGCTTCCCTAATTTTTTGCTGTAATTCTTTCTCCATTGAAGAAATTCTTTTCTCTTCCACATTGTATCGATGAACTAACCCATTATTATTCGTTCCATAAAGTCTGAATTGAATTTCTTCAATTTTTCTCCTTTCAATATCAATTTTCTTGTCAATATCAACATTTTCTTCACCTAGTATTGTAAAAGGCAAAATTTCGCCTTCATCGTTATACAAAAAGCTTAAATTTTCTTTCTTAAAATCTGAATTATAGACTCTAAAATTAAATGTTCCTTGAGCAATTTCTTGGTCTGTTATTTCTGTTCCATCTTCTAAAGTTATTAAAAACTTTCCATCTTTAAAGTCTTCATGGGGTTTTCGATTCTCGAGGCTTCTAAAAATTCGTGAAAAAGTTGTTTTTCCTGAATAGTTTCTTCCGTATATGATATTTCTAGGTCCAAAGGTTGTATCTTCCGTATTTCCCATTACATTATTCCAGATAAAATCTTTATAGACCCCATAATCGTAAATATTTAATTTTTTTATCATATTATCGCCCCTATGTATTAATCTTTACGAGAAGAGTGATATCTTGATGAATAATTTTATAAACATTAAATGGAAATAATCATTTAACTTTACTTCCATTCACAATGCTCGTTCTAACTTCTTCAAAATCTTTTGTCTATCTTTTACCGAGAAATTCCCAACCTCACCAACAATCACTTCAAAAGTCAACCTTCTACTTTCCCTTACCAAAAAGGCAATAAGCTTGTCCTTAAAATGTTCATGCAACTGCTCTCGCTCAATTTCTGTTCCAACAACAGGGTAGTAACCTCATCTATCACCTTGTCATCTATTTTTCTCATCGCTGTTCTATAGCTTCTTCAATGTTTATAATGTATGAAGTTAAAAATTCTGCACTTATCGACCTTAAGTAAATAAAATCTAAGTATGTTGTTCTTTCTAAATCAATGAATTCTTTTTTAAACACCTTACGTCTCCCGTAATTATTATCATTCTGCTGTGAATACAGGCTCTGTAAATTGTCAATGAGCTACAAACCTTACTTTCGGCTGATACTCTCATCTGCTGGAGCAATGTTAATACTCTTTTAATCCTTCTTGGGTCGCGATAGTACTACCTTCTATTTCGATGAATTTCCTTATTATTCTTCACATTACGACAATCCTATATATATATTACCAAAAATTTCATCCAAATGTATGGTTTTTATCTATTAGAAACACGAAGTCACAAAGATATTATGTTTCATGAAGTTCACCAGTGAATTCAACCACCAAATACAGTAACCATAACAACCAAAGATCCTTTCGTGATGTTATCTACTTGTAATTTATGGTCTACTTGGAGATACTTCTTCGCATATTTCCCATAGTTTTCACAAAAAGTACGATAGGAATAGGGAATCTTTCCACCCTCACGTGCTTCTGTCGCATACTCGAGATGCAATAAAGTCAAGGTGACATTCTTTTTTTGTAACTCCTTATGCACTTTTTCCCAATCAACCGGGAAGTAACCTTTCTAAACAGCTTGTTTCTCTGGAAAGAGAAACGCTTCTAGCCATGGATTGGTCATTGTATCGTTCAAGCTTTCCACACCAAATTTCTTGGCACGTTGAACGACATCTGAAACTGTATTTCTTGAATGCCCAGTGCTAGAACTAATGGTTCTTTGACTGACCCCTTCAAAATACAGTTCCAGAATCTTCCGACAATTAACCATAAAAAACCTCCTGTATAATAGTGTCATGCTTGCTTGCTTGCATGCAACATAATTATACAAGAGGTTTTTCTTGATTCTATTTATAGTGGCTCTCCATTCTGCAAAGGGTGGCTCTTTACTCCACAATGACTGGCTCAATTCAACCGCATAATCACCGCCTATTAGTAAGGCGGTTCCAACAATAATAGAAATAATCATGGCTGATAATGCAAGAAAAAACACGGACATCACCTTTTCCTTAATTGACTTGATGTAAGCCTGAACAGCTATTTTTGGACTTATGATGGATAATTCCTTAATAGAAACCTAGTTTTATAGTATGAAGGATCTCCTTGTATCTTGCAAATTCATTATTACTTTATTGCTTGATATGGGAAATTTAATGTAATTTTACAAGGATAATTAAACAAATTGCACATTTTCTTTACTTCAGATTTTATTACTACTATCCCCCTAAATTAAACAAAATTACCTAATAATGTTGTTTTTCTATAGTAAAAATTTAATAATAGAATTAGAGAAATAATTAGAAATATTTTTTTTGAAAGTGAAGTGAATATGTTGTTAAAAGGACTTCTTGATAACTTCCATCATAGCTAAGAAATCAGTTATATAATCCTGTGCGGACCCTTCATTCATTCCGGATGCTTTAGAAACAGCAATTTTACTTGCCTGCCTGGTCATTTCACCAAAGTAGACCTTCTTAGCATATTTATAGGCACTGGCCACCATCTCATTTGTTATTTTTGCATTCTCTTTTTTCTTTTCAACTATAGATGGTGACGAAGAGTCACCTGCCCTCCCGCTAATTTGAATAGTAGCCTCATTTGATACTTTCGAGAAGGTTTCAGCTACATACTGATTCATCAATCTAGTAATAACATCCTTTGAACTTTCATTATTAAGCTTTAACGCCATACTAAATTTCTCCGCTAAATTTCTATTTATTGAAAAATCAATGGAACCCCCATTTGTCATATTTCGCACCTCCAAATTAACTATATCAACTATTTACGACAAATTTCTGGAAATCCCTTCAAAAAAAGCTTGTAGAATTAATGATAACTGGCACTAATCTACAAGCTTTTCATATTAATCAGATAGCAACTCTACTAAAACTTTAAATACGGCTGTTGGATTTCTCTCAAGCACTTCCAAGGACATTGATCTCGACACATTTCGGTTTGTTAGTATTATTTCTTGTTCAACAGGTTTAAGCTGAATGGAAATATCTTTGATTTCATACTCCATAACATTCTTGGCTTCATCAACATACGCCGCATCTAAATCTAGTTTAATTTGATCTGAAACTCTTCGAAGTATCCTCCACAAAATCATTTCATCCTTTGACTTCATGAAAAGCTCTGGAAGTTCCTTTGATTCTTGTAATGTATTCAATGTGGTCATTATATAATTAGCAATTCCATATCCTACGGGTTTAATTGCCTCATCTAGTGCTTTCCAATGATTAACTTCAAAGCGTACTGTTTCCTTTTCCGTGTGAATCTGTATAATTTCCCCGTATACGACAACACCATTTATGGAACCAACACCATTTTTAACATATAAAGCAATATGTTTAGCCTCCTGCCACCCTTTCCTTAAACAATTACCTAAAATTACAAAGCAGCCTTCTTGCCTAAACCTTCGATAATCTTCTTCTGATGAAACTAGTCCAACAAGTACCTTTTCTTCAAGACTGGACGACCATGCCTCAAGAGTTCCTTTTGGTAATATCCCTTCATTTTGGATTTCCTCTGGACCAGCATCAATTAATCTTTCCACAAATGTTTCCACTAAGGCTGTTGCATTAGGAAGAAATGGTAACCCTCCGATATTTACCTCGTTAATACTCTTATAAAAATGATGGTGTTGATACTCATACTCTTCTCCCCACGGAAAAAGAACGTATGCACCAAAAGCTGTTCGTTCATATGGACCATTTTTAGCTGCAACGATCGAATCGCGATAACGATGCATTGTATTTATATCATCCTCCATCGGGCCAGGCGTAAAATAACGAGAATGATAATAACTACCAGCCTGGGCATAATCAATCCGATATTTCGCATCAAAAATATAATTGTAGGAATAGTTCTTACCCTTTTTAGAAATTTGCAGGACCATATCGGGCTTCTGTGGAATAGTCGGTAGCCTTCCCACATACTTTTGGTAAGTGAGAACAATTTTCTCTTTCGTGACAGGATGTTGAAA
Organism: Cytobacillus citreus; assembly: GCF_018343665.1. GTDB lineage: Bacteria > Bacillota > Bacilli > Bacillales > Cytobacillaceae > Cytobacillus > Cytobacillus citreus. The sequence goes on from NZ_JAGYPM010000009.1 coordinate 81,522, forward strand.
AACCCTCTTAGAAGAACTGTTTACATCGAGATTCACAAACAAGCCTTTATGGTTTACTCGAATAATATCCTGACTGACTAAATCGTATTTTCGGCTAAGGATCTGGCCTAGCTTTAAATAGGTCCAATACTCATATAGAGTAGCAACATCCTTAACGGACATTTGATAAAATTTCCCTTGAAGAGCCAATCCCTTAGAAACAGTTAGATAGATTTGAAATGCGTCTCGGTAGCCTGGTGCCATCTGCATTACCAGGCTCATAACAGAGCGATCAAGCTTGCTAATCTGTCTCCAAAAAAACTGATGCAATTTTTTCTCTAATTGCGTTCTCATAGAGATAATTTTTTCAATCAATTCAAAATCTGGTAGCTGCTTCCATCGATTATTTTCACTTTGAATGGCATTAATTAAATCCGTCAGCTTATGAATGAGCCGTACCATCATCCATTTGACATACTGATTTTCGAGAGTATCATAGGTTAATTCCTTCCTCATTCTTAAACCTTCACGTGGCATCAATTGTCTTTTGTCAATCTCCACTCCATTTTGAACCTCTACAAACAAGCTAGTCCTCTTACGTAAATAGCTTCGACTCGTCGAATCAAGCCTTCTTAGCTGGTCCCCACGTGCCTTTTCATGAATCGTTTGCAGTCGATGATTAGGCTGGTGTTCAATATGCTCTATTGCATGTATAAATTGATTAAAATGCCTACTCATTAAGCGATAAAACTCGGCTTTAGAAGGTTTACCTTCAATTTTCACGCTGGCTCCTAAATAAGTCTTTCGGATAAAATGATAGGCTAAATTATAAATTTCATCGTTCACTTCTTCTAATAGCTTTTGATAATCTCTTTTATAGTCAAGCTTTACTGGAAATATCTCAAGCGTCACTGTCAGTATGGTCTTGTCGGCCTGATGAATTTCAATGGTGGATTGGCCTACCTCATTTTGAAAATGAAGGTTACCCATCAATACCGAATGATTTCCAATTTTCACAGGTGTTATTGCTTTTCTTAAAACAGGATGCTCATGATAGAAGGTGAGTTCCTCCCCAGTCTTTGACACCACGATAACCTGATAGATTCCATTTTCGAAAAAGATCGGACGTAGGTTACTTGGGAAAACTAGCTGTCCAATTTGAACATCATAAACCTTATATTCCTGAATACCATGGCCATCGACAGTAAATTCCATCACATCGTGCGAGTCCATTGCTCGATATTGCTTTAGGCCTTCGTAGCGCTCATGATAAGGCTTCCCTTTAATAATGAGAGAGCATTTCTCTGTTTCAATTTGAACTAATTCAACATCCTCACGAGACCCAGAAGGAAGTAATGCCATCTTCTTGTAACCTCCTCAGCATCTCAGCTACTTTCTCGGCACTTCCAGGATATTTGGCATACTGAAAATCGTTGGTATTATTTTCTTCATATATCATATTGGTAAACATTGCATAAAGTTCAATTAAAACTTTTTCCACTCTACTATCACTACCAGCAATACGTGGCAATATTTTTTGAAGAATGCAGTAATCAAGAGCTTCTTCAAATTTAAATAAATCTCCTAGCTCGTTATATGCTAAATAGAAACAAATCTCATCTCTTACACGATAACCTACATGGGCATGAATAATTTTTAGAGCTTCATTAATCTTAACCAACTCGTTAGTCGTACGTTCGATGATTTCTTTATGAATCAAGTAAAGATCCTTAAGATGCAAATACTTAGACTCTAACTGGTTATTGACAATCTCCAACGACTCCATAGATTCAGAGTCTTCTAGAAAGGATAAATTCTGTAAGTCCACTCGGTTAAATTCGATTGTATTGGCTCTGTCTAAAACCTTTTTACTAAATGGATGTGTTGTTTCATCCATGTTAACAGTACCAATAATATATAGATTATTTGGGAGTCTCAGTTCAAATCCTGCGGTTTCCTCTGTAAGAAGAGGTGAAGAAAGGATGTTCCTACCTTCCCACTTCCGACTCTCCATTACACTTAAAATATCACTGAAATAGTACTCCACTCTCGCTAAGTTCATCTCATCCAGCAGCACAAAGAAAGGCTTAGTTGGATTACCTGCTGCTTTTTTAATCACCCTTGTTAAAGGACCTTCCTTAAATTCACCTTTAATATCCCGATAACCTAACAAATCACTACCATCATTCCAATCCGGCCGTATCGGTATAAGAGTAAATTGTCCATTCGCCTCACTCGCCCCTATACTTTCCGCAAACCACTGTACAATCTTTGTTTTGCCTGTACCAGATATCCCTGATAGAATAACGAAGGGTTTGGATTTGAGCGATAGGAAAAGGTTTGTTACTTCTTCCTTGGAGTAGAGGAAACCCTTTCTTGTTATATAATTGTGAATATGAGTAGTAAGTTTTTTGTAACTAATATGTTCTAGCTGGCTTTCAACCACTTGACTCTCCAATCTATTTGATTCATATTCCATCGAAACGCTTCCAATCTTCATTCTTATAAAATTCTCATAAATTTCAACCATTTCTTTCAGGTCAGAATCAAATACATGCTCCTCTGGCATACTTTCCAAATCATATCTAATGTAAGCAGCAGTAGAAAAGGCGTAATCCCTTGCTTTCTTACTAGTCCCTAACATAATATTGTCGTCCTTTTGGACCCTGTATGTATCAGAGAATGAATCTCGAATTTCTTGTTTCATTCTCAGCATGTCTTCGTGAGAGGTCTCTGTAACACCCTGAGCTAGTGTGAGAAAAACACTATTCATATTCTCACTAAATAAATAACCGATGTAATAGCCTCTCTGAGTAGAAACGGTGATTCTACTGTTCATAATCGCAATCCAAGGTACTGCAGCCCAATTTCCTTGTCCAACAGAGCCAGTCACTACATATTCTGCAGAATCTATGAACGGAATCTGCGTAAATTCCTTGGTGACATCCTGTCGAACAAATGCACCCAAAGGATGCCCACCAAAGGGTTCTCTTTTTGCATCTATGTATTCATTCATGATTCTTAATAAACTATCCTTAATTTTGCTTGTCATATCTTGCTCCCTTTGAGATTGTGTCTCAAAATAACTTTCTACAGGAGACCATTTCTCATCAATTAACTTTGTTGTTTCCAGCCACTTAAGAAGATTATAAGTTCGTTCCTTTGCAACCGATTCTACCATAAGATTGCTACCTCTAGAATTTCGAACTATCAACATTCCTAACTCAACTATAGCTGCTCTCTTTTCCTCTTCTGATAGCTCCCTTAAAAGGTCTAAACAAATGAGAACCATATTAATATATTGCAGTTTTGGTAGTATATTTTTTATGTAGTCATCTTTGTTACTAGATTCTGAGTATTCTTCTAATTGAAACATATTTACTTCTTTAAATTCATTTACAAAACCAAGTAACCTTGCATCCTGTCTAGCACGTGATTTAATCCGATACAGCTTATCATCTAGTTGTTGGCTAAGTTGTTTTGGATTGTATTGCCCGTTTATCATTTCCTCTAAGAAGCTTTTTACCTTATGATACTGTTCATTTGGTAACTCATCTGTAAAATATTCTTTTAACTGAATAAAGGTTTTTCCATTATTAATTGAAATCTCAACGAAAGGTAATTGACTAAATAATGCCATCAGGAAAGAGGTTCGTCCTCTAGTTTTTCTGAAATCATCCGCTGTGGCATTCCTTGCCGAAATAAATTCCTGCCATCCATCTAGGAGAAAATCATTTGTAATAATTTCATAAGGTTCTTGCTTATCACCTTCTTCAAATTTTCTTCTAGAAGATTCAGTTTCTACATAGATTCCCACTTGGTCAACATTGGTAATATAATTTACTTTTTTTGTACTAAGAGTGTTTATTTGTTGCACTCTTTTTACTAACTCCAACACCACTTTTTCTAACAATGTCATTTCACCCTTACTTCTGCTTTAATTAATTTTATAATTTAGGCTAAATTGTAACTAACAACACCACTCTATTTATTAGAATATTTGGTATAGAAAGAAAGTTGATCACCTATTCCTTTACCTTCAAGCGGCACCTTACATTTAATTCCCTTTTGTTCAAGCATTGTGATTAAATACTCCCGGTATTTCTTCCCCACGTAAAAATCCGCTTGTTTTACATTTTGATGAAGACCTTCTATCTGGTCTAGCACCCTTTTAGACCAGTTTAACCTTTCAGAAGCTTTCTTTGAATTCAATGTTACATCATAGGGTTCAATAACATCTTGTTTTCTTAATAAACCATATTTGGCAGATAGAATAAACCAGTCGACATAATCTTTACTTTCTATGTAAATTGTAGCCTTCTTAAACAAAGTTGATTTTAAATACATTTCTTTAGCACTGCATGGCATTTCTTCTTTAAGTTTTGTACAGCAAACAAACGCTATTTTCATCTATTAACTACTTCCTCTTGATTCTATGTATTTTGAACAATACTTACGTTCTTTTTCTACATTATATAACAAATTATTGGAAAATACTGGTCAACAATCTGTTTTACTTGTAATATTAAAAATAAAAGAGAAGATAATATGGGAAGAAATTATATTTTTGAACTTTTATTTTCTATTTTGGAAATAAAGGAAAAAATGGAGGATTAAAAAACTGTTTTCCTGAGTATAGTGAAAAGTATTTTTGACGATTTTTATGAACGGTCCGAAAATAAATAGTCGGCATGACTGATCTTAACTCCCATAAATTCGAGGTTACTTGCATTAGCTGCCTTAAGAGCAAGTCTGCGTTAGATTATTGTCTCCAAAAAGTAGAGAGTGCTGGGTTGGTATGACCGGGGCTTTTTTGTATAGAATTAAAATATACAGTCTAAAATAGTAGCAGTAAATTTTGAGGTGAAATATCATGATAGAATATATTGTATTTTTCGGTCTACATGCTGCTGCAATTTTGGCTTTTATTTTCCTCCCTAAACCGGTGCCAATCGTTAATCTGGTCGTAGATGAACGAAATAAATGCGAAAGTCCTATCGAGCGCCAGTTATATAACGCTCTGACATTTCGAGGCTATGCGGTCACAACTCAAGTTCCCTGCGGTAAATACCGTATCGATATTGCGTTAGTTGGTCCTCGCATCGCGATAGAGTGCGATGGCAAGGCGTATCATTCATCGCCAAAAGCAAAGGCGCGTGATCGATGCAAGGATAAATGTTTGATGGAGAATGGCTGGAAAGTACTGCGGTTTACTGGACTGCAAATTTATTACGATATGCCCCATGTAATGAAGCGGATTGGTGAGGCAATAAAGTGAATGAGTTACTAGAGGAGAAATTATCTATATCGAGGATTTTATAATGAGTGATGATTTAGCTTGTTCAGCTTAATTTTGTTATCTATTTTATTTAATAAATCAATTTCCGTTACTCCTTAATACATCATGCCGCCAATTCTTCAGCTTATAAAACATAAGGAAATCATGTTAAATAGACGCTACAAATCAACATCTTTTGAGTTTATTTTAAATAACTTAAAAGTGCTTATGAAAAAGACGAGGACAGTATTTGCCGAGGTTAGAAATCCTAACAATTCCATCTTTACTTACATTGAAATAAGAACATCAAATGTTATTCTTGTAAGCATTATTAATTAGTTAGGTTAATGAAAAAAAATAATGTATGCACAAGAGAACAGTGCATACATTATTTTTTTTCTAATGTTTAAGAATTTGGAAGTATGAAAGTGGCAAACCCGTAATTTGACTAATAAAATGTAACAATGTTTTTGCACCAATAATAAGGTCATTATAATTGGTGAACATACTTTTTAATTTATCATGATCTATATCCTTCGATTGTAGATCGTATTCCATTAAGGAAAAATCCAAAAATCTAAGTAAATCATAATATTGAAGTGGATTATTTGTTACCCTATTAATCAAATCTTTAAATGCTTCAGTATATCTTGGTGGACCTAGGTTGATAGATGGTAAATCAGCTGGTGGTATAAAATCCGGATTTTGACCTTGTACCATACTATACGCAACCCTAAATGCAGCATCAAAAATCTCTTTTCTCTTCTTATTAGAAACATCCCCGGCTGATAACGCTTCAATAATTGTGTCGGATTTTTCCCTATCACTAAAATAATATAATTCTTTTGATATATTTAATGTTGAAAGTAAAAAGAAGCATACAAGTTCGTTAATTGCCCATTTTATTGAAACTAATTGTTCCGATGGAATTGGAACATCTAAGATATTAGACAGCTCCCGGATTGCGGTTATAATTTTCTTTACTCTCGAATAGTTATCCAAGACCCAATAGTCAGATGAAATAAAGTTAGCAATTTTTTTAAAGATTTCATTTGTCGGGACGGCAATTCTTGAAAAAGTTACAAGTTGATTGTGCTGTGTTTCAGGGTTCCATGAACCAGTCCAATCATCAGATAGGATATTATAATCCTTCTCTAATTTTTCAATTATTCTTAGATCTAACACTTGTATTCCATACTTCCTCGCATATTGCTTTACTTCAGTTCTTACCCCACCTTTTACAAATAGGGCATTATTAATATCTACCGTATTCATAATACCCCTAATCCAGGAAATCCTCTCATGTACCTTTGCTCCCCCAGATTTACAATCGGCCCAAAGAGTTTTACTAGTAAAATCTTTATGAACATAAATCCCATAAACATCTAAATCAGTTATTGTTACCGCTGCTTCATCTTGAGATGTTTTCATTATAACGCCAACTTTTGGGAAATACCCCATATTAAACAATAGTCTTTTTAATCTAAATTCCAAAAGCGTTCCAACAGGAATTGTAAATGGAATTTTTCTCCCCGCTGAATTTCCACCATTTTCGTACTGATTTTTCTTGTAGCTTTTATATACCTTTTCTGTTTTATCTGGATTTAACTTATGTGCTTTAGACATTTCAGTTGTTGAGGATTTTGCAAAATCGTCTTTTTCAACAGCTTTTTTTTCCTTTACTTCACTTGAATCTTTTAAATCAATCAATTCGTTTTTTTCTTCCCTTTCATTGATCAAACTTTTCACCCTTTCCTATAAAAGTTCCCCTCTTAGTAATCTAACAGCGTGTTCTTCAACTTCTTGAACATGTTCTGGTGATTCTCCTAATCTAATTCTTGATTCTTCTGGAGTTAAAAAAGAACCGGTTTCAATCATTGAACTAAAATCAGTAATGTCCGAATCTGTCTGGAAATTGTAATCTGGACTCTTTATTATCTTTAAGGCTTCTTCGGCAACATCTTTACGTATTAGTTCTAAGCATGAACCTGTTCGGGCTCTACCAGTGTAATAATTAAACTTTGTTTTAGTTACAACTTTTACAATTCCCTTTTTTTCTAACAGAGTATAGTCTGTAGCATTTGCATCATGTGGACCAATATCTCCACTATTAATCAATTTATTTAGGAATCTTTCTGGATCATTGATAGTAGAGTGTGGTGTATAATTTTCACCAAATCTAATTGAAGCTAAAAGAAGTTTAACATCATCCAAAATGTCGTCATTATTTAAGTTTGCCCCAATTAAGTCAGAACTAAAACCAAAATCTTTTTGAAACCCCCTTCTTGACACAATTGTAGTTGGATTAATCATACCAATTTTTTTTGCTAAATTTAAAAATTCATTAGATTGAACAGGTAACTTTTCAAGCGGGTATCCCTGTGTACGTTGTATAATCTCAATAATCTCCTTTAAGGTTTGTCTACCTTCGATTTCCAGTCCAGATATTGCAAGAGCAATTTTCTGACTGTTTGCACCCCATACATACTCATTACTAATGATCCGCTCTTGACTTTTAGATTTTTCAAACATCTGGATCAATTTAAACTGTTTTTGCAAGGCATAAGCTAAAGATATGTCTTTCTCGGAGTAGCCCTGCTCTACTAGGAGCTGCGTTAGTTCGCTTTGTAAATACGGTATTTTTTTAGTCTCATCCATAGTCTCAACGGTAACCAGTTCAAATGCATTTGGGGAAAGATTATCAAAAAGTTGACCAGATATTTCCAATACCTTTGAATTCGTAAATACATACTCTGCTACTCCAGTTATGCTACCGGTTGTATCTTTAATTAACTCTATTTGTTTATCTGATGCCTTGGCCAGGTACGGAAGTATTATCATTTCTAATTCATGTTTACTATTTATTCCAACGGTATTTGCCATTTGGACTAGTTTTTCCATGTTTTCAATAACTCCATTACCTCTAATTACACCCAAAAATCTGCCAGCCTTACCCGCAATATTAATACTGCCAAAATTACTAAGACCAGCGCTATCAACTTGAAACTGTTTCAAATGCTTTTGTGTTGCAATAGACCAATATCCAGCTTTTATTTTTTCTTGTGTCGACATTTTTTCCCCTCTTTTTAAATTATTAAATTTTTTTAAAAGAAATTGTTACTTCCTCTGATTAATTGTAAATCATTGTAGTATGGAAAAGAAGGAAAAATTATACAAACAAAACAATACTGTATCTTGATTTGATAATAGATGCTTAAAAAATTTAATAAAGGTACACGGAAACAAAATTAAAAGTAATATTGGGTCATTCATAGACGCGTCACCATATAACGATAATACACTTTATTAAGTCTCGGAATACGATCTCAAACTGGTGCACTGGAAATTCTTATCCTAGTGTTCCGGAATTATTTGAACTTGCTAAATTACTAGGAAAAAATGTAGATGAATTATATGAATGCTTGGAAGAGAATATGGAGTAGGATTGTCTGTATAACTTTAGAAGTTTGGCGATTGCTCGATAGTAATTTACACAACGTCCTCAAGGTTATGCTGTTCCAAGTGAAAGTAAAAAAAGCCAAGGAATGTATCGCCTCGACTCTTATATTCAAACATATTCTGTTTTACTGGCTATTCTTCGTTTTCAGTCAGTTCAAAGCCACCATCAAGTTAACTATATTTTTGCTTAATTTCAGCCATCCATTCTGGAAGTTTGGGAGTTAGTGTCATATTATGCCTTAACAAATTGCCAGCCGTTTGATTGATTGCCTTGCTAAAATTAACACTACTAATGAGCTCATTGATATAGGGAACAACATCAGGCTGTGAAGTAGAATATGAATTTACTGATCTTTCAAGTATCCCACTATCTAGCCCCCACTCCGAAGAGAAATCAATAATCGCATTCTGCAGCTTACTTGCTTTCCAAATTTCAAATGCCTCATCAAAGTTTAAACCGCTTGATAAGTTACCAGGCACAAGCTCCGCATCCACAAATTCCTTCAACAACTGTGCATGCTCGTATTCCCCCATGTTACTCAACTCTTGAATTTGTTGATAAATGATACGGAGTGTTTCACTATCCACCGTTTGCATGCCGTTCGATGAGGTGACTTTTGAACCGATTAAACTAAGAATATGATACGCATCGATTACTTGCGTACCCGCTAACTTCGTTTTTCCAACAAGGGTATTAACTGCTGACGGCAGCGGAGGAGTGCCGGGCTGCCAAGTTAAGTTTTTATACGCACCGACATACTGCAACCACTTATGTTCATCAATACCAAAAGTACTATCATCCCACTTAAATTCATAGTATTGTTCGACTAAATTTAACTGCTCAGCAGCATCTTTAAAAGCAAGTATGAATGCTTCTTTTTTCTTCTCATCATGTTCAATTGTTTGCCAATCAGTAGGGTCAGGTAAAGCCGGAATCATTTCAGCAATTTTTATCGCGAACTTCTTTACGGCTGTTTCATAAGTATCAACAATTGCGATGCTACTCTTACCCCCGCTTCCATACAGCTTCAAAGCTTGATTTACGATTTCTTCGGTAATTCGAGGATATTGAAAGTTAATAATCGTACCAAATTCTTTAGTTGAGCCAAAGACCCGATTTGTTCGTGAATAAGCTTGAATTAAACCTTGAAGTTCAAGTGAACGGTCAACATAAAGCGTATTGAGACGCTTAGAGTCATAACCAGTCAGTAATTGGTCTGCCACAATCACGAGGTCTATATTCTTTGGATTTCGTCCGCTACCACCCCTAGTGGCACGTTCCACGACATCTTCAAAGTAAGCATCCTCGCCGTGTTTTTTATCACCAGCAACAAACGAAATGCCCGTAAATGCGGCATAGTCCTTAAACATATCTCCGACAATTTTAGGGTCTAGTGGCGTAGGATCATTTTCATTACCAAAACTGAATGTCATAGCCACATTCAATTTTTCTCCGCGTTCTTTCAGTTGTTTTTTAAATTCATCATAATAAGCCATGACACGATTTTTATAAGCAACTGTCAAAATCGCATTAAATTCCCTACCTTGTGATTGTGATTCCCAGTTATTCAGAATTTCTTCCACTACTCGTGGGATATGTGTTTCGTCTTGATATGTAAGCAATTCTCTTTTTCTCGCTTGCCTTTCAACGTCAGCTTCTGACAATTCTTGAACTTGGCGTTCAATTTCTCTGTCAGTTAACTCTGGGTGTTCTTCTTTCATCTTCTCAGCAAGTTGCTCTCTTAAATCATCATAGCTTTTAAATTCTCCCGTGTTGATATAGTCAACGTGAAAACCTAATACGTTTTTATCTGCAATCGCTTCATCAATCGTATATTGATGTAACTTAGGTCCAAATAATTTTTCGGTTGTGTTGATGACCTCACTTTTTTCATTGACCTTTCCCTTGATCTTATTTTCATCAAATAAAGGTGTTCCAGTATAGCCAAAGAAGAGCCCATTTTTCTTGAAATAGCGCTTAATGGTTCCCATCATTTGCCCCATTGTTGTACGGTGAGCTTCATCGATGATAAAAACGATTTTCTTATCTGCTAAACTAACATCTTGTACTTCTTCCAGTTCCTTAACTAAGGAATTCAGTTTGAATGTCGTTGTTACCACAATTCCGTTTTTAGCTGACTTGAGTATCTTTTTTAACTGGTAGGTGTGTTTCGTATCATCAACGGAAACAGACTCGTAAGCAGCGTATGCTTTGAAGTTTTCACTGGTACGATTGTCTAGCTCACGTCTATCAACAAGGAAGACGACTTTATCGAACCCTGCTCTAGTCGATAAAAACAAAGCAGTCTTGAAACTCGTAATAGTTTTCCCCGAACCAGTAGTGTGCCAAACAAAACCGCCATGAGGTAATTTTTCATCATTGTCCCAACCGAATGCTGCCCCTTCAACCGCTTGTAAAGCGTGGACTTGATATGGACGCATTAACATATGTCGTCTATTTTCCTCATCACGAGCTTCATCAATAACTAAGTAATCTCCGACCATCTGATGTGCCATTGGAATCATCAAAAATTGCCCAATTACTTTCTCCCAAGCATTTACAACATTGTTTTCTTTATCTGCCCAATGGAATACGAAACTAGGGTTAAAGTCTCCAGCTGTTTTTGGTGTAGCGAAATAGCGAGTGGCGATTTCAGAAGTGATCACCATCATTTGTGAAAAAGCCATGAAGTTGTTACTGTATTCGCCGTCACGATAGTAGCGCATAAATTGACCAAATGCTTCGTCTAGTGTTTTATCTGTGCGTTTTTGCTCAATATTGATTAAGGGCAAGCCGTTGATCAGTAAGACAATATCAAAACGGTTGTTGTTTGGTGTCTGTACCTCTCTAGCAATTCGATAACTTGAATCCCCACCACGCACTGCAGCTTTTTTGAAAATCGTCAACGTGATTTGTTTTCTTGTGATTGTGGGATGGTCATCACGGTAAATGCCGTCAATCTTGCCTTTTGATTCTTCAATCGCTAAAATCTTTGCTGCCTCGTAACTGTTGCTAATTTGATTGACTTTTGCCATCACTTGACTGAACTCATTATCCGTCAATTCCACGCCTTCAAGCTGGTCAGCATTGATTCGGTTGAGTTCTCTACGCCAATGCTTAACCAAGTCAGCAACGGTTACCTTTTGAATATTACCGTTTAGAAAGTCGGGCGCTTCCCATTTATATTTTTGTAGTTCTTTAGCAAAATTCTCTTGAAAAGTTTTCTCTGCCGCACTTTTTGGTGCATTGCTCATGACTGACGCTCCCCTCTAAACAAACATCTCATTTAGGTATGCTTTTTTAATATTTTGGAGTTTTTCTAACTTACGCTGATGAAAAGTGATGAGGTGGTCTAGTTGTGCAAAAAAGTCACCAATTTTCTTCTGTTCTTCTTCACTTGGTAACATAATCTCTTGATTTTTTACTAAATCAGAATTCAAGTTGACTTGACTACCAGGCTGTCCATATTTTTGCCATTTCGGGCGGAACATCTCCAACCATTGGAACATGAATTCACGGTCGAATTTTGGATTTTGAAAGATTAAGAATCCATCGTGTACGCCAGTTTTAACATAGTTCACAACAGGTTTTCCCACTGTTGCAGCGATACTCAACAATAAATGTGGTTCAGTTAATACACGAGTTTTTTCTTGCCCAGCTTTTGATATACGTTGTTCAAGATAATGAATACGTCCGCCTTGCTCAGTTACATCTGCAATTCGTAACCATCCAATATCAGATTCATCATCAAACCATTTCGGATCTTGAATAGGTCGAGGGCTTGCACCTCGTACTATATCAGCTAATTCCCCAACTTTCCGTTGTTCCCAAGCTTGAGTAAATCCTGCAAATCTCCGTTTTGGTTCACGTTCACCTTCAGTGGGAAACATTTCAGAAAGGTATGCAGACTTTAACGCTTTCGTCTTTTCTAACTTGCGCTGATGAAGAGTAATCAACTTATCAAACTGGCTAACGAACTTAGAAATTACCTTCTGTTCATCTAAAGTTGGTATTGAAATAGTTAAATTCCTCAGGGTACCAGCATTAACATTCTTTTGCGCTCCCCCTGCTTCCATTCCCGTTATTTGTTTCATACCTACATCAGAATTAATAAATATTGATACAAATTCAGGTAGAGCTTTGTTTTTTTTCAGTCTCGTAATTAATGTTGTGAAGGTTTGGGCACAATTTAAATGCATTGGTACAACAGCACTTAGTCCGGGATATCCGGTTCTTACTGTTAAAACATCCCCTGTTTTTACTCTTTTTGTAGAATTAGCTTGATCGAAATCTTTTGAAATAAATTCTAATTCACTATCATCAATTCTATTTTGTTTTATATTTTGATTTTTGATGAAAGGAACTCCTTTATTTCTATCGGTAAAGTGTTCACTTGAAGACGTAGCTATGCCAACAGAAACCTTTTCGGCAACTTCACCTAACTTACGCTGTTCCCAAGCTTGAGTGTTTTGAAACTCCTTAAATCGCCTTTTTGGCACTGAATTTGTTTGTTGCGTCATTATCTCACCACCAATTCACTCATCAATGCTTTAAACGCTGATTCTAAGCCACTACTCTCTTCATCAATCGCTGACAAAGTATCTGCATAACGATTGTGCAACATTTGCAGCGTACTTAGCTCTGTTTTTAACGGAAGTTCTATCAAATAAACCATAGCGTCCACCGTACTACCGAACCATTTTTCATACATCAAGTTGTCGATTTCTTCATTTGTCAAAGTTAAGATACGTTCTTGCACAGCCTCTTTGAGCGCTTTTTCATCAGCTTTCACGGCTTTGCTAAGCGCTGATTTATCTGCAAATAACTTTTCAACTTTCTTCAGTAGGTTATATTCAACTGTTCCCTTGCTCACCTTCTTCAACTCTGCTTTGACTGATTTATTTTCAAAAGCTTCTCCAGCTTCATTCAACATTTCACCTAAAGCATTGGCTTCATCGCTGTCTTCAACTTTCGCAGACTCAACCAAGTCTGACAGCTCATTTTCAATTTCTTGAATGCGAATATTCTTTGATTCGATTTCTTCTAGCTCATCACTATATAAAAGTTTCGCAATCAACTCATTCGGTACGATACTGCCAACCCAGCCGTCTTGCTCTTCACGTTTTTTATCGCCGGTTCCTTTCGTTACCATATTGGGTTCACGAGTGCGTCCTGCCGTATAGAAATCACTCAATGCGATGATTTCCGTATCATGTGTCAGTGCATTCTTCCAAATTTCAGCCACAATCTGATACCCATCATAAACATCAATATAATTGAAATCCGCCAAAATCGTCTTGATTTCAACAAGCATTTCATCCATCAGCTGAGTAAAACTACTGCTACTGTCTACATTTCGTAAAATGCCCCAGTATTTATCAATATAGGCTTTTGCTTTGCTTTCGATTTCTTTTGATTTTTCAACAATGCGAGAGTCACTTAATATAGCATCTGAAATTTCCTCAACTGGCTTCAAAAGTTCGACATAACCATCACGAATTTCTTTCAAAGATTTTCCTAAAACATCTGACACTGTAGACTGTAAAATCTTCAAATCATCAATATTCTTTTGAGGAATCCCACCTTGTAAGTGAGCATCTACATCGTGAGGAATCTCTTTATCTATCGCTTCAATATAGCGAGGAATATTCATGTTGTATTGATTTTCGAGAATATCTTCACGTTTCACCAGACAGCTATAACCATTTACTTCCCTACGTTCAACATACGTATCAACAATTTTTGCGATGTCCTTTTCTTGTAGGACATTTTGTTTCCCTACTTTGATAAAGTCATGGGAAGCATCAATGATCAGTACAGGTTCATTGATATTACGATTCTTCTTCAAAATCATCACGGCTACTGGAATTCCCGTATTAGTAAATAAGTTATTTGGTAAGCCAATGATTGTATCAATATAGTTTTTCTCAAGCAAACGTTCACGAATCTCACCTTCAGCTGAACCACGGAATAGCACACCGTGGGGTAACACAATCGCCATTGTTCCATTTTGGCCTAAGTGGAATAGCCCATGTAGAAGAAAAGCAAAATCTCCTTTAGAGTCTGGTGGCAATACGCCAGCAACTTCAAAACGAGGGTCACTGACTTTTAATCCTGCTTTGTTCCAATTTTTCGCGGAATAAGGTGGGTTCATAACGACCGCATCAAACTGCACGCCTTCATTTGGACGCTCTGGATCCTCTGGCCAGTCTTGTGAAAGTGTATCGCCGTTTTTAATGGTCATCTTTTCCGGACGAACACCATGAAGCAATAAATTCATACGAGTTAAGTTATAGGTTGCTGTATTCTTTTCTTGACCGTAATAGCTTAAATTCTTTTGAACATCTTCATCTAAATGCTTCTTAACCGTTAAAAGTAGCGAACCAGAACCGACAGTCGGGTCATAGATTGACTTGACGTCTGATGTTTTCGCTACGATTTGTGCCATGACTTCACTGACTTGTCGTGGCGTGTAGAATTCACCAGCCTTCTTCCCCGACTCCATTGCAAACTGCCCGATAAGATACTCATATGCATCTCCCAGAACATCGCCTTTTTGCAAAGCCACCATGTTCAAGTCTGCAAATAGTAAAATCAAGGCCTTAATATTTTTACTACGTTCGTTTAAGTTACTGCCTAAAGCAGTATCCGTTAAATCAAGTGTAGAACTTGAGAACAATCCTTTAAAGTCATTCGAATCACCAGACACGGCAATCGTACGCTCAAAGTTATTCAAGCTATCTGTTACTTTTTGAACTTCAAAATCTCCTAAATTGATGTCTTTTAACCATGTCTGATAGAGATACTCAGGCGATACATAATAACCGAGTACATTTTGAATCATTTTATCTAGTTGTTCACCGTATTCTGCTTTTGCCTTTGTATACTCTTCCACTAATTCGGATTCAGCCATTTGCCCTAAACCGCTGGTCACTTTGAATGTTTCTAAAGTCTTATCGCTCAAAAACTTGTAGAACATCAATCCAAGCATATAATCTTTATAACGGCTGGCATCCATTGAACCACGTAGTTCACTTGCCCCGTCCCATAATCTGCGTTTAATTTCTTCTGATGTAATCACTTCGTATCCCCCATTGATTTTTTACTTTTTCAGCCTAATAATATCGCCAATATCAACATTAAGCACCAAACATAATCATTAAACTAAGCTCAAACATTAACATTTTCTCATTATCATTATACCAGTCTATTAATAAATCCGATGAAAGAGTTAATATAGAAAATGAACGGCTTTCTCTTTCTACTTTAACTATTCGATACTGCTGATGAGAGCATATGAAGAAATGTTTCCTGCTATTATATTTATTGTAATTAAGATAATAAGTTTTCACAACGCACCACTATTGTTAAAGCGGTAGATGTGATCAGAAAAACCGCCTTACCACAACTCGGTTATTTACTAGGTGTTATCAATGGTCTCTTGTATGACATCAAGTCGATTGAGTTCCGTATTAATAAGGACAACTTTGTTCTTAATTAATTCTATTAGACCAAAAAGTTCACGAATATCATCCACAGCGGCTTCTGCAAGTTCTGATTGTCGCTCTGAGGCTTGCTGTGATGCTAATTGACAAGCTTCATCCAGATCTTCATAAAGTGCTAATTCGTTTGAAAGCAAATCGCTTGCAAAATTCTGAGCATTAAAAGAGGAAAACTCCCAGATTGGAGTTCCGTGATCACAAAGGTCACTAGCCCGCTGTAAAATACTCATATCCGATAAATTAAATATTTGATTAAGACCATGAATTTCACGTAAATTATTAATTTCTTCCTCCAATTCAATAATCACATCATACAGAATAGAAACATCTCGATTTGACAAATATGAGTCCCAGAAGTTAAATACCTCTGTATCTTCGATAGGGTGACCTACATATGTATATACCCCCTCCTTCATATTGTCAGCAGCCATCTTCATTTCGGATAAGAGCATTGAAAAAGTAAGCTGTTTTTCATTAAGAACATCACCGAAGTATTGGATTCCTTCGCCCTCAATAATTGGAACCAGATTGTCGATAACGAGTTGTACCATTTCTGGATCTTTGATCAAAATACCTGTTTCTCTACTGTTTTGACTTTCTTCAGAGAAATTTGCAGACCCTACATACGCAATATTGTTAGTTAAGATAATCTTCGTATGGTTTTCAAAGTGAAAAAATGCTGAAAATCCATCCATTGATTCAGGATTCAGTTTTTCAGTATATCTTTCTATACTTGCTTGTGCCTTTTGGCGTGGTACAGATGAATAATACCTATCAAAACGGCTAGGTATATTAGTAACTAATCTTACTTCTGCATGCTCAGATGCCTCCTTGAGCATCTGCAGGAGTCGTTCTCGTCTTTCCGAAATGTTATATGTTGTAACAAAAATGAAATCAGCTTCAGAAAAATCGTTAAGCACATCCTGATAGTTCAATTCATCTTTAGATGATACTAGCTCAATCTTTCCTGGTACAAGTGGAATTCTTTGAATACTCATGGCTGTATTCCCCCTTTACATTTTTATTATAATTTGACCTTAACCACAATTGGGTGAATTTGTCAATATAGAAATAAATCAGAAATTAAGGAATAGCATCTCTATGTCGCCGCTTTAAATAATCTAAGAAATTGGGATTTAGGGTGATTCCATTTTCACATAAAAATACCCAGTATGATTGCTGGTCACTTCTCCTGGTAACACGTTCCACAAAATAGCTCTATTTGGTAGTGTTCAGTAAAGAAAATACGAGGAAAGGACAAAAAAATCAACGCAAATCAAAAGTAACCTTTATTGTATTGCACAGCTTTCGCGGCTATTTTTGCTTTAAAAATCCCTAGGGCCCGTTAGTTCAATAAGAAGAACTGCAACAATAATGGCAACTGAAACCTTAACTCTTGCTTCAGAAAAACAACGTTAGGAACGGTATTACAACCATTGTTTTGGTTGTAGCTGCTGTTAGAATTGTGATTGAAACCATCGACTTTTAAATCTTGAAGATCTGTATACTTCAAAATAAAAAAATCGACCTAAATGGCCGACTGATATTACTCTACACTTCCATTTCAATGATTAAGCTGCTCCTGACGTTTCTTAGCCCTTATTAACGTGCTTTTACTTATACCGGTCATATTTTCTACCTGATTATAAGAATTGGTTTCAAGTAACTTCAGTGCATGCTCTATTTGTGACTTTTTAAATTTTTTCGGTCTGCCCTCTCTAAAATCCTCACGTTGCCTTGCTAACGCTTTCCCTTCCTGAGTTCGCTCAACTATCATATCTCGTTCGAACTCTGCGAAGCCGCTCATAATTGTTAATATCAGTCTCCCTGTGGGCGTGTCTTCGACTAGCCCCATATTAAGAACGTGTACCTTTACGCCCCTTTCGAATAGCGCTTTTACTGTATTGATCGCGTCTACTGTAGAACGTGCGAAGCGATCTAGCTTTGTTACGGTCAATGTGTCGCCTGCTTCCAGCTTCGCCAGTACCTCCTTAAATTTTGGTCGATCTGCTTTCGTCCCTGTGAACTTCTCCGAATAGATAACTTCGCAACCTTCATTCTTTAATGCCTGAAGCTGCGCTTCTAGATCTTGCTGTATCGTGCTTACTCTTGCATATCCATATTTCATAGTGATTTCCCCCCTTTTACGTATATATTTTTGACACTAAGTTATGATACCAAAATATATACTGATACTAGCACATTTGCAAAACGTATTCAAAACTTCTAAGTTATGAAACAGTCCTTTATCAAAATAATAAAAAGTTGATATGTAATGGTCGAATTTTATTTTTTCCCTATTTAATTAATGCAACCGGTTAATTTCTAATAGGTAAAATTAATAATAAACATGGTGCAGCTACACCTTGATGATGTATCTTATAGAGGTGTTAGCATTGCATTACACGGAGTAAACTTGTAGGTGGGCATAAACGTTAGGATGTATATTTCATAAAAATGCCACAAGGAGTTTCTAATTAATTGTCTAATATTTAGTTTAGGAGGGAGTTATGATGAATAATTCACTTGGCTTTGTAGAAGCCGGAGTACGATATCATATTTTTGCAACCAAAAACGAAGTTACAGTAATTGCAATTTCAAAAACATTTACTATTAATGTGAATGGAAAAACAATAAAGGAGGCCATATCAAACTCTAAAAAGGTAATACGTGAACATGGGTTGTCAACACTAAACTAGACAACTTTTTTAAGGTGATCAAGTTTATAATCGACTGGGCTTATATAACCAAGCGTTCCATGAATCCTTATGTGATTAAACCAATGAACATAGTCATGTAATTCTCTTGTTAAACCTTCTATATTATCAAAATGTCTACCATTAATAAATTCTGTTTTAATAATTTTGAATGTTGCTTCAGCTACCGCATTGTCATATGGGCAACCCTTCATGCTTAAGGATCGGTGGATAATAAAGGTTTCTAGGGCATCATCATTTAGTTTTTTTAAAACTCATTACCTCTGTCAGTGTGAAATAACTGTATTTTACGTAGGTCAACTTTGATAGAAGCAAGCACGATAGACAAGTAGGGCATTTTTATTTGGGCCGTACTACAGCCAACTATTTCTCGATTAAAGAGATCGACAAATATACATATGTAATGCCATTTTTGATTGACTCTTACATACGTCAAACCACTTACAATCGCAGCCATTTCTTCTTCCTGGTTAAGCTCGCGGTTTATTTCATTCTTCTGTGTGGATTCATTACATGTTTTTGCATGTGGTTTATACTGAGCTACCTTGTAAATGGAAACAAGGCCGTGTTCTTGCATAATTCGTCCAATCCTATGTCTTGAAACGATGTGACCATGCTTTTTAATTCAACTTTGATTTTACGTGTCCCATAATTTTGACGGCTCTCCTGGAAAATTTCGATGACGTCTGAGGTGATGTCATCCTCGACTGCTCTTTCTTTTGCTTCATAATAATAGGTGCTTCTCGGTATTTGCAGGACTTTGCACATTGCTGATATCGAGTATTTATATTGATTGTTATTAATCACATATACTTTCGTCCTAGTATCAGTGCGGCTTGCTTTAAAATATCGTTCTCCATTTCTAATTGCTTGTTTCGTTTGCGAAGCTCAATCAGCTCTTTTTGTTCGGCTGTTAAATTGTCCCTCTCCTTAAAAGAGCCAGATTTCTGACTTTGTCCTACCCATTTATCTAAGGAGGAAGGAGTAAGGTCAAATTCACGAATAATATCTTTTCTTGGCTTACAATATAGAAACAGCTGCACGATTTGTTGTTTAAACTCAACCGTAAATGTTCTGTGTTCTTTTTTAGTCACCGTAGATTTTCCTCAAATATATTATCTGTAGTCTATTTGACCTTTTAATTTCTGTCCAACTAAGTGTAGCCGATCCAATTTAATAATTAAATCTAAAGTATACTAATAAAATATGTGAGTTCTAAAATGAAATTCTATATCTCCTTCGTATTCAGAAACTCTAATGCAGTTGGACAATCTTGATTTACTAGTGCCTGTATCATAACCATTATTCAGCATTCATTGATAAAACTTTTCAGTTCTCATATATTTTATTCTCCAAATCATATCCGTATTTCTTGTTAATCTTATCAGAAATAGTCTTTAAGAATACTTCTACAGTCATATGTTCTACATCTCTGGTAAACCATGCTAGTTTTGCATCTTTATGTTGCCCATCATAGTTAACTTCTAATGGC
Source organism: Cytobacillus citreus (assembly GCF_018343665.1). Lineage (GTDB taxonomy): Bacteria > Bacillota > Bacilli > Bacillales > Cytobacillaceae > Cytobacillus > Cytobacillus citreus. The sequence continues at coordinate 101,950 of NZ_JAGYPM010000009.1, forward strand.
CAGAATGTATTTGTTGCATGTGTATAATCAAAATGAATATAAAGCTCCTTACCTTCAGGGCATTCCAGTATAACTTTATATACTGGATTTTTCCCTTCTGTGTTAAGTTTCACCTTTTTGATTTTGGCTAGCATAATGCCCCTCCTTTTAAATTGAAAATAATAAGGGAAATAATTATAGTAACTACTACCTCTGTAGCTTCAATTCATACGCCTTATCTATAAACCTAGTTATCTGTTCTAAGTTTTCTACCCATTCTAACTTTATGTACACTTCACCAGAAGTGAGTCTCCCACGATCATATTACTCATAAACATGGCCAAGCAATTCATCTACTTCTTTCTGTACTCTCTTAGCTGTTTCTGTATGAAGTATTTTCCCTAGATGAAGAATGAAGCATACTTTCCTAGCTGGAGGTACCAGTTACCCATCCAAAATAAAGATTAACACCATTTAACTGTACTGGCCCAACAATTCCATCCTTCTTAGGGGAAAAATGAAAAAGTTAAACAAATTCAGCATAGTCATCAAACCATTTTCCTGTCTCACTAAAAGAGTGTACGAGAATAAGTGAATTGTTAGCATTAACATTCTTAGCTTCAATCAGTGCGGATGCAGCCCTATGTATTAATTGGTATCTTTTATTTAGTACACTTTCTTCATTTAAACCCAGTATATTAAGTAAGTATTTCAATCTTATTCTTTTACCGTTACTAGGATTATCGCCTAACCAGGATGCTACAGTTTCTCCAAAGGGTTCTGAAACTTTTCCTTCCACCATAATCGTTAAAAGCTCATTATTTCCCTTTGCAAGTACATAAAGATCATTTTGTGAGCTTGTGCTACCTCCAGGTAAAGGAACCTTGTACTCAGGAAATCCATACAATACTTCTACATTTTTAAACAGAGGTAACTGACTTTGTTTGAATACCCTTTCAACACTAGGTGGTAAGTTGTTAGCGTCTTCCCAACAATTTGCCAATTCATATGCAGAATACCCTTTTTTCCACTGTCTCTCAGGATCTGCAAGGAGTTCTTTCCATAATATTGCTCCGTTTGAAGGAACAAAGTATTTACCCATTTTCCCCACTCCTACATGAATATTTTGGTTGTATCCTTATTTACCATACTTTGATTGTTTAATAGTTTTTAGAAGAAAGATAACGCTCAATTGTCTTTAAATATGTTTTCCAATCCCGATAGTGTTCTTGGACTTTCCGCTCGCCCTTTTTTAATACATGCTTTTGCTTTAAATTTACTTTAAACTCCAATGTTATTCATCCACCTTTAAAAAAATTTTATTACTTTTTCTAGTCCCATTACTCCTGCTCTAATAATTCTGTAAGCTATTTACTCCCGCAACAACTTTCAAGAACAGTTGATTCGGATTTATATGGAGATGAAGAAATCATATCTTTTCCAAATTACCGATATTGAAGATATCTGAGAGGAAGATGCTTATCTCAAGGGATGAGGTTCAAATGCAACATAAAAAGGACCAATATGGCCCTTTTTACGAGAAAATGATTATTTTGTAATCTGTTTAATAAGTTTTTTGTTTCCTTTGTTCAGGATGTTTTCATAGTCGATGTATTCGTAGATATCATCCGTTATGCTGTCGCTGAACTTGGCTATTTCTTCAATCGTTAAATCTTCAATCGCTTTCTTTTTCTGCTCGCAATAAATGATGATTTTTCCAACGATCTCATGGGCATCCCTAAAGGCTGTTCCTTTGCTGACCAAATAGTCAGCAACTTCAGTAGCGTTTAGGAAGCCGGCTTTGATAGCGGCTTTCATGTTTTCTTCATTGACATGAAGGGTATCAATCATTTTCGACATGATTTCAAGGCAGTCCATTACCGTATCTAGCGCATCGAAAAACTGTTCTTTATCTTCCTGCATATCTTTGTTATAGGTGAGCGGCAATCCCTTTAGGGTCGTTAATAAGGAAAGAAGGGAGCTATACACTCTTCCTATTTTTCCTCTAATCAGTTCCGCAGCATCCGGATTTTTCTTCTGAGGCATAATGCTGCTTCCCGTTGAATAAGCATCATCCATTTCAATGAATTTAAACTCTTGGCTGCTCCAGAGGATTAGCTCTTAACTTAATCTGCTCAAATGCATCATCGTGATGGAAAAGCTGGACATCAGTTCAAGCAAGTAATCACGGTCACTAACCCCATCCAAGAAGTTGTCTACAGGCTTGGAAAAACCTAATAACTCAGTCGTTATTTGCCGATCTATATGATGGGTGTCCCGGCCAATGCACCGCAGCCTAACGGGTTTTCATCCAAAATGTCAATGGCATTGCTCATTCTTTTTTTATCCCGGCTAAACATTTGAGCATAAGCACCAAGGTGATGGCTGAATGTGACAACCTGTGCACGCTGCAAATGAGTATATCCTGGCATGATGACATTATTATTATCTGCTTTGTCATGTAACGAATCAATGAGCTGCTGAAGGGCCGTCATTACTTCTCTGGCTTTTTGCTTTGCATATAGTCTCATGTCGACTGAAACCTGATCATTTCTGCTTCTTGCAGTATGAAGTTTTTTTCCGGTTTCGCCGATTCTCTTCGTTAAGTTCATTTCAACGAAGGAGTGGATATCCTCATAAGCACCTTCCATTTTAATAGACCTGACTCGATATCTCTAAGAATGGACTCAAGTCCGTCTATAAGTAGAATCCCTTCAGCCTCTGATAGCAAATTGCATTTTACAAGCATTTTTACATGCGCAATACTTCCTGTTATATCTTGATAGTAAAGTCTATGATCTACAGGCAAAGAAGTATTAAACTTCTCCATAATTTCATCTTCGCGCTTCGTAAAGCGCCCGCCCCATAGTTTCGCTTACATTTCAACTCCTTCACCATACTTCTTTTTGTGAATCTTGGATAAAACAAAAATAGCTACAAAAAGCAGGACAATGTTTAAGATGATCGTGAATGCACTGCCAGTAATTCCTGCAACAATAAAACCAATGAATGCGATCGATGCATTAAGGAGTGCATAAGGGAATTGTGTTTTCACGTGATCGATATGATCTGCCCCTGCTCCTGTAGACGATAAAATGGTTGTATCGGAAATAGGTGAACAGTGATCCCCGAATATTCCTCCTGACAGGACAGCCCCGATACAAACTAATAAATGTGCATCGAGTGAAACAGCCATAGGAATGGCGATTGGCAGCATGATTGCAAATGTTCCCCATGAAGTTCCAGATGCAAGAGACATCAATGCTCCCACTACGAATAAGATGGCTGGAATAATAAATGCAGGAACATTTCCATCCATGATTTCAACAATAAAGGAAGCCGTTCCCATTTCCTTAATTACTTTACCAAGGGACCATGCAAGAATAAGTGTAACAGCGACATACACCATTTTTTGCATACCCGTTGTATAAATATCAAATATCTCGCTGAATTTTTTTACTTTATATGCAAGCATTAAGATAATAATAGTCACTGCCGCAAATAAATAGGCTGTACTTAGTGAAACCCTAAAATCATTTCCTGGAACAGGCTTGAATGGAAAGCCAAATGAAATTAATAACCCGAATAACGTAATGAATAATACCAGCAATGGCAGCCAAATCATGATAGCACGGCTGTTTTTTGTGCTTTCCTCACTAATTTCTGTTTTTCTTAACGGCTTTGACTCTGGCCAATAAAGTTCTCCAGTCTTTTGTACTCTTTGCTCTGCTTTTGCCATTGGTCCAAAATCTAACTTAGATAATGCAATAAGTGGAACCATTGTAACAGCTAAAATAGCATAAAACTGAAAGGGAATTACTTTGATAAGTGTAGTGAATTCCGATGTAGTGATATTTAAAGATTCATATTCTTTTTGAATAAGGCCCATTATGTAAACGCCCCAGCCAATAAAAGGGACTAATACTGCGACCGGAGATGATGTTGAGTCGATAATCCAAGCGAGCTTCTCTCTTGAAATTTTCGCTTTATCAAAAATCTTTTCAAATACAGGTCCGACGATGAGCGGTGTACCCAAATCTGAGAAGAAGATGATAATTCCTCCTACCCAAGCAGAAATCTGTGCTTTTGCCTTCGTGTTAAAGAATTTAATGGCATGAGTGGCAAGTGCGGCTCCACCGCCAGACTTCTCCATTAGTGCAACAAATCCGCCAATAAAGAACAGCAAAACTAATACTGCTGCATTGTAGCTATCTGCAACTAGTGGAAAAAAGTAATTTCCAATCGTCTCCATTGTTGCTTTAAGAGGGTGACCTCCAACAAGAATGAGTACCCCGATATAAGCACCGGAGAATAGAGACACAATAACGTTCTTCGTTATTATTGCAAGAACAACTGCAATAATTGGTGGTACCAAAGATACCCAGCCCATGTGTTCCATAAATAAATCCCCCCCCGCTTATAAAATATTATTCTAGTACATAAATATAATCGGGTAAATATTCTGAATTTACCCTAAAATAGATTATATGGAACACCATAGTGAAATGCAATAAACTTTTTTATAAGTGAATATTTTTATTAGAAGGCTCTATAAACTTTTCCAAAAATACATAAAAAAGACTGCCTGGGTTAATTCCCAGCAGTCTTAAATTGCTTTAAATGGAGTATTAGTTAATTTATAAATCCGCCGCGGTCTTCCTTTTACATAGGCTGGTTCGAAGCCCATGCATTCAACCAAACCGGCTTCACATAAACATTCAATAAAACGCATTGTGTTTCTTTCATCTTTAGTTATTCGGCTCCGAGAGGTATACCTGCTTTTTCTATAAACCTTTCGAACAGATGATTTAGTACTGGGGAAACTTCGTCCAGTACCTGTTTGCATCGTATTTCAGTACTTTCCTCTTTAAAGAGAGATAGATAATATCCCAGATTCAATTTAATCTCACCTTCTTATTTCACTTTTGATTTACTAAAAAATATTAGTTTCCAGAAAAAAATATATGGTAGTTAGTTCTCAATCACCTTTCTCCATCCAATAATCAGTAATTCCGGCCTGCCTCTATTCTTAATTCTCTTCAATAATTCATTTAGCTAAAAGCCGTTAAATGTACGATTTCGAAGTGAACTTACTCTATAAAAGCAATATTGTTACTCTGACAAAATTCTCTAGCTATTTCCTTAAAACAATGATCACGGTACTCATACCATTGTTCAGCAATCCCTAACCGATTGACATTGTCCTTAAATCGGCGAAATGCTCCCTTTCCTCTAATGGAATCAAGTAATATATCTTGTTTTTTATGATCAGGGAGGCTATAACAAAACCTTTCCATCATGTCATACTCATGTATATCAAAGCTAGTAGGAAGTGAGGTATAATTATCAAAGCTATCAACAATTGCATATGCTAGCTTTACTTCTTCTTGCTGCCAATCGGGTAAATGATCATATTCTTCACCATCTTCCGCCATTAATATTGCCTCATGTGAGACAATAACGATTTCGCCTGTTTCAAGATTAAGATAAGAATTGCTTTCCTCTGATTGCATTTCCATTCCTTCCAATATATGTTCCAGTTTCACTTTCATCGACCTTGTCCTCCTATTTTTATTTTTATTCGATTCCCATTAACTTATAAGAACTAATTGAACAGACTCCTGACCATATACATTCAATCTAAAATCACACTAGATATTTTATTGATAAGATTACCTCAATATGTTGTTGGCGTTTTTTTGATATTTCTAGTGTTTCATTTTCTAATACATCATCATAATCAAGGGAATGTCCATTTTCTATTGACTCATAATATTTTTTAAATAAAACATCCATTAATGCTTCATTTTCTTGCATGGACTTTTCTACCAAAAACCTTTGATCTGCATTTGCTTGATAGATAAAAATTTCGGACTCGAAGTCATCTCTTGTAATTTAACGTTCTTTTTGATATTCAAATAAGAAATAGCTTGAGTTATTAGAGTACAATATCAAGCAGTTTCTAATAGCTTTGTTAAGGTTATTCACTTCTCGATTATAGGTTGAAGATGACATCTCATATATTTTTTCACCTTTTCTTTTGCAATCCTTACAGATGTGTTGGCGATGACCCTTCCCGCTGAACTTTTCATTAGGAACAGTTCTTCCACATGCTTTGCAGTAATGGCCACTTTTCTTTTTTCCCATATATAAAACTCCTAGTTTTTAAATCGTAAAGGACGATCAACTATACTTAATAAATTTATTATATCAAATAACTTTTTTCTAAAAATTCCATGAAAACGACGGCAGATACATAAAGTGAAACTTCCATCAGTGGGGGTTATCTTTCATCCCCCACTGATGGTTAGTTGCGGCCCACAGGAAGTGGGTCACGCAGACGTTGCCACACGATGTGGCGCTTTTAGTCTGTGTTCATTTTACGGGCCTTTACGGGCAGTTGATCCCCCACTTAGGTTTCTTTAATTCTCTCGCAACCTTGAAGTGGGGGTCTTACTGCCCGTTAATCTGCGATAAATTCATTATATTGATAGCGAAATCTCTTTTTCTTAAATTCTTCAATAGTCTTCACTCTGCCCGTTTCCTGCCGTGCATTGACGTTTTTCCATTTACAAACTTATCCAAATCGTTTTTAATGCTATGGTGTATTCACGAAAAGAATCATTTACTTAAAAAAATGATAGTTCCGCATGAAACAAATATTGACGCTTTCTTTCATATCACTCATAAAAATAACGTAAATCGCCCGATATCTCTCCATTATCCACTTTTAAATATTACGATTTCCTTTAACAGTAGCATTCCCATTGATATCTACGTATAAATTCCTTATAATATAGGTATAAATAAAAAAGATCAGGTGCTTAGCACACCTGATCAACGCAACAACAAGCCGCAAAGTGAGCGGCAGCCTAAGTAAAGTTATATAAAAAGAAGTAACCTCTTCAACCTAGGGCAAGGAGAGCGGTTACTTCTTTTTGTTTTGTAACCATACATAGTAGAGCTTTCGTCATTTTGCCAATTTAATAGTTTACAAGAGTCTTTTCTTGAGTATTTTTCATACAAAGTCAGTGGTTGTTTACATTCATATTTTTCATTTTTTCTTTTGCACTTAATAAAATGTCCAATACCATTGTTTTGAAATAATCATTTCTTACTAGACTTTCACGGATCGAATCATTAAACGTAAAGCAATTTTCCTGGAAAGTAATAATTGGTTGATCCCCATATTTTTTCTTAAAGACTTGGGTAAAAAATGATAAATCAAAGATACCTTTCACTGATGCAATGGTATCCTCGTCTACTACGCAACCTTCTTTGTTTAAATGATTAATATACTCCCCATGTGCAACCTTCTCCTGCTGCATTAACAATTCCAACAGTACGATTTCATGCTTACGTTTTCCATTCAATAGCTCTAACGATAAAATTTACAAATTTATCCAGTTAGATATTATTCAAGTCTACTATATTCTTTCATTATTTTGAAGTTCTAACAATCTCGATCTCAATTTCGAATCACTGGCATAAATAAACAGGCCACGTATTCCTCTTTTCATAAGAACATTAAGAGAATTTAATATAATTTTTTCCTTTATTTCATCGCTATTTTGGAATTCATCTTTTCCTCTATAAGCTTCCGTATCTTTATAATTTTCTGTTAAGATTTTCAATTCATCTTTGTCTTCATCATATGAAATCGATGGACCCAGGATAACTCCAACATAGTTTAAATCAAAGCCTTGTATGGTATAAATAGAACCGACTTCCCTGACTGTTTCTGCTTTTTCTGCCCATGTAGTATTTCCGTAATCCCCATTCCAAGGAAGTTTAAAATTATCTTCTTCTACGTAATACTCTTGATCGTCTTTCTTATGTATGTAATCGAATGTGGATACAATTCTTGCTAAACCATATTCCTTATTTAATTCCTGTATTACGTCATACATTTTTGCTGCTGATTCAAAGATCATAAAATCATATTCAGGGTCTTTAGGTATTTCAGTAATCTTCTTTTCAACAAAATGGTCAATCCAATTAACCATTTCATTATTTGCCTGCATGCGGAATTGGTTCGTAAGCTTATAGGTAGGTTCAGTATTATATTTTCCTATAATAGATTGAAGCCTTTCCTCATCCCAGTAGCTCTTCATCTTTAACACTTGCTTATCATCGAACACTGCGATAACAATCTTGCTATGCCTAATAATCTCTTGCAGCTGATTCTCCTCAACAAAATTATTATATGGATCAGGCTTAGTTAACAACAAATGAGCTTCATCTACTAACACAATATCAGCCTTTTCCATCAATTTTTTCCGCTGATTAATAAAGGATGTTGGTTTTTCAAAATTCTTTTTAGTGAGTGCTTTAACTTTACCAGCAATCTTCTTATACGTTTTTAGCATCTCTGTATGATTGACTAATAAATAATTATTGGTTTTATACAAAGGGGATGATTTTTCCTTTGATAACTCTTGAATTTTGTTAATTACGGAGCTTAATACAACACTTTTTCCTACTCCTGCTTCCCCTTTAATTAAAAAGACAAAAGGCTCATCCTCATTAATGTGTTTTTTACAAACCTCTATAATCTTCTGCTGAAGTTCTAACTATTCTATCGATAATTCTTTGAATGGGGAAAGCTTGAATATATCCTTATTTTCGATTGTATTTCTAGAATTTTCTACAATATCCCTATCTAATAGCTCATCCCATATGTTTTCAAACAATTCCTCATTAAAGTATTTTTTTTCATAATAATTGTGCATCACACTATTAACTGTTTGACTCTTGTTTTGTAATTTGTAGCGTTCATCTGCTAAAAAATAATTGATCAGCTTGGTTTCAATATTGTATGTAGCTGATCGATTAAACTTTTCATGAATGATCAGGGACATCTTCTTTAATGCTTTTCTCTCACCATTATTTAAGTGATCTCTCATTCGATTTTTTACTGCTACTGTTTCACCGATATAGACCGTTGTATCATTATTTAGAAAGTAGACAACAGGATAATCGGTATAGTAACCGTTCATATTGTCTATTGATGTCTTGTCAAAAGGTATTGTTTTTATTTCTATTTTACTCATATTGTTTAATACCTACCTCATTATTGCTGGCATATTGAAGGGATGATCAATTACTTTACTTTATTTACTGGATACTTCACCGCATTCTTCTCCATTTTCTTAAAGGCTTCCTCTTCCAAATCTATATTCATTTTATCCGCTAACTGCAGAAGATATATAAAGACATCCGCCATCTCTTCTTTAATATTCTGTTTTGATTCAGCAACCGCTTCTTCACTCGTTCTCCATTGAAAATTTTCTAATAGTTCATTCGCTTCTAGAGATATGGAAATAGCTAAATCTTTTTCATTGTGATAATGGGCCCATCCTCGCTCATCTCTAAACTCTATTATTTTTTGCATTAATTCTTTCATTTCTAGCCCACCTAATTTGAATATTTTTTGTTAATATCTTCTATTTTAACACTTGATGTAATGTAATTAAATAGAAGCAGGCACCCGTAGTGGACACCTGCTTCTCTTCTAAACTAGTAGTGGGGCAATTTCGACATGTATCCGCTGCTAGTCACTGCATTCACCATAATCAATATCTAATTGACTTTTCCTTACTTCAATTAGTTCGTATTGAGATCATTGCAGCGATTGACTGCGATGTTCTTTCAAGCTCGAAACCGTCTTTCAAGCTCCGCCTTCTCCCCAACCGACAGTATTTTCTCTGCCAATGGAAACAGCACTTTTTCTTCTCTATCAGAGTGCTGGATTAAGGTAGCATAAGCTTGGACGGCGTATACGGCAATCGCTTGGGCTTCATCTATATCAATGGCGGGTCCCGCTTGTTCCGCTTCAGTCAGAAAATCTCGTAAATGCTGTTCAGCCTTCTCATGCTCAAATTCCATCACTTCAATTGTTTTGTCATTCTCTCCAAGGCGGCTGGCCATCATAGCGAATAGCCAGTCGTCCTCTTTTTTGGAATGTGCCTTTAGCTTACTATTAAAGGTCGAAATCCGCTCGTATAATCTCGTAAACTCTTGAATGAGAGCAGGACCTGATTCGAATTCTATCTCTTCTGTGATCTCATAGAAAAGATTCATATCTTCCCGGAGTGACACATGCTCATCCTTTAATTGCTGCAGTGGAGCACTTAAAATAACGTTTGAAGCCTCCATCCTCGAATTCCTCCCCCATATCCTCACCCATCATCTGCATTCTTATAATCCATGATGGCGTCAGTCTCTCTCTTCTTAAAAGAATACGCCAAAAATGCTGACAATTTTGTGAGGATCATCACTAAGAAAACAGTTTAAATCCTCTATTTGTTTCTTCTCATTGGATTCAATTTGGTTAGAGTCAATTTAGTAATCCACCATACCTGAATAAAAGTTGCTATAAAGGGTAGTATACCTCTATAAACATGAATGAGGTGATGAAAATGTCTAACATGATAAAACAAGAAGAAATGGAAACATTAAGAGAGTTAATCAAAGAAGTAGACACAGCCATGCTGACTACGGTAACTGAAGAAGGGCTTGTATCTCGTCCTATGAAAACACAGGAAGTAGAGTTTGATGGCGACTTATGGTTTTTCACTAAAAAAGAGACTAATAAATATGAAGAAATTATACATGATCAAGATGTTAATGTGGCTTATGCAGGTAAATCCTATGTTTCCGTCCGTGGAAGAGCGGAAATCGTTGAAGATTTAGACAAGAAAAAGGAATTGTGGAGCAAAGCATATGAGGCAATTATGCAAACCTCTTATGATGATCCGAACGTTGTCTTGATAAAGGTAAAAGCGGAAGCAGCCGAATATTGGGAAACCGGTAATTTTACGAAGAAAATCGCCTTTCTCTATAAACGCATGACAGGGCAAAGTTCTCAATCGACAGATGTGAATGAAACGGTTGAATTGAATAAATAACAGCAAAAATTGGGTTGTTTGGTTATAGAACAATCCATTTTTCTATGTTAAGTGATGTTGATCCATTTGTACCTATATTAATAAGTGAAATAAGTGTCTTCAGATTACAAAGAAAACCATCTATATAATTCATCCAACCCTTAGACATATAATGAAGATTATTTCATTTGTTCTACACTTTTTTGCACGATTTCTACCATATCGTTTTCAGCCCCAAGACTAAAGTTAAAAAGAACTCCACTTCCTCCTCCAGCCCCAATGGCTGAAATAAAAATATTACGGTTATCACCAACTACAGTAAGGCTCAAACTTGCTCGATTCCCAATTCTCATAAAATATTTATCATAAACCCGCACAGCTATTTTAGTAGCTCCAATCGTATGATTGCTTTCATCAACTTATTTCATGCTGATTCCACTATTGCCAATATCGTTTTCCAAATGCTTAACCACTTTCTCAAATTCACCAATCATCGTGGTAATATATGGGTAATAAATTAATTGAAGGAGTGAAAATTTATGATATTGTGGTTTAGACACTTACCACAATTAAGTATGGATTTGTCAGAATGGACCCCTTTTATACAGAATCATTGGTTACGAAAGCACTATATGAAGTTTGTATATCTACTCCAGGTCATTATAGTCCTAATTCCATTTTTATTTGGAGGATGGTTCCCACATATCAATACTTTCAATCTTTTCTTAGTATGGATCTTTGTCTTCATCATTCACGAGACCCTTCACATAATTGCCGTAAACAAAAAAGGTGACATTAGTTTAACGTTTAGCGGTATATTTTTCTGGCTACATACAAATGCAATTCTATCCAAACCGAGATTTTGGGTGTTTATGAGCTTGCCCTTCATTACATTATCAGTAGTGCCTCTCATTGTATCGTTTTTTTTATATGAAGATATCAAGTCAATTTTTTTATTTGTGAGTTGGATAAACACTTTGATTTCTGCCTCAGATATCATTAATTCATTTTTAATTGCTATGAAACCGAAAAACTCAGTATTTTGCAAAGGCTATTACCGATTGCAATAGTATTGAGGCATGCAATACATCTATTCATTGAACGAACGAAAAACGATCGTTCAGTTCTTTAAACCTCCCTTTCAGCGGGGGCGGTTTTCCTACCGTGGCTATCGGGTAGCTTTATCAGTCACAAAAACATTCCCATTTTCCAGCAATATCTCTTTAATTAATACAATATCAACATATAAAACTAAAATTTATAATACCAAAAGATTGCAATTTCATTAGCAGTTGGAAAGTTTGAATAAAGCATCGTATCAATTGCACCGATTTCAAAGTTATTTTTAGCATAAAAATGACAAGCAGAAACATTAATATCTTGTGTTTCAAGCATAAGACCACAAAAGTTATTCTCCTTTGCCCATTCAATCGCTTTATTCAATAATGCTGTTCCAACACCCTTTTTTCGATATTCTACAGCAACAGCAATATCTTCTATAAAGGCATATCCATTCCAACTAGAACGTATTCTAATCTGACCAATGCAGGTATTTTCAACATAAAAGAAATAAACAACCTTCCCTTCTTCTTCAATATAGCTGTTATCCATTTCTTCATCTTCATATTTCTTGAAATATGGCTCAGAAAAGACCTCCTCCGTATATTCCCAAACATTGTTTTCATATTTAGGTATCATTCTCCCAGTGACAATGAAACCTTCATTAGATTTATTAAAATCATTCATATTAGATTTTGTCATTTTAATGATCATGCTGAAACTCCCATAGCTAAAGCAATGGGGTTCTTGAGCGACTAGCTTGTTTCTTCTATACTCTCCCCTGCTTTAATATACAATAGGGTACAACATACAGACACTACAAAGCGTTTGCTCAAGACTTCTACAGCCAAACACCTCAGCGGTGCTTATCGACTGCATGGGCTCGTTTCTAACCCAACACTCCTTTAAATTCCAAAACTACTTATTTTGTTTTGATTACTTGATTTTATTCGTATAATTTCTATGTCATGTAGTTTCTTAAAATGATCATATTCATCCATACATAAATACCTATTAATGCTATCAAGAGATTCCGTTACATTTTTTATGAGATAAGCAGAGTACAAATCACGTTGGACACGTTCATTTCTTATAAGATTCCATCTTTCAGACAAGGATTTCTTTTGAAAGGTGTCCGTCTCGTGATGATACTGACTAGCTTTTACCTTCGAGGTGTTGATCTTTTTCAGTTCTATGCCGAAGATAGATAGCTTTTGTTCTAAAATGGTTATAAGCATAGAGGGCGCTTTCCTAGCTATAGATTTTCCAAACCGTTTCTTTCGGCTGAAACGTCCGTTCTTGTTTCTAGTTGTTTCTTTTGCCCGTTTTTGAAGGGCTTGAAAATTCAT